>NZ_FRBY01000008.1 GCF_900142735.1 Flavobacterium saccharophilum | reverse complement strand
TTCATTTCTTAATCTCTCGATTATCTTACTCTTTATTCTTTTGCTCTAACATCTCTGTTAAAGCGGCTGTCAATTCAATATGTCTACGAACGTGTTTCAATTTTGTTTCGCTTGTTTCTCAAAGCGGGTGCAAAACTACAACTTCTTTTTTAATTAGCAAGAATTTTTTAAAGTTTTTTTGAAACTTTTTTTTCGTCTCATTTCTCTTTTTTTCTTACCAATCTATCAAGGAACTTTCCGTGTTTTGCGGGGTGCAAATGTAACATCTGTTTTCAAATCTCACAAGCTTTTTGGAATCTTTTTTTGAAAATATTTTTTCAGTTTAAATTCGTGTGCTTGTCAGTATTTCAGTGAACGTCTATCGCTGTTGCGGGTGCAAAAGTACCACCTTTATTTACATTTGCAAGCCTTTTTATTATATAATTTCAATCTTTTTTAAAACTTTTTCTTAACACTCTGATAACTCAAAACTTAGCTTTTGATGTTTTTTACGGTTTTTAAGAATTTTCTGTAGTGTTTGCGTTTATCTCAATTCTTTTATTTCCGAATATGCCATTTTTATGGACTTCACACAGCAATACATTCTTTTCTGAGAACTTTACAACATATCATCATACCTTCTTTTTTGACTTTGCCACTAAGGCACCAAGGCGCAAAGTCTCTTTTTCCTGCTTTTATGGTTCTATAAAGTTTCTTCCTATACTTATATAAGAAGACCTCTCTTGAAAACAACTCCCCTAGCCCCGATAGTAGTGGAAATCCTTTTGTGCCGGGGTTCGGCGCAAAAGATTGCAGCGGATAGCGGGAAATAGCTCCTTATTAAAAAATAAATTCCAAATCTTTAAATTCCAAATTCCAAATCTGAAAAGGCTTTCGCTACCCTCAGATTCATCTATTACTCTTTATATAAAAAAAACAACCCGACAGTTTTTAATAACTGTCAGGGCGATCAAAAATCTACCTTGATATATAATAGTAGAAAAATGTACTTATACATACAAGTACAATAATTTCAACTTAAAGCTTAATTTCCTTATTCATCTTAATTAGGGGGACAAAGAAAAGTTAGTTATCAAAAATAAATCTGGCGTAACTCTAATACGGTTATAAAAAAAAAGCCCTTAAACATTTTCAGTTCAAGGGCATAATTTTAAACATATATAAGGAAGACTATACTTTTACATTTAACATTAAATTTTCAATCTTAGAAAACGGTATTTCTGGATTAGCTCCTGGTGCTTGAGCAACTAATGCTCCAACTGCACAAGCAAAATTAATAGCGTACTGAGGTTCTTTACCTGTAAGTAAGGAAGTAATTAAAGCGGCCAAAAATGAATCGCCTGCTCCTACTGTATCGGAAACTTCAACAGGATAACCGCCGTTTTCGTAAATTTGGCCATCCCACATTAGCAAAGCACCGTGCTTACCTCTGGTAACACACATTGCGGTAACTTTAGTTTTTTCTGCGATAAAACGCATATTTTCTTCTAAACTGATAGATGGCGACTTCATCGTTGCCGTAATTTCTAGTAACTCTTCATCATTGAACTTAATAAAATTGGAAGCATGCATTAATTGCTCCAGCATTTCATAAGTATAATGTGGTTTTCTTAAATTAACATCAAAAACCTTATAAGCCTGGGTTTGCAACAATTCTTCCAAAGAAGCTCTTGATATCTTATCTCTACAAACTAAACTTCCGTAAATTAAGACATCAGCATCGGAAGCTATCTTTTTAGCGAAATCGTTCAGTTCAATTTTATCCCAAGCTGAAGGATAAGCGATTTCATAACTTGCTGAACCACGTTCATTCAATGTTACATTTACTAAACCAGTAGGAAAATCTTCTGATTTAACAATAGTATCTGTTTCCAGTCCTAAACTTTTTACCTGATTGATAATTGCTTCTCCGTCTTCATCATTTCCTACGCAGCTAATCATGGCTACCTCGCAACCGAATGTTTTCATACGTAATGCTACATTTAGAGGTGCACCACCAATCTTTTTCTCTTTGTCGAAAACATCCCAAAGCACCTCTCCGTAGGCCACTGCCTTAAGGTTTTTTCCGTTATTCATTCTAAAATTATTTTATATTAATGTTATTCTGGTTGTGTAATTTGCAGATTAGAAAAGGTACTATTTTGTCCTTCAGCAATTAATCCCCATTTGTTTTGTTCTCTACCGTAAACACGATTCGTTAAAGCTGCTTTGCCGTTAATGTAAAGTACTACCACGCTTCCTTCTGTAATTATTTCAACATCATATTTCGTATTCGCCTGAAACTGAAATGGCATGCGGGTTACTTCTTGTGAAATCGAATTATATCCTATGATTTTACCTTTTGCCATATCAAAAACAATCTTGCAATAGCTCCCGTTACTATCAGTATGGAAAACAAATCCGGAAGTACCGTTTTCTTTCCCTAAGGTAAACTCAGCTTTTATTTTAGCTTTTTTTCCTATAGATTTAAACGTTACCAAAGCTTTGTTTGTTGTTCCTGATAAAGTATAATTTCCATTATTTGCTGTTACATTTTCTGAAGTTGCATCAACCTCAGCAACTATCTTTTTAGAAAATAAATCTTTTACTTTTTGCGGTGCCTGAGTTCCTAAAGTTCCATCAGAATTTTGAATTAGTTCATGAATAACCATATTTCCTGCCCAATCTTTATTTCCAAGATCATTTTCAGGTGTCTTTCTGGCATTCCATCCAAAAACATATCTTTTATTTCCGTCAGAAGCTGTTTTACCTGCATAAAAATATTCTCCGTCGATCATGTCGTTTTCTGGTGTCGTCCAAGGTCCATTGATAGAATTTGCCATTCTGTAATGCGTTCCTTTATTACCACTCCAATTTTCAGAAAAAATCAAATACCAATAATTGCCCATTTTAAATATATCAGCACATTCCATCATTAAATAATTCTCCTGAGGTGTTGTCGTATAAATTGGAGCCTCAACCTCCCATTTTCCTGATGCAGGATCTGCACTTGTAAAATGCAATAAAACCGCTTTTCTTCCCGGCTCCGTTTGTGTGCTAACTAACATTGAATACTTTTTCAACTCATCATTATAAAACACATGAGGATCCCTGAAATCATAATTATAATACCCTGCAGGTGCTGTAATTTTAAAAGAAGGGACTTTTGTCCAATTTTTTAAATCAGAACTTGTGGCACATAAAACACTTTCTCTGGCATTCGACTGTACAAAAGCTGGCGTTTCATTGTGTCCTGTATAATAAAAGTAATAAAGATTACCCACTTTTACAACTGATCCTGTGCCAATGGCAAAATCAGGATCTGTTGTTTTTCCGTATGGAATCATTTGTCCTTCGTAGGTAAAATGAGCCAAATCGGTGCTTAAATATTCATGAATATCGTGAAAACCTTTACCTGCCGGCTTATTCTGCGCATCATGAAGGAAATAAATATGAAATTTTCCGTTATCGAAAAAAGGCATAATATCTCCTGTATAACCCGCACTATAATATGGGTCATTTGCGCCCATCCACTGTGATGGCGGGACAGGAAAAATGCTTGTTATCTCAGAATTCCCTCCTGAAATAGAACCTCCCACATACGTATCGTCCTGACTGCACGAAACAAGTGAAAAGAATATGGAAGCGATTGTTATTATATTTCTATATTTCATTTTTGTTGATTTCAAGATAGATTACTTTTTAGCTAAATAATTGATACTGTTTTGTGTCAAAATCTTGATATTGTTTATAAATTCGTTAGCCTGACTTGGTACACCACTGCTGTTGGCTTCGTTGTACCAATCATAAGCCCCCATCGAAATTACGACCACATTTTTATTAGTTTCAGTATTTGGAAACTCTGCTATAGTAACTCTTCCGTCAAGGTTATTATCCCAGGCCTCACTCGCTAAATTGGTTCCTCCTGTCTGGTTTCTCCAGCCTTCGCCATTACCATAACCGCCCCATTCTGGCAAAAACCACCAAGCTGTATGATTTAAACGGAAAGTTCCGCCTTGTAGTAGATTCGCTTTCCCGTTTTCATAAGTTGTCAATCCTTCGAAAATTGGATGGCTCTCATGACCAACAAATGACATTCCCCAGGAATTTGCATCTACAAATCCATTTGGAGGAAAATCTCCAAAAACATTATTTGGCCCTTTTCCTGAAGGAACAATTCCTAAGGCATCTACATATTGAGAGGCAAAAGACGTTAAAAGTAAATTCCCACCATTAGATCTAAAATTCTTCAAAGAAATTGTGACAGCAGGTTTGTAGGCAATTGCCGGTAAATTG
This sequence comes from Flavobacterium saccharophilum, assembly GCF_900142735.1. Classification (GTDB taxonomy): domain Bacteria; phylum Bacteroidota; class Bacteroidia; order Flavobacteriales; family Flavobacteriaceae; genus Flavobacterium; species Flavobacterium saccharophilum. The sequence goes on along the minus strand of NZ_FRBY01000008.1, from coordinate 80,771 downwards.
GCTGCTGAATCAAAATGCCACCAGATTACATCAACATCACTTAAATCGGCACCGCTTTCAACACTGTTAAATGAAATATATTTTGCTCCGCTAAAAGTAGAAAAGAACCAATCGGCAGCGGTAATTTCATCCATGTTTGTAATTTCAGCTCTCGTTGCAGCAGTTCCTAAGAAAGCAACAACTAAACCAGTTACTGGAACTCCCACATTAGCGGTATAATTCACGCTTTTTCCATTAGATGTTATTATAAAAGTTACCGGATTTGTAAAATCAATTGTCTGACCCGATGCCGGTGAAATAGAAACACCTTCTGTCAATTCAATAATTGGCTTCAAAGCTGTTAAATTGGTACCTTCCGGAAGTGTCATAGTAATAGTTTTGCTCACATCATTTACTGTCGCTGCAATTCCATTAACGGTAAAACTTTTAATTGGACTTAAAACTACCGTCGTTACGGTATAGTCTTTAAACAAATTACCATTTACAACTCTAAACTTTACCGGATTTGTAAAATTGACTGGCATTGTTACATCTAAATTTGATGTTGCTCCGGCCTCTAGCACCATTTCAGGTTTTACGGCTGTAATGTCAGATCCATATGGCATGGTAACATTAATATTTCCTGTTTTCTGATCGATTTTACCAGCTACTCCATTTATTTTAAAAGAAGTAACATTAGAAGGTGAATTGACATCAAAACCGCCACTCTCAAAACTGTTTTCGCAGGCTGTAATCATAAAAACCATTGCCAGTATCAAAGACACTTTCGTCCAATTTCTATATATAAATTTTTTCATGTGAATGTTTTTAAAATAGATTAATAACCAGGATTTTGTTTGTATAATCCCTGACTGAAATTAATTTGTTTCAACGGGATTGGGCAATACTCTTCTTTACCTTCATCAAAAAAGGCATCCTGATAATAGGTACGTTTTGTTTTTTCTCCTGCATAAAAATCATTCAATACCTGATCTGTCACTCCCCAGCGAACTAAATCAAAGAAACGGCTTCCTTCCATAGCCAATTCTAAACGACGTTCGAAGCGCATAGCTTTACGCGCAAAATCCTGTGTCCAGTTACAATTAATTCCGTCAACATAAGTATTGATTTTAAAATTATTCACATACGGAAGTCTTCCTGTACTTTGAGCAGCTCTTTCTCTAATTTGATTGATTAATGGTAAAGCTTCTGCTTGTCTTCCTAATTCAATCAAAGCTTCGGCTCGCATTAAAATCACATCAGCATAACGAATCTGAATTCTGTTTTTTGAATTCCCGTAAAACGGATCAATGTTCACTACACAGCTGCAGCTTGGTGCTACATTTTCTTTTAATGAAGCAAAATAACCGTACGTTCCTGGAGATCTAACCCAAGCTTCAACGTATAGAAATTCAGGATCATATTTATATGGTAATCCCGGCATTGCAACGGTGTGATACAATCTTGGATCAACTGTATTAGCATCTATATTTTTATAATCAAAATCCTGATTATTATACGTGTCAAATTCTGGTAAACCATTTGTACCCGTTTTAAAGGCATTTACTAGATTTTGACTTGGTTTATGAAAATCACAACATCCCAATCCTTGCGGAGTTGACAGGACATCTGAAAAATTCAATCGTCCGTATAAAGTACCATCATTGTCTGAAAATTGAATTGAGAAAATTGATTCCGCTCCGTTTTCATAAGTTCCCGGTAAAAAGTTATTTGCAAAATCTGGCTCTAAGCTTCCTTTTCCTATTACGTTGTCAGTTGCTGCAATAACTTCCTGTAAATGCTGTGCATTGGTTCCTGTAACTTTATAAGTTTCATCTTGTGTATAAGCTTGATACAAACGGGTTTTTGCTAAATAAGCGTAGGCTGCTTTTTTAGTAGCACGACCCACTTGTGGTTGTGTATCTGGTAAACCATCAGCGGCAGTCTGAAAATCTTCAGCAATTTTATTCCAAAGCTCTTCGTTTGAAAGTGCTTTGTTTGAAATCGTTTTATAATCTTCTACCGGAATATCTTCTGTGATGTAAGGAACATTTCGGAACATAATTTTTAGCATAAAATAAAAATGCCCTCTTAAAAAACGCATTTCTGCCATACGTGTTTTCTTTAGCGGATAATCGGCTTCTGAAATTTGTTCTAATGCTTTCAAAGCTTTATTCGCTCTGGAAACGCCTACATAACTGATGTACCAAAAAGAATCTAATTCACCAAAATCCGGTCTGATATTGTTCGAAACTTCAAAAAAGTGAAAATCCTGAATATCATTAGTTCCGCTTCCTCCTTTGTAAGCATCATCAGAACGCACATTTCCAAATGGCCACAAACTATAAGGTGAATCATAATGATCATTTCCTAACTGCGCATAAGCCGCATTCATAAACCCTTCTACTGATTCCGGTGTTACAATATCTTCTTCTGACAACACACCACGCGGATCATTTTCCAGAAAATCTGAGCAGGAAGCAAATATTCCCAGCACTAAAAACCCTGTTATATATAGTATTTTTTTCATGTTTTTTGATTTAATCTTTTATTATAGCGTAAAATTAAGTCCAGCCGTAAAAGTTGTTGGCTGCGGATATCCAAACCCTGCATTCTCAGGATCAACTCCAGTAAAGTTTTTTGCATCAATGATCAATAAATTTTGTCCGCTGATGTAAAATCTAAAGCTTTCAAAATTGATTTTTTTCAATAAATCCTTTGGCAGACTATAGCCCAATTGCAAAACACGCAGTTTAAGATAATTTCCGTTTTCTACATAATAAGTTGAAAATCTTGATTCTGCATTTCTATCCACTGTCGTTAAAGCCGGAATAGTAGAATTTGGATTATCTAAAGACCAGGCATTAAGCAAACGTGTTCCTTTATTCGAACCTACATCGTCAACGCTCCAAAAATCAGTTTGATATTTTGTATTGTTAATCACATCAACATCACTTGCTCCTTCCCAGAAAGTGGTGAAATCCCAATTTTTATATCCTAAACCTAAATTAAATCCATATGTTAATCCCGGATTTGGATTTCCTATCCAGGTACGGTCTTTATCTGTAATAGTTCCGTCTCCGTTTAAATCTTTGTAACGAATCCTTCCCAACCCTTTTCCTTCCTGAAGCGCCGAATTGTCTACTTCATCCTGACTTTTAAACAAGCCATCCGTTACGTATCCATACATAGAGTTAATTGGACGACCTAAAATATTATCATTCAATCCGTCTCCACCATAATTATTTCTCACTTCATCAGGCAATTGTGTAATCTTGTTTTTGTTTGCAGCAATATTCCCAGAGATATCATATTTCAAACCAAATGACGTTTCATCGTGGTAACCTAAAGTAAATTCCCATCCTTCATTTTCCATTGATGCTCCATTTACCCAACGATTTCCACCTTCGCCAATTACTCCTAAATAAGGAGGTAAAACCAGGATGTCTTCGGTTTTCTTGATATAATAATCAACAGAACCGCTTAATTTTTGTTTGAATAATCCGAAATCTAAACCAATGTTGGTTTGTGTAGTCGTTTCCCATTTTAAATCATCATTTCCAGATTGTGTTGCGATAAAACCAGAAGGAAGTAATCCGTTTCCGTTTCCTGCAATGTCATAAGCAGTTCCGAAAGAAGTTGCCCAGGTTGGACTTCCACCTGCATAACTAGCCAAAAATAAACTGTAAACAGCAGTATTACTGATTTCCTGATTTCCGGTTTGCCCCCAACAAGCACGTAATTTTAAATCAGAAAAGACAGGAGCATTATTTTTAATGAAATTTTCATTGCTGATTCTCCATCCTGCAGAAACTGCTGGAAAGGTTCCAAATTGATTGTTTTTACCAAAACGCGAAGAACCATCACGGCGAATTGTAGCTGAAAGCAAATAACGGTTATCAAACTCGTAATCTGCTTTTCCAAAATACGAAAGCAATGAATATACTGTTGACGTTCCGCTTGTAAAAGATTCTCCGGTTCCTGCATCAGGATACATATAATCTGGCGTTTCGATCAAAAAGTCATTTTTACGTAAAGTTGTGTTGTCAAAAACGTCTTTATACATCTCAGTTCCGGCCATTAAATTCAGATTGCTTTTACCAAAATTCAAGCTGTAAATCGCTGTATTTGTCCAGGTCCACTTATCACTCACGGACTCGTCAATAGTCACAGATGTCTGATCGTTTTGCAGATATCCTGACTTATAACTTCTTTGAAGCGTACGTTTTTTATAAAACCCGTAATCAATACCAAAACTACTTTTGATATGAAGGTTTTTGATAATTTCTAAATCAGCATACATATTTCCAAAAAGACGTAAATAATCATAGTTATTGTCTTTATTGTATTCTAAAAGACGAACCGGGTTTTGTCTGTCATTCATTCCGCCAACAGGTCCTCCCCAACCTTTTCCGTCAACAGTGCGTACCGGAATAATTGGCAAAGCACGAAGCGCCGGATCCAGTACTCCCGGATCAGTAACTTCATTGGTACGATTGAAACTAAAGTTTTCTCCAATCACCAGTTTACCATCAAAATATTTATAAGAACCATTCATTCTGGCAGAAATTCTCTCAAAATCTGTTGTTTTCACAACACCTTCACTTCCATAATAACCCAAAGAAAAAACATAGTTCCCTCTCTCTGATGCATTTGAAACTGACAAATCATAAGATTCAGCAATTCCTGTTTGCGAAATTGCATCGTACCAATCTGTATTGGATGCTTTCAGAGTTTGATCTGCATCTAAATATTCAGGAACCAAAACTTTGTTCAACTGTGGTTTATTATTGTTTACTGACCAATCAAATTGGTAACGCAGGTTATTGTTGTTAGGATTTAGTCCATCATTGATATTCGCCTGCCATAAAGCCTGGCCAAATTGATTTGCATTTAGCACTTCCAACTTTCTTGAATAATCAGAAATAGAAGTATAAGTACTAAAATTGATTCTCATCTTGCCTTCTTTCCCTTTCTTGGTAGTAATGATAATTACTCCATTTGAAGCACGGGAACCATAAATACTTGCCGAAGAAGCATCTTTTAAGACCTGAATGGTTTCAATATCATTCGGATTTAGTTCGTGCATTCCTGATTTAGTTGGCATTCCGTCAATTACATAAAGAGGATCTGTATTATTTAAAGTTCCTACTCCACGAATTACCACTTTTGTGTTTCCCCCGCTCGGAGATCCGTCAGAAGTAACTTTCACCCCCGCCACTCTTCCTTGTAGCGCTTTAATTGGGTTTGGTTCCGGTTGTTTCATGACTTCCTTCATGTTTACAACCGCAACTGCTCCGGTAATATCTGTTTTCTTTTGTTTAGAGTATCCTGTTACGACAACTTCATTTAGTTGATTGTTGTCTACTTTTAAAGTTACAGTGACTGTTTTTTGTCCTTTAACTGAAATCGATTGTGGTGCGTATCCGATAAAAGAAACAACAATTACAGCATCTGAATTAATATTTCCGAAAGAAAAATTTCCATCAAAATCGGTAACTGTACTGGTATTTGTACCTGAAATTAATATGGTTGCTCCCGGAAGCGGCATTCCGTCGTCGGACGAAATTACTGTTCCTTTAATTCCGCTTTCCTGAGCTGTCAAAATCAGCATTGGAAAGAAGAAAAATAGAAAATAAATAATTTTACTTTTCATGAGGTTAGTGGTTTTTAGTTAGTTTATATTTAATTGGTTAAGTACGAGGTTGCTCAATTCAACTCCTTCGTTTGAAGAAACCGACAGAGAAGTAAATGGTTGGTTTGTGAAAAAGATTTCGGTGATTACTTTTTCGCCATTGTTGTAAAATATTTCAATGGATGTTTTGTCCAAAATGATTTTAAAAGCACCATCTTTTTGATTTCCTTCTAAAGCCGCTTTGGTAATTGTGGAAGCGAATTTATCTGAGAAATTATTTTTTCCTGCCTTCGAACGATCCAGAAATAAATAATGATCTGAATTATTGATCCCGAAAGTCAACACTTCTCCGGCTGCGTTCGAAAGTGTAAAAGTGTAGGTATCCTGTTTTAAGTTTTTTAAATTAAAATTGACAATGGCCTGTGTTAAATCAATTTTTCCTGGTTCTAAAATTGAAAGCTTTCCTTTTCCATTTAGATTTTTTCCTTTGATCGTTTTAGAAACATATTTATTGATTTCTTTTACCGGATTGCTAATCAGACTATAATCATTTCCTTTTTTGATTAACTGAATTTCACGGGCAATTGTAGTAGCACTTCTCCATGTATTAGTTGGTACATCTTGGGCATATTCCCAATTAGACATCCATCCAATAAACAATCGTCTTCCGTCAGCACTTGGAATATTATTCCAGGTTACTCCTGCATAATTATCTTTTCCGTAATCGATCCAGACTGCTTTTTCTTTTTCTACTCTTTTGGCGAAATTGGAATCCAATGTAAATGTTGTTCCATCAAAATCTCCAATAAAATATTGTGTCCCGGAACCTCCGTTAGCTCCACCGGGATTTAAACTCTGAATTAAAACCCATTTGGTCTCATTGGAACCTTCAACTTTTATTTGAAAGAAATCCGGACACTCCCAAACACCTCCGTGAGCTCCTATATTTTTTCCAAAATCAGATAGGTACTCCCAGTTTTTTAGATCCTTTGATTTGTAAAACTGAGATCGATCCTGAGCAGCTAAAACCAATATCCATTGTTTGTGGGTTTCATCCCAGGTAGCTTTTGGATCACGAAAATCACGAATTCCAGGGTTTTTCACGACAGGATTTCCTTCCTTAAATTTCTGCCATGTAAAACCATTGTCATTCGAGTACGCAATATCCTGCTGCTCAACATCAATTTTGTTTTCTTTTTCTTTTGTCATATCATGCAGTGTATAAATCGCTACAATTGGAGCTATTTTACCAGTACCTAAACCTGAAGTGTTATTTGTATCTACAACTGCACTTCCTGAAAAAATATATTTATCGTTATCCGGATAAATTGCAATTGGCTGCTCTTCCCATTTAACCAGGTCTTTACTAATTGCATGTCCCCAATGCATTGGTCCCCATTTATTTCCGTCAGGATAATACTGATAGAACAAATGATAATATCCGTTAGCATAAAACATTCCGTTAGGATCGTTCATCCAGCCTTTTTTTGGCGTAAAATGAAAATTAGGGCGATACATTTGTTCCTCGGCAGAAGTCGAAACTGAAACAGTTGTATTTTGTGCAACAGCCGAATATGGTTTACAGCCTGCTATAGCTATTAGTATAGCACTATAAAATGCCAGCGGTAGATGTTTCTTTGATTTCATTTTTTTTGATATTTTTTTTGGTTAGATTTTCACTTAAAACTTCTAAGGATATTCCCTTAGTTTCCGGCATTATAAAAATTACAAACAGTAATTGTAATACCATCATTAGCGTAAAAATTAAGAATACAACATCAGGTCCAATTTCTGAGAATAACATTGGAATTAAAGATGGAATAATTGCTGCTAAAACCCAATGCACTGAACTTCCAAAAGCCTGTCCCGATGCACGGATATGATTTGGAAAGATTTCTGAGATAAAAACCCAGATTACAGCTCCCTGACCAATAGCGTGTGAAGCAATAAATAAGAAAAGGAAAATAGGTACTGATAATCCTCCCCAATTGAAATAAAATGAAGCAGAAACCAATCCCAGGGAAATAATATATCCAATAGAACCTATGTACATTAACAACTTTCTTCCCAATTTGTCGATTAATGCTACTCCGATTAAAGTAAAGATAAGATTCGTAATTCCGATTCCGATACTGCTTAATAAAGCTGTGTTTTGTCCTAAACCAGCTTCTTCAAAAATTCTTGGCGCGTAATATAAAAAGGCGTTGATCCCAGAGAACTGATTAAAAAATGCTATTAAGAACGCCAATATTAACGGAAAACGATACTTTTTCATGAAGATGTTTTCGTGTTTGGTAATTCCATTTTCTCGTGAATCATCCATGATATCTGAAAGATTTGCAGACGGATCTATTTGAAACAATACTTTACGTGCTTCTTCATCACGGTTTTTAGACAATAACCATCTTGGGCTTTCCGGGATTGTAAGTATAAAAAGAATATAAATAAAAGATGGGATTGCCTGAACTCCAACCATCCAACGCCAGGCATTTTCTCCAATATCTTTTAAAAAGTAGTTCGATATAAAGGCAATTAAAATTCCCAGTACAATATTAAATTGATACAGAGCTACTAAGCGTCCGCGTTTGTCAGCCGGAGCAATTTCAGAAACATAAGCCGGAGCTGCGATGGTTGAAGCACCAACACCTAAACCTCCAATAAATCTGAAAGCAGCAAATACAAATGGATCATTTGCAAAAGCAGCACCTACAGCTGAAATGAAATATAAAATTCCGATCCAGAATAATGTCTTTTTACGACCTATTTTATTGGTTGGAATTCCACCAAAAATAGCACCTACAACTGTTCCCCAAAGTGCCATTGCCATAACAACAGATCCATGAAAAGCATCAGATGAATGCCAAAGAAGCTGCAATTGTTTATCAGCTCCAGAAATAACTACGGTATCAAAACCGAATAGAAAACCTGCCAGTGCAGCAGTAACAGACCAAATCAATATCTTGTTCATTGTAGATGTATTAAAAACTTGTCGCTAAGATATCCGCAAAAAAAACAACTTATTTTTAATGATGTTACAATTTAATTCTATAAATACTGATAGATTGACATTTAAACAACAAAAGCCTTATTTACAAGGCTTTACAGAGTTTAAATTTTATTTACGAAAACCGTGTAGTTTCGATTTTGTTACATTAGGTTTAAAATTGATACCTAATTTGTATCAATTTTAAACCTATATCAATTGGAAGATTTGTATTCCTTTGGTGAAATTCCAAATTTATTCTTAAAAGCTGTAGAAAAATAGTTTGGTGAAGAGAATCCAAGTGAGTACGCAATTTCAGAAATATTCATATTATTAGCCTTTAAAAGCTCAGCAGCTTTCTCCAATTTTACATTATTAATATGATCACTAATGTTGATTCCGATAATCGCTTTTACTTTTCGATACAACTGAACTCTTGAGACCCCTAGTCTATCCGCTAAATCTTCAACCGAAAATTTAGGGTTTTCAACATTACTCTTAATAATATCATTCATTTTAGTAATAAAGGACTGTTCCTGATTGCCAAATTTAGACTCAGGCTCAATGCGATATATATTATTGGTATAATAGTAACGAAGTTTTTCTCTGTTGAAAAGTAAACCCGAAATAGATTGTTTTAAAATAGAAAGACTAAAAGGTTTTGTAATATACTGATCTACTCCGCTTTGTAGGCCTTTCAAAACAGATTCCTTATTGCTTTGAGCTGTTAAAATAATGATTGGAATATGTGACGAACGCAAATCCTTTTTCAATTCTTTGCTAATTTCATAACCATCTTTGTCAACCAGGTTAATGTCACAAATGATAATGTCCGGAACAATTTCCATTGCTTTTGCAATAGCATCACTTCCGTCAGAAGTATGGACTATGTATTCACCGGATAATTTGGCCTTTAAAAAGGTAACCAAATCGACATTGTCTTCTATAACTAAAAGCGTATGCTTTTCTGATTCAGAAATTACATTTACTTCATTTAAATCAATGTCTATATCTAAATTGTCTGTTATTAGATTTGCCGCTGTATTTAGATTTTCACCTTTATTAATCATTTCAGAAGGCTGTAAATGACTGACACCTTTTAATAAAGTAATGACAAATTCGCTTCCTTGTTTCGATTTTAATTCGATTGTTCCCTGGTGCAATAGTACAAATTCTTTTGAGAGATGAAGCCCAATTCCTGAACTGTTCTTATTATTGTTTGATGCTCTAAAAAAGGGATTAAAAACATTTGACAATTCATTTTCCGGTATTCCAATTCCGGAATCTTTGAAACTAATTTTAACTGTATTATCCTGATTTTCTATAATCGAAATACTAATTTTTCCGTTATCGGGAGTAAATTTAAAAGCATTGGAAAGCAAATTGAAATACACTTTATCCATGAGTCCTCTGTCGATAAAGAGTTCCAGGTTTTTGTTTTTGCAAATAAGCTGAAAATCAATATTTCTACGAGCAGCTTCACCTTTAAAATTAGTCATTACTTCATTTGTAAAATCATAGATTTTAGTATTAGAAGCTCTTAAAGTAAATTTTTGCTCCTCAATTTTTCTAAAATCCAGCAATTGATTTATCAATCTAAGTAATCGATTTGAATTCTTATGAATTAGTTTTACTTCATCAATAAGTGCCGTTCCTTTAATTTTTTCGTTTTCAATTAATGACTCCACATAACTCATAATTAATGTTATAGGAGTTTTGAATTCATGCGAAAGTCCCGTAAAGAAGTTTAATTTAGCTTCATTGCTTTTCCCTGCAATTTTTGCCATTTCCTGAATTTCATTATTCTGATCAATTACAGTTTGATTAATTCTTTCGAGCTGTTTTTTCTTTCTTGAAATGGAAATGGTCGAATAAATACTGTAAATAGTCAGGCTTAAAATAATCACTAAGAAAAAACTCAGTAATCGAACCAGATTGTTCTGTGAGGCATATTCTCTTTCCTGTACATTTATTGCTCCTTGCTGTGACTCAATGACTGCTTGCTGCTGATCAACCTTGTCCATTTGATTTTCGATAATCTCTGCATTATTTTCATCAATTACAATGGTATTCAGTATATTATTTTTAGCGACAGGTTCTTTATTGTATATTTTCAGGGCTAGTTTCAATGCTTCGTTTCCTCCTGTCGGATATAAAATAGTGCCCGCTAAAACATCACTTTTTACTAGGTCTATACCTCCATTCAGTGTATTTAAACCGTCAACACCAATAAATTTTATTTTATTTTCTAACCCAACAGTTTTAGCTGTTTCCCAAGCACTTAATGCCATACGATCGTTATGAGCAAAAATGTATTCAATATCTGGATTTTGCAAAAGAATCGCTTTCAAAGGTGCTTTCACAGATTCTCCTTCCCAATCACCCTGAATCGTATTTTTAATCTGGAAACGCTTGTTTTCATTAATGATTTGGTCAAACCCAAGTTTGCGCTCGTACGCAGGAGATGAGCCGCTTGCTCCCGTAATTTCAATAATTTTACCTGAACCTTTACTGTGCGAAATAATATATCGGGCAGCAATTCTGCCAATTTCAATATTGTCTGCTCCAAGATAAGCGGTGTAGTTTTCTCCATCAATTTTACGATCTACAACAAGAACCGGAATACCGGCTTTTATCGACTTTTCTACTACTGCTGTTAGCGGTTTTGACTGAATTGGAGATACAATAATAACATCTACTTTATTAGAGATAAATCGTTCTATATCTTCAATTTGTTTCTCGATATTATTATTAGCGTCTTTAATAGTCAGATCAACTTCAGGTCGTAGCGAAGCTTCAATCTTTATAGAGCTGTTCATTTGCTTGCGCCAGTCGTCGGTAGTCATGGCCTGAGAAAACCCGACTTTGATTTTATCTCCTTGCTTTTGTTTACAGGAAGTTAAAATTAGGGATGCCAAAAAAAGCATCAAAATATATTTTACAAATTGACACATGGGATTTTGAGTTTAATGAAAATGAATTTCGAAACTATCTTCTTGAAACAACGATTGTCAAAATAATTAGGAAGGATTATTTTTTATGACAAGCAAGAAGGAAATCTACTTGAAAAAGTAAAATTAAACTTTTATTTAATGTGTACAAATTTGGTGCAGTATATTTAAAGAATAAATGTTTACCAATCAAAACTTAAAATTAATATCTTAAGTTTTGATCGGTAAACATTTTATTTTGTCTTTAATAATTTTCTAACTGCTTTATAAATTGAAATTTATTCTAGCTCTTTGTGATTTTCAATACAACGCTGCTATTTGATGCTGTTACATTTGGATTAATCCCAATCTCCATTAAAAAATCACCTGAATAAACGGCAGTTTGTACGGCTGCTTTTTTACCTGGATAAACATTAATTTCTTCTACTTTATAATTTAAGTCTGACTGTAATCCTTTTAATTTAATTGGAAGATGTGTTCCCGCTTCATATCTGGAGTTAACAGAATAGTTGAATACCACTGCTTCATTTCCATTTTTATTGACAAACATTACCGATGCGGCATCATTATCCCACGGACTTTGCAGACGATACTGATCACCCTGCCATATTGTATTACTTAGTACATTATAATTTTTTATAGCTTGTTGGGTAAAAGCTAAATCATTTTCGTTTAGATCTTTAACCACAATATCAAAACCTAATCTGCCCATCATGGCAACATCAGTGCGGTATTTAATAGGTTGTTTTCCCCAATCGGTAACATGGGCAGCAATGGTAAGTGCAGGATAAAAATACGAGTATTCCCATTGGATGTATACACGCTCTAAAGGATCCGTATTGTCACTTGGCCAAAAATCAGTAAAATATTTCAACGCTGCATAATCTACTCGGCCTCCACCACCTGAACAAAGCATCATGGGCACTTTTGGATATTTTACACGAATACGTTCTAATACTTTATACAGTCCGTTTACATAATCCGTGTAAAAATTATTCTGCTTGTCTTTTAGATTACTGGAGTACGCATTATAAATTACAGCATTACAATCCCATTTGATATAAGCCAATTCGGGGTTTTCGGTAAAAAGATTATCTACAATACCGTAAACAAAATCCTGTACTTTTGGATTCGATAGATCCAAAACTAACTGATTACGGAAATAATGCTCTGCTCTTGCCGGTTGTTTAATAACCCATTCCGGATGTTTTTTATATAAATCACTAGCAGGATTTACCATTTCCGGCTCAATCCAGATTCCGAATTTTACCTGATTATCTTTAGCCGTTTTCACTAAAGTTCCAATTCCGTTTGGCAATTTCTTTTTATTTACCTCCCAATCTCCCAAACCTGCATTGTCATTGTTACGGGGGTAATTGTTTCCGAACCATCCGTCATCCAATAAAAACATATCTACACCCAATTTTTTACTATCGGCAATAAGTACTTTAAGTTTATCTTCGTCAAAGTTGAAATAAGTCGCTTCCCAATTGTTCAGCAATGTCATGCGACTTCCTTTTCCGTCTAATATTTTATAATTTCTTGACCAATCGTGTAAATTACGACTTGCATATCCTTTTCCCTTTGATGATAAGGTGTACCAAAATTTTGGTGTTGTAAAAACTTCATTTTTAGGCAATGAATAAGCTGCAGCAGCATTGTTAATACCTGAGATAATACGCAGATTATTTAAAGGATCTAATTCTAAATCAGTTCTAAAATTCCCTGACCATTCCAGACCTGCAAACAAAACTTTTCCTTCGTCTTCTGTAGCTGGTTTGTCTAAAGAAACCATAAATACCGAAGGCTGAAATAAATTAGCGCGGGAACCTAGTTTTGTATCTAAAACCTTAATTCCGTGTGTCAGTTTTGTTTCTTCAGGCTGCATTTCTCTTGCCCATTCACCATGATATTGGTTTAGCCAAAAATTACTGTATCCTTTAAGATATAAATTTGCTGAAGCATATTTATTTAAAGTAATATTTGCTTTTTCGCTATGCTGAATGGTGGTCCATTGTTCGATAACATCAGTGTCATAAAACGCCTGAATAAACATATGAACCTCAACAGGGTAAACAGGGTCTTTTAGGGTAATTTCTGTTTGCGAAATTCCGGCACTCACAGTTGTTGTTTTATGCGCTACATATAATAAATCTAATGACGTATTCCCATCACTATGTGTTACAGAAATTGCAGGTTCTAGTAAGTTTTTAGATCCTGATGGAGTATAAGCTGCATTATAAATACCTGAATAATCTGTCCCCTGACGAAACTGACCCTGAATCTTTTCATACTCAAAATCGTTTGCCAGTTTTTCTCCCAAATAAATAGTGTTCACTTCTTTTCCCGAAGTTACCTGCAAAATAAGTGCATTGCTTTTTGTTTTTACTGAGATAATTTGTTGTGCGGTTATCGTACTGGAATAGCCTGTTAGAACAAAAAGAGCTACCGTGAAAGAGCTCTTTAACGTTATAAATTGTTTTTTCATTTAAGTATATCTATTACTTCTTTAGTTGATAAACATTATTTAGAAAAGAAGCTCTATATTATATTATCGAGACTTCTTTAAGAAATAAAAATAGGAATCAAATCCTAAATATCTTCAAAAATAGAAAAAACTTAATTTTTTTAACAATATACGTTACTTTCGTCCGCAGCTAATTGAATACTAAAAATTACTTTAAAGCTTCATAAAGTATTTCTACAGGATGTTGTGCTTTCCGGCCTGTGCCATCTGCAATTTGATGCCTGCAACTTGTTCCTGATGCGGAAATCAATGTCGCCTGTTGCTCAGAACGGATGGCTGGAAACAAAACCAATTCTCCTATTTTCATCGAGATATCATAGTGTTCTTTCTCATAACCAAAAGATCCTGCCATACCACAACAGCCACTTGGAATATTCAGAACAGTATAATTCTTTGGTAACGTTAAGATTTTTTTTAATGGAACCAATGACGATAAAGCTTTCTGAAAACAATGTCCGTGCATTCTAACTCTTTCTATTTTATCCGTAAAGCTATCAGAGGAGATTCTTCCCGCTTCTAATTCTTTGGCTAAAAACTCTTCAATTAAAAAAGTTTTTGTTCCAAATAATTTTGCTTTTGCTTTTAAGTCTCCACGACATAAATCAGGATATTCATCACGGAAAGTTAATATTGCAGAAGGTTCAATTCCGATTAAAATTCCATCTTCGGGAATAGCTTTCTCAAAATCCTGAGTATTTTGTTCGGCAATTTCTCTAGCTTCTTTTAGCATTCCTTTTGAAAGATAGGTTCTTCCGCTTATACCTATTTTAGGAATTTCAACCAAATACCCCAAACGATTCAGAAGTTTAACCGTTGTCTGACCAATTTCTACATCATAATAATTTAGGAACTCGTCATTATACAGATATACTATACCATTTATAAAATCTCCTTCCTGAATGTAATTTTTCATCCATTTAGCAAAAGTAGTTTTATGCATTAAAGGCAACTTTCTTTGTGTTGCAAAACCAGTTGATTTTTTGATGATATTCCCTAATAAACCTTTAGTAGATAAATTATAAGCCCAGGGAATCGAAGCAAACAAATGGTTTATTTTTGGCGTATTCCCAATTAATCTCGAGCGAAATTTCACTCCATTTTTATCATAATATTGTTGTAATGTTTCAGCTTTTAGCTTTGCCATATCCACATTCGAAGGACATTCTGATTTACAGCCCTTACAACTTAAGCACAAATCAAGTACATCCAGAAGGTTTTCGTCATCAAACTTATTTTCTTTTTTTGAGTTTGTAATGGTTTCTCTTAAAATGTTGGCTCTTGCACGGGTAGTATGTTTTTCATCACGCGTTGCCATATAACTCGGACACATGGTACCGCCGCTTTTCTCTGTTTTTCTACAATCTCCGGAGCCATTGCACATTTCGGCAGCTCGTAGGATTCCGTTATTTTCAGAGAAATCAAAATACGTTTCCGGCATTGGCGTGTCCTGACCAGCTGTGTATCTTAAGCTAGAATCCATAGGTGGTGTATTCACAATTTTACCCGGATTAAAAACGCCCCAAGGATCCCAAACTTCTTTTATCTGAATAAACAATTGATAAATTTCTTCACCTAACATCAGCGGAATAAATTCTCCTCGAAGTCTTCCGTCACCATGTTCTCCACTTAAAGAACCTTTATATTTTTTTACCAAATGCGCTATGTCTGTCGCTATGGTTCTAAAGAGTGCTGTTCCCTCTTTGGTTTTTAAATCAATAATGGGACGAAGGTGTAATTCTCCCGTGGCTGCATGCGCATAATGAACACAGTTTAAATTTCTTTCTTTTAATATTGCATTAAAATCTTCGATAAATTCCGGTAAATCATTAACATCTACGGCAGTATCTTCAATTACAGCAACGGCTTTTGCGTCGCCGGGAATATTAGACAATAACCCCAAACCTGCTTTTCTTAAAGTCCAGACTTTATTAGTATCATCACCGTACACAATCGGAAAATGATAACCAAGGTTTTTAGAACGCATCAAAGCTTCCATTTCCTTTGCAACAGCATCAATTTCTTCTTGTGAATCTCTTAAAAATTCAACTGCTAAAATGGCCTGAGGATCTCCTTTTACAAAAAAACGATTCTTGCTTTGTTCGATATTTTCTTTGGTACATTCCAAGATATAATGGTCAATTAACTCAACACTATCCGGATTAAATTTCAAAGCTTCTATATTCGCTTTAAGCGATTCATTAATACTTTCAAAATGCACACAAACCAAAGCTGCATAAGGTTTTAAAGCATCAACTAAATTTAATTTTATAGCGGTGGAAAAGAATAAAGTTCCCTCAGATCCTGCAATTAATTTACAAAAGTTGAACTTTTCATCAGAATTACAAAAAGGCATAGCATCCGCCAATAAATCTAAGGCATAACCTGTATTTCTTCTCGGAATTGTTTTCTTCGGAAAATTATCTTCAAATAAAACTCTGTTACTTTCAGAAGATAATATTTCTTTTGCCTGAACATAAATAGCTTGCTCTAAAGGGCTCACGACATTAATTCCGTTGCATTTATCTTCAAACTCAGCATTGGTCAAAGAACCAAAGGTGACTTCATTACCATCAGCCAAAAAACCTTTAATTTCTAATAAATGCTCACGTGTAGATCCATAAATAACAGATCTTGCGCCACAGGCATTGTTTCCGACCATTCCACCAATCATGCAACGATTACTGGTTGACGTTTCCGGGCCAAAAAATAATTTATAAGATTTTAAATGGAGATTTAATTCATCGCGAATTACTCCCGGCTCTACCCAGGCTGATTTGTTAGCCTGATCTACCGATATAATTTTGGTGAATTCTTGTGAAATATCAACTATAATTCCGTTTCCAACCACCTGACCTGCAAGCGAAGTTCCGGCTGCACGAGGTATCACACTACTGCCATTCTCTCTTGCAAAAGCGATAATTTTCTGAATATCTTCTTTTGTTTTCGGAATCGCTACCGCCAAAGGCATTTCTTTATAAGCACTGGCATCTGTTGCGTAGAGCAAACGCATGGTGTGATCGTAAAATAATTTACCTTCTAATTGTTTCTCTAAACCTTCAAGATTAATAGAACTCTTGGAAAGGATATTATTATCATTCATTTTAATACTTTATTATATAAATTTCGCCACAAAGGCGCAAAGTCGCCAAGGTTTTGTTCTTAAACTTCATGCCTTTGTGACGACATTTCTTTTACAATTCGCTTAAAGCGATATCTAATAATCTTACCATTTCATCCGCATTTTGTTTACTGAATGTCATTGGAGGCTTTATTTTTAAAACATTGTGCAAAGGCCCGTCGGTACTTAGTAAATAGCCGTTTGCTTTCATTTTTTCCACCACAATGTCTATTTCAGGAACGGCAGGTTCCATAGTTGTTCTGTCTTTTACCATTTCGGCTCCAATGAACAATCCATGTCCGCGAACGTCACTAATAATTGGATATTTTGCCATTAAACCTTTAAGCCCGTTCATTAAATGATTTCCAACTTCTAAGGCATGTTTTTGCATTTCTTCTTCCTGAATAACATCTAAAACTGCCAATCCTGTTGTCATGGAAACAGGATTACCTCCGAAGGTGTTAAAATATTCCAGCCCGTTATTGAAAGCGTCAGCAATTTCTTCAGTTACAATTACAGCTGCTAATGGATGCCCATTACCGATTGGCTTTCCTAAAACTACAATATCCGGAACTACATTTTGCAATTCAAATCCCCAGAAATGATCTCCAATTCTTCCGAAACCAACCTGAACCTCATCAGCAATACAGACACCTCCGGCCGCTCTGACATAGTCATAAGCCGTTTTTAAATAATTTTCCGGTAACGGAATCTGACCTCCAACTCCTAATAACGTTTCGCAGATAAATACGGCTGGTGCTTTGTCTTCCTTTTTTAAGTCTTCAATAATTCTTTGTACATCAGCAGCGTATTTTTCACCTGCTTTTGTGTCGCCATATTTATAAGGTCCGCGATACAAATCAGGATTAATCGCTTTGTGTATCCAGGGCATTTTTCCAGAACCACCTTTACTATCAAATTTATACGGACTCATTTCCATCGCCACGGTTGAAGTTCCGTGATAGGCGTGATCCAAAACAATAATATCTTTTTGTTTGGTAAAATGACGACTCATTCTTATTGCCAAATCATTAGCCTCACTACCCGAATTCACGAAGTAACAAACACTTAGTTTTTCCGGTAATGTAGCAGTTAATTTTTCTGCATACTCAGTGATAGCGTCGTTTAAATATCTTGTATTGGTGTTTAAAGTTGCAATTTGCTTTTGCATTTTTCGAACTACTACAGGATGACAATGCCCAACATGCGAAGGGTTATTAACACAATCTACGAAGGTTCTTCCTTTGTCATCATACAAATATTGCAAAGCACCTTTCACAATTTTTAATTTGTCTTTGTAACCGATACTCAAATTTCGACCAATTTTCTTTTTTCGAACTTCAAGTAAATCGCTGTAATCATCATTATTGATTAATCCGGTAAAACCACAAGCTTTTCTAAAGACATCCTGCGCTTTGATTGGATTAATTTCGATTAATTTATACAACAAATTCCAGGCTGGTTTTTCGGTAATAAAATGATGTTCATTATTACTATCTAATGACGCATTATAAGCCGATTGTGTTACGCTTATACAAAGTCTTCCCGCAATTAAATAGTATAATAAATCTAATTCTTTCTCTTGAAGTGCGTATGCTTTATGATATCCTGCCACAATCGATGCAGCAACAGTCAGCGGATCTTCTTCATCCAACATGGCATAAGTACAGGCTATCGCCAAATTATTGACTAATGCAGTATAAACCATATCGCCAAAATCAATTAAACCACTAATACGATTTCCTTGTACTAATATATTATAGTCATTGGCATCGTTATGAATATAAGCATGTCTTAAGCGATGAATTTCCGGTACTACTTCTGTGTCAAACTGTAACAGAAAATAACCGGCAATTCTTCTTTTTTCATGGTTCAGAATATGTTTTAGGTTATCACCTGCTTCACTGGCGCGGCTGATATCCCACGTATAACTGCGGTGCATAGCAGGATGAGAAAAATCGTGTAACGCATGATCCATACTGCCCAAAAAAGAGCCCAAATTATGGTGTAATTCACTTGTTTTTTCTTTTACATCAACCCAAAAAGTACCTTCTAAAAAGTTTAGTATTCTTATATAATAGGTTTTAGAATCTCTTATTATTTTAGTTAATTCTTCTCCCTGTTTATTGATGCTAAAGTGCTGAAAACAATCTGAAATATTGCTTTTTTTAAGATGCTGGATAATATTAATCTGCGCTTCCAGAAAAGGAAACGGATGACTCTCATTTGATACTTTTAGAATGTATTTTTCATTTTTTTCATTCGATAAAAGAAAATTTAATTCATCATACCCATTTAATGCTTTTACGGTTACATTTAATCCGTAATGCTCTTTTACTAAACCCTGAATTGTTTCTTCTGAAAAAGTCATTGGTATTATATTAAATTGTTTTTGTCTTTTTATTTTATTTCCAAATTATAGCTTGTGCCGGCTGTAGCGGATTTTGTCCCACCAATATCTTACTTCCTTGAGGAACTGATAAGTTTACAGGCTCATTTGTATAATTTACTCCCACATAAAAACCATCACGCCATTCTATAAAAACTCCTTTTGGCAAATCTTCAATGGCTACTTTAGCACGAGAGTAAACAGTACGAACCACTTCTCTTTCTAAGGCGCCATCATTACTTTCGACACCAATATAGGTAATGGTTCCTTTTCCTAACTTTCTGCTAACAACAGCCGCTTTATCTTTGTAAAACTGATCATCGTAAGTTGCTAAAACTTCTGTTCCTGCTTTTGGAGTCAATATATCTGCCCAGGTATTCCATTTATAACTGTTATTTCCCGCTTTGATAGTGCCGTTTACATCTGCAACTAACATATCAAAAAAGTCAACATCTGCACCAATTAACGGAACAATTGGAGCGTTCCAGTTTGCTTCAAAGAAATGACCGTTTTTATCTTTCTGGCCTGTGCGACAGGATAGAATTAAATTTCCTCCATTCTCAACATATTTTTGCCACTTCGCTACCAGTTTTTGATCTACTAGCTGATAAGCCGGTGCCACAATAAAAGCATACTCATCAAAATTATCTCCTTCGGTTATAAAATCCATTGGCGCACCAGTTGATTTAACGGCGGCAGTATAAGTATTTCTATGTTTCCAGGTGTTCCAAAATCTGGTTTGTTTTTGATTTTCTAAATCCCAAAGATTTTCATGACTCCATAAAAAACCTGTTTTTCTCTTTGCAATTTCCTGAGGTATTACTGCTTTCGGATCGTACTCTTTACGAAGCTTTTTCATGTCTTCAATCGATTGTACAAATTCTTTTCCTCCCTGAGAAAGCGTAACACCATCTGTTCCTACTATTCCGTCGTGGTACATTTCGCTGCTTCCAAGCGGATGCCTGTATCGATACGTACAGGTAAAAGAACAACCGCCACCAAAAGCTTGTGAAAGCCACATATGAACTGTTCCCGGAAGTAATTGTGGATTGATACTGGCCCAATTTACTTGTCCCGGCTGCAATTCCATAACACCTGTAACACCACTTATCGATCTATAATAATCGTTTGCTTCTGAAATTTTACTTGGAGAACCCATTCTAAAACTATCTCCGCCCAAAGGATTTTGACCGCTTACCGGATACATAGTGTAGGTGATAAAGTCCATTTTGTCTGCACTTCTTGGATCGGCATCATAAATTACATTGGTAAAATTTGTTGTAATCCATTGTTTTGGATCTGTGTATTTTCGAAGTATTTCTGCTTGTCTGTTTAAGTATTCTCCTTGTGCATCCGAAGTAAATCTTTTGAAATCTAAAACCGCATGTGGGCTTAATTTATCTTCAGAATACATTTCGGCA
Source organism: Flavobacterium saccharophilum (assembly GCF_900142735.1). Taxonomy (GTDB): domain Bacteria; phylum Bacteroidota; class Bacteroidia; order Flavobacteriales; family Flavobacteriaceae; genus Flavobacterium; species Flavobacterium saccharophilum. The sequence continues at coordinate 59,768 of NZ_FRBY01000008.1, read as the reverse complement.
TTTGGCAAAACAATTTGTTCGAAATTATTATATCTCGTACTCCAGAAATTCCCAACCCATTCGGTATTTAACTTTTCTATTGTTCCATATTTAGCTTTAAGCCAGGTTTGAAAGGCTTTACGGGCAGAAGGACTAAAATCGGCAGTTCCCAGGGGTTCATTATCGATTTGCCAACCCATAATATTTTTATTCTTACCGTATCTTTTCCCTAATTCGGCTACAATCTTATCGGTAAATTCTCGGTATTTTTCATTTGTAATAGATACGTTGGCTCTATTTCCGTGTTCTCTGCGACGACCGTTGGCATCAACCAGATAGATTTCAGGATATTTCTCTCCCATCCATGCCGGAGGAGTTGGCGTAGGCGTACAAAGAATAACTTTTAATCCTTCTTTTTCGGCTATAGCCAAAGCATCATCGAGCCATTTAAAATCATACTTTCCCTTTTCAGGTTCCATATAAGTCCAGGCAAATTCAGCGAAATGCGTGAATTCAAATCCAAACTTTTTAATATTTTTTAAATCACGTTCCCATTGCTCTCTTGGCCATTGTTCCGGATAATAATAAACCCCAATTTGCATTAAATCTTGTTTCGGGAAAAAACGCTGTGGATCTTTCTTTTCCGTAGCAGTAGTTTTTTTACTTTGAGAAAAAACAAGCGTAGAACTGCAATTTGCAATAAGCAAGCCTGTTAAAACTATTTTTGTTAACGATATTTTTTGGTTGAACATACTTTTTAATATTGTTGTATTAATCAAATTTAGAAATTAGTTTGACTATTTGTCTTGTAAAAGCAGCATTAAATAATGAGAGGCAGACCAACTGAAACTGTAGGCTTCTAATCCTTTTCCCGTAACCGGCTGATAATTTTCTCTAATTGAAGTTCCTTTGTCTAAAACTCCTTCTGCATTGTAAATCAGTTTATGCGCTAATTCATTTGCTTCGCTTGTGTATCCGTATTTTTCTAATCCGTTGATTCCAAAATAACTTTGATCAAGCCAAACCGGTCCTCTCCAGTAGCCTCCTTCCGGCTTAAATTTAGGATGATTTGCGGCCAATGTTGGTAAAGGAACAAAAGTGTTTAGTGAGTTTGTATCTAACATATTGACTTTAGCAGCCTTAGCTTGTTCGGCCGTAGCAACTTCAGCCCAAATTGGTAAATATCCTTCGCATCCCATTGCTTTAATCAATGTTTTTCCGTCGATTGTAGTGTCATAAAACCAACCCGTTGCGCCATCCCAAAACTGATTTTGAATTTTAGCTTTTAGCGTTACACTTTCGTCTTTCCATTTTTTAGCTTCTTCCGTCAGTTTTAAAACGGCAGCCATTTTATTTAAATAGTCCTTTTCAGCATATAGAAACGAATTTAAATCTACACTTTCCTGATCTAATGAATAGGCTTTCTCTCCATTTTTCAGAATTTTACTATCATCAAAACGAACGGCATTGTCCATTCCACTTTCCCATTTTGCAGCGATCACAGTTCCGTCAGTTGAACCAAATTCACATAGACCATCCTGATCATGATCACGGTCTTTATACCACCAATTGTGATATAATTTTAATTTTGGATAAAACTCTTTTATGACATTAACGTCTTTCGTTTTTTCATAAATTTTCCAGATTGCCCATGCAGCAAGCGGTGCTTTCGTGTTTCGGTAATTGTTTTCTTCCAGAAGATTATTTCTGTAGATACAATCCGGAATGAATCCGTTTGGTTCCTGATAATCAAATAAGGCACGCATTTGATTTTTTGCCAATTCCGAATCATAATTGGCTACGGCAACAGCATGTTTCCAACTGTCCCAAGCCCAAAAACCATGAAACCATTCGTAATTGTAACTTGGAAAAAGGCCTCCGTGCTTTAATCCTTCAGCAGCAATTCTGGTGTTGTTTTGTAAAGTTAAAACCAATTTTGCAACCAAATCAGAATACACTGCATCTTTGTAAATGCTTTTCTTATTGGCTATTAATTCTGCTAAATGTCTTTCTTTTTCTTTTTGCGTTTTGTTAAGCAATGTTTTGAAAACTGTTTTTGCAATGGTTTCATTTTCATTTTTCCATGAATATTGAGCAAAAATAAAAGTTTGAGCCACTACAATCTCTTTAGTTTCATTTGGTTTTAATACCAGTTTTTCTGTCTGAGCTTTGTATCCTTGTTTGGTGATTTCAATTTCAGGGTTACTATTTAAGAACTGAATGTAGCCTGTCGCTGTACTTTTTACAGAAACGATTTTTAATTTTTTATCTTCTTGAGACAATTGTAAATCATCTAAAAAAATGTTCCCATTATAAGACGGAAAAAGGGTTATCATTTTTCCTGATTTATTAGTAATGCTTGTTTTTTGTAATGCTGAATGACCGGATAAAAATACCAACTGTTGGTTTATTTCTACTTTGTCATTTTTAAATTGTTGCTCTAAATGGCTATTGTAACTATTTTGATCAATTAATGCACTTTTCCAATTGATGACTTCCTGCTTATTTTCGTCCTTTAATTCTAAAGCAACAAAGGAAGGACTTAACCAAACCCCGTTTTGTTCTGTCATTAAAAAAGGTCCTGAAAATCCTGCCTTAACTTCTGATGATTCTAAAAATCCGAATGCAAACCACGCACCTTTATCTGAGAAAGCTAATGATTTTCTGTCTGTAGCATTTGTTGGGTTTCCTTTATAATTAATACTGTTTTTGGCGGATTCTAAGTTTGGGAAACTTTTTTGAGACCAACCAAACTGCAGTACAAAAAAGGGTGCAAGAATAAAAAGTATTTTCTTTTTGCCCATGTTATTTTGTTTTTATGATGTGTTTTTACTTCAATTTCTACTTCTCCTTATGGAAGATTTTTTTACATAAAAAGAATAGCCCAAGAAATATAGGCTATTCTTTTTAAATTAAAATCATTTACATTACTAATTGGTTTGTAGTTCTGTTAAGTGAATTGGGTAAAAGTTATTTTTTTCATCCGTGACTTTTCCTGAAATTGTTTTTTGTGCTTGTGCAAAGTTGATGGTTGGCAACCACAAGCATAACAGTAAAGGAATAAAATTTAGTTTCCTGATTAATAGTTTTTTCATTTTGGTTAATAGTTTTGATTAATTTTTTTTCTTGTTTTCTTTTTTTGTTTTTTAGTTTATGCAGGCAATTTATCTGGTCAATGCCGAAAAAAACATTGACCAAATAAACTACGGTGTTCTCTTTATTCTATTTTTTTTTACAGACCTGTTCCGGGGTCTATAAATCAAATTTTATTCCTTGTGCTAATGGCAAACTCGTAGTGTAGTTGATTGTATTCGTTTGTCTTCGCATGTAAACTTTCCACGCGTCAGAGCCTGACTCTCTTCCTCCGCCTGTTTCTTTTTCTCCACCAAAAGCACCGCCAATTTCAGCACCGGATGTTCCTATATTTACATTGGCAATACCACAATCAGAGCCTGTAACTGATAAGAATAGTTCCGCTTCTCTTAAGTTATTGGTCATAATTGCAGATGATAATCCCTGTCCTACGCCATTTTGGATTTCAATTGCGTCTGTAACACTTCCTGAATATTTTAATAAGTACAATACAGGGGCAAAAGTTTCGTGTTGTACAATCTCAAAGGTATTATCAGCTTCAGCAATTGCAGGTTTCACGTAACAGCCACTTTCGTAACCTTCTCCTGAAAGTACGCCGCCTTCAACGAGAATTTTTCCTCCTTCAGCAACTACTTTTTCCAGCGCCTGATTATACATTTCAACCGCATGCTTGTCGATTAACGGACCTACATGGTTCTTTTCGTCTAATGGGTTTCCGATACGAAGTTGCTTGTAAGCAGAAACTATCGCATCTTTAACTTTATCATAAATACTTTCGTGAATGATCAGACGACGCGTTGAAGTACATCTTTGTCCGGCTGTTCCCACGGCACCAAAAACGGCACCAATCACAGTCATCTTAATATCTGCATCCGGGGTTACAATAATGGCATTGTTTCCACCTAATTCTAATAATGAATTTCCTAAACGTCCAGCAACTACCTGCGCGACAATTTTACCCATACGAGTAGAACCTGTAGCTGAAATTAACGGCACACGTTTATCACTTGTCAATAATTCTCCTATTTTATAATCGCCATTGATTAAGCAAGAAATTCCTTCCGGAAGGTTGTTTTCTTTGATAACTTCAGCAATAATATTTTGGCATGCAATTCCGCAAAGAGGTGTTTTTTCAGAAGGTTTCCAAACGCAAACATCACCGCAAATCCAGGCCAAAGCAGTATTCCACGCCCAAACTGCTACCGGAAAGTTGAATGCCGAAATGATTCCAACAACTCCCAAAGAATGATATTGTTCGTACATTCTATGTCCAGGACGCTCAGAGTGCATTGTCAAACCGTGTAACTGACGTGAAAGACCAACTGCAAAATCACAGATGTCGATCATTTCCTGAACTTCACCATAACCTTCCTGCAACGATTTTCCCATTTCATAAGAAACCAGTTTACCTAAAGCTTCTTTGTTTTTTCTCAATTTCTCACCAAACTGACGCACGATTTCTCCACGTTGTGGTGCTGGCATTAGTCTGAATTGTTTGAAAGCAGCTGTCGCTGATTCCATTACTTTTTCATAATCTGCGGCGGTCGAAGTTTTAATTTTCCCAATTAATGCTCCATCGACCGGAGAATAACTCTCTAAAATTTCTCCGTTTGAAAAATTGTTTATTCCTGTTGAAGTTCCTTCGTTAATTTCCTTTATACCCAATTGGTCTAAAGCTTCTTTAATTCCGAATCCTATTTCTGTTGTTGTCATTTCGACTTTTTATTAATTTGTTATGCTGCATTTGTAAAAAAGCAGGGTACTATTTTACACTCAGAAAAGCTTTTCTGAGTATTCCATTTCTTTTATAAAATTTTGATTTTATTATTTAGTTTCCTGCAGCTTTACATCAGTACTCTCAAATATTTTATCGGCAGATGATGCCACAAATCCCTGATATAATTCTCCGTTTGCCATTGGATAACGTAGGGCAAATTCATAATAACAAGATGGAATTTCTAAAGCACCTTCTTCAAAATCTACCACATACAAATCTGCTAATGTGCTTGATTGTTCCAGCAATTGCTCTGGTGTACCTTTAATTTTTCCTCCGGATGCATTGAGTTTCCATCCGCTTGCTTCTAAAAAGTTATTTAATTCTTCTAACGTTTTAAACTCTTTTAAAGCATTAGTATTTATAGTAAAATGATTGGCTCTAAAACCGTAAACATACATCCAGGCAGCATATTCAGATTCCTCTAATAATGATTTGTAGATTTTTTGTGAATTTCCTTTCCAAACAGAACCGCTTAAAACCAATTCAGGATCGTTGAAGACATTTTGATCACAACTGTTTAAGATATCTTGAACTGTTTCTTGCAATTCAGCTGAACACTTTTCTAATTCTAATTCAGAAATAAAAATTCTTGGAGCGCTCTTATCAGTAGTATGTTCATAATGTTTAGCATATAATTTTTTAGTCTCAAAATTATATTCTCCTCTTGCTTCATAACCAACATTTAAAAAAGGTTTTTCTAAAACGGCAATATTAACACGTTTATCATTGAAAGTACGAATTGCGATATGGTCATTCTGAATTTCTTCACCTCTGTCTTCTAACAATTCATGTATTTTTTTTGCAGATGGAGTAATATCAGCATATTGCTCCCATAGTTTCGTAAGTAATTGATCTTTATTCATTTCGGTTATGTTAAAATACTGTTATTATGACACAAATCTATATATAAAGATGTAAATATAACAGTCATTACATACGATTATTGATATCTAGACATTTTAAATGCTTTTTTTTGTAATTTTGACACTTTAAAATCCAGTTTTAACATAAGAATTGTCAAAATAATAGAATCTCTAAACAATCAAGAGCTATGGCGAGTACCAAGAAGAATGAAAATACTGATTATTTAGATAGAGAAATCATGCAAAAACTAAGTGAGAATGGAAGAATACCATTTTCAGATCTTGCGAAGGAATTAAATATATCCAATTCTTTGGTACATTTAAGAGTGAAGAAGTTACAGGAAGCTGGAGTTATTACAGGTTTCTCTGTAAAACTAAATGCTAAAGAACTTGGTTTTGAAACTATTACCTATACTGGAATTGTTACCAAAGAAGCTCGTTATTCCTATTCTATAGCAGAAAAACTGAAAGAAATCCCCGAGGTGATAGAATGCCACTGGGTTTCAGGAAAATATGCCTTATTTATTAAAATTGTTTCTTTTAACAATGAAGAACTTCGTAAAATTTTATACGAACAAATTCATCAGATTGAAGGCGTTGGAAGTACGGATTCGTTTTTTTCTTTTGGTGCTGCGTTTGAAAAAAATCTGCCGGTTTAAATATTAAAATTCCAAAGCTCAAACTCCAAATTCCAAAGCTGAAATTCTGGGATCAATACAGATTGTTGTGGAGAAATATTAAAATGCTGAGTTTATGTTTTTAAAATCAAATAGAAATGCAGGATCTTTTAGAATCAACGCTAGATGTTGTTGGGAAACATTGAAAATTTCATACATCTTAATTATTTTTTAACACAGAGAACACAAAGATTTTTCGCAGAGTTCACTAAATTTTAAGTTGTATTTACACAATCTAAGTCCGCAAAGCTTTGTGAACTTTGTGTTTTTACTAAACTTAGAATATTTTAAAAAACGCTGTGTTCTCTGTGGTAATTTTTTTTTCTCTCCACAGCTTTTCGTATTGACCCAAATTCTGCAAAGCAACTATAAATAAAAAATCCCAAATTCCAATTGTTAAGTTGGAATTTGGGATTTAAATATTGGAATTTATTATGTCGTTTAGTCTAAAATAAAACTCACACTTACATTGGCTGTAATTTCAATTTCTCCAATAGCTAATGTTTCGTTAGAAGCACCTTCAGCGTTATCCATAGCCATAGACTTCATAGCATACATTGGTTGTGGGTGATAAACTTGTGAGTTATCAGAAATAACAAAGGCTTTACCAACTTTTTGACCTAAAACAGAAACATAATCTTCTGCTTTTGCTTTAGCATCTTTCATTGCAATTTTTCTTGCTTCAGATTGATATTGCGCTAATTTTGATGATTCAAAGGAAACTTTATCCAAACGGTTAATTCCTTGCTGAACTAAACCTTCCATCAATTCATCATATTTAGATAAATCTTTTACTAAAATTTCAACTGTCTGAACTGCATTATAGCTTGTTTTCTTTTTTTCGTAATCGTATTGCGGATTAAGAGCCACTTGTTTTGTTCTGAAATCAGTTGTTGGAATATTCATTTTTTTGATGAATTTTAAAACTGCGTCCATTTTTTCGTCATTTTGCTTTTTGACGTCTTTAGCATTATTTCCTTTCGTTTCAACTGTAGCTGAAATAGAAACCTGATCTGGAGCTACTTTTACTTTTCCTTCTCCATTTACATTGATCTGCGGAATTTGTTTGGTTTCCTGGCCGTAAGACATAGTCATAAACATGATTGTTAAAAATAATACTACTTTCTTCATTTTTGTTATATTTTAAAATTATTAATAAGCACATTTCAAAAGTTATGCCAGCATTATAATTTTCCTAATTTGGCCATAACAAAAAGTATTAAAATCGGAATGGCTAATAAAATAACCATCAAACTGTGGTCTACAATTAAAGAAGGTTCTTTTACCAAAGTAATCAAATAACCGCCTATAGCACCTCCAAAGTGTGCTGTGTGTCCAATATTGTCATTTTTGGCTTTCATTCCGTAAATTGAGTACAATAAATATAAAATTCCGAAAAGATAAGCTGGTATTGGAATAACAAAAAAGATTCCCAACATCATATCGGGCTGCAACAATATGGCAGAATATAAAATTCCGGTAACGGCGCCTGAAGCCCCTACTGCACGATAACTATAATCATTTTTATGAAAAAGCATTGTCAGCAAACTTCCAAAAATCAAACTTCCAAAATAAATCAGAACGAAAGAAATTGATCCAAGCCATTCGATGACAACCGGTGCAAACATCCAAAGTGTAAACATATTAAATATTAAATGCATCATATCAACATGCAAGAAACCGGAGGACAACATTCTGATTTGTTCTCCTGAACGAATACTTCCAACATGAAATTCGTATTTTCTAAAAAAAGCAAGGTCATTAAAACCTTTGTAACTAATCAAGGCATTGGCAATTATAATCCCCGCCAAAACGGTATTAACGTTATACATAAAAAACATTTAATGTGAAGGGTAAATATAATCATTCTCAAACATAAGTTTACAAGAAACCAAAACATCCATGGTTATTCATTTTTAATTTATCTTTGTAAAAAAAATTAGATGCAGTTTCTAGCTTATATAGTGGCCTATCCCTTTCTTTGGCTTATTTCTATACTTCCCTTTCGTATATTTTATTGGTTTTCAGATTTTGTATATTTCCTTGTATATCACGTTATTGGATATCGCAAAAAAGTAGTGCGCGCTAATCTGGCACTTACTTTACCCCATTTAAGTGATACTGAAAGAAAAGAAATTGAAAAGAAGTTTTATCAGCATATGTGTGATATGTTTTTGGAGATGATCAAAACGATGAGTATTACGCCTGAAGAAATGGAAAAAAGATTTACCATTACCAATATGGATCTTTTTCATGAATATGAAAATAAAGGAAAAAGTGTTGTATTAGTTGCTTCACACTACGCAAGCTGGGAATGGCTTTTGACACTTAATAAAAGAATGCTTTTTAATGGTGTTGGTGTTTATAAAAAAATTGCCAATCCTTATTTTGATAAACTGGTTCGAAAAATCAGAGGAAAATATGATGCCGAATTGGTTGAAACTAAGAAAGCCATTCCGTTAATGGCGCAAAACCAGCGTGATGGAATTTTGAGTCTTTACGGTTTAGCTAGTGATCAATCTCCAAAACTGGATAGGATTTTTCATTCGATGAAGTTTATGGGAATTGAAGTTCCGGTTCATACAGGAGCTGAAATGTTGGCCAAAAAATACGACTTAAGTGTTATTTTTATCAAAGTAAAAAAAGTTGGCAGAGGTTATTATGAAGCTACAATTGTACCAATTGCTGATAATCCTAAAGAATATGAAAATTTTGAAGTAACTGAGAAATATTTAAGAGAAGTAGAAAAACAAATCTATGAAGCTCCTGAATATTATTTATGGACACACAAAAGATGGAAACATCGCGTTCAATAATGTTTCTTTTATAAGAAAACTTAAAAGTCCAAAAAGCAGTAATTGCTTTTTGGACTTTTGCATTTATGTAAGTCGGTTAAAACTCGAAAACAATGTTTTTAAGTCATGTAAAGTGCATTTTGATGGGTTTTTGTAATGATTTTTTCCTCTTTTAAACAAATGGTATTTTACACAAACAATATACATTTGAAGTTGATTAAAATCTATCCAAAAACCACATTAAAAGTATTACCATGTCTAAAAAATTACTTTTTACATTTTTGATATCATTCATTTCCATGACCACTTTTGCTCAAAGTCCAAAAAGGGGCATTGCTTATGGAAACAATTCTACCGCTGATTTACTTGCTCTAAAACCAGGTATTTCATGGTGGTATAATTGGGGATCATCACCTGAAAATGACATCAATTCAAATTATGAATCACTAGGTATTGAATATGTACCAATGGCCTGGGGGAAAATTAATGATGCAGATTTACAAGCTTTTATCGACAAAATTAAACCAGGCGCCAAATATTTACTGGCTTTTAATGAACCCAATTTTACAGATGGCGCCAGATTAACGCCGCAAGAAGCTGTAAATGCATGGGTTAATGTAGAAAAAATTGCTGCGGCAAAAAATCTTGAAATCGTTAGTGCTTCGCCGGCTTACAATGGACCAAACAACTACGGTGGTTTTTCTGATCCTGTAGCCTGGCATGACCAATTTTTTCTTTTATGTCCAACCTGTAAAGTAGATTATATTGCTTTTCATACTTATGATAATACATCAGGTTCTGTCATTGGTGTTACAGGACTTCTTAAAAAATACAATCGTCCGGTTTGGGTAACTGAATTTGCTAACAGGGTCATTCAGACTGCAGCTGAGAAAATAACTTTCATGAAAGAAATCATTACCAGTTTTGAAAATGATCCAGATATTTACAGATATTCATGGTTTACTGGAAGAGTTCCTGCCGATTGGATTGACATGCAGGAAGGACAATTATTAGCTCCTCAAAGTGGTGTTTTAAAACCAATTGGTACTGAATACATAAATACAACGTACACCTCAAAAAAAATGAATGTTCCTGGCCGAATTACAGCCAACAAACATTATAGAAGAAAAGGTACCGGTTTACAAAATACAACAGATTCCGGAACTGGTCAAAATGTTTGTTTTATTGCAGCGGGAGATTGGAATGAATTCATGCTAAATGTTGCTGATGCCGGAACTTATAATTTGACTTTTAGAGTAGCATCTCCAACGGTTCCAGGTAAATTTGATGTTTTAGTGAATGATGCCGTAGTGAAAACAGATGAAACTTTTCCAGCTACTGGCGGGTACCAAACCTATGCTGATAAACTTGTAACTGGCGTTACATTACCAAAAGGAGAAGTTTATCTTAAAATAAAATTCAAATCAAATGATATGAATTTTAACTTTATCGATGTTACTGCGGCTAACTTAGGTGTAAACGACCCAACAATTGAAAAAGATTACTTTACTGTTTATCCAAATCCTATTAAAACACAATCAACTCTTCATATTAAATCAGATGTGACAGAGCCCTTACGCCTAAAAATTATTGACATGAAAGGGATTGTCTGCTATTCATCCAATGATCATTTTACGAATGAAGATATCAAAATTGGCGATAAACTCTCTAGCGGTGTTTACATTGTTAATGCAACTTATGGAATAGTAAGGAAATCAATAAAAATCATCAAAAATTAATAACCATCTCTCTAAAATAGTTCCCCAAAAAAAAACTCTTTCAACTTAATGAAAGAGTTTTTTGTTTGAAACAGATTTAAAAATCTTAGCAACTTAGATCCTTAGTATCTTAGAATCTTTCTAACTAAATTCCCGCAATTGCTTTTATTTCATCAATTATTCGAAGTGCTAAAATATCAGCTTTTTCCTGAGAAGGAGCTTCCGTATAAATACGAATAATCGGCTCTGTGTTTGATTTTCTTAAATGAACCCATTCTGTAGCGAAATCAATTTTTACACCATCAATCGTAGTAATATCTTCGTTTTTATATTTTTCAGTCATGGCAACTAAAATGGCATCAACATCAATTTGTGGTGTTAATTCAATTTTATTTTTACTCATATAATATTCCGGATAAGAAGCTCTTAAAGCCGAAACTGACATTTTTTTGTTTGCTAAATGTGTTAAGAATAAAGCAACTCCAACTAAACTATCACGTCCGTAGTGAGATTCTGGATAAATAATTCCTCCGTTTCCTTCACCACCAATAATAGCATTATTTTTTTTCATCAATTCAACAACATTCACCTCGCCTACAGCACTTGCTTCATAGCTTCCGTTGTGCGCTTTAGTAACGTCACGTAAAGCACGTGATGATGACATATTTGAAACTGTATTTCCAGGAGTTTTACTCAAAACATAATCAGCGCAAGCCACTAATGTATATTCTTCTCCAAACATTTCTCCGTCTTCGCTAATGAAAGCCAAACGATCTACATCCGGATCAACTACAACTCCTAAATGCGCTTTTTCTTTAACTACCAATTGTGAGATATCCGTTAAATGTTCTTTTAAAGGCTCTGGATTATGAGGGAAATGTCCGTTTGGTTCGCAATATAATTTCACAACTTCAACACCCATTAATTCTAATAATTTCGGAATAATAATTCCTCCCGAAGAATTAACTCCGTCAACAACAACTTTAAATTTTGCCGCTTTTACAGCTTCAACATCAACCAAAGGTAAATTTAAAACCTCGTCGATATGAATATCCATATAAGCATCATTCACAGTAATTTCGCCTAAGTTATCTACATCAGAAAAATCGAAAGCTTCAGCTTCTGCAATTTCAAGAATTTTAGCCCCCTCAGCTCCGCTTAAAAACTCTCCTTTTTCATTCAATAATTTAAGAGCGTTCCATTGTTTTGGATTGTGAGAAGCCGTTAAAATAATTCCCCCGTCCGCTTTTTCTAAAGGTACAGCAACTTCCACAGTAGGTGTTGTTGAAAGTCCAAGATCAATTACATTAATTCCTAAACCTATCAACGTATTTACAACAAGATTATGGATCATCGGACCAGAAATTCTGGCATCACGACCAATCACAACCGTTAATTTTTCTTTTGAAGTATTGTTTTTCAGAAAGGTTCCGTATGCCGATGCAAATTTTACAGCATCAACCGGAGTTAGATTATCACCAACTTTTCCTCCTATAGTTCCGCGAATTCCGGATATTGATTTTATTAAAGTCATTTTTTTGAGTTATGGTTATCAGTTACAAATATAGATTTTTTTTAAGTTACTAAGATGCTAAGATTTTTAAAAAAAGTTGCTAAGAGACTAAGATTTTAAGGATCTGAGATTTTTAAATATTTACGTTGAAACTATATATTATTCTCTAAAAAACGATGTCAAAAACTTTTCATACTTTTACTTAAATAACTTAGGATCTTAGCAACTTAGTATCTTACATATCTATAAAAAACCTTAGTAACTTAGCATCTCAGAACCTTAGCAACTCAAAAAAAATGAACTTCCTAGCCCACATATATCTTTCAGGTGATAATGATTTGATCAAAATCGGTAATTTTATGGCGGACGGTATTCGTGGAAAACAGTTTGAACACTTTCCAGAAGAGGTGCAAAAAGGAATTATTTTGCATCGTTTTATTGATACTTATACTGATTCGCATGATGTTTTTAGACAAAGCACCAAGCGATTACATGAAAAATACCATCACTATGCCGGCGTGATTGTAGACATTGTTTATGATCATTTTTTAGCTAAAAACTGGAGCAACTATTCCGATGAAAAACTAGAAGATTTTATAAATCGATTCTACAATTCACTTCATACCAATTATGATATTCTGACTGAAAAAACACAAGATCTTATGCCTTATATGATCGAAAGAAACTGGCTTTTGAGTTATCGGACGGTGGACGGCATTCATCAGATTTTAACGCAAATGGATCGAAGGTCAAAAAATCTATCTAAAATGCAATTTGCCAGCGAAGAACTTAAAGAATTTTATGCCGAATTTGAGCAGGAATTCACTACTTTTTTTGTAGAAATACAACATCAGGCCAAACAAAAATTACTATCCTTGTAAAATTAAATTGATTCTATAAAAGACAATCTTTCCCCATATGAAAAAAATTACCTTTTTATACTGTTTTATTACTGCTTTTAGCTTTGCACAACAAAATCCAACCGGATTGGTAACTTCAAAAGCTATGGTCGTTTCGGCCAGAGAAGAAGCCTCTAAAATAGGTGCAGACATTATGAAAAAAGGAGGAAATGCTTTTGATGCAATGGTTGGTACCGAATTAGCCTTGGCCGTTGCTTTTCCGTTTGCGGGAAACATTGGTGGCGGTGGATTTATGGTTTATCGAAAAGCAAATGGCGAAGTAGGATCTTTAGATTATCGTGAAAAGGCACCATTGGCGGCATCAAAAGATATGTTTTTAGATAAAGACGGAAATGTAATCAAAGGAAAAAGTACCGAAACTGCTTTGGCAATTGGCGTTCCGGGAACTGTAGCCGGTGTTTTTGCCGTTCATAGAAAATTTGGCTCGATGCCAATGTCTGAAATTTTAAAACCTGTTATTGCTTTAGCAGAAAGAGGCGTTGTGGTAACAAAGAAACAAGAAAAAAGTCTGAACGATTATCGTGATGCTATCGTAAAAGTAAATGGGGCAGCCACTTTGTTAGCTTCTAATTTTAAAGAAAAAGACACTATAAAATATCCAGCACTTGCCAAAACTCTAAAACGAATTTCAAAGAATGGCAGAAATGAATTTTATAAAGGTGAAACGGCTAAAATTTTAGTTGATTATCTTCAGAAAAATGGTGGAATTATCACTTTGGAAGATTTAGCAAAATATGAAGCTAAATGGAGAAAACCCCTTCAATTTACCTATAAAGATTTAAAGATTACTTCAATGTCTCCGCCAAGCAGCGGCGGAATTTGTCTTGCTCAAATTCTAAAAATGATTGCTCCTTATGATTTGGCAAAAATGGGACATAATTCCCCTGAAGCCATTCAGGTCATTGTGGAAGCAGAAAGAAGAGCTTACGCGGACAGAAGTCAGTTTCTGGGTGATCCTGATTTTGTAAAAATTCCGGTCAACGCCTTACTCTCTGGAGATTATTTAAAAGATAGAATGGCTACTTTTAATGTTGACAAAGCCAGTTTATCCTCAGAAATAAAAGAAGGAAAAGTAACTTACAATGAAAGTACAGAAACCACACATTATTCTATAGTTGATAAATTCGGAAATGCGATTGCAGCAACAACAACCTTAAATGACGGTTATGGCTCTAAATATTATTGTGATGAATTAGGTTTCTTTTTAAACAATGAAATGGATGATTTTAGCGCCAAGCCAGGATCTCCAAATATGTTTGGTTTAGTTGGAAATGAAGCTAATAGCATTGCACCTCAAAAAAGAATGTTGAGTTCAATGACTCCGACAATTGTAGAGAAAGATGGGAAACTTTTTATGGTGGTGGGAACTCCCGGAGGCTCTACTATCATAACATCGGTTTTACAAACTATTTTAAACGTTTACGAATATAAACTGAGTATGCAAGAGGCGGTAAATGCACCAAGATTTCATCATCAATGGTTACCAGATCTTATTACTTTTGAACCTAGTACTTTTGATAACACTACTATCGATAAACTGAAAGCAAAAGGGTATTTAATCAATGAAAAAGCCACACCAATAATCGGTAAGGTCGATGCTATTTTGGTACTTCCAAACAAAACTTTAGAAGGTGGAGCCGATTTTAGAGGTGATGATACAGCAGTGGGGTTTTGAATTAAAATAGATTTTAAATAAAAATCATACAATTTTGAATGTTATACCCTAAATTTGCACTATTCCCCTAATTTTTACAGATAGAATGCTAAAAAAATATTTCAGAAAACTAGAAAGCGTTATTGCTTTGGCACAGTCCTTAATGACGCCAAAGCAGTTTATTTTTTTATCAAGTGTTTTAATTGGTATTTCATGCTCTTTAGCGGTAATAGTTTTAAAAACTTTTGCGCACAGTGTATTTTCTTTTGCAACTTACATAAATGGTATTTTAAAACTGAGTTTTATCAATAGTATCCTGCCTATTATTGGTATTCTGCTTACTGTTTTTGTTATCAAAAAAGTTCTTAATGGAACGATCGAAAAGGGAACTTCTCAAATCTTATATGCTGTTGCTAAAAAAGCCAGTATTATTCCGAGAAAACAAATGTATGCGCAGATTGTAACCAGCTCTTTAACGGTTGGTTTAGGAGGTTCTGCAGGTCTTGAAAGCCCAATCGTGGTTACAGGAGCCGCGTTTGGATCTAACTTTGCTCAAAATTATAAATTACCATATAAAGACAGAACCTTACTTATTGGCTGTGGTGTTGCCGCAGGAATTGCAGCTGCTTTTAATGCACCTATTGCCGGCGTTTTGTTTGCTATCGAAGTTTTATTGGTTGATGTTAGTATCTCAGCCTTTACCCCTATCATGATTTCGGCCGCAACTGGTGCTTTGGTTTCTGCAATTGTTTTGGATGAAACTATTTTATTGTCTTTCAAAAAACAAGAAGCTTTCAATTATCACAATATTCCGTTTTATGTAATTCTTGGTATTTTAACTGGCTTTATAGCCGTTTATTATGCAAGAAACTTTCAAAAAGTAGAGCATTATTTTGCACACTTAAAAATGGGTGCTTACAAAAAAGCATTAATTGGATCTTCCTTATTAGCGTTGCTTATTTTTGTCTTCCCAACGCTTTTTGGTGAGGGTTATGAAAGCATTAAAACTTTGTCTGAGGCTGATCCGGGTAAAATACTGGACAATACCTTATTTGGAGATTTTAGAAATAACCAATGGGTTTTACTTCTTTTTGTTGGATGTACCATGATGGTAAAAGTTTTCGCTTCCGGACTAACTATTGGAAGTGGAGGAAATGGAGGTAACTTTGCTCCCTCCCTATTTTTAGGTTCTTATCTGGGATTCTTTTTTTCAAAATTT
This sequence comes from Flavobacterium saccharophilum, assembly GCF_900142735.1. Taxonomy (GTDB): domain Bacteria; phylum Bacteroidota; class Bacteroidia; order Flavobacteriales; family Flavobacteriaceae; genus Flavobacterium; species Flavobacterium saccharophilum. The sequence continues at coordinate 43,560 of NZ_FRBY01000008.1, read as the reverse complement.
GTAACCATGATTGGTTTGTCAAAATTACCAATCAGTAATTTTACCATGGTCGGAATGGCGGGTATTTTGAGCGGATTATTTCATGCTCCTTTAACCGCAATATTCTTAATTGCCGAAATTACGGGTGGTTATAGTTTAATGATTCCGTTAATGATTGTATCTTCTATAAGTTTTGCCATCTCAAAACGTTTTGAAAAATATTCACTTGATGTAAAGGGTCTGGCTAAAAAGGGACATGCTTTTACAAGTAATAAAGACTCCAATATTCTTTCAACTTTAGATATTGATACCATTATCCAATGTGATTATTTAACGGTTCATCCAGATGAAAACCTTACTAAATTAGTTGATCTTATTTCGCACTCCAATCAGGTTGTTTTTGCTGTCGTAAATAATGAAAAAGAATTAGTTGGTGTCGTTCATTTTAATGATATCCGCGAAATTATTTTTAATAGTTATCGTGTAAAATATACCTTGATTAAAGATGTCATGAAGACCCCAGCGGCTACCATTTCTTCTTATGACAGCATGGAAATTGTAATGAGTAAGTTCGAAAAATCAAAAACAGCTTTTCTTCCCGTTTTACGAAATGAAAAATATTACGGCTTCATTTCCAAATCTATAGCACTTGAAGCTTATAGAATGAAACTTCGCTCTATGACGATAGAATAAAAGTGATTTATTAATCCTAATCCAAGTAATTTCGATTCTTTCCAAAAACAATAAACCAAATACCACCAAAGTCTATTATGAAAATTAAAGCTATTATTGTTGATGATGAATCGCGTGGACGCAGTTTGCTGAAAAACATATGCAGTAGATATTTTCCAGACAAAATCGAAATAGTTGATGAATGCAATTCTGTTGCTACAGCTTTAATTTCAATAAAAAAAAATGCACCAAATCTTGTTTTTTTAGATATTCAAATGCCAGATAAAAATGGTTTTGAACTGCTTACTCACTTTGAAATTATTCCGTTTGAAATTATTTTCACAACAGCTCATAAAGAATATGCTATTGAAGCAATTCGCAAAAGTGCTTTAGATTACTTAGTAAAACCAATTGATGTGCAAGACTTTAAAACAGCTATTGGAAGGTTTGAGTCTGTTCTAGAAAATAAGACCAATTTAAACAGATATGAGCTACTGACTGAGAATTTAAGCCATCAAACTTCTGGAAAACAAAGAATTGCCTTTCCAACAAAAACCGGTTTTGAAGTAATTCATGTAAATAAAATAATTTTTTGTAAATCTGATGGCTCTTACACCATAATTTACACCAAAGAATCGCAGCATCACACTTCAAAATCATTTAAAGAAATATGTGAATTATTACAATCTGAAATCAAATTTCTAAAAGTGCACAGAAGTTATTTGATTAACGCAGAATATGTGAAAAATTTCAAATCTGATGATTATGTTTTAGAAATGACTTCTGGACATGAGATTCCTGTATCAGACAAATCATTTAATAAAAAAGAGCTTATTGATGCTATCACTAAATAAGATTTTCTTTCAGTTCTTTTTTCTTTTTATTTCATCATTTGCTTTTGGTCAATATTTTCCATCAAAAAATTTTACTACTTCAGACGGTCTGCCCAATAATGCGGTTCGTTCATTATTTTTAGATTCTAAAAGTATTTTGTGGATAGGCACCGAAAACGGAATTTCAAGAATGGAAAACGGAACTTTTACCACGATTGATGAAAGCAATGGTTTAGGTCATAACAGTTGTTGGGATATTAATGAAGATGCAGACGGAAATATGTGGTTTGCCAGTTATGGCGGCGGCGTGAGTAAATTTGATGGCAAAAAATTTACTGTTTTCACAATTAAAGACGGACTTCTTGCTAATAAAACAAGAAAAGTTTTCCCTTTTAAAAACAAAGTTTATGTAGGTACAGAACAGGGCGTTTCTATAATTGACATCAAAACAAACAAACTTGTAACTCCAAAAGTTCCGGAACACAAAGAAGATTTTATTTCTTTAGCCTTTGTTGAGTATGATGGTGTAGTATATTTTACTTCAACTTTTGAAGGTTTGTTTAAAATTGATGAATCAACTTCGAATCCGCGCGTAGTACCTATTATTTTACATAAAAACTCTTATTCATTATGTCTTTTTGGCTCTACACTTTATAGCGGAAACGAAGGTCATATTAACAAATTTGATTTTAATAAAATTTCAAAAGGAGACAAATCATCTGTAAATTTTGGAAAATCGTTTGTCTGGCAATTTGCAAAAGACAAGAGAGATACCATATTTGCAGCCGCCTGGGGCGTTTATACTCCCGATGGTGGGCTTTATACTATTGCAAAAGATAAAATGACGGATGTTTCATCTGCATACGGAATTGATTCTAAAGTATTATTAAATGTTGTGTACGATCAATTTAACGATATCCTGTATGTTGGTTCTAACAACAATGGAATTTATCAGGTGAGGTTGGATAAAATCATTAACTATAATTCCTTTGATGGTTCATCCATTATAGATTTTGAAAATTTTAATAATCATAAATTAATATTAGAAACCAGAGGGGTAAAAATTCTAAACTCTAAACAGCAAGTTATAAAATCTATTTCACTTGAACATTTTAAGAAAACTGAAATGAATTTTTACAAAAAAGGAAAAGATATTCTTCGCAAACAATCAGCTGAATCCAGGGATTTTGAATTAAATTTTAATATTCCCACAAATCAAATTGAGTTTTACGAAATCGTAAAAAACCAAAATTCTTTATGGATCAATAGTAATATAGGAATTTTTGAAATCGATAAAAATTATGTAATAACTAGTTACTTACCTAAGCATAGTTTAAAAATTGGTTTTACTTATAATAATAAATTAATTGAAACGATCACTTATGCCGGAGTTCGCATTTATGAGGATTTAAAAACTTTAAAAAACAACCATTATTCAAAGTTTGAAAAAAATACGCCGCAATACATCGTAAAAATTTTAACCAATAATAACAAGACATATCTCTTATCTGTTTTTAATGGTGTTTATGTATATGAAAAGAATCAGTTTAAATCGTATCTGGCAGATGGAATCTGGAAAGAAAAAAAGTTTAAACACATTACAAAAAACAATAAAGGGCAACTTATTTTAGCCGCTGAATTTGGTGATGTTTTTGTTATTGACGATTCAAAATTTTTTAAAATCCTAAAAACAATTTCAAAAAAACAGATTATTGGGAATACTATTTTATTCCTGGAATCTTATAAGAATTACATTTTGATAGGTACAGAAAAGGGTATCAATATTTACAAAGACGGTATTATTAGACTAATTGATAAAGAACAAGGTTTAAAAGATTGCCGAATTACAACTTCTCAAATTTTTAATAGCACATTATGGCTGGGAACCCAAAAAGGTTTTTATACAATAGATTTAAATCGTTTGATTGCGGCTCAGTTAACTGTTTCTGAAATTGGAATAAGTTCTATTGCAATAAATAATACTCCGTTAAAGCCTTCAGAATATAAATGGTTCAGATACCATTCTAAACAATTAATTTCAGACTACAAGCACAATTCTTTATCAATTGATTTTGTTCCAAAAGGACATTCATTTCCCAACAAATTAAAATTCAGATATCGTTTAAATGAGAATAATCGCTGGAGTCCTTATAGCGAAAAAACCAATTTATTTTTACCTTACCTGCCCTTCGGAAACTACAATCTAGAGCTTGAAGTTTTTGATATGAATGCCGGAAAATCAAGGTTTTTCAGTATTCTGCAAATTAAAATTCTGCCTCCATTTTGGTTAAGCTGGTGGTTTATTACAATAACTATTATTTGTTTATCAGGGCTAATGATTTATATTTTTATTCGAATAAAAAGAAAATCTAATGAAAAAACCATCATCCAGCGCCGTATTGCCGAGACCAAACTTGAAGCATTATTGAGTCAAATGAATCCACATTTTACTTTTAATGCTATGAATGCTATCCAGGATTTTATAATAAGTAACGACATTGACAACTCCCTCCTCTACATTAGCGAATTTTCAAAATTAATTCGAAAAACATTAGAAAACTCATCTAAACAAAAAATAACGATTGATGAAGAAATAGAATATCTTGAAGGTTACATTATGATCGAAAACATGCGTTTTGATAATCGAATAGATTTCGAAATTCAAATTTCACCAAAAGTAGATACTTGTTTTACCAAAATTCCAACAATGCTTTTACAGCCTTTTGTTGAGAATGTTTTTGTTCATGCTTTTAATGAATCAAGTGTTGCTCCCCAATTGATCATTTCGTTTAAAATGATTTCAGAAACTATTTTAGAATGTAAAATCACCGATAACGGATTAGGAATTAAGGCCTCAAAAAAAAATAAACTACATCAGTCAAAAGGAATTCAGCTTACAAAAGAGCGACTTTCACTTTTGCAGGAATTAAAAGATCCTATCGAAATTACTTTTACCGAAAATAATGGTACAATAGTCACTATTTTACTTTTGGTTTAATTTTTTCGCACTCATAATGTAGAAGCACTTGTTAACGATTACAAGTGCTTTTTTCTTTTTATAGTATAGAAAGATGCTTTCGTGTTAAATAAGATGACTTTCAAAAGGTAAAAAAATTAGAGAATTTGTGATGATTTATTTTTGAAGACTAACAAAACTAAATTTTTACTATGCCTCATTTTTATTTCGATTAGCGTAGTAAAAGAGTTCAAGTAGATCTGGCTTGACATCAAGCTTTATTAAATCGTCTCTCAAAAACCTCTAAAAACTAAATTAAAAGAACTCAATTACACAGCGCTACATTTCAATAATTTATTACTGACATAAAATGACAGTTTCAAAGGGTAGTTTTACTTAAATTATTGATCAATATATTTCGAAATAAATTATAAATTAAATAAAAAACAACAATGGAGACAGTATTTGGAACTCAAGAAATCACAACAATTATCGAGAATTTAAAAAAGGAATATGATGCTATGAAAAACGCAACTGTAAATATTGCCATTTCTGGACAAAGTGGTGCAGGAAAATCATCATTAATTAATGCAATTGTTGGTAGAAAAGTTGCAGACGTCGGAATAACAGAAACAACTTTACACATAAAAAAATATACTAGTAATGGAATTCATTTTTCGGATTTACCAGGATGTGGAACTGAAAAATTCCCAGTTAAATCATATTTAGAAATTTGTAATTTGGAGAGTTTTGATGCAGTAGTTGTTGTAACTGCAAATCGATTTTATGAGAATGACATTTGGTTAATAAAAGAAATGATTAGAATTGGAAGACCAGTTTATGTGGTTCGTACAAAAATGGATGAATCTATCAGAAACGGAAAGCATGATGATAATTTGACAGAATATGAAGTTTTTGAAAAAGTAAAAAATGACATTATAAGCAATATTGGGAATATTGAAATTAAAGGTATTTATTTAACTTCTTCGAGAGAACCCTTAAAAATGGATTTGTCAAAATTATTAATAGACATTGAGCAAAATTTGACAGGAATCAAAAAACAACGTTTTATGGCTGATGTTGCTCCTCTGAATGAACAAATTTTAAAAGAAAAAAGTATTCTAGCAAGAAAAGCAGTTTCTTATGGTGCATATTCGGCTGCTGCTAATGGAATCAATCCAATTCCTGGTTTAGACATAAGTTTAGATATTGCGATTTTATTGACAATGTCAAAAGAGATTCAAAAGATTTATGGTTTAGACGAAAAAAGTATTACTGAATTATCAAGAAGAATGGGAAATAATGCAAATTTCACAATCATTAAAACAAAAGCCGCACAATATGCAGCTAAATTTGTTGCTAGAGAAGGAATAATGATGTTATTGAAGAGATTAGCAGTGAATATAGGTTCTAAAGAAGTATTAAAATATATTCCTTTTGTTGGACAAATTGCAGCGGCTGGAATTGGATACAAAATGACAGATAGTTTTGGTTCTGATTTAATTGAAGATTCGGAAGCATTAGTACGTGAAATTTTAATCAAAAGTCAAGCTGAAATAACACGTTAAATTTAAAAGGTTCAACTAAAGCATTACAAGTTGAACCTTTTTTATGATTTTAGTAATTCTCAAAGCCTCTCCTTAATTCCTCCTTGATCTCATCCGCTAGCCATTTTGGTTCTAAAACTTTTACCAAACTGCCATATTTCAAAATTTGCTGACTGAACTCGAAATTAGGATGGATGTTTAATGAAATATCAAATGATTTATCATTGTCAAGATTAATTTCTTTTTGGGAACTATGCAAAGGCAATGATTCAACATATAGTTTTTGCGAAATATGGAAAGAAAGCTTTATAGTTTGTAATTCATGATCCATACTATTCAGGCCGACAACATTAGAAAATTTTTCTTTAGCTTCATTTATTTTCGATTTGAATTTTTCAATCCCTGTTTCAACACTTTTTATTCTGTCTAAACCAAATGTACGATAGCCCTTTTGAGTTTCACCTACCACGTACCAACGATTTTGATATTGTTTTAAATAATAAGGTTTTAAAGTGTATTCCTGCTCTTTTATTTCTTTATAATAATAAAAACTACTGTGTACAAAAGTAATAGGCAAATTTTGTTGTATTGCGTCTAAAACAGATTTAAAATTAGGAATTACCTCTATTGCAGATTTATTTTCAAACTCAATAAACGATAACGAATTATTATTTCCATTTAGATTATGGGAAATCTGTTCACCAGTAGCCAAAATTTCCATATGACTTAAAAACGATTCGATATTAATCGATTTTTCTTCATCTAAATAAAACCCTTGATTAGCTCTCGAATATTTAATTACAATACCATAATCATCTCTTAAAGTAGCTTTTATTCTATGAAAAGTACGTTCACTTATTTTATTTTCTCTAGTAGGACTAATATAATTAATTAAATTTTCCATACTCTCAAAAGGAAACTTCTTAAGAATTTCTACTAATTGTTTGGTTTGATAAACTTGAGGGTTGTTGAAATTCGGCTTTTCTTTAATTTTCATACTACGAAAATAGTAAAACAAACTGACAATTACTGTCAGTTTGTTTTATTATCATTTTATTTTACACTGACAACAATTGACAGTTTCAGATTATAATTTCGTAATCAATTTAAAATAAAGTATCATGAAAAATCTTTTCAAAAAACAAAACACAGAAATGGACTTTAGTAGTTTGAGTACCATTCTGACTTCAGGTGCAGCCGCAGGAATGGCAATTGCAAATCATTTGGGTAAAAACCCGCAAACAGGAGGTATGATTGGTGTTGGCCTTTCGCTATTAGTAACGGGTTTGATGACTGCTTTAGATGATGAAAAGTCATCCTCTAATTTCAAAAGCTAAAATACAAACTATTATTAAGTAAATCATTTTTAATCAGACGAAAGTCATAAACTTACAAAATTATGTTATTTCAATTATTATTAAATTTTATCGTTTTTATTATAAAATGCATTGTTTGGGTATTATTAGTTTTAGCAGCAATTCCATTTGGAATTTATATGTTACTAAATGAATGGTTTCCTATTTTCTCATCTGATGGCGGTTTTTGGTACTGGTCAGTCTTTTCGATTTTATCAATAATAGGCTTTATAGTTCTATGGAAACCAATAGTATGGATAGTTGGAATTTTACAGACTCTAGGACTAGGAATGGAATAAAATGAAAATCTAAAAATTAAAAAACGCTAGTTCACACTAGCGTTTTTTGTTACTAATTGTAACATAAAGTTTTGTACTCTAGTATTAAAAGAACAAATCAAAGTGGTAACTTTGCGTTTTGCTCAAAATTATGTTAGAAAAAGACAATACTATTGAAGTTCTTGGCGCAAGAGTTCATAATCTAAAAAATATCGATATTTCAATTCCGCGTGAAAAACTGGTTGTAATTACCGGTTTATCAGGATCGGGAAAATCATCTTTGGCATTTGATACGATTTATGCTGAAGGACAACGTCGTTATGTGGAGACTTTTTCGGCTTATGCCAGACAGTTTCTTGGAGGCTTAGAACGCCCTGATGTTGATAAGATTGACGGACTATCTCCAGTAATCGCAATTGAACAAAAAACAACCAGTAAAAGTCCGCGTTCGACTGTTGGAACTATTACTGAAATATACGATTTCCTAAGACTTTTATACGCTCGTGGTGCTGACGCTTACAGTTACAACACAGGCGAGAAAATGGTTTCTTATTCTGATGAACAAATTAAAGATTTGATTATTCAGGACTTTAATGGGAAACGTATCAATATTTTAGCTCCGATTATTAGAGCCAGAAAAGGACATTATGCCGAATTATTCCAACAAATTACCAAACAGGGATTCCTTAAGGTTCGTGTAAATGGTGAAGTTCAGGATTTGGTTTCAGGAATGAAACTGGATCGTTATAAAACACACGATATCGAAATTGTAGTCGACAGAATGTTGATTGAAGATACGGAGGACAATCAAAAACGTTTGTCTGAAAGTATTAATACTGCCATGCATCATGGCGAGAATGTCTTGATGATTTTAGATCAGGATAGCAATGAAGTACGTTATTTCAGCAGGAATTTAATGTGTCCTTCAACAGGAATTTCGTATCAGAATCCGGAACCGAATTTGTTTTCATTTAACTCTCCAAAAGGTGCTTGTCCGCATTGTAATGGTTTGGGAACGGTCCACGAAATCAATATCAAAAAGATTATTCCGAATCCGAAATTATCCATTAAAGCAGGTGGTTTTGCTCCACTTGGCGAATATAAATCTTCCTGGATTTTCAAGCAATTGGAAGTTATTGGAGAAAAATTCAGTTTCAAGATAACAGACCCAATTGAGAAAATTCCAGAGGAAGCCATGATCATGATTTTGCATGGAGGTAAGGATAAATTCGTTGTTAATTCTAAAGATTTAGGAGTTACCCGCGATTATAAAATAGATTTTGAAGGAATCTCGCATTTCATCAAAAATCAGTTTGACGAAACTTCTTCAACCACTATAAAACGTTGGGCAAAAGATTTCATGGATGAAGTAAATTGTCCCGTTTGTGATGGTTCACGTTTGAAAAAAGAAGCGCAATTTTTTAGAGTTAATGGAAAAAATATCACAGAATTGTGTGATATGGATATCTCTGACTTAACAGCCTGGTTTCAGGATTTAAATAGTCATTTAACAGACAAACAACTTTTGATCGCTTCTGAAGTAGTTAAAGAAATCAAAGATCGATTGAACTTCCTTATGAATGTTGGTTTGAATTATTTGGCTTTAAGCCGAAGTTCAAAATCACTTTCTGGTGGTGAGGCACAGCGTATACGTTTAGCAACCCAAATCGGTTCACAATTGGTTGGTGTTTTATATATTTTGGATGAGCCAAGCATTGGTTTGCACCAAAGAGACAATGAAAAGCTAATTCATTCTTTGGAACAATTACGCGATATTGGTAATTCTGTTATCGTGGTGGAACACGACAAAGACATGATCGAACGTGCCGATTATGTAATTGATATTGGTCCGAAAGCGGGAAAGTACGGAGGCGAAATTATCAGTATTGGAACTCCGGCCGAAACTTTAAAATCGAATACGATTACTGCTCAATATTTGAATGGTACGATGAAACTAGAGATACCAAAAGAACGTCGTAAAGGAAATGGCAAGTTCCTAAAACTGACTGGAGCAACTGGAAACAACCTGAAAAACGTTTCTATTGAATTGCCTCTAGGCCAATTGATTTGCGTGACGGGAGTCTCAGGAAGTGGAAAATCGACTTTAATAAATGAAACACTCTACCCCATTTTAAACGCCTATTATTTTAATGGTGTAAAAAAACCACAACCTTATAAAAAAATAGAAGGTTTAGAACATATTGATAAAGTAATTGATATCGACCAAAGTCCGATTGGAAGAACACCACGTTCAAATCCCGCGACTTATACTGAAGTTTTTACTGAAATCAGAAACCTGTTTACGATGACTTCTGAGAGTATGATTCGTGGTTATAAAGCCGGACGTTTTAGTTTTAATGTAAAAGGCGGACGTTGCGAAACCTGTGAAGGTTCTGGAGTTAGAACTATCGAAATGAACTTTTTACCAGACGTTTATGTAGAATGCGAAACGTGTCAGGGAAAACGTTTTAACAGAGAAACGCTGGAAATTCGATACAAAGGAAAATCAATTTCGGATGTTTTGAATATGACGGTTGATGAAGCAGTTCCGTTTTTCGAGAATATCCCGAAAATTTATAGAAAAGTAAAAACAATTCAGGATGTTGGTTTAGGATATATTACGCTTGGTCAACAAAGCACAACACTCTCTGGCGGCGAGGCACAACGTATTAAACTGGCTGGAGAATTATCTAAAAAAGACACCGGAAATACCTTTTATATACTAGATGAACCAACCACAGGTTTGCACTTTGAAGATATTCGTGTTTTAATGGATGTGATCAATAAATTGGTAGACAAAGGAAATACCATTCTGGTCATCGAGCACAATATGGATGTAATAAAGCTTGCTGATTATATTATTGATATTGGTCCTGAAGGCGGAAAAGGCGGCGGACAATTGATCGCCAAAGGAACTCCTGAAGAAGTAGCGAAAAATAAAAAAAGCTATACGGCTAAGTTTTTAAAGAAAGAATTGGAATAATTAAAGCTTTTTTGCTAACCAATAAGCACAATCTTTGTCATTCCGAGGAACGAAGAATCTCTACAAGTAGCTCGATAAAGATTGGTGACTTTGCTTTAAGGAGTTTCTTACGGGGATTCCTCGTTCCTCGGAATGACAAAAATGTGAATACTTTTCTCAGTGGATAAACCATCTGACTTGTAATATTTACATATTATTTTAATAACTATAATAGTTCCATCGGAACGAAATATTTATAGCAACGTCCCTAGGCTTCGGGTTTAATCCGTTGATAATTTGCATCTCCGTACTTAAGTTCCATAGGAACGACATATTTATTTGAATTCATTAATCCTTTGATAATGAATAACAATACAAAATCAACCCAATGTTAATTGTTACATTTAAATTAATAAATGGACAATCTTGTGACAATTCTCAAAAAAAGACTTAATTTAGCTAGCCGTTTTTGAAAAAATTTTTGTTTTCGGTGAAGACTAAATATAGAATATATGAATCTTAAAGACAAGTTCAGCAACGTAAACCAATATTTTTCACCCAAAATAATTGATGAAGTAAACGATCAATATATTAAAGTGGCTAAAATAAAAGGTCAGGAAATACCGTGGCATAATCACGAAAACGAAGACGAACTATTTTATATTGTCGAAGGTGAACTATTAATGGAAATTGAAAACGAGCCATCATTCACTATGAAGAAAGGCGAATTATTCGTCGTAAAAAAAGGAGTAAATCACTGGGTTTCATCTGTTGACGAATGTTTAATTATGCTTATAGAATCTAAAACAACAGAGCATACCGGAAAAGTAAAAAGCCCTATTACGAAATCAATTGAAGAACAAAGCTATTAGTAAAGGATTCTTCTTTTGAAAACGAGTGCCCTAGCCCTGATGGGAACGGCATCCTTTTGTGCCGGGGTTCGGCACAAAAGATACAGTGGACAGCAGGAATCAGCTCCTTCTCCTTCGACTCCACTCAGGATGGCAATAATTAAAACGACACAGCTAGAAATAAAAATATAAATAATTAAAATACCTAAAATGAGATTAGAAGATTTTGATAATGATGAGGATAAAGTAATTCAGGATCGTTTGAAACAAAAAACGTGGAATGAAATTAGAACTAATGACAGCTGGGCGATTTTTAAAATCATGTCCGAGTTTGTAAACGGTTACGAAAGCATGGGGCGTATTGGTCCGTGTGTATCGATTTTTGGATCAGCGCGAACAAAACCAGACGACAAATACTATTTATTAGCCGAAAAAATTGCTTATAAAATTAGTAAAGCCGGTTACGGTGTGATTACGGGCGGTGGTCCCGGAATTATGGAAGCCGGAAATAAAGGCGCACACTTAGGTGGCGGAACTTCGGTTGGTCTGAATATTGAATTGCCTTTTGAGCAGCATTTTAACCCTTATATCGATCATGATAAAAACCTGAATTTTGACTATTTCTTTGTTAGAAAAGTAATGTTTGTAAAATACTCTCAGGGATTTGTAGTAATGCCAGGAGGTTTTGGAACTTTGGACGAAATGTTTGAAGCAATTACTTTAATTCAAACTAAGAAAATTGGAAAATTTCCAATTATTCTAGTTGGTGTGGAATTCTGGTCAGGCTTGATCGAATGGGTGAAAACGGTTTTAGTTGAAAAAATGCATACGGTAAGTCCTGAAGATTTAAACTTGTTTAAAATAGTAGACACTGAAGATGAAGTAGTTGACGTTCTGGATAAGTTCTACAAGAAATACGATTTGAGTCCAAATTTCTAAGGTTTGAATTCTATATTATCATAAAAATTAAGAGCTGTTTTTTAAACAGCTTTTTTTATGCTATTTTTACAAAAAACCAAAACGACCTTACACTCGTAACTTAAGTATACGTCTAATTATCCTGAGTCATCATTGAAATCACTTTATAAAATCATATTCTTCATTTTAGTTTTATTCAGTTCAATAAAACAATATGCACAACATCAGTCTAAGATGGATGTGGCGGTTAATCTTGAACTTAAAACACTGAATGTAAGACAGGACATTACGTTTTACAACACCTCAAATGATTCTCTGGATTCAATTGTATTGAATGACTGGAATAATGCTTTTTCAGATAAAAACACTCCTTTGGCCAAACGTTTTTCAGATGAATTTTACAGAGGTTTTCATGTCGCCAAACCAGAGGAAAGAGGAAATACGACTATTTTGAGTTTGACCGATTCTGATAATTTGGCTTTGGAATGGCAAAGAACCGTTAAAAACCCTGATTTTATTGTTGTGAAGCTGAATCGAAAATTAAGTCCAGGCGAAAAAATCGACCTACATCTTACTTATATTTCTAAAATTCCCAGTGCCAAATTCACACATTATGGTTTTGATCAAAATGGAGAAATGAACCTAAAAAATTGGTTTATAAGTCCTGCCCGTTTTGAAAATCATCATTTTGTAAAAAACAACAATTTTAATCTTGATGATATTGCAAATGCCAGCACAGATTACGAAGTTGAAATAAAGATTCCACATAATTATTCTATTACCACCGATTTGAACTCGGTTTCAAAAGATAATTCGAATTCAGCTTATACCGCTTATTCCTTTTCAGGCAATAACAGAACCGATTTTAATTTATTTATCGAAAAACAAAACAGCTTCAGAAGTTATAGTAACGGAGAAATCGAAGTACTTTCAGATTTAAAAACCAAAAGGGTCAGTGAAATACAAAGAGCATTAATTATTGATAGAGTAGCTAGTTTTGCTAATAACTTTATTGGAAAGTACCCTCATCAAAAAATCACGGTTTCTCAGGCAGATTATGACAGAAATCCGTTTTATGGACTAAATCAATTACCATCGTTTATTAGTCCGTTTACAGATGAATTTATCTTTGAGATTACTTTTTTAAAAACCTACCTCAACAATTATCTCAAGAACAGTTTGCGCCTTGATCCAAGAAGGGATAATTGGGTTTATGACGGAATTCAGATTTACACCATGATGAAATACATGGAAGAACATCATTTGGATCAGAAAATGCTGGGTAGACTTTCAGACATGAAACTCTTTAAAAGTTATAACATTACCAATATAACTTTCAACGAGCAGTACAGCTATTATTATATGCTGATGGCAAGAAAAAACCTGGATCAGCCTCTTGGTGACCCTAAAAATACGCTGATAAAATTCAACGAGCAAATTGCCAGTAAATATCGTGCAGGTTTAAGTTTGAGTTATTTAGACGATTATCTGAATCATAATATTGTGCCTGAAAGTGTTCAGGAATTTTATAATCTGAATAAAAAAGAGCAGACAAACCGCTTTGACTTTGAAGCTATATTAACTAAAAATAGTCCGAAAAAAATCAATTGGTTTTTTGAAACTATTATTGATTCTCGCCAAATTATCGATTATAAATTCTCCAATGTTTCGCGAACCAAAGACAGTGTACAATTTCAAATCAAAAATAAGACGGGAATTTATGCTCCAATTCCGATTTATGGAATCAAGAAAAATGAAGTCGTTTTTAAAACCTGGATTGAACCCACAAAAAAAGATTCGGTTTATAACTTTGATCGAAAAAATGCAGATAAAATTGTCATTAATTACGACAATGAGGTTCCGGAATACAATCAAAGAAACAACTGGAAATCATTAAAAAGTGTAGTTATTGTCAATCGTCCGATCAAATTTAATTTTGCTAAAGATCTGGAAGATCCTTATTACAATCAGATTTTATATATTCCGACACTTAACTATAATTTATATGATGGTTTGACGCCTGGAATTCGTTTTCATAATAAAACCATTTTAGACAAACCTTTTACATTTGATATCAATCCGGCATATTCTATAAATGCAGGAACAATTTCTGGTTCATCGGCATTTTCATGGAGTCAATATTATCGAAACAGTACACTCTATAATGTACGTTATTCGATTAGTCAGAACTATTTTCACTACGCGCCGGATGCAACTTATTTGAGATTGAATCCAATGGTGCAATTCCGTATTCGGGAGAAAAATTTCAGAGACAACAGAAAACAACTTTTCTTAATGCGCGAGGTTATTGTAAATCGAGAGGCAAGCGAATATATTACTGACAATTCACCACCAAATTATTCTATTTTCAATGTTCGTTATTCTAATACCAAAACTGAATTAATCAATCATTTTAATTTTATGACTGATGTGCAGTTTTCTGGAGATTTTGGAAAAATAGCGGGTGAAATTGAATACAGAAGACTGTTTGAGAACAATCATAAATTGAATTTAAGAATGTATGCCGGAACTTTTCTCTATAATAAAACAGATTCGGATTATTTCAGTTTTGGTCTAGATCGTCCTACAGATTATATGTTTGATTATAATTTTTATGGAAGATCTGAAAGCAGCGGTTTTTTTAGTCAGCAGTTTGTCATGGCTGAAGGTGGTTTTAAGTCCAAAATCGAACCCTCATTCGCTAATCAATGGATGACAACATTAAATGCAAGTTACTCTGTTTGGAACTGGGTTGAAATGTATGGTGATATTGGTTTTATGAAAAGTAAACATCAAAGCGCCGATTTTGTTTACGATACCGGAGTTCGTTTAAATCTGGTTCCGGACTATTTTGAACTCTATTTTCCGGTTTACTCAAATAATGGATGGGAAATCAGTCAAACAAAATATAACGAAAAAATAAGATTTGTTATAACATTATCGCCTAAAACATTAGTCAATCTTTTTACCCGAAAATGGTTTTAATTGAATAAATTTTAATCAAAAATATGCATTATTATTACTAAATTATGTTTTTTATTTAAAATAACATAAATAAAGTACGTAGTTTTTTGATTTTAAATACAAATAATTAAATTATATTTATTTTAAAGAATTATGATTATTGATTGTTTTTAAGTAATTTCGCAGTCTCAACATGACCATTCCAGATTATGATTACAGAAAAAAACAATACTACATTAACATTTGAGGATTTCAAAACTGAAGTATTAAATGACTACAGAATTGCAGTAACCAGCCGTGAGTGTAGCCTTTTAGGTCGTAAAGAAGTATTGACCGGAAAAGCCAAATTTGGAATATTTGGTGACGGAAAAGAAGTTCCACAGCTTGCGATGGCAAAAGCCTTCAAAAATGGTGACTTCCGTTCAGGATACTATCGTGATCAAACTTTTATGATGGCGATTGGCGAATTAACTCCAAAACAATTTTTCGCAGGTTTATACGGTCATACCGATTTAGACTTTGATCCAATGTCTGCCGGAAGACAAATGGGCGGACACTTTGTAACGCACAGTTTAAACGAAGACGGATCCTGGAAAGACCTGACAAAACAAAAAAATTCAAGCGCAGATATATCTCCTACAGCCGGACAAATGCCAAGATTATTGGGATTGGCTCAGGCTTCTAAAATTTACAGAAATGTCGATGGCATCAAAATCAAAGACAAATTCTCTGTAGATGGAAACGAAGTTGCCTGGGGAACTATTGGTAATGCAAGTACCTCTGAAGGTTTATTTTTTGAAACCATAAACGCTGCAGGAGTTCTACAAGTTCCGATGGTAATGAGCGTTTGGGATGATGAATACGGAATTTCGGTTCACGCTAAACATCAAACTACTAAAGAAAACATCTCTGAAATTCTTAAAGGATATCAACGCGATGAAGATTCTAAAGGTTATGAAATTTTTAGAGTAAAAGGCTGGGATTATGCTGAGCTGGTTTCGACTTACGAACGTGCCGGTGCTATTGCCCGCGAAGAACATATTCCGGTATTAATTCACGTAAATGAATTAACACAACCACAAGGACACTCTACTTCAGGTTCTCACGAACGTTATAAGAATGGAGAAAGACTTGCTTGGGAAAGAGATTTCGATTGTATTCGCCAGATGCGTTTATGGATGATTGCCATCAATATTGCATCTCCTGAAGAACTTTCAGAAATTGATTTTGAATTGAAAAAAGAAGTTCTTGAGGCTAAAAAAGAGGCTTGGAATTCTTTCATCAACCCAATTATTGAAGATCAAAAAAATCTTTTGGCTTTATTGGAGCAAATTGCAGAAGCAAGCATCAATCATAAAGAAAGAATTGGAAAATATATTTCAGAATTAAGCGCTATCAAATCGCCTTTAAAAAAGGAAATGTTGGTTATAGCACGCAAAATATTACGTTTTGTAGAAGTACCAAATAGTAAAATTTTGTTATCTAACTGGATTACAGATTACATTTCAAAAACACAACCAAGATTTAGCAGCCATTTACATTCTGATTCAGATTTGAATGTTTATTCTGTACAAAAAGTGCTTCCGGAATATGCAGAAAATGCAAAACCGGATTCAGATGGCCGAATGATCCTTCGTGATAACTTCGACGCTTTGTTTACCAAATATCCTGAAACACTAATTTTTGGTGAAGATGTAGGAAACATTGGTGATGTAAACCAGGGCTTAGAAGGTATGCAGGAAAAATATGGAGAACTTCGTGTTGCCGATGTCGGAATTCGTGAAGCAACTATCGTTGGTCAGGGAATAGGAATGGCCTTGAGAGGTTTACGTCCAATTGCTGAAATTCAGTATTTAGATTATCTATTATATGCGATCCAAATCATGAGTGATGATTTGGCTACATTACAATACAGAACTGTTGGAAAACAAAAAGCACCGTTAATCATCAGAACTCGTGGACACCGTTTAGAAGGTATCTGGCATTCTGGTTCTCCGATGGGAATGATTATCAACGCTATTCGTGGAATCCATGTTTTGGTTCCAAGAAACATGACTCAGGCTGCAGGATTTTATAACGCTCTTTTAGAGACTGACGAACCTGCTTTGGTAATTGAATGTTTAAATGGATACCGTTTAAAAGAAAAAACACCTTTAAATTTTGGTGAATTCAAAACACCAATTGGTGTGGTTGAAACATTAAAAGAAGGATCTGATATTACACTTGTTTCTTATGGTTCAACATTGAGATTAGTAGAACAAGCAGCAACTGAATTATTAGATTTAGGAATTGATTGTGAAGTTATTGACATTCAGTCTTTACTTCCATTTGACATTAATAAAGATATAGTAAAAAGTATCGCGAAAACAAATCGTTTGTTAGTAATTGACGAAGATGTTCCCGGTGGAGCTTCTGCCTTTATTTTACAACAAATTTTGGAAGAGCAAGATGCATATGTTCATTTAGACAGCAAACCACAAACTCTTGCTGCAAAAGCCCACAGACCGGCTTACGGAACTGATGGTGACTATTTCTCTAAACCTTCTGCAGAAGATATTTTTGAGAAAGTATACAGCATGATGCATGAAGTTAATCCTTCTAAATTTCCTAATTTGTATTAAGGATTTAGAATGTATTAGATATAAAAAAAGCTCCAAATATTTGGAGCTTTTTTGTTTTCGCACTGTTTATCATTTCGCCGAAGGAGAAATCGCATCCAGAGAGTGACGCACTGTGTGTCTTTACTTTATGTGATTTCTCCTCCGTCGAAATGACATAAAATGAGAAAAAATCCGTTTTATCTGCGCTTTCGCTTTAGCGAATCCGTTTCATCCGCGTGCCATTCACCACAATACAACTACTTCGAAGCCAAAATACTCCTAGCTTTTTCTAAATCCTCAGCAGTATCAATTCCAATTCCAACATGTGTCGTTTCGACCATTTTAATACGTTTTCCGAATTCCAAATAACGTAATTGTTCCAATTTCTCAGACGCTTCTAAAGATTTCATTGGCAAACTATAAAAGTCTAATAAAGCCTGCTTTCTAAAAGCATAAATTCCGATATGCTGGAAATAACGAACACCAACATCTTTGTCTCTCGGATACGGAATTACAGAACGTGAAAAATACAATGCAAACTGCGACTGATCAACAACAACCTTCACATTATTTGGATTATTGATTTCCTCTTCATCTGTGATTTCGCGCATTAGCGAAGCTAAATCTATCTTGTGATCTTCATCATTTTTAAAAACTGACAAAACCTGTTCTAACGGTCCTGCTTCTGTAAACGGTTCATCCCCTTGAACATTCACAACAACATCAACATCCAGACTAAATATAGCTTCAGCAATTCGGTCACTTCCTGATTCGTGTTCTTTGATGCTCATAATGGCTTTTCCTCCATTTGAAACAATTTCATTAAAGATCAGATCAGAATCGGTAACAACAAATACATCATCAAATAAATTTGTTGCTACAGAAGCTTCGTATGTTCTTAGAATTACCGTTTTACCTCCTAAATCCTGCATCAATTTTGCAGGGAAACGTGTTGATGCATATCGCGCCGGAATTACAGCTATTATTTTCATTCTAATATTTTTAAATTTATTTTTTTCTTTGTGAAACTCTGTGAAAACCTTTGCGATTCTCTGTGGTAAAAATTATAACACAAATTTACACGAAGGTTTTCACAGAGATTCGCAAAGTTATTTTTACATAATTTTCACGGAAGTCATACTCAACGAACCCGCCAATAATTTATCATTAAACAAACTCAATTCTTCTGACTTTTCTTTTAAACCTAGCGTATACAACAAAGGCAAATAATGATCCGGTGTTGGAATTGCAATCTGAACCGCTTTACTCATTTTTTCGAAATCAATCAACGGCTGAAAATTTCCATCCAACAAATAATTATTTACCGTTTCTCTGGCTTCAATGGCCCAATCGAAACCGTAATTGTCTTTATCAAAATTTCTGAAATCTACTAAACGTAAATTGTGAACAATGTTTCCGCTTCCAATGATCAAAACACCTTTATGACGTAATGCTTGTAATTTCTGAGCCAATTCAAAATGATATTGTCCCGATTTTGTATAATCAATACTTAACTGAATTACAGGAACATTTGCTTCAGGATATAAATGTTTAATAACGCTCCACGCACCGTGATCTAATCCCCAATGTTCATCTAAATCAACATGAACAGGTTCTAATATTTTCTTCGTTTCTACAGCCAATTCCGGACTTCCTTTTGCCGGATATTGCACATCAAAAAGGGCTTGCGGAAAACCACCAAAATCATGAATCGTTCTTGGCATTTGCATGGATGTTACTTTGGTTCCTTTGGTAAACCAATGCGCAGAAATACACAAAATCGCATTTGGCTGCGGCAATGTTTTAGCCAAATTGCGAAAACCAGCTACAAACTGATTTTCTTCAATAGCGTTCATCGGACTTCCGTGTCCCAAAAACAAAACTGGCATTTTATCTGTAGTCGAAAACGTAGAGGAAATCGAATGTAAGTCGTTTAGTGTTGTCATTAGCTAAAGTTTTTTTTCGCCACGAATTCACGAATTATTCAAATAAAATTCGTGAATTCGTGGCGAAAAATTTATTCTTCAAAACTTTCGTCTTTAAATCCTATCAAATATAACTTATTTTTAGCACGTGTCATTGCCGTATACAACCATCGAATGTAATCGCGATCGATTCCGTTTGGTAAATATGGCTGTTCGATAAAAACCGTATCCCACTGCCCTCCCTGCGATTTATGACAGGTTATGGCGTAGGAGAATTTTACCTGTAATCCATTAAAATATTCGTTCTCTTTTACTTTTTGAAACTTCTTGTATTTTGTACTTTCATCTTCATAATCTTTCATCACCTCTTCATACAAACGATTGGACTCTTCGTAGGTTAAAGACGGAGATTCACTTTTAATCGTATCCAAAAGCAAAACTGTTTCAAAAGGTTTTTGATCCGGATAATCGACCATTCTGATTTTTACTTTGGCAAAAGTAAATCCGTATAGTTCTTTAATTCCGAACATTTCTAACACTTCAATAATATCTCCATTGGCAATAAATCCGGCTTCATCCGTTTCTTTCAGCCAGAAATAATTATTTTTTACGACCATCAAAAAATCGCCAACAGAAAGTTCACTTTCCTTAAACAAAATTCGTGTTCTTATTTGTTCATTGTATTGATTTGCTCTTTTATTCGAGCGCACAATAAAGGCCGTATCTTCAATGCTATAATTGCTGTACGCTGTGTTTATCGCATCCTGAATATCATATCCATCCGTTAAACGAACGATGTCTTTGAATTTTTTTACATTGAATTTAAACTCTGTAATAAAGCTTTCTTTAAGCAGTTCGCGTAATTCAGTTGCATTGTATAAAATTCCGGAATTCTCTTCCTGACGCATTACTTCATCCAATTCTATATGTTCCACTTCCTTATCGTAGTGAATACCTAAAGTTTGAATATCAAGTGCGGGACTAATATCTAAATTCACCGGAGGCAACTGAGCCGTATCTCCCAAAAGGATCATTTTGCAATTGGTTCCCGAATATACATACTGAATCAAATCATCTAAAAGCGATCCGTTATCATACAATTTCGAATCCGAATTACTGTCTGAAATCATCGATGCCTCATCGACGATAAAAATCGTGTTTTTATGTTTGTTGACCTGTTTGGTAAAAGCTACGCCTCCGCCAGAAGATTTTTTCGGAAAATATATTTTTTTATGAATAGTAAATGCAGGAGTATTCGAGTAATTGGCAATTACTTTTGCCGCACGGCCCGTTGGCGCCAGCAAAACATACTTCTTATTAATTTCCCCTAAATTATTTACAATAGTCGAAATCACCGTTGTTTTTCCTGTTCCGGCATATCCCTTCAGCACAAAAATGGTATCGTTTGCCGGTTCGGTTAAAAAGATGGCAATTTTTTGAAAAAAAATATCTTGTTTATAAGTAGGAGCAAAAGGAAATTTTCTTTGTAAAACGCCGTAAAACAGTGCTGAATTCATAGGGTAAAATTGAACTACAAAGTACGGTTTTTTAAATGGCAATTTCAATTTATAAAATTCCAATTTTTTTTAATCCAAAATTACAATACATTGACAATTTCAAATATCAAAAAAATAAACTGAAGCAAAATCAAACTGATTCACTTAAGGAAAGACGCGAATAAAAAAAGGTTTTATTGGAATTTGGAATTTTAAAAAATTGGAATTTATTTTTTTTCACTCATATGGCGAAAAAAACTTAACGATACCTTAAAATATATATTAAATTGTTTTTTGAAATTGCAATTATTATTGTTGCTTTTTAATTTGTAAGTTTGTATTCGAATTAAATTCTTTCTTGACACTATAACAGGTAATGAATTGAAAATCAAATTATGGCATTTCAAAATACTAATATCACATCAAAACTTTATAAAAAACTTTCTATTCAGGTTTCACTGACCGGATTCTCTTTTTGTTGTTTTGATACTTTAAATAATACCATAACTTCATTTAATGAAGTTAAATTTGAAACTACTCAAAAACCGACTAAAATTGAGGAGTCATTTAGTGATGCTTTCAAAAAGTATCCAGAGCTAAAAGATACGTATGACGAAATAATGGTCATTCATAATAACAATCTTTCCACTTTTGTTCCAACTGCTCTTTTTGATGAAAATTATCTGGGCAGCTATTTACAATACAACACAAAAGTTTTTGAAACTGATTTTTTCACCTTCGATACTATATCAAATTACGAAATGAATGCCGTTTACATTCCGTATGTAAACATCAATAATTTCCTGATTGATAACGTCGGATCTTTTGATTACAAACATGTTAACAGCATTCTAGTCGAAAAAATCCTTGATGCTTCAAGAAACAATGACGACAAAAAAATGATCGTCAATTTTAATCAGGAGCATTTTGAAATTATTGTAGTTCAGAATCAAAAATTATTGTTATTCAATTCTTTTGAATACAATACACCAGAAGATTTTATCTATTACTTGCTTTTTACGGCCGAACAATCGAATTTAAATCCTGAGATTTTCCCGCTCGAATTGTTAGGTACTATAGAAAAAAATGATCCTTTTTATGCCATCGCGTATAAATACATTCGTAATGTTTCCTTCTTAGATGTAAGCACATTACAAGAGAAAAATGACTTTTCTACTGCACAAAATCAAAAACATTATATCTTATTTCAATCATGAGAATCATTTCTGGAAAATACAAAGGACGCCGCATTTTTCCGCCAAAAAACCTTCCTGTAAGACCTACAACTGACATGAGTAAAGAAGCATTATTTAATGTTTTGAACAATCATTTTAGTTTTGACAGTTTAAAAGTTCTAGATTTATTTTCTGGAACTGGCAATATTAGCTTTGAATTCGCTTCACGCGGAAGTGCACCAATCACCTCTGTTGACGGAGATTTTGGTTGTGTAAAATTCATCAAACAAGTTTCATCAGAATATGATTTTGATATCGCCGCAACCAAAAGTGATGTTTATAAATTTTTAGAAAACTGCAAAACTTCTTACGATATTATCTTTGCCGATCCGCCTTACGGGTTAGATCAGGCTGCGTTTGAAAAAATTGTGCTAACCGTTTTCGAAAGAGATTTATTGCATGAAGACGGCATGATGATTATCGAACATTCAAAATATACTAAAATGGAGCATTTAAGTAATTTCTCTTTCCAGAAAAGTTACGGTGGCTCGTTTTTTAGTTTCTTCGAATTGAATTCAACTGACGATGACGAGGAATTACCAGACGATTCATTAAAAAAAGTTACAGAAGAAGACGAAGGATAATTTCCTTTAAAGCATAAGAAAGCCCTTGAAATTCAAGGGCTTTTTCTTTTATCTAATTCTATTTTCATTCTCATTGATACTTTTTTCGTTGAATTCCGTTTCTTTAATTTTTCCAAAAGAATATCGAACTGCAATCGAAATTTCGTGCGCATCAACCAAATATCTTGATTTTGAACTGACTTCATTGATCGTAAATTGCTCTTTATAGATCGTATTTCTAAAGATATCATTGAAGTTCAGCGTAATGTTCCAATTCCTGATCTTTTTCGAAAGTGACATATCCATTATAAAATTAGCACTTCTTTCAAAAACACCCTTATTTTGCTTAGTAGCACCCCACCATCCTACGACAAAAGTATAATCTTTGGGAAATTTGAATTCGTTGTTTGAATAATAATAGATGTATGGTTTTGAAGACAAAAAAACCGCAGACGAATCTTCAATTTTCTCCAAAATAAAAATAACAGAATTGGTCGTTGTCCAGAATTTATAAGTAAATGGAAGTTCAAAGTCAAGACTTATACCTGATTCCTTATCTAAATTTATTTCTTTGAAAGTCATTATATTATCATCTTCGTCATAAATAAAACTACTGTAAACCGGATTTTTATTCTGATAATAACTCAGCTTCACCGATTTATCCTGATATTGGAAAGTCGATGCAATTTCGTTAGTAAAAGTTGGGTCTAAATTGATATTTCGAGCGTAAAGAAAATAAGGATTTATATACGTTGCGCCCTGACTTAATGACGAATAATTGGGCCTGGAAATGCTTTTCGCATAATTTATACTAATATTTTTTGTGCTGTCAATAGGAAATGTAAACTGTGCTTTTGGAAAAAAGTTAGTATAATTTTTATCTATCAATGGCAATAAATCTGTTTTAAACTTTCCGTTTACATTCGTATTTTCAACCCGAACTCCAACAGAGAAATCAATTTTCTTAATTTTTCCCGAAAGTTGACTATATCCGGCTAAATTCTCTTCTTTAAAATCATAATGACTTACTTCATTTGTATTGGTTTCATAATAAAAGATATCAAAATCAGATTTTGAATCTGCGGCGGAGTACAGTCCGCCTACTTCAAATTTCATTTCATTTTTAAACTTCTTTTCAATATCAATTCTGCCTGAAAAAACATTGACTTTAAACCTCTGATCCCGAATCTGAGCTAATTCAAATTCTGTTTCATTAAAATTGTTTTGAACCTGACTCCACGAAGTCTGATCAAAATTAGAGTATTGTAATCCACTAAAAATTTGCGCATCGAGTGAATTTATCTTTTTATTATAATTTAAAGAAGAGTTCACAAAGTTTTTATCACCATTATTATCACTATACGTCACAACATTATTTACAACTTCCTGGTTTTTATTTTCTGTTACTGTATTAATAGGAAAAGTATCCGTCTGCAGTTTACTATTTATATTAAATGAAAAAGAATCCTCGTCGTTTATTTTGTAAAACAAACCTCCACCAAAAATAAACTGGGTTCTTTTCGTGAACGCTTCCACATCATAATTTGAAGTAATATTTGCCTGCGGAATCTCGTAGGCAATAGTGTGACTTTCCCATGGTTGCAACTGATTATAATTGAAATTAGCTTTCCATTCAATTTTATTTTTTTTGAAATTAGAATTAAATCCGAGATAATTATTGTAATTTTTCTTAAACGAAGCCACTTCTGAAATCTCTGTTCTAAAACTGTCTTTTTTACTAAATTTTCGAGTAATCAAAATCACGACACGCCCTTCAGCTTCATATTTAGCAGATGGATTCTGAATGATTTCAATTGTTTTAATATCGGCGACAGCCAAAGCATTTAAATCATTCATCCCAACTCTTTGATTGTCAATATAAATTAGCGGATTTCCTTTACCTACAACCGAAATACTTTCTTTGTCTGAACTAATTTGAATTGTCGGCAATTTGGCTAACAAATCAACTGAATTAGGAATTGAGCTGTATATAGAATTAGCAACATCCACTTTTATATTTCCGTTGGTGTTAGTAAAAGTCTTTTTATTTTGAGTAATTACAACTTCATTCAATTTGTTTGAAATGCTATCTTTTGGAATTTCGTTTTGTGCATTTGCAAAGAGCGAAAAAAAGAAAAGAATTAGAATCAGGAAAAGTTTAAAGGGCAAATAAAGGTTCATTCTAAAAGGATTTGATTTGATGCAAAAATGCCTTTAAAAATGCGTTTTGAAAGTTAATTGAAGGTTAATGCGGGGTTAATGCTGAAATTGTATTGTAAAAGCTTTATTTTTGGGATGAGAAAATTGCCTACAGATTTTATTGATCAGCGTGGGATAATCTCACGCAGATTATACAGATTGAAGCAGATTTAAAAAGATCAATTTTTAATCTGCTAAAATCTTTTTTAAATCTGCGTGAAAAATAAAATAAATCTGTTTAATCCGCGTCATCCGCGTCATCCGCGAGCCATAAAAACTATGAAACAAAGAATCAATTTATTAATAGCATTTTCAGTTGTCGCGTTAATCGTTTTGTCGACTGTACAATGCTATTTGGTAAAAACCACTTATGATTATAAAGTGGCGCAGTTTCATACGGAAATCAAAAATGAAATCGCTCAGATTTCTAATAATTACAGTGATATCGATTCGGTTCTGGTAGCTAAAAAGGAAGCACTATACAAATCATTATCAGAGAATTATCTTCAGGGAAAAAATTCTAAAATAGATATTAAAAACAGTATTGTTAAAAATGAATTCAGTGCTCTTTTAACGCAGAAAATCCAACGCAAGTTTGAAAGAGAATTACCAAATCTGAAAATCGATTTTGCCATCGTGCTCAACAAATATATTCTGTATAAAAACAGTAAAAAAGCTGATACCATATTCTGTGAAAAACCTTTTATAAGTAATAAGCTATATGGCAACTTAGCCTCTTTAAACAATGCCTTTCTGGTTCGGAATTATGTTGGAACAACCAATGGAACTTTCGAAAATCAGGATTACAGTTTGTTGACAGAAGATTCGATGTATGTTTCTGTCATTGATTGGGAAATGATTATTTTAAGAAGAATGACTTTCATTCTGATCTTATCCTTACTTTCTATCTTAACGCTAATTACACTTTTTGTAATAGCCATTAAAGCTTTAATCAAACAGAAAAAAGTAAGTGATGTCAAAACTGATTTCATCAATAATATCACACACGAACTCAAAACGCCTTTGGCAACTTTAGGGATTTCTACTAAAATTTTAGAGCAAAAAAACATTCGTGAAAACGATGAAAATTTTAATGCGATTGTCAATACGATTTCGCGTCAGAATAATCGTTTACAAAATCTGATCGATCAAGTTATGGCAAATTCATTGGCAGAAAATGAAATTGAATTACAGAAAGAAAAAATAGAAACCGAAGATTTTCTGCTTTCCATTGTAAATGATTTTAAAATTACATTTCCGAAAATTAATCTTAAAACCGATTTTCAAACTCAGAAAACCATTTTGGTTTTAGATAAATTCCATCTGACAACCGCTTTTTTAAATGTTTTGGAAAATGCTGTAAAATATGGTTCAAAAACGATTACCATAAAAACCAGAATCATAGAAAATCAGTTTTCGATCAGTATTGAAGATGATGGAATAGGAATTGAAAAGAACAAACAATCACTTCTTTTTGACAAGTTTTATCGCGTACAACAAGGAAACCTGCACAACACAAAAGGCTTAGGATTAGGTCTTTATTATGTAGATCAAATTGTAAAAGCGCATCAGGGTTCTGTTAAAGTCGTGAGTGATTTAGGAAAAGGAACCGAGTTTACTATTTTATTAAAAGTTTAATTACCTTATTTTGAAAAGACTACTTTTAGCTGAAGACGATTTTGATTTTGCAGCCATTTTAAAACAATATTTAGAATTGCATCAATTCGAAGTAATCTGGGCAGAAAATGGAGAAATAGCTTTAGACTATTTTAAAACCCAAACTTTTGATATTTGTATTTTTGATGTAATGATGCCCAAAATAGACGGATTTTCACTGGCCGAAAAAGTAATTACAATCAATCCCGAAATTCCATTTATTTTTCTGACCGCAAGAAAGTTAAAAGAAGATAAAATCATCGGATTAAAACTAGGTGCAGACGATTATATCATAAAACCTTTTGAAGTCGACGAACTAATTTTGCGTTTGCAGAATATTCTAAAGAGAATCGAACAAAAGAGAAGTCTGGAAGGAAATAATATAATTGAAATTGGCTCTTATGTTTTTGATAATGAAAGATTAACCCTCAACAATAAAAACCACGTTCAGCAACTCACAGAAATGGAAGCTTCTCTTATTGAGTATTTGTATCTAAACCATAACCAATTATTAAAGAGAGATCAAATTTTAATGTCGGTGTGGAAAAAAGACGATTATTTCTCAGGACGAAGTATGGATGTTTTTATCAGCAGGCTTAGAAAATATTTTAATTCAGATCCTAAAATCAAAATTGAAAGTGTTCGTAATATTGGCTTAGAATTTAAAATAGAAAAACCTTGATACATCAAGGTTTTTCTATTTTAAATAAGATTTATTTTCCAAGAACCCAACCTAAAGTAAAGTTTCCAACCGGTACAAATTCTGTATCGTATTGGTCAAAATTCACTCCTGGTCCAATATTAAATTCCAGATTAAATTTCCCTTTGTAGGTACGTTGCAATCCCCAAAGTGCAGCTACAGTAAATGATGAATCATAATTACCATAATCATCATTCGTTGAGATGGATTTAAAATTATAAAGTGCATTTGCAGCAATATAATTTCCAGAATTAAAAGCGGTTCTTTTTCCTTTAGCAGCTCTTTTTTCTAAATTATAATAATGACGAAATTGTTCACTAATAAGCGGAAAGAGATACACGTTTCCATCGTTATGATAACTATTATATCGATATCCAAGACCTAAAGCTATTTCAGAATAAAGTGTGTTCTTTTCAGAAAATCCGTGTTCATAGACAAATCCAGGAAATAACATGTTGATTTTAAACTGATTTTTTCGAACAGCTGTAACTGCTTCATCCTGTGCGTAAGATGCATTAAATAAAAAGGCAAATAAAATAGCGAATAGGTAATTTTTCTTCATTGGTGGTTTTAAATTAGTTGTGGCAAAAATAGCATTTAAACAATATAATCAAATTAAAAAAATAAAAAATTTTCTTACAGTATATTAAGTAACTGCTTTATCCTAAAGTCAATCGATTCTATACCGCATGATTTCTACTGCAAATCATATAAGTTCTCTAAGTAATTGTATAACAGTCGTAAAGTTTTTAGAAAGTAAATTTGATAAACATTAAAAATCAAAATCATGAACCTAAAAAGATTATTTGGAGGAATACTTACCATTCTTGGAATTGTAGGTCTTATTTACACAGCAGTTATTTTTGCTGATACTTCAGGAGGAGAGCGAGATATTAAATCGCTAATTATTTACGGAATCCTTGGAATCGTTTTCTTTACATCCGGAATAAGTTTAGTTAGAACTACAAAAGACGAATCGTAGACGGTT
This sequence comes from Flavobacterium saccharophilum, assembly GCF_900142735.1. Taxonomy (GTDB): domain Bacteria; phylum Bacteroidota; class Bacteroidia; order Flavobacteriales; family Flavobacteriaceae; genus Flavobacterium; species Flavobacterium saccharophilum. Next base: position 14,883 of record NZ_FRBY01000008.1, on the reverse strand, counting down.
GTAATTTTACAATAATGCATTTGCGATCTTTTCATAAAGAGGAGTCGTAACACCATATTTTAAACCTTCGTTGACTACAAATTGTGTCAACGAAGTTGCTTCTGTATTTCGATTTGCCAGTAAATCTCTGTGCATGGATGAAGTCGCTTCTTTAGGCGATTTTTCAAGCTTAATAATAGTTTTACCCACAATATCATCAGGCAATTGCAATCCTTTTGCTTTGGCAACTGATTCAATTTCATGAAGTAATTCTACATAAACCTTCATAGATTTCTTTTTCTTTTGAATTTCACCAATATTCTGATTTAGGTAAGAAGTCGCTGAAGCCAAAGCCGAAATAAAAATAAATTTCTCCCAAACCGTTTCTTCAATATTATCTACCAAATAACTTTCAATCTTCGCTTTTTGAAGGATGTTTTGCAGTTCTTCTAATTTATCAATTGAAGTGGTTTTTGAACCAAAAAACAGTTTTTCATAAAATCCTAACCTGCGAATTGTTCCCGGTGAGGCAATCATCGAAACAATATAAACACAGCCTTGTAAAATATCATTTTCAGGAAATATTTTCTGGATACGTTCTGGCGCATCAACACCATTGTATAAAGGAAGAATTACAGTTTTTGGAGTGATGCATTTTTGCAACGAAAGCAAACTTTCTTCAATATCATAGGTTTTGGTAGCACAAATTAAATAATCTAAAACACCAATTTCATCTGGATTATTCGAAACCAATTTTGGATACGCTATCACTTCAGAATCGTCGTTGATAATTTTCAATCCGTTCTCCGCGATGGCTTCTTTTGTTGCGCCTCTGGCAATAAAGACAACTTCAACTTCAGTTGAATTATAATACGCTTTCGCCAAAAGTCCACCGAAATATCCTCCTACTCCACCAAGTCCTAAAATTCCAATTCTTATCATAATATTTAAAATTCCAATTCTTAAATTCCAAATTCCAACTAGCTGCGATAATAAAAAAACAAAACAAAAAACAGTACAAATCCGTTTAAATCCGTTTCATCCGTGTGCCAAAACTACTCCTCAATAACAGGTTCCAAATTCAATTCCGTAAAATCATGCTCTGTTTTCGAAATTACAATTGTGGCAACTGTATTTCCAATTATGTTTGTAATTGCTCTTGCTTCACTCATAAATTTATCAACGCCCAGTAAAAAAGCCAAACCTTCAACCGGAATTTTATGAATGGCTGTCAAGGTCGAAGCCAAAACAATAAATCCGCTTCCGGTTACGCCTGCCGCACCTTTCGAAGTAATCATCAAGATCCCAATTACGCTCAAAATCTCAGCAAAACTCAAATGCACATCATATAATTGAGCAAGGAATATCACCGACATTGACAAGTAAATTGAAGTTCCGTCCAAATTAAAAGAATAGCCGGTCGGAATCACCAAACCTACTACCGATTTACTGCAGCCCATTTGTTCCAGTTTTACCATTATGCTTGGTAAAGCCGCTTCAGAAGAAGATGTTCCCAAAACCAATAAAAGTTCTTCTTTGATGTATTTTAGAATCGAAAGGATATTGATTTTATAATATCTTAGAATAGTTCCCAAAATCATGAAGACAAATAAAGCCATCGTCAAATAAACGCAAAGCATTAATTTTCCTAGTGGAATCAAAGTTTGCAACCCGAATTTTCCAATGGTATAAGCCATTCCTCCAAAAGCACCAATTGGAGCCAAGTACATTACATATTTCAATCCGAGGAAAACTACATTCGAGAAACGTTCTAAAACCAAAATAGTCTGTTCTCTCTTTTGATAAAAATTCAAGGCGATTCCGCAAACAATTGCAGCCAACAAAACCTGTAATGTAAAATTAGAAAGGAAAAACTGCAGCCACGAAAAATTCTCCGCAGCATGATTCGTGTATTTGCTTGCATCCTGCAAAGCCAAACCTGATTTGTCAATTTTACCGGGCTGAAAGAAATAAGCAACGCCAACCCCAATTGCTAATGAAATCGTCGAAACCACTTCAAAATAAAACAAAGCTTTTACACCAATTCTGCCTACTTTTTTCAGATTTCCCATTCCGGAAATTCCCAAAACAATCGTCAGGAATATAATCGGACCTATAAATAGTTTGATAATATCGACAAATGTTTTTCCGACAATTTCCATTTTTACACCATTTTCGGGCGAAAAATGTCCGAGCAAAACACCAGCAATAATGGCAATTAGAACCCAAAAAGTAAGATTGGTAATTACAGCATGAAAAGTGCTTTTCTTAGTTTTCGGAGAAGAGTTTGGAGTAGGGATATTCATGAATTTGATTTAGCGCTTTCACAAATATATAAAAAATGCAGACCTATAAGCCGGATTCTGTCCCTGATAAATCAGGGCCTTATCATTTATCTAGATCCAGCATTACTACTGGACTCAAGCTACCTACCCTTCAACAACGGACGAGAAGCCCTTAAATGCTGATATACTTGGTATTTCACCGCATAGAGTTTACCTGGTTTCACTACAGCATTACCTGTACATACTTTCTGTTGCACTTGTCCTTGCGCCATTTCTAACGCCGACGGGTGTTACCCGCTATGCTTCTCTGTGGTGTCCGGACTTTCCTCCCCCCAACGAATTGAGCGACGATAAGGCGGTCTGCGGTGCAAAAGTAGCGATTTATCAACGAAGAATCAGCCATTTAAATTTCCGATTTTTATAAATTTTTCATAATAATTTAATTTTAAATTGGTTACCTTTAAAATCCTTAATTTTTAAATCAATTATCATGACAAGAATGTATCACTACGCAACTGTTTCAAAAGCTTTGGACCAACTTCATGAAAAAGGATTTACATGCGATTTTAATCGAAACTCTGAAATGATTAAAAAAAATCCTGAAAAATTTGAAATTGTACATGTGTATCGATACGAAGGGGATTCAGATCCAGGCGATGAGGCAGTTGTATACGGAATTAAATCGAATTCGGGCAAAAAGGGCGTTTATGTAGCAGGTTTCTCCGCCGATTCCGATCAGGAAACCGCAAAATTTTTATTTGATTTGAGTATAAAGGGTAGGTGATTTTTCAGGAGCTAATCCTGCTGTCCTTCCAAATCTTTTGTGGTGAACCCCACCACAAAAGGATTTTCCCTCCCATCAGGGCTAGGGCACTCAGTTTCAAAAGAAGTTAATAATCTTGTCATTTCGAGGAACGAGAAATCACATTCAGAGCGTACGAACTGTAAATCCGTAATGTGATTTCTCGTTCCTCGAAATGACAAAAATGAGAATAAAATACTTAGCGAACTTCGCGTAAAGCCCTTGCGCTCTTTGCGGTTAAGTAAAGCGGTTAAAACAAAAAAAGTCCATCATAAAATGACAGACTTTCAAAACACTTCGCAACTAAATTACGAAGTTGGTATCTTCAATTTCCAACCCGGCTGAATCAGGTCTGGATTTTTAATAATATCTTTATTGGCTTCAAAAATATCCTGCCATGAAACACCATGATCTTTTCCTATTTTTGACAAAGAATCGCCACTTTTAACTGTATATTCAGTAGTTGTTCCTTCGGTAACTTCAATATTCATCACCACATCAGCCGATCTGTAATCAGGATCTAATGTTCCGTAACTATCCCAAAGTTTCTCTTTATCAGCTGCAGATTTTGCCGTACCATCAATATACAATACATTATCCTGTTCTCTAACTTGTAAATTTGCTACACCCAAAGAAGAAGCCAAGTCTGTTAACTCTTTGTATTTCTCTTGTAAACTCATAACATCATTATTTAATAGTTAATTTGTTTTCTACTTTTTTAGGTTTCAATTCCTGCACACTCTGAATTAATGGTGCTAATTGGCTGCGTTTAATTTCTCCTGTAAGTGTTACGACACCATTAGCAACAGTTGCACTAACACCATTATAAGCTTTCACCACCTCATTAACCGAAGTTGTTAAAACAGTATCCGGATTAATTTCAACCGGAGCAGGTTCGGCCGCTACAGGTTCCGGAGCTATAATCTCGCAGTTATTCACCACCGATCTAACGCCTTTAACTCCTTTTACAATACTTTCTGCATTTTGTTTAACGCTATCATCCTGACAAGTACCCGAAATCGTAGCAACACCTTTTACAACCGTGACATCAACTCCCGGCAGGCCACTAATTTTTGCATCTATTTCCTTTTCAATATCTGCGTCTTTAGGACCACAGGCGACCAACAGAAAAGCAAAGCTCATTCCTAATAAAATTGATTTAATTTTCATAATGATATTTTTTTAGTTTAGTAACTTTTAAAGTTAAAAAATTAAAAATCAACATTTTACACAATTATGTTATCAAATTTATATTATTTCCAGTTTTTTTTAGTTTACAGTAGCTGTATAGAGTCACAGTTTTAAGTCCGTGATATCAAATATCAAGACTGAAAACTATGACTGAGACTGTAAACTAAAATATTAGTCTAAATAATCAGGGGCGAACATTTGGTGTCCGTATTTTTCGAAAAAGGAATTCTGTAAAGCATTCCAATAATCATATAACTTCCTTGTTTCTAAGTAAATGTACTTTTACGAAAATTAGAAATTATGATACATCAATTAAAACCTTCTATATTAGTCGAAACACCGCTCGGAACCGGTCAGGCTATTTTTCTTATTGATTACGGAATGCATCAGAATACTTGTTGGGTTGTCGCCTTGCAAGAAAATGGGGTCATAAAACATTTTGACTGCAATGATGTAATTCTTTCTACAAATTATACTTACGGAATGAATCTTAGAAAGAATAATTTTAAAGAAAAAAAAGACGCATCTAAGTAATTTGAAATCCATTTGACAAGAGTAATATTGTTATTTTTTAATTTAAATTTTAAATAACAAGACCTTACTTTCTGATATTCAAAACACTTAAAATCTTTCATTTTTTAAATTTTCAAATCATTAAATTATACCCTATATTTGCTATCGAATAAAATAGAATATGGAACAATTTGTAGTATCGGCTCGTAAATATCGCCCACAGACCTTTAAGGATGTTGTAGGTCAGAAAGCCATTACCAACACTTTGTTGAATGCTATTGATAGCAACCATCTTGCTTCTGCCCTTTTATTCACAGGACCACGTGGTGTTGGAAAAACGACCTGTGCACGTATTTTGGCCCGTAAAATAAATCAGCCAGGATATGATGATCCAAATGAAGATTTTGCTTTTAACGTTTTTGAGTTAGATGCGGCTTCAAATAACTCGGTTGATGATATTCGTAACCTTATTGATCAGGTTCGAATCCCGCCACAAACCGGGCAATACAAAGTCTATATTATTGACGAGGTTCATATGTTGTCTTCGGCAGCTTTTAATGCTTTTTTGAAAACATTAGAAGAACCGCCAAAACATGCTATTTTCATTTTAGCAACAACAGAGAAACACAAGATTATTCCAACGATTTTATCTCGTTGCCAGATATTTGATTTCAAAAGAATTACGGTAAAAGATGCTAAAGAACATTTGGCAGAAGTTGCAACAAGTCAGGGAATCAATTTTGAAGACGATGCTTTGCACATTATCGCCCAAAAAGCAGATGGTGCCATGCGTGACGCTTTATCTATTTTTGACCGTGTAGTTTCCTATTGCGGAACTAATTTAACGCGTCAGGCCGTAACTGAAAACCTAAACGTTTTAGATTACGAAACTTACATCAGCATTACCGATTTACTTTTAGAAAATAAGATTCCGGATCTTTTACTGGCTTACAATGATATTCTGGCAAAAGGTTTTGACGGACATCATTTTATTGCTGGTCTGGCTTCGCACTTTAGAGATTTATTGGTAAGCAAAACGCCTGCAACTTTGAGTTTACTTGAAGTTGGCGAGCAAGCACAACAAATGTATGGTGTTCAGGCTCAAAAATGTTCTCAGGACTTTTTATTAAAAGGAATTGACATTGCCAACGATTGCGATTTAAAATACAAACTAAGTCAAAACCAACGTCTTTTGGTCGAATTATGTTTGATGCAATTAGCCTCTATCAACTTTGATGGAGAAAAAAAAAAGTTGAGCAATTCATAATTCCGCCTACTTATTTTAAAAATGGAGGTTATTCTATAGTTGAAGTTAAAAGTCAAAAGTCGAATGTCGAAAGTTCTACTGAAACTTCAAAAAATTCTTCTGAAGCTTTAAATCCACAAAAAGAAGAAATAGTTTCAACTGCAAAAGCTGAAACCCCTGTTTCTCCTTCCGTTGAAAACCAAACTTCTTCAACTGAAAATCAACCGAAAAAAGTTTCTGCTTTTTCTCTGGCGAGTATTCGTGCGAAAAAAGAAATGGAAGAAAGCAACAGATCTTATGTAAAGCCTACTTCTGTTTTACCTACTGAAGATTTTACAGAAACAGAAATGTTGGTACAATGGAACAAATATGCGCAACGTTTGGGTGAAAAAGGTTTCAAAATCATGGAATCGCTATTATTGATTAACGACCCAAAATTAAACGGCACACAAATTACTCTTGAATTACCAAATGAAGGTTCTAAATTAGATTTTGAAAGTCAGCTAAATGGGCTTTTAGGGCATTTGAGAGGGCATTTGCACAATCACGATATTTCAATTGAGATTATTGTAAACGAAGCTATAGAAACTAAAAGAAGTTTTAATGACCAGGATCGCTACAATCGTTTATTAGAAATCAACCCAAATATTGAACTTTTACGTACAACTTTTGGATTGGATTTACATACTTAATGTTTTTGTTCGTAATACTGTTATTTATTTCTTAGTCCGAAATCATATACTTTATCGAGCCATTTTTCTCTTTGAGCTTCATTGGATCCTTTAATAATCCCAATATAACTGACTTTTACAGGTTTTACACCGCAGAATTCCAGGGTTGATTTCTTTAATTGATTAACGCTTGGCCTCGCATAAAATAATCTGTAATACCAGCCTGGCTGATCTAAAGTTGTTATAATGTGTGCCGTTTTTCCTTTTAAAAGTTTATCCCACCAAACAGAATTTTCACGATACTGAAAAGCCATTCCGGGTAAAAACAAACGATCAATAAATCCTTTTGTGATGGCCGGAAGTCCGCCCCACCAAACAGGATGAATCCAAACTAAATGATCTGCTTTTTGGATTTTCTCCCAGGAGTCTAATAAATCAGGTTCTAATTCGGTTCTTTTTTGATAACCAAATTTTAAATTCGGGCTAAAATTTAAATTGGCGATTGTAATTGTTTCTACTTGTGCGCCAGAAGTTATAGCACCTTTTTGGTAAGAATCTGCGATAGCGAAATTGAAACTTTCCGAATTTGGATGTCCGTTTATGATCAGTATATTTTTCATATTTACATTTTTTTTCAAAAATACAATTCGCATGAAAAATGATACTGGACAAATGTCCTATAAAGCAGCCTTTCGGATTCTGCTTAAATGTCTTGGTGTAATACCTAAATAAGACGCAAGATATTGAAGCGGAATCAGCTTAATGTATTTTTGATGGTTTTTATACAACTCTTCATAACGTTCTTTCCCTGATAGTTTCTGAAAAGAAATCATTCTTTTTTGAAGCGTTACATATTCCATTTCAGTCAATTTTCTACCGATTTCCTGCCAGTGAATTCCTATTTTATAAAGTTTTTCCAGATTTTCATGAGTGATAATCTGTAATTCTGTATCGGCCAAAGCCTGAATATTTTCCTGAGCTAATTCACGGGTTATAAAACTGGAAAATGACGCCATAAATTCGTTTTCGAAAGCAAAACAATTGGTAACTTCATCACCTTGATGATTAAAGAAATACGAACGTAAAATTCCTTTTTTTATAAAAACAATTTCATTACTAACTTGGTTTTCAGTTAATAAAAAATCTCCTTTTTTTAGATTTCGAAAAGTGATTAAATCGTCAAGCTTATTTAATTCATTGTCTGATAAAGAATGAATCGACTGAAAAACAGTTTTCATGAATTAATTTTTTGAAGCAAAAACTCTTTCAATTCTTTTATCCGGAATAAGCCATGACATTGCAACAATGAAATAAGCTGCGCCGGAAATCCATTCGTTATAAAATGAAGCCACAATTCCAACCGTATATAAAATTACTGAAGCTTTCCCTTTTACATCTTTCGCCAGCGCTTTTGCTAATACAGAATCTCTTCCTTCGACATCTAATACCGTTTTTTGAAGAATTACATATGCTATAGCACAAAGCAATAAGATACCGCCATAAAATGCCATTGCTGCTTTTGCAAAATTATGTTCACCCATCCAGCCTGTCGCTACAGGAATTAGTGACAACCAAAATAGTAAATGTAAATTGGCCCAGAGTATTTTTCCGTTTACCTTAGATAAACCGTGAAGTAAATAATGGTGATTGTTCCAGTAAATTCCAACATAAATAAAACTCAGAATATAACTTAGAAACTTTGGAATGAGCGGTTTTAAATCGGCAAATTCATGTCCGTGTGGTACTTTAATTTCTAAAATCATTATGGTTATAATGATTGCTAAAACACCATCACTAAAAGCTTCGAGTCTGGTTTTATTCATTTTATGTAAGTTTTAAAAAAGGGTTTGCCACAAATTACACTAATTTTCACTAATTTTTTATTCTTGGAGAATATATTAAGTTCGTGTAAATTTGTGAAATTGCTTCGCAAGTTCGCTATCGCTCGAGTCGTGGCAACAAAATTATGTTATGGAATTAAATTTTACCGTAGTACATTGCTTTTACGATACCATCAGAAAGTCCGATTTTTGGAACGTAAATTTGGCGTGCTCCACTCCATTTCATTGCGTTAAGATAAATTCTTGTTGCGTGGATAATTACGTCGGCGCGGTCAGAGTTTAGTCCTAGTTCGGCGATTCTTTGTTCGTATGTTAACGAATTCAAGAAAGCATATTGTGAATTGATGTAAATGTAAGAAAGCGGTTTTTCCTGCTGTTTTCCAGACATTTTAAACAATTTATTGATATTTCCACCAGAACCTATCAGCGTTACTTCTTCATAATCTGCCGTATTGGTTTTAATCCATTTTTCGATTTCATCCCAAACCACATCGCAAACCATATCATTTAGCAAACGAACTGTTCCGGCTTTAAACGATCTTGAATTAATCATTTTTCCGTCAGAGAATAACGTGAACTCGGTACTTCCACCGCCGACATCTACAAATAAATAAGTTTCGTCTGTTTTTAATAAATGATGCAAATCTGTAGAAGCAATAATAGCAGCTTCTTTTTTTCCATCAATAATTTCGATTTTTATGTCGGCTTTTTTCTTAATCAAAGCGACAACTTCTTTGGCATTATACGCTTCACGCATTGCTGAAGTGGCAAACGCCATATAACGTTCTACTTTATGTACTTTCATCAAAAGATTGAATGCTTTCATCGCATCCACCATTCGATCTATATTTTCTTCTGAAATTTCTCCTACAGTAAAGGCATCTTGTCCCAAACGAATTGGTACACGAACAAGGGAACTTTTATTAAATTGTGGTTCTTTACCTTCTTGTTCTACAACATTCGATATCAGCAGCCTCATGGCATTTGATCCGATATCTATTGCTGCAAACTTCTTTATATTAATCATGCTCACTTATGATTTGAAATTGATTTTGGTTTTTATTAATTTATTTTCTGAGGAATCTGCTCTAATACCGCAATTTTATTTTGGTAATATTTATAGGTTTCAAGCTGAGCTCTAAATGGGGCATGATGATTTCTAGGCTTGTATTTATTATCTAATTTATAGGAATGATATCTCACTTTAACATTCCCTTTCCATGCAATATTAAAATTATCAATAAGTTCTTTTTTAATTTCAAGATCATAAATCGGACAAGTAACTTCTACCCTTCCGTCCAGGTTTCGGGTCATAAAATCGGCAGATGAAATATAAACTTCGGTTAAACCGGCGTTTCCAAAAATATAAACTCTTGAATGTTCCAGATAATTATCTACAATACTTATGGCCTCGATGTTCTCACTCATTCCTGGAATTCCCGGAATCAAAGAGCAAATTCCTCTAACCTGTAACTGAATTTTCACTCCGGCATTACTGGCTTCGTATAATTTATCGATCATTTTAAAATCAGACAAACTATTCATTTTAAGCTTTATATGCGTTTTTCTGCCGGCAAGCGCGTGCAAAATTTCACGGTCAATCAGTTTTATAAATTTGGTTCGGGTATAATGTGGTGATACAATCAAATGTTTGTATCGGTGTACTCTATAATTGATATCAAAGAATTCAAATATTTTAGATATGTCTTTCAAAATTCCCTGATGACAGGTAAAAAGCGTAACATCAGTATAAATTTTAGCCGTAGATTCGTTGAAATTTCCGGTTGAAATAAATCCGTAGCGCCTTGTTTTTCCGTCTTCAACTCTTTCAATAACACATATTTTGCTGTGTACTTTTAATCCTTTAATTCCGAAAATAAGATTAATTCCTTCTGTCTGCATTTGTTCAGCATACGAAATATTCGTTGCTTCATCGAAACGAGCCTGCAATTCAATTTGAACTGTTACTTTTTTACCATTTTTGGCTGCATTAATCAAAGAACTGATAATTTGTGAGTTTTTGGCCAATCGGTATAAAGTAATCTTTATACTGGTTACTTTAGGATCTAAAGCAGCCTCACGTAAAAACTTCGTCAGATAAGAGAATGACTGATATGGGGCATGCAATAAATAATCTTTTTTATTGATTTTCTCCAATATACTTCCTCCTAAACTCAATCCCGGAATTGGTAATGGTTCATTTGGTTTATAAAGCAAATCGTATCGTCCTAAATTGGGAAAGTTCATGTAATCACGACGATTATGATATCTTCCTCCCGGAATAATACTATCTGTCTCGACAATTTTCATTTTATCCAAAAAGAAACGCAAAGTGTCTTCTTCAATTAAATTATCATAAATAAAACGAACGGGTTCACCTATTCTTCTGTCTTTTACCGAAGAAGCAATTTTCTCGAGCATACTTTTACTCAAATCACTATCGATATCCAACTGTGCATCACGTGTAATTTTAATCATGTGTGCCGAAACACTCTTATAATCGAAAATATTGAAAATATTCTTCAGATTATATCGAATCACATCATCAATCAAAATAACATAATGTTTATCATCATGCGATGGCAGAACCACAAATCTGTTTATTGTTTTTGGGATTTCAATAACCGCATAACGAACTTCATCATTTTGATTCATTTCCAGACGAACAGCCAAATATCCTAAAGTATCCTTAAGAATAGGGAATTCAGCTAAATCATTCAGGATGATCGTTACCAGTTCGGGACTCAATTTTTGAATAAAAAAATCTTTCAGAAATCTTTCCTGATCGTGCGTAATTTGATCTTCATTAATGATGAATATGTTTTCAGCTTCCAATTCAGCTTCGATATTACCTAAAATACGAAGACTTTCAGATTGCTGCTGAATAACTATTTCTGTAATATCTTTTACTAACTGATGGGCAGAAACGCCTCCTAAATATTTTTCGCCAGAAATTCCTGAAAGGCTTAGTCTACGGATTGCGGCATAACGAACTCTAAAAAACTCATCTAAATTGTTCGAAAAAATTCCAACAAAACGCAACCTGTCTAAAAGTGGTACTGTGTTATCTGCTGCTTCCTGAAGCACTCTTGCATTAAACGCTAACCAACTTTTTTCTCTATCGATATATTTCTGTTCGTACACTTTATTTATTTTAAATCTTTGGGGAAAATTGTTTTATGGGTTTTGCCTTTATTGATGTTATCCCAGCTTTCACTGTCGAATTGTAATGATACAAAACCTGAAGTCGGGACGTTTTCGATAAAAACATCCCCAAATTTATTAACAAAATTTGTAATAGCCTCGTTATGTCCAAAAAGAATAACGCTTTCGAAACTATTATCACATGATTTAATAACCTTTTCGAGCTGTCTTTCATCAAAAGTATAAAGATCGTCTTTATAAACGATACTCTCGATAGGGTATGAAATATTTTGGGCAAAAATTAAAGCAGTCTCTGAGGCGCGTGCCGCAGTGCTACTCCATATTATATATGTTTTTGGAAGAAATTTTGAAATATTGGCCGATACATCATGCGCATCTAAAATCCCTCTTTTCATTAAAGGTCTGTCAAAGTCTTTTAAAGGTGCTTCCCAACTTGATTTAGCATGACGTATTAAGATTAAATTTTTCATAGGCTGAAGTTATTTAGAAACATCAAAAAAAGAAGTTCTGATTTATTGAAGTTCTAATTTACAAAAGAAATTTTAATAGTTCTCACTTTTTTATTTCTGTTAACATTTAGCTCAAAATTTTAACAAGAAAAAAGAAGAGGCCGGAATGAAGAAAATCAAAAAATAAAAATGTTCAATTTTAAAAAAAAGTGTACTTCATCTATTAAACCATTCACTTAGTCGATTTATTCAAATTAATAAATTTTTAACTAAATATCTGATTATCAATTATTTATAATCGATCAAAAATTGCTTTTTAACTGGAAAAAGTAAAAAAACGGCAATTTTTTATTTGTTAGAAATGGCATAAAAAAATGTTTTTTTGATCATTATTTAACAAAAAAAATACATTTCAACGAGTTTTTAGGTTAGTTACAGACAAAAAAAATCAAAATAAAACACTCTATATAACTTTGATTATGTTAAAAATGAACAAATACCAAAAAATAAAAACCCAAGTTATGAGAACTAAAACTACTCTAATAAAAGCCTTAAAATTTGTCAACAATTGTAAGTTTATTTTTTCGTTCAGAAAAAACATCTTCCAAAAAAACATTTTTTCTGCACTGTTCTGTTTCATTATACTTATTTCATTTGAACGAGCCAACTCTCTCGATCTAATTCTAAAGATCGATACCCACAGAAGTAATAAAATTTCTTCTCTAGATGTCTACTGCAATTCAAATATTCCAAACATTGCACTTATTAGGCCTTTTACAGATTCTTTTAAAAGTACTATAACGGAATTTAGTATTGCTTTTCAATATAAATCCAACAATTCTATTACTACTTAATCTATTTCATTTATAAAGTATTAAAAGAAATACACTCCCAAACGAAACAGGAAAGCCTCTTCAAATATCAGTTCCTTGTTATTGCCGATCGATAATTTTTAATCAAAACAAAACTGATTAAAAAAATATATAAGTCTCATAATAAAAGTATTAAAGTTTTAAAAATTAGAGATTATGAAAAACATTACTTCTTCTTTAAAAAATATCAATATTAAAGGCGTTTTTATAGCGTTACTTTTAATATTTAATGTCCATAATTCGTTTTCACAAGTAGATTTGAGAACATGCGGCTTTGCCTGTACATCCAACAATTACACTTTGACGGATGTTTACTTAAGTCTTTCTGATGTAAATGGAACTCCAATTACTAATACGACTTGTACCATTGGACAGGTACAGCCCGTATACATCTATCTTAATTATTCTTCAAATTCAAATTCCAGTATTCACTTCACAAGGTTAAACTCTGATTTAACTATAAATGGAGTTACCACTTTTTTAAATGTTTTATTGGGAGATATTATGCCGGGAAGTAATAAAAAGTTAATATATGGACCATTTAATTGGGTTTGTGGTCAGGAGCTAAGTCTTAGCAATACTATAATAGCCTGGAAAACGAACAGTAACAATGACCCTGGACCAAATTATAATTGTGGCAGTTTTACAAACTCACAATGTGATTTCACAAATTCATTTACAATATCTAAGCCTTTAGCTGTTCAATTTACCTATAAGGCGTGTAAAGTGGGCACTAACACAACTGTTGTCTTCAACTCCACAACCAATGGAGGTAAAACACCATATACATATGCATGGGATTTTAAAAATGATGGTGGGCCGGCAGATTCAACCAGCCCTAACCCAACCTATACGTATACAACTTCAAATAATACAGCAAGACTAACAGTAACCGATTCTCAAGGTATATCAAACTTTTATACACTTCCTATAATTGAGCCTGCAGAGTTGACGTTAAGTGAATCTCATACCAATGTAGGTTGTAGTGGAGGAACCTCAACTATAATATTAACTCCTGCAGGTGGAACTCCTTCTTATACTTACTTATGGAATACAGGTGCTACCTCTAAAGATTTGACTAATGTAGCGCCAGGAACTTATACAGTTACAGTTACAGATGCAAACAATTGTACCAAACAACTCTCTGTAACGATAAGTAGCGGTGATTTAATCAAGCCAATAATTGATCCTTTGCCAGCTCCCTCTTCCATTAATTGTCCTGACACACCAATATTTGCTCAAGCTACTGCTACCGATAATAGTGGTACTGTAGCTTCTTTAACTTATGTTGACTTAAATACTCCCGGATCTTGTGTTGGAACCTATTCTCTTACAAGAACGTGGACCGCAAAAGACGCGTGTAATAACGAATCCCTTCCGGTAAGTCAAACTATCACTGTTACAGACAATACAGCACCAACCTGGACAACATTAGCCACTTCGCTAGACGTCACTCTGGAATGTAGCAACTCTGCAGATTTGACAACAGCTCAAAATCAGGCACCTCAAGCCACTGATACATGCTCTTCAGTAACATATACAAAAACAAGTGGCGCATTTGTCCCTTCTTTATTATGTGTGAATGCCGGAACTTATACCAATACCTGGGTTTCCAAAGATGACTGCGGAAATACCTCTGATGTCTTTACTCAGATCATCACTATTGAAGATACTACAGCTCCAAAATGGACAACTGCTGCAACTGCCCTTAATGTAACTTTGGAATGTAGTGATACTCAGGGATTGGCCAATGCACAAACTGCACTACCGATTGCAGCCGATTTATGTGATACCGATGTAAGCAATATCATCAAAGTAAGCGGTTCGTTTACAGCTTCTTCAGGCTGTGGAAATGCCGGTACTTATACC
>NZ_FRBY01000007.1 GCF_900142735.1 Flavobacterium saccharophilum | reverse complement strand
ATCCCGAACAGAGTAGTTAAGCCCGCCTGCGCAGATGGTACTGCAGTTATGTGGGAGAGTATGTCGTCGCCTTTCTTTTGAAAACCCTGTTTCTAACGAAACAGGGTTTTTTGTTTTACAGCACTTTGTGTTTTTTACCGCAAAGGGCGCAAAGGTTTTTTTATCGAAGTGTTTGCTGTTGTCTTTATTAAGGTCGCAAAGCTTTTTGTGGCGAACTTTGCGTAATTCTTTGAGTTCTTTGTCGTTAGATAGTAGGAGTGTACCTACATTACATTGTGTTTTTTTACCGCAAAGGGCGCGAAGTATTTTTTTTCTAAGTGTTTACTGCTGTGTTATTAAGGTCACAAAGCTTTTTGTGGCGAACTTTGCGTAATTCTTTGAGTTCTTTGTCGTTAGATAGTAGGAATGTACCTATATTACGTTGTGTTTTTTTACCGCAAAGGGTGCGAAATATTTTTTTTCTAAGTGTTTACTGTTGAGTTATTAAGGTAGCAAAAGCTTTTCGTTGCGAACATTGCGTAATCCCTTGCGATCTTTGCGGTTAAATAGCAGTTGCTGTATCTGATTTCTTTTGAATGTGAAACTATGAGGGATTCTAAATTGGAATTTGGGATTTTAAAATTGGATTTTTTTTTTTTAACTGTACTTCTTGTTTACCGTAAACTGCGTTAGGGATGGGAGCGGCATCCTTTTGCGATAACCCGGACTTTCTTTCTAAAACCATAACATCAATCGCAAAAGATATAGCGGACAGCCCGGCCCGGAGGGAAACGCCCAAATTATTTTTATTATGAATTGTTTTTTGAGACTTTTTAAACCTGATTTTTTATTTTTAGAATCACTAAATATCAGTTAAATTGTGGTTCGTTATTTTTTTTATTAGTAAATTTTAAAATTCATTATGATCGACATCTTTGATGAATTTAATAACTCCCTCCATAAATATTTGCTGATCATCCCACATTGCTAAGTGGCTTCCGTTTGGGCAGTATAGAAAACGCCCTTTTTGAACTAATTTACTTTGTTCTTCCATGGCTTTGGGATCCATAGTGTCATATTTGGCGCCGATCATTAAGGTCGGAATTTCAATTTCTTTTAAGCGGTTTTTTATATCCCATTTTGCTAAACGACCGCTGATTCCGAACTCGCTTGGCCCTTGCATCATTGTGTAGATCTCACCATTTGTATGTTTAACAGCTCTATTTAAGCCATCTGGCCATTCTTTTAATCGGCATAAATGCTCTTTATAAAAATTAGGAATCAATAGTTTCATGTAACGAGGATTGGCAAAATCTTTTTTAGCTTCCAATGCTCTAATTTCAGCTAGTACTTCTGGTTTCATTTGATTTGCCAGTACTTCATCTGCATATTTGCCGTATTCTGGCGCGCTTGCTACCATATTTGAAATCAATAAACCTTTAAGATTTTTTTGATATTTTAATGCATATTCCATTGCCAGAATTCCTCCCCATGAATTTCCTAAGACGTAAAAATTACTGTTGTCAGCTCCAATGGCTTTACGAACTTGTTCTACCTCTTCTACAAACCTTTCAGTTGTCCATAAACTACTATCTTTTGGCTGATCACTGTAATAAGAACCTAGTTGATCATATTCGTAAAACTCAAATCCTTCACGTTGGAAAAAAGTTTCAAAACATTCCATGTATTCGTGTGTCATTGCTGGACCACCATGTAACAATAATACTTTTATTTTAGGATTATTTCCAAATCGTTTTGTCCAGACCTTAAATTCTCCGACGGATGTTTTGATTGGAATCATTTTTACACCAGCAGATTCGATCGTATTCTTTTGATTGTAAGTGAAATAATCCTGAAGTGTTTCTGATTTGCTTTCTTTTTGACATGAAATGGTTAAAAGAAGTATTGTAAGGAGAAAAATATAGCGCATATTTAGCTAGTTTAAGAGGTTATTCGGTTAATTCGATTACCCTAACTAAATTACGAATTAAATTTAAACTTTAAATAGCTTTAAGGGGTGGCTGTTTTATAATAAATTTCTACATAATACAACAAGCCCTAAAATATACTTATTTATATATTTTAGGGCTTGTTTTTATTATCAAGAAGCCTAGTTCTTTATGTTATTGTTACGATTATTTTTGCTCAGTAATCGTAGAGCTGTTAAGTTTGATAACTCTAATTCTTTTATTGGTGTTATCCGATAAAAAAATGTGATCATTTAATTGAGCCGTGCTAACAATACTTCCAAAAGGGTTTGCTCCCATAATGTCATTAGCATTAATTCTAGCAGTATAATTTTTATTCATAAACTCTTCTTTTGGATAAAGACGCAGATAGTTGAGACTTCCAATATTTTCTGTTGCAATAGCCCATTCTTCACTAAAAGAAATTGCAATAGGTTTTGCATCAGAAAAAGCGGCAGTTGTTGGTTTTATTGGCTCTATCAAAGAATTTGCCGCATTAGCCTTAATATCTGCAATGTTGTAATACAGATAGCTTTTGGCATCTCTTCCTGCTACTATCAAATTTCCTGAAGCTATATCAAGGGAGTAAATTTGATCAAAGCCATTTAAAGTATTTAATTTGGCTATTGGTTTTAGATTCCAGTCACTAGTTTCTGTAATTTGTGATGTTTCAAAAACTTTAATAGAGGTTTCTTTTTCTTTCACAAACACCAACCCATCTTTTGCAACAACACCAAAAACATGCACAAAAGTTTGCCACCATTGGCCATTTCCAACGGTACTAATTCCGACATTTGTAGTTTCATCAAATACAAAAAGTCTTGAATCGACGCTTCCTACATAGATTCGTCCATTATCAACACAAACAGATGAAAGTTTGGTAAGTGCAATTGTGGTAGCACCTTTAGTATAATTTGTGATTGTTTTAATGTATTTCAAGGTAGTGGCATCAAAAATTTCCAATACATCTCCATTACAAACATACAATTTGTTATTTACTACTGCGATACCTTTTGGATCAAGTGCTCCAGTTCCGGCTCCAATTTGGCTGGAAGTGATTACTGCTTCATCGGTCGGATAATAGTATTTATATGTTGTGCCGTTGTTTTCTCCATCAGAATCTTTGCTACAGTTGGTAAAGAGGCAAAGTAAAAGTAGGATAAAAGGTATTTTATTCATGTTAGTTTTAGTTTTTAGTTCCATTTTCCTTCTCCTTTATACTTTAATAAAAATGGATTTTTTTGGTCGATCGTAAAGACCGGTTTTTTGTATGTACCTGTCAGATAGTTGGTTTTTGTATACGTTTTAAGTATTTCAGGATCTGTAAAAGGAAGATCATTTAGATATATCAGATATTTGTAAAAATGGGTTAACATTTCCTGTTGGCCACCACCTTCACCACTATTTGCTAAATTACTGCTGTGACTGTAACCGCTGTGATGAGAATATTCATGTGACCAAACTGACATTTCTCCCTTCCAATGTCCGGTAACATATCCAGATTCCCATTGAGAAGCTAAAGCACCGCCTCCCCAGGCAGAACCTCCGCCAACCATTGCCATATTAAGTTGTCGCTTATCAATATAGGTTGTGTATGCCTGTTCGATTTGGGTTTTGGTTAAATAATCATAAACACCATCAACATCTTCGGCATTGCCGTGCCAGTTGAGTGCGCCATTTATTGCAGTTCCTGCTGTTGCGGCTTGTTCTTTTTTGTATCGGTCAAAATTCATAAAGGTGTCATAGTACAACGGATGACTAATAGCATATGAAAAATTAATGATCATAGTGATGGCTTCTTTCGCCAAAACAGGATTCATCGGCAAATACTTGTTTGGATCATCCGCGGGATTATTTAAATGATAGGAATCACTAAATTTAACCAAACGTGAAGATTTTATTTTTTTGAATTTTACAAATAAGGGATCGCTTGATTCAACGGAAAATTCGATACCTCCTGAAGAAAATCCTTCAATTTTATCTATTGTAACAGGTTCTCCGGTTTCAGATAAATAATCATTTTTTCCGGCAGTTAAGGGGATTTGATGAAAAGACCTGTGAAAAGCAGGGATTTTTGAAAAGGTATAAATTACAAATCGCTTATTGTAGTTGGGTAATTTAGCATAAATTTTTACATCGGTAAGTCCAACTGGAGAGTATAATGATATTTGTACTGAATCTTTTCCTTTCTGTATAACTTGTAAAGGCTCATTTACTCTAAACCAGCGATCGTTATTATCATACATCTTTGAAGAGCTTTCTGTGTCTTCAAACATTGTCATCGGTTTATTTGCTGAAGGTAAATTTGTTGCATCAATAGTTGCTGCATAATTTGGTTGGTAATTTGAGCCATTATCTTCATCGTCGCAGCTAGTAAAAAAGAAGAAATTTGCTAATAGCAAGATGCTAAAGAGCCATTTTTGAGTGTTCTTAATCATGTAGGTTAGTTTAAAATTGTTTTTTTTATTTTTTTGGGGAAATACTTAAAAAAAACAAATGTCATAAAAATTCTATTAAATAAAAAATCGTTTAAAAGTAAAAAAAGACATATGTTATTTTACCAGAGAATCTTTTTAGATAAGATAATCTCCGGTCCTTTGCGAATCAATGGATAATAGTTTCCGATTTAACAAACTGGAAGATTTGAGCATAAGTATAAATTTCATAATATTTTCTATATATTTTCTAAAAAAGTGACCAAATTTATATCTTCATTTTGAATATTGAGTTTCTTTCTTAGTCGTGCTCTCGCGACATTAAGACTATTGTAAGATTGTCGTGTTAGTGCACAAATTTCTTTAGTGGTCATATTTAACCTCAAAAAGGCACAAATTCTTTTTTCATTTAGGGTTAAATCGGGATATTTAATGTTTAGGCGCTCGTAAAATTCATTATAAACCTGACTAAAACGAACTTCAAATTCCTTCCAAATATCATCATCCTGAGCATTTTTAATGTCGACGATTATTTTTTGGATAATGTCCTGATCAGTTTTTTTCATTTGTTTTTTCAATTCCATCAAACGGCTTGAAATTTCAGAATTAAATTCGTTCTTTTTTAAGAGATACATGATATTGGTTGTTAACTCTTTATTTTTAAATTCTAATTCTCTTTTCAAGCTATCTTCTCTTAAAGAAAGATCTTTATTGTTCAATTCAGCACTTTCCTTTGCTAATTGTTGAATTTTCGCTTTAGATTCCTGAAGTCGGTACATGATGATTGCTATAATTATTCCAAGAATCAAAACGATTGCAATAATTGAATAAACTAGTTCTCTCTGATTTTGAGCAATTTTTGTAGATTGGCTTTCTTTATCAAACTTATATTGCATTTCGGCTCGAGTAATTTTTTTCTGGTTTTCTTTGTTAAAAAGACTGTCTTTTAAAGATTTGAAGGCAACATGATAGTTGTAGGCACTTTTGTAATCTCCTTTTCCTGCCATTACAAGGCTAAGTTCTTCTAAAACAGATGCTCTTGTAGATGATGAATTAGTTTGTTTGCAGTATTTAAGACTAGAAAGTAAATATTCTTGCGCCTTTTTGAATTCTTTTTTTTCTTTGTACAACCGCCCCAAATGATAAGTGGATTTACATAATCCCAATATATTATTCTCTTTTTTTCGTAAATTAAGAGATTCTATAAAAATGGCTTCAGCAAGATCGTAACGTTTCCCCTTTAGATAAATAATGCCCATATTGGAATATACTGAAGACAAATTTTCATTATCATTCGCTTTTTTGCTATGAGTGGATGCTTGCATAAAATACTCAAGAGCATGATCTTCCAGATGTTTATTGTCATAAATAATACCAATATTGTTCAGTATTTTGCCTTTAATAAGGTGAACTTTGGAGGAATCTTTTATGATATTTTTATCTAACAAAGCTTTCACTTGATTAAATTTTACGAGTGCTTTTTCGAAATCTCCCTGAAAAAAATATACAAGTGCTATACTATTATAAACCCTCACAATATCTTGTTGCGGAGGGTAGAGTTCGTAAAATTTTAATGCTTTTAATTGATAGTCAAGGCAGATGTCAATATTACCTTTAAGAAGATTGGCATTACCTATGTTAGAATATAATCTGGCAAGTAGGGTATCGGTGATTTTTTTTTCAAAAGGCAGAGCCTTTTTGTAATAGAATAGTGCAGAATCCAGATTTTTTTTCTCAAGCAGATGACCTGTTTGTATCAGCAATTTTACTTTTTTATCAGGATCGGAGACTCGTTGGTATTGAAGCTTCAAATGGTCAATATTTTGTGAAAATATTGTTTCACAAAAAAATATACAAAAACCGATATAGATATATAAATACTTCAATTCAAAATAATTTTGTCAGCTAAACTATGAATAATTTTTGAGTTTTAACTGTATCAGTTCAGCGATTTATGAAATTCATGTTTAAAAAAACGATACAACAAATTCAAATTAGTGATAGTGGAGATACTGGTTTTTTTCTCCAGAAAATGTAAAATTCTGAGCATGTAAAAAACAGTTCAAAGCAATAATTATAATAAGGATTCTCGAATTAATTTTAAAAGTTATTAAAAGCTAAAATCGTGAGAGAAATAGATTAAACCATTTTGCTATTTTCGGATTCTCAAGAGTCTATTTTTTTTATTGAATACTCAATTGCAACAAAAAAGTAACAGTATTTATGCTGTTTTTTAGTATAAAATTTACGAACAATTTAGCGTTGTAATTACTTGTTATTTAGTGGTTTATGTTTTATTGTTATATAAATGTAATTATCATTTCTACGCTATATATATAATGTAACTACTCTTTCAATCCTGCATAATCGAATTTTCCATATTCTTGCTCAGAGACCTGTTAATCGGTTGCCTTAAGTATATTATTTAGGCGTTTTTATTAAAAAGAAAAAGCACTAAAAAGTTGCAGGCAATCGTATTAAAAGAAATATTAACTAACCCAAAAAACAATTTAATGGCAAATTATTACAAAAAAAGAAATCGATTATTATGGTTTTTTATTTTTTCGCTTTGGTCAGTTTTTTCCTTTAGTCAGAAAGTGACTTTTAAAGAAGGTGTCAAACAAGGTTCTGTGAAAATTAAATTTTCAGGACAGATGACACAAACTTTAAGAAAAATGAATGTGACTACTGGTAAAAAACTTTTGACTGGAATTCAGGCTTTTGATAAAGTTTCTGATAAAGTGGGAGCTCGCAATATGCGAAGACTATTTCCGGAGAATCCTAATCCCAGATTGGAAGCAAAACTACGAAAACACAAACTTGATTTGTGGTATGTGGTTGACATAGATGCTAATCAGTCTCCTAAAGAAGCAGCACTTAAATATAAAGGGATTGCTGAAATACAGACAGCAGAAACTGAGAAACAAAAAGTATTGTCTGAATATACTTATACGGTAATTAATAATAATACAAAGAATTCATCGGCAGTAGCCTCCTATTTTAATGATCCTAAATTAGGTGAGCAATGGCATTATGATAATACAGGACAAACAGGATATCCAAATGGTTCGGATGTAAATCTATTTAAAGCCTGGGATGTGGTTAAAGGGAGTCCGAATATTATTATCTCGATTCATGATCAGGGAGTAGACGTAGAACATCCTGATCTTAAGGCAAATATTTGGACAAATTTAGCAGAACTTAATGGGGTTGCCGGAGTTGATGATGATGCAAATGGCTACACAGATGATATTCATGGTTGGAACTTTGACAAAAATAGTGGCAGTATAGACCCTGAACCTCATGGAACACACGTTGCAGGTACAGTGGCAGCGGTAAATAATAATAATATTGGTGTTGCAGGTGTTGCAGGAGGTAGTGGTAATAATGACGGATCGAAGATCATGTCGACACAAACTTTAGGCGGCGGAAGTTTTGAAGAAAGCTACATTTATGCAGCTGATAATGGCGCTGTCATTTCTCAAAACAGCTGGGGCTATACCTCACCTGGAAATTTTGATGAATCTATTAAAGATGCGATCGATTATTTTATCGCCGAAGCTGGAGATTATGTAAATAGTCCTATGAAAGGCGGTATTGTAATATTTGCAGCGGGAAACAGTAATTCAGATGGTGATTGGTATCCTGGTCATTATGAAAATACTTTGTGTGTAAGTTCTATTGGTCCTAATTGGGAAAGAGCAAGTTATTCTAACTATGGTACCTGGGTTGATATTGCGGCTCCGGGTGGAGAAACTGACCTTGGCGCTAAAAATGGCGTTTTAAGTACATTGCCTAAAAACCAGTATGGGTTTTATCAGGGGACGTCGATGGCTTGTCCGCACGTTTCAGGTATTGCGGCATTGGCTTTAGCCAATAGAAAAAGTCAATTGACACCAGAAGTTTTAAGAACCAAACTTGTAACAGGGGTGGTTGATATTGATAGTCATAATCCTGATTATGCCGGAAAATTAGGTTCTGGCCATATCGATGCTTTTTTGGCAATTCAAAATAATGCAGGAGTCGCGCCAAATGCTATTACTGATTTAGCTCTAAAAGGAATTGCACAGGAATTTGCTAATTTATCGTGGACAGTTCCAACGGATTCAGATGATACACAACCTGTAGATTTTCGTATTTACTATAGCACTTCGCCTATTACAAAAAACAATATTGCATCAGCGCAATATGATATTATCAAAAATACGGCTTTGCCAGGAGAAACTATTACACATTCGGTCAACGGACTTTTGGGACTTACAACATACTATTTTACCGTAATTTCAGGGGATAGATGGAATAATTTATCTGAATTGTCGAATAGTATTCAAGGTACGACTAATGATGGACCAAAAATTAATGTGGACGACAATAGTAAAGATATTGTTATTAATGTTGATGCCAGTACTTCTTATAAAGGAGTGCATGAAATGACAATATTAAATAATGGTGAAGGTGTTTTAAGATGGGAATTTTCAGCCCGTCATAAGGAAACCTCTCTTTCGTATTCGGCAAAAAACATAAAATATCCTTCAGCCAAAATAACAAAAACAGCAGCTGCAGGTCAAGTCGGCAGAAGAAAATTACAGATTGCTGCATCTTCTAAAACGGCAACCGCTAAAACTTCTGAATTTACACCTCAGGATAAAGGTTATTGTGATTGGCCTACAGATCTTATTGGAGATACGGATGTTAATATTCCAAACTCCGCTGCTACAAAATATGTTGTCAGCGAAGCGGATGGTTTCAACCTGACACAAATTGTGACTTACTTACAAGTAGATCCGGCATTAGGTCCTGTGGTTTTTGAAGTTTATAAAGGAACTCAACTTAAGAAAGAAAATCTTGTTTATGCGCAGGAATATACACCGTGGAGTGCGGGTCAAAGTTCTGTTTATTTGACATTAAACGAACAATTGTATTTTCAGCAAGGAGAAACTTTTTGGGTTGTCATGCATGTTCCTGCAGGAAATCTTTATCCTTTAGCTATTGGTTATGAAACTGCCGCAGAAGGATCTGATAATTGCTTTATATCGTTTGATGTTGGGCAGACTTGGGGACCTCTAAGTATAGCACTTGATAGCAATGATTTTGCTTGGTTCAGCATTGCGAGCAGCCAAAATAAATACTTGGGAGAATATTTGTCGTTAGATCCAACTAATGGAGAATTAAACGGAAATACTACTCAAAAAGCAAATCTTTCAGCTGATGGATCTGCTTTAATAAATGGTACTTATCATGCAAATGCTATTTTAAAATCTAATGATGGAACAAATAGAGAGCTAAGACTTCCTGTTACTGTTAATGTATCTGGTCAACAGGCGACTCTTAAATCTATTGAAAAACTGGACTTTGCAAGTGTTTTTAAAGGTACTTCCAAAGAAATGGAATTCGTTGTTAAAAATATAGGATTGGGTAATTTCAATGATATAGCGGTTACTATTTCTAATCCAAATTTTGAGCTTATCAGTTCAACTCCTTATCAAATTGCTGCAGATAGCGAAGTGCTGCTGAAAGTAAAATATACACCAAATGCTGTAGGAAACGACAATGGTTTTTTAACGTTGAGCTCTACTAGCAGTGCTAAAACATTAAGAGTTATTTTATTTGGTGTAAGTTCTGAACCTGCAAAAATTGTGGTTGAACCAATGACACAATTGATTGATAATGTTGCGTTGGGAGATCAGGTTACTGCTTCTGTTACCGTTAAAAACGAAGGTCAGGCTGCATTGAAATACTTTATTCCTACTTATGACCAATCTGGAACAAGTGAAACCTGGGAAGGCGGTTATCATAAATACGGATATAAATACCGTACAAATTATCCATCAGAGAGTTCGCCGTTAACTTATCAATATCAGGATATTTCTGGATCGGGAACTGATATCACAAATTATTTTAAAGCAGAGGCTGACAGATATTATCCTGTTGAAATGGGATTTGATTTTCCTTACTATGCTGAAAAAATGAAAAAACTTTTTATCAGTTACAGAGGTTTTACAACATTTGATGATACAACTAGACCAGTTAATGCACCAGAGTTAGATGGTGCACCCTATTCGCCAAAAGGATATATTTCTCCTTTAGGGACTTTTGTTGAATTGGCTGCTGGAGGTGCTGTTTATTACAAAGTAGAACCAGATAAGGTTATTGTTCAATACACCAATCTTTCTGATGGATATTCAGGAATACTAACGGCGCAAATGGTTTTATTTGCAGATGGTAATATTCGTTTTTACTACGACAATATTACTTATTCCGAACAAGATTTGGCTTACCTAAATATTTTAATTGAAGATTATGCACAAACAGATGGAATTTTAATTAGCGATTATTCTAAACCAACAAAACTTTATAGTGGATTGGCTTTAGGGTTTGATTATCCAGGCCCAGACATGATTACTTCTATCAGTAATGCCGGAGGAATTTTATTGCCTGGTGAATCTGCGAAGATGGATGTGGTAATGGAAACTGCTGCTTTGCACGAGGGTACAATAAACAGATACTTGAATGTTGTATCTACAGATCCACTAAATACACAAGTAAGTCCTTTAATTCAAGTTAATATCACAAGCGGAGGTAAAGCTGAACTTACCGTGTCTCACACCGAGATTAATTATGGTGATGTATTTCAGGGCGCTGTTGCTTCACGAAAATTTAGCATTAAAAATAGTGGGACAGCTCCCGTAACCTTAACAGGTTTTGTGTTAGACAATAATAAATTTCAAGTTACGGGAGAAACAACTGCAACTATTGCACCCGGACTTAGTAAAGTATATGATGTAAGTATGCCTACAGACGTTGTTGTTGCTTTAGAAGATGTATTACGAATTACAGATAATAAAGGTGTTACTTATACAATTTCACTTTCTGGAAAAGTATTAGATCCTCCAGGAATAAATGTTACAGATTTAGATTTAATAACGACGACTTTACAACATGGTCAAACTTCTAAATTTCCATTAAAAATTGAGAATACCGGTATAGCCGATCTTGAAGTAGTGGCAACCGGAACAAATTGGCTTACTGCATCAGTACCAGTCGCTCCTCTAGCGGCTATTCCGAATTATACTTATAATTATGAGATGTTTAATGACGGAACAAACTATCAGTGGATAGATATCCGTAAAACGGGAACTCAACTTCCATTAGCGGATGATATATTTAATGCTGAGCAATATTGGCATAAAATGACGTTGCCGTGGCCAATTAATTTTTATGGTAAAGATTATGCAGATATTCAAATTGGTACTACAGGATTATTAACATTTGATACACCAGACACTAGTGCTGCAATGAATGATATGATTCCAACAGATTTGTTTAAAACACTTATTGCTCCTTATTGGACGTTTGGTGCCTTTGATACAACAACATATCCGGCAGATGAAGTAGGGGTTTTCTATTATAATGATGCTGAAAAGATTATTATTTCATGGGAGTATTTTTCAAATTTCTTTGGAGGATTGGGAGATCCAACCTCAGCTGAAGTTATCTTCTACAAAAATGGAACGATGAAGTTTCAATATAAAGTAAATGGAACTTTAGATCAAACTACTAATTTGACTGCTATCGGACTTCAGAATGGGGATCATTCCGATTTTGTCGCAATTTCAAATTACGCAAACGTTAATCACGGAACAGGTTTGGCTTATGTGATTAACCCAGCAGAAAAGCTAGTGATTCCGGCAGGAACTACTTTAAATGCTCAGATTGATATTGACGCACGTAATATATATGCCGGAGAATATTCATCTAAATTAAAATTACGTACTAATGTTCCTGGTAAGGAGTGGCTTGAAAAACCAATTAATTTAACAGTTACCGGAGCACCAATTATTACTTCAAATCTAGAAGAAATAAATTATGGTGAAATCATGGTTAACCCTGCTGCCAGCTATACTAAAGAATTTTTAGTTCAAAATACAGGGGCTGAAAAGCTTACTATATCTACTATTTCTATAGAAAGCGGTTCTGCAGAATATACTATTGAAACCTATGCTTTTTTTGAAGACTGGTTTGGAGGAGGCTACTGGAGTTGGGCAAATATAAACGACCTGGGTGGTAATTATGCTTCAATATTGCCAGGTGAAAACGCTAAATTTAGAATTACATATGCGCCAACGACAGCTGGTTCTGTAAGCGATCATGTTGTTATTGAAAGCAATGCAACTGTAGCAAAAATGCTACTTCCGATTAAAGCGCAAGTTGTATTACCGCCATCTTTAGTACTGCAAACTAAGGAAGTTAATAGCGTTGTTAATTATTTAACAGACACCGATACACAATTTGCGACTTTTGATAATAGCAATGGTGGAGGAACTTTAAAATATGAATTGAGTATTGACTATCTAAGAAAAGCTGCAGCTGGAACTATTTTACGTTCAAATGTAATGGCAAAAAAAGCAAAAACAGCCAAAGCTGCTTCTTTAGTAAGATCTTCCCCTGTAGCTACTGGTGGGACTTCTGTATATGCTGATCCTGCTTTCAATAGAGTTTTGGCTCACGAAGAGAATACTGCTGCAGATACTCATTTTGGTTATAATGGTAGCGAGCCTTTTACGGCGGCAACACGATTTAACGCTGGAAAAGATGGTTTTACATTGTCGCATTTTCAAACATTTATGTTTGCTATTGATAAACCAACAGGAACTATTGCATACGAAATACGTGCAGGTGGTTCTTCTGTTGCTGAGGCAACAATAATTGATCAGGGTTATGTTGATTATGTTTATGAAGGAGGCAAAAGCGGAGCATGGGTAACATTACCTATTAAAGAGCCTAAAGGACTTTATCCAAACGAAGATTTTTACGTTGTGATTACTTACCCTTATGAATTGCCTTTTGTACAAGGTGCAGTTGCCGGAATTGCGGATACTCCGGGTAGATATACTTTGAGTGATAGTGAAGGTAAATGGTATGACTTGCAAGATGCTGATTTATATCCTGGTTATGGTTGGATGGTTAGGGCTGGAGAAGAAAAATATACTTCAAATGCCTGGGTTGCAATGAATGGAATTTCAATTGGAGAGGTTGCTCCTGGCGGAAAAAAAGAAGTTCAATTAGACTTTACTGCTGCCAATGGAGTTCGCGGAGATCAACATGCTGTTTTAAAGATAAGAACTAATGATCCTTTAAATACAGTTGGTCAGGTTCCTGTTACTTTACATATTAATGAAGCACCAGTTTTCTCTAATGTACCTGCAGAAGCTACTGTAGTTAACGAAGCTTCTGAAGTAGTAGTAAAAATCGGCTTGACTGATAAAGAAAGCAATGCGATTACAGTTACATCTCCAAATGCACCGGCATGGGCAACATTTGAAGTGATTGCGGGAGAAATTGCAATAAAATTAGCTCCGGGTTATGAAACTGCCGGAACATACAAATTGAATTACACTGCGGTTGACGAACTTGGTGCAGCAACAGAAATGGCACTGGAAGTTCAAGTACTAAAAACAAATAGAGCGCCTGTGGTTCTTATGTCTGATGAATTAGTTTATTCAAAATTAAATTATTTTGATGTACGTGATTTTACAGCTTATTTTTCAGATCCGGATGCTGATAAAATGACTTATACCGCTGTAATGGCAAATAAAAATATTGCGTCAGTTACAATAGGACAGGAACTTGGGCAATTTGTGATTGAAACACATACAGTTGGTGAAACTATTTTAACCTTGACCGCTACAGATATACATGGTTTAAGTACTGAATTGCAAATAAAAGTGAGCGTAGTAAACAATCAACCTCCCGTTGCACTTGGAGCTCAAACAATCATATTTAATAAATTATCTGTACAGGAGGCCTATACTTTTGATAAATATTTCAGTGATCCTGATGGAGATGCTTTGACTTTTCAAGCAAGTATGGTAGATTCTTCGATTGCATCAGTAGTAATGACTGCTGATGGTTTTACAGTTGAAAGTCTTTCTAATGGAGAAACAGAATTAATATTGACAGCAACTGATATTTACGGAGCTAGTGTTGAGCAGCGTGTAACGGTTATTGTAAATCAATCAGAAGTTACGGAACTCAACATATTTCCTAATCCGGTTGTAAATACAATAAACATTAAGTGGGCAAATCGCTGGGCAGGTGATGTTGTTGTTGAAGTAGTAGCCTTTAACGGTTCAACGGTACGTAAGTTTACCATTACTGACGTACAGCTTCAAACCTATAGCCAGTTTGATTTAAGTACGCTTTCACCAGGAGCTTATTTCTTAAATGTTAGTGGAAAAGAAGGTACATCTTCAGTTTTCAAATTTATTAAAAGATAGAGGAGTAAAAATGAAATGAATTGACAAAATGCGAAGCGGTACAATGCTAACATTTAGAATTGTATCGCAAGCATATTGGAGTTTCAATCAAAAAATAATCAACAGATACACATGAAAAAAATAATTCTTTTATTTTCACTTCTCTTTGGAGTTGGAAATTTACTCGCACAAGAACAAAACAGGCCTATTGTTACTGGAGTTCCTTTTTTGCAAATCTCTGCAGATGCCAGAGCATCTGGTATGGGAGATATGGGAGTGGCAACATCTGCAGATAACTATTCACAGCAATGGAATGCCGCAAAATATCCTTTTTCTGAAAGCAAATTAGGTATAGGAATGAGTTATACTCCCTATATGACTTCTTTGTCGAATGATATTGGGTTATTAAATTTAAATTTCTTCAATAAAATCAACGAAAGAAGTGCTTATGCATTCAGTTTAAGATATTTTGGACTGGGAGAAACCGTATTTAAGCAAAATGAGGATGATCCGGGGCAAGTTGTGAAGCCAAATGAATTTTCGCTTGATGGATCTTATTCCTTAAAATTAAGTGAAACATTCGCTATGTCCGTAGCCGGAAGATATATTCACTCTAATCTGGAAATTCAGGAAGCTGATCCTGATGCCCGCGCTGCAAGTTCATTTGTTGTAGATATTTCTGGGTTCTACCAATCAGCAGAAATGGCTTTTAAAAATTTTAATGGTATTTGGAGAGGTGGATTTAATGTTTCGAATCTTGGACCGAAATTAAAATATAATGGAGATGCGTCAACTGAAAGTTTTTTGCCTGCTAATTTAAAATGGGGTGGAGGATTTGACTTTATCTTTGATCAGGATAATACATTGGCAACTTCGATAGAGTTTAATAAGCTGTTGGTTCCGTCACCACAGGATAATCAAACGAATGTGCAATATCAGGAAGCAGGTTTTGTAAAGGGGATATTTAGTTCATTTACCGATGCGCAGGATGGTTTAAGTGAAGAATTCAAAGAAGTTACCTGGGCACTTGGAATGGAGTATTCATACCAAAAAAGGTTTGCATTTAGAACAGGATATTTTAATGAAAATAGCGAAAAAGGAAATCGTAAATACCTTACTCTTGGCGCTGGATTTAAATACAAGAAAGCCAATTTTGATTTTTCATATCTAAGTTCTACATCTAAGCAAAATGGTCCATTAGATAATGTAATGCGATTTTCACTATCTTTTAATATCGATGAAAAAGGTGTAGAACCTATCGAAGAAAAGGAAAAAAGCGAAAATAATTAAAGCGATTATTTTTCTGCTTATTGAAATTATAGTATAAAATCTCCAAAGAGTTTTTATTTAATGAAATGCCTCCAAAAAGCTAAAGACTATTTGGGGGTATTTTTTTTAAATTGAAGAACAACCCTGTTAACTGTTGTAGCAAAAGCAGCCAACCCCATTATTTTTTTTATAAAATTAATTAATCATTTTAGTTAATCATTTCTTAATCCCCTAAGAAAGTCATCAGCATTAATATAAATTCGCCTTATAAATTAGTATGAAATAAGCTATGTTTTAAAAAAAAACAACTAATTACCATTATACCCCAAAGTAAATCTTAAAAACAACTTTTATATTAAAAAATTGATATATACAACACTTTTAAATATTGCGGTTTTTCAGGGGATAGTCTTAGGCTTAATTATTTTAAAGTCTTCTTTGTTCAATAGTAATTCAAATAAATATCTGGCATATCTACTATTTACGCTTTCAATTATTTTACTGAATCATGTTTTTGAGGTTGAAGACGCCTTTACACCTTATCCATTTCTTCGTTTTATTGACCACATCGAGTGGGTATTTCTAATTCCTGCTTTCCTATTTATTTTTATTATAAACCGGATTGATGATACTGAAAAAAGCAAACAAAAAAAATATTTGTGTTTTATTCCATTTGGCTATTCCGCTGTCCTTACTATTTCACAAGATCTTGATCATGTTGCCGGAATTTATACTATTCCTGAGTCAGGCACTGGTCTCATCGAAATACTTGGTTTGATCCATCTTGTCTTAGCTATTACCTTCATTCCATTCCTGTCGCTTTACTCTTATTTTATGATAAAATATTTAAAAGATACGCAGGAAAAAAAATGGATAATTACCTTATTAACAATTGTTACTTCATTGTTATTCGCTTTTCTTATTATCTATCTGGCCAGCTTATTTATTCCATTTGATCTTTCTTCTACTATGAGTATTTTGGCTTTATTTGCAACATTCTTAATTCACTGGACAGCCTATATAGGTATTTACAAATACAAACTGGCCAAAAACAAAGATGCTGTTTATAATTTTCTAAATACAGATTTAACTCTTTCGTATAGCAATCTTCAAATTGTAGACAATAGTACGTTACAAGAGTATAAGGAATCTATCACGGCAGACAATCTTTATTTTCAAAAACTAGAACTTCTCTGTAAAGAGCAGCAGATATATACTGACAGTACATTAAACAGAGAAAAAGTTGCTGAAAAACTAGGCATAAGTGCGGGATATGTTTCACAAATTGTAAATACGATAACAGGAGACAACTTTGCCAATTACATAAATAACTATCGGGTTGAAGCTGTCAAGGAAATGATCTCAAATTCGGAATATGAAAACTACAATTTATTGACGATGGGATTAGAATCTGGGTTTACTTCAAAAACGACTTTTTATAAAGCCTTTAAAAAAGTTACTGGTCAAACACCAAATGAATATAAAAATACCAGTAAATAAGTACCGATTTATACAATTTTAAGCTTTTGAAACCTTTTGTAGTTTTTCTTATACGAATTTTGGATTCAAATAATTCAAATCACTTTTTATGAAAAAAATTTTATTACTAGCTGTTGTTACAGTTTTAGGATTTACAAATGTTAATGCACAGGAAATTAAATTTGGTGCTAAAGGAGGTTTAAACTTTGCAACTATCAGCGGAGATAATACCAATGGTATCGATGCTGTGACCTCATTTAATTTTGGTGTTTTATCAGAAATTCCCATTTCAGATAAATTTTCTTTTCAACCTGAATTAATGTATTCCGGGCAGGGTTATAGTTTCAATGATAATACAATTGCCTTAAGTTATCTAAACGTTCCTTTAATGGGAAAATATTATGTGACAAAAGGATTAAGTGTCGAAGCCGGACCGCAAATAGGTTTTTTACTTGCTGCTAAAAATGAGAAGACAGATGTAAAAGATTCGTTTAATACTGTTGATTTTGGTGTTAATTTTGGTCTGGGTTATAAACTTGAAAACGGACTTAATTTTGGTGTAAGATATAATTTGGGATTAACCGATATTAATAATTTAGAGGGTTATTCAGCTAAAAATAAAAATGGAGTATTTCAATTATCTGTTGGTTATTTCTTTTTCTAAAACGTAATAATTTCATCGGTTAAGAAATTATAAGTAATTAAACTAAAAATCCTTATTCAAAAAAAGAATAAGGATTTTTTTTATGATCCTTCCTGTTTTTGCTTCTGCGATGAAGGATGAAATTTCACTATAAGTATACCATAGTTTTTTATGACAGAAAAGGTATTAACTCCAAAAGTTTAATGCCATAAAAATGCAGTAACTGAGTACGATTATATATTTTTGTAACACCTGAAGTAACTAGTCTCTTAATAATATACTATGAGTAATATATTTTCTGCGAACAGACAAATTGGTGTGGTATCTACTTTCTCTGATCTTGTGAATACCGATTTCAAGGGAGAAATAAATGCGCTATGCTGGTATAGAAATTTGGATGGCGATTTTAACGAGATTGTAGGCCTACTACGTTTAAAGGAAAATATAACGGAAGTTTATCCTGAAGAGCTAATCGCACTCCAACTATCCGAAAAAGGTAATATAGCGAGGGATATAATCTTAAACGATTTACAATTATTAACTGATTTTGGTGCTTCGCCTTCTCTTAATTTACTGAAGTGTTATGAGCGTGATGATGAATTTGATTTCATATCCACTGATGTATATTCGTTTCATGTTGATCGTTCGCCCATTACAACAGATACATTTTTATGTACCTATTACGGAGCGGCAAGCGATATTGTTTCTAATTCACAAGCAGAGCAAAAAATTTTAATACCAGAAATACGGGCAAAACTAAAAGAGCTGCATAATGGACCATCGGACGAATTTGAAAGCTTTTTGGAGGAGAATTTCTTTGATTTACACTATCAGGTACATGATGATGTAGAACCTATTAATTTGGGATTAGGACATCTTTGGAGGCTGGCAGTCGATCATCCAAAGCAACAAGTAGCACCTTGTATTCATAGAGCGCCATTAGAAAATGAAGGCGAATATCGGTTGCTGTTAATTTGTTAAAGGAAATTATTGAGATGCGAGTTTTTATTCAAGTCTAAAAACGACAAGACTTTTTGTCCCGATATAAAGGAGTTTATTTTGTGTAACATTTTGATAGTAAATGGTTAAGGTGTGAAATAATAGTATCCTTGTACGATTTTATTGAATAATTATAATTAAATTTGATCATAACATTTAAAAAAAAAATTATGAGAAAGATTATTTTATCCGTTTTTGCAATATTTTGTTTGACAAATGTTTTTGGACAAGCCAGAAAAGAATTAAACTTTGGTCTTGTTGGTATTAATTATGAGATTCCCGTTCATAGGGATATTACTATTGCCCCAGGAGTTGGAACCAATCTGGATCTTGATTGGCTGAATGTAGGAGTGAAGGGAAATTATTATTTTGATAATGTATTTGGTATTACCGATGATGCCTGGGATGTATATGGCGGTGCTAATGTTGGATATTCTTTCGATATGAGAGATGATCATGACAATAACGGTAAT
This sequence comes from Flavobacterium saccharophilum, assembly GCF_900142735.1. GTDB lineage: Bacteria > Bacteroidota > Bacteroidia > Flavobacteriales > Flavobacteriaceae > Flavobacterium > Flavobacterium saccharophilum. The sequence goes on along the minus strand of NZ_FRBY01000007.1, from coordinate 283,528 downwards.
GATGAAAGTGATATTAACCTTGGTCTTCAATTTGGCGGACGCTGGTTTTGGAACGATAAATGGGGCGTTTACGTCGAGATTGCCGGTGGTAATGTTTCTGGATTCTCTCCTGGAATTGGATTAACAGTAAAACTGTAGTAATTACGCGTTTTACAAAAAAAAATGCCTGAAAATAAAAAAGTCTTTCTAGACTTAACTGTTAATGAAAAGGAATAGGAATCAAATTTCTGTTCCTTTTTTTGTGAACTCTTTGTGAGACTGGATTTTCTCTTCAAAATACAGATTTAAAGTTTTCTCAGATTTATGTCTTGATGTATCTCGATTCCATTTTGTAAAGTAAAGAAAGTACTAAATTAAAAAAAAAGCACCTCATTGAGGTGCTTTTTGTGGAGAAAGAGGCTCGGTGTCTTTATTTTTAGCCCAATAGTGACGGGCTTTTACAAGCTTTTCTAAGATCAAGTAAGCCTATAGATACACTCACAAAATTTTATGTTTATTAGTAAAGATAATGACTTTTATTAAAAAAGGAATAAACTATATAGGAAGTATAATATGAAACGCTGCTCCAACATTCTCTTCTGCTTTTGAAAAAATAAGTCCCTTGTGATTTTCTACAATTTTCTTACCGATCGAAAGTCCTATACCAGTACCGATATATACCTCAGTATTGTGCAGTCGCTGAAAGATGGTGAAAATTTTACTCTCATACTGTTTGTTAAAACCAATCCCATTATCCTTAATGATGATCTCGTAATAATTTAGATTTTGTTCCAGGGCAGGGTATTGTTTAATTTTACTTTTAGAGAATTTTCGCGAACTAATTTCTATTTTAGAAACTGTACCATCATTTTTGCAAAATTTAATTGCATTGCTTATCAGGTTGTAAAAAAGCTGATTCATTTGAAGTGAAATAGCATTAATAGTAGGCAATTTTCCTAGTTTTATCTGCACATTACGCTCTTCGATCATTAATTCAAAATCAACAAGAATATTTTTGACAATGATATCCAGATCAGTTGTGACAAATTGCACGTCAAGATTATTGAGATACGAATAAGCAAGTAAGTCTTTTATAAGCGTATTCATTCTGCCTGAAGATTTACTGATTTTTTCCAGCAACAGTAGCGCTTCCTCAGAAATACTTTCATCCATTTCCAGCAATCTGCTAATAAACATCTGGATTTTACGCAAGGGTTCCTGTAAATCATGACTTGCAACATAGGCATATTCCTGTAATTGAACATTGGCAAGATTCAGATTTTTGATTGTATTTTCGAGTTCTGTGTGAGAAGTTACCAAATCGGAGGTACGTTCCTGAACTTTAGCCTCAAAACCATCGGAGAGAATTTTTAATCTATTTTCGATAATTCTTCTTTCAGTAATATCCTCAATTGCCAGCAAAATTAATTGTTCCTTACTGGTTTCATTGGTAACTTGTCTGGCATTAAGTAGCATAATACTTTCGCCATAAGGCAAAAGGTTTACCGATATCTGGTAATCGTCAAGCTGTGTTTTTTCCGGAAGTACTTTTTCAAGCATGGCCCGCATTGGAATATTGTCAAAAAGGTGATTTTGTATTTCGTAAATCAGTTTACCTGTTGCTTCTTCTTTGGCAATATTGTATTTTTTTGAGAAAGCCCGATTGATGTTTTTTATCCTTAAATTGGTATCTAGCACTACGATAGGCTCCCGAAGAGTAGCGACTATAGCCTCGGTATAATTTTTTGAAATATTAATTTGCTGCTGTTTGTTTAAAAGCTCCTGATTAATTTGTAAAAGCTCTTCGTTACTGGACTGTAACTCTTCTTTTGAAGTTTCCAGTTCCTCATTCAGGCTTTGCAGTTCTTCACTTCCGCTTAGTAATTCTTCATTGGCACTCTGCAATTCTTCGTTAGAGGCTTCCTGCTCTTCACTTATGGCATTCACATCATCGTGTATTTTGGCCAGTTCTTTTTCAAGTTGTGCAATCCTTCTTAAATTAGGATGCTCGCGTAGTTCTTCTGCAGAAAATTCATCGGATGGCAGATTTTCTTTTGTAATAATGCTTTTATAAAACAAAACTAGAAAATAGGGTTCCGCAGTATCTTCCAAGAGCTGAATTTCAATGGTAATTTCACTGATAGTCCCTTTATTTTTAAGCTGAATGCCTTCTTTTTTTATAAGAGTACCGGTTTCTTTGGCTTTGTGAAAGGTATTTCGGAGCTCAAAAGCCAATCCTTCACGCGTCATTTTCAATAAATTAAAAGTAGGTTTCCCCGTTGATAGTTCAATAAATTCGGCTATAGAACCATTAATATGAACAATATCCATCTGATCATTTACAATAACGCTGGCCGGTGTATATTTTGAAAGCAATAAAGCTTCAGCACTTTTTCTAAAATCTTCCTTGATGACTTCCTTTCTTTCAATAGCTGTTTTGGAGCTTTTCAATTTATCATTGCTTCCCATACCGGAATGTACTAATCGGCCTGAGACCTGTTTTCGGGTATAAATTTTTCCGGCTTTTTCAAACGGCTGAAAAAGGTCGCCGGCAGGTACTGCTGTTTCCGATTTCCCTAAGAGTAAAAATCCGTTTTCTTTTAAAGCGTAATGAAAAGTGGTAAGGGATTTTTTTTGTAAAAAAGAGTCCATATAGATAAATACATTTCTACAGGTGATCAAATCCATTTTGGCAAAAGGAGGATCTGTCAAAAAATTATGAACTGCGAAAATGCACAAATCCCTAATTTGTCTTTTAATTTTGAAACCGTTTGTATTGGCTGTAAAATATTTTGTCAGAATGGTTTCTGATATATTTCGCATTTGAGATTTTCTGTAAAACCCGATTCTGGCTTTGGCAATAGCCACTTCTGAAATATCCGAAGCAAAGATCTGAATTTCTTTTCCTTCGAGATTTTCTCCTAAGTATTCGTGAAGTGCAATGGCCAGTGTATAAGCTTCTTCGCCTGTAGAACATCCCGCAATCCAGATGCGTATCGAATTTCCTTCAGTTACTCTGCTCGTCAGTAAGGGAAAAACTTTTTCTCTCATGATCTGAAAGATTTTAGTGTCCCTAAAAAATTCCGTTACAGGTATCAATAAATCATTGAACAAATCCTCAGGTGCTAATTTATTTCCCTGAAGTACTTTTAAATAATCCCTTAAATTCAAAATTTTGTTTAAAGCCATTCTTCTGGCAATGCGTCTGCGTATAGTAGTCTGTTTATAATAGGTAAAATCTACTCCGCTATGATGACGCAAAATTTTGAGAATTTCCTGAAATACATCTTCGTCGTTGGGATCATCTTCCTTAGTAACCAAATCTCTGACTTTTACAAGTTCAATTAATTTCTCCACAATTTGGCCTGGAGATAAAACATAATCTACAACTCCGGCATTGATAGCATTTTGCGGCATTTCGTTATTTGCAGCGTCAATATCCTGTGCAAAAGTAATACCGCCATGTTTTTTAATAGCTTTAAGACCTAACGTTCCATCAGATCCATTTCCAGAAAGTAATACGCCATATGCCAAATCTAGATGTACTTCGGCAAGTGAATTAAAAAAAACATCAATTGCCTGATTTTTTGTGTCTTTCTGACGTGGGCTTAATTTTAAAACTCCGTCAAAAGAGGTAAGCATTTTGTTTTCTGGAATGACATAAATATTGTTGGGCGCCAAATGAATGTCATCTGTGATTTCATTTATGGGAATTTTGGCAACACGTGAGAGAAGTTCTGTTAGCATACTATCATGAAGCGGATGCAAATGCTGTACAATAACATAGGCCATTTCAGAATCATCAGGAATTGCCTCTACAAACTGTCGAAAGGCTTCTAAACCACCCGCAGAAGCACCAATACCGATGATAGGGAAGTCCTGACGGGTAGGCTTAGGTAAGTTTTTTTTCTGCGTATGCATGATTTTAATTTTTAAATATTAGTAAGATAAATCGATGCATGATAGCAAGTTGGTAGTATTTGAATACTAAATTGTAATTACAAAAGATTCAATTTTAGTATCTGCTGACTTTTCTTTCCAGTCAGTTTCAATCACTTTTAAGATTATTTTTTTTAAATCCATAAAGGAAATAGGTTTCACAATATAGACATTCGCACCTAATCCGAAAGTATCATTAACCCCGGTCATTGTTGCAGAAGTCGAATAAATAGCAATTACCGGAATATTCTTAAATCTGTCATCTTCTCTAATTTTCTGCAAAGTTTCAGAGCCGGACAATAGAGGCATATTTAAATCCAGAAAAATAATATCCGGAATAGCAATACTTTTATCATAAAGACGATCCAGAAGTTCTACACCATTTTTACAAAATTCGACTGGATGTTTAAGATCAAGATCTTTAATTGCCTGACCAAAAAAATCTCTTTCATCTTCATCATCATCAGTAAGTAAGATCCTTATATTCTCTTTAGTTTTCATTATTTGAAGCATTTATTTCAAATGTACTCTTTATTAAGTGGCAAGACATGAATTAAGATGGTTTACTTATAGCCTATTACAGGATTATTCTTTAATTATTCATTTATATTAGAAGTAATGGGCTATTTCAGTGACAATTTTCCTTATGAATTAATTAATTAAAAATCATAAAACAATTAATTTAGTAATCTTTAACCTGCTTTTTTTAAATAAATAATTTACTATACTGAAGAAAAAAAACACTAGTATGAGTTGATGCTATTATCATAGTTAATTGAATTTTTAATTACCAGAATTAGAAACAATGATTTTTTGAGTAATTTTTGCATCATCGGCCGTTATGAATATTGCGATGTATACCCCAGCAGTTAATCCTGAAGTTGAAAAACTAAAGTTTTGTTCGGTGCCTAAATTATCTTTTGAAATAACAGATCTTCCAAGAATATCATAAAGCCAAAATGATTTCATAATTTCATTATTTGGATTTGCGACATTTAAAACCTGGTTTTTATTGTCCTGACTAATAAAAAGAATGCTTCTGACTGCATTATTTGTTCCCAGTGTTACATTATTAGTAAAACTTATTTTAAAGCGTTCTGTATCTTTTCCGGGTTCAACTACAACTTGATACGGAGTGTTTCTAATATCATGGTAAGACATATCAAGTGCATCATATATATAAATTGGCTGGCCATCATCAAAACCGTCATTTTCAGAGATGTAAAATTTAAAATTTGTACTTACAGCTGCTTTTACAGAGAGTGGAATTTTTTTAGATAAATTGAAATTAAGTCCCTGAATTACGTAATCTTCATCTTCAATCCAGAAAGAAATGTCTTGAGGATAATCTCCATCCATATTTTTTACATCAAAATCTTTATCGACGCCGTCTGTTGCTTCATAAGCAAAAACTAATGTAAGCTGTCTAGTAAACTCATTGTTTATTATAGTATTGAGCTTTACATAAGGAATTAGGGGAGGCGGGGGAGGCGGTCCATCATAATTGTCTCCATTACCATTATAGATTGGTGTATTGGCATCAATATGTATTTGGGAAAAACTTTGAAAAGAAAGCAAAACAGATAGTAATAGTAAAGTTTTTTTCATATTTCTTTTGGTTTAATTTTAATAATAAAGTGCGTTTTAAATTTAAAGTCTATTCCTTTTTTAAAATGATAACTATCAAATCCGACACCTGCTGTAAATAGTAAGAAAAGCATTGAGTCAATAGGAGCTTTAGTCGATTCATCTGGTAAACCGGGGAGAGATAGATTTGTTGATCCAGCTATTATTGGAATAAGAAAAATTAAATAGAAAGCTAGTTTTTTTCATTATTGGGATAACAGTTTATTACGCGAGAAAGATTTTGCAGATTATGCAAAGCAATGTTTTTTAACAGCTTGGACAAATTAAAAGGAATGCATTTTAAATTAAAAGGGAGAAGTAATAACTGACAGCTATATAGTATAACCGTTTACTGCAAGAAATAGATAAGTATGAAAATTATAAACGGAGTCAAACTAATACCACATATGAAGGAGAATTATAATGAATTTTTAAAGAGCCCATAGTTCGCCCCATAGTCATTTTTATAAAGGTAAACCAGCGCGGAATTTTAAAATTCTGATGAATTGTGCTGCTAAATTTCTGGATGAAATTTGTAAGAGTTAATAGATCAGGTTGTGTGAGAAGTGGGGCACAGTTAAAAATAGCAATTGTAGTAATTCTTAAAATAACTACGATATTGCCAACTTAGTGGTGAAGTATAAATCCTGATTTGGTTTAATTTAATTATTGGATTTAATATTTACAGTAATTATTACTAAATAATTCGGTCAAGAAATTCTTTGGTAATTGGTTTAACATGAAAAGAAACCACATTCTTATTATGGCTTGATCGTGCGATATCTTCATTATCTATTGTTGAAGATATAACATAGGTTTTGCAATAATTTTTTAAAGTAGCTGATAATGTATCATATACTTCCAGAAATTCAAATCCGGACATTAAAGGCATGTAGATGTCCACAAAAATTATTTGAGGTAATTTCGAAATATTGTTCTGATTCTCGTGCAAATATTTCATGGCTTCTTGCGCCTCGGTATAATGCAACACATTTTTTCCAAAATTATTCTTAGTGACCATACGTGATATAATATATAAATCTACCAGATTATCATCTATAATCATAACTGTTTCAAATTTTGGGTCTAGTTCTTTTAACATGATTTCAAATTTTTTAGTGTGATATTAAATTTAGTTCCGGCCCCTTTTTCTGACTGTACTTCTATAGAGCCTTGCAATATTTCTATGGCATCTTTTACGATATATAAGCCAATACCTGATCCATTTTTGCCCGAAAGACGAAAAAACATTTCAAATATTTTTTGATGATATGCAGGATCAATTCCTATCCCGTTATCAAATATGGAGAAATGGAGATTTTCATGATCTGAATATCCAAATATTTTTACAAATCTGTCATGTTCCTCTTTTTTATGGTATTTTATGGCATTGGAAATTAGATTTTTTAGAATGGTTGTAAACCGCAGATTGTCTGTATAAAAAGGTTTTTGTTCCTTTATGTCAATTTCATACCGAATTCCTTTTGCTTCTTTCATTCTTTGAAGCGAATCTACTATGTCAAGCACCATTTCATTTACCGTGATCTGTTCTATTTCAAGTCCTGTACGATTATTTCGCGAATAGCTTAAAATGTTTTTTATAAAGTCATCCAGACGATTGATACTTATCCGTATCAGTTCAGCATGTTTAAGAGTATCAATTTCCTTGCTTTCTGTTTCAATAAAAGAGATAAGACCAAGAATAGAGGTTAGGGGAGAACGCAGATCGTGTGATACACTGTATACGAATCGATCCAGTTCCGAATTGGTTTTGATGAGTTCCCGGTTTCTTTTTTCCAGATTTGTTTCTGCTTTTTTACGATCAGAGATGTCATTGGAAAGAATCAATCTAGCTGCAGTTCCTTCACAAACAATATTATGGGCAATAATTTCAACAGGAACTATAGTTCCATCTTTTTTTATATGATTCCATATTCCCCTATTATAATTTGATTTATCAATCTTTGAAGTGTCACTCGATTTTATGAAATGAATCTTATCATCATTTGGACGAATGTCCAAAGCAGTCATAGAAAGGAATTCTTCACGGCTGTATCCGTATTGCAGAATTGCCATTTTATTTACATCCAGAAATTTAAAAGATAGTAAATCGATAATCCACATTGGCATTGGATTGTTGTCAAAAAGATACCTATATTTTTTTTCACTTTTTCTTAGCTCTTTTTGTGCCAGTTTCATTTCTGTAATATCAGACAGTACAATAACTGCACCTGTTATTTCGCCATCAGCATTGTAAAACGGGACTGGATGTGGCAATACATTGCGCTTATCTCCATTGGGGCGTTTTATAATTATTTCCTTATTAAGGATTGGATCACCTTCTTTTAGTGTTGTGCCCAACGAACATAAATTCAGAGGCGCTGCCTGCTTTTTTTTAGCATCATTACTATACCATGAATTATACCATAAATCTTTTCCTAGTTCAGGCTCTCTGCCCCATAATGAGGCCGCAGCTTTGTTATAGAGCACTATTCGTCCTTCAGCATCGCAAGAGTAGGTGGCAACTGGCAATTTATGGATTAGGTCTTTATACATTTTTTCGCTTTCTTCAATTTTTTTTCGCGATAGAACCTGCTCTGTTACATCATTGCCAAAAATAAATATTCCGTCAATATTATTATGAGCATCCCTGCGAGCCTGAAAAATAAAATTTAAGTAAACATCTTTTAGTTTGCCGTAACTATAGCGATCAAATGTTATGGGCATTTCATTAGCAGAAAAGCTTTCACCTGTTTTATATACATTATCTAAAATTTCAAAAATCCCTTGCGTTTCAAGTTCCGGTAAAACTTCTTTTACGGTCTTTCCAATAATATCCTTTTTATCAATTAATTGCAAATAAAGTTCATTTGCCAATTCATAAACATGCTCCGGACCTTTTAAAATTACCATATAGGAAGGTGCCTGCGAATATATATTAAAGAATTGTAGTCGTTCAATTTCAAATGCTTTTTCTATATTTTTTTTCTCAGTAATATCTCTGCCTATGCAATAGCACATTTTTTTAACATCATCTCTTACAACAGACCATTGCAAATAAATAATACTTGTGTTTTTGTGTATGAACTTTTTTTCAAATATAGGTAAGTGTGTTTCGCTTCTAAAATCAATATTTACATTTATCGGAATATCAGTATCCTCGTCAAATATAAAATCGCTGTATTTTTTGCCAATTAATTCTTCAGGTTTATAGCCTAAAATACGTTCTGAAGCTTTATTTACCCATATAAATCTTCCCTCTTCATCACAAGAGCAAATCAGATCCATCGAAAAATCTAAAATTTTAGCAAGGTCATGTAACGGTTCTTCAAAATAATAAGGAGTTTTATTATTTTTCTCTTTTTCCGCTTTGCTTTCTGAAATATTATGGATATTCATTTTGCTGGTAATTGAAGTTAACTTAAAATCTTTTTAATCTTTAAGTTTTATAAATTTATTAAAATCATCTTGTCGTCTTTTGGCAACTGGTAAAACTACTCCGTTGGAAAGTTCACAGAAATAGCCATCTTTTTTTGAAATTTTAATAATATGACGAAGATTGATAATATAGGAATGATGTATTCTGAAAAAATAACTGTCATCGAGAATTGTGCTGTATTCACCTAAATTTCGGCTTGACATTACCTTGGTTCCGTTGGATAGAATAAAAACGGTATACTTTCCATCTGCCTTACAAAAAGTAATTTCTGACATTGGTATGAGTTCTATTTTTTCTAAAGAAGCAACGGCAACATAGTCATTTTTTTGATTACCAGTGTTTGAAATATTTAAATTGTTAATTTTTTGATGCTGATAAGAGCGCTCCATTTCTCTTCTTTTAATTACTTTATAAATAGCCATTATTATGGCATTAAAATCCATTGGTTTGAGTAAGAAATCAACGGCATCGTGTTTAAAGGCTTTAACAGCACAATCCTTGTTTGCTGATATAAATACAAGTTTTGGAATGCTAAATTCCAATTGTTCAAGCATTTCAAAAAACAGATTGTCTTTAAAAAGAATATCTAAGAGGATAAGGTCTGGTTTTTTTGCTTTTATTAAAACCATTCCGTCTTTTATACAATCAGTACTACCAATTATCTTCATAATCATAGCGTTTTCTTCCTCAAACTTTTTTAAGATTTGAAAAGTTTCTTTTTCTTCAGATATGATTATGGCATTAACGGGAGTCATAGTTTTTTTGCTTTTATTTATCGATTCCAAATTTAGTTCTGAAATTCAGATATGAATGTGTTGATTATTAATTGTTTGCTGATGGAAGAAATAGTATCTTTTGAAAGATAAATTACAGAAACATTTAGTAATACTTATATAATTTGATTGTTGGATTTATCGAAAAGTAATAAATGATCAAATGAGAGTATAAGTGTTTTAAATTAACGCTTACTTGCCTATTGTTGCTATTTTTAAACTATAAGACAGTTTTAATAAACCACCAAAATCTAATGGTACTATATTATGATTCCCAATCCGTCAATAGTAAGGGATCCATGGCTCTTCTAAAGAAATTGAAAAAGATATTTGAGATGTTTCTGCGTTACCAAGTCAAATGGTAATATTGATATGACCGAAAAAATGAACTCTTTATTTTTTGGCATTATTTAACCTCCGCTCTAGTTTAGTTTATTCTGTTCTTTTTTTTATGAAATAGAAAGGTTTAAAAGAAATATTGTAGTTTTTTTAGAGTTCTATTTCTTTTGCAAAATAAGATGCAGTTAGTGATATAGTTATAGGATAGAATACTTCATTTATAGGACTATTGTCTCTTTAACGAAAATTTTGTACGTACTGTAGTATAAATATTAAAGCATGAATTTTTACACTCTAAATATTCTCTGAAGCCTGTTTTAAGGGCAGTGTTACAATAAATTTCGCGCCATTGCCCTTCTCACCGGTGGCTGTTATGGTGCCATGATGTCTTTTTGTTATTTTTCTGCAAAGCGCAAGTCCCAGACCGTTCCCTTCATATTGGTCTTTGGAATTTAACCTTTCAAAGGCCGTAAAAATTCTTTCGGCAAATGCCGGATCCAGTCCGATACCGTTGTCTTTAATTGTAATTTCTACGGCGTCTTCACCATTTAAAAGAGTGGGAGTGCTGGTAATTATAACACGCGGAGGTTCGTTTGCCTTAGAGAATTTAAGGGCATTTTGTATCAGGTTATAAAAAAGTTGAGTAATAAGAATAAGTGCACCTTCTATTTCAGGAAGTGCTACTGCATTGAGTATGGCTCCTTTTTCTTTTATGATGAGTTCCAGATCCGTTTTTATATTTTCAATAACGTCCTGTAGATCAATTTTCTCAATATTCTGTTGGGTTTTGTCGATAGTCGAATAGTTTAGAATGCCCTCTATAATATCATTCATCCTTAAAGTCGACTGATCAATTTTAGTGAGGTATTTTTCGCTGCTCTCATTAAAAGTATTATCTTTTTGATTTCGCAGAAGGTTATTGAAAATTTTAATTTTCCGGACAGGTTCTCTCAGATCATGGCTCACCACATTGGCAAAATGGAGCAGATCGTCATTTGATCTTCTCAGCTCATCTGTATTTTCAGCCACCTGCCTTTTTAATTCTTCCTCAAACTCTTTTTGTTCTTGGATATCTTGAATAATTCCAATAATGGCAGTTGGTTTGCCGTTTTCGTCATTAATAACCCTGCCGCTAATTTTAGTCCACCTAGCGGATTTATCTTTATTTATAATCCTGCTTTCATAACATATTTTTCCTGTAATGAGGGCCTCTTCGCGTGCTTTTTTAGCGATATTCAAATCCTCAGGATGCAGTTTTGCGAGCAGTTCTTCATTTGAAATTTCTCCATCAATCCCCACTATGGAGTTGAAATTTCCGGAGGTTTTAACTTTTTTAGTATCAAGATCTATTTCATAAGTGCCTATACCTGAAGAGTCAATCGCCATTCTGAGTCTTTCCTCGGCGCTTTGTACCTGCAGTTTTGCAATGTGTATCTCTGTGACATCGGCTCCTGTGTTCATAATGCCGTAAGTATGTCCATTCTCGTCAATGAGAGGAATAAAACTATAGTTAAAATAATGTGTTTTAAGAATTCCATCGATAATAAGATCTACTTTTTTATCCTTGGCATGAAAAGGAACGCCAGTTTTAAGCGTATTGATGGCTTGCTGAAAAAAATCTTCTTTTTTTATTTCAGGAAGAACTTCAAGGTAATTTTTACCCAAAACCTGATCACCTTTGCCCCATGTTTTAATCATGGCGGCATTAGCCAATTCTATTGTAAGTTCATCACCTATGTATACTGCAATGGGCAGCGGGGTATTGTCCACTATATCTTTTAATAGGTTTATATTCTCGTACATAGTAATTGTTTTTGATTGGTATGCTAAGCTATTGTGTTTTATATAACTGATGTTATACCAAACGCTTAAAATATTGTACAATTATTATATGGTTTGAGTATTAATTAAGAGTTCTGAACGGGTTGTATATTGTTGAATTTTATTTTGAAGTATTTGTTAAAGAAATAATCAAAGCGAATGTTATAAATAAATTGTATTTTGCTTTTTATCATATTGTTATATGAGTTTCCATTATACAATAATAAACAGGTAATTACCTTTTTAATTACGTGATGTAAATTATATAAATGAGCTATATTAAAGATTTATATGTACTTTTGGAAATGTAAAAACACTTCACATGATGAGTTCTGAAAATTCAGTCATAACTAATAAAGACTTACAAGAAAAAGAGCCATTAAAAATCATATTGGCTGAGGATGATAAAGATGATCAGGAATTTTTTATGGAAGCTGTTAATGCAACCAAAGTTCCTTCTGATATTGTTACCGTAGAAAACGGTGAGGAATTGATTAATACCTTAAAAGATGGATCCGAGCCAAAACCTGATATTATTTTTATAGATATAAATATGCCAATTAAAGGAGGTAAGGAAGCACTAGCAGAAATAAAAAACGATCGAGAACTTAAGGAGATTCCTGCAGTTATGCTTTCCACTTCTAATCACCCAAATGATATTGAAGAAACTTTTAATAATGGGGCAAATCTCTATATACAAAAACCAAATTCTTTTATTAGCTTTATTCTTATTTTGAAAAAAGTATTCATTCTGCACTGGACAAAAGTTTTAATGAATCCGGTTAAAAAACTATTTTTTGTTTCTGAAAAGAATATATCTCGTGAAGAGTAAATAATGGCTTTTTTGTATCTGGCTATTTATAATTATAAATGATTTGAATAGCAAAAATAAACCATTATTCCATTTGTCTTTTTGTGGAGCATAAATTATTTCTAATTATGTGTTTTTTAGGCTGGGTCTAAAAACGCCGAAACCCCTAGTAATACTACAGATTTCGTTCGTATTGGAGAAAGAGGGATTCGAACCTAAGCTCCGCATCCCGCTTTTATACTGCATTTCTAATATTTTTTTTCTGTCGCGCCACGATTATGCCACAAACTTTTAAACACGCTGATTTAATGCGTAATATGTTGTTTTTTAATGGGTTATAACTATGTTTCTTTTAGTGTGAACAAAAATACATTTTTTTATTATATAATCAATTTGTGACGCAGCTTTTTGTATTTGTGTTTAATGTGAATGTATAATTAATGCTGTTTCAGATATTTTTATTTTACAGCTAATTATATGCTTTTGAATATAAAAAAACATATACTTTTAAAAATATATGCTTTTGCATATAATAGAAATATATATTAATAATAGCTGTGCCATTTCTTCTAAATTACAGCAACTCTAAGTCTTGTAGTTTTCGTCCCAAAATATCATCAGCTGCAATTTTAAGAAAAATTTGCTGAAGACCTAAGACACGAAGCACATTAAAATAAGCACCCATAGCTACACCTTCATTTCCTTTTTCTATAAGGTACAAAGTTGACCTGGAAATATCTGCACGTTCAGCTAATTGAGTAGTTGTAAGTTTACGTCTTTTTCTCGCTAGTTTAATATTTTCCCTCATTTGTTCCAGCACCTCCTTATATTTAGGATAAATGATTTGTTTTTCCTGTTCATCTTTTTCAATATATTTATAACATCAGTAATTTTATTAATGATTGTTATTTCATACAAAATTGCCTTATTTGTTTGAAATAACAATCAATTTAGTTTTTTTATTCTTTATCTTCTCCTTATTCTTTTTGTACTTGTTCGGGATACCCAATCTCATCAGAAATGATCATTTCAGTTAGAATTGTTCTTTTTTGAACTTATATAAATGTAAGGTAAACAATTAAAAATTAGAGAAATAAAAGTGCGAACTGTGACAAAAGACACATATAATTTCATATTTGAAAACTATTTTAGCATTGTTTAAAGTCAAATCGGTTTTATAAAACTAACCACTAAAGTTTTGTTGATTTTAGAACAAAAACATCAATCAAGTAAGCAATTAGTAATTCTAACTTATTTAAATGAAAAAAGCTAAGAAATATAAGATTATCAATAAATCTTTTAACCTTAATCAGAGATTAGAGAAGATAGAAAACTTATTGTTATTAAATGAATCTCAGATTTATCTATCATCGTTGGAAAGATGCAAAAGCTCTTATAGTAAAAGTGAGCTTGCAATTCTTTTTTATATACTGATGGACGAAGGTCTGTTATTTTTTGATCCATCTGATGTGAAAAAAAATCGGATCAGTTTTCAGGAATTTATAAGTGCAAATTTTACATATAGAGATAATGAAGGAGTTCAGAAAAAAATAACGAGAATAAGCAGGCAGTTTTCTGAGTGTAAAGGTTATACTTATAAAGAGAAACAGATAAAATTTTTAGATGACTTGATTGGAATATTGATGGAGCGGAAAAGAAAACTTGAGAACTGGTAAGCTGAGGAAGAGAAAATTTATAACATTAACAAACAATTCAATTATGACAAAGAAAGAAAAGAGACAGGCTTTTATGATGGAGATTAAAAATATTATAGATCCTTTAATGTTAAAACTGGAAGTGATCGATTCAAAAATCAGTAAAGGGAAAACCTTAAGACCTGCTTATTACAGAAATGAGGATTTAAAAAAGATATTTGGGCTGTCTAATAATACTATTATAAAATACCGTCAGACGGGAGTGCTTCCATATACTAAATTGGGAGATATATTTTTGTACGACAGTGTAAAGATTGAGGAAACTCTTCGTGAGAATAGTATCTGAATGAATCATCTTTTTAATAACAATATATAGAGTAACTGACATTCTTTTTGGGAGTCTTGGTTCTTTAAGAAATAAAAATATGGAGATAAACAGAATTCAATATGCTTCAGATCTGCATCTGGAGTTTATTAAAAACAAAGAATTTATGAGAGATAATCCCTTAATTCCAAATGGAGATATTTTAATTCTGGCTGGGGATATTGTACCTTTTGCGCTCATGGATAAACATCAGGATTTTTTTGATTTCTTATCCGATAATTTCCAAATGACATATTGGATTCCCGGAAATCATGAATACTACCATTTTGATGCTCTTCCTAAAACAGGAACTTTTTATGAAAAGATTAGAAATAATGTAATCCTTCTAAATAATTATGTTGTAGAATATGATAATTTAAAACTCGTCTTCTCGACTCTATGGTCCCACATTAGTCCAGTTTCCCGATTCAATATTGAAAGAGGACTTAGTGATTTTCATGTTATTAAATTTAATGGGGCAAGGTTTTCAGCAGATGATTATAATAAGCTTTATTTTGAGAGTTTAGATTTTATTACTAAGATTCTAGAGGGCGCAGATTCTAAGAAAATTGTTATTACAACTCATCATGTCCCGACTTTTAAAGAATATCCAAAAATGTATGAGAATAGTCCCTTGAATGAGGCTTTTGCTGTCGAGCTTTCAGAACTTATTGAACTGTCAAAACCAATGTACTGGATTTATGGACACAGTCATTATAATACTAAGGATTTTATAATTGGAAGTACAAATATGGTAACAAACCAGCTTGGATATGTTCAGCGTGAAGAACATAAATTCTTTAAAGCTGATAAAGTTATAATTGTTTAAAAGACAATAAAGTTGTTTTTGCGTAATAAAGTTTATCACTTTATTGAGTATTTTTTACTTCACTATTGTAAATATAGTTATTGCAATATTAGAAATTAAAAGGTTTAGATTTTGAATTAAATTATTAGTCAATAAATAAGTTATGAGAAAAGCAGTTGTATATATACATGACATAAGAGCCGGAATTCTTTCCCACGAGAATAATGGAAAGTATATATTTTCTTATGATAATGATTATGCCTTAACACCTGTTTCATTAACCATGCCTGTAAGTCATAGAACATATTCTTTTAACGATTTTCCCCCTTTTTTCGAAGGACTTCTTCCTGAGGGAATTATGCTTGAGGGACTTTTAAAGATAAATGAGATTGATAAAAAAGATTATTTATCACAGCTTATTGAAATCGGGGCTGATCTGGTAGGAGCAGTAACTGTAAAAGCAATTGATAATGAATAGATGTCTAATTACATATGAGCCGTGCGGTGAAAATTTATACAGTGAAGCAGGTCTGCGAATGCTTTCACCTTATTTAAAAACCCTTCATAGCCTTCCGTTTTCTGCGGAAGAACTCAGGCTTGAAGCTGCCAGCGGAACAATTAAATCAGCAATTCAGGGTGTGCAACCAAAATTAAGTGGAACGTTTTCTAGTAGAAATCAACAGTTTGAGATTGTACACCAGCACGGAAATTTCATTATAAAAGCTCAAAGTGACATTTTTCCTGAATTACCTGAGAATGAAGATTTGACTATGCGGATGGCGAAATCCTTTGGAATAAACGTCCCACTACATGGACTGGTATATGGTAAGGATAACTCAAAATCATATTTTATAAAAAGATTTGACCGCTATGGCAAAAACAAAAAATATGCTACCGAGGATTTTGCCCAGCTGACAGGAAGTTCAAGAGATACTAAATACAATTTTACAATGGAAAAAGTTGTAAAGGTTATCGACGAGTACTGCACTTTTCCATCAGTTGAAAAAGCTGAGTTTTTCAAAAGAATTATTTTTTGTTTTATAACAGGAAATGAAGATATGCATTTGAAAAACCTTTCACTAATGACAAAATCTGGACAGGTTAGATTGACTCCTGCATATGACTTATTAAATTCATCTATCGCTATTAAAAATCCTCAGGAAGAAATGGCACTTACTTTAAAAGGAAAAAAAAGTAACTTTAAATCCATTGATCTGATTGACTATTTTGGAAAAGAAAGATTACATTTAAGTGATAAAGTAATTGATTTTACAATAAGAAAGATGTTTGGAAGCACTCAAAAATGGAATGAATTGATCGAAATTTCTTTTTTATCATCGGATATGAAAGAAAAGTATATTCGGCTATTAACCGAAAGACTGAGCAGATTTTAATTTGAAGAACTAATCACCTGGGTTTAGTTTTGAGGCTGATTATGATGTGTTCTGACGCTTCATTGCCGAGGATTAGGTGGGTCACAAAAATGAACAACCTCATTTTGTTTAATGTTCTTATTATTCGTTTACTATATCAACTTTTTTCTTTCTATTCTTTCCCTTGCCTCAGCTAAAAGGGTATGAATTTTTTCTTCGAACTGTTTTTTAGGAGGCAGGTCGGTCCAATATTCAGCAACCATTATTCCGTCTTTGTGCATTTCGAGAAGTTCTATTTGTTCGCGACTACTTTCGGCACAAAGAATTAGTCCAATTGGGGTGTTTTCTCCTTCTTGTTTTTCGTATTTGTCCAGCCATTTGAGGTATAATTCCATTTGCCCTTTGTGTTTGGCTTGGAATTTCCCTAACTTTAATTCTATGGCAACTAATCGTTTTAGTTTTCGATGATAGAAAAGCAAATCTAAATTGAAGTCTTCGCCATCTATAATCATTCGTTTTTGGCGTTCTACAAACGTAAACCCTTTGCCTAGTTCTAATATGAAAGTTTCTAAATCGTGAAGTATTGCCTCTTCTAGATCCTTTTCTAAAAAAGTATTTTGCAAACCTAATAAATCTAAAATATATGGATCTTTGAATGTATTGAACGGAATTTTAGTTGATTCGATTATTTGTGAATCTGCGATGTTTGTTCTTTCATAAGCTTTCAAAGCAATCTGTCGCCTTAGTTCTCTAATTCCGTATAAATTATTTGATGCGTTTTGTGCATAAAATAGTTTTGATTCAATAGTTTTTAATGGTAATAATTCCACAAAATGCGACCAAGACAATTGTCGTGACAATGGCACCACAATTTGCAAATCGGTAAATTGCTCCGCAAACTGCATCATACGTCGTAAATTTCTTAATTCGAAATTATTACCGTATCGTTCTTTCAATTGTGTCGACACTGTCGACACAATTTGTTTTGCATAATCAGCACGTTTGTTCTGCAGGATATCCTGATTAATACGATTACCAACCTGCCAAAACAAAATGGTAACGGTACTATTTGCCTGAACCGTTATTTGTTGTTTGTTTTGTTCTATAAGTTGTGATAAGTCAATGAATAAATCATTTTCTAAAATCTTTAAACTATTGCTGTTGTCTGCCATATAATCGCTTGTCCTACTGCTATATTGAAAAAAAAATCTTAATTGCGTCCGCAGTGTGGACGTAATTAAAAACTATTATTGAAATTAACCTTATTTTTGCAGACAAAACATCTGCCTATATATGATTTACAATGATACGAAAAAGCAATGAAATGTAAAAGAGTGAAATATGAAGGGTTTTATTTTATGCAGAATCCCTTACGGGTATTTTTTTGTTAAAATGTATATTATCAGTTATTCTAGTAATGTTTTTTGCCAGTTCGCTGATACTGTCATTAAGTTCTTTATAAGCTTTAAGTATATTGGATATGATGTTGATACAAAAAACAAGATATAACTATTTAAATGGCGTCAGTATGGCGGTAATATAGTTGTTTTGGCGTGAATAGAATTATTTTGTCTGGAGTTTTTATAATCTCAACTTGTCAGGTCATTTCAAGATTGTCCACAACTTATGTATAAAAATAAACCAAATTTTGAGTTAAATATTTCGGTCTCACTCCGATTCGAACCAGTGCATAGACTTTGCTAGCTTCAACCACTTTTACATTCGATTTTCAGCTGTGCCACGATTATGTCACAAACTTTAAAACTGTCAATTTTTGGATTTTTTCAGATTGCTCTTCTCAAACTAGAATCTCTAATTAATTTACCAGCACATTTTTTAAGATACTAAGTTACTGCGATTGTGATGTCACAATACAAGAATTTTTTGAAGATATATATTATCATCTAAATAATTGTAAAAACACGTATTTCTACGGTGAACTAAGTATCGTAAAAAGGATTATTTTGCAACTTTTAATATATGGTTATGGAAAACCGTAAAAGATTGTAAAAATGGTTTTGTAGGTTTGGTTAAGTAAACTGCAATGATACAAAGTTAAACGAAATTGGATGTTGAAGCTATTTTATGGCAGATATAAATAGGGTTATTAACTATTTTAACGGCATTTCAACTAAACAATGAACAATATGGACAATAGATTTTACATTGACACCTATGGAAATGATGATGATGCATATGATGTCGCTTATAAGTTTGCGTTAAAGCTTGCCAAAGGGGATGATAACATTAAGAAGATAATATTTTTAGTTGCATCAAAAAACAATACAGGTTGGCTAGATCGGCTTTATGGTGAAACTACAGTTAAGCAATTATTTAGAGGAATCAGAAAAGATACTTTATTATTAAAAATTGAAACTATTAAAACTTATTCTGATAGTTATTCAAATGCGACTGATGTAGTAATCGCTTGTGGTTTAAATTCAAAAGAAATTTTCAAGGTGGAAGATTTTCGCAATGTAGAATATATTATTGCAATACCTTGGCTAAAAGAATTGACACAAAGTTGGATAACAACTAAAAATCCGAGTATATTAAAAATCGAAAAAGATGATATAGTTGCTGAAACCAAAACGGAAAATCCGAAACCGAGCGCAATTATTCAAGAAGCTTTTATTGAATTAACTAAAGTTATAAATACATCAACGGGAATATCTCATCATATGGATAACGCTAGAGCAAAAACGTATGTGAGAACTTTATACAAATATGAAACTGAGCTAAATTCGGATATGATATGTTCATATTTAGTAAATGAACTGGGTTGGGAGGTTAGACATTCGAATGACATAAGAAAACTTATTGATACACTAAATAGTGGAAAATATTTTGTTGGTGGTGATAAAACTGGATTACAAAACCATTATAAAAGATGGAAAAATCGTTTAGCGTAACAGCTTTAAAAAACAACTCATAAAAGCTACTATAACGGACTTGGGAAATTGGCTTAATGTAAAAATTGGTTTGTATTTGGATAATTTGGCAGATCCGAAAGATAATACTGATTTGATCCCAAACTGCTTGTAGCCAGAAAACGTTACTGTCATTTATAATACAACAATACAAAGAAATAAAGTATGTCATTTCAAACACCAATTACAATTTCTGAGGCAATAAAAAAAATAGAATCGAACCAATTTTTACTACCAGCAATTCAAAGAGAGTTTATTTGGTCACATTCAAAAATTGAATGGCTTTTCGACTCTATTATGCGAAACTATCCTATAAGTTCATTCCTGTTTTGGAAAGTAGAAGAAAATACCGCAAAAAATTATAGATTTTACAAATTTATAAATGAATATAGAGAGCGATACAAAACACATAATCAAGAAATTTCAACAAACGGAATTAGTTCTTTTAATGCGGTTTTGGATGGACAACAAAGATTAACTTCGTTATATTTAGGATTAAAAGGGAGCTTTGGATATAAAGAATACAGACGTAAATGGGAGGACACAGAATGGAGTATTCCAACAAGACATTTGTATTTAAATATTTCAAACGAACTTAGTGACGAAGAAGATGGTAGAAATTATGAATTTAGTTTTCTTGAAAAAGATCAAACAGGAGAACTAGAAATATATGTAATAGAGGAAAAGAGCTGGTTTAAAGTAGGTGCTATTTTAAACTATTCAGATGAAGAAACCTTTGATAATTTCGTGGAAGATTTTGATAATGCTTTTTCACGTAAGGCCATAAGACAATTAAGAAGAACAATTGTAGAAAAACCAATTATTAATTACTTTCTAGAAGAAGAACAAAGTCTCGATAAGGCTTTAAATATATTCATTCGTATTAATAGTGGTGGTGAACCGTTAAATTTCTCTGACTTATTAATGTCTATTGCTGTCGCTAATTGGACACAAAAAGATGCCAGAAAAGAAATTCACAAACTGGTTGATAGTGTTAGGGATAAAGGATATTCAATTTCAAAAGATTTAGTGCTAAAATCATTTTTGTATTTATATAGCAGAGACATTAAATTCCGAGTTACAAATTTTTCCAAAGAAAACGCAAAAGAATTTGAAACCGAATGGGAACAAATTCGAGATACAATTTTATCAACTTTTGACCTGATAAAATCATTTGGATTTACAGACTTCACGTTAACTTCAAAAAATGCAGTAATCCCTATAATTTACTATTTGTATCACAAAGAAATTTATAGAGATTTTTCAAGCAAAATTGAGTTTAAAGAAGATCGGGAAAGGATAAAAAAATGGTTGCATATAGTTCTTATTAAAAGGCTTTTCGGTGGAACTTCTGACAATGTTCTTTCACAAATGCGTAGAACATTTACAGACAATGTTTCGGAAATTAAAATAAAGTCAGAAATTATGGCTTTTCCTATAGATAATATTTTCACTCACATTAGAAAAGATACCAGCGTTGGAGAAGAATTTATAGAAGAAACATTATTTACTCAAATGGACAATCAATATGCTTTTTCAATTCTTTCATTGCTGTATCCAAATTTAGATTACAAAAACAATAATTTTCATAAAGACCACATTCATCCAGCTTCTACATACAAAAAATTAAGCGAAGAAAACAAAGAAAAATACGGATGGTATGCCTTTAACTCAATCTTCAATTTACAAATGTTAGACGCTAATGAAAATATGTCAAAAAAGGACTTATCATTAAAGGAGTGGGTTGAGAAAGAAACAAATGAAGATAACAAAGAACAATTTTTGAACTTACATGTAATTCCAAATGTCGATTTTAGTTTGGAAAATTTCAGTGAATATATTGAAAAGAGAAAGGTGATATTAATGGAGCGATTAAAGACTTTACTAAACTAAAAAAGAACTAATTATAAGTTACTCGGCAATATTGTTGTATTACTAGATTTATAGTTTTCATCATATACAATGTTTAAACAGAAAAAACATACCATAATTTTTCTCAGCTCATTAATGGAAAATAAAAGCGTATACCCTGAAGAAAATAAAAATAAAAAATAAAATTTATATATAGAATGAAAACATCATCATTTGGAGGACACGAAATCTACCAGACAGATTCTGCATTGACGAATGTAGATAGTAACGTCATATTTGAATCATATGATATTAATAAAAAAAATGAAATTCAAACAAAATTAAAAAATCTAGGTATTTATGAGTTTGAACAAGTTTGTAGTATTGATAATACAAAATCAAGTGAGTTTTTAAGAAGCTATTTAGCTATCAATAAAAGTGAATATGAAAACCTAATAGAATATTCAAAAAATGTCATAGGTGAAGACGGACTATTGAATCTAAAGCAATCAGTTGTTTTTAACAAAGGATTAGGAGCTGTTAAACCCGATAGCAATCTTTTGCTAGAATCGATAGATATAGAAAGAGTTAAACAAGTTACAGATGGTGTCAGTGATGATTTTTTATATGCTGTAGTTCGAGCACAATCTCTAGTACTGTCAAACCTTCAGTCTGTAAGTGATTATACAAATTGTATTTGTCCTTTTCATAATTTTTTACCAATTAAAAATCAAGGAAATAGAGGTACATGCGTAGCATTTTCTATAACTGCATCAAACGAATACTATCAAATGAAAAAAATTGGTCGTAATGATCTTTCAGAGCAGCATTTGTACTATGAGGCTAAACAAATAGATGGTGATAATAATTGTGGAACAACAATTGCAAATGCTATAAAAGTTATTTCTAGACAGGGACAATCTAGAGAACAATTTTGGGCATATAGACCAACAACCGAATGTAACGATCACGGAAATAAACCAATACTAGCGGATTTAGATTCTCAATTTTTTAAGGCAGCTTGTTTAGAGTTAGATAGTCATGATATAGAAATTTTTAAAGCAGCTATAATTTCTGGAGGTTTTATTTCTTTTTCTATACCAGTTTATAACAGCTGGGTAAATTCGAATGAGGTAAACAGGACTGGGAGAATTACATTACCATTACCAGATGAAAGGGTAATTGGAGGACACGCAATGACAATTGTTGGCTTTCAAAACGACGATAATTTCCCTGGTGGAGGCTTCTTTTTATTTAGAAATAGTTGGGGACTATCCTGGGCAAAAGAAAGTCCATACGGACAAGGTTTTGGAATTATTCCATTTGAATACATAACACAACATTGTTGGGAAGCATTTACTTTAATAAATACTTAATAACTAGTTTACAATTGACAAAAAAGGTGTAGGATAATTTTATAAAAAACCAATTATTATCTTAAATACCTGTCTTTATAATAATTATATGAACGATATATATCTTAAATAAAAATAATGAAAACATTCGTAATAATTTTCTCTGTACTTATTTTATTAATAATAATAGTTCTATTTTATCTATTTTCATTATTTACTTCAAATAAAATTTCTAATAGCAATTCCATTGAAGATAATATACTTGCAAAAAAATATAAACTTAGATGGGAAGCATATTTATTAATTATTATTGCATTATTTTTTATAGTAGGATCATTTTTTGCACCTTTAATACTCACATCAACAACTGATGATTCTGATTTCAATTTCATGTTAACTGGTCAAATTGGAGATACAATTGGAGGTTTAATGAATCCATTTATTACATTGGGTGGAGTTTTAATTACAGGTTTAGCATTTTACGTTCAATATAAAGCAAATGAATTACAAAGGGAATTATTCATTATAAATCAAAAAGACAGTAAAAAACAATTTCAAGATCAAATTGATCATCAGAATGAGCAATATAAACTTCAACAAATTGAATCACAATTTTATGAAATGCTTAAACTTCACAGAGAAAACATAAGTGAAATGAAAATTGAAGGGTATGATTTTGAAGAGTTCAAACAAAAAGAAGGTGAAGAAACAAAATTTTTAAGGCGTTTTGAAAAAAACACTGAAGGTAGAAAAGTCTTCGTAACTATGAAAACAGAATTAGAGTTTATTTTACAACTCTACAAAAAACATAATACATTAGATAAGATTGGTTTTGAGAAGTGTTACCGGATTTTTTTTTCTGGAATTGATGAATCAGATCGCAAGCATCCTGAAGACAAAGATTTTACAGCTTATTTAAGACTTGCTAGAGCACAACATATGTATTCTGGCGAATCAATATTAACCAATCATAAAAGGAAGGAATATCTAGGACTAGATATGAATTTTAATTACAAACCTTTTTCGGGTCATGCATCAAGACTTGGACATTATTTTCGACATCTTTATTTGGTTGTAAAATCAATCGCTAATAATACTACAATTACTAATTATGACGATAAAATAAAGTATTTAAGATTACTTAGAGCTCAACTATCTAATCATGAACAAATACTTCTTTTTTACAACTGGTTAAGTGATTATGGAGGTTCTTGGGAAAATGATTCTCAAAATTTTTTTACAGAGTATATGATGATTCATAATCTGTGGTGGGACAATCTTATAGAAGATGACTTTATTCGAAATCAAGTCAATCATTTGAGAACCAAAACTGTTAAATTTAGAATAGGTAATATGTTTGAAATAGGGTAAAACGTATTAAAGATCTCAAATGGATAATGATATTGATTGGTCCATAGCTCAAACTTAAAGATGGTCTTGTAATTAAGAGATGGGTCTTATTCGAATATATGCATAATCGATACTTGTACTTTTAAGAATGGAAACAATTGATTCAAAAAATCAGTAATGGTAAAGTCATAACTACTGCTTATTACAGAAATGAAGATCTGAAAAAAATGGTTGGGCTGTCCAATAATACTATTTTAAAATACAGGCAGACTGGAATTCTGCCCTACACTAAGCTGGGAGATATCTTTTTTATATGGCAACAGCAAGAAAGTAATGGATCACAAATCGTTATTTAATCCATTACCCCAGATTAAAGAAAAGAGCTCAAAATAGAATGGGGACTAAGAAGGTTAACTTTTTCCAAGCTGGTCTCGATACCATTTCAAATGAAAAGCCTTTAAACATCAGTGCTTAAAGGCTTTTTATTTTGAAAAGTCACTTTTTGGACTTCATTTGGCGGAGGAAGAGGGATTCGAACCCCCGGACCTGTTACAGTCAACAGTTTTCAAGACTGCCGCATTCGACCGCTCTGCCATTCCTCCAGTAAGACGCAATCATTTTCTCATTGCGGGTGCAAAGATATAATGTTTTTTCAATTCTAGAAATTTATTTGATAGTTTTATAAAGGAAATAATTTTTATCCGCATCTATAACTTTAATTTAGGATGTTAACTCCTTATAAAACAGAGGTTGTGAGTTTTATAATTGGCTCGTGCAAAAAATGCTATAATGAATTATGTCATTTATATTTGACAAAATCAATGAAAGAGAAATATCGATCTTTATTTTTTTGGTGCATCATTTTTTATGTGACTAGTTCAATTGTGTCCGCAGTGTGGACACAATTGTAAATATCTGTAAATATGATAATTAACCTTTAAAGGTGTTCTCCGTGCATTAATGTTAAAGACCATTAAAGTGATGCACACAGAATTATTTAGGATTAGTATTTAGAGGTAAAAACATCAAAAGCAACGCTATTATACGATCTGGCTTGAAATTGGAGTTAACGATTCGGCAAGTTAACGATCAGATGGCTGCGGTCGCTCCGCAATTCGACTCTAAGTCCAGAAGAGTTTGATTTTAATGATTTAAGAGGCATATGAAACCTCCACTTAATCTAAAATATAGTTATTGTCTTGAACAGTAATATATAAAATTAACGCTACTATGTGAATAATATAATTTAAATAATTGTAAAACACGTAGTTGTACGTATAGTGGTTTAGGGAAAATAAAATAAATTTGTAGGCGATTAATATTTTGCTGGACAAAAATATAAGACATAATAGTGCAATTTTTAAAAAAAACTTCTTCCGTTATCCGCACACTATAGAGCGCAATCCAGAAATAAACCGTCAAGTTCGCCACTTTCCGAATCTAGCAATCAATAATCTGCAAAGAACCGGAATTTACAATTAGATTTCAATGCAGGCAGAGGCTACAGATTTTTGAATGCATTTCATTAGTTATGATTAAAACTCAAAATATAACTTTAAACAAATGTAATATGAAACAGATTCTAATTGCGATTTTTTCGCTGGCAACCCTTACATCTTGCAAGACTGGCCAGGATACATCAACACCCCCAAAACCTACGGCTGCACAGAACCGTCAAATGAAAAGCTTTGCTTTGGATTCCGTTGTGCAGACTATTCAGACCCAGTATATTATAGCATTAGCTGATTTAAAGGCAAAAGGATTGGTTGATAAAGTTGAAATTACCAATGCGGAGCTTTCTCTTACCGTGACTCGAGAGCTTAGCGGGAGCGCTGATCTTTCAGTCTTAATTTTTGGAGCATCGGGCAGCATAACTCGCAGTAATGCAACTGGCTTGACATTTGTACTTTCGAAAAAGGAGGATCCTAGGGGCGGAAGCACAAACGCATTGGCAGATAATAAGAATACATTGGCGGATCTGATTGTGCTGGGTGCAGAGAAGTTCATCAAGCTTAAAAGCTTACTCGGTAACTTAGAAAAAGATTCGTTTGAACTTCATATTGTATTTTCCATTGAAAAGAAAGGAGGCCCTAAAATCGCGCTTAAATTTTGGGGTATCGATTCCGAGATCGGTGTGGAGAAAAGTGGCGCTGTCGAGCATGAAATGGTACTGACATTTAAGGAGATAGCACCTGTAGTACCCGCAAAAGGCTAATGTCATGCCAAATAAAGAATTGATTTTTCAAATGGAACGGCAGATTTTTTCAAATTGGTGCTGGGCTGCCAATGCAGTAAGCATTTCAAAATATTATGTTCGCCAGGCGCCATTTACACAATGTAAAATAGTCTGCGGCTGCTTAGGAAGAACTGATTGCTGTACTCATACCATACCGCGGGAATGCAATGTGACATATTATATGGACCAGGCACTGTGTTTTACCCGTAACTTTGTGAGAATTGTTGACGAGCCGTTACCGGTAGGACTGTTAATAGCGGAAATTGAGCATGGAAGGGTAGTCTGTGCAAGAATACGATGGAAAAACGGTGACGGGCATTTTGTGACAATTCATGGATATAATACTGTTAACAGTGAAGTTTTTGTCTATGTTGCGGATCCCTGGGGTGAAAACACTTGTATTAGATTGAGGGACTTTGCTTTTAACTACAAACAGGCTGGCGGAATATGGTCTCATTCTTATTTGACAACAGGACCGCATAATATTCAAAACTACACCGAGGTAAATGATAATCTCTTCAGCCAAGCCGCTCAGATGGTGCCTTTTGAATTATCTGGTCAGCAGGCAAAATTGAAGTTTATAAATTATAGTCTAACACCAAAGATTAAATCCGCTATTCCCCATGATTTTTACGTTATTGATTTTGCCGCATTAAAGGAAAATAAGAGGATCTTACTAAAGAATAAAGGGATTAGAGTAATGGAGCAGAATCAGGAGGGTAGAAATGTGATTTTTGAATACTCCAGTTCAAAGAAGAAAGGTGATTTGCAGCAGATTGTTTCTGCTGGCAGTTATACTGATAATTACAAAAGGGTGCTGGATAAGATAAACAGCAGCTTAAAAAAGCCGAACCAAGCCTATCATATCGGCATAGTTATACAGCCAGAATTAAAAGTGGATGCGGTTTGGGTTCAGACCGCTGACAAAAAAATCGATAAATTCATAGCACTCTTTACAAATGGTTTTCTGACTGCCGATCATGAGTATTCCAAAAGAACCTTTTTTAAACTTTTGCGGGAAAATGCCATTCAAAAGGAAATCAATGTAGATGACAGGCTGGGGGGATGATTTTTTATAATTTATAGTAAGAAATTAATGCCTACTTGATGTGGATAAAAGTAAGAGCTGTCAGATGATAGCTCTTACCCGTTTTTCAATAATCCTCAGAGTCGCAGAAACTCCGATTATTAACGAAAATCAAAATACAATTAAATTTAAAAAAGAATGATCATTGGTTTAAAATCATAATCATTTGAGAATTAGTCTGTTTTTTTTTTCACCCGATTTACCACTTTTGAAGCCTTTCCCAATTGAGATAAACCAATTTTTGATCTCAGATGAATAACAACTAGTAATGCAATTTGTTTTCTCAGAAAAACTTGAAACTTTTACTTTCAGCGGGAACGAAACTCGAACCTATTAAAAAAAACTAAAAAAAACAGCGTTGTAATAGTTTCGAACCTAAAGCTCTTAGAGCCTTATTTTACTGGTTTTTTTATTTTTTAAAAACACCATGTGCCACGATTCTGCCACAAAACTTTTACTAGTGAAATATCTTTAAAAAACAGCCTTAAGTTTTTTTTGGCAAAAAAGGTATCCACTCTAAATACCATGTGCCACGATTTTGCCACAAAATTGGATGTCCTAATTCGAAGGATTATACTGTTAAGATAGTAGTGGAAGCATTAAAATATCTAACCGGTTCATCGAAAAAATAGTATAAGATTATGTCAAGTAATCTTAAATTAATTTCCAGTATGTATAATAGTCCAGGAAGGAAAAGCAAAAAGTAGATTAGAACTTTATTTTATATAAAATATTATTAAAATCAGAAGCATTGTTGTGTTTTATATTGTTAATTAGGATTAAATGTATCAATAACTTTATTTTTTAACTATTTATTATGTATTGTATTGTTAAAATTATTAAATTTACTTAAATAATTATTAATTTAAATTTATATTATGACAAATCTTTTGAACACTTATCTAGATTTACTAAAAAAAGGCGAGTTTATAAATGCTGGAGAAATTTTTTTTCACGATAATTACAAGAGGATTATAATAAATCCCCGTTCTAATAAAATTATCGAAGAAAATAAAGAAGAATCAATTAATTCAGCCATTAGACTCCAGAAAGATTATGAAATTGTTGACGGATATGTTGGAACAATTGTTGACGAAAAAAATGGAATTGTAACCTTAGAAAGTACAGTGACAGTGAAAGGTAAGGATGGAATTTCCAAATCTATAAATGAAATGGTAATTCAACAATGGAAGCAAGGGAAAATTTTGCAAGAACGAATTTATAATAAGCTTGCTTCGGATAATTCCACCAATGGCATTAATTTAAAAGATGAGATTGAAGCATATGCTGCTAATAGTAATGGATGTTGCACATGTGGAGATTCAAGATCATGCTAAGAGACTCTTAATTTAAGATGGACTACGAGATAGCATATTTTGAAGCCTGTTATATTTTGGAAAAAGATGTTTTTATACAAGGTGACATTTTTGGAGGATGGACTAAATTCAACTATTCACTTGATAACTTTTTTGATTTTAGTTATGAAAAAGTAATAACAAATAAAAACAATATAGTAGGCTATGGAGGTTTATTTAATCTAATTTCCGATAGTAATTCAACTTCATTTATAAATTCTGGTATTCACTACCTGACATTTGATTATATAGCAAGAGATGTAAGATCAATTGTAGAGCAATATTTGAAAAGAAATATAAAGTTGATTGTCACATTTGCATTTGACAATATTTATACGTCAAATTTAATTGATAAGTATGATGATTTTCTTTTTTTTATAAATGTGGTGCTAAGTAAGTCAGTAAATCCTAATTATTTAGCAAGTATCATTTTTGGACAGGTCAAACTTGTTAAAAATGATTCTACCAATTTTGATGTATTTTTCGCTGAAGAGAAAGTAAATATATTAAATGCTATTGCAGACTGTAATTGCATAAACATTTTAGAATTTGCAAATACCAACATTGTTCAGCATAAATTTAATCCCAATCCAGAATTTTCGTATGATTTTTTGGATTTGATTACTCATGATTTGAAAGTAAAAGTAAAGTTAATTCTAAGCGAAAATAAAGATTTATATATAACACATGCGAGATATTTATTCCCTATTAATCATTTAAAAGATGATATTCTTAACTATGATTTACTAAAATATTCAAGTGGGTGTGACAACTTTAAAGATAAAGCACTTTTAAAGGCTGTAATGGAAGGAGCTGAAAGATATTTAAGTATGTGTAAATGGGAAACTACTTATTCTTCAGTAAATAATCTTCGAGCTGACTACATTCATCCTAATAAAATGCAAAAATTATATGCAAGTGATGAAATATTTTTTGATCCTTGTATTGAATATCATTGGATTGATGCACTAGATTTGAATAATAATAATATTGTAAAAATTAATTCAGATTATGTTACATATCCTTCAATAAATAAGCTTCCACTTCACTTATCCAATTCTAATGGATTTGCTATCCATTCGGAGCTTGAGAAAGCAAAATCAAGTGCTTTATATGAACTTATTGAGAGAGATAATTTGCTTTTTACATTTTTTTTTAAGAAATCATGTTTCCGGATTAATAATGACAAACTACAATCTCCTAATACTGCACTTGTCAAATATATAAGTGATATGGGGTATAAATTGTATTTGATTTATTCATCAGTTGATATTGATGTACATTCTGTTTTTGCCTTTGTATTTAATAATGTAGAAGAAGATCGACCCTATTGTATAACATCAGCATCGTGTAATTTTAGTTTAGAAGAGGCTGTAAATAAAGCGCTTAAAGAAGTTATAACTGGAATTGTATATGCGCTAGAAAAGAAAGATTGGAAACAGTTTAATTCCGTAAATGAGGTTGAACAGTTGTTAGATCATAGAGATTTTTATTTTAATTCAACATCAAAAATTGCACTTACAAACATTTTAGAATGTAATTTTTTGCAAGATGAAGATATGAAAAAGGTCGAATTTTTATGTGATCAACTTGAATCTGAATATTTAGAATCTCAATTTACACTTAAAAATTTACAATTATACAGAATTATTAATGAAATTAAATTTCATGACTGCACTTTTTATTTAGTTAAATATCTTTCTCCCGATTTGATTCCAATGGATTTCGGACATAAATTGTTACGGTTACCGGAATTATCAACTTTAGAAAGAAGAGGCAAAGAGAATATTAATTTGGAAAAGTTAGTCTATCCACATCCATTTGCGTAGTATAAATTATGAAATTAATATTAAATCAAAATATATTGATAGGAAGGGATCACAACAACGTCCAATTTTTCAATATATATACTGAAAACGGAATTTTGACCGCGAACGAATTATCAATTAGAATTTTACTATTTTCATCTTCTGGTGTGGATATAGAGCAAATACTATCGAAGAAAGATTTTAAAAACAGCGAAGATCTTATTTTTAATCTTGTCAAATTTAGAGCACTAATTGTAGAAGATGTAAATGAACATTTCTTAGACTCCATTTCATCACATTATTTGTATAGATTAAATTGGAGAGGAGCTATTTCTAATTACAAACTTTTAGAAGGTTATCCGGGTGAAAAAATGGATCTGGAGCATTTAAGCGAAACGTCAAAAAAGTATGTATTATTTAAAGAAGTTTTTAGAAAAAAATTTGATTTACATGAGTTTCTAACTAATAGAAGAAGTAAAAGAGATTTTTTTGGAAAAAAAATTAGTTTTAAAACATTCTCTCAACTATTATATTATATATTTTACCGAGAAGATATTTTGAAAAAAAATTATCCTTCTGGAGGAGCAATTCATTCATTGGAACTTTATATAATTATAAGCAATGTTGAAGAAATTGATTCAGGATTATATTATTATGATCAATTTACTCATACTCTTATAAATCTTAGTTGTGGAAGCGAACATTTATCTCAACATTATAGCAATTTGAGAAAATGCATGAATGTTCATGATGAAAGAACTCCCAACATTGTTTTTCATATATCATCTCGATACTTAAAGACGACACTAAAATATCCCGATATTGGTTTAGATTTAATAATTAAGGAGTTTGGATGTCTTACTCTGTTATCTCAACAGATTGCCACAATTATGAATTTAAA
The DNA here is from genome assembly GCF_900142735.1 of Flavobacterium saccharophilum. GTDB lineage: Bacteria > Bacteroidota > Bacteroidia > Flavobacteriales > Flavobacteriaceae > Flavobacterium > Flavobacterium saccharophilum. The sequence continues at coordinate 251,728 of NZ_FRBY01000007.1, read as the reverse complement.
TTGTTGTCCTTTAGGGGGACATTTTAAAAAATTTACTGATGATTTTTTAAATAGAGGTAGTGATAAAGAAATTGAAGTAGGAACTATATGTTTTGGGCACTAAAATAGTAACTAATTTATGCATAAATAAGATTTCTTGTTAATTATTGATACAACAATTTTAACTACTAATAGAGGTAGAAGTTAATCAAAAATAAAATTATTATGAATAAGACTATGTCAATAAAAAAAATTGAAGATGAAATTTATTCAGTGCATAATATAATTAGCGATACTGATGTTCTAATTATTAAGGAAGAGTTAAACTTTACATTATGGCAACCAAGTACAGTTTTGAAGAGAGATATTTTAGATGGTAATTATTATCATGAAATAAATGAATTTAGAATATCGGAAACATCACATCAAATATGGTTTACCGATCGTTTAAACGAGCAGCTTGATAATTTGGAGAAAAAGATTGAATTGTTGTTTAAAGTTGAGAAAGCTTACCTTGAACCGTGGCAAGCACTAAAATACCCACAATATGGAAAGGTAGATTATCATCTAGATGCGGGCTACTGGCAAAATGATAAAGGCGGAGAACGGATATTTAGTTTCTTATTGTATTTAACAACCCCTGAATCTGGTGGGGAGACTCACTTTAGAGCACATAATTTAAAAATTGATGCGATTTCAGGTAATATGTTAGTATGGAATAATCTTTTATCTAGTGGTAATGTCAATCACGCTATGATACATTCAGGAATGCCTTTATATAAAGGTGAAAAAATTTGCCTTATAAGTTGGAGTCGACAAAATAAATATAAATAAAATGAATAATTATGATTGATGAAAAAGTAAGAATAGCGTCAGAAATTGCTTTGCGATTTGGCTCTACAGTAAGTTTAGTAGATAACCCACATCTCTTTATTGAAATGGTGGTAACATATAATTCCTTAGTTCAGAATTTAGGTACAGAAGAAGGAGTAGGAGTTGGAATTGGTATGGGAGCAGGAGGAGGAGGTACTGGAGGAGGTACTGGAGGAGGTACTGGAGGAGGTACTGGAGGAGGCACTGGAGGCGGGGGTGTTGGAATTGGGATGGGGTCAGGTAGAGGCGGTAAATTAGAAAAACACTTCCATAATGAGATAACGCTTGAAATTATATTAAAAGAAATTTTAAATCTCCGCAGTGACGTCCATAATTTGAAAAAAACTTAAGTAGAAAATTGGTGGAAAAAATTTTTCACTTTATAAAATGTAATTATAATTTTGAAATATTCATAATACAAATTCTTTTCGTAAAGACTTCAATAATAAATGGGATTGCTTTTTTTGCCCGTAATATATTATAACTTATAAATATTAAAATAATAAAGTTGAGACTAAAACAAATTTCCGTAGAAGAACTATTAGCAAATTGATTTAAAAAAGTAGATGGAAAAATATATTTTACTGTAATAAAAGAGAATGAGTCTAAAATTTTCGAACCTAAGTTTCTCAGCGTTTTATATTACTAGGTTTCAGTTTTTATAAATACCCATTTGCCATGATTTTGCCACAAAACTCAAATGTGCTAATATTTAGAGAATTTACTTTGGTTATAGGGTATTATGAATTTGAATTAAGGTCAGAAAACCTGTAGAAAGAGATTCTTAACAAAAAATCTAGACCTATAAGCTTTTGTATTTTTCAATTACTTTATTCATATCTTCTTTTACATTAATGTCTAAGATTTTTGCATAATGCTGGGTCTGCAGAATATTAGTGTGTCCCATCATGGAAGATACATTTTCTATCCTAACTCCATTGCCTAAAGTAACCGTTGTGGCAAATGTATGTCTGGCTGTATACCAGGTAAGCTTTTTATTGATTCTGCACATAACTGCGATTTCTTTAAGATATTTATTCATTTTTTGATTGGATATGCGAGGTATAAGACCGGTCTGTAGATCTTTATATTTGTCTATTATTTCCTGTACTGGAGAAAGAATGGGAACATTCGAATTGATAGAAGTTTTGGCTCTGACAGTCTTAATCCATAAATCGTTATTATTGTCAGCAGTAATATTATCATCGGTCAGAGATAGAGCATCAATTGGGGCATATCCTGTATAACAGCAGAAAATGAAAATATCTCTTGTTTTTTCAAGCCGCTCCGAGTTAATTTTTTTAAACTGTATAGTATTTAATTCTTTCTGGGAAAGATAAACGGCATCTTTCTCTATTATTTTTCCATCATAAATACTGAATGGATTCTTGTTAATTAATTCTATTTTAAGGGCGTAATTGCAAGCAGTTTTATACATTCTCATGTATTTTACTGTTGAGTTGTTTTTAATGCCTGTTCTGCCTTTAAAAGTGCTTTCATATTTTATGAACGATTCTAATTTGTAAATGAATGAGCTGGAAATTTTGTTCCACAGTACATCTGGTTTATTATATTCCTTTTGAATAAAAACAGCAATGAGATCTTTAGAACGTATGTATTTTTGAAGTGAAGCTTTAGATCTTTCTGTAATGTTAACTTTCTTTTTAAAAAACTTAATATGAGTTTCCAGAATTTCGATAATTGAAGCTACTATATTCCTGCCTTTTAAAGCATTTTTCAGGTTGACTAACGATACAGGACTACCACTTGAGATTATTTCGTTACATTTTTTCTCAATATTCAGGTATAGTATGTCTAGGCTGGTGCGGATAATTTTTTCTTTTTCCAGTTTAAGCACATTTCTGAGTTTGTTAGTTAAATCCCATCTTTCTTTTGATATGTACTGGCCTGTTGATATTGATGCAGTCTGCTGTTGGTAGGTCAAGCGCGCGCAGATTTGTGATTCCTTTCTTTGTGGATTCTTTGTGAATTTTAAATGAAAGTAGACTTTAAGCATGACCTATTCTTTTATATTATATACGTAAAAAGAAGAGTCAGGAATTAAAAAAAATGTTTTTTAGTGGTTTTCCACTGATTTTGTAAGAGCTGTTATTAAGACCGTTTGAGTAATTGTGTTATTTAAAAATTGAAAAGTAGTTCTTGGGTATGTTCATATTTTTACGGCAAACTTCAGATTTTTTATTATTGTCAGCTTTCCTGCTGAAATACCTAATATTGATTTGCAGAATCTATAGAGCAGTGATTTCGCTCTTTGTTTTTCTTTCCTATGAATTCATTTTTGAGTTTTGTGAGTGAAAAATCATGACCTCTGAAAAAGGACCCATAAAAAATATTTTTAATCTCAAGTTCAAAGTTGTCTAAGCTTTTTCGAAGTTCTTTTTCCTTTCCTATTCTGAGCGCCGTGCGTAGCTTATCGGTAAAATCCCATCTTTCTTTGCTTATGTATTGCCCCGTTGCAATCGTTATCGAATTCTGCTCATGCCACAGTCGAGCATACACGGGAGATTCGTCTTTGCGATTGACCTTTTCTGACTTCAAGTAAAAATAAATCTTCAGTATACTAGGCATTCTTCTCGGTTAACAATTAGTGAAATTCTGTTTAGATAAATATATGAAACTTATGATATTGTGATTGTTAAAAGAATGATAATAAGTAGACTGGCTAGTTTTATGAGAGGTAAAAGCTTATTTTTTCAGCAGAAAAAGGTGCACAAATAGGTGCACAAAACTTTGCGTCAAATCCGCTGATTTTGCGGATTTAAAAATAGATGAAATTTTAGAATCCTAGTATTTATAGGGGTTAAGAGAGAATGGATGTGCACTTAAAGACTAGGTTCGAATCTTTTTACGTATGGGCTAAAAACGACGAAACCCCAGTGTTTACTAGGGGTTTCGAGCTTCAGCGGAGAAAGAGGGATTCGAACCCCCGGACCTGTTACAGTCAACAGTTTTCAAGACTGCCGCATTCGACCGCTCTGCCATTTCTCCAGTATGTTGCTATCATTTGCTGATTGCGAGTGCAAATATAGTGCGCTTTTCCGATTATAAAAACTTTTTCATTGATTTTTTCAACTTAATTTTCAAGTGTCTAATAATCAGTAATTACTAAAAGAATATTTTTACGTTAAATAATGTAATTAATCTAAAATCGGCATTGGTTTCTTGTTTTCATCGACTGCAACAAACGAAAAAGTTCCTGAAACTACCGTTTCGCGAAGCTCTGAATACATTTGTTCCATGAAAATATCCACATGAATTTTGCAACTTGTTCTTCCAACGCTAATCACTTTTGCAACTAATTCTATTAAAGTTCCTGCCGGAATTGCTTTTTTAAAATCAATTTGGCCAGTAGAAATTGTTACCACTTTCTTTCGGCTGAATCTTGTGGCGCAAATAAAAGCCACTTCATCCATCAAATGAAGTGCAGTTCCTCCAAATAAAGTATCATAATGATTCGTTGTACTCGGAAAAACGGCTTTGAATATATGAGTCTCGGATTTTGAAATTCTCTCTTCTAATGTACCCATATTAGTAGTTTACATATTCAGTGATTTCAAGACCGTATCCGATCATTCCAACACGTTTTGTTTGCTCAGTATTGGATACTAATCTAATTTTAGAAATATCGATATCATGTAAGATTTGAGCGCCAATTCCGTAGTCTTTACTGTCAATGATTACTTTTGGAGCTTTCATTGTACCACCTGCCTGTAATGATTTAAGTTCAGAGATACGACTTAATAAGTTTACTGCCTGCATATCCTGGTTAATAAAAATTACAGCACCTTTTCCGTTTTCATTAATAACTTTAAACATACCGTCTAATTGCTGTTCGGCATTGTTGGTTAAAGTTCCTAATAAATCATTATTTACCTGAGAGGAGTGGATTCTGGTTAAGATTGGTTCTCCAAGATTCCATGTTCCTTTGGTTAAAGCAATATGAATTTGTTTATTGGTAGTTTGCTCGTAAGCTCTCAATCTGAAAGTTCCAAAACGGGTTTCGATATCAAAATCTTCTTTTTTAACGATCAAACTGTCGTGTTGCATTCTATAGGCAACTAAGTCTTCAATTGAAACTAATTTTAAATTGAATTTCTTAGCAACTTTTACCAATTCAGGTAAACGAGACATAGTTCCGTCTTCATTCAAAATTTCGCAAATAACACCAGCTGATTTAAAACCCGCTAATCTTGCGAAGTCAATTGCCGCTTCTGTATGACCAGTTCTTCTTAAAACACCACCTTGTTTTGCGATTAAAGGAAAAATGTGTCCTGGGCGCGCTAAATCATGTGGTTTTGTATTGCCGTCAACTAAGGCCTGTACTGTTTTAGATCGGTCTGCTGCTGAGATTCCGGTGGTAACACCATGACCTTTTAAATCTACAGAAACAGTAAAAGCAGTTTCCATATGATCGGTGTTATTGCTAACCATAGCGCGTAAATCAAGTTCCTTACAACGGCTTTCAGTAAGTGGTGTACAGATTAACCCTCGTCCGTGAGTCGCCATAAAATTGATCATTTCCGGAGTTACTTTTTCAGCTGCAGCCAGGAAATCACCTTCGTTTTCACGATCTTCATCATCGACTACAATGATTACTTTACCTTGACGAATATCTTCTATAGCTTCTTCAATGGTATTCAGTTGTATTTTTGTTGACATAATTATTATTGTTTTTGAGCACGAGTAAACCGCTCAGAAATTTTTTGAAATAGTTGTGAAATCGGAGTTGTTATTGCATCAAAGTTTATTAATCCGTTGTCGTTTGTAGCACGATACGTTAATAAAACAGCTAGTGGAAGTAAGATAAAGGAAGACATCCATGATCCCATAAATGGAGTCATTCCGCCTTCTTGTGAAAGTCTTTTTCCAAAAGTATTGATGAAATGGAAGGTAATAAAAATTAATACCGCAAAGACAATAGGTAAGCCTAGTCCACCTTTACGAATGATGGCGCCTAATGGAGCACCAATGAAAAACATTAAAAAGCAGGCAAAAGCAATTACAAACTTTTCGTATAAAGCAGTTAAGTGTTTGTTGATGTCTCTTTGTTTGTCTTTTAATTCTTTCTGAGTAGCTTCTATCGAATAAATGTTACTAGTAACGTTGCTGGCGGCCATTTTTAGTATGTCCAGCTTCTGTTTATTGTCATAAAGAGATAAAAGATCGTTAGGTAACGATTTTTTCTTTTTAGGGTTTTTGATTACAACAGGAGGTTGTTTTTTAAATCCAACACGCTGATTTATATTTTCTGAAAATGATAAGATTTCATTATCCAGGTTTTTATTTAGGGAATCTAATGTATAACGAAGTTCATTTACGTTCAGCATTCCGTTGGTGCTGCTGATTTCCTGATTGTCGTCAACCTTATTCAGTTCAGATAAATCAATATTAATGATTTGCTTTTTGAAAGAAGCTTTTACAAATGGTAACTTGGCACGATCCTCATATTTTTTCGGCGTAACGTCCTGATAATAATATCCGTCATTTAAAACGAGTTTTAAAATACTGGATTTCTCATTACTGATTAATTTACCGTTTTTAGCTTTGATAACGGTTTTGTTTTCGCCAACATTATTCGCTTTTTCGTGAATCGTAACTCCGGTAAGTATGTTTCCGTTTTCTCCTGATTTCTTATTTACTTTAATATTGTAAGTCCCAACATCGTTAAACTGACCTTCTGCAATTGCCATAGCAGGTTTTGCCTGAGCGATGTTTTTTCGGAAATTAACAAATTTGTATTCAGCGAACGGAATTACATTATTGGCGAACCAAAATGCTACAATACTCAAAACAAAGATAAATGCGACTAAAACACGCATTGCTCTTTGAAGTGATATTCCGGACGATTTCATAGCTGCGAATTCATAATTCTCAGCCAAATTTCCGAAAGTCATAATCGATGCTAATAAAACCGATAGTGGTAAAACTAACGGAATAATTCTCGGCATGGAAAAAAGAAGGAATTTTACAACCAATATCAAATCAAGGTCTTTACCTGCTAATTCAGAGATAAAAAGCCATACGGTTTGAAGTATGAATATAAAAAAAAGGATTACGAATACCGTAGTAAACGTAATCAGAAATGTTTTTAGTAAGTATTTGTCTAAAATTTTCAACCTTGGTTTAATCTAATTTGTTGATGTAGTATTTTGGATATTTGCTCGCTACAAAGGTAAATTGATTTTTTGATAAAGGCTGATTGGTTTTAAAAGAATTAACGGTTAAAGTGGTTTTTGTTCCATTTTTTCCAGTTTCAATCAAATTATAGATGTGTTTTGTTTGTACGTCAATTCCTAAAAGAATCTCTTTTCTTTGATCTTTAGTATTTGTTGGCGCTAATTTGATGTATTGAATTTTTCTTCCTTTAATATTTTGAACGATGTCCATATTGTATTTGTATCCGGAATTGAAAAAAGTCAACATTTTTGAAGGTGTAATGGCATTGTCATCTTTCTCATTAACTTTAGAGATCGTAACTTCTTCGTCTTCAGGGTTGATAGTGTAGGTTTTTTGCCCGTCAAATATCTTAGTAACACCCATAAAATTCAATACATATTGATTGCCTTTCATGATTACATTTCCTTTACTGTCCTGATTGATGTTTTCTTTAGCGTTGTTTAAAGAGTATTTAAAATCGATAGAAATATTATCGTAGCTTTTTATTTTTGCTGTTACCTGGTTCAATAAATCTTTGGCTTTTTTATCCTGTGCCTGAATAGAAGTAAAGCTCAAAAGCAATAAAATTGCCATTTGAAAACACTTTTTAGTCATGTTAGTGATAGAATTGTTGTTGATTTCCTGAATTTTCGTTTTCATGATGGGATTAATTTTGTTCATTGTTAAAAAATTGATCAAGAGCACTTAAGTCAGAAATGTTCACGCTTCTTGCTTTACTGCCTTCAAACGGACCAACAATTCCAGCTGCTTCCAGCTGATCGATCAAACGACCGGCTCTGTTGTAACCCAATTTTAATTTTCTTTGCAGTAATGAAGCGGAACCTTGTTGTGCATTGACAATAATCTCCGCAGCTTCTCTAAATAAAGTATCTCTTTCGGAAATATCCATATCAAGATTGATGCCAGTTTCTTCTCCTACGAACTCTGGAAGCAAATAAGCCGTGGCATACGCTTTTTGCGAACCAATAAAATCTGTAATTTTTTCAACCTCCGGAGTGTCAATGAAAGCACACTGAACACGAACGACATCATTTCCGTTTGTATAAAGTAAATCTCCACGACCAATCAACTGATCCGCTCCTTGTGTGTCTAAAATCGTTCTTGAGTCAATTTTTGACGTTACCCTAAAAGCAATTCTCGCAGGGAAATTCGCTTTAATTAAACCTGTGATTACGTTAACCGATGGTCTCTGAGTAGCGATAATCAAGTGAATACCAATAGCACGCGCTAATTGTGCCAAACGCGCAATCGGAATTTCAACTTCTTTTCCAGCAGTCATAATCAAATCGGCGAACTCATCGACAACCAAGATGATGTATGGTAAAAATCGGTGGCCTGCTTCTGGGTTTAATTTTCTTGCTCTGAACTTTTCGTTGTATTCTTTAATATTACGAACCATCGCATCCTTCAATAATGAATAACGATTATCCATTTCAACACAAAGTGAGTTTAATGTATTGACTACTTTGGCGTTGTCTGTAATAATGGCATCTTCAGTATCAGGAAGTTTGGCTAAATAATGTCTTTCAATTTTATTGAATAAAGTTAACTCTACTTTTTTCGGATCCACCAAAACGAATTTTACTTCTGCGGGATGTTTTTTGTATAAAAGTGAAGTCAAAACTGCATTCAATCCAACTGATTTTCCTTGTCCCGTAGCACCCGCCATCAAAAGGTGAGGCATTTTGGCTAAATCGACAACGAAAGTTTCGTTCGAAATGGTTTTACCCAAAGCAATTGGCAACTCCATTTCAGCTTCCTGAAATTTAGCCGATCCAATAACGCTTTTCATAGAAACCATAGTTGGGTTCTTGTTCGGAACCTCGATACCAATTGTTCCTTTTCCTGGAATTGGTGCGATAATACGAATTCCTAAAGCGGATAATGACAAAGCAATATCGTCTTCTAAACTCTTAATTTTAGAGATTCTGATTCCGGCTTCCGGCACAATTTCGTATAAAGTTACCGATGGACCAACGGTTGCTTTAATCTGTGCGATTTCAATTTTGTAGTTACGAAGTGTGTCTACAATTTTGTTTTTATTTTCTTCTAATTCTTCCTGATTGATTGTAATTCCGCCAGTCGAATATTCTTTTAATAAATCGATGGTTGGGAATTTATAATTCGATAAATCCAAAGTCGGGTCAAATAAACCAAAATCAGCAACGAGACGAGAAGCCAGGTTTTCTTCAATGATATCTTCCTCTTCAGGTTTTTCAACAACAAATTCTTCGGTATGAACCGGAGCAGTTACTGTTGCAGGTTTGATATCCATTTGGACTGGTTTTAAAATCGGATTCAAATCAATTTCTGATGAATTGGAGATTGTTGGTTTTAAAGCTTCTTTGTTGATTTCGAATTGAGTGTCTTCGGTTTTTAAATGAATATTGTCTAATTCAGGATCTTCCTCCTCAATAGCAAATTCTTCTAAATTGTAAGCACTTTCAGGTTGTTGTGGTGTTTTTAAAGCATCCAATTCCGATTTGAATTCATTTTTAGTTGAGTCAAAATAAGATTGAATTTTCTCCGGAGATAATTTTATTTTGAAAATTAAATACACAATTAGTCCGAAAAGCAAGGCCAATAAAGTTCCTGTTTTTCCGATATAATCCTGTGAAAATAAATTCAGTTCGTATCCAATAGTTCCGCCTAATTCTGGTGCAGAAGTGGCGAAAAATCCAAATAAGACAGAAACAATAATAATAGCAAATAAGTCCCAGAACCAAATGCTTTTTAGTCTTTTGGTTGACATTTCTAAAGCCAGAAATAATCCGGTTAAGAAAAATAAACGCACTAAAATAAAAGACGCAAGACCGAAACCTCTGTATACAAGCAGATCGGCAAGAAAAGCTCCGAATTTTCCGAGCCAGTTTTGCACTTCTTCAGAGCGATCGCCAAGATGGCTTACCGCGCTTTGATCTGTTTGCCATTGTCCGTTGACATAAAATGAAATAAATGCAACTAATAATGCAATAGAAAAGAGTACCAAAAGACAGCCTAAAACAAATTTTTGTTGTTTGCTTATCTTCCAAGATTTTTTATTCTCGGTGTTTGGTTCGTTTTTTTTATTTACAGTTTCTTTTTTGGTTGTTTTTGCCATTCTTGCGTTCCTTGCCTATATAAATTTGGGTAAATAAATAATCAAGCCTATTGCTATCGCTGTCATTGCAGCAAAAAATACTGCGCCAGCTGCAATATCTTTAATAAATCCGATTCGTTTGCTGTAATCAGGATGAATAAAATCGGCAATTTTTTCAACTGCTGTATTCAATCCTTCAATACCTAAAACTAAACCGATAGCCAGTGTTTGACAAAGCCATTCGGTTTGTGTAATATGAAAGTAAAACCCGGCAATGGTCATTACAATTCCCAATGAGAACTGAACCATAATGCTATGCTCTGTTTTTATAAGTTTAACAGCTCCGTTAAAAGCATAGGTCATGCTTTTTAACCGACCTGTTACAAAAGTATTATCTTTTTGAAATTCCATTTAATGGGTATTATAGTGCTGCTAAAGCTGCTTCGTAATTTGGTTCGTTTGCAATTTCAGCAACTTGCTCTGTATGTAAAACTTTACCGTCAGCATCAACAACAATAATTGCTCTTGAGTGTAAACCAGCTAAAGGTCCGTCAACAATTTCTAAACCGTTTGTTTTACCAAAATTTCCAGCCTGAAAATCAGATAAGTTTACTACATTTTCTAAACCTTCAGCTCCACAAAAACGTTTTTGAGCGAATGGTAAATCTCTTGAAATACAAAGTACAGTTGTGTTTTCTAAGTTGCTTGCACTTTCGTTGAATTTTCTAACAGAAGTTGCACAAGTTCCTGTATCGATGCTTGGGAAAATATTTAAAACTAATTTTTTACCAGCAAAATTGCTTAATGAAGCAACTGATAAATCATTTTGTACTAATTTGAAATCAGCTAGTTGTGATCCAACTGTTGGTAATTCTCCTGAAGTATGAATAGGATTTCCTCCTAATGTTATTGAAGCCATGATTTTTGTTTAAATTAATGAGGTTCAAAAGTAAGGATTAATATTTGAATCTAAAAGTATTTGTTATGGGTTGTGAGTACAATTAGGCGAGTTTTAAGAGTAACGAAAAAAGGGTGTGTTTTAGTATAGAATGGCACGCGGATGACACGGATTTTGGCGGGTTTGGACTGGTTTTTTTATTTGTTGTTATGTGTTGAATAAAGGTTTGTTTGCATTTTTGTCATCCCGAGGAACGAGGGATCCCCACAAGAAACTCCTCAATCTAAATCGCCAATCTTTGTAGAGCAACTTGCGGGGATCCCTCGTTCCTCGGGATGACATACTTTGTGGTTACTTTTTCTTTAATTTTTGTCTTCCCTCTTTATTCTTTACTCTATTCTCTTTTTTCTATGATCTCTTTTTTCCGCGAGAGGGATGGACGCTGGCTACCGAAGTGGCGCAAACAGCCCGACAGCATTAGGGAAAGGGGTGAATAAACGCAAAGTGAAGTAGCCCCTTTTTCTAATGGTGTCTCGCCCTAATGATGATTATATTGCGGAGTTTCTAGTGTGATCTCTCCTACGTCGAGATGACAAGATTGCGCATAAAAAAAAGCGTCTCTAAATATAGAAACGCTTTCTCCGTCTTTGTTTTTTGTTTGCTTTTGAAAAATATAGTGGTATTCTTATTTATCAATGGAGCCTAAAACACGTTTCATGAACGCGTTTAAAGCTTCTTTTTTATCTGTGCCCTGAACTACCATTTTGTGTACTTCAAGCGCACCATACATGTTGGAGATCAATTCGCCAATTACGTCTAATTCCTCATCTTTTAGAGACGGAATTTCAGTCATCGCTTCCAGAACTTCAATCGTTTCGATGATATAATCCTGATCGTTTTCTTCGATAAATTGGGTCAATTGCTTTATTACGGGTAATTTCATATTTAGACTTCTTAGATTTTTAGACTACTTAGACTTGCTTAGATTTTTGGACTTTACTAGATTTTGAAACAAAGATTCAGAGAATCTAAGGAGTCTAAAAATCTAAGCAAGTCTAACAATCTAATTAAGCAATTGCGTTTACCAGGTCGATTAAAACTTCTTGTTTGTTGGTTTGTGTTTCTCCAACCAATTTTCCGTTTACGAAAGTCGCGAAAGTAGGCAGGTTGCTTACATTGGCTAATTTTCTTGATTCCGGAGAATTTTCAGCATCAACCAAAACAAAAGTGATAGCTTCATTTTCTGTTGCTAATTTTTTGAATTTTGGTTTCATAATACGGCAATTTCCACACCATGAAGCTGAATATTGTACTACTACTTTTTCGTTTTTAGCAACTAAATCTGCTAACGTATCTTCGTTTAAGTCGATTAACATGTTTTTTAAGTTTCTAAGTCGCTAAGATTCTAAGAGGCTAAGTTTTTTGCTCTTAGAATCTTGTGACTTGTTATTAGATGTGATTTATTAAAATTCTGTTGTCTAGTTTTAAATCTTAGTGACTTAGCAACTTAGAATCTCAGAATCTTAGAGAATTAGTTAGCACTAAGGTACTCAGCTGTACTTAATCTGTCTGCAGACATAGCTTCTTTTCCAGCTTCCCAGTTTGCAGGACAAACTTCACCTTTAGTTTGAATGTGTGTGTAAGCGTCAACCATACGTAAGTACTCGTTTACGTTACGTCCTAATGGCATATCGTTAACACTTTCGTGGAAGATTTTTCCAGTTTCGTCAATTAAGTAAGTAGCTCTGTAAGTTACGTTTGAACCTTCGATGATAACTGAATCAGTTTCTTCGCTGTATTCTGTAGAATCGATATCTAAAATTCCTAAAATGTTAGATAAGTTACGGTTTGTATCTGCTAAGATTGGGTACGTTACACCTTCGATTCCACCGTTGTTTTTTGGAGTATTTAACCAGGCAAAGTGAACTTCGTTTGTGTCGCATGAAGCTCCGATTACGATAGTATTTCTTTTTTCAAATTCTGGTAATGCAGCTTGAAAGGCGTGTAATTCAGTTGGGCATACAAAAGTAAAATCTTTTGGGTACCAGAACAATAATACTTTTTTGTTGTTGTTTACTGCTTCTTCAAAAATGTTGATTTTTAAGTTATCACCCATTTCTGAGATAGCATCTACTGCAATACTTGGGAATTTTTTTCCTACTAAAGACATCTTATTCGTTTTAAAGTTAAAAATTTATTTGTGGTGCAAAAGTAGCGTATAAGTAGAGTTACTTACAATAAGATGTAATTATAAATATTTATTAAGTGATAGTATTTAGTTATGGCACTAGATAGAGTTCTTGTAAGTTATTGAAGGTCAATATTTACAGGAAGAATTCCGTTACAGATTTTATTTTCAAGAAATTGAATTCCTGCATTTTTTTGAAATTCTTCAAAATCTTGATACACCTGAATGAGTCCTGAAGCCTTTGAAAGATTCGGAATAATTGGTAAAACGTACGGATTTCCGAAAACGTAGACAATGCATTTTTTGGTTTGAAGCAATTCTGAAAGCAATGCTAAAACTTCGTCATTTATTTCGAAATTGTTCATTGGTTTTGCCTTTGGAACAAATAAGGAAATCAGAATCGTTTCGAAATTTTCAAGCTCTTTTTTGATTTTGGAAATATCTGAGACTTCTAAATTTTCAAAAGCAAATTCTGGTGCTTTTAGTTTTGAATTTATAGTTTGGAAGAACGTATTTTCGACATTTTTATACAAACTCAATTTAGCTAATTGATTGTTTTTCTGTGCTTCGTAAGCCAATTCTGTATTTGAATTGTCAATGATTTTGGTGATCGAATCCTGAGCGATTTCTAAATTAAGTTCTGATGCTTTTTTGAAGTTTAATTCGCCTGAGGTAAAGTTGTTTTCAGATAATATTCCAACTTTTTTCTTTGCCTTCATGATTCTGTTGAAGCTTTCTTCGATTCTTTCCGGTGAAGCATTTTTAAGAATCGCTTCAATTCCTTCGGGAACATTTTCGGCAAAACATAAAACATCGTTTCCGGCGTTGAACGCTTCCCATTCTAAATCGCCTTTTGTTTCGTATAATTTAGAAACGCTGTGCATGTTTAAGGCATCAGAAATAACTAAACCATCGTAACCCAATTTCTCGCGTAAAAGCGTCTGAATAACTGCTTTTGACAAAGTTGCCGAAGTATCTTTTCCGTCATTTAAACTCGGAACTGCCAAATGTCCAATCATAATCGAGTCGACATTGTTTTCGATTCCTTTGATGAACGGATATAATTCGTTTTCTAATAATTCTTCTAAAGTTTCTTTTAAAACCGGCAATCCCAAATGCGAATCGACATTGGTATTTCCGTGTCCGGGAAAGTGTTTCAGACAGCCTAAAACGCCAACTTCCGACATTCCGTTTAAATATTCTACCGCAAAATGGGCAACCTTTTCTTTGTTTTCTCCAAAAGAACGATACCCAATAACCGGATTATTCGGATTGTTATTAATATCTGCCAGAGGCGATAAATTATAATGAATTCCGGCCGCTTTTAAATCTAAACCAATTTGTTTTCCAACCTCGTAAACTAGATCCGATTTACTTTCCGGTAAAGCACCAAGGGTAATCGCGTACGGATATTGCGGTGTTTTTTCTATGCGCATGGCTAAACCCCATTCGGCATCGATACTGATTAAAAGTGGAGTAGAAGCCGACTTTTGGTAACGAACAATTAGTTCTTTGATTTTTTGATAACTGTCATCATTAAAAACAACTTTTTTCTTGCTTTCATAATTCGTTGCCGCGCTCGCACGGCTGTGAAAAAAAGTCAGCCCGCCAATGTTGTGTTCTTTTATTAAACGTTCGGTTTCCTGAATATTTTCTTCGGTATCGTTGATGAAAACAGCGGGAAAAAAGAATTGTCCCACTTTTTGTCTTAATGCTTCAGCTGTCATTTTCATTATTATAAAGTCTTTTTCATGCAAACACTGTTATCCATTGTTTCGTAAGGCGGATAATTTGGAATGATAGAGTAATCTTGCTTTTGATATAAATTTATTGCTTCCGGCTGATTTTTTCCGGTTTCCAGAATTGTATAGGCATAACCAACTTCTTTCGCCCAAATTTCCAATTCTTTAAGGATGGCAGATGCAATTCCTTTTTTTCGATGATCCGGATGAACGTACATTCGTTTAATTTCGGTTGTGCCGCTTTCTTTTTCACGAAAAGCACCACATCCTGCAGGAACACCGTTTTCATAATAAACGATAGTATGTTTTATCTTATCCGTTTTATTAAACTGATTGTAAAAGGCGTGATCTTCTCCGTCTCTAATTGCTAAATCTTTATCTAATAAAGCAACGAGATTTTTAAAATCAGTATCGTCAGAGTTTGTTCTTTTTAAGGTAATCATGATGGTATAAAAAAAGTTTCTTTGTTTTTTACCATTACAGCTATTAAGTTCATAAAGCTTGGCTTAAATTACTTAATATCTTAATGGTGAAAAGAAAATTAAGTTTAATTTTAATGAAAAACAGTTACGGTTACTATATGTTATATACTACTTCAACTTTGCTTTCTTTTGCTTAGCCAGTTGTTTTTTAGTTTCAATTGCTTTTTCTAATCGGTTTTTGAAACGGAAAAGTTTCGGTAAACCTTCTAGTCGGTCTTCAAGTGTGATTTCTTCAAAAACAATAATAGCTTTTTCGAGTACCCGAATTTCGTTGTCAATATCATTTTGGTTTTTGTAGATCGTAGCTAACCGATCATAAGGATGATTTCCTTTAAAGCTTTCCGCGACATTTTCTTCATATACTTCAATTGCTTTTTCAAAATCTCCTGTTTTCTCGAACTCAGCTCCTTTTAGGTTGCGTTCGGCTTGCAGATTTTCGTTGAATTCCATATTTAAGATGTTTGATTTGGGGTTAAACTTCTTCAGATTTTTTCCCAAAGTCTTTCGGGAAAATTAAAAAGCGCGAAAGAATCAATCCCGGAATTGTCGCCAGCAAAACCCAGATAAAGAAATTTCCGTAGCCTAAATATTGTTGTATATAGCCGCTTAACATTCCCGGCAGCATCATTCCTAAAGCCATAAATCCGGTTGCCAATGCGTAATGTGCTGTTTTTGATTCTCCTTCGGCAACATGAATTAAGAACATCATAAAAGCGGTGAAACCAAAACCGTATCCAAATTGCTCTAAAATTACCACAGCATAAATATAATAAATAGAAGCAGGGTGGAAAAAAGCCAATAAAATAAATCCGATAATAGGAAGGTGCATCGCTAAAAACATGGGAAACATCCATTTGGTCAAACCTTGTTTCGAAATAGCGATTCCGCCCAAAATTCCACCTAAAGTTAAAGCTCCAACGCCAAAAGTTCCGTAAATTATTCCAACAGCTTCGGTATCTAAAGCCATTCCGCCAAGATCTTTGTTGTCCAATAAAAACGGACTTAGCATTTTAAGTAATTGGGATTCTCCTAAACGGAATAACAAAATAAAAGCCAATACCAATCCGATTTGTTTTTTCTTAAAGAAACTGATAAAGATCGTGGCAAAATTTTGATGATGAACTTCTGTATTGTTTTCTCCAGTATTGATTTCATTTTTTGGAGTAAAAACGAAATTATAAATTGTGATAACCGTCATTAACAAACCAACCGCAATCATCGTGTACGACCATGCTTTGGTATTGTCACCATATTTATGTTCCAGATATCCTGCAAATAACACGATTAATCCGTTTCCGGCTAAAAGTGAAAGTCGGTAAAAAGTACTTCTGATTCCGAGGAAAAACGATTGCTGTTCTTTTGGTAAAACCAACAAATAAAATCCGTCACTGGCAATATCGTTAGAAGCCGAAGCAAAAGCTGCAACCCAAAAGATCGCCAATGTCATGATGAAAAAACCACTAGCCGGAATGGTGAAACCGACCAGCAAAAACGCAATCGAAATAAGCAATTGCATTGATAAAAACCATTTTCTTTTGGTTCCGTTCAATTCAATAAACGGACTCCAAAGTGGTTTGATAACCCAGGGCAGATATAATAAACTGGTGTAAACTCCAATGTCTTCATTAGAGATTCCGAGATTTTTGTACATGATAACCGAAACGGAAATGATGACGGCGTAAGGCAGTCCAGACGCAAAATTTAAAAGCGGAATCCAATACCAGGGTTTATTATCTGTTTTCATTTGGTTGATTAGGGTAAGCTATTTTAAATGGCTTTTTTAAGTCAATAATAGTAGGTGTACTTTCGTTTGCAAAATAATCAATAAATGTTACAGCGCAAGCTTTATACGGATTCATTTTTGCAGCAGTAGCCGAAATTAAAATATCCCCGGTGTCTTGGCGAACTACCACTTTGTCGATGATTTGGCGGGCATCATTAATATCGATTTTCGAAATATGATCTGCACCGTAAAGTACCATATAGCGCACTTTGGTATTCAACGGATCCTTAATAGTGAACCTGTATTTCAAACTGTCCTGTGCAAATTCTGTGACTACCGGAGTATCAATAATCACATGTTTTAAATTTGGAACCGGAGCCGGAAGCGCAGGATATTTATATTGATTTTCTTCTAAAAGACGCACAATATCAAAGTTTTTGTCTGTAAACCATTTGGCGCTGAAATAGGCACTTCCGCCTACTTTTTTGAAACTTCTGGCGTAATCAATTTGAGTTGGAATTTCAGTTAAATAGTTCCAGCTTTTATCAGCATCACCTCTGATTTTGTAGGATGCGTGACCAATATACAGTGCGGTATTATTTGAGTTTTCAGACCACCATTTTACCAATTTAGAGTAAGAAGCTCTCGGATTATTCATACTCCAGTACAATTGCGGCATGATATAATCGATCCATTTTTGGTCCATCCATAAAACAGGGTCTGCGTATAAATCGTCGTAGTTTGAAGTTGATTGTGTTTCAGAACCTTTTGGATCCTGTGATTTATTTCTCCAAACGCCAAACGGACTAATTCCGAATTGTACCCACGGTTTGCTTGCTTTTATAGTCGTAGAAATCGTGTGTACAAAGTTGCTCACATTCGCACGACGCCAATCGGCAAGGCTTAAGCCAGCTCCGTATTTTTTGTACGATGCGTTGTCGTTAAATGTTTTTCCGGGAACGGTGTAAGGGTAGAAGTAATCATCAAAATGAATCGCGTCGATATCGTATTTATCTACGACTTCTTTTACGACTTTCGTCAAATGTTCCTGAACTTCAGGCAACGCAGGATCGTAATATATTTTTCCGGCGTATTCGATCATCCATTCCGGATGTTTGAAAATGTCGTGAGTTGGACTCAATTGTTGTTTGTTTAAATCGAAAGTCGCACGATACGGATTCAGCCAGGCGTGAAATTCAAAACCTCTGGTATGTGCTTCCTCAATCATCCAGGCCAATGCATCGTAATACGGATTTGGAGCCTGACCTTCTTTACCCGTTAAAAAACGCGACCAAGGAGCTAATTCTGAAGGATAAAAAGCATCTCCAACACTACGAATCTGAACAATTACCGCATTATAATTTAATTTTTTATACGCTTCTAAAGTGGCAATATAGTCTGCTTTTTCTTTGGCAACACCGTCTTGCGCTGTTTTTGGCCAGTCGATATTGACGACGGTGGCGATCCACACCCCTCTAAATTCGTTTTTAGGATGTAGTAATTTTTCCTGCGCGTTGGATGTCCATCCTAAGAAAAGTAAGAATATGATAGAGAATAGTAGTGGCTGATTTTTATGCATTGCAATCTTTTTTAACAGAAACCAAAAATAGTTTTTTTAGCTGATTATCGTAAATAATTAATAGATTATAATTTTAACGGTATTAATTTGAATTTCTTATACGTGGTTTTTTGCCACGAAGGCGCAAAGGCACAAAGGTTTTTTTAAAATTGCGCTAAATTTCACGCAGATTATGCAGATTAAAGCAGATTTAATTTGGATTCAACTATAATAAAATCTGCGTTCATCTGCTTAAATCTTTTTAAAATCTGCGTGAAATTTTTTAAACCACACAGCAAACAAAAACTTAGTGCCTTTGTGCCTTCGTGGCAAACCCATTAATCCGGTAAGGAAATTTTTCCCATTGTGATGGAGGGAATTCCTTTTTTTGTGCCAAAGTTATAATCTCCGCCGGCAACCGTTTCGTTGGCTAAAACGGCAAATAAAACCGCTTCTTTTGCGTCGCCTGAAATGCCGAGATCGTCGCTTTTTTTGAACGGGCACGACAATAATTCCTTAAGCCATTTAACCAATAACGGATTGCTTGCGCCTCCTCCGGACATATAAACCGTAAAATCTTCGATAGGCGTTCCTGTGTTTTTTACGACAAACAGAATCGCTTCTGCAATCGTTTCGGCGCTTAGTCTTGTTAAAGTGGCAAGCAAATCTGGTGCCGAAATATTTTCGAGTTTGGTTTTTGCCAAAGCCGAATCGACAAAAGCTTTATTGAATAATTCCTGACCGATGGTTTTTGGGAAGCTTTTCCGGAAGAAAGCATTGCTTTTTAATTCTGTTAAAAGGGTTTGGTGTACGGTTCCGGTTTGGGCGATTTCGGCATCTTTATCGTAACTTTTTTCAGGAAAAAAGTGTTTCGTAAAAATGTCGATTAAGGTATTGGCAGTTCCGGTATCGGTTACAAAAACGTCGCCGGCGTTTTGCGAAGCGGGTAAATAAGTAAAATTCGCGATGCCGCCCATGTTGAGCATAATGCGGTTTTCACCTTTTTTGCTGAACAATAAATAATCGCCATAAACCGCCAAAGGTGCGCCTTCGCCACCGCCAGCCACATGCTTTTGCCTGAAATCGGATAAGGTTATAATTCCGGTTTTTACGGCAATATGATCACCGTCGCCAATTTGTAAAGTGGCATTGGGGAATTTTTTCTGTTGATGCAAAAACTTTGGAGCGTGCAAAACCGTTTGACCGTGCGAGGCAATTAAGTCGACTTCGTGAGCGGGAATATTCCATTTTTGAAGACAATCGTTGACCATGCCGGCGTGCAAAAGACCGATCCATTCGTTTAATAAAGCCAAATGCTGAAAATCGATGGTTTTCTGGGCAAACACTTTACGGATTTCGGTTTTAATGTCTTCGGTATAATTGATGGTTTCGAATTCCAGAATTTTTACAGCCGTATTTTCGCCTGCACCAGAAATAGCACAAAGCGCAATATCCAATCCGTCAAGCGAAGTACCGGACATTAAACCTATTATTTTTCGGGTCTTTTTTTGAGCGATTTCAAAAAGGGCACTTATATTTTTATTCATTAAAATGAGGTTTTAAGGAAATGTTGTATTTGGTACTGCTAAAATGGGATTTATTTGGGGATAAATTTAGGGAAAGTTGGGGATTTTTTTGGGTTGGGAAAAAGGAGTATTTGTACTTGGTTGTTTGGGATTGTTTATTGATATTTTTGAAGTATAAGATTTTCTTTTTTAGAATATGATTTTGATAAATTTATTTTAAAAATAAGTAAATTAGAATAAACTGTAGTTTATAAATAATAAAATTCATGATTAATAAATAAAAATTAATTTTACTTTAGTTCTCGTTGTTCGTATTTATATTAGAACAAATAAAACTGTAATCTTGCATAAAAGCAATGAATTAAATATTACTAAGTCAAAGGAGTAACAATTAAAAAAGGAATTAAAACATAAAATATGATATTTACTGTAACATCAATTGCTTTTGGCACATGGCTATTAGAAAAAATAAAGGATAAAGGTTTTGACGAACTTTACTCTGAGTTAAGTACTTCAGACGAAATTAATAAAGCTTTTGTCAAAGCGGTTGATTCAGTATCGGCGGTATTACAACATAAACATCCTAACATCTTGGGAGGACGTATGGAATATTTTTTTAAAAGTGAAAATGTTTTTAAAGAACTTATCAAGTTAACTTTTATAAATTCTACAGTTAATTTAGACATAATAGCAAATAGCTTTGACACAGATACATTACCTCCAAATTTTATACTTGAATTTATTCACGAATTAAGGCAGGAACTTTTAAAAGATAGACAATTATCTCAAATTATTTCTAATAAGGAACTTTTTATACTAATTACAGGAATAAGTAATGAGGTTCATTCTATTGCTGCAAATTCAAATTTAACATTAGAGGAAATAAAATCAATTCGGGGTTTAATGCAACAGCGTATTGGTAATAATTTTTTATTAAGTGATTTTTTAAAAAAATATGCTGAAAATGCAATCAATAATTTATCTCAAATCAATTTCTTAGGACTTGGAGTCGGGGCCGATATTTCAAAAAAAATTAACCGCAAAAATTTGGAAGACATTTTTGTCAAACCTAATTTTAAAATAAATGAAAATAAATATTTAAAATCTAATGAACAGCTTCACTTAAAACTAGCATATCATGATTTTGAGATAAACTACAGTGATATATTTAATAGTTGCAATAAAATGGTAATTCTAGGCAATCCTGGATCTGGTAAATCATTATTGATAAAATCAATCATTTGTAGTATTTTGGATAATAAATCTGATTTTAAAAATAAAGATATCATTAAATACATACCTTTTAGAATTGAATTACGAAAATATTTGGCATACAAAAAGCAACACAGGGGAAATATAATTAAATACCTAAATTCATTATTAGAGGAAGAGTATGCTATAACGCAAATGACTGAAATTCTTTTAGAGAAAATTCTACATGAAAATAAAAATATCATTTTTTTTGATGGATTAGATGAGATTTTTAAGATTGAGGATAAAATTGAAATTAAGAATGATATTGAAAATTTTCATACATCATTTCCTTTATCTAACTTAATAGTTACATCAAGAATAATTGGATATGAAGAAGCTAAACTAAATGAAGAAGAATTTGTAGAATTAAATATTCAGAATTTTAAAGATGATCAAATCGAAGAATATCTTAAAAAATGGTACGAAAAAGAAGAAGATGTTGAAGAGAGAAGAAATGATGAAATTTATGGATTTTTAGACAAAAAGCATGAGATAGACCGCGAATTAGTTTCAAATCCTTTACTTCTTTCTTTAATTGTGATTATTTATAGAAATACATTGGCACTACCTGATTCTAAACTTGAAATTTATCAAAGTTGTACTAAAACATTAGTTGAAAAGTGGGATGCAAGCAAAAAAGATTTTGAAATTAATTTAGATCAAATAATCTATAAAAAAAGAGAGAATATTTTAGCAGATCTAGCTTTTTGGCAGTATCAGGAATTAAGTGGAGATGAGATAAAAATAACATTTGAAAAAGTGCTTAGTAATGTTGCAGCTTCCCTCGAAAGACTTAAGATAGTCGATGAAACAGAGTCATATAATTTTGCGGAACAATTTATGAACTATGCGCAAAAAAGATCTATATATTTTGAAAATAATTTTACTCATAAAACTTTTTTAGAATATTATTCAGCTTATTGGATATATTCGAATATTGAGAAAAAAAACAAAACTGTAGAACGTAATCTAATAATTGCAAAGTATATAGATAATTCTTTTTGGCATATCGTATTAGAGTTATTACTTAATATGATAGATAAAAATCAGGCTGATAATGAAATGATGGATGAACTAATCAATTTTCAAATTAAGGAAGATGTTAAATCTCTGCCCTTCATTTTATCAACTATTGACAGCTATAAAAATGTAAGCAAAGAATGTATTGCAAATTCAATTAATACTGCAATTGATTTTTTATTAAGTGATCACAATTCAAATAATTTTTCACATAAAGATAATTTTCATTTTAAAGTTTTTGAGGCTATTAAAAATTTATTAGCTATAGGGAAATTAAGTTCACATATTTTAGAGAAGTTGATTCAAATTGAAGAGAGTGGTCAGAATATAGATTTGCTATATGCTCTTTATTACGAAATTGATTTAATAAATACAGATACTGATAAAGACTCTGTATTCAGATTAAAAAATAGAGAACTTTTAGATATCACTATAAATAACAATAAATTTCTTTATATTTCTTCTTGTTATAATATTCGAGCAAAAGAGAATAGAGAAAATTATTTTCAAACAGTAGATTATTTTTTAACCCAATTTGGTGTCGAAAATTTCTTTTTGGCAATTCCTTTTTATTTCTCTGATAATTCTTATTTACCAATGATATACTACTATCTTAGAGAGCAGATAAAACAAGATAATATCTTTGATATATCTAAAAATTTGGAATTTTTATTTGAAAAAGGAGTTCAAGTGGATGATATTATTGATTTTCTATCAAGTAGCGATTTACATTATTCAACTCAGAGCTTAAACGAATCAATACTTCAGGTTTTCGATAATGATGACAATCAAATTATTAATTTAATATTATTGCTTATACTGTTTACAAGTAGGTATGATACAACTAAGATTAAAGAATGGTCTATCGGAAAAAAGAAAGAACATATAATTCTAAAAATAGATTCTATTCCAATGGATGATAGAGTATCTGAAATTTTCAAAATTTTTAATTACACAAAAATGAAATAGTATAAATCTGTACTATCGTATATATTCGATAATACAAATTTGCAAATCTGCGCTAGCAGAATTGCAATCCGTGCCCGTAAAGAAACTAAACAAAAAACCTCGATCTTTTTAAAATCGAGGTTTTTCCATTTATTATAAAATCAAAATCTTATTCCAAACTCAAATAAGGATTTAAAACTTCGGCTAATTCGTTCAACCAAAAAAAGCTGTTTTCTAAAGTGTTTATTTGGGTTTGAAGGGTTTCATGTTCCCTCATCAATTAGGATAAAATCAATATTATCATCTGATTGAAAAATATTTTTCTTAAATTAGAGAAACAATTAAATTCAAAAAACATGAATCCATCAAAAATAATAGGAATAATTCTAATCGTTATTAGTCTCGGTGTGGGATATATAGGTATCAACAAAATAGCTGATAATACAAAAGAAATTAATTTATTAGGACTAAAAATTAATGCTTCCAACGAATCCGGTAAACAACAGGGATACCTTTATTTAGGGCTGGGCATCATTTTACTTGTGGGAGGAATTTACACTGTCAACAAATCAAAATAAAGTGCTGTAAGTAGGGATTGTAAATATTGCATGAGGGCATTGTAGGGTGTCTTGTGGAACCGCCATATGTTATAAGTTAGTTTTTCTAATAAATAAAAAAGCGAGATTGTTTCTTTTAAATGAATAATCTCGCAGAGTGTTTTAAGATTTTACAAAAATACCTTCTTGATTTATTTTGTACTTTGTAAATTCCTTTGATTCAATTTTTCCATTATAAATTTCTATTGTCTGAATCTCAATAATATACTTTTCATCTATTGAAAAGGTTGTTATAGTTTTTCTTTCAGTTTGTTCTGGTTCTCCCCATTCTCCCTCAACATATAAATTTGAGATGACTTTATTATCTTTTATGGTCAGCAGATAAAATCTATAAGGGAAGTCGCCACAATCCTGCGGAACAAGAATTAAATTTATATTGTTTTTTGACAGCAATGGTAAATATCTCACTTCTTGATCTCCGCATGAAAAATCATCAAGCCCTTTAATTAAATTTTCTTTTATCATATAATATTTGACATTATCAACATCAATTTTTTTACTGTAAGGTAATTGGATATTTACACTTTCTAAGTTACTTTGATTGTCTAATTTTTTATCCTCAGTGCTTGCAAAACAATAATATTGTTTATCATAAAAAAACAATTTATTATCAACTACAAATAATTCATTGAAGGGAAACAAGCATCCTTCTTCAGTAAGGTCTCCATTTGCATTTGATATTACAATTATTTCATTTATCGTATTTAAATTGTAATCTTTCCCAAGCTTTTCTCTTATTTCATTTGCTGTTTTGTCACTTTTAAAATACTTTTTGAAAGTAGTTTTTTCCTGCACTATTTCTCCTTGGCATTTTAAATGGTTTGCATTTAAAATCTTTATCGAATCATTGCTTATCAAGATTGTAAAGTTTTTATAAGATTTGTCAAAATTCAATGAAGAAAAATACCAAGTTTTGTATTCGGAATTATGATTATGTTTTACATTTCCTGTAACCTCTTTTTTGTCATTATATGTTGTTTTAGGGTTGTCATTTTTTTTGCAACTAATAAAAAGAAAAAAGAAAATACTGAGTAGTTTAATAAATTTCATGCTTTGTACTTTTCTACCTGATAGGGATTATTTGATAATTACTATTACTCCCTTATCATCTATCTTAAACTTTTCTGTTTTTAAAGTTTTAAAGTCTTCACCGCTTTTTGTTTTAGTATTTAAACTAAAAACATAATCCTTATTAATATCAAATTGAGTAAATTCAGAAACTGTATTTGGTTCATCACCTTCTTTAGCAAAACCAACATCCTTTTTAGTAATAACTTTATTATTTTTTAATGTTACTAACGTATATGTAAAGTCGTCAAAATTAAAGTTTCCTATAATAAAAATTTTGATTCCATTGATATCAGGTAATCTGATATAATCTTTAGTTTTTAAATTTGCTATATTACAATCTAATTCATTCCATACATTATTACCATCTATGATAGTGTTTGTAATTGGTAAACTTGTAATTTTAGTATTAGAGAAGCAATCGCCTTGATTTTCAGTAATCCCTTTTTTAAAAAAAACTAAATAATCATCGAAAACAATAATTAAAGTGTTGTCAATAAGTAAGATTTCATCCCATGGATTTTTACAAGTTTTTTCTGGGTATAGTGATTGATAAACTGTAATTTCACTTCCCAATTTTATACCGTTTTTTGCAAATATAGACTCATATAATTGAGCAGTTTTAGTGCTTTCAAAATATTTTATTGGAGTTTTAGTACTTTTATAATATTCATACGTGCATAAATTACCCACTTTAAGTTTCTTGTCATCAATTTCAATTTTTAAGTTTTTAAATTGATTTATTATCTCAATTTTTTCTTTTGTCGAAGTTTCCGAAATCGATGATTCTGAAGTTTTATAAAAAGCCCAATTTGCTACTTCATTAGTAGATGTTTTCTCTTTATTTGCTCCAAGAGATTTGTTAGAATCTTTTGATGTTTCTGTATTTACATTCTCTAGTTTATTTGTACTTAGCAAGTTTTCGTTTTTCTTGCAATTCGATAGTAACAAAGCTAAGATTGTAATTCCTAATATTCTTTTCATAATTTATTTTAATTAGTGTTTTGAATCATATATATTATTTAAAAACATATTGTTTTCAGCTTTTCTTCTTTTTACGAGACCTGCTAAACCGCCACTTGTGACATCCAAAAACTCTTTTGCACCTTCTTCGTATTCCTTATTTAAAAGATGTTTATGAAGTTTTGGCGCTTTCTTTTTTACAAAAAAGTTTTCGCCACAATTAAACAAAAAGCTTACTAAAGCATCAAATTCATATTGATATAATGGGACTGTTACATCGCGTTGTACAGCCTTTTCAAAATCAACAAGTCTTAAATCAAATAATTGCAAAGCTCTTTCTTTAGTTATTCCGTTTTTAAATTCTTGAGATTCAGAGCCATTACATGGTCCTAAATGAACTAAATGCCCATACCCAATTGTACAGTGATGGTCTTCAGAATCATCATTATAAAGATTTGGTTTGAATTTTTCCCAATCTTTAATAAATTGTTTGCCCTTACCAGATGTTTTTAATTTTTTGGGATCAATTCTTTTATTATTCGAATCATTTTCTATAGGTTTTTTATTTGAATTATTTCCTGCAGAGTTGCACATACAAGTGTTTAAGAATCCAAGTTTCTTTGCCAATTCTAATAGTGATCCATTTATTACTTTTTCTTGTGTTTTTACAAAATATTTATCATCTAAATATTCATTATCAAACTCACGTACATCTAAATGTATCCAACTGTAAGTATGGCCATCGCTTAAACCTATTGGTTCTATCGAAAAATTATTTTTTCCGTCAACCCATTGATATTTTGCTTTTAAATATTTTGAATAAAATTTTTCATTTATTTCATTTAGTAATGAAATGTTTGATCCTTTCTTACCTTGAATAGGAACACCATTTTTACTAAATTGAATATCTACAGCTTTTCCCATATGGTTTGTACTTCTCCTAGGGACAGAATTATTATGTTCCCAACATCTATATCCAGCAGTTTTCCACATATATTTATAAACATTTTGGTTGCTTATATAAAACCTTAATGTACTTATGCCCCACAATAATGATCTATGGATTCCTGGTCTTTCATATTTGTGAAATCGTTCAATCCTTGAAGATGATGAATATTCTCTTTTATATCTTCCTTTTCCAAAACCAGAACATTTGCTTTGAATTGAACTTACATTTTTACATAGACAAGTATATTCTGTTATTTTCTCTCCCCATTTTTCACAAAACTCATCAATAGCTTTCAATACATTTCCACAAATTTTTCCAGTTTCAGGAACTTTCATATAATCGCGCTGAAATTGTTTGATCATTTTTTCTGTTCGGTCAGTAAATTCATCTGTCGGTACATTGCCTCCAAAACCTGCTAAACGAATATTTATTTCTCTTATTAAATCGCTTTTATCTCCTTTTTTAATGCAATATTTCTCGCCGCAATTTTCCTCTTTCTTCTCCTTTTTTTCAGGCATATCAACCTTCAAAACCTTATTAAAAATTTCAAAAGAATACTGCTTAAAAACAGTAGCATCAACATCAACAATAGCACTTTTTGTAAAGGCATGAGTTTGCAAAACTTCAACTTCTGCAAATAATTCCTGGTCATTTCCTTCTGCTAAATAATTCCCGCCCCAACTTCTTGGTATTGTATTGAGGGAAACCACTATTGCATGCAAATTTGATTGAATGGTAAATTCCTTTTGGAACAATAAATCATCTTTCCCGTAATCGTCATCAAACAATTTAATGCGAACTTCTTTGCCAATCAAATTGCTTGAATTGATCCAAACCTTTATTTGTTTTTCTCTAAGTCTTCCTTTTATTGCATGTCCTGATGTGTCAGTAATATTCACGCTATTAATATTGCCTTTTGCTGGTGCGGCAACAGGTGGTTTGTCGGATTTTGGCAATTCCTTTTTAGGCTGATTTGCAGTTGTGTTACTTGGGGGTAATTTTGGCCTTGTTTTGCTTTTGTATGGAGCCACGGGTGCTTCCGGAGCGTTGACATTAACATTGTTGCTGGCTGTTTTTTCTCTGTTGTACTCTGCCGTCACATAATATTCGTGAATCTTATCATTTTCAGGACCGCCTTTTGTGGCAATCTTTGCAAAACTTGGACTCAATAGAAAATCAATATCTGCTTTTCCAAAATGGACAATTGCAGAGCGCGTTTCTATGAAATTTTTTTCATTGTCTTTGCTGTGTCTAGCTCCTTTTACATCATCTTCCCAAAGGGTAACATGTACACGGCGCTTTTCCATGTTCAGACAAAATACTCTGGCCTTGACTGTTTGCCCGTACGCCAGACGCCCTGTTATTTTACTGCCGTTTTTATCCAATAACTCGACATGATCTATTTTTGGATGGGCAGGTAATGGCTTAATGTCAAGTCTGGCGACTTTCTCGCCTTTTCTTGCCAATAAACGAATGCCTTTTCTGGTTAGGCTTTTCTCGAAGAAGGTATAAGTGACTTGCTTTCCTGTTTTATCATTTTCTTTTGTTTTGCGCCATTTGCCGAACTCCAAAACATACACTTCCCATTTTACTTGATTTTCTGGGCTTTTTGGTATATAAACAAATTCCTGACTTGGGGAAATCTCCGAAAAAAAATCGCTTATGGTATAAAATTCTAAAACACCAACCACAGGATTAGGGTTTCCAATTATTTTAAAATCTGACATGTTATTTTATTTACAAATTGCATCATGGTCCTCTAAACTTTCTCTAAACTCAGCCATATTAACCAGTGGATTAATTTGATTGCTTATCATATCATTGGCATTCCTGACGTTTTGTTTGCTGAGCTCGGCTTTTTGTCCGTGTTTGTCCACCGTAATACAATCGGGACCGCCAATTGGGCAGGTCGCCTTGCTGTCCTCCACTAAAATTTTGCCTTGATTACTCAGCGTTACTTTTTCATAAGGGCCATTCCATTGCGTTATTACAGCCTGACAAGGTTTGTAACTGCTTCCCGTGGGCTGGAGTTTACAGTTGCCGAAAGTGTTCTTTTCTAAAGTTTGTCCCGTTTCTTTTGTGGTTGCAATTAGCTTTTTTGATGCATCTTTATCATTTGCAAAATGTTTATTCTGTGATTTTACTTTTAAAATATCGGTCTGGGGCTTTTCGCTAAACTTGCATTTTAACGTTGCTCCCTGAACCACTACGTGTTTTCCGCTCATGCTCTGGTTTTTTAATTAGGTATTTGGGTAGTAATTGTATATAATATTATTTTATATTGTAAATAAAATCTTATAATTAACGAATATAATATTTTTATTAAAATAAAATAATTTTCTTACAAATTTTAACTTTGGATAAACCTTCTTATGAAAAAGAGTGCCCTAGCCCTGATAGAAGTGGAAATCCTTTTGTGCCGTGGTTCGGCGCAAAAGATTGAAACGGATAGCAGGAAATAGCTCCTAATAAAAAATGAAATTCCAATAAATGAAATTGAAATCCCAATATTAAAAATCCCAAATTCCAATTTTCAAAAGCCTTCGACTCCGCTCAGAATGACAATCGTGGAAAAAACCTCTGAACCTTTGTCCCTTTGCACCTCTGAACCTAAAAAAAAACTTATTTTTGTCAAATCATATTCAGCAAAAATGTCACTACTTAAGGATTTAGAACAATTATCAGCATCGTTGGAAGGAACACTTTTATACGATGATCTTCATAAAACACTTTATTCGACCGATGCTTCGGTGTACCGGATTAAACCCAAAGCGGTTGCCGTGCCTAAAACGATCGCAGATATTAGTAAACTGATTCGGTTTGCGGGGGAGCATCAAATTTCGATTACGCCAAGAACGGCGGGAACTTCGCTGGCCGGACAAACGGTCGGCAACGGAATTGTGGTCGATGTTTCCAAGAATTTTACTAAAATCCTGAATTTCGACCCGATTAAAAAAACAGTTACGGTCGAGCCAGGTGTGATTCGCGATGAACTTAATTTGTTTCTGAAACCTCATGGCGTGTTTTTCGGCCCGAATACTTCGACTTCCAACCGCTGTATGATTGGCGGAATGGTGGGCAATAATTCTTCGGGAACGACTTCGATTCGCTATGGCGTGACGCGCGATAAAATTGTGGAGATTAAAGCGATTTTGAGCGACGGATCGGAAGTGGTTTTTAAGGAACTGACTTCGGCGGAATTTATCGAAAAAACCAAAGGCGATACCTTAGAAAATAAAATATACAAAAGCGTTTACGACGAACTTTCGGTAAAAGCAACGCAGGATGAAATTGTAAAAGAGTTTCCGAAACCGGAGATTCACAGAAGAAATACGGGTTATGCCGTTGATATTTTACTGAAATCGGATTTGTTTGGAGGAACGGAACCGACCATAAACCTCGGAAAATTACTCTGCGGAAGCGAAGGAACTTTGGCCTTTACGTATGAGATTACCTTAAAAGTTGACGATTTACC
The DNA here is from genome assembly GCF_900142735.1 of Flavobacterium saccharophilum. GTDB lineage: Bacteria > Bacteroidota > Bacteroidia > Flavobacteriales > Flavobacteriaceae > Flavobacterium > Flavobacterium saccharophilum. The sequence goes on along the minus strand of NZ_FRBY01000007.1, from coordinate 221,188 downwards.
GCCGGCTAATAATATTATGGTGGTGGCGCATTATCACAGCATTCAGGAATCGCTGGAATCTGTTGTGGTGGCGATGAAACATCATTTGTACACCGCAGAAATGATCGACGACACGATTCTGGATTGTACCAAAACGAATCGCGAGCACATTAAAAACCGTTTCTTTTTGGTTGGAGAACCGAAAGCGATTATGATGTTTGAAGTGGCTTCGCACGACGCACAAGATGCCGAAAATCAGGCGAATGCTTTAATTGCTGATTTAGAAAAAAACAACTTTGGCTATGCACTTGTAAAAATTTACGGAGCGGATATTGAAAAAGTAAACGAATTGAGAAAAGCCGGCCTCGGACTTTTGGGAAGTATCGTAGGAGACGACAAAGCAGCCGATTCGATTGAAGATACTGCAGTTGAGTTGAGCGATTTACCGGCTTATATTGCGGAGTTTTCGGCGATGATGCTGCGTCACGGACAAGGTGCGATTTATTATGCGCATGCGGGTGCGGGCGAACTGCATTTGCGTCCGGTTTTGAATTTGAAGAAAACATCTGACTTAAAATTATTTAGAACCATCGCGACCGATGTGGCGATTTTGGTGAAGAAATACAGAGGTTCGCTAAGCGGGGAACACGGCGACGGAATTGTGCGCGGCGAGTTTATTCCGTTTATGATTGGCGAAACGAATTATGAATTGCTGAAACGCATTAAACTGGCTTTTGACCCGAATTCGGTTTTGAATATCGGGAAGATTGTGAACGCTTTAAAGATGGATGAAAACCATCGTGTGGTTTCGGGCAGGGTAGAACCGGACATTAAAACGTTTCAGGATTTCTCAGACAGTTTAGGGATTTTGCGTGCGGCAGAAAAATGCAATGGTTCTGGCGATTGTAGAAAATTGCCATCGGCAGGAGGAGCGATGTGTCCGAGTTATCGCGCGACGAAAAACGAAAAAGAAACAACGCGTGCGAGAGCGAATGCGTTGCGTGAATATTTGACGTATTCTGAAAAAGAAAACAAATTTGACCAGAAAGAATTATACGAAGTTTTTGAGTTGTGTGTAAGCTGTAAAGCTTGCGCCAGCGAATGTCCGAGTAATGTGGATGTTGCCACTTTAAAAACAGAATTTTTATACCAATACCAAAAAGCAAACGGTTTCTCTACCCGAAATAAGATTTTTGCTCACAACGCAAAACTGAATAAAATGGGAAGTTTGTTTCCGTCAATCACCAACTTTATTTCGAATCAGTCGCTGGTTAAAAAAAGTATGGGAATTGCGCCTGAGAGACAAGTGCCGCTTTTAGCAAAAAAGACTTTCAGAAAATGGCATGAAAACCACAAACCTACAGTTACGGATTTTCCGAACGGAAGATTGTACTTGTTTGTAGATGAATTTACCAATTATTATGATGTAAATATAGGAATCGATGCTTTCGAATTATTAACTAAACTAGGTTATCAGGTTTTGGTTATCGACCATGAAGAAAGCGGAAGGGCGTATTTATCTAAAGGTTTTTTGGAAGAAGCAAAAAAAATAGCCAATCACAATGTCAACATTTTTAAAGATTTGGTTTTAGGCAATGCGCCTTTGGTGGGTATTGAGCCTTCTGCCATTTTAACTTTCAGGGATGAATATCTTCGCTTGGCTGATGATAAAGAAGAAGCAGAGAAGTTATCCCAAAATGCTTTTACCATTGAAGAATTCTTTAAAAAAGAAATTATCGATGGTAAAATTAAACCGGATTCTTTTTCGGATGAAAAGAAAGAAATCAAGATTCACGGCCACTGTCATCAGAAATCATTGAGTTCTGTTGAAGCGACTTTTGCCATGCTGAATTTACCAACCAATAATACGGTTACGATTTACAATTCGGGCTGTTGCGGAATGGCAGGATCTTTTGGTTACGAAAAAGAACATTACCAGGTGAGTATGCAAATGGGAGAAGATACTTTATTTCCAAAAGTGCGTGCCACGGCTGAAAATGTAAAAATCGCCGCTGCAGGAACAAGCTGTCGCCATCAAATTTATGATGGAACGAGTAGGGAAGCACAGCACCCGGTTAGTATTTTAAGAAGCTGCCTTAAATAATTTTAGATTTTAGATTTTAGATTTTTGTTTAGCCACAGATTAAAGGATTAAAAGGATTTTTTCACGCAGTCCCGATAGCCATCGGGAGGCATTTTAGCAGATTTAATTTTGATTTAGCTATGAATAAAATCTGCGCGCATCCGCTTAAATCTTTTTAAATCTGCGTGAAACAAAATTCGGGGAAATTAGTGTAATTTGTGGCTAAAAGAACTTCGTGCCCTTGCGCCTTCGTGGCAAAAAATAATTCCCATTAAAACAAAATCGTTTTATATATTTGAAATCAGGATAATTTTTGCATTATTTGCAAAATAAAACCACAAAGACCGACATAAATTAATTTTAAAAGCAAAACCACATATGGCATTATCAGGTTTATTCCGAAAAAAAACGGTACAAGATATTCTCAAGCAAGTTGCAAAGAACGAAGCAGATGGTCATAATGCATTAGGAAAACATTTAACGACCAGGGATTTAACTGCATTCGGAATCGCAGCTATTGTTGGAGCAGGTATTTTTAGTACCATCGGAAAAGCAAGTGCTGATGGTGGACCAGCCGTTATTTTCTTGTTTTTGTTTACAGCTTTGGCTTGTAGTTTTGCTGCATTTGCTTACGCCGAATTTGCCTCTATGGTTCCGGTTTCAGGAAGTGCTTATACGTACTCTTATGTAGCTTTTGGCGAACTTATTGCCTGGATTATCGGTTGGGCTTTAATCATGGAATATGCCGTCGGAAATATAACCGTGGCGATATCGTGGAGTGATTATTTTACGGGACTGCTCCAGAGTGGTGGAATACATTTACCGCAATGGGTTCAGATGGATTATCTAACGGCTTCAAACGGATTTAATGATGCCACAGCATTAATGCAGGGCGGAAAAACATACGAAAACTTAGGTGCAGGATTACAGGCAGCTTATACCGCCTGGACAACAGCACCAACAATAGGTTCTTTTCACTTTGTTGCCGATTTACCTGCTTTGTTCATCATTGTGTTGATTACAGCTTTGGTTTACCGAGGAATGAAAGAATCTCGTAATGCGAGTAATGCAATGGTGGTTGTAAAACTTTGTATCGTTCTTTTAGTTATTGCAGTGGGTGTATTTTATGTAGATACAGCCAACTGGGATCCGTTTGCTCCAAATGGCGTTAGCGGTGTATTAAAAGGTGTGTCAGCTGTTTTCTTTGCTTATATTGGTTTTGACGCGATTTCGACAACGGCCGAAGAATGTAAAAATCCACAACGAGATTTACCTCGCGGAATGATGTGGGCGATTATTATCTGTACGATTTTATATATTGCCATTGCCCTGGTTTTAACCGGAATGGTACGTTATAACGAATTGAATGTTGGAGATCCTCTTGCATTTGTTTTCGATAAATTAAACTTAAAATGGATGTCCGGAATTATTGCCGTAAGTGCAGTAATTGCTATGGCGAGCGTTTTATTGGTTTTCCAAATGGGACAGCCTCGTATCTGGATGAGTATGAGCCGTGACGGTTTATTGCCAAAGAAGTTTTCTACTGTGCATCCAAAATTCAAAACACCATCTTTTGCAACTATCGTAACTGGTTTTGTGGTTGCCGTTCCGGCTTTGTTTTTAAACTTAACAATGGTTACCGATTTATGTAGTATCGGAACTTTATTTGCCTTTGTACTGGTGTGCGCGGGAGTTTTGGTTTTACAAAACAAGACTGATATTCCAAGAGGGAAATTCAAAACACCTTATGTGAACTCAAAGTATATTTTGCCGGTTTTAATGATTGCCGGAATCTATTACGCTTTTGCTTTCAACAATAAAGCGACAATGGCTTTCATTAATAACGAAGCGCAAACAAACGATGCAACGACGATTATTACGTCTTTAGATAAAGAAGAATCAGCGAAAGTTTTCAGTTATTTGGAAAGTATCGATGTTAAAAATAAAACTGCCGAAACTTCAGATTTAGAACATTTATTAAGCCAATACCAGGACGACGACGCTAAATATGCCGAAGTTGTAAAAGGTTTACCAATCAACGATTCTCTAAAATACGAATCAGGTTTCAGTTTATTCAAACACAAAATTCCAATGTGGATTTTCCTTTTCGTTTTGGTTGGATTAGCCGTTTGGTCATTCAAACAAAACTTGTCTTTAATTCCGCTTTTAGGATTAATCTGCTGCCTGTACATGATGGCCGAATTAAGTGTTTGGAATTGGATTTACTTCACAATCTGGTTGTTAATTGGGTTGTTTATTTACTTTACTTATAGTAGAAAGAATAGTAAGCTGAACTTCCCTGAGGTTAGAGGTTAAGAGTCAAAAGTTATATGTGAAAAGCCGTTCTGAGATTGATCAGAACGGCTTTTTTTATTTTTTATCGCGTTTTATGTCATTCCGACGGAGGAGGACACGAGCGATAGCGAACTGGCGAAGCAATCCCCGCAAGTAGCTCCGCACAGAAATCACCAATCTTTGTCGAGCTACTTGCGGGGATTTCTCGTTCCTCGAAATGACAAATTGGTGTGGTTACTGTCTCAGTAAAAAAAATCGCCACGAACTCACGAATTAATTTGTTTTAAAAATTCGTGAATTCGTGGCGAAAAATTTTAATCTAATAATCTAAGATGTCTAAAATCTAAGCTAGTCTATTTTAAAATCCCAAGCTCCACCATACAAGCCTTCATCATCTCATAAGTACGCTGAATATCGTTATCCAATCCAATAGAAAAACGAATCAAACCATCTGTCAATCCCATTTCAGCTTGTTCCTCTAACGGAATTTCGCTTGAAGTTGAAGTTCCGGGCGCGCTGAAAAGTGTTTTGTAAAACCCTAAACTTACCGCCAAATAACCTAAGTTTCTTGCCTGCATTAATTCCATTAATTCATTCGCCTTCTCTAAAGTTCCAACGTCAATCGTCATCATTCCGCCAAAACCATATTCCGGATTAATCATCGTTTTATATAACTCATGACTCGGGTGGCTTTTCAATCCAGGATAAACCGTTTTCAAACCATCCGCTTCAAATTTGTCAGCTAGAAAATGTGCATTATGACTGTGTTGTTTGATACGGATATGAAGCGTACGAAGATTTTTCATTACCGAAGCCGAACGCAAACTGTCCATCGTTGGTCCCAAAAGCATGCTCGCTCCGGAGTTTACATTTTTCAGTGAATTGATAAATTCTTTAGAGGCACAAGTTACACCACCAACGGTATCACTGCTTCCGTTGATGTATTTCGTCAAACTGTGAATCACAATATCAGCACCTAATTTTGCAGGAGAGACAGATAAAGGCGAGAAGGTATTATCAACTACCAATTTCAAATTATGCTTTTTTGCAATTTTTGCCAAACCAGCAATATCAGCAACTTCCAACAAAGGATTACTTACGGTTTCACAATAGATAACTTTCGTTTTTGGTGTAATCGAAGCTTCTACAATATCCAATTTTGTGATGTCTACAAAGCTCGTTTCAATTCCGAATCGAGGGGTGAAATTTTTCAAAAAAGCATACGTTCCGCCATAAATAGTTCGGCTTGACACAATATGGTCGCCCGCACCGCAAAGCTGCAATAGCGTAGGCGTAATCGCACCCATTCCAGAAGCTGATACGTTTGCCGTTTCCGTTCCTTCCATCGCCGCCAAAGCCTGATCCAAATACAAATTACTTGGCGACGAATGACGCGAGTACAAATAACAACCTTCCATATTTCCTTCAAAAGTGTCGAACATCGTTTTTGCCGAAAGGAAAGTATAAGTAGAAGAATCAGAAATCGAAGGATTCACACCCCCAAATTCTCCAAAGTATTGCAAATCCTGAATTTTATCTGCCGGATTAAAGTCTTTCATATGTTTTAGTTTTTTTTGTTTCAAGTTTTAAGTTTCAGGTTTCAAGTTGTTTGAGTTTAAAGCCTGGTTAGTATAAAATTTAGGAGCTATTTCCTGCTATTCGCTATATCTTTTATGGTGAACCCCACCATAAAAGGATGCCGCTTCTATCAGGGCTAGTGCACTCATTTTCAAAAGAAAATCAGTCCAAAATAACATCTAATAAGAAAATTAATCAATGATTTACTTAATAATTAGATTTTAAAACTATAAAAATGACGTGTGAAAGATTTTTAGTTTAAATTTGTTCGATTAAGTCCAAATTCATAGATTTTTTTTCAGCAGAACAATAATCAACAATCAACAATCATGACCTTAGACGCCACTGATAAAAAACTCCTGGTTCTATTACAAACCGACAGTAAAAAGACTACCAAAGAATTATCCTTAAAACTGAATCTTTCGGTAACAGCAGTTTACGAAAGAATAAAAAAACTGGAGCGAGAAGGAATTATCAAAAACTACGTAGCATTGGTTGATAAATCAAAAATCGAAAAAGGTTTTGTGGTTTTCTGTCACTTAAAACTCATTCAACACACCAAAGAATTCCTAACCAAATTCGAAAGCGAGGTCATCAAACTAAACGAAGTTTTAGAATGCCATCATGTAAGCGGAGATTACGACTACATATTAAAAGTATTAGTAAAAGACATGGAAGCCTACAGAGAATTTTTGGTAACCAAACTGACAACCTTGCAACATATTGGAAGCACACAAAGTACCTTTATGATTAGTGAGGTGAAGAATTCGACAGTGATTTCTTTTTAGAGATTCTAAGGTTCTGAGTTGCTGAGGTTCTAAGTTTAGGTTCAAAGGTTTTTATTCTCATTTTCTGTCATTTCGACGAAGGAGAAATCCTCGCAAGTAACTCCGCAACGAGAACCCAATCTTTGTCGAGCTTCTCGCGAGGATTTCTCCTTCGTCGAAATGACAAACAGAACGATAAAACCATTCACTTAAAAAAAACTTCGCGACTCTGCGACTTTGCGAGATTAGAAAAACAAAAACTTTGCAAACTTAACAGTAAAACCCACAATCCTTTTTTAAAAAAAAACTTCGTGTCTTAGTGCCTTCGTGGCAGAAAACCAACACCTCAAAATTCACACAAAAAACATTGAAATTTAAACTTTAAACAAAACTTTATTCCTTAATTTTGTATCGCTAAAAATAAAATAGACAAACTATGAGTTCATTTGACGTAGTCATTATAGGTTCAGGTCCTGGCGGATATGTATCAGCAATTCGTTGCGCACAATTAGGTTTCAAAACAGCAATTGTAGAAAAGTATAACTCTTTGGGCGGAACTTGCCTTAACGTAGGTTGTATTCCTTCAAAAGCATTACTTTCTTCTTCTCATCATTATGCAGAAATTGCTCATTTCGCAGATCACGGAATCGAAGTTTCTGGTGATGTGAAAATCAATTTAGAGAAAATGATCGCGCGCAAACAAGCAGTTGTAGATCAAACCGTAGGTGGAATCAACTACTTAATGGATAAAAATAAAATCACTGTTTTCAATGGTTTAGGTTCTTTCGTAGACGCAACACATATTGCAGTTGCAAAAGCTGACGGAACATCTGAAACTATCGAAGCAAAATATACTGTAATCGCTACAGGTTCAAAACCATCTTCTTTACCTTTCATCAAAATTGATAAAGAAAGAATAATCACTTCTACTGAAGCGTTGGCTTTAAAAGAAGTTCCAAAACACTTAGTAATTATTGGCGGTGGAGTTATCGGAATCGAGCTTGGACAAGTTTACCTTCGTTTAGGAGCTCAGGTTTCTGTAGTAGAATTCATGGACAGAATCATTCCTGGAATGGACGGAGCTTTGTCTAAAGAATTGACGAAAGTATTGAAAAAACAAGGAATGAAATTCTACGTTTCTCATAAAGTAAAATCAGTTGAAAGAAACGGTGATGCTGTTGTAGTTCAGGCTGAAAATGCTAAAGGAGAAACTATCACTTTAGAAGGAGATTATTCATTAGTTTCTGTTGGTCGTCGTCCTTACACAGACGGATTAAACGCTGACAAAGCTGGAGTGAAAATTTCAGACAGAGGACAAGTAGAAGTAAACGATCATTTACAAACTAACGTTCCAAATATTTACGCAATTGGAGATGTTGTTCGTGGAGCAATGTTGGCACACAAAGCAGAGGAAGAAGGAACTATGGTTGCTGAAATCTTAGCAGGTCAAAAACCGCATATTGATTATAACTTAATTCCTGGTGTAGTTTACACTTGGCCAGAAGTTGCTGCAGTTGGACAAACAGAAGAGCAGGTTAAAGCTTCAGGAACAGAATATAAAGTAGGTAGCTTCCCATTCAAAGCTTTAGGTCGTGCAAGAGCAAGTGGAGACTTAGACGGATTCGTGAAAATCATTGCTGATGCTAAAACAGATGAGGTTTTAGGAGTTCACATGATTGGAGCACGTACAGCTGACTTAATTGCTGAGGCGGTTACGGCAATGGAATTCAAAGCTTCTGCTGAAGATATTTCAAGAATGAGCCACGCGCATCCAACTTTCGCGGAAGCGGTAAAAGAAGCAGCATTAGCAGCTACTGACAACAGAGCGTTACACGTATAATTTTACGTAAATCATATTTAAAACCCATCATTCCCAATCTGGGAGTGATGGGTTTTTCTTTGCTGTAATTTTATGGTTCATAAAATATAAAATTCAAAAATAATTTTGTAAATTAGATGTGTAATTCAGGTGCTATCTTTACTTATATAAAAAGATAACATTATGAAAAGTAAATATATAGCTCCAATTCTAATAGGAGCAGGAATTGCATTTGTACTTACTTCGTGTAAATCAACTATTCCAAAAAAAGCGGTTGCAGTCACTAATTTTGACAAAGCAAAGTATCTTGGAAAATGGTTTGAAATTGCAAGATTAGATTATAAATGGGAGAAAAATTTAAACAACGTAACGGCTGAATATTCTCTTAAGGATGATGGCACGATTAAAGTTGATAACAGGGGCTATAATGTCAAAAAAGACAAATGGGAAGAAAGCATCGGGAAAGCCAAATTCGTCAAAAAGGACAATGTTGGTATGCTTAAGGTCTCGTTTTTTGGTCCTTTTTATTCCGGTTATAACGTAATTGCCGTTGATCCGGATTATAAATACGCACTTGTAGCGGGAGAAAGTTTAAAATACATGTGGATTCTTTCCAGAGAAACGACTATTCCTGAAAGTGTAAAAGCAGATTATCTTATCAAAGCACAGGAAATTGGCTATAATGTTACAGATCTCGTTTGGGTCGAACATAATAAAGCCAATTAAGACCAACATGAAAACCTGTGGAGCAGCAAAAAAAATTACCGCAAAGCGCGCAAAGTTTTTTTCTGCTGTGTTTACAGGATCTTTAATAAGTTCGCAAAGCTATATGTAATTAACCTTTGTGGGCCTTGGGTAAATCCTTTGCTAACATTGCGTTTAAGCAAACCAAAACCTGTGATAAAGTACAAAAATACCACAGAAAACACTAAATTTTATTCTTAGCTTTTATAAAAAGTTAAAGTTCAGAACTTTGTATTGATCTAGCTTTGTGAACTCTGTGTTTTCTACAGCATTCAAAAGATAAAAATCTTAGTGATCTCCGTAGTAAAAAATAATTATTCAATACATTCTTTATATTTTTCCACAGCATTTATCGTGGACCGGCCAATAAATAGCAAACCCGACAAGTTCTAAATTTGTCGGGTTTGTTATTTAAAGTTGTAAGGTGAAATTTATGCTTTAAAAACACTTTTGTAATTATCCCAATATCTGTAAATTAAGAATAAGTTAGCCAGGAATAATAATGCCGCAATTGGCAAACCTTCCGGAGCTAAGAAATAATTAATAAACAAAATGTTTACCGTAATGGGTAAGATCAAAATATTAGCCAATGTTACATAACGTCCTGTTACAAATGCAATTCCGCAAAGTAGTTCGATTGATTTAGCTAAAGGCATTAAATACGTCGAAGCCATTAAACCTACATTAAAGGCTTTGAAATTTCCTGTAGTTTCTGGTTCAGGCATTAGGTGGAAAAAATAACTGATCGAAGCAAAAAGCAGCAAAAGACCAATTAACACACGGACAATAATTGTAGCAATTTTCATAATACTTAGGATTTTTAAGAGGTTAAAAAATATAATTATCTGCTGGAAATCGTATATATTGAATGTCCTTGTCAAAAATGAAATTCTATTTTAAAGATCATTTTATTGAGGATTTTGTAAGCAAAACAATTCTATTTTGGGATTAATTGAATGCTATATCAAATATAACGATTTTTTCATTACGATATTGCTATTTTATTAACACTTTTCTTATTTCTTAATGTATCTTTTATAAAGAAAAAATCCACCTAAAGTCAGTAATATAAAAGGCCACAGATTTATAAAGAACACTAATATTGCCTGAAGAATATACCAGCCGTTTTTTAGAGAATCAATAATTTGAATTCCTAAATTAGGTTTGTAATAAGCAGAATCTTTTTCGCCTGCGGTTATTTCCTGTTTAATGGTTTCGTTTTGATAAAGCTGTAAAGTAACGGTGCTGAAATTAATTTGATCCTGCATCGATAAATGATCAATAGTTTTGCTATCATTCGCTTCTTTTTGGTTGGCTAAAGCATTTTCAGCTTCCATAATATCATTTATTTTTTTGCCTTTAGTATCGATTGCTTTTTCAACTCTTTTTTCATTTGTAGAACTTCTTTTTTGTGAAAGCTGATTGGCTAATAGCTTCAAAGAAACATCATCGGCTTTGATCACTCTGAAATCCAGGAAGTCGATTTGTCTGGCAATACTTTTAATTACAGTATCAAGCTGGGTGTTGGGAACACGGATTGTAATATTATTTTCTACTGAAAATTTGGTAGTCTCCAGCGTACTGTCCTGGCTTATTTTAGTTTTAATCTGATCATGAATATTGCTTTGCAGGTTGGTGTACGTAACAAAGCCTCCAAATTTTGCTACGGCGTTTTCAATTGCATAAGTAGATTTGACGACGTTTTTAACCTTGAACTTGATATCAGCTGTTCGAATAAATTTCTGTTTGCTGTCTTTTTTCTCGACCGCAGCCGATGACGAAACAGCCGTGCTGTCTGCCGTAGATTCATAATTTGCAACATCTGCCGTAGCCGTAGAATCTGCTTTTTTACAAGAAAATAGTAATGCGATAATCACCAAGGTAGTCAAACCTAATTGTTCAATTGTTTTCATAAAGGTTATAAAATTTGATTAATAAATAGACTATTTACACGATGTAAACAGGATTTTGTACGTAATAAAAGCGCGAGTAATTTTTTAATCAAATGGCAAGAAAAGTTTTAATAATTAGCACTAATTCGATATACTAAAAAGTGTGCCAATAATTTTTGAGGATTACTTTATTGAAGGATTTTTTTTGTCGTAATTTTGAAGTCTAAAATTTATACTTTTTTGAGAGTTTCCATTCATAAACCTATTTCAAATCCAGAGCAGTTTAAACAGCAGCTTCTAACTTGGTCACAGCAATTTCGTGAGGTTGTTTATTTAGACAGTAATTCGCATACGCAACAATATTCCAATTTTGATTGCGTACTGGCGGTAGATGCTTTTACCTCTTTAAAAACCGATTTCCAAAATGCTTTTGACGATTTAAAACAATATCAGCAAACCACTAAAGACTGGCTTTTTGGTTATTTGACGTATGATTTAAAAAATGATGTTGAAGAGTTGAAAACGGCTAATTTTGACGGATTAAATTTTCCGGATTTGTTTTTCTTTCAGCCCAAAAAAATATTTTTATTAAAAGGAAATCAACTTGAAATCAGATATTTATTGCTTTGCGATGATGAGGTTGAAGAGGATTTTAATGAGATAGTCGAAAGTCAAAAGTGGAAAGTCGAAAGTGCGGCAGCTTTAAAGATTGAACAGCGTATTTCTAAAGAATCTTATATTGAAAAAGTAAATGAAATGCTTCATCATATTCACATTGGAGATATGTATGAAGCGAATTTCTGTATGGAATTTTATGCAGAAAATGCCATTATCAATCCGTTGGAAAAATTTTTAAAATTAAATGAAATTTCGAAGGCACCGTTTTCGGTTTTCTTTAAAAATCACAAACAATATTTACTTTCGGCTTCACCAGAACGTTATCTGAAAAAGGAGGGAGAAACTATTATTTCGCAGCCGATAAAAGGAACTTCAAAGCGCTCTTCGAATCAGATTGAAGATGAAAAGTCAAAGCAATTCTTAGAATCAGATTCAAAAGAAAGAGCCGAGAACATCATGATTACCGATTTGGTCAGAAATGATTTGTCGCATACTGCACAAAAAGGTTCTGTAGAAGTTGCAGAGCTTTGCAAGATCTATTCGTTTCTACAGGTGCATCAAATGATTTCGACGATAACTTCAAAGCTAGATTCTCAATATGCTCCGGTCGATGTTTTGAAAACGACTTTCCCAATGGGAAGTATGACGGGAGCTCCGAAAATCTCAGTAATGAAAATTATAGAAAATCTGGAAGAAACCAAACGTGGTTTATACAGTGGAGCAGTTGGTTATTTTACGCCAGAAGGTGATTTTGATTTTAATGTCGTGATCAGAAGTATTTTGTACAATCAGGAAAATGAATACGTTTCTTTTTCAGTAGGAAGCGCCATTACAGCACAATCTGATCCTGAAAAAGAATACGAAGAATGTCTATTGAAGGCAAAGGCAATGCATGAGGTTTTGCGATAAAAAAGGTTTGCCACGAATTTCACGAATTGGCACTAATTTTTTTTTAACTAATTCAATTTCACGAATTATTATTAGATGAAAAATATTGCCCACAGATTTATGGATTAAAATGATTAAAAAAAGTTGAATAGATTTTATTAAAATAAATCCGCTTAAATCTTTTTAAATCTGCGTGAAATAATTAGTGAAAATTTGTGGAATTTGTGGCAAAAAAAATATAGCCACATATTCAAAGGATAATTCGTGAATTCGTGGCAAAAAAACACACGCTTAACATTTCATTTAAAAATTGATCGAATTTAATTCTTTACATTTATCAAATGTTTTCAAAATTTCAAAATCACATCATTTCGAGGTTTCCATTTCTGGAAGATAAAAAACTATTTCTCGCAGTTAGCGGAGGTTTGGATAGTATGGTGTTGTTGCATTTACTGCAGCAATTACCTTTTGAAATTGCGGTTTTGCATTGTAATTTCCAGCTACGCGGATTAGAAAGTTTTGGGGATCAGAGTTTTATTCAAAACTATTGCGATCAGAACAATATTCCTGTTTATACTACTCAATTTGATACCGAAGCTTTTGCAAAAGACTATAAATTATCCACTCAGGTTGCGGCACGCGAACTGCGTTACAGTTGGTTTTATGAGCTTTTGGAGAATGAAAAATTCGATTATATTCTTACAGCGCATCATGCTGACGATAATCTGGAAACTTTCATTATCAATTTAACCCGCGGAACCGGTTTGGATGGTTTGACTGGAATTCCGGAACAAAACGATAAAATTATTCGTCCGCTTTTACCTTTTTCAAGGGATGAAATCCTGAAATATGCTGAAGAAAATAAGATCGAATGGCGTGAAGACAGCAGTAATGCATCGAATAAATATCTTCGAAATAAAATCCGCCATGATTTAGTTCCGATGCTGAAAGAAATCAATCCTAACTTTTTGAGCGCTTTCCAGAAAACGCAATCGTATTTACAGGAATCTCAGGAAATGGTTGAAGATGCTTCCATTATGATTTATCAGCAAGTGGCGAAAGAAGTAGGTGAGGACATTCATTTCGATTTAAATCAACTTCAAAAATTGCCCAATTATAAATCGTATTTGTATCAATGGTTAAATGAATTTGGCTTTTTGGCATGGAATGATATTTATGATTTGGTTGATGGACAATCTGGAAAACAAGTGTTTTCTGCCGAATTTAGATTGCTAAAAAATAGAAATGCCTTGATATTAAGTCCAATTTCAGAAGAGGATGAAAAGGACGAATATCACATCAATAAAGAGGATCAAGACGTTAATTTTCCCTTAAAATTGCGGCTATGTAACGTAGATCACATAACATTAGATTCAAATAAAGCTATCTTTGTGGACGCCGAAAAAATCCAGTTTCCTTTGGTTTTACGTAAATGGAACGAAGGCGATATTTTTCATCCGTTCGGAATGAATGGAAAATCTAAAAAAGTCAGCAAACTTTTTAAAGATGAAAAATTATCACTGATCGAAAAGGAAAAAACATGGATTTTGTGTTCTGATAATCAGATTGTTTGGGTTGTCGGAATCAGGCAGGACGAACGTTTTAAAATAGAAAATACCACTAATAACATACTTAAAATAGAATTACAATAATGAACTTTACTCAATCCTGTCAAACGATAACTTCAAAAAGTATCTGGAATAAAACCATCGTTTTTTTGTTATTTTTCATTTTTGCTCTTGCAAAAGGTAACGCTCAGATTTTAGAACCGGTAAAATGGACGGCTAAAATTGAAAAAAAATCAGGAACAAATGCTGTTTTAATTTTTGATGGAACTATTGAAAAAGACTGGCATATGTATTCGCAATTTACGCCAGATGGAGGACCCCTTCCTTTAGAAATTGTGTTTAAAAATCAAAAAGGAAATTACAATTTGGTTGGTAAAGCCAAAGAAGGAAAAACAAAAACTGCCTTTAACGATGTCTTTGGTGTAAACGAAATTTTTTTTGAAGGAAAAGCACATATCGAACAGGAAATTACTATTACAAACCCGGATTTAAAAACAGTTGATGTCGATTTTGACTTTCAGGTTTGTAAAGAGGTTTGTATCAATTCGAGTAAAAAATTCTCTATTGCAATTCCGGCCTCTTTCAAAATGGTAGCTGTTGCAACGGTTTCTGAAGCTAAAAAAGATGAAACAAAAGTAACAGGGATTGCTATTGATACTTTATCAACTGTAACAAAAGAAGTTAAAAAAGAAACAGCTAAAGCTGAAGTTGCAGCTGCAAAAGATAATGACATTCCGCCTCCTGCACCAACCAGAAGTTTGTGGTCTATCTTTTTCATTGCATTCATATCCGGATTCGCAGCGTTATTAACGCCTTGTGTTTTCCCGATGATTCCAATGACGGTAAGTTTCTTTACCAAACAAAGTAAAAGCAGAGCGAAAGGAATTCGAAATGCTGTTATTTACGGATTAGCCATTATCGCGATTTATGTAATTTTAGGTTTGATCGTAACAAAAATATTTGGAGCAGATGCCTTAAATGCTTTGTCTACAAACGTTTGGTTTAATTTAATATTCTTCGTTTTATTAATTGTATTTGCTGTATCCTTTTTGGGAGCGTTTGAAATTATGCTTCCAAATTCATGGGCAAACAAAGCAGATCAACAGGCAGACAGAGGAGGAATAGTTGGGATATTGTTCATGGCATTAGCTTTGGCAATTGTATCGTTTTCTTGTACAGGACCAATTGTTGGAACTTTATTGGTTGAAGCAGCTTCAAATGGTGGAATTGCTCCGGTTATTGGAATGTTAGGATTTTCATCTGCTATGGCATTGCCATTTATGTTGTTCGCAATGTTCCCGGGTTGGTTGAATTCTTTGCCAAAATCAGGCGGTTGGTTGAATACGGTAAAAGTGGTTTTGGGGTTTTTAGAACTGGCTTTGGCCTTCAAGTTTTTATCGAATGCTGATCTGGTTTTGCAATTGCATTTATTAGAAAGAGAAGTTTTCTTAGCGATTTGGATTGCAATCTTTGGAACTTTAGCATTTTATCTTTTCGGAAAAATTACATTGCCACACGATAGTCCGACCAATCATATTTCAGTTGGAAGATTATCATTCGGATTATTAGTGTTGACTTTTACGATTTATTTAATACCGGGACTTTGGGGAGCACCTTTGAAATTAATTAGTGCGTTTCCACCTCCACAAACCTATAGCGAAAGTCCTCTTGGATTTGGAGGTTCAGGTAATGGAGCAGCTACTACCGGTGAAATAAAAGGTTTGCCTGAGGGGGCAGAATTAGGTCCACATGGTATAATGATTTTTACTGATTATGAAGATGGATTAGCTTATGCGAAGTCTATTAATAAACCAATTATGTTAGATTTTACAGGTCATGCTTGTGTAAACTGTAGAAAGATGGAAAACAATGTTTGGTCTGATGAAAGAATTTTACCCATCTTGAAAAATGAGGTTGTTTTGATTTCTCTCTTTGTTGATGATCAGCGCCCGCTGCCAAAAGAAGAACAATTTGTTACCGCAAAAGGAGATAAAATTGAAACGGTTGGTGATAAATGGACTGACTTTATGATTTCAAAATACAAAACAAATACGCAGCCTTTATATGTTATTACTGATCTGGAAGGAAAGAATCTAAACAGTTCAAAACCTACTATTAGTTATGTAGATGTTGAAGAATATTTGACTTGGTTGAAAACCGGGATTTCGAATTTTAAGTAGAAGAAAGAGGCAAGAGGCAAGAGGAAAGATTTTAGAATATAGAATATAGAATATAGAATATAGAATATAGAATATAGAATATAGAATATAGAATATAGAATATAGAATATGTAGATTAGAAATCTAAAATCTACAGTCTAAAATCTGAAATAATTCAGGGGAAAGTTAATTCAAAACAAAAAGCACTCTAAGTAAAACCTAGAGTGCTTTTTTATTGATTGGGCAAATCGGAAATTAAATTCTTATAGGTTTTCTCCATGTTGAGGGATATCTAGTCGTAATTCTTCTTTCTCTTCAGTAACTCTTAGAGGAGTAATTTTATTTACAACGAAGTATTGGGAGTAAATCTATTCTCTTTGCTCTTTACTCTATATTCTTAATAAAAAATCCCTCTAAGTGTGAGCTCTTAGAGGAATTTTTTTATTAAGGCAAAAGGGGGGAATTAAATTCTTATAGGTATTCGCCGTGTTGAGAGATATCTAATCCTAATTCTTCTTTTTCTTCAGTAACTCTTAGAGGAGTAATTTTATTTACAACAAAGAATAAAATATAAGATCCTACAAAAGCAAAGATAGAAACGATTACTAGTGCAATTAATTGGTTGATGAACAATGTTGGAGTTCCGAAAATCAAACCTTGATTGTCACCAACTACCGGGTTAATAGCTTTTGAAGCAAAAACTCCCGTTAACAACATACCTACCATACCACCAACACCGTGACAAGCAAACACGTCTAAAGCGTCATCAATTTTTCCTTTAGGGAATTTACTTACTACTAAGTTACTTACGATAGCAGCAAAAGCTCCAATGAAAATTCCGTGAGGAATGCTAACGAAACCAGCAGCAGGCGTAATAGCAACAAGACCTACAACAGCTCCAATACAAGCTCCAAGTGCAGATAATTTGTGTCCTAATATTTTATCAAGGAAAACCCATGCCATTGCAGCAGCAGCAGCAGCTACAGTTGTAGTTCCTAAAGCTTGTACAGCCAAACCATTTGATCCTAAAGCAGAACCTGCGTTGAAACCAAACCATCCGAACCATAATAAACCAGTTCCTAATAATACATAAGTAATTCTGGCAGGGTTCACTTTTTGAATTTTTCTTTTTCCTAAAAACATCGCTCCGGCCAATGCAGCCCATCCAGCACTCATGTGGACTACAGTTCCTCCAGCGAAGTCTAATACTCCCATTTTGAAGAAAATTCCATCAGGATGCCACGTCATGTGAGCTAATGGTGAATATATGAATAAGATAAATAAAACCATGAATAGTAAATATGCCCAGAAACGTACGCGCTCTGCAAAAGCACCTGTGATTAACGCTGGTGTAATGATGGCAAATTTTGCTTGAAATAATGCGAATAACATAAAAGGAATTGTAGGGGCAAGACTCCAGGCAGTACTTGTACCAACACCCTGAAAGAATAAATTAGAAGTTGGATCTCCAATGATTCCGCCAATAGTAGGACCAAATGCTAAACCAAAAGCAACAACAACCCATAGAATAGTAACAATTACCATTGCCATAAAACTTTGTAGCATGGTACTGATAACGTTTTTCTTACCTACCATACCTCCGTAGAAAAATCCTAAACCAGGTGTCATTAACAATACAAACGCAGTTGCAACGATCATCCAAGCGGTATCTCCGGTATCAAACTTTACAGCTTCTGCTGGAATTGGATTGTCTGATAAGATGAAATTTGATACAAAAGTCAGTACCAAAATAGTGATAAGAATCACACTTAAAATAATTTTTCGCATAGTTATTTAGTTTTTAAAATTTTTATAAAAATATAAAATCATTCGACACCCCTATTAAAAATAGAGTCTAATGTTTAATTTTTGTTAATTTTTAAATTTAACCCCCTATATTTTATGTGTATTTGTTAAAATGAACTTAAATTTTACAATTTATTAAACTGAAGTTAGAAATGTGTAGGTTTTTTCGGCTGTCTTAACAAAAAACAATGAAAATAATTCTAATTTTAAGAGTAATTATGGTCAAATATTTATAAAAAATGACAAATCGTTTCATTTTTTAAATAAAAAAGGCATCAAATGAAGATTTCATATGATGCCTTTTTTGATAGAATTATTTTTAGACTACTTCTGTCCGTACTTCGCTTTGAATTTGTCGCTCAGCTTGCTTTGAAATGTTTGGAGATTAATAGTTCTTCCCTGAATGAAAGCAGAGGTTAGTTTATTTGTTCTCATATCTAATGCATCTCCTTCAGAAATAAATAAAGTGGCGTCTTTACCTGATTCTAAAGTTCCACAACTGGCATCAATACCTAATAGTTTAGCTGCATTTAGAGTAATCAGCTGTACTGCTACTTCTTTATCTAAACCAAAGGCAGCACAAGTTCCAGCTAAGAAAGGCAGGTTTCTAACGCTCATACGTTCGTGATCGCCACTGTTTTCAAGCCCAACGACTATACCTTTATCTGTTAGTATTTTTGCCATCTTGTATGGTAAATTTACATCTTCATCATCACTTGTCGGCATATCATGAACACGTCTTAATAGTACACCAACATTGTGTTTTTGTAAAACTTCGGCCGATTTATAAGCTTCAAATCCACCAACAATAACAATTTTCTTTATTTGATGATCTGCCGCAAGCTGAATGGCATCTACAATTTGCTTCTCTTCATCTGCATGAATATAAAGCGTTTGCGTTCCGTCAAATAGACCTTTGGTAGCTTCTAAGACAATATTTCTTTCTTTGGCCGCAGTTTGATTGTATGCTTTTGAATTAATCAGGAAAGCATTTATTTCCTCAACCTGTTTCACATAATCTTTATTAGCTTCAATAACACCAGGCTCAAACCATGATCCGGATCTTTTAAAACCGGATGGAAAATTAAGATGAATTCCGTCATTTTCTTTCAAAATAGCATCTCTCCAGCTCCAGGCATCCAATTGTACTACTGAAGATGTTCCTGAAATTCTTCCCCCTCTTGGCGTAACCTGAGCCATCAAAACACCGTTTGGACGCACCGTTTCTACTACTTTCGATTCTGAATTATAAGCAATAATACTTCTCACATTCGGATTAAATGTTCCAATTTCCTCCTCGTCAACTGATGATTTCACGGCATCAATTTCTACCAATCCTAAAGTAGAGTTTGCGGCAATGAATCCTGGATATACATGTTTGCCTGTGGCATCAATAGTAGTGTCATAAGGATCAGCAGCAAGTCTGATTGTCGTGGCATCGGCTACTAAAGTAAGTTTACCCTCTTTGAATCCAATGGCACTGTTTTGAATTACCTTTCCGTTACCTAAGTGTGCTGTGGCATTTAAAATCAAAACTGATTTTGTTTGTTTTGGAGCCGGGATTTGCTGTGCATTTATTTTTACGGAAGCACAAAACAAGAGCAGCAATTTATATATGTTTCTATTTATCATGTCGTCTTTTTTTATCATTATGAATTTCTAAAGTTTTTATAACTGCTCTAAAGTATCACAGTGATATTCTTTTTTCTCTTTTTTGCTTGGTTGTTGCGTTCCGTTTCCTTTATTTTTTTCCTGCAACATTTGCCCAATCAATTCACTTCTTTCTTTAGTAATGGCCAATTGCTTCTGAGCATCTTTTTCGATATCAAAATAGACAACACCTTCAATGATTGTTTTCTCAGCTTTCGCGTAAATAGAAAGTGGGTTTTCGCTCCAAAGTACAACATCGGCATCTTTGCCTACTTTTAAGCTTCCTACTTTATCATCAATATGTAAAAGTTTTGCTGGGTTTAGCGTTACAAATTTCCAGGCATCTTCTTCAGAAATGTTTCCGTATTTCACTGCTTTTGCCGCCTCTTGGTTTAATCTGCGTGACATTTCAGCATCATCAGAATTGTAGGCAACAACTAATCCCTGGTTGTGCATAATTGGTCCGTTAAACGGAATAGCATCATTCACCTCAAATTTATAAGCCCACCAATCAGAAAAAGTTGAAGCACCAACACCGTGTTCCTTCATTTTATCCGCTACTTTATAACCTTCCAAAATATGTGTGAACGTATTTACTCTGAAATTGAATTTCTCCGCAACATTCATTAACATCAAAATTTCAGATTCGACATAAGAGTGACACGTAATAAAACGCTCTTTGTTTAAAATCTCAGCAAGCGTTTGCAATTCTAAATCTACTCTTGGAGCTTTTCCTTTTTTAGAACCAGCGTTGAATTTTTTCCAGCTTTCGTCGTATTCTTTTGCTAATTGAAAATAATCAGTAAAAACCTGTTCAACTCCCATTCTGGTTTGTGGAAAACGAGTTGGGTTATCAATTCCCCAATTCGCTTGTTTTACGTTTTCACCCAAAGCAAACTTGATAAATTTAGGTTGATTTTTGTATAACATTTCGTCCGGAGAAGAGCCCCATTTCCATTTTACGATTGCAGAACGACCACCAATTGGGTTTGCAGATCCGTGTAATAATTGCGAAATAGTAACACCACCCGCTAAATCTCTATAGATATTAATGTCTTCAGAGTTGACAACATCCTCGATCGTAACTTCTGCAGTCGAGTTGTGACCGCTTTCGTTTACACCTTTAGAGATTGCGATATGTGAATGCTCATCGATAATACCACTCGTAATGTGTTTTCCTTTAGCATCAATAACAGTAGCACCGGCATCAGAAAGATTTTTACCAACAGCTGCAATTTTTCCGTTTTTGATTAAAACATCAGTTTCTGTTAGGATTCCGTCTTTCTCATTCGTCCAAACCGTGGCATTTTTAAATAATAAAGTTTGCGTTGTTTGTTTTTTAGTATCACCAAAAGCAATGTTTGGATAGGTAACCGGCATAATTGGAAGTGGTTTTTCTACTTTAGAAGAATCTTTTACCATAACAAACGGACTCGTTTTTACAGCTTTCCACACCAATTCTTCTCCGCTTGATAAAACTGCTTTTCCAGATAAAGCATCTGGTTTTTCTATAAATCCGGTTAAACGGGTGTAGTTCGATTTAATAGTGTCTGCAGGTTTTATCACCAATGAAATCCAATTTTTAGCGATAGAAAAAGTACTTTTTACTTTTGTAGCATCAACAGTTGTTACTTCTGATTTTTGAGCATCAGCTGTTCCGTCAATTTTCCATTTGTAAGTGTCTTTTCCAACCGTTAAATCATAATTACCACGGATATCTTTTGCGCTAAGATCATTTACGATAAACTTAGATCCCTGAACCCAGTTTTCATATAGAACCGTTTTCTCGTCAAAAACTTCTCCGGAAGTAATGATAAAGTTAGCATAAGTACCCACTTTTAAACTGCCCACTTCAGCGCTTTTTCCTAAAATAGCAGCCGGAACTGTAGTCAGCGCTTCTAAAGCTTTTGTTTTATCAAAACCTAATTTTATGGCTTTTAGAAGATTGGGTTTAAAATCTTCAATTTTTTTCAATTTGTCAGTTGTAAGCGCAAATACAATTCCATTGTCTGAAAGCACTTTTAGGTTTGTTGGTGCCTGATTCCAGAAACGCATATCAGCCAATTCGATTTGGTTCGATAAATACGGATTGGAAACATCATAAGCTTCAGGAAAACTTATTGGAATAATGAATTTAGCATTAGTAGCTTTAATTTCCTCAATTCTTTCAAACTCATTTCCGCTTCCTTTAAGAACATAGTTCAAACCAAATTCTTTAGCGATTTTGGCAGCTCTCAAACTGTTTAATTTATCTTCAGAAGTGAAGATCTGAACCAGTTTTTCATTGTTTGCCAAAGCTTCCAATGATAAATCTTTGGTTTCAGAATTCCCTTTTTTATACCAGTCTAAATCCAGATACATTTGGCGTATCAATGCCATCGATCCCATTAAAGAACTTGGATAGTTCTGATTGGTAAGGGCACTTTTTGAGAAAGATAAATGATTGGTTAATTTATTTGTGATGATTTGTTTGCTGTTGTCTTCATTATTCAGGGCAACCAAAGCCCCGGTTCCTTGCGCAATTCCGTCAGGAACGTGAGTTCCAACAACACCAAAACCAGCTTTCAATAATTCATCTGCTTTTGGCTGGTCGTATTTAAAAGTTTCATAACTGTTTATTTCCGGACGAACACTTTCATTCCAGTAATACCCAACTCTTTTAGTATCATATAACGGGTTACGACTACGTCCGGGAGTCATATTTGCTTTTGGTTTTTCAATACCAAAGCTGGTATAAATATCAATGAAAGAAGGATAAATTGTTTTTCCGGTTAAATCTATCGTAATAGCATTTTTCGGAATGGAAACAGCATTTCCAACAGCAACCACTTTACCGTCCTGAATCAGTAAAGTTCCTTTTTCGATTTTTTGAGTTGGCGTAACATAAATCGTGGCATTAGTAAAAACAGTGTAATTCTTGTTTTTGTTGTGTACACTTTCGTTAACAGGGAAGTAATCCTGAGCGTACGTTTTTGTTAAAAAAACACTCAAAAAGAGTAGAAGTAGGGCTTTTTTCATATGTAATTTGGTAAATTTTTGCTAAAAATATGAAATATATGTTATAATCGATTTATTATTTTAATAATCTTTTTTCCCTATTTTCGTATGCGCATTGGATAACCTTTAATTAGAAGTGTAAATAAAACATTATGAAGAATAAGGACAGCATAAATTGGGGAATTATTGGTTTAGGAAACATAGCAAATCAATTTGCTGCCGATTTATTATTAATAAAAGAGGCTAAATTGGTTGCCGTTGCCTCCAGAGATTTGATTAAAGCAAAGGATTTTGCAAAACAATACAATTGTCCAAAAGCGTATGATTCTTATGAAACCCTTTTTGCTGATGATGAGGTTGATATTGTTTATATCGCAACACCTCACGATTCGCATGCCGAATTATCGATCAAAGCATTAGAAAGCTGGAAACATGTTTTATGCGAGAAGCCACTTTCACTTTCTTATAAAGATGCGGTTCGAATGACGGAAGCTTCTAAAAAGTATAATAGATTTTTTATGGAAGCCTTTTGGACGCGTTTTATGCCGTCTGTAAAAGAAGTTTTGCAAAAAGTAAATCAGGGAATAATTGGCGATGTAAATTATGTAAAAGCTGATTTTGCTTTTTATGCAGATGAAGCGGCAGGAGGAAGGCTTTTTGACAAAAATCTTGGAGGAGGAGCATTATATGATATTGGCGTTTATCCTTTATTTCTCTCCTATATAGTACTTGGAATTCCAAAAGAAATTATAGCGAAATCGGTTTGTAATGAAGACGGAATTGATTTGCAGACTTCTATGATTTTAAATTACGAGAATGCACAAGCTATTTTAAATGCTTCAATAGTTTCCGAATCAGATATGAAAGCCGTTATTGGAGGAACTCAAGGACATATTCAATTGAATGCTCCCTGGTTTATGGCGGATGGATATTCGATTGTAAAAGATAATCATAAGGAAACTTTTAATCTGCCAAATCTCGGAAAAGGATATGCACATGAAGCGATTGAATGTCATCAATGTATTCGAAACAAGCAAATTGAGAGCCAACTTTGGTCACATCAAAATAGTTTGGATTTGAGTAAAATGACGGAAGATATCAGGATCCAGATTAATTTACCTTTTTAAAAATATATTTTTTGTAGTAAAATAGTTACAATATAATTATTTTCATTAGATTTAAAAACATTTAATGAAATTGAAATTATGTTAGTAAAAATTTACGGAAGTGCTGTTTTTGGAGTAGAGGCAACCACCATCACCATCGAAGTTCATATGGACAAAGGTATTGGTTTACACTTAGTTGGTTTGCCGGATAGCGCTATAAAAGAAAGCAGTTTCAGAATTGCAGCTGCTCTAAAAAACAACGGATTATATTTACCCGGAAAAAGAATAACCATCAATATGGCGCCAGCCGACCTTCGAAAAGAAGGTTCGGCCTACGATTTACCGCTCGCAATGGGAATATTAGTAGGCTCCGATCAAATAAAAGCACCCGAAATCGAACAATATATTATTATGGGGGAACTTTCTTTAGACGGAAGTTTACAGCCTATTCGTGGTGCATTACCAATTGCGATAAAAGCTAAAGAAGAAGGATACAAAGGTTTTTTTCTCCCAATTCAAAACGTAAAAGAAGCGGCAATCGTAACAGGTTTAGATGTCTATGGCGTGACCAATTTACAGGAAGTAATTGATTTTTTTAACGGGAAAGGGGATCTTAAACCCACTGTTATTGACACCAGAGCCGAATTTTACAAAACCTTAGATTTCCCTGAATTTGATTTTTCTGATGTACGCGGACAGGAAAGCATTAAACGTTGTATGGAAATCGCTGCCGCCGGAGGTCACAATATTATTTTAATTGGCCCGCCTGGAGCAGGAAAAACAATGTTGGCCAAAAGAGTTCCGAGTATTTTGCCGCCAATGACTTTGCGCGAAGCTCTTGAAACGACTAAAATTCATAGCGTTGCCGGAAAATTGAAAGAAGTTGGATTAATGAATCAAAGACCATTTCGCAGTCCGCATCATACTATTTCGAATGTGGCTTTAGTCGGAGGAGGAAGTTATCCGCAGCCGGGCGAAATCTCCATGGCCCATAATGGCATTTTGTTTTTGGATGAATTGCCAGAGTTTAAACGTGATGTTTTAGAAGTAATGCGCCAGCCGCTGGAAGATCGTGAAGTCACCATTTCTCGTGCGAAATTCACCGTAACTTATCCGTCTTCATTTATGTTAGTGGCAAGTATGAATCCGAGTCCGAGTGGTTTTTTTAATGACCCAAGTCAGCCTAATACTTCTTCGCCACACGAAATGCAACGTTATTTGAGCAAAATTTCCGGACCATTATTAGACCGAATCGATATCCATATTGAAGTAACGCCCGTTCCCTTCGAGAAACTCGCTGATGATCGAAAAGCCGAAAGCAGTGTCGAAATCAGAAAACGTGTCACCGCAGCCAGAGAAATTCAAACCAAACGATTTGAAGAAGTCGAAAACATAAATTACAATGCACAAATGAGCAGCAAATTAATTCGCGAATATTGTGGGCTAGACGATCAATCAAAAGAGCTATTGAAAACTGCAATGGAACGCCTAAACCTTTCCGCAAGAGCCTACGACAGAATTCTAAAAGTAGCCAGAACCATAGCCGACTTAGACGCTGCACCAACAATAATCTCACAACACATAGCCGAAGCCATTCAATACAGAAGCCTGGATCGCGATGGTTGGCTGGGTTAGAAATTTTAGATTTTAGATTACTCTGTCTTATCATTTTGAGAAACGAGAAATCTCCGCAAGTAACGCTACAAAGTATTATTTCAACTTTATGGAATTACATTGCGGAGATTGCTTTTTCGGTTCGCTATCGCCTGTTTCTTAATAAATTAGTTTTTCAATTTATTTAGGAGGGAGTCATAGCTTATTCTGCATCCGGAATCTTTTTATATTCAAATGTTCCCAATTCTGGAGTGCTAATTACACGTTTTTTGGCATCAAAATAATCAATGGAAGAAGTGATTGAAACAATAGAATCAACAATTATAAGTTCAGAATTGTTTTTGGTTAATTTCCATTTAGAATAGGTGCTTTCGCTACCAATACGACTTTCAAAATCTCCGTTTTCCTGAAAAATCTGCAAAACCTGAGTCGTTTTATATTGCTCCTTAATGTTCTGAGTTCTTCCGTTTTTCGTCCATTTTACCAATATCCATTTTCCAACGAGCTCATTTTGTGTTTGTGCACTTACTGATAAACCAAATAAACAAAGGAGGATTAAAATTACTTTTTTCATTACCATAGTAGATTAAGATTGTTAATAGTAGATTAGGGTTACGGTAAAGGTACTATTTTTTAGAAATATTCCAAAAGCTAATTTTTCTTCTGGTAACAAAACCTAGTTTTTCATATAATTTAATTGCACCAATATTACTTTCTGCAACATGCAAAAACGGAATTTTACCCTGATCAAAAATCGCATTAACTACATGAGTAATGAGTTGTTTAGCATATCCTTTTCCTGTTTGATCAGGATGTGTGATTATCGCACTCACTTCAGTAAAAGAATTCATTTTCATGCGTTCTCCCGAAACAGCAATCAGCTGATTGTCTTTAAATATTCCGTAATAATCCCCAAGTAGCATGGTTTTGTTTTTAAAGTAACCAGGCTGTACCAAATTGATTAAATCATACAAAATTTCACTATGAACTGTGCCCAACTTCACGATTTCAACATCGATCGGAAGTTGAATTTTTTCCGTAATAATCATCTGAAGGCAATCCAATTCTTTAACAATTTTTAAATTATAACCTATTTGTGGTTTTTCTCCAACGACAAAGAAATTATCAATCAAAGCCGAATATTCCTGCGTTGCAACTGCAGTATTTTCCAAAGCAGTAAAGCCTCCAAACGGTCCATAATCTGGATCGTAGAATTTAGTACTCCCATATTCTACAGCAAAGTCGTCATGGTTTTCTGATAGAGAATACCAAACCGGATTGTCTAATTTATTTTCTTCGGAGATTGTCATTATACTGCTTTTGAAATTAATGTAAGAGGCAAATTTTGAAATATAAAAATAAGGATTTATAATAATAAGAAATAAAAAATCCCACTTCAATCGAAACGGGATTTCATAAAATATAAATAAGATTTACTTTGTTCTCACAGCAAAAATTGCATCCAAGCCTTCCATCGCAATAGTGAAGCCTTCTTTGAAGCCCATTTCGATGATTTTTTCCAAATCAGAAAGGTTTTCATGTTTGATCGCAATATCCACAATAGTGGAATCACCTTGCTCTGAGAAATTCACATTCCAGTCAGAACGTGGAAAATCTTTGTTCAAATTCCCTTCGCTATCACTAAAAGCATCCAGATATTTAAAGTTAGATTTTGGCGTAATCGAAGTAAAATCGGCAATAGCCCAATGTTCTTCACCCTGAGGTCCAACCATGGCATATAGTCTTCGTCCTCCCGTTTTAAAATCCATGCTTTTTGTTTTGGCTTTCCAAGGAGCCGGTGCCCACCATTGGTCTAGTATTTCAGGTTCAGTCCAGGCAGACCAAACATTGTCAAGTGAGGCATTAAATTCGCGTTTTACATTTACCGTACTATTTTCTTTGTCCACGGTAAAATTCATCAATAGATTAGATTTCATTTTCTTTAGATTTTAGATTCATTAATACTTGATCCAATTGGCTGAAACGGCTTTCCCAAATTTCTTTAAACTGCGCTAGCCATTTGTCAATTTCTTTCATTTTGTCAATTTTTAACTGATAGTAGATCTCTCTACCCACTTTTTTTTCGTCTAATAATTCACACTCGTTGAGAATTTTAATATGCTTAGAAACGGCTTGTCTGGTTGTGTTAAATTGCTCCGCAATTGCATTGGGTGTCAAAGCGTTTGTTGCTACTAATACTAAAATAGCTCTGCGGGTCGGGTCGGCAATAGCCTGAAAAATATCTCGCTTCATTTTGATTTATTTAAATACGCAACTAATTAGTTGCAAATATAAGCAACTTTTTGGTTGCACAAAATGTTTTTGTGTTTTTTTTGCGATAATTTATTCTTGAGAGAATCGCAAAAGAGTATTTTAAAATTTAAATAAAAAAAAGACGCACTATTCGTACGTCTTAAAATGTTGCTTTTTTATAGTTGAGACTATCCCCTAAACCTATTCTTAACAATAATATCTTTAAGTCTGGCTTTTAAGTCTTCACCGGTATCATAAACCATTTGTTCGTTATTCGGAAAAGGAACAGCGCGTTTATTAAAATAATTCAGGTAATTATCTTCACAGGCACTTTTATCGCCTTTGTAAGTCGAATAAATATTCTCAAAAATAAACTCGCTTGTTATCGGAAACGATTGCACCAAAGCGTTTGTCTTGCTGTCTACATAATCGACTTTTGCCGTTACCTGACACGATTTAAATTGTCGAAACTCGTAAATATTCGCACGAAGTGTTCTATAATTATCCACTTTTATTTCCTTACCCAAACTATCTTTCACAGGTTTTCCTCTGCTGTCCAAAAGCGTTTTTACACCATCTTTAACTTGTCTTTCTTTGATGAATTCTTTTTCCTTAATTTGTTCAGGCGAGATATTAATCTGTACAAAATTCACAATCAGACTATAATCGTACTTTACATTTTTTTGTCTGGCGCTATGGTAAACCGTCCACTTATCGTTTAATCCGTACGTTTTAATATCTAATAAATCATCCTGAAGCTGTTTCGGAATCACCATATTGGTTTGATTTTTAGCATAAACATCTACAAAATCAGTTCCTTTAAATTGGGCATCAGCCATCAGTTTTTTAGTGTTCTGATATCCCGGATTAATACTTTCCAAATAAAATAAATCATCGTAGGCTTTTCTAAAATCCAGTTTATTGCTCGATTTTAAAAGTGCCGAAGCGTTCCCATATAAATATTTCGACAACGCATTTTTACTCTTTACAATCTGATCAGAGTAATTATCAAATGCAAAAGAAGCATTTTTTCCCTGTTTAAGTAGTGGCAAAGGCAGTAAAGGCCTAATTTTCTCCTGACGGTTATTCAATTGCAAATACGTATTATAAACACGTTCCGCATTCGCCGGATTAGCATCTTTCGTCAGCAAATCCAGATCGCGCAAATCCCTGTCCTTCGCTTTTGCAAACGCCTCTTCCAGCAAATACACATAATCCTGCTTTCCTTTCGACTCTTTTTTAGTTTTTAAAGCCTCTACAGCTTTATCAATTGCAGCATCATAATTCCCATCGCTAATTAACGATTGCGTGGTTTTTACACCACAAGAAGAAAGTGCTAAAAATAATATTGAAAAGAAAACGGTAATTTTTTTCATTCTAAAGACCTGTTGATTTGAAGGCGTAAATATATTGGTTTTTGAACTTTTATCGCCTCTTTTTTTTGAATGAAAACTCAGGATATTATATTTTTTATTTTAATTTTTAGAAGCAGAAATTTTCCTTTTCATAAGAACGACCCGTCCCGCTGTTCCTTCCAATTTTTTGCGCCGAACACCGGCACAAAAAGATTTTCCCTCCCATCGGGGCTAGATGAGAAGTTTAGTATTTCATAAGAAAAACTGCAATAACTTTGCGAAGAACAGTAATCCTACCAAAATGCCTTGCTGTAAATTCATATTATTTCGGCCAATACAAAACATTAAATTTATGACCATCAGGATCCGAAAACCCAAAGAAATAACCTTTTTCAAAACTTTGTGGTTCAGCAAAAATTCTTCCACCGGCATTTTTAACCGCCAACAATCGTTGATGCACTTCATCTACACTTTCAGCCGAAAGCGAAAATATAATTTCGTTACCCTTTTGTAAATCGGCAGCTTCATCATTCACCGCCCATTTAAAGCGCTCTTTTATAAAAAAGTGAATTATAAAATCATCATCTCCAAAACAAAAGCTCGTCAATTCTTCGTTTGTACCATTTGGTTTAAACCCCAATTCGTTATAAAATTTGGTAGTTCGCGCCAAATCTTCTACTGCCAAATTAGCCCATATTTTTTTAGTTTTCATAAGATTCATTTTAAAAAATTAAAACTTAATTCCCACCATTAAATAATGGTCGTATAATAAATTTACGAATTTTAAATTAAAACATATAAAAAGGAGATACGGTGCTATGAATGCGCCTAATGTGCAGTATGTTTTCTAATTTTTACCTGATAAACAATTTCCCAAAAAATAATCGAGAAAACCGCATTCGCTAATATTGCTGTTTTAACCTGATACGGATCATAATTTAAAAACAGATGTAAATTGGTAAATTTCAAAGCTAAGAATAAGGCCAAAGCAGCAATTGCAATAGCACATGCTATATTTAATAAAACAGTCCATTTTAAAGCAAAGAAAGCATAAACAAGATTCAATAAAGCAAAACCACAGCCTAAAGTTATAAAGGGATCCGTCTTTAATTTTTCACCCAACGTTAATAAAAGTGGCGTTGAAGAAAGGTATAAAAAGAATAATATAGAGTAGATTAGGATTCGAATTTGTGGTTTCATTTTTTATATTTTTAGCAAAGTTACTTAAAAAGAATAAAGCCGGGTTTTAAAATCACATTTTGCTTACTGCAAAATCGCATCAATTTTAGCTTCCGATTTTTCTTTGATAGTGCTATCAGGATGAAAACTCCAAATAATCAGAAATTTTCCTTTTGCAAGATACTCTTCTGGATGCTCATCAGTTGGCTGACCGTCTTTTCCCCATAACAATCCTTGCAGAAACTTGTCACCTTTGAATCTGTTTTCAAATTCAATGTACATAATAGAACCGCTATCTGCTTTACTCTTGAAACTTTGAATTTCTTTGCTTTTTACAACACCAATAATATTGCTGTATGTGGTAATATCGGTATAAAAATTACAAGCCTGATTCGTCACACAAATTTGGCCATCGCTTAAAAAATAGCTTTTTGGAATTTCTTTGGGTTTTAGTTTTAAATCAGCAATAGTCTGGCTGAATATAGTAGTAGAAAGTAACAGGAATAATGCCGACAGGGGAATCGTAATTTTCATTGGTTTTGGGGTTTAATTTGGCTAAGTTAAAATAGTTTTTTATTTCTTCTATATTTTGATGGCACTATGTTAATAAAGTTAGTCCTGTCAGGTTCGCTTTTCCATTTTTAAGGAATTCATAAGTTATTCGGTCAGCAGTACAGTCAATAAATTGAATGCCTTTTAACTTACCTTTAAAAAAAGTATTTATAAGGGTTGCATTCTTAAAAGTCACTTTTGAAAAAGAGCAGTTATCAAAAGAACATTCTTCTATTGTCCCATTAAAAACCACATCAGAAATACTTGATAATTTAAACGACGATAAGTTCCAAACCGCATTTTCCAGAATACAACTTTTAAGTTCTGATGTTTTTAATTCAACTCCTGAAAAGTTAGCCTTTGAAAAATTACAGTTTTTAATTTCACTCGACGAAAATTCCGTGTCTATTAGTAAACATTCAACAAATTGATTGTTTTGTACGTTAGAAGTCTGAATTTTACTATTTCTCAAATCTGAATTAGAAAAATCGCAACCTACAATATTGTTGGATTTAAGTATTAAATTCGACAAGTCAGAATCGATTAATTTACAGTTCTTCATATTTGAAGTGCTGAATTTGTCTTTAAGGTTATTTAACCCCGAAAAATCAGCATCAACCCAGTTTCCCGATGACATATTCCAGCTTAAACCTAAGGTAGTCTTAACTTTTGTTGTTGAAATTTCTGCAGCTTGTTTTTGGGTGGTTTCAACTTGATTTTCAGAAACATTAGATTTGAATGTTTCAGAAAAATAGTTTAGGTCTACACCCAGAATTTCGGCAAGTCGGTTTAATGTAGCAATATCAGGCATTGACTCACCTCTTTCCCATTTACCAACCGCTTGTGAACTAATTGAAACTTGTTTTGCAAGGTCTGCTTGCGAAAGGTTCATTTTCTTTCTTGCTGTAGCAATTTTATTGCCTACTGATTTTGAATTTAGCATCATAATTATATTTTTTATTTGATACTGCAAAGCTATAGTGCCCCATAGCCTGTTCGCAAATAAAATCAGCTACCATTAGTTGTTATTGCGCTACTTATAGTTGTTATTGACAACCTTTGGTAGTTTTTGGGTTTTGTACAAAGCTAAAATAGGTTTTTATTTTAAATGTTGTGGTGAATTTTTAGTAGCAGCAATTTCCATTTCAAAAGAACGACCCGTCCCGCTGTCCGCTAAATCTTTCATGGCGAACCCCGCCATAAAAGGATATCGCTTCCATCGGGGCTAGATTAGAAGTTTATTTTTTCAGGACGAGACTTTTTTTTAAATTCCAATTATCCACAATCTTGTCATTTCGACGAAGGAGAAATCCTCGCAAGAAGCTCGACAAAGATTGGAAATTTGTACGTTGAGAATCACGAAAATAAATCATTTAAAAAATCCAGATTCGGGTTGATAGTCTTTATCAATTCGATTTTCTTTTCCCTGCGCCAATCTTTTATTTCTTTCTCACGAGCTATTGCTTCCTGAACCCAAGTAAATTTTTCGTAGTATAATAAGTATATAGCGTGATACTTTGATGCGAAAGTTTTGTTTCCAGTTGTGTTGTTTTCTCTATGTTGTCTTAAACGAATCTTTAAATTATTCGTAACTCCAGTGTAGAAAACGGTTTTATGTTTGTTTGCTATTATGTAGATGTAGTAAGTGTGATAGCCTTCGTGTAATTGCATTTTTGTTTTTTGGCTAAAGTTATGTTTTTTTAAGATTTTTCTTTCTTTTTTTGCTCTAAATTTGATATACTTTGTAGAGCTTCTTGCGAGGATTTCTCCTTCGTCGAAATGACAAGATTGGAGTTACTTTGTGCTGGCTTTGCTTTCGGAATGATAAACATGAAGCTTACTTTGTCGAGTTTCTTGCGAGGATTTGCTTCGCGAGTCGCTATCGCTGTAGTCTCCTTCGTCGAAATGACAAGCTTGGGGTTACTTTGTGTGAGCCTCTTTTTAGAAGTGACAAACATAATGGTTGCTTTGCGGAGCTTCTTGTGAGGATTTTTCCTTCGTCGAAATGACAAGTGCGGTTTGCTACATTGGCTTCGACTTCGCTCAGCCTGACAAAGTATAAATCTAAAATCTAAAATCTGAACTCTAAAATCTAAAATAAAAAAAATCCCGCCTCAATTAAGAAACGGGATTCAATAGATATTCTCTTTTTTTTTATTTTAAACTGTTGCAGCAATTTCTTGTGGCAACGGAATTTGATTTTTAAGTAAATCTTCGAAAGTTTCGTGTTGGCGAATTAAGATTCCTTTTCCGTCTTTCCATAAAACTTCGGCTGGTTTGTATCTTGAATTGTAGTTCGAAGACATAGAGAAACAGTATGCTCCTGCGTTTCTGAAAGCTAAAATATCACCTTCAGTAATTTCAGAAATTCTGCGATTGTTTGCAAACGTATCGGTTTCGCAAATGTATCCTACCACAGAGTAAAAACGCTCTTTTCCTTTTGGATTTGAGATGTTTTCGATATGGTGTGAAGATCCGTACAACATTGGACGAATTAAGTGGTTGAAACCACTGTCAACTCCGGCAAAAACTGTTGAAGTTGTTTGTTTTACTACGTTTACTTTTACTAAGAAATGACCTGCTTCGCTTACCAAAAATTTTCCCGGTTCGAAAATCAACGTTAAATCTCTGCCATATTCTGCACAGAATGCATTGAATCTTTTTGATAATTTTTTACCTAGTTCTTCAATATCGGTTTCAATATCGTCTTTTTTGTAAGGTACTTTAAATCCGCTTCCGAAATCTAAAAATTCTAAATCTTTGAAGTGTTTAGCGGTATCAAACAAGATTTCAGCTGCGTACAAGAATACTTCGATATCAAGAATATCAGATCCTGTGTGCATGTGAATTCCAACAATACTCATTTTTGTATTCTCAACAATTCGCAAAATGTGCGGTATTTGATGTACCGAGATTCCGAATTTACTATCGATATGCCCTACAGAAATATTAGCATTTCCACCAGCCATTACGTGTGGATTGATACGGATACATACCGGAATTTGAGGATATTTTGTTCCGAATTGCTCCAGAATAGATAAGTTGTCAATATTGATTTGAACACCCATTGCGGCAACTTCTTCAATTTCTTCTAAAGAAACTCCGTTTGGCGTAAAGAAAATTTTGTCAGGATCATAGCCAGCATGAAGTCCTAATAAAACTTCCTGAATTGACACAGTATCTAAGCCAGACCCCATGTTCTTTAATAACTGAAGAATCGCAACGTTAGACAATGCCTTCATGGCGTAATTAACTCTCAAGTTTTCTACCTTAGAGAAAGCTTTAGTTAACCTATTGTACTGTGATTGGATTTTTTCGGCATCATAAACATATAATGGACTTCCAAATTGGTCTGCTAACTGCAGTAAATCTTTTGCTTGCATTTTTATAAACTATTTTGAGCAAAGTTATTACACTTTTGAGTAACGGCAAATTTTTTGTAGAAAAATAACAAATTGTAACAAATTGTTTGTTTTTGAACAAAAAGTGCTTTATTTCGAATTTTTATAAAACTTTCTTTAGGTTCTAAGGGACTGAGATTCTAAGGTACTAAGATTTTGCCACAGATTAAAAGATTTGCGCAGATTTTTTTGCCACAAATGACACTAATTTTCGCGAATTTTTATTTTGAATTTCCCCAAAAGGCATAAAGCATAGCCCGTGGTTTCAACCACGGGGACACAATATATGATTACGTCTAATCCGTAACGTTTCCCGTGGTTGAAATCACGGGCTATATTTTGAAATAGAAAAAAGCCAGAAAAGAAATTAGATAATTCGTGAATTGCTTCGCCTGTTCACTATCGCTCGGGTAGTGGCGAAAAAAATAATCTGTGGCAAAAAAACAAAACCCCTGAATATAAATTCAAGGGTTTGTTAGTAGTAATGTTGTTTATCGGAATAAAGACTTAATAATTTTTAATCTTTAAGTTCTTAAGATGTAGGGTGGAAAGAAATCTTAGCCCCTCAGAACATTAGCATCTTAGTACCTTAAAAATTAAAGACTCGGTAAATCTCCGTTTCCTTTGGTTGGCAAGTTAGTAGAGCCCATTAAGAACAAATCTACCTCTCTTGCTGCTTCGCGACCCTCTGAAATAGCCCATACAATTAACGATTGTCCTCTTCTCATATCACCGGCGGTGAAAATGTGTGGTACGTTCGTTTGATAATTTTTTGCTTTATAGTTGCTTCTCATGTCCACTTCAAGACCTAATTGCTCGCTTAAAGTTTTCTCAGGACCTGTAAATCCTAAAGCCAATAAAGCTAAATCGCAAGGCCATATTTTTTCTGAACCTTCTTTTTCGATTAATTCAGGACGCTGACCCGGAGTCATTTTCCATTGTACTTCAACTGTTTTTAATCCCACTAATTCTCCTTTTTCGTTAGCTAAGAATTCTTTAGTATTGATTAACCAGTTTCTGTCGCAACCTTCTTCGTGAGATGAAGATGTTTTCAACTGCAACGGCCAGAAAGGCCATGGCGTTGTTTCACTTCTTCCAAC
Organism: Flavobacterium saccharophilum; assembly: GCF_900142735.1. Lineage (GTDB taxonomy): Bacteria > Bacteroidota > Bacteroidia > Flavobacteriales > Flavobacteriaceae > Flavobacterium > Flavobacterium saccharophilum. Next base: position 185,785 of record NZ_FRBY01000007.1, on the reverse strand, counting down.
TGGAGGTTTTGGTAAAATCTCAAAGTTAGTTACTGATTTTGCACCGTGTCTGTTTGATGTTCCGATACAATCTGAACCTGTATCTCCACCACCAATTACAATTACATCTTTTCCGGTTGCCATTACCTGATCTGGAATTGACTCTCCGTATAAAACTTTCGTTTGCTGTGTTAAGAAATCCATTGCCTGAACAACGCCTTTGCTTTCGATTCCTTTAGTTGGCAAACTTCTTCTCTCTGTTGCTCCACCGCATAATACGATAGAATCAAAAGCATTTAGTTCTTCAACGCTAAAGTTCACCCCAACGTTTACGTTAGTTTTGAAAGTGATTCCTTCTGCTTCAAGGATCGCTACACGTCTGTCGATAATTCCTTTTTCTAATTTGAAATTCGGAATTCCGTAACGCAATAAACCTCCAATGGCATTGTCTCTTTCAAAAACAGTTACAGTGTGACCTGCTCTGTTTAATTGTTGAGCTGCAGCCAAACCAGCAGGACCTGAACCAATAACAGCAACAGTTTTTCCTGTTCGCTTTTTTGGCGCTTGTGGTTTGATCCATCCTTCAGCAAAACCTCTTTCGATGATATTTTTCTCGATGTTTTCGATAGCAACCGGCTCTTTTATGATTCCTAATACACATGATTTCTCACACGGAGCAGGGCATAAGCGACCTGTGAATTCTGGAAAGTTATTAGTAGATTGTAAAATCTCTAATGCACCTTGCCATTCTTCCTGATGCACCATGTCGTTGAAATCAGGAATTAAATTTCCTAACGGACAAGCACTGTGGCAAAAAGGAATACCACAATCCATACATCTTGAACCTTGTTCTTTTTTCTTTTCTTCAGATAACGGAATAGTAAATTCGTTGTAGTTCGAAACACGTTCTGCAACTGCTACATTACTTTCGTCGGCTCTGTTATATTCTTTAAATCCGCCTATTTTACCCATGACATTTTTAATTAAATTCCAATTTCTTTAAAATTCCAAATTCCAATTTTTGAAATTGATTTTTGATTTTTGAAATTGATTTTTTATTAAGCTATTAATTCTTCTATTTTTTTCTCTTCTGCAATTCGTTGTAATGCTTTTTTGTAATCAGTTGGCATCACTTTTACGAAATGTTGCTGTTCATTTTCCCAGTCTGCTAAAATTCTTTTTGCTAATGGACTGTTGGTGTACAATGAATGGTTTTTGATCAATCGTCTTATTTTGGTAACGTCTTCTTCTTCCATCGGATCAAATGCAACCATTTCCGTGTTACATAATGTCGAATCGAATTTTTTACCTGGATCATAAACATAAGCAACACCACCGCTCATACCAGCTGCGAAGTTTCTTCCTGTTTTTCCTAAAACAATTACAGTGCCACCGGTCATGTACTCGCATCCGTGATCTCCAATTCCTTCAACAACAGCAGTTGCTCCAGAATTTCTCACACAAAAACGTTCTCCGGCCATTCCATTAATATAAGCCTCTCCGGTAATAGCTCCGTAAAGGGCAACGTTTCCAATAATGATATTGTCTTCAGGTTTGAAAGTTGCAGTAGGAGGTACTTTTACAATTAGTTTTCCTCCAGAAAGACCTTTTCCTAAATAATCATTACAGTTTCCGTGAATTTTAAATGACAACCCGTTTGTTGCAAAAGCACCAAAACTTTGTCCGGCAGAACCTTCAAAATCAACTAAAATAGTGTCTTCAGGTAAACCTTGTGCGCCATATATTTTTGAGATTTCATTACTCAAAATAGCACCTACAGAACGGTCTGTATTTTTAATTTTAAAGGTTACTCTAGTTTTTTCTTTTCTATAAATAGACGGAATCGCTTCTTTAATAATATCAAAATCCAATACATTTTCAAGTTGGTGATCTTGCGTAGTTGTATTATGATTTGGCTCTGTTTTCGCTTTTTCCGGTTTGTATAAAATCGATGATAAGTCTAAACCATTTGCTTTATAGTGTTTGATAGCTTTGTTCACATTTAATTTTTGTGATTGACCTACCATTTCTTTCAAAGTTCTGAAACCTAATTGCGCCATGATCTCTCTTAACTCTTCAGCAATAAAATACATGAAGTTGATTACGTGCTCCGGAGTTCCTTTGAAATTTTTTCTCAATTCAGGATCCTGAGTTGCAATACCAACCGGACAAGTATTTAAGTGACAAGCTCTCATCATAATACAACCAGAAGCCACAAGCGGAGCAGTAGCAAAACCAAATTCTTCAGCTCCTAACAAGGCAGCGATAGCTACGTCACGACCTGTTTTCAATTGTCCGTCACATTCTAAAACTACACGGCTTCTTAAATCATTTAAGATCAAAGTTTGTTGTGCTTCCGCTAAACCAAGTTCCCACGGAATTCCAGTGTGCTGTAATGAAGTTAGTGGTGCAGCACCAGTTCCTCCGTCATAACCTGAAATAAGTATAACGTCAGCTTTTGCTTTGGCAACACCGGCAGCAATAGTTCCAACACCCACTTCAGAAACTAATTTTACGTTTACACGTGCTTCACGATTCGCATTTTTTAAGTCGAAAATCAATTGAGATAAATCCTCAATAGAATAAATATCGTGGTGAGGCGGAGGTGAAATCAAACCTACATAAGGCGTAGAGTTTCTTGTTTCAGCAATCCAGGGCACCACTTTTTCTCCAGGAAGCTGACCACCTTCACCAGGTTTTGCCCCTTGAGCCATTTTAATCTGAATCTCTTTAGCATTTGTCAAATAGTTGATCGAAACACCAAAACGTCCCGAAGCAACTTGTTTGATTGCACTGTTTCTGGAATCTCCGTTAATTTCTTTTTGGAAACGTTTTGGATCTTCTCCACCTTCTCCAGAATTACTTTTTCCTCCAATTCTGTTCATTGCAATCGCTAAATTCTCGTGCGCTTCTCTACTGATAGATCCGTAAGACATTGCACCTGTTTTGAATTTCTTTACAATTTCTGTCCAAGGCTCTACTTCATCAATAGAAATCGGATCTAAATTATTGAATTCAAACATTCCTCTAATAGTCATTAAGTTTGAGCTTTGCTCGTTAACCATATTAGAGTATTCTTTATAACTTTCAGGACTGTTCAAACGAACGGCCTGTTGTAATTTTGCAATAGTGGTTGGATTGAACATGTGTTTTTCTCCACCACGTCTCCATCTGTAAATACCTCCAATTTCAAGAGAAAGCAAGTTGGCCACTTTCGAATTTGGGAAGGCTTTTTGGAAACGTTTTTTAACCTCTTTTTCTACTTCCATCAAACCAATTCCTTCGATTCTTGAAGGTGTGTAAGGGAAATATTTAGACGTAAATGTTTTGTTTAAACCTAAAATCTCGAAAATTTGAGCAGCTCTGTACGAATGTAAAGTAGAGATACCAATTTTGTTCATGATTTTAACGATTCCTTTTGCAATCGCTTTATTATAGTTTACAACAGCGTAATCTGCTTTTACACCCGTAATAAATCCTTGTGCAACCTGATCGTGAATGATTTCGTTTACCATGTATGGATTGATCGCACTTGCACCGTATCCGAACAATAAGGCGAAATGATGTGGTTCACGAGGTTCTGCAGATTCGATTATGATTCCGAATTTAGAACGAACCTGTAAAATATTCAAAGAATGGTGAATGTAAGAACAAGCCAATAACATAGGAATTGGAGCTAATTCTTCGCTTACACCTCTGTCTGATAGGATGATAATGTTGCATCCTTCAGAAACAGCTTTGAAAGTTGCCTGAACACATTTTTCAAGAGCGCGCTCTAAACCGTTAACTCCTTTTTCTATTTTGTATAAAGTAGAAATAGTAGCCGATTTGAAATCTGCGTGATCAATGTTTCTGATTTTATCCAAATCCTCGTTAGAAATAACCGGATTTTGGATTTTTAGTTTTTTACATTGTTTCGATTCTATTTCAAAAATATTGAAATCTCCACCAACAGCTAAACTGATATCAGTAATGATTTCCTCACGAATACCATCCAAAGGCGGGTTGGTAACCTGAGCAAATAATTGTTTGAAATAGTTATACAACAACTGAGGCTGGTCTGACAATACTGCCAAAGGCGTATCGTTACCCATAGAACTGATTGCTTCAGCTCCCTGACCTCCCATTGGGTTAATGATTGTTTTTAAATCTTCAATAGTATAACCAAATAATTTTTGTCTTGTTACGAAATCTAATTTCTCAACCGGAGTTGGATTATTTGTGTAAGGAACTTTAGATAAAGGCAATAAATTAGCATCTAACCATTCCTGGTAAGGACGTTTTGTAACTATCGCTTTTTTAACTTCTTCATCTTCGATAATACGACCTTCGTTCATATCAACCAGGAACATTTTTCCTGGCTCTAAACGACCGTGCTGAATTACATCTTCCGGATCGATATCCAATACACCAATTTCTGATGACATGATTACGAAACCGCTTTTTGTCAATGTATAACGAGAAGGACGCAAACCGTTTCTGTCTAATAATGCTCCAATAACGTTACCATCTGTAAACGGAATAGAAGCAGGACCATCCCAAGGCTCCATGATACAAGCGTTAAACTCGTAGAAAGCTCTTTTTTCAGGAGACATTGTCTGGTGTTTTTCCCAAGCTTCAGGAACTACCATCATCATCGCTTCAGGCAATGAACGACCTGTCATTAATAAAAGTTCAACAACCATATCCATAGAAGCAGAATCAGATTTTCCTTCTAAGATAATTGGGAATAATTTTTTGATATCATCGCCAAAAACTTTGCTTTGCATAAGCTCTTCACGAGCACGCATGCGGCTAACGTTTCCACGAAGTGTATTGATCTCACCATTATGACACATGTATCTAAATGGTTGAGCTAATTCCCATGAAGGGAAAGTATTGGTAGAGAAACGTTGGTGAACTAACGCCAAACGAGTCACTAAATCTGGATCTTTTAAGTCAACATAATAACGGCTGATGTCTTCCGGCATCAATAGACCTTTATATATTATGGTAGTTGTCGATAAACTAGAGAAATAGAACATGTGACTTTCAGAGGTTTTAGATCCTCTAATAGCGTGTTCAGCAATTTTTCTAGCTGCAAAAAGTTTTGCATTAAATTCATTTTCAGTTAAATCCTGACCGTTTTTGCTAACAAAAACCTGCTTAACTGTTGGTTCTTTTTCTGCGGCAATCTGCCCTAAATTTTCAACTTCAACAGGTACATCTCTCCAACCTAAGATCTTTAAGTTCTGATCTTTAATAGTTGCTTCAAAAGTGTTAATACAAAAAGAAACCTGGTTTTTGCTTTTTGGTAAAAAAACCATTCCTACTGCATACTCACGTGTTTCAGGGATTTCAAAGTCACATACCTTTTTGAAAAAGTTATGTGGGATGTCGAATAAAATTCCAGCTCCGTCTCCAGTTCTTCCATCAGAACTAACTGCACCACGATGTTCCAATTTTATTAAGATGTCCAATGCTTTGTGAATAATATCGTTAGATTTAATACCATTCAAATTACAAATAAATCCTGCACCACAATTGTCGTGTTCAAATTCAGGCAAATAAAGCCCTTGTTCTTTAACTTTCATTCTTGATATTTTTTCTACAAAAATAAAGATTTCGTTAAACATAATGTATTGAAATTGTAATTTGGCTTACATTTTTGTTGTAATATTAGAAAAACGATTCTTAAATGATAATAATTTTATTTAAACCATTGCTAAATGATAAAATGATAATCCGAATTAGAATATATTAAGAAAAATCGTCGCAGGGCTAATAAATACGGTGATATTTTTGTTAAATATCAAACGTTTTAGTGGTTTTGAGTTAATATTAACAAACTGTTTGCTTAACCATTTCTTAGCATTGAAAAAGAATAAACGTTTAATACCTATAAGTGTTTTTTTTTTAATGGAAAAAGATTTTACTATTAAGTTGAATTTTGCTACTTTTGTCGCACTTTTATTCTGAAATAAATTCAGAACCAGACAAATTCTATATTATGAACATACACGAATATCAAGGAAAAGAAATTTTAGCTAGTTACGGAGTACGCATTCAACGCGGAATTGTGGCTAATAATGCAGTTGAAGCTGTGGCTGCTGCAAAACAATTAACTGCCGAAACTGGTACAGGATGGCACGTAATAAAAGCACAAATTCACGCAGGTGGACGTGGAAAAGGTGGTGGAGTTAAGTTGGCTAAAAATCTTCAACAAGTTGAAGAAATTGCAGGACAAATTATCGGAATGCAATTGATCACACCTCAAACTTCTGCTGAAGGTAAAAAAGTAAACAAAGTTTTAGTTGCTGAAGATGTTTACTATCCAGGTGAAAGTGAAACTTCTGAATTTTATGTTTCTGTTTTATTGAATAGAGCTACAGGACGCAACATGATTATGTATTCTACTGAAGGTGGAATGGATATCGAAGAAGTTGCTGAACACACACCACACTTAATCTTTACTGAAGAAGTAGATCCTACTGTTGGATTACAAGGTTTCCAGGCAAGAAGAATTGCCTTTAACTTAGGTCTTTCTGGAAATGCTTTCAAAGAAATGGTTAAATTCATCGATTCATTATACAATGCTTACATTGGTTCTGATGCTTCTATGTTTGAAATCAACCCGGTTTTGAAAACATCTGATAACAAAATTATGGCTGTTGATGCTAAAGTAAATATCGATGATAATGCTTTATACAGACAACCTAAATATGCTGAAATGAGAGATATCCGTGAGGAGAATCCAATCGAAGTTGAAGCTAAAGAAGTAGGTTTGAACTATGTAGATCTTGACGGTACTGTAGGATGTATGGTAAACGGAGCAGGTCTTGCAATGGCAACTATGGATTTAATTAAATACGCTGGTTTTGAGCCTGCTAACTTCTTAGACGTTGGTGGAACTGCAGATGCTAAACGTGTTGAAACTGCTTTCAGAATTATCTTGAAAGATCCAAACGTAAAAGCTATTTTGATTAACATCTTCGGAGGAATCGTTCGTTGTGACCGTGTTGCTCAAGGGGTTGTTGATGCTTACAAAAACATGGGAGACGCTATCAATGTGCCAATCATCGTTCGTTTGCAAGGAACAAATGCTGAAATTGCAAAAGAATTAATTGACAACTCTGGTATGCCAATCTTATCAGCTACTCAATTTCAGGAAGCTGCTGACCAAGTTAAAGCTGCACTTTCTTAATTAAATAAGAAATCAATTATATAGAAATCCCTCCGAGAAATTGGAGGGATTTTTTTTGCTAGCTACTTAACCGCAAAGAGCGCAAAGTTTTTTATTTGTAGGATTTTATATAAACGCAAAGTTCGCAAAGCTTTATCTATATAGCCTTGCGAACTTTGCGTAAACCTTAGCGCCCTTTGCGGTTAAATTAATTATTTCAAAACTGTAGACAATTCTACAATTTCGTATTCAGGATTATGCACGACAAATTCTCTAATCATTTCAGTATGGCCAGCACCTAATAAAACCATTATTTTATCGTCTTTACTTTCTGTAAGTTTCAGTATTAAAGCATACATATAAAGATTTCTTCTGTACCATTCTGAAACTAAATAGGCTCCTACAAAATTATCTGTTTTCCCCCCTTTGATCGCAGTTTGAAGATACCAGCTAATATCTGGTTTATTAACGTCCAAAAGTAATTGGGTTAAAGAATACTTTGTAATTTTTGTATTGAAATCTGTTTCATAATGTTTCATTGTTTCTTTATTCTTCTTGATTAAATCAAACTGATTGGCAGCTTTCATTCCATTTACCAAACTATCATATGGAAAATCAGTATCATTATAATCAATTGCATATAACTTTTTATGGCCTAATTTTTTAGCTGATCTTAAAGCTACTTGTACTATTTCATCTGAATCTTTCTGAAGTAAACTGTCAGTGTTTTTAGCATAAAAGTTATCTAATTTGTCTTGTTTTTGATAATTCCATTCAACAAAAATTTTATCAGGTCCAAACTTTTTAATTTTATTGGTAATGTTTTCGAGTTCTTTTTGGCTTTTGTCTGTCATAACATTAAAAGTATTTACTTTGGCAACGTCAAGTCCGGGATTTTCAAAGTGGAAGCTTCCAAACAATAATATTTGTTTCTTTTTTGTTTGAGCAGGTGATAGATTAAAAGTAATAAGCATTAGTAATAAAATAATTTTTTGCATGGTGATTTTGTGTTTAAATTCATTGCAAATGTACAGGCAGATTGGAAGCGTTTTTTCCATTTTTGATGAACACCATGTTCCGTTTGATTAACACTTGAAATTCTTCATTTAAATTTTACGTGTAAAGTTTTTCATAGTTCATCATTAAAAAATGAAGTTTCATATAAATAGAGTATTCATGTAAAGTCATAGTTGTATTTTTGAAATAACAACAATATATTATGAAGCTAAAAATCCCTTTTTATTATCATATTTTTCTTTTTTTAGTACTGTTTTTTACCTTTTATCTCTGGGATATTGGAGTAGGTAATCGAAAATTGGATTCTGTTTTCAGCAATAAGTATTTCTTTTTTAATACAAGTTTTGTTCTATCAATTTTTATCGTTTATCTTTTAAATTTTTACATTTTTTGCGATTGGTTTTTGAACAAAAAAAGGATTTTGCTATATTTTTTGAGCATTGCCGTTTCATTACTAATTTTTGCCGGAGTCCGTTATTTTTTGCAGGAAGTTGTTGTTTTTAAAATAATTGGAAGGCATAATTATGTTGAAGAGTCGAGGGAATTAACCTATTATGTCCGTGATAATTTCTTTTTTGGATTACCTGCCGTAATTTTAAGTGCTTTGAGTTATTTGTTTTGGCAGTTTCAGAGTGCACAGCAACAAAATCAGGAATTACTTTTAGAAAACAAAAAAGCTGAATTCCAAATGCTGAAAGCGCAGGTTAGTCCTCATTTTTTGTTTAATACATTAAATTCTTTTTATAGTCAGCTGATTTTAAAAGAAGATGAAATGGCAGCAGATATTTTGGTTCTTTCTGATTTGCTTCGCTACGTCATTACAGAAACAGACAAAGATGAAGCGGTACTTTCAAAAGAAATTCAGTTCATACAGAATTATATTCATTTGCAGAAAAAACGATTTGAAGATCGGTTGTTTTTGGATTTTACTATTGAAGGAAATTATTCGAATGAAAAGATTCTTTCATCGGCATTAATTCACTTTGTTGAAAATGTTTTTAAGCATGGTAAATTTAACAGTGAAGAAGAAAAAGCAGTTATTTCAATTCGTATAAAAGAGGGATTTTTGGAAATTTCAACTTTCAATTATAATGTTGGAAGTGAAAATTATTCTTCAACTGGAATTGGTTTTGAAAACCTCACAAAAAGACTGGAATACATGTATAAAGACCAATTTGTACTTGAAAAAACAGAAGAAAATAATACCTTTAAAGCCTACTTGAAAATACCGCTAAAAGAATAATTTATGGTTTTTAAATGTATCATTCTTGATGATGAACCGCCTGCAACACGCATTTTGGAAAATTATATCGGGAAAGTAAATTTCTTAGAAAAATCAGCTGTTTTTAATGATTCCTTAAAAGCATTGGAATTTTTAAACACACAAGCTGTTGATGTTATTTTTTTAGATATCCAGATGCCGCAATTAACAGGTTTGCAGATTTCCAGAATTATTTCAAAAGATATAAAAGTCATTTTTACAACAGCATATCCTGATTTTGCATTGGAAGGATTTGAGTTAAATGCAGTTGATTATTTATTAAAACCAATTTCGTTTGAACGCTTTTATCAGGCAGTTTCTAAATTAAATACAGAACAAAAAATAGAGGTTTCATCCAATAGTAATTCATCTGATTTTATATTCGTTAAAACAGATGGTAAAAATAAGTTCCAGAAGTTGTTTTTAGATGAAATTCTATATGTCGAAAGCCTTCAGAATTACGTTTGTATTCATACGAAACAACAACAGATCGTTACACATTCATCCTTAAAAAATGTTATTGAATCACTGCCTTCAACGGATTTTATTCAGATACATAAATCGTATGTTATTTCTCTGAAACATATTGAATCAACAGATAATTTTTCGGTTTTTATTAATGCGAAAGAATTACCAATTGGGGCCACTTTTAAAGATGCTTTCTTTGAGAGAATTGATCAAAATAAAATATAAAAAAAAACTATTTAACCGCAAAGAGCGCAAAGATTTTAATTTGTAAGGTTCAATATAAACGCAAAAGTTCGCAAAGCTTTATCAATATAGCTTTGCGAACTTTACGTAAACCTTAGCGCCCTTTGCGGTTAATTATTTTTTATTCTTTCCGTTTTTATATACAACCTTTTCTACAACCTGTATTTTAGGAGTAGCCGGTTTTTTCTTGAAAGGTTTTTTAGCAGCCGGACCCGTTTTAGAAGGAGCTTTGTCGCCTCTCCCTTTTTCAGCATCTTTTGGACTTGCTTTAAATTCAGGTCTTTCTTTAGTACTGTCTTTCTTTGGAATTTCTGCTTTATGTTTCGCTAAAACATCATTCGGGTTTTTAGGATTTTCTTTGGTCCCTCTTAAATGAATTACCAATCCATTTAGGAAGTTACGCAAAACCTGATCACCACATTCCATATAATTTTCATGATCTTCGGCTCTGAAAAAAGCTCCTAATTCTGATTTTGAAATTCTAAAATCTACTAATTCTAAAATTTCAACTATTTGATCATCACGGAGCATCAAAGCCACGCGCAGTTTTTTTAGGATATCGTTGTTCGTCATCGTTTAATTTTTTACAAAGGTACGTTTTAAAAGCAATTAGAGTATGGAATTGCTACAAAGTTTTTAGCCACGAATTTCATGAATTTCCACCAATTACGTTGCGAATAAAGTTGAAGCTAATTTGTGAAAATTTGTGAAATTTGTGGTAAACTTTTTTATCTATTTTGGTTTAAAATGTTGATCAATTTATCTAAATCTTCTTGGATATGATTGGCTGTGACGACAATTCTATTTAGATTATCTGCGTTTTGTTTGTACTTAAAACTGGCAATTATAATCTTATTTTCTTTTAATATTTCAATAATATTTTTGTCTTTTAGATAAATTAAAGGATACCTTTTGTCAAATTTGATAGAATCGTTTTTGACAAGTTTTTGGTCGATATAAGCAAGATTGTCAACTAATTTCTGATGTTGTTTTGGATATATTTCGGAAGCATCTGCCAAAGTCTGTACGAACGCAGGATTCATTCCGGCAGCAGAACCAAAGATTTCTGATTTCTTAATTTCTTCAATAAATGAAGCATCACTTACAATTACTCCGCCCGTTAAACCAAAAGCTTTTCCCAGTGAAGAAACCATAATTTTTCTCTTTATCGGAAGATTGATTGCAGAATAAATTCCGCAGCCATTTTCGCCTAAAATTCCGAGAGAATGAGATTCATCAATAAGTAATGTAATTTCTTTGTGTTTGGGAATTTCTCGTAAAACGGATAAGTCAATAGTATTGGTTTCAAAAGAAGGAACTCCATCAGTCAGGAGCGTAATTTTTTCTTCTTTGTCATCTAATAATCTGGAATTGATTTTTCCATCAATAAAAACAGGTAAACTATTATCTGTTTGAATCGCCGTGTGAATATCGTCAAAATGACAAAAAGTATCGATTTGTTTTTTCAATTCATCGATTACTAATTTCCCAGCCAGCATTCCGGAAGAAACCGTAACTACAGCTTCTGCTTTAATGTAATTGGCTAAAAAAGTTTCTCCGTTTTCGTAAGCCGTAACTTTTATATTTGCATTTCTGGAACTTCCGTACGTCGTTCCCCATTTTAGAATATTTTTTATAACCAATTCCTGAAAAGCTTTATTTGTGGACAAACCCAAATAAGCTGTTCCGCCAAAATACAAATATTGCTCTTGGTCTATTTCTATGAGTCGATCTGGAAATTGATTGACATTCATTTTGATTAAAGTAAAGTTACACCAGTTCCGTTAAGCTCAGAATAGGAGACAACACCATTTTTTATAGTTACACCAGTCGCAATATCTTCGGCTAAAAGCAAAGCGCCGTCCATGTCAACATAATCCAGCTGAGGTAATAAATGCGCAATGGCAGAAATCCCTACAGTCGATTCCGTCATACAGCCTACCATTGTTTTTAATCCCAGTTTTTTGGCTTCTTCGATCATACGTTTTCCTGGAGTTAATCCGCCACATTTTACCAATTTTACATTTACACCATGAAAGTGATTGTGACATCTGGAAACATCTTCTTCAATAATACAGCTTTCATCTGCAATTACAGGTAAAACGGAATGTTTGAAAACTTCTTTGTGTGCTTCCCAATTGTCTGCTTTCATGGGCTGTTCCAGAAATTCAACGCCTAATTTTTTTAATTCAACGGCGTTGTTAATGGTTTCTTCAACCCCCCAGCCACAATTGGCGTCAATTCTAAAAATAGCATCAGTATGTTTACGAAGTTCTTTTACAATCGCGATATCTTCTTTTGTTCCCAGCTTAATTTTATAAATCGGCCATGGGAGTTCCTTCATTTTAGACACCATTTTTTCTATGGAAGCAATCCCAATAGTATAGTCAGTTAGCGGATTTCTTTCCGTAGTATAATTCCATAATTCGTATAGTTTTTTGCCTTTTTTACGTGCATACAAATCGTTATAGGCCAAATCCAGAGCACACAAAGCAAACATATCGTGTTTTAAAAACGGATATATTTTTCCCCAAAAGACCTCTGGAGTTTCATTTTCAGAAGCTTCAATGGTACTTCTAAATCTTTCCAAATCCTCTATCATCATCGGAACAGTAGTTTTGTAATACGGATTTGAAGTAGCTTCACCAAAACCGGATAAGCCGTCACTTTGTAATTCTACAATAAGGGAAGGCTGAAAATCAATTGATTCTCTTGATATGGTAAAAGTATGTTTGAGTTTTAAATTATACTCTCTTAAGATTAGTTTCATGATTGAATGATGTTTTAATTTTATTCTAATAGCCAAGCCAAAGAACAGCGTTTACAAAATTATCGCGCCAGAGCTTTTCATTATGTTCGCCGCTTTTTACAATCTTCGATTTCGTCAGATGCAGGCAATAACATCGATTACGGTCTAAAAGCGTTTCCATTTTCTTCATTTCTGCTACCATATCGTCACTTTCTTTGTCTCCACATAAAAAGTAGATTCTGGTTTTATTTTTTGGAGCTTGTTCTGTTAGGGTATAAATGTCTTTTGAAAACCAAAAGGAAGGCGAAAAAACACCTGCATTTCCAAAAACTTCCGGGTATTTTAAGATTGCATAGTAAGAAACCAAACCTCCAAGTGAACTTCCCATAATAGTAGTGTTTTTGGCTTTGGTTTTGGTTCGGTAATTTTTGTCGATATAGGATTTTAGTGTTTTTACAATAAAATCAAGATAATTGTCTGCATTTCCACCACCGTATTTTTCGTTTTTAAAAGGCGTCAATTCATCAATTCGTTTGTCATTTCCGTGTTCAATTCCTACGACAATAACAGGAGCTTTAAGGCTGTCTAGTTTTTCATCAACATTCCATTCACCAACATAAGAGGTTTTGGCATCAAATAAATTTTGTGCATCGTGCATGTAAATGACGCTGTATTTTTTCTTGGTTGAATCCGAATAACCTTCAGGTAAATAGATCCAGATTTTCTTGGTGGTTTTGAGTTGAGGAGCTTCGATCGTAAAAGTCGATACATTTTTTGAAGCAGTACTCTGTGCATTTCCTATGGAGATCATCCACAGAAAAATAAAAAAGAATAATCCTCTAATCATTAGTATTTTTGTGTTTAAATTTGACAGCAATATTTTAGCTAAAAATAATAAATTGATGAATACAGAAGCAGAAAAGAGAAGTTTACTTTTAGAAATGATAACTTTTTCTACCGTTGATGGAAAATTGCACAAAAGGGAGTATGATTTTTTGTGGCTTGTTGCCCAGGAATTAAATATTGATTTTGATGTTTTTAATGATTTGTTTCATCAGGAACATACAAAACAAATTATAAAATCAGAGTTTCAGCGCATTCAGCAGTTTTACAGACTGGCTTTAATTATGCATTGCGATGGAATTTTGCATGAAAAAGAAGCAAAAGGAATACAACAAATTGCCATTGAAATGGGTTTGAATCCCGGAGCAGTAAAAAGGGTTTTAGATTTGATGAAAAAAGCCCCAAATGCTATGATCGACCCTAAACTTTTGCTGAGAGTTTTTCAGGAACAACATAATTAAGATAATTGTTCCTGTAGTTTTTTAATATCATCACGTAATTTTGCAGCTTGTAAAAAGTCCAATTCTTTGGCTGCTTTTTCCATTGATTTTCGTTTCTCACGAATCATTTTTTCCAATTCTCCTTTAGATAAATAAGCCGTTTCTGGTTCTGCAGCAATTGACAAAGTATGTCCTAATTCATATTCGACCAACGGATTTTTGGTAAACGCACTGTCGATTTTCTTGTTTAAAGCTTGAGGAGTAATATTATTTTCAACGTTGAAATTAATTTGTTTCGTTCTGCGATAATTGGTTTCATCAATCGTTTTCTGCATGCTGCCTGTCATTTTATCAGCATATAAAATTGCTTTTCCGTTAAGATTTCTTGCGGCACGACCAATAGTTTGGGTCAATGATTTGTGATTACGTAAAAAACCTTCTTTATCAGCATCTAAAATAGCCACAAGCGAAACTTCCGGTAAATCCAAACCTTCACGAAGTAAATTAACACCAATTAAAACATCAAAAATACCTTTACGCAAATCCTGCATAATTTCGATACGTTCTAAAGTATCAACTTCAGAGTGAATGTAGCGACAACGAATATTAACTTTAGTTAAATATTTAGCTAATTCTTCGGCCATTCTTTTGGTTAAAGTGGTTACTAAAACTCTTTCGTCTAATTCACAACGAACCTGAATTTCTTCTATTAAATCATCAATCTGATTTAAACTCGGTCTTACTTCTATAACAGGATCTAATAATCCTGTCGGGCGAATGATTTGTTCCACATAAATTCCGTCTGATTTTTGCAATTCATAATCGGCTGGAGTTGCAGAAACATAAATAACCTGATTTTGCAAGGCCTCGAATTCTTCAAACTTCAAAGGTCGGTTGTCCATTGCAGCCGGTAAGCGGAAACCATATTCAACCAGATTTTCTTTACGGCTGCGGTCACCACCGTACATGGCGTGAACCTGTGAAACGGTTACGTGGCTTTCGTCTACAACCATCAAAAAATCGTCTGGAAAATAATCTAATAAACAGAAAGGTCTTGTGCCGGCTTGTCGTCCGTCAAGGTAACGCGAATAATTTTCAATTCCGGAGCAGTAACCTAATTCGCGAATCATTTCTAAATCGAAATTAGTACGCTCTTCCAAACGTTTTGCTTCCAGATGTTTTCCTATTTCTTTAAAATAATCAACTTGTTTGACTAAATCTTGTTGGATTTCCCAAATAGCGCCTTGCAGTACTTCCGGAGAAGTCACAAACATGTTGGCAGGATAAATGGTCAGTCTTTTGAATTTTTCAATGACTTGCGAAGTCTTGGCATCAAAAGATTCTATTTCTTCAATTTCATCTCCAAAAAAGTGAATCCTAAAAGCATCATCGGCATAACTTGGATAGACTTCAACGGTATCGCCTTTAATCCTGAATGTTCCGGGATTAAAATCGGCTTCCGTTCTGGCGTATAAACTTTGTACTAAGCTGTGTAATAACTTAGTTCGTGAAATGACCTGGTCTCTATGTATTTCAATTACATTTTTCTTAAACTCAACTGGATTTCCAATACCATACAGACAAGAAACCGAAGCCACAACCAAAATGTCGCGTCGCCCTGAAAGTAGGGAAGAAGTGGTGCTCAAACGCATTTTTTCAAGCTCTTCGTTGATAGATAAATCTTTTTCGATGAAAACACCCGTTACAGGCATAAAAGCTTCAGGCTGATAGTAATCATAGTAAGAAACAAAATACTCAACCGCATTATTTGGAAAAAACTGTTTGAATTCAGAGTACAATTGTGCAGCTAAAGTTTTATTATGGGCTAAGACCAAAGTAGGTCTTTGAACTTCCTCAATAACATTAGCAACTGTAAATGTTTTTCCAGATCCTGTAACACCTAATAAAGTTTGATATTTTTCGCCATCCCGAACACCTTGTGCTAGTTTTTGAATTGCTTGTGGCTGATCGCCTTTCGGACTATATTCTGAGGATACCTGGAAATTCATTTTTGACTGATGAAAAGTTTAGTTTTGTAAAGATACAAAGTTTGAATTCGATTTAAAAGATTAAATACCTCGTTAAGAGTTATTAGAGTATTAAATTAATCTAAAAAATTAACCATTGCATCATTCACGATTTTAGACTGATCAATACTTAAAAAATGACCCGCATCGGTTATTTTTTGAGTTTTATTTTTGATTAAATATTTCTGTGCTCTTTCTAAGCTTTCATCAGAATTGATGACGTCGTGATCTCCAATTAAAACTAAAACCGGATTTTTGATAGATTGTAGTTCATCATCTGAAAAGGGCATCATTTTCAGCATGCTTGAATTTGATTTTGCATATTTGTTGGCCAGATAAAATTGTCTTTTATAAATGGGGCTAATTTTTTCGGGATGCGTTGAAAATGTTGTTAGGGTTTTGGTGAATTTCTTTTCACTAGGGAAGAGTTTCAGCATTAAAGCATTACTTGTTTTTCCAACCTTATCAATAAATTTAAAGGTTTGCGCCGGACTTAATAACACTATTTTATCAATATTATTTTCCTTTTGGATAGCTAATAAAGTTGCAATCCAACCCCCTCGGGAAGCCCCAACAATATCAAATTTCTTTAATTTATAATGTTGGAAGATTTCATTGTACCATATTACCATTTCCTCACGAGAAAGTGGTTTTGCTGTTAAATTTGATTTTCCGGGTTCCATCAAAAAGTCTATCGCGTAAATACGATGATTTTTAGCTAAGGCTTTAATATTCGGATACCACATCGTAGAACTGGCGTCCATTCCATGAAGTAAAACAAGATCTTTTCCGTTTTTCGGACCTGCCATAATGATGTGTGCAGTTCCTAAACTGGTTTTAATATTTTCTTCTTTATACGGGATTTCCCAAAGTTTTAAAGCTTTATCATATGAAGTTAGATAAGCTTGTTTTTCGGTTTTTGTTTCAAAAACGTAATCTTCAAATTTTGCTTTTTTAGAAGAAGCACAACTTACAAGTAATAATAATAGGGCGATTCTCAAGCATATTTTTGGTGTATTCATAAAATTCAATTTACCTTAAAGGTACTGAGAATAATACAGATAAAGTATTAGAATTTTGTTTTAATATATCAGAATTACAATCTCTTAGGATGTAATGAAAGTTAAAAGAATAATTTTTTTTCAGTAAATTTATCTTTTGACAGATTCTTTAATTGATCGTAAGAACTTGATTCGTTGTCTTCGTGATTTCTCCAAATAAAATTTGCATACCAGTCTGCAAACCAGATCATTTTGTTATTAGTGCTTTCTAAAAAGTGGCAAGAAATTTCTATGTCGAGGCCGTTCCCCCAGATTTCGGTTTTTATGTAATCAGGAAAACTTTCCCCGTGGCTTACTTTGATAGTTCTTTTGTCCAGTATTATTTTGGCACTCTTAAATTGAATAATTTCGGGTTTTAATAATAACCCCAAAACATAATTATAGAATATATTTTTATCCTTTCTCAATGAATCAAAAACTTTTGATTTATTTACAGTAATAGAAATGATTTTGAATGAATCACATTTGTTAATTATTTTATTTGCAAGTTGGGAAGTTATGAAAGAAGAATGTTCTGGTAAAAAATTAGCACCTTTCTTTTCAATATTTGGAGTTAGATTATATTTTTTATAGATATCAGCTATGAAGCGAGAAATAAATTTTTCTTCATCTTTTGAAATAACAACACCTGTAATTGTGATAAATTTACTTGAACCTCCATGTCTATTGGGTTTATCCAACTTCCATCCTAAATCACCACTTTCGTCTATGTATATATTCATGGGCATAAAAAAAAGGGCTATAAAAGCCCTTTGGTATTTTTAAAAATAGACCCTGAGAACGATGTATTAAAAATACATTTATGGTAGATGTCTCACCGCCACGTTGAATCAGGAATTACCTATTTATTTAATGCAAATATATAATAAAAATGATGAATAATAAATTTTTGTAAGAATTGTTTTATTTTTATATGGAACTATAATCTCTTAGGATCTTTAACTGTTAAATGATAAAGCTGCACAACAGCCAAAATAGCATTTGGAATAATAACGGGTAAAAGCCATTGACTGACATCGCTATAATCTTTTAAAAAGATGCCATAAATAACAAAACAAATACATCCAAAGAGATTAATAAATCGGATTGTTCTAAGGTCTTTCAGTAAAAAACCTCCCACAATAAAAACGGAAGCCAGGTAACCAATATAATCTGCCATGTTTTTGATATTAAATGATTTACAATCAAATCTACCAAAAGCAAATAATAATATCAAGTTTTATTGCTGAAAATCAGCGTTTTGAATTTTCCAGGATTTTTGCTGTGCTTCACTTAAAAAAGTCCACGCTACAATTCGGCTTGTTTTTTGGCCCTGAGCCATATCGATAGTTTTGATGGATGCTGCATTTACTTTATTTAAAGTTTTGTAAATACTTGAAAGATTTTCTTTTTTAGAAACCAAAGTAGTAAACCATTGACATTGCATGGCATATTTGGCACTTTCATAAATCATTTGAGTTACAAAACCTATTTCACCACCGTTGCACCATAATTCGTCGCTTTGTCCTCCAAAATTTAAAACAGGATTAGTAATTTTCTTTTCCTTTGGATTTAAATTAGAAACTTTTCTAGATGTACTTTTATTCGCTTCTTCAGCTGATGCATGAAAAGGAGGATTGCACATTGTGAAAGTAAAACGATCCTCGGGAGTAATTATGTTTTTGAAAATAAAACGAGATTCTATTTGTAATTGTAAACTTATTGCATCAATTAGTTTTGGATTTCTTTCGATAATCTTACTGCAGTTTTCGATAGCTTTCTTATCGATATCAGTTCCAACAAAACTCCAGTCGTAAATTGCATTTCCTAAAATGGGATAAATACAGTTGGAACCTGTTCCAATATCTAAACCTAGCACATCTGCGCCCAAAGGAATTATTCCGTTATTGGTTTCTGCTAACAAATCGGCTAAATAGTGTATGTAGTCTGTTCTCCCGGGAATTGGAGGACAAAGATAATTTCTGGGAATATCCCAATTTTGAATATCATAATACGTTTGCAATAAAGCCTTATTCAAAACTTTTACAGAAACAGGATTACTGAAATCAACAGTTTCAATTCCATGAAGATTAATGGCAACATGCGCTTTTAATTCAGGACAATTTGAAATAAGAAGTTTGAAATCATAGCGTGAGCGATGAAGATTTCGAGGATGTAAATTGTTTTTTTCAGAATTGTCTGTTGCTTTCATTTTGTAAATTTGGTGCAAAGATAGTCATTCCTTTTTTAGAAAAGATTTTGTAAAACTTTCAATTAAATCAAATGCTCAAATCGGTTGTAGTAGGTTTGTGTGACTGCCTTTTCTTATTCGGTACATATTCTCCATAATCCAAATAGAAAAATTATGACAAAAAATCCCCTAACACGATTATCTGAACTTTTTTCACCCTCATTGAATTGGTCCTCATTAAATATTATGTAGGAGTTATCGTTTTTTAAATAATATATAGGAATAACTTCAGTTTCTTTATTTAAGTTATGCTTATTGCTTTTGTGAATTTTAATTTTAATTTTTCTGTTTGGTACCAGAGTCTCTGTTACTTCTGTCCATCTACCATAAGTGCCACCAACATAAATTCCAAAACGATTAGAATATTCTTTAACTGTAAAAGAAAGTTTGACTGGATTTCTTTGTCCACCGGTTTTCCATTCTTTATAAACGGTTACATCTAATTCAACTAACTCATTTTTGTTAATTTGAAATGTTGGATTTATGATATACAATAACCATCCAAAAAATACAAAAAAACAAATTAGTTTAAACCATTTCTCTTCGTGAAATTCTAATTTAATTTTTCTTTTATAACGCATTTTTTTTATTTCGGCTTTTTTCAAGGTAGCTCACAACGTTCTAATATTACAGCGGGTTTGGTACTAATTAAGCTCATTTTTCGAATTTGCAAAATCTCTTAAATACAAAACAAATCTTTTATTAAGACACTTGCCTAAATCCGTTGTAGTAGCTCTAGTACTTATTTACCTTTGCAAGTTGTCAGGTATTTTGTGTATTCCTTAATAAATCTATCACGCTGTTTTTTGTAGTCGTCAACATTTTCAAAATTTCTGTATTCTGGTTTGAGATTGTTGAAGTAGAAATAAACTGTAACACCATTTCCTGGGAACATAATAAAGGTTCCTAATGTACTTCCAGATTCAATACTTCCTCTGCTAAGTCCATAAATTTTGTAACCATTAAATTCAAGTTCTATTAGGTCTTTGCTTTCCATTCCACTTGAATTTGAATTTAAATATTTTAAGTTTTCAATTAGGTGTTTTTGGTCTTTTTCATATGCTTTACGCTCTGAAAGCTCTACTTTTAGATTTACGAATGGAACTTTTTTGTTATTATTATACAAAACTCTATAACCATCAATACAAGTGATTTCGACTTCGCCTTTATACGTGGTAACTTTTCTTCCTTTTCTATAAGCCTCAGGAAGTCTGTCTGGTGTTGCAGGTGTTAAATTGGTAGAAGATTTAAAAGAAATAAAACATTCTTCAATTTCATTTTTACTAGTGAAACTAAATATAAGTAAAGTGATTATTAAAATTGTTATTAATTTTGATTTCATAGTTGTTGTTCGTTTCTTTTGGTTGTATTGGTACTAACGGTGTTGGCTGTAGCTTTTTCGATTAGTTGATGTAAATTGGTATTAGGATAGTATAAAAGAACCTTCGACTTCCCGCTCAAAAGAACAATTTAATCAATACACTCCATCAACAACAAATCGCCATTGTTGTGCGTGATCGTTACAAGCCCGTCTTGTGCGACTGAATTACTACTTCCGGTTCTATAGCCCATTGTCAGCGTATCATTTTGAAGTGGATAATTTAAGTTGGTCGAATTAATTCCGTTTACAACGCCAATTGGAATCAACGAAATGGGGGTTTTTGCCGTGTACCATTTTTCGAATTTATTCGGCAATAAAAATATTTTGGAGTGATCGTCGAGAATTACAATTTTAAGCAAATTGCGATAACGAACGATATTAGTAAGATTGGTAATCGTATGATCGGCACGTCTTCCGGTGGCCCAAACTACATTGACGGCTGGAATTTTTCTCGCTATTAAATAATCGAAAGCTTTTTCAAGATCAGTTTTGTCCTGATCTGGGGCATGTACAATTTCGATTGGATATTGTGATGTTTTATAGATTTCGGGATCGAAACCACGATCAAAATCACCCAGAAGAACGTCGACTTTTATGTCTAATTCAATAACGCGTTCGATAGCCGAATCTAAAACAACAACAAGCGGTGACCATTCCAGTAATTGTCCTAATAGTTCAGGGTTGCAGGCGGCTCCATTGGCAATGATTAAAGCAGGTTCCTGATCGTCTCGAACTATATGATGTGATGACATGCTGAATTGTTTTTTTATTGTGGTGCAAAGGTACGTGTACTATTTTAGATTTCGGATTTTAGATTTTAGATTTTTTTGGAATCTAAAATCTAAAATTAAATAAGACGTCTGTGATAATTGATTTGTCCCAAATGATAGGCTAAATGTGTCGAAAGATGTACTAAAAAGAATTCTGTTGTCATTTCTTTTTCGAAAACGATTTGAGGATAAATGGCTTTTAAATCGGCTTCAGTCAAAGAATCAAGCGTATTATTTACTACTAAAATGGTTTCGTCGATTTTGTTGATTATTTCAGATCTTGGCACATCTTTCAAAGAAAACTCTAAAGGACGATTTCGAACATAACCGGTTTTTCCCAATTCGGTCCCGATATAAGTGTTAATATTTCCAATGAGATGTAAACAAAGATTTCCGGCCGAATTTGAAATGTTTTTGTCAATTGCCCAAATTTGACTTTCGTCCTGATAGGATTCTATCTCAGCTTTTAGTTTATTGAGATCACGGTTAAAAAGTGATTTTAGCGTTTCGGTTAGCATGATATTTGTTTTAATTTATCTTGAAAAAAGAAATAATATAACCATTGTTAAAATTGTACCTGCAAAAGAACTTAAGAAGACTAATATGTTGTCTCTAGTCTGTTTTGTAATTAATTTTATTGCTTGATAACAAATAAAATAAACTCCAATTATTGGGTAAAAAACAAATTTGCCTAATAAAGATGTGACTAAAATGTAGAAAATTAAACTAATTATAATGCCTATAATCATTCCAACTAAACTTCCGAATATTGTTTTTTGGTCAATTTTTCTATTCTTTAAGAATGCTTGATTTTGCTCAAATTTTAATGTCACCAATTTATCTAGTTCATTATGTTCTAATGTTTCGGATTTTATGAGACCTTTTATAAATTCTAAATCATTAAAATCTTTACTAAGATTGTAAACTTCCTGAGATATTCTATTGATCTCCTCTTTGTTAGATTTGTTAAATTCTATGTTTGATAGAAAAACGTCAAGTCCCCCTCTTTTATCAATTTCTAAAAGAATTTCATTACTTGCTTTTCCAGAATAATCCAACATTGTATTATAGGCTTCAATTAAATCTTCATTAGAATAATTTTTATAATTCATAAATGATAATAGAGTTTTATTTACGGTCTGTTTTTTATAGGAATCCAAATTTCTTCTTCAGAATCAGGATCATCCTTTTTGTATCTTTCATCCATTACAGCAAAATGTGGTCTGTCATCTACTATATAATCAGAATTAGGAAGCCATTCTGCAAAGATGGAATGATAAGTTTGATGCGCTTCAGTGGCTGGACCTTTATGTATAAAAATAGCATATATTCCGGTTGGAATAATTAACGATTCCATTTCAGCTGGTAGAGTATCAAAATCTTTGACTTCTACAGCAGCCCATTTCTGGAAGGTTCTATTTGCATCAAAATTATCAAAATAATCCTGTGGAAAAACTTCAAGCGAATATAAATTAGAATCGACCGGATTTTTTATTTCCTTTCGTCTTGGCATAAACCCGCTCCATAATTGAAAGGTTTTATTTTCCATAAACGACATGATTATATATTTGCCGATTAATTTTTTTTCGGTTAAAATTTTAATTTGGGCTTCCATTTTTGTTGGTTTATTTTACGGTGTATTTTTTTAAATCGGTTTCGCAAAGTGAGAAATAACCTAAAGGGTAATTGTTTTTATCGGTTGTATTGATGATATTTCCCTTGACAGTTGCGGGAGGGGACTGAAATGGTCCTCCAACATTACTGCCTGCAATGCTAACTAAAATATTCATGTAATTATAATACTGTTTCGAAATTCCGTAATGCGTTATTTCGATTTCATTTCCAACTTCTAGTTCATCATCATCTGAAAGACTGAAAAATTCATTTCCGTTATAAAATTCATCATCATCAACATAATAGGTTGATTTGATTTTATTAGAGTATACATATTTGTATAAATAAAAATTCTCCGAATCTGACGGATCACTATAAAAAGCTTTTATTTCAATATCTTTTCCCGTAAAACCACCTTCGTTATTTTGTTCAATTCGTGTAATGGGTACTACTGATTTTAAAACCTCAATTGCAGTATAAGTATTTCCATTACTAATAACAGTTAATGTATATTCTTCATCGATTACAGGCTTAAAATTAGTACATACATATCGACCCGTTTTTGGAACTTCTATAAAATTAAACCGTTCATTACTACTGTTATTTACATAAACCGTCGCACCAGAAACGGTTGGAATTACGTTTTCAAAATAACCAGTTGTAGTAGTTAATTTTATAGTCTGTTGTTTACCTGTTGTGCCTTTTTGCCAGTTTATTGCCGCTTCAATTACCAATTTTGGTGGTGCGGTATCTAAATCAACATCAACAACTTCTTCGCAACTGGTGAAGAAAATTGCTGTAAAAAATACGATTAGTAAAGTTACTTTTTTCATGGTATATATTTTTAACTTCTTGAGCAGAAAGTGATTTTAAAATTTAAAATTATAACTCACAGCAGGTACAACTCCGAAAATAGATACTTTTACAGCTTCGTTTTGACCAGTGTCTACATTTTGACGGAAATTAATAGAGGCTGCATTTTTGCGATTATATAAATTATAAATACTGAAAACCCATTCGCCTTTCCAGTTTCTGTCTCTGTTTTTTCTTGGAGTTAATGTCGCCGAAACATCTAAATGATGGTATGCAGGAAGACGATTCTCGTTTCTTAGACCGTAACTTGGGACAGTTATTCCTAAATATTCATATTGTCCGTTCGGATAAGTTACTGGTTGTCCGGATTGTAACGCAAAGTTAGCGCCAAATGACCATTTCTCGTTCAGGTTATAAGCAGAAGTAATGGCTAAATTATGTGTTTTGTCGTATGCAGAACTGTACCATTGTCCGTTATTGATTCCAGATTCATCAGGAGTTCTTCCCGGTGTTTGCTGTTCTGATTTGGATAAAGTGTACGAAATCCAGCCATTGAATTTACCTTCATTTTTTTTGAACATCAATTCTAAACCATAAGCTCGCATTTGTCCGTTTAAAATTACTTGTTCAATAGCATTGTTTGCAATCAAATCGGCACCATCAATATAATCCAGTCGATTTTGAATTTCTTTATAATAGGTTTCAACTTCCAGAGAGTAAGCACCGTTTTTAATATTTCTGAAATAACCCAGCGCCACCTGATCTGCAATTTGTGGTTTAATATAAGTATCACTTGGCATCCAGACATCAAGTGGAGTAGGAGATGAGGTATTCGATATCAACTGAAGATATTGTGCCATTCGATTATAACTTGCTTTTATTGCCTGATCGTCATTTAGCTGGTAAGAAGCTGAAAAACGAGGTTCGAGGTTATTAAAGCTCTTGATGACTTTATTTTTTCCGTAATATTTAGTTCCGATTGGCGTTCCTTTTTCGTAAATCTGCAAATCAGAGTTAAAGACAACTGCATTGTTGTTTTCGTATAAATTAACGGTAGATTCTCCTAAACGGTAAAATAAGCTATAGCGCAATCCATAAGCAATAGTGATTTTTTTTGAAAGCTGATTTTCGGCGTCAATGTAAAAAGAAGGTTCGAAAGCATATTTTTTGTCTAATTGATCGGGGTTAATTCCGGATTCGGGATCACTAGGTTTAATGGTTCCGGGATTAAATTCGTAATAGATTCCGTTTAAGCCATAATTCAGTTTGAATTTATCTGAAATATAATGTTTGAAATCATATTTGATATTGTAATTTCTGATGCCTGAATCCCATTTGAATCCCACAAAATCCAGATCTAATCCATAATAATAGTCGCTGTAAATTAAAGACAGGTTTGAAAATAATTTTTCAGAAAATAAATGATTCCAACGAAGATTTAAGGTTGAGTTTCCATAGATATTAGTGAAGCTTTTATTTAAACTGAAAACATCACGCCCAAAATATCCTGATAAATACAAATTGTTGTTATCGTTCAATTTATAACTCAGTTTGGTATTTAAATCATAAAAGTAAGCGGAATTGTCTTTTTGATCTTCTGATAGCTTAAGGAATAAATGTGCGTAAGAAGCTCTACCTCCAATCAAAAAGGAACCACGATCTTTTACGATAGGACCTTCCGCTAAAATCCGACTTGAAATTAAGCCAATTCCTCCATTTACATGAAAATCTTTGCTGCTGCCATCTTTTTGATAAATATCCAGAACAGAAGAAGCTCTTCCGCCATATCGTGCCGGAATTCCTCCTTTATATAGTTTTAAATCCTTAATAGCATCGGGATTAAAAACAGAGAAGAAACCAAAAACGTGAGAGGAATTAAATATTGTGGCTTCATCTAATAATATTAAATTCTGATCAGCGCCACCACCACGAACGTTGAATCCGGAAGCACCTTCACCGGCATTCGTAACACCCGGAAGTAATAAAATTGATTTTAAGACATCGACTTCTCCCAAAACAACCGGCATTTTTTTGATGGTGGCGATTGAGAGTTTGTTCGCACTCATTTCCGGAGACTTGATATTAATTTTGCCTTTATTGTCTTTGATTACAACTTCCTGAAGTTCTTCGCCGCCTTCGTTCAGTCCGAAATTCATTTTGGTATTCTGATTTAAGTTAACCGTTTTTTGAACCGTTTGGAATCCAACATATGTAATCTCTATTTGATGTTCGCCTGTTGGGGCAGTAAGCGAATAAAAACCATATTCGTTAGTGGTAGTTCCTATCTTTAATGAAGGAATATAAATATTGACACCAATTAAGGTTTCGTTATTTTTAAAGTCAGTTATAGTTCCACTCAAAGTGAATTTTTCCTGCGAAAATGAAGTAAAAGTCGTAAAAATTATAAAAATTAAAATACTGATTTTCTTTGTAATCATCTTCGTTATTTTGATTTACATAGTTAAGAATTCTTACTAAATATTAGTATGTAACGATTGTTAAACATTAGTTAAGATAAAAAAAAAGACAACCAAATGGTTGTCTTTTAAATATAATTATAACAATATGTTACTTATTTTATTTTTGCAATAATTGCATTGAATGTTTCGCTAGGACGCATTGCTTTGCTAACTAATGCAGGAGTTGGCTGGTAATAACCACCAAGTGTTTGAGGCTTTCCTTGTGCACCAATTAATTCGGCATCGATTTTAGCTTCGTTAGCTTCAAATTCAGCAGCGATTGGAGTGAAGATCGCTTTCAATTCTGCATCTTTATTTTGAGCAGCCAATGCCTGAGCCCAGTAAAATGCAAGGTAAAAATGAGATCCACGGTTGTCAATCTGACCAATTTTACGAGCTGGAGATTTATCATTAGCTAAGAATTTGTCGTTAGCCTGATCTAAAGTCTCAGATAAAACAATTGCTTTAGAATTGTCTAAAGTTTGTCCTAAATGCTCTAATGAAGCACCAAGAGCTAAGAACTCTCCTAATGAATCCCAACGTAAATATCCTTCTTCCGTAAATTGCTCAACGTGCTTAGGAGCAGAACCTCCGGCACCAGTTTCGAACAATCCACCACCATTCATTAATGGAACGATAGATAACATTTTAGCTGAAGTTCCTAATTCTAAAATTGGGAATAAGTCAGTTAAATAATCACGTAAAACGTTTCCAGTTACAGATATAGTGTCTAAACCTTTGATGATTCTGTCTAAAGTAAATTCAGTTGCAGCAATCGGATTTAAGATGCGGATATCTAAGTTAACAGTATTGTAATCCTTTAAATATTTTTGAACTTTTGTGATCAATTCTCTGTCGTGTGCTCTGTTTTCATCTAACCAGAAAACAGCAGGAGTATCAGATAAACGAGCTCTGTTTACAGCCAGTTTTACCCAGTCCTGAATAGGAGCGTCTTTCGCCTGACACATTCTGAAAATGTCATTTGTTTCAACGTTTTGTTCCATTAAAACATTTCCGTTTGTGTCAACAACGCGAACAACTCCGTCACCTTTAATTTGGAAAGTTTTGTCATGAGATCCGTATTCTTCTGCTTTTTGAGCCATCAAACCTACGTTAGGAACACTTCCCATTGTTTTAGGATCAAAAGCACCGTGTTTTTTGCAGAAATCAATTGTAGCAGTATATAGTCCAGCGTAAGAACGGTCCGGAATGATAGCGATAGTATCTTGTTGTTTTCCTTCTTTATTGTACATCTGTCCAGAAGTACGGATCATCGCTGGCATAGAAGCATCAACGATTACATCAGAAGGAACGTGTAAGTTTGTAATTCCTTTATCCGAATTAACCATTGCCAAAACTGGTCCGTTTTCAATCGCTTTAGTGATATCAGCTTCAACTTGAGCTTGCTCAGGTCTTCCTGCAATTTTTGCGTAGATATCACCTAAACCATTTCTTGTATCAATGTTTAATTCATTGAATAAAGCTTCGTATTTTTTGAAAAGATCAGCAAAATAAACTTCAACGATAGCGCCAAAGATAATTGGATCTGAAACTTTCATCATTGTCGCTTTTAAGTGAACAGAAAGTAATAAACCTTCTTTTTTAGCATCAGCAATTGCTTCAGCAGCAAAAGATTTTAACTTGTTCACACTTAAAACAGAACTGTCGATTATTTCTCCTGCTTTTAAAGGAGTACTTGCTTTAAGAACAGTAGTTGTACCGTCTTTAGCAACGAATTCAATTTTTACATCATTAGCTTCTGCAACAGTAAGTGATTTTTCACTTCCGTAGAAATCGCCATTTGGCATTGAAGCTACCTTAGTTTTTGAGTCAGCAGACCATGCACCCATAGAATGCGGATTTGCTTTTGCAAAGTTTTTAACTGCTCTTGGTGCTCTACGGTCAGAGTTTCCTTCACGTAAAACAGGGTTTACAGCAGAACCTAAAACTTTAGAATATTTTGCTTTAATTTCCTTTTCAGCATCATTTTGAGGCTCTTCAGGGAAATCAGGAATTTTGTAACCGTGAGACTGTAATTCTGCAATAGCCGCTTTTAATTGCGGTACTGATGCAGAAACGTTTGGTAATTTGATAATGTTAGCTTCAGGTTGTGTTGCTAATTGACCAAGTTCAGCTAATGCATCTCCAGTTTTTTGAGCATCTGTTAAAACCTCAGGAAAATTAGATAAAATTCTACCTGCTAACGAAATGTCTCTAGTTTCAATAGCAATCCCAGCCGTAGCAGTAAATGCCTGAACAATTGGTAACAAAGAATAAGTCGCTAATAGAGGCGCCTCATCAGTTAAGGTGTAAAAAATTTTTGAATTCTGTGTCATTTTTTTTTTTTTTTTTATAATCGTATCGTCAAAGGATGGCGATGGAAAAGGTATAGTCGGCTCAAAATGAGCGGAGCAAATATAATAAAATCAGTCCGAAAACGGTGTAGTTTTAGAGAGAAATACAGGATTTATCAGATTGTTATTTTGGAATCTTTAAATTGTCAAATCGATGATTTTGATATTAAAATTTTACGGTTTTGATATTTTAAAAATTAGGCGCAAAAAAAAACTCGTTTCAAATGATATGAAACGAGTTTTTTATAACAAAGAGATAAATGATTATCTTCTTTTATCTTTAATCTTAGCTTTTTTACCAGTAAGTTCTCTGAAGTAGAAAATTCTAGCTCTACGTACAGCACCTTTCTTGTTGATTTCAATTTTTTGTAAAGCTGGCAAGTTTACTGGGAAGATACGCTCAACTCCAACTGCTCCTGACATTTTACGAATAGTAAAAGTTTCTGTGTTACCAGAACCTCTTCTTTGAATAACAACTCCTTTAAAAAACTGAGTTCTTGTTTTTTCACCCTCTTTAATTTCGTAGAAAACTGTGATAGTATCTCCAGCTCCGAAAACAGGGAAATCTTTTTTAGCAACTAATTCGGTTTGAACGAATTTCATTAAATCTGCCATGATATCTTATAATTATGGTTTTTATAATAGAGCAACATTCACGGATCTCGCCAGAGGTTAGTCTAATTCGGGTGCAAATGTAGAAAATAATTATGAATTATAAATTGTAAATTGTGAATTATTTTAACTCATTGATAAATTGCGTGTTAGTCTCGCTTTTCGGTCGCAGTTAACAGGTACTCGAATTCACTGAAAACTGAGACTGGGACTGAAAACTACTCCTGGAGTAAATCCGGTCGTCTGTTCTTTGTGTGTTCATACGCCATATCCTCGCGCCATTTATCGATTTTGGCAAAGTGACCGCTTGTCAAAACTTCTGGAACTTTCCATCCTTTATAGTCTGCTGGTCTTGTGTATATAGGTCCTGAAAGTAAATTATCCTGAAAACTATCTGTCAATGCTGAAGTCTCATCACTTAAAACACCCGGAATTAATCGGATCAAAGCATCTGATAAAACCAAAGCGCCTAATTCTCCTCCGGATAAAACATAATCTCCAATCGAAATTTCTTTGGTAATAAAGTGATCACGTACCCGTTGATCGACACCTTTATAATGTCCGCATAAAATGATGATATTTTCATACATCGACATGGTGTTGGCCATTTTTTGGTTTAGCGTTTCTCCATCAGGTGACATATATATAATTTCATCGTATTCGCGTTGGCTTTTCAAATGCGTAATACAGTCGTCAATAGGTTGCACGGTCATTACCATTCCGGCACCACCTCCAAACGGATAATCATCGACACTTTTTTGTTTATTGGTAGTATAATCACGCAAATTATGAAAATGTACTTCGACTAAACCTTTATCAATGGCACGTTTCATAATCGAAGCTTCAAAAGGGCTTCTTAATAATTCTGGTAAAATTGTTATAATGTCAATTCGCATTGTTTTTCTTCAAAAGTTCGAGGCTGCAAAGATACAAAGTTAATAATTGAGAATTTGAAAAAAAACAAATGTCAAATGTTTAAGTCCTTATGATATGCCCTTGAGTAAACCATAAAGAACTGATTTTTTTATTTAGAATTGAATAGGTAATAATTATATAACATTAGAATGATTTTGTGTAAACACCTATCTGTTAACTTTAATTAATATTACATACCTGAATAATTCAGTCCTATTCTGCCAAAAATATTAAACACCAATCTTATGAAAAATTATATCGTGTTTCTAGCAATATTAGTTTTATGTGCCTGTTCCAGTTCACAAATTGCAGGAGATAAATGGGTTGGAAAAACGAAACAAAGCCTAATAAAAACCTGGGGAACTCCTATAAGAGTTTTTGATAATAGCACTGACGGTGAAATACTTGTTTATGCAGACCAAATCTACCATGAATCTAATGGAAGTGATTCTAGAGCTGCAGGTTCAAGTTATTGGAACTACACCTATATGTATGTAGATAAAAGTGGAAAAGTCTCTTCTTTTAGAAATGAAAAGCAAAACTATCCACCACAATCGCTGGATTCAGATAAATTATCAACGATGAATCTATTGACGGCAAAGTAATTGTTTAAAATCAGATTGATAGTTTTTTATGTCAGGAGTATTTGGCTAATTTTAGTATATTTAGATAAAATTTAAAACTAAAATTAGGATGCGAAAATTACTAACACTCATGGTTGCAGTTTTTATAATTATTTCCTGTAATAATCAAAAGCAATCAAAAGTAATAGATACTTCAAAAAACGAAAAAATTATAAAGCAATATTTTGAGTATTTCAATAGTCATAATTGGAAAAAAATGGCTGAAATGTATACGGAATCTGCTGATTTCAAAGATCCTTCATTAGGAAAAGGAATTGTAAAACAAACCCGTAAGCAAACAGAAGATAAATATGCGGAGTTAAATGAAATTTTTCCTGATCTGCACGATAAGATTATCCAAATTTATCCTTCCGGAGAAAATCATATTGTTGTAGAATTTATTTCAACAGGAACAGCTCCTGATAATTCAAAATTAGAATTACCCATTTGCACTATTTTCACGATTGAGAACGGATTAATTACCAAAGATTTTACTTATTTTGATAATTTTCAGGCGGATACTACTAAGAAATAAAGGAATAAATTGATAATGCCAAAACCAATTAAAATCTTCGCCATTACGGGCAGCACAAGAAAAAATTCAAGCAATTATAAAATCTTAAAACACATTTCGGAAAATCTTAAAACAGAATTTGAAGTCGAAATATTTGAAGATTTAGAAGAATTGCCACATTTCAATCCCGATTTAGATACGGAGAATCCACCGGCGGTGATTACTTATTTCAGAGATAAAATTGCTCTGGCCGATGGAATCATAATATGCACTCCTGAATATGTTTTTAGTTTACCCGGAAGTTTAAAAAATGCACTAGAATGGTGTGTTTCGACTACGATCTTCTCAAAAAAGAAAATCGGATTGATTACAGCTTCGGCTTCCGGAGAAATGGCTCACGAACAATTGATTTTGATAATGAAAACCTTAGAAGCGCAATTTAAAGATGAAAATTTGATTCTGATACAAGGTGTTCGTGGAAAAATTAATGAAGAAGGAAAAATCATAAATAATGAAACACTTACTACTATTAATAAGTTCATGATGAATTTCGAAAAGGAATTTTTAACTGAAATATAATAGCATTTCAATAAAAAGAGTAGCTTTACTTTTGGATTTTTTTTAAGATAAAAAATGGTTACAAGAAGAAACTTTATTATTAATACAGGCTTGGCTGCAACAGCGGTTTTAGCTTCACCATCATTTGCCTTCACCATGGATAAAAAAGAAATAGGCTTACAGTTATATACTTTGCGTGATGAACTTCCAAAAGATGTAAAATCGACTTTAGATAAAGTTGCAAAAGCTGGATATACAACAGTCGAAACATATGGCTTTTCTATAAAAGATCAATTTTGGGGGCTGACTCCAATTGAACTTAAAAAAATCTTAGATGCCAATAACTTAAAAGCGGTGAGCGGACATTATAACTTAGGAAGCTTTTTATATGATGGGAATTTAGAAGAAGTTAAAGCGGCGATTGAAGCTGCTAAAATTTTAAAAAATGAATATTTAACCGTTCCCTGGGTTGAGGAACCTTTTAGAAATGATTTTCATAAGATTGCCGCTCGCTTAAACGAAGCTGGAAAAATGTGCGTAGCTGCGGGTTTAAAACTAGCGTATCATAATCATGATTTTGAATTTAAAAAGCAGGATGGTGTCACAGGCTATGAGATTCTGCTGAAAGAAACCGATAAGAATTTAGTTTCTTTTGAATTGGATTTATATTGGGTAGTTCGTTCAGGTAATGATCCGCTTCAATTGTTTAAGGAAAATCCGGGACGTTTTAAATTGTGGCATGTTAAAGATATGGACAAAGTAAATCCTGCTCTGAATACTGAAATTGGTTCGGGTTCTATTGATTTTAGGCCCTTTTTTGCAGCAGCTAAACAATCAGGAATGATTTATTTTTTTGTTGAACAGGAAAATAATTATGTTCCAAATGCTTTTGAATCTGTTAAAACAAGCTGCAACTTTATTTCAAAAAAAATAATCTAAATAATTTGGTATGAAGAAACTTCTTTTGTTGTTTATGGTGGTTTTTTGTTCCTGTCAATCAGATAAAAAAGAAAATTCAAGTCCAAAATTACAATCAAACCCGGAAGAAAACATACCGTTGCAGCCTTATTTTACAGACATTAAAATTAATGATGTTAAACTTGGAGAGCCTACTTTTGGGGAATGGCTGGACACTCATAAAGAAAAAGGGCAAAGTTTTAAACAATTCCTGAGAACACCACATATTGTCCCATCGAAAGAAGAGAATGTTATCTATTTAAAACCTATCGGAAAATTTGATTCGCTACAAGTAAGACAAATTGAATTAGTCCGTCAATATTTGCAGGTTTTCTTTCAATTAGAAACTAAGGTTTTAGAAAATGTTTCAAACGACATTATTCCTAATAAGGCCAGACGAATTGGCGATGTGGGACAAGAACAATTTTTAGCAGGTTATATTTTAACCGATGTTCTGAAAGAAGAAAAAACACATAAAGGAATTGCTTTGATGGCGATAACAGAAAAAGATTTATATCCCAAACCCGAATGGAATTATGTTTTTGGACTGGCATCTTACAGAGATAAAATTGCAGTAAGTTCGATTTATAGAATGCAACAAGAAGCTGATTTCAATTTATGTTTAGATCGATTGTTGAAAATTTGTTCGCATGAAATTGGGCACATGTTTGGTCTGCATCATTGTATCAATGCTAATTGTGTAATGAATGGAACTAATAGCATGCCGGAAACAGATAGACATTCTATAAGATTGTGTTCTCTCTGCCAAAGAAAATTAAATTCAGGATTTAAATACGATAATAAAAAACGCTTAGTAGAATTAGAAAAGTATTTTCAGGAAAACAATTTAACTGAAGGAATAGGGTTAATGAAGAAAGACTTGAAAAGTGTTCAATAAATAAAAAAGTAAATTAAAATATAAGAGTATGCAAAGTTTCGGATCAAGCAAAGAATTTATAAAAGGAGATGATATCGAATGGGAAGTGGTTGGCGAAGGAATCAAACGTAAAATCCTGGCCTACGATGATCGCGTGATGTTGGTTAACGTTCATTTTGAAAAAGGCGGAATTGGTACTTTACATGAACATTATCATACTCAGGTAACTTATGTTTCTAGCGGTAAATTTGATGTTACGATTTCCGGAGTTACTCAAACATTAAAAGAAGGCGATAGCTTCTATATTCCGCCTCATGCGATTCATGGTGTTGTTTGTCTGGAAGAAGGAATGTTAACAGATGTATTTAGTCCAATTCGTGAAGATTTTATGAAAAAATAAAATCTTAAAAGACCGTGCAATTTCTAAAATACCGATCTGATTTGATCTTAACCTTGAAAAATTTATACTTTTTTTAAAGTTTTGGTTACAATTAGATTGGTATTTTTGCAAAATGAATTTATCCAAAACGAATGTCTTATTTATGGCAGCTTGCACTGGACTTATAGTTGCAAATCTTTATTACTGCCAGCCTTTAATTGTTTTAATTGCCAACGAATTTAAAATTCCTGAAGCCAATGCGGGAACAATAACCTATCTGACTCAAGCCGGATATGCGATTGGTTTATTTTTTATGGTTCCGCTTGGTGACAAGTTAGAACGTAAAAAGCAAATTTTAATAACCACTTTTGCTTCTGTAATTGCTTTAATATTAGCAGCTACAGCGAAAAGTTTCTTTCTTTTACAAGTTGCTTCTTTGTTAATCGGAATTACTTCAATAGTACCACAGCTTATTTTGCCTTTAGCTGCTTCCTTAAGTTCTGTAGAACAGCGAGGAAAAGTCATTGGAACAATTATGAGTGGTTTATTGGTTGGGATTTTACTTTCCCGAACTTTAAGCGGTTTTATTGGTCAGGTTTTAGGCTGGAGATCGATGTTTTATATTGCTGCCGGAATTTGTCTTTTGATCTTTTTTGTGATTCAGAATAAATTTCCAGTTAATAAACCGCAGTTTCAGGGAACTTACGGACAATTAATTCAATCCCTTTTTACTTTAATAAAAACACAACCTATTTTACGAGAAGCAACCATAATAAATGTATTTAGTTTTGCACAGTTTGGTGCTTTCTGGACGACTATGGTTTTATTGCTTTCAGGAAAGCCTTTTGACTTTAATAGCGCGACAATTGGTTTATTCGGAATTGTTGGAGCTTCAGGAGCTTTGGCTGCTCCATTAGTTGGAAGATTAGGAGATAAAGGCGGTTCAAGAGTTGCTGTAGGATATGGTTGTTTATTGATATTATTGAGTTTTATAATTTTCTATTTTTCAATAGAAAGCGTCATCGGAATTGCAATTGGAATTGTTTTTATTGATATAGGAATTCAGGGTGTTCACATTTCAAACCAAACCAGAGTTTATTCATTGCTGCCAGAAGCCAGAAACAGACTAAATACGGTATTTATGTCGTTTAGCTTTTTAGGAACTGCCGCAGGATCTGCTTATGGATTGTTTTTGTGGAAATTGGGTGGATGGCATGCCGTAGCTATAGGTTGTGTGGTTTTATCATTATTATCATTAACTGTTTATGGTCTCACATATAAATCAAAATCTAAAAAAGAGATAAAAAATTAATTCGTAAATTTGCAATCAAAATTAAAAATAACAACATGGAAAACGGAATATACGCTAAATTCAACACAAGCAAAGGTTCGATTTTAGTAAAACTAACACACGATTTAACACCAGGAACTGTAGGGAATTTTGTAGCTCTTGCAGAAGGAAATATGGAAAATAAAGTAAAACCTCAGGGACAAAAATTCTATGATGGACTAACATTTCACAGAGTTATTCCTGATTTTATGATTCAGGGTGGATGTCCTAAAGGAACTGGAACTGGAGATCCAGGTTATAAATTTGATGATGAATTTCACCCAAGTTTAAAACACGATCGTCCTGGAGTTTTAGCAATGGCTAACTCAGGACCAGCAAGTAATGGTTCTCAATTTTACATTACACACGTTCCAACTTCTTGGTTAGATGGAAAACATACTGTTTTTGGCCACGTTGTAGAAGGTCAGGATGTTGTTGATGCTGTTGCTCAGGGAGATAATCTTGATGCAGTAGAAATCATCAGAGTAGGTGAAGAAGCTGAAAAATTTAATGCTATTGAAGCTTTTATTGGTTTAAAAGGTGCACGTCTAAAAAGAGATGCAGCTTTGAAAGCAGAATCTGAAGCAAAAATGGAGCAATTAGCTGCTGGTTTTGATAAAACAGAAAGCGGTTTACGTTACAAAATGATCCAAAAAGGAGACGGTAAAAGAGCAGAAGCTGGTAAAACAGTTGCAGTTCATTACGAAGGTTCATTAGAAAACGGAAAAGTTTTTGATTCTTCTTACCCAAGAAAAAAACCAATCGAATTTAGATTAGGTCAAGGTCAGGTTATCGAAGGATGGGATGAAGGTATCGCTTTATTACAAGTTGGAGACAAAGCTCGTTTTGTAATTCCATCTGATTTAGCATACGGACCATCAGGTGCAGGAGGAGTAATTCCACCACACGCAACTTTGATTTTCGATGTTGAGTTAATGGAAGTAAAATAAGAATATTAAATACAATTTAGTATTGTATAAATAGTAATCCCATATGTTTCGGCATGTGGGATTTTTATTTTAGAATAGAAATAAAAAAAAACACCTTCATGATGAGGTGTTTCAAAAATTATGAATGGTCTGAAGTACTATTGTCAACAGCAATTATTTTTAAAGTTTTTATTCCGGCTGGTAATTCCCAATCAACCTGATCGTTTTCTTTAAATCCAATTATGGCAACGCTTAAGGGAGCTAAAATAGATATTTTTCTTTCCGTTACATTAGCTGCTGATGGCAAAACAATCTGGATTTTCATTTGCTTGTTTGCCTTTACATCTTCAATGGTAACATGAGAGCCGATTCTGATAATTGAGCTATCTAAAGTGTTTTCTTTGCTAATAATGGCACGATCGAGTTCTTGCGCAAGCTGACCGACTTCTTTAGCATTTGTTTCATTTTTGCTCTTTAAAATCAGCTCTCTTAAAAGCTGATAATCTGTTTTACAGAAAATAGGTGTTGGTTTCATATTCTAAAATATTAATTTATTAAACGTTGCTTATTAGTGTGCGTATTGGTATTTCCAATCTGTGCAGGTGTACAAATTGAAATTTAAAAATGGTTTGTTTTTGGAAAAATGGGATAAAATGAAAGCAATTATTTATTTGAAGAAAATGAATCTTTCAAATAGAATAAATAGTAAAATTTGGTAAAAAAATCCTCCGCCTTAAAGAAGAAAATGAAGTGGACGGAGGCCTAATTAATAAAGGCCTTGCTGTGTGAAATAATTATAACAGCGACTGGTTTTCTTTTTAAAGAAAACAACAATATTGGAGCTGTAAATAATATAATAGTCACCACCATGGAAATGTAATAGAATTGTAAAGATAAAGGAAAGTAGATTAAAATACTAGTTTATTTCCATTTGATACTGCATCCAACACTTGGTTTTTGCTGTTCATTCAAACTTCTGTTATAAATCAAAGCGTCTATGGCACTTCGTAGATCGCTTCCGCTTAACGGAATTCCATTGTTGGGTCTTGAATCATCCAATTGACCGTGATAGAATAAAAGATCCTGATTATCATACAGAAAAAAATCTGGTGTGCAGGCTGCGTCATACGCTTTGGCAACTTCTTGAGTTTTATCAAATAAATAAGGGAAATCTATTTTGTTTTCAAAAGCAAATTCAGTCATCAATTCCGGAGAGTCTTCAGGATATTTTTCAATATCATTACTTGAAATAGCAATTACGCCAAGTCCTTGAACACGGTAATCATTGGCTATCATTATTATTTCGGGTAACACATGAAGTACAAAAGGGCAATGGTTGCACATAAAAATGACAAGTGTTCCTTTTGATCCTTTTACATCTTCAAACGAATATTCGTTATTAGAATTGGTGTCTTTTAGATGAAAGTCTGGAGCAATTGTTCCAAGCGGAATAATATTTGAAGGAGTTCGTGCCATTTTTCTAAAGAATTAGTTAGTCAAAAATAACTTTTAATTCTGTAAAAGAAAGACCACGAGGGTAAAAATATATCCAAAGAAGTTTTTCGCATAAAGTAAACTTCTTTGGATATAAATTTAGTTTTTTACGAGTTTAGAAAATTTAATAAATCTTCATTTAAACGATCTTTCGCTGTATAGAATAAACCGTGTGGAGCGCCTTCATACACAATAAAAGTATTATTGGCTATTGCTTCTGCAGTCTTTTTTGAACTTACCTCAATCGGAACATTTTTGTCTTCGTCTCCATGAATAATTAGAGTGGGAACTTTTATAGTATGAAGTTCATCTCTAAAATCTGTATTGTTTAAAGATTCGGCGCATTTTAACGTTGCTCTTGGTGAAGCAGCCGAACAAAGCTTTGTAAAATATTCAAGTAATGACGTACTCAAAGGTTTATTTATAATAGTAACGCCAAAAAATATTTTTCCAAAATTTTCAAGAAATCCTATTCTGTCTTCTCTAATGGCAGCTGCTGTAGCTTCTCCTTTTTCTTTTGGACGCCCTTCTGGATTGTCATCCGTTTTTGCTAAAAATGGAATTATGGATGAAATTAAAGCGGCTTTTGTAACACCTTTTCCACCATGACGACTGAAATAACGAACTACTTCTCCACCTCCCATAGAAAATCCTACCAATGTTGCATTTTCTAATTGCAGCTGCTCAATAATTTCACTCAAATCGTCAGCTAGTGTATCGTAGTCATAACCATCCCAGGGTTGTGATGACTTACCGAAACCACGACGGTCGTATGCAATAACTCTATAATTATTTTTAACCAGGAACTCAATTTGATATTCCCACATTTCATTAGAGAGTGGCCAGCCGTGAATTAAAATTACAGGTTGTCCTTTTCCGTAATCTTTTACATATAACTGAACATTTTTGGCCGTTTTTATATATTTATCGGTATTCTGTTCCTGAATATCAAAATCAAAGTCTTTTAGGGAGTGGTCGCTATTAAGTATCGTATTTTCCATTTCTGCTTTTTTTTATAGTTAGCTTACAATTTGTTACTCGTAAATTTAGGAGCGCAGTTTAAAAAAAGGGTTACAGAATTAACGATATTAATTACAGAATTAATAGGTTTGTAAATCAACTATATTAAAGCAAAATGGATTTAACCTGGAGTGAATTTGAAAGAACTGAAATGCGAGTAGGAACCATAATCGATGTGAATGATTTTCCGGAAGCAAGAAAACCAGCTTATCAGCTAACAATTGATTTTGGTAATGAAATTGGAATCAGAAAATCATCGGCACAAATCACTGTGCATTATAAAAAAGAAGATTTAGTAAACCGACAAATTATAGCAGTAGTTAATTTTCCTAAGAAACAAATCGGAAAGTTCATGAGCGAATGCCTGGTTTTGGGTGCGATAGGCAAGGAGGGAGATGTAATTTTATTAACTCCTGATTTTAAGATTGAAAATGGCTTGCGAATTGGCTAGTTTTTAGTATATAAATTTAACCGCAAAGTGCGCAAAGGTTTTTGCAAATGATGCTTTATAAAAAATAAAGTTCGCAAAGCTTTGTGAACTTTGCGTAAAATCTTTGCGCACTTTGCGGTTAAATTATAAGTCTATTTTTTCAATTAATTGCTGCAATATCAATTGTCCCTCTTCCCAATATTGTAGATCAGAATCAGAGTTAATGTGTCCTTTTTGACCTACATTCACAAAATCACTTCCCCATTTTTCTGCCAAAAACTGTTTCCTTTCAAATGAAGCGTAAGGATCATTTTCGCTCGCCACAACTATGGAAGGAAAGGGTAGTTTGAAAGTTGGAATCGGCGAAAAATTACGTGTAGATTCAGGTGTATGTTGAGGTGAATCGACGTCAGCAGGCGCTACTAATAAGGCACCTACAATATTTTTGTTAGTATTGGCTTCAGCCCAATGCAATACCAATGAAACAGCTAAGCTATGTGCTACAAGAATAGTGGGTTGATTGAGTTTAGAGATTTCCTCGTTTAATCTTGCCAGCCATTCTTCGCGAACAGGTTCATCCCAGTTGTCCTGAACCAAACGAATTGAATTTTCGAATTTTTTATGCCAAAAGGTCTGCCAGTGTTTGTCACCGGAATTTCCTAGTCCGGGTAATATTAATAAGCTTGTTTCCATTGCCGTGGATTTATTAAATGATTATTTTTTGGTTTGTTTCTCTTTTATAATTCGGTTAACTTCGTTTACAAGTAACGGAAACCCTGGTTCTGTCATTCCATGACCATAACCGTCCAATTCGTAAAGTTTGGTTTCTTTGTGTCCAACCAGCTTCATCATACGTTCCATGTAGGCATTTTCTTCATATCGCCCTAACATCTCTAATTCGCGATCACCCGTAATTAATAAAATCGGAGGAGCATCGGCACGAACATGAAATAAAGGTGCGAAAGTATCAATAGTCGGTTGTTTTTCCGGAATTCCATTTTCTCTTCTAATTTCAAAATGTGTAATACATTGTGCGCTAAGCGGAATCAATCCAGCAATTTTATTAGCATCAATTCCTTCTTTTTGCAACCATTTCTTATCTAAGCCATTCATCAGAGCTAAATAAGCACCAGCAGAATGTCCTGACACAAAAATCTGAGCAGTATCGCCTCCATAACCTGCAATATTGTTAAAAGCCCAGGCAATAGCTGCTGCAGCATCTTCGATACATTTTACAGCTTTAACTTTTGGAGATAATCTATAGTTTACTCCAATAATGGCAAAACCTTTATTTTTTAAAGCTTCAGGAATTTCTTTACTTCCTCCTGTCAATCCGCCACCGTGAAACCAAACTATTGTAGCAAAACCTTTAGTGTTTTTCGGATAATAAATATCCAAAACACATCTTTCATTTATATAAGAGTCAGACTTATTAATTGTTGAGCTATAGTACTGAATGTTTGATTTGGTTTCGTATTCAAGTTTTTGAGCAAAAGAAGAAACTCCAATAAAAAGGAAACTAAGTAAAAGAATTATTTTTTTCATTCTATGTTTTTTAAAAATAGTATTCTAATGGTAGCTAGTTAAGAAAGCTCCAGAGGAGCATAATGTTTATAGCTAATGGTATTTTTTTATTAAAGCTCCAGAGGAGCGATATTTTTTTGATAACTAATATGCCACGCCACCCCGTTGGGGTTTTATTAAATAATCTAAAAAAGGTCTATAAATATTGTGTCCCCCAGGACTGGGTCTTAACACATTTAAAAAATTGCATATTGATTGTTAAA
Organism: Flavobacterium saccharophilum; assembly: GCF_900142735.1. Taxonomy (GTDB): domain Bacteria; phylum Bacteroidota; class Bacteroidia; order Flavobacteriales; family Flavobacteriaceae; genus Flavobacterium; species Flavobacterium saccharophilum. The sequence continues at coordinate 144,489 of NZ_FRBY01000007.1, read as the reverse complement.
ATAACAGCAAAAATTAAAGATATAAAAAAAGTCCAAAATGCAGGACAAATTGGACTCGTACTTTTTAAAAAGTTATTGGGGACTAAATATCATCAAAATCAATATCAGTAAAGCTGGATCTTTGTCCTTCAGGTTTGTCAGAACCGTATTCTTTTTTAAAATCTTTTTGGTGTCTTTCAGAGATTACTTCTTCGCCTTTGTGGTTCAAGACGTATGAAGTCATTTCTTCTAGTATTTCGGCAAAAGCTCCAAAATCTTCTTTGTACAAGTAAATTTTGTGTTTTTTAAAGTGAAAAGAACCATCTTCCTCAGTGAATTTTTTACTTTCGGTAATTGTGATATAATAATCGTCAGCCTTAGTAGCTCTTACATCAAAGAAATAAGTTCTTCTCCCTGCTCGTAATACTTTAGAAAAGATCTCTTCTTTTTCTAACATGTCATTTTCTCTCATAATACGTTCTATCATTTTTGGAATTAATAGTACTCAAAAATCATAAAAAATTATCTATTACACAACAATTAAAGTAATTCTTTTTCCGAAAGTTGTTTTAAATATAAAGATGCGTAATAACCTTCCTGATTTATTAATTGATTATGAGAACCTTGTTGAATAATTTTACCATCTTCCAGAATGATAATTTTGTCTGCATTTTTAGCAGAAGACACCCTGTGGCTGACAATAATTGTGGTTTTATCTTTGCAAATTTCGAACAAATTGTTCAAAATTGTTTCTTCGGTTTCGGTATCTACCGCAGACAAACAATCGTCAAAAAGTAAAATAGCCGGATTCTTAATAATCGCTCTTGCAATAGATACACGCTGCTTTTGTCCACCCGAAAGTGTGATTCCTCTTTCTCCTAAAACAGTGTCATATTGTTTATTAAAGGCAATAATATTGTCGTGAACAACGGCACTTTTTGCGGCATCCATCACTTCTTCATCAGTAGCATTCTGATTACCAAATTTGATGTTATTTTTAATAGTGTCTGAGAATAAAAAAGCATCCTGAGGTACAATTCCAATATTGTTTCGAAGGTCGTTTAAGTTCAAAGTACTTATTTCATTTTGGTCAATTGTGATTCTTCCTTCGGTAACATCATACAAACGGGAAATCAAGGATAAAATAGTTGATTTTCCAGAACCGGTTTTTCCTAAAATGGCTAAGGTTTCTCCTTTTTTGACGGTGAAAGTTACATTTTTCAGCGCTTCAATATTAGTATCTTCATAAGTATAACTTACATTTTCGAAAGCTATTGAACCCTGAATATCGGATGAATTTTCGTTGTTGTTTTTGATTTCCGGCTCAATTTTCAAAAATTCATTCAAACGTTTCTGAGATGCTTCTGCCTCCTGAACCATTGATGAAACCCATCCTAAAGAAGCAACTGGCCAGGTTAACATATTTACATATAAAATAAACTCAGCAATAGTTCCAATATTTGGGATTGTTCCGTTAATGTACATTACACCTCCAAAATAAATTACAACCAAATTACTAATTCCAATAAGGGCAATCATCAAAGGTCCAAATAGCGATTGTACTTTGGCTAAATCCAAACTTTTCTTTTTGCTTTCATCGGCAAGAGCCACCATATTATTTTGGTGTTGATTTTCTAATGAATACGCTTTAATAACACGAATTCCGGAAAAAATTTCCTGCGAAAAACTAGAGACTTTAGACAGATATTGTTGGAAGGTTGTACTTCTTTTATTGATTTCTGAACTCAGTTTAAAAATACAAAACGAAAGGATCGGCAATGGCAAAATAGTATAAAGTGTCAATAAAGGCGAAACATTATACATATATATAATAACGATGGCGAAACGAATAAAGGTATTGATCGTATACATAACGGCCGGCCCAACATACATACGAACCTTTGAAACATCTTCGCTGATACGGTTCATTAAATCTCCGGTGCGGTTTTGTTTGTAGAAATTCTGAGAAAGATTTTCATATTGCCTAAAAACTTCATTTTTCAAATCAAATTCAATATGACGCGACATTACGATTAAAGTCTGGCGCATTAAGAAGGTTAGAAAACCTGCTACAATGGTAGTAGCTATGATTAGCAGTACGTTATGAATTAAATCCTGACGATACGCATCGATTATTACCTGCGAAGCTTGTTGAGTTTCAGGTAATTTATCAAACTTTTCAATAGCGTTTAAAGACTTGCTGATAAGCTTAGGAGTAAACAAAGAAAAAATTTGTGCGATTATGGTTATTAAAATTCCTAGCGAAAAACTGTATTTATATTTGATGAAATATTTGTTTAAATAGCTTAATTCTTTCATTTTTTTAAGAGATTCAATGTTGAAATGAATTGGATTTGCGAATTATCTTCAATAAAAAGTAATTAAAGATATCATTAATTCAAAACAAATCTATTGTAAAATTGTTATTTTAAAGATAAAAAATTAGCACATGTGTATTTTTTAATTATGTTTGAGATGTCTTTTTGACAAATTCATAATTTTAACTAATAAACAACTAGCGCTATGGATGCAACTTTCGCAACTGGAAAGGAACTTCAAAAAATGGATCCTGTTTTTGGTCAATTATCTTTTGATGATCACGAACAAATTGTATTTTGCAATGACAAAGATACAGGTTTAAAAGCAATTATTGGTATTCATAACTCAGTTATGGGGCCTGCTTTAGGAGGTACCAGAATGTGGAATTACAATACTGAATGGGAAGCTCTGAATGATGTTTTACGTCTTTCAAGAGGGATGACATATAAATCTGCTATTACAGGACTAAATATTGGTGGTGGTAAAGCGGTAATTATTGGTGATGCTAAAACGCAAAAAACACCAGAATTGATGCGTAAGTTTGGTGAATTCGTTCACTCTTTAAGCGGAAGATATATTACTGCTGAAGATGTTGGAATGGAAACTAAAGACATGGATACTGTTAGAGACGTAACACCTTATGTTACCGGAATCTCTGAAGAAAGAGGTGGTTCTGGAAACCCTTCTCCTGTAACAGCTTACGGTGTTTATTTAGGAATGAAAGCGGCTGCAAAAAGCCAGTTTGGTTCTGATGTTTTAGACGGTAAAAAAGTTTTGGTTCAGGGAATAGGTCACGTTGGTGAGGCTTTAGTAGAATATTTAACTAAAGAAGGAGCAGTCGTTACTATCGCTGATATCAACGAAGAAAAATTATACGAAGTAGCACAAAAATATAACGCTACCATTTATACTGGTGAAGATTTATATAGTGCTGATGTTGATATCTACGCGCCATGTGCAATGGGAGCAACTATCAATGATAATACAGTAAACAAAATTAAAGCTAAAGTTATTGCTGGTGCTGCCAACAATCAGTTAGCGGATGAGAATGTTCACGGTGCAAGATTACAGGAAAGAGGTATTTTATACGCTCCGGATTTCTTAATCAACGCGGGTGGAATCATCAATGTTTATGCTGAATTAGCAAACTACGGTAAAGCGGAGATCATGACTAAAACCGAAAATATCTATAATACTACTTTAGAAATTATCGATTATGCTGTGAAAAACGGAATTACAACGCATAAAGCTGCTCTTACAATCGCTCAAAATCGTATCGATTTAAGAAAAATTGAAAATGCTTCTAAATAATTAGTATTCAGTGTTCACTTTTTTAGTGTTTACTCTTAAGTTTAAAGTCTCAGTCTACAAGTCAAATTGTATTCTGAGATTTTTTTTATGCATATGCTAAAACGGATCACTTAAAAACTGACCACTGAATACTAAAAATAACGACTTTTTCACGAATTAATTTTATTATAAGCTGTTAAATTCTTATTTTTGCAGACTAATTTTTAAATGTTCTTACAAGGTGGTAAATAGAAGACACATACGCGTTAAAGTAATGCAATCCATTTATGCAATGCATCAAAGCGGTTCTGATAATATGGAAAAAGAAGAGAAATTTCTTTTTTATAGCATAGATAATATTCAGGACTTATATCTTATAATGCTTTCTTCATTGATTGAAATTTGCAAAAAAGAATCTGTTTTTTTACATCTTTCAAGCAAAAAACATCTTGCAACTGCTGCAGAACGTAACCCGAATGAAAAATTTATCAAAAACAAAATTTTTCAACTCTTAGCTGAAAGTAATTCCCTTAGCATCGCTTTAGAAAATCGTAAAATCAATAACTGGTCATTGAATGATGATTATATTTTGTTGCTTTTAAATGATATCAAATCAAGTGAAGTGTATGCAAAATACATGTCAAACACTACAAATACTTTTGAAGAAGACAGACAATTTATAATTGATTTGTTTGCTGATGTAATTGTTCCGAATGAAAAATTATATGAGTATTTAGAAGATGATAAATTAACTTGGGTTGATGATATTCCGGTTGTAAATACACATATCGTTAAACAATTGAAAGCAATCAAAACGGAGGATCCGGACGATTTTAGAGTGCCAAAATTGTATAAAGATGTTGAAGATAAAGATTTTGCAAAAGATTTGTTCAGAAGAACAGTTTTAAACGAATCAATCTTCGCAAAAGAGTACGATGATAAAACGCCAAACTGGGATAGCGAAAGAATTGCTGAAATTGATACTATTATTTTAAAAATGGCAATTTGTGAATTTTTAAAATTCCCTTCAATTCCGGTAAAAGTAACCCTTAACGAATATTTAGAAATTGCTAAAGAATATTCTACTCCTAAAAGTAGTATTTTTATCAACGGAATTTTAGATAACCTTGTAAAAGAGTTAACTGCTAATAAGAAGATGGTAAAAGTAGGAAGAGGATTAATGTAATTGGAGAGAAATTCCAATTTTTAAATTCCAAATTCCAACGAATAAATTAATATTAATAACAAAAATAAAACCCGAATACTATGCAAGATTTAATGAAATTTGCTCCTTATTTACTAATGTTTGTAGTGTTGTATTTCTTCATGATCAGACCACAACAAAAAAGAGCAAAAAACGAAAAAGAATTTGAAAGCGGCCTAAAAGTAGGTGACAAAATAATTACTAAAAGTGGTTTTCACGGTAAAATTGTTGAGCTTGCTGAAACAAGCGCAGTTATCGAAACTATGTCTGGAAAATTAAAAATTGAGCGTTCAGCTATTTCTATGGAAATGAGCGCTGCTTTGGCTAAAAAAGCGTAATTTTTTAGAAATTCCAATAAAATTTAAATCCCAAATTCCAATGTAAAATTGGAGTTTGGGATTTTTTTTGGTTAAAATGTTTACAAAGAATGTCATTCCGAGGAACGAGGAATCCCCGTAAGTAGCTCGACAAAGATTAGTGATTTTGATTGTGGAGTTTCTCGCGGAGATTCCTCGTTCCTCGCAATGACTTTGTTTGCGCATAAAAAAACCTTTGTCAAAGTTTTAAACTTTGACAAAGGTATCTAAGATTTCCAGTTTGGAATTTGGAATTTTTTTATTGGAATTTAATTCATCTGTATTTATCATTCAGCCCAACATTTCCTAATATCATCGGAATCACTTTCTCAATTCTCGTTAATTTCGTTTTTTCCTGTTTGGCTGTTTCAATATATTCTAAAAACTCATATTGTTTATACGGACTGAATTTTTGAAAAGCTTCCGCTAAAGCCGGATTTTGATTCATTTCCTTTTGTAATAATTCAGAAATAATTGCCTCTTTTTTGGAAGGTTTAATGATTTTTCCTTGCTTTTCATTTTCAATGGCTTCAGCAATATATTCTAGTATTTCCTTCTCGTTTACGTCATCCTTTGAAGTAAATCTCCATTGACGCAACGATTTTGTTTTGTCTTCCTGAGCATTGATTAATTTCTTTTTCTCATCTTTCAGGAAAACTCCATTGTAGAACCAAATCGTAAAATAATCTTTAAAACCTCCTATTCCGATAACATTCTTTTTATTGTAAACATAAACCGGGCCTCCCCATTTTATAGTTTCTTCCAGTTCCGTTTTATCTATAATAAATTTAAGAAGAAGTAACTCTTCCTCCCATAAATGGTTACTGTGCCAAACGTGTTTTTTATCAGAATTCGGTTCCAATTTATCTTTTTCTTTTAGGTTTTTCGGTTACATCAAAAATACCAGGAGTAGCTGTTAATTCTGCAATTTTTACAATTACATCTGTTGCTTTCTGGATACTTTCTGCTGGAACATATTCGTATTTTCCGTGAAAGTTATGTCCACCTGCAAAAATGTTTGGACAAGGTAATCCCATAAAAGATAATTGAGATCCATCAGTCCCGCCACGAATAGGTTTAATGATTGGTTTAATGTCTAATTCTCTCATTGCTTTTTCAGCAATATCAACAATATGTTTTACCGGAAGTACTTTTTCCTTCATATTATAATATTGGTCTTTTACAACGGCAGTTACAATATCTTCTCCGAATTGCTTAGCGTATTTTTTATTGATTTTTTTGGCAATTTTCCCAATTAAATCTTTTCTCTTTTCAAACTTGATCTTGTTATGATCTCGGATAATCAATTCTAAAACTGTTTCTTCAATACTTCCTGTTAAGTGATGTACGTGGAAAAATCCTTCATAACCTTTCGTTTCCTGAGGCGTTTCTCCTTTCGGAAGTTCATTGATAAAATCATTAGCGATCAACATCGAATTGATCATTTTTCCTTTGGCATAACCAGGATGAACGCTTTTTCCTTTGAAAGTAATTTTGGCTCCGGCAGCATTAAAATTTTCATATTCTAATTCACCAATCTGACTTCCGTCCATGGTATAAGCCCATTGAGCGCCAAATTTCTCCACGTCAAAATGATGCGCGCCACGGCCGATTTCCTCATCTGGTGTAAATCCAATTCTGATTTTTCCATGTTTAATTTCCGGATGCTGAACAAGATATTCCATTGCCGAAACAATCTCGGTAATTCCCGCTTTATCATCGGCGCCAAGCAAAGTTGTTCCGTCAGTAGTAATGATGGTTTGACCTTTATACTGCAATAAATCTTTGAAGTAGTTTGGAGAAAGAATAATGTTTTTCTCTGCGTTTAAGACAATATCTTTTCCGTCGTAATTCTCAATAATTTGAGGTTTTACGTTGGCTCCGCTAAAATCCGGTGAAGTATCAAAATGCGAAACAAAACCAATAGTTGGCACTTCATGCTCTACATTACTTGGTAGGGTAGCCATGATGTAAGCTTTGTCGTCTATAGTAACGTCTTCGAGACCAATTGTTTTTAGTTCTTCGACTAATTTATTGGCAAGATTCCATTGTTTTTCTGTACTAGGTGTAGTTTGCGAATTTGGGTCCGATTCTGTATCAATTGTTACATAACTGATAAAGCGATCTATGATATGCTGCATTTGTTTGTTTTTTTAGCAAAGATAAGTAAATATATAGGCGTTTAAAAAGATAAAAGAGTTTGCCACGAATTCACGAATTAGTGCTACTGAATTTAAATACAAAAAACCAATTTCACGAATTACATTTTTCATGAAATTGATTTTTTTTAAGCTTTGTGATGTCACATTTTAATTAGTGAAAATTAGTGACTCGAGCGATAGCGACAGGCGAAGCAAATTCGTGGCAAAAAAAAACTTTATTGTACGCATCTAAAACCAATATGATTTGCTGGTGATTTGTAATCTCCTTTTCCTCTGGTTCCTACCATATATCGTGTACAGTATTGATCTGTACATAAAAAGGAACCTCCACGCTGTACTTTTTTAGGTAAATCTGGTTCTCCCGGATCATAAGATTTTTCAGGTCCTTGAGGGTTTTTGACAACTTGACCATTATCACTTATAACAGCATAATAGTCTGCAGTATACCAATCATTTGTCCATTCCCATACGTTTCCTCCAACGTCATATAAGCCATAGCCATTTGGTTCAAATTGAGCCGTTGGAGCAATTCCGATATAACCATCTTCTCCAGTATCGCCTTTCTCAATTGGGAAATGTCCCTGATAAATATTGGCTTGAAATTTTCCTTTAGGTTTTAAGTTATTCCCCCACGCATAAAGTTCTCCGGTTTTTCCACCGCGAGCAGCAAATTCCCATTCTGCTTCAGTAGGTAATCTTTTTCCGGCCCATTTTGCATAAGCAGCTGCATCATCATAGGAAACCTGCACAACGGGATAGTTACCTCTTCCTTTTATAGAACTTCCGGCTCCTTCCGGATGTCTCCAGTCGGCTCCTTTTGCATACGTCCACCATTGCATATAATTATTCAAATCTACTTTAGCAGGAGTAGGAGTAAAAACTGCTGATCCGGCTACTAAATTTTCTAATGGAGCATCAGGATATTCTTCATGTGTTGGTGCTTTTTCTGCTAATGTTACATAACCGGTAGCTTTAACAAAAGCTTCAAATTGATCATTTGTAACCTCAGTTTGATCCATATAAAAACCATCAACATAAACTCTGTGTATTGGTGCTGCATCTTTAGTGACACCTTTAATGCTGCATAAACTTTCGTCTTCGACATTGCTTCCCATAGAAAATTCACCACCCGGAATCCAAACCATTCCTTTAGGTGTTTTACCTGATGGTTTGTTTTTATTCTCTATTGTCGGTTTAAACAAAGAAGCAGAATCCGCATTTGGAGTTTCGGCACAATCCATTGCAGCCAATTTTTGTTTAGGAACAATAAGCTTCGTATAGCCATAGGCGATTGAAATAATGGAGATTGTTAGTATCGCAAAAATCCAGTAGGTCTTATTTTTCATTATAATAGTTTTAATCTTAGAATAGTTGTCAAATAGAGAGCGATAAAAGTAAAAAAATAACCCAATATAATTCTAGTTATTTTATAGAATTAATAAAATATAATTATTATTGTTCAATCATCTTTAAAATCAAAATGAAAAGACAGTTTTGAATATGTTTCATTTTCAATATTTTATGTTGGTTAAAGTTATGTAAAAAAGAATTTTTATCCAAAATAGATTCGCCTCTTTTGAAATTTTAAAGTGCTTTATAATGAAATGTCCCATTGTATTCTAAAGCGCCACCCTTGTTCCAAAGGCAAGGTTTTGTCCTGAAAACTAAAATAAGATACTTCTGAAGTTAATTTATTTTTGTGTCCCTTAAAAAACCAATTAAAAGCAATTGTTGTTTCATCTTGTAAATTTTGTCTGATCGAATTGTCTGGACGATAGGCTGCATGTCTACCAGCTATTTCTAAATGTTTTGGCCACCAATCGAAAGCATTATGAAAGAAATAGCCCGCCTGAACATAATAACCTTTCAGAGTAGTGGTGTTATCATTATTTAATTTATCGATGATCTCTTTGGTATGCCATTCGCTTTGCCAGGAAAAACCACGATACATAAAAGCACTTTCTAAATTCCATTGATTCACCCGATATTGACCTGGTAAGCCATTTTCGTAACCTTCTAAAGAACCTCCTCCAGATTGTGAAAATCGGGTATAAGGGCTTCGGTTTGTTAATCCTGAAAAGGCGATAATTGGAGTTGGTTTTTCGTGAAATTCCAGATCGCTTCCTTCAAAATCAAGAAAACGTCCTAGAAAGTTCCATTGCGCTCTTCCAAAATACATAAGATTATTATCATCGTTTGAAGTATTTCCTCGCCCGGTTCCTGTTAAAGCCGCTGCCCAGTAATTAAAATCCGCAATACCGCTTCCTTTAAGATGTCCGTATAGTTCAACTCCCATTTGTCTGTCTGCTGTAAAAGGACGATTGATAAGAGATCTATCGACGGTTTGTTGTTCACCGCTGCTTATAAAACGTTCTCTGGTATATTCTACCTTCCATTGTCCAACTTTAAAACTCAGCCATTCCCATTTTTCAATCATGATTCTAAAATCAAGTAAATTGGATTGACTAAGTTCATATTCCCAATAATATTTTAACCAGGGTTCAAAAGCATGACCACCCACTTTTAATCTTGCTCTGTTAATTTTGAAAGTTGTTTCTTTATCCTGACTATAATCATCATACGTCAATGGATCCTGATCGTTTGGTGTAGAAAATCGGAATTGAAATCGGCTTTGTAATTGAAAAAGAAATTTGTTGTCTCTGGTTCGTAATTCTATTCCTTTATTTCCATAACTAACATTGATTAATTTGGTAGTGTCTTTTATTTGCTGAGACCATCCATTTAAGCTTAATAGTAATATTAAGCCTAATAGGATACTTTTTGAAATACGAATTAATAGGCTGGCTTTATACATATTGTTACTTAGTGGTATAATTTGTATTTACTATCGCTATTCTTAAGTTTATTTCTTCTTTTTAAAAGGATTTGCTGTTTACATCAAATACAATTTGTAATAAGAATTTTCTTTAGTGTTTCAAATTTAAATAATAAATGATTCAAATAGTTCCATTAAAAGGCCTGACGTTGTTTCATTTTATAATTTGCAACGTTTTATAATTTGTTTTAGATAAAAAGAGCCATTTTAAACTATTATAATTAAATTTGCACCCGAAAATAACACAACAACACTCTTATGTATAAATTGATAATTCGCCCGATACTTTTTTATTTTGATCCTGAAGAAGTACATTATTTTACTTTTTCATTTGTTAAATTCATTTCGAAAATTCCGGGAGTTTCATCAATTATAAAATCAATTTACGAAGTAAAAGACAGTCGTTTAGAGCGTGAAGTTTTCGGAATTAAATTTAAAAACCCGGTTGGATTGGCTGCAGGATTTGATAAAGACGCCAAACTATACAAAGAACTTTCAGACTTTGGTTTTGGTTTTATTGAAATCGGAACTGTAACTCCGGTTGGCCAGGAAGGAAATCCTAAAAAACGTTTGTTTCGTTTAAAAGAAGATCAGGCGATTATTAACCGAATGGGATTTAATAATGGCGGAGTTCTGGAAGCCGTTGAACGTTTGAAAAAGAATTCAGGTGTTTTAATTGGTGGAAACATAGGAAAAAACAAAGTGACTCCAAACGAAAATGCTGTTGACGATTATATCATTTGTTTTGATGCCTTGTTTGATCATGTAGATTATTTCGTAGTGAATGTAAGTTCGCCAAATACTCCAAACTTAAGAGCTTTACAAGATAAGGAACCTTTGACAGCTTTGCTTCAGACATTACAAAACAGAAATGTAGAAAAGCAAAAAACAAGCAGTCAAAAAATAAAACCAATTCTTTTAAAAATTGCTCCGGATTTAACAGACGAGCAATTACTAGATATTATTGATATTGTAAAAACAACACAAATTGCAGGTGTAATTGCAACAAATACAACTATTTCAAGAGAGGGATTACAATCTCAAAATCAATCTGAAATGGGAGGTTTGTCTGGAAAACCATTAACAAAACGTTCGACTGAAGTCATTCGTTTTCTGTCTGAAAAAAGCAATAAAGCATTCCCGATTATTGGAGTAGGAGGAATTCATTCTGCCGATGATGCAATAGAGAAGTTAAATGCAGGTGCAAGCTTAGTACAATTGTATACTGGTTTTATCTATGAAGGCCCGGCTTTAATTAAAGAAATCAATAAAAAGGTTTTAAAGGGATTGTAAAATCAATGCCTGGACAACAAGTCCAGAAATTATAGCAATTCCAAAACTAATCAAAGTACCAATTAAAACATACTCGGTTAGTTTTCGGTCTTTGGCTTCTTTTAAATCCCCGAATCTAAAAATAGATTTGGCAGCCAATAGAAAACCGATCGCTTCAAAATGCCCGGTTAAGATAAAACAGAACACAAATAAGCGTTCCAGTATACCAATGTAATTTCCTGCATTGGCAAGTGAATTGTCTGCGTGTGTATTTTCATTTTCGGGACTCCAAATCGATATGATGGTTTTGATGATAATGGAAGAAGGTTTGGTAACGAATAAGATTCCGGTCAATAAAATCCAAAACTCATTATTCTGCCAAAAATTAATAATGCTTTTGTTTTCATATAAAAGTACAACTCCGATTAAAATTATAATATGTGCAATCTGGTCAGTAATGAACCAGCTGCGTTTTGTTTTTGGTTGCTGAAAATTTAGCTTTATGAGGTCGATAATTCCGTGGGTCACAGCAATTAAAACGGCATAAGGAATAAAGCGGATTTCCCAAACCAAAATTGCTGCCAACAGGCCGTGAATCAATATATGAAGGTATAAGAAAACACTTTTATGTTTTTTAATTTCTTTATCGGACACCCATGAATTGGGCTGCCAGATAAAATCGCCTAATAAATGCGCTAACAGTAGTTTTATAAATAAAATCATGGGGCTGTAAGTTGTTTTATTTGTGTTCTAAAATAACGATCTAAATTCATAACCAAATCAAATTGAGCACGTTTTTGTCTACGACTCACGGCAGCTTGATTAATGCCTAGTTTTTGTCCTAATTCTTCTTGAGATAAAGTAGGGTTTTCTATAGCGACGGCAACAAATTCTGCAGATTGTACTAGCCAGTTATCCATAAAGGTCAAAGCCAGCTGAAGCATCAAATTCATTTTTTTATCAATGTCAGTATTTCCGGTTCTCATCGCTAACGTTACTTTTTGTTTTTTCAAAGTTTCAAAAAGTTCTCCTGAATGTATAAAAGCATCGCCATTGCTTTCTGATATTTTTTCGGCATTATGTGTTTTGTTTCCAAAACCAATGCTCATTCTCGCATCTAATTTTATAGATCGTAAATGTGCTTTTATTAAGATAGCCGACAATAAGGCTTCTTCTGGATTTTGTATTTCGATTTGAAATTCATCTCCCCGATAAACTTCCCATTGGCTTGGTGTCTCGCCAAACGGAGACAAGATTTTTTTTAAACCTTCGACCCAGTCTTTTGATTTTTGCTTTCTTGAATCGATTATATCACCTGTAATTACACTAGTCATAATTCAAATATAATTAAAAATAAATAAAGTTTTATATTACAAATATAAGGAATATTTTTAAATATTACACTTTTGCGTAATATTTGAGTTTATTACCTTTTTGTGTAATGTTTTTACTTATTACAATATTAAGTAATATTTTACTTAATGAAAATTATAACTTTTATTTCTTTAAAAAAGAAGCTAACTTAGCCTTCACAAAAGAATAAGCTTTGAATAAAGAAATCAAGATTATCGAATGTCCGCGAGATGCCATGCAAGGTATCAAAACTTTTATTCCAACAAAAAATAAGGTTTCGTATATACAGTCTTTGCTTCGCGTAGGCTTTGATACGATTGATTTTGGAAGTTTTGTGTCTCCAAAAGCAATTCCGCAAATGCAGGATACTGCTGAGGTTTTGGCGCAGCTTGATCTTTCTCAAACTACAAGCAAATTACTGGCGATAATTGCCAATACACAAGGAGCGGCAGCAGCTTCAGAACATGAAGCTATTCAGTATTTGGGATTTCCTTTTTCTATTTCAGAGAATTTTCAAATGCGAAATACCCATAAAACGATTGCCGAATCATTAATTACACTGGAAGAAATTCTTGAGATTGCCAATAAGAAAAACAAAGAAGTCGTAACCTATCTTTCAATGGGGTTTGGAAATCCGTATGGAGATCCCTGGAATGTTGAAATAGTAGGTGAGTGGACGGAGAAACTTTCAAAAATGGGCGTGAAAATTTTATCACTTTCAGATACTGTCGGAAGTTCTACGCCAGAAGTGATTACTTATCTTTTTTCTAATTTAATTCCAAAATACCCTCAAATAGAATTTGGTGCACACTTACATACAACACCAGACAGTTGGTTCGAAAAAATAGATGCCGCTTCAAAAGCGGGTTGTAAACGTTTTGACGGAGCTATCCAAGGTTTTGGAGGTTGTCCAATGGCAACCGATAAACTGACGGGAAATATGCCTACAGAAAAACTGATTTCCTATTTTACAGCCAATAAAAAAACAACCGGACTAAATTCCTTAAGTTTTGAGAGTGCTTATAATGAAGCATCAAAATTGTTCGGTAAATTTCATTAAAAAGTAGTACATTTATTATTTATATGTAATAATCATTTGTAAACCAGTGTTATTACAGACGATCTAATAGAGTAGTTATGAAAGCAAACATCCTAAATAGAATTCCTAAAATTTTAGTTTTTGCATTCCTTTTTTTTTCGTGCTCAAGTGATCTGGATTTTGATCAGACCAAAGATCTTAGGCTGGAACCCGTATTTGTAGCTAATCTGGCTTATTTTAATGTTGCGGCGACCCAATTGATAAATGACGGATCGCCACAAGTAGTGTCTGATGTTCAGAGTTTTGATGCGTTTAAGGATGAATTTTTTAGAGATAATCTGGTAAAAGCCGAATTCGATTTTGAAGTTGAAAATACTATAGTTAGGGCTTTTCGAATCGAAATGTTGCTATTAGATGCTAATGATCAAACACTTGAAGCCAATTCGTATTCAGTTCCCGCTTATTCAGCAGGTTCTAATGTTATCAAATTTCCGACAGAAGTATACGAAAATCAAAGACTGGACCTTTTAAAACAGACTGTTAAATTGAAATTTATTGTCGCAATGGAGTCTGGACCGCCATTAGACGAACACAGTAAAGGAAATCTGAAATTTCGCTCAAGTGCAAACGTTTATATGGTGATCGAATGAGAAAAGCGTACTTAATTTTAATGCTGTCTCTACAGTTTGTTTGTTTTAGTCAAAACAGACAGCTTCTGTATAATTTTACATCAATTCCGCAATCATCATTGGTCAATCCGGGTGCTGACGTTTCGTATAAATACTATTTTGGTATTCCTGTATTATCTGGAATTTCGGCTAACGTTGGATCAAGCAGTTTTTCGGCTTATGATTTATTTGCTAATAATGGAGTCGATTTTAATGATAAAGTCCGAAATATTGTAAACAACTCGTCAAACAAAGACAAAGCTCAGGTTAATGAACAATTAGAATTGTTTTCGGGCGGTTTTAGAGTTGGAGGAGAAGACAGTCAGTCTTATGTTTCATTTGGGGTCTATCAGGAGTTTGATTTTTTGATGTATGTTCCAAAGGACCCTGCGATATTTGCCTTATACGGAAACAAAGATTATGTCGGAAAATCATTTAATTTGGCAGATATCAACGTTAGGGCAGAAGTACTTTCTGTTCTTCATGTCGGGTTTCATAAAAAACTAAGTGAAAAATTTGTTCTGGGAGGTCGTGCCAAGTTGTATTCAAGTGGTGCCAATGCCACCTCTACACGAAATTCCGGGTTTATTTATACAACTCAAATTCCGGGAACTCCAAATCTTTATACACAAATAATCTCTTCAAATCTGGAACTTAGAACTTCCGGACTTGCCAAATTTACCAAAGATGAATATGAAGGAAATGTAGCGGAAGATATTGCACATAATACCTTTTTTAATGGTAGTTTAGGGTTGGGGTTAGATGCCGGATTTACTTATTATTTCAGAGATAATCTACAGTTTACGGCAAGTATTATTGATCTCGGATTTGTAAATCAATCCAAAGATATTGAAACTATAACCTACAAAGGGAATTACAGATACGAAGGTGCAAATCCTATTTTCGAATTTACAAATGATCCTGAAGATGTTTTTGATGATTTCGAAAAAGCTATTCCACGCGACACGCTTTATAACAAATACACTACCTGGCGCCCAACCAAATTGTATTCATCTGTTCAATATTCTTTTGGAGAATCCAGATCAGATGAAGAATGTAATTGCAAGGCCTCTGCTAAAAAAAGATATCTTAATGCAATTGGAGGACAAATGTTTGCTATGACAATGCCAAATGAGCCTTTTATAGCATTTACAGCTTTTTATAGAAGAAGCATCTTCGAAAAATTAGATTTCAAGGCCACTTATACATTAGATTCTTATTCAAGTAAAAACATTGGCTTGGGACTTTCCGGAACGATAGGAAAAGTCAATATTTATGCTCTCGTCGACAATGTTTTAGAATATAGAGATGTCTCGAAAGCCAATAGTCTAGCATTTCAATTCGGAATTAATTTTATTGTCCCTGAATCAGAAGATTAGTTTTTAAAATTCCAATAAAAAAATTCCAAATTCCAATTTGGAAATGTATTTGTAAGAAGTTAGAATTTGAAATTTTTTTATTGGAATTTGTTTTTCTTTTGTAAGAACATTCTCTGGTATAGAAAATTAAGAAAAAGTTAGTACTCAAGTTTCCAATTTATTCACTATATTTGCACGCAATTCAACTAGAAATTGCAACATGATAGCACACAACTCCAAGATCATCGGCGAAGGTTTAACTTACGATGATGTATTATTAGTACCTAACTACTCGAATGTGCTTCCTCGCGAAGTGAG
This sequence comes from Flavobacterium saccharophilum, assembly GCF_900142735.1. Lineage (GTDB taxonomy): Bacteria > Bacteroidota > Bacteroidia > Flavobacteriales > Flavobacteriaceae > Flavobacterium > Flavobacterium saccharophilum. Next base: position 128,335 of record NZ_FRBY01000007.1, on the reverse strand, counting down.
TATCAAATCAAAATTTTCAAGAAATATAACACTAAACGTTCCTATAGTATCAGCTGCTATGGATACCGTTACAGAGAGTGCAATGGCAATCGCTATGGCGCAGGAAGGCGGAATTGGTGTTTTACATAAAAACATGACCATCGAGCAACAAGCTGGAAAGGTTAGAAAAGTAAAACGTGCAGAGTCTGGAATGATTATCGATCCGGTAACATTACCGATGACTTCGACGATTGCAGATGCGAAAAATGCAATGAAAGAATTCGGAATTGGCGGTATTCCAATCGTTGACGAAAACAAAATCCTAAAAGGTATCGTTACGAATCGTGACTTACGTTTCGAAAAAAACGGTGCAAGACCAATTGCTGAGGTAATGACAAGTACAAACTTAGTTACTGTTGCCGAAGGAACTTCATTAGAACAAGCAGAAGTAGTTTTACAAGGTCACAAAATTGAAAAACTACCAGTTGTAAATGCTAAAAATGAATTGGTTGGTCTAATTACTTTCAGAGATATCACAAAATTAACTCAAAAACCAATCGCAAACAAAGACGTTTACGGACGTTTAAGAGTTGCGGCTGCAATTGGAGTTACAGGTGATGCTGTAGAAAGAGCTGCTGCATTAGTTGCGGCAGGTGTTGATGCTATTATTATCGATACTGCTCACGGACATACTGAAGGTGTTGTAAATACATTAAAAGAAGTAAAATCAAAATTCCCGCAAATAGATGTAATTGTTGGAAACATCGCAACTCCTGAAGCAGCTAAATATTTAGTAGCCAATGGTGCTGACGGTGTTAAAGTTGGAATCGGACCTGGTTCTATCTGTACAACACGTATTGTTGCCGGTGTAGGTTTTCCTCAATTTTCAGCAGTATTAGAAGTTGCTGCAGCTATCAAAGGAACTGGAGTTCCTGTTATTGCTGATGGTGGAATTCGTTATACGGGAGACATTCCTAAAGCAATCGCTGCCGGTGCTGACTGTGTGATGTTAGGTTCATTATTAGCAGGAACAAAAGAATCTCCGGGTGAAACTATCATTTTTGAAGGAAGAAAATTCAAATCATACCGCGGAATGGGTTCTGTTGAAGCCATGCAAACAGGTTCTAAAGACCGTTATTTCCAGGACGTTGAAGACGACGTTAAAAAATTAGTTCCGGAAGGAATTGTGGGTCGTGTTCCTTACAAAGGAGAATTAAACGAAAGTATGCTTCAATTCATTGGTGGTCTTCGTGCCGGAATGGGATACTGTGGTTCAAAAGATATTCCAACTTTACAAGAAACAGGACGTTTTGTTAGAATCACGTCAAGCGGAATTACGGAAAGCCACCCACACAACGTAACGATTACAAAAGAAGCTCCAAATTATTCAAGATAATTTTTAGTTTTCATTATTATAAAACAAAAGGCATAAGAGTTTTAATCTTATGCCTTTTTTTATTAGTTTTTCGAGATTTCGGAGGTTTGTTTAAAATCACTTTTTGATTTTAATTGTAAAGTAAAATCGGTACTTTTTAGATCAAGATTAAAATCCATTACTAAAGTATTTCCGGTAATAAAATGATTTGGAATATCATAAATTAAATCCCCTTTTCCTATTCCGGCTCCATTTGTTTCAAATCTACTGTCCGACATTTTCATAGTATAAGTTTGTGTTATATCAAAGAATGCATTTTTTGAATTCATGCTTTTCAAACGGTATGTTGTGGTAATTTGCATTTCAATATTAATACCTGCAATTGGTAATGTTAAAGGGCTTTCCTGAATAAAAGATTCACCTATTTTTAGTTTTTTCTGCGGCATAACCAACTGTGAAAATGTGCTTTTGACGGTTTGGAAAATGATATTTTTAAAACTTTCTTCCATGCCTTTTGAGACGATAGAATCCATTTCAGGCATAGTAGAAGATGACGTTTTACCATACAACAACGTACCGTTTGGAATTATAGTTTTTCCATTTGCGTCAATAGATTTTAAGTACTCAATTGTTATCGGAAAGTTGCCGCTTTTATCAGTTTTACCCGTTTTAGAAAGTGTTTCTAAATTAAAGCTATTTTTTATTTTCGTTGGGTTTACTATTCCATTTTGCTTTAAATTTTCTAAAAATTTTTCGTTTCCAGAATACACAACTTCATAATCTGAAGAATTAGATGTTGCTTGACGATAAATAGTTTCAAGAGAGTAACCAGGTTTGAAATCTAAAATTTGATTTGATTGTCCGTAATTAAAAAAAGGAAATGAAATAAGAAAAAGTAGAAGTATATTCTTCATGGTTTTAATCTTAAAAACTATTTTGGTTTTTAGATGTTTTAAGAGAGACGAAAATAGGAAAATAAAAGTGACCAGAAGTAAAAAAAAATACATTTTGAAGTTTAATCTTCTCGAAAGTTTAGGCTATGCTTTTTCAATTCTTCCAATAGTTTTGGAATTGAGCTTGGTCCAATTCCGTGTAATGATATGATTTCTTTTTTTGAATATTTTGATAAATCCTGTACAGTTTCGATTCCTTTATTTTCTAAAGCTCGTCTTGCCGGGGCTGACAATACAGATAAAAGCCCCGATTGTGGTTTACGCTCCTGTTCGCAAATTGGACAAGTAGGGCAATCGCTCGTTTTAAAATAGTGATGCCCTTTTTTACAAGTTCTGTTATTTTTAGAAGAGGAGATCATTTTTGTTTTAGATTGGAATATAAAATTACCTAAAAAAAACAGCTGATGCAATATTTTAAAATTGCATCAGCTGTTTTATATAAAATATAATATTCTAAAGAGCAGCAGTTTGCTTTTCTGTTTCTCTAATTTTCTGATTTTCTAAAATCTTTTGAACAAAAGGTTGAACCTGAGTTTCAATTTCCGACTCTGAGATATTTAATGCTTCTGGATTTTTTACTAATTCCAGCCATGGTTTAGGTCCGTCAAAATTATAGCTTCCAAAAACGATTACAGGTGTTCCTTTAACTTTTACATTTTCACTGTCTTTCAAAACCCATTCGTCTGCCCATTTATAAAGGTATTTTGCATCTTTTTCTAATAAACGCAGACAAGAATGCGAAGCTGGATAGCCGGGTAATTCATATTGGTGAAAACCAACTCCCAGTTTATTTTCAATATTAAAATTCCATTTTAAGTCCCATTCGTCATTAAAAGTACTTGTTGTTTTTTCAGCCTTCCAATTGGTGAAAAACAATCCTGTTGGTGTTGGGTCTTTTTTTCTTCCCATATTGGTTGGTCCGGTATAAACGAGTTCGCCGTTTTCATAAGCGGCAAAAGTCTGTGTAGGATAGGAGAAAATCAAAACTTTAGAAACCTCTTCTAAAGCTGATACGTGTATTGGAAATGGTAAATAGTAAACCAAATCGCCACTAAAATCATTCGGAATTACAACCGAATCCATTTTGGCAATATTTGCTTTATCCGTTCTATTTATAGCGTAGGCAATATAAAGTTTGGTTGAATCACCTTTAATGGAATCAAGCCATTGTTTTGTTTTTTCAAATTTAAAAGCAACAGTTGATTCTGGTTTTTTGTATTCAACGGTTTTGCGAATTTTTGTTTCACTTTGTCTTATAGTCTTCTTTTGTTCACAAGAACCTAACAAAACTAAAACAAACAGGAACAAAACATTTGATGTGTAATATAACTTTTTCATAAAACTGGTTTTTTATATGATGTAAAGTTATTTTATTAATCGTCTAAATTAATTACACAATTTGCTGAATAGTTTATTTGATTATCATCCTTGCAAATTTATCTTTTCTTATAGTTCACTCCTTATTAAACAGCATACATGTTTTTATAGTAATTACTATTTTACAGTCTGTGTAAATTCATTTACTATTTGGTAATCTTTGTTTTTAACTATGATTTTATATTCTCCTTTTTTCAGGATTAGGTTTGATTTTTCACTATCACTAGCAAGTTCAATTATATCTGCGGGAATACCATTTTTTTCAAATTCATTAATTCGATAGGCTAAGACTAATGCAGGATATTCCTTGATTTTAGAATTTTCAATTTTAATTGTTTTTCTTTCTTTTGAAAGATTCAGCCAATCAGGTCTGTTGTTTTTGTATTTTGTGATTGGGTGGATAATAGCACAGTCTATATTTTTAGTGTTTTCTCTATCTCCACTAAAAGCTTTATTTTCATTATTTATCATAATAACAGGGTAATCAAGATTTACCATTTCAATGTAAGGAGAATTTAAATTTGTATTTCCTTTTTCAGAATAATACGTCTGATCAATTGTAAAAGGATTTATTCCTGTCATTTCTATAATTCTGCCAGCCATTGCTTTTTCCCAAGTTTTTATTCCAGGAGTACCTTCTATGATGTGTTCGTATCCACAATGAATTAAGAATTTAGAATTCGGATTTTCTTTCATCATCTTAACAATGTTTTCAGCTTGCTCGATTTCTCTGGTTTTGCCGCCGTCTCTTACTTTTGAAGTTGATTCATATTGAAATACTGTAAATCCAATTTCTTTTGCTTCCTTTATTAAATTGCCAAATTGAGGTTCTTTAATGTAAAATCCATCTTGTAAAGTAGCAAATTCTTTTCCATCCAAATTTTCCCATAATGCCTCTAATCCAAGAAATCGATATCCGTTATTATATAAATCGTGGAGTAAGGATGTTGTGAAAACTCTATGTCTGGAATTATTATGAGCTTCATTTATAAGAATGATTTGTTCGTTTTTTGAGCGATCAATGATATATTTTTTAGCATTTACTGGCTTAAAGGATTTAAAATAAAGACTGTCTTCTGTTGAAATAGTTTTCTTTTTAGAAAAATCTGCCCCAGCTTGTTTGTCCCAAGTTTCAAGCCCTAATTTATAGTAGCCACTTATCGAAAAATTTGTAGCAGCAATCTGATATCTGGCGAGGGTTTTGTCATTTTCAAAATTGGCAGTAATATCTTCTGAAAAAAGGTAAGTTTCTTTTTTTTCTTGAGAATATAATTTTATAGAAAGAATAAGTAAAAAAAGGATTATTGATTTATGCATCAGTTTGAATTAATTATTGGAATTTATTTGATGTAATTGATCTAAAAGTAATTTAAAAAGGTGAAGCAATGATTTTAAAGTATCTAAACTACGAATTTCACCATCCATAAAGTAGGCTAATTCATATTCGTTTTCGGGAAGCTTTTCCTCCCATATTCCTTTTTGATCTGAAATTTGGAGATTAATTTCGTTTTGAGATTCAATAAGATTTCTAATTTCTTTATTTCGTAATAATGTTTTTATTTTAAATTCATTATTACTTTTAATTGTAAATGCTTTGTCAAATTCCGGATAGCCAATTTCTACATCTTGTGCCCCAAATATTTTCTCTATTTTTCGAATAAAACCTTCGCGATATATTTCAAACTTAAAATTATTTGATAGAGCAACTGGAGCAATAACCCTTGTGGTTTTGCTACTGTATTTTCCTGACCAAACTGTAAAATTATCAAAAATTATTTTCCAGTTTTTGTATTCGATTTCGGTTGAGTCGGAGCGCCAGGAGTACCCTTCTTTAAAAGTTCCTCCGGCTTCTTTTGCAAATTCTTGCCAGATGTTAATTTGATTTTTCATAGAATTTTAAGTCGACTGCTCTTTCCATGTTTGTAAAAACCATTTACCATCTATTTTTTCAAAGTAGAAATCGGAGTAAATTCCATTATCTACTCCTCTAATTTCGACAACTGCTCTATTATTTTTTATTTTTATTTTTTGCGTATACCGATCTAATTCTCGAGTTAATGCATCTTTTGGATAGGTGAAATCAAGTTTAGTATAATCTGATTTTAAAATAGTTCTTTCTTTAAAATCGGATTTGTTTTCGTCTAATTCTACCATAGATTCCAAGTCAATTTCTTTGACTTTTAAAGGGAACTTTACCCTGCTGATTTGAAAAATAGAATCCTGACTAAATTTATCTAAAAACATTTCAAAGTTTTCGTTAGCTACCTTTGGATTTTGTTTTGCAGCATTTTTATCTTTTTGTTCTGTAATTTCCTGTTTTTTTATTTTTTGTTTTACTATTTCATTTTTGCAATTAAAAAACAAAAACGCAATAAAAAAAAGCAACACAATCGCTTTTTGATTCATATCAAATTAGATAAAGTTCTTCATGTAGTTTTTTTGAACTAATATACTTATAAAAAATCTAAATCAACCCTTTTATCTTAGCATGTTGCAGTAAAATAATAGTTTTAGCATCTACAATTTCACCAGATTCAATCATCGCATAAGCTTCATCAAAAGTGTATTCTAAAACCTGAATGTTTTCTTGCTCAGAGGCTAATCCTCCTCCTTCACTCACTTTCATGCTTTCATTATATTCACCGGTAAATAAATATAAAATTTCTGTTACAGCACCTGGAGACATATAAGTTTGTGTTACTTTTTCTACTTTTTTGATACGATATCCAGTTTCTTCTTCCGTTTCACGAATGATACATTCTTCAGGATTATCTTCGTCTAAAAGTCCTGCACAAACTTCAATCATCATTCCAGTTTTGTTTCCATTAAGGAAAGTTGGTAAACGAAATTGTCTTGTAAGGATAACCGTTTTTTTAGTAGAGTTGTATAATAAAATTCCAGCTCCATTTCCGCGATCGTACACTTCCCGAACGTGAGTCTGAATTTTTTCATTTTCTTTTTGATAACTGAAAGTAACCTTATTAAGGATATACCAATTGTCTGATAATAACTTCGTTTCTCTAACTTTAATTTCAGGGTTTTTCATGGCGTAAATATTTATATAAAAAAAACGCCCTGATTATCAGAGCGTTTAGTGATTGTTATTTTGTTATTGTTTGCTTTCTGTCTGGCCCAACCGATACAATTTTGATTGGCACTCCAACTTCTGCTTCAATAAATTCAATATATTCTTTTAGCTCAATTGGCAATTGCTCATAAGTCGTTAAACCAGTTAAGTCTGCTTGCCATCCTTTAAATTCTTTATAAACAGGAGTTACATTCTCTGGCTCAATGTTATAAGGAAAGTGCGAAATGATTTGTCCTTTATAGTTGTATTCAGTACAAACTTTTAAAGTTTCGAATCCTGAAAGAACGTCACCTTTCATCATCATTAATTGTGTAACACCATTTACCTGAACAGCATATTTTAAAGCTACTAAGTCTAACCATCCACAACGTCTTTGTCTTCCTGTAACAGATCCAAATTCGTTTCCAACTCTTGCCATTGTAGCACCAACTTCGTCAAAAAGTTCCGTTGGGAAAGGTCCGCTACCAACACGTGTAACGTAAGCTTTAAAAATTCCGTAAACTTCTTTGATTTTGTTAGGAGCAATTCCTAAACCAGTACAAGCTCCGGCAGCAGTAGTGTTTGATGAAGTTACGAAAGGATAAGTTCCGAAATCAACATCTAATAAAGATCCCTGAGCTCCTTCACATAAAATAGATTTACCCGCTTTTTGAGCCTGGTACATATATTCTTCACTGTCAATGAAATCTAATTTTTTTAATTCTTCAATAGCTTCAAAAAACTCTTTTTCAAGTTCAGCTAAATTATATTGAATAGCGACATCATAAAAAGCAATCATTGCTTCATGTTTGTCTGCTAATGCTCTGTAACGTTCTTTGAAATCTTCCAATTCAACATCTCCAACACGCAATCCGTTTCTACCTGTTTTGTCCATGTAAGTTGGACCAATTCCTTTTAATGTAGAACCAATTTTTGCTTTTCCTTTCGATGCCTCAGAAGCTGCATCTAATAAACGGTGTGTTGGTAAAATTAAATGTGCTTTTCTTGAAATGATCAATTTGCTTTTGATGTCAAGGTTAAATTTCTCTAAACCTTCAATTTCTTTTTGAAAAACTACCGGATCAATTACAACACCATTTCCGATGATGTTTACTGAATTTTTATGAAAAATTCCTGAAGGAATGGTTCTTAGTACGTGTTTAATTCCGTCAAATTCTAATGTATGTCCTGCGTTTGGTCCTCCTTGAAAACGTGCAATAATATCATAATTTGAGGTAAGAACGTCAACAATTTTTCCTTTACCTTCATCTCCCCATTGTAATCCTAGTAATAAATCTACGGTCATTCTGTTTTAATTTGCGTTGAGGCAATTTGAGTTGCCCTACTGATTAATGTAGTTAATTTTCTTTTTTTTTATTTTTTGAATAATTCCCTTTCCGGATTATTGTTTTTGCTTTTTGTTTCCGTAGAAATAAAGTGAATGATTCGTAATTTCGATATCAAATATTTCTTCGATTGTTTTTTTGATGGTTTGAATTCTTGGATCGCAAAATTCAATTACTTCGCCAGAATCGGTCATAATAATATGATCATGCTGTTTGTCGAAATACGATTTTTCGTAGTAAGCCTGATTTTGTCCAAATTGATGTTTTCTAACCAAAGCGCAGTCTAACAATAACTCGATCGTGTTGTATAACGTTGCTCTACTCACACGATAGTTTTTGTTTTTCATTTTGATATAAAGGTTTTCTATATCAAAATGCTCTTCGCTATCGTAAATTTCCTGAAGTATAGCATAACGCTCAGGAGTTTTGCGATGCCCTTTTTGTTCAAGATACATTGTAAAAACATTTTTTACAATTTCTTGATTCTTAGTGTTGTCAGTTGAAATGAGTGTCATATCCGGCAAAGATAATTTTTTATTTTTAATGAATAAAAGTTTCGGGTTTAAAGTTTAACGTTCGAATATCAATTTGATTGATAATAATGCAATAAATACAGGCTTTTCAATCCATTATTTTTACGAAGTTCAAGGAAACTTAATTAACATAATTATTTTTATTTATGATAAAACTAACAAATTTTTATTTGGTTTTTGACATGTACATATACCAGTTCCATTCCCAGGTTTTTCCATTATCATCAGACATGGCCTGACTCCAAACGGGATTGTTTTCATCTCTGGCGTCCCAACGAAATACTTGTAATACATTTTTACCTTCAAAAATATCTTTTGAGAAAAAATGCCCAACTTTATTCTCGAATGAACCAACAACAGGTTTATCTAAAGTTCCCGAAGTTGAATCGGCCCAATAAATACTCCACAACTTTGTTTTCGGATTAAATAATCGAACAGTCATCCCTTCAAAAGGTTCGCCATCAAAAGTGGCAAGGAAATTATCGATATTGCCAATGCCATTCAAAATCTTGTACATTTCCTGAGTTGAAGTAAATTCAATCCATTCAGTACAATTGGCAAATCGCTGTTTTAGTTTTTTATTTTTGATAATAGATTTTCCCTGAAAAAAATCGAAATCATCTTTTGAAGAATATTCGGAAGCAACAATTAAAAGCGCTCCATTTTCATCAAACTGTATTTTCGGAATTTCTAAGGATTCTGTTTTCATTGATATTCTTAATATAAGAATTAAGTTCTGTATTCTCTCGTCACTTTATCAACTCCGTCAATTTTTTTGATAGCATTGATCATTTTCTTCAAAATCGTATTATTCTTTACAATAACTGCGATCTGTCCGTGGAAAATTCCGGCGTCAGTACTCAAAGATATACTCTGAATATTCACACTCATATTGTTCGAAATAACTCTTGTCAATTGGTTGGTAAGCCCTAAAACATCCATTCCGGTAATGTTGATAATCGCTTTGAATTCTTCCTGAGATGAATCAATCCATTTCGCACTCATGATACGATAGGCATAATTGGACTGCATTCCAATGGCATTTGGACAGTCTTTTTTATGCACTTTTATTCCTTCGTTAATGGTAACGAAACCAAAAACATCGTCACCCGGAATTGGGTTACAACATTGCGAAAGTTTGTAATCGAGTTTGTCATGTTCTGTACCAAAAACCAGCATGTCATAATTACTGCTGATAACCGGTTTATGAATATCCTCGTCTGCAGTATCTTTATTTCTTTTAATTTTATTTTTAAAGAAATTGATAATCGTGTTGCTTTTTTGAGCCGCATAATCTTTTAACTGCTGATTTTCGATAGCACCAATTCCAACTCTGTAAAATAAATCCAGACTGGTTTTTAATTTGAAGAAGTTTACCAACTCATTGATAACCTGTTCGCTGATGGTTATTTTAAGATGTTTTAATTTTCTTGTAAGTAGTTCTTTTCCTTCCTCAGCAATTTTTTTAGTATTCTCGTTAAGAACGTTTTTGATTTTATTTTTGGCACGTGATGTTGTTACATATTCCAACCAGTTCACTGTTGGCTTTTGATTCGCTGATGTAATAACTTCAACCTGGTCACCACTTTTTAATTCGTAATTTAACGGAACTAATCGTCCATTTACACGCGTTCCTCGGGTTCTAATTCCAATTTCAGAGTGAATACTAAAAGCAAAATCTAAAGAAGTAGCGCCTTTTGGCAGCGATTTGATTTCTCCTTTTGGTGTAAAAACAAAGATTTCTTTTGAATATAAATTCATTTTAAAATCTTCCACAAAATCCACCGCATTGGTTTCCTGATTCTCTAATGCTTCACGAAGAAGATTTAGCCAAACATCCAATCCGCTTTCTTCCGTTGCACCATTTTTATATTTGTAATGTGCTGCGTAACCTTTCTCTGCAATTTCATCCATACGTTCGCTTCGAACCTGCACTTCAACCCAACGGCCTTTTGGCCCCATGACGGTAATGTGCAAAGCTTCGTAACCGGTTGATTTTGGAGATGAAATCCAGTCGCGCAAACGGCTCGGGCTTGGTCTGTAATGATCTGTTACAATCGAATAGATTTTCCATGCCACAAACTTTTCATCGTGCGGATCTGCTTTGTAAACAATTCTAAGCGCAAATTTGTCGTAAACTTCGTCAAAGCTTACATTTTGTGCACGCATTTTTCGGCGAATCGAATAAATAGATTTCGGGCGCCCTTTTATAATATAATCTATTTCTTCTTTATCCAGAGAATTCTTCAAAACATCAGAAATATCTTTGATATAAGCATCTTGCTCTTCTTTTGTTTCTCTGATTTTGCTCACAATATCATTGTAAACATTAGGTTCTGTATATTTTAAACCTAAATCTTCGAGTTTGGTTTTAATATTATAAAGTCCCAAACGATGGGCGAGTGGGGCATAAATATATAAGGTTTCTGAAGCAATTTTGGTCTGTTTGTATTCCACCATTGAATCCATTGTCTGCATATTATGAAGACGGTCAGCCAATTTTATCAGAATAACACGAACGTCATCGTTCAGTGTCAGAATCATTTTTCTGAAATTCTCTGCCTGCATTGAGGCATTTAAGTCTTTTTGAACCAGCGAAATTTTAGTCAGACCTTCGACTAATTGTGCCACTTTTGGGTTGAATAATCTTTCAATATCTTCAACTGTAATTGGAGTATCTTCAACAACATCGTGTAATAAGGCCGCAGCAATAGAGGTCGCTCCCAAACCAATTTCAGAGGCAACAATTTTTGCAACTGCAATAGGATGAAAGATATACGCTTCGCCAGATTTACGTCTTTGTTCTTTGTGGGCGTCAACAGCCACATCAAATGCTTTCCGGATTAGTTTTTTATCAGCGGGTGTTAAAGTCTGGTAACTTATTCGAAGTAATTCTTTGTATTCCTGCGCAATTGCTTTGTTTTCTTTTTCAATATCTATTTCTATCATAACGGCATAGTTCAAGTACTAAAAATAAGCATTAGTTTGAATATACGCAAGGAATCTATAGAATGAAATTATTTTGTTTCAGGTTTCAGGTTTCAAGTTTTTTGCCACGGCATTCAACGTGAAACCTGAAACTTGAAACCTGAAACAAAACTCTATTCTTTAGAAAAATCCAAATCCTGAAAGTCATAACTAAAATCAGTCAACTCAGAAATTGGAAGCATTTTTAGGTTGATTACTTTACCAGATTCATCATATTTAAAAAGCAAATGTGCATCAGCATGGAAAAAGGCATTGTCCCATTTTACTACATAATTGCCCTCTTTGTAGAAAAAGACTTCTCCAACTAGTTGAGAAGATCGTTTTGAGGCAAAATAGAGTTTTCCTTTTTTCTCTGTTATTGTAATTTCTCCAAACCAATTGTCTTTGTAAGTTCCTGTGATTTTAGAAAAGTCGGTTTTTATTTTGTCTTTTTTGTTTTTGGCTACAGTTGCCCAAACTTCATCGGTTACTTTATCTGCGGATGCTTCACTAGCTTTCACTCGGTTGCTGTAAACGGTCACATAATCATCAGATTTAATACCTAAATAGCTGTCTTTTATTGTATTAGTAATAGCGCTAAATGCCGCTCCGGATTGTTGATTGGTTAAAACTATAATTCCCAAACCTATTTCCGGAATCAATGTGGTTTGTGTCACATTTCCTTCCAAACCTCCGGTGTGTGAAACTTGTTTGTATCCTTTTACATCACTTAAAAACCAGCCTAAGCCATACCCTGAAAAATGAGTATTATAAGGAGGTCTCGTTTTGGCTGGAATAATGGTTTGCAATTGCCACATTTCATCGTGTTCCTTCTCTGAAAACAATTGTTTATTATCCCCGTATTTCCCGTTATTGATTTGTAAAATTGCCCATTTACTCAAATCATTTACACTTGAATAAATTCCGGCAGCTCCATCAAAAAGATTATTTTCATAACGTTTGATTGTTTTTAATTTTCCATCAATCGGAACGTGAGGCGTGATGACATTTGAAGTATCTTTTAAGCGTTTTACCGAAGCCACACTTTTATCCATTTCTAATGGCTTCATGATACGTGTTTCTACAAAATCAGCCCATGTTTGACCTGTCACAACGTGTACAATTTCACCTGCGATAATGTACATCAGATTGTCATAATCGTATTTAGTCCTAAAACTTGAAACAGGTTTTAAATATCTTAAATTATGAACAATATCGGCTGCTTTAAAATCACTGCCGTCAGGCCAGATCATCAAATCTCCGGCACCAAGTCCCAGTCCGCTTCTGTGTGTCAATAGGTCGCGAATCGTGAATTCTTTGGTAACATAATCATCATACATTTTAAAATCCGGAAGATATTGAATCACTTTATCATCCCATTTTATTTTTTTCTCATCAACTAACATAGCAAGAGCAGCACTTGTAAAAGCTTTACTGTTTGATGCAATTCCGAAAAGGGTGTTTGCATCGACTTTTTCCTGCGTTGTTATCGATTTTACACCATATCCTTTTGCTAAAACTACTTTTCCGTCTTTGACAATGGCAACAGCGATTCCAGGAACATCAAAAGCTTTTATGGTACGATTGACCAATTCATCTACTTCTGGATTCGTGATTTGTGCCGAAAGGGAAAAACTAAATAATAATGCTAAAATTGATAATTTGTAATTCATAAGTAGATGATATTTAAGTTTTAGTTAAATCCTCTTTGGCGTTTGGCTTCAAAAATTAAAATCGCAGCCGCAACCGAAACGTTCATGCTGTCAATCTCACCTTGCATCGGAATTATGATGTTTTGTGTAGCCGCATCACGCCATTCTTGTGTTAATCCGGTGGCTTCGGTACCGACAACTAAAGCTGTTGGAGTAGTGAAATCCTGAGTATGATAGGATGTTGAATTTTGTAAAGTAGCGCAATAAAAATCAATCTTTTTTTCTTTCAAATAAGCAATGATTTCGTCTGTGGTTCCCGTTGCAATTTGATTGGTAAACAAACAACCTACGCTTGAACGCACAATATTTGGATTGTATAAATCACTTTTTGGATTGGCAATTAAAACCGCATCAAGATTGGCAGCATCCGCAGTACGCAAAAGCGCTCCGATATTACCTGGTTTTTCAGGTGCTTCAGCTACTAAAATTAATGGATTATCAGATAATTTTAAATCTGATAATTGCATTGATTTGGTTTTGGCTACAGCCAAAATTCCTTCGGTAGTATCGCGATACGCTAGTTTTTGATAAACTTCTTTGGTGATTTCAATTAATTGAACTGGTGAGTTTACCAATTTAGTAATTTGACTTTCAGTAACCAATTCCGGTAAAAACAAAACCGTTTCTACTTCATAACCACCTTTTAAGGCGATTGAAATCTCTCGTAAACCTTCAATCAAAAATGTTCCGGTTTGTTTGCGGGCCTTTGCTTTTTCCTGCAGTAAAACAAGTGATTTTATAAATGGATTTTGAATAGAAGTAATTTGTTTCATTTTTTTAAAGGCTCAAAGTTGCAAAGGTTCAAAGGTACAGAGTTTTTTTCTTCCTGCAAGGTTTTCGAAACCTTGTAGGTTTCAGTAACATGAAACAAAAAAGTTTGCAACGAATTCCAAAAATTTCCACTAATTACTTCTGCTTTGTTTGGATAAAATATTAGTGGAAATTCGTGGAATTCGTTGCAAAAAAACTTTTAAATTATTTTTTTAGTAATTCTGGAATTTCATTGGCAACAGGATGTGTTGTGGTGAAATTGTACCCCATAATTTTGGCGATGGTTTGAGCAAATTGTTTTTGATACAATTGACCTTCTGTTTTAATTTCACCTTTTGCTGCAATTTCTGGTCCCATCACAGCAAACCAAATTTCAGATGCTCCTGGCACATCAGAGCCATGATCTGTCCATTGGGCTTTTGTTTTGTCGCCACGGCCGTGATCTACAGTGATCAATAAAGTGGTTTTATTTTTGTATTGCGGGTCGTTTTGTACAAAGTCCCAGATTTCTTTGATCCATTTATCAACTTGGTTGGCGGCGTCCAGATACGATTTGTACTGTGCATGATGCGCCCATTCATCTGTTTCACCGTAAGCTATATAAAGTACTTTTGGTTTATTTGTTTTGAGTTCGTTTAAGGCCTGATAATGGGTGAAAACATCCAGACATTCGTCTTCATGAAATGGTTTATACGAATTATTACGCATGTCATTTAACAACTTTTGAGTTGCTGTAGGTTTGTTTCCTCCCACATTATCATACGCTGAAATAACCGGAAAACCACTTCTTTCTTCGTTCAAAATTCTGTCAAAAGCGTCCCAGGCACCAAACGCAGCTGTTTTTCCTTTAAGTTTTGGTTGTTGATTTAGAAATTCTAAAATATTCACATTTGGATTCGCTTTATAACTATTTGAATTAATAGCTACATCAACATTTCCTGTCATAATTTCGCTATATCCCGGATAACTGAACCAATAAGGATTGGATACATCGACTTTGTTCCCTAAATCACGATTACCATAAATTTGCCCTTTCGAAACAATTTCTGACCATAAAAAAGGCATTAATTTTTTACGGCTTTCTTTAATATCGGCACTTGAATATTTCTTATAAATGTAAGTACTGTCTCCCTGATTGAATCTTTTATCATTGGCAATTGCCGGATCCATTCCTTTAAATACTTCCTGCCATCTAAAACCGTCTGTGGTAATGATGATGATGTTTTCTGTTTTTTGGGCGTTACTTAAAAAGCTTATTAAAACAAACGCAGATAATAATATTTTTTTCATTGTATCTTACTTTAAATTAATAGATTTAAAACAATTATAACTAGAGTTAGGTTAAAAAACTAATGAGACAGATTATTTCTTTTTTAAATATTTTATTGCTTCTTCCAGTGTTTTATCTCTGTTATTTAAATAATCGTTAAGAGTTGGAATAATTTCAATATCTGGTTTGATACCATAGCCTACAAATTCTCGTCCATCCGGATAAGTATCTTTTTTGGTGCAAACTCTGGCAGAACCGCCACCTGGCAAATCAAATAAAAAAGGCTGTCCTGTACTGCCAAAAGATTTCTGGCCCATTTTTATCATATGTTTTTGATTATCGGCATAAATTAAAAAATCCTCAGCGGCAGAAGCTGTATTATGTCCAAGTAAAATTACTGTGGGCACAACAATTCTTTTTGCTTTTAACCGAATCGTGCCAGGATGATATTCAAAATCATAAAAATATTGATCATGATATGACAAAAAAGCTTTTTTCTGCCATGAATTATTTAAAGTATCTTTTTCATTAACAAATTTTCCCCATGCTTTAAATGCAGGAATATGAGATCGGCTTTTTTGTCTTGATCCATAAACAATGGTATCATTTGTTAAGTACTGTAATATTTGGACACCAACGTTTGTATTTCCGCCGCCATTGTATCGCAAGTCAATTATTAATGATTTTGCTTTGTATAACTCGGGGAGTTTTTCAATAAATAAACTGTCAATTTTTTGATCTCCAAAGGAGTTTAATGAAACATATGCTGTTTCTTTATTGATCCATTTGAAATCCAAAAGTTGCCTATCTGGTTCAAAAGGAGGGAACACTTCTTTTTCTTCTGTCTTTTTATGGGTTAAGGTAAGTTCAATAATTTTTTTATTAGGTTTTTTTATTTTAATTGTAAAAGTTTCTCCTTCCAAACCTTTTAACAAATTAGAAATGCTCCAATCTTGTAAAACATAATCTGTTGATGATGATATATAGGGCGCAACATCTTCATCAATGAATTTTTGCGTTGACTTTCCATTAACTTCTATAATCTCACTACCGGCTGGAATCTCTTCTTTCTTACTTAAATTAGTCCTGATTATTATTGCTTTGCCTTCTATGTTTTGAATAAAAAGTCTGTAATCACCAAACATGGTATTCATGGGCTCAATACCCTTTGGAAGGTAAACATTCGTGTGTCCGTCTTTTAATAATGCACACAACTTTTGTAGTTCGCGATAATACTCGTAATCATTTTTTGTGTTTTGAACAATTGGAATAAGTTCTTTAAATCGATTATCCCATGTGGTTCTGTTTACTTTATCTAAATAAACAAAGTTATAATTGACTTCCTGCCAGAATTTTGAAAGTCCGTAAACTTTATCACTTGGTGTTAATGTGTTCGGAATTTGTCCAAAATGGTTGATCGAACAAAATAAGAACGTAACAATAAAAGCTTTTTTCATTTTGATATTTTGATTTGACTATGATTGATGTACTTAATAGGATGAGCTTTATAAAATCCCCCTCGCCTTAATCTCCAAATACTTATTAATAGCATCCAAAGTCAAATTCTCAGGCTGTGTCAAAACCGAATGAATTCCGTATTTCTTCAATTCATTGGCGATTAAGCGTTTTTCGAACATGAATTTTTCGGCTATGACTTTATCGTAAATTTCCTGAACAGTATCTGTTTTTTTGTTGATGATAGCGTTTAATTCGGTATTGCTAAAGAAAACAACAACTAATAAATGGCTTTTTGCAATTCCTTTTAAATAAGGTAATTGTCGGTTTAAACCATCCATGGTTTCGAAATTGGTATACAAAATAATCAAACTTCTCTGATTGATATTTTTCTTAATGTCGACATACAATCGGCTGTAATCACTTTCAAAAAAATCAGTTTTGACGTTGTATAAAGTCTCCAGAATTTTTTGCATTTGCGAAGATCTTCTTTCTGCAAAAACTCTGTTTTCTACTTTTTTGGAGAATGCAAAAATTCCGGCTTTGTCTTGTTTTTTCAGAATAACATTCGATAAAACAAGTGTAGAATTTATGGCATAATCTAGTAAACTCAAACCATCAAAAGGCATTTGCATCACACGGCCTTTATCAATCGCCATATAAACCGATTGTGATTTTTCATCCTGAAACTGATTCACCATCAATGAATTTTTCTTTGCCGTGGCTTTCCAGTTTATTGTTCTTAAATCGTCTCCCTGAACATATTCCTTAATTTGCTCAAATTCCATGGTATGACCAATTCGGCGAATTTTCTTGATTCCGTATTGATACAAATTATTCGAAAAAGCCAATAAATCGTATTTCTTCAATTGAATATACGAAGGATAAGTCGGCACCATTTGATCTTTATCGAAAGTAAATCTTCGGGAAATTAATTTTAAAGGGGAAGAAACATAGATGTTTAAATTCCCAAAGTAATATTCTCCTCGTTCTGTTGGTCGTAAATCATAAACCAATTCTTTTTGAGTAGAAGCCGGAATCGTTTTAATGATTTTGAAATCACGTACCTGAAATTGAAACGGAATTTCATCAATAATTTTAATCGAAATCGGAAAAGTATAACCGTTTTTAATTGTAATCTGAATGGGATTTAAATCACCGTTTGAAAGTTTTTCTGGTGTTTTTCTTGAAGCTTCAATTCCTTTTGATACATATAAAAGCAAAATGTCCAGACCCAAAAACGTGGTTAAAACCAAAATAATAAACCAAACGCTGTTGTATAAATTCGGAAAAATAAAAGCACAAACAAACATTCCTATAATCCCTAATAGAATGTAGAAAAAGAAGTTATTGAGATAAAGGCTTTTGATGAATTTCAATTTAAAAAAGGTTTTAAAGTTTCAAGTTTCAGGCTTCAGGTTTCGCACTAATTGTCAATTCACAATTATCTTGGTATTTCAACTGTTTCAAGAATTTGCTTGATGATTTCAGAGCTTGTAATGCCTTCCATTTCACGTTCAGGATTTACAATAACACGGTGTTGTAAAACCGGAATTGCTGCTTCTTTAACATCTTCAGGAGTTACGAAATCGCGACCACGAATGGCAGCGAAACCTTTGGCTGCATTCAAAATTGCTATTGAAGCACGCGGTGAAGCTCCTAAGTATAAAAAAGCATTTTCTCTGGTGTTAACTACAATTCTGGCGATATATTCTAAAAGATTTTGTTCCACTCTAATTTGTTTTACCAAACCTTGATAGCCTTTTATTTCTTCGGCAGAAAGTATTGTTTTAATCGCTTCCAGTTTTCCGTGATCCTGCAATAAATGCTCTCTCTGAATGATTAGGATTTCTTCGTCTAATTTTGGATAATCAATTGTTATTTTGAATAAAAAACGGTCTAATTGTGCTTCAGGCAAACGATATGTTCCTTCTTGCTCAATTGGGTTTTGTGTGGCAATAACCAAAAATGGAGTTTCCAATTGAAAGGCTGATCCATCAATAGTAATCTGGCGCTCTTCCATAACTTCAAAAAGGGCAGCTTGTGTTTTGGCAGGAGCACGGTTTATCTCATCTATCAAAATTAGATTGGAGAAAATAGGTCCTTGTTTGAATTCAAATTCAGAACTTTTTAAATTGAAAATCGAAGTTCCTAATATATCTGACGGCATCAAGTCCGGCGTAAACTGAATTCGGCTAAAGCCAATATTTAAGGTTTTTGATAATAGTTTTGCGGTAATCGTTTTGGCAACTCCCGGAACACCTTCCAACAAAACATGTCCGTTTGATAAAATCGCAACCAAAAGCTGATCAATCATTTTTTGTTGCCCCACAATGACAGTTTCTAATTCTGTTTTAATAGCATTTACATGCTCCAAAAGAGGCGCTAAATTTATTCTGGTTTCAAAATTCACATTTTCATTTGTGATCTCGGTTTCTGGGGTATTGATATCGTCCATGGTTTGGTATGTTTTTCTTCTGTTAAATTTTTTATTTTTTTTTACGCAGATTTTGCAGATTTTATTTGAATTTTATTTGTGAAAATTTGCGCAGATCTGCTAGAATCTTTTTTAATCTTCGTGAAATATTTAACCTGTGCTAATTATTTCTTAATGTAAAATTTTCTCGATCGCGTTATTAATTCGGATTAAATCTTCTTCGAGACTTCCGTGATAACTATTTCGATGTTCATTAATCAGAAAAACCAATTCCTGAATATCGGCTATATTTTTTCCTGTTTTATGATGTAGTTTTTGAATAAAAACATCATCCAATTTTGTTGTGTCAATTAAATATTCATTTCTGATTTTCTCCAGAAAATAAATGATTTTTTTATCGATTAAATTCTCATGGTCACCTTCCTGATAATATAAATTTCCAATCGTTTTAGTGAAATCGACCGTTAAGTTAGGTAAAGGTTTTAATACCGGAACAATTCTTTGTTTTCGTTTGGCATTAAAAATAATAAAAATCAGAATTCCGATTAAGCTTAAATACCAGGCCCATTTCAGCGCAGGCTGACTGTGAATATAACGCAAAGGAGAATGCGAAATCGATTTGTCGTTTTGCAATTTGGTATACCAAAAAACATCGCCTTTTGGGATATAGGACAGCACATTTTCAGCATATTGAAAATGATCTTTTTTTAATAAATGAAAGTTCGTAAACGCCGCTGGCTGCGTATGCAGGTAAAAATTACCGTCTTTATAGGGGACTTTTATAAAATTGATGTCTCTTTCTTTTTTCTCATTGCTTTGATATCCTAAAACTGTTGTATTTGCAGTATCGATTTTAGTAAAATAATCTTCTACAGCTTGTTGAAAAACGTATTTTTTAGAACTTACATTTTTATTTGCCATCCAGATTATATTATTTTTTGGCTGGTGGAATTCAAATTTGGTATCAATTTTCAGGCTGTCCATTAAGGCTTCTGGAAATGTTCTCATGCTTAAAAATGCATTATTTCCGCGTGAAACAAAATAAAAAAGTTCTTTAACCGATTGTTCGTCAATATTTTCAAGATCTGAAATGCTTAAAAAAGTACCTTGTATTTTGTAATTTTCAACCAAAGTATCAGCATCGTATTTTGAATCCAAATATTCATACGGTGTTATGTCAGCAATTCTTTCAATTTTCTGATTTTTTAAAAGAGGTTTAATTTCTTTATTCAGAATATATAATCCGTACGGAATTTTATCGTGTACAGAAAATGTTGGGCGCCAGTCGATAGGCTTTTTCTCGTCGCGGTCTGAAATTAGGATTAAGGCTAAAACAAAAACCAGAATAGCGACATAAATTTTGATCGATTTATTCATTGCTAAAGGTTTTTATAGATTTCTTAAAGCGGTTTTCGGCTTTTGTAAAAGTGGTTTCATCAATTTCAAATTCGCCATACCAAATGTAATTATACAAGTAGGAGAGATAGGTAAAATCTTCTTTGTAAACCGGACTTTTTAGTTCGTATAAATAATCTGAATTGGTTTTTTCGATATCCCATTCAATGTAATTATTCTGCGCCATTACTTTTAATAACCATAGATAATAGTACCTAATGGCGAGTCTTTTTTCTCCGTTTTGAATACTTTCCTGTATTAATTTTTTAAAATCCAGTAAATGAATGTTTTTTTCGATATCAGAATATTGAATGGCTCTTTTATTGGCATTTTTTCCAAAAATCCATTGTCCTTCTTTATTGATTAAGGCTTTTACGATCAAATAAATGACCACAATAATCACCAAAACGGCCAATATTCGCAATATAATAATGGTAACGGTGATAGACGTTTTGGCATCAGTAAAAGAGAAAATTTTCCTCAATAAATTGGCAATCCATTCTTTAATATTATCCCAAAGCCCTCTTTCCGGTGCTTTTGGTTCGTAATTAAATTCCGGATCGGTATATTTTTTTTTGAAGTTTTCGGGAAATGTTTGGGCTTCAATAGTATCTGAATCGATCTGAATGTCCTTTTCAGTATATTTTATTGCAGCCACTTTTGGAGGTTCGGCTTCCGCCAAAGTATCCTGAGCATGTGAGATACTAAAGCAAAAAAAGAAAGATATAATAAGAAAAATTCTCTTCATTATTGGATTCGGTTAAGTCAATTTGGCTGATAATTGTTGTGCTTTTTTGTGTACTATAAAAGGGTAAACTAAATAATAATAGGAGATTAAACTCAAGGTTGATAGTATTATAAGAATGCTTAACCAAATAGGCATATCAATAGAATATCGTGTAACAAAACCTTCCAGAAATCCTGCCATAAAAGTAAAGGGAAGTGTGCTTAGGTAGATTTTGAAACTGTTTTTGAATCCAATTTTAAAAGAATTTAATCTCGAAAAAGTCTTAGGAAAAAGGATAGAAGCGCCAAAAATAAACCCGGCTGCCGACTCAATTACAATGGCAAAAATTTCCATAGAACCGTGAATCCAGATACCACGAACACTTTTCCAGAAAACACCATGCTCGAAGAAAAAATACTGAAAGGAACCCAGCATAATACAGTTTTGTAATAAATAATAGAAAGTACCAAGTCCGCCAAAAATGCCATAAAAATAGCATGCCGCTCCCACCTGAATATTGTTTACCGTAATACCAATAAAAGTTCCCCAGTTGGCAGAAGAACCATAAACAGCCATCGGATTCCCTTTTTTGATGTTTTCTAAAGTCATATTCACATAATCATCGCCCATAATTAATCGGGTAAAATCGGGATCATAGCGGGCAGAAATAGCGCCGATAGCAACAAAGGCAAAAAAGAAAACAAAAGCATACAATAAATACCTTTTGTATTCGTAAACAAGCAAAGGAACTTCTGTTTTAAAGAATTCTACTAACTTGTTTTTTTCAGTTCGTTTCGTTTTATATATTTTTTGATAGATCTGAGAAGCCAGATGATTTAAGTAAATAACCGTTTTACTTTTAGGATAATAAGTTTGTGCATAGGCGAGGTCATTCATCATTTGAATGTACAAATTAGCTAACTCATCAGGATTTTTTTTAGCTTTACCAAAAATAGCGAGTTCAAACTCCAGCCATTTTTCTTTATTTTGTTTTATGAAGGCAACTTCTCTCATTGTAGGCTAAAATATAAAATATGTCAGAATTATCTATTAACACAACACAAAATGTTAAAATAAATTTTATCGCTGCCTCTGTTGGCGAGCGATTAGGGTCTTATTTTATTGATTTAATCATTAAAGGATCTTATTTACTGGTTGTTGGTTTGATACTTTTTTACTTTTTTCATTTTGAAAGAGTATTCGATTCATTGGATACCTGGTCGATCAGAGCCGTTGTTTTTATTATAAGTTTCCCTATTTTGGTTTATACGATTACTTTAGAAAGTATTTTTGAAGGACAAACTTTTGGTAAAAAACTACTCAAGATAAAAGTGGTTAAAATTGATGGTTATCAGGCCGGCTTTGGAGATTATTTTATCCGTTGGTTTTTTAGATTGGTTGATTTTTCGATTATGGGCGGAATGGTCGCTTTGATATCTATAGTTACAAGTAAAAAGTCACAACGATTAGGCGATATGGCAGCGGGAACGGCTGTTATTACTTTAAAAAACAAAATAAATATCAGTCATACTATTCTTGAAGAAATTGGAACTTCTTATGTTCCAACTTATCCTTTGGTTATTAAATTATCGGACAACGATATGCGAATCATAAAAGAAACGTTTCAGAAAGCGGTGAAGAAAAATGATCATGAAATTATTTATAAACTGGTTGCCAAAATTGAAAGTGTAACCGGAATTAAAAACCAATCTGGCGATAATAGCGATTTTATTAAAGTGGTTTTGAAGGACTACAATTATTATACTCAGAATATGTAGGTCCAAGAGGCTAAGTTTCTGAGATTCTAAGAGGCTAAGTTTACTCTTTTTTCTTTTGAAAATAATTGCCCTAGCCCCGATGGGAGCAAAAATCCTTTTGTACCGGTCCCGATAGCTATGGGGAGGCACAAAAGATTGGAAGGAACGGCAGGACATAGCTCCTAAAAATTCTTATTCTTATTTGTAATCTATCATGGTTTTTGTAAGATGATTTCTTAACTTTGTTAAGAACGTTAATTTTTTAAATTTAATTTAATCTAAATACCATGAAAATAAAGAAAGTTATTGCAGTAATTTTGATGTTGTTTGTATCTGTTTTTGGTTTCGCTCAAGGCGGAAAAAAACTCGATAAAATTATTAAAAGAGATTATACGATTATTGAAGGAACAATCTCAAAAATATCTGACCAAACGGTTGAATATTCTTTACCAGGAGAAGCGATTCAAATTTCATTGGATGTTTCGCAAATTGCCAGAATTGATTTTGCGAGCGGAAGATCACAGACTTTTGATGTTTCTGCAGGAAGCACATATATACCATCTGCTCCAGGTCCAATTAGTGTTGCTGAAATGAAACCAAACACAATTGCCGTGCTCCCAGTTCCTTATGTAAATTCGGACAATATGCAAAGTTCTGAAGATATGTCTAAATTCGCCCAAAATGACATGTATAACAAATTGCTGGACAAATCGGCAAACATTTTTCCGCTAACGGTTCAGGATCTTAGAACGACAAATAGTTTATTGCATAAAGCTGGAATTGATCACCATAATATCGACGAAACGCCAATTGCAGATCTCGAAAAAATTCTGGGAGTTGATAATATCATTGCGGCAAAAATTTCATACACGATGTCAACAAGTTCAACTGCATCAACTTATGGAAGCGGAAGTACAACAATAAGCAACAACGATAAGAAAATAAAATCAAACGATTATTCGACAACAATTGCCAATACACAAATGTATTATTACTATAATGTGTATTTTGACATGTATAAAAACAATACTAAAATTTATTCTCAAACGCGCAAACCTTTCCTTAATTTGAAAGACAGTTGGATCGATTCGATTACGTATTTATTGAAGAGAAGCCCAATTTATATTAAAAAGTAATGGCAACATTTAAATCGAAAATTAGTATTGGGCTAGTGCTTTTTTTGGCAGTTGTTTTAGGCGGAATGTTTATAAAATTGCTTTATGATGGTTCGTGGTCTGTATCTCTTTTGATTTTTTGCCAAATTCTTTTTATTGCTCATATGTTTTCAACCACTTTTTACACTATAGAAAATGAAAAGTTGCATATTAAAAGTGGTTTTTTAGTCAATATTTCGATTGAAATTCAGCAGATAAAAAAGATTTCTGAAACCAATACCATTATGAGTGCACCGGCAGTTTCTTTTGACAGACTGGAAATTTTATATAATAAATTTGATACCGTTGTGATTTCTCCAAAAGAAAAGGTGCAATTTATAGAAGCAATTAAAAAAATAAATCCTCAGGTAGAAGTTAAATTAAAGAATAAAACCTTAGTAACTTAGCATCTCAGAACCTTAGCATCTCAAAAAAAAATGTTTCACTTACTAGATATTATCGGTACAATGGCTTTTGCCATGTCCGGCGCTTTAACGGCAATGCATAAAAAACTGGATCCGTTTGGGGTTTTTATTATTGCTTTTGTGACGGCCGTTGGCGGTGGAACACTTCGCGATGTTTTAATTGGGAGAACCCCGGTGGGCTGGATGAAAGATTTGCAATATGTTTATGTAATTATTCTAGGCTTTTTGCTTGCTATTCTTTTCCGTAAAAAGTTTGAAAAACTGAGAACTTCGTTGTTTTTATTTGATACAATCGGATTGGGCGTTTTTACTTTAATTGGCCTGGAAAAAGGGATTTCAAAAGGATTGCATCCTGTAATTTGTATTGCTTTAGGAACGATGACGGCTTGTTTTGGTGGTGTAATTCGGGATATTTTATGTACTGAGATTCCAACGATCTTTAGAAGAGAGATCTATGCTACGATTTGCATTTTCGGCGGAATCGTGTTTTTTGCACTAAGAAGCCTGAACTTAGATAACGATATTTTATATTTACTGACTTCGGTTGTGATTATTACCGTACGTTTGCTGGCGGTAAAATTCAAATGGTATTTACCGGCATTTAGTCATAAATAAGATTTTATAAAATAATAATTGAAGATTTTTAGCCACGAATTCACGAATTTTATTAACCAGGAAACAAATAAAAATTCGTGAATTCGTGGCTAACTTTCACTTGAAAATAAATAGCATTAGTTGAAAATGACCAAATATTCTATAAAAAAATACGATCAGAACGATTACGTCATCTGGAACGATTTTGTCGCTCTGGCTAAGAATGCTACGTTTTTGTTTCATCGTGATTTTATGGAATATCATCAGGATCGTTTTGAAGATTTTTCGCTTTTGGTTTTTGAAAATGAAAAACTCAAGGCTATTTTGCCTGCCAATATAAATGGAAAATCGGTATATTCTCATCAGGGTTTAACATATGGAGGATTATTGTTTGCAGCTAAATTAAAGGCAGAAAAAGTCGAATCCATTTTAGATGAAATTTTATCTTTTTTAAAAGAAAATTCAATTGAAGCTTTTCATTATAAACCCATTCCGGGTTTTTATTTTTCGAAGGGAAATCAGGAAATTGATTTCTTTTTGCATCAAAGAGGCGCTTTGCCAGAACGAAAAGAAATGAATATGGCAGTAAACCTGCAATTGCCTTTGCATATTTCTAAAAGCAAAATGAAGCATTTTAGAAGGATTGAGAATCTTGATTTAGATATTATAGAAGAAAAAGATTTTGAACCTTTTTGGGAAACGATTCTGGAACCAAGATTATTGGAGAAATTCAACGCAAAACCTGTTCACACTAAAGAAGAAATAACTTCACTAAAACAAAAATTCCCTGAAAAGATCAGGCAGTATTCCGTTTATCAGAAAGATGAAATTATCGCCGGAATAACTATTTTTGAAACGGAGAATGTAGTCAAATCGCAATACGGCGCCACTTCTGAAAAAGGGGAACAAGTAAGAGCATTGGATTTTTTATTCATTAATTTGATGCATAAATATAAACGAAAAGGCAAAAAGTTTTTTGATATGGGAATTGTGAATGAGGAAAATGAAAAAGGGTATCATTCCGGTCTTTTGCAACAAAAAGAAGAATTAGGCTGTGCTGTTTACAATCAGGATTTTTATAAAATCGATATTAAATGATACCATTTCTGGATCTAAAAAAAATAAACGAACCGTATGAAACTGCTTTTCAGGAAAAACTGCAATTGGTTTTAAATAATGGCTGGTATATTTTAGGAAAAGAATTGGAGACATTTGAAAAGGCTTTCGCTGAATATAACCAAACGAAATATTGCATTGGAGTAGGGAATGGTTTTGATGCCTTAGTATTGATTTTTAAAGGCTACATTCAATTAGGAAAGCTTCAGAAAGGCGATGAAGTTGTTGTTCCCGCAAATACTTATATTGCCAGTATTCTAGCCATTTTACAAGCCGATTTAATTCCAATTTTAGTCGAACCGAAATTAGAAACCTACAACATCAATCCGGATTTGATTCAGGAGAAAATCACTCCAAAAACAAAAGCAATTTTAGCCGTTCACTTATACGGACAATTGGTTGAAATGAATCAAATAAATGAAATTGCAATCCAAAATAATTTAATTGTTGTTGAAGATAGCGCCCAATCGCATGGAGCCTTTGAAAATTCCAATAATTTTAAATTCCAAATTCCAAACGATACGAATGTCACTCTGAGCGAAGTCGAAGAGCCTTTGCGAGCGATAGCTTATAGTTTTTACCCAGGAAAAAATCTTGGATGTTTGGGTGATGGAGGCGCAATTACAACAAACGATTCAGAGTTAGCGAAAGTACTTTTCTCACTTCGTAATTATGGTTCTGAACAAAAATATTATAACGAATATATTGGTGTAAACTCCAGATTAGACGAGCTTCAGGCTGCATTTTTAAATTTGAAATTACCAAATTTAAATGCAGATAATGAGAAGCGTCGTGCGATTGCAAAACGTTATTTGGCTGAAATCAAAAATGATAAAATAATATTGCCGTTTTGGGATTTCTCGACTAATCATGTGTTTCATTTGTTCGTGATTAGAACCGAAAATAGAGAAGCTTTACAGGAATATTTAATGCAAAATAATATTCAGACTGTAATTCATTATCCAATTCCGCCACATCAGCAAAAAGCTTTTTTAGAATGGAATAATTTGTCCTTTCCAATTACGGAGAAAATCCATAATGAAGTTTTAAGTTTACCAATGAGTCCGGTTTTAACGGAGACAGAAGTCGATTTTATTATCGAAATTTTAAATCAATATTAATTCGTGTCTGATAGTAAATCTTCATATCAGCAAATTCTAAAAACGACTTCACTTTTTGGAGGCGTTCAGTTTTTTAATATTTTGATTTCGATTGTCAGAACCAAATTAATTGCGGTTTTTATCGGTCCGGCAGGAATGGGAATTATTGCTTTGCTGAATTCAACTTTGAGTATAATAAGCAGTATTTCAGGCTTCGGAATCGAAACCAGCGCTGTGAAAAACATCTCAGAAGATTATAAAAATGACGATTTAAAAACAGTTTCAAAGACCATTCAAATCGTAAAAAAGATTGTTTTTTTTACGGGAATTTTCGGAATGTTGCTGACGATTCTTTTTTCAAAAGCATTGAGCGTAATGACTTTTGGAGATTCGAGTCAGACTTATTCGTTTGTATTTATTGCGATAACCGTTTTATTTAAGCAATTATCGTCGGGTCAATTAGCCGTTTTACAAGGATTACGACAAATGAAATTGCTGGCCAAAGCCAATTTATATGGTAATTTATTCGGATTGCTTTTTTCGATTCCGTTGTATTATTTTTTAAGAATTGATGCAATAATTCCAACCATAATTATTGCTTCTTTATCGGCATTAATTTTCTCATTTTATTATTATAATAAAATCAAAACCGAAAAAGAAAAGCTTTCCACTTCTGCAGTTTTATTAGAAGGAAAATCAATCGTTAAATTAGGTTTTATGCTGACAATAAGTAGTGTTTTGACACTTTTGTCAACGTATTTGGTTCAGATTTATATTGGAAAAAATGGAGGTTTAGAACAAGTTGGATTTTACAACGCCGGTTTTACTTTGCTGAATTCTTATGTCGGAATAATTTTTACCGTAATGAGTACCGATTACTTTCCGAAATTATCTTCCATCAATTTTGATAATGGTAAAGTTAGAGAGAGCGTTATGCAACAGGCATTTATCTCGATCATTATCATAACGCCAATTATTGTCTTGTTTCTGACTTTCATTTCGGTCATAGTTCCAATCATTTATACGGCTAATTTCAATGCTATTATTCCAATGGTTTGTTTTGGGATTATAGGAATGTTGTTCCGTGCCGTTTCCTGGGCGATGGGATTTATTTTGATAGCTAAAGGAGATTCGAAAATGTTTATTAAAACCGCAATCGGTTTTAATATTTTGTCCTTGATAATGAATGTTTCAGGTTATTATTTTTATGGATTAGAAGGTTTAGGATTTAGCTTTTGTGTTTATTTTTTATTCCATTTTATTGGATTAAAAATCATTACCAGAAATCGCTATGATTTCTATTTTAATTCCGATTTTTATATCATGTATTTCGTTTGTTTTATGATTTGCATAAGTACATTTTTGCTTCGATATATTGAAATTTCAGTTTTAAAATACAGCTTAATGACTTTGATGATTTTGATTTCGTTTGCGTTTAGTTTTTATCAATTGAATAAAAAGATAAATCTAAACGAAATATTTACGTCATTTGTTCAGCGAAAAAAAGATAAAAATGATTCAGAATAGTTATAGAAAATGTCGCTCTTTTTATCAGAAATTCCGGTTTTACTGCAAAGTAAACTGGATCAAAACGCTGTATTTTAATTTTAAGAAATTCCCTTTTGAAACCGCTAAAAAGCTCCCGGTTTACTTTTATGGAAGAGTAAAATTTACTTCGATAAAAGGAGATATTCAGATTGAAGGAAATATCCAAAAAGGAATGATTGGTTTTGGTCAGCCTTACGAACTCAATTCGGCTCATAAAGGAATTGCTGAAATCTTTATTTTAGGGAAATTGACATTCAAAGGAAAGTTCCAATTTGGTAAAGATTGTTTTGTTTTTGTCGGAGAAAAAGCTTCGTGTGAATTAGGAAATATGGCTTCAATGGGGTCAAACGGAAAAATAATTTGTACGGAAAAAATTGTTCTCGGAGATTATGCACGATTTGGTTCTGAAGCTCAGATTATAGATACTAATTTTCATGATTTAATTGATACGCAAACAGGCGAAAAATTGCAGAAATCAGCTCCCATTTTTATCGGAAATTACAATTTTGTGAGTAATAGAGTTTCTATTATGAAAGGAACGCAAACACCAAATTTTTGTACAATTGCCTCGAATAGTTTGTGTACGAAAGATTATAAAAGTTTAGGAGAACACATTTTGATTGGGGGAATTCCGGCAAAATTGATTAGAAATAATATTTCAAGAGATTGGGAAGGCGAGAAGGAACAATTGGATGATTTTTTGACGATTTGATTAAGATTGATAGTAAAAGAGAAGTCCCATCGGGACGTCATGTGTATAGAAACATAATTTAATATTTTCCAAAACCCCATAGGGGTGCCATGTTAAATTTACACAAAGTAACGATGTCGCTCCGCTGAAGCTTTTAATCGGAATCTACTAATTTGCTATAAACATTTTGCTCCGCTGGAGCTTTTTTAAATGTGATGTAAAAATTTTCTATAAATATTTTGCTCCTCTGGAGCTTTTCTATTTTGACATGAATGATCTTTTTGCACTTATGTGCATATTATCCGAAATCTTTGTTTTATTTCTAATAAAATATACTTGAAAAACAACCTATAATCACTCGTTTTAAAAGCCAAAGTCATTTCAAAATGCATTCGTCTCAGAATGGCTTTATGTTCGATTTTTGTTCGGTTTAACCGAATCGCTTTCTGAATTATTAGATACGTAGAATAATTTATTTTCTTAGATCTTGCATCATTTTTAATGAAAAAATGAGTTCCGAAAGAAGTGGTCGAAATCCTTTTTTTAATTAAAATTTCATCAATATAATCAAAATCATAAATTCGGGAAGCTCTAATCCAAAGATCTAAATCTTCATAAGACAGATTCTCATCGTAACCATTCAAAGCATCAAAAACTGATTTTTTGACCATTGATGAAACCGAGCAAATACTATTTCCACCAGAAATAACACTCAGATAAATATCGCCTGTTGCTCTTTTTTCGATCGTTTTTTTATTAAAATCAACAGGGAAATAATAAAAATAGAAATCGCCTTTTTCATTAATTAATTCGGCATTTCCATAAACAACACCTAATTTTTTAAACGAACTTTCCTGAAAAGCTTTTAACTGTAAGGAAACGCAATTGGACAGTAAAATATCATCGCAAGCTAAATCAATGATATAGTCACCTTTTGCTAATTTTAATGCTTTATTGAATGATTTTGTACTTCCTAAATTAGTTTCATTGGCAATAAATCGAATTTCAGGATAATCAATAAGCCATTTTTGAATTACTTTTCGTGAATTATCGGTACTAAAATCATCCACAATAATTACTTCAACAAAAGGATAATCTTGATGTATTGCCGAAAATAAACTCTCCACAACATACTTTTCCTGATTGTAACACAAGCAAATAATGGTCACTAATGATTTATCTTGCATATTGTTTTTAAAGAGTTATATATTTGATACGAAAATAAGAAATCACGGATGATAATGTCTCACAAAAAAAAGAAAATTGCTTTAATTGGTTACCGTCTGAGTGGAGGCGGAAGCGACAGAGTAATGGCAAATTTGTCAATCTTTTTTCAGCATCAGGGTTTTGAAGTCAATATAATTATTGTTTTAGACGAAGTAAGTTTTCCGTATTTGGGTAAATTGGTAAATCTCGGTTTACTCAAAAATAAAAGCAACGGAATTTTTAATAAAGCCGAAAGATTATGGGCTTTGCGAAAATATTTGAATGAAAATGAATTCGATTTTATTATCGATTTTCGTTTTCGAACCAAGATAATTCAGGAACTTGTTCTTGCTCGATTTATTTACAATACCAAGACGATTTTTACCGTTCACAGTTTTTTGATCGATCATTATATGCCGAATAATTCCTGGCTTACAAGATTGATGTATAATTATTGTTTTGCGAATGTGGCGATTACAAATGAAATGAAAACATTGATTGAAAAAAAGCATCAGTTAAAAAACGTTGTCACGATTCATAATCCAATTTATTTAGAAGAAATTATAAAAGAACAAAATGAAAAAATTGAGTTAGAATTTGATTTTATAATTGCTATTGGTCAGTATGAAAATGGAATAAAGCAGTTTGATAAACTCATTTCAGCTTACGCTCAATCTGATTTATCTCAAAAACAAATTCATTTTGTTATTATTGGAAATGGCGACGAAGCAAAGCTTAATAAAGCAATTTTAGAAAATAATATTTCAGGATTTGTCCATCTTTTGGGTTATCAAAACAATCCTTTTAAATATCTAAGCAAAGCTAAATTTTTGGTTTTAAGCAGTAAAAATGAAGGTTTTCCGAATGTTATTTTAGAAGCTTTGGCGTGTGAAATTCCTGTTGTTTGTTTTGATTGTGATTTCGGGCCGAGAGATATGATTACTTCTTTTAAAAATGGAATTTTGGTCGAAAATCAGAATTGGGAAAAACTTTCAGAAGCAATGAATTTATTTGTTTCAGATTCCTTTTTATATCAATCTTGTAAAGAAAATACACTTAGAAGTATTGATCCATTTTTATTAGAAAAAATTGGACAAGAATGGTTACATTTACTCAAAGCCAATTAAAATATGACAACAATTCAGGACATAGCATTACTAAAAATTCCGGTTGTAGAGGACTTAAGCGGGAATTTGGCTTTTATTCAAAACGATATTTTACCGTTTGAGTTCAAACGTGTTTATTATCTTTTTGATGTGCCGAGCAGTGCTTTTCGTGGCGGACATTCGCATATTGAACAACACGAAGTTTTGATTGCTTTAAGCGGAAGTTTTGAAGTAACTTTAAATGACGGTACCAATAAAAAAAGTTATTTGCTGAACAAACCCAATATTGGTTTGCATCTTCCAAAAGGAATTTGGAGAGAACTGGAAAATTTCTCTTCCGGTGCTGTTTGTCTGGTTTTGGCTTCTGATGTTTTTGAAGAATCCGATTATATTCGGGATTATGATGTTTTTTTGAAATCTAAAAAATGAGACTGCTTTACATTGTTCCTAAAATAAAAAATGCTGGCGGAGTTGCCAGAGTTTTGGCTATTAAAGCCAATTGTTTTGTGGAGCATTTTGGTTACGAAGTTCATATTTTATCTCAAAATGAAGACAAAGAAATACCATTTTATGATTTTGATTCAGAAGTTGTTTTTCATAATATGATTTTGAAAGGCAATGTTTTTAAGTTCTTCAATTCTTTTCAAAAAGAAATTAATCAAAAGATTAGCGAAATAAAACCAGATGTTATTTTGGTGGCTGATAATGGTCTAAAAGCATTTGTTTTTCCTTTTATAGCCAAAACGAAAACTCCAATTGTATTTGAATGTCATGGTTCTAAATTTATTGAAGAAGAATTTCAAAAAACGAACTTTATTTCTAAGTCAATTCAAAAAGCAAAATATCAATTCAAAGATTTCGGCGCTCGAAAATTTACCAAAATAGTAGCGCTTTCTGAAGGAAATTTAAAAGAATGGAATGTTGCAAACGGCGTTGTGATTCCGAATCCGTCCTGGATAAAAACTAAAAAATATGCCGATTTAAAACAGAAAAAAGTAATTGCAATTGCACGAAATTCATATGAAAAAGGTTTAGACCGATTGTTGTTGATTTGGAAAGAAATTGGCGAAAAATATCCTGACTGGACATTAGATATTTATACGGATGATGTCGATGCTCTGGAACAAGACGCAATAAAATTAGAAATCGAATCGGGAATCAATTATTTGCATTTTGTCAAAAACATTCAGAAGAAATATCTGAAAGCTTCTATTTGTGTAATGACTTCCAGAACAGAAGGATTTCCAATGGTTTTATTGGAAGCTATGGCTTCTGGCCTGCCTTGTATCTCATATGATTGCCCGACTGGCCCACTAGCGATCATTACAAATGCTGAAAATGGTTTTCTGATTCCCGATAATAATATTGAAATGTTTGTTGAGAAACTCTCTTTTTTGATTGAAAATGAAGAAGTAAGAGCGAAATTTGGTTTGGATGCTAAAGAGACTTCGAAAGAGTATTCGGTTAAAAAGATAATGGAGCAGTGGAGGGAGTTTTTGGAGAGTTTATAGTAAAGTCCTAGAGGGATGCAATATTTATAGAAATTGATATTTATGTTTCCCAAAACCCCATCGGGGGTGGCATGTTTAAATTTTACGCAATATGGATATCGCTCCGCTGGAGCTTTCTTTTACGATGTTGTTGGATTAGCTATAAACATTATGCTCCGATGGAGCTATGTCTTGCCTTCAAAAATGTTTCAACTTACAGAATTAAAGTCCCAGCGGGACGTGATGTTTATAGAAACAGATAGCTGATATGATTTCCAAAACCCCATCGGGGTGGCATATTTAAATTTTACGCAATATGGATATCGCTCCGCTGGAGCTTTCTTTTACGATGTTGTTGGATTAGCTATAAACATTATGCTCCGATGGAGCTATGTCTTGCCTTCAAAAATGTTTCAACTTACAGAATTAAAGTCCCAGCGGGACGTGATGTTTATAGAAACAGATAGGTGATATGATTTCCAAAACCCCATCGGGGTGGCATGTTTGTTTTATGTAATATGAATGTCGCTCCGCTGGAGCTTTCTTTTACGATGTTGTTGGATTAGCTATAAACATTATGCTCCGCTGGAGCTTTGTCTTGCTTTGAAAAATGTTTCAACTTACAGAATTAAAGTCCCAGCGGGACGTGATGTTTATAGAAACAGATAGATGTTATGATTTCCAAAACCCCATCGGGGTGGCATGTTTGTTTTATGTAATGTGAATGTCGCTCCGCTGGAGCTTTCTTTTACGATGTTGTTGGATTAGTTATAAACATTATGCTCCTCTGGAGCTTTGTTCTTTAATCTACAAAAATAGCCCAACTTATAAAGATCAAACAAGAACAAAGAAGGGTTCTCAGAAAGTAAATTCCGTTCAATTTTGATTTGATTTTTTTTGAAAAGAAAAGCTGCAAATCGAGTTAAATTTAGTTTTTTTAGCAATTCAAAAGCTTTAATGATTTTACTGTCTTCTGATGAAATTTTGTTTGAATTATAAAGAAAAACAAGATTTTCTAAAGTGGTTTTCGTTTTATTCAAAAAGACTTCTGAAGTTTCTAAATTCAAATGAAAAGTTGGATTTTCAATTTGGGAAATCTCAAGATTATGTTTTTTCAAAACAGAGAAAAAACATAAATCTTCATAGCCGTATTTTGTAATAGATTCATCAAAAGGATGTTGCAGAAAAACGTCTTTTTTAATCAATAAATTAGAAGTTAGAATTGAAGAAGTTTCTCTTTTTTGCCCATAAATCCAACGTAAAAGCTGCTCTTTCTCAGGTTTTTTATCTTCGTAAATAATTCCGCCAAAAAAGATTTTTTTTGCTGAATCTGAAATTACGTTAACGTAGTTTTGGATGAAATTAGAATCAGCTGGAAAAGTATCACAATCGAGAATTAAGAGCCAGTCATAAACTGACTTTTGAGCTAAAGAATTGATGTTTTTTCCTCTTCCTAGATTGATTTCATTTACGAAAAATGAACAACTTGGAATGAGGTTAACTTCTTGATTGATTGTGTTTTCTTGTGAATTGGATGCGTCGTCCTGACAAAGAATTTCAAAAGTAATTCGACTATCATCACATTGCTTTACTAACTCATTTAGAAGTGGTAAAACAGTATAATTATAAACCGGAATTAAGATGGAAAGCATTACACAGAGCGTTGTACCACTTCGAAGATTCTTTCATCTTCGCATTTCAATGTTTTAGAAGGGAATTTCATCAGCAAAGCATAATCGTGCGTTGCCATGATAACCGTTTTACCCAGCGCATTAATATTTTTCAATACTTCTAGAACTTCAGAACTCGTTTGCGGGTCAAGGTTTCCGGTTGGTTCATCAGCAAGGATAAATTCAGGATCATTCAATAAAGCACGGGCGATTGCTACACGTTGCTGTTCACCTCCGGAAAGCTGATGTGGCATTTTATTAACGAAATCTTTCATACCAACTTTGTCCAGAACTTCATCAATTTTGTGTTCCATAGCTTCTTTTTCAGTCCAACCTGTTGCTTTCAAAACAAACAACATATTGTCTTTTATAGAACGGTCCGGAAGCAATTTGAAATCCTGAAATACAATTCCAATTTTACGTCTCAAATACGGAATATCACTTTCCTTTAAAGTCGCCAGATCAAATTCAACTATATGACCTTCTCCTTCTGTTAAAGGTAAATCTGCATATAAAGTTTTTAAGAAACTACTTTTTCCGGAACCTGTTTTTCCAATGATGTAGATGAATTCGCCATGCTGAACATCTAAATTAATATGAGATAAAATTTTTCTTCCTTCCTGATATATAGTGACTTCTTTAAGAGACAGTACGGTTTGTGACATAATAAAATTGATTTGATTGGTAAAAGTAAGAAGTTAACGGTTGGATTCAAAATAAATTTCAATCATTTCTGATAAAATATTGAAATAGAAATTTTTCACCATATAAGTGATATGAGGTCATTTCCGTAGATTGTGGAAAACATTTTATTGCGAAAAATTTTCCACCATATAAGTTATATAAGGTCATATTAGTAGATTGTGGTTACGGTTTTTATTTCAAAAAAACTTATATGACCTTTGGCGTTAATTAAGTTGCTAAAAACACCTAACTTATAATTACTTACATGACTTATATGGTGGAAAAATCCCCGCACAGAAGCTGTAAAATAACACATGTTATATTTTTTGTTCATAATAAATGCGCGAAACGTTTCGTTATAGACGGTATAAAATGATACATTTGAATACTAAATATAATTACAATGCGTAAATTTTCCTGGTTCTTTTTACTCCAAATAATCCTCATTTCGACCACAGTTTCGGCACAAAAATCAGCTATATATACTTACGATTTAAAGGATTTTGACAAAGCACTGGCTTTATATAATGACAAACAGTACGCTTCGGCAGAACATATTTTTGAATATGTAAAAAATAATGCACAGACTGAAGAAGTAAAATCAGATTGCGCTTATTATATCGCCAATTGCGCCATCAGAACCAATCAGCCGAATGCCGATGCATTGATGGAAAAGTTTGTCAGCGATTATCCAACAAGTACCAAACAAAATCAAGCCTATATTGAAGTGGCACAGTTTTTCTTTGAACAGGGAAATTATCCAAAAGCGCTATTATGGTTTGATAAGGTCGATGAAAGCTACATGAGCAAAGCGGATGCTGATAAATTCAATTTTCAGAAAGGGTACAGTTATTTCAATGCTAAAAAGAAAAAAGAAGCCACAACTTATTTTAATAAAGTAGTAAACTCTCCTGAATTTGGTTCTCAGGCCAAATATTACTTAGGATTTATGGCTTACGAAGGTGACGATTATAAAGAAGCAACCAAATATTTTGATGAAGTTTCAGGCGAAGAAAAATACAAAGAAAAACTTTCGTACTATCAGGCTGATATGAATTTCAAGTTAGGAAACTTCCAAAAGGCAATTGATTTGGGTCAAAAAGCAATGGGGAAATCAAATGAAATAGAAAAATCAGAACTGAATAAAATTATAGGAGAAAGCTATTTCAATCTAAAACAATACGGAAAAGCGATTCCGTATTTAGAGCAATATGCCGGTAAAAAAGGAAAGTGGAATAATACTGATTTCTATCAATTGGGATATGCTTATTACGAGCAAAAAGAATATGAAAAAGCGATTTCTCAATTCAACAAAATCATTGAAGGAAAAGATTTCGTAGCACAAAATGCGTATTATCATCTGGGATTAAGTTATTTAAATACAGGCAAAAAACAAGAAGCTTTAAATGCTTTTAAAAATGCTTCTGAAATGGAATTCAATGCACAAATTCAGGAAGATGCAGCATTGAATTATGCTAAATTAAGTTATGAAATAGGAAATGCTTACCAAACCGTTCCTGGAATTCTGCTTGATTTCTTAAAGAAATACCCAAACAATTCCAGCAAAGCTGAAGTAGAAAAACTATTGGTGGACTCTTATATTTCTTCCAAAAACTACAAAGAAGCTTTGGTCTTACTAGAGAAAAACAGATCGGCTGAAAACAAGGCGGCTTACCAAAAAGTACTTTTTTACAGAGGATTAGAATTGTATAATGAATCGAATTATGCTGAAGCCGGTAGAATGTTCGAAAGCGCTGTCAGCGAACAAAAAACACCTGAGTTTACGGCACGTGCAACTTTCTGGAAAGCGGAGACAGAATACCTTTCAGAGGATTTTCAGAACGCATTGTTAACCTACAAACAGTTTGCAGGTCAGGCAGCAGCAAAATCGACTGAAGAATATAAAAACATCAATTATAATATTGGATACACGTATTTTAAATTAAAGGATTACGATCAGGCTGCCACTTCATTTCAGGCTCAAATTGATAATGCTCCATCAGATAAATCACGTTTGAATGATTCGTATTTGCGTTTAGGAGACTCCCGATTTGTAACTTCAAAATACACTGCAGCAAACGAAGCGTATGCAAAAGCAATCGCTGCAAAAGGCGTTGATGCTGATTATGCACAGTTTCAAAAAGCAATTTCATATGGTTTTATGTCTAAAAATGATAAGAAAGTAGAGGAGTTGAATAATTTTCTTCAGATGTACAAAAAATCAGAGTATCGTGATGATGCTTTGTATGAGTTAGGAAATACGTATGTATCGGAGAAAAAGAATGATCAGGCGATTAAAACCTATGACCAGTTAATTTCAGAATATAAAAATGGTTCGTTTACTTCAAAATCGATTTTGAAACAAGGTCTGATCTATTACAATTCCGATCGTGATGAGCAGGCTTTGATAAAATTCAAAAAAGTGGCGGCCGAATTCCCAAAAACACCAGAAGCTTTAGAGGCTGTTTCTACAGCAAGATTAATTTATGTTGATTCAGGAAAAGTAGATGAATACGCGACTTGGGTGCGTACTTTAGATTTTGTTTCGGTTACCGATGCTGAATTGGATAATGATACTTATGATGCTGCTTTTAAGCAATACAGTCAAAATAATAGTAAGCAGGCAATTACTGGTTTTAATGGTTATGTGAGTAAATTTCCGTCAGGCTTACACGCACTTGAGGCTAATTTTTATTTGGCACAATTGCTTTATGCTGAAGGTTCAGAAGTTAAATCGATTGCCAGTTATCAATATGTAATTGAGCAGCCAAGAAGTGAGTTCACTGAGCAATCTTTAAATAAATTGGCTCAGATTTATCTTAAAGCAAAAGATTGTGATAAATCGATTCCTGTACTAGTGCGCTTAGAAAATGAAGCCGATTCTGCTCAGAATAAAAACTTCGCGCAAGCTAATTTGATGAAGTGTTATTACGACAAAAAAGATTATGATAACTCGGTAATTTCAGCAGATAAAGTATTACAGAATCCAAAAGCAGATGCGAATGTAAAAGCAGATGCTCAGATTATAGTAGCACGTGCCGCAATGCAGACAGGCGATGAAGATAAAGCTAAAACTGCCTACGCAAAATTATCAACCACTTCTAAAGGAGAATTAGCGGCAGAAGCTTTGTATTACGATGCATACTTTAAAACGAAAGAAGGAAAGTTTGATGCTTCGAATGTTTCAGTTCAAAAACTGGCAAAAAATTATTCTGGTTATAAATATTACGGAGCGAAGAGTTTGGTCTTAATGGCAAAAAACTTCTACGGATTAAAAGATAGTTATCAGGCAACTTACATTCTAGACAACGTAATCAACAATTTTACAGATTTCCCGGATGTAGTTGAAGAAGCTAAAAAAGAATTAAGTGCGATTAAGTTAGAAGAGTCTAAAACGAATTCGTCTATCAGTAAATAAGAATAAAGAAGCAAGAAGAAAGAGGAAAGAAGCAAGAAGTCTATTTTCTTGCATCTTGCATCTTTTCTCTAAAAAAAATAAAGAAATGAGTTTACCTTTTTATATAGTTGATGTTTTTGCCGATAAAAAATATGCCGGAAATCAGTTGGCGGTTTTTTTGGATGCAGGAAATTTGAGTTTAGAAGAAATGCAAAATATGGCACGCGAAATTAATTTTGCGGAAAGTACATTTATAACAAAACTGGATAGAGAAAATAATAGTGCCGACGTTAAAATTTTTACGCCGGCCCATGAAATGCAATTTGCAGGTCATCCTATTATTGGTACTTCCTGGGTTTTGATGAATAAAGTATTTGAGAATTCACCTGAAAATATAAAATTAAATGTTCCGATAGGACCCATTGCGATTCACAAAACGGAAGAACTGATTTGGTTAAAAGCGGCACAGCCAAAATTTTGGGATATTTTTTCAAAAGAAGATTTTACAGGATTTAGTAATCTGAAAAAAGAGGATTTTGAAAATCAATTTCCAATTCAGGAAGTGACAACCGGAAGTGCTTTTGTAATGGTAGGGTTAAGTAGTAAAAGAGCATTAGAAAATTTAGTTCTGGATAAAGATAAAACTGATGAATGGCTAAAAAAGCATTGTAAAACAGCACACAGAGGCTTGTATTTCTATTATTTAGAAGGCTCTAAATTGTTTAGCAGAATGTTGTGTATTGAACATAATCAATTGGTAGAAGATGCGGCAACAGGAAGTGCAAGCACATGCCTGCAGGCTTTTTTGCTAAAGTATCATAAACCTGAATTTGAATTGACTAATTATCAGGGAGATTATATAGGCCGTCCTTCCCAGATTTATTTCAAAGGGAAATTAACGGATAATCAATTTGATATTCAGATTGGAGGGAAAGCGCAGTTTGTTGCAAAAGGAGAGTGGGACATCTAGAAAATAGAGACAAGAGTAAAGAAGAAAGATATTAGAAAATAGAAAATAGAGAACAGAATAAGAATATAGATAATAGAATATAGATTGGAAAGCAAAGATTGGAAGTCTACTCTTTACTCTTTGTTCTTTTCTCTGAAAAAAAAATAAAGTATGAAAATTAAATGCCAAAATAAAACCATCATTTTACTACTGTTGTTTGTTGTTCAGCTTTCGTTTGCTCAGAAGAAAAATGAAAGCATCGGAACTGAAACGGTAAATGTAGTAAAGCCTTATTCACCAACAATATCGGATGCTTTTAAAGTGAAAGAAACTCCTTCGCTTGACGATAGCGGAAATCAGCCAAAAGAAACTATTAAATATAGTATTTTGTCGGTTCCGGTGGCATCAACTTTTACGCCTTCCAAAGGAAACGCTGCAGGTGTTGAGAAATCAAAAAAAGAAAGATTATTCAGTAATTATGCAACTCTTGGCGTTGGGAATTATGGGACTCTAAATGCTGAATTATTTGTAACACAAGATTTAGGAAACAATGATTATTTGGCCGGAATGTTTCGTCATCATTCTTCTCAGGGTGGAATCAAAGATGTGAATCTGAATGATGAATTTTATGATACGGCTCTGAATGTGGGTTATGGTGTAAATAATCGCGACATGTCATGGGCGATAGATTTAGGATACCAAAATCAATTATATAATTGGTACGGTTTGCCGACTGATTTTGGAATGACTTTGCCTCCTGAAACACAAGAAGATTTAATTAGAGGAATTAATCCGAATCATTCTTATAATACAATTTCTTTAGGTGGAAATATAGAATTCAACGAAGGAATTTTTAATAAAATTGACACCAGATTTACGCATTTTTCAGATAGTTTTTCCTCTTCAGAAAACCGTTTTTATCTGAAGCCTTCTTTTAAAGTAGATGTAATGGATCAGTCGATAAATACAAATATTATTTTGGATCACGTAAGTGGCTCTTTCGAAAATAATTATGCCCGCGATAATACGGAACCTTTAAAATACAGTTTAACTAATTTTGGAATTGAGCCAAGTTTTGTAGTACATGAAAACGACTGGACATTAGAATTGGGAGCAGGATTATACTACGGATTAGATTCTGAAAACAGCGGAAACAAATTCTATATTTATCCAAAAGTAAATGCTTCTTATAAATTAGTGGGTGATTTAATGATTTTCTACACAGGAGTAAATGGTAGCTTAAATCAGAACTCATATGCTGATTTTGTGACTCAAAATCCATTTTTATCTCCAACTTTAAACATGAGACCTACAAGTAATCAGTATAATGTTTTTGCTGGTTTAAAAGGAAAATTGGCTAACAATATCAATTATAATTTGACAGGTTCTTATTTAAACGAAAAAGACAAAGCATTGTTTAAAAGCAATGATTATACAGAGAATTTTGATAACCAGAATTATGCTTTTGGAAACTCGTTTGGAGTAGTTTATGATGACGTAAGAACGTTACGTTTTTATGCAGAATTAAAAGCTGATTTTTCTAAAAGTGTTTCTTTCGGAATCAACGGAACTTTTAACAGTTATAAACAAGATGGTCTAGAGGCATGGAATTTACCTTCAATGAAATTAAGTTCAAATTTAGATGTAAACATTACCAAACAATGGTATGCTGGTTTGAATGTTTTCTTTGTGGGAGAACGTAAGGACATGCAGACCAATTTAGATGTTGCAACACTTGGTGTTCCGGTTACATTGAAAAGCTATTTTGATGCCAATGCACATTTAGGATACAAATACAGCGAGCGTTTGACTTTCTTCTTAAAATTGAATAATATAGGAAATCAGGCTTACGAAAGATGGTTGAATTACCCGGTTCAGGGATTCCAGGTTTTAGTAGGCGGAAATTATAAATTCGATTTTTAAAAGAAGTTTGCCACTAAGGCACAAAGGCACAAAGTTTATTGTAATATAATTTTTAGCCACGAATTCACGAAGTAAATTAATATTTTATTCGTGAATTCGTGGCTAACTTTTTTTTACGATCTTTGCGACTTAGCGCCTTCGTGGCAATACACATATGAGCTTCAAACAAAAAATACATTCCCATTATTTACAAATGGTTCAGGATCGAATAGATGTTTTTAGAGACATGATTTCGGCTTTGACGGAAGATTCTAAAAACGATGCCAAAGGTTCCGCTGGTGACAAGCATGAAACCGCTTTGTCGATGATGCATATTGAACAGGAGAAACTCACTAATAAACTAAAAGAAGCCATAACGCAAAAAGCGATTTTAGATAAAATTGATGCTTCAAAAACAACAGAGAATATTATTTCCGGAAGCTTGGTAAAAGCCAATGGAATTCATTTGTATTTGAGTGTCGCGCTTCCTAAAATTTCAATTGACGGAACTAATATAATTGCACTTTCTCCACAATCTCCTTTAGGTTCTCATTTAATGGGGAATAAAGTTGGGTTTCAATTTGAAATTAATAAGACGCATTATACGATTGAAAGTGTTGAATAATTTATTCAGGATTGAGTAAAGGGTAATTTATGAACAAGTTTTGTTCTTCTTGTTGAATTTTTATTAGCGTTTCTTTAAAATATCAAAATATAGTTCAAGGATATCTTTAAAACCTTGAATTTTGTGCTTCATTTAGCCCTGAAATTGAAATTTTCAAGTTCAGGGCTTTTTTTTGTGTTAAAATTTTACATTTTATATGTAAATATGAAATTATGGTTAAAAATTATAACTGAAATGAATATTTATGTTTTTCAATTATAACCAATACCGCATCTTTGCCTTATCAAAATAAAATTTACAATTAAAAATATAGAATTATGTGCGGAATCGTATGTGCCTTTGATCTAAAACAAAAAGCCGAAACTTTAAGACCTCAAGTATTAGAAATGTCTAAAATCATCCGTCACCGTGGACCAGACTGGAGCGGGATTTACAGTAATGATAAAGCAATTCTTTCTCATGAACGTTTGGCGATTGTTGATCCAGCTTCTGGAAAACAACCTTTATTTACAGAAGATAAAAAGTTAGTTTTAGCTGCAAATGGTGAAATATACAACCACAGAGAATTGCGTAAACAATTTGAAGGAAAATATAACTTTCAAACGGAAAGTGACTGTGAAGTTATTTTAGCACTTTATAAAGAAAAAGGTCCACACTTTATTGATGAAATGAACGGAATCTTCGGATTTGCAATTTATGATGTCGAGAAAGATGAGTATTTTATTGCTCGTGACCATATGGGGATTATTCCATTGTACATTGGTTGGGATCAGCATGGGACTTTTTATGTAGCTTCTGAATTAAAAGCTTTGGAAGGATATTGTACAAAAATTCAATTGTTTCCTCCAGGACATTATATGACTAGCAAAGACGGTGAATTTGTACAATGGTACAAAAGAGACTGGACAGAATATGATGCCGTAAAAGATAACGAAACCAGTATTCCTGCAATTAAGGAAGCTTTAGAGGCAGCAGTTCACAGACAATTAATGAGTGATGTTCCTTACGGAGTTTTACTTTCCGGAGGTTTAGATTCTTCTATTACTTCTGCTGTAGCCAAAAAATTTGCACAAAAGCGTATTGAATCTGATGATACTACAGATGCCTGGTATCCGCAATTACATTCTTTTTCAGTTGGATTAGATGGTTCTCCTGATTTAGCAGCGGCTCAGGTTGTAGCAAAACATATTGGAACGATTCACCACGAAATTAAATTCACCATTCAGGAAGGATTAGATGCGGTTCGTGATGTAATTTACAACTTAGAAACGTACGATGTAACTACGGTTAGAGCTTCGACTCCAATGTGGTTGATGGCGAGAGTTATTAAATCAATGGGAATTAAAATGGTGCTGTCAGGAGAAGGTGCAGATGAATTGTTCGGAGGATATTTATACTTCCACAAAGCACCAAATGCAAGAGAATTCCACGAAGAAAACGTTCGTAAATTAGGAAAACTTCATATGTACGATT
Organism: Flavobacterium saccharophilum; assembly: GCF_900142735.1. Taxonomy (GTDB): domain Bacteria; phylum Bacteroidota; class Bacteroidia; order Flavobacteriales; family Flavobacteriaceae; genus Flavobacterium; species Flavobacterium saccharophilum. The sequence continues at coordinate 84,084 of NZ_FRBY01000007.1, read as the reverse complement.
GTTTAAGAGCTAATAAAAGTTTGGCTGCCTGGGGAATCGAAGGTCGTGTTCCATTCTTAGATAAAGAATTTATGGATGTTGCAATGCGCATCAACCCACAAGATAAAATGATCAACAAAGAACACCCGATGGAGAAATGGGTAGTTCGTAAAGCTTTTGAAGATATGTTACCGGAAAGCGTAGCATGGAGACAAAAAGAACAATTTTCTGATGGAGTAGGATATAGCTGGATTGATACTTTGAAAGAAGTTGTGGCTAAAGAAGTTTCAGATGAACAATTGGCAAATGCAAGATTTAAGTTCCCGTTACAAACACCAACTTCAAAAGAAGAATATTATTACCGTTCTATCTTTGCTGAGCATTTTCCAAGTGATGCTGCCGCTTTATGTGTGCCGCAGGAAGCTAGTGTGGCTTGTAGTACAAAAATTGCTTTAGAATGGGATGAAGCTTTCAAAAACATGAACGATCCTTCAGGCAGAGCAGTAGCAAGTGTACACGATGATGCTTATGAGAAAGCATAAAAAAAAATGAATTTTGAATTTAGTATATATTAAGTAAAGACGTTCTCTATTTTAGAGGACGTTTTTTGTCTCTTAAATTATTAAGTTCGTAATTTCAACTACTTAGGGTCTTTTTTTAGTAATATTTTAACTTTCTTTTTTATATTTGACATTTGTTGAAAAAGAGTTAAATCGATAAGATTAAGGAAGGATTCTCAGAGAAAAGCGGGAATAATAATTAGTTTTGCTGAAGGTTGAAATTTCAATCAACTTTTAAAGTTAATTCACTTCATGAGGGAAGTGAAAAATTAATAATAAAAAATAGAATTTTATGTCTGGATTATTGGCAGTTATCGGTAAAGGAAAAGATCCAAAACTTGTAAAAGAGCTTTCTAAAAGAATGTCGCATCGAGGCCCCGATGAGAATGATATGCGTATAATGACAAACGGGAGTGTTATTTGTCATGAAAGTTTATCAATTGTTGACTTACAGACAGGTAAGCAACCAATTCAGGGAACAACTAATGCATGGATGGTTCATGATGGCGAAATTTATAACTATCAGGAATTAAAAAACACTGTTTTAAAAGAGTATACATTTAGAACAAAATCAGATTCAGAAGTTATTGTCCATTTGTACGAGGAATTTGGATACAATTTTTGTAATATGCTTGACGGAGATTTTGCTTTCGTGGTTATTGATGGGGATGATTATATCGCCGGAAGGGATCCAATTGGAGTAAAACCTTTGTATTATGGATTAGATGAAAGAGGAAGAATTTATTTTTCTTCTGAAATGAAATCAATTGCCGATCAGTGTAAGTCATTTTCAACTTTCCCTCCTGGACATTATTATACAGCTAAAACTGGTTTTGTAAAATATTACCGACCTGAGTACGAAGATCACAAAAAAGCTGTAGAAAGTCTGGATTTAGATTTGATTCGCGAAACTTTAGTAGAAGCTACCCGTAAACGTTTAATGAGCGAAGCTCCTCTTGGTGTTTTGTTATCAGGCGGTCTAGATTCATCTCTAATTTCGTCAATTACAGCTCGTGTATATGCTGAAAGCGGTAAGAAATTAAATTCATTTTCAATAGGATTAGGTGCTAATTCACCAGATAATATTGCTGCCAGAAAGGCGGCAGAATTTTTAGGAACAGAACACCACGAAATACATTTTTCTGTAGAGGAAGCTGTAGAAATGATTGAAAAAGTAATTTATCATATTGAAACTTATGATATTATTTCAGTAAGAGCTGGTGTACCAATGTATTTATTGTCAAAAGCAATTAGTGAAAAAGGAATAAAAGTGATTCTTTCAGGTGAAGGTGCCGATGAGATTTTTGGAGGCCATTTGTATTTTAGAAATGCGCCCTCTACAGAAGAATTTCAGGATGAAACAATTGAACGAGTTCAGAAACTTTTTACAGCCGATTTATTACGTGCTGATAAAACAACAATGGCGGTAGGTTTAGAAGCGAGAATTCCATTTTTAGACACAACGTTTTTGGATGTCGCTATACGAATTAAAACAGAAGAAAAACAGCCGAAAACTTACGATGGTATCGAAAAATATATTTTAAGAAAAGCATTTGATACACCTGAAAATCCGTATTTGCCAACAGAAGTTCTGTGGAGACAAAAAGAACAGTTCTCAGATGGAGTTGGTTACAATTGGGTTGATGAATTGATTGAATATTGTACTGAACAGGTCTCAGATGAGCAATTGAAAGGAGCTGCTGCAGAATTCCCATACAATTCGCCAACAACAAAGGAAGCTTATTTTTATAGATCTATTTTCCATAAGTACTATCCACAGGTGAGCGCTGCTCAAACAGTACGCAAATGGATTCCGAAATGGCAAGATAATCAGGATCCAAGCGGTCGAGCAAATTCAGCGCACGTAAATGCGGATAAGGAGATCTCGAAATCCGGAGTAGTGATTTAAAAAATTCCAAAAAAGAAATTCCAAATTCCAATTCTTAAATTCCGTAAGAGAATTTAAGAATTTAAAAAAAAAATATAAATCCGAAATGATATAGATTCATTTCGGATTTTTTTATGCTCAAAATTGGAATTTGGAATTTAATGTTTGGAATTTTTCACAAGTAATTGGAATTTGGGATTTCTTTTTTGGAATTTTATTTTTTTTATAAATTGCTAAAACTAAGTTAATAAGGTTTTTTCTTATTTAAGAAAAATACTATATTTGATTACCAAGAACAATTTATTTTAAATAATCAAACACAATCTATGAGAAACCTATTACTAAGTGGAATTTTGTACTGCTCATTTGTTTCGTTGAGTTCAGTTTATGCCCAAAAATCTGAAATGCCCAAATACATTACTAATGTAGAAGGTGTTAAAGAGTATTCATTAAATAACGGATTAAAAGTTCTTTTGATACCAGATGCTTCTCAAAGCAATATGGTGGTGAATATTGTTTATAACGTAGGTTCCAGAAATGAAGGTTATGGAGAAAAAGGTATGGCGCATTTATTAGAGCATATGCTTTTTAAAAGTACTAAGAATCTGGGCGACATCAAAAAAATGCTTTCTGATAAAGGAGGAGCTGCCAACGGGACAACCTGGTTAGACAGAACTAATTACTATGAAGTTTTTCCATCAAATGATGAAAATTTAAAATGGAGTATTGAAATGGAAGCAGATCGAATGATTAATGCGACTATTTTACAAACAGATCTTGATAAGGAGTTTTCTGTAGTAAGAAATGAGTTTGAAATAGGTGAAAATAATCCGGATGGCGTTTTACAGGAACGAATTCTTTCAACAGCTTATTTGTGGCACAATTACGGAAACAGTACTATTGGAAGTAAAGAAGATATTGAAAGAGTTAAAGCAAACACACTTAGAGTTTTCTATGAGAAATACTATCAGCCAGACAATGCCACTTTAATTATTGCAGGTAAATTTGATGAGCAAAAAGCTTTGCAGTATGTTGGGCAATATTTAGGCGCTATTCCGAGACCGAAAAGAGTTTTAGATAAAACATATACAATTGAACCAGCACAGGATGGAGAAAAATTCGTGGAGCTTAACAGAGCAGGTGATAGTAAGAATGTAGGGGCGTTGTACCATACGGTTCCTTATGCAGATAAAGATTTTGCTGCTATTGATGCTTTAGGAGAAATTTTGACTGCTGATCCATCGGGCTATTTGTATAAAACTCTGGTTGAAACCCAAAAAGTTTCAAGTGTATATGTTTGGCAGCCAAATGTTAGAGATGCAAGTTTTATGTATTTTGGGGTTGCTGTTCCTAATGACAAAGATATTAAGGCTACGAGAGATATTGTAAGGACAGAATTGGATAAAATACCTACTACTAAATATACAGACCAAGACGTAAGCAGAGCCAAAGCAAAGATTATTAAACAAATTGAAGGTGTTAAAAACAATACTATTTCTTTTGCAATTAATCTAACAGAAATTATTGGAGCAGGTGACTTTAGATTAGGTTATTTGTATAGAGATGCTGTAGAAAAATTAACAAAAGAAGATATTCAAAGAGTTGCTGAGAAATATTTCAGAAGTAATAATAGAACGGTTGGAATATTTATTCCTTCAAAAGATGAGCAAAGAGTTAAATCTGTTGAATATACAGATGAGCAAGTACTTGCTTTAACTAAAGATTATAAAGGTAAGGCTTTAGAAAAAGAAGCAGCTGCATTTGAAGCTTCCATTAAAAATTTAAAGCAGAATTTTGCTGAAGGTAAACTAAGTAATGGAGTAAAATACGGTTTGATCAAAAAAGAAATAAAAGGAGGAAAAGTTCAGGCTAATTTTAAATTTCCAGTGAGTAATGAAAAAGATTTGGCTGGAAAAACGGATACTGGCGGAATTCTTGCGCAATTACTAAAAACAGGAACTAAGACCAGAACAAAAGAACAAATTCAGGACCGTTTAGATCAATTGAAGTCTAGTATTTATTTTAACTTTTCAGGACAAACGTTGTCGGTTAACATTAGTACTTATAAAGAAAGTTTTAAAGAGGTGATGGAGATTTTAAATGATTTGCTTGTTAATTCTACTTTCCCGGAAAACGAATTAACCAAAACGATTACAGAGTATAATACTTATTTGGAGTCTAATCTTAATGATCCTCAAACAGTCGCTTTTACCGAGCTTTCAAGACAAACTACAAAATATGATAAGTCCAGTATTTTTTATACACCAACAATTCAGGAGCAAATTGATGCTTTTAAAAAGATAAAACAAACCGAGATCGTTGATTTTTATAAAAACATACTAGGTGGAAATAATGGTATTGGAAGTGTAGTGGGAGATTTGGAGGCAAAATCTACAGTTCAGATTTTAGAAAACACTTTTGGAAAATGGAACTCTAAATCAAAATATGAATTAGCTAAGCCTACTTATTTTGAAACAAAAGTATTGGATAAAGATTATATAACTCCAGATAAAGAAAATGCAGTAGCTCTTGGAAGAATTGGTTTTAAAATGACCAGAAGCAGTGCAGATTATCCAGCGTTTGTAATGGCTAATGAAATATTAGGAAGCGGAGGTTTTTTAAGTGCAAGAATCCCGATGAGATTGAGAGAAAAAGAAGGAATCAGTTATGGTGCGGGTTCGTTTATTGACGTGCCTATTACGAGTGATGTTGCTTCATGGTCGTATTATGCTTTTTTAAATCCGACTAAAAAGAGTGCAGTTGAAACGGCTACAAAAGAGGAGATCGCAAAAGCATTAAAAGATGGGTTTACTGCCGAAGAGCTAAAATCAAACCTGGTTAGCTGGCAAAATGAAAGAAAAACGAGATTAGGAAGTGATGACACTTTAATGAATCTTGTAAATACGTATTTGCAATACGGCGTTCCGTTGGAAGATTATGATGACTTAGAAAACAAAGTTAAAGCATTAAAAGTAGAAGAAGTTAATGCTGTTTTGAAAAAATACTTAAGCTTAGATAAAATGACTTCTGTTTATGCAGGAGATTTTAACAAAAAACTATAAAGGAGGAAAAATCCAATTTTAGAAAACCCAAATTCCAATTTGGGTTACATTATAGAATCCGAAACAACATCATTTAGTTGTTTCGGATTTTAATTTTGTATCTAATAAGTTTAAGTTTTTTTGAATTTGAAAATTTAAAATTTGGATTTTTTTTATGTTATTCCTGTTTTTGGAATTTGGAATTTTCATTATTGGAATTTAAAGTAGACTTTTAGGTCTATTTTTTAGTTTTTTAAACAATTGTGTTAATAACTTAAGTGCTTTAAATGGGAATTTAACGGATATATAATTTGCGTTTTTATATATTTGCGTGTTAGACAATAATTACATTTTTTAGAATAAATTATATGAGCGAAGAAATCAAGAAGAACAATTATTCAGCAGATAGTATTCAGGCATTAGAAGGAATGGAGCACGTAAGAATGCGTCCATCGATGTATATTGGAGATGTGGGGGTTCGAGGGCTACATCATTTGGTTTATGAGGTTGTTGATAACTCTATTGATGAGGCGATGGGAGGACATTGTGATACCATTGGTGTTGCAATAAACGAAGACGGTTCGGTAACAGTTGAAGATAACGGTCGTGGTATTCCAGTTGATTTACATAAAAAAGAAGGAGTTTCTGCACTTGAAGTTGTAATGACTAAAATTGGTGCCGGAGGTAAATTCGATAAAGATTCTTATAAAGTTTCAGGAGGTTTACACGGTGTTGGGGTTTCGGTTGTAAACGCGCTTTCTGTTCATATGAAATCTACTGTTTTTAGAGACGGTAAAATCTACGAGCAAGAATATGAAAGAGGAAAATCATTATATCCGGTAAAACAAATCGGAGAAACAGATAAAAGAGGTACACGTCAGACTTTTTATCCTGATAATACCATCTTTACTCAGACTACAGAGTTCTCTTATGATACGTTGTCAGCACGTATGCGTGAACTTTCTTTCTTAAACAAAGGAATCACAATTACGTTTACAGACAAAAGAGAAGTTGATGAAAAAGGAGAATTTAAAGTTGAAGTTTTCCATTCTGATGAAGGTCTTAAAGAATACATTCGTTATTTAGATGGTAACCGTGAGCCAATTATTTCTCACGTTATCAGCATGGATAATGAAAAAGGCGAAATTCCTGTTGAAGTTGCCTTGATTTATAATACGAGTTATACAGAGAATATTTTCTCTTATGTAAATAATATTAATACACACGAAGGAGGAACGCATTTACAAGGTTTTAGAAGTGGTTTGACAAGAACCCTTAAAAAATACGCAGATGCCTCTGGAATGTTGGATAAATTGAAATTCGAAATTGCGGGAGATGACTTCCGTGAGGGATTAACAGCGATTATTTCGGTAAAAGTTGCAGAACCACAGTTCGAAGGACAAACAAAAACTAAGCTTGGAAACAGAGAAGTAGTTTCTCCGGTTTCTCAGGCTGTTGGGGAAATGTTGGAGAATTATTTGGAAGAAAACCCAAATGATGCCCGTATCATTATCCAGAAAGTAATTTTGGCTGCCCAGGCCCGTCACGCTGCTAAAAAAGCGCGTGAAATGGTGCAACGTAAAACTGTTATGGGTGGCGGTGGATTGCCAGGAAAACTATCAGATTGTTCTGAGCAGGATCCTGCAAGATGTGAGGTTTACCTTGTCGAGGGAGATTCGGCTGGTGGAACAGCAAAACAAGGTCGTGATCGTAACTTTCAGGCAATTTTACCTTTACGTGGTAAGATTCTGAACGTAGAGAAAGCGATGCACCATAAAGTATTTGAAAACGAAGAGATTCGAAACATATTTACTGCTTTAGGAGTTACAGTAGGAACTGCAGAAGATAGTAAAGCATTAAATCTTGAAAAGTTAAGATATCATAAGGTAATCATCATGTGTGATGCCGATGTCGATGGTAGTCATATTTCTACCTTAATATTAACGTTCTTCTTCCGTTTTATGAAAGAGCTTATAGAAGAAGGTCACGTTTATATTGCAGCGCCACCTTTATACTTAGTTAAAAAAGGAAATAAAAAGGAATATGCATGGAATGATGTTCAACGTGATCAGGCGAATGAAAGAATGGGAGGTAGTGCAGCGATCCAGCGTTATAAAGGTCTTGGAGAGATGAACGCGGAGCAATTATGGGAAACTACAATGGATCCGAACTTCAGAACTTTACGTCAGGTTACTATTGATAGTTTAGCAGAAGCCGACAGAGTTTTCTCAATGTTAATGGGAGACGAAGTGCCACCACGTAGAGAATTCATCGAGAAAAATGCTGTTTACGCAAATATCGATGCATAATAAAAAAGTTTAGCCTTCAATTCGTTTAATTGTTTAAATTTACTTAAACGATTAAACGAATTGTCGTTTATAAAATAAATTAATTAATAACCGATAAAGTATAAAATATGAAAGTTACCATTGTAGGAGCAGGAAATGTTGGAGCTACATGTGCAGATGTTATTTCTTATAGAGGAATTGCCAGCGAAGTAGTGTTGTTGGATATTAAAGAAGGTTTTGCCGAAGGGAAAGCGTTGGATATTATGCAATGTGCTACAAATACAGGTTTTAATACCAAAGTATCCGGTGTAACCAATGATTATTCTAAAACAGCAGGAAGTGATGTAGTAGTAATTACATCAGGAATTCCAAGAAAACCGGGAATGACACGTGAAGAATTAATAGGTATTAATGCAGGAATTGTAAAAACAGTTGCTGAGAATGTATTAAAGCATTCACCAAATACTATTATAGTTGTTGTTTCGAACCCAATGGATACGATGACGTATTTAGCTTTGAAATCTACCGGATTGCCAAAAAACAGAATTATTGGTATGGGTGGTGCTTTAGATAGCTCTCGTTTCAGAACGTATTTATCTTTGGCTTTAGACAAGCCTGCAAATGATATTTCGGCAATGGTAATTGGAGGTCACGGTGATACTACTATGATTCCTTTGACGCGTTTAGCATCTTATAATGGAATTCCGGTAACAGAATTTCTTTCAGAAGAGGCATTGCAAAAGGTCGCTGCCGATACTATGGTAGGAGGAGCAACACTTACAGGTCTTTTAGGTACGTCAGCATGGTATGCTCCGGGGGCTTCTGTAGCGTATTTAGTTGATAGTATTTTGAATGATCAAAAGAAAATGATTGCCTGTTCTGTTTTTGTTGAAGGAGAATACGGACAAAATGATATATGCATTGGAGTACCTTGTATTATAGGTAAGAATGGTGTAGAAGAAATTTTGGATATTCAGTTAAATGATAATGAAAAGGCTTTATTTGCTAAAAGTGCAGATGCAGTAAGAGGCATGAATGATGCCTTAAAGTCGATTTTAGTATAAAGAATTTGGTAAAAAAAGGAAAAGGCTGCACTTTTGCAGTCTTTTTTTTGAGATTAATTAATAAATAAATTGGTTAATCTTTTCGAGAATTATATATTTGCTCGGTTTAAAAAAAATGCTGTAATTCGTGATCTGGTTTTTTAGTTTTAAAAAATGATGTCAGGGCTTATTTTATGGGACTTTAAAACAAAAACAAACAATAAAACATAATTAATTTTTAGTAATAATGCAGAATAAAGGACTTATTAAATTTTTCGCAATTCTATTTGCATTGGTAAGTATTTACCAACTTTCGTTCACTTTTGTGGCAAACAGCGTCAAAAGTGAAGCTAAAGCTTTTGCAGGAGACAATCCTGATAAAGAGCTAAAATATTTAGATTCTATTGGTAAAGTAGAGGTACTAAATCTTGGTTTTACAAATTTTACTTATGATGAAGTAAAAAACAAACAATTAAATAAAGGTCTTGACTTAGAAGGAGGAATCAACGTAATTCTTCAAATCTCTGTTAAGGATGTATTGAAAGGATTGTCTAACAATTCTAAAAATCCGGTATTTAATAAATCATTAGCTGATGCGACTGCAAATTTAGAAGGAAACAAAACCTATTTAAATAAGTTTTTTGAGGCATTTGAAGCAAACTCAAACGGAACTACAAAATTAGCTTCACCAGATATCTTTGCAAACAGAAGTTTACAAGGTGAAGGTGGAATTGATTTCCAAATGACTGATGCGCAAGCTCAAAAAGTAATTAAGAAAAAAGTTGATGAGTCTATCGAAAGTGCTTACAAAGTATTAAGAGAGCGTATTGACAAATTTGGTGTAACACAACCAAACATCCAAAAATTAGGAGAAACTGGAAGAATTTTAGTTGAACTTCCTGGTGCTAAAGATGTTGATAGAATCAAGAAATTATTAGGTGGAAAAGCTCAATTAGAGTTTTGGGAAACTTACAAAATTGAAGAAATTGGAAACTTCTTAGTTGCTACTAACGAAGCTTTGAAAAAAACTGAAGTTAAGAAAACAGAAACTAAAACAGTTGCTAAAGATTCATTGAATGCTTTATTAACTGATGCTAAAGATTCTGTTGATGTTAAAAAAGGAAACAACCCATTATTTGACAAAATGTTAGGTCAGGGTGGTGGACCAGTTTTAGCTTACTTTGCTCCAAAAGATACTGCTACTATCAATGCGTATTTCAAAAGACCAGAAATTAGAGTTTTATTGGCTGCTGACCAACACAATGCAAAATTTGTGTGGAGTAAACCAACTACTTTAAAAGATGCTAAAGGAAAAGAAATTGAAGCAGTTGAATTATATGCTTTAAAAGGAAACAGAGATAACGTACCTGCTATGAGCGGTGGTGTTGTTACTGATGCAAAAGATACTTTTGACCAATTAGGAAAACCAGCTGTTTCTATGCAAATGAACAGCCAGGGTGCTAAAGTTTGGGAAGAATTAACAGGAAGGGCTTTTGCTCAAAAAAGTTATATCGCTATTGTTTTAGATAACATTGTATATTCTGCACCTGGTGTTACTAGTGGTCCAATTGCTGGAGGAAGATCTGAAATTACAGGTTCTTTTGATGTGGCTGAAACTAAAGATTTAGCAAACGTATTGAATGCAGGTAAATTACCAGCTTCTGCAGATATTATCCAATCAACTGTTGTAGGACCATCTTTAGGTCAGGCTGCAATTGATGCTGGTACTATCTCATCTGTATTAGGATTTTTATTAGTTTGTTTATGGATGGTATTCTATTATGGTAAAGCAGGTTGGTATGCTAACCTTGCGTTATTATTAAACTTACTATTCTTGTTTGGAATTATGGCAAGTTTTGGTTTTGTATTAACATTGCCAGGTATTGCAGGTATCGTATTAACATTAGGTACTGCGGTAGATGCTAACATTATTATATTTGAAAGAGCAAAAGAAGAATTGCGTGAAGGTAAATCATTGTCTGAAGCTGTTGTTGCTTCTTACGGATGGCACGGAGCAATGCGTTCTATTATTGATGCGAACGTAACGCACGTTTTAACTGGAGCTATCTTGTTTATTTTTGGAACAGGACCAATTAAAGGTTTTGCTTTAACATTATTAATTGGTATTGTAACTTCATTGTTTACATCAATTTTTATTGCTAGAATTTTCATTGACAGAAATATTGCTGGAAAAGGTGATTTAACTTTCTCTACTAATATTACTAAAAACTGGTTTACTAATTTCCACTTTGACTTTATTAAAATCAAAAAATTCACTTATATCTTCTCTTCTATTGTAGTTGTGGTAAGTTTGATTTCTATCTTCTTCGTAAATGGATTAGATGAAGGTGTTGATTTTGTTGGAGGAAGAACTTTCCAGGTTAAATTTGAAAAACCAGTAGACGCTACAGTTATTTCAGATGAATTATCTGCTGCTTTTGGAACTCCTGTTGAAGCTAAAATTTTAGGTGATGATGATCAGTTGAAAATCACTACTAAATATAAAATTAAAGAAGACGGTGTTGCTGTTGATGAAGAAGTGAACAAAAAATTATATGATGCATTAGCGAAATATTTCCCTAATGTTACTTATGAGAAATTCACTAACACTTTTGATGGTAAAAAAGTTGGAGTTTTACAATCTTCTAAAGTTGGAGCTTCTATCTCTGAAGATATCAAAACAAACTCATACTGGGCTGTTCTTGGTGCGATGGCAGTTATTTTCTTATACTTAATGATCTCTTTCCGTAAATGGCAATATTCATTAGGTGCGATTGCAGCTGTTGCGCATGACGTAATCTTTGTATTAGGAATCTACTCTTTATGTTATAAATTCATGCCTTTCCACATGGAAATGGATCAGCACTTTATCGCTGCAATTCTTACCGTTATTGGTTACTCTATGAATGATACTGTAATTGTATTTGACAGAATTAGAGAGTTCATTATCGGAAACCGTAAAGGTACTTTTGAAGATATCGTAAATGCTTCTATTAATACTACATTATCAAGAACATTGAATACGTCATTAATGATGATCATTGTATTATTAACGATGTTTATCTTTGGTGGAGAATCAATCAGAGGGTTTATCTTTGCGATGTTAATTGGTATTGTTGTAGGTACTTATTCTTCATTATTTATTGCTACGCCAGTATTGGTTGATACAATTTCTAAAGATGATAAACATACAATTGAAGACAAACACAACGAGGCATAATTAATGGTTAGTTGCTATATAAAAAAGATCCAGTGAAAACTGGATCTTTTTTTTGTGCTCATTTTTTTAGTTTCGGTATTTAAATGTATTTGGAAAAGCGGTGGTTTAATATTATTTTGCTATTATTTGACGTGTATCGTTAATCCTTATGGATTGAATTAATTTTTCCAGTTGTTATCATGTCAGGAGTGATAAGTTGATTTTGACAGTGCTGTATTTCTTTTGAAAAATAGATTTTCTTATCTAGCCCCGATAGGAGCGATATCTCCCGATTTAGAAAAACAAGGTTCTTTAACCGTAGTTTTTATTAATCGGGAATATAGCGGATAGCGGGACTGAACGTTCTATTGAAAAAGCTAACTTTCTGCTCCTGAAAAGAAAAATTAGGAGAAGAAACTTCAATAGATCAAAGATGTTACAAGTTGTAAATGAATTTTCTATTTATTATTAAGACAAAAAAAAATCGCCCACTACTAAATGTATTGGCGATTTTGTATGTTGTAGTTATATTTTAAGACGCTGCTAAAGGATTTCTTTGTGCTCTAATGATAAAGAAAAGACCGATAATGATAAAAGGTATACTTAGCCATTGTCCGGTTGAGAAATAGCCTAATTCTTCTTCAATTCCGCCCTGGCTTTCTTTTACGAATTCGACGATGAAGCGTACAACAAATAAAAGAACTAGAAATAACCCGAATAAGAATCCTGATTTAAGTCTTGCATTTGTTTTCCAGTATAAAAAGTACAAGATGGCAAATACGAAAATGTAGCAAATTCCTTCGTATAATTGTGTTGGATGTTTTGCAGGAACCTGTGCTAATAATTCAGCGAATTTTGGATCGTGAGCAATTGCATTGTAAGCTTCTTTTGGATCGGCAATTTGAGTTGCATTAACAGCTTCACCTTTGCTGAATTTGTCGTGTAAAAAACGAATTCCGAAGGCAGAAGTTGTTTCGTGTCCGATAATTTCGGAGTTAAAAAAATTTCCTAAACGCACAAAAATTGCACCGCTGGCTACCGGAATAACTACGCGGTCTAAAATCCATAATAAAGGGCGTTTTAAGATTTTTTTGCTGTAATAGTACATTGCGATAATAATTGCAATGGCAGCACCATGACTTGCAAGACCTTGGAAACCTGTGAATTCAAATTTTGGTTCAAATCTAAAAGGTAAAAAGATTTCAAGTAAATGATTTCTAAAATACTCCCAATCGTAAAAGAAAACATGACCTAAACGTGCGCCTGCCAAAGTTGCTAAAACGGTCCAAACAAATAAAGAGTCTAATTTGTCAATTGATTCATTTTCGCGCTCGAAGATTTTTTTCATTATGTACCATCCTAAACCAAAAGCAATTACGAACATTAGGCTGTAATAGCGAATCATAAAAAATCCTAAATCGATTCCTTCTGAAGGGTTCCAAACGAGGTTTAAGGCGTGTGTCATGTAGTATTGTATTTTTTTATTGGTTGTAAAAATAAATATTTAAAGTAGAGTTCCTCTTTATAAAAAGTTAATGTTTGTGTGAACATTTCTTCTCAGGAACCGGATCGTAGCCTGTTCTTCCCCAAGGATGACAGTTCAAAATGCGTTTCATTCCTAAGTAACCACCATAAAATAATCCGTGTTTTTGCAATGCTTCAATCATGTAGCTCGAACATGTTGGTTCGAAGCGGCATGACGCTGGTGTAAAGGGCGAAATGGCGGTCTGATAAAAGCGTACTAATAAAACAAATGGAGTGATTACTTTCATGATTTATTAGAAAATGAATGATTATACAGAAAAGGTTGTACCATCTTTTCCGTCTTTCAGTTGGATACCTAAAGCAATCAATTGATCACGGATTTGGTCAGAAAGTGCGAAATTTTTATCTGCTCTGGCCTGATTTCTCATTCCGATAAGCATGTTAACAACACCTTCTAATTTATCATTGTTACTGTCGGCGGCTTTTTCATCGCTTAAACCTAAAACATCAAAAACAAAAGCATTAATAGCTGTTGCGAATGTTGCAAGGTCTTCGGCTGTGATAGTTTCTTTTCCTTCTTTTAATAAATTGATATAGCGAACGGCTTCAAATAACTGCGCAATTAAAATTGGCGTATTGAAATCGTCGTTCATCGCGTCGTAGCACAATTGTTTCCAGGAAGCGATATCAATAGAACTTGTTGCGCCGGCTGAAATAACAGGCAAGGCATCAACAGCTTCCATTAGTCGTTTGTATCCTTTTTCGGCAGCTACAATTGCGTCATCAGAAAAATCTAAAATGCTTCTGTAATGTGCCTGCAACATGAAAAATCGTGTTACTGATGCAGAGAAAGCTTTGCTTAAAATGTTGTTGTCTCCGCTTAAAATCTCTCCCGGTAAAATATTATTTCCAGTTGATTTTGCCATTTTTTTACCATTTAAAGTAAGCATATTGGCATGCATCCAGTAATTTACTGGAGACTGACCTGTACAAGCTTCGTTTTGAGCTATTTCACATTCGTGATGAGGGAATTTTAAATCCATTCCGCCACCGTGAATATCAAAGTGATTACCAAGATATTTGGTACTCATGGCAGTACATTCAAGATGCCAGCCTGGAAAACCATCACTCCAGGGTGAAGGCCATCTCATGATATGTTCTGGTTCTGCTTTTTTCCAAAGTGCAAAATCTTGCGGATTTCTTTTGTCTGACTGACCATCAAGATCACGTGTATTGGCCAACATATCTTCGATATTTCGACCGCTTAAAACTCCGTAATTGTTGGTTTCGTTATATTTTACAACATCAAAATAAACAGACCCATTGGCTTTATAACCAATTCCTGTATCAATAATTTTTTTGATGATTTCGATTTGTTCGATAATATGTCCCGTTGCAGTTGGTTCAATACTTGGCGGTAGGAAATTAAATGACTTCAGAATATCATGAAAATCTACCGTATAGCGCTGTACAACTTCCATCGGTTCTAATTGCTCCAAACGTGCTTTTTTGGCGATTTTATCTTCACCTTCATCAACATCATCTACAATGTGTCCAACGTCTGTAATATTACGCACGTAACGAACTTTATAATCAAGATGTAAAAAATACCTGAATATAACGTCAAACGACATAAAAGTTCTCACATTTCCTAAGTGTACATTGCTATAAACCGTAGGTCCGCAAACATACATTCCAACATTTCCTTCATGAATTGGGTTGAAATTTTCTTTTTCACCCGAAAGTGAATTGTATATTTTTAGAGGCTGTGTTGTATATAATGGCATTGTTTAGGTGTTTGTTGATGTTTTAGGAGCTAATCCTGCTATCCGCTATATCTTTTATGGTGAACCCCACCATAAAAGGATGTCGCTGCTATCAGGGCTAGACCATAAATATAATAGAAATATCGTATAAATTAGAACTGAGTATCCAATTTAATATAATCTAGGAACTCTCTTTTCGTTTGAGGATCTTTAAATTTTCCACCAAATTCAGACGTTACTGTGCTGCTTTCAATATCTTTAATTCCTCTTGAATTTACGCAAAGATGTTTAGCGTCAATAACGCAGGCAACGTCTTCAGTTCCTAAAGCTTTTTGTAATTCCTGAACAATTTGCATAGTAAGACGCTCCTGAACCTGAGGTCTTTTTGCATAATATTCTACAATACGGTTCATTTTAGATAAACCGATAACTCTTCCGCTGGAAATATAAGCTACGTGGGCACGACCAATAATTGGCAATAAGTGGTGTTCGCAGGTAGAATAGACAGTGATGTTTTTCTCAACTAACATTTCACCGTATTTGTAATTATTATCAAAAGTAGAAGCTTTTGGTTGTTTTGAAGGGTTTAAGCCACCAAAAATTTCCTTTACAAACATTTTTGCTACTCTGTTTGGAGTACCTTTTATGCTGTCATCTGTCAAATCCATTCCAAGAGTTTGGAGAATGTTTTCGACATCTTTTTTTATTTTTTCTATTTTTTCATCATCTGTTAAGTCAAAAGCATCCTGTCTTACAGGGTTTTTCGCGTTGCTGCTAAAATGATTGTCTCCTATTTCGTCTAAAAAATCTTCGTTATTTATCATTAAAAACTACTATTATAATGGGTATATCTTTTTAAGGCGGTAAAGATAATTAATAAAAAGGAAACCTTTTCTATCGTTTTTACTATTTAATCGATCCTTTTTAGATATAGTTTAAATTAAGACTGTTCAGGTGTTTTTTTATTTAGTGTTAATATATTTATTGATCGAAGAAATAGGAGTAAGTCATTACAAAATCAATGGAAAAATCAGCAAAGGCAAATTTCCTGGTATTCGTTTCTTCAGGCGAGAATTTTGTTGCAGATTGGTATTTTGTTATTTCTTTCTCAGGTTTAGTAAATCCGTAGTTATAGGCAGTGGCGAAAAATCTAATTTTGTCTTCTGTGGTTTTAAAATCAATGTTTTGAAATTTTAATTCAGCAACATACCAGAATGCTTTTAGATATCGAAGTTGCCATTGAAAATTTGCCAGACGCTTTATTCTTTCTTTTCTGGCTTCTATTTCATTTTTATTCGGAATTAAAATCCAATTGTATTGCTTAAAACTTTTGTTTTTAGCAATATAATCTTCTAAATCTTCTATAAAAGAAGGTTTCATCTGAAAGTAACCAGTCGAAAAATCGGATGCATTCTTTCCTTCATCCACATATAAAATTCTGTTTGAGGAGGCTTCTAGATAGTCTGAGTAAGAATCGTATCGTAACATTTCCGGAAAAGCAATGGAAAGAATTTGTACTTTTTCGCTTTTATTGAGTTCTAAATCAATATACTTTTTTTGTTTTTTTAATAGTGAGAAAGCGCGATTAATCTGTTTACGATAATATTCTACACTTTCGTTTTGAGGATTTAAAAGAGGTTTAATTCTAAGATTATCTTTTACATGCAAACTATTGTAATTAATAGTAAATGATGTAGATATCAGAAAGAGAAATACTAGTATAATTAACTTTTTCATGATAAAAAGTCTATAAATCTATAGCTAATTTACTAAGAACTAATGATATCAAGGTTTTTTTAGGATCTTATTTTTAGAAAAATACAACGCAAAAAAAAACTGTTTCAACATTTAAGTTAAAACAGATTTTGGAATAAATATTTTTTACTTTTATCTGTTATTGTAAACTAGAAGCGCTTCTTTTAAAACGTTTACAGCTTTAATTAAATCTGGTTTGTTTAAAACGTAGGCAATTCGAACCTGATTTAATCCCATTCCCGGAGTCGAATAAAAACCAGCCGCAGGTGCAACCATTACAGTTTCGCCATTAAGATCGTAGCTTTCTAAAAGCCATTGTGCGAAGTCTTCTGAATTTTCAATTGGCAATTGCGCAATACAGTAAAAAGCGCCTTTCGGTTTTGTTACAACTACACCTTCAATTTTGTTAAGTTCTGTGATTAAGGTATCACGACGACTTTTATATTCTGATATCACTTCGTCAAAATAGCTTTGTGGCGTATCTATAGCGGCTTCACAAGCAATTTGTTCAATAGTTGGCGGACTCAAACGTGCCTGAGCAAATTTCATAACAGTTGCCAAAACATCTTTATTCTTAGTAACCAGACAGCCAATTCTTGCGCCACACATACTGTAACGTTTTGAAACAGAATCGACCATAATTACGTTTTGTTGCACATCTTCAAGGTTCATTACAGAAAAATGAACGTCATCTCCATCGTATAAGAATTCACGGTAAACTTCATCAGCGATTAAATACAAATCGTGTTTTTTGATTAAACCTGCTAATTGTTTAATTTCAGATTCAGAGTATAAATAACCTGTTGGATTTCCAGGATTACAAATTAAAATGGCTTTAGTTTTTGGCGTAATCAATTTTTCAACCTCTTCAATACCTGGCAAAGCAAATGCCGTTTCGATAGTCGAAACAAGAGGGACTACTGTTGCACTTGTTGATGATGCAAATGCATGATAATTAGCATAAAAAGGCTCAGGAATAATGATTTCATCTCCCGGGTCTGTAATAGTGGCCAGTGCAAATAATAAGGCTTCAGAACCACCAGTAGTTATAATGATATCTTCTGAGTTAACATTTACGTTTTGACGTTGGTAAAATTTTGCTAATTTTTTTCTATAACTTTCATATCCGGCAGACGGACTGTATTCTATAAGAGTTAAATCAATATTTTTTACCGCCTCGATGGCCACTTCGGGTGTCTTGATATCCGGTTGACCAATGTTTAAGTGATACACTTTATGTCCTTTTTGTTTTGCAATGTCTGCATAAGGAGCAAGTTTGCGTATCGGTGATTCGGGCATGTTTCTGCCTTTGTGTGAAATTGTTGGCATGAGCTTTATTATTGAAGTGCAAATTTGCATTTTTTTTTCCAATTTAACGTAAACATTATTGGGTGTTACGAAAATGTAACAATTATCAATATTTTTATTAATTTTATCCTAAAATTTTATCAATGAAAAAATATTTCATGTTGTTTTTTGGACTTTTCTTACCTTTTTTACTTTTGGCTCAGCAAGATTTTACTATTTCGGACCACAGAACCGAGGTTTCTATACCCTTCAAGCTCATTAATAATCTTGTTTTTATACCTATAAAAGTAAATGGAATCGAATTGAATTTCTTGTTAGATTCAGGTGTCGAGGAAACTATTTTGTTTAGTATGGAAGACAAAAAGGAAGTAAGCTTTAATAATGTGGAAAAGGTAAAATTAAGAGGATTGGGAGCTGAAGAAGAAATTGAAGGGCTGAAATCTGCTAATAATGTATTGGAAACACATGGATTGGAATCGCATAATCATTTATTGTATATAATTTTAGATCAAAGCTTTAATTTGTCTTCTCATATTGGGATTCCTGTTAATGGCATTATTGGGTATCAATTTTTTAAAAATAATTTGGTTGAAGTCAATTATCAGAAGAAAAAAGTTATTATCCATAGTAACAATGTAAAAAACCAAAAAAGAATCGAGAAAAAATTTAAGACAGTTCCTATTACAATTGAAAGAGCGAAGCCTTATATTGTTGCAAATGTTGTTGTTGATAGTGTTGATATACAGGCTAAGTTACTTATTGATATTGGTAATAGTGATGCCTTTTGGATTTTTGAGAATGACAAAATTAAATTGCCAAAAAGGAATTTTGCTGATTTTTTAGGAAAAGGATTTAGCGGTGATGTTGAAGGACATAGGGCAAGAATCGCAAAATTTTCTGTTGACGAGTTCGACTTTAAAAATCCAATAGTTGCTTTTCCTGATTTAACTTCTATTAAAAATGTCAGAATGGTTCCTGGTCGTATTGGTTCTGTTGGCGGAGAAATCTTAAAACGTTTTACCGTCATTTTAGATTATCAGGATAAAAAAATGTTTCTTAAAAAAAATAGTAAATTTTCAGAACCTTTCACTTATAACAAAAGTGGAATCACTGTTCAGCATAATGGTTTGCAATGGGTTCAGGAGACAGTTCATTTGCAAACTGTCCAGGTTGCTTCATCTCCAAATGAGGTTACGGATAACCGGAAAGATGATAATTTCAGGTATAAGTTTTCATTAAAGCCGGTTTATGAAATTGTAAATATTCGTAAAAGCTCAACAGCTGAAAAATGTGGTTTAAAACCTGGAGATATTATCGTTAGTATAAATCAAAATAAACCTTATAAATATTCTTTGCAACAAATAAATGCACTTTTAAAATCAGAAGAGGATATCTGGATAACTTTGGAAGTTGAGCGGGATAGTTTGGTTCTGAAATTTAAGTTTAGATTAGAAGATGAATTATAGGAAAATGCTGCTGAAAAATATATAGAATTTTATATTAAAATAATGATTATCAATAATATTTTTTGATATTATTTGAATTTCGCTTAAATTTTGTTGTTTAAAATAAAATAGTAGTTCACTAGCGCTATAATTTTACTAAGTTTATGCCAAATTAATAGTTTATGGTTGAAAAATACTCTAATTTCTTAAAATTAAGTCTGCTTTTTGTTTTTCTTTTTTCTGTCTCTGCAACAACTTATGCACAATGCGCTGGTGAAGATAATGAAGTGACTATTTGCAACGTTTCTGACACAAGTAATCAAACATTCAATTTATTTAATTATTTGAATGGTTCACCTGTTTCTGGTGGAGAATGGACTGATGATGATGAGGCAGGAGGTTTAGATGTAGTTACAGGAATTTTAAATGCCCAGCTTATTCGCCAGAGTGGTGTTTACCATTATACATATAAGGTTGAAGGCCTTCCACTTTGTCCGGATAATACTGCAACTATTACACTTACCATTGGTGGATTTTCGGGTATAACTTCGCCAAACGTGTCCGTTTGTAGTGCTGTTGAAACATTCAATCTTTTTTCGGCTTTTAATGGTGTTGGCATGGGGCCTCATTCCAATGGTCAATGGCATAATGATACAACAAATCGAGATGTTGGTGCTGTCATTAATGTAGAAAAAATACAAGGCACATTTCAATTCACATATACAATGCCAGCTATTGGTACTTGTCCTGCTATGTCTTCAACAGCTGTAATCACAATTTTTAGATCACCTGAGCCAGGAGAGCCCGAAAATTTAATTTTATGCGGTACAGATGGTTTGGCTGGTTATACAAATTATGATTTAAATAATTTGATTACAGGGGAAGATACTGATGGAGTATGGGTTGACCTTAGTTCCACGGGAGAGTTGACATCTTCCACAGACCATTTTGTTGACCTTCAAAAAATATTTAATGCAAAAGGACAGGGAATTTACTCTTTTAGTTATAGAGTTGCCTCTACAAATCCTATTTGTTCAGACAGACAGTCCACTGTCAGAATAATTCTTGAAAGAAAACTCGATTTTAGTGGAGCTCAAGTTTACATTGATCCACCGTATTTATGTGAAAAAGATATTTCAACAGCCAGTTATTCTGTGAAAATTACAAAAGGACCAGCAGCTATTCCTAATACGACTTATTTTGTTACCTATCACGTATCCGGACCTAATGCTGCTACCGAAACTATAACGGCAAATTTTATTAATGGAGTTTTGATATTTCCTATAAGATCGAGCTACTTTCAGCAAGTTGGCGATTTTACCGTAGATATCCTCAATATTGCTGCTGAAAATAGTTTCCAGGCCTGCGCCAATATTATTAATGATTTATTTGGCAAATTAACTATTTATCCTATCCCAGATTTAACAGGAGCTAAAATTGTGCAGGCAGTAACCTGTCAAGGGACTGATGCCACGGTACAAATTTCGGATGCGGCTAAAGTAGCAGATGGGATCTATCAAATTACATATAATTTGTCAGGTGCAAATACGGTTTCAGGTCAGAGTGCTAGAGTTACCTTTAGTGGAGGTGTTGCCAATGATTTTATAATTCCCGGAATATTAAATGCTAAAAGTGGTACAAGTGAAATTCAAATTACAAGTATTGCACTGGTTGTAACACCGTGTGAAAATGCAGCAAATTTAAAAGGAAACCTTCTTATAAATCCATTGCCGAATGTATCAGGTGTAAGAATCCAAATTAACGATGTTTGCTTTGGTTCACCTGTTACAGCTTCAGTTTCAGGATTAGGAAGTTTAACGAATGTTAAATTATCTTATGTTCTGTCAGGAAGTAATATAGCAACATTACAAACAATCGATTTAAGTCCTACGGCTGGAAATGCAAATTTTGTAATTCCTGCTGATTTACTTTTAAACTTAGGATCAACAACTGCAACAGTAACCAATTTAACAAACAATAGTACAAATTGTGGTGTGAATATAAGTGGTGTTTCTGACTCTTTTTTATTAAATCCGATTCCTGTTGCACCAACAGCTATTGATCAGTCTTTTTGTAAATCAGACAGAGCTACGATTGCCAGTCTGGAACCAAAAGGAGCTCAATACAAATGGTACATTTCTGCAACTGAAACAACACCTCTTGCGGAAACTTATCTTTTAAAAGAAGAAAGTTATTGGGTAAGACAAACAATATTAAATTGTCCTTCAGATCCAACAATGATTACAGTAACCTTAAAAGATACTCCTGCGCCAGAATTGAATCAGGATGGACAAAACTTTTGTGGTACCGATCTTCCGACGATTGCAGACTTATCTAATAACACAAATATTCCCTCGTCAATCGTTTGGTATGATGCTCCTGATAATGGAAATATTCTTCCGTCAACTACTCTTTTGCGCGAGAATATTACGTATTACGGATTTGATTTTGATACAACCACTGGTTGTCTTTCTTCTGAAAGTCTTTCTGTTATTCCTGATTTAACTGATTGTAATACTGTACCTGATACCTTCTTTGTGCCAGATGGATTTTCGCCAAATGGTGACGGTATAAACGACACTTTTGTTATTCCGGACATTGATTTTTTATATCCGGATTATACACTTGAAATTTTCAACCGATACGGAAATGGAATGTATAGAAGTTATAAAAATAAACCAGGCTGGGACGGTATAAATTACGAAACGCAGGGACTTAGCCACGGTGTAGCACCTAATGGAGTTTATTTTTATATTCTCAATTTTAATAAAGGCAATAAACCTCCACAACAGGGACGTCTTTATTTAAATCGATAATTTCTTTTTTGCATTCCTAATATATTTTTCAAATGAAAAAAATAATACTCTTTATAAGTTTTCTCTTTTATATAAACACTATTTCTGCGCAACAAGATCCGGAGTACACGCATTATATGTACAATATGAGCATAGTAAATCCGGCCTATGCGACAGGTGTTCCGGCGATGATGAATTTTGGAGGTTTGTATAGAACGCAATGGGTTGGTGCGGTTGGATCTCCAAAAACTTTTACATTTTTTGGACACAGCGCTTTGACCGAAAAGGTCGAAGTTGGTCTATCCTTCATTTCTGACGATATTGGAGACGGTGCGAAAACAGAAAATAATATTTACGCCGATTTTGCTTATGTACTGAACTTAGGAGGAAAAAATAAACTTTCCTTAGGACTTAAAGCTGGCGTATCTTCAATGCAGACTAACTTTAATGGATTTCGTTTTAGTGATCCCGATGTTGATAGGGCTTTCGCCGAAAATATTAATGCAACAAAACCAAATATTGGAGTTGGAGCTTATTATTTTAGAGACAATTTGTATATAGGATTTTCAGCACCTAATTTATTGAAGACAAAATACATCGAAGAAAAATCAGGGGTAAATGCTTTTGGTGCTGAAGAAATACACATGTTTTTTACAGGAGGATATGTTTTTCAACTTAATGATAATTTAAAATTGAAACCGGCATTTATGTCACGACTTGTAAAAGGAGCTCCAGTTTCTGTTGATTTGACAGCCAATGCATTGTATAATGAGAAGTTTGAATTAGGGGTGGCCTATAGAATTGATGATTCAGTAAGTGCATTATTTAATTTTAATGTTACGCCTACTCTTAGAGTTGGTTATGCATACGATTACACGCTTTCAAATTTAGGACAGTTCAATTCCGGGACACATGAAATTATGCTGCTGTTTGATTTAGACTTATTAGGAAAAGGATATGATAAATCACCTAGATTCTTTTAAAATGAAAAATATGAAAAAACTACTTGTTATTATATTCGTATTTTCAATACAGTTTATAAACGCGCAGGATAAAGATGTGGCGAGAGCCAAACGTTTTTTTGATAAAACATTTTACAGTGAAGCCATTATTCTTTATGAAAAATTAGCTGAAGAAAAACCTTCTCAGGAAGTAATTAAAAACCTGGCCGATTCTTATTATTATACCAATGATCTAATAAAAGCACAACGTTATTACAGGCTTTTATTTCAAAAGTATGGAAAAGATTTAGATCGGGAATATTATTTCAGATATGCACAAACCTTAAAAGCGAGCAATACTTATGCAGATGCCAATGAAGTTTTAAAACAATATTATGCCTTATCTACAACTAGCAAGGATTCTGTCTATTTTAAAAATGAGCTTCATGAGCTAGAGAATGTGTCGGCAATCGGTAATCGATTTGATATAAAAAACCTCGCTATTAATACGCCAAATTCTGAGTTTGGAGCTGTAAAATATAAAGGTAATTTAGTTTTTGCCGGAGTGAAATTAAAACCTGGTTTATTTGATAAAAAGTTTAAGTGGGATAATGAAACCTATTTAAATCTGGTTACAGTTCCTTTAACTGAACTTAATGCTTCTGAACCAAATACCGGTTACTTTGCTGACGAGCTAAAAACCGGAATGCACGAGGCAAATGCAGTTTTTACTAAAGATGGTAAAACAATATATTTTACACGTAATAATTCTAAAAACGGAACTAAAAAGAAAAATGAGGAGAAGATTTCAAATCTTCAAATTTTTAAAGCTGACTTAGTGGATGGAAAATGGACAAATATTACGGCGCTACCATTTAATAGTCCAAATTATTCTGTAGAACATCCTGCACTTAGCCCTGATGAAAAAGTATTGTATTTTGCTTCTGATATGCCCGGAAGTGTTGGCTCTTTTGATATCTATTCAGTAAATATTAATAAAGGAGCGTTTGATAAACCGAAGAATTTAGGATCACTAATCAACACCGATAAAAGAGAGCAGTTCCCTTTTGTTTCAAAGGATAACAAATTGTATTTTTCTTCTGATGGACATTTAGGTTATGGATCTCTGGATGTTTTTGTTTCAGATAGTAATGGAAATGAATATGTCGAACCTGTAAATATTGGTTTGCCATTAAATTCTAATTTGGATGATTTCTCTTTTAACATTGATTCTGATACTAAAGAAGGATTTTTTGCATCAAACAGAGAAGGCGGAAAAGGAAACGATGATATATATCAATTCAAAGAAATTAAAGATTTAATTGTTGAAGATTGTAAACAGTTTATTGCCGGAACAATTACAGATGTCGATACTCAGTTAGTACTTGAAAATGCCACTGTAATGTTACAGGATGCTACTAAAAAAGTTTTAAATACAATTACGACTTCTGCCGACGGAAAATTCAGTTTTGCGGTTGCCTGCGAAAGTTCCTATACAATTGTTGCTTTTAAAGAAAAATACACCAACGAATCAAAAACGCTGGAAATTGGAAAAACCAGAAACATTACAAATGACGGTTCATTGGCATTAAAATCGTTGGATGCTATTAAATTAGAGGAACAGAAAAATGCGGAGGACAAACGAAAAGAAGAAATTCGTCAGGAAAAAGAAAAAAGGGATAAAGAAGCTCTGGCTCTTATCGCCCTAAATGAAGCAGCAAAAAAGGCTAAAGCTGACGAAATTGCAGCTGGTGAAGCGAAGAAAAAAGAAAAAGAGAATCAAATTATGACACAGGAAAAAGATGTCGTAAAAGATAAAGACCGTTTAATTATCAAAACAGATCCTATTTATTTTGATTACAATATGTGGTACATCCGTAAGGAATCTAAAGTGGTTTTAGGCAGAGTTATAGCTTTAATGAACAAATATCCCGGAATGGTCATCGAAATTGGTTCACATACAGATTCAAGAGGAAATGCGAAATTCAATGAGGAGTTATCTCAAAAAAGAGCTAATTCTACAAGAGAATTTATAATCCAGTCTGGTATCAATGCCAATAGAGTTTCAGCTAAAGGATATGGAGAATCTGTACCAATTATAAAATGTAAAACAGATGATGCCTGTTCAGAAGAAGATCACGAATTGAACAGACGAAGTGAATTTGTAATTAAGAACTTATAAAATTCATAGGAATAAAAGATAATTTAATTGAGAAGCCTTTTTTTTGGCTTCTTTTTTATTTATTTTTATAGGATAAGAATGAACTTAAAAATTAAATTATGAAAAAAACTGTGTTATTATGTTTGGTTTTGGCTTCTGTTGGATTTCAAAGTTGTAAAAATGATGAAAAGCAAAAGCAAATTGAAGCTACAAAAGCCGAAGGTGAAAAGGTTGTAAATACGGAGTGTTTTAAAGCAGTATATGAAAAGGATACGATTGACTTAAATGTAAATACATTAAAAAATGGAAAAGTATCCGGAGATATGGTAATGAAAGTTGCTAAAGCCCCGCAAAGAACCGGAGAAATAACCGGAGAATTTAAAGGAGATACGCTGTTTATTGATTACACGTTTGTAGATACCGAACATAAAGATACAAAATTCAAAAATCCGATGGCATTGTTAAAACGTGACAAACAACTTATCCTGGGTAACGGAACTATGCAGACTACAATGGGAGTCACATATTTAGTAAAAGACAAACCTATCGATTTCGAAAATGTGAAATATAAATTCTCAGCTGTTGATTGTGTTGAAAAAGCAAAATAAGTAGAGAAAATTTAAAATGAAAAAGCCGTTTCACAAATTTTATGAAACGGCTTTACTATTTTGATTAAATTATTTTTTATAAAACTTCACCTTTAATTTTTAAGGCCACACGACCATCAGGATAATTCACCGCATTGGTTTCAACTGTAATAGTTTTACGAATAGGACCAGCGGCCATATTATATTTCACGTCAATTTTTCCTTTTTTTCCTGGCTGAATTGCAGCTGCAGGTTTGGTCACAATAATAGAGCTTACCGTAGATTCGGCGCCTAAAATTAATAGCGGCGCATCTCCAGTGTTTGTAAATTCGAAAGAACGAACGGCATTATCACTCTTAGAAATTTTTCCATAATCAATTGTATTGTCCTGAGCCGAAAATTCAATTTTCGGGCCATTTTGTGCGTAACCTATTGCACTAAACAATACGATTGCAATAAAAGAGGCAACATTTTTCATTTGAAATTGTTTTAAATTGTAAGTAAATATACATTCTTTTAATTAACACACAAATTTATAATTCGCTTTTTATAGTGTCTTTAATTATTTACTTTTGCTGTCAGTTATAATTACAAAAATTGAACCAAAGTGAATTTCTGACATAGTTACTTGTTTAACAGTAGTTAGGAATATTAAATTAAAGAAATAAACATATCCACGATAAAATGACAATTCCAGCACAATTTGACGCTAAAACGATCGAGAATAAATGGTATGATTACTGGATGAAAAATAATTATTTTCATTCGGAGCCAGATCATAGAACACCTTATACAATTGTAATTCCACCGCCAAACGTGACAGGAGTCCTTCACATGGGGCATATGTTGAACAATACAATTCAGGATGTTTTAATTCGTAGAGCGCGTCTTAAAGGTTTTAACGCTTGCTGGGTTCCGGGAACGGATCACGCTTCAATTGCGACCGAGGCTAAAGTTGTAGCAAAATTAAAAGCAGAAGGAATCAATAAAAATGATTTAACCCGTGAAGAATTTTTGGCACATGCCTGGGAATGGACCGATAAGTATGGTGGAGTTATCCTTGACCAACTTAAAAAGTTAGGAGCTTCTTGCGACTGGGAAAGAACCAAATTCACGATGGATCCTGATATGTCGGCATCCGTAATTAAATCGTTTGTTGATTTATATAACAAAGGTTTAATCTACAGAGGATACCGAATGGTAAACTGGGATCCTGAAGCCAAAACAACTTTATCTGACGAAGAAGTAATTTACGAAGAACAACAAGGAAAATTATTTTTCTTAAAATATAAAATTGAAGGTTCAGAAGATTTCTTAACGATTGCAACAACACGTCCTGAAACTATCTTCGGGGATACAGCAATCTGTATCAACCCAAATGATGAGCGTTTTACGCATTTAAAAGGAAAGAAAGCGATTGTTCCTATTTGCGGAAGAATAATTCCGATTATTGAAGATGAGTATGTTGATGTTGAATTCGGAACCGGATGTTTGAAAGTAACTCCGGCGCATGACATGAATGACAAAACGCTAGGAGAGAAGCACAATCTGGAAATCGTTGATATTTTTAATGAAGATGCTACATTAAATAGCTTTGGATTGCATTATCAGGGAAAAGATCGTTTTGTAGTTCGTACTGAAATTGCAAAAGAATTAGAAGAAATTGGAGCTTTGGCGAAGACCGAAATCCATTTAAATAAAGTAGGAACATCTGAAAGAACCAAAGCGGTAATCGAACCAAGATTATCAGATCAATGGTTTTTGAAAATGGAAGATCTGGTAAAACCGGCAATCCAATCGGTATTGGTTGATGGTGATATTAAATTGCATCCAAAACGTTTCGAAAACACTTACGCGCATTGGTTAAACAATATACGTGATTGGAATATCTCTCGTCAATTATGGTGGGGACAACAAATTCCGGCCTATTATTATGGAGACGGAAAAGAAGATTTTGTAGTTGCAGAAAACATCGAAGAGGCGCTAGTATTAGCAAAAGAAAGAACCAACAACCAACAACTAACAACCGACAACCTTAAGCAGGATGTTGACGCATTAGATACCTGGTTCTCCTCTTGGTTATGGCCAATGTCTGTTTTCGGTGGAATAATGGATCCTGAAAGTGCAGATTATAAATATTACTATCCAACGAACGATTTGGTAACAGGTCCGGATATCTTATTTTTCTGGGTGGCGAGAATGATTATTGCAGGTTATGAATATGCTGGTGAAAAACCATTTACAAATGTATATTTGACTGGTTTAGTTCGTGATAAACAACGTCGTAAGATGTCTAAATCATTAGGAAATTCTCCTGATCCTTTAGATTTGATCGAAAAATTCGGTGCCGATGGTGTTCGTGTAGGATTGCTTTTGAGTGCTTCTGCAGGAAACGATATTATGTTTGATGAAGAATTATGTAACCAAGGAAAAGCGTTCTCAAACAAAATTTGGAATGCCTTTAAATTGATTAAAGGTTGGGAAGTTTCTGAAACGATTCCACAACCAGAATCATCAAAAGTGGCTATCGAATGGTATGAAGCGAAGTTGCAGCAAACCTTAGTTGACATTGAAGATAACTTCGAGAAATATAGAATTTCAGATTCGTTAATGGCGATCTACAAATTAGTTTGGGATGATTTCTGTTCTTGGTTTTTAGAGATGATCAAACCGGCATACCAACAACCAATTGATAAAGCTACATTTGATAAAGCAATTGAAATGTTAGAAAGTAACTTGAAGTTACTACATCCTTTCATGCCTTTCTTAACGGAGGAAATTTGGCATTTAATTGCTGATAGAATCCCAGAAGAAGCTTTAATTGTTTCAACCTGGCCAGAATTAAAACCGTTTAATGCGAACTTGATTTCTGATTTTGAAAGTACAATTGAAGTAATCTCTGGAATCAGAACGATTAGAAAAGATAAAAATATTCCGTTTAAAGATGCTATTGAATTGAAGGCAATCAACAGCGAGAATCTTTCGACTTATTTTGATTCAATCGTAACGAAATTAGGAAATATTTCAGTTTTCGAATATGTTTCAGCTAAAGTGGACGGAGCATTATCTTTCCGTGTAAAATCAAATGAATATTTCATTCCTATCTCAGGAGGAAATATTGATGTTGAAGCTGAAATCGCAAAACTGACTGCAGAGTTGGTTTATACGCAAGGTTTCTTAAAATCGGTTCAGGCAAAATTGTCGAACGAGAAATTTGTTGCCGGAGCACCTGAAAAAGTTTTGGCTAACGAAAAACAAAAAGAAGCTGATGCCTTGGCAAAAATTGCTACTATTGAACAGAGTATTGCGGGATTGAAATAAGAGTCAATTACGTTTAAATATAAAATCCCAATGCTGAATTTCAGTTTTGGGATTTTTTTATTTTTCGTAAAAAACATCTTTAAGATAAAAAACGGTATCAATAAATTTTAAAACGCCATTTTCTGTTAAGACATTTTCATCGTGGAGATCTTCAAGAATAATTCCTATATCAGGATTGTAATAATCGTTGTTTTTAGTGTTGAGAAAGCCATTTGAAAACATGAATTTTTTAACTAATTCTAAATCGGTTTTTTCGGTTGCTTTTACAAAAGGTTGCTCAACAACTGCGTAAATTATATTTTCATTTTTATAAAATCCTATTAGATTATAAGCAGTATCAGGGAAGAAAAAATTATTTAAGAGTAAGTTATTGAAATAATCTATCCATGAATTATAGTAAATAGAATCATTTAATTTTATTACATTTTTTCCATCTTTTAGATATACTTTTTGCTCAGCACCTTCAGAAACATAGTTTTCAATGTTAATATCTAAAATCCAAAGATTGTTTTCGGTTGCAAATTTTTCTAAGGTTTCTGCTTCTTGTTTTTTGAAGTGCTTGAACTTTTTAGCCATTTCGCTTGAGCTTTTGCTTCTGCTAAGGTAACCGGTTGCTGCTTGGATAATTGTTCCATGCTTAACTTTGCTCTTTCCTGAAATGATAAGTTGTAATTCATGTTTCATATTGTAAAATGTAAAAGTATTACATTTTATTAAGTTATCAAAAAATCTTAAAAATTTGTAGTTTAATAATTACAAATTGTCATTTCTTTTCCTCTTCAAAATCAAAAACAAAGGATAAGAAATAATCGTAATTCCAACAATAATTACAAAGCTTTTAGGATCACTGAAAATAAAACCAAGTAGTAAAGCTAAAGACGCGATAATAGCCAAAATAGTAGTCCATGGATACCAAACCGAACGATAGGGACGGGGTAAATCAGGTTCCGAATTTCTAAGTTTTATCAGGGAGCAATACGCTAATCCCCAAACAATAATAGAAGTAAAGGCCGCAAATGAAAATAGGACTTCAAACGAACCAATACAAATCAAAAATAAACTGAATACAGAGGAAACCAAAAGTGCCGTAATTGGAGTACCGCCTTTGTTTACGTTAGTTCCTTTTTGAGTAAAAAAACCATCGCGGCTTAAGCCATATAAAATTCGCGGCGGAATCATCATGAAAGCATTCAGAATGCTGATTAAAGAGAAAATAGATATTACCGTTACGATAACAGCGCCATTTTTTCCGAAGATAATATTGGCAACATCGGCTGCAGCCAAATTTGATTTTGCTACGTTTTCAAGTGATAAAACATGAAAAAAAGCAACGTTTACCAAAACATAAATGGCAATAACCAGAAGCACACCACTATATAATGATTTGGGAATGTTTTTACTTGGATCATCATTCTCCTCAGCAAAAAAGCAAACGCTGTTCCAGCCGTTATAAGTTCCGATGATAAGCTGTAAGGATTTAAAAAAGCTAAATATAAGTCCAAGTTGAAAGGCTGCATTGTCTTTAGGAATCGGTGCTAGTTGTACACCCGAATACATAAAACAGGCTACGACTAAACATACAAAGCAGATAACTTTAAGGAAACTTGTTATTTGTTGAATAGTACTTCCGTTTTTTACGCCGCTTAAATGTAACAATACAAAAGCAATCAAAAGAGAAATCGCTATTACAGTAGAATAACTTTCTAAGCCGGGAAACAAAATGATCAAATATTCGCTTATAACAATACAGTAAAAAGCAGGCGGAATGGCATTGGTAATATAATCAAACCAACCTGATAAAAAGCCGGCATAATCGCCAAAAGCCCTTTTGATATAATTGTAAGATCCTCCAGCTTTTGGAAGCATTGTAGCCAATTCTGCATAAGAATTAGCACCAATTAAAACATATATTCCACCAAAAAGCCAAGAAGCAATAATAAGCCAATAATTATCTAACATTCCGGCTATTGTTCCCGGTGTTCGCAGAATTCCGACTCCAATTGTTCCTCCAATTAATACGGCAATGTTAAAACTTAATCCGAGTGTTTTTTTTAATTGGTTCTGTTTGGAATCTGACATAGAATTTTGTTTTGTTGAAATTGAAATGCTTTGTGCAAAAGTAAAGATATTTAAAGCAGTCTCCTCTATGAAAATAAAAAACCTCGTCTATTTCTAAACGAGGCTCTTTTTAAAATCTAATTCAAAATTTTAGAATTTGTATCGCAAGCTTGTCATAATCTGACGAGGCGCAATAGGGTTCACACTATAATTTTCGTGAACGGTGTAATTTAATTCGTTTGTTATGTTTGATAGTTTACACAAAATCGAGATTTTTTTCCAGGTATAACCAGCTGAAACATCAATTGTCGTGTAACCTTCTAATGGAATTTCTCTGTCCCAGATTCCTCCTGGCTTTGTCGAATCATATTGACTGTTCCAACCACCAATTCTATCTCCAATATAATTTCCGATGGCACCTACAGACACACCTTTTAATAACCCCTCTTGTAAAGTATAAAAGAAACTTAAATTTGCAGTGTTTAAAGGTGTTCTTGCTACACGGTCACCTTCAATAAAACTTCCGTTTAATCCTGATGTTTTAGTATAACGCATGTCATTATAGCTGTATCCGGCGATTACGCTTAAGCCTTCAACTGGTTTAGCTGTAACGTCAATTTCGACACCCTTACTTTTTGTTCCACCACTTAATATTTTTATGTTTGTATCTGTGTTAGGCGTTCCATCCGCTTTAAATTCGGCCATTTGAGCTAAATTGCTATTTGTAATTTGATAAACTGTAACATTTGTACTTAATAATCCTTTAAGGAAATCTGTTTTAATACCTGCTTCTACCTGATCAATAATAGAAGGTTTAATAGGTTGTAGATCTGCAGTTGTTCCTGTATTTGGCGTAAAAGAGTTAGAATAACTTCCAAATAGCGAAACATCTTTAGTTGGCTGATAAATTAATCCGGCTTTAGGCGAAAATGCGTTATCTAAACGTTTTGGAGTAACAGTTGGTATTGCATTTTCAGGCGCTACAGTTTGTTTTCCTCCCGTGAAAGTTTCTTTGTAAGTGCTTACTTCAGATTCCTGCCAAGACCAACGAACACCGGCAAGTACTTTGAATTTTTCAGTAATAGAAATTAAATCCTGAAAATAAACCCCAAAACGATTGGTGTCTGTTTTTGCTATTTGTGTTGCACGGTCTGTAGTTGGAATATCTTTTCTTTGATTATTTGGATCGAAAGTAAAAAGATTTATAGTATCGTAAAGAGTTGGTCCGTAAACTGGTAAACCATCTTTTGTACCTGTCTGAACATATTTTTCATCGAATGTATAAGTATATGCTGTGGCAAATGAATTCTCCCAGTCAGCCCCGGTAAAAATTTGATGTTTTACAGATCCCGTATTGAAATCCCCCTGTAAACTCAACTGATCTCCTAATATTTGCTCCAGGTTTTTATTCTTCGCTAATCCTCTGTTCCAATCACCAGGAGTTGCGTAAGTATCTAAGTTTGATAATTGAGCAGTAGAATTACTTCCTCTATTATAGCTTTGGAAAGAAGAGTTGAAATTTAATTTCCAGTTTTTGTTAAAATCGTGATTTAATAATAAAGATGCACTGGCAGATTTAGTTGTACCGTTTGACCATAATGATCCGTAAAAAGCATTACGTGGCAAGTCTAAAATTTCTTTTCCGATAATTCCAGTACCAAAATCAGGAGTCCAATCTGCAGATAAATAATCTCCCTGAAGTGTTATTTGTGTCTTTTGAGTGATATCAAAAAGTAAAGATGGATTAATGTATAAACGTTCATTTTTTACAACATCTCTAAAACTTTCTGAGTTTTCATATGATCCATTAATTCTAAAAGCAATAGATTTAGTTAATGGACCATAAAAGTCAATAGATGGCTTGTAAAAAGCATAACTACCCATTTGCATTGATATTTCACCACCACTTTTGAATGATGGAGTTTTGGTTACAAGATTAAGGATTCCACCCGGAGCGACATTTCCAAATAGCAATGCTGAACCACCTTTAAGGAATTCTACTTTGTCTAAACCAGAAACATCAGGTATAGAACCGGCATTATAACGAAAACCATTTTTAAACATATTATTGGCAGACATGTCGTATCCTCTTGAGAAAAAAGACTCCTGCGCACCACCTCTTGCAGAACTTACATAAACACCATTTGCATTTTTTAAGACCTCACTTAACCTGATAGCTTGTTGTTGTTCGATAATTTCAGAACCAATAACTTGTATCGCTTGTGGATTATCCATTGGTTTTAATCCAGAACGAACTGCCGTTACAGGTTTTGGCTCTCTTGCTTTAGTAACAATTACCTCATTAAGAATTTCTCCTTTTTTATTTTTTACAGTATCATTTAAAGTAGTCGTATTTTCTGCACTTGTGTATTCCTGGCTATAAGCACCAAAACTTAGAAAAGACAACGCAAGTAGTAAACTATGTTTCATGTTCTTTATTTAGATTTAATAAAAATAATATTTTTTGTGCAAATATAGGTTTACTAATTAGTTTTAACAAAATTTAACAATAGATTTTATGGCTTAATTTTGTATTATTTTTATCTTAAGATTAGCTTAAGATATTGCGTTTTTTATTTTTATTAATTATAAATAGGTGAAATATATAAATTCAAAAAAACATTTACAGATTAAAATGAAAAAACCTTGCTCAAAGGAACAAGGTTTTAATTATTGCAAATAGATCAGGATCTAAATAAGGTATGTTATTTAACAGAAATTAAGTAAGTAGCCATTTTCCAGATTTCATCGTATTTTTTGCCATTATGTTCTCCTGCTGCTTTTTCAGTATAAGCAAATTCAACCATGTAGTTTCCTGGCCAGATTGGTGTAAATGAAACTTCTCCGTTCTCATTACTCCATAATTCTTTTTCCCATCCGTTTGGAGCAATTACTTTCATTTTTTGCTCTTTGGCAATTTTACCTTCGTATAGAGCATTTACATTGATTTTTGTATTTTGTTTTGCCGTTAAAACATCTTTAGAAAATAAACTGATAACATTTGTGTTCGCTACAGCTTCATTTCCTTTTGCTGCAGTACCAACAGTTACGTTAGCGCTTGAGTTATAATCTAAAACCATAGTACCATAAACATCTTTTACTTTATGATGCATTACAATTGTATATACTCCTTCTTCATCTGGTGTAAAAAAGGCCTGGTATTTATTATCTAATGCTTTTGCTGAAAGTTTAGTTTCTTTTTTTGATGGGCTAATCACAACCAGCGAAAAATCTTTTAGATCTGAAAACCATTTGTCAGCTTTAGTAATATCGTTATCTGAAAATTCTCCAAAGTAAACAGAGATTTCCTGTGCTTTTCCTTTTGTTCCAGTTGCTTTAGTTTCGATCCAAAGGGCATGTGCAAACAATTGCGGACTTGCAACTAACATAAAAAGAAAAAGGCTGACTTTTTTTAAAGTATTTGATTTCATAAGATCAAGGTATAAAATTGTTAAGTATGATATTTTTCACAAATTTAAAGCTTATTTAGAATAATTAAAAATTAAATCAACAAAAAAATAGAGTATTTAATTTAGAAGTGACTTTTGAGTTATATAGAATGCCTTAAAAAATTAAAAAGAGTATCGTAGAATAGAATAGGTGTAAAAGCCTTAATTTTGCAGCCGAACAAAATGACACAACTACATGATCATTCCTTTCTTAAAAAAAATACACGGTTCCCCAAAAGGGTTTAGACTAGCCAATACTGTATTTTTTTTCCTTTCCGGATTTGGATATTCTTCCTGGGTATCGCGAATTCCGCATATACAAGCAGAATTACATTTGTCTGAAGCTGAATTTGGAGCGGTTTTATTTGCATTTCCGATTGGTTTAATGCTGACAATGCCTTTTACCGGAATGTTATTAAATAAATACAGTAGTCGTTATATTATGTTGCTAGGCGCAATCATGTTCAATATTGCCCTGTCCTTGCCCGGTTTAGTAGCTTTTGTATGGCAGTTGGTAATTGTGCTTTTAATCTTTGGAGCTTCGCGTAATATTTTTAATTTATCCATTAATGCACAATCCCTGGAGGTTCAGAAATTGTATCCAAAATCAATCATAACGCGTTTTCATGCGGTTTGGAGTATTGCCGTTTTTTCCGGAGCCGGTTTAGGTTATGTGATGGTTACACAGCATATAGCACCATCATACCATTTATTAGGAGTGAGTGTTTTTATGATGGCTCTTACTTTCTGTTTTTATCCCATGAGTATTCATAATCAGCCTGTACCGGTTAAAAAGAAATTCTTTTCGATGCCGGAAAAAAATCTGGTTAAGTTTGCCCTGATCTGTTTTGTGTCTATGGCTTGCGAAAACACGATGTACGACTGGAGTGGTATTTATTTTAAAAATATCTTACACGCTTCTCCAAAGTTAACCAGTGCTGCCTTTGTGTTTTTTGCAACAGCGGTAACGTTAGGACGTTTGTTTGGAGATTATGGTGTAATGAAATTTGGTACAAAACGAATTCTGTTTTATAGTGGTATTTTGATCACTGCTGGATTTGGAATCTGTTTTATTCTGCCTTATGCTTACCCAACTATTTTTGGTTATGTTTTGATTGGTGTAGGGGTTTCCTGCGTGGTTCCGCTAGTATTTGCTATTGCCGGCAGATCGTCAAAATTAAGCAGCGGTTCTGCCTTAACTTCTATATCTACTGTTGGTTATCTTGGTTTTTTACTTGTCCCGCCAATGGTGGGTTTTATCTCGGAATATTTAAGTATGAAATGGGCGTTTTTAATTATGGCGCTTTTAGGAATACTGATGATTTTGATGGTGAATAAGATTGGAGAAAACGAGTAATTAGTTTTTGCCACGAAGGCACGAGGACGCTAAGAATTTTTGTTACAAATTTGGTAGAAACGATGGTTCTTTTTTATTTTTAAAATTCGTTTAAATAATCTTTCCATTTTTGTTTTTCAATGGTATAAGAGTATTGTAAGCCCTTTTCATAGATTCTTACCTTGTTTTTAAATTGAAGCGTATCAACATAAAATAGATCCAGTTCTTCTTTTTTATTTAAAAAATGAATAGAATAAATAGCTAGAGGACAACAACAGTATCCAGTTTTTTCAGCATTTATAAATAATCTGTCAAAGTTTTCAAGTTGTTGCTTGTTTATAGCTTTGAATTCTTTTTTTGAAGCGAAAAATTCAACATCTGTTATTCTTCTTTTGGTAATTGTTGTATCGTATAGCTTGATAATTATTTCTTTACTGTTAGATTTTGTTTTATTAAAGGAATAATTATCAATAAAATCTTCTAATGTATTTTCAAATTTTGAATTACAACCAAATATTAGGATTGCAATTAGAATTAAAATTAAATTCCTTCTCACTTATAATTCTGTAGTTACTGACGGTTTTGCATTAAATAAATTCTCAATTTGAATTCTTTCAGCGAAATTCTCCAGCTTTATTTCAGAGGTTGTTGAATTAAATATTGATTTAATTTTACGAGCATTTTCAGGATTGATTATTTTGCAATTTACAAAGTTGTATTCATCAAAATAATCTCCAAAGATTGAAATTAAATTTTCTCGTGAAATAAATACATTTTCTTGTTTAGTTCTGAATAGCTTCTTTTGAACTTTTGTCAATAAATAATAATCAGCTGGTGGAATTAAATTTGGAATATGCTCTGTCCAACTTGAAACGGTTATTATTTTATTATCCTCTTTAGTTTTGAAAAAAAACATTTTAGGGACAAAATAGTCATTTCCTAATTTATTTTGGATTTGACTTCGGTGTAAATTATAGTTCCAAATACTATTAGATTTTTCAATTTCTAAATAACTGCATTGTTCTGAAAAGTGTTCTGAACTAGCATTTAGGTTTGTTGTATTCCAATTTTCATATAATTCCTCTTGAGATGGTTTATATGGATCAGCTTTATCAGATTGTGGATTGAAGATATATAAATCTAAATCCTTTACTATTTTTTCAATAAATTGAAATGCCTCAATTCCAAAAAAACTTGGGCGTAAAAAGTTTAAAATAAAAGCAAAATTCAAATTATCAAATTCTTTGAAATTTTCAATCATTTGATCTTCGTCATCACCAACAATTTCAGTTCTTTCGAAAATGAAATAAACTTCAGTATCTGGATTTTGAAAAAACCATTGATTATTATCTTCTTCTACTAAATTTAGAGATAGGTAATTTGCGATGTCATTCTCGTTTATTTGGCTTTCTTTTCTTTTGAAAAAGTATAAGTCGTAACTCATTTTTAGTATATATATTATTGATTTTTTTCTACTTCTTACTCATAACAAACTTCTCCTTAGTCATCTTCCCTTGTAAATTCCCGGAAATTTCAGCAGTCAAAGTATTATTTGCTCCTTTTGAATACGTGATTTTTTGAGGATAATCGTGTGATGGATTTTCAAAAACCAGTTTGTTTTCGCTTTCTGTAGTCGAACCAAAATCGACAGCTTTGTCATTGTTTTGCCCGTTTACGGTTGCGCTATATAACAACATTTCGCCTTTTTGAGCCAGGGTTATTTTTTCTGAATGTAAAGTGTCATCGTTTTTTATAAAATATGAAGTCGCGCTGAAAGTACTGTCGTTTACCTTTTGCCAGCTTTCGGACAAAACACCGTCTTCTGTTTTATTTTCCCAGGTTCCAATAAGCCAGTCGGCTAGTTTAATTTTATCTTTTTCGACAGTTTCTTCTTTTTTACAAGACACAACGGCTAATAAAACAAGTAGAAGAGTGGTTTTTTGAAACATTTTTTTTGGTTTTAGGTATTAAATAGTGGTACTAAAGTATGAAAAAAAAGCTTACCACAACTCAACCGAAGGGAATAGGTGAATCAGATTCAATAATTTTTATTTCACGCAGATTCTGCAGATTTAGGCAGATTAATTTTGATTTTAAAATATATAAATCTGCGTATATCTGCTTAAATCTTTTTTAAATCTGCGTGAAATAAAAAAATCATTTTAATCCTTGATCCCGATAGCTATCGGGAGTGGCAAAAAAACTTTAAAAACTTTCCGTTAAAATCGCATAAACCAATTCTTTACTTGGTTTTTGATCTTTTAGCTTCGCTCTTACCTCATCAAAGGTTACTTTGAAATCACAGCCTAATTTATAATCGCTGCAACCGTAGGCTGTATTTCCTTTAAGTACCGTTCCTTTTTTACATTTCGGACAGGTTAGGGCGTCTGAAGCGGTTTCTGATTTTGCTTCTGATTTTGCTTTCGGAGCTGTTTTTTTTGCTTCTAATTTTAGTTTATAGTTTTCTTCAAAACGAATTAAACCTTCTACGGTACCAGCTTCGGTTTTAAAGCCTTTTATGTTAACAGTTGAACCTTTTTGAAGCAAACGCATATATTGGCTCTCCGTTATTTTTTTATCTGAAAAAACATAAGGCAATACAAAGTCACAACCTGATTTATATTCAGAACAGCCGTAAGCTGATTTTCCTTTTATCAGATTTCCTTTTTTGCATTTCGGACAGGCTTCCGCCAAAATTCCAGCCGCTTTCTTTTGCTCGACTTTGACCGCTTCTTTTTGAACATTTCCTGCATGCGAAATGTTAGCGTGTCGGGTTTCACTTCGCACTTCGGTGACCAAAGCTTCAACCATGCGTTTCATGTTTTTTATAAAGGCGCCGGCGGTATAAGTTCCTTTCTCGATATCTTTCAATTGCTTTTCCCAGGAACCTGTCAATTCAGCCGATTTGATTAATTCATTCTGAATCGTTTCAATAAGCTGAATTCCCGTTGGTGTTGGTAAAACCTGTTTTTTGTTTCGAACGATGTACTGACGTTTAAAAAGCGTTTCAATGATATTCGCACGCGTTGACGGACGACCAATTCCGTTTTCTTTCATCAATTCGCGTAAATCTTCGTCATCTACTTGTTTTCCTGCAGTTTCCATGGCACGCAGTAAAGTCGCTTCGGTAAACTGATTGGGTGGTTTGGTTTCTTTTTCTAAAAATGAAGGTTCATGCGGACCCCTTTCGCCCACAACAAAACTTGGTAATATATCCGCTTCTTTTTCTTTAGCATTCGGATCTTCAAAAACAACACGGAAACCTTTTTTTAGGATCTCTTTTCCAGTAGTTTTAAATAGTACATCAGCTGCTTTTCCAACTACTGTGGTGTTGGCAACCAAACAATCATCATAAAAAACAGCAATAAAACGCTTTACAATAATATCATACACCTGTTGTTGATTGTACGGCAAATTGATTTCTATTCCGGTTGGAATAATAGCGTGGTGATCGGTAACTTTTTTATCGTTGAAAACCTTTGGCGATTTTTTAATCTTTTTCTCTAAAAGCGGTTGGGTTAACGTACTATAATTCGATAATTTTTGCAGAATTCCCGGTACTTTCGGATAAATATCACTTGGTAAAAATGTCGTATCAACTCTGGGATAGGTAACCACTTTTTGTTCGTACAAACTCTGCGCAATTTTAAGCGTTTCATCTGCCGAAAATCCGAATTTGGTATTGCAATAAACCTGTAAACCTGTTAAGTCAAATAGTTTTGGAGCAAATTCGTTTCCGTTCTTTTTGTCTACTGAAACAATTTCGAAATCACTTTCCTTGACTTTATTAGCTAAAAGCTGTCCGTCTTCTTTATTCAAAAAACGGCCTTCTTCATAACTAAAAAGTGTTTCTCTGTATAAAGTCTGCAATTCCCAATAGGGTTGGGGTTTAAAATTCTCAATTTCTTTAAAACGATCTACAACCATTGCTAAAGTCGGCGTTTGCACACGACCGATAGATAAAACTTGTTTGTAACCACCATGTTTTACGGTATACAAACGGGTAGCATTCATTCCGAGTAGCCAATCGCCAATCGCTCTTGAGAATCCGGCGTAGAATAAATTATCGTAGTTCTCAGATGGTTTTAAGTTGTCAAAACCTTCTTTTATGGCTTCTGTTGTCAAAGACGAAATCCACAAACGCTGCACTTCGCCTTTATAATTGGCTTCGTTCATCACCCAACGCTGAATCAATTCTCCTTCTTGCCCGGCATCCCCGCAGTTTATGACAACATCGGCTTTGTCGAATAAGCTTTTTACAATTTTGAATTGCTTTTGAATTCCTGAATTTTCAACCACTTTGGTTTCAAACTTCTCAGGAAGCATTGGCAGGTTGTTCAAATCCCAGCTTTTCCAGTGTGGTTTGTAATCGTTGGGTTCTTTTAAGGTGCATAAATGCCCAAAAGTATAGGTCACTGCATAACCATTGCCTTCGTAATAACCGTCATACTTGGTATTGGCGCCCAAAACGGATGCGATTTCACGTGCTACACTTGGTTTCTCGGCAATACAGACCTTCATTTTCTCTTTCTTAATTGGAAAGCGAAATTAGGGAATTAGAAATTGGTATTGAAATTTTTTGCTACTAAGGCACAAAGACACTAAGATTTTTTTTGAGCTTGATTTTTTAATCTCGCAAAGCCGCTAAGGCGTAAAGTTTTTTATTGCAACTTATTTAACATAGATTTTAAAAAGATTTTAGCAGATTTTTTTACTTAAAATCAGTTGTAAAAAATCTGCGTTTATCTGCTAAAATCTTTCTAAAATCTGCGTGAAACAAACATTTGCGAGTCATTGACTTTACGCGAAAATTCCGTACTGTCATTGATTAGTTTTTAGCTCAACAACTTAGTGATTAAAGAACTCCAACATTGTTTTTAATGCGTCTTTAGAATGCATTTTTTCACCGTTTTCAAGCGATTCCTTTGCTGCTTCAGCTGCTCTTTCACGCATATTTGATTCGTAAAAAGAAATAGCTTCCTGAATGGTTTTGTATTTATCAGAAGTTAAACATTCGCTTAATTCCAGAGCATCAAGCATGGCCATATTAGCACCTTCACCAGCAAAAGGAGGCATTACGTGTGCAGCATCTCCAATGATGGTTACATTAGGTAAAGCTTCCCAGGCCTGATCTAAAGGCATGCAATTAATAAGACGGGGAATAAAAGGTGCCGAAACATTTTCGAATAGTTCATGCCAAACAATGCTCCATTCCGGATAGGCGTTTTTAAACCATTCTAAAATTTGCTCTTTGTCAGCGAAATCTAAACCACTTTCAATAGACCAGTTTTCATCCGCTTTAAAGCTGGCATAAAAACCAAGAGCGCCGTCGCCTTTTTGTCCCATCAATATGTTTTTTTCATTTCCGAAGGCCATTATTTTACCTCCCTTTATTACCGAATGCAGATGTGGTGCGGCTTTTTCAGAATCGTAAATATTGCCCTCCAGCATGGTTATGCCCGAATAAAAAGGTTTTATATCTGTGATGTACGGACGGATTTTTGAATTGGCACCATCAGAACCAATTACAATATCAGCGTAAACCGACAAACCGTTTTTGAAATGCAGCAGCCAGCCTTCGTTTTGGAGTTCCATCGAAATAAAATGACTGTCCCAAACTATTGTTTCAGGCTGTAGCGATTCGATCAATATTTTTCGGAGTACACCGCGGTCAATTTCAGGACGAAAATATTCATTGTCAAAATCTTCTTCAAGATTCGTTTCGTGGTCGCTGTAAAATACTGTTGCCTGCTCATCTAAAAGCAGCGTTTTATCTGCGCCAGGCATAAAATTAGTTCTGAATTCTTCAAATAAATTGGCTTTGCGAATCGCGGCTAAGCCTGAATCATCATGCATATCCAAGGGAGAACCTTGTACTCTTGCATTTTTATTTAAATCTCTTTCGTATACTTTTACATTAACATTTTGCAGTTGTAAAAGTCTGGCTAAAGTAAGTCCGCCGGGACCGCCGCCAATGATAGCGACTTGTTTATTTTCTAGTAACATTTCCGTTCCATTTTAAGTTAATTTGATTCCGTTTGGCTTTTCAGCCTTTGATCGGAACAAAATTATTGTTGTTTTAGAACGGATAATAGTATAAATCGGTCATCTTTATTTTTCAGCAATTCGCTGGGTACAACGCCTGAGAATTTTTTTATTTCTTTGATGAAATGTGTTTGATCGGTGAAGTTTAATTCGGGAAAAAGTCTGCCTTTTGCAATATGTTCTAATGATGCCTTGAAACGCAGTATTTTGCAAAACGCATTTAAAGAAAGTCCGAATTGTTTATTGAAATACCGATTGATTTCGCGGCTGCTCCAAAATATTTCTTCTGAAAGCTGTTGTATTTTTATTTCGCCATTTGATTCGTAAACCAGTTTAAAAAGTTTACGTTTTCTTTCGTCGATTTTAGCGGGTAAAAGTTCTTTTAATTTTTTGGCTATTTTAGAATGAAAAGCCTCAAAATCTTTTACATCATCAGCGGTAAATTCCCAAAAATCATTAGGTAAAACTTTGGCACTATTTAAAATGTCGGCAATAGAAGTCTGCAAAAGATATTCGGCGCCCAAGGGTTTAAAACTAATTTTGAAAGCCAGTGCATTTGCCGGAATAATTTGTTGTTCAGGCACATTTTCAAGACCAATAAGTGTAATTTCAAATGGCTCTGATTCTGTTTTCATAAAAAACAAATCTATTCTTCCGTCTGGCATTAAGACCACTTCCATGGCTTGGTCTGACGGATTATGAAACATCCCAATATTTTCTACAAAGTCAGCAAGTGACTCGTCTGGTTCTACAGCTTTATAATAGAAGTTATTGTTCATTGGAAAATTATTTAGCTGCTTATTTCTTCTTTAAAATTAAGCTTTTTCTTCGCTCCGTTAAATACTTTCGAATTGGAGTATCATAAAAAAACATTGTTAAATAAGCGAAACCAAGCAAAAGAAGTGTTCCGATGATTATAATAAGAGCCAATTGCCCCGTTGCAGGTTTGTACTTCGCATAATAGCCAGCGAAGATCCACATCACAGCATAATGCGTCATGTATAACGGATAAGATATTTTTCCGAAGAAGATGCAGAGCTTTCTGAAACCTTGCGTTAGTGTGGCTCCGGCTCCCAATGCAATTAATAATGGGAAATAAACTAATACAACTATAGGTTCTGTCAGCCAGTTCCAACTAGTAAAAGGCAATAAGAGCGCAAACAACAATAATACAGACAACGCAATAAAACCAAGTTTTGTTTTGATGATCCAATTAGAACGATAAATCAGCATACCGGCTAAGAAGGAAAACGAAATACGACCGCATCCATCCCAAAAGGTTTCTCCGCTCCATCCGCCCATTAATGAACCTCCCGCACGATGGCTAACAAAACAAATTCCTGCTGCAGCAAAAAGGGTCAATACAAAGAGCGCACGACGGCTTAGTTTGTGAAGGAAAAGG
The DNA here is from genome assembly GCF_900142735.1 of Flavobacterium saccharophilum. Taxonomy (GTDB): domain Bacteria; phylum Bacteroidota; class Bacteroidia; order Flavobacteriales; family Flavobacteriaceae; genus Flavobacterium; species Flavobacterium saccharophilum. The sequence goes on along the minus strand of NZ_FRBY01000007.1, from coordinate 40,232 downwards.
GCATAAAAAATATTGGCAACATATTCCCAAAATAAAGACCAGGCGGGTGCGTTTAAACCAAATATATTGAAATAACGATCGGGCATTGCCGGAAAAGGAATCAGCAGAAGTGTGCTCAAAATTATCAGAATCAATTTTCCGGTTTCATAATTTGTGGCATGATCGCTAAACGGATCAAAAAGAAAAGTCAGCAAGCCCAAAACCGAACCAAAAATCACCAATGGATGCAATCGAATTAATCGTAGTTTAAAAAACTCAGTAAGACTCATTTTCTCCATACGATCATGATAGGCGTAGGCAATAACAAATCCGGAGAGGCAAAAGAAAAAGTCAACGGCTAAAAAACCGTGAGCAATGAAATTTTCAGCTGGCGGATAAACGATTTCCATAAAATGGAAAACAACAATGGCTAAAGCGGCTATTCCTCTTAAACCGTCAAGGATTTCAAAATGTTGTTTTGGTTTTAAAACTTCGGTAACTGTTTTGGTCATTGTAAATTCTGATTTTGAAGCTGCAAAATAGGAATTTAGAAATTAGGAACGAAATTTTTTGTTGTTAAGGAGTTGGCATTAAGTCTTTTTATTTTCAGATTTTAAAAATATCAATTCTCTCCATCCAGAAGATTCCTGACTCCAAAAAAGTAAGTCTGGTTTTAACAATTTTGTCCGACTTATCTCTTGGGTTTTTAGTTACAAATCTCGCCGTAGACTTATTAAAATCTAAAGTATATTTTGCATCAAAATCCTCTTGTTTGTTTGAAGAAAAAGTAATCAGATTGTCTTTTGCGGTCCATTTTCCTTTTCCGTATTTATTGACTTCTGGTGGAACACCTCCATTAATCTTTGAATACGAATGAAATAAAAATGTTCCGTCTTGATTTAGCGTTAATTTGTATTCGATCAAATGTTTATTTTGTGTGTCTTCAAGTGTACGCTGATATTCGCCAGCAAATTGATTTGATTGGGCGAATAGGGTTAAGTTGAAGATTAAAAATAGGATGGTAGTGATTAGTTTCATTGGTTTGTTTTTTTAAAGAATCAGATTAATATTTTTACTCAATTTCCAGATATTCAGATCTTCCTTTTGCATTTTCTTCGTCGAGCCATTCCCAATCTAAAGTCAATTTAATTTTGCCGTTTTCTGTCAATCTAATTTTTGCTAAAGCCTTACCCGCTTTCAATTCATTGTCTACTGTTAAACATTGATAAAGCATGTGTAATCTATCGTCTTTTAAGTCGGCAATAATTTTTCCGTAGGTTATTGTTCCTCCAGAATAGTCTGCCGTTACAAGATTGCCTTTCTGCTGATAGTGGAAAACGGTTTGTGTGTTTACTTCTCCATTATCGGAATTTTCAATAACGGCAAATCTTTTATTATTAAAGTCAAATTTACTCATTTGGCGTTTTGGTTTAATTTCAGGTTTGTTTGAGTAGTTCTTCTGAAGCGATTTTTACTCGCTCTTTTTTTGCAAATTAAAAACCGTACCAGAAGGATCCATAATCCAATGCATGTTTTGCGGAATTTCTTCAATTTCATCGCAAGTCGATACACCATTTTGTTTTAAGTAACTTGTTGCTTCTTCTACATTTGGCACCGTTAATTGTAACCAGGTTTCAGAATGTGTATAATTATCAACGCAATCGAGCCAAATAACATTATGTCCAAATTGCACCGAATGTGTTCTTGAAACGGTCAGATTAGTTATAGGCACTTCTTTAACTTCCAGTTTTAAAATGTCACGGTAGAATGCTACGGTTTCGTCGTATTTATTTTTTGGAAGTTTAATAGCGATGTTAATTCCTGCTTCAAATTTTGTTTCCATAATTAAAATATATTTTAATTAATAACTAATTACGGAATGAAATATAAGGATTTATCCTATAGATAATTAAAAAAAATGCTTTATCCTTCAATAGTATAAGGGAAATTACCACTTTCCGGAATGGTCAAAAGTCCTTTCTCTTTCATTTCGTTTGTCGCCTGCGTGTAAATAAGGTGGTACCACCAGATAAAAAATTCTTCGAAAGTTATTTCTTTATCGTAGCCCAATTGAACGTATATTTTTTTGCTGTAGTTTCTTTCCTCTTCTAAGATTTTTAATAATTCAGGCAAAAAGCTTTTGGCCATTTTATCAAAAGTTTCGTTGTCTGCAGTTGAAACCAGATTTTCAGAAACAGCCATTTTTAAATGATCACGGTTATTTCCGTAGACACTTACATAACGGCCTTCAATTTGTTCGGTTTGATTGCCGTAAATTCCAAAAGATTCTATTTGCTGATTGGTATTTTCAGTGATTCTAAAATAATAATGTTTGCCGTTTCGTAAAGGTCTGTCATCTTGTTTAAGAAATTCTTTTTCCACATTATCAATTTGCCAGGAATCTAAAAGAACGTCACTTAAAATAAAAAACGACCAGGTTTGAAAATCCTTTTTTTTTGCTATTTCTGTTTTGCCAAATTGCTCTTTTATTGCGGCTAAATTTTTATGTATAGATTTTGTTATTTTTCCTGAAATTGGTTTTGCATATTTAAAAAGCAGCTCACCATCTTTTGAATCGGCAATAAAAACAGTTGGTTTGTATTGATTGTTAACTTTATGAAGCCAGTTTTTAGATTCTAAAAGTGCAATTGAACTATTCATTTTTTCATCACTAAACTTCACATACTCCTGAAAATCTTTTGGTGAGAAGCCTTTGTGAAGTGCAAATAAAAATTTATCTAAGCTGTCCTTTTTTATTTTAAAATCGGGAAAATTATCTCCTCTCGAGATCATAGCCCTTTCAATTTTAAGTTTAAAAATTTCGTCAATTTTATTTTGCGCTTTTACAGATTTTGCAAGTAATAGTAAAAAGATAATGATGAGTAGGTTTTTTGATTTCAATGGTTTGTATTTTGGTTTGTAATTTGGTTTTGAACTTCGCCAGCGCGAACTTTCATTTTGTTTGAAATTAATCTAATTTTTCTAAACCGAAATTTACATACTTTCCTTCAAACAAAGCTTTTCCTTTAGCCGTATTTCCATTTATATTGAATATTTCTACAGACATCGTTCTTCCTATAAGCTCTGGTACAGGACCTTTCGTAAAGATAAATTCATAAGTACAATTTGATTTCCAAACGATTGTACCTTGAATAACTTCTGGCGATTCTTTAATGGTTTCCGTTTGAGTGGTTTTGGTTCGGGTTACGGTTATGTCTGGAAGTCCTTCACTGGTATAGAGAAATTTTCCGATTTTAAATTTTTCGCAAATAGATTCCTGAGAAAAACCGATGTTAAAAAGTAAACCAAAGAAGAGGAGGAAATAGAATTTTTTCATGATTGTAATTATTGTTATGTTTTAGAAAAGAATACTTCGCAAAGCGGAGTTATTTATTTAACTGATATAAATTCTCTAAAAACAAGACCTTTTTATCTTCATCCCAAATATTGGAGTAAACCAGCAGATTTAAAAAATTATCTTTAGCAGAACCGAATAGAAATACATTATCCAGTTTCCCATCATTGTATTTCCAAATGATATATTCTGATTCAGCATTCTCTTTGATCTTGTCCGTTTTATATTTGTTTTCTTTAATATAATCGGAATCCCAGACATAAAATAATTTTACGTTTTCGAAACCAGATTTATTGCTTTTGAAAAAAGAATATGCTTTTCTAGGATTTTGGGCAATGGCAATTATTACGCCTTCACTATTTTTTAAGTACGTCTGACCAGAGTCATTTATTGAATTTAATTGTTCCCAGTTTCCTGGAATTTTCACATCAGCAGTTTGTGTTTTAACAGTCGAAAATTCTGTAGGCGTTTGAGCATTTGTATTTAAAGCAAAAGCAATAAAAAGTAGAAATGTAATTTTTTTGATCATAATTTTGGTTAGGATTTAGTTTTGATTGGGATTTGATTTTTGAAACCTTTTGAAGCTTGCGCCAGCGGATGCTTATTCTTGATCAATTTTATAAATTCTTGAGTAGTCTGCAAATTGGGTTCCTTTCAGTTTTTCTTCGATTACTTTCTTTGCTACATCAAAGTCAACAACAATACAACCCACTTCCATGGTTCCGCTGCCTATACTTCCTCCATCAGTATGTCCAAGTCCCGTCCATCCTAAAACTTCGTCCATTTTAGCTTCGAGTTTATGTCTTTTCTCTAAATCTTGTTCTGTTCCAAAACCATCAATAATATATTCTATTTCTAAAAATGAAATTTTATCTTTATCAAATTCGGCATAACCTTCTTTTACTTTCTCAGCAATTTCTTTTAGAACTTTCTTTTGAAAATTTGAAAAAAAGTTCCCTTTCACTTCTTTGTTTTCGCCACGTTCTCCAACTTTTCCCCAATGAAAAATAGCTGTTTTTTCATCTTTGTTCCAAGTTTCCCAGTAGTAAAGTTGATTGTCTCTTACTTTATAAAGTTTAAACATAGTATTTAATTTTCTGTTGAATTTGAATTGTTTGTTTCCCTTGCTAGTGCAAGCGTTTTGCTCTGCGGGAAACTTTCGCCTGCGAGAGGAAAATCATTTTTCAAAAATAAGCACATTTAATTCAAAAGCCTTACGTGAAACCGTAATTATAATTTTAGAGGATTTGTAAAAAGTCTCCAACTTTTACCGAATTTGTATTGATTTTTTTTTAAGTAACTTGATTGTCATAAATACTATTTTATTACAACGAATCGTTAAAAGTCGGGAGACTTTTATCAGTTTTATAGTTTCTAAGAAGATAAAAAAATTACGCAAAGTCGAGACATTTGCGTAACGCTTTGGAAGGAAGACTTCGGAGAGCGGAGGGGGGAACGCTTAGCAGAGCGGAATCATTTAAAAATAGTTGAAAATAGAATTGTAATTTTATTAGAATTAAAATCTAGTGTTACAATTAAAGCAATAATAAATAAGAAAATATAGAGTGGCCAAATTGAAGAAGCCCAGAAACACTTTTTAATCTTGTTTTTTCCGTTTTTGTAGCTACTAACATTCATTGAAAAATCTATCTCATTTTCTTTTTTGATTCGAACGTCGTTATATAGAGATCGAAATTTCCTTTCTTGTAATAAAAAGTATGCATTTAAATACCAAAAAACGGGAACAACTATAAATATTAAATATATGTAATTTTGATTAGTTTGTTTATCAGCTAACACAAATATTGCTGAAAGTAATGTAATCACCCATCCTTTTATAATAAATGAATTTGCACTCATTCGATTAATAGTGTTGTGTAAAAATTCAAGATGTTTTAATTTGTTTTCATTGCTCATATTAAAAATTTCGGTTTAAGTGGGAATTGATTATAAAGTAAATCTAAAGCTTCTTCAGCATTTTCTGTTTGATTTTGTATCCAAATATTAAATTCATTAGAATTAATATCTCTTAAATGAGACAATTCCAAGTCATATTCAATGGTAAGACTTGATCTTTGACTTTCGTTAAGATCCAGTGCTTTAAATAGTTTAGTTTGAGGTTTTAACCTTTCTGGCGTTTGTTTTCTTATAATTTGAGTAGTAGAAATCTCTGAAAAAATCCAAGGGGAATTTGTTTTTTGACTTATTTCAGTTTCTGTAGAAATTGAATTCGGAGAATTTAAAAAGAAAACTGATTCAGAAGAATCTATCATTTTGTTTAAAGCGGTTGAAAGCATTAAATGAACATGAGCTGTTGTATAATTTCTTCGCTCATAACTATAATGTAATTTATCATCGTTTAAACTATAATTATCATCTATCTGTTTTAAAAGATCATTACAATATGACCATACTATTGAATCTATAAAGGTGATTATTTTGAAATTTTCATAAAGCATTCCTGCAATTAAAATTGCTTTTTCAATGTCTTTATGTGAGTGTGATAGAAATATATGAGAAGGAACATTTGGAAACCAGCTTTCCATTATTTTGTTGCCATCTAGAGAACCATTTTTTAAAAAAAAGTTGTCCAAAGATTCAATAGCTTTATCTTTTAAATATTTAAAAACAGTATATCCACTAATAAGGTATCGTTGTTCTAAATCTTCAGTAATCTTCAGATTAAATCCTCTATACATAATATTAAATTTTGATGGTAATTTATATTTTTTTTGATTTTTAGCACTTTATGCATGTTGAAAGTTTTAAGAACTTAACTTTTAATTTGGTAATTTCATTAACTATCTAGTATGCTATTATTTTATGAACTTAGCTTTTGTTTTAATAAGTCAATTGTTTTTTCTATCCCGACTTGGTTTAGGTCAATATATCCCACTGTTTCGTTTAAGCCATCAATTTCCGTATTATCAATTCTTAGGGGTAAAATGTATTCTTTATTATTTAAAAATGCTTTTGTTTGTGCTGCTTTTCTTTCATGTGTTGTCCATACTTTTTTTGAATAATTTTCGGAAATTATAATTAAGCAATATCGAGCTCGATTTTTATAAACATCATTTAAGTGTGAATATAAATCTTTCCCCCATAAACTGGCCTGTTCATATTCATCGTAAAATACTTTGTAATTTTGTTTTGTTAATTCGTCAGCAATTTTTTTTGCTATAGCTCGATCCTCGCCAGCGAACGAAAGTGCGACATCATAATTTTGATCTTCCTCTTGATTAGAAATAATTTTCATGATTTTAATTTGATTTTTTAAATCGGGATATAATAAATTGAAGATTTTTTTTACATCGCCTTTACTTATAGTTTTTGTGTTTATACAATTTTCATAAATGTCTATCATCTCAAGAACATTATAAATTTTTTTTTGGATTATTGTTTCGTGAAAAATAGTTATATCGCCTCCATTAATTCTAAGAGCTGACAGGCCAGCAATAAATTGATATAACATCATTTGGACAATAGAAACTTGTTGGTAATATTTTATTAATTCACGAATATCATCATGCGTTAAATATTGATTTTTTAAAATTAAATCAACTTCCAATGAATACTTTAAGCTCTCGATTATGTCACAAATCACTGTTTCGGTCGAATCGGTTTGTTCAACTCTAAGTTCTTGTAATATTTGCTTACCTATTATTTTAATAGGTTCTGTTTCATCTTCAAACCATTGGTCTTCTTTTCTTTTTATTGTTACTAAGGCAGAAACAAACATATATTTTTCTAAAGGTGTTCCTTTAATTCTTTGATATATTTGAATATCCCAATTTTTTTTTTCATTTTTATTAAAATATATATCAGAACCTAAATAAACTTCATAATTGACTTCTCCAATTTTTAAGTTTAAATCTTTAATGATTTGATTATATCTTTTCTTCATCATTTTTTTTCATAAATTTTACTATGTTAAGTGCTAGTAATTGATAATTATTCGTTCATAAATTGTGATTGAACTCGTATTCGGAATTGATTATAATAATCTCTTAATTTAATGAAATTTACGTTTTCAATGGATCTAATGATTAGAATTTCATTGTTTAAAAAAGTGGATAATTCGGGAATGGATATAGAATTCTTTTCACTAAGAGTATACTCTAAATATGCAGGAATGTGTGCTCCTCGAGCTCCATGCGAAATTATATTATTAATATCCATGGAGATATTTCCAAACAGCATATTTTCTAACATCATACCTTGATTTCGTGTCAGTCTTGCTCCAGGTCTTGCAAGATTTATTTGTTCAACATAATGATTTAATTGATTTATAACAGAATATTTAGTTTCTTCACTTTGACTTTTATCTGCAATATCAATTAGGTCAGTAGTTACTAAATCAATTTTATGTTCAATTTCTTTTTGAGTTTGATATGCAATCTGTTTTGATTCTGTATCATTCGCATATTGAACATCCATCTTTGCAGATTGCAAATTGTGTTCAATGGTAATTAAGAGATTTAGGAGTTCGAGTTCATTCATATGAGGAGATATTTATATACATTCATTTTTTACTTATAGATTAGTGATTATGACTAATGCCATTTTTATATTATATTTAAATTAATCTTGGTTATATTTTTAATCTTTTATTACATCTTCATATGTGTAAATTAATCGTAAAAAAAACTGATTTAAAGTTCTATAAGTATAACTTTTTATAATTCAAGCTGGATGGAAAACTGTAAAGGATTGTGAAATTTAATAGCAAGAATTATAAATTGAACCATCTTAGTGAAAAATTATAAAGTAATGGGGCATTATTTAGTTTCACAAATTTTTAAGATTTATAAATCATATTAAATAGTTAAATTTTATAAAAACAAACATCGCCTTTAATTTAAATTAATCAATACGTAAAAACACCTGATTTTATTTATAATAGTTTTATCAAAAGTAAATTCTTTCAAATCAATAATTTTACGGAAAACCATAAATCTCTAAATAAAATGCATAAATCGCTGATAGAAGTGGTATTCTTTTTTTAGGAAAATGAAATTTCCTTGTTTGCTGAAAATTTTATCTAAAATATATAGCGTTCTCAGAGCTTCGGAGCAAAGATAAATCTGATATTAGTTACAAATTGATTTAGAGCAGGTATTTGATTATTTTAGTGTACTAAATAAATCAGCTTTTGCAGAACATTATGTAGAAATAAACCAAAGCTTATTCCGACAATATACAAAAGGTTTAGCAACTTTTTCAAGTGACAAAATGTTGTAAATTTCTAAACAATTACACAAATTAGCCGATGAATTAAGTGATTTGACTTTGGTGTAAATTTGAGATAAAAGGCATAATTAAAACCAAAACCCCTAGCCCTGATAGCAGCGGCATCCTTTTTAGGCAACCGAAAATTTCTAATCCAAACGAAAACAATCTGCCTAAAAAGATATAGCGGATAGCAGGAAATAGCTCCAGATAATGAACATAATTCCACCAAACAATCTCAAGAAACCAAGCCTAAAAAACTCAAAAAGTTAATGATAGAATTTTCAACAAAAATTTTGTAATTTTGCAGTCCAATAAAAAGGAATTAAAAATGTTAGATAGACTTCAAATAGTAAAACAACGTTTCGACGAGATTTCGGACTTAATTATCCAGCCGGATGTTATTGCTGATCAGAAACGTTATGTGCAATTGAATCAAGAGTACAAAAACCTGAAAGCATTGGCTGAAAAGCGTGATGAATATGTGCTTTTGATGGCTAATATAGATGAGGCAAACGAAATTATTGCGGATGGAAGTGATGCAGATATGACCGAAATGGCCAAAATGCAACTAGATGAAGCAAAAGAAAGATTGCCTGAACTGGAGGAAGAAATTAAGTTTATGCTGATCCCTAAAGATCCTGAGGATGCTAAAAACGTGATGGTCGAGATTCGTGCCGGAACGGGTGGGGATGAAGCGAGTATTTTTGCCGGAGATTTGTTCAGAATGTATACTAAATATTGTGAGAATCAAGGCTGGAGAACTTCGGTTGTCGATATGAACGAAGGAACTTCAGGAGGTTTCAAAGAGGTTATTTTTGAGGTTTCGGGAGAAGATGTTTACGGAACTTTGAAGTTTGAAGCAGGTGTTCACCGTGTACAGCGTGTTCCTCAGACTGAAACACAAGGACGTGTGCATACATCGGCTGCAACGGTTATGGTTTTACCAGAAGCAGAAGAGTTTGATGTACAAATTGATATGAACGATGTTCGTGTGGATTTCTTTTGTTCGTCTGGACCTGGAGGACAATCGGTTAATACAACAAAATCGGCTGTACGTTTAACGCACATTCCAACCGGATTGGTGGCGCAATGTCAGGATCAAAAATCGCAACACAAAAATAAAGATAAGGCGTTGAACGTTTTACGTTCTCGTTTATACGAACAAGAGTTAGCTAAGAAAGAGGCTGAAGATGCTACAAAACGTACTTCTCAGGTTAGTTCTGGTGACCGTTCGGCTAAGATTCGTACTTACAACTATGCTCAGGGTCGTGTAACGGATCACAGAGTTGGTTTGACACTTTACGATCTAGGAAACATCATGAACGGTGATATTCAGAAAATTGTGGCTGAGCTGCAGTTGGTGAATAATATGGAGAAATTGAAGGAAGCTTCTGAAGTGTTTTAATCTGAGATGCTAAGATACTAAGACGCTAAGGTTCTAAGGTTTTTTTCTTAGAGAATAGAAGAAAGAAGCAACAATAAAGAGAATAGAAATAGAGAAAGCCGGACTACTGTGTAGTTTGGCTTTTTTGTTTTCAATTCTAAAGCTCGAGGTTTTAACTTTAGGGACTTTTTTTTAGAGTGCAATACTACTTGAAATGGTGATGAAGTAGGAGAAGTAATACCTTTTCAAAAACTTAGAACCTTAGAGTCTTAGTATCTTAGCATCTAGAAAAAAAAGCCTTTTTTTTTCATTTTTTTTGTTAAATATTTGCAAACTTTTAAACATGACAAAATAAACTTAACCAACCAATTTATGAAGAAAACTTTACTTTTATTATGCTTCCTGGGAAGCTTTTTTTATGCCCGATCGCAATCGTATTTCGGATTTAGGGATGATAATTTTGCCGGAATTCAGGGGGCTTTATTTAATCCGTCAGTTATTGTAGAGTCCAAATACAAGGCTGATGTTACTCTTTTTTCTGTGAGTTCCACGGCACAGAATGATTTGTACGGCGTTAATTTTGCCGAGGTATTAGATGGTAATTATGATTTACAGGCTGATGCAAATAAAAACATCAAATCGAATAACAGAGGGAATTTTAATGTTGATATTATGGGACCTTCGTTTATGCTTAATATTACGCCGAAACACAGTATTGCTCTTTTTTCGCGCGTAAGAAGTGTTACCAATCTTGTGGATGTAAACGGAGAACTTATTGACGAGGTTAATAAAGAAATTGACATGTCGAATAGTTTTATGATTAGCGGAGGAAGTCCGAATGCAGTTAGTAATTCGTGGGCTGAAATTGGTGCCAGTTATGCTACTGTATTATGGGATGATGATTATCATTTTGTAAAGGGGGGAATTACATTAAAATACCTGATGGCTGGCGTTAACGGTTATATCAACGGAAATGATTTGAATGTCGTCTTTAATAAAAATGAAGTTGATCCGGCTTTGAGTCAATATTACTCTACAGGAACATTAAGAACTTCTGCAAGTTATGATTATGAAAACGGACAAGACCCGGAGTTTGACGCTACATCGGCTGGTGTGGGTGTCGATTTGGGTTTTACCTATGAGTATCGTACCAATTGCCATACTTGTGTTGGAAATCGTTATAAATATAAAGCAGCTATTTCGGTAACAGATATTGGTAAGCTAAACTACAAAAACGCGATTGAAAACACCTATGATTTAACAGGTGCTGTTACACAAGACGATGTTGATAGTGCTGATGATATCTTCGAGTTTTTTGATGCAAACTATACCAAAACAGCGACCAGAAAAGGAATGAAATCTAACTTGCCAACGGCTTTGCACACGAACTTTGACTGGAATATAGATCAAAGATTTTATTTGAATTTAAGCGGTGATTTTAATTTGGTTGACGCTAAGAAGATAAACGCAACTGCTATCGCCAACTCGGTGACTTTTACGCCACGATATGAAACAAGACAATTCAGTTTTTATCTTCCGGTAACGTATATGCAATACAGCGGTACACAGGTTGGAACTGGTTTTAGAGCAGGACCATTATTTGTCGGTTCGGGTTCTTTGATTTCAAATTTGTTTTCGAACACTTCAAAAGCTTGTAACCTTTATGTTGGTTTGAAATTGCCGATTTATCAAAATTATAACTAAGTTGCTAAGGCTCTAAGATATTAAGATTCTAAGTTAAGAAGCAAGAAGCAAGAAGCAAGAGAAAAGAACTTAGAAAATAGAAAATAGAAAATAGAAAGAAAGCTGGATTACTTTGCAGTTTGGATTTTTATTGTCTTGTTATCTTAGAATCTCAGAACCTTAGCATCTTAAAAATAAAAAGAGACTATTTCATATTGGTGAAATAGTCTCTTTTGTTCTTAGAAGCTTAGTAACTTAGAGTCTTAGCATCTAAAAAAATATAGTGAAGTATTAACTGTTTAACCGTTGTTAAAGTAAAAACGTATAAACGAGTTAGATACCTAGAAATACTCTTGTGAATTCAAAACATTTATATAGATTAGAGTACATGAATACACCATTTTTTATTATTATTTCTTCGATCTTTTCCATAATACATAATATTTAGTTTAGACAATTACTCTTCTGATGATTCGTGTTGAGATGATTCTTCGGGTGACGATTCGTGCTCGTGTTGTGGCTTAGCAACTAAGGTTGTTACAGCAAGCTGTACTAATGAACCGAATATATTTTTAAATATTCCGTCGCTTTTCCCAATTACTAATTTTTTTGCCAGGAACCCAATTCCGATACTGATTGCTGATTGCGCTATATCGCTTTTAAAACCAACAGTTTCATTAATTTCTGCCACCGTGTTTCGAATAAGATTAAGAGGTTTTAAATTCTCTTTAATTTCATCGATTTCATCTTTTATTGCAATCCATTCAGCATCTTGTTGTGCTTCTAATTGCTTTATTCTCTGATTTAATGCATCAATAGTATAAACAGCTTCCATGACAGTTTTATTTATTATGTAGTTAAATCAGTTTTTGTTTCTTTTAAAATACTGGAAACAATCATGTTTCCGATAGGCGTTTTGATAAGCTTATGTTGCGCAGAATGTAAAATAATTGCAACGATAAGATAAAATAGCGCCATGATAAAAAAACCGTAATAATACTCCCCAAGCTCTTTTCCAATCCATAAACTAAGTCCGATATTCAGGAATAAAGTAAAAAATGCAACAACAGCGCCAACCGCAATTTTGGATGTTAGTGATGATAATACATCTGCTGATGCTTCTACTGTTTTCAGCTTGATTAACTCAAGACTGGTTTTGGTATAGTTCTCAGCTTTTTCATACATATTAAGGTTCTCGGTAGTTGTTGCATTTGGTTCCATGATAGGGTATTTTTATGGTTGAAAAATTTCACTATTTAGTAGTTCGTTTTTACTGTTTTAGCTTCGTCTTTAATTGCATTGTAATCTTCTTTTACCTGATTGAATTTTGCTTTTCCTTCATCAAGGATGTCTTTTCCATTTGAAGTAATTGTGCTTAAAATTCCATCAACTTTGCTTTTTAGGTTATCTCCGTAATCTTTTGATTTATCTGAGATTTTTTTTCTTGTATTTGAACCTTTGTCCGGTGCAAACAATACTCCTAAAAATGCTCCTGCCGCTGCGGCTCCTAAAATTCCTAATAATGTGCTACTCGTTTTCATAATATTTGATTTAGTGATTAATATAAATTTGTATAATTTTTAATTTTTTAAATTTCTCGACCTTTAATAAGTCTGAATAGTATTGCGATAATGGCAATGACTAATAATATGTGTATGATACTTCCGGCGCTATAAGCAAAGAACCCAATGGCCCAAAGTATAACTAAAATAACTGCGACTGTATATAATAAATTTGACATGGTTTTTATTATTTAATGGTTAATAATTTGTTTTTATTAATTCAGCTTATACGATAAGTATAAGGTAAGATTGCTGTTTTTTGCATCTGGAAACGTATAAGTAGTTCCGGCAACTGTTCTTTCTTTACCAACGGTTGTTAAACCATAATTGTAACGTAAACCAACACTAATTGGGTTAAAATCTACTCCAACACCAGCTGAAAGACCAGCATCAAATTTGTTCAAATCATCAGTATCAATTGCTTCATCAAAATTGATGTCTCCGTCACCTGTAACTTTAGAACTTACCAGGTATGAAGCATAACCACCGGCATGAACATTAAAGTTTTTAGTAATATTAACTCTCACTAATAAAGGAACTTCAATATAGTTTAATTTGAATTTTGCATTTCCGTCTACAAAAGCATTGTTATAGTCTAATTCGGCACCTTTTGTAGTGTACAAAATCTCTGGCTGAATCGCGATAAAATCGGAAATTGGCAAAGTTGCATAAACACCGGCATTGAATCCGTAAATTACATTGTTATCATCAGCTTCGCTTTGATAAAGGTTTGACATGTTAAATCCTCCTTTTACACCAAACTCAGTGGTTACTTTTTCTTCTTGTGCTTGCAGCATTCCAAATGAAGCTGTCATAAAAAGGGTTAAGGCGCATAAAAAATTTGATTGCATTTTCATTGTTAAAAATTTTAGTTGTTAAAAAATATATATAAAGGCATTTAATAAAATTCATTCTTAATTTGTTCTGTTTCTCGTAAAAGCTGGTACTGTTCAGGCAGATACTGAAGGACTAATTTCAAAATCAACTGATCATTTGTTCTTTTTGAAATCTGTTCCAGCAATTTGATTTGTTGGTCCAGTGCTGCTGTCATCGAACTTAAATAAGCGTCATTAAAACTGGAACCAGTTGTATTACTCAATTCTGTTAACTCCTGTTTATGAGCTGCGTTGATGTCGGTAATTATAATGAGCTTTTTATTGGCCATTTCAGTTACTTGCTGCAACAATTGAATTTGATGATCCGCAATCTTTTTACTTACTTCCACTATTTTATTGTCAGAACTTTTTTGTTGTGCAACTTGACTTTTTGAAATCATTGAATTCATAACATTTCCCATTTCTATAAAAAAAGAATTTTCTAATTCTTCATTATTACTTTTATTAAAAGCTTCTTTCTTAAATGAGTTTGTCTGTTGGTTTTTTTTTCCGCAGGAAGAAAAACAAATTGTAAAAATCAATAAGAAAAGAACTTTAAAAATGGGTGCTTTTGATATGCGTATTGTTTTCATTATTACTTCATAAAGTATTACATTACAAAGATGCTAACGAATGAAAGGTTTTGCTTTACAGCATAAAAAAGAAACGTTATATAATTCCCATAATGGCTGTATATCAGGTTTTTTAAGGGATTTAGAAGAAATAAAAAAAGCGTTTACTGAAATGAAGTGGTATCATTTTGCAGTAAACGCTCTCTTACAATATTGTATTTGTTATTCTGGTAGAAATACAGTAAAAACGGATCCGACATTTGGAGTGCTATCGGCTAAAATATGTCCTTTATGATTTTCGACAATCTTCTTGCAAATCGCTAAACCAATTCCGGTTCCCGGATAATCTGTTTTAGAATGCAGACGCTGAAAAAGAATAAAAATGGTTTCTTTGAATTGCGGATCAAAACCCATTCCGTTATCTGTAAAAGTTATTTTGTGAAATTTCTTCACAGACTGTTCTAAAAATTCAGGATAATCTGATGATAATACTTTTTCACTTTCAATAGAAATTTCAGGCGGAACTCCTGCTTTATTATATTTTAAAGAATTTCCAATTAAGTTGATGAAAAGCTGTTCAATCTGATAGGGTATAACTTCAAGCTTCGGCATTTTTGAAGCTTTAATTACGGCTTTATTCTCATGAATAACTTCAGCTAATTCTGATTCGGCATTTTGAAGCAATTCATTCAGATTCGATTTTATAAATTCTTTTTTAGTCGTATTTGTTCTCGAGAATAAAAGTAAATCGTCAATTAATACTCGCATTCTCTTCGCAGAAACTGCAATTTTTGAAATATAATCCCTGCCGCTTTCAGACATAACTGCTTTATCAGCCTCAGAAACTCTTGAAATAAACGTTTGAATTTTTCTAAGCGGTTCCTGTAAATCGTGACTTGCCACATGATTGAAAGAAGCCAGCTCTTTATTGCTTTTTTCTAATTCTCTGTTTCGTTCCTGAAGTTCGATATTAAGTAAATGCTCATCAGTAATGTCAAAATTGATTCCGAGTAGAATTTTACTTCCTTGCTGATCGGTCAATAATTTGCCAGTTGATTTAAAATATCTGATTTCATTATTTGGACGTACAATTTTATAATAAATAAAAGGAAGATTTTTTTTCTCTATTATTTTATCCATTGATTCTGAAACAGCAGCTCTGTCATCAGGATGCACGAAATCAAGAAAAGTTTCTATGACGGGTACAAAAGAGTTTGGTGTAACGCCTAATAATCGATACTGATTGTCAGAATAAGTAATTTTATGAGAATCTAATTCCCATTGCCAGGTACTAAATTTTCCAATGATTTCAGACTCGGCCATTAGACCACCAGAAATTAAAAGTTGTTTGTTGAATAATTTTAAGCGCTGAAAATCGCGGCTGATTTGACGATAAGCTAATAAAATAAAAAGTAATGCGGTTAAGAATAGAGAAATAGAGAAAACCGGACTTAGTGAAATTTCCTGATCGTAAATTTCTAATCTTTTTTTAAGATATTTTCTTTCGATATCATTCATTTTATCCACCTGGAAACGAATGTTCTCCATCAATATTCGTCCGCCAAACATATGATTGTCCAGTTTTCGTTTATCGTATGTTTTTGGATCGCTGTATTTCAGGCAATTTTCAAACGAAACAAAGCGCTGAATAATTAGTTTAAAAAGATTTTCGAGATTTTTCTGCTGAACGGCATTGTCAACAGTGAGTTTTTTCAGGGTAACAAAGGAGGCATTTACTTTGTCACGCGAATAAAGATACGGAGTCAAGAACCTGTTGTTTCGTGTGATGATATATCCACGCTGGCCAGTTTCCGCATCTTTAATCGCCGACATTAATCGTTCTAATTGTATGTTGATCTCATACGTATGCATTGCCAGCTTACTGGATTCGTTTAAATCCTGATTGTGCTTATAAGCAATAGAAGATAGAAATAACAGAATGAAAACTGCGATGACAAAAATAACTCTCAAAGAGTTTGAAGAATTAAAATTTGGTATCCATTTCATTTAGCATGCGTATTATTTTAGTCGTAACAAAAAGTTATCACGATTCAGACCTGAAGTATGATAGTGCCAGTTAACGGTCACGACTTCGTTGATGATTTTTTTAAGCGTATTAAAATCGCTTGGCTTTTTAATGTAAATATTAGCTCCTTGAACAAATGTGTCTTCAATATCTTCTTCAGATGATGAAGTGGAGTAGATGGCAATGATAATGTTTTTTAGACGATCTGATTTTTTAATTTCGATCAAACATTCCTTACCCGTTTTTTTTGGCATATTCAAATCCAGAAACAAGATGTCCGGTAATTTGTTTTCAGGATCCAATAAGTGATCCATTAACTGCATTCCATCATGAACAAATTGTACTTTGGTTTGTATTTTGATTTCTTCAAATGCGTCTTTGAAAAAAAGACGATCATCTTCATCATCATCCGCCAATAAAATATTTAATGCGTTTTTTTGCATTTTAGTATAGTATTTAAGTTTTATTTTAAATTTTCTCTTCGTTTTTTAATGATTCTCTGAAAAGCCGATGGCGTAATTCCGGTAGTGTTTTTAAACTGTGTACTTAAATGTGCAACACTTGAGTAATTTAGTAAAAAAGCAATTTCCGTCAAACTCATTTCATTAATAATAATTAATTGTTTGGCTCTTTCAATTTTTTGTAAAATGATAAAGTTTTCGATAGAAGAATAGGTTACTTCTGAAAAAACGTTCGATAAGTAGCCATAACTATGATTTAGTTTTTCTGCTAAAAATACAGAACTTTTATAATTATTGCTGTCTTCCAGGAAAACAAGTTCAATTATAGCATCTTTAATTTTTTGCACTAAAACACTCTTCTGGTTTTCAACAACTTCAAAACCATGAGGAGCTAAATTTTCTTTTAAAGCTTCAAGCGCTTCAACGTTCAGATTATCTTCAATTTCGATCTCACCAAAACCTAAAGTTTTAAAGTTTACATTTTGTTCTTCCAGGTTTTGCTTTAAATAGAGAGAACAAATGGTGTTTATGTCGAACTTTATAAATAGTTTCATTTTATAAAAATTTGGTTAAAGATAATTAATTTATTTTTGGTTCCGGGCGTAATAACTATCGGATAGTTCAAGTAATTCATGAATATACTAAAAAAAATCAAAAAAATACCGTCTAATGTTTTTTTTATTAGACGGTACCCTGGTTGACCTCGAAGATTTTATAAATCTGAAATGATTTTTTGAACCTCTTCTTTGGTCTTACCTAATTTTTGCTGAACTTTTCCGTAGAGTTCATCTTCTTTTCCTTCTTCGTAAAGTAGATCATCATCTGTAAGATCAGCGTATTGTTGTTTAAGTTTTCCCTTCAACTCGTTCCAGTTACCTTTTAGTTCAGTACTATTCATGATATTTATATTTGTATTAATAGTTTTGTAAAATTGCAAATTATCGATTGGGCAGTTGTTACACTTATTCTGTTAACTGTTGTATAATTCACATTTGTATTTATTATTAAACCTGATAGCGTCTTAAAACCCAGGCCATTTTTTCATGTTCCTGCAATAAGCCTGTAACAAAATCAGCCGAACCAATATCGTTGTTTTCATTTTCAAAAACGGGAATATAATCCCTGAATTCAGTTACTAACTGCTCGTGATTTTCTAAAAGTTCTCCCAGCATATGTTTTTGTGAGGCATATTCTTTTGGAGATTCTTTTAAGGTTGAGTTTTCAATAAACTCGTTCATTGTACCAATTGTTTTTTCACCAAGCTGGCTAATGCGTTCTGCAACTTCATCAATATTAGCTTCCAGAATTCGGTATTGATCTTCAAACAATTTGTGTAATTCCATGAAGCTGTTTCCTGAAATGTTCCAGTGAAATTTTCTTGTTTTCACATACAAAGTCATTTCGTTAGATAATATAGTGGCTAATATACTGGTGCTCTTCTTTAAGTTTTTTGTACTAATTCCGATATTTGGGCTCATAAGTGCTTCATTTAAGGTTGTTTTACAAAAATAGGTTAGGGGGTAATTTTTTTTCTTATACAATTTTATGAAGATGTTATAGGAATTCAATGTTTGAAAAATAAAGTGCAACCAGTATTTAGTGTAATTTTTAAATTAGAGCAACTGAGATCAGTTAATTCGTGAATTCGTGGCGGAAAATCATTCGCAAACCAATAATATTATTTGTAATTTTGCCGCACTAGTAAAATACAATATGACAACACAACAACTACACGAACAAATTCTTCAAAAAAAATCATTTTTATGCGTTGGCTTAGATCCTGATTTAACTAAAATGCCTCCTCATTTATTAGAAACAGAAGATCCAATTTTCGAATTCAATAAAGCCATAATTGATGCAACTCAAGATTTGGCTGTTGGGTACAAACCAAACACCGCTTTTTTTGAAGCATATGGAATAAAAGGGTGGATGTCATTACAAAAGACAATCAATTACATCAATGAAAATTTTCCTGAACAGTTTACAATTGCCGATGCAAAACGTGGCGACATAGGGAATACTTCAAGTATGTATGCAAAAGCTTTTTTTGAAGATTTAAATTTTGATAGTGTAACCGTTGCTCCTTATATGGGGAAAGATTCAGTTGAACCTTTCTTAGCTTTCGAAAACAAACATACCATCATGTTAGCCTTAACATCTAACGAAGGTGCATTTGATTTTCAAACCTTAACTACCAACGGAACAGAATTATACAAACAAGTTTTAGAAACCTCTAAAACATGGAAAAATAGCGAAAACCTAATGTACGTGGTTGGTGCTACCAAAGCGGAATATTTCGCAGACATCAGAAAAATTGTTCCTGACAGTTTTTTATTAGTTCCGGGAATTGGCGCTCAGGGTGGAAGTTTGTCTGAAGTATGCAAATACGGAATGAACGATAAAGTTGGTTTATTGGTAAACTCTGCAAGAGCTATTATCTACGCCTCAAAAGGAACTGACTTCGCTGAAAAAGCAAGAGAAGAAGCATTGAAAGTACAACAGGAAATGGAAGAGATTTTAAATTCCAGGTTTCAGGTTTAAAGTTTCACGTTGCCTTACTTTGAACATAATTTAACCGCAAAGTTCGCAAAGTTTTTTCGCAAGGCTCGCAAAGGGAATAACTTTGCGTTCATAGCGTAAACCTTAGCGAACTTTGCGGTTAATAAACATTCCAACAAAACTTGAAACCTGAAACAAAGAAAACCTGAAACAAAAAATAAAATGAAACAACTCACAGATCAACTTGGTACATTACATTCTTTTGAGACGGCTCCAAAACGTATTATTTCGTTGGTTCCTTCTCAAACCGAATTATTATTTGATTTAGGTTTAGAAGAAAAAATCATCGGGATAACGAAGTTTTGTGTACATCCTTATCATCTAAAATCGACTAAGAAAATTGTTGGCGGAACCAAGAAGATTCATTTTGAGAAAATAAAATTATTGCAGCCCGATATTATCATTTGCAACAAAGAAGAGAATACACTTGAAATCGTCGAGCAATTAAGTGCAATTTGTCCGGTTTGGGTAACGAATATTGTTTCTGTTGAAGATAATTTTCAGATGATTTCAGATTTCGGGCAATTGTTTAATTGTAGAACCGAAGCCCAAAAATGGAATGACAAATTAACTTTCGCCCTAAACGATTTCAAAAAATACATTCACGATATTCCATCAAAAAAAGCCGCTTATTTTATCTGGAAGAATCCTTATATGGTTGCGGGAAAAGATACATACATTAATGAGCTATTAAAGCTGAATCATTTTCAGAATATCTACGAAGAGAAAGGACGCTATCCTGAAATAGAACTAAAAAAAATGAGATTGGAAGGCGATCCCGATTTGGTTTTCCTTTCATCAGAGCCGTATCCTTTCAAAGAAGAAGACGCTTTCGACATAGGAAGATTTACTCATCACGCTAAAACCATCTTCGTAGACGGAGAAATGTTCTCCTGGCACGGCAGCCGACTTTTAAAAGCTTTCCCATATTTCAAACTACTACACGAAAGACTAAAAAATTAGTTTCAGGTTTTCTTTGTTTCAAGTTTCAAGTTTTGTTGGAACGTTTTTTTAACCGCAAAGTGCGCTAAGATTTTACTTAACCGAGATGTTTTAAACGCAAAGTTCGCAAAGCTAGATCAACATAAAGCTTTGCGAACTTTTCGTTTCTATAAAACCAAGAGAATAAAAATCTTAGCGCACTTTGCGGTTAAAATTTATGTTCAAAGTAAGTCAACCTGAAACTTGAAACCTGAAACTAAAAAAACAAAATTGTCATAAAAAAAGAATGCCGGCATCTCGAAGACGCCGGCATCATTTAACTAACCAAAACCAAAATAATAAATAACCAGTTTATTACACTACAAAGATCTAACATATATGAATGTTTTGCTGTTAAGGTTTTGTTATTACTTTGTTGGACATAAGTTAAGATTTTTTAAGAGTTCATTTTGAGGATTTTATTACGGTAAATTGTTTTTGATTATTATAATATAATAACTATCAATTTTACTTATGAATATGATAAGTATTAGTTTGTATATTTGATAAAACATTAAATATCAGCAAGATGGAATCAGACAAAAAATTAACAACTGCAACCGGAACGCCGGTTCCAGACAATCAAAACATTCAAACAGCAGGACCTCGCGGACCTGTTTTATTACAAGATTTTTGGTTTTTAGAAAAGATGGCGCATTTTGATCGTGAAGTAATTCCGGAACGTAGAATGCACGCTAAAGGTTCTGGTGCATACGGAACTTTTACGGTTACACATGATATTACAAAATACACAAGAGCCGACTTGTTTTCGGAGATTGGTAAAAAGACCGAAATGTTTGTGCGTTTTTCTACTGTTGCAGGAGAAAGAGGTGCTGCTGATGCTGAAAGGGACATTCGTGGTTTTGCCATGAAATTTTATACCAATGAGGGAAATTGGGATTTGGTAGGAAATAATACGCCTGTTTTCTTTTTTCGAGATCCAATGAAATTTCCGGATTTAAATCACGCCGTAAAACGTGATCCAAGAACCAATTTGAGGAGTGCTGATAACAATTGGGATTTTTGGACTTTATTGCCAGAAGCGTTACACCAAATTACAATCGTAATGAGTGACAGAGGTATTCCGAGATCGTACAGACAAATGCACGGATTCGGGAGCCATACTTTTAGTTTCATAAACCATCAAAACGAAAGACATTATGTCAAATTCCATTTTGTAACACAACAAGGAATTGATAATCTTTCTGATGAAGAAGCGGCTAAATTAGTGGGAGGTGACAGAGAAAGCCATCAAAGAGATTTGTATGATGCGATTGAAGAAGGAAACTTCCCAAAATGGAAAATGTTTGTGCAAATCATGACAGAAGAACAAGCTGAGAATTATCGTTTTCATCCTTTTGATCTCACGAAAGTTTGGCTAAAAGGCGATTATCCTCTAATTCCAGTTGGTGAATTCGAATTAAATAAAAACCCTGAAAACTATTTCGCTGAAGTAGAACAGGCTGCTTTTAATCCTGCTCATGTGGTTCCCGGAGTTAGTTTTTCTCCGGACAAAATGTTGCAGGCGCGTTTATTCTCTTATGGAGATGCGCACCGTTACCGTTTAGGTGTAAATAATTTCCAGATTCCGGTCAATTCATCAAGATGTCCTTATAATACTTTCCACCGCGATGGAACAATGCGTGTAGATGGTAATAACGGAAGCCGTAAACACTACGAACCAAATAGTTTTGGAGAATGGCAGGAACAACCGGAATTTAAAGAACCACCATTGAAACTTCATGGCGATGCTTATGCACATAATTTCAGGGAAGATGATACGGATTATTTTACCCAACCAGGCTTATTGTTCCGCTTACTAACAGACGAGAAAAAACAATTGTTGTTTAAAAACACGGCCGGACAAGTAGGAGGAGCCCAGAAATTTATTCAGGTTCGTCATATCCGTAATTGCTACAAAGCCGATCCTGCATACGGAGAAGGTGTAGCAAATGCCTTAGGATTAACAATGGATGAAGTCAATAACTTCGATGATCCAAGATTGGCGATTGTAGTTAGGTAAAAGAAAGGTTCAGAGGCTCATAGGTTCAAAGGAACAAAGGTTTATGAGTTGTAAATAGAATTTAAAAAGCAAACCCGACAGGTTTTTAAAACCTGTCGGGTTTATTGTTTGTTATAAAAACGTTTAATTTATTTTATTTAAACCGAACTGCAGTTCAGCTTTCTCTATAGACAACAGTCTTTGCGAACTTTATAAAGTTTCAGTAAAGACAAAGAAATATAACCTTAGCGCACTTTGCGATAAACAGTGCAGCTTTCTCTATAGACAAAAGCCTTTGCGAACTTTATAAAGTTTCAGTGAAGACAAAGAAAAATAACCTTAGCGCACTTTGCGGTAAAAAATCTTGCAGTAAAAAACTTAGAACCTTTGTACCTCTGCCTCTATGTACCTAAGAAAAAACAACTGTCTTATTACTATAAACCATCGTCTTACGCTCTGCATGCAATTTAATAGCACGAGCTAAAACAATACGTTCCAAATCGCGTCCTTTCATAATAAAATCATCAACAGAATGAATATGAGAAACCCTTGCAATATCCTGTTCGATAATTGGACCCTCGTCCAATTCTTCTGTTACGTAATGACTTGTTGCACCAATAATTTTCACTCCACGTTTAAAAGCCGAATGGTAAGGTTTGGCACCCGGGAAAGCAGGTAAAAACGAATGGTGAATATTAATAATTTTATTCTCGTAAAGCGATATCAATTTTGGTGTAATAATCTGCATATAGCGCGCTAAGACAATAAAATTGATCTTATATCTGTTGAGAAGTTCAATCTGTTTAGCCTCGCCTTCTTCTTTATTATCTTTTGTAAATGGTACGCAATGAAAAGGTATATCAAAACGCTCTGCAATCGATCTTAAATCATTGTGATTGCTAATGATTACCGGAATCTCAACATTCAATTCATCAGCGCTGTAACGTCCTAAAATGTCAAATAAGCAATGATCATATTTAGATACAAACAAAGCCATTTTTGGCTTTTGTTCCTGATTGTATAATTCCCACGACATATTAAAATCAGAGGCAAGAGATTTGTCAAAATCTTCTTTAAAGCTTTCAACAGTAATTTGGCTGTTGGTTAATTCACATTCCAATCGCATAAAAAACACATTTTGTTGTACATCAACGTGTTGGTCGATATAGATAATGTTGCCTTCCATCTTTGCAATAAAAGTTGTAACAGCGGCAATTATTCCCTTTTGGTCTTTACAGTGAATCAGAATGGTAATTTTTTGCATTTTTGGTTAGTTTTTTTGGTTTGGTTAGTGACAGAGTTGCAAAGGCTCAAAGTAACAAAGGTTCACTCTGTACCTTTGTTACTTTGTCCCTATGAACCTTCAAGAAATTTATTTTCCGTCCTGCATTGCAAAAACACTTTTTAATAAAGGCGTTGTTCTTGCGCTGATGTTATTTCGGATTTCTTTTTCTTCAACAGCAATCATTTTAAAAACACCTGACAAAGCTTGGTTTGTTGTATAATCTGTCAAATCAGGATTTACCTTTTTTACTAACGGAATCGTATTGTATTTTGTAATAATCTTTGTCCAAACGACATCGGCACCTACTTTTTCGAAGGAGCTTTTAATCACCGGATTAAATTTTCCGTATAAAGCTGTTGTTGTACTTCCTTGTAAATAACTTGTTGCAGCACTGTCGTTTCCTAATAGAATGTTTTTAGCATCTGTAAAAGTCATGTTTTTCACTGCAGATACAAATATTGGAGTTGCTTCTTTTACCGCATCTTCAGCAGCACGATTTAGCATTTTCACACCTTCATCAGCCAATGAACTTAAACCTATTTTTCGTAAAGTAGCATCTACTTTTTGTAATTCCGCCGGAAGCAAAATTTTTACAGCTTCATTTTTATAAAAACCATCAACAGCAGTTAGTTTGCTTACTTGCTGGGTAATTCCTTTGTTTAGGGCTTCTTTCAATCCAGAAGCAATGTCTACACCGCCCACTCCGGGAATCTGTGATGAAATTTGTGGGAACTGATTTAATGTTTGTTGCATCTCTGCGCAGGATGTAAGCGAGAACGTAAGGGCTAATAATAAAATCTTTTTCATGTTTGGGGTTTTATGAGTTCAAAAATACTACTTATTCAAAAACAAAGCCACAATTTTATTTTAGGAGCACACGTAATTTGTTTCATAATTAACATTAGTCCCGCTATCCGTTCCAATCTTTTGTGCCGAACCCCGGCACAAAAGGATTTACACTACTATCGGGGCTAGTTTAGAGGTTTCGGTTTTTTCAATTTTAGAGGAAAGAGGAAAGAGGAAAGAGTATAGAAAATAGAGAATCTGCGCTGATCTTCTAAAATCCGCCCAAATCTGCGTGCAAGAAAACTCCAACGAGTTAACTATTTAGCCAGTAAATCAATTTCTTCATCTGTTGATTCAATATAAACAGACATTTGACTGTATTTCCATTTGCCTCTTTTTTCGGCAACTACAAATAACGTTCCTTTACCTTTAGAGCCTTTTATCGGGATTTGTAAATCGCAGTTTCCCGTATCATTCTGAATACTGATATTTCCACTAACCATTCCGTCACCTTCAATAGGAGATCCTAGTTTATCATTTACTGATTTATCATGTTGTACGATAGTCATCGATTCTTTATAAGCATCAGAATCTTTCATCATCGAAGTTACACCAAAGAATATTCCGGCTATAAACAATCCAAAAAGAACTAAAAGGCCTAAACATCCCGTCGGAACAAACCATTTCCAGTTTCTGTCCCACCAATTTTTTCTAACTTCTGTGTAGTTATCTTCCATAATAAAAGGGTAATTTTAGATTTGAGTTTAATATTTGAAAGATATTCTTTTTCTTCCAAATTCTAATCAAATTCTAAAATTACCCCCGAGTTTAAAAAAAATGTATTTTAATTGCTTACAACATTATTTTCAGGAGAAAGGTTTTGGTCAAAATCACTATCTTTTTCATAAACGTCCTGAAAGAAACTTACCTGACCAGCGTCGTTTACCCATGTTGTAAAATAAGTAATATAGATAGGAACTGAAGTCGGTAATTTAAAAGTAGTTTCTGCTGTTCCATCCATAGCCTGATCGATTTTTTCAGTGGTCCATTCCGGATAATCTTTCACCATTGCAATCGCTAGTTCTTTGGCATCACGTACATTAATACAACCGTGGCTAAAAGTTCTTTGTTCAAAATCAAACAAGGTTTTAGATGGAGTATCGTGCATGTAAATATCATCCGGATTTGGGAAAATAAATTTCACTAAACCTAATGAGTTATTCGGACCCGGTTTTTGTCTCACCATACCATTTACCATTTCCATATTGCGCTCTGCCAAATAGTTTGGGTCGGCAGCTATTTTCATTTTTAATTCATTTTCAACAATACTTTGCGGAACTGTCCAATAAGGGCTAAAAACCACTTTTTCAATTTTTCCACTAAAAATAGTTGTTTTAGTTAAAGGCGCACCAACAAAAACTTTTGATACCAGTTCTACTTTACCATTTTTTACATAAATCAACTCAAATGAAGGAACATTGACCATTACATATTCTGTGTCTGTTAATAAGGTTGGGTAAATCTCTTTACAACGCTCCATATTAATGGTAATTTTTTTAATTTTTTCCTGTATCGACTCGTTCATGTCTTTAATATTGGCTTCAGAAATAATGTAATTTGGTTTTAAACCGTTACGTACTTTATATTTCATTACACCTTCCATTAATTCCTGATCATAAAAATCACTTTTAGAGTCGTTTTGTAAATCTCCCATCACAAACAATCTGTTTCTGATTTGAGCAATTGTAGCTGATTTTGCATCAGGTCTAATATCTTTAAAAGGAGTTTCAACTGTTATTGTTTTCCAGGTATTGTCTCTTTCTATTTTTCTATATTTGTTTAGAACACTTTGAAGTTTGTTGTATTGATCAAATTTTACAATTTTATTATTGTTCTCCGCAACAGGTTTTGTCGTTGCAACAGCTGTTAAGGTATCAGCAGTTAATTTTTTCTTAGGCAATAACCATTCTGAATTTTTAACGGTTTCAATATCTACTCCTTCAAATGTATGGTGGGCATATATAATGTAAGCGGCACTTAATAACATGTCAGAATCCGTTTTTGAAGGTTTTTCGGTTGCTGTTTTATTAAAAATCTGGTCAATTTCATTTTTGTACGGAAATTCAAGAGGTACTTCAAAACTAGCAGTAGTTATTTTTGAATACAATAAAACTCCGTATTGAGTAATTTTTCCATTTTCAAACCAAATAGTTCCGTACGATCTGTCCTTGTATAAAGAGATCACATCGTTTTGGTATTTTTTTAGGTTAGTGTATTTTTTGAAAAAATCACTCAAAAGTTCACTATCAACTACATCATCATTTTGATTAGTAGAAAGGTAATTATGAGTTAATGTTTTCTTCTTCTCTAAATCATTTTTGTCCACGCTATTAAAAGAAGAAAGAAAGAAACTTGTAATTAAAATTGCGGTGATTGGAAATAATGTTTTCATTTTATTTTGAATTTTTACGTTATTGCTTGAATAAGTAAGTTTTGGTAAAAATTTGGGGCTTTTCTACGATGTAAAATTACTTTAGCATGCTGGAAAACACGTTGTTATATTTTATTTTAATGTTGCGAAATTGCCATGTCTTGTAGGTTTATATTCACTATATTTGATTAGTACTCAAATTGTTACCCTACTGGTCAAAAAAACTATTCTTTTTTTTGTTAACATAAAGCTATTGCAATGATCAAATATTAAAATATTTTGTAAATTGCTCCCTTAAAATTATCATATTCATAAAATGGAACAACAAATACCATATATTCCTAAAAATAAAGTAAGAATTGTCACCGCAGCCTCTCTTTTTGACGGGCACGATGCCGCGATTAATATTATGCGTCGTATTATCCAGTCAACGGGTGTCGAAGTGATTCATTTAGGTCACGACAGAAGCGTTGAAGAAGTGGTGAATACCGCCATTCAGGAAGATGCAAATGCCATTGCAATGACATCATATCAAGGTGGGCATAATGAATACTTTAAATATATGTATGACTTGCTTCACGAAAAAGGAGCGGGACATATCAAGATTTTTGGTGGAGGCGGAGGTGTAATCCTGCCAAGCGAAATTTCTGAATTACATGAATATGGTATTACCAGAATTTATTCTCCAGATGATGGCCGTTCTTTAGGTTTACAGGGAATGATTAATGATTTAGTACAACGTGCCGATTATCCAATTGGAGATAAACTAAATGGAGAAATTGATCATATTGAAAATAAAATTCCAACTGCAATTGCACGTTTAATTTCAGCAGCAGAAAACTTCCCTGAAATTGCAAAACCCGTTTTTGATCAGATTCATACCAATAATGCTGATTCTAAAATTCCTGTTTTGGGAATTACCGGAACAGGAGGAGCCGGAAAATCTTCTTTAGTTGACGAATTAGTTCGTCGTTTTTTAATTGACTTTCCAGAGAAAACTATCGGATTGATTTCTGTCGATCCATCAAAAAGAAAAACAGGAGGTGCTTTATTAGGAGACAGAATCCGAATGAATGCAATTAATAATCCTCGTGTTTATATGCGTTCCTTGGCAACTCGTCAATCTAATTTGGCTTTATCTAAATATGTTGCCGAAGCCATTCAGGTTCTAAAAGCTGCAAAATATGATTTAATTATTCTTGAAACTTCAGGAATTGGTCAGTCTGATACAGAGATTATGGACCATTCTGATGTATCCTTATATGTAATGACACCTGAGTTTGGAGCTGCAACACAATTAGAGAAAATCGACATGCTTGATTTTGCTGATTTGGTAGCTTTAAACAAGTTTGATAAAAGAGGTGCTTTAGACGCCATTCGTGACGTTAAAAAACAATACCAGCGCAATCATAATTTATGGGATAAAAATCCGGATGAAATGCCGGTTTTCGGAACTATTGCTTCGCAGTTTAATGATCCGGGAATGAACACGCTTTACAAAGCGATCATGGATAAAATTGTCGAAAAAACCGATTCAGATTTAAAATCGACTTTTGAGATTACGCGTGAAATGAGTGAGAAAATCTTCGTGATTCCGCCACACAGAACACGTTATTTATCTGAAATTGCAGAGAACAACAGAAGCTATGATGAAATTGCGCTGTCACAACAAAAAGTAGCACAGAAATTATATGGAATCTTCAAAACGATAGAATCGGTTTCGGGTAAAATTCCGGAAATCAATAAAGCTGGAATTGATGATGCAACTGTTTTGCCAGCCGGAATTCAGGAACACGATGAAAACAGAATTTTCTTAAACCTTTTACTAAATCAATTTGATAAAGTAAAAATGGATTTAGATCCGTACAATTGGGAAATTATCCTAAATTGGGATGAGAAAGTAAATAAATACAAAAACCCGGTTTATACCTTTAAGGTTCGTGATAAAGAAATTAAAATCGCGACACATACCGAGAGTTTATCACACCTGCAAATTCCGAAAATTGCTTTGCCTAAATATGAGGCCTGGGGGGATATTTTACGTTGGAGTTTACAGGAAAATGTTCCGGGTGAATTTCCTTTTGCTTCAGGATTATATCCTTTTAAAAGAGAAGGAGAAGATCCATCAAGAATGTTTGCAGGAGAAGGCGGACCGGAGAGAACAAATAAACGTTTTCATTATGTGAGCGCAGGATTGCCGGCAAAACGACTTTCGACTGCTTTTGACAGTGTGACTTTATACGGAAACGATCCCGATTTACGTCCGGATATTTACGGAAAAATTGGAAATGCAGGAGTTTCAATCTGTTGTTTAGATGATGCTAAAAAACTGTATTCCGGTTTTGATTTGGTTCATGCTTTAACATCAGTAAGTATGACGATCAACGGACCAGCACCGATGTTGTTAGGTTTCTTTATGAATGCCGCGATTGATCAGCAATGCGAGTATTATATTAAGGAGAATGATTTAGAAAAAGAAGTTGAAGCTAAAATCAACAAAATATACAAGGAAAAAGGAACGGAGCGTCCGAAATACCAAGGCGATTTACCGGAAGGAAACAATGGTTTAGGATTAATGCTTTTGGGTGTTACCGGAGACGAAGTTTTGCCTTTAGAAGTTTATAATGAAATAAAAGTTAAAACATTATCACAAGTTCGTGGTACTGTTCAGGCCGATATTTTAAAAGAAGATCAGGCGCAAAATACCTGTATTTTCTCAACTGAATTTGCACTTCGATTAATGGGTGACGTTCAGGAATATTTTATTACCAAAAACGTTCGTAATTTCTATTCGGTTTCGATTTCTGGATATCATATTGCAGAGGCGGGAGCGAACCCAATTACACAGTTGGCTTTCACACTTTCAAATGGTTTCACTTACGTGGAATACTATTTGAGCCGCGGAATGAGCATCAACGATTTTGGACCTAATTTATCGTTTTTCTTCTCGAATGGAGTAGATCCGGAATATTCAGTAATTGGTCGTGTGGCACGTAAAATTTGGGCGAAAGCCATGAAAAACAAATACGGAGCCAACGAAAGAGCACAAATGCTGAAATATCATATTCAGACTTCTGGTCGTTCATTACACGCTCAGGAAATTGATTTTAATGATATTAGAACGACTTTGCAGGCTTTGTATGCGATTTACGACAACTGTAATTCATTGCATACAAACGCTTACGATGAAGCAATTACAACACCAACAGAAGAGTCAGTGCGTCGTGCCATGGCGATTCAGTTGATTATCAATAAAGAATTAGGTTTGGCGAAAAATGAAAACCCAATTCAGGGATCGTTTATCATCGAAGAATTAACCGATTTAGTGGAAGCAGCTGTTTTACAGGAATTCGACAGAATTACAGAAAGAGGTGGCGTTTTGGGTGCTATGGAAACCATGTACCAACGTTCTAAAATTCAGGAAGAAAGTTTGTATTACGAAACCTTAAAACACAACGGAGATTTTCCAATTGTGGGTGTAAATACTTTCCTAAGTTCAAAAGGTTCTCCAACGGTAATTCCGGCAGAAGTAATTCGCGCCACCGAAGAAGAAAAACAATATCAAATTACAATGCTGGATAATTTGCACCAATTTCATGAAGCAAAAGTAAACGAGCATTTAAACAAATTACAGGAAGCTGCTATTAAAAACGAAAACTTATTCGACCATTTAATGGAAGCTACAAAAGTTTGCTCGTTGGGTCAGATTACTTCGGCTTTGTTTGAAGTGGGTGGGCAGTATAGAAGAAACATGTAATCTATTTGAAGAAAAAATACAAACAAAAAGCAGCTCTATTTTAGAGCTGCTTTTTGTTTGTACACAGATGTGCTATATATTTTTGATAGTTCTATTTCTTTTTAGCTGATACTTTAGATTTCCGTTTCAATCGCTCAATCAATGCATCGGCCTTTTCATTTTGAGAAATGAATCTTAACGATTCTGCATATCGGTAATAATACATTTGATCTAAATCGTATGTCATGGCAAATAACTCACCGTACCATTTTGCAGCTTTTTCCAGATTACAAATAGCGTAAGAAGAATTTCCTAGTTTCTGAAACAGATCTATAGATTTATAGCCTTTTGCGGCCACTTTTTCGTAAGTTTTGTTTACATCAACATAAGCGTATTTTTCGCCAGTTTTCTTGGTTACATAATTTTCATTTTGAGCAGAAAGCTTTAAACAAAAAAGAGTGAATGGTAACAAAATGGCTAGCTTTCTTTTCATATGCCTTTGATAATAAGTAACTTAATTGTACAAATGTATTTAAATCTATTGATTTTTGGTTGTTTTAACGGTTAAATGAAAATTTAACGGTCATAGTAACAGTTTGTTAAGACTAAATATCAAAACGTAAAAATCATATTATATTGTATCGTAAGAAAACAAAAAAAGCAGCTCGTAGGAAGAGCTGCTTTTAACTTTTTGGGCAAAAAGAGTGACTAGCGACGAAAACCAGGACTTTCGTTTACTGATTCGTCTAATGCAACTTTTTTTACTTTTTTAGCTACAACTTTAATTTCATGTTTGGCAACTTTACCGCTTTCTGTTACTTCTAAAACGTAAGTTCCGGCTGGAAAACCTTCTAAACTTATTGTTTTTGAAATCTCTAATTTGTCTGCAGCAGAATCTCCTGTGTAAAGCAAATTGTGATTTTCATCATAAATAGAAAAAACTGATTTTTCAACGGTGTGTAAAGTAAAACTAACTACTTTTCCGTTTCCGGTAATTATATTCAAAATATAATCTCCTTTTCCATCAATCGCGTAGGTAAAAATTGTTGTTAGAAATAAGGCTACAACCATGCCCATTTTGGTAAAATTTGTCATGTTTTTTTAAATTGTTTTTAAATTGTTTAATACTAAATAGTGGAACGGTAAAACTAACAAAAAAAATTAATTTTGTGCAAAAAAATGCCGTTTTCAAACGGATAAGTTGCTGAATTAAAGATGTTTCGACGTTTTTGTTAAAGTATGTACGTAAAAACTTAAGGATTGGATGTTTTTTTTAGCTATTTTTTAAAAGTGTAAAAATCAGACTTTTAAAATTATTAAGAATAGTTTTCCAAAAATAATTCTGAGCAGAAATTTTTCTAAAAATATGGCATAAAAAAACAGCTCTTTAACCACAAAGAGCTGTTCCTAAAACTTTTTAGTTTTTAAACTTTACTAACGATCTAACCTCATTTTTATACTGTATGTATAAACTTTTTAACGTGTTGCTACACTTGTATTTTTATTGTAGAAACCAGCTTTGTAAACTGATGAAACTGCTTTTTTTGACAAAACAGTAGCTTCATCAGTAATTGTAATTTCATGTTTTACTTTTTTCACATTATCTTCAACTTCTAAATAGTAAGTTCCTTCCGGAAATTCCTCTAAGCTAAAAGTTCTCAAAATTCCATCTTTACCTGAAGCATTTTCAGAATAAATTAGATTACCATCTTTGTCGTAAATAGACAAGCTTGCTTTTTTCACCTGATTAAGGGCAAATGTGATAAGCTTTCCATTTGTTTTTAAAACATGAAGATTAAAATCTTCATTCCCGTCGATTGCATAAGTACTCATTCCGGTGAAAAGTACAGCACATACTAAACTCAATTTTAAAATCTTTTTCATGGCATTAGTTTTAAATTAATAGTTCTAATTCTCTGATGCTAAATTACTTAAGTTATTGTGTTTTTCTCACAACTCTATTTTCCAATTTCGATGCTGTATTCTCATTTACGAAACCGTTATAGGTTAAAAGTTGAATTATTTTTATTGTTTTTGTTAATTCACTTATTATTTTTTAATGTTTTATTTAAATTAAGAGAGTGTAAATTTATCTGTAATTCTTACAAAAGTGACTTTTAAATTTAACCGCAAGGAACGCCAGGTTTTTACATATCAGGTGTTATACAGACGAAAAAGTTCGCAAAGCTTTATCAATAAAACTTTGCGAACTTTGCGGTTAAGTAGGAAACAAAAAAAACAGCTCAATAACCACAAAGAGCTGTTTATAAACAATCACGTTTTTACTTTACTAACTATCTAACCTCATTTTTATACTTTATGAGAGTATAAACTTTTTTAGCGTACTGCTACGCTTGTACTTTTTGCAGTTGAATCTGCTTTATAAACAGATGAAATTGCTTTTGATGATAAAACAGTAGCCTCATCAGTTATTGTAATTTCATGTCTCACTTTCTTTACGCTATCTTCTACTTCTAAGATGTATGTTCCTTCAGGAAATTCCTCAAAATTGAAGGTTCTTAAGATTCCATCTTTACCAGAAGCACTTTCATAATATAATACAGAACCATCTTTGTCATAAATAGTTAAATTTGCTTTCTTAACCTGGTTAAGCGCAAAAGTCACTAGTTTACCATCTCTTTTTAATACATGAAGATTAAAATCTTCATTCCCGTCGATTGCATAAGTACTCATTCCTGTGAAAAGTACTGCACATACTAAACTCAATTTTAAAATCTTTTTCATGGTATTAGTTTTTAAATTAATAGTTCTAATTCTCTGATGCTAAATTACTTCTGAAATCCATTTTTCAACACAACTCTATTTTCCAATTTCTATGCTATATTCTCATTTACGAAACCGTTATAGGTTAAAACTTGAATTATTTTTAGTGTTTTAGTAAAATAGCCGATTATTTTTCAACGTTTTGTGGTGTTTAAGAAAATGTAAAATTATCTGTTTCTTACAAAAAAGCTACTTTGAAGTTTAACCGCAAAGTGCACAAGGTTTTTTTATATACCGGATTTATACAGACACAAAGTTCGCAAAGCTTTGTGTTGATAAAGCTTTGCGAACTTTGTGTCTGTTATAAGTAAGCCGGAATAAAAACCTTTGCGCACTTTGCGGTTAAATTATTAAGTTAAAAGCAAAAAAAAAACAGCTCAATAACCACAAAGAGCTGTTTCTAAAACTTTACAGTTTTTAAACTTTACTAACTATCTAACCTCATTTTTATACTGTATGCGAGTATAAACTTTTTTAGCGTGTTGCTACGCTAGTATTTTTTGCAGTTGTATCTGCTTTATAAGATGATGAAATTGCTTTTGATGATAAAAAAGAGCCATCATCAGTTACTGTAATTTCATGTTTTACTTTTTTTACACTGTCTTCCACTTCTAAGATATAAGTTCCTGCTGGAAATTCTTCGAAACTGAAAGTTCTTAAGATTCCGTCTTTACCTGTAGCGTTCTCATAATAAAGTACTGAACCATCTTTATCATATATAGTAAGAGTTGCTTTTTTAACCTGGTTAAGAGCGAATGTTACTAATTTTCCGTTTCCTTTTAATACATGAAGAGTAAAATCTTCGTTACCATCAATTGCATAAGTGCTCATTCCTGTAAAAAGTACTGCACACACTAAACTTAATTTTAAAATCTTTTTCATAACCATTATTTCTTTAAATTATTAGTTCCTTTTTCTGATGCTAAATTACTTCAGTGGTAGATTTTTTTTCACAACTCTATTAGCCAATTTATATGCTATATTCTCATTTACGAAACCGTTATAGGTTAAAATTTGAATTATTAAAGGTATTTTGGTTAATTCAGTTGTTATTTTTCAATGTTTTTTTAATTTTTAACATTTTATAAATATTCTGTAATTCTTACAAAGAATACTGCATGCATATAAAAAACGGGAATAAAATGCGATATATTAAAAAAATCACGGATAAAAATAGGAGTCTTGAAAAAAAAGGTAAAATAGTGAAATTTTTGTGGTTTAACGCAAAGGAAAAATTATGATAAATTATCAATTACGAAACCGTTATAGGTTAAAATTTGAAGTATTTTAGGTGTTTTTGTTAATTTTGCTATTATTATTTAAAGATTTTATCATGAAGACAATAGCCCCAGCTCTTGAAGTGATATCAAACTCATACGGAAGTTCTTTTACCTACACTAAACACGCCGAAAAGACCAATAGCAAAGCTCATTTATGGCATTATCATCCTGAAATTGAGTTGGTTTATATAAACGGTGGGGCAGGGAAAAGACAAATAGGAAGTCACGTTTCTTACTATACGAATGGTAGTTTGATGCTTATAGGTGCAAATTTGCCTCATTGTGGTTTTACAAATGAGCTGACAGGAAATATAAACGAGACAGTTATTCATATCAAACCTGAATTTTTAGGCAGCGACTTTTTTAGTGCTCCGGAGATGAGAAGGGTTCAAAATGTCCTTACACAGTCTAAAGGAGGAATTGCTTTTGGAGGGAAAACTAAAAAGCAAATTGGCGATAAAATAGAAAAGATGGAAAAACAACTTCCATTTGAACGTTTATTGACCCTCTTAAGTATTTTAGACGAGCTTGAGGCATCAGAAGAATACACCATTCTTAATGCAGATGGTTTCTCACTCGAACTGAACACGCAGGATAATGACAGAATGAAGATGATCTTTAATTTTGTGAAAGATAATTTTCAGGAATCAATTGCTATCGATGAGGTTTCAAGCATGGTTAGTATGACAACACCTTCATTTTGCAGGTATTTCAAGAAAGTTTCGAACAAAACATTTACCGAATTTGTGAATGAATATCGTTTGGTCCATGCGTCAAAACTCTTAGCAGAGAAACCAATAAGTATAAACGAGGTTTGTTACGAAAGTGGTTTTAATAATTTTAGTCATTTTAGTAAATCATTTAAGCATTATACTGGTGTAAGTGCATCTCAATATCGTCAGGAGCATAAAATTATAATTAGCTAATATAAATAACATACTTATATTGAAAGCCATTCGCTACAAACGAATGGTTTTTTTTTGCCACAAATTTCACAAATTTCCACGAATTTATTTCTTTAGAGTTTGTGCTTAAAATTTGAACTATTTGAAATATATTTTAAAAATTAAACTCATTTTAATCATTGGAAATTCGTGTAATTTATGCTAAACCTTATCACAACAATAATAAAAATTAATTCGTGAATTTCTGGTAGCCTTTTATCACAAACACAATAAAAATTAATTCGTGGAAATTTGTGTAATTCGTAGCAAACCTGATCACAACAATAAAAAGAATTAATTCGTGAATTCGTGGCAAACCTTTTTATCACAAACAACGAGTCGGATTTTTCATATAATTTACTGGGAAAAAAGTATATTTACAATCCCTAATCAAAAAAATACCAATATGAAAAACTTTAAAATTTTAGTATTTACAGCTTTTTTATGCGTTTCGTCTCTGAGTTATGCTGCAAAAGTTGATACTTTACAAATTGCCAGTACAGCTATGAGCAAAACCTACAAAGCTGCAGTTGTATTGCCAAACTCTTATACAAAAAGTAAAACGGCTTATCCGGTAATGTATCTGCTTCATGGTGCTTACGGACACTTCAGTGATTGGTTAAAAAATACACCCAATAAAAAACTAGTTCAGGGATTGTCTGATCAATATAATATGATCATTGTGATGCCTGAAGGTGAAACTTTTAGTTTTTATCTGGATAGTCCGGTAAACAAGGAGAGTCAGTTTGAAACTTTTATTACCCAGGAAGTGATTCAGAAAGTAGATAAAACATACAGAACCATTAACAATAGAAATGGAAGGGTAATCACCGGACTTTCGATGGGAGGTCACGGTGCGCTTTATTTATCGGCCAAACATCCTGATCTTTTTTGCGCTGCAGGAAGTATGAGTGGGGCAGTAGATATGAGTACAATGCTGAATCGCGAATCATCAGCTCAGGTGGTTAAATTAATGCAGCCTGTATTTGGAGATAAAAGTGATAGTTCTGAAATGTATGCAAAATATGCTGTTATGAACATGCTGGATAAAATCAAAGAAAATAAGTTGCCGTTGATTATTGACTGTGGTGTTGATGATTTTTTAATAGAACCAAATCGTGAATTGCACCGCAGATTGGTTTATAATAAAGTAGAGCACGATTATACGGAACGTCCTGGTGCCCATACGTGGGATTATTGGGATAATTCATTGCCTTATCACGCTTTATTTTTCAGTAAAATATTGTTTAAAAGTAAAACAACCAAATAACAACCTTTAGTTATTTGGAACGAATTAACTTAATATAATGTTATCTTTTTGAGATATCTGTAAAAATCAGGGGCTTATTTTTTGTTTTTAACAAATCATAAGCCCTGATTTTTTATTTTCTCTAAATTTTAAAATTTGAAAATACTATTTTTCCTATTGTTTGATTCCATTCATCGATTATTTCGGAATGATATCGATTATATCTGGTTCTGAGTAAGCTGAATTATGTTATTAATTAATTTTAACAAATGTTTTTCACCCCTCATCGTTTGTGTCAGAATTTATTTCTGAGGGTTTCTTCTTTTTAAAAGATTTTTTTTGATTTTGTACTTCAGAATTTTTTGAAGATGGTTATTATTTTCATGTAATTCCCAAATCTGTAAACTTTACCGTTTCACTAATTAATGGTATTCTAAATACTATTATTATGAAAAAAACTATTTTTTATCAGATGAAGATTGCACATGAATTTTGCAAAATCTTTTGTTCTTCAATTTATTTAATTTTCTCAAATTTTAATTTGACGGAAATATTCAAGTATAAGAAACATCAATTTTACCTGATTGTGTTTTTTATGCTATCTGCTTTCCATTCTAATCTGTATTCCCAGGCGGTTTCCGGAGCAGCTGTACAGGCTAATTTTGGTATCGATGCTGATGTTTATGCGAACAAAGAGCAGTTTTTAGTTCCCCCAACGACTTCAGGCATTTATGATGACTGGTTTTATAGTGCTGCTTTTGCCACTGGAACTGGAGAAAATGTGATCGATCAGACCAATGCAGCAAGTCTAAAAACTTCAATTCAGGCAAACAATAATTTTACATTCGAAAAAAGAATGTCAAAACCCAAAAATACCACTGTTGGTAATTTTTTGTGGATAGATGCTGTATATGGTCGTGATGGAAATTCTACACAAAGTAACAATGATTCTAATGTTTTTTCAGGTAATTCTAATAAAAACGGAGACAATCCCGCTACATGGGCTTTAGGAGTTGGAAGTATACCTCAAAAAGATGATATCGTAGATGTGTATGGTTACTTAAAAAGAGATGTATCTCCGTTGGCCTTAGCTACAAATCCCAATGGGATTTTATGGGGATATGGCGGGGCATCTAAAATATCCTCTGACGGGAATTCGCATTTTGATTTTGAATTTTTCAGAACAGAAGTTAGCTATAACGGAAGCGCTTTAATTGGTACAGGTGGTCAGTCGGGGCATACAGCCTGGACTTTTGACGCAACTGGAAAAATTCTCGTTCCGGGAGATATAATAGTTGCTGTTGATTTTGAAAATGGAGGTACAAAACCAATTGCAAGTGTAAGGGTTTGGATATCGAATGCAGATAGAGCTGCTTTTAATTCAAAACCAAACAGACCTTTTGATCTTACCGGTGTTTATGACCAGGGTAATGGTGCACCTCCTTATGGATATGCAGAGATAAACGCAAAAGGTGGAGGAATAAATGGAGACATTTTTGCAGTTGTTAATGTAACAGCTCCGACTCTGGGACCACCTTGGGGAACCTTAAGAGGTTCACAGGCTTCTTTTCAAAATGATTATGAAGCTTTGCAATTTGCTGAGTTCGGAATTAATTTGACTGCTTTAGGGTTAGATAGCCGAAATATTAATCAAAGTGCTTGTTCGAATTTATTAGGATCTCTGTTAGTAAAAACAAGATCATCTTCGTCCTTTACTTCAGAATTAAAAGATTT
The DNA here is from genome assembly GCF_900142735.1 of Flavobacterium saccharophilum. GTDB lineage: Bacteria > Bacteroidota > Bacteroidia > Flavobacteriales > Flavobacteriaceae > Flavobacterium > Flavobacterium saccharophilum. The sequence goes on along the minus strand of NZ_FRBY01000007.1, from coordinate 1,332 downwards.
TTCCGGGCCATTTTTATTCGGAAATATTACCGATGTAGCGGTAGTGGGAAATGTTAGTAATCCACTAACCTGTACTAATCCTAATGCTACTTTAACAGCTACACCAACACCTTTAAATGCTACTGTTAAATGGTACGGTCCATCACCAGATGGTATCGCCGATGGACCACTTTTAGATGGAATTGCACCGGTTGTATCCGTTAAAGGGATTTATACCGTTTATGCTTTTACCAATTTAGAAGGTTGTTTTGCTAAAAAAACGGTTACGGTTATTGAGGATAAGGAACTACCGAATGTTAATGCGGGAGATGATAAGGCATTAACGTGTTTAGTCACCTCCATACAATTGTCGGGATCATCGAGCACACCTAATGCTACTTTTTTATGGACCACATTGGATGGAAATATTGTTTCAAATGAGACTACTCTGACACCAACAATAGATAAGGCCGGGACTTATACCTTAACAGTTACTAATCCGTTAAATGGATGTCAGAAAGCGGACACGGTAGTTATTACAATGACGCCGCCAACACCTATTGTTATAGTTTGCCCTCCGGATAACATAAAAAGTTCCTGTGATTATGTCGATCAGGCAGCTGTAGATGCAGCCTTTGAAATATTTAAACAAGGCTTTACAGTTTCAGGCGGGGATGGTACTTTAACACCTTCGGGATTAGAAAACCTAACAGCTCCACTTTTATGTGGCGGATCTGTAACTGTAAATTACAGTGTTACTGATGCTTGTGGTCAACAAAAATCTTGTTCTGCAACTTTCACGATTACCGCTCCTGCAGCTGTAGTTCCGCAATCACCAGATCCTGTAAACGCATCTGCTTGTGCTTATGCGGATCAGGCTGCTTTGGATGCTGCATTTGAAACTTTCAAATCAGGTTTTGGAGTAAGCGGAGGTTGTGATGCCAAAGGGGAATTCATAGGAAATCCTGTGGCACCAACTTTATGTACAGGCGGAACGGTTAGTGTTAGTTACAAAATAACCGACAAATGTTATAGTGAAACAATCACCAAAGACTTTATCATTACCGCTCCTGCAGCTGTAGTTCCACAATCACCAGATCCAGTAAACGCATCAGCTTGTGCTTATGCTGACCAGGCTGCTTTGGATGCTGCATTTGAAACTTTCAAATTAGGTTTTGGCGTAAGCGGCGGTTGTGATGCTAAAGGGGAATTCATAGGAAATCCTATGGCACCAACTTTATGCGCAGGCGGTACAGTAAGTGTTAGTTACAAAATAACCGACAAATGTTATAGTGAAACAATCACCAAAGACTTTATCATTACCGCTCCTGCAGCTGTAGTTCCACAATCACC
>NZ_FRBY01000006.1 GCF_900142735.1 Flavobacterium saccharophilum | reverse complement strand
ATTGACAATTACGATGCGACTTACACTTATACGATAACTCCATCAACGGGAGTAACACAAACTAGTGGATCTGTTACAGCCCCTGCTGGAAGTTACACCATAAAAGCAACACTGGGATCTTGCAGTTCATCTGATTCAGTTGCTGCTGTTGTAAATGCTCAGCCTTCAACACCTGCTGTTCCAACACTAAGTGCTGTGACCCAGCCGACTTGTGTAACATTTACAGGTGTCATTACGGTAACAGTTCAAAATTTATCAGATATTTATAGTTTCGATAATGGACAAAATTTCCAGACTAGTAATTCTAAATCAGGTTTAATCGCAGGTAGTTACTATGTAATTATTCAAAATGCAGCAGGATGCAATTCAATTGCTGAACAAGTAATTATAAATGCAAAACCAAATTGCTCCCCAGTAACCGTTGATGATACTATAACAGCTATTGAAGATACCTTATTTACTTCAACAGTAAACCTTACGGCTAATGATACCGATGTTGATCAGGATGCTCTGACTGTAGTTGCAGGAACATTTACCACGACACAGGGAGGAACATTTATACTGGCAGCTGATGGTTCTTATACCTATATGCCAGCTGCAAACTTCAATGGTGTCGATACCGTAAACTATATGGTAACTGATGGTAATCTAAGTGACATAGGCACTCTTACTATAACAGTAACAGCAGTAAATGATGCTCCTGTAGCGGTCGACGATATCAATGTAACAGATGAAGACGTAACCTTAACAGTTGCAGTAAATTCACCAAATAATTTATTAGCTAATGATACAGATGTTGACGGAGATACATTGAAAATAAGTCAATTTGCTATTGGATCAACAATTTATACAATAGGTAGTACAGCTAATTTAATCGAAGGAAGCCTTACAATAAATGCGAATGGTAGTTACGTTTTTGTACCGAAACCAGATTATAATGGATCAGTACCGCAAGTGACATATTCTATTACAGATGGAACCAGTTCTGCTACAGCAAATTTATTTATTACAGTAAATCCGGCTAATGAATTGCTTATAATAAAGGATGATACTGCAAATTCAATTGTGGGATCAAATCAAGCAACGACTATATTAAATGTTCTAGGAAATGATACCAAAGGAGGATTGCCAATAGTGATATCAGAAGTGACTATCACAGAAATGGCTGTTGACCCAACAGGGTTTATTAAACTGAATTCAGATGGTACAATTGTTTTAAAAGCCAACACTCCGGCTGGAACTTATAATTTGACTTATCAGGTTTGTGAATTAAATACAACAAATTGCGCAACCGCAACGGTAACAATTTCAGTTATTGTACCAGTTATTGATGCTTTAAAAGAAACAACAGTGCCAATAAATGGAACGATCGGTGGAACAACAATTTCCTTAGTATCAAATGATACTTTAAATGGTGACCTAGTTGTCATCGGAACAAATCCAGGACAAGTAATTCTTAGCCCAGTGTCAGTTCCGAATGGACTTACATTAAATGCAGATGGTAGCATAAAGATAGATGCAGCAACTCAAGCAGGGACATACAATGTAGAATATAAAATCTGCGAAGTAAACAACCCTACAAACTGTGATAGTGTAATTTCGGAAGTTGTAGTAACAGGTGGCATTTTACAGGCTAATGCTGATATAATAGGATCGGTAGTTGGTATCAATCAACCGACAACACTTATAAATGTTTTTGCAAATGATACTAATAATACCTTGCCAGTTGTAGCTTCAGATATGACCCTTTCTGTAATAACACAAGACCCAACAGGATTTATTACATTAAATTCAGATGGAACAGCAGTATTAGGATCTAACGCACCAGCTGGAACTTATGAATTGATATACCAGATTTGTGAAAAGTTGAACCCTGCAAATTGTAGTTCAGCCTCTATTAAAGTAACGGTTACAGCACCAACAATGACAGTAACAGCTAATAGTTATTGTTCTAATGATGTTCCTTACGTGTCATATACCGTAGTGGCTGATAATTTTACTCCAAATAGTTTAGTGACAATAAATTGGATTGATAGTGCAAACAATGTAGTGGCAACTCAAACTAATTTACCATTGACAGGAAATGTTTTATGGCCAGGTGCAATTGTTGACAATAACGGAATTGGAATTGATTGGCCAGGATGGTTACTGACAAATGGTCAATGGATTGAAGGTGCAGATGGATTTGAAAACACCAGAACCGGGGTAACAATGCAGTTTTCATTAAACCCTACAGTTAATGTAGTTGTAAATTATCCACCTGCAACAGCACAATGTAATGCAAGGCCAACATTTGCAATAAAAGCAAATAATGATATTGCGGGACCAATTGATAGTGATAAAGGACAAGGTGCAACTGTAAATATATTTGATAACGATACATTAAATGGTTCTCTTGCGAATCCTGCCAATGTTGTTTTAAGTACCGTGATTTCAAATCCTAATTTGGATTTGAAAGCTGATGGTTCAATTGAAATAAAACCTGGAACTCCTACTGGAAATTATCAATTAACGTATCAAATTTGTGATGCTTTAAATTTATCTAATTGTAGTCAGGCAATTGTAATTGTTTCCGTAGTAAATGTAACAGACCCTGCACCTCCAACACCAGTAAAACAAATTGTCGCTACAAATGATACAGCAACAAGTGTTGATGGTATAAATGGAGAACTTGAATTTATAAATGTCCTGGATAACGATTTGTTAAATGGTGTCAAAATTAATCCGGCTGATATTGTAATTTCCAACATTCCGCAAAGTCCTTATTTTGAATTTAATTCAGATGGAAGTGTAAATGTAAAACCAAACACTCCAGGAGGAAATTATATCCTAATTTATAGAATTTGTGAAAAAGCCGATTTGTCCAACTGTATTACTGCAGCATTAAATGTTTTTGTTGAAGTTCCGTCAATTGCAATTATTAAAACAGCAGTATTCAATGATGAGAATGGAAATGGAGTGGAAAATGCAGGTGAAACCATCTCTTATAAATTTAAAGTAACAAATACAGGTAACGTTCCTTTAGTTGGAATTACCATTACAGATGCTTTGCCGGGTATTTTGCTTTCTGGACAGGCAATTAATTTAGCTGTAAATGAATTTGATGAAACTAATTTTTCAGCTCAATATAAAATTACGCAGGATGATATTATCCGCGGAAGCGTAAGTAATCAGGCAACCGTTAAGGGGCAAAGTGGAAGAGGAGTTGTTGTCGAGGATAAGTCAGATGATTCAAGTAATTTAGAAGATAAGCCTACAGTTTTACCTTTAAATGGCTGTCTAATCAAAATTAATAATGCTTTTTCTCCAAATGGAGATTCAAAAAACAGCAGATTCTATATTCAGGGATTAGAATGTTATCCTGATAATACGGTTGAAATCTATAACCGTTGGGGTGTCTTAGTATTTGATATTGATCATTATAATAATGAAGACAGAGCTTTTATTGGAGTCTCAGCAGGACGTGCAACGATAAAAGAAACGGATGGACTTCCTGTCGGAACCTATTTTTATATTCTGAAATATAAAGACAGCGATTCAAAACCACATGAATTATCGGGTTACTTATATATTAATAAATAAAAAATGATAAACGGTTTAGTTTTCTAACTAACCCGTTTTTAAAGCTTATTAAATGAAAAGATTAATTTTATTAGTGTTTGTGTTTTTTTCAGTTCTATGTTCAGCGCAACAGGATGCTCAGTTTACACAATACATGTATAACACTATTTCGGTTAATCCTGCGTATGCAGGATCACGTGGAGCATTAAGTGTTTTTGGTTTATATCGTACGCAATGGATAGGACTTGACGGAGCACCTGAAACGAGTACTTTCTCAATAAATACCCCTTTAAATAATAGTAAATTAGGATTGGGTGTTTCGTTAGTAAATGATAAAATAGGGCCAACAAATGAAAATACACTTTCAGCAGATTTGTCTTATAGTGTACCTACTTCTGAAACATTCAAACTTTCTTTTGGAATAAAAGCCACAGCAAATCTTTTTAATCTTGATGTAACTAAATTAAGCTTCGAAGATCAGGACGATCCTCAGTTTCAAGGTTTGGATAATAAATTTACACCCAATATTGGAGCGGGTGTTTATTGGCATTCTGATAAAGCTTATTTAGGATTTTCTATTCCTAATTTTATAGAAACAAATCGTTATGAAGATAATGATACGGCTATTTTCAAAGAAAAAATCAACTATTACTTCATGGCAGGTTATGTTTTTGATCTTAATTACGATATTAAATTCAAACCCGCGTTGCTCACTAAAATGGTTCAGGGTGCTCCTTTGCAAGTAGACGCTTCGGGTAATTTTATGTTCTATGACAAATTTGTACTTGGCCTTGCTTATCGTTGGAGTGCATCAGTAAGTGCAATGGCCGGTTTTCAGGTTTCAGATGGTTTATATATAGGTTATGGATATGACCATGAAACTACCAATCTAAGGAAATACAATTCAGGATCACACGAAATTTTCCTTCGTTTCGAGTTTTTTAATAATTATAGTAAAATGACATCCCCAAGATTCTTTTAATTAATACCTACAATGAGAATTAAAAATTTAAGTTATACGATTTTCTTTTTGTGTTTTTTTTTCACAATAAATGGGCAGACAACTAAGACAACAAATGCTGATAAAAAGTACGAGGAGTATGCTTACGCAGATGCTATAAAAAGTTATGAAGAATTGATCGATAAAGGTACGACTGATGAAAAAATATTAAGAAGATTAGGTAATTCATACTATTTTATAGGTGAATTAAGAGATGCCTTAAAATGGTACGACCAATTGTTCAGAATAAATGAAGCACAGGAATCAGAATATTTATACCGATATGCTCAATGTTTTAAATCTGTTGGAAATTATCGTAAGGCAGATGAAATTTTAGCAAAATTTAATGAAAAATCAGCATCAGACAGAAGAGCCGATTTAATAAGAGCTGAGAAAAATTACTTAGAAGATATAAAATCGAATTCAGGCCGATACGAAATCGCCGATGCAGGAATGAATTCTTCCTATTCTGATTACGGGAGTACTATTTATGACAACAAAATTATATTTACTTCTGCCAGAGATACCGGAGGTGTTGCTAAAAATAGTTTCAAATGGACGAATAAAGCATTCTCCAGATTATATGTGGCCGAATTAATGCCTGATGGAAATGTAAGCGAACCAAAAATTTTCATTAAAAAGAAAAATGTAAAATACAATGAATCAACTCCTATTTTTACAAAAGATGGCAGAACGATGTATTTTACCCGAAATAATTTTGTAGATGGTAAAAGAGGAAAAAATAAAGAACAGGTAACATTATTAAAATTATTCAGCGCTAATTTAATAAATGGGAATTGGGAAAATGTAAAAGAACTTCCTTTTAATAGCGATCAATACAGTACAGCACATCCTGCTTTAAGTGTTGATGAGAAAACGTTATATTTTGCTTCAGATATGCCCGGAAGTGTAGGGCAGTCAGATTTATATAAAGTAAGCATTAATGAAAATGGAACTTACGGAACCCCGGAAAATTTAGGTCCTTCAATTAATACCGAAGCAAGAGAAACATTTCCTTTTATTTCTGAAGAGAATGAGATCTATTTTGCTTCTGACGGGCGACCAGGTTTAGGCGGACTTGATATATTTGTTTCGAAAATAAAGGATGACGGAACTTTTGATGAAGTTCAGAACATTGGAGAACCTATAAACGGCAAGCATGATGATTTTGCTTTTATAATTAATAGTAAAAACAGAAATGGCTTTTTCTCTTCAAATAGAATTAGCGGACATGGTTTGGATGATGTTTATCGATTTACAGAAACCAGAAAACTTGTATGTGAACAAGATTTAACTGGATTTGTAGCTGATGCAGAATCAAATAAATTACTATCTAATGTTTCTCTTACTTTAATTGATGAAAATTTTAATACCATTTCGACCATTGTCTCAGATGAAAAAGGGAATTATATTTTTCCAAAAATAAAATGTGGTAAAAAATATGCTATAAGAGCTTCTAAAATTGACTATGGAATAAAAGAAATTCCCGTTGCAATAAAAAAGTTAAACGGAACAACAACCCTGGAAATTCTAATGGATAAAATGTTTAAGCCAATGACGGCAAAAACTATTGACGTAAAGAAAGTTTCCGTTAGTCCAGTCAAGATTGGAGCTATAAAAGTGGGGACAGATTTAGCAAAATTACTTCACATTCCTATGAACTTTTTTGATTTAGGAAAAGCGACTATTAAAAAAACGTCAGAACCTCAATTGCAAAAAATAGTAGATATGTTAAACCAATATCCTGCTATAAAACTTGATATTCGTTCACATACAGACAGCAGACAATCAGATGAAAATAATATGATTTTGTCTGAGAAAAGGGCGCAGTCTACGAAAAATTGGTTAATTCAGAAAGGAATAGATGAAAATAGATTAACGGCAAAAGGATACGGGGAAACTAAGTTAGTGAACCGCTGTGCTGATGGAGTAAAATGTACCGAAAAACAACATGAACAAAACAGACGAAGTGAATTTATAATTACGAATTTATAAATTATCTGTTTAATGAATAAATAAAAACCTTTCTATACTTTAGAAAGGTTTTATTGTTTGGTGTAAAATATTGAAAATCAATTACGTTGTGTTTTTTGCAAAAAAACTTTAGAATTTGATCCTTTATTTGCTGTAAATTTTTGAAAACGCAAAATTTGATGTATTATATTTAAAATGAATAAGTTAACTCTTAAAAAATGGCATTGGCTGTTATTTACGTGTATTTTTTTTTAACTTTATAGTCCTAAAATTTTTCAGATATGACTGTAAATCAAATACTAAACGCAAAAGGTAAAAATGTTTATTCCGTACTTTCAACAACTACGGTGTACGAAGCATTAAAAGTAATGGGAGAAAAAAACATAGGAGCTATCCTTGTGATTGATGGAACCGACTTAAAAGGAATACTTTCTGAAAGAGATTATGCCCGAAAAATTGTTTTAAAAGACAAATCCTCAAAAGAAACCTTTGTGCATGAAATTATGGAAAGTAACGTTTTTTCAGTAAATCTTTCAAACAATATTGAGGATTGTATGGAGCTGATGAGCACAAAAAGAATCAGACATTTACCCGTTTTAGAAGACGAAATTGTGGTTGGAATTATCTCAATTAGCGATGTTGTAAAAGCAATTATAGAAATTCAAAAAGACACAATTAATCATTTAAACTCTTATATTTCACAGTAATTAAAGTTTAAAAATAAAGTTTATTAAATAGTCCAAATTATCTTGGACTATTTTTTTTGGCCTTTTGTAAAATGTTATTTTAACAAAAGAAAGCTATAAAAACACGCCATTTTAAAACAAGACTTATATCTTTGTAAGCTAGAATAAAAGCTAAAAATAATGAACAAAGAGAGTAAAAGAAGAGAAGCGTTACTGTACCATTCAGAACCAACTCCAGGAAAAATTCAGGTAGTTCCAACAAAAAAATATGCAACCCAAAGAGATTTGTCTTTGGCTTATTCGCCAGGTGTTGCAGAGCCGTGTTTAGAAATCGCAGCAAACGTAGATGACGTTTATAAATATACAGCAAAAGGAAATTTAGTTGCCGTTATCTCAAACGGTACAGCTGTTTTAGGTTTAGGAAATATTGGTCCGGAAGCTTCCAAGCCAGTTATGGAAGGAAAAGGATTGCTCTTTAAGATATTTTCAGATATTGATGTTTTTGATATCGAAGTTAATACAGAAAATGTTGAAGAATTTATCCAGACGGTAAAAAATATTGCTCCAACTTTTGGAGGAATCAATCTGGAAGATATTAAAGCGCCGGAATCTTTTGAAATCGAAAGAAGACTGGTTGAAGAATTGGATATTCCGGTAATGCATGATGACCAGCACGGAACAGCAATTATCTCTTCTGCGGCTTTAATCAACGCGCTTGAATTAGCAGGAAAGAAAGCAGAAGATGTAAAAGTAGTAGTTTCCGGAGCAGGTTCGGCTGCGATAGCTTGTACTGATTTATATGTTTTATTAGGTGTAAAAGTCGAAAATATACGAATGTTTAACAGTAAAGGACTTTTGACAAAAGACAATCCTTCACTATCAGACTTGCAATTAAAATATGCTGTTGATGGCCCTAAAATAGAATTAGCCGAGGCTGTAAACGGAGCTGACGTTTTCATCGGTTTATCTTCAGGAGACATTCTTTCGCCTGCAATGTTATTGACAATGAAAGATAATCCGATTGTTTTTGCAATGGCAAATCCAAATCCGGAAATCGATTATAATTTAGCCGTAGAAACACGAAAAGATGTTATTATGGCTACAGGGCGTTCAGATTTTCCTAATCAGGTAAATAACGTTTTAGGTTTTCCTTATATTTTTAGAGGAGCACTAGATGTAAGAGCGACCAAAATTAACGAAGCTATGAAAATGGCTGCAGTAAAAGCATTGGCAATATTAGCTAAAGAACCAGTTCCAGAGCAGGTTAATGTGGCGTATGGTGCAACAAAATTAGGTTTTGGTCAGGACTATATTATTCCTAAACCATTTGATCCAAGATTAATTACTATCGTAGCTCCGGCTGTTGCAAAAGCAGCAATGGAATCTGGAGTTGCAAAAAATCCTATTACAGACTGGGCAGCTTATGAAGATGTGCTTCGAGAACGTATGGGGAATGATAATAAAATGGTTCGTTTGATGACAAACCGTGCTAAAATGGATCCTAAAAGAATTGTTTTTGCAGAAGCAGATCAGTTAAACGTTTTAAAAGCAGCACAAATTGTTCATGAAGACGGAATTGGTTTTCCTATTTTATTAGGAAATAAAGAAGTAATATTAGAACTTAAAGCAGAGTTAGGTTTTGATGCAGAACTTGAAATCATTGATCCTAAAACAAACGAAGAAGAATCAAGAAGAAATAGATTTGCTAAATCATACTGGGAAACAAGAGAGAGAAGAGGTGTTTCGTTATTGGATGCCCAAAAATTCATGCGTGAAAGAAATTATTTCGCTGCCATGATGGTTAACGAAGGTGAGGCAGATGCTTTAGTGACTGGTCATACAAGAAGTTATCCAAGCGTTGTAAAACCAATGTTACAATTAATTGAAAAAGCACATAATGCTTCATTAGTTGCCACTGCAAATATGATGTTGACATCACGTGGGCCAATGTTCTTGTCAGATACTGCAATAAATATAAATCCTTCTGCTGAAGATTTGATTAATATTGCAATTATGACGGCTAAAACTGCAAAAATGTTTGGAGTTGAGCCAGTTATAGCAATGGTTTCTTATTCAAATTTTGGATCTTCAACAAGTCAGAGTGCTTCAAAAGTTAGAGAGGCAGTAGCTTATTTGCATAAAAATCATCCGGACTTAATTGTTGATGGAGAAATTCAGGCAGATTTTGCTTTAAATCAGGAAATGCTTGCAGAGAAATTTCCATTTTCTAAATTAGCTGGAAAAAAGGTAAATACCTTAATTTTTCCTAACTTAGAGTCGGCAAATATTACTTATAAATTATTGAAAGAATTGTATAAAGTAAATTCAATTGGGCCAATCATGATGGGTATGGGTAAACCGGTTCACATTTTCCAATTAGGCGCAAGCGTTGAAGAAATGGTTAATATGGCTGCAATTGCAGTTATTGATGCACAGGAAAAAGCCAATAAAAAAAATAAATTAGCTAAATAGTCAATATAATAAGGATCAGATAATATTGTCTTATTTTTATTGCATTTTTATTATATTTGATACCATAAATTATACTATGATAGCACATTTGCAGGGGAAGTTAGTTGAAAAAAATCCCACAGAAGTTGTAATTGATTGTGGTGGAGTGGGATACCATGTAAATATTTCTTTACACACCTTTTCACTAATCCCTAATGCTGATTTTATAAAATTGTATACGCATCTTCAAATCAAAGAAGATGCGCATACATTATTTGGTTTTGCCGAAAAATCAGAGCGTGAAATATTTAGAATGTTGTTATCTGTTTCAGGCATCGGAGCTAATATTGCACGAACAATGTTATCTTCAATCGAACCCAGACAAATAATTAATGCAATTGCTTCAGGAGATGTTGGTTTAATTCAATCAATTAAAGGGATTGGAAATAAAACTGCGCAACGTGTGATACTTGATTTAAAAGAAAAAGTGTTAAAGTTATACGATTTAGATGAAGTTTCCGTTGTTCAAAACAATACAAACCGAGATGAAGCGTTATCTGCTTTGGAAGTTTTAGGTTTTGTTCGAAAAACTTCAGAAAAAGTAGTTGAGAAGATCGTAAAAGAAGATCCCGAAGCCACCGTTGAGACCATTATCAAAAGAGCCTTGAAAAGTCTGTAATCTAATTTAAGACCACATTGTTGTATGCGTAAAATTTGTATTTTGTTACTGTTTTTGCTTTGCGGTAATTTTTTGCGTGCGCAAGTAAATCAGTCAGTTCAGGATACAACTAAAACGCAGTTTTCTGTTGGTAAGGTAGAACTTAAAAATCCACCAAGTATTTCATCGGCTTATAAATATGATCCGGTTACAGACCGATATATTTACACCAATTCTGTTGATGGTTTTTCAATAGATTATCCAATTATTTTAACTCCTAAAGAGTACGAAGATTTAGTTTTGAAAGAATCCAGAAGGGATTATTTCAGAAAGAAAATGGACGCTATCGACGGTAAAAAGACGGGAAGTGAAGCGGCCAAAAAAGATTTGCTACCTCGATACTATATTAATTCAAGTCTTTTTGAAAGTATTTTTGGTAGTAATACCATTGACGTAAAACCCACAGGTTCAGTTGAAATGGATTTGGGAATTCGTTATACCAAACAAGATAATCCTTCTTTTTCGCCAAGAAACAGATCCAGTCTAACCTTTGATTTCGATCAGCGAATCAGTATGAGTTTAATGGGGAAAGTAGGGACGCGTCTTGAGGTAAACGCCAATTATGATACGCAATCTACATTTGCTTTTCAAAACCTGTTTAAATTAGCTTATACCCCTTCAGAGGATGATATTATTCAGAAAGTAGAAGTTGGTAATGTCAGCATGCCACTGAATAGCACTTTAATTCGTGGAGCACAAAGTTTATTTGGAGTTAAGACACAATTACAGTTTGGAAAGACAACAGTTACCGGTGTTTTCTCAGAACAAAAATCACAAACAAAGAGTGTTGTAGCCGAAGGAGGTGGTACAGTTCAGAATTTCGATTTATACGCTTTGGATTATGATAATGACAGACACTTTTTCTTATCCCAATATTTTAGAAATAAATATGATGCTTCCTTAAAAGGATATCCTTTTATTGATAGCCGTGTACAGATTACCAGAATAGAAGTTTGGGTTACCAATAAACAAAATCGTGTAAGTACTACCAGCAATAATTTAAGAAATGTTATCGCATTACAGGATTTAGGTGAGGGACAAATTACCGGAATTCCAGATAATGAAGTTGTAGTTATTAGTTCTTCGACAGGATTTTTTAATAATCCAATTGATTCTCCAACAGATAACAATAATAACAAATATGACCCGGAGACCATTGGTCAGGCTGGATCCTATTTAAACTCTAATATTAGAGAAATCGTAACGGCAAAATCAGGATTCAATAACACAAATGTTAGTGAAGGAACTGATTATTCGATATTAGAAAATGCCAGAAAATTAACTACGAATGAGTTTACTTTTAATCCGCAATTAGGATATATCTCGTTGCAACAACGTTTGGCAAATGATGAAATTTTAGCGGTTGCGTTTGAATATACCGTCGGAGGTAAAATTTATCAGGTAGGAGAATTTGGTAGTGACGGTGTTGATGCAACTGTTGTTACCGGAAATAACAATTCAAATCAGGCAATTATTTCACAAAGTTTGGTTTTAAAAATGCTGAAAAGTAATTTGACCAACGTTCAAAATCCGGTTTGGGACTTGATGATGAAAAACGTGTATCAGATTCCACAGGCTTACCAAATAAAACAAGATGATTTCAGATTAAATATTCTTTATACGGACCCTTCTCCAATAAATTATATTACGCCAGTTCAGGGATCAACTTTTCCGGCTAATCCAACACCAGATAATAAAGTGGATCAAACACCATTATTGAATGTTTTTAATCTGGATAGATTAAATTACAACAATGACCCGCAAACAGGTGGTGATGGTTTCTTTGATTATCTTCCAGGTATAACAGTTGACGTTCAAAACGGCCGAATTATTTTTACAACGAAAGAACCTTTTGGAGAACTGTTATTTAAGAAATTACAGAATACAGGTTCTGGCGAAAATTATAATGACCCAACTACATATAATGCAAATCAGCAGAAATATGTATTTAGAAATATGTACAAAAACACACAATCCGGCGCGTTGCAGGATAGTGATAAAAATAAATTCTTATTAAGAGGAAAGTATAAATCCTCTGGAAGTAATGGTATTCCCATTGGAGCATTTAATGTACCACAAGGATCTGTTGTTGTTATGGCGGCAGGAAGAAGACTTGTAGAAGGTGTAGATTACAGTGTCGATTATCAATTGGGTAGAGTTCAGATTCTTGATCCTTCTCTTCAGTCATCCAATACACCAATTGAGGTTTCGTTGGAAAACAACTCTATTTTCGGGCAACAGACCCGAAGATTTGTGGGATTCAATATCGAACACAAAATTTCTGATAATTTTGTTGTTGGAGGGACTTATCTTAAAATGACCGAAAAACCGTTTACGCAAAAATCGAGTTATGGTCAGGAATCTGTAAATAATACGATTTTTGGTTTTAATGGAAATTATGCAACCGAAGTCCCTTTTTTAACCAGATTAGCTAATAAATTACCTAATATTGATACAGATGTTCCTTCGAATCTTTCTATCCGTGGTGAAGTTGCTTTCTTAAAACCTGATGCTCCAAAAGCTAGTGATTTTGAAGGTGAAGCAACAATTTATGTTGATGATTTTGAGGGATCACAATCTACAATCGATATGCGTTCAGCATATGCCTGGAGTCTGGCATCAACCCCCTATTTGAATTCTATAAATGATAATACTTTTAATGCCAATTCTAATACATTAGAGTATGGTTATAAACGTTCAAAATTAGCGTGGTATACTATTGATCCTATTTTCTATTCTTCAAAGCCGTCAGGAATTTCAAATGACGATTTGTCTCTAAATACAACGAGAAGGATTTACAGTAAAGAACTATATCCAAACACTGATATTGCTCAGGGGCAGATACAGGTTATCAATACACTTGATTTAACCTATTTCCCATCAGAGCGTGGGCCATATAATAATAATCCTGGTTTTAATAGTGATCCTGTAACATCGAATTTTGGAGGAATTATGCGTTCTCTGAATTCAACCAATTTTGAGCAGGGGAATGTAGAGTATATTCAGTTTTGGGTACTTGATCCGTATGTTGGAAATGCCGAGGCGCAACCAAACAATACAGGTAAGATCTATTTCAACTTAGGGGAAATGTCGGAAGATGTTTTAAAAGACGGAAGAAAACAATATGAAAATGGGTTAGGCCCAGATCAGGTAATGGTAAATCCACAACCAATTTGGGGTGATGTTCCTGCGTCACAATCTTTAATTTATGCATTTGATACTAATGCAAACAATCGTCAAAATCAGGACGTAGGTTTGGATGGTCTTCCAAGTTCAAAGGAAGGTAGCGTTTATACTAATTATGCAGGAGAAGAAGATCCGGCGGCAGACAATTATACGTATTATTTAAATACAGATGGAGGCGTATTAGATCGTTATAAAAAATATAATGGTACAGAAAATAACTCTGCAGTAAGCATTGATGACCCTAATCGTGGTTCGACAACTTTACCAGACGTTGAAGATATCAATCGTGACAATACAATGAGTACGATTAACGCGTATTACGAGTACAGTATTGATGTAAAACCGGGAATGCAGGTAGGTCAAAATTATATTACAGACATACGTGAAGTAACTAATATAGAATTACCAAATGGAGGTACAA
The DNA here is from genome assembly GCF_900142735.1 of Flavobacterium saccharophilum. Classification (GTDB taxonomy): domain Bacteria; phylum Bacteroidota; class Bacteroidia; order Flavobacteriales; family Flavobacteriaceae; genus Flavobacterium; species Flavobacterium saccharophilum. The sequence goes on along the minus strand of NZ_FRBY01000006.1, from coordinate 435,395 downwards.
CCAACGCAAGATGGATTCAGTTTAAAATCCCTGTTGCTCAGCCTCAAAATACAATTGGAAATATTACCGATTTTAGATCTATTCGTTTTATGCGAATGTTTATGACTGGTTTTAACAACCAGATGACGATGCGTTTTGGTGCCTTGGATTTAGTAAGAGGAGAGTGGAGAAGATATACCGGAACACTTGATGCTAACGACACAAACCCTGATGATGATGGTACCGAATTTGATGTTGCGGCAGTTAATATTCAGGAAAACAGTACAAAGTGTCCTGTAAATTATGTTATTCCGCCAGGAGTTCAGAGAGAGCAATTGTATAATAACAATACCATTATCAATCAAAATGAGCAATCATTGGCATTGAGAGTTGGAGGAACGGGTTTACAATATCAGGATTCCAGAGCAGTGTTTAAGAATGTTAGTGTTGATATGCGTCAATACAAAAAACTTAAAATGTTCTTGCATGCCGAACAATTACCTGACGAAAATACCTTGTTAGATGATGAAATGGTGGGATTCATTCGTTTTGGTAATGATTTTACCCAAAACTATTATCAGGTCGAAATTCCGTTAAAAGTTACAAGAACTGGAGGTTCGTGTACGATAAGTCCAGATTTGGTGTGGCTTGAAGATAATAACATTGATTTGGCAATGGAACTTTTGACCAAAATGAAAATTCAGGCAATGAGTATCGATATTAATTCTACTAAACGCGATATAAACGGAGTTTATTACCCCGATGACGATTTGAGTTTAAGTGGAGGAGATGGAGATGGTAAATTGAAATTAGGAATAAAGGGAAATCCAAATTTTGGTTTAGTTAGAAATTTAATGGTTGGGGTAAAAAGTAGAGCAGATCATAAAGATATAAAAGGAGAGGTTTGGTTTAATGAGCTTCGTATGTCGGATTTGGATAACAAAGGCGGTATGGCTGCGCTATTAAATGTCGATACTAATATGGCTGATTTTGCCACACTTTCTGCTGTCGGTAGAAAAAGTACAATTGGTTTTGGATCTTTAGAACAAGGTGCTAATGAACGTGATCGTGAAGATATTCAGCAGTATAATATTGTTACCAATCTAAATTTAGGAAAATTGTTGCCGCAAAGATGGGGAATAAATTTGCCTTTTAATTATGCTATTGGTGAAGAAGTAATAACGCCGGAATATGATCCTTTTAATCAGGATATAAAACTAGATCAATTACTAAAGGAGACAACCGATCCGGATGAAAAAGATAATATCAGAACTCGTGCTGTAGATTATACAAAGCGAAAAAGCATCAACTTTATTGGTGTTAGAAAAGATCGTGCGCCAGAACAAAAACCTCATGTTTATGATGTAGAAAATTTAACATTTTCGCAATCGTACAATCAGGTGGAACGTCATGATTACGAAGTTGAAGATTATGAAGATGAGCAGTCAAATACAGCGGTTAATTATGCTTATACTTTTCAGCCAAAAGAAGTAGTTCCTTTCAAGGATACTAAGTTCATGAAGAAAAGTGATTACTGGAAAATGTTGAGTGATTTTAATGTTAATTACTTGCCATCAAATATAACGTTTAATACAAATGTTTTAAGACAAAGCAATCGTCAGCAATATCGAGATGTAGAGACGCAAGGAATTGGACTTGAACCACTTTATAGACGAAATTTTGCATTTAACTATCAATATGGTTTTGGTTATAATTTGACGAAATCATTAAAAATAAATTATAACGCTGCTTCAAATAATATTGTAAAAAATTATTTGAATGAAGATAATAGTCCTAAGGAAGATTTTAATATCTGGGATAGTTATTGGGATGTGGGAACACCGAATCAACACTTACAGCAATTGGTGTTGAACTACGATATTCCGATTAACAAAATCCCGCTTTTAAGTTTTGTTAAAGCAAGTTATTCATATACGGCTGATTACAGTTGGCAACGATCTTCAACAGCTTTATCTGAATATGTAGATCCTGATACGGGTACTTTATATGATTTAGGAAACACGATTCAAAATGCTAATTCAAATACGCTGACAACAACCCTTAATATGAATTTGTTGTATAAGTATTTAGGTTTGACTCCGGGTGCAAAATCTGCAAAGCCTAAAGCAACAGCTCCTCCAAAACCGGGAGAGAAAATTGTCAATACAGCTAAGCCAATAAATAATAGTAGTCCATTTTACGATGGAATGATTGGTATTTTGACGAGCGTAAAAAACATTCAGGTTAATTATACAAAGAATAGCGGAACAGTATTGCCAGGTTATACGCCTGGAGTTGGTTTCTTTGGAACGGCAAAACCTTCATTAGGATTCGTTTTTGGAAGCCAGGATGATGTGCGTTATGAGGCTGCTAAAAATGGCTGGTTAACCAATTATGATAACTTCAATCAGAACTTTACACAAGTAACAAACAAACTTTTAAAAATTACAGCTAATATTGATTTGTTGCCTGATTTAAAGATTGATTTGGCAATGGATCGTGCTTATTCTGAAAACTCATCAGAACAGTATAGTGTAGTAAATGGCGAGTATTTACCTTTATCACCTTATACTTATGGAATGTTCTCTATTTCAACTGTATTGATAAAAACATCTTTTTCGACTAGTGATGAAACGCAGTCGGCTGCATTTGATGATTTTAGAAATAATCGTTTAGTCATTGCAAATCGCCTTGCTGAAGACCATTATGGTGGAGCTGCAATTCCAAGATATGGAGATGTCAATAATCCTATTCCGGCGGAGACAGATCCAAACTATGCAGTTTATGTGGCAAATCAGGGATATCCAATAGGTTTTACAAAAAGTAATCAGGCAGTTTTGTTGCCTTCGTTTTTAGCAGCTTATTCTGGCGGGAATGCTTCAAGTGCTTCGACAGATATTTTCAGAAGTTTTCCAATTCCAAACTGGAGTATTAAATACAATGGTTTAATGCGATACAAATATTTTAAAGATAAATTTAGACGTTTTTCACTACAGCATAATTATAGAGCATCCTATACTATAAATCAGTTTAGATCTAACTTTGATTATAATGAGAATCCGGGAGGGCAAGATGTTAATACTAATTTTTATAATGAAACCATTATGTCTAATGTCAATTTAGTAGAGCAATTTAGTCCGCTTATCCGTATGGATTTTGAATTGAAAAGCTCTTTAAGAGTCTTGACAGAAATTAAAAAAGACAGGGCATTATCGATGAGTTTTGATAATAATTTATTGACAGAGGTTAAAGGTCTGGAGTATATTGTTGGTTTAGGATATCGTTTTAAAGATGTTATTTTCTCTTCAAGACTGGCAGACAATCCAACAGGAATTATAAAAAGTGATATTAATATAAAGGCTGATTTCTCTTATAGAAATAATCAAACGTTAGTACGTTATCTGGATTATGATAACAATCAGCTTGCAGCTGGACAAAATATCTGGTCATTAAAACTTACAGCTGATTATGCATTTAGTAAAAACCTGACTGCAATATTTTATTATGATCACTCGTTCTCAAAAGCTGTAATATCAACTTCATTTCCGTTAACTAACATTCGTTCAGGTTTTACACTGCGATATAATTTCGGAAATTAATTTTTTTAGTTTCTAAACGGGATTTCATTAGAAGATTGTTACATTTGTGGCTAAAAAATTCAATTATCAATTTCAAACATAGTATTATGAGCATACCAGCAAATTTAAAGTACACAAAAGATCACGAATGGGTTAGCATCGAAGGAGATGTTGCAACTGTAGGAATTACTCATTTCGCTCAAAAAGAGCTTGGAGATATAGTGTATGTTGAAGTAGAAACTTTAGATCAGACACTTGATAAAGATGAGGTTTTTGGTACAGTTGAAGCTGTAAAAACAGTTTCTGATTTATTCTTGCCTTTAACAGGAGAAATTATTGCTTTTAATGATAGCCTGGAAAGCGCACCAGAAACAGTGAATTCTGATCCTTACGGAGCAGGATGGATGATTAAAATAAAAATTGCTGATGCATCAGAAATAGATTCTTTATTATCTGACGAAGCTTACAAACAACTTATCGGTGCCTAAACAACTTCTTTTAATCTGGGCGATTATTTGTTCAGGTATCATTACTTATTTTTGTTTGACGAATTCAGGTAATATTCCGGCAATAAATTTTCCTAGCATAGATAAAATTGTTCATTTTTGTTTTCACTTTGGATTTACGGTTTCATGGATTTTATTTTTCAAAAAAGAGCTGAAAGGAAAAGAAGCTAACGACTATAAAGCTTATCTTATTTCGTTTATATTTTCTGTTTTTTTTGGAATTACAATCGAAATTTTACAAGGTGTATTAACTACAACGAGAACCCCGGATATAACGGATGTTTTATCAAATACAATTGGAGCAACCACTGCGGTTTTTTCTGCTATAGCTTTTAGGAAGCAAATCGATAAAATAATAGGAATATAATTACCCACTTCGGTGGGTTTTTTTATTGCTAAAAATCAAGCTTAATTTGCAACGTTTTTATTTAGAATTAAAATGTATTTTTGTCAAAATTCGATGTAAAATCAAAGTCATGAATATCAAGCAATATTTAGATTCAACATATTTGAAAACTGCTTCTCAGGCCGGTCTTTCTGAAGATGAAAACATTGATATTGTAAAAGAATCAATTAAAGAGGCAATTAAGGAAGGTTTTAAATTGATTATGATCAGGCCGACATATGTAAGTTTAGCTAAAGAAATGATTGTAAAAGCTAACTCGAATTTACTTATTGGCACTGTTATAGATTTTCCGGAAGGTAAATCTTCAATTGAAGACAAGATCAAAGAGGCAAATCAGGCAATAGAAGATGGAGCAGATGACTTAGATTTTGTTTGTAATTATGAAGCTTTTAAAAATGGTGAAATTGCTGTTGTGAAACAAGAAATTGTTTATGGTACACAAATCGGATTAGCTCATAATAAAACAGTAAAATGGATTATTGAAGTTGCAGCCCTGACAGATAAAGAAATTATGCAGCTTTCTGCATTGATAAAAAATATAGTGATATCAAATTTTAAAGAAGAAGATTTTGCTTCGGTATTTGTAAAATCCTCAACAGGTTTTTATAAAACTGAAAATGATTTGCCAAACGGAGCGACAATGGCATCTATTATAATGATGCTGGAAAATGCATCACCTTTACCAATAAAAGCAGCTGGAGGAGTAAGGTCGTATAAAGATGCTATTGATATGATTAGTTTAGGTGTTAAGCGAATCGGAACTTCAGCAGCAAAAGAAATTGCAAACGGAGAGAATGCCCCAAATGATTATTAAATGAAAACCCAAATTTACGTGAATAAGATTTTTTTAACCTTTATTTTTACAATAACTACCTTATTTGTTTTTTCGCAAGAAAGTAATAATTCTGTTGTAAAACCTGGTTTTACAACAGAGCAATTTCCTGTTTTTCCAAATTGTGAAAATTTGGAATCTAAAAAACTGGAAAATTGTTTCTACAAAGAAGTTCAGGATTTCGTCTTTCAAAACTTTCAGGTGCCTGAAAATTTAAAACAAACCAATTATAAAGGTGAGGTAAAAGTGCTTTTTGAAGTTGATGCCACAGGTGTATTTAAAGTGATTTATGTGAATACTACAAATGATGCACTGGCGGAAGAAGCAAAAAGAGTTTTTGGTCAATTTCCTCAGATTAAACCATCGACTTATAATGGAAAACCAACTTATTCAAAATATACGATTTCAATTGGTATTCCTCTAAAAAGTGCTGAGCAAATTGCTTCTGAAGCATTAGCGGCTGCGGAGATTTTAAAACCAGTCGAAAAGCCAATGACAGAACTTGATAGTATCGTCTATAAAAAATACAATAATCCTGAATTTGACAGTCATTTAAATATTCCGTTTTCGCATAGTTATTATGCCCAATTTGATGGTGCAATGAATCAGGTTGGAAGTAATAATCATACAGCCTCAAAGCCCTATACATATTCAGAAGTTTCGAAATATTATAATTTAAAGGCAGTTACTGAATCGCTTCAAAAAAAGGTGTCCACCTGGTTGGGAAGAAAATGGTGGAATGAAAATTTGGTTCAGATTCAAGGTGAAGATTACTGGTTGGCATTAAATCCTATTGTTGACTTGCAAATGGGTAAAGCATCAGATCTTGATGCTTCCTATACTTATGTAAATACAAGGGCTCTTAATTTTAGGGGTGGTTTAGGTAAACAAGTCAATTTTACAACCACGGTTTTTGAAAGTCAGGGAAGATTTGCAGGATATTTTAATGATTATGCCGAGACATTGAAACCTTCAGGGGGAAATCCGGCAATCATTCCGGGAATTGGTATTGCAAAAAGATTTAAAACAGATGCATACGACTTTCCTTTAGCAGAGGCTAATATCACCTACGTACCAAGTAAGTTTTTTGATTTTCAGTTAGGATATGGAAGGAATTTTATTGGAGATGGTTATCGCTCATTGTTAGAAAGTGATGGAGCAAGTCCGTATCCGTATTTTAAAATCAATACTACTTTTTGGAAAATAAAATATACGAACACATATATGTGGTTAAAAGATGTTCGTCCTGATGTTACGGTTGAAAAAACATATGCAACAAAATTCATGGCAAATCATTATTTAAGCTGGAATGTTTCGAATAAATTAAATTTAGGTTTCTTCGAATCTGTAGTTTGGACTGATAGCAACAATAGAGGATTTGATGTTAATTTTGTGAATCCAATTATCTTTTATCGTACAGTTGAGTTTAATTCATCTTCCAGAAGTGGAAATGCGCTTTTAGGATTTACTGCTAAGTATAAGTGGAATAATAATGTTAATTTATATGGTCAATTTTTATTGGATGAATTTTCAGTCGGAGATATGGCAGCAGGAGAACAAAGTTGGAAAAATAAGTTTGGTTATCAATTAGGAGCAAAATACTTTAATGCCTTTGATGTTAAAGATTTATTGCTGCAAGTAGAATACAATCATGTTCGTCCTTATGTATACTCGCATAGTGCTGTTATAACAAACTATGGTCATAATAATCAAAGTGTCGGGCATCAGTGGGGAGGGAATTTCAATGAGCTTCTGGTAATTGGCCGATATCATAAAGGACGTTATTTTGGTGATGCTAAATTTACAATGGGTACGAGAGGTTTAGATTTTGATACCACTGAAGATAGTTATAATTACGGAGGTAATATTTATAAAAGTTACGATGAAAAGCGACCATACAATACTGGTGTAAAGGTGGGGCAGGGAAACAAAACAAGTGTTTTTATTGCAGATATTCAGGGTGGTTATGTAATAAATCCAATGACGAATCTGAAGCTGTTTGGAAGCTTTATCTATAGAAATTTTGACCCGACACAAGAAACCGCTACAACTTTCAAACAAAGCACAACATGGTTCACCGTCGGACTGCGTACTGATGTCTTCAATTGGTATTTTGATTACTAGGATTTAATAAGATTTTTCGAAATAATTGTGTTAAAGATTTACAAGTCCTTATTTTATAAAGGTTTTATTGAAAAAAATCTAATTTTATAGTCAGGAATTCTACAATCTAATTTGTACATTTGCACCACTCAAAAAAAACATACAAACAATAACGGTTTGAATACTACAAAAAACACATTCTCATTTAAATCAATATTTCAAGATTTTAAAGAAATAACTAAAGCAGGATTAGCTATTAGTGTTTTGTTTTCCTCGATTGCGGGATATTTATTGGGTGTAAATGATCAACACCCTTTTAAATGGAGTGTTTTGATCATTTTGTCTATAGGAGGATATTGTATGGTTGGGGCTTCGAATGCCTTTAATCAGGTGATAGAAAAAGATATTGATTCGTTAATGGATCGTACAAAAAATCGCCCGGTTCCGTCTGGAAGAATGTCGCCAAAAGTAGCTTTGTTTGTAGCAAGTCTGCTGACTATTTTGGGAATTGGTTTGTTGTATTCAATAAATCCGAAGTCGGCAATGTTTGCTGCAATTTCAATATTTTTATATACAAGTATTTATACACCATTAAAAACGGTAACTTCGTTGTCAGTTTTTGTTGGTGCGTTTCCTGGTGCGATTCCGTTCATGTTAGGCTGGGTGGCTGCTTCAGGAGAGTTTGGTATTGAAGCCGGAACTTTGTTTTTGATTCAGTTTTTCTGGCAATTCCCTCATTTTTGGGCTATTGGATGGTTTTTATATGAAGATTACGAGAAAGCTGGAATCTTTATGCTTCCAACAGGTAAAAAAGATAAAGGCACAGCATTGCAGATTATATTATATACAGTTTGGTTAATAATAGCTTCATTACTGCCGGTTTTAGGTTTTACGGGGCAGTTGTTTATTAGCCCAATTGCTGCAATCATTGTATTCTTATTAGGTCTGTGGATGTTGTTTTATGCAGTTCGTTTATATAAATTGAGAACAGCAAAAGCAGCAAGAACATTAATGTTGGTGAGTGTTTCGTACATATCACTATTACAAATAGTATATATTGTAGATAAATTTTTAAGATAGTTATGGAAATGACAATGACAACAGGTGAGGAACAATTACGAAAAGCAAAATCGGCTAAACTGATTTTGTTATTCGCCATGGTAAGTATGACCATGATGTTCGCCGGACTTACAAGTGCATTTGTAGTAAGTAAATCAAGAGCTGACTGGTTGAAGAATTTTGAATTGCCAACAGCATTTTATTACAGTACAGCTGTTATTATTGGTTGTAGTGTTACTTTTTATTTGGCGAAAAAGGCTATTCAGAAAGATAACAGAAGCGCGACAACAGCATTACTTTTAGGAACATTAGCGTTAGGAATTTTATTTGTGGTTTTGCAATTTGTTGGTTTTGGACAAATCGTAGAAAGTGGTTATTATTTTACAGGAGAAGGTAGTTCAATTACTACAACTTTTCTTTATGTAGTTACCGTTACACACTTGTTACACTTGGCTGGTGGACTAATTTCACTTTTAATTATAATTTATAATCATTTTAAACAAAAATACAATTCGACTCAAACTCTTGGTATAGAACTAGGTGCGATGTATTGGCACTTTTTGGATTTATTATGGGTATATTTATTTTTATTTTTATATTTCTTTAAATAAGAAAAAAACGTAAATTTGGGAACTTTTTAACGAATATCTTTTATGGAAGCGACAGTTACTACTGCAAATAACGACGAAAAAACTTGGGGAGGCGGAGATATCCAGCCATTAGGAGCAAGTTATGGTAAAATGATGATGTGGTTTTTTATCGTATCAGATGCCTTGACATTCTCTGGATTCCTTGCTGCTTATGGTTTTTCTAGATTTAAATTTATTGAAACATGGCCTTTGGCTGATGAAGTGTTTACTCACTTCCCATTTATGCATGGCGTTTCGGCTCCAATGTATTATGTAGCCTTAATGACTTTTATTTTGATTTTCTCATCTGTAACGATGGTTTTGGCTGTTGATGCAGGTCACCAATTGAAAAAGACAAAGGTTGCTGTTTATATGTTCTTAACTATTATTGGAGGTTTAATCTTCGTTGGTTCTCAAGCCTGGGAGTGGAAAAACTTCATTAAAGGTGAATACGGAGCGGTTGAAACAGCAGGTGGAGGTTTATTGCAGTTTGTTGATGCACAAGGTAACAGAGTAGCTCTTGAAAAATTTGCGGTAAAATTGCCAGAACAAAGAGAAGCACTTACAAGATCACACGGTATGTGGTTTGTTGAAGATGCAGAAACGCAACCTACTTATTCAGTTGCTGAAGTACAGGCTGGTTTTAAAGCACATCCTGAATTATTAATCAGAACGGAGCAACTTACTGATAAAAAGAAAAAAACAGTATTGACAAGAGCAGAATCTGAGTCTCGTCTAAGTACTGCAAAATATGTAGTAGAAGGAGCTAACTTAACAAGAAACGAATACGGAAGTAAATTATTTGCTGATTTCTTCTTCTTCATTACAGGATTCCACGGATTCCACGTATTTTCTGGAGTTATTATCAATATCATCATTTTCTTTAATGTATTATTGGGAACTTACGAGAAAAGAAGAAGCTACGAAATGGTAGAGAAAGTTGGTTTATACTGGCACTTTGTCGATTTAGTTTGGGTATTTGTATTTACAGTTTTCTACTTAGTTTAATTTTAGATTTTAATTATTATGTCACACGAACACGTATCAAATACAAAAAGAATCTGGTTTGTTTTTGCTTTGCTTTCAGTAGTAACTACAGTAGAAGTTATCCTGGGTATTTTAAAGCCAGAATCATTAGAATTTAATCATTTTGTAGGTTTGAATTTGTTGAACTGGATTTTCTATATCCTTACAATTTTCAAAGCTTATTATATAGTATGGGCATTTATGCACATGGAAGGTGAAAAAAGCAGCCTTAGGTGGTCTGTTGTATCGCCAGTTATTTTCCTAGTTTTATATTTATTGTTTATTCTATTGACAGAAGGACATTATATTTATGGGGTTTTTAAAGATTCTACTATTAAATGGAATTTTTAACATGATATTAATTCGAAAAGAAGCTCCGTTTAACGGAGCTTTTTTTATTTTTGTACTTCAATAACTTCCAGTTAATATAATGAAAAAAAATATAGTTCTCTTTGTACTTTTTGTTCTGCCGATTGTAGCCTATTTATTTTTTGCTTCAGGAGTAAATAGTTTTACTAAACTTCCAACAATAACTCCTAAAATTGCTGACTTTGGTAATTGGAAATCACTAAAAGGAGAAAAAGTAACCTTAAATAATAAGATTACTATTCTTGGTTTTTCAGGCTCTGAAATTCTAAAAAACAGAGGAAATTTTTTCAATCTGAATGAGAAAATTTACCAACGTTATAATGGCTTTAAAGATTTGCAGTTTGTAGTTGTTTGTCCTTTAGGAACAGAAAACGATGCGCAGAAAATAGTGGAATCTTTAGGTGCTTTTACAGATGTATCTGGCTGGCATTTTATTTTTGCTTCTCCTCAGGAAATTAAAAACTTTTATGATCAATTGCATTTGAAAGGAAAACTAGATCAAAATCTTGGAACTTCAAATGTTTATATCGTAGACAAAGCAAGAAATTTAAGAGGTAGAAAAGGTGCTTCTAAAGATAAGAAAGACGAGTATAAAGAAGGTTATAATACTTTTCATCCATCTGAGTTAAGCAATGAAATGCTCGATGATTTTAAAATCATTTTATATGAATATCGCGCTGCTTTAAAAAAGAATCACAATGCCACAAAAGAACTTTAATCTTTAAAATATGTTTAAAAACAAATCATATATCGGAATTTCATTTATCATTTTAATCTTCGGAATTTATGCGGTGCCAAAAATTGTGGACAGAATTAAAAATGGTGAGATCGTAAAAGGAAATCGTTTGGATAATGTAGGTTTGAAATCTTCAAAATCGGATGCTAAATTGTTGACAATCGGTCCTGCTCCAAAATTTGAATTAACTAATCAGGATAACGCTAAAGTATCAAATGAAACTTATAAAGGGAAAGTATATGTTTTAGAGTTTTTCTTCACAACATGTCCTTCTATTTGTCCAAAGATGAATTTGAGTATGCTGGAGATTGAGAAAACTTTTTTCGGAAATCCAAACTTTGGAATTGTATCCATTACAATTGATCCGGCTCATGATACACCGCAAGTTTTAAAAGATCATGCAAAGTTGTTAGGGGTAAAATCGTCGAACTGGAATTTTTTAACGGGTGATAAAGCAACAATAATGGATCTGTCAAACAAAGGATTCAACTTGTATGCAGGAGAAAATGCAAAGGTAAATGGTGGTTTTGAGCATTCAGGTTTGTTTGCTTTAATTGATAAAGATGGAAATATTCGTTGTCGCAAAGATGAATTTGGAAACCCAATTTTATATTACGACGGACTAGATAAAAAAGGAGTAAGAGATATTCAGGAAGACATTAAAATACTATTAGAAGAATAAAATGGAAGATAATTCATTAGAAAAAAAATTCAGCAAATTAATTGTTGCTGTTTCAATTGTAATTCCGGTTGTGGTTGCTATCTTGTTTGGAGTTAAGTTAAAAGACTTTGGAATTAATGTTGAACCGCTTTCGTTTTTACCTCCAATTTACGCTACGATAAACGGAATTACAGCAATCGTTTTGATATGGGCTGTTTTGGCTATTAAAAATGGAAAGCGTAAACTTCACGAGCAATTAATGACTTCGGCAATTGCGTTGTCTGTAGCCTTTTTAGTAATGTATGTTGCATATCATATGACGGCTGATTCTACTAAATTTGGAGGAGAAGGAGCGATACGTTATGTATATTTCTTTATTTTGATAACGCATATTTTATTGTCTATAGCGATTATTCCTTTGGTTTTAATTTCATATGTGAGAGCGTTATCAAAAAGTTTCGATAGACACAGAAAAATAGCTAAAATAACTTTTCCACTTTGGTTATATGTAGCTGTAACAGGTGTAGTGGTTTACTTAATGATTTCTCCTTATTATGCATAAAATAGAAAATAGAATAAAGAATAAAGAAAATAGAATGGAAAATAGAGGTGGAGTTAGAAAATTAATGTCAACTAAATATTTCTATGTTCTTTTCTTCACGTTCTTTTCTCTTGCAGTTAATGCTCAATGCGCTATGTGCCGTGCGGCGCTTGCAGGAGATTCAAACACAAAAAAGGCGGAAGCAGTAAATGACGGAATCGTTTATTTAATGGTAATTCCGTATTTACTTGTTGGAATTATTGGTGTTCTGATTTATAGAATGTATCAATCAAAAAAGAAAAAAGCAGTATAATTTTATACTGCTTTTTTCTTTTTTGGCTTCACTTATATTTTATTTCAATCCATCAACAGAAACATTGACCGTTCCACTTATTTTTATAAATGCTATGATAGCCTGATTGGTTAACTGAATTTTATCAAACTGAATATCTTCAATTTTTCCATTTACAAATACACCCGGCATCGGAGAGTAGTTTTTAAGATAAGTTGCCATGCTTTTTTTACCTTCTTCTAAGTTGGGTTGAATAGAATAACGACAGCTTTCTTCCATTTTTCTTAAAATGTATCCTTGACCCAGCCAGCTTGCTGTGCGCATTAATTTACTTTTGGTATCTAAAACATAATCTAGCTTCTCAAAATAGATTTCTTTTGTTTGAGGATTATATTGTGGAAATCCATTTAAATAAAGCGTTCCGTTTATAGATCCTAAAACATCTAAAGCAATAACCATTTTACCATCTTTGTGCCAGATGCTGACATTTTTCACCGTTATTTTTTTGCTTCCTGAACCAAATTCCTGACCAGCAAAATTTTTAGTCATAATTTTAGAAGCATCAATATAGGTTGAAATTGCGGCAATATTAGCAGCAATCTGATTTGGAATTTTAGCAACAGGTTTTAGGATAATTTTATTGGCATTGAATTTAGATTCGGGTTGTTTGCCAACGATAGTTTCCATATTACACTTTACTCCCATGTCTAGTAAGAACAAATCATTTTTAAGTTTTGCATTTGTCGAATAGATTTCAACAGGAGTAATTCGCAACCAGCTTTCATAAGTGTCACTCATTTGAAATGGTGTGCATATTTTTTCTAAAGCAGATAAAACATTCGGTTTAAAATCCATTGATTTTTCAATTGCTTCATCTATTTTCTTTTCAATTTTAGATTTAAAAATAGAAATTGCAGGATTTACTAAGTATGTTATTGGCATATTTTTTCCAAAAACCTGCATTGTTGGACTTTCGTTCCAATCTAAAGATTTGAATTCGGTTTTAGTGTTTAATTTCCAATTTGTTAATGCAACTTCACTTGATAAAGTAATAACACCATTCAGATTAAATTCACGAGTATCGTAAAGTTCAACTCCGAGTTTTTTTGTTCCAATTCGATATTTGATAGTTGCTTTTAATGGCAGGATTGTTTTTATCTTTTTATCAGGATTTGCAGGATCATTTTGAATTTTTATTGGAGCTTGCTTCCAAATTTTCATTTCAATATCATCATCTTCGATATTATTGTCCTCATAAATTAATCCGTTTAAAATTGAGTTGGTCTGATATTCAATATCGCTCAATTTTACCGTTATTGGAAGGTTGATAAAGGAGGGATTTGCATCATAAACGAGCGGACTTGCATCATCTGGTTCTGGTTTTAACGTTTCTAATTTTTGAGATGTAGAACATCCGGAAAGTAGTGTAAGTGCCGTGAATAAAGAGAAAATGGATAAAAACTTCATCATTAAGATTTTTTTGACTGATGCAAAATTAAGAAAACAATTATATTATCTTAAAAATGTGTAACATTTGATAAAGAATCGAGTCTTATTGTAATATCAAAACGAAATTATTAACGTTTTCTTACCATAAATTACTTAATAAAAATGTTATTATTGTTTTAAAATTTAACAGTACCATGATCGAAATCAAAGATTTACATAAATCCTATAAAATGGGAAGTTCAGAATTACATGTGTTAAAAGGAATAAATTTTAATATTGAAGAAGGCGAGCTGGTTGCTATCATGGGGTCATCCGGATCAGGAAAATCTACACTTCTTAATATTTTAGGAATCTTGGATGAGGCTGATTCTGGTAGTTATATTTTAGATAAAACTCCTATTAAAAAATTGAACGAGACGATTGCTTCTAAATACAGAAACAAATTTTTAGGTTTTGTTTTTCAATCTTTTAATTTGATTAATTATAAAAGTGCATTAGATAATGTGGCGATGCCATTATATTATCAAGGTATAAAGAGAAAAGAGCGATATGAAATCGCAATGAGATATTTGGAGAAAGTGGGTTTGGGTTCACATTCACACCACTTACCAAATGAGCTTTCAGGTGGTCAAAAGCAACGCGTTGCAATCGCCAGGGCGTTAGCTTCAAATCCAAAAGTTTTATTAGCCGATGAGCCAACAGGAGCTTTAGATACCAAAACTTCGTACGAGGTTATGGAACTTATTCAAGGAATTAACGATGAAGGAAAAACCATTTTGATCGTTACACACGAACCTGATATTGCCGCAATGTGCAAAAGAAATGTGGTCCTGAAAGATGGATTAATTATCGATGATAAAAAGGTAGAACAAGTTAGAGCTTCATCTTATGTTTAATATTGAGCGTTGGCAAGAAATATTCGAAGCAATCTCCAAAAATAGGTTAAGAACATTCTTAACAGGAATTTCTGTAGCTTCAGGTATTTTTATTTTGGTGATTTTGCTAGGTGCGGGAAAGGGGCTTCAGAACGGAATTGAAAAACAATTCGAGCGTGATGCAGCCGGTATTATTGAAGTTTGGTCCGGAACGACTACAAAAGAGTATAAAGGGTTGAATCCGGGAAGACAAATTCAGTATAGAGACGCCGATTATAATCAATCTGTACAGAAATTTGATGATAAGTTAGATATGAGAGCATCAACCTATAATTTTTGGGGAGGTGCATTTTCATACGGAAAAGAATCAGGAAGTTATCAATACAGAGGTGTTACTCCAGATTATGGCGGAATTGAAAACCTTGTAATAGTTCAGGGGCGTTATGTAAATAGCTCAGATTTAGCCAATAATGAAAAGGTAGCCTGTATTGGAATGAAAGTTAAAACAGATTTGTTTAAAGACAAAGACGCTCTGGGTAAAGAAATTATAATCAATGGCATTAATTTTAAAGTAGTTGGAGTTTTTACTGATCCGGGAGGAGAAAGAGAAGAAGCGAGAGCATATTTACCTTTAACAACTGTCCAAAGAGCTTTTGGTGGTGGAGATAAAATAAGCAATTTGTTTTTTACGATGAAAAAAACAAATGATTATGATGAAGCTTTAGCACAATCTAAAAAATTCACACAAGATTTGAAGGATTTGCTGAAAAGCAGAAATATGGTAGCTCCTGAAGATGATGGTGGTGTTGGTGTTTATAATTCAGTTGAAGATGCCAAGCAATTTTATGATTTGAATCTTTATATCAGATTGTTTTTTTGGTGGGTAGGAATTTGTACTATAATTGCCGGAGTTGTTGGGGTAAGTAACATTATGTTGATTATCGTAAAAGAAAGAACAAAAGAAATTGGAATCAGAAAAGCACTTGGCGCATCTCCGTTTTCAATTATTTCAATGATTCTTCATGAGTCGATTTTTATTACGACCATTGCTGGTTTTGTTGGACTTCTGGCAAGTTTATTATTGTTGGAGTTTGTTGGCCCGATGGTTCAAAGTGAATATTTTCAACATCCCGAAGTCGATTTCAGTGTGGCATTGACAACACTTGCTCTACTAGTATTTGCGGGAGCATTGGCAGGATTTTTCCCAGCATACAGAGCAGCCAAAATTAAACCTATTGTAGCACTTAGAGACGAATAATTATGTTTAAGAAAGATAATTGGGACGAGATTTTACAGGCTTTAACAGCCAACGTTTTCAGAACGACTCTGACTGCATTTGGTGTGTTTTGGGGTATATTTATTTTGGTAATATTATTGGCGGCAGGAAATGGTTTAGAAAATGGTATCAAAAAAGGTTTTGACGGAATAGCCACAAATACTATGTTTATGTGGAGTCAGACCACTTCTAAGGCATATAAAGGTTTGCCAAAGGTTCGTCGTTATGACTTTAGGAATAGTGATGTAGCAGCTTTAAAAGCAGCTTTGCCAGATTTATTATATGTTTCGCCAAGAAATCAATTAGGAGATTTTAATGGGACAAATAATGTAGTGCGAGGTACAAAAACTTCAGCATTCACAGTTTATGGTGATTATCCGGAGCTTATCAAGCAACAACCGATGGATATCATTAAAGGACGTTTTATAAATCAGCAGGATATTAATGAAAGAAGAAAAATTGCTGTAATTGGAAAAGGTGTTATCAGTGAACTATACGGAAAAGAAGAAGAAGCTGTTGGAACATATATAAAAGTTAACGGAGTTAATTTTATGGTAGTTGGTGTTTACCATTCTAAACAACAAGGCGGAAATGCAGAACAGGAACAAAAAAATATTTTTGTTCCGTTTACGACTTTCCAGCAAGCATTTAATTACGGAGACAAGGTGGGCTGGATGGCACTTACGGCAAAGGATGAAACTTCAATAACAGATTTAAAACCAAAAATACTTGAGCTTATAAAATCACTTCATTCGATAAACCCGGCTGATGATCGTGCAGTAGGTAATTTTGATTTGTATGAGCAATTCAATAAAGTGCAGAGTTTGTTTGATATCTTAAAAATCATTGCCTATTTTGTTGGAACACTGGTTTTGATCTCAGGTGTTATCGGAATTTCCAATATTATGCTTATTGTAGTTAAAGAACGTACTAAGGAAATTGGAATTCGTAGGGCTTTAGGTGCAACACCTGGTGCTATTCGTGGACAAATTTTATCAGAATCAATATTTTTGACTATCATTTCAGGTATGTTTGGTATTGCCGTCGCAACGGGAATCATTGCTATTTTAAATATGATTTTAGATTCGATGCCCCCCGATAGTAACACTATGTTTGCTAACCCTAGTGTTGATTTAGGAGTAGTATTTGTGGCATTATTAATATTAGTAGGATCTGGTTTGTTGGCAGGATTTATTCCGGCACAGACCGCAATTAATGTGAAGCCTGTAGATGCTTTACGAACAGAATAAATTATCAATCAAAATATAATCGATTAAACCAAAAACAAAATGAAAAAAGGAGTAACCGTAACCATTTTAATCTTTATTGCTATAGTTTTCTTTGGCGCACTTTACTATTTGTATGCTAAAAATCAAGAATCTCCAATCGTTTTTAAAACGGAGAAAGCAGAGATTAAAACGATCGTAAAAACCACCATTGCAACGGGTAATATTCAACCTGATGAAGAGGTCTTAATCAAGCCAAATATTTCGGGTATTATTGAAGAAGTATACATCAAAGCTGGTGAGAAAATTAAAGCAGGCGACATGATTGCTAAGATTAGAGTTGTTGCTAATGTATCTAACGTAAGTAGTACCCAAAATCAGGTGCAAACAGCTAAAATTGCTTTAGATAATCAGGAGAAAATCTATAAAAGACAAAAAACCTTATTTGAAAAAGAGGTAATCTCTGCTAACGATTTTGACGCAGCTCAGTTAGCCTATACTCAGGCGAAACAAAATTATGTGGCTGCAAGACAAAGTTTGGATATTGTAAAAACAGGAACTACAACATCATTGGGAAGTTATGCTAATACTTTAATTCGTTCAACAGTAAACGGAATGGTTTTGCAGGTTCCCGTAAAAGTTGGAAATCAGGTTATTGAAAGTAATAATTTCAATGAAGGAACTACAATTGCCAGTGTTGCTGATGTTGGCAGAATGATTTTTATTGGAAAAATAGATGAATCTGAAGTAGGGAAAATCAAAGTTCAAATGCCAATTGAAATTACTGTTGGTGCAATTGAAAATAAAAAATTTGAAGCAGTTTTAACAGATATCGCTCCTAAAGGAGTAGTAGAAAATGGCGCAATTCAGTTTGAAATAAAAGCTTCTTTAGAAAACAGGGATGCTACTTTTATCAGAGCTGGATTAAGTGCAAATGCATCTATTATTTTAGAAAAAGCAGATAAAGTAATGGCGATCAAAGAATCATTGGTTCAATTTGACAAGAAAACACAAAAACCATATGTTGAAGTAGAGACTGCTCCTCAGAAGTTTGAAAGAAAGGATCTTGTCCTTGGTGTGAGCGACGGGATATACGTTCAGGTTAAAAGCGGTATCAAAAATTCTGATAAAATTAAAATCTGGAATCAGGGCTTGATTAGCGAAGGAGAGAAGAAATAATTGAAAGTATAAGGATTTTTTTGGTTTTAAAAAATGTTAAATTTGCGTAGTGTTTCTACTATGCTTTCATTCAAAATATATGAAAATAAATAAATATAATAGTCTGGCTTTTGCTATACTTTTCGGGTTTGGGTTATCAGCCCAGGCACAAACAAAACAATGGACACTGGAAGAGTGTGTACGATATGCTCTAGACAATAATATCACGATTAAATTATCAGAGTTAGATGTTAAAAATGTAGATATTGATAAAAAAGATGCATTTGGCAGTTACTTCCCTACTGTAAATGGTAGTGCTTCTCATTCCTGGAATATTGGTCGAAATGTAAATCCTGTTACTAATCTTGCGAGTACACAAACCACGCAGTATACGTCATTAGGTGTTAATTCAAGTGTAGATATTTATAAAGGTTTACAAAATCAAAATACTTATAGAAGAGCAAAATTATCAATAATTGCCTCTCAATATCAATTGCTGAAAATGCAGGAAGATATTTCATTAAATGTTGCTAATGCATTTCTTCAGATTTTATCTTATAAAGAAGATTTAAAAGTAAGAAAAGAGCAATTGTCAATTGATGAAAAGCGATTGAAACGTTCTGAAGAAATGGTAAATGCAGGAACTATTCCAAGAGGAGATTTGTATGATTTAAAAGCTACCATTGCAACGGATCAGCAGGCGATTACGGTTTCAGAGAACAATCTACTTATTTCAAAATTAAGTTTAGCGCAGCTTTTGCAATTAAAAGAATTTGCAGATTTTGATGTAATTGATGATACAAATGCGAAAGATGAAAATAATATCATGGCCAAAAGCCCAATTGATATTTACAACAAAGCAAAAGAAACAAGAACAGAATTAAAATTGGCACAAACTAATCTTGAAATTGCTGAGAAAAATGTAACAATTGCTAAAGGGGCTTATCAGCCAAGGCTTTCAGGGTTTTATTCTTTTCGTACAAATGCCAGTTATAGTGATGTTGTTACAGGAATAGATCCAGTGACGAATGAGCCAACTTATGCGCCTCCAGCTCCTGTTTTTGATCAGTTTAGTGACAATAAGGGGCATAGCTTTGGATTAGATTTGCAAATTCCAATTTTCAACGGTTTCTCAGTTCGTAATAATGTCGAACGAAATAAAGTTAATTTGGAAAAATCTAAAATAGATTTAGAACAAAAAAGTTTAGATTTGCAACGTAACGTTTATACTGCTTTTACAAATGCAAAAGGAGCATTAAATACATACGAGTCATCAACTGTAACATTAGAAGCAAGACAACAGGCTTACAATTATGCTAAAGAAAAGTATGATGTTGGTTTAATGAATTCTTTTGATTTTACACAGGCTCAGACATTGTTAACTAATGCGCAGTCTGATGTTATCAGAACGAAATACGATTATATTTTTAAAATAAAAATACTTGAATTCTATTTTGGAATTCCAATTGTCCCAATTATTACAAAATAATTTATTATGTCAAAAAAAACAGTTTATTTCTTGATAGGAGGCGCGGTAGTTATTATTGCAGTTTTAGTAGGTCTTTCGAAATCGGGAGTAATAGGAAATAAGGATGAAGGAAAAGAAGTAGAAATCTCAAAAGTAATGGCTTCAACTATTGTCGAAACAGTTTCGGCAACAGGGAAAATTCAACCGGAAATTGAGGTGAAACTTTCATCAATGGTTTCAGGTGAAATTATTGCACTAAATGTAAAAGAAGGCCAGGTCGTTAAAAAAGGAGATTTATTAGTAAAAATAAATCCGGATTTATATACATCTGGATTGGATAGATCTGTTGCTAATTTATCAGGAACTAAAGCCAGCTTAACGCAGTCTGAAGCAAATTTTAAAGAAGCAAAAGCAAGTTACGAGCGTAATAAAACGTTATATGATAAAGGAGTAATTTCAAAGTCTGATTGGGATAAATCAATTGCAACTTTTGAAGTTGCTAAAGCGACGAAACAAAGTTCTTATTACAATGTCCAGAGTGCTTCGGCGTCTGTAACAGAGGCAAAAGACAATCTGGGACGTACTTTAATTTATGCTCCTGCGGATGGTACTATTTCGCTATTGAATGTTGAATTAGGAGAGCGTGTTTTAGGTACGCAACAAATGGCAGGAACAGAGCTTTTGAGAGTCGCAAACTTAAACAACATGGAAGTTGAAGTTGATGTTAATGAAAATGACATTGTTAAAGTGAAAATTGGTGATGAAGCCAATGTTGAAGTTGATGCTTATTTAAAAAAGAAATTTAAAGGTACTGTAACGAGCATTTCTAACTCTGCAAGTACTACTTTAACGTCAGATCAGGTTACTAATTTCAAAGTTAAAGTTCGTATTCTAAAAGAGTCTTATCAGGATTTATTAGAAGGACAACCGAGCTCTTACTCTCCGTTTAGACCAGGTATGACTGCTACAGTTGATATTCTTACCAAAACAAAAGCAAATGTATTGGCCGTGCCTATTAGTTCAGTGGTTGTAAAATCAGATACTGCTGCTGTTAAAGATTTTAAAGTAGAAGATCCTAATGAGAAAAAAGTAGTACCAAAAGGCGACAAAAAATTCGAATGTGTTTTTGTGAAAGTTGGTGATAAAGCTAAAATCAGAGTTATTAAAACAGGTATTCAGGACGACACCAATATCGAAGTAATGTCTGGATTAAAATCAGGAGATGTTGTTATTACGGGACCTTACACTACAGTTTCAAAAGAATTGAATTCTGGTGATAAAGTAAAGCTTAAAAAAGCTGATGTTCCTAAGAAATAAATTCAATTAGAAATATGATTATTGCTTTGCATGGTGGATTGTCTTATGAGATGATTTATGGTTTAGGAGGGGGATTTATAATGGCACTGCTCTTTTTTATATTTATACATTATAGAATCTATAAAGGTGAATATTATAATAAAGAATATGTGTATTTCTCTTCAGGAAGAAAAGCGGTAATTTATCTGGGCTTTCTCATAGTTAACTTTTGTGTAGCTTATATAATATTCTTTGTTTTTATGCTTGTATTTGCAGGGATTTCTAGTTACTTTATAAAAACTTTTAATTAACATTTAAATAATAATACTTTGTCTTTTATTCTCAATATCGAAACGGCTACAAAAAATTGTTCTGTAGCAATTGCAAAAAATGGTGAAACAATTTTATGTAAGGAAATTGCAGAAGAGGGATATTCGCATGCCGAAAAACTCCATGTTTTTATTGAAGAAGCAATCGCGGAGGCAGGAATCACAGTTCATGATTTAGTTGCTATTGCGGTAAGTCAGGGGCCTGGTTCTTATACAGGTTTGCGCATTGGAGTTTCGGCGGCAAAAGGATTGTGTTTTGCCTTAAATATTCCACTGATTGCTGTCGATACATTACAAACTTTGGCTTCTCAGGCAAAAGTTACTGACGGAAAAATAATTCCAATGCTGGATGCCAGACGAATGGAAGTTTACAGTGAAATTTTTAATGCAAATCTGGAAGTTGAAAGAGAAATTCTGGCAGAAGTTATTACAGAAGATTCTTTTAAAGATTTTACAGAAAAATTGTATTTCGTGGGAGATTGTGCTGATAAATGCAAAGCTGTTCTAACAAAAGATAGTTTTGTTTTTCTGGAAGATATAAAATACCCTTCTGCTTCAGCGATGAGTAAAATCAGTTTTGATAAATATCAAAAAAGCGACACTGTAGATGTCGCTTATTTTGAACCTTATTATTTAAAAGATTTTATGATGGCACCTCCATCAAAAAAACAATAAAAACCTTTTTATTTTTGAAGTGTATACGGTTGAACTGAAATTCCGGCTTCATCTAAAGCTGTTTTGCAATTCTCCAGAGTTTCAGAAAAAACAACACCATAATTTACATTTTTAGCCCACGGGCGTACTGAAAATTCTACAGCACTAGCTGTTAGGTTTTTTACAAAAACTTCAGGAGCAGGTTTCTTAAGTACTTTAGGATTTTTATTTAAAACATCTAAAAGAACTTCTTTCGCTTTTTTGATGTCTGAATCATACGAAACGGCAAAAGTCAAATCGGCTCTTCTTTCTCCCTGCATAGAATAATTAATGATCGTTCCGTTAGATAATGCGCCGTTTGGAACAAAAACAGTTTGATTATTAGCGGTAAGCATTTTGGTAACAAAAATCTGAATTTCACTTACAGTTGCTATAACGCCTTGCGCCTCGATCGTATCGCCAACTTTAAAAGGTTTGAAAACGATAATTAACATTCCGCCCGCAAAGTTAGAAAGTGAACCTTGTAATGATAAACCAACTGCAAGACCCATTGCTCCTAAGATGGCAACAAAGGAAGAGGTTTCGATACCCAATTTTGAAATAAAGGTTACAAATAGCAAAATTCTAAGCGCCCATATCAAAATATCCGAAAGGAATTTTGTTAATGTAGGATCTAAATTTCTTTGAACCATTACTTTTGTAATAATTCTATTTATTAATCGGATGGCATAAATACCGACAAATAAAATTAAAAATGCCGAAACTAATTTTGGCGCATAATCAACAAGTACGTCAATAAATTTAGTGACGTAAATACTAATTTGTTCTGGACTCATCATGTTTATTGAATAAAAAAACCTTCTCAAAATGAGAAGGTGTATTAGTGGTGCAAATATAAAGATATTTCTTCTATAAGAAAAATAAGTAGTTATTCCTTCTCTTTAGTTTCGTCAATAATTTTATCTTCAACAGTTGCCGCCGTTTCACTGGCATCAACTACAGTTTCTGAAGCAATTGTCTTTGTATCCGTACTGATATCGCTTGCTTTTTCTTTTACAGAATCAATTACATCGCTTATAGAATCTGTTGCTTTTTCCACATATTCACTTACGATATCTTTTGCCTGATGTGCGTATTCTGCGGCACTTTCCAGAATTGGCTCTGAGGCTTCTTTAGCTTTTGCGATAGTTTCTTCTGTAAAAGCCTCTGCTTTTTCAATATAAGGAGCGGCAGCTTCCTTCGCCTGCTCAAAAGTACTTTCGGCCTGGTTGGCTAAATCTGTTGCAGATTCTTTGGCCGAGCCAAATAAATTCTTGAAAAATGAAGATAATCCCATAGTTTTATAATTGATTGATTAGAAATACAATATTAAACTTTTTTACAGAATTATAGTGTTATTGTTGGAATAATTTATTGAAATGTAAGGAGATAGGCAGTAATAAAAAAAGCGCTCGCTATTGGCGAACGCTTTTGGTATTTTCTGAAATTATTTTTTACGCATTTAAGGCTTCAACTTTAATCGCTTCATCATTTAACATACTTTTCAACATGTTTTCGATTCCACTTTTTAAAGTAAAAGTCGATGATGGACATCCGCTGCAGGCACCTTGCAAAATAACTTTAACTGTTTTGTCTTCTTCGTTATAAGAATCGAAAGCAATATTTCCTCCGTCAGCAGCAACTGCCGGTTTTACGTATTCTTCCAGGATGTTGATGATTTGTTGTGATGTTACATCCAATTTATCAAAAGCTTCGTCTTTCGTAACATCATTTTTCGTAGCAACTTCAATTAAACTTTCATCTAAAACAGTTCCTCCGTTTTCGATAAATTGTTTGATAAAAGTTCTAACTTCCAACGTGATTTCATCCCAGTCATTAATGTCATATTTAGTTACCGAAATATAATTCTCATCAATGAAAACTTCTTTTACATAAGGGAACTTAAATAATTCTTTTGCCAATGGAGAAGAAGCCGTCTGGTCAATATTTTTATATTCTACAGGGTTTCTGGTTAACATTCTGCTTACAACGAATTTTAAAGCCGCCGGATTTGGAGTTGTTTCCCCATAAACAGTAATAGGTTGTTTTTTTGCCTTGTTTTCGTCGATTTTAATAATAATACCACCTTTGTCAACAAATGCTGCTATTTGTTCTGCAACAGCATCCTGAACATCTTCCCATTCTACAATGCTGTATCTTTCGATTGCGATGAAATTTCCTGAAATATAAACTGTTTTTACAAACGGAAGGTAAAATAATTGTTGTGCTAAAGGTGATTCCTGTGCCTCATCAATATTTTTAAACTCAAAATTTTGGTTTTGAGTAATGAAATCTTCAAATTCAAATTTTAATATAGTTGGATTTTGAGTTTCTTTTATGGTGATTTTTGTCATGATGTGTAATTTTTTACAAATTTACTAAAGTTATTTTCTACTAATAGCTATATTTGATTTTTTAATAAAATAATTAAGATTCTTATTATAACTAATCGGATTAAATTAAGAGTCTATAATTTATTCAAACAAAAATGCCTTTATGGAATTTAGAATCAGGGTTTTATTTATTTTTTTATTAACTTCATTTTACTCTTTTTCGCAAGAAGGCATTCCTGTTTATTCAGACTATTTATCAGATAATTATTATTTGATTCATCCGTCTATGGCCGGAGCAGCAAATTGTGCTAAAATAAGACTAACAGCCAGAAAACAATGGTTTGGTCAGGACGATGCGCCGGAACTTCAGACGTTGAGTTTTAATGGTCGAATAGGCGAGAGATCAGGAGCGGGAATTATTGTCTTTAATGATAAAAACGGCTATCATTCTCAAAAGGGTTTAAAGCTTACGTATGCACATCATATCATGTTTTCCAGGGATGAAATTGATCTAAATCAGCTTTCTTTTGGTATTAGTGGAGGTGTGATCCAAAATCAATTAGACGAAACAGCATTTGGAACAGATTATGATCCGCTTATTTCAGGACAAATTCAAAAAGATTCCTATTTTAATTTAGATATTGGTGCTTCCTACAATTATTTAAATTTCTACGCGCATGCTACTGTTCAGGGTTTAATTGAAACCAGAAAAGAATTGTACAGCGATTTAGAAAGTGATAACGTTAGAAAATATCTTTTAAGCGCTGGATATGTTTTTGGAAAAAGCGATAAAATCACTTGGGAACCTTCCGTATTGCTTCAAATATTTGATCAGACTAAGGAGAAATCAATTGATTTAAATATGAAAGCTTACAAAAACATGGATTTCGGAAGTTTGTGGGCAGCGCTATCTTATAGAAGAAGTTTTGATGGTGCACAATATGTTTCTGGAAGCGGAGTTTCATCTCAAAAATTGCAATATTTTACGCCAATTATTGGTATAAATTATAATAACTTTATGTTCGCTTATACGTATTCACAAGTGATGGGCGATGTAAAATTTGATACTGGAGGGTATCATCAAATTACTTTGGGTATCAATTTATTTTGTAAAAAGGAACGTTACGATTGTAATTGTCCTGCTATTAATTAATTTTTTATGCTAATTAAATCTGTAAACGGAAAATCGCCTTCAATTCCAGAGGATTGTTATGTTGCCGAAAACGCTACCATTGTTGGCGATGTTACATTTGGCGAATCTTGCAGTGTTTGGTTTAATGCTGTAATTCGGGGTGATGTTCACTTCATTAAGATTGGAAACAAAGTTAATATCCAGGACGGGGCCATTATTCATTGCACCTATCAAAAACATCCAACTATTATAGGTAACAATGTTTCTATTGGTCACAATGCAATTGTGCATGGTTGTACTATTCAGGACAATGTTTTAATAGGAATGGGCGCTATAGTAATGGATAATTGTGTAATTGAAAGCAATGCAATTGTAGCCGCAGGAGCGGTTGTGACACAAAATACTATTGTGACTTCAGGAAGTATTTATGCAGGAGTTCCTGCCAAAAAAGTGAAAGATATTGACCAATCTGATTTCGCTGGCGAAATTGAGCGTATTTCAAACAATTATGTAATGTATTCGGGCTGGTTTAAAAACGAAAAATAAATTTTTTTAAAAAATCAAAATAGAAATTCCAAATTCCAATCGTTGTCAGACATTCTTGGAATTTGGAATTTGTGTTTTTTGGAATTTAAAACTTATAAGTTGATTTTTTCAAAGAAGGTATTTTTATAACTCTCACTAATCGGAATTCGTTTATCACTTATTAAAACCTTATTTTTCTGAATTGATTTTACGTGCTTAATATTGATAATATAAGACCTGTGAATTCTCGAAAATCCTTTGCTGGAAAGTAAATTTTCTAATTTTATTAAGCTAATTAAGGTTAGCGTAAATTTATTATCGGTTGTGTAGATTTTTACATAATCTTTTAGGCCTTCAATAAATAGAATATCTGCGAAATTCATTTTTACGTTCTCATATTCAGCTCTTACGAACATAAAATCCTGTTCTAATTCGGGAGCTGTAGTATTTTCAGAAATAGCCTGAACCGTGGCTGCAGGATTGAAAATTTGCTGGGCACGAACTACAGATTTTAAAAATCGATGGAACGGAATTGGTTTC
This sequence comes from Flavobacterium saccharophilum, assembly GCF_900142735.1. Taxonomy (GTDB): domain Bacteria; phylum Bacteroidota; class Bacteroidia; order Flavobacteriales; family Flavobacteriaceae; genus Flavobacterium; species Flavobacterium saccharophilum. The sequence goes on along the minus strand of NZ_FRBY01000006.1, from coordinate 408,378 downwards.
ACCAAATAATCTACGGCACCAAGATTAAATCCTTCAACTGCATAATCAGAATAGGCAGTTGTAAAAATGATCAGTGGTTTTTTTTCAATAGTATTTAGAAATTCTATTCCCGAAAAATGAGGCATTTGAATATCCAAAAATATCAAATCTATATTCGTCTGATTGATAAATGAAACAGCATCGATCGCATTATTAAAAGTGCTGACCAATTCTAATGAATCTACTTTTCGGACAAAATCTTCTAATAATTCTACCGCTAGAGGTTCATCATCTATAATTACACATTTCATCTGTTTCAGTATTAGATCGTTAAATTTGTTTTGGTCTTCAAAAGTAGTTTTAAACCAGTAAATTAAGTTTTAAAGTTTTCATAAATTACTGCTTTAAACTTAAATTAAGCATTTACCGTTATGGTTTTGCTTAAGGTATAGCCATCTGTTAGATTTCCGGTTAATGTGGCCAGTTCATCATCTAAACTATCAGAGAAAACATTATCTCTTGTGTTTGAAGTATCGGCCTGACCGTGTGCAACATAATTGGTGCTCGAATATACTTCGCTTGAAACATTTTCAGGAAAAGCAATTTGTGTTACCAACAATGAAGAACCAGTTGCTGTTAATATTTCAACGTGTACATGTGGTGCCCTTCCTTGGTACCAGCCTGGAAAAATTGAAAGAAAGGATACTTCTCCTTTTGCATTGGTAGTTTGTCTACCTCTTAAAAAATGAACTTCTGTATAATTGGTTTGCTGCATAGAAGTTCCTCCGTATTCTGAATAGTTTCCATCTTTATCACAATGCCATACATCTACCAAAACATTTTCTAATGGAGCGCAATTATTGCTTTTATTTTCAATCGTTAGGTTAATAAGTAAAGCAACTCCAATTCTGTCTGATTTTATATTTTCTAAAACCAATTGGCTTGGTGTTTTTATAGGAAAAGGACCTTTTGTTTCAGCAGGAGAAACAGTGCAGTTTCCATCTGTTGATGAGTTGGAACCCGAGTTGTCATTATCGTTTTTTGAGCAGGATTCCAGTAGTTTAGAGGCTGTTGCAAGGGATGCAATTCCTAAAATACCGTTTCGAATGAATTTTTTTCTGTCCATAATCAGTTGTTTTTAATTTATTGATGTTTGAATTTCATCTAACTTTAAATTTAAATGAACACGGTAATACTGATTGTCCTGCGTTATATCTAATTGATGCGCGTGGGGATATAGTAAGTCCAGACGGCTTTTTATGTTAGCTAGCCCAATTCCTGAGTTTTCGGGATCTTTCCTGTAATCTTCTATGGTGTTTTCTATCCAAAAATCTAAACTGTTTTCGTGTATAAAAATTTTAATTTTTACGTGAGCTGCACCTTTGTAATCAGTTCCGTATTTAAAAGCATTTTCAACAAACGAAATCAGCAACAAAGGTTCTATGAACTTATTTCTGGTATCACCATGAACATTTATAACGATGTCCTCAATGTCGTTAAGCCTAAGTTTTTGTAGTTCAATGTAATTTTGGATATAATTAATTTCCTTTTCTAAAGCCACCGTTTTGTTATCTGTTTCATACAGCATATACCGCATTAACTCAGATAATGTTACGATGGCATCAGGGACCAAATCAGATTTTTTGTGTGCCAACGAATAGATACTGTTTAAAGAATTAAATAAAAAATGCGGATTAGTTTGCTTACGCAGATAAATTAATTCAGTATTTGTTCGGTGTGTTTCGGCAATTAATTTGTTTTGTTGATTGTTGTAAAATTCTGTTAGTGTTCTAATAATAGCACTAATCGTAATAATCAGAATATAGAATAAAGAAGGAGCAATTTTAAAAAACCAAGGCTGTCTCGTGGCCATTATTGATCTTACTCGTGGTCCTTTGTAAATGAATTTAATATCTTCAGGCGGAGGAAGCATGTTTCTTGGCTTAATGTGCTTAAAATCCGGAATAAAATAGTTAATCCTAATAGTCATAAAAAGGGCTATGAGAGCAAAAACAAAAACAAAATAATGCCAGTATTTTTTTTCTAAAAGTAAAACGGGTACCAAATAAAAATAATTCAGATAAAACAAAATGATTCCTGTAACCCATTGTACGTAAAAATCATTGTTGATTCTAAACGGGCTTTCGTAAAATTGAATTAATGAGGTCAAAATAAAGAAAGTCCATATTATACTATGGAACAGGATTTTGTTTGAGCTGGTATTTTTGATGGTATCTATATTCATTTATAATTTTATTTTTAATAAAATTAAATCATTTTTTGTTACTGTCGGTGATAAGTCTTTATTGAGTTTATCTACCACCAAAGTGCCCACTTTTAATGCATCGCTTTCAGAAAAAAAGCTTTTGGTTTCGTTTATCACCGGTATAAGAGATTGTTTGATTAAAACTCTATCGTTACTGGCGATTGAATAACCCCATCCAGACTTTGTTTTAAATGTTTCCATTTTAAATGATTCTTTTCTGGTACAGGCTGTCAACAACAAAACAAGTATAAAAAACAGCAAATTCTTCTGGATCTTATTCCAGAAGAGTTGCTTTTTAGTATTAATTATCATCATCATTTTGTTCTTCAGTAGGTTTAAATTCCCAGGCATCATCAAAATAGCTGGAACCAGTTCTTCCGAGCATATAAAATCCGCGATTATTAACAGCAAAACCAACAGCATCTGTTCTTGATGCGCCTTCCATTGCAGTTCTTTCAACCCATAAATCTGTCGACGGATTGTATTCCCAAATTGTTCTCACACTTTCTCCTCCAACAATATAACCCAATCCGTTCATGGCAAAACTTGATGCATTAGAACGAACAATTGCATAATCATCATTGTATGAATCGTCATCATCTTCATCTTTATCGATATCACGTTTTTTTGTCCATACATCTGTGGCGGGGTCAAACTCCCAAAAATCTTCCTGATAAACAGCATTGTTAATTCCGGTTCCCAGGTAAGCTTTATCAGCAATTATAAAAACGGTAGCATTACGTCTTTTATTTCCGCTAAATCCGTTTACAATGCTCCAGGTATTTGTCTGATCATTGTATTGATAAAAATCCTTAAGATAATTTCCATCATAACCGGTTCCAAAATAGGCTTTTCCACCAACCTGAAATCCTACTGCTCCGTAACGGCCGGTCCCGGCAAAGTCTGTTTTTTGTGTCCAGCTATTAGTTGTGGGATCGTATTGGTAAAAATCTTTTAATTTATTAGTTCCGTCATAACCAAGACCTACATATCCTTTTTCGTTTAATGCAAAACTTGAAGCAGAACTTCTTCCAACTCCTGCGAAATCAGCTTTTTGTTCCCAATAGTCCCCTGTAGAATTGTATGCCCATAAATCCTTCAAATATTCATCGCCGGTATATCCAGTCGCTATATAAGCATAATCTCCAATAATAAAACTTGTGGCACTAGATCTTGCAGGTCCGTCAAATGCTGATTTTTTAACCCAGTTTCCTATTAAATCATCATCATCGTCATCATTACTGCAGCCTATAAAAAAGAGACTCGAAAACAGTGTCGCGAATAATATTCCTTTTTTTAAATTATTCATAGTGTATTAAATTTATTTATTGTTTGTATTTGATCCCGATTCCTAAAATGTATCCGTTGCCAGTATTATAATTATATACTTCATGATTGTCATTGTCAAGGAGTATGTACTTTTTGTCAAAATTATAACCAGCTTTAAAATTTAAAAACCAATTTCGGTCTACGTTTCTTTCATATTCAATTGCCGAAGTCATTTGAGATAAACTTGCTTTTGTAGCCTCTTTATTTAAATTAATTTGTGAATCTAAATTGTAAAAATTACCATTAAAAATATTGGTTAAGCTAAACTTGTTCCGGGTATTATTTGAATATGATATTTTAGAATCAGGAAAGCCTATTGATAAACTGCTTTCATTATTTATTTTATAATTTAAAGCCAAAATCGGCATGAATTTAGGATAACCAAAAGCCGTTGTTCTCGAAACTCCAATGCTTAAATCTGTATTAGAATTCAAATGCTGATTAATCGCAAAACTTCCTAAAATTGTCACGTCAGAAATATCAAAATTTTGTTGAAAATTAGCAGTAGGCGTTATAGTAAAATCCAATTTTGTTGTTTGTGTAATACTTTGCATAAACGTAAATTGATTTTGTAATTGATTAAATTGAGTCTGATCTTCAATCGATTCGAAATCTTCTGTTTCATAATTGACATTTAGATGTAAGTATTCTAACGAATTCGATATTTTGCTTTTGCTATTTATTTCTTTATTGACTTTGACGCTAATACCAGTCTCGTTAAAATTAATTTTGTCAGTAGGTTCTGTTTTTAAATTCATATTTACTGAAAAATTGTCCTGAGCTTTCATACTAAAAAATGAAATTGTAAAAAGCGAACATATTAGAAACCTTATTTTCATTACTTATTTATTGGCCCAAAAGTAGGTGCCTAATGTTTTTTAAAAAAAGAAGATATATGTATGGCGTGTTTTGATAGACAAAAGAGCCTTTTTTAAGGCCGAATGAAGTATTTATGACCCAAAAGCTATTGTAGATGATTTACTGCTATTTATAGTGTAAAAATGCTAGGCCGTATATGTTGTAGTGCGGTGGAGGGGAGTGCATTTTATATTTGTTCAAAAAATTTATTATGCACAAGTTTATACTAATGTTGTTTTTTCTTATCACGATGCTTTCATGTGGTACAGATACAGATGCCGGCGAATTTGTTGTAGGGTCAGATTACTTAGCTTTAAGTAACAAAGTTGTTTTGATTGATACTGTGACAGTCGAAATGTCAACTATAAATTTCGATTCCCTTGTGACTTCCAGTCAGAGCAGGATATTAATTGGGAGTTATGATGATCCAGTTTTTGGGAAAGTAAAGTCCAATAGTTATTTTCAGCTAACTCCAAGTACTTACAGCTTAAATAATGGAGGTTCAGACACCGAAACAACAAATTACGTTTTTGATTCTATAGCAATGATCCTCAAATACGATAATTATTATTATGGTGATACTACAAAAGTGCAAACTTTTGATATTCATCGTCTGACTCAGAGAGTAAAACCAAATAGTGAGGACGATAGTTTTTACAATAACTCTGTTTTGAATTATAGTGATGAAAGTATTGGTACAATTTCGTATAAGCCAAGACCTACCGAAAAGGATTCTATTACAATAAAAATGAATGATGAATTTGGTGCAGCAATTTTTCAAAAATTAAAGAAAAGAGAAATTACAGATTTTGATAGTTTTTCAGAATATTTGAAAGGACTTGTATTGGTTTCTTCAACTTCGAATTCTTCGAGCGTAGTTGGTTTTAAAGGAGGAACGAGTAAAGTTAGATTGTATTATTCAAAATATCAGGCAGATACAGAAGAAACGCCTTATGTAGTTGATTTTACAATTTCGGATGCATCAAAGCAGTTTAATTCTATTTCTTTGGATAAAACAGGAACCTTACTTCAAAATTTACCCATTTCGAGTAGTAAATTATCAAGTTCGCTTACAAATCGACAAGGGTTTATTCAATCTGGAACAGGTGTAGCCTGCAGAATTGATTTCCCAAATATTAAACAACTTAAGTATATCTCAGATAAAGGTGCTATTGTTAATGCAGAGTTACTTTTAAAACCTGTCAATAATTCCTATTCAGAGCAATATCCTTTAGCGGATTCTTTGAAAGTTTATGTAGCAGATAATTTAAATAGAATAAGTGGTTCTTTACAAAATACAGCAGGAACCTATGTATATGGTACTTTAAATAAGAAAAGCGATGAATTTAATGAAAGTGTTGGGTATATAATTCCTATTGGTGGTTTTCTACAAGAAGAAATGTGGAAACAATCTGATTCCAGATTCTCTCTGATTCTGACGCTACCAGGAATTTCTAAAGCTGTAAACAGAATTGTTTTGGGAGATCAAAAACATACGGACAATAAAATTCAACTTAAAATTTATTACATCTCTTATTAAATGAAAAGTAAAATAGTTTATTTAAGTGGCGCCATATTGATGTCGTTGACTTCATTTTCCCAAAGTATTTCCAGTTCACCTTATTCATTATATGGAGTTGGGAGTTTATACGATTCTGATTTTGGGGCAATCCCTTCTATTGGATCGTCTGGAATTGCTTTGCCATCAGAGACATTTATTAATAATTTGAATCCATCCTCATTAGGGTATTTGCCCCAAAATCATTTTATGTTTGATATTGGAGGTAAAGCTATCGCAACAACCTATCAGAGTGGTTCGCGAACAGAGAATCGTAATAATTTTCAATTTTCGCATATTGCTTTTGCTTTTCCAGTTACAAAGAATTCTGGTTTTAGTGTGGCTTTGAGACCTTATTCCAGTGCAACATTCAAAATTTCTAATTTAAAATTGCCAATAGAAAACAGCCAGGAATATTATTACCTCACGGCCACAGGTTCTGGAGGATTAAATAATTTTGATTTTTCATATGGCTACCGATTTGGAAAAAAGTTGTCAGTTGGAGTCTCAGCAGCTTTATTGTTTGGAAATACTACTGATGATCGCAATTCTTTAATAGTGAATTCAGTTACAAATATTCATAAAAAAACAGATTATAACGGCTTGCGTGCGACTTTAGGAGGGCAGTATAAAATTGATTCTACGCTCACAATCGGTTCAACTTTTAAAATGCCAACTCAAATTAAGGCATCAAAAGTTCAGACAGTTCAAACTATTACGGATGATGTGGTCTCTACTATAGAATCAGATGTTGTCTCTGATACAGATGATTATTATATGCCTTTAGAGATCGGAGTGGGGATTAGTAAGCGCTTTAAGAATAATCTGAATATGACGTTAGATTATGAAAAAAGTTTATGGAACGATTCAAATCAATCTGAATTATATGGCGATTTTGTAAATCAGGATCGATTTGCACTTGGATTTACTTATAGAGCTAAAAAAAATATTCGAAGATATTGGGATAGCGTTCAATATGCAGCTGGAGCAAATTTTGACACAGGTTATCTCGAAGTTGACGGCAAACGTGTAAACAACGCAGCTATTTCTATAGGACTTTCTCTACCTATAGAAAATACTTTTTCGGCTTTAAATATTTCCTATTCCTATGGTCAAAAGGGAAGGATTTCAGATAATTTAATAAAAGAAAATTATCATAAGATATCCCTTAATTTATCGCTCGATGGAATATGGTTTGTCAAACGAAAAATAGAATAGGCAGTTAAAAATCCTTTTTTATAACTGGATATTTATATTTCAATATCGACTCTAAAACTGCGGGATCTGAATTGACATAAAATTCAGGCTCGCTTTTTTGATTGTCAGAGAAACCAACTTTTTCACGTAAAACATTTTGTGTCTGACGTGCTACGGCTTCTCCCGAATCAATAATCTGGATATGTTCAGGAAGGATTTTTTTGATCTGCGGAATCAGATAGGGGTAGTGACTGCATCCCAGAACCAGATAGTCAATATTAGCATCGATCATAGGTTGTAAATAAGACTCTAATAGTTGAGTCATTTCCGGTGAGTTCAGATTGCCATCTTCAATAAGCTGAACAAGACCATGACCAACTTGTTCAATAATTGTAGTATGCTGAAACATTTCGGCAGTTTTGTTGAACAACTCACTATTCAATGTTCCTTTAGTCGCCAAAATTCCGATTACTTGTGTTTTCGAATTATTAGCAGCAGGTTTTATAGCAGGTTCAATTCCTATAAATGGGATATCATATGTTGCACGAAGTTCGCGAATTGCATTAGTTGTTGCAGTATTACACGCTACAACTATTAATTTGCACCCCATTTCGAGTAGTAAATCAACATTTTTTTTGCTTAGAGCAACAATCTCGTCTTTGGTTCTTTGACCATATGGAGCATTTTTACTATCAGCTAGATATATAGTTTTTTCGTTTGGGAGTAGATCATGAATGGCGCTCCAAATGGAAGTTCCTCCAATACCGGAATCAAAAACGCCTATAGGATTGTTGTTCGTCATACTACAAATTTAGTATTTTTTTGAAATAGATTTATATTCTTTGTAAAGTGAAATCATAGAATATTGCTATTTTTTAATCATAATTTAATATAAAAAAAACTGCTCAAACTTTTTTAAAAATTTGAGCAGTTTGTAATAAGAAATTCGTTTTTTAGAATCCTAAATCTTTTTTAACGTCAGCAGTAATGTTTGGTCCATCTGCTAAGATTAAAGTAGAACCATCTAATACGTATTGGTATCCTTTAGCTTTTCCAACTTTTTGGATAGAAGCTTTTACTTTTTCCATAATTGGTTTTACGATATCAGAATCTTTTTGTTGTAATTCTTTTTGAGCATTATCTCTGTAAGACGTAATTCTACCTTGCATATCCTGAACTTCTTTAGAACGCTCTGTGTTTACTACTTCAGTTACAGTTGTAGCTTCTGCTTCATACTTTTTGATTTTAGTTTGATATTCATCAATCATTTTTTTGTATTCAGCATCATATGTAGCACTTAATTTTTGTAGTTGATTTTGAGCATCAAGCATTGCAGGCATTTTCGACATAATCTCGCTAACATCAACATGGGCTACCTTAGCCTGTGCATTCATTGTGTTACTTGCTCCTAAAATTAGTATGGCAGCAATTAGTAAAGTTTTGATTTGTTTCATCATTTTTAAAAATATTAATTAATTATTGGTCGTATTTGATTTTTGTGTTTCGGCTTCTTTTGCTTTCTTAGCCGCTTCTCTTTCTTCTAGTATTTTCTTTCTTCTCTCTTCTAATTCTTTTTTACGTTGCTCGTAAAGTTTTTGTCTTTCTTCGGCTTTATTTACAGCTGGTTCAGCAGGCGGTGTTTCTCCCGTTGCAGCTGGTTTGGCTGTTGCATCAGTGCCTGTTTCACTTGTTTTTCCGGCTTCAGTTGTTTTTGCAGGTTCAGAAACCGTGCCATTTTTTTTGGCTTCTCTTTCTGCTAATATTGCTTTTCTTCTGTCGTCGTATTCTTTTTTCTTAGCCTCTTGCTCTAATCTTCTGTCTTCAATTAGTTTTTCTCTCGCAGCCTTTTTCTCATCAAGTGCTTTTTGTCGGTCTGCCATTGCCGGATTTTCGTCAATTGCATTTTCTTTACTTTCTTTAGCTTCCTGATCTTTCAATTGTTTTTTAGTCAATTGTTCGCGTTTATCAGTTCTGTTTAAAACACGAATAACCTGATCGCTTATATCAAATTTCTTATTACTGAAAAGCATAGTCAAATCTGATGATTTATCAAAAATGAAATCATAATTTTTAGCTTCAGCAATATCTTGAACGGCGGTAAAAACCTGATCTTGTATTGGTTTTGCCAAGGCAGCTTTTTGATGAATTAGATTCCCATTAGCACCAAATTGTTTTTGCTGGTAATCCAGCATTTCATCTTCCAGAAATTTAATTTCTGTTTCTCTTTCATCAATTAGCTCTTTAGTCAATAAAGCTTTTTCAGCTTTAAGGCTTTCCTTTAGCGTATTTATATCTAATTTTTTGGCTTCAATTTCCTGCTTCCATTTTTGAGCTTTTAGCTCTAATTGAGCTGTGGCTTCTTTGTAATCAGAAACATTTTCCAAAATGTATTCCATGTCAATATAACCAATTCGAGTCGTTCTGGTCTGAGCCTGACTTGTATTTGCCACAATCAGGGCTAAAAATATAAATAAAAATTGTTTTCTCATAACATTACTTTATTTTCAAATCTCTAGCCAAATGTACTAAAAATTGGACTAAAACTGTTGACCAATGATAAAGTGCGTTTCCCAGCCATTTGCTTTATTTGTAACAGATCCAGGAAGTGCATCAAATCCATATCCTAAATCAATACCTAATAATCCAAATGCCGGCATAAATACACGTAAACCAAAACCTGCCGAACGACTTAAGTCAAACGGATTATAATCTTTAAACGTTGGGTAAGATGAACCTGCTTCCAAGAACGTTAAGGCATAAATAGATGCAGATGATTTTAATGTAATTGGATAACGCAATTCCATAGAGAATTTGTTATAAATTGTTGCTCCAATTTGCTCACCCGCAGCGTTTACCGGAGTTAATGAGTTATTTGGATAACCTCTCAACTGAATGGTCTCTCTACCATCCATTGAGTAGTTTGCCATTCCGTCTCCACCTAAGTAAAAACGTTCAAAAGGTACAACTCCTCGTGCCTGATCGTAAGCTCCTAAGAAACCAAATTCTGTTAATGTCCTTAAGACTAGTTTACCATAAACTTTAGTATACCAATCTGCTTTAAATTTAACTTTATAATATTCTAACCAATTGTATCTTTTCTGGTCAACTTTACCCTGATCGGTATCAGCACTTGCGTAATCTGATCCAACACTCGCAACTTTTCCTGATGAGTCAGTTTTAATATAATCACCATTGTTAAGAGGTTGACCGAAATCATCTGATCCATTTGCACCAGTATATTGCGTTTTATATTCTTTTTGATTTGGTAGATCAGCATAGTCGATTCCATTAAACAATGAATATGGAGGCGTTACTTTTGCAGAAATACTAAACTCAGAACCATACATTGGGAATATCGGGTTCACCCCTTTATTACTTCTCGAAAGACCAATTGTATACGCTAAGTTTCTTGATGCTCCGTTACCAAAGGTAAATAAACCTGTGTTATAATTGTTCAGATCGTAATGTTGGTAACTTACCGATTGTGATAAAACAAAATAATCATCTGGCACAGTTAACCTTTTTGCTAAACCAACTTGTACAGTAAAAATATTAAAACTTTTGCTTTTGTCTACATCTCTTGTAACATAATTATTTAAGTATTGTGTACTATATGAGATAGATGAACTGAATTGTACTGGTTTTTTACCTCCAAACCATGGCTCAGAAAATGATAAACTGTAGGTTTGGAAATAGGTGCTTCCTTGTAAACGAAGCGATACTTTTTGACCATCTCCCATTGGTAGTGGCTTATATGCTTCTTTTTTAAACATATTTCGTGCAGAAAAGTTATTGAACGAAAGTCCTAACGTTCCGATGAAACCACCTCCACCGTAACCTCCCTGTAGTTCGACCTGACTAGATCCTTTTTCAACAACCTGATATTCGATATCTACAGTTCCAGCTCCTGCATCAACATTCCTGAATTCAGGTTTGATAGCTTCAGGATCAAAGAATCCTAACTGACCAATTTCACGAATGGTTCTAACCAATTGTTCTTTACTGTATTTCTCACCTGGTTTAGTTCTTAATTCTCGGTAAATAACATGGTCATTAGTTTTGTCGTTTCCAGTTACATATATTTTATTAAAATAAGCAATTGGACCTTCAGTAACTCTGATCTCAAAATCTATAGTATCGTTAACAGTTCTTACCTCTACAGAGTTTATTTTTGAGAATAAATAACCATTATTTTGATAGAGGTTAGTTATATCTTCTGCATCTGGTTTAGTGTTGTCAGCAATTCGTTTTTCAAGTAAAACTCCGTTATAGGTGTCTCCCTTTTTAATCCCTAAAAAGCCATTTAAAGTACGGTCAGAATAAACGGTATTTCCTAAAAATTTAATATTTCCAAAGTAGTACTTATTTCCTTCTTCCATATTAATTTTGATCGCTAGCATATTCTTCTCCTTGTTGTAAGTAACAGAGTCATAGATAATACGAGCATCACGATATCCTTTTTCTTTATAGGCGGCAATTACCTTTTCTAAATCAGTTTTATATTTTTCAGGAATAAATTTAGAAGCTTTTAAAACACGGAAAACATTCTTTTGTTTTGTGTCTTTCATTGCACCTCTTAATTGAGAATCAGTAAGTTGTTTGTTTCCTGTGAAATCAATACTACTAATTTTTACCTTATCTCCCTTATCTATCCGAACAAGCATATTTACCTGATTTCCGGCAGTAGTATCAGGAGTATTTGTTATGGTAACTTTTGTGTTATAGAAACCTTCTTTTTTGTATTTATTTTCTATATAATTTTTGGTAGTTGTAATTAAGTTTTCGTTGACAATCTTGTTCTTTGTCAGGTTGTTGTCCTTAATTAGTCCCTCTATTTTACTCTTTTTAACACCAACGATTTTAACTTCATTTAATTTAGGAAGTTCGACAATATCTAAATCTAAATAGATACTATCATTTTCAATTTTATTTACGTAAAAAGCAATTTCATCAAATAGGCCAAGTTTTCCTAATTTTTTAATTGCACCACTGATTTCTTCTCCTGGAACAGTTATTTCCTGTCCTTTTTGAAGGCCAGAAAAAGTAACAACAGTTTGTTCATTGAAGCTTATTTTACCAACAACAGAAACTTTAGCAAGAATATATTTTTTTCCTTGATCAAAAGGAACTCTTTCTTGTGCTTTTATTTGTGAAAAACTACCCAAAAGAAGTAGGGTAAGGACTATTTGTATTCTTTTTTGTAACACTAAAAAATTATTTAATTTGTTCACTGGTTTTTCCAAATCTACGTTCTCTTTTTTGATAACTAATAATAGCCTCATATAAATCTTGATCTTTAAAGTCTGGCCACAAGACATTAGTAAAATATAATTCTGCATAAGCTATCTGCCATAGCAAAAAATTACTTATTCTATGTTCTCCACTTGTTCGTATTAATAAATCTACGTCAGGTAAATTTTGCGTGTAAAGATGCTCATTTATAATTGAATCGTCAATAGTGTCTAATGAAATTATATTATTTTTAACTTTATCACTGATGATTCTAACGGCATTTACCAATTCTTCCCGTGATCCGTAGCTTAAGGCGAGAGTTAGAGTGAGACGTGTATTGTTTTTTGTCTTATCGATAACGTCTAAAAGTTCTTTTTGAGCTGATTTTGGAAGCTTCTCAAGATTTCCAATAGCGTTAAGTCTAATGTTGTTTTCCTGCAGTGTACCAAGTTCTTTTTTTAATGAATTTATTAATATTTTCATTAATGCTTCAACTTCTAGTTTAGGTCGATTCCAGTTTTCTGTCGAAAAAGCATAAAGCGTTAAATACTCAATGCCAAGTTTAGCACAGGTAGTAATTGTTTTTTTTACTGATTTGGTCCCGTTTTCATGTCCAAAAGCGCGTAAAAAGCCTTGTTGTTTCGCCCAACGTCCATTTCCATCCATGATAATGGCTAAATGTTTAGGCAAATTTGTTTGATCTATAGAGTCTAGTAAGTTCATTTTATTATTCTGCGCAATAGCAAGGTTTTTGTCCAAAGGTATACGTTAAAGTGATGCCAGAGAAAACATACCAGTCATTATTATTTAAATTTCCAAATTTCAATATATTCGCACTATCTGTGTTCGGATTACTTCCGTCAATAGCATCTGTAAAAGTATAACGGGCTCCGACTTCAGCTCCTAAAACAAAATGCGGTGTAATGTTAGATTTTATACCTAATATTATAGGTATTGCAAAAGAACTTGAATTTTCTGAATACGTTACATTCGGGCTGGTTGTAAATCGATACAACTGATCAAACATAAAAAAATTTAAACCTGAATATATATAAGGTGTAACTTTTGTATGATAATCATGCAGATTGAAATCAAAAAAATTAAATTCTAAACCAGCTGAAAGTTCTTTAATATCGTTTTCAAAGCTATAACCTCTGTTGCTTCTCCCGGTTTCGTCTGAGTTTTTGTCGTTTCCTGCTACCGTTGATTGTGTATAAGAGAAACGATAAGAATGGCGTGGGCTTTTATTCCATTTATACAAAACGCCAAAAGCTAGTTTCTCAGGAGCAATATACGTTGTGCTTCCTACGTCTCCTACAAAGTTGCTTCCGCCAAGAAAGACACCAATCTCATTGATTTGAGCATTTAGTGTGATAAAGGGGAAAAAACATAACAATAAATTAAAAATTTTCTTCATTTAATTCAAAATTGCGTGCAAATATAATAATTATCGATACGAATCAACGTTCCTTTAGTTAAATGTGCTTTTTTTTCAATTTACGATATGATTTTGAGACATTTAATGATGATTCACTACATGCAGAACGGGAAAATGTGGTATTATCGTATACTATGAAATAAGAAAAAGGCTTAATTCCTTTTATCTTCTCCCCAAAGCAATTTGTTTCTCAGGGTTTTTAAGAAGGTTTCGCCTGGAATTTCGACCATTTTTATTTTGTAATCTGTTTTTTTGATAGTTAAAACAGATTCATTTTTTACAGAAGAAATTCTGGAATCCAGTGAAATTAGGTATTGATCTTCTCTTCCGGAAACACGAAGTTTGATTTCAGTGTCATCAGGAATTACTAATGGTCTTGCGGTTAAGTTATGTGGTGCAATCGGTGTTATTACTAAACTTGCTACATTCGGAGTTAATATTGGACCTCCACAACTTAATGAATATCCGGTAGAGCCAGTTGGTGTTGAAATAATTAGACCGTCGGCCCAATAGGAATTTAAATATTCATTATTTAAATACGTTTCAACAGTAATCATCGAAGTAGTGTCTTTTCGGCTTACCGTTACTTCATTCATTGCAAAATTTAACTCTGCTATAGCATCATTTTGTGGTTCGCAAGTTAGGCTTAATAACGTCCTTTCTGTAGTAGTATATTTTTTGTCGATTACAAATTGTAAAAAACTGTCAATTTTTTCTTTTTGAACGGTTGCTAAAAAACCTAATCTTCCTGCGTTGATTCCTAAAATTGGAACACCTGAATTACGAACTAAAGTTGCGGCTCTCAAAATAGTTCCGTCGCCACCAATACTAATCAGCATTTCAAAACTGCTGTCCAGAGACGTACTGGATGAAAAAGTTTTGTATTCTTTTTGTATCAGGTCTTTTTCGTAAAGCATTTTCAGGAAAGTTTCTTCAATTACCATTTCTACATTATTGGACTTGAAAAACTGAAAAATATCTTTAATAATAGGTTCGGTACTGTTTTGATAATACTGTCCGTATATGGCTACTTTCATTTTTTTTAATTAGATAATGTGTCAATTACATAAATTAGATAATGTGGTAATGTGTCAATTGGGAAATTAAATAAATTTGATAATAGTCGTTTTTTAGGAATTATCTAATTGACATATTATCTAATTATCTAATTTTATATGTTCAGGTATTTGTCTAAATAGTCGGATCGTTCTTTTAAGCTATTAATATAGGCATCTTCCTGGTGTTCTGAGACAATTTCATAGTTGTATCGTCTAAATGTCTGAATAATTTCATTCATTGGACCAACACCAATTTTTACTGTTATTTGAACATTCTCTAAATCAGCTTCAGATATAAAACAACCCAAAATCTTACCATTATTACTTTCTACAATTTGAGTAACCTGACCCATAGAGTAGTCTAATAGTCCTTTTTGAACAATTATAATACCGCCTTGTTCTTTTAAAAATGGAGTTTCCTGAAAAAATTTCATGATATCTTCCATCTCATAATAACCTATATAGGTATTATTCTCATCAATAACCGGAACCGTATTAGTGTGATTTTTAGCAAAAACTTCTAAAACGTCAAGCCACAACATCGATTTTCTGGCAAAAAAACGTTCTAAAGTATATTTGTAGTCAATCGCTTTTTTATCAGTGTCAAAAGTTTCAATATCATCAGCAGCAATGCTTCCAATGAAAATACCGTTTTCCAAAACCGGAAAATGTGAAAAATTAACATCGGCAAAAAAATCCTGAACCGAGGCTATCGTTTCCTGACTATCAATCGCTCGAAAATCGTTTGTGATATAGTTAGTAATTTCTGTCATAAATCAGTTGGAGATATTTGATGCAAAATAATCAAAAAATAGCAAAAACTGCTACGTTTTACTTTGTATTTTTGTCGTAACAAATATAGTGTTACTAGAATTAATTATCTACTTATATGACAAAGTTAAGTGTAAATATCAATAAAATTGCAACCTTAAGAAACGCACGTGGCGGAAATGTTCCTGATTTATTAAAAGTAGCTACCGATATCCAGAAATTTGGTGGGCAGGGAATTACCATTCATCCACGTCCAGATGAGCGTCATATACGTTATCAGGATGCACGTGACTTAAAGGCAATTGTTCACACCGAGTATAATATTGAAGGAAATCCGCAGCATAACTTTATTGATCTGGTTTTAGAATGTAAGCCAACTCAGGTTACATTAGTTCCTGATGCAATTGGCGCAATTACTTCTTCGGCAGGTTGGGACACGATAAAAAATCAGGATTATTTAACTGAGGTTATTCAGGAGTTTCAGCGTAATGGCATTAGAACATCGATTTTTGTGGATCCGATTTTGGAAATGATTGAAGGTGCTAAAAAAACAGGAACTGACAGAATTGAATTATATACCGAAGCATTCGCTCATGAATATGCTTTAGGGAATAAAAATGGAATTGATCCTTATGTGAAAGCTGCAGAATTAGCAAACAAATTAGATTTGGGAATAAATGCAGGTCACGATTTGAGTTTGGATAATATTCAGTTTTTTAAACAAAATATTCCGGGATTACTGGAAGTTTCAATTGGACATGCCTTAATTTCTGAAGCCATTTATCTGGGTTTAGATAATGTGGTGAACATGTATTTAAATAAATTGAAATAAGATTAAAATTAAACAATTATAACCTGATATAATTGGGTTATAATTGTGTATTTTCGCACTTTTCTTATTAAAAGTATAGTGTCGAAAATAATAATTCTCTTTTTTTCTCTCTCTTTTTTCAATGTATTTGCGCAATCTAAAGCCACTATACAGGGGGAGATAAAATCTTCTGAAAAAGAAAACCTGGTTGGATCCGGCATTTTAATTCAATCGAATAACCAAAGTTTTTATAGTTTATCGGATTCCTTAGGTAGTTTTTCTTCAAAATTGGAGCCTGGAATTATTCATCTTCAGGTAAATGCCTTAGGTTATTTAGAAAAAAAGATCAGTTTTGAACTGAAAAAGGACACTTTACTATCCATAATTTTAGAAAAAGATACTTCTATATTGAATGAGGTTGTTGTAGCTAACACTAAAAAAAGTGGTATAACAACTCTTTCAGGTGGTAAGCTATCTTTTAATTTAAAAGAGCTATCATCAGTTCCAACTGTTTTGGGTACCACAGATATTATTAAACTTTTGCAATTAACTCCAGGTGTTCAGAATTCAGGGGATGCCAATGGTTACTTGTATGTACGAGGTGGAGATCCTGGTCATAATGCTATTTTGTATAGTGGAACTCCCGTATATGGAATGTCACATTTGTTAGGTATTTTTCCGTTCTATAATACGGATCATATACAACAGGTTGAATTTGATAAATCAAGTTCGAACGCAAAGTATGGAGGACGATTAAGTTCTACGACACTTTTGATTCCGAACAAAAAATTACCTTCTGAATTTGCTATCCAGGGTAATGTAGGTATTTTGGCCTCACAATTGAATTTTGCTATTCCTGTAACTGAAAAAACAGGAATCTATATCTCTGGAAGGAAAACCTATATTGACGAAATTGTTGCACCAATATTGAAATCCGGGTCAAAAAACAATGATGTTCAGGATATGAAATATGGTTTTTCGGATGGAAACTTCACTCTCATTTCTCAAATCTCAAAAAAGAATCTTTTTTCTGTAGATGCTTTTGTCAGCGGAGACGAGTTAAAAATCAGGGATAATAATCTGGCACTTAAAACGGGTTTAAAATGGAGTAATTTTACCATTTCACCAACTTTAGTTACTACGTTTTCTCCTAAAGTAAGCATGTCAAATTCGGTATATTTTAGTCAGTATTCAAACGATTTGAATATGGAACAGGCAACAATTCAGTTTGAAGTTTCGTCTTATGTAAAAGATTTTGGATTTACTAATGCAGTTCAATATTCAATTAAAAACATTCCTTTTGAATCAGGATTTCAATATGTGTATCACGATTTACAGCCTCAGAAAGTAAATGTCGAGAATTTGACAACAACTAATAATGCATCTCAAAATAGTTTAATTAATGCTAATGAAGCATCAATTTTTACGAGTGTAAAACCAAAATTATCTAATAATATCACTGCAGAATTAGGACTTAGAATTAACTATTATACTTCGGGTTCTCAAGATTCTTATTTACATTTTCAGCCTCGCGTTTTGCTAAATTATTTTGCAAATGAAAAGTACTCTTTTTACGGATCTTATAATAAACAATATCAATATTTGAGTTTAATCACAACTTCTAGTGTTGGGATTCCGACCGATTTCTGGATCGCCAGTTCAGATGGAATAAAACCACAATCTTCAGATGAATTTTCTATTGGTTCTAATCAGAATATTTCCAGGAACTGGACTTCTTCTATTGGAGGATTTTATCGTTCTATGAAAGATTTGCTCGAATATCCTTATGGAGTAACTCAGTTTAATGAAACAACAACATTAAAAAATGATTTATTGGTTGGAAAAGGACAAGCATACGGAATTGAAATGATGCTTCGAAAAAGCAATGGGAGATTCACAGGTTGGCTGAGTTATACATTAAGCTGGTCTGATCGAAACTTTGATGAGCTTAATAATGGAAATACTTATTTTGCCAAATACGACCGTCGTCATAATCTTTCAGTAGTAGGAATGTACGATCTTAATTCGAAATGGAATTTCGGCATAACTCAAATTTTCAGTTCAGGAAATCGATTTACAATGCCAACTTCCTGGTATTTCATCAATAATAATCCAGTCAAAGAATATTCAGGATATAACAATGCACAAATGCCAAATTACATCAGGACTGATATTTCTGTAAATTATTTTTTCCTGAAAACGAATAAAAAAGAAAGTGCCCTAAACTTTTCAATTTATAATACATTCAATATCGCAAACCCAATTTATGTAGTATTGAATGTTCAGGTAAATGAAAATAAAGACAGTGTAATTGTAAAACAGGAAGAGAAAGTTTTATATCGAATTTTGCCTTCAATAAGCTGGAGATTTAAATTTTAAAAAATGAAAAAATATCTACTATTTGTTTTTGCCATAATAATAACGAGCTGTTCTAATGATAATATTAATGAACAGAAAAGTCTGGAATCTAAACTTGTAGTCGAAGGATGGATTGAAGAAGGCGACTATGCTCAGGTTTTACTATCAAGCAGTATTCCGGTTACCGACGTTATTGATTCGACCAATGTTTTAAATCATGCCATCAGAGCTGCAAAAATTACGATTTCTGACGGGATAAATTCAGAAGTTTTAAGAGTAAAAACGGATAAAAACCGAGTTCCTCCATTTGTGTATTATGGAGCAACATTAAAAGGGGAAGCTGGAAAAGAGTATTCTCTCAAAATAGAATACCTGAATCGCATTGTTGAAGCGACAACAATAATTCCGAAAACGGTGCAACTCAAAAGTGCTGAATATAGTAAGAAGGTTGAAACAGATACAACAGGCTATGTTTTTGTAAAATTTGATGATCCGTTAAATGAAAAAAATTACTATCAGATTGCCACAAAAATTGATGGAGAGGAACCTATTTTTGTTCCTTCTTTTTATGGAAATTTAGATGATAAAAATTTCACAACGTCGCCAATATCAGTACAAATAAACAGAGGTGTTTTGCTTTTTCCAAAAACAAAATTCACACCCTATTTTGCTGATGGAGATTTAATTCATGTGAAATTAAGAACGCAAAATAAAGACGCTTTAGATTTCTGGAACAGCTGGCAAAACGAAATTGTTAACAGCAGAAACCCAATCTATCCTGCCAATACTAGTTTAAAATCCAATATAAAAGGAGGGATAGGTATTTGGGCGGGTTATGGACAAAGTACTTTAATAGTGAAAACTCCACCCAAAAAATAAAGCCGATTTGAATAGTTTCAAATCGGCTTAAAATATATTTTTAAAGAATATTACTTTTCGAAAGCTTTAATGAAATCTTCGAATTTAGTTTCAAAAGTGCTAAATCCTTCTGAGAAATAAGCTTCCATTTCTACTTCAGTATTATCGCTGAATTTTAAATAATATACAGGATTGTAATAATCAACTAAAGATTCCCATGGGTTTTCTTCTTTTACTGAATGCTGAACGATATCTGCAATTTTAGTTCCGTCCTTTTTAGAAACTAAGATCAATTTCATGTTTTTATTGAAATTAGCAGCTTTTCCTTCTGCAATTTTTTTATGATAAGTGCTTAATTCTGAATAATATGTTTCAGAATTATAAACTGGATACGGTACGCTATTTTCTAACGTAGTATCATCTGCAGCAGCAGTAGCTAAATCAGTATCAGCAAGAATAACAAAATTATCCATCAATTTGAATAATCCATTCGCTTTTCCTCTATATTGAACAAGTTCATCATTATCGATTAAACCGTCAATATTTGCATTGCTTCCTGAATTAAAATCAATTAAAGTTTTTCCGTTGTAAGTAAGAGTAGCTTTTGCAGTATTTTCAACTCCTTTTTTACCACTTGTCTCCCAAGTATAACCATCATTTGTAGTCATTTTGAATGCAAACTCATCTGGAGATTCGTTTTTAGTTGAATATTTTGCAGTTTGTGCAAATGTAGCAGCTTCTTTCTCATCAATTTTCAAAATAGCTTCTGAAGAGGTTGGTAAATAAACGAAGTCATTTACATCAACATCAGCTTCCCAATCATAACTGTCATAAATTTCTATTTTTATGTCAGAAGAAACACTTTTTGTAGATAATGTCGTGTTGTTTGTAGTTTGAGATTCTTTTGCAGGAAAAACAAATTTCAATTCAGTAGTTGAAGCTGTTTTTTCCCATTTTTGATCAGTATTTTTCCAAGTATAAACGCCGTAAACACCAGAAACATTTAAGATGTCTTCTGCTTGATTGTCATTTTTTCCGTTAAAAATATCAACAGAACTAATATCTAATAATCTGTTTAAGTTTTCTAATGCTTCAATGGCGCTAGAAGTTTTTGATTTGTCCAGCTGAACAAGCATTTCATTTGCCTCAGCTTCTAATTTTACCTTTTGTTGTGATGGAGGTAGTGTAGAATATGGTTTTGCAACAATTTCCGCGATTTGTTCTGCTAATGTTTGCTCTGTTGTTGGGGTAGTTTCAGGGCTGTCTTCACTAGAACATGAGATTGTTAGTTGAGATGCAACTAACGATAATAATAGGATTTTTTTAATCATGGTTTGTGTTTTAATTAAACGATTAATCAGGATTTTTCTGACTTAATTTTCAGAGCGCAATGTACATTTTAATATCGAAGTGGAGTTACGGGAAACCGTAAACATGTAAACTTTTTTTTAATAAAATTAAGGTAAAAGTGATTTTTATAGAAAGGGTTCTGTTAGAGATTAATAGATAAGTTTTCTACCTTTGTGTTCTGTTTTTAAAATCAAAATACAAATGTTATACTCAAAAATAGAAGGCGAAGGAAAACCATTTATCATCATGCACGGATTCCTTGGAATGTCTGATAACTGGAAAACACTTGCCGGACAATATGTAGAAGCCGGATTTCAGGTTCATATTTTAGATTTAAGAAATCATGGTCGTAGTTTTCATTCCGATGAATGGTCTTACGAGGCAATGGTTCAGGATGTTTTTGAATATTGTCAGGCAAATCAATTAACGAGAATTGACATTTTAGGACATTCAATGGGCGGAAAAGTAGCAATGCTTTTTGCAACGACGCACCCCGAAATTGTAGATAAATTGATTGTGGCAGATATTGGCCCAAGATTTTACAAACAACATCATCAGGATATTTTGGCAGGATTAAACGCTGTTGATTTTTCAGTAAAACCAAGCCGAAATGATGTTGAAGCAATCGTGGCGCAATATGTTCCTGATTTTGGAACGCGACAATTTTTATTGAAGAATTTATACTGGAAAGAACCGGGACAATTGGCTTTTAGATTTAATCTGGAAGTCTTTAATAATAATTTAGATGCCATCGGAAAAGCTTTGGCAGCTGATTTAGTTTTCAATAATCCTACCTTGTTTATCAGAGGAGGAGATTCAGGTTATATTTTAGATGCTGATTTTGATTCCATTCGTCAGCATTTTCCAAATGTGAAGTTTGAAACGATTCCAAATGCTGGACATTGGCTTCATGCTGAAAATCCTAAAATGTTTTTTGAGATGACAACGGAGTTTTTAAAAGAGTAATCTTTATGATAAAAATTTTAGTACTTTTATTCAAACTTTTAAATCATAAACTATGAAATTAATACTTAGACTTCTTGTTACCGCAGCGTTGGTTTTGTTAATTGCCAATTTTCTGCCAGGAGTTCATGTTGCCAGTTTTGCCACAGCAGTAATCGTTGCAGTAGTTCTGGGATTATTAAATCTTTTTATAAAACCAATTTTGGTAATCCTGACTTTGCCAGTTACATTCATTACTTTAGGATTGTTTTTATTGGTAATAAACGCCATTATTATTCTGCTTTGCACTAATATAGTAGGAGGTTTTGCAGTCGATACATTCTGGACAGCTTTATTCTTCAGTATCATCTTATCTATCCTTCAATCTATTACTTATAAAATATTAGGAGACGATAAATAAATTGAAATAAAAGGAGATCAAAAACAGCTTCAAATACAATACATTAAAAACTTGGTTGGGTTGCAAAAATTTTATAATTTTGCAACCCAATTTTATTATGTAAATTAAAGAAGAAGATGGATATTAAAAGAGTAGCAATAGACGCTGTGAATGAAACGATTGTAATGACAGTTGTTCACATGGATTATAAAGGTCAAGTAGCAAAAAGAATAAACGAAAAAATGCCATTGGCTACTGTTAAGGGTTTTAGAAAAGGACAAGTTCCTAAAGACCTTGTTGAAAAACAATACGGAAAAGCAATTAAGCAGGAAGAAGTTCAAAAAGTAGTTGATTTGGCTTTAGAGCGTTTCGTGCAATCTGAAAGATTAAATCTTTTAGGAACTCCTCTTGCTAAAGTAAATGAAAACTTTGATTGGGATGCTGAAGAACTAACTTTCGAATACGAAATTGGTTTGGTTCCTAACTTCGAAATTGATTTAGAAGCAAAAAATAATATCGTAAAATATATCGTTACTGCTGATGATAAATTAATCGACGGACAAGTAGAGCGTATCCAAAAACAATTCGGAAAAGCAATTCCACAAGATAAAGTTGAAGCTGATTCTGATTTGACTGGAACTTTCTCAAACGAAGAAAAAGGTATCAACAATACAACTACAATTTCTGTATCTACATTCAACAAAAAAGCAGGTGATAAATTCATCGGTAAAAAAGTTGGAGATGTTGTAACAGTAAGTACAAAAGGTTTATTCGAAGATGATCACCAATTAATGGATTACTTAAAAGTAGCTCATGATGATGTTCATGGTTTAGATATCGAAGTAAACTTTACTATCGAGGCTATCAACGGTGCTGAATTAGCTGAATTAAACCAAGAGTTGTTCGATAAACTTTTTGGTGAAGGAAAAGTAGCTTCTTTAGAAGATTTGAAAGCTAAAAT
Organism: Flavobacterium saccharophilum; assembly: GCF_900142735.1. Classification (GTDB taxonomy): domain Bacteria; phylum Bacteroidota; class Bacteroidia; order Flavobacteriales; family Flavobacteriaceae; genus Flavobacterium; species Flavobacterium saccharophilum. Next base: position 385,012 of record NZ_FRBY01000006.1, on the reverse strand, counting down.
TAAAGAAGATGCTGAAGCTCAATTCGCGCAACAAGCAGATCAAAAATTATTATTAGATGTTCAGGATTTCCTAATCGAAAATACAAAATTTGATTTACCAGCTGAATTCCTTAAAAAATGGTTGCAAACTGTTGGAGAGAAAAAACTTTCTGCAGAAGAAGCTGAAGTTGAATACGCAAGATCTGAAAAAGGATTACGTTTTCAATTAATCGAAGGAAAAGCAATGGCTCAAAGTAATATCCAAATTACATTTGAAGATTTGAAAGCTTTTACAACAAACGCTATCAGACAACAAATGGCTCAATTTGGTCAAACAAATCCAACTGACGAAGAAGTTCAGGGAATTGTTGCCAGAGTTTTATCTAACCAGGAAGAAGTAAAAAGATTATCTGAGCAGGTTGTTGCTGAAAAATTATTGGAAGTTTTCAAAGAAAAAGCAAATCCAACAACTAAAGAAGTAACTTACGAAGAATTTATCGCTGCGTCTTACGGAGAATAATTTCTGAAAAAACAAATATAGTAGAGCGTCAAGAGATTTTTCTTGACGCTCTTTTGTTTTAATTTATTTTTGATTACTTTTCAGGAGCTAATCCAGCTATCCGTTACAAGTTTTTTCATGCCTGCCTTTTTTTGTAAGGCAAAAAAAGAGCTTCCTCCGGTCGCTTTTTTTTACCAACAAAAAATAGTTGTCATTTCAAAAAGCTTTTCACTGCTATCTGGGCTAGAAATAAGACAAATTGACATTCTTTATAAAGAGGTATAACCTTTGATGGAAGAATAAACAGATATTACGTAAAACTTAGAACACTAAAAATATGAACTACGGTAAAGAATTCAAAAAATTTGCTACAAAGCACCAGGGAGTAAACGCAATGTATTACGATAAAATCGTAGCAGCGATGAACCCAACAAACATGACTCCATACATTATCGAAGAGCGTCAGCTGAATGTTTCTCAATTAGACGTGTTTTCAAGATTAATGATGGACAGAATTATCTTTTTAGGAACAGGTATCGACGACCAAATTGCAAATATCGTTCAGGCGCAGTTATTATTTTTAGAAAGTGCTGATGCATCAAAAGATATTCAAATTTATCTTAATTCTCCAGGAGGAAGCGTTTACGCAGGATTGGGAATTTATGATACTATGCAATACATCAAACCAGACGTAGCAACAATTTGTACAGGTATGGCAGCCTCAATGGGAGCTGTATTATTATGTGCAGGAGCAGCAGGAAAACGTTCGGCTTTGCCACATTCAAGAGTAATGATTCACCAGCCATCAGGAGGAGCACAAGGTGTTGCAACTGACATGGAAATCAACTTACGCGAAATGTTGAAACTGAAAGATGAGTTATACAATATCATTTCTCAACATTCAGGACAAACATTTGAAAGAGTGCACAAAGACAGTGAGCGTGATTACTGGATGAAAGCTGACGAAGCAAAAGAATACGGAATGATTGATGAAGTATTAAGAAGAGGATAATTCTAAATTCTCTAAGTTGCAGAGATACTAAGTTTTAAAGTTTTCTCTGTCAATTGAAAAATAAAATAAAAATATTAAGCTGTAAAGGGCTAAGTTTTTAAGTTTTAAATTAAAAAGCTTAGAAACTTAGTATCTTTGCTGCTTAGTAACTTAAGTAAAGAATGGCAAAAGTAGTATTAGAATGTTCGTTTTGTGGAAGAAAGAAGCCAGAAACTAATTTATTGATTGCTGGTATTAATGCACATATCTGTGATAAGTGTATTGAACAAGCACACGGAATTGTATTAGAAGAATTAAAATCAAGTGGAAGCGCAAAATTAGTTGGGGACTTAATTTTAAAGAAGCCAAAAGAAATAAGAGCTTTCTTAGATCAATATGTTATTGGTCAGGATCAGACAAAAAAAGTAATGTCAGTTGCGGTTTACAATCACTATAAACGTTTAATGCAACAGCAATTAGATGATGAAGTAGAGATTGAAAAAAGTAACATCATTATGGTAGGTCAAACCGGAACCGGAAAAACATTGGTAGCCAAAACTATCGCAAAAATGTTAGACGTTCCTTTGGCTATCGTTGATGCAACAGTACTTACAGAAGCGGGTTATGTAGGAGAAGATGTCGAAAGTATTTTGACTCGTTTGTTACAAGCTGCTGATTATGATGTAACCAAAGCAGAAAGAGGAATTGTATTTATTGATGAAATTGATAAAATTGCCCGTAAGAGCGATAATCCATCAATAACGCGTGACGTTTCTGGTGAAGGAGTTCAACAAGCGTTATTGAAATTATTAGAAGGAACTGTTGTTAACGTGCCGCCAAAAGGAGGACGTAAACATCCAGACCAAAAATTTGTTGAGGTAAATACGCAGAACATCTTATTTATTGCCGGTGGAGCTTTTGATGGCGTTGAGCGTATTATTTCAAAACGTTTAAACCGTCAGGCAGTTGGTTATTCTACTTCTAAAAACGTAGACAACATCGACAAAGACAATTTATTACAATATATTATTCCAAAAGATATCAAAGATTTTGGATTGATTCCGGAGATTATTGGTCGTTTGCCAGTATTGACACACATGGATCCTTTAGATAAGGAAACTTTGCGTGCAATTTTGACTCAGCCGAAAAATGCTTTGGTAAAACAATATCAAAAATTATTCTTAATGGATGATGTTGAATTTACGATTACAGATGAAGCATTAGATTTTATTGTTGATAAAGCATTAGAATACAAATTAGGTGCTCGTGGATTGCGTTCATTATGCGAAGCAATTTTAACTGACGCCATGTATGAATTACCAAGTTCAGACGATAAAGTACTCACAATCGATGAAGATTATGCAAGACATACTTTGAATAAAAATTTATTGAAAAGAATGGAAATTGCTTCTTAATTAGCAATTAACTTATAATATTTAAAACCTGTTCATTTATTTGAGCAGGTTTTTTTTATTAATCTATTTAGCAGATTTTAGGATAATTTATGGACTGTGTTACAATTGAAAGTAAATTCTTAGTATATTCGTTTTGAAATGAAATTTAAAAAGAATTGTATGAAGAAAATATTACATTATGGTTTTATAGCTGTCTTATTTCTATTTATTTTTTCTTGTAGTCCAGAAGAATCTATTGATTCTAATACAAATGAGGCAAAAAAATGGTTTACTGAAAATATCACCTCTGAAAATTTTGAAATTTTAAAATATACAAAAGAAATTGATTGGAGTAATGCAATAGTTACAAATGGAGAAAAAGGCCAAGTTATAGAAGTACCTTTTACATTGCAATCGAATCTTAAAACCAAAATTGGAGATCAGGATTATTTAAACTATCATAGATTATTATTAATAAAATCAGGAGATAATTTCATTTATAATCATGTTGAGATATTAACTAAAAATAAAGATTTCGATAACAATGATAAATTATTTAATTTTTATGAGATAACAGATGATTTTGATGGCATAATATTAGTACTCAATCCAAAGAAGGAAGCTGTTCAGTTTAGTAAATTCAAAAATAGTATTTTAGTAAAACCAAATCCAACTGGTAAAATGGAGTCAGATGTTTGTGTTTATATGGGTTGGCTTTATGAAGATGGAGATTTTGAAGCTTTAATGCTAATTGGGTGCTTTGGCGGTGGTGGCGGAGAACTAAGTGACAATAATGGGGGATATCCACCTCATGTTGGAGGTGGAGGGTCTGGTGCCTCTGCATTAACCAATGCTCAAAAAATAGAAAAGCAAATTAATTCAGATAAACTTGATGCTTGTACAAAAGCAGTTTTTGATAAATTAAAAAACTTAAAGCAAACTGATATTGCAGGTATGATAGAACGTTTTAGGCCTGGCGGTGCCATTTTTAATTTAAATATGTCTACAGGTAAGGTAAGTAATCCGAATGATTTAGCACAGACAACTAAAATTAACGGTTCGAAAACTGATATTAGCATGGTTTTTAAGGAAGATTATATTAATGGTGTAGGGAATGTTAGCCCGCCTACCGACTTATCTGTCGCAACTACAATGGCACATGAGATTATTCATGCGTATTTGATTAGTTTACTTGAAGAAAACACGGGCTGTGGTAATTCAAAAATATGCGATTTTCCTACAATTTATGATGCTTATGTTCAGCAGCAAATTAGTAAAAATCCTAATTTACTGCCAAATGCCCATCATGAATTAATTGCTAATAAGTATGTCAATTCAATAGCTTCTGCTATTCAAGAATTTCATACTGGTCAGCCTGTTGATTCAGGTTTTCCAATGCAGGTTTATTTAGACCTGGCTTGGGGTGGGCTTCAAGGAACAAGAATATTTAATCAAACTTATCCTAACGATCCTTCTAATAAGAATTTTAAAGATCGAGAGAGAATTTTGTATAGAATAAATACAGAGAAAAATGGTTCGCAATATGGTATATATTCGCCAGTAGGAAAACCTTGTAAAAAGTAAATTATGAAAAAACTAAAAAATATACTTATACTAATTCCGATGATTAGTATCTCTTGCTCGTCTCCTTATCTGACAAGCTATGAGCCAATAAATGATTTTTTGGAATTGGAGAAAAAAAATGGTAACGTACATTACATCCTAAAAGCAAAGGAAAATAATAATCAAGTCTTAAGAATTTTTAACAGAGGAGAAGAGTCGGAGCATATTGTGTATTCAAATGAAATAGATCATACAAGCAAGTTATTTAATGAAAAACAGTGGAAAAAATTATATAAAAAATATTCGCAGGACACTATAAAAAAATATTGGAAAGCGGAAGACTTTCCTGGATATGAATTAATTGAGGGAAGTCGAAGTTTACTTTTTAGTAGTAAATTTTCAAATCAATATCCTAATGTAGAAAATGTAATAATCTTATCTGAACCTTTATATTATAATAATAGAAAATACATTATGTTCTTTTATCATATTGATAATAATAATTTTGTTGGTGATACTCAGATGGCTGTGGTAATGAGAAAAGAAAATAAAAAATGGATAGTAGTTGAGAAAATTGGTGATTACAATTGTAGTGGATGTTTATAGATAAGCTTTGTACTAAGAAATAATTTCAATTGTACTGATTTTGCAATCTCTACAGCGGAAAAAGGAGGGTTAATTTTACCCAAAACAACTGGGTCGTATAATGCGGTGGTTGTAAATTTTAAAGGACGTAATCCTGGCGATTTAGGTCAAGACATTAGAAGTATGAGTGTACCCATTGGAGGGCAAAAACTATAATAAAGGGAAGTGCCTCTTTAAAAAAAGGAGAATGCAAATGAAAAAATATAGAGGTTTATTAGTTTTTGTTGTGTTCTTTGTTAATACAGTAGTTGTGTTGAGTCAAAATGAGCCTAATGAAAAGATGTTAAATGAATTTGTAAGAACAGTTTTTTACCGGAATACGAATGCGAAATTTATTGCAGATAATTTTATCTACTTTGGATCAATTAATAATTCAAAATATACAATTGATGATAGGATAAAGATCCTTGATAAACATTTGAAAAAAATAAAAAAGGAAAAAGGTCCACTTTTAGATCCTGCAAATTTTTCTATTGTAACTTATAATGAATTTAAAGGCTCTAAAATTAATTTTTCAAATATGTCAGATTATATTTTTGTTTTAGTAAGTAAAAATAATCCAGTAATGTATTTTAATTTAAGAAATGGTAAAATATTTGCGTTCGATTATATTATTAAAGGAGATGAAGGTTTATTTATAACATATTGATTTTAGTAGAAACTCTAAACACTATATTTTATATCTTTATAATATTACTACAAAAATTATCGTATTATGAATAAAGTTATTGAAGATTTCGATGGTCATTTACTTATTTGGCAAATTATAAATATCATCGGACTAATAATCATAGTATATGTATTGTATTTGCTCATTAAGTTTTTTCGAAATAAGTATAAAAAATAAATCAAAAAAAGACTGATGATTTTTCATCAGTCTTTTTTTGGTTTTAAAGAAGTGTGCTATTTTATAACTTTTAAATAAGGCTCAATGTCAGAAACTAATTTGTCATTTAACCAAATTGTTTTTTTGGTAACAGAATTTGATGTTCTGTTATATTCAATTTTAATGATATCTGTATTATTTTCGCTCCATTGAATGTAAGTTTGAGGATATTGTTCTTCTGGTGAGCTATTTAAGAAAATACGAATAATGTTAAGACCATCTTGTTTGTAAATCATAAAATTTCGAGGGTGATCAGTACCGTTCGGTTCTTGAATTAATTTACCCTTAACCAGATAAAGTATTTTAATTTTACTTTGATCAATAGCATTTGAATTATCGGGATTTAATAAGTCATCACCATTTGAGTTAAGAACAGAAATGTTTAAGATTGCATCATAATTAAATCCGTCTATAACAATCTCATCAGAATTACAACTGATTAAAAAGGACATGGTTAGGCAAATCAAAATTAATTTTTTCATGTTTTTTGGTTTTAAAAATCGAAAGTAAATATAAGAAAAAAGCCATTAAACAATTTTTTTATTGCACTCTAAATTTCTCGCGATATTCAATGGGTTTCATCCCGACCATTTTATAAAACACTTTTCTGAAAGCTTTAGGATCGTTATAACCTGTTTTTTCTATAATTTCAGAAATCGAAAGCTGCGTCTGTTCCAGATATTTCTTAGAACTCTCCACTCTTATATTCTGTAAATACTCAATTGGCGGAATCCCGGTCACTTGTTTAAAACGACGCGTCATGTTTCTGGCACTGGTGGGAATATCTTTTGTAATTTCTTCCAGCTTTTCAATACTGTGATATTGATTTTCAATTTTTTGCTGTAGCATGGCCACTAAAGTGTCATTGTGTAAATGATTGGGTCTGAAAGTGCTGAAGTAACTTTGTTTGTATCGGTTTAAATCAATAGAGAAAATCTTGGCAATCTGAACCGCGATTTCATTTCCGCAATATTTCTGAACCAAAAGAATCAATAAATGGAATGTTGAGGTTGATCCGCCACTGGTGTATAAACTTCCGTCAGCTGTCAATGTTTCTTCTGGTTTTAATTTCACCATTGGAAAAGCTTTGGTAAAAGCACTGCAGGCATCAACATGTGTAGTAGCGAGTTTTTCGTTTAATAAACCAGAAGCAGCAAACAAAAATGCTCCCGTACAAAAACTAGCGAGTTCGGCTCCAAATTGATGTTGTTTTTGCAACCACGGAATAAAATTTTTATTCTTCGCGATCATTTCACTCATATTATCTGTTGTAAAAGCGGGAATCAAAATAAGCTCCAGATTTATATCTGAAGTTTCAATCGCATTTACTTCATAACCAAATAAATGTTTTTGATCTATTTGCTCAACTGATTGAAAAACCATTATTTCAAAAGGTTTTTCAGGTCCTTTATGTAGTTTATTGGCAGTTTCAAAAACTTCTAAAATTGCAGCTATACTCAATAATTTATAATCATGCGGGACAATTAAAGCTATTTTCTTACCCATGGTTTTTCTTTTTTGTGAAAGTTAACATCCTTACAAAAATAAGCAATTTGTCTTAAATGACCCTAAAGTTGACTTTTATTGTAATTTAAAGCCTGTTCTAAAATTCTAAATTTGTGTCAGTTAATTTGTAATTTTATAAATATGAAAACAAAAATTTTCTTAAATCTTGCTGTAAAAGATTTAAATAAGTCGATATCATTTTTTAAAAAGTTGGGTTTTTCGTTTGACGCAAAATTCACAAATGAAAAAGGAACTTGCCTGATAATTGGTGAAAATATATTTGCAATGCTTTTGTTAGAAGATTTTTTTCAAACATTTACAAAAAAAGAGATTTGCAATACAACGACAACCTCAGAAATGATTGCTGCAATTTCTGTTGAAAGTAGAGATAAGGTGGACGAAATCATGACAGCGGTTGTTAAAGCTGGAGGGGCGGCACACAATGAAGCTAAAGATTATGGCTGGATGTACCAAAGAGATTTTTTTGATTTGGACGGACACCATTGGGAAGTTTTCTATATGGATGAAAGTCAGATTCCGACTGAAATGTAACCTGAAGAGATGCAAGAACAATTTTGAACGCTATTATTCAAAATTTTAAAGAACAATTCAATTAACAAATAAACAATAAACAATAATGATAACAGTACAAAACACAATCAATGCATCAATAGAGAAAGTTTGGAATTTCTGGACATTGCCGGAACACATTACAAAATGGAGTTTTGCGTCACCAGACTGGCACACACCTTTTGCAGAAAATGATTTAAAAGAAGGAGGGAAATTCAAATCGACAATGGCTGCAAAAGATGGCAGTATGAGTTTTGATTTTGAAGGAGAATATACTTTGGTAAAACAAAACGAGGCTATCGAATATGTCATGGCAGATGGAAGAAAGGTCGAAATAACTTTCAAAGAAACACCAAACGGAGTTGAAGTAATAGAAAGTTTCGATCCTGAAACGCAAAACCCGGAAGAAATGCAGCGCGGAGGCTGGCAAGCAATTTTGGATAATTTTAAAAGTTACGCAGAAGCTAATTGATTTTAGGTTCAAAGGAGCAAAGCGACAGAGGTTCAAAGGCTTTGAAAAAAATTTTGTGGCTTAGTGCCTTTGTGGCAAAAAAAGTTTAACGAAAAACAGTAAAAAAAATGACAAAACAAATATGGCTGAATTTGCCTGTAAAAGAGGTGGCAAAATCAAAAGCTTTTTTTTCGAAAATAGGTTTCTCTTTTAATGAAGAACACGATACGCCAAGTTCTACTTGCATGATTGTTGGTGAAGGAAAATTTGTTGTAATGCTTTTTGAAGAATCATTATTTGCCAGTTTTTCTCAAAACAAATTGACCGATACACAAACGAGTTCAGAAATTCTGATTTCAATTGATGCCGAAAGCAAAGAAGAAGTTGATGACTTAGCAAAAAAGGCTGAAGAAGCAGGCGGAAATGTTTTTGCTCAGCCAGCCGAAAGTCAGGGCTGGATGTACGGCTGTGCTTTTGCTGATTTAGACGGTCATCGCTGGAATGTTCTATATATGGATTTTAGTAAATTATCATAGTTATGGAAACAATTGAAACGTTAGAATTTAAAATTAGAATCAAAGCTTCGGCAGAAAAAGTTTGGTCAGTTTTATGGAACGACGAAACGTATAAAAAATGGACAGGAGCTTTTTGTGAAGGATCTTACGCAGTAAGCGATTGGAATGAAGGTGATAAAATTCATTTCATGTCTCCAAACGGAGAAGGAATGAACAGCATCATCGAAAAGAAAACCCCAAATGAATATATGGCTTTTAAGCATCTGGGAGAAATAAAAGACTTTAAAGAATTACCTATCGACGACGAAACTAAAAAATGGAGCGGTGCAATGGAAACCTATCGATTAACAGTAGATGATGAGTTTACAGATCTGGTTGCACAGGTTGATGTGGTCGAAAAGTATATCGATTACTTTAAAGAAGCTTTTCCAAAAGGATTGGAAACGGTTAAAGAACTTTCTGAGAAATAGAGGGAAGAGAATAGAATAAAGAGAATAGAATACAGACTATAACAAAAAATAAAAAATATCATGGCAACATCAGTAAACCCTTATTTAGTTTTTAACGGAAATTGCGAACAAGCATTTTTATTTTACAAATCAGTTTTTGGAGGAGAATTTCCTTATATCGGAAAATTTAAAGATATGCCGCCTGCCGAAGATGGAGGCTGCGCTGAATTTTCTGAAAAAGATGCCAACCGAATAATGCATGTTTCATTGCCAATTGGAAATACTATTTTGATGGGAAGTGACAGTAATGAACAATCAGGAGATGTGAAATTTGGAGGAAACTTTTCTGTTTCGGTGAATGTCGAAAGCAAAGAAGAGGCCGATAGAATCTTCAACGGACTTTCAGCAGGAGGAAACGTTTTCATGCCTATGGATAACACTTTTTGGGGAGCCTATTTTGGTATGTTTACCGATAAATTTGAAGTCAATTGGATGGTGAATTTCGATGTAAACGAACCTAATAAGTAATAAAAAAGTTAGGTTATTTTAATACCCGAACATAATTGTTAAATTAATTCAAAAAGCACATGGATATGTGCTTTTTGTTTGTAAAAAAACAAACAATATCCTTTTTTATCAAGGATAGATTGCCGATTTTTGTCGCTTCAAAACAATAAGCATAAAATGGCAATAGAAGATAAAGAGATTATTTTATTAAAAGTTTCAGGACACGATAAAATAGGGGTTACAGCAGGTTTAACAGCTGTATTGGCGACGTACGATGCTAATATTTTAGATATTGGCCAGGCTGATATTCATGATACACTTTCTTTAGGAATTTTATTCGAAATTGAAGCCGGATCTTCTTCGGCTCCTGTTTTAAAAGACTTATTGTTTAAAGCTTACGAGTTAGAAATAAAGGTTAAGTTTATTCCAATTTCGATTGAAGATTATGAAACATGGGTCAAATCACAATCGAAACAACGATACATCATTAATATTTTAGGCGAAAAATTAGCGGCTTCACAATTGGCTGCTGTGACTAAAATTATGTCAGACCAAAACCTGAATATCGATTCTATTATTCGATTAACAGGAAGAACTTCAATTGTTGAAAAAGAAGAATTCCCACGTTCTTGCATCCAATTATCGGTTACGGGCGAAATTGTAAATAAGATTCTGATGACAGCCAGTTTTATGGAAATTTCAAGAACGTTGAATGTTGATATTTCTTTTCAGGAAGATAATATTTACAGAAGAAACCGTCGTTTGGTTTGCTTCGATATGGATTCCACTTTAATCCAGACAGAAGTTATCGACGAATTGGCAGAACTAAACGGGGTAGGAGATCAGGTTCGAGCCATTACAGAATCGGCAATGAATGGCGAGATTGATTTCAACGAAAGTTTCAAGCAACGTATGGCGTTGTTAGAAGGATTGAGCGAAGATGTTTTGCAAAAAGTAGCCGAAAATTTACCGATAACACAAGGTGCGCATCGTTTAATGAAAGCATTAAAATATTACGGTTACAAAACGGCAATTCTATCAGGAGGATTTACCTATTTTGGAGAATATCTACAAAAAGAACTAGGTATCGATTACGTTCATGCCAATCAATTAGAAATTATAGACGGTAAATTAACCGGAAAATATATAGGCGATATTGTAGATGGTTTAAAGAAAGCCGAACACTTAAAAGCTATTGCCGAAAAAGAAGGAATTCACATCAACCAAACAATTGCAGTTGGAGACGGTGCAAACGATTTGCCAATGCTAAACCTGGCCGGTCTGGGAATCGCTTTCCACGCCAAACCAAAAGTAAAAGAAAGTGCTTCAACTTCAATTTCAAGCCTTGGTCTTGACGGAGTTTTATACCTTTTAGGATATCACGACAGATATATTGATATGATGTAGTTTGTTTTGTCACCCTGAGCGAAGTCGAAGGGCGTGTTAATTGGGACGGGGCTTCGACTTCGCTCAGCCTGACAAAAACAGAATAAAAATAAAAAACCTTAGCTAATACTTTGAGCTAAGGTTTTTTTATGGGCATGTCCCTCCGGGCCGGGCTATCCGTTCCAATCTTTTGTGCCTCCCGATAGCTATCGGGACCGGTACAAAAGGATTTTCACTGCTATCCCTCATGCGGTTTAGTGTAATTAAAGTTTCAAAAGTAAAAGTGGTAAAGAATTCGTGCTAATTCGTGAAATTTGTGGCTAACTTTTAACAGCACACATCTCCTTCAACTGCTCCAAATAATCTCTTTGATTAGAAAGCCTCGGAATCTTATGTTGTCCACCCAATTTATCTCGTTCCTTAAGCCAATCATAAAACAAATTCTCACGCGCTACATTAATCACCAAAGGATTTAATGTCATGTTGTTGTAACGTTTGGCTTCGTAATCAGAGTTTAAAGTCTGTAAAGTTTCATCCAAAACTTTTTGGAAAAGACCAACATCAGCTGGTTTTTTCTTGAATTCGATCATCCATTCGTGTGCGCCTTTTTCTTTGTCCTGCATAAAAATAGGAGCAACCGTATAGTCGACAACTTCAGTTTCAGTAACCTGGCATGCTTTTGCAATCGCCTGATCTGTATTTTCGACCATTAATTCTTCGCCAAAAACATTAATGTGATGCTTGGTTCTTCCGGTAACTCTAATTCGGTATGGATTTAAAGATGTAAAACGAACAGTATCGCCAATCAAATAACGCCACAAACCAGAATTGGTCGTAATAACAATTGCGTAGTTTTTATTCAACTCAACATCTGCCAAACGAATCACTTTTTGGTTTGGAGTATCAAAAGTATCCATCGGAATGAATTCGTAGAAAATGCCATAATCCAGCATCAACAATAAATCACTGGAATTATTTAAATCCTGAATGGCAAAAAAGCCTTCAGAAGCATTGTATATTTCGTAGTATTTAAAATCTTTGCTTGGCAGGATTTTTTTGTATTGTTCTTTATAAGGAGAGAAGCTTACGCCACCATGAAAGTAAACTTCCAGATTTGGCCAAAGCTCCAGAAGATTTCCTTTTCCGGTATCTTCTAAAACTTTATTCATTAAAACTAACATCCAGGAAGGAACGCCCGCAAAACTCGTTACATTTTCGTTTTTAGTTTCATTGATAATAGCAGCAATTTTGGTTTCCCATTCACTCATTAAGGAAGTTTTACTGCTTGGTGTACTGCTGAACTCAGCCCAAATAGGCATGTTTTCGATTAATATTGCCGATAAATCTCCAAAAAAAGTATTGTTGTTTTCATAAATTTGAGAGCTTCCGCCTAAGCGAAGACTTTTTCCTAAAAACAACTCAGAATCTTCATTATTATTCAAATACAAACAAAGTAAATCTTTACTTCCTTTATAATGACAATCTTCCAGAGCTTCACTGCTTACAGGAATAAATTTACTTTTGGCATTAGTTGTACCACTCGATTTAGCAAACCATTTAATTGGAGTTTCCCAAATAACGCCCTGTTCACCCTGACGTGTTCGCTCAATTAAGGGTTGTAATTCTTCGTATGTAGCAATTGGTACTCTTTCAGCAAATGTCTGGTAAGAATTGATCGATGCAAAATCATATTTTCTTCCAATAACAGTGTTTTCCGAGGAGGTCAATAAATTATGCAATAGCTCTTCCTGAACTTCATTCGGGTATTTTAGAAAAAGTTCTATTTGATGTATCCTTTGTTTCAGGACCCAGGATGCGAAAGAGTTAATGATTGATACGGGCATGAATAATTTTAGATTTTAGATTGTTGTCCCGATCCGAAAAGTCGGTACGGCATTAGATTACTGATTATGTTATTATCAAAATCAGGAATTTAAAATTTGAATATCATTAGACAAAGATTAACTTTGCCTTTGTATCAAAAATAGTGTTTTTTTGTAAAAAACAATTCTATTTGAAGTAAAGATTCCAGTTCAAAAGTGGAATTTTAACAATAAAAGTTCACTATCCTGAGCAAATCTAAAATCTAAAACCAGCAATCTAAAATACTATGCAATATCAAGGCGTACTTACAAAAATGCAAACAGAAATCGGAAATCCAATTCAATATTATCTGGTTTTTGAAGATAGTTTTCTTAGTATGAATCAGTTATTGAATAAGGAGATCGAAATTAATTGTACTGGTTTTCAATGTTTAAATTGTAATAAAAAGAAAAAAATCTACAGACAAGGTTTTTGTTACGATTGTTTTTATTCAAGTCCGGCTGTGGGTGATTGGATTATGAGACCAGAATTAAGTACGGCTCATTTGGGCATTGCAGATCGTGATTTAGCTTATGAGGAAAAAGTACAATTACAACCTCATATTGTTTATTTGGCTTTGTCAACCGAAATAAAAGTGGGCGTAACCCGCAAAACGCAGGTTCCAACACGATGGATTGATCAGGGTGCAACGCGTGCCATAGCTATTGTTGAGGTTCCAAATCGATATTTAGCAGGAATAACAGAGGTCGCGCTAAAAAATCATTATACAGATAAAACCAATTGGAGAAAAATGCTTCAGGATACTGAAATTGCTTTTGACCTGATTGCTGAAAAGGCCAAAGTCGAAAGTTTGCTTCCAACACAAGTTCAGGAATATTTCGTTACAAAAAGCGACGATTTATTTAAATTGAATTATCCTGTTGTAAATTATCCCGCAAAAATTGCCAGTTTAAATCTTGATAAGACACCAACATTTAGTGGAAAGCTTGTTGGAATTAAAGGGCAATATTTGATTTTTGAAGACGGAACTGTTTTTAATGTTCGTGGTTCAGAGGGTTATGTTGTCGATATAAACATCTAGTTTTATAAGGTATTCATCGATTGTTATTAGGTAACTGTCTATTATGTTGGTGTTTAAGTTGTGTTTTTTCGTAATTTTGTTCTTCTTTTAAGATGTGAATGTTGATACATTTGATTACAATTTTGTAATAATTACTTGTTGAAAGAAGATATTTTTAGAAAAAAAAAGAGCCTAGCTTTGAGTTTTGGAAGTAAGGATGATCTATATTTTTTTCTGTAAAAATTATGTCAAAGAAAATAAATAACACAAATGGGTAACTTAAAAAAAGTTAATGTATTCAGAAGAAGTCTGATGCGCAGCCTGACCAAAAATATTGGTGATTCAAGTATAAGTAAAAATGAGCCAATTGATAAGAGTAAAATTAAAAAAGTCTTAATTTGCCGACCTAATGGCAGATTAGGAAACCTTTTATTAATAACGCCATTGGTTCAGGAAGTGACTAAAACATTTCCGAATTGTAAAATTGACTTATTTGTAAAAGGTTTTTTGGCCCCCATAGTTTTTGAAAATTATGAAAACATTGATAAAATAATTCCTTTGCCTAAAAAGCCTTTTAAGGAATTAGTGAAGTACTTTAAAGTTTGGACTTTAATTAAAAAACAGAATTATGATATTGTAATTAATGTCGATCAAAATTCATCGTCTGGTCGTTTGGCAGCAAAATTTTCAAATGCAAAATATAAGATTTTCGGAGATTTACCGGAAAACGTTGAATTACCTTATGAAGATTATGGGCATATTGCAAAATATCCTGTGTACAATCTACGATACACATTTAGCCAGGTTGGAATACAAGATACAAAAGAACCAGTTGCTCTGATTGATTTAAAATTGTCTGAACAAGAAATTGCAAATGGGAAAAAGATTCTGAATGATATTATCGATCAGCAGAAAAAAACAATTGCCATTTTTACTTTTGCAACAGGTGATAAATGCTACTGCATAGAATGGTGGGAGAAGTTTTATGATGTTTTGAAAAAGGAATATCCTGATTACAACATATTTGAAGTTTTGCCTGTAGAAAACGTATCTCAAATAAATTTTCAGGCACCTACATTTTATAGTAAAGATGTTCGTGAAATTGGTTCAGTTTTGGCCAATGTAGATGTTTTTGTTGGAGCTGACAGTGGTATTATGCATTTGTCAAGCGCTTCAAAAGCGCCAACAGTTGGTTTGTTCTCCGTTTCGAACTTAAAAAAATACGAACCTTACGGAAATAGCAGTGTTGGTATTGATACGACTATTAATGATTATCCTGTATTTATTGAAGCAATAAATCGAATTTTGTATAAATCGAATTAAGTAAATTAGATTGCATTATAAATAAAAAATCCTGCCTTTGAAAATACTTTCGAGGGCAGGATTTTTTTATAGTATTAAAACATTAGTTTTTCTTCTTAAACAAACCATTTATCAAATCGGTTGCTTTTTTAGTAGTTTCCTGAGTCTTTTGTTGTTTTTCTGTCTTTGCAGCTTGCGTTGTATCTTTTGCTTTTGTGTTTTTATTAATCAAATCGTTAAGGGCTGATGCTCCTTTTTGAGTTAATTTTTCTTTTTGCTGATTCGCAACCTGAGAAGCTAAAGTGCTGACAGCGCTTTTCATATCAGTTGAAACTTTTGGATTAGAAAAATTCCCTGTAATCATGGCGTTAATGGGAATGTTTTGCAGTTTTGCCTGATCTGCCGGAGACATTTTAGCAAGAAATGCATTTGCTTCGCTGCCTAAATATTTTGCCGGAACATCTAATTTTAAGTTGTAATTCATCGTTTGGTCAAAACCGTGAGTTCCGCCAACCGTAATTTTAATGTCTTGATATTTAATATCAAATGGTTTTACATTTACTTTTCCGTTGTCAAAAGTTAGGGCAGCTTTAATATCATTTAAATTCACCTTATTCATATCAATGAATTTAATGTTTGAACCTAAAGCATTCAATAAAGTTGAATTTTTTGAATTAATGGTAGTCGAAAGTAATTGTCCTAATAAATCTCCTGAAATTGATTTCAGGTCGGGCGTTAATTCTTTAGCATCCAGATTTCCATTTAATTTAATTGTAGAATTCAATTTTCCATTAATGATTCCGGCAATAGGAGCAATCTTTTTCATCATTTCTAATTGCGTAAATGTCTGCGCAATATCAACCTGATTGAAACCTAAGTTCATATCAAAAGTGGGTACTTTTTCTTTAGTAGAAACTGCTCCCGTTAAACCAATCGTCCCTCCAAAAATAGATGTTTTAAAGTTCTCTAAAAGTGCTTTTTCGTCTTTTACAATTAACCTTCCAGAAACATCTTTTAGTTTTAAATTGTCATATAAAACTGTTGTTGCTTTTGCATTAATAGTACAATTTAAGAATGCAGGTATCTTCATGGCTTCAGTTGGTTTTGCTGCCGCTTTTTCAGTTGCAGGTTCGCCTTCAGTCATGAAATCGTCAACTGCTAATTGATTTGAACTCATATTGAAGTTTCCTTTCAATTCTTGTTTTTTAAACATAAAACCGTAGAAATTCTCCAATACTCCATTAATAGCAATATCAGATTTTCCCGTAGTAGCATTAAATTGTTTCAAGTTGATTTTACTCGGATTAAATTCAACTAAAGCTGTACTAATGTTCATTGACTTATTGTTTTCATCAGTATATTTAAATCCTGATAAACTCATCGTTCCTGCATTTTTGATATTTTCATATTGGCTTTTTTCTACCGAAGCCATATCAAATTCTGTAGTTACATCAGCTTTTAAAATACCAGCTAAAGGTTTGTCCATTTTGATTGGATATGCTTTTGAAAGGTTTGCTAAATTGATTGTTCCTTTTAAAGCTGCATTTACGTATGGATTTACTGTGATATTTTTAATATTCGCTTTTGCATTAAAAACATCCTGATCAATACGGAATGAAAGTTTATCTAAATTGACGTAGGTATCATTTAGAATTCCTGTTTCATTGATGATTTTTGTATCAATCACAATATTCTGAACTGATTTTGGTAAGTTCGGATATTGAAAAGAAGCATTATTAGAAGCAATAGCAATATTGAATTTTGGAACAGTAGTATCTGTTAATTGTCCTTTAGCAAAACCTGCAACAGTAAAGTCTCCGGTTGTTTTTACACCATCTAAACCAGCTGCATAAGCCGAAGGAATTAAACCTAAGAAGTTTGTAAAAGAGGAGGTTGGAGTTTTAAATTTTAAATCGTAAATCTGACCGGCATCAACCATTTGAATAAAACCGTCAAATTCTAAAGGTAGTTGATTGATCAAAGCTTTATTTTCTTTAAAAGTATATTTGCTTTGCTCCAAATCAATTCCTAAAACAGCGTCTAAAGTCAGTTTTACATTTTTCATGTAATTGATTTTATCCATATCCAAGGATACTTTTGCGGTAGATTTTGTAGTTAAATCCAGTTTTGAATTAGTAAAATCTCCAGTTCCTTCGTGATTTAAACTGTCAATTACCATCTTAATTTTAGAACCCTGATCAATATATCGGAAAGTGAAATTCTCGATTTTGTAATTTTGAATTTTTAAAGAAAGCGGTTTGCTTTTTTCATCTTTAGGATCTTCTTTTTTATCTTTCAAAGCAATATCAAAATTCCCAATGCCATCTTTATTAAAGATAATATTGATTAATCCATTCTCAGAAGTTATTCCCTGAATATTCAAAGGTTCTTCTTTTCCTTTGAAAATTTCCTTAATGCTCATTTTAAGGTTCAATTCGCCCAATGAAACCAAAGTGTCTCCTTCAAAAGGTGCTTTGTTGATAATGACTAATTTCTCAATTCCAACGGTCGCATTTGGGAAGTTTTTAAATAAACTTAAATCGGCATCAGCAAAACTCACTTTAGCATCG
Organism: Flavobacterium saccharophilum; assembly: GCF_900142735.1. Taxonomy (GTDB): domain Bacteria; phylum Bacteroidota; class Bacteroidia; order Flavobacteriales; family Flavobacteriaceae; genus Flavobacterium; species Flavobacterium saccharophilum. The sequence continues at coordinate 366,915 of NZ_FRBY01000006.1, read as the reverse complement.
ACACTTTCGTTGATGGCTTCTGCAATTTTTGCTTTTATTTGATCTTTAAAAAAATAGGGGATGGCAAATAATGCCGCAACAAATACCACAAGAACAATGGCGGTAATCTTTAAAATTTTCTTAAGCATAATTATTTATAGATTTGAGGGTTTACGTTGCTGTTAACTGTTTGCAAAAATAATTTTTTTTATATGAGTTTAGTGATAATTTTTTCACAATAATGTAAGAATATATTTAATGTTTGTTAAAAATGAAAAATCCGTTTGACTATATATATCAAACGGATTTTTAATGGTTTTATGATTTTCAATTATTTTTTAATGAATGAAACGATCTTATTGGTCATGACTTCAGAAAGAGGTAAAGTTTCGTTGTTATAACTGTCTAAATTGGCTTGTTTATCACCTTCAACAATTTTCATAACATGATTCATTTTATCTACAATTAGAAGTTCTGTGTTTTTATTTGCCTGAGATAAACTTTCTGCATCTTTAATAGTTACTTGCAGATCATTGTTTCCCTGAACAATTAAAATAGGCACGTTTAGTTTTTTAATTTCTACTTGTGGATTGTATTTAAACCATGAAATTAAATAAGGTTGAATACTCGGTCTAAAAAGAGAATTAAGTATTGGATCGACTTTCTTTACCTGATGTCCGTTTTTCAGACTATCAATAATCGGGAAAGTCATATCCTCGATTATTTTATTTGATTTTGATGATATTTGCGCCTTAATAAGTTTATCTGCAGATTCTCCCGGACCCGCAATTGAAATAAATTTATTGGCTTTTGCTCCGGCGATTATTCCAATTAAAGAACCTTCGCTATGACCGATAATCACAACTTCTGAAAAACGTTTGTCTTGTTTTAATAAATTGATCCAGCTTTTTGCATCTTCTGTATAATTTTCAAAAACTAAACTTTGTTCTGTAATGGCAGATGCCTTACTTTCGCCAATTCCTCTTTTATCGTATCTTAATGACGCAATTCCATTTTTAGCCAAAACTTCAGCCAGCATCTTCAATGAATTGTTTTTCATCATTGGGTTATTACCGTTTCGGTCTGTTGGCCCAGAGCCGGCAATAATTAAGGCAACAGGATATTTCTTTGTTAAATCCGGAGTTGTTAAGGTGCCAAAAAGTTGGTCAGTATTGATTTTTAAAACTATGGGAGACTCTTTATAAGTAATCGCATTTTTATCCTGAGCATGTACAATACTTAAAAATAAAATACTGATAAACAGAACTATCTTTTTCATTTTTTATGAATGGAATTACTTAATATTTATTCCAAAAGGAAGCATTGCCTGAACCCCTTGTTGTCTCTGAAGTCTTTTTACTTGTTCAAGCATAAGATAATTTTCTTCGCCGATTTCTTCTTTTATGAACGCTTCTTTAGATTGTGCAAAAGGTAGATTTCCTAAAAGATCACCAAATGTTTTTTCATATTCAGGATAATTCTGTGTGCTGTATGATTTTATTTTTGCAATTCTTGCAGCTTCTGCAATAGCTTCTTTCAGTCCTCCAATTTTGTCCACTAAACCAATTTTTACTGCTTCGCTTCCAGACCACACTCTTCCTTGTGCGATTGCGTCTACTTGCGCAAATGTCATTTTTCGTCCTTCAGCAACATGTGTTACAAAAGTGTTGTAAATATGCTCAACGCCTTCAAGAGTGAAAGCCTTAAATTTTTCATCAACAGGAACAAACGGACTATAATTTGCCGAATTCTCATGCGTTTTTACTTGTTCTGTATTGATACCTAATTTAGTCGCCAATGGTGAAAAATTTGGTAAAATTCCAAAAACGCCAATAGATCCAGTAATAGTATTGCTTTCAGCAAAAATTTTGTTGGCATTACAAGCAATATAATAACCGCCCGAAGCAGCATAATTCCCCATAGAAACTACTACCGGTTTTACTTTTTTAGTTACTTCAATTTCTCTCCAGATCAGGTCAGAAGTTAAAGCACTTCCTCCTGGACTGTCAATTCGTAGTACAATTGCTTTTACATCATCGTCTTTTCTGGCTTCTTGTAGAGAACGACGCATTGCACCTTCTCCAATTACATTAACATCACCTTCTCCGCCTGTAATTTCGCCTTGTGCATAAATAATTGCAATTTTGTCGCTTGCTGTATTGGTCAAAGCAGTAGTAACATTGTTTTGCGTGTAATCTAAAATCGAAATTTTATTATAGTCGTCATCACCAGTTACCTTCAAAGCTTTTTTGATGGCATTATGATAAACATCTTCGTAAGCAACAATATCTACTAAGCCTTCTTTTTTAGCCATTTCCGGCGTTCTTGCCAATAAGCCATTTGCTATTTCATTTAATTTAGGAAGCGGAATATTTCTGCTTTTTGAAATATCTGTAGAAATAGTTGCCCAAATAGAGTTCAAAAGTGCGGTAACCTGCTCTCTGTTGGCATCACTCATTTTATTTTCTAAGAAGGGTTCAACGGCGCTCTTGTATTTTCCATGACGAATCACTTCCATATGAATACCTGATTTATCCTGAAAATCTTTAAAGAACATTACCTCAGAAGAAAGACCTTTGAAATCTAAATCTCCAGCGGGATTCAAATAAATAGTATTGGCAACTGAATTCAGATAGTATTCTTTTTGAGAATAAGTATTGGCGTACGCCCACACAAATTTTCCTGATTTTTTGAAACTTTCAAGGGCGTTTCTTAAATCTTTATATTGCGCTAATCCTAATGAAGATTCGTCGTTTAAGATCGAAATTCCCTTAATATTGTCATCTGTCTTTGCAGCATCAATAGCGTTGATTACATCGCTTAAACCAATTCCCTCCTGATCTGAAAAAACAGTTACCCAAGGGTCTTTATATTTTCCGGCGTAATCGTTTTGTATTTTTTTCAGGTCCAATTCGATAACCGAATCACTTTTAACGGAAACCTTGTCATCTCCGCCAAAAATAGCCCCGATAAGGATTACTCCGAAGAAGAATAACATAATGAATACAAAAATACCAATCACTGTGGCAATTACATTTCCTAAAAACTTCATAATTATATTTTTTTTATAAGTCGTGAAAAAGGTTGGTTTGTTACAAATATAATCTAAATCGCAGGTAACTCTCTAACCTGATTTATAAAATAGTTGTAGTTTATACATTTTTAAATTCTCTAAAATAAAGATATGTTATTTTTAGATTATGTGATGTTTTTTAAGAAAGGTTTGTGTAGAAAAAAGATAAAAAAGGAGTCTGAAATAGTTAGAAACTTCTGATTCTTGAAGTAAATAATGTGAGTATTTCTGAAATAGTTTTAGTTAATTTGCATTATGAAGTCACAGCATCAAATCGTTTTATCTATCGGAAGTAACCAGGGAAATCGGTTAGAAAATATTGAAAGCTGTATCGCTCTGATACATCAGGAAGTAGGAACGGTTATTCAGGTTTCAAAGCTATATGAAACCCCTGCCTGGGGATTCGAAAGTGATGCTTTCTATAATTGTGCATTATTGCTGCATAGTACTTCATCAGCACAAAAAATACTAAATCAGATTTTAAAGGTAGAAAAGCAACTAGGTCGTATTCGTTCTAATCAACAAGGTTATCAATCCCGAATTATCGATGTTGATTTGATTGTTTTTGATGATGAAATTATTGATTCAGAGAAGCTTCAGGTTCCGCATCCCTTAATGCAAAATAGAAAATTTGTATTGCTGCCCATGCAGGATTTAAAATTAAACTGGAAACATCCTGTTTTTCAGAAATCTATTTCAGAGTTAATTACAATTACTCCCGATGATAGTGTTTGTACTGTTGTTCAGAATTTGGAAAATCCTTTACAGGGAATTGCATTAGAAAACTTCAATTATATTGCTTTTGAAGGAAATATTGGTGCAGGAAAAACGACTCTGGTTAGTAAAATTGCAGATGATTTTAATGCCAAAACAGTTTTAGAACGTTTTGCAGATAATCCTTTTTTGCCTAAATTCTATAAAGATCAAAATCGATATGCTTTTCCGCTTGAAATGTCTTTTTTGGCAGATCGCTATCAGCAATTATCTGATGATTTGGCGCAATTTGATTTGTTTAAAGATTTTGTCGTAGCCGATTATCATATTTTTAAATCATTGATTTTTGCCAAAATTACGTTGGCAGAAGATGAATATCGTTTATACAGAAACTTATTCGATATTATTTATAAAGAAATGCCCAAGCCTGATTTGTATATTTATTTATATCAAAATACAGAACGTTTACTTCAAAACATCAAAAAGCGCGGCAGAAATTACGAGCAGAATATCGAAGCAGCCTATTTGGATAAAATCAACACAGGATACTTGGATTATATTAAATCGCAAACCGATTTGAATGTTTTAATCATTGATGTTTCCGATCGTGATTTTGTAAAAAAACACGAAGATTATCTTTTTATATTGAACGAAATTCAGAAGAAAATAGGATAATGTATCAATGTGCCAATTAGAAAATTAGATAATTGTTTTTACAGTATTCTAGATCATTATCTAATTTTCTAATTGACACATTGTCTAATTAGTATCATCTAATTAGCATCATCTTTTCAATGAAAAATGACCTCTCAAAACAGGTTGTGTATCGTCGATTTTTAATGCATACCAATAATCAGAAGCGGGTAGGGCAACTTTGTTAAAAGTTCCATCCCAACTCATTTTAGAGGCAGTTAATTGCGCTATTAATTTTCCATAACGGTCAAAAATAGTGACTTGTGCCTGCGGGTAATTTTCTATTCCGGTTACCTCCCAGACATCATGAAAAGTATCGTTATTTGGAGTAAAGTATGCTGGGAAAACAAGTACAACAAAAGATTTTGGATTTCCTCCGGGACAACCAGTTTTATCCTTTGCATAAGCGTTATGTAAACCACCTGATACATCATAAAACACATTAGAAGATTGAAAATCATTACCATTAACAGAATATTCAAAATAGTCTTCGTCTTTCACAAGGTTAATAGTCACTGTTGTTCCGTTTACAACTACATCATTTATTTGAGGAACCAGATGTTCATCAACAATAATGGTTTTTGTACTGGAGCAGTCGTTAGAATTCGTAACAACAACCGTATAAGTTCCGCCTTTAGATACAGGGATTTTTTGAGTAGCTTCTCCGGTAGAGGTAGACCACAAATAAGTCATTCCTTCTAATCCGGCATCTAATATAATTGTTTGTCCCTGGCACAAAGGAAGTGTTTCGTCAGTAACAACAGGAAGAGCGTAAATTTCAATATTTACCGGTGTGCGCGTAGCGTATATGCAACCGTTGTTTGCGGCCTCGGCGTAATATGTTTTATTTGCAGAAATGGTTGGAGTGAAGCTGTTTCCTAAATGTACACTTGTACCTCCGTTAGCTTCCTCAAACCAATTTATTTGACCAATGTTTGAACTTGCTTCAATAGTTACTGGTCCTGGTCCGCAATTACTATAAGTTGTTTGACCTGCGATAGGTGCAGTAGGGGTATGATTGATTGTTGCAACAACTGACTTTCTGTTAGAATCGCATCCTGCATCTACATAATAAGTTGTAGTTGTACTTATTGGTGGTGTTGTAAAAGAAGGGCCAGTATGAATTGCAGTCCCTCCGGTTGCGTCACTATACCAGCTAATTGTCGCTCCTGTTGTTGCTGTTGCAGTAAAATTGAAACTTCCTGAATCGCAAATTGGAGCAGGATTTGGATCTGGGGTTGCGACAGGAATTGTAATTTTTGTACTGGTGGCTATTTCTAAAGGAACTTCACCTGGAGATCCTCCATATTCAACAACATAACCTTTGGGTTGATAATTGTCTCCAGGAGTTAGTGATCCGGTATTTGATAAGTCGTTCCAGGAGCCTCTTATGCCTACTCCAGGTTGTGTGATGTGAGCATAATCTTCGTCTCCTTGTTGATTAGGTTCGCCATTATTCCAAAAAGCAAAATTTGGGCTAGAACCACTTGCTGTACCATTCCAGAAAACAGTTCCGGCTTCAGGGCCTGTCACCCATTTCCAAACACCTTCGGTTTCTTGGTCACTTCCTCCAATCCAGCCAGTTCCTGAGGCTTGTTCACCTATTAACTTTGCTTCATCAGCAGATAGAATAGTAGCAAGATATCCTTTTAATCCATAATAGGTTTTTGCTTCAGCGGCATTTTTCGCGGCGGTCCATGTGATTCCAATACTTGGCTCATATAAATAATAATGTTGTGTCGAAGGTAGGTAATTGGCCTGGCCAATGGTTATAGAAAAAGTTCTGGTGCCTGAGGCCGTGGCAGAAGAATTAGAGAAGACAACATCTTTAATAGCAGCTTCTAAATCAGAATATGAAACATCTCCGCCAGTTGGACTTGATAAGACTAGTTTTCCTTCATTGGGATACCACCCTTGTACAATTGAAGGATGTGTGGCAGGATTTTGAATTTGTATTCTATCAAGACCATTAGAGTAACCTGAAGAAATCTGAATATAAGCAGCTTTTGTTCCAAGTTCTGCAGGATCGTGAGAAATGGTAAACGAGGTTACAATATTTATAGAGTTTAAAGGACAATATAATTGATCACCTGTTGCTTTAAGCACAGGGGGAGTAACTGCAAATGTAGTTTTTGTATTTTTTCTTTTATTTGATTTAAGGGTGTCGTTAGCAGGTTTAACCTTATCTAATGTTTTAACTTTATCATTTGCATGAGATGGGTTAAAACTCAAAACAAGAAATAAAAGCATTATTGTTAAGAAATTAAAATTTTTCATTTTATAAAAGTATCAATTTTATAATAATAAAAAAATATATTTCAATTTCTAACATTTAAAGACAGGATGTGCCGAAAAATAAGATTTAATCAGCACTTGGCCAGTTTAATTTTTGGAACAAATCCCAAACGACAATTCCGGCACTAACAGCAATGTTTAAGGAATGTTTGGTGCCTAATTGCGGAATTTCAATACAGCCGTCACAGATGGCAACAGCTTCCTGTGCAACTCCGTAAACTTCATTGCCAAAAACTAAGGCATATTTTTGATTTTTAGCTACTTTAAAATCCTGAAGAAAAATGGAGCTTTCCACTTGTTCAATGGCGAGCGTCATCACATTTTCTTTTTTTAAGTTCTCAATAACTTCCAAAACATTTTCATGATGTTCCCAGGCTACGGTTTCTGTAGCACCAAGAGCGGTTTTGTGGATTTCTTTGTTTGGAGGAGTTGCTGTGATACCGCATAAAATGATTTTTTCAACCAAAAAGGCATCAGAAGTTCTAAATACAGAACCAATATTGTGCAAACTGCGAATATCATCCAAAACTAAAATTAGAGGTGTTTTGTCTGATTTTTTAAAATCTTCAATCGATTTGCGATCCAGTTCGCTGTTTTCAAGTTTTCTCATTGGTATGTTGTATTCAGGTCATAAAAAAAGCTTCCAAAGATAAGGAAGCTTTTTCGATTATTTTATTTTCTTTTCAGATTAGCTTTTTACCGGATCTGGTAAAACAGTACCTTTAATAGTAAGTACTTTTGTAGGTTGTCCTTCAGCATTAGAAGTAACAGTTACCGTTTTAGTAAAAGCACCAACTCTGTCAGTAGCATATTTTACCCCAATAATTCCTTTAGCACCAGGGGCGATTGGCTCTTTTGGTGTTGTAGGTACAGTACAACCACAAGATCCTTGTGTGTTTGTAATGATTAATGGTTTTGTTCCATTGTTTACAAAAACAAACTGACGATTACCATCAGCATTGTGAGCGATAGATCCGTAATCGATAGTTTCGTTTTCAAAAACCATTCCTGCTCCTTGAACTTTAGCAACTTTGGCTTTTTTAGCAGTTTGAGCGTTTGAAGCTGTAATTCCAACTACAGCGATCATAACAAATAAAATTATTTTTTTCATCTTTAAGAGTCTTTGTTTTAATTATGAACAAATCTATTGAAAATTCTAATATCTCAACTCAAAAAAATCTTAAAAATATTTTAATTTTTGAAGCTCTTCGATATGCCGCCAAAATATTATAAATTCGCTGTCATAAATTTTCATTTAAAAACATTACAATTTGGCAGCGAAAGAGAAAGTGGTGAAAGAAACACCCTTAATGAAACAGTACAACGAAATCAAGAGAAAATATCCTGATGCCTGTCTGCTTTTCAGAGTGGGTGATTTTTACGAAACCTTTGGAGAAGACGCCATTAGAGCTTCTAAAATTCTTGGAATAACATTAACTAAAAGAGGTGCAGGTTCTGAAACTGAAACCGCTTTAGCCGGTTTTCCGCATCATTCTATTAATACTTACTTGCCAAAATTAGTCAAAGCCGGACTTCGTGTTGCTATTTGCGATCAGCTCGAAGATCCAAAAATGACTAAAACTATTGTAAAACGTGGTGTTACCGAATTGGTAACTCCTGGAGTTTCTTTAAACGATGAGGTTTTACAATCTAAATCAAACAACTTTTTAGCATCTGTTTATTTTGCTAATAAAAATATCGGAATTTCCTTTTTGGATGTTTCAACAGGGGAGTTTTTAACGGCTCAGGGAAATGCAGAATATATTGATAAACTTTTGCAGAATTTTAATCCGAGTGAAGTTTTAGTTCCGAAGAATAACAAAGGTGATTTCAAAGCTGCTTTTGGAGATGATTTTCATAGTTTTTATTTGGAAGACTGGATTTATAAAGAAGATTATGCGTTGGAAACTTTGACAAAGCATTTTCAAACTGTTTCTTTAAAAGGTTTTGGAGTTGAAGAGTTAAAGGAAGGAATCATTGCTTCGGGAGCGATTCTGTATTATTTATCCGAAACACAACACAATCGTGTACAACATATAACAGCAATCCAGCGTATTGCTGAAGATGCTTATGTCTGGATGGATCGATTCACAATTCGAAATTTAGAATTATATCACAGCTATAATCCGAATGCTGTAACGCTTTTAGATGTAATTGACAGAACGCTTTCGCCAATGGGTGGACGTTTGTTGAAACGTTGGCTGGCTTTACCGTTAAAAGACAGTAATAAAATAAAAGGCCGTCATGATGTGGTTTCGTATTTGAAATCAAATCCTGAAGTGCTGCACAATATTCAATACCAAATTAAACAAATTTCAGATTTAGAGCGTCTGATTTCTAAAATCGCTGCCGGAAAAGTTTCGCCACGTGAAATTGTTTATTTGAAAGAATCCCTGGATGCTATTATTCCAATTAAAACCTTAGCGTTGCAAAGCCCGCAGGAAGCAGTAAAAGTGATTGGAGACAGTTTGCATGCTTGTGATTTATTAAGAGAAAAAATCAAAGTAACTTTAAATCAGGATGCGCCAGTTGCCATTGCAAAAGGAAATGCGATTGCAAAAGGAATTAGTGAAGAATTAGACGAGTTGCGTGCCATCTCGACTTCAGGAAAAGAGTATTTAGAAGGAATTGAAAAAAGAGAATCAGAAAGAACTGGAATTTCATCTTTGAAAATTTCTTTCAATAATGTTTTTGGATATTATATCGAAGTTCGAAATACACATAAAGATAAAGTGCCTGGAGAGTGGATTCGTAAGCAGACTTTGGTAAATGCAGAACGTTACATTACCGAGGAATTAAAAGAATACGAAACTAAAATTTTAGGTGCCGAAGAAAGAATTCATAAAATTGAAACCGATCTTTTTGAACAATTAGTAGCCTGGATCGCGACTTATATTAAGCCGGTTCAAATGAACGCTAATTTGGTAGCGCAATTAGATTGTTTGTGTTCATTTACACAATTAGCGGTTGAGAATAAGTATGTATGTCCGGAAATTGACGAAACTTTCGAATTAGATATTAAAAACGGAAGACATCCTGTAATCGAAAAGCAATTGCCAGTTGGAACACCTTATATTGCCAATGATGTTTATTTAGATAGAGAAACGCAACAGCTTATCATGATTACGGGTCCGAATATGTCTGGTAAGTCAGCTATTTTGAGACAAACAGCTTTAATTGTATTGTTAGCTCAAATGGGAAGTTTTGTTCCGGCTGACAGTGTCAGAATGGGAATTGTAGACAAAATCTTTACGCGAGTAGGGGCTTCTGATAATATTTCGATGGGAGAATCTACTTTTATGGTAGAGATGAATGAAACAGCTTCTATTTTGAATAACATATCAGACAGAAGTTTGGTTTTATTAGATGAAATTGGAAGAGGAACAAGTACGTATGATGGAATCTCGATTGCCTGGGCTATTGCCGAATTTTTACACGAACATCCGGGAAGAGCGAAAACATTGTTTGCAACGCATTATCATGAGTTGAATGAAATGACAGAATCGCTTCCGAGAATTCAGAATTATAATGTTGCTGTAAAGGAATTAAAAGATACCGTTCTTTTTGTTCGTAAGCTGGTAAAAGGAGGAAGTGCGCACAGTTTCGGAATTCACGTCGCTAAAATGGCCGGAATGCCTCAGACTGTAATTTTGAAAGCACAGAAGCTTTTGAAGAAATTAGAAAAGAATCATTCGAGTGATGCTTTAAATGGAATCAAATCGGCTAATGATGAAATGCAGATGAGCTTCTTTAATTTGGATGATCCGTTGTTGGAAGAGATAAAAGAAGAGATCTTAAGTCTTGATATAAACTCGATCACACCCGTTGAGGCATTGATGAAACTCAATGAAATTAAAAGGATGATTGTTAAGAAATAAATTTCAGATTTAAAGTTTAGGTTATCAGAAGGTTATAAAATAAGTGTAATTTTTTTTCAAAAAAGGCTTGTGTAATTGAATAAATGTCCTAAATTTGCACTCGCAATACAGAACAAGTCAAGTATTGTAGTTCTTACAAGAATTTGAAACGCGAAAATAGCTCAGTTGGTAGAGCGCGACCTTGCCAAGGTCGAGGTCGCGGGTTCGAGCCCCGTTTTTCGCTCAAAACCATATAATGCTCGGATGGTGAAATTGGTAGACACGCTGGACTTAAAATCCAGTGAACAGCAATGTTCGTGCGGGTTCAAGTCCCGCTCTGAGTACTAAAGCCTCTTCTTTTGAAGAGGCTTTTTTTATTGTGTAAATTCACGCACTGGAAAATAAATTTGCGAAATAAATTTATTTTAAAAGAATCTAAAATCAACAATCTAAAATCTAAATTAATAAATGGGTGCTTTCGTAATTAGTAGGCGATTTAATGATGAGTATAAATTTGTGTTTACTTCCAGGAAAGGCAAAGTGATTTTTACTAGTTTGAGTTATGAGCTGAAATTTGAGTGTGAGGAGGATATTGAGAAATTTAAATTAAATATTGAGCAGGCTAAGTTTTTGAAGTTTAAAGGTTCTGGGGGGAAGTATTTTTTTAAATTAATGTTGGGTGAGCTTCACTTTGCTACAAGTCGAAAATACACGACAGAATTGCTTTTGCAGAAAGGAATAAAAGAAATTGTGAACTATGCTTCAAAATCAGAAATTTTAGATTTCTCGTCAAATGAATCTATTTTTGAAGATGAAGAAATGGTTGAGGATGAAATGGAGTGATAAAAAGAAATTCCAATATTTAAAAATTCCAAATTCCAATAGTGCGTGGTTTTTGGGTTTTTAAAAATAAAATAGTTTATAATTTAGAATTCCAAATTTCAGTAATACAATGTGTGTAATTAGAATTTGGAATTTTTTATTTTGGAATTTTTTAATTTTTGAGCAAAAAAAAACCATCTCAAGGATGGTTTTAAAATTTTTAGAACTTAGGTTCTAATTATTTTTTTACTTCTTCTACTTTAGCAGCAGCAGAGTCAACTTTAGCAGCAGCAGAATCAACAGTTGCAGCAGCAGAATCAACTACAGCAGCAGCAGAATCAACAGCAACAGCAGTAGAATCTACAGCTGGCTCAGCAGCAGCATCAGCTTTTTTACAAGAAACAACAGTTAAAACAGCAACAACAGCTAAACTTAAAAATACTTTTTTCATCTTACTTTATTATAAAAGGTTAATTATTAATTCGTGGCAAAGATATAAATTTTTTAATATGTAAAATATTTTTTCACTTTTTTTTTAAAATATTTTCCTTGCTCACGATTATCTTATTTATCAAAGAATATGCCAAAATACTAAAAAAATGTTATATTATTGATTTTTTTGTCTAAATTATTTTTTGTTGAATATTCTATAAGAGAATTGGCTATTTTGATTCCCTTATTTGCAGTTTATTTTGCTTTTGCTTGATTATTGCGCAAGTTTCTAAGCGTAAAATAATGCGTTTTAAGCGATTTTTATATCGTGTTGGGTATAGAAATCTGTTTTTACTGCTTTTGAGCCCTTACAAAACGATTTTCATTATGCTTTCTGTTGCACCTTTATTGTCTTGAATGTAGGACTTACAGATTTGACTCTTTTCATTTAGATACTTTTTGTCTAAAAGTAAACGATCAAAAGTTTGTTTTAACTCCGTAAAATCTGAAATGACAATACAGCCTCCAATTTTTACCAAATTAACGGCTTCTGCAAAATTCGAATAATTTGGTCCAATCACTATTGGAATACCAAAGGTTGCGGGTTCGAGGATATTATGAATTCCAGGGTTTCCAAATCCTCCACCAACGTATGCTATTGTTCCGTAACTATATATTTTAGTCAATAAACCTACGGTGTCTATAATAAAGACATCATAATTAGATAAGTCCTTGATATTGTCTTTTTCAGAAAATAAAAGCGTTGATTTTGTAATTTGGGATTTTAAATTGGAGATCTGGTCTTGTTTGATATTATGTGGCGCGATAATAAATTTTACAGTTGATGGAGCCTGATTAATATATTCGGCTAGCAAAGCTTCGTCCTTTGGCCACGAACTTCCAATCACTATAGTTGGAGTGTTGTTCTTAAATTGTTTAATAAAATCAACAGTATTGTCTCTTTCTAAAATGGCCGCAACGCGATCAAAACGAGTGTCGCCGGAAACGATAACATTTTTGAATCCGATAGCTTCAATTTTTTCTTTTGATTTTTCATTTTGCACAAAGAAATAAGTAAAGGCTTTTAGTGCTTTTCTGTAAAAACCGCCATACCATTTAAAAAACATCTGATTGTCTCTGAAAATTCCCGAGATCAAATACGTTGGGATTTTATTTGTTTCCAATTCTTTTAGATAATTCAGCCAGAATTCATATTTGATGAAAAAGGCTAATTCAGGATGTGTTAATTTTAGGAATTTTTTTGCATTACTTTTAGTGTCTAAAGGCAGGTAAATAGTGACGTCAGCAATATTGTTATTTTTGCGGACTTCATAACCGGAAGGAGAGAAGAAAGTAACAATGATTTTATGCGAAGGGTATTTTTCTTTGATTTTTTCGATAACTGGTAAGCCTTGCTCGTATTCGCCAAGTGAGGCAGAGTGAAACCAGATAGTCTTGTCTTTTGGTTTTATTTTTTCTTCTAAAATACTGAAAACATTTTTTCTTCCTTCAATAAAAAGCTTGATTTTCGGACTAAAAAGTGCTACAATTTTCAGAAAAAACCCCGCAATAGAAACAACTAAATTGTATAGAAAAAGCATATATGTAATTTTGGTGCTAAATTACGCTTCTTTCAATTATTTTCATTGTCCAAAGCTATTAAATAACTATTTTTGTTCCTCGTTTTCGAGATTGGTTTTAAAAAGCTAATCTCAAAGTTTTAAATAAATAAAGACAAATGAAAAAAATTCAAATGGTTGACTTAAAGAGTCAATACGAGAAAATAAAATCTACCGTTGATGCTTCAATTCAGGAAGTTTTAGATACAAATACTTATATAAACGGACCTTTGGTTCATCAATTTCAAAAAAATCTTGAAGATTATTTAGGAGCAAAACACGTAATTCCGTGTGCAAATGGTACTGATGCTTTGCAAATTGCCATGATGGGTCTGGATTTAAAACCAGGCGATGAGGTAATTACTGCCGATTTTACTTTTGCTGCTACTGTTGAAGTTATTGCTTTGTTACAATTAACGCCAGTATTGGTTGATGTTGATATGATGAATATGAATATTGATATTGAAGCAATTAAAAAAGCAATCACACCAAAAACAAAAGCAATTGTTCCGGTACATTTATTTGGCCGTGCGGCGAATATGGATGCGATTATGGAAATTGCTACCGAACATAATTTATATGTAATTGAAGATAATGCACAGGCAATTGGAGCTGATTATGTTTCTAAATCAGGAACAAAAAGCAAAGTGGGGGTAATTGGTCATGTTGCTGCAACTTCATTTTTCCCATCTAAAAACTTAGGTTGTTATGGAGATGGTGGAGCGATTTTTACCAATGATGATAAATTGGCACACATTATTCGCGGAATTGTAAATCACGGAATGTATGAGCGTTACCATCATGATGTAGTAGGAGTGAACTCACGTTTAGACAGTATTCAGGCAGGGGTTTTGAATGCAAAATTGCCGCTTTTAGACGAATATAATGCAGCACGTCGTTTGGCGGCTTCAAAATATAATGCTGCTTTTGCTGGAAACGCACACATTATTACACCAGAATTTGATGCGAATGAAAATGATCACGTTTTTCATCAATATGTGTTGAGAATTATTGATGCAGACAGAAATGCTTTAATGCAGCATTTATTGGATAAGGCAATCCCATGTGCGATTTATTATCCAATTCCGTTGCATTCACAAAAAGCGTATGTTGATACTCGTTATAAGGAAGAGCAATTTCCGGTAACCAATCAATTAGTGAAAGAAGTTATTGCTTTACCAATGCATACTGAGCTTGATGATGAGCAAATTAAATTTATTACAGATTCTGTTTTAGAATTTTTAAACAAATAAATCATGAAGAAAGTAAGTGTTTTAATTTTGATGATTCTTGTTCAGTTTTCAGGTTTTGCTCAAAAATCTAATACTAAAGAACAAACAGCTGTAATTGATCAGGTAGAGATTTTGCGTAAAGCAATGCTTGATGCGGATGGTGTTAAATTAAAATCACTGACTTCTGAAAAATTGAATTACGTTCATTCGAATGGTAATTTTCAAAATCAGGCAGAATTTATAGATGGAATTGTTAGTGGAAAATCAGATTTTGTAACCATTGAATTTCAGGATCAAACTATTACGATTCAGAATGATGTGGCGATTGTTAGGCATGTACTGGCAGCGCACACGAAAGATGGTGGTATTGATAAAGATATTAAAATCGGTATAATGCTTGTGTGGCAAAAACAAAAGAATAATTGGATTTTGATTGCAAGGCAGGCTTATAAATTAACTACATAAAAAAAAAACAACACAAAAAACAACCAAAAAATGAAAGTATTAGTAACAGGGGGATTGGGATTTATTGGTTCTCACACGGTAGTCGAATTGCAAAACGAAGGCTTTGAAGTTGTGATAATTGATAATTTTTCGAATTCTTCAGAAGATGTTTTAAAAGGAATTACAAACATTACAGGAAAAACACCTTTATTCGAAAAGTTAGATTTAAGAGAAAAAGCATCAGTTCAGGATTTCTTTAAAAAACACAGCGATGTTACAGGAGTAATTCATTTTGCCGCTTCAAAAGCGGTTGGAGAAAGTGTTGAAAATCCGTTGTTGTATTACGAAAACAACATTAGCTCTTTGATTTATCTTTTACAGGAATTACAACAAAAACCTGAAGCAAGTTTCATTTTTAGCTCGTCTTGTACGGTTTACGGTCAAGCCGAAAAAATGCCAATTACCGAGGACGCGCCCGTACAGGAAGCAATGTCTCCTTACGGAAATACCAAGCAAATTGGAGAAGAAATTATAACAGATACTACGAAAGTAACTAATATAAACGCAATTTTATTACGTTATTTTAATCCGGTTGGAGCGCATTCATCCAATGAAATTGGAGAATTACCATTAGGTGTTCCTCAAAATTTAGTACCTTTTATTACCCAAACGGGTGTGGGATTGCGTAAAGAATTATCTGTTTTTGGAGATGATTACCCAACTCCTGATGGAACTGCAGTTCGCGATTATATTCATGTAGTAGATTTGGCAAAAGCACACGTAATTGCATTACAGCGTTTGTTCAATAAAAAGAATTTGCAAAAAGTAGAAACCTTTAATTTAGGAACAGGAAAAGGAAGTTCAGTTCTTGAAGTAATCAATAGTTTTGAAAAAGTAAGCGATAAAAAATTACCATATAAAATCATGCCGCGTCGTGAAGGTGATATCACTGAAGCCTACGCCAACACAGATAAAGCAAATAATGTTTTAGGCTGGAAAGCAGAATTGAGTTTAGACGAAGCAATGGCAAGTGCTTGGAAGTGGGAACAAAAAGTTCGCTCTTAATTTAGTGTTCAGTTACAGTCGCAGTTTTCAGTAGAGGCGCACAGCATTGCGTCTCGCGCTAGCACAAGAAATCCCAAATAATTTAAATGATTATTTGGGATTTTTATTTTGACTAGATTTATTTTGTAAGATTAAAAATGTAGGAATTATGGAGTCGAAAAAAGATAATAAAAAGACTGATAAAGTTGAAGAGCCTAGAGTTGAATACGAAATTGAGAAACCTAAATTTAGAGGAATAGACCGCGAGACTTTTGATTTTGATGCTGAGTTTGCAAAAGGATTAACTCCAGAGGAAGCAAAAGCTGAAGCAAAAAGAAGAATTAGAGAATGGTGGGGAAAATAGAAGTTATTTTTGCTCCATCTGTAATTCGTTATCTTGATGATTTGGTTGTATATTATATAAAAAGCAATACTTTGGTTTTATAGAATCTGCAGAAGAATATGTTGATGATATTTACGATGTCATACCAGAAAGAATTAAAAAATTTCCGCATAAGAAAACTCTAAAATCACTTCAATATTTGGGTTTAAATTTTGTTTTTTATAAAGCTAATGCCAGAACAACTTGGTACGCGTTTTTTGAGCAAAGCGATCAAAATTATTTGATCACGGGAATTATAAATAATTATTGCTCAGAAGCAAAAGAACTTTAGTAGCTAATGTCGATCAAAAGTTGCTGGGATTTTTTGTGCTTCACTCTCTTTGTCAAATGTCCAGGATATAATCCACCATCTTTTATCATCAAAATAAAGTTGGATACTGTTGATTCCTCTTCGGGCAACCGGGCCATTCTTTACTAATCTCGTTTCGTAAGTGCTCCATACATGAGCAATGTTTCCAAATATTTGTACTTCGCGATTAATTTCATTTTCATAAAAAGGAGTCGTTAATACCATATCGTCCGTTAATTTATGAAAATCACTGATAGGCATAATGGTCTGTTTAGTTTCTCCTTCTGAATTTACCGTAGGAAAACAATAGATTGCATTTGAATTATGAAGTGAAAGATCTCTTTTCCATTGCCTTTTTTCGCCAATATCGCCTGAAACCACTTCATAAGAAGCTTTTATGATTCCGTCTATTGAAGTTACGTCCTCTTTTAATGGGTATTGAATCTCCTGTCCACTTAAGAGTGCTGTATTTGCTATCATAATTAATGTGATTTTAAAAATTGATTTTTTCATTGCCGGGTTTTTAAGTTCGGGCAAATAAAATCATAGTAAATCACAGGAGAAACTTTTTTATACAGATGTGGGTAAATAATATACGTGTGGAAGTTTTTTTTATGTTAACGGTTACAGCACGAATTTATTGATTGCTTTAGTGAGGCAGTCTTTATAAGTTTTGCCAATGGTTATTTTATTTCCTTTGGCTATAATGTGATTGTCTTCTATGCTATCTATATTGGTTAGGTTGACTATAAATGAATTGTGAACCCTCATAAATTCATTAGGTAATACATCTATTAAGTCTTTTAAAGATTTGTAATAGGTGTGGTTGATGTTTTCTATTGTTATAATCTGAACATAATTCCCCAAGCCTTTAATTACAGCTATAGAATCAAAATGTAGTTTTACAATTTTTTTATCCGTTTTTATGAATGTAAATTTTTCTTCTTTCATCCTATTTAATATCATTTTAAGGGATTGAGATTCTGGAGTAAATGTAAATAGTTTTATATAAAAAATCCTCACAAACATTAAGTTATGAGGATTTTTATAAGTATAATTTTTAAACTGATCACTAAAAAACGGATCACTGAACACTAATTATGCATTCGCAGTAACCGCTTCTTTGTCAATTTTATTAATCAAACCAGCTAATACTTTTCCAGGACCCACTTCTGTAAATAAAGTAGCGCCGTCAGCGATCATTTGCTGAACTGATTGCGTCCATTTTACAGGAGCAGTCAATTGTATAATTAAGTTCTTTTTGATTTCGTTTGCATCAGAAACTGCATTTGCTGTTACGTTTTGGTAAACAGAGCAAATAGGAGTAGAGAACGTAGTTGCTTCAATTGCAGCAGCTAACTCTTCTCTTGCTGGTTCCATCATTGGTGAGTGAAATGCTCCTCCAACAGGTAAAATCAGCGCCCGTTTTGCTCCGGCAGCTTTCATCGCCTCGCAAGCTTTTTCAACTGCTGTAGTTTCTCCTGAAATCACTAATTGTCCAGGACAGTTATAATTTGCTGCAACTACAATTCCATCAATAGAAGCACAAACTTCTTCAACAATATTATCAGCTAAACCTAAAACCGCAGCCATTGTAGATGGCGTAATTTCACAGGCTTTTTGCATTGCCAAAGCACGTTGAGAAACTAATTTCAAACCGTCTTCAAAAGATAAAGTTCCGTTAGCAACCAATGCTGAAAATTCACCTAATGAATGTCCTGCAACCATTTCTGGTTTAAAATCTTCACCTAAAGTTTTAGCTAGAATAACAGAATGTAAAAATACAGCTGGCTGAGTCACTTGTGTTTCCTTTAGTTCTTCGGCAGTACCTTCAAACATAATATCTGTAATTCTAAAACCTAAAATTTCATTAGCTTTTTCGAATAATTCTTTGGCTAAAGCCGATGTTTCATATAAGTCTTTGCCCATTCCTGTAAACTGTGCGCCCTGACCTGGAAATACGTATGCTTTCATTTGTCTAATTTATTTTTTTATTTTTTTTGAAATTGAAAATTAGTTTCAATTGAAAGGCAAAAATAGTATTTTTTTAGCTCGTATAATCCTTAAACATATAAATCCATGCTAATCTTGAAAATCGGAGATTGAAAGAAGTAAGTAAAGTAATAACAACGGCAATAATGGGAATGATTCGTAAATCGAATGTTTGATCAAAGAAAAATTGAGCAACACAATACGTAGCAATACCTTGTGCAACTGTCAATCCATAATTTACATACATGGCACCAAAGAAATAGCCGGGCTCTTTTTGGAATTTGTAATTACAATGACTGCAGTATTCATTCATTTTCGGAAGACCAAAAGTCAAAAAAATATTCTTGTCTTTAAATACTTTTCCTTTATGACAAACCGGACATTCGTTGCTTAAAATATGGGTTAATGCGCTTGACATGATTTTGTTATTTTTTATTTATACAAAGGTAATTCGGGGTTGAATAAAAGTCTTTTTAGTATCTTCGCTACTTATAGCACAATAAAGACATCTTGTTTGAAATTTCAATGTGAAAATTCCAAATGCAAAATCCAAAATCTGCAATCTAAAATCTACTCGCAATGAAAAAATATCCTATTTACAGTGTTCAGAATTTCAGTTGTAACGATGTTCATCGCGATTTTTATGTCAATACTTTTAGAGAACATCTAAAAAGCCATAGTTTTGTAGAAGAACCGCATCGGCATGATTCGTATTTAATGGTGTTTTTTACAAATGGATCCGGATTACATGAAGTCGATTTTGATCAGTTCGAAATAAAAAGAGGAAGTTTGTTTGTAATGCAACCTGGACAAATGCACCATTGGAGTTTGTCTGAAGATATCGAGGGTTTTGTGATTATCTTTTCGCAGGAACTTTATAATTTATATTTCGGACAGAAAAAAATCAACGAGTATAATTTTTACCATTCCATTCATAATCGGCCCGAAATGGTTTTTGAAGAAAAGGAGATGTTAAAAATCCTGCCTTATTTTGATTTGATCATTCAGGAGAATATTCAGAATAATAAATTGCAATTGGATAAAATGTTGAATTTGCTTGATTGTATTCACATAGAAATCTCAAGAAAATATAGTGAAACGTATTCGCATCAAGCACATTCATACAATATTAAAATCAACAAATTTGAATTGCTTTTGGAACAATATTTCAGACAAGAAAAATTGCCTTCTTTTTACGCCGAAAAATTAAATATCACACTAAAACATTTAAACAGAATCTGCAATGAAATTCTGCAAAAAACTGCCACAGAAGTCATTATGGATAGAGTAATTCTGGAAGTAAAAAGAATGTTAATCGATAAACAATTAGCAGTAAACGAAGTCGCATTTGCAGTCGGCTACGAAGATTACTCTTATTTCTCAAGATTCTTCAAAAAACAAACCGGAATGTCTCCCACAGAATTTCGAAATACTGTGCGATGATTTTTTTTTAGCCACGAATAACACAAATTTCCACGAATTAATTTTTGTACAATTTGCAGATAAAAAATTAGTGAAAATTAGTGTAATTGCTTCGCCTGTTCGCTATCGCTCGAGTCGTGGCAAACCAAAAAAAAGAAAAAACCCTGCACTTCCTAAAAAGTACAGGGTTTTTAACCAACCAAATTAAAACCTATTTTTCAGGATTAAGCTTGTTTTACAAATTGTAATTCAATGTTCAAACGAACTTCTTCTCCAACTAAAACACCTCCAGTTTCAAGAGCTGAGTTCCAGTTTAATCCCCAATCTTTACGATTGATTTTACCTTCAATATTTAAACCTACTTTAGTATTTCCCCAAGGATCAGTCATGATTCCGCTAAATTCTACTGGAAATTTTACAGTTTTAGAAACACCTTTGATAGTTAAATCTCCAGTTAATTCGTAATCTCCGTCATCAATTTTTTTGAATGATGAACCTTTGAAAGTTAATTTTGGATTGTTTTCGGCATCAAAGAAATCAGCACTTCTTAAGTGACCGTCTCTGTCTGCATTTGCAGTATCGATAGAAGCGATATCGCCAGAAAACTCGATTGCTGCGTTTTCAAAATTATTACCTTCTGTAGTAATTGTTGCGTCGTAAGTCCCAAATTTACCTGAAACATTTGTAAACATCATGTGTTTAACTTTAAAACCAATTTCTGAATGTGTTGGGTCAATTGACCATTTTGTAGTTGCCATAATTTTTATTTTTTAAATAATTAATTTCATTTTGATAGGACAAAGTTACGGTGGTAGTGAGCGTAACGCACTTAACCTAGATTAAGAAATGAAAATGTGATGATTTTTTGAATATTTTTTTTACCACAGATTAAAGTATTTCCACTGATTAATAATTCGAAACTAAAAATCATTTTAATCTTTTAATCTGTGGCAAAAACTAAGTACATGCTTATAAGAACTGTTGGATTTGTTTACTTAAATTACAAAAAAAAGAAACGATAATAATCTGAATTTCAGATTGATTACCGTTTCTTAAAAAAAAAGTATTAGTTGTGTTGTGTGAATTAATAGTTCATCGGAATGTCCATCAATAAGAATTCTGCATCCGTATTTGCTTTTATAGTTAAAATATCAGTTCCTGAAATTCCAACAGCATCACGAGTGTTTAATTCCTGACCATTGATCGTTACGTTTCCTTTTAAAATGAAAGCGTAAACTCCGTTTCCTTCTTTTTTAATTTTATATTCGGTCGCAATTCCGGCATCAAAATTCCCCATATTAAACCAGGCATCCTGATGGATCCAAACACCTTCGTCATCTGCATTTGGAGACAAAATTTGTGCTAATTTATTGTGTCTGTCTGCAACATCCAAAGTGATTTGTTGGTATCGAGGCGCTACATTTCTTTTGTTTGGAAACAACCAGATTTGCAACAATTTTGTTTGCTGATCTGCATTTGGGTTAAACTCACTGTGTTGTACTCCGGTTCCGGCACTCATTACCTGAATATCGCCATTCTTGATAATCTCCGTATTTCCCATGCTGTCTTTGTGTGCTAAATCGCCTTCTAACGGAATGGTAATAATTTCCATATTATCATGAGGATGTGTTCCAAAACCCATTCCGCCTGCAATCGTGTCGTCATTCAAAACACGAAGCGCACCAAACTGAATTCTATCCGGATTGTACCAGCTAGCAAAACTAAAACTATGATAAGCGTTAAGCCATCCGTGATTTGCATTTCCTCTTGTTTCTGCTTTGTGCAATACTATATTTTCCATGATCTGTTGTTTTGTTATTTTTATAGTACAAATTTACGATCAACATAGAGGAAAAGAACTTAATGTAGATTAAGAAAGGTTTTTTGAAAGGTTCTGAGGTTCTAAGGAACTAAGATGCTAAGGTTTTTGTTTTGATCGAAAACATGATAGAAATAAAAGAAAGTCCCAGCGGGACGATATATTTATAGAAAATGATTGAAGCGAAGCATCAAAGCTCCAGCGGAGCGAGATGTTTATAATAGGAAAATAGAAAAATATCGCTCCGATGGAGCTTTTATTACTGAATTTATGAATTAGCTATAAACATGATGCTCCGCTGGAGATTTGGCTGTATTGAGTAAAAAATCTGCAATCTGCAATCTGCTTAATGTAGATTAAGAAAAGATTTTTGAAGGTTCTAAGGTTCTTAGGAACTGAGTTGCTAAGGTTTTTGTTTTGATCGAAAACATGATAGAAATCAAAGAAAGTCCCAGCGGGACGATATATTTATAGAAAATGATTGAAGCGAAGCATCAAAGCTCCAGCGGAGCGAAATGTTAATTTAAGGAAATAAAAAAATATCGCCTCACTTAAGCTTTTATGTTGGATTGTATGTTTTATAAGGTTTTTTTTTGAAGCAGAAATTTTGTTTTTCAAAAGACGTCTAGTCCCGCTATTTGTTTCAATCTTTTGCGCCGAACCCCGGCACAAAAGGATTTCCACTTCTATCGGGGCTAAATTAGAAGTTTTATTTTTATAAGGAGGAGCAAAGTGGCAAAGGTACAGAGGTTTTTCGCAATCTTTTCATCCTGAGGAACGAAGGATCACACTAGAAATTCCGTTCCTATAATCGACAATCTTTGGCGAGCTGCTTGTGTGATCTCTCCTTTGTCGAGATGACAAGATTGGGAATAGCTATTATTTAATCTTAATCAATTTCCCTTTTCCAACCACTTCATCAAGGTAATTTGCAGCCGAACTTTGCTTATCATGCATGTAAAATGGAATAGTATCATTTTTAATTTGATCTTTGGAGATACTTATGATTAAATCGGTATTCATAAAATTTTCCAGTAGAATTACATTCCCATAAGAAATTTTTCCTTTTGGCATATACTTGCTATCAAACACAAAAACACTATCCTTAAAAGTGATTTTATCTTTTTGGATATACGAATTGTCTTCTTCTATTAAATAATTATAACGGCCATTAAGTTTGTCTGTTTCCTGATTTAAATTTATAGAAATCAGCGTTATTATTAAAATAAGATATTTCATAACATTCTAACTAAATTGATTTATAAACTGCTGTACAACCGCATCAGTATTCTCATGACGTTTTTTCTTTTCCAGCTCAATTGGAGGTGCGGCTCTTTCCAAACAATTTTTTACATCACAAGTCTCACACGTAACACCGACAATTCTTTTTACAAGCGGTTTTCCTTCTATGAATTTGAATTTCTTTTTCATTGCGGGATTTATCAAAATTCCAACAGAAATACTTCGGATAGTATCATGTAAAAAAGGATCTTTTGTGGCTGATGAAAAAACCAAATATTCATTGTTGCTATGCGTATAGCTCGAAATTTGGGCATCAAAAAAATGAGGTTTATTTTGTTTGATGGCCTCGTCTATGGTTTTGACTGAAACCCATCTTCTGCAATAATGCTCGTTGGTTTCGTTGGCATGTGGTTCTTGCTGATTGGTAATGTGTAATTCTTTTTTAATCTGATAAACATCAGAACCAATTCTATGGGACATTCTTAAAAAGAATAGGTTCTTCAGATGAAAATCTTTCGGTAGTAAATTGGTTAATCTCTGGTAAAAAGATTCTGGAGAAACTTCGAAACTTTCGATCAAAGTAACAAATTCTTCCGGATTTGGTTTTTCATTATTTAAGAAGTCGTTTATTTTACCAACAACCAATTGTCTTGGTAATAATAAAGCTCCGGCAAAATAAGAAGCGTAAAAATTATGCAAAACCTGATCGAAATTATCAAATTTTATCCAGCTAAAAGTCAGTAAACGATCGGATATCTTAAGATAATTATAAGCAATTTCTTTAGCTAAAATAAAGGATCTTTGCGGATCGTCAATTTCTGTTGAAAGTAATAAGGTTTTGCTTTTCGGAACATAAATCGAGCGCAAATCGCCCAAAGCTTCCTGATCTGTAAAAGCAATTTCTGTTATCGTATAATCGTATTCTTCTTTTAGAATGGCTTCTAATTCTTCAATTGTGATTTTTGAATCTAAATTGATCTGAAAGGATTTTGAAAAGGCAATTACTTTCTCTTCTAAATCTTCAAAATAATTACTGTGCGCTTCCTGATAAGAACGCAATGCGGCCAAAAAGAAACTTTCTCTACTTAAATTATAATGTTGGGCAATTTCAATAATGGTACTGATAAAGGCATTGACTTTGGCTGGAGCATTGGCAATTATGTCGATTAAATCTGCCTCCTGGATTCCAAAAAGCTCAAGTGGAATCTCTTTTAAAATTCCTGATTTTAAGATTTCGCCAATCGGAGCGAGGTTGTTATCGAGTTTCAAAGACACCATTTGGTCGTACGGAACATCCAAATGGGAACACAAAAGCAAAATTTTATCAGTTTTTGGATATTTTTTTCCCTTTTCAATTTCGTTTAAGTACGATTTTGAAAGATTTGTCAATTTGGCTAAGCCAAAAAGGGAGAGGTTTTTTTGAGTTCGAACCTGCTTCAGTTTTAGCCCAAATATCAGCTTTATATAGTCTTTTTCGATATCCATGAATCAAATATAACCATTTAAAAAATAATCGCCAAAAAATTATTTTTAATATTTAGCGAACGTTCGCTTGTTTTGTAAAAAACTTTTTTCTAATATTGTGGTGTAGAAATTATTAGATATCAAAACGTTATGATTTAAATATTCTGAAAATGGATATAAATTGATGTAACGAAAAGATTTATTCTAAGAGAAAATAAAAACCACAGCTATGAAAAACCAATTAGAGATTACCGAGACGGCAATGGAATTTTTAGCCGAAAAGAGCCTTTCTTATCCAACTATTTGGACAGAAGAAGCAATTGTTTTTATAACAGAATTGCATCGAAAATTCGAAGCGCAACGTAAATTGTTGTTGTTACAGCGTGACCAAAAACAAGTCGCTTTGAATTTGGGTATTATGCCTTCTTTTCCTTCAGAAACCAAAACCGTCAGAGAAAGCAATTGGGTAGCTGGAGAAACTCCGAAGGATTTATTGGATCGAAGAGTGGAAATTACCGGACCAGTTGATCGTAAAATGATTATCAACGCATTGAATTCGGGAGCCAAAACTTTTATGGCCGATTTTGAAGACAGTACTTCTCCGACCTGGCAAAATTTGATGGAAGGACAAATGAACTTAATTGATGCTGTAAACAAAACGATTTCTTATGCAGATTCGGTTAAAAACAAATCGTATCAGTTAAACGAAAAAATAGCAACGCTGATTGTTCGCCCAAGAGGGTTGCATTTACCTGAAAAACATCTTTTAATTGATGGAAAAGAAGTTTCAGGGTCTTTGGTAGATTTTGGATTGTACGTGTTTCATAATCATAATAAACTTTTAGAAAACAATTCAGGACCGTATTTCTACATTCCAAAATTGGAACATTATCTGGAAGCGCGCTGGTGGAATACCGTACTTGATTTTACGGAGAATTATCTAAAATTGAAAAGAGGAACTATAAAAGTGACGGTTTTAATTGAAACGATAACGGCAAGTTTTCAGTTGGATGAAATTATCTACGAATTGAAAGAGCATATCGTTGGTCTGAATTGCGGGCGTTGGGATTATATTTTTTCTTACATCAAGAAATTCGGCAAGAATCCAAAGTTCATTGTTCCGGATCGTGATCAGGTAAACATGACTTCGCCTTTTATGAATGCCTATTCGAATTTGGTAATTCAGAGATGTCATAAAAGAGGAATTCACGCAATTGGCGGAATGGCGGCGCAAATTCCAATCAAAAATAATGAAGAAGCAAATGCTCTGGCTTTCGCAAAAGTAAAAACCGATAAAGAACGTGAAGTTCGTAACGGTCACGACGGAACCTGGGTAGCGCATCCGGATTTGGTTTCGTTGGCAAAAGCTGTTTTTGATGCCGGAATGCCAACTCCAAATCAAATTCATATTAAAAGAGAACATCGCAAAATAACGGAAGAAGATTTGCTTGAACCACCAATCGGAATCATAACACAAAATGGTGTTCGAAAAAATATCAATGTAGGAGTTTTGTATTTGGCCTCATGGCTGAACGGTCAAGGTGCCGCGGCCTTGCATAATTTGATGGAAGATGCAGCAACGGCTGAAATTTCGAGATCACAATTGTGGCAATGGCTTCAGAATAAAGTGACTTTGGATAATGACCGAAAATTAGATTTGGCCTATTATCATGAACTGGCTTTAGACGAATATCAAAAGATCAAAGTGGAATTAGGAGAAGAAAATTACGAAAAACGTCAATTTCCTTTAGCCGAAAAAGTGTTGGAAAGATTAGTGGTAAACACTGATTTCGTAGACTTTTTGACGATTCCTTGTTATAAATATCTATAAACTGAGTTTTTTAAACACATAGAAAACATAGGTTTAAAATTAAAAAAAGGATGTTTTAAAAAATCTAGATTTTCACACATAGCTATGCGTTTTTAAACAAGTGAAACGCCTTTAACCACAAAGAAAAGCTATGTTTCTATGTGTTTAAAATTTAAACTCAAACAAAAGAAAACGCTTTACTAACCAACTTAACTATATTATTTATGAAAACAACAGAAGACAGAATTCAGGAATTGATTAACGATTGGATCACGAACCCAAGATGGAAAGGCGTTGAACGTCCTTACACGGCTACAGAAGTAGTGACGCTTCAGGGTTCTTATCAAATTGAGCACTCTATTGCAAAAATGGGAGCGCAAAAATTATGGAAAAAGTTAAAAAGTCAGGATTATGTTGCTGGTTTGGGCGCATTGACAGGAAATCAGGCGATTCAGGAAGTCGATGCTGGTTTAGAAGCGATTTATTTAAGTGGCTGGCAAGTTGCGGCCGATGCAAATTTGGCAGGAGAAATGTATCCAGACCAATCGCTTTATCCGGTAAATAGTGTGCCAATGGTGGTAAAAAAGATTAATAGTGCTTTATTGAGAGCTGATCAGATTCAGGTAGTAAATGAAGTGGAAGATAAAAAAGATTATTTAGTTCCGATTGTGGCTGATGCCGAAGCTGGTTTTGGGGGAAACCTAAATGCTTTTGAACTAATGAAATCTATGATTGAAGCCGGAGCTTCTGGAGTACACTTTGAAGATCAATTGAGTTCTGCTAAAAAATGCGGGCATTTAGGCGGAAAAGTTTTGGTACCAACTCAAGAAGCAATTAATAAACTAATTGCGGCTCGTTTGGCTGCAGATGTTATGGGAGTTTCGACTTTAATCGTTGCAAGAACAGATGCGGATGCGGCTAATTTATTAACCAGCGATGCTGACCCAAGAGATCATAAATTTATTACAGGCGAAAAAACGAACGAAGGTTTTTTCTATGTAAACAGCGGTATCGATCAGGGAATTGCAAGAGGTTTGAGTTACGCACCTTATGCGGATTTAATTTGGATGGAAACTAGTAATCCGGATTTGGTTTATGCTAAAAAATTCGCCGATGCCATGCGAAAAGAATTTCCGGATAAAATGCTGGCATATAATTGTTCTCCTTCTTTCAATTGGGCAGCTAAATTATCAGTTGCTGAAATGGAAACGTTTAGAGAAGATTTGGCTGCAATGGGATATAAATTCCAGTTCATCACTTTAGCAGGTTTCCATGCTTTGAATACGAGTATGTTTGAGTTGTCTAAAGCGTACAAAGAACGCGGTATGGCAGGTTATTCTGAATTGCAGGAAAGAGAATTTGCACTACAGAAAAACGGATTCAGAGCGGTAAAACACCAGGCTTTTGTAGGGACTTCTTATTTTGATGCCGTTCAAAATACAGTAACAATAGGAAGGTCTTCAACTACAGCGATGAAACATTCTACGGAGGTTGAGCAATTTTAATTCAAAATAAAAACCAGTTCATTGAACTGGTTTTTTATGTTTTTACCATTAAGATATTAAGAGAATTAAGTCTTTGTCTTAAGTGAGAAAATTAAGCTTTGCTCTTAATTAAACTTAAAAGTTTAATGATTTTATAAATAGTTTCACTTTTTGAAAAAAGTTCGTAATTAATTGATTGCAAAAATTCTCATGTAGATATTTAGAGGGCTATACTTAATTTTCTTAATATCTTAATGGTAAAATTATTTTTATTTCTTTAAAAGCCTGGCTTTCATTTTGCTGAAAAATTCTGGTGTAACACCAATGAAAGAAGCGATTTGTTTTTGAGGAACTTTATGAACTAGTGTTCCGTATTTGGTCGTGAATTTCTCAAAACGTTCTTCGGCCGTTAAACTCAAATTATCCATTAATCTCTGCTGATTGGCAACTAAGGAATTTTCAATTAAAATTCTGAAGAAACGCTCTAATTTTGGAATATCGTGATACAATTGTTCCTGATTTTCTTTTGAAAGCGAAACTACTTCGGCATCTTCTAAAACTTCGATAAAAAGTTGTCCCGGTTTTTGCGAAAAGAAACTGTACATATCACTCATCCACCAGCCCTGACAAGCAAAGGATAAAACATGCTCGACAATATTATCGTTGATATTGAAGCTTCTTAAAATTCCGGAGTTTACAAAATAAGAATGTTTGCATACTTCGCCGGCATTTAATAAAATGGTTTTGGTTTTGTAAGTGTTGGTCTCTAATTTAGATAAAAAATGAGCCTGTTCTTCAGGTGTCAGCGAAACGTGTTTGGCAATATTTTCAAGAATTAACTCCATTATTTTTCTTTTACTAGAGTGAATGAAGTCGCTTTAAAACGATTATTTTCTACTTTCCCGGTAACGGATGCTTTACGAATCGCATTGCAAAAACCATCTTTTGCATGGGCGTCTCCATGTTCGTCAATTGTGGTTCCGTCAACAAAATAGGCTTTTCCATCAATGCGAACTGCTAAATCACAGCCATTTCCTTTCATTCCAAATTGACATTCGCCACAAGCTGTTTCAACAATTTGGGGTTTTTCAGTTGCTTTTTTATCCTGTGCCTGAGCTGCGATTGCAATAAATAGGAATAGTATAAAGAGTGCTTTTTTCATTTTTAAGAATTTACAGTTATTAATTTAGAAGTGTTTTTGGCACGTTCTACTATTTCTTCGATTGGTGTTGCTAATGAATCATGACTTAAAACAACTCCCATTCGGCGATATGGCCTTGAAGTTGGTTTTCCAAAAATCCTGAAATCAGTTTTTGGCAATGCGGCTACTTTTTCAATTCCGGTAAAAGTTGGATTCGCTGAGTCTTCTGAAGCTAAAATTACAGCGCTTGCTCCGGCTTTTTCCAAAGTAATTTCGAAAATTGGAAGACTTAAAATAGCACGCAAATGCAATTCGAATTCGTTGAAATTTTGTGTTCCGGCCAAAGTTACCATTCCGGTATCGTGTGGGCGGGGAGAAAGTTCAGAGAAATAAACGCCTTCGTTGGTTAAGAAAAATTCAACACCAAAAAGCCCTGCGCCACCAAGAGCTTCTGTGATTTTTTCGGCCATATCCTGCGCTTCGTACAAATCTTTTTCTGAAACTAAAGCCGGCTGCCAGCTTTCCTGATAATCGCCGCGTTCTTGTCTGTGTCCGATTGGCGCACAAAATAAGGTTGGATTATTATTCTGCGTAATAGTCAAAAGTGTAATCTCTGAATTAAAATCAACAAAAGCCTCTACAATAACTTCGATAACATCTCCACGCGAACCCGCAACAGCATATTGCCATGCTTTTTCGATATCGCTTTGAGTTTTTATAGTCGATTGTCCTTTTCCGGAAGAAGACATTAATGGTTTTACCACACACGGAATTCCAACTTCCTGAACGGCTTTTTGCAGTTCTTCTGCTGATGTGGCATATTGATATTTGGCCGTTTTTAATCCTAATTCTTTTGCTGCTAAATCACGAATGGCTTTACGATTCATAGTAAAGTTGGCCGCTTTCGCTGAAGGAACAACGGTTATTCCTTGTTTTTCGTAATCGTAAAATCGTTCTGTACGAATGGCTTCTATTTCGGGAACTATAAAGTCAGGTTTGTGTTTGGCTACGATTCGGTCCAGTGCTTCGCCATCAAGCATGTTTATTACCTCAAATCCGTGAGCAACCTGCATTGCCGGAGCATTTTCGTAACTATCAACAGCAATTATAGTTTGTCCGATTCGTTGTGCGGCAATGACAAATTCTTTGCCTAATTCACCTGAACCGAGGAGTAGTATTTTCATAGAGGAAGTTTGAAATTTTGGAATAGTAAAAGTAGGGAAAAATGTTTTTAACCGCAAAGTACGCTAAGAGTTTACGCGAAGGGCGCTAAGTTTTTATTTTTAAATTAAAAAAGTTCTCAAAGAATTTCTCGCAGATTTTGCAGATTCGGCAGATTTTAATATTCAGTAACCATACAGTTTGTCATTTCGACGAAGGAGAAATCCCCGCGAGGAGCTCGACAAAGATTGGCTTATTGGAACGGAGTTACTTGCGGGGATTTCTCCTTCGTCGAAATGACAAAAATTGGGAAAATAGAAGAAAAAAAGGTTCGCAAAGATTATAAAACCTTTGCGAACCTTGCGTAATCCCTTTGCGAACCTTGCGGTTAAACTATCTAGTGAAAATGATCTTCCTCAATTTCAAATTCGGCATCTTTTTCCCAAATTTCCATTTCACAAGGCTTACAGTTGAATTTTAGTTTATATTCTAATTCGCCTTGTTTTAAGACCAAAGGCTCTTTTACCTTGACACCAACAATGTCTTTTTGGTGTATAGGACATTTTTTTAATTCGTATTTGATGCAATATTTGGTTGTCATTACACGAGATTTTCCTGGATCCCATTGTAATTCGAATGCTTTTTCTATTTCGGTCACACCATGACGTTCGTAGAATTTACGAGCCGTTTTGTTCGAAACATTGTACATGAAATCTAATTTGGTTTCAGGATACGGATGTGACGTTTTTACTATTTGGTGTTCTTCGCGTTTGTAATTTTTCAAACGTATTTCGGTCAATTGATCGTAAACCGTTCTTCTCATTTCGTTGATTTTTGAA
This sequence comes from Flavobacterium saccharophilum, assembly GCF_900142735.1. Lineage (GTDB taxonomy): Bacteria > Bacteroidota > Bacteroidia > Flavobacteriales > Flavobacteriaceae > Flavobacterium > Flavobacterium saccharophilum. Next base: position 335,645 of record NZ_FRBY01000006.1, on the reverse strand, counting down.
ATAGGAAGGAACCAGTTTTGAGAGAACATTATATTTATTTCATTAGCTGTATAAGGTGTGAAGCCTGTTTTTGCTAATTGTGTTTTGATGTTTTCTTCGATTGATTCTCCGGTTTTAGTCTGCTCTTTTGCGTGTTCTAAATTAACGATGCTTACATTTCCGTCTTCATCGGTAGCGATTAATTCGAAACCAGTTTCATTTTCTGTAAGCAATAAAGTAGTGCTTAATTTTCGAACGGCACTATCTTCTCTTTCTACAATTTTAATGAAAGCAGCGTCATTATTTCTGTAGATGAAAGTACCGTCTTTTATTTCTTTTAGAACGTTCGGATATATTTTGCCGTTTTCTGCTTTGTTTACGTAAATTCCGTCCGCTTCGTTGTTTTCGTTGATGAAACAAAGTCCGTCACCGTTGTTTAGGAATTCACCGTTTTCGATTTCGTAAGCGTTTCCAACAGTTCTGATTAATTTACCAATATATTGACCTTTTGATTTTGGACTTTCCCAAGAACCAATAGAGCTGTGCCTTTCGTTTACAAAATAATCGGTATAACCACGGTTGAAAGTTCTGCTCAAAGAGGAATCAAAAGTATAAGTACAAGTTCCTGATGAAGCTTTCATGTATTTGTCGCTTCCTTCGCCTTCTAAATAGCTGTCTAATTTTTGACGTAAATACGATACGTTGTTTTTTACATAAACCACGTCTTTTAATCGTCCTTCGATTTTAAAGGAAACAATTCCAGCTTCGATCAAATTCGGAATCTGTTCTGAAATATCTAAATCTTTAATAGAAAGTAAGTGACTGTTTTTGATTAAAGTTTCTCCGTTTCCGTCGATTAAGTTATAAGGTAAACGACAGTTTTGAGCACAAGAACCACGGTTGGCGCTGCGTTCTCCGTTGGCCACACTCATATAACAGTTTCCGCTGAAGGAAACACATAAAGCTCCGGTTACGAAAAACTCTAACTCAACATCAGCTTCGTCGTATATTGTTTTAATTTGATGCAGGTTTAATTCGCGGGCTAAAACCACACGTTTGATCCCGGCATCTTTTAAGAATTTAATTTTATCAGCGTCACGGTTATTGGCTTGTGTGCTGGCGTGAAGTACGATAGGAGGCAAGTCCATTTCCATAATCGCCATATCCTGAATAATCAAAGCATCGACACCAATATCGTACAATTCCCAAATCATTGAGCGACACGTTTCCAGTTCGTTATCGTATAAAATGGTATTCATAACGACAAAAACCTGAGCGTTAAATAAATGCGCGTATTGCACTAAAGCGGCAACATCTTCAATAGAGTTGTTGGCATTCGAGCGGGCACCAAATTGTGGCGCACCAATATAAACGGCATCGGCTCCACTATTTATGGCAGCCATTCCACCAATTAAATCTTTTGCTGGAGCTAATATTTCAATCTTCTTCTTCATTTCTAGTACTTTAGGCTTTTGTGGTATTCACGCAAAAAAGTCTGCAAAGTTCTTATAAATATTTTGAGTTTACTAATGCTGAAGGGATTTTTTTAGAAATAGTTAACTAATATGGAATGATGATGGTTAAGATTGTATTTTTTAATCTAAAGGGAAAGTATATCCTACAGCAAATACTCCATTTGATTGTTTAGCTGCTGGATGGAAGTAGCCGGAAATGCCGATTTCGAAACTGTGTTTTCGGCCAATAGCCAATCCTAGACTAAATGGAATATGAAGTAATACATCGCTCTTGTCGAAATTAACACCAGGGGTTAAAGTTTCAAACTTACCTATTGAGGCGCCAATACCACCTTCAACAAAAGGTGCAACCCAAGGAATTGGAGCGAAAAAACGAACTTTTCCTCCAACTAAAAAAGCATTTGTTGTTACTCTGTATTGAGGCTGGTTTTGTAAGTCTGGATTTTTATCTACCGATGTAAAAATGCCGCCAACATAAGGCCTTGCACTAAACCATGAAGTTATTCCAAAAATATATTCTCCTTGTAGATAAAGTCCACCTCCCATAACATCTACTTCCTCTTGAGCGCCGTAGTTTTCAATGTAATAAGAGCCGCTGCTCGCAAAACCTATTGAGGCTTTTATAGCTTTGTCTGTTGCTTGGGCTTTTGTAAGAGTTAGAAATAAAAATATAAGAACGATGCTAATAAAGATACTGCGTAAAGGTAATGTCATGAATTTAGTTTTGGTTTAGAAATGGTTGTGACGAATGTAAGATTTATTTTTAAATTTTGATATAAAAAAAAACTACCCAGTTTTACAACCAAGTAGCTTTCGTCTCAAAAAAAATAGCATCAATTATTATGACGATCTTTTCGTTTTAATTTTATCCAATGTACTTTGGATGCTGTTTAATTGTTTTGAAATAATTGCAATTTGACTTCCGTCCAATTGGTTTTTCTCAAGTGCCATTTTGTATTTTTCAACAGCAGCTTCTTCTCCGGTAATACAAGCATTAATAATTGCTTCTGTATCTCCACCAGTAAAAGATGATTTGATGTCAATCCAGGTACGGTGCAAAGCTCCTAACGGACCTCCGCCTGAAGTATCTGTAGATTTTCCCAGTTTATTGATTTGATCTTGTAATTCAACTATGAATAAAGCTCTTTCGCGGGCGTACTCTAAAAAATCAGCTTTGATAATCAGATCTTCTACGTGTTCTGCTGCATTGGTATATCCTAGTTTCCCGTCTTCCAAAATAGAAATTAATCCTTCTAAAGTATTAACTGCTTCTGTTGTGGTTTCTTCTGTATGTATCATAACTTTTAATTTTTAAATTAATGTATAATACAAAGTTGGGATTTTAATTGCCGTATGTCTTATAGAATTATAGTGTCATTTTATAAGATTGTGGAATGGGAATTTTGTAAGAGAAATTTGTGTTAGACAGCGCTTGAAACATTATTTTGAAATGAAACTTCTCGTTGACCGTTTTGGGTTAGGGATAGAAGTGGAAATCCTTTTGTGTAATGGAATGGAACAAAAGATTGAAGCGGATAGCCCGGCCGGAGGCAACCCCATAAAAAAACAGCTTAAAGTATAAAGTGATGAAACTTTGAACCTTAAGCCGTTTTAATAAACTTATTTATATTTTTATAGCGTCAAAGCTTCTTTGATTCTGCGTAATGCTTCTTTTAAAATATCATCGCTTGTCGCGTAAGAAAAACGAATACAATTTGGGTTTCCGAAAGCGTCACCTGTTACAGTTGCTACGTTAGCCTCAGCTAAAAGATACATTGAAACGTCGTTTGCATCTTTAATTTCAGTTCCTCTTAATGTTTTTCCGAAGAAAGAAGAAACGTCTGGGAATACGTAAAATGCTCCTTCAGGAACGTTGATTTTTACACCAGGAATTTCTTTTAATAATCCAACTACTAAATCTCTACGAGTGTGGAAAGCTTGAACCATGTGGTTTAATACGCTTGGATCAGCATCTACAGCTGTAATTGTAGCACGTTGCGCTACAGAGTTTGCTCCTGAAGTTACTTGTCCCTGAATTTTTGTACATGCTTTTGCAATGAATTCCGGTGCTCCGATGTAACCAATTCTGTATCCTGTCATGGCGAATGCTTTTGCAACTCCGTTAACCGTGATTGTTTTTTCTAACATTCCAGGGATTGAACCGATACTGCAGAAAGTGCCTGAGAAATTGATGTGCTCATAAATCTCATCAGCCACTACATAGATATTTGGGTATTTTTCTAAAACTTTTGCAAGCGCTGTTAACTCTTCTCTGCTGTAAACAGACCCTGAAGGATTACAAGGCGAACTGAACCACATCATTTTTGTTTTTGGTGTGATTGCAGCTTCTAATTGTTCTGGAGTGATTTTGAAATCAGTATCTACAGAAGTTGGAACTTCAACCGGAACTCCGCCTGAAAGTTTTACAATTTCGAAATAAGATACCCAGTACGGTGCTGGTAAGATAACCTCGTCACCATCGTTTAACATTACTTGCGCAATGTTGTATAAAGATTGTTTTGCTCCTGTAGAAACTACGATTTGAGTTGGTTTGTACTCTAATCCGTTGTCTCTTTTAAATTTTCTTGAGATTGCTTCTCTCAATTCTAAATAACCTTCTACTGGAGAATATGTGCTATAATTTTCGTCAACTGCTTTCTTAACAGCTTCTTTAATAAAGTCTGGTGTATTGAAATCTGGTTCACCTAAACTTAAACTGATAATGTCTTTTCCTTGTGCTTTTAATTCGCGTGCTAAAGCGGCCATTGCTAAAGTTTGTGAGGTCGCTAAGTTGTTGATTCTGTCCGAAAGAATATGATTCATTATGAAAATTTTGAATGTCCTTAATTTCAACTTTAATTAAGGAAGGTTAATTATTAATAGATTTTTTATGCTAGTTCAGGTTTCATTCCAAGATCACGCAAATGCTTAAAGTGAGCAATTACGGCATCTGTCATAGTTCTGTATTCGTAATAAGGTAAGTTGCATTCTTTTGCAGTTTCTTTTACAATTTTTGCGATTTTACCATAATGAATATGACTGATATTTGGAAAAATATGGTGTTCGATTTGGTGGTTCAATCCGCCAGTATACCAGTTTACGATTGCATTTTTAGGCGCAAAATTAGTAGTGGTAAACAATTGGTGAATGGCCCAGGTATTGTCCATTTCGCCTAATTCGTTTGGAGATGGATTTGTAGTTTCTTCTACAACGTGTGCTAATTGAAATACAACGCTTAAAATTAATCCTGCGGTGTAATGCATGATGAAGAAACCAATTAGAACTTTCCACCATGTAATTCCGATAACCATTGGAAGAACAATCCAGATAGAAACATAAATTACTTTAGTGATAATTAAAGTTGTCCAAAGAATTTTTGGGCTTTTTGGTTCTCCGTAAGATAATTTTCTTTTTAAGTAACTTCTCATTTGCTTAAAATCGGTTGTAATCGCCCAATTGAAAGTCAATAACCCGTATAAGAAAACAGAATAATAATGTTGAAAACGGTGAAAGCTATGCCATTTTGCATCTTTTGTAAAACGGATAATTCTTCCGGCATCTAAATCTTCATCGTGTCCGGGAATATTAGTATAAGTATGGTGTAATACATTATGTTGTACCTGCCAGTTGTAAACGTTTCCTGCGAGAACATAAATAGTTCCCCCCATAAATTTGTTGATCCAGTTTTTAGTTGAAAATGAACCGTGATTTCCATCGTGCATTACGTTCATTCCAACTCCTGCCATTCCAATTCCGATAACGATTGACAAAAGCAACATTACCCAAAACGGCATATCAAGCGTAAGGATTAAAAAGTAGGGTGTTAAAAAAACAGCGAATAGAATAACCGCTTTTAAATGTAACTTCCAATTTCCAGTTTTCTGAATATTATTCTCTTTGAAGTAATTGTTTACCCGAGAGTTAAGTGTTCTGAAAAATTTCAGATTGTCTTGCCTTGCAAATGTAGGTGCAGTGTTATTCATAATTATTTTAAATAGGTTTCAAAGGTAATTATTATAAATTCTCAATTTGCAAAATTGAGTTAAATATTTCAATCGTAAAGTAGTACTTTTGTTAAAAATTTAGAGCAATGGATGAGATATTGAAATATTTTCCGGATTTGACCGAACTTCAGATCGAACAATTTCAAAAATTAGACTTTTTATACCACGATTGGAATGAAAAAATCAATGTAATTTCTAGAAAAGACATTGATGCCTTATATACAAAACACATTTTGCATTCGCTTGGAATCGCAAAAATCATGAAGTTCGAACCCGGCGCAACTGTTTTGGATGTTGGAACAGGCGGAGGTTTTCCTGGAATTCCGTTAGCGATTCTTTTTCCGGAAACACGTTTTTATCTAATTGATGTTATTGCAAAGAAAATAAAAGTGGTTCAGGGTGTTGTTGATGCATTAGAATTAAAAAATGTAAAAGCAGAACAAAAACGTGCCGAATTGGTAAAAGGGGATTTCGATTTTATCGTGAGCCGTGCCGTGACTAACATGCCGGATTTTGTTTCGTGGATAAAAGATAAAATCAAAAAACAGCACAAACACACTTTAAAAAATGGAATCCTTTATCTTAAAGGTGGAGATTTAACAGAAGAATTGGCTGCTTTTCCTAAAGCAACTCTATATGATTTGGCTGATATTTTTGAAGATGAGTTTTTTGAAACCAAAAAAGTCGTGCATTTACCTTTGAAGTTTCAGCCTTAGAAAAAAGTTTTTTTGTTTCAGGTTTCAGGTTGTTGGGACTTGTTGAAAATAGAAAATCCGGATCTTTCATTAAGATTCGGATTTTTTGTTTTTAGAATGTTTTTGATGCAGATTTATTTGTTTAATTTTAAATACTATTAGTTCCAATCTAAAATTTTAAAATATGAAAAATACGTTTTGCAAAATTGCTTTTATGACTGTACTAGCTGTTTCGAATGCGTTTTGCCAAAATAAGGTATCAAAAGAAATAGAAAAAAACGATACAAAAGAAGCGGTTTCTAAGCTTGTTCCTTTAAAGGAAAGAGTTTTGACGGCCGAAGAGCAAAAAGCGCTAACACCAGATTATGTTATTCAGAGTCTGAAGGATGGTAATAAGCGCTATATGAAAAATGATTTGACTTTAAGAGATCATTCTGCCTTAGTTCGTGACGCATCACAAGGCCAATATCCAAAGGCTGTTATTATTTCGTGTCTGGATAGCCGTGTTCCTGTTGGAGATGTTTTTGACAAAGGAATTGGAGATCTTTTCGTTGGACGTGTAGCGGGAAATTTCGTAAATGAAGATTTGTTAGGAAGTGCTGAGTATGGTTGTAAAGTTTCGGGCGCTAAGCTTGTTTTGGTTTTAGGTCATGAATCCTGTGGTGCAATAAAATCGGCAATTGATGATGTTAAGATGGGAAATATAACAGCAATGCTTGCTAAAATAAAACCTGCTATTGCAAAGTCGCAAGATTTTAAAGGAGAAAAAAAATCTAAGAATTCCGAATTTGTAGAATATGTTGCCAAAAATAATGTCCTTCAAACTATTGAAACAATAAGAGCGCAAAGTCCGATTTTAAAAGAAATGGAAGATAAGGGTGAAATTAAAATTATTGGAGGTTATTATGATCTTCACACTGGAGAAGTAATTTTTCTCTAAAGTAGAAAATATAAAAAAGTAAAAGCCGAATCTAAATGTGGATTCGGCTTTTACTTTTTATTTTAAAACAGCTGTATTTAAATAATCCAGCCAGTTTTCTTTATAACTATTTCCAATTGGAATTTCTACATCATTTATTTCTACATCATTTTTAGAATACGCCGTTAGTTTTTTAGTCTGAATAATAAAAGAGCGATGAATGCGAATAAAATTGGAGTTTAATAATTTTTCAAAAATCGAAATATTCTGTTTTATATGATGGGATTTGCTGTTTTCCAGATGAATTGTAATATAATCTTTCAAACTTTCGATGTACAAAATCTCGTCAAAAATAATCTTAATGTTTTTACTGCCGCTTGTCACAAAAATGTGATCTTCAGTTGTTGAAGCAATTTCTTTTTTTGGAAGCTGCATTTGCTTGAATTTTTCAACTGAAACAAAAAAGCGATCAAAAGTAATAGGCTTCAGAAGGTAATCAATTACATTGAGTTCATATCCTTCGATTGCATATTCTCTATAAGCCGTTGTGAAAATTACTTTAGGCGGATTTTTTAGTTTTTTCAAAAAATCATTTCCCTTCAATAAAGGCATTTCAATATCCAGAAAAATTAAATCGACAGTATTCGTTTCCAGAAAAGTATAAGCTTTAAGCGCATTATCAAAACAGTCGATTAAATCAAAATTTTCGAAATGGCTTAAATGTGAAGTAATTAATTCTCTTGCCAAAGGTTCGTCGTCAACAATAATGCATTTGTATTTCATTCAACAAGAATCAATAGTTTAAAAATCTAATTTAAAGGTTTTGTGTCGTCTTTTGCAATTCTTTCTAAAACTTCTTTTCCATTTTTATTCTCAGGATTTAGTTCAATAGATTTTTTATACATTTTAATAGCTTCTTCTTTTTTATCTGTTTTTAACAAAGCTTCGCCGTAGCTGTCGTAAGCATTTGCACTTGACGGATTTAAAGCCAGATTTAATTTAAAAATTTCAGCTGCTTTTTGGTTCTCATTCTTTCTTAATAATTCATAACCCCAAGTATTCAAATCATCTTCAGAATTGTTAAAAGCTAAAACGGCCGCTTTTTCTTCATTACAAGCCGTTATAGAATATTGTAAAGCACGATCCAGAATTTCTGCTTTTTGTTTAGAGCTGTTGGCATACAATTTTGCAATTGAATTAATTACTAAAGGTGGATTTCCCATCCAGATGCCATGACCGCAATCATGTGCGGTAATGCCAATCACATTCGGATTGTTTGCTACAAATTTTCTATGACATTCTTTCCAGCGTTCAATTTCCTCAGGTACTTTCAGGTACGGAATACCGTTTACAAAATCAACAACCGGAATACTCTGTGGAATTGAAATTTTACTCATGATTTTGACAGTCTCAATAATTGTTTTTGCCATGAAATAAGTGCCCTTGTTGCTTATCTTCCATTGCGCAATCAATTGGTCTTGTGTCGCGACTTCTTTTTCGATAATACCATCTTCATAATAATTATGATTCACGTCAATTAGAACAATTCCTTTTACCAATTTAGGATGTCTTGAAGCATAAAGTGTTGAAAGGAAGCCTCCGTAAGAATGTGAAACCAATAAGATATCTTTATCATATCCCAACTTTTTTAAACCGATTTCTAAATCTTCAATACTGCTTATAATACCATGTTTAGATTCATCAGTCTGCAAGGTATCAATGGTACTTTTTCCAATACCTGCACGGGCGTAGGTAATTAAAGTAGCATTTGTAATCTCGGAGGTTTTATCTAAAATAGAATTCCAAACAGATCCGCCATTTCCTGCTCCGGAATCAAAAAGTATCGGCATTCCTGTACCTTTTACAATCTTGAAGTGCAATTTATGATTGCCAACATCAACCAAAGTATCGATGGTTTTAGATTGACTGTTTGCTGTGATAAATGAACAAAGTAAAAAGAGATTAAATAATTGTTTTTTCATAAGATTAGCGAGATAGTTTTTCGATTAAAGAGTAAGATAAAGTTTCACGGTATAATTAGTTTGCGTTTCTTCAATTTCTAATTGATGTTTTTTGGGATACAATAAATCCAGCTGCTTTTGAACATTTATTAATCCAATTTTTGATTTGTCCGAAATTCTTGAAAGTTCATTTTTAGGTTTTGTATTCTCAATACTAAAAATGATTTGCTGCTTGTTGCTTTCCAAATTCAGGCGAATTATTGCTTTTTCAGTTTCGTTAATCACGCCGTGTTTAAAAGCATTTTCTATGAATGTCAGAATAATTAAAGGAGAAATTTTGGCATTTTCCTGAATGTTTTTGGTGAATAAAATATCTAATCTGTTTTCGCTGTAGCGGAGTTTTTCCAGCGTAATATAATTTTCGATTAAGGCGATTTCTTTTTCAATCGAAACATAATCTTCGTTGCATCGATACAGAACAAAATCAAGTATCTCAGATAATTTCGCAATTACCTCAGGTGCTTTATCATCTTTTTTTAATGTCAGCGTATATAGATTATTTAAAGTATTAAATAGAAAGTGTGGATTCAACTGGTTTTTTAAAACCTTCAATTCCATTGATTTTTTTTCTTCTTCCAATTTTAAAAGACGCTGCTGTTTGCGATTAAAACTTATAAAGCCCAAGATAATAATCGGATAAGTAATAAAAGAGAATTCTCTTAAAATCAGTTTACCCGAAGTCAACCTTTCGGGAACAGTCATTTTATGTCCAAGCCAATCATCAAAGAAACCAGGAAATTTAGGTTCGAGATAATAATATTTTAACGTCATTAATAAAGCAAAGACAAAGTAAAGCCATCCTACGCTGGAAATTATAAAAAGCAAGTATCTTTTTTTATTAAGGGTTTGTGGAATAATCCAATAAATTAATGCGTAGCCGACAGTGGCTTCAGCTAGGATTTTAAACGTATAAATAAAAGTATAATCGTAATAAGGGGTGTCGTCAGATTTTTCGGAGACGTATAATAACAAAAAAGAAAGCCAATAGGTAAAATGTAATAAGACTCTTTTGAGGTCAATGTTTTTCAATAAATTCATAAAGTATTGTAATTGGTAGCAAGATAATAAAATATAGAAGTAAGCTTTGTTTGTAGCTATGAATAATGAGCTTTCGCTATTAAAAACAGCGTTTCAGCGTACGAATTTATTTTTGAGATCCTTTTTATTGTTTGAATGCTGAAACAGACTTTCTGTAGGCGAGCATAATTGTGAAATCATTCTGGAATTACATTCGCTTAAAAATATTTTATGGTCAAACTTATCCTTGTATTCGTTGCATTTCTAATTAATGCATTAAGGTAAAATTCTCTTGTAATAAACTAACATAACTGAAATGAAAACAACAATTAAAAATGTAATCGTCATTCTGATTTTAATGAACACGATCAATCTATTTTCGCAAAAAAGGAAACAAGATATTGTGTATGAAGAACCTTCAAGATTTATAGAATCGCCTTTAGCTGTCGGCAAAGCCGAAACTTCTCAAGTTCATGATAAACGAATTCCGAATAAAAATAGGAATTCGTTTCTTCGTAATATCGACCTAAGCTCGTTTCAAAAAGAAGAAAGTAATAGTGTATTAATTAGTAAATTGATAAAATTAATGGTACCTCAAAAGGATTCATGTGAAATCATTCCTGCGCAAGCTGATGTAAAATCAGGGTTAATTATTTATCATAAAGATGATGTTACAGCAATTATTTTGACTAATTCGAAAGGTTTTCGCTCAGAAGATTATTTAGAAAAAATTACAAATTTATATCTTGAAGAAACTAAATAAAAGCAATAATTATAAATAAAAAAGCCGAATCTAAATTTAGATTCGGCTTTATATTGACTTTAAGACTTTCGACTTTCTAACTTTAAGACTATCCTAAGAAAGGATATCTATAATCTTCCGGAGTAACAAAAGTTTCTTTGATTGTTCTTGGAGAAGCCCAACGCAATAAGTTCAATGCAGAACCTGCTTTGTCGTTAGTTCCTGAAGCTCTTGCTCCACCAAAAGGTTGCATTCCTACAACAGCTCCTGTTGGTTTATCATTGATATAGAAGTTACCAGCAGCATTTTGCAATTTCGTAGTAGCTACTTCAATAGCATAACGATCTTGACTGAAAACAGCTCCTGTTAAAGCGTACTCAGAAGTAGTATCCACTAATTCTAAAGTCTCTTCCCATTTTGCATCTTCGTAAACGTAGATCGTAATTACTGGTCCGAATAATTCGGTTTCCATTGTAGTATATTTTGGATTTGTAGTTACAATAACCGTTGGCTCAATAAAGTAACCTACAGATTTATCATAATTTCCACCAACAATAATTTCTGCGTCAGCATCTTTTTTAGCCTGGTCGATATAACTAGCTAATTTATCAAAAGAACCTTCGTGGATAACTGCTGTAATAAAGTTTCCAAAATCTTCCGGAGAACCCATTTTCATAGATTTTACATCAGCAATTAATTGTTCTTTTACAGCTGGCCATAAACTTTGTGGAATATAGGCTCTTGAAGCTGCAGAACATTTTTGTCCTTGAAATTCAAATGCACCACGAGAAATTCCTGTTGCAACTTGTTTTACATTAGCGCTTGGATGTGCAATGATAAAATCTTTACCACCAGTTTCTCCAACGATTCTTGGATAAGTTTTATAGTTGTTGATATTGGCACCAATTTTAGCCCAGATATCTTTAAATACGTGAGTTGATCCTGTAAAGTGAACTCCGGCGAAATAGCGGCTTGCCAAAACAGTATCCGTAATCATTAAAGCATCTCCAAAAACAACGTTGATAACGCCATCAGGAACACCAGCTTCTTTGAAAACTTCGATGATAATTTTTGTAGAGAAAACCTGGCTATCACTTGGCTTCCAGATTACAACGTTACCCATCATAGCAGCACTTGCAGGAAGGTTTGCCGCGATAGCAGTAAAGTTGAAAGGAGTAATCGCGTAAACAAAACCTTCAAGAGGTCTGTATTCTAAGCGATTCCATGTAGTAGAATCAGATTTTGGCTGATCTCCGTAAATTTGAGTCATGAATTCTACGTTGTAACGTAAAAAGTCAATTAATTCACAAGAAGCATCAATTTCTGCCTGGTGAATATTTTTAGATTGTCCAATCATAGTTGCAGCGTTAATACGCGCTCTGTATGGACCTGCAATAAGTTCAGCAGCTTTTAAGAAAATAGCAGCACGTTGTTCCCACGCCATGTTTGCCCATGCAGTTCTTGATTCAAGAGCATTTGCAATCGCTTTTTCGATATGTTGTTTTTCAGCTAAATGATAAGTTCCTACGATATGTTTGTGATCGTGTGGAGCTGAAATTGTTTTTGTATTTCCAGTTTTGATTTCTTCACTTCCAATGTATAAAGGAACATCAATTTTTGAGTTCCACATTGTAGTGTAAGCTGCTTGTACAGCCGCTTTTTCTGGCGAGTTTGGCGCGTAACCTTTTACAGGTTCGTTTACCGCTTTTGGTACATGAAAGAATCCTTTTAACATGGGATAAATTATTTTAAAATTACGAAATGTCTAATTTTTTACAAAAGTACAAATGATAATTTGATTATATCACAATACAATATTAAAAAGTTGTAATTTAATAAACTAATCCCGCCAAACTGTAAAACAGCTTGATTGGTAAATAGTTAAATTTGATAGAATGTGCCAAAATGGTTTATAAACAACAAAAATGGTAACCATATGAAAATCCCACTCTTAGCTTTTAACGATAACGGAATTTACTGCCAACAAGCCGATGTTTATCTTGATCCATGGAGGCCGGTAAAAAATGCCATTATTACACACGGACATGCTGATCATTCGCGTTGGGGAAATCAAAATTACATTACACATCACACCAATATTCCGATAATCCGACATCGTTTAGGCGAAATAAATGTCACAGGAAAAGAATGGGGAGAAACCTTTGTTATCAACAATGTGAAATTTTCGTTGCATCCTGCCGGACATATTATTGGGAGTTCTCAAATTAGAGTGGAACATAAAGGAGAAGTTTGGGTTTTTACAGGCGATTACAAAACCGAAGACGACGGAATTTCTGTTCCGTATGAAGTTGTAAAATGTGACACTTTTATAACCGAATGTACTTTTGGTTTACCGGCTTTTAACTGGACGCCACAAGCTGAAGTAATTACAGAAATCAATAATTGGTGGGCAGAAAATAAAGCAGAGGGAAAAACTTCTATTCTTTTTGGATATTCTCTCGGTAAAGCACAAAGACTTTTAAAATATCTGGATACCGATATCGGAACAATTTATACGCATGGCGCGATCGAAAATATGACTAATGTTTTGCGTCCGATGGTTGATTTTCCACCCACAACATTAGTGACGCGTGAAACCAAAAAAGAAGATTTGTTAGGTAATATTGTTCTCGCACCGCCAAGTGCGCATGGAAGTATCTGGATTAGGAAAATGACTCCATTTGTGACCGGGTCAGCTAGTGGGTGGATGGCGTTTCGCGGAGCCAGACGCAGACGCGCTATTGACAAAGGTTTTGTTTTGAGCGACCATTGTGATTGGTTTTCATTATTGGATAGTATAAAAGCAACTGGCGCAGAAAAAATAATTTGCACGCACGGTTATACCGATATTTTCTCTAAATATTTAAGAGAATTGGGTTACGATGCCAGAACGGAGAAAACACAATATGAAGGCGAGACAGCAGAAATGGAAAAGGAAGTTGAAACTGAGAAAGAAATCCTAGAATGAAAAACTTTGCCCAACTTATAAAAACGCTAGACAGTTCAAATAAAACGAATGTAAAAGTTGATGCTTTGACGACGTATTTTAAAAATGCATCGCCGGAAGATAAAGTATGGACGATTGCTATACTGTCGCACCGTCGTCCACCGAGACCGGTCAATACAACTTTATTGCGAATTTGGGCAAATGAATTGGCTAATATTCCACTATGGCTTTTTGAAGAAAGTTATCATATTGTGGGAGATTTAGCAGAAACAATTGCTTTGATTATTCCCACTACAAAAGAACAGTCGGATAAAAGTTTAACTGAATATCTTCAGGAAATCATCGCTTTAAAAAAGAAATCAGATATAGAAAAAAAAGAATATTTACATGAAAATTGGCTGGCTTTAAATTATTACGAACGCTTTGTTTTTACCAAATTAATTACCGGAAGTTTAAGAATCGGCGTAAGCCAAAAATTAATGACAAGGGCACTTTCTAAAGCAGAAGATGTTGATGAAGATGCTTTGGCGTATAAATTAATGGGAAATTGGGACCCGAATACGATTACTTTTCAGGAATTGATTTTGGACGAACAAAGCAGCGATTATTTATCAAAACCTTATCCGTTTTATTTGGCGTATCCAATTGAAGGAGAAGTTGAAAATCTCGGAAATCGTGAAGATTGGTCCATCGAACATAAATGGGATGGAATCCGTTCACAAACGATCATCCGCGAAAGCGAAATTTATGTTTGGTCAAGAGGAGAGGAGTTGGTAACCGATAAATATCCCGAGTTTCAATCTTTTGTGGGATTGATTCCAAACGGAACTGTAATTGATGCCGAAATTTTAGCTTATCCCGAAGGAGAAATAGGGACTTTTAATGATTTGCAAACCCGAATTGGGCGTAAAGCAATATCAGCTTCTTTGCTTGAAAAAGTTCCGGTCATTCTAAAAGCTTATGATATTTTAGAATGGGATGGTCAGGATATTCGGAATTTACCATATTCAGAACGCAGATTATTATTAGAGCAATTATATGATTCGATAAAAGATAAAACCAAAAGTTTTCAATTATCAGAAAGAGTTTTGCTCCATTCCTGGGAAGACGTGACGGCCGAAAGAATGCGTGCCCGCGAAATGAAAAGTGAGGGTTTAATGATAAAACGCAACGATTCAACCTATCAAGTAGGAAGAAAAAAAGGCGATTGGTGGAAATGGAAAATTGAGCCATTGGTGATCGATGCCGTTTTGACTTACGCCATGCGCGGCCACGGTAGAAGATCGAATCTCTTTACCGATTATACTTTTGCGCTTTGGCAAACGAATGAGAAAGACGAAAAAGAACTGGTCACTTTTGCAAAAGCCTATTCCGGTTTAACCGATGCTGAGTTTAGACGAGTGGATGATTTTATCAAAAAAAATACATTAGAAAGATTTGGTCCCGTTCGAAGCGTTACGCCAAAATTAGTTTTCGAAATTGGTTTTGAAGGAATTGCACTTTCCAAAAGACATAAAAGTGGTGTTGCCACTAGATTTCCTAGAATTTTGAGATGGCGACAAGACAAAAAAATTGAAGATGCCAATTCGATTGAAGATTTAAAAAGTATGATTTCGTAAGATTTAATAATTAAAAAAATAAACACATAGAAACATAGGTTAAATGTCTGTAAAAGGGATACAAAAGAAACAAGTTTCCACACATAGCTATGTGTTTTAATACAAGTGAAACGCCTTTATACGATTTCGAAAGCTATGTTTCTATGTGTTTAAATACTTATACCATAGTCAAACCATTATAAATGAACAGAGAAGAACTATACACAATTGCAGAAAACTGGTTTCGGGATCAGGGATGGAAATCTTTTCCGTTTCAAACCCAGAGCTGGACAGCTTTTCTGCAAGGCAAAAATGGTTTATTAAACGCACCAACCGGAAGCGGGAAAACCTATGCCTTGTGGTTTCCTATTGTTCTCGATTACATCAAAACAAATCCTGACTTTAAAAATAAACATAAACCCGGATTAAAAGCAATCTGGATTACGCCTCTGAGAGCGCTTTCTGTCGAAATAAAACAAGCCGCTGAACGAATTATTATAGATTTAGATTTGCCATTGACTGTTGGAATTCGTTCCGGAGACACTTCGCAAAGCGAAAGAACAAAACAAAGCAAAAAAATGCCCGATCTGCTTATCACAACTCCAGAAAGTTTACAGCTTCTTTTAGCATCAAAGGAATTTGCAAAAACCTTTGCGAACTGCTCTGCAATTGTTGTTGATGAATGGCATGAATTATTAGGAACAAAACGCGGCGTTCAAATGGAATTGGCTTTGTCCCGATTAAAAACAGTTGCGCCAAAAATGAAAATTTGGGGAATTTCAGCCACTATTGGAAATCTCGAATTAGCGCAACAAGTATTGTTAGGAGTCAATTCAGAAGCTTATGAAAACTCGGTTTTAATTAAAGCACATATCAATAAAAAAATAAAAATAGAATCAATCCTTCCAGAAAAAATGGAAAGTTATCCTTGGCGCGGACACATGGGATTGCATTTGATTGATGAGGTTGCAAAAATCGTCAGAAAAAGTAAAACAACCTTAATTTTTACAAATGTTCGTTCTGCTTGCGAAATGTGGTTTCAGGCGCTTTTAGAAAAATATCCGGAGTTTGCCGGCGATATGGCCATGCACCATGGAAGCATTAGCAGGGAAACGCGTTTATGGGTAGAAAATGCCATTAGAGATGAAGAATTAAAAGTGGTTGTTTGTACATCAAGTTTGGATCTTGGTGTTGATTTTGCGCCGGTAGAAACAATTATTCAGGTTGGTGGACCAAAAGGTGTTGCGCGATTTTTACAAAGAGCAGGAAGAAGCGGTCATCAGCCAGGTAAAGAAAGTGTGATTTATTTTCTAGCCACACATGCTATGGAATTAATTGAGGCTTCGGCATTGAAAAAAGCGGTTGCCAAAACCGTTGTCGAAGATCGGATGCCATATTTGAATAGTTGGGATGTTTTGGTGCAATATCTTAATACGTTAGCGGTTTCAGATGGGTTTTTTCCCAATGAAATTTTTGAAGAAGTTAAACAAACTTTCTGCTTTCAGAATATTACCAAAGAAAACTGGAATTGGGTTTTGAATTTTATTACCAACGGAAGTCAGAGTTTACAAGCGTATGACGAATATAAAAAAGTAGAAATCGAAGAAGATGGGCGTTTTAAAATCAACAGCCGATTAATCGCAATGCATCACAGAATGCAGATTGGGACCATTGTTGGCGATGCGGCTTTGAACGTTAAGTTTTTAAGCGGAGGTTATATCGGTTCGATTGAAGAATGGTTTGCTTCAAAATTGCAACCCGGAGATGTTTTTACATTTGCCGGAAAAAGGCTGGAATTATTTCGCGTGAAGAATATGCAGGTTTTAGTGCGAAAAGCTGATCCGAAAAAAGCTTCGCGTGTCGTAAGCTGGATGGGTGGAAGAATGACATTATCTGCACAAATGAGTGAATTGTTGCGCGAGGAATTGTATGCCGCAAATACAGAAAATTTATCTCCTGAGTTAAAAGCTTTGAAACCACTTTTTGAAAGACAACGAAAAGAAAGTATTGTTCCCAATGATGATGAATTTCTAATTGAAACCTTTAAAACGCGAGAAGGTTTTCATGCGATTTTTTACCCTTTTGAAGGACGTTATGTGCATGAAGCATTGGCAAGTTTGATTTCGTATCGCATTAGTTTGCTTTCGCCGATAACTTTTTCTTTGGCTTATAACGACTACGGATTTGAACTATTATCCGATCAGGAAATTGATATGGAGGCGGTATTTGATAATAATCTGTTTACAACAGAATATGTTCATCATGATTTACAAAAAAGCCTCAATTCAACCGAAATGGCACGCAGAAAATTTAGGGATATTGCTGTTATTGCAGGATTGGTTTTTACAGGAATGCCAGGAAAACCAATAAAAACCAGACATTTACAAAGCGGATCGCAATTACTTTTTGAAGTTTTTAGGGATCACGAACCTGATAATTTATTGTTGCAGCAGGCTTTCACAGAAACATTCGAACATCAATTAGAAGAAGGACGCTTGATTCAGGCAATGGAAAGAATTAACAGGCAGAATATTGTTTGGAAGCAATGCAAAAAGCCAACGCCATTTAGTTTTCCGATAATCACAGATCGTTTAAGAGAAAAATTATCCAGTGAAACTTTACAGGTAAGAATTAAGAAGATGACGGCGAGCTACATGAAATAAGAATTCAACATGAAAATTACTATTCACAATCAAAATTTTGTTTTACATCAATCTGGCGCCGCTTTTTGGGAAGAAGAAAAAATACTTTTTATTTCTGATTTGCATTTGGGAAAGATCGGCCATTTTAGAAAGCACGGAATGGCGATTCCTGAAAAAGCAGTCTTAGAAAATTTTACCAGATTAAATACCGTTTTAGAATTATTTGACTCTAAGACTGTTATTTTTTTAGGAGATTTATTCCACAGTAAAATCAATAACGAATGGAATTTTTTCTCTGATTGGACAAAAACACATTCTCAGAAAATTATTTTGATTGAAGGCAATCACGATATAATTTCGAAACAATACTATTTAGATTTGAATATTGAAGTATATTCCGAATTGATTATTCATGATTTTTTGCTGACCCATCATCCGTCTGAAAGAGAACAATTATTTAATTTTTGCGGACACATTCATCCCGGAATTAAATTAAAGGGAATGGGCAGACAGTTTTTGAGTTTATCGTGTTTTTTTAGAAAACCAAATCAAATGATTTTTCCTTCTTTTGGCGAATTTACAGGTAATTTTTATTTGATTCCCGAAGAAAACGATCAGATCTACGCGATTACAAAAGAAGAAGTAATAGAAATAAAACGTTGAATTAATTCAAAGCAAAAGGAGCACACATTCTAAAAGTAGGAACGATAACTTTGAATGTTTTGGTAGTAGTAAAATTGATCATATTAAAATGACCTTTCATGGCTCCGTATGGAGATGAAAGCAAACAGCCAGAACTATAAGTGTGGTTTTCTCCCGGTTTTAAAACTGGTTTTTTACCAATAACACCTTCTCCGTCAACAACTTCTAAATCGTTAAGAGAGTCAAATATTTCCCAGTGACGAGAAGTCAATTGTACCGAATCTTTGCTGTGGTTTTCAATAGTAACTACATAACTAAAGGCAAAGTGAATCTTGTAGTTCTTGAAGTAAGTACCTTCAAAACTAGTCAAAACAGATATTTTTATGCCTCGTGTAATCTGAGAAACCATACTAACGTAGTATATATGTGTGTGTTATAGATGCAAACTTACGAAAAAAAATCGTTCAAAGAAATCCTTTAACAATGTTTTAATTGGTGATATTTATAGAGTTTGCATTTCCTTTTCCGATTACTCTTTCGTATCGGTCGGAACTATGTTTGTAATAAACCAATATAGTGTACTCGTTTTCTGTTTGATAGAAATTACCGTCGATCGCATTTTCATAATCAATCACGCCCTTTTTATCGGCTACGCGATACTCAAAATTAGTGAAGCCTTGCTTGATCATTACGGCTTTTTCATAAACTCCTTTTTTTTCATCGTAGTCCATTTTATATTCTGGAGATAAGCTGTAATTATTGAACATTCCAACAATATAAATGTCTTTATTTAAGCGAAATGCCGGAGCAGAAAGACTAAAGTAAACCCAGGCATAATCTGCTTCGATTTCCTGGTTGGAACCATTTATGTTTTTTACAACAAAATTTCCGTCAACATCTTCATATAAGGTATAAATTTGGTTTGCTCTTGCCTGATTGGTGTATAAAAAGGAACTGTATATGTCATTTGCTGAACCTACTTTTGCAACATTATTACTTGCCGCACGAATGTCTTTATTCTCAAAATATAAAAATTCATTTCCTGCCCAAAATTGCGTTTCCTTATCGTATTTATAAACCATCTGGTTCCCGATCGTGTATTGTGGAGCAATGTTTTTAATAGTCGTATTAAAATCTCCATTTTGCATCAACAATACTTTTACGTTTTGCAAAGGGGTCTGAAAAACGATATCATTGGAGAGTACCGTAAATTCCAGATTTTGTTTGTAATCAATATTGCTGAGGTTTCGGCTGCGTTTTACTACAGCTCCAACTGTTGAATGATTTTCGAATAAAATGAATTTTCTGGAGAAAACAACTTCTCTGTCTTCATTCAAAACCCTCAACACATAATTGCCTGAAATTTGCAATTGTGTGGTAAACTGGTTGGGGAAAGAAAGACGATAATGCGAAAAAGCCTGTAAAGTATTGAAAGAATTCGAGTAGTCCGTTATTCGCTGATTGTCGAAACCACGAACATAATCCGTTTTCGGAATATCGCTCGGAATCCAGTTATAGTCGCAGTGAATTACATCAAAATAATAATTAGCCTCATTCCCAAACAAATCATCAAATTGCAATTCAAATACAGATCCCAATTCGAAAATCGGCACTACATTACTTCCGTTCTGAATAAATGAAACGGTTTTGATATTGTATGGAGGAGTAACTTCGGTTTGTACTTCCTGGGCTTTCGCCGAAGTAAAAATGAAAAGTAAAAGTAGACTGTGAAACAAAAATTTTGGCATCTTATTAAATTGTATGAACTCGTTACGCATAATTTGTTAAACACATAGAAACATAGATGCAATCTCAAAAAAGGCGTTTCACTAATTTAAAAGACACAAAGTTGGTTATGTGATAGAAATGTATTTCTCTTTTGCATTCTTTTAAACGCATAATAAAACCTATGGTATCTATGTGTTTAAATTATACTCAACGTGTTTGTAAGATTGTAAATATAACAATTTATACAACGAAAAATAAGACGTTTTATTGGTTTTAAGAACGATTTGTTATGAACCAAGTATGTATTTCAAATTAACTTCGATTTCATCGTTGATATAACTTTCCTCCAAAAGCGAGTCAGACAACAGTTTTTTATTTTCCTGCAGTTTGATTATTTTTTCTTCTACCGTATTTTTCGAAATAAAGCGGATAACATTTACTTTGTTTAATTGTCCAATTCGGTGCGCTCGTCCAACTCCTTGTTTTTCTGCAAAAGGATTCCACCACGGATCTAAAAACAAAACATAAGAAGCTTTGGTGATATTTAAACCAACGCCACCGGCTTTAAGTGAAATAAAAAATAATAAAGGTTCTTCTTTTTCCTGAAATTGTTTTACCTGTTGTTCTCTTTTACTGGCAGGAGTTTCACCTGTAATTTCGCAATACTGTATTTTGTTTTCCTTACACCAATCTGTGTAAAAATTCAAATTAGTAACAAACGAACTGAAAATAATAGTCTTTTGTTTTCCTTTAACTAAATTTTCAAGATAATTAGTGACAGCAATATATTTCCCTGAATCAATTTCCGAATCCTGATCGACCATTTTTGGATGATTACTCAGTTGTCTTAACTTCATCAGCGTGTTGATAATACTAATTTTATCAGGACTGGTTCCGTCTGTTTTTAATAAAAAATTACGAGCTTTTGATTTTTCCTGCTCGTATAATTTTTCCTGTTCAGGATCCATATCGCAATAATAGATCTGCTCTGTCAATTTAGGTAAATCTTTTAAAACCTGTTCTTTGGTTCGTCGCAAAATATAAGGCTGAACCAAATTTTTCAATTCAGCTAAACTATTCTCGTCCTGCTTTTTCTCAATCGGAATTTTAAAATTTTCTGCGAAAAAATTATAAGTTCCTAAAATATCAGGATTTATAAACTGCATTTGCGACCATAAATCGTCCAATGAGTTTTCAATAGGAGTACCACTTAAAGCAATTTTATGAGCTGTATTTATTTTATTGATGGCTTTAAAAATCTTAGAATTTTTATTTTTAATGTATTGACTTTCGTCTAAAATTAAATAGCGAAAATCATATTTTTCTAAAATTGAAATATCACGATGTACAATACTGTAACTCGTAAAAATTAAATCTGTTGAGGCCAATCTATTTGCTAACAGTTTTCTGTCGTTACCAATGTATTGCATTTTTGAAAAATGCGGTGTAAATTTTGAAGCTTCGTTATACCAGTTAAAAACCAAGGAAGAAGGTAAAACAATCAGGGTTTTTAAAGGTTCTCTTTCAATGGTAGTTTCGTTTGCAAACAAATCAAAATTTGAGGTTTTAGTTGTAAAACCTAATTGTTCTTGTACAGCAATCAAAACGGCAAGGGTTTGTAATGTTTTACCAAGTCCCATATCATCAGCAAGACAAGCACCTAAATTGGAGTTGAAATGACCCAAAAGCCATTTTACACCTTCAATTTGATACGGTCTTAAAGTTGCTTTCAATAAGTCAGAAGTGGTATACTCTGCTTTTTGAATGACATCATCTTCAATTTCCGAAATCGTATCTAAAGCGGTAAAATTACTTTTACGCAAAAGAAGATTTTCATTTTCTGTTTTGGCTAATTTGGCCAGCGAACTGTATTTACTGAGCCATTCCAGCGGAATCAGAAAGTAGTTTCCGTCAGGCAATAAAAAGAGTCTTTCCTTGCTTTTTATATTCGGAATAATTTCGCTGAAATTGATCGTAAAAATTCCAACACTAATTATTATTTTGATGTCAAACCAATCTTCTTTTGTTTCTTCTTTTGAAGCAAAAACAGTATGACTATCAGTAATGATTTCTTTGCTTTCTAATTTCAGATTTTGGATGATAAAACCTAAACTTTCAAGTTCTTCCTTATGATCAATAACAAATTGAATATTAGCATAAGGATCAAGAATTTCTGCCTCTGAATTCGATCCAAATAAATCATTTTTAATTTTTATTAAGCCAAGTTCAAGTAATTTGTCTGTATACAAAGCCTCGTCAGCACTTCGTTTAAACTGAATTATTTTTGGCTCATTGATAATGCTAAAATCAACAAATGAATGGGTCTTTTTAGTTTTACTAGCGTCAAATGAATAGCCATTATAATCAAAATAAAGATTAAGATAATAACAGTTTTTGAAGAAATCATAAACAGGCTGAATGGTACAGGAAACAATTTTGTCCCGAAGTTCAATTTCAAAACCAGTCGCGTCGATGTCGATTTTTTTGGCTATTTCAGGAATAAAATTCTTAAAATAATTATCAACTAGTTTTGAAGGTATTTCGATTGATTTCTTCTTTAAAAAAGGCTGAAGTTTTTTAGAATTAAGGTCTTTTAACTGTCCTAATTTTTTATCGATAACTAACCAGCCCGGTTCGTCCAGAAGAATATCGACACTTTTATTCATTGGTAAAAATGAAATTTCGTTTTCTTTTAAAGATAAGGTATAAGTAATTCCTTCTTCATGTTTATCAAATTGAATTTGAGGTTCAAAATCTAACGGAGTTGTGTTAACTCTCCAACGATAAAAATCCTTTTCTGCACTCATATTGGCAGATAACGGGAATTGTTCTTTTACAATTAGATTGTAAAAGGATTCCAGGTTAAATTTTAAATGCTGACGAATCGCGAAATCAATTTTAGAATCTTTTTGTAAATCTGCAATTGTTTTTGCCGATTTGATTTTGGCGCTGAATTTTTTGAAAATAAAGTCAGGCTTTAAAGATTCGCACGCGGTCAGTATTTTTTTTGTATTGGACTCTAAATTTTCATAGACAATTCCAAAACTTTCAAGAACATCTTTACTTGCTTTTTTGTCTAAATATTTAATGTCAGTAGTATTCTCAACGATATAGGCTGTTGGGATATAAGTATTCAGGTTTTTTTCAAAACTGATGTCAAAACAAAACTGAAATGATTTTGGTTCCAAGAGTAGGGTTTGGTTTTTTGTAATTTGGGAAGTGATCTAAAACTTAAAAAGTTTTCAAATTATTGCTATTTTGAAAACTTTTTAAATGAACTTATAGGGTGGGAAAAAACTAGTTTTCCTGTTTAAAGCAAAGCGGAATAATTTCTCCTTTTGCCAGACAATATTTCTCTACCAATTCTGGTGCAATTTTATTGGTGTAATCTTCTTCGATTACGATAAAACCAATGCTTCTTAATTTATCAAAATAATCACGGCCATAAATGCGTACGTGATCGTATTGTCCAAATATTTTAGCACGTTCTTTTTGATCTGTTATTGTATCATCAGCAAAAGTAACTTCTCTCGATAAATCCTGTGGAATTTGCAAAACTGCCATTCCGCCTGGTTTTAAAACTCTGAATAATTCCTGCATTGCTTTTGTGTCATCCGGAATATGTTCTAAAACGTGATTACATAAAATCACATCATATTCGTTATCTTTAAATGGTAAATTACAGATATCTGCTTTTACATCTGCCAAAGGCGAAAATAAATCGGTTGTGGTATAATCCAGATTTTTTTGCTTGCGGAATAATTTATAAAAAGCTTGTTCCGGAGCAAAGTGAAGCACTTTTTTTGGCGCTGTAAAAAAATCAGTCTGATCGTTTAAATACAACCAAAGTAAACGGTGTCTTTCTAATGAAAGGGTACTTGGTGACAGCACATTATTACGTTGCTTTCCGTATCCGTAAGGCAAAAATGATCTGAAACTTTTCCCATCAATAGGATCAGTAAATTTATCTCCTTTTAATGATAAAGCCAAAATGGGACGCGCGACATAACTCAAACGAATTAATAGGGGACGTGGTATTGTATTAAGTACTAATTTAAATAGTTTTTTCACAGGGCTAGATTCGGGTTGTAATTATAGTACTAAAGGCACTTTTCTGAATTCGTCTTCTTCGTTGCTTTCGATTCCTAGCGCTTTGTAGATGTATTGAAAAGTCGATAATAATTCTGGTTTTCCATCAATTAAAGCCACGTCGTGTTCGAAATGTGCGCTTGGTTTTCCGTCAGCGGTTAAGATTGTCCAGCCGTCTTTTAATTGTTTTATGTTTCTCGTTCCCATATTGATCATTGGTTCAATGGCAACCACCATTCCTTCAACAAAAAGTTTTCCACGACCACGTTTTCCGTAGTTTGGCATTTCTGGTTCTTCGTGCATTTTTTGTCCTACACCGTGACCTACCAATTCACGAACAACACCATAACCGTGTGCCTCAGTATATTTTTGAATCGCATTTCCAACGTCTTCAACGCGATTCCCAGCTTTAAATTCTCTGATTCCAACATAAAGGGATTCTTTAGTAACCTGCAAAAGTTTTTTAACTTCAGGAGCAACTTCTCCAATTTCGAAACTATAAGCATGATCACCATGATATCCGTTTTTGAACGCACCACAATCTACTGAAATAACGTCTCCGCTTTTCAAAGGTGTATTGTTTGGAATTCCGTGTACAACCTGAGCATTCGGGCTCATACAAAGCGAATTCGGAAAATCATACAATCCCAGAAAACTTGGAACTGCGCCATGATCACGAATAAATTCCTCGGCTAATTTGTCAAGATATAAAGTGGTAACTCCTTCTTTAATTTCAGAAGCAATCATTCCTAATGTTTTAGATACGATCAACGCACTTTCGCGCATTAATTCGATTTCCTCTCTACTTTTTTGGATAATCATATTTTTCAGATTTTCAGTTCGCAAAAGTACAATTTTAATATAAATTTTTCGTCACGAATTTTACGAATTAGCGCGAATTCAATATTAATATAAAAATTGAATTTTGAGAATTCATTTTTTTTAAAATTTGCGAAAAGAAAAAATTAGTAAAATTCGAGGCAAACCTTTTTTTGTTCTTATTGATTTCAAAGTTTTTCAGCTTATTATCTGACAGAAAAAACGTAAATTAGTAGTGAAAACGTTTATAATTATGGAAAATTCTACTGATCAGGATATAGTTAAAGTAAAAGCTTTAAAAAAAATGAAGGCCAATGCTTTGTCGCTTTTAGGCGTTGCGGTGCTCCTTTTTATAATTGCGATTTATTTTAAGATTCCAATGTTACAGGCTTTTAGTGAAGCCGCAATGGTGGGTGGAATTGCTGATTGGTTTGCGGTTGTTGCCTTATTTCGTCATCCACTTGGAATTCCGATTTGGCATACCGCAATTATTCCGACTAAGAAAAATGAAATTGGAGAAAACTTAGGAAATTTTGTTTCTGAGGAATTTCTGAATCGTGAAAAATTAGAAATAAAGTTAGAAGAATTCAACTTTGCTACAAAAGCCTCAGAGTGGCTTTCGCAAGAAGAGAATGCTAATAAGATTGCTGATGCAGTTGCAATGAATATTATCCCAGGAGTTTTAAAAACAATAAAAGACGAGGATATCAAGCGCTTTATTCAGGTTCAGTTCAAAGAAAAATTAGAAGCAATTAATTTTGGAGATTGGGTCGCGCTGGCGTTAGAACCCTTGCAGAAAGGAAATGTAAAAGATCAATTGCTGACCAATCTTCTGGAAGTAATGAGTTCTGAATTGGCCAATAATAAAGATTTGATTCGGAAGAAAGTAAAAGCATCAACACCTTTTTTGAGTTTCGGTTTAGCTGATAAAAGTATTTCAGAAGGCGTTTTTAATGGTTTGGCTGAATTCTTAGACGAAGCCAAAAATCCGGAAAGTGCTGTTAGAATTAAAATAGACGATTATATCGCTGATTTTCTCGAAAAAGTAAAAAACTCTGAAGAAATGAGAATCAAAATAAATAATTTAATTCTTGGTTTTGCCAGCAAAAAAGAAGTCCAGGATTACATCAACGGAATTTGGGACGAAATAAAATTATCCATTTCTAATGATTTAGAAAAAGGTGATGAATCTTCTATCAAAAAGAATATTTCAAGTTTAATACAGGGCTTCGGAAACGGAATAAAAGAAGATCATGTAATGATTGACAAAATCAATAATTTCATTAAAAATGATTTATTATCAGTACTTCTTAACAACAAAAAAGTAATCGGTGATTTGATCTCATCAACCGTTAAAAGCTGGGATGGAAAAGAAGTTTCAGAAAAATTAGAACTAGAAATAGGAAAGGATCTTCAATATATCAGGATTAACGGAACTTTAGTAGGAGGTCTAATTGGACTTGTAATTTATGCAGTCGAATGGACGTATCATCATTTTATAATGTGATATAAAAGGTCTTAAAAGCAAAAAGAGACAAATCCGAAGACTTGTCTCTTTTTTTATTAAAAAAAGTGGTTTTCTATAATAAGGAATGACAAGTCATTGCATTTGGCTGAGGAACTCCCATTAATTCTAAAATTGTTGGGGCAATATCTCCTAAAACACCATTTTGAATGTTTTTAAGATCTTTGTCAACTAAAATAATCGGCACAGGATTCGTTGTGTGTGCTGTATTTGGGCTTCCGTCAGGATTAATCATAGTTTCGCAGTTTCCGTGATCGGCAATTACAATTGTAGTGTAATCATTGGCAAGAGCCGCTTCAATAACTTGTTTTACACAAGCATCAACAGCTTCGCAGGCAAGGATTGCAGCACTCATAATTCCGGTATGACCTACCATGTCTCCGTTCGCAAAATTTAAACAAACGAAATCTACTTCGCCTTTATTTAATTCAGGAACAAGAGCGGCAGTCAATTCATAGGCGCTCATTTCTGGCTGTAAATCGTAAGTAGCAACTTTTGGGGAATTTCTCAAAATTCTTGATTCACCTTCAAAAGGAGTTTCTCTTCCGCCAGAAAAGAAAAAGGTAACGTGTGGATATTTCTCTGTTTCAGCAATACGAATTTGTGTTTTACCCGCTTTTTCTAAAACTTCACCAAGAGTTTCGGTAATATTATCTTTATTGTAAACAACTTTTACGTTTTGGTACGTTTCGTCGTAATTTGTAAGAGTAACATAATACAAGTTTAATTTGTGCATGTTCTGCTCATGGAAATCATGTTGCGAAAGTGCTTCAGTAAGCTCACGACCTCTATCGGTTCTAAAGTTAAAGAAGATTACAACATCACCTTCAACAATTGTTGCTAGCGTTTTTTGTTCTTCGTCAACCATTACAATCGGTGCAATAAATTCGTCAGTAACATCATGTGCATAACTGTCAAGAATACTCGCAACAGCATTTTTAGAAGGAATTCCGGTCCCGTTAACTACTAAATCGTAAGCTAATTTTACACGTTCCCAACGTTTGTCACGGTCCATTGCATAATAACGACCAACGATCGAAGCTATTTTCACCGGAGTATCTTTAATATGTTCCTCTAAATCATGGATGTATTTTGCTCCAGATTTTGGATCAACGTCACGTCCGTCTGTAAACGCGTGAACATACACCTGATCCAGACCATATTCCTGAGAAGCATCGATTAGTCCACGTAAATGAGAAGTATGAGAGTGAACACCTCCGTCAGAAACTAATCCTAGAAAGTGTACTTTTTTGTTGTTCTCTTTAGCATATGTAAAAGCATCAACCAAAACTTGTTCTTTGGCTAAAGTTTGATGTGCTACTGCTAAGTTTATTTTGGCTAAATCCTGATACACAATTCTTCCGGCACCAAGATTCATATGTCCCACTTCGCTATTTCCCATCTGGCCTTCCGGTAAACCTACGTTTAATCCATCGGTACGAAGTTGAGCGCTTGGGTAATTTTTGTAAAGACTATTTATAAAAGGAACATTTGCATTGTCTATTGCGGATACTTTAGGGTCAGGAGATTTTCCCCAACCGTCTAAAATCATAAGGATAACTTTTTTGTTCATTACTTTTTGTTTTGTACAAAGATAAGCCATTTCTAAAATGTGCAAAGAAAGCAATGTTACATTTATGTTTAATAAAATGAAGTATGTGAAAAAATAATAATTTAATTAAAGAAGGACTTATTTTTTAAAATTAATTCACGCTAAGCTCTCTTTCTGAGCTTATTTTTGACAGCGTTATAGTCAATAAAATATTTAACACTTATTGAAAAAACATGTTTTAAGGCTTCATTATTAAGTAAGGCATTTACATTGTCTTTGTAATCCTTGTCAATAATACGTTCAAAATTATCGGCACTATTACGGTATAAAACAGAAACCTGACTTCCTGGAGCAAACCACCATGAATAAGACAAGTCAGCATTCCAGGAATAAAAACTTGAATTTTTGTTATCAGTATATTGAGGATAAGGTGTTAAAGTTCCATCTTGCTGAAGTTCAAGAATATCATTATTCTCAGCATACGACCAATATTGGCGAAGTGCTAAATTCAATGTCATGGTGCTGTTTAAGGCGTATTTTCCTGTAATTGTATTGGAGTAGGTAATTACATTTCGGTTTGCAAAAACAATAGTCTTCGGGGTACTTTCGTTGTCGTCATCATCAACGCTATCAATGTATCCTTTGTTGTTATTTTTTCTTAAAAAACTAAAAGAATAAACCATTAAAAGTTTATCACTAAAGCGATATCTCGGTCCAATGTCAAAACCGTATGCCATTCGTCCCGGCTCGTCAGCAATAGAGATTGATGGATTTATGTCGATAGCAAATTTATGGTTGTAATTTGTAGAAATGCTTCCCCAAGCCTCCATTCTTCGCGGAATAAGAACATATCGATTTGCGGCTCTTGGTTCATAATAATCATGCGATACCAAAGGGAAAACGGTAATGCCGCCACCGTAATAATTATTTTTAACCGTACTCAGGTTTACATTTACATCAATATTATTGTCTTGCACTTTTCCAGATTCTTTGTTGAATTCGGTATACATATTATAGTTAATCCTAAAACTATTAAAAAGCTTCGTTGGGTTTAGAATTCTATAATTGGCATTTCCATAGAAATTGTAATAGTTAGTGTAAAAGTTGATTCCGAGATCGTTTGGATCATAACCTTTTGTAACAAAATCAGATCCTACACTGTAGCGATATTTTCCAGTAGTTTCGGCAAAACCAATTGTGGAGAAAACTCCGGTTTTATCTTCGTCCAGATTGATGGTACTGTATTTTACATTTCCGGATAAATTATAGGTGTTTGCTTTTGTATTCAGATCCCAAGCCAGACCTGATACATTAGCGTCTCTATAATGCCCGTTTCTTGTAACGTTTGTGTTTATAAAAGTTACCGAAGAATTTTTTCGGAAACGCTGATCTAAAACCAATACATTGTAATTAGTTAGGGGCTCAATCACGACTTTTCTGGTATCGCCTGAAATAGTATCTTTTATTGTGGCGAAAGTTTTCTCGGTAACTGCATTTAAAATACCAATTCCCAGACCGTTTTTGGTCCTTCCTGAAACTTTCAAAGCATTGATCAAATTGACGTTCTGTACAGTTTCATGTATTTCTTCATTATCATTTAATTCAGGATCTATGGAAGGTGCGCCTCCAATCCGTCTGGAATAAAAGATGTTGCCTTTATTAAATAAGTCGGTTCCTTCGGTAAAAAAGGCTCGGTTTTCATTGAATTGCTGTTCAAACGGACTTAAATTCAAAATCTGATCATCGTATTTGGTTTGACCAAAGTCAGGAACCAGAATAGCATCAAGAGTAAAGGCGTCATTAATTCCATATTTAATATCCATTCCGCCTTTTATGGTTCCGTACGTTTTTTGGCTATCTGAAGCGTTTAAATAGTACGATGCGTACGGCATGAAAAATAATCGGGTAGGAGGTTTAATGTTTTCAATTCCGGTTAATTCACCATTTTGTTGGGTAAATGTTCCAATTTTGGTATTAATTAAGGACCAGGTATATTTTCTGCGTTCTCTTTTTACTTCCCTGAAAAAATTAATTCCCCAGGTTTGTTTATTCTCCGCAGAAAAACGCAAAGCAGCATATGGTATTTTAATCTCCACAATCCAGCCTTTATCAGTTATTCTTGCTTTGCTGATCCAGACAGCATCCCAGGAGTAGTCTTCTCCAATGGCATCTGTCATGATACAATCGCCCTGGACATCGGCCGCAGAAACAAAAAATTCAAAGTTTTGTTGTCCGTCATTAAAGCCGTTAATGAAAACGCCAAAAATATCGGCAGTTCCAAAATTGTCACGTTGTGAAATTTCTTTTAAAATTCTAT
The DNA here is from genome assembly GCF_900142735.1 of Flavobacterium saccharophilum. GTDB lineage: Bacteria > Bacteroidota > Bacteroidia > Flavobacteriales > Flavobacteriaceae > Flavobacterium > Flavobacterium saccharophilum. Next base: position 304,934 of record NZ_FRBY01000006.1, on the reverse strand, counting down.
TAGGCTCAGCATCATACATCATGGCGCCAATGTAAATAGCGTCATTGTTATAGATAACCTTGATTTCTGTTTTTTGGGCTTCAGGAATGGGTTTTCCGTTATCAGGTTCAAACATGATAAAATCTGAGGCAATTGGTACATTTTCCCAAGCTGTCTCGTCTAGTTTTCCATCAATAGTGATAGACTGCGGGGTAGATTGTGCTTGCAGGGTTTTCTTTTGGCTATAGCCGAAAGATACACAGAAGAGAAAACAAAGGAAAACTACTTTTTTCATTTTGGATGGGGAGAGATTCTTGAAATAATATAGACATTCAATTTTGCTAAATGTTACACTTTAAAAGCTGAAAATTATATCTTTTTAATATTGTAAGTATATCGCTACGTAATAAAAGTTAAAATAACGCTCAAAAATAAGATTTTTACTTCAATATCATAATTTTTTGTTTTTGATCTGTTAAATTTTAAACAAAAAGGGCCTGATTTACAGTATTTTGTTTTTTCAACCTTAAATTTTTTCTATTTTTGCTAAACCCAAATTTGTTATTAACCTAAAGAAATTCAATGATTTACAAAATTTATCCACTGCTAGTGTTTTTGTTATTATCTTTTGGTAAAGATTCAAAAAGCACTCCCGAAACTAAAAAAGTAGCAACTAAAAGTATCGCTAGAGTTGAAAAACTTACAGTCGAAGCTAAAATTGAAGGTGTGTATCACGCTTTGAATCCTAACAATTATCAGTTGCCTGAACTTAAAACTTTCTCAGAAGCCTTAAAAGGATTTTATCTGTTGAAGGAAAAAGGTGTTATTCAAAAAGATATCCTGACATTGATTGATTTCAGTTTGTCATCAAATACCAAACGTCTTTGGGTAATTGATTTGGCTACAAACACTGTTTTGTTCCAATCTTTGGTTGCTCACGGTAGAAATACTGGTGAAGAATATGCATCGGCTTTTTCAAATAATAATTCCTCTTTTAAAAGTAGTCTTGGTTTTTATGCTACAGGCGAAATTTATCAGGGAAAACACGGGGCTTCATTGCGTTTAGATGGTTTAGAAAGAGGTTATAACAATAATGCCCGCGAAAGGGGAGTTGTTGTGCACGGAGCAGATTATGTTTCTGAATCTTTTATCAGAAATCATAAAAGACTAGGCAGAAGCCAGGGTTGTCCTGCGTTACCAGTCGAATTGACCGGAAAAATAATTCAGATTATTAAAGATAAATCGTGTTTGTACATCTACCATCCTTCCAGAGGTTTTGCGATGGAAGAAAAGCTAATCTCTTAACTTAGCATACAAATCCGAATCTAAATTATAAATATCAGCTCTGAAAATGAGCTGATTTTTTTTGCTCCAGGCCGTCCAGTACCATTGATATAAAGCATACTTTTTTGTTATCCTAATGTTGATTGTGGTTTCGGTTTCAATAATCGAATCGATCTTTTCTTTCGGCCAATTAGTCGAAATACTATCATTCAAAATATGTTCCGCAAGCTCTAACGGATTTTCAATACGAACACAACCGGAACTTAACGAACGATTATTTCTTCCAAATATATTACGATGATTGGTATCGTGAAGATATACGCTATGGTGATTTGGGAATAGTATTTTCATTAATCCTAACGAATTATTATATCCCGGACTTTGTACGTATTTATAATTACCAGGTTTGTTTTCATTCCACTTACTCGGATCAACTTCATGGCCCATAGTATCATATATAGTAATGTTTTTATTTTTTAAGTAATTACGATTGCGTTTCATGGCCGGAACCACATCTTCTTTTAAAATAGTTGGCGGAACGGTCCACGTGGGGTTAAAAACCACTGTTTTTAATACCGAAGTGATAATGGGGGTTTTTCTCTTAATTGTTCCAACGACAATATTACGTACTAATGTCGTGTCCTGACTTTCGACAACATTCAGACTGTAATTCGGAATATTGATAATGAAATAGTTCTCGGTAAAATCATTGTTATACCAGCGCCAACGTTCTAAATTAGCAATAATTTGTTGCTTTCTTTTTTCTTTCGAATAATTAAGGGCACTTATTGTTCCTTTTCCAATTATACCATCAGCTGCTAAGCCGTGTCTCTCCTGAAATCTTTTTATTGATTCAAACGTCTTTTTATTGTAGATACTGCTTATACTATCTTTCCCAGACATATCTCCCCAAAACAAAAGTCTTTTTTTGATATTGATTAAAGCAACATTGGTATCATTTAATGATATTTTCTTTGTCAAAGAGTCAACTGTAATCATTCCGATATCGTCCTCCGGATAAGTATTAATAATTTCAAGTGCTTTTAAAAGCTCTCTGTAAGTTTCTGATTTTGGTTGGATATTTTCAACAATGCTGTCTAATTTGTTTTTGTTAAATGCTTTTATCAGAACACTATTAACGTCCAGGTTTTTGTCTGTGAGATCCCAATCTGTATACAATTTTTTTGGATCTAGTTTGCCTTTGTGTAAATGATTCAGATACAATTCAAAATTATAAGTGAGCAAAATGTCATAAGTTGCTAGTTCCTTATCATTAAGTTTGCTGATTCTTTTTTCGTATTTTTCAAGCGTTGAAGATTTATAATCATCCGGATTCAAACCTAATTTTTCACAATTTTTTATTTGCGACAAAACATAAGTTCTTTTTTTGAGATTTCCCCATACGGTTTTATTATTGGAGGAATTGTAAAATTCCTGAAGCGTTTTGCTTTTAAAAATTCCAATAAGGGTAGTATCGATAGAAACTGTTCTTTCATCTGTAAGTATGATTGCAGGAGGTGGCGTTGCTTTTTTTACAGGGATAACTTTTGGTTCCTCTTTTTTGCAACAAACAAAAATAGATAAGATGATAAGAAAGTAAATATTCCTCATTTTGTATTTTTTATACATCAAATAGTGTTTGCTAACATCTTTCATATCAAATGGTTTAATCTAGGGCTTGTATTAAAATTTAAGCTGATCTTTATTTTGGCGTGTTTCTAAAATGGCTATTTCTCAGATTTGCGTTTGATTTTGCATCGCAAATATAGGCTTGCTCTTAATAAATTATGAAATAATTCTTGTTAATTTTTTACTTTTATAAATGGCAAAATTATGTATTGTTCTTAATCATCACCTTCGAAGGTACAACTTTCTGCAGGTTTTTCTTTTCTGAGAACCGGTTGACGAACACTATAAGTTTCTTTTGAAGCTATTTCTTTAATTTGAATCATAATTTATGAAAAATAATTTAGTGTATAACTTTTTAGTTTTAAATAGGTTATAGGAAATTGTTGTTTTTTATTCATTTTTTTTGAAAAAAAGCTTGTTTTGAACTGAACTTATTTTTTATATTTGCACCAGTAATGCGAAAGTAGCTCAGTTGGTAGAGCTCCAGCCTTCCAAGCTGGTTGTCGCGAGTTCGAGCCTCGTCTTTCGCTCTAAAAAACCGGAACTTCAGTGTTTCGGTTTTTTTATCAAAGTTAAATAATTATTGATTTTTATTTTTTTAAATGATTTAATTATTTATATTTGCACCCTGTTAATGCGAAAGTAGCTCAGTTGGTAGAGCTCCAGCCTTCCAAGCTGGTTGTCGCGAGTTCGAGCCTCGTCTTTCGCTCTTCAAAATCCTCAAACAATTTGTTTGGGGATTTTTGCTTTTATATGGTTCTGTAAACTCCAATATTTTTAAATGGGTCAATACGAAAAGCTGTGGAGAGAAAAAAAAATTACCACAGAGAACACAGCGTTTTTTAAAATATTCTAAATTTAGTAAAAACACAAAGTTCACAAAGCTTTGCGGACTTAGATTGTGTAAATACAACTTAAAAATTAGTGAACTCTGCGAAAAATCTTTGTGTTCTCTGTGTTAGAAAATAATTAAGATGTATGAAATTTTCAATGTTTCCCAAAAACATCTAGCGTTGATTCTAAAAGATCCTGCATTTCTATTTGATTTTAAAAACATAAAATCAGCATTTTAATATTTCTCCACAACAATCTGTATTGATCCTTTTAAATTGCAAATTCCAAGTTTAAAACAAATGAATGTAAATATTTGGCATTTGGAATTTAAAAATTAGGAATTTTTATTTTAAATCGCTCAAATCACTTTCTGTTTCTAATTCTATTGGATTTTGGTTTTGTTTGAACAAACGTGCGGTTAAACTTCCTTTCAAAATGATCTTATTGCCTTTTACTTCAAGCCAGCTTCCTTCTCTCAAGCCTAAGACTGGAATTGAATTAAAAGCGTGAAATTCTTTAATTCTGGTTTCGCGTGTCTCCCCCATATGTTTCGATTGTAAGTCAGGATCTAAATAATGTGGATTCAAATTAAAAGGAATTAATCCTAAAGTTTGAAAACTTGGTGGATATACAATGGGCATATCATTAGTTGTTTGCATTGATAAACCGCAAATATTACTTCCTGCACTGGTTCCTAAATAAGGTGTTCCGTTTTTTACAGTTTCAGAAAGAAGCTGCATAATATTGTGTTTATATAGTTGAGTGACCAATAAAAAAGTATTTCCTCCGCCAGTAAATATTCCTTCTGCATTTTTTATTGCTTCGGCAGGATTTTCAAATTCATGAATTCCTTTTACTGAAATGTTAATCGTTGCAAATGCTTGTGCTGCTTTTTCAGTATACTCGTTATGTGAAATTCCGCCGGGACGTGCGAAAGGAATAAATAAGATGCTTTTGCAATTTTTAAAATGTACTTGTAAAGTATGTAATAAATATTCTAAATAACTGCCTTCGTGAAGGGTAGAGGTGCTGGCAATGATAATGCTTTTCATAAAGTTTGTACTCAAATTGTTTAGGTTAAAGATATTAAAAACTCCTTTTTGGGGCTAGAAAAACAGCGTTTAATTAACATATTTTTACCAAGCCGTTAATACTAATTTTGGAACACATTAAGATATTTTTACATTTTTAACGGTAATTATAATTTTTTCATTTTGATCAACAAAGTTTTATGCGTTTTGGTTGTTGTTTTGAGTCAGGCTGGCTGGTCTCAAGATCAGGATCGTGCTACTGTAAATGGTAAAATCGTTTCGAATACAAATGATTTAGAAGGTGTTTATGTAGTAAATGCGCAAACTGAGGTTATGGTGACAACTAGTGCTGATGGATCTTTTTCGATAATGGCCAAACCGGGTGATACGCTTGTCTTCTCTTCTATTCAGTTCAAGGAAAGTCGGGTTTTATTAACCAGTGCAAACTTTACAGATCTTAATTTTACTGTGAAACTAAGTTTGGTAATGCATCAATTACAAGAAGTAATTGTAAGACGCTACGATAATATTAATGCCAGAGATTTAGGAATTGTTGCTTCAAATCAAAAAACATATACAGAAGCTGAAAGAAAATTACGGACTGCTACAGACTTAGATGCTCATGTCGGATTAGGTGGTTCCATTTCTTTAGATCCTATATTGAATGTTTTTTCTGGACGTTCTGCAATGTTGAAGAAAGAAGTGGCTGTTGAAAAAAAGGAATTTTTCATGAAACTTTTAGAGAATATGTTTAGTCTGGATCATTTTGTGAACCGATTGAAAATTCCGAACGAGTACGTGAAGGGATTTGAGTATTATGCCGTGGAAAATGATAAGTTTACGGTCATTTTAAATTCTAAAAATAAAACTTCGACAGAATTCTTATTAGCTGAATTGGCAGTTAAATACAAGGAAATATTGGCTAATGAGAACAAATAATATTTTAGTAATTCTATTTTTAATGATTGTTCAAATTTCGTTTGGACAAACTTCGGGTGCCAAAGAAATTCTTGGGCAGGTATTTGAGGAATCTTCTTCGGTTGAAGGTGTCAATATCATTAATAATAATACCCAAATTACTGCAGTTACAGATGAAAATGGTATGTTTTCTATTGTAGTGAAAGAAGGGGATGTTTTGGTCTTTTCTTCTGTTAATCTGGAGCCTTTAAAACGTAGAATTACAGTAGAAGATTTGACTTCTTCTTCAGTTCAAATAAAGATGACCGCAAAACAAATCGAGTTGAAAGAGGTTGTTGTAAATGACAACGGTGGTATTACGGCTGAAAATCTCGGAATTGTGCCGCATGGTCAAAAAACATATACGCCTGCCGAAAGAAAGTTATACACTGCCAAATCTACTTCTATAGATAAGATATTAAACGGAATTTCAGGACGCAGTTCAATGTTGAAAAAAGAAGTGAAAGTAGAGAAGAAGGAAATGCTTTTCAGAAAACTGGAATATCTTTTTGATGACAATTATTATACAGAAAGATTAAGGATTTCGTTGGAAGATATTAAAGGATTTCAATTATATTGTGTAGAGGATTCTGAATTTGCCGTATCTTTGAATAGTAAAAACAAAACAATGAGTATGTTTTTAATAACTGAATTAGCCAGAAAATATCTTAAAATCCTTGAAAATGAAAAATAGCCTAAGAGTACTCGTTTTGTGCCTGTTTTGTCAAATCTCATTCGGACAAAATTCGACCAGGAAGTCATTACACGGGCAAGTGACCAATAAATCGCTTGCTATAGAAAGTGGATATGTAATGAATATAAATGCCAATGTTAGAACTTTTATTGGTTCTGGCGGATTGTTTGATATTATGGCAAAGCCAAAAGACACTTTGCTATTTACCGGAATGGCATTTCAGTCTAAAAAGATTGTTTTGACAGAAAGTGATTGTGCTCAAATTCTGTTTACAATTCCTTTGGATTTAGTAAATAATCAGCTTAAAGAAGTTTTGGTTCATAAAGATTTACAAGATAAAACACTTGCAGGTAGTTCTCAGAAGATAGTAGATATGCAGTTTGAAGATGATCAGCAATCTACAGCAAAAAATACCGTAATGTACTCTGATCAGACAATTAAATACGGAACTGATTTTGTTCGAATATTTAAGGATGTTAAGAAGCTTTTGCGTAAAAATGATGACGTTCAGGAAGAAGTTATAAGCGATATAGCTTTCACTGCCTATGCAAAAGATAATTTTACTCCTGATTTTTTTAACAAAACATTGAATTTAAAAGATGATGAAATAGAATTGTTTTTAATGTACTGCTCCAATGATCCTGAATCAAAGCGATATTTAAAACCAGACGATAAGTTTCAGTTAATCGATTTTATGATTAATAAGAATAAAGATTTTAAGAATATTACTGTTTCCAAAAATGAAAAATAAAGTACTCTACCCCTTAATTGGGGTATTATTTTTATCGTTATCCTCATTTGCTTTTCATAAATTTTATATGGGTGTTTTTCAGGTGAATTATGCAGCCGAAAAGAAGATGATTCAGGTTACATCCCGCATTTTTATTGACGATTTGAATAACGGAATGGAGAAAAAATACCATAAAAAAACCTTCATCGGAACAGAAAAGGAAACACCGGAAGATTTAGAATTATTCAAGAAATATCTTTCGGAAAATTTTATAATAAAAGTAAATGGTCAGTCAAAACCAATTACTTTTTTGTCAAAAGAAATTGAGGCTGGTGATGTATTGGTTTGTTATTCGCGAATTAAGGATGTTGAAAAATTTAAGACACTTGAGATTTTAAACAGCATTTTAGTAGATTGGAATGCTGAGCAGCAAAACATTACACATATTTCAGCATTTGGCACTAAAAAGAGTGTGCTATTTACGGAATCTTCAAGGAAAGAAGTGTTAAAGTATTAATGAATATGTAAAATTATCATTTTAATTGTTATTTTCACACCCTGATAAAATTACCTATTACATTTTATGAAAAAACTTTCATTATTATTAATTTTTCCGGCCTTATTAATGGCTCAGGAAAAAAATACCACAGTTGCCCCAAAACAACAAGGTAAGTACGATACCAACAAATTCAGTCAAATGTATGATTTGCTGGCAACACCAAACATGTTTCGTACGGCTTCAGGAGCGCCAGGTCCTGCATATTACCAACAACAGGCAGATTATAAGATTGATATCGAATTGGATGATAAAAATTCAAAATTAACAGGTTCTGAGGTTATTACGTATTCAAATAATTCTCCGGATAGTTTAGAATATTTATGGATTCAGTTGGATCAGAATCAAGCTAAAGCCAATACTCAGTCACCTTTAGCTGAAAGCGAAAAAATCAATCAGGTATTAGCATTAGATGGTTTTTCTAATAAATATCTGAAAAAAGATTTGGAGCGTGGTTTCAACATTGAGCAGGTAAAAGATGCAAAAGGAAATCCAATGTCATATACGATCAACGAAACGATGATGCGTATTAATTTGGCTACTCCTTTAAAACCGGGTGAAAAAATTGCTTTGGCTATAAAATGGTGGTATAACATCAATAATTATAGAAAAGAAGGCGGACGTTCTGGTTATGAATTATTCGAAAAAGATGGTAATAAATTATATGTAATTGCTCAATTCTACCCAAGAATGGCAGTTTACAACGATGTTGAAGGATGGCAAAATATGCAATTCTGGGGAAGTGGAGAGTTTGCTCTTCCTTTTGGAAATTTCGATGTAAACATTACAGTTCCTGCAGATCACGTTATTGATGCAACAGGAGAACTAACAAACAGAAGCGAAGTTTTTACTGCAGAACAGGTAAAACGTTACGAACAAGCTCAAAAATCATTCGATAAACCTGTTGTAATTGTTACACAGGCTGAGGCTGAAGCAGCAGAAAAAGGTTTCTCTGAAAAGAAAAAAACATGGAAATTTAGCGCTAAAAACGTACGTGATTTTGGTATAGCTTCTTCAAGAAAATTCATTTACGATGCAATGGCTGTAAAATTGGGTGGTAAAATTGTTATGGCAGAGTCTGTTTATCCTAAAGAAGCAAATCCGCTTTGGGGAGAAACATCTACAATGACAGTTGCTCACACATTAAAAAGTTATTCTTCTCATACTTTTGATTATCCTTATCCAAAAGCAGTTTCAGTTTCTGCTGAAGATCAGGGAATGGAATACCCAATGATTTGTTGGAATTTTGGCCGTCCTGATGAAAATGGCGTTACTAGCGAACAAGTTAAAAACGGAATGATTGGTGTTGTAATTCACGAAGTGGGGCACACTTTCTTCCCGATGATCGTAAACTCTGATGAACGTCAATGGACCTGGATGGATGAAGGTTTAAATTCATTTTTAGAATATTTGGCAGAACAGGAATTAGATACAAATTTCCCATCAAGACGTGGACCTGCAAAAAATATCGTTCCTTACATGAGTGGAGATCAAAAGTTTTTAGAGCCAATTATGTCTAACTCTGAAACAATAGCACAATTTGGAAATAATGCTTACGGAAAACCAGCTACAGGTCTTAATATCTTAAGAGAAGTGGTTATGGGAAGAGAATTATTTGATTATGCATTCAGAACTTATTCAAACAGATGGAAGTTCAAACATCCAACGCCTGAAGATTTCTTCAGAACAATGGAAGATGCTTCTGCAGTAGATTTAGATTGGTTTTTCAGAGGATGGTTTTATTCAACGGATTTTGTAGATATCGGAATTAAAGAAGTAAAACAATATTATGTTTCTGATACTCCAACAGCTGATTTAAAAGATGTGAAGGTTAGAAAAGGACGTTTTGGATTAGATAAAGGCCCATTCGTTTATTTAGTTGCAAGTGATAATGCAGAAGTTAATGCTTCAAAGAAAAAAGCTTTGAAAGTAGATGACGTTAAATTATTGGCAGATTATGTAAATCAAACTTTTTCGGCTGAAGAAAAAGCAGGTTTAAAATCTCCTAAATATTTCTATGAAGTAGAGTTTAACAAGCCAGGCGGAATGATTATGCCAATTTTAGTTGAGATTACTTATGAAGATGGTACAAAACAAAACTTCCAGTATCCTGCTCAAATCTGGAGAAAAAACAATGATACAGCTAAGAAAGTTTACGCAACTGAAAAAGCAATCAAAAGCATACAGATAGATCCAAAATTGATGACAGCTGACATTGATGTAACCAACAACTCTTGGCCAAAAGTAGAAGAAAAGTCAAAATTTGATTAAGAACAAAACTAAAAAGACTCTGAAAAGAGTCTTTTTTTTTAAGTAAATTTTAAAACAGTCGGCTACAAAATTTAATATCTTTGTGGCACATAAAAATATAAGATATGTTTGGTATAGGAGGAGGAGAATTAGTTTTCATACTGTTTATAGTACTTATGCTTTTTGGTTCTGACAAAGTGCCTGAAATCGCTCGTACAATGGGAAAAGCTATGGCGCAATTAAAAAACGCGACCAACGATATTAAAAGTGAAATTCAAAAAGGAGCAGAGGCTAACGGTCTTGATTCAAGAGCTCTCACAGATATCACAGGTAATATTAATGCCCAAATTAACGATGCAAAAACTAATTTGTTAGGTGATACCACTAACTTGACTGGTAATCTGTTAGGTGATACAGCTACAGAAATCGACAAAGTAAAAGAAGATATCGACACCATCTCCGGACCTGTAAAACGCCAAATGTAATATGCTTGAAAAAATACAAGAATTAGATACCAATCTCTTTGTGTATCTTAATGGATTAGGTTCTGAAACATATGATAAACTTTGGCTAATTATCACCAATCAACTGTATTGGACACCATTTTTTTTATTCCTGTTTTATCTTATTTATAAAAAGGTAGGTATAAAGCAAACCTTGTATATACTTCTTTTCATTGCGGTATTAATCGCTTTTACTGATCAGATGACTAATTTATTCAAACACACTTTCGAGCGTTTACGCCCGTGTAATAATCCCGAAATAAAGTCATTTATTCGTATTGTGCAGGTTAGAACTTCCTATAGTTTTTTCTCTGGTCATGCGGCAAATACCATGGCGGTAGCAACATTTTTATTCTTAGTACTAAGAAGTAAATTCAAGTATTTGGGATTTTTGTTTTTATGGCCATTAATCTTCGCCTACAGCCGAATTTATTTAGGATTGCATTATCCTGTAGATATTCTTACCGGATATTTCTTCGGAGCACTTTTCGGATCTTTGATATATTTAGTATATCGAAAATTAAAACCACAATATTTTCCGGGATAATTTTCAGGAGCTGTTTCCGGCTGTCCGCTATATCTTTTCCTGGCTAAAGGAGCCAGAAAAAGGATACCGCTTCCATCCGGGCTAGGGGACTCATTTTCAAAAGAAAGTTTAGACTTTAAGAATTGTTTTCTCGCTCCATTCTAATCCATCTGGAAGAATTTGGTTGCTAAATTCAATATGAATAACTCTTCGTCTTTCGTTATTAGTAGTTTTGTTCGAAGCGTGAAAAAGTAAAGGTTTCATAATCATAATTCCACCTTTTTCCACTTCGCAAATAGTTTCTTTTGCGATTTCAATTTCCAGGTTTTCAACTCTGAAAATTCCTTTTGAATGTGAATCATTTATCACTTTTAAAGCGCCGTTATCTTTGGTTGTGTTATCAAGATGGATTCTGATAGTAAAATTATTTTCCAGAATTTCTTTTGGAGGCTGAACCGCAAATTGATTTTGTTTTATAGTCCAATTTTCGAAGTTTTCGATTTCAATTTTTTTATCAACCGAAATTGTTAAATCCTGATGATAAGCGACAAACCAATTTGATTTTTCCGGTTTGTCAAAATAGATCGATTTCGTTATGAAGTAATCTTCTCCAAAATTCGATGCAATAATATTTTTTAAATTTTGATTGAAGATATGAGGTAAGGTTTCAGGTATTTCTTTGTGAAATTGTCTGATAGCAAATAAATCCTGAGATTTTCTAAAAGTAGCTGTATCCACTCTGTTTTCTGTATTATTCTCAATCAACGAAATCAATTTTTCGATTTCACTTTCAGTATAAACAGTATTTATAATTGTAAAACCTTCAGTGTTTATTTCGTTTAGAGAATTCATTTTCAAATCAAATTTTATATAATTACAGATTTTCAAAAAAAAATTTTAGAACCTTAGTGCCTCAGTATCTTAGAACCTTATTTTTAAAGAATGCGACTAACAGTCAATCCATCACGAATGGGCAACAAAACCGTTTCCACTCGCGGATCATTTTTTAAAAGTAAATTATATTCTAAAAGTACTTTCGTACTAACATCATTCGGATGAACTGGTTCAAGGATTTTTCCACTCCACAAAACATTATCAGATAAAATAATTCCGCCTTTATTCATCTTCGGAACAATCATTTCCCAATAATTCAGGTAGTTTTCTTTATCGGCATCAATAAAAACCAGATCAAACTTTACATCCAAAGTCGGAATAATAGCAATTGCTTCTCCTAAATGCTGAAAAATTTGTTTCCCCCAAGGAGAGGCATCAAAATATTTACGTTGAAAATCAATTAATTCCTCTTTGATATCAATAGTATGCAATTGACCTTTCTCCTGCATTCCTTCACAAAGACACAAAGCCGCATAACCCGTATAAGTTCCGATTTCAAGAATATTTACCGGACGAATCAATTTAGATAGCATGCTCAAAACACGACCCTGAAAATGTCCGCTTAACATTCTTGGTAAAAGAATTTTCTGGTACGTTTCTTTATTAAGTTTTGCTAATAATTCTGGTTCGTTTTCAGAATGTTGTTCGATATAATCTTCTAAGTCTTGTGAAATAAAATGCATCTTGTAGTATCTTCAAATTTGAGAGCAAAAATACAAAAAAAATTGGCTCGCTTTTTTGCATAAAAAAAACCATCCGCCGTAGGAGGATGGTTTTAATTTTACAAATTTAAAGAGAAACTATTTTTTCAATTCTTCATTTACTTCTTTAGCTGTTTTTACGGTTCCGTCTTTTGCAGCTTTTGCAGCAGCTTCTGCTTTTGCAGCAGCTTTTTTAGCGGCTTCTTTAACATCATCGGCTGCTTTTTGGGTAGCATCTTTAACATCTTCAGCTGCTTTTTCAGTTTTAGTAACGGCACTGTCTTTTACTTCTTCAATATCTGTTGTAAGAGAATCTACTTTGTTTCCAAGAGTTAATTCGTCTTCTGCTGGTTTAGTTTCTTTCTTGTCGCAAGATTGAACAGCGAATGCTAATAAAGCTACAACAGCCAGGCTTAAAATTTGTTTTTTCATGATTAAATTCTTTTTAAAAGTTGATAAAATATAAAGGTTATAAAGCTGAAAAAATAAAAGTACAAATTTTAAAATTAGGCGCTCTTTGTAAGATTATTTTCCTGTCAAGAGCAAGACAATTCCCGTGCCAATTTTTTTGATTTTGAAAGTTTGCTTCTAAAGTTTTTTATATTCTTTAATGAAGAAAGATACTCTATTTTTTTTTAGTTTTTGTACAAACTGAAATTGATCACAATTTCATCTTTAACTTTAATTAAACCTGCCATTTTTGTTGGAGGTTCTAACTCAATGTCAGAAAATTTTAGATTAAGAGAGCCTTGAATTTTATTATCATCAGCATACAATATAAAATCTTTATATTGGATTGTTTTATTGGTTATCAAAAAATTTAGGTTGCATTTGTAATTTTTTCCAACTGATCTGATATCTTTAATGCAAACGGTACTATTTGGGAACTGTTTTATTTTTACTGTTCCTTGTAGATCCTTTGTCATTATTTTATTTCCACAATCAAAATTCGACATCTTGATTTCAGTATTGAAAATGTTTTTTTTGATTGAATTTATGTAAACTGTATCTTTTTTAGTGAAAAAATTGGAACAGTTATACTTACCAACAGTAGAGTTTCCTGTAATTTCAATTTTGATTTTATTAATTACTAAGATAGAATCATCTGGTAAAAAAGTGGGTTTAGCACTTCCTAAGAAAAAGAAAATTACTAAACCCAAAATTAAATTTAAAAACAAACTTTTCATCTTATCAGAATGAAATAACCGCTTCGAACATTATTCCCTTAAAGCTGCCTCCGAAAAGATCATTTGGAGTTACACCATTAAATTGAGAGAAATTCTTATAATTTTGATCAACATATTCCATTTTTGCCAAAACATTTTTTGTCATAAACCAGCCAGCAGCGGCTTCAAACCTATTTATTTGGATAGCTTCTGCATTTGCATTTGAAAGTTTTCCATCAACTAAATTGTATTTCCCACCCACATAAAATCGTTCTCCTTCTCCAAAACGATATACCAAATCTCCAACATATTGATTTACTTTACGGGTGTCATCAGTGCCTTTGAAGTCGCCGCCAGAGGTAAATTCTAAAGTTCCAAAAAACTCAAGACCTTTATATTTAATAAATGGATTAACCATATAAGATGTTGCCCAGTTTCCGTATGCGGGATTAAATCTTCCAGTATCTTTATTTGCCGTTGGATCAAAGTTATTAATGACAGCTGTAATTATATTTCCTGTAGTAGGATTTATTACATTATAATCAGCATGACTCATTACGCCATAAAAACGGCTTCCTGCTCTGTCTGAAGCATATAAATTTCCACTAGAATTTGCTGTGTGATAATAAGACCCTGTAAGTCTAATTCTCAAGTCGGGATTGATTTGTTTGTCCCAACCTAATTTTGCAAGGATAGAAGGACTAATAGTGGTGTTTGCATCTGGTTTTGCAGGTGTTGTCGGAGATGGAACAATTTCGGCAACATTTTGATTTAGTTTAGAATTTGTAACTCCAATCATGCTGACAAACCCAGATCTGTTATAGTAAAGTTCAGCACCCATTTCGGTAATAAATGCGTCCATAATATTATTACCAACAAATGGATTCATAAAAGCATTTCCATTGTCTGATCTCCTAAAATGAGCATCACCATAATTATTTTCCATCTGACCAATTTTGATCGTAGTATATTGCATGAAATCGGCTAAGAAATCTTTTTTAATGAAGTCTAGTTTGTCAATTTGCAAATAGCCACCTTTTACCCAGGTTTCATTATGATGTCTTGAAGCCAGATATACATCTAAGTTTACACGCACACCATCATATAATTGGGCTCCAATGGTGAAATTGGCATTGGGTAAATTGAAATTATTTTCGAGATTATTTAATCTGTAACCCGGAGCGGTTGCTAAATCTTTTTGATCATTAAATGAGTTTAAGGCTTGAAATTGAAGAGCAAATGCAGCTCCCATATCAACACTTAAACCTTTGTAAGAGACAGTATCTTTTTTAACATCAAATTGATTGATTCCTTTTTGACTTCGTGGAATCTGGTTTTGAATGTGTCCAAAACTGACTTGTGCATTTACAGCAAACGTACTTGTTAAGGCTATAAACAGAATATAGATTTTTTTCATGGCGATTATAAATTAAAGTTTAAATTAAATTTTAAGGTCAGATCCTGACCAGTTTTGATGGTTCCAAGCAAAGCAGTTGGAGATTTCATTCCAAAATCGTTAAAAGTGATTTTATTTGATCCCTGCATGTTTACCCCGTCTTTAGTGATAGCTGTTTTAACAGTTGTTTTTAAGATTTTACTAACTCCGGCAATGGTGTAGGTTCCGGTCAGTTCCCAAGTAGTTTCATTTACTTTTTCGGCAGATTTTAAAACATATTTAATGTTTTTTTGCTTGTCTGTTTTTAAAGTTTCGTAAGCAACTTTGTCCATACTTTTTTTCTCACTTTTAATGCTTTCTGCCAGTAGCGTTATGGATAATGATTCAATTTCAGTTAGTTTTGAATTAACGATCGTAAAATTGGCAGTTCCGGTTCCTGCGCTGGATTTCATTTCCCAATCATGTAAAGTGGAAGTTCCTATAACTGAAAATGTAGTTTTGTTATCCAAAGTGTAACTCTTTTGTGCAGAGACAAATGATGTAATTCCAAAAATGGAAATTACAACTGCAAGTAATTTTATTTTTCCTGATTTCATTTTGATAATATTTTATTGAAGTGTTTATGGCTGTTGGGCCAATTCTGCCTTAGTACTAATAGCATCCTTTGTTAACTTGAACCAAATTTATCTCTCATATCCGAAGAATTTACTGATAAAAATCATTGTTAAAATTTTATTAAAATGATATTTATAACTACATCGATTTCTGTAATTTTTTCATAGGTTTTAATTGCATTATTGAGTGTTAAAGTTTGTGGTTTTTACTTTTTTAGGATACCTCTTTTTATCAATTTTTGAGATTGTATGGCGGTTTATACCATTAGAAATGAACAAATCCTTAAATTTGCACCATGCAAATCGAGAAAAAAGACATAAGAGCCTTATCAAAAGATCAATTACGAGATTTTTTTGTCGCAAATAATGACAAAGCTTTTCGTGGAAATCAAGTCTATGAATGGTTGTGGAGCAAGGGGGCACATAGCTTTGAGGATATGACGAATGTTGCCAAAACAACACGTTCTATGCTTGAAGATAATTTTGTTATCAATCATATCAAGGTTGATACAATGCAGCGCAGTAGTGACGGAACAGTAAAAAATGCAGTTCGTTTACATGATGGTTTGGTAGTCGAATCAGTTTTGATTCCGACAGATACCAGAACAACAGCCTGTGTTTCTAGTCAGGTGGGTTGTAGTTTAGATTGTAATTTCTGTGCGACATCAAGATTAAAAAGAATGCGTAATCTGGAGCCGGGAGAAATCTACGATCAGATTTTGGCAATTGATAAAGAAAGTCGTTTGTATCACAATCACCCGCTTTCGAACATTGTTTTTATGGGAATGGGAGAGCCTTTAATGAACTATAATAATGTCATTAAAGCTATTGATATGGTTACGTCATCAGAAGGTTTAGGAATGTCTCCAAAACGTATCATGGTTTCGACTTCCGGAATTCCGAAAATGATTAAGAAAATGGCTGATGATGATGTAAAATTCAAATTGGCAGTTTCATTACATTCGGCAATCGACGAAATTCGCGCCCGAATCATGCCTTTCAGTGTAAATTTTCCTTTAAAAGATTTACGTGAAGCCTTAGAATATTGGTACAGAAAGACAAAAAGCAAAATCTCATACGAATATGTGGTTTGGAAAGGAATTAATGACGACAAAGCTTCGATTGATGCTTTGGTGAAATTCTGTAAATACGTACCTTGTAAAGTCAATTTAATTGAATACAATCTGATTGATGACGGTGAGTTTCAACAAGCTTCAGAAGAATCTATTATGGCCTACATAAAAGCTTTAGAAAATATTGGAGTAGTGGTAAAAGTACGCCGCAGTCGCGGAAAAGATATTGATGCTGCCTGTGGACAATTGGCAAATAAAGAAGGATAAATTCCTGAAATTTTAAATAAACAAAAAAGCATTAAAAACGAGAGATCTTCTTGTTCTTAATGCTTTTTTTCTGGGCAAAAAGGATTCTTATTTTTTCAAATCAATTTCTTCCGTTACTCCGTCTTTTGTGATTTTTGCTAGCGTATCGCAACTTCCATCTCCATAGTCAATAACTGCTGAAGCACCGTTTTTAGTCACAGAAACTATTCCTTTTACAGCAAATGATTTTTTACATATTGCTTTAAATTCTAAAGGAGTGGTGATTTCAGCTGAAAAGGTATCTCCATTTGGGAAAGTGGTTGTGCCGCTACCGGTTACTAAATAAGCATTATCTTCCCAATTGAACCAGGTATCATAACCTTCTACCATTTCTTTAACCATAGAGCCTTTTCTGACATAAACACCTCCGTCATCAAAAGTAATGGTGATATCAATTGCAGCTGTAAATACAGGATGTACTGTTGCTAGTAAATCGGTTGTTTTTACAGTTCGTACGATGCTTTTACTCCCCTGAAGTTTTTTGCCATTATGATAAAATCCATCAAAAGTATAACTAATGGTCTGTGTTGAAGCCGAAAAATCATTAGAGAACGAAATAACCATTTTTCCTTTTACGGTATTGCCGTTTTCCAATGTACAGCCTTCAATACCAAAATCGACTGTTCTGGTCCAGGTATTGTTAGTTAAAACAGTTGTTATTGTAGCACAACTCGGAAGGAAATTTTTTACCGGTCCGCTTGGTTTACTTGTTACATTTTGTTGTGCGCTAAATTGATCTTCAGCAATATTAGTTACATCATCTATTGAGGCGTCAATTTTAGAATTTGTAACTATTTCATCTTTTGTAATTGCTGCAGATGATCCGTCATTTGTTTTTTCATCAGAATTACAGCTGATAAAAAAAGATAAAGCGACTAATGATCCAATAAATAAAAATTTTGTTTTCATAATAAATTAGTTTTACGTGATTTTAATTAATGAACTCAAATTAGGCTTTAACCAGATTATGTTTTGGGTGGTGAATTTACATTAGTGTACAAATTGTTGATATACTAACGTAAAATACACAACGTTTTTTTATTTAAAATAGTATATTTGGAATCGAAATGAATATTACTTCTCAAATAAAACAGCCCATTTTTAACGAGATGGAACTTTTTGAAAAAAAGTTCCATGAATCGATGACCTCAAAGGTTGCATTACTAAACCGTATCACGTATTATATCGTCAATCGTAAAGGAAAACAAATGCGTCCGATGTTTGTTTTTCTGACAGCAAAAATGGTTTCTGAAGGTATTGTAAACGAAAGAACGTATCGCGGAGCTTCGGTTATTGAATTAATTCATACCGCTACTTTAGTTCATGATGATGTGGTAGATGACAGTAATCGCCGTCGTGGATTTTTCTCGATCAATGCACTTTGGAAAAATAAAATTGCTGTTCTTGTTGGGGATTATTTACTTTCAAAAGGATTATTGCTTTCTATTGACAATGGTGATTTTGATTTACTTCGAATTATTTCAGTTGCCGTTCGCGAAATGAGCGAAGGAGAATTACTTCAGATAGAAAAGGCCAGAAGACTCGATATTACTGAAGATGTTTATTACGAAATTATTCGAAAAAAGACCGCTACACTTATTGCGGCTTGTTGTGCGCTTGGTGCAAAATCGGTAATTGAAGATGATATTCAGGTAGAAAATATGCGAAAATTTGGTGAGCTTATCGGAATGGCTTTTCAAATCAAGGATGACTTGTTCGATTACAGCGAAGAAGCAATAGGTAAACCAACGGGAATCGACATTAAAGAGCAAAAAATGACTTTGCCTTTAATCCATGTTTTAAACACTTGTACTCCACAAGAAAAAAAGTGGCTGATCAACTCCATCAAAAACCACAACAAAGACAAAAAACGTGTCAAAGAAGTTATTGCTTTTGTAAAAGATAATAACGGTTTGGCTTACGCCGAAAATAAAATGGTGCAATTTCAGCACGAAGCACTTTTACTTTTAGAGAATTACCCTGATTCTGAGTTTAAAGCTGCACTTACTTTGATGGTGAACTACGTAATTGAGAGAAAGAAATAATTTTTTTAATTAGATAATTAGAAAATTTGTCAATTAGACAATTGTATTTATTCCTTTATTAATAAGGGTTTTGATATCTCAATTTGGAATTTGGATTTTTTTTATTGAAATTTTCTACAGTTGATGCAACCATTTCTCAACCTAACTCGTCTATGCTAATAGAAGTCTGTTAGTAAACCAAAATCGAAAAGCTTATAAATGAAAATTATTCATTTACATCAAGAAGAAACCGAACTTATAAAGTTGGCTGTCGAAAATAATCGGCAAGCACAACAGCAAATATATAGTCGGTTTTCTTCAAAAATGTTAAGCGTTTGTCGACAATATATAAAAGACATTCAATTGGCCGAAGATGTAATGATAACCGCTTTCATGAAAGTGTTTACCAACTTAAGCAAATTTGAACATAAAGGAAGCTTTGAAGGCTGGATTCGTCGAATTATGGTGAACGAATGTATCTCTTATATAAGAGTTCAGAAAAAAGTAAAATTTACTGAAGATGAAATTTATGTTGAAGAAAGTTTCAATGCAATTGATAGTCAGTTTTCAATAGATCAGATTCAGTTTTTAATTGATGCTTTGCCGGACGGCTATAAAATGGTTTTCAATTTATACGCCATTGAAGGTTATAAACATAATGAAATTGCCAAGATGTTAGGGATTAATGAAGGAACATCGAAATCGCAATTATCGCACGCCAAAAAGATGCTGCAAACACAAATTACTATTTTAAAAAAACAAGATAATGGAACCGAATAATTTTGAAAAGGATTTCCGTGAAAAACTAAACGAGCGCAAAATTGAACCAAGCGATAAAGCCTGGGATCGATTGGATGCAATGTTGAGTGTTGCTGAAGAAAAGAAACAGCCAAAAAAGAATTACAAATGGTTGTATATCGCAGCAAGCCTTGTTGGGTTTTTATTGGTTGGAACTTTCTTTTTTAATCAGAAGGAAAGCAAGGCTGAAACGCCAAAAAACACTATTGTAATTAAAGAAGATCAAAAGAGAGATTCAGTAGTAAAACCAACTCTAAACATAATTGATTCGGTTAAAACGGAAATTGCCGTTTCTGAAAAAGATGGAACCCAAACTTCAGCAAAAAAATCAATTGCAGAAAAAATAAATCATAATCAAAACACAAATAAAATCATTAAAAATGAATCAAATCAAATAGCGGAGTCTTCAATCATCATCAAAAACAATCAGGAAAAACAAGCAATCAACAATCAAACTTCAGTTGTCGAAACTTCTAAAAGCGAAACAGTAGATCAATTATTGGATTCGGCCGAAAAAACAATAATTGCTGAAAATTCGACTAAGCCAAAATCAAGAGTAAAAATAAATGCTAATGATTTGCTTAATCAGGTCGATGGAGAATTAGAACTCTCTTTCAGAGAAAAACTTATTTCTAAAATCAATAGAAATTATCAAACAGTCAAAGTGGCTGTTGCCAATAGAAATGTTAAAGATTAATTATTAAAATCATCAATCAAATCATCAATCAAAAAAAAACAATCATGAAAAATTTTACCATTTATTTATTTATTTTATTCTTCTTATTAGTCAATAAAATGATAGGGCAGGAAACTTTTGAGAACAAAGCAAAAGCAATAGCTGTAAGCATTGAAAAAATCACTACTGAGGAAAAAGCAGCTTTAAAAAAAGAAATTGACGAGGTAAACAGTCAATTAATTGAAGGAACAATTTCTAAGGAAGAAGCTGAAAAGAAAAAGAAATCTTTTGCTGAAATTAGAGCACGTAACATCGAGAACAGAACTGCAATAGAGCAGGATAAATTACAAGAATTAGTTCAGGAAAAGGTAGACGGCAAAATAGATTATAAAAAAGAACGTGGAGGAACCGTTATTTTACTTGGCGGAAGCAATGATTCTATTAGAGCGAATCAAACAGAGATTAACATTCCCTCTATGAAAGTTTATGAAGGCAAAGAGGCAAAAGTTAAAAGAGAATCTAAAAGAACGACATCTCAATTTGTGTTTGCTGCCGGGTTAAATAGCACGATGGTGGACGGAAAACTTCAGGATTCAAATTACAGTTTTATAGGTTCACATTTCTATGAATGGGGCTTTACATTTAATTCGAGAATACTGGCTGATAACAATTTATTGCATGCTAAATACGGACTTTCTTTAATGTATAATAACCTTAGACCAACAGATAATCGCAGTTTTGTTGTTAATGGCGCTGTAACAGAATTGGTTACAAATCCTATAAATTTAAAAGAATCTCGCTTTAGAAATGTTTATTTGGTGGTTCCTGTACATTTAGAATTTGATTTTTCAAAAGATGGTAATTATGAAGGTAAAAGCTATTTTAGAACTCATAAAGGGTTTCGTTTAGGAGTTGGAGGATATACAGGAATTAATGTAAAATCGAAACAGATTTTAAAGTATGAAGACAATGATTATAAAACGACACAAAAAACGAAAGGAGACTTTAATACAAATAACTTTATTTACGGGCTAAGTGCCTATATAGGTTATAAGGAAACAAGTTTATATTTGAAATATGATTTGAACCCGATATTTCAAGACAATCCGGTAAAGGAGAATAATATTTCATTAGGTATACGTTTCGATTTTAATTAAATAAAAATTAAATTAGTTAGTAAGGAAAGCGCTTTGAAAAAGGCGCTTTTTTTATGTGACAAATCGATAAATTTCAAGATGGATTTATGTATTTTTACAAGCTCTCAACTTTTAAATTATTTTACGTTTTGATCTCACAAAGTACAATTGATTCTGTTTTTGAAACTGCTCGTGTAGAGGAGGTTATTGGTGATTTTGTCAATTTAAAACGTGCTGGAAGTAATTTTAAAGGATTGAGTCCTTTCTCAGATGAGCGCTCTCCGTCGTTCATGGTGTCGCCTGCAAAAGGAATCTGGAAAGATTTTAGTACTGGAAAAGGAGGAAACTCTGTTAAATTCCTAATGGAACACTCGCAATTTACCTATCCGGAAGCTATTCGGTACTTGGCTAAAAAATACAATATCGAGATTGAAGAAACAGAACAAACGGATGCTGAAAAAGCGATAACCGATGTTCGCGAGAGTATGTATTTGGTTTCGGAATTTGCAAAAGATTATTTTCATAAAACACTTTTAAATTCGGAGGAAGGAAAAGCTATTGGACTATCGTATTTTAAAGAAAGAGGATTTACAAATGAGACGATTAAAAAGTTTAGTTTGGGTTATTCTCCGGAAATCTGGGATGCTTTAACTAAAGAAGCTTTAGGTAAAGGTTATAAATTGGAATTTCTGGAAAGTACTGGTTTGACAATTCCTCGAGAAGACCGCCCTTTTGACCGTTTTAAAGGACGTGTAATGTTTCCGATAGAAAGCATGTCGGGACGTGTTTTGGGATTTGGAGGACGTATTTTAACGAATGATAAAAAAGCGGCGAAGTACCTAAATTCGCCAGAAAGTGATATTTACCATAAAAGTAAAGTGCTTTATGGAATTTATCAGGCCAAACAATCTATCGCAAAACAAAATAATTGTTATTTGGTTGAAGGGTATACAGATGTTATTCAGTTTAATCAGGCTGGAATTGAGAATGTTGTGGCTTCTTCCGGTACAGCCTTAACGCCGGACCAAATCCGATTGATAAATCGTTTGACCAGAAATATTACCGTACTTTTTGATGGCGACGCTGCAGGACTTCGTGCTTCTATTCGTGGGATCGATTTGATTCTGGAAGAAGGAATGAATGTAAGAGTTTGTGGTTTTCCTGATGGAGAAGATCCGGACAGTTTTGCCCGAAAAAATTCGCATGATGATTTAGTAGCTTATTTAGAAGAGAACAGTAAAGATTTTATACAGTTTAAAGCTTCTCTCCTAATGAAAGAGGCCAAAAACGATCCTATAAAAAAAGCCGATTTGATTCGTGATATGGTTGTTAGTATTTCGAAAATTCCGGATCGTATTCAGCGTGAAGTTTATACTCAGGAATGCGCCCGAATAATGGATATCTCGGAGCAGGTTTTGGTAAGCACTTTGGCACAGTTGATTCAAAAAGATCTTACAGAAGCCAATAAAAAGCAAAAGCAGGAACAAAAACCTTTTGAAGTTGTTAGAAACCAGAATCCCAAAAATACTGGTTTTTCAGGAGGAGATCCGGAGGATCCAAGAAATGGACCACCTGAAGGTTATTATGAAGAGCCAGGATACCCGCAACAGCAACAAGCTGAAAAGGTTGATATATTATATCGTCTGGAACGAAAAGTAATTGAAATTTTATTGCTTTATGGAGATAAAACCGAAGAATTTGAAGATGTACTTTTAAAAAATAATGAAGAAGGTGAGATTGTCATGGTCTCTGAGAAGAGAGAATATAAAGTTTTCCAGCGAATTTATTTGAGTTTGCAGGAAGATGAGGTAGAACTTTCAAATAATTTATTTCGAGATATTTTTACCGATTTGATTGCTTTTTATCACCAAAATGAAAAGTTTAGTCTGGAACAATATTTAATGCGTTTACAGCCTGATTTTGCTCAGGAAGTTACAGATATTTTAATGGAAGATGAAAGATTGGGCCTACATGATTGGGAAGGGCAGAATATTTTCACAAAGGGAAAACATGAAACGATAGCGCAATATGTAACTGAAACAGTTATGTCTATGCGTTGGTTTTTAGTGGGTAAAATTATTGAAGAATTAAAAAGCTCTATACAACCTGATAATTCAGATAATACAGAGCTTTTGTCTATGGTAATGGATTACTCAAGTTTAGTTAATTCATTCTCGAAAAAACTCGGAAGAGTAATGTCGAGATACCATTAAATAATTTCTAAAGTCTTCGCTTTGTTAACTAAGTCAACTAAATTAGTAACATTCAATTTAGTCAATAATCTTAATTTGTAAGTGCTGATCGTTTTTTCGTTCAGATTTAAGATTTTAGAGATTTCATTGTTTTTCTTACCATCACTTAAATAACGTAAAACTTCAATCTCGCGATTTGACAGTTTTCTGTACAAACGTTCGCTTTTGCTTTGTTTAGCAATTAGAGCCATGTTTTTACGTACAGTCTCGTTAATGATAATTTTTCCTTCATGTACTTTGATAATAGAAAGACCTAAAGTTTCAAGTTTTTCAGTTTTGTGTACATACCCGGAAACTCCTGCTTTAATTGCATTTGGAGCATACATTTGTTCAGCGAGGTCACTAAAAATTACAATTTTTGTTTTTGGGAAGTTTTTCAGGATTGATTTAACTTCAAAGATACTAGAAAGACCTTCTAACTCTAAATCTAGAATTAGGATGTCAATTTCCTTCGTTTGAAGAATATCTCTAACCATTGAAAAATTGCCCACATTGGCAACAATTGAAATTTGATCGTGGTCTTTAAAATAAGACTTAACGCCAAAGTGAGTCACAGGATGATTGTCTGCAAGACATACTTTAATCATAATTTTTACCTTTTTAGAATTGTTTTATCATGTTTTTGGAGCTGTAAAATTAATAAATAAATTCTGTAATTAATCGAAGGTAAATGTTAAAAAGTTTTATTTTAACGTTTTTGGTATTATGCAGACAGGTATAGCATCCATTTTGTGCTTGTTGCTGGTGTTTAATCGTTTATAAATTTCAAAGACAGATTTTTCTCTCCCATTAAAGTCACCTGCCGTTTTTCCTGACTCCGCCGCCAACATGGCCCATTCAAGTTCATCATAACTTGCTCCTAATTGATCTTCATCGGTTCTGTTATCACCAAAAAGGCCATCTGTTGGAGCTGCTGTTAAAATTGAATTTGGAATTGCTAAAAATTCTCCCAGAGCATAAACGTCAGATTTCATTAAATCAGCAATTGGACTTAAATCAACTCCGCCATCGCCATATTTAGTATAAAATCCTACTCCAAAATCTTCCACTTTATTCCCGGTTCCGGCTACTAAAAGTCCGTGAATGCCGGCTAAGTAATATAAAGACGTCATTCTGATGCGAGCGCGTGTATTGGCTAAAGATAAGCTTACTTTGGCCTCGTCCTCTGTTTTAGGAATGGAGCTTTTAAAAGCTTCAAAAGTGGCTGTTAAATCAGTCTCTATGCTTGATACGTTTGGGAAACGTTTCTTTAATTGGTCAATATGTTCTCTTCCTCTTGAAACTTGACTTGCGGCCTGGTGAATTGGCATTTCAACACATAAAACCTGTAAACCCGTTTGGGCACATAATGTAGAAGTTACAGCAGAATCAACTCCGCCGGAAATTCCAATTACAAAACCATTTACTTTTGCATTGTTAGCATAATTTTTTAACCAATCTACAATGTGGGTATTTACTTTTTCTGTTTGAATTGTACTTTTTTTAGCCATAATAGTTCAAGTTTTAAGATACAGGGATGTATATTTGCACAAATATTTTTAAGTATGTCTGTATTTAAATTTATGCAACACAAATCTAATTAAAATAAAATGAAAATATATCGCTTTATAGTAGTTCTATCCCTGTTTTTTTTGTCTTGTGATCAAAAAAGCAAAGTCGAAAAAGAAGTAGAGGGAATTCCGGTTGATATTAAAGTAGAACGTTTTGATAAAGTGTTTTTTGAAACAAAACCTGAGGATTTAGCCAAAGTAAAAAGACAATATCCTTTCTTTTTTCCTGCAGGTAATGATGACTCAGTTTGGTTGCAGAAAATGCAGGAACCAATTTGGAGAGAAGTATATGAAGAAGTGCAGAAAAAGTATGCAAATTTTGAACCTGTACGTCAGGAGTTTAATTCGCTTTTTCAGCATGTTAAATATTATTTTCCTAAAACTAAAACTCCAAAAGTAATTACTGTAATTGGCGAAATGGATTATAATGCCAAAGCAATTTATGCAGATAGTCTAGTAATTGTAGCTTTGGAGTTGTATTTGGGGAAAGATCATAAATTTTATGAATTTCCAAATTATCTGAAACAGAATTTTGAGGAAAAACAAATTATGCCGGATGTGGTTTCAAGTTTTGCTTACAGAAATATTCCAGCGTTTCCGGATAGAACTTTAGTTTCTCAAATGATATTTGAAGGAAAACAATTGTATGCAAAAGATTTATTATTGCCAGAATATACAGATGCCGATAAAATTGGTTATACCCCTGAGCAGATAAAATGGTGTGAAGAAAATGAAGCGTATATGTGGCGTTATTTTCTTGAAAAAGAAATGCTCTACAGTGATGATCCTAAATTAACAACCCGATTTATGACACCCGCACCATTTTCAAAATTTTATCTGGAAATAGATAATGATACCCCAGGAAAAGTTGGGGCGTGGATTGGATGGCAAATGGTACGTTCGTATATGAAGAACAATAATGTTACTTTGCCTGAATTATTAAAAACAAGTAGTAAAGAGATTTTCGAGAAGTCAAAATATAAACCTAAGAAATAATGTCAGATACAATAAATTCAGAAATTAAATTCAATATAGAATTAGATGAAAACCGTGTTCCGGAAAAATTAACCTGGAGCGCGCAAGATGGCGGTGTACAGGCTGAAGAAGCAAAAGCAATTATGTTATCTATTTGGGATAGCAAAGCTAAAGAAACAATGCGTATTGATTTGTGGACAAAAGATATGCCGGTTGATGAAATGAAGATTTTCTTTCACCAGACTTTAGTAGCGATGTCAGATACTTTTAAGCGTGCAACTGATGATGAGAAAATGTCAGATACCATGAAAGATTTCTGTGATTATTTTGCAGAGAAATTGGAGTTGACTAAATAAATTTCAAATTCTAAAAATAAAAAAATCCCAAATTCCAATTAAACTGGAGTTTGGGATTTTTTTATTTTTTGCCATCCGGAGAAAAGTCGAAGGATTGGAGTTTGGAATTTTTAAAATTGGAATTTTAAAACTGACTATTGTTTTTAAATACTTCCTGATTTACTTCATCGATATAAGATAAAAGATCTTCTTTTCCAGTTGATTCTGTAGATGAGGTTACAAAATATTGAGGCATTTCTTCCCAGTTATTAGCAAACATTTGTTTTTTGTATGCTGCAATATGTGAATCAATTTTTGTTTTACTGATTTTATCTGCTTTCGTAAAAATAATACAAAACGGAATTTCGCTTTCACCCATATAAGACATAAATTCAATATCTATGTTTTGAGCTTCATGACGAATATCAATCAAAACAAAAGCGCAAACTAATTGCTCTCTGGTTTCAAAATAATCAGTAATAAATTGCTGGAAAACTGATTTTGTTTTTTTGGACACTTTCGCGTAGCCATAACCAGGTAAATCGACCAAAAACCAATTGTTATTGATTTTAAAGTGATTTATTAATTGGGTTTTTCCAGGTCTTCCTGAAGTTTTTGCTAAATTCTTGTGATTGGTAAGCATGTTGATCAACGAAGATTTACCAACGTTTGATCTTCCGATAAAAGCATATTCCGGCAAAAATTCCGCAGGACATTTTGCAACTTCAGAATTGCTGACAATAAATTCGGCGGTTGTAATTTTCATGTTTTTTGTTTTTAAAACCTCCTAAAAGTCGAAAGTTAGATGCTATAAATTCTTTTTAATGAGCCATTCTTCAAGAAGTTTGTTGAATTCCTGAGGATGTTCCATCATAGCAGCGTGTCCACATTTGTCTATCCAATACAAAGTTGAATTAGGCAATAATTTATCAAATTCTTCGGCAACATTTGGTGGTGTAACAGCGTCATTTTTACCCCAAATAATACAGGTTTCTACTGTCATTTTTGGTAAATCTTTAGCCATATTATGACGAATTGCACTCTTGGCAATCGTTAGGGTTTTGATTAATTTAATGCGGTCATTTACCGTTGCATAAACTTCATCAATAAGTTCCGGAGTGGCAATTGCAGGATCGTAAAATACATCTTCAGCTTTCTTTTTGATGTATTCATAATCACCTCTTTTTGGGTAACTATCTCCCATAGCGCTTTCGTAAAGACCAGAGCTTCCAGTAATTACAAGTCCTGCTACTTTTTCAGGATATAATTTTGTGTGATAAAGTGCAATATGTCCTCCTAGTGAGTTACCTAATAAAATTACCTGATCAAAACCTTTGAAAGTAATAAAGTCTTTTACATATTTTGCAAAGCTTTTTACGTTCGTTTTTAAAATGCTTTGAGTGTATATTGGCAAATCAGGGATGACAACTTTGTATCCTTTTGTTGGGAAATATTCGGCTACAGCATCAAAGTTGCTAAGGCCTCCCATTAAGCCATGTAAAATAACGATAGGAGTACCTTCTCCAGCTTCATAATAGCTGTATTTGCCTTCTTTTTTGTAGTGTTTGTCCATCTAATTTAATGCCAATTTCAATTTGGACAAATATAGGGTTTAATAAATAAAAATGAATTTTTGCTACCGTTTTTTAACTAGATAATTTTCGTAGAACATCTAAGTGGTTAAAAATCAGATTTTAGAGGTGTTTTTGGTGGAATTGCCAAATGTTAAGAAATCTGCATAATAGACATTTTTTTAAGAAAAATGGTGCATAATTTTTTCAATTGATTAGTGTAATTGGAAATTCAGTAATAATTAGCTAATGTATTGATTGGTTGTAAATTAGGTATGGTGGGAGTAAAGTGGTTAAACTTATTAACAAAGTGGTATATTGTGGTAAAATGTGGTAATATTTTTTATATTTTTGTCCTATAACATATTAATTGATTTTTCTTGAACACAATTGTTGGAACATATGAGTGTAAAGTCGATGCTAAAGGGAGGCTAATGATGCCTGCGCCTTTGAAAAAGCAATTGGCTTCTTCTCTTCAGGACGGATTCGTTTTGAAGCGCTCGGTCTTTCAACCGTGTTTAGAATTGTATCCGATGGAGGAATGGAACCTGATGATGCAAAAAATCAACAAGCTGAATCGTTTTGTAAAAAAGAACAATGATTTCATTCGAAGATTTACTGCCGGAGTTAAAATGGTAGAAATTGATGCATTAGGGAGATTGTTGGTGCCAAAAGATTTGGTAGCTTTTTCTGGTATTGCTAAAGATGTGGTTTTTTCATCTGCGGTTAATATTGTGGAAATTTGGGATAAGGATTTATATGAAAAATCAATAAGCGGCGAAGATATGGATTTTGCAGATCTGGCCGAAGAAGTAATGGGAAATATTAATGACGACGACAATGGAATATCATAATCCGGTTTTACTTCATCCTACAGTTGATGGTTTAAATATTAAACCTGATGGCATTTATGTAGATGTTACGTTTGGTGGCGGTGGGCATTCAAAAGAAATTTTGAGACGATTAGGGCCAAACGGTAAATTATTTGCTTTTGATCAGGATGAAGATGCGCTTGCAAACGCATTACCGGATGAAAGGTTTATCTTAATTAATGAGAACTTTAGATTTATAAAAAGGTTTTTGCGTTTTCATGGTGTTAAAGGAGTAGATGGAATCCTGGCCGATTTAGGAGTTTCATCACATCAGTTTGATGTTCCGGAAAGAGGATTCTCTACAAGATTTGATGCCGAGCTTGATATGCGGATGAGTCAAAAAAATGATTTAAATGCTTACCGGGTGGTTAACGAATATGAAGAACAGGATTTACGTCGTGTTTTTTTTGATTATGGGGAGTTGAAAAACGCACCTGCCTTGGCAAGAACAATTGTAGAAGCAAGAGAAAAATATCCAATCAAAACGACAGACGAATTAAAAGTAGTTTTGGCAAAATATTTACCTGAAAGAGTTAAAAATAAAATATTGGCCCAGATTTATCAGGCAATTCGAATTGAGGTAAATCAGGAAATGGATGTTTTGAAAGAGTTTATTGAGCAGTCATTAGAAATTCTAAATCCGGGAGGAAGATTTTCAGTAATCTCTTATCATTCTTTAGAAGACAGATTGGTTAAAAGATTCATTAAAAACGGAATGTTTGAAGGAGAGCCGGAACGTGATTTTTATGGAAACTTTTCAGTTCCGTTTAAAACGATTGGAAAATTGATTGTTCCTGATGACGCTGAGATCAAAATTAATAATAGAGCAAGAAGTGCAAAATTAAGAATTGCTGAGAAGATATAATATAAAGGTAGAAAAATGAAAGGTGGAGTATTTGGCATATTAAAAGCAAGGTTTCTTATAAATGATGACGCAGTTAAAAACTGGCGATTCATTGTTTTTATCATTTTGCTTGCCATAATAATGATTGCCAATACACAGCGATACGAACAAAAGGTTTTTGAAATTGCAAAGCTGAACAATGAAGTAAAAGAATTGCGATCTGAATTTGTAGACCGACGTTCAGAATTAATGAAATTAAAAATGGAATCAACGATATCGGATAAAATGCTTGAAAAACAGATTTTTCCATCGACAGTTCCTCCAGTAAAAATAGAAGTTAAAAAAGAAGAAGAAAAAAGTTTCTTTAAAAGAATATGGCAGTAGACGATAAACATATATCCTACAGAATTTACCTCGTAGCAGTTTTCATCTTCGTGATGGCAATTGCTATTGTCGTTAAATTAACCAATATTCAATGGGTTGAAGGAGATTATTATAGAAAACTGGCGAAACAGCGTACAGTTAGAAATTTTGTGATTCCGGCAAACAAAGGAAATATTTATTCGGCTGATGGAAGTTTGCTGGCAACCTCAATTCCTAATTATGAAATTAGATTTGATGCAAAAGCGCCAAAAACAGAAACTTTCGAAAAACACGTAAAAGCACTATCAGATTCATTAGCTACTGTTCTCGATAGACCGGGAGGTTATTACGAACAGGAATTAAGAAAAGCCAGAGCCAATAAAAACCGCTATTATTTGATTGCCCGTAAATTGAGTTACACAGACTATGTGAAAATTAAAGGTTTTCCATTATTCAATTTGGGCGCTTTCAAAGGTGGAATTATAGTGGAGCAGGAAACGGTTAGAAAACATCCGATAGGAAAAATAGCCGAAAGAACGATAGGCTACGACCGAATCGATCCCGCAACTGGCGTTGAAGTTGGAAAAGGGATTGAATGGGCTTTTAAAAGTTATCTGAACGGAAAAGATGGTAAAATTCTAAAACAAAAAATCGCAAAAGGACAATGGAAACCTATTCGTGATGTTAATGAAGTTGACCCGATTGATGGTTATGATGTCATTTCGACAATTGATGTATTTATTCAGGATATTGCACATCACGCTTTATTGAAACAGCTAGAAGATTACGAAGCAGATCACGGTTGTGTTGTAGTAATGGAGACAGAAACAGGTTATGTAAAAGCGATTTCCAATTTAGGAAGAATGGAAGATGGATCGTATGAAGAAACTACAAATTATGCTGTCGCAGAATCTCACGAACCAGGATCGACTTTTAAGCTGGTAGATTTGATGGCGATTTTAGAAGACAAAGTAGCAGATACGAGTACTGTTTATGATAGTCACGGTGGAGTAGTTAAGTATTACGGAAGATCTGTACGTGATTCGCATACAGGTGGTTATGGTAAGATTTCGTTAGCTCGTGGATTTGAACTTTCATCAAATACAGTGATGGTTCAGGCAGTTTATAATAATTACAAAAGTAATCCATCAAAATTTGTAGATCACATCAGGAATTTTGGTCTGAATAAAACTTTAGGACTGCATTTTCAAGGAGAAGGAAGAGCTATTATTCCGCATCCAAAAGATAAAAATTGGTCAGGAGTTTCACTTCCATGGATGGCTTTTGGATATGGAGTTTCGGTTACACCAATGCAGACTTTAACACTATATAATGCAGTGGCAAATAATGGTGTAATGGTAAAGCCACAATTTGTTTCAGAAATTAAAGAATGGAATAAAACGATTAAAAAGTTTGATACAGAAGTAATGAATTCAAGCATTTGTTCGCCAGAAACGCTTAAAAAAGTAAGAGCAGTTTTGCAAAATGTGGTAAAAAAGGGAACAGGTTCTAAGTTATATTCGAAAGATTTTTCTATGGCAGGAAAAACAGGAACAGCTATGGTAAATTATGGTAAAGCAGGAAGAGAAGGAATGTATTATGCTTCTTCTTTTGCTGGATATTTTCCGGCCGATCATCCAAAGTATTCTTGTATAGTTGTGGTTCATAAACCAAATACAGCGAACAATAACTATTATGGTGCCGATGTTGCAGGGCCGGTTTTTAAAAGAATTGCTCAAAAGATATTTACAGATGCCCCTTCAACAAATAAAATTAAACAACTGGATTCGAGAGTTCCAAAGCAGGATTCCAGCTATGAAAAATATACCACTGAAGTAAATAAGAAAACGAATCAGGTTCCTAATTTGAAAGGAATGCCAGGAATGGATGCGATTGCTTTACTTGAAAATCTTGATTTGAAGGTAAAAGTTATTGGTGTTGGAAAAGTGAAAAAACAGTCCATTCAGCCAGGACAAACTATTAGTAAAAACACAACCATAGTATTAGAATTATCGTGAAAGTACTGAAAGACATATTATATAAAGTAGCGATTGAATCTGTAACAGGTTCGACAGAAATCGACGTACACAAAATTGATTTTGATTCAAGAAAGATTGAAGCAAATGATGTTTTTGTCGCCATTCGCGGATCACTTTCTGATGGGCACGATTATATCGAAAAAGCAATTCAGTTAGGAGCAATTGCGGTTATTTGTGATACATTACCAGAAAATATTGAAAAAGGAATTACGTATATAAAAGTAAAAGATACAAATACAGCTTTGGCTTTTATGGCAGCTAATTTTTTCGGAAACCCTTCTGAAAAATTAAAATTAGTGGGTGTCACAGGTACAAATGGAAAAACAACAATAGCATCTTTATTATTTCAATTGTTTGAAAAAGCAGGATTTAAAGTTGGTTTATTATCAACAGTAAAAATCATGGTTGATGAAACAGAATATAAAGCAACCCACACAACGCCGGATTCTATTACGATCAATTATTATTTAAATGAAATGATCGAAGCTGGAGTGACACATTGTTTTATGGAAGTGAGTTCGCACGGAATTCATCAAAAGAGAACAGAAGCTTTGCATTTTGTAGGTGGAATTTTCACGAATCTTTCACATGATCATTTAGATTATCATCCAACTTTTGCAGAATACAGAGATGTAAAAAAGTCATTTTTTGATTCACTGCCAAAAACAGCCTTCGCTTTATCAAACATTGATGATAAAAACGGAACTGTAATGCTTCAAAATACGGTTGCCAGGAAATTTACCTATGCTTTAAAATCTTATGCTGATTTTAAAGCAACAATATTAGAGAGCCAATTGTCTGGATTATTGCTAAAAGTAAATGAAAATGAAGTTTGGGTAAAACTGATTGGAACCTTTAATGCTTACAACGTTTTGGCAATTTACGGAACTGCAATTGAACTAGGAATGGATAGTCTTGAAGCGTTACGCTTACTGTCTGATTTAGAAAGTGTTTCGGGTCGTTTTCAATATATTGTGTCAGAAGGCAACATTACTGCAATTGTTGATTACGCACATACGCCGGATGCATTGGACAATGTATTAAAAACAATTAATGATATCCGTACCAAAAACGAACAATTGATTACAGTTGTGGGTTGTGGTGGAAACAGAGATAAAACAAAGAGACCAATTATGGCTAAAATTGCTTCAGATCTTAGTGATAAGGCAATTTTAACTTCTGATAATCCAAGAAACGAGGATCCTGAAGTGATTTTAGATGAAATGGAAAAAGGAGTGGAAGCTCATAATTATAAAAAAATATTGAGAATTACCGACAGAAAACAAGCTATTAAGACAGCTTGTCAATTGGCTCAGCCAAATGATATTATTTTAATCGCCGGTAAAGGTCATGAAACGTATCAGGAAATTAATGGTGTTCGTCATCATTTTGATGATATGGAAACGGTAAAAGAAATTTTAGATCAACTAAAGAAATAACAAAAAAGGAAATTTCAGATTCGAATTTAGACGTTGGAATTTGGAATTTAATTCAAAATTGGAATTTAAAATAAAAGATATATGCTATACTATTTATTTGAATATTTAGACAAAACATTAGATATACCGGGAACAGGTGTTTTCCAGTATATCACTTTCAGATCGGCTTTAGCATTAATGCTTTCGTTGCTTTTATCAACGATTTACGGAAAGAGAATCATTAACTTTTTGAGAAATCAGCAAGTAGGTGAAACCGTTCGTGAGCTTGGTCTTCAAGGGCAAAATGAAAAAGCAGGAACTCCAACAATGGGGGGACTGATTATCATTTTTGCAACCCTTGTGCCTGTTTTGTTATTTGCTCGTTTGCATAATATTTACATTGTATTACTTATTGTGACTACTCTTTGGATGGGAACGATTGGTTTTGTAGATGATTATATTAAAATATTCAAAAAAGATAAAGAAGGTCTTAAAGGGATTTTTAAAGTAATTGGCCAGGTTGGTTTGGGAATTATTGTTGGAGCTGTTCTCTATTTTAATCCAGCTGTAACAGTTAGAACTGATACGGGAAGAACAGATGTATTTAAATCTTCGACTAATACAACAGTAGTTTTACCAGCTCCTGTGGAGGAGAAATCAACTGCAACGACAATTCCTTTTGTAAAAAACAATGAATTTGATTATGCTGAAATATTGGCTTTTACTGGTGAAGGATATGAAAAATGGGCTTGGTTGATTTTTATTCCTGTGGTAATTTTTATTATAACGGCTGTTTCAAACGGAGCTAATTTAACAGATGGTATTGATGGTCTCGCCGCGGGAACGTCAGCAGTATCCGTCCTCGCACTTGGAATATTTACGTTCGTTTCCGGGAATATTATTTTCTCCAATTATTTAAATATAATGTATATCCCAAATTCTGGAGAAATGACCGTTTTTATATCTGCATTTGTGGGAGCGTTAATAGGATTTCTTTGGTACAACTCTTATCCCGCATCTGTTTTTATGGGAGATACAGGAAGTTTAACTATTGGTGGAATCATTGCCGTTTTGGCAATTGCAGTTAGAAAAGAATTATTGATTCCGTTATTGTGTGGAATCTTTTTAGTGGAAAATTTCTCAGTGGTTTTGCAGGTGAGTTATTTCAAATTTACTAAAAAGAGATACGGTGAAGGACGAAGAATTTTCCTGATGTCACCATTGCATCACCATTATCAAAAAAAGGGATATCATGAAAGTAAAATTGTTACCCGATTCTGGATTGTTGCGATTATGTTAGCCATATTATCAATCGTTACTTTAAAACTAAGATAGATGAGGCTAGTAGTTTTAGGAGGAGGAGAAAGTGGTGTAGGTACTGCTATTCTTGGGAAGAAAAAAGGATACGATGTTTTTGTATCGGATTTTGGAAAGATAAAAGAGAGTTATAAAGAAGTTCTTATCATTAATAAAATAGCATGGGAAGAGGAGCAACATACTGAAGACCTGATTTTAAATGCCGATGTGGTCATGAAAAGTCCGGGAATTCCAGAAAAATCTCCCATAATAAAAAAACTGGTTGCAGCCGGAGTAAAAGTGATTTCGGAAATTGAATTCGCAAAACCTTTTACAGAAGCACTTACAATTGGAATTACCGGAAGCAATGGTAAAACTACCACAACAATGCTGACGTATCATTTGTTGAAATCAGCTGGCTTGAATGTAGGTTTGGGAGGAAACATCGGAAAAAGTTTTGCCTGGCAGGTTGCTGAGAATAAATACGATGCCTACGTGCTCGAGTTAAGTAGTTTTCAGCTTGACGGAATTATAGAATACCGGCCGGATATTGCCATTATTACGAATATCAGTCCAGATCATTTAGACCGATACGAGTATAAATATCACAAGTATATCGATTCAAAGTTCAGAATAACAATGAATCAGACCGAAAGCGATTACCTTATTTACGATGCAGACGATGAGGCAAGCGCAGAATGGTTAAAAAACAACACAACAAAAGCAAAATTAATTCCTTTCTCGCTGACTAAAAAATTCGATGAAGGGGCTTCTATAAATAACAACAAAATGGAAATAAAGATCAACCAAGAAGAGTTTACAATGGAAACAGAATACATTGCGTTAGAAGGAAAACATAACATGAAAAACGCAATGGCAGCAAGCTCTGTAGCGAAATTGATGCAAATTAGGAATGCAACAATTCGCGAAAGTTTATCTAATTTTCAAGGTGTAGAACACCGTTTAGAGAAAGTATTAAAAATTCAGAATGTTCAATATATCAACGATTCAAAAGCAACAAATGTAAATGCTACTTTTTTTGCTTTAGATAGTATGAATGTGCCAACTGTTTGGATTGTTGGTGGTGTTGATAAAGGAAACGATTACAACGAATTAATGTCATTAGTTCGTGAAAAAGTAAAAGCAATTATTTGTTTAGGAATAGATAATCATAAAATTATCGAAGCTTTTGGCAACGTAGTTGATATCATGGTTGAAGTAAATAATATGAGTGATGCTGTAAAAACAGCACAGAGATTAACAGAAAAAGGCGATGCTGTTTTATTGTCTCCAGCCTGCGCAAGTTTCGATTTATTCGAAAACTACGAAGATCGTGGAAAACAGTTTAAACAAGCTGTTCATAATTTATAAAAATAGTTTCATGTTTCAGGTTTCACATTAGGATGAACCTGAAACATTAAACAAGAAAAACCTGAAACTAAGCACTATGAAAGAATTGGTTAACAAATTAAAAGGAGATAGAGTAATATGGTCATTCGTGGCTTTATTAGCACTGTTTTCGTTTATGCCTGTTTTTAGTGCAAGTAGTAATTTGGCGTACATTGGCCATGGAACTGGGAATACATTGGGTTATTTGGTAAAACATCTGGCTCACATTTGTATTGGTTTCCTGATTATTTATTGGGTACATAGAGTACCGTATCATTATTTCAGGGCGATTTCAAAAATTGCTTTACCAATTGTATGGTTCTTATTGCTTTATACATTGCTTAAAGGAACTGTAATTGCCGGAGCAAATGCGAGTCGTTGGATTCAGGTTCCGTTTATTGGAATCACGTTTCAGACCTCGACATTGGCTTCTATCGTGCTATTTATTTTTGTGGCGCGTTATTTGTCTAAAACGAAAGAAGAAAACGAACCTTTTCAGGTTTCACTGATACAGCTTTGGTTGCCGGTTTTTATCACATTGGCACTTATTTTACCAGCGAACTTTTCTACCACAGCATTGATTTTTGCTATGGTTATGATGTTAACGTTCATTGGAAAATATCCATTAAAGTATATTGGTTTTATTATCGGTTCAGGAATTGCAATGTTGGCGTTTTTCCTTTTGGTAGCTAAAGCATTTCCGGATTCGAGATTCTTTAGCAGAGTATCAACCTGGGAAAGTCGTATTGCAAACTTTACCACAGATAAACCTGATGAAGATGATTACCAGATCGAAAAAGCAAAAATCGCAATTGCATCTGGAAGATTAGGAGGTTTAGGCCCAGGGAAAAGTGTTCAGAAGAACTTTTTGCCACAATCTTCTTCCGATTTTATTTATGCCATTGTCGTTGAAGAATATGGTTTAGTTGGAGGAGTTTCGATTTTAATTTTGTATTTATTGTTATTGTTCCGATTTGTAATAGCATCACATAAAGCAACTACGTTATTTGGGAAATTAGTAGTCGTCGGACTCGGTTTTCCGATGATATTTCAGGCGATGATTAATATGGCGGTTGCAGTGGAATTATTGCCGGTAACAGGTCAGACGCTTCCGTTGATTAGTAGTGGAGGTAGTTCGATTTGGATGACTTGTTTTTCACTCGGAATTATCATCAGTGTAACTAAGAAAGATGAAGAAATTGCCGAAGAAAAAGAAGAAAAAGAAAGAAGAAAAGAAGCGCTTCAGAGACTGATTGATAAAGAACTAGCAGAAGAAGATTTACCTGCTGATGAAATATATGAAGAAGAGGGATTAATGTATTCGATTGAAGACAATTCAAGAAATCCTATGAATGCGGTTTTAAATAAATAAGTTAAGAACAGTATAGTTTTTAAAGAGTAAAATTTTTTAAAGATGACAAATTATAAATTCATATTAAGTGGTGGCGGTACAGGAGGACATATCTATCCTGCGATTGCAATTGCGAATGAATTAAAATTACAATTTCCTGATGCAGAATTCCTTTTTGTAGGGGCACAGGATAAGATGGAAATGCAAAAAGTGCCTCAGGCAGGTTATGAGATAAAAGGACTTTGGATTGCAGGTTTACAGCGAAAATTGACATTGCAGAATTTGATGTTTCCTTTAAAATTAGCAACAAGTTTATTAGAATCAAGAAGGATCATTAAGCAGTTTAAACCTAACGTCGTTATAGGTACGGGAGGTTTTGCGAGTGGGCCTTTATTACAAGCAGCAGGTTCATCCGGAATTCCGACAGTAATTCAGGAACAGAATTCATTCCCCGGAATTACAAATAAATTGTTGAGCAAAAAAGCGAATGCAATTTGTGTAGCCTATGGAAATTTAGAGCACTTTTTTCCAAAAGAAAAAATCGTTCTGACTGGAAATCCTGTTCGTCAGGATTTGATTGATATTGAAAGTAAAAAAGACGAAGCAATCGCTTTTTACGGTTTAGATCCAAATAAAAAAACACTATTGGTTTTAGGTGGAAGTTTAGGTGCGAGAAGAGTCAATCAGTTAATAGAAAAGGAATTACAGAATATGCTTTCGCAAGACGTTCAGATCATTTGGCAATGCGGGAAATTATATTTTGAGGATTATAAAAAATACAATCAGCAACACGTAAGAGTGGTTGATTTTATTGAAAGAATGGATTTTGTATACGCTGCAGCTGATGTGATTATTTCACGTGCAGGGGCATCATCGGTTTCGGAATTATGTATTGTTGGAAAACCAGTGATTTTTATTCCATCACCAAATGTTGCTGAAGATCATCAGACAAAAAATGCACAGGCTATTGTAGATGCAAAAGGTGCTATTTTATTGAAAGAATCAGAATTAGACAGTCAGTTTAGTATTGTTTTTGAAGCTTTAATGAAAGATGACGGGAAGCAAAAACAGTTGAGTGCCAATATAAAAAAATTGGCGATGCCGAATGCAACGAAAGTTATTGTTGAGGAGATTAAAAAGTTGTTATAATATAAAGTTTGTCTAAAATTATACAACACAAAAAAGAAAACAGAATGCTATTTTAGGCATTTTGGGTTATTAAAGGAGAAAAAATACAAAGGCTTAATTACTAGTTTTTTACAAAATAAGAGTAGAAACAAATAGCCCAAAAAATAAAATTAAAATGAATTTAAATCAAATACAGAACGTTTATTTTATTGGTATTGGAGGCATCGGAATGAGTGCTCTGGCTCGTTATTTTAAATATATCGGGAAACAGGTTTCAGGTTACGATAAAACGCCTTCGATGTTAACTAATGAATTGATTGAAAGTGGAATTGATATTCATTTTGAAGATAATATTAATTTGATTCCAAGTGATTATTTTGTAGAGAATACATTGGTGATTTTTACGCCTGCTGTTCCAAAATCACATTCAGAGTGGAATTACTTTATCGAAAGAAATTACGAAATTAAAAAGCGTGCTGAAGTTTTAGGAATTATTACGAAAGACACTTTTAGTTTTGCAGTTGCCGGTACACACGGAAAAACAACAACCTCAAGTATACTAGGACATATTTTATATGAGAGTGGAGCAGATGTTACCGCATTTGTGGGTGGAATAGTTGAGAATTACAATTCTAATTTAATTGGAACTGGAAAAACGGTAACGGTTGTAGAGGCAGATGAATTTGACCGTTCATTTTTGCATTTGCATCCAAATATTGCCTGTATCACTTCTATGGATGCTGATCATTTAGATATTTACGGAACCAGCGATGCTATTGAGGCTTCGTTTGTAGAATTTGCTTCGAAAGTTGAAGATAAAAGCAAGTTGTTTATAACCAAAGAATTGCCTCTTGAAGGAGTGCAATGTGCTATAAATGAAGATGCTGTATATAAGGCGTTCAATGTTCGTATTGAAAATGGAAGTTATGTTTTTGATGTGCAAACGCCATCAGAAATTATGAAAGACTTGCATTTTGGATTACCAGGAAAACACAATTTAATGAATGGATTAATGGCTATTGCAATGGCTAAGACTTTTGGCACCCCGACCGACTTAATTGCAAAAGCCATTGCTTCATTCAACGGAATCAGAAGACGTTTTTCTTATCAGATTAAATCTGAAAATTTAGTTTATATAGATGATTATGCACATCATCCAACAGAAATAAATGCTGTACATCAGGCTGTTAGCGAATTGTATCCAGGACGTAAAGTTTTGGCGATTTTTCAACCGCATTTATTTAGCAGAACGAGAGATTTTGCTGATGGATTTGCAGAAAGTTTATCACAATTTGATGAAGTGTTTTTAATGGATATTTACCCGGCACGTGAATTACCGATGGAAGGGATTACATCGGATTGGTTGCTAGGTAAAATGACAAGTTCGAATAAGAAAATTGTTGCAAAAAATGATTTATTAGCGGAAATCAAAGCCAGTGATGCGCCAATAATTGTAACAATAGGAGCTGGAGATATTGGTGAAATGGTTCCATCAATTAAAAAAATGCTAAATGAAAATATTTAATTGGACAAATATTCGATTGATTCTCATTTTTGGGCTTGTACTTTTTTTGTATTCGTTCGCACAGCATCGAAATGGTGATCGAAAACTGAAGAAATCTATGGTTGTTTTTGTAGGAGAAAACACGCTGTTTGTAAAGCAGGAATCGGTTAATAAATTGTTAATAGAAAATAAAAGAGACGCTTCCAGTATCCGAAAAGATGAAGTAGATTTGAATAAGATAGAAAAAAACCTTGATACGCAAGACATGATTGAGAAGTCAGATGTTTTTGTAAGTATCGATGGAGTTCTAAAAGCGAGAGTAAAACAGAAGACACCAATAGCGAGAGTTTATGATGGTGATAACTCTTTTTATATTGACTATGAAGGACATAAAATGCCTTTATCAGACAATTTTACAGCTCGGGTTCCTCTTGTTTCGGGGGCAATAAATGAAAAAAATAACGAAGATTTAGCTGCTTTATTTCGCACAATTTATGACGATGCGTTTTTGAAAAAAAACATCATTGCGATTCAAATTATGCCTAATGGCAGCTTAAAAATGTTTAATCGAAATTATGATTACTTCATCGACTTTGGCAGAACGATGAATGTTGATAAGAAATTTAGAAACTATAAGGCCTTTTTTCAAAAAGCAGTTTTAGATAGTTCGTTATATAAATACAAAAAGATTGACCTTAGGTTTACGGAACAAGTAGTTTGCACAAAATAATAGAAAATGGAAAAAGATAACATTGCAGTAGGTCTAGATATTGGAACCACCAAAATCGTTGCCATGATAGGCAAGAAGAATGAGTATGGCAAGTTGGAAATTTTGGGTATTGGGAAATCCAAAAGTTTGGGAGTTGCGAGAGGTGTTGTAAACAACATTACGCAAACAATCCAATCAATTCAACAAGCTATTTTAGAAGCAGAAAATAATTCAGGTTATAAAATAAAAGATGTGGTCGTGGGTATTGCAGGACAACACATCAGAAGTATTCAGCATACAGATTACATCAGCCGTAGTAATCCGGAGGAAGTAATTGGCGAAAAAGATATTCAGCTTTTGATTGACCAGGTTAATAAACTGGCTATGTTACCAGGAGAAGAAATCATTCACGTTTTGCCACAAGAATTTAAAATCGACGGACAATCTGAAATTAAAGAACCAATCGGAATGTACGGTGGAAGACTGGAATCTAGTTTTCACGTAGTGGTTGGACAAGCCTCTTCTATCAGAAATGTTGGAAGATGTATTCAGAGTTCAGGAATCGAATTGTCTGGATTGACATTAGAGCCTTTGGCTTCTGCAGATGCAGTTTTGAGTCAGGAAGAAAAAGAAGCTGGTGTAGCATTGATCGATATTGGTGGCGGAACAACGGA
This sequence comes from Flavobacterium saccharophilum, assembly GCF_900142735.1. GTDB lineage: Bacteria > Bacteroidota > Bacteroidia > Flavobacteriales > Flavobacteriaceae > Flavobacterium > Flavobacterium saccharophilum. The sequence continues at coordinate 262,907 of NZ_FRBY01000006.1, read as the reverse complement.
TTTAGCCATTTTTAAAGATGGAATCATTCGTCACACTGCAGTAATTCCTTTTGGAGGAAATGTAATTACAGACGATATTAAAGAAGGCTGTTCAATTATTGAAAAACAAGCTGAGCTTTTAAAAATAAAATTCGGATCAGCCTGGCCGGGAGAAAATAAAGACAACGAAATTGTTTCTATTCCTGGATTAAGAGGCAGAGAGCCAAAAGAGATATCGCTTAAAAACTTATCTAAAATTATTCATGCCCGTGTGGTGGAAATTGTGGAGCAGGTTTTTGCAGAAATTAAGGCTTATGGACACGAAGATCCTCGTAAAAAATTAATTGCCGGAATCGTTCTTACAGGTGGTGGTGCTCAACTAAAACACATTAAACAATTAGTAGAATACATTACCGGAATGGATACCAGAATTGGTTATCCAAATGAGCATTTAGCAGGGAATTCAAGCGAAGAAATTTCTAGCCCATTGTTTGCAACTGCAGTTGGTTTGGTAATGAACAGCATCGAAAACAGTACACAAAGTGCTGTTAGAATGGAGTTGGTTAACGAACAGCCAAAAGTGGTTTACAGAAATGTTCCACCGCAGCAACAACAGCCAGTACAACAACGATACGAAGTTGAAGAAAACTACGTTGAAAGAGTAGAAACTATTGAACAGCCAAGAGAAGTTAGAAGTAACACGAAGGTTGAAGCAGAATCTACCGAAACAAAAATAAGAAGATCATTTTTTGATCGCTATGTCGATAAAATCAAGGATTTTTTAGACAACGCAGAATAAAATAATAATAGACGAAAAGGATTACTATTGGCCCCAAGTCAAGAAGTAAAAAATGTATTTAATAAGAATTTCAAAACCAAAAAGATGATGAGCAACTCAGAATTTGGAAGTATTTCATTTGATTTACCAAAAAACCAATCAAATGTAATCAAGGTAATAGGTGTAGGTGGAGGCGGAAGTAACGCAATCAACCACATGTTTAAACAAGGTATTAAAGGGGTAGATTTTATCGTTTGTAATACAGACTCGCAGGCACTTCAGAATAGTGCTGTACCAAATAAAATTCAGTTAGGTATGAACCTAACAGAGGGTCTTGGAGCAGGAGCAAATCCTGATGTAGGACAACAATCTGCTATTGAGAGTATCGCTGATATCGAAAAAATGTTGGACCGTGGTACTAAGATGGTATTTATTACCGCTGGTATGGGTGGTGGAACCGGTACAGGTGCTGCTCCGGTAATTGCACAATTAGCAAAAGAAAGAGAGATTTTAACGGTTGGTATCGTAACAATTCCATTTCAGTTTGAAGGGAAAGTTCGTCAGGAACAGGCTCTTTTAGGAATCGAAAAATTACGTAAACAAGTCGATTCGTTAATCGTAATCAATAATAATAAGTTAAGAGAAGTATACGGAAATCTTGGTTTTAAAGCAGGATTCTCTAAAGCGGATGAAGTATTAGCAACAGCCTCCAGAGGTATTGCTGAAGTAATTACGCACCACTATACTCAAAATATCGATTTACGTGATGCAAAAACTGTTTTATCAAACAGTGGAACTGCGATCATGGGATCTTCTGTTGCTACAGGTGAAAACAGAGCGAAAGAAGCTATTGTTTCAGCTTTGGACTCTCCGTTATTAAACGACAACAAAATTACAGGAGCCAAAAACGTATTGTTGCTTATCGTTTCTGGATCTAATGAAATCACGCTTGATGAGATTGGAGAAATCAACGATCATATCCAGGCAGAAGCGGGTTACAACGCGAATATTATCATGGGAGTTGGTGAAGACGAAACTCTTGGTGAGGCTATTGCGGTAACTATCATTGCTACTGGTTTTGATGTTGAACAACAAAATGAAATTGTAAATACAGAACCTAAAAAAATCATTCATACGTTAGAAGATGAGCAAAGAAGTGTTCATAATTTAACGAACAAAACGGTTACTTCTTTTGATTTAAATGCTGAAACACCTACTGCGAAATCAGAAGAAAAAGTTGTTTTTGAATTAATGGAAGATGAGCCTTTTGCTAATACTCATAATCCTATAGTTCCAACTCCTGTTGCTCCAGTTGCAGTTGCTCCAACTATCAATCAGGAAGAATTAGTGGTGATGTCAGAGTTTATCAAAAATCTTGATGTGACTTTTGAAATCGTTTCGCCAATTACAGATATCGATTTTACGATTTCATCTCCTGCTGCAGAATTTGTTCAGGAAGTAAAGCCAGTTCAGCAAAGAACTTTTGAAAGAGAAGAACAAACGACTTTCTCTTTTGATTTGCCTCTTTTCAGATCTGAGCCAGAAGTAAAAAAAGAACCGGTTGTTGAGGAGACTAAAATTTTATTCGAATTATCAAACGAAACTCGTAATATCAAAGTTAACGATCCAGTACAATTTGTACCGGTAACAGAAGTTGCTGAAAACGGAGTTATCAAATATTCTTTAGAAGAATATATGGAGGTTGAGGACAATTTAATGTCATCAAAACCAGTTGAAAAAGTGGTAGAAGATGTTGTTCCTGCTGAATTGAATATTCAGTTGAAACAAAAGGTTGATTTTGCTCAGGAAGCTGATTTCTCAACAACTTCAAATGTTTCTCCAATGGAATTAACTATCGAAGAAACATTACGTTTAAGAGCAGAAGAAAGAAGAAAGAAACTAAAGGAGTTTAACTATAAATTCCATAATAATGTTTCGAGAATTGATGAACTTGAAAAAGAGCCTGCTTACAAAAGATTAGGTATCGATCTTTCAAATAATCAGTCGAATACAACCAATTCAAGAATATCTGTTGGTACTGATAGTAATAACGATTTGCAATTGCGTTCAAACAATTCATTTTTGCACGACAACGTAGATTAATTTTACATTCATAATATTAGGATAACCCGAAAATTGGATTTAATTTTCGGGTTATTTTTTTTATCTTCGCACAGAATTTTAAAATTTGACTTCTTTAGTACACTTTTAAAGTGAATCTTATTGTCATTTGAAGTGAAGTCGAAAATAATTCAAATAATTATAACAATATATAAGCCTGGCTTATTTAAATAAAATAAAACGATGAGTTTACAAACATTAATCATGGACGAAATTAAAACGGCCATGAGAGCAAAAGATACAGTTGCATTAGAAGCATTAAGAGCTATTAAATCTGAAATGTTACTGGCTGCAACAGCTTCAGGATCAAAAGAAGAATTAACAGAAGACGATGAAGTTAAATTACTTCAAAGACTGGTTAAAACCCGTAAAGAAAGTGCCAGAATTTTTACAGAACAAAATCGTCCTGATTTAGCTGAACCAGAATTGGCTCAGGTTGCTGTAATCGAGAAGTTTTTGCCTGCTCAATTAAGTGAGGAAGAAGTAGAAGCAGTAATAGCAAAAATCATTGCTGAAACTGGAGCTTCAGGAATTGCTTCAATGGGTAAAGTTATGGGATTAGCCTCTGCTCAATTAGGCGGAACTGCTGAAGGAAAAACCATTTCGGCAATTGTAAAAAAACTATTAGTTTAAAATTCCAATAAAAAAATTCCAAATTCCAATGCTCAAATTGGAATTTGGAATTTAAAAAATTTGGAATTTAATATTTGACCGCGTAGTTCAACTGGATAGAATATCAGATTTCGGCTCTGAGGGTTGGGGGTTCGAACCCCTCCGCGGTCACTACAAAATTTAAAAGCCTGAGAATCTATATTCTCAGGCTTTTTTTATCTTTAAACATTATCGATTTTATTATCGCCTCCAATGATTTAATCGTGGTAAAACACTTTTTAGATAATTAAGACCGTATGGTGAACTCAAAATATGATTTATGGTAAAATTCGCTTTCTCTGTTGAATTTGTTACTGACAGATAAGGATTGGCCCAATAATATGAATTAAACCAATCCTTAATTGAAAAAACATATTTATCAAAAAAATGATTGCCAGCCATAAATCCAATAAATTTTTTTGTGTCAATATCTAATCTATTATCATTTTTTAATTCATCAAAAAAATCAAATTGTTTTTTAAAATCATGTTTTTCAATAGAGGAATAACCAAAATTTTCCACCATCTTGTTAAATGTTTTTTCGTCGTAGGCTAATTTGACTAAATTTAAAAGTGTCTTTTCCCAGACTTCCTCATCAAAAGCATCTAATTTCGAATAATATTTTTGAAGAAAATTTTCTAAAGGCATCGTGATGAAATCTGTATTTTCTTTATCCAGAAACTCTTTTGAATAATTGATTCGCAGATTTTTATTAATTTCAAGTTTTGTTAAATATTCAAGCATAATTCTATTTTAATAACTTTAAAAAATTAATTGCTTCAAGCTTTTGGCCATCACTTATTAATTTTATTTGTTCATTTTTAGAAATAAAATTTAGAAAATCTGAAGGTAATTCAATAGATAGCTTATCAACATAAAAGTGGAGATAATTAGGCCAAATCCAATATCCGTCTGTTAAATAACTAACTCCACCTATTATAGAACTATCATCTTTTATTAATGATTTTACTACTTGCATAGTAACTGCGATCGAAGTTCCTTTTTTCAAATAATTAAGAATCGTTTCTTTATTCTGATAATCGCTTCTTATTTTATAATCATGAAATTTCTTCCCACTCAATTCATCATTATATTCACTAATTACGCCTATTAATCTCATTGTGTTTTTTTATGTATCATAGTTAAAGTTACATTTTAAGATTTAATAATTTATAATCTTTAAGTTTCTTCTAATAACAGCTTCACATTCTGTACCTCAGTCTAACTATAGAAAACAAAAAGCCTGAGAATATAGATTCTCAGGCTTTTTTTAATTGCTACTTTTCACAAATTTCTTTCAGCTTGTCAAGTGCCTTTGGATAGTGTTCGTTCATATAATCTACAAATTCTTCTACTGTGTCTAAGTCAACAGTAACAGTTGTAGTTCCATTGTTTTCTTCGAAGGTGTAGTTTTCAAATCCGTTTGCCCATTTTTCTACATCTGGTCCTTCAGTTATTTCCTTATCATCTTTTAAAAGTCCATAATGTTGAATAGAGACAAACTGATGTGGAACGTTTACAGCTATCCTGGAAACCATACCTCCCTTTTCTCCTTTTTCATCTACACCAATAAATAGAATTTTACTTCCCTTTTCCCAACTTCCTTCGTAGGTAGAAGTGGGGTTAAACAAGGCAGTCCATTGTTCGTAAGTTGATTTATTGGTAATGCCAAGCATAAAATCATATATCTTGGTTACAGGTGCCTTGATGCTTACTTTGAATTGTAACTTTTTCATAATGTTTAATATTTGGTTAGACTGATCTTTAAATTTTATTAGCTGTTGTTTTTCTTTTATAAGTTTAAAGTTAAAATAAAAAAAATTGTAATGTCTAATAAAATAGATCAAGTTGGTAAGATTTACTCATTACGATCCATTTTCCATTTTCTTTTTTCATGATTATTAAATAATTGTCTGTTAAGCCATTAATTGATTCAGTGGTTCCCTGACCCACTTTAAAAACTAAATACTTATTAGCACTATAAAAGATAGGTTCTGAAAAAGAAAAAACATTAGTGATTGGAAGATGTTTTTCGAAGTGACTGACAATAAATTCTATAAATAAATGAGATGAGAAGAACTCAATATTTTTATAATTAAAATCATTAGCAACCCATGAATTGTGTTTTTCAATTTTGAGATAATATTCTTTTTTCATTACTGCCCAATGTTCTTCATTATAGAGAGGCGGTTTGATTTCTTCTCTTTCTTCTCTTTTGTATTCATTGGTTAGAGAGTCTTTAGACGTTTTTCCTTTGAAAATATCAATTACATGATTGGTACTGGTCTTCTCTTGAATTATAAATATCTTTTGATTATAATCTGGAACAATTGCTTGTAAAAAGTCATTTATAGCTTCTCTTTTGTCTTGAGCATAGGATAGATTGCTAAAAAAAGATACAAATAGCAATAATAGGCATATAAGCTTTTTCATATTCTCGTTAGAAGGCTATCCAACTGCCTTTTTGTTAATTTGGAGTTCCTGATTCAATTGTATTTATATTTTTTAGGACTAGTTTTTCCTATTTCTCAGATCCCTTTTTAGAATTCTTCACCAAAATAAAAACTGAAAATGCAAAACACAAGAAGTAAATAACTGCCAGTGCCGGCTTCTCAAATTTAAAAGTTTCAAAATCGAATTGCTTAAATAATGTTACGCCTAAGATGATTGCACAAATCCAAAAGATAAAGTTGACTACTTTTTTATTTTCCATGATTTTTAGTGTTTTATAAGTGTATGAATTATCGTTTTTATTACAATTTCAAAAAATAATTAATAACGAAGATAGGAAAGAATAAGAAATTATTTATATTTTTTTTTGGATGTAAATGTGATGAAAAAACAAACGCTCTAATCTAGCCCCGATAGCAGCGGTATCTCCCGATTTAGAAAAACAAGGCTTTTTAGCCGTAGTTTTTGTTAATTGGGAATATAGCGGATAGCGGGACGAAACGTGTTTTGAAAACGAAATTCTTCTGCTCCAAATAAAAAAAACAAACAAGAAAAAAGGTCTTAATAAACATATTTTCATACGTCAATTAAAACCTTTTTCAGTAAAATGAATTATATAATTAATCAATCACAACTTCTGCTAAGTTTTGATTTTCTTTAATTCTACCAAGCTGAATCGTTTGCAGTTTTCGCTCAGTTACACCGTTTTTAGAAGTATACACTTCAACCATAACTGTTGTTGGGCCGTTTTCGGTTAAGGTTCTTTCGCCGAAATAATTCGATTTGATGATGTATTTTCCTTTAACAGCGTTTCTCAATAAATATTGTTCCGGACCGTAGCCTTCTGTGAAATCTTTAGAGAAACGAGCACCTATTTCAGTATCGCGATGTCCGTAATAACATTCTTCGTTGGTTGGTTCTATAATGTGAAGATCGATATCAGTATCCATTTGATTCCAGTTTAGGATAATACGAATGGCAACTGGCATTTTGTTTAGATATTTTTTGTCCAGTTTGTCTGTTTTAATGCCGCTGTGTTCCTGAATCATTCTGTTCAAATCCATTAAAATAATATCTTCAACACCAGAATATTGTCCGCTCATTTCACCGAAATAATTTACATCTAAGGCTTTGATCAACTCATCAAAAGCGGCCTGATATTGTTTGTTGTCTTCCAGCGTCAACGCCAAATCACGGTGCGCTTGTGGTTCCTGCTCCCTCCATTTTGCAACCTGGCTAGCAGTAAACAAAGCATCTTCATAGGTTCCCCACTGACGTAATACATAAGTCAGCGATTTGTATAACTGATGATTCTCTAAACCTAAATCGGCAATGTTGCTTAATACTAACAAGGCTTTTTCTTTGTCGCCATTGTCATAAAAGTAGTTAGCCACATCAAAATAAAAATTCGGATTGTTGATTTGGTCGGCACGCAATTCAAGATATACACTGTATCTTTTTTCTGCAGGAGCATTGGCCAATGCTTTCAAATAAATTCGGTCCGGATTCCAGGTGTTTGTTTTTGTTTGATTAAAACTGGAATAACCAACAGTAACATCCAGATTGGAATCCACAACATTTTGACTCTGAATATTGTCAGCGGCAATTGCAGTACCAGAACCAACAGCAATTCCGGCTACTTTTCCGGCCAGTGCCTTTTGAATGCTCGGAGCAGGACGTGTGATGTTTTCTGCACGAACCATTGTTGTGGCAGCAGTACTATAACTTCTTTTTTCTTTGCGATCTGATTCTTCATCCTCTTCAACATCCTCTCGCTGGCTGCGGCTTATTCCGTATGCAACAGTCACAACTTCCTGTAATTCGTGATGAGCGTCTTTCAGTGTAATGCTATAATTTCTTCCTCTTCCAACTCTGATTTCCTGGCCATCCATCCCAATATAACTAACCTGCAGTTTATCGCCGCTTACAGCATCAATACCAAATTTGCCATCAAAATCTGTAGTGGTGCCACGACGAGTGCCTTTTACTAAAATACTTGCCCCTGGCAGGGGCATACCACGTTCATCCAAAACAACACCTCTTATATTACCAGTAATATTGCTCACATTTTTTGGATTCTTTGGCACAGGCACTGGTTTCGGAATAGTGTATTTCGTGTTTTTGTCCCACCATATTTTAAGCTGTTCGTAATAACTGGCTACATTTTCCCAATTGCTAAATTTCTTTGCCTGAGCGCTTGCCATTTGCTGCTTCATAACGTTATCAAACTCCGCTCTTAATTCGGCTGGCGGAATAATATCATATTGAATATAATCGTGCAGACTTTCTAATACAATAAGCGACGTGTTTTGCGTTACAATTCCGTATCGTTTTCCGAGCGCTTCAATTTCATCGGCGTTTGTTTTGTACTGAATTTCGAGATTGGCAATTTTCTTTTGCGCCCACAATTTTTCGATACTAATTTCGCCCGAAACCGGAATCGTAGCATCAATATGAATTGTTTTTTCTAAAACAGGTTTTTCGTCATAACCAAAAAGCAATACCACATCATTCTTGCTTTTTAATGAAATTCCGGCAACGCTAAAACTTCCTGAAACAGGTGTTCCGGTCATTGGATATAAATCGGTTACCAGATAATTTTCTTTGATTCCCAGAAATTTCAAACTCTGATACATCAATTTATCATAAGCATCTTCAATTTTTAACTCATTTAAGTTGATGAAATTTCCGCCCGTTTTTATCGCATTATAATTCAGAAAAGCATAATCTGAGGAACCAAGCGAACTAATCGTATAAATTGGTTTTTTGGTTGTAGTCAATAGATTTGCACTCAAAGAAGACAAGCCATCTGTAAAGAATAAATACTCGTCATGAACCGGCAATTTGATTTTTGAGAAACGCGTACCGCCATCATAAACCACGTTTTCTAAAACTGATTTCAGGGCAGACCAATCGCCATTTTGAATCGTATAAGTATTCTTTTTATCAAAGTTATAACCGGCAAAATACAAAGTCACCGATACGTTTTTCAATTGATTAAAATAGGCGGAAAGCAATTGCAGCTCTTTCTTAACGTTTCGGTTTTTGCAGCTTAGTGAAACATCCCAGATTAAACCAATAGTAGCTGGGTTTTTCTTTAGAATTTTAGGATTATCCAAAATAGTATTGGCATAAAAATAATGTTGATCGTTAACGCTTTGGGTTACGACACTCGGAATTTCAGCACGAATTGGAATCGTAATAACTAGTTTATCCTTAAGCTGATAATTCACTTTTTTAACCGAAGTCACATAAGACTGATTCTGATTTTCCAATGCCAGAACTCCTTCATCATTAGCAATGGTTGGTGCCGCGGTTGCCCCCAAAACCGCGACATTCAACTCAAAAGTATCCAGTTTCCCGGAATAACTACTCAACATTTGATAGGACAAATGTGTCGCATCAAAACTGCTTAATTCCTGTTCGTAACCAATAATTACAATGCGTTCTTTTCCTGGCATTAAAGGATAAATGCGGGTTCTGAAATTATTTCCTTCTACTTTTTCGAGTAATCCCGGATCGACACGACGATGCTCAACGGCTTCAAAAACCTGTTTTCCTTTGTTTTTATTTACCGGAACCGCTTCACGCATTTTTCCGTTAATATCAATCGCATATCGCGAAACCGAAACCCCTTCCGGTAACGGAAACATCAATTCGGCTTCCATCTGGCGCTTGGTTCCGTTATAAAAATGCATTTCAGTTGTCGTGTACGCAATATTGCCCACGATTTTTACGGTAACTTTAAGTTGGTTTAGTCGGACTAAAGAAGAATCTTTTCCTTTTACATTCAATTGCGGACTTTGTGCCTGACTAAAAAATCCGAAGAATAACAGCGAAATTAGAAGTATGTTTTTCATAAAATATAGTTTTAAGTTTTCCAGAAGAAACTTCTCTATTACTATAGAGTACTATTTTTATAAAAAGGTTGGGACGAATAAAAAAACTTCTTCATAAAAAGTCTTATAAAGAAGTTTTGTTTTAATTTTTAGTAGTTTTTTCAGGAGCTGTTTCCAGCCATCCGCTATATCTTTTGGGGCGAACCCCGCCCCAAAAGGATGCCGCTTCTGTCTGGGCTAGGGACTCTTTTTCAAAAGAAGTATTATTTTTCTATTTTATAGTATTCCGATTTTATTTTGAATTTTCCAGAAAAGCATGAATATAATTTACGACCAAATTCACATGCTGATGATGCGGTGCATGTCCGGTTTGCGGCAAAACAATAAGTTGTGCTGTTGGTAATTGCTGTGTTAAAGGATACCAGTTTTCGACTGCAAAACTAATGTCATTATCTCCGCAAATGATCAAAATTGGTGTTTTGGTTGTTTTCAGTTTTCCTTTAAAATCATCTTTGTCTTCGGCTAAACCGGCACTGCCTTGAAAATAAAGCTGAAAAACATCCATAGTCGACGGAATTTTAGAAACATCAATTCGTTTGGCAATTCTGTCGTGCGATGCTTTGGCTTCTATTTTACTGGCTTCTGACGAAGGTTCAAAAAATAACACAATTTCATCATCAAAATCGTTTACAGGTTTTAGGGCTGCATCCAGAAAAGCCTGTCCTAACGGAACGACTCTTTCGCCCGGAGGCCCAGTCCCTAACAATACGGTTTGTGTAATAAGATCATCAAATAGGAGCGTGGCTACCTGAGTTACCAATCCTCCGTAAGACCAGCCCATGATGATTGTTTTTTCAATTTTTAGAAAAGCGGCCAGATCTTTTACGTCTTTGGCAACCTCTTTTAAATCGGTTGGTAAAGTTCCGGTTGAATAACCAATTCCGCTGTAATCAAAAGTGATGACACGATAATTATCAGCAAGTTTGTCTAAAAATAAAGGATCCCAGGTATCAAGAGTTCCTCTAAACCTGTTTACTAAAATAATCGGCGTTCCTTGTCCGATAGAGCGATACGCAATTTTACGTCCAGGAACATCGGCAAATTCGGTGGTTGAATTCAGCGCGCTACTTTTTTGTGCATTCATAGTATATAAATTTGTTATAAGCATCAAAAAAACAAATGAGATTTTTAATGTTTTCATTGTCTTTGAATTTTGGTTTGCGACAAATCCAGAAACAATTTTAATGCCTTGGTTAAAATATTTATAATCCGGTGTTTTTTTGAGATATGGAGCTGTTTAATAGTTTTGGTTTCTGTTTTATTTCGCTAAGGGAAAGGTACTTTAGCGATATTTAGAAAAATTAGATCTCTATTGTACTGCCTATTTTTGGTAAATAAAGCTGCAGATTGGCATTTGTAAAATCTGTCATTGCTTTTTCATGATCCATTACTATGAAACCAAAAGTGTCGTAATGCACACCCAGAATTTTGGTAACCCCAACTAATTTTGAAGCTTCAATCGCTTCTTCAACACCCATCGTGAGGCCGTCGCCAATTGGGAAAACAGCAAAATCAAGTTTAGTAAATTTTGGAATAATTTGCATGTCTAATGTCAGGGCTGTGTCGCCGCTATAATAGAAATTTCCGTCTGCAGTCGTAAGTACAAAACCACAGGCAATTCCGCCATAACTTCCATCCATAAAACTACTCGGATGTTGCGCAATCACGCATTTTACGCGTCCAAAATCAAAATCAAATTTCCCACCCGGATTGATCGGATGCGCATTTTCGATTCCGTTTTTTAAAAGCCAGCCATAGATTTCGAAATTCCCCAAAACCTTCGCTCCGGTATTTTTGGCGATTCTTTCCACATCCTGAATATGGTCGTAATGTGCATGTGAAATAAAAATATAATCTGCTTTTATGGCGTCGACGTCAACATCTTTTGCCAGTTCGTTGGGTGTAATAAAAGGATCAAAAAGAATATGTTTTCCATTGACATAAACAGAGAAACAGGAATGACCGTAATAAGTTACTTTCATGATAAAATAGATTTATAAATTAATAATGACTTATAATCGAAATAGTTGTCTTCTTTTATCCAAAAAATGTACCACTGAAATCTACTTTAGTTGCTGTGAATAATCAAACAACTATTCTTCAAAAACCTTTTCAGTATCCACCGGATTATTTTCCTGATATAGTTTTTTACCAATTTCACCACTGTCGCCCAAAGCACGACCTTTAATCAGCCAGGCGCTTCCAAAAGCAAATAGGGCAAGAGCCTCGAGAATCAAAGTAGAATATCGGAACAGTTTAAAAGTCTCAGAAATGGGAACCAGAATCACAAAAACAATAATCGAATAACCACAAAAGCGATAAATATTGTTTTCGTTTAACATGCTTTTTGGATCTCTGGTTTCATTTTCCTGACCAATCGTAAAAACGTTAATGGCCAGTAAAGCCATGATTAAGAAAAGTAAAGCTGCAAAACCATAATGAAGCCAGCCCAGCCACTTTTCAGCGTATGGAATCAACGTATAAATTTTATTGAAAGAATCTTCCGGATTCATAGGAAACAGTGCAACGCCAATCGCCATAATTCCGGCGATATTGGTTAATAGGTTGTCATTTTTCCAAATAGAAGCATTACCATGACCTTTGTACCGAATTAAAAACAATCCAACTGCAGCCAAAGTTCCCGTAAAAATTTCCCTGAGATTGGTATAATAATAATTGCTTATAGAAGGCTGAAGCGGCGTTTTGAAAAAAGAGATATAAGATAACCCAACTAAAAGTATCGGCAGACTAATGCCTAAATACCCAATAGCACGCCTGATTCTTCTGTAGGTAAAAATATCAAAGCTTTCAATTTTAACTTCTTCGTTGTTGAACTTCATCTTCATAGCCAATGTGATTTGGTTTAGAAAGATAAAGTTAAGAGATTATTTTGTAAGTATTTGAAAGTTAGCGTGTAATAATGGTTTGGTGATCTTTGTATCATTAAGAGGAATGATATTCAAGCGATAGGGACTGGTGCAGTAAATCCAGAACGCTTTTGAAATTTTACGATTTTATTCGCATTTAAATATAGCCCACGGTTTCAACCGTGGGAGACGGATTATGGAAATGTATTTTGCATCATAAAAATACATAGGGAAATACATTGCGTCCCAATGGTTGAAACCATTGGCTATGTTTTTAGCAGTGTGATTGTAATTCATATAAATCGGCGAGTAGGACGCTATCAAATCAGTATTCAAAAACTTATTTTCTTGAAAATAAATTCTCTACAACCCAAGCCGGGCCAATCATTAAAAACTGAAGATCTTTTAGGAACGAAGGTTTTTTGCCTTCAATATTATGTCCGTAGAATTGACCGATCCACGCGATCACAAACACGCCTATGGAGAACATCCACAACGGTACCAACTGGCCGATATAATAATTCACCACCAGACAAATAGTAGAGAATACAGCAATTTTAATCGCCATCGCAACTGACAAGCGAATGTAAAAAACGAGCACAAAAATTAAAAAAACAGTTGCCCAATTTTCGATAATAGGAGCGTTCAGTTTTAAAGTACTAGCAATTATTCCGCTTGGAATACTCATCAATAAACCCACTATCGAAAAGTAAATAGCAGGCACGCAAACATAATGAATCGCTTTGTTTTTCGGGTTTTGATGGCTTACAGCATATTCTGCAAACCATTGGTCTAAAGTTCTCATTTTTTTTGGATTTAGGTATGTAAATCTATTGAATTTTTTGTAACTAATTGTATTACTATAAATTTGGTTTGGTTACTCCTATTTTTTCATATCGGGCCTTGTTCATTTCAAAATGCATTTCAGTCATTGCATTCAAATACTCCTTTAAGGGCTCTAGATTGTATTCTTTTCTTAGCGCATCAACGTGATCTGGATCTGAAAGCCCATTTTTAGGAATAGCACTAACTGTTGCTTTAACTTCATAAGTTACCTGGGTTCCAAACAGCTGTTTTTCGCCTGCATTTACTTTTATTCTGTCATACAAAAACGCATAATTTTCTGGATTGGCATTTCTTTTTTTAACTTCTTTTTGCATCGATCCTAAAACCTGTTGCTGAAATTCAGGATATTTATCTAAGTGCTGTATTAAAAGCCAGAAATCATTTGAGCCATCTTTTCCAACCTGGTCAAAACCTAAAAAACCATATTTTTTATAGATTTTTTCGAGTTGATTTTTGGTAACTGTAAAAACACTGTCTTTAAAAGATTTCCATTTTTCTTTATCATAATTTGTATTTCCGTTTTTTGGCGGCGAAGCAGCAACCTGATCAATTTTGACCATTTCTTTAAGTTCTGTTTTTAGTTCAGTTTGAGTTGCGGTGCTCAGTTTTGGAGCACAGCTTGTAAGGAATGCAAAAAGAGTTGAAATTAGAATGCAGTTTTTCATTGTCATATTTTAGAGTATGTTAAGGCGAGTAGTAAGGTTTTTAAATATTTTGAATCCTTGTATCAAAATATATTATTAGTATCTGTAACCTGAATTAATTTTTTAAATCGGCTTCTGTCATAATCAATTCGGCTTGCTTTAACCGCGATCGGAAATGAAATACCCACATTTGAGTTCATTTTTAATTTATTCAGATTGCTTGTTGAAAAATCAAGTTTGCCTTCGGCAGTTTCATTAAGGCTGGCAACAAAATCTGCATTTAAGGTAAAATCAGTTTCAATATCAACCACAAGGTTTTGAGCAAAAACGGTTCCTGTTGTCAACAAAAGATAATTTTGATTGATGTTTTTTAGAAGAGAAGGATTCGGATGCAGAAAATCGGCTCCATAAAAATATTCTTCAAGATTACCAATTGTATATTCTTTGGTAACCGAATTGCCATAACTAATCGTTACCGATTTCCCGGATTGTATTTTTGACGTTATTCCGAGTGTTCCGAGTCCAAGTGTTTTCAAAATTTCTCCCAAAAGTGTAATCCCGATATTAAATCCGTACTCATCCTTTTTGGTATAATCGACATTTAGGGCTGCGTTCTCGATTTCAGTTAATACAATTTCGCTCTTAAAAGCATGGCCGATATTGTCGTAGTAAAGCTGAGCCTCATCAAAAGGTTTTTTCAGCCATAATTGCAATGGTTTATGATTTCTAACTGGTCCTTCAATTAAATCATAACCTTGTTCGGTTAAAAATGTTGATAGTCTCATCGTAGTGGTATTTAAGTTTATTAGTAGTTGGGGTCATCCGATAAATTTGTTTTTGGTTACTCTTTTTTAGAAAATTAATTGGAATCTAATATTCTCATTTAATAGGATTTAGTTATTACAAATTTATTAAATATTTATAAGTTAATTCTCAATTTTATGATTCCTTTATGCCTTACTATTTGATAAATAGTAACTTAAAAAACGAGAGTAATTCAATACCAAAATTTAACTCAAATTGTGAATATCTATTTCGCAATTAATCGATTTTATTTGCGTTAAAATCTATCTTTGACATCCTTAAATTAAATAGAAATGAGCGCAGTTTGGTACGAATGCAAAGTAAAATATAGAAAAACAGATGATATTGGTGGACAAAAGGTTACGACAGAACCTTATTTAGTAGATGCCATATCCTATACAGAAGCCGAAAGCAGAATTAATGAAGAAATGGCGGCTTATGTTAGTGAAGAATTTAAAATCACAAACATAAAAGTAGCGAACTATGCTGAGATTCATCCGTTCGAAAATGCAGATCGTTGGTTTAAATCAAAAGTTTCTTTAATTGCTTTTGACGAAGAAAGCGGAAAAGAACGCAAAACCAATATGTATTTATTAGTTCAGGCAAATGACGTAAAAGAAGCCTACGATAACACAGTTTCTGTGATGAAAGGTACAATGGGTGATTATACCATCCCGGCTATTTCTGAATCACCAATTATGGATGTTTTTCCATATTTCAGTGGAGAAGAAGGAGATTTAGAACAAATCGAAAGATTCAATGCGCTTAAAGGATCAAAACCAGAATTAGTAGCCGTAGGAGATATGGGCGAAAATATTGAAGATTTGGTCGAAGCTGATAGCGAGTAATCCATCAAGATCATAAATTTATAAAGAGGACTTTTTGGGTCCTCTTTTTTTGTTTAAAAGCTTTAGCTAAGTTTGGCGTGCAGAAAATTAACAATTAATGATTTACAATTTACAATTGATAATTATATTCAAAAACCCCATCCCACAAAGCATCAATAGTGACAAGTGCCTTCTCTAACGAAACGACTTCCCATTTTCCATTAGTTTCTACGCCAAGACCGGTATTTTTTAGTTTATCCAAAGCATCTTTTACATCAAAATCAAGAGGTGTCTTTAATGTTGTTTCAAACCACGATTCAATCTGAGTATCGAGTTCTTCGGCGGTTAAAGGAGTTTCGCTTTTGTATAAAAAAGTATAAGCCAGAATCGTTTCTTTAAGCACTTCTTCTTCAGACGAATTTAAAAGCGAATAAAAAGCGCCGCTGTTATTTCCGAGATTCTTGAAATACAAACTATCCGAAAGTATTTTAGAATATCTGATTTTCTTGTTTATAAAATTATTGTATTGACGGAAGCAATAAAGAGATAAGATTCCCAAGGCTATTAATCCCTGATTTAAGGAAGTTTTACTGTTTAATAAATCAATCGCTTCACCAGTTTCATAAGCCTTATACATATTAACCAGTGCCGGAATTACTTTCGCGCTTAATAATGAAATTCCACCAAAAATTCCAGGAACCCAAAGCAATAATTTATCTTTCAAAGACATTCTCGGAATCGCGTTTGGAAAAATAGTTTCCAAATCGTTTTTAGGAACACGCTTAAAGATTTTCAAAACAACCGAACCCGGTTCAACTGGCATTTTTCCCAATTTGACTTTCTTTTCTTTCAGGAAATTGGTGTCGTTGTAATGCAGGTAAATCAGTACACGATCGTAGTACTCGATTTCGACTTCTTTCTTCCAGAAGAAATATTTTTTTACCTTTTCTTTGGCTGTATGTTGCCCGCGTACATACATTTCATAATCCTTAAAAGCATTAAAATCGATAGAAAGATTCAGGCCAATCAAATCAGATTCCTTAAAAGCAATATCTAAAGTTTCCTGATCAATACGTGTATAATTTCCCAGTGCTAAAACAGTCAAAAGTGTTTCCTTAAAAACTTTAAAATCACTTTTGCCAATAAAACTTTTTCGCTCTTTGTTGCTCAAATCCGGATCAAACAAAGCGTAGTTTTGTTTTAGATTTCGGTTGAGGTTAAATGCCTCGTAATGAAAATAATGTTCGATAATATCAAACAATTTTTTAAAATCATCAACTTTTTTTGGATCTTGAGAGAAAGTAGCAAGTTGTTGCTCGAGTAAGAATTCCTTATTAAAGGGAATATAATGTTCTCGTGTCATGTTTTGTAGGTTCTTCGGGTACTAAGGTTCAAAGATACATCTTTTAAGGTTCATAGGCTCATAGTGACAAAGGTGCAAAGAAAAGATACACTATAAATATATCTTAATTTTAAGCCTGTAACGGATATATTTGAGAAAATAACTAATTAAATTTGATTACAATCTACTACTGTGACAATTCTGTTTCGGTATGGAGTGCACAAACCCAATTGTTATTTTCTTTAATCCAGGTTGAGGTGCAGACACATTTCAGAGATTTTTGTTTATCGTCTGCCATTTCTAGTTCTATTTGGTATGCTGTTATTGCAGTATTTCCAGCAAGTAATTGTGTTTCTACATCAGCAATATTCAATACTTTTATTTTATTGCCGTCTGCTGATTCAAACATCTTTTTAAACGTGGCTTCGTCTACACTTTGTAGACCAGTTTTGCCTGCTATTATACAAGGAAAATGAGTAAGCTTTTTTACCGTTTCATAATCGTGATTTTCCATTCCCTGCCAATATTTTTTTTCCAGTTCAATAATTTGTGTTTCCATAATTATCTTTATTTGGGTTAAACAGTAATACAAAGTTTACAATAATATTAAATCGGATATATGATTTTAACATAGATTTAATCAATAACCGTAATAAGCTAATTTACTGCTTACAAGTATTTTACATAAGATAGGAAGATGATTTTTGTCTTATTTATTCCTTATACCAGCTCAAAATCAGGCAAATCAAGCAACTTTTTAAAATGATCAACCTTTTGAGGATTTTGCGAACAAGCAATAAGTTGCTCGGTTAAGAGTTCCTTATTAAAGGGAATATAATGTTCCCGTGTCATGTTTGTGATTTTTTGTTACCAATCCTTAAAGACAAAAGTTTTTTAGTTTATTAGGTTTAGCAAAGAATAGTGGTAAGAAATCTCAAATTAGAAGTAAAGAAAAAAGAGAGAGCAAAAGCTCTCTCTTATATTATAATGTTTTTAAGTCCTTAATTACTGTCAAATCTAAAAATTGCTATTCTTGTAAGTGACGCTTGATAACCTGTTGCATTTCCACCCATATCGACTGAAATTTGATCTCCCGCAGCAAAGTCATCTATTGCAAAAACTACTGCTGAAGCACCAGAGGCGGTTGTTGCATCAATTGCAGCGATAGGAGTTCCATTCTTTTTGATTCGTAGATACCATGCTCCACTTGGACTACCAACAGTTAAGTTTACAAAGATTTGGTGTAATCCAGCTTTTTTTATATTATAAACAGTTCCATTAGTTACATCACCCGTAAATGCATTTTCAGGATTTAAGACATTTGTATCAAAAAACACTTTTATTCCTGAACTTCTAGCTGTGCCCACTTTTGCAAAACCAACTAATCTTGGGGTTACTACACCAGGAACTACTACAGGAGCTTTCCAAATTATATTACCTGCGGCATCTGCCGCAGTAGCTATAGCGCCAGGAACAGGAGCTACACCATCTGTACCTCTTAAAATTTGTGTAGAAGTTAGTGTGGTTTTGTTTGTTGTTTCGTTAATAGTTAGAGCGTTAGTACCTTTTAGACTATTCCAAATGCCAAAGTCTCCATTTTCTTTAAAAATACTGAAATAATTAGTATTACTGGTAAGACGATCTATGAATTGTGCTTCGTTTTTAACATAAGCATTTTTTATATTAAAAATGCTGTAATCCGAAATATTCAAATCCGTAGTTGCAATATGATTTCCTAAGTTATCAGCGCCACTAAAACTAGATCTTGATACATATTTTAAAATACCATTTGAATCTGTTACTAGTACATTATCAGAAGAACTTCCTGTCTGAAGTCCTTGAATAGCCAAAGTAAAAGCTGAAGTTGTGGTCAAAATTGATGGTTGAGTCAAAGCACCACCTAATTGTATATAGCCATTATTAGCTGTAAGTCCATTGTTTGCACCAGTGCTAATGGCTACTTTTTCACCGTTTTGTGTTATTACCGTTTTGGTTTGAGCCATAATAAACCCACTCTGGATTAATAACAGCATGCATGTAATTTTTTTCATTTTAAGTAATTTAGCTATTGTCTTTTTTATGATATTCATGTTATATTATGATCAAATATTAGGACTAAAATGTACTTTTACATCTTTATATTTTTTCTCATAAAATCAACGGCAAAATTAATTGCATCATAAAGAAGCTCTTACCTCTAGAAGTTCTAGTTATGACAAAATAGGACTATTTAGAAAAAAGTTAAAAAATTGCTTTTAAAGTAAAAGCTTTGCTTAATGGAGGATCCTGCAATTTCATTATTCTTGATATACATAATTAACATTCAAGTCACTATAATGTATTAATTTGCTTGGTCAAATCTAAAAACTGCAATTCTAGTGAGTGAAGATGTATAACCTGTTGCATTTCCACCCATATCTACTGTAATCTTATCACCTGCAGCAAAGTCATCAATAGCAAATACTACTGCTGATGCACCAGCCGCCTTTGTAGCATCAATTGCAGCGATAGGAGTTCCATTCTTTTTAATTCTTAAATACCAATCTGCTGTTGGAGTTGCAACAGTAAGATTGACAAAAATCTGATGTAATCCAGCCTTTTTTATATTATAAGTAGTTCCATTAGTCAGATCGCCAGTAAATGCATTTTCAGGATTTAAGACATTTGTATCAAAAAATACTTTTAATCCTGAAGTTCTCGTTGTGTTCACTTTTGCAAAACCAACTAATCTTGGAGTTACTACACCAGGAGCAACCGTAGGAAGCGTCCATATTATATTACCCGTGGCATCTGCCGCAGTAGCTATAGAACCAGGAACAGGAGCCGCTCCATCTGTACCTTTTGCGATTTGTGCAGAAGTTAATGTGGTTTTATTTGTTGTTTCGTCAATGGTTAAGGCATTTGCATTTTTCAAATTATTCCAAATTCCAAAGAATCCATTATTTTTATATATGCCAAAATAATTAGTATTGCTAGTAACGCGATCTGCAAATTGTGCTTCGTTTTTAACATACGCATTTTTTATATTAAGAATACTAAACGTCGACATTTCAAGATCTTTCGTAGCGATATGATTTCCCAAATTATCAGCACCTCCGCCAAAACTAGCTCTTGATACATATTTCAAAACACCATTAGCATCGGTTACTAGCACATTGTCAGATGTGTCGCCTGTTTGTAAACCTTGTATTGCCAGAGTATATGAAGAAGTGGTCGTTAAAACAGAAGATTTTGTTAAAGGTCCTCCTAATTGAATATAACCATTATTGGCTGTCAAACCATTGTTTGCATAAGGACTAATAGTTAACTTTTCTCCAAATTGTGTAACTACTGTTTTGGTTTGAGCCATTATAAATCCGCTTTGGATTAATAACAATAGGCATGTAATCTTTTTCATTTTAATAATTTTAACTGTTTACTAATTGGCTTATAGTTTATGGATTTGATTTTCTATTGCTTTTTTTGATTCGTTATTAAGTTTATTATATTCCTCTTTCAGCATGTCGCAAATGATACCAACCCGGTCGCCGCGAATCGACTTTCGGATATAATCATACGAATATCCGTGTCTGGCTTTCATAATCTTTAGGACATCTTGATTGTAACTTGGTTTAGTTTTTATATTTTTGTCCATTGCTTAGTTTGTATTAATAATAAGACAAATTTAGTAAGACATTTTCTAAAAAAGTATCAAAATAAGACATTTTCTAAAATATTTGCACTTATGAATGAAAACACCTTAAAAAGAATAAAACAATATCTAGATTCAAAAGGTATTAGGGTTAGCGTTTTTGAAAGAGAGATTGGCTTTTCTAACGGTTCTTTTGCTAGTCAATTAAAAAACGATAAAACAATTGGTGTTGATAAATTAGAAAAAATTCTTAGAATATATACAGATGTTAATATTGATTGGCTCTTAACGGGTAATGGAAATATGCTAAAGGAGGATATTTTAAACGAAGCACCGGCACCGTATAATAAAATCAATAAAGTAAATCCTGAAGAAGCTATTAACTACAAAGAACTAGCCGAATCCCGCAAAGAAACTATTGAAAGTCTAAAAAAAATAATTATTTATCTGGAGGATCAACTGGCAGAAGCCAATCAAAATAAAGGGTAATATCTTGGATGTAATCTTTTAGAAGAACAATAAAAGCGCAAATGTCCTGGACGTTTGCGCTTTTTAAATAAAACTATTTGGCAATGGTTTAAGTTCAAAATAAAAATAAAAGTGAGATCCATAATCGTTATCGATTACAATCTCACTTTTTCCCCAAAAAAAAGTATTAAACATTCAAGGTTTTCTACCTACTGAAAAACCATGATAAATATGCTCCACCATATTGACAGCAAGTTTAAGGATTATTAAGCACTGAGCACCACGTATTTATACGGGTTTTTTATTGGGATAGATTTTTTTTTTCAGGTTTTATTTCTTCATGAAAATTCGATAGGCTTTCAACCAATAAAAGATACCAAGTGAAAATACAATCATAACTATGGAGGCTCTTATATATAAGATTTGATCTGAAAAAATCCAGTTATCCTGAATAGATTTTTCATCCTCATTACAGATATAACCTTTTTCCTTTTGTTTGTTTACCCAGGCGTAATAGTTAATCTGAGTTTGGTTTAATGTATCTGCAATTGGTTCAACACTAATATTGTTTTCTATAACAGCACTTCCGTCCGGGATATTTAAATCAAAAATGGTTTTATAGTTGTCAAATTTTTTAGATAAGCCATAGGTTAAAACTTTTTTATTTTTCTGGCCTACAGTTTTGGTATAAGTGGAATCAATAACAACAAATTCTTTCTGATAAGACTGAGGATTTTGAAACATTTCCTTATTCTTAAAGTAGAATGTTAAACTTCTCCCTCCTAATGCAATTGATACTATAAAGATAAAAATAGCAGCCAATAGTAAGGCAAGTTTAATTTTGTTCATTATTGATTTGTTTAACGGGTTTTACTTTTATAATGACTTTCTCAATTTTGAAAACGTTGTCATTCCACTATACTTAGATCTGGTGTCTGAATAATTTTAATTTATCGGAGATAAATATATCGAAAACTTTCGCAATTAATTTGTTTAAAGGAGAAAGCTATCTTTACTATTAGATTACACTTTGCAGAAGTGTTTTGATTGGAGCAAAGCGAAAAAAATTAAACTCTTCCCAATAAAACCACAATTGTGACTTGAGCCATTTCTATTAGCCTACCTTACCAAAAAACAAATGTCAATAGAAGAGAAGGTTAGGCAGGTTGAAGCATTGTTTGATCGTCTTGAAATTGAAATTAAAGCTTTTCAGTCTGATACAAATTTGCATTGCAAGGCAGGTTGCGGCAAGTGCTGTTCAACACCTAATATCGACGCTTCTCCTTTAGAATTTTTACCCTGGGCCTTTCATTTGTTTTTAAATGGCAAAGCCGAAGAAACCCTAAAAGAATTAAACAGTATTTCTACTAAAAGTTGCTTTTTGTACCGCCCGCTTTCGGTTTTGGAATACCACAAAGGAAGCTGTAGCAATTACCGTTATCGCGGTTTAATTTGCCGTCTTTTTGGTTACGGCGCAACAACAGATAAATTTGGAAAATTGCGATTGGCCACTTGCAAAATCATAAAAGAAGAACAAGGGGACAACTTTACTAAAGCCGAAGTAGCAATCAACAAAGGAACATCAATTCCCATTTTTACCGATTATTATATGAGGTTAGCCCAAATTGATCTTAGAATGGGTGTTAACTTATTACCGATAAATGAAGCTTTGAAAATAGCGGTTGAAGAGGTTTTACATTATTATGCTTACAGGCCTTTTCCGGGTGGGTTGGAGAATATTGCTTAGATTAGTTTGACATGGAGATTACACAACAATGCGTTCAGAAATCTAAAAAGTATTTTAGGATGGATTACGTAATTTTGAAAAAGCGCTCAGAAAAGGAATTTAATCCAATCGTAAATAAATACCAACAGATGGAAAATAGCACGACTACCACAACTCAAAATTTCTTCAGAATACTTTTAGGAGTCTTTATGATAGCAGCAGCAATGGGTCATTTTACTTTTCAGCGAATAGATTTTCAGGCGCAGGTCCCAAATTGGGTTCCTATGGATAAAGATCTGGTGGTAATACTTTCCGGAATTGTCGAAATGGTAATAGGTTTGGCTTTTATTTTCCTAACCCGTTATAAAATACAATTGGGTATTGGTCTTGCTATATTTTATGTGCTGGTTTTTCCGGGTAATATTGCCCAATATTTAAACGGAACAGATGCACTAGGAATGAACACTGATCAGGCTCGATTGATTCGATTGTTTTTTCAACCTGTTTTGATTTTGTGGGCTTTATGGTCTACTGGGGCACTTGGTTTTTTGTTAAAAAAAAGGTAATTTTTCAGGTTGTATTATCGTGACATTAGAATAAAATCTAATACGATTTCGACAATTATTTTTAGCCAGTTTTTCTTTTTATTTGCTGCGTCTGTTTTTTTCATGTCTGTATACTTGAAAA
Organism: Flavobacterium saccharophilum; assembly: GCF_900142735.1. Lineage (GTDB taxonomy): Bacteria > Bacteroidota > Bacteroidia > Flavobacteriales > Flavobacteriaceae > Flavobacterium > Flavobacterium saccharophilum. The sequence goes on along the minus strand of NZ_FRBY01000006.1, from coordinate 239,186 downwards.
ATATCTTTAAAGATATAATTTTTTCTCAGTATGAGAAAAACTTTGCGTACACGCATTTGCAAATCTGTGCGATCTTCTTTAGTCGTAATAATGGAAACTCTATAATTAGAAAATTTTTATAGATTGTGCATACTCGTTGTTTAATTATCTAATTCCCATATTTTCTCAATTCTCTAATTATCTAATTCCCAAATTTCCTAAATTTGCGACTTATGAAAAAAGCTTTCCAACTCTTCGACTTCACTCAAAAAGTCAATTACAAAAACGAAATTTTAGCCGGTTTAACAGTTGCCATGACGATGATTCCAGAATCGTTGTCGTTTGCTATTTTGGCTGGGTTTCCGCCTTTGGTGGGTTTATATGCTGCTTTTATTGCAGGCTTGGTAACAGCAATTTTTGGAGGAAGACCCGGAATGATTTCGGGTGGGGCAGGTGCAACGGTTATTGTTTTAATCGCCTTGATGAAATCGCACGGCATAGAATATGTTTTTGCAGCCGTCGCGTTGGGTGGTGTAGTGCAAATTTGTATCGGGCTTTTTAAACTCGGAAAATTTATTCGGTTAGTGCCGCAGCCTGTAATGTTTGGTTTTGTAAACGGTTTGGCGGTGGTAATTTTCATGTCGCAATTAGAACAGTTTAAAACCATGTACGATGGAAAAGTTGCCTGGTTGCAGGGAACACCTTTGTATATTATGGTGGGTCTAGTAGCGTTAACTATTGGTATTGTATTGCTTTTTCCTAAAATAACCAAGACAGTTCCAGCATCTTTAGTTGCAATTATGGTGGTTTTTGCGATTGTACTCATCTTCAATATTGATACCAAAACAGTTCAGGATATAGCTTCTGTTCAGGGCGGTTTTCCGCCTTTTCATATCCCGAATATTCCTTTGTCTTTTGAGACTTTCAAAGTGATTTTTCCATACTCTGTAATTGTTGCTGCGGTTGGCTTGACTGAAGGTTTGCTTACGCTGAATTTAGTCGATGAAATCACCGGAACCCGCGGAAACAGTAACAGGGAATGTATCGCACAGGGAAGTTCAAATATCTTAAATGGTTTCTTCTTCGGAATGGGAGGATGCCCAATGATCGCACAGACTTTGGTGAATCTGAGCGCCGGTTCAAGAGCAAGACTTTCGGGAATTATTGCTGCTTTGACTATTTTATTAATTATTCTTTTTGGAGCGCCTGTAATTGGGAAATTGCCTATGGCGGCTTTGGTTGGCGTTATGATGATGGTAGCGATTACGACTTTCGAATGGGCTAGTTTTAAAGTCATCAACAAAATGCCTAAACACGATATTTTCGTTGGAATCCTGGTGGCCGTTGTGACTATTCTACTTCATAATTTGGCTTTGGCGGTATTAATCGGGGTAATAATTTCAGCCTTGGTTTTTGCCTGGGAAAGTGCCAAAAGAATCCGAGCCAGAAATTTTATCGACGAAAACGGAATCAAACATTATGAAATTTACGGTCCGTTATTTTTTGGTTCAATTGCTGCCTTCATGGAAAAGTTCGACATCCAAAACGACCCCAATCATATTATTATAGACTTCAAAGAAAGCCGCATTGCTGATATGTCGGCCATAGAAGCCTTGAATAATTTGACGAAGAAATACAGTCAGGAAAATAAAAAGATAGAATTACAGCATTTAAGCGCAGACTGCAGGCAATTACTTAAAAATGCCGATGCCGTAATAAATGTCAATGTAATTGAAGATCCTACTTACAAAGTGGTTTCTTGAAATTAGAAAATGAGATAATTTGATAATTAGATAATGATTAAGCGCAATCTATAGAATTATCTAATTGACAAATTATCTCATTTTCTAATTATAAAGATTGATTTTCGTAACTTTGTCAAATGAAATTTACAGAAACCTTAGAAGATTTTTATACGATTAAAATAAACGGAATGCCCGAGAATCTTAAAAAAGAAATCGGACATTTTAATGTTTTTAAGTTGGATGATTATATTGGTACTACTTGTAATCCATTGCCTTATACGCGAAAAGACTTTTATAAAATAAGCTTAATCATCGGAAAAAACAAAGTACATTATGCTGATAAGGTTGTTTCGATTGAAGAGCAGGCTTTGTTTTTTGCAAATCCACAAATTCCGTACAGTTGGGAACATATTGATGAAAATCAAACCGGTTTTTTCTGCATTTTTACAGATGCGTTTTTTAGTCAGTTTGGGAATTTAAAAGAATATCCTTTATTTCAGCCCGGCGGGAATCCAATTGTTCCGGTTTCAAAAGAACTGGCAGAATCTTTAAAGGTAGTATACATGAAAATGTTAGAAGAAATCAATTCGGATTACGCTTTTAAATATGATGTTCTCCGCAATCTGGTTTTCGAAATTATTCATTTGGCTTTAAAAACACAAACGGTAACTACTTCATTATACAGTAAATCGAATGCCACGATTCGGGTTTCTTCTTTGTTTTTAGAATTATTAGAAAGACAATTTCCTATTGAATCGATATCGCAACAAATTAATTTCCGTTCCCCTTCAGAATTTGCAAATCAGTTAAATGTGCATGTAAATCATTTAAATAAAGCGTTGAAAGAAACTACCGGAAAAACAACTTCACAAATTATTTCGGAAAGGATTATTCAGGAAGCCATGATTTTACTCAAACAAACCAATTGGAACATTAATGAAATTGCATGGTGTTTAGGCTTTGAAGAATTGTCTCATTTTATCAACTTCTTTAAGAAAAATGTTCAGCTTTCACCAAAAGCCTATCGCGTAACAGAAATTGTTTGATTTTCGTAACTTCTGATTTGATTGCTTTAATTCGGAATAAGGACTTCGCTGATACCTTTGTACCATAATTAAACATCAAAATTAAAATCATGGAAAATAACAAAGTTTGGTTTATCACAGGTGCCTCAAAAGGACTTGGATTAGAATTGGCTAAAAAATTATTATCAAAAGGTTACAAGGTAGCAGCCACATCAAGAAGTGAAGCATCATTGATTAAAGTTCTGGGAAATTCATCAGAGAAATTTCTGCCTTTAGAAATGGATCTAGTAGATGAAGGAAGTGTCAAAAAAGCAATTGAAGCAACAGCAAGTCATTTTAAAACAATCGATGTTTTAGTAAACAATGCGGGTTATGGTTTGCTGGGAGCATTGGAAGAATTGACAGATGAAGAATCCAGAAAAAACTACGAGGTAAATGTTTTTGGATTACTAAATGTAGTCAGAAATACAATGCCTTATATGCGTGCGAACAAAGCGGGACATATTTTTAATATTTCTTCTGTTGGAGGTTATTATGGCGAGTTTCCGGGTTGGGGGATTTATTGCTCTACAAAATTTGCAGTTGCTGGTTTAACGGAATCCTTAGCTGCTGAAGTAAAAGAATTTGGAGTGAATGTAACGTTGGTTTATCCGGGCTATTTTAGAACTGATTTCTTAAAAGATAGCTCCTTGTTATTGCCTCAGCATCCAATTGCAGCTTATAAAGAAGTAAGAGCCTCTGAAGATGCGCATAAAGGCAGTATTAATGAAAATCAACCGGGAGATCCTGAAAAATTAGCTGAAGTATTAATTAAAATGAGTCATGAAGAAAATCCTGCCTTGCATTTATTTTTAGGACAAGATGCTTATGATATGGCCAATCAAAAGATTGCAAGCGTTCAGAGTCAATTAGAGCAATGGAAAGCCGTTTCGGTTTCGACAGGGTTTTAATGTGTCAATTTGTAAATGAGGGAATGTGCCAATTAGATAATTAGATAATTCCATAGATTGTGAATAGCATTATCTAATTATCTAATTGACATATTATCTAATTATTAAGCAGCATGTTTTTAACTTCACTAAACTTACCATCAACTTCTTCGATTTTTAATCCTAAAATATGCGCTATTAAAGGATAAACCGAAACGTTCTGAAAGGTGCTAACTTCTTTATTTACTTTGAAGGCAGGGCCTTTTGCGTAGAAAATAGCGTGCATGTCTTTTTCCTTATTATCGTAACCGTGTGTTCCGCCTTTTATATGCGTACTTTCTTTGCTCACTAAACTATAGCCTTTTTTGGCTTCAATAACAAAATCATGCACACGCGGATTGGTTCCGTAATGCAATCTTTTTGGAACTTCGTTAGATCGCCAGAATTTGATATGGGGTACTTTTTTTAATGCCTTTGCAATAGAATCCTGAAAGCCGGGTTCTGCCTGTAAACTCATAATTGGATTAATTACAGCTTTGTAACCTAACCATTCTGGTTTTAAATAATCTAAAACAGCTACTTTTTTGGCATTACTGATGTCGGCCATTCCATGATCAGAGACAATGATTAAATTGATTTTTTTGCCGATAGTCAATTGATCTAGTTTGGATGATAATTGTCCCATAATTGAATCCATTTTGTAAACCATTTTTTCATTTTCAGGAGAAAGCGGACCAAAGTTATGTCCCGTGTGATCAGGTTCATCAAAGTATAACGTAATCAAATGTGGGCGTTGTTTTTCAGGAAGTTCTAACCATTTTATAACAGTATCAATTCTGTTGCCATACGGAATCTTATCATCATAATTTTTATAAATACCCGGTCTTTTTTGATCCGTATCAGATCCAGGCCAGAAAAAAGAAGCGGCTTTTACACCTTGTTGTTCAGCTACATTCCAAATCGGATTTCCGCCATAAAAACGGGAATCATTTTTGGCTTTAGTAGACAATGAAAAAGATTCGTTTAAAGCACTATCATAAAAAACATTATTGATGATCCCATGATGATCCGGATAAAGTCCGGTTACGATCGCATAATGATTCGGGAAAGTTTTGCTTGGATAAGAAGGTTTCATAGATTTGGCGTGAACGCCTTCTTTGGCTATTTTGTTGAGGTTTTGAAGCTTGAAATGTTTCGCATAATCCCAACGGAATCCATCCATAGAAACTAAAACGACATAATTGTTCTTGGCAGATTGTGAATAGGAAAAAGTGGAAATGAATAAGAATGTAAAAGATAATAGGTGAGTAGTAAATTTTCTCATTTTGCAATTTTAATAGAACCGCAAAGGTAGAGATAAGAGATTTTTTAAAGAAAAAGAGAATGTTAAATAAAAAAATAGCCACGAATTCACGAATTTTTTGCAAATGCTTTGTTTGAAAAAAATTAGTAGCCACAGATTTCACAGATTAAAAGGATTATAATCTGTGTAATCTGTAGCACAAAAAATTAAGCACAAAGATTTGAATACTTAATTCGTGAATTCGTGGCTAAAAAAAAACGCCAGATAAGAATCTGGCGTTTTAAGTTTTAAGAAAAGAACGATTACATCATTCCTGGCATACCGCCACCCATTGGCATTCCGCCAGCGCTTTCTTCTTTAATATCAATTAATGCACATTCTGTAGTAAGGATCATTCCAGAAACAGATGCAGCATTTTCTAATGCAACACGAGTTACTTTTTTAGGATCGATAATTCCAGCTTTTAGCATGTCTACGTATTCGTCAGTTTTGGCATTGTATCCAAAATCACCAGAACCTTCACCAACTTTTGCTACTACTACAGAACCTTCTAGACCTGCATTTTCAACAATAGTTCTTAATGGAGATTCAACAGCACGAGCTACGATTTGAATTCCGGTTGCCTCGTCAGCATTATCAGCTTTAAGATCTGCTAGCGCCGCTTTTGCTCTTAATAAAGCAACACCACCACCTGCAACAATTCCTTCTTCAACAGCAGCACGAGTTGCATGTAACGCGTCGTCAACTCTGTCTTTTTTCTCTTTCATTTCCACTTCAGAAGCAGCACCAACATAAAGAACAGCAACACCACCAGCTAATTTAGCCAAACGCTCTTGTAATTTTTCTTTATCGTAATCAGATGTAGTTGTTTCCATCTGACCTTTGATTTGGTTTACTCTGTTTTTGATGATATCAGCTTCACCAGCACCACTTACAATTGTAGTGTTGTCTTTATCGATAGAAACTCTTTTTGCAGTTCCTAACATTTCGATTGTAGTGTTTTCTAATGTGTATCCTCTTTCTTCAGAGATTACAGTTCCACCAGTTAGGATTGCGATATCTTCTAACATTGCTTTTCTTCTGTCTCCAAAACCTGGAGCTTTTACAGCAGCAATTTTAAGAGCACCTCTTAATTTGTTTACTACCAAAGTAGAAAGAGCTTCTCCGTCAACATCTTCAGCAATAATTAATAATGGTTTTCCTGATTGAGCAACTGGCTCTAAAACTGGAAGTAATTCTTTTAAAGAAGAAACTTTTTTGTCATATAATAAGATGTATGGAGAGTCTAATTCAACTTCCATTTTTTCTGGGTTTGTTACGAAGTAAGGAGAAAGATATCCTCTGTCAAACTGCATACCTTCAACAACATCCACGAAAGTGTCCGTTCCTTTAGCTTCTTCAACAGTAATAACACCTTCTTTTCCTACTTTAGCAAAAGCTGTAGCGATAAGTTCACCAATCACTTCGTCATTGTTTGCAGAGATAGAAGCAATTTGTTTGATTTTATCAGAATCGCTTCCAACCACTTTAGCTTGTTTAGCTAAGTCAGCTACGATAGCTTCAACTGCTTTATCGATACCACGTTTCAAATCCATTGGATTTGCACCTGCAGCAACGTTTTTCAAACCTTCTTTAACGATTGCCTGAGCTAAAACTGTAGCAGTTGTAGTTCCGTCACCCGCTAAATCATTAGTTTTAGAAGCTACTTCCTTAACCATTTGCGCACCCATGTTTTCTAATGGGTCTTTTAATTCGATTTCTTTTGCAACAGAAACACCATCTTTAGTAACAGTCGGTCCACCAAATGATTTTCCGATAATTACGTTACGACCTTTTGGTCCAAGAGTTACTTTTACAGCATTTGCTAATGCATCAACACCACGTTTTAATCCGTCACGTGCTTCAATATCAAATTTTATATCTTTTGCCATTTTTTAATTTAGTTTAAAGTTTTATTTGTTTCAGGTTTCACCCGATACTTATTCTTAAGACTTATTATTCTTAGATAATTGCTAAGATATCATCTTCGCGCATAATCAAATAATCAGTTCCTTCCAATTTTAATTCTGTTCCTGCGTATTTACCATAAAGTACAGTATCGCCAACTTTTACGGTCATTGTATGATCTTTAGATCCGTTTCCTACTGCCACAACAGTTCCTTTTTGTGGTTTTTCTTTGGCAGTATCTGGAATAAAAATACCTGATGCAGTTTTTGTTTCAGCTGCAACAGGCTCAATTAGTACGCGGTCTGAAAGCGGTTTAATGTTTAAGGCCATGATTTTATAATGTTATAAGTTATACGTTTTTTAATGTTCAATAAACTTTCAGAAATTGTGCCATGCTCCTAAAACTGACATTATTTCTTAAAAAAAATGCCAGCTTTGACAGGCTGGCATTTTATATTTATTTCAAAACTATTATTTCGCTGCTGGCGTTGCCGGAGCAGGAGTTTGTTGAACTGGTGCAGCTGGTGTAGTTGCAGGAGCTTCTGTTTTTTCAATAAGTTTAGAATCAGTATCACTTAATGATCCTGTGAAACTTAAGCTTGAAAGCAAGATTAAAGCAATCAAAATAGTAGCTAGTGTCCAGGTACTTTTATCTAAAAAGTCAGTTGTTTTTTGTACTCCACCTAACATTTGAGTTCCGCTGATAGTAGACGATAATCCGCCTCCTTTAGGGTTTTGAACCATGATTACTACGATCAATAGAAAACAAACTATTGTGATTAAAACTAAAAAAATTGAAAATGTGCTCATTGCTTAATTATTATTGTTATTTTGTTGTAAAATCTTAATATCCGAAATACGGTCTGCAAAGAAACTAATTTTTTCTGGATATTTCAAAATTAATATTTCATATGCTTGTATCGCTTTTGTATATTTTTTTTGTTCCAAATATACTCTGGCCAAAGTTTCAGTCATTAGGTAAGAATTCTCTTCTTTATCATTGTCTAATTGCACCGCCGGCGTTATTGCAGTCTGTCTTATTGGAGAAATTTTTGGATTTGTTTCAATAAATTTATCAATTATTTCTGCTTTTTTCTTTTTCTCTTCGTCAATTGTTTCGGGTTTAGCTACATTTTTAGCCGTATTTTCAACTTTTTCAATTGATTCTGATTCGTCCTGCGCCTCTTTGCTACGATCAATAGGTTCTGTTTTGGCTAATTGAAGCCATTCCTGAAAAGAGTGTTTTTCACTAACAGAAAAATCCAAAGGTTTCCCGATTTCCAGATTTTCTTCGGCCGTTTTTACTGTTTCTGAAACTTCTATTTCTTTTAACTCTTCAATAGCTTTTGGTTCTTCAACTACAGGCGCTTCTTCAAAAACAATTGCTGTGGCTTCTTGTAGTGCATTGTATGTTGATTCTTCAATTGGTTCCACTCTTACACTTGGAATTTCTTCCTCAACAATTTCATCAAAGAAAGTTGGAGTTGGTTCCTTTATAATAGGTGTAGTTTCCACAATTGGAGTTGTTTCAATAATAGGAGTATCTTCAATAGTTGGAGTTACTGCCTCAAATGAATCTATAGTAGGCTCTTCGATAACTAGCTCCATCGGGTTTTCTTCAACTTCATCAAAAGTAGTCGTTGTTACTTCTTCAAAAGAATCTAAAGTAGGTTGATCGATAATTGCTTCAATTATTTTTTCTTCCACTATCAAAGGTTCCTCAAAAGTAACGGCGGTTACTTCTTTAAAAGTATCTAAAATAGCTTGCTCGGTAACGGTCTCAATTGCTTTTTCTTCAACTGGTAAAGGTTCTTCAAGAGTAACGGTTGTTACTTCCTGAAAAGAATCTAAAGTTGGTATAATGCTATCAAATAATCTTTCTTCGATTTTTACAGACTCTTCAGTAGAACTGTTTGATGCTTCTGCAAAAGTATCTGTCGTAGGCTCTTCAATAATAGAATCTATTGCTTCTTGAACTTTTATAGGCTCTTCAACAGTAACGTTTGTTGTTTCTGTAAAAGAATCTAATGTCGGTTCTTCGATAATTATAGCAACTGGTTTTTCTTCATCCTTTACAGGTTCATCAATATTGATGTTTGTTGCTTCTGTAAAAGAATCTAAAGTAGGTTTTTCTATAATTTTTACAGGCTCCTCATAAGTAACACCTGTAGCTTCTTTAATAGAATTTAAAATGGACTGCTCGATTGGATCAATGCGAACTTCCAGTTTCTTCTTTTCTTCTGCTAAGACAATCTCGCTGTCAAAAACGGTAATATTTAAAAGGTCTTTAAGTTTTTGATCGTAATATTCGCCCTGAATAGAAGTGAAAGTTTCCGAAGTAATAAAATCAAATAAAACCGAGCGATCAGTTGTATGAGCTGCTGTAACTTTTAAAGCATAATTATACTTGAAACTATTTTGATTGTAAAGACCTTTTAATCGCAATGCGCGTGCACTTTGAAAATACGGAAATTCATTCAAAACATTGCCTAATGCCTCCGCCTGCTTTTCTGTAATAGCATCGGGTTTGTTCATTAAGTGTGTATAATCAGTTACATTCATTCTTTATTGTTTAATCGTTTATTTGTTTAACTGTTTAACCGTTTTTTTGTGAACCGATTTAACGATTAACCGATTCAACAAATCAACATTCTTTACCATTTTGCCAATGACTCATTGAAAATATCCTGTGTGATTCTTTCAAAAATAGTGGTAATTGCAGCATTTAACACAGATCCGGTTGGTAGTGATGTTCCGGCAAAGTCATAATAAAATTCAAACGGTTTCTCGAAATCATCTGTTTCTTTCTTTTTATTAGTGAATCTAACATTTACACGAATTGTCAAACGGTTTTGTGCCGCTCCGGCATCACCATTTGATGTCACAGCTGTAGCTGTCATTGGTGTAATTCTGTAATCGATAATTTCGCCTTCATAGGTTAAATCACCACTGTTGCTTACCAGGTTTAAATTGGTTTGATTCATAATCAAATCCTGCAAGGCCAGTGTAAATTGTCTGTCGATTCCGGGCTCAATTAAATCAGCGTTGTTCTGAAAAAAGTTAACCTGAAAAGTTTTGGCATCGATTGTTCCTGTTCCGGTAAAGTTGTAAACGTTGCAGCCACTTAATAAAAAAAGGCTGATAAAGGCTAATAAAGAATATATTTTTTTCATAAAATCAATAGTTGGGAAATTCCAATTTTTTAAATTCCAAATTCCAATTCTATGGAAAATCTCAATTTTTAAATTCCAAATTCCAATGGAGTTGTATTTTTTTTCAAATATACTAATTTGGAATTTGGAATTTATTTTTTGGAATTTTTCCTATTTACAAATCAAATTGTTTAATTTTTCTATATAAAGTTCTCTCCGAAATTCCCAATTCATCAGCCGCCGCTTTTCGTTTTCCTTTATTTTTTTCTAATGACTTTTTAATCATTTCGATTTCTTTTTGTTCTAGACGCAGAATTTCTTCTTCTTCAATGGTTTCGGCGTCTAAATAATTATTGTCATCTTGTATGCGATAATTATCTTCACGGGTTGTCGGTGTCATTACAGCCGTTCTCGGTTCTTCTTCAAAATCAATTTCGCTGTCATTTTCCTGAGAGCCGTATATTTTCTGAATCAAATTCGGATTAATGTCCTGTACTTTTGAACTGCCGTTTTTCATCAATTCCAAAGTAAGTTTCTTCAAATCATTCAAATCGCTTTTCATATCAAAAAGCACTTTGTATAAAATGTCTCTTTCCGTACTAAAATCATCTTTTTTCTTATCGCTAATTACAGAAGGTAAATTGGTTCCTTCGGTTGGTAAATACGATTTTAAAGTAGCAAGAGTAATATCACGATTCGTTTCTAAAACAGAAATTTGCTCAGCTACATTTCGCAACTGACGAATATTTCCATTCCATCTGAATTTTTGCAAAAGTTGAACCGCGTCATCATCAAGCTTCAACGGAGGCATTTTATATTTGTGCGCAAAATCGGCCACAAATTTTCGGAACAACAAATGAATGTCTTCATTTCTTTCTCTCAACGGAGGCAAAGTAATTTCGACTGTAGTCAAACGATAGTATAAATCCTCACGGAATTTTCCTTTTTCGATGGCATTAAATAGATTGACATTCGTTGCCGCAACAATTCTCACATTGGTTTTTTGAACCTGAGACGAACCAACTTTTATAAATTCACCATTTTCTAAAACACGAAGCAAACGAACCTGAGTCGTTAACGGTAATTCACCAACTTCATCCAGAAAAATGGTTCCGCCATCCGCTACTTCAAAATAACCTTCACGGGTGCTGGTTGCACCGGTAAAAGCACCTTTTTCGTGACCAAAAAGTTCACTGTCAATTGTTCCCTCTGGAATAGCTCCACAGTTTACAGCAATATATTTACCATGCTTTCTGTGTGAAAGCGAATGGATTATTCTCGGAATATTTTCTTTACCAACACCACTTTCCCCAGTTACCATTACCGAAATATCAGTAGGAGCAACCTGAATGGCTTTTTCAATGGCGCGATTTAATTTTGGGTCATTCCCAATAATCTCAAATCGTTGTTTTATTGCTTGAACTGTTTCCATGTGTTTTTTTGTTTCAAGTTTTTTTTGTTTCAGGTTTCTTGACAAAACTGATAGTTGAAATAGTGATATTTTTTCACCACAAATTACACAAATTTTCGCAAATTCATTTTAAGAATTTATTAATCGTTTATGTATTAATGATTTGTTTTGAAAGTTTGCAATTATTCCAACAGGAGTATCTGCAAGTTTCATATAATTTAATGTTTGAGCAAGGTGATCATTGCAAATTTCCTTTACAGATTTTACTTCTAAAATTATGTCATCATAAACTATAAAATCCGCATAAAATTTATGGGGCAAAATAACTCCCTTGTATTCAATTGAAAATTCCTTTTCTCGGTGATAAGGAATTCTATGATTTTTAAATTCAATTTCCAACGCATCTTTATATACAATCTCGAGTAAATCCGGTCCTAATAATCGATGCACTTCCATACAGATGCCGACTATTTGGTAGTTTTCCTCTTTTTTATAATAATATTCGGTTGTATTAATCATGAAGAATTAATTTGTGAAAATTTGTGTAATTTGTGGTTAAAACTTAATTCATGCTGCTTAATCCCACCGCTTCACCTTTCAAAGTTCCGCTAGTACAACTTGTAATTTTTACATTTACGAAATCTCCAATTTTATAGTTTTCTTTTGGGAAGACAACCGTAATACTTTGTGAATTTCTTCCTGAGAATTCTTCTTTTGATTTTTTAGAAACCTTCTCCACTAAAACTTCTACAACCTGTCCAACGTATTCTTCGCTTCTAAACCAGGCGTGTTTTTGTTGCAAGTCGACAATTTCCTGTAATCTTCTGGCTTTAGTTTCTTCTGGGACATCATCTTCCATTTTTCTTCCTGCCAAAGTTCCAGGACGCTCAGAATACGAATACATATAACCGAAATTATATTTTACATATTCCATCAAGCTCATGGTATCCTCGTGATCTTGCTCTGTTTCTGTTGGGAAACCGGCAATCATATCTTGAGAAATCGAAGCATTCGGAATAATAGTTCTGATTTTATCAATCAAAGTCATATATTCTTCACGACTGTGCAGACGATTCATTTCTTTTAAAATTCTGTTGCTTCCAGACTGAACCGGTAAGTGAATATGTTTACAGATATTTGGATATTTCGCAATAACATGTAAAACACTTTCGTGCATATCCTGCGGATTCGAAGTCGAAAATCGGATACGCATTTTTGGGAAACCAACCGCAACCATTTCCAGTAATTGATCAAAATCTACTGCAGTTGCTTTTTGCATTTCTGAAGCATTTACGAAATCTTTTTTCAAACCGCCACCGTACCAAAGGTAACTGTCAACGTTTTGCCCTAAAAGCGTGATTTCTTTAAAGCCTTTATCCCATAAATCCTGGATTTCAGTCATAATACTTTGAGGTTCACGGCTACGCTCACGACCACGTGTAAAAGGTACAACGCAAAACGTACACATATTATCGCAACCACGAGTAATTGAAACCAAAGCCGTAATTCCGTTACTCATCAAACGAACTGGTGAAATATCCCCGTATGTTTCCTCTTTCGATAAAATTACATTAATGGCGTCGCGTCCTTCCTCCACTTCTGCCAATAAATTTGGCAAATCTTTGTAAGCATCAGGACCAACAACAAGATCGACTATTTTTTCTTCCTCCAAAAACTGACTTTTCAAACGCTCGGCCATGCAGCCTAAAACGCCAACTTTCATTTTCGGGTTAATACGTTTTACAGCATTATATTTTTCCAGACGCTTACGAATAGTTTGTTCTGCCTTATCTCGAATGGAGCAGGTGTTAACTAAAACTAAATCAGCTTCTTCAAGGGTTTGTGTAGTGTTATATCCGTTTATCGATAAAATAGAAGCTACGACCTCACTGTCCGAAAAATTCATCGCACAACCGTAACTTTCTATAAAAAGTTTCTTAGTATTCTCAGGTTTATTCTCCAAAACAAGACTTTCGCCCTGCTTGCTTTCTTCAATAATCTTTTCCATTGTATAATTTCAAAGTGCAAAGATAACGCAAAAGGTATAAATATGACAAGATGGCAGAGAAAAGATTTTAGATTTTAGAGTTAAGATTTTAGATCTAGCTGTAGGGGCCGTAAAAGATCTTTTTTAATGTAAGTAAGGAATTTAAAATATAGTAACCAGAAGATTAAAACTCAAAGTTATTCTCAAAGCTTTGTGAACTTCCTCTGAAACTTTTCAGCTTAAATTAAAACTTAGCGAACTTTGTGTAAATCTTTGTGGACTTTGTGGTTAAATTTTTATTTAAGAAGCTATTCCAGCTTTCCGTTTCAAGTCCTCATAAAACAAGCTATTTTTCTAAGCCATAAAACGAGCTTCCTTCGGTCGCTGTTTTCTGGCAAGAAAAGTTAGCTTTTTTTATTCCGGGCTTTACATTGCAATCTGGGCTAGGGCACTCGGGTTAAAAGCACATTCTTGATCCATAATCCATTTAAAATTATACCTATATATATAATAGGTGAGATTACAGATAAATCTGCAATTTTTAGAAACATAATATCAAAATACCTCAAAAATGCATTATCAAGGTTGATATTTAAAAAAAACTTCTACTTTTGTTGCAGAAAAATAGATCAATGGCAAAGAATTTAGTAATAGTGGAATCACCTGCAAAGGCGAAAACGATAGAGAAATTTCTAGGAAGTGATTTTCAGGTCGAGTCAAGTTATGGACATATAGCCGACTTACCATCAAAGGAAATAGGAGTAGATGTAGAGAATGGATTTAAACCTAAATACGAAGTTTCTCCTGATAAAAAAGCCCTGGTAAGTAAACTAAAGACACTGTCTAAAAATGCCGAAATGGTTTGGTTAGCAAGTGATGAGGACCGCGAAGGAGAAGCTATTTCATGGCACTTGGCGGAAGAATTAAAACTAGATACTAAAAAAACCAAACGAATTGTTTTTCACGAGATTACCAAATCAGCGATTCTTAAAGCAATCGACAATCCAAGAGAAATTGATTATAATTTAGTAAACGCACAACAGGCACGTCGTGTTTTAGATCGTTTAGTAGGTTACGAATTGTCTCCGGTTTTATGGAGAAAAATTAAAGGCGGACTTTCTGCCGGACGTGTACAATCAGTTTCTGTTCGTTTGATTGTAGAAAGAGAACGCGAAATTCAGAATTTTAATGCAGTTGCCAGTTATTCAATTGTAGCAGAATTTGTAAATGAGGCAGGAAAAGCTTTCAAAGCGAAATTGCCAAAAAACTTCAATACTAAAAAAGAAGCCGAAGATTTCTTAAAACAAAATATCGGATCTAAATATAAGGTAGCCGATTTAGAAACTAAACCTACCAAAAAATCTCCAACAGCACCTTTTACTACTTCGACACTTCAACAGGAAGCTGCCAGAAAATTGTATTTGCCAGTAGGAATCACAATGCAGCTTGCACAACGTTTATACGAGGCCGGACTTATTACTTATATGAGAACGGATAGTGTGAATCTTTCTAAAGATGCAATGGACGCTGCTGAAGCTGAAATCATAAAATCATACGGAAAAGAGTTTTCTAAACCGAGAACTTTTGCTAACAAAAGCAAAGGAGCACAAGAAGCGCACGAAGCAATTCGTCCGACTGATATGTCACGTCATACGGTAAATATTGATCGCGACCAAGCCCGTTTGTATGATTTGATCTGGAAAAGAACATTGGCATCTCAAATGAGCGATGCACAATTAGAAAGAACAAACGTAAAAATTGAGGCTAATAATCACAGTGAAATTTTTACAGCTTCAGGAGAAGTTTTACTTTTTGAAGGTTTCCTTAAAGTATATCTTGAAGGACATGATGATGACGAGGAAGAGCAAGAAGGAATGTTGCCAGCTTTAAAAGTAAACGAAAAGCTAGCTAACAATTATATTACAGCTACAGAACGATATTCAAGACCTCCTGCACGTTATACAGAGGCTTCTTTGGTGAAAAAATTAGAAGAATTAGGAATTGGTCGTCCGTCTACGTACGCACCAACTATTTCGACTATCATCAACAGAAACTATGTTGAAAAAGGAACCTTGGAAGGTCAGGAAAGAAATTATACACAACTTACTTTACAAGCTGATAAAGTAGGTGAAAAGTTACTGAAAGAAAATACAGGTTCTGATAAAGGAAAATTAGTTCCTACAGACATTGGAACAATCGTTACTGATTTCCTTGTTAAGAATTTTGGAAACATCCTTGATTATAATTTCACTGCAAAAGTAGAGCAGGATTTTGACGAAATTGCAGAAGGAAATATTGACTGGGCAACCATGATGCAGGAATTCTACGATAAGTTTCATCCAAATGTTAAAGATGTTGAAGCAAATGCTGAGAGAGAAAGTGGTGAAAGAATCTTGGGTAAAGATGCTGATGGAAGACAAGTATCTGTTCGTTTAGGGAAATTTGGCCCAATGGCTCAAATTGGAGAAGCGGATGATGAAGATAAAAAGTTCGCCAGCTTAATGGCAGATCAAAATATTGGAAATATTACTTTAGAAGATGCTTTGAATTTGTTTTTATTGCCTAAAAATTTAGGTGAATATAAAGGAGAAGAAGTTGAAGTAAGTAATGGACGTTACGGACCTTATGTACGTCATGGAAGTGTTTTTATTTCACTGCCAAGAGGTGAAGATCCATTAGCGGTTACAAAAGAAAGAGCTCAGGAATTAATTGACGAAAAAGCACTTGCTGATGCGCCAATTGCAGTTTACAAAGGAGAAGCAGTTCAAAAAGGAGTGGGGCGTTTTGGTCCGTTTATCAAATGGAATGGTCTTTTTGTAAATGTGAGTAAAAAATACAATTTTGATAATTTATCGCAAGCAGATGTTGAGGAATTAATTGAAGATAAATTACAGAAAAACATTGATAAAGTGCTTCACAATTGGGAAGACGAAGGAATTCTGGTTGAGAAAGCACGTTGGGGTCGTTCTGTTATTACAAAAGGAAAGATTAAAATTGAATTGAGTAAGGATGTTGATGCAACAAAATTAACATTGGAAGAAGTTCAGGAAATGATCGCGAAAAAGACTCCGGCAAAGAAAACACCAGCAAAAAAAGCAACAACAGCAAAGAAAGCTCCGGCTAAAAAACCAGCCGCTAAAAAGAAATAATAAATGGAATTTGATTTTCTAGAACCAGTTAACGACGGAATTTTACAATTCATTAGTTCGTTGTCTTCACAAGAATTGGGTAGTAAGATTGTCTTGCATACTCAGGATCAATTCCCTGACATTAGCAAGGTGCAGATAGCTATAGTAGGTGTTTTAGAAGATCGCAGGAATATCAATATGGTTAATGAAGTTAACCTGACTGCTGTTCGTAAAAAGCTTTATAGTATGTTTCCTGGTAATTGGGATGCTTCTATTGCGGATTTGGGTGATATTCTTGCAGGAGATTCTGTAGAGGATACTTACTTCGCATTAAAAAAGGTGACTGCTGCTTTAATCAAGAATAAAGTGATTCCTATAGTCCTGGGAGGTTCGCAGGATTTAACTTATGCTTTGTATCGTGCTTACGATGATTTGGAGCAAATGGTAAACATGGTTGCTGTTGATAATCGATTTGATTTTGGTAAAGAAAATGAAACAGTTTCTGCTAATTCATATTTGACTAAAATCATTATAGATGAGCCAAATAATCTGTTTAACTATTGTAATATAGGATATCAGACTTATTATAACTCGCAGGAAGAAATTGATTTGATTGAGAAATTGTTCTTTGATGCCTATCGTTTAGGTGAGATTTCAAATAAGATTGCTTTGGCAGAGCCAGTTTTTAGAGATGCTGATTTGGTAAGTATCGATTTGAATTCTGTAAAATCTTCAGCTTCAGGAAATACTGTTACTTTTGAGCCTAATGGTTTTAACGGAAAAGAGATTTGTTCTCTGGCAAGATATGCCGGAATAAGCGATAAAGTTTCGTCCTTTGGTGTTTTTAATCACAATAGTACAGCACATGAATCGAGTATGATTGCTCAGATTGTGTGGTACTTTATTGAAGGATATCATTACCGTTCTAAAGAATACCCGTTTGGTAGCCGAACGAACTATTTAAAATATATTGTGCCGCTGGAAGATGAGGAGCTGATTTTTTACAAAAGTGATAAAACAGACCGTTGGTGGATCGAAATTCCCTTTGTGTCGAATGGGAACAATAAATTGAAAAGAAATACGTTATTACCGTGTTCGTACGACGAATATTTGTGCGCTTGTAACCAAGAATTGCCAGAAAGATGGTGGAAAGCACAAAGAAAAAATGCTTTATAAAGGATAATTTTATAAAATATCTTAAAATTTTAAAATTATCAAAAATAATTTAAGATATTTTAGTAGGAAAATAATTATATAATATAAAATTTAACGTTTTACGTCGATTTTTTATGCTAGTTTGTCGATAAAATATTTTTTTTTTATTTTATTTAACATTATTTTTGAACGGTAAAATAAATTTCGCAACTAGTATTGTTTTTTAGATAAATAATAAATACGTTTACGGACTTATAATAATGAATAGATAATCCCAAATTTATATGAAGAAGTTTTTTGCATTTGCAGCAATGTTATCACTAGTAATCGGCTGTGGTAAGTCAGGTGACAAAGGTGAGTTAGTTGGTGTTACAGGAGGGAAATGGCATCCTGAGAAACCTTATGGAATGACATTAGTTCCAGGTGGATCCTTTATTATGGGTAAATCAGATGCTGATTTAGCTAATGTAGAAGACGCTCCAACTAAAACGGTAACAGTTCGTTCATTTTATATGGATGAAACTGAGATCACAAATAGCGAGTATCGTCAGTTTGTGGAGTGGGTAAAAGACTCTACAATGAGAGTTCGTTTGGCTATTTTAGCTGATGAAACCGGACAAAAAGCTACAGGTGATAAAGGTAGTAAAGGCGGTAGTATCGCTGATTATGCATTTAATGATTCTGAGCCAGATAAAATGACAGCTTATGATAAATACATGTATGATAACTATTATAGTGTAGGAACGAAAGATGATCCTTATGCTGGTAGAAAACTAAATAAAAAAGTTAAGTTAATTAAAGATACTAAAGCTTATCCGGATGAGTATTACACTGAAGTAATGGATTCTATGTATTTGCCAATTGAAGAATCGTACAATGGTTTGAGAACAATTGATGTAAATAAATTGAAATTCCGTTATTCTTGGATGGATATTCAGGCTGCTGCAAAAGCTAAAGTTGGAAAAAGAAAAGACTTCGTTAAAACAGAACAAGTTAGTGTTTATCCTGATACAACAGTTTGGATTAAGGATTTCGCATATTCATACAATGAGCCAATGCACAATGATTATTTCTGGCACAAAGCTTACGGAGATTATCCTGTAGTAGGTGTGACATGGAAACAAGCTAAAGCTTTCTGTGCATGGAGAACTTTAAACAAAAACAGTTACATTAAATCTAAGAAAAAAGGACGTGACTTAGTAAATGCTTTCAGATTACCTACAGAAGCAGAATGGGAGTATGCTGCAAGAGGAGGTCTGGAGTCTGCAACTTACCCTTGGGGAGGTCCTTATACTAAGAGTGACAGAGGATGTTTCTTAGCAAACTTCAAACCAAGCAGAGGAGATTATGCTGCTGATGAGGCTTTGTATACAGTAGAAGCTAAATCTTACGATGTAAACGGTTACGGATTGTATAATATGGCAGGAAACGTTTCAGAGTGGACAGATTCAGCTTACAATCCAAATGCATATGAATATGTTTCAACGATGAATCCAAACGTTATCGATGGAAACAACCAAAGAAAAGTAGTTCGTGGTGGATCTTGGAAAGACGTTGCTTATTTCCTACAGGTAAGTACACGTGATCACGAATATGCTGACTCTGCAAGAAGTTATATTGGTTTCAGAACTGTACAAGATTACATGGGAACTCAGGTAACAGGAGGCAAAAAGAAAAAGTAAATTACAATTAAATTCAATAACCAAATCAAATCTATTTTATTAAAACCTAAAAAAAAGTATTATGGCATTATTAAGTAAAAAAGCAATGAATTTCGCTTATGGTATGGGAGCGGCAGTAGTAATCATTGGAGCATTATTCAAAATTACACACTTTGAAATCGGACCGTTAACAGGAACGTTGATGCTTTCAATTGGATTAGTAACTGAGGCGTTAATCTTTGCTCTTTCTGCTTTCGAACCAG
The DNA here is from genome assembly GCF_900142735.1 of Flavobacterium saccharophilum. Taxonomy (GTDB): domain Bacteria; phylum Bacteroidota; class Bacteroidia; order Flavobacteriales; family Flavobacteriaceae; genus Flavobacterium; species Flavobacterium saccharophilum. The sequence continues at coordinate 219,501 of NZ_FRBY01000006.1, read as the reverse complement.
TAGATGAAGAATTAGACTGGACTCTTGTTTACCCGGAATTAGCTAATGGTCAGGCTAGAAAAAAAGCTGACAAAGTAGAGACTCCAACTGACGCCCAAGGATTGTTGTCTCAAAAATTAGATGCTATGTTGAAAGAAGCTAAAATTGACGGAGAATTAATGTCAAGCTTAGGAAATTCAATTAAAAACTTTGAAGGAGCTGCAAAAGCTATCTCTCCAACAGTAGATTCTATTGCAGGACAAAAGAAATATGCTGAAGAAATGTCTATGGCTGCTGCACAAATGGAGTCATTAAACAGCTTATACAAAGTACAATTAGAAAGTGCTTCAAGAAATGCACAAGCAAACAGCGAAATTGCTGAAAATGCTTCTAAATTAAAAGAACAAATGCAATCAATGACTGCAAACATTGCTTCTTTAAACAGTGTTTATGGTGGTATGCTTTCCGCAATGAGTAACAAAGGATAATTAGTTTTTAACTATTATATTAAATTTATTAATAAGAACTAATTAGAAAAAAATGGCAGGAGGAAAATTAACCCCTAGACAGAAGATGATTAACCTGATGTACCTGGTTTTCATCGCAATGTTAGCAATGAATATGTCCAAAGAAGTTTTATCTGCTTTTGGATTAATGAATGAAAAATTTGAAAGCGCTAACACTTCTTCTGAACAATCAAATGCTAGTTTATTGATGTCTTTAGATCAAAAAGCGGCTGAAGCAAAAGGAGAATTCGCTATCGCTGCAGTTACTGCTCATAAAGTTGAAACAGCTTCGAAAGAATTTTACGCATACATCGGATCTTTGAAAGGTGATGTTTTAAAAGGATTTGAATCTGACAAAGAAACTGGTAAATTACCTTATGAGTCTATGGACAAAGGTGATAATATCGACAACTGGTTTACAGGAGAAGGATATACTGCAAAAGGAAATGACATTATCGCTCATATCGAGGCATACAAAGCTGCTATGAAGGCTGCTTTAGCAGATAAAAAATATGCTGCTATTGTTGCTGAGATTGAAAAGAAATTTGATGTTTCTGATGTAAAAAACAAAGAAGGTTTAAAAGATAAGTATTTAGCTTACCACTTCAAAGGTTTCCCTGCAGTTGCTTCATTAGCTAAACTTTCAGCTTGGCAAAATGACGTTCAAAAAGCAGAATCTGATGTATACAGTGCTGCTTTAGGAAAAGCTGCGGTTGCTGCTGCTTCTTATAGCAATTACCAGGCAATTGTTGTTTTAGACAAAAATGCTTACTTCCAAGGAGAAAAAGTTACAGGTAAGGTAGTTTTAGGTCGTTACGACGAAAACACTAAACCAACTTCTTTCCAAGGTCCTGGACAAATCGTTAACGGACAAGCTGTTATTTCATTAACTGCTGGTGGTGTTGGAGAACAGGATATCAATGGACAATTTACGTTCTTAGAGGATGGGAAAAACATTCCTTTGAAATTTAAAGGAACATACGTTGTAGTGCCAAAACCAAATTCAGCTACTATTTCTGCTGATAAAATGAATGTTGTTTATAGAGGTGTTGTTAACCCTATCTCTGTTTCATTCGCTGGTGTTGATGCTAACAAAATTGTTGCAAGTGCTCCAGGTTTAGCTTCTGCTGGAAAACCTGGTAAATATAACATGAGCCCTGGTTCAGGTACTGAAACTACAATTTCAGTTACAGGAACTTTACCAAACGGTGATAAAGTTACAGATAAGAAATCATTCAGAATTAAAGGTATTCCTGGTCCAACAGGTACAATTAGAGGAGAAATGGGTGTTGTTAAAGGACCTAAATCTAACTTAGAGATTGCTACTATTGGTGCTAAATTACTTGATTTTGATTTCGAAGTTGGTTTAGATGTTGTTGGATTTAACCTGAAAATTGCTGGACAACCTACAGTTGTTGTTAACGGTAACAGATTAAATGCACAATGTAAATCAGTTCTTTCTAAAGCTGGAAGAGGAGATCAGGTTACTATTTCTGAAATTAAAACTAAACTTGTTGGAGCTGGTAGTTATTTATTACCACGTACAGCTCCGGTAATTTACGAAATACAATAATATAAGTAGGTAAAACTACGTTCAATATCTTATAATGATATCATGATGAAAGTAAGAAATTTTTTAATAGCTATAGTTTCTATCGCAGGCGGTTTCGCTTCTAATGCGCAATCGAATTTGCTTAATGCAAAAACACCAGATCAGATAGGACTTAAGACTCCTGCACAACTTATCTCAGACAACGATAAGCCATTGGCTTATGGTTATGTAGATGATAGAGATGTCTTGATGGGAAAAACAACTTGGGAGATCATTGATTTAAATGAAAAAATCAACTTTCCATTATATTTTCCAGTAGATACAGCTAATATTGGTTCTGACAGACGTTCTCTTTATGATGTTTTGACGAAAGCCATCAAAAGTGGTAAAGTAACTGAAATTTACACTGACAGTTATTTCAATACTAAAAAATCTATGAAAGACATCGAAGGATCATTATCTCGTATTGATACAACTGATGCTGGTAGAGAACTTATCAACCAATATCCAGATGACTACAAAACTCACGTTGTGAAGAAAAAAGTAGTTACAGGTACTGGTAAAAAGAAAGTGGTAACTTATGTTGATGAGACAGTTGGAGCTACAAGAACAGTTCCTTCTGAGTATATTCTTAAACAAGATTTAACTGCTCAGGACGTTACGCAATACAAAATTAAAGGGTACTGGTATTTTGACAAACGTCAAAGTGAATTGAAATATCGTTTACTTGGAATTTGTCCAGTTACTCCTGACGTTTATACGATGAACAGTGATGAGAAGGATTATATTGAGTTATTCTGGGTTTTCTTCCCGAATGCTAGAGAAGCATTACATGAAGCAAAAGCTTTTAACGACAATAATTCAGCATTGCCAATTTCATTCGATCAGATCTTAAATTCAAGACGTTTTAATGCAGTAATCTATAAAGAAGAAAACTTGTACGGAGATCGTGAGATCAAAGAATACATGAAAGATAATGCACAAAACCAATTGTTAGAATCTGAAAGAGTAAAAGAGAAGATTCGTAATTTCGAACAAGATATGTGGAACTACTAAGTATCTATATTACAATATAATAAAAACTCTTACTACCTTTGTAGTAAGAGTTTTTTTATTTTATCGATTTTGCTTTGGACTATTTGTATGAGGATAGAAGGTTGAGTTTGCCGTTTTGAGTTTAATTAGAAATTAAGTAATTTCTTGTTGGACTTTACTCTTGAAAGCTATTCATCTGTTCTTGAATTTATTTTTTGTAGGAAAAATACAATAAAATAATTAAAACTTCGTTGAGTCAATTATAAATAATTTATATGATGATGAAGATGAAAAGTTTTTTGTTGCCTATTGTTTTTATGGTATGCGTTACCGCGAGCTCGCAATCTAATTTGCTGAATGCAAAAACAGCTGATCAAATAGGTAAAAAGCCTCCTGCCCGGTTAATATCTGATAATGATAAGCCATTGGCTTATGGGTATGTCAATGACAGAGATGTTTTGATGGGAAAAACTACCTGGGAGATTATTGACTTAAATGAGAAAATCAATTTTCCATTATATTTTCCTGTAGATACAGCTAACATTGGTTCGGATAGGCGTTCTCTTTACGATGTTTTGACTAAAGCGATTAGGAGTGGAAGAATAACTGAAGTTTATACAGACAGTTATTTCAATACTAAAAAATCTATAAAAGACATACAAGGATCATTATCGCGTATTGATACCACAGATGCCGGTAGGGAATTAATTAATCAATACCCTGATGACTACAAAACGCACGTTGTGAAGAAAAAAGTAGTTACGGGTACTGGTAAAAAGAAAGTGGTCACTTATGTTGAGGAGACAGTAGGAGCTACAAGAACAGTTCCTTCTGAGTATATACTGAAGCAGGATTTAACAGCTCAGGACGTTACACAATACAAAATTAAAGGATACTGGTATTTTGACAAACGTCAAAGTGAATTGAAGTATCGTTTAATTGGTATTTGTCCTGTTACTCCCGACGTTTATACAATGAATAGTGATGAGAAAGATTATATCGAGTTATTTTGGGTTTTCTTTCCTAATGCCAGGGATGTTTTACATGAGGCAAAAGCGTTTATTGAAAATTCGGCAGCCAATATTTCATTTGATCAGATCCTAAATTCCAGACGTTTTAATTCAATTATTTATAGAGAGGAAAATGTATATGGAGATCGGGAGATAAAAGATTATATTAAAGATGATGCCCAAAGTCAGTTATTAGAATCTGAGAGAGTAAAAGAGAAGATTCGTAATTTCGAACAGGATATGTGGAACTACTAAGATTCTATATTACATTATAACAAAAACTCTCACTACCTTTGTAGTAAGAGTTTTTCTATTTTTTTACCTATACTACATGTTAGATTATATAATTGTCGGATCTGGATTAGCAGGGATTTCTTTTGCTGAAATTGCCCTTAAAAACAACAAATCTATTTTAGTGATTGATGATAAATCTCAAATATCATCGAGAGTTGCTGGTGGATTGTATAATCCAGTGATCTTAAAACGCTTTAGTGAAGTTTGGAAAGCAGAAGAACAATTGGTTTTGATGGAAGATTTCTACAGTACTATTGAAGCTAAACTAGAAGCGAAGGTAAATTTTAAACTTCCAATTCTTAGAAAGTTTTTCTCTATTGAAGAACAGAATAACTGGTTTGCAGCTTCAGATAAACCGTTGTTAGCTCCGTTTCTTTCGACTAAATTAATATTCAAAAAGTATTTCGGAATAGATTCTCCTTTTGATTATGGTGAAGTTTTGCATACGGGTTATGTTGATACATCACTTTTACTTGATAAGTATCAGGCGTATTTAATGGAAAATAAATTATTGCTGCAGGAATCATTTCAACATGATACTTTGGTAGTAAGTGATGATCATGTTGAATACAAAGACATCAAAGCTAAACATATAATATTTGCAGAAGGTTTTGGTTTACATGCAAATCCATTTTTTCAGGATTTGCCGTTAGATGGCACCAAAGGAGAACTCTTTATTATAAAAGCACCAGAACTAGATTTAGATGTAATTGTCAACACCAGCGTCTTTATTTTGCCCTTAGGGAATCATTTGTTTAAAGTGGGTGCAACATATAATTGGAAAGACAAAACAGATGAACCGACTGAAGAAGGAAAAACGGAATTAGTCGAACGTATTCAGGAAATTATCAACTGCGATTTTGAAATCGTTTCTCATTTTGGAGGCGTAAGACCAACAGTTAAAGATAGAAGACCCATAATTGGGACAAATGATAAGTATAGTTCCTTACATTTATTAAATGGCTTAGGTACACGTGGCGTGATGCTCGGGCCAGCAATGGCGAAGGATTTATTTGATTATATAGAAAACAACAAGCCTTTAGATCCTACAATAGACATTCAGCGATTCTATAAAAAAAGAAAATAGGATTATTTTTTTCCGGCATTTGGATCGTATGAAATAAACATATTAATGTACAAGTTTCGTGAAAGTCGTAAGACGAAAGGAAATAATACAATCAGGGTTATAACGATCGCTAAAAACGATTGTTCAATAGAAGCGCCAAAGAAAACAAATGAAACAATAAAAGCTGCAATTCCTACAGCAACATTTAGTCCATAACTTACATACATTGCACCGTAAAAAAACGAAGGTTCGATTTGATATTTTAATCCGCAATGACTGCAATTTTCGTTCATTTTGAGAACTTTAGTCAAATGAAGCGGATTTTTGTCCGAATACATGCTCTCATTTTGACATTTTGGACAACTTCCTGTTAAAATACTATTTAGTTTGGATCCTTTTTTTAACATTTGCAAAAAATTTAAACAAAGGTACATTTTTTAAACCTTTACTGCTTGTAACAATAGTCACAAATTATGCTTAATATACACAATCTTTCAGTTTCTTTTGGTGGAACATATTTATTTGAAGAAGTTACTTTTCGTTTAGGAGCCGGGGACCGCGTTGGTCTTGTTGGTAAAAACGGAGCGGGTAAGTCTACAATGCTTAAAATGTTAGCGGGAGATTTTGCTCCTGACTCTGGAGTTATTTCCCAGGAGAAAGATATCCGAATGGGATTTTTACGTCAGGATATCGATTTTGAACAAGGAAGAACTGTATTAGAAGAAGCTTATGAAGCTTTTACTGAAATTAAGATTGTAGAGAAAAAATTAGAACAAATCAATCATCAATTGGTTACCAGAACCGATTATGAGAGTGAAGAATATAGCCAGATCATTGAAGATTTATCTGATTATACCCATCGTTTTGACCTACTTGGAGGTTATAATTATGTGGGAGATACAGAGAAAATTCTTTTAGGACTTGGTTTTAAAAGAGAAGTTTTCAATAACCAAACCGAAACATTTTCAGGAGGTTGGAGAATGCGTATCGAATTGGCGAAGCTATTATTGCAATCCAATGACGTATTGCTTCTGGATGAGCCAACCAACCACTTAGATATCGAAAGTATCATCTGGTTAGAGAGTTTCCTTCGTAATTATCCCGGAGTTGTGGTGATTGTATCGCACGATAAAATGTTCCTTGATAATGTTACGAATCGTACGATTGAAATTTCATTAGGAAAAGCATACGATTTCAATAAACCTTATTCTCAATATTTGGAATTGCGTCATGAAATTCGTGAAAAGCAATTGGCAACTCAAAAGAATCAGGCTAAGAAAATTGAAGAAACAGAAAAATTAATCGAGAAATTCCGTGCAAAAGCTTCTAAAGCTTCGATGGCGCAATCGTTGATTAAAAAGTTAGATAAAGTAGAACGAATTGAAGTTGATGAAGACGACAATTCGGTAATGAATATTTCTTTTCCAGTTTCAAAAGAACCTGGAAGAGTAGTGGTAGAAGCGGAGCATGTAACGAAGGCTTACGGTGATAAAGTTATTTTAAAAGATATTGATTTACTGGTAGAACGTGGAAGTAAAATTGCTTTTGTGGGTCAGAATGGTCAGGGAAAATCAACTTTTATTAAAGCCATTGTAAATGAATTTGAATATCAGGGTAATATCAAATTGGGCCACAATGTTCAATTAGGATATTTTGCTCAAAATCAGGCTGAATATTTGGATGGAGAAATTACGTTACTTCAAACGATGGAAGATGCTGCAATGGACACGAACCGTTCTAAAGTTCGTGACATGTTAGGGTCATTTTTGTTCCGTGGAGATGATGTAGAGAAAAAGGTAAAAGTACTTTCAGGAGGCGAACGTAACCGTTTGGCACTTTGTAAGTTATTACTACAGCCAATCAACGTTTTGCTAATGGATGAGCCTACGAATCACTTAGATATTAAATCTAAGAATGTATTGAAAGCGGCACTTCAAAAATTTGGTGGAACTTTATTATTGGTTTCGCACGACAGGGATTTCCTTCAGGGAATGTCGAATATCGTGTACGAATTCAAAGACCAAAAAATCAAAGAATATTTAGGTGATATCAACTATTTCTTAGAACAGCGCAATCTTGAAAACATGCGTGAAGTCGAGAAAAAAGATGTTGCCAAAGCTGCTGCTCCAAAAGAGACGAACAAAGCGTCATACGAAGATCAGAAAAAAGGAAAATCGCTTCAAAACCGATTGAGTAAAGTGGAGAGTCAGATCAAACAATTAGAAAAAGACATTCAGCACGACGATAAAATGTTGGCTTCTAATTATGATAAACATATCGAAGATGCCTCTTTTTTTACTGCATATAATAAAAAGAAAGCAGATTTAGATCAATTACTTTTGGACTGGGAAATCGTTCAGGAAGAAATTGATAATTTTAATGCTTAAGATGATTTTCAGGAGCTGATCTAGCTTTTCGTTTCAAGTCCTCACAAAAAAAGCTAATTTTTCTAAGCCATAAAACGAGCTTCCGTTGGTCGCTGTTTTCCGGCAAGAAAAATTGGCTTTTTTTGCTCCGGGCTTTTCTCTTCAATCTGGGCTAGGACAATCGGTTTCAATTGAAAATTTTTGTATCAAGTTTTTCATCTGCAAAATAAATCCGCTATAATCCGCGTCATCCGCGTGCTAATAGCCACAATATTTACTTAATAATCCCAATAGATTTAGAATGCATAATTGCCTGACTGCTATCTTTAAAATAGCAAACAGAAACTTCTAAGTTTTCTAAGTTTTTCAAAATAGCTTTCGTAGATTTTTTTTGAAATTTACCTGTTTGTCTTATGTAAACCGCTTTTACGGTAACAGGAAATATTTTACAGATTTGTTCATATAAAAACGGATCATGCTGTGAATCATCTCCCAATAAAACATATTTAAGATTCGGATAAAATTCCAAAACATGTTTTATTTTATCAAATTTATGATTGTGATTGCCTCTTCCGCTCATGAAGAAATCAGTAATGCCGCGTTTAATATCTTTTAGTAAAATAACCGCTCTTGGTAGCTTATGTATTTTCGTAAACTTTACAATAAACCGGTATAAATTCCATTCGCTGCTAGAGATGTAAAAAAAAGCATTTTCCTCTTCTTTATTGTTTCTTCCAGCCGAACTTAAGGCTTGAAAATGTGGTACAACATCTTTAAAAACCTTTCTATCATTTACATTTTTAAACAAAAGAATATACATTTTTTTGAAGACATTTCTGGTGTGGGAAATCAAAAAAGTATCGTCAATGTCTGAAATGATTCCGAGATTTCCTTTGTGAGGTCTAATAAAACTGCCAATTGCTGTTATTATTTCCGATTTGTATTTTATGCTAACTTCATATTCCATCCATCCAAAACTAAATTCTTTGTCAAGCGGAATACAAAATTTAAAATAACCGTCATCCAGTGTTTTGGAGTGGATTTCCTGATCGCCAAGTTTAAGATAAACATCAAAATTTTGAAGTGTTTTTATCCTAAACTGATTAATAATTGAACGGGCATTTTTGAAGTTTTTCTTCTGGAAATCATAATTGTAAGTTCTTTTGAAAACATGTCCCATAACAATCAATTCTTGTTCATTGGCATAACCGCGATATAATTGTAGTATAGGTTTCATTAATTACGTATATTTATATATGTTGTAAATTAATTATTTTAATTGACTTTAAAAATAAAATTTTGAAAAAGAATATCATATTTGTTGTAAATCCTATATCTGGTGACCTTGATAAATCCGATTTAATCGAGGCTGTTGAGGAGTTTGCAACAACAAATCGTTTTGATCTGGAGGTTTATGAAACTACCGGTAAAAGTGACCAGAAAAACATACAAACGCTTTATAATCAATATAAACCGGAACGAATTATAGTTGCAGGTGGCGACGGAACCATAAAAATGGTGGCTGAGGCAATGGAAGAACACGATGTAATTATCGGAATCCTTCCAGCAGGTTCTGCAAACGGATTATCGGTTGATTTAAATTTGCCGCCGACGATTGAAGAGAATCTCAAAATTGCTTTTTTGAATCGTTATATCGAAATGGATATGATTTGTATCAACGGTAAAAAGAGTATTCATTTAAGTGATATTGGACTCAATGCTGATTTGGTTAAGAATTATGAAGAGGGCGATTTACGCGGAATTTGGGGATATGCACTTCAGGCTTTTACTACTTTAAAAGATTCTAATGAACCTTTTTTAGCCACAATTTCGGCAAATAATGAAACTGTCGAACATACCGCAAGAATGATTGTTATTGCCAATTCTCAAAAGTACGGAACAGGTGTAGTGATTAATCCGAATGGAGCGATGAATGACGGAAAATTTGAGCTGATCATTTTAAAAAACCTTGATTTGCTTTTAATTGGAAAAATTATAACCGGTAACATGCCAATTGATACAGATGACGTTGTGATTATCTCAACAGAGAAAGCCACTATAAAGACTGACTATCCGGTGAGTTTTCAAATTGATGGCGAATACTGCGGAGCGCAAACGGACTTAGAGATTCATATTCTGCACAAGCAGATGAAAATTGCCATTCCGTAAACTTCGAAAGTTTACTATTTAAACGGATTACGTTCCTGCCAGTCAGTTTTTGGTTCCAGATAATTAAAAAAACGAGCAATATTATGATTGATCAGTGTATTACTGTGTGTAATTAACCCATACATTTTTAGCGGTTTTGCACCAACAGAACTTTTGATTTCAAGTGCGGTTCGGGCGAAAACAATTTCTCTAAAACCTTTATTTATGGAGTAAGCAATCATGTCGTAAAGCATGTTTAAATACAACATCTTGTCACGCTGAATACTTTCGTCATAACCCAGGAAATAGGTGTCCATTATAGCTCCGTTTTTTATTAAGGTGTTAAAGCCGATTAGTTTTCCATCTAAAAAATAACCATACAGTAAAAAATCATCTTTCATGATTTCCTTAAAAAAGCTAAAATGATTTCTGGCTAAAAAGAAGGTGTTAAAAGGAGCATTTTTTGCAACATGAAAATACAGATCATAAATGATGTCTTCGTATTTTAAAATATCATTTAAAGACATTTTCTGTTTTATAATTCCCTCCGCTTTTTTGCGCGCACGTTTGTATTGATCGCGATATTTTTTAGACAAAGCGTCAATATAATCTTGTTCCGTTTTCCAGTTTTCATTGATTTCAAAAATCATATTAGGCTGTGTCGAAAACGTATAATTGTTTTTGAATTCGGCTTGCAGCGGTTTAATCTCTGTCTCAGTAAAATCTTTTATACTGGTAATATGTACTTTTTTACCTTTCGCTTTCAATTCTTTTTTAAGCTGATTAATTGCTTTATGGAGTGTTGTAATTGCTTTTGCTTGCTTGATATCTTCATCAAAAGCAAAAGCATTCTGACCTGTTAGCATGTTATTACCAACAAATAAAACATGGGAAGCGAAGTTTTTAAAAGCAAAATTACGAACCGAAGTTTTTAAACACTGATCGCGATCTCCAAAAGACTCTAGTTTTTCTGCGAACAAAAATTGGGTTATGGCAATTCCAACAAGTTTCTTTTCTTCAAAAATTCCTATGAAATGGCAAATCATATTTACCGGACACGAATTTTCAAGAACCGTAAGATATTCCCGCGTCAAAAAAATGTTATTAGATGTCAGCGAATTCCATTCCTGAGGCAGTAATGATGCGCTATTGTATATTTCGAAAGAATAAGTTGTAGTCAAAAGTGGAAGCTAATTTTTTCAAAATTAGATAATATTTATAATAACTGATCTGGTTTAAGTTATTATTAAGAAAACCCGTTTGAAATTGAATATCAAACGGGTTTTGTATGTATGATTTTATGCAAAAGCACAGATAATTCCTCCCATTAAAGTCAGAGTTAACATCCAATATCCGGCATGAACAAAAATATATTTCCATGATTTTCTTTCAAACAAACCATTAATACCAATTATCGGTAAAGCAAAAAACAATCCTGACATGAAACCATGAAGTGCTCCATGTTTAAAAGTGCGATAAGCCGTTCCGTAATCTGCCATAAAAGCGGCAAATGAAGGTTTTGCACTTTCTAGCAAAGGTGGGCCGCCTACCATCCCAACTGCTCCCGATTGATGAATGGTTAATCCCATCAAAATTACGGTGATCATTAAAGAGAAAATATAAGTAAATCCGAAGATTTTAAGCATATTTCCGGTCTTGAGATCTTCTTCAGTTAGATTGTTTTCTTTCATCCAGATGGTTCCAAAGACTTTTGGATTGTACCAAATAAAACCAGTTACAAGTGTGACAATTCCAGCAAGTAACAATGCAATAAAGTTAATTTCCATAATATGAGGTTTTTAGAATTAGTTGGTCAAATTTAATCAAAAAAACAATTCACTTCGTTGATTTTTATATAGTAGTATAATTAGTGTTAAATATATACTTATTAACACTTTATCGACATTTACTGCTTTATATCTAGAAATTGCATAATTTTAAACCGTAAACAAATCCCAAATTTTGTTATGAAAAGCTTAACCTTATTTTTTATAGCTTTTATTTTTTCATTGAATATTTATGCAGATACTGTCTCAGATAAAGAAAAAGATGCCTTAATTAAATTTTACCATGCGACAAATGGAGCAAATTGGAAAATTAAATGGGATTTATCGCTTTCTGTGTCAACGTGGTACGGTGTTCAGGCTGAAAATGGAAAAGTAATTGGACTGTATTTAGATGATAATAATTTGACAGGAGAGTTGCCTGCTGAATTCTTTGATCTGATAAATTTAGTAACTATCGATTTGCATAAAAATAATTTGCAGGGAAAATTGCCCGCAGAGATTGGAAAATTAAAGCAACTCGAAGTACTTTCGTTATTTAATAATGAAATCCAGGGTGATTTACCCGGTTCTATCTATCAAATTTCGACGTTGAAAGTTTTACTTTTAAACAGCAATAATTTATCTGGAACCTTGAGCAGTGAAATAATAAATTTTCACGCTTTGCAAAACCTAAGTTTGTTTGATAATAGCTTTGAAGGCGAAATTCCGAAAGGACTTGAAAAATTACATAATTTATCTGAAATGAATCTTTCTTATAATAAATTTAAAGGAACTGTTTCGAAAAACCTGGCCTTATTAGATCCGCTTAATATGACTATGTTTGATGAGGATGGAACCCCACATTTATTAGAAATTAATACTGAAAAAGAAACTACCATTGTTACCCAAAATTAATCGTGCTTATGAATGAAAATTACTCTCGTTAAACAAGTTGATTAAATATATTTAGTTAATTGCTGAAAACCGTAAGACATTACGGTTTTTTTTGTGCCCTGAAATTTTAATGTTTTTTTGATATTTCGAAGTGTATCAGGTTATTAGCGGTATATCAATAATTTAATATGAGTTATCTATTTGTTAATCAGTCAATTATAGTAGGGTTTGAATTTTGAGGAGGAATTAAAGTAACTTCTAAATTTCAAATCATGAGTACTTACCAAAATGAAAGAACAGCTTTGATATTAATTGATCCGTTTAATGATTTTCTTTCGGAAAACGGAAAATTATGGCCTTTTGTAAAAGAAACCGTGGAAGCTGGAAATGTTATAGCGAACCTAAAAAAGGTTTTGACTGCTGCCAGAAAACATAAAATTCAGGTAGTTTATGCGCCTCACAGGCATACTCAAAAGGGAGATTATTTAAATTGGAAATTCTTTTCACCCTCGCATAATGGGACTAAAAATTTTACAGTTTTTGAAAAAGGGAGCTGGGGAGCTGAGTTTCATCCCGAACTCCTAGCTGTAGAAGGTGATTTGATAGCTCAAAATCACTGGACAGCGAGTGGTTTTGCCAATACGGATCTCGATTTTCTTTTAAAAATGTACGACATCGATCATATTATAATTGCCGGAATGCGCGCCAATACCTGTATTGATTCGACTGCCAGATACGGAGTAGAACTTGGGTATCATGTAACTTTAATTAAGGATGGAATTGGAGCTTTTAATCAGGAAGAAATAAGAGCCACGGTAGAAACAAATTTCCCGAATTACGGACATTCTCTTTTATCTGCAGAGGAATTTATTAAAACTTTAGAATCATAAAAATGGAAATATTGGCTGAATGTACTGCAACGGCAATAATTCATTGTGTGGCAGAAAAAATAGATATTGCAGATTGGCTTTTTACGTTAAAAGATCAGGAATATCAATCTTGCTCCGTCAGCCATATTGCGGGAGGAACTTCGCTTTCGCAGGACGGAAAAAGGATGTCAATAAATGTTGAACGTATTGCAGGTAATCTTCTTGTACAACATTATATAGAAGAAACTGGAGAGAAAAATCATTGTAGGCTTAATTCGGTTTCAGATTCGATTTCTGACTTAGGAATAACCAAATTAGGAATAACATGGGAAATTAAAATTATACCTAAAACCGCAAATAGCTGTGAGTTTGTAAATAAGGTTATGGTGATTTCAACACCCGAATTTTTAGCCTTATTAAAAGCGGCTAATATTGAAAATCTCGAAATGGTAAAGAGTCAGATGCTACAAAATGTAGAAGCGCATAATAATGAAGAAACACCTTTATTTGCAGCTGATATTCACAATAAAGTATTAGCTGGAAAGTGGGATTAAATTTCTGTAAAAACAGAAGAGTAAAGAATTTCTGAAAATAGAATTTTATATAACTTTGTCACAAATTGATAATTTAAGATCAGTTTGTAAAACAACTTATATTTTTTCATAACTTTAATATTCGATTCAACTGAAATTAGGTTGAAGTGATGAAAAAATTAATTTTAAAACTTTTAATACTAAAATTATGGTAGTACAGTATCAAGGTGAACAACACGGAAAAGCGACCACTTTTACAATAAGAATTATTGGAAATAACTTGTCTAAAAGTAGTTCTAATTATCAAATAGATTTATTAGTAGGAGATAAACAATTACCAACTTTTACATCAGAAATACACCAAAGTTTGTCGAACTGTCTGAAAGAAATCTATTTGTTTAGAAAACATAACGGAATCACATTTAATGCTTCTTCAGAGAAAATAAAATCGCTTTTTGTGCCGTATGACCAGGTATTGTTCAACTACAATAAATACGCTTTGTTTAGAGCTTAAGCTTTTTATAATGCTGAAAATAGCAAAAGACCGTTCCTCAAGAACGGTCTTTTTTTATTATGTTAAAAAAACCATAGCCTCAGAGAAATCTGAGGCTATGGTTTAATATTCTGACTAGAAAGAAATACTCTAAAAATTAGTATTTACTTTTTTAGAACGATCTGCAATATGTGAGATAAGCCAGATTGTTTGTCCGTCTTTTACAAAGAATATTTTTTTTGTCTCTAAATTTGGAATGCTTTCAAGGAGGCTCACCAATATGTTATTTGCAGAAATAAGGTATTTCTGGTCATAAGTACTTAAAACTCTGGCGGCTTCCTTATTGGTTTTAGAAAGGGTAGTAAACTTGATGAAATTATTTTTCAGGATTGCATCATAATTAAGAACGTCTTCCATACTTAAAGCAACATAATGCTCTTTAATGTTTTCATTATAATACAATGTTGCAAAGGCCCATACAGCTCCACCTGATAAATAGATTTTTTCTTTTTTTAATAAAAGAGGATTTTTATCAAGTAGGTCTTTGATCTTCTTGCGCAGAACTGTGTTAAAGTCAAAAGATTTTTCCTGATATACCGACATATCATTCACTTGATTTTGATTGGAAACTGTTTTTTGCACAGCATCAGTAAGTGTCATTGTACCAAAATCCAGTTCAAGAGGTATAAATTCTAATTTGTCATCTTCAAGTTCATCGATGTATCCTCCTTTGGTAGTTTGCGCACCAATATCAAGAAGGAAAGCATTAGCATAATCTACAGGTGGAATAGCACCCTTAACCAACGTTTTAGGTTCTTCATTAACATTAAGTATGTCAAGCTTTTTATTAGTTAAAGAAGTGATTTTATTTTTTAAAACATCAATGTTACGGGCAGATGCAAAAACCGGAGCAGCAACTATAAAAATGTTTTCTTCAAGAAGCTTAAACTCTTTTCTTATTTTACTCAATTGGCTAATAACTGTAACACCAGCTTGGGTAATATCATCCTGAGTAAGTTCGCCGTTCGCCGTAATATGGTCAGCAAAACTAAATCTGTCATTTGAAAAATACAAAATATCATAATCAGCTTTTCTGATATTGTTAACATCAAGAACTGAAACTTTTATAGCTCTTCGTCCAATTTCAATTCCGGCATAAAGATTTTTTTGAGCAAATGAAGTAATTGAAAAAAATAAATTGAAAAGAATAAAAAATAAAATTTGGGATTTGTTTTTTTTAAGCATTGGATTTAATTGTAGTTATGTTATTATTTATTTTTAAGTAAAGTCTGAAAGAATAGTTTGATTATCAGGTCTAAATACTGTGAAATAAGTATTAAAAATAAGATCGCAAATTTATAAAATCATTTAGTAAAATAGACTAGTTCTCAAGAAAACATAGCATTAAATTAATATGGATTTTTTTTAAAATAGAACATAAGGATTTTACATTTCTAACCTACTGATAGAGAATGGTAAACGTTAGATGTTTTATTAGTTATGGATGGGTATTGCTTGTTATTTTTTAAAGTTAACTTCTAAAAATAGTAAAATATTGTTGATTTCGTATGTTTTGTTATTTGCGTTAAATTGAAAACCTGCCGAAAAAACGCCGGATTTTTTTATATTTTGTGAATGATTTTTGACTTAAGAAAGGGAGATTTTGAGTAAGATTTTTTTCTTTAGAAATCTAAAAAGAGATTGGTTTCCGTGTAAAAAAAAAGCTCCAGATTTCTCAGAAGCTTTGCCTTACTATCGGGAAGAATTCTAATTAGGTAATATCTCTCTTCTGAATAATATTCAATTCCTTGTTAAAAGAATTTCTATATTTTTTGATATACTCTGAAGGTTTCATTCCAAACAATTTCACGAATTGTTGACGGAAATAGCGCTGATCCTCTATACCAACCTGAGGGCCAACCTGCGCGATATTAATATTCTCAGTAAGCATAATTACTGCCGCTCTACGAATTCTAATCGATCTGATAAAAACATTTACGGTTTGTCCCGAAATTGCTTTAATCTTTTTGTAAAGACTGGAATGACTCATACCCATTGCAGCAGAAAAAGTCTTTAGATTAAACTCGCTGTTTTCAAGATTGGCCTCTACGATTTCGATACATTTGTCAAGAAACTCTTTGTATTCAGTAGGAACCTTATTGACATTTTCACGAAGTGTAATGCTGTCTAAGAAATACTTGCGCAATTGTCCTCTGTTTCGAAGAACAGCATCTACACGCGCCAGAAGTATATCGCTGTCAAAAGGTTTCGTGACATAATCGTCTGCACCTTCAGTAATGCTTTTTAAATGAATATCATTGCTGGTTGTAGCCGTAAGAAGTATTACCGGAATATGGCTTAAATCATCACTTTGTTTGATTTTTTTGCATAAATCCATACCGTTCATACCTTCCATAGAAATATCACTTAGTACAATATCAGGCATGTGTTTTTCGACAAGTTTTAATCCTTCAAGTCCATTTGCTGCCGAATAAACAATATAATTATTGGAGAAAAGCTGTACCAGATAATGATTCATTTCGGGATTGTCTTCCACAATCAGCAATACTTTTTTTGTACTGATTAATTCCTCCTGTATATTTTCAGGAGTTGAGGATTGATTTCTATTTTGATTATCTGCAGGCATTCCTTCCAGAAGTTCCCCTACAAGAGGCGACATTTTCGGATAATTTTCATTGATGCTCATTTCTGCAAAATGAGTCTTTCCTTTAGGGAGTACAATAGTGAACGAAGTGCCTTTTCCTACTTCGCTTTTGCACGATATTTCGCCATGATGTTTAGTTACAAAATATTTGGCAACGTAGAGACCTATTCCAAAACCGTTGCTGGCTTTAGACTGACCTTGCTTGAATTCTTCAAAAATAGTATCAATATCATTCTCAGCAATTCCGCTCCCGGTGTCTGATATAATAATAGAAACATCAGTGGTATTCTCTATTATCTCAATGCTTATAGATCCTTTGTTAGGCGTGAATTTGAAAGCATTTGAAATTAAATTAAACAGTGTAATCTCTATTTTTTCATAATCGCCATATATTTCGGCGGGTGTTTTTTCTTCAATAAACTGATAATTTAAACTTTTAACCGCCGCCATTTGAGTAAAGCTGTCATAGATTTCACGGCACAAGCTGTTTAGATTAATCTTTGAAATTTTGAGTTCATCGAGATCCGTTTCTGCTTTTCTAAACAACAGTAACTGATCGGTAAGGCTCAACAATCTCTTGGCATTTTTATAGGCAAGATTCAAGTCAAGATCATCCTCAGAACGGTTTTTTCTCTCAATAGCACTTTTTAGCGGATTTATAATCAAAGAAAGGGGAGTGCGCAATTCATGAGCCATATAAGTAAACATAGAAAACTGTTTTTCAGCATGTTCTTTGTCTTTTTTATGCTCCATACGGGTCAGTTTTATTTCGTAGCGCAGTCTTTCTTTATTTTTATGATAACCTACGTACGCATAAATGGCACCTGCAGCAGCGATGAGATAAAAGGTATAAGCCCACCATGTTCTGTACCACGGTGGAAGGATTTTTACCGTTGCCAGCGTTACTTCGTTAGTCCAGTTTCCAAAAACATCGGTTGTTTTTACCTTGAAAGTATAAGTTCCCTCCGTCAACCTGGAATAATTTGCCCTGTTATTCTTTGAGGTATAATTCCAGTCTTTGTCCCAGCCTTCGAGAAAATAAGCGGTATTAATTTTTTCAGAATTAACATAATCAAGATAAACAAAATCAAAACTCAATGCCGATTTTTCATAAGGAAGTTCGGCAGCACTTATCATCTCGAGTTTTTTTTCTGTGATATAAGGACTGTCTAATTTTAAAGACTGGTTGTTTACCAATAAATCATTTAATAAAAATTTGCCGGTATTTTTTTTGTCTTTTATATTGTCCGGATCAAAAACATTGAATCCGTTTATACCTCCAAAAATAAATTCTCCAGTAGAAAGTTTGGTGCCGGCATTCCAACTAAATTGATTGCCCTGAAGTCCATCAGAAACACCAAAATTTCTGAAAGTATTATTCTTAGGATTCAGTCTTGAAATTCCGTGATACGTGCTCATCCATAAATCTCCTTTTTTGTCTTCTAAAAGGCGAAGTATTGTATTGCTCGAAAGACCGTTTTGTGTAGTATACTTTTTGAAAGTGTCCGTTTTTCGATTGAATAAAAGCAAACCTCCTTCAACAGTACCAATCCAAAGATTTTTGTTCTGATCTTCTGTTATGCATCTGATAGTATAATCGGAATGATAGTTTTTTACTTTTTTTGTTTTGGGTTCGATCTCAAAAAAAGAATTAAATGTTCCGCCCCATATTTTTCCATCTTTGGTCTCATAGAGACAAGTAACATCTCGCAAAGTTGTACTGTAACAGACGAACTTATTTTGCTTTTTATCAAATTGATATAGTGCTCCACCGTTAGTAACGGCAAGCCAAAGTGTTTTTTTTGAATCGATAAACAGCAGCCAGGATTCCTGTTCTGCTTTTTTAGTGATTTGATTGTAAATGGAGAAATTCTGAATTGCTTTTGATTTGAGATCAATACGGCAAACTCCGCCTTTCCACATAGCAACCCATATGGCATTCTCAGAATCCCAGACGATGCTTGTAACAAAATTGCTCTGAATTTTTCTACCCGCAGACGAGGTTGTAGAGTAAACGTCGTAAGTGTTTTGTTTTCTGTTCCAGTAGCGCATTCCGGCCCCATCAGTACCAATCCAGATATTTTTCTTTTCATCTTCGCAGAAAGAAAGCATGAAGTTGGCGGCAGGATCTTCATCTTCCTTATTGGTCAGGGGATCTTTGCTTTTAAAATGATTAAAATCGAGCGGTTTTTTGCCCATCATACTTACGCCGCCACGCAAGGTTCCAAACCACATTTCGCCGTTTTTGCTTTGAAGGATATCATACAAAGATTTACTGTTAAGCAATGAAACAGGGCCGTTAGCACGATAAAGAACAGGAACATCCTGATTTTTTGTAATGGTGTAAAGACCAGCTCCATCAGTGGCAATCCATAGTCTGTTTTCCTGCTGATAAAAATCGCGTACAACCGTTTTTTCCGAAAAGTAATTTTCAGAATAAGTATTTTGATTGTGATTATACAAGTATGCCCCTTCGTCTGATCCAATCCAGAGCCCTTCATTTGTCAGTTTAATGCAATTGGCACCTGTAATGGTATTATTGAGAAGCGTTATTTTTTTTGATTTAATATCATATTGACAAAGACCAGTTCCGGTAATAAAAACATAGAAAATTTGTTTTTTCGCGTTATAAGATATTGATCTTGCGATGTAATTTAATTTTCCGTTGAAAGGTATCGCTGTTCCAATTTTCTCACCTTCTTTATAAACTACGATTGCCTCTTTTGTAGCAACGAGAATGATGTGTAAAGAATGTACCGCAATTATTTCGTAGGCGGTAACGTTTAAAGGTTTGATTTTTTTGTTCGTATCATAATATTGCAGCGGACTAAAAGAAGATCGTTCAGCATTAAAAACTACTGGCCCTGCCGTTGTTCCTATCCACAAATTATTTTGAAAGTCA
The DNA here is from genome assembly GCF_900142735.1 of Flavobacterium saccharophilum. Classification (GTDB taxonomy): domain Bacteria; phylum Bacteroidota; class Bacteroidia; order Flavobacteriales; family Flavobacteriaceae; genus Flavobacterium; species Flavobacterium saccharophilum. The sequence goes on along the minus strand of NZ_FRBY01000006.1, from coordinate 199,423 downwards.
CCTTCGATACAGCTAATAGCATTTCCCTGAATAGAATTTGGATCAGTATGAATATGGCGGTAAATTTTAAAATCATTTCCATCATATCTGTTCAATCCATCAAAAGTTCCGAACCACATATAACCGTTTTGATCCTGATATATAGAGGCAACAGAATTGTTCGAAAGTCCTGATGAAATATCAAGATGTCTTATCGGGTAATTCTGTCCAGATGCATTTAGGTGCAAAAGACTAATAACAAGAAAGAACATTAACTTATTCATAGAAATTTTTTTAAAAGCATGCTGTTCTCTGATATACGAAAAATAAAAGGGATGCGATCTAAAAGCTGAATCAATTTTTTAAGTGAATATATTTGAAATTTGATACTTTGCGAAATTAACACATTATTATGTAATGCTTAAAAATAACATTTGTTTTGTTTGCAGTTAATTTTACCGCAAAGCACGCAAAATATTTTTTCGGTGTGTTTCTAATTGGCTTTAATAAGTTCGCAAAGCTGTATGTGATTGATTTGATCTAAACTTTGTGAACTTTGCGGAATTCCTTTGTGAACTCTGTGGTAAATTTTACCGCAAAGCACGCAAAGTATTTTTTTCGGTGTCTTTGTAATTGGCTTTATTAAGTTCGCAAAGCTATACATGATTGACTTGGTCCAAACCTTTGTGAACTTTGTGGAATTCCTTTGTGAACTCTGTGGTAATTTTTTTTCTCTACAAATATTTTGAGATGGGTTTGTTTTTTTTGAGAATAAACCGATTAAAAACAACAGGCTGTTTAATTATTAAATCGATTATTTTAAAGGTAAATAATTCGTGTTTTGATTTTTTTTAAACTAAAAAATTACAGAATATGCTTTTATAAAGTGTCGTGTGTACACTTTTACGAAATTGTCCCCTTTTATAAATGATTTTTTCCCTGTCTTAATAAGATGCTCTGTACTTAATTTGCAGAGTGCATTGATAAGCTATAACGTTTGAGTAATAATGTTATTTTTTTATTCAGCGTAAGTCAATGCAAACAAACTAACCAATTATCTTAACCAAAAACAATTTAAACATGACCAACATTCCAATTAAAATTGACATCGGGAAACCTTTTCTCATTGTAAAAGAAAGAGCAGACTAATATTCTTTCGATCATTTTGTAACCAACACTTATAGTAATAAACACTAACTTAAACCAACCCAATTTAAAAAGTATGAAAATAATTAAAACCAAATTTTTACTTTTATTACTCTTACTTCCTTTTTGTGTTTTTGCCCAGAACACAATAGGCGGAGTTGTCCTGGAAAAAGCCTCCGGACAGCCCATACCAGGAGTAAACATAAAAGTAGTAGGGGCAAACATTAGTGCCTCTACGGACTTCGATGGAAAATTTCAATTATCCGGAGTAAAAGCAAATAGTCAAATTACGTTTTCTTATACCGGTTATTCCAATCAGACTATTTCAGTTACCGGACAAAAAAACATAACGGTTTATCTTGAAGAAGATACCAATCTACTAAAAGAAGTAGTAGTTCAGGTCGGTTACGGAAGTGTAAAAAAGAAAGATGCAACAGGATCTGTTACGGCACTTACGACCAAAGACTTTAATAAAGGAAATAATATTACAACAGAAAATCTGCTTAACGGTAGAGTAGCTGGTTTGACCGTAAATTCAACTGGTGCTCCGGGTTCTAGTTCTCAAATTAGAATTCGAGGAGGAAGTTCGCTTTTTGCAAGTAATGATCCTCTTATTGTTATTGACGGATTACCGCTTGATAATACTACCAATACAGGATCTTCTTCCTTTTTAGCCTCATTAAATCCTGCAACTGTAGAATCTATTACGGTTTTAAAAGATGCATCAGCTTCTGCGATTTATGGTTCCCGAGCTTCAAATGGTGTTATTATTATCACTACTAAAAAAGGAAGCAAAACATTATCTGTAGATTATAATGTTCAATATGCAGCTGGTACATTAACTAAAACGGTTGACGTTTTTAGTGCAGATGAATTTAGAAGCGTTATTGCAGACAGAAGAAGCGATGATCTAAGTAAACTGGGAACGGCAAATACAGATTGGCAAAAAGCAATTTACAGAAATACCGGAACGGTAGACCAAAGTTTAGCCGTTAGAGGAAGTTTATTCAATATCATTCCAACAAGTTTAACACTGGGAAATACAGATCAGCAAGGATTGCGTTTAACGAACACTTTCAAAAGAAACACGGTTGGTTTAGTAATGAATCCGGCGTTTCTTGACAATCATTTAAAATTAAGGCTTTCAGCTAATTATACAGATGAAAAAAACAGATTTACAGATGCTGTTGAGGGAGCTGCTATTGGTTTTGATCCAACGCAGCCAATAAAAGTGGAAGGCGCACCTTATGGCGGTTATTTTGAATATACTACCGGAATTGATGCCAACGGAAATTATCCATTAGTATCAACTGCAGCAAGAAATCCTGTTTCGCAATTGTTGAATACAAACGATAGAGGGACGAATGACAGAATTTTTGGAAATTTTGAAATAGATTATAAATTTCACTTTTTGCCTGCTTTACGAGCTGTTATGAATGTTGGTTATGATGAATCAAATGGAGAAAGAACAAGATTGGTTGGTGCTGATGCCGGTTCTGCTCCATCAAACAATAACATTCCTTACGGGACAAATGAATATACAGAAGCAACCAGAAAAAACAAATTATTAGATAGTTACTTAGTTTATAATAAAACTTTTAATGCATTGAATTTTGAAGCTACTGGTGGTTATTCGTATCAAAAATTTCAAAGTTCAAGATTTGAAACAGGTAATATCCTAAACCCTGATTTGCCATCAACATTTCCTGAAACCACTCTCGATACAGATGTTGTTTTAATAGGATTCTTTGCCAGAACAAATCTAAATTTTAGAGATAAGTATTTATTAACGATGTCTTACAGACGAGATGGTTCATCAAGATTTGAGGAAGCCAATCGTTGGGGGAATTTTCCATCTGCAGCTTTTGCATGGAAAATCAAAGAAGATTTCTTTAAAGACAGCAGTACATTATCTGACTTAAAATTAAGGTTAAGTTGGGGTATAACAGGACAACAGGACATTCCTGAGCCAAACGGATACCTGCAAAAATACCAGGTTGGTGGTGGGAATTCTGAATACTACTTCGGCGAAAGCCCGGTTCCGGTTGCACTTCCTTCAAAAAGAACAAACAATTTGAAATGGGAAGAAACTACTTCCTACAACGCAGGTCTTGATTTTGGTTTCTTAGACAATCGCTTATCTGCCGGACTTGATGTGTATTACAAAGAATCTAAAGATTTGTTAGTAAATGCAGCTATATCTGATGGTAGTAATTTCTCTAATCGCGTGTATCAAAACGTAGGTAGCTTTACCACAAAAGGTGTTGAGTTTACGATTAATGCGAATGCCGTTAAAACAGAAAATTTTAACTGGAACATGAACTTTAATATGGCCAAATTCGAAAGAAGAATCAAAAATCTGGTAAACGGAACCGATATCTTTTTAGGAGACAACATTGCAGGAACAGGAACTCCGGGGCAAATTTTCAGAGAAGGTTACACTCCTTATTCGTACTACGTATACAAACAATTATACAATAACGAAGGAAAACCAATTGAAGGGGCTTTTGCAGATTTAAATGGAGATAACATCAAAAACGATTCAGATAAATACATTTATAATAATCCTGATCCTGATTTTACATTAGGATTTGCATCTAACATGAATTATAAGAAATTCGATTTTTCGTTCAATTTAAGAGCAAGTGTTGGTAACCGAATTTTTAATGCTGTAGACGCCAGCAGAGCACAATATGATGCTATGGAAAACGGAGGGGTTTTAAGTAATATTCCATCTCAGGTAACAGAAACTAATTTTCAGACTACCTCAAATGTTGTATTGTCAGATCTTTATATAGAGAATGCCTCTTTCTTAAAAATGGACAATATTACGTTAGGATACACTTTGAACAACTGGGTAAACAGTAAAGCTTCATTAAGAGTGTCAACTGGAGTTCAGAACGTTTTTGTAATTACAAAATACAGTGGTTTAGACCCTGAAATTACAAATAACGGTGTAGACAAAACGATTTATCCAAGACAACGATCAATCTTATTTGGTCTTAATCTTAAATTTTAATAGCGAAAAGATGAAAAAATATATTTTAATAACAATTTTAGCATTGACTACCGTTTTTCATTCTTGTACAGATGACTTAAACGTAGTCTCTGAAGATGACGACGTTCTCTCTTCTGATGTACTATTTTCTACACCTGACGGATACAAAAAAGCATTTGCAGGAGTATACGGAAATCTAACTTTAACGGGAGTATTGGGCCCTGATAATTCATCGCTTGAAGGTGTAGATGCAGGAACGAGCCAGTTTACAAGATGTTTATTGTACTTGCAGGAATTAACTACGGACGAATTGGTTTGGAGTTATGAAAATGATGGAGGAACGGCAGAATTACAACGTAATATCTGGACAGCCGCAAATCCTGTTATTTTAGGAATGTTTAGCAGAGCGATGGTTTCTGTTTCTTATGCAAATGAATTTTTGCGTCAGAGTACACCAGAAAAGTTAAGTTCAAGAGGTATTACTAATACTGCAACTTTGGCTGATATAGCACTTTACCGCCAGGAAGTTCGTGTTTTAAGAGCGTACGCTTATTATAACATGATGGATTTATTTGGAAAAGCACCAATGTATACTGAAAATGATCCAATAAATTTTACAGGACCTGAGTTTAACAGAAAACAATTATTTGATTTTGTTGAAACGGAACTTAAAGCTGTTTTACCAGATTTAAAAGCGGCCAGAACAAATGAATACGGACGTTTAGACCAATCTATGGCACGTATGATTTTGGCAAAAATGTATTTGAATGCTGAGGTTTACATTCAGGCGGATCGTTTTGATGATTGTATTACAATGTGTAATGAAGTTATTGCAGGCGGTTATACTTTGAAACCAAAATACCTGGACAACTTTAAAGCAGATAACAATACCTCTGCAGAAATTATTTTCGGAATCCAGTCAGATGGAGCAGTTTCTCAAAACTGGGGAGCAACAACTGTTTTAACAAACGGGCAAATTGGGGCATGGGAAAATAATGGTGCCGACTTTGGAATTGGTGGCTGGACAGGAGCACTTAGAATCAGAAAAGAATTTGCTCAAAAATTTGACGGAACAAAATTCAGTCAGGATACCAGAAATACAATAGGAAAAGGTGTTCAGGGTGATCCCGGAAAACAAAGATCTATTGATATTGAAGATATTGGTGTAAAAACACAAGGCTATATTTTATCTAAATTTTCTAATAAAACGTCTACAGGAGTGAACGGAATAAGTTCTACTTATGCTGATACTGATTTTCCATTATTCAGATTAGCGGATGTGTATTTAATGTATGCAGAAGCGACTTTAAGAGGCGGAAATGGAACAACTACTCAGGCATTAAATTATGTAAATGCTTTAAGACAAAGAGCTAATAGTAATTCGACTGTTGGAAACATTGCGCAAAGCGAATTAACTCTTGATTTTTTAATTGATGAAAGAGCACGCGAATTACACTGGGAAGCACACCGAAGACAAGATTTAATTCGTTTTGGAAAATATACCGGAGGATCTTACAATTGGGCGTGGAAAGGAAATTCTTCAAAAGGAATCTCTATTCCTTCTTATATGAGTGTTTTCCCTATTCCGGAAGGATCATTGGGAGCCAATAGAAATCTAACTCAAAATACGGGTTACTAAAATTTTTTTTAAAACATAAACGATACGAAAAATGAAACACATATATAAAATTTTTATAGCGATTGCTTTAGTTACAGGACTTTGGTCTTGTGAAAACGAAACAGATTTGATGATCTTAGAGCCTCAGGAAGCGGCTTTTGCAATCATTACACCTGAAAATGGTTCTTCGACTATTTTGAATAAAGACACACCTAACAACACTGCCCTCACTTTTACCTGGGAAAAAGTAAGTTACGGAACACCTACAATAGTTACCTATACCGTACAGTTTGCAGCCAGTAATACTGAGTTTGCAGCGCCGATAGATATTACAACTTCTACAAGTACACATGCGTCTATTTCAGTTGCGGAGCTTAATGCAAAAGCACTTGAATTGGGTCTTACGCCTGATGTTGAAGGAACAATCGATGTTAGAATTAAATCAACGGTTGGAACAACACTTTCAGAACCAAAACTTTCTACACCAATTACGATTGCATTGACTCCTTACAGAGGTGTATTCCCTAAAATTGATTTGTTTTTAGTAGGACCTGGTACTGCTGCGGGATGGAGTGTAACGAGCAATAACATGCCAATTTACAGAGATACAAAAGAAACTGCAAAGTTCTATTACACAGGATATTTTAATAAAGATGGTTTCAAATTAATTGAGCAAATTGGTTTCTGGGCTCCAGCTTATGGAACAAATGGTGCTAAAGTACAATACAGAGCAACAGAAAGCGATCCTGATCCGGGTGTATTCCCAACGACAGCTTCAGGTTATTATAGTTTTGAAATTAATCTTGAAGAACTAACTTATAAAATAGAGCCTTATACAGGGCCAATGACAACGTACGCAACAATTGGTCTAACTGGTTCTGTATTAACAGGCGATGATACCGGTTGGAACACAGAAGTACCTTTAGTGAAATCTGATTTTGATGCCCATATCTGGAAAGTTACTCAAACTTTAAAAGCCGGAAAAATGAAATTCAAAGCAAACAATAGCTGGGATGTTAGTTGGGGTGATAATGGCGGAGATATTATTGTTGAGGCTGGAAAATATGAAATCTGGTTCAATGACTTAGATGGACGTTATATGTTTATCGCAACTCCATAATTGAATTAAAAAAGAAGAGAAGCCTCATAAGCTTATTTTGAGGCTTCTTCTTTGCATTAAAAAGAACTTACTTTTAAATTCAAAACTCTACTAATTATAACTCATACCATGAGAAAATATATAAAAATCCTTGGGTTACTTGCTATAACTGCAATTCAATTTTCATGTTCTAGTAATGATGCTGCAGACACAGAAGCGGTTAACCCACCAGATGCGACAGATACTTTTATCAGGGCATCAGATGTTTCTTTTCTTCCTCAAATGGAATCTTTAGGAACTAAATTTTACAGCAACGGCAAAGCCGAAGGAATGCTTACCACACTAAAAAATGCAGGTTGTAATACTGTCCGAATGCGTGTATGGAAAAATCCTGTAAATGGCCGTTCTGGTCTAAGTGAAGTAAAACAATTGGCTCAAAAAGCAAGGCAAGCCGGTTTAAGAGTTTGGCTTACCGTTCACTATTCTGATAATTGGGCCGATCCAGCCATTCAAACTATTCCTGAAGAATGGAAAAACTTATCTTTTACCGATTTAAAAACAGCAGTTGCTGATTATACCGCTACAATAATTACGGAAATCAATCCGGATATTATTCAAATTGGGAATGAAATCAATAGTGGATTATTATGGCCACAAGGAAATCTAATCAGTAACGAACAACAATGTATCGCTTTATTAAATGCTGCAAGCGCAACAGTTCGCAGTAAAGCACCAAACACCAAAATAATGATTCATTATGCAGGTGTAGATGGTGATGCTACTGATTGGTTTTTTACCAAAATGAAAAGTATTGATTACGATTATATTGGGTTATCCTATTATCCTGTTTGGCATGGTAAAGATTTAACAGTAGTAAAAAATACCATTGATGCTTTAGGAAAGAAATTCAGTAAAAAAGTGTTGATTGCAGAAACTGCTTATCCTTTTACCCTATTGTACAATGACCAGACGAATAATATTGTAGGAACAAACGATCAGTTAGTGCCTGGATATCCGGCAACGCCAACAGGACAAAGAACTTTTGTTATGGATATTAAAAACATCGTAAAAATATCAGAATTTGGACAAGGATTTGCGTACTGGGGCGGAGAATGGGTTGCTTTTAAAGGGCCACAATCGGCAAGTGGTTCTACTTTCGAAAATCAGGCATTGTATAGTTTTGATAATAACGCCCTATCTGTAATGCAAGCTTTTAGTAAAGACTAAGACACATGAAAAAATCACTTAAAATTGTATCCTTTTTGATGTTAATTATATTTGGATTTACTTCTTGTAAATCAAAAATGATTAGCGAAAAAAACTCCTTTTCAAAAGGAGCAGATGTTGGCTGGCTGCCCCAAATGGAAGCAACCGGCTATAAATTTTATGATGCAGAAGGTTCTGAAAAAGACTGTCTGCAACTATTAAAAGATCGCGGAATAAATACCATTAGGTTACGTGTTTGGGTAAATCCCAATGATGATAAAGCTAGCGGACACTGCAGCCCTGAAGAAACGGTTGTCATGGCAGTTCGAGCTCAAAAAATGGGAATGCGTATTATGATCGATTTTCATTACAGCGATTCCTGGGCAGATCCCGGCAAACAAAATAAACCTGCTGCATGGGCAAAACATTCTTTTCCGGAATTGCTAACCGATGTGTATCAACATACCTACGATGTTCTAAAACTGTTGAAAAAAGCAGGAGTAACGCCGGAATGGGTTCAGGTTGGAAATGAAATTCCAAGTGGCATGCTTTGGCCGGAAGGACACACAGACAATTTTAATCAGTTGGCACAATTATTAGATAAAGGATACGAAGCAACAAAAGCCATCGACCCAAAAATTAAAGTAATCGTTCATTTAGACGAAGGAAATAAAAGTGAAAAATTCAGATGGTTTTTTGATAAAGCGACTGAAAATAAGGTAAAATATGATGTAATTGGTTTGTCGTATTATCCGTACTGGATCAAAACCGATTATCAAAGCACCATTTTAGATTTAGAAAATAATCTAAAAGACATGGCCTCCCGCTATAACAAAGAAGTGATGGTAGTCGAAGTTGGTGGTGACTTTGAACAAGTACAAAACACCAAAGAAATGCTTGAAGCCACAATAAAAGCCGTAAAAAGTGTACCTGATAACAAAGGATTAGGTGTTATTTATTGGGAACCACAAGGCGAAAAAAGCTGGAGTGGTTATCAGTTAAACGCCTGGCTTCCTGATGGAAAACCATCACCGGCATTGGATGCTTTCAAAAATTAAATAAACAATTAAATTTTGCCATTAAGAAACTAAGTTAACCCATTAGGTGTAATTATTTTTAAGACATAGGATGTAGCATATTGGATTCAAAAAAAGGCGTTTCACTTGCATTAACACACATAGCTATGTGTGAGAAACGAGTTTCTTTTTGATTTTCTTTTTTCAAAATCATAAAATCTATGTTTCTATGTGTTTAATTAAATTTTAATGCATTACCTCCAACGAGTTAGGAGATTTAATCTTTAAAAACGTAGTTTCTTGATAGTAAGAGAACAAAATCAAAATGAAATCAATTTTTAAATCAATAGTATTCTTATTTCTACTAATTTTTTCTTCCGGAGAAATGAGGTCACAATCCACTACCGTTATTTTAAAAGATAACTGGCGTTTTTCTAAAGAAGTGAAAGAAGAAGCATCTTCAGTAAAATTCGATGCTTCCAAATGGGAAAAAGTGAGCGTACCTCACGATTGGGCTATTTATGGACCTTTTGATAAAGAATGGGACAAACAAGTTTCGGCAATTGAACAAAATGGAGAAACAATTCCAACCGAAAAAACAGGTCGTACCGGTGCGCTGCCACATATTGGTACAGGCTGGTATCGCAACACATTTTCCATTCCCGAATTTAAAAAAGGAAAAAAAGCGCTTCTTATTTTTGAGGGCGCCATGAGCGAACCTCAGGTTTATTTAAATGGAAAAAAGGTAGGAGAATGGGGTTATGGATACAGTTATTTTATCATTGATATTACCAATGATCTCCTTGCTGGTTCAGAAAATGTATTGGCTGTAAAATTAACCAATATGCCGTTTTCTTCAAGATGGTATCCCGGAGCAGGTTTATACAGAAAAGTGAGTATTGTCGTAAAAGAAGAAGAAAACTTTGTACAGTGGGGAACCTTTATTACAACTCCCGACATCAAAGAAAATACCGCTGTTGTTGATCTTAAAGCTGAGGTTAAGGGCAATAATGTGTCAATGATAACCCAAATAAAAGATGCGGACAATAATGTAGTAGCAACACAGAAAGCTACAGAAATGAAAGACGGAAAATTTCATCAAAGTATTGCTGTTGCCATACCTCATTTATGGAGTCCTGAAACGCCATATTTGTATACAGCAATAACAAAATTGTACGCCGCTGATGGAACTTTAAAAGACGAACAAAGTATAAAATTCGGAATTAGATCAATCAAATACGAACCTAATAAAGGATTTAGCCTTAACGGAAAAGTGACGAAATTTAAAGGCGTTTGTCTTCATCATGACCTTGGGCCTCTTGGTGCTGCGGTAAATAAAGCGGCACTTCGAAGACAGCTTACGATTTTGAAAGACATGGGATGTAACGCAATCAGAAGTTCTCATAATATGCCCTCTTTTGAACAGCTTGAATTGGCTGACGAAATGGGATTTATGTTTCTGGCTGAAAGTTTTGATGAATGGGCAAAGCCAAAAGTACAAAACGGTTATCATCGCTTTTTTGAAGAATATGCAGAAAAAGATATTGTAAATTTAGTGAGAGCCACACGAAACCATCCTTGTATTGTAATGTGGAGTTCAGGAAATGAAGTTCCGGATCAATATGGAGCTGAAGGTCTGACCAGAGCTAAATTTTTACAGGATGTTTTTCATAGAGAAGATCCTACGCGTCCGGTAACTGTCGGAATGGATCAGGTAAAACAGACTATGGCCTCAGGTTTTGGATCTTTATTGGATGTACCTGGGCTGAATTACAGAGTGCATCTTTATGAAGAAGCTTATAAATCATTCCCACAAGGATTTATTTTGGGTTCAGAAACAGCTTCAACAGTGAGTTCAAGAGGAATTTATAAATTTCCTGTTGTGCAGCAAAAAGAAAAGCAATACGATGATTTTCAAAGTTCATCGTATGATCTAGAAGCTTGCAGCTGGTCAAATGTTCCTGATGAAGATTTTGTACTTCAGGATGACAAACCTTGGGTCATCGGCGAGTTTGTCTGGACTGGTTTTGATTATTTGGGAGAGCCAACGCCTTATGATGAAAAATGGCCTTCAAGAAGTTCTTATTTTGGAATTTCAGATTTAGCAGGACTTCCGAAAGACCGTTTTTATCTTTATAGAAGCAGATGGAATAAGGAGGATAAAACGCTTCATATATTACCACATTGGAACTGGAAAGGAAGAGAAGGAGAAATTACTCCCGTTTTCGTTTACACAAATTATGATAGTGCAGAACTTTTCGTAAACGGAAAAAGCATGGGAGTTCAGAAAAAAAACAATTCTACTCCACAAAACCGCTATCGCTTGATGTGGATGGATGTGAAATATGAGCCTGGAACTGTAAAAGTTGTAGCATTTGATTCAAATGGAAAAATAGCTGCCGAAAGTGAAGTTAAAACCGCTGGAGATCCGTATAAAATTGTTCTGGAAGCAGATCGCAAAATTATCAAAGCTGATGGTGAGGATATCTCTTTTGTAACGGTTTCAGTTGTAGATAAAAATGGCATTCCATGTCCAACAGCAGTGAATGAATTACAATTTAAGGTAACCGGAGCAGCAACGTACAGAGCCGCTTGTAATGGTGATGCAACTTCGCTGGAAATATTCCATGAAAACAAAATGAAGCTTTTCAGTGGTAAATTAGTGGTCCTGGTTAAAGCAGTCAAAACAGCAGGCGCAATCCAATTGGAAGTAACAGGTAAAGGGCTTCAGAAAGGTAAAGTAAACTTAAAGTCAGAACTTTAATATTAGAGTTGCTGTTTTATGAAACAGTGTTCTTATAAAAAAATGCGCAAATAACTTTTGCGCATTTTTTTTGTTTCTTATAAATTCTCGACTTTATAATGTATCTGTTTTTAATTTATATTTGTCTAAAATGGAATAAAGTCAGTCCAGAAGGATTTCAGAAAGGTGTAGTTTTACTGAGGCATATTTCGGGGAGCAGGGGCAGGTTTTATCACACATACAAATAATTTCGAGGCCATTGCAAAATAATTTGATACAAAAAACACCTCATTTACTTGACAAATGGAAAGTTTAACAATTAAGCAAATGATAAAAAAATATTCGGTTTTGATATGTTTGATCATTTCCGTGATTTTGTTAGTAATAGCATCGTTACTTTATCCAGGAGGCTCATTGCTTGACAAAAATTCTGTGGGCTTTGACTGGTCAAAAAATTTCGTAAGCAATTTATTTGCCGCAAAAGCGATAAACGGTTTAGAAAACCCGGGCAGGATTTGGGCAATTATCGGAATGGCATTCCACTCGGTTGGTTATGGTATTTTTTTTATCACTATGTCAAAAAAAATACCTTTGAGACAGTGGGCTAAAGTTTTAAAATTTATAGGCGTTGCTAACCTATTATTTATTTTCTTAATTGCAACTCCCTTCCATGACCTCGGAACAATATCGATCATTTTAACATTGCTTGGTTTATTTATTATTACCATATTTATCATAAAGTCAAAACGTCATTTTCTTAAATTTTGCTGTATTATTTGTTTATTGACTTTTTACTGTTTCTTTACGCTATTTGGTTTTGGTTACTTAGGTTTAGCAATCATAATGCAGAAAGTATATAATGTAAGCTCGCTGCTCTTAGTTTTAGGGTTGGAGTATTTTACCAATTATGAGGACTTTATACAAATTAAATCGGGAGAACAAAGAGAGGAGAAGCCCAATTAAAAACACGAAAAATCTTATTATTGAAAATGTTTAATTGTTATATTTGATGTGAATGAATGAAATTTTTATAGCTAATAATTTTAGACGTTACATTAAAAATTTATGAAGCAAGTATCAGTATTTGCTACTTAAAAAAAATCGTTTTCAAATGCTAGCGCTGACGATGAAAATCAAAATACCACTACTTTACATAAAGAGATAAATAGTAACTTCTTTAAAAGATTTATTCATGCCAGGTCTTAAATACAAAAATGTTCAATTCTCGTATTCTATTTTAATAATCTTTATAATTACTTTTTTACTAGTAATTTATCCTTTTACGGATAAAACGAATTTGTATTTTCCTGCTTTATTTTTGATTATCATTTTTATCATTTTTCACAAACTGACCATCACATTGAATGAAAGTAAAATTTCTGCTTATTTTGGATTTGGTTTTTTTAAAAAAGAAATGTCTATACAAGATATTGATATTGCAAGTATTCAAATGATTAAAGTTAATTGGTTAACAGGTTTAGGAATTCGAATTACAAACCACGGATGGTTGTACAATGTGAATTTTGGAAATGCCATACTTTTAAAATCAAAAGATAAGACAAAAACTTTTTTTGTCGGTACAGCCGATTTTGAAAACCTAAAACGAGTTTTAATAGAAGAGATTCATAAAGAAGAAATGCTGTAAGATATTTGCGTAGCTTTTCATGAGAAGACTTCGGAGATCGGGGGATAAAATTATTTTAACTTATTAAAGACTATTAATTATTTAATAGTCTTTAATTTTCAAATAGAGGGTATGAGAAACAATGAAGCATTTTTTTTAGTATGTATGTTCTCCATAATTTTATTTCTTGCACTTTTAAATGGCTATTTTTTTAATTGGATAAATGATATTTTTTTTAATTACAATAATAATTCTGAAAATGGATTAAAAGATTTTTCAATTATTGAAAAATTTATAATAATTATAATTGTAGGGCCAATCATTGAAACCTTGATTTTTCAATATTTGCCAAATGAAGCTCTTGAAAAATTAAAAATTATAAATAAAAAATACTTATTATAATACCAAGTATACTATTTGCAGCATGTCATTACTATAATCCAATATATATTGTAATGACTTTTTTTAGCGGTATTTTATTAAATACGTTTTACATCAAATGTAAGACCCAAACCAATTTATATTTTGTTTTGACAGTTCTTTTACACTCTATGTACAATTTGTATGGCTATCTATTTGTAGTGTAAGCTTATTTAGCACTGCTCTAAAAGTTAGATTATAAGTAACTGTACAGCCTAAATTGTTCAAAACTAACAACACATCCATGAAATCCCCCGCTCTATGAAGTATTCCTTATTCACGCTGCGCAAATGTCTCCGACTTTGCGCCATTTTAAACAAATGTAATTAAAAAACGAAAACCTCTCAAAGCCTCCGACTTTAAAACTAATTTTCTTAGAATGCTGTTTACCAGATGCGAAAAAAATCTAAGAACTAATCGTAAAAAGTCGGGAGACTTTTGTCTGGTTTTGAAAGTTGATTTTGAGAATTGCAGTTTATTATCACTCCTAAAACGAAACAAAATATGTAAATTGATTTTTTCATTGTCTCTATTTAAATTATTGTTAAATGTATTGAATCAGGTTAAATAATATTTTTTAATCACGACAATCGTAAAAACCGCTTTCAATTTTTTCTAGTAATTTCTTTACGAGTTTGCGATAGAACCGACTACTTTGTCTAGCGGATTTTTTACTTTGAAAAGAAATCATGTAAGTACCAGTCACAGTGCCTAGATTAATCTCATAACAGTTTTTATCTGTAATTAAAACCTTTTGGGTTTTAAGAAAGTCTCCTTGAATAATTAAAACGTCACCTTCTGTTGCTTCAATTTCAAATTTGCCATCATCGTCTGTTTTTGTCTTTCTTTCCGTTCCTATTATTTCAATAGGAACTTCAACAACTGGTAAAGGAATGCTTGCATATTCGGAGTTATCAAAAACAAACCCTCTGATTAATTTGCTTTTTGTCACTGCTTCCTGTCCAAATGATAAAATAGCCAGATGACAGAATAATAGAGATATAATTTTTTTCATAAATACTTTTGAAGTTAATTTATAATATTTGAAACATACATTTGTGTTCTTTTAGTCTATAATTTGCAAGATTATTTTAATCGTTATTTTATCATTATTTCGCCATTTTATCCAGCCTTGAATATCTTTGCACTTTTCACTTCCAACGTTATAATCAACAGGTTTAATTTCTGCCCATTCATTTTGAACATCTATTACTTTGAAAGCACAATGATAATCAAGTATAATAGTTTTTGATCCCATAGGTTTGTCATAAAGTACTTCTTTACTAAAAAGATTTATCATCTGGACACTTTGCAGATAACTTTTCCAGCTTTTATAATCGTACTGCTTTTTAATGCTTTTTATTGGTTTAATGTATCCGATTTCTTTAGTGGTTTCATTTAATATGACTTTAAAATATTTAGGATTCGATTCAATTACCGTAAATTTTAAAGTAGTTCCATAACTAGCTAAACCTGAATTGATGAGGCCTTCACTTTTGGCTGTGCCTGAACTGGCAGATATAGCATAAGGTTTGAATTTTGTTTTTAAAACACTTGAGTTAATTTCGAGGCTTCCACTGTTTTTTCCCAGATAAACCCGATCAAAGGTTATGGTATCGATTACTTCATCAAGGGTTTTAGATAAATATATAGGTAACGCTTCATGGGAGTTAATTTCCAATATTCCAATTCCAATAGGATTTTTAGTTTCAATTTCCAGCGGTTTATTTTCTGAAATACAGGAAACAAACAGCAGAGAATATAATAACCGAAATAGCTTTTTCATAGGTAATTATGTTTTTTTCTAATTTAGTTATCTAAATATTCATTTCCTTTTAAATCCAGCCAGCCTCTTTGCCCATTTGGCAACTCAAAACGAGCAAAATTCTTTTGGAAACTCTCCAACTTTTTATATTTAATCTTTTTCATTATTGGATAAAGAGTACATAATCCATCTTTTTCAATAAAATAAGTTTGAGGAGATATTAATTTAATATCATCTAAGTTTTTGGGTAATTTAGTATTAAATATTACAATTTCATTATTGGGATTTTCTGTCCCTAAATATTCAATTGTGCTCAAATTATATTTTCCGTTTTTGAGTTTTGCATAAATCATAATTGGAAAATTTACACTAAAATCCATCATTTCAGAATTTAATGTTATAGAAGTATTTTCATCTAAAAATTGAATTGTTTCGTATTCATCAGCATTGAATAGCTTAAAATGATTTTCAAAACTTGCTAAACGCGGAACAAGCGAAAAAATATTATCTGTATACAGATAAAAATGATCATTTTCCTTAGTGATTTTAAATTCAACTCTAGAAGAGTCAAAATAATTTGAAAAGTCGGGAATGTATCTTATATCTCCAGCATTAAAATTTTCTCCAATTAAGTTTATTCTTCTTACTGAATTGCCTTCAATAATCTGTAAAACCGGATAAAATCTTTCTTGACCAACCGCTTTTAAATTTGCAATTTTTATCTCCTGAAATGTATAATTATAAAGATTAATTTTTGCTTTTTGATACGCTATTACAAAGTAGTCATTAAAAATAATTGAATCAAATGTTTTATTGACAGCTCTCTGGTTATAGACATCTAGAATTTTTACGCGTTTGTTTTTTAAGCTGTCAATTTTATAGAAATTTTCATTAAGTCTTAATTTTTCTACCTGTAACGAAAAAACTTCTGCTGTTGTTAAGTTTTTAAGCTCTGAAATTCTGAAATTTCTAAAAGATGTAGTTAAGTCATTTTCTTTAAACAAAAAAATAATTTTTTCTTTTGTCGGAATAATAAACCCTCCTTCGTGATAAATAATTTTCTTGTTATTGCCAAAATCTAAAATGCAGTAATGAAAAATATTTGCTTTTATGGGTTTCTGTTTAGAATCTTTTATAAAATCTATTCCGAAGAAATTTTTATTGTACTTATAGAATTGATAATTACCATCATGATTAATCGTTGTGAACTTTTTGGTTTCAAAATTTTTAAAGTCATAAGTTACGATGTCAGGTGAAGCAATAGTTGAACTATCTCTTTTTACAGCTTCTATTTCTTCTATTGTCACACTTTGTAACTCGTATTTAGAATCTCTGGCAAACTTGTCATAATCGTTAATTTTCTCTAACCTTATTTCATAATATGAATTTCCTTTTTTTATGAAAATCCCTTTTTCAAGATTTATAAACTCAAGTTGTCCTTCTTTAATTTTAAAAACTTTTTGTCCGGAACAAACCTGAGCTAGGAGAACAAAAATAAAAAGTAGTTTCTTAGGGTATTTTGCAATCATCAAATAATCAATTTAATTGGAGAAAGATAGCATTTTTTAGAAGAAGGAATAATTGTTTTGTTTCCAGTTTCTATTTAGATAGATGATTATTTGATCTAAAAGGTTGGGAGCGGTAATGAAAATAAATTTTTAAATATTTTAAATTTTTAACTTAACAGGACTCGAACCAAATTCTCTTGAAAATACAGGAGTTTCAAATTTTAAAAAATTGAAACAAGATTTTTCGAACCACAAAAAAAGCCGAGAAATCTAGATTTCTCGGCTTTTAATTTTTCTTAGTAGCGGGAACAGGACTCGAACCTGTGACCTTCGGGTTATGAGCCCGACGAGCTGCCTACTGCTCTATCCCGCGATGTTTCGGGTGCAAAGATAAGCAGTAAATACGGTTGTGGCAAGAAATTACGGAAATATTTTTTTAGAGTTTAGAAATTTTAATAACTACTTAACATACAGTTGTTTGAAGTGTATAAACAAATGATTTACTTATTAGAATCAATTTTATAATGAAGTAATTCCAGGTAAGGATCATTTTTTAAACCCAATAAAAGGCCAAAAGCGGGCTCGGTTTTGTACCCTTTTTGTTTGAGTTTGATGATTTCTAATTGGAAATTTTCATCTTTTGATGCCAGAATCTGGTTTTCGATAATCATATGTTTATAGCCATTTTGATTTTTCGTCGGAATGTTTTGTCCGAAGATTTCAATTTCAAACGGATCAATTCTAAAATTGGCAATAACCGTTTCCTGATCACCAATTTGTGTTTCCCGAATTTTGAATTCTTTTTCATTACCAAAAATAGACTGAATTTTGGTTTTGAAATCAGTTTTGTTTTTCCAGTAACAAATAATATCAAGATCACTGTTTTCAATATCAATATTTATCGGAATAGTGCCAACTAAAATAGGCTCAAATTCAGCAATATCATCTAAAACATTATTTCGGGTTAAGATCTCATAAGCCAAAATCTGTTTCTGATTTCCATTTTTTAAATATTCGATAGTGCTAAAATCAACCATTTACTTACTATAATCTGTTACTTCTTTGATTTCTTGTTCTAGTATTTTATTAATATCGACTTTGGCATTTATAAAAGTAAAAATAGAGGTCTTATATTCTCTTGCATATTTATTTGTTATTTGACCCGCATAGGCAGAAGATTCAAAATGCTGACTAGTTTCCTTAAATTCAGCTTCAGCTTCCTCGTATTCTATAACTCTGATCACATTTTTGTATTTCACATCAAGATTAAACCAATTTACATAATCGGCATTAAAAGAAACGGCTTTGATTCCTTTTTTAGAGTAATAATTGATTGCTCCGGCTTGTCCGTAATTATCACAAAGTACCAATGTTTTCTCCGGATTTGGAAGAGAAGCATAAAGAGAATCTGTTTTGCGGGCCAATTCTTTCCATCCTAACATATCAGCAAAGTCCTGAGGCAAAGTATGCTCTTTTCCATCTTCCCAACGAAGCATTCCAAGGTCTTTATATTTATCAGGATGCTGCGCTATGTATTCAGGACTTTTATTTGGGAAAGCCAAATTGTACATCGGAATAAATAACAATAGCGGAATCAGAATGAAAACCGGTTGTAAATATCTTTTCCATCCTGTGTTTAAAATATTCGAAAGAAAAACAGCACCAAAAGCAATGTAAACAGGGTAGAGTCCAATGGCATAATATGCTTTTGCTTTAAAATAAATAAAGACAAGCAGTGTGAAAATTATACACGCAAAAAAGAGTTTATACTTGGCAAACGGTTTATAAAACAGCAAAGCATATAATCCTGAAAGTATAACAAGAAAAGAACCAATAAAAAACAACAATTGTTCTTTTAAGAAATCAATCCGATCAACATTAACCAATTGTGTTTCGGCCAGTTTTTTCATATGATGCACGATCGGAAATTGATTGTTGTACTGCCATACTAAATTTGGAAGAATCAATAATAATCCCAAAATTAAAGCAAAATAAAGCTTTTTCTCTGCTAAAATTTTTCTTTGACTGGAAAGTAAAAGGGCAGGCAAGAGTCCTATAAGCAGAAAGAGAATATTGTATTTGTTTAGAAAGCCAAAAGCAAATAAAACCGCTCCTATATAAAACCATTTCTTTTCTTCGGTAGTTATATATTGAATAAGAACATAATAAAAAGCAGTCCAGCATAAAACATCTAAGGAGTTGGGCTGGTATAATGTATTGAGTCGCAATAAACAGGAAAACAAGATACAGGTTGCACCCAGAATTAAAGCATATAAATTGCCTTTAAGTGTTTCGATCGTTTTCCAGACCATTATTAAAGTCAATACGCCAAAAAGTGCAGGAAAGAATTTAACCCAGAAAACAGAATTCCCCAGTAAGAATATCAGGTAAGAAAACCACGAAGTAACCGGTGGAACAGATAAGTATCCCCACGCCAAATGATGTGCCTGATCAAGATGCAGGTATTCATCGCGCTGCAAGTCATATTCAGGACTTATCAGTACATATTGCAAAACAAATTTCAGTATAATAAATGCGATCAGAATTATAGTTTTTTTGGTCATAAAGGTTTTGTTGTAAATAACTTAAGTGTCATGAATTCTTTAGCTAATATATCATTTATTTTGAATTTCAGGATAAATGTTTTACCTGAATTCCGGATTCAAAAATTAAGTCTCTATTTCGTGAAAATGCTTGTTTTTGGATAAAACAGCCTCTAATTTAACATGAAAGTGCAAAAAATGCTGAGGATAGTGTTTTATATTAACTGTAAAAAAACGATTTGTTTAAAAAATATTTACAAAATCGTTTTAGTAATTCTATTTTAGTATATATTTGTGTATATTTAACAGATGTAAAAAGAACTCTCTCAATGAAAAAGATTACTATTAAGGATATTGCCTTAAAGGCTGAAGTATCAATATCCACTGTGTCTTTTGTCATAAATGGTAAGGGAGAGAAAATGGGAATCAGTGCTGCTGTTATAAAAAAAGTGCAGGATATAGCGGAGAAACTTCATTACAGACCAAGCATGATTGCAACCAGTTTAAGAACTGGAAAAACAAGATCTATTGGGCTTATTGTGGAGGATATATCGAATCAGTTTTTTGCAGATTTGGCGCGGGTTATTGAAGATGAGGCCAAAAATATAGATTACAGAGTTTTTTATTGTAGTACGGGTGATGACGATGAACGTTCTGAAGAATTGATACATAGTCTTTTGCAGGCAAATGTTGATGGTTTTATTATTACACCAACACGAAAATTGGAGGACAAAATTGATCTTCTTTTAAAGCTGAAAAAACCTGTTGTACTGGTCGATAGATATTTTCCGGGACAGCAAGTAAGCCATGTTGTAATGGATAATTATGAAGCATCGCATTCGGCTACAAAATTTTTGATTGAGAAAGGCTGTAAAAATATAGCTGTTGTTAATATTACTTCTGAAATGATTCAGATGACATTAAGAGAAGACGGTTACAGAGATGCCTTAAAAGAAGCGGGTATGTATAATGAATCACTTGTTCTTCATGTAAATTATCACAGTAACGAAGAAACAAGAATTGAAGAACTCGTAAATTTTTTCAATAAAAATCCTAAAATAGATGCTGTTCTGTTTTTAGCAAATTATATGGGTTTAGCAGGTCTTCAGGCTTTTAAAGGAATGGGGATTAGAATTCCTGAAGATATATCGGTTATTAGTTTTGATGATCATGATAGTTTTAAATTGCATACACCAACAATAAGTGTAATTGCACAGCCAATTGAAGATATTGCAATTAATGCTATACAATTGTTAACAAGCCAGATGATCGATCTTGAAAAATTTGAAGTTGAAAAACGCCTGAAGAAAGGCAATTTGATTATCAGAGAGTCAGTCTAAAAGAGTAGTACGATTTTAAAATTAAAAGAAAACGATTCGTTTTTTTTAATCGTTTCACTAAATCGTTTTAGATTTTTTAGAGGCAAAATTTAGAAATTAATGATTGGCTCTTAAAATAAAATAAGACTGTTGCAATTCAGTTAGTTAAAGGAAATAGTGCCAAAGTTTTGGAGTAATAATAGAAATTGGCGAAATAAAGAAAAGTTTAAAAAGTGGTTAGTTAGTTTTGAATTAAGCCGGTTGGAATACCTGTGCCTCCCGGCTTATTTTTTGAAGTTATGTAGTTTCATTTATGAAATTCAGAGTTAAGTTTTTAAGAAAGAAATAGCAGTTTAAATTCGATTAATCCGCATTCCATTAAATAAGTCAAATAAAAAAATAGAATAGAATATGTTTATAAAATACCATAAAATAGCGTTGAGCGGAATTTTAGCTTTAAACCTATTTTTTGCCAATACCTCCATTTCACAGGAAAAAAAGGCGAAAGCAACGCATTCAGATTATACGCAATATGTAAATCCGTTTATAGGATCTGCGGGTCATGGTCACGTATTTGTGGGGGCGAATGTTCCTTTTGGGGCAGTTCAGTTAGGACCTGTAAATATTTTTGAAGGCTGGGATTGGTGCAGCGGTTACAACTACGCCAGCAATACCATTTTAGGATTTACACATATACATTTAAGTGGTACCGGAATTGGGGATTTAAATGATATTCTTTTGCTTCCGGTTTCAGGAAAAGTGCCTCTTTTTAAAGGCACAAAAGAAGATATGGTAAACGGTTATGGCTCTTATTTTTCGCATGAAAATGAAGTAAGCAAACCTGGTTATTACAGCGTTTTATTAGATAAATATAAAGTTAAAGCCGAATTAACAGCCAGCGAAAGAGTTGGTTTTCATAAATATACTTTCAATTCTGCTACAGATTCTCATGTCTTATTAGACCTTGCCGATGGTGTGGGCTGGGATAAACCGGTAAAAACATTCATCAAAAAAATAAACGAAACGACACTTGTCGGATATCGTTTTTCAGAAGGATGGGCTACAGATCAGCGTGTTTATTTTGCAATGGAATTTTCAGAACCCATTTCAAGTTTGTCATTGTATAATGATAAAACTGCCGTTTCAGGTACTGAGGGCGAAGGCTTGAAAATGAAAGCTGTTTTGGATTTTACTTCTTTAAAAAACAAACAGGTTTTAGTAAAAGTCGGAATTTCACCTGTAAGTTATGAGAATGCTGCTGCGAATATAAAAGCCGAAATTCCGAATTGGGATTTTGATAAAACGGTTAAAGAAGCAACATCAAAATGGAATAAAGAATTAAGCAAAATCCAGATCAAAGCAGATGATAAAACAATGAAAGTTTTTTATACATCGCTGTATCATACTGCTTTTGCACCTTCTATTTTTAATGATGCAAATGGCGATTACAGAGGAACAGACAAAAAAGTATACGAAAAGGCAAACTTCACCAACTACACGACTTTTTCACTTTGGGATACTTACAGAGGTTTGCATCCCTTATACACCATCACGCAGCCGGATAAAATTAATGATATTGTAAAATCATTTTTAGCCATTTACCAACAACAAGGGAGATTGCCGGTTTGGCATTTAATGGGGAATGAAACCAATACGATGAACGGAAATCATTCTATCGCCGTAATTGTTGATGCCTATTTAAAAGGATACAGTGATTATGATGTGGCATTGGCCTACGAAGCCATCAAAAAAACGGCTATGCAAACACGTGACGGAATGGATTACGTGCAAAAATTAGAATATATTCCGGCTGATAAAATGCTGGAAACGGTTGGAAACGCCTTAGAATATGCTATTGACGATTACTGCGTAGCACAAATGGCAAAATCACTAAACAAAACCGAAGATTATACTTATTTCTCAAAAAGAGCCAATTTGTACAAGCTTTATTTTGATAAAGAAACCACTTTTATGCGTGGTAAATTAACCGATGGAAACTGGAGAACGCCCTTCAATCCGCTTTCTTCGGCGCACCGTAAAGACGATTATGTTGAAGGAAATGCATGGCAATATACCTGGTTGGTTCCGCAGGATCCTTATGGTTTAATTGATTTATTTGGAAATGAAAGTAAATTTTTAGCCAAATTAGATTCACTATTTCTAATAACAGATAAAGTAGAAGGGGAAGAAGTTTCACCGGATATTAGTGGTTTGATCGGACAATATGCACAAGGAAATGAACCAAATCACCATATTCCGTATTTGTATGCTTATGCCGGAGAACCTTGGAAAGCAGCCAAATTAATTCGTGAAATCGATGATAAATTCTATTCGACAAAACCAGACGGATTATGTGGTAATGAAGATTTAGGGCAAATGTCTGCCTGGTACGTTTTATCTTCAATGGGTTTTTATTCCGTTAATCCTGCAAACGGGATTTATGTTTTCGGAAGCCCGTTGGTAAATGAAGCGGTAATTCATCATAAAAGAGGAATTTCATTTACAGTAAAAGCAATTGATAACAACGCATCCAATATGTACATCCAAAAAGCAGAATATAACGGAAAACCGTACACAAAATCATATATCACACACGATATGATTGTGAAAGGCGGTGAATTGAAATTGTATATGGGAAGTAAGCCATCAACAACTTTTGGAGTAAAAAAAGAAGACAGACCTCTTTAAATTTAGATTTAAGAGTTCAGATTTTAGATTTAAGAATTACTTAGTTTAAAGCATAAAAATATGAGAATAAAGAGTTTAATAATTTTAGGATTAATACAGTGTTTTGCTGCAAATGCACAAGTTAAAACTTTAGAACCGGTAGAATATGTTAACCCATTAATGGGAACACAATCGCTGCACAGTCTTTCCAACGGAAATACGTATCCGGCAATTTGCAGGCCATGGGGAATGAATTTCTGGACACCGCAAACCGGTAAAATGGGAGATGGATGGGCTTACATTTATACAGCCGAAAAGATTAGAGGCTTCAAACAAACGCATCAGCCATCGCCGTGGATGAACGATTACGGTCAGTTTTCGATTATGCCGGTAACGGGTAAACTGGCTTTCGCCGAAGCAGACAGAGCGAGCTGGTTCAGTCATAAAGCAGAGGTTTCAAAACCCTATTATTACAGCGTTTATTTGGCAGATTATGATGTAACGACAGAGATTACAGCAACAGAAAGAGCGGCCCATTTTCAGATTACATTTCCTGAAAATGAGCAATCTTCTATTGTAATTGATGCATTCGATAAAGGTTCTTATGTTAAAATTATTCCTTCTGAAAATAAAATTATCGGTTATACAACCCGTAATAGCGGAGGAGTTCCAACTAATTTCAAGAACTATTTTGTTTTGGTTTTTGATAAACCATTTGCATCAAATTCTACATGGAATGATGCAGGCTTGCAAAAAGATAAATTAGAATTGCAGGACAATCATGCCGGAGCAGTGGTTGGTTTTAAAACTAAAAAAGGCGAAATAATAAACGTAAAAGTAGCTTCTTCTTTTATTAGTCCTGAACAGGCAGAACTGAATTTAAAATCAGAATTAGGAAACGCTTCTTTCAATGAAACTGTCACAGCTTCTAAAAAAGAATGGAACAAAGTTTTGGATAAAATAGCCGTAGAAAGTAATAATGACGAACAGTTAAAAACCTTTTATTCTTGCTTGTACCGTGCCACTTGTTTTCCTCAGAAACAATATGAAATAAACGCAAAAGGAGAAACGGTGCACTACAGCCCGTATAACGGAAATATTTTGCCAGGTTATATGTATGCCGGAACTGGTTTTTGGGATACTTTCCGCGCTCTTTATCCATTGCTGAATTTGGTTTATCCTTCTGTAAATAAAGAAATGCAGGAAGGTTTAATTAATGATTATAAGGAAGGTGGCTTTTTACCAGAATGGTCAAGTCCTGGTTTTAGAAACGTAATGGTGGGAAATAATTCAGCTTCTGTGGTTTCAGATGCTTATATGAAAGGTTTACGCGGTTACGATATCAATACTTTATATGAAGCTTTGGTTCATGGTGCCAATAATGAAGGGCCTATGGATGCTGTTGGAAGAACGGGAGTTTCGTATTACAATACTTTAGGTTATGTGCCTTATGATGTCAAAATCAATGAAAACGCAGCCAGAACATTGGAATATGCCTATGATGACTTTGCAATTTGGAAATTAGCAAAAGCTTTAAATCGTCCTAAAAAGGAAATCAGCGTATTTGAGAAACGAATGATGAATTATAAAAAGCTCTATAATCCTGAAATTGGTTTTATGAGTGGAAGAAATAAAGATGGAAGTTTTCCGAAAAATTTCAATCCGTTAAAATGGGGCGATGCTTTTACAGAAGGAAATGCCATGCACTACAGCTGGAGCGTTTTTCACGACATTCAGGGATTGATTGATTTAATGGCAGGACCGAAAAAATTCACAGCAAAATTAGATGCCGTTTTCTCAACTCCTCCAGTTTTTGACGACAGTTATTACGGATCAGTAATTCATGAAATTCGCGAAATGCAGATCATGAATATGGGACAATACGCACATGGAAATCAGCCCATTCAACACATGATTTATTTGTATAATTATGCTGGAGAACCTTGGAAAACACAATATTGGTCCAGAGAAGTTATGAACCGTTTGTACAAACCAACTCCTGATGGTTACTGCGGTGATGAAGATAATGGACAAACCTCAGCCTGGTATATTTTCTCCGCAATGGGATTTTATCCGGTTTGCCCGGCAACGGACGAATATGTTTTGGGCGCGCCATTGTTTAAGAAATTAATATTGAAACTAGAAAACGGAAAACAACTTACTATAAATGCACCAAAAAATTCAGAAACCAATAAATATGTTCAGGATTTAAAATGGGATAATGCAGGTTATACTAAAAATTTCATCAACCATTTTGATATTTTAAAAGGTGGAGAATTGAATTTTGATATGACAAGTGAGCCAAATTTACAAAGAGGAACGTCGGCAAGTGCCTTTCCATATTCTTATTCAACTTCAAAATAATACTATGCAATCACGTAGAAAATTTATCAGAAACACCGGAATTTTTTCAGCAGGATTATTGGCACTCCAAACCGATGTTTTTGGAATGCAGTCAGATGCTTTTAATTTTGCACTTAAAGATTTTATTAGCAAAAGACCTCCATTAGCAGAGCGAAAATTTACAAGTAAAGCAGTCGAAGCAGCAATTACCAGAATTAAAAAACAAATTGCAAATCCGGAACTGGCGTGGCTGTTCGAAAACTGTTTTCCAAACACATTGGACACCACAGTCGATTTTGAAATTATCGATGGAAAACCAGATACGTATGTAATTACCGGTGATATCGATGCAATGTGGCTTCGTGATAGTACAGCTCAAATTTGGCCTTATATTCCGTTTGTAAAAGAAGATAAAAAACTCGCAGAATTGGTAAAAGGCGTCATCAACCGTCAGGCGAAATGTATTTTGCTGGATCCTTATGCGAATGCTTTTTACAAAGATTTTACCAAAGTCAGCGAATGGAAAAACGATATGACCAAAATGCAGCCTGGAATCCATGAACGCAAATGGGAAATAGACAGTTTATGTTATCCTATTCGATTAGCACATGGCTATTGGAAGGAAACAGGCGATTTAAGTTTATTTGACAGTAAGTGGAAAGAAGCAATGTTATTGGTATTGCAGACTTTCAAAGAACAACAGCGCTGGCATGATAAAGGACCTTATACTTTTCAGCGTGAAACGGCCTGGGCAACAGACGGCGTACCTTTAGGCGGTTACGGATATCCGGTAAAACCTTGCGGCTTAATTGTTTCAACTTTCAGGCCAAGTGATGATAGTACTTTATTTGGCTATTTGATTCCGAGTAATATGTTTGCAATTGAGGTTTTGGGTTATTTAATCGAAATCTTCTCTTTGCCGTCAATGTTAGATAAAGATTTAGTAGCTAAAGCCAAAGAATTAAGAGAACAGGTTCAGAAAGGTTTAGAAGAAAACGGAATTATTGATCATCCGAAATTTGGTAAAATCATTGCTTTTGAAGTAAACGGTTACGGAAGTTTTCATATGATGGACGACGCGAATGTTCCTTCTTTATTATCATTGCCTTACCTTGGTGCAATTGAGCCGGATAATCCACTTTATTTGAATACGCGTAAAGTAGTGCTTTCAGAAAACAATCCTTTTTTCTATAAAGGAAAAGCGGGCGAGGGCGTCGGGGGACCACATACTGGTGCTGATACAATTTGGCCAATGAGTATTGTTTTGAGAGCAATTACCAGTGTCGATGAAACAGAAATAAAAAACTGTATTAGCAATTTGATCAAGACAAATGCAGATACTGGTTTTATGCACGAATCATTTCATAAAGATGATGTGACGAAGTTTACCAGAAAATGGTTTGCGTGGGCGAATACACTTTTTGGAGAAATGATTGTTCATACAAGTAACAAATATCCTCAGATTTTAAAAGATAAGAATATCTAAAAGTAAAAATATAAAATAACTATAAGAGATTAAGAATTGAAGCTTAATTGTTTAATAGTCCAATTCAGGAAAATAAGATGAATAAAGAATATGCCGTAGGAATAGACATTGGAGGAACGCATATTACCGCAGCGATAATAGATATTGTAAACATGAAAGTGATTGATTTTTCATTGCATAAAGAATCATTTGATTCTAATTTGCCTGTGAAAGAGGTCATGTCTATTTGGGAAAAAGCGATTCGCACTTCAGTAGAAAATTCAAAAGTAGAAGCAATAAAAGGCCTTGCTATCTGTATGCCTGGGCCGTTTGATTATACTAATGGACTTTGCTGGATTAAGGACCAATCAAAATATGAACATTTTTATGGTTTAAATGTTCGCTATTTGTTTCAGGGCTCGCTTAATCTTTCTAACGAATTTCCGATTCTGTTTGAAAATGACGCTGTTTGTTTTGGAAAAGGGGAGGTTTTTAAAGATGCAACAAATCTTTCTAAAAAGGTAATTGCCGTAACGCTTGGAACCGGACTTGGAGTCTGTTTTATTGATAAAGGCGTTTCAATTGTTTCTGGAGAATTGGTTCCAGCGGATGGTGAAATCTACAATCTTCCTTTTAAAGAAGGAATGGCAGAAGATTATGTTTCGGCAAGAGGTCTTTTGTCAGCGTATAAAAACCTGACCGGTAAAAATCTCAACAATGGATTAGAACTTTTTAATCTTGCTGTTGCCGACGATGAGGTGGCTATAAAAGTATTTGAAAAAATGGGAGAAGATTTAGCTGCAGTAGTAATTCCGTGGTTAGAAAAATTCGAAGCTGATAGTTTTATTATTGGTGGAAAGATTGCGAATTCGAGCGAATTCTTCCTGAAAAGTTTCAATAAAAAAGTAAAAGAATCAGGTCTTGAAATTACGGTTTCTGTTTCTACAGATAATGAAGTTGCTGCCTTATTAGGAGCAGCAAGTATGCTTTTTACAGTGTAATTTTCTCTTTAATTATAAAATCCAACAAATTCTAAAGTCTTTAGAATTTGTTGGAAATATTATATAGGCAAACTTAGTCCGGATTAATCCCTATCGTAAGAAAATTGGATTCCTGCTGTACCTCCAGTTTTAATAAACAGTTGCATAAATTCCTGAGCTGTTTCAGCACGGCTCCAGTCACGCTGCAATTCACAAAATAATTGCGGTACACTCACCAGAATTGCCCCCGCTTGCTCCATTCTTCGTAATGCCGCATTATGTGCTTCCAGCGAAGTTCCGCCTACGGCATCGGCTACAATATAAACTTCGTAACCTTCTTTTAAGGCATCAAGCGCAGGAAACGTCAGGCAGGCTTCTGTCCATAAAGCGGTCATTATTAGTTTTTTCTTTCCCGTTGCTTTAACGGCTTCCAGAAATTCTTTGTCTTCCCATGAATTTATAGTAGTTCTGTCGTAAGAAGTAACACCTTCTAATTCTCTTTTTAATTGTGGAATCGTTTCTTTGTTAAATCCGGTTTGAACATTCACGGTCGAAAGTACAATAGGTAAATCGTAAACTTTGGCCATTTTAGCAACACCACAGATGTTATTAATTAGGATTTGTCTGTCCATTGAAGCAATAGAATTGACTTGTACCGGTTGATAATCAATAATGATTAATGCTGCGTTTTCCGGAGTTAAGAGGTGATCATTTTTTTGATCGCGAATAGGTAAGCTGCTCATGATTTCTATTTTTTATTATTATTTATTGAAGTTCGTCGTGCATTACTTTTTTGAACTTCCAACCGTTTCTGCCTTTAAGAAACTTTCAATTACGGCCTGATAATTTGGCATTACAGTAGAATAGGCTTCTGCAAATTGTAAAGCTTCAGGACGATTCCATGTTTTTTGAATTTCACTGCATACACCTGTTGTACTTATTGGTATTACTCCTGCAAGGGATAATCTCGCAATTGTAGCTTGTGATGACAAAGTGCTCATATCTCCTGATGCATCAATAACAGCAAAGACTTCGTAGCCTTCTGAAACAGCTGATATGGATGGAAAAGCGACACATACACTCGTTAAAACTCCTCCAATAATTAATTTTTTCTTCCCTGTTTTTTTCACAGCTTCAACAAATGCCGGAGTATCCCAGGAATTTATTTCTCCATTTCTGGGTACATAAACTGCATGCGGAGCATACTTATGAATTTCAGGCATTAAAGGACCATTCGGGCCATTTGGTTCGGAAGCCGTTGTTATCACAGGAATGTTTTCTATTGCTGCAATTTTAGCTAATGTGGTGACATTGTTACGCAATGAGGTAACATCAATGTCTTTTACGGTTTGAAATAAACCACTTTGATGATCGATAAGCAGAATTGCTACATCATCTGAATTAATTCTTGTTACTACTGACATTTTTTTAAATTTATTTGTTATTACTAAAATTTTATAAAATCAATCCTTTGGAAATTCACCATCCATTTTTATAAGTACATCGTCTTTAAGTCCGTCAAAAGGCAAAATTAATCCGACTTTGAAATCAGAACGTTTTAGTGTTGCCAGAACCTGAAATCCGGATGTTATTTTCTTTGAATTTGGATTAAACATTGTTCCTCTGTAAATAAAATCGACAATGATTTCTTTTGTAAAACCGTGAAGACTTAGATTACCAGTAACTTTGTAATTGTTTGTACTGTACTCTTTAATGGCAGTACTTTTAAAATTTAGCGTTGGGTATTTTTCGACATCAAAAAAATTAGGTCCCCGTAAATCTTCATCTCTTCCTTCTGAATTTGTAAATACCGAATTTGTTTCTGCTGATAATTCAAAAGAAGCATCGCTGAAATCTGATTTTGAAGCGGTTACTTTTAAGTCGAAATTGTTAAACTGTCCCACAATATCATTAATCATCATATGTGTAACGGTGAAACCAAGTCTTGAATGCTCTTTATCATTTCTCCATATTGTCTGATTCTCCATTTGTTTTTATTTAGTTATTAATTATTCCAGATACCCAAATTTTCCCATATTTACATCGTTCATTGCCTGGATAATTTCCTGATGTGTATTCATAACAAAAGGGCCACGGGCAACTATTGGTTCATTGATAGGCTCTCCACTTAAAATAAGTACTACAGCATCTTCAAGTGCGTCAATGGTAAATTCTTCTCCTTCATTTGCAAAAAGCAAAAAATGATCTGCGGATACATTTTTATGATCGTTGACTCTGATACTTCCCTCAATTACAAGAAGAGCGGTGTTATAATTCTCCGGAAAATTAAAAGTCGCAGAAGCGCCTTTGTTTAATTTGGCATTAAATAAATTTACAGGAGTAAAAGTTGTGGCTGCTCCTAAAGTTTCCTTGTATTCACCTGCAATAACTTCTATTAGACCATTACCATTTGGTAATAGGTGTTTGTTGATTTCATTATTAGTAATCCCCTGATATTTGGGTTTTGTCATTTTATCCTTTGCAGGAAGATTTACCCAAAGCTGTACCATTTGAAAATCACCACCTTGTTTACTGAATTGTTCTTCGTGGTATTCCTTATGTAAAATTCCAGACGCAGCAGTCATCCATTGTACGTCTCCTTCGCCAATTACACCGCTGTTTCCAGAACTGTCGTGATGCGCTACTTTTCCTTTATAGGCAATCGTTACGGTTTCAAAACCTCTGTGCGGGTGTACGTCAACTCCTCTTAATTTATCGGTGGGCGGAAAATAAAATTTAGAATTATAATCCATCAGTATGAAGGGACTCATTCTTTCCATGCTCATTCCGTACGGAATAAAATTATGTACTCTAAATCCGTCACCAACCATATGTGGTGCTGGTGGTGAAAATATTTGTTCTATTTTTTTAGTTTTCATTTTGTTGTGATTCTTTATTGTGAAATAATGAGTTGGCCTGATACTCGGGATGTTTGTCTATATAAGCTTTGATATAAGGACAATAAGGTTTTACTTTAAGATGATGCGCTTCTGCATAATCGAGAACATATTTTGCTATATAAGCGGCTAGTCCTCTTCCTCCTAATTCAGGTGGAACTTCGGTATGGATATAAGAAATGCCTCCATCAAATAATTTGTATTGTTCAAACGCCATTTTTCCATCTAAATGAATCTCGAAGCGTTGATCCTTTTCGTTGTTTATAACTTCATATTCCATGGTGTAATTTTTTAGTATTGTAAAATTACTATGGATAAAAGAGGAAGTACTTGATCTATGATAAGAAATACAAAAGGATAAAAATCTATCAATGGATAAATCGGATCAACTTTTAATGTTGCGGAAAACCATAAAAGAGTATTATAATTGTTTTTAACCACAGAGATACACAGAGATTTAACGCAGTGTTGCGCGGAAAAAAAATAGGAAGCTGTGCCACAGAGCTGCGCAGAGATTTTACGCAGAGTTATACAAAGAAAATTATACCTTTCGCTTTGTATCTATTTGGTATTCAGTTGTGAGGCTTTACGTTAGAGACCGCAAAGCGAGATTAGTACAAAGCTTTGCGAGCTTAATAAAGATATCCTGCAAACACAGCAAAAAAAAATACTTTGCGCGCTTTGCGGTAAATTAAAAAGTTATTGGGTAAGGTAATTTAGGGTTTGAAGTTTTTTCTGGCCAGTTCTTTTCTTACCCTGCTTAAGCTTTCGGGAGTAATGCCAAGATAGGAAGCAATCATTTGAAGTGGTAGTCGATAAGTAATCTCACGATGCGTTTCGATAAAGTCTAAATATTTTTTTTCAGCAGTAGCTGCCAATAAATAATTTATTCTTTTCTGCATTTGTCGAATATTTTTTTGAAGTGCAAGTGTATTAAAAGAGACGAAGTTTTTAGAAAGTTTTTCTGCGGTTTTAATAAATTCCTTATGGATGTAAACGATTTCAGCATCTTCAATTACATCAATAAATAATTCCGACGGCTCATCAAAATAGAAACTACTTCTGTCTGCGATCCACCAATTTTCAGAGGCAAACTGAATAATATGATCTTTTCCCATTTCATCTACTGTATAGGAACGCAACATTCCTTTGCAAACAAAAAAAGCCTTGTTGCAAATTTGATTTTCCTTTAATAAAACAGTTCCTTTTTTTGCTTCTAGTGAATAAACCAAATGCTCTAATTCTTTATACTCGTTTTCTGAGAGACCAGTATTATCTATGATATATTTTTTAAATTGTTCCAGCATTATGTGTAAAGATTAGAACTTTTAAATTACAAAAAAATATCAAATAAATTTGATTTAGATTCTGAATTAAAAAGAAGTAAAGTTGACATAAAAAAAGCTCCAAATTTCTTTGAAGCTCTTCTTACTAAATATTTAAAAAGAATTAGTACTTAAAGAGTAATATTTACCGTATCTCCATCTTTAATTACCTTATTGAAAACTGTTTTTTTACTATCAGTGATTGTTATTTTAAGTTTCTGATTGACTCTTTCTACTGTAATATCAAAATTTCTTTCGAATGCAAATACATGACGCAACTTCATAACGGGCCAGGATTTAGGAAGGCGTGGTGTGAAATCGAAACTATGCAAACCCGTAGGTCGGATTCCAAATAAACCTTCAGTAAAAATTCTGCAATACAAACCGCTTTCTGCCGAAAGATGGCGTTGATCTCCTTCCGGATAAGCTTCTACAGGATAAGGAACGTGGTCACCCAATAAACGTCGGTTTGAATAATAATGTAAAAAGTCCAAAGCTTTGTCCGTTTCTCCGGCAGCCAATACACCTCTTAAGGCATATAAAGTAGAACGATCCCAAAATATCTTGTCACCGGCAACACTGGCAAGACCATCTTTTGTCCATAGCCGTGGTGAAAATAACGCATCTATAGTTCCGTCTTTTCGATCATAAATGCCCATAGTAAGCGGAGTGCAGATCCACGCTCTTAGGATATCATTTCCTTTATAATATCTGTAGGTTTCAAAGCCTTCGACTTTAGAACCAAAATATTTTTCAATCGCTACTTTTAATTTTTCTGCTTCAGCTTTGTAAGCTTTCAGTTGAGCTTCGTTTTTTCCTAAAGCTTTCCCTAAATAAACTGCCGAATTAAGTGCATCATAATATAAAGAAGAAGTATTAAGGTTCGCTTTTCCTGCCGGAAGACGCCCTTCAAGCTCATCAGAATCTGAAGTTACCACACCGTCCGAATTTAGTTTTCGATGACAGTATTCCAGACACCATTCAATTAACGGCCATAATTGCTGGGCTTCATTTGTATTTCCTCTCGAAAGCGCATAACGTGAAGCGCCATAGGCAATCATTGCTCCATCGCCACGATCCCCGGCTCCATCCCAAATGTCAGTTCCTTCTGCAACAATCGAACTCGGAATAGGTTTGTATTCTTTGTTCATGAATTTCGCAAATTGCAGATACGCATTAAGTGATGCCTGATTGCCATATTCATATCCTAAATAAGGAAAAAAGGGGCCAATATATTCTGCCTGATCATTGGCCCAAATGGCCGCATAATAGGATTCTCCGCCGGGACCGTGCATAGGACCGCCTTTGGTTTCGAAAATACTTTCTGAAGCTCTAATTTTCGCGAAAGCAAATTCGGTATTCAAAACCGGATCTGGAGTTTCTAATATAAGTTTATCCCATATTTCATGAATTAAGTTGATACGCTTGTTTTTTTCTTCTTCTGCATTTACAGTCGGAACTTGTTCGTTTGCTTTAGCTCCAGAATAGAAAACAGAAAAGCTAATGGTTTCATTTGCCTGAAGATTAAAATTTCCTGAATTAAAAAGAGTCACATTTACAGCATAACTGCCTTCTGTTCCTTTCGCAGGATCAGAAGTATAAACCGTATTTAATTTTGGAATTTCGACAATGCAGGTTTTATCAGAGGTGTTTTTAAGCGTGTAAATTTCACAATAACCGGCTAATGTTGTCGATGGAAAAAATTGTCTGGTTAGTTCAAGGGAATTACCGGATTTACTTTTAACTAACAAAGTTCCGTTAAGCGATAATGAAAGTACTTTTTCTTCCGTAATAGGTTTATAATTTACTGTAACCAGATCAAAAGCATCTTGTGCAAAACGGCGTGTAAAACTAGCGTGCGTATTATTCGGAATCGTTCTCAGCATAGGCCAAACCAGACTGCGGGTTGCATGAAAAGAACCATCTGCTGCGACACCATATCTTAGAACGCAGGAGATTTTTTTACCACTCATTTCGATATGGTCGTCATGCGGAATGTTGTTGTTTATTTGCCAGGAAATAGCACCATCAGCATCAATTTTCCAACGGTTGTCTTCCTGCGAAAATGTTTTACTTGTCATAAAGCAAAAAGCTATAACGGCAAATAGAATAGGTTTTCGACTTTTATTAAATACGATCTTCATTAAATTGATTTTTAATGTGATTAAAATTTTAAAAACAAACCCACACAATTGAAAGGGTGGGTTTGCTAATTTACTATTAGTTTTTTGATAAACTAACGCTTTGTTTTGGGGCAAAAAAGAGAAACAAATTAATTATAACCCGGGTTTTGAACGAGACTTGTCCTGTTCGTTTCATCTCTCGGAATTGGCAATAAATAATGTTGAGGTTTAAAAATTCTGTCCTGAACTTTTGTGTATGTATAGGTTTTTGTACCGTCACCATTTTTGGTAATAATTACGCCCATTAAAGGTTTATTTTCGGTTACGTCAGCGATTTTCCAACGACGAACATCATAATAACGGAATCCTTCTAAACATAATTCAACTTGTCTTTCGTTACGAATTTTATTTTCTAAAGCGGTACCGGTTAAACCTGTCAATGGAACCGTAATTCCTGCACGCTGTCTGATTGCGTTTAAATATTGAATAGCCGTTCCTTCGTTTCCTAGTTTGAATTCGGCTTCGGCATAATTCAGATAAATTTCGCCTAAGCGCGAAATAATCCACGTTTTATTGGTTTGCGTCTCGCTATTGTAATTGTATGTTGTATCACAATATTTACGAAATGTGTAACGTGTTTTACTGGCGTTCCACGTATCCCAACCCTGAGGAGAATCTAATCCGCCTTCGTAAAATTCAGCTTTATTTGAACTTCCTGCATCATAACGGTCCTGACAAAACTCCGGTTTTCCGTAAGCACGTCCATCGTATACTATATTTTTGTAAAAACGAGGATCTCTGTTTACGTAAGGTTTTTGTGGATTGTAACCAGATGTTGGATCCGTAATGTCTTTTCCGTCTGCGGTTCCGTAAGCGTCAATGTGACTCTGGCTTGGAGCAAAGTTTGCCCATCCGTGAAAACCACTCGGAGAATTGAACATTTCTACACCATTAAAGGCACTCCATTGAGGATCTTTACTAGACAAACGAGAACAGATAATCTCTGAATTATTAGTGGTAAAAAGATCAGCATAGCTTTTATCGTAAAGCTGATAGATGTTTAAATCAATAACAGCTTTTGCAGCATCAGCTGCCTTTTTCCATTTAGAAATATCATTAGTAGTATTCCATTGTGGGCTCGCAGCATAAAGCAATGCTCGTGATTTTATGGCAAGCGCAGCACCTTTTGTAATTCTGCCAAGGCTAGAAGTTGTTAAAGGTAATAACTCAGCAGATTTATCTAATTCGGTAACGATAAAATCAACGCATTGATCATAAGTACTACGATCAACTTTAAAATTACTGTTTAGATCAAAAGGAACGGTAACCAAAGGAACTCCTCCATAATCGCTGGTTAGTTTGAAATAAGCATACGCTCTCAAAAATAACACTTCACCTTTTAGTCTGGTGCGCCAGGCTTCATCTCCCGGAACATCATCAATTCTGGATAAAAAGATATTGCAATTTTGAATGGTAGCATAAGTAGGTTTCCAGATATCAAAATTACCGGCATTATCCGGAGTCAATGCCCCTGAATTTAGGTTCCAAATATCATAATCGTTAAAATTATTAAAAGCTTCGTCGCAAGCCGTAGACAAAACCCAACTTCTGTTTGTTCTGTCATTCCAGTTGTGCTGTGTGCTAG
This sequence comes from Flavobacterium saccharophilum, assembly GCF_900142735.1. Lineage (GTDB taxonomy): Bacteria > Bacteroidota > Bacteroidia > Flavobacteriales > Flavobacteriaceae > Flavobacterium > Flavobacterium saccharophilum. The sequence goes on along the minus strand of NZ_FRBY01000006.1, from coordinate 162,994 downwards.
GCAATACAGTATACAGATTGTTTGCAAAAGCTTCAGCAAGTTTCAGGTCTGTCCATACGGATGCATCTGTATAAGAATCCAAAGGAACTTTGTCCAGAGGATCTTCGCTACAGGAAGTAAAAGATAGAATGGTGATGAAAGAGGCAAGGAGGAATGCCATCTTTTTTATTAGTTTATTGGTTTTATGATTTTTCATAATCTTTATTTTTTTGCGATATTATAATTGAATACTTACGCCTATTCTGTAAATACGGGTCTGTGGATAATTTACTCCTGTTGTATTGTTCGTTTCTGGATCAAGGTTGTATTGTTTCATATGGTCGAAAGAAAATAAGTTTGTTCCTCCGGCATAAAACCTCACGTTTGATACTCCAAATTTCGAAAGTGCATTTTCAGGTAAAACATAAGAAACTTCTAATGATTTTAATCTAAAGAAAGACGCATCTCTTAACCAGAAGTCAGCTGGAATATTGTTTCTATTGTCTGAGTCATTGAAGGCTACAGGATATTTAGAATCAGGATTATCTGCAGTATATCTGTCATTGTACAGCCACGTTGGCGGTGCTACGATAGCTCCCTGCGCTTGTGGAAGAATCATTTGTTTTGCTTTTGCTTGGCCTGTCCAAAGCATGTCGATAGAGAATCCTTTATACTCCGCTCTCATCGGAATACCGTAAGCTATTTTTGGCGTAGCCGATTCTGGAATTCTAACCTGGTCATTAGTCGTTATACTGCCATCTCCGTCTGTATCTTTTACCCAAAGATCTCCGGGTTTAGCTCCTTCGAAATGAGCTGAATTGTCAACATCTGCCTGTGTGCGATAAATGCCATTTGTTTGGTAAACCATCCAGGAGTCGATAGCTTTTCCGGTTGATTTTTGCCATTGCGGGATATTAGGCGCTTCGTCGCGAAACAAAACTTCACTTTGCGCATAAGTAAAGTTTAAACCAATGCTGTATTTGAATTGGTGACTCATGTCTGCATAATTTACAGACCAGTCAGTACCTCTGTTAACAGTTTCTCCAATGTTTTCTTTAGGAAGTGCCAAACCTGTATACAAAGGCACAGATGCATTTCTTGCCGTTAAAATATCAGATCTTTTATTGCTGAAGTAATCAAAAGTAGCAGTCAGTTTATTATTGAAAAAGCCAAAATCAAATCCGATGTTTTTTGAATCCTGCACTTCCCAGGTTATATTAGGGTTAGGAGTAGAAGAAAGATAGATACTGTTGTTTAGCGTATAATCTGAACCAAAATAGCTGTAAAGCTGTTGATCTGTTATTAACTGATATCTTGTTAAGAAAAGATATTGATTTAGCTGATTGCCGCTTCTCATATCATCATTACCCATTTTTCCCCATGAAGCTCTAATTTTTAGCTGATCAATTGCTTTAATATTATTTTTGAAAAAATCTTCTTCAGATATTTTCCAGCCTGCAGATACAGAAGGAAACATTCCCCAACGTGTAGAAGATGGAAAATTGAAAGATCCGTTGTAACGGGCAGAAACTTCAGCAAAATATTTGTTGTCAAAGTTATAAGCAACGCGGCCTAAATAACTTTCTCTTCCGTCCTGATAAGCGCTGCCAGTTGCATTTTGCCCTTTGGTGCTTCCTGTGAAAATCTGGTCTAATTTATCGCTCAGTAAATCTCTTCTGTAAGCATAAGTTTCCGTTTTGTCCGTTGTAGTTTGTTCGTATCCAACAAAAGCATTAAAGGAATGTTTGTTAAACTTACGATCGTAGGCTAATTTTGCGAAATAAGTATTTTGGTTCGTAATTTGCTCGTCCTGCATAACGCTCGTTATACTGGTACTGTTTTTTACGTTATTGTAACTGTCATTTATTTTGTCGTAAGCGTAAGCATCCCAAGGTTTTGTGAATTTCTTTTCGCTGCGAACATTATAATCAAATGCTGCATATCCGCTTAGAGAAAGGCCTTCGGTAATTTTTGGTAATTTAAGATCGAATCCTATTTTTGGGTTTACGATGAGGTTGATCACTTTATCGTAACCTGCAGCTGAAGAAGACATTAAAATAGGGTTTCTTCCATTTGAAATTCCTGAAGAGGGTAAGCCATTTTTCCAATAGGCCGGAATAAATGGATACATACTAACGGTCTCGTGCATAATACTTCCTATACTTACCGCCGGGTAATTTCGGTCTTCTCTTCGTGTCGCAATATCAAGGTTTACTTTTAAGTTGGATGAGATATTAACATCAATATTTGATCTAAGATTGAACTGTCTGTAACGCTCGTCGCTGTTTCTAAGATTACTTTCCTGGTTTAAATATTGACCAGAAAAGAAATATTTCACTTGTTCCGTACCACCATTTACGGACATAGAAACGTTAGATTGCGGTGCATCTTTTCTATAAACTTCCTTAAGCCAATTGGTGCTGGTATAATTAGGATCATTTCCGGCTTTGTATTTGTCTATTTCAGATTGTGCATACGGAAGTGTGGTTCCCTTGTGAGCATTAAGTTCGTTGTAATACGTCATGTATTGCCATGAATTTACTTTTTCGTCCATACGGGTTAATTGCTGAATTCCATAAGAACCATCAATTTTGATCGTTGGCGCACTAACTTTACCTCTTTTCGTCGTCACTAAGATTACTCCATTGGCAGATCGAACACCATAAATTGCTGCCGATGCATCCTTCAAAACCGTAACCGATTCAATATCATCCGGATTGATTCTGTTTAGATCACGATCCGGAATACCATCTACGACTACCAGAGGGCTGGTTCCGCCTCCAAACGAGTTAAATCCTCTAATTAAAAGGCTTGAGCTGTCATCACCCGGTCTTCCGGAACGGTTATTGGCAATTACACCAGACATACGTCCTGCAATACCATTCGAAACGTTTGCAGATGCGTTTTGTGTTAAAACGCCTCCTTTGATAGAAGCAATTGCGCCTGTTGTAGAGGCTTTTTTCTGAGTACCGTATCCCACAACAACTACTTCATTTAAGGTTTGATTTTCTTCTTCCAGTTGAATGTTTAAACCGTCTGTGGCTCTAACTTCTTTAGTTACAAAACCGGTAAATGATACAACAAGAATGCTATTAGAATCTGGAACATCGATTGAAAACTTACCATCGAAGTCTGTAGTTACAACGTTATTCGTTCCTTTTACAAGTATGTTTACTCCCGGCAGTGGTTCTCCTTTTGAGCCCGTTACGGTACCTTTAATTGTTTTTTGATAGTTTGATAAAATAGTTTCATTCTTTGCTCCTGTTGCTGTGCTCCCCGTGGATGGAGTGTTATGTAAATTCAGGAAAAAGTTAGTGTCTTTTGATTCTGTTGCTGCAGAAACTTGCAGGGTCATGGCTAACAGAAATCCAGGTGTCAATTTGGTAAACTTCCAGATTTCAGAAGTAAGCCAAACGGTTTTTGGTTTGTCTTTGATTAATAATTTCATTTTTTGTAATAATGGTTTTTGGTTAGTAATTTACTTTCTCGTTTTCGCGAAAGATGGATAAATGTGAAAACCAAAATTAGAAATGTTTCCTCGTCAGCACATACCAGTACCTACCAGTTTTTTAAAATATGCATAAAAAACGGTTGTATTTTTGGGTAATATGAAAATAAAAGTGGGTAATATATGAATATAAGGCAATAATGGTGGTTTTTAGGAAATAATGTCTTTTGCGTAATATTTTATTTAGCGGAATAAAATATTTTACTACAAACGATCACTTTCTAAAATTTTAAAAGTGGATAATATAGTATCAGAATTACTTTTTCAGAAAATTTTATTGGAAATAAAAAAATATTGGCCTTATGACCATACCAGTAATCAAATTAGGTTTTATATGTAAGACTAAGCTTGCTTAAATTTTATGCGCTTAAATTCAAATCTGATTTTAAATCGATAAAAAGAAAGGATTTCAGGAAAAAGGAAAGAAAAATGTCAATCATTAAACTAAGTTTTTTGTTCTAAAAACTCAATTTTTCGCATGTTATGATTTTAATTATGTGATTTTTAATGGTTTATAGATATTTAAAAAAAAGTAAAAAAAAACTCCAGATCTCTCTGAAGTTTTATCTTATTAGTTAATGAATTCCCATTCTTTAATTTGCGCAGGAGTATGTTCTTTCTTTACAATTTCTTCAAATTTTTTAACCAATTCAGGATGTTGGGAAGCAAGATCAACAGACTCTTTTTCGTCGGTTTTAAGATTATAGATTTCCCAAGGAGCATTTTTATTTTTCTTCATGTTGCTTTTCACTCCTTTCCAGTCTCCAAGTCGAACTGCTACCTGACCTGTTTTTTCTGAGAATTCAAAGTATAGGTATTCGTGTTTTTTTTGGTTTTTCGATTTTCCTGTTAATTCAGGTAAAAATGAAATTCCGTCAGTATCGGTCTTTTTTTGACCGTTTAAATCAGCTATTGTAGCAAAAAAGTCAATTTGCGAACTAATCAAATCGCTCGTTTTGCCAGCCGGAATTTTGCCTGGCCATTTTGCTATTAACGGAATGCGAATTCCACCTTCGTATAAATCACCTTTTGTACCTCTTAATCCACCCATACTATTGAAATACGCTGGATCAAAACCGCCAGTTTTAAACGTTGCGCCATTATCACTGCTGAACATTACAATGGTATTATTGTCTAATCCAAGCGCTTTTATTTTTTCAAGAATTATTCCGACTTGAGCATCCAGATAAGAAACCATTGCTGCATAAGTTGACTTTGGATATAGAGTAGGAGCGTAGCCATTGTTTCCATAATAAGGCTGCTCATCAAATTGCCCTTTGTATTTTTTAATCCATTCTTCCGGAGCTTGCAAAGAAACGTGAGGGAGCGTATAAGCCAGGTACAAAAAGAACGGTTTCTCTTTGTTTTTATCAATAAATCCGATTGCTTTTTCAGTCATTTTTTCGGGAGCGTATACTTTTCCTTTGAAAGCATCAAAATCAGCCGGAGTTGCTGTTTTAGGATCTAATGCCTTGCTGTGAACATAGATGTAAGGCTGTCCTAAATCATCTTTCACCGTATAACCTTTAACTGAAAGGGAATTTCCAGATTCTATATTGTTATTGTTTAATTTTAGATAATCATCACTAAAACTTTCCCAAAGATGGGAAGGATAAAAATTATGGGACTGCTTTTGGTCAAAATAGCCATAGAAATAATCAAATCCCTGTTTGGTTGGCATTCCTTCAGTTTCATTATAACCCAATCCCCATTTACCAACAAGGGCTGTTGTATAGCCTTTCAATTTTAATAATTCGGCAACCGTAAAAGCCTTTGCTTCTAAAGGCAATTGTCCTTTTTCATTTTCATCGGTAAAATCGCCAAACTCATAATTTCCACGGATATACGCGTGACCTGCATTTTTACCCGTCATTAACATACATCTTGAAGGCGCACAAACAGGCGCACCGGCGTAATGCTGCGTAAATTTTATTCCTTCCGATGCCAGTTTATCGATATTGGGAGTCTTAATTACTTTCTGACCGTAACAGCCCAATTCACCATATCCTAAATCATCGGCATAGATATAAATGATATTTGGTTTTTGTTGGGAAAATAGTACGCTCGTTATCAGGCAAGTCAGTATTGTTTTAAAAATGATATTCATAAATTTTCTAATTTATAAAATAGTTATTCCTCTTCTTTTATAGCCTGAATTTGTATTTCAGATAGAATCTGATTGAATACTTTTAAATCTTTCATTTTTCCAATAAAAGAATTTTTACTGTCCCCAATTTGACCTAGTGGAAAAAATAAGGTTTTCATGATGTAAATCGAGTCGGTTTTGATGCCTATTGGAATTTTTTCACGTTCTAATTTTTTAACCAGCTTACCATCTAAATACAAAGTAGTAGAATTATTATCTCCAGAAACCGCAATAGTGCTCCATTTCTTTTCAGGAATTGCAATTCCAAAATCGTAATCTTTTCCCTCATGAGAAAAACCAAAATTAGACGTATTACCTTGTTTTAATTTCACAGTCGCATGATTCGATTGAAAAATTACCGCATCGTCAGCATTATTTTCTGATGGATTAATTTTAAAAATAACCGTATAATTATATCCAATTTCGGGATAAGGAAGTTTTACCTGACTGCTATTGCTCTTAAAATTTAAAACTTTTCTGTTCCCCTCTTTTTCATAGAGAACCTGATTTATGTTTTTGATTTCCTTATCGTTGCCTTTCATTTCGTAATTGACAACCAAAGCATCTTTACCGGAAATTTTCCCTCTCAAATTTAAGCCAGGGCCTTCATTTATAGATTTAACTTTATCTGAAAAAGCACTGAAATTCACCGTTTTATTTTCTCCGCTCCACATTTTCTCGCTTAACACCTGTAAAGCCGGGAAAACTCTGTCCGTAACATCCTGAGCGGTAATGCCGTTTTTTGAAACATCATTCCATACGGCAAACATTCCGCCTCGAATAAAAGGATCTCCCATCTTGAAAACCACATCGCCAATTGCTACCGGTTCCCATTTTTCGTATAAATATTTCAGGTTCAGATAATCATAATAATAGCCTGCAGCAGGTACAATATAAAGATAACCATCTGGTGTACTGATAAGAGGATAACCCAATTCTTTCATTTTCAAAGGATCAGCATAACCGTTATACCAGGCATTCATAGTAACACCTTTTGAGGTAACCGGAGTAACACCCTGAGCGTGCGTCAATGCGCCCCAAACTCTCACATCTTTGCCAAAGCTTTGTACATATTTTATAAAATGATCTGTGAATTTTCTGAAGGGTTCAGCTTCTTCCTTAGCATATTCGTCAGTTCCAATATGCACTTCCTTAAAACGGAATACGGGATTTTCTCCTTCCAAATACTCTCTGAATATATTTTCTACAATGGTGTACGTTTCAGGGTTTTTGATGTCCAGATGATCTTTGCCGTATTTTTCGCTGGCAATTTGCGGAAAAGCTTTAGAAATGGCAAGAGAATGCGCAGGAACGTCAATTTCAGGAATAATATTTATTCCGTATCGCTCTGCCAATAGTTGTAAATCGATAAATTCTTTTTTAGTGTAGAATTCTCCCTTTGTCGGCAGATTTGGGTATCGCTCGCTTTCCAGCCTAAAGCCGCTGTAAGTACTATCCCAGTCGTTGTTGTAATGTTTTACAAAGGCATTATCACTTAGATGAATTTGAAAATCGCCCATTTTATAATAGGACATCAACTTTACGTAATCTCTCAAAAAATCTATTGTGAAATATTTTCTTCCAACATCCAATAAAAAACCTCTTACTTCATATTTCGGGTAATCTCTTGAAATCCCTTTAGGTAAAGAACAATGTTTTGCATCTTGCTCTAATATTTGCAAGAGGGTACGTGTTCCCCAAAGGGCCCCTTTATATTGAGCAGCATTAATAGAAACATAATCACGAATGGAAAGAGAATAACCTTCAGTTCCCAGTTCCTCATTTTTCCCATCCAACGAAATGAAAACATCTCCGGCTTTTGGCTTGCCGATAACAATTTTAGGCTTTATAGCGCACAGTTTATCTAAATCGTCCTGAAAAATTGTAGCAGCCTGCATGAGTATTGCTTCCTGTTTTGCATCGATTACAATTCTTGATTTTGTTGTCAATATGAAATTCCCTTCGGCTCCATGCCATTCCCTCAAGGACGGAATCACAAAAGGTTTTGCATTCTTTCCCTGATTATTGTAAGTTCCTTCAACGTTTACAACAAATGGAATTTCTATATAAGAACCGTTATCTTTTTTAATTGCCTTAAATAAAAGATGAACCACCATGTCATGCAGCGGAGTAAAAACGGTTCCTGATTTGGTTATAACCGAAAGATTATCTGAGCCTATCAATTCCAAATTAAAACCTTCAGGACATATTGGCGTTTTGTACGTTGAGGTTGCTTTTGAAACGGTTGGTGCAAACACAGTTTTTTCGACGAAAAAAATCGAATCTGACTTCGTCATTTTAGATTGTGGAAGTGCTTGCATTGACACGAAAAAAAGGCTTATAAGGATCAGAAAATGTTTGTAATTCATCTTTAATTTTTGTTTTGACAGCTTAGTTTTGATTTCTATTATTTCAACTTAAATTAATTTCGTAAAAAGTTAAAAATTGAATTAAAATCATGGTTTGAATCCTTATAATTTGAAAATAAAGCAAGGATTTTTAGATTTTGATGACGAATATATAGGTTATTTTTCAATAAAAAAACGAAAAGGAGCAAAAATGTGTTCGAGCACATTTATTTTGTATTTAAATTATAGTATGGTTACTATAAAGTGATTCTGGCCTTGGTACAAATTTTTATTTGTAGATTCAACATTTATTTTTCTTAATTTTGAACCCATCTTTATAGTTTTACGCGATGGCTCGATTATTATCATTCCTTCTTATTTTTTTTACTTTAATTTCTTATTCTCAGTCCTCCACAAAAGAATTAATCGATAGGTTAAATACCATTGATGATCATGAGAAAAAGGTTGATCTGTGCCTTAAAATTGCCATTAAACTACAGGATTCTGATTGGAACAGAGCAGTAAAATACGTGGAATTAGCTGAAGCGGAGGCAAAAAAAACAGCTAATGCAGAGCTCCTTCTGGCTCAGGTTTATAAAACTGCCGGTAGCATATATAGTTCAAAAGATGTATTAGATGTTACACTTCAGTACTACTTAAAAGCCTATGAAATTTATAAAAGCAGTAATAAAACGGAGGAAATCTTTAAGATGGAGAATAATCTTGCCATTGTTTACGCAGGAACTAATAATCAAGAAAAGGCACTCCAGTATTTTTTGAATGTATATCATTATCAAAAATCTAAAAAGGAATCTGATAAACTGTTAAAAATCTTAAACAACATTGGTACAATTTATCTGGGTAAAAATGTAGATTCCTCTTTATATTATTTCCATAAGGCAGATCTTATTGCTAAAACCATAAATAATAATACTTTAACGGCGTATGTCTATACCAATCTGGCAAGAGCTTACGCTTCAAAAAAAGACAAGAAAAATGCCAATATTTACTTTGAAAAAGCTTTTTCTTTAATCAATACTCCAATTGATAATTCCTTAAAAGCTTTTATTCATGAGTCTTTTTCAGGATACAAATTAGAAGAAAAAAATCTGGATGATGCGATTACAAATGCAAAACAGGCCTTAGAATTGTCAAAAGGTAATGTATTCAGTTTTTCTGGCTTAAGACTGAATAAAATACTTTATCAGGCTTACTTAGAAAAGCAGGATTATAAAAATGCGGTTTTTTATTTTCAGAAATACAATACCATTAGCGATAGTATAAATATTGAGCAAAAGGCGGTAAACCTGGAAAGAATCAGACTGGAGCAAGATTATAAAGTTCGTACGCAGATAAGATCGTTAGAGGAAGAAAAGAAGCGATTTAAATATTATGTGGTGGGGCTGATCATGGTTGTAGGTATTTTGGTTTTGATTATCCTGCTAATAAGATATCGAAATACGAATATAAAAAATCAGCTGGAAAAGGAAAAATTAAAAGCCAAACAACAAGAACTGAAGCAAAGTCTTGAAGCAAAAAATATGGTTTTGGTCGGAAAAGCAATGTCGGAAATTAATCGTACCGATAATATCAATGAGATTTTGACCGATCTGAAGAAGATAAAACTCCAAACAACAAACAAGGAAATGCAGCACGCAATTGATATTGTTTTGAAACGTTTGGAAAAAGATTTAAATACAGATATCTGGAAAGAATTTGAAATAAGCTTTGAGCAGGTTCATAAATCTTTCTTTGATAAACTTACAGTCGATTACCCATCGCTTACTCCAAAAGATCGCAGACTTTGTGCTCTTTTATATTTAGATTTAACTACAAAAGAAATCTCTCAAATAACAGGACAATCTTTTAAATCGATCGAAAATGCCAGGACACGCCTTCGCAAAAAGTTCGATTTAACCAATGAAAAAGTAAATCTTTCTACCTATTTAAACACTTTTAAGCATGATTAATTTTAAAGTAATTTTAAATCTAATTATTTGATTATTTGGTAATTATGTTGAAATGAGTGTTTTATTAGTAGTCCTTTTTTAGCACTGAGTGTTTTTGCATTACTCCTTTTTTTTAGTACCCGATCCTGTCATTCTATATTCGCCAAATCTATTATAAATACGGTTTGATGAATACGAATAAAAAAAAGGAACCCGTTAAAAGTCTTGAAGAACTTTTAGACGAAGCAAAAACAAAAAAGAGCGCACTCTTAAAAATTATAAAAAAAATAACGAAAGCAAGTTCTAAGAATCAACCTCCAAATTGATTTCTAGGATTTGCTTTTGTTGCTTCTTATTTACCCTATTAACCACATTTAATTATTAATCAACAATCTTAATATTAACCTTTAAATTAAAAAAATGAACCAGATTTACTCTAAACCCAGGTATTTGTTTCTTTTGTTAGGTTTTTTGGTCTGTTCCTTAGGAATGGCTCAGTCTCCTTTGCAAAAAAACAAAAGTAGTAATGCGCAGACAGCAATACAATCGCCTGCAGCACTTCAAAAAAAGGATCAAGCTTCTAAGAAAACAACGGATCAAAATGTTAGTCAGGATGATGAAGCGAGTCCTCTTTTAACTCAAAAAAGCATAAAAGGTCAGACACTTTCGCAGGAAGAAAGTGATGCTGTTAATAAACAATTAAAAGCAAGTCAAAAACTTTTTGATAAAAGCGCTGCTAGTTTAACAGCTAAAAGTGCTCAGAACACCGATACTACAAAAGTCCGATCTTTTGCTAAATCTTCAAACTTAACCATACGAAATGTATTTGAGGTTAAAAAAGCCGATTTTGAATTGAGCGGTACAGATAGAATGCAATTAAAATCCGTTTCTGATAAACACGGCAGAAGTCTGGCAACTTATCAGCAATTACATAATTCTATTCCTGTTGAGGGTGCTATTTACAAGGTCAGAGAAAGCAAAACGAAGATTGATGCGTTTGGAGAGACTAGTAAAAAGCTGCCGACAAATAGCAAATACAAAGTCAATGCTTCTCAAGCTCTTGAAAATGCTCTTAAGACGGTAAATGCGAAGGAATATGTATGGCAGAGTAAAAAACTCTCTGCTTTAGTTCATAAAGAAATTAAGACAAAACCTGAAGGCGAATTGGTTTACGTTGGACCAAATTTCTCTTCAGAATTGAAAGAGTATCACCTGGCCTGGAAATATGATATTTTTGCTACTAATCCGCAATCAAGCCATACAATTTATGTTGATGCAGATTCTGGAAAAGTAATCCTTAAAATTGATTTAAGCAGAGATGTTCACATCGCAGGACAAAACATCGGTAAAGGTAAAGCACGATATGCCGGAAATGTTACTTTTAATACCAAACAATATGCTGATGGATATCATTTAGAGTCTTTGCAGGGTAAATTTGGCGTGCCAATTTATACTTTAAACATGAATCATGCAGATTCTCCTTCAGATGAAATACTTACAGAATTTATTGATGAGGATAACAATTGGAATGATTTATATAATAAAGATCATGATGAAGCGGCAATTGACATTCATTGGGGATTGCAAAAATCTGTAGATTATTATCAGGAAAAGTTTGACCGTAATAGTGTCGATGATAAAGGAATGACCATTTTTGGTCTTGCACATTTAGGAAATAAAGTGGAGAATGCCTCATGGACTGGAGGATGGACACAATTTGGAGATGGTGATAACACGCCTTATGTTAGCTTAGGTATAACCGGTCACGAATTAACACACGCTGTAACACAATTTTCTGCTGACTTAATTTATCAGGGAGAATCAGGCGCAATGAACGAATCGTTTAGTGATATTTTTGGTGTTTCCATCGAATTTTATGCTGGCAAAGATTCTAAAAATGATATTTGGCTTCTGGGAGACGAATTATATTCACACGGAAGTTTAAGAAGTATGTCTGACCCAAAAACGCAGGGTCAGCCTGATACTTATGGAGGAACAAATTGGGTAAGTCCGACTAATATCACTTATGATAACGGAGGAGTGCATATCAACAGCGGTATTACCAATTACTGGTATTACCTTTTAGTAGAGGGTGGAGAAGGAGTTAATGACATTAATAACAGTTACAGCGTAAAACCTATTGGTCTTGCTAAAGCTGAAAAACTGGCTTATGTAACGCTTACAGAATATTTATCGGCATCTTCAAATTTCAGCGACATGCGTATGGCCAGTTTAATGGCTGCTGAAGATTTGTATGGTCTAGGGTCTGAAGAATATAAACAAATTACTAATGCCTGGTACGCAGTGGGTGTTGGCCCTGCTTATTCTGATAAGCAGATAGTTCTTATTTCCGTTGAAAACCCTTCTACACCTTGTGGACCATTTAAAGGAGATCAGCCTTTTTATATTACCGTTAGAAATACCGGGATTACTGCCATTAAAGCGGATGAAGTTTTAAATTTCAAATTAAGAGCTATGGCGAGTGGCTTAGGCAAACTGACAACTTTTTATACAACTGATGGGCAGGTTGCTTTTGCCAAAGATTTAGCTGTAGGGGAAGAAACTAAACTTAAAATTCAAGCCGATATTCCTTATCAACTGGGCGGAGTATCAAATTATATAGAAGTAAAACTTGATTTACAACCTGTAGTAGAATTTGGTGCAAAAGACGGATATTCTTTTGTTTCAAATATAATTGTCCCTCTTGCAGAAAAAGATTTTGACATTAAAGTAACCGCATTGGATCTTCCAATGTATACAGGTGATGCACTTATGGCAAATTATACACCCTCAATTACTTTCACTAATTTAGGTTGTCAGGATATTCCAGCAGGGACTGTTTTAAAAGTTGGATATACAGATACTGCAGCAGGAAGTGTTACAGTTTGGAAAGATGTTACATTACAGACCGCTTTTGTGGGAAAATCTCAAATGACAGTTGCTTTTGATACTGCTGTCGATTTATCAGCACATGGTTTGCATACCTATGAAGGCTATGTTACCTTAACTCAGGATCCAGTAACTACGAATAATAGTATTTTAAATGCTGCATACAGCGGTATAGTAACACAATTGCCGTATTCTGAAGGATTTGAAAGAACTCCTGGAGGCTGGAATACTAAAGCATTAAGCGGAACACAAAAGTATTTGTTTCAGAACTATCCTGTTTCATTTAGAACAACGAAATCTCAATATATCTGGGCAACCGTAGACATAAAAGCAAATGGTAAAATGGATCTTAATTCTGATTTTGTGTTAGAATCACCAATCTTTGACTTTACAAATGTGGTTTCTCCATATATAGAATTCGATTTATATTATCTATTTCATAAAGGATATGATGGTTTAATTGTTGAATATTCTGAGGATAAAGGTCAAACATGGAAAAAAGTTGAGAATGTTAATTATCCTGAAACAGTACATCTTGATGATACAGAAGGTGGCTGGTTTACAGGAGTAAATACGCAACTAAAGAAAGATCCGTATCAAATACGCTTGAATGATCTTGCCGGAAAGAAGGTTGCAATTCGTTTTCATGTAAAAACAGATGATTATAATGATGGTTTTATAGGAGGGTTTGTAGATAATATTCTAGTGAAAGATGCGCCTTACGACTTAGAAGTTTTATCTGCCAAATTAGACGCAGGAAAATGCGATGTTAATAATACGAATGTTACCGTAAGTGCTACAATAACAAACAATTTTGCCACAACAAGTCAGGTGGTAAATGTGACTACCAAGGTTCTTGATGCGGCCAAAAATGAAGTATTTTCAAAAATTGAGAAAACAACTTTAAATTTTGCAAAGTTTAAAGACACTTTAACGTATTCTATTTCAAATATCAGCCTTCCAACTGTTGGACAGCATACTATTTCTGTCTCTGTTTTCCCTGAAGACATGACACAGGATGTTAAGCAAGGTAATAATGCTGTGACTTTTGCATACGATAATTGGAACAATGAAGATATGAAAGTAGCTATGCTTCCTTATAAAATGGATTTTGAAGATGCAAGCAAATTCAAAGGATGGAGAACTTCTGAAAACAAGGGATCTGCGGGATGGCAACAAGGAATATATAGAGATTTAGGATCTCCGGGATGGTTTCTTGAAGATCATACTCATTTTATGGCAAGTAATGATGACAAATGTAATTGCGATGCTTCAAACGATATGCTGGTTTCGCCGGTATTTGATTTAACAAATTATAAGGAAGCCCATTTATCATTTGATGGTTATGGAGATTCACAGCATTGGTCTGATGGTTATGTAAAAGTAAGTACCGATGGAGGAGTAACCTGGACGGAAGTTTTTCATATGCCGTATTATGCCGCGTGGTGGGAATACGATGTAGATTTAACGCCTTACGCAGGAAAATCTTGTGTACAGATTGCGTTTCAACATAATGACAACGGATTATTTGCAAATGGTTTTGCTGTCGATAATATTGAAATTACAGAGAAAAAAGATTTTTTAAGATTATCTAATTTTAGTGTGGCAGAAACTGTTTATGAAGATGCACCCTCACACGAATTTTTTGTAAGTGTTAAGAATTTATCTTATAACACAATTAATAAAGTTAAAGTTGAATACCAAATCACTCAAAACGGAACAGCTGTAGGGGCTCCGGTTGTAGTAGAAAAAAATGATGAGATACTTGTAGGTCAGACTATTATTTATAACATCAATGGACTTCCAAAATTAGCAGCAGGAAATTATGAAATTAATTTGAAAGCACTTGCTGAAGTTGCTGTAATTGGGCAGACTATAACCGGTACTTTTCAGGTGGTTGAAAAAGCTTCTGAGTTAAGCATGGAGAATTTCTCAAATATAAACCAAGGTTCAATATTTGGATCAAAAGGATTTGTATCCAATCAAAGTGATGAAAATTATCCTTGGAGAGCGCTTCCAATTCCTGATAATACTTATTTGACGCTTCCTCTAAAAGATCGTACAGGAGATACTAACGGACAACTTTTATACAGTCAATTGGAAGGTTATTATTATTACAGTGAATTAGTTTCACCGCTTTACAAATTGTCTTCAAGTACTACAGCTTTAGAATTTTATTATGCGATGCAAAGCAATGTTAATGATATTTTAATTGTTGATATTAAACCTGTAAATGGTGAATGGACAGAGATATGGAGAAATGTTACCCAGGGAAATTACTCAGATACTGAATGGAAAAAAGGTATAATCAATATTAGCAAATACGCTGGCAAGTCAGTAATGCTGCGTTTTAGACACTCGAAATCTGATGGATTCTCTTATTTGGTTCTGGATGATCTAAAGGTAATAAATGAAGCGGTTTTGGATGTCGCATTACAAATTTTATCTCCGAAAGATATTTGCGGTAACAGCGAAGTAAAAGTTAAACTGACGAATGAAGGACAAAAAGCGATTACAGAAAATGCTGTTCAATTAGATTTAGATTATTTCAATACAGGAGAAACTATCTCGGAAGTCGTAACATCGGGAATTCCTGTTGGAGAAAGCATTGAGTATACTTTCAAAAAACAGCCTAAATTAGATGAGGGTGGAGATTCTCATATGTTTACGATTAATGCAAAATTGGAAAATGATATTATAGAACAAAATAATATCGTTAAAAATTATGTATACCAGGGTGTGTCGTCAGATTTCAAAATATTTGATACACCGGTCATTCATGGATATGCAGATAAAACCTTGTATATTAATGCTGAAACTAATTTTTTAGAACACGAACTCGAAGTTGTTTCCTATAAATGGAATACGGATGCCACTTCTAATGGTATTGAAGTAACTAATGCGGGAGATTATAGTGTAACTGCCTTATTAAAGAATGGATGTACGGTTTCTGAAACAGTAAAAGTTGTATTTGATACTTTTAAATCTGAATTGGTAAGTGGAGATGTTTGTGGTCCTGAGGTAGTTTTAAATCCAGGTAATTATAAAGCTTACGAATGGTTTGATGGTTCTACAGAGCCAACTTACACTGCAACAGAAAGCGGGGATTATTATGTAACCGTTTTTAATGAAAGTGGTTTGGGTAAAACTTTCAAAACCAGTATTTCTATTCTTGAAAACACTGTTCCCGAAATTCAGCTTTTAGATGAAAATAAATTGATCGCTTCAGCTGATGCAACATCTTATCAATGGTATTTAAACGGAAGACCATTGCCAAATGCAACTCAAAAAATGGTTGCCACAATTTGGGAAGGAAGTTATACACTTGAAGCTACAAATAGTAACGGATGTAATCGTATGTCGGCACCAATTGAATCCAAAGGTTTAATTATCGGAAAAATAACGAATGCTTTTAGAGTTTTTCCAAACCCGGCTGCTGATAATGTAAATATCTTTTTAGCTGATGATGTGGAAGGTAAAACTGAGATGAAAATTTATTCGATGGATGGTACTTCATTATGGAGCAACTCCTACACTTCAATGCCATCAACTATAAATGTAAGCCAATTAATTACAGGGGTTTATATTTTGGATTGTACTGTAAACGGAAAAAGATATACTGCTAAGATTATTAAGAAATAACAAAAATTACAGATAGAACTGGCAGCTCTGGTTTTTAGAGCTGCCAATCTTAAAAACAAACAAGTATTATGAAAAAATCCATGCTAGTTTTATGCACACTACTTTTGTGTGCAACTGTTACGGCTCAAACCGATAAGGTGAAAATAGGCGTAAAAGCAGGTTTAAATATTTCCAGTCTTACTTCTGATGAAAACGAATTAGATTCGTCTGATAAAACAGGCTTTACTGCCGGTATTATGGCCGAAATTCCTCTGGCTAAAAATTTCTCAATTCAGCCAGAAGTTTTGTACAGCCAACAGGGAATGAAATTTTCCTATTCGGATGTAGATGTACAAAATTCACATTATAAGAGTACAATCGGGCTAAATTATTTAAATATTCCAGTGATGTTAAAATATTATGTGGTCAAAGGATTAAGTGTACAGGCAGGACCTCAAATCGGGATCCTTTTAAAAGCCAATAACAAATATCAGGACAATTTTTTAGGTTATGAAAATCATGAAACTTTCAATCTGTCTGATTATGCAAATGGTATCGATACTGCTGTAAATTTTGGATTAGGTTATCAGTTTAAAAATAAGTTTTATACAGACTTAAGATATACTATTTCTTACTCGGATATATTTAAAGATGCAAGCGCAAATACCTACATTATTAATAGTGATATGAAGAATAGAGTTTTTCAAATAACAGTTGGTTATTTTTTTAAATAGAGTTAGTACTCTTTATATCCTATAAAAGCCACTCCTTCAAAAGAGTGGCTTTTTTTGTTTAAAGGGAATATAAATTGTATGAGATTAAATTTACTGCATAAAAAAAGCTCCAGATTTCTCTGAAGCTTTGTGTTAGCTAGTAGCCCGTAGCGGAATCGAACCGCTCTTACATGGATGAAAACCATGCGTCCTAACCGATAGACGAACGGGCCTGCTTTGCTATTGCGGGTGCAAAAATGCAAATAATTTTAGAATACACAAAAATAATTTTTCAGAAAATTATTTTTAATCTTTCCGAATTTATCATATTTCTAAATTTCTATCTTAGATAAATTCGGAAAATTAAAATGTATTTGTTTGATTAATAATTCGTTGTTTTGGACTACAAATGGAAGAAAAACAGTTGCATTCATATTTTCATTAAAAAGAAGAGTTTCAAAAAAAATGAGAAAAAAAATATTTTGAAAGAATATTCTCTAGATTTAGATCTTCTTCAGAAATACTTTTTGTGAAAAGTTGCGTAAATTTTGATTAATAAAAAAACAGTTAGAAAGGATATCAGCTTTGAAGTAGCGACTTTATCTTGTCTTTATTTTTCAATTATATTTGTTTATAATGACCAAAGTTCATCCCGAAGTCTTTCGGGATTGCGCAGTAGGAATGGGGAACACTTAGTAGGCAGGGGATTACTACATTAACGATAAATACCGGCCTATAATTCTGATTTTATAAGTGGTAATTCTTATAAAAACTTTAGAATTAAAAACTGAATTCGTATATTGTTCTGCTAAAATTAACTATTCCAGATATATACATTTTGAATATCTGCTTTCAAACGTTTTTCGGTTCATTTTAATAGAAATAATCTAGATTATGAAAAATTCATTAATACTATTCATTGCGTTCTTAGCTTTTACATCTTGTTCAAAACATGAAGGGAAAAAAAATATTGCTATCACTGGAATAGATTCCACATTGCGACCTGGCAATGATTTTTTTAAATATGTAAATGGCAAATGGTATGATTCTGTTGCAATACCCGCGTCTCAAGCCGGAGTTGGTGCCTATATGTTTATGAATTATCCACAACGAATGCGCCTGCAGGGAATATTGGACAGTATTTCACAAAGCAAGAATCCAGCAGGAAGTATAGCACAAAAGGTGGGAGACTTTTATGCATCAGGTATGGATACTGTAACCATTGACAAACGCGGTTATACACCGATCAAACCCTTGCTTGCCAAAATTGAAGCAATTAATGATTTACCGTCCTTAATGAACTTTGTAGTTAATGAAGAAAAAGTAGATAATTCTTCTATTATAGGTTTTGGAGTAGGACCAGATGATAAAAACAGCAGTATGAACATTGCCCAAATCTATCAAACGGGGATCGGTTTGCCTGACAGAGACTATTATTTCAAATCAGACTCATCAACTGTTGCCATACAGGAATCATACAAAAAATACCTTGCTACATTATTTCAACAAACAGGCAGCAATGCAAAAGAAGCTACAAAGAATGCTAATTTGGTTTACGATATTGACAAACAACTCGCCGTTTCGCATAAAACAAAAGTCGAACTTCGGGATGTGCAGGCAAATTATAATAAAATGGCTGTGACAGATCTTGTAAAAAGACATCCCAATATAGACTGGACTACTTTTTTAAATAATTTAGGAACTAAAACCGATTTCATTAATGTAGGTCAGCCAGCCTATTATGATGCCCTTAATAAGCTCTTAAAAACGATCCCCATTAATAATTGGAAAATTTATTTGAAAGCAAATTCTATAATAAGATATGCAGATGATTTAAGTAAACCTTTTGTAGATGCCTCATTTGAGTATACAAAAGTGCTTTCTGGTCAAGCTGTTCAAAAATCACGTGGCGAAAAAATGGCGAATGTCGTGGACAATTACCTAGGCGAAGCGTTGGGTGAATTGTATGTAAAGAAGTATTTTTCAGAAGATGCCAAAAAACGTATGTTGGTTCTCGTGAATAATCTGCAAAAAGCGTATGCCAAAAGAATTGATAAATTGGAATGGATGAGTACCATTACGAAACAAAAGGCTAAAGAAAAATTGGCAGCGATGACTAAGAAGATAGGATATCCGGATAAATGGAGAGACTACAGTAATGTGCAGATAGCCAGAAATACCTATTTTGAGAATATGGTTTCGGCCGCTGCAGCTGCCTATCAATTTCAATTGGCAAAATTGGGAAAACCAGTTGATAAATCAGAGTGGTATACTACAGTGCCAACAGTTACGGCATATAACAACCCTACTGCAAATGAAATTGTTTTTCCTGCAGGTATTTTACAACCCCCATATTTTGATAATAATGCAGATGATGCACTTAACTATGGAGGTATCGGAATGGTGATAGGTCACGAAATAACCCATACTTTTGATGATCAGGGGGCTCAATATGATAAAGATGGAAACCTGAAAGACTGGTGGACAAAAGAGGATTATGCGCAGTTTAAATCAAGAATACAACAGGTTATTGATTTGTACAGTACCTATACTGTTTTAGGCGATTTACATATTAATGGCGCCATGACAGTTGGTGAAAACACGGCAGATATTGCCGGAATAGCAGTTGCTTATGATGCTTTTAAAATGACTAAAGAAGGACAAGGGAATACAAAAATTGACGGTTTTACTCCAGACCAGCGCTTCTTTATTTCTATAGCCAAAATATGGAGAGTAAAAATGAAAGACGAGTTCCTGCGTTTGTGGATTAACAATAATCCGCATTCTCCACCAAATTGGCGTGTTAATGGTCCTCTAATGAATACGACACCTTTTTACGAAGCATTTAATGTGCAACCTGGAGATAAAATGTTTTTACCAGTGAAAGACAGAATAACAATTTGGTAATAATCGAACTTTCCGAAGTATTCCATGAAAAAATGCGCAAATTTATAGGTGAAATTTGCGCATTTTTTTTCTTCGAAATTATAAATTTATAAAATATCCTAACTATTTATACTTACTCAAATCTAGATTAAGAACAGTACCAACTCTGCTAAACTCTTCATTAATCTTTGCATTTAGGATTAGTTGTTCATTCTTTATTGGATGATTAAAAACTAACTGATGTGCATGCAACATCATTCCGGTCAGATTATAATTCTCCAGCCATAATTTATTTTGTTTGTTACAGCCATGTGGACGACTTCCTAAAATAGGATGAAAAATATGCTTGAAATGTTTTCTTAATTGATGCATTCGTCCCGTTTCCGGAATCGCTTCTACTAAACAATATCGTGATGTTGGTCGATTATTAAATTCTAAGTCAACTTCGGCATTTTGCAAACGATGAAAGTAGGTTATGGCATTTTGTTTAATGTCATCATCATTGATTAAATCATAATCAATCGTTAGTTCATCAGGCGACCAGCCACGTAAAATGGCTAAATATTTTTTTTCGACTTCGCGTGTGGCAAAACGATCATTCATAATTTTCAAAACCTCCTTATTCAAAGCGAATAACAAAACACCAGATGTCTTGCGGTCTAAACGATGAATAGGATAAACGTGTTGGCCTATTTGATTTCTCAATTCCTGAATAGCATACACTTTTGCATCGCGCGCATAAAATGATTTGTGAACCAACAATCCACTTGGTTTATTGATTGCTATAATATATTCGTCCTGGTAAAGAATTTCTAACATTTGGCAAAAGTAAAGGAGATTTCGATTGAAATGGCTTTTATGACTTATTTAATTCGATACTTTTCTTTTTTTATTTCAGATCGAACAAAAAAAACGGACTTTACGTGAAACCGTAATGCTTACTTGTTTTTTTTGAGTAGTATTGACATTGCAAAAAAACGAATGAAAAACTCACCTCTTCAATTCCAAATCCTGTGTAACTAAGATGTTGTGCGTCACTTTCGGGCGATGGAAATAATTAATCTTAGGGGTAATTTGGGATAACGACAACCATAAAAAAATAAACTAAAAAAATGACTTTCCTTAAAACACTTTGTACAATTTTAATTACGCTTTTAATTGTAACAACAACATTTGCACAAGAATCTAAACATAAAACTAAGATCTTATTAATTGGGACAATTCACTTCGAAACACCTCATTTAGATGCGCATGAATTAAAAACAGACGATTTTCTAGCTCCGAAAAGACAGCAGGAATTGGAAGAATTGACCGAAACTTTAAAACGAACAAATGCTGATAAAGTGATGATAGAAAAACCATTTAAGCAGCAAAAGCAATTTGATAGTTTGTATAATTCGTATTTAGAAAACAAGTATAAATTAAGTGTTTCTGAACGAGAGCAAATTGGTTTTAGATTAGCTAAAAAATTAAATTTAAAACAGATTAATTGTGTTGATGTTTTGTATCTAATGAAACAGGACAGTTTACTAGCTGCAACGGCTAAAGAAAAAAATCAGTTATATCTATTAAATGAATTAGGTACTACAGCGAAAAACTTTATGGCTGAAATAGATGGTGTCGTAAAACTAAATTCAATAACCGGAATACTAAAATATCTAAATACAAAAGAACTTTTGCAGAAAAATTTATCATTGTACTTAAAATATATGGTAAAAGTTGGAGCAGGAGAGAATTATATTGGTGCGGAAGCAGTTTCTGAGTGGTATTTGAGGAATTTAGCGATTTATGCTAATGTAATTACGCAAGTAAATGCAAAGGATAAATACGTTATACTAATATTTGGACAAGGACATATTCCGATATTAAAACACTTACTGCAAAATAATGACGATTTTGAAGTCGTTGAAGTAAATAGCGTACTAAAATAAACTGCCATCAAAAGCCAGAGTTAAAATTACAAAACCAAAACATGCAAGACGAAATAATAAAACACTCAAAAAAAATCTATTCAGAGATGAACAATAAAAAACATTCTTTCAAAGAAAAAGCAAAGGAAGTATTTGCTGAAATTTTAATCATCGTATTTGCAGTTTCACTTTCAATTTGGCTTCACTCCTGGAGCGAAGAAAGACATGAACATAAAGATGCGCAAACATTTTTAATTGGGTTGAAAGAAGATTTGCAAAATGACATTTCAAACCTAGAAGAGACCAAAAAAAAACTAGATAAAACGCAGCAACAAATATCATTTGCTTTGCATCTTACACCAAAAAAGATAGACAGTATTAAAGCGAATCATCAACAGATCCAATCCGGTACAAATCTCATTAATACAATAGTAAATAATGGGCGATATGAAGGCTTTAAATCTAGTGGAAAAATAAATACTATAGAAAATCAAAACGTAAGAAATGAGATTTTGAGTTATTATCAGCAAACTATTCCACAGATAGTGCATGTCGAAGCATCATACGACAAACTCACTTCAAAATATGTAGATTTATTACTAAGTGGAAAAGAAGATGAGGATATAAATAAAACTGTGCTAAAACAGAAGACAAAGATAATTTTGTCAGGTATTAATGATTTTACCAAATACAATCAAAAACCTTATGAAGATGCTATTAAGCAAGCGAGGGAAATTATAAAAGAAATTGACAAGGAAGAGAATAAATAAAAAAACGAACGCACAACCAGTGTTTGGCGAGCGTACAACTTTAACAGAATAACATTTTACAAAAACAAAATGCAAGAAGAAATAACGAAACATTCAAAAAAAATTTACAAAACTGTGAAAAATACAGAACACACATTTGGAGAGAAAGTAAAGGAAATTATCGTAGAAATATGCATAATTGTTTTTGCTGTTACGATTTCTATTTGGTTTCATAGTATGAGTGAAAAAAGTCATCAAAGAGAAGAGGCAAGAGAATTTTTAACAGATTTGAATCAGGATTTGAATCAGGATATTCTTCTTATGGAAACGTATTCAACAAGGCTGAAAAGCTTTAATAAAAATTTAGAAAAAGTCAATCAGTATAAATCAGATTATGAAGAGTTTAAAAAATTAAAAATCAATCCCTTGCCACCATTTATTAATAGAGAAACCTCTACCGGTGATTATGATGGGTTTAAGTCAAGCGGAAAAATAGGCTATATAGAAAATAAAAAATTGAAATCAGCAATTCTTAAATACTATCAGCAAAATATGCTTAGATTAGCTAATGCCGAAAAGTTTTTTGGTAATTTATCTGTTGAAACATCATTAAGAGTCACAGATAAGGGGATGGAGTCTCTAATTGATGACTCAAATATTACCAGATTAAATATATTAGGAGGAATATCAACCGAAATTGTCCAAGTATATGACCAACAAATAAAAGCTGCTAAAGAAATAATTAAAGAAATAGAAAAGGAAACTAAGTAAAAATTGGTGCTGTTGGCTCGAGCGTATCGCTCATGAAAGCAAAGTTTTTTTTAAAGTAATCCAAAAAAAGTTCCAGATTTCTCTGAAGCTTTAGCTTAGTAGCGGGAATATTTACGAAGCGTTACCTAGGAACGTTGTAGTGAGTGTCGGATGATAATGATTTAATTTTCAATATGAAAAAAATAGTAAACTTTTATATTAGAGCTTTTTTAGTCATTTCTTGTATATCTATACCTTTTCTTTTTATTGCTTTTGAAGATTTAAATACAAAAACATTCAGTTATAAAATATGGATAGCTACTTTCTGTCCTCAATTGATATATATAATATATTTATTCAAGAAAGAAAAATTATATAGTAATTTTAAAACTAATTTTGTTGGTGAAGGTTTATACAATAATACAATTTTACTTACCTGTTTAATACCTTTGTTTATATATTCTTTTTTAATTGTGTTTAAATTAATTAAGGTATACGATTTTTATAATTGGGATATTGAAATTATTATTTATTTTATTTTGATATTTTTTTCGGCATTATTAGAGGAAATTCTTTTCAGATTTATTCCCTATAAAACTCTGGTTAATGATATTTCAATTAAAGATGTAATACTAGTTTCTCTATTTTTTAGCTTTTTTCATTTATTCAATCCAAATATTAATATTGTAGGTTTATTTAATGTTGCGATAGCTGGTGTTTTTTTTAGTATAATATACTTAAAAAGCAATTCAATTGTATTGACAAGTTTTATACATGCTTTTTGGAATTTTTCGATTGGTTGTGTATTGGGTAGTAGTATCAGTGGCATTAAGGTAATAAGCATTTTAGATTATGTTCCTGCAGAACCATTTTTTTTAAGTGGAGGAGATTTTGGTTTTGAAGGATCCCTGATAACTACGCTCTTTTTTCTAATAGCTTGTGTATTTTTATATCGTTTACAACCAAACAAATCTTTAAAAAATTAAGTAAATGAATTTCGGTTCAGATTCTACAAAAATGATAGAACATTTAATTCCCTCTGCTCTTCCAAGTGTTCTCAAAAAAAGCTGCGTAAATGTCTCTTTAGACTTTGCGTAATTTTTTTGTTTCTTATAAGTTGTAAACCTGATAAAAGTCTCTTGACTTTTTGCGTTTCTAGCTTAAACGAAAAAGCTCCAGATTTCTCTGAAGCTTTTACTTAGTAGCGGGAACAGGACTCGAACCTGTGACCTTCGGGTTATGAGCCCGACGAGCTGCCTACTGCTCTATCCCGCGATGTTTCGGGTGCAAAGATACGCCGTTTTTTGAGAAATCCAACGAAAACTTTAAAAAATGTTTTATTTTCTGTATTGAGTTGATATGACTACCTTTGTAAAATAAATAATATGCAAATGTCACATAAAGCAGGTTTTGTAAACATCATCGGGAATCCAAACGTTGGAAAATCAACATTGATGAACGCCTTTGTTGGAGAAAGATTATCAATCATTACATCAAAAGCACAAACAACTCGTCACCGTATTCTTGGAATCGTGAATGGCGAAGATTTTCAACTTATATTATCAGATACCCCAGGAATCATCAAACCGGCTTATGAAATGCAGGAGTCGATGATGAACTTCGTAAAATCGGCTTTTGAAGATGCTGATATTTTGGTTTACATGGTCGAAATAGGGGAGCAGGACTTAAAGGACGAAGCTTTCTTTAATAAAATTATCCATGCTAAAATTCCGGTTTTGTTGTTGTTGAATAAAATTGATAACTCCAATCAGGAACAATTAGAGGAACAAGTAGCGTTTTGGACAGCGAAAGTACCTAATGCTGAAATTTTCCCAATCTCGGCTTTACAGAATTTTAATGTACCGGAAGTTTTCAGCAGAATTATTTCTCTATTGCCAGAATCTCCGGCATATTATCCAAAAGATCAATTAACAGACAAACCAGAACGTTTTTTCGTAAACGAAACAATTCGTGAGAAAATCTTGTTGAATTACAGCAAAGAGATTCCATATGCGGTTGAAATCGTTACGGAAGAGTTTTTTGAAGACGAAAAAATTATCAGAATTCGTTCTATCATTATGGTAGAACGCGAAACCCAAAAAGGAATTATCATTGGACATAAAGGTGCGGCTCTTAAAAAAGTAGGAACCGATGCTCGTGCAGATTTAGAGAAATTCTTCGGAAAGCAAATTCACATTGAATTGGTTGTTAAAGTGAACAAAAACTGGAGAAGCAACGCTAATATGTTGAAACGTTTCGGGTATAATCAATAGAGGTTTGTTTTGTTTCAGGTTTAAAGTTTCAGGTTTCAAGTTTGAAATGCGAAATTGGAACGAGTAAATTGTTTTAGGTTTTGAAATTTGAGACGAAAAAGTTCTTAATATCCCGAATCTCTAGCCCTGATAGAAGTGGAAATCCTTTTTTGCCGGGGTTCGGCAGAAAAGATTGAAACGGATAGCAGGAAATTGCTCCTAAAAAAAACCTCAAAATAACAGGAAAAATAATAAAAATCTTAGGTACTTAGAAACTTAGCATCTCAGCAACTTTTTTTAACTACCTTTGCAAAAAATTAAAATAAAGCATTTTGGATATATAAGTGATTGATTATGGGATACTAAAATCAAAAATCTAAAGTCTAAAATCAAAAATTCAAAAAAATGAATAACATTGTTGCGATAGTAGGAAGACCTAATGTAGGGAAATCAACCCTTTTTAATAGGCTGATACAAAGAAGAGAAGCTATTGTAGATTCTGTATCTGGGGTTACCCGTGATAGAAACTATGGTAAAAGCGAGTGGAACGGAAAAGAGTTTTCTGTAATTGATACCGGCGGATATGTTCGCGGATCTGATGACGTATTTGAAGGAGAAATCCGTAAACAAGTGGAGCTTGCTATCGACGAAGCTGATGTTATTATTTTTGTGGTTGATGTAGAAGAAGGAATTACACCAATGGATGATGTTGTTGCACGTTTATTGCGTAAAGTGACAAAACCAGTTTTATTGGCTGTGAATAAGGTTGATAATGCAATGCGTGAGAAAGATGCGCTTGAATTTTATAACCTTGGTTTAGGTGAATATTTCACATTTGCAAGTATCTCAGGAAGTGGAACTGGAGATTTATTAGATGCTTTGATCGAATCTTTCCCAGTAAAACCAGAGCCAGTTCAGGAAGAAGTGGTTTTACCTCGTTTTGCTGTTGTAGGTCGTCCTAATGCTGGTAAATCAAGTTTTATCAATGCCTTAATTGGTAAGGAACGTTTCATGGTTACGGATATTGCAGGAACTACTCGTGATGCAATTGATACAAAATTTGACCGTTTTGGTTTTGAATTTAACTTGGTAGATACTGCGGGAATCCGTCGTAAAGCTAAAGTGAAGGAAGATTTAGAATTTTATTCTGTAATGCGTTCAGTTCGTGCGATTGAACATGCAGATATTTGTATATTGGTTATCGATGCAACCCGTGGATTTGAAGGTCAGGATCAGAGTATTTTCTGGCTGGCTGAGAAAAACCGTAAAGGTGTTGTAATCTTAGTAAACAAATGGGATTTGGTTGAAAAAGATACTATGTCAACACGCGATTACGAAGAGAAAATCAAAAAAGAATTAATGCCTTTTACTGATGTGCCAATTTTGTTCGTTTCGGCTTTAACGAAACAACGTTTATTGAAAGCATTAGAAGCTACAGTTCAGGTTTTTGAAAACAGAAAACAAAGAATCGCTACTTCAAAATTCAACGAATACATGTTGAAAGTAATTGAAGCTTATCCGCCACCAGCTACAAAAGGTAAGTATGTGAAAATTAAATATTGTATGCAGTTGCCAACTTTAACGCCTCAGTTTGTGTTTTTTGCCAACATGCCACAATACGTTAAGGAACCATACAAAAGATATCTTGAAAATAAAATTAGAGAAAATTGGGACTTTGCAGGAGTGCCGATCGACATTTATATTAGAGAGAAATAATAAAAAAATCCCCGTTTTAGCGGGGATTTTTTTTTGGAGATTATAGAAATTTCGAAAATCTTAAAATTGAAAATTAAACCTTTGCGTTCTTTATTGGTCTTATAATTATTAACCAGCTATTTATGACCAAATCCCTCTCTCTTTTATTGTTTTTTCTTTTTTGTTACACGGCAAATGCCCAGAACGATATCCTGATCAAAGGAACGGTTATTGACATCAATACACAGCTTCCTCTCGAAATGGCAACTGTTTATTTTACAACCGTAAAAGATTCTACAGTGATTGAATATGCTACTACGGATAAAAATGGTGTTTTCCGCATCAATACAAAAAAAATCGATAAACCTGTTTTTTTGAAAATCAATTATATGGGTTATCAAACGCTGGTTGAAGAGCAGAAATCACTTCTGGAAAGCAAAGATTTTGGAAAATTGTATTTGCTTGAGAATGTAAATGCTTTAGAAAATGTAATTATTAAAACGGAAGCTCCGCCAATTGCAGTTAAAAAAGATACATTAGAATTTAATGCTTCGGCATATAAAGTCCGCCCGGATGCCAATGTCGAAACTTTATTAAAGCAATTACCTGGGGTTGATGTTGATAACGACGGAAAAGTTACTGTAAACGGGAGGGAAGTGACGCAGTTTTTAGTCAATGGAAAAACTTTTTTTGATAAAGACGGCGCTATGATTTTAAAAAATTTGCCAGCTGAAATTATAAAAAAGGTTCAGGTTTCGGATTTCAAAACAAAAAAAGAAGAACTGGCGAAACAAGAATCGAGTTCAGATAATTCTACCATAAATTTCACAATCGACGAAAAGAAAAACAAAGGTTTCTTCGGAAAAATGCTTGGCGGTTATGGCTCAGATGATCGTTATGAAAGCAGTCTGATGCTGAATTTCTTCAATAATAAACAAAAAATAAGTGTTTTAGCTTCTTCAAATAATATTAATTCGACCGGTTTTTCTATGGACGATGTGTTTGATAATATGGGCGGCGGCAGAAACAATAATGCCAATAGAGAAAGTACTACAAGCGGAAAAGGAATTACCCAGTCTAATTTGGCCGGAATTAATTATTCAGACGATTGGTATAAAGATTTGGCAGTTTCAAGCAGCTATAATTTTTCGAACACAATCACTAATAATGACAGTAAAGCGAATCAGCTGAGTTTTTTGCCAACAGGAAATATTCTTACCGAATCTGATGCCAAAACAAGAAATGAAAATACGGGAAACAAGATTAATCTTGAGTTAGAATATAAACTCAATCCAACGACTCGAATTGTTTTTACGCCAAAATTTAATCAAACCCGTGTCAATAGCGATTCGTCGTCGTCCAGTTTTTCTGAAGATGAAAATGGAGCTTCGTTAAACGAAAGCACGGCCGAATCTCACAAAGAAAATAATACACTTAATTTTGCCAATACGCTTAATTTTAATAAAGTTTTTGAGAAAAAAAATCGAAACCTAAGTTTTGTATTTGACAATAATAATACAAAAGCCGATACAGATGCGCTGAACATTTCAGAGACTATTTTTTATCAGGACAATAAACCAAATGATGAACGAAATCAAACGAGCAGCAATAGAAATACGAATGATATTTACTCTTTAGACATTGAATATACAGAACCTATAACCGATTCTTTGCGAATTAGATTTGGATCTGATTTTGATTGGAAAAATGAAATTAAGGATCAAAAAACCTTTGATTTTGATGCGGGTTCACAATCTTATTCTGATATAAATGAATCTTTGACGACTTATACCACTTCAAGACAAAATTCGGTTAGCCCGAAATTCGGGATTACGTTGCAGAAAAATAAGTTTACAGTAAATCTGGATACTAAAACTTCGATAATTGCTTATGATAATCATGGTTTATATCTAGGTAAAGAAACTGATCTGAATAAAAAATATGCATTGCCATTTGGTACCGCTCAATTTAGGTACAAGTTTAGCCGTTCTAAAAATTTGGCTTTTAAATACGATTATTCAAATACACTTCCGGCATCCAGTTTTTTATTGCCAATTGCCAATTTGAGCAATCCGCTGAATACAATTATAGGAAATCCGAATTTGAAACCAGTAGAAAAAAGCACAGCTAATTTTAGCTTCAGAAATTTTGATTTCCGCACACGTTCAGGATATAGTTTGAATGCTAAAGGAGATTATTATAGTACAGATATTTACTCAACTTCTTTTTATGATGAGAGTGGAAAAAGAACAACAACTTATGTAAATACGAGCGGAACATATACGTTTTCTGTTGGTGGAAACTGGAACCAGTCTGTTAAAAAAGATGCTCATGTTTTGCGATATGGCCTGGCACTAAACGGAACGTATACATTTGATAAAGGTTTTACAAACGCTGTTATGTATAATGCTAAATCTACAGCCGTTACACCAAAAGTTTATTTGTCTTATGAATATGGCGAATTACTGGTAGTTTCACCTTCTTACAGTTTATCTTATAATGAAACAAAATATGAGAATTACACACGAGATGCAACTTCAAATGTAGTGCACAGAGTTAATTTGCAAACAACAAGCTATTGGCCGGCAAATTTAATTTTCGGTAATGATTTCGGTTATACTTATAATTCTAATATTTCCAGCGATTTCAAAAAAGATTTTTTTCTCTGGAACACGAGTTTGTCTTATGGATTTTTAGATAAAAAACTGTATGCCAAAATAAAAGTTTATGATGTGCTGAACCAGAATCAAAGTGCTACCAGAACAATTTCTGCGACATCCATCCGTGACGAAGAGAATACGGTTTTAAAACGTTATGTAATGTTTTCAGTAGCGTATAAAATTGGAAATTTTGCAGCCGAAAAGGGCGGAAAAAGAAAACAAAGAGAAAGAGAAGAATAATTATTTGGGCGTTCCCTTCGGTCGGGCTTTCGGCTATATCTTTTATTCCGTTTCACTTCATAAAAGGATACCGCCTCAATCCCTAACGCAAAAGCACCTTAGGTTTTAGTGAAATATTTGAAGAGTTAGAATTTTAAAATTTATTTATTTTAGGCTTCCTATTTATCCGATGATAAACGGTAAAACGAATAATATCACGATCATAAAAATCAATACCACTAGCGCGCCTCTGAAAGCTTTTGAGATACCCTAATTCTAAACCGATATTGGGATTGAAATGATAACGCAATGCGGCATAAAGTCGGTTTTGATCGAAAGTATTTTGCTTATTGTCTTTTCCGAAATTAAGCAGGATTTCATCAGAAATAGTGCCTTTTAAACTTCGTTTTTCTTTTTTCCAAAGATCAAAAGTCGATTGTAATCGGTATCTGAATCGCAAAGAAAAAGAAAAATCATCAAGTAATTCTGTTCTGGTTGCTTTCTGAATAAAACGTTCTTCCAACTGAAAGCGATTGTGGAATGTGATTTTTGCAATATCATTGATCAGGGTAATGTCTTGCTGAGCACGATATTCCGGAACCGAAAAATCAGGATCAAAATGCGGATCTTGAGTGTTGACATTAAAAAAGGCAAAGCCGCCACCTAAATCGACTAATTTAGTTGCTCTGTATCTTCCCTGAACTCTGATCACAAATAAGTTTTCATGAATAGGATTTAAAAAACTTCTATTATCAAATTCAGAGTGTAAAGCCCATTTCTCAGTTAAGGGTAAAATGTTGTAATACCGAATCCAGGTCAGCGTTTGCTGGTCGATATTGCGTTTATTTTGCGCAATTCCCACTTGACTTAAGAGGCCAACAAAAAGAAATATTCTAAGAATTTTCATTTACATAAATTCAGGCTGCGAATATATACAAATCAAAATGTATTTCAGGAAGATTAAAATGGGTTTAAAATGCTTTTTTGTGATTATAAAAAAGCGAGGCAAGTTCTTAAACTTGCCTCGCTTTGTATTTTGGAATTTAAATAATTTCTTATAATGAATATTTCAATGTAACTCCATAAGTTCTTTGATCTCCAATTACTCCTGCATATTGTCCTGAGTTTCCTCCGGCCGGTAATAATTGCTCATAGTAATCTTTGTTTAAAAGGTTACGTCCCCAGAAGTGAACTGATAATCCCTGAGATGCCCGGAAACCTAAACGAGCATTGAAAATCGCATAACCTGGAACTACTAAATATTTTGAAGCAGAAGGACTAGATGAGAATTCAGAACGAGCGTAGGAATCAAGTGCCAAGAAAATCTTTCCAGCATTACCAAAGAATCTTGCATTATCTGAAAGTTCACCTCCTAAAGATCCTGCCCATCTTGATACACCAGGCAAATCTGTTCCTGAAACATCTTTATAAGCTACCTGAACTCCTCCAACAGTAGTTCCTGTTTCTTCTAAAGGAAGTGGTGCATTTGTAAATTTTACATAAGTACCTTCCGTATAAGTTGCAGCACCATTAATTGTCAGGTGTTGATTCACTACAAAACTTGCGTCTAGTTCAGCACCTCTTACACGTACTTTATCTGCATTAGCAAGATAACCACGGTTAACACCTAATTCAGCTGCCTGTACGTTTGTTTGGTAATCTTTAATTTCTGTATTAAATAAAGCCACGTTCAATATTGAATTTCTGAAAGGAGAAGTTTTTACTCCAACTTCATAATGATTTACTTTTTCAGGTTTGATAACAGCAAGATCGGTCAAAGGCTGTCCTTTTGAATCTGTTGGCAATCCGGCAACATTCACACCAACTGGCTTGTAGCTTTTCGCATAAGTTGCATAAGCATTAATTTTGTCAGAAGCTTTATACGTTAGAGTTATATTTCCGGAAAAGTCAGTATTGTCAGTGCTGGAATCAAATGCCTGATCTGAGTAAACTGATTTTTTCAAAGCTAATAACGCAGGATCGGTTGTTTGCAGACCTCCATATGTTGTACGTGCATAATGTGCGTCTTTTTTGTCGAAATTGTATCTTAAACCTGGTAAAACGTGAAAGCGCTCTGTAATAGCCCAGTCTAACTGGCCAAATACTGCTGCACTCGATGCTCTGATGTTGGCATCGGTTTTGATTCCGTATCCTTCAAAAAGACCCGGAGTTTTCCATAAAGGGCTCGTTGAACTTTGTGCAAATCTCCATTGTGCATTACCAGATTCTTCTGTACCGTCTGTCTGAGAAGTTTGATCGATGAAAAATACACCGGCAACTCCACTGATTTTTGATGTTAACTGTCCAGCGTAACGAACTTCTTGTGTGATCTGAGTTTGTCTTGTTGGGTTTTGTGATTTTGCTAATACTTGTAATCCTGTAAAATCTCTATCATTTGAGGGATCCCAGTTCCAAAAACGCCAAGCTGTAGTAGAAGTCAATGTTCCGCCACCAATTTTGGTATCAATATTAAGCGAAATACCTCCCATGTCTTGTCCTGAACGCCATGGCGTATCGTGGTCAATTTTACGATCAAAAGCATTTAAGCTTGGTAACTGATAATTTAAATCTTTTATAATAGCATCAAACTGACGGTAAGCAGCTCTTTGAGTAGGAGCAACACCCGCAACAACCTGAGCATATCCGTCTGGACGCTGCGTTGTAATATCTGCTGCCAATATAACATTGGTATTTACTGTTGGTGTCCAAAGCAATTGACCTCTAATTCCCTGATTGTTTAAAGTGTTAGTTGGTCTTCCTGTAACCACATTATCAATTAAACCATCACGTTGTGTTCCTGAAAACGAAATACGTCCTGCCACTTTTTTCCCTAATGCACCAGTAACAGACGCTTTTGCTTGCAAGAAAGCATAATTTCCATAACTCACTTCAAAATCGGCACCTGTTGTAAAACTTGGTTTGCGAGTCGTGATGTTAAATGCTCCAGAAGTGGTGTTTTTTCCAAATAAAGATCCTTGTGGGCCACGTAACACTTCGATTTGCTCTACATCAATAAAGTCTAAAGTCGTAGCAGCCGGACGAGCGTAATAAACACCATCAACATAGAAGCCAACTCCCGGGTCGATTCCGTCATTTGTTAGCCCGAATGGAGAACCAAGACTACGAATGTTAATCCCTGTATTTCTTGGATTTGATGAATATAATTGAACAGAAGGAACTAATTCTTTAATACGATTTACGTTAAAAGCACCAGTTTGTTCTGCTTGTTTTCCTGTAATAACAGAAATGGCAATTGGCACATCCTGAACTTTTTCGATTCTACGTCTTGAAGAAACCACAACTTCTACAAGTTCATTTTCTTCTTTTAAAGTTACCAATAATGGAGTTGCCGGAATAGCGTTAAGTTCTATTTCTGTAGTTTTATAACCAACATATTGAACTAGTATAGTTACCGGAAGTTTTCCTTTGGTATCGATTGAAAATTTTCCGCGTGGATCAGTACTAGTACTGAAAGTTGTTCCTTTAATAACAACGTTAACTGCTTCTAATGGAATGTTTTCGGATGTTGTTACGACACCTTCAATATTTTGTGCGTACGATGTTGTAAAGGCTAGTAGTAAAAAGATACTTGTAAGTGATATTTTATATAGATTTTTCATTTTTATATTAAGTATATGTAATTAGTAGAATTTAAATTTAAAAAAAACTTTTTTACCAACACATACACATCATAAATGAATTGTTTTTCACACTTGTGAATAGACTATAATTACTTTGCAAAAGATTTTTTGTTACACCTGATTTACTGGAATGTACTTTCATAAAAATTTGTAAATGATTTGTTAATTATTTTTGGCAAATATATACAAATTCTATTAAATCGATAGGGTTAAGAGAATATTTTTTTATTTCTTTACCAATGAGGCGATTGTAATGCCTTCCATTGCTTTTAAAGTTTTGTCTCTAATAAGAAGTAAACCGTGACGCAGACTGCATTCTGACTCGGTTTTGCAATCAGAACATGGCTCGTAGAAATTTAAAGAAGCACAAGGTAAAAGCGCAATTGCACCGTCAAATAAACGGTGAATTTCAGCTAAAGTGATATCATTTTTAGATTTTATCAGATAATAACCGCCAAATTTTCCTTGCTTACTACTCACAAAACGTCCTCGTTTTAGATCCAATAAAATTTGTTCTAAAAACTTTTTAGGTATGTTAGCGCCATCAGCAATTTCGATCGTTCTCGAAATGTGATTTTCGTCTTGTTCTGCTAAATAAAGTAAGGCCTTCAGGGCGTATTTTGCTTTATGTGATAACATCTATATTTTAATTATGAATTATAAATTGTGAATTATAATTTTAAAACTGAAAACTAATTTTCAGTATAAAACCTGAAACTTGACTCGAGGCTGCAAGCCGAACTGGCGAAGCAAACCTGAAACAAAAGAAACAAAAAACGCTACCAGCCTCCGCTAGAACCTCCGCCTGAGAATCCGCCTCCGCCAAATCCCCCACCGAAGCCTCCGGCTCCGCCGCCAAAACCACCACCGGATGATCCTCCGCCGAAACCGCCAAATCCTCCGCCGCTTCTTCCAAGACTACTCAGTAGAATTACATCCATCAGACTAGGGCCTCCGCCGCCATTGTTGCCAGAATTTCCTCCACCGCCTCTTTTATTTCGAGACAGTAAAATTAATACAATTACAACAATTACAATGAAAGGTAATATTGGGAAACTTTTTCCTTTGGTTTGTTTTCTTTCTCCTTTGAATTTTCCTTTAAAAACATCAATTATAGCATCAGTTCCTTTGTCCAATCCGTTGTAAAAACTTCCTGCTTTGAATTCTGGAATAATAATATTTCTGATTATGGTTCCGCCAATTCCTGCTGTTAAACGATCCTCAACTCCGTATCCCGGATTAATGGCAATTTTTTTCTCATTTTTTGCCAATAAAATTACAACACCATTATCGTCTTTCGCAGTTCCTCCAATTCCCCAGGTTTGTCCCCATTTTGTAGCCAGTTGGCTTACGTCTTCGCCTTTTAAACTTTCGATAGTAATAATTACAATCTGAGTTGTAGTCGAATCTGAATAACGAACTAGTTTTTCTTCTAATTGTGCTTTTTCAGTAGAACTTAAAATGTTGGCATAATCATAAACCGAAGTCTGAAAACTTGGTTTCTCCGGAATTGTAAACTGCGCAAAAATACTATTGCAGATAAAAAGTGCGATAAACAAAAAAGTAAATTGAAAAATTCCGTTGGAATTTGGGATTTTATTGTTGGAATTTTTCATCATTAACCTTTTGATATTTCGTTAGATAATTCATTAGTGTCTTCTTCAGACCACGGAAAGTATTTTTTCAATTGTTCACCGGCGTTTAAAATCCCGTCAACAATTCCCTGCTTAAAGTTTCCTGCTTTAAATTGTGCTGTCATAGCGTCTTTGGTACAATCCCAAAAATCATCAGCAACAGCATCATTTATGCCTTTATCGCCACAAATAGCAAAGGCTTTATCTTCAACAGCAAAATAAAATAAAACACCATTTTGCAATTGGGTTTCATCCATTTTTAATTCATGAAAAAGTTCTAAAGCTCTATCGTAAGGAGCTTTAGAACTTGTTTTTTCTATATGTACTCTAATTTCGCCAGAAGTATTTTTTTCGGCCACGCGAATGGCTTCAACAATTATTTGTTCCTCTTCTTTGGATAAAAAATCTTCTACTTTTGACATTGGAGTTATTTTAGATATTAGATTTCAGATTTTAGATTCCAGACTAAACTGAAATCTAAAATCATCAACCAAAAATATTATTTTTTAGAATTTTACTTCAACTGGTTTATCAGCTCCCGTAGAGGCTTCAAAATATGGTTTTTCTTTAAGACCATACATTCCTGCTAATATATTTCTTGGGAAAGTATTAATGTTATTGTTATAAGGTTTAACAGCCTCATTAAAACGGGTTCTGGCCGTTAAGATTTGATTTTCTGTACTGGCTAACTCATCTTGTAATTTCAAGAAGTTTTCATTTGCTTTCAGGTTCGGATATTGCTCAACACTTACCAATAATTTTGATAAAGAAGATGAAACTCCTGATTGTGCTGAATTAAAGGCCGCTAATTGTTCCGGAGTAACGTTTGATGGATCAATTGTAATTCCTGTAGCTTTAGCACGAGCTTCAATTACAGCTGTTAAAGTGCTTTTTTCATGTTCAGCATATCCTTTTACAGTACTAACTATATTTGGGATAAGATCGTTTCTCCTTTGATATGCAGTGTTAACATTTCCCCAGCTTTCTTTCACTTCCTGATCAAGTGTTACTGCTTTATTATAAATTCCAGAAGCCCACATGTATATTCCAATGATAACAACAGCTCCAATAATCCAAGGCAAAAATCTTTTCATGTGTATTTAATTTAAGTTTGTTTCTAATTTTTAATAAATATACTATAATTCGTTCTTAATTTCGTTTAATTGTGTTTTTATGGTCTCTAATTTACGTATTATTTCGAATTTATCTAATGTTTTCTTTTGTCCTTCTTTTAAATGTGTTTTCGCACCTTCTAACGTAAAACCTCTTTCTTTAACCAAATGATAGATCAATTGCAGATTTGTAATATCCTCCGGCGTAAACATTCTGTTGCCTTTGGCATTCTTTTTAGGTTTCAAAATATCAAATTCACTATCCCAAAACCTTATCAATGATGCATTGACATTAAAAGCTTTGGCTACTTCGCCAATGCTGTAATATCTTTTATCTTTTGAAAGCTCAATATGCATGTTTCTTAATTTTCTATTTTAATCCAAAAATACTACTTTTTAAAGTATTAATCTAATGACTGGTTTTCCTGGTTCGCCATTTGTGAAATTGCGACATATTCTACAGCCGAAATATTGCCGTAATAAAAGTTCAGCGGATTTACGACTTTTCCGTCTTTATGAACCTCATAATGGCAATGCGGACCTTCAGATCTTCCGGTACTTCCCACATAACCAATAACATCGCCTCGTTTAACTTTTTGGCTTGGTCTGCAGTTGTATTTGCTTAAATGCGCATACAAACTTTCGTAGCCAAAACCATGCCTGATTACCACATGATTTCCAAATCCGGAAGCCGAATTATCAGCTCTTGCTACAACACCATCTCCTGTTGCATAAACTGGAGAACCTGTATTGGCGGTAAAATCCATTCCGTTGTGCATTTTTCGCACTTTCGTGAAAGGATCAATTCGATATCCAAAACCCGAAGCAACACGTTTCAAATTCTCATTCTGAACGGGCTGAATCGCCGGAATGGCCAATAATAAACTGCCTTTTACGCTCGCCAATTTCAAAATTTCATCCAATGATTTGGACTGGATCGCCAATTGTTTCGAAAGTTTGTCAATTCGTTTTGTAGTTTTCAAAACCAATTGTGAGTTGTTATAACCTTCTAAATCTTTATATCGTTTTGGATCTCTAAATCCCGCTTTTCGAATCGAATCCGGAATTTCTGTTTTATTAAAATAAACCCTGTAAATATTATTGTCTCTGTTTTCTAAGGCTTCGGTTACATCGTCAATTTCATCCATTTTTTTATTCAAAATAGCATATTGTAATTTCAAATTCTCAATTTCACGTGCCTGCAAACGATCTTTTGGCGTTTCAAAAAAAGGAGTATTAATTAAAAGAACAAAAACCAGGAAACCAAACAGTGCCGAGGCTACTAAAAACAGCAATCCATAGCCAACTTTCGCCCTTTTTCTGGTTTTTATTTTCGTATAAGCCAGATTTTCTGAGTCGTAATAATATTTTACTTTCGCCATATTTTAAAATACCCTATTTTTGCAGCTTGTAAAATAAGTTAGTCGAACAAATTTAGTAAATGTTTCAGTTGTTCGCCTCTTTTTTTCAAGTTTAAAAAACAATTAGATAATTGAGTTAATTAGATAATTAGATAATGTATTAAATAGGTAATTTATTGTTTTGAACTATGAATTTTAGTTTGAAATTATCTAATTATCACATTATCAAATTGCCACATTATCAAATTATCTAATTGGCACATTATCAAATTGTCACATTAATAAAATATGAAATCACAAGACGTACGTAAGCAATTTTTAGATTTTTTTGAGAGCAAAGGACACACAATTGTTCCTTCAGCTCCTATTGTACTTAAAGATGACCCAACCTTAATGTTCAACAACTCGGGTATGGCCCAGTTTAAAGAATATTTTTTAGGAAACGGAACTCCAAAAAGTCCAAGAATTGCCGATACGCAAAAATGTCTTCGTGTTTCAGGAAAACATAATGACCTTGAAGAGGTTGGTATAGATACATACCACCACACCATGTTTGAAATGTTAGGAAACTGGTCTTTTGGAGATTATTTCAAAAAAGAAGCGATCAATTGGGCTTGGGAATTATTGACAGAAGTGTACAAAATTGATAAAGACATTTTGTATGTAACTGTTTTTGAAGGAAGCGAAGAAGAAAACGTTCCTTTTGATCAGGAAGCTTACGATATCTGGAAAACTTTAATTGCTGAAGACAGAATTTTACTTGGAAATAAAAAAGATAATTTCTGGGAAATGGGAGATCAGGGACCATGCGGACCTTGTTCTGAAATTCACGTTGATATTCGTTCTTCTGAAGAAAAAGCAGTTACGCCAGGAAAAGATTTAGTAAATAATGATCACCCACACGTAGTTGAAATCTGGAATAATGTATT
Source organism: Flavobacterium saccharophilum (assembly GCF_900142735.1). Taxonomy (GTDB): domain Bacteria; phylum Bacteroidota; class Bacteroidia; order Flavobacteriales; family Flavobacteriaceae; genus Flavobacterium; species Flavobacterium saccharophilum. The sequence continues at coordinate 124,043 of NZ_FRBY01000006.1, read as the reverse complement.
CATGGAATTCAACCGTAAAGCGGATGGTTCTTTAGAAAAATTACCTGCGCAGCACGTTGATACCGGAATGGGATTTGAGCGTTTGTGTATGGTTTTGCAAAATGTACAATCCAACTATGATACAGACGTTTTTACACCGCTGATCAAAGAAATTGAATCTATTACAGGATCAAAATATACAATTAAAGCTTCTAACGAAGCAGAGGAAAAAGTAAATATCGCAATTCGTGTTATTGCAGATCACGTTCGTGCGGTAGCTTTTGCTATTGCTGATGGTCAGTTGCCTTCTAACACAGGAGCAGGATATGTTATTCGTAGAATTTTGCGTCGTGCAATTCGTTACGGTTTTACTTTCTTGGATACAAAAGAGCCATTTATTTATAAATTGGTTGAAGTTTTAAGTACACAAATGGGAGGTTCTTTCCCGGAAATCAGAATACAAAAATCACTTTGTGCTAACGTAATTAAAGAAGAAGAAAATTCATTTTTAAGAACATTAGATCAAGGTTTGATTTTGTTAGAAAACATCATTTCAAATTCTGCAGAAACAACAATTTCTGGTAAAAAAGCCTTTGAATTATTTGATACGTACGGTTTCCCAATTGACTTAACGGCTTTGATTCTTTCAGAAAAAGGATTGCAGTTAGACGAAGCAGGTTTCGAATCGGAATTACAAAAACAAAAAGAGCGTTCTCGTGCTGCTTCAAAAGTGAAAGCTGGAGACTGGCAAATTTTGATTGATGATGAAGATGAAGAATTCATTGGTTACGATCACACGGAAGCGAAGGTGAAAATTACACGTTACCGTAAAGTAGAAAGCGCTAAAGATGGTGAAGTATTCCAAATTGTATTCAACATGACACCTTTTTATCCGGAAGGTGGAGGACAAGTGGGTGATAAAGGATATTTTGAAGCTTCAAACGGAGATGTAATCTATATTTTTGATACCAAAAAAGAGAACAATGTAATCATTCATTTTGCGAAAGATTTGCCAAATAATTTATCTGAAACTTTCAGAGCTGTTGTAGACAAAACGATTCGTAAAAGTTCTGCTTCAAACCACTCTGCGACACACTTAATGCACCAGGCATTGCGTCATATTTTGGGAACGCATGTGGAGCAAAAAGGATCTTTGGTAAACCAAAAGAATTTACGTTTTGACTTTTCGCATTTCTCAAAAGTAACGGATGAAGAATTGCAGCAAGTTGAAGATTTCGTAAATGCGAGAATTCAGGAGCAATTGCCATTGATTGAAAGAAGAAATGTTCCTTTTAAACAAGCAGTTGAAGAAGGTGCAATGGCATTGTTTGGTGAGAAATACGGAGATAATGTTCGTGCAATTAAATTTGGAGACAGTATGGAATTATGTGGAGGAATTCACGTAAATAATACCGCTGATATCTGGTATTTCAAAATTGTAAGCGAAGGTGCTGTAGCGTCTGGAATTCGTCGTATCGAAGCAATTACAGCTGATGCTGTAAAAGAATATTTTGCAAGTCAGGCGGATAAATTAAAAGAAATTAATGGTGTATTGAAAAATGCCCAAGATCCTATAAAAGCAGTTATTTCATTGCAGGATGAAAACGCTAAATTGAAAAAACAATTGGAAGCTTTATTAAAAGATAAGGCTAAAAATATGAAAGATGATTTAGCTAAAGAATTGCAGGAAATCAACGGAATTCAATTCTTAGCAAAGCAAGTTGATTTGAATCCGGAAGGAGCAAAAGACTTGGCTTACGAATTAGGAAATTCGTCTAAAAATTTATTTTTAGTACTAGCAACAGCTGAAGAAGGAAAACCAATGCTAACCTGCTACATCTCTAAAGAATTAGTAGCAGAGAAAAACTTAAACGCCGGACAAGTTGTTCGTGAATTAGGAAAATACATCCAGGGTGGAGGAGGAGGGCAACCTTTCTTCGCAACTGCAGGAGGTAAAAATGTTGATGGAATCGCGGAGGCTTTGGCTCACGCGGTTGAGTTTGTGAAATAAAATTTTTTATATTCGCGCAAAGACGCAGAGTCGCAAAGTTTTTTAAGCTTTGCGGCTTTTTTTTGCTTTATAAATTTATATTTGTAAGTTTTTACTTTAAATTAAATAGATGACTGAAAATGAAATATCAGCTATTGTGGTTGATGTATGTTACAAAATGCATGTGAAGCTTGGGCCAGGTTTGTTAGAATCAGTTTATGAAGCAATTTTATTTTACGAATTAACTAAAAAGGGTTTATTTGTAGAAAGACAAAAAATGCTTCCCGTTGTTTGGGATGAGATTAAACTTGATATTGGTTTTCGAGCCGATTTAATAATTGAGAATAAATTAATTTTAGAAATTAAATCAATTGAAAAAATAACAGAAGTTCATGCAAAACAAACTATGACGTATCTGAAAATAACAAAAATGAAATTAGGTTTGCTGATAAATTTTAATGTGCCGTTAATTAAATTTGGTATTACAAGATTAGTTAATAATCTTTAGTAAAAGGTACACAGCCAAAAACTTTGCGACTTTGCGCGATTAAAAAAAACACTTTTAAAAAGTTGGTTTAAATAACAAAGTCGCAAAGCTTTAAAAAAAAACTTTGCGACTCTGCGTCTTTGCGAGATTAAAAAAAACTTATTTACGTTCCCCGATCTGTTGACGCCACATAGCGTAATACAAACCTCTTTCAACAATTAAATCTTCATGTTTCCCTTGTTCGATGATTTTACCTTGTTCTAATACAAATATCTTATCTGCATGCATTACAGTCGATAATCTGTGCGCAATTAAAACCGTGATTCTGTTTTTATCTGAAATGTTTCTGATCGTAGCGTTAATTTCTTCTTCCGTAATAGAATCTAATGCTGAAGTCGCTTCATCAAAAATCAATAAATTAGGATTTCTTAAAATAGCTCTGGCGATGGATAAACGTTGTTTTTCTCCACCAGAAACTTTAATTCCGCCTTCTCCGATAGTGGTATTTAAACCGTCTTCGGCGCGTCTTAATAACTTTTCACAGCTCGCTCTTTTTAAGGCATCATAAACCTCTTCATCGGTTGCGTTAGGCTTTACAAACAATAAATTTTCGCGAATTGTTCCTGAGAATAATTGTGCGTCTTGTGTTACAAAACCTAATTGTTTTCTAAGATCTAATAAATCAATTTCTGTAGAGTCAATATCATTATATAAAACCTGACCTTCGGCTGGTGTGTATAATCCAACCAATAATTTTACTAAAGTCGTTTTCCCAGAACCCGATGGTCCGACAAAAGCAACGGTTTCGCCTTGTTTAATGTCGAAATTAATGTTCTCAACCGCTTTGAATTTAGCCGTTTTATGTTGGAAACTTACATTAGAAAAAAGCAATGACTGAATCGCTCCAACGTGTTTTGGATTTTTTGGACGGAATTCCTTTGGAGCACTTAATAAGGTTTTGAAGTTCTCCATCGAAACTTTCGTTTCATTCAACGCAATAATGAAATTCCCCAATTCCTGTAAGGGTCCAAAAATGAAAAAAGTAAAAAATACCATGGTCAATAAATCTCCCACAATAATTTTATTTCCAAATAAGAAATAATACAAAGTAAAAACAACACAAGTTCTTAAAAAGTGAACCGTAGTTCCCTGAATAAAACTCAAACTTCTAATAAAACGGATTTTCTCCAGTTCAAGCTGAAGGATTTTGAACGTATTTAAGTTCAAACGTTTCTCTTCCTGATAAGTTAATCCAAGACTTTTTACAAGTTCGATATTTCGTAAACTTTCAGTTGTTGAACCCGCCAAAGCATTGGTTTGGTTGACGATTTTCTTAGAAACAATTTTGATCTTTTTTCCTAAATAAGAACTTACCAAAGCAATAATTGGAGCTGTGATTAAAAAGATAATCGAAATACGATAATCAATGCGGGCAACGTAAACGATCACGAATACAAATCCGATTACGGTTTGAAAAATCAAAGAAATCGAAAGTGTAATTAATTTTTCGGAATCAGAACGTACTTTGGTTAGTTTACTCAAAGTTTCGCCGCTTCGCTGATCTTCAAATTCTGCAAAAGGTAAATCAAGCGATTTCTTGATTCCATCCGTATACATTTGCGCTCCGGTTCGCTGGATCACAACATTAGTAAAATAATCCTGAAAATTTTTGGTAATTCTGGAAATCATCGCAGCACCAAGCGAAAGCCCAAGCCAGAACGATAAAGATTTTATAAAACCAGTTGGATTTCCAGCATATTTGTGTAATCCTACACCGCAATCCTGCATTAACTTACCGGTAATAATAGAGTCTGATAAACTGAAACAAATGTTGATAGAAGCCATAATCAAAGCAAAAAATAGAAGCATTTTATGTTTGATTATATAAGAATATAGTAATTTCATAAGTGAATTTTAATTTATGGGAGATGCAAAAGTAAGCAATAGTTTTAGTTAGTGAAGTTGATTTATGTTATTAAAAACCTAATATAATTGATTATCTTTTATCGTTGATTTTAGCATTAATAAATTTTAGGCAAATGGGTCAGAGTATATTGTGATACTTTAACTCTAATCAATTTCACGCAAAGTCGCAGAGTCGCGAAGTGTATGGTGTTCAATCTAAAAATCTGAAAAAAGAATTTGGTTAATACACAGCGTTTGATTAAAAAACTTAAGCACACCTGTATTTTAAAAACTTTGCGACTCTGCGGCTTTGCGAGATTTTTTCTTCACAATTTTAAACAGAGAGTCGTCAGTAATCTTTAACTTTGTTTAAAAGTCATAAATATGCAGTTCAGAACCCAGATCCCGCTATCAAAATCAAATAATCCAATCGATTATAATTCGAAAGTGCTTTCGTTTGGTTCTTGTTTTGCAGAGAATATGGCGGAGAAATTTGATTATTTTAAATTTCAGAATGAAACAAATCCGTTTGGAATTATTTTCAATCCGGTTTCTATTGAGAAAGTAATTGAAAGAACGGTTAACGAAAAAGAGTTCACAGAAAAAGACGTATTCTTTTACAATGAGCGGTGGCATTCTTTTGAAGTACACTCAGATTTAAGCAATTCTGACAGACAAGAATTATTAGAAACTTTAAATAAAGCGATTTCAGAAACCAATAAGCATTTAAAAGAAGCAACTCATATTATTATAACGTACGGAACAGCCTGGATTTACAGAAATCTGGAAAGCGACGAGATTGTTGCCAATTGCCATAAAGTCCCTCAAAAACAATTCTCAAAAGAATTATTGCCGGTTGATGTAATTCAAAAAAGCATCCAAAATACAGTCGATTTAATTAAGACTATAAATCCAAACGTAAACTTCATTTTTACAATTTCGCCAGTCCGCCATATCAAAGATGGTTTCGCAGAAAATCAACTAAGTAAATCGCATTTATTTACAGCATTGCATCAGGTTTTAAAAATTTACAATTCACAATTTACAATTCACAATTATTTTCCCTCATACGAAATCATGATGGATGAACTTCGTGATTATCGCTTTTATACAGAAGATATGTTGCATCCAAACCAAGTTGCAATTGATTATATCTGGCATAAATTCAGCGAAAATTATATGACGGAAGAAAGTATTTCTCTAATGCAGGAAGTCTCGGAAATTCAAAAAAGCCTTCGCCACAGAAGCTTCAATCCCGAATCAGAACAACATCAAAAATTCCTTGCTAAACTTCAGCAAAAAATAAATGCTTTAGGCGAAAAATGGCCTAACATCAGATTCTAAAAAAAATCGTGCCTTAGCGCCTTCGTGGCCAAACCTCAAAAAGTAGGAAAATAATTATTTGTCAGTAAAATTCTAGAATATTTGAGCATAATTATGTAAATTGTTAAAGTTTAAATTTTTCAATTTTGTAAACTGTACAAATACAGCCTTATAATAACGCAATTTTAATCTAACGTGTTTTATTGACGCATGAATACGAAAACCATTCATTTTCTAAAAAAAACACTACGTATACTGCTTTGGTGCGTGGGCTCTATAATTGCACTTTTATTGCTTGTTATTATTTTAATTCAGGTTCCATCGGTGCAGAATTTCGTTAAGGACAAAGCGATAACTTATCTGCACGATAAGATTAAAACCAAAGTAGCTCTAGATCATATTTCGATTAAATTTCCAAAAGATGTAGTCTTGGAAGGTTTTTATTTTGAAGATCAAAAGAAGGATACTTTGCTGGCTGGTAAACGTTTAGTTGTAGATGTCGATTTGTTTAAATTGGTCAGCAGTGAATTGGAAATCAACTCGGTTTCATTAGAAAATACTACAGCCAACATTTCCAGAAATAAAAGCGGTGATTTCAATTTCGATTATATCATAAAAGCTTTCGAATCAAAAGAACCGGAAAAACCAAAAGATCCGGATAGCAAGCCTTTCAAAATATCTGTTGTAAAAGTAAATCTCGATAATATCAAATTCAATTTTAAAGATGATTATTCTAAAAATGATGTTCGTGTAAAACTGACGCATTTTGACACGAAATTCAATGAATTCGATTTGGATAAAATGAATTTTGATATTCCGAATATTGCTTTGAACGGATTAAAAGTGGTTTTGAATCAGGATGTTGTCGAGAAGATTGCTGAAGTCTCTGTGAAAACAGTTGATACCATTTCGAAAAGAAAAGATTTCAGTTTAAAACTCGGAAAAATCAGTTTATCAAAAATTGATCTGTTATATGATAATAAAGATTCCAAATTAGATTCAGGAATAAAACTGGGCAATCTTGATCTATCAGTCAATAAAATTGATATGAACAATCAGTTTTTAGATTTTAATACATTCGAGTTAAAAAATCTAAAAGGGAATTTAAGATTAGGCGCTAAAGATAAACAAATTCAGGCGCCAAGCTTAGATACAACCGCAATCAAGCAATCCGGCTGGAAAGTAAAACTGGCTGATGTTAATTTAGAGAATATCGCTTTCAAATTTGATGATATGCAATCGAAACCGGTTTCTAAGGGAATTGATTATAGTCACATGGATTTGGATAAATTCAATTTTAAAGCCGAGAAATTATATTACGGAAATGATATGATTTCAGGAAATATAAAATCACTTGCTGTGAACGATAAAAGCGGATTACAGATTCAGTCTTTAAAAACCAATTTCTTTTACGGACCCAAAAATGCTTCTTTAGAGGATTTATATTTAAGAACACCACAAACCCTTCTCCAGAATAAAATAAAAGTGGCCTATCCTTCGCTTGACGCCTTAAAAAAGGATATTGCCAATTTGAGCCTGGATGCGAATTTACAGCAATCAAAAATCGGGTTTAAAGACATTTTATTATTTGCTCCCGATTTGCAGAAATCAAATCCGTTTAAAAGTAATCCAAATGCGATTTTGTATTTGAATACACGCTTGAGTGGAAAAGTGAAAGATTTGACTATTCCGCAGTTTGAAATGAGTGGAATTGGAACCACTAAAGTTTCCCTTTCAGGGAAGATCAAAGGGCTGCCTGATGCTCAAAAAGCGTATTACGATTTAGATATTAAAAAACTCTCAAGTACTTCAAAAGATATTTATGGATTTGTGCCGGCAGGAACCATTCCGAAAAATATTCAATTGCCTTCTCAGTTGAGGATGCAGGGAAAATTCAAAGGTTCGGTACAGAATTTCAAAACCAATCTGGCTTTAAACAGTAGTTTCGGAAATGCAAAAGTCGATGCGTTATTTGACCAGCGCGTTAAGAGAAGAGAGAAATACGATGCAACAGTTTATTTATTAGATTTCGATTTAGGTCGATTAATCAAAAATGATTCGATCGGAAAAATTACGCTTAAAGCGAAAGTAAAAGGAAAAGGTTTAGATCCAAAAACGGCTCAGGCAGATTTTGACGGTTTGGTTCAGAAAGCAGTTTTTAATAAATATACCTATAGAGATTTAGCTTTAAAAGGAAATATTGAAAACGGATCTTTCGCAGTAAAATCTGGAATGAAAGACCCTAATTTAAATTTTGATTTAGTAGCAAGTGGAAATACAAAAGATAAATATCCGTCTGTTCAATTAAAATTAAATCTGGATATAGCCGATTTGGAAAAATTGCACCTTCACGCCGGACCAATGAAATTACGCGGAAATATCGACGCTGATATTGCCAATAGTAATCCTGATTTTCTAAACGGAAAAGTATTTCTTTCGAACATTCAGGTTTTACAGGATAAAGAACCAATTGTTTTAGATTCCATTAGAGTTATTGCTTTCTCTGATGAAAGCCGAAATAATATCAAAATTTCTTCTCAATTTTTGAAAGCTGAAGTGGACGGAAAATACAAATTAACCACATTGGTTTCTGCAGTAAAAAAATCATTGTCAAAATACATCGATTTAAAAAATCCGAAAGTCAATGGAGAATCGGATGAACAACGTTTGGCTTTCACATTGACGGTTGACAACGATCCAATTCTTTTCAAATTGGTTCCAAAATTAACGGGTTTAGAGCCTCTTAAAATTGAAGGAAAATACAATAATGTAGCCGATTCTTTAGAAATTAAAGGAACGATTCCGAGAATTGTATATGCTGATAATACCATCGCTGACGGAAAAATAAATATCGAAGCCAAAGAAAATGCTTTGGAATATCAGATTTCTGTAGCAACAATTGAGAGTGGTTCTTTAAAAATTCCGTTCACAAGTTTGTCAGGAAAAATCGAAAATAATATTTTGGATTATGCATTGGAAGTAAAAGATGCAAAAGACAAGCAACAGTATTTTATTGCCGGCGTTTTTAAAGCCGAAGATTCTAAAAACATCTTCAAAATTGACGCTGAAAACTTTGTCCTAAATTATGACAAATGGAATATCGATCCTGAAAATGCTGTTGAATTTGGCGGAAAAAGACTTTATATCAATAAATTCTTTTTAGCAAATTCAGGAAACGAACTTAAAATTCAATCGCAGGGAACACAGGACAATGCACCTTTACAAGTTGATTTTGTAAACTTTAAAATTGAGACCATTATGAATATGGTTAAAAAAGATAAACTGTTAATGCAAGGTTTGATCAATGGAAATGCTGTTGCCGAAAATGTAATGACAAAACCAACTTTTACATCAGACATAAAAATTGATGATTTTGCTTTTAAAGGAGAGCCGGTTGGCGATATTGCGGTTAAAGTGGATAATAAAACCAATAATATATTGAACGCCAATGTCACACTGACAGGAGAAGATAATGACGTAAACTTAACTGGAACATACGCCATTGCTGATGGAAATTTGGACTTTAATCTGGATCTGAATAAACTGAATATTAAAAGTATTCAGGGTTTCAGTATGGATAATATTAAAGAAGGAACCGGCTATTTATCTGGAAATTTCAAAATTACAGGAAATGCTAGCGCTCCCAAAGTGAATGGGGAATTGAATTTTAATGATACTGGTTTTAGAGTAACAAAATTTGATTCGTTTTTTAAAACAAAACAAGAGAAAATCACGCTTCAAAATGATATAATTACGTTTGATAGTTTTACTTTTCATGATGAAAATGATAACGAACTGACAATAAACGGAACCATTAAATCGGCGGATTATACCAATTTTGATTTCGGCCTGACCGTTGTCGCAGATGATTTTAGAGCAATTCATTCTAAAGAAAAAGACAACGATTTGTTTTACGGAGATTTAATTTTAGATACCAAACTAAATATCAAAGGAACACTTGAAAATCCTATTGTTGGCGGAAATATTAAAATCAAAGATGAAACTAAATTTTCGGTTGTTTTACCACAATCAGACCCTTCGATTGCTGACAGAGAGGGAATAGTTGAATTTGTTGACGAAGATAATGTATACCTGAGGCAAACGGCTGAGATGAAAGAAAAACTAGACCAATCTGAGTTGCTTGGAATGGACGTTAATGTTGCGATCTCCATAGATAAAGAAGCTGATCTTACGCTGGTAATTGATAAAGGAAATGGAGATTATCTGAACCTAAAAGGCGAAGCGGAATTAACAGGCGGAATTGATCCGTCAGGGAAAACAACTTTAACAGGTAAATATGAATTCTCGGATGGAGCGTATGAAATGAATTTCAATATGATCCGCAGAAAATTCAATATTCAAAAAGGAAGTTATATTATATGGAATGGTGAGCCGACTGCGGCAAATGTCAATATTACGGCGATTTACAAAGTAGAAGCAGCGCCAATCGATTTACTTGGAAATCAGTTAGGAAGTGAATCTCAAACCACTAAAAACACTTATAAACAAAAAATACCATTTCAGACTTTATTAAAAATGAATGGCGAATTAATGAAGCCTGAAATCACTTTTGATATTGTCCTGCCAGATGGAAATTATGATGTATCATCTACGATTGTAGAAACCACACAACAAAAATTAGAGCAATTGCGACAAGAGCCAGCCGAATTGAACAAACAGGTTTTTGCCCTTTTATTATTGAACAGATTTATTGGCGAAAATCCGTTTGCGAGCGAAAGCGGTGGAACAAGCGCCGAATCATTGGCCAGACAAAGTGTTAGTAAAATTCTGTCTCAACAATTGAATGATTTAGCAGGAGAATTAATAACAGGAGTTCAGTTAGAATTCGATTTAGAATCCACAGACGATTATACTTCAGGAACCAGAGAAGACAGAACAGATTTAAATGTCGGAATTTCTAAAAAATTGTTAGATGATCGTTTGAAAATTACTGTTGGAAGCAGTTTTGCCGTTGAAGGCCAGGAACGCGCCAATGAAGAAAGTACCAATATTGCCGGCGACGTGGCACTCGATTACCAATTAACAAAAGACGGCCGTTACATGCTTCGCGCTTATCGAAAAAACGAATATCAGGTTGCGGTAGAAGGTCAGGTTATTGAAACCGGAGTGGCTTTTATAATTACGATGAGTTATAACAAATTCCGCGAGCTTTTTCATCGCACTTTGGCAGAAAAAGAAATGATTCGAGAAGAGAAGCTGCGTAAAGAGAAGAAAAAGCTGAAAGAGAAAGAGGATAAAGAAAAAGACGAAAATCAATTAGAAGGAGATGAGCAAAAAACATAGCAATAAGAAAACGGAATATATCAGATATTTTATTGCGCTGTCCTTATTTTTTGTTTTTGGATGCAGTAATACAAAATATCTGCCGGAAGGCGAATTATTGTATACAGGCGGTTCTGTGACAGTAAAAGATTCTGTTATTAAAAAGAAGGAAAGGAAAGCACTGGAGAAAGAGATGGAAGGATTGTTGCGTCCTAAACCAAACAAAGGATTTTTGGGATTGCGTCCTAAATTATGGTTTTATAATATTGCCGGAGAACCAAAAAAGCAAAAAGGATTTCGCTATTGGTTGCGCACAAAAGTGGGCGAACCGCCAGTGCTTTTTAGTAAAGTAGATTTGGATTATAATGCATCCGTTTTACGAAATTTTACCGAAAACCGAGGCTATTTTAAAACACGTGTCAGTGCCGATTCAACAGCTAAAAATAAAAGAGCTACAGCAGAATATACAGTAACGCCTAAACAACAGTATATCATTAAAAGTGTGACTTTTCCAGATGATTCGTTAGCCATGTCAAGAATAATTGGAAGATCAAGTCGAAGAAGTTTACTGAAAGTAGGCAAACCCTATGATTTAGATGTCATTAAAGCAGAAAGAGAAAGAATAGACGCACGACTTAAAGAAAAAGGATATTATTACTTTAATCCTGATTATATTTTAGCACAGGTTGACAGCACAAAAGGGGATCATGAAGTAAAAGTCAGACTGGTAATCAAAGCAGATGCGCCACCCAAAGCGCTTACGGCCTATAAGATTAATAAAATTATTGTGTACCCAAACTTTTCTATTTCAAAAGATAGTTTGAAATACAAGCCGGAAGATGTAGTTCAGTATAAAGATTTTACGATTATTGATACAGCCAATACTTTTAAACCAAGAGTTTTTGATCGCGCGATTTACTTTAAAAAAGGAGATTTGTACAACAGAAAAGACCATAATTTAACATTGAACAGATTTGTCAATCTCGGAACTTTTAGTTTTGTAAAAAATGAATTCAAACCTTCGGATAGTTTGCCTAAGACTTTAGATTCGTATTATTATTTAACGTTATTGCCAAAGAAATTCATTCGTGTTGAGGTTTTAGGGAAAACGAATTCGGCCAGTTATACAGGTACAGAACTTAATGTAAATTGGAACAACAGAAATTTATTTCGTGGTGCCGAATTACTAACCGTTTCTGTTTTTGGCGGGGCCGATTTTCAGCTTTCCGGAACCAATAATGGTAAAAATATTTATAAAGTGGGAACAGAAACCAGTTTAACCTGGCCGAGATTTATTGTTCCGTTTTTTCATGTGGAAGGTTCGAGCGAATACGTGCCAAGAACTAAAGCAACAGTGAGATATGAATATCAAAACAGAACACAATTATATGCTTTGAATTCATTTAAAGCGTCATACGGTTATTTATGGAAAGAGAATGTTCGAAAAGAGCATCAATTTAATTTGATGGATATTACATATGTGAGTCCAAATCATGTGACAGCAGAATATTTAGCTGACGCTGAAGAGGATGAATCATTGAAGAAAGTAATTGAAAAACAATTGATTTTTGGACCAACGTATACGTATACTTACACCAATACAATGCAAAAGCGTAAAAAGAATACGTTTTATTTTAGTGGAGAAGCTGATTTGGCAGGAAATGTTACGGGTTTAATTACCGGAGCAAATGTCAAAAAGAATGATACGATCAAGATATTTGATGTTCCTTTTAGCCAATATGCAAAATTTAGAGGAGACTTTAGGCATTATTTAAAACTTGGAAAAGAAAGTCAGTTGGCTAGCAGAGTCATTCTTGGTGTCGGAATTCCGTACGGAAATTCAGGTGTGTTGCCGACATCGAAGCAGTTTGTAGTAGGAGGAACCAATAGTATTCGAGCTTTTAGAGCGCGATCACTAGGGCCGGGAAGTTATCTTAATACTACAACTGATAACGATTATCTCCCAGATCAATCGGGAGATTTGAAATTGGAATTCAGTACAGAATACAGAGCAAAACTTTTTAGTATTGTAAAAGGTGCGGCATTTATCGATGCCGGAAATATTTGGCTGATGAATAAAGATCCAAATAAGCCAGGAGGTGAAATATCTAAAGATTTTATGAAAGAAATTGCTGTTGGTGCCGGAGTTGGTTTACGCTTCGATGTCTCTTTCTTTATTTTAAGAACCGATTTGGCATTTCCGCTAAGAAAACCTTATCTGCCAGATGGCGAAAGATGGGTAATTAAAGATATAGATTTTGGAAGCGGCCCATGGCGAAAAGAAAACCTGATTTTGAATATTGCAATTGGATATCCTTTCTAGAAAATTTATAAAAATTAGCCACGAATTCACGAATTTTATTTGATGCAAAATGGATAACTTAAAATCAAATTCCACAAAAATTAAATTCGTGAATTCGTGGCTAATTTTTTGCGTCCTCTTTTCACAAAAAAGAAGTAAATTGGTCTAATAAATTAAAGTAATGCAAAATACACTCAAAAGAATTTTAGTTTTAGGTTCAGTCGTATTCTTAATCATTTTGGCTTTTAAATTTTGCCAATTTAAAAAAGAGGATGATAAGGATATTGAATACAATACCAATTTAATTCAACAGCAAATTCTAAATGTCGGTAAATTGGTTGTTACCGAAGGGCATTTCTCTGAAGTGATTACGTATAAAAATCAGCAGAAATATTTTCTCGATATGGTTTCTTTTGAAAAGAAAGCTCTAGTTGTCGTAAATGCAAATGTTACAGTTGCTTACGATTTGCATAAAATGAAATACGACATTGACGAAAAAAATAAAACCATTACGATTTTAAATATCCCAAAAGAAGAAATTACCATCAACCCGGATATTAAGTTTTATGATGTTGAGCAAAGTCAATTGAATCCGTTTACAGGAGAGGATTATAATAAAATCAATAAATCGGTAAAAGCAAATCTGGCAAAGAAAATTGAAAACTCATCCCTGAAAACAAACGCTCAAAACAGATTAATTAGTGAATTATCAAAGATTTTGATTTTGACGAATTCAATGGGTTGGAAACTGCAATACGATGGTAAAACGATTGAATCTGATAAAGATTTTAATCAGGATTTGAAATTATAATGCCACGAAGGCACTAAGACACAAAGTTTTTTTGCCACAGATTAAAAGATTAAAATGATTTCAAATCTGCTCAATCTGCCAAATCTGCGTGAAACAAATTTAAAAATCTTGGTGTCTTAGTGCCTTCGTGGCAAATCGTTATACTGCTTCTTTATCGAAAATTAAATCCAGTCCGCCAGCAATCAAATGTGCCACTTCAGGTCGTTTTCCTTTCAATTGATCCAAATAAACCAATACTTCTTGCAATAATTGCTTTTCATCAGAATCTTTCAAAAGCTCTGCAATTTCAACAGAAAGCAACCAGTCATTAGAATGATTATTTTTTAATTTTTCAAAAACAGATTTTAGTTCAGATTTCGAATCTTTATTTTCTCTTATAGAACGAACCGTTTGATAAAGAACCTCTAAATCATCGCGTTCGTCTGTATGTTTTGCTTTAATAGTTTGAGAAGTCGGAACAATATTAATCAGATCAAAACTATTCACATCGGCTGGACCGGAAAAAGCAGAAACAACTTTTTTACCAATTGCCATATCGTAATTTCCCCAGTCAGGTTGAAACAAAATCGTTTCGCCATGTGTTACGGTACAATTTCTGAAACTAATTAAAATAATTTCTCCGTGTAAGTTTCTGGAACCTGTAATAATTTCTCCTTCAACAATAATATTGCCTTCAAATTCCAGTTTTACAGTTTCATTTTCAACAATACTATAAGCTTGTAAATCCTTAGGACTCATGTCTTCAATCGCTAAATTGAAGCCTTTTAGTTTCCCAATCGGACTACCAAATCCGTGTGGATGTGTCAAAGTTCCGTGACCCACTAATTCTTTTTCACGATAGGATAAAGCTGTTTTTCCTGTAGTCTGAATGTAAACCGGTTTTCCTTCTTCTTCCAAAACATTCGTAAAAACACCTGAAATCTGTAAACCAGTACTTAATTCAATTGTACCTAAAGCATTGGAATGAATTAGTTTTTGAATTCCGGAAAGACCTCCGGTTCTCAATGCCATTTTATTCGCAAATTCTTCTAAAATCAAACTCAAATAAGAAAAAGTTGGCGTCACATAAAGCTGAGGTTGCAACTGTGTAATATCAAAATTTTGATTCGCAGCGGAAATATCATAAGGGATTTTCTTTACGTTATCGGTCATACACCAGGCGCTTTCTCCAATAGAAGAAAGTAATCCGGCACCGTAAATTTTAGGGTCTTCAACAGTTCCAATTAAACCGTATTCTACTGTCCACCAATGTAAATTACGAATTTGGGCCATTTCAGATAATTCACCCATATTGTTTTGCAAATCAGCAACGGCTTTTTCTGCTTCGTCAATTTTTTCCTGTGGCGTATCTTCCGCTTCTTTTAAAATCGAAAGCAAACGAATCGCTTCGTACATCTGATAATCTTTATGAGATGAAATCGCCTTGCAGCCAATTTCGCCAAAACGTCTCAAATATTCAGCATATTCAGGATTCGCAATAATAGGAGCGTGGCCGGCACCTTCGTGAATAATGTCTGGTGCAGGTGTATATTCAATATGTTCTAATTGTCTAATGTCTGAAGCAATAACCAAAACGTTATAAGCCTGGAATTCCATAAAAGCATTGGGCGGAATAAAACCATCAACGGCAACCGCAGCCCAGCCAATTTCAGTCAGAATTCGGTTCATTCCGTACATACTCGGAATAGAATCTACTTCGATTCCCGTTTTCTTCAAACCATCCAAATACGAATGATGAGCCACTTTTGATAAATAATCTACGTTTTTGCGCATCACGTAACGCCAAACCGCCTGATTAATTGGCGTATAATCGCTATAATCCTGTGGCTTAATAAATTGCTTTAAATGTTTCGGCAATCGCTCTAATAACGGGTTTGTCTCAATATTTGGATTCATTTCGAAAACGTTGTAGATTAAGAATGTAAAATTACGAATTTAAGGCGCTAATTTTTGCTATTCATCACAATTTTTTTGTTCGAAAGAGTTTTTTATTGAGGTTTTAATAGAAATTTTGTCTTGAGAAGTATATGGTTTTTAGGAGCTATTTCCCGCTGTCCTTCCAAATCTTTTGTGCCGAACCCCGGCACAAAAGGATTTTCCCTCCCATCGGGGCTAGGGGATTCGTTTTCAAAAGTTGTTTTTAAATTAAAGAAGTAACAATTTTCTAGCAATCGTTATTTTCATAATTAACTTTTTCCATTTTAGCTTCGTAAGATTCTGTTTCTTTTTTAGTCATTTTGGCTTCTTTCAGTTCTACTTTCAATTGTTTTTTGCTGTCAGAACTTATCCATAAACCACTAAAATTAGTTTCGTCTTTTTTCAAAATCATAACGCCAGTAAAGCCATGTTCTACTAATGCAAACTGATTCTCGTTTTTGGTATTCTGAGTAATGTTCAATTGAATCCAACTACCGGATTTGTCATATCGATACATAGAAGTGTACATTAAATCAGCTGTGCAGGGGTTTTCTTCTGTTTTAATAAAAAAAGTAACAGCTATTTTTCCGTCAATTGTGCCTTTGTATAAATTGCTTTTAGAGGCTTGAGCATTGGAAGAAATAATGGCAATAAGAAAAAATAGAAGAGATAGTAATGCTTTTTTCATGTTTTATTAAAAATTGATTCGGCCAAATTTAGTTATTTAGAAATGTCATTTGAATTTAATTTTATTGATTCTCTAAATTTCTGAAATAATCAATTTTATGATTGAACATATAGGCCATGTTTTCAGCTCTCATTTTTGCTTCTTCCGTAATTGGTCCCGCAAAAAGTCCGTCAATTGAAGAGTTAAAAAGATAAACCCAACGGTCAAAATGAGTTTTATCTACTGGTAATTGTTTGTATGGCGGAAACGGAGTTCCGGAATAAGCACGGACATCAAATAAAATAGTTTGCCAAAAGCCATACATTTTTTGTAAATGCATTGGCCAGCGGTCCTGCAGTTTATCATTAAAAATTGGACCAAGAAGATCATCTTGCCTAACCTTGTCATAAAAAGTGTTGACCATTAATTGTATGTCTTCTATGTTTGAAATATCTTTAAGAGTTGCCATGTTTTTAGATCTAAAATAAAATACAAAATTACACTATAACTTTTTCTATTCGCTGATATTTGTCAGGGGACAAGATTTTTAGCCAATTAATTGTGTAAACAAATCCTGATTATCATTTAAATATTGAAACTCAAAACCATTTTTGGTCATGTTCAACTTGATATTCATAATGTCTTTTTTATTTTTCAATTCTAAACCAACCACAACAGAGCCCACTTCTCGATTGTTTTTTTTGTGAAATTGGAAATAAGTAATGTCATCATCCGGTCCTAAAATGTTATTTACGAATTCTTTTAAAGCTCCCGGACGTTGTGGAAACTGAATCATAAAATAATGCATCAAACCTTCATATAATAAAGAACGTTCTTTTATTTCGGCCGTTCTTTCAATATCATTATTACTTCCGCTGACCACACAAACAACGGTTTTTCCTTTAATTTTATCTTTGTAAAAATCCAAAGCGGCAATAGTCAGGGCTCCGGCTGGTTCTACAACCATTGCTTCTTCGTTGTACAAACGTAAAATCGTAGTACATACTTTTCCTTCGGGAACCAGAACAATATCTTCTAAATTATTTCGGCAGATATCAAAAGTCATATCACCAACTTGTTTTACAGCAGCGCCGTCAACAAATTTATCTATAGTTGCCAAAGCGGTATTTTTATTTTCGGCAATAGAAGTTTTCATTGAAGGGGCGCCTTTTGGCTCAACACCAATGATTTTCGTATTTGGACTTAAATGCTTAAAAACTTCGGATAAACCAGAAGCCAATCCGCCGCCACCAATTGGAACAAAAACATAATCGATTGGTTCTTTATAACTGTCCAGAATTTCTAATCCAACAGTTCCTTGTCCTGCAATCACTTTTTCATCATCAAATGGATGAATAAATATTTTATGATTTTGAATAGCATCTGCAGTTGCTGAAGCGTAAGCATCATCAAAAGTATCTCCGGTAAGCACAATTTCAACGAATGATTTTCCGAATAATTGTACTTGTTTTACTTTTTGTTTTGGAGTCGTTTTTGGCATATAAATTTTGCCTTGTATCTGTAGAAGATGGCAGGAATATGCGACACCCTGAGCATGGTTTCCAGCGCTTGCACAAACAATTCCAACGGCTTTTTCAGTTTCATTCAACGAAGAAATTTTGTTATATGCTCCTCTAATTTTATACGACCGGACAATTTGCAAATCTTCTCTTTTTAATAAAATAGTCGATTTAAATTCTTCTGAAAGATTTAAATTTTGTGTCAGTGGAGTAGCAGCAACTACATTTTCAAGCTGTTTTTTGGCAGCAAGTACTTCGTTAAATAGATTCATCAGTTTTGTTTTTTTAGCCACGAATTGCACGAATTAGCACTAATTTTTACAATTTGGAACGAAAAATAATTCGTGTAAATTTGTGTAATTCGTGGCTATTTAATAAAAAAACCTCCCGGTTTGGGAGGTTTAATAAATTGTATTTTGTTTACTTATTTATATAATACCTCACCATTACTGCTGAATAGCAATAATACTAATAGAGATAATAATGTTATTTAAGTTTTTCATTTCAGATAATTGAATCGCAAATGTATTAATTATTTTTTTTAACTGGCGGATATTGTGCTAAAACTTTGTTTACGATCTCAGCGACTTTTGCATCTTTTTTATCGACGTTTTTAGTTAAGGTTGCCACCCCTTCACCTTGCCAGATCATTTCTTTCCTTTTTGCATCAATCAAATCGATGAATAAAGTTCCTTCTGTAGAAGTTGAAACTGTAGTTTGTCCTCCGTACATCATATAAGGATTCCATCCCCAGCCCCAACCGTAGCCCCATCCGGCGCTAAATTGATTTACGCTAACTTGTTCTCTTGATTTAGTAAAAATATTTACTAATAAATCAGGATTTTCGCTTTTCGTAAAACCTTTGGCTTGCATTTCGGTATCTATGGCATGTAGAATTCTTCTTTTATCCAAATCAGAAATTTCGACTTTATCAATTCCGGGCTTAAAGAAAGCATAGGTTTTATAAGGTGCAAAATCTACGTTTTTATCATAATCAGAATAAACACTGACTGAGCTACAAGAGGCTAGTATTAAAAGCAGAAAAACGGGTACTAATTTGAATGTTTTCATATTTATAAAAATTTATTGTTCTCAATTCTGATAAATAACTTTTAACTAGAATAGCGTTTCATCAACTATATTAGGTAAAGTTACTTTTAGTAACGGCTGAACTTCCATTGCTCTTTTTATGGCAAAAATTGCTTCGTCATTTCGAGCCCAGCTTCTTCTTGAAATTCCGTTGTTAACATCCCAAAAAAGCATTGAGGCTAAACGTTTTGAAGCTTCTTTAGAACCATCAAGAACCATACCAAAGCCACCATTTATAACCTCTCCCCAGCCAACTCCACCACCATTATGAATAGATACCCAGGTTGCGCCTCTAAAGCTGTCACCAATCACATTTTGAATCGCCATATCAGCTGTAAAACGAGATCCGTCGTAGATGTTTGAAGTCTCTCTGTAAGGAGAATCAGTTCCGGAAACGTCATGATGATCACGTCCTAAAACAACGGTTCCAATTTCACCTCTGGCAATCGCCTGGTTAAAGGCTTCGGCAATTTTAATACGTCCTTCAGCATCGGCATAGAGAATTCTGGCTTGAGAACCTACAACCAATTTATTTTCCTGTGCGCCTTTGATCCATTTGATGTTATCCTGCATTTGTTGCTGAATTTCATTTGGAGCTGTTTTTGCCATTTCTTCTAAAACCTGACTTGCGATAGTATCTGTTTTTTGTAAATCTTCCGGTTTTCCTGAAGTACAAACCCATCGGAAAGGTCCGAAACCGTAATCAAAACACATTGGTCCCATAATATCCTGAACGTAACTTGGATATTTGAAATCGATATTATTTTCGGCCATTACATCAGCACCGGCGCGGGAAGCTTCTAATAAAAACGCATTTCCGTAATCAAAAAAGTAAGTTCCTTTTGCAGTATGTTTGTTTATTGCTTTCGCTTGTCTGCGTAACGATTCCTGTACTTTTTCTTTGAATAATTCAGGATTATTGGCCATCATTTCATTGGCTTCTTCAAATGAAATTCCAACCGGATAATAACCACCCGCCCAAGGATTATGAAGGGAAGTCTGATCTGAACCTAAATCAATTTTGATGTTTTCTTTATCGAAACACTCCCAAACATCAACCACATTTCCTAAATAAGCAATCGAAACTACTTCTTTATTGGCTTTCGCCGAATTGACTCGCTGAACCAATTCTTCTGTCGAAGTTACAATTTCATTAATCCAGCCTTGTTCATGACGGATTTTGGTAATCTTCGGATTTACTTCGGCGCAGACCGTAATACAGCCTGCAATATTTCCTGCTTTTGGCTGAGCACCTGACATTCCGCCCAATCCGGAAGTCACAAATAAATTCCCTTCAGGATTTAATTTTATTTTTCTGAAACCATTCAAAACTGTAATCGTAGTTCCGTGTACAATTCCTTGTGGTCCAATATACATATAACTTCCTGCGGTCATTTGTCCGTATTGTGAAACGCCTAAGGCATTCATTTTTTCCCAATCATCCGGTTTTGAATAATTCGGAATCACCATTCCGTTCGTAACCACAACTCTTGGTGCTTCTGAATGCGAAGGAAATAATCCCATCGGATGTCCTGAATACATCGTCAAAGTTTGCTCGTCTGTCATTTCAGACAAATATTGCATTGTCAATAAATATTGTGCCCAGTTCTGAAAAACAGCTCCGTTTCCGCCATACGTAATCAATTCATGAGGATGTTGCGCCACGGCATAATCCAGATTATTCTGAATCATATGCATAATTGCTTTTGCCTGCAATGATTTTCCTGGATATTCATCAATTGGTCGCGCGTACATTCTGTAATCCGGACGTAAACGATACATATAAATACGACCGTATTTTTCTAATTCTTCTGAAAACTCCTGAATTAATTCGGCATGATGTTGAGACTTAAAATAACGCAATGCATTTTTTAAAGCCAGTTTTTTTTCTTCAGCCGAAAGAATTTCTTTTCGTTTTGGCGCGTGATTAATCGCTAAATCGTACTCTTTTTTTGGAGGTAATATCGATGGAATTCCTTGTTGTATTTGTTCTTTGAAAGTCATTTTTTTTATTTTAGATTTTAGATTGTTGATTTTAGATTTTTGTAAAACGTAAAATTCAACATCTAAAAATTATTGTATGTTTAAATTATGTCGCTCCTATGGAGCTAAAATTGTGATCGATAAATTTATTTCTATAAATATTCTGCTATAAACATTGCACTCCTACGGAGTTTTGTTAGCATTGAAAAAACGCCATAATTATTGTATGTTTAAATTATGTCGCTCCGCTGGAGCTCAATTCAGAACGTTTTTGAAGTTCTATAAACATAGCACTCCTCTGGAGTTTTTATCAGCCTTGGAAAGGCGTTATGTTTATAGAAAATATAATATATCCCGTTGTAAAAGCTCCATCGGAGCGAAATGTAAATCAATGTAAATTTGATCCGAAATAATTATCTCATTTTCTAATTGACATATTATCTAATTAAAAAGCTAGGGATAACGAATATCCGACCTGTGATAGGATTTGTGGATTTTAATCCTAAATTTTCGTGAGCGAATATCCATTTATAATTTTAGAGTTAAGATTGTTGATTTCAGATTTTTTGAATTATCAAATTGCTTATTTAAGAAATTATCTAATTATCAAATTGACACATTTTCTAATTAGTTTTTTTTCTTATTTGACCAGTTCCTTTATCAAACCCATACGGACAATGGCGGCAGCCGCTTTTACAGCAATAACCACGTTTTAAATGGTGTTTTTCAGTAAAGCATTTATAACCTTCCGGCGTATAGTAAAAATCTTCGCCTTCGATTAATTTATTTTCATTACTTTGCTCTTTCATAAATCTGCTTTGGGTAGTGTTTTGTTTCTTTAAAAAATCAAAAATAATTATTTGATTGTTATTTTAATGAAATAGAACATTTTTATAGCTACAAATTTATAAATTTTACAGCCAATGTTTCTGATTGTTGCTAAATATTTAATTCCGAAAGGATATCGCGGAATGGCTGTATTTCCGTTTGTTGTGGTTAAATATGGTTTTGATAAAACAAACGGAACTTTTGTCAATCATGAAAAAATACATTTAAGACAGCAATTAGAAATGCTGATTCTGCCTTTTTTTATCTGGTATTTTTTGGAATATTTCATTCGGCTGATGCAATACAAAAACAAGGATTTGGCTTACAGAAATATTAGTTTTGAAAGAGAAGCGTACACAAATGAAGCGGATCGAAATTATCTCAAAAACCGATCTTTTTTCCAGTTTTTAAAATACATTACTTTAAAATAAAACCGATTTTGAACCAACAAATTCATATCAATTTTCCAAATAATATTTCTGTGGCAATAAAACGCGAAGACTTGATTCATCCGTTTGTTTCCGGGAATAAATTCAGAAAACTAAAATACAATTTACTTCAGGCGAAAGCAGAAAATAAAGAAACAATATTGACTTTTGGAGGTGCTTTTTCCAATCATATTGCAGCAGTCGCCTACGCAGGAAAAGAGCAGGGTTTTAAAACAATCGGAATTATTCGGGGCGACGAACTTTTTGATAAAATCGATGAAAACCCAACGTTAAAATTCGCTCAGGAAAACGGAATGAAATTTGAATTTGTTTCGAGGGAAGACTATCGAAATAAATCTGAAAGTTATTTTTTAGAAAAGTTAAAAGAGCAATTTGGCGACTTTTATTTAGTGCCCGAAGGCGGAACAAATGAACTTGCTGTAAAAGGCTGTGAAGAGATTTTGACCGATGAAGATGCTGTTTTTAATTACGTTTGTTGTGCGGTCGGAACCGGTGGCACGATTTCTGGTTTAATTAATAGTGCATTGCCAAATCAGAAAATTTTAGGGTTTCCGGTACTAAAAGGTGACTTTTTAAACGATGAAATTCGTATTTTTGCAAAAAAAGATAACTGGAATTTAATTTCTGACTATCATTTTGGAGGTTATGGCAAGATAAATTTAGAATTAATTGAATTTATTAATGCGTTTTTAGAAGAGAACAAAGTGCCCTTAGATCCAATTTATACAGGAAAGATGTTTTTTGGCGTTATAGATTTAATCCACAAAAATTATTTTCCTGCTAATTCAAAAATTTTACTCATTCACACCGGCGGATTACAGGGAATTGATGGAATGAATATCAAATTGAAGCAGAAAAAATTACCAATACTCAAAAACAATGATTAAAAAGATCCTATTGTTCTTTATAGTTGCAGTTCTGGCAAGCTGTTCATCCAGCAAACCGGCCATAGCAACGACTAAAAAACAGGCAGCAGTTCAGAGGCCCCGGACAGTGGCAGCTAAAAAACAAACTCCTGTTAAGCCAATTGGCAAAAATTACCCTTCTACAAATAATACGACAGAAGTTATTCAGTCGACTTCAAGAACTACCGTTACCAGCACTTCAATCAACGATTATGTTTTGCAGTACAAAGATATTGCAATGGGAAACATGCAGAAATATGGTATTCCTGCCAGCATTATTTTGGCGCAAGGAATATTGGAATCTGGTGCAGGAAAAGGTGATTTAGCTGTTGAAGCCAATAATCATTTCGGAATAAAATGTCATAAAGACTGGCTGGGAGAAAGTGTTCGTCATGACGATGATTCTGCTCAGGAATGTTTCAGAAAATATAGGGAAGCTTCAGAATCATATCGCGATCATGCTTTATTTCTAGTCGGAAAAAACAGATATGCCTCTTTATTCACTTACGAAAAAGACGATTATAAAGCGTGGGCAAAAGGGTTAAGAGCCTGCGGTTATGCCACAGATCCTAAATATCCTGATAAATTAATCAGTTATATTGAGCGTTATAATCTGCATCAATATGATTGTGAGATTACGGGAAAAACGTATGTTGCAATTAATAAATCGGCTCCAACAAGAAAACCATCGTATGATGTGGCTTCGGATCCAAAGATAAATATGAACTCAAATGATCCGAATTTATACGAAGTTCAAAAAGGAGATACGCTATATTCTATTTCGAAGAAATTCAACGTTATGGTTGATGACTTAAAACAGAAAAATAATCTTTCAGATAATGCACTTTCGATTGGACAGAAATTGAAAGTGAAATAATTGTCAATTATCAATTATTAATGAAGAAGATAATCTCGATTGGAATTTTTATTTTTGCCATTGTTTTCACAGTTAGACTTTTTTGCGGAATTTACATACATGATGAATTTGGAGAAAGGCATTTTTTTATAAAACATCGTCCAACTTGGAAATGGATATTTTATTCTCCTTTAGGAATGTCGGATAATAAAATAGAGAATCTTTCCAAAGAAAATCAAATAGAACAAAAATACTTTAATGAATATATAAAAGATCGCGGTCTTAGTTTGTAATCTAAAAATCTAAGAAGTCTAAAGATCTAATAATCTAAAAATAATGATCTATAAAAGAAGTAGTCAGCTTTTTGCTGAAGCAGAAAAAGTAATTCCAGGAGGAGTAAATTCACCAGTTAGAGCGTTTAAAGCAGTAGGAGGAACTCCAATTTTTGTAAAAAGTGCCAAAGGTGCTTATTTGTATGATGAAGACGGGAATAAATTAATTGATTATATCAATTCATGGGGACCAATGGTTTTGGGTCATGCATATCAACCCGTTGTTGATGCAGTAATCGAAAAAGCTAAATTGGGAACTTCATTTGGAATGCCAACAGAATTGGAAACACAAATTGCTGCTTTGGCTGTTTCTATGGTTCCGAATATCGATAAAATCAGATTTGTAAATTCAGGTACAGAAGCTTGTATGAGCGCGATTCGTTTGGCTCGTGGATTTACAAAAAGAGATAAAATCATCAAATTTGCAGGTTGTTATCATGGACATTCTGATTCCTTTTTGATTCAGGCAGGAAGTGGAGCCGTAACTTTTGGTTCACCAAATAGTCCTGGCGTTACCGAAGGAACAGCAAAAGATACTTTATTGGCAAAATACAATGATTTAGAGAATGTAAAAACTTTAATCGAAGCCAATAAAAACGAAATTGCAGCCATTATTATTGAACCGGTTGCCGGAAATATGGGCTGTATTCCACCTCAAAAAGGATTTTTGCAAGGATTAAGAGATTTGTGTACAGCAAACGGAATTTTATTGATTTTTGATGAGGTAATGACAGGTTTCCGTTTAGCTCGCGGAGGCGTTCAGGAATTATATAATATCAATGCTGATATTGTAACTTTCGGAAAAGTAATTGGTGGAGGTTTGCCGGTGGGAGCTTTTGCTGCACGTGCTGAAATCATGAATTATTTGGCACCGCTTGGACCAGTTTATCAGGCAGGAACATTATCTGGGAATCCGTTAGCAATGGCTGCGGGATTAGCAATGCTACAATCTTTAGATAATGATCGTGCTATTTTTACTCGTTTAGAAGAAAAAACAGCTTATTTAGAAGCAGGAATTGATAAAGTATTAAAAGCAAATAATGTTGTTTTTACGATCAATAGAGTAGGTTCTATGATTTCTGTTCACTTTGATGAAAATCCGGTTGTCGATTTTCAAACTGCGGCAAAAGGAGATAATGAAACGTTTAAAAAGTTCTTTCACGGATTGTTGAATGAAGGTGTTTACATTGCACCATCTGCTTATGAAACCTGGTTTATTACAGATGCATTGACTTATGAAGATTTAGATTTTACAATTAATGCGATTGACAAAGTATCAAAAACATTTTAGTTTTTAAATCAGAAAATATTTAAATTAAGGGCTTAACTTTTTAAAAAGTTGAGCCCTTTTTTAGTAGTTAATAAAAAGTTAATAAGTGACTGTTTTCTTGGATTATTGTAATCAAAAATTATTTTTGTTTAACAAATAACCATTAAACCAAAAATAAATGAAGAAATTTTTCATTTTATCTACTATAGCAGTTTTAATGCTATTTCCTACTAACCAATTTGCCCAGTCTAAAAAGAAAAAATCCAAGAAAGAGGAGGCTGCAACTCCTCCAGCAGAAAAAAAACCGGAGTCAGCTATTAAAGAATACAGCAAAGTAATTACGAAAGATGCTATTTCTGATGACGGACTTTTTACTGTTCATAAAGTGGATAAAAAGTATTACTTCGAAATTCCAAATAAATATTTAAACAAAGACATGCTGTTAGTAAGCAGATTGTCTAAACTGCCATCTAATTTAGGCGGAGGTTATGTCAACGCTGGTTCAGAAACAAACGAACAATTAATTGTTTGGCAGCGTTTTCAGGATAAAATTCTCATCAAATCAAAATCATATAATGCAGTTGCAAACGATACGTTACCGATTAGCCTTTCGGTTAAATCAAACAATTATGAACCAACATTATTTGCTTTTGATATTGTAGCTTTTAGCAAGGATTCGGCAAATACGGTAATTGACGTAACGAAATTTTACAGCACAGATGTTAAGGCAATTAGCGGAATATCCGCAGAAATGCGTGAAACATATAAAGTAAAAGGATTGGATGATACGAGAAGTTTTATCAATAAAATTAAAAGTTTTCCTATGAATATTGAAGTGATTCAGGATATGACTTATAATGCTTCAAAACCATCAATGTTAGAGGAAAGTGAATCTATCAGCATTCAGATGAACCAATCGATGGTATTATTGCCAGAAGTGCCAATGAAACCAAGATTAGCAGATCCTCGTGTAGGCTGGTTTACGGTTAGTCAATACGATTATGGAAGTAATGAATTAAAATCGGATCTTAAAACATACATCCGCCGTTGGAGATTAGAACCGAAAGATCCTGAAGCTTATGCCAGAGGAGAATTGGTTGAACCAATCAAACCAATTGTTTATTATTTAGATCCTGCTACTCCTGAAAAATTGAGAAAATATATCAAACAGGGAATCGAAGAATGGCAAAAACCTTTTGAAACAGCCGGATTTAAAAATGCCATTATAGCAAAAGACGCTCCAACTAAAGAAGAAGATCCTGATTTTAGTCCGGAGGATGTACGCTATTCAGTGATTCGTTATGTGGCAAGTACAACTCGAAATGCAGTTGGTCCAAGCGTTTCAGATCCAAGAACGGGAGAAATTATTGAAAGTGATGTTATTTGGTATCACAACCATTTACGTTCGTATAGAAATCGTTATTTATTAGAAACCGGAGCCGCAAATCCAAAAGCAAGAACTTTGCAAACCAGCGATGAAGAAATGGGAGAGATGATGCGCATGGTGATTGCTCACGAAGTGGGGCACGCATTAGGTTTTCCTCATAATATGGGAGCCAGTTCTTCTTATGACTGTGAAAGTTATAGAAACGGAACTTTTACACAAGAAAATGGAATTGCAGCCAGTATAATGGATTATGCACGTTACAATTATATTGCACAGCCAGGAGATCAAAATATTCGTTTTATTCGTAAAATGGGAGCCTACGATCATTATGCTTTGAATTGGGGATACAGAGTAATTCCGAACGCTAAATCTTCTCAGGATGAAAAAGCAACTTTAGACAAATGGATTTTAGATAAATCTGGAAATCCGATTTACAAGTTCGGAAAACAAAGTAGTGCTTTTGATCCTTCTTCTCAAACAGAAGATATTGGAAATAATTCGATGAAAGCCAGTACATATGGTATGAAAAATTTAGAATACGTTGCTAATCATTTAAGCGAATGGACGAGCAATGTAACTAATGATTACGGAGATCTAGACGAATTATATAAAGAATTATTAGACGTTTGGAGCAGATACGTAGGTCATGTTGTAACCAATGTTGGAGGTGTTTATGAAAACATTAAAAACCCAAATCAGGCAGGAAATGTTTATGAAGTCGTTCCGAAAGCAAAACAAATTGAAGCGATGAATTGGTTACAGGCAAATGCTTTTGCATCTCCAACCTGGATTGTCAATGTCAATACATTAAAAAACACCAATTTTGCTGGTTATACAGAAACGTTCAGAAATGTACAGGTTAGGCATTTGAATAATCTATTGAGTTTAGGTCGTATTGGAAGGTTGATGGATAATGAAATTTTGGGTGCTGATACTTACAAAGCACTGGATTTGTTTAAAGACACAAGAAAAGGAATCTGGAAAGAGACGAATACTGCTGTAAATGTGACTATTTATCGTCGAAATCTGCAAAGAGCTTATATCGATAGAATGGCTTTTTTAATGACAGAAGAAATTAAGCCAACAGACAGATCAATAATATATTATAATGTTTCTCAATCTGATTTAAGAGCTTTAGTGCGCGGAGAATTAAATGTTCTGAAAAAATCGCTTACAGCGGCAAAAGTTTTGGGTGTAAATACAGAAACAAAATACCATTATGAAGATTGTATCAAACGAATTGATTTAATATTAAATCCAATTAAATAGATTGTAGAAATAAAAAAGAGGCTTTAAAAGCCTCTTTTTTTTGATCTCAATTACATTTTCTCTTTTCTGTGATCTTTCATTTTGTCTTTATGCTCTTTTTGAATCGCAGTCCATTTTTTATATTGGTCAGCATTCAAAATTGATTTCATTTTTGCATCTGTTGCTTTGTGATCTTCTTTCATTTGTTTTTTCATGGCAGCTTTTTCAGCATCAGTTGGTTTTGCAGTAGAATCTTTTCTATTCTTTTTAAGCATTTCCATTTTAGTACTTCTTTCAGATAAAAGTGCAGCAACTTGTTTTTGCTGATCAGCATTTAAACTTAGATCTGTTGTCAATTTTTGCAAATGTGCCTGATCGCGTTCCTGTGAACTTTTGTGATCATGTTTTCTTCTATGATCTTTTTTTAGTGCAGTCCATTTAGTGTATTGATCAGCATTTAAAATGGATTTCATTTTAGCATCGTTAGCTGCTTTTTCAGTTTCCATTTGTTTTTTAAAAGCTTCTTTTTCTGCATCAGTAGGTTTTGTTTTAATATCTTTTCTAGATGCTTTAAATTTTTCCGCTTTGGCACTTCTTTCTGCTAAAAGCTGTTTTACTTGTTCTTGTTGTTTTTTATCCAAACTCAATTCAGAAGTCAATTTTTGTAACTGTTTTTCATTACGTTGTTCCGGAGTTAAATTTTCTTTTTGATGATGTGCCGGTTTCTGATTGACGTCTTGTGCAAAACTCACTATTCCAACGAATAATAAAGCTGCGATAAATAATTTTTTCATAATTCGTTTTTAAAAAGGTTTATAACAATTAGACTTCAATGCGTTTATTAAGTTTAATCGAATTGTCGGATTTGTCTTTTATTTAACAGAAAGTATTAATTAAAATACAAATTATTTTCAAAAATAAAAAAGAGGCTTAAAAGCCTCTTTTTGTAAACATTACATATTGTTTTCTTTTTTGTATTCCTTCATTTTTTCTCTAGCCTTGTCTTTGTTCTCTGCCTGAATAGTTTTCCATTTTGTATATTGGTCAGCATTCAAAATCGCTTTCATTTTAGCATCGTTAGCGTCTTTTTCAGCCATCATTTCTTTTTTAAAGGCTTCTTTTTCTGCTGCTGTTGGTTTTACGTTGCTGTCTTTGTTCGCTTCACGGGCTTCTCGGAATTTTTCAGCTTTTGCACTTCTGTCTGCTAATAATTGTTTTACCTGCGCTTGTTGATTGGCATCTAAGGTTAATTCTGAAGTTAGTTTTTTCAACTGCTTCTCATTGCGTTGTTCAGGAGTCATTCTTTCCCTGTGCTCTTTATGATCCTGAGTTGCATTATCAGTGTCTTGTGCAAAACTTGCTACTCCAACGAATAACAAAGCTGCGATAAATAATTTTTTCATGAGGTAAGTTTTTTAATTGTTATATCAGTTAGACTTTGTCAAATTCATTAGGTTTAATCTGAAGTAAAGAATTGTATTTTATTTAACAAATTGAAAATTAATTATTTAAAACGATTGGTATCAGATAATAAGTATAGAATTAATTGCGTATTTTTAAGGTATTAATGAATTACAAACCTATAAGAAGTTATTATGAATTTAGAATCATCATCAAACAATAATAAAATTGCCTTTTTTTCAACCCAGCCTTACGACAAAACTTTTTTTAATAAATACAATGCAGATTTTGGTTTTGAGCTGGATTTCTTTGAAACACAATTGAATCCGCAAACGGTAATTTTAATCGAAGATGCATCAATAGTTTGTGTTTTTGTGAATGATATTGTCAATGAAGCCGTCATTAAACAGTTGGCAGAAAAGAAGGTGAAAATTATTGCTTTACGCTGTGCCGGTTTTAATAATGTTGATTTAGAAGCAGCCAAAAAGTACAATTTAAAAGTTTGTCGCGTTCCGGCATATTCTCCTCAGGCTGTTGCAGAACATGCCATGGCTATGATTTTGACTTTAAACAGAAAAACGCATAAAGCTTATAATAGAGTTCGTGAACAAAATTTTTCTCTAAACGGCTTATTAGGTTTTGATTTATTTGGAAAAACAATCGGAATTATCGGAACCGGAAATATCGGAAAAGCTTTTGCTAAAATTGCCCTGGGTTTTGGCTGTAAAGTTCTCGCTTATGATATTGTAACGAATACTGAAATGGAAAAAGACGGAGTGGAGTTTGTTTCCTTAGAAACTATTTTTAAATCAAGCGATATTATTTCGTTGCATTGTCCACTAAACCAACAAACCAAACATATAATCAATAGCAAGTCTATCGATGAAATGAAAGACAGCGTCATGATCATCAACACCAGCCGTGGCGGATTAATTGAAACAGCCTGCGTTATTGAAGGTTTGAAAGAAGGTAAAATTGGTTATTTAGGAATTGACGTTTATGAACAGGAAGAAAAACTGTTTTTCAGGGATTTATCTGCAGATATTATTCAGGATGATGCGATTCAGCGTTTAATGAGTTTTCCAAATGTTTTGGTTACGGCCCATCAGGCTTTCTTTACCAACGAAGCTTTAACGCAAATTGCTTTGATTACTTTTAATAATATCAAAGCATTAGTAACTCAAAATGATATTGAAAATAATGCGGCTTTATTGGTTTAAAATAGATTTGAGAATTTAAAAATAGAAATTATGAAAACGAAAATTTTAGTTGCATTTATAGTTCTGGGGATGGTTTCTTGTCAAAACAAAGAAAAGCCAGCATCAAAAAATATAATTAAAACCATTGCTCAGGATACCTTATCAAAAACATTGGGAGGTACTGCCAATTTGAGTGACGTTCCGGCCAAAGATGATAAAACGGTTGAACTAATAAGAAAACAGCTTACAGTTTTATTAAAGAAAGATTTGCCGGCGATGACAAAAGACGATCGATACTTTTATTATGAAGCTTACGATTTAAATAACGATAAGAAAAATGAATATTTTGTAGGTTTCTCCAATTCGTACTTTTGCGGAAGTGGAGGCTGTTCGGGATATATTTTAAATAATGACGGAAGTGTAATCAACTCATTTACCGTAACTGATTTTCCGATTTTTATAGGAACAACTTCCTCAGAAAATTTTAAAGATTTAATTTTTAAAAGCGGCAATGCTTTGCATTTTCTAAAAATGAAAAACGGAAAATATCCTTCGAATCCATCCGTTCAGGAAAAATGGAAAGGAGATATCCCTAAAGATTCGCCTGTTGTTTTGGATATAAATGCTAAGAAATTGGAGAAGTATTCGTTTTAGAAATAAAAAACCCGACAGATTTTTAATTTTGTCGGGTTTGCATTGATTATTTATTTAATATTTTATACAGTATTTTGGGGTTTCTACGGTTGTCCCAAAATGCTAAAACAATTAGTTCATTGTTAGTTATTCTGTAAAAGATATTATAATGACCTAGTGTAGAAGTTCGAATATCAGGAAAACTTGTTTTAATATAAATTTCAGGATTGAGAGATAAAAAATGAACCCTTTCCATGATTTCAACAATTAACTTTTTTGAATAAGTTGCAGATTTATTTCTTTTCTTCCAGTAATTTAATATTTTTCTTCTTTGTAAAACAGCAGTATTGGTCCAGATTATTTTGAAAGCCATTCTAAATCTTCTTTGTCTAAATCTTCCTGAGAAATAACTCTGCCATATTTAATATCTTCCTCACTTTCTTTCAGCATATCCAATTCATATTGTTCAAATTGATAAACTTCAGAACTATCTGCATTTTTCAAGAGATTTCTAATTTTTTCAAGTAAGCTTATATCTTCAATATTCTTTAACTTGTCAAATATTTCTAGTTTTATTTCTAAAGTTCCCATAGTAATGCGATTTTAAATAATCAAAGTTATGTAAATTTAATAAAAAGCCCGACAAGTTTTAAAACCTGTCGGGCTATATTATAATAAAATAAGATTAAAATCTACTCCACCAATTCCACAAACTTAAACTCACCTTCCACAGCAACCTTCGTCAAACCGTGTTTAGATAAATTTTTCATTGACGCATCCCATTTTTTACCGCTTAAGTTAGCAGTAATTTTTAATTGCTGAAGATCCATTTTATTTTCATTTCCTTTCAATAAATCTACGATAAATTTTTCTTCATCAGACAATTCAATCTGAGCTTGTTTTTTCTCCGGACGCATTTGCGGGAACAATAAAACTTCCTGAATCGATGCATTATTTGTTAAATACATAATCAAACGATCCATACCAATTCCCATTCCAGATGTTGGAGGCATACCGTATTCCAAAGCTCTTAAGAAATCCTCATCGATAATTCCGTTAGCTTCATCATCACCTTTTTCAGACAAACGCATTTGGTCTTCAAAACGCTCACGCTGGTCAATCGGGTCATTTAACTCAGAATAAGCATTTGCGATTTCTTTACCACAAACCATCAATTCAAAACGCTCTGTAAGTTCAGGATTATCGCGGTGTTCTTTACATAAAGGTGACATTTCTTTCGGATAATCCGTAATGAAAGTTGGCTGAATATAATTTCCTTCGCATTTTGCTCCAAAAATCTCATCAATCAATTTTCCTTTACCCATTGTTTTATCAACGTCGATTCCCATTCCTCTTGCAGCTTCAAACAATTCGTCTTCGCTTTTTCCAGAAATGTCAAAACCAGTAAAATGTTTGATAGAATCTGTCATTGTAACACGTGCGTAAGGCGCTTTAAAATTGATTTTATGCTCGCCAAAAGTAACTTCGCTAGTTCCGTTTACAGCAATCGCACAATGCTCAAGCAAACCTTCAGCAAATTCCATCATCCAGTTGTAGTCTTTGTAGGCTACATATATTTCCATAGCGGTAAATTCAGGATTATGCGTTCTGTCCATTCCTTCATTTCTAAAGTTTTTAGAGAACTCATAAACACCTTCAAAACCACCAACAATTAATCTTTTCAAATACAATTCGTTTGCAATACGCATGTAAAGCGGAATATCAAGCGAATTATGGTGCGTGGTAAACGGACGCGCCGCAGCACCACCCGGAATAGGCTGTAAAACCGGAGTTTCAACCTCAAGATATCCTGCATCGTTAAAATAACCACGCATAGCGCTAAACAACTTTGTACGTTTAATAAAAGTTTCTTTAACGTGTTGATTCACTGTTAGATCTACATAACGCATTCTGTAACGCAATTCAGGATCATTAAATGCATCGTGAACATTTCCTTCTTCATCTGTTTTTGGCAAGGGAAGTGGACGAAGTGTTTTACTTAAAAAAGTAAATCCGTCAACACGAATACATTGTGCACCCACTTTCGTAGTAAACAATTCTCCTTCAATACCAATAAAATCTCCTAAATCGGTTAATTTTTTAAAAACCGTATTGTATAATGTTTTATCATCACCTTCGCACAAAACATCGCGATTTACGTACAATTGCAAACGCCCTTCGCTATCCTGCAATTCTGCAAAACAAGCTTTTCCCTGATCACGAACACTCATCAAACGTCCCGCAACGATCACCTTCTTACCTTCTTCAAACGACTCCTTCACTTGCTTTGAAGTATGATTTACTGGAAAAAGATTAGCCGGATAAGGATTGATTCCTAAGTTGCGTAAGTTTTGAAGTTTTTCTCTTCTAATGATTTCTTGTTCTGATAATGCCATTTTGTGCTCTTTTTTTAAGTGTGCAAAGATAAAGAAAAGAATGTAGATTTCAGAATGAAGGTTTTAGATTTTTTGAAGCAGAAAATTATCGTATTTCAATCACCTTCAGTCCCGCTATTCACTTGTATCTTTTTTGCAGAAAAAGCAAAAAAGGATACCGCTGCTATCGGGGCTAGACTAGAAGTTTTGGTTTTCAAAAGACGTTTGAGTTGGAATGATAAAACAAACCGACAAAATATAATTTCTGTAAGAAATTAAAGAAAAACCTCAGTATCTTAGCAACTCAGAATCTCAGAACCTTTCGAAAAATGAAAATCATAAAAGCCTTTCTACTCTTACTTTTAGCCACAAGCTGCCAAATTACCGAAACCATAAAGATCAATCCGGACGGAAGCGGAAGTATTGAGGTTTTTCAATTGCGAGACGAAAACAGTTATATGCAATTAGGACGCCCTCTTTCAAGCTCAGAAAAATTTATAGACACACTATTTGTTTTTCAGGACTACATCACAAAGTATAAGGAAACGTTTGTGAAATTTAATAAATCGGACCAGGAACTGTTTCAGGAACACGCTAATGTTAAAATGCATGTAAAGCTAGATCCAATTCAAATGGAAAATTTTAATGTAATTTCTTCCGACTTTAAAAAAATAGAAGAATTACCGAATGTCTATGAAAGTCTTAGTTTAGCAAATTCTTTAAAAGAGAATTATCCGGTTTCAAAAGAATTTTTTAAAATAAAATATACCTTCGACGGATTTACTTTTAAAAGGAATTTAGTTATTGTTGATCAGCAAGAGTTTGATAAGAATAAAAAAATGCTTGAAGAAAGAAAAAAAGCGTATGCCAAATATAAATTAGTACAATCCTACACCTTAAAATATCATTTTCCGGGAAAAATAAAATCAGTTTCAAATGAAAAAGCCATTCTCAGTCCCGATAAAAAATCACTAACATTAGAATTTCAACTTTCCGATTGTTTACAAAATCCTGAAATAACGAATTTAGAAGTTGTTTTGGAACAAAGCAACTAAAAAAATAATATTAAAAAGAGATTAGAAGTTACTAAAATAAAAACTAAGAACCTTAGAACCTTAGAATCTCAGAATCTTTAAAAACAAAATAGGATTCGTATCTTTGATAAAAAATTAACCATGATGAAATTATATAAATTACTTAGTTTTTCTTTTTTAGTGGCAACACTTACAAGCTGTACTTTTACTGAAAATATGTATGTTAATGATAACGGAAGCGGAAAATTCTCTGTAGACATTGACGGTTCGGCTTTGATGGAAATGGCAGGCGATCAACTAGGAAATCAAATGGGAGCCGATGCTAAAAAAAATATCGATTCTACTTTTACCTTCAAACAATTAATTGCTGAAAAACAAGATAGTATTTCAAAATTATCTCCGGAAGCTCAGAAAGAAATTAAAAAATTAGAAAATTTTGTTTTCAATATAAAAATGAATGGAGAGCAAAAACAATTCTTAATGAACATTGCTACCGATTTTAAAAGTGTAAGCGAATTACAAGATATATTGCAATCAATGAGTACGCTTCAAAAACTGGAAGGCGGAACTGCTCCGGCAACACCGTTTGCAGGTTTGGGAGACAATAAAAGCAAGCTAAGTTATACGTATGACGGAAAGAAATTTACGCGTAAAGCAATCATAGACAAGCAGAAACTTGCAGAGAAACCTGCTGATTCAACAGCAGATATGTCAAAAATGATGTTTGCTTCGTCTAACTATGTTATTAAATATCATTTTCCTAAACGTGTAAAAAAGGTTTCGAACCCAAATGCATTGTTTAGCGAGGATAGAAAAACAATTACAATTCAATACCCTTTCACGGATTATATGGAGAATCCTGACAAACTTAACTTTGATGTTGAGTTTGAAAAATAATTAAAATGAATAAAAAAATTCAACTTCAGGATTTAGGAAGTAAAGATTATAAATCGACCTGGGAATATCAGGAAGAACTTTTTAAAGACATAGTCGACTTAAAAATCAAAAACAGAAGAGAAGAACTCGAGTTACAAACGCCAAATTATTTGCTTTTTGTAGAACATCCACACGTTTATACATTAGGAAAAAGTGGCGATCTTGAAAACCTGTTATTAAACGAAAAACAGCTCGAAGCCAAAGGAGCAACTTTTTATAAAATCAATCGGGGCGGCGACATTACCTATCACGGACCAGGACAAATTGTTGGTTATCCAATTTTAGATTTAGAGAATTTCTTTACCGATATTCATAAATATTTGCGGTTTCTGGAAGAATCAATTATTCTGACTTTAGAAGAATACGGTTTAAAATGCGGCAGGAGCGAAGGCGAAACAGGAGTGTGGCTGGATGTTGGAACTCCGTTTGCACGTAAAATATGTGCGCTGGGTGTTCGTGCCTCACGTTGGGTAACCATGCACGGATTTGCTTTAAATGTAAACGTCGATTTAGGCTATTTTGATAACATTATTCCGTGTGGAATTCGCGGAAAAGGCGTTACATCACTACAAGTAGAACTTGGCGTTGAAAAAGTAGATGAAGATGAAGTAAAAGCTAAAATCATAAAACATTTAACTCAATTATTTGAAGCTGAATTTGTGTAAAAAAAAGCTTCCTGAATAAACTATAAATTGTAAAAGCTGAAGAAAACAACAATTAATAATTGTCGTTTTCTTCAGCTTTTTTTCATTTTTATTTGGTAAAATTATTGAAAATGTAAAGATCATTTATAAAGAAGTAAGATTTTGAATTGTTGGTAAATTATGAGGCTCAGCAATTTTGTACTGTTTTTATGCGTAATTTGCTCGTATACTTTTAATAAAACCTTTACCAAATCTAATTTAACAGCTTATGAGAAAAATCTACTTTATTTGTTTCCTTTTTATCTTAAACAATGTTTTTGCTCAAAAGAAAGATAAATTAAATCCCATTGCAGTTTATGAAAAAGTTTGGCAAGAGCGCAATAGCGATGCACGATTAAAATTAATAAAAACAATTTGGCTAGACGACAGTACTTTTGAAGATCCATCTGCATCAATAAAAGGTTCTGTTGCCTTAAACAATGTCATAAACGAGTTTTATAAAAAATTCCCAGACGCTATTTTAACCTCAGGTTCAAAAGTGGTTAAAGACAATTATGTAACCTGGGATTGGAAAATTCTGGATTCAAAAAATAAATTAATAATGGCCGGCCGTGATTTTGCAAGATTAAATGGAAAAGGTCAGGTGAGTAAAATTATTGGTTTTTGGGATCAGGAAGTTACTTTGTCAGAGTCTGAAATTCTACAAAATCTTGAAGCGGATAATTATAAAGTTGTAGCCAAATATTATGAATCTCTATTTAAAACCAGAGATTTTACTGCGATGGCGGCGATAATTGAAGAAGGCGCAATTTACAATCAGGCAGAAGGTTTACCTTATGGAGGAACTTATGTTGGTTTTAATGAATGGACCAAAATGTATACCAAATCAGCTGAGTTTTTTGATTTGGAAATAGAAAAAGAACCTGTTTACTTTAGCGATGCTTCTAAAAATGAAGTGATTATTTATTTCACTATAAAATGCAAGGCAAAAAAATCAGGTAAAACGATGTCGGTACCAATTTCAGAACATTTTGATGTTAAAAACGGAAAAATTACAGCAATTAGACCTTTTTATTTTGATACGAAGCAGTTTGCAGAATTCTTAAAAAGCAAAAAATAAAATTATTGGAAGTTAACGACTTTCAGTATGCAAATTATTCGAAACAAAAAGGCTTATCAATTTTGATAAGCCTTTTTTATAGTTCAAAAAAATCCAATTCCAATTGATCGGGTAAAAGTCTAAAACTCATTCTGTGATATTTTGTAGTACCATGTATTCGAATCGCTTCGCGATGTTCTTTGGTTGGATAGCCTTTGTTCTGTTTCCAGTTGTACATAGGAAATTCATGATGAATTTTCTCCATATATTCGTCACGATATGTTTTCGCTAATATCGATGCCGCAGCAATACTTAAGAATTTCCCATCTCCTTTTATAATACTCTGATTCGGAATTGATTTTAAATGTTCGATTTCTTCAACAGAAAATTGTTTTCCAAAGGTGTTTTTTAAACCTAATTTTGCATTCAATGCGCGATTTCCATCCACAATAATGAAATCAGGTTTTTGTTTTAATTTTAAAATACATTCCTGCATGCCTTTCATAGAAGCATTTAGAATATTTATTTCATCAATTTCATCAGGAAATAAATGCGTGACTGAATAGCAAACAGCGTATTGTTCTATGATTGGTTTTAAAAGAAACCGATCTTTCTCAGATAATTGTTTACTGTCGTTTAAAATGGTATTTTCAAAATCGGCAGGTAAAATTACTGCAGCGGCAGTCACGGGCCCAGCCAGACATCCACGGCCGGCTTCGTCAGTTCCGGTTTCTAAAATAAAACCCGAATAGTTTTTTTCTAGCATTTTACTTAATTTTAAAGACAAATATAATTGAAATGAAAACTTCTCAATGACAATGATTTGTTTTTTTATACGTTTTTATCTTTTACCTTTGCTTGATAAATTTTGCTAAAATAATTACATATAAAGCTATCAAATGAGAATACTCTTTTTTCTATATCTATTAATTGTACCCACGTTATTGTTTTCTCAGGAAAAAACTAGTTCAAAGAACAGTTTAGATATGAATACAAAATATTCTAGTATAACGGATACAGTGAAAAAGAAAAAGTCTCTAATTGCAAAGATAGAGCAATACCAGATTTATACACTAGAGCACGATACAATAATTGCCGATACGTCGCTAACATTAAAAAGCGCTTACAAGCAAAATTATTTAAGGAAAGATAATTTTGGACTTTTGCCATTTTCTAACATTGGACAAACATACAATACAATACAATATGGTTTAACTGATTATTCTCCGTATCCCGAAATTGGTTTCAAAGGAAAACACTTTGACTATATGGAAGTTAGTGATATTCGATATTATTCAGTTGCAACTCCTTTAACCGAAATATTTTTTAACACCACTATAAACAAAGGGCAAAACTTAGATTCATTTATTACACTAAATACTTCAAAGAATCTTAATTTTTCTGCAGCTTACAGAGGATTACGTTCTGAGGGTGATTATATAAATCAGTTAGTTAGTGCAGGGAATTTTCGATTTACAACAAGTTATTTTACAACAAATAAAAGATATGTTTTAAACGCTCATTTTACATTTCAGGACATTACAAATGAAGAAAATGGCGGAATTACAAATACAGACAATTTTGAAAGTGAGGATCCTGATTTTAAAAACCGTCAGCGATTGCAGGTATTTTTGACAGATGCTGAATCATTATTAAAAGGAAGACGTTTCTTCTTTGATCATGCATTCAGAATAAATCCAAAAGATGCAAATAATAATTTGTATTTAACGCATCAATTTAATTACGAATATAAATATTTTCAATACTTACAACCAACACTTCTTTCGACTGTAACGCCAACAGTTGGGCCTAGTGTACAGGTTCAACGTTTTGGGGAATCATATGCTAGTGGTAATATAAACGATGAGACTCGTTTTGAAAAATTATACAATAAAGTTGGGCTTGCCTATGAAAATTCACTTCTTGGGAAATTCAATTTTTTTGTCGACGATTACAGATCAAATTATAAATACGAGAGAATTATAGTGTATAATGATGGTTCAGTTGTTCCTGATAATTTATTTCTGCAGATTAATAATGTTGGAGGACAATATGAATATCAGAAGAATAAATGGAATGGCCGCTTTTTATATACCAGATCAATTACAAACCAGTCTCTTTCTGATTTGGATGCAAAATTGAGATATGATTTAAATGAGAAAATTCAATTCGATTTCAGATATAGAAATTTAAATAAGTTGCCAAATAATAACTATAATTTGTATCAAAGCAGTTATGTTGAATACAATTGGTCTAACAGTTTTAAGAATGAAAAAATCAACCAGCTTAGTGCTAATGTTTATACACCTTGGTTAAATGCTGAAGTTCAGTACTCTGTTTTAAAGGATCACTTGTACTTTAAAGATGATTCCAGTCCGGCAGAAGCTTTAGCATATACTCAAATTATAAAGCCGGCACAATATGGAAATGCAATTAATTATTTATCTATAAAAGCTAGTAAAGAATTTAAATTTGGACCGTTCGGTTTTGATAATACACTTTTATATCAAAAAGTAGATCAGTCAGATTTGATTTTAAATGTTCCTGATTTTGTAACAAGAAATACACTTTACTATTCTAGCTACTTTTTCAAAAAGGCATTATATATGCAGACTGGAGTTGTATTTAATTATTTTACAAAATATTACGGAAATGATTATAATCCAGTTATAGGTGAATTTTTTGTTCAGGATGCGAAAAAAATCGGAGGTTATCCATTATTCGATCTTTTTGTAAACGCCAGAATTCGTCAAACCCGATTTTACTTAAAGGCAGAACATATTAATGCTTTATTTTCAAAAAGCGATTATTATTCGGCACCTAATAATCCTTATCGTGATTTTGTTATCCGATTTGGGTTAGTCTGGAATTTCTTCCAATAAATTAGGGCTATTTAGATTTTTAGAACCACATATTAAATAAACATAAAATGGACTTTTCAAAAAATATTTTAGAAACAATTGGTAATACACCTTTAGTAAAACTCAACAAAATTGTTGCTGAAATCGATGCGTTAGTGTTGGCAAAAGTCGAAACTTTTAATCCTGGAAATTCTGTAAAAGACAGAATGGCCGTTAAAATGATTGAAGACGCAGAGGCAGACGGCAGATTAAAACCGGGTGGAACTATTATCGAAGGAACTTCCGGAAACACCGGAATGGGATTGGCACTGGTAGCCATTATCAAAGGTTATAAATTGATTTGTGTTATATCAGACAAGCAGTCAAAAGAAAAAATGGATATTTTACGTGCTGTTGGTGCCAAAGTTGTAGTTTGTCCTACTGATGTTGAGCCGACGGATCCACGTTCTTATTATTCAGTTTCAAAGCGTTTAGCTGAAGAAACACCAAATTCATGGTACGTAAATCAGTATGATAATTTATCCAATTCGTTGGCGCATTATGAGCAAACTGGTCCGGAAATCTGGAAGCAGACGGATGGAAAAATTACGCATTTTGTTGTTGGAGTTGGAACAGGAGGAACTATTTCAGGAGTTGGAAAATACTTAAAAGAGAAAAACCCGAATATTAAAATTTGGGGAATTGATACCTATGGTTCTGTGTTTAAAAAATACCATGAAACCGGAATTTTTGATGAAAACGAAATTTACTCTTATATTACAGAAGGAATTGGGGAAGATATTTTACCAAAAAATGTTGACTTTTCTTTAATCGATGGTTTTACAAAAGTAACTGATAAAGATGCCGCCGTTTATACAAGAAAAATTGCCATGGAAGAAGCAATTTTTGTTGGAAACTCTGCAGGTGCATGTATTAAAGGGCTTTTACAGCTTAAAGAACATTTTAAACCTGAAGATGTTGTTGTTGTTCTTTTTCACGATTCAGGAAGCCGTTACGTTGGTAAAATGTTTAATGATGACTGGATGCGTGAACGTGGATTTTTAGAAGAAAACGTAACGAAAGCGGAAGATGTAATTAAAGATCATATCGATAAAGAATTGATTGTTGTTCGTACAGAAGAATTAGTGTCTCACGCTATCGAGCGTATGCGTAAGTATAAAATCTCTCAAATTCCAGTAGTTGATATTAATGGATTTGTTGGCTCTGTAGACGAAACAGATTTGTTTAGAAGTTATGTTGCAGATAAAAATGTTGCAGAAAAACCAATTAAGGAAGTAATGGGAAAACCTTTTCCTATTGTAAAATTAGGAACGACAATTGAAGAAGTT
The DNA here is from genome assembly GCF_900142735.1 of Flavobacterium saccharophilum. Classification (GTDB taxonomy): domain Bacteria; phylum Bacteroidota; class Bacteroidia; order Flavobacteriales; family Flavobacteriaceae; genus Flavobacterium; species Flavobacterium saccharophilum. The sequence goes on along the minus strand of NZ_FRBY01000006.1, from coordinate 82,002 downwards.
TCTAAATTGTTTACCAAAGAAAACGACGCTGTTTTGGTAGATTTAGGAAATGGAAAACATCATATTATTACAAAATATGATATTATTGGTTCTATAAAATAAGAACAATTTTAAAAACATTATAAATCCATAAATTAGAGTTTTAAGACTTTGATTTATGGATTTTTTTAGCTGAAATATTTTAAAAATGAATTTTACTGCCATAGATTTTGAAACCGCTACAGGCTATCATCCTTGTTCTGTTGGAATAGTTACTGTTGAAAACGGAATTATTGTTGACGAGTTTGTTTCTTTAATTAAGCCCCCAAATAACCTATATAATCCGTTTACGATTCAGGTTCACGGTATTTATCCTCGTGATACTATCAACGCAAAATCATTTTCTCAGGTATTTCCCGAAATAGAAAGAAGATTAAAAAATAGGATCGTTGTAGCACACAATGAAAGTTTTGATCGAAATGTGTTAATGAAATCAATGGCGCTCTACGGTTTGCAATATGAAGACTTAAATATTGCACAACGTTGGGAATGTACGGTTAAAATTTACAAAGCAAAAGGATTGAAGCCGACCAAACTAAGTGATTGTTGTCGCGAAATGAAAATTGAGTTAAATCATCATGAAGCTTTATCTGATGCTCGTGCATGCGCGAAACTATATATGTTAAAGTAAATTTTTTAAGTAAGAAAATACTTATTTTTAATTATTTTTAAGTTTTTGTAATTTAAACATAAACTTAAAAATGAGAGAAGACTTTCTTCACTATCTCTGGAAATTCAAGAAGTTCGAAACGCTGAATTTAAGAACAACTCAAAATGATCCAATTGTAATTATTAAAGCAGGAGATTATTTAGAAATTTCAGGTCCTGATTTTTTTAATGCCCAGATTAAAATTGGAACTCAGAAATGGGCAGGTAATGTCGAAATCCATTTAAAATCATCCGATTGGTATGTGCATCATCATGAAAAAGATCCGGCTTACGAGAATGTGATTTTGCATGTTGTTTGGGAACATGATACAGAGATCTTTAGAAAAAATAATACTGAAATTCCCGTTTTGGTTTTAAAAGATTATATTTCATCAGAAGTATTAAATAATTATCATTCTTTATTGTCTCCAAAATCCTGGATTTCCTGTGAAAAGGAAATTGCTCAAATTGATAAATTTGTTTTTAAAAATTGGCAGGAAAGATTATTCTTTGATCGACTGGAAAGAAAATCAAAGTTTATTTATGATTTATTAGAAGAAACAAATGGTGACTGGGAGTCGGTTTTATTTTCTTTGTTTGCGAAGAATTTTGGCTTGAACACAAATGGAAATACATTTTTGCAAATAGCGAAATCAATTCCCTTTTCTATTATCCGAAAAGAAAGCTTCGAAATCGAAAATCTTGAAGCATTGCTTTTTGGAACTTCAGGCTTACTAGATTCTGAAAAGGAAGATTTATATTTCAATGATTTGAAAATTAGGTATTTTTATCTTTTGCATAAATATCAATTAGATAAAGTTTATACAGACCCACTACAATTTTTTAAGCATCGCCCAGATAATTTTCCAACCATACGGCTTTCACAATTAGGAAGTTTATACAGTAAACATCAGAATTTATTTTCTAAAGTAATTATACTTAAGTCCGTTAAGGATGTTTACGAGCTCTTAAACGTTACAACAAGTTTGTATTGGGAAAATCATTATCAGTTTGATAAAGAAAGCTCACAGAAGCGAAAGCCTTTATCCAGATCTTTTATCGATTTGTTGATAGTAAACACCATTATTCCTTTGCAATTTGCCTATGTAAGTAGAGTTGGAGAATCTAATGTTGAAGATCTTATTGCATTTATGAATGAAGTTTCTTCTGAAAAAAATGCCATAATTGATAAGTTTGAGAGTTTCGGAATTCTTTCAAAAAATGCATTTGAAACTCAAACTTTACTTGAACTCAAAAATGAATATTGCAATAATAAAGCCTGTTTGCGTTGTGCAATTGGAGTAGAATTACTTAAAAGTAATTAGATAATTAGAAAATGCGTCAATTAGATAATTTTGTACTTTTGTTTAAAATCTAAAATCTAAAAATAGAAATGTCAGCAATTTTAAAACTTAAGTTTTTCTTTGAAAAATATGGATTTCATGTTTCATCGCGATTAGCTGATAAACTCGGAATGCGGGTTACAAGTGTGCGATTGTTTTTTATTTACATTTCGTTTGTAACAGCCGGTTTAGGTTTCGGAATCTATTTAACATTAGCATTCTGGATTCGCCTAAAGGATTTAATTAGAGCAAAGCGAACTTCAGTATTTGATTTATAAAAGTAATTTTGAAGCATAAAAAAAAGGATCATAATTTAATATGATCCTTTTTTTATGTATTAATCTGGAATATTATTTATCCGGATTGTTTAATTTACTGTTTTTCTTACCGTAAACAAAGTATATCACTATACCTAATGCCATCCAAACAACAAGTCTTGCCCAGCTTTCATTTGGTAGCGAATACATCAACGCTAAACAGATTACAATACCTGCAACCGGTACAAAAGGAACCCATGGAGTTCTAAAAGCTCTTGGAGCATCTGGCATTTTTTTACGCATAACCATTACACCAATACAAACTAAAACAAAAGCTAATAATGTTCCGATACTTACCATGTGTCCTAAATCACTTACAGGAACAAGTCCGGCAAATAAACTTACGAATACTAAAAAGAAAAGATTAGTTTTCCATGGAGTTCGGAATTTAGCGTGAATTTCGCTAAAGAAAGGAGGTAATAAACCATCTTTACTCATTGTGTAGAAAACACGGCTTTGTCCCATAAGCATTACTAACATTACAGAAGTATAACCAGCCAAAATAGCTACAATTAAACCTGTTTGTAAAAAGTCGTATCCTGTTACAGCAAAAGCAGTTGCAGCAGGTTTTGCATCTCCTGCAAATTTATAATAAGGTACAAGTCCCGTCATTACGTGAGAGAACAATACATATAAAAGTGTACAGATTATCAATGATCCTAAAATACCAATTGGCATTCCTTTTTGTGGATTTTTAGCTTCTTGTGCAGCAGTAGAAACAGCATCAAAACCAATAAAAGCAAAAAATACAGTACCAGCTCCAGCAGCAATTCCAGACCAGCCAAATTGACCAAAAACACCAGTGTTTTCAGGAATGTAAGGCGTATAGTTTGTTGGATCAATAAATTTCCATCCTAATACAATAAAGATAATAACCACAGCTACTTTTATAACAACTAAGAAATTGTTTAACGATGCCGATTCTTTTGTTCCTTTTATCAATAATAATGAAAGTAAAGAAACAATGAATATTGCTGGTAAGTTTACAATTCCGCCATTTATTACAGTTCCGTTACTAAGTGTTAAAGTTTCCCATGGTGAACAAATTAAATCAGGTGGGAGATGAATATCATATTTTGCAAGAAGTTCAAGTAAATACCGGGACCAACTCACACCAACTGTAGCGGCACCCAAAGCATATTCTAAAACTAAATCCCAACCGATAATCCAAGCCATAAATTCACCCATCGTAGCATAAGAGTAAGTGTATGCACTACCCGCAACCGGAATCATTGATGCAAATTCAGCATAACAAAGTCCGGCAAATGCGCAACCTACAGCTGCTAAAATAAAAGAAATTGTTACCGCCGGACCTGCGTGGTCAGCAGCTGCAATTCCTGTTAGCGAAAATAGTCCCGCTCCAATAATTGCTCCAACTCCAAGTGCAACAAGCGAACGTGAAGATAAGGTTCTTTTTAGTCCTTTTTCAGATTCGGATGCTTCACCGAGCAATACCGAAAGAGGTTTAGTTTTCCAAATTGACATACTATTATATTGGTTTATTGTTATTAAGCTCCAAATGTATCGTTTTTTATAAAAAATAAAAACAATTATATTGTTTTAAGTTATAAAATATCAAAAAAATATGCAAAATAGGCAGTTTACAGCTGTTAAGTACTGAAATTCATCAATTTAATTAGAGTGTTAATGCGGATTGAATAATTTGACAAAGAAATATTTTTTTACTATTTTTCCTAATAAATTGATATTTTATTATTTAATTTACCCTTTTAAAACGATTGAAAATTTTAATTTGATGGCTAATTTTAAAACGCTCGCAATTTATTTTAAATTTACAAGAGAGCAACGTACAGGAATTTTTTTACTTTTTGCTATTATTGTAATACTACAATTGGTTTATTTTTATGCTGATTTTAATTTGCCTGAAAAAACCTCCCTGGAAAAAGAGCAATGGATGTCTTTACAGACGAAAATTGATTCTCTTAAACTTGTTAAATATAACGAGAAACCAAAAGTCTATCTTTTTAATCCAAATTTCATTACAGATTATAAAGGATATAAACTCGGAATGTCTACTCAGGAAATTGACCGCCTTTTAGCTTTTCGGGAAGGAAATAAATTTGTGAACTCTGCAGAGGAGTTTCAACAAGTCACTAAAATTTCTGATTCTTTATTAAAAATTATTTCCCCTTTATTTAAGTTTCCTGACTGGATTCAAAAAGAGAATAATTTCAAAACAGAGAAAAAAGAATTTAGTAAGAAAGCCGATTTTAAAAAAGAAAAGATTGTAATTTTAGATATAAATGAGGCAACTCAGGAGGATTTGGTTAAAATATATGGTATAGGCGATGCACTGTCTTTACGTATATTAAAACAAAAAGAAATATTAGGGTGTTTTGTTTCTATGGAACAAATGAATGATATCTGGGGACTTTCGCCTGAAGTTGTAGCCGAATTGAATTCTCATTTCAAAGTAATAGTTCCTTCAAGTTTTAAAAAAATAGCAATAAATGATGCGACTTTAAAAGAATTATCTCAGTTTTCTTATTTCCGATATGCATTGGCTAAACAAATAGTAATATATAGAAGTATGAATGGAAATTTCAAAAATATTGAGGATTTATCAAAAATTAAAGGTTTTCCTGTTGAAAAAGCAAAAATAATTAGTTTATATTTGGAGTTCTAAAAAAAAATAGCCAACAATGAATTTTAATTATAACGAAACACAGTCAATGATTGCACAGTCTATTAAAGATTTTGCCGAAAAGAACATCAGACCTAATATAATGGAATGGGATGAAGCACAAATTTTTCCTGTCCCACTTTTTAAAAAGCTGGGAGAAATGGGTTTCATGGGTGTTTTAGTGCCTGAAGAGTATGGCGGATCTGGTTTAGGATATCATGAATATATTACTGTTGTAGAAGAAATTTCAAAAGTTGATCCTTCAATTGGTTTGTCAGTTGCAGCTCATAATTCATTATGCACAAATCATATTTTGACTTTTGGTAACGAAGAACAAAAGAAAAAATGGTTGCCTAAATTAGCGACGGCTGAATATATTGGAGCCTGGGGTTTAACAGAACATAATACTGGTTCTGATGCTGGAGGGATGAATACTACTGCGGTTAAAGATGGAGATTCCTGGATTGTAAACGGAGCGAAGAACTTTATTACGCATGCGATTTCAGGTGATATTGCAGTGGTGATTGTGCGTACTGGAGAAAAAGGAGATTCAAAAGGAATGACTGCGTTTGTCTTTGAAAAAGGAATGGCGGGATTTACTTCAGGAAAAAAAGAAAACAAATTAGGAATGCGTGCGAGTGAAACTGCTGAGTTAGTTTTTGACAATTGCCGCGTGCCTGATGCAAATAGATTAGGAGAAGTTGGTCAGGGATTTGTTCAGGCAATGAAAATATTAGACGGTGGTCGAATTTCAATAGGTGCTTTGTCGTTAGGAATTGCTAAGGGTGCATATGAAGCAGCTTTGAAGTATTCTAAAGAAAGATATCAGTTTGGGCAGCCAATTAGTAGTTTTCAGGGAATTTCATTTAAATTAGCTGATATGGCTACTGAGATAGAAGCTTCAGAATTGTTGCTTCACAAAGCAGCTTTTTTGAAACAACAGCATAAACCTGTAACAACACTTGGAGCGATGGCTAAGATGTATGCATCAGAAGCTTGTGTAAGAATAGCTAACGAGGCGGTGCAGATTCATGGTGGTTATGGCTACACTAAGGATTTTCCTGTAGAGAAATTTTACAGAGATTCTAAATTATGTACGATTGGAGAAGGAACAACTGAGATTCAAAAATTGGTTATATCGAGAAATTTGTTGAAAGAGTAAAGAGTAAAGAGTAAAGAGTAAAGAGTAAAGAGTAAAGAGTAAAGAGTAAAGAGTAAAGAGTAAAGAGTAAAGAGTTTGCGCTAAAATCTATTCTCTTTCTTCAATATTCTTTTTTCTTTTAAAAATAATTCACAATTTGTAACTCGTAATTCAAAATTAATATATACTTTTGCAGCCTTAACGAGAGGAGGTGTCTATATTATGTTAATTATACCAATTAAAGACGGAGAAAATATCGATAGAGCATTAAAGCGCTATAAAAGAAAATTTGATAAAACAGGAACTGTTCGTCAATTAAGAGCGCGTACTGCTTTTATTAAGCCTTCTGTTATCAAAAGAGCTCAAATTCAAAAAGCTGCTTACATTCAAAACATGAGAGATGGTTTAGAAAGTTAGTATTTGGCTTTTCAAAAATAATTACCGTTAGTTATCAATATTTTGATACTAACGGTTTTTTTATGCTTAATTTTGAGATAGTATACAATAATATATATAGGTAGGGTGTTTGTTGTGTTTGGGGTGAAGTGATAAAAATTAATATAATGAAGTCGAATAGAGATGCATTTCGTGATTATCTACAGTTGGAGAAAAAATATTCACCACATACGGTTGATGCTTATTTGAATGATATTGTTTTTTTTGAAGTTTATAATAAGGAGAATTTTGAGCAGGAAAATATTGGGAAGGTAAATTACAGTCAAATTAGGAGTTGGATTGTTTCTTTGGTAGATCAGAATATTTCTAATGTCTCTATAAATAGAAAAATGGCTTCGTTGAAAGCTTTTTATAAGTTTCTTTTAAAAACGAAACAAATAGATGTGAGTCCAATGTTGAAGCATAAGGCTTTAAAGACTCCGAAAATTATTCAAATTCCATTTTCTGAAAAAGAGCTTTCTGATTTGATGGGTCAGATAGATATTCCCGTTGGTTTTGAAGAAGTCCGTGACAAGCTCATTGTGGATATGTTTTATACAACCGGAATGAGACGTGCGGAATTAATCCATTTGATGATTTATAATGTGGATTTGACTTCGAATGTGATAAAGGTTTTGGGTAAGCGTAATAAAGAGCGAATTATTCCTCTTTTGCCAATTATTGCGGATCAGCTTAAGCTATATATTGATGAGCGCGATTCAGTTGAAAATATTACTGATGCGGATTATTTTTTTATTTCAAAAAAAGGATTAAAATTAAGTGAATCTTTTGTGTATCGATTAATAAATTCTTACTTTAGTAGAGTCTCTGAAAAGGTAAAAAAAAGTCCACATGTGCTTCGGCATACATTTGCGACTCATTTGCTAAATAATGGGGCAGATTTAAATTCAGTTAAGGAGTTATTAGGACATTCGAGTTTGGCATCTACGCAAGTTTATACTCATAATAGTTTAGCGGAGCTTAAAAAGGTGTATGGGGATGCTCATCCTAGGAATAGATAATACTTCTGAAATGTTTAACCATAAAATTAATATTATGAAGGTAGATGTTCATGCAGTTAACTTTACTGTTGACCGAAAGTTGGTGGATTTTATTCAAGAGAGAATGGATAAATTGGAAAAGTATTACGATCGAGTTGTCTCGGCTGATGTTTTTTTAAAAGTGGAAAGAACAAGTGATAAGGAGAATAAAGCTGTTGAGATAAAGATTAATGTTCCGGGAGATGATTTTTTGGTTAAAAAGCAGTGTAAGACATTTGAAGAGGCAATTGAACTTTCGGCAGAATCTTTAGAGCGTTTACTAGTAAAAAGGAAAGAAAAAATAAGAGCACATATATAATTGAACATAATTGAAAATTTTTTTCAAAAAATGTTTTGATACAAAGATAAAATAGCTACATTTGCAGTCCGTTAGAAATAGCGGACTTTTTTATTGATATTGCCAGCGTAGCTCAGTTGGCTAGAGCAGCTGATTTGTAATCAGCAGGTCGTGGGTTCGAGTCCCTCCGCCGGCTCTAAATATTTCAAATGCGATTTGAAATTGTTCATGCAATTATTGATAAAATAAAGGGGAGATACTCAAGCGGCCAACGAGGGCAGACTGTAAATCTGCTGTGTGAACTTCGCAGGTTCGAATCCTGCTCTCCCCACAAAAAAAAAGAAGTTAAGATTTCGGATTGTAGGTTTTGGATTTGTAAAATCTGAAATCTAAATTCAAAAATCTAAAATCAGAACTCTCTGCCGACTTAGCTCAGGGGTAGAGTGCTTCCTTGGTAAGGAAGAGGTCACGGGTTCAATTCCCGTAGTTGGCTCAAGTAAGTAGGAAATTGAAAATTAATATATAACTAAGATTAAAAATTAAGTAAAATGGCAAAGGAGAATTTTAATCGTTCCAAACCGCACTTAAACATAGGTACAATTGGACACGTGGATCACGGAAAAACTACATTAACTGCTGCAATTACAAAAGTATTGTCTGATGCAGGTTACTGTCAAGCAAAATCGTTTGATCAAATCGATAACGCTCCAGAGGAGAAAGAAAGAGGTATTACTATTAATACATCACACGTAGAGTATGAAACAGCTAACCGTCACTACGCTCACGTTGACTGTCCAGGTCACGCGGATTACGTAAAGAACATGGTTACTGGTGCTGCTCAAATGGACGGAGCTATCTTAGTAGTTGCTGCTACAGATGGTCCAATGCCACAAACTCGTGAGCACATCCTTTTAGGTCGTCAGGTTGGTATTCCAAGAATCGTTGTTTTCATGAACAAAGTGGATATGGTTGATGATGCTGAATTGTTAGAGCTTGTTGAAATGGAAATTAGAGATTTATTATCTTTCTACGAATATGATGGAGATAATGGTCCTGTTGTTCAAGGTTCTGCTTTAGGAGGATTGAATAATGATCCTGCTTGGGTACCAAAAATCATTGAATTAATGGAAGCTGTTGATGCTTGGATCGAAGAGCCAGTGCGTGACGTTGCTAAGCCATTCTTGATGCCGGTTGAAGATGTATTTACAATTACTGGTCGTGGAACTGTTGCTACAGGTCGTATCGAAACAGGTATTGCTAATACAGGAGATCCAGTTGAGATCATTGGTATGGGAGCTGATAAATTAACTTCTACTATTACAGGAGTTGAGATGTTCCGTAAAATCCTTGATAGAGGTGAAGCTGGAGATAACGTAGGTTTATTGTTGAGAGGTATTGATAAAGAATCTATCAAAAGAGGAATGGTTATCATTAAGCCAGGATCAGTAAAACCACACGCTACTTTCAAAGCTGAGGTTTATATCTTGAAAAAAGAAGAAGGTGGACGTCATACTCCATTCCATAATAACTACCGTCCACAGTTCTACGTACGTACAACTGACGTAACAGGAGTTATTACTTTGCCAGAAGGAGTAGAGATGGTAATGCCAGGAGATAACTTAACTATCAATGTATCTTTATTAAGCCCAATCGCTATGAGCGTAGGTTTACGTTTCGCTATCCGTGAAGGTGGTAGAACTGTAGGTGCAGGTCAGGTTACTGAAATCGTAGGATAATCCTATAAATATTATAAAAAGCCAGTTGATTTTCTTAACCGAAATCACTGGCTTTTAATTACGGGCGTAGTTCAAGGGTAGAATAGCGGTCTCCAAAACCGTTGATGGGGGTTCGAATCCCTCCGCCCGTGCAATATAAAATATATCAAATGACAAAAGTTACTAATTATTTATCAGAGGCTTTCGAAGAGTTAAAGTCAAATGTTACTTGGCCAGCTTGGGCTGAGGTTCAAAAATTGACAATTGTTGTGGCTGTATTTTCGATTCTATTTGCTTTGGCAACATGGGGAGTAGACGAATTTTTTGCAAAAGCTTTGGCTGGATTTTTTAACTGGTTAAAAGGATAATTTTTTTGTGATGGCAGATAATAATGTGAAAAAATGGTACGTAGTTAGAGCTGTAAGTGGACAAGAGAATAAAGTCAAAGCTTACATCGAAACTGAGATTGCCAGACTAGGTATGGGTGATTATGTTTCCCAAGTTTTAGTGCCTACAGAAAAAGTAGTTACTGTAAAAGAAGGAAAAAAAATGTCTAAGGATAAAGTTTATTTCCCTGGATATGTTATGATCGAAGCCAATTTAGTTGGTGAGATACCTCATATTATCAAGTCTATTACAAGTGTAATTGGTTTCTTGGGAGAGATTAAAGGAGGAGAACCTGTTCCTTTAAGATTGTCTGAAGTAAATCGTATGTTAGGTAAAGTAGATGAGTTAGCTGTTAATACAGATACTCGTGCTATTCCATTCAACTTAGGTGAAACTGTAAAAGTGATCGATGGTCCTTTTAACGGATTTAACGGAACGGTTGAAAAAATCAATGAAGAAAAGCGTAAACTTGAAGTTATGGTTAAGATTTTCGGAAGAAAAACTCCATTAGAATTGAGTTTTATGCAAGTTGAAAAAGTATAATTTTTTGTTACATATATAATAACCATTGCAATCGCTTCCATTGATTGTGATGTTAAATTTTTTAAAAATGGCTAAAGAAATTAGTAAGGTAGTTAAACTACAAGTTAAGGGAGGTGCTGCGAACCCGTCGCCACCGGTTGGACCTGCTTTAGGAGCTGCTGGGGTAAACATCATGGAGTTCTGTAAGCAATTTAATGCTAGAACTCAGGATAAACCTGGCAAAATATGCCCAGTGCAAATCACTGTGTATAAAGACAAATCATTTGATTTTGTCGTTAAGACTCCTCCAGCAGCGGTTCAGTTAATGGAAGCTGCAAAGCTAAAATCTGGTTCTGGTGAGCCTAATCGTAAAAAAGTAGCTAGTGTTACTTGGGAACAAATTAGAGCAATTGCTGATGACAAAATGCCTGACTTAAATGCATTCACTATTGAGGCTGCAATGAGTATGGTTGCTGGAACAGCTAGATCTATGGGTATAACTGTATCAGGAGAAGCTCCTTTTTAATTAAGAAAAAGACATGGCAAAATTAACAAAAAAGCAAAAAGAGGCTGCTTCAAAAATTGAAAAGAACAAACTATATTCTCTTAAAGATGCTGCGGCATTATTAAAAGTAGTTGCTTCTGCAAAATTTGATGAGTCTGTTGATATCGCAGTGCGTTTGGGTGTAGATCCAAGAAAAGCGAATCAAATGGTTAGAGGTGTGGTTACATTACCTCACGGAACAGGTAAAGATGTTAAAGTATTAGCATTAGTTACTCCAGATAAAGAAGCGGAAGCTAAAGAAGCTGGTGCAGACTATGTAGGTCTTGATGACTATTTACAAAAAATTAAAGATGGTTGGACTGATGTTGATGTAATTATCACTATGCCAGCTGTTATGGGTAAATTAGGTCCATTAGGTCGTATTTTAGGACCTAGAGGTTTAATGCCAAACCCTAAAACAGGTACTGTAACTATGGATGTTGCAAAAGCTGTTCAAGAGGTTAAAGCTGGTAAAATTGACTTTAAAGTTGATAAAACTGGTATCGTTCACGCAGGAATTGGTAAAGTTTCTTTTGGAGCTGAGCAGATTGTTGACAACGCACACGAAATTATTCAAACATTAATAAAACTTAAGCCAACTGCTGCTAAAGGTACCTACATTAAAGGTATTCACCTTACAAGCACTATGAGTCCTGCAATTGCATTGGATCCAAAAGCAGTATAATTGGTAGTTAAAAATTTTTAGTATGACTAGAGAAGAAAAATCAATCGCGATTGAAAATTTAACTGCGCAGTTAGCTGGTACAAATATCATTTATGTATCTGATATTTCTGGATTAAACGCAGAAACAACTTCAAACTTACGTAGAGCTTGTTTTAAAGCTGGTATCAAATTAGAAGTTGTAAAGAACACTTTGCTTGCAAAAGCAATGGAAGCTTCTGCTAATGATTATGGTGATTTACCTACAGTATTGACTGGTAACAGTGCTATTTTCATTTCTGATGTAGCTAATGCACCTGGAAAAATTATCAAAGATTTCCGTAAGAAATCTGATAAACCAGTTTTAAAAGGAGCATACATCAATTCTGAAGTTTATATTGGTGATAATCAATTAGATGCATTAGCAACTATTAAATCTAAAGAAGAGCTTCTTGGAGAACTTATTGGATTATTGCAATCACCAGCTCAAAGAGTTATCTCTGCTTTACAAAATCAATTCGCAAACAGCGAAGAGACAGAAGCATAATAACACATGCGGGGAATATTATTTCCTTGCTGCTTAATTAGCGCACAATAAATAAATTATATTTTACAAATCATTTTAAACGATAGAAAAAATGGCAGATTTGAAACAATTCGCAGAACAATTAGTTAACTTAACAGTTAAAGAAGTTAACGAATTAGCAACAATATTAAAAGACGAGTATGGTATCGAGCCTGCTGCTGCAGCTGTAGTAGTTGCTGCTGGTGGTGGAGAAGGTGCTGCTGAAGAAGCACAAACTGAATTTACAGTTGTATTAAAAGAGGCTGGAGCTTCTAAATTAGCAGTTGTGAAATTAGTGAAAGAACTTACAGGTTTAGGTTTGAAAGAAGCTAAAGATGTAGTTGACGGTGCTCCAAGTAACGTTAAAGAAGGTGTTTCTAAAGAAGAGGCTGAAGGTCTTAAAAAATCATTAGAAGAAGCTGGAGCTGTAGTTGAACTTAAATAAGTTTACTCGGTTTTAAGAACTAGGTTTAGGTCTTGAGTTAACACTCAATGGCCTAAACCATTTTTCGTATAATAAAATAGATCAAGTTTTATTATCAAATAGTTTAAAATACGAAAAAGTTTTTGATCAATACGAAGAAAAAAATTAAACTGACTTTACTGGTTTATTTTAAAGATGTATTGATTATAATAAGAAAGTATAGATTAAACAGTGTGTGTTTACACAAAAAATTACTTTTTTTTAATCAAAATTTTGTCCATTGATGATAACAAATCAGACTGAAAGATTGAATTTTGCCTCTACAAAAAATATCCCTGACTATCCGGATTTCCTAGATGTTCAGGTTAAATCTTTTAAAGATTTCTTTCAATTAGAAACGAAATCTGACGAAAGAGGCAACGAAGGGTTATACAACACCTTCATGGAAAACTTTCCAATCACAGATACAAGAAACAACTTTGTATTGGAGTTCCTAGATTATTTTGTTGATCCACCACGTTATACAATTCAAGAATGTATAGAGAGAGGTCTTACTTATAGTGTGCCTTTAAAAGCCAGGTTAAAACTATACTGTACAGATCCAGAACACGAAGATTTTGAAACTATTGTACAAGATGTTTATCTTGGAACAATACCTTATATGACTCCAAGCGGTACTTTTGTTATCAATGGTGCTGAGCGTGTAGTAGTATCTCAACTACACCGTTCTCCTGGGGTTTTCTTTGGTCAATCATTCCATGCAAATGGTACAAAACTTTATTCTGCCAGAGTAATTCCTTTTAAAGGTTCTTGGATAGAATTTTCTACAGATATCAATAGCGTAATGTACGCTTATATCGATAGAAAGAAAAAATTACCGGTTACAACTTTATTCCGTGCAATTGGGTTTGAAAGAGATAAGGATATCCTTGAAATTTTCGACTTAGCTGAAGAAATTAAAGTTTCTAAAACTGGTATTAAAAAATACATTGGAAGAAGACTTGCTGCACGTGTATTGAACACATGGCATGAGGATTTCGTTGATGAGGATACTGGTGAAGTAGTTTCTATCGAACGTAACGAAATTATCCTTGATAGAGATACTATTATCGACAAAGATAATGTTGAAGAAATCATCGATTCTAACGTTAAATCTATTTTGTTACACAAAGAGGATAATAACCAGGCAGATTATGCTATTATCCACAACACGTTACAAAAAGATCCAACAAACTCTGAAAAAGAAGCTGTTGAGCATATCTACAGACAATTGCGTAATGCAGAACCGCCTGATGAAGAAACTGCTCGTGGTATTATAGATAAATTGTTCTTCTCTGATCAACGTTATAACTTAGGTGAAGTTGGTCGTTATAGAATGAACAAAAAACTTGGTTTAGATATCCCAATGGAAAAGCAAGTGCTTACCAAAGAAGATATCATCACCATTGTAAAATATTTGATCGAATTAATTAACTCTAAAGCAGAGATTGATGATATTGATCACTTATCAAACCGTCGTGTAAGAACAGTTGGAGAACAATTGTCTCAACAATTCGGTGTTGGTTTAGCTCGTATGGCGAGAACTATTCGTGAGAGAATGAACGTTAGAGATAACGAGGTGTTTACACCAATTGATTTGATTAATGCTAAAACATTATCATCAGTTATCAACTCTTTCTTTGGTACTAACCAGTTATCTCAATTTATGGATCAAACGAATCCATTAGCTGAGATTACACACAAGAGAAGATTATCTGCACTTGGACCAGGTGGACTTTCTAGAGAGAGAGCTGGTTTTGAGGTTCGTGACGTTCACTATACTCACTATGGTCGTTTATGTCCGATTGAAACTCCAGAGGGACCAAACATTGGTTTGATTTCATCTCTTGGTGTTTATGCAAAAGTAAACGGAATGGGTTTCATTGAAACTCCATACCGTAAAGTAACTAATGGTGTAGTTGATTTAGAAAGTACTCCAATTTACTTAAGTGCTGAAGAAGAAGAAGGAAAAATGATTGCTCAGGCAAACATTGAAATGGATGCTTCAGGTAAAATTACAGCTAGCAATGTTATTGCTCGTGAGGAAGGTGACTTCCCGGTTGTTGAGCCATCAGCAGTACATTATACAGACGTTGCTCCTAACCAGATTGCATCGATTTCGGCTTCATTAATTCCTTTCTTGGAGCATGATGATGCGAACCGTGCGTTGATGGGATCTAACATGATGCGTCAGGCAGTTCCTTTGATCCGTCCTGAAGCTCCGATTGTTGGTACAGGTTTAGAGCGTCAGGTAGCTTCAGATTCTAGAGTATTGATTAATGCTGAAGGAGATGGAACTGTAGAATATGTTGATGCTAACATCATTACTATCAAATACGACCGTACTGAAGATGAAAGAATGGTAAGTTTTGATGCTGATGAAAAAACATACAACTTAATTAAATTTAGAAAAACCAATCAAGGTACAAGTATCAACTTGAAACCAATCGTAAGAAAAGGTGACAGAGTTGTTCTTGGACAAGTATTATCAGAAGGATATGCTACTCAAAATGGTGAATTAGCTTTAGGTAGAAACTTAAAAGTTGCGTTCATGCCATGGAAAGGATATAACTTCGAGGATGCGATTGTAATTTCTGAGAAAGTAGTTCGTGATGATATTTTTACTTCTATCCACGTTGATGATTATTCATTAGAGGTTAGAGATACTAAGTTAGGAAATGAAGAGTTAACAAACGATATTCCTAACGTTTCAGAAGAAGCTACTAAAGATTTAGATGAAAACGGTATGATCAGAATTGGAGCAGAGGTTAAACCTGGCGACATTTTGATTGGAAAAATTACACCAAAAGGAGAATCAGATCCTACTCCGGAAGAGAAATTGCTTCGTGCAATCTTCGGGGATAAAGCAGGTGACGTAAAAGATGCTTCATTAAAAGCTTCTCCATCTTTACATGGTGTAGTTCTTGACAAAAAATTATTTGCAAGAGCCGTAAAAGATAAACGTAAACGTACTCAGGATAAAGATGCTTTAGGTGCTTTAGAAATGGAGTTTGAAACTAAATTTGTTGAATTAAAAGACAGATTAGTTGAAAAATTATTCCTGATCGTTAACGGAAAAACATCTCAAGGTGTAATGAATGATTTGGGTGAAGAAGTTTTACCAAAAGGTAAAAAATATACTCAAAAAATGCTTTACGCAGTAGAAGATTTTGCTCACTTAAGCAAAGGTCAATGGGTTGCTGATGATGCTACTAATAAAATGGTTAATGATTTAATCCATAACTATAAAATTAAGCTGAACGACTTACAAGGATCTTTAAGAAGAGAAAAATTCACTATTACAGTTGGAGATGAATTACCATCTGGAATCTTGAAATTGGCGAAAATTTATATCGCTAAAAAACGTAAACTGAAAGTAGGGGATAAAATGGCAGGACGTCACGGTAACAAAGGTATTGTTGCAAGAATCGTTCGTCATGAAGATATGCCTTTCCTTGAAGACGGAACACCGGTAGATATCGTATTGAATCCACTTGGGGTACCTTCACGTATGAACATTGGTCAGATTTATGAGACTGTTCTTGGATGGGCTGGTATGAACTTGGGTAGAAAATTTGCTACTCCAATTTTTGACGGTGCTTCTTTAGATCAAATTAATGAATTAACTGATGAAGCTGGAGTACCACGTTTCGGACATACACATCTTTATGATGGTGGTACTGGAGAGCGTTTCCATCAAGCAGCGACTGTGGGTGTAATTTACATGCTTAAATTAGGACACATGGTTGATGATAAGATGCACGCACGTTCTATCGGACCATACTCGTTGATCACTCAACAGCCACTTGGAGGTAAAGCTCAATTTGGAGGTCAGCGTTTTGGAGAGATGGAGGTTTGGGCACTTGAGGCTTATGGAGCATCAAGTACACTACGTGAAATCTTGACAGTTAAATCGGATGACGTTATTGGTAGAGCTAAAACTTACGAGGCTATCGTTAAGGGTGAATCTATGCCAGAACCAGGATTACCTGAATCATTCAATGTATTGATGCATGAATTGAAAGGTCTTGGACTTGACATTCGTTTAGAAGAATAATAAGTATTAGGAAGTTTTCAGTCCCGATTTTTATCGGGGCTGATTACTCATTTATAGAAGTTTTTAGGATTTATACCCGTAACCCGTTCCGATTTTTTATATAAACCTTGAAAGTTTTATAATTAGCACTTCAAAATAATAAGTATTGAAGTTTAGAGAAGTAACCCGAGGTAGTGGTTAAGTCGAAAGTTTAAAAGTCCAAAGTCTAAAGTCATTCCTGACTTTAAAACTTTATGACATTTGACTTTAGACTAACAACAAGAATCAATTTTTTAATTGCAAATAAATCAATAGTAAAAACTATGATGAATAACAGAAACAATAATAAGGATAAAAATCCAGTTAAAAGATTTAATAAAATCTCGATTGGATTAGCTTCACCAGAATCTATCTTGAAAGAATCAAGAGGAGAGGTGTTGAAACCAGAAACAATCAACTACAGAACTCACAAACCAGAGCGTGACGGACTTTTCTGCGAAAGAATCTTCGGACCTGTTAAGGATTTTGAATGTGCTTGTGGTAAATATAAAAGAATTCGTTACAAAGGTATTATCTGTGACCGTTGTGGTGTTGAAGTTACTGAGAAAAAAGTACGTCGTGATAGAGTAGGACACATCAACCTTGTTGTGCCAATTGCTCACATTTGGTATTTCCGTTCTCTTCCAAACAAAATTGGTTATATCCTTGGTCTTCCATCTAAGAAATTAGATATGATCATTTACTACGAAAGATACGTAGTAATTCAAGCTGGTATTGCTAAAAATGCAGATGGAGAATCATTACAAAGATTAGATTTCTTAACTGAAGAAGAATATTTAAATATTTTAGATACTCTTCCGCAAGAAAACCAATATTTAGATGATATGGATCCTAATAAATTTGTTGCCAAAATGGGAGCAGAGTGTATTATGGATTTATTAGCTCGTATTGACTTAGACGCTTTATCTTATGAATTAAGACACAGCGCTAACAACGAGACATCTAAACAACGTAAAACTGAAGCTTTAAAAAGATTACAAGTTGTTGAGTCTTTCCGTGAGTCTAACTTAAACCGCGAAAATCGTCCTGAATGGATGATTATGAAAGTTGTTCCTGTTATTCCACCAGAATTACGTCCGCTTGTGCCACTTGATGGAGGTCGTTTTGCAACTTCAGATTTAAATGACTTATATCGTCGTGTAATCATCCGTAATAACCGTTTGAAAAGATTAATGGAGATTAAAGCTCCAGAAGTTATCTTAAGAAACGAAAAACGTATGTTACAAGAATCTGTAGATTCATTATTTGATAACACTCGTAAAGCTTCTGCTGTTAAAACAGAATCTAACAGACCATTAAAATCATTATCTGATTCCTTAAAAGGTAAGCAAGGACGTTTCCGTCAAAACTTACTTGGAAAACGTGTGGATTATTCTGCTCGTTCGGTAATTGTTGTTGGTCCTGAATTAAAATTATTCGAATGTGGATTGCCAAAAGATATGGCATCTGAATTATACAAGCCTTTCGTTATCCGTAAATTGATTGAAAGAGGTATCGTTAAAACAGTAAAATCTGCTAAGAAAATTATAGACAAAAAAGAGCCTGTAGTTTGGGATATCCTTGAAAATGTAATTAAAGGACACCCTGTATTGCTTAACCGTGCTCCTACGTTACACAGACTTGGTATTCAAGCTTTCCAACCAAAATTAATTGAAGGAAAAGCGATCCAATTGCACCCATTAGTATGTACGGCTTTCAACGCCGATTTTGATGGGGATCAGATGGCAGTTCACTTGCCATTAGGACCAGAGGCTATTTTAGAGGCACAATTATTAATGTTGGCTTCTCACAATATTCTTAACCCTGCAAACGGTGCTCCAATTACTGTACCTTCTCAGGATATGGTCTTGGGTCTATATTATATGACCAAAGAACGTATCTCTACACCAGAACATATAATTTTAGGTCAAGACTTAACTTTCTATTCTGCTGAAGAAGTAAACATCGCATTAAACGAAGGAAGATTAGAATTGAATGCTCGTGTGAAAATTAGAGCAAAAGATTTTAATGAGGCTGGAGAATTAGTGTTCAAAATTATTCAAACAACTGCAGGACGTGTATTATTTAATGAAGTAGTCCCTGAAGCAGCTGGATATATCAATGATGTATTGACTAAGAAAAACCTTAGAGATATTATCGGACACATTTTAAGTGTGACTGATGTACCTACAACGGCAGCTTTCTTGGATAATATGAAAGATATGGGTTATAAATTCGCATTTAGAGGAGGTTTATCATTCTCTCTTGGTGATATTAGAATTCCAGAACAAAAAACAAAATTAATTGCAGATGCCAGAGAGCAAGTTGAAGGTATTTCTGTAAATTATAACATGGGTCTTATTACTAATAACGAACGTTACAACCAAGTTATTGACGTATGGACTTCAGCAAATGCTCAGTTGACAGAATTAGCAATGAAAAATATTAGAGAAGACCAACAAGGTTTCAACTCTGTATATATGATGCTTGACTCTGGGGCGAGGGGTTCTAAGGAACAGATTCGTCAGTTAACTGGTATGCGTGGTTTGATGGCTAAGCCTAAAAAATCTACTGCTGGTGGTGGTGAGATTATTGAAAACCCGATTCTTTCTAACTTTAAGGAAGGTCTTTCGATCCTTGAGTACTTCATTTCTACTCACGGTGCTCGTAAAGGACTTGCGGATACGGCTCTTAAAACTGCCGATGCTGGATACTTGACAAGAAGACTTCATGACGTTTCGCAAGATGTTATTGTTAACATCGAGGATTGTGGAACTCTAAGAGGTGTTGAAGTTTCTGCTTTGAAGAAAAATGAGGAAATCGTTGAATCATTAGGAGAAAGAATTTTAGGACGTGTTGCATTGCAAGATGTTATAAATCCACTTACTAATGAAGTAATGGTTCAATCTGGTCAACAAATTACTGAAGCAATTATGAGAACTATCGAAGCTTCTCCAATTGAAAAAGTAGAAGTTAGATCTCCATTAACTTGTGAAGCTTTAAAAGGTATTTGTGCTAAATGTTACGGTAGAAACTTAGCTACTGGTAAAATGACACAAAGAGGTGAAGCTGTCGGAGTTATTGCTGCTCAGTCTATTGGTGAGCCAGGTACACAGTTGACACTTCGTACTTTCCACGTTGGAGGGGTTGCTGGAGGTATTTCTGAAGAATCTAGTATTGTTACAAGATTCAACGGTAGACTTGAGATTGAAGATTTAAAAACTGTTAAAGGTGAGGATAGTGAAGGTAATGCGGTTGATATCGTAGTATCACGTTCAACTGAATTGAAATTGGTTGACGAGAAAACTGGAATCGTTTTAAACACACACAATATTCCTTACGGATCTAGTATTTTTGTTAAGGATGGTGAATCAGTTACTAAAGGATCTGTGATCTGTAAGTGGGATCCATATAATGGTGTAATTGTTTCTGAATTTACTGGTAAAATTGCTTACGAGGATTTAGAGCAAGGACAATCGTTCATGGTTGAAATCGATGAGCAAACAGGATTCCAGGAAAAAGTAATTTCTGAAGCTAGAAATAAAAAATTAATTCCAACTTTATTGGTTTACGGTAAAGAAGGTGAATTGATTCGTTCGTATAACTTACCAGTAGGAGCACACCTTATGGTTGAGAACGGTGAGAAAATTAAAGCAGGTAAAGTATTAGTAAAAATCCCACGTCGTTCTTCTAAAGCAGGCGATATCACGGGAGGTTTACCAAGAATTACTGAGTTGCTTGAGGCTCGTAACCCTTCAAACCCAGCAGTTGTTTCTGAAATTGACGGTGTTGTTTCTTTTGGAAAAATCAAAAGAGGTAACCGTGAAATTGTTATCGAATCTAAATTTGGTGAGATTAAAAAGTATTTAGTTAAACTTTCAAGCCAAATTTTAGTACAGGAAAATGACTTCGTAAGAGCAGGAGTGCCATTGTCTGACGGTGCAATTACACCAGATGACATCTTAAGAATTCAAGGTCCAGCTGCTGTTCAACAGTACTTGGTAAATGAAATTCAAGAGGTATACCGTCTACAAGGGGTAAAAATTAATGACAAGCACTTTGAGGTAGTTATTCGTCAAATGATGCGTAAAGTAAGAGTTCAAGATCCAGGAGATACATTATTCCTAGAAGATCAATTGATTCACACTAAAGATTTCATCGTTCAAAACGATAAATTATATGGTATGAAAGTGGTTGAAGACGCTGGAGATTCTGCTGTATTGAAACCAGGTCAGATTATTACACCTCGTGACTTACGTGATGAAAACTCATTGCTTAAACGAAATGATAAAAACCTTGTTGTAGCAAGAGATGTAATTACCGCAACTGCAACGCCAGTTTTACAAGGTATTACAAGAGCTTCGCTACAAACTAAATCATTCATCTCTGCTGCTTCTTTCCAGGAAACAACAAAAGTACTTAACGAAGCTGCTGTAGCTGGTAAAGTAGATGATTTAGAAGGATTAAAAGAAAATGTAATTGTTGGACACAGAATTCCTGCGGGAACTGGTATGAGAGAGTACGATAATACTATCGTAGGATCTAAAGACGATTACAATGAAATGATGGCAAATAAAGAAGAATATATTTATTAACTAGGAAACTATGAGTAATCCGAAACAACAACAAGAGCAAATTAATATTGAGTTGGATGAAACAATTGCAGAAGGAATTTATTCTAATCTAGCAATCATCAACCACTCATCATCAGAGTTTGTTTTAGATTTTGTGAGCATTATGCCAGGTATTCCTAAAGCCAAGGTAAAGTCAAGAATTGTTTTGACACCACAACATGCTAAAAGATTATTGAAGGCAATAGGTGAAAATATTCATCGTTTTGAAGTCGCTCATGGCGAAATTAAAGACACTGAACAAGCACCAATTCCGCTTAATTTTGGTCCGGCAGGACAAGCATAAATTAGAAAAGCCCCAGTAATGGGGCTTTTTTTTGCTCGAAATCTAAAATTAAATGCAGTTTAACCGATTTAATTTTACTTTCATCGACTAAATTTCCTTCTTGTGCGACATTATTCTAAATTAGGCGTTCCTAATAGAAAGATTTATTTTTTGGAATATAATGACTTAGTAAGGTTGGTTTAATTCAAATTAAAAAAAAGCGCTAATTATATAATTAGCGCTTTTTTTATGATGTTTTTTCAAAATGAAGAATTTAGTCAAATTCAGAAGTAAAAAATAATTTTACACTTGGATATTTACTTTGAGTCATTTGAATTGTGAAATCAGAATCGGCTAAGAAAACTAATTGACCGTATTTATCGTGTGCTAAGAATTTTTGTTTGATTCGTTTAAATTCTTTAAACTCGTCATTTTTTGCATCATCGGGTTTAACCCAACAAGCTTTATGAACCGGGAAGTTTTCATAAGTACATTTTGCTCCGTATTCATGTTCTAAACGATATTGAATTACCTCATATTGAAGAGCTCCAACAGTTCCGATAACTTTACGATTGTTCATTTCTAATGTAAATAACTGAGCAACACCTTCATCCATCAACTGATCTACTCCTTTGTCCAATTGCTTGGCCTTCATTGGATCAGCATTGTTGATGTACCTAAAATGTTCTGGAGAAAAACTTGGAATTCCTTTGAAACTCATTATTTCTCCTTCTGTTAAAGTATCTCCAATTTTAAAGTTTCCTGTATCATGCAAACCAACGATGTCACCAGGATATGAAATATCTACAATCTCTTTTTTCTCAGCAAAGAATGCATTTGGACTAGAGAATTTCAAATTTTTCTTCTGACGAACATGGTAGTAAGGTTTATTTCTTTCAAAAGTACCAGAAACGATTTTTATAAAAGCTAAACGATCTCGGTGTTTAGGATCCATATTAGCATGGATTTTAAATACAAAGCCGGTCATTTTTTCTTCTTTTGGATCAACTAAACGAGTTTCAGAATCTTTTGGTCTTGGAGAAGGAGCGATAGTTACAAAACAATCTAATAATTCGCGAACTCCAAAATTATTTAAAGCTGAACCAAAAAAGACAGGCTGAATTTTTCCGTCTAAATAATCCTGACGTTCAAATTTTGGATAAACTTCATCAATTAATTCTAATTCTTCACGAAGTTTATCAGCAGGTTTTTGACCAATTATTTTTTCTAATTCAGGGTTTTGAACATCTGAGAAAGCAATAGTTTCTTCGATATTTTTACGGCTGTCACCGCTAAAAAGATTAATATTTTGTTCCCATAAATTGTAAATTCCCTGAAAGTCATAACCCATCCCGATCGGGAAACTCAAAGGAGTAACTGTTAAACCTAATTTCTGTTCCACTTCATCCATTAAGTCAAAAGCATCTTTTCCTTCACGGTCTAATTTATTGATGAAAACAATCATCGGAATATTTCTCATTCTACAAACTGCAACTAGTTTTTCAGTTTGTTCCTCAACCCCTTTTGCAACATCAATAACAACAATAACACTGTCTACGGCAGTTAAAGTTCTAAATGTGTCTTCGGCAAAATCCTTGTGTCCAGGTGTATCAAGAATATTGATTTTTTTGTCTTTATAATTAAAAGCAAGTACGGATGTAGAAACCGAAATACCTCTTTGGCGTTCGATTTCCATGAAATCACTCGTTGCTCCTTTTTTGATTTTATTATTTTTTACTGCACCAGCTTCCTGAATTGCACCTCCAAACAACAATAATTTTTCAGTTAAAGTTGTTTTACCGGCATCGGGATGCGATATAATACCGAATGTTCTTCTGCGTTGTATTTCTTTTAAAAAGCTCATATTTTGTATAAATAGGTTTGCAAAAGTACTATTAATTACGGCTTAATAAAAA
Organism: Flavobacterium saccharophilum; assembly: GCF_900142735.1. Lineage (GTDB taxonomy): Bacteria > Bacteroidota > Bacteroidia > Flavobacteriales > Flavobacteriaceae > Flavobacterium > Flavobacterium saccharophilum. The sequence goes on along the minus strand of NZ_FRBY01000006.1, from coordinate 58,353 downwards.
TATTCACTTCTATAATTTAGAAGACATTACTTTATAAACAGAATCTTTTAAGCAAAAAAAAGACTGTTTTTTTAGAACAGTCTTTAAATTGTTGTTTTGGAGAATTATTGATTAATAGACCAAACCGAATATCCTTTTGGCGGACATTGAATTTTTACCCATTTATCTGCTTGAGTAGTTGGGTACCAAGTTGAATTTCCTGTAAAATCTTTGATTTGGGTATTTGCCCAATTTGTCTGAATCCATCTTTCTTGCCAAACCGTTGAGTTGTTAATATAAACTACCAATCCTGGATTTCCATTATAACCATTTCTTCGTGCTACATATTCATCATTATCTGAATATAAAATAGAAGTGTTTCCAGTGGCTTTGTTGTTGTGAATCCAAATAAGATTATTTAGTTTATTTTTATCGAGCCATTCCTCATAATCTCTGTAGAAGATTGTTGGATACCCCTCATGCGTTAAAATGTAGGAGTAGGCTAGTAGTTTATTTGAAATCTCATCAGTATCATGATTTGAGACAAATGTTACCGCTTTGTATGGATTTCTTTTCCACATCATATCATCGTTCAAAAGAGCTAAATTATTTCCGTCAAAAGCATCATTCATTTTGTAATAACAAGCAAAATCAAATACAGAACTGTTAGCACTATTAGCCCAGTTATTTAATATGTCTACATTAGAATCCCATAGTTCACCAACAGAAAAACCACCCACGTTTGCGTTCCAATCATAAACCACCCAAGGAGCAAAACCTTTTACGTAGTCAAATCTCCAGCCATCAAATTTCATGGTGTTTTTGTAATATTTACCAACTCCATCAGCTCTTTTCCATAGCCAGTCTTGTACATAAGGATCTGCGTGGCATAAATCCGGAAAACCTCCAAAAGAGCCTTCGTCATTATTTCCATAACTATTTTTATAAAAATTGACATAAGTACGTTTAAATTTTCCAGAAGCAACTCCATTAAAATTAGTCCAGGTGTTGGTTCCGGTAAAAGGATTAGCTTCTGATTGTCCTCCGCTATTGTGATTAATTACAATGTCTGCATATACTTTCATGTTTTCAGTATGCGCTTTTGTTATTAAACTTACCAATTCTGTTTTAGAGCCAAATCGGGTTTCTGTAGTTCCGTTTTGATTGTAATCTCCAAAGTCAAAATAATCAGTTGGATCATATCCCATTGAAAAAGGACCGTTTTGGGCTTTTGAAGCTGGTGGAAGCCAAATTGAACCAATTCCGGCATTCGACCAGGCCGTTACTTTACCATTAACGGTATTCCACCAGGTTCCTCCGGCAGGTACGTCCCAATAAAAGGCTTGCATCATAACCCCACCACCCGGATTGTCAACGTATTTTCCAGTTGAGGATGATTTCGCCCCGGTACTAAAAGGCTTTCCATCATGATGTGTGACATTAATAATTTCAAATTGTTGACTTTGAGCTTTTGAGTCTACTTCATTTGTTTCATTTGGCGAACACGAACAAAAAAAGGCCGTGATTGCCGTCATCAAATAGATTTTTGCATTGTGGTTTTTCATAATTTAGATTTGGTTAAAAGGTTAATAAAGTTTGTAATTATTTGTTTTGAGGTGATTAAAAATGATATTTCGTAATTTTAACACCATAAAATTATTAATTACCCATCTAAAGTATGTGTTTTTTAATTCGGTTTGTTTTTACAAAAAAATAGTTATACAACGAAAACGTTGTAGTGTTTAAAACTTTTTTTTTATTTACTTGTATTTGAGTTATTTGTATTCTCGATAAAGTGATTTCTGAAAAAATACAAGAATGAGGTTTAGTCCTCTTTTTAATGAATAATCATTGAGAAACCGGTCCTATTTGTGAAATTGAAATGCGGACCATATAATTTTTTGTTAATAGTATGGCTGATAGTTGTATTATGTGATTGAATTGTTATTTTTGTTCGTTATAAGTTAAAAAGAACTAGATCTTAATTATTTAGTGATTCTTAGTTTAAAAACGAAGTACGAAGGCAAGATCTTTACATTCAAATTAAATTTAAAATAATGTTATTAAAAAAATTACAGCTAAAAACAATTGATTACAAACTAGCGTTGACAATGTGTTTTTTACTTTTTTTCAACTCAGTTGTATCAGCTCAGGAAATCATTCCAGATGTTGTGGCTCAAAAACCAGTTGAAGTTCCTTCTGGACAGAAACTAAAAGTTGACGGTATTATTGCTACTGTTGGAGATTATATTGTTTTAGATTCAGATATTGATAAAGGATTTTTAGAAATTGCTGCTCAGGGAGGAAATGTAAAAGATATTACTAGATGCCAGATGCTAGGTAAACTTTTGGAAGATAAGCTATATGCGCACCAGGCAATTCAGGATAGTATTATAGTTAGTGACGCAGAAGTAAGAGGAATGATGGATGAGCGTCTGAACTATATGGTGAAACAAGTTGGTGATATTAACAAAGTAGTTGAATATTACAAAAAAAGTTCAGTAGAAGAATTTAAAACCTATTTCGCAGATATTTTGAAAGAACAAAAATTATCTTCAGAGATGCGAGATAAAATTGTTGATGGTGTATCGATTACGCCAGAGGAGGTTCGTAATTTCTTTAAAAAAATACCAAAAGAAGATTTACCAACTTTTGGAGCTGAGATGGAAGTAGCACAGATCGTTGTAGAGCCAAAAGTATCAAAAGAAGATGAACAAAAAGTAATCGACAGATTGAATGCTATTAGAAAAGATGTTCTAGAAGGATCTAGTTTTGCAACAAAAGCGGTTTTATATTCGCAGGATCCTGGATCTTCGTCAAATGGAGGTTATTATAAAATGACAAGAAAAACACCTTTCTTAAAAGAGTTCAAGGATGTTGCATTTAGTTTGCAGGAAGGTGAAATTTCAGAGCCTTTTAAAACTATCTATGGGTATCATATTATAATGGTGGATAAAATTAAAGGACAGGAAGTTGAATTACGCCATATTTTAATTTCGCCAACGGTGACTGAAGATGCTTTAAAAGAAGCAAAAGAAAGAATTACGAATATCAGGAATAAGATAGTAGGTAATGAAATTTCTTTTGCAGATGCTGCAAGAACTGAGTCTGATGAGAAAGAAACAAGAGCAAATGGAGGTATCCTGATAAATCCTAATACACAAGATACACGTTTTGAGTTGACTAAAATGGATCCAACATTATACAGTCAGGTTTCAAATTTAAAAGACACTGAGGTTTCTCAGCCACTTTTAAATACAGATGAAAAAGGTAAAAAAACGTATAAATTAATTACTGTTACCAATAGAATTGACGAACACGTTGCTGATTATGCTAAAGATTATACGAAAATTAAAGATTTGGCATTGAAAGAAAAACAGATTGAAGCAATTGGAAAATGGTTCGATACTAAGATTAAAGATACTTACATTAAAATTATTGGAGAGTACAGAGATTGTGCTTTTGCAAACAATTGGTTGAAAAAATAATTTTTATTAAATAAATAAAAAGAGTTAGTTTTATGAATTCATAGAGCTAACTCTTTTTCAATTTAAAAACATACTTAAATGTCTGACGTAGCAGCAATTCATAATTTAGTTCAAAAGAGAAACGAATTAAAATCAGAAATAGCAAAAATCATTGTAGGCCAGGATGCAGTTGTAGATCAAATTTTACTGTGTATATTTTCAGGAGGACATGCTCTTTTAATTGGTGTTCCTGGATTGGCAAAAACGTTAATGATAAATACGTTATCACAGGCTTTAGGATTAGATTTTAAAAGAATTCAGTTTACGCCGGATTTAATGCCTTCGGATATTTTAGGAAGTGAGATTTTGGATGAAAACAGACAGTTTAAATTCATCAAAGGGCCTATTTTCTCTAATATTATTTTGGCTGATGAGATTAACAGAACACCACCAAAAACACAAGCCGCTTTACTTGAAGCCATGCAGGAGCGTTCGGTAACTATTGCTGGTCAAAACTATAAATTAGATTTGCCTTATTTTGTATTAGCAACTCAAAACCCAATTGAGCAGGAAGGAACCTATCCGTTACCGGAAGCACAATTAGACCGTTTTATGTTTGCCATAAAATTAGAATATCCAACTTTTGAAGAAGAAGTACAAGTGGTTAAGCGTACAACATCTGATGCTAAGACAACGATAAATCCATTATTTACTGCACAGGAAATTATCGATTTTCAGCATTTGATTCGCAGAATTCCTGTTGCTGATAATGTTATTGAATATGCAGTGACTTTGGTAAGCAAAACTCGTCCAGACAATAAATTATCTAATGACTTTGTAAAAAACTATTTAGACTGGGGCGCTGGACCAAGAGCTTCTCAAAATTTGATTTTAGCAGCAAAAGCACACGCCGCTTTCCATGGTAAATTTTCTCCGGATATTGAAGATGTAAAAGCTGTTGCAACTGGAATTTTACGTCATAGGATTATTAAAAATTATAAAGCTGACGCTGAAGGAATAACAGAAGATATCATTATTCAGAAGTTGTTGTAGAAAAATATAAAAACAAAAAAAGCCTGACAAATCTAAATTCGTCAGGCTTTTTTCATTGCTAAACTTTACTAGTTTCATTTACCAGGCGAACAGGTTTATTATCAAATAATTTGATCAAAAGAACTTCGATAAGTGAAGTGTACTTTTTATTGTTACATTCATACCACCAATAAGAGAAATATTGAATTTGATTTTTCTCCATTTTAACAAGCCAGATTTTTTCATTTCCTTTTTTTATTTCTTTTGATTCGATTATTTTATATCCAGCTCCCGTCCAGCAAACTAAGGGATTGTGATTGGGCGTCTTAATGTAAATCAGTTTTTGAGGAGTCGAAATCTTAAAAACCTCTGTATTTACCCAAACTCCCTTTTTATTTTGATATTCTGGATTCAGATTTTCAAGCAAATTGTAATGCTGTTCTTTTTTAATTTCAAAACTTGTTGTGAATACCAGTATTGCTGGAATTATAATGAAGAAAATCGGATAAAGATTCTTCTTTATCTTGATGTTTTCTTTTTTCGGTTTAAAGAATCGGATCAAAAAAAGCATTGGTATTATTTGATAAAATACAAAACAGAGTAATCCAATAGTATGATGCAAGACGTTTTCTTCAGTGCAATTAAATAAGATCAAAGTGATGATCCTAAAATAATTTGAAATAATATTCAGCACAATCAAAAGGCAGCAAAAACGAAAAATTTGTATAATGTTGAAATACTTTTGATGTTTTTTTTCTTCCAAAGTCAGTAAAAGTGCACCAGACAACAATCCTGTTTTAAACATTGATAGTCCCATGCAGGCTGTGTCGACCGTTATTTTGGAATTATTGATATAAAAGTTGACACCTTCTATTTTATTGATCGGAATAAAAATCTTTAATGTTACATACACATAATAACAAAGAGATTGTTTTATTTCCGTTGTCATATAATCGAAAAAGGTATTAAAGAGCGAAGAAAATAACAGAATACAGATGAATGCAATAAAAGAAAACTTTTGAGTTATGTTATAATATATAAGACAGACAAATAAAGCTAAAGCCAAAAAATGTACGGATTTGGTATGCAGACGGTAGCTGATAAATTCTAATATAAAAATCATTGTAAAAAGAGGGAAGTTTAGATTTAAGGTCGTTTTTCTTCCCCCAATAAAAAATAGTGCTATTGAAAATATAATTCCGAACAAATTGCTGTCAAGTCCTGTCAATACAATCTTATAATTTATAATTAAAAGACAGAAAACGATAAAGATGCCGATTGCTTTTAGGTACTTCAATAGATGATTCATTTAAATAGTCTGTTTTTTATTTTTTCTATAATAGAAGTAAAGTGTTATACTTCCTATGATAATTAAAAGCCATTCATGTGGTTCCGGAACCGAACCGTCATTGTTTATCGAAGCATTTCCTAATGTATTTACATTTTTCTCAATACCATTCTTTTTATAATCTTCATCCGTTTCCAGTACAATTAAGGAAGAAACTGGAGTAACGATATTAGCGTCTTTTGCTAATTCAACATATTGATTATTAGCCAAAGTGTCTCCTTGAATTTCCACATGTTCTTCCAGGACTTTTCCAAATGCATACATTCTGTAAATATGATTGGTGCCATTACTTTTTAAAATACTATCTTTTATGTTTTCCTGAATAGAAATTTGTGCAGGTTCAATATTTACTGTGTTTTTTGCCGATTTAAACAAAATGAATTGATGTTGCTCAATCATTTTTAAGCTGTTTTTTAAACTCGTCTGAAAGTAATCTACATATTTTTGCTCTTTAACAGTCTGCCAAAATGGGTTTATATTAGCGGAAATGTTAATAACCTTGATGTTTCTTTCTTTGGTTTCTGTTTTAATTTTTTTTAAGTAATTTGAGTTCTCCAAATCTTCAAAATTGGCTGAAAATGTTCCTGATTTTGTAATGATCAAACTGTTTTTTGCTAATTTATAAAGTGGTAATAGGGAGTAGTGAAAGTCTTCAAAGTCTAGCTGAACGGCTTTGAAATTCTCTTTATTGATTGCTGTTTTTTGGCCATTAATAAAAACGTACATATTTTTTTTATCAAGATTTACAAAAGACTCGATTTGCTTGATAGTCCAATTGGTGTTTAAATCGAGAATAATTTCAGAAGGAATAAAAGGAATAACGGTTTTCTCAATGTCTTTAACTTCATAAACCTTGTTTTTCCAGGCAAACGAATTAGAACGAATTTTGTTTAAAGGCATATTTGCGTGCCAATCGTCCAGTCCTTTTGATTGATTTATATAAAATCCATTTTTGAGTTCGAAGTCTTTGCTGGTTTCAATTTTTGTATTTCCAACTATCTGGATTCTTGAAATTGTTTCAGCATTTGAAATATTCGGACCTTTTATAGAAAGGCTCTGATAGTTCATTAGGTTATCTTCAACTTTTAGTGGAGTTGTAAAACCACATTTAAAAGTTCTTGGAGTTTTATTGTTTATCGGAAAAACTCTTACCACAACTTTGTTTCCTTCTTTCCATTGCATCAATGATGGATCACGGTATTCTACCCCAACAATCTGATTGTAGGCTTTTTTCGCTTTTTCTTTAGTTGTTAAAATACCTTTTCTCTCAATTCCGTTTACCCAAAGAGAAAGTGAAGTAGCAACGGATCCTTCAGGTAATTGAAAAGAATAAATAGCTTCCTGATCTCGTCTTGAATTTTCTGCGGCAGCAATATTCATTGTGATTTCAGTATAAGCTAACCGAGAATCAGAATAAATTTTTACATCTTCTTTAATGCTTTTGGTAAAGAGATTTTCACCGCTCCATAATTGTTCCTCAGTTTCTAATCTTTTGTCAAAATTAGATTTCAGGATATTTATTTTATCATCATTGCTCAGACCAAGATCTTTACAAAATAAATAGGCAATACTAATAAAAGGATTGTGCGTTTTTCTTTCGTTGAATTGTTGATTGCTAAAGGAATTAAAATTGTCAAATGAAAAGAAATTATCAGGTCCTGTATAAACAATATTCTTCTTTAATAGTATTTCATTAAAAAAATTAGGTTTTAGATTTTGTGAAACGGCAATATAATTAGGTAAATCATCATCATTGCTAAAGGATTTGACCATTGCGGTTTTTGCTATTTTATTGCTTTCAATATTTAATCCTATTGTGAAGACCATTAAACTGACTATGATAATTGAAAATCCGGCGCCGAAGGAAATGAAATAAATGCGATTTCGTGTTAAATATCGAAGAACAGTTAATGTATGAATGATGATAACCAAAGCGGGAACCAAACCATAAAACCCTAATCCTAATGCAATAATTCCAATAAAGGAATAAGGCATAGCCGGAATAAGATATAGTGCGAAGTATAGTATTATGGTGAAAGAAAGTCCATTAAGGAAAAAGTAATAAGGAGTATTTGCGCTTTCGTCTGAGTTTCTGTAAATAAAGAAATTAGAAATACAGAAAGTAAAAGTTGCTACATATACCCAAATAGGCAAATCCTGGAAAATTGGAATTAAAGTATTAAGGCAAAAACAACCAATAAACCAATTCAATATTAAAAAGGAAGTAAGATGAATGTAGGTTTCTTTATTTCTTAAAATTAAAAAAGAAAGTACGGTTCCGTAAACAAATTCAAATATTAAACTCGGCACAGCGATAGACTCAGAATTATAAAAATGAAATTCTCGACTTACCAGAGAACTGACAAGTAAAAGGGCGCTGAAAAGTGTGACAACTAAGCTAATTAATACTCCTGGTTTTTGAGTATAAGAATCTAAAACTTCTATTTTGTATCTCATAGTTATATTTATTTAAAAGTACTTTGAATTACAAAGTTAATAGAAATTTTGAATTACAAGATTTTTGTTTCATTTTTTTTGAAAGCTTTTTTTAGAGAATCAATTGCTTCCGGATTATGTTTAAAAAGAAGGAAAAAACACAACTATAACGTTATAAATTCTTATTTAGAAAGATTCTTAGCGAAAAACGAGGTAAAATCTCACTTCGTTTGTAACAACAAATTTCGACTTTGTTAAAGAAAAGATTTTAAAATACCAATAATTCATTATTTTAATATAAAATTGATATTTTGACAAAAACAGGCGGTCAAAATCGTTTTTTAACAATAATAATTTTTAAAAAGTCGACTTCTATTATATTTTTTTTAATTCTCGGCTTTAATAGCTAAATTTGCGAACAAAAAAATAAAAATACCTAGAAAATACCTCCATTATGAACATTTATAAGGATTACATCCAAGAAATTGGAGAAAGAAAAACACAAGGGCTTCACCCAAAGCCAATCGATGGTGCAGAATTATTAAGTGATATCATCGAGCAAATTAAAGATTTGAATAATGAGTACAGAGAAGATTCTCTTAACTTCTTTATTTATAATGTTGTACCAGGAACTACTAGTGCTGCTGGTCTGAAAGCTAAATTTTTAAAAGAAATTATTCTTGGTCAATTCGAGGTTAAAGAAATAACACCTGCTTTTGCTTTTGAGTTATTATCACACATGAAAGGTGGACCTTCTATTGAAGTATTGCTAGACCTAGCGCTTGGTAATAATACTGCTATTGCAAAAGAAGCAGCAAATGTTCTTAAGACACAAGTTTACCTTTATGAGGCAGATACAGATCGTCTAAAAGAAGCGTTTAAAAATGATAACGCAATCGCAAGAGAAATCCTTGAAAGTTATGCCAAAGCAGAATTTTTTACTGCATTACCAGAAGTAGTTGAAGAAATTAAAGTAGTCACTTTTATCGCTGGAGAAGGTGATATTTCTACAGATTTACTATCTCCGGGTAATCAGGCTCACTCGCGTTCTGACCGTGAACTTCATGGTAAATGTATGATCACTCCTCAGGCACAAGAGGAAATTCAGGCATTACAAGCAAAACATCCTGACGCTAGTGTTATGTTGATTGCTGAGAAAGGTACGATGGGTGTAGGTTCATCAAGAATGTCAGGTGTTAACAACGTGGCACTTTGGACAGGTAAGCAAGCAAGTCCATATGTTCCATTTATCAATATTGCTCCAATTGTTGCAGGAACAAATGGTATTTCACCAATTTTCTTAACAACTGTAGATGTTACAGGTGGTATTGGTTTGGATCTTAAAAACTGGGTTAAAAAAGTAGATGCAGAAGGTAATGTTATTCGTAATGAGAATAATGAGCCAATTCTGGAAGAAGCCTATTCTGTAGCTACCGGAACTGTACTTACAATAAACACAAAAACGAAGAAACTTTATAACGGCGATAAAGAATTAATTGACATTTCTAAGGCATTTACGCCTCAAAAAATGGAATTCATTAAAGCTGGCGGATCATACGCAATTGTATTCGGTAAAAAACTTCAGACATTAGCGGCGAAAGTTTTAGATGTAGAAGCTCCTCTAGTATTTGCTCCATCAAAAGAGATTTCTATTGAAGGGCAAGGTCTTACTGCAGTAGAGAAAATCTTCAACAAAAATGCTGTCGGAATTGCTCCAGGTAAAGTATTGCACGCTGGATCTGACGTTCGCGTAGAAGTAAATATTGTAGGTTCGCAAGATACGACTGGTCTTATGACAGCTCAGGAATTAGAATCTATGGCTGCTACAGTTATTTCGCCAATCGTTGACGGTGCTTATCAATCAGGTTGTCATACAGCTTCAGTTTGGGATAAAAAAGCTCAGGCAAATATTCCAAAATTGATGAAATTCATGAACGATTTCGGATTAATCACAGCTCGTGACCCGAAAGGCGTTTATCATTCAATGACTGACGTAATTCATAAAGTTCTTAATGATATTACAATAGACGAGTGGGCTATCATTATTGGTGGAGACTCTCATACAAGAATGTCTAAAGGTGTTGCTTTTGGTGCAGACTCAGGAACTGTTGCTCTTGCATTGGCTACTGGAGAAGCTTCAATGCCAATCCCAGAATCAGTAAAAGTGACTTTTGTTGGAGAAATGAAAGGGTATATGGATTTCCGTGATGTGGTTCATGCTACTCAATCACAAATGCTTAAAAAGTTTGGTGGTGAAAACGTATTCCAGGGTAGAATTATCGAGGTTCATCTAGGAACTCTTACTGCTGACCAGGCCTTTACTTTTACAGACTGGACTGCAGAAATGAAAGCAAAAGCCTCTATTTGTATTTCTGAAGATGATACTTTGATTGAATCATTAGAGATTGCAAAAGGAAGAATTCAGATCATGATTGACAAAGGAATGGACAATCATAAACAAGTTCTTCAGGGATTAATTAATAAAGCAGATAAGAGAATTTCGGAGATTAAATCGGCAGAGAAACCAGCTTTAACACCAGATGCAAATGCTAAGTATTATGCTGAAGTTGTTGTTGATCTTGATCAAATCATCGAACCAATGATTGCTGATCCGGATGTAAATAATGTTGATGTTTCTAAAAGATATACTCACGATACTATCAGGCCTTTATCTTTTTATGGAGGAGATAAAAAAGTAGATCTTGGATTTATTGGTTCTTGCATGGTTCATAAAGGAGATATGAAAATCCTTGCTCAGATGCTTAAAAATATAGAAAATCTACACGGGAAGGTTGAGTTTAAAGCGCCACTTGTTGTTGCACCTCCAACCTATAACATCGTAGATGAGCTTAAAGCTGAAGGAGACTGGGAAGTTTTACAAAAATACTCAGGTTTCGAATTTGATGATAACGCTCCTAAAGGTGCTGCACGTACAGAGTATGAGAAAATGTTGTATTTAGAGCGTCCAGGATGTAATCTTTGTATGGGTAATCAGGAAAAAGCTGCAAAAGGAGATACTGTAATGGCAACTTCAACGCGTCTTTTCCAGGGAAGAGTTGTTGAGGATACTGAAGGTAAAAAAGGAGAGTCATTGCTTTCTTCTACACCGGTTGTAGTATTGTCTACAATCCTTGGTAGAACTCCTACTTTAGATGAATATACTGCTGCAGTAGATGGTATCAATTTGACCAGATTTGCACCTTCTCATAAATTATTAGTTATGTAATCATCAGATTAGTTAATTATATGCAAAAGCCCGAGTTATTCTCGGGCTTTTTCTTTTATGGCTACTCTATTTTTTGTATCTTGTCATGTTCAAAATAAAAAAAACAAAAACAATTATACTTATGGCTTTTGATATTGAAATGATTAAAAAAGTGTATGAGAACATGCCTGGTCGTGTTGACAAAGCACGCGAGATTGTAGGTCGTCCACTTACCTTAACGGAGAAAATTTTGTACAATCACCTTTGGGATGGAAATCCGACGAAGGCGTTTGGAAGAGGAGTTGATTATGTTGATTTTGCACCAGATCGTGTAGCATGTCAGGATGCAACTGCTCAAATGGCATTACTGCAATTTATGCACGCTGGAAAGCCTAAAGTAGCAGTTCCTACAACAGTGCACTGTGATCACCTGATTCAGGCAAAAGTAGATGCTGCAACCGATTTGGCCAGAGCAAAAACACAAAGTAACGAAGTTTTCGATTTCTTATCGTCAGTTTCTAATAAATACGGAATTGGTTTCTGGAAGCCAGGAGCAGGAATTATTCACCAGGTAGTACTTGAAAATTATGCTTTTCCAGGTGGAATGATGATTGGTACCGATTCTCATACTGTAAATGCAGGTGGTTTAGGAATGGTAGCAATTGGTGTTGGTGGAGCTGATGCTGTAGACGTTATGTCTGGTATGGCTTGGGAACTTAAATTCCCGAAATTAATTGGAGTAAAATTAACTGGTAAATTATCAGGATGGACTGCTCCTAAAGATGTTATCCTTAAAGTTGCCGGTATACTTACTGTAAAAGGTGGTACAGGTGCTATTGTTGAGTATTTTGGTGAAGGTGCAACTTCTATGTCTTGTACAGGAAAAGGTACTATTTGTAACATGGGCGCTGAAATTGGAGCTACAACTTCAACTTTTGGTTATGATGATTCTATGAGCCGTTACTTACGTTCTACAAACAGAGCTGATGTTGCAGATGCTGCAGATAAAATAGCTTCTTACTTAACCGGGGATGCTGAAGTTTATGCTAATCCTGAAAAATATTTTGATCAGGTTATCGAAATCAATCTGTCTGAATTAGAACCACACTTAAACGGACCATTTACTCCAGATTTGGCTACTCCAATTTCTAAAATGAAAGAAGAAGCAATCAAAAATAACTGGCCATTACAAATTCAGGTTGGCTTAATTGGTTCTTGTACAAACTCTTCTTACGAAGATATTTCTCGTGCAGCTTCTTTGGCAAGACAAGTAAGTGCTAAAAATTTAAAAACTAAATCTCAATTCACTATTACTCCAGGCTCTGAAGTAGTTCGTTATACTATTGAAAGAGATGGATTTATAGATACTTTTGAGAAAATTGGCGCTACTGTTTTTGCTAATGCCTGCGGACCATGTATTGGTATGTGGGACAGAGCTGGGGCAGAGAAAGAAGAAAGAAATACCATTGTTCACTCTTTTAACCGTAACTTCTCAAAACGTGCAGATGGTAATCCAAATACTTTAGCTTTTGTTGGTTCTCCGGAATTGGTGACTGCTATGGCTATTGCTGGTGATTTAGGCTTTAATCCGTTAACGGATACTTTAATCAACGAAGATGGAGAAGAAGTAAGGCTTGAAGCTCCAACCGGAGATGAATTGCCTCCAAGAGGATTTGATGTTAAAGATCCAGGTTTTCAGGTTCCTGCTGAAGATGGATCAGGAGTTCAGGTTGTTGTGAGTCCGACATCGGACCGTTTGCAATTATTAGCTCCTTTTGACGCTTGGGATGGTAAAAACATTACTGGTGCAAAATTATTAATCAAAGCATTCGGAAAATGTACTACAGACCATATTTCTATGGCTGGGCCATGGTTGCGTTTCCGTGGACACTTAGATAATATTTCTAACAATATGTTGATTGGTGCTGTAAATGCATTCAACCAAAAAACAAATTCGGTTAAAAATCAATTAACCGGAGACTATGATGCAGTTCCTGCTGTAGCTCGTGCTTATAAAGCGGCTGGAGTTCCTTCTATCGTTGTGGGAGATCACAATTATGGAGAAGGTTCTTCTCGTGAGCATGCTGCTATGGAACCTCGTTTCTTAGGAGTTAAAGCAGTATTAGTGAAATCTTTTGCTCGTATCCACGAAACTAACCTTAAAAAACAAGGTCTTTTAGGATTGACTTTCGCTAACGAGGCAGATTATGATAAAATTCAGGAGAATGACACTATTAATTTTACTGATTTAACGGAGTTCGCTCCAGGAAAACCATTAACATTAGAGTTTCTTCACGCAGATGGTACTAAGGATATTATCCTGGCGAACCACACTTACAACGCAGGTCAAATTGGCTGGTTTGTTGCAGGTTCTGCATTAAACTTAATTGCTGCTGGAAAAGCTTAATCTTTAAGATTTAATTATACTAAAAACGCTCTGTGAAAACAGAGCGTTTTTGTTTTTATGAGTCCAGATAATTAATTCAAATGAATATATTTATTTGAAGTTAGAATTTAAGTATGTCAATTACTTAGTTACTTTTAGCTAAACTTAATCCTTGCGATAAAACTTTGATTCTATTTGGTTTTGTACTTTCAAATTCATCAATACTTATACTGTATACATTTGCAGTAGATAAACTCGCGTAATTTATAAATGCGTTTCCTCCTGCAATATATAATTTATTGTCAAAAAAGTGCATTGCAGAAGCTTTAACACTTAGCTCAATTAAATATTCTTTAAGCAGTTTTGACTTTGTGTCATAAACACACATTTTTCTGTCACCAAAGAAATAGATGATACCGTTATTGGATGTTACAGCTGTGTTGTCAAAATCAGAAAACAATTCTCCTTCGGTTTCCCATTTTTCAGTTGTTAAATCAAAGCTTTCGATGTTTGCTAAAGCCTTGCCATTGTTTCCTCCAATTAAATAAATTTTATTATCAATTATTGTCCCCGCGGTTTCTTTTGCAATTGGCATATCTGCCAGCTCATACCAATAACCAGACGTTATGTTGTAAAGATGCGCCTTGTTTGTAAACTCTTTTTGCCCATTTTCTGTTGATTTTATAGAGCCTCCTAAGACAATAATATTGTCATTGTAAGAAAAAGAAGTTGCATTTGAAGCCTGATGCGGATAGGTTTTGTCAATTTTGATATTTTGTTTAGTCAGATCAAATACTTCAATTTCATTTTCCAGATACTGATATTTTCCAGTCTTAGAAATTCTTTTTCCGCCTAAAACATAAAGCTTATTGTCATAATAATTAAGGTTGTTAAAAGCTCTTCTTTTGAATTTGATTTCAGAAGTTGTCCAGGAATCTTTTGCTATATCGTAAATTAATAAATCGGGTTGATAGGAAATTGATGAACTTTGATATGCAATTTCAAAAAAGTATTTTTCTAAAAACCGAGGATCGTCAGAGTTGATGTTTTTTGCTTTTATAGCTTCTAGAGCATCAGTTTCGTAACTTTCATTACCTCCTACAATATAAATTTTGCCATCTTTTATGCAAGATCCAAAAGAGGCAATTGGTTTTTTTAAAGGGGTCAATGTATTAAAAGCAAGTTTTGATTTTAATTTTAATCCGTAATTAGCACTAATTGTCAACTCCGATAAATTTTCCATTTTCTCTGGAAGAGAAACTTTAAATTTTAATTTTTTTAAATCTTCAAGATTAATTTTTAAAGTTGTAAATCCGATATGAGAAAACTCTATAAGGTCATTTTCTTTAAAATTTGAAGGTAATTTGAAGTTAAACTCTCCATTTTCATTTGTTAACGTTGTCGTAGTAAAATTGAATGTTGAAACATTTACATCGTCTACTGGAAGGTTTGTTTTTTCAGAAACAACGGTGCCTTTAATATTTTGTGCAATTGAAAGTAAAGGCAGTAACACGAGTGATAGGATTAATTTTTTCACAATAGTTAGGATTAAGATTTGTTTATGGATCATAAAGATACAATTTTTCGTATAAAAAAGCATGTTTTTGAAAAAAGAGAAGCAATTTTTAGAGGGTGTTTGTTAATTTCAATAAAATAAGTTGTTAAAAAATGTGCTTTTTGTGCTTAAAAAAGTTAAATTCGCTTTCCCCCAAAACACAATTCGTTTTTTTAAGTTTGAAATAGAGAGATTGAACTTAAGATTACGAAGGATTAAATTGAATGAAATGGTTTTTAGATTAATATTTGTATTGTTTTTTGTTAGTGTTGGTGCTTTTTCTCAGGAGAAATATATTAAACACAAAATTTCAAAAGGAGAAAATCTTACTGTAATTGCTAAAAAATACGGAGTAAAAGCTAAAGATATTGCAGAGGCAAACCCAAATGCTCCCAAAGTTTTAAAATTAAATTCAATCTTATTAATTCCCAATATCAATCAGGCCTCTGAAATGAAACCAACTGAAACGGTTTCAAATAGTACTCCGGGTACACATGAAATTCAGCCTAAAGAAACACTTTGGGGAATATCGAAAAAGTACAATGTCTCAGTTGATGATTTGAAAAAAGCAAATCCCTCATTAGAAACGGAAGGACTGAAAATTGGACAGCAAATTAATATACCATCAAAATCAATAGCGGTTTCAGAAAAACCAATTGACGATCTTAATATTGTAACAGATGTTGAGGTGGTAGTTGAAGTTCAGCCCAAAGAAACAAAATATGCAATTGCTAAAAAATACGGATTGACAGTTGCAGAATTAGAAAAGCAAAATCCATTTATAAAAGGTAAATTACCAGTTGGGTATGTTTTAAAAATTCGTACTTCCAAAGAAAAGGCTGCTGCGGCTCAGGCATTAATGCAGCCAGTAAATCCAACTTTAAAAGATTCTATATCGGTTCAGAATCAAAATATGCAAATTGCTGAAAATTCAGAAATTAAAAAGGATTCTTCTACAATTATAAGAGTAAGTAATCATTCAGATTTAATTAATCAACTAGTTGTAAATGCCATTGAAAATATTGGTGTTAGATACCGTTCTGGCGGAACTACAAAGGCAGGTTTTGATTGCTCGGGTTTAATGATTTCTACTTTTAGTAATTTTGATATTAAACTGCCAAGAAGTTCTATCGAACAGTCCCGAATTGGTGTAAAGGTTAATTCAGACGAAGCTCAAAAAGGGGATCTTATCTTCTTTAGAACTAACGGAAGGCGACAAATTAACCATGTCGGGATGGTAATTGAGGTAGCTGATGGAGAAATTAAATTTGTTCACTCTTCTACTCATGGAGGTGTTATAATCTCTTCGACTAAAGAGCCATATTACGAAAGGACTTTTTCGCAGGTAAACCGTGTTTTAGAAAAGTTTTAAGCGTTCAGATGAATTTTATTTCTGAATTCTTCAATTGGGAAAGGTTTGCCTAAAAAATCAGTCACATAAATACTTTCGCTGATTTCTTTAATTTCCTCGGGATCTAATGTTGAGGAAAGTACATAAATTTGATTGTCTTTTTTTAGTTCGCTATCTAGTTTAGCATACGCATTCAAAAATTCAAAACCATTCATAACAGGCATTTGTACATCGAGAATAATAATAATCGATGGATAAAGTTTTTTGTTAGCAAGAAGCCACTCAATACCTTCTTTGCCATTATTGGTTATATGCACCTCTTCTATACAAAGTACCTTCTTTAGTAATTGTTTAATGACAAGCTGATCTATAAGATTGTCTTCAATTAATAAAAATACATTTTTAACTGGCATAGGCGTATGGAATTGTTACTATGAATTTACTTCCAATATTGCTTTGTGAGCTTACTGAAATATTTCCTTTGATATTTTCTACCGCCTCTTTGACTATATAAAGGCCTAAACCGGATCCTTTGTTTTTATTGGTGCCAAAGTACATTTTGAAAATATTGTCTTTGTACTCATCATTAATTCCAATTCCGTTGTCAGCTACTTCAATTTTATGAAAACCATCTATGAAATAGGTTTTAATGGAGACATTCATTTCTTGCTTATTACTGTCTGCGTATTTAATGGCATTTGAGATTAAATTAGAAATGATGATTTTTAAACGTAAATTATCACTTTGGATTTTATCTATTAGCAATTCTTTAGTAAACTTAATTCGGTTGGCATTTTCTATATGCATCAGCTGAGAAATTGACTCGTCAAATATCTCCATTAGGCTTACAGGTTCCATAACGACTTCGTATCGTTTATTTTTAGAATAATCAATAATATCATTAATAAAGCGATCTTGCTTGGCAAGACTTTGATCCATTAAATTTAGGTATTTTTTAATTTGATTTGGATCATCTTCCAATTGTGTTATTTCTATAAGTCCTTTTAATGATGTAATAGGGGAGCGAAGGTCATGCGATGCGCTGTAAACAAATCGATCAAGTTCATGATTAACAATCATTAAGTTTTGATTTTTAACTTCGATTTCTTTTTTAGAAACGATAAGACGTTTTACCATTATAGAGTAATACAAGCAAACGCTACAGACAATCATTAGGATAAAAAAAATGTTTGTTATTATAAGTAAACTTTTTATTTTTCGAGTTCCTTCTCCTAAGGTGTTAGAGAAGTTACGTTCGTTAATGGTAAGTTTGTCGCTAATACTACTAATTATCTGAAGATATTTTTGTTGATCAGCAAGGGTTAACATGTTTCTCTCTATTTTGGCGTTAATTTGCTGGCCAATAATAAATAATTCTGAAATCAGTTTATCACCTTGTTCCCATTCTTTTATTGCTTTTGCAAGGAATGAAACATTCTTAAAGTTGTCGAATAGCCATATGACATCATCTAGATCTTCTTCTTTATTTCGCCCTGTAAGTAAGGCTTGTCGAGCTACTTCATTATCACCTGCTTTTAAAAGTGTAATTCTTGCAAGTCCATCACCTTGTGGAACTTTTAACTCTTCTAGGTATAATTTCCATTGATTTTGATCTTTGGTGTACAGATAGGTAATCAGATGACGCGAAGCATCTTTTTGTCCCTTGGAATAGTGTGATTCGCCATTTATGTAGGCTCTGTTTGCGGACAGGGTTTTGATAGTGAAGTAATTGATACATATTAATAGAGCACAGGACGCAAATACAATCAGTAACAGAATGAAAACATTCGCAAAGCGTAATTTCTTAAAAAAAGGGAACTTAAGCATAGTTTTGTATTTGTTGGTTAATAATTTGATTTCCTGGAGCCTTTATGAACATCTTATTTTTTTTTACGTTGAAATAATCGTTTGGGGTTAGATGATTTCTTTTGAAAAAAAAATAAACAATTGTTAATGAAATATCTGAGTTTTGAAGACTTTTAACATCTCTTTCAAATTTAGTAAAAAAAAATGATATAGATTAAAATAGTGAGAATTTTCTTTTATGACTTATTATTAATGTTTCAATTAACTGATAATAAGGTATTTGGTCGATATTTTAATTTAGTTTTTAATCCTCTGAACTCAAAAATAAATTCCCTTGAAGTTTGTGTAAATCTTGTTTAGTTAAAATGAGACATCCTAAAAGGTCTTGTTTTGTTTAAGTATTTCTTGTGATTGAAAGCCGATGAATGTGAAACAAAGACCTAATTGCTATGGAGATGAAGAGATAGTTTTTTGTACCTAAATATAAGATTTCAGGCACAAATTAAGGTGCGGAAAGATCCTATATTTTGTTATTGATGAACTAGGAAAGGTTCACAATTAATCCACTTTATTTTTGGTTATTATGGGAAGCAGAAAAGTAACGTTGTTTAACTATAATATAGCTTGATTATTTTGGTAGATACTGAGTAGGATCTTCGTTTTCGAATTTGTTCGTACTAATTTCTTGTTTTACAAAACTTGGTTTCGGCTCAGCTTCTGTTGTCGTTTTTTGAAATTGAAAACTCGAAATTTTTGAGTTTTTGATTTTAAAAAGGGTAGTAGTAAAATATACTAGAAAAGCAATCCCAATTATAATCAAAAAGAGGTTAAGATAAAATTCAGTTCCTTGTTTGTCTAAACTTTGAGTCAGCATTAGTAGGGCTAGTACAGAAAATATAATTCCCCAGTATTCCATATTAATCCAAAACAAGCCATGATTACTTTTGAAATTGATTTCCTTCCCGGTTTCTTTATCAATAAAAACTCTTAAGGTTTTATTCCATTTAATTCCAAAAAAGAAACTAAAAACCGCTGCAATATAAAGTGGAATAACAAAACTTTGGGTTATATAGTTTTCAGGTAAAATTGGGATGAAGAGAAAAATGGTAATAAATAAAATTAAAAGAGAGAGGAATCCTCTGCCTGACCAAACTATCATAATTATTAGGTTTTATGTTTATTGCCTATTTTTCTAAATGTTTTGTTTTGATTAAATTCTCCAGGTCTCGCCTTTTCTACGAATTGGAATTAATCACTCCTTTAAAAAATTGAATTCCACCGAATAAAATGGCTCCCCAAAAAATAAAGCCAATGTCAGCCATGGTTAAAATGATGCCACCACAAAACCACAATGCACCGTAAATCATATCTTTTCTGGCTTTTTCGTGTTTTGCTTCTTGTATTTCAATTTCGACGTGTTCTACTATCAATTCAGCAATCTCATCGCTTAGTCCTTGTGCGACAAGTTGCTTTTTAGCTTCATAAGCTGATTTATTTTCGTTTAAAAGTAAATTTGTAACATAATTATAATGATGATTTGCCACATCCGGCGATTCTAAATTGGTGGTTTCCATAAAGTGGTTAGTTTTGGTTGGTTAAGTTTTATAGTTTTGATTTCAAATATAAATAGTTGAAATTGTATAATGTTACGGAAAGACGTAAACTGTTAAAAAATTGTACTTCAAGTTCGTTTAACCCATTGCTAAGTAATTTTTAAGCATAAAAAAACTGCAATTTTCTAAACTGCAGTTTCTTAAGTTAGCTAGGTTTTGTTTTTATTCTATTCTTTCGAATTCGCTACCGATACCATCGTAGTTATTATCATCAATCGAAAGTTTATTTTCGTCATAAATTTTAATGATACCATTTGTTACAAAATATCTGCCGTCGGGGTTATTACTCATAGCACATGTTATATATTTTTCCATCTCTCCGGTATAAATTGATTTTATCATGGTAAGTTCATATTTTCCAATCATCACTTCTTTCGCATCTTTAAGTATAGTAAAAGTGTAATTTTTCATTAAATTCAATTGAAGAGTAGTTTCGGTCGAGGCTGGCGTTTCGTGTAAATGATCGGCAAAACCTCCATGAGTTCCGGTCCATTTCCATTTCCCAACAAAATCGGAATTTTGAGCTTTATTTTCACTTTCGGCACCACAGGAAATAAAAGTAATTGCAGTAATTAAGATGGTAATAAACTTTCTCATAATCTTTGCTTTATTATAAGATGAATTTTTTTTGAATTGGTTGCGTTTCTAGCTCTACTATTTTGGAAATAAATGAGTTGAGGTCTTGAGACCGTTTCTTTTTTTTAATAAATTTCATGCCAGAGTCACAAAAAGTTCATCAAGATTATATGGTAATAATTGTTGAACACCGATTTTAAAATCTAATTTATCTTGAGCAATTTTATTGATTATTTCTTCCATAATTTGATTTTATTTTCGAATTATTCCAACTAAAGTATGAAATATCCTTTTTGAATTTTTAAATAATATCTTCTTATGAAACTGAGCCCCGCATGCGTTATCTCCCGATTTTGAAAAACAAGGCTTTTTAGCCGTAGTTTTTGTTAATCGGGAATATAGCCGAATCCCGATAGCTATCGGGACGACCCGGAGGGACATGCCCAAATTATTATATTAAAGGCTCTTATTTTTAACTGGAATTTGGAATTTTCAAAATTTGGAATTTGAAATTACAAGATTTCCAAAAAAAGTATATCTTTAACCAACCCAAAACCAAAAAAATGCAAGAAAACGAACAAGACCAAGAACATTTTAAAAGAGAACTCGGATTACTAGACGGAACCATGCTTGTCGTGGGATCTATGATTGGCTCCGGGATTTTTATTGTAAGCGCCGATATCGCCAGACAAGTAGGATCAGCAGGATGGCTGACACTAATTTGGCTAATCTCTGGATTAATTACCATTATTGCTGCCGTAAGTTACGGCGAGTTAAGTGCCATGTTTCCAAAAGCAGGGGGACAATACGTTTACCTAAAAGAAGCTTACAATAAACTGATTGCCTTTTTGTACGGCTGGAGCTTTTTTGCCGTAATTCAAACCGGAACAATAGCTGCCGTTGGAGTGGCTTTCTCAAAATTTGCCGCCTATCTTTATGAACCGTTAAGCGACGAAAATATATTATTTGAATTAGGTTCTTTCAAACTCAATGCAGCGCAATTAGTATCCATTTTTACTATTATTTTATTGACTTACATTAACAGTCGTGGGGTAAAAAACGGAAAAATTCTGCAAACCGTTTTAACGATTATCAAAATTTTATCATTACTGGGTTTAATTGTCTTCGGATTAACGCTTGCTGCAAAAGCTTCAATATGGGATGCCAATTGGGCGGATGCTTGGACAACACGTTCATATAATGCTGAAAGTGGGTCATGGTTACCAATAAGCGGAACAGCTTTGATCACCGGAATTTCTGCTGCGATGGTGGGATCCTTATTTTCAAGTGATGCCTGGAACGGAGTCACTTTTATTGCGGGAGAGATTAAAAATCCAAAACGTAATGTTGGTTTCAGTTTGTTTTTAGGAACTTTTATTGTAACGATAATTTATGTTTTGACTAATTTGATGTATTTGGCTGTAATTCCGCTTGACGAAATTGCAACGGCAAAATCAGATAGAGTAGCGGTTGTAGCTTCGCAATATATTTTTGGAAATATCGGAACACTGATTATAGCGGTTATGATCATGATTTCGACTTTTGCCTGCAACAACGGATTAATTATGGCAGGAGCCAGAGTATATTATACAATGGCAAAAGATGGTTTGTTCTTTAAGAAAGCGGCTGTATTAAATGAATCTAGTGTTCCTGAATGGGCTTTATGGGCACAATGTATTTGGGCTTCGGCTTTATGTTTGACTGGAAAATACGGAGATTTATTAGACTTCGTAATCATCATTGTATTGATTTTTTACATTCTGACAATTTACGGAATATTCATCTTACGTAAAAAAATGCCAGATGCCGAAAGACCCTATAAAGCTTTTGGATATCCATTTTTGCCAATGTTGTATATCATTACAGCTACAGCAATTTGTATTTCGTTGTTATTAACTAAATTCTCAACCTGTGGTTGGGGAGTGTTAATTATGCTAACAGGAATACCAGTTTATTACTTGACCAAACCAAAGGAAAACTAAGTTGTTTCAGGTTTCAAGTTTGAAAAGTTTCAAGTTAAATCAACTTTGAAAATAAATATAGAAAGCGTCTTGTTAGTAACAAGGCGCTTTTTTTATAAAATCTGCTCAATCTGCGTGAGAAAATAATCTCGCAAAGACGCAAAGTCGCCAAGGAAATAAACTTTGTGTCTTTGCGTCTTCGTGGCAAAAATAGAGTAACAAAAAAAGACACTGCTTATTTCTAACAGTGTCATTTGATTTAAATAATCCAGGAAACAATTTGGCTACTACACCATTTCAGTTTCTACAGAAGATTTTATAGTTGAATTAATAATATTCAAAGTAAGAGGATCAGTTTCTCCAGAGAAAAAGGCATCTAATATTTCCTGAAATACAGGATTTGTATTTTCTGCTAAAGAAAAAAGTGTCATTGAAGAACGCAATTTACGAGCGTCTAAATCTCCTAAAATCCCATCAGCTGATTTTCTTTTGAAAGTCAAAAACAGTTCAGAAATTTCAATAAGATGTTTCCCTAAAATAGGATGTGCTAAAAATTCAGTTGCTTCTTTTAGATCATTAATAGCATAAAGATTCGCTGTATCACTGCTACCTAATCCTTTAATCTGAGGAAAAATGAACCACATCCAGTGTGTTTCTTTTTTTCCTTTTTTGATTTCAGAAAGAGCAGTAAGATAAAGTTTGTTTTGCGCATCTAAAAAACGCGATAAATCATTGTTTGAGTAAGCCATTATGGTATTAAATATTAAAAAAGGGTTGCAAAAATACTAAAAAAGATAAGGTCTGCCTAATAAAAGGTTCACGCAATGAGTAATTTAACTTTTTGTGGAAGAATTTTCCTTATGGTTATGAAATAGAAAATAACGTCATTTTCAGACCTTTATAAATCATAAACTTCGATGTGTTTGCCTAAAAGTTAAATTAATTCTGGGCAAAACATCGCGCGCCGTTTTAGGAACCTGATGCTGCCAAAAACTATTTGTTGTGCCAGACATCAGCAAAAAAGAACCATGGTGCAACGGAATTTCAACCTGCGGAATCTCTTTGCTGAATTTGTGACGAAGTCTGAACATTCTGGTTTCTCCAAAAGTCACCGAAGCAATAACAGGGTTTGGCCCCGTGTTGTGCTCTTTGTCACTGTGCCAGCCTACTCCGTCATTTCCATCTCGGTATAAATTAAGGAGCACACTATTAAAATCAAGTTGTGTTTCTTTTTCTACACGGCCTCTAATCGTAAGCAATTCGTAATTCCAGTCAGGCCCGTTCGGGTCTGCTCCGGGATTATCTTTGTCTTCATACCAGGAAATCATTCGGGGAACGGTATAAACTTTATCGTAAATTTCCATTTCATATTCTCTCCATTTGGTCTTGCGAAGCAATCTTTCATAAAAACGATCAGATTCTTCTTTTGTGAAGAAATTATCAATCAAAATCAATTCAGAATCAGGAATATCAAACACTTTTTTTCCTGCCAAACCAGTTGCAAATAATTCGGTGTCGTTAAATAATGTCATTTTCCATTTATTTTTTGTCAATTTCAATCCATACAGGTGCATGATCGCTCGTCTTTTCCCAGCCTCGAACATGACGATCAACTCCGCCGGAGCGTAATTTCGTTGCTATCTCTGAACTCAGCAAAAAATGATCAATTCTCAAACCTGCATCTCTCTCATAAGCATTTCTAAAATAATCCCAAAAGGTGTAAATTTTCTCATCAGGATATAATTTTCTAATTGCATCTGTCCATCCTTGTGAAAGAATAGCTGCAAAAGCTTTTCGAACTTCAGGTAAGAAAAGAGCATCTTTAACCCATTTTTCAGGTTTATAAACATCTAATTCTGTTGGCATGACATTAAAATCTCCAACTAATATTACAGGAGTATTTAAACTCAATAGTGTTTCTGCACGTTCCGCCAGGCGATCAAACCATTTTAACTTATATTCTAACTTAGGTCCCGGCGCGGGGTTTCCGTTGGGTAAATAAAGACAGGCGATCACGATTCCGTTTATCAAAGCTTCAATATAGCGGCTCTGAACATCTTCTTCATCGCCGGGAAGAATGCGCGTTACTTCTTCAATTTCCATATTTCGGGCCAGAATAGCAACACCATTCCATTGTTTTTGTCCGTGCCAAATAGCGTTGTAGCCTGCGTCATTAATCGCTTTTAGCGGAAAATTATCCTGTGGCGCTTTCAATTCCTGCAGACAAACAATATCAGGTGCAGCTTCTTCAAGCCAGCGCAGTAATACATTTAGTCTTCCGTTGACTCCGTTTACATTATATGTTGCTATTTTCATGGTATCTTTAATTAGTTGGATATTAAATTTACTGATTATTAAGCATTTAATTAAATTGATTATAAATTCTTATTTCAGAAACTGCTTGTTAAAGAAGACTTTACCTGGATATTTTTCTGCGTAAGCGAAAATTAACTGTACCATGTATTGATTGCTTTTGTACTGCGTGACATAATTTTTTACTTCTGATGGATCAGTAATCGCCACATCTGATGGAATGTAACCCATACCATAAAAATGACCATTTTCAACCCAGATACAACTGCGTTCTTCTTTTGATCTTCCTTTATCTATAATGGCAAAAGTGGGCCTGTTGCTTAATAGAAAATCAATGGCATTGTCGACTTGCTCGTTGTGAAGCAAAACATCCGGCAGACTTTTCACTTCATTATTTTGAAAAAACTCTCCTTCTTCGGGTCTGGAATATTTGCAGAATCTTTGATCAATTTCAAACTGCTCCGCCAGACTTCTCAGCAAATCTATAGCGTTATACAAACTATTAAATTCATGAATACAAGTCTGAAATTTGGTTAGTTTTCCAACGGCCAGATATTTATATCCGTTTCTTGCTTCATATTGATAAATACCGAATTTAGCTTCAAAACGCTTTAATGCTCTGTTGTATGTTGGCCAAAGCTGTTTAATTTCGGTGCATTCTAATAAAAGCGCCATTAATTCGTTCGCACAGACTTCAAAGGAAATTCCGTGAATATCTCTTAAAAAATGCTGTCTTTGCGGATTGATTTTATGACCGCTAAAATGAGAAGCTACCCGTTTTTTTAAGTTGATGGCTTTTCCAACATATATTACCTTTTTCTGCTGATTATAAAAATAATACACACCTGGTTTTTCGGGTAAATTATTAAAATCTTCAGGAGGTAAATTGGGAGGTAAACGCTGATCTTGAGAAGTCATCTTGACCATTTTTGCGATCTCGCCTTCAGCGTCCCATTCGAGTAATCGGGAAAATAATATTGCGGTCGCATCTGCATCTCCGCCAGCCCGGTGTTGATTTTCTAAAGGAATGTCAAGCGAATAGCAAAGTTTTCCCAAACTGTAGGATGACAGCCCAGGTTTGATTTTTCGTGCTGCGCGAACAGTACACAGTTTTCTTGCAGTCCATTTAAATCCAGCCTGTTCCAATTGATGACGTACAAAAGAATAGTCGAAGTTGACATTATGAGCAACAAAAATACGGTCGGTCAGCATTTCCAATACTTTCTCTGAAATAGCATCGAAGATTGGTGCATTGGCGACCATTGCATTATTAATACCGGTTAAACCAAAAATAGAAAGCGGAATTTCTTTTTCAGGATTAACAAGCGTTTCGAAGCGGTCGATTACATTTTCGCCATCATGAATAATGATTGCAATTTCAGTAATGCGGCTGCCACTGGCGTTTCCACCCGTGGTTTCGATATCTACTATGGCATATTCCTGCTTTTTCATCTCTTTACTATAACGCAAAACCTCTTTTTGTTCTTGTAAAATCATCGTTGGTTATTTTTGAAATTTCATTCGGTGTCTTGGTAAATTGATTTCATGTCCCTGCGGATAAGGTTCTCGATGCGTTGAACTCACATCTTCCTTAATTTGACGCTGTGTTTTAAACTGATCTTTGGCATCCATATACCGCGGATCCGGAATAAAAGGCATTTTCGCCATTTTGATAATGGTGATTGTCGGAAAATGATAATCAACTTCTACATTTCCCAAAAGCAAATAACATCCACCTCCCTGAAAAGGATATTGGGCCAGACAATCCGGAAAATGTGCAGTATCAAAATAAGTACCTTCGTGATCGATCCAGGTGCCGAAATACATATTTCCTTTTTTGGTCGGAACTTGTTTTCTGGAGATTAAATACGCCAGCATCCGAACTTGTTTTTTATGATGGATTACTAAATCTTTAGCCATAATAGTACCACGGAATTTAGTCTGAAGCAAGTCAAAAACAGTACAGGAGACAGGAAAACTCAACAACTCAATTTCATCAAAAGCATCTTCAAATAAAGAACGTTCCAGCGTTGGAAGTTTGTATTCCTTTACCGGTTCCTGCAACAACATCAAACTTCTGTTTTCAGGTTTGAAGTTGTTTAAAAGCAAACTTGCAATCACTAAGAGCTGATTTTTAGTTTTTCCTGTAAATCGAAAAGCATCAATAAAAATTAAAATTTTAATGCTTTCAATCCCAATCGGAATTCGGTTGATGAAATCTTCCAAAGAAAGAAAGTCGCCATTTTTCTCCCGATCTGATTCAATCAAATTCGCGGTTTTCGATTCTAAACCCTGCAAATGCATAAACCCTAAATAAATATCATTTCCATAAACCGTAGTTTGATATTCGCTTTTATTCACACACGGATTGAGAATTATTCCGCCAGACATTCGCGCTTCGTGTACATAAACCTCAGTACGATAAAATCCGCCCTGATTGTTAATGACCGCGACCATAAATTCTACAGGATAATTAATTTTGAGATACAAACTCTGATAACTTTCCACCGCATAAGAAGCCGAGTGGGCTTTACAAAACGAAAATCCGGCAAACGATTCAATCTGACGATAAATTTCCTGACTTAGTGCTTCAGGATGTCCTTTTCTGGCACAAGACGCAAAGAAATTATCTTTTACTTTTTGTAAAGCTTCTAGAGAACGCCCTTTTCCTGACATGGCACGGCGCAAGATATCACCATCAGCAGCAGGAACACCTCCGTAATGTTGGGCGATTTTAATGACATCTTCCTGATAGACCATAATGCCATACGTTTCGCCAAGATGTTCTTTGAAAACCTCATGAAAATACTCGAATTGGTCCGGATAATTATGACGGAAAATGTATTCTTTCATCATGCCGGATTGAGCAACTCCAGGCCGAATGATTGAAGACGCTGCCACTAAAACTTTATAATTATCACAATTCAATCGGCGTAATAAACCGCGCATCGCCGGGCTTTCAATATAAAAACAGCCAATCGTTTTGCCTTGTGCCAAATGAACATTGCATACTGCTTCATCTTTAGAAATAGAAGTATTGCGAATGTCTACTTTAATTCCTCTATTTTTTTCGATCAGTTTTACGCTGTCATCGATATGCCCAATTCCACGCTGACTCAGAATATCAAATTTATCAAAACCAATTTCTTCGGCAATATGCATGTCAAAAAGCACGATTGGAAAACCTTTTGGGGGCATTTCAAGTGGTGTGTAATTCGTAATGGGATCTTCAGAAATGATAATCCCACAAGCGTGCATACTTCGTTGATTAGGGTATTTACCCATCATCATGCCATATTCCTGAACCAATTTTACAATAGAATTAGTCTGGTGTAATTCCATCGGATTTTTGGCCAGCATATCCAATTCTTCTTTCGGAAGGCCAAAAACTTTTCCGACTTCTCTAAAAATAGAACGGTATTTGAATTCGACATTGGTTCCACAAAAAGCAACGTGCTCACGACCATAAGTTTCGAAAATATATTCTAAAATGGTATTGCGTTCTTTCCAGCTCCAGTCAATGTCAAAATCGGGTGGGCTTTTTCTATTTAAATTTAAAAAACGTTCAAAATACAGATCGAGTTCGATTGGACATATATCGGTAATTCCGAGACAATAAGCAATAATGCTGTTGGCTCCGCTTCCCCGCCCAATGTGCATAAATCCCTGACTGTTGCTGTATCGGACAATATCCCAAGTGATTAAAAAATAACCGCTGAATTGTAATTCGTCAATAACTTTTAATTCTTTTTCTACACGTTTTCGAGCAATTTTGTTTTCTTTTCCATAACGCCATTCAAAACCTTTTTCGGCCAATTCTGTTAATTTTTCGAGATCACTCTCACGACTTCCGGTAAAGAATTTTTTATTTCTTTTAATTGAAAAATCAAACTGAAAATAACAGGAATCAATAATTTTCTGTGTGTTGGCAATAATTTCAGGGTATTTTTCATAGAAAGGCAAAAGCGATTCCAGAGGCAACATTTTTTCAGAAGTTCTGCAATAATCAGCTTCTGTCAATTTTGATAAAATAATATTGGTATCAATCGCACGCAGAATTTTATGCAGG
Source organism: Flavobacterium saccharophilum (assembly GCF_900142735.1). Classification (GTDB taxonomy): domain Bacteria; phylum Bacteroidota; class Bacteroidia; order Flavobacteriales; family Flavobacteriaceae; genus Flavobacterium; species Flavobacterium saccharophilum. Next base: position 29,256 of record NZ_FRBY01000006.1, on the reverse strand, counting down.
TTGAATTCTTTTTTATTTCTAAAAGTTACCGGTTGAAGCACAACCATTTTAGAAATTTGATTTTTATGTTCCGATGTAAAAAGCTTTGAAACTTCATCTGTCCGAATACCGATAAATTCATTTTCACGAAGCGTTTTCGGAGCATTTTCTAAAGTATAAATCACAAAAACCGATTCAAATTGAGGAGCAATTAAAGGCAAAGCTTCTCCGCTAAAATTGTGATCCGTTAAAAACCGATTCATTTCCCCTAAACCTTCAGCATTTTTTGCCAAACCAATATATCTAAATTGATGATTACAGCGAAATTCCATTCCAACCAGAGGTTTGATTTCGACTTTATAGCATTCTCTTATAAAATCATAAATTCCGGTAACGGTATTAATATCAGTCAATGCCATAGCTTTTACGCCATGCAAAACAGCATCTTTAACCAATTCCGTAAGCGGAATGGTGCCGTAGCGTAATGAATGGTATGAATGACAGTTGAGGTACATGATTATTTTTTACGTTTTAAAATTTCATCTTTATTATTAGGTTTAAAAATGGCTCCGGCACAGCGCATTACGGCATCAAAACCATAACGGCTTTTCATTTTATCCATAGCTTCATAAAGCGATAACATTTCTTCAGTATCTTCAAAAAGATCAATTTGATAGGTACCGCGAACCAATCCGCTAAAGCGAATACCAATCAGGCGCAATCGCATTCGGCGTTGGTAGACTTTTTCGAAAAGTTCCATTACATTTTTGGTCAGAATATGATCTGCTGAAGTGTAGGCGATTTTGCATTGTTTGGTTTCGGTATCAAAATTGGCGTAGCGTATTTTAACCGTAATAGTTGAGGTCAGCCATTGCTCAGACCGCAATTGGAAAGCCAGTTTTTCGACCATTCCGATAAGCACTCTTTTGAGTTTTGCAATATCAATAGTATCCTGAGAAAAAGTATGTTCAGTCGAAATTGATTTTCTTTCGGTATAAGGTTCAACAGGTGTATTATCGATTCCGTTGGCTTTTTTCCAAATATCCAAACCGTTTTTGCCAATCATCTGCTGTAAAACTTCAGGCGGCATTTCAGATAAGGTTTGAATTTTACGGACGCCAATTCGGGATAAAAGCTGAAAAGTGACCGCTCCAACCATAGGAATTTTTTGAATCGATAACGGATTCAAAAAACCTTGTACCTCGTTTTCCGGAATTTGTAAATTTCCAACGGGTTTGCCTTCGCCGGTAGCAATTTTAGAAACGGTTTTATTGATGGATAATGAAAAACTAATTGGTAATCCGGTTTCTTTAATAACAGATTGTGCGAGTTCATTCGTCCATTTATAACTTCCGTGAAATTTATCCATTCCGGTAATATCAAGATAAAATTCATCGATGCTGGCTTTTTCCATAATCGGTGCTTTTTCTTGAATGACCTGCGTAACATCATGCGATAATTTCGAATATAATTCCATATCGCCTTTTATAACTTTGGCTTGCGGACAAAGTTTCATCGCCATATGAATAGGCATAGCTGAACGCACTCCAAAGTAACGTGCTTCATACGAACAAGAGGCCACAACACCGCGATCACCACCACCAATAATTAGAGGTTTGCCTCTTAATTCTGAGTTTGTTAGCCTTTCGCAGGATACAAAAAAGGTATCCAAATCCATGTGTACAATTGCCCTTGCCATTTCCTTTGTTTTTGTACAACAAAATTAATACAGATAATAACAATTTTTTGTATATTTGGTGTTCCAAATTATAACAAATTAATTATGTCCTTATTTTCAGATAACATTAGAGCACTAAGGGTTAAGCATAAAATATCACAAGAGAAATTAGCTGGAAACCTTAAAATAACACGAGGAAGATACGTTAAGTACGAAGATGGAACTTCAGAAGCGCCGTATGATATTTTAAAGCAGATCGCTTTATATTTTCATATGAGTATTGATTTGATACTGTCTGTCGATATCCGCAAAATAGATGTGGAAAATTTGATAAAATTAGAAGGAAACCGACTCATTTTGCCCATACAAGTTGATAAATTCGGAGAAAATTTCATCGAAATTGTAAGCCAAAAAGCAAAAGCAGGCTACTTAAACGGCTATGCCGATCCCGAATATATTGAAAGTTTACAGCAGGTTTCGCTTCCATTTTTAGGGCCAGGCAAACACAGAGGTTTTCCTGTAGAAGGTGATTCAATGCCACCTCACGAAGACGGTTCGATTATTATTGGGCGTTATGTCGAAAGGCTGGGCGAGGTTATGGATGGTAAAACTTATATCCTGATTACCAAAAATGAAGGTATGGTCTATAAACGTCTCAATAAGAACAAAAAGAATGCTTTGGTTCTGGAATCAGACAATCGTTTTTATCCGAATTATGAAGTGAAAGCCTCAGATATTTTAGAAATCTGGGAATACGAATGCAACATAGGGCGAAGCGATAGACGTCATGAACAGACAGAATCGCAAAGTATGAAAGATTTGCTTTTGGAAGTTAAAAGGGAAGTGATGGAGATTAAGAATAATACTTCGAATACGTAATTTTTCAATTTCAAATTTCAATTGCAATATAAAGTGAGTCCCAGCGGGACGATATGTTTATAGAAAATTATTATCACATTTTAATAAACTCCATCGGGGTGACATGTTTATTATCACGATGAATGTCGCTCCGCTGGAGCTTTGTATAGGGAAATCATTAATTATTTATAAATATTACGCTCCGCTGGAGCTTTTTTTGAAAATTTTCATCCCAAATATTCCATACTTTGTCTCAACTGGACTGAAGTCCAGCCCTACAATATAATTTGAGCCTATGGCTCTTTTTAAACTTTTAATGAAAACCAGAATGTACTTCCCAATCCTAAATTACTTTCTACGCCAACATTTCCATTTTGCGCTTCAATAAATTCTTTGCTGATTGCCAAACCTAATCCGGTTCCTGATTTTTGGCTGCCGGGAACCTGGAAATATTTATCGAAAACTTTGTCTTTATATCTGGCGTCAATTCCTTTTCCGGTGTCGATAACCTGAAATACGATTTGATTGTTTTCTTTTTTTAATTGAATGACAATCGTACTCTTTTCTGAAGAATATCGAATGGCATTCGACAAATAATTAATCAAAACCCAGCCTGTTTTTTCGCTATCGGCTTTTACGTCTTCGAGGTTTTCATCAGCATTAATTATTAATTTAATTTGCTTTTGATCGGCCTGAACTTTTACGGCTTCCACAGCATAATTTACAATTTCGTGTGGATTGCTTTTTTCGATATTCAACTGAATATTTCCGGTTTCCAATTGTGACAAATTCAGCAGTTCGCCTGTGATTTTTAGTAAACGCTGACTGTCATCTTTAATACTTTCGACCAATTGTTTCTGATCGTCGTTCATGTCGCCGGTTTTTGTGTTTTCAAGTAATTGAAGACTTAGTTTTATAGACGCAATTGGGGTTTTTAATTCGTGTGAAACGGTGGCAATAAAATTGGTTTTAGCAAAATCAAGTTCTTTAAAAAGCGTAATATTTCGCAGAATAATAACATCACCAATATTAATTTCTTTTTCTTCTCCCGTTGGAATTATAGTAATATTTAGAATTTCTTTTTCGAAATAACTTTCCTTTCCGTGTGCATAAATTTTAAGTGGTTGTTTTTTAGGAGAATCAGTTTCTTCTTTTACAATCAAAGACCGAATTAAATCATTCGACAAAGCCAAATTATAAGCCGATTTTCCGATAACATCTTCTAATTTCATTCCGATAATCTTCAGTGCTTCATCATTCATAAATAAAACAATACCTTCATTATCCAAACCAATAATAGGATCGTTCATATTATTGATAAGCGTTTCGAGTCGCTTTTTCTCAAAGAATAATTTATATAAATTACTGTCGTTGTATTCCTGAAGTTTCTGCGCCATCGTATTGAATGATTTTGCCAAATCACCATATTCACTGTGGCTGGTAAAATGCACACGCTCCGAATAGTTTTTATTGGCAATTTCCCTGATACTTTGCGTTAGTTCCTTAATAGGGTTTGCAATATTATTCGGTAGATTAACCAATAAGTTAAAAGCAATCAAAAAGCATAAACTTCCCACAATAGCGATCCATAAATTAGCATTTTCAGCAGTATGTTTGGCAATGTCACTTTTCTGTTTTATAGCATCCAGATTCAGTTTCATAATGGCAAAAATGTCTTGTCTGATTTGCGCTTTTATTTTTTCATCGGTGCTATTTTTTTCTAAAAACGAAAAATCATTTTCAAGTTTAGCCGTCGCTTCTTTTTCACCGGGTTCGGTTACATTTTGCGTTTGTTTCTCAAGATATTCCTTGAAAACATGAATTTTACTATCAGGACTTTCTTTAATTTCATCCAAAGACAAAATCATATTTCGCGAATATTCCAGCGTGTTATAATTCGCTTTCAGAATATTCTCCGTGTCTGCCTTTATCAAAAAAACAGAATAGCCACTCACTAACGAAAGTATGATGATCATCAAAAATAACAATCCAACGCCCAGATTCAATTTGGTTTTAATTCTCATGATGTTTGTTTAAAACATTTAATTTTTTTTTCACCATATAAGTGATATAAGAAAATATTAGAATTGCTTTTTTTAACGCAAAGAGCGCAAAGATTAGATTAAAAAAGCTTTGCGTCCTTGCGACTTTGCGAGCAAAAAAAATCAGCGAACTTTGCGTAAAAACTTAGCGCTCTTTGCGGTTAAAATTCAACGTCCTAATTAAAATGAACTTATATGACTTATATGGTTTAAATAATTTTACTACGATAAAATAACAAGGTCCACATTCGATAATGACAGGCGATTTAATAAACGCCTGAAAATCGTTGTAGACAAAATTACTTTAAATAAATTCAAATGCGGTTTCCCAATGCAGACAGTTGTAATTTGTTTTTCTTCAACCGCAATCAAAATCGCATCGGCAATATTTTTATTTTCTAATTTGATAACTTCTGCACCTAATTGTACGGCCAGTTTAAAGTTATTAATTAAATGTCTTTGTTTGTCTAATGCAATTTTGGTACTGCTTTCTTTTGGTGTTTCTACATACAAAACATACCAGCTTCCATTATAATAACTCGCCAATCGCGCCGCTTTTCTAATCACAATTTTAGCCGTTTTATCATTACTGCTAATGCAGGCCAAAAGTTTCTCGTGGCGTAAAGCATGTAGTTGAGGCACTTCGTTTTCGACTTTTCGAACCACCTGACTCGCCACTTCCTTTAAAGCTAATTCACGCAATTGCAGAATTTGTTCCGATTTAAAGAAGTTCGTCAAAGCAGTTTGAATTTTATCCGGCGTATAAATTTTTCCTTCTTTCAAACGCGCAATCAAATCTTCCGATGTCAAATCGATATTAACCACTTCATCAGCCAGACGCAAAACATTGTCCGGAATTCGCTCCTGAACATCAATATTGGTAATGCGTTTTACATCTTCATTCAGACTCTCAATATGCTGAATATTCACTGCCGAAATCACATTGATTCCCGCTTCTAAAATTTCTAAAACATCTTGCCAGCGTTTTTCGTTTTTGCTTCCTTCAACGTTGGTGTGTGCTAATTCATCAACAATCACAACTTCAGGTCTTAGGTTGATAATCGCCTGTACATCGAGTTCTTCCAGCTGTTTCCCTTTATAGAAAATGGTTCGCCGTGGAATCACAGGCAAACCAGCTAAAAGTTCATGCGTTTCCTTTCGCATATGCGTTTCGATGTAACCAATTTTTACATCAATTCCATTCTTCAACAACGAATGCGCTTCCTGAAGCATACGATAAGTTTTGCCTACACCGGCACTCATCCCAATGTAGACTTTAAACTTTCCTTTCCGTGATTTCTGAATTAAATCAAGAAAGTGCTGTGCGTTATTTTCTTTTTTCTGTTCCATATGGTTTTGCCACGAAGGCACTAAGTCGCAAAGTTTTTATTTAATTTAACCATTAAGATATTAAGTTAATAAAGTCAAGGCTTAATGTTTCTCAGCAAAGGCCCATTAAGGCAATGCTTAACTTTCTTAATATCTTAATGGTAAAAATTACTGTTTAATATTAAAACCATTAAGATATTAAGTTAATAAAGGCCAAGCTTAATTTTCTCAAATAGCTCATTAAGACAAAGCTTAACTTTCTTAATATCTTAATGGTAAAAAAATAATTTTAATGTTTAAAAACTAATCGCCAAAGATGTTGTTACAAACGTATTCGTATCCGTTGGAAGATTATCTTTTGTAAATATTTCATCTTTGCTAGAAAGATTTCTGGCTTCAATTCTAAACATTACATTATCAGTTACTAAGTAATCAAAGTTAGCTGAAAATCCGTAAGTTTTAAAACCGTTTGGCGTTTCAGTTGCGATAATAACACCTTTTTCGTCACTGTAATATTCGCCACGTGCAGCCAACTGAATTTTATCTGTCGGTTTGTATTGCAGGATCAAAACAGGCGAAAACCAAGTATCGTATTTATTACTGTTTTTAGCAGCTTGTTGTGACCCAACATCAAAACCAGCCGTAATGTTTGTTTTGTCTGTTACTTTAAATTGTCCGTAAAAGTTGTTAAAATAACGCCATTTTTTATCGATATCTGGTTGTTCATTTCCAACATATGTACTCCAGTTCAAAACCACTCTATCCGTTGGTTTGTATGTAATTTGTGTTCCAAAAGCAGGCGTATGATTTCCTTCTACTTTCTGGATACGCTGCCAGCCATTCAAATACATTCCGGCCAAGTACCATTCTCCGGATTCAGAGGTGTAACCAATTTTTACTCCAGCTTCATAATAAGGAGAATTCTCCGCCAAAATGCTTCGGGTTAGCGTTTGGCAATCTTTTCCAATGGCACTTTCAAAACCAATATGTGCTGGCATAATTCCCGCATCAATCCACAAATTATGGCTTTGCGAAATCTTTACACCAACATTTGCTTCATATACATTTTTCAATAAATCCTGTTCAGCCGACATATTGTATTGGGCATAAGTTCCAGCCATTAAAGCAAAATTTCCGCGAATGTTTTCTTTCGTATAATTCACTTTTGCCATACCTAAATTTAGATTCACTTCATTGCTTCGGTTATAATTGTAAAAAAATCCCGGGCGTGTATGATCGTCTGGTTTCCCGAAATCATAACTGTAATAAACGTCTACATATCCTGAAAACGTTAACGGATTTTTAGATTCTTCTTGTGCATGTAAATTGCTAAAACCGAATGCGATTAAAGCAGTAAGTATTATTTTTTTCATTTTTGTTTTTATTATTTGGGGTAAAAAAGGCGTTTTAATTTTTATTAGTAGGTTTTTAAGGAGCTGTTTCCTGCTATCCGCTATATCTTTTTAGGCAGATCGTTTATGGTAAACAAGATCTTTTCAATAGCCTAAAAAGGATACCGCTTCTATCAGGGCTAGGGCACTCAGGGTAAAAGGACGTTTTTCGTTCTAATTTTTTATCTAGTTTGTCATTGCGAGGAACGAGGAATCCCCGCAAGTGGCTCGACACAGATTGTAAAGTTTCTTTGAGGAGTTTCTTGCGGGGATTCCTCGTTCCTCGGAATGACAAACGGTGTGGTTACTATATTATAATTTATAATAAGATATCATACCTACAAGGTTTTTAAAACCTGTTAGGAGAAAAACCTTAGAACCTTAGCGACTCAGAACCTTGTTTTAGCGAAGCGCATCAAGGGCTACATTCAATTCCAAAACATTAACCGTTTCAGGACCAACAACAGCCGTATTAATTTTAGATTCAACCAAAGCTTTAACTTTTGATTCGTCCAGTTTTCTTTCTTTAGCAACACGTTTTACCTGAATCAATGCGCCTTGCGGAGAAATATTCGGATCCAATCCACTTCCAGAAGCCGTAACCATATCGGATGGAATATCAGATTTTTTCAAGTACGGATGAACTAGTAAAAGTGTATCAATTCTTTTTTGAACCAAAGCCAGATAATCGGCGTTACTTGGTCCTTTATTGCTTCCGGCACTTCCTGCAGCGTTGTATTCAACAGCCGAAGGTCTTCCCCAGAAATAATTCGACTTATCGAATTTTTGACCAATTTTTTGGTAACCAACTACTTTTCCGTTAACCGAAAGAGTTTCTCCTTTTCCTTGATTAGGAGCCATTTGTGCAATTCCATAAATTGCAAGAGGATAAATCACTGCGAACAGAATTACGATAAGCAATGTCAATTTTAATAGTGAAAATATATTTTTCATCTTTTTAAGATTCTAAGAGACTAAGTTGCTAAGGTTCTAAGTTTTTTTTAGAAGCTTAGTAATCAAAGTCTATGTTTATAATTTTAGTTTTTTAATGGTTCTTGGATTTTAAGACTCTAAGAGAAAAACCTTAGAGTCTTAGTATCTTAGTATCTCAGAACCTTACATAAATAAAGCAACAAGTAAATCAATCAATTTAATTCCGATAAAAGGAACAATCAATCCGCCTAAACCATAGATCAAAAGATTTCTTTTTAAGATGGCACTTGCTCCGATTGGTTTGTAATCAACACCTCTCAATGCTAATGGAATCAATATCGGGATGATAATCGCGTTAAAAATAACAGCCGATAAAATCGCACTTTCCGGACTATGCAAATGCATAATGTTTAAACCCTGAAGCGCAGGAATCGCAGTAATAAAAAGAGCAGGAACAATAGCAAAATATTTCGCAACGTCATTTGCAATAGAAAAAGTAGTTAAAGTTCCACGAGTCATTAAAAGCTGTTTTCCAATTTCGATAATCTCGATTAATTTCGTTGGATCATTATCAAGATCGACCATGTTTCCAGCTTCTTTAGCTGCCTGAGTACCACTGTTCATAGCAACACCCACATTTGCTTGCGCAAGAGCAGGAGCATCATTCGTTCCGTCTCCCATCATGGCAACCAATTTACCAAGATTTTGCTCATTTTTGATGTAGTTCATTTTATCCTCAGGTTTCGCTTCGGCAATAAAATCATCGACTCCGGCAGCTTCGGCAATAAACTTAGCTGTTAGCGGATTATCACCAGTAACCATTACCGTTTTTACACCCATTTTTCTCAATCGGTCAAAACGTTCTTTCATTCCGGTTTTAATAATATCCTGTAATTCGATAACACCTTGAACCTGATTGTTTTTAATAACCACTAATGGCGTTCCTCCGTTTGAAGAAATGTCGATTACTTTTTGTGCAGTATCTTCTGGAAAACTATTTCCTGCCTGAGCAGCAATATTTTTTGCAGCATCCTGAGCACCTTTTCTAATATTAGTTCCGTCTTTTAAAATAACTCCGGAAGTTCTGGTTTCTGCGGTAAATTTTATTAAAGTAGCACCTTCAATTGATAATTTATTGGCAGTTTCGGCTCCTGCCAGTTCCACAATACTTTTCCCTTCCGGAGTGTCATCTGCTAATGAACTTAACACAGCAGATTTTATAAAATCTTCTTCTGAAACTCCTTTTGTAGGATAAAAACTGGTTGCTTTTCTGTTTCCGATAGTGATGGTTCCGGTTTTATCCAAAAGTAATACGTCAATATCTCCAGCAGTTTCTACCGCTTTTCCCGATTTTGTAATTACGTTGGCACGCAATGCTCTGTCCATTCCGGCAATCCCAATCGCAGAAAGCAAACCTCCAATTGTCGTTGGAATTAAGCATACAAACAAAGCAATAAAAGCCGCAATCGTGATGGGTGCATTTGCATAGTCGGCAAACGGTTTTAGCGTAACGCACACAATCACGAAGATTAAGGTAAATGCGGCTAATAAAATGGTTAAGGCAATTTCGTTTGGCGTTTTCTGACGACTCGCACCTTCAACCAAAGCAATCATTTTATCTAAAAAGCTTTCGCCAGGCTCAGAAGTTACGATTACTTTTATTTTATCAGATAATACTTTTGTCCCGCCGGTTACAGATGATTTATCACCACCTGCTTCCCGAATTACAGGAGCACTTTCTCCGGTAATCGCACTTTCGTCAATGGTTGCCAATCCTTCAATAATTTCACCATCGGTAGCAATTAAATCGCCAGATTCACAAACGAAAATATCTCCTTTTTTTAATTCAGACGAACTGATATTTTTGATTTCTCCGTTTGGTAAAATTTGTCTTGCCGGAGTTTCTTCGCGTGTTTTTCTTAAACTATCGGCTTGTGCTTTTCCTCTGGCTTCAGCAATAGCTTCAGCAAAGTTGGCAAACAAAAGTGTCGCTAGTAATATTAAAAACACAATTAAATTATAAGTAAAACTACCTTGGTCAGTTGCTCCCATTAAAATGGAAACACAAACAGCAAACATAATGGCAGTTCCTATTTCTACGGTAAACATTACCGGATTTTTAATCATCAATTTTGGATTCAGCTTCACAAAAGACTGCGATAAGGCTTCTTTAACCTGCTTACTTTCAAACAATGAATTGGATTTATTATTAGTCATTTTTTATATTATTTTAATGTAAAATATTCTGCCAATGGACCTAAAGCCAAAGCTGGAAAGAATGATAAAGCAGCAATAATTGCGATTACGGCGAAAACCATAATTCCGAAAATCGTAGTGTCCGTTTTTAAAGTTCCTGCACTTTCCGGAATGTATTTTTTATTCGCTAATAATCCTGCAATTGCCAATGGCCCAATGATCGGAATGAAACGGCTTAACAGTAATACAATTCCTGTAGTGATATTCCAAAAAGGATTATTATCTCCTAAACCTTCAAAACCAGAACCGTTGTTTGCGGCACTCGAAGTATATTCGTATAACATTTCAGAGAATCCATGGTTCCCAGGATTGTTTAGCCAGCCTGTCGCGTTTCCGCTAAACCAATAACCCATTGCAGTATCATGAGCTGCAAAATAAGAAGCTATTGCTGTTCCGGCTAAAATCAATAAAGGATGAAGAATCGCAATAAAAGCAGCAATTTTAACTTCGCGGGCTTCGATTTTCTTTCCTAAAAATTCAGGAGTTCGACCCACCATTAAACCGGAAATAAATACAGCCAGAATAATGAAAATATAGAAGTTCAGGATTCCAACACCACAACCTCCGTAAAAGGCATTTACCATCATAGCAAGCAATTGCATCGCTCCGGAAATTGGCATCGAACTATCATGCATACTGTTTACAGAACCTGTAGAAATTACGGTTGTAGCAATACTCCAGAATCCTGAAATCGCTGGGCCAAACCGAACTTCTTTTCCTTCCATAGCTCCGGTTGCCTGAGCAATTCCCATTTTTTCTATGGCTGGATTTCCGTTAAGCTCTGTAGCTATAGTAGGAATAACAAGGAGTAAAAAACCAACTGTCATTACACCAAAGATTACGTAAGCTAGTTTCTTTTTCTTTAGATAGAAACCTAAAGCGAAAATCATGGCAAACGGAACGATCAATTGTGCCCAAAGTTCAACTGCATTTGTGAAATAAGTTGGATTTTCTAATGGATGTGCTGAATTGACTCCAAAAAATCCACCACCGTTTGTACCGATATGTTTGATAGCAATAAAAGCTGCAGCCGGACCACGTGAAACTTGTACTGAATCACCTTGTAAAGTGGTAATAGTATCTTTTCCTTCAAACGTCATAGGAGTTCCGCTAAATAATAGCGCAATTGCTACAATAGCTGAAAGTGGTAACAAAATACGAGTACAACTTTTGATGAAATAATTATAAAAATTCCCCAGTTTTTCTGTAGTTCTTTCTTTCATTGCAGTAAAAATCATTGCTGCGGCGGCCATTCCCACACCAGCAGAAACAAATTGCAGGAACATTAACATAAGTTGTCCAAGATAAGAAAGACCACTTTCACCTGAGTAATGTTGTAAATTACAGTTTACTACAAATGAAATAGCCGTATTAAAGGCCAAATCAGGCGTCATAGATGGATTATTATCCGGGTTAAGGGGTAAGGAACCTTGAAACAATAGGACAAAAAAGCAAAGAAAGAACCAAATCATGTTTACACTCAAAAGTGCTTTTAGATGTTGTTTCCAGTTCATCTCTTCAGTAGAATTGATACCACTAATTTTAAAAATAAATTTTTCAATTGGATTGAAAATCGGGTCAAAAAGGGTTTTATCTCCTAAATAAACTTTAGCAATATATTTTCCTATTGGAATGGCTAAAACTATCGAAATGATAAAAATGCTAATGACACCAAATAACTCTGTGTTCATATTTTGTTTGTTAGAAATTAAATAAAATTTGGGCTTTTATAAAAGCGCAATAAGCGTTACAAAGGCTAATGTCCAAGCCACAAAAACATATAATAGTAGCTTTTTTCCTGACTGTGACTTTTTCATTTTTTTAGAATTTTTCAGGTTTGATTAATACATAAACCAAATAACCAAAAACAGCGATAGAAATAATAAATAGTGCAGTCATGATTTAGATTTTTTCAAAGAATTCAACTGATTTAAAACAAATGGCAAAAAGCACAACGGCCAATGCGAGTAAAAGAAAAGTGATCATAATGTTATTTTTAGATTTTAGATTTTTCACGATTAACCAATTAAACAGTTAACCGATTAAACATTTTTATACGCCTGAAGCATTAATCTGCTTAATATATTCCGCTTTAAGCGTTTGTGGAAAAAGATGTGAAATGTTGCAGTGACGTACTTCCATAAAAGAAGAAACGGAGAAAACATACACATTAGAAATAGCATTTTTAGTTTCAATGCTTCCGCTAATAAATAGGCGCTCAGCAAGTGCAAGACATTTTTTTGCACGTACTATATTTCCAGAAATAATAGATTTTTTGGTTATCTCGGCAAAGCGTTCCGCTTGTTTGTAGATTGAGGTTACTTGATTTTTCATGAGAATGAATTTTTATGTTCTTCCTCCTTATGCCAAAATATGTTCCGAAAAAGTTGTGGTGTGGTTAAAGTGTTGTAAATAAAAGGAATGTAGTTTTGTGCCAAAAATTAAGCATAAAAAAAGCCTATCATTTTGATAAGCTTTTATTGAAATGATAAGGATTTGATTTTTGAATTTGAGTCCCAGAGGGACGTCATGTTTATAGAAAATTACAACGTTCGATAATAAAGCCGCATTGGGGCGACATGTTTTAGATTGAAACAAACGCTAGAATGTCGCTCCGCTGGAGCTTCAATCAAAACTAATTATATTTGCTATAAACATTTTGCTCCGCTGGAGCTTTGATCTAAAAACCGATTACATTTTCTATAAATATTTTGCTCCGATGGAGCTTTCGATTGAAATTTTAAACCGAAACTCAAAATTGGAATTTAGAATTTAATTTTTGGAATTTATTTTAACTATTGAATATTATATTCTTCCAGTTTCCTATACAACGTCGCGATCCCAATTTCAAGCAATCGTGCTGTCTCGGCTTTATTACCTTTTGTATAATTCAAAACCTTCTGAATATGCAATTTTTCAATACTCTGCATAGAAAAAGCCGACATCGATTTTGTTGCTTTTTCAGGCTGATGCTGCATTTCGTAAGGCAAGACATCTGAAGTTAAAGTATCGCCATTGCTCAAAATAACTGATCGTTCGATAATATTTTTAAGTTCCCGAATATTTCCCGGCCAGGAATAATTTTCTAATTTCTGTAGAAAATCATCAGCAATATCTAAAGTTTTTTTGTTTGTTTTTTCAGAAAATTGCTTCACGAAATAATGGGCCAATACCGAAACATCTTTAATTCTTTCGCGCAAAGAAGGCAATTTGATTTCGAAAATATTCAATCGAAAATATAAGTCAGAACGAAAACGGTGTTCATCACTTTCTGTTTTTAAATCACGGTTTGTCGCTGCAATTAATCTGAAATTTGACTTTTTGGGAGTTGTGTCTCCAACCGGAATATATTCGCTGGTTTCTAAAACGCGTAATAATTTGGCTTGAAGATCGATTGGCATTTCACCAATTTCATCCAGAAATAAAGTTCCGCCGTTTGCTTCTTCAATAAAACCTTTTTTATCTTTTAAAGCTCCGGTAAAAGCACCTTGTTTATGACCAAACAATTCACTTTCTAAAATTTCTTTACTGAAAGTACTGCAGTTCAAAGCCACAAAAGATTTTCCAACCCGATTACTGTTTTCATGTATCGCTTGTGCAAAAACTTCTTTTCCAGTTCCGGTTTCTCCCGTTAATAAAACAGTCGAATCGGTTTTGGCAACTTTTTGTGCTAAATCAATAACTTGTTCGATTCCTTTTGATTTTCCAATAATGGTATTAAAAGAATATTTATCGCCAATTCGTTTTTCGAGTTGTTGCACCTTTTTCTGTAACTGTACTTTTTCTACAGCTTTATAAAGAAGCGGAATAATTTTATCATTATCATCGCCTTTTACGATATAATCGAAAGCACCATTTTTCATGGCCTGAACACCATCCGGAATATTCCCAAAAGCAGTTAATAGAATAACTTCTACTAAAGGGAAACTGTTTTTTATATTCTGAAGAAAATCAACACCGTTTCCGTCAGGTAATTTTACATCACATAGAACGACATCAATTTCAGTTTGTTCTAATTTCTTAAAACCTGATTTTAAATCTTTAGCTTCAAAAACTTCAAATCCTTCCGATTTTATAATACGTGCCAGCAGACTTCTCAGTTTTTCTTCGTCGTCTATAATTAAAATTTTGTGTGTCATTTGAGGGAAAGGCTAAAGGCGAAATTCATTTTCGTGGTACAAATTTAGGTTTTAAATCATTTGTCTTTTTTGATTTATCGGAAATTCTTGCGAAAATTCAATTTTTAAAATCGTTCCATTATTATTTTCCATCGTAAATTTTGCTTCCAAATCATCGCTTAAACCCTTTATTAAACTCATTCCGAATGAGTTTGCTTTCGTATCTGTAAAATCAGTTTCAGCTCCAATTCCGTTATCTGAAATGGTTAATAAATATCGGTTTTCTGCTATTGCTTCGAGCGTCACATAAATCATTCCTGTTCGATCATTTGGAAAAGCATATTTAATTGAATTCGTAATGGCTTCATTCAAAATAAGTCCTAGAGGAACGGCCTGCGCCACATCCAATTCTAATGGAGCAACTTTTATTTCAAAACGAATTCTTTGTGCAAGCGAAAAGGACTCCTTTAAATATTCGACCAATTCTTTGATGTAATTCGGCATATTAATCGTCGCAATATTCTCAGAATTATATAATTTTTGATGAATCAATGACATTGAATGAATTCTGTGCTGACTGTTTTTTATAGCCGACAAAGCCATATCATTATCCAAATAAGCTGATTGCGAATTGAGCAGACTTATAACGGTCTGAAGATTGTTTTTTACACGATGATGAATCTCTTTTAATAGCCATTCTTTTTCATCTAATAAATGTCTTAGGTTGAGGTTTTTTTGATTGATTTCTCTTTCTTTTAATTCCAGTTTAGCGTGATTTCGTTGTTTTAAACGATAACGATTATAAAGCAAACCAATCGTAAATAAAAGCAAAATCAAACTTCCAATCGCCAAATTATTTAAGAGTTTTGATTTTTGTAATTCACTTTCCTGCAGTTTCGATTGGTCGTTTAAAAGTGCAATTTTCTGTTCTTTATTTTTAGTTTCATATTGAATTTTTAATTCTTCAATTTGTTTGTTTTTATCGACTCCAATAATTGAATCGCTTATTCTTTTATAATTTTTAAAATGCTCTAATGAACCTTTGTAATTTCCGTTAATAGAGTCAGTTTTGTATAATAAACGTTGAAATGCCTCTGAATTATATGTCCCTTTATTGACCTTAAAAAGTGTAAATATTTTATCTGTGTAAAATTTAGCTTTCTGAACTTTATTTATATTAATATAAAATAAAGACATCATGGTATATTGGTGGACAATTTCTCTAAAAGTTTCAGGAGTATTTAATTGTTTGGCATAATAATCTGTTTCATTAAAAAACTTTTCAGCCCGAACATTATCTTTAAGTGCCTCGTAACAATTGGCTTTTATATAAGCCACAGACATCTTATCAAAAGTAGTTTTTGGAGGATATTTTGATGTTAGCGAATTTATGTAAGCAATAGCCTCTTTATTTTTTCCTTTAATTGATAAAGCAGCAACAGCACCATAAAAACTTTTGTACCAAGTACCGGTATCTAAGGTTTGCTGTCCAATTTCAATGCTTTTTTTATATAGTTCTAGTGCTTCTTCATTATGGCCTATAAAATTATAAACATCACCTAATCGCATATAAAAAATATCCCCAAAAGTATAGTCTTTTTCGGCCTCCATTCTTTTTACGCTTTTTAGTGCATAATACATAGCACTTTTCATATTGTGCTGATACAAGTCAATATAAACTATTGTAGTTTCTGCGAATTGTTGATGTGTGAAATTAATTTTTCGCAAATCAGCTAAATTTTGCTGCAGTCTCTTTTTTGCTTCATTGATTCTTCCGGTCCAAAAATAGATAGTCGTAATTTTCATATAAGACTCTATTCTTTTTTCTTCTAATCCTACACCAGCATAAAGAGAAACTGCTTCCTGCAGCATTTTTTCTTTCTCCGGATCTAAATTTGGTAATAGAGTTGCATACACATCCAGAGCATCAGCAAGACCAAGTTTGTCGTTTGTTTTTCGGCATTCGCTTATAACTTGCACAAAGTATTTTTTGCCTTCAACCTGATTATTAGCCTGAAAATAATATTTACCTAATAGTAACAAACTTTGATGTTGCCATTTTTTTATTTTAAGTTGCTTACTCAAATCGACAGCTTCCTTAATATATAAGAATGCATTTTGCAAATCTTCTGGTTTCGTTCCGGGTTTGAAAAGATAAAAATTGGTAATCTGAAGCAATAACTTAATCCGGTTTTCCTCTTTAGATTTAGCAAGAAGTTTTTTGGCCGAATTGATATTGCCTTTATCAATCAGATCATTTCCAATCAAATATGATCCATCGTTAAAACCTTCGTCATAAGCTAATGAAACGGGCAATTTATATGCTTTACAGGCTAAAACTACAGAGCTGTCAGGATCTATGGCACCTTGATTGGCGTTGAATAAATAGATAGAACAAGCCTGGATCAAAAGCCTTTTTTTCTTTAAGTCATATTTGGCAACAGAAGGTGAAGTTTGTGCTAAAGATTGTACTGCAATTGAAAGGATAAAACAGAGTGCATAAACTTGTTTCATAATTTGTTTATAATTAGGTTTTTGGATGTTTTTTATGATGAACAAATATAAATATAAAGTGGTACGGTTCTTTAGAATAATATCAGGAAAATTCACATAAAAGATATTTTTTTCCATTTAAATTTTGAATTTTTCCTGTTTTAATTACAATAATTAACTAATTTTATACCAATATCTTACGCCTGTTATAATACTAAAAATACCACATTTATGGAAACGGTTTTCGACCAGCACCTCAAATCCTCTGAAGCCACATTTAAAAAACGAATTTTAATCGTTGAAGATCAATTTATAGAAGCACATGATTTGCAGTTAATTCTCGAAAAAGCAAATTATGAAGTCATCGGAATTGCGCGTTCAGTTGATCAGGCCTTGGAACAGATTGAGATCGAAAAACCGGATTTAGTTTTCCTGGATATTATGCTGAAAGGAAATCGTAACGGAATAGAATTGGCCCAAATTCTCAAAGAAAATTATATTGGTTTTATATTTATATCAGCTAATTCCAGCAAAAAGATTTTGGATCAGGCGAAAATCACACAACCGTACGGATTTATCTTGAAGCCTTTTAGAGAACAAGATGTTTTAACTACTCTCGAAATCGCTTTTTACCGTCAGGAATATAGTTTAGAATCGCAATTAATACAGCAAATGCAATTGCAAAAAGATATGAATGAAATTTTTAATTCAAATCTTAAATGGGAAAATGCATTATTGGCATTCGGAAGAATGATACAAAATTATATTTCGTTTGATTATGTTGAAGTTGGTTTTGCGAATACAACGCATTATGCGAACCTCGGAATCATGCGTAGAAATATAGACGATTACCAGATCATCAGTCCGGAAAAATTCTCAAAAATTGCAGATATTTCTATTAAGGAATTAGATGAAACCTATAAAAAATCAAAGTTAGATTTAGAACCGGTTATATATAGTGAAGAAACGTTGATTAATAACTTTCAGGCAGCACCTATAAAAAGCCTGATTTCTCATAATTTCGGAATTAAATCATATTTGGTTTTTCCAGTTTCCATTGCAACAATACAAAGATTTTATTTCAACTTTTATAGTAGAAATTTTAATATTTATTCGGCAGAAACCTTAAAACTTTTGACGAACCTCGAAAATACATTTGCACAATTTGTTACTAAAATGTATCCAAAAACAATTTCTGAGACAGACCAAAAAGAAGCTATTATTAAAGAAGTAAAACCTTTAGATAAATCGATTGGTTTTGAAGGTATTATCGGTAATAGTCCGCAAATGATTACGGTTTTTGACTATATCAGAAAAGTGGCGCCGTCAGATACATCGGTTTTGGTTTTAGGTGAAAGTGGTACCGGAAAAGAGAAAATTGCCCAAAGTATTCATGCTTTATCACCAAGAAAAGACAAGCCTTTAATTATTATTAATTGTGGGGCTATTCCAGAAAACCTGGCCGAATCATTACTATTTGGTCATGAAAGAGGTGCTTTTACAGGCGCATTGGACAAGCGAATCGGTAAGTTTGAATTGGCAGATGGCGGAACAATTTTTTTAGATGAAATAGGAGAGATGCCCCTCGAGCTTCAGGTAAAACTATTACGCGTCTTGCAGGAAAGAGAAATTGAACGAATTGGCGGAAAATCTCCATTAAAAATTGATGTTAGAATTATTGCAGCGACTAATAAAAATCTTGAAGAAGAAGTAGCAGCCGGAAGATTTAGAATGGATTTGTATTACCGTTTACATGTTTTTCCAATTATGGTCCCGTCATTAAAAAAACGAAAAGAGGACATCCCGGATTTAGCAAATCATTTTATAAAAGTATACAGCGAGAAAATGGGACGAAAAGCACCAAATCTTTCTGATTTTGCTTTACAGCAGATTATAAATTACAATTGGCCGGGAAATATTAGAGAATTGGAACACGTAATACAGCGTGCCATTTTATTGACTGACAGTAATACAATCAAAGAAATTGAACTTTCGACAACTTCAAAAATGCACGCAGAACAAGCCAGTGAATCATTCTCTATAAAAACAATTTTGGAAAACGAAAGAGATTATATTTTGTACATCCTTAAAAAATGTAATGGAAAAATATCGGGAGCAGGAGGTGCAGCCGAAATTTTAGACATTCATCCTTCTACTTTAAATTCAAAAATCAAAAAATTAGAAATTAAAAGAGAATTAAACTAACTGATTTTTCCCAGCCAATTGGCAATAAATTCGGCTCCTTCTTTCCAATTTATTTGCCCTAAAACAAAATGATTATTGTCTTTGAATTCTTTATAACAAGTAATTGAGTGAATGTTTTTGTATTTTTTAAAATTAGAATAATTGAGAGATGACGGAATAATATTGTCATTTGAACCAGACAAAAATAACAACGGAACATGGATTTTTTTAAAGTTGATTTTTGCTGTATCGCTTAGGGCATCGCGCATGACTTGTTTAGATTCAGGAATAACTAATTTTTCATAAGATTCTTTTTGTTCTTCAAAAGACATTTCGTTTGTAAAGGCAAACTGCCATTCTTTAAAAGTCATTAAATAAGTTTTTTTTCTGGAAGTAAAATATCCCAAAGGTTTCCAGACTGCTTTGTAAAAGGAAAATTTAGAAGTGTATATTCCCTGTGGAGGTACTGAATGAATGCAAATTCCAGCTGAAGCTAATTCTCTTTGAACTAATAATTGAGTCAATAATCCTCCATAAGAGTGCCCAATCAAAATGGGTTTTTCAGGAAGTTTTGCTATAATTTCTGTATAATAATCTATTAAGGTAGATAAACGCACAGAAGCAATTTTAGAATTTGGATGTTCTTTTCTTAAAATCTCCGGCACTTCATTTTTATTTGGCCATGGTGGTGCAACCGTTTTATATCCCTTACTGTCAAAAAATATAATCCATTCTTCCCAACAAGAATGGCTTACAAATGCTCCCGTAATAAACACAATGGTTTTTGTATTAGAAAGGTACATAATAGATAGTTTGAGTTTGGCTATCTAAAAATTAGCAAACCATATGCCTGATTTGTAAAGTGTTGATTATAAAAGATTTGTTTGAATTTTGTACGATAAAAATTATTATATATCGTTAAATAAAATTTTGAACTATTGAAATATCATTTTTTAGGCAGAGTTTTTCTAAAGAACTGTATCTTTAAAAACTCTAAATCAGGCCTTTCAAATGAAAATAACACAATTACGAATGAAAGCATTTTTGTTCACGATCGTTCTGTTAATCAGTACATCATCTTATTGTTTTGGAAGTAATTCCTATTTCAAAACAGATTCTTCAAAAACAAAAACTATTTCATTCAAAATAAAACTAAAATCAGTAGAGAAAGTAAAAATTCAGGCTGCAGATTTAAAATTCAACAAACATATAGCGTATAGTTTTACAGTTGATGATGGTTATAGGTCCGCTTATTTAACGGCTTTCCCACTATTTAATGGAGGAAAAATTAGTCCGCCAATGATGAACGAATGGAAAAACGACCAGGGTGGAGACGGAACAATTTCAAAAGGACTTTTTTACTCTGACGGTTTAGGAAATAAAATTCCGTTCAAATTAGGTTTAGCAATTAATGGAGGAGCAATTGGAGATTTACCAGCAAATCGCGGCCATCTTTCGTGGTCAGAAGTAAAGGAATTATACAGTGCAGGCTGGGATATTTTAAATCACGGTCTTCATCATGCAACCAAACACGGAACTAATTTTTTAACTGAAGTGACAGAGAATACAACTTCAATAAAGCAAAATTTAGGATTTACAATGTCGCATTTTGTGGTGCCTGGCGGAGAAAGTGATCCTGGATATCATTTAGAATATGAGCGAGATGCTCTGGCAAATGGTTCTTTTTCGGTAGCATCTTATGTTGGTGCCGGACCAGTTATTAAAGTTGATAAGAAGGTAAATTTAGATAAAATGATCTATGCGCGAACTTTTATTCAAAGCTCAAAAGATACAATCGGGTTTAAAACTATGGATCGTTTTCTAACGACTTTTGATTCAGTTGCAAAATTAGCGGGGCCAATTTGGTACAACGAATTTACACATGGAGTAGGAAATTCAAATTTGTGGAATTTAAGTATGCGTTTTCCAGACTTCAAATATTATATGACAGCGATTGCAAATAAATATGGTGCAAACGGAAACGATTCAATCTGGATGGCGCCCTGGCAGGAAGTTTATGAATATATCTGGCTTCGCGATCGAATTAAAATTAATTTTGAACAAAATAATAAAGAAGGTATTGTGAAAATTGAGCTTCCTGAAATTCCGAAAAACTTTCGTTATAAAGATATTTCATTAGTAGTTGAAACTTCTTCCAGATTTGAAATCGAATCCAATTCGCCAGATTTTAAAATTTCCAGTGACGGAAAAACAAAACATAAATTGATTACAATTCATTTGAAATAATAAGAATTGAAAAGGGCTCTAATTATTAGAGCCCTTTTTTTAATTAATTTCCTTGTCGTTGTCTTTAATAAAAGTGTCGATATTTTTTAAATAAGGATCTACAACGATTAGTTGAGGTTTGGTTTTGAATTTGATTTTTCCTTCGGTTTTATTATTTTTTAGTGAAAATGGATAATAAAATAATTTTCCCTTGTCATCATAAATACCAATATCAATTGTCTTATCATTTTCAATTAATTTTCGTTTTCCAACTGCATTTTCAGCATATTTTTCGGAAGTAACTTTAAATGAAACTTCATAAAATCCATTCTTTTTTTGACTTTCAACTGAAACTATTTTTGAAGAATAAGTGATAATCTGCTTAAACATTTCATCTAATTCCCAATGCAGTTTAGGATCTGTTACAGCATAAATTTCCTTTAATAAATCTTCAGAATCAGGACTTTGGTTTGGATATTTATAATGATTCAGAAAGTTTTTCAAAGCAAGATTCACTTTTTCTTCTCCAATTAAAAGTCGTAATTGATGCATAACAAGCATTCCTTTGTCGTACGGCAAATGCGGTGTTTCATAATTTGTTTTATAGAGAGAAGTTTCAGGATCGTAGCTTCTGGCGCTTAGATATAAATCCAAATGAATTTTTAAGGTTTGCAAAGCTTTCTCTAAGCCGTGTTCTTTTTCATATAACATCAATTCTGTATATTGTGCCAGGGTTTCAGTCAAAATCCAGCTTCCTTCTTTTTGTTCCGGAGCAATCTGGGCATTTCCCCACCATTCGTGCGATAATTCGTGCGATGTTAATTGGTTGATAACATCTTCTTTATTGTTATTATTCAGGTTGCTGTAAAAACCAAAATTCTCTTTCATAAAAACCGTCGATGGATAAGAAGTCGCGGCAAATCCATCGGCGAAAGCGGAGACTTCGGCATAACGAATAGTTTTATAAGGATATTTTCCAAAATTGACCTGGCAATAATCTAAGGTGTTTTTTATACCGCTTATTAGTTTTTCGATATTTCGGGAATGTCTTTTGTCGTAATAAACTTCTATTGAAATTCCTTTATAA
This sequence comes from Flavobacterium saccharophilum, assembly GCF_900142735.1. Taxonomy (GTDB): domain Bacteria; phylum Bacteroidota; class Bacteroidia; order Flavobacteriales; family Flavobacteriaceae; genus Flavobacterium; species Flavobacterium saccharophilum. Next base: position 6,682 of record NZ_FRBY01000006.1, on the reverse strand, counting down.
ATTGTCTTTTTGATTTGATATTCCGCGGAAACGAAAGCAAAACGAAACGGAATTTTTCCATTTGATTTATAATGGAAATAATTGCGATTGCCTTTTTTCCATTTTGCAATTAAATCTCCCACACCAATTGCAGTTTGATTTTCAGATGTTGAAACAACAGCATCATAATCAATAAAAACATTCGGAATTATCGTTTTATCTTCTAATTTTTTAAGCGGGGTTTGAGCTGGTAAATGCCTTTTTTTGCGTTCTTTTTTGCTCTCAATTTCATTCGAAACCTGATAACCAAAAGTTGGAAAATAACGGCTGATTCTCATAAAAGAACCATTTTCGATTATAGAATTAAAAGCAGTATGTCCTTTAAACGGCGACCACGAAGATTGAAACGAAAAACTCATTTTTAATTTCTGATGCCGTTGCAAAGGCTTTGTTAAGCGATACCAGTAATGATTAAATTGTGAAACATCATCTATTTTTTTAGCATTTTGAATTTTAATAGAAGTCAGTTTCGAATTTCGATCTATATATAGGAGTAAACTATCAATTGCTTTTTCTGAATTATTGATTAATTCATACGATCCCGAAACTTCATAACGATTTTCTTCTGGAAATAAATCTACTGTACTCTTCACAGATGTGATGGTCGGCTGTGCTAAAGGAGCATATTTCTTAAAATTTAATTCATACTGTTCGCTCCAATTATTTTGATCTTCTTGGGTTATATAGGGATATTCAATATTTGTTTTGTAAAAAAGATAACTTCCAAAACCAATAAAAAGAAGAATTCCTAAAATGAAAATTGCTTTTTGAATTGCATTAAATGAATTTCGCTGAAATGATTTTAAAACCGAAGTATTTCGTTTCCATAAAATGGAGGTAAATACTATCAGAATTAAAGCCAAACCAGTATTGTATAAAATCGAAATATGAAATGAAAAAGTATATTTTCCAAAACCATTCAAATCAAAAAAATCTCTTTTAAAGGCATCACCAAATCTCAATAATGGATGTGAAATCCCTAATTGATCCCCAATTGCAGAGCTAATTAAAACAACCGTAAGTGTTGCAACTGAAAGTCCTAAATATTTGTTTTTAATGAGAGTTTGAATAAAAAGAACTAAAATCGAAATCAATAGAATGGGAAGCCCTAGATAGTACAAGATTGAAAAGTACAACCCAAATTCTATTGGAGCATTTGCATTAATGATTTGAAAACTGCATCCTATTACAATAGAAACGCCAATGATAATTAGTGCAATAGAGAAAAGTGAAATCAATTTTGCAATCAAAACCATTATTTGTGAATATGGAGTCGTATTTTCAAGCATATCAAATTTTGAATTCTCGCTCCTGTTTACTAATTCACTGCTGTAAAAAAGAATGATCAGAAGTAAAATGAAAGGCAGACGATCCATAATCGTGCTGATCATTAAAGCGGTATTGGCTATATTTTCGGCTAAACGAATTCCGCCATCAATTTCATCTGAAATTTCAATTAATAAGAGTCCGGAGAATAAAAGGAGAATCAGGATAAATGGAATTCCTTTTACAATCAAAAAGATATCCATTTTGATATTGCTTTTTAAAACAGCTATATTATGCTTGAAAGTTCTAAATTCTATTTGTTTTGGCGCTTCCGCAGAAAAGGAAATACTTTCATATTTTACGTTTTTTGATTTGCTTTTTTTGGTTTTCGATTTTCTAAAGGAAAAGACTTTATAAGAAATAAATACTAAAAGAAAAGAAATAACCAGCCATAGAATTCGGTTGACTAAAAAATTGCCGGTCAATAAAAGTAAAGTGCTATTCTTTTCGATAGACGTCCAATACCTTGTTTGTTCTAAAAAAGCAGCTAAACCAAACGGATCTATCTTTGCCGCAAAAGACATTTGCGCTGCTGAAGAAGGAGAAGCATTTGCAAAAATAGGAGAGTTAGAAAACAGAGAACCTGCAATATATAAGATGTAAATTAAGAAACCGCCAACATAGATCATTAGTTTGCTTCGCGTTGTCCACGCCAGAGCAGTTAATATAGAAAGACATAGAAAAATATTAGGTAAAACAAGTACAAGGTAAGGCCAAAAATAGTTGATCAGTTCAAAAGGACCAATTTCGTCTTTTGAAAGCCATGACATTTGATGGCCAAAAATCATCCCAAGAATGAACATCAAAAAGGAAAGTGCAGCAATTGCAAAGGCAATGATAAATTTGCTTGCCAAATAATTAAATTTTGAAATTGGAGCTGTAAAAATAATGGCATCAAATTTAGTTTCGTATTCCTTCAAAAAACTTTGAGCAACTTGTATGGTAATCGAAAATATAGTAGTCAATGAAATCAGGCCTATTGCATAAGTCAGTACGAAGGGACTATTTTTATAAGCACCAGAAAAAGAGAAATTGGCAAAAGCACTAACAAAAAAACCAAATATCAGATACAGTATAAAAGAAGCATAAAAAGTCCAGTTTCTGGTATTGTTATGCCATTCAAATTGAAGTAATTTAGAAAACATAGGACTATTTTTTAAGTTGATTTTGAGATAAAACGTTGAAATAAACGTCGCTTAAATCGGGAGAAATTAAATCGAAACCAGAATCAGGACGCTGGTCTGAGAAAACATGAATATTGAGTTTTCCAGAGTTCAAATGAGATGAAATGATGTTGAAGTTATTTTTATAATCCTTCAAATCATTTTTATGAATAGCTTTCATCCAAATTTGGTCTTTTAAAGAATCGACTGCATCATTCGGATTTCCTTCTAAAATCAATTTACCGTTAGAGATAATGGCCATTTTGGTACATAAATCACGTACGTCTTCAACAATATGAGTGGATAAAAGCACAATAATACTTTCGCCGATTTCACTTAAAAGGTTATTAAAACGGTTTCTTTCTTCAGGATCAAGTCCGGCAGTTGGTTCATCGACAATAATAATCTTCGGATTTCCAAGCAAAGCCTGAGCAATTCCGAAGCGCTGACGCATACCACCAGAAAAAGAATGTACCGCTTTGTCTTTATGCTGTAGTAAATTGGTTTGGTTTAATAAATTCAAAATCTGGTCGTGTCTTTCTTTTTTGTTGATAATACCTTTTAGAATGGCTAAGTGATCCAGCAGACGATAGGCGGAAATTTTTGGAAAAACGCCAAATTCCTGTGGGAGATAGCCAAGGTTCTCTCGAATAAACATAGGATTCTCCAGAATATTGATTCCGTTAAATTCAATTATTCCAGATGTTGGTTCCTGCAAAGCAGCAATAGTTCGCATCAAAGTAGATTTTCCTGCACCGTTTGGACCCAGCAAGCCAAACATGCCATTCCCGATTTCAAGAGATAAATTGTCAATTGCCTTAACACCGTTCTCATAAGTTTTACTGAGATTTTTGATTGATAAACTGTTCATTTTTGATTGATTTAGATGATTATATAATGATGATTTTGAAAAAAAATAGGCAATAGAATTCCATTCGGCCTATAAAAGCCGATTTTTACGTCAATAAGATTTAGATTTAAACGAGCGCTATTCGCTTACATACTCTAGAATATCACCAGGCTGGCAGTCCAATATTTTACAAATGGCTTCCAGAGTATCAAATCTGATTCCTTTTGCTTTTCCAGTTTTAAGTATCGATAAATTAGCAGGGGTAATTTCAAGCTTTTCTGCCAATTCTTTACTTTGCATCTTGCGTTTGGCAAGCATCACATCAACATTTACAATTATTGGCATAGTTATATAAATAAGTCTTGTTCGTTCTGAAGGTTTAGCCCTTGTTTAAAAATTGCTGCAAGAAAGTAAGCAAAAACACCAAGCATTCCGTGCAATACAATAAAAATAGAAACTTCATTATCTAGCGGCACAAAGAAGAAAGCAATAAACAGCACAATGCTTGGTATAAGCAAATTGGATAAATAAAAACGTCTTAAATGCTGGATCCCATTTTGAGTGAATAATTTTGGCTGATAAAAAAGCTTAAAAACATTACTGCTTAATAAAAAGAAAAGTCCATAGAGACTCAGAGGAGCTAAGAAATCAAAAAGTATATACGGAAGATTATAGTCGCCAAGCATTACTGGATGCGTAGTAAACGGATAACAAACCTGAAAATATTTTCCACCGTCTTTAAAGGTCAGGCTCCAGCCTGTAATTAAGGATAGAAGAGAGTAGCTTGCCAGTCCAAAATATACAACAGACAAAAAACGGGTAAAATAAAATAAAACTCTAGAAACGATATGAGTGGTTTTCATTTAATTGAAAGTTAGAATTATATCGCAAATGTATAATTAATTATCGTAAAACAATAATTAATTATCATTTTTTGTATTTTTTATCACAGATAAAAATATTATAATTCTCTTAACATAGCAAAATAAAAGGCATCAGTATAAATGAAGTAATTTTGTAGAAAGTAAATATATATATGAAAAACCCAATTTCAATCTCCATATTAGAACTCGCTATTATTACTGAGGATAGCAATGCCACCGAAACATTTCAAAAAACAAAAGACATAGCACAGCTAGCCGATAATTTAGGTTATAAGCGTTTTTGGCTGGCTGAACATCACAATATGGCACATGTTGCGAGCACGGCTACAGTTGTTTTAATAGGATATATTGCTGGTCATACTAAAAATATTCGTGTAGGTTCTGGCGGTATAATGTTACCGAATCATTCTCCTTTAATAGTAGCAGAGCAATTTGGAACCCTAGAGACGCTTTATCCAAACAGAATCGATTTAGGTTTAGGAAGAGCTCCGGGAACAGATCAGCCAACTGCTGAAGCCATTCGAAAAGACTTTTTTGAGCAGGCACAACGATTTCCTCAAAATGTAACCAAGCTTCAGGATTATTTTTCTGTAGAGAATGCGACAGCAAAAGTTCGCGCTTTTCCAGCCGAAGGTAAAAATATTCCCATCTGGATTTTAGGTTCAAGTATGGAAAGTGCTGCCTTGGCCGCTGCTTATGGTTTGCCGTATGCGTTTGCCGGACATTTTGCACCACGCCAAATGATACAGGCATTTGAATTCTATCGCGAAAATTTCCAGACTTCAGATGTTTTAGATAAACCAAAGACAATGGCTTGCGTCAATATCGTTGCTGCAGACACAAATGAAGAAGCCGAATTCCTTTCAACCAGTTTGTATCAAATGTTTTTAAACCTAATACGAAACGATCGTAAAGGGCTACAGCCTCCGGTTCCGTCATTGGATGATATCATGAGCGAAGAAGAACGCTTCCATGTCAATCAAATGACAGCTTGTACCTTCACAGGAAACAAAGAGCAATTAGAAATCGATCTTAAAAAGTTTATTAACTACGCTCAAATAGATGAACTAATGGTTACAAGTCCAATCTATGATCATCAGGCAAAGCTAAAAAGTATTCAAATTACCAAAGAGGCTATTGATAGTTTAAATAGTATCCATATATAAGGCATTTTTCTGCTATTATATATAAGGTACATTTTAGATCGACCCGACAGTTTAATAAAAACTGTCGGGTTTGTTTTTTGTACATATATATGTATAAGTAGAAATGCGTCATGCCTTCCTAACAGGTTTCTAAAACCTGTTAGGTCTGTTTGTACATAATATGGAAATTCTACTATAATATATAGTATAGAATATATGTGAGAGGCTGAGCGAAGGGGAAGCCTCATTTCAATTGGAATTTGGATTTCAAGATTTGGAATTTGTTTTTTAATAAGGAGCTGATCCCGCTGTTCCTTCCAATCTTTTGTGGTGAACCCCACCACAAAAGGATTTTCCCTCCCATCGGGGCTAGGGGAGCTGTTTTCAGAAGAAAATTATCGTTTCAAAGAGATAAAAAGAAGACTTTGCGCCTTTGCGTCTTTACGAGAACCTTTGAAAACAAAGAAAAACCCAGCTTTGTTTCTTTTTCAAAAGCAAGTAAAGCCCAATAAAAAGGAAAAATCAAAACTTCGTGTCCTGGTGCCTTTGTGGCAAAAATCACCAAAAACAATTCAAACCATCCAAAAGCGAGAAAATCCGGAGGAAAAAAGAAGACTTTGCGCCTTTGCGTCTTTACGAGAACCTTTGAAAACAAAGAAAAACCCAGCTTTGTGTCTTTTTCAAAAGCAAGTAAAGCCCAATAAAAAGGAAAAAATCAAAACTTCGTGTCCTGGTGCCTTTGTGGCAAAACCCACCCAAAACAGGCAAATCCAGTCAAAACCCAGAAAATGCTAAAAAAACTTTGTCTTATAAAAACCGTCATACCAGCGACTTATAAAAAAGATTGAAATTATATAATAAAAAGGCTTGCAAATGTAAATAAAGGTGGTACTTTTGCACCCGCAACAGCGATAGACGTTCACTGAAATACTGACAAGCACACGAATTTAAACTGAAAAAATATTTTCAAAAAAAGATTCCAAAAAGCTTGTGAGATTTGAAAACGGATGTTACATTTGCACCCCGCAAAACACGGAAAGTTCCTTGATAGATTGGTAAGAAAAACAAAGAAATGAGACGAAAAAAAAGTTTCAAAAAAACTTTAAAAAATTCTTGCTAATTAAAAAAGAAGTTGTAGTTTTGCACCCGCTTTGAGAAACAAGCGAAACAAGATTGAAAGATACGTTCGTAGACATATTGAATTGACAGCCGCTTTAACAGAGATGTTAGAGCAAAAGAATAAAGAGTAAGATAATCGAGAGATTAAGAAATGAA
>NZ_FRBY01000010.1 GCF_900142735.1 Flavobacterium saccharophilum | reverse complement strand
CCACTAGTTTGTGTTACTCCCGTTGATGGAGTTATCGTATAAGTATAAGTCGCATCGTAATTGTCAATCGTAAAACTTCCTGTTGCTGTTGCACACGTTGGCTGGTTTACAGCGCTTAGTGTCGGCACAGCTGGGGTTGAAGGCTGGGCATCAATTACAAATCCAGTGTTTGCAGAATCGCAACCATTGGCCGTAGCTTTTATGGTGTAACTTCCAGCAGGAGCCGTAACAGATCCACTAGTTTGTGTTACTCCCGTTGATGGAGTTATCGTATAAGTATAAGTCGCGTCATAATTGTCAATCGTAAAACTTCCTGTTGCTGTTGCACATGTTGGCTGTGTAACAGCACTTAGTGTTGGAACAGCTGGTGTTGAAGGCTGAGCATTAATTACAAATCCAGTGTTTGCAGAATCGCAACCATTGGCCGTAGCTTTTATGGTGTAACTTCCAGCAGGAGCCGTAACAGATCCACTAGTTTGTGTTACTCCCGTTGATGGAGTTATCGTATAAGTATAAGTCGCATCGTAATTGTCAATCGTAAAACTTCCTGTTGCTGTTGCACACGTTGGCTGGGTCACAACGCTTAGTGTTGGCGTTACAGGTGTCGATGGCTGAGCGTTTACAACTGCTGCAACTGAATCAGATGAACTACAAGATCCAAGTGTTGCTTTTATGGTATAACTTCCAGCAGGGGCCGTAACAGATCCACTAGTTTGTGTTACGCCCGTTGATGGGGTTATCGTATAAGTATAAGTCGCGTCATAATTGTCAATCGTAAAACTTCCTGTTGCTGTTGCACACGTTGGCTGGGTCACAGCGCTTAGTGTTGGCACAGCTGGTGTTGAAGGCTGAGCGTTTACAACAGCTGCAACTGAATCAGATGAACTGCAAGATCCCAGTGTTGCTTTTATGGTATAACTTCCAGCAGGAGCTGTAACAGATCCACTAGTTTGTGTTACTCCCGTTGATGGGGTTATCGTATAAGTGTAAGTCGCATCGTAATTGTCAATCGTAAAACTTCCTGTTGCTGTTACACAAGTCGGCTGGGTTACAGCGCTTAGTGTCGGCACAGCTGGGGTTGAAGGCTGGGCATCAATTACAAATCCAGTGTTTGCAGAATCGCAACCATTGGCCGTGGCTTTTATGGTGTAACTTCCAGCAGGAGCTGTAACAGATCCACTAGTTTGTGTTACTCCCGTTGATGGAGTTATCGTATAAGTGTAAGTCGCATCGTAATTGTCAATCGTAAAACTTCCTGTTGCTGTTGCACACGTTGGCTGGGTCACAGCACTTAGTGTTGGAACAGCAGGTGTTGAAGGCTGAGCATCAATTACAAATCCAGTGTTTGCAGAATCGCAACCATTGGCCGTGGCTTTTATGGTGTAACTTCCAGCAGGAGCCGTAACAGATCCACTAGTTTGTGTTACGCCTGTTGATGGAGTTATCGTATAAGTGTAAGTCGCATCGTAATTGTCAATCGTAAAACTTCCTGTTGCTGTTGCACATGTTGGCTGTGTAACAGCGCTTAGTGTCGGCACAGCTGGTGTTGAAGGCTGAGCATTAATTACAAATCCAGTGTTTGCAGAATCACAACCATTAGCCTTGGCTTTTATGGTGTAACTTCCAGCAGGAGCCGTAACAGATCCACTAGTTTGTGTTACGCCTGTTGATGGGGTTATCGTATAAGTATAAGTCGCGTCATAATTGTCAATCGTAAAACTTCCTGTTGCTGTTGCACATGTTGGCTGTGTAACCGCGCTTAGTGTTGGAACAGCTGGCGTTGAAGGCTGAGCGTTTACAACAGCTGCAACTGAATCAGATGAACTGCAAGATCCAAGTGTTGCTTTTATAGTGTAACTTCCAGCAGGGGCTGTAACAGATCCACTCGTTTGTGTTACTCCCGTTGATGGAGTTATCGTATAAGTGTAAGTCGCATCGTAATTGTCAATCGTAAAACTTCCTGTTGCTGTTGCACACGTTGGCTGAGTCACAGCACTTAGTGTTGGAACAGCTGGCGTTGATGGCTGAGCGTTAATTACAAATCCAGTGTTTGCAGAATCACAACCATTGGCTGTTGCTTTTATGGTATAACTTCCAGCAGGAGCGGTAACAGACCCACTAGTTTGTGTTACTCCCGTTGATGGGGTTATCGTATAAGTGTAAGTCGCATCGTAATTGTCAATCGTAAAACTTCCTGTTGCTGTTGCACACGTTGGCTGGGTCACAGCGCTTAGTGTTGGCGTTACAGGTGTCGATGGCTGAGCGTTTACAACTGCTGCAACTGAATCAGATGAACTACAAGATCCAAGTGTTGCTTTTATGGTATAACTTCCAGCAGGGGCTGTAACAGATCCACTAGTTTGTGTTACGCCTGTTGATGGAGTTATCGTATAAGTGTAAGTTGCATCGTAATTGTCAATCGTAAAACTTCCTGTTGCTGTTGCACACGTTGGCTGGGTTACAGCGCTTAGTGTCGGCACAGCTGGCGTTGATGGCTGAGCATTAATTACAAATCCAGTGTTTGCAGAATCGCAACCATTGGCCGTAGCTTTTATGGTGTAACTTCCAGCAGGAGCCGTAACAGATCCACTAGTTTGTGTTACTCCCGTTGATGGAGTTATCGTATAAGTATAAGTCGC
>NZ_FRBY01000005.1 GCF_900142735.1 Flavobacterium saccharophilum | reverse complement strand
ATCCCGAACAGAGTAGTTAAGCCCGCCTGCGCAGATGGTACTGCAGTTATGTGGGAGAGTATGTCGTCGCCTTTCTTTTGAAAACCCTGTTTCTAACGAAACAGGGTTTTTTGTTTTACAAAATAGGCAGTTATCTGGGCCCCCCGATAACTATCGGGGATCGTCGCCTTTCTTTTAAGAATCCTCATCATTTATTTGATGGGGATTTTTTGTTTTATTACACTTTTGGTTTTTTACCGCAAAGCACGCGAAGGCCTTTTTATCGAAGTGTTTACTGTTGTCTTTAGTAAGTTAGCAAGGCTATGTGTTATAACTTTGCGAGCTTTAGTAAATCCTTATGTTTTTTTGGGTAAGATTTTTAAACGCAAAGAGCGCAAAGGTTTTTTTATCGGAATGTTTGCGGTTGTTTTTAGTAAGTAATCACGAGGCTTCGGGATTGTGCGTTTTGCGGTTACATAGCGGTTGCTGCATAAAGTTTCTTCTGAAAGTGAAAACAAGTCTTTTGCAATCTGTGTTGGAATTTGTGATTTAAGAATTGGAATTTCTTCTGAAAACATTACTTCAAATTTATCGTAGACTGCGTTAGGGATGGTAGCGGCATCCTTTTGCGATAACCCGGACTTCTTTCTAAAACCAAAACATCAATCGCAAAAGATATAGCGGACAGCCCGGCCCGGAGGGAAACGCACAAATTATCTTTAATTGTTTTATTAATTTTTTTCTTCAGAATGATTGTAAACGTGTTTCTTTTCTTGAATATTAAATTTAGTAGGCGGAATTATCACTTACCTTAATAAATTTAAAATACATTCTTTAATTATATTGGTAAATTAGCTCTAAATTAGTGTAGATATGGTTGAGTTAATTCAAGTGATTAATAGTTTTCAAGAACTAGATCTGGAAACAGAGGATGCAATAAAGAAGTATTTTGTTATTGAAAAGTTTAAGAAGGGTGAATTTATTGTTGAAGAAGGTAAGATATGCAGGAAGGTTTATTTTATTAAAGCAGGTACGATTCGACGATTTTGTAGTGAGGATGGTGCTGAAGTAACAAAATGGATCTATACCGATAATCAATTTGTGACATCATTGAGCAGCTTTTTTGAACAGAAACCTTCATTTGAAAGTTTTCAGGCTTGTGAAGAAACTATTGTATATTCTTTATCGTATCCGGATGAAATAATTCTTTTGAAATATCCGCTATTTTTAAAGTTTCATATTAAGCAACTTAGACTTTACCTTTCTAAGATTAATGAATTTCATCATGTTTTCAGACAAATGAATGCGCAGGAGAAATATTTGTATCTTCTGGAATCGTTTCCGCAGATCATTTTAAAAAGTAAAATGAAACATATTGCCTCATTAATTGGAGTAAGCCAGGAAACTTTAAGCAGAATTCGCACATCAATTAGTTGACTTTAGATCAATAAAAATTATTTGTTTTTTGATCACATTTGCTTTTATTAAATAAACGCAAATTGAAAAATAACACTATAGTAGGAAAAAATGCTGTAATTGGCAACAATGTTCATATTGGTAATTTCTGTACAATTGAGGATAATGTAGTAATTGGTGATAATAGCTGGGTTGGAAATAATGTTTCTATTCTTAGTGGAACAAGGATGGGTGAAAATTGCCAAATACATTCTGGAGCTGTGCTAGGGGGTGTTCCACAAGATTTAAAATACAGAGGAGAAGATACTTTATTAGAAATTGGAAAGAACAATATTATTAGGGAGTTTGTAACGATTAACAAAGGTACTTCATCAAAAGGGAAAACTACTATTGGTAACAATAACTTATTTATGTCTAACGCTCATATTGGACATGATTGTTTTGTTGGCAATAATTGTATTATTGGATTTAGTGTTGGAATGGCTGGTGAGGTTTTAGTGGGAGATTGGGTTAATATTAGTGGCCTTACAGCCATACATCAGTTTTCTGTTATTGGTGAACATACGATGGTAAGTGGTTTAAGCCGTGTTGTAAAAGATGTTCCGCCCTATATAACTGTTGGGCGTGATCCATTGAGTTATGTAGGTTTAAATATTGTGGGATTAAAAAGAAGAGGTTTTACAAAAAGTAAAATAAATGAGCTAAAGGAAATTTACAGGATTATTTTTTTAGAAAAGCGTAATACGACTCTGGCATTGAATTTAATTGAAAGTCAATTTGAACAAACTGTAGAGCGAGATTTAATACTAAATTTTATAAAAGGCTCCACAAGAGGAATTATAAAAGGAACTTTTTTAAAGTGAATTCTTTTTTTTTAGATTGAAAGACATTTAAAAAATTTAAAAACTCCCTGATCAATCAGGGAGTTTTTTGGAATTAAAATTTAATAATTTATTCTAAAGGATCTATAGTTATTCTATTCGTATTTTAAATATCTCAAAACGTCTGTTTTTGTAGCTGAATAAGCTCTCGAAAGAACAATTATTAAAGTCAAAACCAATAAAATAATAAATCCTAAAACGAACGGAATGATGCTGATATCAATTCTAAAAGCAAAATTTTCGAGCCATTTGTTTAGTAAATAATAAACGGGAAACAACGCGATTATAAAGCCAATGGTACAATACAAAATATATTGTTTGGATAATTCTTTTAGTAGAACATTTGTGTCGGCGCCTAGCGTTTTTCTGATGGCGATTTCTTTCATTCGTCTTTGTATCGAATATGATGCTAAAGCGAATAAGCCAAAAAGCGCAATTAGAATTACTACAATGTTTAGCAGTGAAAACAAGTTTTTTTGCTTCACATACGATTCATAGGTTCTCGCATATTCTTTATCTACGAAATCATATTGAAACGGATATTCGGTATCAACTTTCGACCATAATTTTTCGATATTGGCAATCGTATTTTCCAGATCATCCTGTTTTAGTTTTGCATAAACTTTGTTAATGTTCTGTGTCATACCAAACATTTTGATATTGTAAAAAGCAATTGGCGGCACTTTTAATTCAGGACTTAATAAGTTGAAATCCTGAATAATACCAATTATTTTTAATTTCTGTTCTCGAATTAAAAGTTCCTTGCCAATAGGATCTTTAATATTCATTAATTTTAATGCGCTTTCGTTTATGATCACTGAATTTATAGTGTCTGAAGCTAGTTTTCTATCAAAATTTCTCCCCTTAATTATTTTGATGTTCAGCATTTCAAAAATGCCAAAATCTAAAGGGATAACGCGTTGTTTAAAAAGTTCATCATTGTATAAAACCCCCGCTATAGAATTGTCTGAACCATCAAACGTAATAAGTCCCGTAGAAACCTGTTCGACGCCTTTAATTTTGCTGAGCTGTTGTTTTATGATGTTGTATTTGTTGTAAATATTTTGAGATGCATTTTCTCCCTGGTAATCAACCGCTGGAAAATTTAAAGAAACCGAAATTACCTGATCGCCCTTAAAACCCAGATCTTTATTCTGTAAATATTTAATTTGCTGGTATACGATATTGGAGCCAATAATAAAAAAGGCAGCAATGGCAAACTGAAAAATAAGCATTCCGTTGCGTAGCCAGATACCGTTTTTGCTTCTTTCGAAGTTTCCTTTCAAAACTTTAAACGTTTCGAAATTGGATATATAAATGGCAGGAAATAAACCTGCAGTCAAAATTGTAATGATAAAAATCAATATCAATTGCATGTAAAACTGACTTGCAAGAAGTACAAGATTTTTGTTTAAAAAGTTGTTGTAATACGGCAAAGTCAACTCTACAATTACTAGCGCCAGTAAAATAGAAAAAGTCGTGGTTAAAACTGTTTCAAAAAGAAACTGATTAACAATATCACCTTTTGATGCACCCGAAATTTTACGTACGCCAACTTCTTTCGCCCGTTTTACGGCGTTAGCAGTTGCGAGATTGATGTAATTAACAATTGACAAAATGAGAATCAAAAGAGACAGACCCATCATGATTATTAAAAACTGATAATTTCCTCGTGTTTCAGGATAACCATCTATTATCGAATGTAATCTGGCTTTTGATAAAGGTTCAAGGATAACTGTAAAATGACCCACTTTTTTAGTCATAACTTCGACTGTAAAACCTGCTTCTTTGGCAATTCTCGCAATAAAGTCGTGGTTGTAAATTCTTTCGAGTTTTTGTCTTGTAAGATCTACTTTTGACGGGTCTTTTACTTTTAATAATAACTTTAAAACAAACGGACCAGTCAATCCGGAAGTTGTATATTGTTTCATTTTATTGATGATGACATTTGGCGCAATCGAAGAATTTCCGGGAATATGGTACACGGCCCTTACAGAAAACAGCTGGTCAAAACATTTTATTTGTTTTCCAATTGGGTTTTCATTTCCAAAAATCCTTTTAGCCGTAATATCTGAAATAGCAATACTCGCATCATCTTTTATACCTGAAATTGCATCGCCCTTAATAATTGTGAAAGGAAAAAAAGAAAAGAAATTTTGTTCGACATTGATAATTTTATCTACAAACTCCTTTTTTCCTTTGTAAATAATTTTATCCTTTTGATACCAGCTATCAGCATATAGTATAGATTTGACATTTGGATCTTGGTCTAAAGCCGGTTTCAGGAATAAGGCACAATCTGATAGGGCGGGCATATCGCTTAGTTTAACCAAAACTTGATAAACATTCTCTTTTTCAGGGTTCCAGTCGTTGTAACTTTGTTCGTCGTTCCAGTAAAGTAGTGCGAATATTAATCCCGCGATTCCTATTGATAATCCTAAAACATTTAAGACCGTAAAGAACTTGTTGTTTTTGAAGTGATAAATAAATATGTTGATCCAGTTTTTTAGCATTTTACTCGTATTTTAAGTATTTAAGAACATCAATTTTGGTTACTTGGTAAGCTTTTGCCAGTACAATTGTTAAGGTTAGGAACATTAACGCAATAAGGGCAACAAAGAAAGGAAGTAGTGGAATGTCAATTCTGAAAGCAAAATTTTCAAGCCATTTTCGCAATAAAAGATAGGCGGGAATTATTCCGATCACAAAACCAATTAAACAGAAAATCACATATTGTTTAGATAATTCTTTCAGTAAAATATTGGTTTCTGCTCCCAAAGTTTTTCTGATCGCGATTTCTCTTAATCTTCTTTCCATAGAAAAGGAAGCTAAAGCAAACAATCCGAAAACGGCGATCAGAATTACAATTCCGTTTAAAAGTGAAAATAACTGACTTTGATCCTGATATTTTTTATAGGTTCTGGCAAAGTTTCTATCAACGAAATTATATTCAAAAGGATATTCGGCATCCACCTTTGTTTTCCAAAATTTTCCAATAGCATCAATGGTTTGAGACATTTGATCTGGAGAAATTTTAACCGCGATCGTATGCATTTCATTTTGAGTCCATGGTAGTATTTTAATGTGAAAGAAAATCATTGGACCAATTTTATTTTCAAGCCCAAAATAATTAAAGTCTTTTACAATTCCGACTACCTTATAATTGCCATCCTGCCAGTTAACGACCTTATTTATAGGATCTTTTTCCAATAATGTTTTCGCTGCAGTTTCATTTAATAAAACATTTGAAATGGTGTCTGAGGAAATTTTTTCTGTTAAGTCACGTCCTTTTATTAATTGGATGTTCAGCAGCTTAAGCATTCCAAAATCAATACCCATTTCTTGAGTTATAACCTCCTGATGACTTTTGTAATGTAAACCAGCCCATGAATTTTCCAGGCCTCCAATAGAAAATGATCCTGCGGAAACGGCTTGAACGCCATTAATTTTTTGAAGTTCCTGTTGAATTGCTTTATATCTTTCAAACTGTCCTCTTCCTTTTTTAGACTTAAATGAAATATCGATGACTTGCGCTCCTTTAAAACCTAAATCTTTTTCTGTCATAAAATTGACTTGTTGGTATACGATAAAAGAGCCAATGATAAAAAATGTGGCAATAGCAAATTGTAAAATCAGCATTCCATTACGAAGCCATACACCGCTTTTACTTCTCGAGAAGTTTCCTTTTAAAACTTTCAGCACTTCAAAATTTGATATGTAGATCGCAGGGATAACACCCGAAACAAAAACAACAACAATGAAAACTAATACAAGTTGAAGATAGAATTGACTTCCGATCAGAATAAGGTTTTTGTTTAATAAACCGTTATAAAAAGGCAATGAAAGTTCTACGATTACTAATGCCAGCAAGACTGAAAAAAGCGTAATTAATATGGTTTCAAATACAAACTGAATAACGATTTGCAATTTTGAGGCACCAATAACTTTTCTTATACCCACTTCTTTAGCACGTTTAACAGCATTGGCAGTTGCCAGATTAATGTAATTGGCAATCGATAATAAAAGAATAAGTATAGATAAAGTCATCAATATTTGCAAAAAAGTCAGATTGGCATTTCCTTCGGCTAAGGAAGTATTTCCCTGATACAGTCTCGCGCTGGTAAGGGGTAATAACTCTGCTTTAATGGGTTTACCATATCTTTTTATAAAGGCTTCAAGAGATAAACCTTCTTTCTTTGCTTGTTTTTTATAGTTTTCGTCAAGATAGATTTGATCCAGTTTTTTAATAACTGCAGTCGTGTCATTTTGTTTTTTTAGCTTAAGCATTAATCCATAACTCAAACCCCAGCTTTCTCTGTTTTTTTCTAAATCCTCTTCTATTATCGTAGTGACCGCAGATGGCATTACGGAAGATTTGCCTGATAATCGATATACACCTCGAACAACGAAAATTTGTTCAGCATAGGTAACTTGCTTACCCATCGGATTCTCATCTTTAAACAAACGTGAAGCTGTTTCCTCAGAAATTGCAATGCTATTGCGATCGTGAATAGCACTTTTTGCGCTACCACGAATAAATTCGAAAGGGAAAAAAGAAAAGAAACTGCTTTGCGCCGTAAAAATCTTATCAACTAACTCTATTTTTCCCTGATATTGTATCGTTGCCTTCGAGTAATTAGTTCTAAAATAACAATAGTCATCTAAGTAAGACGTGGTTGATTTTAAAAGAGGGGCAGGAATTGCTGAAGTTACAGCCCAGACATTTCCGCCTCCAAGATTACTCATTACTGAATAAATTTTATCTTTTTCAGGATTCCATTGGTCGTAGGAATGTTCCTCATTCCAATACAAAATCGCGAAAATTAATCCCGCAATTCCAATACCCAAACCCAAAACATTCAAACTTGTAAAAAGCTTGTTGTTTTTGATGTGGTATATAAATATGTTAGTCCAGTTCTTTAGCATGTCATTCGTATTTTAAATATTTTAATATGTCAACTTTTGTTGCCTGATAAGCTCTGGTAAGTACTACAAGTAAGGTTAAGAAAAGCAAAATCACGAATCCTGCCAGAAAAGGATAAATAGAAATGTCGATTCTAAAAACAAAATCTTCCAGCCATTTGCTCAATAAATAATAAACCGGAAAAAGCGCAATCAAAAATCCAATGACACAGAAAATAATATATTGTTTAGAAAGTTCTTTGAGTAAAACAGTTGTTTCAATTCCTAAGGTTTTTCTAATGGCAATTTCTTTCATTCGACTTTGTATAGAATAAGAAGCCAGAGCGAAAAGTCCAAAAAGTGCAATAAGAATTACAATTACATTCAACAATGAAAAAAGGTTTTTCTGATTTATATATTCCTTATAATGTCGGGCATAGGCTTTATCAACAAAATCATATTTAAAAGGGGAATCTGCATCAATGTTTTTTGTCCAGAATTTTTCGATACCCGAAATAGTTTGCTGCATTTCGTTTGGACTTACTTTTACAAAAATATGATTGACATTGGCATTCATCCAGTCGATAGTGTTAAGATGAAAAAACACCATTGGCGGAATTTCAGCTTTTGGTCCCCAAAGATTAAAATCTTTTACAACACCAATAATTTTGAGTTTATGATCATTCCAGTTTATAATCTTACCAACCGGATTTTTCTCATTCATTTGTTTCATTGCCGTTTCATTGATCATCATGGTATTTATACTGTCAGATGAAATTCGGTTATCAAAATAGCGGCCCTGAGTCATTTTGATCTTTAACATCTCGAGCATTCCAAAGTCAACAGCCATATTATAACTCTGGATACTTTTATCATTATAAGTAAAAGTTGCTGAAGTAGCACCTCCAGTTACAAACGAAAAGGCTCCTGTACTTACTTGAGAGACGCCTTTAATTTTTGCAATTTCCTGTTTAAGCGTTTCGTATCTTCTGTATAAAGCCTGTTCTGCTTTAGGATCATTAGGATCAAAATTTGGCTTTTTGTAATTGATTTCCAAAACCTGATCGCCTCTAAAACCTAAATCTCGCTGATTTAAATAGTTTACCTGTTCAGATACAATGTAAGATCCTACAATGAAAAAGGAGGCAATTGAAAATTGTAAAATCAGCATTCCGTTGCGCAACCAAATTCCGCTTTTGCTCCTTCCGAAATTTCCTTTTAATACTTTCAAAGTTTCAAAATTCGAAATATAAACAGCTGGAAATACACCGGCAAGAATTACAGTAATAACAAAAATGACAATTACTTCAAGAAAAAACTGATTTCCGCTAATGCTTAATTTTTTTTCTAAAAAATTATTATAATAGGGCAGAGATAATTCCACAATGACTAATGATAGCAGTATGGAAAATGAAGTAATGATGATTGTTTCAAAAATAAATTGAAGTACAATATTGTTTTTTGATGCTCCGATGATTTTTCGAACTCCAACTTCTTTCGCTCTCTTTATCGCATTTGCGGTTGCTAAGTTGATATAATTAAAGATCGATAAGATTAAAATCAAAACAGATAATGCCATCATAATTACCAAAAATTGATAATTGCCCTGTCCTTCGGCGTATCCATCTACAATAGAATGTAAACGGGCTTCTTTTAAGGGTTCCAGAAATATTTTTATATCGCTACCACCATTTTTTTTCTCCCATTCAGGAACAGTAAGTCCCTCCTCGCGGGCAAATCTTACAGTACGGTTTTGGTATAATAGATTTTCCATTTTATCTATTACTTTTTGTTTGTCAGCAGGGTTTTTTAATTTCAATAATAATCCGGCATTAAAACTTCCCCAACTATCTCTGTCAACAGACAATCTTTCATCTATAAGATTTATAACTGCCTGTGGAGCCAAAGACGATTTTCCAGGAATGGTATAAACACCCTTAACGACCAGTTTTTTATCGTCGTAAGTAATGGTTTTGCCAATTGCATTGGTATTTCCAAAAAGATTTATGGCGGTTTGCTCTGAAACAGCAATACTTGTTTTGTCTTTTAATGCAGTTCTGGCATTTCCTTTTAGAAAAGGAAAAGGAAACATTTCAAAAAAAGTTTTTTGAGCATCGATGATTTTAAAAATGCCTTTTTTGTTTTCGTATTGAAGTGGTTTTTCGTCATACCAATTTTCGAGATAACAATAACTTTCAATTTCTTTAAAATCCGTTTTAAAATATTCTTCAAATGAAGCGACATTGCTTGCCCAAAAATTAGTTGGACTCACCTGGCTTATAGATTGAAAAACGACTTCTTTATTAGGATTCCAGTCATTATAACTTTGTTCCTCATTCCAATACAAAATGGCAAAAATCAGTCCGGCGATACCAATACTTAAACCCAAAATATTCAAAGCCGTAAAAAGCTTGTTATTTTTGATGTGGTAAATAAATATGTTGATCCAGTTCTTCAGCATGATTCTAGTTTTTTGAAGCAGCTACTAAAACGTCAACATTTCTATTGTTAGTTTTTTCAGAAAGTATAATTCCGTCTTTCATCAAAATGGTTTTTTGAGAGAAAGAAGCATCGTAATCAGAGTGCGTAACCATTAAAATGGTGGCTCCGTTGGCATGTAAATCGGTTAGTAGTTCCATTACTTCATTTCCGTTTTTACTATCCAGATTTCCTGTAGGCTCATCGGCCAAAATAATTTTCGGATCATTGATTAAAGCTCTTGCCACCGCCACACGCTGTTGCTGACCTCCTGAAAGTTGTTGTGGATAATGTTTCAAACGGTGCGAAATGCCTAATTTATTAGCAATTTCGTTTACTTTTTTCTTTCTTTCAGCTGATGGAACATCGTTGTAAATAAGTGGTAATTCGATATTATCAAAAACAGATAATTCATCAATCAAATTAAAATTCTGAAAGATGAAACCAATGTTTTCTTTTCTGGCCTTCGATTTTGCTTTTTCTTTAGTGCCAATCATCTCCTGACCTAAAAGCTGATAACTTCCGCCTGAAGCACTATCTAACAAACCAATTATATTTAGTAAAGTTGATTTTCCGCTACCTGATGGTCCCATGATGGATACAAAATCGCCCTGATTGATGTTTAATGAAATTTCGCTTAATGCATTTGTTTCTATTTCTTCAGTTCTAAAAATTTTTGAAAGTTTTGTAATGTTGATCATAATTGTTGTTTTAGATTGATGTTTTTAATAATTTTTATTGTTGAAGCAATAGAAACAAATTTGAAATTAAGATAATTCACAATATAGTTGTTAGCTCTCTATTTTTGTTACTTTTACCAACAATAATGTTTCACATATTTGATGATTTGTTAGTCTTAATGTGATTTTCGTGCCAAAAATTTAAAGATTGTAACTGCCTTATTTTTAAAATTTTATTTTTTAAGAGAAATTAAAACTGTCCATTTTTGGACAGCTTTCGTCCAAAACTGAACAAAAATGAAAAAGACAAATGCCTCAATATTAATCATCGACGATCAGGAAGATATCCTTTTTGCGTCGAAAGTGTTCCTGAAAAAGTATTTTGAAGACATTTATACGCTCAATAATCCAAAAAATATTGTCGAATTATTGTCGAAAAAAACAATTGATGTCGTTTTATTGGACATGAATTATAGAATAGGTTTTGAAGATGGAAGGGAAGGATTGTATTTATTGAAAGAAATAAAAACGCTTTCGCCAAAAACAGTCGTGATTTTAATGACAGCATTTGGAAAAGTAGAAACAGCGGTTGAAGGTTTAAAAAACGGTGCTTTCGATTATATTCTAAAACCTTGGGAAAACAAGAAACTTTTGGAGTCTGTAAAACAGGCTGTTGATAAAGCCAGAAAAGACCAAAAGAAAACCAAGAATGTCGAAATTGAAAATGACTTTTTTGTGGGAACTTCTGATATTATAAAAAAGGCCTATTCTCTGGCTGATAAAGTAGCAAAAACAGATGCGAATGTTTTAATTCTGGGTGAAAACGGAACCGGAAAATTTGTTTTGGCACATCATATTTACAGTCAGTCTGAAAGAAAAAACAATCCTTTTATAGCGGTTGATTTAGGTTCTCTAAATTCGAATATTTTCGAAAGCGAATTATTCGGTTATGCCAAAGGCGCTTTTACCGATGCAAAAATTGACACGCCCGGACGCTTTGAAATGGCGCAAAACGGAACTATATTTTTAGATGAAATCGGGAACGTTCCGCTGCATTTGCAATCTAAATTGCTGCAAGTAATTCAAACCAAAACCGTTACCAGATTAGGAGAAACGAAACCAAGACCTTTGAATGTCCGCATTATTACGGCGACGAATTTAAATTTAAAACTCGAAGTTGCAGATAAAAATTTCAGGGAAGATTTGTATTACCGAATCAATACAATGGAAATTGTTTTGCCTCCGTTACGCGAGCGAAACGAAGATAAAATTCCGTTAGCTGAATATCTTCTCGAAAAAATGATTGTCAAGTACGGAAGAGATGAAATTACTTTCGACAAAAAAGTATTGGAACAAATTGAAAAACATGCCTGGAACGGAAACATCCGCGAAATGGAGAATAAAATTGAACGCGCCGTCATTCTTTGCGAAAACAATAGAATCACCGTTTCCGATTTAGATTTAGAAACCATAACGGCCTACGAAGAAACTCCGGATGATATTCAGCTTTCTTCTGTAGAAAAAGCTGCGGTTGAAAAAGCTTTGCTGAAAAACAATAATAATGTTAGTAAAACAGCCGAAGAATTAGGCTTGTCAAGAGGCGCTTTGTACCGTCGTTTAGAGAAATATAACATCAATCTTAATTAGTATGTTTAAAACATTTCAAACGTATAAAATGTTGTTTTTGAGATTGATCCTGATTGTTGGAATGATCGAAATCTCTATTTATTTTTTTAAAACCGAATTGCTTTTCACAGGCGTGTTCGGACTCTTTATTGTCTTTTTGCTGGTACGCGAAATGTATTTTTATGTTCGGAACTTTGTTTTGCTTTATGATAAAACGATTGCTTCGATACTGCAGAATGATTTTACTTCGGATTTTTCGAATCATAAATTCAATAAAAGCTACAATGATTTATTTCAATTGTATGATGTATTGAAAAATAAACAAAACGAACAGGTTTCAAAAGACATTATTTACCGTTCGATTCTGAATAACATTGAAACCGGAATCATCATTTTGCAAAAACAAGATTCAGATTGGAATGTCTTTTTAATGAATGAATATTTTTCGAAACAATTTAATGTTCCGAAAGTTTCAAAATGGAAATATCTTAGAAATCAATTACCATCGTTATGCGAAATTATCGAAGAAGATGATTTTCAGGAAATAAAAACTTCAGTAGAAATTAGTATCAACGAACAGAACAAACAAACCTTTGTTTTGCAGGCTTCAAGAACTGAGATTTTCGAAAAGGATTATTTTATTGTTTTATTAGATTCGATTCAGAATGTAGTCGAGAAAAAAGAGAAAGATGCGTGGGTTAATTTGATGAAAGTGATTTCGCATGAGCTATTAAATTCTATTACGCCAATTCGGTCAATTTGCCAGAATTTACAGGATTTGGTAGAGCAGGATTCTTTGTCGGCTGAAGATTTGGAAGATGTGAAAAACAGTGTCGAAACGATGTTGAGACGAAGTGATCATCTGCAGAAATTTGTTGAAGGGTATCGAAAATTGGCCATGTTACCTTCTCCAAAAAAGGAAAAAATAGAATTACAGCAGTTGATCGATAATGGTATTCAGGTTATGAATCCGTTATTCAAGGAAAATGGAATTGAAGTTACAAATGAAATTACCTTTAAACGTTGGATTGAAGTTGATGCACAACAGATCGAACAGGTTTTGATTAATCTTTTAACTAATTGTATTCATGCTTTAAAAAATGTTTCTCAAAAGAAGATTTTCATTTCAGCGGAAGCCAAAGAAAACCGAACTTTCATCAGAATAACAGATAATGGAAACGGAATAGAAAAAGAAATTGAAGACAAAATATTTCTGCCGTTTTTCACCACAAGAAATGAAGGTGCCGGAATTGGACTGACTTTATCTAAAAATATTATTGAAGCGCATGGCGGTTATATTTCGTATAAAAGTGAAGTTGGAAATACTGTTTTTGAGATTTGTTTGGTGGAAGCTTGAGGCTGAATGATTTAGTTGCAGGAATAGCGTATTAAGAAGTTATAGTTTGTTAAATTTGTGAAACTACAATCAAAAAAGCTAATTATGGAAGACTCAAAAAAACAATCAGACAACTCAACTTCTGATAAAACACCAAAAGTGACAGGAATTGGCGGGATTTTCTTCTTTTCAGATAATCCGAAGGAAACAAAAGATTGGTATGCTAAAAACTTAGGACTTGATGTAAATGATTGGGGTTCGACTTTTGAATCCAGAAATATGCATAATCCAGATGAGATCGAAGCGCTTCAATGGAGCACTTTCAAAAAAGGAGATGATTATTTTTCGCCCTCCAAAAAAGAATTTATGATTAACTATAGAGTCCAGAATCTTGAAGGACTTTTGGAAAAACTGAAACAAAATGGTGTTACTATTTTAGATGAAGTTGCTGCTTTCGACTACGGAAAATTTGTCCATATTATGGATGCCGATGGTAATAAAATCGAACTTTGGGAACCGATGTTAAAAGGATAAATTAAACATAAATTGAAAAAAACTTCTTTATATTTAATGGAGTTTTTTCAGTTTTATAAATCTATTGAAACTAAAATTGAAAGACAAAATTTTGAATTCAAAATTAATACTACTGATTCCAGCTTATTGGGCTTGCTTATTTGATGAAATTATTACAATCATAAATCAATCTGATGACTATTGGAAAGGAGATTTAAGCAAAGCAAATGAAGGAAACCCAATTGGTGCATTTTTTATGGCAAATCATACTTCGGGATTATATATAATCTGTGGTTTATGGTTAATTTTAATTGCTATTATTGGTTATAAATTATCAAATAGAAAACTGAAAATTTTTGCTCTTTTTGTTTTAATCGCTCACTCTTTTGGAGCATCAACTTGGTTGAGTCAATATTACGGTTTTTGGTATGCAATTATTTTTATTTTAATAAATTCCATACTTTTTATTGAATTTGAAAACCTGTATGAAAAAAGAGTACATGAGAAATAAACTTTTAGTATTGCTGTTGCTTTTGACAACTTTCAGTTTTGCACAAAAAACAACCTTCAAAATTAAATATTCTGAACCGTTGGCTGTTTTTATTTTTTTGCAAAATCTTTCTGAAAATTATCCTGAGAATGTTTTCAAGACTGAATTTCAAAAATCAAAATACAATACGGATTACTATAAAAATATAATTTCAAAGTTTGATAAATTAACTATTGACTACAGTTATCGTTTTGAAGAATTTCCATACGGATCAAAAAAAGGTGTTCAGACAGAGGATCTTTTGAAAAAAAATCTGATTGAAACAGAAAATATAAATGAATTTAAACTTCGGTCGAATGGAATTATTCCAAACAAAACTTTAAGTGATTTAGCGCAATGTATTTCAGATTTTACACCCATCTATAATGAGTTAATTTATAATCCGAACAAGGAAAAGTTTGAAAAACAACTCGAAGAAATCATAAAATATTCTACCGAACATCAAATAGAAAACTATTTCGAAATGGGGTTGTTGTTTTATAATTCAAATTGGGATAATGCAATTCCTTTCAACATCGCTTTTTATCCGTTGCCTAATTCTAAAGGTTTTACAGCACAAGCGTTTTGCAATAATTTTATAAGTGCCATCCAAACCGATTTAAAATCGTATAAAGTTTTGTTTAGTGTTATGCTGCATGAAACCTTTCATATCATTTATGATGAGGAGTCATTGGAAGTAAAAACAGAAATTGATAGCTATTTCAGGGAAAGTAAATCAAAGTATAGTAATTACGCCTATCAAATTATGAATGAAGCCTTGGCCACATCACTTGGAAATGGCTATGTTTTTGAACAATTAGACGGGAAAATTGACACACAGGATTGGTACAACAAAAAATATATTAATCTGATCGCAAAGCAAATTTATCCGTTGGTTAAGGAGTATATTGATCAGAAGAAATCAATTGACAAAAATTTCATTGATAATTACATTAAGATTTATGAAGTGAATTTTCCGAATTGGATAAATGAACTTGATAATATAATGACGTACCGATATGTGATCTCTGAAAATGAAAAAGATTTTACCACAATAAATCAAATGTTTCGTTATCGTTCCAGAACAGAATATGAAGACCAAATCACGGAAAGCAGTATTGAAAAAATGCAGAAGACACCTTTGACAAAAGTGATTATCATTTCAAAAAATAATACTGAAAAACTGAAGCTGGTAAAAAGTAAATTTCCAGCATTAAAAAATTGGCAATTTAAAGCGGACAAAGAGTTTGCAGAGAAAATATTCTTAGAAGATAAAAGTCAATTAATAATTGTGAATCAAAAGAACTCAACTCTTGAAACATTATTCAAGCTGATAAAATAGAGACGATTTAGCAACTGAAATTGTAATTCATTTGTAGTAAAAACATTTCCTATATTTTAAAAGATAGTACAAAAAGTAAGCTGACTATTTTAGAAATTTTATACGAAGTAGGTTTTTAATTCAAAATCTTCTTTTAATACTGCTTTCAAAAAACATACAGTTTATACACCTAAAGCTTATTTCAAAAGTCTGTAAAACAGTACTTTGTGATTACTCGTACTTGTGTTTTAAACTACTCGTACTTATTTATCAAAACAAATGCGTTCGAGTATTTTTATTCGGTCGCGTAGCGATAATTTCTGCCACATCTTTGTATCGAAATAAATCATTAACCTAAACAACGATACAATGAAAACGTCATTAAAATTTTTAGCAGCCTTATTAATAACTAGTACATTTTCTTTTGGACAAGACTTTACCAGAAAGATTGATTCCATAATAAAGGACAATTATCAAAAAAATCCTGATGTAGGGATTAGTGTCGGTTTTATCCAAAATGATAAAGAGTACTTTACAGCGTATGGTAATTTGAGTAAAGAAAGTCAAATTAAAATTGATAAAAATTCTCTATTCGAAATTGCCTCTATCACTAAAATTCTAACTTCAAATTTATTGGCGCAAGCAGTTTTGGATAAGAAAATAAAAACAGATGATTATATAGACGGCTATCTTCCAAAAGCATATGTATTGCAGGAAAAACTTAAAAACAAAATAAAAATTTCAGACCTGGCATCGCACCAATCTGGTTTGCCTGACATCGATTTTGGAAAGTTAATCGAACTAAATCCACAACAACCCGTAAGTAATGTAACTGAAAAAACATTGACCGATCTGGTTAATAATTGCAGTGAATTAAAGGATTATGGTAAATTTCGTTATTCTACGATTGGCTATACTTTACTAGGACAGATATTAGAAAAAGTGTACGGTAAAAGTTATGATGAGATTATTAGAAATAAGATCATAAAGCCCTTAAAAATGACAAACACATTAACTACAGACTTTAATGTAAAAAACAAAACGGTAGGACATAATCCAGAAGGTGGTGCTCAGGAATTCATGAATTGGAATGTTACCGCTCCGGCTGGTTTAGTAAAATCTAATACTTCTGATATGGTTACCTATTTAAAAGCGGTTTTAAATAAAGAAACAGAAATAGGGAAAGCTGCCATAGTAACTGAAAAGATCTTTTATAAAGATGAAAAAAGAGAAATGGGATTAGGCTTAAATATTTCAACAGATGAAAAAAACACTATTTATTTAAAATCTGGTGACTCGATGGGAGAATCTTCTATCCTATGTTATGACAGGACTAAAAATTGGGGTATTATAATATTGCTAAACCAAAGAAATTCAAAAATGAGACAAAATCTGTTGAATGAGATTTATGATACGGTTTTGAAATAGATAAAAACCCGGTGATATTGGTTATACTTCATTTTATAAAGTATAACCAATTTCCCAAATATGGCCATAAGGATCTTTCAATTTTCCAATTCTCCAATCTTCTTCAGTTTTTATGGCGCAAATTTCTGTAGCGCCAAATTCTAGCGCTTTTTCAAATATTTTGTCAGCATTTTTAGTTTCTAAAATTATTCTAATAGCGCTGTTTGTTTTTAGATCGGGACTTAGATTACCATTTTCAGGCTCTTCGTCGCTCAAATAAAATTCGGCGTTTTCGATTACAACAACTGAAGAAATTTTTTGATTTTGCATTTCAAATCTTTTTACTTCAATGGCTCCAAAAGCTGATTTATAAAATTCAACTGCTTTTATAGCATCGTTTACAGTCAGAAAGGGTTTTATGGTGGTAGTATGATTGTTCATGAACATTCTATTTAATATTGATTGCTATCTTATTCCTTTGAGGATTATAAATATACAAGAAAAATTAAACCGTTATCTGGTATCCAGTACAAATCTGTTAAACCGAATCATTTCTTCAATATTAAAAAAAGCTTTAATTAAAATCTAAATAGTATTGTATTTGTTTGAATATAAGACACTTAATTTTTGTTTGTTAATTGAGTTAGCAGATTTAAAATCAAATTCTAAATGAGAACTACAATTATGAAGAAAAATATTTACGAAGAATTGACAGATAAAGAATTGATATAAAAGAAAGCTTTATTTAATGGTGTTTCGATTGGATTTGGCGTTATCTATATGTCGACTATTGCAATCATAATTTATTTCTTGGCATCTAATGGGTTTAAAAACGTGTCTATAATAGTACTAATTCCTATTTTTTATTACCTGTTACTTTTTTTTCTTTATTGATAAATTTAAGTCTTTTGAATAAAGAAATCAGATCAAGGAATTTGTAAGACAAAACGAATAAGTAGCAGAATGCAATATGAAAAAATAAAAACTGAAATTTATACCCTAGTAAACAAAAAGCTTCCAGATTTTCATACCTAAAACCACACCTTTCATACCTAATACCTTTTAAAGTAGTGCCCCAGCGGCTTTTTGAATTTATTTTTGCCCTTTAATCTAAATTAAAAAATTCATGAAAAAATTGTGGTTTAAGAGATTGCTCTATGCTTTTGTGTTAGTGTTGCTTATTGTTATTGGTATCTTTATCTGGGCAGATAATGAATTAAATAGGGTTTTAGGAGAATCTACAGAGGTTGTAGATGTTTCGTCAATAATTAAACAATCCAAAACAATTCATATAAAAAATGTCAACATCCTTTCAGAAGACTGTAGCGGTTTTATAAAAAATCAAGATGTAATGCTTAAAGATGGCGTGATCATTCAAATTGGTAAAAGTCAGTTTCAGGACAGCAACACTGAAATTATTGACGGAACAAACAAATTCCTCATTCCGGGTCTCGTCGACAGTCATGTTCATTTAAAAGAAAGTAAGAATGATTTGCTTTTATATTTAGCAAATGGCGTTACGTACGTTAGAGAAATGGCCGGAAGTCCTTTGATTTTAGAATGGAGAAAATCAATACAAAAAAAGGGTGTTGGACCACGGATGTTTATTGCATCACCACCCATATTTAGTGAGCGTGGCCTGATGGGTTATTATTATAGTTGGACGCGCCATTCTATTAATTATGCAACAAAAGAGGATGCTGAAAAAGCAATGAAAGAAATAAGTGAACAAGGCTATGATGCTATTAAAATGTATGGTTTTGTAAATCCTGAAATGTTTAAAACGACAATTCAAACTGCGAAAAAATATCATATTCCAGTTATTGGGCACATACCATTAGTCAATTTAGAAACTTTTTATACATCAGGACAAGTTGAGGTTGCTCATATTGAAGAGATAACAATAAAAACGATTGATGATTTTGGAAAATCGATAGCTAAAAATCCAAAAGAATATCTTCAGTTTTTAAAAGTGCGCTCTGTCGATATTGCAAAAAAACTGAAAGAGAATAACATTAGTGTTACTTCAACAGTTTGGTTGTGTGAAAGTTTTGCGGATCAACGATTTGACTTAAAGTCTAAATTGGCAGCAATAGAATTAAAATATGTCAACCCAAAAATAATTGAAGGAACTCCGCTTTATAAATTAGGTTGGTTGCCTGGTAAAAATGGTTATGAATATGATGGAAAAGATAACCCTGAAGCAAGAAAATTATCTTTAACTTTTTGGAAGATTTATGTCGAAGCTATTCATATTATGACAAAAGCGTTAGTTGATAATAAAGTTACTATTATGGCCGGAACAGATGCGAACGTAGCAACTGTTGTTCCAGGATTTTCGCTTCATGCTGAATTAGAATCTTTATCTAAATCCGGAATGACAAATACACAGGCAATTTATGCGACAACAGTTGCACCGGGTAATTGGATGAAAAAGAAAACCGGAAAAATAAAAATAGGATATAATTCAGATTTAGTGCTTTTGACAAAAAATCCGTTAGAAGATATTAAAAACACAAAAGCTATCGAATATGTATTTTTTGATAAATACATGATTAATAAAATTCAAATTAAAACTATTTTAAAAGCTATTGAAAAGGCCAATAACGAAAACAGAAGCATAAAAATAGACGAATACTTATAACTGAAAAAAAAGCTGCCTCATTATTGAGACAGCTTCTTTTTTATGGTCGAATTATTTTTAGATAGGCACTATAAGCGTTATCCTTAATAGAAGTTCGTAGATAGACTTCGTTTTCGTCTTTTGTTTTTAAGTCAAATTGAATTAAAGCAGCATCTGAATAATAAAATAAGGACTCATCAACCGGAAATTCAAAATTTGAAATAGGTTGGGTTGTTAATTTTGTTTCGGCTGCTATTTCACCATTCGTTATGTCTAGTTGAAAAAGTTTTGCTTTACGGGTATATCCCCAAATATTATCACTTTCCTCAATGATGTATTCGATAGTGTCATCTTTAAAATCAGTTTTCCATAACTGGGTTCCAGTTTTTGATTCCAAAGCGTATATGGAAGAAGCTTCCGGACCTTGTGCGGCAAAGTATATTTTTTTGTCTTTGCAAAGTATGCGTTCCTTGATATTATGTTGGTTTTCATCTAATTTAAATTGCCATAAAATATCCGGGGTATTAGGACTTAAGGCAAAAACCACATTTTTTTCATTTGCCACAAATACATTTTCACCATCAGTTACAGGTTGTCCGTGCATAGTTTCGCCAAAGTCTTTTTGGTAAATTAGTTTTCCTGTATTGGCTTCGAAACTATATAAAAAGTTTCCGCTTTGGGTAAAAACTTTGTTGTCGAAAAACAGAACCGGGATATCATTATTTGGAGAATCCAATTTATACTTCCATATTAAACTCCCGTCTTTTATATTGAGAGCATAAATGTTTCCATTTTGACTCGTAATAAAAAGTTTTCCATCATTTACGACAGGAAGCTGATCTTTTAATACAATTTGATCAGTACTATTACCTATCCTTGATTTCCAAAAAATAGCACCTGTTTGGTTATCAATGGCAAATATTTCACCGTTAATAAAAGGGACGTACAGAACGCCATCAATTAGTGTTACTTTATTGGCACACATTTCAGTATAAGCATCTGTCGCTTTTACAGTCCATGCAATGGTTTCCGATTCTAAATCAAATGTAAAAAGGGTACCATCATAATCATAAATCAGGATTAAAGCTTCATCTAACGGAACTTTTTTAAGCGGACTTATGGCTTTATTAAGGAGCACATCACTGATAGCCGGAATTGTATTAATCACAGTGCTAGTTTCGACAGGCGTTGGTGGGGTTGGCGTTTGCCCGAAGATATTTATAACCGTGAATAGTAATAAAAGAGATAGTAGGTTTTTCATTTTTAAAACTTGGGGTTTAATGAATTTTGTTTAGCAATAAAAGTTGCTAAACGAAACAATAGCTGTGTCAAATGTAGTAAAAAAATATTACAGCATTTTAGAGGTTGTAAGGTCGTTGCGTTGTGAATTACAGTTCAGAATTAGGAAGATTAGAAGATGGAAAGAGGTTTGATTTACAGATTGTTTTTATGATGCTAAATTTTTGCTACATTAGCTAGTACAGATTAAAAATCCTAAATAAAATCAAATGGAAATAGATCAGATTATTGATCAGATACATCCTCTGCCAGAAAATTCAAAACTTAAAATTCAAGATTGTATTGATGAAGTTAACTATTCTAAAGGGCATATTTTGATTAGAGCTAATAAAATTGAAACAAGTATTTATTTCATTAAAAAAGGAATTGCAAGAGCCTATTCTAATCGGGATAATAATGAAGTAACGTTTTGGTTCGGAAAAGAAGGGGATGTTCTTCTGTCGCTGAAAAGTTATGTTGCCAATCAAAGCGGCTATGAAGATATTGAGTTATTGGAAGATTGTGAATTGTATCAGATAAAAACAGAAAAGTTACAGGCACTTTTTGAAGAGGATATAAACATTGCAAATTGGGGGCGCAAACTAGCCGAAAAAGAATTTGTAAAAACAGAAGAACGTCTGATAGCAATCACGTTTCAGACCGCTACGGAACGTTATAAAGAATTGCTGCAAAACAATCCTACTTTGATATTGCGCATACAATTGGGATATATAGCCTCTTATTTAGGCATAACGCAAGTAAGTTTAAGCCGGATAAGGTCTGAAATAAAATAATTCAATTTTTTATCATTTGTAAAAATTTCCCAGTATTTCATTTCCGAATTTTGCATCAAAATAAAAAAAAATGAATTGGATTTTATTAGTGATCGCAGGATTATTTGAAGTAGCTTTTGCCTTTTCGCTGGGAAAAGCAAAAGAAAGTACAGGAAATGAAATGTATTTATGGTATTTGGTTTTTGCCATTTCCATGTTAGTTAGTATGGGACTTTTGATAAAGGTGTTACAAACTTTACCAATTGGAACTGTGTATGTCGTTTGGACAGGCATTGGTGCAGTTGGAACTGTTTTACTGGGAATTATTATATTTAAGGAACCGGTAACATTTTTCAGAATGTTTTTTTTGGTTACTTTAATTGGTTCTATTGTTGGATTAAAAATGGTTTCGCATTAATATGAGTTTGTAATTTGTACCTGTAAAGGATCAAGAATAGATTCTTAATGATAAACAAAAGAATTATTTGAGAAAAATAAACCATAAAAAACTCCTTAAGAAATTAGGGAGTTTTTTATGGTTCCTACATATAACTATTTGCGAGCCGTTTCATGCAGGATTTAGAGAAACTTTCAAAGAAATAAAACTGAGAACCCATTTCTAATTTCAATTTCAAAAAGTTCTTAAATTGTAGTAATAATATTCTTATATTCGCCTTCAAAACGCTATTAACCCTAACTATACCACAAAAAAGTAATGAATGATAAGATTAATGTATTGCTTATTATAACTGTAATTTCTTTGTTCATTTCGTTATTATTTGCCTTTTTTCTGGTAACAGTTAAAACAAAATACAAAATAAGCAATTACCTTTTTGCTGCTTTTTTAATCATAACGGCTATCGATATTAGCGGGCCTTTATTCGAATTAGTATCAGACGGTCCTTCAAATCTTGGAATGTTAAGAAACAACCTTGCTTTTTTACAAATTCCGGCTTTTTACCTCTATGTTTTATCGGTTTGTTATTCTGATTTTAAATTAAAACTCAAACACCTCATACATCTGCTTCCGTTTGTAATGGCGAACATGATTTTAATGCCTCGTTTTTATCTCGTAGATGCTGCTTCTAAAATTAATTTTATTTTAAACCGTCAAAATATGATAGAATTGCAGTTTAGTCATATTCTGTTTCATCTTCAAACCGTTGTGTATCTTTTTGCCGTTTTTATGCTATTGCGAAAAGCAAAAAAACTGTATTTGGAAAATAATGCCGGCACAAATATAAATTCATACAATTGGCTTTTTCAGTTTACGAGTGTACTGTCTGTTTTGTATTTGATTGTTTTGTTTAAAAATATCTTCAAATTTTCGGATCATCCGTACATTTCCGAATGGATCAAAATTGTAATTTTAGTATTAGAGCTGTTTATTATTTGTTGGTATTTATATAAGGCATTAAATCATCCTGATTTATTTCGAAATATCGATTCAAAACTAAAACTCGTTTCGGATATGGTTTTGGAAGAAAAAAATAATGAACCATCATCCGTAAGCGAAAAAGAATATAATGCGTCATTAGCAAAATTGAAGCAGTATATGGTTGAAGAAAAGCCATTTTTAAATCCTTCTTTGACAATTCAGGATGTGGCTGTGGCTATTGAAATTCCTGTTCGTGATTTATCTCTTTTAATCAATCATAAATTAGAACAGCATTTTTACGATTTCGTTAATACATATCGAATCGAATATGCGATGGATATTTTAAAAGATGTTACAAAAAGTAAAGTAACAATTCTTGAAATCTTGTATGAAGTTGGATTTAATTCAAAATCTTCTTTTAATACTGCTTTTAAAAAATACACAGGAGATACGCCAACTTCTTATCGTAAGCAATTGTAATTCATGGTTTTGTAATTATTCGTACTCGTTGCTGAAATGATTCGTACTTATTTTTTCAGACAAATGCGTTCGAATCTTTTCATTCGGTCGCGCAGGACTGGCTTCTTCCACATCTTTGTATCGAAATAAACTTTTAACCAAAAATCGATACCATGAAAAATCTTATTTATTTACTAGTACTTCTTATAGTAACAAATTCAAATAGTCAGACAAGCTATAAAGCATTGCCAAAAAAAGCAAATTATAGCTTCTTGACAGATAGTTTAAAGATTGACGAGCAATTAGAAAAATACAAACTTGCCGGATTCAGTCTTGTAGTTTTTGAAAATTACGAAATTGTATATTCAAATCAATTTGGTGTGAAATCAATAGATTCTAAAGAAAAAATAGACCAGAATACTGCTTTTTCTACAGCCTCAATTTCAAAACCAATCACGGCGCTTGTTTGTTTTATGCTTGAAGAGAAAGGACTAATTAATTTAGATGATCCAATTGAGCCTTTCTTAAAACGCTGGCATTTGCCAAAAAGCAAGTTTACTGAAAATAACAGTCCAACATGGAGACAATTTCTAAATCATACCGCTGGAACAAATCAGGGAGGTTTTGAAGACCATTATGAAGGAGAAGGAATCCCGACATTAAAACAAAGTCTTTTAGGGCAGATCCCAAGATATGACAAAGAAATAGAATTTTTGTTTACGCCAGGTACTAGTTGGGAATACAGTGGTGGTGGTTATACAATTATTCAAATGGCATTAGAAGACACGTTTAATAAATCTATGGCGGAGCTTGCGGCAGCATATGTTTTTTCGCCTCTTGGCTTGAAAAACACTACAATGATTCAGCCAAATGAAAGTGGCTTTCCAACAAATGTAGCTCTGGTTCATGATAAAGATGGAAAAGTAATTAAAACAGGTTTGCCAATTACACCACAAGTTGGACCATCAGGAATGTGGTCTACGCCAACTGATTTAGCGAAACTTGCCATCGAAATGCAAAATGCCTTACGCAATAAAAACAACAAAGTGATTTCTCATAATGTGGCAAAAAAAGTAACAGCAGTAACCGCTCTAAAAAATGCTGTTGGAGGCTGGAGTTACGGATGGCAAAAGTCTTTTGGTTACAATAACTATGAATGGTTTTGGTGTAACGGTTCCAATACCGGAGTCGGTGGTACTGTTGGTGCTACCATGACAGATGGAAATGGCTTTGTATTTTTTGCTAATGGAGAAAAACCCAATCGTTTTCCTGTAATGGGTCAAACTCAAAAAACGATTCTGAAGTTGATGAATTGGAACAATGAAACAACTACCGAAAGCATTCAGGAAATGCCTTTGTCTCTAAAAGAAAAACTAATTGGAACTTATGACGATTTTCTTTATGGACAGGGAGTAGAAACCAAAATAGTAGAAAGAAATAATCGCCTTTATGTTGAATCTATGCTATTGGAACATTTTAAAGGGAAAAATGATAATGAGTTGGTGTATTTGAAAAATGGTTTATTTAAAATTATTGATTATCCAAACTTGTTACAATTTGAATTTATTGATGGAAAAGCAACTACTGTAAATTTGATAAGAGGGAATCTGAATACTAAAGTTGAACTTATTCGTAAAGAAAAATAAATAATTCTGAAATCAGGTTATATCAGAACAAGCCAATAATAAAAAAGCACTGAAATCAATCATTTTCAGTGCTTTTTTGATTCTTTATAATTTACTTACGTTATTTCAATTGAGTAGTATCTACTCTTGTTGGAGTATCTTTTCCACTAATAATCGAAGAAGAACTTAAGGCAATTGATTTTATTATTTGGGTCATGTTATCAATATCTAACGTTTCAAATTCATCATCGGCTGTGTGATACGTTAGTTCATTATCCATTTTTGAAGTAGAAATGGTATGAGCAGGAACTCCAAGCTTAGCTAAAGTAGCGTTGTCTGATCGGTAAAATAATTGTTGGTCGGGATAAGGATCTGAATAAAATGTAAAATTTGTTCCTTTTAAATTAGTTTGTAAAATGGAGCCCATATTCGACTTTTCGAAGCCTGTAATGTAAGCAGAATTTTTACCCCATTTCGATTCTGTTCCTATCATTTCAATATTGAACATCGCAATCACTTGTTCTGGCGCAAGCTGTTTAGAAAAATATTTGGCTCCATAACCACCTATTTCTTCAGCTACAAATGTGGTAAAAATAATAGTACGTTCGTTATTATTTAGTTTTTTAAAATATTTTGCAAGCATAATTACTGCTGTTGTTCCAGCGGCATCATCATTAGCACCATTATAAATAGAATCTGTTGCAGGATGCGCAGCACCTTCTTCGGGAGAGCCTACTCCTAAATGATCATAATGCCCTGAAAAAATCACATACTCATTTGGTTTAGTTTTTCCCGGTAATATTCCAACAACATTATTCAATGTTTTTTTGGAGATTGTATTCGTTAATTCAACAGAAAAAGTGGTCGCTTCTACGGTACCAAAAACAAATATAATCGTATTGTTTCCAGGATTAGAATTTATTCTTTCAATATGCTGAATATTCGGTAAAACATTTGCAAATGAAGGGTCAACTAGTACCAAAAGATTTTTGGGACTTTTATAATACTCGTTAAATTTCTGGCCAATGTTATCCCCTTTATTGATTTTTACAATAGAAATATCGCTTTTTTCGGTTAGAGAAACTTGAGGAAGGTATGAGAATGTTACAACTTGATTATTATTTATTTCTTTGCCATCAATAGTAATTTTTGAAGAAAGGGCGCTAGAGGCCGTCATCGAAAATTCTTGTCTGTAATTCGTTGCTGCATTGAAAGTTTGCAGACCAATTGCTTTAAACTCTGATTCTATAAAGGCTGATGCTTTGTCAATACCGGGAGTAAAAGTTCTCCTACCCTGCATATCATCAGCTGAAAGTATTTTCTCTATACGAGTTACTTCCTTGTTCGTAATAATTTTATCAATCGATTGTCCCTGTACATTAAAACATTGACTTAGAACAAACATACTTACAATAATTTTTTTCATATTTTACTTTTATAAATAACATTTTGGTTAAACCAAAAGTACATTAATTATTTGCAAAAAAAATGGTTCTGTCGCATCTGCCAGAATCAAATACAAGAATTTAAGTAATTTAAAAGTTAGCCACCTGCTGACAAAAGTGTCCTACTCGTGAACGTAAAGATCTACAAAAATATAGCATAAAAAAAACTCCTTAATTTCTTAAGGAGTTTTTTGGTGGGCGATGATAGCTTGTTCCGATTTTTCATCGGAAGGTTCGAACCCCCGACTACTTCCGATGAAAAATCGGAATGCTCTGAACCAGCTGAGCTAATCTTTTTTAGAAATCAGTCCTTGAATTTTGATTCTACTTTTCCATGATTTAATTTCTAATTCTCTTCCGTGTGCAAGTTCTTTGGTTTCATAGTTTTCTGTGTAAACAACTTTCCAATCATTTACATTTCCCGTAAAACTTTTACTTTTTTGATTATGGCGAATAACTCTTTCTTCCAGATTAGAAGTAAAACCGATATAGAATTTATTCTTGCTTTCGCTAAATAGAATGTAGACAATGAATTCCATGAGTTTATAAAATAAAAAAACTCCAAAATCAAATGACTTTGGAGTTTTTAGAAATTGGTGGGCGATGAGGGGTTCGAACCCCCGACCCCCTCGGTGTAAACGAGGTGCTCTGAACCAGCTGAGCTAATCGCCCTATTTTACTAGGTTGCTATCATTTCGTGATTGCGAGTGCAAATATACGCTAGTTTTCGAGTTCTGCAAAGAAAACACACTAAAAATTTAAAGTTTTTTTAATGTATTTTCTATCTCATTGGGGTAGAATTTGTTATGGGCATGAATTTTTAGGTTAAATTTCTATTTTGATAACGACGGAATGTTCCTGTAGATGTAATCACTGTGTTTTCCGGTAAAAGATTTTTCCAACTCATCAAAAAAAGCATCGGCATCTTTTTCATTAGGCCAGGTCGATTTGATCAGTTCGTCTATTTTTTCGCTGGATTTTTCTAAATCGGCCAAAGAATCATAGAAAAATGCCTCCATAAAATCAGTGCTGTTAGAGCCCCACAAATGTCTAAAAGGATAATAAGCTTTTATAAAAGGATCTTTGAAGGTGATTTTTTCATTAAACTCTTTTACATTTTTTCCCTTACCTTCCATGCTCATTTGAGATTTTCTAAGATAAACAATCATTGGTTTTTTAGTTTGGTCTTTATAAGGAATTTCACCAATAGAAGTAATGCTTTGGTAGATTTCATCGGAGTGCACGGGAGTGTAGAATTTTTCATATTTGTCGAAAAAAGCAGTTCTGGCTTTCTCATCCGGCCAGCCTTTTTTGGTCAGATCATCGCTTATCGTTTTTGCTTTTTCAATATCATCCCAACTTTTGTAGACATTCACCAGAATAACCTCGGTATTGTCATCTGTATAATAATGGGTCATGAGTTCTGAGCCAATGATTAGGTCGTTTTTGCTGGTTACTTTATCAAAGTATTCCTGTTCAGCTGCTTTCCAATCTTTTGCTTTAACATCCATACTGCGATGCAAAGTTGTCATGGTAATAATTACGGGTTTTGCTTTTTCTTCTTTTTCTTGTGCGTTGCCAATGACGCACCCCAGGGTCATGCATAGAACGAGCCCCAGAAGTGTACTTCTTGTTTTCATGATTTAAATTTGTATTGGTTATTAAAAAACTGAACAAATTTAAAGTATTAATAAACAGGTGGTTACGAAATAGTTGTTTAATCGATAAACGTTAATTTTTGCTGTTTAACGGCAGTTCTGCGACTACAAAAGTGCTTCCGCCAACATAAATAAAATCATTTTTAGAGGCATTTTTCTTTGCTTCCGCGAAAGCGATTGCAACAGACTGGTATTTTTCGCCTCTTAAATCATATTTTTCTGCAGCTTCTTTTAGAATTTCAGTTGGTAAACCACGAGACGAATCGGGTCTGCAAAAATAATATTTTGCTTTTTTAGGGAAGAGCGGTAAAATAGAATCCAGGTCTTTATCATTAACAACACCCAAAACAATATGTAAGTTTTCAAAAGTCTCTTTCTGAATCTGATTCATCACAACTGCCAATCCATGTTTGTTGTGTGCCGTGTCGCAAATGATTTTCGGGTTTTCACCAAGCTGTTGCCATCTTCCTTGTAAGCCAGTATTCTTTACGGTATTTAATAAACCCTTTTTCAGGTTATCAACAGAAACTTTAAAATCAGTTTGTGAATTTAAAACAACAACAACCTGTTGAACCGTTTTTTTATTATGAAACTGATAATCGCCCAACAAATCAGAAGGAAAAACTCCGGAAATTAAATCAGCAGCAAAATAAATCGGCGCATTGTTTTCTTTCGCTTTAGCTAAAAAGACAGCTTCCGTTTCCTCCGTATATTCTCCAATTACAACCGGAACATTTGGTTTTATAATTCCGGCTTTTTCTCCGGCAATCGCAGTAGGTGTATTGCCTAAAAACTGTGTATGATCCAAATCGATGTTGGTAATGACCGAAACCAAAGGCGTGATAATATTCGTCGCATCCAATCTTCCGCCCAAACCAACTTCAATAATAGCAATATCTGTTTTTTCAGAAGCAAAATAATCAAAAGCCAAACCAACAGACATTTCAAAGAAACTCATATCATTGGCTTCAAAAAAGCTTTTATGTTTCGCTACAAATTCAATAACAAAATCTTCAGAAATATCCTCCCCGTTGATTTTGATTCGTTCCCTAAAATCTTTTAGATGAGGTGAAGTGTACAGTCCAACTTTATATCCCGCTTCCTGCAAAACCGAAGCCAGCATATGCGAAGTCGATCCTTTACCATTGGTTCCGGCAACATGGATACATCTTAGCTGATTCTGTGGATTATCAAGATG
Source organism: Flavobacterium saccharophilum (assembly GCF_900142735.1). Lineage (GTDB taxonomy): Bacteria > Bacteroidota > Bacteroidia > Flavobacteriales > Flavobacteriaceae > Flavobacterium > Flavobacterium saccharophilum. The sequence continues at coordinate 570,916 of NZ_FRBY01000005.1, read as the reverse complement.
AGCCGCCAGTATCTTAATATTGGTCAAATCTTCTTTGTATGCCGAAGCGCCTTGAAGCTGATACATCGGGAGCTGATTAAACATCCAGTTTGTGGTCTCTTGATAGTTCATTTATTTTATATAAAATGGTTGCAGATTGAAATAATTTTCGTTTTTTTTAGTTTTATAAGGGAGTGAAAATTATCTTTATTGCAAATTTCAAATATTTTTTACAATTAATTATTAAAAACCAGAATTAATATATGTTTAGTTTTATTCAACAACAAACAGATACCATTGCAAATGCCGCATCTAACGTAGTAATCGAAAAAATTGCACCAAATACCGAAATCTCAGTTTTAGGATTTATCTTAAAAGGAGGTTTTTTCCTGATTCCAATCGCTATCCTATTATTCTATACTATTTATATCATTTTTGAACGCTATTTATACATCAGCAAAGCGTCTAAAATTGACAGCCGATTAATGCAGGATGTTGGTGATAAACTAAACGCAGGAAATATTGAATTGGCCAGAACAATTGTAGAAAGAAGTGATACTGCTGCAGCAAATATTCTAAAAGAGGGTGTATTAGTTATCGGAAGACCAATTGCTGAAATTGAATCCAACATGGACCGCGCTGCCGATATTGAAATTGGAGAAATGGAAAGACGTTTAGGACATCTTGGGCTTATTGCCGGTATCGCGCCAACGCTTGGTTTCATCGGAACTATTTCTGGGGTTATCAAGATTTTCTACAGCATCTCAGTTACAGAAAATATTAGTATCGGAAACATTTCCGGAGGTTTATACGAAAAAATGATCAGCTCAGGTTCTGGATTAATTGTAGGTATTATTGCGTATAGTGCTTACCATTTATTGAACGAAAAAATTGATGATTTTGCCTTAAAAATTCAGAAACAGATTTTAGAATTTGTCAATATAATTCAAAGAGCATAAGCTATGTCTATTAAGAGAAAAAGAAGATTTCATGCCGAAGTGGCGACGTCATCCTTAAGTGATATTATGTTTTTCTTGCTGTTGTTTTTCCTTATTATCTCAACGCTTGCAAACCCTAATGTTATTAAAATGACTTTGCCAAAAGCGAAATCAAATGAAAAAACAAACAAACAGCTAATCAGCTTATCTGTTACAGAAGATAAAAAATTCTACATCGACAAAGAACCCGTTGATTTCGAAAACCTCGAAACCAGTTTAATGACTAAAATTGGAACAGACAAAGATCAAACCGTTGTCGTTCGTATTCCGTTCAACCTTCAGGTACAGGATTTAGTTGATGTATTACAGATAGGAGTGAAGAACAATTTGAAGTTCGTAATTGCTACAAGTCCTAAGTAGATGTATCATTAGGGCGTGACCACAATAAAAAAATGGGCCAATCAGCATAACGTTGATTCGCCCATTTTTTTATTGTGGTCGGGCTATCCGCGCTACTTCGGTAGCTTGCTCCTATCCCTCACGCGGAGAAAAGAGAGTATAGAGTATAGAATATAGAGCATAGAATATAGAGTAAAGAGGCAAGATTAAAGATTACAGGAAAGTAGCCTAAAGTAAGTCATTGCGAGGAAAGAAGCAATCTCACTAACATTTTTATCGTCTTGTTTGTCATTCCGAGGAACGAGGAATCCCCGCAAGTAGCTCCGCACAGAAAAGTAGCCAATCTTTGTAGAGCTTCTTGCGGGGATTTCTCCTCCGTCGAAATGACAACTGAGCGAAACTCTGAAACCTAAAAAAAAAATCAAACGCGATATTGTCATTGCGAGGAACAAAGCAATCTCTCTAAAAATGTAACACAATCTTGTCATTCCGAGGAACGAGGAATCCCCGCAAGTAGCTCCGCACAGAAAAGTAGCCAATCTTTGTAGAGCTTCTTGTGGGGATTCCTCGTTCCTCGGAATGACAAACTGGGCGAAAACATAAAACTTTAAAAGACATTGAACCTGATGGTTTAACGCAATATTGTCATTTCGACCGAAGGGAGAAATCACATAAAGTAAAGACATACGTACGTCGCTCCCTAGTGTGATTTCTCCCTTCGGTCGAAATGAAAAAAAACGAATAAAAAAGGCTTTCTGAAGTATTTCAGAAAGCCTTTTTTATGTTATTATAATTAGTGTAAATCTGTGAAATCCGTGTTTTAATTCAAACTAAAATTATAAGTAATAGTTCCCGTTTGTTTTGCCGGGGCATTGCTGTCGGCATCCCATTTAGTGTTCATAGCGGCCATTTTAGCCTGTTCTCTTAAACATTTAGCAGCAATTGTAGTTCCTTTTACTCCTGGAACGGCACTGATAGTATTACCATTTTTATCAACTGTAATTTGTACAACAACTGTACCTGTTTCGTTGCTGCAGTCGCTATTTGGTTTGGGTTTCGAAAGTGCTTTTCTACCATTTAACGAATACCCCGATCCGCCGCCAGAACCTCCGCCGCTTCCGGCTCCGTAACCACTTCCGGTACCAATGCCATTTCCGGTTCCGTTTCCACCACCTGTTCCGCCACCAGAACCTCCGCTGCCGTAATAACCATTAGAACCTAAACTTCCGTTAGCTTTTCCTTTGTTTCCTGCCACTTTATCATCTCCGTCTCCGCCTTTGTTCGATCCTTTCATAATGCTCGATAAAGCATCGTTGGTAGAATTCGAAACTTTAGGTTTTTGCGGAACTGGTTTTGCTTCCGGTTTTACAACTGGAGTTGGTTTTTTAGGTTTTTCCTTTACGGGAATAACGACATCATTAGCATCATCTGCAGTATTTTCCTGCGTTATGATTGCTTCCTCCGGAGTTGATTTTGCCGGAGTTGCTTTTGCCTGGTTTTTTACGTTTAAAACTTCGCTTTTATAATTGGCTCCAGAGCCCAAATCACTGTCTCCAAAATTCACGGTCAAACCACCGCCACCACCGCCTTCAGCAAGTGCTACGTTGTTTTCCGGGTTGTATGGAGGCCAAAAGCGTATAAAAAACAGTAATACTAAAATGACTGCATATATCGCCGTGGTGAGTAGTAGAGATTTCTTTTTATCTGAAGAAATAGTGGAACTCATTATGATTCTGAATTTTGTATTGTATCTTATTAAAAACGTTTAAAAGTACTAAAAATTGTTTACAATGAAAGGGCTTGAATGATTTTATGAAAAGGAGGGTTAGCTCGCAGATTTGGCAGATTGAGCAGATTTTTAATTTTATATGAATCTGCGCAAATCTGCTTAAATCTATTTAAATCTGCGTGAAATTCTAACCACAAACCAAAATCTGCTCAATCTGCCAAATCTGCGAGAGAAAAATTAATCGAAAAGCAGTAAATCATTAAAATCTGTGGCAAAAAAAAACGAGCCAAAGATTATTTGGCTCGTTTAAAAGAAAAGTATAAAAAAATTACACTAATTGTTTCAATGCAATTTCAAAAGCAGTTGCACTAATGTTTGTTTTTGATGGATTCAAAGCGTGAGCCTTAACAATCGCATTTTTTATAATTTCTGAAGTATCATTAAAGATCGCCTCATCCGTCATTTGCACTTTTTTCTCCATGAAATAAGCAAAAACTCTCGCCATTCCACAGTTTGAAATAAAATCCGGAATCAAACTTACTTTATGATCTACTTCTTCCATGATCGATCCAAAGAAAATTTCCTTGTCAGCAAAAGGAACATTCGCACCACATGAAATAACTTCTAATCCGTTTGCGATTAAGCTGTCAATTTGAGTTTGCTGTACCAATCTTGAAGCAGCACAAGGCGTGAAAATTTCAGCACCAATAGTCCAGATTTTAGAATTGATTTCTTCAAACGGAATCATATTCTCGGCAACCAATTTGTTTCCGTCTTTATTTAAAAACAACGTTCTGATTTCTTCAAAAGAAAAACCTTCTTCATTGATTAATCCACCATCGCGATCAATAATTCCGATTACTTTGGCTCCCATTTCAGCTAAATAAAAAGCAGCAGCAGATCCAACATTTCCAAATCCCTGAACAATTGCTTTTTTTCCTTTAATATCTCCACCATAAGTATTGTAGAAATGACGAACCGCTTCGGCAACGCCATAACCTGTAATCATATCGGCAACAGTATATTTTCTGGTTACGTCTGGTGAGAATTTAGGGTTTTCGATTACCTTGATAACACCTTGACGCAATTGACCAATTCTATTGATTTTATCAGCTTCAGTTGGTTTGAAGTGTCCGTTAAAAACACCTTCCTGCGGATGCCAAACACCACATTCTTCCGTCATCGGAATAACTTCGTGAATTTCATCAACATTTAAATCACCACCCGTTCCGTAATAACTTTTTAACAAAGGCGAAACCGCTTTGTACCAACGTTGTAAAACACCTTTTTTACGAGGATCGTTCGGGTCAAAATTAATTCCAGATTTAGCGCCTCCAATTGCAGGTCCGGAAACTGAAAATTTAACTTCCATTGTTTTAGCCAAAGAAAGAACTTCGTTCATATCCAGGCCTTTTCTCATTCTTGTTCCACCTCCTGCGGCTCCTCCACGAAGTGAATTAATTACTGTCCAACCTTCTGCTTCTGTTTCAGAATCTTTCCAGTTAAAAACAATTTCAGGTTCTTTATTTTCAAATTGCTGTAATAAATCTTTCATTTTGTTGTGATATGTTTATTTTGCGTAAAAGTATAAAATAGAATAATGCGAATAATGTATTTTGATGCAATTTTATTTAAAGAAAAAAAGAAAGCCGAAAACATAACGCTTTCGGCTTTAAAATTTTATGATTACAGGAGATTATATTCCTAATAAATGCTTTTTTAGATTTTCGTCAACTGGTTTGTCAGATAACCAGATTCCGAATAATGCTTTTTTGAAATCAAATCCAGGAACTTTTCCTTTTACAACTTCATTTTTAATAACGTTTACCGTTTGGTCAAATGGATTGTACCATAATACAAAAACGTCTTTTTCTGTAATTGGATCGCTTAAAAGTGTTTTGAATTGTTCAATTCTTGGTCTCAATTCTTCCAGATTGCTTCCGGCAGATTTTTCAAAACCGGCGTTCATGGCTTTTGTTAATTTGTTTGAAGAAACCATAGAAGAAGTAATTTCAATTCTGATCGCCATTTCAGTATCACTATCAATAATGAATTTTGGATCCTGACTTAACTGCGATAAATATAGGGCCTGAACGTAAACTTCTAACCACATTTTTGATCTTCCGCCAGCACCGTTAAGTTGCATTGTTTTATTTTGTACTTCAATTTTTCTTGGAACAGTTACGCCATTAACTTCTAATTGAGTTTGAGCAGAAACTGTCGAAAATTGTAAACTTAAAAGGAGTGTAAGTGCAAGTAAAGTCTTTTTCATAAGCTGTCGATATAATAATTTTTAGGCAAAAATAATGTTAATTTCTTAATATTGAGTTGTTAAACGGCATGTTTTTTTATTTGATATTTTTATTTTTTATAACGTATAAGATTAGTAATCAAATTAGTAAGAGTAATTTTACGTACAATTACCTGTTTTAAGAAGTGTTTAGCCTTTTTTTGGTCATTTTTTTACTAAAACTTTTTAGTAAAGCACTTTTTATGTGCAATTTTATTCTTAAATTTTAGAGAAAACATTGCGGACTTTATGCTTACAGGCTTAAAATGCAATAGTATTACGAAAACGTTATCGTAATTGTTGCTGATCTATTAATTTTATATGCATGCATTGTTAATTTAACTTTTAAAAATTATCTTTGAAAGCCTTTTTGAAGAAAAAATGGCAAGGAAAAACAAAAAACCACTGACCTAACCAAAATGCTGAATTTTGGTTTCAAAAAACAATAAAATAAATTTAGACTATGGATTTCAATCTTACCGAAGAGCATTTAATGATTCAACAAGCCGCCAGAGATTTTGCCCAAAACGAATTGTTGCCAGGTGTTATTGAGCGTGACGAAAAACAAATTTTTCCGACCGAGCAAGTAAAAAAAATGGGGCAATTAGGATTCATGGGAATGATGGTTGATCCTAAATACGGAGGAAGCGGACTTGATGCTATTTCATATGTAATTGCAATGGAAGAAATTTCTAAAGTTGATGCATCAGCTTCAGTTGTAATGTCTGTGAATAACTCTTTAGTTTGTTGGGGTCTACAGGAATTTGGAACTGAAGAACAAAAACAAAAATATTTACCAGGTTTGGCGTCTGGAGAAATTCACGGTGCTTTTTGCTTAAGCGAGCCAGAAGCAGGTAGTGATGCCACTTCTCAAAAAACTACTGGTATTGATATGGGCGACCATTATTTAGTAAACGGAACAAAAAACTGGATTACAAACGGAAATACAGCTTCTGTTTATTTGGTGATTGTGCAAACGCATCCGGAGAAAAAGCACAAAGGAATTAATGCTTTGATCATGACGAAAGACATGCCAGGATTTTCAATTGGACCAAAAGAACAAAAAATGGGAATCCGTGGTTCTGATACTCACTCTTTAATGTTTAGTGATGTAAAAGTTCCAAAAGAAAACAGAATTGGTGAAGATGGTTTCGGATTCAAATTCGCAATGAAAACGTTAGCTGGAGGTCGTATTGGAATTGCATCTCAAGCTTTAGGAATTGCCTCAGGAGCTTACGAACTGGCTTTGAAATATTCTAAAGAAAGAAAAGCTTTCGGAACAGAAATCTGCAACCACCAGGCAATTGCTTTTAAATTGGCAGATATGGCAGTTAATATCGAAGCGGCACGTCATTTATGTATGAAAGCGGCTTGGGATAAAGACCAACATAAAAATTATGACGTAAGTGGAGCAATGGCAAAATTATTTGCTTCGCAAGTAGCAATGGACACGGCTGTTGAAGCAGTTCAGATTCATGGTGGAAACGGTTACGTAAAAGAATATCATGTTGAACGTTTTATGCGTGATGCTAAAATTACTCAGATTTATGAAGGAACTTCTGAAATTCAAAAAATCGTAATTTCAAGATCAGTTATCGCAGGATAATTTTAGATCATTTTATATAAAAAATGCCCTTTCAGCTTTTGGCTCGAAAGGGTTTTTTTATGAAATATTTTTTTTACTCTTCAGAAGTTTATACTTTTAAACCAACTACTTAGCCTTCTAAAAATTTAAATCATGAAAAAACTTTGCTTTCTTCTTTTTCCGTTAGTTTTATTAAGTTGTAAATCGAATCCTTCTACGACAACCGAAAAGGCATCCCAATCAGATTCAAAACCTTTAGCAATTTCGTATAAAGTTAAAGAATCAGATGTTTCAGATTTTTTAAAATATCTTTCTTCAGATGAATTAGAAGGCCGTGAAACAGGGACTAAGGGAATTGAAAAGGCGGCCGTGTTCTTAGAAGATTTCTTTAGGAAGAATAATGTAAAGCCTTATTTTAAAACGTATCGCGATACTTTGGCCAATTTTAAATCGCCAGCATATAATATTGTCGGGGTTTTAGAGGGAACAGATCCGGAGTTAAAAAAGGAGTTTGTAGTTTTAAGTGCGCACTATGATCATATTGGTATAGAAAAAAAACAACAGGCTGATGTAATTAATAATGGAGCAAATGACGACGCTTCCGGCGTAACAGTTGTTGCAGAAATGGCTAAATATTTTGCAGAGACAAAATCAAATAAACGCAGTATTCTTTTTGTGTTTTTTGCAGGTGAGGAAAAAGGATTATTAGGTTCCAAAAGTTTAGTGCCGAAACTTCAAAAGCTTAATTTTAATTTATATACCCAATTGAATATTGAAATGGTGGGTGTACCAATGAAAAGAGATTTCCTGGCTTACGTAACAGGCTTTGATAAGTCTAATATGGCAGAGAAAATAAATGAATATACCGGAAAAAATACGATTGGTTTTTTGCCAAAAGAAGCAGAGTATAAGTTGTTCTACAGATCTGACAATTATTCCTTTTATGAAGCTTTTAAAAAACCTTGCCAATCGATAAGTACTTTTGATTTCGAAAATTTTGATTTTTATCACCATGTTTCTGATGAATTCAAAGTGATGGATATTCCGCATATGACTTCTTTTATACAGGAATTATTGCCGGCTGTAACCCAAATTTCGTCAACTCCAACAGAGGAAATTACGATGAAATAATAATCTTTCTTTTTATTGGATTTGCTTACTTTTGCTTCATGAAATAGCTACGATTCCAAATAAAAAAGGGAACTCAGAATGGCGATTCCATATTCCATTAAAAAAGAACTATTATCTCCATATGAAAAATATTATCGTTACCGGAACAAGCAGAGGAATTGGATATGAATTGGCTTTGCAGTTTGCGAATGCCGGACATCAGGTTTTGGCTATTTCCAGAAAAATACCTCAGACGCTTTTAGCGCATCAAAATGTTACTTGTCTTTCAGTTGATTTATCTGATGAAACTGCTTTGCAGGAAGTGGACAGTTTTCTTTCATCAACCTGGAAAAAAGTAGATGCCGTTGTACATAATGCTGGTGCTTTATTATTGAAGCCTTTTGCAGAAACTACTCAGGCCGACTTTGAAAGCATTTATAAAGTAAATGTTTTTGCAGTAGCTAATCTTACCAGAATTTGTTTGCCTTATCTTCAAAAAGGAAGCCATGTCGTAACAATTAGTTCAATTGGAGGTGTACGCGGAAGTTTAAAATTTGCAGGATTAGCTGCTTACAGTTCTAGTAAAGGCGCTGTTATTACCCTAACCGAATTGTTAGCCGAAGAATATAAAGAACAAGGAATCTCCTTCAATGTTTTGGCTTTAGGTTCAGTTCAGACAGAAATGCTAAACGAAGCTTTCCCAGGTTATCAGGCGCCAATTTCTGCAGAAGGAATAGCAGCTTATATTTATGATTTTACCTTGAATGGCAATAAATATTTTAATGGAAAAGTGTTAGAGGTTTCTTCGACCAATCCATAAATTCCATTATTTAACCCCAAACCTTATAACCAAACTAATGAAAAAAAGAATCCTGATTCTTGTAATTGTATTACTTACCGTTTTTTCTAATCAGAAGGTTTCCGCTCAGTCCTATAAATCAGAACATCTGAGTTTTTATAATTTTGTTTTTCCTGATTCCTATATTCCTAAAGGTTATAGAACGTACACGGTAAAAATGAATCTTTCCAACAGACCAATTGCTATTTTGATTGATGGTGAAAAAAAAGGAGGCAGGGGACCGCTTTCCTATAATGAATTTTTCAAGGAAGAATATTTAGTTCGCCCACTTTCGGGTACAGAAACAGAGATTAATTATAAAGGAGAAGTTATTCCTTCAATTGCTGATTTAGGATATAGAAATCCGTCTTCTGCTAAAGCTGAAGATCACCTTGTTCTTGATGTTCTTATTGATCATATTGCCTATGCTGCAGAAATACAAGAAACGAAATCGGCAGAAAAACCTTTTGGATATGAAATGTATTACCAATATAATGTCTTTTTTAAATTTAAAAATAGTGTTACTGATGCTGTAGTTTTAGAGAAATCGTTCTTTGTTAAGCAGAGAATGAGTGCTACCAGCGCATCTCAAGGAACTATTTTCAATTTTAAAACAAGACCGGAAGCCGTAAATTATTTAACTGAAAATGCAGATAAAAATCTTATTTACAATGAACTTGTAACCGATATTCAGCGCTATATGAAAAGCAGGGTTGTCTCATGGGTGGGAGTTGCGTACTATCAGGATACTTATCTTTTTTCAAGAATTTCTAAAGAAGATAAAAATCCTCTATTTCAAAAGTTAAACCAGGATGTTGATGCTATGGAAAGCTGGTCTAAATCAAAGCCTGAGCCTACAGTTGACGATGCACTTTTAGCTTCAAATACTGACTTTATTGAAAAAAATAATTTGATAATTCAAGACAATTCAGAAGCTTTTCATGGTGACGTAAATTTACGGGACTATAAAAATTTTATAAATAAAAAACGAATTTTTACTGATTTCATTCTAAAAATGGATGGCTATTCTAAACAGTTAGACGCAAGCGATAAAGGACAAAAAGCGGCTATTTGGGCGTGTTATATCAATATTGCTTCAAGCTTCGCTGTTTTAAATAATTATAAGAGTAGTTTAGAATTTCTTGAAAAAGCACGTTCTTTAGATTATCAGGAACGTAAAGTACAAGAAGTTGAAAAAGAAATAAAAGACAAGCAAGCAAAACTAAATATTTTCTATGCTGCTGATGGTGCTGTCAAAAATGATGTAAACAATAGTTATATAAAATATCTAAACTTATAATACGATTCATTTTTGTAGTGGTTTACAAAATGTTTTGTCTGATTAAATCGCTATGAATAAAATGTTTTCTTAGATTTGTTTTTTGATATATTAATACGTAATCGATTTGAACGAAACTTTAGCAAGATACATCCCCGAACATGCCGTAAAGCCTGTTTTTGAATTGATTGTTGCCAATCAGGTTCATCTTAAAATTGTAAATGAGCGCCAGACGCGTCATGGCGATTACAGACGCGGACTTAGTGGTAAACATGAAATTACTGTAAATGCCAGTCTCAATAAATATCGTTTTTTGATTACCCTGATTCATGAAATTTCGCATTTAGTGGCTTTTGAAAAGTTTGGAAGAAACATCAAGCCACACGGAAATGAATGGAAATTTACTTTTCAAAGAATGATGGTTCCTTTTATCCGGCCTGAAATATTTCCGGGACATTTATTGCCATTGTTAGCAAGGCATTTTAAGAACCCAACAGCAAGCAGTGATACCGACACTACTTTGTCTCTGGCTTTAAAACAATACGATGCTGGAAATGATAAAAACTACGTTTTTGAAATTCCCTACGGAAGCGTTTTCAGAATTAAAAATGGTAAAATATTTAAGAAACTTGCGGTTCGAACAAAACGTTTTGAATGTATTGAAATCAGCTCCGGTAAAACTTATCTATTTAATCCAAATGCTGAAGTTGAATTAATCAATATTCAATAAAAAATTCCAAAAAAGAAATCCCAAATTCCAAACTGCAAGAAATTTCAATAAAAAAATCCAAATTCCAATCTTAGTAAAAATTGGAATTTGGATTTTTTTAATATTGAAGTTTTCCAAGTTATTGGAATTTGGAATTTTTTATATTGGAATTTAAAAAGGTTTTATCCTTTTAAATAAGCTTCTCTTACTTTTTTAAACAGGTTTGAAGAGTAAACAAACTTAACAATATCTTTATTATCCGTTCTAAAGATTTCTTCTTTAGTTCCCTGCCAGGCTTTTACTCCTTTTTTTAAGAATACAATATTCTCTCCAATTTCCATTACAGAGTTCATATCGTGCGTATTGATTACCGTTGTAATATTATATTCTTCAGTAATTTCCTTAATCAAATTATCAATCAAAGTTGAAGTGTTTGGATCTAAACCAGAGTTTGGTTCATCACAAAACAAATATTTTGGATTATTTACAATCGCACGTGCAATCGCTACACGTTTTTGCATTCCTCCAGAGATTTCCGAAGGTAATTTTTTATGTGCGTCAACCAGATTTACTCTTTCTAAAACAAAGTCAACACGCTCTTTAATTTTAGCCCTGTTGTCGTTGGTGAACATTCTTAAAGGAAAAGCAACATTTTCTTCAACTGTCATCGAATCAAATAAAGCACTTCCCTGAAAAACCATTCCGATTTCCGTTCTTAGTTCTCTTTTTTCATCCGGATTTAAATCAGAATAAATACGTCCGTCAAATTCAATTGTACCAGAGTCTGGCGCGTGAATTCCTAATAACGTTTTTAATAAAACAGTTTTCCCAGATCCACTTTGTCCAATTATTAGGTTGGTTTTTCCAGTTTCAAAAACAGTCGAAACGCCTTTTAAAACTTTACTGTCGCCAAATGATTTTTCTATGTTTTTTACTTCGATCATTATCCTAATAGTAATTGAGTTAATATATAATTGAAAAGAATAATACAAACAGATGTCCAGACAAATGATACTGTACTAGCCTTACCAACTTCAAGTGCGCCACCTTTCATGTAATATCCGTGAAAAGATGGAATGGTCGCTAACAACATTGCGAAAATTAGCGTTTTAATAAAAGCATATGTAATATGAAAAGGAATAAATTCCATTTGAGCACCCTGAATAAAGTCCTGACTAGTTGAAAATCCACCATATGCACAAGCCAGCCAGCCACCAAAAATACCCAGAAACATACTAATTCCGATTACGAACGGATACATTAATAAGGCTACTATTTTTGGAAAAACAAGATAGTTTAAGGAATTAACTCCCATAACCTCTAAAGCATCAATTTGTTCTGTAACACGCATTGTACCAATACTTGAAGTGATATAAGACCCCATTTTTCCGGCCATAATTACCGAAATAAAAGTAGGAGCAAACTCCAGAATTACAGATTGACGTGTAGCAAAACCAATTAAATATTTTGGAATTAATGGGTTCGTTAAGTTTAATGCCGTTTGGATAGCCACAACTCCTCCGATAAAAAAGGAAATAAAGCAAACGATACCAAGAGAGTCGATTATTAAGTCATCGATTTCTTTGAAAATCAATTTTTTCATAACAGACCATTTAGTCTGTTTATTGAAAATTTCTTTCAGCATTAAAAAATATCTTCCTATTTGAGATAAATAACGAATTAGCATCATAGTTTTTGAAATATTGGCTAAGGTAAAAAGAAGTTACGAGTTTTGGGTTATGAGTTTTGGATTTTCGCCTGTTTTCCGAATCAAATTAACTTTTCTTTCATTTTTTTGAAACGATAATTTCGGATAAATTTGCCTTGTTCAGGGGTAACTAATAAAGGAGTTTTTGCTTTTTTGGCTTTCCAGAATCCTTTTATGTAGTCCAAAAATAGGAAAGGTTTTTTCTTCATCATCGCCAGTTTTGCCGAAGCAATTGCCGTAATCCAGAAACCGTATCCTAAAGTATAAAAAGCTTCTCCTTGTTTGTAACGTGCTGTTTTATTGTAATTGGCACCTGTTGGTTTAAGGTGTTTTACATGTAAAGATTCATCTGTAACGACTTTCCAATCGTAATATTTACACAATAATTCGTCTACCGTGTCCCAACCCATAGCAGGTTTTAAACCTCCAATTTGTTGAAATGTTGCTTTTCTATACGCTTTCAAAGCACCGCGAATATGATCTTTATCAGTTAGGTTTTCTAAAACCCAATCGCCATTTTTTTCGATGTAACAAAATCCGCCCACCATTCCGATTTTTGGATCGGATTTAAAGTGTTTTATGATTGTTTCGAAATAGTTGGGAGGGAAAATTAAATCACCGTCAATTTTGACAATTATATCGTATTCAGAATCTAAAGTTTCAAAACCTTTTTGAAAAGCCTGAATTACCTTGCTTCCCGGCATATGAATCGCATCTGAAGTCTTGTTTACCACAGAAATATACGGATTGTCTTTAGCAAAACCCAAAACAACTTCTTCTGTTTTATCTGTAGAATTGTCGTTTACTACGACAATTTTTGAAGGTAAAACCGTTTGTGAAACCAAAGATTGCAGGGTCAGCCCGATTAAATCCTGTTCGTTGTGAGCCGGTATAACAATATAGTACTTCATAAATTTCATTTTAAATTCCAAATTATTTAAAAATAAATTCCAATCTTTAAAAACTCCAAATTCCAATCCTTACCGATATGGTTTAAATTGGAATTTGGATTTTTTTTTGAAATTTTCCAAATAATTGGAATTTGGGATTTAAATATTGGGATTTTGTTTAGGCTTTTATTTTCTCAGCGTAAACAATGTAATATCTGTTGGTAAAACTTCTTAAAAACGGACGAAGACCAAACTTTTTAACGGGGTTTGTCCATTTTTGTCTGTCGATGATTTTCCAGCCTGTTTTTTCTAAAAGCCAGTCTAATTGCCAATCTTCGAATTCATGATAATGTCTGTCCCACATATCCGTTTTAGAACGATATGCCGGAGAAAACCATAAACGCATCGGGATTGAAATTAAAAGCTTGTCGGATTTAATTTCGCTTAAAATTGTAAATGGATTTAATAAATGTTCAAAGATTTCAAAAGCCGTTACAACATCCTGGTTATCTGTTTTGAAAACGTTTTGATCCAAATCTAAATCTTCGCCAGTAGTATTTTTTACTGAATAACCAGCTTCTTTCATGATTTTCGAAAACGGATTTTCAACTCCTAAATCAAGGATTGTTTCAGAGGTTTTGATATGCTTTTGTAAAAATTCTAAAGTAAGTTTGAATCTTTTATTTGGAAACGTTTTTTCGTACATAGTCTTTGCGAGGAACGAAACAATCTCTCGTTCTTAATTTTATATTAGGTCGCAAATATACAAAGATTACTTCTTTTTTGCGTTTTTTAATTCGAATGAAAAAATGAAAAGTCCGCATTTAAAATGTTGTTTTTAAATGCGGACTAGATTTCTTTTATGTAATTTGATTGTAGCTTCATAGAAGCGTAATATTTATAGATAAAATGGCATGGTCAATTTATTAAAGCTCCATCGGAGCGATATTTCTAATTGTCAGATAACGCTCCAATGGAGCTTTTCCTGAACCGCATTTATTATTCTATAAACATGGCGTCCCAATGGGACTTCTTAAATTGGACTTAGGATTAATGTCTATATACAAAAGCATTAACGTTCATTCCGGCTCCAACAGAAGCAAAAATGATAACGTCGCCTTTGTTGATTTCATGACCTTCGATTTTTCCTTTTAGGATTAAATCGTATAAAGTTGGAACAGTTGCAACACTACTATTTCCTAAATCATGAATACTCATTGGCATGATGTCTTTAGGTGCAGTCTTGTCGTATAATTTGTAGAAACGCTCGATAATCGCTTCATCCATTTTTTCGTTTGCCTGGTGAATTAAGATTTTCTTCACTTCGTCAATTCCGATACCGCTTTTATCTAAACAGCTTTTCATGGCACACGGAACCTGGCTCAATGCAAATTCGTAAATTTTACGACCGTACATTTTAATGTATTTGATATCCGGATCTAAATCTGGATTGTATGATTTACCGAAGTATAAAAAGTTGGCTTCATCATTAGCGAAAGTAGCACTTTCGTAAGATAACAAACCAGATTCGCCTTCAGTTCCTTCTAAGATTGAAGCTCCTGCGCCATCAGAATAGATCATGGAGTCACGATCGTGATCGTCAACAACCCTTGATAAAGTTTCAGCTCCAATAACTAAAACTCTTTTTGCCATTCCGGATTTGATGAATGCATTAGCTTGTAAAACACCTTCGATCCAGCCCGGACATCCGAAAAGAATATCGTAAGCCACACATTTAGGGTTTTTGATTGCCAATTTGTTTTTTACACGAGTTGCTAAACTTGGTAAAATATCGGTTTGATGGGTTCCTGATTTTACATCTCCAAAGTTATGGGCAAAAATGATATAATCTAAAGTTTCGCGATCGATTCCTGCGTTTTCAATTGCTTTTTCAGCAGCGAAAAAAGCTAAATCTGAGGCGTTATGTTGAGTTTCGGCATAGCGTCGGTTTTCGATTCCGGTGATGCCTTTGAATTTTTTGATTACAACTTCATTTGGGTAGCCAAAAGGAGTTCCGTCTTCATTTAAAAATACATGTTTGTCAAAATCAGTATTGCTTACTGCCTTATTCGGAATGTAACTTCCGATACCTATTATTTTTATTTTCATTATTCCTTAATTATCCAATAAATTTATTGCTAAATTATATAAAAAATTATGATAACTATCATAAAAAATACTATGCATGCATATAATTATCAAATAATAATTATTTGTGAGATATATTGTTAATTTTTTAATGAAATTTAAGTTTTACCGAGATTTCAAACGTTTGAAATGAGATTTTGAGGAAAGTTTTTTTTGTTTCAGGTTTCAGGTTTCAGGTTTCTCCATTGCGGTAATTTCACAAAGTATGTCATTCCGAGGAACGAGGAATCCCCGCGAGAAGCTCGACAAGGATTGGCTATTAGGAACGGAGCTACTTGCGGGGATTCCTCGTTCCTCGGAATGACAAACTTACTGTTTTCTTTGATTAGACCATTTGAGAACTTGATGAAAATATAAACGATACTCTTCTTCAAAACCTGTCGTTTCTTCCGCGTGAGGGATAGGAGTAAGCTACCGAAGTAGCATGGATAGCCCGACAGTATTTAAGAAAAGGCCTCATAAGCGCAAAGTTGATTAGGCCTTTTTTTAAATACTGGCACGCACTCATTATGATTTTAGATTTTAGGGATTTTAAAATTGGGATTTAAAAAAGAAACCCGACAAGTCTTAAGACCTGTCGGGTTTTGATATAATTAGAAGAACTTATTTCTTAGTTTTCCATGTAAGCTTCGATTGGCGCACAGCTACAAACTAAATTTCTGTCACCGTATGCATCGTCAACACGACGAACTGATGGCCAGAATTTATTATCAGCAATGTATTCTAATGGGTAAGCCGCTTTTTCTCTAGTGTAAGGGAAAGCCCAGTTGTCAGTAGTTAACATTGCTAATGTGTGAGGCGCATTTTTTAATACGTTGTTTTTATCATCGGCTGTTGCAGCTTCAATCTCTTTTCTGATTGAGATAAGAGCATCACAAAAACGATCTAATTCTGCTAAATCTTCAGATTCTGTAGGTTCAATCATTAAAGTTCCTGCTACCGGGAAAGATACTGTCGGTGCGTGGAAACCGTAATCCATCAAACGTTTTGCGATATCACCAACTTCGATTCCGTTTTCTTTAAATGAACGACAATCTAAAATCATTTCGTGAGCAGCTCTTCCACATTCTCCTGTATAAAGAATTGGGTAGTGTCCTTCGAAACGCGCTTTCATGTAGTTAGCATTTAAGATAGCATGCTCTGTAGCACTTTTTAATCCTTCAGCACCCATCATTGTGATGTAGCCGTAAGAGATTAAACATACTAAAGCAGATCCGTAAGGTGCAGATGAAATTGCTGTAATCGCTTGTTCGCCACCTACTTTTAAGATTGGGTTTGTTGGTAAAAACGGAACTAATTTTTCGTTCACACAGATTGGTCCAACTCCTGGTCCACCACCACCGTGAGGAATAGCGAAAGTTTTGTGCAAGTTTAAGTGACAAACGTCAGCGCCAATTGTAGCAGGATTTGTTAATCCAACTTGCGCGTTCATATTAGCACCATCCATATATACTAATCCGCCGTTGTCGTGGATTAATTTTGTGATTTCAATAATTGAAGATTCGAAAACTCCGTGAGTAGAAGGATATGTTACCATTAAACAAGATAAATCATCTTTATGTTCAATCGCTTTTTCTCTTAAATCTTCTACGTCAATGTTTCCTTCCGGAGTAGTTTTAGTAACGATGATTTTCATTCCGGCCATTGCTGCAGAAGCAGGATTGGTTCCGTGAGCTGATGAAGGAATTAAACATACATTACGGTGGCTATCGCCTCTTGATAAATGGTAAGCGCGAATCGCCATTAAACCAGCATATTCTCCCTGAGCTCCTGAATTAGGCTGTAATGTTGTTCCGGCAAAACCAGTAATTACATTTAATTGCTCTTCTAATTTTTTAAGCATTGTGATATAACCTTCCGCTTGTTCTACTGGTGCAAAAGGGTGAATGCTGTTCCAGTTTGGCATTGATAAAGGCAACATTTCTGAAGCTGCGTTTAATTTCATCGTACAAGAACCTAATGAAATCATCGAATGGTTCAACGATAAATCTTTACGCTCTAATTTTTTGATGTAACGCATTAACTGACTTTCTGAATGATGATTGTTGAAAACATCATGCGTTAAGAAAGAAGACGTTCTTTCTAATGAAGCAGGTAATTGACTTGCTTCAGTTAATTCAGAAACGGTAAAAGTTTCTTTTCCTAAAGCTTCAGCAAAAATTGATATAATTTGATTGATGTCAGCAATTGAAGTTGTTTCGTTGAATGAGATAGAAATGGTATCGGCATCAACATAGAAGAAATTTACTTCGTTTTTCTCCGCTACGGCTTTTACTTTTTGAGCATCTGCTTTTACCAGAATAGTATCAAAGTAAGCTGTGTTAGTTTGGTAAACACCCAATTTATTTAAAGCTTCAGCAGTAGTAACCGCTGATGCGTGAACTTTACCTGCAATATATTGTAATCCTTTTGGTCCGTGGTATACCGCATACATTCCTGCCATAACTGCAAGTAAAACCTGAGCTGTACAAATATTTGAAGTTGCTTTTTCACGTTTAATGTGCTGTTCGCGAGTTCCTAAAGCCATACGTAAAGCGCGATTTCCGTTTACATCAATAGAAACTCCGATAATACGACCTGGCATAGATCGTTTGTATTCTTCTTTAGTTGCAAAAAAAGCAGCGTGAGGACCACCGTAACCCATTGGTACACCAAAACGTTGAGTAGTTCCAACCACTACAGCTGCTCCCATTTCTCCCGGAGAAGTTAAAGTAGCTAATGATAAAATATCAGCAGCAAAGGCAACTTTGATTTCATTTTCTTTTGCTTTAGCAACAAAAGCAGTATAATCATTTACCTGACCATATTTTCCTGGATATTGTACAATGGCTCCGAAGAACTCATTTGAAAAGTCAAAAGTTTCGTGGTTACCAACAACTAATTCAATTCCAACCGGAGTTGAACGTGTTTGTAATATCGATAAAGTTTGAGGTAAAATTTCTTCAGAAACGAAGAATTTGTTTGTATTGTTTTTCTTTTGATCACGTGTACGAACGTCAAATAATAACGCCATCGCTTCTGCTGCAGCTGTACCTTCATCTAATAAAGATGCATTGGCAATTTCCATTCCTGATAATTCAATAACAGTAGTTTGGAAATTTAAAATAGCTTCAAGACGACCTTGAGCAATTTCTGCCTGATAAGGTGTGTAAGCGGTATACCATCCTGGATTTTCGAAGATGTTTCTTTGAATTGGAGCCGGAACGATAGTTGGGTGATAACCCAAACCAATATAGGATTTGAATACTTTATTTTTCTTCCCTAGTTCCTGAATATGATTTGCGAATTCGTACTCTGTCATTGCAGGATCTAAATTCAAAGGCGCTTTTAAACGAATATCGTCTGGAAGGGTTTCATAAACAAGTTGTTCAATCGATTCCACTCCAATGGTTTTTAACATGTGTGGAAGATCTGTTTCTCTCGGGCCAATGTGTCTTAAAGCAAAAGCATCTGTTCTCATTTGTAGCTATCTAGTTTTTTAAAGGCAATGTAATTAGCAAAGTAAATTCCCAATTAGGTAAGAATTACAAGGGTTTATTACATTATATAGTAAATGTGTTGTTTTTTGTGGCGCAAAATTAAGTATTATTAATAATTTAATGGGTATTTTTAACTTCAATTTTTATGAAATTTATAACCAAAGAGTTGATTTGTTACCAATTGATTAGATTTGAGATATGAAATTTTTGAAACAGATATTAGATTTTTACCTCAATAGCAGTATTCATGTGGCTTTATCGTGTTATGCTTTGGTCAGGGTTACGTTTCATGTATTTCATATTCAGTATGATGAAGCAATGGCTTTGTTCGTTTTTTTTGGAACAATTGTAGGATATAATTTTGTTAAATATGATGCATTAGTCCGTGTTAAAAAAAATCCGATCGGAATTCAGCTGAAAATTATCGCCGTTTTGAGCTTCATTTCACTCGTTTTAGTGGGCTATTATTTTTTCCATTTAAAGCGAATTACGCAAATTGTTTCGGTTGGAATATTTTTAATAACCGCACTTTATACCTTGCCGTTTTTTCCAAACAGAAAAAATGCGAGAAACTGGGCAGGCGTAAAAATTTATATTGTGGCCCTTTGTTGGGTAGGAGCGACGTTGGTTTTGCCTTTGATAAATGCCGAAATTCCTTTTACGACGAACTTTTTTATCAAATGTATTCAGCGATTTGTATTGGTTTTTGTACTGATTTTAGTTTTTGAAATTTTAGATTTAGCGAATGATGATCCGCATTTGCAGACTGTGCCCCAGACTATTGGTGTGAAGAAAACTAAAATTTTAGGATTTTCGCTGTTAGTTCCGTTTTGGGTTGTGGGAATATTGTCATTTGATTTTCATGATTTGATCATCAATCTGATAATGGTCGTGATGCTGATGTTGTTTATTCTGTTTGCAAACCCGAATCGTTCTAAATATTATACTTCTTTCTGGGTGGAGAGTGTTCCGATTTTTTGGTGGCTGATGATTGAGTTTCTTTAAGATTTTTAATTCTATATTTGAAAACAAATACCACTATATGCAAAAGGATGTCTCCTTTTTTGGAATGAAGTTTACGCAACTGCAATTTATTTTGTTTTTCTTCGGATGGATGTTTTTCCTGGCTTTTATCTGGCCATTTATTATAGGTTCTTATCTCGGAATGTCGGTTTTGATATGCGGACTTTCTATTCTTTTTGTTGGTTTGCTTAACCGGTTATTTGGTTTGTTGCTGCTTGTTTTTTATTTTGTAAATAAATCACTTATTAGATATTATCAAAATTTCATGATGGTTCTTACTTCTATTTTGGCTACCTGGATTTATAGTTTTTTTGTGCCCATGAATTTATACACTTACATGGCGCATCTTTTGGTTAACACTTTTACTGTTTTTTTAATCCATGATTTTTTCTTTAAAAAAGGCGGTATCGAAGATGAGATTATCAGTTTAGATGATAATTAGATTTCACAAACTTCCTTTAGGATTTTATTTCTTTCCAAAAGAAATTGAGTCAAATGTTTTTCCAGAAATAAAATATCAAATAGTTCTCCTAAAATTCCAAACGGTGTTTCATATTGCAATTTGTCTTTCATTATTGTAAAACCGTTTTCTTCTTCAAAAAAATGCTCGTGTTTGAAAGAATTGAATTTGCCACGCTCCATTTCATCTACAAAATAATCATGCAGATTCATAGTTGTAATTCTGCTTTTGTGGGTCAAATAAAAGCTAAAATGTTTTCCTTTCCATGTTACCGTTTCGTTTAAATTTATTAATCCTGATGTAACGCCGGCAATTGCTTTTTCATTTGATTTGCTTGCAGATTGTTGGTGAATGTCGATATTTCTTGATGCGTCAAAAACGGTTTTTTTTGATGCTTTTATTTTTGTTGTGAGGTTTATGGTTGTCATGATTAGTTGGTGTGTTGCAAGTCCCGGAGGGACGACATGTTTATAGATTTGCAGGCATTTAGTGTTAAAACCCCAGCGGGGTGAAATGTTTTAGGACTAATTAAAAAGCGCTAATGTCGCTCCGCTGGAGCTTAAATTAACGACGCATTTTTATGATTTTCTATAAACATTTCACTCCGATGGAGCTGCCTGAAAATAATAAATTATTTGCTTAATAGATTTTCAAAAGCTTTGTCAAGATTTCCAAACTTAAATTGAAACCCATTCTCTAAAAGTCGTTTCGGAATCACATTTCTACTTTTCAAAACCAATTCCGTTTCTGTGCGAATGAAGAAAGATCCGATTTCGAGAAAGAATTTACTCATCGGAATTCCGAAAGGAAAACCAACTGCTTTTCGAAGTTTCATCATAAAATTTGCATTTCTAATTGGCTCTGGAGAAACAACATTTATTACTCCAATTATTTCCTTTTGAAGAATAAATTCAATTGCATTGGCAAAATCTTCTTCATGAATCCAGCTTATAAACTGATTGCCTTTTCCTTGTTTCCCTCCAAAACCAATTTTTGCTAACGTTTTTAATGGAATAAAAGCGCCTCCTTTTTTTCCTAATACAATTGAAGTACGCAAAGCGGTTTTTAAAGTATCTGTGGTTTCAGTTTTAAAGAATGCTTTTTCCCAGGAAAGGGCAACATTGATGGAAAAGTCATTTCCGATTTCGCCATCAATTTCATCCATTTGTTTATCCAAAGAAAAACGATAAATAGTTGAAGTTGATGAATTCAGCCAGTGTTTCGGTGGATTTTGACAGTTTAAAACGGCTTTGTTTAAAATCTTTGTGCTTTCAATTCGAGACAATAAAATCTCTTTTTTGTTTTCTTTGGTATAGCGGCAATCAACAGATTTTCCGGCAAGATTGATTAAAACGGTGGCATTTTCTAATTCTTTTTCCCAACCAGAAAATGTTCTGGCATTCCAGTTTACATATTTGATTCCGTCAATTGTTTGCGATTTTCCGCGAGTCAGAATTACAATTTCTTCAAATTTATTTTTGAAGTGATTCACTAAAACTTGTCCTAAAAACCCTGTTCCGGCTGCGATGATGAGTTTTTTCATTTTATAAATTTAAGATAAATACTAAAGCAATAATTCTGTAAAGAACCCAGGTAAAACATAAATAAAAGGGAAGTTGTAGTACTTTAACTCTTCTAAAATGTTCTGCAAACATGATGAAAACAGTGATTCCAAACCAGCCTAAAATTAAAAACTGCGGAAGATTAACAAATTGACTTAGAGTTAAAATTGGAACTAAAATCAAAGATCCCATTAAAGAAATCGTCATTAAATTTCCGGCATAATTGATTATTGTTTTTTTATCCATTTTTAAAAGAAATAAACTTTGAAAAACAATCTGTCCGAAGGCTAAAATGAATTCTCTTAAAATACTTGTTTTCGGTACATTCGGAATCAAATTAGAAAAACCAAATAAAACAATAGTTGTAATCGTTAAAGCAAAACCGATGAAAATAAAGCGGTATTTATAATTAAAATCAGGAGTACATTGCAGTTTGTTTTCTGTTTTTGCATTTCCCGGAATAATCATTTTTCTATTATAAGAAACAAAAGAATACATTTTTGTCAGAATGAAATGAATAGGCTTAATCGTCGCGATTTTTTCAATTAACGGAAATGAAAAACCGATGACTTTTATTAGACTATCAATCCCGTAAGTAACCGTTTTAGTTTTATTATCAACCAAAGCAATTTCATTTGGCGCTCGTTTTAAATCGACAAAACTTTGTTCTTCTTGAGATAACTGGCAATAAGATTTTCTTCCATTTTCATCTAGCATACCGCTTTTTACAAAGCCTGTGGTGTATAAACTGCAAAGCGGACAATCTTCATCATAAAGTAAGGTTTGGTTTTCGAGCGTTTTCATAATTCCTGATTTTATAGATTAATAATAAAATTCTAATGGTAAGCTTCTTCTAAAACAAGAGTTGTTTCGAGTTTTCGTTTGTTTTTAACTTTAATATCAGATCCTTTTGCGAGGAAAACAGAAGTTGGATTTGTGTTTTGTAAAAATTCGAAATCCTTGCCGTACGTTTTTCTAAAATCGATAGCAACATTATAATTTAAAACCTCAAATTGTTCCCATCTTGGATGTTGAACTTCATATTCAAAAGTGGTTTCCAAATCAATTTTGGTGTAACCGAAATAATGTTCGGTAATAAATTCTGCTTCAGAATCAATTGCTATTTCTATTGGATTTTTTTCAGTTTCGAGCTGAATGCTATTCCAGTTTTCATCCTTTTTCCATTGATAAATAAAAGTTTTGCTGTTTTCGTTTTCAATGATTTCATGTCTCATTTTTTGAGTTTCATAATTTTCCTGATACAAAGTATTTGCAATAAAAGTGATGGCTTTTTTAGGAACAATTTCTTTGATGAAAACAACGCCGCGTTTCCATTCGCCATTTTCAAAACGTTTTACATAAAATCTCAGGTTAACTTCTTCAAAATTGATATGAAACGGAACCTTCAATCCCAAAACTTTGGTGTTTTTAAACATAAAGCCAACTAAGCTTACATAACATTTGTTATTCCATAAATCTATTTCAGTACCGCTTGGAAGATATTTTTTTAATATTTCAGCAGCAACTTCATAATTGAAAAGTGCTAAGTTTTTCCATTCTGCTTTTAAGAAGTTCATTTGTGTGCTTTTTTATAGATTAGTATTGTAAGATGGAATGCAAGAATTGCTGGAATTGCATAAAAGAAGTAAATTTTAAAATCATGTTTTGGTAAATAGGGATTGATGCATATCATAATGAAGAATAATAGTACTCCAATTATATACCATTGAAGACTTTTGTCATGAGGTTCATCGATCAGCATACATCCTCCAATGGTTACTTGAAACAGTCCGGTAAGTACGCTGAATAATAAACCAAATACTATAAGATCTATAATTTGTAAAAAAGCTAATAGAAAAATAATTGCAGGGATACCGACAAAAAAATAGTTGAGATAATTAATATTTTTCATAGTTATTGTTTGTTTTAAACTTTCAGAAAAAAATGAAAGTTTTAATTAAATTTTTTTACTTCATGATTTTTAGAACCAAACGGCCTAACCAGTTTTCATTGAATTCTGTCATTTTATCTAACATATTATCTGCTTTTAAAACAAAGTCATACAATTTAGAAGTCTGATCTACAAAGTGTTTTTCTTCTGCCGAATTGCTGGCGTCAATTGTAGAAACTTCCTTTAAGATTTTAAGCGCAGGTTTGATTTCTCTTTTGCTTCTTTCTCTTGCGATTTTTACAGCTAATTCGTCTAGATCTTTTTCGGCAGTAAAAAACTCTCTTCTTTCTCCGGCCTTGTATTCTTTATAAACAATGCCCCAATCCATTAAAGCTCTTAGATTCATGCTGGCATTTCCGCGGGAAATTTGCAACTCGTCCATAATGTCTTCCATCGAAACGGCTTCGTTCGAGACCATTAATAAAGCATGGATTTGCGCCATGGTTTTATTAATCCCCCATTGAGAACCTAATGCTCCCCAGGTTTGTACGAACTTATTTTTTGCTTCTTTGAATTCCATGAAACAAATGTATATAAAAGTTTTTAAACTTTCAAAAATAAATGAAAGTTTATTTGAAAAGAATTTAATTAGATGTATTTTCTTATATTTGTATATACGTTAAAATATAAAAATGGAAAATTATTTTGAATTTAAAGGATACAACGGAAGCGTAGAATTTTCAGAAGAAGATAAAGTCTTTTTTGGAAAAATTCAAGGAATTAATGATGTAGTGACTTTTGAGGGAGTTTCGATAATTGAACTTCAAGAAGCATTTCAAGAATCTGTCTTAGATTATTTGGAAGTTTTAAACTAAAAAAGTCCGAAGTACAAATTACTTCGGACTTTTTTTACCGTTTATCCTCTTTAGAGTAATTAGAAACCCCATTAATATCAATCGGATTTCCTAAAAATCTTGGTTCTCTATCTCTCAAAACATCTAAAAAAGATTTAAAAATCGAACCGTATTCTCTAAAACAAACATATCTGTATCCCGAATATTCTCCTTTGTTAGCCGAATATCCAACCGATTTAATTCCGAGTTTTTGTCCAATGTAAATGGCTCGGTTTAAATGATATTCCTGAGAAATTAAAGTTGCTTTTTTGATATTGAAAATATGTTTTGCACGATACATAGTAGAGTAGGTATCGAAACCAGCATAATCAATAAAGATTTTAGTTGTATCAACTCCATGAGTGTAACAGTACTTTTTCATTACCGTTAATTCATCATATTCTTCACGGCCATTATCTCCTGAAAGTAAAATTTTATTGATTCGTTTTGCCTTCCATAATAAAATACCGGCATCAAGTCTGTCTTTTAAATACTTACTCGGCTGATCTCCTCTAATGCCGGCTCCAAAAATAATTCCAACATCGTTTTTAGGAAACCTTCTAAGCGAATGATGAATGTTCTTTTTGGTCGAAGATTTTACGTAGTAATTTACAGAAACAATAGCAATTAATCCTAGAATAAAAAGATAAGCGAGTATTTTTAAATATTTTTTCAAGTTGTATTTTGTAAGATTAGGATTAAAAAAATGAACGAAGATAATTAAAATGATTTGTAATATTTGAATCAAGATTGAATAAAAAATCCGAAGTAAAAATACTTCGGATTCATATTTAATATTCTAAGTTGTCTAATGATCTAAGAAGTCTAAAATCTATAAAAGTCCCGCACGTTTCAACAAAGCTTCCGGTTTTGGTTCCTGACCTCTGAAACGTTTGTATAAAATCATCGGATGTTCTGTTCCTCCTTTTGAAAGTACATTGTCTTTGAATTTTGTGGCTACATCTTTATTGAAAATACCTTTTTCCTGAAAATATTCAAAAGCATCGGCATCCAGAACTTCAGCCCATTTGTAACTGTAATATCCAGAAGAATATCCACCTTGGAAAATATGTGAAAAAGCGGTACTCATAGCATTTTCTTTTACATCCGGATACAATTGTGTATTCGCAAATTGTTCGGTTTCGAAAGCTTTTAAATCAGTAATGTTTGTTGGATCTTGTCCGTGCCAAGCCATATCTAAAAGTCCAAAACTCAATTGACGCAAAGTTGCCAGTCCTTCCTGAAAACTAGCACTTTCTTTAATTTTTTGTACATATTCAATCGGAATAATTTCTCCGGTTTCGTAGTGGTTTGCAAACAAAGCCAAAGCTTCCGGTTCGTAACACCAGTTTTCCATAATCTGACTTGGTAATTCTACAAAATCCCAAAAAACAGAAGTTCCGGATAAACTTGGATAGGTTGTGTTGGCCAACATTCCGTGTAAACCATGTCCAAATTCGTGGAATAAGGTCGTCACTTCATTAAAAGTCAACAACGAAGGTTTCGTTTCTGTTGGTTTTGTAAAGTTGCAAACGTTCGAAATATGTGGTCTTTCATTTACGCCATCTTTTATAGATTGATGTTTGAATGAAGTCATCCAGGCACCATTTCTTTTTCCTTTTCTTGGGAAGAAATCGGCATAGAAAATCGAAACTAAATTGTTATCAGCATCTCTTACTTCATAAGTGGTAACTTCTTCATGGTATTTATCGATGTCAAAAACTTCGGTAAACGTTAATCCGTATAATTTTTGGGCAACCGTAAAGGCTCCGTCTAAAACTTTTTCTAATTGAAAATAAGGCTTCAGTTTTTCATCATCTAAATTGAAAAGCTGTTGTTTTAATTTTTCAGAATAATAAGCGCCGTCCCATTTTTCTAATTGTTCGATTCCGTCTAGTTTTTTCGCGAAAGCAGTCAATTCTGCAAATTCTTTTTGAGCTGCAGGTTTTGCTTTTGCTAATAAATCATTTAGGAAAGAGAAAACTTTCTCCGGACTTTCGGCCATTCTTTCTTCCAAAACAAAATGAGCGTGTGTTTTATAACCTAATAAATTGGCTCTTTCAAAACGAAGTTTAGCAATTTTCAGGACATTTTCCTGATTGTCAAATTCGTTATTCTGAAATGCTTTTGCGCCAAAGGCAATAGCCATTTTTTTGCGTAATTCACGATTATCTGCATAAGTCAAAAACGGAACATAACTCGGATGATCTAAAGTGAAAATCCAGCCTTCTTTTTCTCTTTCTTTTGCTAATAATCTTGCAGCTTCGATTGTTCCTTCGGGTAAACCGGCTAAATCTTTTTCATCTGTCAAATGCAATTCGAAAGCATTGGTTTCGGCCAAAACATTTTCGCCAAATTGCAAACTTAACTTCGATAATTCTTTGTCGATTTCACGCAATTGATCTTTTTTATCTTCCGGTAAATTCGCTCCGTTTCGGGAGAAACTTTTATATTTTTTATCTAAAAGCGTAGTTTGTTCCGGACTTAAATTCAGCTTTTCTTTTTGCTCGTAAACGGCTTTTATTTTAGTAAATAAAGCAGCGTTCAAAGTAATGTCATTTCCGAATTCAGACAATAAAGGCGAAACTTCCTGCGCGATTTTCTGCATTTCGTCACTCGTTTCAGCCGAATTTAAATTGAAGAAAATGCTAGACAAACGATCTAAAATATCTCCCGCAAAATCCATGGCTACAACTGTGTTTTCAAAAGTTGGTGCTTCGGGATTATTTACGATGGCATCAATTTCGGCTTTAGCCAAAGCAATTCCTTCCTGAAAAGCAGGAACGTAATCTTCGATTTTAATTTGCGAAAATGGTGCTGTATTATGTTTGGTATTGAATTTTGAAAGTAAAACACTCATTATGATATACTATTTTTTATTAATTGAAGTCAAATTTTTTGAATTCCAAAGATAACACTTTATAAAAATTTATTGGGCTATTTGAAATTGATTGCAGGCATAAAATCCTCTTAAATTGTGTTATAGATTTGTTATTTATTGCTGTAGCAGATATTAAAAGCGTAAATTGAAAAAATAGATTAGAATTATAAAATACTAATCGTAATTATAAAAATTAAAAGATGAATTATCAAGTTGTAATCAAGAATATAGATACCGTAAATGAAGTAGAAGGATATTGGTCAGATGAAGATTTTGTTGTTTTACTGCAAAAATTCAATTATCCGGATGGAGCTACAGCCGAGAAAAGCAGTTTGCCGGAATTATTAGAAATGGCCATTTCGGATTATGAACCTAACGAAGCTGCACAGATTGTGTTAGAATATAAATTGGGAGATGAATTAAGTGCAGGACAAATTGAGCAAATATCCAACAATATGTTGATTGATAAAGTATGTGAAGAATATCCGGAGATACACATGCAAGGCAGATTATTTCATGTAAATCAATTGCTTTTTAAAGCTTACAATGGGAAATTTCCAAATGCAAAAGCGTCTGTTGTTCATTTTTCTATGACACCAACTAATGGTGAAGTACAAAAACTGACAGCGGAAAATATATTGAAGTTATTGAATAATGGTTTGTCTGATAGAAACCTGATTAAAAGATTATTTGAAGAGCAAATGTCTAAAAATATTCAGTTTCCGGAAGCAGAAAGTATTATCTGGGAATTGACAACAGAAGATAATGTTAATTATGATTTGGTTACTTCAGAGAATTGGATAAATAAGGATGATGTAACAGCGTCTGAATTTGAATCTGTTTTGGAAGAAGTTGAAGATGAGGCGTAATTTATAAATTTTTATTTCACAGAGACTCGCTAAAAAAGCACAGAGATTCACTAATTTTTTTCTTTAATAATAAAATTAAAAAAATCTTCGTGAATCTCTGCGTTTTATCTTTGTGTATCTCTGCGGAATAATCTATTTATTCAAACCTTCAGCTGCTTTATTAACAGCCGCTTTCAATTCTTCTTTGTAAGCAATAATAGTATCAAGTACTTTTTTATCATGACTTCCGATGATTTGCGCAGCTAAAATCCCGGCATTTTTTGCCCCGTTCAAAGCAACAGTTGCAACAGGAACTCCGCCTGGCATTTGCAGAATTGATAAAACCGAATCCCAGCCATCAATTGAATTGCTTGATTTTACCGGAACTCCAATTACAGGAAGCGGTGACATTGAAGCTACCATTCCAGGTAAATGCGCTGCACCTCCAGCTCCGGCAATAATTACCGAAATTCCACGAGTGTGCGCATTTTTACTGAAATCGAATAATTTTTCCGGTGTTCTGTGTGCCGAAACGATATCTACGTCAACTTCAATATTAAACTGTTTTAATATGTCGATAGCATCCTGCATGACTGGCATGTCAGAAATACTTCCCATTATGATGGCTACTTTGCTCATGTTTTTGTTTTATTTGTTTCAAGTTTCAGGTTTCAGGTTTTTCACTGTGACGGAAAAACGAAACTGAAAACTGTTTATTTTGTTTAAGTTTCAAGTTGTAAACTGCGACTGCCACTGAAAACTAATTACTGATCACTCTAATAGTATTCTTAACTTCCTCTGCAATTCTTCTGGCTTCAGCCATATCTTCATTTACAATCGTTACGTGGCCCATTTTTCTGAAGGGTCTTGTTTGTTTTTTACCGTAAATGTGAGGCGTAACACCGTTCCATCCTAAAATGGTTTCGATATTTTCGTAAACTACATCTCCGGAAAAACCTTCGGCACCCACTAAATTTACCATAATTCCGGCAACTTTGCTATCTGTGTTTCCTAACGGAAGATCCAGAATAGCGCGTAAATGATTTTCAAATTGCGAAGTATAACTTGCTTCAATAGAATAATGACCAGAATTGTGTGGGCGAGGAGCAACTTCATTTACTAAGATTTCATCATCGTTAGTTTGAAACATTTCAACTGCTAAAAGTCCAACATGATTGAATTTTTCCGAAACATTCAAAGCAATTGCCCGGGCTTTTTCTGCAACTTTTTCGTCGATTCTTGCCGGACAGATTACATATTCTACCTGGTTGGCTTCTGGATGAAATTCCATTTCAACAACCGGATATGTTTTTATTTCTCCTGATGGATTTCTGCAAACAATAACGGCCAATTCATTTTTGAACGGAATCATTGTTTCTGCAATACATTCAACATTTGGTAAACTGTCTAAATCAGAAACCTGACGAATTACTTTTACACCATTTCCGTCGTAACCAAATTCGGTACATTTCCATACGAAAGGCAATTTTAAATCATTGATTTTAGATTTTAGATTATCTAAATTTTCAAATCTTTCAAAAGGTGCAGTTGGGATATTATTTTCTGCGTAAAATTGTTTTTGGACTCCTTTATTCTGAATTCCTTTTAAGGTTTTTGGAGAAGGATACACTTTTAGGCCTTCATTTTCTAATTGCGTTAAAGCTTCAAGATTAACCAATTCAATTTCGAAAGTCAAAACATCAACTTGTTTTCCAAAATTGTAAACCGTTTCATAATCCATTAAATCGCCCTGAAAGAATTTGTTGCAGGCAATTTTGCTCGGAGCTTCGTCACTCGGATCTAAAACATAAGTTTGTATGTCAAATTTTCGTGTGTCAAACAAAAGCATTTTGCCTAATTGTCCACCGCCTAATATTCCTAATTTAAAATCAGAAGAAAAATAATTCATTGTTGTGTGTTTGTGATGCGCAAAGATACTTTATAATGATTGAATTGGAAAATGCTATTTTATTTTCTTCAAAACTTCGCGTGCAACCGCTTTATATGCAGCAGAATGATCGCCATAATCTTTGTCGAGAATAATTTTTAGTTCAGGATGAATCCAGTCGTAATAATTTCCTAAAACATATAAAGTTCTTATCGAATAGGCTTTTGTTGCCACTTTTACATCATTTATCAGCCAGTCAAAAGACGTTTCGATGCAATCCTGAAGATTAGTTTCAGAAAGAACAATGCTGTTTTCATCTTTTTTATAATGCGATTTTACTAAAAGCTGCGTCACTTTTGCAATGGGACGAATGGCGCTTTCATCTTTTAAATTCTTCAAATTAGAGAAGAAAAAATCAAGATGAGGCTGAAGCCAAATCAATTCTTCATAAGATACAAATTCTAAAATCCAACAAGCTTTGTGGTTGTTTTTGTCAGATGGAGAAAAACAAATCGAAACTAATTCATAAAAGAAACGGGGATTTTCTAAAATTTCCTGCGCCACTTTCAAACGGTTTTCCCGGTAAGCACTAACGTAATCCAGTTTCTTTTGTAGTTCAGATATCATCTTTGATCGATTTAATTCTGTGACTAAAATAAGTAATTTAAAGAGATGTTTCCGTAGCAATTTACAGGAAGACCTGGGTAATAATATCTTGGAGAAGAAGTTCCAACGGGAAGTGCATTTGGCAAAATTAGAGAGGCATATTTTTCATTGGTCACATTGTTAATTCCAAAAGCTAAATTGGTAGTTAGATTATGTAGAATTTCAAAACGATAACCTGTTTTCAAATTGACAATATTATAAGAATCGGAGAAAGCCGAATTAGCATCGTTCATCGGAATATCATCTACAAATTGATAATCGGCATTAAAATAAATTCCAAAACGGGTATTTAAAATTAATCCGGCATTGACTTTATTGGCAGGAACTCCAGTTAATTTATTTCCTGAATAATCATTTCCGCTATCGACGAATTCTTGAAATTCATATTTTCCGATAGATGCTCCAACATAAGAATTCAGATTAAAAAGTCGATTAATTTGCCAATTGTGTTTCAACGTAATTTCAATTCCTTCATGCAATGTTTTTCCGGCATTTACGCCTTCATACTGATCATCGCCAATTCTTTTGGCTACCAATAAATCTTTGATTTCCATTCGGTACAA
The DNA here is from genome assembly GCF_900142735.1 of Flavobacterium saccharophilum. Taxonomy (GTDB): domain Bacteria; phylum Bacteroidota; class Bacteroidia; order Flavobacteriales; family Flavobacteriaceae; genus Flavobacterium; species Flavobacterium saccharophilum. Next base: position 539,160 of record NZ_FRBY01000005.1, on the reverse strand, counting down.
AGCAATTTCAGTGTAAAGATTTTTGTTGAAGAAATAGAATTTTCCGCCCAATTCAAAATTATAACCGTTTTCAGGTTTAATATCCGGATTGATGGTTCCGTTGCTTGTCAAAGTTTCTTCGGTTGCGGGTAATGAAAATCCGCGACTTGCTGAAAAATATAATGTCTGTTCTTGATTTGGTTTGAATAATAAAGAAAGCTGAGGCGAAAAGATGCCGTCATAACTGTATTTTTCTGTTGCAATTTTTTGCGGAAGAAAGTTCGTCAGTTCAAAATGGGTTTCATTATAATTTAAACCGAATTGAAGTTCCAGTTTTTCAGATAGCAATGATCTGATTTGCGAAAAAATATTGTAAAAATGTCTTTTCTGATCGCTTTCCGTTAATTGATTTCCTTGCAAACTACCTTGTCCGTTGTTTTGTTTGTAAAGATTTTCAAAAGTATTTCCGTTGTAATTATCGGTAAAATATTCCATTCCGAAAATGAATTGATTTTTCAGTTTTCCAATTTCGAAATTCCCTGAAAATTGCGTTCTTGCTCCGGTTGCAAAAGTATATTGGCGCAAAATATCGAAAGGTCGCGGTTCGTTGCTGTCTTTATAATTAATGAAAACGGAAGTTGAATTATTCAGATTATCCGTAATCTTAAAATCATAACCCAATCCTGCCAAAGTTGATTTGTATTCTTTAAATCCTTTTGAAGCCACCCATGTCGGCGCACCCAATTGCGGATTCGAATCGTAAACTTCTTTACTGATCGAACTCGGAATAAAAGCTTTTAAATAAGTGTAATTGGTAAAGTAAGTCAGTTTGCTGTATTGTCTTCTGAATAATTCTCCGGCAAGCGTAAATCCTTCTCGTTTATAAGAACTGTTTTCGCGCCAACCATCACTTTTAAGATTGTGATAACTTAAATTCAAACTTGAGTTTTTCTCATTTAAACTATAACTCAAAGTATTTTTCAATAATCCAAAAGAACCAAAAGTGGAACTTATTCCGGCCGTCTGTCCTTTACTTTTAGAAAGTTGAGGCGAAATCAAAATCGCACCACCCAAACCCGCGCCATAAATACTCGAAAGTGGTCCTTTGATAATTTCAATTTGGTTGAGGTTCTCCAAATCAATATCATCAATAACCGTTTCACTATTTCCTGAAGTCAACGGAATACTGCCATAAAAAGCTCTGATTTTATTGGTTCCATACGGCGTTCGAGCACCAATTCCACGAATCGAAATTCGGGTTGTCGTAAAATTGGAAGATTGCATAAAAACTCCTGGAATTGTATTGACAACAGTTGTTATATCTGTAGCATTATTTTGCATCAGTTCTTTTTTGGATAAAATGCCAATAGAAGCCGGCGCGTTCTGCAAACTGTCATTAATATGAAAGGAACTGATAATAACTTCTTCCAGTTTTTCTGTTTTCACAGAATCAATAGATTTGCTTTTTCCTTCCTGCGCAAAAGTGTTTTGGAAAACAATTAGTACAAGAAGTAAAAAGCAATATTTTTTTAAAAGCATAAAAAGACAGTTTAGTTTTTGAGCTTAATTTTTAAACACATAGAAACATAGTTATGGTTTGCGTATAAAGGCGTTTCACTTGTTTTAAAACACATAGCTATGTGTCTTTTTGCAAGTGAAACGCCTTTTTTTAAGTTCCCAGAATACTATGTTTCTATGTGTTTAAATTATTGCCAAAGAGTTGGAATTTGGTCCCGAAGCTTCGGGATGAATTTTGGAATTTACTTATTAGCTGTAACCTTCCAAATCGTATTTCCGCTATCATCATTGACCAAAAGTGATCCGTCATTCATAACCGTAACCGCAACCGGACGTCCATAAACTTCAGCTTTGTCATTATCAGAAATAAAACCAGTCAAAAAATCCTCTGGTTTTCCTGAAGGTTTTCCGTCTTTAAATGGAACGAATAAAACTTTATAGCCTGAGATTTTAGAACGGTTCCATGAACCATGTTGCCCAACAAAAGCACCGTTTTTATATTTTGCCGGAAATTTATCTTTAGTATAAAATGCCAATCCCAAAGAGGCGGTGTGAGCGCCAACCGGAACATCTGGAACAATTGCTTTTTCGACTAAATCTTTGCGTTCGCCTTTCATTCTTGGGTCAGGAATATTTCCGAAATAAGAATACGGCCATCCATAAAAACCATCTCTTTTTACACTCGTAATATAATCCGGAACTAGATCGTCGCCCAATTCATCACGCTCGTTAACGGCGGTCCAAAGTTCCTTATTTACTGGATTCCAGTCCATACCAACCGGATTTCGAAGTCCCGAAGCATAGATTTTTTCGCCGGTTCCGTCGGGATTAATTTCGAGAATATCGGCACGGCGAACTTCTTTATCAATTCCGTGTTCCGCAACATTACTTCCAGAACCTACAGAAACATAAATTTTTGATCCATCGCCATTCGAAATTATATTTCTTGTCCAGTGATTGTTGTAACCTCCGGCAGGAAGTTCAAGGATTTTTTCGCCTTTGGTTTCTAGTTTTAACGGATTATTTTTATAGGGATATTTGTATAAACCATCAGTGTTGGCAATGTAAAAAAAGTCTTTTAGAACAAGCATTCCAAAAGGTTTGTTTAGGTCTTTTATAAAAACTTCACGGGTTTCAAATTTTCCATCTTTGTCTTTATCTCGAAGTACGGTAATTTGATTTTTACTGGTTCTCGTTCCACTTTCTACAACAAAAATATCATCGTTTGGTGCGATATAGGTCCAACGCGGGTTTTCAAAACCATCTGCAAATTTCGTAACGGTAAAACCTTCCGGCGCGGTTGGTGTTTTGCCTTCCGGCCAGCCTATCACTTTACTATTTTTTGATGTAGATTCCGTTGCAAAAGGCGGAGGCAAAGTCAGGTCTCCAATTGCAGTTTTTACAACAGTTGGCGGTTGTTTTGCCAGGGCTTCTTTTTCTTCTTTTTTTACTTGTCCCTGACAGGCCGTCATTACGGTTAATAACGACAGGGATAATAATTGTATCGTAGTTTTCATTGTCTTTTTGAGTTAAAATTTTAATAGACAACAATTTAATAAAATTAAAAATGACCTTAACAAAAGATTTGTAAATATTAAGTGATATTTAACATTCTTAAAAAAGTCATCGTATCCACATAATTTGATACGAACAATTTGGTTGTAATTCTGTATCTTTGCGCATTATTTTAAAATCAAAAATAATGATACAACTTCACGATAAACAATTTGTTCCGTTTATTTCGGCTAAGGAAATTGATTTTGCTTTAACCAAAATAGTTGCACAGGTAGAAGATGATTTTGGAGATGATACTCCAATTTTTATTGGCGTTTTGAATGGTGCATTTATGGTTGTTAGCGATTTTCTGAAAAAATACCAAAAACCATGCGAGGTTTCATTTATCAAAATGGCATCTTACGAAGGTACTGAAACGACTAATGTTGTTAAAGAATTAATTGGAATTAATCAGGATCTTTCAGGTAGAAGCGTGGTAATAATTGAAGATATTATCGATACCGGAAATACAATCGAAGAATTAAAACATTTGTTTAAACAACAAAATGTAAAGCATTTTAAAATTGCGACTTTGTTTTTTAAACCTGAAGCGTATAAAAAAGACATTAAAATTGATTACATCGGAATCAGAATTCCAAATAAATTCATCGTTGGTTATGGTTTAGACTATGACGGTTTAGGAAGAAATTTGAACGAAGTCTATAAATTGGCTGAATAATATTAAACAAAACACAACTATATATTCATTTTAAACTTCTTACATGAAAATAAGAAGTCAAGTAACACTCACATTATGATTAACATCGTTTTATTTGGAAAGCCAGGAGCAGGAAAAGGAACTCAGGCAGAATTTTTAAAAGAGAAATACAAATTAACACATCTTTCAACAGGAGATATTTTTCGTTTTAATTTAAAAAATGATACAGATTTAGGTAAAAGAGCAAGAGTTTTTATGGACAATGGAGAGTTGGTTCCTTGCGAAGTTACAACTGCAATGTTAATTGATGAAGTGAACAAACATTTAGATTCAAACGGATTTTTGTTCGACGGTTACCCAAGAACTTTAGATCAGGCTGAGGCTTTAGATAAATTTTTACCAACAATCGGATCAAGTGTTACGGCAACTATTGCATTAGAAGCTGACGATGAGATTTTGGTAGCTCGTTTGCTTGAAAGAGGAAAAACAAGCGGAAGAGTAGATGATCAGGACGAAGAAAAAATTCGTGTAAGATATCAGGAATACAACGAAAAAACAGCTCCATTAATTGGATATTATAAAGCACAAAATAAGTTTCATGCCGTAAACGGTATCGGAACTATCGAAGAAATTACAGAGAGATTAACGTCAGTTATAGATAATTTGTAGAAGCTATTCCAGCTGTACGTTTCAAGTCCTCGCTAAAAAAACTATTTTTCTAACCATAAAACGAGCTTCCTCCGGTCGCTGTTTTCTGGCAAGAAAAATTAGTTTTTTTAGCTCCGGGCTTTACTCTTCCATCTGGGCTAAAAAAGCATCATGATTACAATTATATTTAACGACCAAATAAATAACGAACAAGCCACAAATTGGAAATACTAATAATATTTTTTCTAATACTATTAAACGGAGTTTTCTCGATGTCAGAAATCGCATTGATTTCGGCTAGAAAAAACAGACTCGAAACTGCCGCGAAAAAAGGGAATAAAAGCGCCAAAATAGCACTTGATTTAGCTAATTCTCCGAATAAGTTTTTATCAACAGTGCAAATCGGAATTACCTTAATCGGAATTTTAACTGGTATTTACAGTGGGGATAAAATCACAATGGACGTTGAGGCTTTTGTTGCAGGATTTGCCGTTTTGAAACCCTATGCACATTCAGTTGCAGTGGGAATTGTAGTTGTAGTTTTAACCTTTTTCTCTTTGGTTTTAGGAGAATTATTGCCAAAAAGAATTGGATTAAATTACCCGGAAGCCATTGCAAAAGCGGTAGCATTGCCAATGAAAATAGTATCTATTATTACGGCTCCATTTATTTGGTTATTAACTTCTTCAACTGATTTTTTGTTGAATGTTTTACAAATCAAACCCTCAGCAGACGGTAAAGTAACCGAGGAAGAAATTAAAGCCATTATAAAAGAAGGAACCGAAGGCGGAGAAGTTCAGGAAATTGAGCAGGATATCGTGGAGCGTGTGTTTCATATTGGAGATCGAAAAGTAAACTCGTTAATGACCCACCGTAAATCGGTAGATATGTTGCCATTAAATGCCGATAAAGACAAAATCAAAACATTGGTTTTAGAAGATTTGCATACGGTTTATCCGGTATACAATGACAACTACGATGATATTGTTGGAATTGTAACGCTTAAAAATATATTCGCCAACATTGAAAGCGAGCATTTTGATTTGTCAGCTATTATGACAGATCCTCCTTATTTAATGGAGCAGACAACGGCTTACAAAGCGTTGGAAAATTTCAAAAAAACAGGAGTACATTATGCTTTGGTTTCTGATGAATACGGGGTTTTTCAGGGAATTATTACCTTGAATGATATTTTGGAAGCTTTAGTGGGAGATGCATCAGATTTTTATAAAGATGAATTCCAATTAATAGAAAGAGAAGATGGTTCATGGCTGGTTGACGGACATTATTCATTGCACGATTTCCTAACGTATTTTGAGTTAGACGAATTGACAAATGATTACGAAGTAAACACCGTAAGCGGAATGATTATGACGGAGCTTTCACATATTCCAAAAGAAGGTGAAAAATTATATTGGCAAAAATTTGTGCTTGAAGTTATAGACATGGATGGCGTAAAGATTGATAAAGTATTAGTAAAAGCTCTAAAAGAGTAGAGGGAAATTTGTTTCAAGTTTCAAGTTTCAAGTTTCTGACGTCCTGTTGAGTAACTTGAAACCTGAAACCTGAAACTATATATAAACAAGGAAAAATGACAGAAGGAAATTTTGTAGATTACGTTAAGATATATGTTTCATCCGGAAAAGGAGGAAAAGGATCTACGCATTTACATAGAGAGAAATTTATTGAAAAAGGAGGCCCGGACGGTGGTGATGGTGGTCGCGGTGGACACGTATATTTAGTGGGGAATAAAGGTTTGTGGACATTATTTCACTTAAAATTTGCGCGTCACATTAAAGCCGGTCACGGTGGAGATGGAGGAGGAGACCGTAGCACTGGTGCTGATGGAGATGATAAATTTATTGAAGTACCTTTAGGAACTGTCGTAAAAGATAAAGAAACCGGAGAAACTTTATTCGAAATCACCGAAGATGGAGAAAAAAGAATCCTTTCTAAAGGTGGAAAAGGTGGTTTAGGAAACTGGCACTTTAGAAGTTCAACGAACCAAACACCACGTTATGCACAACCAGGTTTGCCCGGTGTAGAAATGGACGTAATTCTGGAACTTAAAGTTTTGGCTGATGTTGGATTGGTAGGTTTTCCAAATGCTGGAAAATCAACTTTATTGTCTGTACTGACTTCTGCAAAACCAAAAATTGCCGATTATCCGTTTACAACTTTAAAACCAAACTTAGGAATTGTAGCTTACAGAGATTATCAATCTTTTGTAATTGCTGATATTCCCGGAATTATTGAAGGTGCGGCTGAAGGAAAAGGTTTAGGCCATTATTTTCTGCGTCATATTGAACGTAACTCAACTTTGTTGTTTTTAGTTCCGGTTGATACTCCGGATATTAAAGCAGAATATGATATTTTGGTTAATGAGTTAACAAAGTATAATCCGGAAATGTTGGATAAAGAACGTCTTTTAGTAATCTCAAAATGTGATATGCTGGATGATGAATTGAAAGCTGAATTGAAAGTTGAACTTGATGTCGCTTTCAAAGATATTCCATACATGTTTATTTCATCAGTTGCTCAACAAGGTTTAACTGATTTGAAGGACAAGCTTTGGAAAATGCTTAACGATTAAAAGTCTTAAAATATTTTTAAAAGGCGTTCTGTTTTCAGAGCGCCTTTTTTATTGGTTTCAATGTTAAATTCGTAAAATAAAGATAAAAACAGAGTATGATATTTATTTTATGAATGTATAAAACGAAATAATTGCGAAAATGCGTTATATTCGCAAGACTAAACAAAATAATATGAAAAAAATAGTTTTATTCTTAACCATGTGTCTTATGGCTTTTCCTGCAAGAGCTGACGAAGGAATGTGGTTTTTGATGTTTATCGAAAGATTGAACCATAGAGATATGGAAAAAATGGGCTTGCAATTAACAGCCGAAGAAATTTACAGTATCAATCATCATAGTCTAAAAGATGCGATTGTGCAGTTTAATGGAGGTTGTACAGCTGAAATCGTTTCTAAAGACGGATTAGTTTTAACAAATCACCACTGTGGTTACAATGCAATTGCTGAACTTTCTACAGCAGAACAAAATTATTTGAAAGATGGTTTTTGGGCAAAAGAAAGAAGTGCCGAAATGAAACCAAAATCTTTATACGTTCGTTTCTTTGTTCGTATGGATGACGTTTCTAAAAGAATTTTGTCAAAAGTAAATAATACAATGACAGAGACTGAAAGAAACAAAATCATTCAGCAAGAAATTGCTTTGATTGAAAAGGAAAATAACGAAGGTGGAAAATATACCGTTTCAGTTCGTCCTTTCTTTCAAGGGAATGAATATTATTATTTCGTTTACCAGGATTACACAGACGTTCGTTTAGTAGGAACGCCACCGGAAAGTGTTGGTAAATTTGGAGGAGACACTGATAACTGGGAGTGGCCTCGTCAAACAGGAGATTTCTCTATGTTTAGAGTGTATGCTGATAAAGCTGGAAATCCTGCAACGTATTCAAAAGAAAATGTGCCTTTACAGCCAAAGCATTATTTGCCTGTAAGTATTAAAGGTGTCAAAGAAAATGATTTTGCGATGATTTTGGGTTATCCAGGAAGAACAAATCGTTGGATGCCAGCGGGCGGAATTGAGCAAAACGTAAAGTTTGCTTATCCTGCTTGGGTTGAAGGTGCAAAAACCGGAATGGATCAAATGAAAAAGTATATGGACAAAGATGCAACAGTTCGTTTGCAATATGCGTCTAAATATGCTTCAACTGCAAATTACTGGAAAAACCGTCAAGGTATGATTGATGCTTTGACTAAAGCCGGAACTGCAGAAACAAAATCGGCTCAGGAAGATAAATTCTACGAATGGGCTGCTAAACCTGCTAACAAAGAAAAATACGAAAATGTAATTCCGACGATTAATGATTATTATAAGGAAACGAACTTAAAAGCGCGTCATGATAATTATCTATCTCAAGTTTTACGTACTTCAGGTTATGCAACTGCTCCGGCAAGTTTAGGAAATGCATTGATTGCTTATTATAATGAAAACGATGCTAAAAAAGCGGAGATGTTACCTAAGATCAACGCTATGATCGATAATATTTATGGTGATTTTTATGCGCCGCTTGAAAAAGATGTGTTAACTGCACAATTGAATTTATATGCTGCTAAAGCTGCAGAATATGGTTTAGCACCACAAGTTGCTAAAATGAAAGCAGCAAATAATGGCGATTTCACAGCAGACGTTACTAAAGCGACTGAAATAAGTTATTTCACATCTAAAGAAAAAGTATTGGCATTTATGGCTGATCCAAAACCATTAGCAATTGTACACGATCCGTTGTATATTATTTCTAATGATTTGATGACAAAATACCGCGCTAAGACAGACGATCAGGCAAAAGCTGATGACGGTTTTGCAATTGCTTACCGTAAATTGGTTGAAGGTTTAAGAGAATCAAAATTGAATGCAATTCAGTATCCTGATGCTAACTCTACTTTGAGACTAACTTACGGAAAAGTTCGCGCTTTGCCGGCTGATCCACGTAATGATGCTAAAATCAACAACTATACTACAATGGAAAGTATGGTTAAAAAGTATAAAGCAGGAGATCAGGAATTTGATTTACCAGCGCGTTTGTTAGAATTAAACAAAGCAAAAGATTTTGGTCAATATGCTGATAAAGCAGGTTACATGCCAGTAAACTTCTTGACTGATAATGATATCACAGGTGGAAATTCAGGTTCTCCGGTTCTTAACGGAAAAGGAGAATTAATCGGAATTGCTTTTGATGGAAACATTGAAGCTATGGCTGGAGATGTTATTTTCGATCCTAAATTGCAAAGAACAATCAACGTAGATATTCGTTATGTACTTTGGATTATCGATAAATATGCAGGAGCAAAAAATATTATTGATGAATTGACGATTGTAAAATAATCTGAATTTATTTATAAAGTAAACCCGATAGATTTTAATCTATCGGGTTTTTTTATGCGCTATTATTAATTTTAAATCTTTAAATAGAGTAGTTTAGATTTAATTTGCTTAAAATTTATTGTATCTGAGTAGTAATTATGTCAATTTTAGAATCTAATTTTTGAAAATCTTTATCATTGGTTACAACTTTATAATTGTTTCTTACCAATTCAGTAATATAGGAATCATTAAAATCAACAGTATCAAAATCTTTTAAAATATTTTCTATATTAATTCCATTAAAAAAATCTGAGATTAGATGAATATTTGGAAGTTCTAAAATTGATTTTAATAGACTTTTGGTGTTCTGAATACTATTTTTGTATTCTTGTGTTATTCCAAAATCCTTCTTAAAATCTTTATTCTCAGCAAAGTTGTTCTTGGTTTTCCACTGTTTGAAATCTAATCTTAATAGAACATTAGCAAATTCAGATAAAATCATTGAGGAAATGTAAATTGGAATTTCTCGCTGCAAAGATTCTTTAAATAATTTTGAATATTCTTTTTGATCTTTTGGTTTATAGTTAGCTAGATTTCCAAATAATAATAACCAAACATTTGTGTCAAAAAAAAATTGGTCAGTATAAACAATTTTGTAAGTTTCTATATTAATCGTTGCCATTTATCGCATCATTAGAGTTTTTTTCAAAACTTTCTTTGTTTGCAAAATATTCTTTGGCTCTTTCAGTTACTTTTTTAAATAAAATTTTATCCTCATCAGCAACATTTGTCAATTTCAAATAAGGTGCAATCTCTTCACTTTTGTATTTGCTATATAGTTGACCTATTGCTGCATTTAAAAAAGCAGTAGTTAAGACGATAATTTCAGAAAAATCTAATTTAGTTTTTTTCTGTTCTTCAAGATTTTTGTCTAAAAGGTTAAAAACTAAGTTTCCATCATCAGTCGTAACAGCAAAGTTTCCACCAATAACTTCGTTAATTTTTATATTTCCCATTGTAATTACCATAAATAAAGTGTGCAAAGTTAAAAAATATTATCCAAATCTATCTCTTCTTTAAGAATATATTCATTTGTATCTGATAAATTAAATTCTAAATTAGCAATTGTGCCATGAAAGGTGAAATTTAGATTTTGTTTAAATACAGTTCCTTTTCTCAATTCCCAATATCCATCAGAAGAAATTATTTGAATTTTACCATTGTTTAATTTTATAAAATCAAAAATTATAGCTAACCCTAATCCACCGGAAATTGTACCTGTTTTTGTTGTGTTTTTGTCTTGTGTCGCCCATTCTATACAATCGCTACCTGACCAGTTTGTTTTGTTATAATTATTTACATTGTGTTTAATGGTTTGTCCCATATCCACAATTGTTATATCAAGCATTTTTTTACTTGGAAAGTATTGCCCGCAAGTATGTATGTTTTTACATTCACCGTGAGTTCTTGCATTTTCATATAGTTCGAAAATGCTTTCATTAATTTTTTTGCTTAATAGTTTTGAAAGTTTAGGAAAGCCCTGCTTTTTTAATATTTCATTATCAATATATGATGAAAATGATTTTCCTTGTTTATGACTAAATGTTTTATAATCAAGTTCTGTATTATAAGTTTCAAATGGTTTGTGAACTCCAAATTTTGTTAAAAAACCATTTCTTGATAAGATATCTTTTGGGTTTTTAATATTTATTAGAGAAATTTCATTTCCTTTATTTTCTAACTCTTCAATCATCGCGCCAAAAATAGCACACAAGTTTGCTTCAAACCAATTGTTATACCTAAAGTCTATTTCTATTTTACTATCACGAATAGTTGACATTTTTTCATAAAAATGTATTAATGTTTCGTAACCAATGACTTCCGAAGTTATTTTTTTAGGAAAATCTATTTTCATTTCAAACATAATAACTGGCTTTATATTTTTATTTTCTTCGACAAAGCATGAATCTTATATTTGACTAAAATAAAGGTTTATTCTTTATTATATAGAAGAATGTTAGTTATTTATTTTAACGATTTTTTAATTCACCTTTACTCGAATCCCTTTAGTATGACTTGAAAATTCCGGAGCATACATACTTTCAATTGTTGTAATTCCGTTCGAGAATTCTCCGCTGTTATTTACTCTAATATCATATTCTAATACATAAGTTCCTTTGTTGATTCGGTCAAAAAAGAAATGAGTTGCAGCGTCTTTAGTACTCATATAATATCCTAAACGATCTTTGTATTGATATTCTGAAAGTACATTTACAGGTTCAAAACAAGAAGCTCTCATATCTTTTAAGTGAACATATTCTGTATCTTCTTTCGAAGTAATAATCAATCTTACTGTAACTAAGTCTCCCGTTTTTAAAGAATTTTTTGATGTAATTCTTTCTAATTGATCACCTTTCATAGAATTCTTTTTTAAATATAATTCTTTCGAAACGAATAAAACACCTCCTGAATTAGTTTTGATTTTATCTAAATCTTCAAAATATTGCCAGTACACACCACCAAATCCAGGAACTTTTGATTTGTTCTGAATATTTATAGAAGCCATTTCTTTTTTAACTTCATCAGCTTTCCAGTTCATTTTGATATATCCGGTTTCTGCTTCTTTTTCGTTTTGAGATAATTTTTTAGTCAGGATTTTTTGATCTCCAATTTTAATAATGGTATTGTCTTTTACAGAAAGCCAATCATTTCCTTGCATTAATAAAGCATAAATGGCTTCGGTAGTTGATTTTGTAGTAGGCCAGTTTTTGGTCTGTTTATTTTTTAACAACCAGACTTTCATTGCATCTACTGATTTGGTATCGTGATTCACTTCGGCGAAAGCCTCAATCAACAGAGCCTGAGTTTCAATTGGAGCCTGATACCAGTACCAGCCTGCTTTATTGGCAATCCAATACATTCCCCAATCTTCATTATTAGAAGAAGTTTCTTTTAAACTTTCAATAATTTTTTTAGCCGAATCACTTTCTCCAAAACGATTTAAAGCTAATGCAGCTAAACCTTTTTCGTAAAGAGAATACGAAAGCCAATCTTTTTTAGCCGTTTTCAAATACAATTTAGTTGCCTTTTTTAAAGTATCTGAAAGCGGATATTGGTCTACATAAAAACTTCTGGTATATAGATAGTGCAAATCAGAATAAGGATTGATCCATATAAGTTTATCAGTTGCTTTTAAGTTTTTCGTCTGACCTTTATAATATTCCAGGAATTTATTATCCAGAAACGGAATTCCGGTTTTGGCAATTGCATCAATTTTTGTGTTAGTATCTTCTCTTTTATTCAGTTTGGATAGATGACCTAAGCCAGCCAGAATATGTCGGGTAATGTATTCGCTTTCGTTGCCTCCGGTAAACCATGCAAATCCTCCGGATGGATTTTGCTTTTGTTTTAATTTCTCGAAAGTAGCTTCTTGCGAAGTTTTCATTTTTTCTAAATCAAATAGAAGTGCTAAATTCTTTTTCTTTTCGTCTTCACTTTGGGCATCATTTAGCCAAGGCGTTTCGGCCAAAATAATCGATTTTAATTCTTCGTTTTCTTCTAATTTTGAGTTCAATTTTGCATTTTTTCTCCAGTCTTCAAAAACAGTTGCAATCTTCGGATTACTAGAAATAATTTCTGAAGCCAAAGCATTCGAATAAAAACGGGCAAAAGTCTGTTCAGCACACTCATGTTCGTATTCCATTAAATAAGGCAAAGACTGAATCGCAATCCACGTCGGATTTGACGTATATTCCAATGTAAACTGATGGTTTCTTAAAGTCGAAGAAGTATTGTTTTTTAGATTCTCAAACGTATATTCTTTCGTTGAATTCTCACGAACCCAAATCGGAATACTTTCTGTAACCAGCATATTGTTCGTTAAAACCGGAAGTATATTTTCTTCTCCATCAGAGAAATCGCCAGATTTTGCCAAAATTTTATATTGAAGGCCTTGCAAACCTTCCGGAATTGAAATCGTCCAACTCGCCGTTGTATTTCCGAAAGCACCAACATTGAAATTTCGAACATTTTTTGTGTTCCCCATTTTAACATCAATTGGCTGCATGGTTACAGCATCAAAAAATTGCAAGATTGCGATTCCACTTTTTGCTTTATCAGTAACATTCGAAATTTTAGCTGAGATAACGATAGTATCTTTCTCTCTAAAGAAGCGAGGGAAATTCGGCAATAGCATTAATTCTTTTTGAGTTACTACACTTTTCTCCAAATAACCTGAAACAGCATCTTTGTTGTGTGCCAATAATCGAAGTTTCCAAGCCGTTAAGGCTTCCGGTGAAGTAAAATTGAAGCTTACTTTTCCGTTGGCGTCTGTTTTTAAATTAGGTAAAAAGAAAGCAGTTTCAGACAGGTTTTTTCTAGCTTTCACTTGGGTTAAGGCTTCAAGGGCTTTTTTGGTTGTTATGATTATGACGCCGTTTGCTGCTCTGCTTCCGTAAATTGCAGTTGCTGCCGCATCTTTTAAAACATCCATTGAAAGAATGTCTGCGGGATTTATGTTTTTAATGTCCACAACAATTTCTCCATCTACAATATAAAGTGGGTCTAGCCCACCTATGCTTGCCTTACCTCTGATTTGAATTCCTGGAGCTCGTCCAGCTAAATAAGCTGGTGCTGCTGCCGTATTATAAACTTGATTATCTTCCTGAACTACTGCAGCCGCAGCGCCAACTCCAACAGGCTCATCAACAGTTAAAACAGCATCAGGATCTCCTTTAATAGTTTCACTACCTACTTTTTTATCTTTAATTTCTGCTATTGTTAAGCCCAGTGAATCTCCATATCGACTATCGTAAAAATCAAAGCCAAACCAGTTTAATTTTGTTTCTTCTTTATAAAATTTACTAAATGTTAGATCTTCATCCAGGTTTTCTATTGAAGCATTTATTTTTTCAAATCCTAAACCAGATTTAAGATTGGAGGAATTGTAGCGGTAATTATTGATATTTAAAATATTCCAATCTCTCTCAGTAAACTGATCTAAAGAACTATCATACATTGATGCTAACACTTCTGCCTCAGTCTTAGCGTTGATGGATTTTAATTTAAAAGACCATTTCTCAGTACTTCCAGGTTCGATCTTATTTCTAAAACTTTCAACAATCAATTCTAGTTTAGATTCCGCCGTTTTTAAAGGAACGTCTATTTCATCATTAAAAATTTCGTTCTCAAAAATGCTTTGAAAACCCAAACGCATTGCTTTTTCAAATTCTTTTTTTAGCGGAATTTTGATTGTTACTTCATTGTTTTGTAAATGATAGGTATTTTCAAAATAGATCTGATTCCCATAGTTTCCGTTTGTAGTTATATAAAGATCTGGAATTACAGAAGAAAGTTTGACTTCGACAAAACCGTCTTTTTTAGGATCACTATTAATTTGTTCGGCAGTAAATAATTTACCCGGATTAAACTTGTCTTTGCTTTGTTTGATTTCAAAAGTTGAAACAGATTCTATAGGATTATTAAAAGTATCTTTTGCCGAAAAAACAATTTTATAATTTCCGGATTTATAATTCGAAATAAAATCTAAAGCTATTTTTTTGTCTTTTTCGGTATCTATTTTCTTTGAGAATAATAAAATTTCACTTTTTTTATCAGTTTTAATTTCACGGATTTCATAAGGAAATAATCGTTCAAAATCAGAGGTTGAAATAGTTTCGATTTCTGGTTTTGGCCAAACTTGTTCTTTGAATTTATTTCTAAATGGAGCGACGAAATACAATTTAATTTCACCTTTAGCAGCTAAAAATTCTCCGTTTAAGTTGGAACTTGTGAGGATGATCTCATTTTTGTTTTTAGTTTCAATGCGATCTGGAATACTTGCATTGATAATCAAATCATGATAACCTACTTTTACTATGGTTTCTGATGTGTGGGTTTCTCCATTAATATCAGTAACATCAGCCGTTATTCTGTAATTAAAAACAGGCAATTGTTCTTTTATTGCATTTTTTGAAGGTTTGGCTATAAATTCAATGACAAATTTCCCGGAGGCATCTGTTTTGGTTTCGCCCGTTGCAATAGTTTCATTTTGTTCCTGTCCGTAATAATTTCTAAAATAACTTGTAAAACGATTTACAGTATAAGTCACTTTTGCATCAGAAATATTGCTACCTGCAAATGCTTTTGCTGTTCCGTTTACTTTAATCGACTGATTTACTTGAAAGCTCTCTTTTTTAGGATCAAAATCTACTTTAAATTTTGGACGTTTGTATTCTTCAACTCTAAAGTTAATTCCAAAACTTTCAAGGATAACAGTTTTCCAGAACGATTCGCTGGCTTTGTTCTTTGTATAAATGTCTCCTGTTGCATAACCTTCAGGTCTTTTAACATAAATATTGAAATTACCGGTTAAGCCATTTTTTGGTAAAACGAATTCTCCGTAAAATGAACCAAATTCATTTGTGGTAATTTCAAATTCTTTAAGATTTTGATAATTAGCATCTTTAAGTATGATTGTAAAAGGAGTATTGGCAACAATGCTTGTTTTGTTTTCTTGCTTTTGAATTGCAATTCCTTTGTAAAAGACAGTTTGTCCCGGACGGTAAATCGCCCGATCCAAATAAAATTCGACTTTAGCGGTTAAAATCTTCTTTTCGTTAGTGGTATATTGCTGAGTATAGCGAATATAATTCCGGTCTGGTAAAATAGTATCATTCTCTAAGGTAAATTCAATTTGATCATTGTAAGAGTAGTTATTCTTTCCAATATAGGACGCTAAACCGTTTGAATCTGTTTTAAGTGTATAATATGATGATTTTATAGATACATTTTCCAGAGGTTTTCCTGTTTTTCGATCTATAACCTGAAAGTTTTCTTTGTTGTCTCCTTGTGAGGCCAGAATACTTAAATTTGAAACTGTCATAGTTTCATGTGCAAAAGCTTTTTTGTCTTTTAATCCGGAATCGCTTTCAAAATAAACTAAATAGCTTCCTGTTTCTAATTGGGGTAGGAGAACTTCTGTGGTATATTCAAAATAATCTTTTTTGTTTTGAAGCTGATAATCTTGGGTAGCAATTTTACTTTGGGATTTTATAATTACCTCAGTTAAACTATCTTGTTTAAGAATTAATTCTGAGGCTGAAAATTTTTTTAGGGTCTTTTGATCTATTTTGTAAAATGATATCTTTAAGTTATCAATGTTTTTATAGTTGATAAAAGCTCTGGTATTTTCTTTATTATAACTGTATTTTTGAAGGCGGACATCCAATGATTTAGCAACAACGTTTTGTTTTTGCTGTAGAGCACTTTGAGCTGCGTTAGTTTTATCATTGATCTTTATAATATTGTCATATATTTTGACAGCCTCAACTTTATAATCAGGATGTAATTCTTTTGAAGCTTGAGTAAGTAGAAGCTCAGCCTTTTTTAGGAGAATTTTTTGTGTAAGAATTGTGTCATTGGTCTGTTGTTGAAGTTCATTCAAGTACTTGTTTAAATCCTCAATAGATTCTGTTATAAAATCACTGCAAAATGTAATTCGGTTAAATTGATTTTCCAAAGAAGGATTACTTAATTCTAACTTCTGATATAAAGTTATAACCTTTCTAAGGTTCTCATCTTTTATAAAATTCAAGTCAAGTTTCAAAAATGTTTCTGAACTTCCTAATAGTTCATTTTTATGTACTGCGATTTCGCTATTTTGTATTTGCCATCGTTCTATTTTTTGAGTAAAAAACTCGATATTTTCTTTTAGCAGATAATTGTATAAGTTTTCGTTTTTTAGTTTCTCTAAAGACAAAAAATCAAAGATTGCCTGATAATTTGTGAGTGGAGTAGTTTTTAGAATTGATTCGTTTTCTAATGTTTTTTCGAGAGTTGCAAGAACTTCTTTTTCGGCTGTAAATTCAGTTGGCGGACTAATATAATCCTGAGATGAAGGAATTTCAACACTATCTGCTACAGCATATGCCGCTTCTTCTACAACTGTTGCAGCACTGTCAATAACCATGACAGCATAATCATAATTAGAGTAATTACTTAAGCATTTCGCATAAATCAAATTCAAAATTGCTTTTGATGGAATTGAAACCCGATTAATATCGGTTTTAAGATTTTTTAAGATCTTTGTCTTTGCATTTTCATCAACAACCTGAAGATATTTTGAGTGATAAAAAAAGCATTTTATCATTTGAACTTCATCTTTCCTGTTTACCGCTTTCTTGTAGATTTGGTCAACGATTTTGTTTGCTGATTTTATTTTACCTTCATTTTCATAGGATGCAACTTTAATCCATTTTTTATCCGTTTGTTGTGCAAATAAGGCTGTGGTGAATAATAAGAAAACAAATAAGATACTTTTCATAAGTCGATTGTAGTATATAGAGTGCGGTTTTGTCTAAAAGGTTGGGAAAACTATTAAAATAATTTTCGTACAAATTACTAATTTATCTCTAAAAGCAAATGATGCATTTTATATTTCCTTATTTTTGAAATATGAAAAAGCTACTACTTCTTTTTTTATTTCTGCCAATTGTAATTTGGGCGCAATCTAATTTTGAAAAAGCTGAAAAGTTATTTCATGCAAAAAAGTATAAAGAAGCTGAAGTGATTTTTCAGGAAAACCTAAAGTATTATCCCAATGATATTAAAACGCTCGAACGTTTGGCTGATATTTTTTCAGAAGAAAAGCAATGGGAAAAGGCAGCATCCTATTACAAAAAGCTGAAAGAGCTAAAGCCAACAGAGGCCGATTATTTCTATAAATATGGTGGCTGTTTGGGAATGAGAGCGATGGAGGTAAATAAATTCAAAGCTTTCGGAATGGTTGATGATATGAAAGCCGCCTTTGAAAAAGCAATTATTTTGAATCCGAAACACATTCAGGCCAGATGGGCATTAATAGAATTGTATTTACAATTACCCGGAATTGTTGGAGGCAGCGAATCAAAAGCAAATGCATATTCAAGTGAATTAGCCAGGATTTCACCCGTGGATGGTTATTTGTCGAAAGGAAGAATAGACGAATATTTTAAACGTTATGCATCGGCAGAAAAAAATTATTTGAAGGCAAATGAAATTGGCAAATCAAAAGTCACTTTTCAAAAATTATATAATTTATATTTGAACAAATTAAAAGATCCTAAAAAGGCCCAGGAATTGAAAAGAAAATTTGAGGCTTAAAGGCAATAAAAATTGGAATTTAATGAAAACACATTTCATCGCAATAGGCGGGAGCGCTATGCATAACTTGGCATTAGCATTACATAACAAAGGATATCAGGTTACAGGAAGTGACGACGCTATTTTTGAACCTTCAAAATCAAGATTAGAGAAAAAAGGTATCTTACCTGCAGAATTAGGTTGGTTTCCTGAAAAAATTACTGCTGATATTGACGCTATTATTCTTGGAATGCATGCGAAAGCAGATAATCCGGAATTGCTAAAGGCGCAGGAATTAGGATTGAAAATTTATTCCTATCCTGAATTCTTATATGAGCAATCTAAAAATAAAACCCGTGTTGTAATTGGTGGTTCGCACGGAAAAACAACCATTACTTCGATGATTTTGCACGTAATGCATTATCATAATATTGAAGTTGATTATATGGTGGGAGCACAATTGGAAGGTTTTGATACGATGGTGCATCTTACTGAAGAAAATGATTTTATGGTTTTGGAAGGTGATGAATATTTATCTTCTCCAATAGACAGACGGCCAAAATTTCATTTATATCAACCAAATATTGCTTTAATTTCAGGAATTGCCTGGGATCATATTAATGTGTTTCCAACGTATGAAAATTATGTTGAGCAATTTGAAATTTTCATTCAAAAAATTACCAACGGAGGTATTTTAGTTTACAACGAAAATGATCCTGAGGTGAAGCGTGTTGCTGAAGCAGCAACAAATCCAATTCGCAAATTATCTTATCATACACCGGAATATACAGTAAGTGATGGTGTGACTTTATTAAAAACTCCGGAAGGCGATATGCCAATTGAAGTTTTTGGAGCGCACAACTTAAATAATTTGGCCGGGGCTAAATGGATCTGTCAAAATATGGGCGTTGATGAAGCTGATTTCTATGAAGCAATTGCAAGTTTTAAAGGAGCTTCAAAACGATTAGAAAAAATTGCGGAAGGAAAAGGAAAAGTAGCTTACAAAGACTTTGCACATTCACCTAGTAAAGTGGCAGCAACAACTAAAGCCGTTAAAGAACAATATCCAAACCGAACTTTAGTTGCTTGTTTAGAATTACACACTTACAGCAGTTTAAATGCTGAATTCTTGAAAGAATATGAAGGAGCATTAGAATATGCAGATGTTGCTGTAGTTTTCTATTCTCCTGATGCAGTAAAAATTAAGCAATTGGAAGAAGTGACTTATGAGCAAATTGCCAATTCTTTCAACAGAAAAGATTTGATTATTTATACGAATCCTACTGAATTCAAAGAATATTTATTCAACCTAAATCTTGATAATTCTGCACTTTTATTGATGAGTTCAGGAAATTACGGAGGTTTGAATTTTGATGAAGTTAAGGAGTTAATGAGATAATTAGTCAATTATAAAATTAGATAATGTGCCGATTGCAGTTTATGCAGTTGGCACTTTTTTTTAAAAATTATCTAATTGACACATTATCTAATTATCTAATTTGTATAGCTATAATGCCCGACGATTTTATATTCGAATAAACAATCTTCTAATACTTGTCCTCCACCAACATTATGCACGATTAAATTTCGTTGCCCGTCTTTTGATTTTTTGCTGGTTACGATTCCGATGTGAGGTAATTTATCATTAATCATCCAGGTTACTAGTTCTCCTGTTTTATAATCTTTTCCATTTTGGGTTACTGGTAGTTTTGTTCCTTTTCTTTCAAAAAATACTTCTAAACTCGGAACTCTTCTGTGATCAATATTAGTGTCTGTTTTTGTCATTCCCCATTTTTTGAAGTTCGGATACAGAGAAAAATTCTCGATCATGTCTTCATGTACTTCTTTCTGTAAATCAATACCTAATTTTCGATAGGAACGAATGATTACATCGGTACAGACACCTTTGTTTTTTGGAACATCACCGTTAGGATATTTAATTGAAAAATAAGCAGGGTCATAATCTATGGAAGGATCAATAATTGAAATCGCCGCATCTGATAATTGTTGGCCAAAAGTTTGTGCTATTTCCAAATTGTTCTCGGCTAGAAGGATATTTTTCTCTTTATGGTTACAAGAGAAAAGTAAAATGCATATTATTAAAAGATGTATTGATTTCATTCTTCTTAAGATTAGTTTATGAATAGCTTATTTGTTTTAAATTTAATCATTTTAGCACTGCCTTTTATGAATGATTTTTCTTATTTTTTAATATATTAGCATTTTAAGATTATAGTAAATGAATTTAATTACAAAAGTTGTTAAGACGACAAGCGAGAACCCTGATTTTATGGATTTAATAAAGATTTTTGATACGTTTTTGTGGGAGCGTTATCCGGAATTGAAAAACGATTATTGGGAAAATAATTTAATCGAATTCAATCCGAATGTTTTTGTTATTTATTTGAATGATAAGGCGGTTGCTTGTGGTTGTTTTAAAAGATATAATTCAACTACAGTTGAATTGAAGCGTATGTTCGTTTCGCCAGAAGCCAGAGGCTTGGGTTTGGCTCAGAAAATAATAAAAGAATTAGAAGAGGAAGCAAGAACTCAGGGTTTTGAAACGATAGTTTTAGAAACATTATACAAACAAATCGAAGCAATTAATCTTTATCAAAAAGTAGGTTTTGAAATTGTAGAAAACTATGAACCTTATGTAGGTTTGGTAAATAGTGTTTGCATGAGTAAATCTATCATTTAATTTTAAAAAGATGGAGACTACTCATTTTCCTATTACAAATTGGTCTGAAGACGATCGTCCTAGAGAAAAATTAATGCTTAAAGGCAAAAGCGTCTTAAGTGATGCCGAATTGATTGCGATTTTGATTGGTTCGGGAAGTCGAAACGAATCTGCGGTGGATTTAAGTAAAAGAATTTTAGCGAGTGCTGATAATCTAAATGTCTTAGGAAAAATGTCCATTTCGCAGTTAATGAATTTTAAAGGAATAGGGGAGGCTAAGGCTATTACCATTATCGCGGCATTAGAACTTGGCCGAAGACGTAGAGCCGAGGACGCAGTTGAATTGGTAAAAATTACATCAAGTAAAAGGGTTTTTGAAATTATGCAGCCTATTATTGGTGAATTACCACATGAAGAGTTTTGGGTGCTTTTTCTGAATAATTCAAATAAAGTAATTTCTAAGTCGCAATTAAGTAAAGGAGGTATTTCCGGAACTATAGTGGATGTGCGCATAGTTTTTAAACTAGCTCTTGAAAATGGAGCTACTGGTTTGATTTTGTGCCATAATCATCCTTCTGGAAATTTGCAACCAAGTGATGCTGACAGACAAATTACTAAAAAAGTTAAACAGGCAGGTGATAGTTTAGATGTTAAAGTTTTGGATCATTTGATTATTACTGAAACAAAATATTATAGTTTTGTAGATGAAGGAATTTTTTAGATTATGAATACCACAATTACAGACGTTTTTTTCGATTTAGATCATACACTTTGGGATTTTGATAAAAATTCAGAAATGGCTTTTGATCGCATTTTCAAGAGTAAATTTCCAGAAATTAAAATTGAAGATTTCATTGAGAAATATGCTCCAATTAATCAAGCCTGCTGGAAGCTATATCAAAATGATCAAATTACTCATGTTGAACTTCGTTATAACAGGTTAAAGTTTTCCTTTGATGCTTTAAATGTTGAGATTTCAGATGAAGATATTAATACGATTGCCCATGATTATATCGAATTCTTAACAGATAATAATCACCTTTTTGATGGTGCAATTGAAGTTTTAGACTATTTAAAACCAAGATACAAATTGCATATTATTACCAATGGTTTTGCGAATGTTCAGGAAAAAAAGATAAATAATGCTCTGCTTTCAGGGTATTTTAATACGATAACAAATTCAGAATTAGCAGGTGTGAAGAAACCAAATAGTATTATCTTTGATTATGCTGTTAATTCGGCCAGAGCTTCAAAGGAAAATAGTATTATGATTGGAGATTGTCTTGATGCGGATGTTAATGGTGCATTGAATGCAGGCTTGGATGCTATTTTTTTTAATGAAAAAAAGATAGAAGCTCCAAAAAATATAAAACAGGTAAACCATTTATTAGAACTTAAAAAATATTTATAAGATGAGAATTAAATTTTTGTTGGTTGCAATTTTTTGCGCGGTTAGTGGATTCGCGCAATCTGTGAATGATTATAAAGCTGTTATTGTGCCATTGAAATATGATTTCATGAAAACAGAAAATCAATATAGAATGTCAACAATGAGTAAAGTGAATTTGACTAAAGCTGGTTTCCAAGCATTTTATGTAAATGAAGAACTTCCAGCAGATTTAGGAGATCGTTGTCAGCTACTGTATATGGATGTAAGAAAAGAAAGTGGTTTTTTAATTACAAAGCTCTTTGTAGAATTTAAAGATTGTTATGGGAAAATAGTTTACACTTCAGAAGTTGGGAAAAGCAAAGAAAAAGATTATGAAACTGCGTATAGAGAAAGTCTAAATATGGCGTTCATCTCTGTAAATGGACTTCATTATAAATATAGTGGAAAAGCAATAACTTCTACTAACCGCACAGCTGCTGCAGTTACTGCTCCGGCTGTCATGGTTGCTGCAGCACCAGCTCCGGCAACGAACAACTTAGTGGTGGTCGCCCCATCTCCGGATCTTAAAGATCCTAATTTGTTGTATG
This sequence comes from Flavobacterium saccharophilum, assembly GCF_900142735.1. GTDB lineage: Bacteria > Bacteroidota > Bacteroidia > Flavobacteriales > Flavobacteriaceae > Flavobacterium > Flavobacterium saccharophilum. The sequence continues at coordinate 516,137 of NZ_FRBY01000005.1, read as the reverse complement.
CACAGCCAACTGAGTCAGGTTATCAATTAATTGATAAAACACCAAAAGTGGTTATGAAATTACTTAAAACCTCTCAAACAAATGTATTTATTGCAATTAAAGACAATGTTCAGGGTTCTTTAATTTTGAAAGAAGATGGACAATGGTATTTTGAATCGTATCAAAATGACAAATTAGTTTCAGAAAAAATTGTAGTTAAATTCTAAATTAAAAATAGATTTTAATAACCGTATTTATCTTTCCAACGGTTCTTTAAAAATTCGCGGTTACTATTCTCTCTAGAATTGTTTCCCGGATTGTAAAGAACCGTTTTTTTTATGGCATCCGGCAAAAATTCCTGTTCAGCAAAATTATTGGCATAATCGTGAGAATATTTATACTCATCTCCATAGCCTAATTCTTTCATAAGTTTCGTTGGAGCATTTCTTAAATGTATTGGAACAGGTAAATCTCCTGTTTGTTTAACTAATTGCTGTGCATTACCAATTGCCATATAAGAAGCATTGCTTTTAGGAGATGTGGCCAGATAAATGGCGCATTGGCTCAATATAATTCGGCTTTCTGGGTAGCCAATAGTGGTGACTGCCTGAAAAGTATTATTGGCCATTATAAAAGCGGTTGGGTTAGCATTCCCAATATCTTCGCTTGATAGTATAAGCATTCTGCGGGCAATAAATTTAACATCTTCTCCACCTTCTATCATTCGGGCAAGCCAATAAACAGCTCCGTTAGGATCACTTCCTCGTATCGATTTTATAAAAGCTGAAACGATATCATAATGGTGTTCGCCACTTTTGTCATACAAAACCGTATTCTGCTGAACCAATTCAAAAACGCGATCATTTGTAATAATGATTTCATCTCCAGCCGAAGCATTTATAACTAATTCAAATATATTTAAAAGCTTTCGGCCATCTCCTCCCGAGAGCCTTAATAAAGCTTCAGTTTCTTTTAGAATAATGTTTTTGGAAGCTAATTCGGTGTCAGTTTTCATCGCTCGATGTAATAAGGCTTCGAGATCAGCTTTTGTAAAAGCATTTAATATGTAAACCTGGCAGCGTGATAATAAGGCGGGAATCACTTCAAAACTGGGATTTTCGGTGGTAGCACCAACTAAGGTAATCCAGCCTTTTTCGACAGCTGCCAAAAGTGAATCTTGTTGTGATTTGCTAAAACGATGAATCTCATCAATAAACAAAATGGGGTTTTTGGCTGTAAACAATCCACCACTCTGCTTGGCTTTATCAATCACATCACGGATATCTTTTACGCCTGAGTTTATGGCGCTTAAAATATAAAATGGGCGTTTTGATTCTTGGGCAATGATTTGTGCCAAGGTTGTTTTTCCCGTTCCCGGAGGTCCCCAGAATATTAGAGACGGAATAATTCCTTTCGAAATTTGTTGTGTCAAAGATCCGTTTGGACCAACCAAATGACTTTGACTAATATAATCTTCTAATTTCTGTGGGCGAATACGCTCGGCTAATGGTGCTTCCATTTTGTAAAATTACTATTTTCAATTTTAATTAGAAATTTTTAAAAGTTAATTACTCAAGAGTTAAGATTGAAAAGATTATGTTTAGCTGACAAATTATCAGTAAATTGTATTTGGATAGTTTTTTGATGTTCTTGCATTTATTAATTCCTAAAACATGAACGACAACCAATTTAAATTTTCAAATGCTGTTATTGGTCTTCCCGTATTATTTGTCCTTTTTTTATGGATAGTATATTGGTTCCAAATTAGATTTGACTTTGACTTTTATCAAAACGGAATTTATCCTCGGGATTTTTCTGGTTTACAAGGCGTTTTGTTTAGTCCTTTTATTCATGAAAATTTAGGGCATCTGTATAATAATTCTATACCGCTTTTGGTGTTACTAGCTGCATTGCAATATTTTTATTCCAGGCAGGCAATTTCGGTTATTGTGTATGGAATTATTTTTTCAGGGGTGATTACCTGGGTAATCGGTCGCGAAAATTATCATATTGGAGCGAGTGGTTTGATTTATGTTTTAGTCAGCTTTATTTTCTTTAAAGGAATTCAGACGGGTTATTACAGGCTAGTAGCTCTTTCTTTGTCTGTAATATTACTTTATGGAGGAATGATTTGGTATGTTTTTCCTGATGTAGATGCCACAATTTCATGGGAAGGTCATTTAGCAGGTTTCCTTACAGGATTTGTATTGACATTGTTTTATAAAACTCCCGAGTACAAAAGAGCTATTGTTTATGATTGGCAAAAGCCAGATTTTAGCCCGGAAGATGATCCTTTTATGAAACATTTTGATGAAAACGGGAATTTTGTTCCGGTTGAGAAGCATGTTGAAGAAGATGAATTTATTTTAAGTTATTTTAGTTCTGATAAATTAATTAATTACTCTGTAACCAGATCAGAATCAGAGGATAAAAAATAGAAGCAAATATTTTGTTTGGTTTTAAAACACTATTTTTGTTATAGATATTCTAATTCATCTCAATCTGCTATGAAAAATATAAGCTTTTTGATTCTTGTAGTTTTATTAGTTGTTAGTTCAAAGATATTTGCTCAATGTGATATAAAGAACAGATTGCTGGCTGATGGCACAATGGTGTATTATTTTGACCCTGCTGTTTTTTATACAACCAAATCAAAATCGCTAAAAATTAATATAGTAACAGATAAAGAACATTATTTCATTGCCTTACAGCCTACGCCATTTCCTCCTAAAAAAGTGGGAAAGAAAATAAATGATGATTTAATTGTTCATCTGGCTGATCAGAAGTCATACAAATTATCACATTATGATACTCAATATATGCGTAATGATTCAATAATGCAAGTGCTATATTTGATGGATGATAGGGATCTTGAAGCTTTCTCGAGGTTTGAAGCTGTAGTTGCTGAAATTAATATGAAAGGGACAGAATTTATTCGTGATTATAATTTTAAATTACATAAAAATGCAATAATAGAGCAGTTAATTTGCTTTTTGAAGAAGGAAGAAGATAGATAAAGTCTTTAGTCTTCGATAGCTTCAGTTTGTTTTTTAGGAGTCAATTTTTTACTTATATTTTCGAAAAAATTATTAAAAGTAATAATTAGAGAAGCAGCATTGATAATTTTATTACCTCCGTTTCTAGGAAGATATTCATTGGCGTAAGTCAATTCTACCTGAAAATCATCGGTGATTAAATATCCACCTCCCACATTTAGTCTATTTCGGTCAAAAAAACTTTCTCCAGTTACTTTCGCGCCAGATTTAAAGAATAGTTCGTCAAATGCAACTGCATAAATTACCCCTTTTCTTAAAGCTTTACTATTGATAGGTTGTTGGTATTTTATTTGCTGTCGATACCTTAGAACATCTTCATAATCATTATTACCATTTTTCATATGTCTGAGTTCCATTCTCATTCGGGTACTTAAAGTGTATCCTGTTTTATGAAAATAGTATATTCCTTGTAAAGCGAATCTCCATTCTGGGGATTCATATTGTCCAATTTCGGGTACATCTTTATTGTTAAAATAAGCCGCAGACGTTGAGAGTTTCCAACGAGGTGTTAGGTAATAATGTGCCCATACTGCTACAGATTGTTGAATATTTGATTGAAAAATATTTGATGAAGATTCTGTACTGCTATAACTGCTTCCAAGATTTAATTCTCCGGACCATTTTTTATTTATAGTTCTATTGAATTTTAATTCATTCCATGACTGTCCGTAAGTTTTACTTTGCGCATTGATCATTCCGCAAACAAAAAATGCCGTAATTATACAGCATATTTTTATAAGTAATATTTTTTGAGCAGATTTGGAAGACATCAATTAATAATTTGAATATTTATTTTGCCACCTTATATTTCTCAGTATTTTTAACTTCTTTGACGCACAGTTTCATATAAGAATGCTCCACAAGCCACGGAAACATTTAGTGATCCTATTGTTCCAAACATGGGTAGCTTTGCTTTTTCATCTACAATTTTAAGAACAGATGGGTTAATTCCTCTGTCTTCAGACCCCATGATAATTGCAACAGGTTCATTTAGAGCGATGTCGTAAATGTTTTGGTCTGTTTTTTCAGTAGCAGCAACAGTTTTTATTCCTGATCCTTGTAAATAAAAGATAGCATCTTTAATATGCTCAACTTTGCAGATAGGAACATTAAATACGGCTCCCGCCGAAGTTTTTACTGTGTCACCATTTACAGGTGCAGAACCTGCTTTTTGGACAATAATACCATTTACTCCAGTACATTCTGCAGTTCTGATAATTGCTCCAAAGTTTCTGGCATCAGAAATTTGATCTAATATTAAAAATAATGGTTTAGATCCAGAGGCAATAGTTGATTCAACCAAATGTTCTAAATCGATAAAACCAATAGGGGAGATTGTTGCAACTGCTCCCTGATGATTATTTGGTGTTAGACGATTCAATTTTTCAACAGGCACGTATGAAAAGTTTATGTTGGCACGTTTCATTACCTTCATTAAGTCTTTCATTAATTCACCAGAAATCTCCTTTTGTATAAATACTTTGTCTACTTCTTTTCCTGCCTGTATTGCTTCAATAATGGCTCTAATCCCAAATATTTGATGTTCTTTTTCCATACGGCAAATATAGGTATAATGTTTATATAAAAAAACCACCCTGAATGAACAGAGTGGTTTTTGGTATTATAGGGTTTGTTGGAATTATTTAGCCCAAATAAGTTTTGTGTCTAATTCATCTCCACCAATAGCAGCAGCAGCAGCAGCTACATTCTCACCATTTAGTTGTTGTAAACTAACTGGGTAAGTAAATCTTGCTGGCATTGCAGTTAAGTTATTTAACGCTAAGAAAGTGTAAGTTGTAACTCCCGCTTGTGGTACGTTAAATGCATATGATTGACCTGGTTGTAAAAGTGTATCAGGGTATCCTGTTCTTCTGTACTCAGCAAACGCTTCATAAGGTTGCATGAAAAGAGCAATGTACTTTTGAGTAATTACATTTTCTTCATTTGGCGCAGGTAAAGCAGTAACGTAAGCGTCGATTTTAGCAGTAGCTACTCCCCAACGCTCCATAGAAGCTCTAACACCAGCTTGGTATTCAGGAGCAGACCATCCTTTGCTTTCAGATACTAAAAATGCAACTTCAGCATATTCCATTAGGATTTCTGTGTAATCTTGCTTTAATACATTTGAGCTCCAGAATGAAGTATTTGGTCTTTGTCCAGCAGCTTGTGCACTTGTGATACCGTAAGGCATACCAACATATTGAGTTAAATCATCTGTTTCAGCATATGTATTATCTCTAACGGCTGTTTTACTAGCTGTTTTAGGAGCAGCATATTTTTGTAACCTTGGGTCAACTCCAAAATTTCCTAACTGTCCTTTTAATAAGTCAACAAGTGTGTTTGAAATAGCGAAATCTGTTCTGTTTCCAATGTAGAAATCATTGTAGAATGGACTTGGAAGTACATTGTCTTTTTGGTATTTCAATCCAACATTATCAGCATTAGATGTCATAACTCCTCCTGCAATAGCTTCAGTAATGTGAGCTTCTGCTCCAGGAACAACACCTTTAACTCTTGTTGCAATACGTAATCTCAAAGAGTTAGCAAATTTGATAAGTTTAGCTGGACTTCCAAAAAGTTTATCTCCTCTTGTGAAAACAACTGATTCAGAAGTTACAACCATTGCAGCAGCTTCTTTAAGTTCTTTCATAAGATCAGCATAGATCTTAGTTTGAGAAGCAAATTTTGGTTTTATGTATTTTTCAATTTGTAATGCCTGAAAGTCTGGATCGTTATTACCATAAGACCAGTAAGGAACATCTCCGTAAGCATCAACTAATTGTAAAAAAGTGTAAGCCAACATTACTCTCGCAGCTGCAATCTGATTATTCGGATTTCCGTAAATTTCATTTGCGGTTCTGGTCGTAGGATCAGTGTTTAAATCGATAATAGTTTTGTAATCTATTGCAGTTACATAGTAATCAGTCCACAAACTTTTGTTAGTCGCCTCTCTAAATTGAAAACGATCTTCTTCTGTGTAATTTCTCTGTGCAGAATACTGTACCCATGGTAATGCCATTCTTCCTGAAGAAAAACTTCCTCTTGCATTGGTCATTAGGTTGTAATTAGCACCATTGAAAATTCCGAAAGTAGTCGTTTGTCCAATTTCAGGTGCATTTGGGTTTTTGTTGATTTCTTCTAATTGATCATCACAACTTACAGTGGTAGTAAGTAGTGCTGCAATTGATAGTATTGATATGAATAATTTTTTCATCTTGATTTTTTTTTTAGAATTTTAATTCTAGATTCATTCCGTATGTTCTAGTTGATGGTAATGAACCACCTTCAAGACCTTGAGTGTTACCACTTCCGTAAGATGCCATTTCAGGATCCATTCCTTTCCAGTCTAAGCCCCAAGCGAATAAGTTTCTTGCAAAAAGTGAGAATCTAATTTCAGCTAATGGTCCGATGATTTTTTTAGGTAATGTGTATCCAAAAGTTACTTCTCTTAATTTCACATAACTAGCGTCAAAAACGTTCATTGCATCAAGACCATAGTGCTGTTGAGCCCAAGTCTGACCAGGTAATACAGATGTGTTTGTTGTTCCGTCTTCATAAACTGCATCAACAACTACACCATTTTCTCTAAGACCAGGTGTTGCAGTGTGCTCTAACATACCAGAGTAAGAACCCCACATATGAGATGTAGAGAAATAGCTACCACCTTCTTGCATATCAATTAAGAAACCAAAATTTAAGTTTTTATATTTAAAGTTGTTTCTAAGACCCATGTTGTATTTAGGAGTAACAGTTCCTAAAGATTTTTGAGCTGAAGGAATATATGCTCCATCTGCATCAACTACTTTGTTACCGTTAGCATCATATGTAAAGTCAGTTCCGTAGATTTGACCGTAAGGCTGACCTACAACAGCTAATAATCTAGCTTGGAATGGTGCGTTTGCAAGTGTTAATTCATTAGTACCATCAGTTAACTCAAGAAGTTTATTGTTGTTTTGAGCGTAGTTCCAAGTGATATCCCATCTGAAATCTTGTGTTCTCACTGGGTTAATTGTTACAGTAGCCTCGATACCTTTGTTTTGTAATTTACCTGCATTGAAAGTTTTACCTGGGAAACCTGAAGATGGATCTCCTTCAATTGCAGTAATTAAGTCTGTAGTTGTTACGTCATAGTAAGTAAGGTCAATACCTAATCTTCTGTCAAGTAAACTTAATTCTAAACCAATTTCTGATGTAGTTTTTAATTCAGGTTTTAAATCTGGATTACCAGCTGTAGCTGGCTGGCTGTATCTTGGATCGTTTTGAAAAGATGTTCCAACAACAGCGTAGTTAGCTTGTGCGTAAGTTGCAGCAGCGTTACCAGCTTGTGCCCATCCTCCTCTAATTTTACCATAGTTTAACCAAGAAATATTAGTTAATTCTGAGAAAATGAAACTTCCAGTAACAGATGCATAGTTAACTGGTTCTTTTACTGTACTAAACCAATCTTGTCTGTCTGTAACCTCTAAAAATAAGAAGTCATCATATCCTACAGAAACAAAACCGTATAAACTGTTTGTTCTGTTTTTTTCGTCAAAATTTGTTGATTGTGCTGGACTTGCACTGTTTGACAAGTTGTAAATGTTTGGAAGAACCAATCCACCTACTGTATTACCTGAAACTCTAGTGAAATTGTAATTTCTTCTGTTTGCACCTACGAATGAATTGATGCTGAATTTATCAAATTTTTTGTCATAGTGTAAACGACCTTCGTAGTTGAAATCAGTTAAAGTTCTAGAACTTTGAGTATAGCTTGAAGTTGCTTGCGAACCAATTGCTACTCTTTCTGTAATATTCAAGTTGTAAACATCTGCATAAACGTTACCTACAGCATATAATTCTGGTGTGAAATTGTAAGTAAGTTTTCCGTTACCATAAATTCTGTTTCTTGTATCATTTGAAGTGTTTTCATTGATGATCCAGTACGGGTTATCTGAATAGTTAGGTGTTGCGTCATCCCATGCAATTCTATTCCATGATCTTTGAGCACCGTTTGCAAGTTTGTAGTCTTTCAATTCATCATAATCCAATTGTCTTTGACCCCATTGGTAGAATTTTTGTCCTAATCCGTTATCTCCGTATCCAACTTCAGGTCTGTTAAAACCTCTAGTTTGTACGTAAGTAGCCATACCTTCTGCTTTAAGCTTGTCGCTTAATTTTGCATTAGCATTGATAGAGAAAGTGTTTTTTGTCAAACTAGAGTTTGGCACAATACCTTCTGTTTTTTGGTTAGCGAAAGAGAATCTAACTCCTGCATCTTGTGTAGATTTTGCAAAAGAGATAGAGTTGTTTCTTGTGATACCAGTGTTAAAGAATGATCTAACATCATTTTGTGGGTTTACCCATGATTTTTCTTTTAAATAATCATTAGAAAATTCAGGATCAAATGCATTCCATGGTAAGTATTTCAAATTTGTGTCATACTTTGGACCCCAGCTTTCGTCTGTAGCATAGTCAGCAACGTTGTAAGTCTGACCGTTGATAACTTGTTGTTGGAAAGTAGATGAACTACCTCCTCCATACTCATGTTGTAAGTTTGGCATGATGTATACGTTTTCAAACGTAAGACCAGTATTGAAAGATATTTCAGATTTTCCGCCAGATTTTTTTGCTGATTTTGTTGTATACAAAATAGCTCCGTTACCAGCTCTACTTCCGTAAAGTGCTGCTGCAGGACCTCCTTTTAATACAGTCACAGACTCGATATCGTCAGGATTAATATCTGCTGATGCATCTCCATAATCTCTACCTCCAGCACCTCTTTGAGTGTTACTTGTGTTGTAGTTACCGTTGTCTAATGGAATACCATCAATTACGATTAAAGGTCTGTTTTCTCCTGTTACAGATCCAACACCTCTAAGTACAACTCTTGTAGAACCTCCCATTGTAGATGGAGAAATTACTTGCAAACCTGCAACGTTACCAGATAATGCTGAAACCGCATTATTAGTACCTCCTTCGTTAATGATGCTACCTTTTAAATCTTGAGCAGCATAACTGATAGATTTTTTCTCTCTTTTAATCCCTAAAGCAGCTGTAATAACAACGCTTTCAAGCTCTACTGAATCGTCAGTCAATTTTACGTTGATAGTTGATGAGCTTGCCGCTATCTCTTGGCTTTTCATACCAATGTAGCTAAATACCAAAACTTGGCTTGTTGATGCTTTGATAGAAAATTTACCATCAAAATCGGTTTGCGTTCCAGATTTTGTTCCTTTTACTAATACACTTACACCTGGAAGAGGCATACCTGCATTATCAGAAACAGTTCCTGAAACAGCTCTTTCTTGCGCAAAAGTTAGTTGCGCCACTAGTACTAATAATAGCACTAAGAATCCATTGAACTTTAGTTTCATTTTTAAATATTTTGAATTAGTCTCGCAAAACTCTTAATAATTTGTTAACTTTCCTAATGATTTTTTTTTTTTTTTAATTAAACCTTAAAATTTAACATTATAACATAAGTTTACGATAGTGTTATATAATTGTAATTCGCTTGTATTGGAGCCGCCGTTTGTCAGAGTTATCTTTAGTAAGCCACTTGTTGTTTGAATTGTGGTGCCAATTCCTAATCCTATTAAATTCTTTATTTTTTTTGGTTCTGTAGCGGTTGTTAAGTCTTGATATAGCCCGTAATCTGCAATTGTGTTTGCATAAATGTTTTTTGAGAATTTGTATCTGTACTCTGTAAGAATTAATGAATTAAAGTTGGATTGCAGGCTGTTTTCTAAAAAGCCTCTTATGGAGTTCATTCCTCCGAATCGAAATAGTTCGTTTGAAATGTAGTTTTTGCTTTTTAAATAAAAATTTTGTGAATTTATGTTAATGAAATTTTTTTCATTAAGCTTGAAATTATATGATGCATTCAGATTGATATAAAATTGTTGGCTTGGTTCGGCAGTATTTGGGTCGTTATTTGTATCTCTTTTTCCAAATCCAATCGCGAAATTTAAATTGGCTTTTTGCGGCATTAAGTTATTTGTGTAATTTATTTTTTTGAATTCATAGCTTGAAGTGATATAGGAGTTTTTGAAATCACTTATTGTTTTGCTGTTTGTGTTTTGGATGTCGCTAGATTCAGTTGATTGATATCCTAAATAAAGTTTTGAGTGGTAGGAAATATAGTAGCCTAAATCGATTGCTGTTTTTGTGTTTTGAAAAGTGCTGTCTTGTTTGAAAATATTTAATTGAGCTTTTAGTCCCAGTGAAGATTTAAATATGTACGGAATTTCTAGTTTGGTATTAAATGTTGTTTGTTGGTTTCCGTCGTTTTTCCAATATAGTGAAAATTGTTCTCCTGCATGAAGCGTGTTAAGTAATGAGATGTCTAAATATCCATTTATATTTACTTTGTCATCGTTGTCGTTAGAAAATCCAATATATCCGTCAAAAGTGTTCGCTTTTCTTTTTTCAAGATAAATGAAGATCTTAGTTGAGTCATTTGTAAATAGTATCTCTGGATATTTTGTTTGGTTTGTGAATTCATAACTGTTTATTTCGTTATAAACTTCTTTGATAATTTCTTGATTAAAAGTTTTGTGTAAGTACTTTTTATTAAGTTGTTTTAGGTGTCCTTTCGGGAAATTTGTCTTGTCTTTATTGTTTGTGTAATTTAGGATAATGGAATTTACCTGCCTTTTTTTTTCGGATTTAAAATTAAGACTTGCTAAAATTATCAAATTCTTTCTATGTATATTTTCAAGTTTTATTTTACTTAATGCAAATCCTTGTTTTTCTGCTTCGATTATTTTTTGATTTAGGTAGGTCTCGACTTCTTCGTATGGTAAAATCAGAGTGTCCTTTTTGTTTTTGTTGGAGTGAAAAAAAGGATTATTTATACCTATATATATATGTATGTGTTTTGTTCTTGATTTTAACGTAAGTATTGATGTATAGATGCTGTCGTTTATCTTCTTTGTTTCCAGTATTTTATTGTCTAAATAGCCTCTTTTGGAAAGTTTTTCTGAGGTAATGTTTATTTCATCATATAAGGACTTTATATTAGTGTGTTTAGTGGAGTAATTTAAGGAGTCAATCGTTTTGTTTTCAGCGTCGTTTATTCCTTTAATTGTTAGATGAAAATTTTGAGCATAACAACTTAGAGGTATGCTTAAAAATAATATGTATAATAACTGTTTCAAGGGGGATAATTTGATTTGTTAAAAGTATTGAAAATATATGTCGTTTGTTTCTAAAAAGATAAGCTTAAATAATGTTATTGAAAATTAATGGATTAACGTTTGTATAGTGAAAAATATTTTATACATTTGCAACCCCGTAAAAAGCGGGAATTTAATATACATAATAAATTTTTAGTATTAATTATGCCAACAATTCAACAATTAGTAAGAACAGGAAGAACTCAGATAACTAAGAAGAGTAAATCGGTTGCTTTAGATTCTTGTCCTCAAAGAAGAGGGGTTTGTACGCGTGTTTACACTACTACACCAAAAAAACCAAACTCTGCAATGCGTAAAGTTGCGCGTGTACGTTTGACAAATGGTAATGAAGTGAATGCTTACATCCCTGGAGAAGGACACAATTTACAAGAGCACTCGATAGTATTAGTTAGAGGCGGAAGGGTAAAAGATTTACCAGGTGTTAGATATCATATCGTTCGTGGAGCGCTTGACACGTCAGGGGTTGCAGGAAGAACGCAAAGAAGATCTAAGTACGGTGCTAAACGCCCAAAAGAAGCAAAAAAGTAATTTAAAACTTTTAAGAAAAAGACATGAGAAAAAGAGCGGCAAAGAAAAGACCACTTTTACCAGATCCGAGGTTTAACGACCAATTGGTAACGCGTTTTGTGAACAACTTAATGTGGGACGGTAAGAAATCTACAGCTTTCAAAGTATTTTATGATGCAATTGACATTATCGAATCTAAGAAGCAAGATTCAGAAAAATCTTCATTAGAAATTTGGAAAGATGCTTTAACTAACGTTATGCCTCACGTAGAAGTGCGTAGTCGTAGAGTAGGTGGAGCTACATTTCAAATTCCAATGCAAATTAGACCAGACAGAAAAATTTCTATGGCAATGAAGTGGTTGATACTTTATTCTAGAAGAAGAAATGAAAAATCTATGGCACAACGTTTAGCGTCAGAATGTTTAGCTGCTGCTAAAGAAGAAGGTGCTGCGGTTAAGAAAAGAATGGATACTCACAAGATGGCAGAAGCTAATAAAGCTTTTTCTCACTTTAGATTTTAATTCGTAAGAAATGGCTAGAGATTTAAAATATACAAGAAATATCGGAATTGCTGCTCACATTGATGCTGGTAAAACAACAACAACTGAGCGTATCCTTTTTTATACTGGAAAGTCGCATAAAATTGGTGAAGTGCACGATGGTGCTGCAACAATGGACTGGATGGCTCAAGAGCAAGAAAGAGGTATTACAATTACTTCGGCTGCAACAACTTGTGAGTGGAATTTTCCAACTGAGCAAGGTAAGCTTTTGCCTGAATCATTGCCATATCACTTTAATATTATTGATACTCCTGGACACGTTGACTTTACTGTAGAGGTAAACCGTTCTTTACGTGTACTTGATGGTTTAGTTTTCTTGTTTAGTGCTGTTGATGGTGTTGAGCCTCAATCAGAAACTAACTGGAGACTTGCTGATCAATATAGAGTTCCACGTATGGGATTTGTTAATAAAATGGACCGTCAAGGATCTAACTTTTTGGCAGTTTGTCAACAAGTTCGTGATATGTTGAAATCAAATGCTGTTGCGATCACTTTGCCAATTGGTGAAGAGAATGATTTCAAAGGTGTTGTAGATTTAGTAAAAAACCAAGCTATCATTTGGCATGATGCAACTCAAGGGGCGACTTTTGATATTGTTGAAATTCCTGCTGATATGGTTGCAGAGGTTAAAGAGTACAGATCTATTCTTATTGAAGCAGTTGCTGATTATGATGAAAATCTTTTAGAGAAATTCATGGAAGATGAAAACTCTATTACAGAAGAAGAGATCAACAACGCTTTAAGAGCTGCTACCATGGATATGGCTATCATTCCGATGATCGCTGGTTCTTCTTTCAAAAACAAAGGAGTTCAATTCATGTTAGATGCGGTTTGTAAATATTTGCCTTCTCCAATGGATAAGGAAGGTATTGAAGGAATTCATCCTGATGATGCTGAGTTATTAGAAGAAGATCAAACTAAAATCTTACGTCGTCCGGACGTAAAAGAGCCGTTCGCTGCTTTGGCATTTAAAATTGCTACTGACCCATTCGTTGGTCGTTTAGCTTTCTTCCGTGCTTACTCTGGACGTTTGGATGCTGGTTCTTATGTTTTGAACACTCGTTCAGGAAGTAAAGAAAGAATTTCTCGTATCTACCAAATGCACGCTAACAAGCAAAATCCAATCGAATACATTGAGGCTGGAGATATTGGGGCTGCTGTTGGATTTAAAGATATTAAAACTGGAGATACATTGTGTGATGAAAAACACCCAATCATTCTTGAGTCTATGAAATTCCCGGCGCCGGTAATTGGTATTGCTATTGAGCCTAAAACTAAAGCTGACGTTGATAAAATGGGTATGGCTTTGGCTAAATTAGCTGAAGAAGATCCAACATTTACTGTTAGAACAGATGAGGCTTCAGGGCAAACTATTATTTCTGGTATGGGTGAGCTTCACTTGGATATCTTAGTTGATCGTATGAAACGTGAATTTAAAGTTGAAGTAAACCAAGGTGAGCCTCAAGTTGAGTATAAAGAAGCGTTTACAAGAACTGCAACACACAGAGAGACTTACAAAAAACAATCAGGAGGTCGTGGTAAATTCGGTGATATCGTATTTACACTTGAGCCAGCTGACGAAGTTGATGGTAAAGTTCCTGTTGGATTACAGTTTATTAATGCAGTAAAAGGTGGTAACGTTCCTAAAGAATATATCCCTTCTGTAGAAAAAGGTTTCCGTGAAGCTATGAAAACTGGTCCATTGGCAGGTTATCAAGTGGATAGTTTGAAAGTAACTTTGACGGATGGATCTTTCCACCCTGTCGATTCTGATGCTCTTTCTTTTGAATTAGCTGCAAGAATGGGTTATAGAGAGGTAGCTAAGGCTGCTGGTGCGATTATTTTGGAGCCAATCATGAAAATGGAAGTTATTACTCCTGAGGAAAACATGGGAGATATCGTAGGTGATATCAACCGTCGTAGAGGTCAGGTTAATGACATGGGTGACAGAAACGGTGCTAAAACTATTAAAGCTGATGTGCCTTTATCAGAGATGTTTGGATATGTAACAACGTTAAGAACATTATCTTCTGGTAGAGCGACTTCAACAATGGAGTTTTCTCACTATGCAGAAACACCTTCTAATATTTCAGAAGCTGTAATTAAAAAAGCAAAAGGTAACGCTTAATTCTTAAGAAAATGAGTCAAAAAATCAGAATAAAACTAAAATCTTACGATCACATGTTGGTAGATAAATCTGCTGAAAAGATCGTAAAAACAGTAAAAACTACTGGAGCAGTTGTAACAGGTCCAATTCCGTTGCCAACTCACAAAAAACTTTTCACTGTGTTACGTTCTCCGCACGTTAACAAAAAAGCGAGAGAGCAATTTGAAGTAATGTCATACAAGAGATTGATTGATATTTATTCATCTTCATCTAAAACTATTGATGCATTAATGAAACTTGAATTGCCAAGTGGAGTTGAAGTAGAGATAAAAGTATAATTTTTTGTTATATTTTATAAAAAAGGCGAGACAGAAATGTCTCGCTTTTTTGTTTCTGGGTGGATTTGGATTTTTGTTTTTTGTGATGTTTACTTTTTGAGGTTTTGTTGCGTGCTTTTGGTGAAATGTCTTTTGTTTAGGGTGTTGCCGATGTTTTTTCTTTTGTTGGTTACCTAAATGTTAAGAAAAATATCGCTAGAGATTAGGCTATGAAGATTTATTTTTTGGTATAAATTTTTATCTGTAGATGCTTGTTTAGGTCGTTTGATTGTGATAATGAGCGATTTAATTTTTGCAACTGTTTGGTATATTCAATTTTAATGTCTACTTTTGCACTCCCTGTTTGGAAATTTCTGTTATTTTCAAATTGAAGGGAATTTTAGTAATTAATAATTAATATTTATGTCTGGGTTAATTGGTAAAAAAATCGGCATGACTAGTATTTTCGACGAAAACGGGAAAAACATTCCTTGTACAGTAATCGAGGCTGGGCCGTGTGTTGTTACCCAAGTCAGAACCAAAGGTGTTGACGGGTACGAAGCGTTGCAACTAGGTTTCGATGACAAAAACGAGAAACATTCTACTAAAGCGGCTTTAGGTCACTTTAAAAAAGCTGGAACTGTTGCTAAGAAAAAAGTCGTTGAATTCCAAGATTTCGCAACTGAACAAAAATTAGGGGATCTTATCGATGTTTCTATTTTTGCTGAAGGAGAATTTGTAGATGTACAAGGTGTATCTAAAGGTAAAGGTTTTCAAGGTGTTGTAAAACGTCACGGATTTGGTGGTGTTGGTCAAGCAACTCATGGTCAACATAACCGTCTAAGAGCGCCAGGTTCTGTGGGAGCTTCTTCTTATCCATCTAGAGTATTCAAAGGAATGCGTATGGCTGGAAGAATGGGAGGAGATAATGTAAAAGTACAAAACCTTAGAGTTTTAAAAGTAGTTGCTGAAAAGAACCTACTTGTTATTAAAGGATGTGTTCCTGGACATAAAAACTCTTATGTAATCATTCAGAAGTAATGGAAGTAAATGTATTAGATTTCAACGGAAAAGATACTGGAAGAAAAGTT
This sequence comes from Flavobacterium saccharophilum, assembly GCF_900142735.1. Classification (GTDB taxonomy): domain Bacteria; phylum Bacteroidota; class Bacteroidia; order Flavobacteriales; family Flavobacteriaceae; genus Flavobacterium; species Flavobacterium saccharophilum. The sequence goes on along the minus strand of NZ_FRBY01000005.1, from coordinate 500,343 downwards.
CAACTTTCTGATTCAGTATTCGCAATTGAACCAAACAATCACGCTGTATACCTTGATGTTAAGCAATATCTTGCTAATCAAAGACAAGGTACTCATAAAGCTAAAGAAAGAGCTGAAGTGACAGGAAGTACGCGTAAGATTAAAAAACAAAAAGGAACTGGTACGGCTCGTGCGGGAAGTATTAAGAATCCATTGTTTAAAGGTGGTGGAACAGTTTTCGGACCAAGACCAAGAAGTTATTCATTTAAATTGAATAAATCTTTGAAAAGATTGGCAAGAAAATCAGCTTTCTCAATCAAAGCAAAAGAGACGAATATCATCGTTCTTGAAGACTTTAATTTTGAAGCGCCAAACACTAAAAATTTCATTAACGTTTTGAAAGCTTTAGGGTTAGAAAATAAAAAATCTCTATTTGTGTTGGGAGAGTCGAATAAAAATGTATATTTGTCCTCACGCAATTTAAAGGCTTCTAATGTCGTAACTAGCTCAGAATTAAGCACTTACGCTATTTTAAACACTAACAATTTAGTGCTTTTGGAAGGTTCTTTGGAGTTAATTGAAGAAAATTTAAGCAAATAATAGGAATATGAGTATCATAATTAGACCTATAGTAACAGAAAAAGTAACCAAAGAAAGTGAAGTTTTAAACCGCTTCGGATTCGTTGTTGACAAAAAAGCAAACAAAGTTCAAATTAAGAAAGCTGTTGAAGCTGCTTATGGAGTAACTATCGTTTCAGTTAACACGATGAACGTAAGACCGGATAGAACTACAAAATACACTAAAAGTGGTTTGATCAGTGGAAAGACAAATGCAATTAAGAAAGCGATTGTTCAAGTACAAGAAGGAGAAACAATTGATTTTTACAACAATATCTAAGATAGAAAAATGTCAGTAAGAAAATTAAAACCTATTACCCCAGGTCAGCGATTTAGAGTTGTGAATGGTTATGACGCCATTACAACTGATAAGCCGGAACGCTCTTTGATAGCGCCGATAAAAAACTCTGGAGGTAGAAATAGTCAAGGAAAGATGACCATGCGTTATACGGGTGGTGGTCACAAGCAGAGATATCGTATTATTGATTTCAAAAGAACTAAAGACGGAATTCCGGCTACAGTGAAATCAATCGAATATGATCCAAATCGTACTGCATTTATCGCTTTATTAGCTTATGCTGATGGAGAGAAAACTTATGTAATTGCTCAAAACGGATTGAAAGTTGGTCAGAAATTAGTTTCAGGTCCAGAATCTCAACCAGAAATTGGTAATACATTGCCTTTAAGCAGAATTCCTTTAGGAACTGTAATCTCTTGTATTGAGTTACGTCCAGGTCAAGGTGCGGTAATCGCTCGTTCGGCTGGTACATTTGCTCAATTAATGGCAAGAGATGGAAAATATGCTACAATCAAAATGCCATCTGGTGAAACAAGATTGATCTTGTTAACTTGTTCGGCTACAATTGGAGCTGTTTCTAATTCAGACCACCAATTAGTTGTATCTGGTAAAGCAGGTAGAACAAGATGGTTAGGAAGAAGACCTAGAACAAGACCTGTTGCAATGAACCCTGTTGATCACCCAATGGGTGGTGGAGAAGGACGTTCTTCTGGTGGACATCCACGTTCAAGAAATGGAATACCAGCAAAAGGTTATAGAACTCGTTCTAAGAAAAACCCGAGTAACAAGTATATCGTAGAACGTAGAAAGAAATAATAAGATATGGCACGTTCATTAAAAAAAGGACCTTTCGTTCATTATAAGTTAGACAAGAAAGTTCAGGAAAACGTAGAGAGTGGTAAAAATAGTGTAGTAAAGACTTGGTCTAGAGCTTCTATGATTACTCCAGATTTCGTTGGACAAACTATCGCAGTTCATAACGGTCGTCAATTTGTACCAGTTTACGTAACAGAAAACATGGTAGGTCACAAATTAGGAGAATTTTCACCAACTAGATCTTTTAGAGGTCATGCTGGAGCAAAAAATAAAGGTAAAAAATAAGAAGCAATGGGAGTTCGTAAAAGAGAAACAGCAGATGCGAGAAAAGAGGCTAATAAGTCTATTGCTTTCGCAAAATTGAATAACTGCCCTACTTCACCTAGAAAAATGCGCTTAGTAGCGGACTTGGTAAGAGGTCAGAAGGTAGAAAGAGCACTTAACATCTTAAGATTCAGTTCTAAAGAAGCTTCAAGAAAATTAGAGAAACTATTATTATCTGCAATCAACAACTGGGAGCAAAAAAATAGTGAAGGTAATTTAGAAGAGGCTGGATTATTTGTTAAAGAGATCAGAGTAGATGGTGGAATGATGTTGAAAAGACTTCGTCCAGCTCCACAAGGTCGTGCACACAGAATAAGAAAACGTTCTAATCACGTAACAATCGTGCTTGGAGCTATCAATAACACACAAAGCAATTCTTAAGCAGCATGGGACAAAAGACAAATCCAATTGGAAATAGACTTGGTATCATCAGAGGGTGGGACTCAAACTGGTATGGTGGAAATGATTACGGTGACAAACTTGCCGAAGATCACAAAATCAGAAAGTATATCCACGCTCGTTTATCAAAAGCTAGTGTATCAAAAGTAATCATCGAGAGAACTTTGAAACTTGTAACCGTTACTATCACTACTGCTAGACCTGGTATCATTATCGGAAAAGGTGGACAAGAGGTAGACAAGTTAAAAGAGGAACTTAAGAAAGTTACTGACAAAGAGGTTCAAATCAACATCTTTGAAATCAAAAGACCTGAATTAGATGCTTATCTTGTGGCGACAAGCATCGCTCGTCAAATCGAAAGCCGTATCTCTTACAGACGTGCAATCAAAATGGCTATTGCTGCTTCTATGCGTATGAACGCTGAAGGTATTAAAGTTTTGATTTCTGGTCGTTTGAATGGTGCTGAGATGGCGCGTTCAGAAGGTTTCAAAGAAGGTAGAATTCCTCTATCAACTTTCAGGGCTGACATTGATTATGCTTTGGCTGAAGCTCATACTACTTACGGTAGAATGGGTATCAAAGTATGGATCATGAAAGGTGAAGTTTATGGAAAGAGAGATCTTTCTCCACTTGCAGGAATGGATAAAAAACAATCTGGAACTGGTGGTGGTAAAGGTGGCGATTCTCCGAGAGGAGACAGAAAGCCTTTTAATAAAGGTGGAAAACCAGACGCTCGTAAAAGAAAGTAAATTTTTAAACTAAAGAAAAATGTTACAGCCTAAAAGAACAAAATACCGTAAGGTACAGAAAGGTAAAATGAAAGGTAACTCTCAAAGAGGGCATGAACTTTCTAATGGAATGTTTGGTATTAAATCTGTACATGAAGATGGAATGTTCTTAACGTCTCGTCAAATCGAAGCTGCGCGTATTGCTGCAACTCGTTTCATGAAGAGAGAAGGACAATTATGGATCAAAATATTTCCAGACAAACCAATTACTAAGAAGCCTCTTGAGGTACGTATGGGTAAAGGTAAAGGTGCCGTTGAATATTGGGCTGCCGTTGTTAAACCCGGAAGAATTATGTTTGAAGTTGGAGGAGTTCCTTTATCAGTTGCAAAAGAGGCTTTACGTCTTGCAGCTCAAAAGCTTCCAGTAAAAACTAAATTCGTCGTTGCTAGAGATTTCGAAGCATAATTAAATTTATATTATGAAACAATCAGAAATAAAAGATCTTTCTGCAGCGGAGTTGCAAGAAAAACTTAGTCAAACTAAGAAAATATATGCTGACCTAAAAATGGCTCACGCTATTTCTCCAATTGAGAACCCACTTCAAATTAGAAGTGTAAGAAGAACAGTTGCAAGATTAGCTACAGAGTTAACTAAAAGAGAGTTACAATAATTGTATTCTGCTGAAAGATGGAAGAAAAAAGAAATTTAAGAAAAGAAAGAATAGGTGTTGTTACTTCAAATAAAATGGATAAGTCTATTGTTATTGCTGAAGTAAGAAAAGTAAAACACCCATTATACGGTAAGTTCGTGTTGAAAACAAAGAAATACGTTGCACACGACGAAACAAACGACTGTAACATTGGAGATACTGTAAGAATTAGCGAAACGCGTCCTTTAAGTAAAACAAAATGTTGGAGATTAGTTGAAATCTTAGAAAGAGCTAAATAATTATGGTACAACAGGAATCAAGACTAAAAGTAGCAGATAACACGGGAGCAAAAGAAGTTTTAACTATCCGTGTTTTAGGAGGTACCAAAAGAAGGTATGCCTCTGTTGGTGACAAGATTGTAGTATCTATTAAAGATGCAACTCCTAACGGTAACGTTAAAAAAGGAGCTGTTTCAACTGCAGTTGTTGTACGTACCAAAAAAGAAGTGAGAAGAGCTGATGGTTCTTATATCCGTTTCGATGATAATGCATGTGTTCTTTTGAACGCTGCAGGGGAAATGAGAGGAACTCGTGTTTTTGGTCCGGTAGCAAGAGAACTTCGTGAAAAACAATTCATGAAAATTGTATCATTAGCACCAGAAGTGCTTTAATTCGTTTTAAGATGATAAAGCTAAAAATAAAATCAGGAGATATCGTAAGAGTTATTGCTGGAGACCATAAAGGTGCTGAAGGTAAAGTTTTACGTGTTTACCGTGAGAAAAATAAAGCGATAGTTGAAGGTGTAAACATGGTTTCGAAACATACAAAACCAAGTGCTAAAAACCCTCAAGGTGGTATCGTTAAGAAAGAAGCTTCTATACAAATATCTAACATTTCACTAATTGATCCTAAAACAAAGGAAACAACTAGAGTTGGTATTAGAGTAGAAGGAGATAAGAAAGTAAGATTTTCAAAAAAATCTAATCAAGTACTATAGTAATGGCATATACACCTAGACTAAAAGAAGAATATAAGAGTAGAGTAATCTCTGCTCTTAAAGAGGAATTCGGATATACAAACGTAATGCAAGTTCCAAAACTTGAAAAAATCGTTTTGAGCCGTGGAGTTGGTGCAGCTGTATCTGATAAAAAACTTATTGACTATGCAGTTGATGAGTTAACAAAGATCACTGGACAAAAAGCAGTATCTACAATTTCAAAGAAAGACGTTGCGTCTTTCAAATTGAGAAAAGGGATGTCTATTGGAGCAAAAGTTACTTTACGTGGTGAAAGAATGTATGAGTTTTTAGATAGACTTATTACTTCTGCTTTACCACGCGTTAGAGATTTTAGTGGTATCAAAGCTACTGGTTTCGACGGAAGAGGTAATTACAATCTTGGAGTTTTAGAGCAAATCATTTTCCCTGAAATTGATATTGACAAAGTAAACAAAATTTCAGGAATGGATATTACATTTGTTACTACTGCAAAAACAGACAAGGAAGCAAAGTCATTATTGGCTGAATTAGGATTACCTTTTAAAAAGAATTAAGACATGGCTAAAGAATCAATGAAAGCCCGTGAGGTGAAAAGAGAGAAAACGGTAGCTAAGTATGCTGAGAAAAGAAAAGCTTTGAAAGAAGCTGGAGATTTTGAGGGTTTACAAAAATTACCGAAAAATGCTTCACCAGTTCGTTTACACAATCGTTGTAAATTAACAGGTAGACCAAGAGGTTATATTCGTCAATTTGGTATTTCACGTGTAACTTTCCGTGAGATGGCTAATAATGGATTAATTCCTGGAGTTAAAAAAGCGTCTTGGTAATCTCGCAATAAGTTACTACTTTTGCAAACCAAAAAATAATTTTTAATTGATTAAAGGTTCGGGAGGCGGGTGCCTCCCGAAAACCGTAATCGCAATCAAATACATATGTATACAGATCCTATTGCAGATTATTTGACTAGAGTTCGTAACGCTGTGGCTGCAAACCACAAAGTTGTTGAAATTCCAGCTTCTAATCTTAAAAAAGAAATAACTAAGATCTTATTTGATCAAGGTTATATCTTGAGTTACAAATTTGAGACGAACACTGTTCAAGGTTCTATCAAAATCGCTTTGAAGTATGATAAAGATACTAAAGAGCCTGTAATTAAAGATATCCAAAGAATTAGTAAACCTGGTTTACGTAAATATGCAGGTGCTGCCAAATTACCAAGAATCCTTAATGGATTAGGAATTGCTATTGTTTCAACTTCAAAAGGTCTTATGACTGGAAAACAAGCGAAACAATTAAATGTAGGTGGTGAAGTAATTTGTTACGTATACTAATTTTAAAGACTAAATAAGATGTCAAGAATAGGTAAAAGCCCAATTGTAGTCCCTGCTGGCGTAACTGTAGAAGTTAAAGACGGTATTATTACAGTAAAAGGAAAAAAAGGTCAACTTACTCAGGAGTTTTCGGACGTAACTGTAACAGTTGAAGGCGATCAGGTTCAAGTTGAAAGATCGTCTGATCATAAAGACCAAAGAGCAAAACACGGATTATACAGATCATTAATCAATAACATGATTGTTGGTGTATCAGAAGGTTTTACTAAAGAACTAGAATTAGTTGGAGTAGGTTATAGAGCTTCAAACCAAGGTCAAAAATTAGATTTAGCACTTGGATATTCTCACAATATTGTTTTAGAAATTGCTCCAGAAGTAGCTTTAGAAACAATATCTGAAAAAGGTAAAAACCCTATCGTAAAATTAACATCATTTGACAAACAACTTTTAGGTCAGGTTGCTGCGAAAATCAGAGGTTTCCGTAAGCCTGAACCATACAAAGGAAAAGGTGTTAAATTTGTGGGTGAAGTATTAAGAAGAAAAGCAGGTAAATCAGCTTAAAAAATAAGATTATGTCATTAACAAAATCTGATAGAAGACAGAGAATTAGATTCAGAATTAGAAAATCGATTAGTGGTACTGCTACTAACCCAAGACTATCTGTATTTAGAAGTAACAAAGAAATTTACGCTCAACTTATTGATGATGTAAATGGAGTTACTATATTAGCTGCATCTTCAAGAGAAAAAGAAATAGGAAAAGGTACTAACGTTGAAGTAGCTGCTGCTGTTGGAAAACTAGTTGCTGAAAAAGCGTTAAAAGCTGGGATTGATACCATCACTTTTGATAGAGGAGGTTATTTATATCACGGTCGTATTAAATCATTAGCAGAAGGCGCAAGAGCGGCTGGACTTAAATTCTAATATATTATGTCTAAATACAAAAATGTAGAATTGGTAAAACCAAGTGGTCTTGAACTTAAAGATCGTCTGGTAAGTGTTAATCGTGTTACTAAAGTTACAAAAGGTGGTAGAGCTTTCGGTTTTTCTGCTATTGTAGTTGTAGGTGATGAAAATGGAGTAGTTGGTCACGGATTAGGAAAATCTAAAGACGTTTCTGAAGCAATTGCGAAAGCAGTAGAAGATGCTAAGAAAAATTTAGTAAAAATTCCTTTGAATGGACAATCTGTTCCTCACGAACAAAAAGGTAAATTTGGTGGTGCACGTGTATTCTTAATTCCTGCTTCTCATGGTACAGGAGTTATTGCTGGTGGAGCTGTTCGTTCAGTTCTTGAATCAGTAGGTATTCACGATGTATTATCTAAATCTCAAGGATCATCAAATCCTCATAACGTAGTGAAAGCAACTTTTGATGCTTTATTACAAATGAGAAGCGCTCACACTGTTGCAAAACAAAGAGGTGTTTCTTTAGAAAAAGTTTTTAAAGGTTAATTCAAGGAAATTATGGCTAAATTATTAGTAAAACAAGTAAGAAGCAAAATCAACTGTCCTCTTTCTCAAAAGAGAGGTTTGGAAGCTTTAGGTCTACGTAAAATGGGACAAGTTGTAGAGCATGATTCAAACCCTGCTATCCTTGGTATGATAAACAAAGTTAAACACTTAGTTTCTGTTGAAGAAGCTAAATAACAAATACTGTTATGAATTTAAGTAACTTACAACCAGCTGAAGGATCAACGCACAATCAAAATAAAAGATTAGGTAGAGGAGAAGGTTCTGGAAAAGGTGGCACTGCTGCAAGAGGTCACAAAGGGGCAAAATCTCGTTCTGGTTATTCTAAAAAGATTGGTTTTGAAGGAGGGCAAATGCCACTTCAAAGACGTGTGCCTAAGTTTGGTTTCACAAACATCAATCGTAAAGAATACGAAGGTGTTAATTTAGATACGCTTCAATTATTAGTAGACAATGGTGTGATTACTGATTCTGTTTCTATGACAGATTTCGTAGCAAATCGTCTAGCTACCAAAAATGAAATCGTTAAGATTTTAGGTAGAGGAGAATTGAAAGCAAAATTAAAAGTAACTGCCCACAAATTTACTGCTACTGCAAAAGCTGCTATTGAAGCTGCTGGTGGAGAAGCTGTAACTATATAACTTATCTATTAAGATGAAGAAATTTATTGAATCAATAAGTAATGTTTGGAAAATCGAAGAACTGAAAAACAGAATCTTAATTACATTAGGATTGCTTTTAGTATATCGTTTTGGTGCACACGTTACGCTTCCTGGAATTGACGCAACTCAATTAACTGGTTTAGCGGGACAAACTAAAAATGGTTTAGGATCTATCCTAGACATGTTTACTGGGGGTGCTTTCTCTAAAGCTTCAGTTTTTGCTTTAGGTATTATGCCTTATATTTCTGCGTCTATTGTGGTTCAGTTGATGGGAATTGCTATTCCTTATTTACAAAAACTTCAAAACGATGGAGAAAGTGGTAGAAAAAAGATTAATCAAATCACTCGTTGGTTGACTATAGCTATTACACTGGTTCAAGGTCCAACTTATATCTATAATTTATACAGAACATTGCCTGGTAGTGCATTCTTACTAGGCTTTAATTCTCCTGAATTTTTGTTCTCATCTGTTATCATTTTAGTGACAGGTACAATCTTTGCTATGTGGCTTGGAGAGAAAATTACAGATAAAGGTATTGGAAATGGAATTTCATTATTAATTATGGTTGGTATCTTAGCTCGTTTACCTCAAGCTTTTATTCAGGAGTTTACAACGAGAGTTACCAATAACAATGGAGGTCCAATGTTATTAGTTATTGAAATTATTGTGTGGTTATTAGTGATTATTGCTTGTGTATTGCTTACAATGGCAGTACGTAGAATCCCGGTTCAATACGCTCGTCGTACAACAACTGGTGATTATGAGCAAGATTTAGCAGGTGGTAATAGACAATGGATTCCTCTTAAGCTTAATGCTTCTGGAGTTATGCCAATCATTTTTGCTCAGGCAATTATGTTTATACCTGCAGCTGTAGCTGGATTGTCTAAATCAGACACATCACAATCTATTGTTGGAGCATTTAGTAATATGTTCGGTTTTTGGTATAATTTTGTATTTGCAACTTTAATTATTGTATTTACATTCTTCTACACTGCAATTACTGTTCCTACTAACAAAATGGCTGATGATTTAAAAAGAAGCGGTGGTTTTATCCCAGGAGTTCGTCCAGGTGCTGAAACTTCAGACTTTTTAGATAAAGTGATGTCTTTAATAACTTTCCCAGGATCTTTATTCCTTGCTTTGATTGCTGTGTTCCCAGCTATTGTTGTAAGTATTATGGATGTACAACAATCTTGGGCAATGTTTTTTGGAGGTACCTCATTAATAATTATGGTTGGAGTTGCAATAGATACTATTCAGCAAATCAATTCATACTTGTTAAACAAACATTATGATGGTTTAATGAAGACTGGTAAAAATAGAAAAGCGGTAGCTTAATATATTTATGGCAAAACAATCAGCAATAGAACAAGACGGATCAATCATTGAAGCATTATCAAATGCAATGTTCCGTGTAGAGTTAGAAAATGGACATATTGTAATTGCTCATATTTCTGGTAAGATGCGTATGCATTACATCAAATTATTACCTGGTGATAAAGTGAAACTAGAAATGAGTCCTTATGATTTGTCAAAAGCAAGAATTACTTATCGATATTAAAGGATATTCACTATGAAAGTTAGAGCATCAGTAAAAAAGAGAAGTCCCGAGTGCATCATTGTGCGTAGAAAAGGGAGATTGTACGTAATAAACAAAAAGAATCCTAGATTTAAACAAAGACAAGGATAATTATGGCAAGAATAGCAGGGGTAGATATCCCAAAAAATAAAAGAGGTGTTATAGCACTTACCTATATCTTTGGATTAGGAAGAAGTAGAGCTATTGAGATTTTAGAAAAAGCTCAAGTTAGCCAAGACAAAAAAGTTCAAGATTGGAATGATGACGAGATCGGAGCAATTCGTGAAGCTGTTGGAGCATTCAAAATTGAAGGAGAATTACGTTCTGAAGTTTCTTTGAACATCAAACGTTTAATGGATATTGGTTGTTACAGAGGTATCCGTCATAGATCTGGTCTTCCGTTAAGAGGACAAAGAACTAAAAACAACTCTAGAACAAGAAAAGGTAAAAGAAAAACTGTTGCTAACAAGAAAAAAGCAACTAAATAATAAGTAATATGGCTAAAGCAACTGCAAAAAAACGTAAAGTTATCGTTGAATCAACGGGAGAAGCTCATATTTCTGCTACCTTCAATAACATCATCATTTCTTTGACAAACAAAAAAGGTGAAGTTATTTCTTGGTCTTCAGCTGGTAAAATGGGTTTCAGAGGTTCTAAAAAGAATACTCCATACGCAGCTCAAATGGCAGCAGAAGATTGTAGTAAAGTAGCTCTTGAGGCTGGACTTAAAAAAGTAAAAGTTTATGTAAAAGGACCAGGAAACGGACGTGAGTCTGCTATCCGTTCTATTCATAACGGTGGAATTGAAGTTACTGAGATTATCGATGTTACTCCAATGCCTCACAACGGATGTCGTCCTCCAAAGAGACGTAGAGTTTAATTTTATTTATTCATAGTATAAACAAGGTAGAATATAGATTATCGAAGGATTTGACCTGAATTCATAATCTCTACCTTAAATTTAATTTTTTAGAAATGGCAAGATATACTGGTCCTAAAACTAGAATTGCTCGTAAATTTGGCGAAGCAATCTTCGGAGATGATAAATCTTTCGAAAAAAGAAATTACCCACCTGGACAACACGGGATGGCTAAAAAAAGAGGTAAAAAATCTGAGTATGCTGTTCAGTTAATGGAAAAGCAAAAAGCTAAATATTCTTACGGAATTTTAGAAAAACAATTCAGAAATTTATTCAAAAAAGCATCAGCTACTAAAGGTGTTACTGGTGAAGTTCTTTTACAATTATGTGAGGCAAGATTAGATAACGTAGTTTTTAGAATGGGTATCGCTCCTTCTAGAAGAGGTGCTAGACAATTAGTTTCTCACAGACACGTTACTGTTAATGGTGAAGTTGTAAATATCGCTTCTTACCACCTTAAACCTGGTGATAAAGTTGCAGTTCGTGAAAAATCTAAATCTTTAGAAGCTATCGAACGTTCTTTGTCAAATTCAAGTCATGTTTATGAATGGATTACTTGGAATAATGATCTTAAAGAAGGAACTTTTGTTTCTGTACCTGCAAGACTTCAGATTCCAGAAAACATTAAAGAACAATTAATCGTAGAGTTGTACAACAAATAATAATTGACTTAGTCGAAATTTATGGCAATATTTAATTTTCAAAAGCCCGATAAAGTTATCATGATCGATTCAACCGATTTTGAAGGTAAATTCGAATTTAGACCTTTAGAACCTGGTTATGGATTGACAGTTGGTAATGCACTTAGAAGAGTTTTGCTTTCAGCATTAGAAGGTTATGCAATTACATCTGTTCGTATCGAAGGTGTAGATCATGAGTTTTCTACTATTTCAGGTGTTGTTGAAGATGTTACCGAAATTATCCTTAATCTAAAACAAGTACGTTTCAAACGTCAAATCGAAGATATCGATAATGAAGCAGTTACAATTTCTGTTTCTGGTAAAGATCAATTAACAGCAGGTGATTTTCAAAAATTTATTTCAGGTTTCCAAGTTTTGAATCCAGACCTTGTTATCTGTAATTTAGATTCTAAAATCAAATTGAACTTCGATTTAACAATCGAAAAAGGTAGAGGATATGTTCCTGCTGAGGAGAACAAAAAACAGAATGCTGCAATTGGAACCATTTTTACAGACTCTATTTTTACTCCGGTAAAAAATGTAAAATATGCAATTGAAAACTTCCGTGTAGAGCAAAAAACGGATTACGAAAAATTAGTTTTTGAAATTAAAACTGATGGTTCTATTAATCCAAAAGATGCTCTTACTGAAGCTGCTAAGGTTTTAATTCACCACTTCATGTTGTTTTCTGACGAAAGAATTACACTCGAGGCTGACGAAATTGCACAAACAGAATCGTATGATGAAGAGTCATTGCATATGAGACAATTGCTTAAAACTAAGCTTGTTGATATGGATTTATCTGTGAGAGCATTAAATTGCTTGAAAGCGGCTGAAGTTGATACACTTGGTGATTTAGTATCGTTCAATAAAAATGACCTAATGAAATTCCGTAATTTTGGTAAAAAATCTTTAACAGAGCTAGATGAACTTGTAGCAGTTAAAAATTTAACCTTCGGAATGGATTTAGCTAAATACAAATTAGATAAAGAATAATTCAATCCGCCACGGCGGATTAAATTTAAAATAGCAATGAGACACGGAAAAAAATTCAATCACTTAAGCAGACAGACTGGACATAGAAAAGCTATGTTAGCTAATATGGCTTGTTCTCTTATTGAGCACAAACGTATTAACACTACTGTTGCTAAGGCTAAAGCGCTTAAACAATTCGTTGAGCCTTTAATCACAAAATCAAAAGAAGATACGACTCACAATCGTCGTATTGTTTTTGCTTACTTACGTAGCAAATATGCGGTAACTGACTTGTTCAGAGACGTAGCTGCTAAAGTTGGAGACCGTCCAGGTGGATACACTCGTATCATTAAAGTTGGAAATCGTTTGGGAGATAATGCTGATATGGCAATGATCGAACTTGTAGATTTCAATGAACTTTACAATGGGGGTAAAAAAGAAGTTAAAAAAGCAAAAAGCCGTCGTGGTGGTAAAGCAAAAAAAGCTGAGGAAACTACTGAAGCTCCAGCTGCTGAGTCTGAAACGACTACTGAAGCTTCTGAATAATTATGAAAGTAATGATTCTATAAAAATCAAGGATAAGCTAATTTTTAGTTTATCCTTTTTTTTTTTTTTTGATTTTTTTTAAAAGAAAGTAAAATATAACTTATTTCAATACTTAGGTTTTATTTTTATGAATGAAATTTTTAAAAAATCTTGGAAGCACTCTTTTAAAGAAGTAAATTTGCAAAATATCTAATTACAAATAAAACAAGCCTGGCTGTTTTAGGACGATTAAAAACAATACAAATTAAAGAATGAAATACACAACACGACAAAGCGCCATTTTATTACTAAGTGATGGAACAATTTTTCATGGAAAATCTATCGGAATTAGCGGTAAGACTTTTGGTGAAGTTTGTTTTAATACTGGAATGACGGGATATCAGGAGATTTTTACAGATCCTTCATATTTTGGTCAAATTATGGTGGCTACTAACGCACATATTGGAAATTACGGAGTAAATGATTTAGAGATTGAATCTGATAGTATCAAAATTGCTGGTTTAGTTTGTAAAAACTTCAGCTTTAATTATTCTCGTGAAGATGCTTCAGGAAGTTTGGAAGATTACTTTGCAAAGCAAAATTTAATCTGTATTTCTGATGTTGATACTCGAGCACTTGTAAGCTATATACGAGACAATGGAGCTATGAATGCTGTTATTTGTACAGATGGGACTTCGATTGAAGAATTAAAGAAAGAACTGGCAAATGTGCCAAATATGGAAGGTTTAGAGTTAGCATCAAAAGTTTCAACTACTGAACCTTATTTTTTTGGAGATGAAAATGCTACATATAAAATCTCTGCTTTAGATCTTGGGATAAAAAAGAACATATTGAGAAATCTTGCCAAAAGAGATTGCTACATTAAAGTTTTTCCATATAATTCTACCTATAAAGATTTAGCATCGTTTAATCCAGATGGATATTTTCTGTCAAATGGACCTGGAGATCCAGATCCCTTATTTGGTGCTATCGAAGTAGCAAAAGAAATTTTAGCTAATGACAATCCTTTGTTTGGAATTTGCTTAGGACACCAAGTTATTGCTTTAGCAAATGGGGTTCAAACTTATAAAATGTTTAATGGACATCGTGGAATAAATCATCCAGTAAAAAATATCATTACCGGTAAAGGAGAAATTACCTCTCAAAATCATGGTTTTGCGGTAAATAAAGAGCAGCTTGACAGTCATCCTGATTTGGAAATTACACATTTGCATTTAAACGATGAAACAGTTGCTGGTATGCGAATGAAAAACAAGAATTGTTTTTCAGTTCAATATCATCCGGAGGCAAGTCCTGGTCCACATGATTCGTCTTATTTATTTGATCAGTTTGTTGAGAATATAAAACAAGCTGTCGCTAAAACGATGTAGTTAATAAATAAAGCGGTTTAATAGTGAGAATATGTTTTTACTATTAAATATTTTTATAATTTCGAAAAAAAAATATAATTTATTAATAAAAAAGCAAAAATAATGAGTATTATAATTAAAGTTCACGCAAGACAAATTTTTGATTCCAGAGGTAATCCTACTATTGAAGTTGATGTAGTTACAGAAAATGGTGTTCTAGGTAGAGCAGCTGTTCCTTCTGGGGCGTCAACAGGAGAACATGAAGCTGTTGAATTACGTGACGGAGGAAAAGCATTTCTAGGAAAAGGAGTTTTGAATGCAGTGAATAATGTAAATACTGTTATTGCTGAAGAATTAGTTGGAACTTCTGTTTTTGAACAAAACACTATCGATCAATTAATGATTGATTTAGACGGAACGGCTAATAAATCTAAATTAGGAGCTAATGCTATTTTAGGAGTTTCTTTGGCTGCCGCTAAAGCTGCTGCTAACGAGCTTGGATTGCCATTGTACAGATACGTTGGTGGAGTTTCTGCTAATACATTACCAGTTCCAATGATGAATATCATCAATGGTGGTTCTCACTCTGATGCGCCTATTGCATTCCAGGAGTTTATGATTTTCCCTGTAAAGGCAACTTCATTTACACATGCTATGCAAATGGGAACTGAAATTTTTCACAGTTTGAAAAAAGTATTACACGACAGAGGTTTGAGTACTGCTGTAGGTGACGAAGGTGGTTTTGCACCAAATTTAGCTGGTGGTACTGAAGACGCTTTAGATACTATTAAATTAGCAGTTGAAAAAGCAGGATATTCTTTCGGTGACGAAATTATGATCGCTCTTGACTGTGCTGCTTCTGAGTTTTATGTAAATGGTAAATACGATTATACTAAATTTGAAGGTGAAACTGGAAAAATCAGAACTTCTGAAGAGCAAGCTGATTATTTAGCTGAACTTGCTGCTAAGTATCCAATTATTTCTATCGAAGATGGTATGTATGAAGATGACTGGAATGGATGGAAATACTTAACAGATAAAATTGGAGATAAAGTACAATTAGTTGGTGATGATTTATTTGTTACTAACGTTGAGCGTTTATCTACTGGTATTGAAAAAGGAATTGCAAATTCAATTTTAGTAAAAGTGAACCAAATTGGAACTTTGACTGAAACGATTGCTGCTGTAAATATGGCTAAGAATGCGGGTTATACTTCAGTAATGTCTCACCGTTCTGGAGAGACAGAAGATAATACTATTGCAGATTTAGCTGTTGCTTTAAACTGTGGTCAAATTAAAACAGGTTCTGCTTCTCGTTCTGATCGTATGGCAAAATACAATCAATTATTAAGAATTGAAGAAGAATTAGGAAGTACTGCTTGTTTTCCAGGGTTAAAAGCTTTCAAGATTAAATAATTGTAAGGTTATATATAGATTTAAACCATCCATTTTTTAATGGGTGGTTTTTTTTTGGAGTTTTAACAAATTCATAGCAGTATTCCTTTTTTAATTAGTCTTAAATTCCTTAGATTTGATAAATTATTATTTTAAAGATTTATTTCCGATATATTATGTCAAAAATAGCTACATTAGAAGTAGATGGTCAAAAAATTGAGCTTCCGGTTATTACAGGGAGCGAAAATGAATCAGCTATCGATATTAACAAATTACGTGATTTAACTGGTGTTATTACAATTGATCCTGGTTACAAAAATTCTGGTTCTTGCAAAAGTGAAATTACCTTCTTAGATGGAGAATTAGGAATCTTGCGTTACAGAGGGTATTCAATCGAAGATCTGGCTGAAAAAGCAAGTTTCTTAGAAGTTTCTTATCTTTTGATTTTTGGTGAACTGCCAACGACTCAACAATTAGAGCAATTTGAAAATGATATTAAAAAACATACTTTGGTAAACGAAGAAATGAAAAATATCATTGACGGATTTCCAAAAACAGCTCACCCAATGGGAGTTTTATCTGCTTTGACAAGTGCTTTAACTGCATTTAATCCAAAAGCAGTAAATGTTGATAACGAAAAAGAAATGTACGAGGCTATTTGTAAAACAATGGCAAAATTCCTTGTAATTGCTACATGGACATACAGAAAATCAATGGGCTATCCGTTGAACTATTATGACAATACAAAAGGATATGTAGAAAACTTTATGCAATTAATGTTTCAATTGCCTACTGGGCCTTACAAAGCAAGTCCGGTTGTTATAGATGCATTAGATAAATTGTTTATTCTTCATGCCGATCACGAACAAAACTGTTCTACTTCAACAGTAAGAATGGTTGGTTCATCTCACGCAGGCTTATTTGCTTCAATCTCTGCAGGAGTTTCTGCGCTTTGGGGACCACTTCACGGTGGAGCAAATCAGGCGGTGCTTGAAATGTTAGAAGAGATCAATAAAGATGGTGGAGATACGGATAAATTTTTAGCGAAAGCAAAAGATAAAAATGATCCTTTCCGTTTGATGGGATTTGGTCACAGAGTTTATAAAAACTTTGATCCAAGAGCTAAAATTATCAAAAAAGCAGCTAAAGAAGTATTAGAGACTTTGGGTGTTAATGATCCAATTTTGGAAATTGCTAAAAAATTAGAAGCGGCAGCTCTTGAGGATGATTACTTCAAATCAAGAAACTTATATCCAAACGTAGATTTCTATTCTGGAATTATTTATAGAGCATTAGGAATTCCGACTGATATGTTTACAGTGATGTTTGCTATTGGAAGATTGCCAGGTTGGATCGCACAATGGAAAGAAATGCGTGAAAACAAAGAACCAATTGGAAGACCTAGACAAATTTATACAGGGCATCCTTTGAGAGAGTTTAAGCCTAATAAATAAAATAACTTTAAAGCTTCACTTAACTGTGAAGCTTTTTTTATATTTGCTCAAAATATAATAGAGTTATGTTGCAATTAAATATAAAGAACGAAACTTCAAGACTGCGTGCAGTAGTTTTGGGTTCAGCCGTTCATAATGGGCCAACTCCATCTATAGATGAAGCCTACGATCCCAAATCATTGGAACATATTAAGGCAGGAACTTATCCTGTTGAAGAAGATATGGTTGTTGAAATGAATGCATTTAATGCTGTTTTTCAAAAATATGATGTAACCGTGTATCGTCCGGAAATGATTGAAAATTACAATCAAATATTCGCAAGAGATATTGGTTTTGTAATTGATGATGTTTTTGTAAAATCAAATATTTTGCCTGACAGAGAACGTGAATTAGATGCAATTCAATACGTAATTGATCAAATTGATCCTCTAAAAGTAGTTCGCCCTCCCGAAGAAGTTCATATTGAAGGTGGAGATGTAATGCTTTGGAATGATCATATTTTTATCGGAACTTATAAAGGAAGTGATTATAAAGATTACATCACTGCAAGAACTAATATGCACGGTGTAAATTATATTAAAGAATTATTTCCTAATAAAATTGTCAAAGAATTTGATCTGGTGAAATCTAAATTAGAAGCTCGTGACAATGCTTTGCACTTAGACTGTTGTTTTCAACCTGTTGGAAAAGATAAAGGAATAATCTATAAAAGAGGTTTCCGTGAAGAGGCTGATTATCTTTATTTGGTAAATCTTTTTGGAAAAGAAAATCTATTTCATATTGAAAGAAACGAAATGTATAATATGTTTTCAAATGTCTTTTCAATAGATGAAAATGTAGTGGTTTCTGAGAAGAATTTTACCCGTCTGAACAATTGGCTTCGTGCAAATGGTTTTACTGTTGAAGAAATTCCATATGCTGAAATTGCAAAGCAGGAAGGTTTGCTGAGATGTTCTACTTTACCATTAATTAGAGATTAAAAAAAATAGGGTTTTTTAGATATTAAAATGCTACAATTTGAAACCTGAGACAAAAATATATAGATTATGCAACAAACAACAAATGCAATCGTAATGATTCGTCCAGTTGCTTTTAGGATGAACGAGCAAACTGCAGTAAATAATTATTACCAAAAAGTATTAGACGGACTTTTACCAAGTACGGTTAATGCCAAAGCACAACAAGAATTTGATACTTTCGTTGAAAAATTAAGAGCAGTTGGGGTTGACGTTACAGTTATTGACGATAATTTAGAGACTGATACTCCGGATAGTATTTTTCCAAATAACTGGGTTTCTTTTCATGAAAATGGAGATGTAGCTCTTTATCCAATGTTTGCTGAAAATCGTCGTCAGGAACGTCGCGAGGATATTTTGGATACTCTTGAAGAGAAAGGTTTTGAGATATCTAACATCATGGATTATACATCGGCTGAAGAAGATGGGTTTTTCTTAGAAGGAACGGGAAGTTTACTTTTAGATCGCGCCAATGCAAAAGCATATTGTGCCTTGTCTCCACGTGCTGACGAAGAATTATTTATTGAGTTTTGTGAAGATTTTGATTATGCGCCTGTAATTTTTGAAGCATTTCAAACTGTGGATGGGGAACGTAAATTGATTTATCACACAAATGTAATGATGTGTTTGGGAGAGACTTTTGCTGTAATCTGTGCAGATTGCATAGATGATAAAAAAGAACGTAAAATGGTTCTTGAAAATTTAAAAGCAGATAAAAAAGAGATTATTTTGATTACGGAAGCACAGGTGAATAATTTCGCAGGAAATATGTTAGAAGTTCGAGGTGCAAATGATAAAAAATATATTGTGATGAGCGCATCCGCTCACCAAAGTTTGACACCAAAACAAATTGCTCAACTAGAAAATCATGCTGAAATTTTAAGCTCAAGTTTAGATACTATTGAAGCTTGTGGAGGAGGAAGTGCAAGATGTATGATGGCTGAAGTATTTTTACCAAGAAATTAAAAGAAATTATAGATTATAAAAAAGGGATAAAACCATACGTTTTATCCCTTTTTGTTTATATGGAAGTTAAAATGATCTACATCAGATTTCCTTTGATAATGTTGATGATTGAACTTACGATATATTGAATACCGATTGAAATTACAATAAATCCAACAATTCTGGAAATTGCAACAATTCCTGAAGCACCAAGTATTCTTGCTAAATAATGAGCACTTTTTAAAATAGCAAAAATAGCGACAGCAATTGCCAAAATAGCTAATGAAGAAACTATTATTTCTTCCGTTTCATGATGTTCCTGGTAAAAAGCGATTAACAATGATATAGATCCTGGGCCAGCAAGCATCGGAATGGCTAATGGTGTTAAAGCTATGTCATTTCGCTGTTGCACCTCGTTTTCAATCTTTTTATTGATTCCGCGTTTTTTATTAAATTTTCCAGATAGTAAGGAGAAACCTGAGTTTACAATTATTATTCCACCGGCAATTCGAAGTGCATCGATGCTGATTCCGAAAAAAGTCAGAACATATTGACCAATAAAATAAGAGACAATTAAAATAATAAAAACGTTAATTGCGGTCCATAATGAAATACGGGAGCGTTCTTTTTGAGAATCATGTTGAGTAAGTCCGACAAAAATAGGGACAGTTCCAATAGGATTCAAAACGGAAAAAAGGGCGGCAAATAGATAAATAAAAAGATCCATAGAGTTTGGGTTAGTACTGTAAAAATAGATAATTTTTAATTGTGTAAAGTAAATTCATGTTAGGATATTGTTTTTTATTACACCAATTCTACATTAATAACAAAACTAAGCTCATTCTTTTTGATTACTTTTGTAATATATTCTAAAATAATGAAAAATAAGAAAACTTTAGTTCTGGGAGCTACTACAAAACCAGATCGCTACGCATACAGAGCTATAAATATGTTGGTTCAAAAAGGACATACAGTATTAGCAATTGGTCAAAATACTGGTGAGGTTGCCGGGGTGAAAATTCAAACGAAAGCAATTCCAGTAAAAAATATAGACACTGTAACTTTATATTTAAATCCTGCCCGTCAGCGTGATTATTATAATTATATTATCGAGTCACAGCCAAAAAGAGTTGTTTTTAATCCTGGAACCGAAAATCCAGAATTATATCAATTGTTAGAGCTGAATAATATTAAATCTGAAGTTGCTTGTACTTTGGTTCTATTGGCTACTAATCAGTATTAATTTTTTTAGAATCAATCCCGTTACCCATTTCAAACGAATTTTTGCAGAAATGCAATTGAATTAAAACAAGATGAAGTTTTTTTGTTTTTGGCAGCAAAAGCAAAAAAGATTTTCCCTTGATGTTTCGGGACTATCTGGGCTTAAAAGAAACATTAAAGTATTACTTTTGTCGTCATGGAATTTTCATCAAAATTAATTGAAAAAGCGGTTAACGAAATGTCTCAATTACCTGGAATTGGTAAACGTACGGCATTGCGATTGGTTCTTCATTTGTTAAAGCAACCGAAAGAACAAACTGGTTTTTTGTCGCAGGCATTATTAAATATGCGGGAAGATATTAAATTTTGCGAAAGTTGCCATAATATTTCGGATACAAAAGTTTGTGAAATTTGTGCAAATACAACCCGAAATCATCAGACTATTTGTGTAGTTGAAGATATTCGTGATGTAATGGCTATTGAAAATACGGGTCAATATAGGGGGATTTATCATGTTTTAGGTGGTAAAATATCGCCAATTGAAGGAGTTGGGCCAAGTCAGTTAAATATCTCCAGTTTGGTTGAAAAGGTGAAAGGTGGAAAGGTAATAGAAATTATTTTTGCACTTAGTTCGACTATGGAAGGTGATACCACAAATTTTTATATTTACAAACAAATTGCTGAATCAGAGATAATAATTTCTACAATTGCAAGAGGAATTGCTGTTGGTGATGAATTAGAGTATGCTGACGAAATTACGCTCGGAAGAAGTATTTTACATCGTGTTCCGTTTGAAAAAACTTTCAAAAACAACTAAATAAGATCAAATAAAAGTTAGATTTCCTGAAAGTTAAAGGAAAAGCTATATTTGCGATAAATTTTTTAATAATGACAAAGAACGGCTTTTATATGTTACTAGTAGTTAGTATGCTTTTTACATCTTGTATCCCTGTAAAGGATCTTTGGTATTTGCAGGATAAAAATAATACAGGTGAGCAAAATACGATTTCTGCTGTTGAATCTAAACCATACAGATTGCAGGTAAATGATGTTATAAGTATTAATATAAAGGCAATTGATCCAAAACTGGTTTCGATTTTTAATACAACAGAAAGTGCGACAACGGCAAAATCTGAATCGGCTTTGTATTTTGATGGATTCACTGTCGATGATCACGGTAATATTAGAATGCCAATATTAGGAGAAATAAATGTTATTGGTTATACTCTGGAAGAAGTGAGGGGTATAATTGAGAAAAAATTGCTAGAAGAATATTTTAAAAGCGAAGCAAATGTTTTCGTAACAGTAAAACTCGCTGGGTTCAGATACACAATAAATGGTGAAGTTGGAAGCACAGGAACAAAAACATTATTTCAGTCACATGTTAATATTATGGAAGCCGTTGCTAATGCTGGAGATATAACTACTGTTGGTAATAGAAAAGCAGTGATGATAGTTCGTCAAACTCCAACTGGCGTTCAAATGAATGAAATTGATCTTACAGATGCAAATGTGATGAAATCTCCTTATTATTATTTACAGCCTAACGATTATATTTACGTAAAACCACTGAGACAGAAAACTTGGGGAACGGGACAAACTGGAATTCAGTCAATCGGTACTATAATTACCTTATTGTCATTGGCAACAACAGTGTATTTAATTATCAAAAACTAAAGTAAATTCAAATAATGTTAGATATAAAAGATTTTTCCATTTTTGAAAATCATTCAAATTTTGATTTTAAAGGATTTATATTAAAAATTCTTAGTTACTGGAAATGGTTTTTAGTTAGTTTAATCATTGCATTTACTATAGCTTATCAGGTAAATATCCGTAAAGAAAAGATCTACGGAATGCAAACAATGATTTCGATAAAGGAAGAAAGTAACCCGTTTTTTACATCTAATACAAGCTTAGTTTTTAATTGGGGAGGAATTTCGGATCAGGTAAACGGAATCTCAACAATATTACAATCAAGATCACATAACGAATTAGTTGTTAGTAAGCTACAATATTATATTGATTATCTAACGCAAGGGAAATATAATTTGGTAGATTCCTATGGTGCAGTTCCTTTTTATGTTGATATAGATAAATCGAAAGGTCAGCTTGCTAATGTTTTAATAAGCATCAGATTTTTAAGTCCTAATGAATATGAAATTCGAATTCCATTTGAAAATAATTCAGTTTCATTAATTAACTATTCCGATAATTCATATTCCAATACGGCCGTTCAGCCTGTAGAGTTTGTGAAAAAATACAAAGTTGGAGAACGGGTATTACTTCCGTTTCTAAATTGGAAATTACAGATTAATGACAATCCTGGAATTTATAATGGAAATGAATACTTTGTAAGATTTAATGATTTTGATGGAACAGTTTCACGTTATAAAGGAATAAATATTGATTCTGACGATAAAGGAGGTTCGATATTGACATTAGGAATGCAGGGAACAAACAAAGCCCGAATGGTTGAATATTTGAATGCGACAGTGAAAATGTTGATCAAAATTCAGCTTGATGGTAAAAATCAGTTTGCTACTAATACAATACGATTCATTGATAGTACACTTGTTGCTATGGAATCGCAATTAAAAGAAACGGGTAATGAGTTAAAATCATTTAGAAAGGATAAAAATATCTACGAAATAGAAGGTGGTGGTGCTAAGTTTTCTGATAAAATTATGGATTTTGATGTAGAGAAAGATCAGGTTTCCAGAAAGATAGCTTACTATAATTCCTTAAAAATGTATTTGAATAACAGTGTTGATTATTCAAGATTACCAGCTCCTTCAGTTGCGGGAATTGAAGATCCTAATATTGTAGCCAGTGTCTCAAAACTTATAGCGCTTTCAACACAAAGATCTGAAATGGCATATGCAGTAAAAAGCGAAAAGATTTTTAAAGATTTTGATAATCAGATGCAGGCTGTTAAAAGCGTATTGTTAGAGAATATAGCCTCTGCAAAAGCTTCATTGTTGTATGATTTGTCTCTGGTAAATGCTAAAATTGGTCAGGCAGAAAATACAGTAAAAAGGCTTCCTGAAGAGCAGCAGGAATTGTTGAAGATCAAAAGAAAGTACGACCTAAATGATAATATTTATACTGAATTTCTTCAAAAACGAAATGAAGCAGAAATCGTAAAAGCGTCTAATTTATCTGACATACACTTTATAGATCCGGCTAAAGATATTGGAGGTGGTTTAATAGGACCTAAAACTTCAGTAAATTATGTTTTAGCTTTGTTTCTCGGTTTGTTGATTCCATTGTTGTTTGTCTTTGGTATTTTCTTTATTAATAATTCAATTCAGAATACTGACGATATAAGTAAGTTGACCCAAATTCCGTTAATTGGTGTTATCGGTGTTAATAAGGATAATAGGAGTCTGGCTGTATTTGATAAGCCTAAGTCAGTACTTTCTGAAGGTTTTAGGACCATTCGTTCGTCCTTGCAATTTTTATATAAAAAACAACAGGTTAGTGGTTCTAAGACGTTAATGATTACTTCTTCTATAAGTGGAGAAGGAAAAACATTTTGTTCCATCAATATTGCAACTGTTTTTGCTTTGAGTGAAAAGAAAACAGTTATTATTGGTCTGGACCTAAGAAAACCAAGACTAGCAGATGAATTTAATTTAAAGAATTCGGTAGGTGTAGTAAATTATTTAATTAAGCAGAATAGTTTAGATGAAATTACCAATGCAACTCAAATTGCAAATCTTGATGTTATTCTTTCAGGACCAATCCCACCAAATCCTTCTGAGCTTATTTTAAGTGATGCGATGAAAGAATTAATAGATGAGCTGAAGTTGAAATATGACTATATAATTTTAGATACACCTCCGGTTGGATTGGTTTCTGATGCAATTGAACTGGCTCAATATGCCGATGTTACCTTGTATATAGTAAGGCAGAATTATACTAAAAAAGATATGATATCGTTGTTAAATACAAGAATCAAAAGAGGTGAGCTTAATAATGCCAGTATTGTTTTTAATGGTTATGAAAATAAAGCTAAGTACGGATCTGGCTACGGCTATGGTTATGGAACATATTCAAACGGATATCATGATGAAGATGGCAAATTAAGTCTATGGAAAACTATTTTAAATAAATTCAATAAAAAATAATTTGAAGTAATGAAAGAATCAACTCAAAATACAATTCTAATTACTGGGGGGGCTGGCTTTATTGGTTCAAATTTATGTGAGTATTTTTTAGGATTAGGGCACAAAGTGATTTGTTTGGATAATTTTTCAACAGGTCATCATCATAATCTAAAAGATTTTATAAGTGATTCAAACTTTAAATTAATTGAAGGAGATATAAGAAATTTTGAAGATTGTTCCTTAGCAGTTGTAGGAGTT
Organism: Flavobacterium saccharophilum; assembly: GCF_900142735.1. Taxonomy (GTDB): domain Bacteria; phylum Bacteroidota; class Bacteroidia; order Flavobacteriales; family Flavobacteriaceae; genus Flavobacterium; species Flavobacterium saccharophilum. Next base: position 475,623 of record NZ_FRBY01000005.1, on the reverse strand, counting down.
GATTATGTTTTGCATCAGGCTGCTCTTGGCTCGGTTCCAAGATCGATTAATGATCCTATAACCACAAATGAAGTAAATGTGTCTGGATTTTTAAATATGCTAGTTGCTTCTCGTGATGCGAAAGTAAAACGGTTTGTTTACGCTGCCAGTTCTTCAACATATGGTGACTCTAAAGGATTGCCAAAAGTTGAAGATGTTATAGGTAAACCATTATCTCCTTATGCTATTACAAAATATGTAAATGAACTGTATGCTGAGATTTTTAGTAAAACATACGGATTAGAAACTATCGGATTACGATATTTTAATGTTTTTGGAAGAAAACAAGATCCACAAGGGGCTTATGCAGCAGTAATTCCAAAGTTTGTAATGCAGTTGATGAAGTATGAAAGTCCAATCATTAATGGTGATGGAGATTATTCAAGAGACTTTACTTACATAGACAATGTGATTCAAATGAATGAATTGGCGATGACTACTCAAAATCCAGAGGCAATAAATACGGTATACAATACTGCATTTGGTGAACGAAATACATTAAATAATTTGGTTGAATATTTAAAAAAATATTTGTCTGAATTTGATGCAAAAATTGCAGATATAGAAATAGTTTATGGTGTAAATAGAGTTGGTGATATTCCGCATTCACTGGCAAGTATAGAAAAGGCAAATACAATACTAGGGTATAGTCCGAATTATTCTTTGCAGGAAGGATTGAAAGAAGCTGTGGGTTGGTATTGGAATAATTTGAAATAAAGGAAAGATTAAGATAATAGTAAATTAGATGAAAATTACAAAAATTTGTTGTATTGGTGCAGGTTATGTTGGAGGTCCAACTATGGCCGTAATAGCGCAAAAATGCCCGGATATTCAAGTCACTGTGGTTGATTTGAATGAACAAAGGATTAAAGATTGGAATGATCCGAATACAGATAATATACCAATTTATGAACCTGGTCTTGCAGGAATTGTGGCTGAGGCAAGAGGTAGAAATCTTTTCTTTTCGACAGAAGTAGATAAAGCAATTGATGAAGCTCAGGTAATTTTTATATCTGTAAATACCCCAACCAAGACCTACGGTAAAGGGAAAGGTATGGCAGCTGATTTAAAATATATTGAATTGTGTGCCAGACAAATCGCAAAAGTAGCAAAGCAAAATAAAATTGTAGTGGAGAAATCTACTTTACCAGTTCGAACTGCTGAAGCAATTAAAAGTATTCTGGATAATACGGGTAACGGTGTTCAGTTTCAAATATTGTCAAATCCCGAATTTTTAGCTGAGGGCACAGCAGTAACAGATCTATTAAGTCCAGATAGGATTTTAATTGGAGGAGATACAACCCCTGAAGGCGAGGAAGCAATTGAAGCGTTAGTTGATGTTTATGCAAATTGGGTGGATAAAGATAAGATTTTAACGACTAATGTCTGGTCCTCAGAGTTGTCTAAACTTACTGCAAATGCATTTTTGGCACAGCGAATTTCATCTATTAATGCTATGTCGGAATTATGTGAAAAAACTGGTGCTGATGTAAGTGAGGTTGCAAGAGCAATAGGAATGGATTCAAGAATTGGACCAAAATTCTTAAAAGCATCAGTAGGTTTTGGAGGTTCTTGCTTTCAAAAAGATATTTTGAATCTGGTTTATATCGCAAAATCTTATGGATTAAGTGAAGTGGCAGATTATTGGGAGCAGGTTATAATAATGAATGATCACCAGAAAAGAAGATTTTCAAATAAAATTGTTCAAACATTATATAATACAGTGGCTGATAAAAAAATAACGTTTTTAGGTTGGGCATTCAAAAAGGATACTAATGATACACGTGAGTCAGCAGCTATTTATGTGGCGGATGATTTAATTAACGAACAGGCTAAAATTTCTGTGTATGACCCGAAAGTGTCGAGAAGTAAAATGTTGAGTGATTTAGATTATTTAGAAACAAGAACAGTTGAGGAAAATAATAAGGCATTAGCGATATTTGATAATGCGTATGAAGCTTGTAAAGGTGCGCATGCTATTGCGATTTTAACGGAATGGGATGAATTCACTACTTACGATTGGAAAAAAATATATGATTCAATGCATAAGCCGGCATTTCTTTTTGATGGAAGGAATATATTGAATTCGAATGAACTGGAGGCTATCGGATTTATTTATAAAGGTATAGGTTCATAAAAAGATAAAATATATTGAAGTAAAATTTAAGGGAATAATTAAGGAAATGTTGGTTTTGAGTGTTTTATTACAATAAGGGAAATTATGAATTGGTATGTAGTTTACACAAAACCCAAATGGGAGAAAAAAGTTGCAGAAAAGCTTATGCAAGCGGGAATAGAATGTTATTGTCCCTTAATTACACAGATTAAACAATGGTCTGATAGAAAAAAAAAGGTTGAAGTTCCACTTTTTAATTCTTATGTTTTTGTTCAATTATCAGAGAATGAAAGAAATACTGTTTTTACAATTCCTGGGGTGGTTCGATATTTATTTTGGTTAGGGAAGCCTGCAATTGTTCGGGATGAAGAAATAAATGTTATAAAGAAAAGTCTTAATGCTTCTAATATAGCTGATGTTTCAGTGTCATCGATTCAGGTTGGCGATCGAATAAAACTGGATTCGGGGGTATTTAGTAATCAGGATACCATTGTTCAGGAAATATCAAAAACGCATTATATTTTGGTTTTGGAATCATTGGGCTGCGTATTAAAAATTAAATATAAGTAAATAGCGCGTTTTGTCTTCTTAAAAGAAAAAAAACAGAAAATAAAATCTCTCTAAAAGGAGATTTTATTTTCTGTTTTTTTTATAATGTAATTTTTTATAAGCTGATTAGTAATACTTTGGTTTTTTTTACGTTTTTTTAATCATTTAGTTTTATAGTATTACGGGAAACCGTATTGAATAAATTGACTTAATATGCTATATTTGCCGAGAATATACTTTTTGGTAGCCAGGTACAAAAATGGGACTTGGAAAGGCGAAGCCATGTGTTGTTATGAATGAAGTTAATATTTTATAAATGAAAGAGAACATAAAAATAGCTGTTATAGGTTTAGGTTATGTTGGTCTTCCCTTAGCACGATTATTTGCTACAAAATATCCGGTTATCGGATTTGATATTAATGAATCCAGAGTTGTCAGTTTAAAATCGGGAACAGATTCGACATTAGAAGTTGAAGATAAGGACTTACAGAAAGTACTGGTAGATAATATTAAAGCTGAAACTGGATTGTTCTGTACTACTGATCTAAATGATATCGCTGATTGTACTTATTATGTTATAACAGTGCCAACTCCAGTCGATAAAAACAATCGCCCAGATTTGACCCCACTATATAAATCAAGTGAGTCAGTGGGTAAAGTTCTTAAAAAAGGAGATATTGTAATTTATGAATCAACTGTTTATCCAGGTGTTACAGAAGAACAATGTGTTCCAGTTTTAGAGAGGGTCTCTGGGTTAAAATTTAATGTTGATTTTTTTGCAGGATATTCTCCAGAAAGAATCAATCCTGGCGATAAGGAACATACGGTTGAAAAGATTTTAAAAGTGACTTCAGGATCGACGCCCGAAATTGGTTTAAAGGTTGATAGCTTATATAAATCAGTCATTACTGCAGGAACTTATTTAGCTCCAACTATAAAAGTGGCCGAAGCAGCAAAGGTTATTGAGAATTCACAAAGAGATATTAATATTGCTTTTGTAAACGAATTGGCTAAAATATTCAATCTAATGAATATTGATACTCAGGAAGTATTGGCAGCTGCAGCAACAAAATGGAATTTTTTGCCCTTTAAGCCTGGATTAGTTGGTGGACATTGTATTGGTGTTGATCCTTATTATTTAGCCCAAAGAGCGCAAGAATTTGGATATCATCCTGAAATAATTTTGGCTGGACGACGCTTAAATGATAGTATGGGAGAGTATGTGGCGTCACAAGTTGTAAAATTGATGATTAAGAAAGGGATTTTAGTTAATGGAGCCAATCTTTTAATGCTAGGAATTACCTTTAAAGAGAATTGTCCAGATGTTAGAAACACAAAAATTGTAGATGTTATAAAAGCACTAAAAGAGTACGGAATAACAGTTACAATTTTTGATCCTCTTGCCAATAAAGAGGAAGTCAAAAAAGAATATAAATTAGAAACTATAAATTCTGTTCCTAATGAAAAATTCGATGCTATAGTTTTGGGAGTAGCGCATGCCGAATTTTTAAAATTAGAATTTTCAGAATTACAAAAGGCAAATAGTTTATTATACGATGTAAAAGGAATTTTAGGTACTTTGGCTGATAACAGGCTTTAGTTGTTAAAAAACCTTTTTTTATTTAGAAAAAGATGAGTACAGAAAAATCAATTACACATGTAATTTTAACAGGAGGAGTAGGCAGCAGATTATGGCCTCTTTCTCGCAAGAGCCAGCCAAAGCAATATTTGGAAATTTTTGAAGGTAAATCTTTATTTGAAATGACAGTGGATCGTAACCATCATTTAGTAAATAGAGTTATGGTGGTAGGAAATGTTGATAATCATCATTTAAGTGGAAAAGTAATGGATAAATCCAAAACTTCTTATATAAATATTGTAGAAGCAACCCCTCGAAATACTGCCGCTGCAATTGCATTTGCTGCATTTGCGTCAGACCCAGAAGATATATTAATTGTGACACCATCAGATCATATTATTGATTTAATGGATAATTATAATAATGCGATAGATCAGGCTGTTTCTAAAGCAGAGGAAGGTTTTATTGTAACATTTGGAGTTGTTCCAACAAAACCTGAAACTGGTTACGGTTATATAGAAGCAAAAGGAGATAAAGTAATTTCTTTTCGTGAAAAACCAAATGAAACTACGGCGAAGGAATTTATAGCAAAAGGTAATTTTTTATGGAATAGTGGGATGTTTTGTTTTAAAGCGGGTGTTTTGCTTGATGAATTAAAACAATTTCAGCCAGATGTTTATGAAAAATCAAAAGCTGTTTGGGAAGAAAGCAAAGAAGGTTTTTTAGATTTAGACTTATCTCTTGAAATTCCATCAATCAGCATTGATTATGCTGTAATGGAACGTAGTAAAAAAATAAAAGTAGTTCCTGCCGCTTTTTCATGGTCAGATTTAGGATCATTTGAATCAGTTTATGATTATTTAGTTTCAAAAAATCATCCTGTTGATAAGAATGGAAATATGGTTATTGGTTCTGGAAAACATACAACCTTTCTAGGATTAAAAAACACTATTTTTGTTTACACAGATACGGCCAATTTAATTCTACAAAAAGAGAACTCACAAGATGTAAAAGATATTTACAGTGAGTTAGAAAAAATAAATTCAGATTTATTAAATTAATTCAAATTGAAAATGAAAAAGATTCTTGTAACAGGCGGTGCAGGTTTTATAGGTTCACATGTAGTGAGACGTTTTGTTAATAAATATCCGGAATATCAAGTGTTTAATTTAGATGCCTTGACTTATGCCGGAAATTTGGAGAATATAAAAGATATTGAAAATCTACCTAATTATACTTTTGTGAAAGGCGACATTGTGGATGAAGCTTTTATAAATGAACTATTTTCGATTCATAATTTTGATGGTGTTCTGCATTTAGCAGCTGAATCACACGTTGATCGTTCTATCGAAGATCCGTTAGCATTTGTTAAAACCAATGTTATCGGAACTATGAATTTGCTAAATGCAGCGAAAAATCAATGGAAAGATAATTTTGAAGGAAAGAGATTTTATCATATTAGTACTGATGAAGTCTATGGTTCACTTGGTGCGGAAGGGTTGTTTACTGAAACCACTCCTTATGATCCCAATTCACCTTATTCTGCATCAAAAGCAAGCTCAGATCATTTTGTAAGAGCTTATGGAGAAACATACGGCTTACCATATGTATTAACAAATTGTTCTAATAATTATGGATCGTATCATTTTCCTGAAAAATTAATTCCGCTTTTTATAAATAATATTATCAATAATAAGCCTTTGCCAGTATATGGAGACGGGAACTATACTCGTGACTGGCTTTTTGTCGAAGATCATGCAATTGCAATTGATTTAGTTTTCCATGAAGGGAAAAATCATGAAACCTATAATATTGGTGGATTTAACGAATGGAAAAACATTGATTTGGTGAAATTACTATGCCAAATCATGGATCAAAAACTAAGCAGAAATGCTGGAATTTCTCAGGAATTAATTACTTACGTAAAAGATAGACCAGGACATGATTTGCGTTATGCTATAGATGCTTCAAAAATTAATCAAGAGTTAGGATGGAAACCTTCTGTTACTTTTGAGGAAGGTTTAGAAAAAACGATTAATTGGTATTTAAGTAATGAAGATTGGTTAAAAAATGTGACTTCTGGTGCTTATAAAGATTATTACCAAAAACAATATTCATAATAAATCATAATAAATTTAAGATTTAAATTTTAGTTCAATATGAAAAAAATAACATACGTTCTTACCCTTTGCTTTATTTTATTAATTTCTTTAGGTGTGAACGCACAAGATATAATGAAATCAAAAGACTTAAGTACTATACAGGTCGATTATCTTTCAGATGATGATTTAGCAAAAATTAGCGCACAATTAAAAAGTAATAATGCAACTATTGATCAAGTTGAGCAAATGGCTTTGTCAAAAGGAATGAGTCAAAACGAATTCAATAAGCTTAAAATTAAGCTTAATGAATACGAGAAAAAAAATGCTAAGATTTCTAAAGATGATAAAAATAATAAACCAAAAATAGAGGAGAAAGAATCGGAGTTTGGAAGAAAGCAGGAAAAAGTAAAAAACGAAAAAATAAAAGATTCTGTTAATGCTTTGATTTTTGGTTCTGAATTATTTGATAATCCTACATTGAATTTTGAACCTGATTTGAAACTAGCGACTCCTATGAACTATGTTTTGGGGCCTGGTGATGAATTGCAGGTAAGCGTTTACGGTGTCCAAGAATATAATGAAAGTATTCCTGTTAGTGTTGAAGGAAAAATAACAATTCAATATGTAGGTCAAATTGCTGTTTCAGGTATGACTATTGAAGCAGCGACTCAAAAAATTAAAGCAGCAATTGCTAAAGTTTATAGTACAGTCCGATCTGGTCAATCGCAAGTTAGTGTTAGTTTAGGTCGTATACGTACTATTAAAGTGACAGTAGTCGGAGGTAAACAACCAGGTAATTATTCTATTTCATCTCTAGCAACAGTTTATAATGCGTTGCATTTAGCAGGTGGGCCGGGTAAAAATGGAAGCTATAGAAATATTGAATTAATTCGTAATAATAAAGTTTATAAGAATATTGATATTTATAGATTTTTGGTAAAAGGTGATCAGTCAGATAATGTTAGTTTAAAAGATAACGATGTTATTCGAATTCCGGCATATAGTCAAAGAGTTGTAGTAGAAGGAGAAGTAAAACGCCCAGGCATTTTTGAAATGAAAAAAGGAGAAACATTTTCTGATTTATTGAATTTTGCATCAGGATTTAATGAGTTTGCTTATACAGCTTCGGTAAATGTTATGCAAAAAACTGGAAAAGAATTTAAAGTGCATGATATAAACGAAAGCGAATACAATTCTTATTCACCTCAATCTGGAGATGTATTCCGAATTACTAAAATTTTAAATAGATTTGAAAATCGTATTAAAATAGAAGGAGCTGTTTTTAGACCGGATTATTATTCTTTTAGTGAAGGAATGAGAATTTCAGATCTTATAGCTAGAGCTGAAGGTCTTAAAGAAGATGCTTACACAAAAAGAGCAAGAATAATTCGTTTAAAAACAGATTTAACAACAGAAATTGTAAATGTTGATTTAAGCGCTGCGTTATCTGGAGATTTAAATGCTGACATTGAGTTGAAAAGAGAAGATATTATTACGGTCTATTCTATTTTAGATTTTAGAGAAGAATATAAAGTTACAATAGATGGAGAGGTAAAAAATCCTGGAGAATATGAATATTTTGAAAACTTGACATTAAATGATTTAGTTGTTCAAGTTGGAGGTTTGACTGGTTCAGCATCAAAACGTGTTGAAATTGCCAGAATGGTTAAATCTGATGTTATAGATGATACAGATCCAAAGCGTGTTGAACTAGTCGAACTTGAAATTACAGCTGATAACAATGAACAAATTAAAAACTTTGTTTTAAAACCTTTTGATGTTATTAATATTCGTCGAATGGCTGTTTATGAAAAACCACAAATGGTTATTGTTAGCGGAGCTGTAGGCTATCCGGGTAAATATGTTTTGGCAAATAAGAAAGAAACAGTTTACAATGTTGTTATGAGAGCTGGTGGTTTAACATCTATTGCCAATCTAGATGGTATGAAGATTAAAAGACCAATTAAGGAAGAACAGATAGAACAACTTGAGAGTATTGATTTGAATTTGTCTAAAAATGATACATTAAAAGAAAAACTGACTAAAAAATTGAAGGAAGAATTAAAGTACGCTACCATTCCGGTAAACTGGGAAAAAATTGTTAAAGATAAGAACCATTTTTCAAATGTTACTTTATTCCCTGGCGATGAAATTGAAGTTGCTGTATATAATGAAGGTGTCAAAGTAACAGGGAATGTTTTGTTAACATCTGAAATTCCATACAGAAGCGGGAAAAGCTTCAAGTATTATTTAAATGCAGTTGGAGGAGTTGACAATAAAGGCTGGAAGAAGAAAGCTTATATTATTTATCCAAATGGTAAAGCAGCTGTGACAGGCTCCTTTTTGTTTTTTAGATCATATCCAAAAGTGGAACCGGATTCGCAAATTGTGGTGCCGGAAAAACCAGAAACGAAAAAAATGTCTGCAGGGGAATGGGTTGGAATTGGAAGTGTGATTTCTAGTTTAGCTTTGTTAATTGTTACTGCTTTTAAATAAAATTTGATGGATAATACACCAACTAAAAACGAAGAAATTACGTTAAAAGATTTAATACAAAAAGTTAAAGAGTGGTACTTATATTTTCTTTATAAGTGGAAAATTATTGTCATTGCTGCAATAATAGGATTTGCTTTAGGTTTAACATATGCTATTATAAAAAAACCAATTTATACTGCAACTTTAACGTTCGCTTTAGAGGATGAGAAAGGTGCTGGTGGTTTAGGTGGGGCATTAGGTTTCGCGAGTACATTTGGTGTAGATTTAGGAGGAGGAAGTGGCGGAGGAATTTTTACCGGATCTAATCTAGCGGAGTTATTTAAATCCAGATCAATGGTAGAAAAGACTTTACTAACACCTGTTAAGGTAAATGGTAGATTAATTTCTTTGGCAGAAATGTATATTCAGAATAATGATTGGAGAGAAAAATGGAGAGATAACCAGAGATATTCTTCTGTCAAATTTTTGCCTAATAGTAAAAGAAAAAATTTTACTAGAGATCAAGATAGTATTTTGGGATTGATGTATACTGACTTATCCAAATCTGGTTTATCCGTTATTCAAAAGGATAAAAAGATATCAATAACGACTATGGATGTTTCATCAACAAATGAGCTTTTTGCAAAGTATTTTTGTGAAGCTTTAGCTAGACAAGTTGGTAAATTTTATGTGGAGGCAAAAAGCAAAAAGGCCAGAATGAATATGTCGATATTGGAGCGTCAAGTGGATTCTGTGAGAGGAGAATTAAATTCAGCAATAACCGGAGTAGCTGTTGCTAATGATAATACTTTTAACTTGAACCCTGCATTAAATGTACGAAGAGCACCATCTGCCAGAAGACAAGTTGATGTTCAGGCAAACACTGCAATTTTAACTGAACTTGTTAAACAATCTGAATTAGCGAAAGTTACTTTGCGTAAAGAAACGCCATTAATTCAAGTTGTTGATAGGCCAATTTTGCCATTAAAAAAAGAAAAACTTGGAAAAGTTAAAGGAACTTTAACAGGTGGTTTTATTGCGGTATTTTTGACTCTATTAGTCCTGGGTGTAAGAAGACTGTTAAATGAACTAGATTTAAAAGTATAGAGATATTTTTGCCATTCCTAATTGGTGCTAGGATGCAAATAATAAGAAAGTTTACTAAGTATTAATAAAATTGGAAATTAGACATGAGATTGTTCTAATGATGAGTATAATTAAGAAACTTCTGTCAATAAGATGCACTAGCTACCTAAAGTTTAAAGTTTTTTAATATTATATGTTTAAGAATAGATTTAATTTTATAAATAATGAAGAAGGAAAGAGTTTAATAAAAAATTTTTCTTTCCTGTTTTCTGTTAATATAGTCAATTTTGTATTACCTCTTTTGACATTTCCATATTTAGTTAGGGTTTTAGGAATAGAAAAATTTGGGTTATTGTCATTTGCAACTTCAATAATTACTTATTTTTTGATTTTAACAGACTATGGTTTTAATTTAACAGCTACTAGGGAAATTTCAATTAATAGGAATGATAAAAATAAATTAAATGAAATTTTCAGTGCAGTTATGAGTGTGAAGGTAATAATTATGACAATAGGTTTTGTTGTATTGTTGCCGTTAATATTCTTCATACCTAAATTCAATTTTTACTGGTATATCTTTATTTTTAGTTATGGAAGTGTCCTAGGTCAGGTATTATTTCCGATTTGGTTCTTCCAGGGCCTCGAGGAAATGAAAGTAGTTTCTATTCTTAATATTTTGTCTAAGAGTCTTTTTACTGTTGCTATCTTTGTGTTTATAAAGAACGAAAAAGATTTTTATTTGGTACCGATATTTTCTTCATTGGGGTTTGTATTTATCGGAGTGATTTCGATTATAATCGTAAAATTAAAACATGAGGTACGTTTTATTGTTCAAAGTAGAACAGTACTACTTAAGTACCTAATCGAAGGGTGGCATCTTTTTTTATCAAACATTTCTGTTACACTTTATACCACAGCTACAATTACCTTTTTAGGTTTTTATACAAATAATACAATAGTAGGTTACTACAGTGTAGCTGATAAAATAATTTCTGCGATAAGGGGTGTTATTGCCCCGATTTCTCAAGTTTTATTTCCGTACTTATGCAATATTGCAAAAAATAATCCAAAAAAAGTTTATTACATAAATAGGAAACTTGCAATATTTGGAGGAGGCGGTATGTTGCTTGTTTCTTTTATTTTATTTGTGTTTGCTAGTGATATTATACTATTGATATTTGGAAAAAAGGATTTTGATTCAATTTTGATATTAAAAATATTTGCTATTATCCCTTTCTTAACTTTCTTACATACTGTATTTGCTCTATTTACAATGATTGTTTTTGGTAAAAATAAAGAATACAGTAAAATTATAATTTCAGCAGCTATTCTGAATATTTTACTTTGCATTATTCTAATACCCTGTTTCGGTTATATTGGTGCTGCTGTTGCAGTAATCGTGATTGAATTATTTTTATTAATTCGATATATTTCTTTTACACATAAAAATGATTTAAGACTCTTTTTTTTAAAGTGAGAACAATTTTTTTCATCTGCTTTTAAACCTTTAAATCGTCATTTCATTAATAAATTTCTATGTTATGATTTCTGGTCCTATTTTAGATATGATGAGAAATATAACTTAAAAGCTATAACAAATTTTCATGAGTTTAAATCCAATTGTAAGCGTTATAACAACATGCTATAATGATGGTAAATATCTACAGGAATGTATTGATTCTGTGAGGGTGCAAACTTATCCTAATATTGAGCACATTATTATTGATGATGGTTCAACAGATGCTAATACTTTAGAATTATTACAGAAGCTAAGGTCTGATCCTGATTTTAAGATAATAACAACGTCTAACCAAGGAGTATGTAAGGCTAGAAATCAAGCAATTAATAGTTCAAAAGGATTGTATATTTTGCCCTTGGACAGCGACGATATCATATCGCCAATCTTTGTAGAATTGGCCGTAGAAAAGTTAAATAAAGATGAGAATGTTAAGCTAGTAGCCAGCAATTATAAGTTGTTTGGCAGGGTAAATAGAACGGTCGTTTTAGAAGAATATTCTATTGAGAAATTAATGGGACATAATTTATTTGTTGTAACCACAATGTTCCGACGTAAAGATTTTGACAGTGTAGGAGGATTTAATATAAATATGAAAGAAGGTTTGGAGGATTGGGATTTCTGGCTCTCAATTATGAAGACTGGAGGTAAGGTTAATTATCTGGAAGGTGTAAATTTTTTCTATCGGATGAAACCTGTCACTGAATCACGTAATGCTAATGGTGCGGCTAAAAATCATTCTAATTTAAGAAGGCAGATGTGGCAAAATAATAGCGATTTATATTCTCAGTACTATCCTAATCCGCTAGAGATGTTAGAGTATTTAAATATTTTAAATTCTAAAGAATATAGATTAGGAAAAATGATATTATTTCCGGTGAGAAAATTCTTGAATTTATTTAGTGGACGTTATTAAAAATCTATGTCAGTATTTTTAGGTTTATTTTTTATTTTATTAGCGGTTATATTTTATATACTGACTAAAAAATATTCAGATCCAATGGTAGTTGTTACAGCATCTTGGGGCGCGACATTACTTTTATATGGAACTGTAGATCATGGAATGCCTTCTTTATCATTTCATGTCTGCCTAATAATTTTTTTATGGGTTATTAGTTTGCTTTTAGGAGTTAGTCTATTTAATTATCATAAAATTAAAAAAAATAAGGTTTTAGAAAAAAATCTTTTTTTTTCGGACTTTAATAATATTGAAGATAATCAAGTTTTAAGAAGAAATTTAAATGTGTATTTTTGGATTTCTGTTATATGTTTTTTTCCGCAAGTTTACATAAGTTACAAACAAGCAATTTCTGGAGGAGAAAATATTTTTTTAAATATGAGATTAGCTAGTGCCGGTTTAATTGAAAGTGAATACAATGTTGGTGTTTTTGGATATGGAAAGACATTTACAATAGTAGCTTTGTTAGTGAATTTGTTAATTCATAAAGTAGGACAGTCAAAAATAAAAATTTACCTCCTGTTCTTTATGTATTTTGTGTTAAGCATTCTTGCAGTTGGTAAAAGTCAATTTTTATTTCTTATCATAGCAATGATTTTGGTTTGGTCTTTCACGAAAACAATTTCTAAAAGAACAATTATAATTGGTTTTGCATTTTTATTGATCACATTCAGTATGCTTCAATTAGCAAGATCAAATGAAGAAGACGATCAAAACGATGTTATTTCAGGTATGTTTTATAGTTATTTATTTGGAGGTCTACCTGCTTTAGATCAAGTGGTTAATTCAGAAATGCAATCTTCGGAATTTGGTCAAAATTCTTTCCAATTTGTTTATAGGTTTACGAAAGCTTTTGAGGAAAATAAAGCTAAGACTGAGAATACATATAATAATGATATTACCTATGATGGTTATTTATTTGTACCAAATCCTACAAATGTGTACACTATAATAGGGCCTTTTTGGTTAGATTTCAGGTATATTGGAGTGCTAATATTTGGGTTTATATATGGTGTTTTATTTGGGTTTTTATATATGAAGGCTATCCAAATGAATATATATGGAATTATTACTTATTGTTTATTTGTTAGTTCTCTGGTTTTGCCTTTCTTTGGAGAATTTATTTTTGCTTATTTATCTTATTTTATTCAAGTCTGGTTCCTTTCTTACTTTGTTGATAAACCTTTTTTTAATAATATTTATTCGCTTTTTAATTTAAATAAAAACTATTCTTAATGGCTATAATTTCATGTATTGTGCCGATGTATAATTCCTCAAAAACTATTGTGCGTGCATTGGAGTCAATTAGAAAACAAACTTATGAAGGGCAGTTACAGATTGTAGTTGTTGATGACGGTTCGCAGGATGATTCTGTTCTTCTCGTAGAAGATTTTAAAAGTAAGAATAATAAATTATGGATTGATCTAGTAAAAAAAGAAAATGGAGGGGTATCTTCTGCTCGTAATGAAGGGCTTAAATACATTAAAGGTGATTATATCGCTTTCCTGGATAGTGATGATATCTGGCTAAGCGAAAAAATTAAATTGCAGTTAAATGCAATTATGGAAAATTCTAGTATTGATTTATTAGGATCCACATTGGATGATATTATACTAACTAAAGTTTTAGGTCGGAAAGTTGGAAGATTAATACCTTTAAAGCCATTTGGATATGCTATAAAGACACAGTTAGTTACTTCAACGGTATTTTTTAAACGAGAAGTCTATGAAAAAATTGGTGGTTTTGATGAAAATATGAAGTATTCCGAGGACATGAATTACTGGTTCAGGGCTATGGAGTTTTTTAATTGTTATTTATTAAATATCCCTTTAGTGATAATGGAGCATAATAATAATATGAAACATGCGGGTGGACTTTCAAATAAACTTTGGGCTATGGAGAAGGGAGAACTTATGAATATAAAATATATTTACAATAAGGGACAAATAAATTTTGGAGAATTTATTTTTGCATCAGTATTTTCCTTTTTAAAATTTTTAAGAAGAGGAGTTTTTCATAAAAAGATATAAGGAGTTTGTAGAAAATATGGATTTAGTATTAGTAGTTTTATATAAACAGAAAGTTTCTGAGTCAAGTACTTTATTAACATTGATAAATTGTAAAAATCATTTGACCCAAAAGATGTTGTTTGTGTGGGATAATTCACCCAATCCTTTGGATGAACATGAAATAATTTTTCTCGAAAATCAATTTAAAAATTTTAAGTATTTAAATTCTCAGGATAATAGAAGTTTGTCAGAAGTATATAATACAGTTATTAAACAGATAAAATTCAATAAAATTTTTATTTTTGACCAAGATACCTCTTTGACTGATGAATATTTTGAATTGGTGGATTCTTCTGCTTTAAATAATACCGATGTTGGTATTTTTCTTCCTTTTGTAAAAAATAAAAATAGAGTTGTAAGTCCCTTAAGATTTAGTGTGATAAATTTTGACCACTCTAAGATCATAAAAAAAGGGAGGGTTTTAGCTAAAAATAAAACGGCATTTGCAAGTGGTTTATGTATAAAAGAGTGGATCTTTAAGAGGGACAATATTTGGTTTGATCAAAATCTCAGTTTTTATGGAATAGATTATAAATTCATATTAGATTATGGTGATTTTAATAGATATATGTATGTGATTGATTACGAGTTAAAACATAGTTTGTCGTTTACTGAAGAAGAAACAAAGGAGGTTAAAATAAAACGTTTCGACTCAAACATCGCAGCTAGTTTTTATCTGGCAAATGCGCGATTCAATTTTTTCCAAAAAGTAATTATAGTTATCAGATCTCTTTTTGTCTCATTTAAGATGTCATTAAAATATCGGGACTCTATTTTTTTTATGATACTTTTTAAAAATTTAAAATTTTTCGGTAGGTACAATTTATGATAATTATTTAGTCAATAAATAATTTAAAAAAAACATTAGTATTTTATGTTTTACAATATTTGAAAGAAAATTAATAAATAAATGAAATCCATACTTTTTAGAACGGCAACAATTCCGGTATCTTTAAATGTACTTCTTAAAGGACAATTACAGTTTTTAAATGAATATTATGATGTTACAGCTATATCTGGGAAAGATGAATTTCTTGTAGAATTAAAAGAAAGAGAAAAAGTTAGAGTATTTGGTATAGAAATGCAACGGCAGATAGCCCCAATAAAGGATTTGAAATCTTTGTGGAGGTTATATAGATACTTTAAAAAACAAAAACCATTAATTGTGCATTCAATAACTCCTAAGGCTGGACTTTTAACAATGATAGCAGGAAAAATGGCGGGAGTACCTATAAGAATACATACTTTTACGGGGCTTATTTTTCCTTCTCGTAAGGGATTTATGCAAGTATTATTAATTAATATGGATAAATTATTATGTTATTGTGCTACAGATGTTTACCCTGAGGGTAAGGGGGTTAGGAATGATTTAATAAATTACAAAATTACAAATAAACCGTTAGAAGTAATTGGAAATGGTAATGTCAATGGAATAGATGAAAATTATTTTGATCCTAAATTGTATAACTTAGATGAAAAAAATGAGTTGAGAAAAAAACTTGGGATTTTTGAAGATGATTTTGTTTTTATTTTTGTAGGTCGTTTGGTTAGAGATAAAGGTATTAACGAACTTATTGTAGCTTTTTTAAGATTTCAATCTGTTCGTAAAAACGTAAAGCTGCTATTAGTTGGACCTTTCGAAAATGATTTAGACCCTCTAAATATTGAAACTATAAAAGTCATAAAAGAATGCAATACTATTATTACGGTAGGTTTTCAGCAAGATGTACGCCCTTATTTTGCAATTAGTGATGTTCTTGTATTTCCGAGCCATCGTGAGGGTTTCCCAAATGTAGTATTACAAGCTGGAGCAATGGGTCTGCCGTGCATTGTAACTAATATTAATGGTTCTAATGAAATAATAATTGAAGAGGAAAACGGAATAATTATCCCTGTAAAGGATGAGATCGCTATTTTTAATGCAATGACTAAAATATCGACAGACAAAGATTATTATTCCGTATTGGAAACAAATGCACGGAGTATGATTACTTCTCGCTATGAACAAAAAATTGTTTGGAATGCTATTTTAGCACAGTATAAAAGTTTAGAAAAAAAATGTATAAAACTATTTTAAAAAGGATATTTGATTTTGTTTTGACGTTAATAGGTCTATGTCTATTGAGTCCATTATTTATCATTGTAACTATTGGTTTATATTTCGCTAATCAAGGCAAACCTTTTTTCTTTCAAGAGCGTCCAGGATTAAATGGAAGTATTTTTAAAATCATTAAGTTTAAAACTATGAATGACAAAAAAGATTTTCATGGAAATTTATTGTCAGATGCTGAACGATTGACTAAAGTTGGTGTGTTTGTGAGAAAAACATCTCTTGATGAGCTTCCTCAATTAATTAATGTGTTGAAAGGAGATATGAGCTTAATTGGCCCGAGACCCTTATTACCACAATATCTGCCATTATATAGCAATTTTCAAAAGCAACGTCATAATGTTAGACCAGGAATAACTGGCTGGGCACAGGTAAATGGTAGAAATGCAATTTCTTGGGATAAAAAATTTGAGTATGATGTTTGGTACGTAAATAATTTTAGCTTTTTCTTAGATTTTAAAATATTATTTTTGACGATTTTGAAGGTTTTTAAATCGGAGGGAATTAATGCAAAAGATGTTGCAACAACAGAACCTTTTAAAGGAAATTAATTATGGGTGCGATTATTACGGCAATAGAATATGTTTATCCTGAAAATAAAGTTACTAATGAAGATTTAGGAAAAATATTTCCAGATTATGATTTTTCAAAATTTGAAGAAAAAGTTGGTATAAAAAATAGATATTGGGTAGACGAAGAAACTGCTTTCGATTTAGCTCTAAAAGCATGTAAAAAGCTTTTTCAGAAATATGATAAGCAAGAGATAGATTACATCTTATATTGTACACAAAGTCCTGAATACTTTTTACCTACTACAGCATGTATTTTACAAGATAAATTAGGAATTAAAAAAAATATTGGAGCATTAGATTTTAATCTGGGTTGTTCGGGTTATACTTACGGCGTTAGCTTAGCAAAAGGATTAATTAGTTCAGGACAAGTAAAGAATGTCTTGCTAGTAACAGCAGAAACCTACTCAAAATATCTTCATCCAAAAGATAGGTCTAATAGATCAATATTTGGAGATGCTGCAACCGCTACAATAATTTCTTATTCTGAAATAGATGGGATTGGAGAATTCTTATTTGGTACTGATGGTTCAGGTTACGATAAATTAATTGTGAAAAATGGAGCCAGTAGATTTTCTTATAGCCCAGATGCACCAGAAATTGTCTATGGTACAGATAATAGTTATACTGATAACCATTTATATATGAATGGACCAGAAGTATTTAATTTTACAAATGAAGTTGTACCTAATTTCACAAAGGAAATAATCCAGATAAATAGTAAGGATATTGATAATATAGATCAGTTTGTTTTTCATCAGGCAAATGCTTATATGTTGAACTTTATGCGTAAAAGATTAAAAATTGAAAGCGATAAGTTTTTTATAGATTTGGAAGATGGAGGAAATACAGTTTCCTGTACTATTCCTATTGCTTTAAAAAAATATAGTGAATTTATTAATAGTGAATCAACTATAATAATTGTTGGATTTGGTGTCGGACTTTCTTGGTCAGGAGGACTAATAAAAATTAAAAGTAAATTATAAAATTATGAAAAAAGTTGATTTTATTTCAGGATTAGCGGAAGAATTAGAAATTGAAACTACATTGGAAAGTGCAACGAATCTTAAGGATTTAGACGAATGGGATTCTATGGCGGCTATGGTTTTAATTGGTTATGTGTCTAATGAATTTGGAGTAACTCTAAATGCTGATGACTTAAACGAGATAACCACTGTAGAATCTTTGATAGAAAGAATAGGTTTAGATAAATTCAACTAATATGTTTCAGGAATTTCATGGTGTAGCAATCGAAGCAATTAGTGCTTGTGTTCCAAAAAGAAAAATTTCAAATGATTTCTTTGAAGAATTATTATCCCCAAAAGAGCTTAGGGTCTTTGAAAAAACGGTTGGGATCTTTGAAAGACGTTGGGCTGATGACAGTATTACTGCCTCAGACTTAGGTTATGCTGCTGCTTTAAATTTAATTAGACAAAATCAGGTTAGTAAAGAAGAGATTGAATGTCTAATTTTTTTAAGTCAAACACCAGATTATAAAATTCCATTTACATCTAATATTTTACAAGATAAACTAGGTCTGAAAAAAGAAATTTTATGCCTGGATATTAATGCTGGATGTGCGGGATTTATTCAAGGCTTAAGTACGGCATTTTCATTTGCTAAATCTTTAAAAAAAGGAAAAGTGCTTTTTATTGTAGCAGAGACATTGTCTAAAATAATTTCTGTAAAAGATAGAAGTACTGCCATGTTATTTGGAGATGGTGCAGCTGCTGTTATTGTAAGCGCAGGAGATTTAAATAATAACACAACATTTTTAAATTTCTTTTCAGATGGTCATAATGCCAGTGCAATTGAAATACCAGATGGCGGATATCGAAATCAAATCACAGCAGAAAGTCTTAACGCTATAAAAGATGAAAATGGGAACAAAAAAAATAAGCTTAATTTGACAATGAATGGGCCAAAAGTTTTCGATTTTACTCTGAGAGAAATTTCAATTAGTATTGAAGAGTTATTAAAGAAAAGTAATATAGAGAAGAATGAAATTAATTATTTCCTACTTCATCAGTCCAATCAGTTTATAATCAAGCAAATTGCTTCGCAGTTAAAGGTAGAGAAAGAGAAGATGCTTTTAAATATTAATGATTTTGGAAATACTAGTGGAGTTTCTATTCCGCTTTTAATATGTTCTAATAAAACAATATTAAATAATTCTCAAAACATTTTAATGAGCGGATATGGTTCAGGACTAAATTGGGGAAATTTAATTACAAATTTGTCTAAAACAAAAATCTTTGATATAATTGAAATATAACAGCCAATGAAAGCTTTAATAAAGCCAATTGAATATTTTAAAAAAGAAACTTTTGAAAGCGAAAAAGAAAAACTCTTTTCAGAAGTTTGGAATTTTGTAGGTTTTACGTCAGATTTTACTGAATTGAATGATTTTGTTGTTTCTGATGTTTCGGGAGTACCAGTTGTAGTACAAAATTTAAAGGGAAAAATTAGAGCATTTAAAAATGTTTGTTCTCATAGGCATTCACTTATCCAAACTGAAAAAAAAGGAAACAGGCCTTTAATGTGTCCGTATCATGGATGGGCTTATAATGACAAAGGAATTCCTTTTGGTATTCCTAAAAAACCTTTTTTTAATTTTACAAAAGAGGAATTAGAATGTCTTAAACTTCAAGAATATTCTATTGATATTTGTGGTAGTTTGGTATTTTTAAAGGTAAAAGAAGGTAATATTACCTTGCGAGATTATTTAGGAGAAATCTATACTCAAATAGAAGAGATGTCTAATAATTTTGGAAAGCTTATAGATTTAAATCAAATTGAGATTGACTGTAATTGGAAAATTGTAGTAGAAAACACTTTAGAAAGTTATCATGTAGCCTTAATTCATTCAGAAACTTTTCAAAAATTAGGTGCCGAGGGGTTAAATTTCACGTTTAACAAAGATCATTCAATATGGGATGCACCAGTTTTAGTGAAAGAAAATGAAGGAAAACAAGCAAAAGTTCATAAATCCTTTCAAGAAAGGGATTATAAAATTGATGGATATAAACATTTAATAATTTTCCCTAATATTCTCATTTCATCCACATACGGTATTTCCTTTAATTTGTCTCATATAATTCCAATTAGTGAAGAGAAAACCCTTTTTAAAAGTTACGTATTTACGACAAAGAAACAAGATACTAGTGAATCTATAATAGAAAAAGTTTATGAACAAAGCTTAATAGATTTTAACCGAAAAGTTTTTGATGAAGATAAAGTAATTTGTGAGGAAGTTCAGAAAGGAGTTAGGTATTCGTCTTATGATGGAGAATTAAGTGAAGAAGAGCAACGAGTTCTTTTTTTTCAGCAAAAATATAAAATATATCTGGGATGATACAAAATAAAAAAATATTAATTACAGGTGCAACTTCAGGAATTGGTTTAGCTCTTTGTGATTTTTTAATAGGTAAAGATTGCAGTGTCATTGCAATTGGCAGAGAGAAAAGCAAAATAGCTAATCTTATTGCTAAAGGTGGAAATAAATTAAAATTTGTACTATTAGACTTAAACGAGTTCCATAACTATTCTAAAATATTTGATGAAGCTTTAGCAGGTGAAAAATTTGACGGTTTTGTTCATTGTGCAGGAATTGAAGAAACTTTGCCTTTAACCATGTACAATCCTGACAATGTAAAAAGGATATTTGATATCAATGTTTTTTCTGGAATAGAATTATTGAGAAATTTTTCTAAAAAAAAATATTCAAATGACGGAGCAAGCGTTGTTTATTTGTCTTCAGTGATGGGAGAATTGGGGCAACCAGGTAAAATAGGATACTGTGCTACAAAGGCAGCTGTTTTAGGAGTAGTTAAAGCATCAGCGTTAGAATTAGCAAAAAGAAATTTTAGAATCAATGCAATTTCGCCAGGTGTTGTAAACACGCCAATGACAGAGAAATTATTTTCTCAAATTGACGCAGAAAATATTCAACGAATTAAGGACATGCATCCTTTAGGGATTGGTAATGTGGAGGATATTGTTCCCACAATAGCTTTTTTGCTTTCAGATTTTAGTAAATGGATAACAGGTCAAAATATAAAAATTGATGGAGGATACTCAATACAATAATTCGGAACTTATAATTTTGGGAGCTGGAGGATTAGCAAGAGAAGTTGCAAGTTGGTTTAATATTTCTCCAAATAAGAAAGCATCAATAGTAGGATTCATGGATAATAATTTAGATGCATTAAATGGATTTGAGACTAGTCTTAAAATTTTAGGTCAGATCGATTTAACAAAAATAAAAGATCATCAATCTGTGATTTGTGCAATTTCTGACGGAACTGTTAAAGCCAATTTATTCAAAGAATTAAACCAAAGGAACATATCGATTTCCAATTATATTCATGAATCATGTTATATTGGTGAGCGAACAAAATATGGTATTGGTCTGGTATTATTTCCTTATGCGATCATTTCGTGCGACTCCACAATTGGAAATTTTGTATTTATTAATAATGGCTCACAAATAGGACATGATGTTGCAATTGGGAATTTCTCAAGTATTATGGCAAATGTTGATATTGGTGGCGGAGCTCAGATAGGGAATAATGTATTTATTGGTTCAAATGCAGTTATATTGCCAGGCGTAAAAATACCAGATAATACAAGAATTGGAGCTGGTTCTGTAGTTTTAAAATCTTTAAAAACTGAAGGAACATATTTTGGTAATCCAGCAAAAAAAATATTTTAAAAAATGAATAACGCAAAAATATGGTTATCCTCTCCGCATATGGGTGGAACTGAACAAAAATATGTGCAAGAGGCTTTTGAAACAAATTGGATTGCACCTTTAGGCCCAAATGTAAATGGTTTTGAAAAAGATTTAGAAAATTACTTGCAAGAAGAAGTTCAAATTGGTGCACTAAGTTCAGGAACTGCTGCAATTCATTTAGGATTAATTTTGTTGGGAGTTAAAGCTGGCGATGAGGTCATTTGTCAAAGTATGACTTTCTCAGCATCAGCAAACCCAATAATGTACTTAGGGGCAATTCCTGTTTTTGTTGATAGTGAGGCAGATACTTGGAATCTTTGCCCAAAAGCTTTAGAAAATGCAATTATTGACCGAATTTCAAAAGGTAAAAAACCAAAAGTAATTATAGCGGTACATCTTTACGGAATGCCTTATAAAGTGCAAGAAATCAATGCCATCGCTGTAAAATATGACATTCCTGTATTAGAAGATAGTGCAGAAGCTTTGGGAAGTCATTATAAAAATCAGAAATGCGGCACCTTTGGAGAAATTGGAGTTCTTTCATTTAATGGAAATAAAATTATTACTACCTCTGGAGGTGGAGCAATTGTTACAAAAAACAAGGAAACGAAAGATAAAGCAGTTTTTCTTTCTACACAGGCAAGAGATGACGCTCCACATTATCAACATAGTGAAGTTGGGTATAACTATAGAATGAGTAATATTTGTGCAGGTATTGGCCGTGGGCAGATGGAAATTTTAGATTTGCATGTGGAATTAAGACGAGAGATGCATAATTTTTACACAAGTTATTTTGAAGATATTGATGGCATTGCCATTTTAACAGAACCGAATCAAGATTATTATTCTAATCATTGGTTATCCGCAATTACGATAGATCCTGCAAAGACTAATGGGAAGACTACTGAAGGCTTGAGATTAGCTTTTGAAAAAGCTAATATTGAAAGTAGACCATTATGGAAACCAATGCATTTACAGCCTATATTTTCTAAATATCCTTACTATGGAGAGAATATCGCAGAAAAATTATTCGAAAACGGTTTATGTTTGCCTTCAGGTTCTAATCTAACTGATGGTGAAAGAGAAAGAATTAAATTAGTCGTTTATGATTTTTTTAATAAAAGATAAGATAATTCTAAATAGATACAAGGTTTAAAATAATATGAACATAGAAAAAACATTTATAAAAGATTTAGTAGTAGTAGAGCCGACTGTCTTTGGAGATGAAAGAGGTTATTTTTTTGAATCTTACAGTAAAACTAAATTTGAAGATTTAGGAATCGCTATAGATTTCGTGCAAGACAATCAATCTTTTTCTAAAAAAGGAACTCTAAGAGGTTTGCATTATCAAAACCCACCTTTTGCACAAACGAAATTAGTACGTGTTTTAGAAGGTGAAATTATTGATGTTGCAGTAGATTTAAGAAAAGATTCTCCTACTTTTGGAAAGTCATTTAGTGTATTATTGTCGTCCGAAAACAAAAAACAACTTTTGGTACCAAAAGGATTTGCTCACGGCTTTTCAGTTATCAGTGAAACGGCATCGGTAATGTACAAATGCGATCAGTTTTATAATAAAGCTTCTGAAGGTGGAATCAAGTATCACGATCCTTCATTGAATATTGATTGGGGAATGGATTTAAAAGACGCAATTGTTTCTGAAAAGGACCAAATTCTTCCCTTTATTGAAAAATGTAATAGTTTATTTTAGTGAAAAAAATTCTTGTTACAGGTGCGAATGGCCAATTAGGTTCAGAATTAGCAGTTATTGCAACAAACTATCCAAATTATGAATGGATTTTTGCAGATAGAACTCAAATTACTTTAGATGATTTAATATTACTTCGGGTTCAATTAGGTGCTATTAATCCGGACGTGATTTTTAATTGTGGTGCTTACACAGCAGTAGATAAAGCTGAAACGGAAAAAGAATTGGCTTTTGCAATTAATCATTCAGCTGTTGAATTAATTGCAAAATTTGCAGCCCAAAAAAAAGCAAAATTAATTCATATTTCTACAGATTATGTTTTTGATGGATCTTCTTCTGTTTCTTTAAGTGAGGAAGCTATAACAAATCCAATAAATGTTTATGGAGAGAGTAAAAGAGTTGGCGAAATTGCTTGCTTAAAAGAGGACTCAGATTCAATCATTATAAGAACTTCTTGGGTATATAGCAAATTCGGAAATAATTTTGTTAAGACCATGCAGCGGTTAATGCAGGAAAGAGATGAAATAAATGTAGTTAATGATCAGATCGGTTCGCCAACTTATGCAGCAGATCTAGCTAAGGTAATGATGATTATTTTAGAATCTCCAAATTGGATTCCCGGAATTTACAATTATTCAAACGAAGGTGAAATAAGCTGGTATGAATTTGCTAAGGCTATAAAAGAATTTGGAGGATACACTTGTAAGGTTGGAGGAATTCCATCGGCATCTTATCCAACTCCTGCAAAACGCCCGGAGTTTTCATTATTGGATAAGAAAAAAATTAAAACGATTTATAATTTAGATGTTCCGAATTATAAAGAAAGTTTAAAAAAAATGTTTGTAAAATAGAAGTTAAAAATTTTAGATTTCATTTGAAACGGGTGGAATCTAAAATCTAAAATCGAAAAATATGAAAGGAATTATTTTAGCAGGAGGTTCTGGAACACGTTTGCATCCATTAACACTTGCGATGAGTAAACAAATGATGCCCGTCTATGATAAGCCAATGATTTATTATCCGTTATCAACTTTGATGATGTCGGGAATTAATGAAATATTGATTATTTCTACTCCTCATGATTTACCAAATTTTAAAAAATTATTGGGTGATGGTTCTAGTTTAGGATGCAAATTTAGTTATGCAGAACAGGCTATTCCAAATGGGTTGGCACAGGCTTTTGTTATTGGAGACGAGTTCATTGGAAATGATGATGTTGCTTTAATTTTGGGAGATAATATTTTTTTTGGTTCTAATATGCAAGAACTTTTAAAGTCAAATACTAAACCGGAAGGAGGAGTGGTTTTTGCTTATCATGTCTCTGATCCTGAGAGATATGGTGTTGTGGAATTTGATGAAAATCTAAAAGCTATTTCTATTGAAGAAAAACCAAAAGAACCAAAGTCTAATTATGCAGTACCAGGGCTATATTTTTATGATAATTCAGTTGTAGAAATTGCAAAAAATATAAAGCCTAGTGCTCGTGGTGAATACGAAATTACGGATGTTAATAAAGTTTATTTGGAAAAAGGAGCTCTAAAAGTTGGTATTTTAAGCAGAGGAACGGCTTGGTTAGATACAGGAACTTTCAATAGCCTTATGCAGGCGGGCCAATTTGTACAGGTTTTGGAAGAAAGACAAGGATTGAAAGTGGGATGTATCGAAGAAATTGCCTGGAGACAAGGATTTATATCAGATGATCAATTAGAAAACCTTGCATTACCTTTGGTTAAGTCTGGATATGGTTCTTACTTGATTGAATTTTTAAAACAAAAAAGAAAAGGTGTTAAAGTCTAAATTACCAACAGAAATAATTTTTTAATACCTTTAATTTGTATTTTTGTAAGACATACAAATTTTGCAGAATCAAAATCATAAAAATTGAATACAGATAAACAGACCAAAGTAGCCGATTTGTTGCATAATTCATTTTCTCCAAGGAATCTACGGGCACATATTAATAATCTCAGTTATTTGCCTAGGTGGATTATTGTTGCTATTGACATAATGGTTTTGGCATTTTCTTTTACATTTACCTACATGCTTTTTGAAGGCACAGCATTAGGATATATTATTACTTCGCATGATTTCTATTTTGTAGGTAGTTTGTTGATGGTAAACATATTTTTCTTTTGGTTGTTCAGAACGTATTCGGGAATCATTAGACACTCTTCTTATATAGACGCCATAAAATTGTTGTTTTCCCAAATGTCGGTGTTGGTGTTTTTCTTGTTTTTCAATCTTGTTTTTGAATTATATACAGGGCATAAAGCTTTTTTAAATACTGCTCTTTTTATCAATTTGGTTTTATCATTTTGCGGTTTGTTTTTATACCGTGTGATTGTGAAACAAACTTTTGAATTGTATTTTTCAGAAAAAACAAGCACCAAATTAATAAGAACTGTGATTTATGGAACAGATGCTAATGCCATTTCTGTTGCAAATGCATTGAAATTCGAAACTCCGTCCCGATTTAAAATTGTTGGTTTTGTAGATAAAAACAATCAAAATGCGTCTAAGCGAATGCTGGATTTGCCTATTTTGATTTTAAGAAAAAAACTACCTGCCTTAATGCGCTCTGTTGCTGCAGAAGGTGTGATTATTGCTGATAAAAGTTTATCAAAAGAAGAACAATTAATTATAGTTGATCAATGTTTAGAATTTAATTACAGAGTTTATACAGTGCCCTTGATTTCAGATTGGGAAAATCAAAAAGAAATCTCTCAGAAAGTTAAGAACATCCAAATTGAAGATTTACTAGAAAGAAAACCTATAGTTTTAGATAGTAAGTCCATTTCGAAACAATTAAAGGATAAAACAATTTTGATTACCGGAGCCGCTGGATCTATCGGAAGCGAAATAGTAAGACAAGTTCTTGGATTTAACCCTAAAGTTGTCATTATTTTGGATCATGCCGAAACTCCACTACATAATTTATGTTTAGAAACCTACGCAATGGATTCTGAAACGAAGATAGTTGCGGTAGTTGCTGATGTTCGTAGTAAAAAGGCATTAGAAAAAGTCTTTAAAACTTATAACCCGCATGTTGTTTTTCATGCGGCTGCTTACAAACATGTTCCGCTAATGGAAGAAAATCCTTCACAGGCGATTCTGACAAATATAAAAGGGACTAAGAATTTGGCTGACTTATCCTGTAAATACCATGTCAAGAAATTTGTAATGGTTTCGACAGATAAGGCTGTAAACCCTAGTAATGTTATGGGAGCCAGTAAACGTATTGCCGAAAAGTATGTTCAGTCACTTTTCCTGAAAAATCAGCGTGAAAATAACGGAGGTTCAACAAAATTTATTACAACCCGTTTCGGAAATGTATTAGGTTCAAACGGATCTGTAGTTCCGTTGTTTACCAAGCAGATAGCCGAAGGTGGTCCTGTTACGATAACCCATCAGGATATCATTCGTTATTTTATGACTATTCCTGAAGCTTGCCAGCTGGTGTTAGAAGCTGGGGCGATGGGTAACGGAGGGGAAATTTATATCTTTGATATGGGTAAACCGGTACGAATTATCGATTTGGCTAAAAAAATGATCAAATTGGCAGGATTTATTCCAGAGAAAGAGATCAAGATCAAAATTGTAGGCCTAAGACCTGGAGAAAAATTATACGAAGAATTATTAAATGATACTTCTAAAACGTTGCCAACTTATCATAATAAAATTATGATTGCCCAGGAAATTCAGGATGAATATGAAAATCTTCATACGGAGATTGATGAGTTAATTGGCATTGCTGATTTCTATGACAATGACGATATTGTTACTAAAATGAAAAAAATAGTTCCTGAATTTAAAAGTATGAACTCCGCTTTCGAAGTTTTAGATAAATAAAGGATTATATATAATGTAAATAAGAAGTAAAAGGTGTTTTTTTTAAAACGCCTTTTCGCTTTTTTAGGATTTTTTAAGCGACTAAAAATCCTGTTAATTTAGGTGAATCTGATTCTATATTGGAATTAGCAAAACTTACAACTTAATTTGTGAGCAGCATAAAATGAATAATACCGATAATACCAGTGAATGGCTTTTCGAAATAAAGCCAAAAAATAAATTCTTCTCCTTAAATCTGAAAGAGGTTTGGCAGTATAGAGATTTGTTATTCCTTTTTGTAAAACGGGATGTAATTACCGTTTACAAACAAACCGTTTTAGGACCGCTTTGGTACTTAATTCAGCCTTTATTTACTGCGATAACTTTTACAATCATTTTCAATAATGTTGCCGGAATTAATACGGGATCAGTTCCTCCGTTTTTATTTAACCTTGCGGGTATAACGGTATGGAATTATTTTACATCTTGTTTAAATGGTACATCTAATACATTTGCAAGTAATGCGGGTATTTTTGGGAAAGTTTATTTTCCTAGAATAATTACACCACTTTCAGTTGTAATTTCAAATTTGATAAAATTCGGAATTCAATTTTTAATTTTTGTAGCCTTTTATCTTTTTTATAATTTTCAGGGAGCTGACTTAGGTTTAAATAGTTTGGTTTTATTGTTTCCCTTATTAATAATTATGATGGGGATTCTAGGTTTGGGATTAGGAATGCTTATTTCATCTATGGTAACCAAATATCGTGATTTTAGTTATTTGGTTGGATTCGGAGTACAATTATTAATGTACCTTTCCGCAGTCATGTATCCGATGGAATTGATTAAAGCTAAATTGCCAGGTTATGGCTGGCTTGTTGAATATAACCCATTGGCTTACATTATTGAAAGTGCAAGATACATGCTCCTGAATGTGGGCCAGATTTCACTTTTAGGATTAACTTATACGCTGGCTGTTACAATAACCGTTTTTTTTGTTGGCCTTTTGGTTTTTAATAAAACAGAAAAAAGCTTTATAGATACTGTTTAGACTCCAATTTATTTACATAATTTACAACCTGCAATTCAAAATTGAAAAAAGATATTATTTTAAAAGCCGAAAATATTTCTAAACAATACCGTTTAGGACAAGTTGGTACAGGTACATTAAGCCATGATTTAAACAGATGGTGGCATGAAATACGTGGTAAAGAAAATCCCTATTTAAAAATAGGAGATACCAATGACCGCTCTACAAAAGCTACTTCTGAATATGTTTGGGCTTTACAGGATATTAATTTTGAAGTTGAACGCGGAGAAGTTCTGGGAATTATTGGTAAAAACGGTGCAGGAAAATCGACACTTTTAAAAATACTTTCAAAAGTAACGGCGCCAACGACCGGAAGCATCAAGTCTCGAGGACGCATTGCATCACTTCTAGAAGTAGGAACTGGTTTTCATGGTGAAATGACGGGTCGTGAGAACATCTTTTTAAACGGTGCAATTCTAGGAATGACAAAAAAAGAGATTGCCTCTAAAATTGATGAAATTATTGATTTTTCAGGATGTGAGCGATATATAGATACTCCCGTAAAAAGATACAGTAGTGGAATGACTGTACGTTTGGCATTTGCTGTTGCGGCTTTTCTAGAACCTGAAATTTTAGTTATTGATGAGGTTTTAGCAGTGGGTGATGCTGAATTTCAAAAGAAGGCAATTGGTAAAATGCAGGATATTTCGAGAGGCGAAGGAAGAACGGTTTTATTTGTTAGCCATAATATGGCCGCAGTAGAAACATTATGTACTAGAGTAATTAGTATGAATAACGGAAGTATTTTGGGAGACGGTAGCCCTACAAAGATAATATCAGAGTATTTGCAAAGCAGCTCTTTTTCTCAACGTAAAATTAGCTTTGAAAATAGTGAGGAAGCAATTGGAAATGAAAATGTTAAAATCTTGTATGCGGCAATTGAAAACACTTCAGCTTTAGATCCAGATGAAATTATTGATGTGACTTCTACTATTAATTTTAGGTTGAAGATGGTGAATCAAACCAGAGAAGAAAAAATATCTATTGGTTATGATTTGCGAACTATAAAAGGGGATGTTGTTTTTGGTAGTGGTGGAAAATTTAATTGTTGTATTGGAATGACTACTGAAGTAAGTTGTGAAATCCCAGCCAATTTTTTGAATGATGATGTGTATCAAATACATATTTATTTCCATACTAATGGAATGAGTCAGTTATACAGTAATTTAGAATTATTGACTTTTGAGGTTAAAGATGTAAAAAGAGAATCAGGTTATTTAGGAAAAGTTAATGGGATGATCAGACCTTCTTTACCTTGGACTCTCAAGCAATAATTTGAAATGAAAAGAATCGTAATTACTCAATCCAACTATATTCCATGGAAGGGATATTTTGATGCAATAGCGTTGGCAGATGAATTTGTAATTTATGATGATATGCAATTTACTCGAAGAGATTGGAGAAACCGAAATATTATTAAAACTCCTAATGGAAATAAATGGCTAACTATTCCGGTCGAAGTAAAAGGTAAATATTTTCAAAAGATTAATGAGGCTAAAATTTCGGATAAAGATTGGAATAAAAATCACTGGAATATTATAAAGAATAATTATAGTAAATCTCAAAATTTTGCTGATTATAAAGATCTTTTCGAAGAATTGTATCTGAACTGTAATTCAATTTATCTTACAGAGATCAATTATAGGTTTATTGTTGCAATTTGCGAGTTATTACAAATAAAATCAAATATTAGATTTTCATCTGAATTTGAACTAAAAGAAGAGCGTTCAGAGCGTTTGCTGGATATTTGTTTAAACTTAGAAGGAACAGATTATTATTCGGGACCAGCTGCAAAAGCATATATGAATGAGCAGGTTTTTACTGAAGCAGGCGTAAAAGTTCATTATTTCGATTACTCAAATTACCCTGAATATAAGCAATTACACGATCCTTTTGAGCATTATGTGTCTATTTTGGATTTGATTTTCTGCGAAGGAAAAAGTGCTGTTAAATTTTTAAAAATAGCTGAAAAATGAACAAGATACTTAATCAGGTAAGTAATTATTATACATCAAAAATTAAGGAATTCGGTACTGTTCCTCAAGGTGTTGATTGGAATTCGGCGGAAACTCAACAATTAAGATTTGAGGTATTATCAAATTTGATTCCTAAGCAAGAGCATTTTTCGATTCTGGATTTTGGTTGTGGATTCGGTTCTATGTTGGATTACTTTAATGCTAAATATGATTCATTCGAATACATTGGATTTGATGTGGCAGAAGAAATGATTGTAGCCGCACTAAATAAATTTCCTAACCAGGAAAATGCTAAATGGACAACCAGTCTTCCTGTAAAAAAAACAGATTACATTATTGCTAGTGGTATATTTAATGTAAAGCTTGAAAATACAGATGAAGATTGGCTGACTTATATTTTAGAAACATTGCAAAAGATAGATGAAAGTAGTATCAAAGGGTTTTCTTTTAATGTTTTGACTAAATATTCTGATGCTGAATACATGAAAGAATATTTATATTATGCAGATCCTTCTTTCTTGTTTGATTACTGCAAGAAGAATTTTTCAAAAAATGTAGCTTTACTGCACGATTATAATCTATATGAATTTTCAATAATTGTTAGAAAATGAAAACAAAAAAAGTAGTCATATTTGGAACTGGTGATATTGCTCAATTGGCAAAATATTATTTTGATATAGATTCATCATATGAGGTAGTCGGATTTACTGTCGATAGAGATTATTGTTTAAATTCTTCTTTTGAGGACTTACCATTAGTTCCATTCGAAGAAATCGAGAAACATTTTTCTGCTAATGAGTTTGAAATTTTCATAGCTTTAAGTTACGCAAAAATGAACAAACTTAGAGAGACAAAATATTTGAAAGCTAAGGAAATGAATTATAAAATTGCTTCTTATATCAGTTCACATTGTACTTACCTTTCTCAATTTTCTCCAGGTGAAAATGCCTTTATTTTAGAAAATAATACTATTCAGCCTTATGTGAAAATTGGCGATAATGTTACTCTTTGGAGTGGTAATCATATTGGACATCATTCAGTTATTGAAAGCCATAATTTTATTAGTTCTCATGTAGTGATTTCAGGACACTGTGTTGTTGAATCTAATTGTTTTATTGGTGTCAATGCAACTGTTGGACATCAGGTAATAGTAGCCAAAGAAACTCTTGTAGGTGCTGGAGCAATTATCACAAAAAATACAGAAGAAGCCTCAGTATATGTGCCGGCAAGATCAACGAAGCTTGATAAGAAAAGCAATTTAATAAAATTTTAATATGACTCAAAATTGGAAAAAATTAGGTTTGATATTTAATTTGCAAGATTATGAAGAAAAATATAGATATTCCACTTTACCATCTGGATTTTGGTCGTCAGAGCATATTATAAGATTGTTTTTTAGTACTAGAAATGAAAAAAATCAATCAATCCCATACTATGTTGATTATGATTTTTCGAAACAAAAAATAGTAGGTTGTCCTAAAGTTATTAAGATAAATTTGGGCGAATTGGGTACATTTGATGATAGTGGAATTATGCCTTCTTGTATTATATCAAATGGAAAAGAAATTTGGATGTATTATATTGGATGGAACTTGGGTGTTACAGTTCCTTTTCGTAATTCTATTGGTTTAGCTGTCAGTACCGATAATGGGGTTAGTTTTGATAAAAAATTCGATGGTCCGGTCTTGGATCGATCAAAAAAAGAACCGCACTTTGTTGCTTCAAATTGCGTTCTGTTTGATAATAACATCTATAAAATGTGGTACTTAAGCTGTGTAAAATGGAAAATTATTGATAAAGAAGTTAGGCATTACTATCATATTAAATACGCAACATCTAAAGACGGTATTGATTGGGAACGGAATAATGAAATTGCAATAGATTTTAGATATCAAAATGAGTACGCAATTTCTGTTCCTAGAGTAATTAAAGATAAAGATGGTTATAAAATGTGGTATTCTTACAGAGGTGGTGATAAAAGTGAATATTACAGAATTGGATATGCAGAATCCAAAGATGGCAGAAAATGGAATAGAAAAGATGAAATTGTAAATTTGGATGTTTCAGAGACGGGTTGGGATTCTAAGATGGTATGTTATCCATTTATTCTGGATTACAATGGAGATAGATATTTATTGTATAATGGGAATGATTATGGAAAAACTGGATTTGGCCTCGCAATTTTAGAAAAATGATGAAAATAGGATTTAATAAGCCTTATCTAACAGGAAATGAAGCTAAATATATCATCGACGCAGTTTCATCGGGTAAGATATCTGGAAATGGTAAGTATACACAATTGTGTCAGCAATTCTTTGAACAAAAATATGGTTTCGGGAAATGCCTGCTTACAACATCTTGTACAGATGCTCTCGAAATGGCTGCAATTTTAATAAATATTAAGCCTGATGACGAAGTTATAATTCCGTCATACACTTTTGTCTCTACTGCGAATGCTTTTGTATTAAGAGGGGCAAAAATTATTTTTGCAGATTCTAATGAACAAAATCCAAATATAGATACTAGCAAACTCGAGTCTTTAATTACATCTAAGACTAAAGCCATTGTTCCGGTACATTATGCAGGTACTGCCTGTGATATGGATACGATCATGGAATTGGCTAATCGATATAATTTATTTGTAATAGAAGATGCCGCGCAGGCAGTTGATAGTTTTTATACAGGAAAAGACGGAGTAAAAAAAGCTTTAGGATCAATAGGACATTTAGCAGCTTTTTCTTTTCATGAAACTAAAAATATTATATCTGGAGAAGGCGGAATGTTGACCATTAACGATCTGCAATTTGCTAATCGTGCTGAAATTATATGGGAAAAAGGGACAAATCGTTCTGCTTTTTTTAGAGGGGAAATTGATAAATATGGCTGGGTAGATATCGGCTCTTCATTTTTACCATCAGAAATTATTGCTGCTTTTCTTTGGGCGCAAATAGAGCATTTAGAGGAAATTCAGGAAAAAAGAAAACAAATTTGGAATCACTACTATGAGGGATTATTAGAGATTTCATTGAATCAAAATTTTAAACTACCACAAATACCAGATTTTGCGACTAATAATGCGCACATGTTTTATTTGGTTTTCGAATCATTAGACGAAAGAAATAAGTGCATACACAAATTAAAAGAAAACAATACTAATGCTGTTTTTCATTATCTAAGTTTGCATAAAAGTCCCTTTTATGAGGGTAAATATGAAGGGGAAGAATTGTTTTGGGCTAATCATTATTCAGATAGATTATTACGACTGCCGTTCTATTATGAATTAGATACAGATAAAATAGATTTTATTATTGATATACTAAAAAAATGATTTATGAACTACCATATAATGGCTCAGGATAAATTTCTTGATTCTTTCATTGCTGATGTTCATGCTATTGGAGAAGAAAAAAATAATATCTTTTGGTTTAGAGGTGATAAAGGGGAAAATAATTATGTAAAGACTGATAAAGCGGTAGAATATATTGGATATAATGAAATAACTATAAAAGACAAACTCCAATTACTAAGGCCAACAGATAACATTTTTATACATTGGTATGATATGTGGATTGCTAATTTAGTTTTTGATTTGCCTAATAAATTATTTGTAATTTTTTGGGGAGGAGAATTGTACGGAGATCCTTTTTGGTATCATGCAAAATGGATTCATGATAAAGAGACCTATAAAATTGTAAAGAAACAGTCTTATCCTAAAATTGTTTGGCATCTGAACATTCTAAAAACGATTCGTACTATAAAAAGAGTTTTACAATACCCTACTGCTATAAAAAGACAATATGAATGTAAAAAAAAACATGTTGAAAGAATTGATTATATAATTTGTGGAGAACTGAATACTGGTGAAATAGAAAAAGTAAAAGAATTGTATCCAACAATGAAAGCCAAGCATCTTGGTGGGCACTATGATTTGAATTTTGATTTAGCTAATGAATTAGATATTAAGATAGCTACATCAACCCGAATTAAAATTTTATTAGGTAATTCTGCGGCGGAGTCAAATAACCATCTTGAGGCTTTAAAAAAATTAAAACACTTAAAAAATGTTGAGATACATTGTCCATTATCATATGGTTCGGAGTATTATAAAGGAATAGTTATCAAGGCTGGAGAAAGATTTTTTGGCGAAAATTTTCATCCTATAATGGGGTTTATGCAGAGAAAGGAATATGTTGAATTTCTTAACGAGATGGACATACTTTTTATGTATCATAATCGTTCTCAGGCATGGGGGAACATTGCTACTGGTCTGACTTTAGGAAAAGCTGTTTTTCTTAAGGAAAAAAATCCTCTAAAATCTTATATTTCTGCTATCGGCATTAAAGCTTACGAAGCTGACTTAATAAATCAGTTTAATTTAGAATCTGTTATTTTAGAAGAAAGA
Source organism: Flavobacterium saccharophilum (assembly GCF_900142735.1). Classification (GTDB taxonomy): domain Bacteria; phylum Bacteroidota; class Bacteroidia; order Flavobacteriales; family Flavobacteriaceae; genus Flavobacterium; species Flavobacterium saccharophilum. The sequence goes on along the minus strand of NZ_FRBY01000005.1, from coordinate 440,716 downwards.
CAAAATTTAAAATCTAATATTGAAAAGTTAAAAGTAAATATATCAAGAGAAGTACGTTTGAATAATCTTAAAAAAATTATGACTGAATATGCGATCTAACGTTTTTTTAAAATTGTAAAATAGAGTGATTCATAATTTGATATAATTTTATTTTCAATCTTAATCGCTAACGACAATAATGGATTTTTTTTAAAGACTGCTATTTCAGTTTTTTGAGTCAGAATTATCAAAATTTGGAGGTAATTATTGATAATGATTGCCAAACTGATGATGCTGTTTTTAAAATGGAAGACCTAATGCAGACGACAGTAGATTTAATTATGATAACTACTTTTTGCATATTCAATTTAAAAAAGTAAATGAATCAAACAATGCTAATTTTATTGTTTTTTTGCAGTCACCAAATTGCGGATAAGTAATTTAAAGAAAAAAATATTAAATGTATATATGAGCCAGCCTTTAATTTCTATAATCATCCCTACTTTCAATCGTGCCAGTTTAATTGGGGAAACTCTGCAAAGTATTCTGGAACAAACTTATGAAGACTGGGAGTGTATTATTGTTGACGATGGTTCTACTGATAATACAAATGAAGTAGTTGAAAAGTATCTGCGAAAAGATGCCAGATTTCAATATCATCATCGGCCTGAAAATAAACCCAAGGGCGCAAATGCCTGCAGGAATTATGGTTTTGATTTAAGTTCTGGAAATTATATAAATTGGTTTGATAGCGATGATATAATGTTGCAAGATAAATTAAGAATTCAATTTGATGCCTTAGCAGAAAGTGATTTTAATTTTTCTGTTTGTCAAACTTTAGTATTTGAGGAAGATGTTTATAATCTTCTTGGTTTAAGACATAAAAACATTCAATCATATAATCCTTTGCTGGATTATATAAAGCATAATATTGCATTTTTAACTCAAGCACCATTATTTAAAACTAAGTTTTTGAAAGATAAAGATTTAAGGTTTAATGAAGAGCTGCAAGCAGCTCAAGAATGGGAATTTTTATGTAAAGTGCTTTATTTTTCTCCGATATATCATACAGAAAATAGACCGTTGGTTTTAATAAGGAAACATACAAATAGTATTACTTATAATGATAATTCGGAATATAGAGAATGGAATTATTATTTAGCGAGAGAAAAGTTTTTTTATTTTTTAAAAACTAAAGATGATTTTCCGTCAAAATCTAAAATTCTTAATTATTTACAGGAATATTTTAAATATTATTTTAGAGCTATTTTACTTAAAAAGAAGTACAAAAAAATTTTCCGTGTTTTTATAAAAACAATAATTCCTTTCAATAGTTTTTATGAAAATATAAGTTTTTTTGCCATCGTATCTACAATTTTACTGACAGGTAAAGGCCATTACAGGTTCAGAAAAATTTTATAGTTTGATTATGATTTTTCCATTAATTTCAATTATAATTCCTACTTATAACAGAGCACATTTAATTAATATAACTTTAGATTCGATACTCGCACAAACCTATCAAAACTGGGAATGTATTATTATTGATGACGGTTCTTCAGATAATACCGCAGAACTGTTACAAAAATATCAAGATTTAGACAGTAGATTTCAATATTACAAAAGACCAGATACCAAAAAAAAAGGCCCAAATTCCTGCAGAAATTTTGGATTCGAAAAAAGCAAGGGAGAATTTATTAATTGGTTCGACAGTGACGATATTCTTTTTGAAGACTCAATAGCTTTGAGAATTGCAAACTTTAATCAGTCTATAGATGGGGTAGTGGCGAAATGTGAAATATTTGATTCGTCTAATGGTTTAAAAATTGCTGAAAACACTATATTGTCAACGGGCAATATGATTAAGGATTATTTTCTAGGAAATATGACTTTTTATGTTTCTGGCCCTATCTGGAGAAGAAGTTTTTTAGAAAAGCAGCAAGAATTATTTGATGAAGAAATTAGATATCTTGATGATTGGGACTTTAATCTCAGAATGCTGTATCAAAGTCCTAATATTAAATTTTTAGACATACCCGTTTTTAGATATAGATTTCATGCCTTTTCTCTTTCAAAGCAAATTGATCATTCTAATATGGAGGAGTTCAAATCTGAATGTCTGGCACGAAACAAACACTTAAAATTAATTCCGAAAGCGGGTTTCAAAAATATTCAAATTAGAAATTTCATAATAAAGAGACATAAGGTATTTTTGAAGGAAGCATTGGTAAAAAAAGATAAAAATAGTTTTTGGTTCTTTTTAAAATTGATAACATTGCAAATAAGGTTTAAGAAATTTTAAAAGGAGAATTAGAAAAATGGATAGTAAGCAAATTCCAAAAGTTATTCATTATTGCTGGTTTGGCGGAAAAAGAAAACCCAAATTAGTTCGGGATTGTATTAAGTCGTGGAGAAAATATTTGCCAGAATATGAAATTATTGAATGGAACGAAACCAATTCAGATTTATCTCATCCATTCGCTAAACAAGCATATCATTTAAAAAAATGGGCTTTTGTTGCAGATTATGTCAGGCTAAAAATACTCTATCAAAATGGGGGAATTTATTTAGATACTGATATGATGCTTTTAAAATCGCTAAATGATTTTCTTAGTAACGAATGTTTTTTTGGCGCCGAAGAGGAAAATATTATAAGCTGTGGGGTTATAGGTACAACTGAGCACAATTACTTTATTGAAAAATGCTTACACAGTTACGAAAATATAAATTTTAGCAGTAAAATTGTTTGGGATGATTTCGTAATAACATTAAAGATCACAGATCTTTTTAGAGTAGTATATGATTTTCAAGAAGATTTTAATAAAATAATAAGCTTTAATAACATCGAAATTTATCCTCCCAATGTTTTTTATCCATTTCCTTTTAAAAATAAAGATGACATTGCAAATTATAAAAACTACATCTGCGATAATAGTTATGCAGTACATTTGTGGGTTGGTTCTTGGAAAATATACAATGAATTTAATTTTTTAAGAAACGGTGAATATCACAAAGGTTTCAAAACAATTTATCAGAAATTTACATTGGAAAACTTGAATTTTAAATATTTTCGAAAAATAGTGTCATCAATCAAAGAATCACTGACAAAATAAAAACCAAATGTTCGATCGTAATCGCATCATTTAATTTAATATAATTAGAATTTATTCAATGCAATTGGAAAAATGTGATATTACCGTTGTAGTGTGTTGCTTTAACAGCGCTGCCAGATTACAGCCCACATTAGAACATTTGGTAAACCAGCGGTTAAAGCCAGAACTTAATTACGAACTTGTACTCGTAGACAATAATTCTACCGATGAAACTTCAGGATTGGCGGCGAATATTTGGAGAAGTTTTAATACCAACATAAATCTGACCGTTGTTCGAGAACCTGTTCCAGGTTTGTCCTATGCTAGGAAAACGGGAGCAGGCGCTGCTAAAGGGAAAATAATTGTTTTTTGTGATGATGATAATTGGCTCGATGAAAATTACCTTCAGATTGCTTTCGATTTTATGAAAAACCATCCAGAAGTTGGTGTTCTAGGAGGGAAAGGAATGGCAGCCAGTAGAATCGAGTTTCCAGATTGGTTTCCGACATATCAGGGAGATTATGCTGTGGGAGTACAGGCTTTAGAAAGTGGTGATATAAGCAGCAGAGGTTATGTATGGGGTTCTGGAATGGTAGTCAGAAGATATGAAATCCTGTCATTGTATAACGCAGGTTTCAGCGGTTCTCTAACCGGCAGAAAAGGATCTGATTTGCAAGCTGGCGATGATTCTGAAATATGTAAATGGTATTTAATAGTGGGGAAATCTTTGTATTATAATGAGCTTCTGGTTTTTAGACATTATATAGAAGCATTTCGTTTGACAATCGAATACAATAAAAAACTAAATCAAGGTTTCTCCCAATCGCATAAAGCTTTGAATCAGTATAATTTTATTATAAATTTGTTGAAAAGAGAAAGATTGCCGTTCTTGAAAATAGGGTCTCTTTTACTGCTATTTTTATTGGAGAAAAACCGTGTGAAAATTGCCTCTCTCTTAGAATTTATAAATAAGACTCCTATCACATTTCATAAACCAACAAGAAAAATATTAAAGTCGAGAAAGGTTTATCTTGAAAATGAAAAACAAATTCAATAAATACATCAGTAAATTTAACCGCATCCATACAAGAAGATTTTAAAATTAAAATATAAAATGAAAACTGTATTATCAATTATTACGATCAATTACAACAACTTGGGCGGTTTAATGACAACAGTTTCAAGTGTTAAAAATCAGACCTGGCAGGGGTTTGAATACATTGTAATCGATGGGGGAAGCAGTGATGGCAGTAAAGAATATCTTGAATCTCAAACTCAGTTTTTGGATATCTGGGTCAGTGAAAAAGATTCTGGGATTTATAACGCAATGAATAAAGGCATTAAATTGGCAAAAGGGGAGTATTTATTATTTTTAAATAGTGGAGATCATTTATTCAATGAAAAAGTTCTAGAACAAAATTTTGATAAACTGAAACAAAAAGATTTAATCTGTTTTAATTTGCAAATGGTTAGAAACGGATTTTCTAAAATTGCAGCTTCGCCTGCAAGCTTATGTTTTTCTGATATATACACCAGCTCTTTGCCACACCCGGCAACTTTTATCAAAAAGGAATTGTTTAGTACTGTAGGACTTTATGATGAGGGTCTAAGAATTGTTTCTGATTGGAAGTTTTTCCTCTTGGCATTATTTAAATTCAATTGCAGCTATCTGAAAATAGACGAAACAATTGCCACTTTTTATCTTGACGGGATAAGTTCAGTAGAAGATTACTCTGAAGAAAGAAAGTTAGTAATGAAAGAATATTTTGATCGATTTATTTTTGATTATGAAGATTTTATCGAAAACAGAAAATTTGTAAATACAAATCGTTTTGCAATGCTAAAGGAAATGGAAAAAACTACTTTTGGCAAAAAATTAGGATCATTGTTTTTAAGAAGTTATGTTATATTATTTTCTAAAAAGAAGCTCAACGATGTCTTAAATTCTAAAAATATATAAGCTGATTTATTTTTTTAACTCATACAATTACAAAGAAAGTGAAAGATATCAGGATTGAGTTCGTCGATTTTTGGCCAGATTTAAGAAAAACAAATAATTACTTTTATAATTTATTATCAGAATATTACAATGTAATAATTGATAGTGAGCATCCGGATCTTGTGTTTTATTCTTGTTTTGGTTATGATCATCTCAAATACAATTGCAAAAGAATTTTTTTTACTGGCGAAAATAAAAAACCAGATTTCTTAGCTTGTGATTTTGCATTTTCTTTTGAATTCAGCGCAAAGAAAAACCATTTGCGAGTGCCGCTTTACCTGTTTTACATCGACGATCATAAAATGATCAACAAGCTTGAAAATTTGCAGACAAAAGAAACATATCAGGAGATCTGGGCAAAAAAAACTAAATTTTGCTGCATGATTGTGTCAAATCCAAGAGCGAGTAAAAGAATTGAATTTTTCCATAAATTATCTGAGATAAAAAAAGTAGATTCGGGAGGAAAAGTTTTAAATAATGTTGGAGGGAGAATAAAGGATAAGATGGAATTTATAAATGATTATAAATTTGTCTTTTCTTTTGAAAATGAAACTCACGAGGGCTACACAACAGAAAAAATTGTAGAACCCATTTTTAAGGATTGTATTCCTATTTATTGGGGGAACAAAAAGGTACATAAAGACTTTAATTCGGACCGATTTCTTAATTACCATGATTTTAATTCCGAAGAAGAATTGATCGAAAAATTAATTCAAATTGATCAAAATTTTGATTTAGGTGTTGAAATGATAGCGCAGCCTGTTTTTTCTAAAGAGAAGCAAGATTGGATTTCAGAAAGAAGAGAGATTTTTGTAGCTATTGATACTGTTTTTAAATCGAAAAAGAAACCAGTTGCAAAAACATATCGAGGAAAATTGTATCGCTTGAAAATAAAATTGACAGGTGCAAAGAGAAGACTAAAAAAGCTTTTAAAATAGTACTTAAATCCTTTATTAATGATTGTCAAAAGCCCCAAAGTTAGTGTTGTAATACCTTGTTATAATGATAAAAATTATATTAAGGAAACAATTCAGTCGATAGTGCGCCAAACTTATCAGAATTTTGAAATTATTATTGTAGACGACGGCTCTGACAACGCAACAAAACAAATTTTACAAACCTTAATTAATGATCGTACTAAAGTAATAACGCAGACAAATAGAGGACCAAGTGCAGCTAGAAATAAAGGTTTTAATGAAGCTGATGGCGATTATATTTTAACAATCGATGCTGATGATACAGCGGAAGAAAATTTTCTTGAAAAAGCAGTAGCTATTTTAAATGAAAATACAGATGTAGGAGCTGTATCAAGCTATTGCAAGGTATTCATTAAAAATCATGAAGTTACTTCCGAGCACAAACCAAACGGAGGAACTTTAAAAGATTTTTTATTTGACAATAATAGCGTTTCATTTGCTTTAATCAGGAAAGAAACCTGGCAAGATGCGGGAGGATATGACGAAGCAATGATTAATGGATTTGAGGATTGGGAATTTTGGATCAGCACAACAAAAAAAGGATGGAAAGTTGAGATGATTCCTGAATTGTTATTCAATTATCGCATGAAAGATAAAAATTCTGTTGATCAAAATGCGAAGCTTAATTATAGAGAATCGAATTTAAATTATATTTATAAAAAACATCAGGACATTTATATAACCCATTTTCCTGAAACAGTAGATTTTTTAACGAATTTGGCGCAACGGCATAAAAGAAATGAAATTAAGTATAAAACATCATTGGATCATAAAATTGGCAGCATAATTTTGTATCCTCTAAGAAAAATCAATGCCATAATAAAAAGAAAATGACACATACAAATTTTACTGGTCGACAAGAATTATATTTTTCACAATATAAACAAGATCAATTTTTAGATAAAGTCTTGTTCAATAAAAAAAAGAATGGTTTTTTTATCGACGTAGGTGCTCATGATGGGGTGACAATTAGTAACTCAATTTTTTTTGAAAAATATAGAAGCTGGAAAGGAATTTGTATCGAGCCTAATCCAATTATATATGATAAACTTGTAAAAAACAGAAGCTCAGTCAATCTAAATGTTTGTATTGGAAATTCTAATGAAACAGTAAAATTTACGCAAGTAGTTGGTTATTCTGAAATGTTAAGTGGCGTGACAAGTAAATATGATGAGCACCATCTGGATAGAATTAATGATGAAATTAGTCAAAATGGAGGCGAAATTAAATCTATCGAGGTACAAATGATCAGGTTAGAATACATTAATGAAATTGAAGAAAAGAAAATTGATTTTATTTCTATTGATACCGAAGGAAACGAATTTGATATTATAAAGTCGATAGATTTTGAGAAAATCTCCGTTAAGGTTTTGGTTATTGAGAACAATTATAAAAATGTTGATTTATTTAATTTTCTTATAAATAATAATTTTATTTTAATTGCAACTTTGCATACTGATGAGGTCTACATCAATAAAAAGGCACTTTCTTTTAATGTTAAGCTTAATTTATTTGTGTGGAATTCTAAAAGGATAACTAACAGATATTGGAAGCGAATTAAAATGAAACTAAAAAAGATACTGCATGGATAGTAATTCTATTTTAGTCACCGCCATCATAACTACTTATAATCGTACTGATTATCTAGAAAAAGCTATTCAATCTGTCGTCAATCAATCTTATTCTAATATTGAAGTTTTAGTGATTGATGACGGTTCTAAAGTCAATGATGCAAAATCTATTTGTGCCAAATTTTTAAGTTGCAATTACATTTATAAGGAAAACGGCGGTTTGTCCTCTACCAGAAATTTCGGAATTAATATAGCCAAAGGAGAGTTCGTTGCTTTTTTAGACGACGATGACTTCTGGGAAAGTTCAAAGATTGAAAAACAAGTAAAAATATTACTTGAAAATCCTGCTATAGACTGTGTACATTCTTCAGCAGCAGTGGTGGATGAAAATGGAAAACTTACAGGAGAGATTATAGGAGCTGCTCAAAATAAAATACACAAACGTTCAGGATATGTTTTTTGGAATGCATTAGGAAGCTGGGTGGTTAAGTCTCCAACACCTCTGATTCGAAAAAAAGTGTTTCAGCCCGACTTAATGTTTGATGAAAATATCAAGGTTGGTGAAGATGTCGATTTTTATCAGCGTATGTTTTACAGACATAAAGTGTTTTATATCAATGAACCATTGGCTTTTTATAGGCAATATGAAGATGAAAATAGACTTTCAGTGCAGCTTGAAAAGTATATTGGCATCGAAAAAAAAATGTATCTCAATTTTATAAAGATGGGAATTAATAACCCATTTATTCTATACAGAATTGCATTGAGATTATTAAAGAGCGCGGAAAAAAAATGGAATCAGGTATTTTTATTAAAGCCGATTTCAATAAGCAAATTCGATTTTTATTTTCGACCAGTTTATTGTTTGAAAAATTATTTTAATACATAAAAATGCGAGTAGGCTTTAATCCAAATAAAGATAAACCCCAGCCACCTAGTGATTTTTATCATCAGGTAATAGTTCCCATTTATATCCCCAATCAAGATGACTATTTTAAAGATAGTTTCAATATATTAAAGTATTGTCTGGAATCTCTTTTTAAAACATGTCACTCAAAAACCTATATAGCTGTGGTAAACAATGGAAGCTGTATCGAGGTTGTCAATTATTTAGATGATATATATCAACAAGGTAAAATTCAAGAACTGATTCATACTTCAGCCATAGGGAAATTAAATGCGATTTTAAAAGGACTTGCCGGGCATAATTTCGATTTAATTACTATTAGCGATGCCGATGTATTGTTTCTTAATGACTGGCAGAAAGAAACTTACACTGTTTTTGAGAATTTTAAAAAGGCAGGTGTAGTTAGTCCAGTTCCTTCTTCAAAAATGTTAAAACAATTCACAGAGAATATTTATTTTGATAATTTCTGTTCTAAACGTTTTAAATTTACTAAAACAAAAGATAAGCAAAGCCTCCAGATGTTTGCTTCCAGTATTGGGAATATAGATTTTTATAAAGATATTCATTTGAATAAAAATTTAACTATTTCTAATGCTGACGATAGTGTAAGTGCTGTAATTGGTGCAGGACATTTTATAGCGACTTACAGAGGCAATTGTTTTGACGGCTTATACAATAGATTTTCATCTTATAGTCTTGGAGGGGATAGTGAGAAGATGCTATTGGATAAACCAGCGGAAGATAAAGGATATTGGAGATTATCAACGGAAGGAAATTATGCCTATCATATGGGAAATGTATATGAAGATTGGATGTTAGAAACATTTTCTGCAATAAACGAAACTAAAACGGAGATTAAAAGGCCAAAAATTTTTAGCAATAAGCACAGTACCTACTTAAGACCTTTTGCAGCGTTTTTTTTTAGCATACTAAAACAAAAAGCAATTTGGACATTATTTTTAAGATATAAAGGATTGACAAAAGAGGAGGCTAAACAGTATTAGTATGAGACAATTTATAAAGAAAGTTTTGTTTTATTTTTTAAATACACCTACAGTATATGAAAAAGTAACCGTGTCAGGATTTTCAAGAGGCCTTCAAAATGTATCTTTCGAAGGAAAAAATGCAGTGCCAGACCGTTGTAATTTTTCAGGAGAAATTAAGATCGGATATGGAACCACTTTAGGCTATAACAACATCCTAAGCGGAAATATTACGATTGGAAAATATTGCCAAATAGGAGGAGATGTTGCAATGCATGCGACAAATCACCCTGTGCACTACTTGACGACATATATTAACGCTAACTTATTTAAGGGAGAATTAAGTAAATTTAAAGAAAAAAATAAAATAAATATAGGGCATGATGTGTGGATCGGACATAATGTTATTATAGTTGGAAATGTGACTGTAGGAAATGGGGCAATTTTAGCAGCGGGAAGCGTAGTGACAAAAGATGTACCTGCTTATAATATAGTTGCAGGAGTTCCCGCTAAACCTATTAATAAAAGATTTGCGGATTCAATCATTCAGGAAATTGAAGAATTGCAGTGGTGGAATCTTCCTGATTCGGAATTAGAGGAAATAAAACCGTTATTCTTTAAGGATTTTCAAAATAAGAATAGTATTTATGAGTAAAACCATCGCCATAATTGTAGCTCGGGAGAAGTTATAACCAAGAGTTTAAAAAATAAAACGAACAAAAAGAAATGAAAAAAATAGCATCGCGAATCTGGAATGCGATAAAGGTGCGAATTATAGCTCCTTTTCGACATAATTATCTTTTAAAAGATAAAAAAATATTGGTTTATTTGGGAGTACATGCGGGTTCTGGATTGGATGAGTTGTTGCCGTTGCATAGCCATTGCTATGGTTTTGAAGCGAATCCCGAATTGTATACAAGGTTGGTTAAGAAATATAAAAAATATAAAAACATTCACATTATTCATGCTGCAGTAACCGATTATAATGGTGTGATATCGTTTAATATCAGTAGTAACAATGGCGCTTCGTCGTCGGTAGGAGATTTCAAGAAGGGATGGATTGATTCAATAAAAATGGTTCGTACGATTGAGGTTCCGGCTATTCGACTATCTGATTTTTTGAAAGAGCATAATATTAATTTTGTCGACACCTATTGTTCTGATATTCAAGGAAGTGATTTGACAGTATTAAAAACGTTAGAGCCACTTCTAAAAGGTAAAAAAATTGGGAGTATTACTTGTGAAACTGCAAAAGATAATTATAAAAATATTTATGAGTTGGGGGATAATAGTGAATCTGGATTTAAAGCATTATTAAGTGAAAACTATTACTTAGCGGCCAAAGGTTGGGGAATATTAAAGGATGGTGAATTTTTTGAGGTTTATGAGAGCTGGTGGGAAATGGATTGTAAGTGGAATTTGAAACCCGATCCGAAAGCGAATTGATTGCTGCAATATCATTAGCATTTAGATTTAATGAAACAACCTTTTAGTTATAATTCCATTGGTCAGTATTACATTAAAGCATTGATCTAAACGCTAATGAAATCACTAATAATGTAAAAGTTTGCGTTTTGTACTAATTTTTGATAAGGATTTTTAAAATGAAAACTATCGCCATAATTCCTGCTCGCGGAGGATCAAAACGTTTTTCTGGAAAAAATGTTAAGTTGTTGGGAGAACTTCCGTTGCTGTCCCATTCCATTTTGTATGCCCAAGCCAATAATGTAATTATTGACGATATTTATGTTTCCACTGATAATGAGGAAATCAAAAAAATAGCAATACACTATGGAGCAAAAGTTATCGATCGTCCTAACTCTATTTCTGGAGATTTCGAGCCGACCGTTTCTGCTTTAAAACATGTATTGCAGTTTGTAGAACCTGACGTTGAAAATGTCGTTTTATTGCAGGCTACAAATCCGCTTCGGCCACAGCACTTATTAAAAGAAGCTTTTGAAATCTATCAAAAAGAAAACTACGAAAGTTTATTTACGGTTTCCCGAAATCATCAAAAATTGGGTAAAATAGCTAATGATAAATTCATTCCGTTCAATTACTCCATTGGTCAAAGAAGCCAAGATTTAGAACCGCTTTTCTTTGAAAACGGATTATTATATATTACAAAATCTTCTTTGATTTTAAATGATATTATTATTTCAGAAAATGCTTTTCCATTCGAAGTAAATCATATTTTTGCACAAGTTGATATCGATACTCCAGACGATTTGGATTATGCGTCATATTTGTATCAAAAGAAATAAATTCCAAAAAAATGAATCCATTTATAGAAATTGCAGGCCGTAAAATTGGTCAGGATTTTCCACCATTAGTTATTGCTGAAATAGGAATTAATCACGAAGGTTCGCTAAAAGTTGCTAAAGAAATGGTTGATGCCGCATATCGGGCAGGAGTTGAGGTTGTAAAGCATCAAACCCACATTGTCGAAGATGAAATGTCAGGAGCTGCAAAAAAAGTAATTCCTGGTAATGCAGATGTTTCCATTTATGAAATTATGGAACGCTGTTCATTAAACGAAACAGATGAATTAGAACTTAAAAATTATGTGGAGAGTAAAGGCATGATTTTTATTTCTACGCCTTTTTCTCGTGCAGCAGCTGAACGATTGAAGAAATTTGACATTCCTGCTTATAAAATTGGTTCTGGCGAGTGCAACAATTATCCATTATTAGAGCACATAGCTTCTTTTGGTAAGCCGGTAATTTTAAGTACAGGCATGAACACGATTGAAAGTGTGCAAAAAGCAATTGCTATTTTTGACAAACATAACATTTCGGTTGCTTTATTGCATACAACTAATTTATATCCAACGCCAATTCATTTGGTTCGCTTTGGAGCAATGCTAGAATTACACGAAGCTTTCCCTGATAAAGTTTTTGGATTAAGCGATCATACCCTAAATAATAATGCTTGTTTAGGTGCAATTGCTCTTGGAGCAAGTATTTTAGAAAGGCATTTCACAGATCATATGCAACGTACCGGTCCGGACATTGTTTGCAGCATGGATGAAAAAGCTTGCACTGAACTTATAATCGCAAGTGCTGAAATTGCTTTGATGCGAGGTGGAACAAAAAAACCAGCACTTGAAGAACAAGTAACAATTGATTTTGCTTTTGCTACAGTTTGCGCCATAAAATCAATTAAAAAGGGAGAACTTTTAGCCATAGAAAATATTTGGGTTAAAAGACCAGGAACCGGGAAAATATTAGCCGAACATTTTAATGATCTATTGGGGAAAGTTGCTTTAAGGGATATTGATAATGACGAGCAATTAGATTTCACAGATTTTGAATAAGTCACAAAAAAAAATAATATTTCTAACAGGTACTCGTGCCGATTTTGGAAAGATAAAATCATTGATCCAAATTCTGGATAATAACCCTGATTTTGAGGTTTTTATTTTTGTTACCGGAATGCACCTGCAGGAACTGTACGGGTACACCTTGATCGAAATTGAACGATGCAATTTTAAAAACCTTTTTAAATTCGAGAATCATACTCATGAAACCACAATGGATTTGACTTTGGCCAAAACTATTGAAGGTTTGTCTAACTATTGCAAAACAGTACAGCCAGATATGATTGTCGTGCATGGTGACAGGGTTGAAACGCTGGCGGGTGCAATTGTAGGATCATTAAACAATATATTGGTTTCGCATATTGAAGGCGGTGAGATTTCAGGAACCGTCGATGAGCTTATTCGTCATAGTGTGAGCAAATTGAGTCATATACATTTTGTATCAAATGAACAGGCTGCAAAAAGACTACTTCAGATGGGTGAAATAAAAGAATCTGTTTTTACCATTGGTTCGCCTGATATTGATATCATGTTTTCAGATAATTTACCAGACTTAGAAACAGTTAAGGAATATTATAAAATTCCATTTGTAGATTACGCTGTGGTAATGTTTCATCCTGTCACAACCGAATTTCAGACAATGAAACAATATGCTGCTGATTTTGTGGATTGTCTGCTAAGAGATAATCATAATTATGTTGTTGTCTTTCCAAATAATGATCTGGGCAGTCAATTTATAATTGATGCTTATCAACAATTGAAAAGTAACGAAAGATTTAGGATCTTCCCATCCTTACGATTTGAGTATTTTTTAATGCTGCTAAAAAACAGTCAGTTTATAATTGGTAACAGTAGCGCCGGAATACGTGAAGCACCTTATTATGGAATTCCAATCATTAATATTGGAACACGTCAGCAAAATAGAGCGATTCATGCTGATATCATTCATAGTAACTATACTAAAAATGGTATTGACGATGCGCTCTCTAAAATCGGGTCGCGTAAAACTCAAAGTTCAGGTGATGATTTTGGAAAAGGTAATAGTGCTGAATTATTTTTAAAATCACTTCAGAAAGACGATATTTGGCAGCTTAATCATCAAAAACAATTTAGAGATTTAGAATAAACGCTTCTCGCCTACAAATACATGTAACTACCTATGTTTTTTAATTCCTTAGCATTTGCTATTTTTTTACCAATCGTTTTTTTTCTGTACTGGTTCGTTTTCAATAAAAACAAAAGCACTCAAAATGCCTTGTTAATTGTTGCCAGTTATTACTTTTATTCTTGTTGGGATTGGAGATTTCTATTTTTGTTAGTTTTCTCAACTTTCTTAGATTATTATACGGGAATTCAAATAGAAAAAGGGAAATCTGAAAGCAGTAGAAAATTTTGGTTTTGGCTAAGTATTATAGTCAATTTAGGTTTTCTGGGCGTTTTTAAATATTACAATTTTTTTGCTTCTTCCTTTTCAGAATTAGTATCCTCTGCTGGATTTAAAGCAAGTCCCATTTTATTGAATGTAATTCTTCCGGTGGGAATTTCCTTTTACACTTTTCACGGATTGTCCTACGTAATTGATATCTACTTTAAAAGAATAAAGGCCGAATATAATTTTGTAGACTATTCTTTGTTTGTAAGTTATTTCCCTTTATTAGTAGCCGGTCCTATTGAAAGGGCGACACATTTATTGCCGGAAATAAAAGTTAAAAGAGAATTTGATTTTGAAAAAGCCAAAGAAGGGATCTGTCAAATTATTTGGGGATTGGTCAAAAAAATAGTTATTGCAGATACTTGTGCGGTTTATGCCAATGCTATTTTTGACAACTATAACACGGTTAATTCAGCTTCATTAATTCTGGGTGCCGTTTATTTTGCTTTTCAAATTTATGGTGATTTTTCAGGATATTCAGATATTGCATTGGGAGTTTCAAAGTTGTTCGGTTTAGATTTATTGCGAAACTTCAATTACCCTTATTTTTCAAGAGATATTGCCGAGTTTTGGCGGCGCTGGCACATTTCGCTTTCTTCATGGTTTCGGGATTATTTGTATATTCCGTTAGGAGGGAGCAAAGGCGGACTTTGGATGAAAGTTAGAAATACTTTTATCATTTTTGTAGTCAGCGGATTTTGGCATGGAGCCAACTGGACCTACATTGTTTGGGGTTTCATAAATGCTGTTTATTTTCTTCCATTGCTATTGTCCAACAGCAACCGAAACAATATGGATGCAATCATACTAAAATTTAATTTTGATTCGGCAAAGGTGATATTTAGTATTTTATATACTTTTTCATTGATTTGTATTGCATGGGTGTTCTTTAGGGCAAAAACGATAACAGATGCAGTATTATATCTGAAACGGATTATTACCAATGGAGAATTTAGTTCCCAGTATTTAGAAAACGAACGCTATAATCATGAGTTACTCCTTTTGATTGCTTTGTTTGTTTTGGTTGAATGGTATAGCCGAGCTAAAATTGAGCCTCTCTCTGGAAGATACAATATATTGAAAATAGCTTTGGCTATAGTAGCTATTATAGCTTTTGGAACTTATTCAGATTATAAAGAATTTATTTATTTTCAGTTTTAATGAAACAGTTTTTAATTTATATAAGTAAAATTATTGTTGTAGTAATTCTAATAGCTATTGCATTAGATGGACTGTTTACAGCTAGTTTTTTTCGGGCTAAAAATCGAGGAAAAGTTGAGGCTGTTTTCAATTCAACGGCTCAAAAATATGACGTTGTTATTTTAGGTTCTTCCCGTGCGAATAATCATTTTGTTGCACAGATGTTTGAGGATAAAGGAATAAAGGCCTTTAATTATGGCATGAGCGGTGGACATTTATTTGAAGCTTCTCTTATGCTGAAATTAATGATTGAGCGAAAATACGAGATGAAAAATGTTATTCTGGAAGCAGACTTAAATCTTGCAAGTGAAGAGCCTTCTGACGGAATTGCTTCAGATTTTCTTCCATTTATACATAACTCAACTATTATAAAAGAACATTTTAAAACAAGGAAAAATTTTGATGATATATATTATATCCCATTTTATAGATATGTCAAATATGAAAATGTAATTGGTTTTAGGGAAGCTTTTCTTTCCGCAATCAATAAAAGAACTAATGCTTTAGATAATTTAGGATATTATCCATTACAAAAACATAAAAATGGCAATATGAAAAATAATATTGTCAATTTAAATCCGATTCCCCGCAATAAATATTATGAGGAAATTAAAAGTATATGTAAAGCTAATAATATTAATTTTATTGCTGTAATGACACCAATGTGTGAGAATGTTGTTGGTATGAATTATTTTGAAAAGGTAAAAAAAGCTTATCCTGAAATTCATAATTATGAGAATGTTGTTGTTGAAGATAAATATTTTGCTTCATGTGGTCATATGACAGATGCAGGATCAAAATTATTTACAGCTAAAATTTTGAATGTTTTTTTTAGAAAATAAGTTTTAATGGAAAAAAATAAGATTTTATTGTTGTTTCCTGATGGAGTTGGAATTAGAAATTATCTGTTTTCTAATGTTTTTCGAAATACAAATTCAAAATTAGTTTTGTTTCATAATTTTGATTTTGAGACTATATCAGCAATTAAACAATGTACTACACTTGAGGATGAAATTACAATTCCCAATTATAAAGAATCTTTTACAGAAAAGTTTTTGCGAGAACTAATTTGCCTTTCCAGACTTTATCATAATCATAATAAAGTTAATAATATAACTTTATTGAGCAATTGGAATTGGAATCAGAAGTCGTTTCCTAAAAATGTTTTTTATAACCTGATTGAAAAAACAGCACCATTTTTTTCTTCTTATAAAAGTATTTTGAAATTGGAGAAAAATTATCAAAAAGCAATCCGTCGAAATTCTTTTTACAAAGAAGTAAGGGATATTTTAGAAAAATCGCAACCAAATATTGTGTTCTGCTCTCATCAAAGGGCATTAAAAGCTGCTTCAATATTTGCCGCAGCGACCGATTTAGGGATTTCAACGTCAACAGTACTATTTTCCTGGGATAATTTGCCAAAAGCCCGACTTGCATTGCGTGCCGATAATTATTTGGTTTGGTCAGAGTATATGAAAAAGGAGTTATTGTTGTATTATCCGGAGATTTCAACAGATTCCATTCATGTTACCGGAACTCCTCAGTTTGAATTTTATGAAGATGAAAAGAATATTATTGATAAAGAAATTTTCTATACAAGATATAATTTAGATCCAGTCAGAAAAATTATTTGTTTTTCTGGTGATGATACTAAAACATCTCCTGACGACCCTCTTTATTTAAGAGATATAGCTGAAGAACTTATAACGAATAATTTACAGAACGAGTATCAAATTTTATTGCGACGTTGCCCAGTAGATTTTTCAGGGAGATTTGATGCTGTTGTAAATGAATATAAAGATCTGATTAAAGAGGCAACTCCATTATGGTATTTTAATACATCAAAGGAATGGAATGCAGTTTATCCTTCAGTTGATGATGTGAAATTGCTTGTAAGTACTGCTTTTTATTGTGATGTAGTTGTAAATGTTGGTTCAACAATGGCCTTTGATTTTGCAATGTTTAGTAAACCTTGTGTGTTTATTAATTATGATCAGCAAAAGAAAATAGAAGATGAATGGTCTGTAAAAACAATTTATCAATTTCAACATTTTAAAAGTATGCCCAATAAAGATGCTGTTATTTGGTTAAACAAAAAAGAGGAGATTGCAGATAAAATTACTATAAAGCCAAATATTAATTCTGAAATGATGGCATGGAAAGATGTAATACTTGGAGACTATAAAAATGCTTCGTCGAAAATGCAGCAATTTTTTAAAATTTAATAAAATGCATATTTGTTTCTTAACAAACGAATTTCCAAAAGAAGGATTTCCACACGGTGGTATAGGTAGCTTTGTAAAAACACTTGCTATTGCATTAGTTAGAAAGAACGTCAAAGTATCAGTTATAGGAATCAATTATACATCAAATAATGAAACTGAAGTTATTGAAGGAGTAAATATTTATCGTTTAAAAAGAAGTACAGTAAAAGGTTTTTCCTGGTATTTCAATTCGAAAGCAATCAATAAAAAAATTGAAGAAATCAATTATAAGGATCGTATAGATATAGTTGAAGCGTCAGAACTTGGTTTGGCTTTTATTCAAAAAATAACTAGCATTAAATATATTATCCGACTTCACGGGGGACATCATTTTTTTTCTGAAAGTGAAAATAGAGGGATTAACAAGTGGAAGGGATTTCAGGAAAAAAAATCATTCAAAAAAAGTGATGGTTTTATTGCCGTTTCAAAATTTGTTAAAGAACATACAGAAAAATATTTAAGCTATAATAATAAACCTATCGTTTATATTAGTAATCTTATTGATACCAATTTTTTTAAACCAGTAGTTGGAAATGAAATAGAAAACAGAATTGTATTTGCGGGAACGGTTTGCGAAAAGAAAGGCGTTCGACAATTGATACAGGCATTTCCTTTGGTAAAGAAAGAATTTCCAAATGCTACATTAGAAATCTATGGTAGAGATTGGTTTTTTCCTGATGGTAGTTCATATATGCAAATGTTGAAAGAGAAAGAATTACCACAGTTAAAGGAACGCGCAAAAGATGTTCATTTTCACGGAAGCGTTTCGTTCGTAAATATTCCCTTAGTATACTCAGAAGCTGAAGTTTGTGTTTTTCCCTCGCATATGGAAACTCAAGGTCTTGTAGCTCCCGAAGCTATGGCTATGGAAAAAGCAGTTGTATTTACAAAATTTGGTCCGGGACCAGAAGCTGTAGAAGAGTATAAAACGGGATTGTTGTGTAATCCTTATAATCCTGAAGATATAGCGAATAAAATTGTTTGGTTTCTTTCACATAAAAATGAAGCCAGGCTGATTAGGAAAAAAGCAAGAGAATTTGTTGTTTCAAAATATAACTTAGAGAATATTGTTTCTTATAATATTGATTTTTATCTGTTTTTGATAAATTAAATTTTGAATTTATGTATGTCAAAAGTCCCCAATTAATTGAGAAAAAATGAAAAATACAATTTTTCTCTCTTTCTCATTAGCAGAAAGTTCTGTTTCAGATTATTTTCTTTTATTGGCTCATGAATTCAATAAGGAGTATAAGGTTGTTATATTTTCAGATGTTAAGAAGAGCGAAAACATTACCCTTTCTAATGATATTATTGTTAAATATTGGCCCTCTGTTCGTCCTACAAAATTGGTTGATGGAATTTTTTTATATCAAAATATAAAAAAATATAAACCAGTTTTAACAGTATCAATTTTTGGCTCAGTAAATATATTTTTAATTGTTGGCTTTTTGTGTGGTGTTAATAAAAGAGTTGCATGGATAAGAACATTAAGTTCCCAGTTTCCTCAAAAGAAGTTATTAATCGTTCGAAAATCCTTAGTTTATAGACTGTCCACTAATCTTATATCAAACTCGCAGGCAACGAAAGATGATGTTGTTCAAAAATTCGGTGTCGCTAAAAATAAAATAAAGGTTTTGCCTAATTCTGTAGCTGATTCTTATGAACGTATAATTTTAGAGGAAACTAAATATAAAACTATTACCTATGTAGGGAGATTGCACAATTCTAAGGGTGTTGATATATTAATAAGGGCATTTTGGGTTGTTCATACTCAATTTCCGGATTTTAAATTAATAATTGTAGGCAATGGAGCAGAAAAGAATAATATTGAAAACTTGGTAAAAGAATTAAGTTTGGAAAAGCATGTTGAATTTAAAGGCAATTTAAGCAAAAGAAAGGTTCTCGAGGTTTTTAAAAATACTTATCTTGCGGTAATTCCAAGTCGTTCAGAAGCATTTGGATATACAGTTATAGAGGCAATGAGCATGAAAACTTTAGTAATTGGTGCTAATAACACTGGGATTGCAGAAATTATCGAAGACTTAAAAACTGGTATGCTTTTTCATACAGGTAACAGTATTGATTTAGCAAAAAAAATTATTCAGGCGATTGATCAACCTTTATTAAGAGAAAAATTAGCGAATGAAGGGTACAAGCATTTTATTCATAATTATGAGCTTAAAAAAGCAATTGAACGTGATTATTCCTATTTTAAATCTTTAATCAATACTTAATGAATAAATTTTCTACTGCTCGAATGGCTTGCAAATATTTGCCCCCTATAGTTTCTCAAATAGTCAGGACAAAAATTATATCAATAGAAGAAGGTGAAAGACTTTCATTAAGCTTTAAAAGAAAAGCCTTCACGGGTGGCTTTTTTATTGGGAATACGGATGATTTCCATGCTTTAAAATTTGGAGTTCACGGTTTTTTTGATTGGAGAAATATAATTCTGGTAAATGAGATTTTTCGATATCAGAAGGGAGATATAATTGAAGTAGGAGCTAATATAGGTACGGAGACTGTTTCCTTGGCTGATATTGCTAAAAAGAATAGTGTAAACGTAATTGCTTTTGAACCAGTTCCCAAAAACTGTGAATTTTTATTTATTCTTAAGAAGGAAAATGATTTTCATAACTTAAGGATCATTAATAAACTTGTGGCAGAACAAAAAGGAGTTTCTTTTTTCAATATTCCAAAAGGTAATAATTCGGGTTCTGGTTATATTTGTTCAGAGAACACAGAGAATAAAGGGGATTCGTTTGAAGTTACTACACTAGATAATGAATTCGAAAAGGATAAAAAATGTACTGTAGTACTTATAGATGTTGAAGGTTTTGAGTACCAGGTCTTGCAAGGTGGTTTAAATTTATTAAAAAAGGATAAACCTTTTTTAATAATAGAGGTCAATAGGAATTATTTGGAAAAAAGGGGTGGAATAAGTATTGAAAAGTTACAATTGTTTTTAACTTCTTTAGATTATATTCCATTCTATATTGACAAATTAGGAATTCATAAAGTTGATATTACTAACTTTTTTGTAAAGAAGAATAAAAATTGGATATGTATTCCAAAAGAAAAAATGCATTTAAAGAAAAAGTTATCTAATTCAATTTTTTTTAATGCATTCAATCCTTTTATAAGTCATAGAATAATATAATGAAAATTGCCATTATAACAAATGTTATACATCAGAAACAGGAAGGGTATTATTATGGGTATGCTCCGTATGTTGGTGAGATAAATATTTGGCTAAAATATGTAGATGAGGTAATTGTCGTTGCGCCCCTGAATAAGGCGACCCCTTCCAGAATTGATATTCCTTATCAAATCGCTAATGTTGATTTTAGAAAGGTTTCTGAATTTAGTTTTACCAATTTTAAAAATAATATAATCTCGATTTTTAAAATTCCAGTAATCTCATGGAAGATTTTTTGTGCGATGAAAACAGTGGGACACATTCATTTAAGATGCCCCGGTAATACAGGTTTGCTAGCTTGCTTTATACAGATTCTCTTTCCAGGTAAGAATAAAACCGCTAAGTATGCTGGAAATTGGGATCCTAAAAGTAAACAGCCATGGACCTATAAGCTGCAAAAATGGATTTTAAACAATACTTTCATTACCCGAAATATGACAGTTTTAGTTTATGGAGAATGGGAAAATCAATCAAAAAACATCAAATCTTTTTTTACAGCAACCTATTCGGAAACGGAGAAAAGAGTAATTGAAAAAACAGATTTCAAATCAATTATAGAATTCATTTTTGTTGGAAGTTTAGTTTCCGGTAAAGATCCAATGTATGCTGTGAAACTAATTCAGAGCTTAATCGAAAAAGGTAAGAATGTGGTTTTAAATCTATATGGAGAAGGGAAAGAAAGAACTGCATTAGAACATTATATTAAAGTAAATCAATTAGAAAATTCTGTTTTTTTACACGGAAATCAAAATAAAGAAGTGCTAAAAAAGGCGTATCAAAAAAGCCATTTTGTAGTATTACCATCTAAAAGCGAAGGATGGCCAAAGGCAATTGCAGAAGGAATGTTTTGGGGCTGTATTCCCGTTGCAACTAAAGTTTCATGTGTTCCCTATATGTTAGATTATGGCAGAAGGGGTGTCTTGTTAGAAATGGATTTGGAAAAAGATATAATTCAACTGGAGAATTTAATTTTAGATAACGACCAGCTCCAGGATAAAATTAAATTAGCTTCAAATTGGTCACAAGGATATACAACAGACCGTTTTGAGGCAGAAATTAAAAAGCTATTAAAATGAGAATTGTTCAAATAATAGATTCTTTAGAAGCAGGCGGTGCTGAACGAATGGCAGTAAATTATGCTAATGCTTTGGCTGAACGAATATCTTTTTCTGGTTTAATAGCAACTCGTAAAGAAGGGCAGTTGGCTTCTCAAATTGATGAAAAAGTTTCTTATTTATTTTTAGAAAAAAAGAAAAAGATTGATTTAAAAGCTGTGCTCAGATTAAGGGAGTATATAAAAAAAAACAAAGTTGAAATTGTTCATGCTCATAGTTCTTCCTTTTTTATTGCCATTTTACTAAAATTAACATTATTTAGAGTGAAAATTCTATGGCATAACCACTATGGAGGCAGGGTTTATGAGTCCAGGAAAGAGAATAGAATTTTAGTTTTTTCTTCTGTTTTTTTTAGTTCAATATTTGCAGTGAATCTGCAATTACAAGAATGGAGCCGGAAAAATTTATTATGTAAAAATGTAATTTTTATTCCCAATTTTACTAGAGAGCGTAAAGAAAAGCTACAAATAACAAAACTTAAAGGGATTGACGGAAAAAGAATTATTTTTCTTGCCAACCTAAAAAATCCTAAGAATCATATTTTGGTTTTAAGAGCATTTACCGATTTAAAATTATACGAAACAGGCTGGAGTCTGCATTTAATAGGAAGAAATTATCTTGATTCTTATTCGGATGAATTAAAAACGTTTATTAAATCCCGTTCGTTAGAAAATCAGATACATTTGTATGGAGAAAAAAGTGATATAAAGTATATCCTGTCGCAAGCTTCTATTGGTGTTCTGGCTTCTACAGAAGAAGGGTTTCCGGTCGCATTATTAGAATATGCACTAGAGAATTTAGCTGTTGTTTCCACTAATGTTGGCTATTGCTCAAAAATCATAAAAAACGAATTTAGTGGTTTATTGTTTGATCCTAAAAATGATTTTGAGTTAAAGTTACAGCTGGAAAAAATAACTCAGGATGGTTATTTAAGAGAAAAAATGGCTAGTAATTTTAAGGCTTCTGTTATAAAAGAATATTCAGAAGAAGAAGTAATGAAAACCTTAATTTCAGCATACAAAAAATAAACGGATGAAGAATATATCATTATCGTATAGCAAGTTAGTTCTGATTCACGCAATTATAGCATTAGTTATTTTTGCAGTGCCATTTTTATCTAAAATTTATGCGTTAGTAATTCCGGTAGTTGGTTTTTCTTTAATCGCTAAGAATAAAAATAAAAATAATGAAGTATTGTATGTTGCTGCCTATCTTGTGGGAGTTGAGGTTTTCTTGCGAATGACAGGAGGGAATTTTAACAATGAATATATAAAAGTTATCGTCATTTTTTTTATGCTGGTAGGGATGTTGTATAGTAATTTTTCTATAAATGCCTTTATTTATGCTTTTTTCTTGATTTTATTAATTCCGGGAATCTATCTTACAAGTACAGTTGCACATTTTGATACTGATATTAAAAAGGCTATAGTATTCAACGTGTCGGGACCTGTTTGTTTGGCAATCTCAGCTATCTACATGTTTAAAAGGAAGATGCCCTTTTCTGATTTACAGAACATTCTTGTAGTAATGGGACTTCCGATCATCACTACAGCGGTATATTTATTTCTCTATAATCCAAGTGTGAAAGAGGTAGTGCGAAATACTCAGTCAAATTTTGAAACTTCAGGGGGGTTTGGGCCAAACCAGGTTTCGACAATTTTAGGATTGGGAATGTTTATCTTTTTTACTCAGTTGGTTTTATTTTCAAAATCAAAAAAAGAAATGCTATTAAACGGCTTTCTCTTGATTTTTGTAAGTTATCGCGCCATAGTTACTTTTTCAAGGGGCGGAGTAATTACAGGAGCTCTAATGATTGTTTGCTTGTTGTTTTTGATGTATTCTTTTTCTAATGTAAAAGGTAAAACTAAGGTAGGCTTAGTATTGTTATTAACAGGATTGGCAACGGTAGGAATTTGGACGTATACCTCCCTACAGACACGTGGCCTTATTGAAAAGCGGTATGCCAATCAGGATGTAAGAGGAAGGGAAAAGAAAGATCGTCTTGGAGGCAGGGAAGCCATTATGGGCGGCGATTATAAATTATTTATGGATAATCCTATTATGGGTGTTGGCGCCGGAATGGGAAAAGAACTACGAAAAGAAAATTTAGGTCATGAGGCCGCAGCACACAATGAAATAACAAGATTATTAGCGGAACATGGTTTATTTGGTATTTTTGGTTTATTAATACTTTTATTAACTCCGCTTTTGCTCTATATAAATAACAGACAACATCTCTATTTTTTATCCTTCTATGTTTTTTGGTTATTAACGATAAATCACGCTGCAATGCGAATCGCTGCTCCTGCATTTGTTTATGCTTTAGCACTACTTTCGGTTCAGGTTAAACTACCTGAAAAAGCAGAAAATTCGGTAGATTAAATTCTTTTTTTTATAATACATTTGCCCCACCCAAAGGCAGTAAAAACAAAAAAAATACCTACATGAAATCAAATAGAAAAATGCATTTCGAAATTTCAGAAAGGAAAATACTTCTTAGAATTTTTGATATTGCTTTTATTTTATCAGCGCTGTTTTTGCTGAATTATTTATTTGAGGTCCAGTATTTCAATTTAGATAGGACCTATTATTTTAGACCATTGATGTTGATTGTCTACCTGACTGTTTTCGGGTCAATTTTCGAAATGTACAATCTACAGGTTGCCAGTAGTCAGTTTCAGATTCTTCGAAGTGTAATTCTTACTGTCACAACTACTGTTTTAGTTTATTTATTTACCCCCATTTTATCACCAGAGTTACCAAAAAAACGTTTGGTTATTCTGGCTTTTTATTTTACTATTCTTGGAGCATTATTAGCCTGGAGATACTTCTATGTGTATTTCCTGGCATCACATCGTTTTTCGCAAAATGTAATTTTAATTTGTGATCAGAATCAGGTTGAAGAATTGGTTTTAGGACTTGAAAATGTCGATCCGCATTATAAAATTTTAGGATTTGTTAATTCCGATTTAATTTCAAATGAAGGAGCAGATTTCTATTATGTAAAAGAAATTAAGAAGAGTGATTTAGAAGTATTTGTGGCCAAAAATAATATTTCTGAAATTGTAATTGCATCGCAAAAAACAGATGGTATAACTGCTGATTTGTATCAACAGTTACTTCACTTATTAGAGTCCGGAAATATTATTCGTGAGTATACACAAGTATATGAAAGTAAAACACAGCGAATCCCGGTGCACTATATTTCAAAAGATTTTTATCGTTTTTTTCCTTTTAGCAGAAGTAATAGTAATAAATTGTATTTGTCATTAATTCGTTTACTTGAGTTTTTACTTTCGTTTACGGGTTTAGTAATTTGCATTTTATTTATCCCTTTAATTTTTATTGGAAATCTTGTAGCTAATAGAGGAAGTTTGTTTTACACCCAAGAAAGAGTGGGGAAACACGGAGTTGTTTTTGAGATTTATAAATTCAGAACAATGACGAAAAACACGGATGTAAATGGCGCATTTGCTTCTTCAAATGATAAAAGGATAACTCCATTTGGTAAATTTATGCGTAAGTCAAGAATAGATGAATTACCTCAGTTTTTCAATATTTTAAAAGGAGATATGGCCGTTATAGGACCAAGACCGGAACGTCCGTACTTTGTGAACGAAATTGCTAAAGTTATGCCTTTTTACGAGACGCGACACGTTATCAAGCCCGGACTTACAGGTTGGGCACAAGTGAATTATTCCTATGGAGAATCAATTGAGGAAAGTTTAATAAAGTTACAATATGACTTATATTATATTAAACATCGAAGCATTTTTCTCGATTTGAGTATTACTTTCAAAACTATTACTACCGTCTTGTTCTACCGCGGACAATAGTTATCTAGATTATAATCGGAATACGTTTTTTGTTTCTGATCACAACTCTTACCAAAACAAAACCACTTGTTATTATCATTGGTAAAACAATTAAGAAGTGCGCTTTGTTGATCAAAAATAAGGTATAAACGATCAAAAAGAGGATATGTAAAACCGCAAATCGATAGGTCCATCTTTTGTTTTTAAGAATTGATAAAAAGATCAAAATCAATAAAAGAGGACTGAATAAAAGCACATTGTAATTCATCGCCAATTCCTGGTGAAAAGAATAAAATCCCACAACCACAAAAAAGATTCCCATTAAAGATAAAATTAAAAGATAGATTTTGTCGACTATTTTATTATGTGCCAGAACTACAAAGGCCAGTATAAAAAGATAAGTGTACACATTATTCCACCACGAAGTTGGCGTTTCTTTCTCAAAAAGTAGTAAAGTTTTACTTTTATTTGCTAAAGGAAGGTTTTTAAAAGTTGTTTTTTCTAAACTATTTTTCAATTCAAAAGGGAGAAATATTTTGGTTCCTAATTGATCAACTTTGGTTCCGAAAATTATGCTGGTGCCCAATTTATCATAAAAATGGCCATCAAAATAAGGGAACAAAATAGAACGATAAGTGATATCAGTATCTCCTTTTTTTGTTATCACATCTCCGTTCAATGTTTTATTGATAATATCAACTACCATAGAGGTACAGTTTTTATCAATGAATTTATAAGTATAATAACGTTCCTCAGAAAGCAAAGTAGTATTTAAGTTGTCAAATAATTTTTGTTTTGATTCTTGTGGGACAAGAAGTTCTTGTTCAAAAACACTTCTTTTTTCATAATTGTATTCATTTATGAAATCTGCAAAGGGGTGAACTACCACAAAATATTGCAAATCGCCTTTCGCAAACTTGGCAACAAAATTGGGCGTCGAAAAATCAAAAGCACCATAATTATAAACTAAATCAATATTGTTTGAAGGATCCGCAACACGGATAGCGGTGTGCCCAAAGTAAGAATAAGTTTCATTGCCCAATCCACAAGTAAGAACACTTACTTTTGCATCTTTTGATAAAGGTAAATTTTGGCTGAAACCAATAAAATTCAGTAATAATAGTAAACTAAAAAGTGTTTTTTTGAAAATGACATTTTTCATGATCTAAAATTTTAAGAAGTTTAATGGTTTGTAAAAATTATCTAAAGATACCTAAATCTACTTTTAAAGAAAAAATATTCGAATATAGCGCTGTACTTTGATTTCCCAAATCAGTTAGCGCGTAATCAACCTGAATACCTTTGTATTTAAATCCTAACCCAATATTCGGCTGAAAATTCACTTTTTCAGTATTATCCAATTGCATCACGTTCTGGAAATTTCCAGCTCCGGCTCTTAAGAAAACCAAATCGGTATATCCAAACTCAAACCCAACTGCAGGATCAATGCTCACTATTTTTGATGAAATAATATCGTTTGTCTGTTCAAAACGTATGTTTAGATTTGTGGCAACCATAAGGCTGTAATCATTATGAAAATCAAATGTTTTTGAAACTCCCAATTGTGCTTTTGGTAAAGTAATTTCAGTGCTTTCAGGCAATTCGTTATTTTCTCCCGGAATAGCATTGGCAATTTTTGCATATTCTTCTTCATCAATATTCCAGATATTATAAGTTGTTGTAATATCACGAAGCATCAATCCAAACTTCCAGTCGTTTCTTTCAAATTGTAAACCAACATCAAAACCAAAACCCCACGAATTGGCAAATTCTCCAATAATTCTTCGGATCACTTTTGCATTAACACCGTATTGAAATCCTTCTACTGGCAATTTTCTTGCGTATGAAAAGGTAAAACCATAATCGGCCGTTGAGAACAATCGAATTCTGTTGTAATCAATATTTCCCTGGCTATCAATTAATTCAGTTGTGTCCATGATATCGTCAACTCCAAAACGAATCATCGAAATCCCCCAGGCACTTCTGTCATCAATGGGGCTTGCGTATCCTATATAATCATACTGGGCAATATTGGCAAAATAATTGGCATGCATTAATGAAATCTGATGGTCTTCAAGATGTGTAAGACCAGCAGGATTCCAGTAAACAGCATTTACGTCATTAGTTGAAGCAACAACCGCACTCGACATTCCTAATGCAGCAGCATCGACACCAATATTCATAAATTCATTCGAATATTTTCGAACAGTTTGTGCATATTGTTGCGTGCAGCTCCAAAATAATAAAAGCAGTAAGGTTTTCTTCAACGTATATTTTTTTGCAGACTGAGGCCTGTTTTAATTTTTATCAAAAATATAATATTTTACCCATCTAATTTATTCCTTTTGAGAAATATTGCGAAACTCAAAATTTCAAATAAAAAACTCTTAAGAAAACGGCTTGTACATGCAGTTATTATACTAAATTTGTTCCTCACCATTATCAAAATTTATAAAGATGAATATTAAAAAACACATTCCTAATTTAATTACATTAATCAATCTTTTCTGCGGTTGTATTGCAGTTGTTTTTATTTCTGAAGCCAATTATGAAATGGCTTTTTATATGGTGTGTTTAGGAATCTTTTTTGATTTTTTTGATGGTTTTTTTGCCCGATTGTTTAAAGTTTCAAGTCCGCTTGGATTACAGTTGGATTCTTTGGCTGATATGGTAACAAGTGGTGTTGCTCCAGGTTATGTCATGTATAGTTTGTTTACAAACAGTGCTCATGAATTGGGAAACAATCCGGCAATTCCGTTTTTAGGATTTATCGTGACTTTAGGTTCTTGTTATAGATTAGCAAATTTCAATATTGACACGCGCCAAACCGATTCATTTATTGGTTTACCAACACCAGCAAATGCATTGTTTATTTTGAGTTTGCCTTTGGTTTTGAAATATTCCGATTCATTAATGATGTTGGAAATTCTAACCAATCAATGGGTTTTACTGGTTATTACTTTATGCAGTGCTTATATTTTGAATGCTGAAATTCCGTTATTCTCTTTAAAAATCAAGAAATTTAGTTTTAAGGAAAATACACTTCAAATTGTGTTTCTGATAGTGTCTGTTTTAATGGTGCTTTTGTTGCATTATATCGCTATTCCGTTAATTATCATTTTTTATGTGTTGTTGTCAGTTGTCAATAATATGTTTTTGAAAAAGTAGTTTATCCGAATGGCAAGAAAAACGACAAGACGAACTTCTTATTCCCGAAAAACGCAACCAACTCGTTCTGCTTTTAGTAGATTGATTCGCTTTATCGTATACTCTTTTTTAGCATTGCTTTTCATTGGAGCTGTTTATCATTATCGCGCAGGATTGGCTTATTACCTCGGATTTAAATCGGATAAAGTTTTAGAGGAAGATGCCGTTGACAAGCATCTTTCTGATGTTCGAAACATTCGGGTTTTGGAGAATCATAAGGGGAAAGTGATTGGAATTGATGTGTCTGAATTTCAGGGAAAGATCGATTGGGAAGAGGTTGAAATTTTAGAAGAAAAATATCCTGTTCAATTTGTATTTATACGTGCTACTGCCGGAAACGATAGGGTAGATGGACAATTCAAAAAGAATTGGGAAGGGGCAAAAGAGAATAAAATAATGCGTGGTGCGTATCATTATTATCGTCCAAACGAAAATTCAATCGAGCAGGCAAATCTTTTTATTAAAACAGTAAAATTGCAAAAAGGAGATTTGCCTCCCGTTTTAGATATTGAAAAATTGCCAAAAAATCAACCTTTAGATAGTTTAAAAAAAGGCTTAAAAAGATGGCTAACTAAAGTAGAAAAGCATTATCAGGTCCGTCCAATAATTTATACAGGAGAAAGCTATTATGACGATTTCTTAAAAGAGGAATTCAGCGAGTATTTGTTTTGGATTGCCAACTACAATTTTTATAGAGAAAAAATCGAAGACGATTGGCTTTTTTGGCAGTTTACAGAGAAAGCTTCGTTACCAGGAGTTAAGCATAGAGTAGATGTAAATATCTATAATGGCGATTTGGAACAATTGCAGTTTATAACTGTTGAGTAGTAAACAGTTGCAGTTTTCAGTTTCTTACTGACTGAAAACTTATTTAAGTTGTGTCAAAGTATAGATGAAGAAAAGAAAAGCAATCGTAATTAAAATTGCTTTTGTATTTCCAAAGTTAATCGTGAATCCAGCCCATTTAAGTCTTTTAGGAACAAACATTCTTTTGTCTTCTTTGTTATAATAAAACATGCCTAGATGCCAATTATTAGGATCGTTGTGCCAGTTGTTGTAATCCTGCTGAGTTGGTTTTTGTGGGGTCATATCAGAGTTTCTGCAAAATATAATTTATAAGATATAAAAGAAAAAAGGTAAAAAGTAATTTACATTTCACTTTTTACCTTTCACATATAACTTTATTAAAATTCAAGTTTCTTTTTACGCAATTCGAAGTTTTGTCCAAGATAAACGCGGCGTACCATTTCGTCTTCAACCAATTCTTCCGGAATTCCGGCTTTCAAAATCCCTCCTTCAAACATTAGGTATGTTTTATCGGTAATTGCCAGGGTTTCCTGAACGTTGTGATCTGTAATTAAGATTCCGATGTTTTTGTTTTTTAATTGCGCTACAATTCTTTGAATGTCTTCAACTGCAACAGGATCAACTCCTGCAAAAGGTTCATCCAATAAAATAAATTTTGGATCTGTTGCCAAGGCACGTGCAATCTCAGTACGACGGCGTTCTCCTCCCGAAAGTAAATCGCCTCGGTTGGTACGAATATGTTCTAAACTGAATTCTTCAATTAAACTTTCCATTTTTGCAATTTGCTCTTCTTTGGAAAGTTTTGTCAATTGTAAAACGCTCAGGATGTTATCTTCAATGCTTAATTTTCTAAAAACCGAAGCTTCCTGTGCCAAATAACCAATTCCTTGCTGTGCACGTTTGTACATAGGATAATCGGTAATGTTCAAATCATCAAGATAAATATTTCCCTGATTTGGTTTTACCAATCCCACAATCATATAAAACGAAGTTGTTTTTCCAGCACCATTCGGACCCAAAAGCCCCACGATTTCTCCTTGATTTACTTCAACAGAAATTCCTTTTACAACACTACGTCCTTTATAGGTTTTGATTAAATTATCGGCTCTTAGCTTCATTTTTTCAATTAGATAATTAGATAATTAGATAATTAGAAAATGAGATAATTGAAAAACTAACTCAAATTCAATTTTAAAATTTATTATAAGGGACAAATTAAAAGTAAAATAATCAACTAGATAAATGAATTAACAAATTATTGCGTTTTCAGAATTATCTACATGACTATTATGGATTAAATAATTAGAGCATTTTTAGGAAATTATCTAATGATCTAATTGGCACATTTTCTAATTCCCGGCCTCTTCTTCTAAAGCTTCCCAAAATTCGTAAGCTCTCCTTAAATGCGGAATTACAATTGTTCCCCCAACCAAAGTTGCGATACCCATTGCTTCCATCATTTCTTCTTTCGTTACACCTTCTTTATGGCTTGTTTCTAAATGATATTTTACGCAGTCATCACAACGTAAAACTGTAGATGCTACTAATCCTAAAAGTTCTTTTGTTTTTACATCAAGAGCTCCCGGAGCATAAGCGTTGGTGTCAAGATTAAAAATTCGCTTTACAATTTTGTTATTGTCAGCTAATAATTTTTCGTTCATTCTAGAACGATAGTCGTTAAATTCTTGAATTAATTCAGACATTTTCTTTTAATTTATTTCGATAAACAACTTTTGAAATCAGGATACTCACTTCGTAAATAAGCAACATTGGTATTGCTACGATAGTCTGGCTTACTACGTCTGGTGGCGTGACGATTGCGGCAATAATCAAAATGATAATCACGGCATACTTCCAATATTTTCTTAAAAAATCAGGAGTTACTAATCCTAATTTAGTTAAGAAATAAATAGCGATCGGCAATTCAAAAAAGATGGCGCTACCCAAAATACTTGTTTTTACCATTCCCATATAAGAGTCCAACGTAAATTGATTCTTCACAACATCACTCACAGAGAAAGTCGCAACGAAATTTACTGACATCGGAATAACAACAAAATAACCAAATAGTACCCCTAAAAAGAAAAGTAGAGAAGAAGCGAATATGAATACCCTCGCATTTTTTCTTTCTTTTTCATATAATGCCGGACTAATGAATTTCCAGATTTCAAATAAAATGTAAGGGAAACTTAAAATGAAACCAGCCAAAATACACATCCAGACAAAAATGTTTACCTGACCTTCCATCTCCGTATTTTGAATAATGAAATTCAGTTCGGTAATACAGATGCTATCCGCAAATCCTAATTGATGTGATAAATCACAAAACCATACGTAAGTAAAAAAACTAGGTCTGGTTGGACCTAAAATGATTTTGTCAAATAAATAATCACTGATAAAATAAGTTACAAATGCCATTATCAGCGTTGCAGTTGTACTTCTAACTAATAACCATCTTAGTTCTTCAAGATGGTCTAAAAATGACATCTCGCCAAGGTTCTTTTTTGCCATTATACGATTCCTTCTTTTAATATGTCATGTAAATGTAATACTCCTTTGTACTCGCCATTGTCAGCAACAATGAGTTGTGTTATTGAAAAATCTTCCATCATATTCAAAGCGTCTACTGCCATGGTTTCGGAAGAGATTAATTTAGGGTTTTTAGACATAATATCTTTTGCCGTTAAGTCTGCAATAGTATCTACGTCGTTTAGCATTCTTCGGATGTCTCCATCGGTAATAATTCCAATAATTTTGCCCTCTTCGATTACGGCAGTAACGCCTAATCTTTTCTCAGAGATTTCAAAAATAGCTTTTTTGATTGAAGTTTCAGGCGTTACCATTGGTTTTAACGAATGTTCAATCATATCTTTCACACGAAGCAATAGTTTTTTTCCTAAAGCACCTCCAGGGTGATAAACGGCAAAATCTTCGGGCTTAAAATCACGCATTTCCATCAAACAAACGGCTAATGCATCACCCATTACAAGTTGTGCTGTTGTGCTGTTTGTTGGAGCAAGATTAATTGGGCAGGCTTCTGTCTCAACAGTGGTGTTTAGGACATAATCAGAACCTTTTGCTAAAGATGAAGTTATGTTTCCTGTAATCGCAATTAAAATGTTTCCGAAACGTTTTAATAATGGGACAAGGACTTTTATTTCAGGACTGTTACCGCTTTTTGAAATGCAAATAATGATATCTTCTTTTTGGATCATTCCTAAGTCGCCATGAATAGCTTCTGAGGCATGCAAAAACATAGATGGCGTTCCGGTTGAGTTAAAAGTGGCAACCATTTTTTGGGCAATGATGGCGCTTTTTCCTATTCCGGTAACGATCAATCGGCCTTTGGTTTCGTAAATGCGTTGAACAGCTTCGTAGAAATTTTCGTCAAGAAAATCAATTAACTTTATAATTGCCTCACTTTCAGATAGTATGGTTTTTTTGGCAATTGCCAATATATTTTCTTTTGAAATCAAAACAGAATATTTAAAATTTGTATGTATAAAAGAAAGTTGTATCTTTATGTGTTGCAAATTTATACAAAATATCCATTAATATAAAGAATGAATTCAAACGAAATTGAAATACACAAGGAATTAAAGAAGTATTTCGGCTTTAGCCAATTTAAGGGCTTGCAGGAGCAAGTCATTACGAGTATTTTAGATAAGAAGAATACTTTTGTAATTATGCCAACCGGCGGTGGAAAGTCTCTTTGTTATCAATTACCCGCTTTAATTCAGGACGGAACAGCCATCGTTGTTTCTCCTTTGATTGCTTTGATGAAAAATCAGGTTGATGCGATTCGAAGCCTTTCTTCAGAAAACGGAATTGCCCATGTACTAAATTCCTCCCTCACCAAAACAGAAATTGCACAAGTTAAAAAAGACATCACTTCTGGTTTAACCAAACTTTTGTATGTAGCGCCGGAATCTTTGACTAAAGAAGAATATGTGGCTTTTTTACAGAGTGTACCTATTTCGTTTGTCGCTATTGATGAAGCGCATTGTATTTCAGAATGGGGTCATGACTTTAGGCCGGAATACCGAAACCTGAAAAACATAATAAAACAATTAGGTCAGGTTCCTATTATTGGACTAACCGCAACTGCAACCCCAAAAGTTCAGGAAGATATTCTGAAAAACCTTGATATGTCTGATGCAAATACTTTCAAAGCATCATTCAACAGACCGAACTTGTACTACGAAGTTCGCACAAAAACGAAAAATATTGAATCGGATATCATTCGATTTATCAAACAACATAAAGGCAAATCCGGAATTATTTATTGCTTAAGCCGTAAAAAAGTCGAGTCCATTGCCGAAGTTTTACAAGTAAACGGAATCAGTGCTGTTCCTTATCATGCAGGTTTAGATGCTAAAACCCGCGCCAAACATCAGGATATGTTTTTGATGGAAGACGTAGATGTGGTAGTAGCAACAATCGCCTTCGGAATGGGAATTGATAAACCAGACGTTCGTTTTGTAATTCACCATGACATTCCAAAATCATTGGAAAGTTATTATCAGGAAACGGGTCGTGCCGGTCGTGATGGAGGAGAAGGACATTGTTTAGCCTATTACTCTTATAAAGATGTAGAAAAGCTGGAGAAATTCATGTCCGGGAAACCAGTTGCTGAACAGGAAATTGGTTTTGCTCTTTTGCAGGAAGTTGTGGCTTACGCCGAAACCTCAATGTCACGAAGAAAGTTCTTACTGCATTATTTTGGTGAAGAATTCGACAGCGAAACCGGAGAAGGTGCAGATATGGATGACAACGTTCGTAATCCGAAAAACAAAATTGAAGCACAAGATCAGGTCGTTAAATTGTTGGAAATCGTTCGTGATACCAAACATATTTACAAGTCAAAAGAAATTGTCTTTACTTTAATAGGTCGTATAAACGCAGTTATTAAAGCACATAAAACAGACACGCAATCTTTTTTTGGTTCAGGCTCCGATCATGATGAAAAATACTGGATGGCGTTGCTTCGACAAGTATTAGTCGCAGGCTATTTATCTAAAGATATTGAAACGTATGGTGTGGTGAAAATCACCAAAGAAGGTTTGAACTTCATAAAAAAACCGGTATCCTTTTTAATGTCTGAAGATCACGAATACAATGAATCTGAAGATGAAGCAATCGTAACAGCATCAAAATCATCAGGAACCGCTGATGAAGTTTTAATGGGAATGTTGCGCGAACTTCGTAAAAAAGTAGCCAAAAAACTTGGAGTACCTCCATTTGTAGTTTTTCAGGATCCTTCGCTTGAAGACATGGCTCTGAAATATCCAATTACCTTAAATGAATTATTCAATATTCACGGTGTTGGAGAAGGAAAAGCTAAGAAATATGGTGGAGAATTCGTTGCCCTAATAAGTCGTTATGTTGAAGATAATGATATTATTCGTCCAGACGATTTAGTTGTAAAATCAACAGGAGTAAATTCGGCCAATAAACTATATATCATTCAAAATATAGATCGAAAGTTATCTTTAAATGATATCGCTTCCGCGAAAGGATTAACGATGGATGCCCTGATTAAAGAAATGGAGCAAATCGTATATTCTGGCACCAAATTGAATATCAAATATTGGGTTGACGATATGTTGGATGATGATCAACAGGAAGAAATCCATGATTATTTCATGGAATCAGAATCAGATAAAATCGAAGATGCATTGAAAGAATTCGATGGCGATTATGATATTGATGAATTAAGGCTGATGAGAATTAAGTTTATAAGCGAGGTCGCGAATTAAAATTTCAATATTTAATCCCGAAGCTTCGGCACCAAATTCCACAAAAGAAACAAAAAGAAAACAGTAAAATATAAATCCAAATTCCAATTACTAGCGATAGTGTGGAATTTGGATTTTTTTATTTGGAATTTAACCTTCAAACACTTCCCCACGATGTGGTTTCAAAGCATCTCTTACTGTAATCATATTTTCTTCGATAACCACCATAAAAGCTGTGGCATGCATGCCGTTTACAATTTTAAAACCCGTAATATTTAGCGGAAGCTTTTCTATAGCGATATATTCTTTCAAATGAATTTCATGATGTTCTGCTGTTTTTGCAGAAGCAGGACCACGGAAATCCCAAATTAATTTTATTTTTCTAGACATTATTTTTTAAGGTGCAAAGGTTTAGAGTTGCAAAGGTACAAAGTCTATTTTGAAAAAAAGGTTCTAAGGTTCTGAGATGCTAAGGTTCTGAGTTTTTTTTTTAGAGATGCACTGCAGTGCGCTTAATTGTTCTTTAAAAGAAATCTTTTTAACCTAAATAATCTATGGCTAAAAATAAATGGTAAAGATTTTAGGAAGAAGAGAAAAGTTGCTAGATAATGAACCGCAAAGTGCGCTAAGATAATTTTACTTTACGCATAGAAACCACATCCCGAAGCTTCGGGACGCAAAGCTAGATTAACACAAAGCTTTGCGAACTTTGTGTTTTTAAAAACATACCTCTAAAAAATCTTAGCGTACTTTGCGGTTAATTATACAAAGTCATTTCAAAATGTTATTTTTGCATGTTCTTTTCATAGATAGAAAAGCTAATTGAAAAATAAAATACAATGCCAAGAGAACTTTTACTTCAGGTAACTCCGGAAATAGCTGCAAACGAATTGTTGCTAAAAGACTATTTGTCTAAACAAATAAAGGTTTCTCCTAAGGAAATTCAACATATTTCTATTTTAAAACGTTCGATTGATGCGCGTCAAAAAGCGATAAAAATTAATTTGAAAGTAATTATTTATTTGCAAGGTGAACCTTTTCAGGAAACTAAAATCGAATTGCCTTCATATAAAGACGTTTCTTCTGCACAGGAAGTTATTGTGGTTGGAGCTGGTCCGGCCGGACTTTTTGCTGCCTTGCAATTAATTGAATTAGGCTTAAAGCCAATTGTAATCGAACGCGGGAAAGATGTTCGAGGACGTCGACGTGACTTAAAAGCAATCAACGTGGATCATTTGGTGAACGAAGATTCTAATTATTGTTTTGGCGAAGGTGGAGCAGGAACATATTCTGATGGAAAATTATATACACGTTCAAAAAAGCGTGGCGATGTTACCAGAATTTTAGAGCTTTTAGTAGCTTTTGGAGCTTCTGAAGATATTTTGGTAGAAGCGCATCCGCATATCGGAACCAACAAATTACCTAAGATCATTGAAGATATCCGAAACAAAATCATCGAATTTGGTGGTCAGGTTTTGTTTGATACGAGAGTGACCGATATTTTAGTAAAAAATAATGAAGTTGAAGGAATCATAACGCAAACCGGAGACAAGATTCTGGCGAATAAATTAATATTAGCGACGGGGCACTCGGCGCGGGATATCTTTGAATTATTAGATAAAAAGAAAATTTTTATAGAAGCAAAACCTTTTGCTTTGGGAGTTCGTGCAGAACATTCTCAGGAATTAATTGACAGTATTCAATACAGTTGTGATTATCGTGGCGAGCACTTACCACCAGCACCCTATTCAATCGTAAAACAAGTTAACGGTCGTGGAATGTACTCTTTTTGTATGTGCCCAGGTGGTGTAATTGCACCTTGCGCTACAAGTCCGGGTGAAGTGGTTACCAACGGCTGGTCGCCATCGAAACGTGATCAGGCAACAGCAAATTCCGGAATTGTAATCGAATTAAAATTGGAAGATTTTAAACCTTTCGAGAAATTTGGTGCTTTGGCCGGAATGGAATTCCAAAAAAGTATTGAACAAAAAGCATGGCATTTGGCGGGAGAAACTCAGAAAGTTCCTGCACAAAGAATGATCGATTTTACTCAAAATAAAGTTTCGGCAGATATCCCGAAAACATCTTATGTTCCGGGAACAACTTCGGTTGAAATGGGGCAGGTTTTTCCTGGATTTCTATCGCAGATTTTGCGTGAAGGTTTTAAGGAATTTGGAAAATCGATGCGTGGTTATTTGACTAACGAAGCGATTTTACACGCTCCGGAAAGCAGAACGTCGTCACCGGTCAGAATTCCGAGAGATCCTATTACTTATGAGCATTTACAAATAAAAGGTTTGTACCCTTGCGGAGAAGGAGCGGGTTACGCGGGCGGAATTATATCAGCTGCTATTGATGGCGAGAAATGTGCATTAATGATTGCTGAAACTTTAAAATAATATATTTTGATAAAAGATTTCTTTTCTAATTTATTCGGTAGAAATAACGATCCAAAATCGATTGTTTCCTTTGATGTTGTTGATTCAATTTATTCTTATCTATATAATGAAGAGAATAGATTAGAGATTAAACTAAAGGGAATCTATGATACGGTTTCGGTGAATTTATATTCGTTTCCAAATTCATTTAATAATGAAGAAGCGCAAAACGGAATTAAGAAAGCGGGATTAAAAAATGCGTATGAAGTTTTAAATGAATTGTATAAAAAGCTCAATATTGGAGCTATTTCAGAAGAGGATATTCAGGCAGAATTAGAATTCGATTATATTCATATTCAGTTTTACACACAGCCAACTCCGGAAATGAAAAAACATTTAAAACATGTTTTGCATAATTTCGTCATTTTCTTTTGTTGTACCAATAGTTTAGAAACCAATGATTTTAGAATTTTGTATAATAATAATTATTTTCTGGATTATGTTGGAGGAATACTTGATACGGAATATATTGATATCAAGGATCCGAAAAATGATGTTCAGAAATTAGGTTTTAAAGAATTTGAAAGAGTGCTGCAAGGTATTTGCCAATATATGCAAATCGAATTACCCGAAGGTATCCAGCTTCCCTCACAAGAGAGTTTATTACCGGAAGAAGTTGATATAAACCAAGGAACTTTTGAAGAATTTATCAAGCTGGTTTCAAGAGGAAATGTTGAAGAAAAATTACTTCAGAAACAAGCTAAAAAGCTTTTGAAGAATTTTAAAAAAGAAGCAAAAGAATATCATAAGATTGTTAAAAATCATTGGAGTTTTTTTGAAAGCATAGATTGCTGGAACAGCGATTGGAAATTTGATCCTGAAGATGCAGAATATTTTATTTCAGAAATGATAGGTGAAGATTTGAATTTCGAATATCCTGAAGAAACCTACAGCCATGACTTGTTTCCCTATATTCAATCGGCTCTGGAAAAACGTGATCTTGAATTAATGACATATGATACACAGGGAGATAATTATTTGTTTTTTGTTGCCAATAAAAATGAGGTTGACAGAATCTTAGAATTGTCTGAATTGACCAAGATTGAGATTAATCAACTATAAGAGATTTTTTTTGCGTGAGGGATAGGAGGAAGCTACCGAAGTAGCCCGGATAGCCCGACACCAATATAAAAAGGGGCGACTAAGCGATGCTATAGTCAGCCCCTTTTTATATTGGTGGCACGCCCAGATTATTATTTACGGAATCAGAATTATTTTTCCGGTACTTTTTCGGCTTTCTAGATAATCATGAGCCAATTTTCCTTCGGATAATTTGAAAGATGTTGGTGTTGAAAGTGTAATTTTTCCTTCAATAATCCAATTGAATAATTGATTGGCCCTTTTGATTCTTTCTTCTTTGGAGTTTAAATAGCTCCATAAATCGCCGCCTGTTAAAGTTTTAGAACCGTCCATCAGCATTCTTGGATCTACAGGTGCCGGATCGCCGCCCGCCATTCCGAAGAAAACGACTTGTCCGCATTCTTTGGTGACTTCGAAACTTTCCATTAAGGTACTTCCGATGCTGTCGTAAGCAACATCAACACCTTTTGGTGCTATTTTGAAAACTTGCGATTTCCAATCGTCATTATAAAGAAAAACATGATCTGCGCCTTGCTCAAAAGCTACTTTTGCTTTTTCTGATGATGAGGTTAAACCAATTACATTGGCGCCTAAAAGCTTGCTGATTTGAGTTAGTGTCTGACCGACTCCACCGGCAACGGCATGAATTAAAACGGTTTCGCCTTTTTGAGTTTTATGGCTGTCTGTTGCTAAATAATGAGCGGTTAAACCTTGGAGTAAAATTGACGCTGCAGTTTCAAAAGATATCGCTTCCGGTAACGGTAAAACGTGATTTATATTTACGGTAACCAACTCTGCATTGGCGAAAGGAACATCGGCGAAAGCCACACGATCACCAATTTTGTATTCGGAATGATTATTGGCATCAACTACGATTCCAGCACCTTCATAACCGGCAATAAAAGGCGGATTTCCTTTTAAGTGGTAATTTCCCTTTCGTCTGTAAACATCGGCAAAATTTAATCCGATGGCTTTCATTTCGACTAAAATCTCATCGCTTTTTAATTGCGGATTTGGAATTTCGATGTATTCTAAAACATCTGAATCTCCAAAAGTAGAGAAGGTAAGTGCTTTCATTTTTTAAAATTTTGAGGGTACAAAGTACGGTAAAATATAATTTACAGTTTGAAACGCCCTCATTAAAGAGTTTTAGTTTTCAGATTGTATTTCGGTGGTTGTGTTTTCAGTATTACAGTTTAAATTATAGAATTTTACAACTTCATAAATATCATCTTTTTTGTATTCTTTGTTGTTTATCTTTTCAACCAGAACCGGACAATCTTTAAAGTATTCTGAAGCTGTTTTTTTGAAATTTTTGCTCAAACTTCCCAGTGAAGTAATTATTGAAACTTCAAATTCCTCTCCATGTGCAATATAATAAATCGTTACAGAATTGGAAACCATATTCATTCCTGAAAAACCATTAAAACCATTATTTGACATCGTCGGACCAAAATTATGGCCCGAAAATTCATTTTTATATAAACTTACTTTTCCCTCTGTAATGACTTTTAACCAAAAAGGAAATCCGTCTTTTTGCTTTTTGTATTTATAAACCTGTAAAACACCATCATTTTCTATTACAATTCGATCAATTATCATAGGATCATAATCGGTGCTTTTTGCTTCATCATCCAATTTGAATTTGATAAAATTATCACCTTTAATTTTTCCTAAGCCGGTTATAGATGTATTGTCATCAAAGTAAATCGTGCATTTTTGTTTTTGCGAATGTGATGTAAAAATAATGCTGAAAAATAGTAGAAACAATAAGAAATACTTGCTTGTTATAATGTTTTTTTTGGATTTCATTTTTGGTTTTGAATACTTTTTTGCTTTTTATATTTTAGGGAATTTCATGTCATTGAAAGTACTTTTTTGTGCTGCCATTTTTTCGACATCTTCCCATTTTCTTGGTGATTCTGCTGATAGATTTTCATAGGAATCTTTTGTAATCGCGATATCATCTTCGATACGAACACCAATGTTCCACCACTTTTTATCACATTTACTATTTGCCGGAATGTAAATTCCTGGCTCAACAGTAAAAACCATATTTTCTTTTAAGTTTCCTCCATAATTTCCTTTGTCATGAACATCTAAACCAAGAAAATGGGAGCAGCCATGCGGGTAATAAAGTCTGACGTCTTTAGGATCTGTAATGATTCCTAATTTTATTAATCCGGCAGCAATTACTTCTTTTGATTTTTTATTTAAATCCTGAAAAGGAGTTCCTTCTTTACAGATTTTAAAAACTTCTTCCTGAGCATCATAAACCAATTGATAAATGGCTTTTTGTTCTTCAGAAAACTTGCCATTTGCAGGAACTGTTCTCGTTACGTCTGCAGAATAACCATGGTATTCAGAACCAACATCCATTAATAATAATTGATTGTCCATTTTTGTACTGTTGTTTTCGCCATAATGCAAAATACAGCCATTTGCGCCAACACCTACAATTGGTGGATAACCTTCGCCTTCGGCACCATATTTTTTGTGAATGTAAGCATGAATTCCATCAGCTTCATTTTCGCTCATATCCGGGCCAACCGCTTTCATAACTTCGTTGTGGGCAACACAGGAAAGTTTAACGGTTTTGCGCATTAATTCCATTTCTTCAGGAGTTTTGATTTCTCGTAGGGAGTTGGTAATTTTTGTAAAAGTTTTTGCTGAAGCTTTATCTTCACTTACAATACCGGCTTTTGTTTTGAAAATCTGAATTAGATTAAATAAATCTGCAGGATCGTAGGTATTGTCTTGAATTCCAGGTGATGATTCGTCAAAAATAATTTCATCAAATTTTTTGAAGTCAATAGCAAAGGCATTAAAATCAGAACCATTATAGGCTTTTGAAAATCCTAATTTAGATTTAGCACCTTCAACTCCTAAACGTCTTCCTGTCCACATTTCTCTGGCAGCATTTTTTTCTCTTACAAAAAGTACTTCGTTGTAAGTTTCGCCAGTTCCCTGATTTTCTTTAAAAATTAGTAAAACGCCATCTGGTTCTTTGTAGCCAGTTAAATAATACATATCAGGATTTTGATGGTAATTGTAGTTAACGTCTTTTGAGAAAACTCTTTCCGGATAGGAAAAAACGACGGCAACCGAATTAGCAGGCATTAAATTTCTAAAAGCTTCGCGTCGGCCTTTGTGAAATTCTTTTGAAAGATAATCTGTTGGAAGGTTTTCTTGTGCCTGAATATGTATCGCACTAAGTAATAAAGTAAACAATAAAAGAAATTGCTTCATTTTGTTTTGGTTTTTTATTGATGATTTTAGTTTTTTGATCATCGCAAATTACAAAAAAAATGCAATCGTATGTTTTTATTTAAATGTTTGGTTTATAGTTTTTTAAGTAAAATGACGTAACTTAGAAATCAGAAATTGGAATTTAATAATGAAATCTTGGGCCTTTTATTAAATATTTAATATTAATAAAACTTGCGGTCAGGCACGAATATTGAGAAGAGAATATTTTGTAAAACAATTTTAATCTTAAAAAGTAAATTTTATGAAAAAATATACAATTGCAGTCGTTTCAGTTTTAACCTTATTACTTACTTCATGTATGGCATCAAAAGAAGCCAAAAGCACCGCCAATATTTATGATACAACCTGGGAATTAGAATACATTTCAGGACCAAGAATTGCTTTTGAAGGATTGTATCCAAATAAAAAACCACAAATTACTTTTGATCAGAAAGAAACAAAAGTTTATGGTAATAATGGATGCAACGGATACAGCGCACCTTACACTCTAAATGGAAAATCTTTAACTTTTGGAGAACCAGGGCCAGCAACGATGATGTTTTGTGAAGGGGGAGGAGAACAACAGTTTTTGCAGCAAATGAAAAAAATAACAAGTTATGCTATTGATAAAGACGGAAAGTTAAATTTGATCGAGGGCGATGTGCCAATGATGAGATTTAAAAAAGTGG
Organism: Flavobacterium saccharophilum; assembly: GCF_900142735.1. Taxonomy (GTDB): domain Bacteria; phylum Bacteroidota; class Bacteroidia; order Flavobacteriales; family Flavobacteriaceae; genus Flavobacterium; species Flavobacterium saccharophilum. The sequence continues at coordinate 397,656 of NZ_FRBY01000005.1, read as the reverse complement.
CTAAACAATAGTTTTAAATGGACATAAAAGAAAAGGGAAATGAGTTACTTCATTTTCCTTTTTTTATGAGTTTTTATTTCTTTTTGAGTTTGTCTTTAAACACTTTCTCAAATTTCTCTATTTTCGGCTGAATTACCATTTTGCAATACGGCTGATTTTTGTTGTTTGCATAATAATTCTGATGATAATCTTCGGCTTTATAAAACTTTTTAAAAGGTTCTACTTTTGTCACAATCGGGCTGCTGTAGACTTTTGCTTTATTAAGTTCGGCAATAATACTTTGAGCTGCTTTTTTTTGTGCGTCGTTTTTATAAAAAATTACAGATCGATATTGTGTTCCAACATCGGCACCCTGACGGTTTAAAGTTGTCGGATCGTGAACCGTAAAGAATACCTTGAAAATTTCATTGATATCGGTTACGTTTTTATCGTATGTAATCTGAACGACTTCAGCATGACCAGTTTCGCCAGTGCAAACTTCTTCGTAAGTAGGATCAGCAACATTTCCTCCGGAGAAACCGGAAACAACAGATTTTACTCCGTTTAGATCTTCGTAAACCGCTTCAACACACCAGTAACATCCGCCGCCAAGTGTGATCGTTTCTAGGTTTGAGGACTTTTTAGTTTGAGAAAATCCGTTTAAGGATAAAGCAAATAGGCAAATTAGAATCGTATTTTTCATTTTCGTGTTATTTGTTATCAGGAATAAAGTCCAGGGCAATTGAGTTCATGCAATAGCGTTTTCCGGTTGGTTCGGGTCCATCATCAAATAAATGGCCTAAATGCCCACCACAGCGTCCGCATAAAGCTTCAATTCTTTCCATTCCAAGTGAATTATCTTCTTTGTAAACCACGCTCTTTTTATTGTCTTGTTCAAAAAAGCTTGGCCATCCGCAGCTACTGGAAAATTTGGCTCCAGATCTAAAAAGCTTGTTTCCGCACGATGCACAATAGTAAGTTCCTTTTTCATCGGTATTCCAATATTTTCCTGTAAAAGGTCTTTCAGTATCGGCCTCACGCATTACGGCATAAACATCTTCCGGTAGTACTTTTTTCCAATCTGTATTGCTTACATGTAGTACAGTTGTATCAGTATTTGAATAATAAGGATTTCCGGGTTTATTGATTTTGTTTTCCATAACAATAGTTTTTGTGTTTTGCTTTTTTGTTGATTGGCCGCATGCCTGCAAAATAAAAAGCGGAATTAAAAAGCAAAGGCTGAAAAATTTAGTTCTTGTATTCATAATTTTTGAGAGGCTGTAATTTTGTAAGTCAAAGGTACGACGAGAGTTAGTTTAGAAATGTCGGTTAATTTACAATTGAGATTTTTTTAAGTATGTTTTAACTTTTTTTTATTTACGTAAAAGCAGAGCGTGTAGTTTTTTAAGCTTAATTTTAAACGATTTTAAATAATTAGGTGTTTTTAAAGTTCTGAATTGTAAAGACTTGTGAAAATCATGGCTCGTTAAACTTTTCACAATCTTTTTCAGGATTTTCAAGCCATTTCTTTTTTCGTATTTTTGTTTTGTACAAAATGCCATATGATAGAAGAAAACGTAATATTAGTCAATCAAAATGATGAACAAATTGGCTTAATGCCAAAATTGGAAGCGCATGAAAAAGCACTTTTGCACCGTGCATTTTCTGTTTTTATCTTAAACAGTAAAAACGAAGTAATGTTGCAACAGCGTGCTCATCAAAAATACCATTCTCCGTTGCTCTGGACAAACACCTGTTGCAGTCATCAGCGTGAAGGTGAAAGTAACATTGAAGCCGGAAGCCGAAGATTATTTGAAGAAATGGGTTTTAAAACGGAACTGAAAGAACTTTTCCATTTTATATATAAAGCTCCTTTTGATAATGGATTAACGGAGCATGAGCTTGATCATGTTATGATTGGGTATTTTAATGAAAGTCCTGCGATCAATCATGATGAGGTAGAGGACTGGAAATGGATGAAGATTGAAGACATAAAAGATGATATTGAAAAACAGCCCGAAATTTACACCGTTTGGTTCAAAATAATATTTGATGAATTTTATCATTATTTAGAAGACCATAAAATTTAACCAAGACAACCAAAAACCCAAATGAAAGTAACCATATCAAGAAAAGCACATTTTAATGCTGCACATCGATTGCACAGGAAAGATTGGACGTTTGAGAAAAACAATGCTGTTTTTGGAAAATGTAATAACCCCAATTTTCATGGTCATAATTATGGTTTAACAGTTAGTGTTACAGGAAAAATTGACCCAGAAACTGGTTTTGTTTTAGATGTGAAAGTATTAGCGGATATTATACACGAAGAAGTAGAAATACCGTTTGATCACAAAAATCTGAATCTGGATGTTCCGGAATTTCAAGATTTGAATCCAACTGCTGAGAATATTGCAGTTGTGATATGGAATAAAATTAGAAAAAAAATTCATGCCGACTTTGATTTAGAAGTCGTTTTGAATGAAACGGACCGCAATTTTGTAACTTATAAAGGAGAATAATAAATGTCATTAAAAATAGGAGATATAGTTCCGAATTTTACTGCTAAAGATAGTCATGGAGAAGTTTTTGAAAGCCAGAGTTTTTTGGGCCGAAAGCCACTCGTGATCTATTTTTATCCAAAAGATAATACTCCCGGGTGTACTACTGAAGCATGCAGTTTTCGGGATCAATACGAAGATTTCAAGGATTTGGGTGCTGAAGTAATCGGTATTAGTAGTGATAGCGTAAAATCGCATCATAAATTTGCCAAGAAACATGAGTTGCCTTTTATATTGTTATCAGATCCTGATAAAAGACTGAGGCAGCTTTTTGGAGTGCGAAATAATTTATTTGGTCTTTTACCAGGAAGAGTAACGTATATTATAGATAGAAATGGTGTTGTAATTTATGTTTTTGATAGTATGAATGCAGCCAAACACATTGAGAAAGCCTTAGAAACAATTAGAGAATTAGTATTATAATCATAGAATTTGTATTAGTTCAAAAACAATTTAATAAAGAGATTAGCCAATAAAAATGAAACCAAACTTATACCCTTTACAATTCGAACCCATTTTGAAAGACAGAATCTGGGGCGGAGAAAAATTAAAAACCATTCTGAATAAACCAATAGTTTCTAAAATTACCGGTGAAAGCTGGGAATTATCAACAGTTGAAGGCGATGTAAGTGTTGTTGCTAATGGCGTTTTGAAAGGAAAATCATTAATGGATCTTATTGATGAAAAACCAAATGAAATTTTAGGAACAGCAGTTTACAAACGTTTCGGAAAACAATTTCCATTACTTTTTAAATATTTAGATGCCCGTGAAGACCTTTCTATTCAGGTTCATCCAAATGATAAATTGGCAAAAGAACGTCATAATTCTTTTGGTAAAACAGAAATGTGGTATGTAACACAGGCAGATACCGATGCAAGGATTATTGTTGGTTTTAAAGAAAACTCTAGTAAAGAAGAATATTTGAAACATTTAAATGATAAAACTTTAGTTTCGATTTTAGATACTGTAAAAGCAAAAGCTGGAGATGTTTTCTTTTTAGAGACAGGTACGGTTCATGCCATTGGCGCCGGACTAGTTGTGGCCGAAATTCAACAAACTTCAGATATTACGTATCGTTTGTACGATTTTGATCGTAAAGATGCACAAGGAAATACAAGAGAATTACACGTTGATTTGGCTCTTGATGCGATCAATTATAATAAAGTAGATACTCAGAAGAAATACGATACTAAAGTTAATACTTCAAATACGGTTGTAGACTGTCCTTATTTTACCACCAATTTTATACCCTTAGAAAATAAATTAGAAGTTTCTAAAACAGGTGAGTCCTTTACAGTTTATATGTGTATTGAAGGCAGTTTTGAAATTGAATATGATGGCTTTAAACAAACCTATATAAAAGGAGATACGATTTTGATTCCGGCTGAGATAAATGCATTTATTTTGAACGGAAAAGCTTCTATTTTAGAAATTTACATTTCATAGGGCTAAATATAAAGATTATATGTACTTTTGCAGACGCAAATTAAAATAAAAATAAAAATGGCAAACGTTAAAAATTTAAAGAAAGACATCAACTTCGTATTAGGAGATATTATTGAGGCAATTTACTTATTTGAAATGTCTACTACAGGAAATCCTACTCCAGAAACGAATGCTTTGATCGATCAGGCTATTGCTGCTTTCGATACTTTGATCACAAAAGTGAACGCAAAGAACGTTGAAAACAAAAAAGCACACTTCAAACAAATCAATGTTGAATTGGAAGAAACTGCTAATCAATTGATTGCTAAAATCAACGAATTGTAAGCAAAAAAAAGTATAAAAAAGTGCAAATTTATTTTGGTAAAACGAAAAACCGCTTTATATTTGCACCCGTAATGAGTCGCCAGCGTAGCTCAGTTGGCTAGAGCAGCTGATTTGTAATCAGCAGGTCGTGGGTTCGAGTCCCTCCGCCGGCTCAACATAAAACCATCACTTTTTAGTGGTGGTTTTTTATTTAAATTTATTGCAAATTTATTTTGGTAAAAACGAAAAACCGTTTTATATTTGCACCCGTAATGAGTCGCCAGCGTAGCTCAGTTGGCTAGAGCAGCTGATTTGTAATCAGCAGGTCGTGGGTTCGAGTCCCTCCGCCGGCTCAACGTAAAACCATCACTTTTAGTGGTGGTTTTTTTTTGCTCAAAACTTTTGAAAAAATCCCCAAAAATAAAATGGATCAATACATATTGTTGTGGAGAAATATTAAAATGCTGAGTTTATGTTTTTAAAATCAAATAGAAATGCAGGATCTTTTAGAATCAACGCTAGATGTTTTTGGGAAACATTGAAAATTTCATACATCTTAATTATTTTTTAACACAGAGAACACAAAGCTTTTTCGCAGAGTTCACTAATTTTTAAGTTGTATTTACACAATCTAAGTCCGCAAAGCTTTGTGAACTTTGTGTTTTTACTAAACTTAGAATATTTAAAAAAACGCTGTGTTCTCTGTGGTAATTTTTTTTTCTCTCCACAGCTTTTCGTATTGACCCAATAAAATCCCAAATTCCAATTACAGATATATTATTTCTGTGAAGATTGGAATTTGGGATTTTATTTTTGGAATTTCCATCATAAAAAAAAGTCCTGAATATAATTCAGGACTTTTTTTATGGGGTAAAAACTATTTTTGTTCTTGCTTTTTAATGTCAGCAACATATTTGGTTAGCTTTTTTCCGTAAAGAGATTGTGCTACTTTTGGAGTCATTGATTTTTGAATAGTATCAAGAAACTTAATGTTGATGTCGTAAATCTCAGCTAAAGCAATGTAAGGTGCTATTTCGTGATCTTTGTGGTTAATGGCGAAGTTTGTAGCGTACAGGTATTTTCTCTTGATATTAGATTGCTGTTTTGCGTCAATACTATCAACTGCTTTTTGATCTTGTCTTTTAAGTGCTCTAAATTTTGATTCAACCATATTTAGGTTTTCGTCATTAAAACGAGAATTTATCTTTTTGTATTCTTCATATAATTCCTGGTTTTTTGATCCTGTTATTTTAGCACCGTAAATAAAATTATCCAGATTGGTTTCGATATTAATATTTCCAGGTTCTGCAAAAAAGAGAATGTTATTGTCCATTGAGTTACTTACTCCACGATCCAGGAATAAATAAAGCATTTCTGGAGATTCTAATTTGATATCGCGCTCAAAACTTGAGTTTCCGTCGATTTTGACACTGTCTATTGCAACAAGTGAGGTGTCAACAATTCTTTGAATATATAAAGTTCCGTTTTTTAATCCTTTAATGTTTCCTGTGATGTGCAGGTTGTCAGCAGATTCTTTTTTGCTGCATGATGCTAATAGAGCAAGTGCAACAAAGGCAATAATTGATTTTTTCATTGGTTTTTAGATTTTGGTGCAAAATAAAGAAAATAGTTTGAATGTAGTGTTTGGGATTTAAATTTTAATAAAAATAAATCCCAATTTATTTCTAAATTGGGATTGCTGTATTTTTATAAAAATGAGACTTTTACATTGATAAGTTATAGCCCACTCCGCTTTCGTGTGTGTAAGTAAAATTGCTGTCACAATCATTGTTTCCGTAGTCAATAACTCCTTTAAGGAAACCACCTTCTACTTTTAATTTTCCTTTAGAGATATAATCGCATGATTGTTTTTTGACTAATGTTTCCTGAACTGTCAATGTTAACGTTGCTCCTTTGTCTGTTGTAACAGTATGGGTTCCTTCTGTCATTTCATAAACATTATCGGTTAAAACATAAGGAGTGTCAACACCAGCAGTTTGTTTTACTGTATGCATCCCAGAGTTTGTATAAACTCTTCCCTGAAGATCGGTAAATTTTCCGTTAGTAACTTTTCTGCTCCATTGAGGTACAGTTGGAACAGTAGTAGTGTTTGTATACTCAATTGTTCCTTCCAGTTTTATACCATTAATAGAATAATCAATTCTTTCAATAGTTAATTTACTTCCAGTTGTGATAATTGGTCCTGAAAGTGTAATTTTTAGTTTCCCTTTTCTTATAAGTTGGCTATCTGTACAACCTGTTGTCCCATAATCAACTGTAAATATTTTTGGATAAGATTCTCCGGAAACAGTAATTGTAGCGCAAACGCCTGGAACATCTGTAGCTGATTTTGCAGTTGGTGAACTACTGGTTACTAGTAATCCGGTATTGATATCCATTTCGTTCGCTGCATCAATTACAACAGAGGCTCTTACAGCAGTAGTGTCAGTTCCATTGACAATATCATCATTTGAACATGAAACATAAATTAATGCTGTAGCACAAATACTTAAAAGTAAAAAAGCTGTTTTTTTCATAGTAGTTTTAGTTTAAGATTAGATTAAAAAGGCATTCAAATGTAATAAAAAAAATGAATTCCAATAAAAAAATCCTGTGAGTCAGACCCACAGGATTTTAGAAATTATTTTTTTTTGAAAAATCTTTATTTAATCATTTCAAAACTTCTTTTTACAAAAGCAGTTAAATCCTCACCTTTTAATAAGTTTTGAGATAATTTTGCTAAGTCTAAAGCTTGTTTCACCAGATGTTCCTGATGCGTTTTGTCTTCAGTATTAAGGATATTTGTTGCCAAATCAGAATTTGTGTTTACAACCAAATTGTACATTTCGGGCATATTTCCCATCCCAAACATTCCGCCACCGCCTGACTGACTCATTTCTTTCATTCTACGCATAAATTCTGGTTGCGTAATAATAAATGGAGCGGCTTGGCTATCCATAGCTTCTAATTGTACAGAATATGCTTTTGGAATATAAGCTTCTAATGAAGTTTTTAAGGTTTCTTTTTCTTCGTCAGATAATTTAGAAATTGTGTTTTCGTCTTTCTTGATTAAATTATCAATATGATCAGAATCCACGCGAACGAAAGTTAGATCTTTATTATCACCTTCAATTTTTTGAATCAAATGTGAAATAATTGGAGAGTCTAAAAGCAATACTTCGTATCCTTTTTCTTTTGCTGTTTCAATATAAGAGTGTTGTGCATCTTTGTTTCCAGCATAAAGAACTACTAGTTTTCCGTCTTTATCCGTTTGATTTTCTTTTAATTTCTCTTTTAATTCTTCTAAAGTAAAATACGTATCATCAACAGTTGGATACAATACAAATGCACCAGCTTTTTCGTAGAATTTATCTTCAGAAAGCATTCCATACTCTAAAACAATTTTAATATCGTTCCATTTTGCTTCAAAGTCAGCGCGATTTTCATTGAATAAAGCTTTTAGTTTATCGGCAACTTTACGAGTAATGTAGTTTGAGATTTTCTTCACTGCACCATCAGCCTGTAAACCTGAACGGGAAACATTCAACGGAATGTCCGGAGAATCAATCACACCTTTTAACATAGTTAAAAATTCAGGTACAATTCCTTCTACATTGTCTGTAACGTAAACCTGGTTTTGGTACAATTGAATTTTATCTTTCTGAATTTGCATATCTGAACCTAACTTAGGGAAGTATAAAATTCCAGTTAAGTTGAAAGGATAATCTACATTTAAATGGATGTTGAATAACGGTTCTTCAAACTGCATTGGGTATAATTCTCTGTAGAAGTTTTTATAATCTTCCTCAGATAACTCAGATGGCTGTTTTGTCCATGCCGGGTTTGGGTTGTTGATGATGTTATCAATTTCAACAGTTTCATTGATATAGTCTTCAGGAGCATCTTCCGGTTTTGGAAGTGTTTCTGTTTTTGTTCCGAATTTAATCGGAATAGGCATAAACTTATTGTACTTGTTTAATAAACCTGCAATTTTTGAATTTTCTAAAAACTCAAGAGAATCTTCAGCGATATGAAGAATGATTTCAGTACCTCGTGAAGTTTTGTCAGCTGGTTCTAAAGTAAATTCAGGGCTACCGTCACAAGTCCAGTGTGCAGCTGGTTCGTCTTTGTATGATTTTGTAAGGATTTCTACTTTCTCAGCAACCATAAAGGCAGAATAGAAACCAAGACCAAAGTGACCAATAATTCCAGAGTCTTTAGCAGAATCTTTGTATTTATCAAGGAATTCTTCAGCTCCGGAAAAAGCCACCTGATTGATGTATTTTTCTACTTCGTCAGCTGTCATACCTAAACCCTGATCGATAATGTGGATTTTTTTCCCTTCTTTATCAACTTTAATTTCAATTACGGGATTTCCGTATTCAACTTTAGCTTCGCCAATGCTAATAAGGTGTTTTAATTTTAAAGTAGCATCGGTTCCGTTTGAAACCAGCTCACGCAAGAAAATTTCGTGATCACTGTATAAGAACTTTTTGATTAAGGGAAAGATGTTTTCTACTGAAACATTAATTTTACCTGTTGTCATATTTTTTAATTTTTTAGTTTAATGAGATGATTGTCATTCCTTCAAATAGAATACCAATTGTTTTTTGGGTGACAAAATGACCGAAGTGTTAATTTTGAAAGAAAATAATTAGATTTTGGAACTGTTAATATTTCAATGAATCGTATATTTGTGGTACAGTAATTGTTAAACCTGTAAGTATTAACTTAAAAAATGTACAAAATGAAGAAAATTCTTTTCATTTGCATGATCGCCACAATGGTATTCGCGTGTAAATCAGCTTCGTCAACAACAGCTTCAACAGAAGCACCAACGCTTTCGACTAAACTTGACAAGTCGACTCAAGTAGCGCTTAAAGGAAATTGGGTCCTTACTAATGTATCTTACCCGGGTTCAGAGTATATCAAAGTAAATTCATTTGATCTTGCGGATTCTAAATGTTTTATTGGTAGTACCTGGAGTTTTATTTCAAACAATAACAAAGGTACAATGACATTAACAGCCCCAAGTTGTACAGCATTTACTTCTCCAATTGTTTGGAGTATCAATAATCAAGGGCTTTTTGTACTGAAAATTGTTAATCCTGGAACAAAATCAAAAAATGTTAAGGAAGGCTATTTACTAAAAGTTGCAGGTGTAACAGACAACTCTTTTGAGTTAATAGACAACATTAATGTAGGTGGACAAACTAAAGATGTTACTTACCAATTTCAAAGAGCCAATTAATATTAAAATATATACACATGAAAAAGATAACAGTTTTAGGGTTGAGTAGTTTGCTTGTATTAGTTAGTTTTTTTGCAAGCTGCGATTCAGTTAAAAATGCAAATAACACACAAAAAGGAGCCGGAATTGGAGTAGTTGCCGGTGGTCTTATTGGTGGTATTTTAGGAAATAATTTAGGAAAAGGCGGAAACGCTGCTTTAGGTGCTGCAATTGGTGCTGCCGTTGGTGGTGGAACCGGAGCGCTTATTGGAAACAAAATGGATAAACAAGCGCGTGAAATCGATCAGGCTTTACCTGGTGCAGATGTTGAAAGAGTAGGTGAAGGAATTCACTTAACTTTGAATGAAAATGCAGTTCGTTTTGATACAAATAAATCAACTTTGACTACTCAGGCAAAAGCTAATTTAGATAAATTAATCCCTGTATTTACTGAATACGGAGATACGAATATCGAAATTTTTGGTTACACAGATAATACTGGAAAACCAGAATACAATTTGACACTTTCAGGTCAAAGAGCTGCTTCTGTGCAGGCTTATTTAGTTTCAAAAGGATTAAAATCAAGCCGTTTCAAAACTTCAGGTTTAGGAATTGCTGATCCGATTGCAACAAATGATACTGCAGAGGGAAGAACTCAAAACCGTCGTGTTGAATTTGCTATTACAGCAAATGACAAAATGGTAAATGATGCTAAAACTGAAGCTGGTAAATAGTTTTAGAAAGCAATAAAAATTATTAAAAGCTGTTTCTTAATTGAAGCAGCTTTTTTTTTGACTTTAGAATTTAAACATTGTAAATTTGTACTCTCAAATACAACCCATGCTCGACATTCAGAATATTTCATTTTCATATACCGATAAACCTGTTATTAAAGACGTTTCTTTTACTATAAACAAAGGTGAAAACATTGCTATTATTGGCGAAAGTGGCTGCGGAAAAAGTACACTTCTTAAGCTTATGTATGGTTTGTTCGATTTAGATGAAGGCAAAATTTTTTATAATGAAAAACCAATTCTAGGGCCAAAATACAATTTGATTCCCGGAATGCCTTTTATGAAATACCTGGCGCAGGATTTTGATTTGTCGCCATATGAGACGGTTGCAGAAAATGTTGGAAAATTTCTTTCGAATGGTTTTGCTAACATGAAAAAATTGCGTGTTCAGGAATTATTAGAAATGGTCGAAATGGAATCGTTCTCTAATGTAAAAGCTAAATTTTTAAGTGGAGGACAACAACAGCGTGTCGCTTTGGTAAGAGTGTTAGCTTTGGAACCTGAAGTGATTTTACTTGACGAACCGTTTAGTCAAATCGATGCTTTTCGTAAAAATGCTTTACGCCGAAATTTGTTCCGATATTTAAAACAAAAGGGAATTACCTGTATCATTGCAACACACGATAGTACAGATGCATTATCGTTTGCTGATGAGGCGATTGTAATGAGAAATGGAGAAATTATAGTAAAAGATAATCCAACAAAGATTTACGAGGATCCTCAAACTAAATATGTAGCTTCATTATTTGGTGAAGTAAATGAAATACCAACTCATTTGATGCTTGACTATGAAGATGAAACTCATAAAACATTAGTTTATCCACATCAATTAAAAATGCTTTCAGAGTCTAAATTGCCTGTAAAAATCAGACGAACTTATTTTAGAGGAAATCATTTTCTGATTGAGACCGTTTATAAAAGACAATTAATCTTTTTTGAAAGTGAAATCGATCTTCCATTGGAACAGGAAATTTTCTTAGGCTTGAATTATCTTTAAATGAGATAATGTGCCAATTAGATAATTAGATAATTTTCTGGACCCTTAAAATAGCAAACCCGACAGTTTTTTTAAATCTGTCGGGTTTTTTATAACTACGCTAGTAGGTTGTCTAGTTTTTTAAATACTTCTCCAGAAACTGATCTTGTTCCCAAAGTAAGTGTAGAATGTTTTCTTTGGCAACATAACTGTGTGCTTCTTTTGGTAAAATAACCATTCTTGCATTTGCTCCTAAACCTTTTAAAGCCTGAAAATAACGTTCTGTCTGCAAAGTAAAAGTTCCGGGATTATTATCAGCTTCACCGTGAATTAGTAATAGTGGTGTTTTCATTTTGTCCGCATTCATAAAGGGAGACATTGTATTGTAAACTTCCGGAACTTCCCAATAGTTGCGTTGCTCTGTCTGGAATCCAAATGGAGTCAGTGTTCTGTTGTATGCGCCGCTTCTGGCAATTCCACATGCGAAAAGATTAGAATGTGTCAATAAATTTGCCGTCATAAAAGCACCGTAGGAATGTCCTCCAACTGCTACTTTTTTGCGATTAATATATCCTAAAGCATCTACTGCGTCAATTGCAGCGGCTGCGTTATCTACCAATTGAGAAATGAAATTGTCATTTGGTTCTGTTGTTCCTTCTCCAATAATAGGGAAAGCGGCATCGTCTAAAACTACATATCCTTTTGTTACCCAATAAACAAACGATCCATAATAAGGGAAAGTAAATTCATTTGAATTTTGAGTCGATTGTCCTGCACTGTTTTTGTCTTTGTATTCTGCCGGATAAGCCCAGATCAATAACGGTAATTTTTCTTTTTTTACTTTGTCATAACCTGCAGGCAAATATAAAGTTCCGGATAATTCAACTCCGTCTTTACGTTTGTATTTGATTACTTCTTTGCTGACATTTTTAATACTTTCAAACGGATTTTTGAAAGTAGTTATAGGCGTCAGACTGTTTTGTTTTTTGATGTTTCTGAAATAATAATTCGGATATTCATTCTTCGATTGAATCTGAACTAAAACTTTACCTGATTTGAAATCTTCAATTTCTAATAAATCTTCTTTTTTGTCTTTATATGGAGAAGTATAAATGCGTTTTGACTGATATGTTTTTAAATTGAACTGATCAATAAAAGGAAATTGGCCTTCTTTTGTATAACCATCTCCAATACGGTAAGCATTGTCATTCTCGATCGCTAAAACATATTTGTTGTATTCGTTTTTCTTAGTTTCAAAAACACCCGGATCTGAATAAACATCCTGAGAATTTCTGTCCGTAATTACTTTTGGCAGTTGTGCAGGATTTGACGGATTTATAACATACGTTTTAGTGTTACGCGTGTCATACCATTCGTCAGAAACCATTGCAATATTGTCATTCCCCCAAATAATATCGCTGAAACGCTGAGGTGTTTTTACCAGTGAAGTGGCATCGCTTGTAAAAGGAGCGTCCCACAGAAAAACTTCGTCTCTAAAATCAACTTTATTAGCTGGATCTCCTTCGTCTAAAGCTACAGCATAATATAAAGTCGCTGGTTTATCCGTTCTCCATGCCATATCTCTTTTTCCCTTTCTAACGGCCATGAAACCTTTAGGGATAACTTCGTTAAGCGGAACTTCGTTTACCGTTTTAATTTCTTTTCCTCTCGCATCATAAACAATAGTTTTAGAAGGGAATCTGTATAAAGGAACCACATATGAAAATGGTTTTTGAATCGTAGTTAGCATAATAAAATTTCCGTCTGGAGAAATCTTTTCGCCAAAATACATGGCTGCATCTTTAAATAAAGTGGCAGTTCCGCTTAAATTTACTTTGTATAATTCAGATGTAGTGATGTTCTCAAAGTTGATTTCATCATTCTGATTTTTCAGCATATCAGGATAAGTTCTGTTCTGAGATTTTGTTCCGGATGTGTTTGAGATAATCGGTCCGGTTGGTAAATCTTTTTTAGAATCTAATAATGGTTTTCTGTCTTTCGGAAGCATTTTTACCAAAATCGTTTCATTGTCTAAAAACCAGTTAAACGGATTTCCTAAATTAGCGTTTACAGTTGCTTCTGTAAGTTTTGTGGCTTGAGCCGCTGCAACATCTAAAACCCATAGTTCAACACCAGAAGCCGTCGTGTGTGAGAATGCGATTTTTTTATCATTTGGAGACCAGAGAATATTGCTTATTTTAGGATTGGCTGGTAAGCCAGCAACCTGTACTTCTTCTTTGCCACTAACTTTTCGAACTTTTAAATTATTTAAATACGTAACTGTACTTGAAATATTAGTTATAGGATTAATTCTCAAACCTCCCAAACGAAGCTCTTCCTGATTTAAATCGTCCAGTGTTTTGTATGTGCTCCTATACATGAACAGCATGTATTCTTTTTTAGTATCCATTGATACGCTAGGAGCCCTTTCGTAATCAGCTAAATCTAAAATAGATTTCGATGGTTTTTGGTAGGTTAAATTTTCTTGCGCAAAAGCAAAAAAGCCAACATTTAAGAATAATAATAGTGTAACCTTTAATTTCATAATTTGAATTTTAGTGGTTTAAAATGGTATTCAGGATGTTTGACTAAAGTACTTAAATAATGTTACACTAATTTTGGTGTCTTTTAATAGTTTTGAGGTTTTTATGGTAAAAACTGTTTTTTTTATCAATAAAAGGAGATTATCTAATATATAATTAAACTATATTAAATTGCTAATAACGAAAAAAATAGTAATTTGGGCGCTTATGTTTTAAAGTATACGTAAATTTGCAATCCAATTTTTTAACAAACAATAAAAGAATATGTATCATTCAAAAATAGCGGGCTTAGGATATTATGTTCCTTCAAATGTTGTGACCAACGATGATTTGTCTAAATTAATTGATACTAATGACGAATGGATTCAGGAACGTACCGGAATTCAGGAGCGCAGACACATCATTCGTGGAGAGGATACCACAACTTCAATGGGAGTAAAAGCAGCTAAAATTGCGATAGAACGTTCTGGCGTAGCCAAAGAAGATATTGATTTTGTAGTTTTTGCTACATTAAGTCCTGATTACTATTTTCCAGGTCCCGGAGTTTTAGTACAACGCGATTTAGGATTAAGAACAGTTGGAGCATTAGATGTAAGAAACCAATGTTCTGGTTTTGTTTATGCCATTTCTGTTGCAGATCAATACATTAAAACCGGAATGTATAAAAACATTTTGGTAATTGGTTCTGAAGTGCATTCAACCGGATTAGACATGACAACACGCGGACGCGGAGTATCGGTAATTTTTGGAGATGGGGCAGGAGCGGCAGTTTTAAGTCGTGAAGAAGATTTATCAAAAGGTATTTTATCAACGCATTTACATTCAGAAGGGCAACACGCTGAGGAATTAGCTTTGCAGGCACCAGGAATGGGAGCACGTTGGGTAACTGATATTATTGCTGATAATGATCCAAATGATGAAAGTTATTATCCGTATATGAATGGACAATTTGTATTTAAAAATGCAGTGGTTCGTTTTGCAGAGGTAATCAACGAAGGTTTAGAAGCAAACGGTTTACAGGTTTCGGATATTGATATGTTGATTCCGCATCAGGCGAATTTGAGAATCTCACAATTCATTCAGAATAAATTCAAATTAACGGATGATCAGGTTCATAATAATATCCAGAAATACGGAAACACAACCGCAGCGTCTATTCCGATCGCTCTAACAGAAGCTTGGGAACAAGGGAAAATCAAATCTGGCGATACAGTTGTTTTAGCTGCTTTCGGAAGTGGTTTCACTTGGGCGAGTGCTATTATTAAATGGTAAATTAATTCATCTTGCATTATATTTAAAACCTGCTCTGTTAAGAGCGGGTTTTTTTATAATTTAGTGTTGTCTTATTTAGTCTATGTCATTGCAAGGAACGAAGCAATCTTGTTGCTAAGTCTACAAAAAGTAGTGAGGTTGCTTCGTTCCTCGCAATGACAAACTTTGAGAAAATATAATTGAATCAAAAATGAAAAAAAATCAACTCGAAATAGCATGTTTCAATTACGAATCTGCCATAATCGCTCAGGAAGCTGGTGCGGACCGAATCGAATTATGTGATAATATGAAACTTGGCGGAACAACGCCAAATCCAATTTTAGCGGTTAGAGTGCGCGAAAAGTTATCTATAAAAATGCACGTTATTATCAGGCCTCGCGGTGGGAATTTTGTTTACACAGATGATGAGTTTGTCGAAATGAAACAAGATATTAAACAGTTTAAAAAACTAGGAGTAGATGGTTTTGTTTTTGGTATTTTAAAGGAGAACGGAAATGTAAATAAGAGACGCAATAAAGAATTGGTTAATATGGCTCATCCGCTTCCGTGTACCTTTCATCGTGCCTTTGACGTTGTAAAAGATGTCAAAAAATCGCTCAAAGATGTAATTGAATGTGGTTTTGCATCTATTTTGACTTCAGGCCAGGGAATAAATGTTGAAGAAGGGATATTTGATTTGGAAAAAATTCAAAAATGGGCCAAAGATAAAATTGAGATCATGCCCGGTGGAGGTTTAAGATCGTCTAATATTAAATTATTGCAGGACAAATTGGAACCTACTTTTTATCATTCATCGGCCATAACAGACAACTCGGAAACTGCAAATCCTGAAGAAATAAAAGAATTGCGAAACTTTTTATAAAATAGAAAAGCCTGGAGTTGGCATACTCCAGGCTTTTCTTTTCTACAAGAACTATTAAAATCTACTAATAAAAGCGGGATTAAAACATTCCACCACCACCTTGATTAGTGTTATTTTCTCTTTGTTTACGTTGTAAGTTTTTGATTTTTCCGCCACCAAAGTTATAGGTTAAACCTACATATACGGTTTGGCTTTCCCATGAAAACTGTCCTGTTTGCGGATAAGGATAAATACCGTCAAAAGAATATTTCATGGTATTGAAAACGTCATTAAAACGTACACTTATGTTCATCTTGTTGTCTAACAATGTATAGCGTGAACCAATGTCTATTTTGTACATTTCATTTCTTTTTTGTTGAATTTCATCAACTGGACCTCTGAAAAAACCGAATAATAAAAAGCTTAAACGTTTTGTTGGTTTGAAGTTTGAGTTCATACGCGCATTAAATGCAGCTGTTGTAACACTTCTTTGAAGTGGTGAGCTTGTACTTGTTACAGGATCAAATTCAAAAACTACACCTTCTTGCTTAATGCTCGAAAAATCGATAGACGGCTGAATATCCCACCATTTTGTAAGTTTATAATTTAATGAAACATCAAAACCATAAGCACTGTTGTGATCAAAATTTGTGAAACTTAGAATTTGTTTGTATCCTGAAGGATCATTCGGATCCGGACTTAAAGTTCTGCTGATTTGATCATTGATGCTTCTTACAAAAACTCCTGCAGTGACACTTCCTTTTTCAAGTGTTTTAGTGTAATTTACTTCAACAGAATTTGTAAACTGAGGTCTTAATTCAGGATTTCCGTAAGATGTTACTAACGGAGTAGAGAATTCACGAATTGGTTTTGTCTGCTCTAAACTCGGACGGTCAACACGACGACTGTAGCTTAATTGTAGTACATTTTTCTCATTCAGGTTATATGTTAAATAAGCCGATGGATATAAAGTAATATAATCATCATTAAATTTGTCCTGGCCATGATTTAAATTAGCAACAACTTTATAACTCTCAAAACGAGTTCCTACCTGATAGCTGAATTTTTTGAATTTCTGACCAAAAGTTACATAGGCAGAATAAATATCAGTGTCATACGTATAATTAGAAATCCTGTCTTCAGGAGCCACTAAAGGATTTTCAGTATTATAATCGTTATTTGTTCTTGTTATTCTGGCTTCAGCGCCAGCTTCAAGTGTTGTTTTGTCATTTAACGGATTTACATAATCAATGTTTAAAGTACTAAGTTTTCTTTCATCATTAATAAAATCATTATACACAATGTCACTTGATGTATTGTCAGGTTTAGTTGTTTGAGTATCAAAATTTGAATTTTGAATCTCTTTAGTATCACTGTAGTTCCCTTCAAAATCTAAAGTATGTCCTTCCTTTTTAAAGATATGTTTGTAAGCTAAATTGTAAGTTCCGGTTGTACTTGGACCGTGGTATTTAGAATCTTGGTAGATGTTTAAAATGTTTGGATCACCGTTATTGTAATTAATATCTGTTAGTACAATTCCGGTTCCGGTAGATTTATTTTGGTTGGTATAAAATGACAAAGTATTGTTGTCATTGATTAAATAATCCATACCAATTTTATACAGGTAATTATCATTATCATTTGAAATGTCTAATTTTTGATCTACCGGTTGGTCTAGTCGCACAATATGACCTTCATTTTGATAAGTACCAAAATTTTGTCCTGCGTTTCCAAAGAAATTTACTTTTCCGGTTTTATAATTCAAATCTAAAGATTGATTGTATTTTGCTGTTTTTCCAAAAGTGATACCACCGCTATAGCTTCCGTTGAAACCAGTGTTAGCATTTTTGTGTAAAATAATGTTGATGATTCCCGACATTCCTTCCGGATTGTATTTGGCGCTTGGGTTTGTAATCAACTCAATTTTTTTGATAGAAGTTGATGGAATTTGTTTTAACAATTGAGCAGGATCAATATTTGATGGTCTTCCGTCAATTAATACACGTACATTATCGTTTCCACGAAGTGAAAGTTTTCCGTCCTGATCTACGTTTACTGATGGAATGTTACTCATAATATCAGATGCAGAAGCTCCGGCTGTTGTCAAATCTTTACCTACAGTAATTACTTTTCGGTCAATTTTTTGTTCCATTGTTGAACGCTCAGCTACGATATTTACACCTTTAAGCTGAGTAGCTTCTTCTTCAAGAGAAACATTCACGGTTACAGTTTTTTTATTGTCGCTTAAAATTACTGAACCGATGTATTTTCGAAACCCAATATATTGAATCTCGATTGTATAACTTTTTAAAGCTAAATTTTTAATTGTAAAGTCCCCGTTGTCATCTGTGTTTACTCCTGAAACTACTTTTCCGTTGTCTTTAATAGAAACAGTAGCGTAAGAAATAGGCGCGTTATTCGATTTTTCAGAGATTTTTCCAGACACTGTTCCTGTGTTCTGTGCCTGAGCTGTTGCGATTACTCCCAGTAATGCGAACAGAAAGAGTTTTAATTTCATAATAGTACTAGTTGATTATTTTGATTTGATTGATGATGATTGTTTATTTTGTTTTTGTTAGATTTTTTTGGCTTCAAACGAATTCAAAGTTCCTATTAAGACTCTTTTATCATCGATATGTTACAGAATAAAATGAATAAAATATCTTTTTTGTTTTATTAGTTCTGTTTTGTAGGAGATTAGCATTTTAATTTTTTGATAATTTTAACATTCTATTTAAAGTGATTTTTAAGAAATTCTAAGTGTTTTGTTCAATTTTATATGTTTTTCATTTTCTGTAATTGATGAATAAGCAGTATCTTTGCTCACTTTAAAATAAGTTTACATGTCATTATCACAAATTCTTACACCTTCTATACAAAGCGCCATTCAGTCATTATTTGATGTTACTGTTGATAAAATCGAATTTCAAACAACACGAAAAGAGTTTGAAGGCGATATTACAATGGTAATTTTTCCATTGCTGAAAGTGATTAAAAGCAATCCAGTAGAACTTGGAAGTAAAATTGGAAATTATTTAGTTGAAAATGTTTCTGAGGTTGCCCGCTTTAATGTGGTTTCAGGTTTCCTGAACATTGTAATTGCAGACAGTTATTATTTGAATTTCTTTAATGAAATAAAAGACAATACAAAGTTTGGCTATGTAACGCCAAACCCTGAGGATAAAGCTATAATGGTGGAGTATTCTTCACCAAATACAAATAAACCTTTACACTTAGGTCACGTTCGTAATAATTTGTTAGGATATTCTGTGGCAGAAATTATTAAAGCTTCTGGTAAAAAAGTATACAAAACGCAAATCATCAACGATCGTGGAATCCATATTTGTAAATCTATGTTGGCCTGGGAAAAATTTGGAAATGGAGAAACTCCTGAAAGTTCAAATTTAAAAGGTGATAAATTAGTTGGTAAATATTATGTGGAGTTTGATAAAGCTTACAAAGCAGAAATCAGCCAATTGATTGAAACCGGAAAAACGGAAGAAGAAGCAAAAAAACAAGCGCCTATTATTGTTGAAGCACAAGATATGCTTAAAAAATGGGAGGCTGGTGATGAAAAAGTAATAGAGCTTTGGAAAATGATGAACCAATGGGTTTATGATGGTTTTGCTACAACGTACAATAATCTTGGAGTTAATTTTGATCGTTACTATTACGAAAGCAATACCTATTTATTAGGAAAAGATGTCGTTCAAGTTGGTCTTGATAAAGGTGTTTTTGAAAAAGATCCTGACGGTTCAGTTTGGATAGATTTGACAGATGAAGGTTTGGATCGTAAAATCGTATTACGTTCTGACGGAACTGCGGTTTATATGACACAAGATATTGGAACTGCCATTCAACGTGTAAAAGATATGCCAGATGTTGGTGGTATGGTTTATACGGTTGGAAACGAGCAGGATTATCACTTTAAAGTTTTATTCTTAATTCTGAAAAAATTAGGTTTTGACTGGGCTTCAAGCTTATATCATTTATCATACGGAATGGTTGATTTGCCATCAGGAAAAATGAAAAGCCGTGAAGGAACTGTTGTAGATGCTGATGATTTGATGCAGGATATGACCGATACAGCAAAACAAATTTCTGAAGATTTAGGAAAATTAGAAAGTTATTCTGCAGAGGAAAAAGCAAAGTTGTACAAGACAATTGGTCTTGGCGCCTTGAAATACTACATTTTAAAAGTAGATCCTAAAAAACGTATTTTATTTAATCCGGAAGAATCGGTAGATTTTGCTGGAAATACAGGTCCGTTTATTCAATACACATACGCGAGAATTCGATCGATTATCCGTAAAGCTGATTTTGATTTTTCAGCAAAAACAAATACAGAAGAGCTTCACGAAAAAGAAAAAGAATTGGTAAAACAAATCGAACTTTTTCCTGAAGTAATTCAAAATGCAGCACAAAATCATAGTCCGGCTTTGATTGCAAATTATACTTATGATTTGGTAAAAGAATACAATTCATTCTATCAATCGGTGCATATTTTAGGAGAAGTAGATTTAACTAAAAAGATTTTCAGAGTACAGCTTTCGCAAAAAGTTGCCGAAGTTATAAAATCTGCTTTAACATTATTAGGAATAGAAGTTCCGGAGAGAATGTAAACGTTTGAACATAAAAGTAAAGAGCCGATAATTTAATTGTCGGCTCTTTTTTTATATCCTATTATCAGTTGCAGTTAACACATTAACGCATTTATAAAAGAGTAAAAGAAATAAATTATAATGAATTGGTTAAGGATTTGTTAAGCTGAATTTTCTTCTAAAAATATTGGTTTTAGATTTGCAGATGTGAATTTTATACTTATGTTTACAGTAAGAAAATGATTTATAAAAATACCATGATAAGCCATTAAACAAAGGAGATCCCCAGATCTTTTATGCTTTAAATAATCGAGGAAGCTGAAAATCGTAAGAGTAAGCAAAACCAAAAACATGAAAAATAATGATTAAAAAACCTTTTTTAGTATTAGCATTTTTATTTGCGCTAAATACAATGAATGCACAGGAATTAGTTGCACCTTCTTATGGTTTTTCTCACAGTGAAACAGCCTACATCACTTTGGCAGACGGTACAGAAATCAATGGAACAATTAAAGATATTGACCGAGATGAAGGGTTAATAGAATTTATAAAACTACAAGACGGAGCGGGGAAAAAACATAAATTGAAACCGGAAGATATTAAATTCATGTATTTGCCGCCAAGTGGACTTGATAATTTGGGTAAAAAATTAAATTTTGCTTCTGATTTCAAAAAATGGAATGATGAAAAATTAAACCAAACTTATTTAAATGATGGTTATGCCTATTTTGAAACTGCCGATGTAAAGATTAAAAAGAAAAATAGTAAATTGTTAATGCAGTTACTTAATCCATCATTTAGTAAAGAATTTAGAATTTATTGTGATCCTTATGCAAAAAAAACAACTTCATTGGGAGTTGGAGGAGTTAAATTTGTAGGCGGGGATATTAAATCTTTCTATGTAGCAAAAAAGAATGAACCGGCATTTTTACTTAAGAAAAAAGATTACAAAAAAGAATTTGTACCATTATGGAAAAGCTGTGATAAAGTAATCGCAGAAAATCCTGAACCAAAATGGACAGATTTTACAAAACATGTTGTTACTTATTCTGAGTGCGCAGAATCAAAATAATTGTTTTGTAAACTAAAAGATATAGAATAAAAAAAGCCGATAGCATTAAAAACTATCGGCTTTTTTACAACTAACACAAACCATTTTTATTTTACGAACTTGTCGATAATTTTGTCTGTTTCCGCTTTTGAAGCGTCTGGTTTTAGATCAAACAAAAGCGAATACAATGCTTTTCGATCCACTTTAGCTTCTAAGTTTAAGTCTTGGTGTCTGTCAAACAGCGTTTGCCATTTGTCTCGAACATTTTTCCAAAGTGCATTATTTTCCTTCCACCATTTTTGGGCAGCAGCACATTTACTATCCGGAACTTTAGTATAAACATCAAATCCTTTTTCTTGTGCTAACAATACATCTTTTCCACTGTCATCTCTAACCAGTTTGTCATTGTCTTGCTCATGATTCCATCCAGTAGAAGTGATTTCATGAATATTTCTTCTTTTCAAAACGTTATAGTCATTACGTTTTGTTTGCTCTCTTCTTGGTAGAGGAGCATCAGCAACATTAGCCCAGTAATCTTTTCCGTCAACATGTACCCATGTCGATGATCCTTCATATCTCGGACTATCATCTACCTGATATACTTTTTGAGTCCATTGTCCTTTTACCGCTTTCTTATCTAATTTTTGGTATTTCCAGGATGTTCCTTTATTGAATGAATATAAGTCTGTGTTTTCAAAAAGCCAATCTTGTCTCCAGTGTTTAATGATCATATCGTCACTCACAATCAACAAGTGCTGCATTACGATTTTATTTGGTGTGTCTTCCAGTAATTCAACCCATTCCAAAGCAGACTCGTGTTTAGTCTCTGATGGCTTGTAAGTAAGAGTATCTTTTGAATATTGAAAAGTTTCAGTAAAATTAAATTTCACTTCATAACAACCACACATTGATTTGATCGATTTGATGTCTTGTTGTTTTTTATCCTGGCTAAAACCAAGAGTACAAGTCAAAGCCGTTACGGCCGAAAAGAAGAGGCTTTTTGTAATCATAACTTATTGTTTTGTTTTTAAATTTTTTTGCAAATATATAAATTTTATTTAGAACAAATAAAAATAGTTATATATTTGCAGTCTTATTCAGACTCAATAAAAATAATGAAAATTAAAATTACTCTTTTTATAGCCGTTCTTTTTTGCCAAAGTTCTTTTGCACAGCAAGATAGTATAGCATCAAAAGAAAAGCTTTCGGAAGTAGTTGTTACAGGACAATTAGAACCACAATCGATTAAGAAATCGGTATTTAACGTTCGCGTTATTTCAAAAGAAGATATTAAACAATTAGCAGCAAATAATCTTTCAGATGTTCTTAATCAATATCTAAATATTACTGTTCAAAATAGTGGAAGTGACGGTCGTTCGACAGTTTCTATGTTCGGCCTAGATTCGCAATATTTTAAAATATTAGTAGATAACATACCATTAGTAAGTGACACTGGAATGGGAACGAATGTAGATTTAACTCAGGTTAATCTTGATGACGTTGAACGCATTGAGATTATTGAAGGTTCGATGGGAGTTACTCATGGAGCAAATGCTGTTAGCGGTATCTTAAATATTATTACTAAAAAAGGCGGACCTCATAAATGGGATATTAGTGCGACTGTTCAGGAAGAAACAGTGGGTAATGAATATTCGCTTAGTGATAAGGGACGACATATTCAGTCTGCAAAAGTTGGGCATAATTTTAATGATAATTGGTTTATTAATGTTGGCGGCAATCATAATAATTTTGAAGGTTTTTATGATGATAAGCAAGGAAAAGACTATAGCGTAAATGACGGTTTAAGAGGATACAGCTGGCTTCCAAAAGAACAATGGGTTGGAAATGCCACGTTAGGATATCAAAAAACTAATTTTAAGATCTTTTACAAATTTGATTATTATGGAGAAAATGTGGATTATTATAGTCCAATAGCAATTCCTCAGGATAATTATCCTTTTCCGGAAACCTATTTCTCAAGAGATAAACGTTATCTAACAAATCGTTTTTATCACCATTTGAATGCAAACGGAAAACTTTTTTCTAAATTAAATTATAATGTTTCAATGTCACATCAAAAACAGGAAAGAGATGCTGAGTTGTTTGATTATCAGTTAGAAACGAAGGAAGAGTCAAATAATAACAGATTTACCTACCAATCAAAGGAAGTTTTATATTCGACAGGAACATTGAGTAATTTTTTTAACAATAAGAAAGTTGATTTTCAATTGGGATATGAAATTACAAATGAAAATGGTTTTTACAGTGGTGCTGCGGGAACCTTCTTAGATAATGTACTGCAATCTGTAGACGTTAGGAAGAGATTAGAAAATTATGACATTTTTACAGTTGCCGAAATTAGCTTATCAGATAAATTTTCAATTCGCCCAGGACTTCGTTATTCAATTCAAACTGCTTTTAAAGATCAATATGCTAGTTCTTTAGGTGTACGTTATCTTTTCAAAAAAGGATTAGAAGCTAGAGCTTCACTTGGAAAATCTTATCGTACACCAAATTTTGATGAGTTATATACTTATTTCGTTGACTCTAATCATAACGTACAGGGAAATGCGAATTTAGTTCCGGAAAATAGTACTTCATACGAAGTGAGTTTTAAAAGACTCTGCAATTTTAAGTCTGGTGCACAGGTTGCTAATAATGTAGCGGTAACTTTTTTAGACGTTGATGACAGAATCGATATGGTATTGACACAAATTACGCCCTCTAAATACAAGTACATAAATATTAATAAATATAAAATGTGGAATATTTCGACAACTGAACAGTTCGCTTACAAAAACTGGAATTTAAAAATTGGAGCGGCTTTAGTTGGAATTTCACAAAAACTTGATTTGGCAGAATTGAATATTACTTCAGATGATAAATACTTGTATTCGATACAGTTAAATTCTAGTGTTTCGTATAATATTCCTAAATGGAATACACTATTTGCACTTTATTATAAATATAATGGACAGCAACAGCAATTTGCAGCCGGAACTGATGGAAACGGCAATGCTGAATTTTATTTAAACGAAATAAAACCATACAGTTGGATGGATGCTTCGGTTCGAAAAAACTTTTTTAATAATCAATTTGAAGTAACTGTAGGAGCTCGCAACTTGTTTAATGTTACAGATGTACAAATTACACAAGGCGGTGGCGGGTCAACTGGCGGTGCACATGGAGGTGGAGTCTCTGCCATGATGCTTGGCTATGGACGCTCTTATTTTCTTAAACTTACATATAACCTAAATTTTAATTAATATATAAATACCTTAAATACCATGAAAAAGAACTTCGCTTTAATTCTTTCTTTCGTCTTACTAGCTTTTACAGCTTGTAATAGTGACGACGACCAGCACTCAGATGTTGCTGTTGCATTTGCTGAAGCATCATACAATTTGACAAATGACGCTACCCCGGTTCAAATAAAATTCTCTAAAGCAGCTCCTGTTGCAGGAACAATTACTCTTGATATTACTGAAACTGCAGTAGCTTATAATACAGATTATACTACATCTCCTGCAGGAGCTTCAAAAAAAGTAGTTGTGCCGTTTGCACAGGGAGCAACTTCAGTTGAGTTTACTTTTAATAAAATTAAAAACGCAACTGGAACTGAGGTTAAAAATGTAGTTTTTACTATTTCAGGAACTTCTTTAGGAGCTCAAATTTCAGGAAACAAAACAATTCAATTAAATTTTAATGAAGCAGCTTCTTTGGGTACTGCTTTAGCAGCTGAAGTTGGAGGGCCATTACAGCCAAACCAAGTATATGTTGATTTAAGCAGTGGAAAAATGACAACAGCTATTAGAAATTCTTGGGATTTAGGATTTTATTCTGGTACTGATTTTAGAGTAGTATTGAATAGTTCTGTAAAAATGGCAGCTAAACAATTAACAACTATTAATATTGACGAAGTTCAGGTTGCTGATGAGACTATGATTATTTCTCAAGGAACTGGAATCGCTTCTCAAATTGATGATCCAACTGGAGACATTACAAAAACAACTATTGCTGCTGTTTCTGCTACTGATGCTGATAATAAAGTATATTTACTTTACTTAGGTAATAAGCCTGCAGCAACTGCGCCAGTTTTAGGAAAAGAAGGAGCTGTTGGAGGAGATGCGAGAGGATGGAAAAAAATTAGAGTTTTAAGAAGTGGAAGTGATTACAAAGTTCAATATGCTGATATTGCAGCTACTACTCACGAAGAAATAGTAATTTCTAAAAACAGTGCTTATAATTTTACGTTTTTAAGCTTAATTGATAAAAAAGTAGTGAACGTTGAGCCACAAAAAAATCAGTGGGATATTAACTTTACAACGTTTACAAACATTATTCCCGGAGCGACTCCAACTCCATATTTTTACCCAGATTTTGTTAATAGCAACTTGAATGGTAATGCAAAAGCTTATCAGGTTCTTACTTCTGCATTTACGTATGATGCGTTTACTTTAGCAAATGTTGACAATACTAAATTTACTGCAGATCAGAGAAATATTGGGTCAAACTGGAGAGGTACTAGTGTTACTGGTGCTGACGGAATTCCAGTTTCTCAATTTGTTTTAAGAACAGACCGTTTTTTTGTAATTAAAGATCCAGCAGGAAATGTTTATAAATTGAGATTTACAGGTGGTGCAAAAGCTGATTTAGAAAGAGGTCACCCAACATTCCAATATGCGCTTTTAAAGTAATTTAAGATTGAAAAAAATTAAGATTAGAAAGATCGTCTCACTTTAACTTATGGTGCATTGCATCGATATTTAGTTAATTCATTAGCTTTGTTTTTTTTATTTTTTTTGAGAGAGGTTAGATTTATCTAGCCTCTTTTTTTGTTTTTTATTTTAATGTTAAAAAGGGTTGTAAATTAATGTTTAACCCTATCTTTGCACATGTTTTTTTAATATGGAATTAACAGGAAATTTTAATAATTTTTCAGTCGAGGCCATTCTTCAAATTATAAATAATAAGTGAATACAAAATCCTATTTTTTTCAGTCTTTCGCAATTGTCGCACTGGCATTCATCGCCTTTATTGGATTCAAACAAGTTTTACCGAACAAAATCTTTTCGGATAGTAAAATAGATTCTAAAAATGTATTAATCGATAGTATGCTTTTAGAGTCTGTTGCTAATGACTCATTGTCTCTTGAAAACGACAGTATTGCTCAGGCGGAGCAAGAGGAAGCGCAACAGGAAATTGTTTTTGAAAATACAGAAGGAATTGAATTTCCATCAGAAACTTTCGAAAATTATAAAGGATACCAATACCTGGTTTCTTTTTACGAAAAGTTATATCAACTGGAGAAAAATCCACAAGCTAAAGTCCGAATTGCTTATTATGGAGATTCTATGACCGATGGCGATTTAATTGTTCAGGATGTAAGAACAAATTATCAAGAACGTTTTGGTGGAAATGGAGTTGGGTTTGTATCCATCACTTCAGAATCTGCAGCTTCTAGAGGTTCGGTAAAATCGGTTTATTCTAAAAACTGGAAAACACAATCGTATTTAAATGTAAAAAGACCAACAAGTCCTTTTGGCGTAAACGGTCATGTATTTTTTGCAAATGATAAAAACAATCCAACCTGGGTTCAATACGAAGCTGGAACGAATAAATATTCAACGACCTTAGATAATCCGGTATTGTTTTACGGAAAATCAGCCAAAAGAGGAAACGTAAACTTCATCATTGGTAAAGATACACTTCGAAAAAATCTTGTTCCAAATAATTTAGTTAATAGCCTAAAAGTAACTTCGGGAAGTATAAAAGCATTCAAAGCTAATTTTGTGCATGCCGATTCTATTCCGATTTACGGTTTCAATTTTGATAATGGAAGCGGAGTTCACGTAGATAATTTTTCACAAAGAGGAAATTCAGGATTGCCAATTTCAATGTTTGATGCCGATGTAATGAGAGCTTTCAATAACAATCTAAAATATGATTTGATTGTTTTACATTACGGAACTAACGTTTTGAATTATGGAACCAAAAATTATTATTGGTATGAAAAAGGAATGAAAAAAGCCGTGAATAAAATCAGGGAATCTTTTCCGGGAGTTTCTATTCTAATCGTTTCGACTGCTGATAAATCAACAAAATATGATTTAGAAATGAAAACCGATTCGGCTGTTGTTCCTTTAATGAAAGCACAAAAAAGATATGCTTTAGAATCAGAATCCGGATTTGTGAATTTGTATACTTTAATGGGGGGAGACGGATCGATGGTAAAATGGGCTGATGAAACGCCGGCCAGAGCCAATAAAGATTATACGCATTTTAATCAGCGCGGAGCAAAAGCAATCGGAAGATTATTATACGACCAATTAAATAAAGGTTACGAGGAATATAAAATATTGCGCGAAAAACGTGACGCTGTTACCCGTCAGCAAAGAGCCACACGAAAAACAAATACAGACTCGGTTTCTGTAATAAAAGATAGTGTAAATGAATAAACTAATTATTTTCTTTTGTTGTCTTTTTTTATCTGCAAATAATAAAGTGCAAAAGACAGTCCCACTTCCAATAACTAAGCCTATGAGTAGTAAAACTGATACAACCACAGTTGATTCTTTTTCTGACGATAAGATTTATAACGCAAAAGCATTGGAAAGCATTTTTCAGAAATTAAATGAAAATGAAAACCAGAAAAGTCAGAAGATAAATATGGTTCATATTGGTGACTCTCATATTCAGGGTGATTTAATGACCAATGAAATTAGAAAAAACCTGCAGCAACGATTTGGGAATGCAGGACGCGGTTTGGTTTTTCCGTATCAATTGGCTAAAACAAACGGATCTTATAACGAACGTTTTCGTTCGAACAGAACATGGGAAAGTTACCGAAACATTCATCCTCACAAAAATTACCCAGTTGGTTTAAGCGGAATTGGGCTTTGGCGAGATAATGGTGGTTTTGCAGTGGAACTGAATGTGAAAGATCCTGCTTATAAGTTCAATACAATTAAGATTATAACACCGCAAAACCAGAATATGTTTGATTTGGCAACATCATCTCAAACGAATATTATTCAGTCAACAGAGCGAAAAGTAATTACGCATAAAATCAAAAAAGGAGAAGCAATCTCAACTATTGCCGATAAATACAATATTTCGGTGACTGATATTAAGAAAGCAAATGGTTTAAAATCCAATAATATTCGTGCCGGAAGAACATTGAAAATTCCAACGAACGAAACAAAACCAAAAGCAATCAAGAGTTCGGCGTTTGTTTCTTTAGATATAGAATCAGATTCATTTTGTCATTATTATAATTCTGAAAAAGCATTAGATAGAATTTTCCTAATTCCGAATAAAGATGCTTCGAGATTTGAACTAAACGGAATTGTTTTAGAAAAAGATGCGCCGGGAATACTTTATAGCAGTATTGGAGTAAACGGAGCGAAGTTTTCAGATTATAATAAATATCCGTTGTTTTTTGAACAGTTAAAAGCGTTGCATCCCGATGTATTGATTTTTTCGTTAGGAACAAATGAAAGCTACGATCATATGGAAGCTTCGGCTTACATTAAAGAATTGCGCCAGTTTATAAAAAACATAAAGGATCAAAATATTAATGTTCCGATAATTGTGATGACGCCGCCACCTTCTTTTTTAAAAGCAAGAAGACCTAATATTTACGTTCATGATTATGCGAAAAGTATCCTAGGAATTGCAAAAGAAGATGGTTTTGCAGTTTGGGATTTATACGATGAATTTGGCGGAATGGAAGGTGTCCGACAATTAAAAGAAGAAAAATTGATTGGTCCGGACTATGTTCATTATTCCAAAAAAGGATACGAAAAACAAGGAAACTTGTTTACACAGGCGTTTTTAAAAGCATACGATAATTTTAAATTAAAAAATTAAGTTGATTACAATTGATAGCATAAATAATTGGTTTGTTCAAAACTTTGGGGAAGTTACTTTAGAGCAGGCTAAAAGTTGGTTTATTTATAATCCCGACGAAAAATTATTATTTAATACCGGTTTATTCTTAGGGTTATTTCTGGTTTTTTATTTTGTGTATGGTTTTTTACGCAAAACATTTTATTTGAGATTAACATACGTTATTCTATTCTCGCTTTTCTTTTATTATAAGTCAAGCGGAATTTATTTTTTACTTTTATTGCTTTCCTCTGTAGTCGATTATGGTCTAAGTCAGATTATTTACAACACAGTAAAAGACAGTACTAAAAAAGTGTATTTAGTCATAAGTGTCATCCTGAATTTAGGATTGCTCGGATATTTCAAATACATGAACTTTATGATCGTGACCTACAACGATATGTTTAGCGGTCATTTTGCACTTCATAATGTTTTTCTTCCGGTCGGAATTTCATTTTATACTTTTCAGTCGATGAGTTATATTATCGAGATTTATCGTGAAGAAATCAAACCAACAAAAAACTATATTGAATATCTGTTTTTCGTTTCGTTTTTCCCGCAATTAGTTGCCGGACCAATTGTACGCGCAAAAGATTTCCTTCCGCAGATTTATCAAAAATTAAACCTGACAAAACAAGATGTAAACAACGCTTTGTTTTTGATTATTGGTGGATTGATCAAGAAAACAGTAATTTCAAATTACATTTCAATAAACTTTGTAGATCGTGTTTTTGATACGCCGATGAGTTATACATCATTCGAAAATTTAATGGCATCTTACGGATATGCTATTCAAATTTATTGTGACTTTTCAGGATATTCAGATATGGCAATCGGAATCGCTTTATTGTTAGGATTCAAATTACCAGCCAACTTTAGAACGCCTTATAAATCGGTGTCGATTACTGATTTCTGGAGAAGATGGCACATTTCATTATCAACCTGGCTGAAAGATTTCTTGTATATCTCTATTGGAGGAAATCGTCAAGGTTCATTTGCAGGATATTTGTTCCCAAGTTTATTCTTCTTCGGATTATTGCTTTGGGGAATCTCAAATGTAAATGAAAGCTTTATTCCGCTGGCAATTGGTATCGGGTCAATTGTTGTTTTCTGCCTTTCCTTTTTGCTTTCAAAAAAGAAAAACCAAACCTTGGTAACCAATTTCAATTTGTTTACAACAATGCTTTTAGGAGGATTGTGGCACGGAGCCGGGGCACAATTTATTGTTTGGGGAGCACTTCACGGATTAGCATTAGCCGTACATAAAATTTTCATGGAACTTTTTCCTTCCAAAAAAGAAGGACCAAGTTGGTTATGGACATTCTTTTCAATCCTAATGACATTCCATTTTGTAGTTTTCTGCTGGATCTTTTTCCGTGCCAGAGATTTCGAAACAGCCTTACAGGTTATCAACAATATCGGGCAATTAACTTTCGAACCAGAGAATTGGAAAGCAATAGTTTTAGGATACAAAAATGTATTTTTATTAATGTTGTTCGGTTACGTTTGGCATTTCTTGCCAGAAGTTGTTACAGACAAAATGAAATTCGTTTTCGACAGAACTCCATTACTATTAAAAGCCGTAATTCTGGGCTTCGTTTACTGGATCGTATACGCCACAGCAGTAGCAGGGTCACAACCGTTTATCTACTTTCAATTCTAATTATAAGGTTCAAAGGAACAAAGTTGCAGAGGCGCAAAGGTTTTATTCTTTGCGCTTTTTGTTTCTCGCAGATTTAGCAGATATAGCTGATTTTTTCATACTAAATCTAAAAAAATAATCTGCCTAATCTGCTAAATCTGCGAGCAAAAAAACTTCGTGCCTTAGTGCCTTCGTGGCAAAAACTACATACAAATAAAAATTGCCTGAAATATCTAATTAGATTATCTTTGCACTTCAAATAAAGAAAATAGTATGTTTGATAATTTAAGTGATAAGTTAGATAAAGCGTTCCATATATTAAAAGGACACGGTAAAATTACAGAAGTAAACGTTGCCGATACCTTAAAAGAAGTTCGTCGTGCCTTATTAGACGCCGATGTTAACTTTAAAATTGCAAAGGATTTTACAACCAAAGTAAAAGAAAAAGCAATTGGACAGGACGTTTTAACAACGCTTCAGCCAGGACAATTATTGGTGAAGCTGGTAAAAGATGAGTTGACAGAATTAATGGGTGGCGATGTTGCCGGAATTAATCTTTCAGGAACTCCATCTGTGATCTTAATGTCAGGATTGCAAGGTTCTGGTAAAACAACTTTCTCAGGAAAATTAGCCAACTTCTTAAAAACTAAGAAAAATAAAAAACCACTTCTTGTAGCGTGTGATATCTACCGTCCTGCGGCGATTAACCAATTGCATGTTGTGGGAGACCAAATAGGTGTTGAGGTTTACTCAGAACCAGAAAATAAAAATCCTGTTGAAATTGCTCAAAACGCAATCAAACATGCCAAAGCAAACGGTTTCAATGTAGTTATTGTCGATACGGCTGGTCGTTTGGCAGTAGATCAGGAAATGATGGATGAAATTGCTCGTGTTCATAAAGCAATCCAGCCTCAGGAAACTTTGTTTGTTGTGGATGCAATGACAGGACAAGATGCTGTAAACACTGCAAAAGCTTTCAACGATATCCTGAACTTTGATGGAGTTATCTTAACGAAATTAGATGGTGATACTCGTGGTGGAGCTGCAATTTCGATTAAATCGGTTGTAAACAAACCAATCAAATTTGTGGGTACAGGCGAGAAGATGGAAGCAATTGATGTTTTCTATCCAGATCGTATGGCCGAGCGTATCCTTGGTATGGGAGACGTTGTGTCTCTTGTAGAAAGAGCGCAAGAGCAATTTGACGAAGAAGAAGCAAGAAAACTTCAAAAGAAAATCGCTAAAAACGAATTTGGTTTTGATGATTTCTTAACGCAGATTCAGCAAGTAAAGAAAATGGGTAATATGAAAGACTTGGTAGGAATGATACCAGGTGCTTCAAAAGCCATGAAAGATGTAGAAATCGAAGATGATGCTTTCAAACATATTGAAGCAATCATTCACTCGATGACGCCAATCGAAAGAAGCAAACCTGCCATTATCGACGTAAAAAGGAAAGCCAGAATCGCTAAAGGTTCCGGAACCAAAGTCGAGCAAGTAAATCAGTTAATGAAGCAATTCGACCAAATGAGCAAAATGATGAAGATGATGCAAGGTCCGGGCGGAAAAAACCTGATGAAAATGATGGGAGGCATGAAAGGAATGCCAGGCGGTATGCCGAGATAATAAAATTAAAAGTTTCAAGTTTCAGGTTTCAGGTTTTGAAACAGAAATTTGAAACTTTTTTTAATATAGTAAATACGAGTTTCGTTTAACTTGAAACTTTAAACCTGAAACAAAAATAACAAAACACAATGCAACTACTAGACGGTAAAAAAACAGCAGAAGACATTAAAAACGAAATCGCAGCCGAAGTTCAATCCATAAAAGCAGCAGGTGGGAAAGTGCCTCATTTAGCAGCAGTTATTGTGGGGAGCAATGGAGCAAGTTTAACTTACGTAGGAAGTAAAGTAAAATCTTGCCAGCAAATTGGTTTCGATTCAACTCTGGTAGCTTTACCTGAAGATATTACAGAAGAAGCTTTATTAGCTAAAATCAAAGAATTAAACGAAGATGATAATCTTGATGGATATATCGTTCAGTTGCCTTTGCCAAAACATATCGATGAGCAAAAAATTCTTTTAGCAATCGATCCTGATAAAGATGTTGATGGATTCCACCCAACAAACTTTGGAAGAATGGCATTGGAAATGGAAAGTTTCATTCCGGCAACGCCATTCGGAATTATGGAATTGTTAGAGCGTTACAAAGTTGAAACTGCTGGAAAACATACAGTAGTTATCGGAAGAAGTCATATTGTAGGCCGACCAATGAGTATTTTAATGAGTCGTAAAGGAAATCCTGGAGATTCAACAGTTACTTTGACGCACAGCAGAACTAAAAACTTAGCCGAATTCACTAAAAATGCAGATATTATCATTACAGCCTTAGGAGTTCCTGAATTTTTAAAAGGAGATATGGTTAAAGACGGAGTTGTAATTATTGACGTTGGAATTACTCGTGTAGACGATGCATCAAATGCAAAAGGCTACGTTATAAAAGGTGACGTTGATTTTGACGGAGTAAGCAAAAAAGCATCATTCATTACGCCAGTTCCAGGTGGAGTAGGACCAATGACAATTGCAATGTTGTTGAAAAATACACTTTTAGCAAGAAAAATGAGAAGTGCAAAAAACAAATAATTTGTTTCAAATAAGAACAGAAAGCCTATTCGAAAGAGTAGGCTTTCTTCATTTTAATATTTAATTAATAGTTTAAAGTTTCGGGTTTTAAAAATAAAGGATACTTTTGCCACACTTAAAAAAACTTCTCCAAATGGACGATTATTATTCGTTAGTATTTAATTAAAGTGGCTTTTGAAAATTTCAAAATGCCGCAATAAAACCCTGTATTTTGAAATGAAAGTATTTTACACAAACAACAACGGATTACTAGAAATACCAAAATGGATACCAAACTGCTGGATAAATATTGAAGATCCATCAGAAGCAGAAAAACAATATTTACTCGAAGAACTTCAAATTCCCGAAGCATTTTACAATGATATCGAAGATATCGACGAAAGACCTCGTATCGAAATCGAAGACGGCTGGACGCTAATAATCATGCGCGTTCCCATAAAAAGCAATGACATTAAACTTCCTTTTCAGACCATTCCGCTTGGCGTGATTTTTAAAGGTGATATTTGCGTAACAATCACTTTTTACAAAACAGAAATTATTCATGATTTTATGCTGTATTCCAGACGCAAAAACATTCAGGTTAACGATAATCTCGACTGGGTTTTGAGATTACTGCTTTCATCAAGTGTATGGTACTTAAAGTATCTCAAACAAGTCAATCAGAAAATTAAACTAGCAGAAGATAATTTGGAGAAATCCATTAAAAACGAAGAATTGCAGGCTTTGCTTCAAATCGAGAAATGTTTAGTATTCTTTATCACTTCGCTAAAAGCAAACGATGTTTTGTTTCAACGCATTAAAAATCTAAAAGCCTATAAAGCAGATTATGATTTAGATTTGTTAGAAGACGTCGAAATCGAATTAAGTCAGGCGCAGGATACCGCCAATATTTACAGTAATATCCTGACCGGAATGATGGACGCTTATGCGTCGGTAATTTCAAATAATATGAACAACATCATGAAGCAAATGACTTCAATTTCTATTATTTTAATGATCCCGACATTAATCGCCAGTTTATACGGAATGAACGTCCCAAATGGTCTTGAAGAAAGCAAATACGGTATTTGGATTCTCCTATTAGTTTCTGTCGTGTTATCCGCTTTTGGAGTGTTCTTATTTAAAAGAAGAAGATGGTTTTGATCAAAATTTAAAAGTAAAAAATAGAGAAGCCTGTTCGTTTGGACAGGCTTTGTTGTTTTATAATCTGGGCGTGACCGTATTTACAAAAGGCGCTACTTAACAAACCGCTTATGTGCGCCTTTCGCAAATACGGTCGGGCTATCCATGCTACTTCGGTAGCTTATTCCTATCCCTCACGCGAAAATCACGAATCTATCAAATCCCGGAGGGATGACATGTTTATAGATATGAATGAATTTGTTTAGAAAAGCTCCGTAGGAGTGGCATGATTGTAATTGTAAGTAGAACAATATCGCTCCTAATGGAGCTTTTGATTTAGCTACTTGTAAAGGGCTATAAATATGTTGCTCCGCTGGAGCTCATTGAAACAATATATTTTTATAAATTGCTGATTAACAGATGTGTGGATGTTTTAATGAAATAAAATTAATTTTTCGCTTGTCAATTCAAAATAAAATATAACTTTGCAACACAAAGTACTTTACTTATGAATCAGAAGCACCAAGAAGATTTAGCACATATTCGTTCCATGATGGAGCGCTCTTCAAGATTTATATCCCTAAGCGGACTTTCAGGAGTTTTTGCCGGACTTTCGGCCTTAATTGGCGGATTGTATGTGTATCAATTGTTCAAAATAAACGGGGTCGATTATTTTGGTGAAGGAGATTATGAAAGAGGCTATGAAGGAGTATCTACGATTCCATTTAAATTAGTTTCAGAACTGGTAGTAACCGGAATTGTTATTTTGGTTTGCGCATTTGTGTTTGGATTGGCTTTTACAATCAGAAAAAGTAAAAAGTATAATTTACCTATTTGGACATCGGCTACAAAAAAAATGCTTTTTAATCTGGCAATTCCATTAACAGTTGGTGGTGTATTTTGTTTGTCACTTTTATACCATCAAAATTATGGTTTAGTCGCACCGGCAACTTTACTTTTTTACGGATTGGCACTTATAAATGCTGAGAAATACACTTTTTCGGATATCAAATATTTAGGGTATTGTCAATTGTTTTTAGGCTGTGTTTCTCTTTTTTTAATTGGATATGGTTTAGTTTTTTGGATCATTGGATTTGGTATTTTGCATATCTTGTACGGATTAATAATGTTCAGAAAATATAAATAATCCACGCAATGGGAATCATTGATAAATTAAATAAAGATTTTGAAAGCCGCGTCAGATTGGGAATTATGTCCGTTCTGATGGTGAATGAATGGGTAGATTTTACCGAAATGAAAACCCTGTTAAATATTACAGATGGTAATCTGGCCAGTCACGCTTCCGCACTTGAAAAATCAGAAT
Source organism: Flavobacterium saccharophilum (assembly GCF_900142735.1). GTDB lineage: Bacteria > Bacteroidota > Bacteroidia > Flavobacteriales > Flavobacteriaceae > Flavobacterium > Flavobacterium saccharophilum. The sequence continues at coordinate 361,438 of NZ_FRBY01000005.1, read as the reverse complement.
ATATTGCAGTAAAGAAGGAGTTTGTTGGCAAAAAGCCAAAAACATCTTATAGTGTCACCGAAAGAGGTCGTTTGGCCTTTAAAGAACACTTGTCGTACCTTGAAAAATTAATGAAATCCTAATAACCAAAATTTTTTGTCTAATTACTTTGTAATACAAAGTACTTTTAAATTTATAATCATGAAAAAACATCACATTATTTTTGCTTGCAGTTTGATTTTTTTACTGCTTTTTTACAAAGAAGATCTAGGCGTTAACCTTGCCGTTTTCGGGCTGGTGTTAACGGGTTTTGTTTGTTATTTCTTTCAGGATCGTTTTTCTGAAAGATCACATTTGATCTTAGTTGTTACATCGGTTTTATCTTGTCTGGCTTTTGCCTGGTATGGAGATTTTGCTTCTTTTCTGGCATTGGCACTATCTGTTCTTTTTTTACAGTTTAAAACGCAGGATCCAAAACTGAAAATAGTTCAGATGTTTCCACTTGTATTTTTAAACGGAATTACTTCATTGGGGCGTGTTCTAATGTTTAAACAATGGCTTCCGGAACAGAAAATCCATAATAACTTTGCCAAGAAATTAGTTGCATTTTTCGTTATTCCAGCTATTTTCTTAGTCTTGTTTTTTATTGTGTATTCTTTCGGAAGTGATCATTTCTCTTCTTTATTTACAGATTACACTTTAGATATCAATCTTGGAAACCTTATAATAATTGGAATTCTGGGTTTCTATATTTCATTTAGTTTCTGGAATTATTGGGTGCCTGAAGTTTGTTATGAAAAAAATGAGCTACTGGATAATGAATTCAGTAATATCGCTGAAGTTAAAAATCAAAATACATTTTCGTTTCTTGATTTAGATTTCGAAAGAAAAAGCGGTGTTATTACGTTGCTATTATTAAATTTAATGCTCTTGGTATTTATTGTAACCTACAATTACGAGCAGTTTTTTGAAGTAGTTGAAAAATCGAAGTTGAGTTCTGATACACACGAAAGAGTAAATTCAGTAATCTTTTCTATCCTGATGGCGGTTGGTGTAATCATGTTTTATTTCAAAGGCGGTTTCAATTTTGACAAACAGGCAGTTTCACTAAAAAAACTGGCTAAACTATGGATTTTTTTAAATGGTGTTTTAATCGTAAGTACGTTTATCAAAAACTCAGAATATGTTTCTTTTTTCGGTTTGACATACAAGCGTCTCGGAGTTTTTGCTTTTTTGATCTTAGCAATTATAGGTTTGGTTTATGCTTTCTTAAAAATTAGAAGACAAAAAACAAATGCTTATTTAGTGAATCAAATGGTTTGGTATTTTTATGGAACTGTTCTTTTGTGCAGTTTTGTAAATTGGGGAAATCTAATTACAAATTATAATATTTCAGTAAATAAAGGAGTTGAACCAAGATTTTTAAGTGATCTGAATTTTAATGACGATGCGCGCCGTAACTATTTTTTAAAAAATAATTTAGACGGAAAAACTACTGAAATTAGAAGAGAAGAAACAATTGAAGATTATCAAAACACTACGTTTTTATCGAAAGCTTTGTATTACGAGTTTTTAAATAAGAAGTAATAAACAATAAAAAAACCGTTCACTGAACGGTTTTTTTTTATCATTTTAATAATCTCCTTTTTTCTTAAATCGCGGATCGTATTTTGAAATAAATTCGGTTCTTCTGGTTGGAGCAGTTTTAGGACTTTCTACTTTTGGTAAACTCGCTTCTTCCGTTTTACTGGATGGCTCAATCAAATGATTTAATTCTTTAATTTCATCATCAGTCAAATCGCGATAACGCCCAACAGGAACATCCAAAGAAATATTAATAATTCGGATACGTTTCAAAGCTGTTACGTCATAACCCAAATATTCACACATTCTACGAATTTGACGGTTTAAACCTTGCGTCAGAATAATTTTGAAAGTGTATTTGCTGATTTGTTCGACTTTACATTTTCTGGTTACAGTATCCAAAATCGGAACGCCATTTCCCATACGCTCAATAAAACGATCTGTGATTGGTTTATTAACGGTGACCGTATATTCTTTTTCGTGATTGTTTCTGGCGCGCAAAATCTTGTTTACGATATCACCATCATTTGTCATAAAAATTAATCCCTCACTGGCTTTATCCAATCTTCCAATCGGGAAAATACGTTTAGGATAATTAATATAATCGACAATATTATTTCGAACCTCTAAGTTGGTGGTACATTCAATTCCAACCGGTTTGTTGAAAGCCAAGTAGACCAATTTTTCGTGCTTTTCCACGATCAATTTCCCGTCGATGCGTACTTCATCATCAGGAGAAACTTTGGTTCCCATTTCCGGCACAACACCATTTATTGTCACGCGTCCTTCTTCAATTAATTTATCGGCCTCACGACGAGAACAATAACCTGTTTCTCCAATAAATTTATTCAGACGTTTTAAATTCTCTTCCATATTGCAAAAGTAGGTAAAATTTAGACTTCTTAGAATTTAGATCTTAAGATTGTTAGACTTCTTAAAATTTTAGATTTTAGATTGTTGGACTTCTTAGAATTTTGGATTTTGATGCAATATAGCTATAGCTCCATCGGAGCATCATATTTATAGATAATTCACAAGTTCAGTAATAAAAGCTCCAGAGGAGCGATACTTTTTATTATCCCAATAGAACATTTCGCCCCAATGGGGCTTGATAATTCGCTTTAATCATTTTCTATAAACATATTGTCCCGCTGGGACTTTCTTTATTTCTATCCTATTTTTTATCAAAACCTTAGACTCTTAGTATCTCAGAACCTCAGAACCTTCTATTTATGAAAACCCGCGCTGTCTTCCGGCGTCTCTTTCCTGTCAAACATCCCATAATCTCTCACAACATGCGCAATTCTTAGATGATAATCTTTAAAAATTTCATTTCGGCCTTTTGCCTGCGCGTGACGATGCATTTCGAGATTTCTCCATTGCTGAATACTTTCTTCGTCTTTCCAAAAAGACAAAGACAAAACCTTTTCGGGATCACTAAAACTCTGAAAACGTTCTATCGAAATAAATCCTTCAATAAGATCCAGTTCTGGTCGCAAATTGGCAGCGATATTTAAATATTCTTCTTTTTTTCCGTCGTTAGGAATAACTTCAAAAATTACAGCTATCATGGTTTTTATTTTAATTATTGGATGGAAATCCAGATTTCTTTTGGTAATCTCGCGTTTATAAGTGGTTCATATTGAAATTGATTTTCCAACAATGAAATGGTTTTTTTGCTTTGAAATAAAAACCACAAAGCTTCCGTTGCCAAATGAATGGAAAAATATTTTGCCAGACACATATGACCGCCAATTCCGAAAGTGAGATTTTCGGTATTATTTATTCGTTCAATATTAAAATTCATTGCATCCTCAAACTTTTGAGGATCTCGATTGGCTGACGCCAGAACAATTAATATCAAATCGCCTTTTTTAATTTGGCTTTCGCCGATGTAAAAGTCATCAGTTGCAATTCGTCTTGTATTATGTATGGGAGGATCAAAACGTAAAGTCTCTATAACTGATTTTTCGATCTCGGTTCTATTTAAAAACGTTTTGTACAGAATAATTTGTAATAAAGAATTACTTAAAATGCCACGGCCAGCATCAAAACTCTGAATGCATAAACCGATAAAATTACTGACAACAATTGGAATAATTTCTTCTTTTGAAAGATGATATTGATTAGAAGTTTTGATCAATAATGACTTGTAAAATGATAATGAAGAGAGATATTTTTCAACTATTAAATAAAGTTTTTCTGAATTTTCATTAATCACTCTCACTTGTTCTTCCGTTTTCTGCGGAAGCATAATTTTGACAATAGATTCTATTTTCTTTGAAATAAAGTCACAATCATTTTCTTCAAAACCATAACTTTTCAAAAGAACAAGAATCGGCAGTTTTTTGCAAACTGAATTAACCCATTCAATTTTTGTGTCAACTAAATCACTTTCGATTAACAATGAAACGATTTCGCTAATATCAACTGATTTCATGTTTGAAAACAGTAGCATAGCAATTTCTTTCGAGATCTCATGTTGAATTCCATTTGATAATCGGGTTAAATTCTCCAGAATTTTTAAAGCGTATTTATTCAGTTTTTGTTCGTTATATGGATTTACGACAGGAATTTGTGTGCTTGTATTTTTAAGAATTTCGACACAATATTCATAAGAGTAAATAGCCCAGGTTTTGTTGGTTTCATCCCAGTAAACAGGATTTTCATCCAACATTGCTTTATAAATGGAATAAGGATTCTGAACGTCTGATTGAAAGAATAAATTGGAGGTCATTGTATTTTGTTTTTGGCAAAGTTATTTAACTTTACAAGTGAATAGTTCAGTCTGTATTTAACTATGAAATAAAATGGAAGATCAGTTTATAAAAACCGCAACTTTAATTGGCGACGCGACCCGTGCCTCAATTTTGTGGAATTTACTCGACGGAAGAGCTTTTACGGCAACCGAATTAGCCGTCGCCGTTGAGACATCGGCACAAAACATCAGCATGCATTTAGGGAAACTTTTAGAGGCCGATTTGATTTCTGTCGAAAAACAAGGCCGTCATAAATATTACAGATTTTCGAATAAAGAAGTTGCCTACGCCGTTGAAGCAATGGTGAATCTTATTCCCAAACCTAAGGTTGCTGTAAAAAAGAAATCGGAAGAATATCCTCCAATAAAATACTGCAGAACTTGTTACGATCATTTAGCAGGAAAAATTGGTGTTGCCTTAGCCGATAGTTTATTGGAACAAAAAATAATTATCGAAGCGAATGGTGTTTTTGAGATTTCTTCCGAAGGAATAAAATGGTTCTCAGAATTTGGAATTAATATAGAAGAAGCCCAAAAACAAAAAAGAATCTTCTTAAAGCCATGCCTGGATTGGAGTGAAAGACGAAATCATATTGCGGGTTCTGTTGGCGCAATGCTTTTAAATAAAATGATAACAGAAGATTGGGTTAGAAGAATTAAAGATTCGAGAGCGGTAACGATAACGGGAAAGGGAGAAAAGGAATTGTTGCGGTATTTTAAAATTGTTGTTTAGACTTCTTAGACTTTTAGATTTATCATAAAGTTTGTCATTCCGAGGAACGAGGAATCCCCGCAAGTAACTCCATCCAGAGAATTATCAATCTTTGTCGAGCTACTCGTGGGGATTCCTCGTTCCTCGGAATGACAATACTGTGGCTGCCTAAATATAATCAAAGAAAAACCTTAGCGTTTTAGTGCCTTCGTGGCTAAGAAACTTCAGCAAACAAAAAGGCAAGAACCTTCTCATACAATTCATCGTCATGCATTCCGTGCCCCAAACCTTTAGTTTCTATAAACTGACTGTTCTTCCAATTACTGGCGATTTTTTTGCCTTCCTCAAAAGCAACAATCTTATCTGAAGTATCGTGTGCAATTAAACCGGAAACATTAAACTCTGAAGCAAATTTTTGTCCGGAGAAATCTTCGAGTTTAAAATTGAAACGTTTCATGAATTTGCTTTCTAAAAGCGAAAACATTTTAGTGTTCAAACTCAACATCGAAATGTAATTGTCAATCAATGTTTTCAAATCAGATGGCGCTCCCAAAATCACCATTTTATTAATGCTGGTATTCGGAAATAAATATTGATGGTAGACACAAGCCGCGCCGCCAATAGAGTGGCCAATAATAATTTCCGGCTTATATTTCTCAACTGCTTTATTGATAAATTCAGCGTAAAGCGGAACATTAAATTCTTTTCCGCTGCTTTGTCCGTGTGCAGGTGCATCAATTGCGATTATCGTGCTGCCAGATTTTTGAAGATGTGGCAAAGTTTTTTTCCAGCGTGAAGCATTGCTTTCCCAACCGTGAACCAGTAGGATTTTAGTTTCGTTTCCTTTCCAGATGTACGTCTGAAAATGATGTTCGTTATGATGAAACGTTTCTGTTTCTGTGTTTTTTAGGATTTTGGGTAAAGTGTCTTTTTGTAATCGTCCAATTCTTGGCTGGCTAAAAAGTGCGTATGAAAGTTCAACCGCTTTTTGCGGGCGCACGTAACTCAGAAAGTTGATATATTGTCCGACTGATTTTAATGTAATGAAACGAATTCCTTTTTTAAGTCCCAAAGCAGATAGATTTATGATAAAAAATATGTTATTCAAAAGTTGGTAAAAAATATTCGCCACGAATTCCACAAATTTAGCACGAATTTTTTACTCTTAGTAATTAAAAATTAGTGAAATTAGTGGAATTCGTGGCGAAAAATTTTAGCAAAAAAAAATCCCGATTAGATCGGGATTTTATATTTAGAATTTAGAGAACAATTGTTCCATTTTTTCTTTTTCTTCTTCAGCTAATGCGCTGTCAACTAAAATTCTTCCAGAGTGCTCATCAGTGATGATTTTCTTTCTTGAAGCAATTTCTACCTGCGTTTGAGGTGGAATTGTAAAGAAGGATCCTGCAGAAGCTCCTCTTTCGATAGATACTACAGCTAAACCATTACGAACACTGCTTCTGATTCTGTTGTAAGCAGCCAATAATCTTTCTTCAATTTGACCTGAAAACTCAGCAGATTTCTCAGATAAGAAGATTTCTTCTTTTTGAGTTTCAGCCATAATTGCATCAAGTTCAGACTTTTTATGTTTTAAATGAGAACTTTTTGCGTCAAGTTTTTCTTTTAAGTTAGAAATAACTTCTTTTTTATGTTCGATAGAAGCTTTCATTTCTTTGATTTGCTTTTCAGCCAATTGAATTTCTAATTCCTGAAATTCAACCTCTTTAGTCAAAGAATTAAATTCTCTGTTATTACGAACTGATTCTTGTTGTTTTGTGTATTTTTTGATAACCTCTTTGTGCTCATCAATAGCATTTTTCTTTGCTTTGATAAGATCTTCAATCACTTCAAGTTCACTTTTCAGTTTCTCTGAACGAGTGCTCAAACCTGCAACTTCATCTTCTAAATCTTCAACTTCTAAAGGAAGTTCTCCTCTTACGTTTCTGATTTCGTCAATTCTAGAGTCAATAAGCTGTAAATCGTATATTGCTCTTAACTTGTCCTCAACACTTAATTCTTTCGTATTCGCCATATTCTATAAGTACTTAACTGGATTTGTATTTTCTTCTGATAAAATGATGGCAAAATTAAGGATTTTTTTTCGAAGATAATCAACAATATAGTTTTTTGTATAGCGTTCGCTCTCAAAATGACCAATATCTGCTAAAAGTAACTTGTTTTCGGCTTCATAAAACTGATGGTATTTTAAATCAGCAGTCAAAAAAGCATCGGCACCAGCCTGAATTGCATTTTTGATAGCAAAACTTCCAGAACCTCCCAAAACGGCAACTTTCTTTATTTTTTTTCCTCTAAAGACCGAATGACGAATTCCATTGGCAATCATTTTATCTTTTACGAAAAGCAAAAAGTCTTTTTCATTCATTGGAGTTTCAAGTTCACCAATCATGCCAAGACCAATATTTTGATGCGAATTTTGAAGCTCGTATATTTCATAGGCTACTTCTTCATAAAGGTGATTGTCAAAAAGAGCTTTTAAGATTCGTGACTGTAAATGTTTTTCAAAAGTAACTTCAATTTTTATTTCTTCAGTTTCGGTTAATTTATGACGCTTGCCAACAACCGGCTTGCTTTTAGAATTGCCTTTGTACGTTCCAATTCCGTTTGAGTTAAAACTGCAATTATCATAATTTCCAATAGTTCCGGCACCGGCATCAAACATTGCCTGACGTACTTTTTGTGCATTTTCAGGCACAGTATAAGTAACTAATTTTTGTATGAAACTTTGCTTCGGAATTAAGATTTTGGTGTTATCCAATCCCAATATGTCGCAGAATATTTTATTAACTCCTGCCGAATGATTGTCAAGAGCAGTATGAACGGCATAAATAGCAATATCATTTTTGATCGCCTTTAAAATGGCACGTTCGACATAATTTTTTCCGGTAATTTTTTTGATTCCGGAAAACAAAATAGGGTGAAAACAAACTACCAAATTGCATTTTTTGGTTATGGCTTCATTAATTACATTCTCTAAAGCATCATGACAAACTAAAACTCCTGAGCTTTCCATTTCTGAATCACCAATTAAAAGTCCAACATTGTCAAAATCTTCGGCGTAAGCCAAAGGAGCCATTTCTTCCAGAACTGCAATTATATCCTTAATTTTCATCTTCTTTTTGTTTCAGGTTTCAAGTTTCAGGTTTTATGTTTTACGATGCGCCTGAAACTTGAAACAAATTAACGAAAAAAATTATACTTTCGTAAAATGAATGTACTTCGAAAAATACTTTTTCCGTTTGCCATTTTATACGGATTCATTACTTCAATTAGAAATTTTCTTTTCGATAGAGGAATTCTGAAATCAACTTCATTTGAAATACCGGTAATCGCCGTTGGAAATTTAAGTGTGGGCGGAACCGGGAAAACACCTCAAATAGAATATCTGATTCGATTATTGTCTAATAAATATAAAGTGGCCACTTTAAGTCGTGGCTATAAGCGTAAATCTGAAGGTTTTGTTCTGGCTGATGGAACTTCAAATGCTGAAATTCTTGGTGATGAACCTTTTCAGTTTTATCAAAAATTTCCAAAAATTCAGGTGGCAGTTGATGCAAACCGTACAAACGGAATAACGCAATTACTTTCTCAAACGGAAAAACCTCAGATAGTTTTACTTGATGATGCTTATCAGCACCGAAAAGTAAAAGCCGGATTTTACATTCTGCTAACTTCTTACGGAGATTTATACGCAGATGATTTTATGTTGCCAACCGGAAATTTGCGCGAAAGCAGAAGCGGAGCGAATCGCGCTAATATTATTGTCGTAACTAAAAGTCCAAAAGATTTATCGGATCAAAAGCAAGAAGAAATTAGATTGAAATTGAACTTAAATTGTTCACAGCAAATCTATTTTACTTTCATCGATTATGATGACGCAATTTATAATAAAGAAGAGAAAATTGTTGTAAACGAAATTAAAACAGAAGGAAAGGTACTTCTTGCCGGAATAGCAAAACCAAAGCCATTTTTTGATTATTTAAAAAATGAAAATGATGAATGTCTTACTTATCCCGATCATCACCATTTTTCGGATTCTGATTTGAATGAGATTCATAACAAAGCAAACGGTAAAAAAATCATAACTACAGAGAAAGATTATGTTCGCCTAAAAGATTCTAAGTTGGTTTCACAATTGTATTATCTTCCTATAAAGAGTACTTTTATCAACCAGCATCAAAATTTTGATGCGACTGTTTTGGAGTATGTTAAAAAGAACTCAGAATCTTAGCAACTTAGTATCTTAGAAGCTTTGTTAATCAAAAAACTTCGCAATTATACTATAGAATTCGTCTGGTACAAATGGTTTTGTAATCACATCGTTCATTCCAAAAGATAAAAGCATCTCCCTGTTTTCATCAAGAGATATAGCGGTTAACGCAATAATTGGGGTGTTTTTGTCAAACTCCCTGATAAGTTTTGTTGCAGTTGTTCCGTTAATGCCAGGTAAATGTACATCCATTAAAACCATATCAAAACGTTTCACTTTTAAAAGCTCAACCGCTTCTTCTCCATTATCCAGAATTTCGCAGAGTATAGCTTTGTTTTCCAGCATTTTTCTGGTAATCATTTGATTGATTTTGTTATCCTCAATCAATAAAATTGATTTGTGTTTTAATTGCTTGTCGCTATATGGTTTGGCTTCTTCAACAACTTCTAAAGGTTCTTTGTTAATGCTGAAATCTAATTTAAATGTAAATGTAGATCCTTTTCCAACTTCACTTTTTAGTTTTATTTCGCCTCCTAAAAGTTCGATTAACTTTTTTACGATGGTAAGACCTAAACCGGTTCCGCCATATTTTCGATTTACTTCTATAGAACCTTGTGAAAAGCTTTCAAATACCGTTTGCAATTTATCTTCTGGAATACCAATTCCTGTATCAACAATTTCAAAATAAACGGTTGCCGTTTCGTCTTCAATGGCGTATAATTTTGCAATTACATTGACGTTTCCATTTTGAGTGAACTTAAGGGCATTGTTGATTAAGTTCAAAATGATTTGAGATAATTTGGTTGGATCTCCAATTAAATTATCCGGAATAGTTTCGTCGATTTCGAGGTTAAAGTAATTTTTATTGGCGGTTGCCAGTTCTTTCAGGGAGCTTTGAATATTAAATAAAAGTTCTTTTAAATTAAAGCTTATGTTTTCGATCTCCACTTTTGTAGAGTCAATTTTATTGATTTCAAGAATTTCGTTGATGAAGGTAGTAAGGTAGTTTCCTGAAAATTTTAGGGATTCCAGATATTTGAGCTGATTTTTTTTCGGGTTGTCTTCAAGTAGTAAATGAGTTATTCCGTTGATTGCGTTCAACGGCGTCCGCAGCTCGTGACTTACTGTGGATAAAAATTCAGATCTGGCTTTTGAAGCTTTTTCGGCTTTATTTTTAGCCAAAATAAGTTCTTTATTTTTTTCTCTTAAAAGTAAATTATTCTGATTTCGAATAATATTGTTTTTATATAAGGCAAGACTTAAGAGCGATAAAATTGAAATCAAAGCAATTGCCAGGATACTAACCAATTTCGAATAGCGATAGGTTTTCAATTGTATCTTTTCCTCGCTTTCACGTTTAAGCGTATTGTTTATTGATTGTGTTTTTTTGAACTTTTCGAACTCATTCAGGTCTAGTTTAGCATTTTTTAACTTAAGGATGTAATTCTCAAGCTGATAATGTTCGTCAAGATAAGAGTAAGCAAGATCAAAGTTTCTGTTTTTTTTATAATATTGGCTTATGGCTAAAATGATCTTTGATTTTTGAACCAGATTATTGGTTTTGATACTATAATCTAAAGCATTCTGGAAATATACCAATGCCGAATCGCTTCTCTTGAGCTGCGTTTCAATCAGGCCTAGCTGATAATAAGAATCTGTTTTGGTTTTGACGATCTTCGGATTGTCCGGTTTTTTTACTATTTGATGGAAAGTTTTTGCTGCAAGGGGCAGATTTTTACTGGCTTTTAAGGCCATTGCTTTTTGGTAATCCAAAATTTCGCCATAGTCAATAAGTTTTAAATGTTTCAGTAGACTATCTGCTTTTTGATAGTAAACATTGGCAACATCATAATTCCCTTTTGCAGTATTACTGGCGCCAATATAATGTAAGGCTAAAATCTTGGTACAGGTTGGTTTGACTTTGTCGAATAAAGAAACGCTCTTATGAAAGTTTATTAAGGCTTCGTCATAATTTTGTTGATTGTAGAAAATTTTACCCAGCTTAAAAGTTTGATTGGCTAAACTTTCACCCTGACCGCTTGTTTGACAGAAATCGATTGATTTTTTGGTATAAAAAACAGCCTGATTGTACTTTTTCTTATTAAGATTTGAGTTTGCTAACTTATTATAATAGGAAATGCTATCTGTATTCTTTTTTTGAGTTTGAGAATACAAAAATGAATTAAAAAAACAAACAAGAATAAGTAGGTGGTATTTCATGTATGGCTATGCTTTTACAATGAATTCTATGTTTTTCTTATCAGTAAAATCAAATCTATTAATCTTGATGAATAACCAATTTCGTTATCGTACCAACCCACAACTTTTACCATTTTGTCAATAACGGAAGTAAGTTGTGCGTCAAACAAACACGAATGCGAATTGCCAATTACATCGACAGAAACAATTGGATCTTCTGTATAATCTAATATTCCTTTTAAATTTGTTTTTGAGGCTTCTTCAAATGCTTTATTAATTTCTTCAATAGTAACAGCGCGTTTTACATTAAATGTAATATCTGTTAATGAACCGTCAGGAACTGGTACGCGAATACCGCAACCGCCGATTTTTTGATGCAATTTAGGAAAAATTTTTGTTAATGCCTTAGCTGCGCCTGTAGTTGTTGGAACAATTGACTGACTAGCACCTCTCGCCCTGCGTAAATCCTTATGTGGCTGGTCATGAAGACTTTGGTCAGTGGTGTAAGAATGTATCGTTGTAATGTATGCTTGCTCGATTCCGCATAATTCTTCAATGATTTTTATCATTGGTGCAGCGTTGTTTGTCGTACAGCTTGCATTCGAAACAATCAATTCACTTCCGTCTAAAATACTATCATTTACTCCTAAAACTACTGTTTTTATTGTATCAACTTCTGATGGGGCCGAAAGAATTACTCTTTTTGCTCCGGCTTCAATATGTGCATTTAACTCTTCGTGCGTTTTATATTTTCCCGTTGATTCTATTACAAAATCGATAGAATGGCTTTTCCAGTCTAAATTTGAAATACTTTTTTCATGAAAAAAGACAAAATGCTTTCCGTCAACAATAATACCTTCTTCATCGTGACTTACTTTAAAAGGTAAAACTCCGTGAATACTGTCGTATTTTATCAAATGCGACATGGTTTTATTATCAGCAATATCATTAATTGCAACTACTTCAATTTCTGGGTGGTTTATAAGAAGGCGAAACAAATTTCTCCCAATTCTTCCAAAACCATTAATAGCAATTCTAGTTTTCAAATGCATTGTTTATTCGGTAAATCGTTTATTTGTTTAACAGGTTTTATGATTAAACAAGTAAAAGATTAAACTATTTTATAAAATATGTTTTTGTGCTTTGTACGAAGAACGAACCAAAGGCCCGCTTTCTACGTGGCGGAAACCTAATTCAAGACCAAATTTTTCATATTTAGCAAATTGATCCGGGGTTATGAATTCTTTTACAGGTAAGTGTTTTTTACTTGGTTGCAGGTATTGACCAATAGTTACAACATCAACATTTGCATTACGCAAATCGGTCATGGTTTGAAAAACTTCTTCTTCAGTTTCACCAAGTCCGAGCATAATACCCGATTTAGTTCTGTTGATTCCTTTTTCTTTTAAGTAACGTAAAACTTCCAGACTACGATCGTATTTTGCCTGAATACGAACTTCACGTGTTAAGCGACGAACGGTTTCGACATTGTGCGAAACTACTTCAGGATTTGCTTCTACAATGCGGTCAATGTTTCTTTCGATCCCTTGAAAATCAGGTATTAAAGTTTCAAGCGTAGTATTTGGGTTCATTCTGCGAATTGCTTTCACAGTTTCAATCCAGATAATTGACCCGCCATCTTTCAGGTCATCCCTGTCAACACTTGTTATTACAGCATGTTTGATGTTCATTATTTTTATAGAACGTGCTACTTTTTCAGGTTCATCCCAATCTACCGTTTCTGGTCTACCGGTTTTTACACCGCAGAATCCACATGAACGTGTACAAACATTTCCTAAAATCATAAAAGTAGCTGTTCCCTCGCCCCAGCATTCTCCCATATTTGGGCAACTTCCTGAGGTGCAAATAGTATTTAAGCTGTATTTATCAACTAAACCACGAAGTTCAGTATATTTTTGTCCAATTGGAAGTTTAACCTTTAACCATTTAGGTTTTCCAGTTGGTATATTTTCAATGACTGTTTCCATATATCAAAATTCAAAGTACAAAGATAAGCATTGTAGTTTATTTGAGGATTTGTTTGTAGTTTAATTTGAAATTGTATTGTTACAATTTTGCGAAACGGTTTTGATGATTATTTTATAAAATTGTTAAAATATTGTTTTTTGAAGATAACATTCGTCCAAAAGGTATTGTTTTTGGTTGTTTATTAGAAGGGAAAGGCTAAATATGCTAGTCCTTTGACTTTTACTCATTTAAAATTTATATCTTTATTTGTTAAAAAATGGACTTAAAAGAAGTGTAAAAAGGAATGTTGTTGTACTACATTTGTTGTTAAATTGAAATAATAAGAAATATGAAAAAGAAATTTATTGTATTGGGAGTTTTATTTGCCGCTTTTGGTTTTACTAAGATCAGTGCGCAAATTAATTTTGGAGACAAAGCGATTGGTGCTGTCCAAAAAGGGGTTACAGGTTTTACATTTAGTAATGCTGATGCTGCTGCATTGTCTAAAGCAGCAGTAGATAAATTGGATACAGAACATGAAATAGCAGCAGCAACAGACGGATACACTTTAAGATTGAATAGAGTATTTGGAAAATACACTGCTGGCGAAGGTTATACGTTAAATTACAAAGTATATAAATTAAAAGAAGTAAACGCATTTGCAACTGCCGATGGTAGTGTTCGTGTATATTCAGGATTAATGGATATTATGGATGATAATGAATTGCTTGCCGTGATTGGTCACGAAATTGGTCACGTTGCAAATCATGATTCGCAAGATGCCATAAAAGCGGCTTACAAAAAAGAAGCTTTAATGGATGCTGCTGCTTCACAATCTACAACAGTGGCTACAGTTACAGATAGTCAGTTGGGGAAAATAGGAAGTGCTATTATTGATAGTAAATTTAGTCGTAAACAAGAAGCGGAAGCTGATTTGTTTGCGTATAATTTCATGAAAAAGAATGGTTACAATGTAAATGCGGAAGAATCTGCTTTTAGGATTTTAGCTAAAATGAGCGAAGGAAGTCAGGCTTCTTTTATTGATCAGATGATGAGCTCACACCCGGATTCAAAACAAAGAGCTGAAGATGCTAAAAAAAGAGCAGAAAAAGATGGTTTATATAAGCCTTATGTACAGCAAAAAATTGTAAATACAGTTCCGGTTCCCGCTAAAAAAGCTACTACAACTAAGAAAACAACGACTAAAAAGAAATAGTCATTCTTTTAGATAAATAAAAACCGACAGAATTTGAATTTGTCGGTTTTTTTATTTTATGATTAACCTAAAACGTGATGTGCTAATACTTTTTGAACATCATAAACATTTACAGATTTAGTAAATTGTTTTACAATACTTGGTTGTACTTCACTTGATACCCAGATTTTTAATTCGGCTTCCAAATCAAAAGTCCCTGCAGTTTCTACACTAAAGCGGGTAATGCTTTTGTAGGCGATCGATTTGTATTCTGTTTTGCTTCCTGTGATACCTTGTACATCAACTAAGATTAATCTTTTATTAGTAAAGATAAAAGTGTCACGGATTAATTTAAAACCCATTTCAATAGATTCATTATCAGTTAAAAGCTGTCCGTAGTTTTTTAGTAAATCTTCCTGGCTTACAGAACCTGCGTTTCCAAGAAGTGCTGAAAATATTCCCATTTTTTAGTTTTTAATTTTAATAAAATGCTTTTCTTTTATGAATGGTAAAAGTAATTAAAATTAAAAAAATGTGAGATTTATTTTGAGGTAAAGCGAAATTTTAATCTTTATAATGGTAAAAAGAGAACATAAAAAAAGCAGAACCTAAATTCTGCTTTTCTTTTTTTTTATTCTACTTCCGTTTTTATTGTTATCGGAAGGTTATATGCTGTTCTCACCGCTTTACCGTTTAGTATTCCAGGAGTCCATTTTGCTTTTATAGATTTCAAAACTCTAATAGCTTCTTTTCCTAAGCCATAACCAGGGTCATTTAGTACCTTTATATCAGTAATTGAACCGTCTCTTTCAATTACGAAAGAAATATATACTTTTAATGTTCTTTCAACATCTAATTCCGGTCTCTGAAAGTTGTTTCCAACATAAGTATAAAACTTCGCCATTCCTCCAGGGAATTCTGGCATTTTGTCTAATACAGCAGAATTTACAGGGTCATTAGTTGGTGGCGCAATTTCTGTACCACTACCACTACTACCAGTTGATGGCAGAGTATTAACTACAGTACCAGTTCCCGCTGAAGTATTGTCAACAACTGCCGTGTTTTCATCATTAGTTGCAATGTTGTCTACAGCCTGATCAGGAGTCACAATAACCGGATTTGATAATTGAGACAGATCGGTTGCTGGAGCAGCTGGTGCACTTTGTTGTGGAGGTGCAATTGGTTCAGGTGTCACTGGTTTAACATAAGGATCAATTGTAACCGGCGTCATTGGATCGGTAAAGGTGGGTGCGGTTTCTATCGGATCAGGTTGTCCTTTAAGTTTATTAATCAACATCGATACGCTTCCAATACCTGCTAAAAATAGCAGTCCCATAAATAGCGCTGTTACTGTGGTTTTTGAATTCTCCTGGCGTAATTGATACGCGCCGTACTCTTTGTTTTTGTTTTCGAAAACAAGGTCGGTCCAAGTGGTTTCGTAGATGTTTGATTTAGACATGATTAATGGATTTTAAGGTTAAGTAACATTAAATCATAAGCGAAAGGTTTTTGGTTTTAGCAACAATGTAGGTGTTGTTGTTTTAGTATGTGAATAATTGATTGTTTTAAGAAAAAATAAGATAATACTTTATTCTTTACCTAAAGATAATAAATTATCTATTACGTTCAATGATTTCAGCTAATAATTTTTTAGCGCGAAGCAGTTTTACTTTTACATTGCTTAAAGGCTCATCAATTTTAAGGGCAATTTCCTGATAGGTCATTTCCTGAAAATAACGTAACTGAATAACTTCCTGATAGTGGGGTTTTAATTCTTTGATGCATAAAAGCAAACGGGATAAGTTTTGCTCTTTAATTAATGCATCTTCAGCAGATGGAGTAGGATCGGCGATGTTGTATGCCTGTTGATCTTCAGAGTCGGTAATTTCGATAAAAAGATTGGTTTTCTTTTTGCGTAATAAATCAATATAGACATTTTTTGCGATTGCAATTAACCAGGTGTTAAATTGAAACTCTGAGTTGTAAGTAGCAATTTTGTCGAAAGCTTTTGAGAAAGTTTCGATTGTAATATCTTCAGCAATGGTTTCGTTTTCAGTACGTTTTAGCATAAAGCCGTACACTTCATTCCAATAAAAATCTAATAAAAAAGTAAAGGCAACCTGATCGCCTTTTTTTGCTTTTTCTATTTTAGAATTTATTTCCAATGTACAGGTTTTGAAAAGAGATTAGTTATAAAGATATTAATTTGTGTGAATATAAGCACTATCTCTACAATTGGAAACCATATTTTAAGATCATTTTCTTTTAATTTTCCGGCAGAAAATCCCATTACAGTCCACGCAACTGTGTAGCGAGTGGCTAATATTGCCAATACAGCGATCCATTGAAACTGGAAAGCCAGCAAAAGAATAACTAATAAAAAGAATAATAATTGTGTGGTATAAAAAAGTCCAAGCTGCATTTTGTCAAAAAACTTGTAGTATTCTGCAGTAGAAACATGTCTTCTTTTTTGCGTGAACCATTCTTTATATGATTCTTTTGGTTTCGAATAAGTAAAACTTTCCGGATTGTACGAAATGGTAGTGTTGCTTTTATTAGCAGCCTGATTAATAAATAAATCATCGTCGCCAGAGCGAACCTGAATATGGTCTATAAAACCGTTAACATTAAAAAACTCTTCTTTTTTGTAAGCTAAATTTCGTCCAACTCCCATATATGGAGCTCCAATTTTAGCCCATGAAAAATATTGTACAGCTGTTAAAACAGTTTCAAAACGGATAATTTTGTTTAATAAAGAACGCTCAATTTTTTCATAACCGCCATATCCTAAAACAATAGTTTTATTCATGGTAAATTGTGAGGTCATTGATGTTATCCATTCTTTTGAAGTTGGATAACAATCAGCATCAGTAAATAAAAGGTATTCTTTTTTAGAAGCTTTGATTCCTAAAGTTAAGGCGTATTTTTTATTTCCCCAGAAAGCTTCATTATTTTGCACTTTTACCAGACGAATATTTGGATATAGGCTTTCAAATTCTTCAAAAACTTCTAAGGTTTCGTCGCTTGATGCATCGTCAATTAATACAATTTCAAAATCAGGGTAATCTTGTTCTGCTAATAACGGAATGAACTTTTTTACATTTTCTTCTTCATTTTTAGCACAGACAATTACAGAAACAGGAAGTTTTTTTTGTGTAATTTCTTGTGGTTTACTGAAAGCAAACTTTCCAAAAATTCCTAAGTAGTAGAAAATTTGAATAAAAACAATAGCAATAAAGAAGTAAAATAAAGTTATAAGCATCTGATTTTAATGTCTTTTAATTTCTGAATCTTGCGCGTGCAAATGTACTTATGAATTCGTAATTTTCAATGGTTAAATCCAATTTACTTTCTGCATTTCGACATTTCTTTTGCAACAGCAATAGCCTGAGGGTTTTCGGTTTTTTCTAATTCCGATATTATATTTTTATAATTATGATCATCACGATTTTGAGAAAGTTTTTTGGTGGCCTGGATCTCATCGATTTCTATTTCAAAGCCAAATATACCTCTCGCTTCACGCATTGTTTTTGCTGATAAATTCTCGACACGAACAGGATTCTCTGAATTAGCTTCGTACTTGTCAACTAGTTTTTTTAGTTGTTCTATTGTAGCTGTTTCATCGACAATTTTGATTCTTCCATAAACATGTACGGCTATATAATTCCATGTTGGTACATTTTCATGATCATACCAGGAAGAAGAAATATAACTATGTGGGCCTGTAAAAATGGCTAAAACCTGATCGTTTTCAGTAAAACCTTGTGCTTGTGGATTTAGTTTCGAAATATGTCCTTGCAGTATCTCTTTTCCATCAGCATTTACTTCAAGTTCTATCGGAATATGAGTAGCACATAATTTTCCGTTAGTCTGATTAATGAGGATTCCAAAACTGTTTTCTTTCAAAAAAGTTCTGATTGATTCAGGATCTTCGTCTTTGTATATTTCAGGTGTATACATTTTATGTTTTTATTTTAAAGATTTTCCAAAACAAATGGCTTCCGGTCGATCCCTATATTTTCCATAATTCGGAATTACTTTATAATCTTGTTTAATGTAAAAATGCGTAGCTTCCTGATTTTTCACTCGTGTTTCTAAAATCAAATCCGAATAGCCAGTGGTTTTAGCTTTGTTTTCTAAAAAGGCTAAAATGGTTTGTCCAATTTTCTTACCTGGATATTTAGAATACATTCGTTTTACCTCTCCAATAGTTTCAGAAATTGGTCTGATCGCTCCACATCCTACAATTTCATTGTCAATTTCGGCAATAGCAAAAACATACTTTGAATTATTGTTTTCCCAATCGGTAAAAGAATTTCTTCCATCACTTCCAAAACGAAGATAAAGATTTGCTGACAATTCTTCGATAATTGGCAGGACTTTTTCATCAGTTGGATTTGCAATTGTTATGGAAATATTTTCTGTCATTTAGAAAAAAGAAAAGTTGATGTTCTTTATAATGAATTGTCTATAATTACTTCGTCCTGGTGGAAGTAAAATGTTTAAATCACATTAACTTCAGCTTCAATATGAATTCCGAAAGTTTCAAAAACAGTCTTTTGCACATCTCTTGAAACTGCTAATATTTCCTGACCCGTTGCATTTCCGTAATTTACTAAAACCAAAGCCTGATTTTTATGAACTCCTGCATCTCCAAAACGTTTTCCTTTAAAACCGGCCTGTTCAATTAACCAACCCGCCGGTACTTTAACTTCAGTTTCAGAAACTTCGTAATATTTCATTTCTGGAAATTTCTGATGGATCTTTTCGAAATCAGATTTTAGTAAAATCGGATTTTTAAAGAAGCTTCCGCTATTACCCAATTCTTTCGGATCTGGTAATTTGCTTTGTCTAATGGCGATTACAGCGTTACTTACGTCTTTTAAAGTTGGAGAAGCCACGTTATTTTTAGCCAATTCAGCGGTAATATCTCCGTATGAAGTATTGATTTTATGATTGCGTTTGGTCAATTTGTAAATTACAGATGTAATGATATATTGATCTTTAACTTCGTTTTTAAAGATGCTTTCACGGTATCCAAAATTACATTCGGTATTGTTGAAGGTCTTGATTTCCTGTGATTCAATATTGATTGCTTCGCATGAAACAAAAGTGTCTTTTATTTCAGTTCCGTAAGCACCAATATTTTGAACTGGCGTTGTGCCAACATTTCCAGGAATCAGTGACATGTTTTCTAATCCACCAAAATTATTGTCAATTGTCCACAATACGAAATCGTGCCAGGTTTCACCAGCCTGACTTTCAACCCAGACATAATCGTCATCTTCTTTAATGATTTCTTTACCTTTTAAATCGATATGAATTACCAGGGCGTCAACATCTTTAGTTAAAAGCATATTGCTTCCTCCGCCTAAAATAAATTTTTTCTCGTTTTTGTGGGCTTCTAAAATTGTTTTCAATTCAGCAACCGAATGTACTGCAACAAATTGTTTGGCTTTGGCTTCAATACCAAAAGTATTGTAGTTTTTTAAAGAAAAATTGGATTGGATTTCCATAAATAAAAGGCTTTTTTTGATCCCGAAGCTTCAGGATAATTCTGAGCTCAAAAGTAAGGATTATAATTTATTTGAACTCCATTTCTGAAAAATAACAGATTAGAGTTTTGTTAAAAAATAACTTGCCTATTACAGTATTTTTCTTTAGCCTTTTTTAGCGTGTTTTTTATTTTAAAGCGGCAATAAACCGTTGCATTTCTTTCATAGTTCCTATCGTAATTCTCGTCCATTTTCCGTTTTCTTCATAAATTTTTGTTCCTTCTATATTATGTTCTTTCAATTGTTTGAAGTAATCTTTTTTATAATTGTCTAAAGAGAAATAAATAAAATTGGAATAGGACGGAATGCAGTTTAAGTTAAGTAGAGTAAGCTGCTCTATCGTATATTTTTTTACTTCTTCATTGGATGTATATACTTGTTGAATGAATTTTTCATCATTTAAAGAGGCTATGGCTGCAGCTGTTGAGACAACACTAATTGCCATATTCTGTGATGATCTGATAGTATCAAGTTCTTCAATAGTAGTAGCATTTGCAATGGCATACCCAACTCGGGCGCCGGCCAAACCGTACATTTTTGAAAAAGTTTTAGTGATAATCAAATTTTTATTCTCGCTTACTAGATTGCTTAAGGATTGTTCTTTTGTAAAATCGATATAAGCCTCATCAACAAATACAATGGCTTTTTTTGTTGCTTCTTTTACAAAAGATTCTAATTCTTGCCTGCTACATATTGTTCCCGTTGGATTGTTAGGATTGCAGATGTAAATCATTTTGGTATCTGAATCGATAGCTTTCAGCATAGCTGATAAGTCGTGCTTTTTGTCTTTAGTTAAAGGAACAGTAATTTTCTTAAGTCCTAGTTTTTCAAAAGGAGCTGTCCAGTAGTCGAAAGTGGTTTCGGCCATAATGAAATTACCTCTTTTTAATGCAGTAAATTGAAGTACTAAATCTAAAATTTCTGTTGAACCAGCTCCTAACAGAATATTATTGTCTGAAACTGTATTCTTTTTGGCAATCTGGGTGATTAATTCTGCCGAAAGATCCCAACCATATCGATTGCTGTTATTAATACTTTTTGCCATTGCAGCACGAGCTAGCGGAGATGGGCCATACGGATTTTCATTTGACCGAAGTGTTATAGGAGAATTGTCTAAGTGAGGTAAAATAGGTTCTTCAAAAGGTTTTCCAAATGCTTCAACGTTATATAATCCTAATGCGATAGTACCTAAACTTATTTGTTTCAGCCAATTTCTTCTATTATTCATCTCTGTTTTAGATTAAATTAAATAATTCCTTTTAGAGTATGTCGTTGAGATAGAATAAAAGTTACGATTAACTCTGTGCTGATTTAACCGCAATGAACGCAAAGAATTACGCAAGGTTAGCAAAGCTTAGCGTTCATGACTTAATTCTTTGCGTTCATTGCGGTTAAGTTTTAAGTGCATTCAATAACTCATGATATTTATCCGCAATAATCTTCATATTAATATCATAATTTGCATTTTCTTCGACAAACTTTCGATTCTCTAAAATGGCATTATTTCGGGATTCACTATTTTCAAAAGACCAGATTAATTCATCTGCTAGTTGTTCATTATCGTCAATTGTAATCAATTGTCCATTCTCGCGATGTTTAATCCAACTTTGATTTCCGGGAATATCTGATACTACCGGATAACAACTGCAGGCCATTGCTTCAAACAAAGATGCCGAAACGCCTTCGGTAATGGGCATGCTGATGTAAATATTCGATTGTTGTAATAATTTAGGTAGTTCTGTATTCGGAATTCTGCCTTTAAAAATTACTTTGTTTTGGATTTGTAATGTTATTGCTAAATTTTTTAAGAATTGCAATCTTGTTCCATCTCCAACAATGGTCAATGTGAAATCTATTCCTTTTTGATGTAAAATAGCAAAAGCTTTCAAAATAGAATCATGACGATATTCTGGTTGTAAAGAACGTGTTACAATCGCCTCAATTTTGGTTGAATTATTAATAGAAGGAGTAAAAAGGGCTAAATCAATTCCTTTTGGGATCACCAAGACTTTGCTCATGTCAACGCCAATCGCTTTCATTGAAATCGTCATTACAGGACCCCAGGCATGAATCAAATCGGCTTTTTTGAAAGCGTGTTTCTGAATGATTTTTTTAAGTGGTAATAAAACAGAACCTTCCGGCCATAAATCAGTTCGGCCTTGTTGAGCAATGGCAATTGGATGCATTCCAGAAATGGCAGCAAGAAAACCGTAACTGGTGGTTCTCTCTGCAATAATCATGTCCGGTTTTTCGCGTCGGATTGTTTTTCGAATAGAAATAGGAGAGAAGGCGTATTCTAAAATACGTTTGATTCGATTTAGTTTTGAATTGTTTGGAGTTTGAAGTTCCCAGGTACAAATTTCAAAATCGCCAAATTCTTTCAACCCTTTCATCCACGTAATAGCATCGGCACGATACGATTCTCCCAGAAAAAGTATTTTCCTTTTTTTCATTCGGTAAACTTAGTAACTATTTGTGAAGCTATTTATATTTTTCCGCCACGAATTCACGAATTATTTTAAGCTAATTCGTGAATTCGTGGCGGAAAATAGGTAGGGATTGGTTAAAATTCATCTGTTTCTAAAGCACGATTGATGAACTCGTTTAATGGTTTCAATGCGATTAATTTCTTGCTCATTTTGGAAACGAAATCTTTTTGAGTCACTTCGCTAATATCATATTTTTGAGTTGCGGTGAAGCTTTTCAATTTTAAAAAGGCAATGGCTGGATGGTCTTTTTCGTAACCACGCGGCATGCTTTTAAGTGAATTAGTTTCGTTTATATCTAAACTTCCAAATTCCTTTTTGAAGTTTTTATCAGCCAAAATAGCTTCTAAATCATCATGAAAAAAAGCAATTTCTTTACGGACTTTTTTCAAATCTGCAGCTTCAGGCGAATAAAATCCGCCGGCAATAAAACTGGCGCCTTTTTCTATGTGGACATAATATCCTGATCGATTGGCTCCTTTAGCCCCGGACGACATCCAAACGCCTAAATGTGCTTTATAAGGTGATTTATCTTTAGAGAATCGAATGTCACGATTGATTCGGAAAGTACAGTTTTTTACCTCTAATAATTCCAAAGAAGGATCGAGCGGTTTCATTGCATCCAGAAAATCACTCACCAATTGATGATAATCTTTTTTGAAAATCTCGTATCGTTTTTTATTGTCCTGAAACCAATCTCTATTGTTGTTCTTTTTTAAATCGTCTAAAAATTGCAATGATTCTTTCGTTAGCATATTCGGGTTTTTATTGCAGTTGTTCTTTTAAGTTTTGTTCAGAAGTAAGGCCTATTATTTTCTTTTGAACTGCCTTGTTCTCGTAAATCAAAATAGTAGGGAGGGAAGTGATATTCATTGTTTCTGCTAAAGTTTTATTTTTATCCACATCAATTCGGACAATTACAACCTTGTCAGCCATTTCTTTTTGCATTTTCAAAATATAGGGTTCCATTTGTTTGCAGGGCCCGCACCATTCGGCATAAAAATCGACTAAAACTTTTTTGTCGGTATTTAATAAATCGTTGAAATCATTCATTGTCATGCCAACCTGAGCTGTGGATGGATTAGACAATCCAGCTTCGCTCCAGTTTAAGAAGCCACCATCTAATTCATAAATTGTAGTAAAACCAAGTTCCTGAAGTTTTGCGGCTGCTTTTTTGCTTCTTCCTCCACTTAAGCAATATACAAAAATAGGTTTTGATTTGTCGTAAGATTCGGCCTTAGCTGCAAAATCATCGCCGTTCCAGTTTATGTTTACAGCATTATCAATATGTTCCGATCCAAATTCTTCGGGAGTTCTAACATCTAAAATTTGAGGGTTTTCAGTTGTTTTGATTTTATCTGCAAATTCTTTCGGTGCAATCGATTCAAAAGGCTTTGTTTTTTGGTTGTTGCAGGAAAATAGCAGAATTGAAACTATAAGCAATAAAATTTTGGGGAATTTCATGATGTTGAATTTTAAAAATAAGGTATTGCTAAAGTAATGATTTTTCATTTTTGAATTTATAAAAGAATGGTAAAATCAATTTTAGGGATGAGGCTTGCAGTTTCAAACATCATGCTTGGAAACTTGAAACTTGAAACCTGAAACAAAATTTATAAATTGAATATCTTATAACTCTGATGCGTCGATTTTACAATTGCTTCGGTACGCTCCGGATGTGTGTCTGAAATAAAAAGCTGCCCGAAAGTTTCACTGTTTACCATTTCGATGATTTTTGAAACCCGGGTTTCGTCCAGTTTGTCAAAAATATCATCAAAAAGTAAAAGTGGTTTTACCCCGCTTTGTTTCTTTAGAAATTCAAATTGAGCCAATTTCAAAGCAATCAAAAAAGATTTCTGCTGCCCTTGAGATCCGAATTTTTTTATAGGATAAGAATCAATTTCAAAAGACAAATCGTCTTTATGAATTCCGACACTTGTGTAATGAAGCGCTCGGTCTTTATTGATATTTTCTTGTAATAACGTCAATAAGTCTTTTTCATATAAATGACTTTCATAAACCAATTGTACAGTTTCTTCAGATCCTGTAATGGCCTGATGATGTACATTAAATATAGGTATAAATTGTTCCAGGAAATCTTTTCGCTTTTCGAAAATAGATTGTCCAAAACTATTTAGCTGCTCATTATATATAGATAAGGTATCATTGTCAAAAGTATGATTGAGTGCAAAATATTTCAAAAGGGCATTTCGCTGTACAATTACTTTTTGATATTGAATAAGCTGATGAAGGTAAGTTGAATCTAATTGCGAAATTACACTGTCCATAAATTTGCGTCGTGTTTCGCTTCCTTCCACAATTAAATCGCGATCTGCCGGAGAAATAATTACTAGCGGAATAAACCCAATATGATCTGAAAATTTATCGTAAGCTTTGCCGTTTCTTTTTAAAACCTTCTTCTGTCCCTTTTTTAAACTGCAGACAATTTGTTCTGTTCTGTCATTTTTTACTATTTCAGCATCAATTACAAAGAACTCTTCTCCGTGTTTAATGTTTTGAACTGCTAACGGATTAAAATAGCTTTTTCCATAGGCTAAATGATAGATTGCATCGAGCACATTAGTCTTACCAATTCCGTTTTTGCCGACAAAACAATTGATCTTGAGGTCAAAATCGAAACTGACTTCAGAGAAATTTTTATAATTGAATAAAGAAATTTTGTTTAAATGCATTTTTTAAGGAACTCTAAGGTAAAATCTGATGTTTTGGAACAGCAAAAATTTGAGGGTGCAAATTATCGAAAATTATTGATATAAAAGGCTTTTGGCGTGTTTCAAGTTGAATTATTTTAGTGCTGAGGAGAAACGACTTAGGGTTTGAAAAAATATTTTTTTTAAAATAGTGATAAAATTGATTTTTTTTGCCTCAGTTTCAATAAAAATTTTATTTTTGCCGTTCACTAAATTAATTTTAAATGGCTACTTACAATAAAAGAGGATATAAAGCACCAAAAGAAAAGGAAGTTAAAGAAGTAACTGAAGAAACACAGGTAATCATTGACGAAAAAGACAGCACAACAGCTGGAGTTTTTTCTAAATTGGATGAAACTGCTTCAAGAACTGAGGATTGGGTTGCTAAAAATCAAAAAATCATTATTGGTTTAGTTGCTGGTATTGCAGTTGCTACTATTGGATATTTGGCTTACCAAAAATTTATTGAAGCTCCTAAGCAAGATGAGGCTGCAAACGAAATGTTTGTTGCTCAACAAAATTTCCAAAAAGCGACTGATGGTGTTGCAAGCGATTCATTATACAAATTAGCTTTGAATGGTTCTGAAGGTAAATTCGGATTCGTGAAAATTGCTGATGAGTATTCTGGAACTGATGCAGGAAACTTAGCAAATTACTATGCTGGTATGGCATATTTGAATACAGGTAAATTTGATGACGCTATTAAATACTTAGGTAACTTTAAATCTGAAGATTTGATTTTAAGTGCTTTAGCTAAAGGTGCTATCGGAGATGCTTACTCTCAAAAAAATCAACAAAAAGAAGCTCTTGACTATTATGTAAAAGCGGCTGAGTCTAATAAAAATGATTTTACAACGCCTCGTTTCTTATTAAAAGCTGGTAAAACTGCTTTAGCTTTAGGTCAAAAAGAAGACGCTTTAAAATATTTAACTGATATTAAAGAAAACTTCGATGCAACTCCAGAAGCAGCTTCTGTTGATGTATTGATTGGATTAGCGCAATAAAAATTTTAGACTTTAGATTTAAGATTGTAGATTTGTATTTAAGAATCTATATTCTAAAATCAAAAATCTAAAATAGTACAGATGGCTACCGAAAATAAAAATTTATCAGAATACGATAAAAACACGATCCCAAATGCGAAAGACTTTCGATTTGGGATTGTTGTTTCTGAATGGAATGAAACCATTACAGAAGGACTATACAATGGCGCTTTTGATGCCTTAGTTGATTGCGATGTACCGGCGCAGCAAATTATTCGTTGGAATGTTCCAGGGAGTTTTGAGCTAATTTATGGTGCAAAGAAAATGTTGCAAACACAAAACGTAGATGCCGTTATTGTAATTGGATGTGTAATCCAGGGAGAAACAAAACACTTTGATTTTGTATGTGAAGGTGTTACGCAGGGAATTAAAGACCTGAATGTTCAGACTGATATTCCGGTTATTTTTTGTGTCTTGACAGATAATAACATGCAGCAATCAATCGATAGAAGCGGAGGAGTTCACGGGAATAAAGGAACCGAAGCGGCAATTGCAGCAATTAAGATGGCGTATATTCGTCAACAGGCTTCAATGTCACATCCTTTTAACCAGCCTTTGTTGAGTTCAGGTGCGCTTCAGATTGAAGAAACACCAATAAAAATCGAGAACGAATAAAACGCAATTTTTTTAAAAATACAAAACCTATACAGTGTAAATAGTATAGGTTTTTTTTTATGCTTTTTTTGGGAATTTGTTAAGTATAAGTTGGTTGAGAAATATATTACATTTGAAATAATGTGTAAATTAAATTTCTATGACAAAACAATTACTTCTTATTGGTTTTATTTTTCTTTCCTGTGTTGGGTATTCTCAGAATGGTATAAATAAGGATTTAAAAATTGAATTAGATTCAATTATGAAATCAGATCAAATTTTAAGAGAATATATAAATTTTGATACAACTGAAGAACGAAAAAAAGAAATTTTAAAAGAAATTGGACATGAAAACGATCCTACTTTTAGAAAGAGGATATGGAAAGTTATGAATGCACAAGATTCTATTAATTTAATTAAAGTTGAAAAAATTATTTCAATTTATGGTTATCCTGGCAAAAGTTTGGTAGGTGAGCCTACTAATGAATCTGCTTTTTATGTTATTCAGCATAGTAAAGAAATAGCAAAATATTTGCCTTTGATAAAGGAAGCGGCCGAAAAAGAAGAAATTTTATTTACAAAATATGCAATGATGCTGGACCGCTCTTTGGTTCAGCAAGGAAAGGAGCAGATTTATGGAACACAAGGGCAAGGAAAGGAAATAACAAACAAGAAAACAGGAAAAAAGGAATTCTTTGATTATATATCGCCAATACAAAATCCTGAAAAAGTCAATAAACGCAGAAAAAAGGCTGGTTTTACGACTACTGTAGAAGAAAATGCAAAAGAAATAGGTATAGAATATAAAGTTTACACCTTAGATGAAATAGCAAAAATTAATTAAATAGAGGAGCAATTGTATACAATCTTTCTGTTTTATAGTGGATTGTGGTTTTTGTTTTTTTTATGACAGCTTAAGTTTAAAAAGCCAACAGAAATTCATTAAATTTGTACACCTTGATTTAGATTTCAAATCAAAAATCTCAAATCTTTAATCTACAATCTAAAATTTTAAATGTCGAGTATAATTCAATTACTTCCTGATCACGTTGCTAATCAAATTGCTGCTGGAGAAGTGGTTCAAAGACCAGCTTCAGTTGTAAAAGAGCTTTTAGAAAATGCTGTTGATGCTGATGCAACCGACATTAAATTAATCATTAAAGATGCCGGAAAATCGTTAGTACAGGTTATTGATAATGGAAAAGGAATGAGTGTGACTGATGCGCGTTTGTGCTTTGAACGTCATGCAACTTCAAAAATTCGTCAGGCAGAAGATTTATTTTCTTTGTGTACAAAAGGTTTTCGTGGAGAGGCTTTGGCTTCTATTGCGGCGATTGCGCATATGGAAATGAAAACCAAACAAGACCAGGAAGAGCTAGGAACGCATATCGTAATTGAAGGAAGTAAATTCGTTTCACAGGAAGTAGCAGTTTTACCAAAAGGAACTTCATTTGCAGTTAAAAATCTGTTTTTTAATATTCCTGCCCGTCGTAACTTCTTAAAGTCAGATACGGTTGAATTTCGTCATGTTATGGATGAATTTCAGCGTGTAGCTTTGGCACATCCCAATATTCATTTTACGTTTTATCATAATGGCAGCGAAATGTACAATTTGCCTGCTGCAGGATATCGTCAGCGCGTTGTTGGAATTTTCTCCGGAAAAACAAATGAGAAATTAGTTCCGGTTAATGAAGATACAGAAATTATAAACGTTCAAGGGTTTGTTTGTAAACCTGAATTTGCTAAGAAAAATAGAGGAGAGCAATTCTTTTTTGTAAACGATCGTTTCATTAAAAGCGGTTATCTGCATCATGCGGTAATGGCAGCTTACGACGGACTTTTAAAAGATGGCTCTCAGCCAAGTTATTTCTTGTATCTGCAAGTTCCGCCAAATACGATTGATATCAACATTCATCC
The DNA here is from genome assembly GCF_900142735.1 of Flavobacterium saccharophilum. Lineage (GTDB taxonomy): Bacteria > Bacteroidota > Bacteroidia > Flavobacteriales > Flavobacteriaceae > Flavobacterium > Flavobacterium saccharophilum. The sequence goes on along the minus strand of NZ_FRBY01000005.1, from coordinate 332,509 downwards.
AACTAAAACAGAGATTAAGTTTGATGATGAGCAAGCATTATATGCTATTTTAAGAGCTTCTATTAAACATAGTTTAGGACAGTTTAATGTGGCGCCGGTTTTAGATTTTGATCGTGATGCCAATTTAGATACACCCTATCATTATAAAGATTTAGAGGCCGAAACACCAACAATTCAGGTTGATGGTACTTTTAATCCGTTTACAGATGATAAAACGAATCAGCATTATACGAAATCGGGTTCTTCGGGATCCGGATCTGGTTATAGTTCGGGTTCGTCTTCTTCTTCAGGTTCCTCTTATTCCGGATATTCAAAAAGAGTAGAACCAACCACAAGTTGGGAAAGTTTGTATGTTGGCCTGGATACCGAAAGTGTCGAAAGCTCACCTTTTACTTTTGAAAATGAAGAAGTAACTTCTTCATTGTTTAACGATGATGAGGTAGAAACAGCGCCTCAGAAGACCTATCAAATTCATAAAAAATATATTGTTTCTCCTATAAAATCCGGAATGGTTATCGTTGATCAGCAACGTGCTCACCAACGTATTTTGTACGAACAATTTTTATTGAATATGACGGTAAATCAAGCTTCGAGTCAGCAATTGTTATTTCCGTTGAATTTGTTTTATTCTTCAGATGAAATGACCTTGATCGAGGAATTAAAGCCTTCACTGGAAACAACAGGTTTTGTTTTTGAAGAGGCTCAGACAGATCATATCGTAATTTCGGGAATACCGGTAAATATTACAGAAAGCGAAGTTTCGTTGGTAATTGAACAATTATTAACTGATTTACAGGACGGAATTCCGGCGAGCAGTTACAGTCAGAATGATACTATTGCCAAATCGATGGCTAAAAGTTTAGCGGTTAAAACGGGATCTTATTTAACCGAAAAAGAACAAGATAATTTGGTAAACGGATTGTTTGCCTGTAAAGATCCCAATATTTCACCTTTTCAAAAACCTACTTTCATCACCATGCGTGTTGAAGATATAGATAAAAAGTTTGCCGTATGATGAACATGACTCCAGTTGTAAAACAACTATTAATAATCAATATTATCTTTTTTATTGGTTCTCAGCTTGTGCCGGTTTCTTATGAATATTTGGCAATGTTTTTTCCTGAAAACCCTCATTTTGGAGGTTGGCAGCCTATTACGCATATGTTCATGCATGGCGGGATTATGCATATTGCTTTCAATATGTTTGCTATGGTTTCTTTTGGTTCTGCGCTTGAACATTTTTGGGGTGGTAAAAAATTCTTGTTTTTTTATATTTCCTGTGGTCTGGGTTCAGCACTATTACATACAGTGGTGAATTATTATTCTTTTCAGGATACTTTAAGTGCTTTGATGGCTAATGGTTTTCAGAAAGATGAAATTTTAAAGCTTTTGAGTGAAGGAAAAATAGATACAAGATGGCAGGATGTAGTTTCTGTTTCGCAATTTAGTGCTTTTACTGATGCGTATATGGGAACAGTTGTTGGAGCTTCTGGGGCTATTTATGGTTTGCTGACGGCTTTTGCTTTTATGTTTCCTAATGCTGAATTGGGTATAATGTTTATCCCAATCCCTGTTAAGGCCAAATATTTTGTTCCGGGAATTTTAGCAATAGATTTGTTTTTAGGATTTAGAGGAAGTTCTTTATTTGGAAGTGGAGGTACAGGAATTGCGCATTTTGCGCATATTGGAGGAGCTTTAACTGGATTTTTAATTATGTGGTACTGGAAAAAAAATCAGTTTAATAGTAATCGTTGGAATTAATTTTTAACTTTAATATCGGAAACTAAAAAACAAAGGAAACTTTATGAATATTTTAGATGATTTAAAACTACAATATAAAATAGGAGGAATCGCGCTGCGTGTTATTTACTGGAACATTGCCTGTTTCCTGATTTCATTGTTCTTTTACCAGTTTTCTATCGGTCAGTTTGACTTTCCAAATTGGTTAGAATTATCATCTAGTCCAGATGTGTTTTTATTTAAGCCCTGGACATTTTTAACGTATGCTTTTTTCCATGCATCATTTTTGCATTTGTTGTTTAATATGATGGTTTTGAATTTTTCGAGCCAATTATTTCTAACCTTTTTTACTCAAAAACAATATTTAGGTTTGTATATCTTAAGTGCTATTTTCGCAGGAGTTGTTTTTGCATTGAGTTATTATTTTTTAGGTTATTCCGGATCCATAGTTGGTGCTTCTGCGGCAATTATGGCCATTTTAGTAGCAGCAACGACTTATCAGCCTCTAATGAACGTTCGATTGTTATTAATCGGAAATGTAAAATTGTGGCATATTACAGCTGTAATTTTAATTCTGGATTTAATGCAGCTTCGTTTGGAAAATATGGGCGGCCATATTTCGCATCTAGCCGGTGCTTTATTTGGATTTATTTACATCAAATTGCTTCAAAACGGATCTGATTTGAGTATTGTAATTTCCAGAACACTTGATTTCTTCTCAAATCTATTTAAAAAATCCCCTTCGACCCCATTCAAAAAAGTTCATAAAAATTATCAAAAACCTACAGAAAAAGTGACATCAAGAATTGTTACGAAAGATAAAACGCAACAGCAAATTGATGAAATTTTAGATAAGATTAGCCAGTCTGGTTATGATTGTCTGACAAAAGAAGAAAAAGAGTTTTTATTTAAAGCTGGAAAATAATCCTTTTAGCAACAAAATATGAAAAACCTTTCGTGGTTTAATAAGATAATGTTCTTTTTGAATATAGTGCTGACTGTGCTTACGTTTAGTGTCTATATTTTACCTTTTCTAGCACCTAAGAGCTTTCCGCTTTTATCGGTGCTTACGCTGTTTATGCCAGCTTTTTTTGTGCTGAATGCATTCTTCTTCGTTTATTGGGCCATTCAGTTTAAAAAACGTCTTATTTTGTCTGGGTTAGTTCTCCTGACTGGAATTACATTTATCAGTAAGTTTTACAAATTTTCTGCAAAAGAATACGTTAAAGACGAAAAAGACTTCTCTGTAATGAGTTATAATGTGCGTCTTTTTAATGTTTTTAAATGGCTGGATCGCGATGATATTCCAGAAAATATTAAAACTTTTATTGATGAAAAAGACCCGGATATTTTGTGTATTCAGGAATATTCGAATTCAGCTCATATTGATTTAAAAGTATATCCGCACCGTTATATTTTTATTGATGGAAATCAGATTAAAACAGGCCAGGCTATTTTTTCTAAATTTCCAATCTTGTATCAGGGGAATATCATTTTTCCAAATTCAGATAACAATGTGATTTATGCAGATATAAAACGAGGTAAAGATGTCATTCGTGTTTACAACATGCACTTGCAGTCGATTAAAATTTCACCTGATGTTGCTAAAATCTCTAATGATATTGATAATGTAAATCAGCAAAAATCGCAATTAATTTATACAAGAATTAGTAAAGGATTTAGACAACAGCAAGAACAGGCCGAAATGTTTAAAGAGAATATTAAGCAATGTAAAAACCCGATTATTATTTGTGGCGACATGAATAATAGCCCTTTCTCCTATGTATATCGAAATATAAAAGGGAAGCTAAAAGATACTTTTGAAGAAGCTGGCGGAGGTTTTGGAGCAACTTATAAATTCCGTTATTACCCGGCTCGAATTGATTACATTTTTGCAGACAGCAATATGAAAGTCAAACAATTTGAAAGTTTTTCTGATTTCGAAAACTCGGATCATTATCCAATTATGACGAGACTTTCTATCGAATAAAGTTTTTTTTTAACCGCAAAGAACGCAAGCCCGAAGCCTCGGGATACGCAAAGGTCGCAAAGCTTAATCTATATTTAGCTTTGCGACCTTTGCGATTTTATACTACCCTCAACTTCAAAAAAACCTTGCGTACTTTGCGGTTAAATGAAGCTTACAAGTTTAACTTTCGGTATTGTAATGGAGATTTTTGTTTTAATTCTTTAAACTTCCTGTTGAAATTGGAAATATTATTAAAACCGCATAATTCGGCAATTTCCAGAACAGACAGTTCGCTATTGTTCGCCAATAATTTTGAAGCATGTTCAATTCTGACTTCAATTAAAAACTGAAAAAAAGATTTGTTCGTCCGGACTTTAAAATACCGGCAAAACGCATTTTTAGTCATATTGGCAATAGATGCAATCTCATCTAAATTAATGTTTTTCTGAAAGTTAGTCATAACGTGTTCAAAAACCGTCTGCATTCTTTTCCCTTCATTATCCGTAATTTTTTTGTCATATAAATGATTAGACAAAAGTTCTTTATCATTATTTGAAAGCCATTTTATAATGCCTAAAAACAAAAGAAAGCGTTCGTAATTATCTGCTTTTTTTAATTTTTTAAAGGACTTGGTGATTTTTTTTGGTGCGTTATGAATGATAAAGCCGTTTTTGCTGCTTTCTAAAAAAGGATGGATATTTTTAAAAGTAGTAAGAGCAAAAAAATCTTTTCCAAATGAATTTGTTGTAAAAAATAAGGTAAGCATTATGGATGGCTCATTTTCATGTACTTCACTCCTGAAAACATGTGGTAAATTGCTTCCAATCACAAGTACATCACCTTCACGATAATGGGAGATAGTATCACCGGCAAAAACAGCACCTTCTCCTTTTTCGATAAAACTGATTTGAATTTCTTCGTGTTGATGGAGCTTGTCGTAGAAAACAATTTCTCTATCTTCTTGATATATAAGGGGATCTTCTCCCGATTTTGGGATTTTAAATGGAAAAACTTTCATGGTTGGTTCAGGTTAGTTAGATCAAATATATTTTATTTGCTCAAAAAAATAGCAATATATTAGTTTGTTTTTTGCTTAAATCTAATATATAGGGTAATATAGTATCAGTTTGAGGTAATTTATCAGCCTCCTGCTTTGTTCAATATAAATAATTTTGATTTTAATAAAAATCGATATTATGAGTATTCAATGGAAAGGCGTAATGCCGGCAGTAACCACAAAATTTACTGCAGATGATAAATTAGACTTCAGAATGTTTGAGGTAAATTTAAAAGCACAACTAGAAGCGGGGGTTGAAGGAATCATTCTTGGCGGTACATTGGGAGAAGCCAGTACACTTCTGGAAGAAGAAAAAAGAGAATTAGTAACAAGCACCGTTAGTATGGTTAACAATCAGGTGCCTGTCATAATGAATATTGCGGAACAAACTACCCGAGGAGCAATTTTAGCGGCTAATAAAGCAGAACAAGATGGAGCAAAAGGTTTAATGATGTTGCCTCCAATGCGTTATAATGCTTCTGATTTTGAAACTATTACTTATTTTTCTGAAGTAGCAAAAAATACATCACTTCCTATAATGGTTTACAATAATCCGGTAGATTATAAAATCGAAGTTACGCTTGATATGTTTGAAGAAATTTTAAAATTTGATAATATTCAGGCTGTAAAAGAATCGACAAGAGATATATCGAATGTAACAAGAATGATCAATCGTTTTGGAGATCGTTTAAAAATATTATCAGGAGTTGATACTTTGGCGTTAGAAAGTTTATTAATGGGTTCTCACGGATGGGTTTCAGGTTTGGTTGATGCTTTCCCGAGGGAGACAGTGGCAATTTATAAATTGGCTAAAGCTGGTCAAATCGATGAAGCATTGAAAATATACAGATGGTTTTTACCTTTATTAGAATTAGATATTAATTCGTTTTTGGTTCAAAACATTAAACTTGCTGAAGTAGCAACGGGTATTGGAACAGAACATGTTCGTGCACCTAGATTACCACTACGTGGTTCTGAGAGAGAAAAGGTTTTGGGTATTATCGCAAAAGCTTTAGAATCAAGACCAACATTACCTGATTATAAAAATTTATAGTTGCCAACGAATAGAATTGATTTTGCAAATTTCTTTTTTTAAGAAGTGTGAAGTATTCATTCAAAAACAAAAAATAGTATGATTACAGGAAAAAATTATGTGGGAAGTACACTTAAAGCTGCAGGAGAAAAAACATTTAAAACATTTAATCCGCAGTTAGATAAGGAAAATCCCTGGGTTTTTACAGAAGCTACTCCCGAAGAAATTGAAGAAACTGTTACGTTAGCTAATCGGGCATTTGGAACTTATAGAAATTGTTCCGGTCTTGAGAAAGCTGTTTTTTTAAATGCTATTGCTGATGAAGTTTTAGCTTTAGGAGATAATTTGTTGGTTCAGTATTGTAGCGAATCCGGATTCCCGATGGGAAGAGCAGAAGGAGAACGCGGCAGAATGGTTGGTCAGTTACGTGCGTTTGCCCAAATGCTTGCGGAGGGAAGCTGGGTTCAGGCTACAATTGATACAGCATTACCAGACAGACTTCCGGCTCCAAAAGAAGATTTACGAAAAATATTGGTTCCATTAGGACCTGTTGTAGTCTTTGGATCCAGTAATTTTCCATTTGCCTTTTCAACCGCTGGTGGAGATACTGCTTCGGCCTTAGCTGCGGGTTGTCCTGTAATTGTAAAAAGTCACTCGATGCATGTTGGTACCGGTGAAATGGTTGCTTCAGCAATTCTTAAAGCCGCACAAAAAACAAATATGCCTGAAGGTGTTTTCTCTAATCTTGTTGGGGGCGGAACAACGCTTGGAGCAAGTTTGGTGAAACATCCGTTGGTTAAAGCAGTTGGTTTTACCGGTAGTATCCGTGCCGGAAGAGCTTTGTTTGACCTTGCTTCACAACGGCCTGAGCCTATTCCGGTTTTTGCCGAAATGGGAAGTATAAACCCGGTAGTTTTTTTGCCAGAAGCGCTAAAAACAAACAGTCAGAAATGGGCCACTGCTTATGCAGGATCAATTACTCTTGGTGCCGGTCAGTTTTGTACCAATCCGGGTTTATTAATTGGGATAAAAGGAGCTGAGTTAAATCAGTTTTCATTAGAATTAGCAGAGGCAATCGAAAAGATAGCACCATTTTGTATGTTGCATCCTTCAATGAAAGATAGTTTTGAAGAGGGAGCAGCAACCATGGTTGCCCAAAGTGGAGTTTCTAAAATTGCTGAGTATAAAGGTGAAGCAGCTCCTAATTATGGAGTACAGAAGGTTTTGACCGTTGATGGTAAAACCTTTTTAGAAAATAAAACGTTAAGCCATGAGGTTTTTGGACCCGTTTCTATTCTTGTACAATGCGATGATGAAGAAGAATTACTAAGAATTGTCAGTCAATTAGACGGACAGTTAACAGGTACAATCATTGGAGAAGCAAACGAATTAAAAGAATATAAGGAACTAATCGAAGGAATGCAAAACAGAGTAGGACGTTTGATTTTTAATGGCGTTCCTACCGGAGTTGAAGTTTGTCCATCAATGATTCACGGAGGTCCTTATCCGGCTTCTTCTGATTCCAGATTTACTGCAGTTGGAATTCATGCTGTTTACCGCTGGGTACGACCATTTAGTTATCAAAATTGGCCAAATGAGTTATTGCCGGTGGAATTACAAGATGAAAATCCATTGCAAATTTTAAGAACGTTAAATAATATTCAAACAAAATCTAAGGTATAATAATGTCAAAGAAAACTTTTTTTTGTGTAGATGCACACACTTGCGGAAATCCCGTAAGAGTTGTAGCTGGTGGCGGGCCTAATTTGGAAGGAGCCAATATGAGTGAAAAACGTCAGCATTTTTTAAAAGAATTTGACTGGATCCGTAAAGGATTGATGTTTGAACCTCGCGGTCATGACATGATGAGCGGAAGTATTTTATATCCGCCAAGTAATCCGGACAATGATTTCGGAATTTTATTTATCGAAACATCGGGCTGTCTGCCAATGTGTGGTCACGGAACAATTGGAACCATCACTATCGCAATTGAAGAAGGTTTGATTACTCCCAAACTACCTGGAAAAATAAAAATGGAAGCGCCTGCCGGTTTGGTTAATATTGAATACCAACAAACCGGAGGTAAAGTAGATTGGGTACGTTTGACGAATGTAAAATCGTATCTGGCTGCCGAAGGATTGACAATTGATTGCCCTGAACTGGGACAGATTACTTTTGATGTTGCTTACGGAGGAAATTATTACGCGATCGTAGATCCGCAAGAGAATTTTTCGGGAATTCAGGATTTTACAGCCAGTAAAATTATTCAGTTTAGTCAGGAAGTCCGTAAACGAATCAACGCAAAATATCCGGATTATTTTATCCATCCACAAAATGATACCATTCGTGATGTGAGTCATATGTTATGGACAGGAGAACCTCTTGATCCGACCTCATCTGGAAGAAATGCTGTTTTTTACGGAGATAAAGCGATTGATCGCTCGCCTTGTGGTACTGGAACTTCAGCAAGAATAGCGCAATTACATGCTAAAGGGAAGCTTAAAATGGGTGAAGATTTTATTCACGAAAGTTATATCGGAAGCAAATTTATTGGGCGGGTTGTTGAAGAAACAACTATTGGAGAGATTCCGGCAATTGTTCCGAGTATTCAGGGCTGGGCAAAAGTGTACGGTTACAATACCATTATGATCGACGAATCAGATGATCCGTATGCGCATGGTTTTCAGGTGATTTAAAAACTAATAAAAATTTCAATTCATTGAAGGAGTATAGTACTTCTTCAATGAATTTTTTAATGCTGCAAAAATGAAAAAAGTAAGTATAATTGGTGGAGGTATAATTGGTCTGTGTTCAGCTTATTATCTTGCTAAAGACGGTTTTGAGGTAACCATTTTTGATCAATCGGCAATGGATGATGGTTGTTCGTACGGAAACGCAGGGATGATTGTTCCGTCGCACATCATTCCGTTGGCACAGCCCGGTATGATTGCGCAGGGAATGAAATGGATGTTTGACAGCAAAAGTCCGTTTTATGTAAAACCAAGATTAAACTCTGATTTGATTAAATGGGGACTTCAGTTTTACAAACATGCGAATGAAAAACATGTCGCAAAAGCAATGCCGGCACTTCGTGATTTATCTTTGTTGAGTAAAGAATTATATCAGGATTTTGCCAAGGAAAATAATTCTTTTTTCTACCAAGAAAAAGGACTTTTGATGTTATATAAAACAGAAAAAGTAGGGCATGAAATGTTTCTTGAGGGAAGAGAAGCAGAAAAGTTAGGACTGAAAGTAGATTATCTTTCAGCAGAAGCGGTTGCGAAATTAGAGAAGGGTACTAAAACAAATGTTTTGGGCGGAGTTCATTATACAGGTGATGCCCATTTATATCCACAGAAATTTATGCAATTTATCAAGCAGGAGCTGGCACGATTGAATGTTGAAATCCATTCGGGTACGGCGGTACAGGATTTTGTTTTTTACCAAAATAAAATCACAAAAATTGTAACAAGCAAGGGTACATTTGCGACTGATGAAGTTGTATTAGCTGCAGGTTCGTGGAGTCCTTTATTGGCAAAGAAGCTTGGAATTTCAGTTTCAATTTTACCAGGAAAAGGATATAGTTTTACTTTAAAAGATAAAAACCACAAACCTTCAATTCCTTCTATTTTGTGTGAAGGAAAAGTAGCGGTAACACCTATGAATACTGATATTCGTTTTGGAGGTACCATGGAGATTACGCATACGGGAGATACTCAAATAAATAAAAACAGATTGCAGGGAATTGTGAATAGTATCAATGAATTTTATCCGGAAATGGAAGTTGGGATGCCTGAAACGCAAGAGACGTGGTTTGGATTCAGACCGTGTACACCTTCGGGGATGCCCATAATAAACCGTTCAAAAAAAGTTGTAAATTTGACTTTCGCCACAGGGCACGCCATGATGGGTTTAAGCCTTGCACCGGCAACAGGTAAAATAATTACTGAAATTATTTCAGGAAAAACGACTTCTGTCGATACTAAAATGTTCCAATTATAAAATATGAGATACGATTCGATTCCAGTTTCTTTATTCGAAAATAACCGAAAACGGTTTGTTGAAAAGCTGCAAAACAATAGTTTGGCAATTTTAACATCAAATGATGTGATGCCCAACAATGCTGACGATGTAATGGGGTTTGCACAAAACAACGATTTGTTTTATTTGTGCGGAATTGAACAGGATGAAACTATTTTAGTGCTTTATCCGGATGCCTTTAAAGAAGAAAACCAAGCCATTTTATTTGTAAAAGAAGTTAGTGAACACACTTTAATTTGGGATGGCGATTTTTTGACCAAAGAAAAAGTTTCAGCTATTTCCGGAATTAAAAATGTAAAATGGATTCATGAATTTGAAAAAAACATACAGCTTTTTGCGTTTGAAGCAGATAAGATCTATTTAGGACACAACGAGCATATTAAAAGAGTGACAACCGAAATGAATACACGTCAGGATCGAATGATTCAATGGTGTAAGCAAAAATATCCGTTGCATCAATATGATCGTGTTGCTAAAATCACGAGAGAACTGCGTCCGATAAAATCGGATGAAGAAGTTGCTTTGATTAGAAAAGCGGTTTCGATTAGTGTGAAAGGATTCAAATCGTTATTAAAAGCCGTAAAGCCGGATGTAAAAGAATATGAATTAGAAGCAGAATTAGCATATCAATATATAAAGAATGGGGGCAATCGACATGCTTTCAAACCCATTATAGCTTCTGGTAAAAACGCCTGTGCACTTCATTATAATACCAATGATTCGGTTTGTAAAGAAGGCGAAATGATTTTGATAGATTTTGGTGTTTGTTATGCCAATTATAATTCAGATACCACACGTTGTGTTCCGGTAAACGGAAAATTTTCAGCACGTCAGAAAGAAGTTTATGAATCGGTTTTGCATTGTTTAAAAGAAGGATCTAAGTTTTTGAAACCAGGAATTTTGTCCAAAGATTACGAATTGCAAATGGCAAAACTAATTGAAGCGGAATTGATTAAATTGCGATTAATTAGTCCTGAAGAAATCGCAAATCAGGATCCTCAAAATCCGGCGTATAAAAAATATTTCATGCACGGAACGGCACATCATTTAGGGCTTGATGTTCACGATGTTGGGTTATATTCAAGACCTTTTGAAAAAGGAATGGTGCTAACCTGTGAACCCGGGATTTATATTCGTGAGGAAGGAATTGGATGCCGTCTGGAAAATGATTATTTATTGACTGAGGATGGAAACATCAATTTATCTGAAGAAATGCCAATTGAAATTAAAGATATTGAACACTTATTAAACAACAAATAAACCATGATTAAAAACCGCTTTTTATTACTTCTTTTTATTTGCACAAGTATTTTTGCACAAAAAGACATTGACATTAATGAATTAAAATGGCTGCCAAATTCGCATTCGTTCTGGGTGAATTCAGACGAGAACATTTTGGTTTATGATGTAGATAAATTAAATCAGAACACTACTGTTTTAACTACTAAGCAATTAAAAGATGCCGGTTTCAACGGAGAAGTTGAAGATTTGGTTTGGAATCAAAATAAGACAAAAGTATTGGTATATACCAATTCAAAAACAGTGTGGCGAGCTAAGACTAAAGGAGATTATTGGTTCTTTGATTTAGCAACGGGAAAAGGAAGAAAATTGGGAGCAAACTTAGAAGAATCTTCGTTGATGTTTGCCAAATTCTCCAATGATAATGAAAATGTTGCTTACGTTTCAAAGCATAATATTTATCTGGAAAATCTAACTTCTAGAAAAATAACGCCATTAACAACGGATGGAACGGACAAGGTTATTAACGGAACTTTTGACTGGGTTTACGAAGAAGAGTTGGCGGCAAGAGATGGATTTCGTTGGAGTCCTGACGGAAAAAGTATTGCGTTTTGGCGCGTTGATGCAACAGATACAAAGTTTCATTTAATGATCAATAATACAGATGCTTTGTATCCGTTTGTGGTTCCTGTTGAATATCCTAAAGCAGGCGAAAGACCTTCAGCGGTAAAAATTGGAGTTATTGATGTTGCTTCTGTAAAAACAAATTGGTTAGATATTCCAGGTGAACCTGATAATAATTATTTGGTTCGTATGGAATGGGTTGCTGCTAACGAAGTAATGGTGATTCAGTTGAACAGAAATCAGAATCAGGCTTCAATTTACAATTGCAACGCACAATCAGGAAAAGCAAATTTAATTTATCAGGAAAAATCACCCGAGTGGATTGATGTTTTCGATATTTCTTCGGGAATTTATGATGGTTTTCCATGTCAGTTTGTAGATAACGGAAAAGCTTTCTTGTGGAGTTCTGACGCTGATGGCTGGATGCATGTTTATAAAATTAGCCGTGACGGAAAAAAGAAAGAGCTAATTACAACCGGAAAGTTTGATGCTTATTTTAAAGCGTATAATGACAAAACAAAATCAATCTATTATATCGCAAGTCCAACAGATGCGACACAGCGTTATTTATATGAAACGAATTTGAATTCGAAGAAAACAAAAAGATTGACGCCTGATGCATTTGAAGGAACTAACGAATATGAGTTTTCTACAGACGGATCATATGCTAAACACACCAATTCTAATATTAATCGTATTTTCAATACTCGTCTGGTTTCGCTTTCTGATCATAAAAAAATACTGCCAAAAGAGGCTGATGTTTTTACGGCTCCGAAGCGTGATTTTTCTTTAGAGAAATTTAAGGTAACAACGGTAGACGGTATTGAAATGGATGGGATAATGGCAAAACCATTAGATTTTGACCCATCAAAAAAATATCCATTGTTCTTTTATGTTTATGGAGAGCCAATGTCTACTGTAGCGAATGATATGCCTTATTTTAATGGTTTTATAGATTTGTTAATTCCGAAAGGCTATATTGGAATTGCGTTGGATAACAGAGGAACCCCATCCCTGAAAGGAACAAAATGGAGAAAATCTATTTATAAAAATATCGGAATTATAAATACGCGTGATCAGGCAATGGCAGCAAAAGAAATCTTGAAATGGAACTTTATTGATAGTGACAGAGTTGCCGTACACGGATGGAGTGGTGGTGGAGCTGTGACTTTAAACCTGATGTTTCAATATCCTGAAATATACAAAACCGGAGTAGCCATTTCTGCAGTGACAGATCAGCATTTTTATGATAATATCTATACTGAACGTTATATGGGATTGCCTTCTGAGAATGAAGCAGCTTATGTTCAGGCATCACCAGTAACACATGCTAAGAATTTAAAAGGAAATCTTCTTTATATTCACGGAACAGGTGATGATAATGTACATTATAAAAATGCCGAAGTTTTGATTAATGAGTTAGTTAAATACGACAGAATGTTTAATTTAATGATTTACCCAAATCGTTCTCATAGTATCTACGAAGGAGAAGGTACGAGAGAACATTTGATCAATACTTTTATAAAATTTATTGAAGAAAAAGCGCCTCCGGGAGCTAAATAATACTCTTTAAAAAGAGAATTAAGAGGGAGAATTTCTGCATAAAGAAATTCTCCCTTTTTGTTTTCTTGAATGTCTTTTAATGAGATTGGTTTTTTGTTAAAAAAATATCTCTATTTACTTGTAAATCCTTAGTTAAGGTGTTTGGTTTTTTAGAATTATGTTTTTTTAAGGTTAAAAAGCTGTTAATTATGTATTGTTTTTAAGTAACATAGTATCAATGAAGTAAGGTCTTTCTTGATAATTTTGATGTTAACAAAAAAAACAAACAAACATGAAAATAAAATTACTTATCCTACTATTTTTTACGATAGTAAAAATGAGTGCGCAAGGGCTTCCTTGCCGGACGACAGAAGAAAACGCTAAAGTGTATCGGTCTAACCCGAATTCACTTAAAGAAAAAAAAGAATTTGATGCTTTTACAAAAAAGTTTGCATTGCAGCGTAAAAGTAAGACTTCAAAAGAAGCTGGGGTTACTTACACAATTCCCGTGGTTTTTCATATTTATGGTGATGTTCAAAGTGGAAAAACCGTTACTTACGAAAAGATTGTAAATCATTTAGCTCAATTAAATGATGATTTCAATGGATTAAATGCAGATTATCAAACAGTAGAATCTTTTTTTCAGGCAAGAAGAGGAACATTGAAAGTCGAATTTAAACTAGCCAAAAAAGATCCTAACGGAGGATGCACCACAGGTGTCGTTTTTCATCCTGCTAAAAATGGTTATGGAAATGGAGGTGGTTATGATGATCAAATTGCTGCAGATGCCTGGGATAACACAAAATACATGAACGTGTACATTCAGAATGATTTGTATAACGAGGGCGTTTTCAATAATTCAGGAGTTGCATGGTATCCAAATTCCGATATGACGGCCAATAATACAGCGCGTGTTGTATTTAATGGAGCGTATCTTTATGATAACTCTTATAGCAAAGAATTTTCTGCAACACTAACACATGAGTTTGGTCACTTTATGAACCTGATTCACACTTTTGAAGGTGGGTGTTCCGGAACGGATGAAGTTGATGATACACCAGCTGAAGATGGTTTACACACGCTTGCCTGTACACCTGGAACAAATTGTACCGGAGATAAGGTAAATTTTGAAAATTACATGGGATATAATGGAGCACAGGGTTGTTACAAAATGTACACACAGGGCCAAATCGACAGAATGTTGGCAGCTTTACAACATCCAGCCAGAATTACCCTTTGGCAACCTCAAAATTTAATTGATACTGGTGTAAACGCAATAGAAAGTAGTTTAGTTGCCAATGCAACCACTTTTAAAGAAACGGTTATAAATGACGGAGCATTTGATTCGGCATCAGTAATAACAATTGGCGGAAGCAAAACCTTTGCACTTAGCTCAGGAACGATGACAGCCGGAACTCATTTTACACATACTTTCCCGGCTGGAATTACACCAGTAGTTACCGTGAATACAAACGGACAAGTAACCGTAACACTTTCAGGGAAAGCGACTAATCATGCCGCGGCTCAAAATACAACTGCCGGAATTACCTTTTTACCAGCGGCTTTCACCGGTGGAACTACAGGTTTGTCATGTACAGCTATATTTTTCAATTTGAAATTTACAGATCCATACGGGATATTTTTTGTTGATATGCCAAACGTTAGTATCTCTTCGGCTTTAACATGGAAAGCTTTTGAAATAGCAAAAGGAGATGATACTTCATTTGGAGGATGGCGTTATGTTGCAAATGCACTAAAAATTGAAACATATGGCAAAAAGTTAGTTTGCGAAAGTGGGACAAGAAATATTTCGTTATTAGGACAAAATGTAGCAGTGGGTCCAGCGAGCAACATGACAGCTCCAGGAGCGTATCCTAATCAGTTAGATCTGAGAGCGGCAAGTTATACAGCTTGGGAAGGGAAATCGGGTTATGTAGGTTTTGAATACCAAATTGACGGACAAACTTGTTATGGATGGTTTAAAGTTGATGTTGCAGCAAATGGTGATGCTTTTACAATTTCTGAATATGCTTATAATACACAACCCAATACACCAATTTATACCGGAATGACAGCGAAAACAGCTGTCGTATTATCTGATAGTACTTTGTATGAAACAGATGCAAATGATGGTGGTTTTGCAACAACAAGTACAATTTCATTATCGACAAACAATGGAACATTTACTAAAACCTCAGGAACTTTAACCCCAGGAACTGATTTTACAGTAACGGGAACACCTTCTGGATTAACAACTGTATTAACACTTCAGGGAAATAATAAAGTAGTGGTTTCTTTTACTGGTAAAGCAACAGCAAATACTCCAACAAATGATGCTGCTGTGGTAATCACTTTTAAAGATGCTGCCATTACAGGTGGAATTGCGACATTGGATAGTGTTTCAAAAACAATCAATCTGAAATTTGAAGCGCCTTACGGAGTAGTTTATGTAAACAATCCTGATTATGTTGCTTCGGCTGCACAAACATGGCAGTATTTTGATTTGGCAATTGGAGATAATACGGAGTATGGAGTGTGGCAATATGCAGCTGCAGCTTTAAAAATGGAAACGTATGGTAAACGATTAGTTGGCCAGGCAGGAACCAGAAATATTACCTTAATTAACGAAGGCACAGCAATTGGTGCATCAAGTAACTTTGTAACTCCGGGTGCATATCCTGATCAATTAGATTTGAGAACAGCAACTTACATAGCCTGGGATAATAAAACAGGATATGTAGGATTTGAATATACAAGCAGAGGGCGTACCTGTTACGGCTGGATGCATGTAAAAGTAGAAGCAGGTGGAGTTGGTTATACTGTTTTAGATTTTGCATACAATACAAAACCTAACGAATTAATTCTGGCAGGAACGCAAACTGGTACAACCGTTTTAGCACCAACAAGTTTAACGGCAACTGCTAATAATACAAATTTAGAAGTACAATTAACATGGGTAAATAATGCTGCAAATGCTACAAATATTGTAATTGAGAGAGCAGGTACTGATAATATTTTTACCGAAATAGTAACATTGCCTGGTACAGCATTAACTTATACAAATACAGGTTTAACAGCCGGAAACACTTATAAATATAAAGTTCGTGCAAAAGCAAATACTATTTATTCTGCTTATTCTAATGAAGTTTCTGCAACAATTACCTCAAATTCATCTTATTGTACAACACAGTCAGATAATAAATACGAGTACATTAATTCAGTAACTATTGGAAGTTTTACTAACGCTTCGGGTAAAGATACAGCAGGTTATGCTGATTATACTTCCAAAGTTGTAACCTTAAATCCAAGTTCAGTTACTAATGTAAGTCTGACACCTGGTTTTTCAGGTGATGCTTATTTGGAATATTGGGGAATCTGGATTGATTACAATAAAAACAATGTTTTTGATCCATCAGAAAAAGTTATTGATGGAATTTCTTCAAACGGAACAGCGACGGGTAGTTTTACAGCGCTTGCTTTTACAGGATCAACAAGAATGCGCATTGTGATGAAATATTATTCAAATCCATCTGCTTGCGGAAATATTACTGACGGAGAAGTCGAAGATTACACGGTAGTTTCCGGAACAGTGAGACCACCAAATCCGGTAACATTGGCAACGCCAGCCAATATTGGGAATTCGGGAGTTTATGCTACAGGATTTTATGCTTCATGGAATACCGTTTCAAATGCAACAAGTTATGAAGTGCAATTGAATAATGCAGCAACAGGCTGGACAACCTTTGGAACTTCAACGATTTATTATTTATGGATTCCAAAACAAGGAACGCAAACAGTTTATCAGTTTAGAGTAAGAGCAAAAAATGCCACTGAAATAAGCGACTGGAGTGCGCCTTTGACTATTGATTTACAAAACGGAAGCGCGGGAGCAGATCAGAAGGATTTTACAAAATCATTTTCAATGTATCCAAATCCTGCTTCAGATATAGTGAACTTCAATTTTTCTAATCTGAACACATCTGTTATAAAAATAACAATTTATGATAGTACGGGTGTTGTTGTTGATGTGGTAGAAAACGTAACTTCTTACCCGGTTCATCGCTTAAGAAAAGGATTTTATATAGTAGTTGCTACCGATGGAAGCTTCACTGCAAGTAAAAAGTTATTGGTTAAATAATTATAGTTTGGTTACTATTAAAAAGGGGAAACGATAGCGTTTCCCCTTTTTAATTGACCTAAAATAAAATAAAATTTACGCTACATCAATCCCAAACGGATTGTCAATGCTGTGCATTGGGGTAGTGAACCATTTGGGACCATTTGCTGTCATGTAAAAATGATCTTCATGACGAATTCCAAATTGTCCCGGAATACAAAGCATTGGCTCATTACTTACCACCATTCCTTCTTGTAAAACAGTAGCACTGCCTCTTACTAAATAAGGATGTTCATGGATGTCTAATCCTGTTCCATGACCAACACGATGAGGTAATCCCGGAAGTTCATAATCAGGACTCAATCCACCTTCTGCAATTACTTTTCTGGCTGCGTCATCTACCGAACCGCAAGTTGCTCCTAATTGTGCAGCATCAAAAGCTGCTTTTTGAGCGGCTTTCTCTAAATTCCAAATTTTTATATGGGCTTCCGTTGGTGTCCCATACACATAAGTTCTGGTAATATCAGACAAATAACCTTCTAAGCGACAGCCTGTGTCAATTAATACGATATCATTGTCCTTTAAATCTTGTGGCGTAGTTACACCATGTGGATATTGTGAGTCATCAGCAAATAATACAATACAAAAATAAGAGCCAGAAGAAATTCCAGCCTTAATGTGCGCCTGATTAATAAAGTCAACGACTGTTTCAGCTTTTATTCCGGGATATAAAATACGTGCGGCAGCTCTTTGAACTACCATAGTGATTTCTTTTGCCTGCTGAATAATAGCAATTTCATTCTCTGACTTCTGAATACGGCATCCGGTAGTAATGGGTTGGGCATTTTCAAAATCATAATTTGAATTGGCTTTGGTTATGGCATCAATTAAAAAATAAGCTGCAGATTCATCCAAAGCAATTTTACCGGCATGGATGTTTTTGCTGTGCAATATTTTTCCAAATAAAATAGACGGAGATTCATGTTCTTCCCAGCAATTAATTTTGCCTTCTATTTGCATAAATTTTTTAAAAGTTCCTTCTTCAAATTTCGGAACAATATATTCTAAACTGCCATCTTCAGATAATAGTGCACCAACCATTCTTTCAGAAGCACTCCATTTGGTTCCTGTAAAATAATACAAATTAGTTCCGGCATTAAGATATAAAGATTTAACACCTGTTTCTTTCATAATTGACACTGCTTTCTGAATCCGCGTTTGGTATTCTTCTGGCTGAATGGCTTTTACATTCAGTGTCATGTTTTGTATTTTTTCCAGTTCTGCTTTTGCGGTAGATCCGCCAACTCCAATTGTCATCTTTTTGTTTTTTTAAGTTTATTATATTTCTTTCAGTGAGTAGTTAATCTTAATGTTGAATTAAATGTATTAAAGATTTCAGGATTTATCATGAATTCTTTGGTTTTGGAACAAAATTAAGTCAATATTTTATCATAGTGATATTTTAGCTTAAACTAGGTAAAATAGGATAATTTACAGATAATATAGTATCGGATGGAGAATTCTAATGCCTGTATTTTTAAAAATTCAATTAAACCTTAAAAATGAAAAGAATACAACGCTTACTACTTTTAGCGGTCATCGTCTTGAACCCTTATTATGGTTCAGCGCAGACCGCATCAATTTTATTTCAAAAGCTAACAGAATTATTTCCTAAAGCTGAAATTACTGCCATAGAAAACTTAGAAGGTTATTCAGAATCCTATCAGTTGATTTTAAACGAACCGTTAGATCATAAAAATCATCAGAACGGAAGCTTTAAACATTATATGTATCTGTCTCATCTTGATTTTAATAAACCAATGGTTATCGAAACACATGGTTATAATACAGGAAATACTAGAAGTGAAGTGAGCAAACTATTAAACGCAAATCAAATTGCGGTTGAATATCGCTTTTACGGAAAATCAAGACCGGAACCACTTCCTTGGGAATATTTAACGAACGATCAGGCCATTGCAGATTATCATCATATTGTAATGAAATTAAAACAATTGTATACTGGTAAATGGATATCGACAGGAATTAGTAAAGGAGGAGAAACGGCGCTGATCTATAAATCAAAATATCCAAATGATGTCGATGTGGCAATGCCTTACGTTGCTCCTTTAATTGATTCGACCGAAGATCCAAGAACAATAAACCATACGAGAACTATTGGTACTACAGAATGCAGAGATAAGATTACTGCATTTCAAAGAGCCATTTTAGGAAATAGAGAAGCAGTTTTACAAGAGTTTCAGCACTATGCAACAGCAAATAAAATGAGTTTTACAGAAGTTCCGTATGGCGAAGCTTTAGAATATGCTGTTTTAGAATTTCCTTTTTCTTTTTGGCAATGGGGCGGGCATTGTAATGAAATTCCGCCAGTATCGGCTTCTCCAAAAGAATTGTTTGATTATTTGAATGTTATAGTTGGTCTGAGGACGTACAATGATCAAACCTATTTTAATGATCTGCCATCTTATTATCAGCATTTAAGCGAATTAGGATATTATGGTTTCGACCTTTCACCGGTAGCAGATTTGCTACAAATAGTAAAAAGCACCTCCAATGATCGCTTTGCGCCAAAGGGAGTCGTAATAAGATATAATTCTCAATACATTAAAGACGTTCGGAAATATGTAGAAAATAAAGGAGATAAAATTTTGTACATCTATGGAGGTTACGATACATGGTTTTCTTGTGCACCAAAACCAGGTCCAAAACTGGATGCTCTGAAAATGGTTCTTCCAACAGGAAGTCATAAAACGAGGGTGAAAGATTTTCCTGAAAAGGATAAAGCACTTATCATGGAAACACTTTCCAGATGGTTGGCTGAAAAAAAGAACTAACTAAAACTAAAATAAAAAAAAGGAAGATTATGAAAATTAATAATTGGATACTAACAGGGATAAGTGTTTTTTGTATGACACTTCAAGCGCAAAATAAAGAGAATTTGTTATTGACTCCGCCTATGGGTTGGAATAGCTGGAATACTTTTCATACGGACATTAGTGAGAAAATGGTAATGGAAACGGCAGATATATTAGTGTCATCCGGAATGAAAGATGCGGGTTATATTTATCTTGTTCTTGATGATGGATGGATGGCAATGGAAAGAGATAAAGAAGGAAATTTGGTTCCGGATCCACAAAAATTTCCACGCGGAATGAAGTTTGTTGCTGATTATGTACATTCTAAAGGATTGAAATTCGGAATGTATAATTGCGCCGGAACGATGACCTGTCAAAAATACCCGGGAACTCGCGGATATGAGTATCAGGACGCAAGAAATTATGCGGCATGGGATATTGATTTTTTAAAGTATGACTGGTGTTTTACTACAGGAATTAATGCAAAAGAAGCGTATCAAACTATGAGTAATGCCTTGAAGAAAACGGAAAGGCCAATCGTTTTTAGTATTTGTGAATGGGGTGTAAATAAACCGTGGGAATGGGGAGAAGGTATTGGTCAAATGTGGCGTACAACCGAAGATATTTATCAAATTTTTGATTCGGTTCACGATGAAGGAACGTGGAATTCGTTAAGCGTAATGCATATTGCTGACTTGCAGTCTAATCTTCGTAAATATTCGGGACCTGGTCATTGGAATGATCCCGATATGTTAGAAGTGGGTAATGGTATGACTTATAATGAAGACAAAGCTCATTTTTCGCTATGGAGTATGATGGCAGCTCCGCTTATGGCCGGTAACGATATCAGAAAAATGAGTAAGCAAACGCTTGAAATATTGACTAATAAAGATGTCCTAGCAGTAGATCAGGATTCATTAGGAATTCAGGGTTTTAGATATTTGGATAAAGATGGTTTGCAGGTTTGGTGTAAACCACTTAAAAATGGAGATTGGGCTATTTGCTTTATCAATAGAAAAACAGAATCTAAGGCAATAACTTTTGACTGGAGTAAAGAAAATATTGTTGATGAGATCTATAAATATTCGCTGGATAAAAACGTTTCGTATAACCTTTTTGACGTTTGGAGCAAAAAAAATGCAGGAACAACAGCCAAAGAACTTAAAGCAACATTAGAACCACATGGCGTTTTAATGTATAGACTAAGTAAGTCTTAATTGATTAAAAAAAAGAATTGGGTTAAATTAGTTAAATTGAAAAAGATGCTTTAGACTTTCTGTAAGATTGGCTAAAGTATCTTTTGGTTTTTTAAATAATCCATAGCGAATTTACCTTCATTAAAAAGCAAATCCAAAACACTCAGGTTGTTTATAAAACCATGTTTGTCATCAAAAACTTGTGGATATTTTTCGAAAGAATTCGGGTCTTTTTTACCATTGGCTAAATATCTGAAATCAGAAATGTTTTCTGCTTCCATAAAATATTCGGTTGTTTTGCTGAATTCTAGTTTCATTCTCAAACATTTGGTAAGAATGTCCAAAACTTCCATATTTAAATCCATTAAAAAAGTATGTTTCTTTTCGAAAACAGGTCGAATATCATCTTCAAAGAATTCAAAAAAAGGCGAACTTCTGTAGCCCGCTTCTAAAGATTTAAAATGCTGTTTTTGCCAGTCAAATTCATTTTCAATTAAAACATCTTTTGTTTTTTGATGCAATGTTTTAGAATGTTTAACAGGAATGTTTAATAACTGAATACCGTTTGGACTATAGATATAGGTACGGTTTCTGTTCGTTTGTTTTTGAAAATTATCTTCCATTTCAAAAGTAATATTTTCAGATTGAGCCATAACTGCAAAGTGGCTAATCGATGGAAAATAAGTAGGAAGTAATAACGAATTCATGACTTTTTTGTTTAAACGTTTCAGGTTTCAAGTTTCAGGTTTTGTATGAACTTGAAACTTGAAACCTGAAACTAAAATAACTATTTTTTTATGCTTTATTTTCTTTTCTTTTTCTCCAGAAATATTCCCCAACAAAATAAGCAGCAAGCACCATTAAGAAATATTTGAAGTACGATTGTGGTTGTCCTTCACCATCAACTGTGGTGAAAACTCTGTCCCAACGAATTTTGTTGATTCCTTTTCCATTCGTATCCCAACTCAACCAGATAAATACCGGTTTCCCTACAATATGATCTTCCGGAACATATCCCCAGTAACGACTGTCTTCAGAGTTATGGCGATTATCTCCCATCATCCAATAGTAGTTTTGTTTGAAAGTATATGAATTTGTTTGTTTTCCGTTGATTATAAAATGAGAACCGTCTATTTGCAATGTGTTATGCTCGTAGTTGGTAATGATTTCTTTGTAAAATGGTAATGATTCATTCGTCAAAGCAACTGTTTTTCCAGCTTCAGGAATATAAATTGGACCGTAATTATCTTCGTTCCATTTGTTAATATGAGGGAAAATTCGATCATCGTTACCCGTTGCAATTTCTCTAACTACACCTGTAATACCAGGAATGGTTTTCATGCGTTCTGCATTAGCTTCAGTTAAGGCACCGATAAACAAAGTATCTCTTTTGTTTTGATCTCTAAAACCTCTTACATCTACAAGGTTAACATTAAGCTCTTTTAAAAGCGCTTCAAGATCTATTGGCGTTTTTTCATCTAAAGCTATTTTGTACGAATATTGAGGTTTCGCTCTTTCAGGTAAAACCAATTTTTTTCCATTGATATAAACATAACCATCTTTTATAGATAGGCTGTCTCCAGGAATACCAACGCATCTCTTAACATAATTAGATCTTTTGTCAATTGGTTTAATAACACCAGGTTTTCCTTTTGGTTCGTAAAAGTAATGTACGGTGTCTACTGGCCAGTTAAAAACCACAATATCTGTTCGTTTTATTTTTTCGAAAGCAGGTAATCTGAAATAAGGTAATTGCGGCCAGCTTAAGTATGATTTTCTTTTTGTTAACGGAATAGAGTCATGAACCATTGGTAACGCAACGGTTGTCATCGGTACCCTTGGTCCGTAGTTTAGTTTACTTACGAATAAAAAGTCTCCAATTAATAATGATTTTTCTAATGAAGAAGTTGGAATCGTATAAGGCTGTACTACATAAGTATGAACTAATGTTGCTACGATTATAGCAAAAAGTAATGAGCTTACAGTGTCGGCTGTTTTGTTTTCAGGAGTTAACGATCTGTTGGCGTTGTATTCTAATTTTTGAGTATAATTTACATAGTAAATGTAAAAACCAAGCGTAAAAATACCCACAAAAGTATCTAAAGTTGATTTTTTACTAAAGGTTCTTAAAGTTTCTACCCAAATAACCGGAAACATAATCAGGTTAATAATCGGAATGAAAAGTAATATTGTCCACCAGGTTGGTCGGCCAATAATTTTCATTAAAACTATAGAATTATATACAGGAATAGCAGCCTCCCAACTTTTTCGGCCAGCAGCCTGATACAATTTCCAGGTTCCCAGAAAATGAATAATTTGAACAGCTAAGAAAAAAATGAACCAAAGATATAGTGTCATAATATTTTGTTTAAAGTTTTAAGGTTAAGGTTGATTCGTTGAAGTGACCTTAACCTTTAAATTTATTTTATTTTAAGTTTAAAACATCTTTCATGTTATAGATTCCCTTTTTGCCAGCTAACCATTCAGCAGCAATTACGGCTCCTAAAGCAAAACCTTCACGGTTATGAGCAGTGTGTTTTAATTCGATGCTATCTACAACTGAATCGTATGTTACGGTATGAGTTCCCGGAACATCACCTATTCTCTTTGCTGCAATATGGATTTCATTATTTTTTGCTTCATCCATTGTCCAGTTTGCATAGTTGCTATTTTCAATAACACCTTTAGCTAATGAAATGGCAGTTCCGCTTGGAGCATCTAATTTTTGAGTGTGGTGAATTTCTTCCATTGTCACTTTGTAGGAATCAAACTGTGACATGATTTTAGCTAAATATTCGTTTAGTTCGAAGAAAATATTTACTCCTAAACTAAAGTTTGAACTCGAAATGAATCCACCTTGTTTTTCGTTGCAAAGTGCAACCATTTCATCAAAATGTTCTAACCAGCCAGTCGTTCCTGATACTACAGGTACATTGGCATGAAAACAATTGGAGATATTATCAACGGCAGCAGTAGGAACGCTGAAATCAATTGCGACATCGGCAGTTGAAAGTCCATCAAAAGTATTAGTTTCATCTTTCTTTAAAACTATTTCATGACCTCTTTCTAAAGCAATTCTTTCAATTACTTTACCCATTTTTCCGTATCCTAAAAGTGCAATTTTCATTTTGTGTATTTTTTTGAATTTTAAACAGTAACAAATGCTATTTAAAAGTGGTAATTAAAAGTTAGTCCAACGTTTGGTTTGAAAGTTACATCGGCCGGATAAATTTCCGGGCGTACTGATAATCTTTCATTTACGTTAAACTGAATTAAAGCAGCGTCAACATTGGCATCGATAATGTTCAAGACATAAAAACCAACGACAAATAAGGCTGATAAATCTCTGTTTCGTTGATAGAATTTTTGACCGGCAATAAGCCTGTCATCATCTAAAAATTGGTAATCATCATCATTGTAACCTTCTAATCTTCGTTTGTAGGCGTCACGATAATTATGGTATTTTTTATTATTGTCAATATAAAAATACAAACTGGTACCAATTGCTCCATAAACTAAAGGAATTTTCCAGTATTTTTTGTTGTATGCCTGACCTAAACCTGGTAAAATGGCCGAGTAAAAAGCTGCTTTTGCTGGGGTAAGCGGGTCTATTTCCGGATACTTAGTAGTGTCTTTAACAACCAAAACCGTGTCTTTTTTTGCCTGGGCAAAAAGAGAAACGGTTCCT
This sequence comes from Flavobacterium saccharophilum, assembly GCF_900142735.1. GTDB lineage: Bacteria > Bacteroidota > Bacteroidia > Flavobacteriales > Flavobacteriaceae > Flavobacterium > Flavobacterium saccharophilum. Next base: position 307,390 of record NZ_FRBY01000005.1, on the reverse strand, counting down.
ATAAGAAAGAACAATAGACTTATGGGGACAATTTTATTCACTATCCGTTTATTAATTTTATAATTCTGTCAAAGTCAGCTTGGGAATTGAAAGGAATTGTGATTTTTCCTTTTCCATTGCCAGCGACTTTTATATCAACTTTCGCACCAAAATAATCGTTGAAAGTGTTTTTTTGCGTTTCTTTAACAAGGAAGGAAGACTCTGCTTTTGCCTTTGTTTCTCCTTCTGGCTTTGGTTTTACACCTTCGTGATAATTTTTTACCAAAGCTTCTGTTTCACGAACAGATAAATTTTGACTTACTATTTTTTGATAGATATCCGTCTGAACATCTAAATCTTCAATATTGATGATTGCTCTACCATGTCCCATACTGATAAAACCATCACGAATACCAGTTTGGATAATCGGGTCTAATTTTAAAAGACGTAAATAATTGGCAATTGTAGAACGTTTTTTTCCAACACGTTCGCTCATTTGTTCCTGAGTTAACTGAATTTCATCAATCAAGCGTTGGTAAGATAATGCAATCTCAATTGGATCTAAGTCATGACGTTGAATGTTTTCCACCAAAGCCATAACCAATGACTCATTGTCATTTGCAATACGAATGTAAGCTGGAACATGAGTTAAGCCTACTAAAGTTGAAGCACGCAAACGACGCTCTCCAGAGATTAACTGATATTTATTGAATTCTAATTTTCGAACAGTAATAGGCTGAATCACACCAAGTTCTTTAATAGAAGTGGCTAGCTCACGTAAAGATTCTTCATTAAAATTGCTTCTAGGCTGAAACGGATTTATTTCGATAGCACTTATTTCAAGCTCTATGATATTTCCAACAACTTTGTCAGCATTTTTGTCTTCTACTGATGTAATGTCGTTTTCCGGATCTTTTAATAATGCTGATAATCCTCTTCCTAAGGCTTGTTTTTTAATTGCTTTTGTCATAAAAACTATTTACTGTTTTTCTTTATAATTTCCTGAGCTAAATTGATATAATTAACTGCTCCTTTGCTTGTTGCGTCATAATTAATGATGCTTTCGCCAAAACTTGGAGCTTCACTCAATTTTACATTTCGCTGAATCACGGTGTCAAAAACCATATCGTTGAAGTGTTTTTGAACTTCTTCAACTACCTGATTAGATAAACGTAATCTTGAGTCATACATTGTAAGAAGTAGTCCTTCAATATCAAGATCCGGGTTGTGTATTTTTTGAATACTTTTAATAGTGTTCAATAATTTTCCTAATCCTTCAAGTGCAAAATATTCACATTGAATTGGAATAACTACTGAATCGGCAGCTGTTAAAGCATTCAGGGTTAATAAACCTAAAGAAGGTGCACAGTCAATAATAATAAAATCATATTCGTCTTTAACACTTTCTAATGCTTTTTTAAGCATATATTCTCTATTTTCTTTGTCAACCAATTCGATTTCGATGGCTACAAGGTCAATATGAGCAGGGATCACATCAACATTTGGAGCTGAACATTTCACGATGGTTTCTTTTGGGGTGTGGCTATGTTCAAGTATTTGGTATGTACCAATTTCTACTGATTCTACGTCAATCCCAAGGCCAGAAGTGGCATTTGCTTGAGGATCAGCATCAATCAATAATACTTTCTTTTCTAAAACACCTAATGAGGCCGCAAGATTTACTGATGTAGTAGTCTTTCCAACGCCTCCTTTTTGATTAGCAATCGCAATGATTTTGCCCATTTATTTTCTGAATTTTGAACCGTAAAAATACAATTATTTATGGTTTTTGAAAATCTATTTTGTTAACATTTGCTAAACTTTGGGAAGCCTTTGTTTTGTGCGTGTTTCGAAGATTTTTATTTTTGTAAGAATAAAAAACAGTAACGAAATTTCATTCTGTTTTATCTTTCTTTTTATGTTCAAAGATAGTCTGATTAGAAAAATTGTAATTTCGGGTTAAATGCGTTTTTTAATTTTTTAAAACTTCAATTTTTACTTTCATTGAGCCGCTTCCTTTGTTTGAGGCGATTTTCATAAAAGCTCTTTTAGTAAGATCAATTTCTCTTTTTTTGCTAAAAGGGCCTCTGTCAATAACTTCTACAATAACAGATTTGTCATTTCGTTCGTTTGTGATTCTTAGTTTTGTTCCAAAAGGAAATTTTTTATGAGCGGCAGTTAATTTGTTATTGTTGAATTTTCTACCACTCGCTGTTCTTTTTCCGTTAAATTTATTATTGTAATAGGAAGCGTGTGCGTGAGTCTTGTATAAGGTATATTTTTCAGTTTTTTCTTTAGGTTCTTTAGAAGCTGATTTTTTTTGTGCAAAAGAGAACGTGGAAATAAATAAAATTAGATAGAGCGCTATTTTTTTCATTTAAAAATTTTTCTATTGGGTGCAAAAAAAGCCTATTTGAAAAATATAACCAAACAGATCATGTTATATTTATGCTAAAGAAACGATTTAATAGGGGAGATAATTTGAATTGATGCTATAATTTTTAAGTGTAATAATTAATTGTCAGTATATAATGATTGAATTCTTAGCTAAGAATTGAAATTTTAGAGGTATGCTGAATTAACACTAAATATTGTGGTCAGTATAAAAACATACTCAATAATTATTTTTACCACAGAGAGCACAAGATTTTTATCTACGAGTGCCGAAGAAAACACAGGAAGTTCACAAAGGTTTATATGAAGTTAATAACACAGCTTTGCGAACTTAATAACGGATCCTGCAAACACAGAGGAAAAAAAACTTGGCGTGCTTTGCGGTAAATTTTTTTTGATCCGTTTTCGTGTTGATCCGCTATGCTTGCTAAATTTTTTATTTTAACTTAAAGCAAAAAAAAAAGTCTTTTCAAATAAATGAAAAGACTTTTGTCGGGGTGGCAGGATTCGAACCTGCGGCCTCCTGCTCCCAAAGCAGGCGCGATAACCGGGCTACGCTACACCCCGATGATGTATTGTTGTACTGCCCGTAAGCGGATGCAAATATAGTAATAAATTCTGTTTACAAAAGGAAAATCTCAAAATAAATAAAACTTATTTTGAGATAGTTATTTAGGATTTAATTTGGTGGTAATTTTTTATAATAAAGTTTACATTTGCATCACAAAAAACTACACATATTATGTCAGATACAATAGAAAAAATTAAATGCCTTATTATAGGTTCTGGTCCAGCAGGATATACTGCAGCGATTTATGCAGCCAGAGCAAATATGAATCCAATATTATATCAGGGAATGCAGCCAGGTGGTCAATTGACTACAACAAATGAAGTGGAAAACTTTCCTGGTTATGTTGATGGAGTTACAGGACCGGAAATGATGATTCAGTTGCAGGAACAAGCGAAACGTTTTGGTGCTGATATTCGTGATGGTTGGGCAACTAAAGTTGATTTTTCAGGAGATATTCATAAAGTTTGGATTAATGATAGCATCGAATTACACTGTGAAACAGTTATTATTTCAACAGGTGCTACGGCTAAATATTTAGGATTACCATCAGAACAACATTATTTAAATATGGGTGGAGGAGTTTCTGCCTGTGCTGTTTGCGACGGATTTTTCTACCGCAATCAGGAAGTTGTAATTGTTGGAGCAGGAGATTCTGCTTGTGAAGAAGCACATTACTTATCTAAACTTTGTAAAAAAGTTACGATGTTGGTAAGAAGTGAAAAATTCAGAGCTTCAAAAATTATGGAAGAACGCGTTCGTAAAACAGAGAATATCGAGATTTTAATGAACCACGATACGGTTGAAGTTTTAGGAGATAGTAATGTTGTTCATGCTATTAAAGCCTTAAATAAAACTACTGGTGAAGTTATCGAAATTCCTGCAACAGGATTTTTCGTAGCAATTGGTCACAAACCAAACACAGATATCTTTAAAGATTATATCACACTTGATGAAACGGGTTATATCATCAATACTCCGGGAACATCTAAAACAAATATTGATGGTGTCTTTGTAGCCGGAGATGCTGCTGATCATGTTTACCGTCAGGCAATTACTGCTGCAGGAACAGGTTGTATGGCCGCTCTTGATGCAGAGAGATATTTGGCTTCTAAAGAGTAAACTTTTAGTTTCAGGTTTTCTTTATTTGCTTCGCCAGTTCGGCTAAAGCCTCGGGTCAAGTTTCAAGTTGTTGGAACGGTAGCCAAAGAGTCATAAAATAAAATCCCGTTCACATTTTGGGAACGGGATTTTATTTTTTAGAATTCCACAACTTGAAACAAGAAAGACCTGAAACCTGAAACTTTTTTACTTTATCTTTTTAATCAATTTTGCTTCTTCAGAAAAACGACTAAGTGTAATTGCAGGGCTTCCAAAAAGCGAAAGTTCTGTTTGGTCTCCTGCTGCTAATTTTAGGGTTGTTTCAGCTAAAACACTTCCTTTTGAAGATCCTTCTGCAGTAATATCAGCATCTTTCATGGTGAATTTAATTCCGGTGAAAGTCGAATTGTTATCTAAACGTATCGTTGCTTTTTCAGCGATTCCTTCAAGGGTAGCAGTAGCTTTTTGATATAAATCGCATTGAAATTTGGTTGCTGCTACTAATGATTTTATGGCAGAAGTTTTGCTCAATTGAAGACTAGCGTCATCTGCTTTTAAGTTTATTTCCGATTTTGATTTGTCATCAGCAATTAAACTGAATTTTTTAGCATTTACGTTCAGGAATAATTTTGAAAAATCGAAGCTATTAAAAGTAATATCATCCAACTGAAGTTCCTGAATGGCATAAACAACCGCTTCATTTTTTGTAATAACTTTGTTAAAAGTATTAGTGTAAGTTACACGTACGGTCAGTTTTTTGAAAATGGTACTTTCTTTTGAAGTATATAAACGAAGTGTTTTCTCTCTTAAATCCATTCCGATAATATCATGTAAGTTATCATCGGCTTCAATTTTAATTTCATTTTTTTCTCCTCGTTCCAGATAAACTTCAATATTATCATCGACCTCAAGAGCATCAAAATTTCCTGTTTCTTTTATTGAAGTAGTTACGATTTTAGTTCCTTTTATTTTCTCTCTTTTTTGGGCAAAAGTTAATGTAGTGACTAATAATAATAGGAGTAGGGCTGTACTTTTTTTCATTAATTCTAGATTTGATTTTGACAAATATAAAAAAATCATCCACTTTTGATGAATGATTTCTTTTATATTTAACAGTAAAGTAAGGTTTATCCCTGGTTGATACTTCCTCCTGAATTAGAAGTTTTTTCGATTGATTTAGGAGATCCTTTGTAATTGATGCTTCCTCCACTATTGGCATTCGCTTTCAAACTCACTATAGGGCTAATGTTTATGCTTGCTCCGCTATCTGCATCAGCTTCAATCTCATTGGCTAATAATTTTTCAGCTTCTATATTTGCTGCGCTCGATGCTGAAGATTTTACTTTTAATGCTTTTCCTTCAATTGTAATAGAACCCGCACTGTCTGTATCCAAAGAGATTTCATCAGATTCTATGTTAACATTCATTGTAGCAGCACTTGAAGCATCTAATTTTATATTAGTAGAATGAATGACATTTGTACTTGTTATAGTAGAAGCGCTTGATGCTTCTAATGCATCTATAACAGGCATTTTTACAATTACCTTTTTCTTAGTAACATTATGGAAAGAAGTAAATTCACAGCTAATTACAAGGGTTCCGTTTTCAACAGTTGTTTTAATTTCTTTCTGCAAATTGTCATCAGCTTCAACAATAATTTCAGTTTTATCTGATTGTTCGATTACCACATCAATAGCATTGCTCACTGACACATTTTTAAAATCTCCCTGCACAATTCGTTTTTCAGTCGTAACATTTCCACTTCCTTCAATCGATTTCATGTTAGTAAAATTACATGAAGCGAACAATAATGCGGTAACAGTGGCAATAATGAATTTCGTAATATGAATGATTATTTTTATCATGGCTTTAGTTTATTTTGATTATAACTCCGTTTTTATCAGTGGTTAGCTTTCCGTTAGTTTTTTTTCCGTTTAAAACTTCTTTTCCGTTAATTTTAATTGAAACTTCTTTTACAGTATCATTGTCAATAGTGTTATCCTCGTCACTATTATAATCTACATCTTCGTGATCATCTTCATCTGCGGGGCAATTCAAACATTTAATTTTAGAACCTTCTACTTTATAATTGTAGTTTCCGCTAAAGTGTAAGTTGAAAAAATCATCTTCAGAGTCATCATAATCTTGGATAGAAGCATCTGGTTTAAATAATTGGCCTTCTGGTAAGTACAAATATACATCAACTTCCTGACCTCTAAATTTATTTTTTACATCTGTAAGAAAATAATTATCCAATACTAAATGATTTCCGTTGATCTGAATTTTATAATCAATTTTTTCAGCTCTTTTTTTAGCATTTGAAAAAGAATTTCCTCTTGCACTTTTTTCTATCTGTAAGTAAGGACTTGCTTCATCAGTGTGTAAAACATGTAAGCGAACATCATTAGAATAAATCAATTGATTGTTTACAGAATCCTGTACAAACTCAAACTCTCTGTGATAGTTATTAAGGTCTTTAGCGAAATAATCATTATATCTGAATTTTACGAAAAGTGTATCTTTCGTAGTAATATTGATCGCTTTTTTCTCTACCGTTTTTCCGTCATAAGAAATTTCAGTTGCTTGTTTGATTCCAATGCTGATAGCAATTGCAACAGCGATAATCCAGATTGCCAATAAAGTGTATTTTGTAATATTACCAATAGACTTTAAGTTTGGCGACAACAATTTGAAACCCAAAAGTGTCAAAAAGAAGAATGGAATTCCAACTGCAAAGAACATTAATAAACCAAATGACCAAATTGGGTATTCTGTAAAGTTTCCTGCTTCAATAAAATTTTGCCACGGAAAATCAATAAAGATATTCGTTCCTAAGGTAAATACTCCAATCAATAACATGATCAAAACTGATATTCCTGACATGATTAAAACTACGCCTAAAAATTTTGCGAAGATTTTAAAAACCGTAATGACAAAGTCTCCAAATGAACTACTTATTCTCTCAGCTCCCGACTTTACCTGGTTTCCCATTTTGTCATAATCTGCACTTTTAAATTTATCAGATAATGATTCTATTTCTTCACGAACTTTTTTTTCAATGTTTGAAATGGTTACCGGCTCACCAGTCATTTCTAATTTCTCAGAAGTTGTAATCGCTTCCGGAGTTACAATCCAAAGAACGAAATAAGCTAAAATTCCAGTTCCAAAACCTGCAAAAACAAATACTAAGAATATGATTTTGATCCAAACAGCGTCAATTCCAAAATAATGTCCTAAACCCGTTGCAACACCACCAATCATACCTTTCTCTTTGTCACGGTATAATTTTTTATGTTTTCTTGTTCCGTAATTGTTAAAAGACTGATTTGATTTTTCTTCATCTTCAATGATGTAATCTTCAGGTTGTCCCATAACGGCAATCACTTCGTCAACATCTTTCAGTCCAACAACATGTTTCTCGCTTTTTTGTTTTTCTGTTAATAATTCAGAAACACGCATTTCGATATCTTTAATAATTTCGTCTTGTCCAGATGAGCTGTTAAGTGATCGTTTTATTGCGTCAAAATAGCGGGTTAATTTTAAGTAAGCATCTTCATCGATGTGAAAAAACATACCTCCTAAGTTAATATTTACTGTTTTGTTCATGACTATTGATTTTGATTGGTGATTAGTTTTACGGCGTCAGATAATTCTGTCCAGGTGCCGCTAAGTTCGTTTAAAAAAGTTTGTCCTATTTCGGTTAATCCATAATATTTTCGTGGCGGCCCTGAGGTCGATTCTTCCCAACGATAATTTAGCAAACCGTCGTTTTTCAGCCTAGTTAAAAGTGGATAAACTGTTCCCTCAACAACTAGTAATTTTGCGTTTTTTAAAGTGTCTAATATTTCTGATGTGTATGCGTCTTTTTCTTTTAATACTGATAAGATGCAAAACTCAAGAACACCTTTGCGCATCTGTGCTTTTGTGTTTTCAATGTTCATAATTTCATTTTGTTTTTTTTAGATTGAACAATTCGTTTTTTGATTGATGATGATTGATTGATGATGATTGATTTCGAATTTATTCTGTTAGAATTATTTCGTATAACTTATAACTTTTAACCTTTTGAGGATTACTTTATAAAAGGAATCGTTAACGGATATTTGTAATATTCTCCGTTTGAAGTTTTTATTGAAGCATAAATCACTAAAAAGAATTCAACAACTTTTAGTAAACCAAAAAGTACAACCGCTGTTCCACCTATAGTAAGTAACCCAATATTACCTTGAAAATCAAAATTTCTGATCACAAAATTATCGTCGTTAAAAAAAGCTTCCATTGGGATGTTTTTTAGAAAAACAGTTACAAAAACCGGAATGGCTATTAGAGCCAGAACCAAAGTGTAAAGCAATAAACTCAATTGAAAATTTAAGGTCTGTTTTCCGTGGTGATTTACAAATTCTGATTTGTCTTTGTAACTCGTCCAGATCAAAATTGGAAAAATATAATTTCCAAACGGAATGAAATACTGTGTTAAAGTACTTAAATGTGTGAACGTTGCAGTGTTCTTTTCTGATGTCTTTTCCATGATTAGTGGTGTTGATGTTTCCATGATTAAAAGTATATAGTAATTTCTTATACAAATATATGGCTAAAAGACAGTATCTTGTTTTGCATAGTACCAAATATTAACAAAATTTTAACAAAGTTGAAATTTTAAAAGGGATTATAACAGGCTGAAAATCATTCGTAAGTACTGGTTTTATTGGTGTTTTAGGAAAGTAATGTCAATTTATTGTGCGTGCATAGTTTTTTTGTATTTTTACATAAAAAAATAAATCTCATGGCAGTTTCAGTTTCCAAACTCAATAAATTTGTATTATTCAAATTACCATCAGCGTACTTTTGTGGTGTGCGTGTCAAAGCAATTGATAAAGACAGATGCGTAGTAAGTGTTAAACACAGATGGATAAATCAGAATCCGTTTAACTCTATGTATTTTGCTGTTCAGGCTATGGCAGCCGAATTAACAACCGGAGCTTTAGTCATTTCTCAAATCCAGGAAAGTGGGAGAAAGATCTCCATGTTGGTAGCAAACAATAAAGGAAACTTTACTAAGAAGGCTACTGGAAGAATAACTTTTGTATGCAATGATGGTCATTTAATCGCCGATGCAATTAAACGAACAATAGAAACTGGAGAAGGACAAACTTTCTGGATGAAATCGATTGGAACAAATGAAGAAGGAGTTCAGGTTTCTGAAATGGATTTTGAATGGAGTGTCAGATTAAAGTAATTAGCTTTAATAGAATATAAAAAAAGACCTCAAGCAATTGAGGTCTTTTTTGTTGAAATAGATTTCTTTTATTTTTTAACGCAGCAAGATTTTTTGTCTTTTTTATCTGTCGACGTTTTTTTACAGCAGGATTCTTTTTTAGCTTTTTCTTTTTGAACTGGTTTTGTTTCTTGAGCCGTTACTCCAATTGAAAATACAGCAGCCGTTAAGAAGGTAATTACTTTTGTCATTTTATATAATTTGTTTTTGTTAGAAATATTGTGTTTTGGTGATTCAAATATACCAACATTTCTTAGAGTTGATTCTTACAATTTGTTAATGTTTTTATAATAATATGTCATTGAAAATTAAACATCCAGGCATCTTCTACTTTTCATCAAATTGCAATTCAGCTTCTTTGTTATTGCATCCTGTTAAGATTATTCCAGAAATAAAAAGTAGTGTAAAATAGATTTTTCTCATACTTTATTTGAAAAAATTGTCATCAATTTTAATATTGAGGGACTTCATGATTATGCCATTATAGTTTTCTTTCAGTAAATTATTTATTGCTTGTTGCGATTTGTAAACAATTTTATAATTATCATTTTCAATTTCAATGCTCTTAATAGATTTGCTGATTTCAATTATCTTTTCATCATCCCATCTTCCTCTTCCAAAATAAATATATCCTTGTTCTTCGTTTGGATTATGGGGAATTAAATTAAAAACTATTGAATCTCCTTTTTTCATCTCATCAATCGGATCGTTTTTAACTTTCGAATTTATAATAAGTTTTACTTTTACATTGCTTTCACCTTTGTTTGTAAAAAGAATACCTTGGGAAGGATCACAGCTTATTAAGAGAAAAGCAGTCAGAAATAAGAATAAGAAATTTACTTTTTTCATTTATGAATATTATGGTTTAGTTTTGATAAAATTTCTATGCTAATATACTATTAATAGTTCAGGTTAACTCCAAAACCAATTCCCATATCACTATCATAATGTGTTGTGATTCCGAAGTTTCTACCGGCTACATATTTTAAACCGGCCATATATTCCTTATCCGTATTCCACATTAAGTTCATTCGCAATCGTCTTGCTAGCGGAATATCTTTTCGCTCAAACTGAACTCTCACATTTCCATCCGTGTAAACTTCAACTTGAGCTTTTACAAGCATTGGCAACGTATATTCAAGTCCGGCGCTAAAAACAGAACGGTTGTCTTTCGTATTGGTTTGCCCAAAAAGGTTTTGTTCCTGTTCGTCCATTCCCATTTTTCGGTAGCGCCAGTCGAAACCTATAAAAGGCATTACCCATTGCATTTTTCCAATGTATCGGCCAATATGGGTTTCGGTTTCATAACCGTGTTTGTCGTTATAACCCAAACGCCATTCGGTTCCAATGCTCCAGCGTGTGTTGCTGTACATAGCCTCTCCGTCATTTCCGTTTGTAGCAAAATCATTTTCGGCCATAAAATGAAACATACGATCGTCCATTTTTAGCATTTTGTACGCCATTTCGGGATGATGAATTAACGGATTTGGCGCTGAATTTTCATAACTAAAAATCCTTCCCATTCCCGCCATCATATGATATAAAATATGACAATGAAAAAACCAATCGCCATCCGCATTAGCCTGAAATTCGATGGTGTCGGTTTCCATTGGCATAATATCAATCACATTTTTAAGTGGAGAATAATCGCCGTGTTCATTCAAAATTCTGAAATCGTGCCCGTGCAAATGCATTGGGTGTCGCATCATCGAAGCATTGTATAATACAATCCGAACGTTTTCTCCTTTTTTAATTAAGATTTTATCGGTTTCAGAAATCACTTTATTGTCCATACTCCAAACATATCGGTTCATGTTTCCGGATAATTCAAAGCGTAATTCTTTAACAGGTGCACCTTTTGGGAGTGTTGTTATTGTTGGAGATTTTAGCATTCCATAATTAAGAGTTGTAATCTCTGCCACTTCTGTTGTATCAGCTGGCATATTCATGCCTTCCATATTATGTTGAGAATGATCTTCAGATTTTACAGATTCTTCTTCGCCTGAAATCTCCGGATACATAACGGCATTCATATCCATTTTGTTCAAAGACATATTCATGCCCATATCGTTCATCTCGCCATTCATCTTCATCATGTCGTTCATCATTTTCATCCCTTCAAAATATTTTAATTTGGGAAGATGAGCAACAGGCTGTTTAGTTCCGTCTCCCAGAAACAAAGAAGCTGATCCGGTTCTGTCTTCGGCTGTAGCCAAAAAAGCAAAGGATTTTTTATCTTCAGGAATTGTAACGACAACATCATAGGTTTCAGAAACAGCGATAATCAATCGGTCAACTTCTACAGGCTCAACATCGTTTCCGTCACTGGCCACAACCGTTATTTTTCCGCCTCCATAAGTCAGCCAGAAATAACTGGATGCACCACCGTTTGCAATTCGTAATCGGACTTTGTCGCCGGCTTTAAATTGTGAAAGCTGCTGTTCATTTTTGCCGTTAATTAAAAACTTCTCATAATAAACATCACTGACATCCATCGCATTCATGCGTTTCCATTCGTTGGTTATTTTTGTTGAAAATTGTCCGTGTTTAATGGCTTCAGCATAACTTTGCGTTGTTCCTTTTTTTATGGCAAACCAATCGTTGGCGTTGTGTAACATGCGCTGAACATTCTCCGGTTTCAAATCGGTCCATTCGCTTAAAATGACGGGAACTGTCGGTAAATCATCAATCCCTTTTCTAAAAGTAGAATCGTCTTTCTTTTTGTTTATGATAAAAAGGCCGTACAAACCTATTTGTTCCTGTAGTCCGGAATGGCTGTGATACCAATAAGTTCCATTCTGAATAATAGGAAAACTATATTTATGAGTTGTTCCAGGTTTAATTGGCATTTGCGTTAAATAAGGAACACCATCTTCTTTATTCGGAAGAAATAATCCGTGCCAATGTAATGCGGTATCTTCTTTATCCAGTTCGTTGTGCACATAAATTTCGGCAACATCGCCTTCCGTAAATGTCAAAGTCGGCATCGGAATTTTCCCATTAACAGTCAAAGCACGTTTTTCTTTCCCGGAAAAATTGACAATAGTATCGCGAACGTATAAATCGTACCGAACGATTTTCTGCGAAAGCATAATCTGCGTGAAGAATAAAAGTAATAATACCGCTGGAAATGATTTTTTATAATTCATTATAACATTGTTGTTAGCATAATTAAACTCATGATAATCATTAAACCGTCTTCTATAATAGTAACAGTGCTCATAGGCAAATTAAAAACGGCACCTAAACAGGCACACTGAATTTTCTTTTTATTTAAAACTGATTGCAGAACACCAATAATACTAATAGTCATTACAATGAAAGTAACAGCGTTTGTGAAAATTGGATTGAAATTCAGGAGATAAGAAATTCCTAAGCCGAATTCGAGAAAGGCATAAATGTATCCCCAAACTGGAATTTTTCTAGCCACAACATCATACATCATATAGCTTTCGGCAAAACCTTTTAAATTCAGCATTTTGAAGAATGAGAAAACTAAAAAGAATCCTGCCATAAAATGCTGCATCGCCTGCATATAATCAAAATGATGATTGGTAGTTTGTATTAAAACTGTAATCAAACTGATATAAAAGAAAATAAGTAAAATGGGTTTATAAGTTTCAAACCAGGATCTCGTTTGCTCAATAGTTTCATTATGCTCAATAGCCGAGATTTTGTATTTAGGGTCTAAAGCATTTTGCAAATCTGCTACGGCAACATGTTTGTTCATAGTTATAGTTGCAGTATTGTTTTCTTTTGAAACTTCTACATTAGCAATATTGTCAACTAATTCAAGTGCTCTTTTTACTTTGTCCTCACAACTTGAACAAGTCATTCCAGTAAGCTGATAGGTATGTGTCATTGTTTTATCTTTTAAAGTATTACAATGCAAATTTCCGAAGTAACGATTAGTTCGGTTTGTATAATTTTGTGAATGATTTGTAATATTTACAAATTCATCTTAATTCTAAAAATTCGAAAATAGGATTGAATTTAAGCAATTTAGATGGATAATTATGTTGTGGTTAAAAATTTGTATCGTAATAAAATAGCATGATTTTTGTATCTTTGTAATATAAATAATTAAGAGTATGACAACTATAACTATAAACGAGCGAACAAAAGCAGGCAAAACATTGCTTGAACTTGCAAAGTTGCTAGCTGTTACAAATAAAGGAGTGAAAATTGAGGAAGAAGAAAGCCCTTATAATCCTGAATTTGTTGCTGAAATACAAAAACGATATGCAGATTATAAAAGTGGAAAATCCAAAAGTATAACCGTTGATCCTAATGATATATGGGGAAGTTTAGGGTTGAAGTAATTCCCGAGGCGCAAGCGGAAATTTCTAAACATTTAAAATCAGGTAATCAGGCGAGTATTAAAAAAATTGCGAAAATTTTAGAAGAATTGAGTGAAACTCCATTTGAAGGAGTAGGTAAACCTGAAGCACTCAAACATAATTTTTCAGGATTTTGGTCCAGGGAAATAAATAAAAAAGACAGACTTATATAGTGTTGAGGAAGAAATTGTAACAGTTGTGGTAATTTCTGCAATGGGACATTATTCAGATAAATAAAAACGTGCTAATTATTAGCACGTTTTTTTATGATATAAATTAATTTACAAATTCTCAATCTGAATGCGTTTTTTATCCTTCAATTGTTTGAAATAAGTAGGAGTGAAGCCCGTAATCTTCTTGAACTGATTGCTCAAATGGGCTACATTACTATAATTTAAAATATCGGCGATTTCGCTCAACGAAAGTTCATTGTAAATTAAAAGTTCTTTTACCTTTTCTATTTTTTGACTAATAAAGTATTTTTCGATTGTTGTGTTTTCGACTTCTGAAAATAAATTGCTTAACGTATTATAATCCTGATTAAGGTTTTGTGCCAGATAATCAGATAAATTGATTTTCAGTTCATTGTTCTTATGATGAACCAAATCAATAATGAGATTTTTTATTTTCTCAATAGTTTTACTTTTTTTATCATCGATTAAGTCGAAACCTAAGGCATGAAGATGCATTAAAAGTTCTTTTTTTTGTTCTTCAGATATGTTGTCTTTGAGTTCGACTTCGCCTAATTCAACAGAAATAGTCTGAAGTCCGAGTTTCTCAAACTCAGACTTCACAACCATTTTACATCGACTACACACCATGTTTTTGATGTAGAGCGTCATATTTATTTGATAGTTTCTACAACATTTCCACAAGTTAGCATCGAAGAACCGTAATACGGATTCTTAACTGCTTTTTCTTTGCTTAACCAATCGGCATCTGCCATTGGACAATATTGCTTGTAGACAACTTGTGCCGATTTTGAAACTTTAATAAGGTCGTACGTGTTTTTTGAAAGAGATTTGAAAGTTTCACGTTGTTTTTTAAGATCTGTAGTTGCCGAAATGCTTTTTGCATCAGCAGTCAGTTTTTTAATAACTTTCATCCATGCCGTATGCTCATCACTTTTTAGTTTATCCATTTTTACAGCCGAAATTGCTGTTAATAAAGCTGCGGCTTTCGCCGAAGTTAATTTACTATCACTTTTAATAAGGGCATCTTTCACTGTAAAATAAGCGTCATAAACGGGTTGTAGCTGATTTGAATCTACAATTTCAATTGATGTTGTTTCAGTTTTTATTGATTTTGCCTGAATGATATTTGCAGTAAATAATGTAAGTACTGCTACTATAGTTGCTATTGACTTTTTCATTTTATATGATTTTATAGAGAGTATAAATTTTTCTCTAAGTTAAATAATTTAAATTTCTAAATTCTTTGGGTCTTGGTGCCTTTGTGGCAAAACCCAATTATGGCTAAACGAAATACAATTATTTTATTTTTGGTGGCGACCAAATAGAAGTAAAGCCAGCTGAAACAGTAGCTTCAGTGTAATATAAAATAGGTTTCTCAGTAGAGAAATTAAAAGAATTAGTATTGAAATCAAATTCATTTTCTGAAATCAAACTGAATTGTAATCCAGAAGTTGTGCAACCTGTATGATCACATTTTCCATTACATCCGTGTTGGTCTTTTTTTGAAGAATGACCTTTTTTGCAACAGTCTTTTTGACAAGAATCTGAATTTGAAGTTTTTCTTTCGTAGGAAATTTTTTCAGAAGACTTATTACATGCAAAACCCGCAGTTGGCATCAAAAAGAAACCAAAGCTTAAAACGAGAAATAGTATGTGTACTTTTTTTGCCAAAGAAATTATGTTAATGATACAAATTTAAGTTTTTTTTTCAAGAGCCAAGATTATTTAAGATTTCGCTAACTACAGTTTTTTATAATCTGTAGGTTTCATGTTCTTTCTTTTTTTGAAATAATTTGACAAATGACTTTCATCAGTAAAGCCAAATTCGTGTGCGATTTGCTTAATTGGTAATTGGTTGTTGTGGAATCTCTTTTCGATTAATGTCGTTCTTAAATTATGAATATAATCACGATAACTAATCGTAAAAGTTCTTTTGAAATAAGCGCTAAAATAGGTTTCTGCAATATTAAAGTGATTTGCAATAGCCTTTATTTGAACTAATTTGGGATTGTAAATATTCTGATGAATGTAAGATGTTATTTGCTCGTTATCAATAGAATTCCCTTTTACAACAAGATTCTGACCGCGCATTGTTTCTTTGATTAATCCAAAAATCGAAAGAATCTGATAAAAAACAATCGGTGAACTTGAAACATCAGTATGACAATTATAGGCAGCAATATTTTCGATAGTATTTTTTAATATGGTTTTGCAGGGATCATCTAATTTAAGAACCGTTTCTTTTAATGTTTTGTTCCGCATGAAACTTTCAGGTGTATGAATTAAAAATTCATCACATGTAAGATTTTGTTTTGAATTAAAATAACTGTCTGTGAACTTAATATAGAAAAAACGGGTACTTTTTTTAATATCAAAATAATGTTCGTCTTCGGGCGAAATCACAAATAAGTCACCTGTTTTATAAGGTAATAAATTGTTGTTTAAGTGGTGAACGCCACTTCCTTTTTTGATATAAATGATTTCATAATAAGTATGAGAATGCAGTGGAAGATGAAATTTCTCATCTTCAAACTCATCTATCATGAGTGTTTTGAATTGATTTAATTTCGGCATAACTTAAATTTACAAGTTTATATCACAAATGTACAACTTATTTCTTGTATTCCAGACGTAAATTTGCCTCATAGAAAATCTATTCCTTTCTTATTAAAACAAATGAAAAAAAGTCTTATTGCCTTGTCTTTAGGAGGCTTAACTATTGGGATAACCGAATTTGTCATGATGGGTTTACTGCCTGATATAGCTTCGGATATGAAAGTTTCGATTCCCGTTGCTGGATATTTAATTTCGGCTTATGCATTGGGTGTTGTTATTGGTGCCCCTTTATTGGTAATCATAGGGAGAAACTTTCCTCCCAAAAAAATGCTTTTAATATTAGCTTTAATGTTAACGGTTTTCAATGCTCTTTCAATAATTGCACCAACTTATAATTTTCTTTTTGCTTCACGATTTCTTTCCGGATTACCACACGGTGCCTTTTTTGGGGTAGGAGCGGTAGTTGCTAGCCGTTTGGCCGATAAAGGAAAAGAAGCGCAGGCAATTTCAATAATGTTTGCAGGTTTAACTTTGGCCAATTTAATTGGTGTGCCAATTGGTACTTATATAGGTCACCATTTTATATGGCGTTATACTTTTGTGTTAATTGCAATTGTGGGAATGCTGACCTTTTTATTTATTTCTTTATGGATGCCAAATCTGGAGAAAAGTGGTAATGTGAATATGAAAACACAATTATTATTTTTTAAAAAGACAGAAGCCTGGTTAATTATCGGAATTACGGCGATCGGTTTTGGAGGATTGTTTGCCTGGATTAGTTATATCGCTCCCTTATTAATAAACGTTTCTAAATTTTCTCCCGAAGATGTTTCCTATATTTTAATATTAGCCGGATTCGGAATGGTAGTTGGAAATTTCCTCGGAGGTAAATTGGCTGATAAGTTCTCTCCTGCGCCTACTGTTTTAGCATTGTTATTTGTAATGGTGATCGATTTGATTATGGTATATTTTTTCTCTTTCAATCAATACATCTCTTTATTTCTGACATTTTTAACCGGAGCAATTTCATTTTCTGTAATTGCACCCATTCAAATGCTAATGATTAAAACGGCTAAAGATGCTGAAATGATTGCCTCGGCGGCACTTCAAGGAAGTTTCAATATAGGGAATGCTTTAGGTGCTTTTTTAGGTGGATTGCCTCTAGCAGCGGGTTATAGTTATGCTTCTCCAAATCTTATAGGTATTGGAATGGCAACTGTTGGAATGGTAATAACTTTGATTTTAATGCAAAAACACAAAACCTCATTGCAGTTGCAAAGCGTGTAACTAGTCTTTATTATATAAACGAGTCAAAAGCCCTTAAGCTAATTTTAGTTTAAGGGCTTTTTTGTGCGCAATACAATTTACTACTTAACATTTGTTGAAGCTTCGTTTATAAGGATGTATATGTGCAAAATTTAAAATAATAGTTTTTTCATACTTTATTTTAACAATGCATTTTACTGCGTTGAGAAATTAAGCCTGATTCCTAATCCTGATGAGGTTTTATTAGTTTTATGTGTAATCGATTGTTTTTTTAGTAAATAGTCAACTTTTGAATGATTAATAAAAATACTTTTGATATTTATTCATTGTATAAATTACACATGTCGTATAAAAAGTTGTCTTTATTTTTTATATATAATTTTTTTTAGGAATTTTTTATGATTTTTAATTTTTTGTATTAAAAAAATATTTATGTTTGTGTAATCGATTACATGATGTTGCAATTACAGTGAACGCTATTTTTTTAATTTAAAAAAAGCCTGTATTTGCTAAGCCGAGGATGATTTCATCACTTAAAAAAAAAAGACATATAAAAAATAAAAAACCACTAAACTAAAACCAATTAATAACTTAAACACTAAACCATGAATTTTAAAGATTTATTTAATAAAAGAACAAATTGTTGTTTGGCAGTTGTTTTCTTATTGTGCTTATTCATGAGCAACCAAGTAAGTGCGCAAAATATAACACTGGAGGGTACGGTAAATGATGCCTCAGGAATGAGCCTTCCAGGGGTTAATGTACAAGAAAAGGGTACAAAAAATGGCACCTCTACTGATTTTGACGGGCATTTTAAATTAAAGCTTACCAATCCTAAAAATGCAGTAATAACTTTTTCCTTTATAGGATTTAAAACTAAAGAGATTTCTGCTGCAGGGAAAACTAAAATTGATGTTGCATTAGTAGAAGATTCTAACAACCTTAATGAAGTTGTTGTCGTAGGATATTCTAGTGTGAAAAAATCAGATTTGACGGGTGCGGTTTCTGTAGTTTCAGGAAATGATTTAAGAAAAAATCCTGTAGCTAATTTAGCAGAAGCACTTACTGGTCGTGTGGCGGGGGTTCAGGTAACATCTTCTGAAGGTTCTCCTGATTCTGAAATTAAAATTAGAATTCGTGGAGGTGGATCGTTAACGCAAGACAGTGCACCTCTTATTTTAGTTGATGGATTTCCTGTAAATAGTATGAATGACGTTCCTGCTGCCGATGTAGAATCTCAAACGATATTAAAAGATGCCTCTGCAACTGCGATTTATGGTTCAAGAGGTGCAAATGGGGTTATTCTTATAACCACAAAAAGAGGTAAAGACGGAGCAATAGCAGTGAACTACAATATGTTCTATGGTATGAAAACTTTAGCAGAACAGATTGATGTTCTTCCGACGGAAGATTTTGTTAAATGGCAATACGAATATGCTTTACTTGACGCTCCAACTCCGGGAGATGTTACGTCTTATACAAAATATTTTGGTAATTGGCAGGATAGAGATTTGTATAATGGTGTAAAAGGTGATAATTGGCAAAAACAAATTTACGGGCGTACCGGAGAAGTGCAAAGCCGTGATTTAGGAATACGTGGTGGTTCTGATAAAATTAATTTCAATTTTAATTACGCACACTATGACGAAAAAGCGATTATGGTGGGTTCAGATTTTGACAGAAACAACTTATCTCTAGCTTTAAACAGTAAAGCCAGTGATAAAATTGATCTTTCTTTTACAATGCGTTATGCCGATACAGAAATTAATGGTGGTGGGCTTAACGAACAAAAAGAAGTTTCTTCGGCAGATGCACGTTTACGTCATGCTGTTGGTTACTCTCCAATTCCGTTACCAGGTTTAACAACAGATAATACAGATGAAGCAGTTTCCAGTTATTTGGTTAATCCTTTTGTTGCTACTGCAGATGCAGATCGTCAACAGTTTAGAAAAGTGTTTAATATGTTAGGAAGTTTCTCCTGGAAAATAGTGGAGAATCTTCAGTTTAAATCTGATTTTGGATTAGATAATTTTTACTATCAGGATTATCGTTTCTATGGACGTAGCACCTATTATGTAAATAACGTACCAACTTCAGAAAATCAAGGTATGCCAGCACTTACTATTGGAGATCGCAGAGATAACAGATTTAGAAATGCGAATACACTTAGCTATGATTTTAAAAAGTTACTACCTGAAGAGCATAACCTTAAATTTCTTGTTGGAGAAGAGATGATTGATACAAAATCAAATCAAAACCTTACGACTATCCACGGTTTTCCAAAATTCTTTGACTTTGATCAGGCTCAAAAACTTACTACTCAGGGTAAACCAAACTCTGTAAATAATAATTATTTACCAGATGATAAATTACTTTCATTCTTTGGTAGTGCAAATTATGATTATAAGGGACGTTATTTAGTTACTGCAACTTATCGTGCCGATGGTTCGAGTAGATTCCTTGAGGATAATCGTTGGGGATTTTTCCCTGCGGCAGCTGTTGCCTGGAAATTATCAGAGGAAAGTTTCCTGAAAAATACATCCTGGATTAATTTACTTAAACTTAGATTGAGTTATGGAGAAGCCGGAAACAATAATATTCCGGTTGGGCAAACGGTTCAAAGTTTTGAGTCTTCAAATACAACCTGGATTCATGGTGTTGAAAACTATTGGTCTGCGTCTAAAACACTGGCTAATCCTGACTTGAAATGGGAAACTACAGTAACGCAAAATTTAGGTCTTGATTACGATTTATTCAAGGGTCGCTTAACAGGATCATTAGAGGCTTACAAAAACGTAACAAAAGATCTTTTAATTCTTTTTCCTGTAGCCGGAACGGGTTATGATAACCAATACAGAAATATGGGAGAGACTCAAAATACAGGTTTTGAGGCTACTGCAAATGTTATTGCAATTGAAAAGCCAAACTACGGATTAAGCTTCTCATTTAATATTGGTGTCAACAAAAACAGAATCAATTCTCTTGGTGTGATGAGTAACTTCGGTATGAATACCAACTGGGCATCTACTCAAATAGGAAACGATTATGCGATAAATGTTGGCTCGCCAATTGGTTTAATGTATGGTTATAAAAATGATGGACGTTATGAAGTTTCAGATTTCGATTATAATGGAACAGCATATACATTGAAATCAGGGGTTGCGGATGCTTCAACAGTTGTTGGAAATGTTCAGCCAGGTTATATGAAATTGAAAGATATTAATGGTGATGGTGTTGTGAATAATAATGACCTTACCATTATTGGAGATGCAAATCCAAAAGCTACCGGAGGTTTTGCAATTAATGCTAATGCTTACGGATTTGATTTGTCGGCAGCATTCAACTATAGCATTGGAAATGATATTTATAATGCAAACAAAATTGAGTTTACAACATCAAATCAAAATGGACAATACAGAAATTTAAGTTCAGAAATGGCTGACGGACAAAGATGGACAAATCTTGATCCTGAATCAGGTACATTGGTGACAGATCCAACTGCATTAGCAGCACTTAATGCTAATACTACAATGTGGTCTCCGTATATGAGTCGTTTTGTTTTCAGTGACTGGGCTGTAGAAGATGGTTCATTCTTAAGACTTAATACACTTACGCTAGGTTATACTGCACCAAATTCTTTTACTAATGCAATACATGCTACTAAAGTAAGATGTTATTTGACGGCAACAAACGTTTTTGTTCTTACGAACTATTCAGGGCCAGATCCAGAGGTTTCTACAAG
Source organism: Flavobacterium saccharophilum (assembly GCF_900142735.1). Lineage (GTDB taxonomy): Bacteria > Bacteroidota > Bacteroidia > Flavobacteriales > Flavobacteriaceae > Flavobacterium > Flavobacterium saccharophilum. The sequence goes on along the minus strand of NZ_FRBY01000005.1, from coordinate 285,975 downwards.
AAGAAATACGCCACTTACGCCGGGTGTTGATTATTCAGCATACCCACGTAGTAGACAATTGGTTTTTGGTTTAAACCTAAGTTTTTAATTTAATACTTATCACGATGAAACATAAAATAATAATAGCGGGTCTAATTATAACAAGTCTTTTTACTTCTTGTCAGGAAGATTATTTAGATGCTCCTGCACAATCAACACTTGATGAATCAGTAATTTTTTCTACAGCTGGTTTAGCTGAAGGTGCGGTTGATGGAATAAAAGTACCATTTGCAGAAACAAACTCTTACAGAGGTCGTTTTCTTCCTTTTTACGGATTAAATACAGATATCGAATGGTATAATAATTCGCAAACAGCCGGTGATGCTGCAGATTTGTGTGTTTACGATGCAAAACCGATTAATTCGCAAATGAATACAACAAATAATGCCTGGGCAATGATGTATTCAGGAATCGAACGTGCTAATATTTGTATCAGAGGATTACGTTTATATGGTGACCCGCGACCAGGAACGGACCTTGGTTATCTTTTAGGAGAAGCATTAACGTTAAGAGCGATCTATTATGCAGATTTAATTAAAGCCTGGGGAGATGTTCCTGCTCGTTTTGAACCAATTAATTCAGAGACAATTTATTTACCAAAATCAAGTCGCGATGTTGTTTATAAGCAAATAATTAAAGATTTAGGAGAAGCTGCAACTTTGGTACCTTGGCCAAATGAAACTGCGGCTACAAATTCTGTAGAAAGAATTAATAAGGCTTTTGTAAAAGGATTTCGCGCTCGTTTAGCTATGGCGGCAAGCGGATTTCAACAATATCCTGACGGGATTCACAGAAGTACAGATCCGGAACTTTCAGTTGCCGCTATGTATAGATTGGCATTAGATGAATCTCGTTCTGTAATCAATAGTGGAAAAGCCCATTTAGAACCATCATTCGAAACATTTTGGAAAAAATACAATCAGGAAGTTACTACCGCAGGTGGAGAATCTCTTTGGGAACTTCCGTTTGCAGATGGTAGAGGTAGAATGTTATTTAGTTTTGCTGTTCGTCATACCACTAACGACCAGTTTCATGCCAATGGAGCAAACCGTGGAGGTACTGCAGGGCCCCTTCCTTTCGTATTTTATGATTATGATCAACAAGATACCCGCAGAGATGTAACGTGTGTTCCTTATAAATATGGAACAGCAGTAAATAATATTGCAAAACAAGAATTAGGAGCACTGAATACCTGGTATTTCGGAAAATACCGTTACGAATGGATGACTCGTTTCGTTACTTCAACAAATGACGATGGAGTTAATAAAATTTATATGCGTTATGCTGAGGTGCTTCTTATTGCCGCTGAAGCCGCTAATGAATTAGAAGGTCCGGCAGCTGCTGCGCCTTATTTAAAAGAAGTTCGTAAAAGAGCATTTGCTCCTGCTGCCCAAACGGTAAAAGTTGAGAATTATGTAAATGGGTTAACTAGTAAAACAGCCATGTTTAATGCCTTAGTTGAAGAAAATAAATATGAATTTACTGGAGAAATGGAGCGTAAACAAGCGCTTATTCGCTGGAATTTGCTTAAAACAAAATTAGATCAGGCAAAACAAAAAATGGCAAGTTTAGCAGCACACACCGGCGAGTATGCTACTGTACCTGAAACTTTGTATTATAAATTTAAATCAGATAATGTGTCTCTGGATATTTATGGGTTAAACAGAGGGGAAACAACTAATCCGGGTCCTGACTATACTTCTGTTGATTGGACATGGACCGGGGAAGCTGCGGATACTAAAATTAATTCGTTGTATAAACCGGGAGTTAATCCGGATAACAGACAATTCTGGCCAATTTGGCAAGTGTTTATTGATGGAAGTAATGGGCAATTAGTAAATGATTACGGTTATTCTAAATAAGTTATTATATGAAAACAAAATATATATTAAAAGGATTAATAGCGACATTATTACTTGCATTTGTAGTAGCGGGCTGTGAAAGTTATAATGAAGAACTGATGGAAAGTTTAGGGAATACGAGAGAATTTTCTCCACTTGGCGTTACGACAAAAGTGAAAAATCAGACTGTAGTTGAACTTAATTGGACGGTAAATGAAGCTGCCGATCACTATGTGGTAGAATTTAGTGCAGACGATCCGGAGTTTAAAACGATTTTTAAAACCGTGCAGGTTAAAGGGAATCAATTGCCAGTATCCGTTCAACTTGAAGGAGAAACGGTTTATGCAATTCGTGTAAAAGCAATCACAAAGGGATTGGATGATTCTAAGTGGACGATAACATCCGCAACAACATTGTCAGAACAAATTTTATTACCAATTAAGAATGTTGATGTCGAAGGGACAGCTGTTACTTTAAGATGGGCTCCTAATAGTAATGTTACGCAAATTACAATGACTCCGGGAAATATTTCACATACTATTACAGCTGCAGAAAAAACAGCTGGAGTGGCTGTTGTTACAGGACTGACCGGGGAAACAACATACACCGCTACATTGCTAAACGGAACTAAGAAAAGAGGAGTGGCAACTTTTACTACCGGAGTTGATTTGTCAACAGGTACTGTGATTAATCCGACAGATGATTTAAAAGCAAAAATTGCACAGGCACCGGCAGGTTCAAAATTGTTTTTAATGCCAGGTGATTATACAACAGCTTCTGAATTTTTATTGACTAAACCTCTTACTATTAGAGGTGCAAAAAGTTATGATAAGCCAAAAATTCATGGTAAATTTCTTCTTAACACCGGAGCTACTTCATTAAGCTTAATAGATTTAGATATTAATGGAGATGGTGTTCAATCTGATGTAGTTAAATACAATGAAATTAGTGAAGCTTACGGAGCACTTTTAATTAGTGGCTGTAATATTCATGATTTTACAAAATCATTAATTTCACAAAGTGGTACTGGTAGTACAAAAATTGTGTCTGCAACAATTGACAATTCTATTGTTACTAATATATTAACCAATGGTGGAGATTTTATAGATTTCAGAACCTCACATTTAGGAAGCCTTACACTTAAAAACAGTACATTCAATAACTGTTCTGTTGGTCGTGATTTTATTCGTATTGACGCGGCGCCAGGATTATCAGGAGGTAGTTTAACTACTAATGTTTTAATTGATGCTTGTACTATTTCTAATAAGGAAATGAAAGCAACTAATAGAATTTTGTATGTACGTTTTGTAAATAATGCGTCAACTGTGCGTAATACGATATTTGAAACACCATTGGCAATGTATACAAATCAGGCAGGAACTACAGCGCCAACTTTTATCAATAATAATTATTTCAATTCAGCGGCATTGCATACGGCCGGGGATGAAAAAGTTAAATTTGATAATTCAGGAACTTATGGAACATTAGATCCTGAGTTTGCGAGTAGCGCAACGGGTGACTTTACGGTTAAAAATCAGGCAGTAATTGACAAGAAAGTTGGAGATCCTCGTTGGATTAAATAAACAGAATTATATATTTCGAATAGTCGAAAAAGGGATGCAGTTTTGCATCCCTTTTTTGTTTTGTAAATAGTATAAATATAAAATAGTATTTTTATCTGTTTGTGTTTTACAGACAGCAACTTACTCGATATCCAAATCAAATTTCTCTAATAATCCGGCAAGTGCAGCATGTGAAACTTTTGTTCTTTTGATTTTATTTTCAGAAGGATCAAAGGCGTAATTCCTTGAGGATCGGAAATCGGTTTTCTCCAGAATACATTCCGAGAAAGTGGCATTTGCTAAATCACAATTTTTAAAAATGGCGAGAGATAAATCCGTATTTGAGAAATCGACATCTTTTAGTGAGCAATCTATAAAGCTGGTTTTCTTTAGTTTTTTATAAATAAAAGTTGAATAATCTAAAAGACAATCCTGAAAACGCATTGAAAACAAAAAACTATTGCTTGAACTGAAATCTAATCCCATCAGTTTGCAACCAATAAATTGAATGTTTTTAAGTCCGGTATTCTTAAGAATTGCTAGCGAAAGATTGCAATTCTTAAAAGTGCAATCTAAGAAATCAATAGCGCTAAAATCACTTTTGGAGAAATTACAGTTGATGAATTCACAATTTACAAATTCATTATCAGACAATTTTTGTTCCGAATAATCAATGGTATCAAAAGTTTTGTTTTGATGCAGGGCAGTATCCATAATAAATAGGGGAGTTTAGGCAAAGATTGGATTGAGATTTTATTCTAATTCAATACAATCAAAAATTTTGTTTTGTAATACTTTTTCAGAGACTTCAGTTTCACTGTCAATCCGTAAAATGTTATCGCAATCCTCAAGATCAAAATTCCATTTGGCATGAGGTAATAATTCGGTAAGTAATGCTGTTGCGAATTCTAATTTCGATTTTGTATCAACTGAAGTTTTAAAAACATGAATCATAAATCTGCATTTTTTTATGAGGCAAATTTCATAAAATGCTTGAGGATTTGATAGGATTTCGCAATCAATAATTAGGATTTATCAATCATTTTTCGGTATTGAACGGGAGTCATGCCTTCGTGTTTTTTAAAGAATCTGCTGAAGTAAGACTGATCCTCATGGCCAACCTGCATTGCAATTTCACTGACAGAAAATGTTGTTTGATAGAGTAAATATTTTGCTTCAAGCAGTATGGTTTCATCAATCCAATTTGTTGCTGACTTTCCTGTAGCTGCTTTTATTGATTTATTTAAATGATTAGGTGTTACATTTAAAAGTGAAGCATAGTAATTTACCTGATGATTTATTTTAATATGATCATAAATAAGTGCTTTGAATTTTGACGAGAGTGTGGTTGCGGCACTCGTGCTTTTGGTTGTTTTGATATTACTTTTATTCATTTCACAGAATAAAGCCATCAAATACGATTGAACGATTTCTAAATTAACTTTTTCGCTCGATACATATTCATGTTGGAGACGTTTGAATAAGTTGAGAATGAAAGGAAAGTCTATTTCTGAAACCGGAATTTTTGGATTACCACCAATTTTCAGAAAATCAAATTCATTAATCATTTCGCTTCCTCCATATTTTCCAATTAAAATATCAGGGTGAAATTGACAGACAAAACCAATATGTTTATTATTTACATGTTCTACAGAAAAAATCTGACCGGCCGGAACAACTATAATTCCATTAGAATAAGTGAGGTACTCTTCAAAACCAATTTTGATACTATGAATGCCCGAAGTAATGAAAATAATTGTGTGGCAACTGTGTTTTGAGGGGGGAACCGGAAATCGTAGTCCCATCATTTCTTCTATTTTCAGACAAAAAAAATGGTCTGAATTTGATTTAAAAAGTAACTGCATCGGGTTTTCTTCACCAAGAAATCTTTCCCGAAATCCTTTTGCACCATAAGTTCTTATTTTTTCGCCTACTTGTTTTTTCATCCTTAATAATAAAGCCTGAAATCAAGCAATTGGCAAAGTGCATAATGTTTTTGGTACAATTCTTCAACAACTTCAGTAAGATCATCATTGTCCTGATACAAGCTAAAAAAAGCTTTATCAATTGTGCTGCTGCTTGCTATTTTATTATAAGTAGATCCGTAACCTGAGATGGCTCGGGCTCCGGTAATATCCAGAAAATATTGCGCTTCTTCTTCGTTGAGGTCTAATATTTTTTTATTGGCAAAATGAATTACTTTTCCTTTCATCTTTCCTTCAAAAAGTTCGGCTATTTCTTCCAGACTATAATAATAATCATGAAGACAGATGTTGTTAGGCTCGCCTGGCATTACCAAATAGATGATTTCATAATCTTTAAAATTATGGTCTTCGTATAGCAATACATTAAGACTTTCTTCTAAACCTTCAATGGTATCACAGGTTTTATAAATGCTGGCGATGCCCTGATCAATGGCAATTTCTTCTAAGTTTTTAACCACTTGAGTCTCCAAATAAGTATCTACATCAGGAACGCCTTCCAGACAGAAAATAAATTTATCATGCTCCATAATAGTACACTTTCAGTTTCAGGATGAGGGTGAAAAGACTCTCTTTGTTTTCGTTTTAACAAATGTATTTTTTTATGCTGAAAAACTATTACACGTTGCCAATTTTAACTTGCTTTTTGTAATTACACCTAGTTATAGCATAGTTTTGTCATCCTGATTTCTATGATAAAACCAAATTTTTTTTTCAGGAGCTAATCCCGCTATCCGTTACAATCTTTTGTGGCGAACCCCGCCACAAAAGGATTTCCACTTCTATCGGGGCTAGGCCAGTCATTTTCATAAGAATATTTTCGTTAGTTTGTCGAACGAAGAACCACACTAGAAACTCCGCCACTACTTTTGTGATTCTTTGTTCCTCAGTATGAAAAAATGAAAATAATAGTTCAGGAAATGCTTAAAATAGATACAATTTAGAACAATAAAAATAAATAATTTGTAATGATCTATAACTAATTTTGAAATACTGAATTTCATTTCCAAATTCAAATAAAAACAAAGCAAAATGGTGAACGAGAGAGTGATGGAGAAGCTGGGTATACTGGCGGATGCAGCAAAATATGATGTTTCGTGTTCCTCGGCATTAAGTAAGCGAGAGAATAAAGACAAGGGTTTGGGTAATGCCAAAGGTTACGGTATTTGTCACGCTTTTACCGAAGACGGACGCTGTGTGTCGTTACTGAAAATCCTGCTTACCAATCATTGCATTTTTGATTGCGCCTATTGCGTCAGTCGAAAAAGTAACGACGTAAAACGCGCCGCTTTTACGGTGCAGGAAGTCGTTGATCTTACAATAGGTTTTTACCGAAGAAATTATATTGAAGGTTTGTTTTTAAGTTCAGGTATTTTTGATAATGCTGATTACACCATGGAGCGCTTGGTTAGGATTGCCAAGAAATTGCGATTGGAAGAAAATTTTAATGGGTACATTCATCTAAAAGCGATTCCGGGGGCGAGCGATGAACTTTTGAAAGAAGCCGGAATCTACGCCGACCGCTTAAGTGTAAATGTCGAAATGCCAACAGAACAAAGTCTTAAGTTGCTGGCCCCAGATAAAAATCATAAAGACGTAATCAAGCCCATGCACTATCTTAAAAATGAAATTGCCGGCCATAAAGAAGAAAAGAAAAGAAATTATAAAGCACCGCTTTTTGCTCCGGCTGGCCAAAGCACACAAATGGTAATTGGCGCGACAAAAGAAAGCGATTTTGAAATTTTGGGCATGGCCGATTATTTTTATCAGCAGATGAATATGAAACGCGTATATTATTCAGGTTATGTGCCTATCAGTTATGATAACCGGCTTCCTGCTATTGGTACACCAGTTCCTATAATTCGCGAAAACCGTTTGTATCAAGCCGATTGGCTCATTCGTTATTACGGATTTAATGTAAATGAAATAGTAGGATTTAATCAGCCTAATCTGGATCTGGATATTGATCCGAAGCTCGGATGGGCACTTCGAAACCTTAACCAATTTCCTGTTGATATTAACACTGCCGATTTAGAGTTGATAAAACGTATCCCCGGAATCGGACATTTAAGCGCTGCGAAAATTGTTGCGGCACGAAAGTTTAAAAAGCTTTTTCCGGAAGATTTGAAAAAATTAGGAATTGCTTATTCCCGGGCCAAATATTTTCTGGCTTTTGCATCACCGTTTCAATTGCAAAAGGATTTGACTTCTCTCCAAATCAAAGATCAGATTTTAAATTCTCAAAAAAGCAAATACAAAAATGATTTCTCCAATCAGCTGGCTTTATTTTAATCAAAATGACACAGATAATTTACGACGGAACTTATGAAGGCTGGCTCACGGCTGTATTTGAAATTTATGAATATAAATTGAACGATATTGTTTTTGCTAAAAAAGAAGCTTCTGCAACATTGCTTTTTTCAAACAATCATTTGGTTACAACAGATATTGCAAAAGCAAAAAGGGTTTTGGAAGGTTTAAAACCGCGCCTTTCGTCAGAAGGATTTGAAGGGATTTATAAAGCATTTTTATCGGAAGTGAGTCAAATTGAGGAAATCATGTTTCGGTTTGTTCAGTATGTATTTTCGAGTTCAAAAAATGTGGAACAAGATTTTGGAAACAGCATTGTATTAGATCTGAAAAAAGCAACCCGCCTGACCAGAAAAGAAGCACACCGAATGGAAGCTTTTGTTCGTTTTAAACTCACGAAAGATCAATTGTACTATGGCATCATCGAACCAGACTGCGATGTTTTGCCTTTAATAGAAAATCATTTTAAAAAACGTTATGCTGACCAGCGCTGGTTAATTTATGATGCAAAACGGAAGTATGGTATTTATTATGACCTAGAAAATGTTGCTGTAGTAGAATTGCAGTTTAATTCTAAATTTAATTCTGCTCAATACTTAACTGAAATCTGCGATGATCAGGAAGAATTTTTTCAGAGTTTATGGAGAAAGTATTTCAGCAGTGTCAATATTGAATCGCGAAAAAATATGAAGCTTCACGTTCAGCACATGCCAAAACGTTATTGGAAACATATGATTGAGAAAATACCGGAGATTAAATGATTTAAGCAATAAAAAAGAGGCTTAAAGCCTCTTAATTTTTAATGTTTTCCGTTTCCTTTACCGTTGTTTCCTTTGCTGTTTCCGTTTCCATGGTTTCCGTTATCGTGTCCTTGTTTATTATTTCCGTTACCCGGTTTCTGACCAATGGTTTTTTGAGGTTTTCCTTTATAACCTTTAGCATATTTTACTTTATGGGTTTTAAAATTGTCATAAGGAGAATTTCCTCTATAATCTGTTAATACCACTTTATACTCGTTGTAAAGGTCATAATTTCTGTAAACAGATGGAAGTGTTCTCGCTCTTATCCACTTTCCGTTATTGATGTAAATGTAATTAGATGTGCTAACATCATAATAGGTTTGAAGATCTGGTAAGTAATAATAACGTGCGTCATTATAACCAACTGGTCCCCATAGAGGCGGTGTACCTATGTTAACGTTTACATTAACCTGAGCGTTTGAAAAATTAATTGCCAAAAGTGACAATCCCAGAAATAAATATTTTAATGATTTCATGATTTCAATTTTTTAAATTATTATTAAAGATACTAAAACAAAAAGCGTACCTAAAATAAAAATCAATTATTTTCAACCAGTTCAATATCCATCGTTTTTATTAATCCGTCTTGAAAAGTATAAATGTGTTTTACAAATCCGTCAAACATTAGATTGTCTTGCAAATCTTTTACATTTTGATGAACTTTAACTTCTAAGCTTCCATTTTCTCTTTCATTGAAACCAATCGGATCAACTTTCGGATTTATTTCTGTCCATTGTCTGGTCCAATATTGTTTAATTTCATCATGTCCGGAAATGTAACCGCCTTCCCAAGCCTTAGACCATTGTACATCTGGCTGCATTGTTGAAAGTGCATTATCGATGTTTCTTTCGTTAAAAGCTGAGTAGGCTTTTTTGATTGTGTTTTCGAATGTATTGACCATGATATTATTATTACTAGTTCATATTATTTGTATAAAGTTTTTATTTCTCTGCCTTTAATACTGCATTTCCATAGAATAAAACTCCAACAGATACCAGTATACAGGAAAATAACCATGAGCTAAAACCGGCTCTGCACGCGCCTATGAAGCCTTGAGCATATAAGAGTAGTATTGGGTACATTATATAACCGGTTCCGAATTTTAATACTCTTTCTGTCGCTTTCATTTTTTGAGTATGATAAACAATGAAAAATGGAATAAAAAAACTTAATAACACGGCCCCAACTTTGCTGTTTGTCTTATCAGCGTCTAAAGTCATATATCCAGTAATAGACATTAAAAGCAAATTTAAAAGAATTAAGAAGATGCAATTGATAATAAAAGCTATAATTGATTTTTTTTGAGCCAAATTATTTAATTGGTCTAGCTCTGCTTTATTAATTTGAAGCACATCGCATATCAGGCTCAATGTTTTTCCGCGGGGTTCGTTTTTGCTGTTTTCAATTCTTTGAATTGTTCTCAAATTTACTTTTGATAATTCAGCAAGTTCTTCTTGGGTGAAACCTTTTAGTCTTCTTGTTTCACTAATTTTTTTTCCTATAGAATTCATAAATAAAATATCATTTAGTTTACTCCAAAATTATTTTAAAAAGTATCATATGATAACGGTTCTCTCACGACATTTTTACGACATTTGATAAAAATGGAGTGTATTTTGCAATCATAAGTTTTCGAATTGAGTACCATTCTAAAATAATTCCAATTGATTATTCGGATTTGCTGGTTTACTTTTAGGAGGTTTAGCGTCTCCAAAAACGGTTTTTCCGCCATATTTGTATGATTCGTCTCTTTCTCTTTGAATCAGAGCGCCAAAGTTAGAGTTGGGCGTAAAACTTTCTTCCGCTTTTCTTGAGATTTGAGATAATTTTCGAATCGCTTCTATCTTATCATTATTACCAATTTTAGCACGATTAATAGCTCTTTGTAAAGTTTCAATAGTTTCATCATAGATTTTTACCGGAACAGGAAACGGATGCCCATCTTTTCCGCCATGAGCGAAGGAGAAACGGGCGGGATCTTCAAATCGGGTAGGAGTTCCGTAAATAATTTCACTAACCAATGCTAATGATTGTAAAGCCCTTGGCCCCATTCCTTTTAAAAGTAATAATTCCTGAAAATCTTCCGGTTTATTTTCGTGTGTTGTCCAAAGCATTGCACCGAGTCTTTTCATATTCACATCTTCCATTCTAACATCATGATGCGCTGGCATGGAAAGATGCTGCATCTCCTTCATGATTTTTGTTGGAGACTCTTTTGATAATTCTAAAATACCTTCTCTTGATTTTGTCGCTGCCTGAGCGGTAAGATTTAAGATTGTACCTTGATTTTCGCCATAAATAAAGGTATGTGGTTCATTTATGAATGATTTTAAATCTTGTGAATGCCAATGATATCTTCTCGCGGTTTGAGAATTAGGATTCATTCCCTGCTGAATAACGGCCCATTGTCCTTTATTGTCAACAATAAAATTATGCTGATACAATTGAAATCCATCCTGAATAGCAGTATTATCTACTTTGGCCGTAAGTCTGCTGCAATTCGCAAGATTATGACCGTCAAGGCCTGTTTTCTCACCAACAAATAAAAGTTCCTGTGGTGTTGCCATAGAATGTTTTCCTTTACCTCCGCAGATATAAATTCCGAGTTCTTTTGAATGTGGATTAACAGATTTTTTTAAAGCCCCGAGTACAGAAGTTGTAATTCCCGAGGAATGCCAGTCCATTCCCATGACAGCGCCAAAGCTTTGAAACCAAAAAGGATTACTTAGTTTGCTTATTACTTCGGATGTAGAAAATTCCATAGCAATAGTTTCTACAATGGCGAAACCAAGTTTAGACATTCGTTCAGCAAGCCATAATGGAACATGACCATAGTGTAATGGAAGATCTGCTGTGCCTGAACGTTTCATTTAGTGGGATTTGTATTTATACAAAAATAACTAAAATACGTTTAAATGCTGGGAATGCCGAAAAGTTGTTCCAGATTAGAACATTTTATTTCTCCTGATCTAAATTGTCAACAGCCGAAATCTGGTCCAATATATTGGTTTGGTTTGGCGAAATGTAGTTTTTCACCTCTGGGGGAGTTTCTTTTTTAAAAAGAAGGTCTAATGCATGATACAGTCTTAATAAAACATCTTTGTCTTCTTTCTCGATCTCTAAAGCAGTATTGAAATTAAAAACATAATTATTAGAATTACGCACTTCTACTTTTATCGTTTTTGATGTGATTTTAAATTTTACTATATCCATGTTAATGTAAATTGCTTGGTTACAAAAATACAGTTTTAATAATAATTATATAAAATACAGTTGCTTTAAAAGACGTCTTTTTTTTAGAATTATAAGAGTGGGTTTAATTTTCCGCTTCAATTTGATGTTGCTATTCATTTTTAATCCATAGGGATTCATACTATTTTAAAATTTGGTCGGTGTAGAACACTATTGAATACTATTGAATGCTGCTGTGTTCGCTTGAAAATTAATTTTTAAATCAGCAAGATTGTAAATAAAATTAATAATATGTAAAAATTATTAATTTGTTTTATGACTGAACAATGCTCAATTTTGTCCTGTCAATAAGAAATGACAGCGATAAAAATCAAAATTTTAAAATAACAATTAAAACTAAAAAAAATGAAAACCAATTTAAAAACAATCGTAACAACAAGCTTTGCCGTTTTATTATTAGCAGTATCAACTGCATTTTCTCAAAGCCAAAGAAAACCTGCAAGCCTTGGGAGAGAAGAATATATTGAAGTAGAGAAGAATGTAAAACTGCATGTAACAGATTTAGGAGAAGGAAAACCAGTAGTATTGATTCACGGATGGCCACTGAGCGATGCCATGTACGAATACCAATATGCCGAACTTATCCAAAAAGGATATCGCGTTATCGGAATCACATTAAGAGGTTTTGGATTATCAGACAAACCGGGAGGAGCTTATAATTATGATGTGTATGCAGATGATATCAAAGTAATTTTGGACAAGCTTAAAATTGAAGGAGCAACCATTGGAGGATTCTCTATGGGAGGAGCAACAGTAATTCACTATGTAGCCAAATACGATGCGGCCCACGTTTCAAAACTGGCTTTGTTTGGTGCGGCAGCTCCTCTTTGGACAAAAAGAGCTGACTTTAATTATGGTTTCTGGACAAAAGAAGATGTTAACGGCCTTATTTCTCTTAATAATACCAACAGACCACAGTTGTTTGAGAATTTTGGAAAAATTTTCCCAGCCAATGAAACAAGTGTATCTGCAGGTCAAGGTGCATGGTTGGGAACTATCCAGGCACAGGCTTCTCCATATGCAATGGCCGAATCTCTGAAAGCACTTCGTGATACTGACTTGAGAGAAGATTTGAAAAAAATTAAAATTCCAACTCTTATCCTTCACGGTACACAGGACAAAATTTGTTCTTATGAATTAGCTGAACAAATGCACAAATCAATTGCCAATTCAACTTTGGTTCCCTTCGAGAAAAGCGGCCATGCCTTATTTATTGAAGAACTTCCAAAATTTAACGCAGAGTTGATTAAATTCATTAAATAAATAAAATACGGAAAGCTATCTTTAAAGGTGGCTTTCTTTTTTTTAATTTGAAAGAGAAACAATGAAAAATATAATAACATTTGTCGTATTAATACTTAGTCTTAATTTGCACGCACAGACCCCGGATCAAAAATTGAATCAGCTAGGGATTCAGCTGCCCCAAATATCGGAAGCCTTGGGATCTTATGTGGATATGGTGCAGGTTGAAAATCTGGTTTTCCTTTCCGGAAGAGGGCCACTTAAGGCAGATGGAAAATATATTACGGGTAAAGTAGGACAGGACCTAAGTACAGAAGAAGGGTATCAGGCTGCCAGGTTATCGGCTATAAACCAGCTGGCGATACTTGAACAGGCTTTTGGAAGTCTCGATAAAATAAAACGGATAGTCAAAGTAAACGGTTACGTCAATACTGCGGATTCATTTACTGAGCAATCTAAAGTAATAAATGGTTTTTCTGATTTGTTACTTGAAGTATTTGGCGAGCAGGGGAGGCATGCCCGTACTTCTGTTGGTGTATTTACACTTCCGCAGAATATGGCAGTAGAAGTAGAAATGAAAGATTGATAGTATAATAAGGTGAACTGATGAATTTAGTCGGATTTTGACAAATGATCTTAACCTTAGACAAATGGTTTTATTAACATGACATTTATAACGTGTTAACTTTTTTGACTTTTTCTAACATGAGAATTTTAACATGTTAAGTTTTTTTAGTTTTTTTTGCATGAAACTAAATGTGCTGAAAGTGTAAAATTATTTTGAACTTAAACTGTTTGTGCAGAACTGTTTTAAATAAAAAAACCCCTAAACATTTGATGTTTAAGGGTTTGTTTTTTGTAGCGAGGACGGGAGTTGAACCCGTGACCTCAGGGTTATGAATCCTGCGCTCTAACCAACTGAGCTACCTCGCCAAGATTGCAAGTGAACCGTGTTCCTCATTGCGGGTGCAAAGATATAAATATTATTAAAGCTTCCAAGAATAAAATGAAGAAAAAAAAATATTTTTAAAAATGCATTGTTTTTGGACATATATTCTTATATTTCGAAAAAATTAAAAGTAGCACATGGATCCAAAAATACGTTACGAAATCGAGTTTCCTATAAATTCTTCGCCGCAATTATTATATCAATACATATCAACGCCTTCAGGTTTGTCAGAATGGTTTGCTGACAACGTAAATTCAAGGGGTGAATTTTTTACTTTTATCTGGAATGACTCGCAGGAAAAAGCGCGATTAGCATCTAAAAAGACCGGTGAGAAAGTAAAGTTTAAATGGGTCGATGAAAGCAGTAAGGATACAGAATACTTTTTTGAATTGCATATTTTAGTTGATGAATTAACTAAAGATGTATCATTAATGGTGGTCGATTTTGCAGAAAAAGAAGAAGTAGGAGAAGCTAAACAATTGTGGGAGAATCAGATCTCAGACCTGAAACATCTTATAGGATCTGTTTAGTAAAAGTCTATTTTATACCTTATATTTGCCCTGAACAAAATTCAGGGCTTTTTTTATGATCAATTTTAACGGAAACATAGTAGCGCAAGACGAGAATATATTAACTCAAAATCGTGCTTTTTTGTATGGCGATGGTGTTTTTGAAACACTAAAAATAGTAAATAACAGAATTTTGTTTCTTGAAGACCATTACTTTAGATTAATGGCTTCAATGCGTGTGGTTAGAATGGAAATTCCGATGAACTTTACCATGGAGTTTTTTGAAGAAGAAGTTTTAAAACTGGTTCAGGAAAATGAAATTTCTGCTTCGGCCAGAGCACGAATAACCGTTTTTCGAAACGATGGCGGATTATATTTGCCAAAAACGAATGAGGTTTCTTATTTAATTCAGGCAACTGCTCTTGAAAATACTTCTTACACTTTAAATACTGCTGAGTATGAAGTTGATTTGTACAAAGATTTCTATGTGACCAAACAATTGTTATCGTCTATTAAAACGACGAACAAGATGATAAACGTGACCGGAAGTATTTTTGCGCACGAAAATGGCCTGGCAAACTGCCTTTTAGTAAATGACACCAAAAACGTGGTCGAAGGTTTACAAGGGAATTTATTTATGCTAATAGGTAAAAAACTAATTACACCTCCAATTTCTGAAGGATGTTTGAATGGAATAATGCGTAAACAAATTTTAGCCTTAGCTAAGAAACTGGAGGGCATAGAAGTCTTAGAAGAAATAATTTCGCCATTTGATCTTCAAAAAGCGGACGAATTATTTCTGACCAATGTAATCACAGGGATACAGCCGATAACCAAATATCGAAAAAAGGAGTTTACAAGTGATTTGGCGCATTTATTAGTGCAGAAGCTTAACGAATCGATATCTGAAAATTAATTCAGATAAGGATTCTCAGGTGCATTAGACCAAATAAGATAATCTCCGCCAAGCTCAATGATTTGCTCTTTCCAGAAATGCGTGGTTGACTTACCAATAATTTTGTTTTTATAACTATTATCGGTAATGATCCAGGAGTTTCCCTGCATTTCACTCTCGAGCTGATTTTCATCCCAACCGGTATAGCCTAAGAAAAAACGAATATTATTTTTACTAATAGATCCGTCGTTTATTAAGTCTTTGGTCGATTCGAAATCACCTCCCCAGTAAATTCCATTAGAGATCTCGACACTATTCGGGATTAACTCAGGAATATTGTGAATGAAATAAAGGTTGTCTTGTTCTACAGGACCTCCGTTATATATCTTGAAAGTGGCGTCAATTTCAGGTATCAGATCATTAATAGTGTATTTTAATGGTTTATTAATGATAAAACCTATTGATCCTTCTTTGTTATGGTCTGCTAATAAAATTACCGATCTATTAAAAGATAAATCTCCAATTATAGAAGGTTCGGCAATAAGCAGGTGTCCTTTTTTTAATTTTTCTGAAATCATACGGCTACAATTTTTATTAAATTTAATCATAAAATTTCTAAAAACCCAAATAAAATCGTTAAACCGCACAAAAAAACCCTCCATGAGGAGGGTTTTGATTATATTATAAGTTTAGAGAACTTTCTTACTTAGTTCACTGCACCTTCTAATTCAGCTCCAGCTTTGAATTTTACAACATTCTTAGCAGCGATTTGAATAGTTTTTCCTGTTTGTGGGTTTCTACCATCTCTAGCAGCTCTAGCAGATACTGACCATGATCCAAAACCTACTAATGAAACTCTTCCACCTTTTTTCAAAGTAGCTCCTACGTTTCCTAAAAATGATTCTAAAGCCAATTTTGCCGCAGCTTTTGTAATTCCTGCATCAGCAGCGATAGCATCGATTAATTCTGATTTGTTCATAATAATTAGTTATTAATTGTTGGTTAAAAAAAATTGTTAATACACAAATTTAGTAGGAAATCCGTTCCTTGCAAGTGTTTTCTTTAAATTTAGCAAAAATTGTTAATAACTTAGTTTTTTTGTTCATAAAGACAGCTGTTCATCGATCAAAAACAGGTAGAAACCCCTGTTTTACTGACGTTAATACATCTTTGCAGTATTAGAAAAAGTTATCCCATTTAGCAATTCTGCCACCTGCATTCTCTTTTTTCCGGGTAATTGCAAACTTAATAGCTGTAGAAAACCATTTTGAACGGCAACTTTGATTTCTTTTTTACTGCAGATTAGACTTCCCGCTTCGTAAGAATGTGCTTCTGAAACCAATTTTGCTTCATATATTTTAATCGTTTGTTCGTCTTCTTTATCCTTCAAAAAACACCAGGCTGCTGGATACGGACTCAAACCGCGAATCAGATTATTGATTTCATCACCAGATTTTGTCCAGTCAATTTTACAGTTTTCCTTGTTTAATTTATATGCCGTTTTAATTTCTGCATCATCTTCCTGAATTGTTGTCGTTACATTTCCGTTTTCAATTACTTTTAAAGTATCAATTACAGTAATGCTTCCTAAATTCATTAATCTATCATGTAATTGTCCGGCACTTTCTTCTGGTTCAATTGCGATTTCTGAATTTAAAATCATTGCTCCGGTATCAATTTTATCGTCAATAAAGAAAGTCGTAACACCAGTTTTAGTTTCTCCATTAATAATCGCCCAATTAATTGGTGCGGCTCCACGATAATTAGGTAATAAAGAAGCATGAAGATTGAAGGTTCCTAAACTTGGCATTTCCCAAACTACTTTTGGTAACATTCTAAAAGCGACCACAATTTGCAAATTGGCATTCAAGGCTTTTAATTCTTGTAGAAAAGTTTCGTCTTTTAAATTAGTTGGTTGTAATAATGTAAGGTTGTTCGCCAGTGCGTATTCTTTTACTGCCGAATATTTTATTTTTTGTCCGCGCCCTGCTGGTTTGTCTGCAGCTGTGATAACGCCAACAACTTCGTAATTGTTCTTAATAATGGTATCCAAAATGCCGACAGCAAATTCCGGAGTTCCCATGAATATAATTTTCAATTTTTCCATTATGATTTTAAAGTGTATTTATTATTCGCTAATATGGTAATATGGTTGTTTTCTAGTAATTCCTGAAGTACTGAAACAATATCGTTCGCATCCAATTTTATTTGGGTTTGAATTTCTCTGGAAGTCATAGAAGCTGATTTTAACAAATGCAGAATTTTATCTGCAATAGAATCGGCTTCGGTAATTTTTCCTTTTTGAGTGATACAGTAGGAGCAGACACCACAATTTTCGGTGGTTTCTTCTCCAAAATAATCCAAAACCAATCGATTTTTGCAGGTTTTGTTTTCCTTAATATAATATAGGACAGACATTAATTGTTCCTGCTTTAACTGATTTTGTTTTTCAAGATATTTCGAAACGCGATTTATGGTCAGGTCATCTTCACGAACTTCATTAAATAAGATCGTCGCGTCGTTATTTTTTGATTTGTATTCGATGATTTCCTTTTCTTTCAGTTTTTCCAAAACAGCCGTAACTTGCTCTTCTGTATGATGTGATTTTTTAGCAATCAGCGAAAGATTAAAAGGTGTTTTCATTTCATAAACTCCGGGATAGGTTCTTAAAATTGCCAAAATGATTTCTTCATCATTCGGATTTAAACTCATATACCGAATGACTTCTTTAGATTCAATTAAAAATTGCATGGTAATTTTCTCCGAAAATTCCTGAGACATCGTAATAATTCCCTGCTGATTCAAAAATTGTAATGCATTATAGGTTTTTAGAGTAGGGAAGTCATATTTATTGCAAAAATGATTCAGTTTAAAAGAGAAAGAATCGTCCAAACCTTCGCCGTAAGCAATCTGAAAATAATTGCAAAGCTTCACATACATGGTTTTTAAAAACTTTTTATCCGGCAAAACACTCAAAAATTGCTGTTCTGTCTGATTCGCATCTGAATTATTAAAAAGCAAAACCGAAAAAGCTTTTTCGCCATTTCGTCCCGCTCTTCCGGATTCCTGATAATAGTTTTCCAGATTTTCAGGTAACTGCGTATGAATAACTGTTTTTACATTGTCTTTGTCAATTCCCATTCCAAACGCATTTGTAGCTACAATAACCTGCGCTTGTTCCGACATCCACAATTGCATGTTTTTGTCTTTTTCTTTAGCTGAAAGTCCACCGTGATAATAGGTCGCTTTAAATCCTAACGATTGTAATTGCGTCGACATATTCAGGCACGATTTTCTGTTTCGTACATATATAATAGAAGGCTGTGGGTTTTTCTTTAAAATTTGTTCCGTTCGATACAACTTGTCTTCGATTTCAAAAACCATGTACGCAATATTTTTTCTTTCAAAAGATTGCTGGAAAAGTACTGGATCTTTCAAGCCCAATTGGGTTTTAATATCTTCAATAACTCTAGGGGTTGCCGTAGCAGTCAAAGCCATAAAGGGAATCTTTGGGAAATATTTTTTGAGCTCCGAAATTCTCAAATAAGCCGGACGGAAATCATGACCCCATTGCGAAACACAATGCGCTTCATCAATAGCAATTAAATTGATAGGAAGATTTTTAATGCGTTCTACAATCCAGTCAGATTGTAAACGCTCGGGAGAAAGATACAAAAACTTGTAATTTCCGTATTGGCAATTGTCAAGAAGATCAATGATCTCTTCAGTATGAATTCCGCCGGTAAGGGCAATCGCTTTGATATCTCTTTTTTGCAAATTCGCCACCTGATCTTTCATCAGGGCAATCAATGGCGAAACAACTAAACAAATCCCTTCCTGCATCATTGCCGGAACCTGAAAACAAATGGATTTTCCTCCGCCGGTTGGCAAAAGGGCAAAAGTGTCCTGACCATCCAAAACTGAGTCAATAATCTCCTTTTGCAACGGTCTAAAACTGTCGTGTTTCCAGTATTTTAAAAGAATTTCTTGCGCTTCTGGCATTGGTCTTGTTTTAAAGTTAAAAAATTTAGAAATCAGTTTCTAGTTTTGCAACTTTAACCAAATGCCTAAATTTTATCTAAGATATAAAGAATTCTGTTCTCCACCGTATCTTTAGGCACTTCAATTAAGTCGTAACCGTATTTCTTATAGGTTTCAACAAGGTGCTTCTGGATCTTTAATGCCTGTTCAAAATTTTCGTAACGTTCGGTGTCGCTTTCGTAAATTTCTTCCCAGGGCGGTAAAATAAAGGTTTTAGAATATTTAAAATCTTCGCAGGCTTTAGTGAAATGTTCAGGATATTCATCGCCAATATAATCCATATAAGCGACAACATCCGGAATTCCGCGATCTATAAAAACTACATTTTCAGGTTCATCAAGAGCGTTTTCGAATTGTTTAATTCTGCCTTCCAGTAACATTTCGCTAAACAATAAAGGTTGTTCCAGAAACAATTGTTCAATGCCGCGTTGTTGCGCTTCGAGCGTAACTTGTCTTGAAATTTCAGGGTAACAGCAGTAGCCACGAGCTACCAATTCGTTGATCAGAGTAGATTTTCCCGTTCCCGGGCCACCAATGAGAACTATGATTTCTTTTTGCACTTTCTTAAAATAAAGCGCAAATTTACCTAAACTTATTGGTATTTAAAAAGATTATTTTGCCTGAAGCGAATGATTTCGCAATTTTGGTGACATGTCTCAATGTTTTTGGATTATTTCAAATTCATTTTTTATGATGAATCCTGTAAATATTATGATGCTGGATTAAAATCCAGCCCTACAAAATAAAATGTTCCTCCGGAACCAAAACAAAGAAGAATCGTAGATTCAAAAAATATTGTAGGGCTGGACTTTAGTCCAGTTTAAGCCAAAGGAATGTAGTCCCAGCGGGACATTATGTTTATAGAAAAAATCAGATGGTTGTTTCATAAAACCCCATCGGGGGTGGCCATGTTTGAAATCGATATATCGCTCCGATGGAGCTTTTGAATGGCAACGCGAAAATTAGCTATAAACATTTTGCTCCGCTGGAGCATTTGAAACTGAATAGGTGATCACTTTTGCTGCGAATTTGTGATTTGATTTATCTTGGCTTTCGCCGAATTATTTCAAATCACTCACAAAACAAATACTTCCCAGAATCAGCACCCTTCTTCTTAGAAGGAACAATTAAATGCGATTCAAATTTCTTTCCTTTCAAAACATCATTCACGAAATCTAAAACATATTGTTTTCCTTCATGAAAAAGGTAGCCTGAGAATTCATGTCCGCCACCGCAAAATGTAATCAGTTCAATATCTTTATGTAAATCAATCATATGATTGTAAACAGCATAAGATCCAAAAAGAATTAACCAGCCTGAAGCATTTGTCGGGCAGGAGCGATGTGAGCCCGCAGAATAGGGAACTGTGTCATCATTATTTCCATGTGCCAATAACATTGGCATTGCTTTTTCTTTCGTAATCAAATTGATATCCTGAATGGCTCCGGAACCTCCAATAAATCCTGAATATTTAAAGTTTTCGGGTAAATTGCTTTTATATAGATTCATGAGTTTATAATCCCAAAAAGAAGCATGGAAACCAATTTCGGCACCCGCACTAATTCCGGAAATAAATATTTTTGAAGTATCAAGATTGTATTTATTGGCATTTTCAATCAAAAATGAAGTTGCCTGCCACATATCACTTACGCCAATTTGAATTGCTTTTATTTTTTCGGTCAAAGTTCCTTTGCAGCCAAAATCTTTTCCTTTCATATATAAACTGTACGAAATGCTGGCAACCGCATAACCGTTTTTCGCCATAAACATCCCGAATTCTTTCTCGCTCGTACGTTCTCCGCCAGAAAATCCTCCGCCAAAAGCAAAAATGATTAACGGAATTTTTTCATTTGATTTTTTCTCTGGTAAGTATAAGTCTAAATCCAGTTTGATGGTGTCGTTCTGGAAATAAGTCATTGTTTTAATTTCCTGAGAATTCATCAAGTTGGATATAAGTATGATAAAAAATATAAAGATGTGTTTTTTCATAGAATTCGTTTTTAATCTTGCAAAGTCGCGAAGCCGCAAAGAAAGACTTAAAAATAAAACTTTGCGACTCTGCGACTTTGCGAGAGATTTTTATGGCAAAGTTTTTCAAATATAAAGGTTAGCCACGAATTTCACTAATTTACTCGAATTTTTTGTCGGATAATTTGCTCTTAATTAGCTGAAATTTCGGATTTTTTCAGGTTAATTTAATTCGTGAAAATTCGTGAAATTCGTGGCAAAAAAAACCTCTCTTCTTCATCCTAAAAAATCTAAAATCTAAAATCTAAAATCTGAAATCAAAACCGTATATTTGCGTTTATTTTTAATTACGAATGGAGAACGATAAAGAAAAAAACACCGCCGAATTTTACGAAAGATTAAAGGTAGAACTGGATAACGCAAATACCTGGCCTGCTGAATATTTGTACAAATTCATTGTGCCTTCAGTAGCTGATAATGTTGAGCGAGTTGAAAAAGCTTTTGACAGTATGGGCGCGGTTATCAAAACAACAAAATCTAAAACAGGTAAATTTACCAGTGTTTCTGTAGATGTTACGATGAACAGCTCTGACGATGTGATTGGCAAATACAAAGAAGTATCTACAATAGAAGGTATAGTTTCATTATAACTTATGGTCGAAAAATATAAAAAAGAAGTCGCGAATGACGTTGTTTTTAACTTAGAATACAATTCTGAAAGACAACGTTTACTTATTCCTGAATACGGTCGTCATTTGCAAAAACTGATTGATCAGGCTACTATTATTGAAGATGCTGAAACGCGCAACAAAGCCGCGAAATACATCATTCAGGTAATGGGGAGCTTGAATCCGCATTTGCGTGATGTACCCGATTTTCAACATAAATTATGGGATCAGCTTTTTATCATGTCTGATTTTAAATTAGATGTAGAATCGCCGTACCCAATTCCGTCTCGCGATGTATTGCAGTTAAAACCAGATGTTTTACAATATCCTCAAAACTTTCCAAAATACAGATTTTATGGTAATAATATCAAATATATGATTGATGTTGCCAATAAATGGGAAGATGGCGAAATGAAAAATGCATTGGTATTAGTGATCGCTAATCACATGAAAAAATCATACTTAAGCTGGAACAAAGACACGGTAAAAGATGATGTGATTTTTGAGCATTTGTTTGAATTGTCAGGAGGGAAAATCAATTTGTTGCAAAGTACAGAAGAGCTTTTAAACACAACTGATTTATTGCGTACTAATAAACGTATGTCAAACAAAATTACGCCACCGGGACAACCAAAAATTCAAAGCAATAAAAACAATAAAGGCCCGGGAAAGCCAAAACCTTTTCAGAAAAACAATAATCAGAAATAAAAAAGGGACTAAGGCACTAAGTGATTAAGATTCTAAGGTTTTTTTAAACTCAGAATGGCGCACTAACAGTAACTTACAAGCTTTTAAAATAACAATCATAAAAATAAATAAAGTTGCTAAGCAGCTAACTTACTAAGATCTTAATCTCAAAAGAAACCTTAGAACCTTAGAACCTTAGTATCTCAGAACCTAAAAAAGAAATATGGGAGTATTTAAAATCGAAGGAGGAATTCCTTTAAAAGGAGAAATCACTCCGCAAGGAGCAAAAAATGAGGCATTACAAATTTTATGTGCCGTGCTTCTAACGGGGGATAAAGTAAGAATTAATAATATTCCCGATATTATTGACATCAATAAATTAATCACTTTGCTGGGTAATTTAGGAGTGAAAATTCAACGCAATGAACCGGGCTCGATTACGTTTCAGGCCGATGAGGTTAATGTTGGATATTTAGAAACCGAAGCTTTCAAAAAAGAAGGTGGAGCGCTTCGTGGTTCTATTATGATTGTTGGACCGCTTTTGGCTCGTTTCGGAAAAGGATATATTCCAAAACCGGGTGGAGATAAAATTGGTCGTCGTAGATTAGATACACACTTTGAAGGTTTTATTAACCTTGGAGCAAAATTTAGATACAACAGAGAAGATCACTTTTATGGTGTAGAGTCTCCAGCAGAAGGTTTGAAAGGAACAGATATGCTACTTGATGAAGCATCTGTAACTGGAACTGCAAACATTGTAATGGCTGCTGTTTTAGCAAAAGGACAAACTACAGTTTACAACGCTGCATGTGAGCCTTACCTACAACAATTGTGTAAAATGTTGAACTCTATGGGAGCTAAAATCACCGGAGTGGGTTCAAACTTATTGACTATTGAAGGTGTTGAAACCCTTGGCGGTTGTGAGCACAGAATTTTGCCTGATATGATCGAAATCGGTTCATGGATTGGTCTTGCGGCTATGACAAAAAGCGAAATCACAATCAAAAATGTAAGCTGGGAAAATTTAGGTTTGATTCCGAATACATTCAGAAAATTAGGTATTACAATCGAAAAACGTAACGACGATATTTATATTCCAGCTCACAAAGATGGATACGAAGTAAAAACAGATATTGACGGTTCTATTCTGACAATTGCCGATGCACCATGGCCAGGATTTACACCTGACTTATTGAGTATTGTTTTAGTTGTAGCAACACAAGCAAAAGGAGATGTTTTAATTCACCAAAAAATGTTCGAAAGCCGTTTGTTTTTCGTTGATAAATTAATCGATATGGGAGCAAAAATTATGTTATGCGACCCGCACAGAGCAGTGGTTATGGGACATAATTTCGAATCTCAATTAAAAGCAACAACAATGTCATCTCCGGATATTCGTGCGGGAATCTCATTATTAATTGCGGCTCTTTCAGCAAAAGGAACAAGTACAATTCAAAATATCGAACAAATTGACCGTGGATACGAGCGTATCGACGAGCGTTTAAGAGCTATTGGAGCAAAAATCGTGAGAGCGTAAATAAATTCTCATAATGACAGATGAACAAAAAGCTGTAAAAGCTACTATATTTAGTATAGTTGGAAACACCTGCTTAGCCTTGATAAAAGGCCTGGCAGGTTTTTTTGGCAATTCATACGCCTTAATTGCAGACGCAATAGAATCAACTGCGGATATATTTTCGTCTTTTTTGGTTTTATTTGGAATCAAGTATTCTAACAAACCGCCAGATGAAAATCATCCTTATGGACATGGTCGTGCAGAACCTTTAATTACCTTTTTGGTAGTTGGTTTTTTAATTACTTCGGCAACGATTATTGGGTACGAAAGTATTTCTAATATTCAGACTTCTCATGATTTACCAAAATCCTGGACATTATATGTTTTGGGGGCCATTATTATGTGGAAAGAATACTCCTTCCGTTTAGTAATGAAACGAAGTAAAGAAACCAATAGTTCTGCTCTTGCAGCTGATGCCTGGCACCATCGCAGTGATGCAATTACTTCGATAGCGGCGTTTATCGGAATTTCGTTTGCCCTTATAATGGGAAAAGGTTATGAATCAGCAGATGATTGGGCGGCACTTTTTGCTGCTTTTTTTATCTTATACAATAGTTATAAAATTTTCAGACCAGCACTGGGCGAAATCATGGACGAAAATCTAAATGATGATTTGGTTGAGGAAATTCGTGTT
This sequence comes from Flavobacterium saccharophilum, assembly GCF_900142735.1. Taxonomy (GTDB): domain Bacteria; phylum Bacteroidota; class Bacteroidia; order Flavobacteriales; family Flavobacteriaceae; genus Flavobacterium; species Flavobacterium saccharophilum. Next base: position 261,020 of record NZ_FRBY01000005.1, on the reverse strand, counting down.
GAAGCCTTAACAGTTAAAGGTATTTTAGGTACTGAAAAATGTTTTATCCGAAAAGCCGGAATGAAATACCATGTTGATCTTCACGCAATTGTATCGGCACAAATTTCAGTAAAAGAAGGGCATGACTTGTCACACAAACTGCAAGACACTTTAAAAGAAAAAATACCTCAATTGGGAAATGTTCTGATTCATATTGAACCCGATGATTATCACTGAGAAGAGTTTCTAAGATACTAAGATTCTAAGTTGCTAAGGTTTTCTTGAAATGTAAAAATGAAAATCCGGTTATTCTTTTTTAAGAGTAAACGGATTTTTTTTAGATATAGTTTGTCAGAAGTGACAAAAATGCGCTACATCTAATCCAAGACATTTAAAATTTTCAACCCAAACACAACCCCGTTTTGTTGTATTCCGCCTTGATAAGAATGTACATAATCAACTCTAAACAATTTAAATTTCCCAAAACCTAAATTGTCTAAACCAACTGTAAACTCAGAATACGGTTTTCTATCTGGAATTGCCAGTGAATGAAATCCAATATTCATTGTCGATTTTAACAGATTTAATAACGGAATTTTATTCATAAAAAAACCGGTGTCGTTATATTCTGAATGTATTTCAAGGCAACTATCGTTTGTACTGTTGGCATAATACGGCATCATATTGAAAACATTTAAATAGCGATCGCTGGTTCCAATATGCGTTTGATTTCCGTTAAAATGTCTGTAGTCGATAAAAGAAATGTTTTCAGCATTAAAGAACTTTCCGGCTTTGAAATTCATTCCCAAAAGCCCTTTGTTTCCTAAGGATAAATCATATTGCACTGCAGCACCAATTCTTTCAAATTCGTATTTTTTCTCACTGGCGGCAAAGGCTTTTTCGAAAATTAAAAATACTGTTGGATATTTTTCATCTTTGATATTATATCTACCATCAGGTCTTGAAATATATTTGTTTCCAAAGTTAATTCTGGCAGTCAAAGCAGTTTTAAACAAATGATGCTGATCAAAAGCAGGAGTTGTAAAGTCGTCCGGAGCTAATGGATTGTTAGAGGAATAAATATCATCTTTTTTAAAGAAAGAATAGTCAGTTGTATTAAAAAGAGGTTTTCGTTGTTCGTACGCCACTTTAGCATTCAAATTAATTCCGTTTGCAACATCCTGAGCATAGTTGATTTGGGCAAATTCTAAATTATACAATTTCATATAATTATCTTTAAAAAATAAAGAGCTTATAGAATTGACAAACTTAGTGATAGGCTCAGCACCATTGAACTGAGCTGTTTTTGTTCCTCCGGAGACCCAAATTGTAGCGTAATTGAGATTGTTGAATCGATGGGTAAAATCTCCTGTAACACGGAGACGGTCATCTGAAAATCCGTAATTAAAAGTGGTATTTATAGAAGTATTTTTTCCTTTCTCTTCATTCCATTTTCGAAAGGCGAAGCCAGAGTCCAGGTTAAAACCTTGTACGGTATTAAAACTTAAAGACGAAAGGTTTAGCAGACCTTTGTATTCAAAAGAATGTTTCTTAAAGGTATTCTTGTATTCATAACCCATTATGACATCAAATACTTTAAACTTATTGTTTTTAGCATCAATTGAATCTGTATATTTTTGGGATTTTTTAATGGTTTGTAAACTGTCTTTTTTAGTGTAATCGTTACTTTCCTCAAGAGTCAAAGGAATTGGTCGGATTTCATTCCAAAAAGCGTCGTCTTTTTTATTGGCGTTCGCTTCAAAGGCTACAATTTCATTTCCAAAAGTTTTCTTTTCAAAAGAAGCAGGAAACTCATAATTCGAATAAACATAATTAAATTTCCCTGAGAATTTAACTCCAAAAGCACCTGCGTTGAAAGAAAGTGTCTGTGCATTTTTAGACCAGATTTTGTTCTTCGAATTGTAACTAAAACTCTGTTTTAAAGTCATAATCTCAGTAAATTCATTTTTCATTCGGTAACCTTTGATATCTAAATCGATAGCATAAATCGCAAAACTATCGTCGACAATATAGATATAGCCTTCAAAAACCGGTTCTTTATCCCGTTTTGGTGTTACTTTGATCTTATTAATTTGCTGATTATTATCATCGAAGAAAGTTCCTTCTAATTTGTATTTGTAATAGCTGAAAGCATTATCTGCAATAGGAGAGATAAGTTTAACATCAAAGTCTAAGGTGTTGTCGTAAAAATCATAAGTTGATAAAGAAGCTGTATTATAGCTGTAACCTTTATTGTTTCCGGAGATTTTAGAAGCAATGATTTTCTCTTTTAGTTTGCCGGGTTTTTCAAAAGAAATCTTTGAAATGGTTTCTGATAAATATAAAATTCCTGTTCCGGTTGAGTCTAAATTTGACGCCATTTCGTCGCCAATATCTACCTTCAAGCCCATGATTTTCTTTGGAAGATCTTTTATTTTAAACATTCCCTTTGAATAAAAATCAGCGGTATAACGTGCTGTTTTTTCAGAATTGTCTTTTTTGTTTGCAATTGCACTTCTTATGATTGCATTTGCAGGATTGTTTTTAGGATCAATAACAACTTCATTCAATGCAAAGCTTTCTTCCTGCATTATGATGTTTAAAGTAACCGTTTTTGAATCTGCAGAAACAGTTGATTTTTGAGTTTTAAAACCCAAATATTGAAAGGTAATTTTGTTTTTACCAACTTCTTTTACGTTCAGTTGGTAATTTCCCTGCTCGTTTGAAGTTGTGCTCGTATAAGTGTTTTCTTCAAGAACAGATACAAAAGGCAAAGGATTTCCTTTTTCATCTGTTATAGTTCCTTTGATTTGAGCAAAGTTGGAAATCGAAAAAAATAAAAAGGCAAATAAAGTATAGTTTCTCATGAAAGTTTTTTCTCTCACAAAAATAGAATAACTTAAAAACGAGCTTATTAATAATTTGTTAAATTGTTTGTCAGGCTGACCGGAGTCGAAGCCCTCTCATTTATATTAGCCTTCGACTTCGCTCAGGATGACATTCGTTTACAAAAATGATACTTATTTACAAAAAGGACTGAATCGCTAATTCGTAACTTTTTAAGCCAAAACCTAAAATAACACCTTTTGCATTCCCGGATAAATAGGATTGATGTCTGAAACTTTCCCGTGCATAAGTATTCGAAATATGCACTTCGATTACCGGAGTTGTAATGGCTTTCATAGCGTCGCCTAAACCTATAGAAGTATGGGTATAAGCACCCGCATTTAAAATGATTCCATCAAAAGTAAAACCCACTTCCTGAATTTTTCCAATCAACTCGCCTTCAATATTACTTTGATAATAAGTAAGTTCAATGTCCTGGAATTTTTGTTTCAACGTTTCAAAATAATCTTCAAAAGTTTGACTTCCGTAAACTTCAGGTTCTCTTTTTCCTAAAAGATTTAAATTAGGTCCGTTGATAATACAGATTTTCATAAGTAGTTTAAGTTTTATTAAGTGATTTGAATTCATTTGACATCTTACAGAAAACATTTCACAAGAATGTAAAAATAAAAAAACCGTTCCAATTAATAGAACGGTTTTTATAAAACTATGTGATATTCTTTTTAGAACATGAATCCTGCAGAAAGTTGAACTACTGAGTTTCTAATATCAGCATTAGGAGAAACATCCGTTAATCCTAAACTGTAACGTCCTTGCACAAATATACTTTCGGTGATTTTTAATCCTAAACCTGCGTTAAGAGCAAAGTCAAAAGTATTGGCATCTTCGATATTTACATCATTTTTTTGACTTAATAAAAATGAAGCTTGTGGTCCAACTTCTAAACTTAATGATTTTGTCATGTAGATTTTTGCCATTACAGGAATAGATAAATAGGCTAATTCATTTTTGAAATCTTCCTGAGCATCGGCAAATTTGTAAGTCGCTCCTTGAGTAGAATATAAAAGCTCTGGTTGAATCGCGAATTTTTCTAATAATTTTACTTCTGCAACTACACCAACATGATAGCTGGTAATTCCATCTTTATCAAATGCTACACCATTTAATGTTGCATCTCCAGGCTGGCTTGCAAAGTTAACCCCTGCTTTTACTCCAAGTTTTAATAATTGGGCTTGTATTGTAGCTGATGTTGCAAGGAACAGTACAGCTGCTAAAATTATCTTTTTCATAAAATTGTTTTTAAAAATTGGTATTTTTTTAATGTTATATATAGACCAAAACTACAGAATTATGATTTTATTGTTTTGTGTTTTACATTAAATAATTAATAAAATTCGCATAATTTTTCAAAATACCGGGATAATGAGCTCTTTTTAAGATTGTTATTCTTAGGTATTAGAAATTAGTTAAAATTTTATTTAATAAGAAATAGATGTCTTTTTTTTTAAAATTAATTTAAGATTTCTATATAACATTTTTAGTGTTAAATTTCCGTCAGTAAGCGCAAAATGATAAAACAACAACTTTTTTTGAGTTACGATAATTAAGCATTTTTGTGTTTTTTTTTCGATGCTAAAAGTTGTTATTTGGTCTTTTTCTGTCTTATTAACTCCTCTAAGCTGTTGTCTATATCGTAAGATTTTAGCTCTAATTACTGCTTTATTTATTAAAATACAAGTAATTTTTTAATAAGTATATTTTTATATTTGATCGTTTAATTATAACCAAAAAAATAAAAAATGAAAAAGATTATTTTATCTGTAATTGCAATTATGGCGTTTGGATTTGCAAATGCTCAGGATGGACATTTTAAAGTTGGCGTAAATGTTGGTCTGCCAGTAGGGAATTCTGCAGATGTTTTTTCTATGAATTTAGGTGCAGATGTTGCCTATCTCTGGAATGTAGCGGATCGATTTACTGCGGGAGTAACTACAGGCTATACAATGTATGTTGGTAAAGATTATATTGGCTATATGGGGAATTTTGCCTATGAGATGACGACTACTAATCAGGATTTTGTTCCTGTTGCAGGAACTGCTCAATATTCAGTTACAGACAATTTATTTTTTGGTGCAGATTTAGGATATGCTATTAATACTCATGGAGGTGCAGATGGAGGATTTTTATATCAACCAAAATTTGGTTATCAAAATAATAAAATCGAATTGTTTGTTTCATACAAGGGAATTGCTAGTGATGCAACTATTTCTTCACTAAACTTAGGATTTAACTATAAATTTTAAATGTATTAAAAAGCTTATAACGTTTAAAACCTTCCATTTGGAAGGTTTTTTTATTTAACGGTGATTTCATTTCTCGTATATAGGGTGATTTTTATTATAATTACATTATTATAAAAAAAACAAATTATTTTTTATTAAGTATATTTTTATATTTGGGCTATTAATTTTAACCCAAAATCAAATAAAAAATGAAAAGAATTTTTTTAGTTGCGATTGCAGTAATGGCATTTGGATTTACGAATGCTCAACAAACAAGGTTTGGAATAAAAGGTGGTCTTAACATAACAACATATTCCGGAGGAGATTACTGGGATGCTAATTCGTTAGTAGGTTTTCAGGTGGGAGGTTTCGCTGAGATTAAAGTTATTGAAAGATTAGCGATTCAACCAGAGGTTTTATTTTCTATGCAAGGTGCTAATCTTGATACTCCTTTTGGGGATTATGATGAGAAATTAAATTATATAAATATTCCTGTTTTGGCTAAATTTTATATAACAAAGCAATTTACAGTTGAGGGTGGTCCACAACTAGGATTTTTAGTATCTGCGAAAGCTGAAGGCGAAGATATTAAAGATGATTTTAAATCAGTGGATACAGGTTTTAATTTTGGTGCTGGTTATAATTTTACTGATAATGTTTCTGTGAATCTTCGTTATACTGTTGGTTTATCTAATGTTCTTGATTATGAAGTTGATGATGCAGATGAATATTTTGATAGTCCAAAAAACAGCGTTTTAGCTTTGACTTTGGGATATAAATTCTAAAGATACAATTAGAATATATTTTTAAAACCTTCCTAATCCAGGAAGGTTTTTTTATACAGTATTTTATTTTTTGCATTTATGTTTTTTATGATAGTTGCATTATTATTAAAAAAACAAATATTTTTTTTAATAAGTATATTTTTATATTTGACCTATAAATTTAACCCGGAATCAAATAAAAAATGAAAAGAATTTTTATAGTTGCTATTGCAATAATGGCATTTGGATTTACAAATGCTCAACAAACAAGGTTTGGAATAAAAGGAGGTCTGAATATTACAAAATATGGAGGTGGAGGTTATTGGGATGCTAATTCTTTAGTAGGTTTTCAGGTTGGAGGTTTTGCTGAGATAAAAATTATTGAAAGATTAGCTATCCAGCCGGAAATTTTATTTTCTGCACAAGGCGCTACTTTGAGTCCTCCTTTTGGAGATTATGATGAGAGATTAAACTATATAAATGTTCCTGTTTTGGCTAAATTTTATATTACAAAACAATTTACAGTAGAAGGTGGACCGCAATTAGGGTTTTTAGTATCCGCTGAGCAAGAGGGACATGATGCGAAAGGTGATTTTAAATCAGTAGACACTGGATTCAATTTTGGAGCAGGTTATAATTTTACAGATGATCTTTCTGTAAATTTTCGTTATACAATTGGTTTGTCAGATATACTTGATTACGAATTTGGTACTGCAGGTAGTCCAAAAAACAGAGTTTTGGCATTGACTATGGGATATAAATTCTAAGATTCTGCCAAAAGATATTTTTTAAAACCTTCCTGATCCGGGAAGGTTTTTTTATTGGTTATTTCATTTTGGTCTATAGTTTGTTTTTTATGATAACAAATTATTTTTTAATTTAGTAAGTATATTTTTATATTTGATTAATTAATTTAACCTCACAAAAAAAAATCAATTATAATGAAGAAAATTATTTTATCTTCTCTTGCAGTTATGGTATTTAGTCTTGCATATGCTCAAAGAACAGGGAGTAGATTTGGGATTAAAGGAGGTGTTAATTTTCCAAATAGCTCTGGTGATTTCCATGAAAATGAAACTTTAATAGGGTATCAGGCTGGTATTTTTTCGGAAATTAAAACAGATGAAAAATTTGGTATTCAACCTGAACTTTTATACTCAACTCACGGAGTGAAAAATAAATTTATAAAGGATGGTATAGCGTACGATAATGATATTAGATTGGCCTATTTGAATTTGCCTATTTTGGCTAAATATTTTGTTATTCAGGGATTAAGTGTTCAGGCAGGTCCGCAAATTGGTTTTTTAATGCATGCTGAAGAAAATGGTATAAATATTACGGATCATGTTAAAACTGTCGATTTTGGTCTGGCTTTTGGTATTGGGTATGATTTTCTGGAGGATTGTTCTGTAGATCTCCGTTATAACTTAGGTTTGTCAAATGCCGTGGATTTTCATGTTGCAGATGATAATTATAAAATTAAAAACAGCGTATTTTCTTTAGCTGTGGGATATAAATTATAAATTGAATATTTAATGATTGTAAAAGCTTTCTTCTTTGGAAAAGGTTTTTTTTTATCTCTTTGTATGAGATATTTTTATGTCTAAAATGTTTACTTTGTAATCATGAAGTGGAACAGCTATATAAAAGATTATCAGTCGTATTTGCGAATTGAAAGAGGTATGTCTAAAAACACTATCGAAAATTATAGCTTTGATATTGAACGGCTTTGTCTTTTTTTAGAAATAAATAAAATGGAGGTTTCCCCATTAAAAATTACCGATGAAACAATTCAGCAATTTATCTATCATGTTTCTAAGGAATTGAATCCGCGTTCTCAGGCTCGTATTATTTCAGGGTTAAAAAGTTTTTTTAATTATTTGGTTTTTGAAGATTATAGAACTGATAATCCATTAGAATTAATTGAAACTCCAAAGACAGGCCGTAAATTACCAGATACTTTAGCGGTTCAGGAAATTGATGCTCTTATAGCAGCGATTGATTTAAGCTCAAATGAAGGCGAACGAAACCGTGCTATGCTCGAAACTTTATACGGGTGTGGACTTCGGGTTTCAGAACTTGTTTCTCTCAAAATTTCTGATTTGTTCTTTGACGAAGGTTTCATAAAAATTACCGGAAAAGGAAATAAAGAACGATTTGTGCCAATTGGAAAGTTAACACAGAAATACATTCAAATTTATCAGAATGAAATTAGAGGCAATCTAACTATTAAAAAAGGCTGTGAAGATACTTTGTTTTTGAATCGGAGAGGAAATCAGTTAACCCGCGCAATGATTTTTACGATCATTAAAGATTTGGCCGTAAAAATTGGCCTTAAAAAAAATATTAGTCCTCATACACTTCGCCATTCTTTTGCAACTCACCTCTTAGAGAATGGAGCCGATCTCAGATCAATTCAATTAATGCTTGGTCACGAATCAATTACAACTACTGAAATTTATGTGCATTTGGACAGAAGTTTTTTAAAAGAAGTAATGCATTCTTTTCATCCAAGAAAGTAACTTTTTTTTCAAGAGGCTCTGTTTTTATCTCAAAAATTAATATATTGTATGATAAATTCTATTAAATGCAGATAAAATCGACGAACTGCATTTTTTTGGTTTAAAGGTGATTTTAATCATTCAATTTACATAAAAGGTACTATATGGTTTTTGATTTATATGGAAATGATGATTGCTTAGAGATTAATAATTTTTATAAAAAATTATTAGCTGAAATGCCTGATTTGCTTTTTCAGTTTATAATAGACAGGGATAATAATTATACTTTTCCGCTTGTCAGCAAATCCGCTGATGATATTTTCGAAATTTCTTCGGCAGAGTTTACAAATGATATTAAGCTTCTTATATACAACAGAATTTTTCCTGCTGACAGAGAACTTTTTTTTCAGTCTTTAGTAAAAGCACGCAGGGAGGTGAAGCCTTGGGAAATAGAATTCAGGGCTATTTTACCAAAGAAAGGTTTGCGCTGGTTTAAAATCTCCTCAAAAACAGAAAAGTCTATTGTTGATAGTGTTAGCTTTTTTGGGCACGTTTCTGATATTACTGAACTTAAAGATAAAGAAGAAAAATTACGTATTTCTGAAGAACGATTTCAATTTGCACTAGACGCTTCTACTGTTGGTGTCTGGGATTGGGATATGGTCACGAATAGTGTTTTTTATTCTTCATTGTCTCTTAAAATTCTGGAATTAGAATCAACAGACATCTTTGACGATCCGGAACGTTGGGATAAAATTGTACATCCGGATGATCTTCCAAAATATTATTCTGATATTCAGGAGCATTTTGATAATAAAATACCCTATTACGAAAACTACCATCGTGTAATGACTTCAAGTGGTAATTATAAATGGATTCTCGATCGTGGAAAGGTGATTAAACGCGATGAAAACGGAAAACCATTGCGTGTGTTAGGAACACACACCGATGTTTCTTTACAGAAAGAAAAAGAATTGGAGATTATAAAAACGATGAAATTATACAGTGACCAGAACAGTCGTTTGCTGAATTTTTCGCATATCGTTTCGCATAACCTAAATACTCAGGCCGGAAATATTAAATCAATTTTAGATTTTATTGATGCCGATGTTGATAAACAAACGGTTAGTGAAATGTTGGTACATTTAAGAACCGTTTCTAATGATTTGAATGATACGATCTCAAATTTGACACAAATCGTAAAAACGCAGAGTAATATTAACATTGCCGTCGTTCCTTTAAAACTTTGCGAGTACATTGAAAAAACAATCACTACGATACGAGGATATGACAAACAGAAGAATGTCACTATAGTCAATAATGTGCCCAATTATTTAACGATTAATTTTAACCCGGCTTATCTGGAAAGTGTTTTGTTGAATTTTACAACGAATGCTATAAAATACGCTCATCCGGATCGGGATCCAATTGTTGTTTTTGATTTTGCAATTGAACCTGAAGGTCAAAAATCATTAAAAATTACGGACAATGGTTTGGGGATCGATTTAGCTGTTCATGGTGATTTATTATTTGGAATGTATAAAACCTTTCATAAACACGAAGAAGCACGCGGAATTGGCTTGTATATTACCAGGAATCAAATAGAAGCGATGAAAGGAACTATTTCGGTTGAAAGTGAAGTAGGAGTAGGAACAAGTTTTAAAATTATATTTAGCGATCTATAAGAGCTAAAATTAGTGTAAAACAACAAAGGCTATCTTGAAAAAGATAGCCTTTGTTGTTTTTATAAAGAATGGAGATTACTTCGCAATATTAACTGCTCTGGTTTCTCTAATAACTGTTACTTTAACCTGACCTGGATAAGTCATTTCTGTTTGGATTTTTTGTGAAATCTCGAAAGATAAGTTTGCTGCATTATCATCAGAAACTTTTTCGCTTTCTACAATTACACGAAGTTCTCTACCAGCCTGAATTGCGTAGGCATTTTTTACACCTGTAAATCCGTAAGCTACTTCTTCAAGATCTTTCAAACGTTGGATATAAGAATCTAAAACCTGACGTCTTGCACCTGGTCTTGCTCCTGAAATAGCATCACAAACCTGAATAATCGGAGACAATAATGATTTCATTTCGATCTCATCGTGGTGGGCTCCAATAGCGTTACAAACTTCTTCTTTCTCACCATATTTTTCTGCCCATTGCATACCTAATAAAGCGTGTGGTAAATCACTTTCAGTATCCGGCACTTTACCAATATCGTGAAGTAAACCAGCTCTTTTAGCTAATTTTACATTTAAGCCTAGTTCGGCTGCCATGATACCACAAAGTTTAGAAACTTCTCTTGAGTGTTGTAATAAGTTTTGTCCGTAAGAAGAACGGTATTTCATTCTACCTACAACTTTAATCAATTCAGGGTGTAATCCGTGAATTCCTAAGTCGATTACTGTACGTTTACCAACTTCAATAATTTCATCGTCAATTTGTTTCGCTGTTTTAGCAACAACTTCCTCAATTCTTGCCGGGTGAATACGTCCGTCAGTTACTAATTTGTGCAATGACAAACGGGCAATTTCTCTACGAACAGGATCAAAACAAGAAAGAATAATAGCTTCCGGTGTATCATCAACAATGATTTCTACTCCCGTTGCAGCTTCAAGAGCTCTAATGTTACGTCCTTCACGACCAATAATTCTACCTTTTACATCATCAGATTCAATATTGAAAACAGAAACGCAATTTTCTACCGCTTCTTCTGTTCCAACTCTTTGAATGGTGTTGATGATAATCTTTTTAGCTTCTTGCTGCGCAGTAAGTTTTGCCTCTTCAATGGTATCCTGAATATGAGACATAGCTTTACTCTTAGCTTCGGCTTTTAAACCTTCTACTAACTGTTCTTTTGCTTCCTCAGCAGAAAGCCCTGAAATCACTTCTAATTGCTGTAATTGGCTTTTGTGTAATTTGTCAACTTCTGCTTGTTTTTTATCTAAAACTTCAATTTTGTTGTTATATTCTGCTGTTTTAGCTTCAAAATCATCGTTTACTTTCTTAGCTTTAGAAAGTTCATTTGACACTTGAGATTCTTTATCACGAACTCTTTTTTCTACTTCAGCAACTTTTTTGTCTCTTGCTAAAATAACTTGTTCGTGTTCTGATTTTAATTCGATAAAACGTTCTTTGGCCTGAAGGATTTTATCTTTTTTAATATTTTCTGCTTCTAAATTAGCATCTTTTAAAATGGAAGCTGCTTCTTTTTTTGCGTTTTTTATGAGGTTAGAAATATTACTTTTTTCGATAATCTTAGCTATTCCAAAACCTGCTGCAATACCTATTATACCTGAAATAATGATCGTTATGATGTCCATGTTTGTTTAAATTTATATATAAAAAAAGCCTACATTAATTGCTTGAATAAACTCGTAAAGACAAGTTTTGAGCTAACTCACTGTTCAAGTTTCCAAGCCGAAGCATGGCATACTATAGTAGCGACGATTTGCTCATTCTAAATTGTTAGTGTTGAGTTTACCAATTGTGAACTAATGTAGGCAGTATCTTAGTTTCTGTAAAGAACGTTTAATTTTCGAGATATTGATCTAATAGCGAATTTAATCTTTTAATTCTTTCGATGGTTTCTTCGCCATCAATCGCGTTGTCAATTTGTTTTTGTTCAACCTGTGATGCAAATTGAAGTGCACACATAGCCAATACATCTTGTTTGTCACGAACCGCGTAACTTTCTTCGAATTGCTTAATCATAGCATCAATTTTTTTAGAAGCACTTCTAAGTCCTTCTTCCTGAACAGGTTCAACCGTTAATGGGTAAACTCTGTCTGCAATTGATATTTTAATTCTAAGCTTTCCGTCCATGTTTTTCTAATCTGATAATTGCGCTATACAGTAATCAATTTCGCGAATTAATGAATTTATTTTAAGCTTTGTCTCTCTCTTGTTATTGTCGCTGCCGAGCAACGAATTGGCTATTTTAAGTGTATCATATTGCTTTTTCAAAGCCTCCATTTCTTCAGATTGTTTCTGGATGATTTGCGCAGCTTTGGCTAATTGTAATCGTAATTCCTGATTGTTATTCTCCAGGCCTTTTGATTTTTCAAAAAGCTTTTCGACTTTATATTCAAGAGTATCAATTATTTCTGCAATTACACTCATTATAAATCCTATTCATTACTTAATCATACAAAGTTAGTATTCCTTTTTATTAATGCAATTTTTTATCGATTTTTTTGCATTAAAAATAGACAAATAAATGAAATTCAATCAATTGTATTTTTGTATTAATTATCGTCGGATTTCGCCTGTTATTTTTTTATCTTAGCAAAAATGTTCCTTATGAGATTTTCTATACTTAGCCTTTTATTTTGTCAATTTATTTTTGCCCAGACGCAATATCCCACAGATTATTTTGCTCCGCCACTTGATATTCCGATGCAGCTTTCGGGGAATTTTGGAGAGTTGAGACCGAATCATTTCCATGCGGGTTTTGATTTGAAAACCAATCAAAGAGAGGGTTTAAATGTTTATGCAATTGCTGAAGGATATGTGTCAAGAATCAAAATTTCGACTTTTGGTAACGGAAAATGTATTTATATTACACATCCAAATGGATATACTTCTGTATATGGACATTTGCAAACGACAATTGGCGCCATTCAGGAATATGTTCAGAAAACACATTATAAAGAAAAAGCATTCGAAATTGAAATGTTTCCAAAACCAGGAGAGTTACCAGTTACAAAAGGACAGTTAATTGCGCTTTCTGGTAATACAGGTTCATCTGAAGGACCGCATTTGCATTTTGAAATTAGAGATACAAAATCCGAGTTTGTTATTAATCCAATATTCTTTGGATATGATAAAAAAATAAATGACACTAAAAAACCAACCATTTCGAGTTTGTATGTTTATCCGATGGATAATACAACGGTGAATCAATCGAAACAACCTTTGTTATTGAATCTTGCGCTTCAGAAAGACGGAACTTATCTCGCAAGTAAAGTAAAAGCTAATGGAAAAATTGGTTTCGGAATTAATGCTGTTGATTTTGACAATGTTTCAGGAAATAGAAATGGCGTTTTTAACGTGTCGACTTTCGTTAACGGAAATCCAAATTACAATTATAAGTTTAATACGTATTCGTTTGATGAAATGCGTTATATAAATGCTTTGATTGATTATCCAAGATATAAAAAATCAGGACAACGCGTGCAAAAGCTTTTCATGAAAACACCTTTTGCGTTAAGTATTATAAAAACCGATTCGCTTCGTGGAATTATTCCGGTCGAGCCGAATTTAGCTTCAACATATCGTATTGAAGTTTCTGATTATTTTGGAAATTTAAGCGCCATTACAGTTCCAATCGAATTTGATGCAGCAACTCCAATCATTAATGAGGTTCCCGAAACTTCTAAATATTTTATAAAAGTCAATAAAGATTACAATTTTGAAAAAGAGAATATGTCGGTGTTTTTTCCGGCTGGAACTTTTTACGATGATTTCAATCTGAATTTTGATGTGAAAAATAATAAAATTTATATTCATGATGATGTGGTTCCGGTTCATTCTAATTTTACAATTACAATAAAGGACAGTACTTATTCAGAAGCATTACGAGATAAAGTTTTTATAGGAAGAGGTGGCAGTTATAATGCAACAACCAGAAAAAATGATGTTTTTACGGCGAAATCTAAAACTTTGGGACAATTTGGTTTGGTACTCGATACAATCGCGCCTGTTATTAAAATTGCAAAACCAATTGAAGGCAAATGGGTCAGTGATAAAACAGTTCAGTTTATAATAAGTGATAGTTCGTCCGGAATTAAATCCTATAACGGATATTTAAACGGAGACTGGGTTTTGTTTGAATACGATAACAAAACCAGAAAAATAACACACAAATTTGATGATACTTTATTGGCTGAAGGAGCAAATGATTTAAAAATTGAAGTGATTGATAATGTGGGTAATTCTGCTATCTTTGAAACTCATTTTTTTAGAAGTCAACAAAAATAAAACTACAACATTTGAGCCATCATAAGTTAATACTTGTTTTCCTTTTTCTATGCAGCTGTGTTTCATTTGCTCAGAATGCACATGTAAAAGGTATTATTTTAGATCAGGAAAACCGCCCCGTTTCAGATGTAAATATTACGGTTCAGGGAAATGTGGCGCAGTCAGATTCAAATGGTTTTTTTGAAATTAAAATTCCTTCCAACAAGAAAGTATCCTTGATTTTTACTCATATATCTTTAAAAATGATGAGTTTGACGGTGAATTTAAAACCGAATGAAGTTTTCGTTTTTAATCCCGTAATGAATAATTCCGAGGAACAAATGGGAGAGGTGTTTGTATCTTCTAAAAATAAAAAACGTGTTCAGGGAATTACTACAATAGATGTTGCGACGATTAAAAAGATTCCCGGAGCAAATGCCGGAATCGAAAATATTCTAAAAACTTTGCCAGGTGTAAATTCAAATAATGAATTGAGCACACAGTACGCAGTTCGCGGTGGCAATTATGATGAAAATTTAGTTTATGTAAATGAAGTCGAAGTTTATCGTCCGTTTTTAATACGCTCTGGCCAACAGGAAGGATTGAGTTTTACCAATACTGATTTGGTTCAGAATGTTGATTTTTCAGCTGGCGGATTTGAAGCTAAATTTGGAGATAAATTATCGTCTGTTTTAGATATTACTTATCGAAAGCCAACTCAGTTTAGTGCTGCTTTTGAAGCCAGTTTGCTTGGGGCAAGTGCAGCGGTCGATTTGGTTTCTAAAAATAAAAAATGGTCTGCTGTAACCGGAATCCGTTATCGAAACAATAGTTTGCTGGTGAATAGTCAGGATACAGAAACGAATTATACGCCAACGTTTGCAGATATTCAAACCAATATTATCTATGAGATTTCTAAAAAATGGCAAATGAGTTTTTTAGGAAATATTTCTCAGAATAAATATTTATATCAGCCTTTAACACGTCAGACTAAATTTGGTACTATAGACCAGCCTATGGAGCTGAATGTTTATTATGAAGGGCAGGAAAAAGATCAATACGATACTTATTTTGGAGCTCTGAAAACTACTTATAAAGTTTCTCCTGATTTTACTTTAAAGTTAATTGGTTCGTTATTTCATACAACTGAACAGGAACATTTTGATATTTTGGCACAATATCGTTTAGGAAATGTTACCGATGAAGGTGAGCCTGAAGCAATTGATTTTACACGAGGAATTGGTTCTCAGCTCAATCACGCCCGAAATGATTTGGATGCTTTAATTGCAAATGCCGAAATTAAAGGATTTAAGGAATGGAAAAACGACAGCCAACTAGAATTTGGTTTAAAATATACCCGAGAATCTATTCGTGACAGAGTAGTGGAGTGGGAAGTAATTGATTCGGCAGGATTTTCTATAAATCCTCCTTTGGTTATTTTGCCCAAAAATAATCAGCCTTATCAGCCGTATACAGGACCACTTTTGCCTTATCAGGATGTTCGTGCAACAAATTTTAATACTGTAAACCGAATTGCGGGTTATGCACAGTGGAATCAAAAAACCGCAATTGGTTCAAATCAGGTTTGGTATCATGTTGGAGCTCGTTTTCAAAGTTGGAATGTATCCGGAGCAGCTGTTGAAGGTAAAAATCAGACCGTTTTTAGTCCGCGGGCACAATTTGCTATAAAACCGGATTGGGACATGGATATGGTTTTCAGAGTATCTGGAGGTATTTATTATCAGCCGCCTTTTTATAGAGAGCTTCGTGATGTAAATGGAGTTGTGAATCCAAATGTGAAAGCGCAAGAATCAGTTCATATCGTTTTGAGTAATGATTATAACTTTAAAATGTGGGATCGACCTTTTAAATGGGTCACAGAAGTCTACTATAAATCACTATCTGATGTAAATGTATATTCAATCGACAATGTTAGAATTCGATATATTGCAAACAATAATGCAACTGCCTATGCACAAGGTTTAGATTTTAGACTGAATGGAGAATTTGTTCCAGGAACCGAATCGTGGGTAAGTTTTGGTTATTTGAAAACCGAAGAAAACTACGAAAACAGAGGGTATATTGCAAGACCAACGGATCAGCGTTTAAAGTTTGCTATGTTGTTTCAGGATTATATGCCGAATATTCCAAGTGTAAAATTGTATCTGAATTTAGTGTACAATACTGGTTTGCCAGGCGGTGCACCAGCCTATTCAGATCCGTATTTGTATCAAAACAGATTAAACGATTACAGAAGGGCAGATGTTGGTTTTGCTAAAGTTTTCGTTGATGCCAGTACCAAAACCGCTAAAGCAAATTGGTTAAAAGGTTTTAAAGAATTATCTGTTGGATTTGAAATTTTCAATCTTTTCAATAATCAAAATGCAATTACTAATACATGGGTTCGCGATGTGTATTCTAAAAACCAATATGCGATTCCAAATTATATGACTTCAAGAGTTTTTAATGTGAAAATTAATGCGAGGTTGTAAATCAATAACTGAAGAATATCAATTTCAGCAATAAGAAAAGAGTTTCTTGCGTTTTAGGAATAGTATTACTGTTTTAGAAATTCAATAAAAACCAAAATTACAATCAAAAATAGTATATTTGATAATTGAATATAATCTTGTAAATGAAAAACTATCTAAAATATATCGCCTTAGTAATAATCGGAACAGTAGTGAGTTGTAAAGATGATGCTCAGAAGCCGAAAGTAATTTATGATGCTTCAAATAAGGCAAAAGTGTTAACTAAAACCGATTCTACCCAGATAGAAGTGGCTGATTTGCCTATTCAGATGGAAGGAACGAATTATTTAATTCATCCGGTTGGAGATTTAAGGGTTTTTGAAAAAGGAACAAAAGCACGTTACGGCTCTTCTAGTGTAAATGATGTGAGTTTTACTATTTCAAATTTAGGTGAATATGAAATTACGGGATATTTGCAAAATCTGAAATTTCAAAGAGTGGACTCAGATTCTATCCGCACGCTATCAGATAAACCGGTGTTGATTTTAACGGCTACTTATTTGAAAACAGTTGCAGATCGTACTATAAATAAAATCATGGTCTACACTTTAACGGATTCTGACACGAATAAAGATGGGAAAATAGACACAGGTGATATTAAAACATTGTATTTGAGCGATATTAGTGGAGAGAATTTTACTAAAGTTTCACCGGATCTTCAGGAATTAGTAGATTGGAATTTGATCGAATCTAAAAATCGTATTTATTTTAGAACTATTGAAGATACTAACCAAAATGGACAATTCGATAAAAACGATGTCTTGCATTATAACTATATTGATTTGATGTCTAAAAAGTGGGAAGTTAAAAATTATAAACCGATATAAGGTTCTAAGGTGCTGAGATGCTAAGGGATTAAGGTTTTAAATCTATATACATAAAAAAGCCATTTGAAAATTTATATTTTCAAATGGCTTTTGATTTTTAGTAATTTAAAAAAATCTGTTTTAATTCTTTTAATCTATGGCAAAAAAACTCAGAAGCTTAGTATCTTAGAACCTTAGCAACTTTTTTTTGAACTAAATCAAAATATCGCTTTCCAGATCTGATTTTTCAATTTCAAAACCAAATCCCAATCGTTCTACCAATTCAATAACGAGTTTTTTGTACCAGTTTTCCGATTTTGGGTGAATGTATATTTTTTCAATCAATTGATTGATGTCAACATTGATTTTAATACCATCGTTTAGCTTAATCTTACTTTTTGAAGTATCTGTGATAATTCGCACTTCGCGCTCATACTGAAAACTTTTTCGTTTAAACAGAAATGGGAAAAACAAATCATCAAACGGAATGTATTCTTTTTTATAATCAATGTAATTTACTTCGCCGATATACTGATCAAAATTATTTTCAGGATTCAATGCTTTTTGCATTCTTCCAATAGTCGACTGAATCGCTAAACCTTCACTGTTTTGAGTGAAAATCTGCCACATGGCAAACGATTCGTATTCATTGATATGCCAGCTGCTAATAGCAACTTGTTCGCGCTGCGTTTTGTAATATTTTAAAAAATCAGGATTGTCAATAGCCAGTTTCTTGATCTCTTCAAAAGTAGGCTCGCTAAACGTACCTTCGTACTGATCTTCAAATTTATCAGAACGAGACATGAATAACTTTTTCGAAAGTAGTAAATCAAGAAATTTAGATAAGTCAAGGTATTTCCAGACAATGGTATCGGGGTCGTCAGGAAGTTTTATGTTGGGATTATTAAGATACATTTTTAGAAAGTTAAATAATCTACATAAAGTTAGAAAATTAAACACAGATTAAAGAAATTAAATAGCGTTTTAATATTTCCTTAATCTGCGTCTGTATGAATGCGTTTTTATTTTTAATCTTTAAGACTCGAAAGATTGCATGGTAACCAATTTGTTATAAGTACCGTTATGTGCTATTAATTCGTCGTGAGTTCCTTGTTCGACGATTTTTCCTTTTTGCATTACAACAATAACATCTGCGTTCTGAATTGTAGAAAGTCGATGAGCAATTATAATCGAAGTTCTGTTCTGCATCATGTTCTCTAAAGCAACCTGAACAAATTTTTCACTTTCCGTATCCAATGCAGATGTAGCTTCGTCTAAAATCATAATAGGCGGGTTTTTTAATACCGCTCTGGCAATAGACAAACGTTGTTTTTGTCCACCTGAAATTTTGCTTCCACTGTCTCCAATATTAGTGTAAATTCCTTTCGGTAGATCTTTTACAAATTCGTAAGCATTAGCGATTTTTAACGCTTCGATGATTTCATCGTCAGTGGCATCTAATTTCCCTAATGAAACGTTGGCTTTTATTGTGTCATTAAATAAAGTGATTTCTTGCGTAACAAGTCCGATTAGATTTCTAAGCGAGTACAAACTCATATCTTTGATGTTAATTCCGTCAATAGAAATTTTTCCTTCGTTTACATCGTAAAAGCGAGTTAATAAATTCGCAATCGTACTTTTTCCGCTCCCAGATTGTCCAACCAAAGCAACAGTTTGTCCTTTTTTGATTTGAAGAGAAAAATCGTTTAGAATGCTTGTTTCTTCGTATTTGAAATTAATATTTTGAATGTTGATATTGTCATCAAAAGTTGTTTTCTCGATTGCATCAGGTTTTGAAACAATTGGATTTTCCTGCTCTAAAATTTCAAGAACACGTTCAGCAGCGGCGTTTCCTCTTTTTACTCCGTAAGAAGCTTTAGAAATTGCTTTTGCAGGTGTTAGAATATTATAAGCTAATCCCATATAGGCAATAAATGAAGGGCCGCTCAGCGTTTTGTCGATCAAAACCATTTGTCCTCCATACCATAATAAAATTGCAATAACAGTAATTCCCATAAACTCACTCGCAGGAGAAGCTAAATTCTGGCGATTGCCAATGCTGTTAGATAAAGTAAAAAAACGTTCAGTCGAATTTTGAAAAACTGTATTAAAGTAGTTTTCAGAATTATATCCTTTTACGACTTTCAATCCGCCAATAGTTTCTTCAATAGTAGATAAAAAAGTACCTTGTTCTTGCTGTGCTTTAGTCGATTGTTTTTTAAGTTGTTTTCCAATTAATGAAATAATATAACCGGATACAGGAATAAAAATAAAAACGAACAACGTTAGTTTGGTGCTAATAATTAGCATTGTTGTTATGGTAAAAGCTATTGTCAATGGTTCTTTTACAATAAGTTCCAATATGGCCAAAAATGAGTTTTGAACCTCATTTACATCGGCAGAAATTCTGGAAATAACATCTCCTTTTCTTTTCTCAGAATAAAAAGCCAAAGGAAGTTCCAGTGTTTTTTTATACAACGCATTTCGCATATCTTTTAAAACACCATTTCGCAAAAAAGTGATGAAAAACATGGCTAAATAATCTGCTAAGTTTTTTAATAAGAATATAGAAATTATAATCGCTACCATTATAGATAGAATGTAGCCAGGATCGTGATTGCCTTTTGTTGTGGTGATGTAATAGCTTAAATAATCCTCGCCATATTGCTGGAGTTTTAAAATTCCTTGATATACGGGTTTTACCTTTCTAGCCTTTGTTTGGTCAAATAATACCTGAAGCATTGGTATTAAAGCAACAAACGAAAGGGTGCTAAAAAGTGCATACAAAACATTAAAAAAAATGTTTAGGAATGCGTATTTTTTATACGGATATATAAAAGGAACTATTTTTTTGAAATTACTCATTATGGGTTGTTATTTTACCATTAAAACCCGACAGTTTATTCAAACAATGTCGGGTTTACTTTAAAAGGTATTTATGTTGTGTTTGTCTCAATTGCATTCCTGCAATGATGTTTTCTATTTTTTGATCTAAGAATTTTTCAGCAGCATCAAATTCCTGAACGGATTCTAATTCGGCATTAACGCTAATGTAGAATTTGATTTTAGGCTCAGTTCCGCTTGGTCTGGCGCATATTTTAGAGCCATCTTCAGTATAATAGATCAATACATTCGATTTTGGCATATCCATTACAGATTCTTCACCAGTCAATAAATTTAATGCAATTGATGAGTCGTAGTCTTCAACCATAATTACACGTTGTCCGTTGATTTCTTTTAATGGGTTTTTACGTAAATCAATCATCATCTGATTAATTTCTTCTAAACCTTCCATTCCTTTTTTGGTCAATGAAACCAAATATTCTTTGTAAAAACCATTTTCAACATAAAGTTGTAAAAGTTCTTTGTAGACACTGCTTCCGGCAGCTTTTGCCTGAGCAGCAACTTCACAAATTAATAGGGTAGCAGCAACAGCGTCTTTATCTCTAACAGCATCGCCAACCATAAAACCAAAGCTTTCTTCGCCACCTCCAATAAATTGAAGTTCCGGGAAATCTTTGATCATTTTAGCAATCCATTTAAAACCAGTCAGGCCAACTTTGCATTCAACACCATAGCTCGTTGCCAATTCCATTATCATTGGAGTCGAAACAATAGTAGAACCAACGAATTGTTTTCCGTTAATTTTTCCGGCTTTTTTCCATTGTTTCAATAGGAAAGAAGTCATTAAAACCATGGTCTGATTTCCATTCAACAAAATCATTTTGCCGTCATTATCTCTTACAGCAACGCCTAAACGATCGCAATCAGGATCTGTTCCGACAACAATATCCGAATTTGTTTTATCGGCCAAAGCCAAAGCCATTGTCAAAGCTTCTGGTTCTTCCGGGTTTGGTGATTTTACCGTTGGGAAATCTCCATCTGGAATAGCTTGTTCCGGTACAATATGTACGTTTTTATAACCTACCTGAGATAATGTATCAGGAACAGATTTTATTGAAGTTCCGTGCAATGAAGTAAAAACAATCTGTAAGTTATCTTTTGCTTCAGCCGGAGTATTGAAACTGGCATTTTCAATAGACGATTTCACAAAAGCCTTATCAATTTCAGTGTCAATATATTTAATTAGGCTTTCGTTTGCATCAAATTTAATTTTGTCGTAGCCTAAATTTTCAATTACATTAATAATAGCAGCGTCTTGCGGAGGTACAATTTGTCCACCATCTTCCCAATAAACTTTATAGCCATTATATTCCGGTGGATTATGTGAAGCTGTAAGAACGATTCCACATTGACAACCTAAATATTTAAGAGCAAAAGATAATTCCGGAGTTGGTCGTAAATCTGAAAACAAATAAACCTGGATTCCGTTTGCCGAGAAAACATCAGCTACAACTTTCGCTAAAGTATTACTGTTATGACGGCAATCGTAAGCAATAACAACCTTTAAAGGCTGATTTGGGAAAACTTCATGTAAGTAATCAGACAAACCCTGAGTGTTTTTTCCAAGTGTATATTTGTTAATTCTGTTGTTTCCAACGCCCATAACACCACGCATTCCACCAGTTCCAAATTCAAGATTTTTGTAGAAACTCTCTTCAAGTTCTTTAGGCGATGTTGTCATTAATTCTTTAACTGCCGCTTGTGTTTCTTTATCAAATGTTGGAGTCAGCCATTCGTTTACAGCATTCAGTATATTAGGTGCTATATTCATCATTCGTATGTTTTTATATTTAAGTAATAATAATTTTCAGGAGCTGATCCTGCTGTTCACTATATCTTTTGCGTCCGCCGCAGCGGACATAAAAGGATGCCGTTCCCATCAGGGCTAGGCGTTTATGTTAAAAATTAACCTCTCGGGCAACCTTATAACGTGCTTCGTTGCTTTTAGTGCGTAAAATAATCTCACCAAGAAAACCTGCTAAAAACAATTGCGTTCCTATTATCATTGATGTAATTGATAAATAAAAATGCGGTCTTTCCGTAATTAAACGACTGGTTTTATGAATGAATAATTTATCGATACCTAAATATAAAGCTAATAAAAATCCAATCATAAACATAATGGATCCTAATAAACCAAATAAGTGCATCGGTCGTTTTCCAAATCTTGATAAAAACCAAATGGTAATTAAATCCAGAAAACCATTAATAAAACGATCCATACCAAATTTGGTTTCGCCATATTTACGGGCCTGGTGAATTACAACTTTTTCTCCAATTTTATTAAAACCGGCATTTTTTGCCAAAACCGGAATGTATCGGTGCATTTCGCCAGATACTTCGATGTTTTTTACAACGGTGTTTTTGTATGCTTTTAATCCACAGTTAAAATCATTCAATTCAACTCCTGAAGTTTTTCTGGCTGCCCAGTTAAATAATTTAGAAGGAAGATTTTTTGCCACAACAGAATCGTAGCGTTTCTTTTTCCAGCCCGAAACCAAATCAAATTTTTCTTTGGTAATCATTTCGTATAATCCTGGAATCTCGTCCGGACTATCCTGTAAATCGGCGTCCATAGTAATAATGACGTCACCTTTTGCTTTTGCAAAACCAGCGTGCAAAGCTTGTGATTTTCCAAAATTCTTCATGAAACGAATCCCTTTTACATTCGGATTTTCGTTTGAAAAACTTTCAATAATATTCCAAGAATCATCTGTACTTCCATCATCTACAAAAATGATTTCATAAGAGTAATTGTTAGATTGCATCACTTTAATAATCCACGAATAGAGTTCTTGAAGTGATTCCTCCTCGTTTAGAAGCGGTATAAGTATAGATAAATTCATTTATTTTTTTATTCTTGTATAGTTTTGCTTTTGAAAAATGCTGCCATAATTAAACTGAAAACAGCACCAATAATTATAACAAAAATGGTTCCTTTTAGTATCTGTAGCGTGTCAAAGTTGTTTGTTTCTTTCATTTTGGCTATTGCATCATTTATGGCTGATGCTGGTGTTCCAAGTTTTTGCATGAATTCTACAGTTGATTTAATAACTATATCACTTAAAGTTTCCTTAGCTCCTGGATCTACAAAATTGAATAATATAATGTCAAATAATGTAGCAATTAGAATACCAACAAGGACAGTAATAAAAGATGTAGTGAAAGCTGATTTAAATGGAAAAATATTTCCTAATTCTTTTTTTGTTTTTGATAATACTAAAATGCTAATAGTTAAATAAATAACGATTTTTACCGCTGTAATCCAACCAGAAACAAACAATTTTAGATCAATTGCGTACATTGTGGCAGTAATCAATGCTAAAACAACACCTAAGATAATTCCGTAAGTAATCCCGTTCTTTTTTATAACTTCATTAATCATATTTCTATATGTTTTAAAATTAATCCACAAATATAGCAATTCCCAATATAATCGAGGACAAAAAATGCTTTTTGAATTTTACTAAAAAAAGTGAGCTAAATGTTTGTTTATTAAAAAAGAATTGTAAATTTGCACACTCAAAAATAATTAAATTTTTAAACAAAAAAGAGTAGCCTTTGTTTACACCTTTTTCTAACCATGGAAAAGCTTCAAAATAAAATGCTCTAAACAATAAATAAAAGAAAAGATGAAAAAAGGAATTCACCCAGAAAATTACAGATTAGTTGCATTTAAAGACATGTCAAATGACGAAGTTTTTATTACTAAATCTACTGCAGATACAAAAGAAACAATTGAAGTTGACGGAGTTGAGTATCCAGTTGTAAAAATGGAGATTTCTAGAACATCTCATCCTTTTTATACTGGTAAATCTAAACTTATCGATACTGCAGGACGTATTGACAAGTTCAAAACTAAATATGCAAAACACGTTAAAAACTAATAACTGTTTTTATTCATACAAAAGCCTTCCAATTTGGAAGGCTTTTTTTATGGATTGTAAAATTTAACCGCAAAGTGCGCAAAGATTTTTACTATTAGGTTTTTATAAAAAAGGCAAAGTTCGCAAAGCTAAATCGACTCAAAGCTTTGCGCACTTTGTGTTTTCTAAACATACTAACGGATAAAAAATCTTTGCGCACTTTGCTGTTAAATAATTATAAATATGAAAAGCATGTTTTTTTGCAATTTAACCTTAACTGTAAAAAAGCAATTATTTCATTATTTGAATAAAAGGCTTTTTAGTGAAACTCATAAATATTTGTAACTTTGAACTCGATAACCAAATCAAGATTTTAACAGGTACAAATTTTTTTATTTATGAATTATATTCTTTTTGACGGTCCAGTCCGGAATGCTTTATTGCCTTTTACTTTTACAAGGCCAGTGGCTGATATTTTAATCGGAATTATGACGATTCGTCAAAAATGGGAAGCGCGTTTGGGCTCAACCATAACAACTATTACTGAGGATTATTTATCTGTCAAATTTCCGATGGTGGAAATGGAAGAAAATGTCATGATAAATGCTGCGTATTTACCAAATGATACGCTTGCTGAAATGGTTTCTGATTTAAAAGAAAATCAAGCCATTTTTAAAGGTGATGATGTAATTGCTTTTTTTACAACTGAAAATCAGGAAGAAGTTGATTTTGATTCTTATGAAATCATTCAATATAACGACGATTGTTTAACAGTTGAACACACCTGGGATATTTTTTCTAAAAATGATGCTGCCATTCGTGCAGATTTTGCTTTCTTGACAGAAGATAGAAAGTCGCAGCCAATTCCAAAAAGTGTAAATGTTATAGCTGCTGAAAATATTTTTATTGAAGAAGGAGCAAAATTAGAATTTGTAACGCTAAATGCTTCAAATGGTCCTATATATATAGGTAAGAATACTGAGATTATGGAAGGAACTGTAATTCGTGGTCCATTTGCTTTATGTGAAAATGCACAAGTGAAGCTGAATGCTAAAGTTTACGGTGCAACAACTGTTGGTCCGGGGTCAAGAATTGGTGGTGAAGTGAAAAATTCGGTTCTTTTTGCCAATTCAAATAAAGGGCATGACGGTTTCCTTGGTGATTCTGTTTTAGGGGAATGGTGTAACATTGGTGCTGATAGTAATAATTCAAACCTAAAAAATAACTATGAAGAAGTAAAGTTGTGGAGCTATGAAACAGAGGGTTTTGCTAAAACCGGACTTCAGTTTTGTGGTTTAATGATGGGAGATCATAGTAAATGCGGAATCAACACAATGTTTAATACCGGAACTGTAGTAGGAGTGAGTGCTAATATTTTCGGAAGTGGTTTTCCTCGCAATTTTGTCCCGAGTTTTTCATGGGGTGGAGCAGCTGGTTTTACTACTTATGTAACTAAAAAAGCTTTCGAAACGGCTAAATTGGTTATGGGACGCAGAAATATTGAATTTGATGAAACAGAATCCGCGATCCTGGAACATATTTTTGAGGAAACTAAAAAATGGAGAAAAGATTAATTAGATAATTAGTCAATTAGAAAATTAGATAATTTTAGCAAACCCGACAGGTTTTAAAACCTGTCGGGTTTTGTTTTATTAGGAATTTAAGAAATTGTCTAATTGTCTAATTTTCTAATTCAAAAATTATCTAATTATCTCATTGTCACATTTTCTAATTCTTGAAATTATCTAATTATCTAATTGACAAATTGCCACATTTAGAATTGGCACATTATCTAATTAAAATCTATCTTTGCACCTTCAAAAAAACACTTGCTAAGAAGTCTAAAAATCTAAGCAGTCTAAAATCTAAAAATCTAAATGATTACAGTTAACGATATTTCGGTTCAGTTTGGTGGAACTACATTATTTAGCGATGTTTCTTTTGCTATAAATGAAAATGATAAAATTGCCCTTATGGGTAAAAATGGTGCGGGAAAATCGACACTTCTAAAAATAATTGCTGGTCAAAGTAAACCTTCTACCGGAAGTATCTCAACTCCAAAAGATGCTGTAGTGGCCTATTTGCCTCAGCATTTATTGACTAAAGATGGTTCGACTGTAATGGAAGAGGCATCAAAAGCTTTTGGTGAGATTTTTAAAATGAAAGCTGAAATCGATGAAATCAACGAGCAATTAACGGTTCGTACTGATTATGAAAGTGATGAATACATGAAATTGATCGAAAGAGTTTCTGACTTAAGTGAGAAATATTATGCGATCGAGGAAGTGAATTACGAGGCCGAAGTTGAGAAAATTTTAGTTGGTTTAGGTTTTGAACGTGAGGATTTTACGCGTCAGACTTCTGAATTTTCAGGAGGATGGAGAATGCGTATAGAATTGGCGAAAATCCTATTGCAAAAACCAGATTTAATTTTACTGGATGAGCCAACTAATCACATGGATATCGAAAGTATTCAGTGGTTAGAAGAATTTTTATTAAATCAGGCTAAGGCTGTTGTGGTAATTTCGCACGATAGAGCGTTTGTAGATAATATCACAAATCGTACTATTGAAGTTACAATGGGAAGAATTTATGATTACAAAGCGAAGTATTCTCATTATTTAGAATTAAGAAAAGACCGTCGTGTACATCAACAAAAAGCGTACGATGAGCAGCAAAAAATGATTGCTGATAACAGAGCTTTTATTGATCGTTTTAAAGGGACATTCTCTAAAACCGATGCGGTTCAGTCGCGTGTTAAGATGTTGGAGAAATTAGTTATTGTGCAGGTTGATGAAGTAGATAATTCTGCATTAAAATTAAAATTCCCGCCGGCAGCACGTTCAGGACAATATCCTGTTGTAGTAAAAGATTTATCTAAATCGTACGGAGATCATGTTGTTTTTAAAGATGCAAATATTGTTATTGAAAGAGGGCAAAAAGTAGCTTTTGTTGGTAAAAATGGTGAAGGTAAATCGACCATGATCAAAGCGATCATGAAAGAAATTGGTATCGATGAAGGAAGTGTAGATATTGGTCACAATTCACAAATTGGATATTTTGCTCAAAATCAGGCTTCATTGTTGGATGAGAATGCTACGATTTTTGAAACTATCGATGCTATTGCTGTTGGAGATATTCGTACGCAGATTAAAAATATTTTAGGAGCCTTCATGTTTCAGGGCGATGATATTACCAAGAAAGTAAAAGTGCTTTCCGGAGGAGAAAAAACGCGTTTGGCAATGATTAAATTGTTATTGGAACCTGTTAACTTATTAATTCTGGATGAGCCTTCAAATCACTTAGACATGAAAACTAAGGATATTATTAAAGATGCATTGCGTGATTTTGACGGAACATTAATCTTGGTTTCTCACGACCGTGATTTCCTTGACGGATTAGCAACTAAAGTTTTTGAGTTTGGAAACAAAAGAGTAAAAGAGCATTTTGAAGATGTTGCCGGTTTCTTAGCGCATAAAAAAATGGATTCTATGAGAGAGATCGAAAAATAATTTTTCAATCTATATGAAAACGAAAAAGCACAAGGATTAACTTGTGCTTTTTTATTTTGTGGAGAAATCGAGAAATTAAATTCTAATTCCGGGAGGTAGTAATTCTTTGTACCTTGGGTTTTTCTTGATGAAAAGCACAATTTTTGGATGAATAGGCATTAGTTTGAATTTCTTTTCAATGACAATTTCCATGATGCTTTTGAGTAATGTGTTAATCAATTCTTGATTTTCAAAACCTTCGGGAGTATTGATTTTGGTTAGGAAAATTTTCTTTTCCTGAAATGAATACTCAACAGAAATTAGTCCTTCAGGGGTTATGGTCTCAAATTGTCTTGCGAAAGTGTTGTCTTTGATTTCCATAATTGTTTCAATAGGTTCCATAATTTTACATGTTTTAGTAGGTGAAAAATGTTAATATAGATTCGGGTTTTAATTCGTTCAAACTTCTTTTGAAGAAGATTGAATAAGAATTATTTGGCATACAAAGGTAATCATTTGATTTTCAATATAAAATTATTTTTTTAAGTGCTGGGATTATCCTCCTTTTGTAATTTTATTTGTTTTAATATTGAATTATGGTGTAAGATTTGCTGTGCATATTAGTAAAAAAAGTAAATTTATCTTGAAATTGAAAAACCGTAATTAAAAATTCCTTTTCTGCCAAATGAGTAAAATTCCTGTATATTTTATGCCTGGTTTAGCAGCTAGCTCAAGCATTTTTGAAAGAATTAAATTAGATGAAGCTGTATTTGAAATGTGTCTGTTGGAGTGGGAAATTCCGCAGTCTAAAGAATCGTTGTCTGATTATGCGCTACGCATCACTAAGAACATCAAACATGAAAATCCGGTTTTGATTGGTGTTTCCTTTGGTGGAATCCTGGTTCAGGAAATGGCGAAACATATTCAGGTTCGGAAAATTATCATTATTTCCAGTGTTAGAAGCAATACGGAATTTCCAAGAAGAATGAAAATCGGAAAAACTACAAAAGCTTATAAGTTGATTCCGATGAAGTTGATTCTGAATATTGAAAACCTTGCAAAATATTCTTTTGGTGAAAAAATCAATAAACGTATAAAGCTTTATGAAAAGTTTCTGGCGATGCGAGATCTTCATTACCTGCAGTGGGCTGTAGAAAATGTGATTTTATGGGATAGAGATCAGCGTGATGAAAAGGTAATTCATATTCATGGTGATAAGGATGATGTTTTTCCGATAAAATATATTAAGAGCTGTATTATTGTAAAAGGAGGAACCCATGTTATGATTCTCAATAAATATAAATGGCTGAATGAGAATTTGCCTTCGATTATATTGGAGGATTAGAAGTTTGTAAAATTCCAATTTTTAAATCCCAAATTCCAAATTCCAAACGATTATCGTTATGAGATCTTTGTCAAAGTTTTAAACTTTGACAAAGATAATACGCAAAGATTTTTTCCACAACATTGTTATTTCGACCGAAGGTAGAAATCAGACGGGTGACTCGACAAAGATTGATGATTTTGATTGTGGAGCTTCTAGTGTGATTTGCTTCGCCTGTCGCTATCGCTCAAGTCTCCCTTCGGTCGAAATGACAAAAAAAATGAGAATTAATAATTCAAGGGGATAAATTTTCTTTTGAAAATGAGTGCCCTAGCCCTGATGGGAGGGAAAATCCTTTTGTGCCGGGGTTCGGCACAAAAGATTTGGAAGGACAGCAGGAAATAGCTCCTGATTATTAATGTTAGCTTTAAAAATCTAAAATCTACATTCTAAAATCTAAAATAAAAAATCCCAAACTCTTTTCGAATTTGGGATTTTAAATATAGTAATTTAAAGAAATTTAGATTTTCTTCATTTGCTCTTTCATCATTGTGATTTGCTCTTTCAGCATGCCTTGTTTGTCTAATTTTTTAGCTTCATTCAATAAATTAGTAGCTTCCAATTTTCTTCTGCGTGACATTGCAACTCCTGCAAGGTTTAGTTTTGCTACAGCTAAATCCATATCCATAGATAAACCAAGTTCGATTGCTTTCTTGAAATGTTTCTCTGCCTGATTGATATTAGTCTGAGATAACATGATTCCGTGTAGGTAGTTAAAATATCCTTGTTGTTTTCTAACTAATGCCGATTCCGGATTTTTGATGTATGCCAGCCAGTTTTTAGCTCCTTCAAAATCTTGTTTTCTTAATTTTAGGAAGGCTAAAAGGATAAATTCATTTTTAAAATAAAGAAAAATCGGAATTGCCGTCAATAATATAAGGAAAATACCATTCCCGATATTACTCTCTGTAAATTGCCAAACGCCAGCAACTACAAGAAGTCCGGCCAAAATAAGCTTAATATTTTTGTTAAACATAATAGGTGTATATTTGTGCTTGCAAATATAGTAAAATGAATTAAAAATATTTTTATTAAAGTACTTGCCAGAAAAAAAAGTCTTTGTATATTTGCACTCGGTTTTAGAATAACGATATTCAAAAACAGAAAAGAGATATTAGATACCATTTTAAAGATACAAAGCAATGAGCAAAAGAACGTTTCAACCATCGAAAAGAAAAAGAAGAAATAAGCACGGATTTATGGACAGAATGGCTTCTGCGAATGGAAGAAAAGTTCTGGCGCGTAGAAGAGCAAAAGGAAGACATAAATTAACTGTTTCTAGCGAACCTAGACACAAAAAATAATGTTTGTATAAACATACATAAGGCGATTACTTTTTTAGTATCGCCTTTTTTTATACCTTGTCGGTAAAAAACCTGCAACGTTCTAGTTTAGAATATACTAAGAATGTTTTTTTAAGTACTTTATATAACTACACAATACAAATACAATGCCTAAAGACACATCAATAAAATCAGTTTTAATAATAGGATCAGGTCCTATTGTTATTGGTCAAGCTTGCGAATTCGATTATGCAGGATCTCAATCTGCACGTTCTATTCGTGAAGAAGGAATTGAAGTTATCTTGATAAACTCAAATCCAGCGACTATTATGACCGACCCAACTATGGCCGATCATGTATATTTGAAACCATTAACTACAAAATCGATTATTGAAATTCTGAAGGAACATCCACAAATTGATGCGGTTTTGCCAACAATGGGAGGGCAGACAGCTTTGAATTTATGTTTGGAAGCTGATGAAAAAGGAATCTGGCAGGATTTCGGAGTAAGATTAATTGGTGTTGATGTAAATGCTATTAATATTACCGAGGACAGAGAGCAATTTAAACAATTGCTTCAAAAAATAAATGTACCTACCGCGCCTGCAAAAACCGCTACTTCTTTCCTTGAAGGAAAAGAAATTGCTCAGGAATTTGGATTTCCATTAGTAATTCGCCCTTCGTTTACATTAGGAGGAACAGGAGCAGCTTTTGTTCACAGTAAAGAAGAATTTGACGAAAAACTAACCTACGGATTAGAAATGTCACCAATTCACGAAGTATTGATTGACAAAGCTTTGTTAGGATGGAAAGAATATGAATTGGAACTTTTAAGAGATAAAAATGATAATGTGGTGATTATCTGTTCAATCGAAAATATGGATCCAATGGGAATTCATACCGGAGATTCGATTACAGTTGCACCAGCTATGACATTATCTGATACTACTTTCCAAAAATTACGTGACTATGCCATCTTGATGATGCGTAGTATCGGAAATTTTGCAGGAGGTTGTAACGTACAATTCGCAGTTTCACCAGACGATAAAGAAGATATCGTAGCAATCGAGATTAACCCTCGTGTGTCGCGTTCTTCTGCTCTGGCATCAAAAGCAACGGGTTACCCAATTGCTAAAATTGCTTCTAAACTGGCTTTAGGATACAATTTAGATGAATTGCAAAACCAAATTACAAAATCGACTTCGGCTCTTTTTGAACCTACATTGGATTATGTAATCGTTAAAATACCACGTTGGAACTTTGATAAATTTGAAGGTGCTGACAGAACATTAGGACTTCAGATGAAATCTGTTGGTGAGGTAATGGGAATTGGGCGTTCGTTCCAGGAAGCATTGCACAAAGCTACACAGTCATTAGAAATCAAGAGAAATGGTTTAGGTGCTGATGGAAAAGGTTATACCAATTACGAGCAAATTATCGAGAAACTGACATTTGCAAGCTGGGATCGTGTTTTTGTAATTTATGATGCGATTGCAATGGGAATTCCGTTGAGTCGTATTCATGAAATCACAAAAATTGATATGTGGTTCTTAAAACAATACGAAGAACTTTATACTTTAGAGAAAGAAATTTCGAACTATAAAATTTCTAATCTTCCAAAAGAGCTTTTACTTGAAGCGAAACAAAAAGGTTTTGCAGACAGACAAATTGCTCACATGATGAATTGTCTGGAAAGTGAAGTTCACACTTTGCGTATGGATCAAAACATCAACCGTGTATTCAAACTGGTTGATACTTGTGCAGCTGAGTTTAAAGCACAGACACCTTATTACTACTCAACTTTTGAGGCAGAAATTGAAAAAGCAAATGGCGAGCGTTATGTAGATAACGAAAGCGTTGTTACCGATAAAAAGAAAATCATCGTTTTAGGTTCAGGACCAAACAGAATTGGACAAGGAATCGAGTTCGATTACTCTTGTGTACACGGAGTTTTGGCAGCAAAAGAATGTGGATACGAAACAATTATGATCAACTGTAACCCGGAAACAGTTTCGACTGATTTTGATACAGCAGATAAATTATACTTTGAACCAGTTTTCTGGGAACATATTTATGACATCATTCAGCATGAAAAACCAGAAGGTGTTATTGTGCAGTTAGGTGGACAAACCGCTTTGAAATTGGCTGAAAAATTATCTAAATACGGAGTGAAAATCATCGGAACTAGTTTTGATGCACTTGATTTAGCAGAAGACAGAGGAAGATTCTCTGACTTATTGAGAGAATTGCATATTCCTTTCCCACAATTTGGAATTGCTGAAACAGCTGACGAAGCTTCTGCCTTAGCAGATACTTTAGATTTTCCATTATTGATTCGTCCTTCTTATGTATTAGGAGGTCAGGGAATGAAAATTGTAATCAACAAAAAAGAATTAGAGGAGCATGTAATCAATTTATTGAAAACGATTCCAGGAAATAAATTGCTTTTAGATCATTATTTAGCTGGAGCAATCGAAGCGGAAGCAGATGCAATTTGTGATGCTGATGGAAATGTTTACATCATCGGAATTATGGAGCACATCGAACCTTGTGGAGTTCACTCTGGAGATAGTAATGCTACATTGCCTCCTTTCAACTTAGGAGAATTCGTAATGCAACAGATAAAAGACCATACTTATAAAATCGCGAGAGCTTTAAAAACGGTAGGTTTAATCAATATTCAGTTTGCGATTAAAGATGATACGGTTTATATTATTGAAGCAAATCCAAGAGCATCGAGAACAGTACCATTTATTGCAAAAGCTTACGGAGAGCCTTATGTAAACTATGCTACGAAAGTAATGTTAGGTCACAATAAAGTAACTGATTTTGACTTTAATCCACAATTGAAAGGATATGCAATCAAACAACCAGTTTTCTCTTTCAGCAAATTCCAAAATGTAAACAAAGCATTAGGACCTGAAATGAAATCAACTGGAGAGAGCATCTTGTTTATTGATGACTTAAAAGACGATCAATTCTACGAGTTGTACTCAAGAAGAAAAATGTATTTGAGTAAATAATCTCAAATCCTGATATTAAAAAAGCTCCATGAAAATGGGGCTTTTTTTATGCCTTTTTTTAACTTGTGTTTGATAATGAAATATTTACCTATATTTGATAAGGACCGATTTAACTCCGTAATTTTTATTGTAATTATTTCTAAAGAAAAAACATGAAATCACTTTTTATCCATCTCTTGTTATTTGTCATTGTTTTTAAAGCCGAAGTTTTTGGGCAGAAAAAAATAAATGAGAAGTTCAAAAAAGAAACCATCAGTAAAATTGATTTATTACTACATGAACATTATGTTTTTCCAGATAAGGCTGAATTAATTGTTAGTCATTTAAATAAAAGTTTAAAGGAAGGGGAATTTAAAAAACAGGAGCTAATTGATTCTTTTGCAGTTGCTTTAACTAAAGAAATTAGAGTAGTTAATGGTGATAAGCATTTGGGTGTTTGGCCTGCTTTTGCACCTGTAAAACAACAGGAAAATTCAACCACTGATTATGAAATGTATTTTAAAAACTATACCGATACCCGAAAGCAAGCCAGTGGTTTTAAGGAGGTAAAAATACTTGATGGAAATATTGGGTATTTAAATATCAGCTTTTTTCTTTCAGAAACTAATATTACTATTGATGCTTACATGCATCTTTTGGCAAATACCGATGCTGTAATTGTTGATTTACAAAACAACGGAGGAGGTAATCCTAAAACAGTAAATTATTTATGTAGTTATTTTTTGGAAAGTAATTTATTGATTAATACACTTTATTTTAGACAAGGAAATCGAAAGGAAGAAGTTATTACTCATGAAGTAAATGGAAAGAAAAAGATTGATGTTCCCTTGTTTATCATTACCGGCCCAAAAACTTTTTCAGGTGCAGAGGAATTTAGTTATAATATGCAAAGTCAAAAGAGAGCGACATTAGTTGGAGAAACCACTGGAGGAGCTGCGAATCCTGGTGATGTCTTTAAAATAAATTCTGATTTAGAAATCTTTATACCAACAGGAACAGGGATAAATCCTGTGACAAAAACAAATTGGGAAGGAATAGGTGTTATTCCTGAAGTAAAAACTTCAAATGAAAATGCCTATACTGCAACGGTTGACTTAGCACGCAAGGCTGCGGAAATCTACAGAAATAAAAAAGCATTAGAATCAAAAAAACTTTATGATGAATTAGAAATTATCATTAAGCAAGAAGTTCAATCACATTCTGAAAAGAATGATGAAAAAATGGAGCAGCAAATAACAGAAATTTTTAAAAAGGGAATTGATTTAGGTTTATTTGGCGAGGGTGATGTTAATTTTTTCGGTTCTCAAAATATTAAAAATAATCCCATTGCAGCAGAATATATTTTTAAAAGTAATACTGTTTTATATTCTAAATCTCCTATGGTTTATTTGGCTTATGGCGATATGCTTGAGTTAAATGGAAAGAGAAATTTAGCATTAATTAATTTTGAAAAATCAATAGCTTTAGCAGAAGAACAAAAAGCGCCTTATTTAGAAGGTTTGAAAATGCGATATGAGAAAGCAAAAAACAATAAATAGAAAAAGCTCCAATTATGGAGCTTTTTCTATTTATTGTAAGATTATATTATTTATTAGTATTAATCAATTGCTGCAAAGGCTTCAATTGTTCCATGTCAATTTTTGATTGTTGTAAAACCGACATTAAAGTCATGATGTTATTTGGATTCATATTTTTTCCTAAAACACGAACTACTGCAAAACCATTTTCTTTTCTGTTGGCAAAAACTACAAACTCTTCGATGTTTTCATCTGTACCAACGTAGCTTATAGAAGCGCCGTCTTTACCTGAACCAAAAGACATTAATTTTTGGTATTTTGGATCCTTTAAAATAGTTTTAACTTTTGTTCTTTCGATTTCAAATTGCACCTGATTTGTAGCATTAGCTTTGAATGCCAGTATGTTCATTTTATCAAAAGAATTTAAAGCTTCTGTTTGTGCTGCAGTTAGCTTCGTTTTTTCAATGTTTAGGATACTTGGCGAAATATCAAGAGCGATAAAATCTTTGTTATCGGTATTCTGTACAAAATATTTTTGCAATGAAGGTTCAGAATTACAACTTACTAAAGTTAGTAACACTAAAAGGGCCGAGGTAAAAACGTTAAGTCTCATGATTATTTTTTGCCTTTAGAGGCTTTTTTTAAGTCAGAACCTCCAGGAAGTTGCATTTTGTCTGTAAGTAGAGAGATTTCGTTTAGATCAAAATTTCCAGTTAAAGAAAGTAAAACGGTTTCTTCGTTTTTTGCACCGTCAATAAACATAAATAATTCTCTTATTTTACTGTCTGTAGCACCTGATTTAACGTATATTTTTACATTTTTTCCGCTGTCATTTATACGCATCAGTTCTTCCAAATTCGCTGTTTTAATGTATTTATCAGCAGAAAGTTTCATATCGGCTTCAATTTTTGCGTTTTTTGTGGTAAACACTTTTAAATTGTCAAGTTTTTTAATAAGACTCATGTATTGTTGAGCCTCTTTATCAGACGGATCTACTTTTACCTTACTCAATATGTCAAACATTTTTTTGTTGACAAGTACCGACGTTACATCGTCCTGACCATCAAATTTATCAAATGCTCCCTGAGCATAAAAAGCGGTACTAACGAATGCGAATACTAATGTTATGATGAAATTTTTCATTTTGTTTATTTTTTTGATTGATTTACTGTTTAAAAATTTTGTTTTTTGATTGTTCATATTCCTGAATGTATTGTACACTTTCAATACCTACATTCACATTGTTCGATAATAAAGCCAAAGCTTTTTGCGTTGCAGCAAGTGCTTCTTCCGGATTATCATAGGTTCCTAATTCTGATTGCGCTACAACAGGAGCTGTAGTTTTTTGACTTGCAAGATAAAAGGCTCCTATTCCTAGTATAACAACAACTGAAGCTGCAATTGATAACCACGCCACATTTCGTTTTTTAGTTTGTAGTGGAATCTCCTGCGTCGTTTTTTGTTGTTTTACCTGAGAGAAATAACCAAACATTGGTTTGTACTGCTCTAAATGCTGCGCAACATTCGGTGAAGAAAAATATTCTTTTAATTCTTTTTCTTCGGCAATAGTAGTTTCTCCCTGAAAGTATTTTTCTAATATATTTTCTATTTTATCTAATTCCATAACTGTGTGTATTAACCATTGATTCTCTTATTTTTTTTCTTGCTCTCGAAAGTGCTACCCGAATAGCCGTTTCATTCATGTTGACAATTTTCGCAATTTCATCAAATTCATATTGTTCAACATCGCGAAGCTGAATTAATATTTGGAGTTGCTCGGGCAACTGATTTATAATTTTTTCAACCCATTCCAGACTATTTGAATCTTCTAGTTTTTTATCTAACTGCGGCTCACGATCTGTGTAATTATTATGAACTATTTTTAAATTTCCTGCTCTTTTAGATTTTAACTGATCGAGACAATAATTTTTGGTCATTGTCATTGCAACAGCTTCGATATTATTATAAGCGTCTAAATTTTCTTTTTTGTTCCATAATTTCACCATTACTTCCTGAGTGGCGTCTTCCGCTTCTTCAGTACTGGTTAATAATCTTTTTGCCAGACGAAAAACTTTGTCTTTAAAAGGATTAATCAATTCTATAAACGCAACTTGATTCATAATTGGTTATTTGTTGGTTTTTGGTCGGTTATAAGTTATTTGCTTATTGTGATTTATTTAATTAATCAGTATTTACAAGTAAGCTTATATAGTCAAGACGAGGCACTATTATTTTTGTTACAACGTTTTTGTATTTTTTTTAAGAAAACATAATACAGTTAAAACTAAAGGTAGTATTTTTACGTTAATAAAGTATTGAATACTACTACACCTAAATATATGAAAACAATTTTAAAGAGTTTATTACTTGTATTTTTACTTGCATTTGCTTTGCAATCTTGTGAAGATAACGATGATGTTGCTGCTCCGGCAGACTTACAAGTAAATGATTTTGTCTGGAAAGGATTAAATGAAGTTTATTTATGGCAGGCTGACGTGCCCAATTTAGCTGATGATCGTTTTGCAAATCAAGAAGCTCTTAACTCATTTTTGTCTGGATATTCTAAGCCAGAGGAATTATTTGAAGATTTACTAAATAAACCAGTTAGCAAATATCCAATTAATGCAATCGATCGTTTTAGCTGGATTGTAGATGATTATACTGTTTTGGAACAAGAACTTAATGGGATTTCAAAAAACAATGGAGTAGATTTTAGATTGAGCAGAGTCTCTGAGGGATCTAATGATGTAGTAGGTTATGTCCGTTATATTATTCCTAATTCTGACGCTGCATCTAAAGATATTAAAAGAGGTGATTTGTTTACCAGTGTAAATGGGACCAAACTTACCGTTTCAAACTACGAATCGTTATTGCTTAATCCTGATAGCTATACTTTAAATCTTGCAGATTATAATGGTTCTGCTTTTGTTTTGAATGGAAAATCTGTTGCTTTAACCAAAACTGTATTAGAAGAAAATCCAATATTAATTAGTAAAGTAATTACTTCTGGAGGTCATAAAATAGGTTATTTAATGTATAACGGTTTTTATGCCGAATATGACACTAAATTAAATCAGGCTTTTGGAGAACTAAAAGCACAAGGCGCAACTGACCTGGTTTTGGATTTAAGATATAATGGAGGTGGTTCAGTTCGTTCTTCAACGCGTTTGGCAAGTATGATTACAGGACAATTTGAAGGAAAAATATTTTCAAAAAGACAGTATAATTTGAAACAAATGGCCGGTCTGACTGCTGAAGATTTGGAATTTTTGAACGAAAGATTTGTAAAAGATATAGATGGAGCTGCTCTTAACAGTTTAAATTTAAATACTGTTTATGTTATTACAACTTCTAATACCGCATCAGCAAGTGAATTGGTGATAAACGGTTTAAAACCGTATATTAATGTTGTTCAGATTGGTGAAACGACAATTGGTAAAAATGTTGGTTCATTTACAGTTTATGATTCGCCTACATTCACTAAAACAAATGTTAATCCAAATCATAAATATGCGATGCAGCCGTTAGTTTTTAAAATTTCAAATTCAGCTGATTTTGGGGACTATACAGCGGGCTTACCGCCAACATATGTGCAGAATGAATCTGTTAGTACTTATGGTATTTTAGGTGATTCAGAAGAGCCCTTATTGAATTTGGCAATATCTAAAATTACTGGGGCTACAGCAAAAAAGGTAAGAATAGACGAAAATTTAATCTTGCCATATGTTACAGATTCTAAAAAAATCAATGGCTATAGGAATGAAATGTATTTAGAGACTGTTCCAAAAGAATTTCAAAAATTACTAAAATAAACGGAAAAAGGCTTTCAGAAATGAAAGCCTTTTTTACAAAAAATCCAAAAACAAATTTAAAAATAAAGGTTAATCGTTAAAGTAAAAACCATTTGGTCCTACACCAACCGTTAATTCTTTTTGCAAACTTCCACTTAAATTGTAGATGTAAGCTTTGCTGTTTGATCCAAAATCACCACCATCAGCAATATAAATTTTATCATTCTTTACTGCAAAACCGTAAATTGAACCGTCTTCAGGAAGACTAGCCGTTGCAATTGCTGTTGTTGAAGCTGCTGTTGCGGTAGTAGTAATTGCGTACACTGAATTGTTAGAAGTGTAGTAAACTTTATCATTATAAATGTCTAAGTAACCTGCTCTGTCTAAAGATTCAGGGAAAGTAATTTTAGTAACCGACTTATCAGATAATTTTACTTTTACAATTTCACTTCTATTATCGCCATAAGGAGCTCTTAAAACGTATAAAACACCATCTTTAACTTCCATACTGTCTCCACTAGTACCAATTGTTATAGGAGTTTCTAATGCTTTTGTAGCTGGATTTACTACCAATACTTTATCATTATAAGAATCTGTAATGTATAATTTATTGTTTTCCAATAAAATTCTGTTTGCTGTTGCACCCAATTCGATTTTAGATTCTACTTTATTAGTAGCCAAATCAATTATTGCAATATAGTCATCTGTATTACCAGTTGCCGGGTTGATATAAGAATAAGTATTTGCGTTCGTTACATACGCTTTTCCATCTTTTACAACTCCGTATCTTGGATTAGCAAGACCAGTTTCAACTTTTGCAATTAATTTAAAAGTATATCTGTTTACAACGTTAATTACGTTTGATCCACCTGCAATGATGTAGGCTTTGTCTCCATCAAAAAAGATATTTTGAAGATAGACTCCTGCAATATCTGTAGGATTTGCGGTTTTGTAAACATCTGCTGTAAAAGTGGCTAAATCATCACTCGCAAAAGAAACTGAACCACCGCCAGAATTCCCTTCGTTTAAGATGAAAAAACCATTGTCATATACTCCTTTTGGATCATTATTGTCATCATCGTTTGAACAAGAGACAAAAAGCGATACGCTTAATGCTACTAAAAATAATCTGGTTAACTTCATTATATTAAAATTTAAGGTTTAAGTACATATTAAAATTTCTTCCTGGCATGGGTCTGTTTTCAAGACTTTCATAATTTTCATTCCATAGATTTAAAATCTGGAATCCTAGTTTGAAAGAGCTTAAAAATTTAAAATCATAATCGATTCCTATATTGGAAACCAAATAGGCGTCTACAATTTCATTTGGATCATTGTCGGCCTGTGTGTAGACAAAACCGTTATACAAAAATTGGTAATAAGCTGAAATGTTATTTCTTGAATAAGAAACTGCTGCCGTTACTTTATTAAAAGGAACAAAAAACAATTGTTTGTCAGTCGCTATATCTTTAGAAACCGTGTAGGCATAAGTGGCGTTGGCTCCAAAATAATTTTTACCATATTGTTGTTTCCAGCTTAGTAAAGTTTCAGTTCCATAGGTATTTACTTTATCTGTGTTTTGTGGAGTCCAGATTCCGTTGCTTCCCGGGACCCAGCGCAATAAATCGGTAATTTTGATGTAGTAGAAAGTCTGTGTAAGCGAAATATTTTTATAAGTAAAAACATTTCCAATTTCTGCCTGATAGGAACTTTCCGGTTTCAAATCTGGATTTCCGCCTTGCTCCCAATATAAGTCATTGAAGGTTGGAATTCTGAAATTTCGGGACAAATTCAATTTCAAATTATATAATTTTCCAAATTGATACGAAGATCCCAAAGAGAATAAAACAGGTGATTTGTAGTTATCTGTAAATTCTTTTCTGATTCCAAATTCATTTTTCCAATCCTTTGAAAAATCTTGTTTTACCAGTAATGCTGCAGAACTAATTTCTCTGGTATTGTCTCCAAAACCACTTCCAAATCCTTTCGTTCTGTTGTAGTCTAAAATTCCGTTTATTTGTGTTGATTTAAAAAGGGTATATCCTAAATCAGCTTTAGTAATAAAACTTTCTGTTTTTCCGAAAGTATATTGATTGGTTGAATTGTCAGCATAATATTGATAATTTTCAAAAATATAAGCCGTCTTGAAATTGGTTTTGAATTTTCCAAAATCACCGTCGTATTCTAATAAGTTTCTATTGAAACCATTCACGTACTTGCTTTTGGTTTCGGTTTCTGTTATTAAAGATGTATTTCGATCTGTGTTAGAAGTTTGGCTGTATAATTTTAGGCTATTTTTTGTGTCAAATTTGTAACCCAAATTGGCACTCATGGTAATAATATCATATTGCCCGTTTTGGTTCCATCGCTGTTCTCCTTTCCAGGTATATTGATTCAGGTATTTATAATCGTTTGTCGAACTGTTTTTGGAAAAACCAATTTGAGCGCTCCATTTTTCGTTAGAAATATTAGTTTTATAATTGATTCCAATGGTGTTGAAACTTCCATAATCTAGTTTTAAGTTATTCTCAAAACGATTATAAAATCCCAAATCGTTATTTAAATGCACGGTTCCTCCAACGGCTCCGCTTCCATAAATAACACTTCCTCCACCAGCTTTTACACTAACAGAATTATAATCGGAACCAGAAATCGTATTGAAATCAGTGCTTCCGTTCATTTGAGAATTGATGTTGATTCCGTTCCAGATTACAGCCGTTTGAGATGAAGTAGTTCCTCTAAAAGCCACTGTCGAAAGCATTCCTCTTCCGTATTCTTTGAAGTAAATCGTGGAGTTGAAGTTTAAAAGATCCGTTAATAAAGCCTCATTTTTATTGATAACAGAATCATTGAGTTTTAAAACAGATTGTGAAGTCGAATATTTTTTCAGGTTAGAATCAGAAACTACAACAGCTTTCAAATTTGTAATGGAGTCGTTCTGCGCCGACATAATCTGGCACAACAATAGCAAGTAAAAAGCGAAAAGTTTTTTTAAAGTCATAATTTCTACACTCTTTTTCCCGAGAGTTCGATATTTGTTATAAAGGCAGGTCTCCTGGCTTGCGTCTTGTTGTTTACCTTCCCACTCGCCGGGGCGAGCAGTGGTTTTGTAGTTAACAACAAGCATTCTTTTCAGAACTTAGCTTACAGTTGCGGGTACAGCTCAAGATTTTACTTGATTCCCTTTTAATGCGTTTTTAAAATTAAAACACAACCTTAAATTTCGGGCAAAGATAAAGTTAAAAATGTTGAATTATCAAATTTGTTTTACTTTTTAAGTCAAATTCTAAACAAAACTACTCTTAGAGCTCAATTTTAATGACTTCACCAAAATCTGCTTTATTTTGAAAAGCATCTTTTAACGGTAAGGAGGAATGATGGCATAAGATACTTCTTATGATTCCGGCATGACAAACAACTATGATGGGCGAATTGATTTGTTTTGAAGTTAAATCTGATAAAAAGGTTTCAGTACGTTTGTGTAATAAAACAAAAGATTCTCCATTTGAAGCAGGAACATTTACAAAATCTTCCATCCACGGATTGAGTTGTTCGGGTAAAATATCATTCCAGTTTTTCATTTCCCAATCACCAAAATCCATTTCCATTAAACGTTTGTCTTCCTGATACGATATCGTTTTGATACTGTCCTGAATATATTGAGCCAAAATTACACATCGCTTCAGCGGACTTGAAAAAACAATCGCTTCTGAAGGCAATTGTGAAACAATGTTCTCAAAAATAGAATCAAAAGGTTCTGCTAAATCAACATCAGATTGCCCGTAACAAATCCCTTTTTCACAGGCAGTTTCGGTATGACGTACTAAATAAATTTCCATATAAAAAGAAAGCTTAAATAATAAACAACTTCACAAACCTGCTGTGTCGCACCCAGGCAATCTCCTGTATATCCGTCAATCCATTTTTGGAAATAACGAGCCAAAAAGTAACGTGTTATAAAAACAGGAATTATAGCTAGAAGAAAATTGTATTGAAAATAGGAGAGAGCTAAAAGAGGTAATAAGCCAAAGATAGATGATCCTAAAATTTCTTTCCAGGTATGTTTTTTTGCAATTGGTTTGCTTTTGCTAGTAGCGTCATCTCTGGAATACTCATGTGTAAAAGTAATACTGATGGCGGCTAAACGACTCAAAGCATGAGCAGATAGAAACAAAAGGAAAACTTGTAGAAGTCCAATCGGATTTTCCATCTGAAAAAGAGAAATCGATTCGGAAAGTAATTTAAATTTCAATAAAAATAATAAAACCAAACCAATGGCTCCATAAGCGCCAATTGCGCTGTCTTTCATAATCAACAGGATTTTTTCTTTCGTCCAGCCACCGCCAAAACCATCACAAACGTCTGCAAAACCATCTTCATGAAAAGCTCCAGTTGTTAGAATAGAAGCGATGATAGCTAAGATAACAGCAATTTCAACAGAAAGAAATTGAGCAAAAATGTAAAAAGCCAAAAAAGAGATACTCCCCACAATCCATCCAATAAAAGGGAAATAGCGTGTAGCTTTATTTAAATAATCAGGATTATGATCGATGTTTTTTGGACATGGAATTCGGGTGTAAAACATTAAGCAGGTAAAGAAAATATGTAGTTCTTTTTTCATTTAAGAAGTTTGTTTTTTATTTAAGAAATATATTTTAGGTATTCTTGTCATTCCGAGGAACGAGGAATCCCCGCAAGTAGCTCGACAAAGATTGTCCACTTTTCTGTGCGGAGTTGCTTGCGGGGATTCCTCGTTCCTCGGAATGACAAACTGTGACTGAAAACTGAGACTGCGACTAAAATCACTGCCTACTAACCCCGGCACTCTCAAAACTAGCCATTTCATTCAAAAAAGCCTCTGCCGATTTCAAAATGGGAAAAGCAATTGCACAACCTGTTCCTTCACCCAGACGCAAATCTAAATTTAAAATTGGTTTTGCCTTTAAATATTGAAGTAATTTTTGATGTGCCTGTTCAGCAGAGCAATGGCAAAAAAAAGCATTTTTAATTATAGAAGGATTTATTTTTGAAGCAATTAAAAAAGCGACGCTGCAAATAAAACCATCAACTAAAATTAGCATCTTGTTTTCAAAAGCAGTCAGCATTCCGCTTGCCATTTGTATAATTTCGAAACCTCCAAAATAAGCCAGTTGTTCTTTTAAATTGGCTTGACCGGAATAATTTTCGATTGCTCTTTTAAGAAATTCCTGTTTCTGAAGTAATTTTTGATCTTCAACTCCGGTTCCTTTTCCGACACATTCTTCGATAGAAAAACCAGTTAAAAGACTCATTAATACAGAAGCTGTAGAAGTGTTTCCAATTCCCATTTCGCCAAAACCAATACAATTAGAACCTGTTTTTGCGATATTTTCTACAATGGTTTTTCCTTTTTCAAAACACAATTGCAATTCAGTTTCGCTCATCGCCGGCGCGTGCAGGAACGATTGGGTTCCTTTTGCAATTTTAGCATCAATTAGATTGGCATTTGTCGGGAAATCATAATTTACGCCTGAATCTACAATTGATAACTGAATGTCATTTTGCTTGCAAAAAACATTGATAGCTGCTCCGCCATCCAGAAAATTACCAACCATTTGTCGCGTTACGTCTTGTGGATAAGCGCTCACACCATGATTTGCAATTCCGTGATCTGCTGCAAAAACAACAATATTCGGATTTATAATTTTCGGATTTAAAGTTTCAAAAACCGTAGCCAACTGAAAAGCTAAAGTTTCTAAAGTC
Organism: Flavobacterium saccharophilum; assembly: GCF_900142735.1. Lineage (GTDB taxonomy): Bacteria > Bacteroidota > Bacteroidia > Flavobacteriales > Flavobacteriaceae > Flavobacterium > Flavobacterium saccharophilum. The sequence continues at coordinate 216,348 of NZ_FRBY01000005.1, read as the reverse complement.
CCTAAAGCACCTACTGGTTTAGTTTTACCGTCTATTTTTTCTTGTAATTCTTTGCTGAAATCGTTTTTATTATCAATCTCAATTTGAGATTTTAATTTCAAATCAGAAATATAACTTTCTGTTACATTTTTAATTTCAGTGCAAATTGGTGCTTCTGATTTTTTTTTCCAATGCAATTGTTGCAGCATCGGTTGGTTATCATAATTCGTTGCTGGTTTTCCAACGCAGAAATAACCCAAAGGCTCGATGTTGTCTGGTAGGTCAAGTATTTTTTTAAACTGGTAATAATTCAAGATCGAAACCCAGCCCATACCGTAACCTTGATCGGTGAGGGAAAGCCAAATATTCTGAGCTGCACAAACAGAACTAAATTTAACCGCTTCGTTACTGCCAACAGTTCCAATCGTAAACTGATTTAAAACAGAACGGTCATAAGCGATAATAAGTCCAATTGGGGCTTCTTCAATAGCTTCAAGTTTCAGGGATTTATAGTGCTCTTTTTGTTCTGGATTATCTGTTAAGGACTCGGCTTTTTTATTATAATCCAAAAACAAATCTTTGATAGCACTTTTTACTTCTGCAGATTTAATGATATAATAGCGTGTAGCATCCGTCAATCCAACCGATGGTGCCCAATGTCCAGCCTGTAAAGCTTTTTCGATCACTTCATCAGGAACTTCATCAGGGGTAAAATGTCGGGTATCACGACGCGATTTTAAAATATCGTCTAAATTAGTCATGTTGTTGGGGTTAAAATTCCAATAAAAAAAATCCAAATTACAATTTCGAAAATCAATCTGAATGTTTGAATTTATGTAAAGTTAAGGCAGTGCCTTGGAATTTGGAATTTAAAATTTGGAATTTTATTTTATTTTTACCGGAATTCCCGAAACCATCAAAACAACTTCATCTGCATTTGCCGCCAAAAACTGATTCATCCAGCCTTGTAATTCTGTGAATTTTCTGCCGATATGAGTGTCGGCATGAACTCCCATTCCTATTTCGTTGGTAACAATAATTAGTGTTGCATTTTCCTGTTTGGCCATCGCAAGAAACTCTTTTTTTGCTTCTTCTAGACTTAAAGGTACATCGTACTTTGTATCAACAAAAAAGTTAGTCAGCCAAAGCGTTACGCAATCAATCAAAGCTACTTTAGCTGCGAAATCAATTTCACTTAAATGTTTTTCCTTTTCAATATTGGTCCAGCGTCCGTCGCGTTCCTGCTGATGGCGGTCGATTCTATTCTGGAAGTCGTCATCCCATTTTCTGGCTGTTGCCACATAGATTGGTGTATCCGAAAGCTTCAATGCTAAGTTTTGAGCATAACTGCTTTTTCCTGATCGTTCGCCTCCGGTAATTAAGTAAATCATTTTTAATTATTAATTGTTAGTTGTGAATTTGTAGTAGGAACTGGTTTGGAAACGAGTTGATTTTTTGTAGTTTTTATAATACTTGTTATTAGTTTTAAGATTGCAATGGCGTCAGTATTGATGTTTTCAAATTCTTTATCATTTAAATAATCAGTAGCTTTTAATAATTCTAGCCAATAAACTGATTCATTTGCTTCTTTTTGCGCAATAGCAAATTTATGAATAAAATCATTTTTACTTTCGGCATGTTCTGCATCCCTGACCATTGCACCAATGCTTGTTCCCGATCTCAGTAGTTGTTTAGAAAGTGTAAATTCTTTTTTCTCAGTGCATAAATATTGATATAATTTGACAATTCGAATGGCAAAATCAAAACTTTTGTCTTTGATTACGTTGTTCTTCATAATTAACAAACAACAATTTATAATTAGTAGGGGCAATGACGACAATCATTTCCGCAACAGCTTCCGCGTTTTAAATGAAACCAGGTCGTGAAAACAGTATTGCCATCTTCGGTATAATAATCAATATCTTCAATTAGTTTTGCTGTTTTTGGTAAAGATAATGCTTTATTTTGTAGTGCTTTTTTAGGTGTCATGGTCTCCACATAAGCATCAATTTTGTCCATGCAGGCTTCTTTAAAGCAAACCGGACAAAGACAATCTCCTCCTTCAGAAAGATTAAAAATAGGAGGGTAGTCATTACACCAACATTTGTTTTCAACAGAAATATCCCCGCATCTAAAAATAGTTTCACAACTCGAACAAATTTTGGTTTTTGTGGTATTCATATAATGTAAAAAATGAGTTTGTTGAGATTTGTAAGAATAAAGGTAAACAAAAAAAATAGAAATTGCCTTACCTTTGTCCTTATCAAAAAATTAAATTTTGAAATTTTAGTATTCAAAATCTGTGCCGATATTGGGTGTTTACGATTTCAATTACCAAAATGTATAACTAACTTATGAAACATTTATTACCTAAAACGTTTTATGTTTTGTCTTTTTTTCTTCTGATAAGTTGTAAAAAAAATGAAACTACCGAAGTTGCAAAATCTACAATTGCTAAAAATAGTATCGAATATGCTTCAGGGCTTTCTATCGTAAAACAGGAAGGATATTCTGTTGTAACGGTTACCAATCCTTGGCCAAACACAAATAAAAAGTTCACTTATATTTTAAAAGAAAAAGAAGGCAAAGTTCCTGATAGTCTTCAAGCTTACACAACAATCAACGTGCCGTTGGAAACGGTTGTGGTGACATCAACAACTAACATTCCGTATCTTGAAATGCTGGATGTAGAAAATAAACTAGTTGGTTTTCCACATACCGATTATATTTCTTCTGAAAAAACGAGAATATTAATTGATAAAGGGATTGTGAAAAACGTTGGACAAAACGAAAAATTAAACATTGAACAACTAATAGATTTAGCACCAGATTTGATTGTAACTTTTGGAGTTGACAACAACAATCCGATGCTGGATAATTTGAAAAAAAGTGGTTTAAATGTGATGATTCAGGCCGATTGGATGGAGCAATCTCCTCTTGGAAAAGCAGAATGGATAAAACTATACGGAGCGTTATTTGGTAAAGAAGATAAAGCCAAAGAGTTGTTCGATAAGATTGTTGAAAGTTATAATCAGGCAAAGAAATTAGTAGCCGAAAAACCTGCTACAACAACAGTTTTATATGGTTCTATGTACGAAGATGTTTGGTATGTGGCAAAAGGAAACAGCTGGGTAGCGCAATTTATGAAAGATGCAAAGTCTAATTATTTATGGGCCGATTTAAAAGGTACCGGAAGTGAAGGTTTATCATTCGAAAAAGTATTAGACAAAGCCAAAACAGCGAATGTTTGGATTGCGTCAGGTTCTTTTCTGACTTTGGCCGAATTAGAAAAAGCAAACCCGCATTACAGTGAGTTTGACGCTTTTAAAAATAAATCCATTTATACGTTAGAAAGTAAGTTTGGTGCAACTGGCGGAACCATTTATTATGAATTGTCACCAAGCCGTCCAGATTTGGTTTTGAAAGATTATATCAAAATTTTTCATCCGGATTTATTGCCGAGTTATGAGTTTACTTTTGCATCTAAATTGAATTAAATTGGCAAACAAAAAACGAAATACCATTTTATTTATCGTTCTGGGTTTAGGACTTCTTTTGATGTTTTTTGCGAGTCTTAGTTTAGGTTCGGTAAATATTCCGTTTAGAGATGTTTATGAAAGTTTAACCGGAGGTCAGGCGAGCAAATCAACTTGGGAATATATTATTATTAACTACCGTTTGCCTAAATCGTTTACAGCTGTATTAGTTGGAACGGGACTTTCGATTAGCGGTTTGTTAATGCAGACTTTGTTTCGAAATCCACTTGCCGGGCCTTATGTTTTAGGATTGAGTTCCGGAGCGAGTTTAGGAGTTGCATTTGTGATTCTGGGGGCCGGGTTTTTGCCTTCTTTTTTAAGTGCTTTTGTATTATCCTCATATGGAATTGTAATTGCATCCACGTTTGGCAGTACAATGGTTCTATTATTGGTTTTGATCGTTTCTCAGCGATTGAGAGATACAATGGCAATCTTAATTGTCGGATTAATGTTCGGAAGTTTTACAACAGCAATCGTAAGTGTTTTGACCTATTTTAGTACAGCAGAACAATTGCAGAAATTTACTTTTTGGTCGATGGGAAGTTTAGGAAATCTTTCCTGGACAACGTTAAGTATTTTAGCCGTTTGTGTTGGTATTGGTTTGCTTTTGAGCGCCAGTAGTATTAAACCTTTGAACGCATTGCTTTTGGGTGAAAATTACGCAAAAAGCATGGGATTGAGTTTCAAAAAAGCCAGATTGATCATCATATTTGCAACGAGTATTTTAGCTGGAAGTATTACAGCTTTTGCCGGTCCGATTGCGTTTATTGGATTAGCAGTACCACATATCGCCAAACTGACTTTTCAAACGAGTAATCATACTATTTTGTTCTGGAGTACCTTATTTTTTGGAGCCATAATTATGCTGTTTTGTGACATCGTTTCGCAAATGCCGGGCTTCGATGTTACGCTTCCTATTAATGCAATTACGTCGCTAATTGGCGCGCCGGTTGTCATTTGGTTATTGGTAAGAAAAAGAAATTTTCAGTAAAAACTTACAAATATTTAATATCTTAGTTTTTTAAACACATAGAGACATAGTTTTATAACCTTAAAAAAGGCGTTTCACTTTTCCTCAAAAAACATAGCGAAGTGAAAATTAAAATGAGTTTCTATTTTAACTAATATTAAATGGTTACTCAAAAATATTTAGATGAACTAACTTATAATGTAATTGGTGCTTGTATTGAAGTACATAAAATAATTGGAAAAGGATTATTAGAAAATGTTTATCATCAATGTTTGAAGGAAGAATTACAACATAGGAAATTGAATTTTTTCTCTGAAATGAAAGTACCGCTGATTTATAAAAATAAAGAATTGAGTGCAGATTTAAGATGTGATTTATTTGTGGAAAATTGTTTAGTAGTGGAATTAAAAACGGTTTCTGAAATTAGTCCCATTCATGAAGCGCAATTGTTAACTTATATGAAACTATGCAAAGCCCCAAAAGGAATTATAATTAACTTTAATTGCCATAATATTTATAAAGAGGGGCAGAAAACATTTGTAAATGAATATTTCAAATTATTGCCAAAGTTTTAGCAAGAACGGCTATGTGTTAATTTACGAGTAAATTTTAAAACTAACTATAAATTGAACCAACGAAAACTATGTTATCTATGTGTTTAAAAAATAAGTCGCAATGAAAACCATATTAAGCACAATAAATTTATCAATTGGCTACAAGTCCAAGAAAGCAACTGTGACTATTGCTGAAAATTTAAATTTAAGTTTAAATTCAGGAAAACTCATTTCATTAATTGGTGCAAACGGAATTGGGAAATCAACTTTATTACGAACCATTACTGGAATTCAACAGCCATTATCAGGAAAAGTGCTTCTGAATGATAAGAATATAAACAGTTATAATCCTTTAGATTTAGCGCAGAATTTAAGTTTGGTTTTAACCGAAAAGTTGCCACCAAGTAATCTTTCTGTTTTTGAATTAGTAGCGTTAGGAAGACAGCCTTATACCAATTGGATTGGGACTTTAACCTCAGAAGATATAAAGAAAGTTCAGGAAGCAATGGCATTGACTCAAATTGAACATTTGGCTCAAAAAAGGCATTTTGAAATCAGTGACGGACAATTACAAAAGGTTTTAATTGCAAGAGCTTTGGCACAAGATACACCTTTGATTATTCTTGACGAACCTACAACACATTTAGATTTATTGCATAAAGTTTCACTTTTTAAACTGCTAAAAAAGCTAACACAAGAAACGCAGAAATGTATTTTGTTTTCAACTCACGATATCGATTTGGCAATTCAGTTAAGCGATGAAATGATTATCATGACGCCAGAATTTGTGGTGCAGGATGAACCATGTAATTTAATCTCAAAAGGAAGTTTTGAAACTTTGTTCAAAGACGAACATATTATTTTCGATGCTGAGAAGGGGAAGTTTGTGATTACTTAGAGGTTCTAAGTCGCAGCGGGACGTCATTTTTATAGAAATGTTAATTACGTTTAATACAACCCTGTAGGGGTGAAATATTTATTTTTCAAATTCAAAAATTAAGATATCGCTCCTCTGGAGCTCCAAGTGGTGATTTAATATTGAGCTATAAACATAACGCTCCACTGGAGCTTATAATTATAATCTTAAATTTTCTTCAACCCAATCTGCCTCTTAGCTTCACCAATCACAAAAGCCACAGAATTCGCAATATTAAAACTTCGGATTAATTTCGACATCGGAATCGTTAAATGATTTTCAAAACGAGCCAAAACTTCTTGGCTTAAACCAACACTTTCTTTTCCGAAAACCAACCAGTCTCCATCCTGAAAATCAGTTTCTAAATAGGATTTCTCCGCATGTGAACTCATTAGAAAAACACGTGATAGATCTGGAATCTGGTGAATCCATTCTTCTATATTTTGATATTCGGTTACATCAAGATGCACCCAATAATCCAAACCAGAACGTTTCAGGTTCTTATCATTAATCACAAATCCAAAAGGATGAATTAGATGTAAGCGACTTTCTGTACCAACACATAAGCGTCCAATATTTCCGGTATTATTTGGTATTTCAGGTTCTACAAGAACAACGTTTAGCATTTTTTTGAGTTAAGAGTTATGAATTATAAGTTAAGAGTTTCTTATAATTATCTAATTGACACATTTTCTAATTATCTAATTTAAAATCGGAAACTTCCAAAACCTCACCAGCTTTTAAGTTTTGCAAATATACATTTCCTATTCGAACGCGAACCAATCTCAAAGTAGGAAAACCAACCGCTGCAGTCATTTTACGAACCTGACGAAATTTACCTTCATTTATAGTTATCGAAGCCCATGAAGTTGGGCCGTGGCGTTCATCACGGATTTTTTTTGCTCTTGCTCCAAAATCGGGAATTTCAGTAACGATAAAAGCTTTACAAGGTTTAGTTTTATATTTTCCTCCATCAAAACCAATTTCGACACCTTTTTGCAGTTCTTCAATTGCTTCGGGAGTTATAACTCCATCAACTTGCACGTAATATTCTTTGTCGACTTTTTTGCTTCTTATTTGTTCACTTACTTTTCCGTCTGTGGTTAGCAAAAGTAGTCCTTCTGAATCTTCGTCTAAACGGCCAATTGCCATCGTTCCTTCAGGGAAATCATATAATTCACCCAAAAGCTTTTTCTTTCTTTTTAGTTCGTAAATAAATTGGCTTAAATAGCCATAAGGCTTAAAAAGAATGAAATGTTGATGCATGTTTTATATTTTGACTGCAAAGATAGTTTTGTTGAGAGGTAATTCCAATTTATACTTATTCTCGATTTTTCATTTTCTTCAGCCATAATGCCACAAACCAAATCACAGTAATACCAAATAAGATTAATAAAGGAGTATAATAATCCTTGAAAAAGTCATGAAAATAACTTCCAATTAAAATATACGCCGAAGCTATACATAGTTTTATTATGATAAATTCAGCATTTGACCAGCTCGTTTTTGCTTTGAAAAAAATCATAATTCCTGATTTTATTGTTGCTTAAAAAAGCGATTATTGTAATGATAAAACTTCAATACTAATTTACTATTATTTTGATAATTATGCTGTTGCAAATTTTACAATAAGAGTGAAAATGATTTTTGTAATCCAAAAGCTATGTTAAATGACTTAGTTTTAAAAATGAAAATTCGTAATATTATATAGTAATGAAAAAAAATAATGTCATGGAAAATAATAATCTAGGTTCAAAAAAGATAAATGGAGCACAAAAAAATATAGACGATTCTAAAGGAAAAAATGTTTCCCACGATACTGAATTACACGAATCAGAATTGAAAAAAGAAATCGTTGCCGATGCAGAAGGGAACAAAGAAATTGTAGACCGAGCGAGAAATGTAAATGAAAACATCAAAGAAGTTCCGGATAAAACAAATCCGGATAATCCAAATGCAAACCGTGGTGTTTCTTCTGAAGAAGAGGCAAAAAAAACGGTAGAAAATAAAGATCGAAATTCTGATATCACACCCAATCGTTATCCTAATTCAAATCCCGAAAGTCACGAAGATAGGGGAAACATGAAATTGGATGAATAATTTTTGTTCTTCTAAATAGTGATTTTTTGGCAGAAATGGAGCGGTTTTTCCGAAAATAACATTTGATTAGTAAAGTACGTTAATGTTATTTTAAACTCTCGTCTTAATCATATAAGCCATTAAGATCTTCGTAAATTGTAGCTACAAATTTAAATTTTAAGAATATGGCACTTTTAGAAAACAAAGTAGCTTTTGTATCCGGTGGCGGTTCAGGAATTGGACGTGCAGTGGCAGAAGCTTATGCTCGCGAAGGAGCAAAGGTTGTACTTTCAGATATAAATGTAGAACATGGTGAAGAAACGGTTAAAGCGATAAAAGAAAGTGGTGGAGAAGCTTTTTTTGTAAAAGGAGATTCGTCTAGTGCAATCGATAATAAACATATGGTTGAGGTAACTGTCTCTAAATACGGTAAACTTGATATTGCGTGCAATAATGCCGGAATGGGTGGCCCTGCAAAACCTACCGGAGAATATGAGCCAGAAGCCTGGGATAAAGTAATTGCCTTGAATTTAAGCGGCGTTTTTTATGCTTGTCGCTATCAGTTAGAACAAATGGAGAAAAACGGTGGTGGCAGCATTGTCAATATAGCTTCGATCCATGGGCAGGTTGCCGCTCCACTTAGTCCGGCGTATACAGCTTCTAAACATGGAGTTGTTGGATTGACAAAAAATATTGCTGCAGAATATGCACTAAAAAATATTCGTTGCAATGCCGTTGGGCCGGGGTACATCGAAACCGCTTTACTTAAAGATAATTTAAATAAAAGTATGATGGATGCCGTTGCCGCAAAATCACCAATGAACCGATTAGGAACTGCGGAAGAAATCGCCGAACTGGTTGTATTTCTAAGTTCTGAAAAATCGTCTTTTACAACAGGAAGTTATATTATTGCTGATGGAGGTTATACTGCTGTTTAAAACTAGTGATGAATTGAAAAAAAACGGCTGTCAAAATAGACAGCCGTTTTTTATATTAATGATCTAATAAGTTCCTAAAAGTATCAAAATCGGGCTCGGGAGTTATTTCAAAATAATAATCCAATTGCCATTTTTGAGTTTTTTGGGCTTGCTTGTTGTTTGTTTCGTCCCATGGAGGATAAACTCTTATGGCTCTTTTTCCTTCTGTTACTGTTGTGGAAAAAATTCCTTTTTCGAGTAAGACGGCCTTTGGAAAAATAAACTGCCCAAAAAGATCATCTTTTCGAACACTGACAAAAACAAAATCGATTAAATCAGTTGAATTAAAAGGTTCAATTGTTCCTAATCTGCTTCGTTTCCACAAAGTAACAAATTGGCCAGTTTTTGTTGGGGTAATTTTGGCTTCTCTGTAGCAAATAAATTTCTCGTTGAGATAAAAACGATAAGCACTGTAATCAATGCTTTCGCTTTCCTGCTGCGGTTGCGAACAGTCAAAATCAAAACAATCATAAACCAGTTCTTTGGCCAAAAGCAAATCTCTGGGGATAGATTTGTGATTTGTCCAATGGTTTTTTACGATCATTTTGAGAAGACTCGCTTTTAAGCTTGTTTTCAAAATTATTGTAGGTTTAGGGGTTACGTAGGTTTTTGGGTGTTAAATATATTGTTTTTTTATTTAAAATGAAACATTTAATCCGAAATTTAGTCCCCATTGAAATTGATTAAAGGACTGACTGTTCAATGGATTTACGTAATAATTCATGGCCGGCTCTACAAAAACATTTGTTTTTTTGTAAACACGATATTGTAGGGTGCTACTCAATGTTGAACCATATACAAAATCATTTGCGTTTATATTTTCTCCTAACGAATTTCCATCGATAGCAACACTGTTTGAAATCAATTTCCCTACAAAACCGCCTGTATTTAAACTAATAGAAGCCTTATTTTTAGAAAAAATAGCATATGAAACTTCTACTGGCATCTCAATATAACGTAAGCTTTGATCTAAATTTCCACTTTGTAAGTTGTCGCTTTTTAATGCATTTTTAGTTGCATTAGATACTAATACGTAACCATCTGTGCTGGCAATTTGTGGAACCGTTGAATTTTGAACGAAATAATCACCAATACTTAAAAAAGCATTATCAGCAGTTTTTATATACGAAACGTTAGCTACACTTTGGCCCAGTTCGTTAATTTTTAAACCAGAACCAACCGCCCATTTCTTATTGATTTTATATTTAGTTTTAACACCATACGTACTACCTTGTTTTGAGTCGTTAGCGTTGCCTAAAGTTTTTTCATTTTTGTAATTTTCAGAATTGGCAATTCCGGCAAAGACTTCAAGAGCCCATTTTTCAGCTGTTGATGAAGTTTTCGATTTTTTTACATTTTCTTTATTATCTGAAGAAACTATGCCTTTTTCCAGATTTTGAAGTTCTGCCAACTGAACAGAATCTTGTTTGCTTAAAACGTTGTTGAATTTTGAACTGCCTTTTGAACTAGTATCAGCAAATACTTTTTCAGCTTTATTAGATGCAACTTCTTTTTTATTTTCAATTGCTGTTGTTTGTTTATTGTTCGAAACTGAATTTGAAGTTCCTAACGCAACAGTGGCAGAATTTGTATTTGATTGATTTTCAAAAACAGAATTTGGCAAATGATGCTGCGAGAATGAATTAAACTGATTTTGTTTTCCGTTCGTAAAAATTTTCTCAGCCAGAGCCTGATTTTGTTTTCTTTTTTCAACGCTAAAGCTTTGATTTTTTGAAAAAGAATTGAATTGATTGTGATTTCCGGTAGTATACGTTTTTTCGGCTACTGCCTGATTTATTTTTCTCTTTTGAGAATTTAAATTTTTATTCTTCGAAAAAGTTGAATTGACGTGGCTTTCTTTTTCAGAAATTGTTGTTTGTTCAACTACAGCCTGGTTTGTATTTCTTTTTTCCGAATTTAATTTTAGACCTGACGAACTACTATTATTTTTAGAGTCGGCATGAGCAACTGCAGTCTCTTTTGTTTGAATTTCTTCAATAGTAGTAGAGTTGTTTTTTGAGCTATCTTCAGAAGAGCTTTTTACAATTTTAGATTGTTTTACGGTGCTGTTTTCTTGTGTTGAAATCGTTCGGTTAGTATTAAGATCTTTTTTACTTTCGTCTATAACAACACTGTTATTTGCTCCAGTACCATTAGTCTGAATTCCGTTATTTGAGCTAAAATATAAAACAGAAGGCAATAACAAGCCTAATAACAGGCATGCCGCTGCTGACCACCAAAGAATAGCTCTTTTTTTCTTTTTTGGTTTGTCTAGTTTTTCTTCAATGTTTGCCCACAATTCAGGGGGCGGAATACTTGAAAAGTTTTCCATTGATGAAAAAATATCTTCTATATTCTGCTTTTTCATGCTATTTTAAAATTTTTTTTTATGCTCAAAATTCTTTTCTGCAAAATGCCTTTCGCCCGGTTTAAATTTGATTTTGAAGTTCCTTCTGATATTTTTAATAATTCGGCTATGTCTTTGTGTTTCATTTTTTCAAAAACATACAAGTTAAAAACGGTTCGGTACTGATCGGGTAAATCCTGGATATATTCTAACAGTTTTTCTTGTTCTATCGGAATTGCTTCTAATTCTTCCTCCTCTATAAAATCAGTATCAGGATCAAAAACATCTAAAAAGAAACTTTCTTTCTTTTTTTTATTTAAAGTTTCGATAAGCTTATTTATGAAAATACGTTTTAACCAGCCTTCGAAGCTTCCTTCAAATTTGTATTGGCTAATTTTTTGAAAGACAATTACAAATGCTTCCTGGAAAACATCCTTGGCATCATCTTCGTTTTTCATATATTTCAGGCAAATACCATACAAGACAGGAGAGAACAACTGATAAATTTTCAGTTGTCCCTCTCTGTCATTTTGCATGCATTGTCGAATATATTTTTCTAAATCGTCTTTCAAAAATGGTTTATTTGGTTTTGCAAAAATAGTTTTTATAAAGCTAAAAAGCTATCTTTTATAAATACTACGAGTAGCATCCTGATTATTACTAACGATTGTTAAGTTTTGATTATCAAGATTTTCTATAATGTAAGTTTTGCCTTCAAAAGTAATCAGGTCATGTTCTGAATGGTCAAAATATCCAATACCTTTTTCTATTTGATAAGTACTGTTTCTAATTTCTACATCATTTTTATAAGTAATCACTCTCCCTTCCGGAGTAAAAACAATTTTCTTATTAAACCCGCTTGTTTTTGGAGTCGCTGTATAAGGATTACTTGTTCCTCCAATCGATTTTTCCCAAATCCAGGTGTTTACAATAGAACCGGCACTCAACCCTTTTGTCTCTAGTGAATATGCTGAGCTAAAAAGTCCAAAAACAATAAATAATAAAAAATGTCTTTTCATAATCTGCTTATTTTAAACTTATGATTTTATCCTGAATAGTTTTTTTGAAAAGTTTAACCTCTGTACTTTGATCTTCAGTATCGTTGGTGTCAATGTAAATTTTGGTAACTACTGAACCTTGTGTCAATTGAAAATAAACACCTCCCTGATCTGCTGAGCCTGGTGTTCCGTAGGTTTTGGTTTGTCCTTTTAAGTTTAAAATTTCAGTTGGTACTTTACTCAAAAACAAAGTATAATCGTCTCTTTTTGTTATTGCAGCGTATTTATATTGGTTGAAATCATACTTGCCTGGTACTACATTTAAAAATTGCAAAATATTATAATTATTTATCTGAAAGAATTTTTGACAATCAGCTCCTGTACATTTATCATTATAACTTCCAATTACGATATTGTCTGAAGTCTCTGTTGTTCTGTTAAAAATGATAGGTTTTGATGTTTTTGGTATCAAAATAAAATCTGACGGATAAGTTGGAGAAGATGATATTGTTTCGCCGGCTTGTGGTCCTTTTTCATAAAAATTAATAACCATCTGACAGTTATTTTCTACAATACTTGTTATTTTGATAGCATAACCACTTGTCGGCTTAATTCCTGCAAAAATCCCAACTAAGTATTTTTGAGTAAAATCGATATTAGGATCGCTTGGAACGGCACAGGTATTTTCGTGTTTTGTAAAGTAGTACTCCATTTTTTCAGTTGAGTTTACTACAATCGCAGCGGGATTAGTCGGTAAATTTTTTACTGCATAGTTGCATAAAAGTGGAAACCCTGTAAAAGCTACATTAGTATCTGCTCCGCAATTTACATTCATGTCATCGTTACTAAGAGAGCAGGCACTAAATCCAAAAGCTATAAACAAGCTTAACATTAATTTTTTCATGGTAATATTTTAATAGGTTATATTTATGTAGATGCTTTTTTTTTAAATGGTTGCGTGAAGAATTATTTTTTATGATATTTTTTTTGAATGTTTATTTAATTTGAGATTGGTAATAATTCGTGAAATTTTAATTTTAAAAAGTAAGTACTACGTATTATTGCGTACTTTTACGTAAAAAAGAACTAAGTTATGTTTGATTTTCTTCCGTTTTTATTGGCTTTTATTATCGCATTATTTCTGGGGATTTATTTAGGAAGAATACTTTTTTCGGCTAAATTTCAATCAGAAAAGATTAGTTTAGAAGAAAGATTAAATGCCAATATCAATCAATTGCAGTTGCAGAAAGATAATTTTGAAAATGAAAAAAGAAATTTTGAAAAACTACTTCAATTAAATAATACAGAAAAAGAAACGATCCGAACTGAAAAGGATAGTCTGGCAATTCAGCTTTCTAAAAAAGAGGTAGATTTCGAAAATTTGTGGGAACGTCATAAAGAACAAAAAGCAGAGATTACAGAACTTCAGGAAAAATTCACCAAAGAATTTGAAAATTTAGCCAATAAAATCCTTGAAGAAAAATCGGCTAAATTCACAGAACAAAACAGTGTGAACATGAAGAATATCTTGTTGCCACTGCAGGATAAAATTCAGGGTTTTGAGAAAAAGGTCGAACAAACGCACAAAGAAAGCATTGATTATCACGCGGCCTTGCGTCAGCAAATTGTTGGGTTAAGCGAGATGAACGCACAAATGAGCAAGGAAACGCTGAATCTGACCAAAGCCTTAAAAGGGGATAGTAAGATGCAGGGCAATTGGGGAGAACTGGTTTTGGAACGTGTTTTAGAAAAATCAGGTTTAGAAAAAGGACGAGAGTACGAAGTACAGCAAAGTTTTACCAACAGCGAAGGAGCTCGTGTTTTTCCTGATGTGGTGATCAATTTGCCTGATGGCAAGAAAATGATTGTCGATTCTAAAGTTTCTTTGGTAGCCTATGAAAAATGGATCAATGAAGAATCTGAAATTCTGAAAATTGATTATTTGAAAGAACACGTCAATTCCATTAGAAGGCACGTAGAACAACTCGGAAATAAAAATTATCACGATTTGTATCAAATTGAAAGCCCCGATTTTGTTTTGCTTTTTATTCCGATAGAACCGGCATTTGCAATTGCATTAAATGAAGATTCAGCCTTATACAATAAAGCATTTGACCGAAATATTGTAATTGTAACGCCAAGTACTTTACTGGCAACTTTAAGAACGATCGACAGTATGTGGGCAAACCAAAAACAGCAGGAAAATGCTTTTGAAATTGCCAGACAAGCAGGAGCTTTATACGATAAATTTGAAGGTTTTGTTGCCGATTTGGTTCGAATTGGAAACAAAATAAAAGATACCAAAAATGAATACGACAGTGCCATGAATAAATTGGTAGACGGAAAAGGAAATTTAATTTCGAGTGTCGAAAAATTAAAGAAAATGGGAGCGAAAGCCAAGAAGTCGCTTCCCGAAAATATTATTGCCAGAGCCTCTAATACAGATGAAAATCAACTACTAAACTAAAACATTTACCTACTAAATAATACCACAATTATATGACTGCAGATTTCAAACCCGTTTCTTCATCGAAAATAAGTATTTCCGAATTAATGTTGCCTTCTCACACCAACTTTAGCGGAAAAATTCATGGAGGTTATATTCTTCAATTACTGGATCAGATTGCTTTTGCTTCGGCATCAAAATTTTCCGGAAACTATTGTGTGACAGCTTCGGTTGATACAGTGAATTTTTTAAAACCAATTGAAGTGGGAGAATTGGTTACCATGAAAGCCTCCGTTAATTATGTGGGAAGAAGTTCGATGGTTGTTGGTATTCGTGTTGAAGCAGAAAATATCCAGACAGGAGCGGTTAAACATTGTAATTCTTCTTATTTTACAATGGTTGCTAAAGATAAAGAAGGAAATAGCGTTCAGGTTCCCGGACTTATATTATCCAATTTAGAGGAGGTTCGTCGTTTTAGAAAAGCAATTAAACATAATGAAGCGAAAAAAGAATTTCAGGAGCATGAAAAAATTGCAAAAGTAAATTCGATTGAAGATTTGGCAAGTTTAGATAAATATAATGTTCTTTTAGAAATTAGTTAAAAAGTAAAAATTTAATTTTAATCTGATCAAAATGGTAAAATTTGGATATACAATTTTATATGTTGAAAATGTAGAAGAGTCGATTGTATTTTATGAAAATGTATTTGGTTTTTCAAGAAAATTTATCGCACCCGGCAATGATTATGGTGAATTAATCACGGGTGAAACTACACTTTCGTTTGCGTCAAAGAAACTGGCAGGCGAAAATTTAAAGGATGGTTTTGTTGAAAGTAACTTAGACAATAAACCTTTTGCTATTGAAATTGGCTTTATTACAGATGATGTTCCGGAACTGGTACAAAAAGCAACTTCATTTGGAGCTGTACTAATAAAGGAACCAACTGCAAAACCTTGGGGGCAAATTGTAGCTTATGTTAGGGATTTAGATGGGTTTTTAGTGGAGATTTGTACTGAAATGAAATAGTTTAAAAAAGCATTTCACAAACATTATTTCACATTTACACCACAAAAACATTTCACAAATATTTAGCATATTGCAGCAACTAATAGCTTGAAAATTTCGTAACTTTAAGTATATAGATAAGTTACTAAAATTTCACGGAGTATTGCCATTCGATTTTTAAAAAATCAGATTCTTTTTTTAGTTAATCCTACTAAAAAAACCGAATGACATAATTGTTTAATTGATGACGATTATGAAAAGAACTACATTATTAATTTTGCTTTTTTCTGCATTTTCTTTATTTGCTCAGGAAAAATTTACAACCAATACGGCAACTGTAAATTTTGAGGCTTCAGTACCTTTATTTGAGGAAGTAAAAGCAGTAAATAGATCTGTTGCGATTGTTTTGGAACCTAAAACAAGCGTTTTCATCTGCACCGTTGTTGTCAAAGATTTTCGTTTTAAACTGGACTTAATGCAAGAACATTTTAATGACAACTATATGGAAAGTAATCGCTATCCTAAAGCCGTTTTTAAAGGTAAAATTGCCAAATTTGATTTGAAAGACATTAATGAAACTGAAAAAGAATATACAATAAAGGGTAAATTGACTGTTCGTGGTAAATCAAAAGAAATCGAAGTGAAAGCTTATTTGAAAAAAGTAAACGAGGGAATCCAGATTCATTCTGATTTTCCAATTGCTGTATCTGATTTTAATATTCAAATACCAAATAGAATTGCCGAGAAAATTTCACAAACGGCCAATACAGATTTAATTGGAGTGATACGAAATGAAGACGCTTTTCTGGTGACTTTGAAATAAAATCAGGACAGGCTGGTAGAGAGCGTTGCTTCAATATCTGTATGTTGAAATTCGAAACCTGCTTTTTGTATTTTTTCAGAGGAAATTCTTTGTCCTTCCAAAACAACAATACTCATTTCACCTAATGCAAGCTTGATAAGAAACTCTGGTATATTAGGAATCCAAATGGAATATCCATATAAGTTAGCCAGAATTCTTGACAGGGTTGCATTTGTAGTATTATCGGTTATGGTGGCATTGTAGGCTCCCTGCATATTATTGTCAACTATTGCTTTTAAGTAGATCTGGCACAAATCTTCTACATGTATCCATGGTAAATATTGTTTTCCGGAACCTAAAATGGCACCAAAACCGGCTTTAAAACCAGGTGCAATTTTTTTTAGAAATCCTTCGTCTTTTCCCAGAACAATTCCAGTCCGTATTTTTACAGTCCGTATTCCTAATGAAGTAATTTGATCAGCAGCATTTTCCCATTGCTGACAGGTTGTGCCTAAAAAATCATTTGTTGGTGGTGTATTTTCCGTGCAAATTTCAGGACCTGTGATAGCACCGTAAATGCCAACCGCAGAGGCCGAAATAAAAGCGTCTAAAGTTTTCTTGTTTTCTTTTAAAGCAGAAAATATAAGTTCAATCGGTTTTGTGCGACTTTCTAAAATTGCTTTTTTACGGTTTTTAGTCCATCGTTTCTCTACAATTCCTTCACCTGCCAAATGAATAATATAATCAGCATTCAGAATGGCATCTTTCTCAATAAAATTATCTTTTAGATTCCATTTATAGTAGGTAATTGATGGTGTATTTTCTCTGCTCGAACGGCTTAAAATAGAAACCGTAAAACCATTTTCGATAAGAACATCTGTAAGATGCTTGCCGATAAATCCAGTTCCGCCAGTAAGTAAAACATTCTTAGCCATTATATTATAATATATTTAACAGTGCATATTGTTTAACGATAAGTAAAGGTACTTAAACATTCCTTACCTTTAAGGCAAATTCTAAATTTAAATGAAATGGCTACTAAAAAGAAGATAATCAGCAAAGAAGATATCGTTTCACTGTACATGAATGAAGTTTTAGAAAAGGGACAAAAGCCAAAATCAGTTTATCATTTTGCCAAAGAAAATGATTTTACAGAAACGGAATTTTATGCTTTTTTTGGAACACTGGAAGGCTTAGAAAAAGAGATATTCAGACTCTTTTTAGTCAATACAATTGATTTGCTCCACAAAAATTCAGATTATCAGGAATATGATATGAAGAATAAAATGTTGAGTTTCTATTTCACTTTCTTCGAAATTCTGACAGCTAACAGAAGTTATGTTTTACAATCATTAAAACTAGACAGAAATCCATTAAAAAATTTAGTACAACTTACATCACTTCGTGAATCGTTTAAAGAATATGTCGCTGAAATCCTGACAGACGATTACAGATTGGAGCAGGAAAAATTTCAGAAATTTCAGGAAAAAGGAATTCAGGAAAGTGCCTGGTTACAATTGATGATGACAATAAAATTCTGGATGGACGATGAATCTGCTGCTTTTGAGAAAACAGATATTTTTATCGAAAAGTCAGTTAATGCATCATTCGAATTGATGAATGTAGCGCCACTAAATCATTTGATAGATTTTGGAAAATTTCTATTCAAAGAAAAAATATACAGCAAACAATGAAAACAATCGATTATATACCAACATCAAAAATAGAAAGAGCTGGAAAACTGGTGCAGACCGGAGCAAAAATAGGTGTAAATTATGTTAAGCATTACGCCGAAAAAATGGTGAATCCAGATTTAACAAGAGATAAATTAAATGAAAATAATGCCGAGGATATTTACGATGGTTTAAAAAGCCTGAAAGGAAGTGCACTGAAAGTCGCTCAAATGTTAAGTATGGACAAAAACTTTTTGCCTCAGGCTTATGTGGAGAAATTTTCTTTATCGCAATTTTCTGTTCCGCCACTTTCGGCACCGCTGGTTTTAAAGACATTTAAAACGAATTTCGGTAAAACTCCCTATGAAATTTTTGACGAATTCAATGCCAATTCGGTAAATGCTGCAAGTATTGGTCAGGTACATTTGGCTAAGAAAAATGATAAAAAGTTGGCGGTTAAAATTCAATATCCGGGCGTTGCAAACAGTATTTCTTCAGATTTGGCTTTGGTGAAGCCTATTGCGATCAGAATGTTTAATTTGCAAGGGAAAGACTCTGACAAATATTTTAAGGAAGTTGAAGATAAACTGATTGAAGAAACCAATTATTTATTAGAATTAAAACAAAGTCAGGAAGTTGTTAAAGCCTGCAGTAAAATTGAAAATATTCTTTTCCCGAATTATTATCCTGAGTTTTCATCAGAGAAAATCATCACGATGGATTGGATGACCGGAATTCATCTTTCGGAGTTTACCGCTAAAAATACAGATCAGGAAGTAGGGGATAAACTGGGTCAGGCACTTTGGGATTTCTATATGTATCAAATTCATGTTTTGAAAAAAGTACATGCAGATCCGCATCCCGGGAACTTTTTAGTGAACGATCAAAATCAATTGATTGCCTTAGATTTTGGCTGTATGAAACAAATCCCTCAAGATTTTTATGTGCCTTATTTTGAGTTGATCAATAAAAATGTAATTACAGATCCTGCACTTTTCAATCAGAAATTATTTGAATTAGAAATTTTACGTCCAGATGATACGCCTTCAGAAATAGAATATTTTACAGAGATGTTTCATGATTTGTTATCCCTTTTTACAAAACCTTTTAAAGACGAGACTTTCGATTTTGCCGATGAAAGCTTTTTCGAAAGCATTGCTAAATTAGGAGAGCGTTTCTCCAATGATACTGCTCTCAAAAAAATGAACGGAAACCGCGGTTCTAAGCACTTTATTTATATGAATCGAACTTTCTTTGGTTTGTATAATTTAATGTTTGATTTGAAAGCGAAAATTGTGGTTACGAATTATTTGAAATATTAAAAAAAGTTTTTTTTGTTTCAGGTTTCAAGTTTCAAGTTGACAAGATTGCGTTATAATCTCTTTGCGACCTTTGCGGGTAATGTAACGCAAAGTTCGCGAAGATTTTTGAGCAATGTGTTTACATTTATCTTTATTAAGTTCACAAAGCTCTGAGAATATAACTTTGCGTTCCTTGCGTAAATGCTTTGCGGCCTTTGCGGTTAAACCTGAAACTTGAAACTTGAAACCTGAAACTTTAAACTGGAAACCTGAAACAAAAAAACTTATTTCAAAATTCCGGCTTTATATGTTGCAATTGCCCTATCTCTCGCAAAAGCATGATCAATCATGGGTTCATTATAACCCAAATCAAATTCGGGAATCCATTTTCGAATGTAGATTCCTTTTTCGTCAAATTTCTTTTGTTGGATTTCAGGATTAAAAACTCTGAAATACGGTGCGGCGTCACAACCCGTTCCGGCGGCCCATTGCCAGTTCCCGACATTGGAAGCCAATTCAAAATCTAGTAATTTCTCTGCAAAATAAGCTTCGCCCCATTGCCAGTTTATGAGTAAATGTTTGCATAAAAAACTGGCAACCACCATACGAACACGATTGTGCATGTATCCGGTTTCATTCAATTGACGCATTCCGGCATCGACCATCGGGTAACCGGTAGTTCCGGAACACCAGCGTTTAAAATCTTCTTCGTTGTTTCTCCACTGAATGCCATCGTAAGCTGATTTGAAATTGTGATTAACACAATTTGGAAAATTAAAAAGAATTTGGATGAAGAATTCTCTCCAGATTAATTCACTCAAAAAAGTTTGATTTTTTCGGTTGGCCCAATTTACGAGTTTTCGAATACTAACGGTTCCAAAACGTAAATGTGGTGAAAGATAAGAAGTACTGTCTAAAGCCGGAAAATCACGGGTTTCTTTATAATTTCCAATTTGTGTTAAGTTATGAGGAAGGACTTTTATCGCGCTTTTTTCAAAACCTATTTCGCTTAATTCTCGAAATATAAATTGATTTTTTGCAAAAGTGGAGAAAAATGGTTTTGTATCATATTCAGGAGCTTGTTCAGAAAGATGGTATTTCTCCAGCCATTTATTTTTATAGGGTGTATAAACTGTATAAGGAAGCCCATCTGCTTTTGTGATTTCTTTTTCTTCAAAAATTACATGATCTTTAAAGGAAAGGACTTCTATAGAATTTTCTTCTAATAAGGAAGAAATTGCTAAATCACGTTTAATGGCAAACGGTTCGTAGTCTTTATTAAAAAAAACGTGTTGAATATCATATTGGTCTAAAAGTGATTTCCAGACTTCAATAGTTTTGCCTTTTTTGATTAAAATGGAAGAATCAATTGTCTGAAGCTGTTCGTTTATTTTTTGAAGTGAGTCATAAATAAAACTTACCCGCGCATCATTTTTAGGAAGATTCTCTAAAATATCATCATCAAAAATGAATAATGGTATTACAGGAAAATCTGATTGCAAAGCATGAAATAATCCGGTATTGTCTTCTAAACGCAAATCACGTCTAAACCAGAAAAGGGTAATTTTTTGTTTTGTCATTTTATTCTATACTGAAAGGAATTTTTTGTTTCGCATATTTTTAAACACATAGAAACATAGATTTTAATTTTATAAAAAGGAATTTTTTAAGAAAACTAATTCTCTCACACATAGTGCTATGTATTTATATGCGAGTGAAACGCCTTTTCTAGCGAAAGAAAACTATGTTTCTATGTGTTTACATATTAATCGATTTAATTTTCAACCAATACTTTTGAATTGAATAGTGCTTCAATTTTATTATATCGATACTGAAAAATGGTTTTCAGTTTGCTTTTCACAACCAGTTTATTCATTATACGGCCTAAGAACCCTAATGGAAGGGCATAATGCACGATGTCAGTCATTTTTGTTCCGTCTTCTGTTGGTTCAAAAAAATGTTTGTGATGCCATAAAGAATAAGGGCCAAAACGCTGCTCGTCTATAAAATATTGATTTTCTTTTGAAACTGTAATGATCGTAACCCAATTAATTTTAATACCTAAAAGCGGCTTTAAAGTATACGTAATAATTTGGCCGGGATACATTCGTTTACCATCAAAATCCTGAATTTCAAAACTCATATTATCAAGGGTAATGGTTTGAAGGTTTTTTGGACTTGAAAAGAAATCCCAACATTCTTCGACACTTGCGTTTACATGTTGAACGGTTTCTATTTTGTATACTTTCATAAAATCGGTTATTACAGATAGTTCTTAAGATATGATTGCGTTAGGGATTGCAGTGGAGCTCTTTTTGTGGCTGGCCTTTTTGCCAGACATAAAAAAGCGGGAACGAAAAGCCCGACCCTTGGGGAACGCCCAAAATCTTTACATTTTATAATATTTAAAAGGAACGAATAACATTCCGAAACATTCTCCTTCTTCTTTTCCTAAATGCTTATGGTGAATTTTATGTGCTTTTCGTAACCCGATGAGGTATTTGTTTTTGGTGTTTTTAAACCATTTAAAACGCTGATGAATCAAAACATCATGAATTAAGAAATAACAAACTCCATATAAAGTTACACCACAGGCAATGAAAAATAAATAATTGAATCCGCCCTGAACTCCAAAATAAAATAGGATGATACTCGGAACGGCAAAAATGACAAAGAAAATATCATTGCGTTCAAAAGTGTTTTCGTATTTGGGTTGGTGATGATCGGCATGAAAATACCACATTAATCCGTGCATCACGTATTTGTGCGTAAGCCAGGTAACACATTCCATGAACAGAAAAACACCTAAAAAGATTAAGAAAGAAATCATTTTTTTATTTGTTGAAATATTAAAGTTGCAATTAAAATGACTGAAATTTTAACTTGAAAATATAAAAGATTGACTCTATAAATTATCAGACTAATTTTAGTTTGTAAGTTACAAAAGATTGGGCTAAAAGTCCGGCTTTTGTGTAGTTTGAAACTCTTATTCTGGAATTTCCAATTTCATAATACGGCGTGTTTTTGAGTTTCTGTAATAGCTTTTTGTAATAAATGTAAGCCGTATACACACCAAATTTTGCTTCCATCGGAAGTTTTACAATTCCCTGATAGGCAATTCTAAAATCTTCTTCGATTTCTTTGATGATGGCTGTTTTAGCATTTTCGTCGAAAGATTTTAAATCGACTCCGGGAAAATAGTTTCGGTTTAAAACTAAATTGTCATCTTTTAAATCCCTGAGGAAATTCACTTTCTGAAAAGCAGAACCCAATCGCATTGCTTCGTATTTCAATTGCTCGTATTTTTGATTGTTTCCCTTTACAAAAACCTTTAGGCACATTAAACCAACAACGTCCGCAGAACCGTAAATGTAATCTTCATATTCTGTTTGTGTGTTGTAAGTTGATTTTATCAAGTCTAGTTTCATGCTTTTAAGAAACGCCTGAACTAAATCATCCGTTATATTATATTGTTTTACGGTATGCTGAAATGAATTTAAAATAGGGTTAAGGCTGATACCCAATTGTATGGCTTTGTAATATTCTTTTTCAAAATCGTCAATTAAGTATTCCTTTTCATAATCGTGAAAAGAATCGACAATTTCATCGGCAAAACGAACAAAACCATATATACTGTAAATTGCATCGCGAATGCTTGGCGACAACATTTTGACCGCCAGGGAAAATGAGGTGCTATAATGTTGTGTAACCAACTTACTGCATTTTATGGATACGCTGTCAAATAGTGATTTCATTTTTTTTACGATCTTAGAGATTGGTGAATTAATTCAGCTACTAATTTTCCCGAAATTAAGGCGGGCGGAACTCCCGGGCCAGGAACGGTTAATTGTCCTGTAAAATATAAATTACGAACTTTTTTACTTTTTAGTTTTGGCCTTAAAAAAGCGGTCTGCAAAAGTGTATTGGCCATTCCGTAGGCGTTTCCTTTGTAAGCATTGTAATCTGTTACAAAGTCGTTTTTGCAAAAAGATCTCTTAAATATAATGTTATTTTTGATTTTTTGCTGCGTAAGTTGCTCAAAACGAGTGATTATTTTTTCGAAATATTCTTCACGAAGCTCTTCCGTATCTTTAATTCCCGGCGCTAACGGAATTAAAAAGAAGCCGCTTTCCATTCCTTCAGGGGCTGCAGATGCATCGGTTTTTGATGGGAAATTAGCATAGAATAATGGAGCTTCCGGCCATTTTGGTTGATCATAAATGTCAGCTGCATGCTGATTAAAATCAACATCAAAAAATAAAGCATGATGTGTAATATTCTCTATTTTTTTATTGAAACCAACGAAAAACAAAAGAGAGGAAGGTGCAAAAACACGGCTTTCCCAATATTGTTCTGAATAGCTGCGATGTACTTCGTCGAGTAAGGTTTCAGTATGCTGGTAATCGGCACCACTTAAAATGATATCGGCTTTTATTATTTTTCCGTTAATTATGATTCCGGTTGCGGTTTTGTTTTCAACTATAATTTTTTCAATTGATGCGTTTGTTTCGATTGTAACTCCTAGTTCAGTCGCTAGTTTTTCAATGCCGCGAACGACATCAAACATTCCGGTTTTAGGATGCCATGTTCCTAAACCAAAATCGGCATAATTCATAAAATTATAAAAGGAAGGTGTTTTGGTTGGTTTGGCACCTAAGAATAAAACGGGAAATTCGAGAATCTGAATTAATCGCTCGTTTTTAAATTTCTTCCGAATATCACTACTTACATTACTAAAAAACTGATTTAATTTTAAGGCAGTTTGTGGTGTAATCAATTCTAAAGGAGAAATTCCCGGGCGATAAACCAAATCTTTTATGGCAATATCGTAATTGCTTTTGGCCTGATTGATAAAAGCTTCCAGTTTTGATCCGCTTCCTTTTTCGATGGTTTCAAAAGTGGTTTTTATTGCTTCAAGATTATCATAGATATTGACGAAATCATTTATTCCAAAATAAACACGGTACGCTGGATTTAGTTTGATGAGTTCATAATAATCAGATGTTTTTTTGTTGAAATCGCTGAAGAATTTTTCAAAAACATCTGGCATCCAGTACCAGCTTGGCCCCATATCGAAGGTAAAGCCGTCTTTTTTAAATTGTCTTGCGCGGCCGCCTATAGATTCGTTTTTTTCATAAATAATTACTTTGTTACCTTGTTGTGCCAGGTAACAAGAAGCGGCTAACGAAGAGAAGCCTGAACCTATTATTGCGATAGTTTTTGTCATTTGTTTAACAAATATACAAAAACTTTAAACAAAACAATTATATTCTTGCCAGAGTCTCGTCCATTGAGTAGAAAAGTTTTATTCTTTCTGGTAAAACACTCTCGTCAATGTGTTCTATCATACTGCCCATAAGCCAGATTTCGTTGTTTTTCTCCAGTAATTTTTGCCCCATTGATTTTACATATTGATTTATTACGCTGCGATCAGGCTGAACGGTCATGAAAGAGACAAACGTAATATTTTCAAAATATCGGGTAAGATCCTGTAAGTTTTCAATTGGCATACTTTCTCCTAAATAAATACACTTGTATCCTTTCAAAAGAATTTCATATTGAATATACAATAGTCCGAGTTGGTGAATTTCATTTAGGGGTAACGAAAGAACAAAAACACGATCTGTTTTTGTTGGTTTTAGGATTTGAAGGCTCTCAGTATAAATTAAAATCTTTTGTTTAATCAAATGAGATATAAAATGTTCATTTGCCGGACTAATGGTTTCAGATTGCCATAATAATCCCAGTTCTTTTAATAAAGGAAGGAAATGATCTTTGAAAACTTCGCTAAATGTTTTTTCTGAAATAAGCCAGTCAAAGGTGGTGAAGAATAATTCCTGGTCAAAATTCATCATCGCCATCTTAAAAGATGTGATAGCGTAATTTTGAGAATTCTTCTTTGAAATGATTTCACGCACCATCTGTGGAATTTTCTCCTCCGGATAAGTGGCAATCTTAGATATTTTATAACCGTATTCGTGTAATAGGGTTATGTTTAATAGTTTTTGTAAATTATGTACATTATAAAGTCTGATATTGGTATCAGTTCTCATGGGTTCAAGAATGTTATATCTTTTCTCCCAAATACGAATGGTATGGGCTTTTATTCCTGATAAATTTTCAAGGTCTTTTATGCTAAAAACGGTCTTTATGTTGTTTATCATTATTACTATTTTGGATAAACAAAAATAGAATAAAATCTGAGATTACATTTAAAACCTGATTAAAATGATAGATTATGAGAAGTTTGTAGTATCATACTGATTTAATTTGTCTAAATACAAGATTGTTTTGGAGCCATCTTTACTTCTGTTGTACATGGTAACGAATTTTGCGCCATAAATAACTTCGCTAAAAGTATAAGATGTTCTGGCTGCCACGGTGTTACTGTACATATCATCGAATGTGGTAATGAAAACTAAAATTTCGCCATGGATTTTTTTGAAATCTTCTTCTGTAAAATTATATAGCGGACTGTTTTCTGTTATAGGATGCACTAAGGTCCAGCTTAAAGATAAGGCATTAATTCTGTCAAGTTCTAAATCTAAAGTGTAAAATTTGTTTGTTCGTTCGCCATTTTCTTCAATGCTCATTCCGAGCGTTAATTTTGCTTTTGCATCTGTAAAATTGGTGTTTTTAAAAGGCACAAGTCGAATCATTAATCCTTTGCCTTCTCCATAGGGAGAGATGAGAGCATTGTGAGAGAATTTTAAAAAAGCGGTCGGTTTACTAAATCTTCCAAAGAATAGACCTGTAGCAATAGCAAAACTTAATAAACCAATCAAAGCTTCTGCAGCAGATAACGCACTGGTTAAAAAACCACTCGGACTAATATGTCCGTAACCTACGGTTGTAAAAGTTTGCGCACTAAAAAAATAAGCCTGTCCAAATTGTATTAATGCACTTTGTGTTGGTGCAATTCCGTCAAGATGTTCAATTCCAATTGCGTAATAAATAACAGCAAAAACAAAATTAATCGCAATATAGAAACTAAATAAAATAAGCATGAATTTCCAATTGGGCATGTCGATCATGGTATGGTACCAACTGATGCGACGAAGGATATTCATTCCTCTTTTTTCGATATTTGGGGTTCCGTTTTTGTTTACAAATCTACCGCCGTAACTGTTTGCATTGGTTCCGAATCCTGAATTTTTATCAGTTTGAGCCTGGTTGTTTATTTTTTTAAGAAGTGCCATTCAAGGTTGGTTTAAAGAGCAAATGTAAGGATATCTTTTATATGAAAATGGTATCGGTTTTAAACAGAAAAGCAATCAGTAAAAAGTTTTTTTACTGATTGCTTTTTGATTATTGTCAGCTATTTTTTGTTTTATTTACAAAACGTTGCTTTGTTTTTTTTGGCGCTCTGACTCCCTAATTCAATAGCTTTAGAGAAATCTTTGCAGCAATTCTTTTTGTCTCCAATTTTATTATAGGCCAATCCTCTTAAGTTGTATGCAACATAATCTTTTGGATTTAATTCGAGTGATGAAGTACAATCTGCAATGGTTTCCTTAAAGTTCATTAATTTGTAATTGACATTGGCTCTTCCTGTGTAAGCATCAGTATTCATGTCGTTTAATTCAAGTGTTTTGTTAAAATCGGCAAGAGCCCCTTTTAAATCATTGAGATTGTATTTGGCCACACCTCTGTTTTGATACGCTTCGACGAATTTGGGATCCATGTTGATTGCTTTTGTGTAATCAGCGATGGCTCCTTTTGTGTTACCGGCTTCTGCCTTTTTCATGGCTTTGTCAAAATAGGCCGTTGCAGATTGTGCCCAGGTTGAGCAGCTGATCATAATAAATGATAGCAGTAATAATTTTTTCATAAACCAATTTGGGATTAGTTAGTAGGTTAATTAATTCTGAGACGAATTTATGAAAGTTTTATTTTGTAAGAGAAATTCTTTTGTGAAAAAATGGTAATTAAATTTAAAATATTAATTCCCGAATGTAATCATGGCTTTTTTTTAAAATAAACCTGTTATGAAAATGAGTGCCCTAGCCCAGATAGGAGCGGTATCCTTTTTCTTGCTCCTTTAGCAAGGAAAAGATACAAGCGGATAGCTGGATTAGCTCCTAAATAATCCTAAACCTTTAAACAGCCGCGAAAACCTCTTGCTGCGTAATAAGATTCGGCACCATTATGATACACAAAGGTTCTGCCATAACGGAAATCTGAAAATAACGCGCCACCTAATTTGCGAACTTCCGGAGTTGTAGCAATCCAGCTTGAAGTTTTGGTGTCAAAATTTCCTAATTCATGTAATGCTCTGTACTGTTCTTCTGTCAGGATTTCGATACCCATTTCCTCTGCCATATCGATGGCGCTGTTTTTAGGTTTGTGCTCTTTTCTTGAATTCAGCGCTTTACGATCGTAACAAAGACTTCTGCGGCCTTTTGGACTTTCGGCTACACAATCGAAAAAAATATATTCATTTGTGTTTTTGTCATAACCCACAACATCTGGTTCGCCGTCGGTTTTTTCCATTTCAAGAAGAGACCAGAGTTTTGTTGGATTTGCTTCTAATTTCTCCTGAACTTTATTCCATTCAATACCTTCATGGCGTGTTTTATTTTTTTCAAAACGCGTTTTCAGGATGCTGATGATTTCTTCCTGATGTTCTGGTGATAAGTTATTTTTGCTCATGATGTTTTATTTGTGTGGTTATTTTTGTCTGCGAACCATTTCGTTAATCCAGATGGGTGCGAAAGGTGAGGTGCAGCCTTTAGAAGTTGGGTAATCTCTATAAATGCCTAATTTTTCTCCAATACTAAGAGCACGCTCGCGATACTCCGGATGATTAATTCCGATTTGTGCCAAGGTGCTATTCATGGTCCATTGTACTTCTGGCGCTGCTGTAGGCATTTCGTTTTCTATTCGATCAAGAAGCGCTGGTATGTCGACTAATTCGGGAGTGCGGGTTACGCAACCGGTGGTAAGGCTCCAGCCAGCACGCGCCTGCATAACATCAGCTGTATGCATCCATTTTTGGCGTAATGTTTCTTTGTCTGCGTATTCTTTTATGACATAAGAATAGAACCAATCGGCAATGTGAGTGAATTTCTCTGAAGAAACTATTCTGGCAATTTCATCGTTGGAAAGTTTTTTTGGATCGATAATTAAAGTGGCTAAAAATCGGGCTTCAACATTTCCGGTATCCCAAAGTTCAAGTGCCAGTTCATGATTGGTTTTTATCTTTTTGGCTATATTTCGAATATCGCCCATTTTAACACCAAACTGATTGTCTCCAGCTCCGCGTTTCTTATTTTGGGCACGCATTCTTTCGTCGCCTAATACTTCAAATTGTGCTAATATTTCTTTTACCTTCATTTTGATTTCGTTTTGTATTGTAAAGATAATTAATCGTTTAATCCTTTTCCGTTAAGAATATTCGGAATAGCTTTCTCTACTCTTGCTTCTCGGGTTTGGGCTTGTTTTGGTTGAGAAAAATGCAATAAATAACCTCTTTGACGTCCTGGAGTTAGGACTTCGAAAGCTTTTTTTAGTTTAGAATCTGCATCTAATTGCTTTTGAAATTCTTCTGAAACCGGAAATTCTGAGGTCTTTTTTAATTCGACCTTCAAACCTGCTTTTTCAATTTCAATGGCTTCGTAGATGTAGGCTTTTAAAATGTTTTTTTGCTCGGTAATTTCTTTAAGATTAGTAAATCTGATTTGTCTTGCTGCCTGAACATTCTCAGATTGCTGAATCAGAATTCCTTCCGTATCTTTTAATAAAGAGCCTTTAAAAAATAAAAAGGCACAATATTCTTTAAAGTCGTGTATTAAAACAATATTCTTTTTTTGGTGCGTATAACAGGGAGTGCCCCATTTTAGTTCTTCCGTTAATTGACAATCAAGCGCAATCTTTCTTAGTTGTTCCAATTCTTCCTGCCACTTTTTGTCTTTAAAATAAAAATCAACTTTAGGATTCATTTTGATTATTTTTAGATTAAACCGAAATTGTTTTTCTCTCTGCAGGTCTAAAATACCAGGAAAGAACAGTTAAAACAAGCAATAAAGTTGGACCAAAATAAGCAATAGCATCGTCGCCTTTGGCAAAGTGTGATACAATAGCACCCGACATCGCGAAGAAGAAACCGGCATAAGCCCATTCTTTTAGTAACGGGAATTTCGGAATTAGTATTGCGATAACGCCTAACAATTTCCAAACCCCTAATATAACCAGAAAATAAAGTGGATAGCCTAAATGTGCCATCATATCTACTTCTTCTTTTATTTGTAATATCTGCACGATTCCCGTTGCAGTCATTCCTAATGCCAGCCATAGTGTGGCAACCCAGTATATAATTTTGTTTCTCTTTGTCATGATATTTTATTTTAATTTATTTACTATTTCCTGAAGTCTGTTGTGTGCCATATTGATGCCTTGTTTAAACGGAAGCTGCATCATTTGATCTCTTAATGCATTTGATTTGTAAACAATTTGCATGGTCAGTTTGCTGGTGTTTTCTGTGAGTGCTTCAAATTCCAGAAACTCTAATTGCACTGCAAATGGGGAATTTTCCATTTCAAAGGTTCGGGTAATTTTTTGGTTTGGAATGTACTCATGGATGGCACCGTTGATCTGTAGTACTACATTTCCTTTTGTATCACTAGTTTCAAATTGATAGCCGCCGTGTTTTTTATTTTCCAGTTTTAACACTTTGGTTCCCATCCATTGCTCTACAATTCCGGGTTCTATATACGCTTTGAAAAGTAAAGAAACAGGCAAGTCGAAATCTCTTGTAATGACGAGTTCCTGTTTTCCGTCTTCGGCATTTATTTTCGTTTTTAATTCCATATTGGTTTAGTTTTCTGGTTTATAGTTTTTCATGATATCTTCAAGTTTATTGAATCTGTCATCCCACATTTTTATGAAAGGTTCAATAAATTCAGCAACTTCTCTCATTCTTTCCGCATTTATAGTGTAATGTACTTCCCGGCCATTTTGTGTTTGCTGAAGCAATTCACATTCGGTCAGAATTTTTAAATGTTTGGAAACGGTTGGTCTTGCTGTGTCAAAATTGGATGCTATCGCTCCGGCTGTCATCGAATGCGAAGTCACCAAAAGTAAAATAGCTCTTCTCGTCGGATCGGCTATGGCCTGAAATACATCTCGTCTTAAATTCATTATGAAGTTATTTGGCTACAAATGTATATGAAGTTATTTGGCTACGCAAATATTTTGAAGTATTTTTTTTTGTAATTGATTGTTTTTTAGAGGAAAAGCCATTGTTTTTGATGACTGGAAAGGAGAACTGGAAAGATATAGTAATTGAAAACTTTGAAAAATTAGATCGTTTTCTGATGATTATTTGTGCCTGGAAGTAATAAAATCATGGGTATTTCAAGGATTAATATATATTGTGGAGAAATATTAAAATGCTGAGTCTATATTTTTAAAATCAAATAGAAATTCCGGACTCTTCTAAAATCAACGCTAGATATCGTTGGAGAATATTGAAAATTTCATGCATCTTAATTATTTTTTAACGCAGAGAACACAAAGATTTTCGCAGAGTTCACTAGTATTTAAGTTGTGCTTACACAATCAAAGTCCGCAAAGCTTTGTGAACTTTGTGTTTTTACTAAACTTAGAATATTTAAAAAACTTTGCGTTCTCCGTGGTAATTTTTTTTCTCTCCACAGGTTTTAGGGATCAATACATATTGTTGTGGAGAAATATTAAAATGCTGAGTTTATGTTTTTAAAATCAAATAGAAATGCAGGATCTTTTAGAATCAACGCTAGATGTTGTTGGGAAACATTGAAAATTTCGTACATCTTAATTATTTTTTAACGCAGAGAACACAAAGATTTTCGCAGAGTTCACTAGTATTTAAGTTGTGCTTACACAATCAAAGTCCGCAAAGCTTTGTGAACTTTGTGTTTTTACTAAACTTAGAATATTTAAAAAACTTTGCGTTCTCCGTGGTAATTTTTTTTCTCTTCACAGGTTTTAGGGGATCCTGAATCGACCATTTCTCTACATGACCTAAAATGAAAAAAGGTTGAGTAAAATAAATTACTCAACCTTTTGTGACCCGACTGGGGCTCGAACCCAGGACCCCATCATTAAAAGTGATGTGCTCTACCAACTGAGCTATCGAGTCATTATTCCATTCTTGAATGGGGGTGCAAAGATAGTAAGTTTTTTTTGGTAATTCCCAATAAATTTAATTAAAAAAGCTTGAGAATAGTAGTTTTTTTTTAACTCACTGTTTATTAGAAATTTCGAATCGTAGCAAATTCTTTTCTATACGTACTTGGCGTTTTTCCTGTGATTTGCTTAAAATGCTTGTTGAAATTCACAAAATTCTGATAACCACTTTCATAGCATACATCAGATACAGATAGCTTTTCATTTTGCAAAAGTTTACAGGCATGTCCTGTTCTTAATTCGTTTAAAAAACGGGTAAATGATTTTTGGGCTCTTTTTTTAAAGAAACTGCAAAATGCCGGCGGTGTCATGTGGGCGACAGATGCAATCGTTTCTAATGAAATGGGTTTGGTAAAATTCATCATAATGTATTTATACACCTGATTCATTCTTTCGGTGTCTTTTTCATTATAGGAATGGAAATATCCTAAACCGGCAAGCAGCTCATATTCATCAGTATTGAGCATAATATTTACGATCTTAAGAAATTCAATTATTCGTTGAAGCCCTTCAGTCGTTGTCATTTTTTCTAAGTGCTTGGTTATTTTTGTTCTGGTTTTTCCGGTAAAGCGCATGCCTCTTTCTGCTTTTTCAAAAAGACTCTTTTTCTTAGATAAATCCTCGGGCTCCGTGCACAGTTTTTCATAGAAATTAATTGGAAAATAAATCACAATAGCTTCAACAGATTTATTTCTATTGTGTTGATTATTTGGCACGTCTTCATACCACATATGAGGTAAGTTCGGACTCATTAGTACTAAATCTCCATCAGAAAAATTGGTGATACTATCTCCAATAATTCTTTTTCCACTGCTTTTTTTAACAAAACTTAATTCGCAAAAATCATGAAAGTGCAAAGTGGCATCAAAGTCATGTTCTTTTACTTTTTTGACACTAACCAAAGACGAATTTTGCTTAGGTAACTCAATTAATATCGCTTTCATCTTGTATTCATAGTTGATGATTAAACTTAACTTAAACAATATTACACATAATTGTTTTACGGAAACTTAAAATGATTAAAATAGTTTAAGTATTAGTTAAGTTAGTGTAAATAGAGAAAAAGGTTATAGCGTAGTTTTGACTTATGTTTTAATCAGTAATTAATTAAATAAAAATTCGAGGGTAATGGAAACTATATTTTGGAAGAACGACGATGAGCTTTTTGATATTGTGCGTAATGAACTTTATACTGCAGTAGTAGGAGATGTTATGGATAAATTAGGTTTGTTAAACCAATTTCTGCCACCACAAATACAGCCTTTGCAGGATGATATGTTCATTATAGGTCGCGCCATGACCGTATTAGAAGCAGATGTTGTTTCAGATTCCAGTAGTAATAATCCGGTTTTAAATAAACCTTTCGGATTGATGTTAGAAGCATTGGACGATTTGAAAAAAAATGAAGTTTACATCTGTACCGGTTCTTCGCCATCTTATGCTTTATGGGGAGAGCTGATGGCAACACGTGCACAAATATTAGGGGCAGCCGGTGCAGTTGTAGACGGTTATTCGAGAGATACCAGAGGAATACTAGAACTAAAATTTCCTTCTTTTTCTTATGGAAGATACGCCCAGGATCAGGCGCCGCGTGGAAAAGTAATTGACTTTAGAGTACCAATAGAAATAAAAGGTGTCCGAATTAATTCGGGAGATATTATTATTGGCGATATAGACGGTGTTTGTGTAGTTCCAAGAGCAGTTGAAGAAGAAGTATTCCGTCTTTCTATTGAAAAAGCAAGAGGCGAAAAAATGGTTCAGAAGAAGATATTGGAAGGAATGAGTACCAAAGAAGCTTTTGACAAATACGGTATCATGTAAATTTTTGAAACTGAATTTTTGACTTGTATTTAAGTCTTTATAAAACATCAATTCACCAAAATGAAAAAAATAACAATAATAACCTTTTTATGCTGGTTTGCTTTTATCTGTCCCGCAGCTGCGCAAACAAAAAGCATTCAGAATTTTGAAGTTCCTGTCCTTACACCATTTCCTGCTGCTGTTGCTGATGTTTCTTCGCCTATAGTATCTCTAAATGGCAGTTGGGATTTTGACATAAAAGAACAAACTCAAAAGGCAAAAAAGATTGAGGTACCTGGAGAATGGGAAATGCAGGGATACAGCGTAAAAGAAGGACAAACGGCTTTATATACTAAAAAGCTCGCTATTCCGGCCAATTGGAAAGGCAACCAAATTAAAATCAGGTTTGATGCTGTAAGTTCTCATGCTTTGGTTAAAGTAAACGGAAAAACGGTCGGCGAACATGAGGGAAGTTTTGTTCCTTTTGAGGTTGATATCACGAAGCAATTAACTTATAAAGAAGATATTCTGGAGGTTGAGGTTCAGGCTTTAACCGTTAGTGACCGATTGGCGTGTACTTCTCAATATGCCTGCCATACGGTTGGCGGACTTTTGAGAAAAGTAACTTTGTTTGCGGTTGCTCCAATTTATATTGCTGAAGCAAATAACAATACTGTTTTTGATGCTTCTTATAATAACGCTTCCCTGACCATCACAAATGCTGTAACGAGTACTTTATCAGCTTCTGAAGAGGCGTATTTTCAATTTACTCTTTTTGATGCAACCGGAAAAGTAGTGGCAAAAAAGACCTCAGCAGTAAAAAAAATCACTGCAAATACTACGGCTGATATTGAAACAGTTTTAGTAATAAAATCTCCAAAACATTGGGATCCTGAGCATCCCTATTTATATAAACTACAAACTGAATTATTTGTCAATAATAATAAGAAGCAAACCAATGAGCAAAAAGTAGGATTTCGTCAAATCGTTATTAAAGGAAATCAGTTTTTTGTTAACGGAAAAGCAATCAAATTACATGGTGTAAACCGTCATTCTGTTCATCCATTAACCGGGCGAAGCATTTCACCGACTTTGGATCGAACCGATGCGGAATTATTTAAAGCAGCCAATTGCAATTACATACGTACTTCACATTATCCTCCTTCTGAAGAGTTTTTGAACGCGGCAGATGAATTAGGTTTATTTGTAGAAAGTGAAGCTTCATTGACCTGGATTCAGCACCATGCATCGCCAATATGGAAATTGTGGAGTTATACGGATGAAAAATTCCTTCCTTTTATGGTAAGAGCCAATATGGATAATGTATTAGCAGGACGTAATCATCCCTCTATTATTATTTGGTCATTAGGAAATGAATCCAAATGGAGTCCGCTTTGGGAAAAAGTAAATAAGATTGTCAAAGAGATGGATCCATCGAGACCTACAAGTTTTCACGATCAATGTTGGGGAGGTTTTAACAATGCAGGCAGCAAAGCCGATGTAGCCAATTATCATTATCCGGGGATCAATGGACCAAAAGCAACAGACACCATGTCAAGACCAACATTGTTTGGAGAATATGCCCATTTATCGACTTACAATCGTAGAGAACTATTAAGTGATCCGGGAGTTAGAAGTGCTTACAATGAACCGCTTGTGCAATTTTACGATTCTATTTATAAACATAAAGGAAATTTAGGCGGTGCCATATGGAGTGGTATTGATGATATTTTTCATATGCCCGATGGAAGAATCGTAGGTTATGGACCATGGGGACCGCTAGATGCATGGCGCAGACCCAAACCAGAATATTACGGTATGAAAAAAGCTTATTCTCCAATAAGAATTACGAATGTAAATTGGGGAACAATAGCAAAAGGTTTCGTAGAATTAAGCGTTGAGAATCGATTCGATTTCACGTCACTTAAAGAAATTAAAATTGAAGTAAAAGCAAATGGTGGTTCTAAATTGATTTCTTCTGTTATTCCGGCAAGAGGAGAAGGCATTATTAGAGTTCCTCTGGATAAAAAAACAACAGGATTTTATATTTCGTTTACCAATTCAAATGGGACAATTGTTGACGAAGAACAATATGAGAACAAGATTTTAACTAAATTAGAAGATCGAAAAGTAGCACTTTCATTCTCTGAGAGTGAATCGGCGATAACAGTAAAACAAGGAGAAGTCAGTTATTTGATTAATAAAGTAACAGGAATCGTCACCAATATTACAAAGAACAATCAAACGTTAGCAACACAAGGACCGGTTTTTTGTTTTGTACCGATGAATGATGAAGATGGCGGAAAACCGAATGTCGCCGGCGAAACGTATCAGAATAATATTTATCCGGTAAAAAATTATCCGCTTTACACTTTGTTTGCAACAGATCTAACAGTCAAACAAACCGAAAAAGGAATTGCGGTCGATATGAAAACAGCCTATATTGATGTCAAAGGAAAACAATCTTATTTGTTTACTTCTGATGGAAAATTAGAAACAACCTATGAAGTAGAATATGGTGAAACGGATCAAAGTCCGTATCAGTATGGAATGTTAATGCAGTTACCAAAACACTTTGATCAGTTAAGCTGGAAACGTAAAGGCGAATTTACAATCTATCCTGAAAATGATATTGCAAGAATCGAAGGAACGACAATGTTAAATGCAAAACATATAAATGGAGTTGAAGAACCGGGAGTTGCGCCAACCGGAGACTGGAAAGATGACGCCAATGATTTAGGAAGCAATGATTTTCGCTCAACAAAAAGACATATTGAATCAGCACAGCTTCAGGATAAAACAGGAAATGCAATAAAAGTACTTTCAGATGGAACTCAAGCCTCAAGAAGCTGGTTACAAGATGAACAAATACAATGGTTAATTTCTGACTACAGCAATGCAGGATCTGAACCTTTTTACGGAACTCCTCATAGCAATGGCAGAATAAAAACTAAAAATAAAAGGCTAAAAGGAAAATTAACTATTACCATTAATTAAAATGAAAGCACTTCATCTGGTTTTAATTTTTGCTTCTTTAACTTCTTATACTTTAAATGCGCAGCAAGTAACGGATAGGAAAGAAGTAGTTTCTAAACATGAACTTAATTTTGACAAACTTTCCACCTCGTGGGATGAAGGGATTCCGCTTGGGAATGGTATGGTTGGTGCCTTAGTCTGGCAAAAAGGAAATAATCTGCATTTGTCATTAGATCGGGCTGACTTGTGGGATATGCGACCAATGAAAGGTTTGCATCGTAAGGAGTTTAGTTACAAATGGGTAGAAGGACAAGTTGAAAAGAAGGATTATGGCATTGTGCAAAAATATTTTGACGAGCCGTATGATACCGAACCTGCTCCGAGTAAAATACCAGGTGGCGCATTGGAATTTGAAATTCAAAATTGGGGCACAGTTTCATCCGTACGTCTTTCTCCAAAAGAGGCTATATGTGAAGTAAAATGGCAAAATGGAATTGTTTTAAAAACATTTGTACACGCTGTTAAACCAGTAGGATGGTTTCGTTTTGAGAATTTAAAAGGAGATTTCATTCCGCATTTAATTGCACCAAAATATCAGGGAGAAGTTAAAGTATCCGGAGATCCTGTTGGAGGCGATGATTTAGCACGCTTAGGATATAAGCAGGGTAAAGTGACACAACAGGGGAATACAATTTCGTATGAGCAGGAAGGATGGGGAGGATTTAAGTATCAAATAAGTGTTACCTGGAAAAAAATAAACAACGCAACCATTGAAGGTGTATGGAGTGTTACTTCTCAATATCCAGGCACTAAAATAAATCCTGTTGCTGAGAGTGTTGTAAAAAAGACATTAGAAAGCGGTTATAATACCGATCTGAAAAGTCATATTGCCTGGTGGGAGAAATTCTGGAGCAAATCCAGTATTCAGGTTCCTGATCCTTTATTAGAAAAACAATGGTATTTGGAACAATACAAATTTGGGTCAGCAGCCCGAAGAGGAGCGCCGCCAATTTCCCTGCAAGCCGTCTGGACTGCAGATAATGGACGTCTGCCACCTTGGAAAGGAGATTATCATCATGATTTGAATACGCAGTTAAGCTATTGGCCTTCGTACAGTGGAAATCATTTGGAAGAAGGTTTGGGATATATCGATGATCTCGAGAAAAACAAAGCCAATTATAAACGATATACCAAAATGTATTTTGGGAATGATGGTTTGGCAGTTCCCGGTGTTACAACGCTTGATGGAACTGAAATGGGAGGATGGATACAATATTCTTTTTCTCCTACAGTTTCTGCCTGGCTGGGACATCATTATTATTTGCAATGGCGCTATAGCATGGATCGTAAATTTTTGGAACAAAAAGCATATCCATGGATTAAGGACGTAGCTAAACATTTGGAACAAACTACAGTAATAGATGAGAAAGGTTTCAGGAAATTACCCATTAGTTCTAGTCCGGAAATGAATGACAATGATATTAGTGCCTGGTTCCATCAGAATACCAATTATGATCTGGCCTTAATGACTTTTACTTTCAAAACTGCAGCGGAATTAGCAACAGAACTTGGATTAAAAGAGGAAGCGCTTCATTGGAAAAAAATAGGAGATCAATTTCCAGATTATGCGCGTACCGTAAATAATGAAATGATGGTTACGCCAACAATGCCTTATACGGAATCTCATAGACATTTTTCTCATTTGATGGCCATACATCCGCTTGGTCTGATTAAATGGGAAGATGGAGAAAAAGCACAATCAACCATTAAAAATACGCTTAATCTGGTAGATAAAATTGGCCCAGATTACTGGTGCGGTTACTCTTATTCCTGGATGGCGAATCTAAAAGCAAGGGAAAAAGACGGAGAAGGAGCTGCCCACGATTTGGAAATTTTTGCTAAAGCATTTTGTCTTAAAAATAGTTTTCATGTCAATGGAGATCAGACGAAATCGGGTTATTCAAAATTTCAATACAAACCTTTTACACTTGAAGGCAACTTCGCTTTTGCCGCCGGTTTACAAGAAATGTTATTGCAAAGTTATGCCGGTTTTATAGAAATCATGCCTGCTGTTCCGGTTTCCTGGAAAGATATTTCTTTTAATACGTTAAGAGCGGAGGGAGCATTTTTAGTTAGCGCTTCAAAGAAAGAGGGCATTATTACAGAAATCAAAATTGTAGCGGAGCAGGGCGGAAAAACCAAATTAAAATTACCGTTTAAAAATTGGAAGATTGAATCAGGCGAGAAGGTAAATACTAAAGAAATTTCAGAGGAATTTATAGAACTGCAATTTGATAAAGGAGGTTCGATTATTTTGAAAAATAAAGACACAAGATATTAATAGAAATAGAAAGAGATGAAAATTACAGATGTAAAAGTGTGGATGGTTGAAGGTGTTAAATACAACTGGACACTATTAAAAATATATACAGATACTGGACATACCGGTGTTGGAGAAGCTACGAATTGGCCGGGAAGTCCAATTGTTTATCATGCAGCAAAGCATATTGGGGAAAGAATTATTGGCCTGGATCCGATGAAAACCGATTTTATCTGGACAAAATTATATCGCGATCTAAACTGGGTAGGACCAAACGGAGCAAGTTTATGCGCTATTAGCGGAATTGATATGGCCTTGCTTGATTTAAAGGGAAAAGTTTTAGGTACCCCTTGTTACGAATTGTTAGGTGGTGCTTTTAGAAAAGATATTTTATTATATGCCAATTACTGGTTTACAGGTGGCGGACACAATGCTGAGGATTATGCAAAACAGGCTATAAAAGTGAAAGAAGCAGGTTTTACAGGATTAAAATTTGATCCGTTTGCTCATACCAATTATTTGTATGGTGAAGATTTGTCTTCAAATCTTACACTAACAGCAGAACAACAGGATTTAGCTTTTGATGTTAGTAAAGCGGTTCGCGATGCCGTAGGACCCAATTTTGATATTATGATCGAAACGCATGCAATGCTGAATTACAGAGTGGCCGTAAAAATGGCCCAACGTTTAGCTACGCTTGATATTACCTGGTATGAAGAACCAGCTGGTCCGGAAAGTGCTGATACCTTAAGAGCTATGAGGGAACGTATTCCTTCGAACGTTTCGATTTGTGTGGGAGAAAGACATTATACAAGACATGGAATTCGTCCTGTCCTTGAAAAGAATATTTGCGATATCATGATGCCGGATATTACACGTTGCGGAGGCCCGTCTGAGATGAAAAGAATGGCAACTATGATGGAAGCTTATAACGTTTTATTAGCGCCACATAATCCTAACGGACCATTGTCTACATTGGCGTCGGCTCATGTCTGTGCTTCTGTTCCTAATTTTTTTCGCCAGGAATTTATGTTCAATGATGTGCCGTGGCGAGATACGGTTATTACGCATCCCATAAAAGATATGATTCAAAATGGTCATCTTCATTTAAGTGACAGACCAGGTCTTGGTGTGGATTTAGTGGAAGAAGAAATGGAAAAACATCCGGGAATTGTTGTTCCGAGACCAGGATTTTATGTGTAATTTTTTTGAATTTAATTTTCAACCAATTTATAAGCAGCTATGTCAATCGAATCAATAAAGAGACGTGATTTTTTAAAGCAGACAAGTATTTTTACTGCTGGTTTGCTTGCCATGCAAATGGATGTTCTGGCCGGTACTTTTGACACTGATAAATTTGGTAATGGAAATATTTTACTCAATAAAAAAACAGATCCGGATTGGATAAAATCATTGTACCAACGAGGAACGGTTACCACTTATCTCAAAAGTAAAAATGAATTAAAATATATTGGTATGCCTGTTGGAGGAATAAACTGCGGTACTGTCTATTTGGGAGGTGATGGCCGTTTGTGGCTCTGGGATATCTTCAATAAAAATCAGGAAGGTATTGAACCAAAACTTGTAGAATGGAACAAAGGCAATGGCGAACAAATTAAATTACGTCCTCGTGACGGTGCCGCTTATGTATTTCCGGCAACCGAAATTCACCCTTTGGAACAGGGTTTTGGGATAAAAATTACTTATAAAGAAAACACTATAACCAAACGTTTTCATCTGGAAGATTGGGCCGAAATTAAGTTTGAAGCAACCTATCCCGTGGCTGTTATTCATTATATAGATTCCGATTTTCCTTTAGAAATAAAACTAACCGCATTTTCGCCTTTCATTCCGTTAGACGAAGACAATTCGAATATTCCGGTTACAATCCAGTCTTTTGAAATTAAAAACACTGGAAAAGAAGTTGTTGAATTTGAAATAATAGGTTGGTTGGAAAATGCAGCTAATAAATTTTCAGCGACAGCAAGCAGTGATGGAAAAAGAGAAAATACGGTAATTACTAAACCGAATCATGTCTCCATTTTTTCAACCTTTAACGCAAATGATAAAACAAAATTTGCGGAAGCAGGAGATTCAGGATCGCTTTGCTTATCATTTATAGGGAAAAATGCCGTTGCTATTTCTTCGTTTAGTCTTCCTTTTTCTGCAGCATCATTTAATTCAAAAGAGGGAAGAGAAGCCAAAAACATAGTAAATGCAAATGAAAAGTTAATTGCCGGAATCGCTGCAACTGAAAAATTAGCACCTGGAAAAACGGTAAAAAAAGAATTCGCTATTAGTTGGCATTTCTCAAATGTTGGAAAACGTATTGATGTGCCAGATGCAAGAACAGGACATTATTATTTAAATAAATTTTCTGATGCTTTGGCTGTCGCCGATTATGTAGCTGATCTGTATCCATTTTTATCCGCACAAACAAAATTATGGAAGAATACCTGGTATAATTCAACTTTGCCGTGGTGGTTTATGGAACGAACTTTTTCTAATATTTCAGCATTAGCTACCACTACTTCGCATCGTTTTAAAACAGGTCGTTCATGGGCATGGGAAGGTGTTGGCGCATGCGAAGGAAATTGCACGCATGTTTGGCAATACGCACAGGCAACAGGCAGAATATTTCCGGGTATTGAAAGAGATAATCGTCAAAGAGTTGATCTTGGTATCGCTTTACAGGAAGATGGCGGCATCTGGTTTAGGGCAGAATATGATAAACGCCCAGCAATCGATGGACAAGCCGGTAGAGTTCTGGGATGTTTAAGAGAACATCAGATGAGCGCCGATGATACTTTTTTAAAAACAAATTGGCCAAACATTAAGAAAGCGACTCAATTTTTAATTAATCAGGATAAAAATGGCAATGGACTTACAGATACTCCAATGGAAAATACATTGGATGCCGTATGGGATGGAGAAATTGCATGGATTGCCGGTTTATCGATCGCAGCAGTAAAAGCTGGCGGTGTGATGCCTTTAGAGATGAACGATACTTCGTTTGCTGAGCAATGTAAAATATATGCTGAAAAAGGTTCTAAGAACATGGATGAGGTTTTATTCAATGGAGAATATTATATCCATAAACCTGATGCCATCAAAGGAAGAGAAGGAGTAGGCTCTTACAACACTTGTCATATCGATCAGGTATTGGGACAAAGTTGGGCGTGGCAAGTTGGCTTAGGCCGAATTAACGATAAAGAAAAAACAGCCAGCGCATTGAAGTCCTTATGGAAATATAATTTCATGCAGGATGTAGGCCCTTATTTAAAAGAACACACAGGCTGGCGTCCTTATGCCTTACCGGGTGAAAGCGGGATGGTTATGAATACCAATCCTAAAAAAGAGGCCAATCCTTATGGGGAATCCGTTACCTGGCAAATGGGATATTTCCATGAATGTATGACAGGTTTTGAACATCAGGTTGCCAGTCATCTTATGGCCGAAGAAATGACAGATGAATCGCTAATACTTACCCGAGCAGTTCACGATCGTTATCATGCGTACAAACGAAATCCTTTTAATGAGATAGAATGCAGCGATCACTACGGGAGAGCGATGGCGAGCTACGGAACATTTATTACAGCTTGTGGCTTTGAATATCATGGGCCTAAAAACTTCATTCGATTTGCTCCTAAATGGAATAAAGAAAATTTTGAAGCACCGTTTGTTACGGCAAAAGGCTGGGGTTCTTATTCTCAAAAGAATCAAAAAGAGAAACAGATGCATCGTTTTGAAGTAAAATATGGTTCACTCCGTTTACAAAAAATAAGCCTGCAAAAAATAAGCGAATTACCAATAGAAAAAGTAATAGCAGCTGTGGGCGGACAAAAAGTAAAAATGAAATACAAACAAAATGGAAATGATATCATAGTAGAACTTGAAAAGCCACTGACTATTCAAACAAATGAAACATTAACAATTACGATCTAATACGATTATAAATGCTAAAAAGAAATATACTTTTAGGGATGGTTTTTGTAATGCTGCTGTCTTGCAATCAATCTAAAACAAATGAATCAAAGCCAATAATTGAAGCGGATAATAATTGAAAACCCCAATTTGATCAAAAACTTCCATTATTGGGTCATCGTAATTGGATTGTTATTGCAGATAAAGCTTTTCCGGAACAAAATGCCGCGGGTATAGAAGTGATTAACACGAACGAAAATCTTTTGCCTGTTTTGAAATATGTTTTTCAACAGCTAAATTCATCCGGACATGTAAAACCGATTGTTTATCAGGATAAGGAATTACAATTTATTACAGAATCCCAGGCAAAAGGTGTAACATCATTCCGCATAGAATCAGAGAAATTGATGAAAATGGGAAAAACGAATTTAGAATTACAACCCCAAAGTATTCTTCATGATTCTGTTTTTACTAAATTAGACGAAGCATCAAAATTGTTTAAAATAGTGGTATTAAAAACCAATGAAACAATTCCATATACATCAGTTTTTTTACAACTTGATTGTTCCTATTGGAATGCAGAGAAGGAAAAACAATTGCGGGAAAAGATGAAAAGTCAAAAATAAATAGAAAATAAAAGAAATATGTTTCAGATAGATCTAACAGGAAAAACAGTTATGATTACTGGTGTTACTACCGGTATCGGAGCTAGTATAGCAAAAATGTTTGCCAAAGCCGGAGCAAATATTTCTGGTTGCGCAACATCAGCAGATGGTGGTGATTTTACTAAAGTTACTTCTGAAAACCCAGAGAAAACTCTGTACACACAATGTGATGTAACCAAGGAAGAAGATTTGCAAAAATTCATTCAAAATACAATGGCAACATTCGGAAGAATTGATGTACTTATTTCCAATGCCGGACAAAATGTTTTTGAAGGCGCAGCAAATTGTGATGAAGCAAATTGGCAGCAAAACATGGAATTAAATCTGGCGTCGCATTGGCGAGTAACAAAAATATGCAAGCCTTATTTAGACAAGAATAATGGTGTTATCATCATCATGACGTCTAATCATGCCTATTCAAGTATTCCGGGCTGTTTCCCTTATAATGTTACCAAAACAGCTTTGACCGGATTGGTTCGAAGTTTAGCTATTGAATGGGGACCAACGATAAGAACTG
Organism: Flavobacterium saccharophilum; assembly: GCF_900142735.1. Lineage (GTDB taxonomy): Bacteria > Bacteroidota > Bacteroidia > Flavobacteriales > Flavobacteriaceae > Flavobacterium > Flavobacterium saccharophilum. The sequence goes on along the minus strand of NZ_FRBY01000005.1, from coordinate 172,395 downwards.
TAGGTATTGCGCCTGGTTTTATAGACACTCCCGGAAATCAAAAATGGTTTGATTCCTTTCCGGATCCTGAAACAGAACGACAAAGAACAATTGATTTACATCCGGTAAAAAAAATAGGATCTCCCGAAGAAATTGGCGCCTGGTGTGTATTCCTGTCTAGTGAATACGCCTCGTTTGCCAGCGGAGTTACTTATTTAATCGATGGAGGAAGAACCGCATTAATGCAAGATCAATAAATGGAAACATGGAAAGCAACCTCATTAAATAATACAAAATTAGTTCTTGGAGAAGGAGCAATCTGGAGTTCTGCACGTAAGCTGTTTTTTTATGTAGACATAGAAGGGCAAAAAGTAGGTTTACTAGACCCTGTTTCCGGAATGACGAAACAACGACAACTTCAGGAGAAAGTCGGAACCGTAGTTCCGGCAAATGATGGCCGACTTATTCTAGGTCTGGAAAATTCAATTTCAATATTTGATTTTGATTCAGAAGAATTACAAGAGCTAATAAAATTAGAAGCAGAAATACCAACCAATCGATCTAATGATGGAAAATGCGATGCTGCGGGAAGACTCTGGATTGGGACAATGAACAAAGAAGCAAAGGGAGCCGTCGGAACCTTATATTGTTTTGACGGGAAAGAAGTCAAAAAAATGATTTCAAATCGAAAAGTATCCAATGGCATTTGCTGGAATGCTGACAATACTAAAATGTACTATGTCGATTCATTTGATTACAATATAAAAGGGTATGATTTTGATTTAGAATCGGGTGCGATTTCCAATGAAAGGATTATCGTTGAAATGAAAGAACCGGATTTTACACCAGATGGAATGACAATTGACGAACAGGGAATGTTATGGGTAGCCATGTGGGGAGAAGGAGCCGTAAACAGATACAATCCGCTTACGGGTGAATTAATTGGAAAAGTGGAAGTCAATGCTCCACATGTTAGCTCTTGTGCATTTGGTGGAGCATCTATGACACAATTATTAATTACTACGGCAAGCGTAGGTTTAAGTGATGAACAGCTAAAACAATTTCCAGAAAGCGGTACCTTATTTTTAGTTGATGTTGGAATTAAGGGAACTCAGATGCATCCATTTAAAATCCAAAATAAAATATAAAAGAGTAACAATGAAAGAAATAGTTTTATTTGGAGAGTACTTGTTACGTTTAACTCCGCCAGGAAACAAAAAAATAACGCAGGCAGAAAACCTTGAAATGCACTGGGCAGGTTCTGAAGCTAATATTGCAGTTTCGTTAGCGACATTTAAAAAAAGCACTCGATATATAACTTCGTTACCTAGTAATAGTGTCGGTCAGGCCGGTATAGAACAACTTCATCGTTATGGAGTTCCGACTACCATTATAGAAAAAGAAAAAGGACGCCAGGGCCTTTATTATTACGAAAGTGGCGTAGGAGCCAGACCAGGAAAAGTCACATACGATCGTGAATATTCGAGTTTTAGTATGCTGGAAGAGAGGGATGTAAATTGGGATAAAATTTTCAATAAGGCCGAATGGTTTCACTGGAGCGGGATTACTCCGGCATTAAATGAAAATCTTGCCAAAATTTGTTTGGAGGCTCTGAAGGCTGCAAAGGAAAAAGGACTACTGATTTCGGCTGATTTTAATTTTCGATCAACTTTATGGCAATATGGAAAACAGAGTAGCGAAATAATGCCAAAACTATTGGAATATTGCGATGTAATTCTCGCTGATGTTGATGCCGCAAAATTGTATTTTAATATCCATCCGGATGAGAACAATTTGGTTGAAAGTACGTGTTCTTTATTAAAGGAAAAATTGCCAAATGTAAAATACATTGCCATGACCATGCGCTATCAAAATAATGCTTCAAATGAATATGTTGGCTATTTGTGGAATAACGGTGCTGTAGTTTCTTCAACAACTTATAAAATAGACAATATTGCGGAACGTATTGGTGCAGGCGATGCTTTTATGGCGGGTTTGATTTATGGTTTACATGAACAACAGCCACTTCAGCAAGTTATAGAATTTGCAACCGCATGCGGCGTAATGAAACATTATATAACGGGTGATATGAATATTGCTTCAAAGGAAGAAATTGAGACGATCATTCAACAAAAAGGAAGCGGAAGAATAATTCGCTAATTAAAGCAGAAAACATATGATCATTTCGAATCCTTTAAAAATGCAGGAAGATATTCTAAAAGAAAAATTCATTCCCTTATTTACCAATACGGATGCTGAGGTTTGTAAAAATATTATGCGTATTTGCTATGAAAATGGTATAAATGTATTTGAATTTACCGATCGAAACGAAAACTCATTTGCTGTTTTTAAGGAATTGAAAGATTACAGAGACGCAGCCTTACCTCAACTAAAGATTGGAGTAGGCACGATTAAAAATGTTGCTCAGGCAAAATTATTTATTGAGGCTGGTGCCGACTTTTTAATATCTCCAGTTGTTTTGGAAGAGATTTACCTGATATGTCAGGAGAAAAAAATATTGTGGATTCCGGGTTGTGCCACGCCTTCAGAAATTGCTCTCGCAGAAAACTGGGGATTGTCATTGGTAAAAATATTTCCGGCAAAACCATTAGGAGGATATTCTTATATAGAAGCGATAAAATCCGTGTTTCCTAAAATGTTTTTTATGGCAACAGGTGGCGTCGAACCTAATAAAGAAGATATCGAAAAATGGTACGAAGCCGGCGTTTCTTCTGTCGGTTTAGGGGCAAAACTTTTCCCAAAAGAAATGCTGTCAAACCACGAATATGGTAAGATGAGTGCTCACTTAGCTACGCTCATTAGCCATTTAAATTAAAGAATTTACTAACCATACAACCTTAGATAATAGTTAACGACCTAATACTATTATCAGATAAACTATTTATTATTATGAAATTGGAATTGATTGATTACCTCATTATTGCTATTTATTTTGTTTTTGTAATCGGGATTGGTTTTTTGCTTAAAAGGCAAGTAAAATCAGCAAATGATTTTTTAATGAGTAATCGAAATATTCCGTTATGGATTACCAGTCTTGCTTTTATTTCTGCCAATCTTGGTGCGCAGGAAGTTTTGGGAATGGCGGCCAATGGAGCAAAATACGGATTGTATACGGTTCATTTTTATTGGCTGGGAGCTGCTTTGGCCATGATATTTCTGGGCGTATTCATGATGCCATTTTATTACGGAAGTAAAGCCAGGAGTGTACCGGAATATTTAAAACTTCGCTTTGACGAAAAAACAAGAACTTTTAATGCCTTTGGTTTTGCAGCCATGACCGTTTTTTCTTCGGGAGTTTCATTGTATGCATTGGCGATGTTGATGGAGGTGATTTTAGGTTGGAATTTTGATTTATCCATCTGGGTTGCTGCTTTAGTGGTATTTGTCTATATTTTCATGGGAGGTTTAACGAGTGCTGTTTATAACGAAGTACTTCAATTTTTTCTTATCGTATTAGGAATTGCACCTTTGGTTTTTCTCGGTTTGTATAAAGTCGGAGGATGGGAAGGAATTGTGGCAAACGTACAGGATTATAAACTTCATGTCTGGAAAGGATTAGATGATCCTTCGCATAATCCAATGGGAGTTGACGCTTTTAGTATGGTTTTCGGACTTGGGTTTGTATTGGCTTTTGGGTATTGGTGTACCGACTTTTTAGTAGTACAAAGAGCTATGATAAGCAAGAATTTGAGTGATGCGCAAAAGACGCCTATTATCGCAGCGATTCCCAAAATATTAATGCCGATGATCGTTATTTTACCGGGAATTATAATGCTGGCGCTTCAAAATAAATTTTCTGGATTTGAACTTCCTGTAACTGCCAATGGCGATGCTAACTATAATATGGTACTGCCTATTTTATTGCAAAAATTATATCCGAATGGTATTTTAGGAGTTGGAATTACTGCGCTTATTGCCTCTTTTATGAGTGGAATGGCAGGAAATGTAACCGCTTTTAATACGGTATGGACTTTTGATATTTACCAATCGCATATCAAAAAAAATGGCTCGGAAAAACATTATTATTATGTAGGGAAAATTGCTACCGTTGCCGGAATATTAATTTCGATTATGACGGCATATGTAGCGCGTGGTTTCAATAATATAATGGATTTACTGCAACTGGTATTTAGTTTTGTAAACGCACCACTTTTTGCAACCTTCTTTTTAGGAATGTTTTGGAAAAGAACAACAGGTCATGGTGCTTTTTGGGGATTAATTTGCGGGACTGCAACAGCAACCATGACCCACGGACTTACCGTTGCAGAAGGAAAGGGAGGCTGGATCGCCAATACACATGAGTACTTTTCAGGTACAAGTCAGGCTTTTAATATTGCATGGATTTCTTTTATAGTGTGCGTTATTGTGACGATTGCAATTAGTTTAGTTACCAAACCAAAACCGGAAGAAGAGTTAGTCGGATTGGTTTATAGTCTAACGCCAAAACAGACAGATTCTAACAAAATATGGTATAAAAATCCGCTTTGGATGGGAGTTGGCGTTTTGTTGGTTACCATTATATTTAACATAATCTTTTTTTAAGAATAATAGCTATGAATAAATTATATGATTTACGAATTGTAATCGGGATTTTCTTTCTGATTATTGGTTTTCTCTTAATGGGTTATGCCTTTTTATCAGATGGTTCTTTAGAAGAAAACAATAAAATTAATCTTTATTGTGGATTGCTGTTTTCTTCTTTTGGTTTATTGATGCTTTTGCTGAAAACCAAAAGAAAAAAGAATAATTAAAAACTTCATTAGATTGCGTTTTGCCTTTATAAAACTCCAATCATAAAAGCTGAAATTTGATCTCCTTTATTTCGCTGCACTTTTAAATCTATTTTTTTTAACTGAGTTGAGGTGCCTGTTTATTTGAAAAAATAATTCAGGCACATTCAATGACGCTTTCTTGTTTTATACTTTACTGAAAATCAAAATTCTAAGTTGATTTCTGCTAAAATGATATTTAATCAGAAACAATAATTCTATGCTTTGTAAGTAGTGATTTTGATTAAAATAGTTTCTATTTCTATTAAAAAAGTAAAATAATCTGACTGACATAAATTATACATTGGTTCCCAGCTTAGAGCCTATTTTTTAGAAAGCAGATTTCAAATTTTCATCCATTATTATTTGCTGATTAAGTACTTACAAGCCTGTAAAAAAGAACTTTTTCGAATGAAAAAAAGGGGACAAACAAAAAAACATGACTTAAAATAACCATTATCAAAACTATTAAACTATGAAATTACTAACCAAAAACAAGCCAAGAAATTTTTGGCCTAAAAGTTTGTTTACGAACTTTTTTCAAGTTACTCCCATTGTATTATGTACAATTGCGTTACATGCATCGGCGGCGACAATTCCTAAAAAAGAAGGAGCTTCAAAAATCTATTTGTCTCTTGTACAAAAGGTAATAAAAGGTAAAGTGGTAGATGAACAGGGCTTACCGGTACCAGGAGCAAATATTATTGCAAAAGGCACAAAAATTAGTACTCAGACAGATATGGACGGTAGTTTCTCTATTAACATACCTGATAATGTTACCAAATTAATTGTAACCTATATTGGAATGCAGGACCAAGAGGTTTCGATCACAGGGAATACTCTTAATATAGTCCTGAAACAAACTGGTCAGAAATTAGAAGAAGTGGTTGTTGTAGGTTATGGAAAACAGAAGAAAGTTAATCTTACTGGAGCTGTAAGTGTGGTAGATACAAAAGCGATTTTAAATCGTCCGGTATCCTCGCTGACAAATACTTTACAGGGAACCGTTCCCGGACTTACTGTTATTGCGCGACCAGGAGATGTTGGAGGAGACATCGGAACAATTAACTTACGTGGAAAAGGAAATTTAGGAACTTCTTCTCCTTTATTTATTATCGATGGCGTAATTGCAACTTCTGAATATTTTAATAGAATAAATTCTAATGATGTTGAAAGTATTTCGGTTTTAAAAGATGCTTCTTCTTCGGCAATTTACGGATCTCGCGCTGCTTATGGAGTTATCGTAGTAACGACCAAAAAAGGAAAAGAAGGTAAAGCCCAATTTAATTATAATAGTTATTTTGGTGTTCAGTCAGCCGTTCAACTGCCAAACAGGGTAAATGCTTTGCAATACGCTGAATTGTATAACGAAGCAAGACTTAATGCAGGTAAATCAGCGTTTTACACACCGGCAGAAATAGAGAAAATCAGGAATAATTCAGATCCTGATCATTACGGAAATACAAATTGGTATGACTTATTTCTTCAAAAATCAGCACCAATATTTGAGCATGAAATTAATGTTTCGGGCGGAGGTTCAACTCGTTATTTTGTAAGCGGATCTTTTTTTGAGCAAAACTCTCTTTTTCCGGGAAAACAAATCAACAGATATTCTTTCAGATCCAATACAGAATCTAAAGTAAGTGATAAATTCACAATAGGAACTACTATCTCTTTTAGTCACGATCGTTATGAGAATGAAAACGGAGAGGTTAGTTTTACTTCTATTGACAGAGCAGTTCCTATATCTGTACCAATGCAATCTGATGGTACCTGGGGAGTTTTTACAGGAGGAAGAGTTAGTCAGGAATTCCCTTATAGAGTATTTAAAGAAGGCGGAAGAGCAGGATATACTAAAGATCGATTCTCGGGTGCGATAAGAGCCGTTTTTACTCCAATTAAAGGATTAGATATTACGGGTTCAGTTTCTTATAACTTAAATAATGATTTTAGTAATGCCTTTGTAAACAGATTACCGGCACTTGTTAATTTTGATACAAAAGTGGAAATACCCGGATCAGCTGTTGTACAAAATTCATATAACGAACAATGGTCGACCCTTGGAAAATTCTTAACTGACCTAACGGTGAGCTATGATAAAAAATTGGATAAACATAGCTTCAAGGTTTTAGGTGGACTTTCGTATGAGGATAATTCCGGAAGAAATGTGAATATAACCAGAAAAGAATATGTGACTAATAATATTAGTTCAATTGATGCTGGTTCTGCAGATCCTATTAATACAACAGTTAGTGGAAAACCGGGTCAAAATGCTTTCCAATCCTTTTTTGGTCGTGTAACGTATTCTTATGATAACAAATATTTATTCGAATCGAGCCTTAGATATGACGGATCATCTAAGTTTCCGGTAGAAAATCGTTTTGGGGTCTTTCCTTCAGTATCGGGAGCTTGGCGTATTTCACAGGAAGATTTTATGAAATCTACAGAATGGATATCAGAGCTAAAATTACGTGCTTCATGGGGTAAATTAGGTAGTGTGAGTAACGTAGGAGATTATGATTATTATAATACATTAACTTCAGGAACACAAATTATTTTAGACGGAACAAAACAGGATGGTGTTATACCGGGGCAAATTTACAACCCACTTTTAGGATGGGAAAAGGTAAATATGACCAACATTGGTTTGGATCTTGCCTTGTGGAACAATAAATTCAATTTGCAGGTAGATGTTTACAACAAACTAACGGATGGTATTTTATTGCCGAATCCCTATATTCCTTCTGAAGCGGGATTAAGTGTTATTCCTCCAATCAACTTAGGAGAGGTTACCAATAACGGTCTTGAGATTGCCGTATCTTATAATAATAAAGTAGGGGAATTAAAATATTCTGTAGGGGCAAATATGAGCCGTATTTGGAACAAAGTTTCAGATTTGGGAGATGTAACAGAGACTCCTCCGGATGGTTATTATATTAATAGAGTAGGATCACCTGTGGGTTCTTTTTATATGTGGCAGGCAGAAGGGCTTTTTGCTAATGCTGATGATGTTGCTGGCCATGCTACACAATCAACTAATACTAAACCCGGAGATATTAAATATAAAGATCAAAACGGCGATGGAAAAATCAACGGTGATGATCGTGTCATTATGGGCAGTGAAATTCCAAAACTGACTTACGGATTTAATTCAGCTTTACAGTATAAAAATTTAGATTTTGCTGTAATGTTGCAAGGGGTGCAGGGTACAAAAGCTTATCTTGAAAATGAAGCATCTCAGGCCTTTTTTAACGGTGCTGGTGTAAAAGAATATGCGTTGGATCGTTGGACAACCGAAAACCCAAATCCGAATGCAGCGTATCCGAGAATGTTGCTTTCTCCGGATAATACACAAAACCTTCAAAGATCTTCTTTCTGGTTATTTGATACTTCTTACCTGCGTGTTAAATCGATGTCATTAGGTTATAATTTTCCAAGGCATGTACTTGAGAAAATTAAACTGCAAGGTTTTAGATTGTATCTGGCAGGTAACAACTTGTTTACAATAAGAGGAGATAAACGAATGAAGGATTTTGATCCGGAAGTAGCTTCGCAAAGAGCCTCTTATCCACAATTGAAAACCTATTCTTTTGGTGTAAATCTTTCTTTTTAATTTAAACAAATTGTCTTTTAACGGATTAGATCAGCTTGTTTTAAGATCATGATTATCTTTTTCAAAGACATAAAATAGTATATACAGATGAAAAATAAATTTAATAAAATAGTACTATCTTTTGCTGCAGCTGCCGTTTTTAGCTGTACTGCACCTCCATTGGAAAGAGTGCCGCAAGATACAAATTCAAGCAGCACATTCTGGACTTCAGAAAATGATGCCCGATTAGCCTTAAATGGTTGTTATGGCTATTTAGCATATGCTTACAATAATGCTTATAACGACGGATCTGCTGATAATGCCTATTGTCAATATCCTTGGGAAAGTGATGCGACAACAATTAGTGAAGGAAACATAACACCTGCTTCATTAAACGCAGCTAATTATTCTGGTAAATATCAAAGTATTCGAGGATTTAATAGCTACTTAGATAATGTGGGGAAAATTGATATGGATGAAAATCTTAAGAAACGTTTTATTGCAGAAGCAAAGGTTTTACGTGCGATGGCCTATTTTGATTTAATACGTTCTTATGGTGCTGTTCCATTGCTTACAACAGATTATGTTAGTCCGCAAGAAACAGCTGTAGCACCAACGCCAGAAGGAGATATCGTTACTTTTATCATAAATGAATTGATAGCTGCCCAAGCCGATTTGCCTTTAACTTATTCAGGAGGTATAAAAAATGAAAAAGGAAGAATCACAAAAGGCGCGGCATGGGCATTAAAAGCAAGGGTAGAATTAGATTATAATAAATTTTCAGATGCTGCAGCAAGTGCTCAAAAAGTAAAAGAATTAGGTGTTTACCAATTGTTTAGAGGCGGAGATGTATCTAAGATTAAAGATGATTTTTCGCCCTTTGTTGATTTTGCATCAGCAGCAGAAGAACAAAAATTTTATAAAGGATTCGCTAATTACGAACAATTATTTTGGGCTGTAAATGATAACAATTCAGAAGTTATTATAACTTCTCAAGCGATTAATAATTCATCTTATGAGTGGGGTAATGGTTTAAATACATTATTGACACCTGTTGATATTGGTGGTTGGAGCTCTATTACACCAACGGTTGAATTAGTAAATTCATATTGGAACAAAACAGGACATGCTTTTGTAGCACCATCAGCTGAAGTTAGAACTGCAAATTATAATGAAGGAAGTCCTTCTGCTGCTTATTTTGCAGAATTTCATAATAGAGACACACGTCTATACGCTAGTATAATGTTTCCTACTTCTCCTTGGGAAAATGCTTCTCCGGGTTATATCTATGATTGGAGTGCAAGCAGCAGTATGACAGGATATAATTTCAGAAAACTTACAGACCCAGCTTATCTTTCTGCAGAATGGGATGGCGCGCAGGATTTTCCGATTATGCGTTATGCTGAAATTTTACTTATTTATGCTGAAGCTAAAAATGAGATGAGTGGCCCGGATAGTTCTGTTTATGATGCAATTAATGATATTAGAGATCGTTCAGGTATGCCAGCGGTAGATCATGCGATGTATAACACGAAAGAAAAAATGCGTGAACTGATTCGAAATGAAAGACGTATTGAATTAGCCGGAGAAGGGCAGCGTTATTTTGATATTCGCCGTTGGGGAATTGCTGATCAGGTAATGAAAACTATTTACGATATTACAGGTAATATTGCACAAGAGCGTGGCTGGCAGGCTAAATTTAACAAATTGCCATATCCTCAGGCTGCAGTAGATAAGAACCCGAATTTAAGTTCGGCACAATCCGAAAAAGGGTATTAAAGAAAAGGCCATCAACAATTTGTAAGTTGTTGTTGATGGTTTTGGTTTCCAATAAATTGGTGGTTTATGTAAAAAGCACTGTCCTGTGGTGGGACAGTGCTTTTTTTTCTTATATAATAAAGTAAATAGCTGGATATTAAAAAGCAAATCCCTTTTTACCTATTACAGTAAAAAGGGATTTATTTTATTAGCAACTCAAATAAATGAGCTTAAATAACTTTAGATTGGTATATTCAGTTAAAGTTATTTTTTAGTAGTGTAAGGGATTTTCATTTTAATTTCCCAGGTGCCTGAATCGTTTATTTTTACACCCCATCTGATATAGGCTCTGTTTCGAATTTGACCAGTAGCAGGATCGATATAATTAGTCCAGTCTTTTACTCCATTTGCTGCTTCAAAAGCAGCTTTATCTACCGTAAAAGCATCAGCTGTTGTTAAATAATACATTAAGTAAGCATCATTACCTTGGTAATTTCTTGCATATTGTGGAAATGGAGGAGCAGGTAAACCAAAAGTAGTGCTTTCAGCATCGAGTACTGTTCCTATTGTATTGTCATGATAATTCTGCAAAGGCTCAGATCCACTATAGTTAAAAACTACTTTATTCGGATCAAGAGCTGTTCCATGACTATCCGCAATAATCATTTTTACTTTTACCGCTAATTTAGGTTCGTCACTTATTTTTACAATAGTGATATAAGGATCGGTTCCGTCTAATACTCCTGCAACTTTTGGATCGCTTTCATTCATTACAGAGTAGGTATATCCGGTATCCCAAACTCCTCCTCCTTTACCTAATTGTAGTCTTGAACGCATCTCCGTTTTGAATTCTATAGGAACAAAAGGCGTCATTTTTACCCATGTAAACTTGTCTAATTGACGTTCACCTCTCACATTTTTTGCATTTACATTGATAATGAAATCATCATTAACAACATTTTTGGAAGCTTGGGTGAAGACAAATTCCCCACTTACAGGATTCATTATAATAGAAGGCTGAGGACTCAATTTTAACTTTTTCATGGCCAACTCTAACGTTGTGTCAGTTTTAGGGTCAAATGGGGCCGTCCAGGTAAGAATTTCATGTAAATCCTGTAATTCAGTAGTTGGTTTGCCATCTTTGTCCGTAACGCCAGTGATCGACCATTCCATAGGGTAAGTTGATCCTTCTACAGCTGGCGGCGTTGAAGAATAAAATACGCCACGAGGAACGGTTATTGTATCTTGTAGTGAATGTATATTATCACTGATATATCCTACTTCGGGCTGCTCACAGGATAATACGAGCAGTGTACTCCCAAATAAATAAATTATCTTTTTCATATGTACATATATTTTTTTCTTAAAAAGAGGTTTAATTGACAATATAATTCGAAAAATGATGAGTCCCTTGTAGGACATGAATTACGCCATTGGTAGAAATTAAATTGGAAGTTCTGACAACAGTATAAACATCATCATTGTTACCGTCTTCAGCAGGGTTAGCGCCCCAATAGTCGTCCTCTCCTTTAAAAGTATAATAAACATACTCAGGAAATTCATCTAACTGATCTCCATATTGATCGACAGGTCTAAGTGAAAGCATTCTTTCCTCACCATTATGCGCTATATAAATCTTACCTTCGTTCACCAGTTTACTGCGATCCAGACTTTGATCGAAAATGTAGCCTCCCAGCATCACTTTTAAGTCTTCAACGGGTATATCATTGATTCCATAATCCTGATTTTCCTCTACAAATCTCATGTAATAAATGTAATTTTTTATAGATAAGTTATTCGGAGCAAAAAGGGTTGTTGATTTGGCGTTGACCATATCAATCATTCCGGCTTTTTCAATCAATAAGGCTAAGGTGTCTAACTGTTTATGTGATTTTAGAAAATCGTAAGTTGACATTCCAACATTTTGATCGGCCAAACCGCCATCTATTAGATAGTCATCGTTTGAGCAGGAATACAAGGTAAACAGTACAATTATTATAGATATATATTTCATGTTTATGTTCTTTAAGATTAAAAAAATTACAGTTTTCCTTTCCAGTAATCTGTTTGAATAATGGCAGGATTAATTGAAATTATAGTTGGATCAACAGGCCAAAAACATCCCTGATGTGACAGTCTGCTTGGATTCATCCAACTCACGCCGGCGTAGTAATTCATTCTGATTCTGTCAAATCCTGCTTGTCCTTCTCCTACAAGTTCGATAGCGCGTTCGTCAAAAATGGCTTTGGTCAGTGATTGACTGTCTGTCGCACCGGTGTAGTTCGGTACATTGGCTTTGGATCTGATCGTGTTTAGATCAGAAACAGCAGCTGTAGTATTTCCTAATTTCATATTGGCTTCAGCTCTAAGAAGATAGATGTCTGCTAATCTAAAAATTAGAATATTGGATTCTGAAAATCTCGCATAAGGATCAGTTGACTGACCGTCACGCGTTGCCTGAGAATATTTCATCAAAGAAGACTGTTCATTTGAATCAAAATCACTAAAAAATAATTCTTTACGCTTATCATTATCCCGATCCGGATTAGAATTCATCATATCCTTACCATAAAAATCATCACTAATAACTGGGGCAATTGAATTAGGGTTTAGAAAAAACGGATCTGTTAATGTTAAGACAGTCATAGTCTGATCACCTCCGTCAACGCGATAGGATTCATTCATTGCAGAACTGATATTGATCTCAAAAAGGCCAGTTTTAGATTGACCAATACACATGTCATTAAAGCCATCAACTCCTTCATTTGCATAATCAATAAGTGAAGCATTACTGTTTTGAATTACAGAATTAGCTGCGGCAAGAGCCTGAGCCAACATTGCTGGATTACCTTGATTTCGACTCGCGTACCAAAGTGTAATATGTGCTTTTAAGGCTTCGGCACTTGCTTTGTTTGCGGTTATAGCCCATTTAGGAGAACCTGGAGAAGAGTATTCCAGTAAACTGATTGCTTTATTGGCTGCTGCCAAAGCAAAATCCAGTACTTTAAGTTCATTTTCTCTTGGTTTTGTAATGATATAACCATCCTTAATCAATTGATCTGAAGTTTCTATAACTTCATCAACAATAGGAGCATCTCCCCAAATACGGGCCAGATAGAAATAAGATAACGATCTTACAAAAGCCGCTTCACCTATTAATCTGTTTTTTTCGGCTTTCGATCTGAAATCGCTGTCCGGCATTTCGTTTACGTGTTTTTCAATAGAAAGTGCCCAGTTTGCTGCTCTGTAAAATCCTTTCCAGTTACGAGAATCATCACGATACGCCAAAACATAATTGCCGCTTCCTTCGATATAATCTACAATCCAGAACTGACTATCCATAAAGGTCATTCCGGTAAATTCACCCCACAATAAAAAGTTTGAATCTTTAGTCAATGCTTCTTTAAGTAAAGCATAATCTCCGGCTAACGCTGATTCAACATTGGCTTGCGAAACCCAAAAATTTTGTGGAGTGGCAAGACCTAATGGTTCCTGGTCCAGCATATCTGTACAGCCAAATAGGCTAAAAAAGCCAAAAATCAGGACTGTTATTTTACTATATGTATATTTTTTCATTTTTAATTCATTTAAAATTTAATATCCAATCCAAATGTGAATGTTTTTGATTGTGGATACCCGTTTCCAAGAGTATACCCCATTTCATCTACCTGAGAAGCATCTGCAACTACTTTAGAGCGTTGCCATTGATATGGATTTAAAATTGTTCCATAAACACGCACGCGAGAAATATGCATTTGATCTAAAACACGATTTTTGTCTATTGTATATCCAAGAGTAGCATTTGATATTTTCCAATAATCACCACTTTCTTTCCATAAAGACTGACCACTTCTAAATCTGTAGTAAGGAGTAGTATTAGGAAGAGCAGGGTATAAAGCCGGGTAGCGTACTCCTGCTGCACCATCTCCGGGATTCTGCCAAAATGATAAATCACTTAGATCTCGCAGTCCTGTAGTAGCCCAATCAGTGCCTCTGTCATAATTATCCAAATATCTTTGTGTAGACGAATCTATAATGTCAGAGCCAAACGAGAATTGACTGTAGGCTTGTAAATACCATCCTTTGTATCGTAAATTTATATTGAATAAACCTGTGAAATCTGGTGTTGGCTTAAATGAAGTATCTAGTTTGTAATCACCGGCTTCATCTAACAAATAATCACCATTGTAATCTTTCCAGATTGGTGTACCAGGTGCAATATTTCCCCACGCAGATTTCCCGTGCAGTACTTCGCCTGTATATGGATTTACGGGTAACTGACTCAAATCATCTATAATATATTCATTCTTGAATTGTACAGGAAGAATTAATGGCATCCCTACCACATATCCATAATCCCTCCCTCTAACCTCATCATACCCATAGTAATCTTTGTTTCCGTTAGGAAGCTTTGTTACGTAATTTTTATTTTGACTTATCCCTGTCGTTATTTCCAGTTTCCAAGGATTACCCATTGAAAAGACTTGGAATTTAACCATTGATTCCCATCCGTAATTCATTACCCCAGCCACATTTGACTTTGCTTTATTGAATCCTGAATAAGCAGGAAAAGGTGTTTCGAATAATAAATCCTCTGTTTTCTTGTTGTAAGCATCAAAGGTTATATTGATTCGATTATTAAACAAATCCAAATCGAAACCAATATCCCATTGTTTTGCATTTACCCAAGTAAGATTAGGATTCCCAATCGTATTATAATCGGTTACAACTCCTGTTGTACCTCCATAAGTAGAAACATTCATAAGGTTAGACCATAATGGATTTCCACCGTATCCTAATTTGTAAGATCCGTATCTTAAAAAGTTCTCATCAATTTCATTTCCATTTACACCATAACTGGCTCTTAGTTTTCCATAACTTATAATGTTTTCTCCCCAACTTTTGATGAAAGGCTCATCAGAAAAAACCCATCCTAATGCTACAGAAGAGAAATTGGCATAACGAACATCTTCACCAAAACGAGAAGAGCCATCCCTACTAAAAGCAACGTCAACCATATAACGATCTTTATAGCGATATCCTACACGACCAAAATAAGATAGCAAAGCATTGGATTCGATACTTGTGTAACCATTAATTTGATCCTGCGTATAACGATTATTAATAACCTTGATAGCGTCTACACCAAATCCTTTGGCATACATAAACATATCTTCATATTTATTATAATCCGTTTTTTGTCCTAATACAGCTGTAATTGTATGTTCACCAATTTTTTTCAGGTAGTTAAAATAAAGATCTGAAGATAAATTTTTACGGTTATACAAAGCATAACTGGCAAAACCATCGCCATCTTCGCGCACTGTTGAAGGCTCATAATAATTTTTCTTTTCAGAACTATACACATAATTAAATTGAGCATTAACAGAAAAAGCAGAAGTGAAATCATATTTCATAAAATCAGAAAAGGTCACTTGTGTAACTTCATCAGTATTTAGCTTTTCTGATAATTCTCCTTGTAATGATTTCCTTTTAGCATCAGAAATATAGAATAAAGAAGAATTTAAGTTTGATGGGTCAGTAGGCAACGTGTTATTAAATTGAAAATTTCCACCATCCGGATTTCCCTGACCTGTTTGATTTTCGGTTAGTACTAAATTCACCCGAAATTGATTGTCAAAATTTTGTCCAACTTTAGAATTGATATTACCTGAAAAAGTATAACGCTTGAAACCGGAATTTTTAATAACTCCCTCTACATTGTCATATCCTAATGACAATCTATAGTTAGTCGATTCTGATCCGCCTCGCATACCTAAATTATACTTATTAGAAATTCCCGTTCTATAAAATAATCCCTGATAATCTACTTTATTATTGAATGCCGGATTCAAACTGTCAGATAGAACCATCGGAATATGGGATGTTTGTAAGTCATCAGATTTCCACCATTTGTATAACATAGCCATCTTGGCATTTCTTTCGGCAGATCCAATGTTCATTGGTGCTAAATCCGGAATAGGGGATAGACCTGTGTTTAATGAAAAAGTAAATTCAGGTTTATCCAATGCTCCTCCTTTTTTAGTAGTAATGATAATAACTCCATTAGCACCGCGTGATCCGTAAATAGCTGCTGCAGAAGCATCTTTTAAGAAATCTATTTTTTCAATATCATTTGGATTCAAAGAAGCTAAAAAGTCTGTGTTGGAAGTATTGTATCCCGCTAAATCTTCTAGGGAAGTCTGTACTCCATCAATCACATAAAGTGGGCTGCTGTATCCTGAGGACATACTGGTATTTCCACGAATAACCAAAGAACCTCTTCCTCCCGGGGCACCTGTTTGAGTCGGTGTTTGTATTCCGGTCGCTAAACTACCAATGATAGAAGAAACACTAATTACCGGAATATCCTGTAAATCTTTGCTGGTAATAGTGGATACTGCTGCATTTACATTTTTTTTATGGACTTTTTGATATCCAATAACAACAACGTCTGTTAAATCGTTTTGAGCAGATTTAAGTTTAATGTTGTAATTTTTTTGAGTGCCAACGGTTATCTCTTTGTTTTGATAACCTACAAAAGAGATAAGTAAAATATCTCCTTCTTTTGCGGCTATCGAAAAACTTCCGTCTACATCAGTAATAGCTTGTATAGTAGTGCCTTTTACTTTGACGGTCGCTCCAGATAAATTTTCGCCTAATTCACCCAAAATTTTTCCAGTGATGGTATTGTCAATTTTGGAGGTCATTAGTTTTCCTTCGGGGTTTGATTTCTCAGGAATTTTTATAAAAATATCTTCTTTTGAATCAGAGGATAGTTTTAAGGTATTTCCAAAAGAAGAAATAGTAAATAAGAATGCAAAAAAGAATATCGCTTTCTTTTTCATCAAAAGAAATATTTTTTTTTGTTTGGTTAATAGCCCAGCCGGAGCCGGGTCAAATTGGTTTCTCATAAATTGGTTGTTTAAGTGGTTTATAAATGTGGTTTAATTAAATGGTTGATGTAATAACAGTTTGCCCTAATAGCTCGTTGTTGGCGATTTTAATTAGATTCAAATCAAAAAATAGCAGCATGGTGAGTACTCTATTTTTTGATATTTATTTGTTTAATTATTTTAAAAAAAGGCATAGGAAGGGCAATAAGCAAACCAGTTTTGGCTTAACTTTCTTAAAATCAGACAGTAAATAGAGATGGCTATTTAGGCTTGTTTGTACTTTTTCATTGCCCTAATTTTTCTCCTGAAAACCAACCTTTTTTATTTGGGTTCTCCTTTCTCAGGCTGTAAACTTTCTAATATCGGCGTTTCTAAAGTTCCTACTGAAGTTTGTACTTTGTCATTTTTCTGTTCAAAAATTACAATTTCATTAGTGCCTTTTTTCAACCAGCATCCTGGAAGATATAAGGTTTGTTGAGGTCCAACACTCCAATAACGACCGATGTTGATTCCGTTTACAAAAACGATTCCTTTGCCCCAATCGCGCATGTCAAGGAAAGTGTCACCAACTGCACTCAGGTTAAAAGTCCCCTGGTATACTGCTGGTGCTCCAACTTTTGCGTTATTTTTAGCATCGGTTAAATTAGGAACTACATCCATTGGGAGTTGGTACATATTCCAGTCTCCGGTAATGGTTTGTCCGTTGATAATTACAGGTGAAATAATTCCTTTTGTACTGTTTATAATATCAGCTCCGTAATTAATACGTCCCATGTTTTCAACAATAATATCCAAAGTGGCATTAAAAGGAACATCGATCGTACAATCGTATTTTTTATAGTAGCGATTCAGTTCCGCTACTTTTACTCCATTCACATATACAATTGCATAATCACGTAGTCCTTTTAATTCTAGTTTCCCACTAATAGGCTGTTTGAATTTTTTGCTGTACCAAACATAGCCATGTCCTTGATTTAAATCCTCAAAAGTTAAAGGAGAATCTGCATTAACAGGTTTTATTTTGCTCTTTAAATATTCAAGACTAACAGCTTTTGTTAGCTTAATATTTGGAATAGAAATTACCGAAATCTTTGCAGGGACAGCTGGTGTTTTAGGATTTTTTAGAATCTCGCGTAATGCATTATATTTTTCTGTTCCCCAACCTGCTTCGCTTATTGGAGCATCATAATCATACGTAGTTAAATCTGGCTGAATATCGTGATTTCCATCATAATTTGCCCCAGAGGTAAAACCGAAATTAGTTCCTCCATGTACCATATAATAGTTGAAAGAAACTCCTGCATCAAGATATTTTTGAGTTTGTTTTACGACACTTTCGTTAGAAACTTTCGGGAATTCTTCAGCCCAGTGATCTAACCAGCCCGGATAAAATTCAGCCACCATATAGGGGCCTTTTCCGTCGTTGTATTTATTGACAACTTCTTTTAGTTTTGCAACATCGTCTTCACCGTTTGCTGTTGGTAAAGCTCCCGGAAGAGCACCCCCTTCAAATAACCAACTACCATCTGAAGTAAAGAAAGGAACATTAAAACCTACATCTTTCAGTTGTTGAAAAACGGCTGCACTGTACTTTTTATGTTCTTCTAACGGAATATCTTTGCGTTGCGCTACATAAGAACCGAATTCATTTTCACCCTGAACCATAATTATCGGGCCTCCATTACTAACCAATAAATTTTTTACCTGCCCATAAAGTGCGGTAAAATAAGACTTTGTTGCGGCTAAATATTGAGGGTTATTACCACGGATAACCATTCCCGGAATATTTCGTAAAAACCACGGATATCCTCCAAACTCCCATTCAGCACAAACATAAGGTCCTGGACGTAAAATGACATATAAGCCTTCTTCCTGAGCAATCTTTATATATTCTGCAATATCTTTATTTTCCGTTTTAAAATCCCAAACTCCCGGTGCTGTTTCATGATAATTCCAAAAAACGTAGGTTGCCACAGCGTTTAGACCCATTGCTTTCATCATTTGCAAACGATGACGCCAATAGGGCTTAGGAATACGTGCATAATGCATTTCTCCGCTATGGATCTGGATAGGTTTTCCGTCTAAAACAAAATTACCATCCGCAATAGTAAAAGTGTGTTTAGTTTGCCCTTTTGCGTTTACTGCTAGCAAAAGAAATAGAAATAGGGTAAAAAGATTTTTTTTCATGTAACTATTTAATTTTAATGGATACCAATGAACCATTGGTTATTTACTATTTTCTACTTAGAATCAAAGAGATTTTCTTTTGGTAAATTTCAATGTCTTGTAGTTATACTGAATTGTTTTTTTGTTTTGAGATAGGACTGTACACTGTCCATAAGTTTAATTTGAGTCTTTGCTCTTACCAGATTCTGATCCTCGTATGTTGTTGCATAATAACGATCATTATTTAAGTAATCTCCTAAGAAGCGACAGGCCTGCTCAAAAAGAATCAAGGGTAAACTTAGATGGATATTTTGGGCTTCTTTCTCAGACATAAAAGAAGAAGCTACATTAACATAGGCTTTCATAAAGGCCTCATAAATTTCAATATCGAAAGATACTTTTGAGAGATCTTTTTCTTCTTCTGTAGCAGTGTTAGTCCCTGTTCTTAAGGCATCACCTATATCATGAAAAATACTTCCCGGCATTATGGTGTCAAAATCAATCATGCAAAGAATATTGTTGTCCTTATCAAAAAGCATATTGCCAATTTTAGTGTCATTGTGTACTACTCTCAGAGGTATTTTTCCACTATTTATATCATTAGCAACATCCTGTATGTTTTTAAAATTAGATTCTAAAAAAGCTATTGATTCTTTTGCCTCTAATAGTCTCTCTGCTGAAGCTACTTTTATGCTTTCTCTAAAATCGTGAAATCTTTTTATAGTATTATGAAAGTCCGGAATTGTATATTCCAATTCCGAAACAGGAAAATTAAGCAATGCCGTATGAAACTTTGCTAAATAGGCACCCACCTGACTTGCAACCGCATCCGAGTGAATTCGGTCCAGTACCAAAGAAGGAATGTAGGTAGAAAGCTGCCAAATGGCTTGGTATTGTTCGGAATAAAATTGCCCTTTTGTGTTTTCGATAAATGTCAAAGTAAAAAAACCGTTTGCATTTAGATAGCGCGTAGTTTTGATCTTATTGTTGAGCAAAGCTTTTATGTTTGGAAACACGGTCTGGTTTATCTTTTGCAAAATATAATCAGCATCGGCAGTTTTAATTTTATAAGTGCTATTAATCAGGCCAATATCGATGATAGTGTAAGCAAGTATAGATTTGTTCGGATAAAAATCCTGAAAAACAGTTTGAATTAATTCTTCCATACTATCATTTGATGAATGCTGTTAGTAGGTGTTTTTTTTCTCTCTATTTTGGTCAAACCTTTATATGTTACATAGGTAGTCCCAGTTTGTTTGAAATGGTTATTTAAAATCTCAATATTCGATTTTCTGGCCTGTAACTTTTTAATGGCTTCATGTTGTGTTACTATAACAACGGCTAATTCTGCTGATTTTGGCTTCATCTACTTTGGTTATGCTTTATTACTGTAAATCTCAATTAATCTATTTTATTTTATGGTTTTTTTGAAGTAAAATCTTGTTATTAAAGAGTTTACTCTTTGTTTGTTCCGAAGATTAATTTTTCAAAGAGTAAGTCAAATTAATAATAATTTTCTCCAATTTTTAACAAATATTAATCCTTATAAAGGCTCATTTTTTATGCTTGTTTCCTGCGTTGAAAAAATATGTAAAAAAAGGTCTTGTTTAATAGTTAGATCTTTTCATAAAAAAGTTAAAAAATAATATATAATTACTATTTTAATTGTTTATTAATTAAAAATATGAGCTTGTTGCTCGTAATTCAATGACTAAACTATATATTTTTTTTAAATAAAAAAAGAAAATTTAAAAAAATGTGTTCGAACACATTGAATTTATGTGCACGAGCACATTAAATACGCCAAATGACAACTATTCATTTTTTTTAATGTTTTATAAGTTTTTTAAAATAACAAGAAAAAACTTTCTTTAAAGTGAGAAGGTCTAACTCGAAATGAAAAACTCAAAAAGAAACATATTAACAGTGTGAAAGGTGTTTATTCAAATGAAAAAGAAGTTCATTTTTTTTGTTTTTTGATATCCTTATTGAGAGTGAATTTTATTGTTTAAGTAATTTGAGAATTAAGGAGGTTATCTCAATTAATATCGTGAAAGTATTTAAATGATAAAAATAATACTCCCAAAGAGAGCCTATTTAGAAACTAAGGTATGTAGTAATATCTCATAAGAATTTACAGGCCACAAAAAAAGCCTGAGAATATTGATTCTCAGGCTTTTTAAATTTTATAGTGAACTCCTTGGTACAAAATTCGAACCTTTTACTTGAAGATTTCCAAGTTTTAAGCGAGCTCGCAGAGTTTTAATAATGAAAGTATTTGATTGCCCGAGTTTATTAAAAAGTTGCAAATAGCCTAAATGGGGCTTATACAAAGCACATCCAACAAAGTCCCTTAAGTTTAAGGATATCTAGTAAATAAACAAAAAGTTTATCATTTGTTCCAGCAATATTGAAAGCTTAGGCTTAATAATATTGTATTTATATATGTAAGAACTCGAAAGGTTTCAATATTAAAAATTTACCGTATTGAAAACTAGAATATTAAAATAACAAACTAAAATTTAAAATTATGAAACAGTTGCCTGATTTAGACACATTCGCAAAAATTCTCATAGACAAAGGCTTTAATGGTTACTTTCAAACAGCAGGAGCCTATCCGGGAAAGTTGAAAGAAAGCATTACCGAATATATGGAAGCCTGTAACAATGGTAAAGAAAGATCTGATAGAGACGGAAGCTTTTTACTATCGACTTATCTGCAATGGTCAGGAGATGATAATCCGACTATTGTATGTGATTTTTGGGTAAGACAAGAAAACGACGGTTTTGATATAAAAAGAATGGAAATTACTTGTAAAGACAGATACGGACAACTTTTGAAAAAATCGGAACTAAAAAACCTTTCAATAGGTTCGATTCCGACATTAAAGGAAGTCATTGCACAGGTTTCAGTATTTCCTCAACAAAAACTTTCTTCTCAAAAAAGAGGATTTAGAATGTGACAACTATAAAATAATTACGCATATAAAAAAAACAGTTTCTTTATGTAGAGAAAGAGGTTCCGCTAATTTTATGTCGATCCTAGCAAATACAAGGGCTAAATTATATTACTTAAAAAGGGTCACCTATAGGGTCACTTAACTTTCAGCGTATTAAAATTTTACAATGTAAAGATAGAGAATAAACAAACATATATTGAGTTAAAGATTTAAATAAATAGGACTGTGAACGTTGGGTTTTATGGATATAAACTTCAGGGAGTTTGTTCTCTATCAGGAATTTTTCATTCATTGGACATTACAAAAGCAGAAGTTCACTATGTTCATTTTCTAAAAAACATAAAACAACAAATGTCTGATTGTGTGATTCTTGGAAAGAGAGGTTACGTGTCCGAAACCATGCAATTAGATTTATTTCAATCGGCAAATATCAAGTTACAAACGCCAAAAAGAATGAATCAAAAGAACGACAAACCACAACCATATATTTTCAGGAGGACCCGAAAAAGAATTGAAACTTTGTTTCTCAATTATGTGACCAGTTTTTAATCCGTAGAAATTATACCAAAACTTTTAATGAATTTAAAACTAGAATTTTAGCAAAATTAACAGATCAAACATTAATCCAATATATCAATAAATTTATCTTTAACAGACCGATTAATAATATAAAATCAATTAATTTAATTTCATCCAACGGTTTATATATATAAGAGCAAAGGCAATTTCACTATGTTGAATCGCCTTTGCTATTTAAAAAATAAATAAATTTATATGATTAAGGTCTTAGTTTTGCTTCACTTACAGTGATGTCATCTAAGTAAAACTTAATCGCTGCAGAATTTACGCCATTGTCTCCCCTAATCATAAAGTTGTAATTCGCTGTTGTGTTAATTTTCACTAATGCGCTGGTATAAACCCATTTTCCTACCTCAAAATTAGCAGAGAATCCAGGATTTGGACCAATACCCCAATCAGTGTTTGGATTAATATAGAATCTCAAATCAGGTGTAGAAAGTTTATCACCCAATTCAGTTACATAGATCCAAGAACCCATTGCGTATGTTTTACCAGCAGTCAATGGAAAAGTAACAAGTGATCCAGAAGCTTTGTAACCTAAGATCATTCCTCCTTTTGCTTGCATTTGAACACTTATACTTTTTGTGCCTGAATGTGCTTTAGCAGTCGTAATTGATGAAGTATAATTAGACCATTGTCCTCCCCAACCCAGATCTACCCAGTCTGTACTTGATGATTTTTCAAATCCAAAATCATAATTAGATTTTGTCTCTAAAATATTTTCTGATTTAAATACTACGGGTACTTCAGTAAATGTACTAACTGCAACTGCATCTGCAGTAGTTAATGAGCCTTTTGTATATGATATTAAAATTTTGTCATCGTCGTAAAGTGTTGATCCATAGGTTTTTATATTGACAATATTTCCCTCAGTAATATCCACCGCAGCACTGGCTATCGATAAAGGAATTGATGTACCTTTTGAGGTAGTTAAAGAAAGTGAAAAGTCATTTATTTTAACTGTACTTTCATTTATTTCTCTGCTAAAGTTCAAAGCAATTGTTCCTTTATCATCGATTATTTGAGCTGCATCCATAGTTACAGGGTCCGTAGATGGAACAACCGTTAAAACGTCAGTGAATGCGGCAATAGCCTCACCAAATGGCCTTACGGAGCTAACTGCTACGCTGAGTCCATAAGTCCCCAGTTTCTTATAACGTACGTCTAATACACCTGTAATCGCTTGAGAATTCGCAGGATCACCACCTTCCATTGTCCATTTGAAATCTTGTGGTTCTCCTTCAGTAACTAAACTGTAGCGAATGGTTCTCCCAGCAAGCACCTGGTTTTTAGCACCATTGGCAATGTTTAATTCTGCACCAACAGTTCCGTCCGGATTTACATAATTTGCTTTTACTTGAACTTTCATAGGTGCCAAAACAGTAACTATAATTGTAGTATCTTTTTCTTTTCCAGAAGCACTTGTACCTTCTGTTGTATACGCATCACCTTTAAAAACCTGTTTCAATGTTACATTATGCTTACCCACTACATTAAAAGTTGCCTTGACATTTTGTTCTGTTGAAGTTACATCATTGTCAGATCCAGCTATGTCAACCACACCTTCTGGAAAGGTCCAAAGTCTTGATTCAACTCCAGAAGAAACATCTGCAAAAGTTTCTTCGCCTCCTAAACGTATTCTGTTGCCATAATCCATTTGAGAGGAAACTATAATTCTGCTGTTGGCTTCATTTAGTTGTAGCGTGTCGTAGATGTCACTACAGGAGTTTAATCCAACTATAATAGCAAGCGTCGCTAGTATTATCTTAAAATTTGCTTTCATATAATAATTGTTTTAAAATTAGTTTAATTGATTATTTGATTGTCTTTCAACAGCCGGGATTGGCCAATAATCATTTTTAGCTGAATTGTAGCTTGTACTTGCATTTCTAAAATCATCTCGTATACGTTCCTTAAGCAATAAAGGTTGTACTGGAACAGCAGTTGGGCCTACATCAATGTTTGCAAGTCTCCAGTTTTCATCTGCAACTAGTTCATTAAATACTTGTTGTACAATCCCCCATCGCACTAAATCTTTGAAACGATGTCCTTCGAAAGCAAGTTCAAGAGGTCTCTCCACTCTTTGAATATGTGTCAAAAGAGTTTTTTTTGTCGGCTCTACCAACGGTTGTGTACCATGAACCTCTTTGCTTATATGCAATTGAGGAAACTTATTTCCGTTAGCGTCAAGATATTCTTGTATTGTTTTTACACCAGCGCGCGCTCTAACCTCATCAATATAAAATATTGCAGAACTTAAATCTCCGCTCGCATTGAGTACAGCTTCAGCGTACATTAAGTACACATCCGCTAATCTGATTTGTCTACAGTTAATTCCACTTCTAGAATTACCGTCCTCACTTTTGACATTGTACCAATTTGAATACTTCTTAATGTAAGCACTCTGACCGTAACCCCAGCCCTTAGCAACTCCATTATCCAATAAATAATACTGCCCTTCAAAATTAGCTGGAGCAATAGAGGCCGTAAGACGTTTTGAATGAATGTTTGTTGTATTAATTGAGTTAGTAGGATCTACCTCGTCATTTAAATATAGTTCATGTATGAAATACGATGGAAGGAGGGTATTGTAACCTCCATAATTTAATTGACCATAGGCTCTCGCTAAATTACTCGCTTCTGCACCTGCGGTATATGGGGTATCGTCAACATTATCACCGTTAGCACCTGGGTTTTTTGTTGCACTATATGCTACTTCAAGAATTGATTCAGAATTAAACTCGTGCTCAGTATCAAAATTATCCATAATATTAGCGGTCAAGCTGTACACACCAGAATCAATAACGTTTTTAAATTCAGCTGCTGCTGCTGCCCATTGCTTATCAAATAAATATACTTTTCCAAGTAATGCAGTGGCAGTACCAGTAGTAACTCTCCCTACGTTTTCACCTGACCACTTTTGCGGTAAATTTGCTTTTGCAAATTGCAAGTCTGGAATTATAATTTGGTTGTTCACCTCTGCTATTGAGCTAAAAGGAACTTGAAGATCTTCTTTTGTTTGAGCTACCTTTGTGTGGATCACGGCTCCTCCGTACGTATTAGCTACCAAAAAATAGTAAAATGCTCTTAATGTACGTGCTTGCGCTTCAATACTTTCTTTTTCGCCGGCAGCAAAAATACTGGGTTCTGCCGTTTGAAGTTTACTAATAACCTGATTCGCTCTAAAGATTCCCGTGTACAGGTTAGCCCATTTATTTGTTACATTCTGATCAGCATCTGTAAATGTGAAATTTCTAAATGCAATCGGGTCATACCATGATTCGCTTCCTGCAATATCAGACATTACTTCCTCAAAAACCAAGCCACCACCACTGATAGATTGATATTGCATGGCTGCGTATACAGTATTCAATCCTGTTTGAAAATCTTGCTTACTTTTCCAAAATGTTTCGTTAGTAATAGTATTTGGATTGACCTCTGTCAAGAAATCATTTTGATCACAACTTGTAATAAGTAAAACAGAGCAAACCGCTATAGCTAGAGCTCTTGCTTTTTTATTAAATTTTTTATATCTCATTTTATTTTAGTTTTAAATTGTTAAAATTTAACTTGAAGTCCAAGTACAAATCTTCTTGATACTGGGTAGTTTCCGCTGTCAACACCTCTTGTACTGATACCATTTCCGCCAACTTCAGGGTCATAACCAGTGTATTTTGTAAAAGTAAATGGATTCATTCCTGTAAGGTATAACCTGATCTGTCCAATTCCATTCTTTTGCATTAAGCTTTCAGGTAATGAATAACCGAATGTTAAATTTCTTATTCTAAAGTAAGTACCATCTTCTAAAAAGAAATCAGAACTTGCTCTGACATTACTATGTGTAGCGCTTTCTCTAAATGAAGGAATATCAGAAGTTGGATTTTCAGGTGACCACATAGAATATTCATCTATATGTCTACCTACTGCATAAGCAAAATATCTTGATCCATTATATATTTTTGCACCATATGAAAAATAAGTTTGAACACTAAAATCAAAACCTTTATAAGCTAAATCTAAATTTAAACCAGCATTAAAGTCAGCTTGGCCTGAACCCGCATATACACGATCGTTATCATTGATTACGCCATCGCCATCTTGATCGATATATCTGATGTCGCCTAACTTAGCACTTGGCTGTATTTTTTTGTATTCATCCAATACATCTTGAGATTTGATCACGCCTGCATTTTGAAGTAGGAAAAATGCTCCAGCTTCATGTCCTACTGCAAAAAATGTAGTATATTCCACTGTATTACCGAGTGAATTGGTAGGACGTCCATTCCCATATCCTCTTTCAATTCCGTCTAAATTTGTAATCTCATTTACGTTTTTAGAAAAGTTTCCAGAAATAGAATATGTAAGGCTATTTGAAAGTTTATTTTTATAATTTAACGAAACTTCTATACCTTTATTGGTCATATTTCCTGCATTAACAATGATCGGACTATAAATATCGACGGCACTTGGAACATACGTTCCGCTAGATGCTGGAGTTTGTTGTGGTAATAGCATATCATTCTTATCATTTTTATATAGATCAAGGGTGAAACTCAATTTGTTTTTGAACATCGCTACATCCATTCCGATATTGCTGGAGATGCTAGTTTCCCACTTTACATCAGGATTAGCATATCTCCTTTGGATAGCACCGCTTGCAAGATTTTCGGCACTGCCAAATAAATAATTTGCACCTGATTCTATTTGACCAGAATAAGTATAAGGGGGGATACTTTGATTGCCTAGTTGCGCATAACTTGCTCTAAATTTCCAATTGTCCACAACATTTTTAATTGAACTATTTTTAAAGAAATTTTCCTCAGATATATTCCATCCAGCAGAGACTCCAGGGAAATAGCCATAACGATTGTCTGGACCAAAGTTAGAGGAACCATCCTTACGGATACTTGCTGAGATAAGGTAGCGATTTGCATAGTTATATTGTATTCTGCCCATTAAACCACTTAGAGTGTTATTATAATCATAACTTGTGTTTTTTGTAGCGCTTTTACCTGCTCCCAAAACTGGAGTTTCATTACTCAGTAGTCCAATCACTCCCACTCCTATCTGTTTAGAGTTGAATTCTTCAAAAGAAGAAACCAGTGTTGCATTTAAATTATGATTACCAAAACTTCTTTTGTAGTCAACTATATTTTCAATAGTATTTCTTTGAGAGCTTATGTAATCTTCGTTTAACAAAGCTTCTTCACGGGATGCGGTAGCACTAAATTCCCCCGTTAAATTGTATACTAAAACTTGTGGGCGAAAAAATGTTCTTTTGTAGTCATAGCTGTTTGTCCCCAGGTTAACTTTATATTTTAATCCTTTAAAAATTTCGTATTCAAGATTCAACGAGATGTTGTTAGAGTTGACTTTTCTTTCATCAACATTTTGTAATTCTTTCTGTAAGAAACCAAACAAAATTTCATTGTCCACAGGATAAGATACATTTGATCCCTCTTGTTTTACTCCGCTTAATGGTACTTGCCAAGGCTTTTGTTGTATTGCATATTCGTATAAGGCCCATGGCTCTTGGGTTGTTTTTTCTCGATTAATTCCTAAACTTGCAAAAGCTTTAAATTTTCCTTTTGTAAATTGTGCATTTAAACGGTTACTTAATCTGCTAAACCCTGAGTTAATTAATATACCATCTTGGTCGTAGTAGTTGGTGTTAAAGTTCAATGAAAGATTTTCTGCTCCCCCTGAGATTCCTAGACCATAATTACGTATTAGTGCATTATTGTTTTGTACATCTCCAACATAGTCACTATCATAATTCAGCAAATCGGGAGTTCTGATAAAGTAAGTTGGCAGGTTGCTTGAAAGCATGGCTCTTGCAGTATAATCAGCAAATAACTGCTGCTGTGTATTCATTAAGGGTGTTCCAGAAGTTATATTTTGAATTCCAGCATAGGTATTGAAATCGATTGATATTTTCCCTCTTTTCCCTCTTTTAGTTGTAATTAAAATTACCCCATTAGATGCTCTTGTACCATAAACTGAAGCTGCTGCTCCATCTTTTAAAATGTCAAGCGATTCAATTTGATCTGGAGATATATTAGGATTACTTTGGTATGGTATTCCGTCAACAACATACAAAGGTTCTGTTGATCCAGATAAGGATCCAACTCCTCTAATTTGGATGTTGGACGCTTCTCCTGGGCGTCCACTAGCAGCTTGTACATTAACACCCGCTACTTGTCCTTGTAATGCGGCACCAACATCTGCAACAGGAGACTTGTCAATCACGTCCGATTTTATTGTAGACACAGCTCCGGTAACCTCAATTTTCTTTTGAGTTCCATATCCTACAACTACTACTTCGTTTAGTAGCTGCGTGTCTGGCTGTATTGTAATATTCAGTTCCTTTGATGGTCCAACTATTTTCTTTATAGTTTTATAACCTATAAAAGATACAATTAAAGTCTGATTTTCTTTTGCATCAATATTATAGCTACCGTCAAGATCAGTTGCAGTATTAATAGGAGAGCCTTCAACTTTAATAGTAGCTCCAGGTACTGGTAAGCCTGTCTCATCAATAACTTTTCCGGTAAGTTTACTTTGTGCACTAACACCGAGCGAACAAAGAAAAAATAGAATAAACATTACAGGGAATGTTTCTTTCCAGAATAAATAATCTTTTTTCATAAATAATAGTTAATTAAATTTAATTGAATGGTTAGTTTTAATTTTTTTTGATAATGAAATTTTAATCTAGATTTTTTATTGATTTCGTATTTTATCATTGGCTAAATTACTGAAATGATATTCACATTAATTTTTTTCAAACTAGATTTAAACTGTACAAAGTGACAATGTTTCACTAATTATCAATGATTTTTAAATGAACTAACACAACTTGACACGACTTTTACTTGACAAAATTAACTTTTAATTAAGATTTTGCTGAGGGTATTAAAAATGAGCTCTCAATTAAATAATTAGTGTTATTTATTATTTTTGTTGTTATTAAAAAGATCTCTTTTTTAAATGAATTAAAATTGAACAAGTGGCCATGAGTTGATTTTACTCTAAGGATGCGATAAAGTCATTTAAGTTTTCATTTCGAGTAAGATTAAATTTCTTTCTTAACCGATATCTCGAGGTGTGTACACTCTCGAATGATATCCCTAGCAATGATGCCATATCCTTACTTGAAAGGTTCAATTTTACTAGAGCACAAATTTTTAAATCGGTTTGTCCCAATTCAGGATATTTTTCCTTTAAGTTTGTGTAAAAGCTTTGATTGACAGCAGTAAATCTGGCTTCAAATTCTTTCCAGTTGCCAGCTGATGAACTTTGAATGGTTTTAAGGATATTATTAATTGCTTGAGGATCTAATTTATCTCTGTTTGAACTTAAGTTTTGTTTCAAGTTATCTATAAATTCTTCCTTTTCAATTAATTGTAACGTTGATGAAGTAAGTTCTTTGTTTTTCAATTCAATTATTTCATCGTTTTTCTTTAATTCTATTTCTTGCTTTTCTGCGAGTGATTTTTTCTCTAATAAGTGTTTTCGCCTGATGTTGCGTAATAATAAGTATCCATAAATAATTAACGAAATAATAACTACTGATAATAAGATTAACTTTAAAAAATTAATTTTCTCGTCATTTTCCAGTTGTATCAAGCGTTGCTCTCTTAGCTGTTTTTCTTCTTTTTCTTTCTGCAGTCGGTATTTGTCATTTATTTCGAATAAATGTTCATTATTCTTACTTCTTCTACCAAATATTCTGTTGTTTAATTCAGTTGACTTCGACGAGTGTTTATATGCATTTTTATAATCATTTGTTGATGCGTAAATTTTAGCCAAAGTGTCATGATTCATTAATTTATAATTCATATGGCTATGAAACTTATCTGACAGGCTTATTGATTTTTCAAAATATTCTTCGCTTTTTGCGTATTCTCCTTTTAGTTTATATGTGTTACCTAAAAGCGAATAAATTATAATAAGGTAGGATGGGTCATTTTGTTCAAAATAATTTTTGGACAGGTAAAGGTTGTTGAGTGCATAAGTAAATTTTTTATCAGTTGCAGCCAAATATCCAGCCTCAGCCATTATGTAAAAATTATGACTTTTTTTGGGGTTATTAGAGCTTTTGATATTACAGCTATCAAGGTATTTTTTAGCTGTTTTGTAGTTGCCATTTACACGATAAAAATTCACTAAAGAAAAATAATCACTTCGGACATAATCAAAATCAATTTTCTTTTCTGAAACTAATTTTTTCTTTAGCGAGAGTGAGAGATTAAAATATTTTAAAGCTTCCTTGTCTCTTTGATAGTAACTATAAAGCCATCCTAAAGCTTGATAGAGTGTTGACTTAGAAAATTCATCCTTTGATTGATCAGCTAACAGAAGAGCTGTCCAGTAACCATCATACGCTTTACCGTAATCTAGGGTATGGGTATGTAGATCAGCAAGTTTAGTTAGTGTATGTATAATATTAAAGGTATCCTTCTTTGTAGTATATAAATCGAGGCTTTTGGTGTAATAATAAACTGCGCTGTCAGTATCTGTATTTTTTAGCTGTTCAGCTTTTTTTAAATATTCATTGTTTTTAGGGGCTTTTTGTGAATGTATTAGAGGGCTAATAAAAAATACAATACTCAAAATTATTGTTTTGGCAATTTTATTTTTCAGATCTAATAAAAAAATGGTAAAAAGTACATTATTTACAATGCTGGTTTTGTGAAAATCTTTTAGTGTCATAAAAAAAGAATTTAATGTTGTGTTTGGTTTCTTGCAAAAATGGGGTATTTCTGTACGGGAGCATAATTAGTAGCGCAATATAAAAAATGTCTAGTTTATTTTAAGTGCGTTTTTCCAGATGTATAGGCTTGTTCAGTTTATGTCTAGTTGTTCAAACTCAATTTAAGAGCTAGAATCCTCATATTTGCTTAATCAATAAATGTGTAAAAAAAATGTACTTTTTATGCATTATCTATTAAATAGATATTTTAAAAATAGCATTGTAATAATTTTAAATCAATAGGGGTATTTGTTGAGCAATTGCAAAAGCTACGATAAGCATCTTTTTTTTATAATTAGAAAGAATTTTTATTTGAAGATAAAATCAGTTTCTATTTTGTTTAAAAAACGATTTGTTCATTTTTAAAGATTTATAATATAGAATATATAGGTATAAAGATTATGGAAATACCACATTTTATTTATTAACCAGACCCATTTCATAATAAATCATTAACACGTGAAAAAAATAAAAGAAAAAATTCAAAACCAAATAAAGAGACCTGTTATTTATGCAGGAATTTTAAGTTTTGCCTTTTACAGCTGTTCAGTTCAGAAAGAAAATAAGAATATTGCCGATTTTAATTTTGATTGGAATTTTAAATTAGAAGATTCAGATAATAATAAATGGAGTGATGTTAGATTACCGCATGATTGGAGTGCAGGTTTTTCTTTTGATTCCATTAAAGGAGAAGGAGCAACAGGATATTTATTAGGAGGGATTGGCTGGTATAAAAAAGATTTTGTTATAAAGAAGCAAGATGATACTAAAACGTATATCCTTTTTGATGGTGTTTACAATAATAGCGAAGTTTGGTTAAACGAAACTAAGCTTGGCGAACATCCTTATGGATATTCTCCTTTTTATTACGACATAACACCGAGTTTAAAATCGGATTCTAATGTAATAAAGGTAAAAGTTGATCATTCTAGGTATGCTGATAGTCGCTGGTATACTGGTTCGGGTATTTATAGAAATGTAAAGTTAATTACAAAAAACAAGTTACATGTTCCTATTTGGGGAACTTACATCACCACACCAGTCATAAATTCTGAGAGCAGTGAGGTAGTTGTACAAGTCAAAGTAGCTAATGATTATGGTAGTGATCAAACATTTGTTGTGAGAACAGAAATAGTAGATTCTAATAACAAGAAAGTTGCAACATCTGAAATTCCAATGACTCTTATAGCGAATAAAGCGGGCGAGGTACAACTTAAAACTAAAATTGATAATCCCAAGTTTTGGGGGATAAGTAATCCTTATTTATATATAGCCAATATAACCATTGTAAAAGATGGAAAGGTTATAGACGAAACTAGAACGACTTTTGGAGTTCGTACGATAAAATTTGATGTTAATACAGGTTTTTATCTAAATGGAGAAAACATGAAGATCAAAGGAGTTTGTTTGCATCATGACGGAGGGTTAGTTGGAACCGCTGTTCCTATTGATGTCTGGAAAAGACGCTTTGTAAAACTAAAAGAAGCAGGAGTAAATGCTATTCGTATTTCTCACAATCCAGGCTCAGAAGAGTTTTTGGATTTATGTGATCAAATGGGATTCTTAGTTCAAGATGAGTTTTTTGACGAATGGGACAATCCAAAAGATAAACGATTAAATACCAAAGAAAAATCAGTTGATTATATCACTAGAGGATATGGCGAACATTTTCAGGAGTGGGCAGAGCGAGATTTAAAAGCAACCATGTTACGCGATCGTAACCATGCTTCTATTTTTCAGTGGAGTATTGGAAATGAGATAGAATGGACGTATCAGCGTGATGTAGATGCGACAGGATTCTTTAATTTAAATTGGGATGGAAACTATTTTTGGTCCATACCTCCCGTTGGCCCTGAGGAAATTAAAAAAAGATATGAGTCGAGTGAGAAGGAAAAATATACATTGGCAGAAACGGCACAGAAATTAGCAAAATGGACTAGAGAAATGGATACGACACGTTATGTTGTTGCTAATTCTATCTTGCCTTCCATTAGTCATATTACTGGTTATGGAGATGCTGTAGATATCTTAGGTTATAGTTACCGTCGTGTAATGTATGATTATGGTCATAAAAACTACCCAAATAAAATCATTATGGGTACTGAAAACTTAGTCCAATGGCATGAATGGAAAGCCATTATGGAGCGTCCATTTATTTCGGGAACTTTCTTATGGACAGGTATTGATTATTTAGGTGAATCTAATAAAAAATGGCCAAATAAAGGGACTGATAGTGGTATTCTTGATTTTGCTGGTTTCGAGAAACCTTCTTACCACATGATGAAATCTCTATGGAATGATACTCCGGAGTTATACATCGCTACTCAAACGGTTGCCAAATCAATTTATAAAATAGATGAAAAGTCTGGACAACCTATAGAAAAAAAAGAAGGTAGTTGGAAAAATGCGTTATGGGTTTGGCAAAATGTAAATGAACATTGGGAATACCCAGCAAATGAAAAAACGATTGTCGAAATATATTCTAATTGTGATGAAGTAGAATTGTTTTTGAATGATATTTCTTTGGGTAAGAAAAAGTTAACAGATTTTGATGATCATATTTACAAATGGAATGTTCCTTATCAAGCAGGTGAATTAAAAGCAGTAGGTAAAAATAAATCGGGAGAAAATTCTATTTCTATTTTAAAAACTCCTGATAGCCCAGCACATATACAATTAACTACTGATAAAACGATATTAACTGCTGATGGTTATGAAGTTGCTCATATTGTAGCTCAAATTGTAGATAAAAACAACAATCCTATAAAAACATTTAATCCCGAAATCACTTTTAATGTGAGTGGAGATCTAAAAATATTAGGAATAGATAATGGAGCAGTCGATAACGTTCAAGATTTTCAGTCCAACTCTATAAAACTTTCTCAAGGTAGATGTTTGTTTATTGTCCAATCTAAGAAAGATGCTGCTGGTAACAGTACCATTCTTGCAAGCACTCCAAATTTAAAAAGTAACGAAATTAAAATAGTTCAAAAATAACCTTATAAAAGTAACCTTATGAAATCAAATATGTTAACCGTGGCAATTATAGGAGTTTTCTCTTTAGGTACAGCTCTTTCTTCTTATGCACAAAGTAAACAAGAGGAAAAAGCTTTGAAAGCCAAAGCAGAAAAATTGCAGGATAAGTTGGGAATCAAAGATGTGAACCATTTAAGTGCCGCTACAAAAAGAGCGTTGAATTGGCCAGATGTTGGTAACGAGTGGTTTATAGAATTTGGAGAACCGCAACCCTTAAAAGGTGATTTGGCCTATGAGGAAGGTGTTGTTCGTAGAGATCCAAGTGGTATTATCAAAGAAAATGGTAAGTATTATGTATGGTATTCTAAAAGCACAGGCAAAACAGACGGTTTTGGGGGAGATATGGAAAAAACCAAAGTATTTCCTTGGGATCGTTGTGATATTTGGTATGCTACTTCTCAAGACGGTTGGACATGGAAAGAAGAAGGAATGGCAATTGGTAGAGGAAAAAAAGGATCTTATGATGATCGTTCTGTCTTTACAGTGGAGATAATGAAATGGGAGGACAAATACTATTTGTGTTACCAAACTGTTGAAGGAATTTACAACGTTCGTGTGCAGGAAAAAGTAGGAATGGCTTGGTCAAATTCTCCTGATGGTCCTTGGACAAAATTAGATGCTCCAGTTATAGCACCTGCTCAAAACGGAGTTTGGAAAGGTACGGAAGACAATCGTTTTTTAGTTGAGAAAAAAGGGGATTTTGATAGTCACAAAACCCACGATCCATGTATTTTGCCTTATAAAGGGAAATTCTATTTGTATTACAAAGGTGAACAAATGGGTGAAGAAATGACATTTGGCGGAAGACAAATTAGACACGGTGTGGCTATAGCTGATAATCCTCTTGGACCTTATGTAAAATCGCCTTATAACCCAATCAGTAATAGTGGTCACGAAATTTGCGTGTGGCCTTACAATGGAGGGATTGCTTCACTAATTACAACTGATGGGCCAGAAAAAAACACTATCCAATGGTCGCCTGATGGTGTGAATTTTGAGATTGTCGCTTCTATCAAAGATGCTCCTCATGCTATCGGTTTAAATCGTTCGGCAGACAATGAAAAAGAACCAACTGAAATTCTTAGATGGGGATTAACTCATAAATACAACAATTGGGATTACCAAAGTATCATGAGATTTTCTTCTGAAAGAAAAACAACACATGTTGCTCCTGGAGAAAAAACTGTTGACGGTAAGAAAGCAGCAGCTGAAAACATGCATAAATAAAAAAAAACTAACTAACTCAAAAATTAAACACATTGAAAGCAACAAGATACGAAGGAGATAAAACCTTCACAGTAATAGAAAAAGAAATCCAAGCTCCAGCAGCTAATGAAGTAAGAATTAAAGTAGCCTTTGTTGGAGTTTGTGGCACGGATGTTCACATATACCACGGAATGATGGACAAACGTGTTAGTATTCCGGTAACAATCGGACACGAAATGTCTGGTACAATTGATGCAGTAGGAGATGGCGTTACTGATTATACAATTGGAGATAAAGTTGTTGTTCGTCCATTAGACGATCGCAAAGTTAAAGCGTCAGATAAAGGATTCAACCACATTTGTGAAGAACTAAAATTCATCGGGATTGATAGCGAAGGTGCTATGCAACAATACTGGAACGTTCCCACTTTTGTATTACATAAATTAAAAGAATCGACAGATTTAAAATTAGCAGCTTTAATTGAACCTCTTTCTGTAGCTACACATGATGTACGTCGTAGCGGATTGGTAAAAGGCGAAACAGCAGTAGTTTTAGGTGGCGGTCCAATCGGATTATTAGTGGCTATGGTGGCTAAAGAAGTGGGTGCGCAAGTAATTATTTCAGAAGTAAACCCAAATAGAATTGCCAAAGCTAAAGAACTTGGTTTTGATGCTGTAAGCCCTATTGATACTGATTTAGTAGAATACGTAAAAAGTAAAACAGAAAACCGGAGAGCTGATGTCGTTTTTGAAGTAGCTGGTGTTCAGCCTGCTTTAGATGTTATGTGTGAAGTGGCTGGAATTCGTGGTAGAATTTTAATGGTAGCCATTCACGGCGTGAAAAAAGAAGTGGATTTGTTTAAATTTTTCTGGAAAGAATTAAGTCTTATCGGAGCACGTGTCTACGAAAAAGAAGATTACGAAAAAGCAATCGAGTTAATTACAGCAAACGAATTGCCTTTTGAGCAAATGATTACTGATGTACAGCCCTTGTCAAATATTCAACAAGTTTTTGAAAATATTGATAAAAACCCTGAGGGATTAAAAGTTTTGATGGATTGTCAGTTATAATAATTATAAAAATATATAGATATGAGCGTTTTAGATACATTTAGTTTAAAAGGGAAAGTGGCATTAGTCACAGGATGCAAAAGAGGAATCGGAAAAGCTATGGCTATTGGTTTAGCAGAGGCAGGAGCTAATATTATTGGAGTAAGTGCATCATTAGAAACAGAAGGAAGCGCAGTTGAAAAAGAGGTTACTGCCTTGGGGAGAAAATTCAAAGGTTATACTTGTGATTTTGGAGATAGAATAGCTTTATATGCATTTATTGAAGCAGTAAAAAAAGACTTTCCAACGATTGATATTTTGGTAAATAACGCAGGAACCATCTTAAGAGCTCCAGCAGCAGAACACCCAGACGAGATGTGGGATAATGTAATTGAAGTAAATCAAAATGCACAATTTATCTTAACCAGAGAAATAGGAAAAGATATGATTGCTAGAGGAAGCGGAAAAGTAGTTTTCACAGCATCATTATTAACTTTCCAAGGTGGAATTACAGTGCCAGGTTATGCGGCAAGTAAAGGAGCAATAGGTCAATTAACGATGGCTTTCGCTAACGAATGGGCAGGAAAAGGAGTAAATGTTAATGCAATTGCACCTGGATATATCAATACAGATAATACTGAGGCATTGCGTAATGATCCAGTTCGTTCGGCATCTATCTTGGGAAGAATTCCAGCGGGTCGTTGGGGTAAACCAGAAGATTTTGCTGGACCGACAGTTTTTTTATGTTCAGAAGCAGCTTCTTACATGCACGGTACAACGATGCTTGTTGATGGTGGATGGATGGGTCGCTAATATCAACTATTAAAAAATTAGAAAATGGCAAAAATTAAAGAATACCAATTATTTATAAACGGGGAGTGGAGAACGTCCACTTCAGGTGCTACAATTGATGTTTTAAGTCCAGCAACAGAAGAAGTAGTTGCAAGAGTACAAAACGGTACGGCTGAAGAAGCTCTTGAAACTTTAACTTTCGCTGATAAAGCACAAAAAGAGTGGAGGAAAAAACCAGCTAGAGAAAGAGCTGATTTAATGTATAAATTCTCCAACGAGATAAAAGCTAACTCAGAATATTTAGCACAATTAATCGTAAAAGAGCAAGGGAAATTATTAAAAGTAGCTCGTTTTGAGGTAGCAGTAGCTTCATCTTTTATCGAGTATGCTTGTGAAGGTGCTCGTAGAATTGAAGGCGATATTATTCCTTCTGATAATGCAAATGAACAAATTTGGATTCAAAAAGTACCTCGTGGAGTTATAGTTGCCATCACAGCGTGGAACTTTCCTTTTGCTTTAGCGGCTCGTAAGTTAGGGCCAGCTTTGATTGCAGGTAATAGTATCGTTATCAAACCAACATCTGAAACACCATTATCCACTTTAGAGCTTGGAAATATTGCCAATAAAGTAGGTATTCCTGCGGGAGTAATCAATATACTTACCGGTCCAGGTAGAGCGATGGGGAATGCTTTGGTAAAAAGCCCAATCACGAAAATGGTTACCATGACAGGATCTACTCCTGTTGGGCAAGATATTGCTCGTAATGCAGCAGAAAACTTGACACACGTTCAATTAGAATTAGGAGGAAAGGCACCTTTTATTGTTTTTGCTGATGCCGATATTGATGCAGCTGTTGATGCAGCATTGCATTCTCGTTTTGACAACTGTGGGCAAGTGTGTACATGTAACGAACGTATGTATTTACACGAGGACATCTATGATCTTTTCATGGAAAAATTTATTCCTAAAGTAAAAGCGCTAAAAGTAGGTGATCCAATGTTGGAAGAAACAGATATGGGACCAAAAGTAAACGCAGCCGAATTGAAAGCGATGGAGCATTTGGTTGCTGTGAGTGTCAAAGAAGGAGCTACAATTGCTACAGGTGGAAACAAACCAACAGGTCCTGGTTTTGAAAAAGGATATTGGTTTGAACCAACTATTTTGACCAATGTAACGCAAGACATGACTATTGTTCACGAAGAGTCTTTCGGGCCAATTTTACCAGTTTTAAAATTCAAAACTTTTGATGAAGTAATTGGTTTTGCAAATGATTGCGAATACGGTTTAGCAGCAATGGTCTTTACAAATGACATGAACACAATCATGAAATGTAATGACGAATTAGAATACGGCGAAATTTATGTTAACCGTGGTCATGGTGAACAACACCAAGGTTTCCACAACGGATATAAATTATCAGGTTCTGGTGGTGAAGATGGTAAATATGGTTTTGAACAATATTTAGAAAAGAAAACTTTCTACATCAGACATAAAGCTTAATTAATACAATGATATCATGAAGATTACCCCTTATTTAAAATTTGTAACATTTTTGTATTTTGCAATCAGCGCGGTTGGTTGTGCTCAAAATAAAGAGTTGACCACTGCTAAACCCAATGTAGTTTTAATTTACCTCGATGATTTAGGTTATGGTGATTTAAGTTGTTACGGAGCTACTGAATTGCAAACACCGAATATTGATAAATTGGCCAATGGGGGGATACTCTTCAAGAATGGTTACGCAACCTCGGCTACTTGTACGCCAAGTAGGTATGGGATATTAACTGGAGTTTATCCGTGGCGCAACAAAGATGCTAAGATTTTACCAGGAACAGCTCCTTTGTTGATTTCTACTAAGCAAGAAACTATTGCAAAAGTATTTCAAACAAAAGGGTATGAAACCGCAGTAATCGGAAAATGGCATTTAGGTTTAGGGACAGGAAATGTGAATTGGAATGCTCACATTTCTCCTGGACCCAATGAAGTGGGGTTTGATTATTCCCATATCATGGCTGCCACTCAAGATAGAGTTCCTACGGTTTATATTGAAAATGGAAATGTGGTAGGGCTGGATCCTAAAGATCCGATTGAAGTTAATTATAATAACAATTACCCAGTTGAACCTACAGCAATTTCTAATCCTGAATTATTAAAAATGAAATGGCACCACGGTCATAACAATAGTATTGTCAATGGGATTCCTAGAATTGGTTTTATGAAAGGGGGCAAATCTGCAAAATGGACAGACGTAGATATGGCTGATCATTTTTTAGCGAAAGCGACCGCTTATGTAAAAGAACACAAAAATAAACCTTTCTTTTTATACTATGCTTTACAAGAGCCTCATGTTCCCAGAACTCCGAATCCTCGTTTTGTAGGCAAGTCGGGTATGGGACCACGTGGAGATGTAATCCTTGAAGCCGACTGGATAATCGGTCAATTTGTAGCGAGTTTAGAAGCGGAGGGAATGTTAGAAAATACATTGATCGTGTTTTCTAGTGATAATGGTCCTGTACTGAATGATGGATATGAAGATGATGCCGTTGAAAAATTAGGAAATCATGACCCAAAAGGAGGTTTAAGAGGTGGGAAGTACAGTTTGTTAGATGCAGGTGCCCATGTTCCTTTTATAACTTATTGGAAAGGTACAATAAAGCCAAAAGTATCAGATGCCTTAGTGTGTCAAATGGATTTAATGGCTTCATTGGCTACACTTATTGGTGCTAACGCAAGTCCGACAGATAGTCAAGATATTTTACACGCTTTTTTAGGAAAAAGTGATAAAGGAAGAAAAACGTTGATATTAGAAGCGAATACCAAAACAATATTGAGAGAGGGAGATTGGTTGATGATACCACCTTATCAAGGGCTGCCTGTCATTGCAGACGTACAAATAGAAACAGGATTTTCAGAAGATTATCAGCTGTATAATGTAAAGAAAGATCCTGCACAGAAAGATAATGTTGCAAAATCAAATCCGAAAAAATTAGCAAAATTGATTGCGAATTTTGAAGAATTGCGTGGCGATGCCTATTCGAATATTCAAAAATTAGAATTGAAATAGCATATAAAGAAAAATAGATGAAGTTTTTTAAAATATACATTTCGAAAATAGGTCTACTAGCTTGTGTTATCGCTACATCAACAATGCAAAGTCAAAACCAAAAATGGTTTGACGAGTCATTGTCTTTTGAAGAGCGAGTGGATTTGCTGTTAAAATCGATGATTATTGATGAGAAATGTGGTCAATTTACCTCAGATACCCCTGCGATTCCTCGTTTGGGAGTACCCGAATACAATTGGTGGAACGAAGCACTTCATGGTATTGCCCGAAATGGCATAGCCACTATTTTTCCGCAAGGAATTGCAATGGGAGCGACTTTTAATCCAAGTTTGATAAAAGAGGTGTCTACTGCCATTTCAGATGAAGCCAGAGCTAAATTTCAAGTTTCACAATCCATAGGAAATAGAGGCATGTATGCGGGCCTAACTTTTTGGTCACCAAACATTAATATTTTTAGAGATCCTCGTTGGGGACGTGGTCAAGAAACCTACGGTGAAGATCCTTATTTGACTTCGAAAATAGGCGTTGCTTTCGTTGAAGGTTTACAAGGAGATGATCCCAAATATTTTAAAACGACAGCTTGCGCGAAACATTTTGCAGTACATTCAGGACCAGAGGCATTACGTCATAGTTTTAATGCCAATCCTTCTAAATTGGATTTGTATGAAACCTACCTTCCTGCTTTTGAAGCTTTGGTTACTATGGGAAAAGTACAAGGAATTATGGGTGCTTATAATGCTGTATATGGAGAGCCAGCCAACAGTAGTACTTTTTTGATGGACGATATTCTAAAAAAGAAATGGGGTTTTGACGGATATATTGTTTCTGATTGCGGTGCTCTTGGTGACATTATGAAAGGACATGGAAAGGTAAAAACCGTTGAAGAAGCTGCTGCTTTAGCTTTGAAAGCAGGCGTAAATTTGAATTGCGGTTGGGTATCCAAAAGCATGAAGTCGGCATTGGATAAAGGTTTAATTTCTGAGGATTTGATTAACGACCGCTTGAAAAAATTGTTTCTAATTCGTTTTCAATTGGGGCTATTTGATAAAATAGAAAGCAATCCTTATAATAAAATTGGTATTAAAGCCATTAATTCTGATGCTCATAAAGCGATTACAAGAAAGGCTTCTCAGCAATCTATTGTTCTATTGAAAAACAAAAACAATGTATTGCCTTTAGATAAAAAAATTAAAACATTATATGTAACGGGATCATTTGCTGCTTCAACAGATATATTGTTGGCCAATTATTACGGATCTGCACCCAATATGGTGACCGTTTTAGAAGGAATTACCGATAAGGTGTCCTTAGGAACTTCTGTAGAATACCGTTTAGGAGTTTTGCCTTTTCAAAATAATTTAAACCCACTGAACTGGGCGGTTCAAATACTTAAAACGGTAGATGCTACTATACTTGTTGCGGGTATTTCAAATGAAATCGAAGGAGAAGAAGTAGATGCAATTGCTTCTGAAAATAAAGGAGATCGTAAGGATTTAAAATTACCTCAAAGTCAAATTGATTATATAAAAGAGGTAAGTAAAAATAAAAAAGAGCCGCTAATCCTAGTTTTAGGCACAGGAAGTGCTGTTTCCTTAGAAGATGTAGAGCCTTATGTAGATGCTATTGTTCTAATGTGGTATCCAGGTGAACAAGGGGGTAATGCTGTGGCTGATGTTATTTTTGGTGATGTAGCACCGTCGGGTCACTTACCCATTACTTTTCCGATGAATGTTGAGCAACTTCCTCCTTTTGATGATTACAGTATGAAAGGCAGAACCTATAAATACATGACCAAAGAACCGATGTATCCATTTGGTTTTGGACTTTCTTATAGTACACTGGAACTAAAAAATGCAACATCTACTACAACTACAATTAAAAAAGGAACAGCATTTACGGTTTCTGTTGATGTAACAAATAGTGGAAAGAACAAGTATGAAGATGTGGTTCAGTTGTATTTAGTTCCAGAGGATACCAAAGGATTTTTACCTTTTTATGCTTTAAAAAGTTTTGAAAGAGTGCCATTGAATTCGGGTGAAACGAAAAAAGTTTCTTTTGCGTTAACGGATAGCGACTTTAGACAAACGAATCTTAAAGGTGAAAAAAATTGGATAAAGGGGAATTATAAAATAGTAATCTCAAATGCTTTACCAAGTCAAAGAAGTATGGATTTAGGAGCTGCAAAACCAACCGAAATAGATATAAAATTAAAATAACAAATTACGTAACAGATGAATACTGCAATTAAAAATGTAAAAGTTCAATTATTTAAGGTGCCTTTACCTGAAATTTTAAATGATGCAAAACATGGTGATCACTCTCATTTTGAATTGGTTACAACTACAATTACACTTGAAGATGGTTCTGAAGGTACAGGGTATACTTATACTGGCGGTAAAGGTGGTTACGCGATCAAAGCAATGGTAGAGCATGATTTTGCTTCGGCATTGATTGGTAAAGATGGGACTGATATTGATGGGATTTACGATTTCATGGAATGGCATGTACATTATGTAGGTCGTGGCGGTATTGCTTCATTCGCTATTTCAACGATTGATATCGCGCTTTGGGATATTAAATGCAAAAAGGCAGGGCAGCCACTTTGGAAAATGACAGGTGGTGAAGGAAATACCTGCAAAGCGTATTGTGGCGGAATTGACTTGCAGTTCCCAATTGAAAAGTTATTGCGCAATATGCAAGGCTATATGGATGCTGGATTTAGAGCTGTGAAAATTAAAATTGGCCGTGAGAATTTAGAGGAAGATTTAGAAAGAATCAAAGCGGTACGTGAATTTGTCGGTCCAGATGTTACGTTCATGGTAGATGCAAATTATTCGATGTCTAAAGAAAAAGCGATTCGTGCAATTGAAGGATTCAAACAATATAATATTACTTGGTTTGAAGAGCCAATAATTCCAGACGATTATAAGGGATATGCAGAAATTGTTGACCAAACAGGATTTCCTTTGGCAATGGGTGAAAACTTGCACACCATACATGAATTTGAATATGCTTTTGATCAAGCTAAATTGTCATTCATTCAGCCTGATGCTTCTAACTGTGGGGGTATTACAGGATGGTTGGCTGCAGCTAGATTGGCAGACAAACATAATATTCCAGCTTGTTCACACGGAATGCAAGAGCTACATGTAAGTTTGGTTTCTTCGCAACCCAACTCTGGTTGGTTAGAAGTGCATAGTTTTCCGATAGATGAATATACAACTAGACCATTGGTAGTAGAGAATCATAGAGCAGTAGCGCCAAATTTCCCAGGTACTGGTGTTGTCTTTAACTGGGAAAAACTAGCTCCATTTGAAAAATAATTTTTAATAAAAGATATTGAATTATGAAAGTATCACAGTCTGAATTCGGAGTTTATAATAATGCTCCTGTATCTCTATTTACCCTAACAAATGGCAATGGTATGGAGGTTAAAGTTAGTAATTACGGAGCTACAATAACATCAATTACAGTTCCCACAGCCACAGGAGAGAGAGAGCAATTAGTTTGTGGTTTTGATACTTTCGAGAATT
Source organism: Flavobacterium saccharophilum (assembly GCF_900142735.1). Classification (GTDB taxonomy): domain Bacteria; phylum Bacteroidota; class Bacteroidia; order Flavobacteriales; family Flavobacteriaceae; genus Flavobacterium; species Flavobacterium saccharophilum. Next base: position 128,241 of record NZ_FRBY01000005.1, on the reverse strand, counting down.
ATTTTTCAAATGAATATATTGAAAATGCACCTTATTTCGGATGTACTGTAGGTCGTTATTCATCACAAATAAAAAATGCTGTTTTTGTTTTAGACAGAAATGTTTATGAATTAGCTAAGAATTGTGGTGAAAATAATTTACATGGCGGAAAAGATGGTTTTGATAAAAAAATGTGGAAAGCAGAAGTTGTGACAGCTGATGATGAAGTTACAATTAAACTTTCTTTAGAAAGTCCAGCCTTTGAGGAGGGATTTCCTGGTAACGTAGTAGTTTTTGTTTTTATTAGTTTGTTGAAGGATAATGTGGTTCGTGTCCGCTACAGTGCAGATACTGATGCGGACACCCCATTGTCGCTAACCAATCACACCTATTTTAATTTGTCAGGATTTAAATCAGATATTCAAAATCATACAGTAAGCATAAAAGCGAGTCATAAATTGTTTATGGATGACACGGGAGCAGCAACAGGTGATATAGAAAATCTAGATAATAGAGTTGATGATTTAAGAAAGCCAAAAGAAATAGGAGAAGTGCAACAAACAATGAGCGATGGCTTTGAACATTATTATATTTTTGATAAAAAGGATGGACTAATAGAAAAAGTGGCACATTTTAATTGTGAGGAGAGTAATCGTTCTTTAGAAATATATACTTCAGAGCCAGGTATGTTATTCTATACAGGAAAATACACTTCTGATGCTTTAAGTAGAGAATCAGGCGAACAATTCGGAAAATACAGAGCTTTTTGTTGCGAAACACATCGTTATCCAAATGGGCCCAATATCGAAAAATCGCCACGCTCTATAACCAAATCATCGGAACAATATGAGAGTGAAACCATTTTCAAATTTTCATTCTAATCTATCAACTAACCACCAAATTTAAATAACTATGGCTGAAGGAATGTTTTTGGCAATTTTTGCCGGCTTAATGCTAGGGCTTTATGCACTACCAGAAAAATTTACAAAAGATTTTAAATATGAAAACACATGGAGTCTATTTTTTCTATTGACCATGTTTGTTGTTCCTTGTGTGGCATCGGCAACACTTATAAACGGATTCTCTGATATTTTTTTAAAAATGCCAACAGAAATTTTAATAAAAATGGCATTAGCTAGTTTCCTTTGGGGAACAGGTGTTATGATGTGGGGAAAAGCCATCAATCATATAGGTCTTTCTCTTGGCTTTTCATTATTTATTGGAACCATAATTTTAGTTGGATCTCTACTTCCTTTTATAGTTGAGGGTTTTCCACCAATGGATAAATTAACCTTAATATTGACTGGGTTATTTGTGGTTTTGATTGGGATTTTCGCCAATGGAAAAGCAGGATATATTCGTGAAAGTTTTGAAAAAAAAATAGCTAAAGAAAATGGCGAAGAAAAAGGATCTATGACTACAGGGATACTTATCGCCGTTATAGGTGGACTTTTGGCTACTGGATTTAGCTATGCTAACGCAGTAGGAAGGCCTTACCTGCATGAGGCTTCACAAGCACACGGTAATGCTGAATGGATCACCGCAGTTGCGGTTATGTTTCCTATATTTATTAGTGGTGGAGTGGTAATGACCGCTTATTTTATTGGTCAGTTGTCAACTAAAAAAGCTTGGGTACATTTTAATACACCAGCATTTGGTAAAAACTTTTTTCTAATAAGTATCATGGCAATTTTTCATTACGCAGCTTCTGCTTTGTTTGCTTTTGCCGCTTTCAAATTAGGAAGTAGTGGTAATACTGTGGGGTATGCAATTTTTAATACTTCTTGTGTTGTTACTGCAATTTCGAGTGGGATTTTTACAGGCGAATGGAAAAATGCTTCTAGCGGTGCTAGAAAATTTTTATATGCTGGCTTAGCCTGTATGGTTATTGGAATTGTGATTGTAGCTTTTGGTAACGGAGTTGTTTAATTATATCGATATGAGAATCCTTTATTTAAAATTATTTTTTTTGCTCATTACAAACACTGTAGCTATTGGTCAAGACTGGTCTGCAATTCCAATTCCTGCTGATGCAGGGGCAAATAAAAAATGGTCATTACAGGAAAACTTATCAGATGATTTTAATTATAATGGAAAAAAATTAAAAACATTTGCTAAAAAGTGGGTTGATCACTATCACAATAATTGGACTGGACCAGGATTAACTAATTGGACTAATGAGAATTCTGATGTCGCAAATGGTAATTTAATAATAAAAGTATCCAGAAATGCACCACACAGAGTTTTTTGCGGAGTAGTTACAGGCAAAGAAAAAGTAAAATTCCCAGTGTATGTAGAGGCTCGAATCAAAGTAATGAATCAAACAATTTCATCAAATTTTTGGTTTTTAAGCACAAATGATCGTCAGGAATTAGATGTAATAGAAACCTATGGTAGTGATCGTGAAGATCACAATACAGAATCCCGTCATATGAATTCTAATTATCATATATTCGATCGTAGCCCCGAAAAAGGAATTTACGGTAATCACAATTGGCAACGAGATCATTTTCTTCCCAATAATGCACCTTTTAGAGAGGATTACCACAATGTAGCAGCACATTGGATAGATGAATGGCACATTGACTGGTATTTGGATGGCGTTTTAGTGAGACGAATTGCTCCAAATACCCATGATGTTATAAAAGATCCACTGAATAACAAAGGCATGAATGAAGAAATGGTCATGATTATTGATGTTGAAGATCATGATTGGCGTTCTGAGAAAGGCATCATTGCTACCGATGAGGATTTGCTAGACGAAAATAAAAATAAAATGTTTGTGGACTGGGTAAGGGTTTATAAACCCGTTTTGGCTAATATTAGACAAAATTAAATATTTTTAGTTTTTGACCTTGCTTATGTGGTATAGCACCAAAAAGTCCTCTTTATTGGGGACTTTTTTATTAATTTAGTATATTGATAAATTACATATAGATTCTCATAGTAGATTTAGGTGTTTAAAAATCAGAGTATTTTGATTAAATAAAAAATATAAAGATGGAGAATATAAAATGTGTAATTTTTGATTGTGATGGTGTTTTGGTCGATAGTGAAACTATTGGAAATAAAATATTAGTTGCTATGGGAGAAGAATTGGGATTAAAAATGAGTCTCCAAGAGGCTTTTTTGAAGTTTAACGGTACCAGTCTTAAAAATTGCTTTCAAATCATTCAAGATGGTATTGAACAAAAGTTACCTGATAATTTTGAAAGTGAGTTTAGACGACGTTCTTTTGAAGCCTTCAAAAAAGAAATGAAGCCTGTAAAAGGTGCTAAAGAATTTATCCATAAATTGAAAATTCCTTTTTGTGTAGCTTCAAGCGGTCCCATCGAAAAAGTTTTTTTAAACCTAACAACTACGGGATTTATTAAGCAATTTGAGAATAAAATGTTTAGCTCGTATTTGATAAATAGTTGGAAACCTGATCCTGGAATCTTCTTACATGCAGCCAAAGAAATGGGATTTACTGTTGAAGAATGCATTGTAATTGAAGATAGCAAAGCAGGTGTAATTGCCGCCAAAAGAGGTGGTTTTACAGTTTATGGATTAGCCAATAGTCACAACGAAAAGGAATTAGAAAAAGAAGGTGCTATTATATTTTATAGTTATGAAGAATTAGCAAGGATGCTCAGTTTGTAGGATTAAGTTATTGCTGAAAAACATAATTTTAAAACAGCTTTCCTCTATAATAAAACCCCAAATTAGAGACTATGGAAGCTCATTTTGGGTCTTGTTTTTAGGAACTGTTTTTTTCAGATGTGTTATAAATAACTAGTTTGGAAAGCAAAATTATTTAAAAAATTATTCAGGTTTGTAAACTCTAATATAATCAAAACGACTAGTAGATCTTTTAGGACTTATAACAGAAGGATCAGTTAAATAATTAATGCCTTGATTTTCACGCCATGGTTGAGCAGCAGCACTAATAATCAGGTGCATGTCTTTATTTAAACCAGTAGGATCTTCTGATATACCAGCTGGACTAGTATAATTTTTAGGATCAATATCAATTTTAGGAGTTTCTCTAACTAATTTTCCATCTACATAATATTTTATAGTCCATGGATCTAACCAAAGTACTCCATAGGTATGAAAATCATCTGCCCAATAAGTTCCTTTTATCATCTCAATAATAAGTTTCTTCCCATCCTGTAGGCTGATAATATTGAAAAGGATTTCTTATAAAAACATGATGACTTAAATGTAAACGTTGACCGTAAGCAGTATTTATTTTATCGCCATAAGCTTCTAAATTATCAATTTCTTGTGTTGAATCTTCACTTAACATCCAAACGGCTGTCGCTAATGAGGACTCGCTAATTTTAACTTTAGCTTCCGTATACAGAGGATAACCAACTCTCTCTTTGGAAGTAATACAACCTGTTAATACTTTTTGACCATCAATTGTTGCTTTAAAAACCAATTCACCGTTAGCAATAGAATTTTGTGAAGCACTGTAAACCGTTTTTGGAGCACCCGTCCAGCCATTAAAAAATTTATCTTGCCAATTATCAGCAAATTCAGGAGATGCTTTTCCTCCATTTATTAAATACTAGAAAGTTTTTCATAACTAATTAGTATCCTGATGGTATTTTTTTCGATAAACTAAAGGAGAGCAATCCATAAATTTTTGAAACTGTTTGTAAAAGAAAGGCAGACTCTCAAAACCGCATTCGTAAGCAATAGTACTGACTTGATCGGTAGTCTCTATGAGTAACTTTGATACCATATTAATACGGTATTCATTGATGAAAGTAAAGAGTGATTTGTTAAGGGTCTTTTTAAAAAAACGACAAAAAGCTTCTTCGCTCATATTTACCTGACCCGCAATATCGGACAATATTAATTTTTGATTGTAATTTTCTTGAATGTAATGATAGATAGTATTAATACGCTCGTTGGTTTGAATATTTAAATTAGGAGTAAAACCGTCAGAACTTAATTTATTTATTTTTTTTATTTGACTAAGCTCTTCTAATAATTCAATAAACAAAAGCGTTTTTTTTAAAGGATTTTGAACTAAAATATTATGAAGTCTTTCCAAATAGACAATTGCATCTTCACTAGAGTAATGGATTCCCTGAGAGGCTGATTCAAGCAATTTTTTTATATTTAGAAAAATGGTTTTATCAATCCAGTTCTCTCCCAAGAGACTATCATTCCATTGTATTACTAATGATTGTACACCTTCTTCTGTAGCAGAAGTATTTTTCCAACAGTGTGGTAAGTTAGGCCCCAATAAAACGAAATCCCCTTCTTTAAATTCTTGTACACTATTGCCAACATAGCGCATCCCTTTACCTTTAATAATAAAGGTTAATTCGTACTCTGGATGAAAGTGCCATGGAGCATCGAATTTTTCATTTTCATAGATAAATACGTGTAGTAAATGATCTTCTGTCGCATTAATTTTTTCAAATTTGGCTTTCATTTTTTTATTTCAAAGATACTCAATATTGTATATTAAAAGCCTTTAAGTTCTTTGATAATAATCAATATAAGTCTTTTTTTAGAAGAAATAAGTACTTTTTTTATTCTCTATGCTTTCTATTTTTATAAATTAAAAATTAATAGATTAAAAATTATGAGCATAACATGTAAAGCAGCAATTGCAAAAGGAGATGGATCTTTTTCTTTAGAAACCATAGTTGTACAAAAGCCAAAAGAAGATGAAGTTTTAGTTGCAATAAAAGCAGCTGGTTTGTGTCATACAGATCATGATTCACTACGCTGGGGTAAGCCCATCATTATGGGCCATGAAGGAGCTGGAATTGTTGCTGAAATAGGCAGTAATGTAACCCATGTTCAAGTAGGAGATGCTGTAATCTTAAATTGGGCAACTCCTTGTGGCACTTGTTTTCAATGCAATAATGAAAATGAACACATCTGCGAAAATAATTCTCCAGTTGTAGCTGGTGGAAACGGTTTTACTCCAGGTCATGCACATTTAGAGGGCACCACTTGGAATGATACTCCTATCATCCGCTCATTTAATATCGGAACATTGGCAGAATATACGTTGGTAAAAGCTTCTGCTGTAGTAAAAAATACTTTGCCAGAAATGAGCTTTTCATCTGCAAGTATTATAAGCTGTGGGGTAATGACTGGATTTGGTTCTGTTGTTAATACCGCAAAAGTGATAGCAGATTCTTCAGCAGTCGTATTAGGTACTGGAGGAGTTGGTCTTAACGTAATTCAAGGTCTAAAAGTATCAAAAGCATCTAAAATTATTGCTATTGATATCAATCAAACACGTTTAGATATGGCTGTTGAGTTTGGAGCAACACATACTATTTTGGCCGATAAAAATGACAAAGGCTTGTTGCACACAGCTCAGAAAGTAAAACAAATGACCAATGGAAGAGGAGCAGACTATGCATTTGAGTGTACTGCTATTCCTGCTCTTGGTGCTGCACCATTGGCAATGATTAGAAATGCAGGTACGGCTGTACAAGTAAGCGGTATTGAAGAAGAAGTATTAATTGATATGTCTCTTTTTGAATGGGATAAAAAATATATCAATCCGTTGTATGGAAAGTGTAATCCTCAAAAAGATTTTCCTAAAATTATTGAATATTACAATAACGGTGAAATAAAATTAGACGAAATGATCACTCGAACGTATTGTCTTGAAAATTTGCAAGAAGCATTAGAGGATATGCTAGCTGGAAAAAATGCAAAAGGGGTAATTGTCTTTGAGTAATTTTAGTATACTTATACAGAAAAAAAACTAATTTGTTAACAAGGAATGGGTTCGGTATTTAGTTAAAATGCTCAATATTAAATAGTACTATTTAATATTGAGCATTTTTTATAAGAAATAATTCTTCGGATAGTGTTCGAATACTATTTATTTACAGGTTTTAAAACACGAACCCAATCAATTTTCATGGTGTGGTCATCAGTATTTTTGATTTCTTCGTCTGTAGGTGTGCAGCCAATTCCTGCTCTCCAGTTTTGATCCTCCATGGTGAATAAAATATCCATAGGTTTGTTGAGTCCAGTTCTAGTTGAAGCTTCTAGAGTTGGTGACGTAAAATTTTTAGGGTCAATACCTTCTTTAGATTCAGAGTTGTCTAAACTATTAGTAGAGCGAACTAATTTGCCATCAATGTAATATTCTAACTCAGTTGGACTTTTCCAATAAACACCATAACGGTGATAAGCGTCAGACCAATCTCCAACTGCATTGTCTGTGTACCACGTAGTAATATCACCTGGTTGGTAATCTTGAAATGGATTTCGGATAAAAACATGATGACTTAAATGAATTGTTTTAGAGAATTGTCTTCCGCCAGCAACATTATTTCTCGCTGCTTTTCCACCCCAAGCCTCCATGAAGTCTATTTCTTGGGTGTCATCAGGACTTAATAACCAGGCACCCGAAGTGTTTACACTATTGGCAATTTTTATTCTACTCTCGATATATACAGGATATACAATTTGTTTATTAGAAACTACAGCTCCAAGTCTAGTGGCTTTACCCGTTAGTGTTGAACCTCCGTAGTCATAACTTTTAGTTTCTCCCTCAACACGAGTAGTAATAAGTTTTAATATACCGTCGACTATGGTAACATTTTCATATTTCCATTTTGTTAATCCAGGGCCATCCCATGCATTGTGGTAGAAATTCGTCCATTTCCCATCGCCAAAAGAAATTTTTGTTTCTGAAGGCGTATAAGCATAATCAAAATCATCTGATATGTCTGTTTGAAATTCCCATTTTTTTCCTGTTCCTGGGTCTGCTGGTACAGCTATCAACTTATAATCTGTAATTTCAGGAGTTGGGGTAGGTGTTGGAGTTACCACAATTGGTGTTTCGGCGGGCGAATTTTCTGAACAAGAAATAAAATTGAAACTTACATGAAGTAATACTAGTAGGATTTTTGTTTTTCTCATAATAACTGATTTTATATTTTTTATTTATAATGAAGCGGAATTAAAAGGTTGTTTTTTGTTATTAAATGTTTAAAACAAAGTTATGGCTATAAACTAAATGTAAAAAGAGACAGTCCTTTTATAATAGTGCTTTTATGTCATTTATAAATAGATTTAAACTAGACAAAATGAGAAAAAGAACGTTTCTGAAGGTTTTTAGTGTTAAAAATGCATATAATTGTATAACTCTTATAAAATGCTAATAAAAGTTTCTATACCTATTTTTATCAATTTTAACAGAGTAAATAATTCATTTAAAACAAACATATAAAAATGTCAAAATTCAGAACTACTGAAATTTCAAACCCAGAGTTTGAAAGCAATAATTTGCGGTTTATTACAGTTAAAACTTCCCATTTAAAAGGAAGAGGAGATATTTGTGTTTTTGTTCCTAATGTAACATTAACTGACATACCAATTGTGACATTGTTACATGGTGTTTATGGAAGCGCATGGATTTGGGCGCACAAAACGGGCGTTCATTTTACAGCTATGGAACTGATGAAAAAAGGAATATTGAAACCAATGATTATAGCGATGCCTTCTGATGGATTGTGGGGTGATGGTTCTGCCTATTTACCACATAATCAGTTAGATTTTGAAAATTGGATTGTCGAAGATGTTATTAATGCTGTTATTGAAAACATAGAATGTGTGAGCGATAAATCTCCACTGTTTATATCGGGATTGTCTATGGGAGGTTTTGGAGCATTACGATTGGGGGCTAAATATTCTGAAAAATATACTGCCATATCAGCCCATTCATCAATTACAAATTGCAATCAGATGCCTTTGTTTGTAGAAGAAGACCAAAGTAATTATGCCCAGGAAGATCAAAGTGATGAAGATGTTTTTGAAACTATTTTAAAAAACAAATCGGTTTTACCGCATTTGCGATTAGATTGTGGTAAAGACGATTTATTAATTGAACACAATAGAGTACTCCATAAAAAAATGGTTGAGGCCAATATAAAACACCAATACCAAGAGTTTGATGGTGCTCATGAATGGCCTTACTGGCAGGAACATATTAAAGACAGTTTGTTGTTTTTTAATCAGTTTTAAAATCTTGTATTGTAATTTGCAGGACTGCGATTTGCGTAAAGGATAGCAGTGGAGCTCTTTTTTGCCTTGTTCTTTGCAAGACAAAAAAGCGGGAACGGATAGCCTGAACCGGAGTGTACGGAGGGTTACGCTCAACAAAAGCAAACTTTTAGCGGTTGTCTATTTTTATCTAGTTGCATTGCTGTGGTAACAAGTTTAAATATCCGATTTTTATATTCATTTAAATTCATTTAAAATTTTATATATGAACAAGAAATTTTTGATATTCTTTTTGATTCCAACTGCTTTTTATGCACAAGTAAAAGTAGATGTAAATTGGAATGTTAAACACACCGTTGGGGGTGTATCTACTTTTGAGAGATCAAAATTTATGACCATTCACGCCAACCAAACCGAAGCGGAATGGGATGGTGATAATCAAATTGCAGATTTACGCGATGATTTTCTTAATGGTTATGATGTTTATTTAGGACGTGAAACAGGCTTAATTACATACACCTTAAATACAGTAGCCCAAGATCCTTTACGACCTGGTTTTGCGAGTCCAAGTGATATTAGTGCTAAAGGCGCTAACCACATAAATAATTTTAAAGCAAAACCTGCTTTAAAGCAATATGAAAGCCGCAAAAACCTAATTCTATGCGGTCAATTGTATCCTTTCTGGACGGGAACTGATAGCAAACCAACAGGAAAAGGTTGGTATTTAGCTAATGGGACTGCTACGGGTGAATATATGGGAAAATTTATTAAAGCATTTAATGGAGGAGAGGGACCTAATTACCCCGCATTTGTTGAAATTGTTAATGAACCTGATTGGGATTTATTAGGTGGGATTAATGAATCTTCCAATTCAATAAAAGAAATTGCTGATTTTCATGTTACTGTTGCGAGTGCAATAAGAGCAGAAGTACCAAATGCCAAAATTGCGGGCTATACAAATGCTTTTCCTAATTATGAAGTGAATAATTTTCAGAAATGGACAAATAGAGACAAAATGTTTTGTGATATTGCAGGTACAAGCATGGATTATTGGTCGGTTCATTTATATGATTTTCCAACTATTGGAGGAAAAAGACAAATGCGTTCCGGAAGTTATATGGAAGCAACTTTTGATATGATGGATCAGTATAGCTACATTTCTTTAGGGAGTGTTAAGCCTTATATAATTTCTGAATATGGAGCACAAACACATGATTATAACAACCAGCAATGGAGTTCCTATAGGGATTGGCTGAATATTAAATCATTTAACTCTATGTTAATGACATTTCTTGAAAGACCTAATACTATTGTTAGTGCTATTCCTTTTGCCGTAGTAAAAGCAGAATGGGGGTATAATACTACCACTGGTATACCTTATGGTAGTAGGTTAATGCGAAAAGAGAATGAGCCTGAAAGTTACACAGGACAATGGGTTTATACTGATTTTGTTAAGTTTTGGCAACAATGGAAAAATGTAAAAGGAACCCGCGTAGAAATTAAATCCGATGATCCAGATATTTTAGTTAAAGCCTATGTTGATGGTGATAAAGGATACGTAATTATTAACAACCTTGAACAAGTGTCTAAAACAATTAACTTAAATTTATTTGACAACAAAAACGAAAATATTACTCAAATTGTAAAAAGATATCTAACGGTTTCAGCTAGTCTTATGACTGATTTACAAGAAACAACTATTACTAACCCTATTACGTCTCTTACGTTAGAACCTGAAACCAATGTGGTTTTAGAATATAGATTTGCAAATTCATTGACTTTGGATAAAGTTATTGAGGAAACAAAATATTATTCAGATACTTATTTGAAACCTGTTGTGGCTAACACGGCGCTTAGTTATACTGTAAATGGAATTATAAAAAGCGCTTCGGGTTCAGCAGTATTGCGTTTAGGAATAGGGAGAGATCATGGTAAATCATTGACTCCAATAGTAAAAGTAAATAATACTACCATTACCTTACCTTCTGATTTTAGAGGAGATTTACAAACACAACGCACTTCTTTTTTTGGAGTTTTAGAAATTCCTGTTCCTTATGATGTCTTGCTTGAGAATAATGTAGTTACAGTACAGTTTCCTGACAGTGGTGGTAATGTAAGTAGCCTTGGCTTTCAAGTTTATAATGAAGGGACTCATTTGAGCACTAAAGAGTTTCAATATGATAATTCGGTTCGAATTACACCTAATCCAACTAAAGATAGTTTAGCAGTTATATCAATTGATGAAAATTTACTGAATTCTGTTGCCTATATTTATTCTATACAAGGAAGTATTGTTCATAAGGAAAAACTAAATCAGTTAAATACTAATGTAAAACTTAATAGTTTAAGTAAAGGAATTTATATTGTTGTAATTCAAAAAGATAATAAGAAGTTAGCTAGAACTAAATTGATCGTAAATTAATTTATAGTTTCAACTTTGTGAAAAAGCCGAATTTGATAGTTACAAATTCGGCTTTTTTAATAATTTATTAAGAGTAATTTTTTTTCGTTTAAATAATCTGAATAATAATTTTTACATCAAATAAATGCAAATTAGTTAGGGTATTAATTTAAATTCGACCTTATTCGTTTCCTTTTAAATCTTACCGAAAAATGAGGTAAAATTTCCGTTTTCCATTTTATTTTTATAATCAATACTTATATATTCAAGTTGTTTCGGAGTGATTTCAAAAATGGCAGTTTTAGTTTCGCCAGGTTCTAAATCTAAGATGACAAAATATTTTAAGTCTTTGCTTGTTCGAGTTACGGAGCAAACTTGATCGTGAAGGTACAATTGTACAATTTCTCGGCCTTTTAATTTTCTTGTGTTGGTCACTTTAATAGTGCCATTCTTTGTCATTTTATCAGTACTCGATGCAATTTCCGAATAATAATAAGTGGTGTAACTAAATCCGAAACCACAAGGGAATAAGGGTTTGTTTTGTACATCACGATATGTAGTCTTATAGCGATTGTTTGTAGATCCAGATTCAAGGGAATGACTTTTTTTTATAATTGTAAAAAATTGAAACTTGTCCTTCATGAAAAGGACAGGTCAGGAAGTTTTCCACTTGGATTGAATTTTCCCGATATGATTTCAGCAACTGCTTCTCCGCCCATTGTACCAGGCATCCATGCCTGCAACAGCGCATCAGATTTTTCTGCTAATTTTTTCAACACATAAGGTCGACCTGAAACTATAACCGAAACAAAAGGTTTGTTGCTTTTGGGCAATTTCCTCTAATAATTTTTCTTGTGTGCTAGGCAAATGCAATTCGGCGGTTCCTCAACCTTCACCGCTCATCCAAAAAATTCTTAACCTAAAACCATTATTATCAAATCATTCTTTTGAGCGACTGTAAGCGCTTCAGGAATAAATTTTTCTCCTGCAACATTAAAACTGCCACACACACAACTTGTGCATAGGAGAATTCTCTTTTATCACCAAATTCAGCTTTTAATCCATCATAAATAGAAATCATGTCATTCAGGTACGCATAAATTACTGCCAACGGCTAGCATATGAAAGGTAAGGGGTTTTTAATGGAAGTACCTATCATGTTTGCACTGAGCCAAATTTGCGATTAGACACAAATTTAAACTTTTAATCTACTCGTCAAATTGCAAATTTGGCGGGCTTGATTAGACGTACATAAGTTCCGTAAACCACTTGTACCCTTATGTTTTATGATGCATTGTTAGCAACAGGTATTATTCATTTTCAACTATTTGTGGAATTAAATCTTCTGGGATATTCAATTTTTTATCATCTGAACCATGTGCGAAATTACTAAGCGAATATGTATTTGGTTTAGACCAATCACATTCAACCCGACCATCGCCTAACACAATGGTCCCAAGTTTATGTCTAAACCACTGAGCCAAACCAGCGTACTTATTTGTATAAGCAATATTATTAAGGTCATTGGAGTCTACCCTTAAGTCGTACATTGCTAATTCGGCATCTTCAACATCACATATTATGGCCCATTTAATATTATCATTTAGATTAGCGTCATTCAAAGGTCTTGTTCGCATAGAAAATGCAAAATCTTTGGTTCTCATATAGGCCCTAGGGCCACTAATTACATTTATTTCACCTAAGATATAATCTCTTTTTTCTGTGGTGTTACCAATAAAGTCATATAAGTTATAACCATCTAAATAATTATACTGTTCGTTTTCTATGTCTATTCCAGCTGTTTTTAAAATTGTAGGAGCAATATCTACATATTCCGTTAATTGATTTTGAATTAATCCCGCAGGCACCTGTGCTTTATCTGATGCGACAACAATTAATGCACCTTGCGTTGAATGTCTCCATGGACCTGCTTTCTCTGTTTTACCTTGTTTTCCCAGATGATAATTATGGTCTCCAACAGTGAATAAAATTAAATATTCCTGATTATTTCTAGCGCAATAATCCTTAAAAGCTTGAACAGACTCACCTATTAATGCATCTCCGTAAGCACAAAATGCATAATAATCTTGGATAACTTGTAATTTCTCCTCGTTAGTCATTTCGGAAAGGCTTCCCCAATTAGAAATTTGTTTTAATTGTTCAGGAAGTTTTGAATATTCTTCTTTAGTAAAAGTTGGGATTCTATAATTTATTTTTTTAAACTTATTACGATATTTTTTAGGTGGTAATACGGGTGTATGTGGTAAATGAAATCCTAAATTTAGCATTAAAGGTTTTTGTGGGTTCGCACCTACGCGTTCTTCTCCCCAACTTGTAATAAATTTTGTATTTTCATTACTAAGGTATGATTTAAATTCTTTTACAATTAAAGCGTCTATTGTCTTACCTGCAGGTAATGGATTAACTCCGCCAATAATCCCTGAGCCTTCAGTGAGCCTAAGAATATCAAAATCTTTGTCTACCTGTTTCTTTTTCGCAATATCTTCTTTACTAATCTCTCCATCATTCTTCTTAATATAGTATTTCACTAACTCTCCATCTGGATATTGAACACTTTCCTTTATAGCACCATTTTCATTGTATAACCATTCAATCCATAAATCACCAATACCGTTATTTTGCAAATTATGCTTGAAGTGCATTTTGTAATTATAATGTCCGGCATCGTAAAACCCCTGTCCTGGGCCCCATTTATAAATGTATGAATCAGATTTTCCAAATGCAGCCGTTACATACCCATTCCTTTGTAAAGTCTGAGGGAAAGAGGGTTTTATAAAATCTGGATTTTGATGACTTAGTTCAAATGCATAATGCCCGTTTCTAAAAGGATATCGGCCACTAATCATAGAGCCTCTAGAGGGGGCCACAAATTGGTGAATTGGTATAAGCATTGACAAACATTACACCTTCATCAGCTAACTTATTAATATTAGGCGATGACACATAGCCAAAGGCACTTTCTTTTTCTCCCCTAGTTGCAAGGTTATAACATTCTAAAGCATCTGGCCTCTGATCGTCGGTGACAATCCATAGTATATTTGTTTGCTGCGCTGTAACGTGCATAAAAATTGCAGTACTAAATATTGTAAACAAAGCTTTTATATTCATAATTTTTTTTTAGTAAGTGAAATAGTTTCATTGATTAGATCTAGTTATAAAGGATTGATAATATGCATCACTTATTTTTTAATTTACATTTAAAAATTTATGTAATTCGCTTAACAGATTTAGTTTTTATGTAATCAAAAGCGCTAAATTATTTTGCTATTTGGAACAGATATGAAATTACAAATTCGTGGTATTTTTTATTATTTAAGAAATAGCATTTCCGTAAGCGACTACGATAATTCCGATGGACATGATAAACAATCCAGAGAACAACCAGTTTTTACTTAAGGAACCTGCATTGTTCCATTCACTAGTAAAAAAGCCTAAAAGATTCGCCACCATTATACAACCCGTTTGAAAAATAGCAAAACCTACTGAGGTTCCTAGTGGACCTAATTCATAAGCACCCAATCCATATATTATTAATGATGTACAGTACACTAATGCCATAATTAGTAGAAGCCCAAAATTTTTTGAACTTTCTGGAGTTTTAAAATTTCTCCAACTTTTATTTTTGGTTAATTGAGAACTGAAATAAAGTACGGTAGCAATCCCACTTCCTATAAATGATGGTAGCATCACTGCAATGCGAGCTACCCAAGGTGCATTACCAAATTGATCCTGAGAAATTTGACCAATATGACCTAAATTATCAGCTACGTGGTACGAAAGATTAAAACCTGCTGCGCAAATACTGCCAATAACACAAATTATAATACCATTTCTCATTTTATTAGAATCTGTATTTGATTGGTCTTTGTCGCTATTTTCAAATTTCTCACGCAATAAACCTGCTTTTCCATTGGCAATAATTCCTATCATAATTATAAAAATCCCACCTAAAATCACCATTCCGCGAGGTGTATTTAATTGATCAGCACTTCCCATAAAGAAAGGTAAAATCGAACCTGATAAAGTTCCTACGCCAATTAAAAGTGAAAAGTCCAATGCCATTCCTATTTTAGAGATGCTAATTCCCCATAATAAATTTCCGATTCCCCATAAAATACTCAAGAACAGTATTGTTATAAATAAGGAAGAAGATACCTGACTGTATGTATCCAATAGTCCATTAACTAATGCAAAAGCAGCAATAACGGGTACTACAAACATGGCCAAAACCCAAAATATGCCCCAAGTATTTTCGATGGCATAATTTTTTATATACTTACTAGGTAAGGCGTAAAAGCCTAGCATAATTGCGGCCATTAAGACCCACAAGATTCCAATTCCCATGATTTGATAATTTTGATTTAAGTTTATAGAAAAGCCATTAGAAAAGGTAGAGTTGGTTTTCTTCTAATGGCTCCTGATTTGTAACAAATGCTTAATCGTTATAATCCATATAAATAGTTCTTTTTTGTAAAAAACCTTCAATTCCATAGATACCGTCTTCACCACCAATTCCTGACGTTTTGTGACCAGAATGGTATCCTTGTATATAACCAACAATGCTACGATTGATAAAAATAGTCCCTACTTGCATCTGGTCAATTGCTTTCATGTGAGTCTTATAGTTGTTGGTATATAAATACGCAGAAAGACCTTCTTCACGGGCATTGGTTAATTCTAGAGCTTCATCAAAACCTGAAATTTTCATAATTGGTAGTACAGGACCAAAAACTTCTTCCTGCATGGTTGCATGATCGTTTTTTACGTTTGTTAAAATGGTTGGTTCATACCAGTTTCCTTTTTCAAAATAAGCTCCATCAGGACGTTTTCCTCCAAGAGCTAATTCTGCTCCTTGTTGGATGTTTTTCTTTACTAAACCGTCAATACGTTCTAGACCCAACGAACTAACTCCAGGCCCCATATTAACAGTGCTATCAAAAGGATCTCCTACTTTTATTTTTTGGACTCTTTTGATTAATTTATCGGTAAACTCATCTGCTATTTTTTCATCTACCATTACCATTTCATTACAGATACACACTTGTCCAGAATTGGCATAACGTGAAATAGCTGCTGCTTCAACTGCTTTTTCTATATCTGCATCATCACAAACAATGAAAGGTGCTTTTCCGCCTAATTCTAACGTTAAGGCAGTGACATTTTGTGACGCTGCTTTATAAATTCCTTTTCCTGCACGAGTACTTCCTGTTAAACTTATTAATTTGGTTATCGGGCTTTCAACCAATAACGAAGCAGCGTCAGCCTTTTGTGTGACCACCATATTAATTACTCCTTTAGGAACACCTACTTCGTGTACCAATCGACAAAATTCAGATGTGGTAATCGGAGTCAATTCATGTGGTTTAATAATCATAGTGTTTCCTGTAACCAAAGCCGGTCCAACTTTACGACCAATTAATGCTAACGGAAAATTAAATGCACACAATCCCACAGTTACACCATAAGGAATCTTATAAATGGCCAGATGTTCATTTTTTCCTTCGGAAGGAAATATGGCACCTTGAATACGGCGAGCTGCTTCTGCATTATAAGTTAAATATTGAATGGTGCCATCAACTTCTCCTTGAGCTTCTGCAAATGTTTTTCCTTGCTCTAAAACCAATAAATTAGCAAAATGATCGCGCTCTTGCTTTAATTTAGCTGCAATAGCAATTAAATACAATGCTCTTTGGTGTGCTGGTGTCAGTTGCCAAGCCAATTGTGCCTTTTCTGAACTTTCTAATGCATATTGTACATCTTGTTTAGAACAAGAAGTAACTGTGGCGAAAACTTCTAAGTTTGCTGGGTTTTGTACTTCGATATTGTCACGAGAAGAAGACTCAAGCCATTCTCCGTTAATGTAACATTTGTAATGTTTTATGTTTTGACTCATACTTATGATTTATTTAAAATTAGGGGTTCTTTTTTCTATAAAGGCTTGAAAACCTTCTATTCCATCTGGTGTTTCGTACAAAGGATTAACTAATGCAGTTTCTAGATTTAAAGCTTCAGCAGTGCTCATTCCTTGACTTTGTAATACAAATTTTTTGATACTTGCCATAGCTTCACCGGCACCTAATGCCAATGTGCTGCAATATTTGTTGACTTCTTCTTCAAAAGTAGCAGTAGGGTATAAATGGTTTATTAGTCCGTATTGATGTGCAGTAGTTGCCGTAATTGTATTTCCTGTAACTAATAATTCCATAGCACGACTGGCACCAATAAGATTAATTAAGCGTACCGTTCCTCCGTTTCCAGGGATTAGTCCTAATTTAATTTCAGGAAGACCAATTAGGTATTGACCTTCAGCAGCGAGACGTATATCACAGGCCATGGCCAATTCTAATCCGCCACCTAAGATGTGTCCTCTAAAAGCGGCTATAAATATTTTAGAGCTAGTATTTATTAAATGACAGACTCTACGAGCTGCAACAACCATTTCTTTGTTTTGTTCGACCGTATTATTTCCAAAGACTTTGATATCTGCTCCAGCGCAAAAAAACTTTTCAGAGTCACTGTTAATTAATACAATTTTACAAGTTGGGTCTTGATTGATTGTTTCAATAATGTTACCAAGAGCTGTCAAAAAACTTAATTCATAACTGTTTGCTGGTGGTTTGTTTAATGTAATGGTAACGTGAGCACCATTTTGTGAATACGCAATAGATTCCATGTTGTAGTTGTTGAGATATGTTTATATGTAAAAATATAATTTATATATGAATTATACAATTCTTTTTTTAAAACACATAAATAGGAGTAACTACTAAGATTCTGAGTTACTGAGTTGCTAAGATTTTGTCTGATAATTTTAAAATGCGATAGTAATCATTTCAAAAAACTTAAAAAATCACTCACAATATTTTAAATAAAAAATAAAAAATAAAAGAGCTTAGTAATTTAGCCACTGAATAGTTAAAAATGGTATTGTAAAAAAAAGCTAAATAAAAAAATGGTATTCTTTATTTATTAATTGGATTGACCAGAATTAGGTCAATCCAATTATTTTAACCATTAATATTGTATGCATGGATGATATACTAAAGACTTTTAAACTGATTTATCGATCAGAATTCATTTTTAAAATACCTTATATACTATTATTCAGCCACAATTTCCAAAGGCAAAATTTCATCATTATAGGATTTTCCATCGCTAGAAGTAAAACCAACTCTTAATTGATAAAAATGATTTTCTGGTAAGTCTTTTGTTGGAATTAAGCCTTTCAATGAAAATGTTTTAGTAGCACTACCAGATTCTGTTTTTAAGGCATCAGTATCAATAAGGACTACATCTTTTACAGGAATCCATTGACTCTGAAAATGACGCAACCAAAAACGAATTCCGCCTTCGTCTGCTGCTATAACCCGATTTCCTGAGCCGGCATTATAATTTACGGTTACTTTAAAATCATCTCCAACCTTTAAGGTTTGGCTTTTTAATTGTTCCTTGTTGGTGATTTTAATAAATGGATTAATAAATGGTACTACTTCAAAAGGAATTTTTGAAACCACCGCCCCATCAGCTGTAGATGCTTGTATTGTAGTTTGTCCTGTAGCAATTGCGTTTACGATTCCGTTACTATCTACGGTTGCAATTTTAGAGTTTTCAGTAGTCCAATTTACTCTAGCATTGTCAGCATTTTCGGGTGATACAATTGCAGTCAAAGCAGTTTTTTGTCCTGTGTAAAAAGTTGATTCCTTTGCTTCAATTTTAATAGAAGTCACAGGTAGTGGTGTCCATTCTGTAATTGCAATAGTAGTCTGACTTGTTATTCCATTTGATTTACTAGTCGCTGTAATAACCGCAGTTTGATTAGGTGTTCCTAGTGCAGTCACAATTCCGTTTGCATCAACAGTTGCTATTTTGTCATTATCAGATGACCAAGTAACGGCATTCACGGCATTTTTAGGGGTTACTTCTAGTGACAGTTTTGCGCTTGTTCCTTTGCGAATTTTTAAGGGGCTGATAGTTATAGATTCAGGATCTAATTTATCAGTATCGTACTTATTGTTAGCTGCTTTATTTTTAAATTCGGCAGTTTCGCCATTTCTCCATCTGATTTGAATGCTTTTTATTTCGGTTTCTTTTCCGAGTCCAAAGTGAATAATATTCAGTAAACTTTGTGAGAATACCTCTCCAGCAGAGCCAACTCTTTTGCGGTATTGTTTGGTAGCTGTGGTTACAATTACCTCAGCAGAAATGGGGTCAATGTGCGATTTAGGAGAATAGCCCACTCTAACTAAAGCGTAATTACCTTGCTGTGGCGTATTATTTTTATACAAATACCATTCACCACCTTCGCTACCATTTAATAAATCAATCTTCCCATCTAAATCAAAGTCAAATGCTTGCCCCATGTCTCCGTTTCCAGGGCCACCAACATCATTTGCACCGTGCATGGTTGTAGCTTCAAATGAATTCTTTCCTGAGTTCAATAGCATATTATCAGACACTCTTGCGCCAACGCGTCCCCATCGATAAATAAAAAGATCTTGATATCCGTCATTATTAAAATCGCCTGTAGTAACTCCCAGTGCATTTCCGCCTTGAGGTATATTCCATTCTTTAGAGACATCAGTAAATTTTGTTCCATCATTTCTAAGAAGAATATCGGGACGATTTCTGTTTTGTGGAACAAATTTAGGAGTTACACTACTCACACCTAAAAGACTAAAACGGTATTGCCAAAAAATATCACCATTACGAACCAATGCGGCTTTCCATTTTGAATTTCCTAGATGCCCTAAATAGAAACCATCTGCAGATCTGTCATCTGGCCAACCTATTGCCATTTCGGGACTAATGTCTAATTTTTCACCAGAATTTAATTTTTTGGAAATTTTATTTTTTCCTAAGAAAATAGGATAATCTTTGTTTAAAAAAGCGCCTTGTGCTAAGTAATAATATTTATCTATTGTTATAGTACCATCTGCAGTAAAATCAAAGGCATCTACATCTTTATATGCTCTAGTTTTTAAGGCTAATTCTTTGGTAAGTGGATTAAAATCGAGCGAAGGAGTCTCTCCTTTTCCATGCTCAAACAAATTTCCTTGCGCTAAATACAAATCTAGATCACCATCATTATCAATATCAATATCTGTTATTGCCATAATGTGTGATAGCGAACTAATCTCTTTAGGAATTATAGTATTAACTTCTGTAAAAGTAAAATCACCATTTCCTTTCCAGAATGACATCGGGCTATAAAATATAATATCATCTATTTTATCATTATTAAAATCAGTAACAAGAACACGAGATTCTTCTATGTCCTGGATTCCATTTACCGATTTGTAGGCAAACGTCCCATCGCCTTTATTTTCGTAAAAAAAATGTTGTGGTTTGGTAAATGTAAGTGTTGACTCATTAAACAATAGCAAATCAAGATCACCGTCTAAGTCCATGTCAATCCATCTGGCACCTCGTCCGCGTCCCCCTTTATCAATACCAACATCGCCAGTATATATCATAAAGTCTTTGTTGTTATTAAGGTAAAAAATGTCTGTTGAAGGTGCTTTACCATTACCACCTCCTTGGGTTAACACTAAATCAAGATCGCCATCGTTATCATAGTCACCTAAAGCAGTTCCATGTAAATCTTGTTTAAACCATCGGGCAAGTTTTTCCTCGTCTTTAGTCACAGTTCCATCACCATTATTCCAATAGAGCTTACTTGGCTCTGCATTGTGATTGTTTACTATAAAATCGTAATCACCATCATTATCAATGTCAGCAACCGAAGGACCACCGTATTTAATAGAATTTGCTTTTTCTAAACCGGCTTGTACTGAGATGTCTTTAAAAATGGGTAATTGCAGTTCAGAACAACCTTCAAATTGATAACTATTTATAGTCAGTTTTTGATCTAACGATTCAAATCTGATTTTTGTATCCCCTTCTTTAGAAAATGTAACGATACCCGTAACTTGCTGCGCGCCTTTAATAGGAATATCAAAATCATCAAGTAAAAGAACATTATCAGCAAAAACACTCAAACCAGCATAATCTCCAGGATTCGTAATATTTAAAATGATTTTTTTTGTCAAGTTTCCTGTTGTTTTATAATCTACTGTTATAGGATTTGAAGGAGCAACTTCAAGGGTTTTTGTAAGATTTTTTGTCTCTCCGCAAGAGATAACTACAAAAAGGACGAGTAAAATTTGAAGTAGTTGTACTGATTTGATTTTCATAAAATTTAAGGTTATAATTATTAGAAAGCTTAGTTTTTTTTTAGATATTAGTTTACACTCTGATTATTGGTTAGAGTTTAATTATTTAAAAAGGTAGGTCATGAAGTATAATCTGATGAATCCGAAAAAGCTAAGGGTAAAAGTATAATTATACACTTATATAGTAACTGACAGCTCCTAGACATAAACTGAACAATCGTACAATTAGCTATAAAAAAAGCTTTTTTGGTATTTTTTAAGTTGTTTTATTACAAGATGTGTAAATAAACTTCGGCAAGTGTAAATTGACTACAGCAGTTATCAAAAGATGTAGTATTTGAGTAAGTGGTGTTTTAAAAGAGAGAATTGGAGATATAAAAAAAGCACATTGCTTGGGACATTGTGCTTTTGGACTTTGATTTAGAAAACAATAATTGAGTTAAGACGAAATACCTATGAACTACCCACCAATCAATTTATTGATTTCAGCTTGTGCTTCTTTGAGAGCATTTATGATTTGTTCGTTAGAAATTTCATTATCAATACTAGACGTAAACACAGAAACTGCTAACACTGCTTGTAAATCAGAATCATGTAAACCTACCGGAACGGCAAAATCAGTTATACCGCTCGTAATTTTGCTTTGTGCGTATCTATAGCCGTCTTTTTGAACTTGCAAGATAGATGCAACAAACTCTTTCTGTTCTTTAGTACTCCATTTACTATAATGTATATCACGATTTAAAAAATCGTTGCGTTGTTCGTCTGTAAACAAGGATAGAAAAACTCTACCCGATGTGGTCAGAGCCAATGGGAAGTGAGTTCCTTCTTCTATAGAAAGAGAAACTGCATTTGGACTTCTCATTTGGGCAATGATTAAGAGCTGATCATTATTAATAATACTCAAGTGACAAGATTGTTTAATTTTTTCGGATAAATTTTGCATCGGATAATGTGCTACCCGTTTTAGCTCATCAAATGGAGTATGACGGTGTGATAAACTATACATCTTTAAGGAAAGTCTATATTTTCCGGCGTTTGTACCTCTAATTAGATAGCCTCTTTCTTCTAAACAAACCAGCATTCTATAGATCTCACTAGGTGTTTTCTTGATTCCTTGAGCAATTTCAGCCTGAGATTGTGGTGTACCTTCGGCAGATAAAAATTCGAGAATATCTAAACCTTTATCAAGTGCGGGGGCATTATATTTTACTAATTGTTCGACAGTCATGTTGTGTTATTTTAAAGCAAATTTAAAAAAAAATATTAAAGACTTGTTTAGTTCATATATAAAATATAGTTTTGTATATGAATATTTGATTTTTCAATCTTATCTTTTGAAACTATACTAAAAGAGTTCTTTTTAGGCTTTCAGTATAAAGCAAAATCACTTATAGTTCTCTTCAAAACATTTTTCGATTAGATATAAATCAATGATTTTTTATAAACCAATTAACCGATTACAAATAAAATGAGTTCAGAGAAAATACAATTAAAAGGAATTACTTGGAATCACAGTAGAGGGTTTACTTCTATGGTAGCAACTGCACAACGCTTTTGTGAGTTAAATCCAAATGTTGAAATCACATGGCAAAAAAGGTCATTACAAGCCTTTGCAGATGAGCCAATTGATGAATTAGCAAAACGTTTTGATTTGTTAGTTATCGATCATCCATGGGCAGGTTTTGCAGGAAAAACAAAAGTGATTTTGCCTCTAGATCAATACCTTTCAAAAGAATTCTTAAACGATTTAGCTGAGCATACTGTAGGACATTCACATATTAGCTATAGTTCTAACGGACACCAATATGCATTAGCAATTGATGCAGCTACTCCAGTTGCTTCTAGTCGCCCTGACATTTTAGAATCCAAAGGCTTAAAAATTCCAACGAATTATGAGGAGTTATTGACGTTAGCAAACAAAGGTTTAGTAATCATGCCAGGAATTCCACAAGATACTTTGATGAATTTTTATATGATGTGCTGTAATTTAGGAGAGGAAGTATGTGCGTCTCAAGAACATGTCGTGAGTGAAAAAATTGGCGTTCAGGCTTTACAAATGTTAAGAGCTTTGGCTGTAGAAATGGATCCTAAAATGTATGATTGGAATCCTATTAAAGTTTATGAAGCAATGACACTTACTGATGAATATGCGTATTGTCCTTGGGCTTATGGATATTCAAATTATAGTCGAAATGGATATGCTCGTAAATTATTGCATTTTCATGATATGATTGAAATTAATGGAGTAGGAGCAATCTCTACTTTGGGAGGTACAGGATTGGCAGTATCTGCTCAATCTAAAGAAATTGAAACGGCTATAAAATACGTAGAATACGTAGGTTCAGAAGAATGTCAAAAAACAGTATTTTTTGATGGTGGAGGTCAACCTGGTCACAGAAAAGCTTGGACAGATGAATACACCAATACTGTTACATGTGATTATTTCAAAAATACTTTACCTGGCTTAGACAGAGCCTTTTTACGCCCTAGGTATAATGGGCACATGTATTTTCAAGATAGAGCAGGAGCTCCCATTAGAAATTATTTGATGAATGGCGGTGATGAAGTTGCTTTATTAAACCAGCTAAATGAACTATATTTAAAATCATTAGAAATAGAATAATTTTTAGTTATTTTCGAAATGGGAATGTTTTTTTAAAATACAAAACAGTAAATGCTAATAGTATAGTAATTTAAAATAGATCAAAAAATGAAACCACTAGAAGGAATTATAGTACTTGAGTTTGCTCAGTTTATGGCAGGACCATCAGCAGGTTTGCGGTTAGCTGATTTAGGAGCGAGAGTCATAAAAATAGAACGTCCTGTTCATGGTGAAGCAGGAAGACAAATTGCGCTAAAAAATTTATTCTTAGATAACAGTAGTTTGGTTTTTCATACTGTAAATAGAAATAAGGAATCGTATGCCGCCGATTTAAAAAGTCCTGAGGATCTAGAATGCATTAAAAAATTGATTCAACAAGCTGATGTGATGACTCATAATTTTCGTCCAGGAGTAATGGAGAAAATTGGTTTGGATTATGAAAAAGTAAAAATGATTAATCCACAAATGATATATGCCACTGTTACTGGATATGGTACTAAGGGACCCTGGGTCAAAAAACCCGGACAAGATTTATTAATCCAATCGATGTCGGGATTTGTAAACTTATCCGGTAATAAAAATGATGATCCTGTGCCTGTAGGGGCAGCAGTTTCGGATATTATAACAGGTTCTCATTTATCACAAGGAATATTGGCTGCACTATTCAAAAGGATAAAAACAAATCAAGGATCTTGGGTAGAAGTAAGTTTATTAGAGTCAACTTTAGATTTACAGTTTGAGTCCCTGACTACTTTTCTTAATGATGGTAATAAAAAAATTGCGAGAGCAGAAAAAGGTTCCGCTCAGCCTTATCTTGGAGCGCCTTACGGTGTGTATAAAACGAAGAAAGGTTTTATTTCTCTTGCAATGGGGTCTCTATTAAAACTAGGTGAGGTAATAGGCTGTGCTGAAATTAGTATCTATACCAATTCAGATGCTTGGTTTACTAAAAGGAACGACATCATGGAGGTGCTTGAAACCTTTCTTATAAATAAAACTACGCAACAATGGCTTGATATTTTAGAACCCGCCGGTATTTGGGCCTCCGCCATATATAATTATAGTGAATTACTAGAGGATGAAGGTTATAAAATTTTGAAAATGGATCAAAAACTGAAATTACTTTCAGGTGAAAAAGTACATACTTTACGTTGTCCGATTCGTTTGAATGATAAACGAATTTTTTCTGAAAGACCAGCTCCTAGAGTTGGGCAGCATACCGAAGACTTAAAGAAAGAATTCAATTTGTAAACCTTATATTTTAAAAAAAAATGAAACCATTACAAGATATATTAATAGTTGATTTGAGCCAGTTTTTGTCGGCACCATCAGCTAGTTTAAGGTTAGCCGATTTAGGTGCTAGAGTGATTAAAGTAGAGCGTCCAGAGACTGGGGATATTTGTCGTCAACTATATGTTTCTAATGTGATTTTAAATGGAGAATCCTCTGTTTTTAGAGCTATTAATAGAAATAAAGAAAGTTTTCAAGCTGATTTAAAAGTGGAAGAGGATAAAAAACAAGTACTAAAGTTAATTGAAAAAGCAGATGTACTTGTTCATAATTTTAGACCTGGAGTAATGGAACGTTTGGGATTAGATTATGAAACTGTTAAAAACATAAATCCATCTATTATTTATGCAAATATTTCAGGGTATGGCGAAGAAGGTCCTTGGAAAACAAAACCTGGTCAGGATTTATTATTGCAATCACTTTCTGGCTTAACGTGGTTAAACGGAAAAATAAGTGATGGTCCTGTTCCAGTTGGTTTAGCAATTGTTGATATTTTATCAGGAGCGCATTTGGCTCAAGGCATTTTAGCTGCATTAATCCATAAAGCTAAAACAGGAGCAGGCAGTAAGGTGTCGGTTAGCATGTTAGAATCTATACTTGATTTTCAATTTGAATCTATTACCACTTTTTATCATGATGGGGGCGCACCTACGATTCGTCCTGAGAGTAACAGTGCACATGCGTATTTAGGAGCTCCATACGGTATTTATAAAACAAAATCGGGCTATATTTCACTAGCTATGGGAGCAATTCCCTTAATTGGAGAGTTGATAGGATGTGAGGCTTTGTCAAATTATCCTGAACGCGAAAGTTGGTTTAATAATAGAAACGAAATCAAGAAAATCCTAGCCAATCATTTACTTACCAATACCACTGAACATTGGTTAAGTTTACTAGAGCCTGCTGATATTTGGTGTGCCAAAGTGATGGATTGGGAACAACTTTTTGCTCATGAGGGTTTCAAAATTTTAGAGATGATTCAAAACGTGAAAATGGGCGATGGTTTTGAATATAAAACAACTCGTTGTCCAATAAAAATTGATGGGGAATACTTTACCTCTACAGTCGGGTCTCCTTCTTTAGGAGAGCATACTGCAGCAATAGTAAAAGAATTAATTACATAATATTTAGGTTTGAAATAAATATTATATGACTGTTTAATCACATAAAATAAATGTCTTATAAATTAATAAAATATGAAAATAAATAAATTTTTGCAGAATGTAAATTGGGTACGGGCAGTGCTACTGGCTTGTTTCGTACTAGTTCAGAGTGGACATGTTTGGAGTCAACCCAATACAATGAAATCGCACAAAGAAAATAGCCAGTTAGTTCGTGATTTAAGTGGATTTGACTGGACAATGAAAATGATGCTGCCAGGGGAAGGGATTAAAAAAGGTTTGAATAATTTACCACCAGAGGATATTGAAACTTTGGTATGGAATTATGCTCAAGTTCCTGGAGATGTTTACACCGATTTATGGAAAGCAGGAGTCATCGAAGATCCATATTTTGGAAGAAATAGTGTGAAAGCGCAATGGGTACAACAGTACGAATGGTGGTACACAACACAATTTAATGTAACCGAAGAGATTAAGGATCAAGTGGTAAAACTTGTCTTTGAAGGTGTTGATTATGGTTGTGAAGTATGGCTTAACGGCCATTATTTAGGAAAACATGAAGGTGCATTTTCGTCTTTTTCGTTTGATATAAATCATGCTCTGCGTATTTCAAATAAATTTTTGGCCAGTAAGAATATGTTGGTTGTAAAATTGGATACGCCTCCACAAGTGAATGCTTTGGTGGCAGGAAAAAAGACACCTTGGTTTGGAGATTACTGGCGTGATTTGATTCCCTTTGGAATTTACAGACCTGTAAAAATTATTTCAACAGGGAAATTGCGTTTTGATGATGTGTATGCAAAAACAAAAATAAATAAAGATGGATCTGCTGATGTCGATTTGGAGTTGACTATCGAAAACACGACTAAAGATGTGAAGAAAATGAACTTTGAGACTACCTTGAAGGGACACAATTTTGAAAGCAAAGAAATTAATGTTTCTTTCGAAAATTCGATTGCTCCAGGTATTCATAAGATCATTAAACGCGTACATGTAGATAAACCAGAGTTATGGTTTCCATGGGATTTAGGAAAACCAAATTTGTATAAAGCTAGTATTTCTTTGAAAGAAGGCAAGGTAAATCATGATTTTAACCAAACTGTTTTTGGGATAAGAGAAGTAACTTCAAAATGGAATCCTGGTTTCAAAAAAGATGTTGATGTAAGTTTTCCAAGATCTACTTATATTAATGATAAATTTCACTTTATCAGATCGGCTTGTTGGGGTGGACCACCAGATATTTTTGTGGGAAGAACTTCTATAGCAGAGTATAAAGAATTAATTCGATTAGCGAAAGAAGCTAATATGAATAATATTAGAATTTTTGGATGGCATCCTCCAGAAATCCCAGAGTTTTATCAATTATGTGATGAAGCAGGTTTAACCGTTTGGCAGGATATGATTCCAATGGGAACTGGAAATATTCCAAGTGAAGAAAATAAATTAGCAGATATACTTAATGAAGCTGCGAGAGTTATTAAGGAACGTAGAAATCATCCGTCGCTAATTATGATGGAAGGTGGAGAGGAAATGTTACTGAGAACTAGAGATGCTAAATTTGGTAGAGAATTTCTTGAACGTTTGGGAGATACCTTGCAAGCCTATGCTAATTTACCCTACGTGCCAGATTCTCCATTGACATGTGAAGTTTCCCAAGAAGCAGGTTTTAAACCTAAAGAAGCTGTGCATGCGTTACGTTATTTTTATGAGATGGGTGAGTGGTTGCACGAAGACTGGCTTCAAACATTAGATTTTCCTATTGTTCCTGAGTTTGCTATTACTTCGGTACCATCTGTTGAGAGTTTGGAAAAATTCATTCCAAAAAATGAAATGTGGCCTCCTGGACTAAGTTGGGGACATCACTGGGCAGATCTTACTCATTTAAGAATGCAAAATTGGGATGTTTTTGGCGATGAAAAATTAGGCAGTTTAGAAGAATTTGTTAATGCATCACAAGATGCTCAAGGAATAATTTTTCAGAATGGAATAGAATATTTCAGACGCCATAAGCCAAGTTTAAGTGGCATTGCTTTATGTCACTTTATTACTTACTGGCCTGATATGAAATGGGGAATTGTTGATAATTATCAAAAACCTAAGAACTCTTATTTCTTTGTGAAAAAAGCATACCAGCCAGTTCTTGTTAATTTTGATTTCAAGAAAAGAAGATGGAGTACTAAAGAAGAGTTTAAAGGCGGTATATGGGTCATAAATGACTTATATGAGTCTTATGAGTCTTGTGAAGTAAAATTTACAATTAAAAATGATGCTGGTGTCGTTCTCGAAAACAAAACGTACAAAGTCGGAAAGATTACTGAAAATAGCGCCAAAAAGTTTATAGATATTTCGGCTAATGTGCTTTCTAAAGTAGATAAAAAGTTTTTTGTTGAACTAGAATTAACTGATAAAAAAGGAGTAGTAATTTCTAAAAATGATTACTTTTTCTTAATCGGCGATCAACAAAAAGCTACAGCTGAGTTCAAAGTTCAAAAAGGGGAAAGAGTTAAAATAGAATCTAAATACGGATATGGTAATTATTACCGTTTCTTTGATGATGTTACTCGTGAAAATGGTAAAGATTATGAAAGCGAAACTCAGATTCCTAGAGCAAGTGGATATGAGTTGAAAGTTAAAAAGTAATTTTAAGATATAAGTAAAAACCGCCTCAAACCTTAATTGGTTATGAGGCGGTTTTTTTTATCAATTAACGATTGTGAAATTTACTTTTGATTTAAATGAATATAAATTTTTACATTGTATTAGTTTAAAAATAGATTATTGAGTTAATCTATATGATTAATTAGTTTAAAACAGTTAGTATTTATATATAAAGAATTATACTGTTTTCAAATTTTTTCATTTTTTTTTGTAAAAGGCAATTTTTTTTAAAAAAAACACCTCCATTTTAGAATAATTTAGAGGTGGTTTTTATTTATTTTTTAAGTAGGTTGAGGGGGAAAAAAGGATTGGTAGTGTGAAATGATAGTATTGAAATTAAAATACTAATGCTTCACTATAAAACGTTTTGTTTTAATAGATTTGTCAGAAATAAGCTCTAGAACATAAATACCATTGTTTAAATTGCCAATACTAATAGGATTGGTTACTTCTTTAACATCTTGTATAAATGTACCCGTCAAATCATAAATTTTAATCGCTTTAATGACTTCGATACTGTCAAAGAACAGTACATTGTCCGCTGGCACAGGATAAATCACTGTTTCAGAAATAGAATCAGTAGTTTCTGCTTTCAACGAATTTGTTTTTTTTTGAGTAGAACTGCTTGATAAAGTTATTTTATCCAGATTCCATTGCCAATCGTTAGTCCCTGATGCTATAATTTTCACGGTATGACTTCCAATAGTAAGGTTTGGTTTATTGGTTGCGATAAGTGTTTGATAATTATCCCATTGTCCATTATTAACTACGTTATCACTGCTAATAAGAACATTATCTACATAAAATGATATAGTAGCATTATTAGATGGTGTTGAGATTCTATAAGTAATTGTGTAGGCTCCCGCTTTGGTTACATTAATAGTATATTGCGCAGAATCATTTTTATTTACATAATTTACTCCTACTGAACTTTTGCCCATTCCATAAGGTACAAAGCCATCGTTGTAAGTACCTGCAGTAGAAGTAAAGTTCTCTGCCTCTATTACAATTGATGATGTAGCAGTATTTGAAACGGTTACTGTTGAGGTTGTTTTAAATCCTCCATCTGTTGATTGTGCTGTTATTATTGCAGTTCCTACTGCTTTGGCAGTAACTACACCACTTTGATTGACAGTAGCAATTCCGACGTTATTAGAAGTAAAAGTCATTGTTTTAACGGTGGCAGTAGATGGAGAAATAGCAGCCGTTAAATTCCCAGTAGTATTAACTGCTAAAGATAGAGCTGAAGGTGTCATTGTGATACCATTCACCGCACTGTTACCTCCTGAAGTTACTGGTTTATAAACGCGCAACCAATCTACTTTCATTGTGTTTTTTGAAGGGTCATTCAATTCAGCATTTCCTGGAGTTCTTCCAGCAGCAACGTGCCAGTCTTGAGATTCGACATTTATGATAATGTCAAGTTCTTTTGTGAAACCGGAACCTCCTTGAAAATTATACGGATCAATAACATTAACTGTTGAAGTATTACTTGCTTGTTGTAAAGTTGTAAATGAATAAGAAGAACCTGTAGCAAACTGATTTTCTTTCTGATACCCATCTGCATCAAAAACTAGCACACCACTGTTCATAGAGGGATAAGTATAATACCAAGTATTTCCTTTTTTTGTAGCACATGCTTTTTCATATAACACCCGAACGAGTTGACCATCGATATAATATTCAAAATGTTTTGGACCAATCCAGTTAACACCAATTTGAATATATTTTCTGTTTCCTCCATTCCAACAATAGTCTCCCCATGATGTTGTAATGTCACTTCTTGTCCACCAAGTATTACGACCACGTGGTTGGTAATCTTGAAATGGATTTCTAACAAAAGAATGATGACTTAGATGTATGTCCTTCGCATAATAAGCATTTCCGTTATCAACGCCACCATAACACTCTATGATATCTATTTCTTGGGTGTCATCAGGACTTAACAACCAAACATCTGATGCCAATGAAATATTTGCCACACTCACACTTGCTTCAACATACACCGGATATAGAACTTTTTTGTTTGATGTGATGCATCCAGAATTTATTCCTTGTACCCCCATTTTAGTTGTACTTGTGTTTCGGGAAGCTTTAATAGAGAGGTTGTCACCATCTACGGCCACGTGATTGTACTGCCAATAGGTTGTGCCTGGACCATCCCAAGCATTATGATAAAAATTATACCATTTATTACTTCCAAAATTTGTTTTTTGATTGGTTGCATTAAAGGTGTAATTAAAATCATCTGAAACATCTGCCTGCAATTGCCAGCTTTTTCCAGATCCTGCATTTGCGGGTACGGGTACTGATGCCCATTCTTGTGCATTTGCGTTAAAATTTAAAAATAATGAGAAGATAAATGCAATTGTTTTTAGTTTTAATGTAATAAAATGGTGTTTAATTAAAACTTTTTGTTGATTTAATAGTGTTTCCATGTGTTATGATTTGATTAATTAATAGCTAATATATTTCTTAATTAAATATGAAAAATCATTCAAATATATACTTGTTGCTTATTTTTGAATTAAAAAACTATAGTCTAGTTATATACCCTTAGTAAATAAGATTTGAGCCCTTTATTGTGTAGTTTTATAGTTAACTAGATTTAAACTATACAAATGTCATTTTGATTTTAAAAACTGTTTTTTTTTATTGAAAACAAAAAAAAACAATATTTTTCTACGAAATAGGAAAATATTGTTACCTCTAAGCGAATTGAATCGTTTTTTAAAGTATTTTAAAATGAAATGCATTCTTACCACTACTGCTTATTAAATATAGAAGATTCGAAAAAGATGGTTTGCTTTTAGTTAAGAGGGATAATTCCACTAGGACTACACGATTTTATATTTTAGTTCAATATGATTTGTTTATAGTGCGTTACACATATAAAGGAGAAATGACTACTATAAATAGTTAATCGAGATAAGTGTTTTTATTAACCTATTTTTATGTTGATAAAGTATAATTCAAACAAAATACAGTATTAATTGGTCAAAATACAGAAATTGTACTCTTTCAATTATATTTTTCTTTGTCAAAGTTGTTTCAACTACAAACTTTTGTCCAAAACAACTTAGATGGATACCGTTTTTTTTTGTCAATTTTTTTCTTGCTCAGTCATTCAAATTATACTTCAAATATTATGAAAAAAAGTTCATTACCAGATCCATTTCAAGATGCCCGTATATCAAAAGGCTATGGCGAAATGGATGATCAAAATGACCCAGTAACCATGCTTTTACGATTAAAAGATGTTCGAAAAGCAGCACACAGTTGGGATACTTTTCAATCAGGCGCAACACCAGGTCGCATTGTTATACCATCGGAAGTTGCTATTCGCAATATTCGTCAAATTCCGTTCGAACTAGATCCGCCTTTACACGGTGATTTTAGAGCGATTTTAGAACCTTGGTTTAAGCGTCCTTTGGAGTCAGAATATGAACAAAAGTTGACTAAACAAATAAATGATATTGTCGATGCTGTACTTGTAAAAGATGCTATAGAAGTTGTTGCGGATTTTTCATTATGCTTACAATCTAATGCATTGACTTTGTTGTTAAATATTCCGTTTGAAGAAGCACAAACCTGGATTTCCTGGGGAACACACGTTTTTAGAAGTGATGGTGTGGCGCTAGATGGGGATAAAGCATTGATTTTGTATAATTATATAGACCAACAAATTCAAAAAGCAATTCAAAATCCGGGAGAAGATTTGTATTCTGTTCTTTTGGCATCTGAGGTAAATGGAAAAAAGCTTACGGCAGAAGAGGTAAAAGGTGTAATGATTTTAACTTTTGCAGGTGGGCGAGATACAGTAATTAATGCTGTAACTAATAGTATTGCCTATTTTGCTGAGCATAAGCAATCATTAGAAAAGCTTCGTGATGAGCCTGAAATTATAAACAAAGCGGTCGAGGAGTTGATTCGTTATTTTGCACCCTTGACACAAATGGGAAGGGTCGTAACTAAAGACACCGCAGTTTGTGAGCATGCAATAAAAGCTGATTCTAGAATTTCTTTATGTTGGGCTTCTGCAAATCGTGATGCGACTACTTTTGAAAATCCAAATGAAGTTGTTTTAGATCGAAAAATGAATCCTCATGTGAGTTTCGGATTTAGTCACCACAATTGTTTGGGTGCTACACATGCACGTCAGATTATGAAAATTCTATTAATGGCTTTGTCTCAGAAAGTAAAATCGATTGCAATACTAGATTGTAAAGAAAATATAGAAGAATTAGGAGAATTTAAACGTAAAGTGGGTTATGACTCCATTAGAGTAAAATTTACTGCACTATAATCCTAGCAACAAATAATTAATAAATAACACTTTATAAAAAGAATGGCAAAAATAACATTTATTACAAAGGACAATCAGAGTATTGTTGTAGAAGGTACTTCGGGTTCTGTTATGGAGTTGGCAAAACAGGCAAATGTAAAAGGAATTGATGGTGATTGCGGTGGCGTTTGTTCTTGTGCTACTTGTCATATTTATCTAAACGAAGCAGATCTTTTGAAAACAGGTCCAGCAAGCGAAATAGAAAAAGACATGCTAGAATTAGATGATGACGCAAATGAGTTTAGTCGTTTGTGTTGCCAGATTGAAGTATCGGAAGCAATTGATGGAGTGGTATTTCAAGTGGTCAGATAAAACGATGTTAAATGAAATACCACAATTTAAACGATGAAAGAAAATAATAATGTTTGTGTAATTATTGGTGCTAGTCATGCTGGGGTCAATTTTGCATTTGCTTTGCGTCAGCAAGGGTGGCTAGGAGAGATTCGATTGATTGATGGAGATTTCCATTTGCCGTACCACCGCCCACCTTTATCAAAAGCATATTTAACAAGTAAAGATGGTATTGATAAAAATCTTTTAAAATCGGAAGAAAGTTATCAAAAGGGAAATATTACACTACAATTAGGACTTTCTGTTTTGTCAATAAACCGGATCGATAAAACACTAACTCTTAGTGATGCAACACAACAAAGTTATGATAAACTTGTTATAGCAACTGGAGCACGCGCTTTTATTCCAGAACTTTCTGGTTTAGAGAATGCTTCAAATTTATTTTCATTGCGCACTGCTGCAGATGTTACAGCTATTCGTGATGCAGTTAATAATTGCTTAAACAAGCGAGTTGTAGTGTTAGGAGGAGGGTACATCGGCTTAGAGACTGCGGCTTCATTACATAAGATGGGAGCTAAGGTTACTATATTAGAAAGAGAAGAAAGAGTTTTGTCTAGAGTTACTGCTCCACAAATGTCTGATTTTTTTCAAGAATTACATGCTAAAAATAATGTTTCTATTTTAACAAATAAAAATGTAACGCATATTGAAGCTAAGGGTTCGGAGAATTTTGTTTTTTGTTCTGACGGTTCTTCTTTTATCGCTGATTGCATTGTTGTGGGCGTTGGAATTCGAGTGAATATAGAGTTAGCGCAAGATGCTGGTTTAGAAATTGACAATGGAATAAAAGTAGATGCATACAATTGCACTAGTGACCCCTCAATTTATGCAATTGGTGACTGTACGTTTCATTATAATCCGCATTATGATCGTTTTATTCGATTAGAATCGGTACAAAATGCAGTGGATCAAGCCAAAATTGCCGCCGCATCAATTGTTGGTCAGAATAATAGGTATGATACCATTCCTTGGTTTTGGTCTGACCAGTATGACATTAAATTACAAATAGTTGGTTTGTCAACGGGCTATAATAATGTTGTAATAAGAACAGAAATAGGAGAGATTATTAAATTTTCTGTTTGGTATTTCAAAGATAATGAGTTGCTCGCTGTTGATGCAGTTAATAATGCAAAAGCTTACGTTTATGGAACTAAAGCTATAAAAGAAAGAAAATTAATTGATAAATTAAAGTTGTCTGATTTGAATACTGAATTTAAGTTAGAAAATTTATTTCTTTAATTCGTCATTAAAGATCATAAAAAGAATGGTGTTTAAAGGTATATAAGAACAACAAATAATAAGTCAATATCGCGTGATTATTAAGAAAAAAAAGAATTGGTTTATAATTTTGTTCGAATGGAACGGCTCAGTTCTCCCACAGTTATTACCAAGATTAGTCTTGTTATTTATATTTTGTTCAGTTGTTATTTATTTTAAAAAAGAATTGATTCTATATAATGTTTTTATAGATCCTTCAATATTTACACTTTTTGGAATTGCTCTTGCCATTTTTATGGGATTTAGAAACACAGTAAGTTATGAACGATACTGGGAAGCAAGAAAATTATGGGGAGCACTTCTAAATGACACTAGGTCTTTAGCAATCCAAACCCATACATTGTTAGATAGAAAAAATTATAAAAAACAGCAAACAGAGTTCATTAACCTGTTGATAGCTTTAGTGCATGCTTTAAAACATCAATTACGTGATACTGATCCTAAAACAGACATGGATCGATTGTTAACGAATGGATATGATGAAGAATTACAAGTCGCAGTTTTTAAGCCTGTTTTTATTTTAAAGGAGTTGGGAATTTGGATCAATACGGCAAAAAGAGATGGGAAATTAAACAAAATGACACAAGTTGCTTTTGATTCAAATTTAAAGAATTTATCAGATATTATTGGAGGATGTGAAAGAATAGCCAGTACTCCCATACCTTACACTTACAGTGTTTTATTGCATCGGACAGTTTATCTGTATTGCTTTTTATTGCCCTTTGGATTTTTAAAAAGTATGAGTTGCATTCTTCCTTTCGTAATAGTATTTGTAGGTTATACATTTGTAGCTCTTGAGGCAATTGCAGATGAATTAGAAGATCCTTTCGGCATTGAGCCTAATGATTTAGCATTAGAAAGTATGTCAGTAATGATTGAGAACACATTGATTGAAATTGATGATAGAAAAATCACAGTATGTCCTGAGTCTGCTGATTATTATGTTATTTAAGTGAAGGTGTGGTTTTCGTTTTTAGTAAGTTTAAAATAGGATTATATCATTTTGAGAATAAACACTATTAAAATCAAAAACAATGTGATGTTTTTCGATTCTAATTTTTACTGTCAAATCAACCTATTTTGATGTTTTTGGAGTATAATTCATAATCAACA
Organism: Flavobacterium saccharophilum; assembly: GCF_900142735.1. Classification (GTDB taxonomy): domain Bacteria; phylum Bacteroidota; class Bacteroidia; order Flavobacteriales; family Flavobacteriaceae; genus Flavobacterium; species Flavobacterium saccharophilum. Next base: position 91,922 of record NZ_FRBY01000005.1, on the reverse strand, counting down.
ATAAAGCACAAGTTCAGTGTTTAGTAAAAAAGTTTATAGTAAAAAAAAAAAACACATGGAAACACATTTTGGATTTATAGATTATTTGGTTTTTGCAGCTTATGCTATTTTGATTTTAGGTGTAGGTTTATGGGTTTCCAGAGATAAAGATGGACACGAAAAAAATGCAGAAGATTATTTCTTAGCTAGTAAATCATTACCATGGTGGGCCATTGGTTCTTCTTTGATTGCGGCTAATATTTCGGCTGAACAATTTATTGGTATGTCCGGTTCAGGATTTGCTCTGGGTTTGGCAATTGCTTCGTATGAATGGATGGCTGCCCTAACATTAATTATCGTAGGGAAGTATTTCTTACCCATTTTTATTGAAAAAGGAATTTATACGATACCCGAATTCGTTGAAAAACGATTTTCAACCAATCTAAAAACGATTTTAGCAGTTTTCTGGATAGCTCTGTATGTGTTTGTAAACTTAACCACCGTTCTCTATTTGGGTGGTTTAGCAATTGAAACTATTTTGGGTGTTAAAATGATTTATGCAATTATAGGTTTAGCATTATTTGCTGCAGCATATTCCTTATATGGTGGTCTTTCTGCAGTGGCATGGACAGATGTTATTCAAGTTGTCTTTTTGCTTTTAGGAGGATTGGTTACTACTTATTTAGCATTAGATACCGTTTCAAATGGAGCAGGAGCTTTAGAAGGAATGAAAGCCATTTATCATGCTGCGCCGGAACGTTTTGTAATGATTTTAGATGAGTCAAATCCTGAGTATACAAATTTGCCTGGAATTGGAGTCTTAATCGGTGGGCTTTGGGTGGCTAACTTATATTACTGGGGATTCAATCAGTACATCATCCAACGTACTTTAGCGGCTAAATCATTAAAAGAGGCTCAAAAGGGAATTTTATTGGCTGCTTTTTTAAAATTAATTATTCCGCTTATTGTAGTTATTCCGGGTATTGCGGCGTATGTAATTATCAATGATCCAGAAATCATGACCCGTTTAGGAGTTTCTGCATTAGAAAACTTACCTGGAGTGGGGACTGCAGATAGAGCTTACCCATGGTTATTACATTTTTTACCAACCGGACTAAAAGGGTTAGCTTTTGCTGCTTTAGCTGCTGCCATTGTTTCTTCACTAGCATCTATGTTGAATTCAACTTCTACGATTTTTACTATGGATATTTATAAAGTTTATATCAATAAAAATTCAAGTGAGAAAAATTTGGTAAAAATAGGGCGTTGGTCTGCTGGTATGGCTTTAATAATTGCTGTAATTATAGCACCTTTACTAGGAGGTATTGATCAAGCATTTCAGTTTATTCAAGAATATACAGGGATTGTTAGTCCCGGTATTTTAGCTGTATTTATACCTGGATTATTTTGGAGGAAAACAACAAATAAGGCAGCCATATGGGGTGCTTTAATATCGATACCTATTGCCATGTATTTTAAAGTAGGACCAAAAGGGTGGCTAGTAGGAACAGGTTTTGAAGATGTTTTTCCTTCGTTGCCATGGATGGATCAAATGGGACTAACAACATTAATTACAATAATATTTGTTGTCATATTTAGTTTATTTCAAAATAAAGGAGAGGATGATAAAAAAGGAATTTCTTTATCGCCTAAAACATTTTATACAACTCCTTTATTTAACATTTGCTCCTTTGCAATAATGATTATATTAATAGCTGTTTATAGTATTTTTTGGAAATAATTATGGGGAAAATAAAATACAATTTATGTGATATTAGTTTGATAAGGATAAAAGTGGAGTTTTTACACTCCACTTTTTTAAAATAGCAATAAAATAAATTTCCTTTTAATGAACAAATTTAGGTCTAATTTTTTTATAATTTTCTATATGAAGAACTCCGAATCATTAACTCCGAATCAAGTATTATTTTATTAAGCGAAACCTTTTTTTCAGGATTTTTGATACGTTCTAAAAAGGCTAGAGCTGCTTGTTTTCCAATTTCGGCATTAAATTGATTTATAGTTGATATTTGAGGCTTGATGATGGTACTAAAAGGCTCGTTCCCGAAACCCACAATTGCCATTTCTTCTGGAACCTGAATACCTTCTTCAAGTAATACCTCTAAAGCACCCAAAGCAGCATTATCACTGGCAGCATAAATGGCGTCAGGTCTTTTCTCTTGATTTAATAACGCTTTCATGATACGTCTACCATCTTCCACTTGCAAATTGCATTCTATAATTGAATTTTCCTGAATTGGCAAATCAAACTTTTGCATGGCATCTCTAAAACCTCTGATTCTGTTTTTAAAAATTCGAGTATGACTATACCCTGTAATATGTGCTATTTTTTTGTAATTCTGACCCGCCAAATGTGCTACAATAAGATGACTGCAATTGTAGTCATCAATTCCAATATAATCTACATCTAAGTCATTTTCTCCTCTATCAAAGAGCACTAGGGGCACACCTTTCTCTTTTATTTTTTGATAATAATCAAAGGAGACAGTCTCATTTGCTATTGATGCAATGATGCCATCAACTTGGATGTTAAGTAAATTATCAATGCTTTTACATTCTTTGTTATAGGATTCGTTTGTTTGCGCCATAATAACATTGTAGCCATTTTCATTTAAAACATCTTCAATATTCTCAATTACTGAGGAGTAATAATTTGTGTTTATTCTAGGTACAATTAATCCGACCATATTGCTTTTCCCTTTGCGCAAAGCACTCGATAAAAAGTTAGGTTGATATTGTAATTTAATTGCTGCATCTTGAACAGCCTTTTTTGTTTTATCACTAATCCTGGGATGGTTGTTTAAGGCTTTAGATACTGCGGATGGGGTTAGTCCCAAGAGGTCACCAATATCTTTTATGGTTGTTTTTTTCTTTATTTCCAATTTTTTTATACTTTTGTTCCATCGTTTGAACAAAAGTATGTAATTTATTTTAAAAAAGATAATAGTTAATATTTTTGTATATTATTAAAAATTTGAGGCATAAGGAATGTAAAGATTCCTTATTTTTTTGATTAGTTGTTCAATCGATTGAATAAACATGTAAAACAATTTAAAAAAAATAAATAATGAAGAAAATAGTTACTTTTGGCGAAATTTTATTGCGTCTTTCCACTGAAAGACATTTGAGATTTTCTCAATCAGAATCTTATAAAGCAACTTATGGAGGAGGCGAGTTTAATGTAGCGGTGTCATTAGCTAATTACGGGATGAGTGCTGAGTTTGTAACACGTTTGCCAAATAACGAATTGGGTATTTGTGCTGTCAAAGAAATGAGAAAGTTAAATGTTGTTAATAATAATGTATTATTAGACGGAGATAGAATAGGTATTTATTTCTTAGAAACAGGGGCAAGTAGCCGTGCAAGCAATATTGTTTACGATAGAGCACATAGTGCGATGGCAACTTTAGAAAAAGGAATGTTTGATTGGAGAGAAATTCTAAAAGATGCAAATTGGTTTCACTGGAGTGGAATCACACCTGCTTTGTCAGAGTCTGCTGCTGAAGCATGTTTAGAAGCTATTGAAGTAGCGTATGAGATGGGAATCACTATTTCGACAGATTTGAATTATCGTTCCAAATTGTGGAAATACGGGAAAACTCCTCAAGAAGTAATGCCAAAAATGTTACAATACAGTAATGTCATTTTAGGAGATATTGATACTGCAAACTTTATGTTGGGTATTCCGGCAGTAACTCCAGATTATAAAGAATTAGATTCTTTGCCAGAATTGTATAATCCTCTTTTTAAATTATGCCAAAATTTAAAGTATATCGCAACAACTTTACGCTATTCATTGAGTGCTTCTCATCAAAAAATAGGTGGAATTCTTTATGATGGACAAGAAATATTTAAAGCAGATGTAAATGAAGTTACTCCGGTAATTGATCGCGTAGGTAGTGGAGATGCCTTTATGGGAGGTTTGATTTATGGCTTGAATGAAAAAATAGTAGATAAACAACGTACGCTTAATTTTGCTGTAGCTGCTTGTTGTTTAAAACATACAATTGCTGGGGACTATAATTTAGTAACCGAAGGAGAAGTTGAAAAATTAATTGGGGGTGATCATACAGGGTTAGTATCAAGATAGAAGAATAAAAATTTAAAAAAAATAAATAAAAAATGGCACAGTTTACAAGAATTGAAGTAGCGCAAGCAATGAAAAGTACTGGAATGATTCCTTTATTTTTCAGTAATGATATTGAGTTAAGTAAAAATATCTTAAAAGCATGTTATGACGGAGGTGCTCGTTTGATGGAGTTTACTTCTCGTGGCGATTTTGCTCATGAGGTTTTTGCGGAACTTACAAAATACGCAATCAAAGAATTGCCTGGTATGATTATGGGAGTTGGTTCAGTTACGGATGCAGCTGCAGCTTCTTTATACATGCAATTGGGAGCAAACTTTATTGTAACTCCTGTTTTGAGAGAAGATATTGCAATGGTTTGTAATCGTAGAAAAGTATTATGGTCGCCAGGTTGCGGAACTTTGACCGAAATCACTAAAGCTGAAGAACTTGGTTGTGAAGTGGTAAAACTTTTTCCTGGGGATCTATATGGACCCAATTTCGTAAAAGGTATTAAAGGGCCTCAGCCTTGGACTTCTATAATGCCAACTGGAGGTGTGAATCCTACGGAAGAAAACTTAAAAGACTGGTTTGATGCCGGAGTTACTTGTGTAGGTATGGGATCTCAGTTGATAACAAAAGAAATCATTGCAAACAAAGATTATGCTGGATTAACTATAAAAGTAAAAGAGGTTTATGAAATTATCTCAAGATTACGATATCAATAGCTAGTTTCTATACTTATGGAGAATTTTTAAGGTTCTGTCGCGCCTGTTTAATAACTATTATCTGAGGGTTTAAAAATACATTAAATGAATACCAGACATTGTTTTCCAAAAGCTACTATTCTTCTTCCAATTCCCTGTTACCTGCAAGGAAAGGACTGCTTTAAAAAAATTGGTTTCCATTGCTTTACTGTTTACTTTGTTGTACATCTAAATCATTAATTTTCATCAGCTTATCATAAAGATCCTGCCAGTAAGCTTGTCGTTTTCGGTCAAACTTTTCAAAGCGTTTATCGGTATGGACAAAATTTCTGAAATAGTCTGCATGTTTTATTGCATCTGCTAAATTTAGAACTTCAATATTCTCTCCATTTTTATCTTCTATTTGTATCATATTTTCAGGGTTTAAAAGGACAGGCAGGTTATGCCTGTCCCGATTAGCTAATTCAAAATCAAGGCATCCGAGCCTTTATTAGCAAAATTCACACAAAGGTTAAAAGCGGACTGTGTGCGAATCTGTCCTGTACCACCCATTAAAATGGAAGTTAATTTGGCTTCATCGCTCTTGTAATTTCTAACATTCTGAAAATATCCTGTGATTGCATTGTAAGCCCCAAAAACAGTCCCTTTGGTGGTGCCCATCAGTTGTGTAGGGTTGCTCATGGCATATTCAAATGCGCTATCGACCATATTGGTAAAACAAGTAGATAATTCGCCTTCCCTGCCATTTTGTATAGTTTTGAGCACTTCCTTACTAGGAACAAGGGCGGACCGTATTAGTTTTTTCACTTCATTGTCCGTTATTCGGATTTTTGTCCAATGGTTAAAAATGGATTCCATTTGCGAAGACAGCATATCTGATATACCCATTACTTTGTGTGCCTGTTCTAAACGCTGTTTGGCATTTGAGGTATGGCGGATACGCGCGGTATTGGTCTTATTGTTCATAGCGGCATTCAGGGTATTGTTGCATACGATACGTATAGGGGTGAATGCTGCGGTTATGCTTCCGCTTCCGTCATGGGAAGTGGTCAGGAAAAGATATTTTTCAATCAAATCATCGTTACCAACCCTGATATAATCGGGTAGTTTTGCCGTTATAAAGATGCGTTCCCCTTTTCCGAGTGCCCCTGCGGTTTCGTATAGGATTCCGTCACCGACTACGATACTGTCAAAAAAAGAAAAGGCATCCCTATTTTGTACAATCTGGTAGTCTTTGCCCACAACGCCGAGTACGGCATCATTATCGGTGCGCACCGTACTGAAATAATTCGGGACTTCTATTTTATTGTGAATGCTTTCATTATCCAAAATAATTTCGGCTGAAGTAGGTGTAAACAACTTTCGTTTTTCTACTTCATAATCCAAACCTGCGTGTAAAATAGCTTCGGCGCTTGTTGGATAATCGGTAATGATCTGTCCCAAATTGTGCCATGCTGTTTGTTTAGTGCTGAAAAAACTGTGTTTTCCTGACTGCTCGTTGTAATTGATATTGTGTGCCATGATGTTACATTTTAAGCGATTACGCTATTATTAAAAAGGTACGTCTGCTGTTTTTTTTGATTTCTTTTCCTTTACCGCTGAACTGGCTGTATTAGTTTCTGTCTTTTTGGTAAAAACCAAAATTTTAATATTATTGGTGTGAAAAGTCAGCGTGCCTACTGCTTCGCCTTCGCTGTTATTGTAAACATTCATGCCAATACGCCCAAAGAGCTGTACAATAGTTCCTTTTTTAAGCCACTGTGCTGTAGCAGTATTTAACCAATAAGAGCAATTGATATAGGTTGTTACTTCCTTTACTTCGGTACTGCCTTTTGGCTTGTAATTGTCATTGATGGCAATACTGAAATTGACCACTTGTTTGTCATTGTTCACTTTTTGAACTGATGCATCTGCTGTTACTCGTCCTGTGATTTCCATAATTTTAAAATTTAAAGATTACTACTGTTTTAGTTTCTCTCTAATCCTGCTCCCACAAAAAATGTTTTCAAAACGAAAAAACGGGAAAAAAGAAAGCAAGATGTAAGTGGCTTAAGGATGGGTAAGTGCTATAAGTCCCGAAGGGTGGCAAGGGAAGCGCCGCCATTATGCGCACGGGGCATGCTTAAGTCACTATCTTAGCTGCCCTTTTAGTCCGTTTCGAGTGAAAGCTTTAAGAAAAATTTTCTTAATGGACTTTAATTAAAATGTAATTGGGCTGTTCTTACTTAATGGTAATCTGTAAATTAGTAACAGAACCAAAGAAGATTTGTGCAGCATTTTTTTAAACAAAAAAAATCTGATACTTTCGGTATCAGATTAGGAAGGTAATTCTATGGAAGAAAAACAATAGTACTTAGAGATAGCTAAATAATTATTTTATCAAGTCGTTTGTGTATATATGATATTGTTCCCATTACATCAAGTGCTTCCTCTTCTGTTATGATAAACTTTATCTTAGGTTCATGAGCAGTTGGGTTTCTTATTAATCCAAATATGCCCTTCATAAGATTACACAATCCAATATGCTCACTTCTATCACTATCATTTTGTAACTCGTTTATTTTTATTAATGGAGTTGTCGTAGAAAAAGCAGTTTCCACAAGAGCATTTCCGTCATTTTGAAGTCCTGTAATATCTCGTACTCTGTCTGCTATACTTTTAGCAGCTTCAAAGACAGAATGAAAATAATTTTCTACTAATAACTCCGCTTTGCAATAATCAAAGATAAAGCGATGAACATTTCTGGTTTCTAATTTATGCTTGAAACGATTTGCTCTTTCTTCTGCTTCTGAAATGGTAGCTGATTTTATTAATATTTTTATATTTTCCAGTTTCTGTCAACTCAAATCCCACAAATGAAAGTCTTTTATTTAATTCTATTCTTCTATCTTGAAATACAGCTTCTTGCCCTATATATCTAACAGGCTGCATAGCGACTTGAATAAATTTTAAGACATGATTTGAACATTGATTTTTATTCTGCCACTGTGCAAATGCATTATACAATCTTTTCCATTTAGTATTTGAAGGATCTACATCTATCATATCACAATTACGTAATGTCTGATCAATTTCCGGACCTGTTGATCCATCATTTGTGTGTCCAATTGTTTTGCAAATACCCTCTAAAATATGAGGTTCAAATATTGGTCGTCTTATAACTGTTTTAGCCATGATTTTTTAGATTCAATAAAGGTTAATAAAGGTTAATAAAGGTTTTTAATATGCAATAACATTTTCAAGGCTGTTCTATTGCTACTTTGAGTATCCAGCAATATCCGGCAGCCTTCTTAACCAGAAGAAATATTATCTAGCAGTTTCAGTTTTTAAAAACTGTAACAAAAATAATATAAATGCTTGATTTTTAATATTTTTTAATTTGTTTTAGAATAAGCAACTGTCGGTCCCTTAACAATTTTAGACATTTAGAAAAAGATTATTATAGACTAAAGAAATGGAGTTTACGTAAATAATATTTCAGAAAATTTTAAGTAGACCAAAGAGTTCTTTGTAAATAACATTGATGATTGTTCGTAGTTTTTGATTTATAAATTATGTAAATTTGCTTAACTTACCTTTTGAACAATGATTAAATTAAAAATTAAGAATTTTGGACCGATTAAAGATGGCTATCAAGATAATGATGGATGGTTTGAGGTAAACAAAGTCACCGTATTTATTGGGAATCAGGGCTCAGGAAAAAGTACACTAGCAAAGTTAATTTCTTCATTTATATGGTTAGAAAAAGCATTGGTAAGAGGAGATGTAAAGGCTAGTAATATTTCCTTTAACTATTTTATTGAACTTATTGAATTTCATAGAATAGAAAATTATTTATTTGCTGATACAAAGATCGAATATAAAGGAGTTTCGTACCATATTGTTTATGCTGAAAATTCTGTTAGTGCCATAAAACTAAATAATAAATCGGTCAAGCAGCCTAAAATTATGTATGTTCCTGCAGAGCGAAATTTTTTAAGTTCAATTACTAATATCAACAAGGTTTCTGACCTGATTGTGGGAAGCTTAAAAAATTATTCTGTTGAATTTCGTAATGCTCAACTTTCTCACAAAGGAAAACCAATTGAACTGCCTATAAACGATACTAAAGTTGTTTATGATCCAAAAGAAGATGAAAACTATCTCGAATTTGATGGGGGTAAACGATTAAAACTTTCTGATGCGTCAAGTGGCTTTCATTCAATAGTACCATTATACTGGGTAACAAAATATTTAATTGAATTTGTAAAGCAGGGAGAAAAGAAATTATTGGAATTATTAAGCACAGATCAAACTATTCGAAGAAATAATGAATTAAAAGAGTTGAATAAGTTAGAGCTTGATGAAAAAACAATACGAACAAAAGAAAAAAGAATAAATGAAAAGTATGTCAGTAGGTACTTTGTCAATATTGTTGAAGAACCCGAACAGAATTTATTTCCAAGTTCACAAAGATTGTTATTGAATAGTCTATTAGCGTACAATAATGGAAGTAATATGTTGATAATGACAACTCATAGCCCGTATTTGATAAATTATCTAACATTGGCTGTTGAAGCGGATAAAGTAAAAGATAAAGTAAAAAAATCATCTTCTGAATTAAAAAATAGATTAGATAAAATCGTCCCATTAAATTCTACGCTTAATGGAAATACTTTAGTTGTATATCAATTGGAAGAAACAAATGGTATCATTACTAAACTGGAAACTTACAAAGGTCTCCCTTCAGACAAAAACTATCTGAACGATGTCCTTGCAGAATCAAATGAACTTTTTTCTAACCTATTAGATATTGAAGACGAATTATGCCAATAAATTTTTTTTTATCGCCTTGTAATAATCCAGTTGGTAATTGTCAAACCGAATCTATTCAATGTCATTTTCCTTTTTCCAATGATCGTTTTGGGATAAGTGATGCAAATGCAAATGCACGCATACCTGCAATTGTTTTACTAGACAACGAAAATCAATGGGATTTTACGATTGAAAATCCAAAAAACATAGAAGTAAAATATAAAGCAATTGACTACTGTCTGGATATATTTAGGACTGGGACATATGATGTTAGTGATAACAATAGCAGTATTAATGAATTTTCTTCCGATAGCGTTAATACAATTGACAGAGGAATAATAAAAAGGTGTGAAGGTTTTTTATACAAAGATGATAAATGGGTATTGTTTTTTGAAATTAAAAATCGTCCAAAAGGTGATTGGCTGATTGACGCAAGAAGAAAATTTGAAGAAACTATCTTAAGTTTTAAAGAGCATCATCCAAATCTTTCTAATTTAATTATTGAGCCAATTGTTTCAAATAAGTCATTCTTTCGTACACATCAGTCAGAGATGATACAAAAGAAAATTTTAAAAGATAAAATTGGTGTAGAGTTAAAGGTCCAAACTAGTTTTACTGTAGATTAAAATAAAATTGAAGGAAAATTTATTGCATCAAAAACAATGAAGTGTTTTTTTATTATATAAAAATCACAAGATTTGTGTTACTAATGATAATATTTATCCTCCAATATCTGGATAAATATGTGGCTCTAAAAAAAGGATTTTACATTTAATCTTGATAATACGTATCAGTATGTGATTCGTGTAATGTTAAAATGTTTGTTGCTGATGTGCATCATACCTTAAAGATACTCGTCCTGAAGATAAATTTTCCGCTTTAAGAGCATATAGAAATATTCTCTTGTATACAGAACTTGTTTTTGATACCTCCACTGATTCAGGCAGGTTAAAGCATATCTTCGTTTGAATTTCTAATCTGCTTCACTTCTTTTACTTTTATCGAGTTTATGGCGACAAGTCCAGATGTTTTTTAAAAACTTTTTTTAAAATAGTAAGTTGTAAGTTTTTTTTATAAAATTATCATCACTTTTTAATTACTAAATGGCTCAGTTCAATATCATTTAACAATCTTTCTTTCTCAGCATAAATAATATCCTTGATGTCCTTTTTTATCTGTAGATAATTGCGCTGTACCATTGCATTATCAACTTTGCGAATAATAGGAATATCAACATATTGATCCTGTTCTTTTTTTAATGCTTCATGGTCATTTGCTATTTCAGAATGAAATGTTTTTAGTTCTATTTTACAATCAGGATCATCGGCTACCATACCAACAAACTCACCGGAACTAAGTCCGGAAATTTTGGACGGCGGTACAGCAGATTCCAATTGTTTGGACCGGCTTATAGAAGTATCTCCGCTATTAATAGAAAGGCTTTCCCTGTCCTGCATAATTTTTCCAAAACGCTCTGACAATTGTTTGGCAGTATCACCTGTAACTTGTCCGCTTACTACGTTTCCAACAATATTCATAATCACGTCTGCCTGTTCTCGTCCATAATCTTTACGCAGCTGGCTAAAATCCTGAATACCCAAACAAGTTGCTACTTTATTGCTCCTGGATGTGGCAATCAAACTGTCCATATTGTTGAGGTAGATAGTTGGAAATTCATCGAATATCAGACTGCTTTTCTGCTTGTTTTTTTGGTTCACTTGTTTAACCAATCGGTTTACATAAAGTGATAACACAGCTCCATATATCTGGATTTTCTGCGGATTATTCCCCATACATACGATCTTCGGTTCGTCCGGATTATTGATATCCAATGTGAAATCACTACCCGATAAAACATAATACAATTGTGGAGAAGAAAGACGGGCCATGGCAATTTTTGCCGAAGCAATTTGCCCCTCCAACTGGTCCATTACGTTATTTAAATAGGCATTCACAAAGGGATTAATGAGTACTTCGATTTCTTTTTCGGTTCTGAGCAGGGTAAAGAGACTATCGTAATCTTCCTGCATGAGTTCGATCACATGGGGAAGCGTGCAGAATTCACCGTCTTTATATTTTCGTAAATACCATATTATGGCCGATAGAAAATTAATCGGAGATTCTACAAAAAAATCTCCCTGCCTTTTTATCCATTCCCTATTGAGCCCTAACAGAATAGTACGTGCCGATTCCGAAGCATCCGTAATGTCACTCATGCCTGACGGCTCTAACGGATTACACCGATTGGTCCGGGTCAGATCATCAAAATTAATGACATAAAACTGAGGTAATTTTGGATAGAGATGTTTGTATTTAAGCCAGGTATTATAGACAATTTTGGTCAGGTCATCAAACTTGAAATCATAGACAAACATGGTAAATTTTTTACGTATGTGCTGGGTAATAACATGACGTATAACAAAATAAGATTTCCCGGATCCGGGAGTACCTGAAACCAACAGTCCCCGAAAAGGATTAATAATGTTTATCCAACTGTCCCTTATCTTATCCTTTAAATGGTATCGGGCCGGCAGGTTAATAGAATACTCATTTTCCAGGAACCTTTCTTCCTGGGGGAAAGTTTCATTTTCGGTATTAAAAATATCCTTGCTGTTGAGCCTGTTTTTTATAATTCTGGATAATAATGTACCTCCGGAAAGCATCAGAAGAAAGCCACTGGAAGTGATGGTCATATAGGCAATTGCAGCGAGCATTAATTCTATTTTCACGTATAGTGAAAGATAACTTATAAAGTAAATTAGAATCCCCGTAATTATATAAGCAAAAGCTGTTTTGTAATTCAGTTTTTCATCTTTTCGTCCTTTAGCTCCAAGTAGTGAGATTATTAAAAATCCCAGTGCATAGAGTTTGGACTTATGAAAATTACTGAATAATCCTGTATGGTAAATATTGCCTAAAATTTTATCACTGAACCCACTGACCAGATGCCACTCCCGAAAGGCTGCATAACAGTAATAATAAAAATGGATTGTTAAAATAATAATACTGATGAGTCTTGTCATATCCAAGATCTTTCTCAGTGCCTGTTCGTTTTCTCCTGTCTGCATAGCCATAATTTTAAGTTTTATCGATTATTAGACTGTCCTCTTCTTTTTTTCTTTTTGTTTTTCAGCTCGTATGGAAGGTAATTAGATGTCTGTTCAGCTTGTGTGAGCATCTCTGCTAATTGGCCCATTATAGTACTGGATCCTAAATACTTGTTATCCCTAAAATCATCTCCAAACAGTGCTGCAACTATTTCCGATTTCGGTGTTTCAAATTTGATTTCGTGTAATTTTTCAGTAACCAAATTTGGCATTTTTTGTTCTTCCTGATTAATTGACGTACACCTTTCCTGTATTGCTTTGGCACTGTATTGTTTACCGAGTGTACTTCCATTAAAAACACATTTTGTGGTATGGTCAACGTAGGTAATACCGTAAAGTAAACCTTCTGCGTTTTTTCTAAAAACAGTATTGATACCCTCTTTTTCCAGTAGCTGAACTAATTCTGTGAGGGATATTTGCGCTTTGAAAAATGCCATATCAATGGCGTTTTTCACCCTTCTTCTATCTGAGACTTGATTTGTGGTATTGGATGCGAATTTTTCTTCTAAAAATTTTAGTGTAGGCTTGTTGTAAAAAAGACTGGCTTTTATGGGTACACCAATAGGTTTTCCATTTTCATCGAGTATCCTGTACATTAATCCTTTTGCTTTAAACATTGTTGAATCTTCATTGCCCCGGTCTGCTAAAACATTGTATTGTTTGAGCACCGCATTAAGCTGTGGAAGGCTGGTATATTTATATGATGAAAGTATCTGACCCAGTACATTTGTAATAGCCTTTTTTGATTCGCTTCGCCCGTATTGAATCTTTCCTGACGTGATTGGTTTGATCTGGAAATCCAGACTGTTTTTATTCCCTTGCGCCTTAACAAGTCCAAAGCTTTCTTCGATTTCTTTTCTTGCCGGTTCAGATCGGTTTTTACCAATATTTTGCATGTCAATTCGTGTACCATCCCTTTGAACATTTATGGAGACCAGATGGATGTGCGGATGTCCGGAATCATGATGCTGATATACCAGATAAGGCTGCTGGCTAAATCCGATTTTTTCCATATACGAATCAGCAACAGCCATTAATTTTTCCTTGGAATAATTTTCTGACGGATCAAAGTTGATCGAAATATGTACACTGTTTCGTTTTACATTTTCATTTAGTTCCAGCTGTTTTAAAAATCGGTTCAGTTTTACAGTAGGTCCCATTTTATCAACATCAATAGGATAATTTCCGGCTCCTATACATTCTGCCACATGCTCTTTTACTTTGTTTTCATTGTAATAAAAAACCTTGTGAAGGGAATGTCCGGTCTTTATGATCGCAACCATTTTTCCGAGATTTTCTGGATGTATATTTTGATTTCATCCATCTTATCAAAAAGGATTTTTTTATCCAGTTCAGCACTTATAATCCATACCTTGAATTCCGGAATTTGATTTAGTGTATGCAGTTTTTTTACCGCCTGATTGAAGTTGTTTCCAATGCCATTTAATTGCCTGAACAACTGGGTCATTTCATGGATCATATCATCCAAAGACTGATTCCTGTAAGTGGTGTTTATAGATTTGTTAAATAGGTGCTTTCGGATGTAATCGCTAAGCTTGCGGCAAGTACTTGCTTTCCATTTTTTTTCAATTTTTGCATACTCTTCGGGTGTAAACCGTAACCCGACAATGCGTGTTCTGTTTGAATTTTCTCTTTTCATCATCTCTCTTTTTCATTATTATCAAGCTCTTTTTATTCTTCCAGTATCACTGCTAACGAGTCCCGAGTGTGGAGCAGCAAGAAGGCTGGTGTTTAACAACAGGACATCTTGCTGATTGCAGGAACGTTGCAATCTTCCTGATACTTTAAGTGTCTTTCCGATATTTCGATATTTCCAAAACACTCAAAACATAATTTTCTTTTTTACAGACTTTTTTTATACTATGTGATGTATTAATTCTAGTATTCCGGAAATTCAATGCCGTATCCATTAAGTCATTAAAGTTTCAATATCCTTTTATAAAATCTGTTTCATTTTATTTTAGAACGCAAGGAAAGTGCACACTGCATAAAATTCAGAACTATTATAACTGGGTAGCAATTATGCCAATTTATCTTCCGAATCTTAGATTGAAAAACGTGCTCTTTCAAAGCAATAAACCAATTTCAAAACAACAAAATCCTGACCGTTTTAGGGAAGGTTTTTGATTGCTCATTTTAACCTTTCCTTTTTATTTCAGAGACAAAATTAAGTAAGCGAAATGGATTTTACCTATGATGGACATATTATGTCCATGACACTTTAAGACTGGCTTTATACCTTTGTAGAAATAAATTATTAATTAAAAGCGTGAAGATTATGACAACAAATGATGTGGCCAAGGTTTTTGATACTGTACTTAGTATCCCAGGCATGAATGATGTAGTGAAGATTGATTTGAAAATTTCACGAAAAAATGTATTATTATTGAACCATGTTATTGAACGTGGATTATCTGTTAATGACAATGACAAACCCTCAATTCTCATGACGAGTATCCCAGACGAAAATCTTCAGGAGTTAAGATTCTTTGGAGATGAATGTTTACAAAAAGCCGGACTGATTGAACTTAGTGAAAAACTAAAAACGTTGAGTGAAACGGGTAAGTAATTTTCTTTGAATTGAATTATTTAATCAAGGCATTGCTAAACAAAATAGTTTAGTAATGTCTTTTTTTATTTTTTTAACTATGATTGATTGTTTTTGAAAAATCTTGGCTTGTTTTCGGTAACAGTTTATTGCAGAGGTCACTGTAATTTTGTCTTATCAAATTCTAATTAGTAAAACTTCAAGTTAAGATATCCTTTCTAGAATTTGAAACAGGAATGATTTTCAAAATCTGTGAAGATGAAAAAATTAAATTTACATAGTAAAAAAGCAATTGCGGAGATCATTTGTCTCTTGTATACAATTCTTTTTGTTTATGCAGCAGTAAGTAAATTATTGAATTTTGAGAATTTTGAAGTGCAGCTTGGTCAGTCTCCATTATTAAGTATTTATGCCTCGTGGATTTCGTGGCTGGTAATTAGTATTGAACTATTAATCGCTGCAGCACTGCTAGTACCCAAATTGCAATCAATAGGTTTGTATGCTGGACTGGGTTTGATGACAATGTTTTCTGCTTATATTTTTATAATTCTAAATTTCAGTTCTTTTATTCCCTGTTCCTGCGGAGGGATTTTAGAGAAAATGAGCTGGAATATGCACTTGATTTTCAATTGTACATTTATTGTCCTGGCCCTTTTTGCAATTGTGCTAGAAAAACAAACCAACATTAATGCTACTGCATCTACAACAGGCACCAGAACGGTTAAATTAACAATTGGAATTATTGTTGGCAGTATACTGATTGTGTTTATTTTATTTCTTTCCTCTGAAAATATCATACATCATAACAACCCTTTTATAAGAACATATCCAAATCATCCAGCTGAGTTTTCAAATACAATAGATTTAAAACATCATTCATATTATATTGCCGGTTTTGCAAATAACAGGATCTATCTTGGAAACTATCAATATCCAATGTATGTACTTTCATTGGACCAAAATCTAAAGAACAAAAAATTAGATAAACTGCATTTCGATGCAAAAAAATTCCCCTTCCAATCAATTACGATAAGTGTCAGAGAACCCTATTTTTATTTATCGGACGGCAATGTTCCTGTGCTTCTTAGAGGAGATATGAAAAACTGGACCATCACTAGAGAATTAAACTCAGTTCCTTACTTTACAAGGATAGTCCCAATTGACAGCAGCATGGCGGTATTCAGATCAAACAATTCAAAAAAACTGGCAAATGTTTTGGGGATTTATAATGCTGACGCCGAACAAAAAACAACATATAGCAGAGAACTTCTGCAGAGCCGCAATGATGGCATTTTTGATACTGATGGAACGCTTCTGTACAGTGAAGCTGCAAAGAAAATTGTCTACCTATACTATTACCGCAATGAATTTATGACCGCTGAAAAAAACGGAAAACTTATCACCAGAGGACATACCATTGATACTATAAGCCATCCAAATTTAAAGGTTTCACTCCTCAGGGATGGAAAACAATATGCAATGTCCACGCCATCATTCGTAGTAAATGCAAATGCCGCAGTAGTCGGCAATCTGCTCTTCGTGCACTCCAGGGTAAAGGGCAGGTATGAGAATAAAAAGTTATGGGATAAATCCTTTATTATAGATGTATACAATCTAAAAAACAATACATATCTGCTCAGTTTTCCTCTCTTCCATACTTCGAGCAAAGTCCTTAATTCTTTTGCAGCAACTGATACGCATTTGTATGCTATAATTGGGAATGATCTTGTGGTTTATGAACTAAAAAAAATAATTAAGAATGAAATGAAATTCAATAATTAAAAATTTACCAGCGCTGGTGACAGGAAACAGATCGAAACCTGTAGAAAAAGTAGATCAAATTATAATTTTAAATTTAATATTATGAAAAGTTTATTTTTAAAAAATGGGATGCCTGTGGCTGCCGTATTATTGGCAATGGCAGGAGCTTTTGCAACTACCTCCATGCAGAGTTCGCCAAAAGCAGATACCCTTGCCATTCGACCAGGATACTTTCCTGATTCAAATGGAGACTGTACTGAAGAAGAACCAATAGATTGCTCTAACATTCAAAAGCCTCAGCTATGTCGTCTTAACGTAACATCAGGTCCTGTTGCTTATGAAAAAGATGACCAAAACAATTGTGTTCAACCTTTATATCGTGTTGTAAATGGTCAGTAATTTTCGTTTTCATGGAAGAATGCAGTCCCATTTGGGACTGCATTTTTATATAAATTTCTATTGTACTCCTTTATTAATCCAAGAATAGGAATGATCATCCTTCAAGAAGTAATTAAACCATTCTATCATGCGTATCGTAATGTCTTTTTGATTGTCTGGTTTTGTAAAAACATGACCTTCATCAGCATATAAAAGCATGATGCTTTTTTTCTTTAATCGGCGCATTGCCAGGTAAAATTCTAAACTCTGGTGTATATCTACCTGTTTGTCATTTTTACCACTCCACAGCAGTAGAGGTGATTGAATATTTACAGCATTTGGAAGAGGTGAATTAGCATGATAGCTTGATGGTATATCATGTGGAGATCCACCCATATTCCATTGTTCGCCCTCAAAGCGCCACATTTCCGGATTTCCAGATCTGCCGACAGAATAATAAAGGCTTACCAGGTCCGTTATCGCCCCACTGGCAATTGCAGCAGCAAACATAGGGGTCTGTGTAATAGTAAAAGCGGTCTCATATCCGCCGAAAGAATGTCCCATAAGCCCTATTTTTGCCGAATTTACAATCCCTTTTTTTATTACTGCCGTTGTTGCAGAAACCACACAGTCAGCAGCAGAAATACCTGGGCTCTGGTAAATAAGGCTGATATCGGGAAGAAGCACAAAATATCCTTCCAATGTCATTACAGTAACATTAAATCCTCCTTCGTTTGCAAAGGTAGGGTTTTGATATAGATGCAGCTCATCGGCTTTACCCTGATAAATATTAACAATCATTGGATATTTTTTTTTGGGATTGTAAGCGGCAGGATATAATAGAACAGCTTTTAAATTCTGATCTCTTGAATTTTTAAAATTAATCAGTTCGGATTTTCCCCAATAGTATTTTTCATGCTGTGGATTGCTTTTAAAAAAACTAACCGACAGCGATGAATTATTACTGATGACGAGTTGCGGAGGCATGTCAAATTTTTGCTCTCGATAGAAAATTTTATTTCTTTTCTCACTGTATTTAAACTGATCAATATAACTGTCTAAATAGACTATTCTTTTTTCAAAGGAAGATTTATCCCATCTAAAACAGCCCATCTTGCCGTCATTTCCCTTTGCCCTTAGAAATATTTTTTTGTTCAGGTCAAAGGTCTCTATAACGGGTCCGTCATATACGAGTTTTCTATAATTGACAGACGGATTAATAATTCTGTATTGTATCTGCTGCTCCCTTCCTTTAGTTAATCTTCTAAAATTACTTCCATCAGGGGTAATGGCCCAAATATCGTATTGGTCGTATAAGATAATCTCATTGTCTTTTTTTGTCCACCCTGGATTTCCATAGACTGATTCCGGAACAAGTTCCTGCTTTTTTCCCTTGAATTTAATGCCTGTTGAGGCAGTAATATTTGTATGGGTATCAGTGGACGTATTATAAACCCACCAGTTATTTTCTTTAAAGTACGCCAGGTATTTTCCTGTGGGCGAAGGGTTCAATGCCTCTAAATCATAGGGATGTTTTTCCAGAATTAATTTTTTCTCGAAAGTTTTCAAGTTTAAGATGTAATAATCTCTCGGACCTTCTATTTCAAATTGGGGTTCATACTCTTTGGGATTTGATAGTACAGCATACTTCATATCGGTTGTAAGCATAACACTTGATAACTCATTTGAGGTAATAATATTTACTTTGCTTTCTGCAGGCTGCCATAAACCTAATTTTGATTTCTTTTCAATACTGCCCTGAAATTTTTCAACCGGATATATCCACTTATCATTTGCATTCCATATCTCAACATTTGATTCCTGCTGTATTACAGCAGATGAGGTAACAACAGCAAAAAAAACTTTCTGCAGGTCTTCAGATATTAGAATTTTTCGAAAAGTGTCATTTACTATGGACCAATTTTCCGGGAAATTTATATCAGATGCGCTAAGATGATCTAATTTATGATTCAATAGGTTGTACAGAAACAAAATATTTTCTTTGGAATCATCATACTGCTTTATAAAGGCCAGCGCATTCCCTTCTTTCTGCCATGTCAAACCTATGAATTTTTCCCTGCTGTCCTGCTGAAACCATTTTATCTGTTCCGGTTTTTTAATACTAATTAAAGCAATAGCATTCCTGTTATCCAATAAGGTTGTATAGATCAAATTTTTACCATCAGGACTCATCAGATAACTAGTTATATCATTGATCTTTTTGATGCTTCCGCTTTGCATCGATCTGATTTCAAGGTTTTTTTTATTATTCTTATTTGTTCGCAAACAAATTAAATATCCTGTTTCACTTAATGAATACTGCATCACATTGGGTACTGTTTCTTTTTTTGCAGTTTTCAAATTAAGAATATGCAGGTTATCTCCTGAATGGCAAACGAATATATCATTAGGCGCAAAGCTGCCGTTTTCGCCGTCCGGAAAAGCATATGTAGTGTTTTTTTCGATATTCTGAACAAATAAAGTATCGTTTCCGCTGGTATACTCCATATTGTATACTACCCATTTCTCATCATGGCTTACTTTGTCTAAACGAACGTCTCCCCAAAGATGGTACTCATCAGGTGACAAGACTTTTTTTTGCACCACCTGCCCCCATAAGGGACAGGCTACTAATGGCAAAATAAATAATAAAACTAAATATAGTGGGCATTGCATTTCACAGAACCTCATGGTTCTCAGATGCTTCTTTATTATATTGAAAAACATAATTATAAATTTAATATCCCGGATTTTGAGAACCAAGAAAAGGATTTGCACTAAACTCACTTTGAGGAATAGGTAATAAATTATCAGTTGTATTCCAGCCAGGTTTAATTCCACTGAGTACAATGTCTAATTTAGCCTTCCTTTTAAGATCAAAAAAACGATGCCCGTACTCAGTAAAAAGTTCCCATTTTCTCTCAATAATTATGGCGTCCAAAATTTCCTGCTGCGTTGCAGCTGAAGTGGCAATAAGGCCTGCGCGATGCCTTACTTTATTTAAATCTTCCTTGGCACCAATGAGATCCCCCTGATAGGCCCTGGCCTCTGCTCTGATAAGATACTGCTCGGCTAATCGAAACATTATTGCATATTCTTTTGAAACTGCTGTTGAGTTGTTTTCTTTGTATTTATATGCGTGGTAAAATGTAGAAGTATTTTTTTTAACTGCTTTTATCCATAGGGACCTGCGCAGATCACCAGCTCCAAATGAATCGACCAGAAAACTGCTGAGCGAAACACGAGGGGGAGGAATCGAAATAAAAGTAAAAGTGGCAGCTTCTGCTGTATTTCTGCCTGCAGCTCCAGCCTGCAGCTGCCATATAGTTTCATTTGAATTCAATAAAAATGTACGGTCGGGACTTTCCAGATGATAAAGTTCTTCTCTGTTAAGTACAGCAGAGGAGGCATTTGCCGCTTCCGGATAAGCTTTTGAATACAAATAGACTCTGGCAAGAAGAGCTTTTGCAGTTAAAACATTAGGACGCACTCTTTCCTGTCCCTGATACTGAACAGGCAGTAAAAGAATAGCATTTTCAAGATCTGTTGTAACCTTTCCATATATCTCCGCAACAGGTTTTCTGCTAACAGTGCTGTTTTCTTTATAATCAGTGCTAGTAATATAGGGTATATCTCCAAAAAGGTTTGTAAGATAGAAATGAACCAGTGCCCTGATAAACAATGCTTCTCCCTGAAGCTGATTCTTCTGATCAAGGGTAAGATTGCTACTTGCAGCTGAGCCTTCGATTATCCCATTTGCAGCATAAATTTGATTATAAGCTGCGTTCCAGTACCCACTGATAACAGTGTTGGCGGGCAAAAGTGTATTTTTATAAAAACTTAAACTGGAATTGGTTGGACTTTCACTGCTTTTAATTTCATCTGCATAGTTGCCAAGCTGATTTGAAATACCTACAGCTGTTCCAGTGAAAATTCCCGCATCCCTAATATTGGAGTAAATATTTAAAAGTGCTGCACTGGCAGTATTATAGTCTTCAAAAACAGTTGGCGTGGTCAGCTGGGATTTTGGCAGATCAACTTCTACAAACGAATCACAGGAGAACATCGAAATTATAATAATACAGCACAAGGCATTGATCGATGTATTAAAAAGTGTTTTCATATTAATTGATTTAAAATATTAATTGTATTCCTGCTGTTATAACTTTTAGTGGCGGCAGAAAACCGTAACTTAAAAATTCCGGATCCCCATCCTTATATTTAGTGAATGTCAAAAGGTTCTGCCCCTGCAGCATAATTTTACACTGGGTTTCTTTTAACGAAAGAGGCAGGTTGTAGGAAAGAGATATGTTTTTCAACCGAACGAATGAAGCATCGGTAACAGATCCCGTGCTTTCATCAAGTAAATAACTGGCTGTCATAGCATCATCGTTATACCCGGTAGTGTAGATCTGATATGGCGCAATATCGTTCTGTTCCCTCCAGCTGCCGGTTATTCTTTGCTGCTGATTGGACATCATTCCGGCAGGTCCCATTGGATAGGTTCTGTTTTTCTGTTTTACCAACTGAAATAAAAAATCTAAAGTGATTCCTTTATATGTCAGCTGATTTTGAATTCCTCCGAAATATTTCGGATTCAGATCGGCCATTGCCTGTCTATCTTCAGGAAATGTAATACTGCCATCGCCATTTAAATCCTCGAATTCATATAAGCCTGTCTGCGGATTAACACCTTTGAGGTCGTAGAGCAGTGCTATATTTAAAGGTTTTCCAATGCGGTACTGCTGGCTGTAGGCTGAGCTTTCCAGACCTGGAAAACGCACCAATTTATTGTTGGCAAACGTTAAGTTTAGATTTGTTATCCAGGTAAAATTTCCTTTTACAAAATTACTGGTACGAAGTGTAAATTCCAGTCCGCTGTTTTCTACAACAGCGTCAAGATTAGACTGTATGCTTGTAAAACCTGTTGTGCCCGGCAAGGATAAGCCCACCAGCTGATTGGACGATCGATTTTGATACCAAGCTCCTGTTACAAATATGCGATCCTGAAAAAAACCAAGTTCGAGCGCCGCTTCAAATTTTTTATTTGTCTCCCATCCAAAATCTGCATTATACAATCTGGAGGGAGAAAGTCCGGTGTTGCCACCATAAAGCACTGATGAGGTTGTATAGGTATCAAGAAATTGATAATCCCCGATTTGATCATTTCCGGTTGTTCCATAACTGGAACGGATTTTACCAAAACTTAGCCACGAGCTGTCTTTTAGTAAATTTTCATTTGAAAAAATCCAAGCCAGACCTGCTGCCCCGAAATAAGCAAATTGATTTCCAGGACCAAAACGACTGGATCCGTCTCGTCTTGCTGTCAGATTGATGATATACCGCTCTTTTAGGTTGTAATTTATCCTTCCGAAAAAAGCCTGATATTTATACTGAGTTTGGTCATTATTGAGCACACGTACATTCTTTGCGGCGGCAAGGTTATAAATTAGATTGTTGGAAGCGAAACCTGTTCCCGACTGAACAAGCGATTGGGACTTCTGGCTTTGAAATGTGGCTCCCAAGAGAATGTCGAGATTAGATTTACCAAGATCTTTTTTCCAGTTGATCTGTGGTTCTATAATCCATGACGAGCGATCTGTATTATTTAAAAAGATGGCAGAACCTGCACTGCTTACATTATTTGCCGGATTATAAATTGTGGATGGCACGATTCGGGTTTCATCATTATGTAAGAGCGTATATCCAAGATTGCTTTTTACCGATAATCCTTTTGCTAGTTCGTATGTAAGAGTTGTATTTGCTGTTAAATCATTGGTTGCAGATTCAAATTCCGTATTAAGATTCCTAAGCGGATTATCCCAAGTTCCGTTTTCCCAATTTAGTTCACCATCCGAATTATATAAAGCTGGCGCATTAGGAGGCAGCGCCCGCGCATCATAGGTAAAATCAAATGACGGCTGGTTATTATCCTGTCTATTAAATCCTGCCGAGAATGTCATCTTAAATTTATTATCCTCTGACTGGTGGTTTAAATTTATCTGGCTGCCCCCTTTTCGGTATAAAAAATCACCCGCAAACACAGTAGATTCTGTATGGTAAGAACCACTAACCAGAAACTGTGTGTTCTGTGAACCTCCTGACACAGATGCGTGCAGGTCCGTTATTTGAGCTGTTCCTCCAAGTAGTTCTTTCTGCCAGTCTGTATAGCGGTTTTGATCCCATGTTCCGTTTATATCATAATCAGAAATCCCGTACTCGCTAATCCCATCATTTATAAAGGCCTGTCTGCGCATATCCAAGTACTCTTGTGTATTCATCAGTTTTATAAACTTAGTCACCGTCCCAGTA
The DNA here is from genome assembly GCF_900142735.1 of Flavobacterium saccharophilum. Classification (GTDB taxonomy): domain Bacteria; phylum Bacteroidota; class Bacteroidia; order Flavobacteriales; family Flavobacteriaceae; genus Flavobacterium; species Flavobacterium saccharophilum. Next base: position 68,228 of record NZ_FRBY01000005.1, on the reverse strand, counting down.
CCTGTCGATGCCGTCACGGTAAACTTTGTTTTTCCGGCTTTACCTTTCTTGGTTGTAATCAAAACGACACCGTTGGCACCTCTAGATCCGTAGATAGAGGTAGCATCTGCATCTTTTAGAATTTCTATGCTTTCGATCGCGTCAGGATTTATGCTATTTAAAGGACTGGTAAGTGTGGGGAAAGTTGTTCCAGTATAAAAGGACCCAACGGGTTCCGAGGAATAGGGTACACCATCAATAATATACAGAGGTGCATTGGCATCCGTTCTGATGCTGTTCTGTCCCCTTATCTTTATATCAAAGCCTCCACCTGGAACTCCAGTTGCCTGGGTTATACTCACTCCAGCCATACGGCCCTGCATCGTTGCAAGGATATTAGTTACGGGCTGTGTTTCGATATCTTTGGAAGTGATACGAGCAATACTTCCGGTGCGTTCACTTTCTTTTACGGAATAATAACCTGCATTGATTTTAACTTCCTGAAGGGTTGTGATATCATAAAGCAATTGTATATCAATATTCGTTCGACTTTTTATTGGGATCAAAGCAGTTTTAAAACCAATAAAAGAAACAATTAAGGTGTCATTTGGAGCGGAAAAAAGGGTGTATTGTCCACTATAATCTGAAATAGTAGACGAATTAAGTCTGCTTTTAACAGTAATAGTAACACCAGGCAATGGATTGAGACCATCGGTTATAGTCCCTTGAATTTGATGTTGTTGAGTAAAAATAGTACTGTGCCGGACTGTTGTTTTGGCATAGACAGATGAAAAAGAAAAACAAAGCCATATAAAAAACAGGCAATAAAGACCTTTCCCATCCTTGTAAAATGAAAAATTATTCATAATATTGGATTGGTTAGTTAAACGAAGATTTGATTAGCTACGGTCCTCTATGCTAGTTTGGTCGCTACGGTAGAGGGCCATTTTTTATGCATTAAGTAAACGGCTTAATGATCATAAAGAAGGATATTTTACTTCACATGCTTATTTTTAAAGGTTCGGTTAAAATGCGAGTCTTTAAATTATAAGGGAAGATTTGCTATGAATTTTATCTGGTTGCTATAAAAAAAGGCATGGAACTCAGCTTATCGAACAGAGGTACTGGCGGCACCAACCACAATAAGTGAGCCCACGCCAATGACGTGAGCATCTTACTTATCCTCTCGTGGTTTAAAAAACGCCAGTTTTCTGTTCGAGATTCAAAGCGAATGCTTCAAATATTTTTAATTGAAGAGTCGCAAAATTAATAAAATCCTATTTAAAATTTCTTTAAATAATTTTTTAGAATTCAAATATATGAAAAAAATCACAAAATTGTCAAATTTGACAATTTATTTTGATCTAATAGTCTCAATTTCACTTTATGAAGGAGATTAAAAAAAAATATTATGTAGCATTTGGTCAAAATTTACAAAGGGTAATGGATGACAATAAAAAAGATGTTATGACTATTGCTTCTGTTGGAAAGATTGAACTTAAGCAGGTGTATAGAGTTCTAAACGGAGAACATGGAGCGTCTTTAGGTACAATAATTTCAATAGCAAAGGGTCTAGATATTGAACCTAAAGAACTATTTGATTTTAAATTTGACTTAGAAAAGGAATAAATATTAAAAGATGCATTGGCATCTTAATTAAATAGATAAATATGACACAAGTTGAGATTAATGATTTAGCAATTGAGATTTATAATGAGATTCCTAATGGAGACATTAAAAAGTATATTAAAGAATGTATAGATCAAGGGGAAACAACAAAAGATGAAGTAAAAGCGTGTGTTTTGTTTAAAATTGCACAAAATTTTAGGAAAAATGCTGGATTGTAAATAAATTTATAAATTAAAAAGATGCTTCGGCGTCTTTTTTTATGCTCAATGAAATTTAAAACAGGTATTTCTACGGTAGTAATATCTTTTTTAAAAGAATATTTTTTAATTAATATATTTCGTAAAAATAATTAATTGCCAATCTTCTGTAATTGCTATTAAAATCAGTTTACTGAGCTATATAATAATGATTAATTAAATAGACTGTTAATAGTCAATATTATAACCTTACTTTTATTATCTTTTAAATTATAATTAGGCCGCCATTCTAATTTTATTTTTTTCGATACAAGCTAAAGCAACTGCTGAAAATTCTGAGGATTTTAGAATCATTTCACGTAATTCAGTTTTTATGATCTCTATTCTTGCATTGTCTCCAGCTGTTCTATGTGCTTTTTGATTAATCAATTTTATTTGATCAATTTTTCTTTGGCATAAATTCCATACAACTAATCTTGCGTCCTTTAATGGTGTATGATTCAAATGGTAAATATCAATTGAAACTTCAGCTCGGGCATAATTCCAAGGCTCAGATTCTTGTTCCACGGAAGGGATTGCCTTACCATCCTCAGAAAAAAACAACAAATCGGGATCATTTGGATTGGTAGGATTTAAAAGATAAATGACCTCATCATCTAATTCCTCGTCACATGTTGCAGCGATACATCCATTTCTTAATGGAAAAAATGATCCTTTTCCATATGATTCATTTTCATCAGTATGTTTGTCTTTCCTTAATCTATTAGAATAAATAGAACTCAATTTATAATTCTTCCAATCATAAGCTAACCACCAATAACCATCTCTTATAATAATTTTTCCCTCGACAATTTGTTTAGCTTCATTTTTTGGTCTAAAATGATCTATATCCATATCAGACATAACCTCTTGAGCCTCTGAATACCAACATTTGTTATTCGATAAACCTTTGAAAATAACGACCAAGTCTTGCCATATAGGATTGTCTTTAAAAATTTTCCTTCTTTCTATCGCTGTTTTCCCTTCCAATGAGTCTTTTAAAACTTTAGCATTTTCTTTCCAACCATCAGGAAGTAAATCTTCCAAATTACTTATGTCTATTGTTCTCATTCTGATTCATCTTTTAATAAATCTTGTAAAATTGAAATAGTCAATTCATCTTGTCTCTTCTGTTCGTTTAAGTTTTTTGGAATTGATGAAAATTCAGCTAGGTTTGCTACTTTTTCAATAAACTTAGAATAGAGAGGGTCTCGTGTATATTTATTAAAACCTAATGAATCAAAATACCCAGCATATTTATTTAAAAAAGTTTTTTCATCCGCTGATAAATTGCCTTTTCTTTCTTTTACTTCTAATGACCTATACTTATTCAATTCATTTTGAGTATTCTCATCAAGTGTGCTCGGTAAATTAAAAAATTCGCTTGTCAAAATTCCAGCAACTCCTAAGCCTTTTGGATCAAAATCAGGTTCAAACGTTTCTATCTTTTGAAATTCTTTTCCATCTTTATCAAATTCTTTTTTAGCATGAAAAATTCTAATTTCTTCTTTGCTTAGTCCTCCAATTACTAATGGATCGTGAGTAGTCATTAGAATTTGACTTGATTCATCTTTACCAGAATATTCTTCTAATAAATTCATATATTTCCATTTCCACAAAGGATTTAAATGAGTGTCAGGTTCATCTAAAAGTATTAAGGATTCATCTTCCTTAGTAAAACGCAATAATCCTAACACTGTCAGGAGTTGTTGTTCACCTTCAGATAATTCTTTGAAAGTTATATTACCATCAACATTAACTTTTTTAACTTTCACCCTTACTTCCTGAATTAAATCAGATATATATGTACTCTCTAAACTTTTAAAAAACTCTGTATTAGTACCATATTTTTTAGCTATTTCAATTAATTTCTCTTGATTAGAAATAAATAAGTATAGTTGCTCTTGTGTATGACTTCTTCTAAAATCTTCTCTCACATTATCTTCTTGAACAATCGGAGCCATAGAAGCATTCCACAAATCATCTAAAAATTTACGAACTACACCTTTTGCAGTCCAAAAATTTAAGGGCTTTGCATTCTTTTTATTTTTTGCCCAAACAGGCTCTTTTAGCACAAAAAGAACAGATTCTAGTCCAATTATTCCTAAAAATTCTTTTAAAAATAAACTAACCTTTGCATCAGTGAATGCATAAAAAGCCATCAATACAAAATAACTATGTATTTGTTGAGCATAAAATAAAGGTCTTGGAGGAGCATCAACTCCGTCTAACAATGCTTTGTAAAACCTTGTTTGATGCTTATCAAAATGTTCTAACAATCGATTACTAATTCCTGAATAGTAAGAGAAAACGTACTTAGGTAAGTACTCTGACTTATCCTTTCTAACTACAGTTTTCGATATTAAAGTTGAATAATTTATTATACTGTCTTTTTTTTTCCCTTTGTAGAATAGATATTTACCTTTTACATTTGGTCCCCCATCAACTTTTAATAAATTATTCTTGCACTCATATTCTATTGAATAGTTGAAATTTGTTTGCTCATCCAAATCTAAATCTCTAAATATTATAACAATAGCTTCGAGTAAATTAGATTTACCAGCGGCATTTTGACCTAACAGAACAGTACTCATATAATTACTGTTTAGATCAATGGTAAAATCTTTAAGATTTTTAAATTCTTCTATATAAATTTTGTCTATCCTCATACTAATTCGATGTATCCTTTATCATCATTAGATTCTTTGATTGTCTTGTCAATTTCAATTTTATTTTTCAAATCTGTATAAAATTTATCAATACTATCATTGATGTTTTTATCATCGTAATGTTCGGACATTTTCCAAAGATCTTCGGCATGTAATTTGCCATTTTCTTTTAATAGTTTTATTAAATCCATATTGGTAGTTTTACTATTGTATTTTATTTCCCTTGTAGGGATATCATTTCTTTTTACAATTGAAATCTTACTAAATAACGAACTATTTTCATCTCCTAATAATTCACTTAAAACTGATTGCATAAGTTTTTCAGAATTTTTTTTATTAGAAATAATTTCATATTCAATTTGGTTACAATTTGATTGCAATTGATTTATTTTTTTCACTATTTCTTTTTGTTCATCAAATGGGGGAATTGGAAAATTCATTAAACTAATATCTAATCTAGAAATGTTTTTCATTGAATCACTGGTTCCCGAAGCTATTTTTGAATAGTGATCTCGTGCATATGGACTATTATTTGCTAAATTTAGATATTCCTCATTTATGAATTTAGAAACATTTACTCTTAATGTTTTATCATTAAGAAGAAGCTTTTCCCTAACATTTTCTCCGACAATGACACTTCTAGCGACTAGTTCACGTGTGTTAGCACGGGTAAGAATAAAATCTCCTGGCTTTATTTCCTTTTCAACAAATGGACTAAAATTTAAAGGCAATGTTTTGTTTTCTTGTTCCTGAAAAGTCCCCCAAGATATTGCACTTATTTTAATTACTCCCCATTGATTATTTTCAGCCGGATATGGTAAGCATTTAGGACTTTTTCCAGCTTCAATATAATTATATATATCTTGAAATTTACACCAACTCCAACTTTCAGGTATATCAAAAGGAGTTTTCTCGTTAGGAATTTTTGGTAGAGGTTTTTCTTTTTTAATTTTATTATATTGAAAGAATTTCTCTTTTTCTACTTTAATTTTCTTTAATAACTGATTTACAGTTTCTACGGTTGGGTTTTGTTCTCGCCATTCTAATGTTAATTTACCTTGTACTGCATCATTAAAAATAGATTTTCGAAGTTTAGCTAAGTTTTCTTCTTGCAATTGTAATTCTCTAATTAATTTTTGATTACTAGCTTCAACTCTTTCAATTTCATCTAAGACTCTCCTTTGTTCTTCTTTAGAAGGTAAATAAATATCTAATTGATAAATCTGTTTAGGATGAATTCTTTTTGAACCTACACCTTTGGCCAAATTTTCTAACTTTAAGTAAAAATTACCTTTCTTAAAAAAGTAAAATATCCATTCTGGATAACAAGAATCGTTTACATCAAAAGCAGGAATATCTAAGCTAGACTCAAAATTATCTAGTTCTTTTGGAATTATTCCAAAGGCTCCTTTGTGCAAATTTTGTTTACCATAAACAAATTGACCTGCTTTTCTTGTATAATATTTCGTTGCACCTTTTTTCTCTTTAATATCTGGTCTTTTTTCTACTCCTAAAATATTAAGTTTTACTCTGATCCGGTTTTCAGTATTTGGATTTTCTGACACTATTTTGGATTCAGTTAAGAGAGACCCTAATTTTACTTTTTTCCAGTTTTTCATAAAAGTAATTTTTTTATTTCAGCTAATAATGCTGAGCTTTTTTGAAAGGAACTGTCCAATATTACTAATAATTCTTCAGTTGAATGCAAATTTTCTTCTTGCAAAACATTTGCGTTTTTTATATCTAAATTAAATTCTCTTTTCTTAATTTCTTGTATGGATACTTTCCAAGCATATTCATTTTCTTTACGCTTTATCCACCATTTTTTAATATCATCAAAATGTTTAATATCAACTGGTCTTGAACTACTAAAATTTTTAATTCCATCTGGATAGGGCATTTCGTAGTACCATATTTCTTTTGTAGGTTTTCCTTTTTCAAAGAATAATAAATTTGTTTTAATTCCTGTATATGGGTTAAATATTCCATTAGGTAAACGTATTATTGTATGTAAATTACATTTAGTTAATAATTCTTCTTTTATTCTCATTTTTACTCCTTCACCAAATAAAAAGTTGTCTGGTAATACTACAGCAGCACGACCATTTTTCGTTAAAGTCTTAATAATTAAGGCTAAGAATAAATCAGCTGTTTCCTTCGTTCTAAATTCTTCAGGGAAATTTTTCTCAGTTCCATCTTCTTCTTGACCGCCAAATGGAGGATTAGATAATATAATATTTACCTGATTTTTTGCTTCCCAATTATTATAAGGTAAGGATAATAAATTTCCTTTATTTATTGCTGGTTTCTCTATACCATGGAGTATTAAATTTGTTGTACACAGCAAGTGTGGTAAAGGCTTTTTTTCTACTCCTCTTATAGAATTTTGTATTATTAGAGAAGTCTCATCAAAATCTTTTTGCTTAGATAAATTATCTAATGAACAAGTTAAAAAGCCTCCTGTTCCGCATGCAGGATCTAAAATGCTTTCTCCTATTTGAGGATTAATCATATCGACCATAAACTGAGTTACTGCTCTAGGGGTATAGTACTCTCCAGATGAACTTGCACTTTGAAGTTCTTTTAATATAGATTCATAGATGTCATTAAAAACATGTCTTTCTGTATTATTGTTTGAAAAATCAATTTTGTTTATTTCGTTAATAACTTGACGAAAAAGATTTCCACTTTTCATATAATTGTAAGTGTCATTGAAAACTGATTTTACAATTACCGATTGGTCTGTATCGGTTGGTTCAATTGTTTTTAGAATTGGGAATAAATCATCATTAATAAAAACTATTAATTCATCTCCCGTTAATCCACCAGCATTTGCAGCCCAATTCTGCCATTTTAATTTTTCAGGGATTGGGCTTTTGTATTCTTTTCTTGAGATTTTCCATTCCTCTTCTTTATCAGCAAATATTTTCATAAAAAGCATCCATACCATCTGAGAAATTCGTTGGGCATCTCCGTCAAGACCTTCGTCTTTTCTCATAATATTTCTTATGGATCTTATTATACTAGTTGTATTCATTTATTCTGTTTTTAAAGCTTTATACCAATAGTAAAAAGCTTCTGGATTATTCTTTTTTAATTTATTTACTTTATTATAGTTTTGGTCTTCGATTAACCAATCCTTAATTTCTAGAGGATTTTTAAATTTCTGTATTGTTCCCAGCTCTTCTGATTGAATCAGTTTGGTTAGATAAGCAACTTTAGCAGCGGCTATTATAGCTTCATCTATGCCAAATCTGTCAATAATAAAATTGGTAAAGTTTTTAATACCGAGTTGTAAATGATTAAATTCTTCAGATTTTAAATCTCTTTCGGCAAGGATATAACATGCTTGTGAGGTATCATTTAAAACTTCTTTCGGTGTTATTTCTAATTTTCGAAAACCAATCTCTTCATGAACTACTTTAGTATAACTACTTTTAACTATTTCTAAATTATCTATGTTATCGAAAAGAAATGCTATATCGTATAGCTGTTTTATAATTTCAACAGGACGATTTTTACTATAAAGGATTCCTGTTGTTTTGGGAGCAAATGCAGTTAGTTTATCTCCTAAGATTGCGTAAAAGGTAGGCATTGTAATTATAGTTTCGTCTTTTGAAGTAGATAACCAACTATGTTTTATTGGTACTTCTTGGACTTCCGGATATGGATTTGGTGTATATAACAAATCTAAAAGAATAGGTTCAATATTTCCGTCTACAACGCTTTTATAATACGCTTTGAAATGCCCAATTGGTGCATCTGGGGTATGTTTACGATGGTTGTCGTCTTCCCAGCTTAGAAAAACCTCTTCATCTACAATTTTTTGTAGAACAGTAATGATTTCCTGTTCGGAGTGCTCCGTAATAATATCAATATCTATGGAGAATCGTTTAGGTACTTCAGTAGCTAGTAATAATGCTGTACCGCCTTTAAATGTGAAATTTAATCCTTTTGTTTTTAGTTGCTCTAATAGTGTTAATGCCCAAATTACTTTTTCAATTAATTTGGGATCTACTCGTTTTCCTAACTTGTTTTTTAAGCTAAGTATCCACTCTATTGTATGGGTTTCGTTATTTATCATCAATTGTATATTATTGGCAAAAAAATGATTATTTTGCCGAAATGACATTGAAAATATTCTGTAATTCATTTTCGCGATTTCTTCTCATTGCGTATCGTTTCATTTTTAATCTATTTAATGGATATTTCTGTAGTGCAGTTTTAAAAATAAAATCTATTTCCCCTTGTTGTGCCGCAAAAAGTCGATTATCAATAAGCATATCTACCAATAGTTTTTCTAAAGTTGGTATACTAACTTTATCTGTTTTTTCAATTGGAGCTTCTGAAATTAAGTTTTTTATTATAATGACTTCATCGGCATAACTTATGTATCTATCAAATATCTCTTCATCAGGATTTAGATAAACATTTTTAAAATTATCATTAAAACTATTGAAGATCTGTTCTACTGCTTCTTTTTCTACTTCAATTACTGTGTAAGTTTTAAAAGGCTGGTGACGCATTAAATCGTTAATCCAGGAAGTATTCCAAACGCAATAATTTACAAATGGATAGTCTTTATGTATCCTGTTATATATTTTTTTTAGCGATGGAGTAATCATTGGTTTAAACTTTTCGCTACTGCCTAACTCGTAAAAACCTCTTGAAGTGTTATGAATAATGCCCTCTTTTTTTAGTTGAGATAGGTACATATTAATGGTGTTTCCTGACCAAGATGGAAAATCTTTTTTGATAGCTAAAACAAACTCCGGTTTTGAAAGTTTTTTATTGTTACCAAAGTAATAATGAATTTTATGTTCTAGGGCTTTGTTCAACTTATATCAGTTTTGAAATGTGAAAGTAATCATTTTTTAATTATAAATATAATTTCGGCAAAAAAAATAATTAATTGCCAATGTTATATAGCTGTTCTTCAGATAAAGATTGCAATGATACATAATACATACAGTATTGTAATAAAAAATTAAAAACAGGTATTTATACTTGATAATTTTATTAATCAAAAGAATTAATTTGCTAATTAAAAAGATACTGTTATGGAAAACCGTAAAAAAAAACTAAAGTATTTTTATATGTTTGATATTTATAAAAGATCAAATGAATTATTAGAAGCAATTAATTGGAAAAGTAAGAGACTTAATATATTTGTAACTGATTGATCTTTAATTAATCAGCAGAACAAAATTACAACGTTAAACAAAAATATTTAAACCAGAAAAAATCTATTAAATTTACCTTTTACTAATATGATAAATCACAAAGTAGAATATGTATAAAACCGAGCACGGAAATTTTGATGGGAATTCTTGGGAATCATTTTGCCAAGTATGTTTCAAAATAAAATATGAGGCTGAAGGTTATCAAGAAATGCCAGCTTGGCAAGGTGATTTAGGAATTGAGGGATTTACAAGAAATGGTATTCTATTTCAATGCTACTGTCCAAATGAAGAATACAATCCTGATAAACTCTACGAAGAGCAAAGAGACAAAATTACAACTGATTTAAAGAAATTAATATTTAATGAGGCAGAATTAAAAAAATATTTAAAATCAATAAAAGTAAAGCAATGGATTTTTGTAACTCCTGGCTATAAAAAGAAAGATATTGTCAAACATTGTCAGGATAAAGCTGAAGAATATAAAAAATTAAATCTCTCCATTTTAGATGATGATTTTGATGTTTTGATTTACGATATTGATTTCTTTGCTTCGCAAATTCCTTTAGTTTTAAATTACAGAGAGAAAAAAATTGAAATAAATCCCTTAACTGAAAAATCAGATGTTGAAATAGCTGATTGGAAAACAAAACAAATTTCACTTGTAGACAATGCTATAAGGAAGCATGGACAAAGAATTAACGCAAGTATTTCAAACAGAGACAGTAAAATAAATGCACTTACTCAAAATTCTATTGAGCATTTTTTAAATGGCAATATAGCTGTTAAAATTATGCAAGAAAAATTCCCAACTGATTATGAGAAATTTGTTAGAGTTGTTAGTCTATTCGAAAAGAAACTAACAGAAATTTGCATTGTTAATACAGAAGATAACAATACATTATATAAACAAATTGAAAATGATTTAAAGGTTAAATTAAAAGAAGCATTTAGTTACATAGACCAAATTACAATTGACAGATTAACGGAACAAGTTTTAGCAGACTGGATTTTAAGATGTCCAATAAATTTTGATTAATGAAAGAGCAAGAATTAAACATAAAGAAACTATCCTTTACCCAAAGACCAATACCAATTCCTGCTGATTATAGACCTATGTATAAAATAGCTTTAATAGTTTTAACTTTACGTCTTTGTTGTAGAGCTGAAACTTCGAATCTTTTAAAATTACATCTTTTTTCATGGGCTCTATCATCAGACAAAAATATTTCAAAATTAAAGGATTATGTTACAAGTAATTTTCAAACTGATTTTTCGGTTTGGAGTATCGAACCTGCTCTCAATAGAGCATTACAATATGCAATTGCAGAAAATATATGCGATGTTGTAAATGGTAAAAATTACAAATTAACTGAAAAGGGATTTAAATTTTATCAAATGATAAATTCAGATACGGAATTATTTGATAAGGAAAAGTCGTTTCTCACCTTTATAGGAAAAAGTAAAATTACAGATAGCCGAATTAATGCAATGTCAAACCAATGGAATATAAATTATGCTGAAAATTAGAGCTATTAAAATTGAAGTGAATACAACAGATGGATTATTTGGTGCTGAATTTAATTTTTCCGATGGGTTAAATATAATTAGGGGTAATAATACATCCGGAAAAAGTAGCTTATTTCAATCAATAATTTACGGTTTGGGATTTGAAGAACTGCTGGGTGGAAAAAATGAGAAAACAATGCAGTCTGTATTAAAGGACCAAGTTGAATTTCCACGTGGCACAAAACATAATATTAACCAATCATTCATATTTCTTGAAATTGAAAATAAAGAAATCATAACAATTAAAAGAAGTGTTACAAGTGGTTCAAGAAAAGCACAATTAGTAGATGTTTATTTTGGAGGATTATTAACTGGAGAAAGTCAAACAATTGAATCACGACAAATGTATGTTCATGATGCAGGTTCAGCTTCTGATGAACTTTACGGATTCCATTTATATTTGACTGAGTTTTTAGAAATAAATCTTCCAGAGGTTGTTACTGCAAAAGGAGATTTGCATAAACTCTATCTACAACAACTTGCACCAGCATTCATCATTGAACAAAAAACTGGCTGGAGTGACTTTTTCGCAACAATGCCGTACTTTGGTATGAGAAATACAGAACAAAGAGTTGTTGAATTTTTACTTAATCTCGATGTTTTTGAAAATGAAAAAAGAAAACAACAGCTAAACTCGGTAAAACAAAATATAAATAATAGGTGGCAAAATTTATTTTCCAAATTTCAACATTTAGCTGAAAGGAGTGGAGGTAAAATCATTGGTATAGACAATAATCCTCTAATCTTAAATAATTATGACGGTATTTATATATCGCTAATAAAAGATGAAAAATCAATTACTTTAGCTAAACTAAATGAAATTCAAAAAAATGAATTATCAATTTTAGAAAATGGACAGACAGTAACTGTAGGTTCCAATGTTAGCAAAAATGAAACTGAACTAAATAAATTAAATGATAAATTAAATCAAGTTTCATTAAATTTTGAATTGTTATCTCCTGAGCTTAATTTTGACAGAGAGAAATTAAATCAATATGAAAAGCAAATTATAGCTGTACAAGATGATCTAAGAAAAAATAAGGGAGCATTAAAAGTCAATAAATTAGGAGGTGATTTACCAACAGAAATAGCAAAAAATATTTGTCCTACTTGCGCACACGAATTAAAAGATTCATTACTTCCAAGCGATATCCAGCAAACTCCAATGAGGATTGAGGATAATATTTCTTATTTAGACTCTCAAGAAAGAATGATAAGAGTATACATTGATGGGCAAAAAAACACTATATACGAAAAAGAGTCAAAATTAAAAGACTATCAAAATTTAATAATTGAAATCCGTCAACAAATTAGAGATTTAAAGAAAGAATTAATTCAAGATGAAAGATTACCATCTGTAATTGAAATCGAAAAAAGAATTGATTTAAAAAGAAGAGTTGAATTTTTTAATAAGATACTAGAAAATTTTAATCCCCTAATTGAAGATTTAAAAAATCTTTCTTCAGAATATGAAAATTTATTAAATAAAGAGAAGGATTTACCCAAAGACTTTTTTTCTGATTTAGATAGGCAAAAACTTGCAACTCTTAAAAATAACTTCATAAATCTACTGCGATTATTTAAATACCAAAGCAAACCATTTGAGGCAATTAGAATTTCAACTGACACTTATTTACCTTTAGCTCAAAAAACAGATGCTGAACAATTTTATAACATAAAATTCGATTCTTCTGCAAGCGATTTTATAAGATGTATTTGGGCTTATACAACTGCATTGCTTCAAACATCTATACAATATAATACTAATCATCCGAAACTTATCATTTTAGATGAACCTAAACAACAAGATATGTCAAAGGAAAGTTTTAGGAGTTTATTAGTGGAACTTTCAAAATTCAAAGAGCAACAAGTACTAGTTTTTGCATCTTTTGAAAATTCTGATGCATCTTTTGATGAAGCAACTAAAGGACTAACCTTTAAATATAATAAAATTGAACAGCTCATGATTAGTCCAATTGTATAATAAAACAAATACTTTAATAAATGCAATTTTAGCAATTGTTTTAACCACGAATAGTTTTCTATAACGCTTGGAATGGATTAATTATATGAATAGTTTTTCTTGAATTATAAAAAAGGGCTGTCTTTATGACCACAGCCCTTTACAGTAAAATGAATTTATTTTTTCGACTCTTCAATAGAAACTTTTCTAAACTCTTTTAAAAGTTTTTCAATTTCTAAAGTTGATTTACGAGCTCTCGCTCCAGCTGCTTTAACACCTTTTTCAATTAGTGAATCTGATTCTGTTTTAAATGTTTCGATTTCGGCGTTTATTTTAGCTACTAAATCTTTCATGATATGTTTTTATTAAATTAAGGCAGCGAAAATAAAACTTTGCTTGTTATATTGCAACTTTGCTGCAAAAATTAAAAACGTTTTTAATTCATAATTATTATAGGAATTATTTATTCAAAGAATCTTATTTTCCTGAGACATCTTATTTAGTTCTTCAATAAAATAAGACGTTGGACAGCCAGCTTCTGCAAAAAAAGCCTGAGTAAATGTTTTAGTACTGCTAAAGCCAACTTCTTCAGCCAATGCACTATTGGAATATTTCCTTATTTTACTATCCTCTTTTAACAACTTTATTAGATAATTGATTTTAAGATCAGCAATGTATCTCACAAATTTCTTTCCTCTGTATTGATAAATTATCTTTGATAAATATTTTGAATTTGAATTGAAGATTGCAGCAAGCTTTGCGGAAGTCAGGTCCTTTGCTAGAAATTTTTTATCTTTTTCGAATTTTTCCAATTGTTTAAGTATATCTGCAACAGTATCTTTATTTATATTTCCAATTCCATTACTTACATTTTTGACTTCCACTTTAGAAACTGCCTCATTTTTTGCCATCAATTCCTCAAATTTTTGCCTGTAAACATTCTTATTCCTGATATGCCTGTAAGCAATGAATGATACGATTAAAAATAATACTAGTACGATACCAGTAAAAATAAAATCGTTATACTTCCTCTTATTAAACAATTCTTCAATATCCCGCTTATCTTTTAGTAATACTTTCTTGTCATACACTTTGCTAACTCTGCCGGAAAGATAGATGAACTTGTTGTCTAATATACTGTCTGCCTTTAGTAGCTTATCCGTATAATACAGCTGTTTATGAAGATCTTTTTTAGATTTATAATATTTGATAATCAGTTCATAGTTCTGACGCAAGTCTGGACGTATATATCCTTTATCATCAAAAATCTTATCAACTTTTAAAAAATACAACAAAGCCATTTCTGGTTTATGGAGATCCCAATAGCTTTTTCCAATGTAAAAATAACCAACAGATTCATTTGCAAAATCCTTGTTTTTATTTATGGTCGGAATTGAATAGGCAATCTTTTTTATAGCTGTGTTATAATTATTTTTAAAATATTGATTAATACCTTCTGAATGAATGAAGTAATCTTTCATTTCATTATTGTCTAATCTTATTCCTTCCTGAATACCTTTTTCATTTATTTCAGAACATAAGCCGTAATTACCAATTCTGTTATAACACAAACCAAGCAAATGCAAAGAATTCAAATATGCTCTTGAATTCTTTTCTTTAAAATAATCAATGCATTCGGTATAGAGCGAAATTGCCTCATCATAGAATCCGAGATAATACTTTACACCTGCAATATTATATTTAACCTTATAAGTCAGGTACTTGTCGCTGGTTTTGGAAATGTAATTATCGGCTACAAGATAATTATCAAGAGCATGTTTATGTTTTTTCTGTCCATAGTAAACAATTCCTTTTGAAAGATAAGCAGAGCCAATAAGAGCATTATCATTGGCTTTTTTAGCAGCATAAATCATACTGTCAGCATATACCAATTTTAATTTTTCAGGAGAATAGAATAAATAATTTTTATATCCATTTACAATTTCCTCAGAATTTTTATCCGTTTTAGCCTTATTCAAAAAGTATTGAAGATAATATGCTTGTTTTATTTTATCCTCAGCCGTAGCTTCTATACGTTCAAAAAGGTAATCATAGTTTTTTCTTTGAAGCGTATCGGAAATTTTCGATTCCATTTCCTGCGCATACAATTGATTTCCTGCGCAAAGAATTACTAATAATATATAATTTTTAATCATAAGCTAAATTAAAAAAGGAGACATTATTTGAAATGAAAATGCATTTTTATCAGCTAAAAACACTATAGAGTCAATATAATATTGTGTTTTGTTCAAAATAGCATCATTAATAACGTAATGTATTGATAATTAGTATGTTTTTGATTAAAAAAGGTGTGTCGATTTTCGGAAAATCGATACCCTAAATTCGGAAAATCCACATACAACGTTTTGCAAATCAAAAATTCTACTTCTAGATTTGTCTTGAATTCAATAGCAAAAATATTTGGCATCGTGCCGGATTAAAGTTCTGCTAACCCGGGTGAAATGAACTGACTGAAAAAAAACAGTCTTTACATTTAACACTTTTAATCATGAAAAATCTTTTATTATTGCTAGTTGTTTTAACATCACCATTTGTTTCTTGTACCAGTGAGAGTATTGATAATGCCAAAATTTTAGATGATGGTCTTATTGAAAATAAATCTAAAAAAACGGCAAAACTGCTTCAGAACCTGAACCCTGAAAATCCGGCTAATGTATATGACATAGCAGGTAAAATACACAATGACATCCTTGATGTTTACCTGTCTGGAAATTATTCTTATAATACGATTGCTCAAATTAGCCAAAAAGTAGATTCTATCGCGGCTTTAAATAGCGATCTTTTAAATATGGGAACAAGTCTTCCTTGTAACTTTCAGGAAATTCAAGAAACTGTCAATGATCCTCAGATAAAATTAGAGCAGGCGATTGCTAATTCCTTAATGACAAATGCCGCTAAAATTTCTCTTTCCAACTTTATGGATTCCATACTGTTATTGGAAACTAATGAATATGCTGTCATTCATCAATCCATAATTTCATTCGAAGCATCCGTTATATCCAACACGCAGTTTAGCAATGAGGACAAGAGGATCATTCTGACCACATCATCCATCGTAAGGCATTCAACTTATTATGCCAAAGAACGAAAGGATAAAGATTGGGAAACATCTGTAGGCAATCGTGTTGGAGCAGTACAGGGTGCTTTGGAAAATTCTTCGACTGCGGTTAACAAATCAGTTGTAACAGGAATAATTGTTCAAAGTCAAGCAGAATAGCTATGTATATAACTGAGTCGATTGAAAAACAATTGCAATATATGTACTGCGTTTTTTTGATTCTTTTCAATATTGTGAGCCTTTATTTCATCATAGATCTATTATCCTATGATGAAATAATAGGCTATTTAACCGATGGCGGGATAAAAACTGATTCTCCCAGAAAATTGGCATATCTATTTTTTGTAAACGGCATTTCAAATTTACTTTTCGTTTGCGTTTCATTGATGGCCAGATTATTTGATAAGTAATACTTTCTAGCACGATTAAACATTTTAAAGCGCTTATTTTGGCATCTCTAAAATCAAAATACAACCCATCAGGCTTAAAAGTCTACATCTTTGAAACGTTCTCCTCCAGAATTGCTTTTAAAGAATCAATTATATTGAATCGATTTACCGTTTTGATTATAAATTCCGGAGCAGTATGCCTATTGATCAACAGTAAGAAGATTCATTTATTTATCAATGAACTAATCGTTATTCCAAAAAAGTCTATTTGTGAAGTTTTAATAATGAGCAATCAATTGCAAATATGCCAGCTTTCATTCTCTTCGGAGTTTGCTTTTGCTAATAGTATAAGATGGCCACACATAGGATATTTTGAATTTTTTATTGCAAAAAATACTTCCAAGATTTTTCTCAAAAATAAAGAAATTGGATTACTTGTAGATTTACTTAAATTAATCAATAGTAAGGTTAGAAGTTCAAATAAGAATATTCTGAAAAAAGAAACATTGCTTTTGAGTTTCAATCTTTTTCTTTATGAACTGGCAGGAACATACTATCGATCATCCTGGTACGATAATGTCAAACACACTGGAAATGAAAAAATAGTTATCCATTTTTTTAGGTTATTAGAACTACACTGCAGAAAAGAACACAGTGTGAAATTCTATGCAAATATCCTAAATGTTACTGCAGGGCATCTTACTAAAACTGTCAAACAGGTTACGGAGATCACAGCGAAACAATGCATCGAAAATGCAATCATTCTGGAGGCCAAAATCTTGCTTCAAAATAATGATTTAACCATTTTGTATATTTCAGAAGAACTGAAATTTGCCAATACTTCTTTTTTCAGTACTTTTTTTAAGAAGCATACTTCCCTGTCTCCTTCTGAATACCGTTTACGATTAAATTCTAATTAAATATTATTAACAACACATGTTTTGACCGGGTTAAGAATGTTCTATAAGCATTGATTTAGAGTACTGTCGATTGCAAGTCGGGAGAAATATTTACTAAATAAAAGTAAAAGAAATGACTCAAACCTATCTTTTAGAATGGATGGACTTAACGGTAACTTCAACCCTTAATCCCAACAAAACGGACCTTACTCTGATTTCTCCAATTCAATCAAGAGAGATTATTGAAAAAGCGAATGAACAAACATTTTTTATTCGGTCACAGTTTACTATACAGGTTTTTTCGCTTACTAAGGAGAAACAGATAAAAATTTTAGTTGGAAATTATTATTCCACATTACTATTTCTTTTAGATAAAATCACAGAAATAAATAATAGTAATGATTTACACAGAGATAGTCTAAAAGAAGTGACAACTACTTTAATATCCTGTTTGAATGAATTAATAATTTTTATAGAATCAAGATTTGCAAACTATTTAACGGCCCCTTTTCAAATTGTTGAAAGGAAGACAACTAGTCCTATAGTAATGAATGGCTTTTCTGGTAAAGTTTTATGTAAACTTTCAACCGATCAAACAGCCTTAATATTAAGGGCATCCGATGAATTAAAAATTCTTATTTCAAAATCAATGAATCATTTATTTAAAACAATCGTTCCTTTTTTATCCACTCCAAACAAAGCAGATCTTTCATACAATGCCATGCGGAGCAAGGCTTATGTTTTTGAAGAAAGGGATAAGCAAATAGCAATTGAAACATTGGAACGCATGATCAAACAGATCAAAGAATATTAATCAAATACGACTAATTTAAAATTTAAAACATGAAAAAGCTATCCTACATTTTAGCGACCTTGATTCTGACAATCATAGGCTGCCAGCCTAAAAAGCTGGATGAGAAATTGGTTACAAACCTTATTCTGGGAAAAAATCATTACCCTGCTATTGTACACCATGACATTTTTTGCGGTGATCCGACGCATGCTTACACCATTTTTAAATCCGGACTCGTAGAAAAAGGATTTGTAAAAGTACTTCAAAGCAAGAAATTTGGTGATACAACTTCGTTTGTGAGTTTTACTCCTGCAGCAAAACCGTATTTACTACATACACCAGCAGATGATAAAATAAGTAAAATACAGCGAGTAAAAGTAGCTGATGAAGAATTTGGAGCAATCAAAGAAATAAGGATGATGAGTTCTGGTAATAAGGCAATTGTAGAATACACTACAATTCGAAGAAAGAATGTTTTTGCTGCTGCCATTAAAAACGGATTGAAAGATACACTAAATCATGAAGTCTATTTTATACGAACAGATGATGGCTGGAAGCTCATGGATAAAAAGTCAGAATTTGAATTTTTATCTTATTAGAATAGGATCAACGATTCAAAAATAATTTATTTCATCATCAATTTGGCCTCCCCACTGGGGAGGCTTTTATTTTTCTTGCATTTTTTTTAATTTTTTATTCTTGATTTTACTGGGGGTTCAATGGGGTACAACTGGGGTACAACAAAAAGTTGTACTTGTGGCAGTTTTATCTCTATCGTTTCTTTGCCTTGTAATGATGAAGAAGCTGGTTTGGAATTATCCATTTACCGGGATTGTGAAAACTAATGTAGAACGATAAAATGATGAGGTATGTTTACAAACATTTCATGGGGTAATTACATAGTTGTAGTTATTCTGCTATTGGCAAGCTGGTATTTATTTGTTGGATTTCGATTTTATTTTGATGACCTCAAAGAAGTAATATCAGGAAAGCGGAAACTTCAATTCCGTGGATTTGAAAATCCAAGTTACGAGGATTCTCAATCCGAATTAAATTATCAGGAATCACCTGAAGCAATCTCAGAGCAAACTTCCTTCGGAGAGTTTGACACTACCTTTCAGGACGTTGATACTTTGGTGGCACGATTAAAAAGTTTTATCGCAGATGCAGCAAAGAAAAAATTAGTCCAAAAAGAATTTACCTATTATCTGCAGCTTCTCCTAAGAGAATTCCCTTCAGTGAAAAATTCCCCTTTTAATTCTTCGATAAGTGAATTAATAGTCTCAGAATGTGACAAACTCGAATCAATTACTTTAACACAGAAGGAAGCAGAAGCCCTTTGGGAATAAACTATAAAACAATTTAACGGAGGAATTGCCCCTGTCCATCCCGGCGCAGTATGGCATATGTAACAGGAAAGTGGAACTGCGACAGCGGCTACACCTCCGTTTTTTATCTGAATTTTTAAACTTTAAAAATATGTACGATGAAAAAATGGAACTGGAATTTTAAAAAGTTTATTGAGCAAAAAACAGATAGTATCTGTATGCTTCTGATACAAATCCTTTTTGTGATCAGTTATGAAACCTACGCCCAAGATGGTCTGGCAGGAATTAACGAAGCCAATCAACAGGTTCGAAGTTACTTTGATGCAGGAACTGAACTGATGTATGCCGTAGGGGCATTACTAGGTCTTATTGGTGCTGTCAAAGTATATCAAAAATGGAATGCTGGTGATCCTGATACCGGAAAAGTAGCGGCAGCCTGGTTTGGAAGCTGTGTTTTTCTGGTGGTAGTGGCTACCGTAATCAAATCCTTCTTTGGGATTTAAAACAAATCGTTATGGAAGATTTACTCAAAGAAAAGTTATGGTTTTACATTATCCATAACAATCCCGATTTGATGTTTACACTACAGGAAGATTATAGTGTATTGGATTATCTCAATGAGAAAATAAGTAGTGTAAAATCCATATTGGACGATATGTTATCTGATGGTACACCTAAATATATCATCGAAGAAATCTGTCTCAATGTACTTACCGAAGATTTAAAACCTTCCCGGTTTTTATATATCCGCTTTCTACTTTCTGATGAGTTTGAGAAAACTTATGCCGCTTTTCAGGAATCAGGTATCCTGACCTATGAGATAATCAACCTTATGGAAAACTGCAGGCCCGTTTTTGAAACCATTGGTTTTACTAAAGAAAATGAAGAAGATCCCAATTTGAGAAATGCCCTTATTGGTCAGATTGCTGACTATCTGAATTGAGCTATTTATAGCAGTGTGTAGTATGAAAAGGAGTAATTATGGCTTACAATCTATCCCAAAAACTAAGTGCCAATATTGAGGCGATTACCATTGCAATGCAATGGCAGCAAGGTGATGCTTTATCGGCAGAAGCAGTTGCCGCACTTAAGGCATACGCTGGCTTTGGAGGTATCAAGGCTGTATTATACCCAAATGGTACTACCGAAGACTGGATAAAATCCGGAGCTACAAAAGAAGATTTGAAGCTGCATCCGGAAATGACAAGACTCCACGGAATACTGCAAGAACACTATTCTGAAAAAGAGTATAATTCAGTTGTTTCTTCACTCCGTAATAGTGTCCTTACCGCATTTTATACACCGGAAATTGTACCCAAAACTTTGTATAATATATTAAAAGAACAAGGCATTATCCCTAGAAGATTATACGAACCATCAGCAGGATTAGGCATTTTTATCACTGAAGCAGACAGTGCATTTTCAAGTTTGGAACAAATTACTGCTGTGGAAAAGGACCAATTAAGCGGACTGATACTTTCAGCATTAAACAGTACACTTTCAACCCAAAATACCACACATGTAATAGGTCTCGAAGAAGCTCCAACAAATGATAACGGCAGTTATGATCTTGTGGTCAGCAATATTCCTTTTGGTAATTTTTCTGTTTATGACCAAGCCTATCCCGATAAAGCGATTTCGGGGAAAATTCACAATTACTTCTTTGCAAAAGGATTGGACAAACTGGCTGATGGAGGTCTTATGGCATACATAACTACAGACGGTTTTTTAAACAGCCCTTCCAATCAGAGCGTGCGAGAATATCTTTTTCAAAATGCGGATTTTGTGAGTGTGGCAGTTATGCCTGACAACCTGATGAAAGAAACAGGAAATACCGATGCTCCAAATCATCTGCTTATTGTTCAGAAAAACGAGTATAAACAAACCCTGTCGGATAATGAAAATGAGCTGTTGCAAACCGTTGAACTCGAAAATGAATTTGGAAAATACAGTATTAATAAATATCTGCACAATAGACCCGAGCTCATCATTGGGAATGAAATAAAAGCTGGTAAAAACCAATACGGACAGGCGCATCAAAGTGTGAGACAAATCGGTGATATTAATTCTATTGGAAATCACCTTGGAGAAAATATTGCCAAAGGACTAAAAGAAAACTTTAACCCAGAACGCTTTGAGAAGGCTCAAAAAACGGAGATCGTTCATGCTGCTGAAGCAATCAGGCAAAAATTTACTTATTTACCCATGCCTGAGAGTAAAGCAAGCGGTATTTCAGTCCAGCTTGGCTTGTTTGATACTGTGCCTGCAGAGAATATAAATCGTGCTATGGATTACATCAATCCTCTTGATGAAACTGTAGTAGATAAAAAAACAGCACGAATACTCAGTACCATACGCACAAATGATAATCCCTCACATGAAAATGTTGTGCTTATCACTGCTAAACAAAACAAGTCCAATCGGTATTTGTATAAATTATATTCCAATGTAAAAGAAATCGATGGCTTTTCAGCCAATTGGATGAATGGCGGATTACTGCCACATGAATTATTGGCTTTATCCAATACCCTTCAATACTATGATCACAAGTATACTTATGAAGGGGATAAAACCCTTGAACCTGCTTTTAACCTTGAAAAAAGACTTTATGAAGAAGTTGCTTCATTGAAATCTTTTTATACAGAAGGCACTCTGGTTAGAGTTGGAGAATCCGTTGGGATTATCAGTGATATCAATGAGCAGCACAAACAGGCCTTTTTCCAACCATTAGTACCACAAGGCAATCTGAAATTCTATGATTCCTATATTGCTATTCGGGATCATTATCTGGAATTGTTTGAGAAAGAGCAATCAAATAAAGCTGGCAGTGAAGAGGTTCGAAAAAATCTAGATGAGCAATATACCAAATTTGTTTCTCACTATGGTATTTTGAACAGTACTGAGAATCGCAGGTTAATCATGCAGGATTTCGCTTTTGGTTTCACCATTCTTTCTTCACTCGAACGCAAAGAAGGCGAACGTTATGTGAAGTCGGATATTTTAATCGAGTCTGTAGTAAAACAGCAAGAACGCTATTATACAGATGATCCTGTTGAAGCGTTAGCCCGCAGTCTGAATGAAAAAGGAACTGTTGACTTAGGATTTATAACTGCCTCGACAGGACTTGAACAAAACGAGGTTATAGAACGTCTGAACCATCATATTTATTTGAATCCTACTGGTCAGAATTGGGAAACTTCAGACCTCTATTTAAGCGGCAATGTTGTAGAAAAGTTACAACAGGCTAAACAGGCTGTGCAGCTATACCCTGAAAACACACAATACTACAAAGGATTGCATGCACTGGAAAAAGTTCAGCCAGAGCGTATCCCTTTTGAATTACTCGATTTTAACCTGGGCGAGCGATGGATTCCTAACCGATACTATGAGAATTTCGCCGGAAAATTATTTGACCAGCCAACTGAAATTAATTATTTCCCATCACTAGATACCTTTAAAGTAAGTACAGGACACAATACCAAAATTGACAGGGAGTTTTCGGTAACTCCAAAAAGTGGCAGAACAACTTATGGATACACCATATTGGAGCATGCGCTCGAAAATACGGCTCCCTTTTTTACCTATGAAGTTGAGGAAGCAGGTGGCAAACCCATCCGACTGCCAGATAATGAAGCCATACAGCTTGCTCATCAAAAAATTGAAAACATCCGTAACGGCTTTATTGAGTGGCTGCAGGAATTGCCAATAAGCGATAAAAATGAACTGGAGAGCCTCTATAACAATACGTTCAATTGTTATGTATTACGCGAGTATGACGGAAGTCATCTGAGCTTTCCGGGTTTGGATAAAAAAGCACTTGAAATTGATGACTTGTACAGTTCGCAGAAAAATGCGGCCTGGCGTATTATTCAGAACTGTGGTGCATTAATCGATCATGAGGTTGGGCTTGGAAAGACACTAACTATGATTGTCGCTGCCAATGAAATGAAACGATTAGGGATTATTCATAAACCTGCAATACTGGCATTGAATGCCAATGTAAATCAAATTGCAGCAACCTATCGAAAGGCTTATCCCAATGCAAGAATATTGGCACCTGGTGAAAATGATTTTACTCCGGCAAAAAGAATGAGACTCTTCCATGAGATTAAAAATAATAATTGGGACTGTATCATCTTAACCCACGATCAGTTTGGTAAAATTCCGCAGTCACCCGAAATACAAAAAGAGATCTTACAAAATGAGTTGGATAATATAGAACGGGACCTTGATACGGCCAGAGATCTGGGAGGCGATACCTCCAAGAAAATATTAAAAGGTCTTGAAATACGAAAAAATAATCTGGACGGCAGACTAAAAACACTGCTCAAAGATATAGAAGATAAAAAGGACAGCGGTATCAACTTTAAAGAAATGGGGATTGATCATTTGTTTGTAGATGAATCTCACAAATTCAAAAATCTGACTTTCACTACCCGTCATGACCGTGTTGCCGGAATTGGAAATATGCAGGGAAGCCAAAAGGCGCTTAATATGTTATTTGCGGTACGCACGCTTCAGGAAAAATTCGATTCGGATCTGTGTGTGACCTTTCTTTCCGGTACTCCAATATCCAATAGTCTTACCGAAATGTATCTGCTTTTCAAATACCTGCGCCCTAAAGAAATGGAACGCCAGCATATTGAAAACTTTGATGGATGGGCAGCTGTTTTTGCCAGAAAAACGACTGATTTTGAATTTTCTGTCACCAACGAGATTATTGCCAAAGAGCGTTTTCGCCATTTTATTAAAGTTCCGGAACTGGCACTGTTCTATAATGAGATTACCGATTATAAAACAGCAAAACATATTGATCTGGACAAACCTGAAATTGAAGAGCGACTTATCAATGTCAGCCCGACACCGGAACAAACCGAATTCATTACCCAACTCATGCAGTTTGCCAAAACAGGTAATGCGACACTTATAGGCAGGGCACCTCTTACCTCGCAGGAAGACAAAGGCAGGATGCTTATAGCTACTAATTACGCTAAAAAAATGGCTGCCGATATGAGGCTGATAAATGAAAGATATGGTGATCACCCGAATAATAAGGTCAATACATGCGCCAGAAATGTGGCTGAAATTTATCAGGGTTCCATGGAGCATAAAGGCACTCAGATTGTTTTTTCGGATATCGGGACACCCAAGCCGGATGACTTTAATATGTACGATGCCCTTAAAGAAAAACTGGTAAGGGATTTTAATATCCCGGCTCATGAGATTACCTATATACACGACTGGACCGATAAAAAGAAACCGGAGTTGTTTTCTAAAATGAATACTGGTGAGATACGTATTCTTTTGGGCAGTACAGAAAAAGCTGGAACCGGGCTTAATGTGCAAAAACGTGTTGTGGCGATGCATCATATGGATATTCCCTGGAGACCGTCTGACCTGGGACAACGGAACGGCCGAGGCAGCAGACAAGGTAACGAAGTCGCCAAACTGCATTATGGGAATAAAGTAAAAAATTTCATCTATGCAACAGAGCAATCCCTGGACAATTACAAATTCAACCTTTTGAAGAACAAACAGACTTTTATCAGTCAGATGAAAAACTGTGAACTTAATGTGAGGACTATTGATGAGGGAGCCATGGATGAGCAAAGTGGAATGAATTTTTCAGAATATATCGCAGTGCTATCTGGTGATACTTCATTACTGGAAAAATCAAAATTGGAGAAAAAAGTAACGGTAATGGAAAGCCTTAAAAAAGCACATTACAAGGAAATTTCCAGAACTAAATATCAGGTTGAATACCTAATGGAGGAAAAAGGAATCACCACTAAAACACTGGATAAACTAACTGCTGATCACAGTTTTTACAAAAACAATCTGAAGTATGAACCTGATGGTTCCAAAGCAAATCCTATAGAGTTGTATAACTGCAAGACAGCAGATCCAGAAAGTATCGGCAAAGAAATTATCCTGCTCTATAAAAACTGGAAACCTCCAGAAGGAGAAAACCAGGCCAAACAAATTGGAAAGTTATATGATTTTGGACTCTATATAAAAAGAGAACGTGAAGCCTATCAAAATGATGGTTTGTACCAGTACCGTTACTCCAACAGTTTTTATGCACAACGTTTGGAAGAAGGTATTAAATATACTTCCAATGGAGGAACTCCAAATGTAGACAATCCAAAATTGGCAGCACGTCATTTTCTAAATGCTATTGATAAAGTGGAACATCTCACGGCAAAATACCAAAAGTCCCTGAATGATATTGAAAACCAACTGCCGGAATTACAACAATTAACCACAAGAGTATTTAGTCAGGAAGATGAGCTTCAAAAAATGAAAAGCGATCTCTGTAGTCTGGAAAGGGAAATAGCCCTGAAAATTCAGGAGAACCAATTGAAAGAAGCCAATCCGCAAGAGGCTAGTCTCAGTAATGAAACAAAATTAATTGATACAGCGCCGGTAATTCAACTGCCAATAAAGAGTATTGAAGAATCACAGCATCTCACACTGACAGAAAGCAATACTGATAAATGGCAGGAGCGCTCTTTTTCAGAGATGAGACGCAGCAGCAGGATGAAATTTTAAAATAAAGACCATGTCAAACAGTGTGTATCAAATCAACAAAGGGATTAACCAGAGCATCGAGTTTAAAGGGCTAAAGGCACAATATATCTGGTATTTGGGAGGTGGCGTAATTGTACTTATGATACTGTTTGCCATTATGTACATAGCTGGTCTGCAATCCATTATCTGTATCGGAATTATTGGTATTTCAGGGACATTATGGATTTTGAAAATATATAAAATGAGTCATCAATACGGTCAATATGGAATGATGAAAGCTTTAGCGAAACGACAGATTCCAAAAGCTGTGAAATCGCAAAGCAGAAAAATATTTATGATGAAGAAATAGAATTTGCTCAGCATTAGCTGAGCGGTAAAAAAAAGGATGATGGAAAAGATGATAGATGATATTTTACCAATTATGGATGTGCAGCACGATTGCATCCTGTCCAAACAAGGAGATGTGACAGTAGTGTTTAAAGCAGAATTACCCGAGATATTTACCTTGTCGGATCAGGAATACGAGGCATTTCATCAGGCTTGGCTCAAAGCTATAAAGTTACTTCCGAAGTTTAGCGTATTCCATAAACAAGACTGGTTTATAGATAGCAAGTTTCAGCCCGATTTCACAAGTGAAGACTCCAGTTTTCTAACCCGTAGCAGTGAACGTTTTTTTAATGAACGCCCATTTCTGGATCATTCATGTTATATTTTCCTGACTAAAAAACCAGTAGGAAGAAAAACGTCCAGTTCCTTGTTTTCAAATTTACTGAGAGCCTCCATCGTTCCGGAAGAAACTTTAAAAGCGCAACTGCGTCAGGAATTTATTGATAGTACCGGCCAGTTCAGACGCGTATTGGAAGACAGTGGTTTTGTCAAACTTACCCGTCTTGGAAATGATCAGCTTAGAAGCCATAGCAGAAAAATTGGAATCATTGAACAATATTGCTTTTTATCTGAAAAAGAAAATTCGTTTGTTTTTAAGGATATTGCTTTTGATGAAGGTTTGCAGGTTGGAGATAAACACTGCCAGATTTATACATTGGGTGATGCCGCTGATCTGCCGGCCTTATGCGGGTCCCGAATTAACTATGATCGGTATTCCACTGATAAGACCAAATTCAGTATCGGATTTGCCTCAACTCTTGGTCAATTATTGTCCTGTAACCACATATACAATCAATATATTTTCATAGAGGATTTTCAGAAAACTCTGCAAAAGTTAGAAAGTAAAAGACTGCGACTGCAATCCTTATCTGCCTACAGCAGGGAAAATCTTATTGCGCGTGATGCAACCAATGATTTTCTAAATGAAGCAATCAGTCAGCAAAGATTACCAGTCAAAGCCCATTTTAATGTGCTGATTTGGACAGAGAATAAAGAAGAACTCAAAGACCTGAAGAATAAAGTTTCTTCCGCACTGGCCCAGATGGATGCGACTGCTAAGCAGGAGACGGTCGGAGCTGCACAGATTTTTTGGGCAGGAATTCCCGGGAATTCCGCAGATTTCCCAATGAATGATACTTTCGACACGTTCACTGAGCAGGCTACCTGTTTTTTGAATCTAGAAACCGGTTACCGTTCTTCTCTTAGTCCAATTGGTATTCGACTAGGAGATCGTTTGACCGGCAAACCGGTTCATGTGGATATTAGTGATGAGCCTGTTAAAATGGGGATCTGTACCAATCGGAACAAATTTATACTGGGACCTTCGGGAAGCGGCAAATCCTTTTTTACCAACCATATGGTCAGAAGTTACTATGAGCAGGGAACCCATATTGTATTGGTTGATGTTGGGCACAGCTATAAAGGATTGTGTGATATGGTAAAGGGCTACTACTTTACCTACGATGAAAAGAACCCAATCCGGTTTAATCCATTTTATATCAGTGAAGGCGATTCGCTTGATACCGAGAAAAAAGAAAGTATTAAAACACTCTTATTGGCACTCTGGAAAAAAGACAATGAAACCTTCAATCGAAGTGAATATGTAGCACTTTCTAACGCACTTCAATTGTATTATGAAAAGTTAGACAGCAATTCTGATTTGTTTCCCTGCTTTGACAGTTTTTATGAATTTCTGAAAAATGAGTTTGTATCCATATTGGAAGGCGACAAGGTAAAGGAAAAGGATTTTGATGTAAACAATTTTCTGTACGTACTGCGTCCTTACTACAAGGGAGGTGAGTTTGATTACCTGCTCAATGCTACGGAGAATCTGGATCTGTTAAAAGAGCGCTTTATTGTTTTTGAACTCGATAATATCAAAGACCATCCGATACTCTTTCCAGTAGTGACCATCATTATAATGGAAGTCTTTATCAGTAAAATGCGCAAGCTTAAAGGAGTCCGAAAAATGATCCTGATAGAAGAAGCCTGGAAAGCTATTGCCAAGGAAGGAATGGCAGAATATATTCGGTATTTATTCAAGACTGTTCGTAAATTCTTTGGGGAAGCCATTGTAGTGACTCAGGAAGTAGAAGATATTATTTCTTCTCCGGTCGTTAAACAAGCTATTATCAATAACAGTGACTGCAAGATATTACTGGACCAAAGCAAGTATCAAAACAAATTCGAGCAAATCCAGGAACTGCTTGGACTTACCGAAAAGGAAAAAGCATTGGTATTATCTGTAAACAAAGCCAATGATCCTGATAAGAAATACAAAGAAGTGTTTATCTCACTTGGAGGCATGCAGTCTAAAGTATACCGCACCGAGGTGTCCCTTGAAGAATATCTCGCCTATACCACCGAAGAAACTGAAAAAGTAAAAGTACAGGCGTATGCCAAGAAATTTGATGGCGATATCCGAAAAGGCATTGCGGCACTTGCTATTGACTTAAGAGCATAAACATTATGAAAACTAAACAATAACAGTTATGAAAACAAAAAAGAAAATCATGATTTGCCTGTTGTGCTTTTTACTGATCAGCACTCCGGCAAGACCGGCAACAGTTGCAGCAATACCGATTTTAGAAATCGTAAAAGCGGTTGCAAAAAAGGTAATTAAGGCTATTGACCTTAGGATCCAAAAACTGCAGAACAAAACGATCTGGCTGCAGAATGCACAAAAAAAAATAGAAAATATCCTCTCCAAACTAAAGCTGGATGAGATTTCCGATTGGACTGAGAAACAAAAAGAACTCTATAAGAATTACTATGAGGAACTGGCAAAAGTCAAATCCATCATTACCTATTACCAGCGTATCAAAGATATCAGTGAAAAGCAGGTTCGTTTGGTAGATGAATATGAAAGAGCCTGGAGCCTGTTTCAAAAAGATACTCATTTTAAGGCCAGCGAACTCGATTATATGCAAAGTGTGTATTCCGGGATACTCGATGAAAGCCTGAAAAGCATCGATCAGATTTTCCTTGTATTGGATTCTTTCACCACACAAATGAGTGATGCCAAAAGGCTGGAGATTATAAATTCTGCTGCAGATCAAATTGATGCTAATTATGATGACCTGACACTTTTCAACAGACAGAATGTACTACTGAGCCTTCAAAGAGCCAAAACAGAGCATGATGTCAAATCCATTAAGCAATTTTACGGAATTCCGTAAACAAGCAATAAAATCATGAAAAAGATATTTTTAGTAGTGCTTTTTACTACACTGATCACAGGAAATCTTCAGGCACAGACAAAACAGCAAAGGATGCTTTTAGAGCAAATAGCAGCTCTGCAAGTCTATATCGGATATGCACAAAAAGGCTATTCCGCAGTGAAAAAGGGGCTGAATACCATAGGATATTTCAAACGTGGAGAATTTAATCTTCATACAGATTACCTGAATTCCCTTAAGACAGTCAACCCCAAAATAAAAAAGTATGCAAGGGTAACGGAAATTATAGGGCTCCAGAGAAAAATCATGAAAAGCTACAAGAGCTTACATCAGCAAATCCGGCAGGATGATTTGTTTCATGGAGATGAAGTCGATTACATCAAAAGGGTCTTTGAAAGGTTAATTAAAAATTGTGATACCAATTTGGATGAGCTTCTAACAATCATTACGGACGGAAAGTTAGAGATGAAAGATGATGAGCGAGTGAAACGCATTGATATGATTTACCAGAATATGCTTGATGACTATACTTTCTCTGAAAGTTTCAGTAATCAAACCAAGATGATTGCTGTATCAAAAGCAGCCGAATTGAAAGAAGCAAAAAACAGCCGTGTCCTAAACGGCATAAATACTGATTTGCCATGAAAAAATTACTGATTACAGGAATTGTGTTTATCGGGTTGCTATTTCCATCCCCGATAACAGCTCAAAAACAGGAAATCCAGCAATTGATTTTGAACATAGAGAAATTGGCCCAGTTCAAACAGATTTTAAAGGATATGAAAAAGGGCTATGAAATACTAAGCGGAGGCTATAATACAGTAAAAGATTTGTCTGAAGGAAATTTCAGCCTTCATGAAACATTTCTTGATGCGCTCATGCAGGTTAGCCCCACAGTTAAGAATTACAGGCGTATTGGTGACATTGTGAATTATCAGATGCTGCTGGTAAAAGAATACAAGTCCGCTTTTAGCCGTTTTAGGGACAGTAAAAATTTTAATTCTGAAGAAATTGCCTATTTCGAAAGGGTGTACGATAATCTTTTTAAGCAAAGTCTTAGAAATCTTGATGAATTGACCTCTGTGATTACCGCAAATAAAATGCGAATGTCTGATGATGAAAGGCTAGCCGCTATTGACAAAATAT
This sequence comes from Flavobacterium saccharophilum, assembly GCF_900142735.1. GTDB lineage: Bacteria > Bacteroidota > Bacteroidia > Flavobacteriales > Flavobacteriaceae > Flavobacterium > Flavobacterium saccharophilum. The sequence goes on along the minus strand of NZ_FRBY01000005.1, from coordinate 37,272 downwards.
ATGCAGATATGCAAGACAAACTTTTGTTCCTGAGAAACTTCAACAATAATACAACTGTACTGGCTTTACAGCGTGCAAAAGAGCATAATGATACCCGCGCAATGCGCAGTATTTATAAGTTAAATAACTAAATATCCACTGTTATGATAAAGATAAATAAGCAAATAATACTTGTTATTCTTGCAATGATATTGCCATTTACGATCCAGGCACAAGGAATTGCAGACGACATGAACGGCTTGCATAGTGTATTGGAACAATTGTATGATGAAATGATGCCCTTATGTAGTAATCTGATTGGGGTTGGACAAGGACTTGCCGGTTTTGCAGCTATGTGGTATATCGCTTCAAGAGTCTGGCGACATATTGCCAGTGCTGAACCCATAGATTTCTATCCACTCTTTCGTCCTTTTGTTATCGGATTTTGCATTATGATTTTTCCCTCTGTCCTCTATATGATCAATGGTGTCATGAAACCTACTGTTACAGCAACTGCATCAATGGTGGAAGGATCAAATAAAGCGATTGAAAGACTGCTTAAAGAAAAAGAAGAAGCACTTAAAGAAACAGATCCCTGGAAAATGTATGTGGGTTCGACAGGAAGCGGCGATCAGGATAAATGGTACCGCTATACTCATGATGATGCAGATCCAAGTGGGCAGGGGATGCTGGATGGTATTGGAAATGATATCAAATTCGCCATGAGCAAGGCCTCTTATAATTTCCGCAATTCAGTAAAGGAGTGGATGAGCGAGGTACTGCGTGTATTATTTGAAGCTGCTTCCCTGTGCATCGATACACTGCGGACTTTTCAATTGGTGGTACTTTCTATTTTAGGTCCAATCGTTTTTGGTATTTCGGTTTTCGATGGTTTTCAACATACCCTTACCGTCTGGCTGGCACGTTACATCAATATCTATTTGTGGCTTCCCGTGGCTAACATATTTGGAAGCATCATCGGAAAAATTCAGGAGAATATGCTAAAGATTGATATTGCGCAAGCAGGAGAATATGGAGAGACTTTCTTTAGCAGGACTGATGTTGCTTATCTGGTCTTTATGATTATTGGGATTATAGGCTATTTCACTGTCCCTTCTGTTGCCAATTACATTGTTCATGCCGGAGGCGGCGGTGCACTCGGACAAAAAGTGACCAGTATGTTTAGTAATTCTACAACTTCCGTGGTAAATACTACATCTCAAGGAACTACAATGGTAGCGGATGCTATGGGGAATGCTGCCGGGCGTATGTATCAAAGCATGTCTGATTCCGGAAATTCTGCACCTTACTTCAAAGATAAGGACAATTATATGGCTGATAAATTAAAAGGTAAATCTTAACCCTAAATTCAACGTTTATGTTTAGTAAAATGAAAAATATTGACACTGCTTTTCGGCATGTCCGCGGTTTTACGATGCTTGTCATTACAGGGTGCATCCTTATTAGCTGTTTTTCGCTTTATAAGAGTTTCACACTGGTATCACAAATGCAAAATAAGGTTTATATACTAGCTAATGGAAAGGCGCTGGAAGCCTATGCTTCGGACCGAAAAGATAACATTCCTGTAGAGGCAAGGGATCATGTAAAGACATTTCATAAGCTGTTTTTTACACTTGACCCAGATGATAAAGTCATTAAAAGCAATGTAACAAAGGCTCTTTATCTGGCGGATGACAGTGCTAAACGGGTCTATGACGATTTAATGGAAAACGGTTATTACTCCGGTATCATATCGGGGAATGTCAGCCAGACGATACAGATTGACAGTGTGACTATTGACCTTAATAACTATCCGTACGGATTCCGATGTTATGCTACTCAAAATATCATTCGTACCACCAGTATTGCACATCGAAACCTTATTACGGAAGGCAACCTTCGCAATGTATCGAGAAGTGACAACAATCCGCATGGCTTTTTAATCGAGCGATGGAATACTATTGAGAATCGGGACATAAGTACCGAAAACAGAAAATAATAAAGCTGCACATCATGAAATTCACTTCTAAACGAAATAGCAAAAAAAGCGATGTTGTTGCAACTGCTAAAAATAATCTATGGCAAAAGTTTGACCAGGCTAATCTGCGATTGCAGTATAAATGCGCCAATTGGCTTGAACGCAAAACAGCTCATTTTACACGTCTTAACTGGATTGTGATTGTGTTGTGTTTTACCGTATTTACAACTGGCTGCAGTATATACCTGATTGTGAATAGTTTTTCAGGTAATAAAAATAGAAATATAACATTAACCCCGATTACCAAACCAACCAATCTGATACCCTTAAAAGAAAAGCCTCTTGAACTCAATACAATTATTAGCGAAACTGAATTTGAAAAAATTACAAGTTTTCGGAGGTATATGGATAGTCTGGGGCGCAGTCCGACAGGAAAAAAAACGCATGACAGTATTGTATTAAATCGTCCCGGACTTCTGGACAGTTTAACAATAATAGAGAATTATTATTACTCACATCTTAAAAATTAATATCATGGAACAAAACACAAAATCATTAAAGGCCTTAAAACATCGTAAGATGCTCTTGGTACTGCCAATATTGGCGTTGCCATTTCTAACTGCCATATTTTGGGCATTGGGAGGTGGAAAAATGGATGCTGCCAACTCAGCAGCACCACAGCAAAAAGGTTTTAATCTAAAACTTCCCAATGCGAACCTGAAAGAAGGACTTCCGCTCGATAAAATGAATTACTATGATCTGGCTGCACTTGATTCAGCAAAGCTTGATGAACTTATTAAAAAAGATCCCAACTATTTGAGCCAGTCTTTTCAGATTGATTCAACCGAAGGCAGCAGTGCTCTTACTCAGAGAAAAGAGCGACATGGTTTAAATAAATCTGTTTATCGCGATCCAAACGAAGAAAAAGTACATCAAAAATTGGAAGCATTGCAAAAAGCAATCAATACACCAGTAGCAGTTCCGGAGCAAAATAAAGATTATGTAAAAATTGCAAAATCGAATGAAACCTCGCTGCATTCCAATGATGTGGACAGGCTCGAACAAATGATGCAATCCATGAATGAAGAGCAGGAAAGTCAGGATCCGGAACTGCAGCAGCTCGGTGGAATGCTGGAGAGTATTTTGGATATCCAACATCCCAACAGGGTACAGGAAAAATTGAAAAAAGCGTCCGAGGCTCAGCGTGGACAAGTCTTTACTATTTCAACCAAGGAGTATGAAGATCCTGTTTCTTCTTTACAAAACAAAACATTGAACAGTTCTGAGTACAAACAGAATGGTTTTTATTCTTTAGACGAATTTGAAAATGATGATTTAATGCAGAATGCCGTAGAAGCCATTATTCATGAAACACAAACTATTGTAAATGGAGCTACAGTTAAGTTCCGACTCATCAACGACATTTTCATAAATGGCATTAAAGTTCCAAAAGACAATTTTTTGTTTGGAACAGCTTCCTTAAAAGGAGAACGATTAACTATTAACATTAGTAGTATCAGATACAACAACTCCTTATTTCCGGTGGATTTGTCTGTTTACGACATGGATGGACTTGTTGGTATATATATTCCGGGAGCCATTAATCGTGATGTCGCCAAAGCATCCGCTGATCGCTCCATGCAAACTTTAGGAGTTGCATCACTAGACGATTCCTGGGGAGCTCAGGCAGCTGGAGCGGGAATTGAAGCGGCTAAAAGCCTGCTAAGTAAAAAAGTAAAACTAGTTAAAGTAGTTGTAAAAGCGGGATATAAAGTACTGCTGCGTGATGAAAAACAGAAACAAAATGATTCTAATTAAAAACTAAAAATGATACAGATGAAAAATTTTAAACTATTGGTGATGATTTATTTATTATTTATGACCATCGGTGTATTAGCACAGCAATCAAGTAAAAACCATTTATCCAAAACGGAATCGGACTCTTTAATGATAGCCTATTCAAAAACGACCAATATTGTATTTCCTTTTGCCATAAAAAGTGTCGACAAGGGAAGCCCCGATATATTGGTACAAAAGGCTAAAGGTCTTGAAAACATCCTTCAGGTTAAGGCAGCTCAAAAGGGATTTTTTCAGACCAATCTTACGGTCGTGACTGCAGATGGTAAACTCTACTCTTTCGTGCTGGATTATAATGAAGATTTCCCGCAGCTAAATCTTACGCTGAATAAAACTAAGCCAGATGGACAGGAAATTTATTTTTCAGATGAAATTATTAATGATCAGGATATTGAGGAATATTCAAAGTTAGCCTTATACGACAAAAAAAAGCTGCGAGGTCAAAGGGAAAGTAAATATGATATTGATTTTAGGCTCAACGGAATTTTTATTCGTGATGAAGTAATGTATTACAGGATAAAGATAACCAACAATTCTAAAATCAATTATGAGATAGACCAGCTTCGTTTTTTTATTCGCGACACTAAAAAAATAAAACGTACTGCTTCACAGGAAATTGAAATTACGCCCATTTATATACTGAATGATATTGATAAAATTCAAGCTGAAGCAGAAAATATCTTTGTGTTTGCGCTGCCAAAATTTACAATTCCGGAAAAAAAATATTTAGCCATACAGCTCATGGAGAAAAACGGTGGCAGACATTTAGAAGAACATGTCAAGAATACAAAACTGGTACAGGTGACTGTACTTCCCAAACTATAAACTATTTAATAATTAAAAAATTGAAATCATGAACGAGAAAAATTTTGAATACTTACGCGACCAGTTAAAGTACACTGGTTTTGGAGATGCATTAGAATCTGAATTAAAAGAAAAAATGCAGAAAGAAGAACCTAATTTCACTTTGACGCATAATACGCAATATGGTAATGATACTGCTGCAGCTACATTAAATTTCAATAAGTCAAAAGAAAGCGATATGTATTTCTTTAATTCTTATAAAGTGGAATTGCAAAAAGAGAATTCCAAAGAAAATTTGGAGCAAACCTTTTATATCAATAAAGGCAGCAACATCACCATGAAAGAAGCTTACAATCTTATGGAAGGCAGATCAGTAAACAAAGATCTTACCAACAAGGACGGAGAACTTTACAACGTTTGGCTTCAAATCGATTTTAAACAGTCCGAATCTAATGGAAACTTTAAGCTAAACCATTACCATCAGAATTACGGCTATGATTTGGAAGCAACACTCTCCAAACATCCGATTAAAGAACTGGAAACCCCAAAATACAAAGAAGACTTAATCAATTCTTTGAAAAAGGGAAACCTGCAATCCGCTACTTTCCAAAAAGAAGGAAATGAGATTAAGCAATATATTGAAGCCAGCCCACAATTCAAGACAATTAATGTATATGACAGCAATTTGCAACGCATTGATAATCGTAAGTCTAAAGAAGAAAAGCAATCCGAAACTCAGCAAGCTTCTGAAAAACAAGGCAGTAAAAAGCAAAACCAAACTGCCGATGATGATGGACCAGAAGTGCCAAAGGAAGCTAAGAAGAAAAAGAAAAGTCAATCCATGTAATCAGTAATGATGAACGAACAACTTCCCATAAACAGAGTAGAGATGGAATTGAACCAGTGGCGCTCCAGGGAAGAGCGTTTTAGTAAACTGTTTAATTTTAGTCTTTCCAATAATAGGTCACTGATCAAAAAAAAGCTGCATCATTACGAGCGAATTGGAACAAAGTATAAGGGCAGCAAAAATATTGAGGAACGTTTTGCTTTGCAGATCCTCAAGCAGGAAAAGGACAAGATTCTAAAACAGCTTTATCCTAATTTATTGGTAAGACTCATTCGTAAACTAGTTGTAGCACCGCTTATAGATCAAATTGCAGTGCGTAAGGATGTAAAAGAAGAGCAGAAGAATAACCAAGCGCTGTGCGATCAAGTGCAGCGTATTGGTTTTAGAGATTTGTCAAATCAAATTGATCAACAAATCAAACAAGGTCACCAGCAATTTAGTATTCCGGTTTCCTATTACGTCAACGAAAAAGAACGACTGGATCATGAGTTGTCCTTTGTTAAAGACCAAAGCGGACAGTATCAATTTGAGGGTTATAAAGCTAGTCTGCATAATGAGTTAAAACCTGAAGAAAACAGGAATCAGTACTTCAAAGTTGAGCAAGAAAATTCTGTTGACACAACACAGGCTTATAATTTGTTGGCAGGGCGAGCGGTTCAAAAGGAAAAAACTTGGATCCAACTAGATCTTAACGACAAAGATGCTAGTGGCAATCATAGAATCAAAGAATTTCATTCCGGGTATGGTTACGATCTTGAAAAAGCTGTACAACAACTTCCTTTAAAGGAATTATCAAATAAAACTGAAGCAGATAAATTAAAGGATGCTTTAAAACAAGGAAACAGGCTGCCTGTAACCTTGATTAAAAATGGAAATGAACATCGGTTTTATATTGAAGCAAATCCTCAATTTAAATCGATAAATATTTATGACGAGCACTCAAGAAAAATTACGCTATCAACGGCATTGGGGAATAAAACAATGGAAACAGTAAAACAGCAGCAAAAGACAAATGAGAGTCAACAGGTGAATCATTCCACAAGAAATGGTATGCGTGTAAGCTGATAATCTAGGAAATAATGAAAACATTAAAACCTTTATCTGATTTCTTTAAGGCAATAGAAAAAGATTACCGTATTAGTATCACTCATATTGGTATATATGCGGCATTGCTTCAATTTAGGGCTGAAAAGGGTTTTGTTAATCCTATTGAGGTCTATAGGTATGAAATCATGAAGCTAGCCAAGATAACGGGGCCTGTAACCTATCATAAATGCATTCGTGAGCTAAACGAGTATGGTTACATTAGCTATCTGCCAAAACGCAATAGAAACCAGCGGAGTACAATTTATTTTCCTATATGAGTAATTGAAATCAATTTTAATTAATTAGTAAAGCCCGGTTGCGGGCTTTCGCTGTCAATAGAAGGAGGTGTATGATGAGAGAGGAAGAGATTGATAGAATAACACCACACAGAGCTATGGAATTATTGAGAAAGGATGGTATAGATGTAGATGCTGATCGAGCAAAAATTATCTTGGATTTTTTCTACGAAATGGCTGAAATAGTGGTTGATACATATTTAGATGAACAAAAAATACGTAAATTTACACTCACACAAAAGCGTGAAAGCAAGTTTAACCAATCAATATTAAAATCATGAAAATTGCAGATTTATATATCCGTGTAAGTACAGATGAGCAGGCAGATAAAGGATATTCGCAAAGGGATCAGGAAGAACGTTTACGTAAATATTGTGAACTGAATTCGTTTCAGGTTCGAAAAGTGATTATTGAAGATCATTCTGCTAAAACTTTTAACCGTCCATCATGGAAAAAGCTATTGTCAGAGCTTAGAACACGAAGAGGACATTCTGATTTGGTACTCTTTACCAAATGGGATAGATTTAGTCGTAATGCAGGAGATGCCTATCAGATGATAAGTACATTACGTAGATTAGGTGTTGAGCCACAAGCAGTGGAACAGCCTTTAGATCTTACAATTCCAGAAAACAAAATGATGCTTGCTTTTTATCTTGCAGCACCTGAAGTTGAGAATGATCGTAGAGCACTAAATGTGTTACATGGTATGCGTCGGGCCAAGAAAGAAGGGCGTGTTATGGGGATTGCTCCAATAGGTTACAGTAATAAAATTAGTGAGGATGGTAAAAAATATATTGCAATTAAAGAAAGTGAAGCAAGTATTATGCGATGGGTTTTTAAAGAATTGGCGAAAGGAAAAATAAATACACAAGAAATCTGGGGATTAGCGATTGATAAAGGACTCAAATGCAGTAAGAATGCTTTTTGGGGTTCCGTACGTAACCCTGTGTATTGTGGAAAAGTATTCGTGCCAAAATATAAAGAAGAAGAAAGTCAATTAGTAAAAGGACAGCACGAGCCACTAATTTCTGAATCATTGTTTTATGATGTTCAGGATGTACTAGATAGTCGCAAAAAAAAGAGAAAAACTACTGTAACGGTAGATCCTGCCTTACTATTGCGTGGGCATTTGATATGTCCCAAGTGTGGCAGACTGCTTACAGGCAGCGCATCTAAAGGACGTAATCAACATTATCACTACTATCACTGCAGATTAGGCTGTACGTTCCGTGAAAAGGCTCCAGAGGTAAATGCGATTGTTGCAGATGAAATAAGAAAATATGTAAGACCATTGCCTTTTTTAGAATTGTATAAAGAAGTGATAGTATCTGTATTTAAAAATAAAACAAAACACGAACGCAGTGATGTTAATAGATTAAAGGAAGAACTGGAAGGAGCTAATGAAAGATTGACCAAAGCGAGAAATTTACTTATTGTGGGAGATTTAGACCCTAACGATTATCGCATAATAAAAATAGAGACTGAGGAAAAAATAAACAGGCTTGAAGCTAAATTAACCACTGGAATTAAAGGAACTGCAAATGTTGAACCCTTGCTGAATAAGGCTATTAGTCATATTTCTCAACTGGCAACATTATATGAGGAAGGTACAACGGCAAGAAAAAGAAAGATAATTGGTTCGATTTTTCCTGAAAAGCTCACTTTTGACGGAATAGAGTGTCGAACCACAAGAATCAATGAAGCACTTAGGGTTATGCTCTTATTTTACAAGGGTTTAGATGGTAAAAAAAAAGGGACAAATCAGCTGTTTTCTGATTTGTCCCAAGATGTGACCATGGAGGGATTTGAACCCTCACGCCCTTGCGAGCACCACCCCCTCAAGATGGCGAGTCTACCGTTTCTCCACATGGCCTAAAATGAAAAAAGGTCAAGTAATAAAAATTACTCGACCTTTTGTGACCCGACTGGGGCTCGAACCCAGGACCCCATCATTAAAAGTGATGTGCTCTACCGACTGAGCTATCGAGTCATTGCTTTCAAGAAACTTATGTTGTTAATCACATATTTTGTGACCCGACTGGGGCTCGAACCCAGGACCCCATCATTAAAAGTGATGTGCTCTACCAACTGAGCTATCGAGTCATTATGTTTCTTGAATGCGGGTGCAAATATAAGGAGTTTATTTTATTATTTGCAAGCATTTTTATTATAAATTTGTCTTTTTTTAACCAATGTTTACAACGCCCTAGTTTATAGGGTTTTATTAGAATGAAAAAAATCATCTTATTGGGATATATGGGTTGCGGAAAGTCAACTATTGCCCAAAATCTTTCAAAAAGTATAAATATTCCGTTTTTAGATTTGGATAAATGCATCGAAAAAAGAGCAAACTTGTCCATAAATGAAATTTTCGAACAACATGGAGAGATCTATTTTAGAAAATTAGAGCATGAAATGTTTGTTGAATTACTACAGTCTTCAGAAAATAGTATCATAGGTTTAGGTGGAGGAACACCTTGTTACGCTAATAATCACGAATTATTAAAAAGTGACACTGTTGTATCGATTTATTTAAAGGCTTCAATAGAAACTTTATATAATAGATTAGTTCACAATAAAAGTAAACGTCCTTTGATTGCGAATATGGATGAGGAAGAGATGAAAGAATTTATTGCAAAACATTTATTCGATCGTAGCTTTTATTACAACCATGCACAACATAAAGTTGTGGTTGATGATAAGACGGTCGAAGAAACGGTTGAGGATATTAAGACTTTACTAGCTTAAAAAAGCATAGTCGCCCTCTTTGTTGTCGAAAACTACCTGAACATGCTCCAGTAAAGAAGTAGAAAGTGAAATACCTTTAAAATCGGCTTTTACAGGGTATTTTTTATGGTTTCTGTCTACAAGTACTGCTGTTTTGAATTTCTTAAGAGGAACGTCTAAGAAATGACGAACAGCGTATATTAAAGTTGTGCCTGAGTTTAAGACATCATCAACTAATACTAAACCTTTATTTTGGTATTCTTCTTTAGTTAAAGAAGTCTGAATTGGCAATTGTGGATTTTGTTTGTCAACCTTAACTTCACAGGTAGACACTTTAAGTGTTGAAATGTTACTCAGTGCAATGGCAATTTTTTCGGCAAAAATGGATCCGTTAGAAGCGATTCCGGCAATTACAACTTCTTCTTCATCAACAAAAGTCTCGTATATTTGATAGGCGATACGTTTGATTTTGTGTTCGATTTCCTGATTGGTTAAGATGATGTTTTTGCTCATGATTTATTTTTTTTGCTAAAGTACAAATTTTAAATTCCAATAAAAAAAATTCCAAATTCCAATGTTGAGGTTTTGGATTTATCTTTTTGAATTTAAATGTTGGATTTCTATGACAGTAGTTTTGGAATTTGGGATTTGAAAAATTGGAATTTATTCCGTTTCCTCTTCATCAAAAATCTCATTTCCATATTCATCGATATCTCTTCGGTCTTTTTTGGTCGGTCTTCCTGTTCCGCTTTTGCGATAATGTTCTTTAGATAGTTTTAATAATTCTAAATGGGCATAAGCCTCGGCTGGCGTTTCGTTTTTTCGGTATATATCAACCAATTTTGCTCCAACGCGACTTTCAGGAATATCGAGTACAGTTATAATTTGTGTAATCTGATCTTTTCTGAAAGTAATTCTGTCAGTTGGGAAAACTTCTTTTGATGGCTTTGCAACCTGCCCGTTAACAGTTATATGGTTCTTTTTGCATGCCTCCGTTACCATGTTTCTGGTTTTGTAATAACGCACACACCATAGGTATTTATCTATTCTCATAATTTTTCTAAAATCAAAGTTAAATTCTTTACAAAAATAAATCAATATTGTATCTTGCGCACCTAAAAAATTAACAATAATGAATAAATTTAAATATTATTTTGTTTTATTGCTTGCCGGTATTTCTTTGGTTTCTTGTAATAAAAGTGATGATGATGATGTAGTGGTAGTTCCTTTGCGTGATTATAAAGAGCAGTATAAAGCAGATAATGATTCGATTGAAAAATATTTAAAGACTAATTACTTAATAGTTGATAAAGTAACTTTTGATGTAGAAATAAAAAAAATTCCAGCAGGTGGAACACAGGTTTCTATTTGGGATCAACAGGAGTATCCTCTTGAACATAGAGATGTTTATAATCGCGACATTAATTATAAAGTTTATTATTTAACACTTAATAAAGGTGTAGGTGAGTCACCTTGTAATACGGATTTGGTTTATGCAGCATACAAAGGAAACTTATTAGATGGGACTGTATTTGATCAGTCGTACGGTTTGGGTGTTGGTTTTGATTTATATGTTTATAAAACTAATCCTGTTATTGACGGATGGGGAGAAATCTTTCCAAAATTTAAAACAGGTACTTCGACTACTGCTGCTGATGGAGTTATAACATACCAAAATTACGGTGCAGGAGTTATGTTTTTACCTTCGGGACTAGCTTATTTTGGCACTCCACAAACGGGTATTCCTACATATGCTCCGCTTGTATTTAGTTTTAAGTTGTTTGAACTTCAAAGATTAGATCATGATTTTCAAGTAGTAGGAGGACAGAGAACAGGTGCACCGGACGGTGTTTTAGATTATGATGAAGATATTAACCATGATGGTTACAATTATAATTTAGAAGATAAAGTAAGGTTTCCAAATATGCCTAAAGAATTAATTGATGATACTGATGGTGATGGAATAGCCGATTTTATGGATTTTGACGATGATGGAGATGGATATAGTACTCGATTTGAAATAACAAAACCAGAAGGTGCTCCAGTGACGGGAATAAGTAAATATTATCCTTTTGATCCTTTGCCAGACAATCCAAAAACGGTAAATACAGATGAAAGTGAGACGTATGGTATTCCAGCATTCTCTGCAGCTGGAACTCCAGATTATACATCTCCAGGAAGATTAAGAATTCATGTTGATAAAGATCATCATTCTGCTAAATAATTATTCAGTAATCTGAATTTGAAATACAAAAAAACCTCGAAAGTGATTTCGAGGTTTTTTTTATAAAGTAAGAAAATTAAAAATTATTTTCTTTTAATAACTCTTTCTACAGCTTCAACAATTGCCTGATTGTTTAATTTGTATTTTTCCATTAATTGCTCTGGAGTTCCAGATTCACCAAAACTATCGTTTACTGCTACAAATTCTTGTGGAGCAGGATTGTTTAAAGCTAAAACTCGTGAAACACTTTCTCCAAGACCTCCAAGAATGTTGTGCTCTTCTGCAGTTACTACGCATTTTGTTTTTGCCAATGATTTAAGAATTGCTTCTTCATCAAGTGGTTTGATAGTATGAATGTTGATTACTTCAGCAGAGATTCCTTTTGCTTCTAACGCTTCAGCAGCAATAAGCGCTTCCCAAACTAAATGTCCTGTTGCAACAATTGTTACATCAGTTCCTTCGTTTAATAAAATAGCTTTTCCAATTACGAATGGCTCATCAGCAGGAGTGAAGTTAGCCACAACCGGACGTCCAAAACGTAAATAAGCCGGACCATGATGATCTGCTAATGCTAAAGTTGCAGCTTTAGTCTGATTGTAATCGCAAGTGTTGATTACAGTCATTCCTGGCAACATTTTCATTAAACCAATATCTTCTAAGATTTGGTGTGTTGCTCCGTCTTCACCTAGTGTTAAACCAGCGTGAGAAGCACAAATTTTTACATTTTTATCAGAGTAAGCAACTGATTGACGAATTTGATCGTAAACTCTTCCTGTAGAGAAGTTGGCAAAGGTTCCTGTAAATGGAATTTTTCCTCCAATTGTCAAACCTGCAGCAATACCAATCATGTTAGCTTCTGCGATTCCAATTTGGAAAAAACGCTCCGGGTGATTTTTTTTGAAATCATCAAATTTTAATGATCCAATTAAATCCGCACATAATGCCACAACGTTTTCGTTTTTTTGACCTAGTTCAGTCATTCCCGCTCCAAAACCTGAACGAGTATCTTTACTTCCTGTATTTGTATATTTTTTCATTTTTGTCTTTTATGAGATGCTAAGTTTCTAAGTAACTAAGTTTCTAAGTTGAAAACTGTCACTGAGACTGAACACTTTTTTAGTAATCGATTTGGTCTGCAGAATAGTTTTGAGCTAAAGCACTTGCCAACTGATCGTTGTTTGGTGCTTTACCATGCCAAGCATGTGTGTGCATCATAAAGTCAACGCCATTACCCATTTCAGTGTGTAATAAAATACAAACTGGTTTTCCTTTTCCTGTTCTTGATTTAGCGTCAGTTAAACCTGCTAAGATTGCGTCGATGCTATTTCCTTCTTTAATTTCAAGAACGTCCCAGTCAAAAGCTTCAAATTTAGCACGAAGACTTCCCATTGCTAGAACTTCGTCAGTTGTTCCGTCAATTTGTTTTCCGTTAACATCGATCGTTGCGATAAGGTTGTCTACTTTTTTAGCAGAAGCATACATAATTGCTTCCCAGTTTTGACCTTCTTGTAATTCTCCATCACCATGCAGAGTATAGATTAAATGATTATCACCATTTAATTTTTTAGCCTGAGCTGCTCCAAGTGCTACAGATAAACCTTGTCCTAATGATCCAGAAGCGATACGCACTCCAGGTAAACCTTCGTGAGTTGTTGGGTGTCCTTGTAAACGAGAATTTAATAATCTAAAAGTTGCCAATTCTGAAATAGGGAAATAACCGCTACGTGCTAAAACGCTATAGAATACAGGCGAAATATGACCGTTTGAAAGGAAGAAAATATCTTCTCCAATTCCGTCCATATCAAAACCTTCTTTGCGGTCCATAATATTTTGGTATAATGTTACCAAAAATTCAGTGCAACCTAAAGAGCCACCTGGGTGACCTGAGTTGACAGCATGTACCATTCGAAGAATATCTCTTCTTACTTGGATCGTTAAATCGCTTAATTGTTGTGTGTTAGGCTTCATTTTATATGTAAAAGTTAAACTGACGCAAAAGTAATTGTTATTTTGCGGGCTGACAAATGATTTTTTGCTTTAGTTTGCCGGAATTGTTAAATTCCACCACTTTTTTTATTGATCCTGAAAAAAACACTTGAATGTTTTAGATTTCTTGAATGAGACTACTTTATAAGATCTTTTTTTGTTGAAAATTTAAAATAAAAAAGTCCCGTTAGGGACTTGAGTTTTGTTTTATTGATGTGTCGAAAAATGGATTTACTCGGTATCGCTTTCGCTATAGAAATTGTTTTCTTCGTCTTCAGAACCAATTTCTTCCTGTTCGTCATCAAGCTCTGAACCCGGAATGTCTAAGTCATTCCCTAGTTTGTCGCTGTTTTGTTTCCATTCGTGATTGTCCTGATTAACGATTCTTTCTCCGGAAATATCTTCCGGATCAACGTCCTCTAGTTTATCTTCCTGATTGTAAATGTCTTCATTTGCTGGGTAATCTAAATTTTCCAGATTTCTCTCGATTTGATCTTCTTTAATAGGGTTGTTATCTTCTGAGTTTATCATGATTTCTACTTTTTTAATTGATTATTAAAGTTATGAAATTATGAATTCATAATGTTATATGTTTTAAGTACAAAGTTTAAGTATTCACATGATTAATTATCTCATTTTTCAATTATCCTGTTGCTGATTCCGTAATTCGTACTTTGTCTGATTTTGAGGATCTCTCTCCATGTTATTAATTGAATATTGTTATTCATAAGTTTTGTTTTGCATTCCTGACTTGTAAAAAAGTCAAAATCGATTTGGCGCCATGCAGACCCGAAATTTGGATGATTGATTGTAATGCCTTGCATTTCGTAATTATCGAAAGCGGGGTGAAGCAGGAAAACATTAAAACCGGGAATAATTGAATCTAAAGCTTTTTCATAAGATTTTTTAAGTTCTCCTTTTTCGAAATCGGCAAAATACCCAATCAGAAGATTATCAGCTAAAAGAGTATTTTCGAAATTGTATTTTTCATCTGATAAACTGATTGATTCTACAAATTGTTTGTTGAGGAAAACAGGTAGATTGTACGTGTTTCCCAGTTCTTTGTAGATTTCTAAAATTTCCGGAGTAACACCAACGCTGCACATGTGAGAATCGAGATGCGTGGGTTGGATTCCGAATTGTAACGCTTTTTCGATTTGTGCAGTGAGTTCTTTTTTTATTTCAGATGGTTTTGCCTTGTTTTTAAATTCGGCTCTGGTTTTATAAAAGTACCCATTATGGTCGACTAAACTTGAAACTTCGTTAACTGGAAGAATCGGGCCAAATTTATAATTTTCCCATTCACAGGTTAAAGTTAGATGTATCCCGCAATCGAATTGTGGATTGTTTTTGGCAAATGTTGCCATTTCGAAAAACCACGCGCACGGAACCATTATGCTATACGAGTTAACAGATCCGTTTTGTAGTGCTTTTATTGTAGCTTGATTTTCTGAGTGTGATAATCCTGCATCATCAGCATGAATGATTAATAATTTGGTGTTTTCAGGATATCCAAGTTTTTGAGCTAAGTTCATGTTTGATTTTATTTTTGGCTGATGGATCTTGTTTGTAGCAGTTTTTTTCGATGCAGATTGAATTCAAATTTAAAAATTTATTGTTAGAACTTTTGGTTCTTTTTTGCGTTAGGGATAGCAGCGGTATCTCCCGATTTAGAAAAACAAGGCTTTTTAGCCGTAGTTTTTGTTAATCGGGAATAAAGCGGATAGCCCGACCGGAGGGAACGCCCAAAAGAAACTTGAAATTCCAAATTTTCTAATTGACAAATTCCAATCTTTAAGGTTGATGAGAATCATTATCTAATTTTCTAATTGACAAATTCTCTAATTACTTAATTTTCCCTGAAATTAGCTTATCTTTGCCGACTGAAAAAAGAAACAGATGAAGTTTGATTTATTACAAAAAGATCCGCAATCAAAAGCGAGAGCGGGGAGTATTACTACAGATCACGGCGTAATTGAAACGCCTATTTTTATGCCTGTTGGAACGGTTGCTTCGGTAAAAGGGGTGCATCAGCGTGAATTGAAAGAGGATATTAATCCGGATATTATTCTTGGAAATACGTATCATTTATATTTACGTCCGCAAACTGAAATTCTTGAAAAGGCTGGTGGATTACATAAATTCATGAACTGGGATCGTAATATTTTGACAGATTCTGGAGGATATCAGGTATATTCTCTTTCGAGTAATCGTAAAATTAAGGAAGAAGGAGTGAAGTTTAAATCGCATATTGACGGTTCATATCACTTTTTTACCCCGGAAAATGTAATGGAAATTCAGCGTACTATTGGTGCTGATATCATTATGGCTTTTGATGAGTGTACACCTTATCCTTGCGATTACAGATATGCACAACGTTCAATGCACATGACACACCGTTGGTTAGATCGTTGTATCAATCACTTAGATAAACTTCCTTATAAATATGGTTATGAGCAAACGTTTTTTCCGATTGTTCAGGGAAGTACTTATAAAGATTTACGTCGCCAATCGGCGGAATATATTGCAAATTCCGGCCAACAAGGAAATGCAATTGGTGGTTTGTCAGTAGGGGAACCTGCAGAGGAAATGTATGCAATGACTGAAGTGGTTTGTGAAATTTTGCCAGAAGACAAACCTCGTTATTTGATGGGTGTTGGAACTCCTATAAATATATTAGAAAATATTGCGTTAGGTATTGATATGTTCGACTGTGTGATGCCAACACGTAACGCCAGAAACGGAATGTTGTTTACAGCAAATGGAACCATCAATATTAAAAATAAAAAGTGGGAAGCTGATTTTTCTCCAATTGATGAAATGGGACACACTTTTGTAGATACAGAATACACAAAAGCTTATTTACGTCACTTATTTGCTGCCAATGAATATTTAGGGAAACAAATTGCGACTATTCATAATCTTGGTTTCTATATGTGGTTGGTTCGCGAAGCTAGAAAACATATCTTAGCAGGCGATTTTAGACCATGGAAAGAAATGATGGTTAAAAATATGAGCCAAAGACTTTAAAAAAAGTTTCAAGTTTTTTTAGTTTCAAGTTTCAAGTTCTTATAGCAACTTGAAACTTGAAAAGTGAAACAAAAAAACAAAAAAATCTATGTTAACGATAATAGACAAGTATATTTTAAAAAGATATTTAGCCACTTTCTCGGTGATGATCTTGTTATTTATTCCGATTGGAATTGTAATCGACGTTTCTGAAAAGGTGAATAAGATGTTAGAAAACAAGATTCCGTTTCTGGATATTGCTTACTATTATTACAACTTTACCATTTATTTTGCGAACTCTTTATTTCCGATATTTTTATTCTTATCTGTAATTTGGTTTACTTCGAAACTGGCCAATAATACTGAAATTATTGCTATTTTAAGTTCGGGAATTTCATTCACCCGATTTCTTCGTCCTTATATTATTGGTGCCTCTATTGTTTCAGTTTTTGTTCTTTTAATGGGGTTTTATATTGTTCCTGCTGCAAGTGAAGGTTTTAATAATTTTAGATACACTTATTTAAAAGGAAACGGAAAACAACTGATGCGCGGTGAAAATACCAATGTATACAGGCAGATTAACGATAATGATTTCATCTTTGTTAACAGTTTTCAGGAAGAATCTAAAACAGCTTTTAATTTTTCACTGGAGCATTTTGAAAAAGATAAATTGAAATATAAAATTACAGCCAGTCGTATTAAATGGGATCCGAAAAAGAAAACCTATATTTTGTATGATTATACCAAAAGAACCGTTGGTGAATTAGGTGATATTATTGAAAAGAATCCTGAAAAAAGTGTTCCTTTCAAGTTCGAATTGGAAGATTTGACACCAGTAGTTTATATCGCTGAAACTTTGAGTCTTGGTAAATTGTATAAGTTTATTGATAAAGAAAGAAAACGAGGTTCAGGGAATATTAATACTTATTTGGTTGTTCTTTATAAAAAATATAGTGTACCGGTTTCTGCCTTTATTTTAACTATTATTGCCGTTGCTGTTTCATCTATGAAAAGGCGCGGTGGTATGGGTACCAATCTAGCTATCGGAATTGCAATTGCTTTCTCTTTTGTGTTTTTTGATAAAATTTTTGGTACACTTGCCGAAAAATCTACTTTCTCACCTTTATTAGCTGTCTGGTTCCCGAATATGGTTTTCGGAATTCTGGCAGTTTACCTATTACGTAATGCGAAACGATAATTTAAAAAGTTACTTAAATCTTCATTTGATTGTTTTTATCTGGGGTTTTACTGCCATTTTGGGCGCTTTAATCACTATTGATGCTGAAAATTTAGTTTGGTTCAGAATGCTTCTTGCCGGAATTTTCCTTGCGGGATTTATAGTTTATAAAAAACAATCTTTTGTAATATCAGCCCAGTCTTTTGCCAAGTTAATTTTTGTCGGATTGCTGATCGCTATGCACTGGATTTTCTTTTTCAAGGCGATTCATGTTTCTAATGTTTCGATAACACTTTCGATATTTTCATTAGGCGCTTTTTTTGCTTCATTGCTAGAACCGCTCTTTTATGGGAGAAAAATATTATTATATGAAGTTTTCTTCGGATTGATAATTATTGCTGGTTTAACTATGATTATGCAAGTTGAAGTTAAATACCTGAATGGAATGTATTACGCGTTGGCATCCATTATTTTAGGAGTTTTATTTACTTTAATGAACGGAAAATTAATCTCTGATCATGAGCCCTCTGTTATTACATTTTATGAATTTGGTGCAGGCGTTTTCTTTATTTCTATTTATTTTTTAATACAAGGAAAATTCACTGCAGACTTTTTTACAATGTCATTAAACAATTGGGTTTTATTGCTTGTTTTAGCGTCTGTTTGTACGGCTTATGCCTTTACAGCTTCTGTAAAAGTAATGCAGAAATTAACTCCCTATACTGTTATGTTAACGACTAATTTAGAGCCGGTTTACGGAATTATGTTAGCTTATCTTATACTTGGAGGAAAAGAAAAAATGAGTACAGAATTTTATATTGGCGCCCTAATAATTGTAATTACAGTTATTCTAAACGGTGTTTTTAAACATTATAAAAATAAGAAAGAAGTGTAATAGTTTACTTATTTTTAAATCACAATTTGATACTTTACTAACAATTAACTGTGCCAATGATATAATATTTTTATATTTGCGGTTCGATTTACAAACAAAATTCAAAAATCCATGGAATATTTAGATTTTGAGCTTCCAATCAAAGAACTTGAAGAACAGCTAGAAAAGTGTGTTATAATTGGAAAAGAATCTGATGTTGATGTAACACCTACTTGCAAGGAAATCAACAAAAAATTAGAGCAAACAAAGAAAGAAATATATAAAAACCTTACGGCTTGGCAGCGTGTTCAGCTTTCAAGACATCCAAACAGACCTTATACGTTAGATTATATAAGAGCGATCTGTGGTGATACTTTCTTAGAACTTCACGGAGACAGAGGTTTTAAAGATGATAAAGCAATGGTTGGCGGATTAGGGAAAGTAAACGGACAATCGTTTATGATTGTTGGTCAGCAAAAAGGTTTTAATACAAAAACACGTCAGTACCGTAATTTTGGTATGGCAAATCCTGAAGGATACCGTAAAGCTTTGCGTTTGATGAAAATGGCAGAGAAATTCGGAATTCCGGTTTTGACTTTAGTAGATACTCCGGGTGCATATCCAGGACTTGAAGCTGAAGAAAGAGGGCAAGGAGAAGCTATTGCAAGAAACATTTTTGAAATGGTTCGTTTACAAGTTCCAATTATTACAATTATTGTAGGTGAAGGAGCTTCAGGAGGAGCTTTAGGAATTGGTGTTGGAGATAAAGTTTATATGTTAGAGAATACCTGGTATTCTGTAATTTCTCCAGAATCATGTTCTTCAATTTTATGGAAAAGCTGGGAGTACAAAGAACGTGCTGCAGATGCTTTAAAATTGACTTCATCTGATATGAAAAGACAAAAATTAGTTGATGATGTTATTCCGGAACCACTAGGAGGAGCGCACTATGACCGCGAGACTACTTTCAAAACAGTTGCCGAATACATTACCAAAGGATATAATGAATTGAAAGACTTATCAACAGCCGACTTAATTGCCCAAAGAATGGACAAATACAGTAATATGGGCGAGTATAAAGAGTAAATTCTTACAAGATTAATTAAAATCCGAAGCCTTACAGTTTCGGATTTTTTTTTGGTTATGAACAAAAAAATCTTATTTATAAACAATTAATAGTTATAACTCGATAGCAATTTTTTTTTAAATTTTGTTACTTTCGCTATATGGAAAATTTCAAAAACATAAACCCTGTTAAGGTAGATAAAACCACAATTATTAATTTAGAAAAAGGGAAATTACCTCCACAAGTACTTGATTTAGAAGAAGCTGTGCTTGGGGCAATGATGATTGATAAAAAAGGGGTAGATGATGTAATTGATATTTTACAAGCTGATGCTTTTTATAAAGATGCACACAAATTTATTTTTGAAGCAATTGTTCAGCTTTTTACGGATACACAGCCAATTGACTTGTTGACGGTTTCGGCTCAGCTGAAAAAAAATGGAAAATTAGATTTAGCAGGAGGAGATTTTTATTTAATTCAGCTTACACAAAAAATTGCCTCTTCGGCACATATCGAATTTCACTCTCGTATCATTCTTCAGAAATTCATTCAGAGAAGTTTGATTAGAATTTCATCTGAAATTATTGAAGCGTCTTATGATGAAACTACAGACGTATTTGATTTGTTAGATCAGGCCGAATCGAAATTGTATGAAGTAACGCAGGGAAATATTAAACGTAGTTCTGAAACTGCACAAAGTTTAGTTTTGCAGGCTAAGAAACGTATTGAAGAAATTTCTAAACAAGAAGGTTTAAGTGGTGTTGAAACTGGTTTTACCAATTTGGATAAGCTTACTTCAGGATGGCAGCCAAGTGACTTAATTATCATTGCAGCGAGGCCAGCGATGGGTAAAACGGCATTTGTACTTTCAATGGCCCGAAATATTGCCATCGATTTTGGACACCCTGTAGCTTTGTTCTCTCTGGAGATGGCATCAGTTCAGTTAATTACGAGGTTAATTTCGTCCGAAACAGGATTGTCGTCAGAGAAATTACGTACTGGTAAATTAGAACCTCACGAATGGACGATGTTGAGTACCAAAGTGAAGAACTTAGAAAAAGCGCCTTTGTTTATTGATGATACACCATCACTTTCTATTTTCGATTTAAGAGCAAAATGCCGTCGTTTGGTTTCACAGCACGGAATTAAAATTATAATTGTCGATTATTTGCAATTAATGACCGCTGGAGGAAATTCTAAAGGAGGAGGAAACCGTGAGCAGGAGATCTCTACAATTTCCCGAAACTTAAAAGCATTGGCAAAAGAGTTAAATGTGCCGGTAATTGCACTTTCTCAGTTATCGCGTGCGGTTGAAACACGTGGGTCTAGTAAACGTCCTTTGCTTTCGGATCTTCGTGAATCTGGAGCAATTGAGCAGGATGCCGATATTGTTTCGTTCTTGTACCGTCCAGAATATTACAAAATTGATGAGTGGGATGATGATGAGGCTTCGCCAACTGCTGGGCAGGCAGAGATTATGATCGCGAAACACCGTAATGGTGGTATCGAAAACGTTCGTTTGAAATTCTTAGGTCATCTTGGTAAATTTGACAATCTTGACGATTTTTCTGGTAGTTATGATGATTTGCCTTCTAAAATGAATCATGATGATAATCCGTTTATCACTAAAAATCTTCCGTCTCCAAATGAAGCTTTTGGCAGTAATTTGAATGATGACGATGATGATAGTGATGTTCCGTTTTAATATAATATATAGGATACAATACAAAAAAATCTTTATGAGTTAAGTACTTATAAAGATTTTTTTTTTATTTAGTACGACTTATTCTTCTTTATAATTTTACTTATTTAGTATGTTTTATATAAAATTATTTCGGTAGTTTAGCAAAACCATTAACAAATCAAATCTTATTAACTAAAAAATTGTAAATTATGAATGAAGAAACCTTTCCAGGACCTATTCAAATTCCATTAAGTACAGCCCAGGTATGGGAAAAAAGGTATCAGGATGATACAACGGTTGAAGATGCAAAGAATAAAGTAAAAGCTTATTTAATTCCAAGAGAAACTTTGGAAAAAGTATTAGAGTTAAAAACGGAAGCTGTTTGGGCGTATATGGGGATTAACGACCAGAAAGAAAAGACTTTACTTTTCGTTGGAGCAGAATATGATCCGGAAACAAAGAAATATATTAATGTTTACGGACCACCAAGTTCGGGTGAAAATAAATCTGCCGATGCACCTGGAGAAGTTGTCTATGATGGTGTTCGTCCAAGCCCTCCAATGTAATTTTAAATAGCATTTAGAGGTGTATGACTTTTTTGTTTACTCGGTTTATTTAGTTTTACTAGTAAATCTTATACTATATTCATTTAGCTTTTTTCGAAAGGAAAAAGCTAATGTTTTTTTTGTGTCCTATTTGGTTTTCTCATTTGTGATGCAATTATCCATGGAAGTAATGTATCATCTTAAAGTAAATAACTTACCTGTTCTTAATACGTTTTTTATTGGACAGATGATTCTGTTAGGATTGTTTTATAATTCATTACTAAAGTTAAAAATCCAAAAACTATTTATAAAAGTTTGTATCGTTGTTGGATTATTGATTTTAGTTGTACAATTTGCTTTAGATCCGAGTCAATTTTTGAAATTTAATTTGTTTGAAATTGCTTTGACATGTTTACTTAGTGTTGTTTTTGCTTTGCTGCACCTTTATAATATGCTCACAGAAGGTAAAACGTATTATTATGTTAGTATTGGTATTATAATTTACTTATTTGCCAGTACAGTATTATTTTTAATTGGAAATCTTTCTTTTAGTCTTAGCGATGATTTAAAATATCTTATCTGGACCTTAAATGCTTTTTTAGCATTAGCTTACCAGTTTTTTATTTTATATGAATGGAAAGTAAGTTTTTATAACAAATCCTTGCGACCTTAAATTAATAATCTTGTAAAAGAATAGCACGATATGAATACTACCCATTCAATTCCTGAAAAAGAACTTGTTACGATAATATTATACATTTCTCTATTCTTTATAATTGTAGCCGTTGTATTGATAATATTTTTCTATTTTTCAAGAAAAAAAATAATTCAAAAGGAGCTTGAAAAAAAAGACTTAGTATTACAGTATCAAAAGGAACAATTACATGCCGTTCTTTTTACCCAAGAAGAAGAACGAAAGCGTATCGCACAGGACTTGCATGATGATATAAGTTCTAAACTTAATATTGTTTCCTTAAATACACATTTGCTTTCTGCTTCAAATTTAAGTGAAGCCGAAACAAAAGAGATTACTGACAATATTATTAATCTCACTGGAAAAGCATTAGAAAATTCAAGAAAAATTGCCCATAATCTATTGCCGCCTGTTTTTGAAAAATTTGGACTTAATGCTGGAGTTGAAGAATTATGTGAAGAATTTGAAAGTAGTAAAGCTGTTAAAGTTCATTATAAAAATGAAATTGATTTTGATGAAAGTGACATCGATCGTCATTTGCATATTTTTAGAATTCTGCAAGAATTGATGAATAATTCATTACGACATGGAAAAGCAAGTGAAATTTGGATTTCTTTTAATACTGTTTCAAACGTTGCTACTTGTAATTACGAGGATAATGGTGTTGGATTTGATAGTAAAAGTGCCGAAAATCAAAAAGGTTTAGGGATGAAAAACATTGATAGCCGAATTTCTTTTTTGAATGGTACTATTCTGATTAACTCTCAAATTAATAAAGGATTTTCAGTAGTTTTTACTTTTTAAGTCAAAATTTAGCAATAAATCAGCTTTTAGCCCATTATATCAAGCCTTTTGATGGTTTTTTAATTCATATTTTGTAATTTCGGAAAACCAAAAACCAAAAACAAATAAATAATGAGCCCGGCTATTAAGGTTGCTTTAGTTGACGATGAAGTTTTATTCCGAAAAGGAATTGCTTTTTTATTACAAAGAGAAGATAATATCGAAATTATTTTTGAAGCTTCAAACGGAGAAGAACTTCTTTTTAGTTTAGAAGATAACGAGGTAAAGCCTGATATTATTATCATGGATTTAAAAATGCCCATCTTAAATGGCGTCGAGGCTACAAAAATTATTCGAAAATCTTTTCCTGACATTAAAATAATTGCTTTAACCAGCTATGATACTAAATCATTTATTGCAAACATGATTCAGGTAGGAGCAGTGGCTTATTTAATAAAAAATACAACTCCTAAAGATCTAATTCATACTATTAATGAAGTTGCAAAAAAAGGTTTTTATTACAATGAGAACGTTTTAAAAACAATTCAGGAAACTATTGTTTCGTCAAAAAATTCAAAAGGACATTTAGAAACTAGTTTTCTTTCTCCCAGAGAAGTAGAAATCCTTCAGCTTATTTGTCAGCAAAAAACAACTTCTGAAATTGCTGATCATCTTTTTTTAAGTCCGAGAACAGTAGAAGGTCATCGCAACAATTTATTACTTAAAACAGAGTCGAGAAACATTGCCGGACTTGTAGTGTATGCTATCCAAAACGAAATTGCTTTTTTAACAATTTAAACACATACTAACTTGTTAGAAATTGAATCGACAATACATAATATACAATTATAGTTAGCACAAGTAAACAAAGCCCTATTTTTTGTAATAGGTTTAGTCTCTTTGGCTGGTTATCACTTTCATTAAACTTCATATTGTGGTTTTATCAGTTAATAAGTCCAATGATTTGGATTATCAAATGTAGATAGAAATTAATTATTTGAAATACGTATTTTTACCTGTTTTTAATTAAAATACAGAGGTAATTTTTTTTGTTTAATTAATGTTTCTTTCTTTCATAAAAGAACTTTATCTGTTGTGTTTTTTAAAGCATCCTTTATATCTTTACTAAAACAATTTTCTAATGTATAAGAGTTTAGTCTATATTTTCATGCTGTTGCTTTCATTTACAGCAAAAGCTTCGTTTATTTTACTCCCAATGGATGAGACTACGCAGCAAAATCACTTAAAAGCATACGGAATTACATATTGGTGTTTAAGTAAGGATTATAAAGCCAGCTGGTTGCTTAATTATCGTGGCGGATCATTTTTGTTACCAGATGCCGAAGAGATTCGTAAAGAATGTCAAATTCGGGGGGTTAGCTTTGAGGTGCTTTCAGATAGTGAAGAAGCTTCTATTTTAAATGAAATTTCAAGTCCGTCTCAAAATATGGAATCTGTTATTTTGGAGAAAGCACCAAAAATTGCGGTGTATACTCCAAAAGGAAAACAGCCTTGGGATGACGCTGTAACACTGGTACTAACTTATGCCGAAATTCCTTTTACGCCAATATATGATGAAGAAGTTTTAAGTGATCAATTGTTGCTTTATGATTGGTTACATCTGCATCACGAAGATTTTACCGGACAATACGGCAAATTTTATGCAGCATATAAAAATACACCCTGGTATATTGACCAGAAAAAAGATGCAGAAGCTTTGGCTACCAAATTAGGTTATAACAAAGTTTCTCAGGAAAAAGGTGCTGTCGCTAAAAAAATTAGGGATTTTGTTATTGGTGGTGGATTTATGTTTGCCATGTGTTCTGCAACTGACAGTTTTGATATTGCTCTTGCGGCTGATGGAGTCGATATTTGCGAAGCAATGTTTGATGGTGACGCGAGTGATTCGAACTATCAGGCAAAATTAAATTTCGGAAATTCATTTGCTTTTAAGGATTTTACATTAGAAAGAAGGCCAGAACAATATGAGTTTTCAGATATCGATATGACTTTGAAACGTAAAATTCCTGTAGAAAAAGATTATTTTTCTTTAATGGAATTTTCTGCAAAATGGGACCCGATCCCTAGTATGCTGTGCCAAAATCATACACAGTTGGTAAAAGGTTTTATGGGACAAACAACCGCATTTGATTCATCATTAATTAAATCAAATATATTAATAATGGGTTCATGTGAACTTAACGGTGAAGCAAGATATATTCACGGTGAAAAAGGGAAGGGTATGTTTACTTTTTTTGGTGGACATGATCCTGAAGATTTTCAGCATCAGGTTGGTGATCCTCCAACAGTTTTAGATCTGCATCCAAATTCGCCGGGATATAGATTAATCTTAAATAATGTATTATTTCCTGCAGCAAAAAAGAAAAAACTGAAAACGTAAATTATCTTAACGAAAATTCAAACCATATTGGGATATGATCTGATATTTTTCGGGCCTCTTGTAATGAACTAAAAGTTTTGTAGAAAGGTATCACACCTGAATTTTTATAATTTAAGGAATTTAATCTGAAAAATATATTGTCAAACTCTGATGCCAGGCAATAATTGTTTTTGCATTTTTTCTTCAATGATGTTTTTTGATTTTGTAAAACAGAAACATATCCTGATTTTTTCAGTGGATTGAAAACGGAATGTGATTGTGGGCAGTTAAAATCTCCTATAAAAATTAAATTTAAGAAAGGATATTCAGCAGGTAAAAATTTAAAGTATTTAATTTCGGTTTCTGGTTGTTTGTTTTTTGTAATGGCATGAAAATTTACTAAAGTAATTCTCTTTTTATCAATTTCAAAAGTTGCGAAATAAGGCTCCCTGTCAATTTCTAGATGATATTTTTTTTCCAGCCACGGGCTGCCTATTAATTTTATTTTTTTTGTTTTCCAAATAAAAGCATAACGTTCCCTTTTGTAACTGCTGCTACTGGTTGGATTGCTAATTATGTAATTCCATTTTGAGCCTTTTTCGTTCAATATACTGTTAAGTTCTGCAATAGCTTGTGCACCGCCGTAGCCAGCAACAACTTCCTGTATTGCTATTATATCGTATTCTTGAACAGTATTGGCAATAAAATTTAATTCAGTAATAGATTTTGATTTTCCGAAATTTTCTAAATTCCAGGAGACAATTTTAGTTTGTGAAAAAGAGAGAAGACTTAAAAATAAAAGAAGGGAACTTAAAATGTTTTTCATGCAGAATTTTAAAAATCAAATATAAGTAATTTAAAAATTTGATTATATTCTTAATTACTCTAATTTTAGTTTCTGCTTAAGTCGAAATCTTTTTTTAAGACTATTTTTTTTGTGGTATCGTCTTGAGTTTTTTGTTTTATAGCTATTTTAGGAACCATTCTTTCTGTTCTTGAGCTATACCAGTGCACTATAATAAGTATGCAGATCAATATAATTAGGAAGTTTTTTTTCATATCTATGAAGTTTAAGATTGAAAAATTACGACTTAATGTTTTTTATATCTGTTTTTTAAAGCGGTCGAGATAATAATGATTTGCAAGACAAGAAGTGCTGGAATAAAAATAATTTTCCAGTCAACTTCAAGCCACCCTGATTTCTCAGAAACAAAAGCAAAACTTACGGAAAGAAAAATACATAATAACATAGTTTTCATAATGATCTTGTTTTTAGTTGTATTAATTTTTGATATAAAATTAATGTGGTATTTAGGTTTCATTGGTCGCTGAATAGATTCAAAACAAATTTATATGTATAAAGAAACATTTCCTTACGGAAACCCGTAAATACAAATAAAATTTATACTAAGCCAAAGTCTTTGGCAATAGCAATTAGATGGACATTGTTATTAGCTTTAAAGTATATCTTCAATTTATTAATTCTTTTTTCGATACTACTTGTTCCATTAGGAGTAATAGAAGAGGATTTAAACTCACTCGCAATGTTTTCTAAAATGTATCCCTGAGCTAATAATTTTAGAATTGAAATATCATAAGATTCGATTTCAATCAATGTTTTATCGTTAAAGCTAAATGAAAGATCTGATGATAGAATTTTTTCTTCTCCTTTAAAAGTTCCTTCAATCGCTTTTCTCAGTTCATTTATACTATTTCGTCCTTTTGAAACGTAAGCATTTATGTTTAAATCATTAAACAGCGATTTGATTCGGTAAGATTTGTCTTCAATTGAAAATACAATCTTTTTTAAAGAAGGCTGTACAGCATTAATTGCTTCAATAAGATCTTCTCCACTTGACAATACTGTTTTTCTGTGATCCGATTTAAAAGATAAATCGCTTATTACTAGATCATAAGGTGCGTTTTCGACTAGTGCTTTTTTTATTCGTAATAAGCCATCATCGCAATATTTTACATGGTGTATTGTTGGTATTTTTAAGTCTTCAAGTACTTGAATAACAGCAATACTTATACTATCTAAATCTTCGGCTACTAAAACTTTTTTAAACATAATATATTTTATAAAGGGAAGGTGAAACTTATTTTAAAACCTTTTTGTGAATTATTGCCAAAAATAATAGTTCCATTTATAGTTTTAATACGGCTTTCCACATTTTGGAGACCATTTTTTAAAATTAATGTGTTATTTTTAATTCCAACGCCATTATCTATGTAAGTAACGTGTAAATTTTTATTCTTTATGATAAAAGAAATACTTGCTAGTGTTGCTTCGCTGTGTTTTTTCATATTCACAAATAACTCTTGTAAAACTCTGTAAAGAATTATTTTTTTATTCTTGTCTATTTCATTCCAACGAATTGTATCGAAACCATTTATCAATATATTAATTTCAGATGCTTTATGCCCCAAAATCATCTCTTTTACTGCTTGCGGATAATTTTTATCTGTGCAGATATTACTATTTTCTTTTGAAATATTTCTTGTTCTGAAATAAATGTTATCCAGATTATTTAATAATTGTTCTTTGTTTTCATCTTTTTCAAGATCCTTAGTTTCTGCAAAAGCTATCGTTTGATAAACATCATTTGCAAGTTCGTCGTGTAATTTTTTTGAGATGCGTATTTCACTGCTAAAAATAGCATCATTTTTTTCCTTTTTTCCTTTTGAAGTTAAATAAAAGTAGAGGAATAAAATGAGCATCAAAACAAAAGCAATTATGACATATGAAATAATAATTCTGTTTTTTTGTCTTTCCAGTTGTAGATGACTTTCTGTTTTTAGGGCTTTAAGCTGCAGATTTTCTGCTCTGTCTTTGTTAAAATTATACTTAATGTTAGAGAATTGATTCTTTACTTTTTTGTTGGTATGGTTTATACTATCAACAAGTTGAATGTACTTTAATGAATATTTTTTTAATTCGTTTCCATCGGTACTTTTTATTAATAATGAAAGACTGCTAATTCGCTCCATAATATTATTGATTTTTGAAGCATGATCGTAAGCTTTTTTTGCATATTCTTTTGCTAATATTGGATTAGCTTTCTGAAAAAAAATAGATAGATGTTTATAAGAAGTGGAGAGCCCGTCATCATTTTGTGGTTGTAATCGTATTTTTAAACCTTCATAATAACATTCTAATGCTTTCTCAGTATTACCTAGTTTATAATAGCAATATCCTAAATTATCTACAATATAGGCGTGATCATTATTATTTGCAGCGTCGTAACTTGAAATGTTTTTTTGAGAAGCCAATATATTAAGTAAGATGGCGGCTTCTTTATATTTGCGTTGTTCCATATAAACAACTACTAGATTGTTTATGGCAAGGCTTTTTCGCCAAACGCTTGTTTTTAACTTAATTGCCTTTTTAAAACATACAATAGCATTTTTATTATCATAACTATGGGTGTAATTAATGCCTAAAATATTATATACAATCCAGGAATAACGCGGGTTTTTTATATCTTTTAAGTAAGGTAATGCTTCTGTCGCGCTTGCTTCACTAGCTATATAGTCGCAATTTTTTTGATGAAGTTCTGCTATGCAAGTTACTGCATAAACATAATCGATAGGATTTGTTTTGGGATCGCAAAGCGCTTTTATTTTATTAAAGGTATAAATAGCACTATCTTTCTTATCTGTGTCAAAATAGACATCTGCGACATTTGTAAGTCTTTTTATTTCTTCGGTATGATCCGTTTTTGGTTTTGCAATTTTCCTTTGACAAAACTGTGCCAACAAGACAGCGACTAATAATAAACTCATTATTAGTAACAGATATTTGAGAAGTGTTTTTTTTGAAAAAGTATAACGTTGCTTTTTCATTATAATGGAAATTTAATAAAAACTTTGAATCCTTTATTAGGCTTAGTATCAATGTCGATTTGTCCTTTGATGCTAAGGATACGATTCTCGACACTATGTAAGCCGTTTTTAAAGATCATATTATTTATATCAATACCTTTTCCATTATCAGTGTAATTTATGATAACGCTTTTGTCTGTTTTTTTGAAATTTATACCTACCAAAGTCGCATTACTATGCTTTTTCATATTTACAAGCAACTCTTGTAAAATTCTATAAATGGTAATTTTTTTGTTTTTTTCTATTTCGTTCCATGGAATTGATTCTATGTCATTTAATAAAAGATTAAGATTAGAAGTGTTGAAACCAGAAATCATTTCTTTTAAATAGAAAGTATATTTTTCATTGGTTATTACAGGACTGTTTTCCTTTGAAATATCTCTTGTTCGTGAATAAATTGCATCTAAACTAATTAATAACTGTTCTTTGTTTTCAACTATAGAAAGATTCCTGTTTTCAGCGAAAGCCATAGTATGATAGATATCATTAGCAAGTTCGTCATGTAGCTTCTTTGCTATTCTTGTCTCACTTTTATAAGTAGCTTCAATTTTTTCTCTATTCCCTCTCGACGTCAGATAGAAGTATAAAACCACAATCAAACTTAAGCTTAAAGCAATTAAAATATAGGAAATTATATTTCGATTTTTTTGCCTTTCAAGCTGTAATTCATTTTCAGCTTTATGATTTTTTAATTTTAAATTCTCTTCTTTTTCTTTTTTGGAGTCATATTTAATTTTTGCAAACTGGTTTTTTGCTCTTTGTCTTACCTCTGTAATACTATCGTTTATTTTGATATATAGAAGGGAGTATTTTTTTAATTCATTATTTTGACTTTGGTTTATTAATAATTTTAAAGAAGACATTCTATCATTTACATGATTCGTTTGAGTAGACTTTTCATAACTAAGAAGCATATATCTTTTTGCTAATGGAATGTTTTTTTTAAGATAGAATTCTGCCAGATTGCGATAGCTTGAACCAAGTCCTGAATCATCTTTAATTTCGGTTCTTATTTGTAAAGACTTATTTAGGTAAGAAAGTGCTTTTGGGTTATTGCTTTGTGAATAACAGTAACCAATATTGTCAAGAGCTCTGGCATAATCTTCAGGAAATTTCTTTACGCCGTCACCTTCTAATAGAGTCTCAAAAATTTTCGTTGCCTCTTTATATTTTTTTTGTTGGATAAAAGTAAGGGCAATATTATTTTTGGCAGCGGCTTTTCTCCATTCGGTGGTTTTTAAAGCCAAAGCTTTATTGTAATAATGCAGTGCTAGTTTGTAATCGTATGTGTTTAAATAATTAATTCCTAAAATAACGTACGTATTCCAGGCATGTTTAGGGTTTTTTATATATTTTAAATATGGAAGTGCTTCTGTAACTGTTGATTCGCTTCCGGAATAATCACTTTTGTTTTGTTGGATATCGGCCATTCGGTCCAATGTACTAACGAAATTTTCAGAATCAGTTATAGGATTACAAATTGACTTTACTTTATTGTAGTAATAAAAGGCACTGTCAAAGTTTTGATTATCATATAACTTATCGGCAATAATGATTAACTTCTCAACTTGTGGTTTAGTGTTTTTTGGAATAGTACTAGAAATATCTTTCTTTTTGTCGCAGGAAAATAAGATAATAAGCAGTACTGTGATATATAGAATTATTTGGAGCCTTTTTGTAATCATGAGCCAAAAATAGAAAATTTTAGTTCTTACGACCACGTATAAATACGGTATTTTGAATTATCTCAAAAATTACAGTTTTCTTGATCTCATTTACAAGTAGATACAAACAGACCCTCTGGTGCGAGGGCCTATGTTTGTTAGAATGTTGTAAAAATTATCTTTATAAAAAAATTAAACAGCTCTCATTCCTGTAGTAATTCCTATTCTATTCCAGGCATTGATCGTGATGATCATCATAATGATTTCGGCAAGATATTTTTCATCAAATAAGCGTGCTGCGTTTTGGTATACATCTTCTGAAACATGATTGTTGATTAAAGTAACTTGTTCAGTCAAAGCTAAAATTGCTTTTTCTTCTTCGGTATAAACATCAGCTTCACGCCACGCACTTAATAAATAGATGCGTTGTTCGCTTACACCATATTTTCTAGCATCAGCAGTATGCATGTTAATACAATACGCACAACCATTTATTTGTGACGCACGGATTTTAATCAATTCTTTATGTACGGGTGTTAATGAAGTTGTAGAAATATATTTTTCTAAATTCATCATAGCTTGATAAGCTTGTGGCGCAACTGTTGGGATAACGATTCTTGGTGTCATTTTGTGTGTTTTTAAAGTTTGATACAAAGTTGAAGGATATCTACCTTAAAAAACTTGAACTACTTCAAGAAATGAGAATCATAATTTTCCCGCCCTGATTTTACTCATAAATTCAGCTGAAAAATCTAAATAGGAAGCAAGCATATATTGAGGGACGCGCTGTACAAACTCCGGAAATTGATTGTTGAAATGATGGTATCGTTCTTCTGCCGACATGGTAAATAAGAATTTAATCCGCATTTGCATGGCGCCAAACGATTTTTGAGAAACGATTCTAAAGTAACGTTCCAATTTCGGAATTTGAATTAGCAGAGCTTCCAATGTCGGTTTCTCTATTGCAATGACTTCTGAGTTCTCTACAGCCTGAATGTAGAAGTTGGAAGGGGTATGGTTATGATAGCTTAATAAATCAGTGATCCACCAATTCTCTATACCAAATTGAAGTGTTTGTTCACTGCCTTTAGTGTTTATGATATATTGCCTTAAACAGCCCTTTACGACAAAATACATAGTATTGCAAATTTGCCCTTCTTGTAATAGGTGTTCTTTCTTTTTTACTTTAGAAAGTTGTAAGCATGACTCTAAAGTATCGATCTCCGAAGGTTCTAAGTTGGTGAATTTTTCGATATGTCGAAAAAGTGCTTCGTGCATTTGATTTTTTGATTTAATACAAATGTACTTTTAAAATTCAATTTCTAAAAGGAGCAGTTTTACAAACTACTATGAAAACAAAAAACCATCCCGTTTTGACGGGATGGTTTTTCTATGATAAGTAAGTAATCTAAATTGAGTTTATAAAACGTTTATTTTACTTTATTAAGTATTGCTTTGAAAGCTTCAGGGTGGTTCATAGCTAAATCTGCAAGAACTTTACGGTTCAATTCGATTCCGTTAGCTTTTACTTTCCCCATGAATTGAGAATAAGACATTCCTTCCAATCTAGCTCCAGCGTTGATACGTTGAATCCATAATGCACGGAAATTTCTTTTGTTTTGTTTTCTATCGCGGTAAGCGTAGCACATTGCTTTCTCTACTGCATTCTTAGCAACTGTCCAAACGTTTTTACGTCTACCAAAGAAACCTTTGGCTTGCTTCATTATTTTTTTTCTTCTTGCTCTTTTAGCAACTGAATTTACCGATCTTGGCATAATTTTAATGTGTTTTTGTAGCAGGCGTCCTGAATTGAATCAAAGGAACTTAAAAGCCATACTCCAAGGTTATATAAATAATTTTTTAACCTAAAGAATTATTAGATAATTCTTAATTGTTGTTTAATGCTTTTCATATCTGTAGAGTGAACTAGCGCTGAGTGAGTCAAAGCTAATTTACGTTTTTTAGATTTTTTAGTCAAGATGTGACTTTTAAAAGCATGCTTTCTTTTAATCTTTCCAGAACCAGTAACTTTGAAACGTTTCTTGGCGCTAGATTTTGTTTTCATTTTAGGCATTTTTCCTAGTGTTTTAATTTATTCTTACTTACTTATATCTTGGTCAGAAAGTTTAAAAGTCAAAAGTTAAAAGTCAGTTTATGACTTTTAACTTTAAGACTTTGGGCTTTAAGACTTATTTCTTTTTCTTCGGAGCAATGAACATAATCATTCTCTTACCTTCCAAAACTGGCATAGCTTCTACTTTACCATGTTCTTCTAAATCTGTAGCCAAACGTAGTAATAAAATCTGTCCTTGATCTTTATAGATAATAGAACGTCCTTTAAAGAATACGAATGCTTTTAGTTTAGCACCCTCTTTCAGGAATTTCTCAGCATTCTTTCTTTTAAATTCATAATCATGCTCATCAGTTTGAGGACCAAAACGAATTTCTTTTACTACAACTTGCGTAGACTTAGCTTTCAAAACCTTATCACGTTTCTTTTGTTCGTAAACAAATTTCTTGTAATCCATGATTTTACAAACCGGCGGCTCAGCGTTTGGCGAGATTTCAACCAAATCCAATTCGAATTGATCGGCTAAACGTAATGCTTCAGCAAGCTTAAATACACCTGGTTCGATGTTCTCGCCTACTAATCTTACTTCTTGTACACCACGAATATTATTGTTTATTCTGTGTGCATCCTTTTTTTCTACTCGAGGTTGATAACCTCTGTTGCTTCTTATTGCTATGACTTTATAATTTAAGTTAAACTGTAAAAACTTTTAATGTCTTTTTTATTTCTTCGTCTACAATTGCGACAAATTCATCAATTGTAACTGTAATATTCCCTTTTCCTTCTTGACCATGACGACGAATAGAAATCGTTCCGTTTTTCTCTTCTTCCTCACCTACAATCAGCATGAATGGTATTTTTTGCATTTCTGCATCTCTAATTTTCTTACCAATTGTCTCGCTTCTGTTGTCAATTAGGGCGCGAATTTCGTGATTTTCTAGCAAATCTAAAACTTTTTTAGCATAAATTTCGTATTTCTCGCTCAAAGACAAGATTATAGCCTGTTCTGGCATTAACCAAAGTGGGAAATTTCCTGCTGTGTGTTCTAGCAAAATTGCTATAAAACGTTCCATCGATCCAAAAGGAGCTCTGTGAATCATGACAGGGCGATGTAATTCATTATCAGCACCTTTGTATGTCAATTCAAAACGTTCAGGTAGGTTGTAATCCACTTGAATTGTTCCTAATTGCCATTGTCTTCCCAAGGCATCTTTTACCATAAAGTCAAGTTTCGGTCCGTAAAAAGCAGCCTCACCATATTCTACTACAGTATTTAATCCTTTGTCGGCTGCTGCATTGATAATAGCATTTTCTGCTTTCTCCCAATTCTCATCAGAACCAATGTATTTCTCTCTGTTTTCTTGGTCTCTCAATGAAATCTGAGCTGTAAAGTTTTCAAAACCTAACGAACCAAATACATATAGTACAAGATCAATTACTTTTTTGAACTCTTCGTCCAATTGCTCTGGAGTACAGAAAATATGTGCATCATCCTGAGTAAAACCTCTCACACGAGTTAAACCGTGCAATTCTCCAGATTGCTCATATCTATAAACAGTACCAAATTCAGCATAACGCTTTGGTAAATCTTTATACGACCAAGGTCTCACATTATAGATTTCACAGTGGTGAGGGCAGTTCATCGGTTTCAATAAAAACTCTTCGCCTTCAGCTGGGGTATTGATTGGTTGAAAACTATCTGCGCCATATTTCGCATAGTGTCCAGAAGTTACATAAAGTTCTTTCTGTCCAATATGTGGAGTAACAACTTGTTCGTATCCTGCTTTCTTCTGTGCTTTCTTTAAAAATTGTTCTAAACGATCTCTAAGTGCAGCACCTTTTGGTAGCCATAAAGGTAAACCTTGTCCAACTTTCTGAGAGAAGGCAAACAATTCTAATTCTTTTCCTAGTTTACGATGGTCACGACGTTTTGCTTCTTCAAGAAGTTCAAGATATTCAGTTAAATCCTTTTGTTTAGGGAAAGATGTTCCGTAAACACGAGTTAACTGTTTGTTCTTTTCATCACCTCTCCAATAAGCACCAGCGACACTCATGATTTTAAAGGCTTTGATAATTCCAGTATTCGGAATATGACCACCACGGCATAAATCAGTAAAAGTTGCATGATCGCAGAAAGTAATAGTTCCGTCTTCAAGATTCGAAATCAATTCAGTCTTGTAAACGTTATCTTTATACATTTCTAATGCATCAGCTTTACTAACCGGGCGCATTTTAAACTCATGCTTTTCTCTTGAAATCTCAAGAACACGATCTTCTATCTTTTTAAAATCAGCTTCTACAATTTTCTGATCTTCAAAATCAACATCATAATAAAACCCATTAGCGATTGCAGGTCCGAGAGTTAATTTAATTCCAGGATACAATTCTTCAAGCGCTTGCGCCATTACGTGCGAAGTCGAATGCCAGAAAGCCTTTTTACCTTCTGCATCATTCCATGTATATAAAATAAGACTACCGTCGGTCGTCAATGGAGTTTCGGTTTCTATTGTTGTACCATTAAAAGATGCAGAAATTACGTTTCTTGCAAATCCTTCACTAATGCTTTTAGCAACCTCCATCGGAGTTACGCCTGAAGCAAACTCTCTAATTGACCCGTCGGGTAAAGTAATCTTAATCATTGTTTATAATTTTGTGAATGCAAATATAGCGCATTACTAAAATACATACAATATATATATGCATGTTTATATCATATATATGTTAGGTAAGAGTGTTGTTCTTAAGGAGACGCTTTTTTCTACATATATATAAGGTGTAAATTATACTATTATATATAAGAGTGGTTTTGTGAGCTAGAATGAAGTTGAGGCTTTTGAGAATTTATTTTTTAATAAGGAGCTGTTTCCCGCTATCCGCTGCAATCTTTTGTGCCGAACCCCGGCACAAAAGGATTTCCACTACTATCGGGGCTAGGGGAGTTGTTTTCAAAAGAAGTATTACTTCTATATAGTATAAGAAAAAGCAGAAGAAAGAGACTTTGCGCCTTGGTGCCTTAGTGGCAAAGTCAAAAAAGAAGGTGTGATGATATGTTGTAAAGTTCTCAGAAAAGAATGTATTGCTGTGTGAAGTCCATAAAAATGGCGTATTGTGAAACAAAAGAATTGAGACAAACACAAATACTACGGAATATTCTTATAAATAGTAAAAAACGTGAAAAGCTAAGTTTTGTGTTATCAGACTGTTAAGAAAAAGTTTTAAAAAAGATCAAAAAAACTCAGATAAAAAGCTTGTTTAACTCAATAAAGGTGCTACTTTTGCACCCGCAACAGCGATAGACGTTCACTGAAATACTGACAAGCAGACGAATTAATACTGAAATTTTTTTTCAAAAAAAGATTCCAAAAAGCTTGTGAGATTTGAAAACGGATGTTACATTTGCACCCCGCAAAACATTGGAAAGTTCCTTGATAGATTGGTAAGAAAAACAAAGAAATGAGACGAAAAAAAAGTTTCAAAAAAACTTTAAAAAATTCTTGCTAATTAAAAAAGAAGTTGTAGTTTTGCACCCGCTTTGAGAAACAAGCGAAACAAGATTGAAAGACACGTTCGTAGACATATTGAATTGACAGCCGCTTTAACAGAGATGTTAGAGCAAAAGAATAAAGAGTAAGATAATCGAGAGATTAAGAAATGAA
>NZ_FRBY01000004.1 GCF_900142735.1 Flavobacterium saccharophilum | reverse complement strand
TTCATTTCTTAATCTCTCGATTATCTTACTCTTTATTCTTTTGCTCTAACATCTCTGTTAAAGCGGCTGTCAATTCAATATGTCTACGAACGTATCTTTCAATCTTGTTTCGCTTGTTTCTCAAAGCGGGTGCAAAACTACAACTTCTTTTTTAATTAGCAAGAATTTTTTAAAGTTTTTTTGAAACTTTTTTTTCGTCTCATTTCTTTGTTTTTCTTACCAATCTATCAAGGAACTTTCCGTGTTTTGCGGGGTGCAAATGTAACATCCGTTTTCAAATCTCACAAGCTTTTTGGAATCTTTTTTGAAAAAAAAATTTTCAGTATTAATTCGTGTGCTTGTCAGTATTTCAGTGAACGTCTATCGCTGTTGCGGGTGCAAAAGTAGCACCTTTATTTACATTTACAAGGGTTTTTATTATATAATTTCAATCTTTTTTATAAGTCACTGGTATAACGGTTTTTATAAGACAAAGTTTTTTTAGCATTTTCTGGGTTTTGACTGGATTTGCCTGTTTTGGATGGGTTTTGTCACAAAGGCACCAAGGCGCAAAGTTTTAGTTCTTCCCTTTTATTGGGTTTACCTGCTTTTGAAAAAGACACAAAGCTGGGTTTTTCTTTGTTTTCAAAGGTTCTCGCAAAGATGCAAAGGCGCAAAGTCTTCTTTTTATTTCTTTGAAACGATAATTTTCTTCTGAAAACATCTCCCCTAGTCCCGATGGGAGGGAAAATCCTTTTGTGGTGGGGTTCACCACAAAAGATTGGAAGGAACAGCGGGATCAGCTCCTTATTAAAAAACAAATTCCAAATCTTGAAAATCCAAATTCCAATTGAAATGGGCTTCGGCTTCGCTCAGCCCTCTCAGATATATTCTGTACTATATATTATAGTGGA
Organism: Flavobacterium saccharophilum; assembly: GCF_900142735.1. Lineage (GTDB taxonomy): Bacteria > Bacteroidota > Bacteroidia > Flavobacteriales > Flavobacteriaceae > Flavobacterium > Flavobacterium saccharophilum. The sequence continues at coordinate 643,165 of NZ_FRBY01000004.1, read as the reverse complement.
ATTTATCTCCTTATATATATGTATAAAAAACAAACCCGACAGGTTTTAAGAAACTGTCGGGATGTTATACCATATACGTACCTTTATCATTATTGCTCTTTGGGTTCTTTTGCTTTTGCTTCCCAATGATTCATAAGATCATTATAATTTACGGGATTTGCTGCTTTCTGATTTATCAATCGGCCGGATTCGAATGCTCTTTGTAGAATTGTTTCTATTAAATAGTCTTCATTGACTTCATATGGCTTGTATTCTTTCTTTAAACTTATGTCGAATAAATTGGCGGTGGTGTTTGAAACAAAGGCTTTGAAACCGCTTTTTAACGTTCGGATCAATTCATATGTTGTGATTCCCGTTTGTCTGTGAACTAACTTTACCAAAATTTGACCTTGTTTACGCGAAAGTTTTTTTAGTCTTGCTTCGAATTCATTATTAAGGTAGTCTTCTACAATTTTAAAATACTTCTTTTTTTCACGGTTGGTTTTCAGACGTGACATTCCCTGGTTTAAAGCTGTTAATCTATCTGCAGCTAATTTTGCGTATGGATATACTTTATAAACTCTATTCTGAAGAATTAGGAACTGCTTTTGAGCTTCGGGATCGAGCTTCTCTTTGGTAATAATAATCTCTGGCAATTCAATGGTATCGCCCAAAATAGAATCTCGTTCTGTTAGAATATAGCCCATTTGCTCATTTTCTTTTGGTGTAACCTGAGCCTGGCTTGAAAACGAAATCAACATAAAGAATAAAAGAATGTAGGTAAATCTCATCGAGTCATAATTTAAATGTAAAATTATATATTTATATACAACTCTAATACCAAATTTATAAATTAGCAAAAAAATATTTTTATGAGTACTGAATCTATCTTAAAAGATACCTCAATTGCTTTCCTGGAAAGCTACCTAAATAACGCCTCACCTACCGGATATGAAAGTGAAGGACAGAAACTTTGGATGAATTATTTAAAACCATACGTTGATACATTTATTACTGATACTTATGGAACTGCGGTTGGAATTATTAATCCTGATGCTCCTTTTAAAGTGGTAATCGAAGGTCATGCCGATGAAATTTCATGGTATGTCAATTATATTACAGATGATGGTTTATTATATGTAATACGTAACGGTGGTTCTGATCATCAGATTGCACCTTCGAAGAGAGTTAATATTCACACTAAAAAAGGAATTGTAAAAGGTGTTTTTGGATGGCCAGCGATTCACACACGTTTGCGTGACAAAGAAGAGATTCCGAAATTGAGTAACATTTTTATCGATTTAGGATGCGAAACCAAAGAACAAGTTCTTGAAATGGGCGTTCATGTAGGTTGCGTTATCACTTATCCTGATGAATTCATGATTTTGAACGAGAACAAATTTGTTTGTCGTGCTATCGATAACAGAATGGGCGGTTTTATGATTGCTGAAGTTGCTCGTTTATTGCACGAAAACAAAAAAACACTTCCATTTGGATTGTATATCGTTAATTCGGTTCAGGAAGAAATTGGTTTACGTGGGGCGGAAATGATTGCACAAACCATTAAACCAAATGTGGCCATTATTACTGATGTATGCCACGACACCACTACTCCTATGATTGACAAAAAAGTAGAAGGCGATCTTAAAATGGGTAAAGGTCCAGTTATTGCTTATGCTCCGGCAGTTCAAAATAAACTACGTGATTTAATTGTGGATGTAGCTGAGGAAAATGAAATCCCGTTTCAACGTAGTGCGATTTCAAGAGCAACGGGAACAGACACCGATGCTTTTGCTTATAGTAATGGCGGTGTGGCTTCTGCATTGATTTCCTTACCTTTACGTTATATGCATACTACTGTTGAAATGGTTCACAGAGAAGATGTTGAAAATGTGATTCAGTTGATTTATGAATCGTTATTGAAAATTGAAAATAATGAGACTTTCTCTTATTTTAAATAAGAAAGAAATTTAAAACGTCAATTCGGTTATTATTAGCCGAATTGACTCACAAAAAACAGCATGAAAATACTATTACTCGAAGACGATTTTACTTTATCTAAAGAAATCTCTGCATTCTTTACTTCAAAAGAATTCGAGTGTGTACCTTATTATGATGGTTCTTTATTATTAAAGAAATACCTACCACAGGAATATGATTTGATTATTCTTGATATTAATGTGCCCGGAACAAACGGAATTGATGTATGCAAAGGCATTCGCGAAGTTGATAAAAAGACACCTATTATAATGTTAACTGCTTTTAGCGAAATTGAAGATAAATTAGCTTCGTTTGATAGTGGTGCCGATGATTATCTGGTCAAGCCTTTTCATTTTGAGGAATTGTATGCCCGTATTTCATCACTTTTAAGACGAAAAGATATTCCACAGCAAAGTGAGAACAAGATTATTATTGAAGATTTAGAAATTTTGGAAGATGATATGAGAGTATTTCGCTTGGGCGAAGAAATCAAATTGACGCCAAAAGAATTTAAATTGATTCTGATTCTGGCTCATGCCAAAGGAAAAGTATTATCTAAACAATTTATTGCAGAGAAACTTTGGGATTATCATATTGAAACCAATCAAAATACAATTGAAGTTTATATCAATTTTTTAAGAAAGAAAATTGATAAGGACCACGAAACAAAACTGATTCGGACCAAAATTGGTTACGGATATTATTTAAGTGCTCAGGAATGACATTAAAAAACCGGATATCGCTTTTAGTTAGTTTGCTTTTTACAATCCTATTTGGGTTGGCATCTACTGTGATATTTGTTTTGTATTCTAATTTCAGAAAAGAAGAATTTCGCGATCGTCTGGAAATAAAGGCACTTTCGAATATTAAACTTTTGGTTAATGTTAAAGAAGTCGATGATCAGCTTTTGAAAATGATTGATCAGAATTCGATCAATAAACTATATGATGAGAAAACATTGGTCTTTGATTCTCATTACAAATTAATCTACAGCAGTATTGACGATGCTAAAATAAACTGGTCTATTGAAGATTTAAAATACCTTAAAAAACATAAAACCTTTTTTAAGCAACAAGGTGATTATGAAGTTTATGGTGTTTTCTATGACACAAAAGACAAAGATTTTTATGCGTTGATATCTGCGACAGATGATTATGGTAAACGAAAACTACTCTTTCTTAGATACACTTTGATTGTTTCTTATATATTCTTTACCTGTATTTGTTGGGTTTTGACCTCATTTATGGTAAAAAAAGCAATGAGTCCGCTTAGTATTTTTCATCAAAAAATAAAAAATATAAACGAGAATAATCTTGACACTCGTATAGCATCAAATAGTACTAAAAATGAAATCGATTTGATCGCCAATGAATTTAACTTCATGATGGACCGAATTGAAATGTCTTATCAAAAGCAAAAAGAATTTACGGCGCACGCTTCACATGAACTTAGAACTCCGCTGTCGCGAATAACTTCTCAAATCGAAAATACAATTACCGATTCAGCAACATCTGATAAAGGAAAATCTTTCTTAAAAACCATTTTAACTGATGTCAATCAATTAACCGAACTTATTAATTCACTTCTGATTCTTTCGAAAATAGATAATAAGAATCTTGAAAATCATGAAGTACATCGAATAGATGAAATTCTGTTTTCAGCAATTGAAAACTTAAACAAAAGCTTTCCTGATTTCGTTATTCTTTTTGAAATGGAAGAAGATGATAATCTGGATACTGCTTTAGAAATTAAAGGAAACAAAAACTTACTTGAAATTGCTTTAGGTAATGTTTTAAAAAATGCTTGTGTATACTCAGACAACAAACAAGCCAAAGTAAAAATTAGTACTGAAAACGAACATCTTATTATTTCGATTTCAAATACAGGAAATACATTAAGCGAAAAGGAGCAAACGAATCTTTTTCAACCTTTTATGCGCGGTGTCAATTCTAAAGGAACAACTGGTTTTGGACTTGGATTGCGTATTGTAAATCGTATTTTGATACTTCATAAGGCTGAAATCAAATACAGTATTCCTGAAGAAAATACAAATCTCTTTCAATTGATTTTTCATTAAAATCTTTTTCATTTCTATCTACATACATTTTTAAGGTCTTTTTAAGGTCGTTCTTAAGGCGTCTTAAAGCCTCCAGATAGCATCTTTGTATCAAATAAAACCGATACAATGAAAAAGTTATTTGCACTACTATTTCTGATTTTTGTAAGTCAGGCAGGTTTGGCTCAAAAAACAGTCAGTCTCGAAGATTGTGAAAGCCAATTTTTAAAAAACAATCTCTTTTTACTAGCCTCTCAATATAATATTGATGCTTCAAAAGCGCTAACCATTCAGGCACGTATTTGGGATAATCCGACAATTACCGCAGAATTAAATGCTTATAATCCTGAAAGAAATCAATATTTTGATATTGGAAAAGACGGTCAAAAAGCATTTGGTATTGAACAGCTTATTTATTTAGGTGGAAAAAAACGTAATGAAGTAAAACTAGCTCAAACTAATGAGCAATTAGCTGAATTGCAATTTAATGATTTGCTACGAACATTAAAATTGCAATTACGCAAGAGTTTCTACACAGTTTATTACAATACAAAAAGTCTTGAAACGACTGATAAACAACTAGCTCACATTGAAGATTTAATCAATTCCTACTCTATTCAGGCGCAAAAAGGAAATATTCCTTTGAAAGATGTTGTGCGTTTACAATCACTTTATCTGAATTTCAAAAATGAAAGAATGGAAGTTGTCAATAACAATATCGAAGAACAAGCGAATTTGAAATTGTTATTAAACTCAACTGAAACCATAGTTCCAATTGTTTCTGATACAGAATTCAATAAATATCTTAAAACTATCGATTTTGATCTAAAATCTTTTGAAGATCAGGCAATCGCCAATCGTCCTGATTATTTAGCCAAACAAAAAGAAATTGATGCCAACGAAATCAATGTAAAATGGCAAAAATCGCTTTCAGTTCCAGATATTACTGTAGGCGCAAACTACGATCAACGAAGCGGTGCCTTTAATAAAGAAGCTAATTTGACACTTGGAATTCCGTTACCTCTTTGGAATAAAAATAAAGGAAACATTAAATACGCTCAAACCATTTTAGATCAATCTAAAGTTGAGAAGCAAAATTTTGACTTGCAATTGCAAACAGAAATTACATCGGCATGGAATAAATGGGATGAATCGCGCAAAAACTACGCGGTTATAAAACCAACAATAAACGCCGATTTTGATGCAGTCTACAACGGAATGTTAACCAATTTTCAAAAACGAAATGTGAGCTTGTTAGAATTTACAGATTTTATGGAAAGCTATAATCAAGCAACGGTTCAAGTTAACGAACTGAAGAAAAAACTAGCGCTTTCAGGAGAAGAATTAAACAGTACCATCAACAAAGACTTATTTTAAAACTAATTAAAGATGAAACATAAACTAATAATAGGAATTACAATTGTGAGTCTGGCATTCACAAGCTGTAAAAAGGAAGTTGAGAATCCGCAGACCAATACTTCTTTTGCATTAAGCGATTCAATGCTAAAAACTACTACAACAGCTGTCGCACAAACTCAGCCTGTTAAAAACGAACTAAGTTTTTATGGAAAAATTACCGCTGACAACAATAAAATGATTGATGTTTATCCGCTTGTTGGTGGAAATGTAATTAAAGTAAATGTTGAACTTGGAGATTACGTACACAAAGGACAAGTTTTGGCAACGATAAAAAGTACTGATATTGCTGATTTTGAAAAACAATCTCTTGATGCAAAAAGTGATTTATTAGTAGCGAAAAACAATTTAAAAGTTGCTCAGGAATTATTTGACGGAAAATTAAATTCGGAGAGTGATGTTCTTCAGGCAAAATCTGAAGTAGCGAAAGCACAATCTCAATTAGGAAAAATTCAGGAAACGTATAAAATCTATAATATCAAAGCAGGCTCTATTTATGAAGTAACGGCTCCGATTAGTGGATTTATCATTCAAAAGAGCATTAATCAGGATATGCTTTTAAGAAGTGACCGATCTGAAAACATATTTGATATTGCTGAAATCAGTGAGGTCTGGGCAATGGCCAATATCAATGAAACGGATATTAATAAAGTAAAACTTGGAATTGATGCTGATGTAACCACATTAAGTTATCCTGATAAAGTTTTTAAGGGAAAAGTAGATAAAATTTTCAACGTAATTGATCCGGAAACAAAAGCAATGCAGGCACGTATAAAACTACAGAATCCAGGTTACTTATTAAAACCTGACATGAATGCCAATATTAAATTGTCTTTTAAAGAAGATAAATCCTTGATAGCTATTCCGAGTAATGCCATTGTTTTTGATAAAAGCAAAAACTTCGTAATGGTTTTTAAAGATCGTCACAATATCGAGACAAGACAAGTTGAAGTTTATAGTGTTGTTGGAGACACTACCTATATTAAAAGTGGCTTGAAAGAAAATGAAAAAGTCATTACCAATAATCAGCTATTTATTTATCGCGCTTTAAACGAATAAGTCATGAACAAATTCATTAGAAATATTATTGCTTTTTCACTTAAGAATAAAGCATTCACCTTTTTTTGGGTGGGATTATTGGCGGTAGCAGGATTTATTTCCTTTAAAAATATGCCAATTGACGCCTTTCCGGATGTAACGAATACTCAGATTATTATCATTACACAATGGAATGGGAAAAGTGCCGAAGAAGTAGAACGTTTTGTGACATCTCCTATCGAAATCTCAATGAACTCGGTACAGAAAAAGACAAGTGTTCGTAGTATTACCATGTTTGGATTATCTGTAATCAAAATTATTTTTGATGATGGCGTTGATGATACTTTTGCACGTCAGCAGGTTAATAATTTATTAAAAAATGTCTCCCTTCCTGAAGATGTTGAACCCGATGTTCAGCCACCTTACGGGCCAACAGGAGAAATATTCAGATATATTGTAAAAAGTAACAGCAGAGACAGTAGAGAATTATTAACCTATCAAAACTGGGTTATCGACAAACAGCTTCGTTCAGTTCCTGGTGTTGCGGATTTAAATGTTTTTGGAGGACAAACTAAAACTTATGAAGTTGGTGTTGATCCTATTAAATTAGCAAAATATAACATTACACCACTACAAGTTTACAATGCTGTAAATGCCGGAAACTTAAATGTTGGTGGAGATATTATTGAGAAAAACGGACAAGCTTTTGTAGTTCGTGGTGTCGGGCTTTTAAAATCGATTTCGGATATCGAAAATATTATTGTTGATGATGCTGGAGGAAATCCTATTCTGGTAAAAAATGTCGCTTCGGTTTATGAAAGTTCAATGCCAAGAGTTGGGCAAACCGGAATTGGTAAAAATGATGATGCAGTTGAAGGGATCGTTGTGATGAGAAAAGGTGAAAATGCTCAGGAAACTTTAGCATTAATCAAAGATAAAATCAAGGATTTAAATGATAATGTTCTTCCAAAGGACATTAAAATTGAAACGTTTTACGATCGTGATAATTTGATGAATTTCACGACTGAAACTGTAATGCACAATTTATTCGAAGGAATTATTCTGGTTACTTGTGTAGTGTTTCTTTTCATGGCCGATTGGCGAACTACTTTTACGGTTTCTATCGTTATTCCATTGTCGTTATTGTTTGCATTTTTATGTCTGAAAATGATGGGAATGAGTGCCAACTTACTGAGTTTGGGTGCGGTCGATTTCGGGATTATTATTGATGGCGCGGTGGTTATGGTTGAGGGATTGTTTGTGGTATTAGACCACCGAGCGCATCAATTGGGAATGACGGCTTACAATAAAATTGCCAAAGGTAGCTTGATTAAAAAAACAGGAACTGAAATGGGTAAAGCTATTTTCTTTTCTAAATTAATCATCATTACCGCTTTATTGCCCATATTCTCATTCCAAAAAGTAGAAGGAAAAATGTTCTCGCCCTTGGCCTACACTTTAGGTTTTGCCTTAATGGGAGCTTTACTTTTTACTTTGACATTAGTACCGGTTTTATCACATATTCTTTTAAATAAAAATGTAAAAGAAAAACACAATCCGTTTGTGAATTTCTGGGATAGAATTGTTGGAAAAGGATTTGCTTGGACTTTCAAACATAAAGTACAAACTTTAATTGCTTCAGTTGCAATTGTTGCTTCTATTTTCTTTTCCGCAACTTTTCTAGGAACTGAATTCCTTCCACAATTAAATGAAGGAGCATTATGGGTAACAGCAGAATTACCAATGAGTACATCGCTTCCAGAAAGTGTGCAAACTGCTGCAATGATTAGAAAAGATTTGGAAAGTTTTCCGGAAGTAAAAAATGTGTTGTCTCAAACAGGTCGAAGCAACGACGGAACCGATCCAAATGGATTTGGATTTATCCAACTGCAGGTAGATTTAAAACCAAAATCAGAATGGACTAGAAAAATCAGTATGGATGAACTGATTAATGAAATGGATACTAAACTAAAAGTGCATCAGGGAATTACCTATAATTATTCTCAGCCGGTTATTGATAACGTAGCCGAATCTGTTGCTGGTTTTAAAGCGTCAAATGCTGTTAAAATTTATGGTGATGATTTGGATAAACTAGATGAACTTTCAAATGAAGTTCTGGCAAAAATTAAAGATATTCCAGGGATAAAAGATGCAGGAATTCTGAGAAATGTTGGTCAGCCAGAAATCAGTGTGATTTTGGACAGAGAAAAAATGGCTGCTTATGGCGTTACATTGAATGATGCTCAGGCTGTTTTAGAATTAGCTTTTGGAGGAAAAACGGCCACTCAAAAATATGAAGATGAGAAAAAATTTGATGTCAGAGTCCGCTTTTCTAAAGAATACCGTAAAGATGAAGAAGATTTGGCCGAACTTAAAGTTCCAACCATCAGTGGCGTTAAAATTCCGTTGAAAGAAATCTGCGACATTAAAACGGTTACTGGTCCAGCATTCATTTACAGAGACAATACAAAACGTTTCATTGGTGTAAAATTCTCTGTTCGTGATCGCGATTTAGGAAGTACAATTGCTGAAGCACAGAAAAAAGTAGCCGAATTGAAAATGCCAAACGGTTACACAACCGGATGGACAGGAGAATTTGAAAATCAAGTTCGTGCCAGCGCGCGTTTGGCTCAGGTTGTGCCGATAAGTTTGATTGGAATATTTGTATTGCTGTTTATCCTTTTTGGAAATATTAAAGATTCGTTGCTTGTTTTGGCAAATGTTCCGTTTGCCATTATTGGTGGAATTATGGCGTTACATATTACCGGAATGAATTTTGGAATCTCAGCTGGTGTTGGTTTTATAGCTTTACTTGGAATTTGTATTCAAAATGGCGTTATTCTGATCTCTGAATTTCATCATAATCTGAAGGCCAAATTCACCCTGGAAGAATCTATTTTCATGGGAGTAAAAGCCAGAACAAGAGCCGTAGTTATGACAGCCTTAATGGCATCAATAGGTTTAATGCCTGCTGCAATTTCAACCGGAATTGGTTCTGAATCACAGAAACCATTGGCCATTGTAATTATTGGAGGTTTAATAACAGCAACTATTTTAACGTTATTGGTTTTCCCTATTATATTCTGGGTTTTCAATCGCAAAAAACATGTTCCCATTGAGTAACAATTTCAAAATAAGTTAATTTGGTTAAAGAAAAAGCATCATTATTTTTAATGGTGCTTTTTTGATTTCGTTACATTTTAGTTTAATATATTGCATTCAATCTAACTGAAATACAATTTATGAAATACATCTATTTTTTACTCTCGGTTTTTGCAATTTCTTTATTAGCTTCAATTATAAATCCAAAAGAAGGATTTACGTGTTTTCTTGAAGTTATTCCAGCTATTATCGGATTTTTGATTTTGTTATTTACCTTCAAAAAATTCCGATTTACAAATTTCACTTATACACTGATCTTAATTCATTGTATTATTCTGTTTATTGGAGGACATTACACTTATGCGGAAGTTCCTTTCTTCGATTATATAAAAGAAGTTTTTCATCAAAGCAGAAATAATTACGACAAAGTTGGACATTTTGCTCAGGGGTTTGTTCCGGCCATGATTATAAGAGAATTGTTTATTAGAAAAGAAGTCATTAATAATAAAAGTTTTTTCAATTTTATTATTGTCAGCATTTGTTTAGCGATCAGTGCTGCTTACGAATTTATCGAATGGTTTGTTTCTCTGGCAACAGGCGAAGGTGGAGATTCGTTTCTTGGAACACAAGGGTATATATGGGATACACAATCTGATATGCTTTATGCAACTATTGGAGCAATTACAGCATTAGTTCTGTTTTCACGAATTCAGGATAAGCAAATTCAGAAAATTTTAATTGCTACTTTTTAGCACATAAAAATAAAAACGGCCTTCTGCTCAAGGAAGGCCGTTTTGTATACTAACTCAAACTAGATTAAAACAAAACTGTTATTTCAAATCTTTTAAAATAGCGATTGCTTCTGTTGCGTTTGATAATTCTGCATATTTCAAAGCAGTATATTTTTTCTCATTTTTATCACCAGGACGTGCACCGTTTTCTAGCAATACTTTAAGAATTTCAACTTTGTTATAACGCGCTGCAATCATTAAAGGTGTCATGTCTTCTGATTGTTCATTTACGTCTGCACCGTATGCAATAAATTTTTTCACTACTTCCAAATCTCCTTTACTAACTGCTACATGCAATGGAGCTGAAAAACTATGTGATACTTCAATTTTTGGATTCACTACTGATGATGTGTGATTCGCTGCCATTGAAACATTGGCAAAAGCTACTAAAGCTACTCCTAAAATAATTACTGATTTTTTCATGTTGATTGATTATTAAATTGATTGATTAATGATGATTTTTAATTTCTATGTAAATGTAATCGTATTTTTTGTATTATGCATTACCAAGTACCTTGTTTTAACTAATTCTTAACATTCATTTAATAGAAACCTAATAAACTCTCCTGAATGTTAAATTATCGTTTCATATATAGACGCTCAAATATTCATTTTGTTACAGTTTAAATCAAAAAAAAATAAAAAATCATATAAAAATTTTAGAATACCATAAAACCAACCTTTTACTTTTTTAACTTTACTATTGAAAACTAGCAAAATAAAGCAGTACCAATCTTAAAATTGCAACTTATGCTTATCATTAAAAAAATTTTACTCATCCTGATACTGATTGTATCAATTGTATTAATAGCAGCTTACTTTATGCCAAAAGATTATGCTGTTGAAAGAGAAATTACTATTAATAAACCTGCTGATAGTGTGTTTAATTATGTAAGATATTTGAAAAATCAAAATGAATTTAGTGTCTGGGCTAATATTGATCCGAAAATGAAATCAACTTACACAGGAACGGACGGATCTGTTGGTGCTATCGCAGCATGGGAAAGTGATATAAAAGATGTTGGTGTTGGAGAACAGGAAATAACCAAGATAACGGAAGGAAAACGTATTGACTTTGCACTACGTTTTAAGGAGCCCATGAATGATACTGCTGTTGGCTTTATGTCTACCGAAGCCGTCTCAGCAAATCAAACCAAAGTAAAATGGGGAATTAACGGCGTTTTTCCCTATCCAATGAATATAATGATGCCTATGATGAAAATGGACGAAATGATTGGCAAAGATTTACAAAAAGGACTTGAGAATTTGAAAACTAAAATGGAGCAATAAAAAAAATAGCCCTAGATTAAAATTTAATCCGGGGCTATTCATATAAGTTTAAAACTAAATATTTACGCTTTAGTAGAAAGATATTCCAATACATTTTTCTCAATACGCTGATCAATATTTGCAATATCTGCTTTTACAAATTTCTCTCCTAGAATATTCTCATATAATTCAATGTATCTTTCTGACACAGATTCTATATATTCATCAGTCATATCTGGAATTTGTTGCCCTTCCTGACCTTGAAAACCATTCTCGATCAACCAACGACGCACAAATTCTTTAGATAATTGTTTTTGCTCCTCTCCTTTTTCCTGTCTTTCCTGATATCCATCAGCATAAAAATAACGAGAAGAATCCGGAGTATGGATTTCATCAATTAAAACAATTACTCCGTCTTTTGTTTTTCCGAATTCATACTTTGTATCCACTAAAATCAAACCACGACTTGCAGCAATTTCAGTTCCTCTTTGAAATAAATCTCGGGTATATTTTTCTAAAACAATATAATCTTCTTCAGTAACAATTCCTTTAGCCAAAATATCCTCACGCGAAATATCCTCGTCATGAGAACCATTGTCTGCTTTTGTAGTTGGCGTAATAATTGGTTCCGGGAATTTATCATTCTCCTTTAAACCTTCAGCCATAGTTACACCACAAATTTGTCTTTTTCCTGCAGCATACTCACGAGCAGCATGTCCTGAAACATAACCACGAATTACCATTTCTACTTTGAATGGCTCGCATAAATGTCCAACAGCAACGTTTGGATCTGGTGTAGCAATCAACCAATTTGGAACAATATCTTCTGTTAACTCCATAAACCGTGTCGCAATCTGATTTAAAATTTGCCCCTTGTACGGAATTCCTTTTGGTAAAACTACGTCGAAAGCAGAAAGTCTATCGGTTGCTACCATCACTAAAAGTTCATCATTAATATTGTAAACTTCTCTCACTTTTCCACGGTAAACTGATTTCTGATTCGGGAAATTAAAATTTGTTGTTGTAATTGTATTGCTCATTATCCTAAGTTGTGTTGTTGTTTTACGAATGCAAATTTAAAACTAATTAAAAGAGCAAACAAGAAAGTATTCAGTTTTCAGTAGCAGTTTTCAGTTTTGATACTGAGACTGAAAACTGAGACTGTAATCTATTTTTTCAGAAGCGTTGAATTAAATAAGTTTAAAATTCTGCCGTATTCATCTATCCAGGAATAGGTTTCTTTAAATCCGTGCGATTCTACAGGGAAAGAAGCCAAAGTCCAATTCTTTTTCTCCAATTCAATAAAACGCTGAGACAAACGTACAATATCTTTATATTCGACATTATCATCCACCATTCCGTGCAGCATTACAAGGTTTCCTTTTAAGTTATCTGCAAAGTATATTGGTGAACTTTTTTTGTATGCTTCAGGATCTGTTTCAGGAAAATTCAAAATATTTCCTGTATATCCATGGTTGTAATGCGCCCAATCTGTAACAGAACGTAAAGCTGCTCCCGAAGCAAATTCACCAGGAGTTGTCAACATTCCCATTAAAGTGATAAAACCACCGTATGAACCACCATAAATCCCTACTCTATTAGCATCAATACCATATTTTTCCACCAATAATTTCTTACCGTCAAGATGATCAGATAAATCTTTTCCGCCCATAAAACGATAAATTCCGGTTCTAAAATCCCTACCGTAACCATCACTTCCTCTATAATCAATGTCTAAAACAGTGTAACCTAAATCAGTTAACAAATTATGAAACATATATTCTCTGTAATAATTGCTCCAGAAATTATGAGCATTTTGAAGATATCCTGCACCATGTACAAAAATTACGGCTGCTTTGTTGGCAACTTCTGCTTTAGGCGTATAAATTCTTGCGTTAACCGGAGTTCCGTCTTGCGCTTTAAATGTGATTACTTCAGGAGTTCTCCATTGATATTGTTTAAAAACTTCTGTAGTTGAAGAAGATATTTGCTGTAAAGTTGTGTTCTTTTTATTATCAGCTACATAAAAATCCCAAGGAATATTTTTATAGGAATATCGAACTAAAAGCGATTTTTCATCTGGAGAAAGCACAACTTCGTGTGCGCCATCTTTCGTTAAAATGGGTTGTAAAACACCATCTGCAACAGCTAATTTATAAAAATTTCTGTTTCCTGGATGTGTGGTGTTTGTCGTTAAATAGAATGCTCTTTTATCTTTCGCTAAGGTAACATCACGAACTTCCCAATTTCCTTTTGTGAGTTGTGTTTTCTTTTTAGTTTTTAAATTATAAGTGTACAAATGCGAATATCCTGTAGCTTCAGATTGGAAATAAATAGTTTCCTGGTCTGCTAAAAAACCAAGAGTTCCTGATTCAAAAGAATATCCCGGAATTCCAGGTCCGCCAATCCAAGCCTCGTCATGCTGATATTCAATTTCTTCAAAAGTCCCTTTATCCAAATTCAAATTTACCAACCATCTGTCTTTATTATCCTGACTTCTGATTTCGACAATAGCTAATGAACCGTCTTCACTATAAACCGGCGCCTGCGGAACAATCAATTTATCTTCTTTAGGTTTGTTTTTTAAATTATCATACGATTCATAATACTTTGGCGTATCCTGAATATGACTTAAAGTCGAAAAGTTTAGATAGTAAACCGAGTCTTTTACAACAGAATAAATTCCAAATTTAGTTTTAACAAAATTGGCTGTAGAAACTTTCTCTTTTGTTTCCGGAGTTTGATTATAACCGTTAGCGGTAATAAAAACCTCCATTGTTTCCTTCTTTATTTCCGGCTCTTCAACAAGTAAAAAAGTGGCAAAATTTCCGTTCGGATTCGCTTTCAGATTAATAAACTGGTCTTTACCATAAAAATACTCTTTTGCAAAATCAGATTTTACTGCTTTGCTTTTAGCAAGATTCCACTGTTTTTTTGCTTCCTTATCTTTTATAAATTGAAATAACTCTTTTTGTTGCGTGTTTAAAAAGTTCTCTTTTTCCGATTTTGTTTCTTTTTTAATCCCTTTGTTAAAGTTGGTTATTTGTAAAACAGTCCCTTCTTTAGTATTGTATTTAAAGATATTATCATTTTGTTCAAAAAACAATTCTCCAGTTTGAGTACCAAACTGCAAATTAGAAATTGGGGTAGACTGCTGAATTAATTTCTTTGAAGTTTTAGCCTGAATGGAATAGGAATACAAACTTCCTTTGTCCAGATAATAAACTACATCTGATCCTGGTTTTGTTTTAAAATCCATCTGAGAAAAAGCAGCTTCTTTTGGAGAAACAATCTCAGGCTTGCCCATTCCTTTTTGCCAGAAGTAAGTACTTGCGCCTAATTCATTTTTCGGATTCCATTCAAAATAAACCTTTTTCCCGTCCAGAGACCAGCGTCCGTTTGTTGGTTGATTTCCGATAAAAGATTCACCTTTCATTATTTCTTCTAATTTCAAATTCTGACTTTTACCAGTAATCGAAAGAAATAAAAAGGCAAGGATAAAAATGTTTTTTGTCATGGTAATTGTTTTGAGTAGACAAAAATACACTTTGAAAGTTATTAAAAAAATTGTTTTTCTTTATTGATCTCCAGACTTCAAATTAGGGTTTAATTAAAAAAATCCCTGAAGGTTATTTCAGGGATTACTTATTATGATTGCAAAAAGAATTACTTAAAATCCAGTATTCCTTTTCCCATTGATTTTATAGATTCGTTTAAACTTCCTAAAGTAGTATCCGGTAATCTTTTTATATCTGACGCACTTACTATATAAATTTGCCCCTGATCTTTAGAAGGTGCTACAGGTACAAAAACTACAGCATTACCAGCGGCATTTTCTTCAATTAGGTGGGCAGGTTGCCAATATTCGCCTGCTTTTAATAATATTGGTAAATCTGTAATTGGTTTACCCATTTCTTTTGCTAATTTTTCTTCTGCTAACTTTTTATTCTTTTCATAGCCTGGCAGGAAAACCATTAGTTTATTATCAACCCATTCTGTAAATCTTTTCAGAAAAGAGAATTGCATTAAGTAACCGCTGAAATAAATTAATACCAATAAAAAAACACCTCCCATAACATCACTTGCAATTGGCCCTAAGACTTTATCTAAACGCAAGAACTGAGAAAACTTATCTCCGTATTTCTGAAAAAACCCCCAAACTTTCTCAAGAATCATAAAGAAAACAACAAGAGGCAATAAAAGGATAATTCCAGAAACACAATTTTTCTGAATCTGAAGTAAAAGTTTTTCCATACTATTGATTGTTAAATTACTAATTCATAGCGCTCCTTACCAAAATAGGGTAAGTTTCCTATAAAATTATAAATTTAGCTTTAATCAACACTATTTTTAATTGGTAAATATTTAAAAATTAACCAATTGCAAATTCCTTATCTAATATTTTTGAAGAAATATATCTGGCAACTCCGTCTTCAGCATTGGTTTTAATAACCTCTAAATTAGGCAAGGTTTCTTTTAATAAAGCTGGAGCATTCCCCATAATCAAACCTTTTCCTGATACAGATAACATCTGAACATCGTTGAAACCATCTCCAAAAGAAACTGCTTCTTCTAATGTAAAACCTTCTTTTTCTAAAACTCTTTCAATTGCAACTGCTTTATCTACAGCTTTATCCATAAATTCTAAACAAGTCGGCAAACTAAAAGCGTGATGTAAATGTTCTGAAGAATTCGCCAAAATAGCATCTTTTAGTTTTACTAATTTTTCATGATCATCACAGGAGAAGAATATTTTGATTGCACCAAAATCTTCTAATGTTTTATAATCAACCAATTCTGGGCGATATTTTAGTTCTGCCTGAAAAGCGTTTAATTTTTCATTTATTTTATTGGTTTGCCAAACATTTTCTTTGAACAAAACCACTGTAATAGCAGGGTCAATATCAACATTCAAAGCATTTTTCACAACTTCACTATCTAAGTTGAATGAAAAAAGTTCTTCTTTATTAGGAGAATGGATTCTCGCTCCGTTTGAACTCACTAAATAAACCGGAACTTCAAGTGTTTCAATAATAGCCATGGCATCAAGATGATGGCGGCCTGTAGCTACAACGATAAGATAATTTTGATTGTGAAGTTCCTGAAAAATGGATTTGGTGTACTCTGAAATTTTGTGTTGAGGGTTGAGTAAAGTTCCATCAAGGTCACTTACTACAACTTTTATATTTTTAAGCTTAGTCATATTAAAAATCAAGTATTTATATAATGCAAATTTACGTCTTTAGCCTCAGAACAGCAAAGATAACAAGGCGTAAAAGCCTGAAATGAGCGAAGTTTATTATTTATTTAACTATTTCGTTAAATATTGAATTTTAGATAATTTAAACTTTTATAATTCCGGATTTGTATAAATTTATTGCTTTTTGAACGACCTTTTCAATTTGTTCTAAAGGTAAATCTTCAACAGCATCAAACAGCATAATTTTCATTCTCGAACGAGCTTCCTGAAGCAAAAACGGTTCATCACTCGGATGTTTATTTTAAAATCTAATTTTCTAATTTTCTAATTCAAAAAAAATATTCGTTTTCCACATTCTAATAAGATGATGTAGAAAACGAATATTAATAAATGTCAAAACACATTTCACGATTTACATTTGACATTTTATAAAATTAATCGTGATTTTCAATTTGTTTATAAGCATCAATTACCTTTTTCACCAATCTGTGACGCACGATATCTTTATCATCCAGATAAATAATTCCGATTCCGTCAACATCTTTCAGAACCAAAATAGCTTCTTTCAGACCCGAAATAGTTCTGCGTGGTAAATCGACCTGTCCGGGATCTCCCGTAATCATAAATTTGGCGTTTTTTCCCATACGGGTCAAAAACATTTTCATTTGTGAGTGCGTTGTATTCTGAGCTTCATCGAGAATTACAAAGGCATTGTCAAGCGTACGTCCACGCATAAATGCTAGTGGCGCAATCTGAATAATTCCTTTTAAAATGTAATCTTCGAGTTTTTCGTTCGGAAGCATGTCGCGCAAAGCATCATAAAGAGGTTGCATGTACGGATCCAGTTTTTCTTTCATATCGCCGGGTAAAAAACCAAGATTTTCTCCTGCTTCAACCGCTGGTCGGGTAAGTATGATCCTTTTTACTTCTTTATCTTTAAGCGCTTTAACCGCCATTGCTACACCGGTATAAGTTTTACCGGTTCCGGCAGGACCAACAGCAAATACCATATCATTTTTTTTGATAGTATCTACCAATAACTGCTGGTTAGGCGTCATGGCCTTAATTATTTTACCTCCAACACCATGAACTAATATTTTGTCATGATCGTATGATTTTTTTTCATCCTGACCATCACTCATAATTACGCGTTCAATTACATTATCATCAATGTTGTTGTATCGGGTAAAATGGAGCATTAACCTTTGAAATCTTTTTTCGAATTCATCTAAAACTTCTTTTTCGCCAAATGCTTTTAAAGTTGTCCCTCTCGCTACTATTTTAAGCTTTGGGTAATACTTTTTAATTATTTCAAGATGAGAGTCTTGAGCGCCCCAAAAGTCTTTTGGAGCGATGTCTATTAGCTCGATAATTCTTTCGTTCAAATGAAGTAGTTTTAAATTAAAAATAAATCAGTTTTATAAATCGTGGTTGTCGGGTATGTTCATATCTTTAAATGCAAATTGTCTTTTCTTTCTTTCAATTTGTATTTAGTATTATTAGATTTGCATTTCTCAAATTTAATGAAAATTAGATTTAAATACTACCAATAGTTATAAACAAAATTATGTCAATAATTACCCTTACTACTGATTACGGCTTAAAAGACCACTTTGTTGGTTCGCTAAAGGGTAAAATTCTTTCTGAATATTCAGAGGTTCAAATTATTGACATTTCGCACGATATAGATCCGTTTAATACTGCCGAAGCAAGTTATGTTATTGGCGCCTCCTATTTAAGTTTTCCAAAAGGAACCGTACATCTTATTGGAGTTGATATTGAGCGTAATAAAGAAAATCAGCATATTGCCATGCAATGGAATGATCATTACTTTATTTGCGCTGATAACGGAATTCTAAGTATGCTTACGCAGAAAATCGTTCCGCAGAAAATTGTCGAAATCAATATTCACGATCGTTTTCCGGCTGAATTCAGCGATTTAGATATTTTTATACAAGTAGCCTGTCATATTGCAAAAGGTGGTTTGCTGAATGTTATTGGAAAAGAAGTTACTGGAATTAAACAGATTACCGAATTACAAGCTGTAGTTGCTAACGACGGAAATTCACTAAAAGGATATGTTATTTACATTGACCATTTTGGAAACATTGTGACCAACATCTCAAAACAACAATTTATAGAAGTTGCCAAAGGCCGTCCGTACGAAATTGTAATGAAGCCCAAAAGCATCAAAACCATTCTGCCGAATTACTCAGCAATTGCAACATCTGATAAATATCCAATCAAAACATATGAGGGCGAAAAATTAGCTATTTTTAATGAAGCCGGTTTTCTCGAGATTGCCATTTTTAGGAGTAATCCTTCAAAAGTGGGTTCAGCCAATAGTTTGTTGGGATTGAATTATCGTGATGTGATTACGATTCAGTTCTTGTAGGGATTTTAGAATTTAGAGTTCAGATTTTAGATTTATAAATGCTGGAAATTTGGAAATTTATACTTAGAAGTTTAAACATATCGTTTGTCATTCCGAGGAACGAGGAATCCCCGCAAGTAGCTCGACAAAGATTGTCGATTCTCTTAACGGAGTTACTTGCGGGGATTCCTCGTTCCTCGGAATGACAATATCGTGGTAAAACATTATAAAATAAGCTTTTTAGAATATTTTATTTTTTCATAAAAAGAACAATCAATTTTGATACTTTTGCGCGCGTATTAGGGTTTTAGTAATTCCAAAATCTAAAATCTAATATTAGAAATCTAAAATTGCATAATATGTTCGTTAGAATAGTAAAAATGAGTTTTCACGAAGAAAAAATCCCGGATTTTCTGGAGAATTTTGAAACCGTGAAAGACAAAATACGAAATGCCGAAGGAAATCGTTTTTTAGAATTGTATCAGGATAAGAATGATAAATGCATCTTTTTCACTTACAGTTACTGGGAAACTGAGGCTGATTTAGAGAATTACAGACAATCTGAATTATTTAATTCGGTTTGGGATTTTACAAAAAAGCTTTTTAAAGCAAAACCAGAAGCGTGGAGTGTCGACAAAATAGTTAGTTTAAATTAATTTCAAGTTCATACTGGATTTGAAAATTGGAACGATTTAACCGCAAAGAAACGCAAAGATTATATTTATAGGTTTTTAGAAAACGTAAAGTTCGCAAAGCTTTGTCAACCTGAAACTTGAAACTTGAAACCTGAAACAATAAAAACAATAAAATAAATGAAATCAATCATTTTACGAGAAATAAAATCCTTTTTTGGATCTCCTATTGGCTATTTGGTCATTGCTATATTCTTAATTAGCAACGGACTATTTTTATGGGTTTTTGAAGGAGATTATAACATCTTAAATACCGGTTATGCCGATTTGACTCCGTTTTTTACTTTAGCACCATGGATTCTGATTTTCCTGATTCCGGCGGTTACGATGAGAAGTTTCTCTGATGAAAAAAAACAAGGAACATTAGAGTTACTTTTAACTAAGCCATTATCGATTTGGGAAATTGTAAACGGTAAATTTTTAGGTTCACTATTTCTGATCGTTTTAGCAATTGTACCAACTTTTATTTATGTGAAGGTGATTTCGAATTTAGGCTTGCCTGAAGGAAATATTGATATGGGAAGCACAATTGGTTCTTACTTCGGATTATTATTTTTAATTGCTTCTTATTCAGCAATTGGGATCTTCACTTCTACCCTTTCAGAAAATCAAATCGTGGCATTTATCATCGCGGTTTTTCTATGTTTTTTCTTTTATTTTGGTTTTCAGGGGCTTGCTTCTTTGATTCCTGGAGAATCTAATATTGTATCAGCATTTGGAATGCAGGATCACTTTAAAAGTATGAGTCGAGGTGTGATCGATACTCGTGATGTAATTTATTTTTTAAGCATTACTGTATTGTTTTTGTCTTTTACTGTTTATCAATTAAAATCTTTTAAAGCGTAATGAAAGCATCTACTCAACAAAATATCAAAGTTTTAGGTATTACCGTTTTCGTTTTAATTGTTTTAAATGTATTGGGAACATTGTTTTTCCATCGATTCGATTTAACCAAAGACAAGCGTTATACTTTATCTGAAACTTCTTTACAAATTGTAAAACAAGTAAAGAACCCGCTTTCGATTAAAATCTATATGCAAGGCGATCTTCCTGCAGATTTTAGACGTTTACAACAAGAAACCAAACAATTATTAGAAGAATTTCAGGCTTATAACAATAATATTGTTTTCGAATTTGTTAATCCGATGGAGAACGAAGACGAAAGTATGGAAATGGTTAAATCACTTTATCAAAAAGGATTAACACCAATAAACATAACGGTTGACGATAAAGGAAAACAATCTCAAGCGATGGTTTTTCCTTGGGCAATTGCCGTTTATGATAACAAAGAAGTGAATATTCCGCTGTTGAAAAACATTATGGGTGCTTCGACTGAACAAAAAGTTATCGGTTCGATTCAGCATTTAGAATATTCTATTTCAGATGCTATCAATAAAATTACTAAAGCGAAACAAAAGAAAGTTGCTTTCATAAAAGGAAATGGCGAAATGAACGAGGTTCATGTTGCCAAAATGTTGAGACAAATTAAAGAAAGCTATTACATTGGGCCATTCACATTAGATTCAGTTGCTAAGAATCCAACCGGAACTTTAGAGGCTCTTAAAAAATATGATTTGGCGATTATCGCAAAACCAACTCAAACTTTTTCTGATGAAGAAAAACAGGTTTTAGATCAGTTTATCATGAACGGCGGAAAAACCTTGTGGTTAATCGATCAGGTATCTGCTGATATGGACAGTTTATACAATCAATCCGGAGCAACTTTGGCTTACCCAAGGGATCTGAATTTAAACGATATGTTCTTCAAATACGGTTTCAGAATTAATCCTGATTTAGTAAAAGACGAATACGGAAGCCCAATAAAACTGGCTACCGGAGAACAAGGAAGCGCAACGCAATATCAGGAATTCAAATGGAAATACGCTCCAATTGTAATCCCTTCAACCAAACATCCAATCGTTAAAAATTTAGGCCAGATTAAATTTGATTTTGCCAGCCCGATTGACACTTTGAAAAACGGAATCAAGAAAACGGTTTTATTACAATCGTCTCAATATTCTAAGAAAATTGGAACTCCAACCGAAATCAATTTGAATATTGTAACAGAGCAAACTACTCCTCAAGAATATTTAAATAAAGGAAACTCACCTTTGGCTGTTTTATTAGAAGGAGATTTTCATTCGGCTTTTGAGAATCGTGTTTTACCTTTCAAAGAAAATGGATTTCAGGCAAAAGGAAAACCAAATAAAATGATTGTCATTGCCGATGGAGATTTGGCGCGAAATCAATTGGATAAAAATATGATGCCCGTAGAATTAGGTTACGATCAGCGTACCGGAAATTTATACGACAACAAGGATTTCATGATGAATTGCATCAATTATTTATTAGACGATACCGGACTTATTAACATTAGAAGTAAAGATGTTGATTTGCCATTATTGGATAAAGATAAAGTTTATGAAAACTATACGATGACGCAATTCATAACTATCGGACTTCCAATTCTAATTTTATTGGTTTTCGGACTTGTATTTACTTACATGCGAAAAAGAAAATACAGCAAATAGATGTTAATAAAAAAATTGCGAAACTAAGATAGTTTACGATATATTTGTAATCCGTATATTTAGCCTCTAATTGCTAAAAAACACATCAAAAAATAAAACAAAACAGATGAAATTTATAGTATCGAGTTCGTACTTATTAAAACAATTACAAGTTTTAGGTAGTGTAATTAACAGTAACAACACGTTGCCTATTTTAGACAACTTTTTATTTGAACTAGACAATGATGCGTTGACAGTTTCGGCTTCAGATCTTGAAACTACAATGTCGGCTACATTATCAATCGATTCTAAAAGTAAAGGAAGCGTGGCTGTGCCTGCAAAACTTTTGCTTGAAATTTTAAAAACATTTCCAGAACAACCTTTAACTTTTACAGTTGAAGACAACAATACAGTTGAAATCAGCTCTAATTCAGGAAAATATGCATTGGCATACGCTGCTGGAGAAGAATTTCCAAAATCTGTAAATCTTGAAGATCCATCTGTGACTTTAGTTCCTGCTGATGTTTTGGCAACTGCAGTAAGCAAAACTATTTTCGCTGCCGGAAATGATGATTTACGTCCGGTAATGTCTGGAGTTTTCTTCCAGTTTTCACCAGAAGGTTTGACTTTTGTTGCTACTGATGCTCATAAATTAGTAAAATATGCCCGTACAGATGTAAAAGCATCTCAGGTAGCTGATTTTATTATGCCAAAGAAACCTTTGAATATCTTAAAAAGTATTTTAGGAAGTTCTGACGCTGAAGTAAAAATTGAATACAACGATTCAAATGCGACTTTCTCATTTGACAATTATATCTTAATGTGTCGTTTGATTGATGGAAAATATCCAAATTACGAAGCGGTAATTCCAAAAGAGAATCCAAATAAATTAATGATTGACCGTTCTTTATTTTTAAGTTCAGTTAAGCGTGTTGCGATTTTCTCAAACAAAACTACACACCAAATTCGTTTAAAAATCGCTGGTGCTGAATTAAATGTTTCTGCAGAAGATATCGATTACTCAAACAAAGCAGAAGAAAGATTGACTTGTGATTATCAAGGAGATGATCTTCAAATTGGTTTTAATTCACGTTTTTTAACTGAAATGTTGACCAACTTACAATCTGACATGATTATGTTAGAGATGTCATTGCCTAACAGAGCTGGAATCCTAACGCCGGTTGACGGTTTAGAAGAAGGAGAAACTGTTACTATGTTGGTAATGCCTGTAATGTTAAATAGTTAACATCAAAACTTCTTTTTGTTACAGGGATTTTTTTTAGTTTCGAATTAAAGACATATCATTGTAAAAAAAAATATCGCTATTAACCAACCATTTTTTATACCTAGAAACCGCAATTCTTTTTAAAAGATTTGCGGTTTTTTATTTTAGCTTAGTTTCAGGTTTCAGGTTTCAGGTTTCAAGTTTCAGGTTGAAATACGATTAAGGCTTGTGTATATTTAACCGCAAAGTTCGCAAAGGTTTTACGTAAAGTACGCAAAGCATTACTATAAAGCTTTGCGTACTTTGTGTATTTAAAATCAACCTATGCATAAAGATCTTTGAGAACTTTGCGGTTACATATGCTCAAAGAAAGAACCTGAAACCTGACCCGAGGCTGAAAGCCGAATTGGCGAAGCAAACAAACAAAACCTGAAACAATTTTTATAACTTTGTATTATGAAAATAGAAATTTGGTCGGACATCATGTGTCCGTTTTGTTATATCGGAAAAAGACAATTGGAAACCGCTTTAGAGGAGTTTCCTGGAAATGATTTTGAAATTGAGTGGAAAAGCTTTCAACTTGATCCAACTATTGAACCGCAATCCGGAAAAGACGTTTATACTTTTTTAGCCGAACGAAAAGGCATTTCAGTTGAGCAATCTATAGAAATGCATAAAGGTGTAGTAGAACGCGCAAAAAGCGTTGGTCTGGACTATCATTTTGACAAAGCTATTATTTCGAATTCACTAACAGCACATCGTATTATCCATTTGGCGAAAGCTAAAAAACTAGGCGATGAAATGGAAGAGATTTTCTTTAAAGCTTATTTCACTGATGGAAAAGATCTAAATGACGCTCAAACTTTAATTGAACTGGGAATCTTGGTTGGATTAGATTCTAATGAAGTAAAGAAAGTCCTAGAAAATGAAAACCTTTATTTAAGTGATGTAAAGGGTGATATTAAAGAAGCTCAAGAAATTGGTGTGCAGGGTGTTCCATTTTTTGTTTTTGATCGAAAATATGCTGTTTCTGGTGCTCAGCCGGTAGAGGCATTTGTGAATACTATTAAAGAAGTACAGAAATAATTTTAGATTTTAGATAATATAATATAGAGAATAGAACACAGAATGTAGATTTTGATTTTTGAACAGTTTTTTACTCTGCGCTAAGTAGAAGAGTTATAATTTGCGTTTAGTTTTTCATTTCTAAAAAAGAAAAACTAAACGCAAATTATCCACAAAGGCAAATCTATTATCTATTCTCTATATTCTATTATCTATTCTCTATTTTCTATTTTCTAAAATCCTAAATAACTCCCATTTTCTGCATCAAAAATGTAGCACTTTTGTTTTTACAAATTCCATTACGAAGTTTGTAATCAAAATGCAATTCATTATTTTTAATTTCTACCTCAAAACATTGATTGGTTAAAATATCCGGATATTCATTTGTTGTTAGACAAACTTCAATATCGTGTGTTGCAATAGCACCAATTGCATTTTTACCGATGATCTTTTTCACTACTTCAATCGTTCCATTTCGTTTATCATCAGAATTGGTTCCTCTTAAAATTTCATCTAATAAAACAAAGGCCGGTTTCTCTTCTAAGGCATCCATAATTTGCTTTAAACGCTTAATCTCAGCAAAGAAATACGATTCGCTATCGGCTAGAGAATCAGATAATCGCATTGAAACTAAAACTGGAAGTGGATGTATATTAGCTTCTGACGCACAAACTACTGAACCTATTCCACCTAAAACCATATTCACTCCCAGACTTCTTAAAAAAGTACTTTTTCCTGACATATTAGAACCTGTCAAAATCATAAATGATTCAGGATAAAAGTGAGCATCATTCCCTACTCTCGTTGCCGGATTCAATAGTGGATGACTTAGATTTTTGAATCCAATTTTATATTCTGAATTGATTTCAGGAAAAACAAAATCCTGATTATTATAGGCCAAATTTGCCAAGCTGTTTAAAGCTTCAAATTCTCCAATAATAGAAATCCATTTTTCAAACTCTTCAGAATAATTTTCTTTCCATTTTAAAAGTGCTTTTAAAACGTGAAGGTTAAATAAAAAAGTTCCGTTAAATAACGTCGCAGCTACTAAATTACTAATCGTATCCATTCTCGAAAACAACTCCGACAATTGTTTCAAATGTACACTCGCCGTGGCATTTTTAAAAATAAGCTGCTGCTGTAATTCTTTTAATTTCTTTGATTGAAAAGTTTCACTTTCAATTTTCTGAACCAATAAACTGTATTGCTTTATAATTTTATCAACGTTATCTGCCTTCGCAATTTCGGACTGAATTCTTTTCAATGATCTTCCCACGACCATCAAATTGGCAATAAAAATATAACTCAGATAGGATAATAAAATAGTTTTCGATGTAATAAAATAATTCGCTAAAACTCCAAAAAACAAAGTTGGAAGAGCAAAAGAAAGTACAACTAAAGCTTTAGGTAAAGTATTATTTTTAAATGAATTCCAATATAATAAAGAATCATAAGAAGCTTTTGAATCATTACTAATTGTAGCCAATGCCTGAAAATCGTGTCTCCAATCGATTTTAGATTTCAGTTCCTCTATTGCTTCCTGATTTTCAAGAATTACTTCATTTGGAAGTTGTGTCAACAATTCGTTCGCTAACGTCTTTTTACCAATATAAGTAGCAGTTCTATTCAAATTTTGAAACAAAGAATGTTCGCCAAAAATATCCAGATCGTAAGCATAAGGATGATGGAAATCATTGAATTCAATTCCGTTTTCAAAAGGAATCTTTTCTCTTTTCAGATAAGCAATTTCATTTTGATTGATTTTTAAAAGCGCTGTGGTAAGTTGTTTTTGAAACGATAATTTAGAATGGATTCTCATTAAAAAAAGAAAACCAACAAAAGATAGAAAAGCGAAAACTACGTACAGCGTTTCATCGGTTTTGATGTAATAAAACAACAGAAACAAACACAGAAAAACACTTAATAAACGCAGTAAACTTATGCTATTATATCTTTTATTGATTTTACTAAAAAGTTCTGAATAATGTGTAACCTTATTTTGATATGAATTCATTGTATTGATTTGATGAAATACAAATATAAGTTTTGCATCATAAAATCAATCTTAAAAAATTCGAATTTTAAGTTTCATGCATTACTAAAACCGGAACAGAAACTTCTTTGGCAATTTTTTTAGTAAAACTAGATTCAAAGATACTCTCAAAGAAAGATCTTTTATGTGTAATTGTGGTTAGAATATCAATGTCTTTGTAAAGAATAAAATCAAGAATAGTTTCCTTAACTTCATCGCTTGGCAATACTAAAAACTCAACATGATCGCCCTTGAATTCATTTTCCCATTCTTTAATTGTGGCGCTTGAAACATCTGAATTAGAAGTTTTAACATATAAACATTTTACTTTAGCATTTGTTTTATTGGCAATTTCAATCACTTTACGAAGTTCTGTTTTGTCTTTTTCACGATAACGGGTAGTAAAACCAATAATTTTTATTTTGTGAAATTTTGCAGTAACAGGAATGCATAGAACCGGAACTTTAACTTCAGAAATTACTGAGTTTGTATTTGATCCCGTAAAAAATTTAGTCCAGTCTGAAACGCCCGAAGTTCCCATAATAACAAAATCAATCTTATCCTCCTCGACGGCATTTTTTAAATTATAAATTAAATCTCCATCCATCAAACGATGTTTTATCACTATATCCTCTAAGTTTCGTTCGATAGCAATAGTTCTAAGTTTAGGAATTTCATCCTTAAACATCTCAAATTTAGCTAATTCTATGGAACTGTAAATCGCTGCATAATTTTCTGGAAAAAATTGACTATCATAAACCGGAATCTCAAATGTGTGCAACAAAACCAGTTCGGCATTGACAATTTTTGCAAATTCTAACGCATGAACAAATGCATTAGTAGCTGCTTCCGAAAAATCTGTGGGAAATAATATCTTTTTCATTTTGCTTAGGATTAAAGTATTGTTTTCTCAAATTTAATCATTCTAAAAACAAAACAACCTGATAATTATCAGTAATTTAACATTTAATGATTTCTTAAAATACCAATTAAAAAAACTAAAAACAAGATATACTCCCGGACTTCTCCTTCGGAACTTTGTGCCTTTTTTTATACCTTTGCACCATGATAAATCAAGATTCTATAGTTGCATTGGCTACTCCATCGGGAGCAGGTGCTATTGCTATCATTCGTATTTCAGGTTCAGAGGCTATCACTATTGGAAATTCGGTTTTTAAATCCATCAAAAACAAAGATTTAACCAAGCAGAAAACGCATACTTTGCATTTAGGTCATATAATAGATGATTCAAAAACATTAGATGAAGTGTTGGTTTCTGTTTTTAAAGGACCGAACTCTTATACAGGTGAAGATACTATCGAAATCTCTTGTCATGGATCAACTTATATTCAGCAGCAAATTATTCAGTTATTATTGAGAAAAGGCTGTAGAATGGCTGATGCAGGAGAGTTTACTTTAAGAGCTTTTTTAAATGGAAAGCTGGATTTATCACAGGCAGAAGCCGTAGCAGATTTGATTTCATCTGACAATGAAGCTTCACATCAAATTGCCATGCAACAAATGCGTGGTGGTTTTAGTAATGAAATTGCCAAACTACGTGAAGAACTTTTGAATTTCGCCTCTCTAATTGAACTGGAATTAGATTTTGCAGAAGAAGATGTTGAATTTGCAGACCGAACACAATTTCACGAATTATTAAACCGAATCGAATTTGTTTTGAAACGTTTAATCGACTCGTTTGCTGTTGGAAATGTTATTAAAAATGGTATTCCGGTTGCGATTGTTGGAGAGCCAAATGTGGGTAAATCGACTTTGTTAAATGCTTTATTAAATGAAGAGCGCGCTATTGTCTCAGACATTGCGGGAACAACAAGAGATACTATTGAAGATGAATTAGTAATTGGCGGAATCGGCTTTAGATTTATAGATACAGCAGGAATCCGCGAAACTAAAGATGTCGTAGAAAGTATCGGAATCAAAAAAACTTTTGAAAAAATAGAACAGGCACAGGTGGTGATCTTTTTGTTTGATAGCTCAGAGTTTAAGGTTTCAGGTTTGAAATTGAAAATAGAACT
Source organism: Flavobacterium saccharophilum (assembly GCF_900142735.1). GTDB lineage: Bacteria > Bacteroidota > Bacteroidia > Flavobacteriales > Flavobacteriaceae > Flavobacterium > Flavobacterium saccharophilum. Next base: position 614,400 of record NZ_FRBY01000004.1, on the reverse strand, counting down.
CGAAAAAATCAAAAATCAATTTCCTCTAAAACCATTAGTTGTTATAGGAAATAAATCAGATAAATTATCTGAAATTGAAATTGAAAACTTAAAATCTGATATTCCTGAAATCTTAATGCTTTCCGCAAAAGAAAATATTGGTGTTGATGAATTAAAGAATCAGTTGCTTTCTTTTGTTAATACAGGAGCTTTAAGAAATAATGAAACAATTGTAACTAATACAAGACATTATGATTCTTTACTAAAAGCTTTAGATGAAATACAAAAAGTAAAATTTGGTCTTGAAACCAATCTTTCAAGCGACTTAATTGCACTTGATATTCGTGAAGCTTTATATCAATTTGGGTTGATTACCGGTCAGGTTTCTAATGACGAACTACTTGGAAATATTTTTGCTAATTTCTGTATTGGAAAATAGCAGAACAAAATAAAGCATAGCAACTACAAACAAAAGAGTTAAAAATGGAGTGATATACTCCGTGAGTAGCTGGGATTCTAAACTGATCGAATACCCGGGCTTAATGATATTATAAAAGGTACTATACTTATTTATATTGGTATCAGAGTAGGGAAACAATCTATTACAACATTAAAAAAAGTTGGAAGCTCTACTTGTATTCTATCTAGATCTTTTTAGTATAATCAAAAAAAAATCTATTATTTCTAATAGATTTTTTTTGCATTTCAATTTTTATGATTGATCTTAAAATTTTGATTTTTTATCAGTGCTTGAGGTTATAAAAACGTCTTGTTTTTTTCCTCCATTTTAGAAAAATGATTTTAAAAAACATATGCTTTAGTCTTAGCTCAGGTATAAATCACTTCAAGAGCATTCTAAATTTTAAAGAATGATTATCGACAGTTAAATTATGTTAAATAAAACAATGCTTTTTGAAGTATATCCAGCTTCATTTTAGGTATCTCAAAGTTTACGATTTTTACAGATCCTGAAGATTTTTTAAAATACAATTTCAAATCTTCAAAAAGTTCTGTCTTATTTTTTGAGGCATCTATCAAAATTAAGTCTTTAATTTCTTCTATCAATGATAAACTATTATAAAGATGTTTACTAAATAAGCAAACCGTAAAATTTGTTCTAACACTATCTAATTCGAAAAATTCTACTAGCTCTGAATAGTCATATACTACAAATACCGAATAATCAAATTTATTCAGTTTGTCTTCATTTTGCAGTAAAAAAGAATCCTCAGAAAATTCAAATTCATCTTTAAACTTTCTTTTAAACATTCTTAAAAAAACGCCTTTATTATCCCGAACTAAAACTCTTTTTTTTATCATCTTTATGAATTGATATTTGTCTTTCTTATAATAATTTACATCCTAATTACACAATCACAGAAAATTACCTTGAAATGTAAAAAGGATGCTCTTTTTTATATTTCAAGGTAATTTAAAGACATATTTAGAACAAAGGAAAAATTATTTTCAAGGTCAATTATAAATTCTGCGGAACTTTTGACTGCAAACTATCATTAATTTAAAAAAAATTAAAAAAGCCAATACTATTTCACTTCACAAAAAAATATAACTTATTAGGGTTGAACTTTGTACAAACATTCTTGAAAAAACAGACTGCGAAAATCATACTAACCAACATTAAGGTTCGAAGTTCCTGTCGAACCCAAATTTTTAATTTTTTTAATTTTATCATTCAGTTTCAAAACACGATCCAACTGTTTTTGTTGAATAGTGTATTTCGTATAATATTTATACCATTCTTTTCCAATAAAAAAGGTTGTTACAGAAACTCCTGTAAGTAAACCAACAAAGTAATTTGTAATATCCATAATTTCTATTTTTTTTAGTTAAAAAGCATTTTTATCTCCTTTCAAGGTTACAATAACTGTTAATAAGCAAATTTTAATATCAGTGATTAAACTCCACCCCTGTACATATTGTATGTCTGTAGTAACCCGGCGTTTCATGTCGGACACTTTTTTGGTTTCTCCTCTAAGTCCCGATACCTGAGCCAAACCTGTAATTCCGGGCTTGACAAAATGGCGAACCATAAAATTATTAATATGACCATTGTAGTCTGATGTATGTTTGATCATATGGGGGCGTGGTCCTACAATACTCATTTTTCCCATCAGAACATTAAAAAATTGAGGCATTTCGTCTAAACTCGTACGACGGAGAAATTTCCCAATTGGCGTGATACGGGAATCTTCTCTTTTTGCTTGTTCACTTTCATCACCCATATTTACATACATGCTTCGAAATTTGTAACACCAAAAATGTTCATTTTTTTTACCCGTTCGCATTTGTTTGAATAAAACAGGCCCTTTACTTTGCCTCTTGATAAGTATGGCTATCAAAGGATAAAGCCAGGACAAAATGAAAATAATAACAAGCATACTGAAAACAATATCAAATATTCTCTTAATTAACCGATTGTAGGCATTTTGCAAGGGCTCAAAACGTGGTTTTATAACATGGAAATTATTTAAATGGCTGGAATTAAAATGCTTTTTTGAGATCGATGAAAAATCAGGAACAAATTTTAAACGCATACAATGTTTATCTCCAAGCTCGAAGAAATAATTCAAATCTGAGATAAAATCAGGCTTTGACACAATGTATAATTCATTGATGTTATCTTTAGAAGCGTTATCAATTGCTTCCGATAGCGCTTCACTAAAATCTTTATTGTTTGTATATTCTGCAGAAGAATTTTCGTTGAGAATACCCAGGAAATCAATAAAAAAAGAATTACTCTCTAAATGAGATGCCAATTCTATACTGGTTTTGTTAAACCCCCATATAGCGACGGTATAACGCCTGAAAACCCAGCCTTTAATTTGTCCTATAACTACAGTAAATAGAATTCGGGACAATAAAAAATAAAACAGTAAAAAGCTTATTTGAAATAAATTTGCTCTGCTACTAAAAAAATACAAAACATTATCCTGAAAAATAAAGATGTAACTATGCCACAAAATTCTTTGCGTAAAGAAAGCACGCCAGCTATTGCGAAAAAAACTTTCTAAACTGAAAAGAACATTTACTTTATATAATTGAAAATAAGTAACAGAGAATAGCCAACTTAAAATTGTAATTGGAATCATCTTATTCAGAAATAAGGCATTCCACCCTATCTTCTCTTCACTTGCAAAATTCAAAAACAGTATGGTACCAAATACCATAGCAATCATGTCTGCAATAGCACAGCAAATTATGAACGTAAATTTATGTCTGTTTCGCATTTCTGAATCTTTTTTAATAAATTGTAACCTATTGCACCTATTATACTTCCTATAATTCCGTAAAAAACATCCATTAAATCAGGACTTCTTTTATGAATTATGTACTGGCCGCCCTCAGCTATACAAACGATTATTGCCGCGACACCTATATTTTGTATAAAATTGAAATTTTTAGCACGATTTAATTCATTTGAACTCTTATACTGCGCATATGCTTCGAGCAAAAAACCAACAGCTAAAAAAGGAATAGCAGTACGCAAATTATAGTAATGATTACTCCAATTCAAAAGCCAGTTTGGTAAATATGTTTCGCTTCTAAAACCGGGATCAGGCAGCCAGGAAAAATAAAAAACGACACCAATAATTAAAAGCAGTATCAATAGAAGTATTTTTTGAATCATCTTTTATCATTTAATGTTAATATTTTTTTTTGTTTGATCTGAATTTGTCAAGCCAGCTATTTTATTAGGCTTCTTTTATAATAAGGCCTCTTTTATACCAAGGTCGTTTTATTTTTGCCTCCTGATACTGATATCCATAGTTTAATCCGTAGCCGTATCCATATGCAGTTTTCATATTTACTCCGTTTATAAGAATGCCAACATTTTTTAATTGCTCCTTCTTAATAAAGTTATTTACATGAACTAAATTACTTTTATCTGTAAAATCATATTTTACTACAAATACTGTAACATCAGCTAAATGACTAAAATTGAGTGTGTCTGATACTATTTGCACGGGCGCAGTATCGAGTATTATAAAATCATAAAGTTTTTTCGCCTCGTCGATTAAGGATTCAAAATTAGAATTGGTGATTAATTGTGAAGGATTAGGAGGAGCTTCTCCTGCGAATAAAATGTCAAGGTTTTTAGAAAATCTGGTATCTTTTTGCAAGAATCCTTTCCAGTCGTCACTTTTATTAGCCAGAAAATTTGTGAGTCCTAATTGGTTTTTATCCACTTTAAAATAATCGTGCAATTGAGGATTTCTTAAATCGACACCAATTAGCAATACTTTTTTATTAAGATTACTGACTGTTATAGCATTATGAAATGCACTAAAGGATTTTCCTTCTCCCTGAATAGAAGATGTAAACAATATTACTCTTCCTTTATCTTCTTCTTTTTTGGGTAGTAGATAAGATATATTTGAAACCACGGTACGGGTTGCTTCTGCTATTATAGATCGCGAAGTAGCTGTGTTGTCAAGTTTTTCAGCATGATCTACTTTAGGAATGTAACCCAAAATAGGAACATTGATCATTATTTTCTGAATATCGTCTTCATTGTGTATTTTGGTATCTAGCACTAAACGAAGATATATGAATCCAAAAGGAAAAAGTAAACCAAACATAAAAGCACCAAGCAAAAATGATTTTGGCTGCGGAAAAATTGCCGAATAATTTGTTTCCGGCGCATTTAAAGTACTTAAATTTGATTCTAATATCGCACCATTCAAAACAGCTTCTTCTTTTTTTTGCAATAAGGCCACATAAGTTTCTTCTTTCATGCTAAGATCACTATTGATATTGCCCAATACTTTATCTTGAGTTGGAATGTTTTTGACCTTTGATTCAGCAATACTTTCTTCTGATTTGTTAACTCTATTGTTTTGATTCAAAAAGTTTAGATAGCCTTCTAAAGTATTTAATATCTGCTGTTTTTGACTAGTTAATTGGGTTATTAACGTAATGTAGGCAGGATTGTTTTTTTGTGCTCTTTCCAGGATTACTTCGCTCTCAAGAAGTTTTGCATTATAATTTAAAAGCATTTGATTAACTATCGGTGATTCTAAATTATAATCTGTACCTAAAGTTTGGGTAGCACCAGATCTCTTAATATCACTAATAGCATAACTAGTAAGCGTAATTTGTTTTTCATTAAGCATAGAGCTTTCTTTTTTCTGGCTTCTCTCAGCGGTTCTTTCGATAGCATAATTGTCCATTACCGCGATATCATTATTTTGCAAATATTTTTCTTTTACACTTTCAATAGAATCTTTTTCTTTAGTGAAGCTTTTTATTCTTTGATTTAAGTAAGAAACTGTATTTGTAAATAATTTTTGCTTGTTGATGACAATATTTTTATCGAGCAAAACGATAATTTCATTTAATATTTTTCTAGAAAGTACAGGACTTGTGCCTGTGTGATTTAATTCTATTGTTCCTTTTGATTTTTCATCAGATAAAACAATAAGCGATGACTTTAGATTTTTTAAAGCAATAGCTGTAGGTTCAAGACTCACTTTATATTCGTTTTCGAAATAATAGGCTGGATTTTTCTTCGCTTTTTGCGATAACTGAATTTTAAATGGTAAACCTTTGATGATCTGATCTCCTTTGTATCCTTTAACGTTATACTTTTCTTCGGTATCAGGATCTGTAATGGTAAATCCTTCTTTATTTACTTTAATATCATAAGAAACTTGTGGTAACGAATCATTAGAAACCGTAAATTTCAAAATGAAGGGAACTTCATTTACATTATTATTTTGGATAGTATATACTTTTTCAAAATAGCTAATATTTAAATTCACATTTTTTACTACATCCATCAAAAATTCATTGGAGGTAATTAGACGGATTTCTTCCTCTACATTATCATCATCATTTTTTTGATTCGTAGTGATGGTAATTATTTTTGTTTTGTCTTCTTGTTTTTTATCTATAAAGATCAAAGCTGAAGTTTGGTATGTTGGTGGTACTATTTTGATGAAAATAAAAGCGGCACCTACACATAAAATTAAGCTTAGCAAAAACCAAGGCCAATACTGTAAATACTTTAAAAATTCTTTTTTCAAATCCATAATTATTTAATTAGAATGGTAGTAGTATTATTAATAAGCATTGCATAAATTGAATACTAGAAGTCTATAAATTCTCTTCTTGATTAATATTAATCTGTCAGCAAAAGAATAACTGTTAAGATAGAGGCAGATATAGCCAGCAATTGTATTGGATCTTTGATTAATCCACCGCTATTTACTTTTAGTTTATTAGGTGTTACCACAATAACATCGTTTTGTCTTATTCGGAAGTTTGGATTAGACATCCACGCAGCCGTAGTTAAATCAATGTGGTAAACCAAACGTTTTCCATCTTGTTCCCGAATAAGTTTTACATCTTTTCGAATGGCTGAATAAGTTAAATCTTTTGCCAGTCCTATTGCATCAAGTAAGCTAATAGACTCTTCACTAAAAGATATTACACCTGGCGCATTTACTTCTCCCAAAATGGTAAATTTATTATTGAGGACGCGAACCTGCACTGTAGGATTTACTAAATAACCTTCATTTACAAGGCGCTCTTTTATTTTTATCTCTGCGTTGGCCGGTGTTAAACCACCTACTTTAATTTCGTTTAATATCGGCATCGTGATATTCCCCTGAGGAGTCACTAAATAGCCTGATAGCCTCATCATTTCAACTGATGTTTGTGAAGTCGAAGTCGTGTTTATATTGAAAGGCGCGGCTACTAAAGGGTTAAGATCACCAACTTCAACTTTTAAAATATCGTTCGGTTGTATTTTACTCGATGTATAATTTAAATTCGAATTCGCATAGTTATCTAAATCTTGTAAATACAACATATTTTTTTTGGTTGTACAAGACTGAAGCATCAAGAAAAGCAATAAAATAATCGAAAGGAAAATTTTCTTCATTTTAACTGTATATATATTAATATTTATGTAGTCCAGATTTTAATCAATTAAAATGAAAACTAATTTAATACTGAAAATATTCTTATTCAGAATGTTCTCATTAACTAAAAAAGTTTTCATTTCCTGGTTATAATTACTGGTTTTTATTTAATTTATTTGGCGAAGCCTGCTGTTAAATCGGTTTTTTACTGGTGATTTATGTTATCAAAAAAAAGTAGGCAGATTAAGTTTTGATCTTTTATAAATGCAGCATGTATTGTCTTAAAGCAATAGTTTTTTTAAGAAAAACAGCCAGAATTGCAGCTAAACCATGAAATTTATAAATTTTATAGTCTTCGTATAAAACTTCAAATGCAGTTTTAAAACTAGTACTCATACCCCCCATTCTCATTCTAACGATATAAGAATCGATATAACTCATCTTAATTTTATATTTATACAAATAACGAAGTAAGAATTCAGTATCAGATGCTATTTTAAAGTCAAGGTTATAAGCACCATTATTATCTATTATTGTTTTCTTTAGGTAGACAGTAGGATGCAAAGGCAACCAACCTTCTTTAATTTTCTTGAGACTAAAGACACCTCCTATCCGATCGCGAATCAGACGCTCGTCCTTATCGTTCGAAACATAAACACCATCGCCATAAACACCATCAATACCAGGATCAGCATTAAAACGAGCTGCAATTCTTCCAACGGCTTTTTTATCATAAAATTCATCATCAGAATGCATCAAACCAATAACATCTCCTGTTGCCAATTTGAGCCCTTTGTTTATTGCATCATACATTCCACTATCAGGTTCTGAGACAAATTTGCATATTTTGTCTCTGTAAGATTCAATAATTTCTTTTGTACCATCTGTAGAATTGCCATCAATGATAATGTATTCAATATCATGATAATTTTGTTCCAATACACTTTTGATAGCTTTTTCGATAGTAGCTTTTCTATTGAAACATACGGTTATAATAGTTATTCTCATAATAATAAATTTTAAGATTAATACTAACTGACTTTTTAGCGTATAAAAACCTGATCCTTCAGTAAAAACTGAGGAAAAAAAAGGAGAATTAAATTGTATTATTTGTAAAAAAAAGAGGTTGGTTATAGTTTTACTAATAGCTTGTCAAAATAGCTGATGGTAGTAATCAGGCCTTCTCGCAATTGTATTTTTGGTTCCCAGCCATTAAGCATATTATTTGCTAAAGAAATGTCTGGCTGCCTTTGTTTGGGATCATCTTGCGGCAAATCAAAATGGATAATTTTCGATTTGGAACCTGTTAATTCAATAATTGCCTGTGCCAGATCGAGCATCGTAAATTCGTTAGGATTACCTAAATTTACGGGGCCCAGAAATGAAGATTCGGATCCCATCATACGGATCATGCCTTCAACTAAATCATCAACGTATTGAAATGAACGTGTTTGCAAACCATCTCCAAAAATGGTAATATCTTTTCCCTGAAGAGCCTGTACAATGAAATTCGAAACCACTCTCCCATCTGCCGGATTCATATTAGGACCGTACGTATTAAATATTCTAATGATTTTAATGGCAACTTTATTCTGATTGTGATAATCCATAAATAAAGTTTCTGCACATCGTTTTCCTTCGTCGTAGCAGGAACGAATACCTATTGGGTTAACATGTCCCCAATAGCTTTCGGTTTGAGGGTGAACCAACGGATCACCATATACTTCACTTGTACTAGCCTGTAATACTTTAGCATTAACACGTTTGGCTAATCCCAAAACATTGATGGCACCCATTACAGAAGTTTTGATTGTTTTTATCGGATTATATTGGTAATGAACTGGAGATGCCGGACAAGCCAGATTATAAATCTCATCAACCTCAGCATAATAAGACTCTGTTATGTCGTGTCTTACCATTTCAAAATAAGGGTTATCTAACAGTTCAATTATATTAGATTTGGTTCCTGTAAAGTAATTATCCAGACAAATCACTTCATTTCCTTCATTCAATAATCTTTTACACAAATGCGAACCTACAAATCCAGCTCCACCGGTTATCAATATTCTTTTCATTTTAATTCGATATTATTTTTGAATGAATCAATTTTAGTTTGAATTTGAAAAAAGTAATGTGACTTAAAACGTGCCAGATAAAATCCCTCCTTACCGTCTAAAAAGCCAAATTTTAAAAAGTACGCTCCAAAAAAATAGACGGCAGGAAGTAATCCTGTATTAATAAGACTGTACTTAATTTTTTGATTGAAAGATAAAAGGGTGTTTTTGGTTTGCTTTAACTGCAAATATCTTTGTGCCTCCCAGGTAGAATAAGCATTGTGCTTAGAAATATAATGTTCTAAATTTTTAAAATCTTTATGAATAACTTTCGATTTAATAACCCCAACTTTACCCTGTATAATAGGGTGCTCGTGTACTTCCATATCTAAATGGCTCCATAAATCTTCATCGATTTTTTCATAGGCACCTTTTGATTTTTTGAAAAGAGCCGATTTTTGGAATCCATATCCATATTTGAGTTTCCTTCCCATAAAATAATTTTCAAAACGTATTGTGAAACCATTATAATTGGGATCCTGGGTTTTGATACCGACTTCTGTTACAAATTCGTCAGAAACAAATTCGTCAGCGTCTAAAAACAAAATCCATTCGTGATGAAGGTCTGCATTCTGAAGTGCCCAATTGCGTTTTTTTGGAAATTTCCCATTCCATTGAAATTGCAGTACTTCGGCTCCCATAGCCTTCGCAATAATCGGAGTATCATCAGTACTACAAGAATCAACTACAATTATTTGATCAAAACGCTTTAATTTATCCAGACAAGATGGTAAATTCAAAGCTTCGTTTTTTACAGAAACGATTACAGAAATTGGAATTTTATTCAAAGCTTCTAGGTTTTATAAGTTTGGCAGGATTTCCTCCTACTATGGTATTTTTCTCGACATTTTTAGTAACTAAACTTCCTGCACCTATAATAGCATTTTCTCCTACTATTATACCCGGCATTATAATGGCTCTTACCCCAATAAAAACATTTCTTTCTATTATAATTTTACTGGTAATTAAATTCATAGCAGGTTCATTAAAGGCATGGGTACCAGTACACAGATATACTTCCTGCCCTACTGTTGCGTGCTCAAATATTTCTATAACTCCCAACGTATAAGCATTGGCCCGATCGCCGAGGCAAGCGTGATCGTGCAAAATGAGATTCCATGGAATTTGAATTCTTGCTCTTTGATGCACAAATGGTTTTCCATAAATTTTACAACCAAATAATTTAAGCCAAAATAGCCTCCAAGCATTAGCGGGTTTTGGAGTCCAACTACAGAATAATAACCAAACATATTCCCATATTATCATTTTAATGCGTTGCGAGACAGACCATGGTGAATCGTATGGTGAATTCTGAGAGTGCTGTTGTTTCATTCTTAATTTTATTTGATTTTCATAGACTCAAATTCATCTAAGAATTCTATTGCTAATTTTTCATTTGAGTGTGTCTCGTTTACCATCAGGCCTGCTACTGCCAAGTCATTAAGTAATTTTGGATTAGTTATTAAATCTTTGAGGTATTGATTCAAAATTTCAACTCTTCTTTCTACCCGATGGTCGAAGCACAAACCATTTTTATTATGAATTAAAAAATCTTTGAAACATTCTAAATTTGAAACTATTGTAGCACATCCCCAACTCATAGCTTCTAACGGCGAAACTCCAAATGTCTCACCTTTTTCAGCTATAGAAGGATAAACGAATACTGAGGCTTTTGAATAAATTATATTTAATTTATCAATATCGAAAATAGGTTCCAAAAATCTCACATTGCTATTTTGCGCTAATTGTTTTAGTTCATCCAGATAAGCTTGCCCTCCTCCTCCTGTTGCTGTAGAATAAGGACCTACAATAAGTAATTGCCAATCTTTTGTGTTAAGAGAGGCAAAAGATTTTATTAAAATATCTAAGCCTTTTTCAGGATGGATTCTCCCCGTATATAATATTATTTTCTGTTTTTTTGAAAAATCAATAGTTGTTGTGTTCCTATAAGGCAATGTATTAGGTATCATAACGACCTTATCAAAATATTCGGTCTTAATTTCGTCTTTAATCGCTTTTGCCACAGGGGTAGAATTGGCTCTTAAGCGTGCATTTTTTGTATAAAATTTCATTTGCCCCTTTGGCATTCTTGCCACATCAATCATGCACTTTTTCTTTTGTTTCAATGGCAAAATAATGGGGAGCCAAAAAGTATTCGAAATTATAATATCTGTATTAGCTGCAATTTTTCGAACAGCTTTTAAAGTATAAAATAAGTCTAAAATCTTTAAGACAATACCAGAAGATGGTACTTTGTAGCCTTTGACTCGAATATGATCAATTCCTCCTTCGTTTTCAACATTTGAAAATCCTTCATATGATTTTGATATGTAATTTACTTCATGCCCCCTACTAACAAATTCTTTTGCTAAACCGTACCACATTTTTTCAACAGCTCCACCCATTAATGGAGGCACAGGAAAAAAAGCGCCCTGAACTATTGTTATTTTCATCGTTTATATATTCTTATATAATTCCAACATTTGCTTACTCATTACCTCTATGTCGTATTTATTTTTCACTAGCTCCCGACCTTGTCTACCCATAACTTCCAATAACATGATTGGTGCATTGAAGGCTTTAACTAAAGCATTTTCTAAATTAGTAACCGATAAATCAATCCACCAGCCACATTTATATGTTTCCAAATCTTCCCAGGGAGTACCTTGCGTTGTAATCACCGGTACCCCTACTGCCAGAGCTTCGGCAACTACAATACCAAAATTTTCACTATGCGTTGGAAGTACCATTACATCTGCAGACCTCAAAAAATCCCACTTTTCTTCACCATATTTTGCTCCGACAAAACGCACATTTTCCAAATCCTCAACACTTTGAATTAGGCTTGCCATGTAATTTTCCTCACCTGTACCTGCAATTTCAAGAGTCCAGTCTTCTGTATAACAATCCCTCCAGGCTTCTAAGAGCACCTCAATACCCTTTTTAGGATGAATCCTGGACATAAATATCATTTTTTTTGTTCCGTAATACTCCTTAATCACTTTTATGTCATGTAAATAAATTCCGTTTGGAATAATATGAATAGGATTTTTATAACCTAAAGCTTTAATATTTGCTGCCTCCATTTGAGCAGTTGCATGAAGACATATTGATTGTTTTAGAGCTCTCCTTTGATATAAAAACAATGCTATCTTTTTTTTGAATGAATTATGAGCAAGTATCCAGGGTTCCAGCATTCCATGAGGTGAAACAACTACTTTTATTCCCTGTTTTTGAGCCACACTTTGAAAACCCCAATTTTGGGGAGTCCAAATCCCATTAATATGCACAATATCTGGCTTTTCATTTTTTAAATAAGAATGAAACTCATTCATCAAGGAAAACCATCGTGATAAATTGCTATTAAAAAATTTTATTGGAACACCTTCAATAACTATAGGATCCTTAGATATGCCTGTAGCAATACTAAATGAAGTATCATTTTTTAATGCTGTGCTCAACAACCGCATATATTCTGTAGTTCCACCACCACTTTTATCAATACTGGCTATATAATGAATTATTTTCATACTTGGAACCTTAGGTTAGTTATGTTAATAGTTTATTATTCAAAAGACAAAACCTTCTTGTCTATTAAAATATTTATAATTTCTTGAAAGTTCTTTGATCTCCTTAGCAGGATTTCCACCGTATAATCGGTAAGGAACTGTAAATTTTTTATTTAATAAGGCATTTGCTCCAAGGACAGAATTGGCTGGTAAAGATGCTCCGCCTAAAATAGTTGAAGCAGTTCCAACAAAACAATAATCTCCGATAGTTATGGGATGGCTGTCCTGAATATTTAATTCGATATTAATAGAATGGGTAAGCAATTGACTTGAATAACCTGCAATTGTAACAAAATTGCCAATCTGAATCATGTTAGTGCAATCGATATGATGTTTTTTGGTAATAGCCGAATGTTCTCCAATTATTAAATTCGATTTGCGGTCTGGCTGATGGGAAAAATGTTTAGAATTAGTGTTAGTAGGAAATCCAGTGATCCAATTACCTCTTGCAATGCTGGAGTATTTTCCAATTATCATTAAATTCAAATGTACTGCCACATTAAAATTTCCAATATTAGAATCCAAATCCATAATCAGCCTTTTAGGATAAATCCATGAAAAACCAATTCTGGCTGATGAATGAATTTCATATTTAAAAAAATGAACCAGAACAAATCGTTTTAAAGGCCAAGGCAATAAAACGGTTATTATTTTTAGTACCAACATGATTAATTTTCTATTAATTCAACATATTGACGAATGGTATTACTGAAATCAAATCGTTTTGCATTTTCATATCCAAGTTTAATGGTAGCGTTTCTAAATTTTATATCATTAAATTTTAAAAACTGATTTGCAAAAGAGCTTGCATCGTTTGGATCAGCATATAATGCAGCATTTCCGCCTACTTCATCCATCATAGGAGCTTTATTGCTTGTAATAACAGGCGATCCACAAGCCTGAGCTTCGATTATTGGCCAGCCGAAACCTTCAGAATAAGATGGAAAAATCATGGCCTGACACATAGAATAAAGTGCTATAATTTCTTTATCACTAGGGTTTTTTATTTGCAAAATTTTATCTGAAACATTTAATTTTTGAATTAACTCAACCAGTTCTGCATTTAGTCTTTCTCCAGCCAAAACCAATAATCCTTCCCAACTATTTTGCAGTTCATAAATCATATGAACTAATAATTTTCTGTTTTTACGTTCTAAATCAGAACCTACATGCAAAATAATATCCTTGTTCTTTATCTGGGGAAACTTATTCAATACTTTCTGAATCTGATCTTTTGGCAAAGGCGCAAATTTTTCAGATAAAGCATTATGAATAATTATCCATTTTTTGTTACTATCACTTTTTTTATCAATCTCTACTAATTGATTTAATGTAAATTCAGATACTGCTGCTAGTTTTTTTGCTCCGGATAATGCATTTAAAATTATCTTTTGCAATACTCTACCTGATTTTGTAGCGTGACAATAAGTATCCCCAAATCCAAGGCCTGCTCTTATTGCTAAAACATCATGACAGGTAATAATTGTTTCCTTTTGAGGTAAAAAATAAAGATAAAAAGCATTGGAGTGATCACAAATGTGATAGCTTACTGATCTGAATAAGATAAAGTTTAAACCTCTTGTAAATAAAAGCTGAATAGGAAATAAAAAAAACTTGTCAATATATCCTAACCATTTCATTAAGCCTTGCTTATTTAAACTTAATTTCCTCAATATTTCGCGAGGACGAATAATTTTCACCTGAAGCTTTGATTTTGTATATCCTTCTGCCATCAAAACTTCAAAAATTTGCATACTAAATTGCTTGTCAGGCTTATAATTTCCAATTAAAACTATTTTTCTAAGCATAAACTATTTTTTTTCGGAGAAATTTCTACCTTTTTTAAACTAGCCATAACTAAACCTGTCATAATAACTGCATAACCTAAAATACTGGGTTGGGCCCATTGTCCCTGAAATATTGCTATGCAGGCAGCTCCACAAATAATAAAGGGAAGTAGTTTTTCTTCTTTTGGTAATTTCAAAGCCTGAACGGCAATACTTACTGCTAAAAAGATGCGTAGCGCTATAAGTCCACCTCCAAAAATAATCCCTTGTTCACCACCTAAACGACTAAACTCTGTTTCTCCAACCAAAAATGCAATTTTACCAGTTAACATTTGAGCACCAGCATTTGTACCCATACCTAAATTTCCTGCAAACAATGGCTGATCGAATAATTCAACAATAGGCTGTGTAAATTCATTTATCGCTCTTAAAAAAATTGAATCTGTTAAACCTCCACCTGTAACCTTATTCACGGTATCAACACGATCCATAAAAACTTCAGTACCTAAACTGAATATTGTAGAATATTTTTGCAAAACGACTATTACTAAACAAAAAGCAATAGTGCTAAATAGTAATTTAACTAACATTTTTGCAGTAGTTACTGATGCGATGATAGCAAACAAACCTACAATAGCAACAGCCACTACAGCACCACGGCTGATAGTAAGAGGCAAAGCAACAACTAAGGCAATCGTACTACTATAAAGTAAAATTTTGGAACAATAATCCTTAGACAGCCAAAAATAAAAAATGAAAACAGAAACCGCTGTATAGAAAATTGACAAACCTGAAATGAATGAAAATGTTCCTGGAGGTCTGCTATACCCCATAGCACCAGAAAACCCCGCGCTACCTTCTCCTCCAACTCCAATATTTATAAATGCACTCTGAGGACTTGTAAACTGAAAATAAACAATAATTGTCATCAAAATGTTCATCGCTAAAAGAAATTGTCCCATTCTGAGCACATCTTTTTTTGTAAAAACTTGTCCAATTATAAATATAAGTGGAAAATGAAGCAACATAATCCTTGCACCATAAATACCTACGAAAAGATTTTCATGTCCAAAGGTTAGTGTAATTGCTAACCCAAACAAGGTAAATATCAATCCAAAAACTATGTATGTATTTATAAATTTTACATTCAGATATAAGGTCCTGCCAATAATAAAAATAGCAACAGGATCACGTACGATCAATAATGGTGTGGCCAGTCCTGGTAGCACCCATTTACGTAAAGCACCTTCAAAAATCCAAAGTAAAAAATACAACCAAATAGCTATTTTTAAAGAATTATGTCTTGGTTCTCCTACTTGCTCTATTCCAATATCCATTTATTCTATTTGTTTTAAATCTTTAATGAAGAAAGTGCATCAGCCATTTCTTGTCCATAAACAGACCATGGTCTGGCTTTAGCTTTGTTTTGAGCTGCAAGCCCGAATTGTTCTAATATTTCAGGTTTTTTAAGTATTTTAATAAGTACTTCTTTCAATGCCGATGAAGAACCGGCTGGTACAATCCATCCATCTTCGTCATTTCTGATCAAATCAGGCCCCGCTGTACGATCCGTTGTAATAACTGGTACGCCTTGCGACATTGCTTCTGTAATTACCAAACCAAAACCTTCAAAAAGAGATGGAAAAACAAATACATCATGTTCCCCCATACAAGCTAATATTTGTTCATGAGGTAAAGATGGAATCCATACGTGTTTTTCTAAGGCTTTATTTAACGCATTGCAATTTGCTACTGCTTTATGCCCTACTATAGTCAACTCTACTTCATCTTGCAATCCTTCAACTGCTTCAAATAAATAAGAGAGTCCTTTTCGTTGTGATAACCCACCTATAAATAAAATCTTAAGCTTCCGATTTTCAAGTGGCTGATACTTTTTCTTTTGCTTAACTTCTGGAAAACCATATGGAATTACTTTGATTTCGGGTAAGTTACCTGTATATTCTTTCAATGTTTCTTTAGTAAAACTACTTGCTACAAAAAGAACATCTGCCAATGCTAATTCCTGATCCTTTTTATGGAGTTTACCTACTGAGTCATTAAATCCTGTAAGTGTGCCTGACCAATCCGGATTAACATCAAATTCTTTTTGCATTAATAAACGAGCGCTTTTCCAATATCCAATAGGCAAGTCATAAATACAGCACAATCCTAATTGTTTCGCTTTTTTAAAGGTGGATAATGCTCCATCTTCATAAGCATAAACTCCTGACAGTCCCTTTTTTTTTGCTTTGTCTAAATTATTAGAAACCCATTTGTCATGCTTATCATATACTTTATCAATGCAAAAAATACCTCTTTCATGTGCTATTAAACTATCTAAATTTAATTTTGAAGTTAGTAAGCGTCCAAACTCAAAAAAAGAGTTTGATCTTGTGTAAGGTTGCCACTCTTTATCTAAACTTCTTCTTTTTAAATCTGTTAGTTTTGGATTACTGGCTAACTTGTATAATAGTTGCCCCGGAAATATTGCTATCGATGTAAATAATTTAAAAACTAGTTTATTTTGCAATAATCCAATCATCAAATTTTTTGAATTTGCATTTAATGTTGGATGAGAAACCAATAACTTCATAATGCGAAAATTGAATTAATAAACTGCGTGGCCATATTTTGCGTATCAGAAACTTCAATATTCATTGGAACTATATTCAAATTATTCTTTTCATATTTAATAATTTGCGGTATAACATACTGTCCCTTTGTGGGGGTCCATTCGCGTGAAACACAAATCGTATTTAACTGATGTTCCTTGTAAGCCGCATAAACTCCACTTTTTTCACTCTGATAATATGGTGTTGTAGAAATTCCAAAATCACTATCCCGAAGTACTTGTGATATTACACTTTCAGATTGTATGCCTAAAACTTCATAACTTATTTTATAATGGTCAAGTATAGAGGTAAAACCGCTAAGTTGAGGTCCATTTTTGCCAATAAAAACAAATTTTATAGGCTTGTCAAAATTATTTAAAGCGCTCATTAGATCAGCAATAAAATCTTCAAAAGGAGCTCCAATATGTATTGTACCAAATAAAACGAACTGAACAAATCCTAGCTGTTCTTTTTTTACTGCAGTCAAAGGTATATTACCACAGATTGGTAAAATTTCTGCATCAATATTATGAGACTGAAGAAAGAATTGATATAACTTATTTTGAGTATTTACATAATGTGTTTTAGTATTATGAATAATCCTTTTAGCTATCAATTGTTGTAATAGACCAATACATTTGTGTTTAAGCGAAGATTCTGCATCAATCCCTAACCACAATTCATGAAACATAATATGCCATTTATGATTTCCCTTTATTTTTTTTAAGTAAGTCGGGAGCCAAAATGGCAATCCTTTTGGGTTAAAACTATGAGGGACGTATTGCAAGGAAATCCAATCAGGCTCAAAAGTTTTCAAAACACTTTGCACCCAAATTAAACTTTGCTTATTGGGAGCTGAAATAGGTATCCTATGCACCTTTATTTCAGTTTCTTCAGACATTTGAGTTTCAGTAATAAAAGAATTGGCATGATGATCACATAAAGATAAAATTTGAGCTTCATGACCAGATCTTATCAGTTTTCCACATAAGCGACGGGTATAATCACCTACACCATCATTACCAATTTCGGCTGAGCCGCAAATAAAGAGAATTTCCATGTTACTTTTTGTCTGAATAAATTAAACTGTCTAAGAACTTACTGATATTATTAATTATTTGATTTCTATTCTCTTTAATCCAATTTACAGGATTAAGTGATATCATTATTTTTTATCAGAAAAATATTATACGTACAAAACAAAACTGTTTGCAATAAAGAAACTACACCTAAAGCTATATTAAAAAGCAAAACTCCTTTTAAATTACTCAAGTCCAGTAATCTGGCAAAAAAAACAATCGAGAATAAGTTAATCAAAATTGATACTGTTGGTGACATAGCCCAACCTCTTGAAGTATATAAGTTAAAAACTACTCCTCCTAATAATCCAATACAACTACTAATTATACTTAGTAGTAACTCAAATTGTAAACCTTTATAAGCGTCTCCAAGTAGCCATAGGATTGGAGTAGGAAATAAATAAACTATAAAAATAATAAGACTTATTAAAACAATTAAAAGCCCCATTATTTGCAAAAAACGATTAAACAATAAATATCTATTTAGCATCAGTTTAGCAAAGTGCGGAATAATTAATGTTGCAATTATTACATTAAAAATGGACAACATAACACTCACTTTACTTAAAGCTCCTAATTGAGCCAAAGAATGTGTATTACCAAAAATGGAAACCAACCAAATTGTAATTTGCCCTGAAAAACAGTAATAAATTGAGGTTGGTAATATCCGTTTAACTAAACTTAATATTTCTTTTTTAACTTCTTCATTTGGCTTTTGATCTTTGTCAGCCATAGTGTAGACTATTTTTCGTAAACCAATATTTCCCCATGTACGCGGAATACCTGCCGTTAATACAGCTACAAAAGCCCAGGGAAAAATAAACATAGTTAAACCTGACAAAAATAATCTCGCAACTCCTACTTCGATTTGATTTCGTTGCAATGGTACAATGGTTTGATTCAGTTTAGGAATAATCTCCAATAGAGAATCGGATAAGGTTGCATAAAAGGCAGGAATCAATGCTGCTGCTATAAGCAATGCCATAACCCAACTAGCGCCATTATGCAGTAAAAGATAAAATAAAATGGGTACAGATACTAACAAACTTGCAATAGCAAATTTTCTTCTTAAATCTAAACCTGTCGCTAAAACAGCTCCCATTTTTTGTCTGTTTTCCCACACTTTCCCTCCTTGTGCCATGACTCCCGGAACAATACCACCGTCAGCAAGTACTGCCATCATCCCAAGCATAGTGTTAGCCAAGGTGTAAAAAGCATATTCCTGAACAGTTAACAAACGAATTATTAAAATACCCGATGCAAATCCTAAAGTCTGTATAATAATTTGGGCACTTCCGGTAATCGAAAGCAATTTTCCCCAGCTTATGACCGTATCATACTTAGGATGCTCTTTGAACTTTATCAAAATATTTTTCAAGGAATGGAAATAAAATGGTTAAAAAAATGTTTTTTTAAAATGGATAAGCCTACCCTTTTCCAATTCCCTTAATTTGAAAACCTATTGTTTTTAATTTTTCTACATCCAGAATATTACGTCCGTCAAATACAAAAGCGGGCTTGTACATTTTGGTATAAATAATTTCCCAATCATAAGTTTTAAATTCATCCCATTCAGTTAATAGCGCAACAGCATGAGCCTGATCGAGAGCATCCGTAACTGTTTTGTAGACAAAAATTTGTTTTATTTTCGACTCAATTTTCTGTTCCGTAAGTCCCTTTATTTCTAACAAATACCGCATATCGGCTTTAATTTTTTCTTCAGAAACTTTAGGATCGTAGACGTGAATTTCTGCACCATCTTCAATGAGATGTTCTGCTACATAAATTGCAGCTGACTCGCGGGTATCATTCGTGTTCTTTTTAAAAGCCCAGCCCAAAAAAGTTATTTTCTTTCCACTCACGGTATTAAAAAGAGTGTTGATAATATTTTTGGCAAAACGGTATTTCTGGTAATCGTTGAGAATAATAATTTGTTCCCAATAATTTGCCACTTCAGGTAAATTAAAATAGCGACATAAATAGACTAAATTTAGGATATCTTTTTGAAAACAAGATCCACCAAAACCTACTGAAGCTTTAAGAAATTTAGATCCAATTCGACTATCGGTTCCAATGGCATTGGCAACTTCATCAACATCTGCTTCAGTTACTTCACATAAAGCCGATAATGCATTAATCGACGAAATTCTTTGCGCTAAAAAGGCATTGGCCGTTAATTTTGATAATTCTGAAGACCATACATTGGTTGTTAAAACTTGTTTTGGTGACAACCAGTGTGTGTAAATATCAACCAAGGACTGAATTGCCTTTTGACCACTCTCTGTTTGTTTTCCTCCAATTAAAACCCTATCTGCATTAAGTAAATCATCTATAGCTGTTCCTTCTGCTAAAAACTCCGGGTTTGAAAGTACTTCAAATTTGACACCGTTGCCTGTACGATCTAAAATAGTTTGTAATGTTTCGGCTGTTCTTACTGGGAGAGTTGATTTTTCGACTATTATTTTATCAGTCTTAGCAATTCTGGCGATTTGTCTGGCACATAACTCAACAAATTTTAAATCAGCTGCCATTCCTTTACCTTCGCCATATGTTTTTGTAGGGGTATTTACAGCTATAAAAATCATATCTGCAGCTTCAATTGCACTATCGACTTCGGTTGAAAAAAATAAGTTACGACCTCTTGCCTCACGAACCACCTCAGCAAGCCCTGGTTCATAAACTGGTAATTTATCTAAATCCTCCTCATTCCATGCTGAAATACGTGTTTCGTTTAGATCTACAACAGTTACTTTAATTTCCGGACATTTTAATGCGATTACAGACATGGTTGGACCACCAACATAACCGGCACCTAAACAGCAAATATTTTTGATTTTCATTTAATATCTTTTATGAGGTATAAAAAATTACTTTTTTAGCTACTTCTGTTATTGGCTACTCGAAATAATTTAAGATACTGTAACCGCATTCCTTTAAATGCTGTTCTTTACCCATCAGTTTTAAATCAGATTCCATCATTTCTTTTACCAATGCAGCTAAATCATATTGGCATTCCCAACCTAATTTAGTTCTGGCTTTTGTTGAATCTCCTATTAGTAATTCTACTTCTGTAGGTCTAAAATAATTTGGGTCGACTTCCAATACTTCTGTACCTATTGCAATTTGATAATCCGGATTACTGCAATATTTTACAAAGCCTTTCTCTTCTACACCTACACCTATAAACTCTAATTCAATACCCACTTCGGCAAAACTCATACGAACAAATTCACGAACCGGAGTAGTTATTCCTGTAGCAATTACCCAATCTTCTGGTTCTTCAGCTTGCAAAATCATCCACATCATACGTACATAATCTTTAGCATGTCCCCAATCGCGTTTGGCATCCAGATTCCCTAAGTATAATTTTTCTTGCAATCCTAAAGCTATTCTTGAAGTTGCTCTGGTAATTTTACGCGTTACAAAAGTTTCTCCACGAATAGGTGATTCATGATTAAATAAGATTCCGTTACAGGCATACATTCCGTAAGCTTCTCTATAATTTACGGTAATCCAATAAGCATACATTTTTGCCACAGCATAAGGCGAACGCGGGTAAAACGGTGTTTTTTCAGACTGGGGTACTTCCTGCACTTTACCATACAACTCTGAAGTTGATGCCTGATAAATTCGTGTTTTCTTTTCTAATCCCAGCAAACGAACCGCATCCAAAAGTCGTAAGGTTCCTAATCCATCAGCATTTCCAGTATATTCCGGAGTTTCAAATGAAACTGCAACGTGACTCATTGCTGCCAAATTATAAATCTCATCAGGCTGGATTAACTGAATTAAACGAGTCAAATTGGTACTATCGGTCATATCACCATAATGTAAAATGAAATTTCTGTTTTCTATATATGGATCTTGATATAAATGATCGATACGATCTGTATTAAACATAGAAGTTCGTCTTTTTAAACCGTGTACGATATAGCCTTTTTCTAGTAAAAATTCACTCAAATAAGCGCCGTCTTGTCCTGTAACACCCGTAATAAAAGCTATTTTTTTTAATGGACTCATAATCTTAAGTATAAAGCATATAGCATTCTACTGCTAAGTGCACGTTTTTAAATTTGTAACGATAAAGTCTTTTGATAGAGATAAATAAAAAGAAACTATTAATAGATCTTTTCTTTGAAGTTTTCAATATTTTCCAAAAACCAATTGTAGGTTTTTTGAATTCCTTGTTCAAGATTAACCTGGTGTTTCCAACCAATCTTATGCATTTTAGAAACATCCAATAATTTTCTGGGTGTCCCATCCGGTTTGTTATCGTCCCAAATAATCTGCCCGGTATGTCCCACAATTTTTTGTATTATGGCAGCTAGTTCCTTAATGGTAATATCTTCTCCGCTTCCCACATTGTATAAATGTCCCGGAAGTTCATTTTCTAAAGCAAAAACTACCGCTTCTGCCATATCATCTACAAATAGAAATTCCCGCATTGGTTTACCTGTACCCCAAAGAATAACTGAAGCATTATTATTTTCTTTGCCTTCATGAAATTTACGAATCATCGCCGGTAAAACGTGAGAACTGTTCAAATCAAAATTGTCATGAATGCCGTATAGATTTGTTGGCATTAAACTCACAAAATCTTTTTTGTATTGCTTGCGAATAGCCTGGCATAATTTTACACCACTAATTTTTGCTAAAGCATACCATTCATTTGTAGTTTCTAAAGAACCTGTCATCAAATACTCTTCTTTTAAAGGCTGTAGTGCTAATTTTGGATAAATACAAGAACTCCCTAAAAAGATAAACTTGTTGACACCCAATTTATGAGCTTCTCCAATAAGGTTATTTTGAATTTGCATGTTTTCCATCAAAAATTGATACGGAAAATCATTATTAGCCATGATTCCTCCAACTTTTGCCGCAGCATCTATAATAACATCAGGTTTTATTTTTCGAAGAAATTCCCTAACATCTTCTTGTTCTTTTAAATCCAATTCTTTACTTGAAGCTCCTATAAGATTATGATAACCTTTTGATTTTAAGGCTCTCCAGATAGCACTTCCAACCATTCCGTGGTGTCCGGCAATATATATTGCAGCATTTTTGTCGATCATTGTAGGCTCGTTTATTAAAAAATTAAAATGAATTATAATAATGGCGAAGCAATAGATTCTAAATGTTGATAAACTTGTTTTACCTCCTGAGAATTTTCTTTTTGCAGAACCATTAAGGCATCGGCGGTGTAAATTAAAATACAATTTTTAACACCAATAAATGTAGTATGTAATGACGTTCCTATGGCAATATTTCTATTTTCATCAATTGGATGTCCCTTTTGCACAAGGTAATCATAAACCGATTCGAACGAACCCAGATCAGACCATTCAAAATGACCAGGAACTACTTTAATGTCTTTACTTCTTTCCATAACAGCATAATCAATACTTATGGAAGGAATATTTAGTGACAATTCATAATTCAGAAAGCCATCTTGATTTCTTTCCCAGACCGCTTTTGAAGCCCAATAAACCTCAGGTTCCTGCTTTTCAAGCTCCTCTAAAAATTTTCCTGCTTTAAAACAAAAAAGTCCACTGTTCCAAAAGTAATTTCCATTTTGAAGATAAGCTGTTGCCGTTTCGAAATCTGGTTTTTCATGAAATGCAATTACATTTTCATGCTCAAATTCAATGTAACCATAACCCGTTTCCGGTTTAGTAGGTTTTATACCAAACGTAACAAGGTAATCCTGATTAGCCAATATAATTGCTTGCTCCAAAGCAGCACCATATATATCGTTACCTTCTATAACATGATCAGATGGTGTAATCAGTAAGATATCTTCTGGTTTTGATGCAAACGCAGCAAATGCAATTGCTGCGGCCGTATTACGAGGCACAGCTTCTATAATATGAGTAAAAGATTTATTAAACTTTGACATAATAGCATTACTCATTTTGTAATTTTCTATATTTCCAACTACTATGATTTTATTAGAAATAACTTGATTACGATTCACCGTTTTTTCAAAAAGTGACTCGCCATCAAAAAGTTCGAGATATTGCTTAGGAAGTGTTTTTCTGGATAGAGGCCACAATCTGCTGCCGACTCCCCCCGTTAGAATTACATGTGTAAGATTATTAATTGCCATTACTGTGTGTTAAAATTTCTTTTTGATACACCTCATGACGTAAATTGGAACTTGAAAAACGATGATCTCTTATATTAAAGTACAACTCAATTCCTTTTTCTTCACAATAACTTCTACCCGTAAAATCTCTCTCCTTATATTCATCTCCTAAAATACGGACATCAATAGTAAAAGCTTTCAAGATATCTTCCAAATCCTGTTCAGTAGCATAAGGAACAATTTCATCAACAAACTTACATGCTTTCAGTTGTATGTAACGTTCAACAACAGTTTGGGTTGGTTTATTTTTTGTTGGACGATCCAAAGTTGGATCAGTCTGTAAACCAACAATCAAATAATCACAATGTAATTTTGCTTCTTCAAGCATTTTCACGTGCCCTGCATGTAGTAAATCAAAAGCACTAAAAGTTATTCCAATTTTCATCTGATTAATTTTTTTAAGTTAAAAATAAGTTTGCTAATATGGATTTTGTAGTCGAAATACATTATTAACCTTGTTACAGGATTTTAATGCTCCTTTTTTCAGAAATGAAAAGGGGTTCCCCGTGAATAGCTACAATCTAGCTATCCAAAAAAGAAAAATTTATGTTTAAAGAAATTAAAATTATTGTTCCTTATAAGTATAAAAACTATTCAAATTCAGACTTAAGAATCTACAAATTAAAAATCATTTTTATCGGCTATATCAACAATGTTAATTTATGTTAAAATTATAATACTGATGTAGAATTAAAACTACATTTTCGTTGCTAAATGTCCTTACTAAGGAAAAAATGCTATTAAAAATGTAACTGCTTACCGTACTTGGAATTACATTCACAAAGTAATTAACACTTGAAACAATTAGTCTGATTATCAATAGAAAAGGCTGCAAACCCTCTTGATTGTTTAGATTTCGAAGAATATTTATTTGCAGTTAAAAATTAAATTATAGCTATTAGTCTTAAAAAAATCACTGAGGTAAATACAAAAGAGTAAATCTCTATTTAAATCACAATGTATTTTAATACAATAAATAATTAGAATTATGAAATGGTACGTCGTATACACTAGGCCCAAATGGGAAAAAAGAGCTGCAGAACAATTGACCAGGTTTAATATCAATTGTTATTGTCCTGTGATTAAAAAAACCATACAAAGATCTGATAGAAAAATAAAGGTCGAATCACCATTATTTGATCATTATATATTTGTACAATTGGAAGAAAAAGATAGAAATCTGGTTTTTAATTCACCTGGTGTGGTAAGGTATTTATTTTGGCTAGGTAAACATGCTATTGTAAAAGACCAGGAAATTGAGACAATAAAAGAATGGCTTAAAAGTGGCGATACTGCTAAAGAAATATCGGTTATGCAGTACCAAATTGGAGATGAAATACATTTGAATTCCGGACCATTTTGTGATCATAATGCTGTTGTCAAGGACATCACAAAAACGCATTATGTTTTAATTCTGGAATCTTTGGGATATGTTTTAAAAGTAAAAAAATAAATATAGCTAATAATAGGAAGTAAAAAATTAGAGTTCTTTTTAATAGTGAACTCTAATTTTTTTGTGAATAACAAAAATGTTCTTTTTTCTAAAACTAAGTATCCAATTTGAAAATTTCACTTTTTTTGATTCCTAAAATTTTAACTAACTTATCCAATTTTGATAATTTGAGATCGACCATTCCTTTTTCAATACTCTCATACTTTTTCAAACTCATTTCCATTTGAATAGCTATAAATTCGGAAGTGTGATTATTTTCTATCCGATACTTTTTGATTCTTAAATAGTAATTTTCCATAACTTTATTATTTAATTTAATCTATTTATGTCTCGTTTTAAAACTTTTAATTTTACATTTTTTTAGAATATTTTATTTTGCCGTTTCATTAAAAAAAATAGACACATCAAATTTAAATATGAACTCAATTGAAACATCTAAAACTTTTGAAATCTCAATTAATTTAGAAACCGTTAAATCGACATCTCCTCTTTCAATTTTACCATAGCCACTAGGGCTCATTTTTAATTCAGCAGCGACAAACTCTCTGGTTAAGTTTTTTAATTCTCTTATTTTTCTGATATTTTCGTATACACTATATTTCATAAAATAAAAAATTTAAATAATTCTTATCTTGAATTATTATTATTGTAGTTAAAATAATTCGCCTTTCTTTCAATGTTATCAAAAAGTTAATTTTTTATCCTAAATGATAAATTATTAACAATATTATTGACCAAACAGTCAATTTTTTTTGGTCAATTTTAAATTTCGCTCAAAAATATGTATTTTCCATAGTTTTAAATAATAAATCTGTCCAAAGGATTTTAAAATCGATAAAATGCATTTAGTCACCTTCTATAGTTGATTTAAGCCGTCTAAAAATTATTTTTAACCAGATAAAAACTATATTTTAAACGCATTACAAAACAAAACTCTTATAGTTAAGACAATTTAAAAAGGAAAAATCCTACCAAAAATAAATTTTAATTAAAACGGTGCACGAAAACTTTTTAAATCAGATTTTATAAACTAAGAAAGTATCTGAGTTTTTTTTAGAACTCATTTGGGATTTTTGATCAATAATTCGTCCAATAATAGAAGAAGCAAGATAATACGTCTAATAACTATATGTTTTGCAAATAGTATTTAAAACAAAAAAAACTGACCAATAAATAAATTGATCAGTTAAGTTAGATGTATATAAAAAATTATAATGTTTATCGTGTAACTAAAAGCTGTGGATAAGGATTAGAAGCTGTATTTATAATTACGGTTGCCGTACCTTCTTTTACATTTACTAACAGCTTGCTAAGTGTGGGGTTTGACTTAAAATTACTATTCATAAATACTCCTGAGTATTTACTGTTCCAATCTCCATCTATTACTAAAGAGGATACTGTACTTGTCACAGTAGAGTTTACGATATAAGCATTTACAGGATTATATATGACAGATGAAAATAAAGTTGTTGCATCTGAAAAATTACATCCTTCAATATAGGAGTTAATAGATTTAATAGTTGAAGCTGTAGTGCTGTTACTGTAAAAATTAGAATTATAAAGGGAGATATCTCCACTGCTTATAACTTGCTTTCCTGTAAATCCTGTAAAATCACAATTGGCAGCTATTGGATAATTGTTTCCACCTAAAGTAAGAGCAGTTTGTCCTCCACTAAATTTACAATCTACCCAGGCATTTAAATTATCTGCTCTTGTTGCTAGCATAGAAACTGCTGTAGTACAATTTATAAACTGACCTCTGTAAAACATCGTTTTATCAACAAAGCTGGAATGATCAGAATCTCCGTTTACAAGAGGATCTTGAAAAAATCCTTTATTGCAATTTACAAAAGAAATATTATCAAAGAAATTATTATCAAAGCCCATCATTTGATCTAACTGAAAGCCATAATTTTGATCTCTAAATACTACATATTTTAACCATACAAAACTCATATGCTGTGTACCAAAGTTTTGCGATGAATAAACACCTACACTGCCGCCTTGCAGCGTCAAATGTGCCAATACAAAATTGTCGTCCTGACCACCAGTAAGCGTTATTAAAGGAAAATCATCTTTCATCCCTACTATGGTAGTTTTTCCTGTACCCTTACCCATAATTCCATGAGCTCTGTCAAGAGGAACTTTTAAAGTAGAGCTAATATAAAAGGTACCCTCTGGAAGTTCTGCAACTCCATTTGTATTTATTAAGTTCTGAATATAAATTGTACTATCTGTTTTACCTGCTCTGTCATCTCTCCAATTTACACCTGTAGGATCTGGTAATGTCTCCCATGTTGGTCGACTCCACGGTGTATATTGATTTCCTAAAATAGAAGCGCTAACACTTGAAATTATTGCTGTATTAGTTATAGTGGCAGTTTGTTCAATGTTATTATATTTTAGAGAATTGGTGTTGTCTAAATTTCCCCAGAGATCATATCCGGTAACTGTTCCGCTTCCTCTTTTATACCCACCTAAAGCACCAATCAATATCATGTTAGTTCTGGGTGATATTACATCAAATTCTGTAAAAAGTTTTTTATTTAATATCGATACATTAGCAGCATCGATGTCATAAGCTCCTGTTCTAACTGCAGAATATGAATTACCGCCTCCCAAATCTGTTATTTTAACATTACCCATATTACTAGCCTTAAACATGGCTTTTGTTCCATCTCCGGTAAGATTCCATCCTTCCGCATCAATACCAACAAAAGTAGCCGATACTAAATTATCCAGTTCGCTTGTATCTCCATGAGGTGTTAGAAAATTAGTGTGCAAATGCACATTACCATAACTAGGAGTCGTGGTATTTCCTTTCATAGTCAAAACCGTCGTTAACCCCCCAGATTGGTGTTTTATAAATTTATTATTTCTAAAATAACCAGACTGACTACAATCTATTAAAATATTACCACCGTAATTAATAAAGGTATTATTTGTAAAAGTTGCATTTGTTGCCTTTAAAGTTGCCCACTTTATGGATTTAAAAGTACAATTAGAAATTACTCCTCCTGCCTGAAGCGTTATCGTTTTATCTTGTGGAAGCAAGTTTTCTAAAACAACTCCGGTACTTCCTGCTGTTATAGTAATATTAGATACTTTGGTTAATGATGGATAACCATAAAGCCTTTGATTGCTTTTCATGACAATATCTACTCCTGAATAATCCCCTTTTTCTAATCGTACAGCACCATGCAAGTCTAAAGCCGCCTGAATACTCGCTTTTTGTGCAATAGGTAACAAAAAAGCCTCAAAATATTTAATTTCTTCTAATTGATTATTAACTCCCGATGGTACTTCTGGAGTCTTTACGGGAGCATCATCAATAGCATAATGATAGTTTTGTGAAAAAACTATAGTCGTAAAGAGTAAAAAAAATATTAAATGTTTCATTGTCCAGATATAATATAGGAATTTGTGCCCGTTTTTCTAAGAAAACCAAACCTTACGTTTCCAGCAATACTGGTAAATTTTCCACTACCATTTGCATTGTAGTTAATTGATACGCCTGATGAGGCTTGAACTGTCAATACTGCACCGTTATGCGCTTCTAAATTAATAGTCTCACCCACTAGCATGCTTCCAAAATCAGCAGTTAATGTTAATGTAGCCGATGTGGTACATTCTATTGTATTATTCACATCTGTAATGGCAATGTTTCTTGAAGAAGTAAACGTAATGACCGTCGCTTTAGTAATGGGAGGAGTTACGCCTCCTACTACTCTGTCAGCAGTTTTTGCATGTAATGCATAAGGCACACTCAAAAGCTGTGTAACTCCGGTAATATTATAATTAGCACCACCGTTTACATCAACTTGCGTTTCTATAAAATAAGGTCCTTTATCCCATGCTATCTGGCTAAAGTTACCTATCGAAACAGTTCCTGTTCCAATTTCAAGAGAAACCAATCCGTTGTTATTTGTAGTAGGAGAATGCGTTTCCGTATATACACTTGTTCCGCTAACAGTACTTTGATGTATAATAACTTTAAGGCTAATTCTCGAATTCATGATCAGACTATTATCTTGTGCGCGAATAATTGCCTGATAACTCATTTTTTCAGGTGCTTGAGCAAATACTGTAAAGGTAAAAGTCAAAAATAAAAGTATCGTAAGTGCAATTTTCATTATCTTATTTTTTTAATATTTTAAAAGATTTATAAAGTTTATTATCCACATATATCGTCAGTACATAAAGGGATGAACTAAAATTATTTAAGCTAATCTGGGTTTCAGCTTGAGTAATTACATTTTGTTTCAAAAGCCTGCCTTGTAAGTCATAAAGACGATAGGCTCTATTTGCACCTTCCAGCTCTTCTCCTTTCATACTTACATTAACAAAATCTATCGTTGGATTTGGGAAAACAAATATTTCTGTTGTAGGTTTTTCAATTTCGGGTGTACCCAGATTTTCATCATTTTCCTGATGTTGTATACCCTGAGCCACATTATATACTGTTTGTACTCCTATATAAGTATAGAATACCTGGCCAATTGAATAAGTTACAGAACCAGAACTTCCTGTTGCATTACTACCAGATGTAATTATGGTTTCCATAATATCTTGTGTATTTTGACTATTTCCTTTAAAAGGAAAAAACAACAGCATAATTATGAGCAGATTAATAATTTTTAAATTTAGATACTTCACAGTTTTACAGGCTTATTATTTTACTGCAAAAATATTTATTTACAAAATAAAACCGATATAACTAATTTTAATTCCGATAAACGGCACTAAATGTAGTATTTTAATGACTATTTACCTACATTGAAAAAATCCTTTATAGTGCTCCTGCCTCTTTACTAAAAAAAAATAATGAACCGGAGCGTACCTAATATAACAATGGTTATGTTTTCATGAAATATATTTTCAACACCTTTTTTATTATTATCATATCTGATTTCTTTAAAAATCAGAACAGGTATTACTAGATATTTACCTTCCAAAAAACATCTAAACATCTAAACAAAAGCAACTTATTAACACGTAAAATTAAATATTTTATTTCTGTCAGAATAAATACTGTCCTGTTCAAGGGTAAATTGGTCTCAACGAGGAATTATTGCCTTTTAAAACAAAAAACAGAAAGATAAATAGGTAGGATATTTACATATAAAAATCTTGCAGTTGAAAAAAAGGAAAATTGGTAAATGAAATTGGTTTCGTAAACAACTTATCAGATTTAATAAAATTCCCCAAATCTAATTTAGAATATGTCATTCATAGATGAGAATAGCATACAAGTATAAGTGAAGAAGAAAATCTTTTAAAAAGATCATTAATAGCTAATTAACAGATATACAAAATATTTTACATCAAAATTATTAGCCAAAAAAGAATTATAACTCCCATATCTATTTGTTAGATAAACAAACTATTTACTTAAAAAAACATTCTTTTTAAGTAATAAATTACAAATATCATGACGCTAAACTCATCATATTATTTTTATCACCTTTAATTTTAATACCATTAAAATGAAAAGAACTAACAAAAATAATTTAGACAACAACATAAGTTGGACTAAAATTGCCTATCCTAAAAGTGCTCTACATGAACTTTTTGCAGAGCAAGCTGAAATTTTCCCTAATTCAATAGCTCTTGAATTTGAAGATGAAAAGATGACATATGAAGAATTGGCAAAAAAGATAAATCAAATGGCTAATTATTTTCTGGATCAAGGTTTATCCTCCGGGCAAATAGTTGCTGTTTCTATGGAGCGAAGCCCAAAATTAATTATTGCACTTTTTGCCATTTTACAATGTGGGGCATCCTATTTACCCCTAGATCCTAAATTTCCAACTGCACGTTTAGAATTTATGCTTGAAGATTCTGAGGCCAGTTTTTTGTTAACCACAAAATCAATTGTTGCTTCATTGCCTCTTTATTCAAAAACAATATTGCTCGAGGACGCATTGTCCGCAATGGAAGAATATCCTATATTACCCGTTTCAGTTACTGTTAGTAATGAAACTGTTGCATATATGATGTATACTTCCGGATCTACCGGAAAGCCCAAGGGCGTTACAGTAACTCATAGAAATTTGGTAAACTTTTTATATAGCATGGCTATTGAGCCGGGCATAAAAGTAGAAGACAAATTATTGTCGATTACAACAATTTCATTTGATATTGCAGGTCTCGAATTATTTTTACCATTAATTAACGGTTCGACCGTAGTTTTTGCTGATTATGAAACTACTCGCGATGGGCAGCTTTTGTTTCAGCTTTTACAAAAAAAAGAAATTACCATATTACAGGCTACTCCAACAACATGGCAATTACTAATTGATTCTGGCTGGGAAACCCCGTTGAGTCTAAAAGCACTTTGTGGCGGTGAAGCTTTACCTTTAAATCTGGCACGCCAATTAATTGCCAGATGTGATTCGCTTTGGAATATGTACGGGCCAACAGAAACTACAATATGGTCCGCTATAAAACAAATTCATGCAGATGATGAATTAATTACGATTGGAGGCCCTATTGCAAACACACAAATTTACTTATTAGATGAGCAAGGACAAGCTGTTGCTCCCGGAACAATTGGAGAAATAGTAATTGGTGGAGATGGAGTCGCACAAGGTTATTGGAAACGCCCGGAGCTTACAGCTGAAAAATTTATTCCAGATTCCTTTTCGACAGAACCAAATGCTATTCTTTATCGTACGGGTGACTTAGGAAAATTATTACAGAATGGAGAATTTCAATGTTTGGGGCGTATAGATCACCAAGTTAAAATTAGAGGACATCGTATTGAATTAGGTGAAATTGAAACTGCCTTAAATAGTTTTCCAGGAATAAAACAGTCAGCAGTAATTGTAAGCAATTATTATGGAAATGAAGATAAACTTATAGCTTATTTTAAATCCACTGAACAACTAAAGGATGAAAAAATAATTCATGAGGCACTTTCAAAAATTTTACCCGAAATATTATTACCCTCGAAATATGTTCAGGTAGATGATTTTCCAATAACACCAAATGGAAAAATTGATAAAAAGAATTTACCCGTTCCTGAACATAGCAGACCTGAATCTGCTCCTCTATTCAAAAAACCCAATACACAATTAGAAAAAGATATTGCAAAAATCTGGAGTGAGGAATTAAAAATAACAAGTATAGGCATAGATGATGATTTTTTTGATATTGGAGGAAGTTCTGTATTGGCACAAAAAATTACTTCGGTATTGAGACAACGTTTATCGATCGAAATACCTGTTTCAAAAATGTATATCTATCCTACAATTAGGGAGCTTGCCACAGTCTTTGGAGAGGATAAAAATGGAGAAAATAATAAGGAAGATTTGTTTGTATTTAAAGAGACTAATAACCAAAACGTTTCTGCAGATATCGCAGTAATTGGCATGGCTGGAAGATTTCCCGGTTCTGACTCGATAGAGGAATTATGGGAAAATTTAAAAACTGGAAAAGAAACCATATCCTATTTTACAAAAGACGAATTAGATATTAATTTGCCTGAAAGTCTTCGTAAAGACCTGCTTTATATAGGTGCTCGTGGAATTTTGCCTTCCGCCAAAACATTTGATGCCAATTTCTTTGGATTAAACCCACAACTCGCGGCCGCTATGGATCCGCAAATAAGAGTGTTTCTGGAAATTTCATTTGAAGCATTAGAGCAATCCGGGCATCTGCCTAAACATTATAAAGGAAGTATTGGAGTATACTCAGGCAGTGAAATTAATACTTACTACGAAAATAATATATTCTCAAACAAAGAGTTAAAAAGTTCAATAGGCGAACTTCAAATCTATACTGTTAACGGAAAAGATTTTATTGCACCCAGAACTTCGTATCATTTAAATTTAAAAGGCCCTTCTGTTAGTGTACATTCAGCTTGCTCGACTTCTTTATTAGCAATTGCTGAAGCCGTAAAAGCAATAAGAACAGGAATGTGCGACATCGCTCTTGCGGGAGGTTCCAGCGTAACTTCACCGATAAATAGCGGTCATCTTTATGATGATGGATTTATTAAAAGCCCTGATGGTTCTACCAGATCTTTTGATGCTTCTGGAAAAGGTACCGTTTTTAGTGATGGTGCCGGAGTTGTTTTACTTAAAAGATTAGAAGAAGCTGAAAAAGATGGAGATATTATCTACGGAGTTATTAAAGGCGTTGGTGTAAATAACGACGGAGGCGAGAAAGGTAGTTTTATGGCACCAAGTCCTAAAGGTCAGGCCGGAGCAATAATTAATGCATTTAATGATGCTAAGATATCACCTTCAACTATTAGTTATATGGAAGCACATGGCACCGCAACTCCCATTGGTGACCCAATAGAGATAGAAGGACTTAAAATTGCCTATGGTAAACAAGAAAGAAATGGTTACTGTGCTTTGGGATCCATAAAAAGTAATATGGGACACACCACCGCAGCTGCAGGCGTTGCAGGTTTAATAAAAACATTATTAGCAATGCGCCACAAGCAAATACCTCCAATGGTTAATTTCAATAAACCAAATCCAAATATAGATTTTGATAATAGTCCATTTTATATCAATAACAAATTAATTGACTGGAAAGCAGATGGAAAAAGAAGAGCTGGTGTGAGCTCATTTGGTATAGGAAGCACAAATGTTCATGTTATTGTCGAAGAATATGAGATGAAATCTTTACCACCTTCAACTACACGACCTCTTCAACTACTCATGTGGTCTGCTAAAAACCAAAATAGTTTATTGAGCTATGAAAATGAATTAGGTAAATTTATTGATACTTCAAAAAATACAGCTTTAGCAGATGTGGCTTATTCATTAAATGTAACCAGAGACGATTTTAACCACAGAAGCTTTTTAATAGCCGATACTGCGAGTGATGCCGTTGAAAAATTAATTTCTCTTAAAACAAAAAGTATTAAATCTGCACTTTTAAAAAGTGTACCTGGCGAAATGGGATTCTTATTCCCGGGACAAGGAGCCCAGTACTTGCAAATGGGTAAAACCCTCTACGATAATGAACAAGTATATCGCAATGCAGTAGATAAATGTGCTGAATTATTGATGGAAGATTTAAAATTAGATATTCGCCATATAATCTATCCTGAAATTAACTCAGCTGAAGCAGAAGAACTTTTAAAAGATACCCGCTTAACGCAACCTTCTCTATTTGTTACCGAATATGCATTGTCTCAATTATGGATGAGTTGGGGAATAAAACCAACTTTTCTTTGTGGTCATAGTATTGGTGAATTTGCTGCAGCACATTTGGCAGGAATAATGAATTTAAAAGACGCATTGCACATCGTTGCTGTGAGAGGACGATTAATAAGCGAACTTCCAGGGGGATCTATGCTGGCTGTACGTGTACCTATTGAGAAATTAAATGAATTGCTTCCCGACACACTTTCAATTGCAGCAATAAACTCAAAGCAGTTTTGTGTGGTTTCAGGCACAAAAGAAGATATTGCTGATTTTAATAGCAAACTTGATTCGCAAGAGATTCCAAACAAAATACTCCTTACCAGTCATGCTTTTCACTCTTTTATGATGGATCCTATTTTAGAATCTTTTAAAAATGAAGTAGAAAAAATTAAATTAAATATACCTCGCCTGCCTATTATTTCAACAGTAACAGGAACCTGGCTTACAGATACAGAAGCTACAAATCCTATGTATTGGGTTAGCCATTTAAAAAACACCGTGAGATTTGCAGATGCAATGGATACCGCATTTGATTTGGATGATTATATATTATTAGAAGTTGGCCCTGGGCAAACTCTAATAACTTTAGCGCGACAACAGGCTGTTGGTAAAGTCATACCTGCTTTTCCTAGTCTAACTTTTCCTAAGGATGAACAAGAAAATGAATATTCTACCTTGTTAAATGCTTTAGGAGACTTATGGATTAGAGGCATAACCCCTGACTGGCATGCTTTTTTTAATCAACAACAAAGACAAAAAATCGAATTGCCAAGTTATGTTTTTGATCGCAAGCCATGCTGGATTGAACCTTTACGCACAATTGAAACAGCTGTATTGCAAAAAACTATAACTGCTGATATAACACCGGTTTTGAATACGCAAAGTACTACAATAGAAACGGATACAGCTACTCTTCAAACAAACCATTCAAGAAAAGATTCAATACTTTTTAAGATTTCGGAAATTATTAGAAATGCATCAGGAATAAATTATGAATCCGACGCAGCATCAAATACTTTCTTAGAACTTGGGCTTGATTCTTTATCTCTGACCCAATTATCAGGAAAATTGAAAAAAGAGTTTGACTTACCAATTACTTTCAGACAACTCAACGAAGCTTTTTCAACACCATCTCTTTTAGCTGATTATATAGATCTTAACCTTCCCGAAGAAGATCTTTGTGAACCAAAAAAAGAAATTGAAATAATTCCTAATGAAACTATTGGATCTAATGTTTTAATAAATGACTCTCAATTAATTCCCAATCACAATCAAATTTCATTGGAACTAATTGTCCAGCAAATTCATCTTTTAAGCCAAAAGATAGACCAATTACAAAATCATCAAAATACGCCATTAAATGGAAAATCTTCTAATGGAAGTCTTAAAATGGAACATTTAGATGCAGTTAATTTTAATCCTGAAAGTCCCCTTGAAACACATGAAACCCCGCAACCTGAAATTCTTTTTAAGATCTCAAAAATTAATGATCAACAATTATCAGAAAATAGAATTCCAGATAAAAAGTATATCATAATGGCAAATGAGCCTCCTTTAAAAGGAAGTAAATTGGGGCGAGATGAAAACGGAAATCCAGCGTGGTTCATCGAAGATTCTACTAAAAAAGGAAGATTCACAAAGATGAAACTATTGGAATCTGGTAGCCATGATTAATAATAAATTATTTTAAGTTGTCAATTTAAAAACTGTGCAATTTCATTTAAAAATAGAATTATGATAGTAATGAAAAACAAACCTCAACCACAACCTCAAATTAAAAATGAAAATGAAATTCAATTTAATCCTTTTTTACCTGAAATTGAAAGAGTAATTTATTCAACAAATTCACAACAGGAAATATGGTCAGATTGTATTTTTGGAAGTGATGAAGCCAATAAAGCATACAACTTATCTTTTTCGATTAAATTTAAGGGTAATTTAGTTATAGATACGTTTGAAGAGGCGCTAAAAACTCTAGTGCAACGTCATGAAGGCCTCCGAGCCACATTTAGTCCAGACGGACACTTTATGTGTATTTATACGGGAGGTGATGTCAAAATTTCTTATACTAATTTTTCTAACCTGGAAGCTAATGAAAAAGAAAATTCAATAAAAAGTATAGTTAAAGAAGAAGTGAACACTCTTTTTGACCTTGTCAATGGTCCTCTGTTAAGAGTTAGTGTAATTAATGTCGAAGATTTTGAATATTTAGTCACCCTTACAATTCACCATATTATAGGTGATGGACTAAGTATTGATATAATGTTAGAAGAACTCGGCACAATTTATTCAGCGTATATTGAAAATAAAGTACCGAAGCTTCCTGCTCCGGAGCGATTCAGTGATTTTGCTGAAAAAATAAATTCTTTTATGGAAAGTACTGAATATCAAAATTTAGAAGATTTTTGGCTAAATATCTATAAAGAATCAGTTCCCATAATGGAACTACCACTAGATTACGAAAGACCATCATTACGAACCTATAATAGTGATCGTCTCGATTTTCCTGTAGATGATAAAATTATAACCTCACTAAAAAATATAGGAATTAATGCCGGTTGTAGTTTGGTGACCACAATACTAGCAGCCTTTGAGGTCTTTTTATGCAAGCTTACTGGGCAACACGATTTGGTTGTAGGATTCCCTTCTTCAGGAAATACATTATATGATATGCGACAACTGATTGGAGATTGCGTTAATTTACTTCCACTACGTAGTAAAATTAATCCTGACATTAGCTTTTTAGACTATCTAAAGCAAAGAAATTCTCAGTTGTTTGATGCGTATGAACATCAACAAGTTAGTTTTGGTCATCTTCTTAAGAGTCTTGCAATTCCCAGAGACCCTTCAAGAATTCCGTTAGTTCCGGTTATACTAACAGTTGATTTGAATCGGACTATCGAAAATGAATTTTCATTTACGGGTCTTACTCACGATTTAAACATGAATCCGAGAGAATACGGAACCTTCGAAATTCAACTTCATATTTTTAAATCTAAAAATGGACCTATATTTCAATGGTCCTATAATACTACATTATTCAAACCAGAAAAAATAAATCAAATGATGCTTTCATTTGAAGATATAATGCATAAACTAATATCAGGTTCAGACAATCCATTATCAGATTTACTAGGAGGCAACTATTTAGCAGATTACGACATCTTAAATAGTACTGAAATGCCATATCCAAATGTAACGTTGACGGAGTTACTCAGAAAACAAGCAGAAATTACACCTAAAAATATAGCCTTAGAATTTCATGATTCAAAAACTACTTACGCCGGGTTACATGAAAAAGTGAACCAATTAGCACATTATTTAAAAGCGCAGGGAATACAATCTGGTGATTTTATTGCCGTTTCTTTTTCACGAAGCCCGGAACTGCTTTACACTTTATTAGCAATTTTACAATGTGGAGCAGCCTATATACCATTGGATCCCGAATATCCAAAAGAACGTTTAGATTTTATGCTTAATGATTCTGATGCAAAGATGTTAATAACCAGTAAAACTTTATTTGCATCCTTACCGTCATGGTCGCATACTATTTTTATAGAAGATGCTATTGATTTATTAAACCAATATTCTGCCTTACCGCTTGCTTTTACCGTTAGTTCCGATAATGTTGCTTATATACTGTATACATCAGGATCAACCGGCAACCCAAAAGGAGTTCCTATCACCCATAAAAATTTGGTTAACTTTCTTTTGAGTATGGCCTTAGAACCAGGTATTAACGAAAATGACAGAATATTATCTATAACCACTATCTCCTTTGATATTGCAGGATTAGAATTGTATTTACCACTTATTAAAGGCGCAACATTAATAATAGCAGACCATGAAACAGCCAGAGATGGAAGACTTTTACTTGAATTAATAAAAAAAGGAAACATCAATTTTCTCCAAGCGACTCCTACAACCTGGTCAATGCTTTTAGACTCTGGTTGGACTGAACCTTTACCGCTTAAAGCTTTATGCGGTGGTGAAGCTATGCCAGAAGATCTTGCCAAAGAACTTGTAAGTAAATGCCATACGCTTTGGAATGTCTATGGTCCAACAGAAACTACCATTTTTTCATCCATAAAACAAATAAATACTGATGATAAAGTAATAACAATTGGAAAACCTATTGCAAATACACAATTTTACATCATTGACGAGCAAGGACAACTTGCCGCACCAGGAAAGATTGGTGAAATTGTAATAGGTGGTGACGGTGTTGCAAAAGGCTACTGGAAAAGACCAGAACTTACATCAGAAAAATTTATTAAAAATAGATTTTCTGCAGGCAAAAACGATATAATTTATCGTACAGGTGATTTAGGAAAAATACTTCCAAACAACGAAATAGAATGCTTAGGACGTATCGATCAACAAGTTAAAATTAGAGGACATCGTATCGAACCAGGAGAAGTAGAACAAGCACTACTATTACTTGATGGCATCAAATATGCCGTTGTATTAGCTGACGAAAATTTTCTTGTAGCACATATTGTTCCTCATTCCAATATAGAAAGTAATGAAAATCTAATACCTATATGGCGCGAAGCTTTGGCATCAAAATTACCGTCACAATTAATTCCACATAATTTTAATTTAATAGAGAAAATGCCAACAACGCTTAATGGCAAAATAGACCGTAAAGCATTATCAAATTATAAAGTAGTTAAAAAAGTTAAATATACCGCTCCCCGAACAGAGGAAGAAAGTATAGTTGCGGCTATTTGGAAAGAAAGCTTAAACATACAGAATATCGATATTTTTAGTGATTTCTTCGAGATGGGAGGACATTCAATCAAGGGAGTAAAAGTTATGATTGAAATAGAGAGACACACTGGCAAGCGAATTCCGTTGTCTGCTTTATTTAAATATTCAACAGTAGAAAAATTTGCTAAGCTACTAAACACGGGAACCGAAATTTATGCAGAATGTTTAGTCCCAATAAAACCTGATGGAAACAAAGTACCTCTTTTTATCGTACACGGAGCAGGACTTAATGTTTTAAACTTTATCAATTTAAGTAAACACTTTGATGAGGATCAACCTATTTATGGTATTCAGGGCACAAAACCGAAAGGTTTTGATGGATGGTATGAATCAATTGAAGCTATGGCAACACATTATATAAATGCCATCATAAAAGTAAACCCAAAGGGACCATACGCCTTAGCAGGTTTTTCTTTTGGTGGCATTGTTGCCTTCGAAATGACGCGTCAGTTAAAAGAACAAGGAAAAACAGTAACCCTAACGGCACTACTTGACTCTTATGCTGATTCTTCTTATTATTATGGAAGTTACAGACGAAAACAATTAGTCAGATACTTTGATATTACCCACAGAAGATTAGACTTTTTAAAAGAAATGCTATTGAGCTGGAAGGGTTTTAAAATGCGTTTTAATGGGAAAAAAGATTATATCTTAAAAAGACATTTTGGCAAGAACGATACGATGACTGAACAAGAAGCTTTGGCCCTTAAACAATTCATAGAAGCTGATAATTTGGTTAAAAAAATTGTTGATCGCTATCACCTTAAACCACAAAACTTTGAAGTAGACTTATTTAGAGCAAAAGATGATATTAACTATAAATTAGACCCTACGCATTTAGGATGGAAAAAAGCGGCATTAGAGGGCGTAACAATTCATAATATCCCAGGTAATCATTTAGACATTGTGTCGCCACCAAATGATAGAGTATTAGCGCGACTAATTCAGGATGTTTTAGATAAAAAACATGAAGACATCTAGACTCTATATTTCTTTTTCAAATATCAAGAGTGTTAAGTTATTCTCTGGTAAGGAATATTCATTAAATACTAATGATATAATTATTTACTGTATTTATTTACCTGACTTCATCGATTTAAAATCTGATTTGTATGAGTTCCTTAATTCAATAGAAATTAAAAAAGCAAAACGCTTTTACAAAGAAATAGACAGAAACCGATTCATTACATACAGAGCGATTTTAAAAATAATTTTAGGAGCCTATACTAAATTAGCTGTAAAAAATATTTATCTTGATTATGATTTTAATAAAAAACCGTATCTGGCTTCACATCCATGGTTACATTTCAATATTTCACATTCCGAAAACTTTGCAATAATTGCAATTTCACGTAAAAAAGTGGGAATAGATATTGAATATCTATCTGAAGACTTTAAATTCACAAATCTTCTGCCAGATATTTTTGATGAAAAGGAAAGATTAACAATACAAAACGCCGCTGACAAGAAAAAAACTTTCTATAGTTTATGGACGCGAAAAGAATCTTTTGTCAAAGCATTAGGAAAAGGTATTGATGAAGATTTTAAGTATATTCCATCATTAGACGGATACCATAATGTAGACTTTAGTCTAATAAAAAATACTCAAAACTGGCAGGTATATAGTTTTGAGATTTCAGATTACTATTTGGGCGCTATAGCTTTTGAAGGTTTATCACCAATATCTAATAATCTAAAAATGTATAGCATACCAAATACTATGACAGATTTATTAAAGCTAATTCCAATTAAATAAATAATTTGATAACTTTAACTGTAACTGTAATAATGAAAAAAAACTTTTAGTTAACTACAAGCTTGTAATAAAAAGTCAAGGTATTCTCCTGCCAAAACTAAAAGAGTTAAAATACTAATTTGCAGTATCTTAAACTATTATTAATTCCCCTTATAATGGACATTATGTATTATTTTGAGTAAATTTGTATCTTGAAGATGTTACCTGCACACACTATTCTTTTAGGCCAAATTTAAACACTAGGGCTAATAGCAAAATTGACATATAGCTCTATTTTAAGTAAAAGTAATTTTTCTTCCTATTCCTTAAAATAGCTGTAATAGAATTGGAACTGAATTACCTCTGAGTACTACTTTATCAGCTCTAGTAATGCCTCATAACAAGCCCTACAGAATAATCAATCTCAATCAATTTTGAGCTGATTCAAGCCGTTTCATGGTTATTAAAAACCGGTAATAAGCAATTTAGCATAACTTTAATATAAAATACTGTTATTATGGAAACGAATAACATGCAATTTGACCCTATCAAGTATAAAAGCACCACGCGTGAACAATGGCAAGAAGCAGCTAACGCCTGGTACCGATGGAGTGATACGTTGCATCAGTGGCTGGGGCCTTCAACTGACAGAATGCTGGAACTTGCTAATATTACGAAAGGCAGCCACGTTTTGGATATTGCTGCCGGAGCTGGGGAACAAACCATTACTACCGCAAAGAAAGTAGGGATCTCAGGTTATGTTTTAGCGACAGATATTTCTCCTAATATTCTTGAGTATGCCAAAAAAATGGTCACTGATAATGGCTTACATAATGTTGAAACAAGAGTAATGGATGGTGAGAATCTGGAACTGGATGATGCATCCTTTGATGCTGTAATTTCGAGGGTTGGTTTGATTTATTTTCCCAATCAACAAAAGGCATTGAAAGAAATTTTAAGGGTACTAAAGCCCGGTGGAAAAGTAGCCGCAATTGTTTATTCGACCCCAGAAAAAAATAAATTTTTCTCCATCCCTGTTTCGATCATTCGAAACCGCGCTAAATTACCACCACCACTAGTAGGTCAGCCAGGCCCCTTCAGTTTAGGTTCTGAAGGTGTTATAGAGAAAGCATTTACTGATGCCGGATTTGTTAATATAAAATCTGAGCTTGTTGATTCACCCCTACATTTATCTTCAGCGGCTGAATGTGTACAGTTTGAAAAAGAGTCTTTTGGTGCCTTGCATCAAATGTTAAGCAGTTTATCAGATATGGAAAAAGACTCTGTATGGCTTGAGATCGAAAATGAACTTAAAAATTTTGAATCCGATAACCGTTTTATTGGCCCTTGTGAAATGATTGTGGCAATGGGAGAAAAAAAATGAATCATTGATTCTTATAAGTCTTTAATAAATTCAAGAACTTAAAAAATCAAATTATGCGAAACATTTTCTATTTATTTTGTTCAATGTTAATTTGCTGTTCCTGCAATCGGGATTCAAAGAAAAAACCAACTACAACAAGTAGTGTAACCACTAACTACAGCTGCAGCATACCTGAAGTTTCAGACAAAAGCTGGTATTCATCAG
This sequence comes from Flavobacterium saccharophilum, assembly GCF_900142735.1. Classification (GTDB taxonomy): domain Bacteria; phylum Bacteroidota; class Bacteroidia; order Flavobacteriales; family Flavobacteriaceae; genus Flavobacterium; species Flavobacterium saccharophilum. Next base: position 571,512 of record NZ_FRBY01000004.1, on the reverse strand, counting down.
ATAAAAAAGCACCATTATTTAGAGGGCTTGATGGATTTAATTTTTTAATAACTACAAAAAATACAGAAGTCCAACAATATTTCAATCAAGGATTAATGCTTTCCTTCGGATTTAATCACGCCGAAGCAGCCCGCTCCTTTTTTGAAATTACACGACAGGAACCTCAATGCGCGATGGGATGGTGGGGTTATGCCTATGTTCTTGGCCCCAATTACAATGCCGGTATGGAAAAAGATAATTTTATACGGGCTTTCGACGCTGTAAAAAAAGCAAAGCTATATTCGCCATCTTGTACTGAAAAAGAAAAAGATTTGATTGATGCTTTAACACATCGTTACTCTAAAGATACTACAATAGTACGATCAGTACTCGATTCTTCTTATGCTGCCGCCATGCGAAAAGTATATAAAAAATATCCTAAAGACGTTATGGTAGGGACACTTTTTGCAGAATCTTTAATGGATCAACATCCTTGGGATTTATGGAAAAAGGACGGAAAACCCCAGCTCTGGACGCCAGAAATAATAAGAGTACTTAAAGAATGTATCGCGAGAGAACCAAAACATGCTGGCGCAAACCATCTTTATATACATGCTGAAGAAATGTCTCAACATCCTGAAAATGCCGAAACCAGTGCCGATTTACTTTGCAGTTTAGTTCCAGGTTCCGGACATTTAGTACATATGCCGTCACATATTTATATAAGAACCGGCCGTTATCATGATGGTGTCACTGTTAATCAAAAGGCAGTTGAAATTGACAGCTTGTACGTTGATGCTTGCCATGCTCAGGGAGCATATCCCCTTGCCTATTATCCTCATAATTATCATTTTCTTTCGGCCTGTGCCACACTAAGCGGAGAAAGTAAACTTGCTATAAAAGGCGCATTTGCCACGGCTAATCATGCCCATAAAAAACTACTTCGTGATCCTGCATGGTCTACTTTACAACATTATTACGCTATTCCCTGGTATGTTCAGGTAAAACTTGGTTTATGGCAAGAAATCCTAAATGCTCCTTCGCCTGAAAAAGAATTAAAATACCCATCAGTAATTTGGCATTATGCGCAAGGAATGGCAATGTTATCAAAAAGTCAAACAGCCGAAGCAAAAAAACACCTTGCCTCCATGAGAAAAATAATGACCGATCCTAAAATAAAAGATTTAACAATTTGGGGAATCAACAGCGTATTTGACTTATGTGAAATTGCCTCAAAAACTTTGGAAGGAGAAATTTACGCAAGAGAAAAAAAATACAGTCAGGCCATTCTGCTTTTAAAAGAAGCCGTAGCAAAAGAAGATGAACTAAATTATAATGAGCCGCCAGATTGGTTTTTTTCCGTTCGTCATCATTTGGGCGCAGTTTTGATTAGTGCAGGAAAATATAGCGATGCTGTAAAAATATATGAAGATGATTTAAAAAACTTCCCCGATAACGGCTGGGCTTTGAAAGGACTGACTATTGCTTTTGAAAAACTTAATGATAAAAAGAAATATAACGAAGCAAAAACTCGCTTTAATAATGCCTGGAAATATGCGGATATTAAAATTACTTCTTCAAGGATATTGTAAAAACCAAATTAGTTCAAAATGCCGCACATACCATCAGTCAAATATATTTTTATAAATTTGCTGCAATTACTGGATTAATGTGTTCTTAAAAAAGATTTTACTACAATTTAGCAAGATTCTGCATTCTACTAAAAAGAATAAGGTTTGTTTGTTTTTGTTTCATCTTATTTAGCTCCCTAATTTCTGCATCATCAAATCAATGACTATACAAGATTTAATTGGCACCTATTCTATCTCCGGAAGCAATCAGGATGAAAGCCCAGAACTAACCTATAAAGGCATTTTGACTTTATCGTTAGACAAAAATAACCGAATTATTGCGCATTGGGTTATTAATAACACACAGGAACAAAAAGGTTACGGTTTCTTTAAAGATAATATTCTGGTAATTAATTTTAACTACAAAGGAGAAAATAATAAAACGTTTAAAGGAGTTGCAGTTTACCGATGCATAACCAAAGATGTGCTGGATGGCTTTTGGTCTGAAAAACACGGAAATCCCCTTTATCTGGGTACTGAACATTGTTTAAGGACAGAAAGTATGGAGAGACTAAACTAAAAATTGTTTAAGAACGAGGTTTAGGCAAGTTTCTGTCGTACATAATAATAGTTCCTGCCACAGCCACATTTAAGCTTTTTATCGATTTAAATTTTACCAGATGATGGCATTTAGCCATTACTTTTTTGGATAAACCATGGTCTTCTGCTCCCAATAAATAAACACAACGTCTTGGATGTTCAAAGGTTTCTAAATCTGAAGCTTTATCATCTAATTCAACACCAACTAATCGCGCACCTTTAGGTAAATTTTCAAAAAAAGCTTCAAAAGTATCATAATGAAAATAAGGAATTGCTTTTACTGCATCATGAGTATCACAAGCTTGTTTGGCGTAGCGATTACCAATCGTAAAGATAAAAGTAGCACCTAAATTTTGAGCCGATCGCCACAAAACACCTAAATTTTCAGGCGTTTTACCATTTTGTATCCCGATCCCAAAATATTCATTTATAAAATTATCATTCATAAATGCAAAAGTACAAACTGTAAGTAGATAAATCAATTTTTTATTAAGCCGAAAGGAAGCCTCTATATTGGTGCTTCCTTTTTAATCTAAAATATTCGTTTTTCTAACTTTGTATGGTGTTTTACAAAGATTTACTTTTAAAAACAGTTAATTTTTCTCTTGTCATTTCATTTATAGTATACGAAATACCACCCATTCCCAAACCTGAGGCATCTCTACCGCCAAATGGCATCCAGTCTACTCTAAATGCGGTATTGTCATTAATCATGACAGCAGTAGCGTTTAGTCTTTTGGCAGTATCCAGAGCAATATCTATATTTTTTGTAAAAACAGCTGCTTGAAAATGTACTTCTAAGGCATTTGCTTTTTTTATTGCCTCTTCCCTATCTCTAAAAGGATACACACAAACAACCGGGCCAAAAATTTCACTAGTTGATACTTTAGAATCTTCTGAGGGGTTAAACAAAATTGTCGGCTCAAAACAAGTATCTGAAATTCTTTTTCCTCCGGCAACTACTCTAGCACCCTGATCAATAGCTTCGTTAACCCATTCTTCAACACGATTAACTTCCTTTGGTGTAATAAGCGAACCAACATCCGTTTCTTTATCAAATGGATTTCCAACTACTAGTTTATGGGTTGCCTCAGAAAACTGCTCGATAAAACGGTCGCAAATTTCCTGATTGACATAAATTTTCTGAACCGAAACACAAACCTGTCCTGCATGATAAAATCCTCCCTTTACCAAATCCGGAATCATTTCACTAAAATCGGCATCACGCTCTACAATTACGGGTGCTGCTCCGCCGTGTTCTAATGCACATCTGGTTCCTGGAGACAATTTGCTTTTTAAATACCAGCCTACTTTTGCTGAACCAATGAAAGAGAAAAAATGAACTCTTGAATCTGTAACTAACAATTCTGCTGTTTCATTATCACATAATACCACTTGCAACCATCCCTCCGGCAAACCGGCTTCTTTTAAAATAGCCGCCAATGCAAGACCTGATAATGGTGTATTGCTTGAGGGTTTAAATATGACCGGACAACCAGCGGCAACAGCAGTCGCAATTTGATGAACCGCTAAATTTAATGGATGATTAAATGCACTCACTGCTACCACAACTCCAATTGGTTCTTTAGAAGTAAAAGCAATTCTGTTTAAAGAAGCTTCGGTAAGTCCCATCGGAATTTGTTCACCTTTTATTTGCGATATATGTTCAGCTGCTAACTTTACTCCTTTTATAGCTCTAAGTATTTCTGCTTTTGAATCCTTATAAGGCTTTCCGCCTTCGCTAATAGCCAAATGTATGAGTTCCTCGCTTCTGTCATGCATTATCGAAGCTGCCTTTTCTAATATCTCAATTCTCTTAAAAGCCGGAATCCAGCCAGATTGATTATCAAATAAATTCTGAGCGGTTTCCAGTATAGTATCAATATCATTTTTATTGATCAGCGGTAACTCTTTTACAAAACTTTGATCGTATGGGAATATTATTTTTGTGGTGTTTTCCATAATTATTTTTTTAGACATGAACTTTACTATTTAAAGCAATTTCATGATATGTACTTTAAATTTAATCAAATTATCAATGATTACAATGGCTCAAACCACAATTCGAAGTTAATATTCTAATAGTGTTGTTAAAATAATCTCTCTATTTTCTAATAGCGGAACAATTTTACCTAAAACCAAATCTTGAAAATAGGGCGAATTGCGGTGCTCTGCAACAGCCGCTTCATTACTATATCCTTCAAATAAAATTATTGTATTCAAATCTGATTTACTTTGATGAATTTTGTAAAACAAATTACCCTCTTCTTTAATGCTTTCGTTATGTACCGTCTTTAGTAATTGTAAAACATTTTCAATCTGACCTTCTTTTACTTTCCATGTAGCAAAAACATGAATTGGATTTTGATTTTCCATTTTGATTTCTTTTAATTAATTGTAAATTCAACTTTAGGATTAAATGATATTGACCTTCCTCTTTCTTTTGAAGAAGGCCGATAGCATTACATCAATTACTTTTTAGCAGATTCTAGAATGACAATCATTTTTTCAGCTACCCCTTTTGCAGAAGCAGGATTTTGTCCCGTCACCAAATTACCATCAGCAATACTATGCGCTGACCATACTGCAGCGGCATGAAACTTTGCACCTTGTTTGGTTAAAGCAGTTTCTAATAAGAAAGGCACATCCGCAATAGCGTAACCTCTTTCTTCTTCATCTGTAAATGAAGTAATGTTCTTACCATTTACCAGATACGATCCGTTGCTTAATTTTACATTTAATAAAGATACTGGACCGTGACAGACCGCGCCTACAACTGCATTTCGTTCGTAGGTTTCTTTAATTACATTTTTCAAAAGTTCATTTTCTGGCATATCTACCATTGGTGCTAATCCGCCGGGAACAAAAACGGCATCGTATTTAGCAACATCAACTGTTGAGAGTTTAACTGCTTTTTGCATAGTTTCCCATCCTTTTCCTGTTAGAAAAGTAAGGTTATCAGGATCATTTGCCAGATTAAGCGCATCTAAATATGGAGTATCTCCAGTTAAGCTTGCAAAGTCTATTTCATAATTTGCTCGTTCAAATTCGGCATAAGGGTGTGCAACTTCAGGAAGAAAAGTTCCTGTTCTTCTGTTATTTGGTCCAATTGCATTGGCATTAGATACAATAATTAAAATTTTCTTTTTCATTGTGGATTCATTTTTAAGTTTTGTTTGTTGTTTAACTGATGTGTTTTCTTTTTTAGTTTGTGCATTAGAAGCAAAAGCAATTGCCAGGGTTAAAATCAGAAGTCTTTTCATTTCTATAAATTTTTATTGGTTAATGAATTATTTATAGGGCAAATTTATACCAGCTCTCCTCCTCAATACGAGGAGAAAAGTCACAAAAAAAGTGTGACGAAAATCACACTTTGAGAATTAATGGCTATGTTATTTGTTACTGGAGTAAAGCCTGCTAAGGGTTTCACGGCTGACTCCAAGATATTCTGCGATATATTTCTTGGGAATCTTTTGCATTAACCTGGGATAAAGATCAGCGAATTCTTTATATCGTTGTTGCGGATTACTGGAAAGTAAGGATATTATTCTTTGCTGAAGGGCGATGAAACCTTTGGTTAATTTTATTCTAAAAAAATGCTCCATTTTATGCAGAACAGCAGAAAGTTCTTCTCTGCCTTCAAGTGTTAAGCACAAAACTTCTCCAGGTTCCATACATACCACATAGAGGTTTGCCTGCTTTTGATTGAAATAGGCAATATAATCAGACATCCACCAATTTTCGGTTGCGAATTGTACGATATGTTCTTTTCCATCTTCATCAAGATAAAAAACCCTGAAAATACCGCTCATAATAATATACTCATACTTGGTATCGTCGCCTTGCTGAATAAGATATTGATTTTTTAATACTCTTCTAATGGTAAAAAACGGTTTTATAGACTCAAACTCTTCATCAGTAATTGGTATAATTTCTTCAATGTGCTTTCTAAGCTTTTCCATAAATGTCTTTTTACAGAATCAAAGATAAAAGATTTATTGTTGGGTAATAATTCAGAATCTCTAAATATTTACAAATTCAGCAATCCTAAATTAAGAAGAACCGCTCCACATTTCCATTATCAAAAAAAACCTCCAAAATCAATTATTTTTGGAGGTTTACAGATTATTTTACACTGTTATTTCTTTAAAGAAAACTCATACTCAATAAGCCTGAATTTTTCCTGATCAAGCGGTTTGTTAAGAAAGCGAAATATGGCAGGATCATTTTCTGCGCGTTTAAAATCATCGGGATGTAATGATGTTGTAATCATTAAAATGATACAGTTACTTTTTATTGTTTCTGAGAGATTAGCATATTCTTCCAGAAATTCATATCCGTTCATGCCCGGCATATTGATATCTAAGAAAATCAACTGCGGAAGCAAATCAGGAGTAGCTTCTAGTGATCTAATATAAACGAGAGCTTCAAGAGCTGATTCCTGTAAAACAATCTCTTCTGCAAAATGATATTTTTCAGCCATTCGTTTTGCAATATAACGATCTGTTGGATTGTCGTCTATTACCAGAATTTTTTTGAAAGATGGTTGTGTAGTTTCTTGATTCATTTAATAATGATTGGTTATTTATTTGGTATTTTAATTAAGAAAGTTGTTCCTATACCTACTTGCGATTGCACTTTTATTTCTCCATTGAGTTTGTTTACTGCTTCTTTTACAATGTACAACCCTAATCCCGAACCAACTGATTCGTGGGATACTCGATAAAACATGTCAAATATTCTTGAATGCATTTCTTCAGAAATACCAATACCATTGTCTTCAATAGTAATTTTTGTTTCAGTTTGGGATGTTTCTATTTCAATACGTACAAAAGGGTTTGAAACCTTCGGATTTTGATAATGAATAGCGTTTGAAATAAGATTTCCAAGAATGGTAATAAGACGATTTCTATCTGAGTAAATAGTAGTTTCACCAGAGATTTCAATGACAAAATCAATTGTTCTGTTATTATTGCCTATAAATTTTAAATTTTCAGTAATATCATTGAGAAGTTTCCTGAAATTAATTTGCTCCATGTTGACTTCCATACGGGAATTTCGTGAGTAATCAAGTATATCACAAATGAAACCGTCCAGCTTTTTGGCGCTTCTATTTAACATTTTAAGATGCTCACGAGTTATCTCCTCAGTAGTATCATCTTTGGCAATTTCTATCAGACCAAGCATTGAATTTAGAGGAGCACGTAAATCATGAGAGGTACTGTAAACAAACCGATCAAGTTCGTAATTTGCCGTTTTTAATTCCTGATTTTCTATTTCCCTTTTATTAAAAATTAAGTCAATATGTGCCTCACTATATTTTTTAAACTGATAAGCCCATAAACCACAAATTGCAAAAATAACACCTGCCAATATCATATGAATGATGAAGGTTTGCAAAGGCATATACTCCAACTGGAAGAAATAAATTTCATCGAAACCATTGTACTGAAAATAGCCAAATAATCCATGATGGATTGCTACAACTAACATAAGCGGTATCTGGAGTTTCCAGTTTTGATATGTAATAAGTATTGCACTGGCTATAAATGCCATAAAATGCATTTCAAACATTCCATGCATTTGGTAAATAAACTGCGCCATATAAATTCCCAGTACAACACTGAGAACATATTGATATAAATTTGATTTAGGTAAAGCTAATTTTGTCGAATAATAGGCTATAAGTAATAACCCGCCAACTCCTATGGCAATTTGCCATGTGTCATAATAAAATGCAAGAAGCAATCCGACAACAAAAAAACTGAAAAGAAAATAATTAATTAAGTGATCGGATTTTTGTTTAATTATAAAAAGAAAATCCTGAATATGCAGGGATTGTTCCAGGTCTTTAATGTCTTGTTTCATTTTAATTATTGCAATTTGGGATCTTACCAAATTATATAAAAAAACGATAACAACAAACATTAATTAAACATATCACACAATTATTCGTAATTTTTCCTGAATTAAACAACAGTTTTAAAAATATTAAGAAGTGTTTAATAAAAACCGCCTGTTTCAGTCATAAGGTTATTGTATTCTTAAAAAATTATCATAAAATTAAAAACGGTAATCCCTTGTTTAATTCTACATTGCTTATTTTTTTTACACAAAAAAACATCTATTACTCTTTTTAAAAGTTGAGTAAACATCTTAAACAAAAACTTCTAGTTTAAGATAGCATTAATCAAAGAATTTTGTTGTTCGTTTGTTAATACATGGGGCACAAACAAATCGTTTTCTGCTGTCCATTTTCTTTCCATTTCGAAGTAATTTGAAGCCGCTGACGTTTGATTTTTAAGATATCCTAATTGTTCTTTCTCAAACAGTTTCCATCGGTCCAAATATAAAGAACCTAAAAGCCCGCCCCATTCTTTAAAAGCATAATCATGTAGATTGGTGTCAGGGTCATAAGGTCCCCAGATTGTAATCTGCTCTTTTGCATTGCGCAATGCTAGTTCTTTATCTTGTGGAGTAGTTCCAAAATCAGTTACTTGTTTTAGCCACGTATGTAGTGAAAAGTGCGGATTACAATTTAATAAGTCATTCTGCTGCACAATCATTTTTTGAAATTGTTTCGAAGTGGTTTCAAAAGCAACAGCGTCTTTTTTATTAATAGCATCAATCATTTCTTTATAGATTATATCTCCTTTATTTGCATTAACCTGTCTTACCAGATCAATTTTATCTACCTGATACGTTTCGCTATTCTCAAATTCTTTTGAAACAGACACAAAAAGTTTAACGGCATCAGCAAATTTTGCGACATCGTAGTTTCTTTTTCTGGTCCCCCATGAAGATATACTTTCTACATTTATACCAGGTCTGGCACAAAAAATAGATTCTGAACCTCCTTCCTGATAAATCTCAGGACTACTGTATATTGTTTCGAGAAATCCCTGCCAGGCTTTAAGAACAGTATCGTTAGACTTTCCATAACGATATTTCACATAATTTTTTATCCATTCTTTGCTATCCACTTTTTCTGTATGCCAGCCTAATTCTAACATAAAATCAATCGGTGCAGAGTTATTGTGAATTCCTTCCGGAATAATTCCGATTCCACTTAAAAAAGGATTGTAAGGTCCCGTTCTCGCACGATAAACTTCATCTGCAAATCTTTGCATTTTTCCGTATAAGCTGACTTTATCTCCAAAATTGCTCACATTACACCATATAAACGGAGTTCCATCATAGGCTTTACGAGCTTCCCAATTGGCAGTATTCTCACCAAACAATTCAATAATTAAAGTTTTTGATTTATCTAAACCGGCTAGTAGTTTCGTTGATGGATTTTCCTGCCATCCTTGAAGGATCCATGTACTGGAAGGAAAAGAGAGCTGCATTTGTTTTTGAATTTCTTTAGCACAAACTGCAAGATCAGCGCCTTTTGAATTTCCGCCTTCGTGAAAAGGATCACCTCCAAAAAAATGAAGATCATTGCCGTATAATTTTTTCATTTCGGAATAGTAAATACCTGAAATTTTCTCAAAATAAGGATCTGTAGGCATTAAAAAATCGGGTCTGGTAAAACCGCCTGCCCATTTTCCCTGATCTATTATATTTACTTTTTCTTTATTTTTTAAAGATGTCGGAACCATTCCATAAAAACCCTGCATTACAGGCTCAATACCGAGTTCCCTCATACGCTTTAAAATCTTTTTTTCTAATGAAGCCTGTTGGTCAATCATATTTTGAGAAACGGGTCCGCCCCAGCCTTCCATATTTCCCATGAGCCACCAAGCGCTAAAAGCGGGACCCGGAATAAAATCAAAAATTTCTTTTTGAGTAAAACCAAGGCGCGCCATTGTATTTTGCCAAACGGCTTCGACACCAACAGGAGCCAACATTAAATTGACACCATTCAATGCCATCCAGTCCAATTCACGTTCCCAGTCTTTCCAGGTATAAAAACTCATCGTATAATTAATTGTACAATAATTGAGGGCATATCTAAAACGATAAGGAGAAACGATCCTGACTTTTTTATCAATTACCGGTGTCTTTTCAAGAGGTTCCATATTATCTCCCATATGAGACATATTGCGATAACAATAGTATTTTAAATACCAGTTTAAAGCAGATGAAGCTGAATTTGCATCAGTGGCTGCAATATATATCTTGTCTTTTTTTGAAGATAATTCAAACACATCCTGGCCATTTTCTTTTGATAGCGGTGAAAAAACCAATTTCCCGGCAAGCCAGGGAACACGTCTTTCTGCTAATTCTTTTACAGCCTCAAATGATTGGGCAGTTGAAGAAAACACACATCCGACAAGAATAAGCAATACTGCTAAATTTTTAACTTTCATATACCCTTGCATTTTTAATTATAAATATAATTTAAAGTACCATGCTAATTAAAAAAAATAACATGGTACTTTACTATTCTTGAAACTACAGTAGAATAAATTGTCTAATAGTTCTGATTTTACGTATAAATTAAATATTTAAAACTTAATACCCAGGATTCTGTACAATTTTACCATTACTTTCGTCTATAGGTTTTCTTGGTAATGGATAAAGAATTTTGTTCTCAGTTGCAAAAGCAGATCCATCATCAATTGCCCTTTGAATATATTTACCCCAGCGAATTAAATCATCTCTGCGTGATCCCTCACACCATAATTCAAACAATCGTTCATCCATAATCTTATTTCTAAAAAGATCTTTTGATAAAGTTAAATCTAAATTTGGAAGCCCTGCTCTTGTTCTGACTCTGTTTATTAAATCGTAAGCTTCTGGTGTAGGTCCGTTTACTTCATTTATAGCTTCTGCTAACGACAGCAAAACATCAGCATAACGCCAAACCACAATATCAGTTCCATGTTCTTCACCGGTAGCATCCGGATCTATTCCGTATTTTTTAGGAATTGCTCCCTCCATTCCTTTTGCACGTGCATCAATTATGGCACCTCCATCAGTAGGATATTTTGCCAGCAATTGTTTCAAACGTTTATCAGCCGGATTAAATTTGTCATACGTTTTCCAAGGCATTTTATATCCTCCCCAAGCCTGAATAGACTGACCAGAAGGATCAACATAATCTCCCGGCATAACGTGTGCTAACCACATATTATAGTTATTAGTATTTCGGGCACAGGAAACGGCAAGAATTATTTCTTTATTCTCCTCATTTTGAATCTTGAAAATATCTTCATATTCCGGAACCAGAGTATATATTCCTTGTGCTTCCAGCGCTTGCAAATCTCTTCCGACAGCAATAGCTTCTGTCCACTTTTTTTCTTTCATATACAGTTTAAGCAATCCCATCATGGCTGCTCCTTTTGTAAAACGACCATAATCTGAGGCAGGATAATTGGACGGTAAATCAATTATTGCCTCTTTGTAATCCTTTTCAATTTGCTTAATCATCCATTCACTTGTCGGTCGGGGTTCCGGCAAAGAATTAGGGTCAAGCGCATATTTAGGATCTACAACAATTGATACCGGTCCATAAAAAGTATATAAAATATAACTCATATGTGCCCTTAAAGCTTTCACTTCTGCCAAATATCTCTTCTTCAGCTCAGCATCCATAGGAACAGCGCTAATATTCTGCAAAAGTATTGTAGCATTGGTAACACGCGGTACTAACCTTGTATAATGATCTGTAAGAACATTAAACTGATCGTCAAAATTAAGCATATTTAATTTTGCCCATCTTCCTGAATCACCCCAGGAACATATTAACTCATCTGTAGTTTGTGAACTTTGAACCACCCAAGAAGCTTGGGCAGCACCGTAACCACCTCCCCATCCTCCTCCAAACATGCCTGTATATAAGTTAGTAAGCGCTGCTTTGGCATCAACTTCGTTTTTAAAGAAAGTTGAAGGAGCTAACTTATCAAATACCTCCGGTTCAAGATCTTTTTCGCAAGAAGTAAATAATATCATTAGGATCAACAGACTAAAAGTTGCTGTTTTATTTTTATATTTTTTCATGTCTTTCTTTGTAGTTTTTGATTAAAAAATAACATTAAGTCCCAGTATAATAGAAGTTTGAGCCGGATAAGCAATAAAGCTCGATAATTCCGGGTCTATTCCTGAGTAAGGTGTCACTGTAAACAAATTTTGTGCATCTATGGATAAGCGTAATGATTCGAATATTTTTTGATTAGGGAACATTTCTTTTGTCATTGTGTAGCCTAAAGTAATGTTGCGACACTTTAAAAAATCTGCTTTTTCTCTAAAAAAATTACCTGTATAACTGCCATACGGATTTATAAGTCCACTAGGATTTTTCCCTGAAGTATTATCAGATGCCCAACGGTCTTTGACCATATCTAAGGCATTCCACCCAAAAGCTCCCATTTTACTTGATAAATCATAAGCCACTGCCATGTCATCATTGTATTTAACTCTGTCAAACATACCGTACATAAATATATTTAAATCAAATCTTTTGTATTTAAATGTATTTCCAAATCCGTAACTGTAACCCGGATCAGCATTTCCTAAATAAACCGCATCTGCCGAACTTAATTGCCCATCAGGCTTACCGGTAAGATTCCCATTAGCGTCATATCCATTTAAATCTTTTACTTTTACCATTCCGGGCTGCAAACCGGGCATTGCAGCGGGTACCGTTTCTCCAATTTGCAAAATACCATCTGTTTGATATCCGTAAATTGCTCTGATTGGATCATTCACTCCAACAAACTTTCGTAATGTTTTTACCACTTCAGGATCCCTTTCTTTCCATGTATCTTTATTATGAGCAATATTAAAATCAGTTATCCAGCTAAAATCATTCGACTTAATGTTTATTGTTTTTAAAGTAAATTCGAAACCACGGCTTTGTGTTTTACCAACATTAGATGCGACACTACTCACGATAGAAAAAGATGGTAAAGGTTTATAACTCAATAAATCAGAGATCGTTTTGTCATATACTTCAAAAGTTCCGGTAATGCGGTCATTAAATAAACCGAAATCTAGCCCAAGATTAATTTCAGCAGCAGTTTCCCAGCTTAATTCGGGATTTGCAATCTGACTTTGATAGACTCCCGTAGTTTGCGTATTTCCGAAAGTATAATTTGCACCGCCACCGGCTGTATAAAATGCAAAAGCATTTGCACCAATATTACTATTACCTGTGGTTCCGTAGCTCGCTCTTAGCTTCAAAAAAGAAATTACCGGCACTTTTTTCATAAATTCTTCATTCGATATTTTCCATCCTGCTGAAACAGATGGAAACCATCCATATTTTTTATTCTCGGCAAAATTTGAAGAACCATCGCGACGAATAGATCCCTGCAAAATATATTTTCCGCGATAATCGTATCCTAATCTGCCAAAATAAGAAGCCCAAACCTGCTCATCTTTTGATGAAGAAACGGATGGTCGCGGTGCTTGACCAACTTGTATACTATTGAATAAAAAACTATCCGTTAAAAACTGACTGTTTCCTGCCGAAAAACCATCTCTTGAGCGCACTTGGTACGAATATCCAACGATACCATTTAAATGATGATTTTCATTCAGCGTTTTTTTATACGCTAAAGTGTATTCTGCTAAACTTGTGTTGGAACTATATTCACTAATACTGGCAACCCCACCATTTCTTAATCCGTATAGAAATAATTTTGATAAATAAACGTTACGTTTTGAGTGGGATTGATCATAACTAAAATTTCCTCTTGCTTTTAAATCTTTTATAATTTCCCATTCTACATAACCACTGGTTAATAACCTGTTTAAAATAGTTTCATCTGTATTTTCTAAAAAAGAAAGCGGATTTGGTGAATTTTTATAATCCGGATTTAATGGATAAGAACCATCGGGAGCTATCAAATCTACAGTTGGAGGATGGTAAAACGCAGATAAAATAATTCCTGCATTTTCGTTTTCTCCTGTACCGATGGAAGCATTATCACTAAACGATTTTGTTTCGACAACATTCACGCTAACTTTTAGTTTGTCGGTAATCATTTGATCTAAATTGATACGTCCGGTGTATCTTTTGTATGAAGAAGTTTTGATAACACCTTCCTGATCAAGAAAATTTCCGGAGACAAAATATTTAGTTTTATCAGTTCCTCCTGAAATTGACAAATCATGTTGTCTGATAAATCCAGATTGGGTAACCGCATCTATAGCGTTTATACCTGTTCCGGCATTGTCAATTTCAGATTGAGAAAATTTTGGAACAAAAGCTGGTACAGATGAAGGATCAGTATTACCGTAAGGGGCAATTTTTTGAGTTAACAGGTATTTTTCTTTAGTTATACGGTTTCTTTCTACCATATAGTCCTGTTTGTTTAAAATATCATAAAAATCCGCTGGCTCCTGATAAGCACCTGTAAAACTGTAATTTACTTTTGGCTCTCCTTTTTTACCTCTCTTAGTTGTAATCAAAATTACTCCGGCACCAGCTCTGGCACCATAAATAGCGGCAGCACTGGCATCTTTTAATACTTCTACAGATTCAACATCATTCGGATTAATGAAGTTTAATGGAGATCGGCTTACTCCTGCTCCAAAAGGACTGCCACTGCCTGGTTCATCGGCTCCACTATCTATGGGCACGCCATCCACCACATACAACACACCATAAGATGCAAAAGAAGCGTTTCCTCTAATTTGTACAGTAGGAGCTGCGCCAGGTTGTCCTGAAGTTTGCGTAACAATCAAACCGGCTGCTCTGCCACCCAAAGCCTGATCGATAGAAGTGTTTGCTCCTTTAGGGATTTCAGTGGTTTTTATGGTAGAAATAGCTCCTGTAACATCTTTTCTTTTGGTTGTACCATATCCAATAACAACTACATCCTCAAGTTTTTGCCCTTCGCTCTTCAAAATGATTGTCATCGGACTATTTGTTACAGGCACTTCCAGCGTTTCCATACCTATAAAAGAGATTATTAAGCTGTTTATAGTGTCTGGCAATTCAATACTAAAACTGCCATCTATATCTGTTTTTGCAACAATAGATGTTCCTTTTCCCTTAACATTTGCGCCTGAAAGTGGTTGTCCTTTGTCATCATAAACTTTACCATTTATCTGTCTTTTTATAAGGCTAAGTTCGGTGGTGCTTTTTGGTATTTCCGGCCTGGAAATAAGCGAGATTGTTTTGCCCTGGATAACCCAGGTTATGGATGTATTCTTAAATATTTCGGCCAAAACTTTTTCAACTGATGCATCAACTAAATTAATTGTGACTGGTGGAGTATCTTTTAAAAGATTTACATCATAAAAAAAGACATAATCTGTTTGTTTTTTAACGTCGGATAAAACTTTTTTTAGCGGGACTTTCTTACCACTAACAGCAATTGTTTGCGATGACACACCCGCTGAAACCTGGAATGTTAGCACTACAAAAAGTATGGTTGAGAGTTTCATAACTTTCCATGTTTGTGAATTAAGCCAATTTTTTTTTGGCTTGCATTTTGGTAATAATTTCATAGTTTAAATGGTTTTGGTTGATAATTAATTCTCCTTGCCTGGTTATTTCTTTACTTGTTTAAAATTTGACACAGCTTCCAACAAATGCCAAATTTTCTGAGAAACAAATAAAACTGCGAACGATTCATTTACTATCGCTTACTTGCTCTTTATTTCATTCTTTTTCATAATATTCTTATATTAATTTAATTACACAATACTTATTTATTTGATTACTAAACAACTAGTAGTTTAATTTACCAGAAAATCAATTTGATCGATAAATGAAAAGTACCACCAAAAAGTGATGGCACTTTTCAAGTTAAACAAACTAAAACAAACCAATTTACTCTTAACCAATTTTAAAAAGAGCAAATAATCTAATATTTTACTTTCCAATTACATTTGGACAATTTCTAACTTTCTATAACTATCACATAAAGCTGTTTTCTTATAAATACAGGTAAATACTATATTTATACACGAATAAATTAAGCAAGCAATTATGGGGTTATTGCTATTTTGCTAATATTTCTCTACTTTTGTTTGTAATGGTTTTTATCTGACGATATATTCTCCTTGCCTGGTTAATTTATTTGTCTATCTCAGCCAGAGTTTCCCTAATAAGAAACATTTACCAGCAATGCTTCCAACATCTGCTGGTTTTTTTATTTCCAGCAAAATTAGTGTAGCTTAATTTAGACATTTTTAAATTCCGGATTATATATTGAAATTAGGGCATTACACGTAAAACCTTCCCTTCAAGTTTAAAGTGAACCTTATTCTTTTCCAATATTTTTAGAACTTGAGAAAGATTTAAGCTTCTTTCGATTTCTCCTTCAAATTTTCTGTTGTCAACTCCTTTCTCCAATACAACGTCAACATCGTACCATCGGCTTAATTGATCCAGTACTACTTTCAGACTTGCATTTTCAAAGTAAAAGACTCCA
This sequence comes from Flavobacterium saccharophilum, assembly GCF_900142735.1. GTDB lineage: Bacteria > Bacteroidota > Bacteroidia > Flavobacteriales > Flavobacteriaceae > Flavobacterium > Flavobacterium saccharophilum. The sequence goes on along the minus strand of NZ_FRBY01000004.1, from coordinate 555,026 downwards.
TTTTTCCAGCCCATTACTTCATCCAGATTCACATTATTTTTAACAATAATGGCTCCTGATTTTTTGCTTTGAGCCTGCTGTCCGGGTTTCAACAAAACAGCCTGATTTTTTTGATTAATTAAAATACTTCCTTCAAGAAGACTAGTTTTTATGTTATCTTCATCTCCGTAAGCGTTCACATTAAAATGCGTACCTAATACGTTAATTTTAATATCGTTTACAAATACCCTAAAAGGTTTTTTCTTGTCTTTTGCAACTTCAAAATAAGCTTCTCCCGTAAGTTTCACATCTCTGGTATTTGATGAAAAAACTGTTGGAAAAGTAATCGAAGAAAAAGCATTTAACCACACTTTTGTTCCATCGGCTAATTGCAGGCTATATTGTCTGCTTTTTGGAGTCGTCATCGTATTATAAACGGTTGCTGCATTTTTTCCTGCATTATATACAAGACCTCCGTTTGTTTTTGAAACCATTGTATTATTTTGATTGCTCAGTTGTCCATTTTTAGAATTATCAAGAACTATTTTCTTTCCGTCCGAAAGTGTTAAGATTGCACCTGTTCTCCCCGGTTCAGCATCGTCAATTACCTGAGGGATTTCAACTACCTGAACAGGAGGGCTTTTTCTAAATAAGATCAAACTACCTATACCAATACATAACAATAAGCTTGCTGCAACAGCAATTCTTCTCCATTGTAATTTTATGACTTTAATTTTATCTTTTGCCTCCAAAGCCTGATGAATACTCTTCCATCCTGCTTCTTTGTCAAATTTATAAATCTTTCCCAGTTCAGCAGTAACCCATTCCTTATTCTGAAAATTCTCAACTATTTTTTTATTCGTTTCAGAAGTGCTTATCCATTTTTCCAAATTAAGCTTTTCCTCTTCTTCTATAGTTCCATTCAGCAATTTTATAATGAGATCATCTATTTCTGCATCTGAATATGACATACATTTCTAGTTTTGTATTGATATACAGCTAACACGTAGGAATTATATTTTTAACCATATAAAAAGAGAAAAACTCTCAATTTTAACATTTAAAGCTGAAAATATAAGAAAAAACCCAAATATCCTTTAAGTTGGATGTCATAGAATTAAACAAATCAGGTCTGATAATAGACTAAGAATTGAATTATTATTTAAAGAAGATAATATTATAAACCGGATTCGTTTTTAAAAAAGGCTGATAACATTAATTCAATAAATAAAAGTGAAACAAATACATCTTTCTGGCTTACGGCAGATCGAATTATTTGTAAAGCTTTTGCTTTTTGATTTAAAACAGTTTGTGGGCTAAGACCCATTTCCTCTGCAATGGCCGCGGTACTTTTTCCTTCGATAAATATAGCTTTAAAAACTTGCTTACATTGCTTTGGCAAACTTTCTATTTCCGCATAAATGGCCTGCAAAACTTTAGCTGTAAGTAGTTCTTGTTCTATTAAATTTTCGTCAAAATCTGCTATAAAAGAAATTTGATTATTAGATGATTTTTGTTGTTGTTTCTCTTTTCTTAAAAAGTCGATACAAGCATTTTTAGAAGCGGTAAAGAGAAAAGATTTTATTTCCTGCAGACTGTCAAAGTCATTTTTCTTACGAAGCAATTTTAAGAATATTTCAGTAGAAATATCTTCAGCTTCCTGCATATGCCGAACAATTTTTTGATTAAAATAACACAGAGGACGATAATGGGTATCATACAATTCCCGAATGGCAATTTCATCACCATTTCTAAATCCTTCAATGAAAGCTATGTCATTCCTTGCACTCAATTTTATGTGTTTTATACTGTTAACATGAAGTTGAAAACCAAAAGTAAACAAATTTCAATAAGATGAAAATGTGTTAATAAAATCGATTCTTAAAGTCATTTTGACATTTAGAATAGGGTAAATAAACAAAAGACAGCCCTTTATAAGCTGTCTCTTGTTTGTTTTTAAAATTATTACTCTTTAAAATAATTTGCTCCCCAAATAACATATCGTTTTTTCATCGTTTCAATTTTTGTTTGAAATTCAGTCCAGTTTTTATTTTCTTTTGGCGACCACAAAACTTCACTCAAAGCACTCAAACGAGGAAATATCATATACTCTACTTTAGCAGGATTTGCCATATATTCTGTCCATACATTCCCTTGTGCTCCTAAAACAAATTTTGCCTGTTGTTCGTTTAATTCTTTCGGAATTGGCTCATAGGCGTAAACTGTTTCTATTGGCAAATAGCCTCCAATGGTAACTTCTTTTTCATTTTTGGTTTGAGAATGATCTAAATAAACATGACTTCCCGGTGTCATAATAACCTGATGGTTTTCTTTTGCAGCTGCAATTCCGCCTTCCTCGCCTCTCCAGCTCATTACTATAGCATTTGGAGCAAGACCACCTTCTAATATTTCATCCCAGCCAATTAGCGTTCTTCCTTTTCCATTGATGTATTTTTCCATACGCTGAATAAAATAACTCTGAAGACCGTGCTCATCTTTTAACCCTTTTTCTTTTATCAACTGCTGACAAAATTCGCTTCTTTTCCAGGCATCTTTAGGCGCTTCATCACCTCCAATATGAATGTATTTAGAAGGAAATAAGACAATAACTTCGTCGATAACATCCTGCAAAAACTTAAAGGTATATTCACTTGGCACATAAACATCAGAATGAACTCCCCAAGTTTCCTGAACAATTTTATTTCTTCCGTTTGCCATTTCCTGTTTGCTTTTAGCTGAAATCATATTATCAGGAAGTTGTGTTTTCTCATTCGGAAAACAGCTCAACTCCGGATACGCAGCAATAGCAGCACTACCATGTCCCGGCATTTCGATTTCCGGAATTACCGTAATAAAGCGGTCCGAAGCATATTTAACGATATCTTTTACTTCTTCCTGCGTATAAAAACCGCCCTCTGGTGTATTATCACTTCCTTTACCAGGATAGCTTCCTATAATACTTCCGTTTCTCTTCGATCCAATTTCAGTAAGTTTAGGATATTTTTTGATTTCGATTCTCCATCCCTGATCTTCCGTTAGATGCCAATGAAAATAATTCATTTTATGCAACGCCAGATAATCAATATATTTTTTTACAAAGGCAACCGGAAAATAATGACGCCCCACATCCAACATTGCTCCCCTGTATTCAAAACGAGGTTCGTCTTTGACTTCTACTGCAGCAATGGCAAGACTTTTACTTTTTTCAACAGGTAATAATTGAATAAGAGTTTGCATACCGTAGAAAGTTCCTATGGCAGCATTCCCGTTAATTTCAACACCATTTTTATCTGATTTAAAAGTATAGCCTTCACTTTTAAGTCCTACAATGTTTTTCTGACTTGTTAATTTGATATAATTTTTATTTGCTTTTTTTGCAATAGGTAATACAAAACCGTAATAATTAGATAAATAACCGTTCAAAAAAGCAGCGGTAGCATTATCTTCTTTATTGGTAACAACCAAACTTGTTTGTGCCGTAATCACAAAATTTCCGGCATTCCTCACCACTTTTACAGGCTGTGGAATGATATTTACTTCTTGTGCAAACGATAATGTCGTGCATAAAAGAAGCGAAAAGAAAAATGACTTAACCATGTTTATTATTTAATTAAATTAATACTAAAACTAAAAAACCGTCGTGTGTACGATAACACCTTAAATACAATTTACAATAAATTTACCTAATAAATTGAAACATAGATTTTTGACTAAAAATAAAACGAAATCCATTTCTTGTTTAAAATTAGCTTTGCTTATTTCAAACAAGTGAAATGCCTTTTTTGAAAGTTTAAAAACCTATGTTTCTATGTGACCCAATTAATTTCACCCAATGGGTTATATTAATCTATTTTGTATAGGCTATCGCAGTTTGTTTACTAGAACCCAAACCTTCAATCCCTAATTCTACAACATCACCTGCTTTAAGATAAATTGGCTCTGGCTTAATTCCCAAACCAACTCCCGGAGGTGTTCCTGTACTGATGATATCGCCTGGAAGCAACGTCATAAACTGACTTAAATAATGTACCAAAAATGGAATTTTGAAAACCAAATTTAAGGTGTTACTGTTCTGATATTTTTTACCGTTTACAGTCAGCCACATTGATAAATTGTCAACATCTTTTACTTCGTCTTTTGTTGCCAAAAAGGGTCCAAGAGGTGCGAATGTATCACTTCCTTTTCCTTTTGCCCATTGTCCGCCTCGCTCGATTTGAAACGCTCTTTCGCTGTAATCGTTCAATAAAGCATAACCTGCAACGTAATCCAACGCTTCTGCTTCTTCTACATAACTTGCTTTTTTGCCCACAACAAATGCCAGTTCCACTTCCCAGTCTGTTTTTTCGCTGTTTTTTGGAATGATCAGATTGTCATTTGGTCCGCATAAAGAAGTTGTTGATTTAAAAAAGATAATTGGTTCTGTTGGAATTGGCGCACCCGTTTCTTTACAATGATCCACATAATTCAAACCAATACAGATTATTTTTGAAGGTCTCGCCACTGGCGAACCTAAACGTACACTTGCATCCACTTCTGGTAAAGTTGGATTACTCTCTAATGCTTTCTGTAATTTCTCCAGGCCATTTTCTTCAAAAAAACTTTCGTTAAAGTCTGTTACAATTGACGAAACATCATATCTTTTTTCACCAATTAAAACTCCTGGTTTTTCTTTTCCTATTTCTCCAAAACGTATTAATTTCATTTTTTTTCTTTTTAAGGTACTGAGGTGCTAAGGTTCTGAGGTGCTAAGGTTTTTTTCTCAGCATCTTGGTAACCTTAGTACCTCTTTTAAATTATTTATTTTTCTTTTTTAAGGTTCTAAGGAAGTAAGGTTCTGAGGTTCTAAGTCAAAAAAAACCTTAGAATCTTAGTCCCTCAGAACCTTAGCCCCTTTTCTCAGTTATTTAACTTAATAAATCCTCCGTCGATTGGGTAATCACTACCTGTGATAAATCCTGCTTCGTCGCTGCATAGGTATAACGCTAATGCCGCGATTTCGTCTGGTTTTCCCATTCTTCCTATTGGTTGTGACTGAGATAATTTTTCGAACATTTCTTCTTCTTTACCAGCGTAATTTTTCGAAATAAAACCATCTACAAAAGGCGTATGAACCCTTGCAGGCGAAATAGAATTACAACGAATATTTTCTTTGATATAATCTTTTGCTACAGATAGAGTCATTGCCATGACAGCTCCTTTCGCAGTTGAGTAAGCAAATCGATCCGGAATACCAACCCAGGCTGCAATTGAAGCCATGTTGATAATGACACCTCCATTTGAAAGTCTTAATTGCGGAATTGCAGCAAACAAACAGTTGTAAACTCCTTTTACATTGACATCCATAACACGATCAAAAACTGCTGCCGGAGTAGTATCTACTTTACCAACATGCGCGATTCCGGCATTATTGATCAAAATATTGATATTCCCAATTTTTTCAAATGTTGCTAAAACTTCTTCCTGGTTCGCAACATTACAGGCATGCGAAAATACTTTTCCACCAATTGCCTGTATTTCTTCAACAGCCGTTTTAGCACTTTCTTCTGTTAATTCAATAATATGAACTTCAGCTCCTTGTTTTGCAAATAAAACCGAAATGGCTTTCCCAATTCCGCTACCGCCACCGGTAACAACCGCTTTTTTATTTTGTAATGAAAACATGTGTTTTTATTTTAAATTTTAAAATTATAGAGAAACTCCTCGTTTCCACGGAATAAAATCATCCTGGTTTAATAAAACGGCCTTTGGAATAATTTCACCACTTGCTGCCTTAATACAATATTCCAAAATATCTTCACCCATTTCTTCAATAGACTTTTCTCCACTAATAATCGGACCACAATCGATATCAATAATATCGCTCATTTTTTGCGCCAAAATAGAATTTGTAGCCACTTTAATAACCGGACAAACCGGATTACCTGTTGGAGTTCCTAATCCTGTTGTAAACAATATTAAGGTTGCTCCGGACGCCGCTTTACCAGTTGTAGCTTCAACATCATTACCTGGTGTACAAACCAAACTTAAACCTGCTTTGATCGCTGGTTCAGTATAATCTAATACATCAACGACAGGTGCTGTTCCTCCTTTTTTAGCTGCTCCGGCACTTTTAATCGCATCGGTTATTAGACCGTCTTTGATATTTCCCGGAGATGGATTCATATGAAATCCTGAGCCTACTTTATGTGCCAAGGCATCGTAAGACTGCATTAAATCAATGAATTTTTTAGCCACTGGTTCTGATATGCAACGATCAATTAAGTTCTGTTCTACTCCACATAATTCAGGAAATTCAGCCAATAGTACTTTACCACCCAAAGCTACTAATAAATCGGAAGTATAACCCACAGCAGGATTAGCAGAAACGCCGCTAAAACCATCACTTCCTCCGCATTTAACCCCTAAACATAATTCGCTTAATGGTGCGGGAACTCTTTCTTGTTTATTGATTTCAATTAACCCTTCAAAGGTCTTTTTAATGGCATCAGCAATCAATTGTTCTTCACTTTTGGATTGTTGCTGCTCAAAAATAAAGATTGGTTTATCAAAAGAAGGATTTTGCTTTTTCACATCATTTGTAAAATCTTGTACTTGCAAATGCTGGCATCCTAAACTCAATACTGTTATTCCTGCTACATTGGGATGATTGGCGTACGAAGCCAGTAAAGCACTCAATGTCGAAGCATCCTGACGCGTACCTCCGCAGCCACCCTGATGATTTAAAAATTTAATTCCGTCTACGTTTTTGAAAACCTTATGCTCATTATGATCCGGAGCTAGTTGCACATCAATTGCATCCAGACTTTCTCCCTTTTTATAAGCCTCAAGTAAATGGTGCGTATATTGCGTGTACTTATCACTTACTGAATAGCCTAACTCATTATGTAAAGCTTCGCGAATTACATCTAAATTTCTGTTTTCACAAAATACTGTTGGAACAAATAACCAATAATTCGCAGTTCCAAAACGGCCGTCATTTCTTTTATATCCATTAAAAGTTCTGTCTTTATACTTGGAAACATCTGGTGCCTGCCATTCAAAATCAACATCACGATATTGATACGGTTCTGCTGCATGTTTAAGATTTTCTGTGGTCATTAAGCTGCCTTTTGCAACATCATTTTGCACTTTTCCAACCAAAACACCATACATAATGATCTCAGCTCCTGCTTTCAAATCAGTGGTATAAAATTTATGTTTTGCCTTAATTGTGTCCTGCAAATTGTACGTTTCATTCTCAAAAGCAACACTTTCTCCTTTTCCCAGATCAGTTAAAGCCACCAACACATTATCTTGTGGGTGCATTTTTACTACTAATCTTTTAACTCCGTTTTCTAACATATTATATAAATAGAATTTATGCTTTATTTGTTTTATGTCCATTAAAGGCGAACAATAGTATTACTGAAAAACAGATCAGCGGCACTATATACCCATTCTGAATACTTCCTGTCACATCTGAAATATATCCTAAAACCGGAGGAAGTAAAGCTCCTCCAACTATTGACATTACGATCAAGGAAGATCCTATTTTTGTATTATGCCCAAGTCCGTCAATTCCCATTGAAAAAATAGTTGGAAACATGATGCTCATAAAAAAGGCAATTGCGATTAAGGTATAAACCACTAACATTCCTGTTCCTATTATTGCTACTACTGATAACAACATCGTGATAATCGAATAAATGATCAATAATTTTCTTGGTTGAATATATTGCATGAAGAATGTTCCCGCAAAACGACCTAACATAAATGCCAGACCATAAAAACCTAAATATTTGGCAGCGATATCTTCATTTAAACCAGCCGAAGTAGTAGCCATTTTGATGAAAAAACTTCCCACACAAACCTGTGCTCCAACATAAAAGAATTGCGCTAAAATTCCCCATCTTAAACGCATTGATTTTAAGGCTCCGGCAAAACTAGCTCCGTCCGCCCCTTCTTTATCTTCGTCTTTTACATCTGGCATATTGGTAAAATAAAAAACTACAGCTACTGATAAAATGATCAATCCTAATATTAAATAAGGCATTTTTACACTTGCTGCTTCTTCTAAAATATGCGCGTGTAATGCTGCAGGCGACAAGGCATCTAACTCGATCTTAGTTAAGTTTTTCCCCGATAGAATCATTGGCCCAATGTAAGCTGGCGCAATAAAAGCCGCCAATCCGTTAAACGATTGTGAAAAATTTAGTCTTTTCGTTGCTGTTTCAGATGGTCCTAAAATGGTTACATAAGGATTCGCTGCTGTTTCTAAAAATGTAAGTCCGCAAGCTATAACAAACAAAGCCCCTAAGAAATAAATATATTGTAATGAATTGGCCGCCGGAACAAACAAAATGGAGCCAATACCAAACAGCACCAATCCTATCATGATACCCGATTTATAACCGTATTTTCTCATGATATAACCGGCGGGCAAAGCCATAACAAAATAGGCTATAAAAACAGAAGAATCAATTAAAGAAGATTCTAAGTCTGTAAGATTAAATGCTTTTCTTAGATGTGGAATAAGTATCGGATCTAAGTTGTGTACAAATCCCCAGAAAAAGAACAAGCTGGTTACCAATATAAAAGGAAACAACCATTTTTTATTCTCTTTGGAACTAACATCCTTTTCAACATCTATCTGAGTTATTAATGCCATATGTTTTTTATTAAATTTATACATTTTTAGAAATATAAAAATATAATACCTGAAGTATAATTATTAATTCAATTTTACCCTTGTTTAATTAGGAATTACCTTTTTTTCTAAAAATCAGAACAAAAAACATTTCACATTAAAAAGAATGAGGAAAATATTGATTTTTAACCGAACCGTCTTCAAACAAATCGATTATAGCGTAACCCGGTGGCGTTTGCTTATAAAAACTCTTTCCGGCTGAGTCTTTATCACCTCGCTCCCACCAAAAACCACTCAAAGCACCATTACAGTAATAGTGCACATTATTGTAAACTGCTTCATCCAGTAAATGAATATGTCCGCTAATACAAGTGATTTTTTTGTCTTTATGTTTATAGAAAAGATCACTGATGTATTTAGAATCGGTATGATTTCCTCCATCAACATGCGTACATACGGCAAGAATAGGATAATGACTCATACACACAACCGGTGTACCAACGGCAATGGTTTGCAAGTCTTTTTCTAACCACAAACGCTGTTCTTCGTCCAAAGAACCGCCACCATTATTACTGTCCAATATTATAAAATGCCATCCTTTTTTATCAAAACTATAATAACGCTTTGGTATTCCAAGTTGCTTCACGACATGCTCTTTTCCGTACATTGAATCTTGCTTGTTTGGAGCAGCCCACCACATATCATGATTTCCAAGACAGCTGTGCATTTCAAAACCACTTATTTCTTTAGTGGTTTCGCTCCAAACTTTCCATAATTCATTTACTCTGTCTCTTGTAATAGTATCATAATCTGCAGCGTAGATAGAATCTCCTCCATTCAGAAAAAAATCAACTTTGTGTTTCTTGATTTCCTCTAAACATTGCACAAATCTTTCCGGTGCATTTTCTTCCGGTCGAATATGTACATCTGTGATATGTGCAATACGAAGCACTCTTTTTGATTTAGAATTTTTCTCAGCAGCAGAAAGTATGGATGCCGAACCACTCAATGCAACTGTTCCTGCTGTTAATCCAATGTATTTTAATAATTCTCTTCTTTTCATTTTCTAATTACTGTTTTACTGAATTGTTTGCCTGAAAATTTGAATTGTTCTATAGGTATAGTCCCTACGGGACAATATTCTACTTGTAACTGTTTATTACCAATATTTAATCTCTACGAGATAATCCTTTAGGATTTAAATATTGGTAACAAAAAGAGCGTCCCCAGATAAAAATATCCCGTAGGGATTTTACCTAATCTTTTTTTAGTCACCAGATTCCTGAATTATTAAACTAGCAACTTTAAGCAATTATTTTTTTATTACATAAAATGAGTATCGTTCAATAAAAAGATTTATTTGGCAGAATAAGGTCTGTCTTTAGCCGAAACACCCCAGGTTTTAGAAGGTTTTTCTCCCATAGTAAAAATCAGTTCTCCTCCCTTCATGATGTCCGAATGAAGTAAATAACTTTTGGTATACGATTTACCGTTCAAAGTTGCTTTTTGAATGTAGATGTTTTTTGGACTGTTATTTAAAGCTTTTACCGTAAAACTTTTTCCATCAGATAAATTCAAAACTGATTCATCCATACTTGGACTACCAATAACATAAATTCCGTTGAAAGGATTTACAGAATACATTCCCAAAGTACTCCAAACATACCATGCCGACATTTGGCCGACATCTTCGTTTCCACACAAACCATCTGGTTTGTCACTATATAAATTATCAACAATATAACGTACTTTTTCTGCTGTTTTCCAAGGTTGTCCTACGAAATTGTATAAATAGGTAATATGGTGACTTGGCTCGTTTCCGTGCGCATATTGCCCTATCAACCCTGTAATATCGCTTGAAGCTTCAGCTCCCATATCGCCTTTCACCACAAACAAATTATCCAGTTTTTTTGTAAAAGGTTTTTCTCCTCCCAACATTGCAATCAAACCTTCCACATCGTGAGGTACTAACCAGGTATATTGCCACGCATTTCCTTCGGCAAAATCATCTTTCATATGCGCCGATTTAAACGGATCGAAAGGTGTTCTCCATTGTGTATCGCTTACTTTTCCGCGTACAAAAGTGGTTGAAGCATCGTAATATTTTTTATAGGCTTTTGAGCGGTTGAAGAAATAATTGTAATCTTCGGTTTTGCCCATTTTTTTAGCCATCATGGCAATAGCGCCATCAGAAATAGCATATTCCATTCCGATAGCAACCGATTCTCTCAAACTATCTGCCGGAATATAGCCGATTTTTTTAACGAAGTTCAATCCGCGGTCGTCTTGCATAGCCGTGGCTTTCACCGCTTCAAAAGCTAACTCAGCGTTAATGCCTTTGATACCTTTTAAGTACGCATCAACAACAATCTGAATGGCACTATTTCCCGGCATACAATAGGTTTCATTCCCCATCAAATGCCAAACCGGAAGATGTCCTGTTTCCTGATAAATTGCCAACATTGAATTGACCATATCTGAAACTTTTTCGGTTTGTGTTAAAGTAAACAAAGGGTTTGCTCCTCTGTACGTATCCCACAATGAAAAAGTGGTCAAATTGGTAAATCCTGCCGCTTTATGAACCTGTTTGTCTGAACCATAATAATCGCCATTACTGTCATTGTAAGTAGACGGTGCAATCATCGTGTGATATAACGCGGTGTAGAATGTTTTCAGTTTGGCAGCATCATTTGATTTTACCGAAATTTTATTCAGCTCTTTGTTCCATTTTTCATCAGCCTGAGCTGCCACTTTTTCAAAATTCCAGTCTGCGATTTCTTTTTTAATATTCATTAAAGCATTATCCATACTCACAGCCGAGATTCCTACTTTAATTTTTATCACTTCATCTTTTGAAGTTGAAAATTGAAGTACCGCTTTGGCACTGTCACCTAAAACTACTTTGTTTATCATCTCTTTTGTACTGTTGTACAATTGGATTTTCTTAGCCGGTTTTGATAAAATTGCTGCAAAATAAATGCGTTGGTCGTTTGCCCAACCTTTTGAAAAACGATAACCTTCAATTAAAGTATCATTTTTAACGCGGATGTAAGTATCAACCGCTTTATCCCATCCAATTCCCTCTACTAAATCTAAAATGATATGTGATTTATCCGAAGCAGGGAAAGTATATTTTTGAAAACCCACTCTTTCAGAAGCCGTCATTTCAGCTTTGATTCCATTTTTTTTCAAAATAACCGAATAATAACCTGGTTTAGCGATTTCATCTTTATGGTCAAAACCGGAGATATAGCCGTTTTCCATGTCTTTGGCAGTCCCTTTTTTCAGGTTGATTTTACCCACTGCGGGCATAAAAAGAAAATCACCAAGATCACCAATTCCCGTTCCGCTTAAATGCGTGTGCGAAAATCCGATGATAGTTGGATCAGAATAATGATACCCCGAACACCAATCCCAACCTTGCGAAATATTTACCGGCCCCAACTGAACTGCCCCAAAAGGAACATTCGCGCCCATAAAAACATGTCCGTGAAATCCAGTTCCAATAAAAGGATCTACATATTGCGTCAAATTTTGCTTAGAAACCTGACTGTGCAATTGCAGCGTACAAACCCCTAAAATTGCAAAAAATGCTGATTTAAATTTTCTATTCATTTTCTTCTGTTATTTTATAAAAGAGCAAAGCGATAAAATCTTGCCTCTTGCTTCTTGCTTCTTTATTCTATTCTCTATTTTCTATGTTCTATTCTCTTACTTCCCAATTTCAAAACCCGTTTCCAACATCACATCTCTGGAATTCGAACCAATTTTCACTTTGTATTGTCCTTCGTAAATCTTAAATTGTTTTTTGGCATCATCCCACTTTTGAAGTTCTGACAATGGAATTTCCAACGTAATGATTTTAGAATCCCCTTTAGCAATTGATACCCTTTTAAAAGCCTTTAATTCTTTCAGTGGCATTCTGTCTATATTTGGATATTCGATATAAACCTGTGCTACTTCATCAGCATCATAGTTACCGGTATTTTCAATTTTAATTTGCATTGAAATTTTATCAGAAGTCGTTTTTGTGTTTTCCGGTTTTTGAACCCAATTGTATCCAAAGCTGGTGTAGCTTAACCCGAAGCCAAAAGGATATTGTACTTCTTTATCAAAATAACGATAGGTTCTGCCTGCCATTGCATAACTGTTATAATCAGGTAAATCACTGAAAGATTTGTAAAAACTAACTGGTAAATGTCCTGATGGAGATACTTTTCCAAAAAGAAGATTTGCTAAAGCCGTTCCGCCTTGTTCACCCGGATACCACGCAAAAACAATCGCATCAACGTAAGGTTCAATTGCCGAAATATCAACAGCACTTCCTCCCGTGATTACCGCTACAAGAGGCGTTTTAGTTCCTTTTCGAAGTGCTTTAATATAGGCAATATGCGAAGCTGGTAAATCCATATTTTTTCGATCTCCTTTTCCATCAGCCAAAAAAGCATCTCCTTCTTCGCCTTCATAAACCGGTGTAAAACCAATTACGGCAATCGTTGCATCAGCCATAGAAGCTGCCCAAACTCCACCAAAATTAGTTGTATCGGTAAAGTCACAACCCATATCATATTCTATACGAGTATCAGGATCAACAGCTCCTGCAATTCCTTCAACAAAATTTACAGCTTTATCTGTAATTCCGTGATAATTCCCTAACAAAGCATCCAAAGAACCCGCGTTTGGTCCCACTACCATCAGCGATTTATAATTCTCTTTTTTAAGAGGCAGTAACTTTGTTTTCTTCTCACCGACTTCTCCATTTTTCAACAAAACCATACTTTGCTCAGCCATTTTTCGGCTAAGATTTCTATGATACAAATTCGCTATACTGTCTATACCATATTTTCGATACGGATTATCTTCCGGATTGTCATAAAAACCTAATTTGAACTGTGTTCGTAAAGTTGGAGCCAAAGCATTATCGATATCTTTAGTAGTAATCAATTTCTGATTCAGAGCGTTGATAGCATCTTTTTGCAACAATCCGCTGCAATCCATATTCACGCCTCTTTTTATGGCTTCGGCAGCGACAACTACACTGTTTGGCAATGTTTTATGTCCTTCATAAATATCTTGTAATGCCCAACAATCCGTTACTACATGTCCGCCGAATTTCCATTCTTTTCTTAGAATATCCTGAAGTAATGTTTTTCCGGTGCAGCAAGGTTCAGAATTTACGCGATTGTAAGCACACATTACAGTTTCAACCTTTGCATCAACCAATTTTTTGAAAGCATACAAATACGTTTCTCTTAAATCTTTTTCATCAACGATAACATCAATAGAATGTCTCGTTTTTTCAGGCCCGCTGTGTACGGCGAAATGTTTGGCACAAGCCGCTGTTTTCATATATTTTGAATCTGTTCCCTGTAATCCTTTGATGTAGGCAGTTCCCATTTTTCCGGTAAGAAAAGGATCTTCACCGTAGGTTTCCTGCCCTCTTCCCCAACGCGGATCCCTGAAAATATTGATGTTTGGCGACCAAAAATTCAACCCCATATATTGCAAGCGACGGTCTTTGGCTACAGCCATATTATTCTTGGCTCTGGCTTCGGTAGAAATTGCGTTTGCCACTTCATTCAACAAATCATTATTAAAAGAAGCCGCCATTCCAATAGCCTGTGGAAAAACAGTTGCTTTACCCGCTCTCGCTACGCCATGCAAAGATTCATTCCACCAATTGTATTGCGGAATATCTAATCTTTTTACTGCTTTACTTTCAAATCCTAACAACGAAATTTTCTCCTCTGTAGTCAATTGTTTCAGTAAATCGGTAACCCTCTTATCTATCGGTAAATCCTGGTTTTTATAAACAGCCTTTGTTTGCTGCCCCTGCATCAATCCAACCGAAAAACAAAAAATAATTATAAATCTGTAGCTTCTTAAACAATTCATTTTCATATTTAATTACATTAAAACTAAAAAAATACTGTCTTAAAAAAACAAACATTTTCTCGCAGGCCAAAAAATCATTCTCGTCTATTTTCTGCCAAATTGGTATTATTTTAGAATTTTAAAGATATAATTACTTCTGTTTATATAGTACTTCGATATTATCTTTGTTTAATTATTATTTGCCCTTCTATTAAAGAAAAAAAAAAGAGATACTTCCTAAGAAATATCCCTTTTCAACATTAACCAATCCACTTTATTACAATTTTATTTAGATATTCTCCGAAATAAACTATTCAAACTGCCTATTTTTTTTGAACAAGTTTCACAACTGCTCTTCCTTTTAAACTTTTCGAATTGTTTTTAGTTCCTGCAAAATTTCCCCAGCTCAGACTCCAGTAATCCGATTTATCCATAATCAACAATTCCTGCTGACCTGATTCCAGGATATTCATTTTGGCAGCTTGGAGTCCATTTGAAATTACTTCTATTTTTTTATTTCCTGAAGTCAAATCCACAGACAAAATATTCTCTTTTGTTCCTCTGTACATTTCAGTTCCCTTCATATTTGCTTTTACAGGATCAATGCTGTTTTTCAAATAATAATCATACATACCCTGCGAAACATCATATACAGGCTGAACACGATAAGTTTCTTTTATATCTGAAAAACGTTTGGCTTTACCTTCATTAGCAGACACATGATTCGACGGATAAGTACTCCAGTATCCTTTGCGTTTCCATTCTATAGTTTCAAAAGTATCCGCTACCGGTAGCGCTACTCCTATCTGCCAGGTATATTCCGGAACATTCTCTACTTCATACTCTATATTTATTGTGCCATCGGCTTGATAAACAGTTGTCATTTTTACAGGATAATCATCTATTGTACCTTCAGATGTAACTGTAACCAAACTTTTATCATCTGTATTTATGGTTGCGCTCTTGATTTTGTATTCACCTGAATAGATACCTGGCGTTTCTTTAAAAGCTTCAGGTTGTTTTGGTTTGTTCACCATTACTCTGGCAGCTCCTGTTACTACTTTTTCTCCACTCATTTCAGAGCTTAAAAGTTCTCCGGTAACTGCATCTAGTTTTACTTTTAACCCCTGACTTTCTAATTCAACTACTTTATCGGTCTTTTTTATATTCCATTTAAGCTTGAGTGTTTTTACTTGTAGCGTTATTGGTTTGTTAAATGTTAACTGTTCTTCATCGATCAGATTGTTCTGAGCATCATAGAACTGTAAAAGAACAGGACTATTTGTATCGCTGATGGCTACTTTAATTACTCCTTCTTCATGCGGTTTTAATGCTGGCATTGGCTGATCAAAACTTTTACCGTTGATTGTAATTTTTAATTTGATCTGATCTAAAGAAATATGATTGAATCTGTTTTTAACGGGAACGTTTAAATAAGCATCTACTTCTGTACTTTCAAACTTTGTTTTTAAAACCCTAATAGGCGAATACGCTTTTTTCGTGTTCCAAAATTCTGTTTTTTCTCTTCTCCAAACATCTATAAATCCCCATGGTCCATAACCAGTTACGGTATCTTTTAAGTGAAAAGTTTCATCCGTCATTCCCCAGATAGCGCCACCTAAATTTCCGGGTACATCAAAACGATTGGCCCACATTAGATCTAAACTTTGTCCCCAAAAATCTTTTACGTTAGGATCGGCTTTTAATAAAGTTGTATTATAGCAGGCCACATGTGCCCACTCATCGCTTAATAAGGGCAAACTTTCGTGTTCCATATTTTTAATTGCCAGCCCAAAATTTTCTTCGTCTTTACCTTTATAATCCGGATAATGCGCAACAGCTATATCAAAACATCTTTTATTTTCTTTAAAGGCAGTTGCCGGCCATGACCAGGAAACAGGTCTTGATAAATCAACCGATTTTACGAATTCATATTCTTTCTGAAAATTAATACCGTAGTCACTTTCATTCCCTATTGACCACATAATAACAGCTGCGTGATTTCTGTCATGATCAATCATTTCGCTTAACTGTCCTAAATATCTTGAGGTAAATGCAGGGTCATTACTGGTTTCTCCCAGTTTTTTATAAACACCTTCTCTCCAATCGTTCACAAAACAAATGGCAGTTTCCTCCTGAACATAAATTCCATATTTATCAGCAAATTCCAGAAAGTCCTGTGAAGGCGGATAATGCGATGTACGAATAAAATTCAAATTGGCTTTTTTAGCCATTGCAACATCCAGACTATCATAATATCGATTCGTGCTTCTTCCTAACAAAGGATGCATATCGTGCCTGCAGCCGCCACGGAGTTTAATTGGCTGACCGTTTACCAGCACTCTTTTTCCGTCTACAACAACTTTCCTAAAACCTATTTTCTGTTCAATTTTTTCCTCAGATTTTCCTGCTGAAATCAATTCTGCTTTCAACGTGTACAAATAAGGCTGTTCCTGATTCCACAAAATAGGATTTGCAAAAGTAACGGAGAATTTACCTTCTCCATTATTCGCCAAATCAAAAGTTTGTGGTTGATTTAAAACCGCTTTACCACCGGCATCATACAATTGAAATTTAATTTTACTATTTCCTTTGGCTTTGCTTTTTGCTACCGTAAGAGAAAGCTTTGCTTCTTTAAAATCATTCTCAAAATCAGTTTGTACATAAAAGCGATTGATATAATCATTAGGAACTACAAGCAATTGAACTTCTCTTAATATTCCTCCGATTGGATGAAACGCATAACCCGAAGCATATGAAATATCATCTGCTCTGTCTGTAACACCCACATAAACAATCGCAGGTTTTCCTGGCTCCACAAACGCGCTTATATCAGCATCCCAGGCGGTAAATCCACCAAAATGCTCTCGCACAAAATGACCATTTACAAAAACCCTTGCATAACTGTAAACACCATTAAAACGAATAATAGTCGTCTTGTTTTTGGCACTGGCCGAAACATTAACTGTTGTTTTATAAAAGAATTCTTTATCGTTTTCTACTTTAAAACCCTGCATAGCCGGCTCGCCTGGTACCTGAATTTTTTGCCAGTTTCCTGAATCATTTTTCCAAACTTCATTACCCGGATTCATGTTTATTTCCCACAAACCGTTTAAGCTGATTTTAGCTTTTGGTACACCACTGGTTTGTGACGGAATTACTGCGAGTGCTTTCCTGCCCTCGGCTATAAATTGTTGCGCATTTACGGCAAAAGCCATGACTGCGCAAAGTAGAAATACAAAAATCTTTTTCATTTATTGTTCTGTTTAATTGTAAGTATCAATTTTACTTTTAATCTCTTTTTTGTTCTTAAAAACTTTTTCGAAATTACATCATAAACTTGTTCAGGAACTACGCTCCGTTAACGGATACTTAAACTATTTTAATCATTTTCATGTAATTTTCAATTAAAAATGGATATGATACTTTTTCTTTAATTCTTTGAAATTTGAATTGGCTTTAATCTTTCTGTTTGATTTTGTATTTATTCATGTAAAACAAAAAAGGTGAAGTTGATTTGCTATAGTATCAACATCACCTTTATGTAATTTTATTGTTTATTTCAGATTTTCGAACATCACAATTGCGGTATATAAAACTCCCGCTTCGCCTCTGAAAGTACCGGAACCTCTTGGCTCATTTTTTATCGAATACCATTCGAAGAAACCATTATTATCCTTAACGCGTTTCAACATAGGTTGTACTTCGCGGTAAGCTTCTTCAGCATAACCGTATTTAATTAATTGTTGAATGGTTCTGGCTCCAAACCATGTCCAGTCACCACCATTTTGATAACTGTAAACCGGGTTCATAATTTTGTTTACAAAAAATCCATTAGGATAAGGAGGATAAAGTGTCAAACCAATAGACGGAGCTCCAGCCTCTTTTACTCTTTTTACCATTTCGTCTAACGATGCTTTTACTTCTTTTTTACTTAATAAGCCTGCTTCCATTGCTACCGTTGTTCCTCCGAAATAGAAAATATTATTTTCATCAAAATCAGCAGGAAAAGGCGATCCATTCAAATACAAGTGCGGAATATACTTTTGATTTTTAGCATCCCAAAGATAAGTACGAGTGTTTTTTGCCACGTCTTTTCTGATTTTATCCCACTTCTTTTTAGTTGATGGCATGATTTCGGTCATGTTATTCAAAGCCACTATAAACATTGCATTGTCATAGATATCGCAGGCCACATGAGTATGTCCATCAATATCAACTCCATAACCTTCCTCCGGTTGTACATCTCCCCAGTCTGCCGTTGTTGCTCCGGTAATTAAACCGTATTTTTCAGTGTACCGGTTTTTCATTAAAAAATCCATTGACCACTCTAATCTTTCTGCAACAGTTTTATTGCCCACTTTTTCAGCTAAAATAGATTTATCACCTGTTAATTGAATGTATTTGTAAACCGCTTGTACCAATGATGTTTCCTGATCTGTTTCAACTGTATTTTTATGAGCGGCGTATCTTGGTTCTAGTTTTGAATAGGAGAAATCCGTTTCGCCTGCACCAATTTGTTCTTTGGGCGTGTAACCGTCAATGATGTTTCCATCTTCTCCCTGCATTCTGAAAAACACCAGAAGATTTTCTTTTATGTCTTCTTTTTTAGAAACTTGCGCTGCCAGTTCTATAAAAGTATTGTAGTCACGAATCCAGACTTCGCGATAGCCATCACCGGCATTTACTCCGGTTTTCATTACTTCCAATGCCTTATTTTTCACAAATGGCATATATTGATCGCTTTTTATTTTATCTGATAATGCCTTATCTATCAACTGCTTTTGTTGTCCTATAGCAGTCAATGCAAATGCAAGACTTGCTATTGAAGAAAGAATTTTTCTCATGTGTTAATCGAAATTATATTGGTTAAAATATAGAAGTTAGTATGTCTTTATTTACTTGTACTCATAGATGGTGGTGGTGTTTTGATTCCCCATTTTTTGTTTGGATTTGCTCCCATATCAAAAATTAAAGTGCCGCCATCTGTTAGTTTTTTGCGATAGATCCACGCATTTTCAATCTGCTCTCCGTTGAAAGAAGCGGATTGAATGTATCGGTTGGTCTTTGAATTGTTTTTGGTTTCGATTATCAGTTCATCGCCTTTATAATATTTTTTATCCAGTTTGATGGTTACTTTATCAAACAATGGACTTCCAAATTGAAAAGTTGGATTCATGGCTGCGTGTCCCTGAACATCGAACAATCCCATGGATGCCATTACAAACCAGGCGCCCAACTGTCCCTGATCTTCATCCTGACCAAATCCGTAACCGTGAAGTGGTTCTGTGCCATAAAATTCATCGCAGATGGTACGCGACCATTTTTGTGTCAGCCAGGGTTTACCCGAATAATTAAAAAGGAATGAATGGTGCAGACAAGGCTGATTTCCATGATTATAAAGCATTTCCAATCCAGAGAAACTGTCCACTCCTTTTCCGCCGCCAAAAGTTGATTTCTGGCTTTCTACAAATGTTGTTTCCAGTCGTTTGTTGAATAAATCTTTACCCAGAATTTTAATTAATCCTGCTGGATCTTGTGGTACATACCAGGTATATTGGTAACCATTGGCTTCCTGAAAACCTCTCCAGGCCTGCATTGGGTCGAACTTTTCTATGAATTTGCCATTCTCATATTTTGGACGAATGAATTTAGTTTCCGGATCAAAAATATTTTTCCAGTTTCCTGCCTGTTTCATCAGTTTCTCATAATCCTTCTTTTTACCCAAAGCCTTTGCAAATTGCGCAACGCCGTAAGAAGTATAAGCGAATTCCAAAGTATGTGATGCTCCAAAATTGAACGTCCATCCGTTGGCTAAAAGTGTATCTTTTGAAGGAATATAACCCTCTTTTACAAAATAAGCCAGATCGTATTTTCCTGAACCAAACGGACGACCGCTGTAGCCTGTTTCATTTTTGTAAGCGATCTTATAGGCTTCTTTTACATTAAAATCGCGAATACCACAATTATAAGTGGACGCAATCATCAAACCAAAACAATTCGTTTGTACGCCATTAGAATGTGCGCCAGCCGCCACTCCATCGTGTAACCAACCTGTTTCGTTTGCAAAATCAATATTTGACTGAATGTATTCGCTTAAATAATCAGGATAAGCCAATGCCCAAAGCTGACTCAGATTCCAAAATCCGCCCCAAATTCCGTCTGTATTGTAATGATTGTATTTGGGTTTTCCGTCTGCATTTAAAGGAATATGACCAATCTTTCCATCGTGTCTCGGATAACTTCCATTTGCATCACTTGCTAAACCACGTCCTAAAAGCGCATGATATAAGCCCGTGTAGAATTTTACTTTATTGATGTTATTTTTGGTTTCAACTTTAATTCGGCCTAATTTTTCATTCCATTTTTCGTGCGCTGTTTGTTTTACGGCATCAAAAGTTTGTCCGTCTGCTTCCGCTTTCAAATTCAACTTTGCATTTTCAATGCTGGTGTAGGATAATCCAACCTGCATTTCCACCACTTCTCCTTTTTTGGTTGCAAAATTCAAATACATTCCGTTTCCAATTCCTTTAGTTTCAGACTGATTATCAAAGGTTTTATCTTCGACAAATGAACCATAGCTTTCAGGTGTTTTACTCATTCGAATCACAAAATACATTTTAACGCGTTTCTCAGGATCACAGAATTTCAAATATTCCGGATACGTTTCGATTGTTCCTTCTAACGTATTTTTTCCTGAAAGTTTCATCGTAGCTTCTGTCACACCACTGCTTTCGCCCTGACGGTGGCCGATGTCGAAAATGATACGGGATTGTTTTGATTCAGGGAAAGTATAACGATGAAAACCAACTCTTTCTGTTGCTGTTAATTCGGCTTTAATTCCATATTCTTTAAGAAAAACCGAATAATAACCCGGCTCTGCATGTTCATCTTTTTTATCAAAAGTCGATCGATAACCGGTTTCCGGTTTTTCTAAAGTTCCGGGAGTAGTTTGCAATTTTCCTGTTACCGGCATTGCAACCAAACCACCAATTTGAAACTCATGAAAATGGCCAAAACCTTCAATCGAGGTATGGCGATCGTCGTAACCACAAGGTTCCCAACTTCCTATACTTCCATAAGCATTGGTATGCGGAGCAAGTTTTGCCATTCCAAAAGGTAAAGAAGCCGGTGTGTAAAAAAACCAACGTCCGTGTACTGATCCAATTTGTGGATCTACCCAGGAAGCCGGATTGAAACTGTCTTTTTTCTTTGAACAGGAAAAAAGTAAAATGATCATGACCAGCAGTAAAACTATTCTTGAAATTGTTTTCATTGATATGATTTTATATTAATGGAC
Source organism: Flavobacterium saccharophilum (assembly GCF_900142735.1). Taxonomy (GTDB): domain Bacteria; phylum Bacteroidota; class Bacteroidia; order Flavobacteriales; family Flavobacteriaceae; genus Flavobacterium; species Flavobacterium saccharophilum. Next base: position 533,247 of record NZ_FRBY01000004.1, on the reverse strand, counting down.
AACTTTTGTTTCCATTGCTTTCTTTTCCGCCTTCAAATCCAAATTCCAGGCTTTTTCGATTTCTTCTAAACTTTTTCCTTTGGTTTCAAATAATTTCTTTTTGGCATATACAAAAGAGAGAATACAGAAGAAAGAGAAAATAAAGAAGGTAGCCGCAATTCCCAATCCGTCTCTCAACATAGGAAACAACAAGTTCACGACCCAATCAGAAACCCACATGGTCATGATGCACATAGACAAAGCCGTTCCTCTGATATGTGTTGGGAATATTTCAGTTGAAATCACAAATTTTAATGGACCAAGTGAAAAGGCAAAGAATAAAAGGAATAAAATGATGCTAAATAACATGAACCAGCCTGTAATGTTCATCAGGAAACAAAAGCCAGTTAAAGCCAATGCAAAAGCAGCACACAAAGAACCTATTAAGTACAAAGGCCTGCGCCCCCAACTATCCACTTTAAAGATTGCTATAAATGTGAAAAGCATATTTGCTGATCCTAATATCACCTGATAAAACAAGGCATCGCTCGTAACAATACCAGCTGATTTTAAAATAGTAGGGCCGTAAAAAATAACCCCATTGATACCGCTAAATTGTGACAAGGCAGTAAGTACCATAGCCAATGTCAACAATTTACGCAAAGGCAAACGCAGTAATTCTTTGTAACCTCCTGATTTTTGACTAGCCATTTCTTTTATGGAGTTCAACTCTAATTGTGCTGTTTCTGCTCCATTTATTTTAGTAAGAATACCTAAGGCTTCTTCATTTTTTCCGTATTGTACCAACCAACGCGGACTTTCCGGAACTATCATTAACAACAGACAGAATGCTGCTGCCGGAATAACACCAACGAGAAACATCCCGCGCCAAACATTTTCTACAAACAACCAATGCAGCAAACCATTCCCCATTCCTGCATGTGAAGAAGCATATCTTTGTAAAAATAAATTACTGATATAAGCAGCCAAAATTCCAATGGTTATGGCAAGTTGGTAAAACACTACTAACTGTCCACGCTTATGCGAAGGAGCAACTTCTGAGATATAAAGCGGAGACACATTCGAGGCTACACCAACCCCCATACCTGCCAAAACACGAAATAAAATCAATATTGGGTAAGCCTCCGAAAAAGCAAAACCAATGGCACTGATTAAAAATAATACGGCTGAGATAGCCAATACTTTTTTTCTTCCGATTTTATCACTGAGATAACCTGAAAAACCTACACCAACAATACAACCTAATAAAGCACAAGAAACAAATAAACCTTCCTGCGCAGCTGATAATCCGTATTGTAATTTTAATGGCTCGATAATTCCGCTTACAACCGCCATATCAAATCCGAATAAAAAACCTCCTAGCGCTGCAATAAGCGTTATGAGAAATATAAAATATTTTGTTCCTTTTGTTTTCATAATAGTTTTTGGTTCTTGATAGAAATCATTTTTAATAGTAATAGTAAAAGAGCAATAATGGTGGTTCATTTTAATCTATTGCTCTATGGTTTTAACACCAGCTATCTTTTACATACGAAACCACTACAAATGCTTTTTTATCGCTTTTGTGAGTGATTTTGTATTTCGGGACATTGGCCGGAATTACAAAAGTTTCGGCATATTTGAATTTTTGAGTATTTTCTCCTGCGCTTACTTCAGCCATATCGCCTTCTACCAACATACAGATATGACATTGTCCAAGCGTTTCAATTTCGATTTCGCCTGTAAATTCGTAACGATCTACGGCATAAAAATGATCTTCATGCGTAGGCAAACTCACTTTTCTACCGTTTTCAAATTCTTTTACAACCTTTTGTTTTGAAATGAATTCTTCTACAATTCTTTCTCCTTTTCTGTCAAAATAAACGTTATTAAAACCATGTTCTAAATTGATCGGACGCGGTTTTCCGTCCAATCCCGGGCGAACCCAATCGTACATTTTAAAAGTAAAAATATAAGGTGTGCTACTTATTTCTAAAACCATATTATTAATCCCTGATGCATGAATAGTACCGTTTGGAATCAGAAATAAATCATGTTTTTTAGCTTTGTGTTTTAATACATATTTTTCAATATCTATAGCTTCTGATTTCTCTTGCGATTCGATCAAAGCATTTTTAAATTCTTCTGGATTGATATCCTCTGTAAATCCCAGATAAACATCAGCATCATCAGTACAATCTAAAATATAATAGGTTTCATCCTGAGTGAATTTTTCGCCAAAATTGGATGTGATATATTCCGGTCTCGGATGACATTGCACCGAAAGATTTCCTCCGTCGAAAGTATCGAGGTAGTCAAAACGAATCGGAAAATCATTTCCAAAACGGGCAGCCGCTTTTCCTAATACTTTCTTGTTGTCCTGAAACATCAAAAAATCAAAAGAAACTTCCAGTAAATTATTATTTCCTTCCAAAACAACTCCGTTTTCAGGAGTTATTAATTCAAAAGACCAGGCATAATTTACTTCTTCCTGATTCAAATCATTAATATGCTCTTTCATCCATTGACCGCCCCAAACTCCGGCTTCAAACCAAGGACGGGCACGTAATGGACTTTCGAGCATCAAATCTAATGCGCTTCTAAAATCACTTCCCTGCATCCAGGTAATTTCATTGATACGCTGTTCATCTACAATAAAATCTATTTTTGGCAGTAACGATGCTTTGTGTGCGTTTAAAACCGGCCATTCAACAAAATAAAGTCTTTTGTAAATTTGAGTGTAGGCTAAAGTATTGGTACAACCTATATTTTTAACCGAAGACGCTCGCATTCTGTATTGAATTTCATTTTTAGGAACATCAACATAAATCAACTTTCCGTTCCAATTCGCAAGAGAAGCCCCTGTTCCGTAGACAATACAAATATCTGCAGTAGTATCTGGTTGCAGTAAACTCAATTTTTCCTTATCGAAAAAATCAGAAAGTTCACCTAAATATCTTTTTCCAAAAACGGGATCATCTCCATTCATATTTGGCTTAATCAATTGGTCTATTTCTGCAGATAATTTCAAACAGGAATCAATATTATACCAAAGAACATTTCGATCTTTTTCCATTAAAACCGCATTCAAATGCTCTTTAAACTTTTCCCACAGTACGCCGCCAAATCCATCAATAACAAGTACTTTCTCTTTACAAATCGTATTTGCCAACGATCTGAATCCGGTGAAAATTTCAGAATTGGTACTAAAAGAAGGGAAAACATTGTATTCCGTATTTGTTTTAACCGTTGCATTTATAGGCAATAAAGGCTGCGAAGTTTTTCTTTGTGTCTGAATTATTTGCTCCATTTATAATTTGTGTTTTCTGAAATGATCGTCTTAAAAAAATCAAATTTGATTTAATCTAATGAATCATTTTATTAAATCGTGCGTTTGATTTCAATAGTGTAGGTGAACCAGTCGTTTCTGTAATAACAAATATTATATTCGATAGGTTTTCTCGCAGTGTCAAGTACTACCCTTTTTCTTTCCAGAACAGGCTGCTCTTTTTCAATCTTCAAAAGACCTGCGATTCGTTTACCAGCAGCAATGGCTTTAAGTTCTTCCTGCGAGTATACCGGAACCACATTATACTTATTACCCAGAATTTCATACAATGGAGTCTCAAAATTTTCATCAATTGAAAGACCAATTCTAGGATGAAAATAAGATTCAAAATAGACCATCGGACTGTCGTCTATACTTCTGGTACGCTGTAAAAGCAGTACTTCATCGCCTTCATTAATTTGCAAATGCTTGGCTATTTTGGCCGTAGCCGGAACCATTTCTGCATGCAATGAAAGGTTTTTAAATTCCAGTCCCATATCCTCCATCTCGTGCGTAAAACTCATCCAATTGTTCAGATTGGTTGTAATTCTGTTTTGAGAAACTCTTGTTCCCGAGCCTTTTTTTCTGACTAGTAATTTTTCATTTACCAAAATAGCAATTGCCTGACGCAATGTGTTACGGGAAATTCCCCAACGTTTCGCCAAATCAACTTCTTTCGGAAATAACTCCCCATCCTTAAAATCGGGATGTTTGATTAGTTCACGTAATAATTCCTCCACTTGTTTGTGCAACGGAATTTTACTGTCGTGATCTAATAACGGTATTTTGTTCATATGTTCATACATACTCCAAAAGTAGTTTTTTTATTCGAACAAAAAAATATTTTTGTAAAAATGTAAATAACTGATTCATAAACGAAACCATTTTTACTAAAACGATATAGCAAAATAACTGATTATCAACCCATGAAGTACAAATCAATATATTTATCTCAAAAAAGAAATAGTATGTTCCCTATTACAATTCAAAATTTTCTATCTTAGCTTTCTATAAAACCATCTCATAATCAATTGCATTTCCCAATTATTTAATACCAAAACTTAATAATGCCGGTTTTTTATTTGTTTTTTTATTAAATCGATTTAGTAAAATTGATTATCCGCTTAAACAACCAAAATCATAACATGAAGAAAATTTTATTTACATCCTTTGCGTTTTGTCTTATCTCTTTGACTTTTGCACAGAAAACGACTAAAGCAATTAAAGTTACGTACCAAAGAAGTTCTAACGGAAAAATAATTCCAAATCAGGATCCGTTATTTTTATTTGCTTCTAAAGATTTGAGTTTGATTACAACCGATAAAATCATACAACAAAAAGCAAATTTTCCTTTCGAACAGACTTTTGTGGCTTTTGACTCTAAGACTATTTCGCAATTAGCACATCTAAAAGCAGGTAAATTAATCCTAAATCATGACGCTGAAGCATTAGGGAAACAAAAATTTGAATTCACAGATGAAACCAAAAAAATCCTGAATTTCACCTGTAAAAAAGCAATAACTACAGTGAACTCAAATAAAATTGAGATTTGGTACACTAATGAATTAGGACTAAAAGGAGGACCAGGTGTTCTTGGGCAAGATTTAGGTTTAGTTTTGGAGACCATTCGCAACGGGAACAGTTCTTTGACCGCCACAAAAATTGAGAATTTAAAAACGATACCTACCATTTTGACTCTTCCAAAGGTTCCTGAAGTAGATCAATTAACCTATAAAGATCTTTTATGGAAAAGCCGTTTTGTAAACATACCCGTTTTCAACAAAGAACAAATTCATTTTGTTGCTGATGCAAAATCAAACGACAGCATTTTTAGATACGCAAGCGGGACCGTAATTGTTCGAAAAGTAAAATTTCCGGAAATTAAAAAAGGAAGTTCCATTTATGTTGATGTCACACAACAATCCAATGGCGATGCGTACGACAGAACCGGTTCGGTTTTTATGATTCCGATGGATAAGAAAAGTTCGTTTTTGGACGGATTAAAAAACGGAGTTAACACATTACCTGTTTATGAAAATGGAAATGGCAAAAAATATCAGGGTGTTGTAGCAACAGAAGATTATACACCATTGTTAGAATTGATGCGTTTCTTTACTCCTTTTGGGGTGAAGCATTTTAACTACTTGCAATTGAAAAATAAGGTTTGGCAGGATAGCGTTTTTTATCGTCAGGATATTTCATTATTACAGCCAAAATTGAGTAATCAGGAAGTATATATCGGAATGTTTATTGGGAATTACGACGCCGGTGGACACAAAGCCAGTTTGAATATTTCGATTCATGAAGGCGAGGACAACAACCCAAAAGGTGATTTTATTTTACCTCTTTTCAACACGCTCAATGTTATGGAAATGGCAGGACAAGATTATGCCACCATGTTTGATAATGAAAAGGGCCTGGAAATGACTTTTGAAGTGCCGGAAGGTTATAAAAATTTCAAATTGAGTTACACCACAACCGGCCATGGAGGCTGGGAAAATGGTGACGAATTTCTACAGAAAAAAAATACTATTCTTATAGACGGAAAAGAAGTCTTTGCTTTCACACCATGGCGTACCGATTGCGGTTCATACCGATTGAGTAATCCGGCTTCAGGAAATTTTGGCAGCGGATTATCTTCATCTGATTTAAGTCGTTCGAACTGGTGTCCGGGAACTACAACCAATCCAAATTTGATAGATTTAGGAAATCTTTCACCGGGAAAACACACGATTCGTGTATCAATTCCACTTGGAAAACCAGAAGGAACAAGTAGCAGCGCATGGAATGTATCCGGATTTTTGGTTGGAGAAAGGTAATTGATAATTAAATTTAGATAATATCGACTTACTATTTAAGGCTTTATATTTTTAAATTTCAAAAACGATAAAAACGTTTACTATCAAACCATCTAACTAAAAAAAACATGAAAAAAACCACACTTTGTCTGCTATTCTTCTCGATGAGTTGTATCACAATGTTAGCACAAACCTACACTCCTACTGAAGGAAATCTTAAAAACAGAAAAGAATTTCAGGATGATAAATTCGGGATGTTCATTCACTTTGGCCCTTATAGTGTTCTTGGTAATGGAGAATGGATCATGAATAACGATAACATCAAAGTAACAGAATACGGAAGACTAATAAATGTTTTTAATCCGCAGAATTTTGATGCAAAAAAATGGGTTGGCATTGCGAAAGCCGCCGGAATGAAGTACATCACTTTTACTACACGTCACCATGACGGTTTTAGCAATTTTGACACTAAATTATCCGATTGGAAAATTACAAATACACATTTCAAAAGAGATTTATTAAAAGAATTGGCCGATGAATGTCACAAAGAAGGAATCAAATTATTCTGTTATTATTCTCTTTTAGACTGGACACGAACCGATTATCAATACGAAACAGGTAAAACTGGAAAAGGAACAGGCAGAACTGCCAAAAGTGATTGGGAAAGTTATATTCGTTTTATGAAAGGGCAATTAACTGAAATACTAACTAATTATGGAGAAATTGGCGGAATTTGGTTTGACGGACACTGGGATCAATTGGATAACGATACAGATAAAACATTATCATCTAAAGTAAACTGGCATTATGATGAAATTTACAAATTGATTCATTCTATTCAGCCTAACTGTCTGATTTCAAACAATCATCACCTGTTACCTATACAAGGAGAAGATTTTCAAGCCTTTGAAAAAGATCTTCCTGGTGGAAATACAACTGGATTTGGAGGACAATCTGTTTCTCAACTGCCTTTGGAAACCTGCGAAACGATGAACAATTCATGGGGTTTTGATATCAACGACAGAAAATACAAATCGACTAAAGATTTATTGCATTACATGATTAATGCTGCAAGTCTAAATGCTAATTTTCTTTTGAATGTTGGTCCAATGGCGGATGGTTCGATTCAGCCGGAATTTGTTGAAACATTAAAAGAAATGGGCATTTGGATGGATAAAAACGGGAAAAGTATTTATGGAACGAGAGGCAATGTGATGCCGCAGCAAGATTGGGGGGTATTTACCGCGAAAGACAAAACATTGTTTGCGCACATTATAAAAACACCAAAACAGGCCGAATATATTTTTATTCCTGAGATGAAACAAAAAATTAAAAAATGTTATTTGATGGACGGTAAAAAAGAACTGAAATTCAAACAACAACCCGAAGGAACTTTTGTGTACCTGGATGGCACCAAAATCGATACAATCGATACGATAATCGAAATGCAAATACAATAAATTTTACAACCCATAAGATTCCAAACCTTATGGGTTTCTATTTTATTTCAATAAATTAATGATTAATTACATGTTTAAAAAAACTCTTTTCCTTTCTGTTGTCGCTTTTATTGCCACTGAAAAGGGAACCGCGCAATCAACATTTTCATCTGAAACATTTCTTAAACACGATACTTATTTAGCTTCAGATAAATTAGAAGGGCGTCTTGCCGGAACGAAAGGCAATAACGAAGCAGCGGCTTACATCAGGAAATATTTTAAAAAATATGGCTTGAAAAAATTTAACGACAACTACTTTCAGCCTTTTAAAATCTTCATAAAACCCGATATCAACAAAATGAAATCGGATAGTGTATCGACTCAAAATGTTGTAGGTTATATTGAAGGTTCTGATGAAAATCTAAAGAAAGAATACATCGTAATTGGAGCACATTATGATCATTGGGGCTGGGGCGGAAAAGGTTCCGGCAGCAAGAAAAAAGATACCCTTGCCATTCATAATGGAGCAGATGATAATGCTTCGGGAGTTTCGGCTCTTTTATCTATTTTAGAAGAATTTCATCACAATAAAACGGCACCCAAAAGAAGTATTATTTTCATTTCTTTTAGCGCCGAAGAAGAAGGTTTATTGGGTTCAAAGTATTTTGTTAACCATCTTCCGATAGCTAAAAATGCCGTAAAAGTAATGATCAACATGGATATGGTCGGTCGTTTAAACGATAAAAAAGAACTTTATATGGGCGGTGCCGGAACCTTTCCAGGCGGTGTAGAACTAATGAAAAAACTAGGTGAAGGCAGCGGATTAAATCCAATTGTTTTTGCCGGAGATGTAGGTGGTTCGGATCACGTTACTTTTTATAAAAATGACATCTCAGCAATAGGCTTACACACAGGAGGTCATCCTCAATATCATACGCCAGAAGATGACACTGCTTTAATTAACAGTGAAGGAGGCATTTTAGTTAGCAAATACATTTATAATGCATTAACCGCAATTGCTAATTACGATCAACCGCTAACTTTTATTAAGCAAAATTAAATAGTTACGATTTTCGTTAAAAGCCTTTTTAGCCATCAGAAACACTGATTAACTAAAAAACAAGTGTCAATGTTCAGAAATAAGAATCGACGAACTGCAGTGATATAAACTGTAAATTCGTCGATTTTTTTTATGCAATGTAGTTTTCACTATTTAGAAAATATCTTATTCCCATCAAAAAAAGTTTCAAACTCTGCCCTATTGCCAATTCTCATTGATATTTCATTGAAATTGACATTGCTATTGCATTGACATTGACATTGAAATTGACATTTGATATTAAAAAAGAAACCCCATCGTCTGGAAATTTCCTGACTTTGGGGTTTCTTACTAATAACAAAATATTAATCTATAAGGAGCTTATTTTACGTCCCAGAAAATTTTTGTACTTAAATTATCTTTGTCTTTAACTGTATTATAGTTATTTGTATTATAAACACTTTCAGAACTTGGGTATGTCCAACGCGTTGGAGGTGTTTTTTGAGGGCTTGTTTCATCTTGCGCGAAATTAAGCGCTGGAAGTTTCAACCTTCTTTGCTCAGACCAAGATTCGTCGGCCTGCATAATGTTATAATGAATATACTTTTGAAAAGCGATCAATTCTAGTTGAGCAGCAGCTGTTGTAGCACCTGCAAAATTAATTTTAGCAATATAAGCATCAATTTCAGCAGTTGTTGGCTCGCTAGTTGGCTTCCATGTAACGTCATCTGCCTTATCACCTAATCTTACATAATATTGAATAGATTGTCTGATTGCTTTTTCAAAATGTGTTTTTGCTGAAGCAGCATTTCCAGTTCTTGAATAATACTCTGCAAGAATCAAGTTTACCTCAGCAGAATTCACCAAAGTTCCTGGCAACCAATCGTTTCTACTAATAACTGATCTATTGTAGATAGCAATATCACCATCAGCTATTTGTTTATCCTGAACAGCAGTAGTCGCTAATGGATCTAATCCTACGAAGTCTGTTGCATTCTCACCTTTTTCAAATAACCATGACTGACGAGGATCACTGTTTGCATTCATGTGATCAATCATAGGTTTTGGAGCAAGGTTATTGTTCCAACCTGGAGATTCTAAAGCATCTACGAAACCTTGAGTATCTAAATCAGTATCTAAAGTATACACTCTGAAAGCAATATCTTCTGAACTTTCGTCCACAATTTTTCCTTCAGAAATAATCTCAGCCATTTCTGTATTTGCTCTTCCTGAAAAAGTCGAAACCGCAGAAACTCTATTTAACAACTTCAAACGCAAAGAATTACAATAGTTTTTCCAAGCTACAAGACTACCTTTGTTGATTAAATCCTGATTTTTGAACTCCAAATTTGTTTTATCTGTCAAAGTAATAGTATTCAATTCAGTAGAAAAAGCTTTCAATTGATCTAACATCATCGTGTAAAGCTCTGTCTGATTATCGTACTTAGGTAATGCAAGAGCATAAGCTCCTCCAGTTGAACTAATTTTACCCGCTTCAGAGAAAGGAATATCACCGAAGTTATCAATCATTTTTGCAGTATGATCATACAAATAGATTGTAGACGTAATAGTATAGATTCTACTTTCTGCCTGCTCAGCAGCAGGTAAAGAAGCCATTACTTTTTCCAGCTCTCTATATTGAGTGATGAATCTATAATATCTATCCCATCTGTTAGTTACTGCTCCTGCCGGTACATAACGCCCAGACGAATTAACGATCCCGTGTCCTTGAGTATAACTTAATGAAGTTGTTCTTATTACAGTAAAATAATTCCAATACGCCGGAATTACATCTTCATAGTTAACTTTCATAAATCCGGCAAATTGTTTAGGCACTGTTGTAGTTGTTACCTTTGACGGATCTCTATATGCTTCTGCAAAATCATCTTTCGAACAAGAGCTCAAAGAAATTGCGACTGAAGCTAATGATATATATAATAATTTTCTCATGTTGTCTATTTTAATTATAATTTATCCTATTAGAAAGATGCTCTCAATACTACTCCATAACTTCTAGTAGACGGAGTGATTCCTGAGTTGTTCACGTTTTGAGACCACTGTGTTCCTGAAGTTGTTGCTTCAGAATCCATATCTTTGATTGTTCTGTAGAAGTAAAACAAGTTACGTCCGAAGAAAGAAAGACTTAACCTAGTAGCTCCAATTTTACTAGCGTAAGATGCTGGTACATTATACATAAGTGATAACTCTCTTAATTTAACATAGTCGTTCTTTTGAATATACAACTCATAACGAGAAACACTATCATACTGAGGACCTCCCCAGTTGTAAGTTACAACATAATAACCTGCCTGAGAAACTACGTTTGTATTTGGAGTTCCATCAACATTTACACCATTCATTAACATACCATCACGGAATAATGGTTGCCCTCCTGGTCCTGCAGTTGCACTGTTTGGCACCTGAACCCCTTTTCCGTTATCCATGTAATAGGTTAAACCACCACGCTCATTTGTACTGTAGTTTAATGATTCTTCTGTTAATCCTCTAGATGTCATCCAGTTCATCCCTGTTGGCATCAAAGAACCGCCGTAAGAGTAATCAATACCAATATCTAATGTGAAGTTTTTATAAGTCAAAGAGTTGATTAAACCTCCAACACCTTTAGCCATAGCTGATCCGTATTTTTCCCATTTGTCTCCATCAAGCTGATAAAATCCATCAGAACCAACCACTTTATTACCATTAGCATCTGTTTTGATAGGGTGTGCATAAATCCCTCCCATCTCTTGTCCTACTACTGATTTTAATTGAGCAGCAGATCCATCATAGTCAGCATGCAAAATCTCATTAGAACCATCTGATAATTTTACTACTTTATTGATGTTTTTAGCCCAGTTCAAGGTTACATCCCAAGAAAAATTATCTGTTCTAACAGGTGTACCTGTCAAAGCAACCTCGAATCCTTTATTACTTAATTCACCAACATTCGTCAAAATAGAAGTCGCTCCCGAAGTAGGTGGTATAGACAATGCAATAATCTGATCTTTAATTTTCGCTGTATAGAAAGAGAAATCCAATCCTAATCTTCTATCCAAGAATTTAGTTTCAAAACCAAGTTCTATTTCATGCTTCATTTCAGGTTTAATGCCTTCATTTCCATATTTAGCTTGTGACGTCGTAGTCAATACAGGACTTGATGATCCTTGTGACCCTAAAGAAACCTGATCAAATGCTACGTTAGCTAGAAATGCCTCTGGATAAGATCCTACAATACCCCAAGAACCACGCATTTTTGCGTAATTAATGAAATCCGGTAATGTAACAGCTTCTGATAAAATGAAACTAGAGTTTACAGAAGGATACGTAAAAGCATTATTATTCGGATTCATTGTTGAAGTACGGTCTCTTCTTAATGTACCTTCAAGGAACAAATAGTTTTTATAACTTCCACTTACAGTTCCAAAAAGTGCATCTTTAAGTATTGTAAATTGTTTAGAGCCACTATTAGCTAATCCAACAGAAGAATTTACATCATACCAACCTTCCACACTTAAACCACCATTAGTAGAACGAGACAAATATTTAGATGTTTCCTGTGTTCCAGAATAACCAAATAATGCACCAACAGTGAAATCATCATTTAATTTTTTGTTGTATGTCGCTATTAATTCACCATAAAGAACATTATAGTCCTGACCTTCCATTTGATAAGACCCTGTTCCAAAACCATAAATTAAAGGTCTTTCTAATGGATTCTTTGTTTCTGTATTTATTGCTGTTAAATCAGTCGAAACACGTCCACGGATAGACAAATCGTTAGTAATTGAAAGCGTTTCGGTAAGATTTGCTATAATACGATTTGTGATCTCTTCTTGTTGATTTGCATTTGTATTCCAAAAGAAATCACCAATATCAGCTTTGAAACCGTTACGAATAATATTTTCGTCCGGAGTTAAACTTTGATTTTGATTTGTAACATATTTATAACCTAAACTTGTTTTGTATTTTGCTCTGTACCAATCACCATTATCAAATGGACTAAGCATACCTGTAAAGTTATTTACTAAACGATCTAAAGCAAATGAACGATTACGTACATTCTGATTCAAATAACTTACAACAACATCTGTTTTTAACTTACCTGTCTTAAATGATGCATTTAAGTTAAAGTTATTCTTTTTGTTGTTATTATTCATACTTAAACCTTCTGATTCAATACGAGTATAAGAGAAACGTACACTGCTGTTTTCAGTATTGTTTGTAAGGGCAAAGTTTGTAGTTGTATCCCATGCGTTTTGGAACATGTTTTTGTAACCATCTTTTTGTGCAGAATACGGACGTACTACACCATCCCATGTCATAATTGGTTTTCCATCAAACCAAGGACCAAAGTTTACAGAACTGTTCGCAACTCCTCTCATATCATTAACTCCATCGCCATTTGTATCATATTGCACAAAACCGTCTGGTGCAGCCCAGTTTGGATTAAAAGTACCATTAGAATAACCCGGACCTCTTTCATACTGAAATCTTGGCAGGTAAGCTATTTGGTTTCCTGAGTAACTAGTACTAAAATCGACACCTAAGCCTTTTTTCCCTTTACCTGATTTAGATGTAATTAATACCACCCCATTTACAGCCTCAGACCCATATAAGGCAGCTGCAGAAGCTCCTTTAAGGATCGAGATATTTTCAATGTCTTCAGGGTTAATATCTGCTAAACCATTGCTTTTAATACGTGGTTGATTCCAGTAATCGCTGTTAGAAACCTCTCCATTACGAATTGGCACACCATCCATAACAATAAGTGGCTGATTTTTACCTGTAATAGAGTTGATTCCACGAATCTGAATACTGATTGCTCCTGCTCCACCAGGAGTAGCAGTAATACGAACACCCGGCGCTTTACCATACAAAGAGTTAGCAATTGTAGGAGATGCTGTTTTAACGATTGCATCTGCTTTAATTACACTTGTAGCGTAACCAATTGATTTATTCTTTTTAGATTGCCCCAAAGCGGTAACTGTAACACCATCAAGTTCGTTGGTACCACTTGCTAATCTGACTTTCATTCCATCAGTAGCTTTTAATTCTGATGTTTTGTAACCTATTGAACTTACAATAAGAGTAGCACCTTCTCCTACAGAGATTGTAAATGCTCCGTTCTCGTCTGTAATCGTTTCTACTTTTGTTCCTTTTTCTCTAACAATCGCTGATGGAACGGGTACATTAGTATTGTCTGTAATTACCCCAGAGATTGTTGTGTTTTGTGCTTTTGCATTTTGAAAGCACAATACCATTAGAAAAACTAACAGCGATTCATATAACAGTTTTCTCATAATTAATATTAGTTTGGTTTGGTTTTTAAATTTTGTTTAAATTGAAAGATTTCCGATTTCTAAAAAATATTGAATACTAAAACCTTTAATTTTAAATTACCGTTTTCTCCTTATCAGAATTTGGTAATAATTCCCTTGATTAATACTCTGTTTTTTTTTACATCATAAGCTTTTTGTTTTTTAATAATTTGTTTCAGTTTTCTTAGTCATTTTTTGAATTTATTTTTCAACATTGGTAACTACAACGTTTTAGTATTTTGGTTTTAAAAAAAGATTTCATGAACTATTAAGACGAATACCTTAAATTAGATTGCTCTTTTTTTTATTCTTCAATTGATTTATCTGGCCCATAATTTTTAAGAACTTTTTCAAGTAATTCTGTCCTAAATCCTTTCATTTTTATCGATCAGAATGAATGAAAACGTTTGACTTATTAATTTGTTGTTTACAAGATTTTTTTGATATTTTATCTCATTACAAAATGTTAACTTTTTCTTAAACCTTCGTTAATTATTCTTAGCAAATATATATTTAATAAAACGATTAACAAAAACGTTTTAGTGATTTTTTTAATGTATTTATTTATTTTAACATTTTAAAGTCAAATTTAAAACAAATATACATAACAACCTGTAAACAAAATAGATACAGTTTAAATAATTCAATTTTATTTTATTAAATAAATAATAATAGCACAAAATTGAATCGTAATTAAACACGGACAAAAAATAAAATCAAACTGTTAAAATTATGATATTTTTAACATAATCTATTCTTTATTTAAAATTCATTTCTAAAAAAGAAACAACTTATTATTTCATTTTTTTTAACAACAATTATTTTTATTTATCCTCATTAAAAAAACTGCCAGATGAATTATTTTTTACGTCTGTTTTATTTACATTTTAACTCTCCGAAACTCATTAAAACAAGTATAAAACAAGTATAAAACAAAGAGGCATTATCTTTTTAAATTAATTCACCAATACAAATTCTTATTCTGTCACCGTAAGAACTTCTCTCAATCGAATATCTCTCGAAGAAGCACCAATCATAATTCTAAAATCGCCCGGTTCAACCACCCATTTCATATCCTCGTTTAACATTTGCAAAGTTTTTTTGTTAATGTCAAAGCCTATTTCTTTTGATTCTCCCGCTTTAAGAAAAATTCTCTGAAAACCTTTCATCTGCTTGATTGGCTGGGCAATTGATGCCAAAACATCTCTTACATAAAACTGAATTACTTCATCTCCATCAACTTTACTGGTATTTTTTATTGTACAATACACTTTTGTTGTTTCTGCTTTTCCTATTTGTTTTTTGTCAAATCTTAAATTGCTATATTCAAAAGTTGAATAACTCAGTCCGTATCCAAAAGGAAATAAAGGTGCACCGTTCAAATTAGTATAATCATCGGAACGACCTGTTGGTTTGTGATTGTAAACCAATGGTAATTGACCTTCAAAAACTGGGAAAGTAATTGGCAAACGTCCAGCCGGATTTTTATCTCCAAATAAAATATTCGCGACTGCATTACCTCCATCTTCGCCCGGATACCAAACATCTAAAATGGATGGTACATTGTTAATCCATTTGTCCATGGTAATGGCGCTTCCTCCAACCAAAATCACTACAACCGGTTTTCCTGTTGCGGCAACTGCATTTATTAATTCTTCCTGATGGCCTAACAAACCTAGGTAAGCTCTGTCATTGAATTCTCCTTCTTCGATTCCTGCGGCAATTACAGCCACATCTGATTTTTTAGCAGCAGCCACAGCTTCATCAATTTTATGTTCCCAATCGTTGTTTACTCCTATATTCCAAACCAACTTGAATTTGGCATAACCCTGCGATTCGAAGAACTCCACTTTAATATCGTATTCTTTGTCTTTCTCAAAATTGAAATCAACCAATTTTGTTGAATAAGTCTGGCTTTTCCAATTATCAATAAGTAGTTTTCCATTCAAATACAAACGATAACCATCATTCCCTTCAAAACCTATTTTATAAGTTCCTGTCACTGGAGATTTTATTTTTCCTGTCCATTTAGCCGAATAAAAATCGTAATTAATTTTTGCCTGATCCGGAGAATATAATGTCCAGTCAAAATTAATAGCATTGTCTAATCTTGTAATAGCCGGACTTCCGCTTAGTTGCACATTATTAAAATATTCACCTGTTAATCCGTTTACCGTTTTTCCTTTTTCAACACTAAACAAACTTGTTGCTGGTACAACAGTATAATCTATACTTTTTCTTGCACAGCCTTCAGCAACATTAATCTCAACCGATTTTCCTAACTTCCCTTTGATTCCTTCCAGCATATTCACTTTTCCGTTACCCGGACCGCTGTAACCACCTAAACGTGCTTCGGTTATATCATTTCCTATTAAGGCAATTGATTTTATTGATTTTTTAAGAGGTAAAACATTGTTGTCATTTTTCAACAGCACCATTCCTTTTTCAGCTGCTTCTCTTGACAATAATTTGTGAAGCGGATTTCCGTTCCATTTATTTGTCTCTTTTTCATCGGCATACGGATTTTCAAACAATCCCAATTCAAACTTCAATCTCAAAACTCTGGCTACCGATTCGTTGATATTTTTCATATCAATTCTTCCGTCTAAAAATGGCGGTTGAAATAATTTATAGTGATCAAAGGCAGTTTGAAAAATCACATCCAAACCATTATTTATGGCGTTTGCACTTGATTCCGGATAATCTTTTGCCGTATAATGCAATACATTTCCGCCACCAACAGCATTCGCATCTGAAATAATGAATCCTTTAAAATTCATTTCTCCTTTTAATTTTTTATTCAACAACCAATCATTCGCAGTACAAGGACTCCCGTTCAAAGAATTATAAGAAGTCATCACGCTTCGACTTCCTCCTTCGGTAAAACAAGCACGAAATGGTGGAAGCTGATATTCTTCTAAATAACGTTCGTTGTAATCAATTGGGTAACTATCACGTCCACCATCACCACTATTCGCAAGGAAATGTTTAGGCGTTGTAATCACGCCTCTTTCCTCAAAAGAGGACACATAGGCCACTCCCATTTTTGAAGAAAGAAAAGGATCTTCACCATAGGTTTCTTCTACTCTTCCCCAACGAACATCTGAAGCAAGATTGACAACCGGTGATAAAATCTGGCGAATTCCACGACTTTTAGATTCCATCGCAATAGCAGTTGAAACTCTTTTAACCAAAGCCGGATCAAATGTTGCTGCCAATGAAATAGATTGAGGAAAAGCGGTTGCGCCATCTCGTACTAGTCCGTGTAAAGCTTCATCAAAAGCAATTATCGGAATACCGAGACGCGTTTTTTCTACAAAGTATTTCTGTATTTTATTAATCAGTTTTACAGTTTCCTTTGCATTACTTGCTGCACTGTAATCTAAAATTTGATTGCTTGCATCGGTACTTCCTTTGGCACTTACCTGAAAACCAAAAATGCCATTTTTATAATTTTCTGCCCCATCAGACAAATCACCTGGAATCATGAACATTTGCCAAAATTTCTCCTCAACCGTCATTCTGGACAATAAATCCTGAACGCGGTCTTCTACCGGTAATTTTGGGTTTTTATATTTTGGAGTGTTTTGAGAAAACAGTGTTTGAACTCCAAAAAATAAAGTTATTAAAAATGCTTTTTTGTTCATGATCATTCTATTGAAATACCTTTAAGGTGAATTATAATCTATTATTTTGATTAGTATTAGTTTGTCAGGAAACCTCCGTGACCTCTGTATAATTTAATTGGTGCATCTAACGTAACTTTAATACACGTCACATATTTATCGATAGCTGTTTCAGGTAAATCAATGTAGACCAATCCCGGAACAGCACTCCATGAAATTTTACCCACCACTTTATGCGTCAATTTTACATTTGAACCCAACACTGTAATATCCTGAATTTTATTATCAAGTCCTTTTAACATCAATTGTCCTGACGTTTTTCCGTGAACAAATAAATAAAGCGTTTTTGAATCTTTAGAAAGTGTTGTTGGCCCGTAAAAATGTCCTAATGGAATTCCCGGAATAGTTTCAAAAATACCTTCACCGTTTCTTCTGTTCCAGTCACCCAATTCTTTTAATGTAGAAACAACGGTTTCAGGATAAGTTCCGTCTGGTTTTGGTCCTATGTCTAATAATAAATTCCCTCCATTTGAAACGGCATCCACAAAAATGGTAATGATTTCATAAGGTGTTTTCCAGTTTGTATCGCTCACACGATACCCCCAATTCTCATTCATCGTCATACACAATTCCCACCATTTATAAGCTGGTCTAACTACCGGAAAATTTTGTTCCGGCGTATCATAATCACCATAACCCTGCAAACGTCCATTGATAATCGTATTTGGATTTCTGTCTAACATCATTTTACGTGTTTTCTCTGCTTGCCATTCTTCAGCACTGTGCTCCCAGTCTCCATCAAACCACCATAAATCAGGATTATACCAATCTGAAATTTCTTTGATTTGTCCCTGAAAGAATTTTTGAAAACGCTCCCAGCGAGCCGGTTCTTTTTTAATATCATAACGCGCTTTGTCTTTCAAAAATCCCGGATAATCATTATGTGTCCAGTCAATTAAGGAGAAATAAGCGCCACATTTAATATCTCTTTTGCGTAATTCTTCGAAAAAAGGTTTAACCATATCTTTTTTAGCCGGAGTCGTTTTTACCGAACTCAATTTTCCTAGTTTGGTATCGTACATCGCCACACCATCGTGGTGTTTCGTTGTAATTACAGCATATTTTGCACCAGAATCTTTGATCATTTCTGCCCAGGCCGCTGGATCGTAATTACTTAAAGTGTAACTTTTTTGTTGTTTCATATAATCTTCAACAGAAATTTTTCCATTGTGAAAACTCCAGGATTCAGAAACATCGGCAACAGAATAAATTCCGGCGTGAATAAAAATTCCTAGTTTTGCGTCTTCAAACCATTTCATTTTTGGAGCAATATCCGCTGCAGCAATTTTATTCTGTGCTGTTCCGGTAATAGTTGTTCCGACAACTAAAGCAGTTAAGATTATTTTTTTAATCATTTTATTTTTTTTATTTATTTAATTCTGATTGTTGTGGCAGCAGCTTGTAATCCTTCACTTTCAGCCTTCACAGTAAATTGTCCTTTTTGCTCTTTTTTAGCTTTTACAATTGCTAAAACTTTTCCGTTATAAGCTGGTCTTTCAGTACTTTGAAAGGGAACAAAACTCGTTGCATCTCCGTTGTCCGTTGCTACAATTTCTCCCGCTCCTTCAATTGAAAACTTAACTAAAGGATTAGAACGAGGAACCATCAATCCTTCATTATCTGAAATATCAACTGTTATAAAAACCAAATCAACATCGTCTGCCAATACTTCTGTTCTATCTGCAGCCATTTTAATTTTTGTTGCAGCTCCTGTAGTTTTAACTACATCAGTTGCCCATTTTTTTCCTTTTTTATAACAAACTACTTTTAATTCTCCTGGAGCATAAACTACATCTTCCCACATCAAACGGAAATCTTTTCCTGCTTCCATTTTCTTTCTTCCAAGGCTTTTTCCGTTAAGGAATAATTCGCCTTCATCTCCTGAAGTGTAAACATGAACGGGAACCACTTTTCCAACACGTTCGCTCCAGTTCCAGTGCGGAAGAATGTGAGCCGTGGGAACATCTGGTCTCCAATGTGATTTGTAACTGTAATAACGATCTTTCGGAAAACCGGCTAAATCGATAATTCCGAAATAACTACTTCTTGAAGGTGGATTACTTTTTTGTAATTCTGCCAATTTCGCTTCCAATTCTGCTTGCTTTGAAGGATCGGTTCTGAAATTCAATAAATTGGTTTCATCTGAATTGTAAGGAGTTGGTTCACCTAAATAATCAAAACCGGTCCAAACATATTCTCCCAATAAATGTGGGTATTTTGCATTGGTACGAAATTGTATATCCGGCGAACAGCCCCAACCCGGAAATGCATCATCATACGATGAAATTTGCCAGGTTGTTTTGTTGTATTTATCATCAAAGAAATATTCTCCGCGTGAACTTACCGTTGAAGCCGTTTCACTTCCAATTGTTGGCTTTTTCTCATATCTCGGATCAACATCCCATTTTGGCTGTTGGTCAAAGAAATAGTTTACCCCCATAACATCCAGCGCTACAACAGCTCCGGAACTTCTTCCTCCATCAGGATCATTATACCCGTTAGAAACCGGACGCGTTGGGTCTTCACTGCGCATTATATCTGCTAATTCTTTGGTCAATTTCACGTTCTGCTGATCCGGAACTTCATTTCCAATAGACCAGATAAAAACGGAAGGATTATTTCTGTCTCTGTGCGTTAAGGCAATTAAATCTTTTTCATGCCATTCGACAAAAATCAAATTATAGTCTAATTTTTTCTTTCCAATTTTCCAGGCATCAAATGCTTCATCCCAAACTAAAAATCCCATTTTATCAGCCAGTTCCAATAATTCAGGAGCCGGAGGATTATGAGAAGTACGCAAAGAGTTACAACCCATTTCTTTCAACATACCTAATTGTCTCTTCAAGGCCGAAGTATTGATTGCGGCTCCCAAAGCACCTAAATCGTGGTGATTACAGGTTCCGAAGATTTCAACTCTTTTTCCGTTTAAAAGAAATCCATTTCTTGGTGTAAATTCAATTGTACGAACACCAAAAGGAGTATTATAAGTATCTACTACTTTTCCGTCGACACTCACTTTCGTTTGTGCAACGTAGCGATTAGGCGTTTTTAAATCCCATAATTTAGGATTATTTAAAACCGAATGCGTTTCTGCTTCTTCAGTTCCATTCGCCTTAATTTCAAGAGTTGATGTAATTAAAGATCCAACTTTCGTTTTTGGCGTATTATGAATATCCATTTCGTATAAGTCAGTTGTAACAACTGCTTTTACTGTTTTATCTGTTGCATTATCTACCTTAACCATTACTCGGATATCGGCAGCGTCTTTTCTTATATTTGGAGTGGTAATGTAAGTCCCCCAATGTCCAACATGTACCGGATTTGTTTTTACCAGCCAAACGTGTCGATAGATTCCTGCGCCAGGATACCAGCGTGAATCCCAGTTCTCTGTATCTAAACGAACCGCTAAAATATTTTCCTGTCCGAATTTTAAAAAGGGAGTCAAATTCATGCGGAAAGAATTATATCCATAAGGCCAGGTTCCAACATAATTTCCGTTTAAATAAATTTTAGCATTTGCCATGGCTCCGTCAAAGTCAACAAAAATTTGTTTCCCAGAATCTGAAGCCGGAACTGTAAAATGTTTTCTATACCAGCCAATTCCTTTCCATGGCAGTTTTCCCGTTTCTCCTCTTAATTCAATTCTAAAAGGCCCTTTGATAGCCCAATCGTGAGGCAAATTTAATTTCTCCCAATTCGCTTCATTTGTTGAAACGGCTTCTAAATTTTTAGGTTCCTCTTTAACCAATCCGTCAGCCTGAGATCCAAATCGGGAAAAAAGCCAATTATCATCAAAGGACTGAGTGTCGGCTGCACCCATTCTTTTTATTGTAGTATGCTGTGCAAAAACAGATAATCCCACCGTCAAACAGAGTAGCAGCGTAAGGCTCTTGTTCAGTGAAAACATCTTTTTATTCATTTTGGTTAGGTTTAATAATTTTGGTTAGGTTTCTAGTAAAATGAGCCGTCTTATTTATTCAAATTCAAATTTTTATATTCGTTTTAATTTATCGATTTCCAGCTGGTATCAGAATGTTTTATTTTTGGTAAAATTGACATTATTACAGGAAGAGATATTTCTTCAAACAAAAACAACCATTATTTAACGTTAAATCTAAACAAATTTGATTTTTGGTAAAACTATTTTAGACGGACGACATATAAACGAAGATAAACATCAAAAAAAGTCACAAAAAACACTTTTATTATTAATTTTAGTTTTGATAAACTTTATTGCATACCACTACATTATCATGTCCTTTTTTGACTTGATAACTTTAATTTAATAATTTTAGAGAGAGAAGTTATTTTGATTATAATTGGTTTTCCTTATAAACCAATTTGCTCGGTTTTCTAATTCACATGACTTTATGCTATTTGAACATTTTGATTTTAATTTTTCATAAAATCAAAATATTCTTTCAAATAACAATCACTAATAAATTATAAGGAACGATCTAAATGTGTGTAACCACCATCCACATAAATCAATTGGCCTGTAGTGTGACTTGATCTTTCAGATAATAAGAACACCGTCGTATTTGCAATTTCCTCAGCTGTTGTCATTCTGTTTTCCAACGGAATTTTAGCTGTAATTTCTTTTAATTTTTCTTCTGGATTTTCTAGACTCTTAATCCATGCATCATATAATGGCGTATAACATTCAGCCACAATCACTGAATTGACACGGATTCCGTATTTCAATAATTCAACGGCCCATTCGCGGGTTAAGGCATTGCGCCCCCCGTTTGACGCTGCATATGCAGAGGTATTACCTTGTCCGGTATCAGCTACTTTTGAGCCTATATTTACAATAGCTCCTTTTGTTTTCTTCAACTCCGGCAATACATGTTGAGCCATCAAATAATAATGAACTAAGTTTTTATGAATCGAGGCCATAAATTTTTCATAATCGCCACTTTCTAAACCTACCCCATCATTTACACCGGCATTATTGATTAATCCATCAATGCGACCACATAGCGCGACTACCTGATCAACGGCACTTTTACAAGCTTCAGGATTTGTCAATTCGGCTACAACAGACAATGCTTTTCCTCCTTCAGCTTCGATTTCTTTAACAGCGATCTGATTATCTGCATCTGCCCTCCCTACTATTACAGGAATAGCACCTTCAGCAGCCAAAACTTTACAAATACCAAGTCCAATACCTTTTGCGCCTCCAGTTACGATAATTATTTTGTCAGTAAGATTAAGATTCATTTGTTTATTATTATGGTTGAATAGTTAGTAGTTTTTTAATGAGATCAGGTTATTCCAATTGATAAAAATGCGTGGCATTGCCGCTCCATAATTTATCCTGATCCACTTTCGAAAACTTCGAAAAGTAATGCTCCGTAATATCGCAAGATGCCGAATATGAAGCAGCAAGCAAACAAACTGGCCAGTCACTACCAAACATTAGACGATCAATTCCAAAGACTTCTGTAATCACATCTAAGCAATATATAAAGTCTGTTTCATTCCAATTATTCCAGTCCGCTTCGGTTACTAAACCTGAAATCTTGCACAATACGTTTGGAAATTTAGCAATCGTTCTAATGCCTTTTTCCCATCCTGTGAATTGTTTATTTTTAAAATCCGGTTTTGCCAAATGATCAATAACAAATTTTTGTTCCGGAAATTTTGCAACTAGTTTTGCAGCATTTTCCAGATGTTTTGGAAAAATCAAAATGTCATAAGTAAAATTATATTTTGCCAATTTCGAAATTCCATTTTGAAAACTTTCCTTCAGCATAAAATCGATATCCGCTTCTGCCTGAACAATGTGTCTAAAGCCTTTCAGTTTTTCATAATTGCTGTATTCCTCCAAATGCTCTTCAATATTTTCGGCACACAAATCAACCCAGCCTACAACACCTTTGATAAAATCATTTTCTTTCGATAAATCTAATAGAAAACGAGTTTCCTCATCACTCTGATCAGCCTGAACCGCGACGCAGCCCGCAAACTGATTTTCAAACAATAAAGGTTTTAAATCAGCAGGTAAAAAATCCCGTCTGATGACTTCCATCTCTTCATTGATCCAGGCATCTTTTACAGGATTGTATTTCCAAAAATGTTGGTGACTATCTATTTTCATGCAGGTCAAATATTTTTTCCATCATCATCCATTTTTCTCCTTCTTTTGCTCCAGGTAGTGCTTTTTGATATTTCCACATCAATGCTTCCCATTTTTGAACCACAGCATTATTGGCATCCATCTCACCTTTTCTTTCAAAAGTAAAAGTTTCATTGGCATCAATAATCATGAACAATCTGTTGCCAACGCAATAAATATCCAGATTTTCAATGCCTGCACTGACGATACTTTCTGTGATTTCAGGCCAGATTTTTTCATGATATTTTTTGTATTCTGCAATTAAAGCAGGATCATCATTTAAATCTAATGCAAGACAATATTTTTGAGTTACCATATTATTTTATTAAAAATTGAAGGATAGAAACCTAAAATTAGAGATTTATCACTTAAAACGACAGATTGAAAATGGTTTACCTCTTGTCAGAACCACAAATTATTCACTAAATCGTTTTATATTTTAAGAAGGAGCAATTTTTCTCAATCTCAAAAAAATAAAATTATCGTATTATTAAGTTTTATTTTACCTCAAAATTATCATTAATTAAGCATTTATTATCTTTATAATTAATTCTGTAAAAAAGGCGAAAAAAGCTACCTATTCCAGTAATAAATTATTGATTTAAAAAAAATACCTTAATTATGAAACAAAAAATCAAAAACCACCTCTGTAATTTGCAATAAAACAAACCCGAATTTTTTAAGTAAAGTTGCACTTATTTCTCCACACGAAATTAAGGCATAAACAATCTTATAAATTAATAAGGAAGGATTTTAAAAAGCCTGAACCAAAGCATTTCTTCTATATTCCTTTGGAGTTGTTCCAATTAATTTTTTGAACAGCTTATTGAAGTTTGAAGCAGTTTTATAACCACATTCGTAAGCAATTTCAGAAATGCCCAAATCGGTTTCAATTAAATATTTACAAGCATTTGAAACTCTGATTTCGTTAAGGTATTCCACAAATGCTTTTTTGGTTTTAGCTTTAAACATTCTACAAAATGAAGTAGGAGTCAAATTGGCAATTTTAGAAATTTCATCCAATGATATTTCTTCTTTATAATTTGTTTTTACATACTGAAAAACAGCTGCAAGCCTGTCATTTTTATTCTCATCACTAACAGAAACATAAGAATCATCATTGATATATCTTAGATCTTTGCTTTTGGACAGAAGAAACAAAATTTCAATCAATCCCATGACAACTTCAAATCCTTTCTTCTTTAGTAATTTTTCCATCTTTTTAGCAATGATTGCATTGGTCTGTCCCGTAATCGAAACACCTTTTACACCCTGAGATAGAAATTTTTTAACCTCCTGCGCTTCCGGCAACTCATAAAACGAGTTTCCAAAAAGATCTCTGCTAAAATAAATCACCATGGCTTTAGCCTTTAAACTATTTATTCCTTTGTAAAAAATTTCATCGTTAAGCCAAACATGGGGAATATCATCTCCAAGAAAAACCATATCACCAGATTCAAAAGATTCTACTGAGTTTCCAATAATGCGTTTTCCGTGGCTTTCTAAGATATAAACCAACTCAAATTCCGGGTGTGAATGAAAAGGCGATTGAAAAAAAGATTCCTCGCGCGAAAACACAGATAGCGACGTATTAGTATAGGAAGCGATATTTGTTTTAACAATTTTCATTTTTAGAATAACAATGATAATTAATAACTAAATAAGGATAAAATTGGAGTATTTACTAAATTAATTTAGATATAATTTTATATTTCATAAAAAACAAAAATAGCAAAAATTCTTTACGACATTCCTAAATCGATTTAATAAATTTAAAAAAACGTAAAATTATCGGAAATAAATTGTTAAATAATCAATTCTGCTGTTTTTTCATTAAATCGATTTAGTAAAAGTCTGAAAAGTTGGAATAAATTAGAAAAAATAAACCTCGAAAAATGAAAAAAAGACTCTTAATTTTCTCCATTATGTTGTGCATAAATTCGATTGCACAGACCAAAACAACCGGAAATGTAGTTGAATATTTTGGTAAAGAAAAAATTATCACCACTGCCGAGGGAAATGTCCTGTATCATTTTTTAAATGGCTATACCCTTCAAACCGAAAGTAGAACAGGTACACTTTTTAACGGACAAGATCCTGTCGCCTGGCAATATGCGGTTGGAAAATTTGTAAATCCGACCAAACAAAAAGGAGACTGGCAGGAAATCAATGCAGATTCTGCTAAGGTTTTCAGTGGAAAGCCGATGCGTTCTGCTTTTCTTTATACCCAATACAATGCTTCAAAAGAACAAATTGTTCTCTTAGAAACCACTGGAGGCACGCGTACTTATATAAACGGTCTGCCACATGAAGGTGATCATTATGATTTTGGTTATACTTTAATTCCGTTTAAACTTAAAAAAGGTATCAACGAGTTTGTTTATACCAAAGGTCGTTTTGGCCGTGTAAAATCGAAAATCATTGTTCCTTCAAAAAGCATTCAGTTTACCAAACGAGATTTAACGCTTCCGGATGTTATTAATGGTGAAAAAGACGAAAAATGGGCTTCGGTTCGTGTCATTAACGCGACTGAAAAAGAATTGAAAAACCTTGTCATCACAGCTACTTTATCAAGCGGAGAAAAAGCCACTTATACAACAGATGCGATCATGCCGATGTTTGTCAGAAAAGTAAAATTTAAAGTCCCGCCTGCAAAAAACGATTTTACAGGCGAATTAAAAATGGAACTAACGCTTGCTGATAAAAGCGGAAAAATAATCGACAAAACCGAAATTTCAATCCAACAACGCGCTGCGACTGTACATCATGAACGCACTTTTGTGAGTAAAGTAGACAACAGCGTTCAATATTATAGTATCGCACCGGCTTTGGGAAGTGGACCAAAAGCATTAGTACTTTCTGTTCATGGCGCTTCTGTCGAGGCCAGAAATCAGGCAAGAGCCTACAAACAAAAAGATTGGGTTCATATTGTTGCGGCAACAAATCGACGTCCCTTTGGTTTTAACTGGGAAGATTGGGGAAGAATTGATGCTCTGGAAGTTTTAGCCGAAGCCAAAAAAGTATTCAATACTATTCCGGCTCAAACGTACTTAACCGGGCACTCAATGGGCGGTCACGGCACCTGGTTTTTAGGAACAACTTATCCGGGAAAATTTGCTGCCATTGCCCCTTGCGCCTCCTATCCTGATATTTCGATGTACGGATTTGATAAAGGCGATGAAATGCATGATATGTTCAAAGCTTTCGAACCTATTAAACGTTCGGCTAATTCAGGACGCGTTAAAAGTATCGTGCAAAACCTGAAACAAGGCGGTGTTTATATGCTGCATGGCGATGCCGATTCGACTGTGCCAATTTCGCAAGTGAGAGAAATGCGCCAGATTTTAGGCACTTTCCATCCTAACTTTTGTTATTACGAATATCCAGGTGGCGAACACTGGTATGGCGATCATTCTGTAGACTGGTTTCCGATTTTTGAATTCTTCAAGCGTCAAACAATTCCAACAAACAAAGAAGTCAAAGAAATTGATTTTCACACCGCTACCCCAGCAGTTTCTTCAACAGATTACTGGATAAAATTACAACAGCAAATAAAACCTTTTGATTTCTCTAATATCAATGCTAAAATTGACAAACAGCAAATAAACATCAAAACGGTAAATGTTTCGATAATGGAACTTGATTTGGTTTCTTTAGATTTAAAAGGAGAAATCACATTAAATATTGATGATCAGCTTGTAAAAACAACTTCGGATAAAAAAGCTATTCTGAATTTGAAAGATGGAAAATGGGCTTTGATAAACGAAATCAACACAGCCGAGAAGTACGCAGAGCGTCAGGGCGGATTCAAGTTTGCCTTCGATAATAATGTCGTTTTTGTTTATGCAACCGGAGGTTCTGAATCAGATCGTGAATGGTATTTAAACAGGGCGCGTTTTGACTCAGAGACTTTTTATTATAGAGGAAATGGAAGTATTGACGTGATTTCAGATAAAGAATTTTCATTAGAAAAATACAAGGATAGAAACGTCATAATTTATGGAAATGCTTCTAATAATAGCGCCTGGAAATTACTTTTGAAAAATGCTCCAATTCAAATTGACAATCAACAAGTAAAAGTTGGTGATAAAGTTATAAAAGGAGATAATCTTGCCGCTTATTTTGTTGTACCAAGAAAGGACAGCAAAACAGCAATGGTGGGTGTTGTAGCAGGAACTTCTGAAAAAGGAATGAAGGCAACCTGGGCAAACAATTATATTTCAGGAATTACAGGCTTTCCAGATGTAATGATATTTAAAGCCGATTTACTTTTGAATGGATTACCAGACATGAAAGTAAGTGGTTTCTTTGATAATGACTGGTCAGCCAAAACGTTAGAATTTTTCAATTAAAAAATAAAAAACTAAAATTCACGATATTTGAATTAAAAAATAGTGCCAAAATTTATTTACTAATACGATTTAGGAATTGAATAAAAACACTTATTTTTAACAACAAAAGCAAAAAAAAGACACTAGCAATATGAACAATCGTAGAAATTTTCTAAAAACAGCTGCAATGGCTTCGGCTGCTGTAGCACTAAGTTCTTTCACTGGGAAACCAGAAGAGAATGAAGAGCCTAATAATAATCTTTCTGATGGAAAAATAAGAAAACCTATCGTACTTTCTACCTGGAATTTTGGTTTGAAAGCCAATGAGGCAGCCTGGGAAGTATTGAAAAAAGGAGGACGCGCCCTTGATGCTGTAGAAGCAGGAGTAAAAATTCCCGAAGGTGATCCAACAGAAAGAAGTGTTGGTTATGGAGGAAGACCCGACAGAGACGGCCGCGTAACCTTAGACGCCTGTATCATGGACGAAATGTCTAATATTGGTTCTGTAGGTTGTTTGGAATTTATTAAACATCCTATTTCTGTGGCACGCGCTGTTATGGAAAAAACACCACACGTAATGCTGGTTGGTGACGGAGCGCTTCAATTTGCATTGGCACAAGGTTTTCCAAAAGAAAATTTATTGGTTCCGGATTCTGAAAGAGAATGGAAAGAATGGTTAAAAACTTCGGAGTACAAACCAATTGCTAATATTGAAAATCACGATACTATCGGAATGATTGCTTTGGATGCCGATGGAAATCTTTCAGGAGCGTGTACAACAAGCGGAATGGCATTTAAAATGCACGGTCGTTTAGGAGATTCTCCAATTATTGGTGCGGGTCTTTATGTTGATAACGAAATTGGTGCTGCAACTGCAACGGGCCATGGTGAAGAAGTAATCAGAATTTCAGGAAGTCATTTGGTTGTTGAATTGATGCGTCAGGGGAAATCTCCACAAAAAGCTTGTGAGGAAGCTGTTTTGAGAGTCGTGAAACTGATGAAAAACAGAAACAAAGATTTAAAAGATATTCAGGTTGGATTTATTGCCCTGAACAAAAAAGGCGATTACGGTTCGTATTGTGTTCAGAGTGGATTTAACTACGCTGTTTATGATGACACCGGGAACAAATTGATTAATCCAGAGTTTTACTTAAAGTAATACAATAACTACTTACCAAAAAACCATAAAATGAAAAATAAATTCAAATCATTATATACGGCATTTGTCTGTGCCAGTGCCCTTTCGCTGCATGCACAGGGTGACTTCAGCATGAAAGCTGACAAAACCGAAGAAGAAGGCTACGTTATGACAAAAGATCCTTTAGTGAAAGCTAATCTGGACAAATGGCAGGGCTACAAATTTGGCGTTTTAATCCATATGGGACTTTATTCGCAGCTGGGAATCGTAGAATCATGGGGATTAGCTCCGGAAGATTGGGTAACCCGAGATGGATACGACGATTATTACAAATATGCAACGGATTATAGAAATACCAAATTCAAATTAAACCCGACGAATTTAAACTCTGAAAAATGGGCTAAAATGTTCAAAAATGCCGGAGCAAAATATATGATTTTCACCTCGAAACATCATGACGGATTTTGCATGTATGATTCAAAATATACCGATTTTAAAATCACGAATCCAGAATTGCCATATGCCAAAAATCCAAAAGCAGATGTATTAAAAGACGTATTGGATGCTTCAAGAAAAGAAGGTTTGGCTGTTGGTGTTTATTTCTCAAAACCAGACTGGACAACAGAAAATTTCTGGTGGTCGTATTACCCTCCAAAAGACAGAAACCCAACTTACGATATCAAAAAATTTCCGGAAAGATGGCAAAATTATGTACAATACACTCAAAATCAGTTGAACGAATTGACTACCAATTACGGAAAAGTGGATATTCTTTGGCTTGACGGATGTTGGGTTCGTCCGTTATCAACCATCAATAAAAAAGTAGAAGAGTTTTGTAAATATCCGTATGATATGGATATCAATATGAAATTAGTTTCAGAAACGGCCCGTAAAAAACAGCCTGGAATGTTGGTTGTAGACCGCTGGGTTCCGAGTGAATATGAGAACTATCTAACACCGGAGCAAAAAACACCTGAGAAACCATTAAGTGTGCCTTGGGAAAGTTGTATTACCCTGGGAGGAGCCTGGGGATGGGTGCCAAACGACCATTATAAATCTTCAAAAGAAGTAATTCAATTGATGACGAGTATTGTAGTAAAAGGCGGAAATCTATTATTAGGTGTTGGTCCGGATGCTAAAGGAGAATTTGATCCTAAAATTGAAGCAACTTTAGCTAACGTTGGAAAATGGTTATCAGTAAATGGTGAAGCTATTTATGATACTAAACCTGTTGCGCCTTACTTAGACGGAAAAGTGGGTTATACGCAGAAAGGAAAGTCAATTTACGGAATTTACATGCCTGCAAAAGACGAAAAAGAATTACCTGCGGAAATTACTATCAAAACAGATAATAAAGGCAGTTTAAAAGCTTCTTTGCTAAACAACAAACAGAAATTGACCAGTAAAAAAGTCGATGGCGGAATCGTTGTGACAATCCCAAAAGAATTAAGAACTTTATTAGCCAATCAGGAAGCGGTGGTAATTAAAGTAACGCAATAATTGATACAAGATCAAATGAAAAAACTAGTAGTAACTTTCATCGCTTGTTTTGCCTTTTTGTCAATGACGGCGCAGAAAATTGGCCCACCAGCTCCTTATGGAGCATTGCCAACAGAACCACAATTGCGTTGGCAGGAATTGGAACAATACGTTTTGGTACATTTTACTCCAACGACCTTTCAGAATAAAGAATGGGGATATGGCGATGCAGATCCTAAGATCTTTAATCCAACAAAATTTGATGCGAGTCAGATTGTGAATGCAGCTAAAGATGGCGGTTTTAAAGGCGTCATTTTTGTTGCCAAACACCACGATGGATTTTGTTTATGGCCAACAAAAACAACAGCTTACAACATTAGTGCAAGCCCTTTTCGTGATGGAAAAGGCGATATGGTGAAAGAGTTTGAAGTTGCAGCACGTAAAGCCGGAATGAAATTTGGCCTTTATTGCTCGCCTTGGGATCGAAATAATGAAGATTATGGAAAACCTGAGTATGTTGAAAAATACCGTAATCAGTTGAGAGAATTGTACACGAATTATGGCAATCTATTCATTACCTGGTTTGATGGCGCCAATGGCGGAGACGGATATTATGGCGGTAAAAACGAAAAAAGAAACATTGACAGAGCAACGTATTACGGCTGGGATAAAACATGGGGCATATCCCGTGAATTACAACCCGGAGCGGTTATTTTTGCTGATAATGGCGATGTGCGCTGGGTTGGAAATGAAAGAGGTTTTGCCAATGAAACTTCATGGGCAACTTTTACTCCGGAACCAATTGCAGGCAAAACAGTAGCTGTTCCCGGAGAAACTGATTCTGATAAAGCTCAGGGCGGAACACGAAACGGTAAATACTGGAAACCGGCTGAATGTGATGTACCGCTTAGAAATGGCTGGTTTTATCATGCCAATGAAGACAACAATGTAAAATCAGTTACGGAATTATTCGAAATTTACCTGAAATCCGTTGGAAGAGGTGCTGGTATGGATATTGGAATTGCACCCAATACAGATGGTCTGTTACATCAAAATGATGTTAAGAGTTTGAAAGATTTTGGTGCTTTTCTAAAGAAATTATTTGCTGATAATTTGGCACAGGCGGCTGTGATTACGGCTTCTGAAGTTCGCGGTGAAAATCAGATCTTTTACGGAACCAAAAACCTTACTGATAACGATCGTTATTCGTATTGGGCAACCAGTGATGAAGTAAAAAAAGCAATCCTAACTTTAGAATGGCATAAAGAACAAACGTTTAATATCATTCGTTTAAGAGAAAATATCAAATTAGGTCAGCGTATTGAAAAAGTGGAAATTGACGCTTTTATTGGTGGAATTTGGAAAAAAGTAGGCGAAGCGACGAGTATTGGTGCCAACCGATTAGTACGTTTATCAAATTATATCACAACTACAAAATTGAGAATTACTATTAAAGAATCTCCTGTTTGTATTGCTTTAAGTGATATTGGTGTTTT
Source organism: Flavobacterium saccharophilum (assembly GCF_900142735.1). Classification (GTDB taxonomy): domain Bacteria; phylum Bacteroidota; class Bacteroidia; order Flavobacteriales; family Flavobacteriaceae; genus Flavobacterium; species Flavobacterium saccharophilum. The sequence goes on along the minus strand of NZ_FRBY01000004.1, from coordinate 501,095 downwards.
TAGAGAGCCAGAACTATTGCCTCTTCCAAAAATTAAAAGAGACAAAGACGGGAATGTTTGGATCACTACTGAGACAAGTGTAAACCAGATTCGTTACACCATTGATGGAACGGAACCTACTGCACAATCTCCAATTTATGCAAGCCCATTTCCATTTTTAACCTCTGGTACTATCAAGGCTAAATCTTTTGGAACAGATATGAAATCTGGTGAAACTGCCACTCAATCCTTTAATATTTATAAAAAAGACTGGAAAATAGTTACGGTCTCTTTTGAAAATGAGGAAAAAGAATCAGCATTAAACGCTATTGATGAAAATGCCGAAACTTTCTGGAGTACCGCTGATAATACATCCTTAACACCTTTACCACAATTTATCGTTATTGACATGGGGCAGGAAATGGAATTCACAACTTTATCGTATTTGCCACGTCATAACGGAACGGGTGGAATTGTAAAAAATTACCAATGGGAAATAAGCACAGACGGTATAAACTGGAAAACCGTTGCGGAAGGTGAATTTGCTAATATCAAAAGTAATCCGGTGGAGCAAAACATCACTTTAAAAACATCGGCGAAAGCCAGATATATTAAGTTTATTGGAAAAACCAGTGTAGACGGAAGATATATTTCTATCGCTGAAATTGGTATAAAAACAAAATAATTCAGTTTACTTTTACGAAAGTAAACAATACAAAAAAGTCCATTCGACGCATCGAATGGACTTTTTTGTATCATGTTTATTAAGAGACTTTTATTCCGCTACAAAAGTTGCGTGCTATTAATCCATCAATCCTTCTGTATACTTTCTTGCAACTACTTCAAATGTCGGCTTCAAAAAATCCTGAAAAGCAGTTGCTTCTTCGAGGTTTTTAAAAGATATCAAATTTTCATCAAGTCTGGCAATTATTCGAAAATTAAGAAAGTTAATATAGTCTTGAAAGTTTTCCAGATATTGATACTTTGCAAGATCCAATTCGGTACCTGACAATTTTTCGAACGGTTTTCGCTTTGCGTTTATGTATTCTTCTGCATCTCTAATAAATTCTTCTCTGACATTTTCGTAGCTCATAACCTGATTTTTAAAACATTATTACAGCCCTTTTCCATCGCTAATACGAACGAGAAAACAAATATAGAAATATATTATTCCTGAATTACTTTCAGCGTTGTTCCGTTTACAAAATCATCATGTGAAATAAAGAAGCTATTCAGGGTTTTTCCATTTAACTGAATTTCTTTGATTTTTCCGTCACTATTAATTTCACGCTGAATTACAATATTTTCTTTCTTGTAATATCTTGGATCTAATTGAATTGTTATTTTATCAAACATTGGCGTTGTGAGCGTGTAAATAGGATCTCCCGGTGATATTGGATAGAATCCCATCATTGAATACACCAACCATGCAGACATCGTTCCTGTATCGTCATTTCCAGGCAATCCTTTTGGTTCATTTTTGAAATGCTCTCTCACTAATTTATGCACCATTTCCTGACTCTTCCACTCCTCACCTTTTACATAATTGAATAAATAAGGATAAGCAATATCCGGCTCGTTTGCCATATCAAATTGTTTGATATCAAAAACTTTTTGCAATTGATCAGAGAAAGGTTTATCACCTCCCATTAATTTTATCAATCCTCTGATATCATGTGGCACCATAAAAGCATATTGCCACGCGTTCCCTTCGATGAACCCAACATTGGCCTGAAAATTAGCTCCTGCTATAGGATCAAAAGGTTCGTACCAATTGTCTGTAGCCGTTCTTGGTCGAAGCAATTTTAAATCTTTGTCATATAATTTTCGGTAGGATAACGAACGTTTTGTAAAACGTTTGTAATCTTCTTTTTCACCCAACGCTTTCGCTAAAAGTGAAATCGCATAGTCTGAAGTATTATATTCTAGCGTTGTAGAAACCGGTCCAGGATAATTGGTTGATAAATATCCTTTGTCCAAGTATTCTTTAAGGCCCGGGCGCAAAGGATTCTCTTCAAATTGGTCTGCACCTTTCAACATCGCATGATAGGCTTTGTAAATATCAAAATCCTGAATACCTCTTAAACAAGCGTCTACGATAACGATACTGGCCGGATCTCCAACCATGGTAAATGTTTCGGTTGAATTTAATTCCCATTTGGGCAGCCAGCCGTTTTCATCATACATTTCTAACATGCTTTTAATCATATCAGATTGTTGCTTAGGATAAACCAGAGAGGTTAACGGATGCATGTTTCGATAGGTATCCCACAAAGAAAATACCGTGTAACGTGTGTCTGTGGTTCTTCCAATCTTGGTACGTTTTATTTGAGGATATTCTCCATTAATATCGTTTAAAGTGTTAGGATGAATTAAAGTATGGTACAATGCGGTATAAAAAATAACTTTATCCTGATAAGAACCACCTTCGACTAAAATTTTAGAAAGCTCTTTGTTCCATTCATCATATGTTTCCTTATAAACAGCATCAAATGATTTACCACCGGTTTCTCTTTCTAAATTTTCACGCGCATTTTCAATACTTACATAAGAAACCCCGATTTTAACTTCAACCGTTTCTTTTTTATCGAATTCGTAAGAAAAATAAGTTCCGATGCTATCTCCAACAACCGTTTTAATGGTATTTTTCATCATTCGCGTTTTACCATTGTACCCCATCCATTGTGCTTCTGTACCTTCGTATTTTGGTGTTTTTTTCCAAACTCCAAAGTGATTTGCCGGTTTTGAAAATTTAGCTACAAAATAAACCGGATAAGCATCTTCTGGGCTATTATAACAAAACGACCCAACAGTACGCATTCCTTCAATTTCTGTTGATGAAACCACTTTTAACATGGCACCTTCTTCATTTGTCAATCCTAAACCTAAATTCAATAAAATATTAGATTTTCCTTTCGGGAAAGTGAACTTGCTTACTCCTACTCTTTTCGAAGCTGTAAACTCCCCTTTAATTTTATATTTATCAATATCTACGCTGTAGTAACCCGTTTTGGCAACTTCTTTAGAATAAGTAGAACCATATTTTAAATGATTCGTTTCAACCGCTCCAGTCGTTGGCATTAACAACAACACACCTAAATCGGGACAGCCTACACCGCTTAAATTTACCTGACTAAATCCGGTCAGAAAAGTGTTTTCATTTACGTACGGATTAGACAGCCACTGACTGTCTTTTTCTAAAGGTCGATTTTGAGGCCCCGCCACATTAAACGGACTAATACTAGCCATTCCTCTTGGCGCAATTGGCCCAGGAAAAGCGGCACCATAATTTGAAGTTCCGATCAATGGATTTACAAAATCTACTGGCTCTTGTCCAAATGTGTTTATGCTAAAAAACAGCATGCAAAAAAAGCATGCTGTCTGGATTGTTGTATTTCTCATTTCTTTTTAGCTATTATTACTTCAGCTATTTTAATTGACTAAAATTTCATCTACAAATAACCAGGAACTGTCTCCTTTTGGACTCTTTCTTAAGTTAACTGCTATGATCTTTATAAATCTTGTATTTTGCTTGTCAAAAGTAATTATAAAATCTTTCAATTCCGATACAGGATTTGATGCATACGTACGATTGACCTTTCCTACTTCTTTGTAATTGATGCTATCGTTTGAAACTAAGACTTTTACTTGTACCGGAAAATTTATTCCTGCTCCCTGACTTTCTAAAGTTCCAACAGTTATTTGCTGTGCAGTTTGTTGTTGTTCAAGATCAACCACAATTTCCATATCATTTACTAACCATGCCTGCCATTGACCATCATGAAAGTTTTTAGAACCGCGAATTGTATTTACCATTCCAAAAGGTCCGTCGCCTTTGTAATTGCTATTGTATGGCGTTAGGTAACTTACTTTATGTCCTACTCCTTTGTGAAATACTATTGTATCGGTAAACGTTTTTCCAACTGGTTTATCGTTTTGAAACAAGGATGCTTTTAGAATCGTTGTTTCCGTAAACGGAATTGGATTTGTATATTTTAAAGCTTGTTGGTCCAATGGTTTATTACCCAAAACATAACGAATGTCCGGATTTGGAAATTCATTTTTCAATGTAACATTAATCTGTTTTTGAGCTAAATCCGCAGTTGAAGAAGCCGTTACCAAATAAGCGCTTTTTGCATAATTGATTCCCAAATAATTATAGCGCTGTAATAATGACGCTAATCTTGTGGTAAAATCATTCCAGTTACGGCTTTCTTTCGGACTCCATAAAGTCTCAGACAAAGCAGCCAGTCTTGGAAAAATCATATATTCTGAAGCACTTGGCGTCGAAAGAAATTCTGCCCATAAATTCGCTTGCCCACCTAACACATGCTTTGCCTGATCTGGTGTCATAGTCGAAACAACAGGATCAAACTCGTATACTTTATTTAATGGATTATAAGCGTCAAAAGCCAAAGGTTCTTCATTTTGAGGTCCCTGGTAAAAATTGAAATAACAAGGTGATTCCGGTGTCATAATAACATCATGACCCTGCTCTGCTGCTTCAACACCTCCTTTAGTACCTCTCCAGCTCATTACAGTTGCTTCCGGAGCTAATCCTCCTTCTAATATTTCATCCCAGCCAATTAGCTTTTTGCCTTTAGAATTGATGTATTTCTCCATTCTTTTTACAAAATAACTCTGCAGTTCATGGCTGTTTTTTAAACCGTTCTCCTGCATTCTTTTTTGACAATTCGGACATTTATCCCAATTGGTTTTAGTTGCTTCATCACCTCCAATATGAATGTATTTTGAAGGAAAAATGGTAACCACTTCATCGATTACATTCTGAAGGAACTCAAATGTTGTTTCTTTTCCTGCACAATAAATATCTGTAATGGGCCATAAACCTCCTGACGGAACTCCAATACGCTGATCAAAACAAGCCAGTTCCGGATATGCTGCGATAGCACTGCTTACGTGCGCCGGCATTTCGATTTCTGGAATAATTTCGACATTTTTGGATGCCGCATATTTTACGATTTCTTTTAATTCATCCTGAGTTAGAAATCCACCATAAGTTCCTTTTTCGTCTGGATTTGTGGTTAGTCTTGCATTCCAGGATAAATTCTCCTGATCGACTCTCCACGCGCCAACTTCAGTTAATTTTGGATATTTTTTAATTTCAATTCTCCATCCCTGATCGTCTACTAAATGCAAATGTAAAACGTTCATTTTGTGCATGGCCAAACGATCAATCGTAGCCAGAATATAGTTTTTATCAAAGAAATGACGAGATAAATCTAACATTAAACCCCTCCATTGAAAACGAGGTTTATCATTGATCACCAAATTCGGAATTTGCCATTTTTGTTTCAAAATAACATTTTTACTTTCAATTACAACCGGAAGCAATTGTCGAATACTTTCTAATCCGTAAATAAAACCGGCTTGTCCTTTGGCAGTAATGGTGATGAATTTCGAATTTACATCCAATATGTAAGCTTCTTTCTCTAAAGTTTCGTCCACTTTAAATTGTACATAATTGCTATTCGGAATTGCTGTCGATACTTCAGGACGAAATCCGCCTGCTTTTTCAAACTTGCTGATAAGAGCATTCGAGATTTCTTTTTGAAAATCAGTAACAGCAATAAATTTTGTGCTTTTAGAAAATTCAAATACACCTTTATTAATGACTAACTGTGTAGGTTTCGGAATAATTTTAATATCTTTTTCCGTGTAATTTTTTTGACTATAACCCGCAGTTAAAACGGTTAAGAAGATTAAGACAAATAACGGCTTTAATGTTCTCATATTATTATTTTAAAGATGGTGTAATTTTAAATTGATACTGATAATTTTTGTCTTGCATAAGATATTTTTTCATTGGCCACGCTTGCCAGCTATCAATACCTCCTACACCCATTTGTTTGTAATCGATTTTAAAACTGGTCAAATCTCTTTCTTTTAATTCGGCGGCGTGTCTTTGATCTTTTTTCAATCCATCATCTAAATCTTCATTCAAATAATGCAAAGCGGTTATCGACAACATATCATCTGATTTTACGGTTAATTTCAATTTATCGTTTGATAATTCAACCCAACGAATATCCGTTTTATTTCCCGTTTCCTGCGGACGGATATAAGGATAAAACTGTTGTGAAACCGTCTGAGTATAAAGCCCCACTTGCGAACTGTAGTTTCTGTCAATGTAATTTTCGTGTGGTCCTCTTCCGTAATAAGTCATATTACTAAAGTCTTTCGGAACAATTATTTCCATACCAAATCTTGGCAGCATGGGCTGTTCTTTTGTTTTATCAATGTTTAACTCTTCTTTCACGCTTAATTCTCCGTTGCCGCTAAGTTCGTAATTCAAAACTAATTTTGAAACAACCTGAGGTAAATCATATGTTGCTGTAACAATAATTTTATTGTCTTTGGAAACAGTATAGGCCCAATTTACAAGGATCGGATTTTCTGTTGCGTCTTTCCATGGTTTTAATTTCTCCTGAAGATACGCTCCAAAATCATTGTCATTTGGCGCTCTCCATAAATTAGGACGCAATTGATATCCTTCTTTTATAATGGGCTGATTTTGGAAGGAATAAGCATTTATAAATCCCGTTTTCTTATCAAAAGTAATTTGCATTTTATCACTTTTAAATACGGTACTATTTTCCTTTTTTTCTACCGTTATTTTTGAAGTGCCTACGATTTTAATATCGTTCTTCCAGCTTCCTTTAAGAGCCAGTTGCTCTGTTGCAATTTGGAAATCTTTTGGTAAAAATGGCTCATCCTGTTTGATATGATACGTCACATTTATAAAAGCTTCCTGAAACTGTTTTCCGTCTAATTTAATCGGTAATTTATAGGTTTTAGATTCATTTGGTTTTATTTCTAAATTATCAATAACACCATTTTCAGTCTCTTTTCCATCCAAAATTAATTTCCAATGCAAACTCACATTGCTTAAATCTTTAAACGAAAATTCATTGTAAACTTTTATAATTGTACTTTCTTTATTTTCCCACGAAGTCAGAATATTTTGATACACATTTCGCATTTCAAAAGCATGCGGGTTTGGTTTTCGTTCCGGGCTGAAAACGCCATTGTCCAGAAAGTTATTATCACTTGGTGTATCCTTAGGTCCAAAATCTCCTCCATAAGCTAAAACTACAGTTCCGTCTGGCTGTGTTTTATATACTGACTGATCGATCATATCCCAAATAAAACCTCCCTGGAAATTTGGATACTTTCTGATTATATCCCAATAGTCCTTAAAGTTCCCCATTGAATTCCCCATTGCATGCGCATATTCGCATTGAATATAAGGCCTGTCCGGATGCGGATTTGCCAATATATATTCTTCCATTTTATCTGGAGAACTATACATTGGATCGATGATATCCGAATTCCATTCGTATTTCAAATCCTTTCCATCCCACGCACCGGCGGTCGCTCTTTCGTACTGAATTGGTCTCGATTTATCACGATCTTTTATCCATAAATATCCTCGATAAAAATTATAACCATTCCCAGCCTCATTTCCCATACTCCAAATAATAATGGAAGGAAAGTTTTTATCACGCTCCACCATACGCTGCATACGTTGCAAATGCGCCAATTCCCAACTCGGTTTATTACCTAAAGTTTTGGTAAGATCATACCCCATTCCATGCGATTCTATATTGGCTTCATCCACAACATAGATTCCATATTTATCGCATAATTCATAGAAATATTCATCGTTTGGATAATGTGACATTCTCACGGCATTGATATTAAATTCTTTCATTAATTTAATATCTTCCTCCATACGTTCTCTTGAAATCGTTTGTCCGGTAACAGGATCTGTTTCATGGCGGTTAACCCCTTTTATATAAATCGCTTTTCCATTAACCAAAAGCTGTCCCCCTTTGATTTCTACTTTTCTAAAACCAATATTTTGGTGGATAACTTCAATAACATTTCCTTTTTTATCTTTCAGCAGAAAATTAACCTGATATAAATTCGGGATTTCTGCACTCCATTTCTTAGGATTATCCACAGCAAGGTCGAATGTTTGTTTTTCGCTTAAAGCGGAAATAACCTTTGAAGTAATAATTTTATCTCCATCTTTCAATTGAACCTCTAGCGTATAATTGTCTTTTTGATTTAAATTTGAAAATTCAGTTGCAATTTTCAAAGTTCCATTTACATAAGAAGCGTCTAAATCCGGAACGATTTCATAATCTTTTAAATGTGTTTTATTTCTTGCAACTAAATAAGAATCTCTTGTAATACCGCTAAATCTCCAAAAATCCTGACATTCTAAATACGAACCATCGCTCCATTTCATCACTTTTAGGACGATCGTATTTTTACCGGTTTTTACATATTTATTCAGGTTAAATTCTGATGGTAATTTTCCGTCTTCGCCATAACCTACATAAACACCGTTTACCCAAACCGTTAGATTTGATTTTGCAGTACCAATATGAAGAAAAATATCTTTTCCTTCCCAGGATTTATCGATTGTAATTTCGCGTCTGTAAACTCCTGTCGGATTATAGTTTTCAGGAACAAAAGGCGGATTTACTTTTATGTATTTTGCAAAATCATAAGTGGTATTAGTGTAAACCGGAAAACCATATCCATTTACATCCCAGCTTGCCGGAATTTTAAAATTATCCCACGTTTGATCGTTAAAATTGCTTTTTTCAAATGCTGCAGGAAGATCTGCCGGGCTGTCAACATATTTAAATTTCCAGGCACCGTTGATGTCTAAATAGTTTTTTGATGCTCTCCAGTCATTATTCGCCGCTAATGTTTCATTTTCAAAAACATAATAGAAAACATGCATGGGTTCTCTATTTTCTTCATTGATTTTTTCGTTTTGCCAGAAAGGAGTACTTTGCTGTGCCTGAACAGAAAATATAGAAGCTATGGTGAGTGCGGCAATGAATATAGTTTTTTTCATTATTTGATTTTTACTCTTGTAAATTCTTAAATTTTATTCCGTTAGAAAAATAATAAAATACTCCTTCTTATGAAATAAAAATACATACTATAATAAAACAAACAGAACCATAATTGTTATTATGGTTCAGGATATCAATATATAAAGTTACTTTTGATTAAAATCCGAATATCTACGCTAACCAACTCAGCAGATATCCGGATTTAACAAAAAAACCACTAATTATTTAAACTTGCCTTTGTTTCCTTAATTGTTTTCAGATTGCTTTCAGATAAAGCGCCACCATCGAAAAACGAAACTCCTACGGCACCATTATCTTTTGCTAACAAAATGGCTTCTTTTAATTCTTTATCCGATTTTAATCCAGGAATATAAATTCCGGTATTTACTTTCGTTTGTTTGCCTTGTAAATCGGCTACTCCTTGTTTTGTTGCGTAACCAACCCAGTCAATTTCTTCATCATAAAAACTATGATAAATCATTGGGTAAACTTCATCAATATCCCATTTATCCCAGCGCTGACGCACCATATGATCGGCCATTTCAGGATAAGGAAATACCGCTGCCGTTAGTTTTTTATTGTGTTTGTGTACAATTTTGTAAGCGTCATTTACTACAGCTTGTATCGCATTAAGTCTGAAGTTTTTCCACTCCATATCGATAGAAGTGTTATGGCTCGTTTTTGGGTTTTTATGATGGATTTTTTCGAATGCTTTTACACATTCGTCACAATAACAAAAATCAAACTGAGGTAATTCTACGTCCTGAACCAAATTGTATTTTGGTAATAAACTGATTGGTAAAAAGATATCCGGGAAACGAATGTAATCCAGGTGAACGCTTTCAATACCTTCTACTTTTGCTAACTCTTCAACTAAATGTAAAACGTGTTCTCTTGATTCTTTTCTGGTTGGACATAACCATTGATAATAATCTACATACGGACGGTTATCAAAACATGATTTTCCTTCTTTACTTACCTGATACCAGTCGGGATGTTGTAAAGCAATTGAATCGCCCGGTCTGTTCATCGCCATAATCCAGGCGTGCACTTTTAGACCTTCTTTTGCTGCTAAAGGTGCTATTCTTGTTAACAGTTTTGGATCAGTTCCTGTATTTATTAAGACTTCGTCAATTCCTCCATCTTTGTATTTTTTGAATTCTTTTGTGTAATCTGCATCAGATTTTTTAGCATCTGCCGTTGTCCAGACTCCAAATTTAAAAGTGGTTTGTTCTTCTTTTTTAGCACACGAAAAAATACTAAGTGCCAATAAAAAAAGTAATAGTTTTGGTAGTTTCATAGTGGTTTATTTTGATATTATTTTGCCGTCTTCTTCTATAATTAAAGTTTTATTCGAGAATGGACTTTTTACAGCTATATTAAATCCGGTTGTATGATTTTCGAGTATTGGTTTTAATACTTTTCCATCAACAGTAATCGGTTTTTTAGTAAGATCTGTTATCGATTTTGCCCAGGTTTTATTTTTATTATGATATTCTTTCTGTGCGCGGTAAAGTGTGTACAATTCCCATTTGACTTTTTCATCCTGCGGAATCTCAAAACTGTCTTTTCCTTCTTTTGAAGAAAAATAAACATAACCCCATTTTTCAGGTTCATGCATATTGATTACACCCATTGGCGACCAAACCCAATTGTATTCCGGAAGAAATTTTCCTTCAGTATCTTTCTTGCGTTCGTAACTTCCGTTTTTGACATCATGTTGCCAGTTTACCCTCGAAAAATTAACTCTCCAGAATTTATCTACTGGAACATTTTGATCAAAGAAAGTTGTTTTGTATGATGCCCACGGAATCGCCATTTCCAATACCCAACCTTCATCGGTATCGTTTGGATTATTTAAGGTTCCATTGATTTTTACAGCCGATTTTAAACCGGGAATATTCCAATCGTTTAAAACCACTTTATCATCTTCTCTGTATGGTTTCGTCAAAAATAGATCCCAAGCTGTATTTAAAGCATTTATCTCTAATTCATAATAGTTAAAAGTATCGCTGTCCGGATCTATAAAAACTTCAAAATCATTATTATAAAAAATAATGGTATCCCGTTGTTTTAGATTCGCCCAAACATGCGGTTCTTCCATTTTTGCCAGTATGTAAAAGTTGGTTTCGTCCCAAAGCATTTTTACTTTGGTGGCATATTTTGGTTTTACATCAGTTGAGATATCTTCAAAAAGAGCCGTCCATTCCACTTTATTCCACGAAGCATCATTTTCTTCTCCATCAATTGCAATTGGAGTTGATGTTTTAGCAGCTACATACGTTTTGGGCACAACATCTTTTTTCGATTGTGAATAAGCACTTATCGAAAGAATCCCGAAAGCAACTGCCAAACATTTAGATTTTAAACGCATATTTTTTCTATAAACTGTTATCTTTTGTAAACTGCACCACTTCGCTTAATTTACCAAATGCGATAGCTACAACTGTATCAGCTGCACCATAATAAACAGCTAATTTATCTTCTTCTGTATCGTGCAAAGCCGCACATGGGAACACCACATTTGGTACATCGCCAACCATTTCATAAAGTTCAGCAGGTCCTAATAAATAAGGCTGAGTTCTGTATTTTACTTTATCTGGAGAATTAACGTCTAAAAGTGCCGATCCCATTGCATAGCGGAAACCGTTACAGGTATTGATAACGCCATGATAAATCATTAACCAGCCTTCGTCAGTAAGAATTGGAATTGGTCCTGCTCCTACTTTTGTACATTGCCACGCACTGTCTTCAAACGGAGTTGGTTTCATCACCAAACGGTGTTCTCCCCAATATTTCATATCCGGGCTATAACTGATCCAAATATCTCCGAAAGGCGTATGACCGTTATCACTCGGACGACTTAACATCGCATATTTTCCGTTGATTTTCTGTGGAAACAAAACACCATTTCTGTTGAAAGGTAAAAAGGCATTTTCGCATTGAAAAAACTCTTTAAAGTCAAAAGTATATCCAATTCCGATTGTGGGTCCGTTGTAGCCATTACACCACGTAATCCAGTAACGATCTTCGATAAAAACAACTCGGGGATCATATTTATATGCCGATTCGATCATTTCAGTATTACCGGATTGCATTACAATTGGTTCATGATTAATATCCCAATCAATTCCGTTTTTACTGAAACCGGCAAAAATATTCATTTGAACCGCTTTATTATCGCATCTGAAAACACCTGCAAATCCATCACCAAAAGGAACAACAGCACTATTAAAAATACTGTTTGAAGATGGTATAGCGTATCTTTCTATAATAGGATTTTCAGAATATCTCCACATTACATCATTGCTGTTTTCGGGTCTGTCTTGCCAAGGAATTGTACTCATCTTTAAATATTGTTTTGTTGTTTTTTTGTTTATTCTTTTCTTTAAAAACACATAGAAACATAGATGCTAGAAAAAACAAGCTATGTGTGGGAAACTAGTTTTTTTTTCACACTTGAAGTTCTATGTCCTATGCGTTTTAATAATTTATTTTTTAGTTTTTTAAACACATAGAATCATAGTTTTTGAAACCTAAAAAAGGCATTGCATTAACTTAAAGAAACATAGCTATGTGTAAGAAACTAGTTTCTTTTAATCTCCTTTTACCAATTAAAATCTATGTTTCTATGTGTTTAATATTTTTCTATATTCTATTTTCTAATTATCTAATTGACTAATTATCTAATTAATCCTCTATTTTTCGAACTTTATCCAACCACGTAAATTTCAAAATAGTCGTTGTCACTAAAAACACAACTAATGCTGCAATAGCTTTTGGATAATCTCTGATCACAAAGTATATCGGAAGCAGAATCATACTCGACTGCCATACAATTCCGATAACACAATTCAGCATATCTTTCCAGAAATCATTGTTCTTTTCGAACGTCTGATCTTCTACTTTTAATGTTTTATAAACCGGACTCCACCATCCCCAAGGCCTAACATTGGTGTAGAAAGATTTTAGCACATCCATATCTGTTGGTTTGCTTAGGAAAGTTCCTAAAAGACAACCTAGAATGGAGAAACCAAATATGACTGGAAATAAGTAAATCGCCTGTACTTCTGACAAATCATATAAAAATGATCCTTGGGTAAAAGTTCCTTTATATTGTCCTAAAACGAACTGTAAAGAAGCTACGATTAAGCCGGCAAACATTCCCCAAAAATACCCCCAGCCATTAAAGCGCCACCAAATCCATTTTAAAAAATTGGCCGCCACATAACCTCCGTACAAGGCGCTGGTGATCCATAAGGTTAATGAATTAATAGAATCTGCAAAGAATCCCATAAAAACGCCTAATCCAACAACTATGAAAGAAGAAATCTGGCTTACTTTAATATAGTGTGCATTGGTTGCAACGGGTTTGAAGTATTTTTTATAAATATCATTTACAATATAAGCTGGTCCTGCATTTACAAAAGCAGAGAATCCAGACATAAATGCCGCCAATAAACCGGCAAGTAAAAGTCCTTTTATTCCGACAGGCAGATATAAATTAACCACTTTTGGCATTAATAATTCCAAATCGGCTCCGGTTAAACCTGTATTTGCATTTAATTCCGGCGCCAGGTTTATTAAAGCAATTACCACAATTCCAGTGATTAATAAGTATCTTGGAATGAATAAAATCAGATTTGTAAAACCGCTCATATAAGCCGCTTCTTTTACCGATTTTGTAGACAGAATTCTTTGTAAATCATAACTTGGCGTTGGTCCGGCAACGCTGGCAAAGAAGCCTTTGAACAATGTCATTCCAATAAAAGCACCAAACATTTTGTATCCTTCTGAATCAATTAAATTATTAAAGGTCTGAAACTTTTCGCTCCACTGTGTTTCGAACTGCCATCCGAAGAAAACATTTTTCCACTCTTCGCTAATTACAGAGTTAATTTGAATATCAGTATAATTTACAAAGGCATAACCTGCAATCAAAACGCTGGCAATAATCATAATTAAATATTGTACCACTTCTGTAGCCACTACCGAAAACATTCCGCCTTTAACCGTATAAATTGTAGTTAAAAAGATAATTATCAAAGCATAAGAACGTTCTGATGTCAAGAGAATTAAATCTCCATATTGAAGCGTTAAATCCCAAGGAAGAATAATGGTTATGAATTTCCCGATTCCTTCAAAGAAATAAGCAATAAAACCAATGGTAGAAATAATGGCAAAAATAGCCACAATAATATGAGATGCTTTTCCGGCTTTGTCGTTTCCAAAACGGGTTAAAATCCATTCAGAACCTGTCATTACCTTTGATCTTCTGATCCAGACTGCGAGGAACATCATCACAAAAATCTGATTCCAAATAGGCCAAAGCCACATAAACATAAAACTTTTTACACCATATAAAAACAGAACGCCAATCATCCAGGAAGTTCCTGAAACATCAAACATTCCTGATCCGTTACTCAACCCTAAAAAATACCATTTGATTGTTTTTCCGCCAAGGAAATAATCATCTAATCCTTTTGATGCTTTTCTTGAAATCCAAATTCCTATTCCTACTGAAAGCAGAATATAGGCTACGATGATCGATACGTCAATGATATCCATTAATTTTATTATTTATTTGCTGGTTAGTTAATTTTTATTTCTGTTTTTAGTTTTTTGTGTACTGGTTATTTTTTTTGAAATCTTTGTAATAAACAGGTTTTACATTGATTTTAAGATCCTCAGGAAAAACTTGTTGATGATGCGATATTGTTTCTTCGTTAACATGACTTTATTATTTTATACGTAAATCGATTTAGTGAAGAAAACGGAGTTTAAAAAAAACTTACCGACTTTTATTTTTGTACACTTTTATTTCACAACTTGCAATCAGATTTGGTCGTAAAACAAAATACAGATTTCTTCAGATAAAAACAATCTTAATTTAACTCTAAATCTAAACAAATTTGATTTTTAGCAAAACTATTTTAGACGGACGACATATAAACGAAGATAAACATCAAAAAAAGTCACAAAAAACACTCTAATTATGAATTTCAGTTCTGGCAAACTTTCTCGGATACCACTGCGTTATCACGTCCTTTTTTGGCTTACTTACTTTTTATTTAATACTTTTCGATGGGGAAGCTATTTCAATGACTACTGGTATTCCTTAAAAACAAATTTACTGGGCTTTCCAATTCACATGACTTTGTGTTATCTGAATATTTTGATTTTTATGCCCTACCTGATTTATCGAAAAAAGTACATATTATATGTATTTGCGATTCTGTCCTCTATTTTTTTAATGGTAATTCTAAAATTCAACCTTACCTACTTATTAATCGCTCATAACGTTTGGCCCGAAGGGCCGGAAGTCATAACCAAACTAACACTCAATTACAGCATTGAGATGATGATGGGAGAATTGTATGTAATGACTTTTGTAACTGCAATTAAAATAACCTTTGATTTCCTGAATGAGCAAAAGCGAGTTACGGACCTTGAAAAATCGCAATTGGAAACCGAATTGCTATTTTTAAAGTCACAAATTTCTCCTCATTTCTTCTTTAATACGTTGAATAATATCTATGCTTTATCAGTAGAAAAATCAAACAAAACACCAAAAGTCGTTATCAAACTCTCTGAGTTAATGCGTTATATGCTTTATGACACTAAAAGTAAAAGACAAAGTTTGGAAAACGAAATACTGTGTATCCAAAATTATCTGGATCTGGAGCGAATTAGAAATGATGACAGATTAGAAGTAAATATGTCTATTTCGGGAGATATTCATGATAAGGAAATTGCACCCATAATATTACTGACTTTTATTGAAAATTCTTTTAAACATGGTGTAAACAGAAATACAGGAAAAGTTGTAATTAATATTAACTTCAAAGTAAAAGATGATTTTCTATATTTTACAATTTCGAACCCAATGCCAGAAATTACGCACCACACAGATAATTTTAACCAGTCAAGTGGTATAGGAATTGAAAATGTCAAAAAAAGACTAGAATTAGGTTATAATAAAAATGAGTACAAACTTTCTTTTAAAAATAAAAAGAATATTTTTGTTGTAAAGCTGAAAATTAAAGTCGCTTAATACACCTAAAAAAAAATACCACTAAAATTATTTCGCTCAAAAAATAATATTAATAAAGATGAAAATAAATTGTTTAATCATAGATGATGAACCATTGGCAATTAATGTCATTAAAAATTATTTAGAGCCAATCGAAAATTTTGAGGTTATAAACACTTTTAGCAATCCAATAGAAGGTTTAAACTTTTTAAAAAACAACAATGTTGATGTCATTTTTTTAGATATTAACATGCCGGTTTTGGATGGCATCAATTTTATAAAAAGTCTTGAAAATCCGCCCCTGCTTATCATTACCAGTGCTTACAGCCAATTTGCGATTGAAACTTACGAATTAGATGTATTAGATTATCTGGTAAAACCAATCGAATTCCCAAGGTTAATGAAAGCTTTAAACAAAGCAAGTAAAAGACTTGAAGGCAAAAACAACAATCCGTTGGAAAGTAGCGCGGATAGCCCTTTTATTTTTGTAAAAATTGACAAGAAAAGAATGAAGAAAATTTTCTTTAATGAGATTTTAGTTATTGAAAGTCTGAAGGATTATTTAAAAATAAACACTCTAACCGGCAAATATATCATTCATAGTACCTTACAAGATTTCACCGATTTACTTCCTGAAAGAAATTTTTTAAGAATACACAGATCGTACACGATAGCCATTGATAAAATCGATGCCGTTGAAGGAAACAGCATTGAGATTGAAGGTCTTAGATACGTAATTGGAAGATCGTACATGGAGCATGTCAAACAAAGAATTTTGAATTCTTCGATCTAAACACACACACCTTTTCGTCCAGTTTGTCATCCTGAGGAACGAAGATCACACAATAAATTCCGCTCCCAGAATCGCCAATCTTTGTCGAGCTACTAGTGTGATTCTTCGTTCCTCAGGATGACATTATTGCGTAAAACTTCTAACAAATAACAAATAACTTTCATACAAAAAAAAATGCAGCCTAACCAGGGCTGCATTTTCAAGTTGGTAACTAACCAAATAAACCACATGAAATATAGTCTATTATATTTTAAATCAACCTAGAAATAATAACGTTTAAAAGCTTCAATAGCCGAATAATCTGCTAGTCCTAAAGCGTGATATTTCTCTGCTGTTAATCTGTTTCTGTCTTCTACTCTTACCCAAAATTCTCTGCTGTCATCTCCCTGAAACATAACTCCGTCTTTTTGAGACTGGTGATAGAAAATTGCATGACGTTTTTTAAGCACCTGATCGGGGCTCATTGGAACCGCCATTTCAATTTGGTACGACTCCCATTCATGCCAGGCTCCACGGTATAACCAAACCCAGCAATCATCCATATAACTGTTGTGTTTTAATCTTTTCAAAGCTTCAAACAAACTGTCCAAGCATACTTTGTGTGTTCCGTGCGGGTCTGCTAAATCTCCCGCTGCGTAAATTTGGTGTGGTTTAATTCTTTCGATGATATCGCACATAATTTTAATGTCCGCTTCACCAAGATTATTTTTCTTTACTGTTCCCGTTTCATAAAAAGGAAGATCAAGAAAATTTACATTAGAATCCGGCAAGCCTAAATAACGTGTTGCGGCTAAAGATTCACTTCTTCTAATCAATCCTTTTAATTTTCGCACTTCTAGGGAATCAATATCATTGCTTTTTTTGTTTTTCAAAAAGTTGATAATATTTTCAGATTCCACTGAATTAGTATTTAATGCTTTTGAAATCTCAGCAAATTTTAAAGCTTCTTCATTAGAAACCGCAATATTTCCAGAAGTCTGGTAAGCAATATGAACATCATGCCCCTGCTCTACCAATCTATCAAAAGTTCCTCCCATCGAAATAACATCATCATCAGGATGTGGACTGAAAATGATAATCCTTTTTCTCTCCGGAGTGGCACGTTCTGGTCTGTAGGTATCATCTGCGTTTGGTTTTCCACCTGGCCAGCCCGTGATTGTTTGCTGCATTTTATTAAACATCTTAATATTTAAATGGTATGCAGTTCCTTCTTCTGTCAAAACACTTGACATTCCGTTATCGTTATAATCTTTGTCTGTTAGTTTAAGGAAAGGCTTTTGAGTCAATTCGCTTAACCAAGCCACAGCTTTCAATTTTAATTCTTCTGTCCAGATTACCGATTTCACTAACCAGGGTGTTTTAACTCTGGTTAATTCTGATGAAGCTTCCGTATCTAAGACAAATGTTGTGTTGTTATGCTGTTGTAAATAAGTAGCTGGTACTCTTGAAGAAATTTCTCCCTCAATTGTTTTTTTAATTATTTCGGCTTTGCTGATTCCCCATCCTAACAATACAATTCTTTTGGCATGTTTTACAGTACCAATTCCCATTGTAATGGCTTTTCTGGGTACATTATCAATCCCTAAAAAAGAAGATGCAGCATCAACTCTTGTTAAGTGATCCAATGTAATACTTCTGGTTCCTGAATTTACGTGAGAACCCGGCTCATTGAATCCGATATGACCCGTTCTTCCAATTCCTAAAAGCTGAAAATCCAATCCGCCATAATCTTTAATCTTCATTTCATAATCGATACAATATTGCTGAAGATCTTCACTGCTTACATTTCCGTCGGGAATATTGATATTTTGAGGTAGTATATTTACATGATCAAAAAGATGTTCGTGCATAAAGTGCCAGTAACTTTGAATATTGTTTTTATCCATTGGATAATATTCATCTAAATTGAAAGTGACTACGTTTGCAAAACTCAAACCTTCTTCTTTATGAAGTCGTACTAATTCTTCGTATACTTTTATAGGGGAAGATCCGGTTGCCAATCCTAAAACACAAGGTTCATTCAATTCCTCTTTTCTCTGAATGATGTTCGCGATTTCCTGAGCAACTAATATAGACGCTTCCTGAGACGAATCAAAAATCACATTATGAATCTTTTCAAAACGTGTTTCTTCAAACTTTCCAGCCTCTTTAAAATTTATACTTTCTTTAATCATTTGTGTATTGTCTTAATTTATTAGCATAAAATTATATAATACATACGCTAAAAAATTAAAAATTCGACAGATGACTCGTTAGCTTCGGCAAAAAGCATAATTTGAAACTTAAAGAAATAGTAAGCGACAATAAAATCTCTCCCAGAATATTAAGTGGCGTGATTTCCCTATATAGTAACCTTGTAACTATTATTTTTAAGCTGTAGCAGTAGCACCTATTGCATTTCGTGATCTATATCTATTAAAAGCTATAAAAATTAAACTGATAATTAAAATCAAAGACAGGTTTGCTAAACCAAGCAATAATTGGCTTTTAACGGCATATAGATTAACAAATCCATAGCTAAAGACAGAACTTACCATGTATGTGGCCCCACCAGTAAGCCCGCTTGCTATACCAGCATTTTTTGAAAAACGGCTCAGACAGTAACCGTAAATAATATTAAAGATAAAACCGCCACAAAGATTTAATCCCATTGTAAAACCAATTACCGTATAAATATTACTTACAAATTGCGAAGTAAAAATCATTAATACTACTAAAGTCAGCTGTACAGAAACGGCAATTGTTACTTTTTTTACCAACGGTTTATGAATAAGCGATTTTGCGATAATTCCTCCGGTCATAACAGATAAACCGGATAATAAGGAGCTATAACCCGTTGTAATTGCAGAATAACCAAATACACGTTCTATGATAAAAGGGCTAACCAAATTGTACACCACTACTAAACCAAAACAAATCCCCAGAATTACGATTCCTAATGTAAAATCGGCTGTTTTCAGCATACCAGAATAGGTTTCCGCAATGGATTTCAATTTAAACGGATGAAAATATTTTAGTGATTCTCCACTGTATAAAAGTTCTAAAATCAAAAAGAGTAATGATAATCCTCCAAGGAAATAAAAATTAGATCTCCAGCCAAATAAACTCTGTAAATAACCTCCTAAAAACGGAGCCATGATTGGCGCACAGGCCCAAATGATAGAAAATAAACTGATATAACTTTTTAATTTGTCTCCTGAATACAGATCGACAAAGTAAGCACGTTTTGAGACTACAATAAAAGCAATTGCAATTCCCTGAATAACCCTCATGGCATATATAACATAAATATTAGGCACAAAAGCAATAATAAAGCTTGTTACCGAAAAGACCGCCAATGAAGCAATACTTATTTTAAAACGCCCGAAACTATCTAATATACTTCCTATAAAAATCTGGCTTACACCTAAACTGAACATAAAAAAGACTAAGGAAAGCTGAATGGCACCGGCTGTTACATTTAAGTCTTTTGCCATGGCAGGAAGCGATGGTAAATAAATATCTGTTGCAAATCCGGATAGTGGTATAAGTGCCAGAGCTAAAAGGGTGCTGAAACCTTTATGGTTTTCTTCTAAATTTCTCATTTTGTAAAAATTATTATTATTAAAATAGACCAATCGGTCTAAAATTGTTCAAAAAAAATATGTCATAATACATACTTTTCAAATTCATTCCTAATGCTGTCCAGAACGATATGCATCTGATCATCGTTTCCAAATACTTTTCGGTACAAAATAGCGCCTTCTATCATAGCGAAAGTCCTGATACTAAAATGTTCCGGATTTATTTCTGATGATAATTCTTTATTCTGAATACCTTCTTCAACTATAGTTAAAAATCTTTTCTGAGCAGAAAGAATTGCTTTTTTTACCAGTTCTTTCATGATTGGATTTGTGTCATCAGCCTCTGTTCCAAAATTCATAATAGGGCAACCTTCTGCCATATTTTTTCGATTGCCATACACATCCAGCAAATTAAAAAGTTTTTCTTTAGCCGACTTACCTTTGGAAGCCGCTACATCTAATTTTGATGCTAACTGTGTTCTGAGATATAAAAAAGACTCCATACAGATTTCCTCTTTATTTTCAAAATTACCATAGATACCTCCTTTAGCCAACTTTGTAGCTTCCATTATATCACTCAATGAAGTACCCGCCATGCCTTTTTTATTAATAAGAGGCGCCGACGTTTCAATTATAAATTGTCTGGTTCGTTCTGCTTTACTCATGATTTCCAAATTCTAAGTTGCAAATATAGACCGAACGGTCTTTATTTCAAAATCTATTAACTTTAATTTAAAAATAATTTTCTACTAAGCTTTTAAATTATCAAAATAAGCCGTTGTTTCTTCAATCAAAGAATGCATTAATTCAGTGGCTTTTGTATGTTTTAAAATGGGTGCAATTTGTCCTCCCCAAAATAAAATCATATCCCATTTTTCCTGATCGAGCGCGGCTTTACGCAAGTGTGACATAAAAGTCGTTTGCAGTGGGAATGGTAAAACACTTGCTTCTTTCCCCATAATTTCCTTTGCAATTCTACTGGTTATTCCTCGACCCAATCTTCCGGTATAAGCGCGTGATAAAGTAGAATATTTAGCTGCATCTGAGAACAACATTTGTTTGTGAATTGGCAATGCATTTGATTCATCAACGGCCAGAAAAGCGGTTCCGATTTGCGCTGCACTTGCTCCTAAAGCTAATGCTGCTGCAACTCCTTTTCCATTTGCAATTCCGCCAGCCGCAATAACCGGAATTTTTACTTTCTCCCGAATTAATTGCAGCAAAACAAAAGTTCCGTTTAAAGAGCTTTCTGCCGAAGCTAAGAATGAAGGACGATGTCCACCAGCTTCAAAACCGGATGCGATAATCATATCAACACCTGAATTTTCTAAAAAAATAGCTTCGTCTAAAGTTGTTGCAGCCCCAACCGTTATAATTCCTAATTTTCGGGCTTGTTCCAAAACATCGGGAGGCAATGCACCAAACATAAAACTGAATACTTTTGGACGAACATCTAAAATAACGTCCAATTGATTTTCAAATCTGGATTGAAAGGAAGCTGGTTTTTCCGGTAACGGGATTCCAACTTCATCAAAATAAGGTTTAAATAATGCTGCAGCTTTATTGAATTGTTCCTCTGATAACCCAGCTTCAGCAATATCATGATCAGAAACCCAAAGATTAAGATTATACGGTTTATCAGTCGCTGCTTTTATTTGTTTATCAACCTCAAAAATTTCCTGAGGTGTCATTGTATAGGCACCGTAACCACCCAGTCCGCCAGCGTTTGAAACCGCTGCGGTCAAGGCTACAGAGGATAAATTACCTCCAAATGGTCCTTGTAATATTGGATATTGAATTCCAAGTAATTCTGTTGCTTTTGTATTGTACCACATGACTTTACTTTTTAAAGTTATTCACTTACATTGGTCAGCATTTTATTGACAATATACCATTTGCCATTAATCTTATGGAAAGATAAAAAATCCCGATAATTAAACTCGTACATTTTTAAATTAATCTCTGCCATCGCAATTGAGTTTACGACTTTTATATTGAGAATTTCGCCTTTATAAGGTTTGCCTGCATCTTTCGGACTTTGTCTGTTTTTAACGCCATCTAAATATAAGTCAGCTGTTTTAAAGTACGGTTGCCCGTTTACATCTCCATACACTAATGTTCCGGGATAAAAAATGCTTTCCAACAGTATGGCATCTCCTTCGTAAATACCTTTAAAATAATAATTTTCTATTGCATCTGTAATGGCTTCTGTATCTAAATTATGAGTTTTCATTGTGTTATTGTTTTGTGCTTTCATACCCTGTGCATTAAAGAATATAAAAACGATTAATAAAATTACTTTTGATACTAACAATTTTGATTTTTGCAGTTTCATGATTTTTAAGTTTATAATTACACTACAAATTTCAAAAGAAACAGCGAGAAGAGTACGTGATCTACATCACTTAAATAGTATTATTTAGATTTTATTCTCGGATCAAATTGCTTATCCAGATAGCCTAAACCAAGAGGACCTATGGCATATACCTGAGTAACATATTCACCCGATTTAGCAAGATGAAAATGAGGTGTATTTCCTGGTAATATCACTACTGAACCAGGCGGATAGGCTTGTAATTTCCTTTCATCATACTTGTCCCCTATTCCAATATAAAAAACACCTGAAATCACCGTATATATTCTGTCTTCAGGATGTACGTGCGGCATTATCTTTTCGCCATTAGGTACTTTTACCCGAACAATAAAGGGTTCCGCTTTAGTTGGATTACCCACTAAAATGGCGAGTTTTACTTTTTCAGGAAAAGCAGAAAATGAATTCCAGACTATATTTTCCGGATTAATAAAATTAAATTGTTTAATACTTAGTCCTTGTGCAGCACTTAGGTTAGCAAAAATAAAAAATAGCACTAAGATACTATTACAGAAAATTTTAGATCTCATAACGAATCTATTTAAATATTAAAAAAAGATTTGGTACAGCCGTTTTTCAAACCATACCAAATCATTACTTATTTTATTTTTGATAATAATTTAGTAGCTACTTCCTCAGAAGATTGTGGATTTTGACCAGTTAATAATAAGCCATCTTCTACTACATAAGAACTCCAATCAGAACCCTGAGAATATTTACCTCCTCGTTCTTTTAGTTTATCTTCCAATAAAAACGGTACCACTTTGGTTAATCCAACTGCTGCTTCTTCATTATTAGTAAAGCCTGTTACTTTTTTTCCGTCAATCAGATATTTTCCACTTTTGTCTTTAACATTTACCAAAGCTGCCGGTGCGTGACACACAAAAGCAATTGGTTTGCTATTATTGTAAAAATCCTGAATAAGTTGGATCGAATTTTTATCAGTAGCCAAATCCCACATTGGACCATGACCTCCTGGATAAAAAACGGCTTTGAAATCCTTTTGTTTTACACTGGTAATTTTCACTGTACTAGCCAATGCAGTTTGTGCCTTTTGATCTGCATAAAAACGTTTAGTTGCCGGAGTTTGAAATGACGGATCATTACTTTTCGGGTCAATTGGTGCCTGTCCTCCATTTGGAGTAGCGATTACCACTTCAATTCCTTTATCTAAAAAGTAAAAATAAGGTGTTGCAAATTCTTCAATCCATGAACCTGTTAATTCTCCGGTGTCACCTAATTTATTGTGTGAAGTCAAAACAAATAATACTTTTGTTTTTTTGTTTTCCTGCGCAATAACCGCAAGGTTACTTATTGCAAAAAGAGCAATAAATACTGATTTAATTATATTTTTCATTTTTCTTATTATTTATGCTTCAATGCTTTATATAGCTACAAAGCATTGAAGCAGTTATTATTCTTTTTTAATTAATTTAAATTATGTCCGGCTGCTTTTCCTCCATCAACATTGATAATTGATCCGGTAATGAAAGTGCTTTTTGCAACAACGTATACCATTTCAGCAACGTCATCAATTTCTCCCACTCTGTTTAATAAGTGCAGACCCGCATTCTGATCTGCTTTATCACCGTGCATTGGCGTTCTGATAACTCCTGGAGCAACTGTATTAAAACGAATGTTACGTTTTCCAAATTCTGCTGCCAATTGAATGGTCAATGCATGAATAGCACCTTTACTTGCAACCGGAGCCGAAGCTGGCCATCCGCCTAATCCATGATTTACCAATGGAGTTCCGATGTTAATTACAACACCGCCTTTTTGTTCTAACATTTGAGGAACAACTGCCTGAGTAGTAAAATAAGTTCCTTTTAAGTTTGTAGTCAAAAACTTGTCTAAGTAAGTTTCATCAACTTCTAAAAACGGTTTGCTGTCAAAAATTCCGGCATTGTTTACCAATACATCTACTGAGCCAAATTTTTCGATTGCGATTTTTACCAATTGTTCTCCAGTGGTTTTATCGCTGATATCTCCGGCGTACATTGCCAGATTATCTCCTGCACCAAATTCGTTGTAAGCAATTTCTAACGAAGCTGGAGTTACTGAATTGATTACCACATTATCGCCTCTGTCTAAAAAATATTTAGCGATTCCTTTTCCTATACCAGATGCTGCACCTGTTACAATTATTGTTTGTTTTTTCATGATATTTATTTTTTATCGGCTGTAATGCCTTTTTCTCTTAATACTGATACTTGTTCTCCTGCGTAACCCCAATCGTCTAAATCTACTTCCTGAATCACGATATGAGTTAAGTGCGGGTCTTTGTTTAATACGTCTGTAATCAGGTTGGTTATACCACTGATTAATTCCTGTTTTTGCTCGCGTGTTACTCCTTCGCGAGTCAATTCGATTTTTACGTAAGGCATGGCTTTAGTTTTTAGCTTGTTCTGAAAAGATGGCTTCGGCTGTGATATTAAAATCCAACTCAAAGTCGTTGTAAATTAAGGTGTCTCCTAAATCTTTGAAGAAATTCCCTGAACGGAATCTGATATCATATTTAGTACGATCAATTACCAGTTTACCTGAAAGGGTAATGTTATTTCTATTGTTTTCAACCGTTGCTTCAAAACCAACAACGTGAGTAATATCTTTTATGGTAAGATTACCTTCAAGATAATAAGTGCTGTCTGATACTTCTCTAACAGTAAGAATATCAAAAGAGGCAGTAGGAAATTTTTCGATTGAGAAAAAATCATCTGAGGCAAGATGACCTGCGAATTGTGCATTTGTTGCCGGATCTGTTACATCCAGAATTTTAATTGAAGAAGTGTTGATGACAACATTCCCTTCTTGTATTATTCCATCATTAAAGATGAAATTACCTTCTTTGATACCAATTGTACCATTATGAGCACCGGTAACTTTTCTACCAGTCCATTCTACGTTGCTATTTGAGCTTACGATTTTAAAATTTGTTGTTTCCATTTTTATTGTATTTAAAAGTACAATACAAAGGAACGGCGACTATGAAAATTGGTTACGTGATGTAGATCACATTCTGATTTTGGGGTGAAATCAGGAAATTATGTTGGTTTATTTCACGCAGACTTAAGTTTGCTTTTTTAATCTCGCAATCCCGATAACTATCGGGAGCTAAGCCGCAAAGTTTTTTTATTTCACGCAGATTTAAAAAGATTTAGGCAGATTAACGCAGATTATTAATGTGCTAATGTTAAAAAAAAATCTTTTTAAATCTGCTTAAATCTGCCAAATCTCCGTGAAATTTTTATCTACATAAAATCACAATTTTTTTAAGAGCTATGCAAACGGCTTAAAGTTTCTCTGGAAACACCTAAGTAAGCGGCAATCAAATGTTTTGGGACAAGATTGTATAATTGAGGATATAATGACAAAAGTTCCTCATACCTTTTTTTGACATTGTTATTCATAAAGGATAAAAGTCTTTTTTGAGAAGCAATATAACCTCTATTAGTTCGCCAGCGGAAAAAATGTTCTAACTGATGGAACTCGCTACAAAGTTTTTCGCGATCTTCACTAGAAAGACAAAGCACTTCTGCATCTGTAATACAATCAACACTTATTGTTGCCGGTGTTTGGTTGTATAAAGCAGCATAATCAGATGTCCACCACGTTGGCATGGCAAACTGTAATATGTACATTTTTATTTCATCATTAATAAAAAAAGCTTTCAAACAACCTGAAGTTACAAAATACTCGCAATCTACTTTATCCCCTTCACTAAGAATTGCTTGTCCTTTTTTAAAAGACATTGGTTTAAAATGAGAAAATACATAATCAAAATCTTCTTCTTTTATAGATGCGATTTTCGCAATATGTTGTTGTAATAGTTCTTTGGCTTCCATTGAATAAATACCGATTTTAATTTTCGAAATGTAAAGTTAAAAACAATCAACTTATTGATTGTCTATTTAAACATCTAAATTGTCCACTTCAATAAATTATGGCTATTTAATGAGAGTGTTCTGACGCAAATTTGTGCTGTTTAACAACTTAAAAAATTAAAATCATGAATGCAAAAACAACAAAAATTATTTATTGGACAGGTGTTATTTTAACTTCTTTATGGTTTGGCGCCAGCGGTTTTTTCGAACTTACAACCAATCCAATTGTTTGGGGAATTACACAACAATTAGGTTATCCAGAGCATTTTATTTACTTGCTTGGGGTATTCAAAGTAGCGGGCGTTATTACCTTATTAATTCCGAATAAATTATTACGATTGAAAGAATGGGTATTTGCGGGTATTTTCTTCGACATCACTTTCGCCTTCTTTTCAAAATTAGCTGTATTAGGCTTTTCTGCCACAATCGATGCCATTATTGCTTTTGTAATGGTTAGTGTAACTTATGCCATGTTTCGTAAATTATACTCAGCCAGTTACACACAAAATATAGTTTATTAATTTTATATTACTTCAAATAGAAATGTAAAATGCCTAAGATCATCTCTTAGGCATTTTTGATGCTATTGAAAACATTCTTATATTTGCACTTTCAAAATAAAACCTCCACAAATGTGAATAAATAATTTCTTTCAGATATAGAGATAGTAAACCGCTCAACGGTTTGCTGATTTATTAATGCTTAAGAAAGAGATTATGCTTATTCTACAAAACATTTCATACACACATTCGAATAAAGAATTGCTGTTCAGCAACATCAGTCTAACAGTAAACAACAATGCTAAAATTGCTTTAGTGGGCAATAATGGTTCTGGAAAATCGACCTTATTAAAAATTATAGCAAAAGAATTATTTCCGTCAAGCGGAATATTAGAACTAGATGCTGAACCGTATTATATTCCTCAAATTTTCGGACAATACAATCATTTGACGATTGCAGAAGCTTTGCAGATTGATCAAAAAATCAATGCTTTACAGGAAATTCTTGAAGGCAATGTAACGGAAAACAATCTGAATCTGCTTAATGACGACTGGACCATTGAAGAACGCTGTACAGAGGCTTTAAAATATTGGCAATTAAACAAATTTGAACTTAATCAAAAATTAGAATCCTTAAGCGGAGGCGAAAAAACAAAAGTATTTCTTGCGGGTATTATGATTCATCTGCCAAAACTCATTTTACTTGATGAACCGAGTAATCATTTAGATGTTCAGGGTCGGGAGTCATTGTATCAATTTATTAAAACAACGGCAAATACAATGTTAATCGTTAGTCACGACAGAAAATTACTCAATTTACTTGCTACAACCTGCGAATTAAAGTCAAACGGAATCAAATCTTACGGTGGTAACTTTGATTTCTATTCAGAACAAAAAAGTATCGAGAAAAACGCGCTGACACAAGATATTCATTCAAAAGAAAAAGCACTTCAGAAAGCCAAAGAAAAACAGCGGGAAACCCTGGAAAGACAACAAAAATCTGATGCAAAAGGAAAAAAGAAACAGGAAAAAGCCGGAGTTGCCAGAATTATGATGAACACTTTACGCAACAATGCTGAAAACAGTACTTCAAAAACCAAAAGTGTTCATGAGGAAAAGATTGGTGGAATCTCACAGGAATTACGCGAATTGCGTGCCGAAATTCCAGGTATTGATAAAATGAAATTTGGACTCGATCATTCTGCTTTGCATAAAGGTAAAATTATTGCAACAGCCGAATCCCTCAATTACAGCTATAACGGAGAGCTAATTTGGAAAAATAATCTAAATTTTCAGATTTTAAGTGGCCAGAGAATTGCCATAAAAGGAAATAACGGCTCTGGAAAAACGACACTGATAAAACTAATTTTAGAAGAAATAAAACCACAATCAGGAACTTTAAAAATAACAGACTGCAACAGCGTTTACATTGATCAGGATTATTCATTAATCAATACCGAGCTAACTGTTTACAAACAAGCACAGCAAAACAATAGTTCTAGTTTAGAGGAACACGATATTAAAATGCGGTTAAACCGTTTTCTTTTTACAAAATCAGATTGGGATAAACCTTGTGAGTTTTTAAGTGGTGGCGAAAGAATGCGACTAATGCTTTGCGGTTTAACAATAACCAATAAAGCTCCAGATCTGATTATTTTAGACGAGCCAACTAACAATCTTGACATTCAGAATATCGAGATATTAACGGCTGCAATTAATGAATATCAGGGAACTTTAGTTGTGGTTTCTCATGATGATTTTTTCTTAAAACAAATTAATATAAACAACAGTATCATTTTAAGTTAAAGTACTTTATTTACAGTAAAACTTTAATTATTAATTAACTAACAATTAAAGCTTTTATATAGTAAAGAAGGCGCTACACCAAAGTGAAGTCCAGGCCTCAAAATGGCTTGTTCCTCCAGAAGTTAGGACAAAAGGGCAAGGCTCTATCTATAATAATACTGAGCTTTTAAACAAATAAATTTGAGCTTTTCAACAAAACAGCAAACATAGCTTCTGATGTAATTTTGTAATGAACAATTAAATACAATTACAATGAACAAAATATGGTTTATTACAGGAAGCTCAAGAGGATTAGGACGTAATCTTACAGAAGCAGTTTTAGAGGGTGGCGATAAAGTTGTAGCAACAGCTCGCGATATCAATCAATTAAATGATTTGAAGGAACGTTTTAAAGATCAAATCTTTCCTTTAGCTTTAGATGTTACTAATTACGAACAAGTGTATAGTGCCGTTCAAATAGCAGCAGAACATTTTGGAAGAATAGATGTATTAGTAAACAATGCCGGATTCGGAATAATTGGTGCAGCTGAAGCTTATACTGATGAACAAGTTAGAAGTCAGTTGGAAACCAATTTATATGCACCTATTGAAATTACACGTGCTGTATTGCCTTATATGCGTAAACAAGGTTCAGGAAGGATTTTACAAATCAGTTCTATTGGTGGGCGCGTTGGTAATCCAGGTTTAACGATGTATCAGGCGGCAAAATTTGGCTTAAGTGGCTTTACGGAAGCTTTGGCTAAGGAAGTTGCCCCGCTTGGAATATTCGTAACCAGTGTTGAACCAGGTGGTTTCCGTACGGATTGGGCAGGCGCTTCTATGTCGTATGCAGCTGAAATCGAAGGCTACGAAATGGTAAAACAACGTACTGATTTTTTCAAAGGAGGAAAATTTGTTGCTGTCGGAGATCCTGAAAAAGCAGCTCAAGTAATGGTAGATTTAGCTTCTCATCCAAACCCACCGGTACACTTGGTATTAGGTAGCGAGGCAATTGGTATTTTAAAAAATGCTGATAAAAACCGAACAGAAGAAATGAAAAAATGGATCGATATTAGTTTATCTACAGATCATGATGATGCCGGAAGTTTTTTTGATACAGCACAGGGAAAATGGTATACCAATAATGCTAAAAAACAATAATTTAAAGGTATTTTGTAGTGGGCAGTAATCCCTTTTACTGTCCATTTTTTTATAAATTTGTGATATGAACGATTCCAAAATAAATCAAAAAACATCTCCAATTGCTTATTCCTGCTACTATACCCAAAATCGGGAAGGTGAGCAATTTGCGGCAGAACATGTTTTAAGTTTTCAGATTTCGGGAGTACTTACTTTAAACAATGGTACCAAAGAGTATGTTTTCAAGCCTGGTGATTTTCGATTTATCAAAAGGAATCAGCTCATAAAATTCAATAAACAACCCGATCCGAATACCGCTTTTCAGTCCATTTCAATTTATCTGAATCAGGAAGCGTTGCGTGATTTTTCCATAAAACACAATCAGAAAACCAGTTTAATTAAGAATCCTGAAACCGAAACGATATTTCAGTTAAAAGAAGTTCCGTTGCTTAAAAGCTTAATGGATTCACTGATTCCTTATATCAACGAAGATCAATTAATTACAGAGGAGCTTCAGGCTTTAAAAGTAAATGAAGCCATAAATATTTTATTGCAATGCAAACCGGAACTCAAAGATATTTTATTTGACTTTAATGAACCCGGTAAAATTGATCTGGAAGCTTTCATGAAAAAGAATTTTCATTTTAATGTACAATTAGACCGTTTTGCTTATTTAACTGGTCGAAGTCTGGCTACTTTTAAACGTGACTTTCAACGTGTTTTTGACATTTCACCAAGCCGATGGTTACTCCAAAAGCGATTGCAACAAGCTTATTATCTTATAAAAGAAAAAGGAAAAACCCCATCTGAAGTTTATCTGGAAGTTGGTTTTGAAGATCTTTCTCATTTCTCGTTCGCTTTTAAAAAACAATACGGATTATCTCCATCGAAAGTGTGAAAAATTTAACCGCAAGGTACGCAAGGTTTTTTTTTGAAGTAGAGGGCTTTATAAAAACGCAAAGGTCGCAAAGCTAACTACTAGCTTTGCGACCTTTGCGTATCCCGATAGCTATCGGGATTGCGCCCATTGCGGTTAAATTCTGTTCTTTTCCACATCAAGATTGGGCTGTTCAACTGCCATTATGGACACTTGACATTTTTTCGCTTTAAAAACAGTAACTGTGATTTTACCTTTGAGTAAATAAACAGAATGTCAAATTTTAAAAATAGAAATTATGAAAAATAGTATCCTGATTTTCTTCGCTATAACGCTTTCCTCCCTCTTCTTTTTAGATTGTTTTATGTTTCCCGAAAGCGAAATTGCCGGGAGTTTTAAAACGGAAAAAGCAAAATTAGAAACCGTAAATAACAATGTTTTTGCTGTAGTAGAACTTTTTACTTCTGAAGGTTGTTCGAGCTGTCCTCCTGCTGATGAATTATTGGCAAAATTGCAACGTGAGGCGGGAAACAAAAATATTTACCTCTTAGCTTATCACGTTGATTATTGGGATCGTTTGGGATGGAAGGATCAATTTAGTTCGAATGAATTTACAAAACGTCAACAAAAATACCTGGATTGGTTAAATCTGTACGTAATGTATACGCCGCAATTCATTATTAACGGAACTACAGAATTTGCAGGTTATAATGAATCTGCTTTATACGAAAAAGTTTCAAATGCCCTCAAAACCAAAACAATGGCAGATTTAAATCTTACGGTAAAATCAAATAAAGATTCTTTAGAAATTAATTACACAACTAATCTGCTTCAAAAAGATATTAATTTGGTTTTCGCTACCATTCAGAAGCAAGCCATTTCAAAAGTATTTCGCGGAGAAAACCAAGGTGCTACACTTCGTCATATTCAGATTGTAAAACAGCTTAATTCTTTTCAACTGAATAAAAAAGAAGGAAATGTAAAGATCGTACAACCCGATAATTTCAATCCAAAAGATTTCGAAATAATTGGTTTTATTCAAGATAACAGAACGGGAAAAATTTCGATAACCAAAAAAGCTGACAAAATTTAACCGCAAAGTACGCAATCCCTATAGCTATCGGTATACACAAAGGTCGCAAAGTTAACATTTAGCTTTGCGACCTTTGCGTTTTTATAACGCCCCAATACTTCAAAAAAACTTTGTGTGCTTTGCGGTTAAATACCCAGTAAAGTTACCTGTTTTCCAACCAACTCAAAAATGCAGTTGCTTTCTCTTTTCCAACCAATAATTTTTCTTCCGTTGGAATGGTTAGTTTTAGAATTAATTTACGGGAAAAATAATGCTCTGCTTCTCTAATGGCAGAAAAATTAATCAAATTTTGCCTGTTGATTCTAAAGAATTGTATTGGAGATAATAGCTTATGAACCTCATCCAAAGATTGCGTAATTTGATATTCGGTTTTATCAAAAGTAATAATTGTTGGGGTTTCATTTTTAATGCAGAATAATGCAATGTTCTCGGTTAAAACCGTTTGGTACTTATTGTTTTTGAAAACCAAAAAACTACTCTTTCCTTTATTCTCGCCAGTTCGTGTTAATAAATACTCGAAATCCGGCATCACTTTTTTATTTCTTTGGAAGAAATTCTTTAGTTCAGCTGCTTTTTTAATCGCCTGAGCAATACTTTCTCTTGAAAATGGTTTTAAGACATAATCAATTCCGTTTGATTTAAAAGCTTCAATCGCATAATCATCAAAAGCAGTACAAAAAATTACAGGTGACAGAACTTCAACATTTTTGAAAATCTCAAAACACAAACCATCTGCGAGCTGAATATCCATAAAAATAAGATCAGGCTGATCATTTTCTGACAGATAACTCACGGCTCCGTCTATACTTTGTATATACGACAAAATTTGAGTATCGGGTCTGATACTCAAAATAAGCTGACCAAGTGCTTTGGCCGTTTTTACTTCATCTTCAATTATTATGATAGTCATAGATCATGGGTATTTTTACTTTAAAAATAGTTTCGTTTTTGTCAATTTCAATTTCCTTATGAATTAAATGCATAAAACGCTGATTGATATTATCCAGACCAACGCCCGTTGACAAAACACCTCTTTTGAGCTGAATTGGATTTTCAATAACTAAAAAATCATTTTCAGAATATAACCTAATGTGCAATGGCTTATCCAAAGAAACCACATTGTGCTTAATGCAGTTTTCTATTAATAATTGCAAAGTAAAGGGCGGAATAGCCGAATCATATTGTTTTTTATCGACTTCATTTATCAAAACAAATCCGTCTTCAAAACGGGCTTTCAGCAGATAAACATACGAATCCAGAATCTGAAGTTCTTCACTTAACGGAATCAAATCCATTTTTCGGCTTTCTAATGTAAATCGGTAAAAATCTGATAGTTTCAGAATAAAATCAGCGCTCTGCGGATCCTGAATTTCTACCATCGATTTCAACGTATTCAGGCTATTAAACAAAAAATGCGGATTAACCTGTTGTTTTAAAAGTTCGTACTGTGCTCCCAGATTTACGGCATGCGTACGTTCTAATTCCATTCCCATTTGCTGTGTCTGATAGTTTTGAAAAAGCAAATGCAGGAACATATAAACGATCAGATTGATTAAAATACCGCGCAACTCAAACATAATGGGAGCGTCCATTTTTGAAATCTGAAAAAGCTCCTGATGGCCAATTACCAAAATAACCATAACCGCTATACCAAGCATAACACTCAACAAAAGTTTCCAGTTGAATAGGCTTTTATTGGTACGTTGAGACGAAAATTTAGGCAGGCTGTAAATATTGTAATACCAAATAAAAATAGAGAACATCAGGGTAATCGAAGAATTAATGATAATATCTCCCGGAGTCGAAGCGCCGTCAAATAATTTTGGTATTGAAGCAAGAATCGCCAATGCTATAGAACTTCCCCAAATCACCTTTCGGGAAACGTGAAAGCTTTTTACTTTTTCCATGTTTTTTTATGTGTTTTTAGATCTTGCTTTGTCAAAGATAGGATATTTTGAAAGCATTTTTAATGACGGAAAAAATCGGAACAAAATATTTTCATCCCGATTTCATAGCCTTTCAAAATTCGATTTAGAGCCAAAGTGCTTTATTATCCTGCATTAACTGCATGATGTTTTCTTTTATAACAAGATCATTTTCATTACGCTTTAAAATATTGCTGCGTTTTGCTTTTTCCGTTTTACTGCAACGGCTTAAGCTTAAGAAGAGCGTTTTCATAAAACAGAAGATGATTGGAAATTAGCTTTTGTTGCTACTGAAATTCCGCCATTGTTTTTATCCTGAACAAAACCAATTACTTCAAAATCTTTTTCATTAAAACTTTTTGGTAAATGAATCGAAACTGTTCCTTTTTTGTCTTTCAAACTTACTGAATGTAAGTGATGTACAATTTGATAGTGTGATAAAACACGGTTCGCGTTCTCCCCTCTTTTTACATTACTTTTAGCTGCTTTTTGAACAATAGCTACTAGCAAATTACTGTTTTTAAAAGTTCCTTCGATGTTATAATTTACGTTAAGATTATTATTGGCCTGGCTGGCTTCTAAAGACAAATCGGTTGTAACAGGTTTTGAAAGTGCTGATTTGATTCCGTTTCTCACCAAAGTTTCCTGTGAAGCGATATAATTTGCTTTTCCGTTTATGATTAATTGCGGTGTGTAAATAGGTTCTTTTCCAAGGAACTTGGCATAATCATATTGTCTTTGAGTATAATCGGCATTACTAAAAACATCTTTCCAGCCCTGTCTGTCCCAATAATCGACGTGATACGCCAAAACATAAACATTGTCGTTTTGATATTCATTTTGAATTCTCCCCATCAAGTCATCTGCAGGTGGACAACTCGAACAGCCTTCAGAAGTATACAGTTCTAAAAGTGCAAAACCTTTCACTGCTTTTTTCTCAGGATTGTTTTGTCCAAAAGCAGTTATTCCAATTAGGAGAATCACTGCAATAAAGAATGCGGGTATTAATTTTATTTTTTTCATGATTTAAAATTTTATTTTAAAAAGCCTCAACTTTCGAAGAGGCTTTGATTTTATAGAATATTAATTTCAACATTAATATTCCCTCTTGTCGCTTTAGAGTAAGGACAAGTCTGATGCGCTTCGTCAGCCAGTATTCTTGCTGTTTCAGCATCTAAGCCGGGAAGACTGATATTCAATCTTGCCTGTAAGGAGTAAGCTCCGTCTGTTACAGCTAAATCAACTTCTGCATCAACGGCAGTATCTGCAGGCAGTTTAATATTTAATTTTGAAGCAGCGATTCCCATTGCGCCAATAAAACAAGCCGACCATCCAGCTGCAAAAAGCTGTTCCGGATTTGTTCCCGGACGTGAAGACCCCGGAGAACTCAATTTAATATTCAATTGATCATCTGAACTTTGAGATGCTCCTTCGCGACCACCAGTTGTGTGTGTTTTTCCTGTGTATAAGATTTTTGTTTCCATGACTTATTAATTGTGAATTGTTAATTGTTAATTGTTAATTGTGATTTTTATATGCTTGATATTGAGATGTAAAATGTGAGATGTAAAAGGTAATTAATCATTAACCATTTACAATTTACCATTAGCTACGTCGATAATTGCCTGTGCAAATGCTTTTGGATCTTCTTGTGGGACGTTGTGCCCTATTCCATTTAAAACTCTATGTTCATATTTGCCTGTGAATTTGTCTCTGTACGCTTTTCCATCCGCGAAAGCGCCATCAAAATCACTTCCTATGGTGATCGTCGGAACTTTAATTGCAGGTCTTGCTGACAAACGTTTTTCTAAACTATCGTACTTAGATTCTCCTGCTTCCAAAGATTGTCTCCATCTGTAATTGTGAATTACGATTGCTACGTGATCCGGATTATCAAAAGACTGCGCTGTTTGATCGTAAGTTGCTTTGTCGAATTTCCATAAAGGAGAAGCTATTTGCCAGATTTGTTTATTGAACTCATAAGTGTTTTGGGCGTATCCTAATTTTCCTCTTTCTGTTGCGAAATAATATTGGTACCACCATCCTAATTCTGCTTTTGGAGGTAATGGTTTTAAATTGGCTTCAAGATTAACCACCAAATAACCACTTACAGAAACCAATCCTTGTAAACGTTCTGGCCAAAGTGCTGCCATAACCACCGCTGTTCTTGCTCCCCAGTCGAAACCGCCAATAACGGCTTTGTCGATTTTAAGCGCATCCATCAAAGCAATGATATCACTTGCCAAAGCTGCTTGTTGTCCGTTTCTAAAAGTATCTTTTGAAAGAAAGGTTGTTGTTCCTGATCCTCTTAAATAGGGTGTAATTACTCTGTAGCCTTTTGCAACTAAAATGGGAACGACTTCATTATAACTGTGAATATCGTAAGGCCAGCCGTGAAGCAGAATTACCGGTTTTCCGTTTGAAGGTCCGGCTTCAGCATATCCTACGTTTAATAAACCGGCGTTGATTTGTTTTAATGTTCCAAGAGAAGAGCTTACTGCAATTGCATTTGTTTTTTGATTTTCTGATTGTGCATTGATTGATGTCATGGCAAAGAAAAGAACTGCGATTAAAAATACTTTAGAAGTTAAAGCTGTAATACGGTTTGAGATTTTTGATATTGTTTTCATAATTTCTGATGTTTTAATTATCTGATTATTAGTTAATTTCTTCTTCAAAAGTAGTCTGACTATAGTTATTCTGAAATGAGAAAAGAGTTCAAACGGACGAAGTAAAAGTTGAAACGGACAGACTGAAAGTTGAAAATTTTGTTGATGAATTACTTTTTCAAAACCAAAACAGGTTTTCCTTTTTCAACTATATAAGTTGCCAGTTCTGAAGCTTTTGCATTAGTGTTGTTTCTCGCAGCATGCACTACTCCTGCCGGAATAAAAAGTACCTCTCCAGCTTTTAATGTTATTGTTCCCTTACCTTCCACTTCATATTCTAATGAACCTTCCAAAACATAGATAACTTCTTCACCAGGATGCGAATGTTTTCCGAAAGCGGAATGCGCATCAAAATCGATTTTGGCCTGTACGGTTTCGTATCCTGGAACGCTAAGGTCATGTTTTTGTAAATCGGTGCGTTTTATTCCTGATTGTTGAGCTGAAACAGCACCTGAAATAAGTAATGCAAAAAAGCTAAGAATTGTTATTGCGTTTGTTCTGAAGTTTGAATTTGTTTTCATGCTATTTATTTTTAAGTTGTTTGATTATCAGTTAATTTCTTTGTCAAAAGTACTTCGACTATCCTCTTTTTGAAATCAGAAAATAGCTCAAACGGACAAACTAAGCAGTGAAACGGACAGGCTTAAAGCTGGAGTTTTATTAGCATATTAAGAAATGAAATATGTCAGATAGCAATCATCCTTTATAAGGCTATGCTCCTCTTTTATTTCATAGTTTTTAAATTAAAAAAGGTCCTGCTTCCAAAAAAAATGGAAACAGAACCTCTTTTAAATTACTATTACTTAAGCCATAATCTCACTCAACAATAGAGCGAATAGTATTACCCATAGTGTATGAGCAATGATTTTAACTTTATTTTTCATTTTGTAATTCTTTTAAATTTATTATTTTCTTACTGATTTAAAAGCGGCACGCATTTCTTCTGCAAAAAGTTGTGGTTCTTCCCACGAAGCAAAATGGCCCCCTTTGTTTACTTCATTGAAATAAATAAGGTTTTTATAGGCTTTCTCCGTCCAGCTTTTTGGTGCCTGATAAATTTCTCCCGGAAATACAGTTACTGCCACCGGAATTTTAATTTCATTTGTTTTTTGCTCTACAACATTAAAGTTGTTATTGTTATTCTCCCAATATAAATTAGCAGATGAATTGGCTGTATTAGTTAGCCAGTACAATGAAATATCATCCAGCATTTCATCTTTTGTAAGCGATTTTTCAGCATCTCCTCCACTATACGTCCATTCATTGAATTTATCTAAGAAGAAAGAAGCTAAACCTACTGGCGAATCTGTAAGGCCGTATCCTAAAGTTTGAGGTCTTGTTACCATCATTCCAGCATAACCACCGCCTTTGGTGTATAATTTATTTAGAGAAACAAAGGCTGCTTTTTCTTTTACTGATAATCCTGCAGGTAAAGGATCTCCATCTTTAAGTGATTTTGCTACATCTGCCGGAACTGTCGCAGGCATATTTACGTGAATGCCTAGTAATCCTTCTGGTGCCTGACGTGCCATTGCATCTGCAATTACAGAACCCCAATCGCCTCCCTGCGATACATAATGTTTGTAGCCTAAACGTTTCATCAATACATCCCAGGCAGTTCCAATTTTTTCTGGTCCCCAACCTGTTCCTTTAGGTTTTTCTGAGAAACCATAACCCGGCATTGACGGAATTACCAAATCAAATGCATCTTCGGCTTTTCCTCCATAAGCTGTAGGATCTGTTAACGGGCCAATAACTTTTAAAAGTTCAAAGAATGATCCCGGCCAGCCATGTGTAATGATAATTGGCAGCGCATTTTTATGTTTGGATTTTACATGGATGAATTGAATATCCAATCCGTCGATTTTAGTAATAAATTGAGGTAAGGCATTTAGTTTCATTTCTGTTTTATGCCAGTCGTAATCAGTTCCCCAATATTTTACAATACCTTGAATTTGAGTTAATTTTACTCCTTGCGACTGATCTGTAACGGTTTCCTGCGCTGGCCATCTGGTAGCGTTTATACGATTTTTAAGATCAGTAATAGCTTCCTGATTGACACTAATGTGATACGGCCGAATAGCCTCTGCCTCTTTTGCTGTCTGAACTTGTTTTTGCTGTCCAAAGCTGGTTGATGCGATCAGTATAAAAGCTCCTGTTGCAATTGCGTTTAAGAAGCTACGTTTATTCTTTTGAATTGTTTCCATTTTTTTGATTTTAAATTATTTGACTATTAGGTAATTTCCTGGTCAAAAGTATCCTGACAATCTTTGTTTTAGAATCATAAAATAGTCCAAACGGACAAAGTGA
This sequence comes from Flavobacterium saccharophilum, assembly GCF_900142735.1. Lineage (GTDB taxonomy): Bacteria > Bacteroidota > Bacteroidia > Flavobacteriales > Flavobacteriaceae > Flavobacterium > Flavobacterium saccharophilum. Next base: position 462,273 of record NZ_FRBY01000004.1, on the reverse strand, counting down.
GGAGCGAAACGGACAGCGTGAAATTTGAAATGTTTTGAGACTTAACTTTGAGACTTAACCGCAAGATGCGCAAGGGTTTTAATCAATAGGACTTTATTTAAACGCAAAGATCGCAAAGCTATATGATAATAACTTTGCGACCTTTGTGTAGCTCTTAGCGCCCTTTGCGGTTAAACTTTTAAGTCTTTAAGCTAAAACCATTCCCCCATCCATAATAAAATCAGCGCCGGTGATGAATTTTGAAGCATCACTACTTAAATGCGAAACCATTTTGGCAACATCTTCTGAAGTTCCCATTTGTTTTAGGGGAATTCTATCAACCACAACATCCATAATAGATTTTACAGTCGTTTCATCTAAACCTACTTTTTTCATTACTTCTGTTTCTGTTGGGCCAGGACTAACCGAATTTACTCTGATTTTTCGTGGCGCTAATTCTACAGCTGCAATTTTCATCACAGTATTCAGTGCGGTCTTACTTGAAGAATAAATGGATGATCCCGCTCCACTCATGCTGGCAGTATTAGAAGAAAGAAATACTACAGATGCGCCATCTTTCAAGATTGGAATAAATTTGCTTAAAGTGAAATAAGCTCCTTTTAAATTGATATTCATAATATCATCATACAAAGTCTCTGTTGCTTGTTCAATCGTTCCCAAACCAGCAATTCCAGCATTTATAAAAAGAATATCCACTTGTCCAAAATCTTCTTTTACTTTTGCAGCCAGATTTTCAATATCTGAAACAAGAGACTGATCCGCAACGATGGCATGCACTCCTAATTCTGTAGCTGCTTTTTCAATTGCTTCTTTTCTTCTTCCGGTGATTATAACGGTTGCTCCTTGTTCTTTAAATTGTTTTGCTGTTGCGTAACCAATACCACTATTTCCTCCGGTAATTACGGCAACTTTATTTTTTAAATTGTCCATTTTTTTATGTTTTAAATTAACGGTACAAAGTTAAATCTGAAAGTATATTACTTTCTTAGCGGTATCATGGAGTATACCAAAATCATTATCATAAAGAATTTCTTCTTTTATATTTTGCAAGCCTTTATTATCTTTATTAAAATATTTTCACAATAAATACTAGCTATGGCGAGAAATCAGAAGGAAGAGTTTCAGGCGCTTCAGGATACTTTACATGTTTTGGGAGGGAAATGGAAATTGCCTATTATCAACTCCATTTGTAATGGAAATACGCGCTTCAAGGAAATTCAGCAAAGTATTCCCGGAATTACATCGCGTATGCTTTCGAAAGAATTAAAAGATATGGAACTCAATAATCTGGTTAAAAGAACAGAAGACCGTGATGCGAAAGTGCCAATACTTTATGAATCAACAGAATATTGTCAATCTTTTGGACCTATTATAGCTGAAATGATCAATTGGGGAATCTCGCATCGGGAACACATTCGGAATAAAGAAAAGAATACTGCAGTAAAAAAATAAAGCCCTGAAATTTCAGGGCTTTATTTTTATTTCTTCTTTTTCGATTTTGATTTCGATCTTTTCGCTTTCTTTTTAGCGATTTTTTTCGCTTTAGCTTTGTCTTTTGCTTTTTTCGCTTTGGCTTTCTTTTTAGCTTTTGCTTTTTGTTTTGCCTTTTTAGCTTTCTCTTTCTTTTTATCCTCTTTCGCTTTTTCTTTTTTCTTAGCTACTTGTTTTTTCTTTTTTGCTTTCTCTTTGTCCTTGTCTTTTGCGTCTTTTTCTTTCATCTTGATCTTCTTCTTTTTAGATTTACTATTATTTTTATCTTCTGAAACAATTTCTTCCGTTTTTTCCAAAGCCTCAGCCGAAACAGTTTCTTCTTTTTGTTCTGTAGTTTCTGGTACTAGAACTTCAGTCTTTTTAACGGGTTTCTTTTTTGTTACGATCGTTTTTGGCTTTACTGCCGATGGTTTTAAATCTGTTGTTTCTGTTTTTATGTCATTGTCAGAAGCAATTTCATTTTCAAGAGTTTGCTCACTGGTTTTTAAACTATCGTTTTCAGAGTTTTCATTTAATTCATTTTCTTTTTCTTTCATGTGCAGATATATTATTAGAGTGAAATTTTAAATAATTTTCAATGTTATTTACATTTTAACTGAATGTTAATTAATTATTAACAAATATACCTTTAAAAATAACGCCCCAATGTTAAGTTTTGCCTCAGATTAAAAACTAAACATTGGAGACTATGTATTATATTTACCATTTAAACTACAGGTTTTATTATGGAAGATTTTTTAATTGGTATTGGAAAAAGATTAAAAGAAATTAGAAAGAAAAATTCATTGACTATTCATGAAGTTGCCAACAGAGCCGGCGTTAGTAACGGACTAATTTCGAGAATCGAAAACGGCCGAACCATACCGTCCCTACCCGTTTTAATTGAATTAATACAATCCTTAAATACCGATGTCAGTTACTTTTTTGAAGGTGTAGAAAATACCAAAAATGCCAAATACATCCACATTAAAAAAGAAGACTATCAAAAGATAGAGAAAGAAGACAAAGCCGAAACAACTGGTTTTAATTACTATCATATTTTCAGTAAAAGCATTAATTCTATTGGTTTTGAAGCTGTAATCCTTGAAGTTGAACCCAATTGCAAACGTGAAAAAGTAATTACAGATGCCTGGGAATTTAAATACATCATCAAAGGAAGCGTGACTTATATTATTGATGATGTTGAAGTACTTGTGAGTGAAGGTGATTCTTTATGTTTTAATGGAAGACATCCACACGTTCCTGAAAACAGAACTTCCGAAAATTGTGTTATGCTTGTGCTTTACTTCTACTCCGAAAGTAATAGCTAATCTGCGTTATATTTAACCGCAATGTTCGCAAAGAAAATAAAAACGCAATGTTCGCAAAGCTTTGGCTTTAAAACTTTGCGAACCTTGCGTAAACCTTAGCTCCCGATAGCTATCGGGATTGCGGTAAAAAAACTTTGCGGTTAAATAAAAAAAAGGTCATCTCCAGAAACAGAGACAACCTTTTAACAATAAAAAACACAAACTGAATTAATTTCCCGCCGGAAGCCATGAGCGTCCGTCTAACGACCATCCTGAGTTGATCGGTACTCCAAACCATTGTAGAGAAGAATAGGCGATATCTACCATTTTTGGAACAACTCCAGTTGCTGTTCCGCATTTTAAGGTAGCTGTACTTGTTGTCCATGTTGGTGTATTAGCAAACGTAAGAGGTATTTGCTTTGTACTTGAATCTGTAAAACTATTTCCTGAACCATTATTTCCTTTCCAATAACCAATAAGATTGGCGTAGTCCGGATGAGAAGAAGTAACAGATGAGCAAGTATAATTTAAGATAGAAGCTTCAGCTAAAGCTTTATTCCATACACGAACCTCTGCAATATTTCCGTTTACATTGGCGCCGTACGTTAATGTTCCGTCCTGCCCCACTGCAAATGGCAATCCTGAAGTCAAACTTCCAAAGTTATTTGGAATCGTAGCCTGACCAACAAAAGCGCCATCCTGATAGGTTTTAACCAATTTAGCTGTACGATCTACCACCAAAGTTAAATGATGCCATTTTCCGTCGGTGATTGTACCTCCGGAAATATCTACACGATTTTGAGTGTCTCCGATATTTACTTTCCATACTCCTCCTGTATTGGCACAAATTACAAATCCACGATTTTTACCACTTGCCCAATTTTTATTTGAAACTAAAGCAGGATCACTAGAATACCCTGAAGTTTTTACTCTGCATTCAACCGTAAAACTTGAAGTTCCGAAATTGTAAAGTGCATTCGTCGTTGAAGCATATTTGTTATTTGCATTAAAATGGGCAAAACTTCCTGTGATTGATGTTGTTGGATCAACTGGTTTTTCAATTTTTGTTGAAGTGAAATTCTTATTGTTGAAGATGGTAAAAATATTTCTTTCTTCATAAGATGATCCTCCGTGAGATCCTGCCAATGTTCCACCATGATCCGGTGCAACAACAACCAGCCAGTCTTCGTTGGCATAATTGGGTCTGTTTTTTAAAGCAGTTAAAATCTCTCCAATATAACCATCAGTAGTTTCAATACTAGATTTATATTGTGGTACATTCAATGAAAATCCGTAGCTGTGACCGGCGTGATCTACATCATCAAAATGTAAAAATAAAGCATCCGGATTGTCGTTTGTCAAAGCCGCAACAACTTCATTTTTTACCGCTAAATCTGTGGTAAGGGTTTTCTCCAAATCAATTCCGTCTACAATGTAAGTATTGATTGGCGCCCAATGAACAATAGACATTGTTCTCAAAGAGGCATTGTAAGTTTCAAGACGTTTTAAAAAACTTGGATAGGTTCCGAAATTCGGACTTGAAAAAGAGTTATCCGTAACGCCATGTTTTAAATGTGTTACACCACTAAGCATCGTCGACCAGCCGTTTCCGCTCCAGGTTGGCGCTTCTGTTAAAGCATCTAAACTGTAAACTGAATTCGGTAATAAAGCATGAACATTTGGCGTGTTGGCGCCCATTAAAGCATCTCCGCGACAGCCATCAATACCAATAATAAGGAGTTTTTTAACGCCTCCGGCAAGTGCTGTCTTGGCTGTTTTGGAATTCGTTTTATTCGCATTTACAGCGCTTTCGTCGCTCGTAAATGTTGTATCGTTGGTACAAGATGTAACTAAAAGTACACTTGCCAGAATTGTAACGTAACTTAATCTAAAAATCTTTTTCATTGGGTTGAATTGTTTTAATGGGTTACTATTTATTTACTTATAAAGAATTCTATTTTAATACGTTGCGAACATTTTAAACACATAGAAACATAGCATAAAATATGTAAAAAGGCATTTCACTTTTTTGAAAACACATAGCGATGTGTATCATTATTCACGCAGATCCATTAGATTTTTATTTTTAATCTTCTATCCAAAAAAGCTATCGGGAGTGGCTATTTTTAATACATAAAAACATTATTTATTTTAAATAAAGGGCATAGCTATGTGTTTTCAAAAAAGTGAAACGCCTTTCTGAGTGCCTAAAATCTATGTTCCTATGTGTTAAAAAAAAGAGCTCTTTAATTCTCAATACTATATAAAGAGGCCAGAGATTCTAAAATATAATCAGGCTTTGCTTCTTCGAGTTGAGATCGTGTTTGCGCTCCTGATAAAACGCCGATTGTAATACCGCATTTTGCATTCTTACCTTCTTCAATATCAATAGCTGAATCTCCTGCTTTTAATACTTTTGAAGCATCTGTAATAGCAAACAACTGCATCGCTTTGTGGATCATATCCGGAAAAGGACGGCCTAGTACAACATCATCAGCTGTAATTAAAGCATCAAACTGATTGTCTTTTTTCCAGTTTAATTTTTCTAATAATGTATTGGCGACATGACTGCTATACCCTGTGTTTAAAACTACTTTTACACCATCTTTTTTAAGGTTTTGAAGTACATTTTCGACACCTTCAATTGGTAACACTTTTGCAGACAAATATTCCTGATCCAGTATTTCCTTGAAATATTCAAAGATTAAATTTGATGTATTTGAATCTGTATTGTTGATGTGCTTTAAAATATCTTTTATGGCCTGATGTTTTTCTTTTCCTGCACCTAATGACAATACCAATTCCAACGAAACTTCAATTCCGAATTTATTGATGGCTTTATGCAGTGATTTGTATACTATATTTTGTTCGTTTATTGTTGTTCCGGCCATATCAAAAACGACCATTTCAATTTCATTAATTTTCATTTTGTGTGTTTTATTTTTTGTGAACATGTATTTACATGTTGAATGTAATTGTGCTTAATTTTTCACGCAGATTTTTACAGATTGAAGCAGATTAAGGCAGATTTTTTTTAAATCTTTTTAATCCTTTATCGATAGCTATCGGGAGTGGCTAGAAAAATTAAACATTAAAAATTTTGGCAATATTATGTTTGGCAAATCCTGCGCTTCCGGTCATTCCTTTGCCTCCAATTCCGGTTATGATATGAATATTTTCATCAACTGTATGCTCAAAAATATCTTTGGTTTTGCATTGTGAATACATTCCGAACCATCTGTTTTGGATTTCATACGTTGGCAAATCGATTATCTTTTTGGCTTCTTCAATCATGAAATTGTCAATATCCATATTCAAATCAAATCCAAGGGAATCAATATCTTTTGCCGGAGCATATTCGTGTGAATCTCCTAAAATTACAGATCCGTCCAGCGCTTGCTTGAATAAAATGTGAACCCCGTATTTCTTCTCAAAACTATCGGGATTTTCTTTTGCCTTTATTGTCGCATACGATTTACATTCTTCAAAAGATTCATATCTTCTAATCGTTAATCCCGTCAAAATAGAACCATCTAATTTATAGTTATTTTGAGGTTTAGTTTGCAACATCTGAAGTTTAGAAACAACCAAATCACTGCTGTTGTAAATTTCAGGATACAGTATTTTGAAATCACTTCCGTTACAGATAATGATTTTTAAAGCTTTGTATTCTTGTCCGGCAGAAGTGGTTGCCACTACTCCATCAGTTCTGTTTTCAACATTCAAAACAGTGGTATTCATAAATAAATCAAGACCTAAATTGGCTATCATGTATTGATGTAATTTATGAATCATTGTTGAAGGTTCAACCGTTACTTCCTGTGGAAAAAATAATCCTCCTGTACAATAATCAGATCGCAATCCGGCGTATTTTGTCAGACATTGTTCTTTTGTCAGCAAATTAGATTCGTAATCATTTGAAATATTGATTTGATGCAACTCTTCTATCAATTGCATTTCTTCGTCGTTTGAAGCCAAATAAACCGTTCCGTTCTGACGAATACTGATATCAAATTGGGACTGAATATCTTTGTAAATTTTTAAACTTTCTTTTCCGAAGTTTTGCCATTTTCTGTCCATTCCTGATGGTACAACCTGACCAAAATTTCGAACGGTGGCGCCTTCGGGTTTGCTATTTTTTTCCAGAATAGCAACTGACATTCCTTTGTGTAAAGCGTGGTAGGCATGAAATGTGCCTAAAACTCCCGACCCTACAATTATTAAATCATATTTCTCTTTCATGTTTTTGTGTTTGTGTAATTTATTTATTCTAATTTTTCCTTTGTTCAGGTGTATAAAGGAGTGGTGTTAATTTTTATTGTTTTTTTGAATTTGCGCTTAAAGTAATTAAACGACATTATGGTTGTAATTATCCCGACAAAGGATAACAGATAAATACAAGTGGTAAAAAAGCTTAAGAGTGAAATATTCTTGTCACCAAAATTTTTGAAAAACAAGACCAAAACGCTTCCTAAATAACCAAAAGCATCGGCGATGTAAATTAAAAAACCAGTGTTTCCATCAATTTTATAAGTGGCAATCATTCGGTCGAAAAACAGACCGTTAAACGGAACATAACAAACGTACATTCCAAAACCTGAAATGATCATCCACGGAAGTGGCCCCATTAAATGCTTTTGAAATAAAAAAGTCGTTAACCCAATAAGCAATGAACCAATAAACAAAACCAAATGATACCTTTTAAACGCCTTGTAGTTGTTTTTCATGCTTCCTAAGAAACCCAAAATTACCAGCACTGAAATCGCAATTGGAATTTCAGAATACATATAAATTGAAATACTTTCTTTATACCCTAAAGTATCCCATAATTCTCTGGCAAAATTATCCCTAAATTCTCTCATGGCCGTTAGCATCGCGTAGAAGATGATAATGGCCGTTAACGGAAAAGCAAATTGCTGAAATAACGAAGCGCGTTCTTTTTTACTCAACGGTCTTCTTTTCGATCGTAAAGCCAAATCTTCGCTATCCGGATTTGGGATTTTCTCCAAAAACAATGAAAATACGATTAACGGAATTATAAAAATCAATCCCGAAACAAAAGGCATCCAAAACTCATTGCATCCCAAAACCTTCAAGACAAAGGAACCGACAGACTTTGCCGCGCCCGAGGAAACTATAAAACTTGAACATAAAATAACGCCTAATAATTCGGTTGTTTTTCTTCCTTCTATATAAGAGAAAACGATTCCCCAAATCATTCCGAGAGGCAGTCCGTTTATGAATAAAAATGCGATGTTATAAGGTGCAGGCACTAGTGCAAAACCTAGTAATGCCAATTCTGAAATCGCAATAAAGCTTATTAAATAAAGAATTCTTTTTGATGATTTCAATTCTGAAATAATCTTGATTCCCAAAAACTTAGATAACGTATACCCTAAAACCTGCGCTAAAATCAGCAATATTTTATAGTCAATTCCCCAGAAGGACATATGGTCGAATGTGGCTACCGTAAAAGGTTTCCTGAAAGCATACATACAAAAATAAGTACCAAATGCCGCTATGGATGTTTTTAAAATAAACCTGAAATTAGATGCTTTATTAGACATTAGTTCCTTAAAATTAAAATGATAATTGTGCTGTAAAATTTAGATTGGATATCCTTTTTTAGAAACCCGTTAAATGCAGTCGATTAAAAAAAAATAAACTGTAAAAATAAAACCTTCCAACATCCAACGGGTTAACTTATAGTTGTCTATAAATTATATTTAAGTCCTAGATTGAATTTCGCTCCATAATACTCCACCTGTTTTGGTCGGTTTGGCGTTTCTCCAAAATGATACATTAAAGGCTCATTCAAAACGTTATTTACATCACTGAAAATGGTGAAATGGTCGCCTACTTTATAAGAAGCAGAGAAGTCAAGTGAATTGTACTTACCATAATAAATGTCGTTCATGTCAGTATTTTTGGCATTGGCATCAAAACTTGTTGCGTAGGCTCCTTTGTGGTTAAAAGCTGCTCTCACGTTAAGTTTTCCGCTTTCATAAAACAATTGTAAGTTGTATAATTCTTTTGCCTGATAAGGAGTTGACACCTTTCTTCCGTTTGGATTATTAGCGTTTTTACCCAAAGTCATTTCAGAATTCATAAGTGTTGCATTGATCTGAGTTCCGAAATATTTCAGGAATCCTGGCAAGAAGCTGAATCTTTTTGTGAATCCGAATTCCACTCCGCCAATCCAGGCGTTACCACCGTTTGTTGGTGAGCTGATTTCGATATCCGAAATTCCGTTAATAGTTCCTTGGTAGGTATCGTCAAAAATTGGATCTGTAATTGATTTGTAGAAAACTCCAGCATTGATAATTCCCACTTCATCAAGGAAATATTCTCCCAATAAATCAAAGTTCCAAGAGTAAGTTGGGTTCAAATTTGGATTTCCACCAGCGTATTCACCATCAATAGTATTCAAAGAACCGGCTGGAGAAATGTCTCCAAAGTTTGGTCTTGCAAAAGTTCTGGTTGTAGCAAAACGAAGGTTTAAATTCTCAATCGGAGAATATTTTATATGTAACATTGGCAATACTGAGGTATAATTTTTAGTGTTTTCAGCATCAACCACTACATCATTTTCTACTGTTTTTCCGGTTACTTTCGTATTGGTATTCGTAACTCTCACCCCTCCTAAAACTGTCCATTTATCAGTAGCTAAATACGTTGCCATTGCATAAAAAGAAGAAGTTGTTTCGTCTACATTAAAGTTTCTTCCTAATCCTTTTCCTAATTCCGGAATTTGAGAATCTGCCGGATTTAAAACTAAATTACCTTGTGAAGTGTTGAAAAAATTCGTCATTCCATCTGTAGATAAAACCGGTCCGAAAGTGTTTCCAATATTCGTTCCTGTTTCTTTTCTCATATAATCTGTTCCTCCAGGCTGAAGAATTAAATCCTGACTGTAATCTGATAAAAATGGTGTTGGCGATCCTGTCCAATTGTAATATTCATCTCTAAATGTGGCGATACGATCTTTGTCTGTTAATTTCACACCAAATTTCATTTTAAGTTTTTCATTAAAATTGTGCTCGTAGTTTACGGCCGCAATAATGTTATCTCTTTCTACAATGCTGATTTTATACAACTCTAAAGTGGAGAATTTCATTTTTGTCGGATCTGTCTGGAAATTTGGATCTGAGAAAAAGTCAAATATTGATTTTGGATTGTTTGGATCCAGCATTCCGCCGTCAGCAGCCCAATAGGCTCTTGGTCCTCCTGCTCCGCCATTTGCAACCGGAACCGTATTCATATATTCCGGTTTAACGCCTACTCCGGTTTGGTTGAACTGCATTAAGAAATAACTGTTGTCTTCTGCATTTGGAATATTTCCATATTTAAACTGATTTCTGTAAGAAGCCAGACTCCAGTCTAAATTGCCATTGGCCAATTGGTGTTTTCCACCTAAATCAATTCCAATAAACTGTGTCATTAATTCGTTGTGAATATCTTGTTGTTCAACAGTTAAAGCGTTGCTTGCACTACTGAATTTGTCAAAACGGATTCTGTGTTTGTAATGTGTTTCCTCATCTGTAAGTCCGCCATAAGTTGCTTTCAGGAAGATTTTATCTCTTGAAGACGGATTAAATTCCATTGCACCATTTAAACCTGTTGTTTTTCTAACTCCGGTATAATCACGCAATTCTAATCGGTAAACTCCCTGATCTCCTTGTCTTCTGGCTTCGTAATTATCCGTTGCCCAATTTCTGTCCCAGTACGTACCATTTATAATGTAACCGAATTTTCCGTTTTTACTTTTGTCACCAATAGTAAGCGATCCGCTGTAAATTCCTTTGTCTGATTTTTGATTGTATCCACTAAAAACACTTGCTTTAATGGTTCTTTTGGTTGGAGCAGTCTGCGTGGTAAAATTTACGCTTCCTCCAATGGCATCTCCGTCCATATCTGGTGTAATGGCTTTTGTAGCCTCAACATAAGCGATAAGATCTGATGGGAAGAAGTCAAATGCAGTAGCTCTTGAAGTAGTTTCTTCCTCAGCAGTCGGAATCCTGTTTCCGTTGATTGTAGTTGATGACCAAAAAGGTGGTAACCCTCTCACCGAAACGAAACGTCCCTCACCCTGATCTCTTTCAATCGAAACTCCGGGCATACGCTGTACCGTTTCTGCAGCATTACGATCCGGAAGTTTTCCTATTCCATCGGCAGCAATTACGTTTACAATGCTCATTGATTTCTTTTGCATGTTCAGCGCTCTTGCTTCACTATTTCTTTGGGTCATTCCGCTTACTACAACTTCGTTTAATTCTTTTGAATTGGTAGAAAGTGTGATAATACCTAAACTTACTTTTTGATTGTCTTTAACTTCAACAGTAATGGTTTTTGTTTCATATCCTATATAAGCAATTTGCAAATCAAAATTTCCTGATCTAACATCCTGAATCGTAAAAGAACCACTGAAGTCAGTTGTTGTTTTTTGATTATTTGACAATATAATAGTGGCTCCCGGCAATGGAGACTGTGAATCTGTAATGGTTCCGCTGATGGTTCCTTTTTGCGCTGTCATGTTTTGTGCAAAGAGTATAGCAGAAAAAATAAAAATTGCCTTGTAAATTGTTTTCATGGTTAATTGTTTACAAATATTAAATTTATTGAAGCAAATTAACAATGAATTTTACAAATAGTGAAAAAACGAGAATTATGTAATTGTTAAAAAAAAGGAAATTTAAGGGCGGTAATTTGTTAAGGATTTGTAAAAAAACAGAAAACATAGTTAGCTGAAAACTACGGCTTTTATTCAAAATTCTCTTTAAAAATAAGGCCTCATATCACTTTACAAAACAATAATTGCGGAAGCAATTTATCTGAATTTCCAGAACTTCATAATAGTTCGTTTTTTTACTATTAGTAAACTTTTTGAATTTTTAGTGAAATAACATTCTATAATTTTCTTCAGAAATGAAAACTAAAATGATTGTCAAATTTTTCAGGTTCAGGTAGCTTAATCTTTTGGTAACCTTATGATAATTCTCATCGACTAGTTTTGTTTATCAATACAACTTATTATGTTATTCCTTCTCTATTTAACCTCGATTCAATCCTTAATAACTGCTTTATTAATCTTTTTTAATAAAAAATTCAGACAGGAAGATTTTTATCTCACTCTCTTTTTCGGCACTATATTTTTTCACCTTCTCTATAAGATCTCCATACTCTTCTTTTATCAGGATGTCAACCTGTTTGAAAAACTGCACGGGAGTTTCTCTTTCCTTTACGGTCCGTTGCTTTATTTTTATATGCTTTCGGTATTTGGCAAACCCATTTCCACCCGAAAAATCTGTTACCATTGCATTCCGTTCTTTATAGGTTTTGCTTTCAACATAGTTGTAGTGTTTATTGCGGTAACCAATCCTGTATTCCCAAAAATCATTAAACTTTCTAACCTTATCGTAATGTTGCTTTTGCTGCCCTCTTTCCTGGGTTATAGTGTTTATTGTCTACGATACATCCGCTCATCACGATTAGATACAACACGAATTTTCAATTTAAAAATCAGTATTGTAAAAGTCATAGGAAGCGTTTTTTGTTCATTGGGAGTATTAACTGTTTTGGGACTTGTACTTTTGGCTCTTAATAGGGAGATGATCGTAAACCTTCGATTCGTTTATTATTGTCTGATGCTCTTTATCTTCATTTACGTCATTCACATTCGGTTTGCCATATTTTTTGAAATTCAAAAACTGGTTATTGAACTTAAAAACGAAGAGAAGTATAAAAACTACGAATTGAAATCAGATGAAATGAATGAGATCATCAATGCTATTCAAGCTTATTTCAAAACCAAAAAAGGCCATCTCGATTCTGAATTCAATCTGGATAAACTTTCGGCTGATTTACATATTTCAAAAGTAAAAATCACACAAGCGCTTAATGTCGAATTGAAAACCAATTTTTATCAATACATAAATTCCCTAAGAGTTGAAGAAGCCAAAAGATTAATTGATAAAAAACAAGATGCCAATTTTGTCACTATTGGATACGAAAGCGGATTCAAAAACAAATCGACTTTCTACAAATATTTCAAACAAATTACCGGAGCAACTCCAAGTGACTATAAAAAAGTGCATGAAGAAGCTTTATCATCAGAAAATGCATTCTCGTAAAGCCTGTTTTTTTATAAGAAAAGTATTTCCAGACCAAATTCAATTTCAAAATAACAAGTCCTTCATATTTAGTTAACCATTTGATATTATTCACAAACAACTAAAAATCAATAACTTAAAAATAATTTTAGTCTTTTTTGTACGCCTAAATTTAAAAAGACTTCCGGAAAATAACCATCAGATAGTTTTGCAGCAGAAAATAAAAATTAACTACACACAATGAAAAAACTACTATTGTTATTTGCTTTGATTTTATCCGGAAATCAACTTATAGCGCAAAATTATGCTTCAATGATCGGAAAAGTTTCTGATGGAAAAACGTTTTTACCGGGAGTAAATATTTCTATTTTAGAAAGAAAAACGGGAACTTCAACAGACTTTGATGGGAATTTTCAAGTTTCGAATTTATCGGGAGAAAAGCTTACAGTTTCCTTTAGTTATATGGGATACCAAACGATTACCAAAGAAATAAAATTAGTTTCGGGTATTAATAATTTGGGAACGGTTACTCTTGCTGCAGAAGAAGGTGCATTAAAAGAAATTATTGTAAAAGGTTTTACTGGGCCATCTCAAATCAAAGCCTTAAGCATGAAAAAGAAATCATTGGCCATTATGGATGTGCTTTCTGCAGATGCCGTGGGAAAATTACCAGACCGTAATGCTGCCGAAGCGGTTCAAAGAATGCCAAGTGTGAGTGTAAACCGTTATCATGGAGAAGCCAATCAGGTGAGTGTACGCGGAACGCCTTACGGATGGACATCGACTTTGTACAACGGAACCAGATTGCCAAGTGCCTCTGTAATGGGAACGAGAAACACACTTTTAGATGCCATTCCGACCGAAATGATTCAGTACATCCAGTTATCAAAAGCGATAACCCCTGATATGGAAGGAGATGCCATTGGTGGATCTGTAAATTTTATCTCCAGAACAGCCCCTAAAAAAACAATGCTGAATGCGAGTCTTGGAGGCGGTTACAATCAAAAAGCTGAAAAAGGTTCTTATAATGCCTCTTTAGTTTACGGACAAAGATTCTTTAAAGATAAATTAGGAATTGTATTGGCAGCTTCTATTTGGGACAGAAATTTCGCTACTGATGAAATGGTAGTGGATTACAACATTAATGCTCCTGTACAATCTCAAAAATATGGTATTAATACAGTTGATGCTAAAAGATATTTTGGACAAAGAACTACAAAAGCAATAAGCGGTGGAATTGATTTTGAATTGAACGATAAGAATAAGTTTTTCGGGAAATTCTTGTATGATAAATTCAGGGATGTACGTCCGGTTTATGAATCTTTCTATGACTTTGCTAAAAAGAGATATACTTTTAGCTACCGTTATTCTGATTATAAAACAGATTTAAATGGAATTGAAATTGGCGGAGAACACAGAATTGGTTCTAAATTAAAATTTGACTGGTCGTTTGCCAATAACGAAATGACGTATCTTTTGGACACTCCACCAAATATGCCTTCTGATATGCGAGGATTACCAATTGCTCAGTTTTCTCAAAAATTGGTTGGTGATTTTGGTGTAAGATCATCAGATGGCGCTGTTTATAATACTTTTGATGCTCCTGACGGAAATGGTGTAAACATTTACAACATCGATCCAAAACTGACGAATCCGAATGATGTTATGGATCCAACGAAATTAACTTTACAACAATTGGTCATTACCCAATTGGACCAAAGGGATCATGATAAAGTGGGACAAATTAACTTTAATTATGATGCAACAGACAAATTTGTAATCAAAGCGGGTTCAAAATTAAGATTCAAAGATTATGAAGGACAGCAAACGCCAATCGTTTATTTGCCGGGAGCCGCTTTAGGAATTCCAGGCTCGCCAGCCTTACTTCCGATGAGCAGTTTACAAACGGAACCTTATCCAAATGCTAATAATTTCTTCTCAGAAATTGGAAGTCCGTTTAATAACCTAATTGTAAATCCGATTACGAAAAATCAATTGTTTGATATTTTCACACCATCATACTTAAAAGCAAATGGTTTTGCAGATTATTCTCCGGCTACGAATGTAACCACAAAGTTTAAAGGCGAAGAAAATGTGTTCAGCGCTTATGTTATGGGCGTTTATGATTTATCTGAAAAAACAAAAATCATTGCCGGTGCCAGAAATGAAGAAACGAATGTTACGATGAGCAGTACCGCTTATGATTCGCAAACTAAAGTGGCAACGCCAATTACCAAAACATCATCGTATAATGCGTTTTTGCCAATGGTGCATTTGAAATATGCTTTCAATGAAAACATCAATTTCAGAGCGGCTTATACCAGAACTTTTTCAAGACCAAATTTACCCGATTTAAATCCGAGTGAAATTATAGATGTGACGGCTGGTGTTCCAAAAATCACAAGGGGAAATACGGATCTAAAGCCTACTTTTTCTAATAATTTAGATTTTATGGGAGAGTATTTCTTAAAAGATATCGGATTGATTACGGCGGGTGTTTTCTACAAAGATATTAGCGACTATATTTTCAGGGATATTTCGGCAGAAAGAATCAATAACGTTAATTATATCGTGACGCAGCCTAAAAACATTAAAGACGCCAGTTTATTAGGTTTTGAATTTGGAATCACAAAAAGATTTACAGAATGGAATGGTTTCTGGGGCGGATTCGGAATCGATTTTAATACTTCAATTATCAAATCAAAATTAGAAGTTTCAAGATATGATGCGCAAGGAAATGTAACGGCTACGGACGAAACTACATTGCCAAATCAATCTAAGTTATTGTTTAATTCTTCTCTTTTCTACGAAAAATATGGCTTCATGTTTAGAATCGCCGGAAATTACAGAGGAAAATCAGTAGAAACGATTAATCAAAATTTAGGTCCGGACTATTATATCTCGGCTATGCCAAATTTCACTGTTGATTTCTCTGCGGATTATTCTATCAGCAATAAAATCAAAGTTTTTATGGAAGTTAGAAATCTTACTAACGAACCATTCAAACAATTCATGGGGAACAATGAAGGCCGAATTACTAACAGCGAATGGTCGTCTATCAATGGTCAGTTAGGTCTTAAATACCAGATTTTATAAGATTCATTTCTTTTCAAAAACTTTATAAATACTACTTAATGCAAGCTGATACTTCAGTTTGCATTAAAATTCCAGTCTCTAATTTCAAAATAATTAAATATGAAAACTCAAACTCTTTTACGCACAACAGCAGTCTTTTTAATGATTGCTTTTCAAAGTCAGGCTCAGAAAAATATGGAAATCGAAAACAGTCCAAATTTCAGATCACTATCAGGAATTCACAATAAAAACGGCAAAAAAATCAAGGAAGATATTATTTTCAGATCGGGTAATTTCTCTAAACTGACAGAAAATGATATTAAAAAATTCGACGCCTTAAACATTACGACTATAGTCGATTTTAGAAACGACGACGAAATAAAAAAAGATCCTGATTTTATTCCGACAGGAGAAAAAATTGTAACTACACGAGCTAACATTGGTTCAATAAACGGTAAAGAAATGGGACAATTTATGAAAATTATGATGTCGCCAACTTTCAACGAAGCACAGGCAGATTCGTTAATGGTCGCGGCCAATGCAGGATTTGCTGAAAACGCAAAAGACTTTAAACCTTTCTTTGATGAAGTGAAGAAAAAAGAAACTGTTGTTCTATTTCATTGCACGGCTGGTAAAGACAGAACAGGATTTGCGTCTTCTTTATTGTTACATATTTTAGATGTTTCTGATGAAGAAATTATGAAAGACTATTTAAGATCTAACGAGGCCATCGCAAAAACAGATTTAAGCAAGTACAAAGCCTACGGAATTCCGGAAGAAAGAATGGCAAAATTAATGGGTGTAAAACAAGCTTACTTAGAATCAGCGTGGAATACTGCTATCAAGAAATATGGCAGTATCGACAAAATGTTACTAGTAGAATATGGAATTGATAAAAAAGTTAAAAAACAAATTCAGAAAAAATACTTGGTGAAATAATTTCGTTTTTTTTATTTTTTTAAACCGCTTAAAATTGTTTTTAAGCGGTTTTTTATTTTTTATTACTATCTGAAATAGAAGCATTTAACATAATGGTAATCCTATAAAATTTAGGCTTAAACTTATAAGATTTCCATACAAAGGCTTACTAGCTTTGATTGCTTTACTTTAAAAATCAGTCTCTTACATAGACAAACCTCAAAAACAAAACAATCATGGACAATAAATCAAATCATAGTTTAAAAAGCTCCAGTATTACTTCAGGCGATAATGTTTCGTTTTGGATTGATTCTACTCAAATTATTTCCTGCAATAAACCAAATCAGGATATAGAAACTGAAGTACTTATTATTGGTGGCGGAATTGCGGGTTTAACTACCGCTTATAAATTACTCAAAGCCGGTAAAAAAGTCGTTCTGGTCGAAGATGGTTTTATAGGAAGTGGCGAAACCGGACGCACAACAGCACATTTAACCTGTGCGCTTGATGATCGTTATTATTTCCTTGAAAAAATATTTGGAGAAAACTCTGCCACACTTGCGGCTGAAAGTCACTCCAAAGCAATTGATGAAATTGAAAAAATTGTGACAGAATTAAATATTGATTGTTCTTTTAAAAGAGTAAACGGTTATTTATTTCTTCATCCAACTGATAAAGAAGAAAATCTAGATAAGGAGTTTCATGTGACACAAAAAGCGGGATTAAAAACTTGTATTTTAAAATCAGTTCCTGGATTGGCTAATGCCGAAAACCAAAGATGTCTGGCCTTTGCAAATCAGGCGCAATTTCATATTTTACATTATTTAAAAGGTCTTACTGAAGCTATTACTTCTTTGGGAGGCATTATATATACCGAAGCGCATGCTGAAGATATTACAAAAAAAGGAGCAAAAGTGAACGGCTACATGTTTTCTGCACAACATATTGTAGTAGCTACAAACAGTCCCGTAAACGATGTTCTGACCATGCATACCAAACAACATGCGTACAGAACTTATGTTATTGCAGGTAAAATTCCGAAAGGGCAACTTCCCTACGCACTTTGGTGGGATACCGGTGATCAGAAATCAAAATGGGTTTCACAACCTTATCATTATGTACGTCTTGAAAATTATGATGACAAATACGATTTACTAATCTCCGGAGGTGAAGATCACAAAACTGGTCAGGCCGATGAAGACGGAATATCAGCGACCGAGCGTTATGACAGACTAGAAGCCTGGACACGAGATTATTTCCCGATGCTGGAAGATGATCTTACTTACAGATGGTCAGGACAAGTTATGGAGCCTGTGGATTCTTTGGGTTTTATGGGCAAAAACCCAGGAGATAAAAATATTTATATCATTACAGGAGATTCCGGAAACGGTATGACACATGCTACAATTGGCGCTATGATTATTTGTGATAGTATTACGGGCATAAAAAATAAATACGAAGATTTATACAACCCATCGCGCATTACCCTTAAAATAGCCGTTGATTTTGCAAAAGAAATAGGCAATATGGCATCACAATATGTAGACTGGGTTACAACATCTGACTTAAAAAATACGGCAGATTTACCCGCTGGAGAAGGCGGTGTAATTTCATCCGGATTAAAGAGAATTGCCGTTTACCGGGATTATGATAATTCCTTAAAAGCATTTTCTGCAGTCTGCCCTCATTTGGGCTGTATTATAAACTGGAATGCTGATGAAAAATCTTTTGACTGTCCTTGTCACGGTTCCCGATTTTCAACAGATGGATCTGTTATCAATGGTCCGGCACAAATCGATTTACATAAAATTCATATCAAACAAAAAACACATAGCTACATGCAAAAAGAGAAACCTTTTTGATTTCTAAAATTGTAAATAGGTTTTAATCTAAAGAATTAAGGCTAAACATATATTGCTAAGTTTTAAACCTGATCAATTTCCTTCTATCAAGCTTAATTCTGTAAAAATCAAAATTAATCTTGTAAAAGAAAAACAGCTTAAAGAGCTTAATTTTAACCCTCTAACAATTGCACATCAATAAAAAAATAGAATTATGGAAACAGCAACAACATCTCAAAAAAAAGTTTCTAATTCAGGAACTTCAAAACTTAAAACAAACGTTTCAGCGCTGGAAAGATTTTTAATGGTGACCAGCGGCGGTTATCTTTTGTATAAAGGATTATCCAAAGAAGACAAAAATATCACACAAATAGGTTCAGGAGGCGCAATGCTTTTACGCGGACTGTCAGGATATTGCCCGGTGTATGATGCTGTAGATCATCTTAAAAACGATAAGGCATCAAATGTAAATATTCGAGTTAACAGTATTATTAATAAACCTATAAGTGAGGTCTATAATTTTTGGCGTGACTTCGAAAATTTTCCGAAATTCATGAACCATCTTGAAGCTGTAAAACCGCTAACTTACACTACCTCGAAATGGACTGCGAAAGGACCGGCTGGAATAGGTAAAATAACCTGGAATGCTGAAATCATAAAAGATGAAAAAGAAAGATTAATCAGTTGGAATTCTCTTCCGGAATCTTCCATAAAAAATGCGGGAAAAGTTGTTTTCAGACCAAGTGGAAAAAATACAGAAATCATTGTAACTATTTCTTATCACGCACCGCTGGGAGTTGCTGGAGAAAGCGCTGCAAAATTGCTTAATCCGTATTTTGAAAAACTGGTAAAAGATGATATACTCAATTTCAAAACCTATATAGAATCTGTTTAACTGATTTCAAATACATAAAAAAAACTAAACCTGTAAGGAGAGATTCTTTACAGGTTTTTTCCCTTTTGTTATTATAATTTTAAGATATACATTGAACACAATGGAGAATAATAAAAAAATGATCAACGAACAAATGTCAAATGAGAGAACCTTTCTTTCATGGGTGCGAACAGGCATCGGAATAATGGTTTTTGGCTTTGTAATCGTAAAATTTTCATTATTTGTAAATCAATTACCAGCCAGTTTTTTTCAGGAAGCCAATATTCCTAAAAATGGTTTAACTATAATTATTGGTATAGCATTAGTCTTTACAGGTGCCAGTACCATTTTTTTATCGTATTGGAAATACAGACAAACGCACAAACTGCTGCAAAAAGGCGAATACTTATATTCTACCTTATTAATAACGGTGCTGACCGTTGTTATTTTTCTAATGAGTATTATAATAATTGCTTATTTAATTATGGCTGCTTACCCTTTTTCTTCTTAAAAAACAGCTAACATATAACTGTAAAAACCTGATAATAATACAATTGCAAATAAAAATCTTATAAGTTACTTCTGTTTTTGATTAATAGATTTGTAAATATTAATTATAAAATCTTATTATTATGAATACTTCAAACCACAGAAACAGCAGAGCAGATAATGAAGGGATTACTTCTGAAACAATGGAGAGCAAAGATCCGGCAGTTAATCAGCATCAGAATAATTACAAAGACAGAGAGCCTTATAACACTGATCATTCAGACGGACAAAATCTCGATGATAACGATGATATTAATCTTCAAAAAAACAGCAATCGAACTATTGATGCTGAAAGAGATTTAAGCGACAAAAATGATCCGGATAGAAGAACGTTGGACGAATACAGTGCCAATCAAGCAGAACCGGATGAGGAAGAAGAGGAAGAAGAATAAGCATTTTTATGCTATTCAAATTCTTAAAGTAAAAAAGGGATTGTCTCATGAATGAAACAATCCCTTTTTTTTGATTTAAAGTTACTTAGAACTTAAATGTTATATTAGCAGTAACTCGTGTTGGGTTTTGAGCTGCAAGTCTGTAAGACCAATATTTTTCATTTGTTAAGTTGTCCACCTTAAGGCCAATTCTATATTTTGGCTGATCATAAAAAAGCGAAGCATCCAAAACAGTATAAGAAGGAATCGAAAATTTGAAAGTTGTTGTGTTTGTCTGATAATATTCGCTTCCGTAAATACCTCCAAAACCAATTCCTAAACCTTGTGCCCTACCTGTAACTAGCCTATAACTTGCCCATAAGTTGGCTGTTTGCGGAGAACCTGCCGTTGTTGGTCGTAATCCCTGAACACTTGCGTTACTCTTTTCGTATTTACTATCATTGTACGTATAACCTGCCACGATATTTAATCCCGAAATTGGGTTGGCAATCAGTTCGGCTTCAAAACCTCTGCTGACCTGAGTTCCATCCTGAATTGAAAAGTTTGCATGATCCGGATCGTCACGTGTTATATTTGTTACGGCAATGTCATAATAACTTAATGTAGCTGATATTTTACTAAGGTCAAATTTAAAACCACCTTCCCATTGATTGGCCTGATTTGGTTTGAAAGTATTACCCTCAAAATCTGAACCTGAAACATTGCTAAAACCATTCATGTAGTTACCAAAAGCCGCAATTTTGTCTTTCACAATTTGGTACACTACTCCAAATTTTGGAGAGAAAGCGGTTTGATTGTAATTTCCGGCAATAGAATCTTTGCTAGGATAATAGGTTCCATGATTTTCATATTTATCCAAACGAATTCCACCCATTACTAATAATTTATCGGTTACATTTAAAACATCAGAAACGTAGGCGCTGTAGGTATCTTCGTCATTAGATACAAAATTATTAAAAGTAGCACCTGCAAACATTGGCTGTACTTTTTGAATATTAAAATTGTTATAAGCGTCACCAGGCTTTTTATAATCCATTGCCGGCATATTGACAATGGCATCGTTTCGTGTAGCACGCAGGCTGTAAAAATCAAGACCGGCTACTACTCTGTTTTTAAGTTTGCCAATATTGAATTTTCCAATAAAATTTTGCTGAATATCCGTTCCATAAAAAGGTGACTCCTGATAGGTTACCTGTTGTCTTAATGTTGTAGGTGATCTCATTTGCAAAGCCACCACATAACCATCAGAAGATGATCTTGTTCTTGACAAAATAGTTTGAGAATCCCAACTATCTGACATTTTATATTTTAACTGTGCAAAAATGTTGTATTGTTGACTCGTGTAATTAATAGTATTGTTAGCAAAAGATAATTTATAAGGCATATCAAGTTCCTCAATACTGCTTTCCGTGTTTGCTACAACAAAAGGTGCAAGTCTGGTTGGTGAAGTTGCTTTGTACATACTGAATTCTATATCAATTAAAAGGCTCAACCTGTCATTGATTGCATAAGAGAAACTTGGAGCAATTGAGAAGTTTTTATTGAATCCGGCATCCTGAAAACTTCTTTCACTATGTAAGGCTGTATTGATTCTTAACAAAGCTGTTTTATCTTCGTTTAAAGGAGTATTCACATCAAAAGTCAGACGGTTCAGATCCCAACTTGCTGCAGAATATGAAACTTCCCCTTTAAAACTATCAAAAGGTTTTTTAGTTACACGATTAAATAATCCACCAAATGATGACAACGTACTTCCAAAAAGTGTTGCTGATGGTCCTTTGATGACCTCAATACGCTCTAAATTTGAAGGATCAATTGTAGTGTAAGTAAAACTTCCAACACCGTTTCTAACTACCTGAGGAGTTGGAAAACCCCTTGAAATTGAAGTCGTACGTCCCTGATTTCTTACTTCTGCAATACCAGCACCGGGAACATTTTTAAAAGCACTATTATAGTCTGTTACTACTTGCTCCTTCATTAATTCCTTACTTACTACAATATAAACCTGAGAGTTATCGATGTTTTTTAAAGGCATCTTGGCAACGTCAAAACTTTCTTTTTTGGCAAAACGATTTCCTCCGGTACGAATTACCACATCTTCCAGATTTTGAATGGAAGAATTTACTTTGATGTCAATTGAAACCGTTGGATTTAGCTCTGTAATCTCGGTACTTTCCAGAGATGATTCATAACCAGACATGGTAACTTCCAACGTATATTTTCCGAATGGTACTTTTTTAAATTCGAAATTTCCAGCCGAATTGGTTACTGCGTTTTTATTAATCTCTATTAGTTTAACAATTACACCCTGACTGGCATTTCCGTCATTGGTAATTACGCTACCTGAAATTGAACCGGTTGCAGTTGTTTGTCCCTGTACACTGGAATTAAACAACAAAAACATCAAAATTAATGCTGATCTCAAAGATAAACCTGCTATTCTTTTATTTAGTACTTGTATATAATCTGAAATTGAAAGTATTGCTGTCCTCATATTTATACTTATTTAAACTGATTCTAAATTGAGCGCAAAAGAACAATATATTTCTAAATATATCAACAGCAAATTGCTATTTTTTCAAAATAAATTCGGCTCTCCATTTTAACTGAATTACTACCTAAACGACTTAATTTGTCGAAATTGTTATTTGGAATGTTTCTAAAATACATCTACATTTGCGCAGCTTGTTTGAAAAACTTTTCAAAAAACAGCCTCTAATTTTAGTATACGCTTTATAAAATGAATCAGAAACAAATTAAAAATATAGCACGCCAGGTCCATTTATGGTTAGGTTTGGCAACCGGAATAATTGTTTTTATAATTAGTATTACTGGCTGTATTTATGTTTTTGAGGAAGAATTAAGAGGCTTGAGCAAAAAAGAAGAATTACTTGTACCAATTCAGGAAAAGAACTTTGCAGGCGTTGAGAAAATTGTCCTCAATTTTCAAAAAGCAGAACCCGATCAAAAAATCACTTCAATCAAAGTAGATCAAAAAGTTTCTAATGCTGCTGTCGAACTTTCTACAAAAAAGAAAACATATTATTTTAATCCTTATGATGGTACTTTAATTTCGACTGGCACTCAGGATTGGTTAACTACGGTCAGAAAGCTTCATACTTCTTTGCTTTTGGGCGATACTGGAAGTTTTATTCAGAAATGGTCTGTAGTCATTTTCACTTTGATGTTACTAACCGGAATTATATTATGGTTTCCAGGTCGCATAAAAGCAATAAAACAAGCTTTGACGATTAAATGGAAAGGAACATTTAAACGCGTTAATTACGATTTACATAATGTATTAGGCTTCTATGCTTCTTTCTTTCTGCTTGTTATTGCTCTTACCGGTTTATTTTTTGCTTTTAAAGGCGTAAAAAATGCAGCTGCATTCTTAACCGGAAGTGAAGTTACAGAAGGCATAAAAGTAGAATCAAAAGCAATTATTAAAGAAGAGCCATTGGCCGTACTTTATAATCGAATTTACACAACTGCGATACAACAATATCCGGGAGCCAATACAGTAACCCTGTCTATAAGAAAAGACGGAGGTCTTAGATTGAGAATGTTATATCCGTATGAATGGTCCAGAAAACAAAATACTTTTTTCTTTGATGCTTCAACGGGTCAATTGCTTCGTTATAAATTATATAAGGATTTTAATACTGTTGATATTATCGAAGCTAGTAATTATGATCTTCATACCGGAAGATTTTTTGGCCTTTTTGGGAAAATCATTGCGTTCTTAGCCAGTTTAATTGCAGCCAGTTTACCTGTAACCGGATTTATTATTTGGTTGAAAAAGAAGAAAAAGAAGAAAAAAAACGCAGCTAAACGCAGTTTAGTTTAAGCCTATAAAGACAAAGAGGAGCCACAACCAGGGCTCCTCTTTCATTTTTTATTCTATTGAAAAGAAATTATTTCTTTAAATCGAATCGATCCAGATTCATTACCTTATTCCATGTGGCAACAAAGTCCTTTACAAATTTCTCCTGCGCATCGCTGCTAGCGTAAACTTCTGCAAGCGCTCTTAATTCTGCATTAGATCCAAAAACAAGATCGGCACGGGTACCAATCCATTTTGGCTGACCAGTTGAGCGATCGTTTCCTGTATAAAGTTCTTTATCGTTAGAAACCGCTTGCCACTGTGTATTCATATCCAGTAAGTTTACAAAGAAATCATTGGTAAGCTGACCCGGACGATTGGTAAATACTCCATTTTTAGAGCCGTCCGCATTGATATCCAAAACACGTAATCCACCTAAAAGTACAGTCAATTCTGGTGCGGTAAGCGTTAATAAATGGGCTTTGTCAATAAGTAATTCTTCAGTAGCAACAGCTGATTTTGTTCTTCTGTAATTACGGAATCCATCTGTTTTAGGTTCTAAGAACCCAACAGATTCAACATCTGTTTGCTCTGCAGAGGCATCCATACGTCCCGGACTAAAAGGTACAGTAACAGAGCTTCCGGCAGCTGCAGCCGCTTTCTCCACTCCTGCTGATCCTGCTAAAACAATTAAATCTGCCAGCGAAACTTTTTTTCCACCACCCTGAGCTGCATTAAATTCGGCCTGAATACTTTCCAGTTTATCTAAAACAATTTTAAGCTGAGCCGGATTATTTACTGCCCAGTCTTTTTGAGGAGCCAGTCTTATACGTGCTCCATTAGCACCTCCACGTTTATCAGATCCTCTAAAAGTAGAAGCTGAAGCCCATGCAGTTGAAACTAATTGAGAAATACTTAATCCTGAATTCAGAATTTTTCCTTTTAATTGCTCAATATCATTCGCATTTATAAGTTCGTGATTTACAGCAGGAATAGGATCTTGCCATATCAACTCTTCCTTCGGAACATCGGCTCCTAAATAAAGCGAAACAGGTCCCATATCGCGATGTGTCAATTTAAACCAGGCGCGAGAAAAGGCATCTGCAAACTGGTCTGGATTTTCAAGAAAACGTCGGGATATTTTTTCGTACTCAGGATCTAATCGTAATGATAAATCTGTTGTAAGCATTGTTGGTAAATGCTTTTTAGAACTATCAAAAGCGTCCGGAATAATAGGTTCTGCATTTTTGGCTACCCATTGATGTGCACCAGCAGGGCTTTTAGAAAGTTCCCATTCAAAACCAAATAAGTTTTCGAAGAAGTTATTGCTCCATTGTGTTGGTGTTTTTGTCCAGGTTACTTCAAGTCCGCTTGTAATAGCATCTCCACCTTTACCAGAACCGTAGCTATTTTTCCATCCAAAACCTTGTAATTCTAAACCTGCGGCTTCCGGTTCTTCTGCTACGTGATCAGAAGAAGCAGCTCCGTGTGTTTTACCAAATGTATGTCCACCTGCAATTAACGCTACTGTTTCTTCGTCGTTCATAGCCATACGACCAAAAGTATCTCTGATATCTTTGGCAGCAGCAATAGGATCCGGATTACCGTCTGGTCCTTCCGGGTTTACATATATAAGTCCCATTTGCACAGCGGCAAGTGGTTTTTCTAAATTTCTTGAATGGATATCACCATCTGCATTATCATCAGATGAAACAACGCCATGATCTTTCGGTACACCTTCAGAACCGTCTTTATAACGTTCATCTCCACCTAACCATGTAGTTTCAGAACCCCAATAAACAGCTTCGTCTGGTTCCCAAACATCGGCTCTTCCTCCGGCAAAACCAAAAGTTTTAAAGCCCATAGATTCTAAGGCGATATTTCCTGTCAGGATCATCAAATCGGCCCAGGAAATTTTTCTACCGTATTTTTGCTTTATAGGCCATAATAATCTTCTGGCTTTGTCAAGACTCACGTTATCCGGCCAGCTGTTAAGTGGGGCAAAACGTTGTTGTCCTGCACCTGCGCCACCACGACCATCTTCTACTCTGTACGTTCCCGCACTATGCCATGCCATTCTTATAAATAAACCTCCGTAATGACCAAAATCTGCCGGCCACCATTCTTGCGAATCAGTCATAAGTACATGTAAGTCCTTTTTTACTGCTTCAAGATCAAGACTTTTAAAGGCTTCTGCGTAATTAAAATTTTCACCCATTGGGTCTGAAAGCGAAGAATTTTGTCTCAGAATATTTACCTTTAATTGTTTTGGCCACCAGTCACGATTTTTTGTGCCTGTAGCTGCTACTTTGTCCATGCTCCCGTTATGAAAAGGGCATTTGCTAATGTCATTTGATTGGTTGTCCATAATTACAATTTTATTTTTTGTTTTAATCTTAATCGATTTATTATCAGACTAATTTACAAACAAAATAAAAAAGTAAAGCAAAAGATGCATATTAAATTAATTTACCACAATAGATAAAAGCTATCAAAGTAGATAAATTCAATTATATTATTATATAGCACAATCATGTAAATCAAAACATTACATGTTGAATTTTGTCTCTTATTTTAAGGAAGATTTTTAAAGAATTTTAAGGAAGAAATAATGTTAATTATATAAGGACAGCCTTTAAGTTTGTAAAAATGATTTTCAAAAAACTATTTAAATTTGATTAATAATAAATCATTGTAAATCTTGAAATGTAATTTACTTCCTTGTTGTCATAATGTTTTTTCATGCTGATATTTACAGAACGACAACCTGGAAGTATTTTATAAGATTAAAAATCCTAGCATTGGCCCGCTGAACACAATTCGTCAAGATCACAAGCTGACAAGTCTATCGTTTTTAAAAAACTTTTCACCTTATTTTTTGCTTCCTGATTGGTTCCCATAAAGAATATTTCGTTTCCGTTTTGGCTTTGACATTTCGATAAAATAAGTTCAGGTTCCAGTACATGAAAAATTTTAACCAGATGTGCACTAGGCAATTGTGCACTTATAATTTCACTTGAAGATTTTACCTCTCCAATTGGCGATAAATAACTTTCTGTACTAAAAAAAGGATTATTGGTGTGTACCAGTATCTTTTCTGACATATCTGGCAGACCGTCAAAAAATCCATTAAGTTCTTCACGAGGAACAAATAGTACAATCATCTTTGCTTTTACTGCTTTATCTTTAGCGACCAATTTTACTTTGTCTCCCATTCTTGCTGCGATCGGCCTTAAACTTTCAATACATCTAGGATGACTGAGTAATACTTCATGTCCCGATTTTGCTGCTCTGGTAGCAATATCCAAAGTCATATTGCAAGCTCCTATAATACCTATTTTCATAATCTTTTTTTATTAATCTCATCTTGATAAAAATTCGGGGTATTACCATTTTTTACCAAAATTCAAGACTGTGGTTTCGGGCAAATATAGCCTTATCAACCATTTATGATTACAAGAATCTGTCTCAATAAACCTACAAGTGTGTAGATTTAAAACTACAAATTCAAAATAATGAATAATGTTTGCTAAGTTTGTGTGTGTCTAAAACCAGTCCGATGTCAAAAATGACGTTGCTTATATCCCTTCGCTATTGTTACTTTTTATTATTGCTAACAGCAGTTAAAGCAACTTGTCAGGAAAATTACACAGCAAGATGGTATACTGCAGACAACAATGAATTACCTCAAAGTAGTGTAAAAGCGATTGTACAGGGTAAGTACAATTTTATCTGGATTACGACTGAAAATGGTCTTGTTCGTTACGATGGTCATACTTTCCTTACTTTTAATTCTTCTAATACTGATTTAAAGGAATGTCGTTTTACTGAAATTTTAGGAAACGTACAAAAAGACAGTCTGTACTGTTTTAATACAGAAAAAAAAGAGCTTGTTCTTATTAATCAGAGGACGATTAAAATAATCAAAAAAGGAAGTCCTGCCTATAACATTACCAGAAATGGTCAACGGTTCTTTTATCATGACGGATTACCTTCTCATAATACAATCAATCCCCGTGAGGCTTATTATATTAGAATGCCCAATGGCAATCTTTTTTTTGTTGATACCGAAAAAGTAGAATTATGCGATGCTAAAAAAAAGACCATCTATAAAATTGCCTACAAAAGCGAGAATATTTTTAAATTCTTCGCACTGAATGACAAACTTTACTACGTCAAAAATAATGGTGATTATGATAGTTTTTCTGATACTGGAAAATCCTCAGGAAAACTAAACTCCCCACTTTTTAATACTAAACAAAAACGATACTGGAACATAACTGCAAACCAGGTATTTTTTTATTCAAAAAATAAAATTTATCTCTTAACAAATGAAAAAGGACGGTTATCAGCAGTTCCTTTAGTAAACTTTGCAGAGTTTGAGAAAAGCAATATTATTTCTATTTTTTATGATAAGAAAAGCCAAAAACTATATTTAGGAAGTTATACAAATGGTTTGTGTATTATCACCTTTCCTGCTTTTAAAACGATAAAAAAAGATATACATAAGTCAGCAGAAATCTATTATGCCGCTTTACCTTATACAGATAGTACAATTGTTACCGCTGAAGGTTTAATCTTCAATAATAAGAAAGTTCTGGACAGTATTCCTTTTCTGAAAAGCATGGAGCTCAATGAACATATATCTATTGCCAAAGATGATGAGAATAATTTATGGGTTGGAAGGCGTAACGGAGTTCATTGCTATTTAAAGAAATCAGATTATAAAACACATATTAGTTATGATTTAAAACAGTGCCCGAAAACCATCTTTAAAGACGACAATAATACGATTTGGATTAGCCTTCAAAAGGATGAATACAATCATGCAAAATTATACTGTATCAGAAATAAAGTACTCAAGCTTATAAAAATTCTAAAATTTAATATCACTTATATTGCACAATACGACTACAATACACTTTATTTTGGAACAGAAAAAGGTCTTTTTAAATATAAAATTGATACAGGAACTTTTTCAATTGTAAAGAAAAGTGAGCGACTAAACATTAGAAGTATTTTTATTGACAGCGAAAAAAAAATATGGATAACGACTTATGAAAAAGGTTTTTTCCTTTATTCAGATGGTGTATTGTCAACTTTTCCAATAGATGAAGATAACTACCTAAATTCTGCACATTGTTTAATCGAAGATAAAAAAGGTTTTTTCTGGATTCCTACTAACAAAGGTCTTTTTCAGGTATCCAGAATGGCATTATTAAAATATGCCAAGAACAAGAGTACACCAATATATTATCATCTATACAATAAAGAGGATGGTTTTTTAACGAATGAATTTAACGGAGGCTGCCAGCCTTGTGGAAACATTCTTCAAAATGATCAAATCGCTTTACCGTCTATGAATGGTATTGTGTTTTTTAATCCTTATAAAATAAAAACTTTACTTCCTAATAGAAAATTTTATATTGATAAGGTCATTGTAGATCAGAAGTCTTTTTTTCCAAAAGATACGATTGTATTAAAAAATAATTTTCAAAGGGTAAGCTTCTTAATTGCTTATCCGTATTATGGGAATCCTGAAAATATACATCTCGAAGCCAAGCTTGATAAAGGAACTTATAGTCGATGGGAAAAAATAAGATCCGAGAAATCCATATCCTTTACCACATTACCTCCAGGAGAATACACTCTTACAATCAGAGGATTATCTAGTTTTGAAGGGAATTACGTTTATAAAAAAGTTACACTGATAGTTCCGGCAATGTTTCATCAAACCGTCTGGTTTACGATTCTTTGTTATTTGTTGGTCGTACTATTTTTGTTTTTTATGTGGCATTTAAGGTTGTATTATATAAAATTAAAGAATGTAATGCTTAAAGAGGTTATTGAAAAAAAAACCAAAAAACTAGCCAAAACAGTAAACAAATTAAAAGCTACAGAAAAGAACCTAAAGCAGGAAATCAAGCAACAAGAGACTTTAGTAAAAAGCATTAGCCATGATATAAAAAGTCCTTTAAAATTTCTGATGGCTTCACTAAATCATTTGTCTGATAATATAAATATTCAACAAGATGAAAAACTAAAAAGACAAATAGAAACAATACAATTATCGTCAGATCAACTATATGAATATGTTGAAAACCTAATTAAATATTCGACGATATTTATAGAAGGAAGAAAGCTTGAAGACAAAGGGTATTCTTTACATGATTTAATTGAAGAAAAAATTCAGATTTTTGAAAAAATAGCGGCATCAGAAAATACAGTTATTATCAATAAAGTTCCACAAGATTTTTTCATCAAAACAAATAAAAAGGCATTATCAATTATCATTCATAATCTATTGGATAACGCTACAAAAAACACAAATAACGGGGAAATAGAATTGCAATGTGCCACAAAAGATAATATGTTATCACTAATAATTATGGATAATGGAAAAGGAATGAGTAAGGAACTCATTGATTATTATCTTGATTTTTACAAAAACCCAATTGTAAAAAATTATCATCTGGGACTTCACATGATTATAGAACTTCTTATTATCATCAAAGGAGATATTAATATTTCGAGTTCGATTAATGAAGGCACCATTATTGAAATTATAGTCGAGTATACCTAAGATTCAAAAGTTTTGTAAATATTAATAAGTTCAACCAGGTTATTGATTTTCAGCTTTTCGAACACTCTGGCTTTATAGGTACTTACTGTAGACATGTGAATGTCCAGCATATTCGAGATTTCAAGATTACCATTACCGTTTATTAGCAATTGTGCGATTTGAAGCTCTCTTTTAGACAAGACTTCTAACGGATTTATCACCTTTTTACTTGTCCTTGCATCGACCAGCTTCGTAAGCAGTTCAGCAGAAATGTAAGTCGACGATTCAAAAATAGAGTTAATGGCAAACATCATTTTTTCTTCGCTTGAAAGTTTGTTCAGATATCCATTAGCACCGGCAGAAATATATTTTACAGCATATTGCTCTTCTTCATGGGCAGAGAAAATAAGAATCTTGACTGCAGACTGAATCGCTCTCAAATCAGTAATCATCTCTGTACTTTTTCCTCCTGGAATATTGATATCCAAAATAATCAAATCAAAAGAATCTTCTTTTAACAGTGCAATCGCATCAAAGAAATTTTCGGCATTTGAGATTTTTACATCTTCAATTTGCTTTTCTAAAACCATGGCAACCCCATTTCGGACTACTAAATGATCATCAACTATTAAAATTTTCTTAGCCATAATTAATTAAGTTAATACAAAAATAAATTATTTAGCTATTCAAACTAGTTTATTGCAACAGTATTTAATAATTCTAAGCCTGACGCTTAATACTATCTCTTCTTAGAACGTTAAAAAACTAATTATTTCTTTCTGCATAGCCAAAATTACAGGTGTAAATAAAATAAACACAATATTTTTTTATACAATTGATATTCACTAACTTGCAGTATACTTTTCTAAACTTTATAATTATGAAAAAATCTCTATTGTCCTTTTTAGTGGTTGTAATATGTTTATTTAGTTCTACTGTTTTTTCTCAGACAGCAGAAGATGCGCCAGAGTTAGGCCTTCCAGGCGATAATCTGGATCTTTATGCAGTTCTGGATCTTTTTCAAAAATCAAAAACAATTGAAGAATTTGAAAAATCATTAAATCAGAAAGAAACAGGAATAAATAACCTGGATTTAAATCTTGACAAAAAAGTAGATTTTATCAAAGTCGTCACTAAAAAAGATGGTAATGCATATACTTTTGTGCTGCAGGTAAACGTTAGTAAAAAAGAAACCCAGGATGTTGCCGTTATATTAGTAAATAAAGATAAGAACGGAAAAGTTTCTCTGCAAATGGTTGGAGATGAAGATCTTTATGGCAAAAATTATGTTATTGAACCTAAAACCAAAAGTGATTCAGTAACTGCTAATCCTGCCTATCAGGGTTCTAATCCTGTTACCGTAAATGTTCCTGCTACCACTACTGTTGTCGTAGAATCAGCTCCAATTGTACAATATGTATATTCTCCTGCCTATGTACCTTATTATCCACCGTATTATTATGGCTATTATCCGCCTTATTTTGCAGCGTTTACAGTGTTGGCAGTTGGTATTTATCGTCATAACAATTGGTATCACCACGGCGGTTATTATGGAGGACATTATCATGGAGGTAACAACACTGTAATTATTAACAACAGAAATCAAATTAATCATTATAATAACGAAAGAAACCGATCCAATACCGTTAACAATAACCGGACAAATGGAAGATATGGTAATGGCAATGGAAATCTTGCAAACACGAGCAATCGTGCAAACACCAACAATCGACCGACGGCGGGGACATCTGATCGTGGCTCTAATGCAAATCGACCTTCAGCGGGTACTTCAGACCGTTCATCAAAAGTAAATCGTCCATCAGCAGGTACTTCAGACAGATCTTCGAATGTGAACCGTCCGTCAGCAGGTACTTCAGATCGATCTTCAAACGTAAATCGTCCATCAACTTCAAATCGTTCATCAAGTCCAAGTTTTGATTCCGGCCGTACCAGAAGTAGCGGTGGCAGCAGTTTTAACAGCAGCAGCAGAGGTAGCGGTGGCTTTAGCGGAGGCAGCAGAGGTGGCGGAGGCTTTGGAGGCGGAGGCGGTGGAAGAAGACGTTAATACCTTCTTCTCCTTCAAAAAAAATGGACTAAAACTTATTAGGTTTTAGTCCATTTTTTTATTTGTAAATTTGGTTTTCTTTTTATTCCACTTCAATATCTGAAGCGCTCATATCTCTGACGCAAACATATTTACCGTTTCTTTTTTCAAATAAACTAAGATAATTTCCGGTATTTAAAACAGTTTTACTAGAATCTGTTACGGTAAAAGAACCGCTTTCCACTACCTGATTTCCATCGTTTGAAACAAAAACTTCATTCGTTTTAAAAGAAATTTTATTAGAATTTGTTCCTAAATCAGCCATCAGGAACTCACCAATTGCCTTCCTACCTACCAAAGGTTTTCTGTGTTGATAATAACTTATAGCATCATCAGCATAGTATCCAATTTCTTTAGCTTCACCAGAATTATAAGTTGCCGCAAATTCATCTTCTTTAGCCTGAATTTCCTTTTTTATTTGCTCTTTATCAACTACTACGACGGGCTTTTCTTCTTCCTTCTTAGTATTACAGGCTAACATTGAAACTAGCACACTTCCTAATAATAATCCTTTTAAAATCTTGTTTTTCATATGATAAAAGTTTAGAGTCTTATACATTAAAAGTACTATAAAAATCTCAATATCAGATAATTTACTTTAAAAAAATATTAAACTAAAGTTCATTAATTTTTTATTAGCAAATCAATCTTATTAAAAAACGGAACAAGCATTATACCTCATCTCTCTAATAAGGAATATAAATATTGAAAGTCGCGCCTTGCATAGGCTCACCAATAGCATTTATATGACCATTATGATTTTCAACGATTTTCTTCACGATTGCCAGTCCAATGCCGGTTCCTTCGTACACATCCCTGCCATGTAATTTCTGAAAAACACCGAAGATTTTCTCACTGTGCTGCGGTTCAAAACCAATACCGTTATCGCCAAAACTAATATGACAATAATTTACAGCTGTCGACAGGTTTTCGATTTGTAAATCAGGCCCATTAACCAAACGACTTTTTATGGTAATTTCTAATGGCGTTTCTGTTTTTGCAAATTTGATGGCGTTATGAATCAGGTTTTCCATTAACTGCACAAACTGAAAAGGAATTATTTTAGCTGTATCATGAAAATCAGTTGTAATCGTAGCTCCTATATCGTTTAGATTTTCATGCAGTGCCTCTTTTACATCTTTAATAATGGTATTCAAATCAACTGCTTCATACCTTCTGTCAACCAGAGTGGCTCTCGAGAACGTAAGAAGACTGTTAATCAGCTCACGCATCCTGTTGCAGGCATATAAAATTCGGTCAAATTTCGTTTTACCGTCTTCAGATAAATTAGCATATTCATTAGACATAATGAGATTTGCAAAAGTCTGAATCTTTCTCAACGGCTCCTGCAAATCATGGCTTGATATGTAGGTAAACGCATCAAGTTCCATGTTCTTCTTTTTCAGTTCATCAGCATGTTTTTCGATCGCTGCGTATTGAGAAGCAAGTTCTTTATTGGCTTTTAAAATCATTTCGTTCAGCGTGTGGGTTTCTTCTTCCTTCTTTCTTAACTCCTGATTTTTTCGGAACAATTCGGTGAAAACCATCACTTTCGCCTGTAATATTTCAGGTGACAACGGTTTAATCATATAATCTACAGCACCAGACTGATACCCTTTGAAAATGTATTCATTGGTATTCATATTGGCGGTTAGAAAAATAATAGGAACATGTTTTAGTTTTTCACTTTGGCGAATCATTTCGGCCGTTTCAAAACCATCCATCAATGGCATTTGTACATCCATTAGGATAATAGCAAAATCCTGGTTTTTCAGTAGAATCCGCAACGCATCCTTTCCTGATGTCGCTTCAACAAACTGATAACCACGGTCAGCCAGAATGACTTGTAAGGAAAGTAAGTTTTCCTTTTTGTCATCGACTATTAAGATTTTAATTGCGTTGTCTCCCATTAGGTTTTACATTGAATATGAAATTATTATTTAAGCCACACGCGCATTAATGAAGACAATTGCTCCACATTTACAGGTTTCGTCATATAATCTGAAGCCCCTGATTCTATACAACGCTGTCTGTCGCCTTTCATTGCTTTTGCGGTTACCGCAATAATGGTAAGATCTTTATGTCTTGCATCTTTACGAATGCGTTTCATGGTTTCGTAACCGTCCATTTCCGGCATCATAATATCCATTAAAACAATATCGATATCTTTATTCTCATTTAGAAGATCAATTGCTTCCTGGCCGCTTTCGGCACTAATTACGTCCAGTCCGTATCGTTCTAAAGCCGTTGTTAAGGCAAAAAGATTTCGCACATCATCATCAACCAATAATACTTTTTTACCGGGTAATACATCCTCTCTTAAGTAAAAAGACTCGATGATTTCTTTCATTTCATCTGGCAGCTCTTTATGAACACGATGCATAAAAAGTGCTGTCTGATCAATCAATTCTTCCATTGAACCGGCGCTTTTTGTAATGATACTATGCGCAAATCTATTCAGTCTCAAGCGTTGTTTTTTATTGACATCACCTGCCGAATGTATAATGATGGCGGTTTCCTGTCCGGCAATATTATTCTCCAAATCTGTTATAATATCAAGTCCGTCTGCGTCCGGCAAAACCAAATCTAAGATAATACAATCAAATGATTTTTCCTGAATCAATTTAACGGCTTCACTAGCTGTTTGTGCACTGGAAATTCGAATATCATCACCATCAACTGCATTTATAATTCTGCTTAGTTCTTGTTCATTATCGTCTACCACTAAAAGGTTCTTGATCTTTTTATTCTTAAAATCATGAATATCATTAAAAAGATACGACAGTGAATCGTTCTTAACCGGCTTCAGGAAGAAGTTTCTTGCACCGCGTTTAAGGCCCTTGTTTCGTTCATCTTCACCAGAAATAATATAAACCGGAATGTGTCGCAAATTGAAATCGGTTTTCAATCGGTCCAGAATTTTCCATCCACTGGTATCCGGCATGTTTAAATCCATTGTAATTGCATGCGGATGAAACTGATTTATAAAGTCAACCACATCATTACCTTTTGTAGTTACTATAGCCTTAATTCCGTTAATATGCGCTTGCTCGAGCATAATTTTGGCAAATGTCAGATTATCTTCTGCAATCAATAATATTTTGTCTCCCGGCTTAATATCGGTTCTGTCATCGCCTATTTCATCCACAAAAAACAAATCAATATCAGAGCGGTTAAATTTCTCTGAAGGCAATGATTTGATGCGGCCTTTTACATCTGTTTCTTCTTCTACATCAATATCAATAATCTCAGAAATATCTACATATTGCAATGGCAGGAACAGCGTAAATTTACTTCCGATATTCATATCACTTTCCAGTTCTATACTTCCTCCCAATAAATCAGAAAGTCCACGGCTGATGGATAATCCCAAACCTGTTCCGCCATATTTACGGCTGGTTGAACCTTCTGCCTGTTGGAAAGCTTCAAATATGATATTTTGCTTTTCTTTGGAGATTCCAATTCCGGTGTCTGAAATTTCGAAAGCCACAACTGCTTCCGCTTTATCCAGACTAAGATTTGCCATTTTCCAATTGTTATTGGCTTTGTAAATTTTTAATTGTACTTCTCCCTTTTCTGTAAACTTGAACGAATTTGACAGCAGGTTTTTCAAGATTTGATTTAAACGCTGTGAATCGGTTTCAATAAGCTCCGGAAGTTCGTCATCCATAGTGATTTTAAAACGAAGATGTTTCGCTGCTGCAATTGGATTAAAAGTGGATTCCACAAATCGGCTGATTTCGTTAAAGCTAATCGGATTGTAATCAACAGAAATATAACCGGATTCAATTTTCGAAAGATCCAGAATGTCATTGATTAACTGAATTAAGTCATCACCACAAGAATTGATCGTTTTGGCAAACTGAATTTGTTTTTCAGAAAGGTTTCCATCTCTGTTGGCGATTAATTCGTTGGCCAAAATCTGCAAACTGTTCAATGGAGTTCTTAACTCATGCGACATATTGGCTAAGAATTCCGATTTATATTTTGATGTTAAAGTCAGCTGATCTGCTTTTTCTTCCAAGGCTTTTCTCGCCACCTCAACCTCTTGATTTTTGAGCTCTACTTCTTCTTTTTGATTGGCCAATAAGAAGGCTTTTTCTTCCAGTTCTTCGTTGGTATTTTTTAGTACTTCCTGTTGACTTTTTAGCTCACTTGCCAAAGATTGAGATTGTACCAAAAGTTCTTCTGTTCTTGAATTTGATTCGATCGTATTCAATACAATTCCGATACTCTCCGTCAATCCTTCTAAGAAATCTAAGTGTGTCTGGCTGAAAGTGTCTAGTGATGCCAATTCAATAACAGCTTTAAGTTGTCCTTCAAATAAAACCGGTAAAATAATTACATCCTGAGGCTTGGCAGAACCCAGACCTGAATTGATTCTGATATAATCTTTCGGAACATTGCTTAAAATAATTCTTTCTTTCTCGATCGCCACCTGACCAATAAGACCTTCTCCCATAGCGTATTGCGTTGGAGAATTCTTTCTTTTGATATAGGCATAAGAGGCAATTAGATTCAGTTTTGAATCCTCAAAATTCTCATCTTCCTGTAAGATATAGAAGAGTCCGTGTTGAGCCGTTACTACCGTTGCCAGCTCAGAAAGAATTTTTTTGGTAACCGAATTCAGTTCTTTTTGCCCCTGAAGCATTTGGGTAAATTTGGCCAAATTCGATTTCAGCCAGTCTTGTTCCTGATTTCTTAGTGTTGTCGCTTTCAGGTTCGAAATCATTTGATTGATGGTATCCTTAAGAGCCTCTACCTCACCTTTTGCTTCAACACCAATAGTTCGCGTTAAATCCCCTTGTGTTACCGCAGAAGCCACCTCAGAAATTGCACGTACCTGAGTAGTTAAGTTCGCCGCAAGCTGGTTTACGTTTTCGGTTAAGTTTTTCCACGTTCCGGAAGCTCCCGGTACATTGGCCTGACCTCCCAGTTTTCCCTCTGCTCCTACCTCACGTGCCACGGTTGTTACCTGATCAGAGAAAGTAGCCAGCGTATCGATCATTTCGTTGATGGTATCGGTTAATTGTGCCACCTCACCTTTAGCATCAATGGATAATTTTTGCTTTAGGTTTCCTTTTGCTACGGAGGTTACAACTTTCGCGATTCCACGAACCTGAGACGTTAAGTTGGATGCCATTAAGTTAACCGAATCTGTTAAATCTTTCCAGGTTCCGGCAACCCCTTTTACTTCCGATTGTCCTCCCAGCTTTCCTTCGGTACCAACTTCACGCGCCACACGGGTTACCTCAGATGAAAACGAATTCAGCTGTTCCACCATCGTGTTGAAGGTATTCTTTAAATCCAGAATTTCTCCTTTTACGTCAACGGTAATTTGTTTTGAAAGGTCACCATTGGCTACGGCTTTGGTTACATCGGCAATATTACGTACCTGACCCGTTAAGTTAGAGGCCATCTGATTCACCGAATCCGTTAAATCTTTCCAGGTTCCGGCAACACCCGGTACGAAGGCTTGTCCGCCCAGTTTTCCTTCTGTTCCAACCTCTCTTGATACACGGGTTACCTCCGAAGCAAAACTTCGAAGCTGATCCACCATCGTATTTACTGTTTCTTTTAATTGAAGAATTTCTCCACGTACGTCAGCGGTAATTTTTTTCGACATATCTCCATTCGCAACGGCAATCGTTACCTCGGCGATATTACGTACCTGAGTGGTTAAGTTACCCGCCATCTGATTCACCGAATCGGTCAAATCTTTCCAGGTTCCGGCAACTCCCGGTACATTCGCCTGTCCTCCCAGTTTTCCTTCTGTTCCTACCTCACGTGCCACACGAGTTACCTCGGAGGCAAATTCGCGAAGCTGATCCACCATCGTATTCAGGGTTTCTTTCAATTGCAAAATTTCTCCACGAACGTCAACGGTAATTTTTCGGGACATATCTCCGTTGGCTACGGCAATCGCCACATCGGCAATATTACGTACCTGAGCAGTAAGGTTTCCTGCCATCTGGTTAACCGAATCCGTTAAATCTTTCCAGGTTCCGGCAACTCCCGGTACATTCGCCTGTCCTCCCAGTTTTCCTTCTGTTCCTACCTCTCTGGACACACGCGTTACCTCCGAAGCAAAGCCTCGAAGCTGATCCACCATGGTATTAATTGTATTTTTAAGCTCAAGGATTTCTCCTTTTACGTCTACTGTAATTTGGAGTGATAAATCGCCTTTTGCTACCGCTGTGGTTACCTCAGCAATATTACGTACCTGACCCGTTAAATTCGATGCCATCTGGTTCACCGAATCCGTTAAATCTTTCCAGGTTCCACCAACACCTTCCACCTGCGCCTGACCTCCCAGTTTTCCTTCGGTACCTACCTCACGCGCCACACGGGTTACCTCGGATGCGAATGAGTTCAGCTGACCCACCATCGTATTAATGGTGTTTTTAAGCTCCAGAATCTCTCCTTTTGTATCTACGGTAATCTGACGTGATAAATCTCCTTTTGCTACCGCTGTGGTCACCTCTGCAATGTTACGTACCTGCCCCGTTAAGTTAGACGCCATCTGATTCACCGAATCCGTTAAATCTTTCCAGGTTCCTCCAACACCTTTTACTTTAGCCTGACCTCCAAGTTTTCCTTCCGTACCTACCTCAAGTGCCACACGCGTTACCTCTGATGAA
Source organism: Flavobacterium saccharophilum (assembly GCF_900142735.1). Lineage (GTDB taxonomy): Bacteria > Bacteroidota > Bacteroidia > Flavobacteriales > Flavobacteriaceae > Flavobacterium > Flavobacterium saccharophilum. Next base: position 422,605 of record NZ_FRBY01000004.1, on the reverse strand, counting down.
AAAGAGTTCAGCTGATCCACCATCGTATTAATGGTTTTCTTCAACTCCAGGATTTCCCCTTCGGCTACAGCCGTAATCTTTTTCGATAAATCTCCGTTGGCCACCGCTGTGGTTACCTCGGCAATATTACGCACCTGACCCGTTAAGTTCGATGCCATCTGATTCACCGAATCGGTTAAATCTTTCCAGGTTCCCCCAACTCCTTTTACTTTTGCCTGACCTCCCAGTTTTCCTTCTGAACCTACCTCACGTGCCACACGGGTTACCTCGGCACCAAAGGAGTTCAGCTGATCCACCATCGTGTTGATCGTATTTTTAAGTTCCAGGATTTCTCCCGCAACGTTTACTGTAATTTTTTTAGATAAATCGCCTTTTGCTACCGCCGTTGTTACCTCAGCAATATTACGCACCTGACCAGTTAAATTGGATGCCATTTGGTTTACCGAATCGGTCAAATCTTTCCAAACTCCACCAACGCCTCGCACTTTTGCCTGACCTCCCAGTTTTCCTTCAGAACCTACCTCTACCGCTACACGCGTTACCTCAGAAGAAAAGGAATTCAGCTGATCCACCATGGTATTAATGGTGTTCTTCAACTCCAGAATTTCTCCTTTTACGTCAACGGTAATTTTTTTCGAAAGATCTCCTTTTGCCACCGCCGTTGTTACATCGGCAATATTACGAACCTGACCGGTTAAGTTACTTGCCATCTGATTTACCGAATCCGTTAAATCTTTCCAGGTTCCTCCAACTCCTTTTACCTGTGCCTGACCACCCAGTTTTCCTTCTGTACCAACCTCTCTCGCCACACGGGTTACCTCAGAGGAGAACGAGTTCAGCTGATCCACCATCGTATTAATGGTGTTCTTCAGCTCAAGAATTTCTCCTTTTACGTCAACGGTAATCTTTTTAGACAAATCTCCTTTTGCTACCGCTGTTGTTACATCGGCAATATTACGTACCTGCCCCGTTAAGTTACTCGCCATCTTATTCACCGAGTCGGTCAAATCTTTCCAAACTCCACCTACACCTCGTACTTTTGCCTGACCTCCCAGTTTACCTTCTGTACCTACCTCACGTGCCACACGCGTAACTTCCATCGAAAACAGATTCAGCTGTTTTACCATTCCATTAACCTCTTTTGCAATTCTTAAGAACTCTCCCTGAAGTGGGTTTCCTTCAATAGAAAGCGGCATTTCCTGAGATAAATTTCCTTTTGCTACTGATGTAATTACGTGTGCAATTTCGATCGTTGGATGCACCAGGTCTGAAATCAGTGTATTTACAGAATCAACGCAGGAACTCCACGAACCTCTCGCTCCGTCAAGAGCAACACGATTCGTTAATTTTCCTTGCTTACCAATGCTTTTTCCAACCTTTTGAAATTCGAAAACCATACGCTCATTCAGGTCGATGATTTCATTCAGAGTATCACAGATTGATCTTTTAATTCCATTTTGATCCGTTGGGAAACGCTGCGTAAAATTACCATTTTTGACTTTCAGCAAAATTTTTAAAAACTCTGCATCAGTCAAAATAGATTCTTCTGAATCTTCCTTTTTTCCTCTCGGCTGCGAAGGTTTATCTCCTGAAACAATTGGAAATTCAAGGATATCCTGAACTTCTTCAATATTAATTTCGTTTGTTTTTTTCATATTCCCAATTCTTTATCGAATGATTAAAAAAATCTGATATTTTATATTTTAGCTTACCTGATTATACTCCTCAGGTTTTAAATTTCGTCAAACAATATTTTTCTTAAATGAAACTGCACAAACGCATCCATAGAATCAGATCGCTTTGTGTTATCATTATAATTCAGCGGTTTGATAATATAACCTGCTATTCCTAATTTTTCTGCTTCTGAACGATCCATTTCCTCTGAAGAGGTTGTCATGATAAACACTTTTAAATCTTTTAGTTTTTTATCTTCTCTTACTACTTTCAGGAATTCTATACCGTTCATTCTTGGCATGTTAATATCCAACAAAATAACATCCGGAGTAAATTGTATTTCAGGATCTCTGAGTATTTTTAAAGCTTCAATTCCGTTATAGGCTGTATGCAACACATATTCGCTTTCTAATTTCTTTAAAGACCGCTCTACGCTAATCACATCCAATTCGTCATCTTCAACTAATAATATTGTTGGTTTTTTCATAACTTAATTATTTCTCCATGTAAAGATAAATTCGGCACCTTCGCCCAATTTCGATTTGACTATAATACTTTCCTGTTGGTCGTCAATGATCTTTTTCACGATTGCCAGTCCAACACCGGTACTTTCCTGTTCGTTTTGTTCCCGTAACGTCTGAAAAATTTCAAATATTTTTTCGTGATATTCAACAGCAATTCCAATTCCGTTATCTTTTACCGAAAACTCATGAACACCTCCAAATGTTACACAACTGACTTGAATTACAGCATCTTCCTGTGGTGTATATTTTACTGCATTACTAATCAGATTGGCAAAAACCTGTTCGAGTTTAATTCTTTCAGTAAATAAATCAGGAAGATTCCCTATTTCAAGTTTAAAATTTCTAGGAACAAGAGAATCTGCAATTTCATGTACCAGAGCATTAGTATCTATATTTTCTGAAGGTGCTTTTATGTTTAAACGGGCATAATCTAACAGACCATTAATAAGCGCTTCCATACGTCTTGTCTTTTGCGGAATAATCTTAAGATATCTTTTAATTTCTGGTGATAACTCTTCATTATGATCTTCCTCAATCCAGCTGACAACGTTGTGAATTCCTCGGATTGGCGCTTTAAGATCATGCGAAACCGCGTACGCAAATTTGTTGAGCTCAGCGTTTCTATTTTTAAGTTCATGAATGTTTTTATCCAGCTTACCAGACATTCTGTTTAGCGATTTTGACAAAGCAGTCAGCTCATCATTTCTGGTATCTTTCACCATTGTAAAATTCCCTTTTGAAATATTTTCAGCAAGACGAACCATTGCCGTAATTCTTTTATTGGTGATATACATAATAAACATTGTACTTAAGAGACCTACTATAACGGTGAGTGTCAGAAATATAAAAGAAAAAGTATGTGCATATTTTAGCGAAGTCAATAACATCTCTGTATGGTGTTTTCTTCTTTTGTATTCGATTTTATCAAACCGGTTAAACTTTTCTGAAATGGCATCATTTATATTTTTCCCTACATGTCGTTTTAGAGAAGTATTAAAAAGATTCATATAAGAAGACGGATATTCTTTTCTACTCTTTATCAACTCTTTTGAGTATCGAACCCAATCACTATGAAGTTTACCTATAGAATCTAATATTGCCCGTTGTTCATTCTTAGTTCCAATACGGATTTCCTGTTCTTTTATTAGTAAAGGCACTTTTTTTAATCCGATAAAATAGGAATCCAGAAAGGTATAATCTTCGGTAAGAAGAAAACCACGAAAAGCACTTTGCATCTCGATAATCGATTTGTGGGTTTTATTAGAATTGCGAATAATCTCTTCAGATCTGGCAAGAAACTGTGAATTGAGCTGTACTTTTTTCGATAACAGATAATTCGTATACGAGTCCGCTACGGACAACAAAATAACCAAAGTAAAAGCCACAAAAATTTGAGTAGATAATTTCATTTAATTACAATTAAAAGGCCATATCACACTATGCAACAATTGTTTACTCAATAAAATTAAGAAAAATAATAAAATCTTTTCTAAATTATTTTTAAGTGCCTTTTGTATTGATGCACCTTCCGCGGCTACAATCAATGATAAAACGGCTAACACTTAAGCTGAAAAAATATATTGACTTAAAATCTTCTTTAAGTCGTTAAAATTATTTGGTTTGGATATAAAATCATCGGCACCATGAGCTATGGCCTCACGAATGATATCATCCAGTTGCGAAGTCGAAAAGATAATAATCGGAATTTCTTTTAATCCTTCTTCCTTTTTAATTTCAGTTAAGAATTCAAGACCGGACATAAGGGGCATATTTAAATCCAGAAAGATAACATCCGGAGAGATTTCCTTTTGCATCAGTTTTCGCAGTGCTTCCACCGGATCATAAATTGCGGTATAGGTAGCCGCAGACACAGATTCCAGCGCTTCCATGAATAATTCACAGTCATCTGAATCGTCATCAATTTGTAGTATATTACTATAAGTCATCGACCTATTTGGTATTTCTGGAGTGTAAAGTTCTTTCAATAATTTTTTTTTATAAATTAAAAATCCACTTTATTTATATTGTTTCAAAATATTCAATTTACTCACTTAAAAAAAAGCATATTAATTGTAATAGCGCTTGTTAAAACTGTGAGCCTATTTTCATGTTCTGAATAACTTGTACTCATATTTACATTATAACTGCGATTTGACTTGACAAAATTCCTCATTCTTCCATTCCATTTTTTATCTATGGACCCAATTTGTTTTTCTGTTGTATCATAAACAACAAAATTTGGCCCATGCCAGGCATCCTTTATTTCGGCAATGACTTCATTGGAAGCATTTAAAACTTTAAATTCAGGTTTGAAAAAATTTCTTTTATTGATTGTTCCAACCTTTTTGCCATGTGCATCATAAACCATAATATTAGACACAAATGAAAAATTATGTTTTGCAATTGAAGATTCAAGACCACCATTTGCATTTCTAATTTCGATTGAAAAGGGAAACAAAGTTTTGTAGGGAAATAATTTTAACATCATTTCCTTTAATGTTAGCTTCTGTTTTATGCTTCCAATGCGTTCCCTCTTATCATTATAAATATGATAATTCTTGCGCAAACTGCTCCTATTGTCAACGAAATAGTTGTTTATTTCAAAAAAATCTGAGTTCATATCATTAAATTTTTAATAATTAAAAAATAGGTTTTCAAAACCTTCAATTGAACATTTCTTTTTTTAATATTCAAGAATATGAATCTTCCTGTGTGATTATTTTTTTAGGTTTTTATTTTTATAGATTTTTCGGCTTTATGTTTTTATGATTGTAAACTAAATAATTCAGTATTGATTCAATTTTGTTGGGCATTATTATAGCAAATATGAAGATATAAATCTTCGCTTTTTTATATAATTTGATTTAAATGTTACATGGTTTCAATCTTAATGATTTTATCTGTCCTTATTTTTAGGCGCTTAAATTTACTATAAATAACGTTCCTCTTATCGAACATGGGAATTATATAACGAAAGACAAAAATTATATAAAATCGTCTTTTAACATCAGGTTATTTTTAGCAAAATTCAATAACTAATCTTTAGCTTATATCTATAGAAAATTTAAACTTTAAGATTATGACGGAAGTACTGTTTTTAATAATTGTATCAATGAGTTGCAGTAAATATTATGATGATCAAGATTATATAAGAGACTTAAAATCCTAGGAGGCATAACCACCGATTCTCTGAAAATTCCATCTTAGCATCATACAAAGCCTATATTAAAAGAGAGAACTTGTTTTAAAAGCAAGTTTTTTTTAGCTCTGTTCAATTAAAAAAAATAAAAATAATCTTATAATTTAATTAAAAAAAAGATCTAAAAATCAACTTATTATCTGTAAAAGATTTAAATTTACTAGGATAATCATCTGATAAAGAAGTCAAACCAAATAAGCTGCATATGAAGTATAAAAATATTTTGCAAATTGATGACGATTTTGATGATTGCGAATTCTTCCAACAGGCACTGGAAGCGGTCTCAACAGCTGCTTATATGGCACTTCACAATCCCATTGAAGCACTTCAAAAACTGGCTGATCGAGAAATTAAGCCTGATTTGATATTTCTTGATATCAATATGCCCTTAATGAGTGGTATCGAGCTTTTGGCAGAAATTAAAAAAAGAGATGCTATCAAAAATATTCCTGTTATTATATTTTCGACTGCACCTATATCTGCAAATCTGGCAAAATTACTTGATGCAAAAGATTATGTAACGAAACCGAGTAATTTTAATGACCTAAAAAATATTTTAAGAGAAATTTTATAATTAAAAAATAAGTTATCGGATATTGATAAAAAAGTAACAGAAATGCTTGCAATACATGCACTTTTTTTATTAATTTCTACGAACAGATTTTTGTTATTTTCCAAGTATCAATTTAAAGATTTAGACTTGTCCAACTTTTATTTTTTTGTATTAGATTTTATTTTTGAGTACTTCTTTCCTGTTTACAAATTTCCCTCGGTTTTAAATATTAGAGTTTTTAAACTATATAAAATCTAATTTGTAAAAGCTTTGGAAAGCTTTTTTACATATTTAGCATTTCAAATTTACATCATTTCCACAAGCTTCTTTATATTCTTTTTATAATCAAAGACTTACTATATCTTTGATCTAAGTAATTAGATTAAACTATGAAACTTACTGATACAAAACTCTTCGAAAAAACAACACAGAATTTTCCAGTTGTTGGTTTTGGTGCTTCTGAAGGCGGATTAGATGCTATTAAGAAAGTAGTAAAAGCGATACCCGTCAATTCTGGAATGGCTTATGTAATTGTACAGCATTTATCTTCAGATCATGCGGGCAGTTTACCTGAAATTTTAACCCAACAGACCGAAATCCCTGTTCATGAGATTATAAACGACATTAATCTGGCTCCTGATCATATCTATATTATTCCCGAAAACACTAATCTTATTGTGCAGGACGGCGTATTAAAACTGCATCAGCGAACGCGCAATGAACGTAGAACTGCCAGTATTGATGTTTTCTTTGAATCACTGGCAGAAGTGTATCAAAGTTTTGCTATTGGTGTTATTCTTTCCGGAACTGCCTTTGACGGAACTTTTGGATTTAAAAAGATAAAGGAAGTTGGTGGCACAACACTTGTTCAGGATCCTGAAACGGCAGAATTTAAAGGAATGCCGCAAAGTGCCATAGATGCAGATATTGTTGATTATGTACTAGCGCCCGAACTCATTCCTGCACAACTAGTAGAAATAAGAAAAAGTTATACTACAAATCACGCTTTTAGTAATGAAGAACATTTGCCGAAGAATGAAGAAGAAATACTTTTGCAAATTATAAATCTGATTTTCTTAAGAACTGGAAATGATTTTCGTCATTACAAACATCCTACTATCAGAAGAGGTATTGCGAAACGAATGTTAATGAGCCAAAAAGAAAATTTACAGGCTTATTATAATCATCTTCGAAATGACAAAAGGGAGCAGGATTTGCTTTTTAATGATTTTTTGATTCCTGTAACGTACTTTTTTAGAGATCACAACTTTTTTGATTCCCTTCCAGCACTAGCTTTTACGCAATTAGTACAAAATACAACAAATAATAACTTGCGTATATGGATTGCGGGTTGTTCTACAGGTGAAGAAGCCTATTCGCTGGCTATAGCTTTACATGAATATTTAGCAGAAAGAAACAGCGCTATTAAGGTTCAGATTTTTGCTTCTGATATTTCTGAAAAATATATTACAAAAGCAAGGACTGCGATTTACTCTCCGCAGGATGTTCAACAAGTTTCGCCAACCAGATTGCAACGTTATTTTACCAAAAGAGACGGTCACTATCACATCAATAAAGTGATTCGCGACATGTGTATTTTTGCGGTACACAACTTTATAAAAGATCCTCCGTTTGCGAGAATCGATCTGGTTTCATGTAGAAATGTGCTTCTTTACCTGGATTCCTTTTTGCAAAATAAAGTTTTAAGCTCTTTCCATTATTCACTAAAAGACAAAGGTATTTTAGTTCTTGGAAAGTCTGAAAGCATAGCAAATGGGCAAAAGTTATTTGAACCAATTGAAAAACATGAAAAAATCTATGTTCGAAAATTTATGACAGAAGATTATATGTCTGAAACTTTTACCTCGGCTATTATTACTACTGGCGATAAAAAAGAAACCTCAAACATAAAGGCATCCAATGAATTGCAAATTAAAAAACTACAAAATGATTTAGCTTTAGCAAATGAAGATCTTAAGAGAATAACATTAGAATTAGAAACTGCAAATGAACATATAAAGTCTAACCATACAGAATTATCATTTATCAATGATGAATTAACGAATCGTCAGGAACAGTTAATTTCGATGAGAAATTATTCTGAATCTATTGTAAATACTATTCGTGAGCCTTTATTAATTATTGACAGAGATTTTTTTGTAAAAAGCGCTAACCCGGCGTTTTATAAATATTTTGAGACCACTGAAGAAGAAACTGAAGGACATTCCTTTTTCGAAATTGGAGACTGTCAATGGGATATTCCTGAATTTAAGGAATTACTATTTAAAATGTTTAGTGAAAAAAAATCGGTTTTGGACTTTAAAGTTGATACTCTTTGTAATGGTACCGGTAAAAAAATTATGATTGTTAATGCATATCAAATTCAAAATTCACAGCCTGCAGGTTTAATACTTTTAGCGATTGAGGATATTACAGATCTGGAAACCACAAATGTATTACTGAAAAAGAAAAATCTTGAATTAGAAAAATATAACGAACAGCTAAAAGTTATTACTACCGGAGCAAGCAATAATATTCAGGAGCCGCTACGAAAGATTCAGATGTTTTGTAAACGAATCTTAGATAACGAAAAAAATCTAACAGAATCTGGACTTCATAATCTGGAACGAATTAGAATCGCTTCTTCAAATATGAATCAGTTCATTACCGATCTTATCGATTATTCGAGAATCAATTTTAATGAAAAAGAATCTCAAAGAACCGATCTGAATGTTATAGTAAAGAAAATCATCGCCGATTTAAAAGATTATATTCTGGAGAAGAACGCAATTATTACAGTTGATACTTTACCGCAAGTGAGAATTGTTCCCCATCAAATGCAAAAATTATTCAACAATTTAATAGCAAATGCTCTCAAGTATACCAAAGAAAATACAATACCTCAAATTAAAATTGAAGCAGAAGAGCCATCAAAAGAAGAGATGAATCAAATTGGCGCAAATTCTGAAATTAATTATACTAAAATCAAGATAAGCGACAATGGTATTGGATTTAGTATGGAATATCAAACTAAAATTTTTGAACCTTTTTACAGACTTCATAGTAATGATCAATATACAGGAAGCGGCCTGGGACTTACAATTTCTAAAAAAATCATCGCCGATCATAATGGTTTTATTACAGTAACAAGTAATATCAATCATGGCAGTATATTTTCTGTTTATATACCCTCATAATAACAAGTTTTACCAAATAAATTTTAAAGATGTTCTATTAGGGCATCTTTTTTTTGAATTTGTTCTTATAATTCTGCAATAAATTCCAAACCCAAATCAAAATACAACTCACTGAAAATTATACAATTACAAACCAAAATCTTGTAAATAAAATTACTACTACCGCATTACATTTGACTTACAAGATTAATTAAAATTTAGAATTATGTATACAACAAATCACAGAAGCAGCAACATCCCACTTGCTAAATCAGACAAAAAAACTGATTCTAATGAAACTACTTCAAAAGAAAGCGCAAAACCAAGTACTGATGAAAAAAAATCGACTTTGAAAAAAAATTAAAAAAGCTCAAATATGAAAACAGAAAATCAGGAAAATTATAGTCTAGACGACCGTAATTTTCAAACTAACGAATCATCAGTCACAGAACCTATAACAGATGAAAGCACAAGCTATGTTGATCAATATGAAAACATTCCGCTAGACGATGACAATCCTGAGGAAGAAACCATAGTTAACGAAGAAGATTCTATCACAAACGATCAGGATAATTTGGATCGGGAATTTTTAGATGCTTTACACGAAGATGAGGAGGAGGAAATCTACGATGATCAAAATAATCTGGACAAAAATCAAAATAATCTTGATAAAGGCGATCATCTGACTTACCCGGACCTCGAAATAGAAGAGCAAAAGACTCGGAATCGAGAAGAAGAAAAAAATGGAATCTAGGTAAATGATTCAATTGCGAGTACTTAATATCAATTGCTGTGTTTCAACTATTTTCAATAACCAATGACAATTGATGAAACATATTGATTTTTATCGCTCTAAAAAATTAACCTGTTATGGATATCTACTTAATTTTCCAGATAATAATAGTATCAATTGCCGCAACATCGACTATGACATTATTTAGCTATGCAGTCTCACTAAAATTTAGAGAAATATATAAGGAACCTGTATTGCTAACTTATTTAATGCATAACTTTAATATCAATCTCTCCAAATCTTCCAAAAACATATTGAGCTGGTTGATTCATTATGGAATTGGAGTGGCTTTCGTTTCTATTTACCATTATTTTTGGGCACATAATATATTGGAATTAACTTTTTTACATGGTCTTTTATTAGGCGTTGCCAGTGGAATTACAGGCATTATCAGCTGGATGATTCTTTTTAAAATTTCGCGTTATCAGCCCTCAATTGATTATAAAGGTTATTATATACAATTATTTATTGCCCATGTAATTTTTGCCCTTACTGCAACTGCAGTTTATGCTATTTCCTTAACAGTTGCTTTGCTAACAAATAATTACTTTGCACCCAAGTAATTACAAATCCAAGGAAAATCTTTCATACTAATTCTATTCAAATAACAAAAAAATGGCGCCTTTATGAGCGCCATTTTTACATTCTAATATTATTTCTATTTTATTTCTTGTCTATTTTATAAAGTCGGCCCTGATCTGTGATTGCATATAAGGCTCCGTCATTTCCTTGTGTTATATCTCTAAAACGTTGACCTTCTCCTGCTAAAAGCCTTTCTTCGCCAATTACTTTATTGTTTTCTATAACCAGACGAACAATGTGCATTCCGCTTAAAGCTCCAATGAAAAGGTTATTTTGCCATTCCGGAACACGATTACCAGTGTAAAAAGTCATTCCGCTTGGCGACACCACGGGATCCCAATAATATACCGGTTGTTCCATGCCGTCTTGTTTCTGAATCCCCGCTCCTACTTTTTCTCCACTATATTCAATTCCGTATGTAATTGTTGGCCATCCATAATTTGCACCTGCTTTCAGTCTATTAATTTCGTCACCTCCTCTTGGTCCATGTTCCGCCAGCCAGATTTCGTTGGTAACAGGATTAAGCGCCAATCCCTGAGGATTTCTGTGGCCAATTGAATATAATTCTGGTAAAGCGCCAGCTGCTGTAAACGTTGGATTACCTGTCGCGGCTTGTCCATTTTTAGTTATTCTGATTACTTTTCCTAGTCCTGCTGTAACCGATTGTGCCAAAGGTCTTGTTTGTAAAACAGAACGTTCTCCTGTGCTCACCACCAGATTTCCGGTTTGATCAAAAAGGATACGTCCTCCATAATGCAGATTACTAGGATTAGCAGGATTAGCGCGATAAATTACGACTGCTCCTTCTATCGTTTTTTCATCTGTTGATAATTTTCCTTTAGCAACAGACGTTTGATTTCCTCCTGTCACTGCTTCCGAAAAGACCCAATAAATCATTCGGTTTGTAGAAAATTCAGGATCAAGACACAAACCTAACAATCCTCCCTGACCATCAGGATTCACAGTTGGAATTCCCGTTATTGGACTACTTACTTCTCCTGCAGCAGTGACAATACGCATGGTGCCTGCTTTTTGACTAATCAATAATCTCCCATCGGGAAGACTTTTTATGCCCCATGGGCTAGTTAAGGATGAGGTTATGACTTTTCCTTCATAGCTGGTATTGGTTTGTAAACCGCCAATTCTTGTTTGTCCTGAAAAAGCTGGGCTATAAGTTGTATTAGCCGGCTCATTTTCTACAGGATTTGTAGGTGTTCCGGGATCTGGATTTACAACAGGATCTTTGTCATTTGAGCATCCACAAGCCATTAATAAGGCACTCGACAAAATGGTAATATAGTTACGGTGTAGCATGGTAGGTGTAGGTTAAGGATTAATAATCTATATGATTGAATACTATTCAATTGCATCAAATTTCGAAAATATGAAACGAATAACTTTATATAATTAATCGTAAATTTTATACAATTTATTGTAAATCAGATGAAAATATATTTTCGGTCGTGAAGTTTTTCTGTTTTTTTTGAAAACTTGTTAATTAGATAACAAACCATTTTAATAATAATCTTAACTTTTAATTTTAATTCTAAAATAGCCCGAGGTTTCAAATTTGGAAGACGCACCGTAAACACATCGTCTCAAAAATTAGGCGCAAAACGCAAGAAAATCTGATAATTATGAAATCGTCAGACAGAATGTTATAAAAAATTTCCTCTTTTTCAATTTTATATTTGTTGTATTAGCCAGTATCACAATTCCTTAAATTATTCTAAGCTGTATTTCTATATAGTTTGGAGTTATTTCACTCATTTTCTAACGTATCAATTTCTAACTTATGTCACTTTCCAAATACAATAAAAAAAGAGATTTTAAGCAAACACAGGAACCCAAAGGTAAAGTTGAAAAATCTTCCAATAAATTGATTTTTGTCGTGCAAAAACATGCCGCGTCGCATTTGCATTATGATTTTAGGCTGGAAATGGATGGTGTTCTTAAAAGTTGGGCTGTTCCAAAAGGGCCTTCAATGGATCCTGATGTGAAACGCCTTGCCATGATGGTTGAAGATCATCCGTACAGTTATAAAGATTTTGAAGGAACTATACCAGCAGGAAATTATGGTGCTGGAAATGTTATTGTTTGGGATAACGGAACCTATACTCCCTCAGAGAAAACAGCATCACCCGAACGAACCTTGGTGGCGAATTTAAAAAAAGGGCGTCTGAGTTTTGTTCTTACCGGTAAAAAACTCAAAGGTGAATTTTCATTAGTTAAATTAAATGGTAAACAGGAAAATGCGTGGTTGCTTATCAAAAAAAATGATAAATATGTTAATGATACCGACATATTGCAAAAAGATAAATCGGTTATTTCGAGTAGGACTTTAGCTGATTTGGGAGAGAAAAAAGAAGCAGATTCTGACAAAGAAAATCAAACTAAACAAATAATTAAAAAAACAGCTAAACCTGCCGAATTCATTAAACCGATGCTGGCCACAATTACCGATAAGGCATTTGATGATGAAGACTGGATCTTCGAAAACAAATATGATGGTTACAGAACTATTGCGGTCATCAATCCAAATGAAGAGGTTGAATTATACAGCAGAAATGAAATTTCTTTTAATACCAATTTTAAACCTATTGCCGAGGAATTAAAAAAAATTGATCATGCCGTTGTATTAGACGGTGAAGTGGTTGTGGAAGATGAACAAGGCAAAGCCAGTTTTCAATTGCTTCAGAATTACCTTAAAACAGGTTTCGGGAATTTAAAATACTATGTCTTCGATTTATTAAATTTAGACGGAAATCTGGTTACTAAACTATCCACTCTGGATCGAAAAGAGCTACTGAAAATTTTATTCAATAAATACAAATTCAGTAATATTTTCTATGCCGATCATTCTATTGGAGACGGGATAAAACAGTTTGAACTTGCTACTAAAAACAAAGAAGAAGGTATTGTGGCCAAAAAAGCAGACGGTGTTTATTTATCAGACAAACGCTCGCATGACTGGCTAAAAATTAAAACCGCCAATCAGGAAGAAGTTATTATTATTGGAATTACCGAACCAAAGAATTCAAGAAAGCATTTTGGTGCTATTTTGATGGCGCAGTATTATGGCAAAAGACTTCAGTATATTGGAAAATGCGGTACCGGTTTTACGGAACAAATATTAGAAGAACTATATACTAAATTACAGCCGTATTTTATTACTGACTCTCCTTTAAACGAAAAAACAGGTCTTCGGGATACCATTCAGTGGGTAAAACCAAAATTGGTCTGCCAAATCAAATTCTCTGAGTGGACCGCTGATAAACGTCTTAGACATCCGGTTTATCTTGGCTTGAGAATAGATAAAAAGCCCAATGAAGTTTTTCTACCAACAGACACCAAAAATACAACTGAAGTAAAAAAAGAAGAAAAAATGGATGAAACTACTCAAAAAAGCAAAACAGAAAATGATTATGATTTGAAAGTGGGAAAAACGGTTCTTCATTTGACTAATCAGAATAAAATCTATTTTCCTGACGATAAAATTACCAAGGGAGATATTGTTCAGTATTATAATGAAGTGGCTGATCTTATACTTCCCTATTTAAAAAATCGTCCGCAATCTATGAATCGTTTTCCCAACGGAATAGCCGGTACGAGTTTTTATCAAAAAGAAGTAGATGTTGAGAAAAGTCCGTCCTGGCTGAAAACAAAAAAAATATTCTCAGAATCGAATGATGCTGATGTGAACTATTTGATTTGCAACAATAAAGAAACCTTACTTTATATGGCGAATTTAGGTTGTATCGAAATCAACCCATGGAATTCTACCATTCAGCATATTGAAAATCCGGATTGGCTGGTAATTGATATAGATCCCGATAACCAGGATTTTACAGAAGTGGTAAAAACAGCTTTAACCGTCAAAGAAGTCATGGATGAACTGGAAACCGAATGTTTGTGTAAAACTTCAGGTGCTACAGGATTGCATGTATATATTCCGTTAGGCGCGCAATATGACTATGATTCCACTAAAATATTAGCTGAATTAATTGCCAAAGAAGTGCAATCACGCTTACCCGATACAACAACTTTGGAACGAAGCATCAAAAAAAGAGACCGTAAAATTTATATCGACTTTTTACAAAACAGACACGGCCAAACTTTGGCAGCGCCTTATTCTGTTCGTCCTAAACCTGGTGCAACAGTTTCTACGCCATTAGAATGGAGCGAAGTAAACGATGATTTGCATCCTTCTCAATTTACTATTAAAAATGTTTTGAGCCGCTTTGAGAAAAAAGGCGATTTATGGAAACCGGTTTTAGAAAAAGGAGCCAACGTTAAAAAGATCATCAAAAAAATTGAAGACCGTGACAGAGGTTAAGAAGATTTTTTCTTTTTAGTTTCTAAACTTGCTTTCAGCATTTCCATAAGGTCATCTGTCTGTTTGTGAACCACTTTAAGTTCTGCAGGTTTTTTAGGCGCTTTTCCTTTGGCTTTCTTTTTAATAATATCCAAAAGTTTAGCGGTGTATTCATCTTTAAAACTGCTGATATCAAATTTCTCGGTAAGCTGATCGATTAGTTTTTCGGCCATATCCATTTCTTTTGCACTCGTACATTTAGCAACTGGCGGAAGTTTTAATTCAGATGGATCTCTAACTTCCTGCTCGAAACGGATTCGGTTTAAAACAATCACATTTTTGTACGGTTTTAAAATCGCAAGACTTTCTTTATTACGCAGTACAAAACTCGTTACTCCCACTTTTCCGGAAGCCGCAAGCGCATCGCGAAGTAAGGCATAGGCTTTCATAGCACCTTTATCTGGTTCCAAAAAATAGGGCTGTTCGTAATAAATGCTATCAATTTCTTTTTCAGACACAAAACTCTGAATATCGATTGTTTTAGTTTTTACCGCATCTGCAGCCTGAAAATCCTCGTCCTCCAGAATTACATATTTGTCCTCTATTTTATAGCCTTTGATGATATTTCCGTAAGCTACTTCTTTGCCTGTACTCTCATTAAATCTTTTAAATATAATGTTTGAAAGATCTTTTGCATCGAGCATATCCAAATCAAGGTTACTCTCCTGTACTGCCGAAAACAACTTAATCGGAATATTAATTAAACCAAAACTGATTGAACCTGTCCATATTGATCTCATGATTTCTTTGTTTTAAATTGACCTTAAATTTAAGGCAGAGTTGTGATTTTATATTATATGATATTAGGAATGTTTTATAAAATAATGAGTTGAAATGGTTTTTACATTTTGGTTGTTGCGTAATTTTTATAATTTGGAAAAAAGAAATTGATATATTTGGTAATGAATAATGTGTGATTAGAATCATACATATCTACCTTGATTTGGGTAGCTTTGTGTGATTTTGTTATACATATATGCAAGTTGGCAGTAACTAACCAAAACAAATGAAATACCTTACGTTAAAATATCGTTCCACTAAAAAAATGAAAAAGTGTATTATTTGCTTGAAAAAAAAAGTAATCAATGAGTTCAATGAAGAACACATATTTCCTGAAGCTATAGGTGGTAATTTAAAAATTTATGATTGTTGTAAATTATGCAACAGTAAAATGGGGTCTAAAATAGACAACGAGTTAACGAATAATGAATACATTAAAATCATTAGATTTCTTTTAAAAATCAAAGGAAAAAATGGTATAATTAATCCTTTTAATACACTATTAAATTCTGCTTTTGAAGGCATAAAAGGTAAGTTAATATTTGAAAAATCTGGAAAGTATTCGAAATTTGAAATAATCCAAAAAACTATTATTGAAACTGAAAACTCACTAAAAATAGTGTGTGATTCAGATAATATGGAAGGAATGTTAAAAACCATTAACAAAAAAATAGCCAAAAGTAATCAACCCCCATATACTTTTGAAGATTTAAGAAAAAACACAACATCCATTTCACATCCTAAACTTAACAATATAGATATTAAAATAAACTTAGAGAATGACAATAAAGCTTTAATTTACATAATTCCAGAATTATTAAAAATAACGTATGAATTAGGTTATTATCATTTTAAAGAAAAATATCTTAAAGATCCTACTTCTATTGCTATCAGAAATGCTATTGAAGAAATAATATCTGGAAAACTAATTATAGATATGCCTACATATATTGAAATAGACGGTTTTAATTGGAAAGACATAAAACGATACAATTCGTATCAGTTTTTAATTAAAAACAATAAAATCATTTGTCATCTGAATATACTGAACTTCATTACTGCAAGAATAGTTCTAAGTAAAAATTCAAATGACTATAAATTAATCAATGAAAATATAAATGAATCTGTTTTTTAGAATAATTAGTATCTGAACTAAAAACTACTGCCAACACACGTTTGTGGCTATTGCGGAATTTAGTGGAATTACCGTTTTAATTCGTATTTTCGTTTACCCAAAAATACTCGTCTTCTAAGTCCGCAACAGCCGCAAGCGCGAGAACGTTGGCAGATATTTTGACCAAAAAAAAAGAAAATTATGATACAAGATGAAATAAAGAGTTTAATTCCTGTTGACAAAGTGTATGAGGACACTCTAAGTCCTGCAATGAAACAAATCGGTAAATCTCTTGAGAGTGTTGCGAAAACTTCTCGCTTTTTACTTGCCCCATTTGAATACTTAGCAAAACAGCACGACAGATGGGAAAGATACTTGGAAAAAGTTTCAGAAAGAGTTGATAAAGAAAACTTAATCGAAGGTCATCCGCAAATTGTGATTCCGACATTAGAAGGTTTAAGTTTGACATATGAAAATACTTTACTAAGTGAATTATTTATAAATCTTTTAGCTATATCTATTGACAAATCTAAACAAGATTTGGCTCATCCAGCGTTTCCAAGTATAATCAAACAATTAAGTAGAGATGAAGCGGTAATCTTGTTTTATCTTAAACAGAAAAATTATAAAATAAAGCAAAAGTCGGATTATAATGAAGAGAAAAATCATTTTATAAATAAGGAAACTCTTTATGAAGAATTCCCCATGGAAAAACTTGACTTTCCTCAAAATATTTGGATGAATATGAATCATTTAAATAGTTTAAATCTCGCTGGAACTTGGCAAGTTGGTGAACAAAAAGTGATTTATGACGAAGTAACAAAAAGACAAACAGGAGTATTTATAAATAGTGAAAGAAGATTAATGGAATTTGGGAAACTGTTTGCTAATGCCTGTATTCCAAATGATTTTATCGAACTATAAAAAAAATCGGTCAACATACGCTACAAGCAATGTGGGGATTTGGCTTAATGGAAAAATTGGTTAGTATGTGAAAGGTTAGGCAAATCCGAAGAATGAGATTAATTTAGTACCAAACCCGCTGTTGTACCAGAACGTTATCTGACATTTTTAAATCCTTCTAATGAACAATATTTCCTCGAAACATCATTACCTTCCTGTTTTTTATTTGAAAGGATTCACAAAGCAATCTGGAAAATTTAAAATCTATAATGTTCAAAAAAAATATTTTGTTCAAAAAGGAAAAGAATTTTCTCCGGGTTCATATTTCTATGAAAAAAATGCCAATACAGTTTTTAAACCTCATGGCAATAGTGATTTCATCGAAAAGTCGTATTCTGATTTAGAAGATAAAATATCTAAGATTATTAAAAAAATTGATCTAGCAGAAAGCGACACAAAGTTTGATGTAAATGAAGATGATATGCCAATGCTCAACACTTTTGCAAGTCTTATGTATTGGCGATTACCAAAGAATAAAAAAGAATTGGAGATAATTATCCAAAGTACACCCGCTAATCAATTAGGTTTCAATGTTCACAATGCTGATGATTCAGTAAATCAAATTGCATCAGAAGAATTGAAAAACGACCCCGAATTTATAAAAGGTTATAGATTTCTGACTTCTTTATTTGATAGTGTACGAGGACTTCATTGCAGAACTCCTTATACAATTATTCCGAAACACGAAGATTTGCCTTTTATTTGCTCTGACAACCCAATCATTTTTGAAAAAGATGAGTTTCCAAATGTTTATGAAGATGATTATATATTTCCATTATCAGGTAAAAGATTATTTGTGAAAACTGAAATCGGTCAAATGGATCCCTATTTATGGATGTTGATCGACATTGTGATATATAAGCAAGCTGTAAGATATGTAAGTTGCACTCATGAGGAATATCTTAGAATGTTGGACGATAATTTTGAAAAATACAATATTTCCCTAACAGAACTAAAACAAATTATTTTCAAAAAACTAAGACAAAGCGTCACATAACGGCCGTTGGTGAGATTGGAGTTTTAGTCTGAATTTAAAAATGGTTTTGTATTTGAAAAATTTGTGTTTAACAGAAAAATCTCGCATCTTTATTCCAAACCTCGCCAAGCTCCAGAAACATTAACCATCATTGTAAAAACGACCGTAACCAAAGACAATCGAAGAATTAATGCTAGAGAAATTCCCAACAATAAACAGTACGCTTTCACCAAACGAACTTGGCAAAGTTATTAGGCAAAACTACGAGTTAAGCGACAAAACCGAATGTAGCATATTTCGACTTGCAATGAACCATTTATACATAGTTTATGATGACGAAAAGAATTACGTTTTTAGGGTTTATACTTTTAATTGGCGGACAAAATTAGAAATTGAAGAGGAATTAAGACTTTTGCTTCATTTAAAAGAAACCAACCGACAAGTTGCTTATCCAATAGCAGACAAATCGAACGAATACATACAAGAAATTGAAGCACCGGAAGGGAAAAGATTTGGCGTTCTATTTTCATATGCTAAAGGTGTAAAGACAGCAAAATTTTCACACCAAACAAGTTTTTTAATTGGACAAGCACTAGCAAAAGTTCATCAATCGGCAGAAAATTTTGAACTAAAGAGAATATCTTACAATACTCAAAACTTGCTTACCCACTCTATTTTAAGAACTAAAAAATTCTTTAAGAAAACCAACGATGAAATTGATTTTTTAGAAAAATTGTCTGCTTTTTTAGCTTTGAAAATGGACAGTATTGACGAAAAGGAAATGAGATATGGAAGTGTTCATCTTGATGTTTGGTTTGACAATTTGCACATTGACGATGAAAAAGAAATAACTTTTTTTGACTTTGACTTTTGTGGCAATGGTTATTTATGTTTTGATGTTTCTTATTTTCTATTTCAATTACTTGCCACAAATTTAAACGAAGCAGAATATCAAGAAAAAGCAGATAGTTTCTTAAAAGGCTACGAAACTGTAACAGAAATTAGTAATGAAGAAAAAAAGTTTTTGCCTTTTGCTTGTTTAGCAATTATGGTATATTACATAAGTATTCAGTGCGACAGATTTGAATATTGGACGAATATTTTTTTAAATGAAGACCATTTAAAAAGAATGGTTGGAAATTTGAAACGGTGGATTGCTTACAATAAAATTGAAATAGAATAACGATTCAAATAACAAACCAATCGCTAACACCCGTTATATTGAGAAAACGAAGAGTTTAAATTAATTATCTATGAACGTGTTTAATCCAGACGAATTTCCTAAAAACTTAAATGACAAGGAAATTGAAATATTATCTCAACTTGTTATTAAAAATCCAATTTCAGATTTATGGAAAGAGATTGCGAGAAAACTAACTTCTGAACAGAAAAATATCGCCTATTTATTTCCCAAACTCGACAAGCGCCAGAACGTTATGTGAGAATCACAAAAAAATCTTTAATAATATGAAAAGTTACCATTTTTTGGTAACTTAGCTAAAAAAATTATGGGACGAAATACTTCTATATCACTTGGTAATCATTTCGAAAGTTTTATCGAACATAGTGTAAATGATGGAAGATTCAATAACGCAAGTGAAGTTATAAGAGCCGGTCTTCGACTTTTAGAAGAGGAGGAAAATAAAATTGTAGCTCTAAGAAAAGCGATCAATGATGGAATTGAAAGTGGACGTGCAGTCGATTTTGATGCTAAAAAACATCTTGACATTTTAAAAGCGAGAAAAAAATCAAATGGCTAAATATTATTTAACAAATAAAGCTGTTGATGACTTAACTAAAATTTGGGATTATACAATCGAAACTTGGTCTGAAATGCAAGCCGAAAAGTATTATGATTTACTTTTGGCATCATGTCATGATTTAGCAAATAATCCAGAACTTGGTCGAAACTATGATATAGTAACAAAAGGAATATTAGGTTTTAAATCAGGTGAACATATTATCTTCTACTCAATTATATCAAAGAATGAAATAGAAATCGCAAGAATTCTTCATGGAATGATGGATTTAAAAAGCAAACTCTAAAGATCCTCACATAAAACTACTATAACGTTAGCACTCATTGTACTTCACACTCAAGAATCAAACCCAACTTTTATATTAGCCTAATCACGTACTACAGCAAATAAATCTCCCTTGTATTTTATAGCGTGCTAATTTCAAGCTTATACCCTTTTCCGCGTACCACAACAATTTTTATATTGGGATCAAATTCCAGTTTTTTTCTAAGTTTTGATATGAACATATCCAGACTACGTCCCACAATAACACCTACATCTTCCCATATCTCTTTTTGAATTCGGTTTTTCTCTATAATCTCGTTTGGAGACAAGGCAAAAATGAGTAGTAAACGGGCTTCTGTTCCGGTTAGATCTATTGACCTTTCGTTTACAATTAGTTTCTTGTTTATCGTATCAAACAGCCCCGAACCGATAGTGATCATATCGCTATGTCCATTTTTAGATAACGATTTTTTCGCCTTAGAAGGTCTCAAAAGAATAAATCCTAAAAATCCTAAAAAGGACAGGCTGCCGAGAAGATATCCATTCTTAACTATATTTAGGCCTGTTGGTTTAAACTTAATACTAATCGTATAACAGGCTTTGGGCTGCTTTCTTCCTGAGCAGGCGACAATATTATCTTTCTTGTTTTTGGATATAGCATATCCATAGGCTACACTTGAATCACTACAGTTCAAAACATTAACAATATAATTACCCGCAAACGGAGCTTCGTCTAAAAAGCGACTAGTCGTATTCATTAAGCTATCCGGCTGAAAAGTAAAATCACTCTCAAAACGAATCAGGTATTCATTTTCTGCAATTTTTTTCACAGGCAACACTCGTGATATACTATCGCCCGACTGTAGAAGTATTTCATGTCCGATTCTACGAAGTAAAACTTCTCTTCTGGCAAAGGCAAAGTCATCACTATTCTCACTGCTAAAAGCAGCACAGATTAAACAGATAAGTGAGAGAAGTAATAATCCTAACACGTATTTGCGTTTTCCTAAAAGAAGATTTCTGCTATTGAACATAGTTTCAAGTTTTATTTGCAAAGTTTACATTTTTCTGTTAGTAAACATAGTGTCAAGTTTTTATTTACAAAGTTTACATTTTTATTTACAATTCTAAGATCACAATCTGCAAAATAGTAAAGTAATTTTACTTCATAAACCTGAAATGAGATAAAATTTTATTACTAATTAAAACATCAAAAACATGAAAAAAATCCTTTATGTGCTGATCTTATCGCTGGTTGTGGTAAGCGGTGCAGTATTTGCTAATCGCGAAATTAAAAATGAAACTCCTAAAAAATCAATCTCAAAGCCGCTCTCTGCTGCAGAAAGGAAAGCTGCATTAAAAAAATGGGAAGCGACACCTGATGGTATAATGGTCAAAAAATGGGAAGCGTCTCCTGCCGGTCAAAAAGTGCATGCCAGCGTTAGTAAAATAAGCAAATCCGTTATTGAGTACACCAATATGGAAGCTGTTATAACCTCTCTTTCTCTTCCGCCAGACTCAAAATTAGGTTTTGGTATGATGGTCAATATTAATGGTGCCGATTATATTCTTGCTTTTGGACCAGAAAGGGTTGGCACTAATATTTTGAGTTCTAAATATGAATTTGAGCAATTACATCAGCTGAAAGTTAACGACAAAATAATTATAAGAAGTCATCACATTTCGCAAGCGCCAAAATATTCTTATCCGATAATAGCGGGCGACTATGTAGAAAAAGAGGGCAGAATACTTTATAAACGTGAAGTCAACAAAGACGGTTGTTAATTAAATAAATTATAAAAAACTTTCATATATATATACTTTGTTAGAAGTTTAAGTATGTAAACTTTTTTCAGGACGAGACAGAATTCTTGATTTAAATTGATATTAAATTTAAATCAAAGAATCCTGTTTTCTTTTATAGGGATTGGAGATGTTTTATAAAATAACGAGTTACAACAGAATGATTTAGAAGCTATTCTAAAATTATAGCAGAAATTCTGATACTTTGACAGAGAATTTATTTAGAAATCCTTACTTCTTTATTTCCTCTAAAATCAAATCTGCCACGGCATCAATCGCCTGATCAATGATTTCTTCAGCCGTGCCGTTGAATAAAAATCTTATAGCTATTTCTTTTTCTGGAAATACAATATGTACAAAAATAGTTCCGACAGGTTTTGTCTCGCTTTCACTTCCTCCCGGAGTTGTCAGTCCGGTTAAGGCAACACAAACATCTGATTTGACATGAAGATGAAAATTTTGTGCCATCAATTTTGTTACTATGGCTGATTCTGCAGTATGTTTTTCAATAGTTCCTGGCGGAATATGAAGCAAATCTTCTTTCATGGAAGTATGGTAACACACCATTCCACCGATCAAAATTTTTCCGGAATCAAAAACGGCAGAAAACTCATAATTCATTTTTCCTGCCGAAGCACTCTCTACAAAAGTGATTGTCCATTTCTTTTCTATCAGGGCTTTGCAACAAGCAGTTACTTTTTTAGATGCCATAGTATTTACATTTTTAAATGATATAAATTTTATAAGAACAGATTTTGGTCTTCTATCCAATCTCAAAAACAAATATAAAAGGAGTGTCTATTTTGTGCTTACATGATTCTGCTTCCAACTTATATGTTTTAAACTTTAAGGTTCATTTATATACATTTTTTTGATGAACTGATAATTATAGAAATTCAATTCAATTTTCTGTAACGCTTTCCAACTATTCTAAAGCTAAATTTGTAAAAATACAAGCCTTTAAAAAAATATATGCCTAGGGAGATTGCTTCCAATTCAATAGAAAATAATTAAAAATTAAACATCATGGAAAAGTATAATAATGAAAATTATGGTCAGACAGATCCAGATTTTATAGATCAGGAAACGCTTATTGATAACGATAATTATAAAAAAGAGGAAGATCCGTATGAACAGCATTATAACGGAGAATTTATAGGAGATGTTAATCACGAGACCAATGATTACAACCGAAATGAAAATATTCCGAACGAAGAAAGAATCATTAATGAAGATGGTTTAATTACCAATGATGAAGAAAAAGATACAGAATATGTTCCGGATGATGTCGATGATCATAGTAAACCTGACGATGACGAAGAAGAACACATAGATGATGATCTTGATGAAATGGACGATTTTGAGGCAGAACATTTTCCTGAAACGCATCCTAGAGAATAAAAACATCAATTTATGGATCTTTCAACCCAAATTATTTGGCTTTTTGTTTTAGCGGTTCCAATTGCTTGTATCAGTTGGACGGTAACGCATGAAGAAATATTTAGGGAACCCCGAGAATGGTGTGTCAAACATTCAAAAAACGACCGGACAATACTGTCACGAAAAGCATTTTATCTTTTTACGTGTGAATATTGTTTTAGCCACTATGTCACAATTGCCTGTTTATTCTTTACGGATTATAAACTTTTGTTAAATGACTGGCGTGGCTACATTTTGGCAGGATTCTCGCTAGTTTTTGTTGCGAATGTCTACATGAGTCTTTTGGCTTTGCTAAGACAAGCTATCAAAAAGGAAAAAGTAGAAATTGAAAAAATAGAGATTGAAACAGACCATGAAAAAATCTCAAAATAAAAGACAAAAAAGTTCAAACAAATAAATTATTATAATCATGGAAAATTTAAATTTCATAGACCCTTTGTTACACGGTATTACACCAAATCCGGCCTCTAAACTTTCTGTTAAGAATTTAGTTTGCGCGGGTATAAGCACACTTGTTATTGGTGCTGTATTAAAAAAAGCGGGTCATAATAAAACCGCAGCTGTTGTTGGAGGTCTTGCATTGCCATTGTTAGCCTCAGCATGTTATAAAAAGCTATCAAAAATATCTAAAGATAAAAAAGCAGAAACTGAAAGTAGTGGTATTGAGTATAATCACTAAAATTTAGTTTCAGGTTTTTCTTGTTTCAAGTTTCAAGTTGTGTTGGAACGGATAAAAACTTTTAAAATTAGCCACGAAAATTCATGAGTGTCTACGTTTGTAGAAAGACTCCTGAAGTCGTGGCTATTTTTTTTGTTTCAGGTTTCAAGTTTCAGGTTTTGTTGGGGTGGCATAGCAGAGTAAAAAGTTAGCCACGAATTCACGAATTATTGTCTATTTTGATGTAGAAAAATTCGTGAATTCGTGGCTATTATTTTTAACGTCCAGAAAACAACCTGAAACTTGAAACCTGACACGAGGCTTTAGCCGAACTGGCGAAGCAAACAAAAGAAACTAAACTTATGCTAAGTTAATATTCCCCTCTACCCAGTTTAAAGCCTTATTAAAGTCTAATTTTTTGAATCCGTGGAATTCTCCAGGAACGACATAACTAAATCCGTTTGTAAACGATATAATCTCTTCTGAATCTGAAATTATAGCAGCTCTGTTCCATTTTCCAAGATGCTTTAATCCAAGTAAGGCATCTTCAAGCCAAGCACCCGCAGTAAAATTTTCTAAATCAGTATCCAGAACCAATAAAAAATTGATTTCATTAGTCTGTTTTATTAAATGCTCAACTGCAGGAACTACCACACTCAGAAAATCTTCTTTAGTTACTTCTGCCAATGCTCTAAAGGCGACTATATTATCTGTTGTGTCAATTTGATGTATCATGATATTCTATTTTGAAGTGTTATTAATTTGAATGCTTTTACACATTGATTTTATTTTCACATTTGATATGAAGCTCTATCAAAAATACCAATACTATAGGGTTTAACTATTATATCATTGCAATAGTATTTTATAAAATAACTATCTCTTAAGAAGGTACTAAGGGACTAAGATGCTAAGGTTCTAAGTTTTTTTTGATCTTAGAGCCTCAGTCCCTTAGAACCTCAGCAGCTATAAAAAACAAATGCAACTCTTTAGAGTTGCATTTGTTTTTTATTTAGAAATTTTTGATTTATCTATTTCGTCGATAAAAGGAATTGAATCCTGAATTTCGCCTCTTATAGTCACTTGTAAATATTGTTCTAATTGAACAAATTTTGCAGCATTACGTCCGCCAACGGCTTTTTTAACTTTACCGAATGTTTTAGACAATAGCTTATCTGTATCAGCAATATTCTTCAAATTAGTCTCCGTTAATTCTGCTGCCTTAGCATCATCCAGCTTGTCATAATTATCAGCATAATCTTTAATTAGCTGCATTTTCTTTTGTCCTAACGCTTTACGCTGCGTTTCATATTCATCATAGATGGTTTGAAATGCTGCCGCCTGAGGTTCTGACAAGTTCATATACTGTTTCACTAAATCTGCTTTAGATCTACCGTAAATACTCTGAATTACAGCAACATCATCTGCAAGACTCGAACTAGATTGTGCATATCCGCCAGCACTGAAAGCCAGGACAATTAACAAAAATATTTTTTTCATGATTTTTATTTATAAGATTGAAATTCGATTAAAGGGTAGTTTTTATTTACTGAAGTCGTAGCTTAGAGAAGCACCAAGTCCAAACTGAAATGTTGATGCATAATCGTTAACTGCAATAGGTCCCCAATAGTAGTCCCAGTAATAATCATATCCAACCGCTGCCGACATAGATTGTAAATACGCATGCAGATTGATTGATAATGGTGAATTGGTTTTTACTTTTACACCGGCTTTAATTTCCCAGGCAAAATAAGTTCCGCTTCCGCTTTGAGGTGTTTCTAAAATAGCAATACCGGCACCAGCACCTAAAAATGGCATAGCTTTCGAAGCACTTGACCCGAAATAATAGGTATAATCTGCTAATATATAATTGATAGCACCTTTATCATCTCCGGCATTAACCTGACTTCCGGCAGGAAAAGAACCATTATTACCACTTAAGGGAATCTTTGTGTATAAAGGCATATTAGTATCAAGTCGGTTGTATTTTAACTCAATTGATTGGTTGTCGATAAAGAAATATTCTAATCCTGCACCATACTCAAAACCATCCTCGACACGTGCATATGAGGAATCAAAATCTACTTTATCCGAAAAGGTATAACCTCCATATAAATTAAGTAAAAATGACCCTTCACTTTGAGCTGACATTGTCAGCGAAAAGAAAAAAACTGCGAATAATAAGTGATACTTTTTCATAATGTTTGATTTTTAGTTTGATTATCTTTTTTTGATTATTTATTGTTTTTCAAAGCTATATAGAATTACAAACAAATACCTGAAGTAAAGCTCTTTAATGGTTTCATTTTATAATTTGAAACCAAAAGTTGGATAAAATTTAACGTAAAGATATTAAAAAAATTACTACACAAAACAACCTATTTAACTGATTTTCATATATTTGAATACAATTTAACACTTACATTCTTAAAAAAAACAAACTATAGTAGCAATTTTAATCAAAATTCACATGGCAGAAGTTTACAAAGTAGTTACAACACTTTATGCTTATGTTTATAAAAGCATAGGAACCGACGGAAAACCAAAATCAAAAAATAATACCATTTTGATGGGATCGTTTGTCAAAGTTTTAGCGGAAGAAAATGGCAATTGGCAAAAAATATATGCCTTTAGTAAAGAAGGCTGGATTGACAAAAACTGCATTGGTTTATCTCCCTCGCTTAAATGTTTTTATGTGGATGTTGGTCAGGGCGATGGCGCTTTGATTGAAGTTGGAAATGATGAAAACGGACTGAAAATAATTATTGATGGAGGACCAAATGATAATCTTAGTAATTATTTAAGTAAATGGCAGTATAAGTATTACTTTGATAAAAACAAGAAAGTCCATCTCGATTATATCTTTATAAGTCATTTTGATAAGGATCATTATCAGGGATTAATTGATATTATTAACGATGATCATTATACTATCGGAACTATTTATCATAATGGAATTGCAAAATTCAATGACGCAAAAGTCAATTTCCCAAAATTGGAATACAATACTGAATTAGGAAAAAAATCCAAACAAGGAACTGAATATTTTCTAGAAACGTCCTTTACTACTTTAGCCGAATTCAATGCTTTAAAACTAAAAGGCGGCATGCTTGATTTACAGGAAAAGTTTCTGGCTGCAGTCAACAATGCTACTTCTCAGGGAAGGTTAACCAATTTTGAGCGTTTGGATCATACAAGTGTTATTCCGCCAAAATTAATCAACAATAAAAATTTTAAGATTGAAGTTTTAGGTCCGGTGACTTCTCAAATCAATAATAAATTGGCCTATAAATATTTTGATGATGAAGCGCATACGATAAACGGACACAGCCTTGTATTAAAAATTACTTATGGAAACCGTTCTTTCTTATACGGAGGAGATTTGAATATTCCTGCCGAAGAACATTTATTGGAACATTATAATCCTTTAAATCCTTTTGAAGTTGATGTTGCCAAATCATGCCATCATGGGGCATCTGAATTTACAACCGATTTCATGGAAAAGGTAAATCCGTATGCAACAGTAATTTCATCAGGAGATAATGAAACCTATTCGCACCCGAGGGCAGATGCTATTGGGTGTGCCGGAAAATATACCAAATCAAAAAGACCCTTGGTTTTTTCGACAGAATTAGCCCGTTCTACAGACAGTACCAACAGAATCAAATACGGCATGATTAATTTAAGATGTGATGGAGATAATATTATCATGGCTCAAATGAAAGAAGCTGTCAGCAGCGGCAGCGTTTGGGATTTATATGAAGAAATTCATTTTAATCCGTCTATTTAATATTTCTGATTTGTCTCAAAAAACAAAAGCCTGTCTCTCACGAAACAGGCTTTTTGTAAAAAAAATAAATAAAAATAAACTAACACAAACTTAATTATATCCTTGATTTTGTGTGAATTCCTTAGTCACATCAATAGTTGACTGCGGAATTGGGAATACTCTTCTAAAAGGCTGTGAAGCCGCTTTTGCAGTTCCTGGCAAATCAAACTTTCCAAAACGGATCATTTGTGGTCTTCTGTATAATTCCCAGTATAATTCGAAACCAATTTCTTTATACAATTGTGTTGCATCTAAAGAAGTAAGTGCTTTTCCCGGAGCGCTTGCATATAACGATTCTCTTTTTCTACTGGTACGCAGTTTATTCAAATCTTCCATAGCTAAACCTGCACTTCCTTTTCTGAAATAAGCCTCTGCTCTCATGGTGTATATTCCACCTAAACGAAACAATGAAATATCAACATTACTATTTCCGTTTCCTCCTTCAGGATCAAATTCATATTTAAAAACACGTGCTCCCTGATTGATTTCATTTTGAGCAAAAACAGCCTGAGCAGGGTTTTTAAACGTTAGTGATGGTGTAAAATCCATTCTTGTGGTCGTACTTTTTTCCATATACAATGGAGAAACTTTAATACGATTACCTACCATTTCTAAAGACCCGGAAGGCAATAATATTGGACCATATTGAAGACCGGCCTGAATTCCTCTGTTGAAATGGAACCAAGGCAAATTGGCACTTTTAGGTACAATATCTGTTGCAGGAACACTTACATCTGTACCATCATTCATAAACCATGTACCATCAGAATACTGGTAATGTTGCTGAAATCTTGGATCTTCGTGATTTCCATCCCAGGTTGCATAAAATTCCGGAGTTGTGCAAGCAGCATTTGTTCCTCTGTTTGCTGCAGATGTTCTCTGATTACGCTCCATACACACATAAGCGAAACTGTTAGAACCGTTACGAATGTAATCGATCTTTTGAGAAATAGCGAAAATAAGCTCTTTTCCGTTTTCATTATCTCTCGCAAAATTTTTGAAATAATCACTTTCCAAACTGTATTTCCCAGAATTGATAAGTAATGAAGTATAATAAATAACACGGTCCATATCTGTTCCTCCTCCGCTCACTGCAGCTTCGTTAAAATTAAAGCTTGAACTCGCATTGTAACGATCTTTAAAAACGGCACGATTCAAATACATTGTACTTAAAAAAGCATAAGCTGCTTCTTTTGTAAAACGGCCGTGGTGCGTTTGCTGCTCACCCATTGGAGCCAAATCAGGAATTAAAGCTTCGACATCTGTGATCAATTTATCGATTTGAGTATCGGCTTTTAAAATTTGCAAAGGCGCTTTTGGGTTCATCGGATCTCTGTAAGGCGTTTGTCCGTACAAATCCAAAGTTGTGTACATATAAAAGGCCAAAAGTGCTTTAGCTTCAGCTAAAAACAAGGTCTTCTGCGGAATCGAACTTTCTTCGATTGACTGAATTGCCGTTAAAGAACGTGTAATTCCGTTTGTCAATTTATTCCAGTTGTCACCTACAACAGCATTGTCAGATTTCCATGTAAACTCGTGCATGTCTCTCCATTTTCCTCCATCTCCCCAGTCACTTCCGCGTGTTGGCAAAATAGCTTCATCTGTTGTGTATTCCTGTAAAGAAAAAACGGCTCCGTGATCTGTAAAAGTTCCGTCTCCCAATCGATCGTAAGCTGCAGCAAGTGCGCCTGCAGGATTAGAGGCATTATCTCCTAAAACCTCATCCAAAACAACTTCGTCAAGATCAGTACAACTGGCAAACAACCAGATGAAAGAGAATAATGTTATTAGTTTTATATTAAAAATTTTATTTGTCTTCATAATAATTATAATTTTAAAGTTGCTCCAAAACTGAACGTTCTGGAAGTTGGATAACTAGCATAATCAATACCGATAGATTGATTTCCTCCATTTGATTTTGGACTGTTGATTAAAGGATCATAACCCGAATAATTCGTAATCGTAATTAAGTTTTGTCCTGTAACATAAAGTGTTAATCCGTTGATCCAGTTCATTCCTTTTAAATCGAAATTGTATCCAACACGAGCTGTATTTAATCTGATAAAGTCTGATTTTTCTAAGAAAAGTGTCGATAAAATTGGAGAGTTTGTTGCATTTGCACCCGACTCATAATAACCTGTAGCAACGTTTCTATCCGATGCCAAGTTGTTTATGTTCAATGCGTTTAATCCTGTGTTATTCAATAAATAACCTCCGGTTTGACCAATGATTGAGAAAGAGAACGTAAAGTTTTTGTATCTCATATCACTATTAAATCCGTAGTAAAAAGTGGGTAAAGCACCTTCGATAATTACTCTATCGCTATTGTCAATTTTACCATCTCCGTTTTGATCTTTAAAAACATTCGCTCCGTTTGCATCAAAACCAGTATGTTCTAGTAAATAGAAAGAACCTGCTGCATAACCACTTTTGTAGATATTCGCATTTACGCCTGATTGTCCTGGTCCTGAAATAGTTCCGCTTAAAATTTCTGAAACTGGCAAATCTTCAATTACATTTTTTAAAGTCGCTCCGTTCATATCGATATTCAGGGAGAAATCTTTATTATCAATTATTTTTGAACCTAACATAAATTCAAAACCTTTATTGATGATTTTTCCGTCGATATTGGTCCAAATTGTAGTTGTTGGACTCAATGCCTGCGAAGGAACATTCAAAATAGCATCGGTTGTAGTTTTGTTGAAATAATCTAAAGTTCCGTAT
The DNA here is from genome assembly GCF_900142735.1 of Flavobacterium saccharophilum. GTDB lineage: Bacteria > Bacteroidota > Bacteroidia > Flavobacteriales > Flavobacteriaceae > Flavobacterium > Flavobacterium saccharophilum. The sequence continues at coordinate 391,418 of NZ_FRBY01000004.1, read as the reverse complement.
AGTTTATCATTCCAAAAACTAAAATCTAAACCGGCATTGTATTGCGTAACCACTTCCCATTTTAAATCAGGATTAGGTGTTCTGTTTACTGAAACTCCGTTTACCAGATTCAAATCATCATACAAATAATATCCGTCAGCACCTGCAAGAGAATAACTTGCCTGAGTAATTTTATTCTCTACTTCCTGATTACCCGTTTGTCCCCAGCTTAATCTTAATTTTAAGTTGCTAACAGCAGATGCATTTTCTAAGAATTTTTCTTTAGAGATATTCCAACCCAAAGCTGCTGAAGGAAAGTAACCGTATTTGTTATTATCCCCAAAACGAGTTGAACCGTCTGCTCTCATCGAAGCTGTTAAAAGATATTTTTCATTGAAAGTATAATTTACCCTTCCAAAGTAAGACTGTAACTCATTTTGCTGCGCATAACCTGAAACTCCAGACTGTGTTCCTGCAAATCCGGGATTGATAGATGGCGGTACACCAACTCCCTGATTTGTGATTCCGTCAATACTAAAACTTGTTCCTGATCTTTCAAATTTCTGATAAGAAAATCCTCCTAAAGCCTCAAATTTGTGTTTGTCTAACAATAAATTGTAAGTCAAATAATGCTCTATCAAAGAGTTTTTTGAATCTAAATTGTTCTGAACATATTTCCCTTTTGGATTCAAATCGGTTAAGTTTGGAAAAATTGTTGTGTTTCTTTCTGCCGCCGAACGATCAAAACCAATGTTTATTTTATATTCTAATCCGTCAACAATTCTCAATGACGCTTCTAAGTTTGCCAAAACTCTTAATGTGCGTGTTTCGTCATCATAAATACTTAACAAATAAGCCGGATTATAATGCGCATTCATGTTGAAGTTGGTGTACTTTCCATCGGCATCAAAAACAGATCTTGTTGGATTTGCCATTAAAGTATGCACGATCAACTGTCCGTTAGAACCTCCGTCATCACTTGTTGGAACTCCGTCATCTTTAGTTTCACTCGCTGTAAGGTTCAGTTTTACTTTCAAACGTTTGTTATCCAAAAATGATTCAGCCGCGTTAATTCTTCCTGACATACGTTTGAAAGCACTATTTCTGATAATACCTTCCTGATTCATTTGTGCAACAGAAGCGTAATAATTTCCCGTTTCTGTTTGTTTAGAGAAAGCCAATGAATTGTTTGTCGTAATAGCCGTTCTGTAAATTACATCTTGCCAGTCTGTATTTCCGCCATGGTCAAATGCAGGATCTTTAATCGCTTTTCTGTATTGGTCAGCATTTAAAACATCCAATTTATTCGCAACATTCGCTATTCCGGTATAAGAATCAAAAGTTAAAGTTCCTTCTCCTTTAGATCCTTTTTTAGTCGTAACCAAAACAACTCCATTCGATCCTCTTGCTCCGTAAATTGCTGAAGCTGAAGCATCTTTTAAAACCGTAATCGATTCTATATCACTATTATTTAAAAAGTTTAAAGGGTTTTTAGCCGATGAACTTCCAAAACCAACATTACTGGCACCAGGGCTCACATCGTCATTTGATAATGGCACTCCATCAACCACAAACAAAGGTGTACTTCCGCTTCTGATAGAACCAACTCCACGAATCGTAACATTTACGCCAGCTCCCGGCTCCCCGCTTGTACTAACCACACGAACACCAGCCACTTTTCCTTGTAATAATTGATCTGGAGAAATAGTGGGACCTTGTTTAAAATTAGCCGCTTCTAATTGTGTAACAGCTCCGGTAACATCTTTTTTAGATTGCTTACCGTAACCCACCACTAAAACCTCTGCCAATTCAGCTGTATTTGGTTCCAATTGGATCGTCATAAAACCACTTTGAACAGCCATCGTTTTTGTTTTATAACCTAAATATGAAACTTCGATTGTTTTTCCTTCTCCAACCGTGATTTCAAATTCACCATCAAAGTTTGTAGTCGTTGCGTTCGATGAACTTGTTTCTCTAATTGTTGCACCAGGAATTGGTACTTTATTTTCATCAACAATTTTTCCTTTTACCTTAATTCTGTCAACTGCTTTATGAGTTGTCGTTTTTGGAGCTTCTGTTTTCTGAATTAAAACTAATTTTCCATTAATGTTATAATTGAAATTAGCTTTTTTAGAAAGGTCGTTCAAAATTAAAGCAACAGATTCATTAGTATAATTTACAGTATAAACCGTATTATCTGCAATTATAGCTTGCCCGTAGCTAAATTTATAATCCGTTTGTTGGCTTAATTTTGAAAAAATAGAAACAAGTGTAGCTTTTTCTATTTTATTTTTTACTTTTGAATTTTCTAGGAAATTAGTTGTACTGTAACCATTTTGAATGGCCATTAACGCCATTACTAAAAAGACAATGCTCTTTAGATTTAAATAGGAAAGTTTAAAATACATGATTTAAGTTATTGGTTTTTATCGATACTTAATTATTAATCGCAGTTGTTCTCAGCAACTGCTTTTTTTGTTTTTAATCCACTTTTACTATTTCGCCATAAACTCTGAATTTTAGGTTTGTGATATAATTAATTTGTTCTAAAACATTCTCTAATGATGCGTCCTTCTTAATGAATACCGTTAACGGCATTGCTAATACGTGTGCATTATCATACTGAAATGAAACTCCGTATTTGTATTGTAAAATCGTGATAACTTGCTTGAGTGTAGTTTGATTTAATGTGACGTCGATATTATACCAATTCACTAAATAAGACTTGTCTGCGAGTTGTTTGGTTAATTTTTGAGATTCAAACAACGCTTCTTCATTCGGAACCAGATCAACACTTTGTCCTTTTGAAGTAACATTTACTTTTCCCGTTACGACAATTACTTCACATTTGGATTTTGATAACTGAATGTGAAATGAAGTACCAACCACTCTTGTTTTAATTTCACCTGAAGTAATAATAAAAGGATGCGTTTTGTCTTTGGCCACTTCAAAAAACGCATTTCCTTTTAATAGCGAAACTTTTCTTTCATCACCCAGAAATTTTTCAGGATATTGAAATATAGAATTTGCTGCCAGATAAATTTTCGAGCCGTCATTTAATTGGATAGATTTGGGGGTATCTAAAGTTTTAAATGTTAGTTGCTTTTCAACTGAAAAACCTGGTTTGAAAAAAAATCCCAAACCAACAAGAAAAAGAATACTGGCAGCGGCCATGTATTTTAAATAAGGATTGAAGCTTTTCTTCTTTCCTATTCGAAGTTGAATTCCTTCATATATATGTTGCGAAACTTCATCGGGATTTCCCATTGTAGTTTCATTCCATTTTGAATTTTGATATTGGTCAAAGGCAAAATCGTTTAATAGATTTTCTTCTGCTATTGAAGTTTTATTTCTTGAACTTTTATCAATTAAATGTTCTAAACTATGTTTGATTCTTTTTATCATACTATTTGTTGGTCCTTATTGGTGCAATTTTTTAACACATAGAAACATAGTTTTTTTTACTTATTAGAGGCGTTTCACTTGCCTTAAAAAACATAGCGTCTTATGTATAGCTATGTGTGAAAACTAGTTTTTTAAATTCTCCTTTTTTAAATGAAAAATCTATGTTCCTATGTGTTTAAACAAAAATCAATAATTACCCAAAAGGTTATTATTACAAGTAAGTACCAGAATCATGAAATCGTACTATCGGGAAATATTATGAAAACATCAACGGAAAGTTATCTTAAAACTTTTGATGCAAAATGATGTATGGAGCCAGCCAGGCAAGGTCTTTTAAGCCTTCACGAAGTTGTTTTAAGGCAGAAGAAATTTGATTTTTAACCGTTTGTTTTGAAATTCCAAGTTCATCCGCAATCTGATCGATTGACATGTCCTGAAATTTGTACATCAATAAAACTTCTTTTCGTTTCTCCGGAAGTTTATCTAATAAAGTATAAAGTGAATCCATTAATTCAGGATCAATCGAAGCGAAATTATCAATAACATAATCTTCAAACTGGTCTTCCAGAATGGTCTTGTCAAAGCGATTATTTTGATAATGTTTGAAAACCTGATTTTTTACGGCACGAAATAAATACGGTTCAATCGCATTAATATTCAAATCGTCTTTTCGCTCCCATAAATCAATAAAAACATCCTGAACGATGTTCTGTGCCAAGTCTTTATCCTGAGTCATTGTATACGAAAACGCATTAAGCTTTTTCCAGTATTCGGTATACGTTTGTTCAAAAATTTCAGGATTCTTCATGGCTGCTTTTGGTAGTATTTGGAGTTGTAAAATAATAAAATGTTATACCAAAGTTTTTTGCCTGAAGGTTAACTTTAAATTAAATAATGAATTCTTTTGCTGTATAAATACTACTATTTTCAGGCAAAAATGACAATCGGTTTGCGATTTCTTTTTCTTAATCTAACATAAAATCCAAATTCAGCTTTTAATTTAGTGCTCTCTAAAAAGTGTTTTCTTTTGATGCGTCCCCTAATCTAGTAACACTTTTTACATTTTAAATCATGAAACAAATTCTGTTCACCCTATTTCTTGCTGGCGCCATAAACAGCAGCGTTCAGGCACAAAATGACAATCTAAAAATCAATCAAATTCAGGTTATCGGATCACACAACAGTTACCGCCACGCCATTGAAACTGATTTGTACAATTTTATCCAGGCCAAAGACACGAGCCGTTCTTTAAAAGGCTTGCAATACACTCATATTCCGCTTACAGAACAATTAAATAAAGGTTTAAGAAATCTTGAAATTGATGTTCAGGCGGATTCTAAAGGCGGAAAATTTGCACACCCAAAAGGTCTGGACCTTGCAAAATCTGAAGAAGCTTATGATCCAAATGGAGAAATGAAAAAGCCGGGTTTTAAAGTTTTTCATATGATTGATATTGATTTTAGAACATCCTGCTACACGCTTCAAAATTGCCTTGCAGAATTAAAAAAATGGTCTGATACCAATCCGGATCACGTTCCGGTTTTTATTACTTTGGAACCAAAAGATGACGATAGCCACTTAGGCACAAAAGCAGAAAAATTTACACCTGAATTGTTCGACGCTTTAGACAAAGAACTTCGAAAAGGTTTAGGAAATAAATTAATCACACCAGATATGGTACGTGGCAAATACAAAACTTTGGAAGAAGCTGTTCTGAATAACAATTGGCCAACACTAAAAAAAGCAAAAGGTAAATTTTTATTTATTTTAGATAATAACGGAGCGAAAAGAGATTTGTATGCGTTGAATCATCCATCCTTGAAAGGACGTGCTGTTTTTATCAACGCTGAACCTGGAAAACCGGAAGCTGCAACTTTATTCAGAAACAATTCTGAAGATCCTCAAATTGCTGATTTAGTTAAGAAAGGCTACATCATCAGAACCAGAGCTGATTCAGATACTAAAGAAGCCCGTAAAAATGATTATTCGCACTTTGAAGCAGCAAAAAAATCAGGAGCACAAATTATCACAACCGATTATTATTTACCAAGTACGTTTTTCAATTCTCCTTATCAGGTAAAATATGATGACGGAACTTATGTGAGAGTTGATCCGGTTAATGGGGCTAAATAATTGTTTCAAGTTTTCTTTGTTTCAGGTTTCAAGTTGTTGAAATGAGTAAAATTTAACCGCAAGGTCCGCAAAGTTTTTTGCATTTGTTTATGCTTAGAAAACGCAAAGTTCGCAAGGCTTTGTCAAAATAGCTTTGCTCCCGATAGCTATCGGGATTGCGTAAATCCTTGCGCCCTTTGCGGTTAAATACGCTCCAACAACTTGAAACCTGAAACTTGAAACAAAAAAAACTATTTACGCTTAATGTCTCCCGTTTTCAAATCAACACTAAAATGATCTGCAGGAACCTCATGCATGAATTTATTGAAGATGATTAAAAACAATCGCATTTGGTTTTGCAAGGGTTTTTCTTTTGAAGTATCTGCTGCATGATTTTCAAAAAACAACTGAGACAAGATTTTATATTGTTTTACTCTTTCTGTTCCAACATCTACTAAAGCCAATTCATCGGCACTTCTGAAACGATAAAAATCAACAAGTAAATCGTAACCTGTCCAGTTAAAATCTTCTTTTTTGAGTTTATTTTCTTTTAAATATTGAGCCGATTTTACTGTTGCTTCCTCCCATTCTTTTTGGAATCTTTCCTTATTTTTTAAAACTTCATCAAAATCACTATTGGATTGAACGCTTGCCAAAACCAATAAATCGGGAGCAGAAAGTTTCAGAAAAAAATCTTTAAAATTAGAAGGCCAATCATCTGATAAAAAACGCAAGCGAACCAATTCTTTCAAATGGAAATCGGTAAAATCGTGGTAGTTTTTGGTTTTCAGGATATTAATATTCCAAATGTCTTTTGCTTTTTGATTTTCTAAAAACTGATATTCCATTTTGTATAAATCAAAAAGTTCATTGTATCTCGGAACGTCATCAATGGTGATGGTTTGAATATCAACTAGATTATCTTTTTTAATTGTCAATAATTTGTAAGCCGGAATATAAGCGGCTAATGAAGGTGTTTGAATATTCACCAAAGTATTCCCTTTTTCCGTCGTGCGAACTCCTGTATCATTAATGTGCATGTGTCCGCCAAAATGAATTTTCAATCCGGCATCTGCAAAAGTCTGCGCAACTTCTTCTACCGGAACTCTGTTTAATTGCCATTTGTTTGGCCCAAGCAGTTCTTTTATTTCCGCAGAAGCGTCATCATTAAAATCAATCATCGGAAAATGACTGAAAGCGATTAAGGTTTTTCCTTGTTTTTTGGCTTCCGCCGAAATATCCTGAACCCATTTTATAAGATGCTTTTTATTTGAAAGTACATTATTATAACCTGTACTTGCCTCTGAATAACTTTTTGAATCTTTTGGATCACCATCATTTTTCTTCGGAATATAAACATTTCCGTCAATCGCCATCAACCAAAGTCCGTCGATTGGCTCTACAACATAACTTACATCCGGAACTTCATAACCTGGTGCCACATTATAAACCCGGTTTGACAATAAAGCAGCTTGAGAAGCTTTTTCAAAACTATAATTCTGGCTATTGTAAGTTGAAAACGGAGTTGCCCAAAATTTGTATTTTTTATTCGGATAAAAACCAAAATCTTTTAATCCGTCTGTGATTCCTAAATAACCCATTTTGGCAATATCGGCTGTTACAATTACAGGCTGTTCGGTACTTAAATTAGGCTTATAAAGGCCGTCTTTGCTATAAATGGGCTGGCTTTTTCCGTCTTTCCCTAAAAAATCTTCCTTCCCAGAATCTTGTGCAAAAGGTCCAACCGGATCGTGATTTCCTGTTGTGATAAAAAATTCGATGTTGTATTTTTTGCTGTATTGTTCTAAGATTTTTTCTAAACCGCGAACGTGAATTGGCTGACCATCATCTGTATAATCACCAGGAAGTGCGACGTATTTTATTTTTCGTTTTGCGATATCCTCCAAAGCAGCGATGAAAGCAAAATAATTTTCATTAAAAATTCGGGTCGAATGCAATTGCGAAGCCATCGTTCGAAGCAAAGTGTATTGTCCGGTTTTTGGATTCAGAATACCTTTATAATCGTTGTCTGAAAAGGTTCCGAATAAATCCTGCAAATGTACATCAGATAAAAAAGCGATTTGAGTGCCATTGAGATTCTTAAGATTTTGTGCTGAAATCGTAGTATTCAGCAAAATATAAAGTAGCCATATAAAATAGTTTTTATAAGCTGTATTTTTTAAATTCATTAGGTTAAAATTTTAAAGGATTTATGAAATGGGCGCCATCATAAAAAGAACGTGCAATTTTATGGCTAAAAATCTCAAAAACGTTTAAGCTATTGTTACCGAATGATAATTTTTAAGGAAGAGTTTCAACAAATAAATGCTTATTAAATTCTGGTAAGTTCCAGAGGAGCGCAATATTTATAGCCAAATATTTAACGTTGCTAATAAAGCTCCAGCGGAGCGATATGCTAAGTTTTCTATAAATTTAAAATATCACCCCGCTGGGGTTTTATAACATACATTTCTATATTTTCTATAAACATGTTGTCCCTCTGGGACTTGAACAAAGTTTAATGACGTAGTATGGCCAACTTATGTTGGATCTTGCCAAAGAAAATGGCAAATGGGATATACTTTAAATGTTTAATTTATTCTAATTGAAGAAGTATACTTAATTCTTCATAGCTCTTAAAAAGAATCGCTCCTCCTTTTTCTAATTCTTCGTTGTTATGACCATTTGCAAAACCGTATACTTTAAAACCACCGCTTATTCCAGCCATTACACCGGCCTTACTATCTTCCACTACGATGCAATCTTTTATATCAAACCCCATTTCTTTTGCAGCATGCAGAAAAATTCCAGGTTCTGGTTTCCAGCTTTTAATTTGATAGGAACTGAATATTTTGCCTTCAAATTTTTCCAGTAAACCCGCTACTTCAAGATTTAGTCTAATTTTATCAACCGGACCGCTGGAAGCTACACAATACGGAATTTTTAATTTATCGATAAATGCAACAACTCCGTCCATTGGTTTTACTTGTGTTTTAAAAGCTTCAAAACTTCTTTCTCTATATTCAGATTCAAAGGTATCCGGAAGCTTTTTTCCAATGGAATCCTCGACATGAAGGAAACATTCTTTTAAATTTCGACCGTTAAAATTGCTATAAGCATCTTCAATTTTCATTTCAAAGCCATGTTCGGCCGCCATTGATAGCAAGATTTCATTCCCTATTTTTTCTGTATCTACCAGAACGCCATCACAATCAAAGATTATACATTTAACTTCCATATTTTATTATTACATTATAAATTATCCTATTGAAGGAAATGTAAATTACAAAAATATTTTTTATAAAGTGATTGGGAATTAAAGTGAAGATGAAATTTTTGAAACGATTTGAATTATAAAGTCGGCTTGGGCAGGATTTATTTTTTTAATCGCTTCTGCCGTTTGAAACCATTCGGCTTTATCAATTTCAGGAAAACTTTTTATGCTTCCGGATTTTGGCGGCCATTCGATTTCGAATTCATTACTTTTTATCAAAGTAGCATCAATATCAAATTCTACAGCCCAAGCCAAAACTGTTTTTCCTGATTTTAGTTTTACCGATTCAAGTGCTATGAAATCACCATCTACTACAAAACCTGTTTCTTCGTGAAACTCACGTTTTGCAGCTTCGAGCGGATCTTCATCGTCTATAAATTCACCTTTAGGAATAGACCAGCTTTCCAGATCTTTATTTTTCCAAAATGGTCCACCGGGATGCACCAATAAAAAATAAACAGTGCAATCGATAAATTTGTAAAGTAATATGCCGGCGCTTTGTTTCATATCTTTAAAATATTACACCTAAAGATAAGATATTATTACCAACTATATTTCAAAATTAATCGGGCGTTAAATGGAGTTCCTGCCGTAAAATGTATTTCCTCTACCGGCTCTGTTTCGTTTGCCAGTCTGGTTTCTGTCAAAAACTGTGTTTCTTTCCATTTTGTATCGAAAATGTTGTCAATATTCAGTCCGATAGAAATCTTTTTAATTTGATAATTTACCGAAAAATCAGTGATACAATATCCTTTTGCAACTACAGAATTATCCTCATTTGCTGGTCGATCGCCTAAAAATCTTGTTCTTAAGCTTCCTGAAAAACCATATAAATCTTTAACGGAAATTCCATTCATTAAAGTATGAACCGGTGCCAATGGCAAATAGTCATTTCCTTTAGGTTCATCCATGGAGCGTGCATGCGTATAGGTATAATCAGTATTCCAAAATAACCAATTGGTAAGCTGGTATCTAAATCCAAAATCAAATCCTTTTCGCTCTGTTTGCCCACTTGGCTCAACAACAGCTTCATCTCCAACGTATACAAATTCTTGTGCCAAATATAAATACCAAATAGCCGAATTAACAATCATTCTTGGAAAAGGTTTCCAATTAATTCCAAGATCTCCTCCATACGTTTCCGGAAGAATTTCCTGCCCTTTTTGAGCCACCACAACGCGGGTATCGTTACTGTGGAATCCTTTTCCTAATTTTAAGAAGTACTGTAAAGTATTATTCTCCGTATATAAAAAATTTAATTTCGGACTAACAATAGCCTTAGTTTGTGTTTGGTTTGTATAAGTTGGCGCCAATTGATCTTCATAACCAAACTTGAAATAATCTAAGCGTAGACCGGAATTAATAAGCCATTTTCCTGAGGTAAAATCAAAACTTATATAAGTAAAAAGATTAGTCTGATTTACATTCCCTAAACTCAAATAATCCAGCACCGTTTTTCTGTTTACAGTATGCGATAACTCAACATCCTTATTATTGTCATTTCTGAGTCCTGCCCCTAATTTAAAAAGCCATTTATCACTTAATTTGTTATTATACTCCGATTGAAAACCAACAATTGTTCTGTTTTCTTTTTGTTTAATTTGATCACCATTCACTGGATCATTTAGGAAAAAAGTAAAATTTGAATATAATTCAAAATCATATTTACTTAAAAAAGCATTGTTTTTAATGTGTGAATGGTCATCAATTTTAGAATCATATTGAAGATTGAAATTTGTTCTTCCTGTATTTCCGCCTTCATTAGGATCAATTGCACCAAAATGCGAAATCGTTCCATCATTTACAGCTCGATCCGGAATCTGCCCGCTGGCATCCCATTGGCTTGTAAAATGAGATAAGGAAACCGCCAATTTATCTCCGTTATTTACTTTAGCAGTATACTTTGCAAATAAATTGATTCGGTTAAAATTTTGCGGCGCATCAAAATAACCATCTGTCATCATGTATTCTCCCGCAAAATAAGCAGACTGGTTTTCGGTATGTAATAAGTTAAATAAAGCAACGGTTCTAAAAGTATCAAACTGACCGGCTTCAAATGAAACAGCATTGTTAGTTAAAACCTCTTTCGTATTAAAACCAACATAACCTGCCGTTGTAAAATCACCTTTATCTGCAAAATAAGAGCCTTTGTCAAAATCAATTTTATCAACTGTTTCCGGAATCACAAAATGAAGATCGGCATAACCCTGACCGTGTGCATGCGATACCATATTAACTGGCATTCCGTCAACGGTAACATTAATATCTGTTCCGTGATCGCAATCAAATCCACGAAGAAAAATCTGCTCTGCTTTTCCTCCACCAGCGTGCTGACCAATAAATAAACCCGGAACTTTACGCATTAGATCCTGCGAATTTGAAATAGGCTGAATTTCAAAATCTATTTTAGAAATGGTATTTAAATACTTCAGACTATTTGTAATGGTAACTTCTTCCAGTAAAAATAGCTTTTCATCTAAAATAATAGAAAGCATTTCAGCATTTGAAATAGTAGTATTTTTAGTAACATACCCTTGCTTCGTTACGCGCAAACTATCTTCTGGCTTTGTGTTTTCCAGAACAAATTTTCCACTTATATCACTATGACCATGTACTTTTGAAATGAAATTATAAATCATGACGTCGTTTAGCGGTTTTCCGTTTGCATCTGTTACTACTCCATTAACAGATTGTGATTTTACAGAAAATGACATTATAAAAATTCCAATTACAAATAATAGTCTCATGTTTTTTTGGGGAATGGCTTAAAATTAAAAGCGGCAAAAATAACTCAAGAATATCAGGAAACCCAACAGATGCAAGTTAAATATTGTAATTATGACAATAGGCCATCTTTTCAGAACTATATTCTCATTTCCAGTTCGGTACATTTTTATACCCTTTATGTATTTCTGTTTAAGATTTGATTTGTACTTTAGTCTTTCATTAAACCTGACATATAATCAGGAAAAAACATCAAAATTTTGAAAAAACATCTTTTATTAGCCACAATTCTGGCAAGTAGTTTTGCCGTTCATTCTCAGAACAAAATCATAAGAGTAACTAATCCACTAGATATTGACAGAGAATTTGAAACAGTCGAAATCACAAAAAAAGCGCTTGGCTTATCTCCATCAGATAAACTGGAAAACTATGTTGTAAAAGAAGTTACTTCGCCAGCATTTTTAGAAACGCAAACAGTTGACAGTGATGGTGACGGAAACGCTGATTTACTTTTATTTCAACCCAAAATTCAGGCTTCTTCCCGTCAGGAATATGAAGTTTTTGTAGGTTCAAATCCATCGGCATCAAAAACAGTAAGTTGTTATTCGAGATTTGTTCCTGAAAGAACAGACGATTATGCGTGGGAAAATAACAAAGTGGCTTTTAGAACTTATGGTCCTGTAGCGCAAAAAATGGTGGAAGATAAAATTCCGGGCGGAACTTTGACCAGCGGAATCGATGCCTGGCTAAAAAGAGTGGAATATCCTATTATTGATAAATGGTACGAAAAAACCGTTTCAGGAGCCGGATCTTATCATAAAGATACTGGCGAAGGTTTAGATAATTTTGCGGTTGGTGATAGCCGTGGAATTGGCGGAATTGCTGTAAATGTTGATGGGAAATATTATTTTTCAAAGAACTTTATCAGCTGGAAAACCATTACAACCGGGCCAATCAGAACCAGTTTTATTTTGACCTACGCCGATTGGGATGCAAAGGGAAATAAAATAACTGAATCTAAATTGATTAGTCTGGATTATGGAAATTATTTATCCCGTTTTGAAATTTCGATTAAAGGCGCCAAAACAATTGCTGCCGGATTAACACTTCATGATAAAAAAGGAACCATAACCACAAACTTTAAGCAACACTGGATGAGTCATTGGGAACCAATTGATGATTCAGAAATTGGGATGGGATTAGTAGCTCCGGACGATACTGTAATCGGTTTTACTAACTACGTAACCAATGATAAAGACTTAAGTAATTTGTACGCCAACTTAAAAGTAGACGATAACAAAGTAGTTTATTATGCTGGTTTTGGATGGAAAAAAGGAAGTCCGTTTCAGACTAAAGCCGAATGGGAAAAGTATTTAAGTTCTTTTGCTAAAAAGATTGATAATCCGCTTGAAGTTAAGGTGAAGTAGTTGTTAGTTTCACGCAGATTTTGGCAGATTTTTGTCATTTCGACGAAGGAGAAATCACATCCAGAGAGCGACGTACTGTGCGTGAGTTTCTAGTGTGATTTCTCCTTCGTCGAAATGACAAGATTGAGAAGTAAAATCTGCGTGAAACCCTTTTTTACTATTTTCTAGCCGGAAAGTAATTCTCCTTCAAAATAATCTCCAACGGAATATAATGAGTGCTCTCTGTTTTTTCCTGTAAAACCAATTTTTTATACAAATGATTAACTGCCATATAACCTTGTTCTTCTGGTCTTTGGTTAATCAAAAAATCAATTATTCCCTTATTTAGATATTCTATATTATCTTTTAATAAATCGTAACCAATAATACGGACACCTTTAATATTGTTTTGCTCTAAAAATCGCGCTACAATATAAGCTCTGGAATTGGGAACAAAAACGCTGTTTATTCCTGCGAACATTTCCAGGGATAACTGATCAATTCCGGAATCTTTGATGGTCACTTCTGAAAATTTAAAATTAGTGAGTTCGTTATGGTCTTTAAAAAAAGAATAAAAACCGTCAATGCGTTGCAAGTAAACTGAAGTGCTTTCTATTTCGCGGGTGATCTTAAAAATCAAAACCTGTCTCTCATTATTTACCGCAAAACTAATTAGTCTTCCGGCCAGATAACCACTCTGAAAAGCATCTTGTCCCACATAGGCATGTGCTGAATCACTTGAAATATTCGAATCGATCATGACAACCGGAATATTCTTCTTTTCGTATTCATTTAAAAAACGAACCGATTCTTCGTAAAAAATAGGAGCAAATAACAAGCCGTCACATTCAAAATTCAGGACTTTGTCCACAGCTTCCTTAAAAGAAGCAGTATTAAAATCGTAGAAAAAATAATCCAGCGCAACACCAAATTTCCCGAACTCGACTGCCGCTTTTTCTATTCCTGTAATTTGACTCTTCCAATATTCGATACTTTCGTATTTAGGTAAAAAAACCGCAAAACGGAATTTCTTATTTAGGGCCAGATTGCTTGCCAGAATATTTCGCTTATAACCGTATTTTTCGATAATAGCGTTCACCTTATCTACATTTTCCTGTGCAACCTGACCACGTTTATGGATGATCCTGTCAACAGTTCCGGGTGAAACATTGGCTAATTCCGCTATTTTTTTAATCGTTATGATATTCTTACTTTTTAAGTTAAAACTATTTTGAAACCTCGTAAAATTATTTTTTTTAGGTAAAGATAAGTTATTTTACTTAACTTTTTCTATACATTTGTAAAAGCCCGTGTGCGTACACGCAAAATTACATAAATTGTAGATCAAACAATAATTTGTTTGTATTTTAAAACAAGTAGTCACACAAAAAACAAATAGAAAAATTTAAAATATGATTATAGATGTTTTAAGTAATGCCGCGAAATATTGTGGCTTACATCCAAATTTCGAAAAAGCATTTGATTATTTAAGTCAAAATGATTTGCTAAATCTTGAAGATGGTGCTTTTGAAATTGCAGAAGGATTAAAAGTAATCGTGATTTCCGGAGAAGGAACAACCAGAGAAGAAAGCATAAAAGGTTTTGAATGTCATGATCAGAATATTGATATTCAGATTTCATTAAAAGGTCCTGAAACTTTTGCATGGAAACCGAGAGAAAAATGTGTGAACCCAAATGGTGAATATAGCGACGAAAGGGATGTTCGCTTTTTCCACGACAAGCCGGATATGTATTTTGAATTGCAGGAAGGACAATTTTGCATTTTATATCCTACCGATGTTCATGCTGCCATGATTGGCGCGGGACCATTGAAAAAAATTGTAATTAAGGTAAAGATTTAAAAAAATTCCAATCTTTTAAAATTCAAATTCCAAACCCTAAAAATTCCAATATTTTAACTTCAAATTCCAATTTAAAAAGATAAAATTCCAAATTCCAACCTAAAAAATGCTGAGTGTATTGTTTTACGTTTTGAAAGAAATGGAATTTGGAATTTTCCCGCGAAGCGGATTGGAATTTATTATAAAAACTAAACTTGAATTTAAACCTATAGGTGCTTAAAAAAATATAATCATAAAAATCAAACATGAATTCAATATTTAATCTTGAAGGAAAAATTGCTCTTATTACTGGCGGTGCGGGTGTATTGGGAAGCAATTTTGCAAAAGTATTAGCCAAACAAGGCGTAATCGTCGGAATTGTATCGCAATCTATTGAAAAAGCTAATAAAACGGTGGCTGCTATAGAAAGAAATGGCGGAAAAGCTTTTGCTATACAAGCCAATGTTTTAAGCAAAGAAGAACTGGAAAAAGCCAAAGATTTTATTGTAGAAAAATACGGTCGTCTTGATATTTTAATTAATGCTGCAGGAGGAAATATGCCGGGAGCAACTATACAACCTGATCAGGCTATTTATGATATGAAACCAAATGATTTACAACAAGTAGTCGATTTGAATATCATCGGAACGATGCTTCCAACACAGGTTTTCTCTGAACTTTTTGCAAAACAAAAAGAAGGGAATGTCATCAATATTTCATCAACATCGGCACAAAGACCTTTAACACGTGTAGTTGGTTATTCGGCAGCAAAAGCAGCGATTGACAATTTTACCAAATGGATGTCGGTTGAACTGGCATCTAAATATGGAGAAGGAATTCGTGTAAACGCTATTTCACCAGGTTTTTTTATTGGAGAACAAAACAGAGCTTTATTGTTAACTCCGGATGGTAACTTAACACCAAGAGGTGAAAAAATCATCGACCATACGCCGATGGGACGATTTGGAAAGCCGGAAGATATTGACGGTGCACTTTTATTTTTATGTAGCGACATGTCCAAATTTGTGACGGGAACCATTATAGTAGTAGACGGTGGATTTGCTGCTACCAGTATTTAAAATTGAATTAGCTAGAAATGTTCTTATGAAAATGAGTGCCCTAGCCCCGATAGTAGTGGAAATCCTTTTGTGCCGGGGTTCGGCACAAAAGATTGGAACGGATAGCGGGAACTAGCTCCTTAAAAAAATAATAAATACCTACAACGTTTCGAAAACCTTGCAGGAATGATAAAAAACGAATAAAATGGAACAAACATTAAGATGGTTCGGACCAAATGATCCGGTTTCTTTACAAGATATTAAACAAACCGGTGCGACGGGAATTGTTACGGCATTGCATCATATTCCGAATGGGCAAGTATGGGAAATTGAAGAAATCATTAAAAGAAAAGTTGAAATTGAGCATGAAGACGGCCATCCTAAAAAGGGTGCATCTGGCTTGACATGGTCTGTTGTTGAAAGTATTCCGGTTCACGAGGACATCAAAAAACAAACCGGAAATTATCTTCAATACATTGAAAATTATAAAGAAAGCATTCGTAATCTGGCTTTATGCGGAATAAAATGTATTTGCTACAATTTCATGCCTGTTTTGGATTGGTCAAGAACGGATTTATCTTATGAAGTGGAAGACGGTTCAAAAGCATTGCGTTTTGATATTAATGCTTTTGCTGCTTTTGAATTGTTTATTTTGAAAAGACCGGGGGCAGAAAAAGAATATTCATCGAAACAAATTGAAAAAGCAACAAAGTATTTTGAGGCGATGACAGAGGCTGACAAAATCAAATTACAACAAAACATTCTGGCGGGACTTCCTGGTGCTGAGGAAGCGTATTCTGTAGAGGATTTTCTGGTGACTTTGAGCGCCTACAATTATATTGACAGACAGGCTTTAAAGGAAAATCTTTTCTTCTTTTTAAAGGAAATTATTCCGGTTGCCGAGAGTAAAGGCGTTTTAATGGCAATTCACCCGGACGATCCACCCTACCCGATTTTAGGTTTGCCGAGAGTTGTTAGTACGGAAGAAGATTTGATCGAATTAATGAATGCTGCTCCGTCTCATTCAAACGGATTTACTATGTGTACAGGTTCATACGGCGTAAGAGCTGATAACGATTTACCTGGAATTGTAAGACGTCACGGCGATAAAATGAATTTTATTCATTTAAGAAGTACACAACGAGATGCAGAAGGCAGTTTTTATGAAGCCAACCATTTGGAAGGCGATGTTGATATGTACGAAGTTGTAAAAGCAATTATCGAAGTCGAAAAAAGAAATAACAGCCAATTGCCAATGCGTCCGGATCACGGGCACCAGATGCTGGATGATTTGAAGAAAAAGACCAATCCGGGCTATTCTGCCATTGGACGTTTGAGAGGTTTAGCCGAATTAAGAGGGCTTGAAATGGGGATTAAAAGAACTATATAACGGTCTGCCACGAAGACACTAAGACACGAGGTTTTCTTGTTTCACGCAGATTTAAAAAGATTTAATCAGATTTTATTATGATAATGGATATCAATGACAAAAAAAGAAAAAACTTTTTGCTTTAGCGCCTTTATGGCATAACAACATAAAAACAAATACATATACCAATGAAAAAACTATTAACCGCAATCCTCTTAACCACATCTATTTTCGGGTTTGCACAAAATCAAAGCCTAATCTCCAACGTCCCAAACCGAAATACAACTTCTTTAAACGGTGTATGGAATTACATTGTTGACCCTTATGAAACGGGTTATTATAGTTTCCATCACGATGAATACGACAAACAGGCAAAACCTTCAAACGCTGCTTATTTCAATAACTATCATGCCGTGAACAAACAGGAATTGGTAGAATATGATTTTGATAAATCTCCTAAAATCAATATTCCGGGAGATTGGACTTCGCAGGTTCCGGAGCTCAAATATTATGAAGGAAACGTTTGGTTCAAAAAGTCTTTTGATTATAATTTGAAAGCTGGAAAACGTCTTTTTGTTTATTTGGGAGCGATCAATTATAAAGCTGATGTTTATTTGAATGGAAAAAAACTGGGCACTCACATTGGTGGATTTACGCCATTCAATTACGAAGTAACGTCGATTGCTAAAGCAAAAGATAATTATTTGGTTATTAAAGTTGATAATACACGCCATAAAGAAGATGTTCCGACAATCAATACAGATTGGTGGAATTATGGAGGAATCACGCGCGATGTAACTTTAATTGAAGAAGAAGCTTCTTTTGTAGAAGATTATAACATTCAGCTTAAAAAGAATAATGCCACTTTGATTTCAGGTTTTGTGAAAATCAATAATCCAAATGTTTCACAAAATGCTGTAACCATCACAATTCCGGAATTGAAAATTAATTACAAAGGAAAAGTAGGTGCCGATGGAATTTTAAATTTCGAAATTCCGGCTAAAAAAATCTCGTATTGGTCGCCTGAAAATCCAAAATTGTATGATGTAACCCTTGAGTATAACGGTCAAAAATTAAAAGATAATATTGGTTTCAGAACCATTGAAACAAAAGAAGATCAAATTCTTTTAAACGGAAAACCAATCTTTTTACGTGGTATTTCGATCCATGAAGAAAATGCAAAAGGCGGACGCGCGAATTCTGAAGAAGATGCTTTACGCTTGTTAAACTGGGCAAAAGAACTGGGTTGTAATTATGTTCGTCTGGCACATTATCCACACAACGAAAACATTATCAGAACGGCTGACAAAATGGGCTTAATGGTTTGGGAAGAAATTCCGGTTTACTGGACTGTTGAATTTACGAGACAAGCGACTTATCAAAATGCAGAAGATCAGCTGACAGCTGCAGTTACCAGAGATAAAAACAGAGCTTGTATTATCATCTGGTCAATGGCAAATGAAACACCAATATCTGATCCCCGATATGCTTTCATCAAAAAATTAGTTGACCATACCAAATCATTAGACAACACAAGGTTAATCAGTGCGGCTTTATTGACACAAAGTGATAGCGCAGGATTTGGAACTATTAATGACGCTATCGGCGATTATTTGGATATTATCTCATTCAATCAATATTTAGGCTGGTATGGCGGAAAACTGGAAGATGCAGAAAAAATATTCTGGAAAACCAAATACAATAAACCCGTTATAGTTTCTGAATTTGGAGGAGACGCCAAACAAGGTTTACATGGTGAAAAAAATGAGCGCTGGACAGAAGAATATCAGGAATACTTATACATTCAGAACCTGAAAATGATTGAAAAAATACCTCATCTAAGCGGTTTGAGTCCATGGATTTTGGTTGATTTCAGATCGCCAAGAAGACTGCTTCCGGGCATTCAGGACGAATACAACAGAAAGGGATTGATTTCAAATGACGGAAATAAAAAGAAGGCTTTTTATATCATGCAAAACTGGTATTCAAAAAAGGAAAAAGAGCAAAACCAGAATTAAGAAGCATTACCAATTCATTAACAAAAAACAAACAGTAATTATATGATTTTTCTGCATTATTAACTTACTTTGTACTAATTCTAAAAATTGTAATCCTATGAAAAAATTATGTTTACTAGCAGTTATTCTATTTACTGCCGTTACAGTTCAGGCTCAAGACGTAGTAAAATTTGCTCCGTTAGATGCAAGTCCTGTTGATATTTCTTATTTCCCAAACAAAGCTGTTAAATTCAAAAAAACAGATAATCCTTCGCCTTCCATTAAAGTTACTTATGCAAGACCTTCTGTTAAAGGTCGTGTCATCTTTGGAGATTTAATTAAATACGGTGAAGTTTGGAGAGTTGGTGCCAATGAAAATACAGAAATCAAATTCTACAAACCTGCAACTATTAATGGTGTGGCAGTTCCTGCAGGAACTTACAGTTTATTTGCCATTCCTGAAAAAGACAAATGGACCATCATCATCAATAAAGAACTTGATTTGTGGGGTGGTTATGCCTATGATGAAAGCAAAGATCTAGTTAGGGTGTCAGTTCCTGTAAAACCAGTTTCAACTACTATTGAGGCTTTATCAATTGCTTTTACAACTCAGGGAGCTGTAACTAATTTGGTTATTGGCTGGGATAAAACAACAGTTGAATTGCCGATTACGATTAAATAAGTTCGTCTATAAAGCTCTGGGGGAGCGGTATGTCTATAGTAATTATTAGATATTAAATTAAAGCTCTAGTGGAGCGACATAGTAGTTTCATTTTATACTTAAAAAAATTTCACCCCGATGGGGTTTTACTATAAGATTCAGAAATAGCTATAAATATTACGTCCCGCTGGGACTAAACCTAAGATTCAAAAAAAGAGACATTTTACGATGTCTCTTTTTTATATTAAATATAATGCTCCATCAACATAGCCAATGTTTTCAACCATTGGGACGCAATCTAAATCGTCACACACCATGTCCCCGTGGTTGAAACCACGGGCTATGTTTCAAATAATTACACAAAAAAAAGAGACGCAAATTGTGTCTCTTTTTTGTTTTGATAGTATCTAAATTCATTAAGCATTTGCAACTCTAGGTTCCAAAATTTTATCCAGAGTAATCGGTAAATCTCGCACACGTTTTCCTGTCGCATTAAAAACAGCATTTGCAATTGCAGGCGCCATTCCAACTAAAGCTGTTTCTCCAAGACCTTTTGTTCCCATCGGATTACTGATTGGATCTTTTTTATTGACGAAAAATACTTCCTGTTTTTCAATATCTGCATTTACCGGAACATGATAATCGGCAAAATTATTATTAATCGGACGGCCAAAACGATGATCGATTTCCAATGCTTCCATCAATCCCATTCCGATTCCGCCAACCGCTCCTCCGTACATTTGTCCCGCAGAAGTTTTCTGGTTGATTACGGTTCCGATATCAGCACACGAAACCACATGCGCTAATCTTATTTTTCCTAAATTCGGATTCACCAAAACCTTTACAAAATGAACTGAAAACGAATAAATAGAATATTTTTTTGCTTCTTCAGTAGCTTTAGATACGTTTTCCACTTCAAAATTTTCCAGTTTATTGGCTGATAATAACGAGGCTAAAGAAACTGATTTTAAATTGTCTTTTTTAGATGTTACTACCCCATTGGCGAAAGCCAAATCGGTAATCGCCATTCCTTTAAAGGTTGAAGTTTCAACAGCCAAACCTAAAATTTTACTCACTAATAAATTACAGGCATCATGAACGGCAGATCCTACAGATGATGTTGTAGCAGATCCTCCCTGTGTTGGTCCTTTCGGAAGTCCGCTTTTTCCCATTTCGATTACTACATTTTCACTTGGCAAACCGGTGATTTCAGCTCCAATTGCCGTCATCATCGTTGCGGTTCCCGGTCCCATATCGTTTACACTGCACTGCAAAACTAAATTTCCATCGGCTAAGAATTTTGCTTTTACAGAAGTTGGACTTCTGTAACAGCCGAATGTTCCGGTTCCCATTCCGTAACCCACTAGCCACTCGCCTTCTTTTACGGAACCTGGTTTATTTTTACGGTTTTTCCAGCCAATACGTTCCATTCCGCCTTCGTAACATTCTAATAAATATTTACTGCTCCACGGTTTATTTTGTTCTAAATCTTTTTCGGCATAATTTAGTTTTCGGAACTCAATTGGATCCATATCTAATTTATGGGCCAATTCGTCCATCGCGCTTTCTAAGGCAAAAGAACCAGTCGCTTCTCCTGGACCACGCATCCAGATTGGCGTACACGTATCTAATTTTACAATTCGATATCGCGTTGAAACATTATCGCAATTGTAAATAAATCGCGACATGTTTACCGTTCCTTCCATGAAATCTTCATAACTCGACGTCATGGCTACGGCTTCATGAGTTAAGCCAGTCAATTTACCATCTTTCGTAGCACCTAAACCCATTTTTTGAATGGTATAAGGTCTAAAACCAACATTGGTAAACATTTGCTCTCTGTGAAGCACTAATTTAACCGGACGATTTAATTTCTTTGATCCGATAAGCGCTGCAATTTCGTAAGGCCAGGTATGCAATCCCATTCCGAAAGCACCTCCAAGATATTCTGAATTTACCGAAACATCTTCTGGCGGAATTCCAAATACGCCACCAATGCTTCTTCTAGTTCCTTCAACTCCCTGACTTTTCGTATAAACCGTTGGTTTGTTTCCATCCCATTTGGCAATAATATTCGCCAATTCCATCGGATTATGAACTTCAGTCGGAATTGTATATTCTTCTTCTAAAACAACAGCGGCATTTTTATAATTATCCTGAACACCGCGGTGATAATCATCACCTTTATCGGTCTCTACTTTTTTCTCTTTATCCTTTGCTTTCTGAAGATCCGTGATATGCTCTTCTTTGATATATTCCGCTTTAATTAAACTTGCAGCATATTGCATACGTTCAAAAGTATCTGCAATTACCATCGCAATGGGCTGATCGTAATACAGAACCGTATCGTCTTTAAAAACCTGAAGCGGTTGTCCAAAATTGTGAGGATCTTTTGCTTTTGCATATCCAGAAGGTTTATCCACATTTAAATGCGAAATAACCACCAAAACTCCTGGTGCCCATTCGGCTTTTTTAGTATCTATGCTTTTAATTCTTCCTTTTGCAATCGTACTTCCTACCAAGCAGGCATACACAACACCATCCGTTTTATATTCGGCTGAATAAGTAGCAGAACCTGTTACTTTAGCAAATCCATCTACTCTATTTATATTACTTGTCTTGCTCATAATTCAAATTATTTAGATGATGCTATCGTTAATGCTTCTACAATGGCGTTCGGTCCTAGAGTTAATTTAAAATCGTTATCTCCGTAACCTCTTGCTCCTTTCATTGCCAAATCGGCCGCTTGTCTGAAAATGGTTTCTGAAACTGTTTTTCCTTTTAGAAATTCCTCAACTTCAGTAAGGCGCCATGGTTTATGTGCCACACCACCCATAGCAAGTCTCACATCATTGATTGTATTGTTTTGAATATCTAAGGCCGCCGCAACAGAAACCAATGCGAATGCATAACTGCTTCGGTCACGAACCTTTAAATAATGTACATTTTTAGTGAAGTTGTTATTCGGAATTTCAACTGAAGTTATCAATTCTTTATTTTGAAGTGTATTGTCTTTTTCCGGAGTATTTCCGGGAAGGCGATGAAAATCAGTAAATTTAATTTCTCTCTTCCCTTTTGGTCCTTCAACCTGAACTGTTGCATCAAGTGCAGCCAGTGCCACACACATATCACTTGGATGAACGGCAATACAGCTATCTGATGCGCCAAAAATAGCATGCATTCTGTTTGAACCGCCAATAGCTCCACAACCACTTTTTGGAACACGTTTATTGCAAGGCATATCGGTATTATAAAAATAGGAACAACGCGTACGCTGCAGCATATTTCCGCCAACCGTGGCCATATGTCTAATTTGCTGAGAGGCTCCGGCCGTTAAAGCCATTGCTAACAAAGGATGTTTTTCTATTATTGCTTTATCTTCGGCAACCTGACTGTTCTTAGCCAAGGCACCAATAGATGTTTTTCCGGTAAGGAATTCAATCTTTTTTAAATCTAATGCGGTAATGTCTACCAATTTGTCAGGAGCGACAACGTTCTTTTTCATTAAATCGACAAGGTTGGTACCTCCGGCAATAAACATGGCTTCTTTTTCTTTAGCAATACTTATTACAGCCGACTTTGATGATAATGCTCTTATGATTTGGAAGTTCTTCATGATGACATCCCTCCTTCCTTAACTTCGGTAATGGCATCGACAATATTGTGATACGCACCACAACGACAAATATTACCGCTCATATATTCTCTAATTTCTTCTCTGCTGTTTGCATGACCTTCTTTGATGCAGGCAATTCCTGACATGATTTGTCCGGGAGTACAATAGCCACATTGAAAACCATCATTTTTGATAAAGGCTTCCTGCATTGGGTGTAGTTTTTTTCCTTTTGAAAGTCCTTCGATGGTCGTTACCTGTGCATTTTGCTGCATGGATGCTAGTGTCAGGCAAGATAAAATTCTTGTACCATTGACATGTACGGTACACGCACCACATTGTCCGTGGTCACAACCTTTTTTTGTTCCGGTTAAGTGTAATTGCTCACGCAATAAATCCAGTAAAGTGGTACGAGGTTCTACATTGAGATTTTGTTTTACTCCGTTCACTTCTATTGAAAGCGGAACCGTTTCAAGGTATCCAGCGATTTTTTCATCCCATTTATTTTCAGAGGCCATCACCAATGAAGGCGGCGCCAAAGCAAGAGCGGTAAACAATCCTGACTTTTTTAGAAAGTCCCGACGAGATGCATTCGATTCATCTTCTATCAATTTGTCTTTGGTTGATTTTTTGGCAGCCATACCTGGTATTTTTAAGTTAGAAAAAATCAAAAATGTTATTCCTAACAAATTTAACAATCCTACGCGATAAATACTTATAAAATTCACACAAACCTGTAATTTATTTAAGTACTAAATAAGAGAATTATTTAAATTACAAAATTGTATTTTTACATCACTAAGAATTTATTATGCCTCAATTACCCATTATATATTTAGATAATAACGCCACAACGCTTCTTGACGAAAGAGTGCTCGATGTGATGCTTCCTTATTTTACAGATTTTTATGCTAATGCAAGCAGTAGTCATTTAGCCGGATTAGAAATTCAGGAAGCTGTCGAAAATGCCGCCTGGCAAACCGCTCAATTAATTGGTGCCAAAGAAGAGGAAATCATCTTTACTTCCGGAGCAACAGAATCAATTAATTTAGCCCTTAAAGGATTGGCAAATCAAAACAAAAAACATATTGTAACGGTTGCAACAGAACACAAAGCTGTTCTGGAAACTTGCCGTTATATGGAGAGCATTGGCTTTGAGGTTACCTACTTACCCGTTGCTTCAGACGGGATTTTAGATATTAATCTCTTAAATGAGGTAATAACAACTAAAACACTGATTGTCATTATAATGATTACCAATAATGAAACAGGTGTCATTCAGGATATTGCCGAAATATCAAAAATTATTCATGCCAAGAATTCGCTATTTTTATGTGATGCAACTCAGGCAATTGGAAAGATTTCTATTGATGTAAAAAAACTTGGAATTGATCTTCTGGCACTTTCTGCACACAAATTTTATGGGCCTAAAGGTGTTGGCGCTTTATATATTTCGGCTAAAGCCAAAATAAAATTAACCCCCTTAATCAACGGAGGAAACCAACAAAGAAAATTACGTAGCGGAACTTTAAATGTACCCGGAATTATTGGCTTAGGTAGAGCATCCGAAATAGCTGTTTTAGAAATAGATAACGATAATAATAGAATTAAACTATTGAGAGATCAGCTAGAAAATGATCTCTTAAAAATTGAAGGATCATTCGTAAATGGAAATAAACAGAACCGAATTTGTAATACTACTAACATTTGTTTTCCCGGCGTTAATTCCGAGAAGCTTATTTTAGCTTTGCAAAATATTTCAGTCTCCAATGGATCATCATGTTCGTCTGTAACTTCGCAACCTTCGCATGTATTAAAAGCTTTAGGTTTATCAGATCAAGATGCTTTGAGTTCGATCCGTTTTAGTTTAGGGAGATTTACAACTGAAGAAGAAATTGAGGAAACAATTGAAAGAGTAACTGCTTTGATCGCTCAACTTCGATAATGCCAATCTATGCCATGCCACGAAGGCACTAAGACACGAAGATTTTTTTTACTCTGATCAACTGATTTTAAGACTCAAAGCTTTTCTACAAATTACTATAAATAAAAACTTTGTGTCTTAGTGCCTTCGCGGCAAAACCCTACAATTCAGAAATAAGCTTATTATAATCCTCTTCTGTATCAATATCAATATTGCCTTTTTCAAATGAAATTGAAGCTGTATCCTCTAAAAATCGATTAATGATTTTTTTGGCTCCCTCCTGTCCTTGCAAGGCTGCTAATTCACTAAAGTATTTTTTATTAAAAAGCACTGGCGTTCCTAATGTTCCGGAATAGGCGGAGGCCGTAATTCCTTTGCCTGTTTTGGAATGTTCCTGAATTAAATTCTCAAAAACCAAACTGGAAACATAAGGTTGATCACATACGGCAAAAATGCAATTTTCACAATCCGGATACAAGCACAATAATGCACTGAGACCGTTTACGATTGAAGATGACATTCCCGATTCCCAATCCGGATTAAAACATATTTTTATTCTTGAGGGATCCAGTTCTTCTTCTATCAATTGATTATTTGAACCAGTTACGACTATGATAACAACATCTGGTACTAAAAAAGCTTCTGCAATTGTATTTTTTAAAAGAGTAGAATCTTTGTATCCTAATAATTGTTTTGGTTGTCCTAATCTTGAAGAGTTTCCTGCCGCTAAAATTATAATGCCCGTCATCACCTTTTAATTTAGATTACTACTTTTGAATCGTGTATTTTGTGTGTTTTATATTTTAGAGAAGTTCCTGTTCTTCCGCTCATAACTGCTTTAATTTCCGAAATGATAGATAGCGCAATTTCTTCTGAAGTTTCTGCTCCAATATCAAGTCCGATTGGCCCGTAAATTCGATCCAATTGTTCTTCTGTCAAACTTATTCCTTCAGCGTGTAAATCATCCAGCATTCGGTTTAACTTTGATTTTGGTCCCAGAATTCCAATGTATTTACAATCTCTTTTTAAAAGTAATTTTAAGATCGCTAAATCATATTTGTAATCATGCGTCATTAAAACAAAATAAGTCTGATCATCGATCTCAATAGTATCAAGAAATTCTTCTGACTTTACAACAACTGTTTGTCTGGCTTCAGGAAAACGTTTTGTAGTAGCATGCGTCGCTCTGCCATCACCAATAGTTACTTCCCAACCTAACAAAGAGGCCATATTTACCAGTGGCTGGACATCATTTCCTGCACCGGCAACTACAAGCGCAATAACTGGTTCGATACATTCAATCAGAGCTTCATTTTCATTATCATCCTGCATTTTTTTTATGAGGGTCGTTTTAGTTTCAAGTGCCTTTTTTACATCTGGAATACTATTTATGGCGATATCATTATTATGCAAAATATCCGAATCCTGTCTGTAAAATAAAACGGTACCTGTTTGTGGTGCATTTCGTTTAAGAGAAAAAATAGTTTCAATTATTGCGGGTTTCCGCTCTGTTTCTAATTGCTGTAAAAGCTGTATCGGGTTATTAATCATCTCCGCATTAATATATTCAAAAAGAATATGAACGATTCCGTTGCAGCCTAATTGTAACCCAACCTCGCTATCATTTTCACTAGTGGTATTATAAGTAATTAATTTATTTTGCTGCTGATGGATCGCCAGTAACGCTTTTCGTAAAGCATCGCCTTCTAAACAGCCACCGCTTATGGCACCAGTCAGATTTCCATCTTCAGTAACCAACATGCGAGCGCCAGGCTGACGGTAAGACGATCCTTCGACTTTTACGACAGTGGCCAAAGCAGTCTTTTTTCCAGCTTTTTTTGCTTCTGAATAGGCTTTTAGAATTTCATTAATTTCCTTCATAGTAATAACGGTTACTAACAAAAGTAGATAATTATTTTTTTGATGAAGATTTAAATGATTAAAAGTAGTAACTCAAAAAAAGTTTTTTTTCGAAATGTGCTTTCTGACGTTTCTGTAATATGCAATACCCTAATATTCAATTTTATTTTCCTGAAAAAATAATTTATATGATCAAGTTTTGTATTTTTATTAAAGCAAAGTTTATTTAATACCTAACTTAAAAATAAATAATATGGGAAAATTTGTAATTACTAAAAGAGCCAACGGCGAATTCCAATTCAATTTAAAAGCAGGAAATGGACAAACAATTTTAACTAGCGAAGGCTATACTACAAAAGCGGCTTGCCTTAACGGAATCGAATCAGTAAAAACCAATTCGCAAGACGACAGCAAATTTGACAAAAAAGAATCAAGCAACGGAAAACCATATTTCAATTTAAAAGCCAGTAATGGTCAAATTATTGGTGCAAGCGAAATGTATGAAAGTACAGCTGCCAGAGATAACGGAGTTGAATCAGTAAAAACAAATGCCCCGGACGCAACTACAGACGATCAAACGGCTTAAAAAACTGTTTTATCATATATAAAAAAGGCTGTTTCTTAAATCGAAACAGCCTTTTTATTTTTATCTAAAACTCTTATAAAATTATTTTATTGCATTTATCCCGGTATGTGTTGGAGTTACCTGTTTAATGCTTCCATCGGCATTGAACTCTAATTTATCGATACAGACTTCACGATGAAAACCGCCAGCGTCTCCCATTTTTATTCCGGTTGGATAAGAGAAACGATGGTAAGTAATATACCATTCATCTTTATTCGGAATTTGTAAAACCGAATTATGTCCCGTTGCATAAATTCCCTGATCTGAAATTCCCTGAATTACAATATTGTTTTTAGGAATTTCAATTGGCCCCAAAGGCGATTTTGATGTTCCGTATCTTACTTTATAATTTGGACTTCTGGTGTCGTCTTCACTCCATAAAAAATAATAGATTCCTTTTCTGTGAATAACATATGTCCCTTCTCTAAAAGTGTTATCAACCTTAATTATTTTGGTGCTTCCCTCTTTTACCGAAATCATGTCGGCATTTAATTCGGCTACAGCCATATAACCATTCCCCCAATACAAATAGCTTTTTCCTGTTTTAGGATCTGTAAAAACATCGGGATCAATTTCCTGGCCTCCTTTTACTTCTGCTGGTCTTGTGCTTACCAACGCTTTTCCACTGTCTGTAAAAGGTCCGTTTGGATTGTCTGATGATGCTACCCCAATTTTTTGAGCAGCCGTGAAGTAATAAAAATACTTGTACTTCCTTTTGATTTTTTTCTCTACAATACAAGGCGCCCAGGCATTTCTGTTCGCCCAGCTTACATCTTTTCTAAGATCAACTATAATTCCTTCGTCTTTCCAGTCCGTCAAATTATCTGAAGAGAAAGTCTTGAAATAATTTCCTGACCAGCCATCAAAACCATCGCTTGTTGGATAGATGTAGTATTTTTTTGTTTTGTTTGAATATAAAATTTCAGGATCAGCGTAATATCCTTCTAAAACCGGATTATTATTTATTTTTGGAAATTTTGCCGGAGTTCCCCATTTTGCAGTCAGTCTTTTCAACTCAGATCTTGTAATAGGCAAAATGGTTCCGTGACGCGGATTAAAATCCATTGAAATATCATTATCAATTACGATAAAATTCTCTAAGTCTTTACTTTTTGTAAACTGATATCTTCCTTTGGTATAAACATCATACATCAAGATATAATCATCCGAATTATTTAATTTGAAAACACTCGAACCTTCAACTCCGTCTTTCGTCTGTTGCAGATAATTATCATTTTCTGTCCATTTTCCGGAAGTTAAATCGGTTGTTGTGGCTACTTTTATTCCGGCTTTTTCTGTTTCTGTTTTATAGAAAAGGTGATAAACTCCGTCTTTTTCAATAATGTCTCCGTCAATACAAGCTCTTTCTGATTTTGGAACAAATAACAATTTTGGAGCACTTTCTAAACCGGTAAAATCTTTATTGGCATAAGCGTAATAAATTTTATCCGGACCTCCCGCATATTGCAAACTAAAGTAAATCAAATACTTTCCTGCTTTTGCGTCGTAAATGGTTTGCGGTGCCCAAACTCTTTTTAAGTTTTCGTTTCCGGGAAAAGTAGTTTGAATATTTACACTGCTGCTTTTCCAATTAACTAAATCAGTACTTTTTAGCAAAACCATTGCACGATTGCTGTCCCAGCCTTTTGAAGACGTCATATCTGTCAAGACCATATAGAAAGTTTTACCATCGTCACCACGCAAAATATGCGGATCACGAACACCTCCAGTTGAACTGATGGCTTTGCTATCAATAACTGGTTTGTTATTATTTAAATGATAATAATGATAACCATCAGCGCTTATGGCATATCTCACAGCTTCTTCTTTAACCGAATTTCCGGTGAAGTAAACAAACAAATAAGCCGTTAAATCCTTTTCTGCAATTACAGGCGGAATTCCCTTTTCCTTGTTATTTTGAGCTTGTAAAAAATTAAAAATGCTTAAAAATAATACAAGGCTAAAATGTATTTTCTTCATTATTTTTTACCTTTTAATTGATACAGAACGGAGCTATGAGGTTTTAATTCTGCGGAAATAGCTGCAGAAGAAACTTTTGATTTCTCACCGGTCCACATATTTAAAACAGCTGTATTTCCATAAATTCCCAAATCAGAAAGATTCACCGAAATATTTTCTGAAGCTGTATCTGAAATATTAATCAACGCCAGATAGACACTTCCGTCTTTAGGATTCTTTGAAGTCACGGCAATTTTTCCGTCTTTCTGAAAAAGCTGTTTTACATCCGTACTTTCATTGTGCATTTTTACAACATCATTATTGGTTAATAAGGATAAGGTAAAAGCATCGTTGCTTGGCAAATCTCCACCAAAAAACAAAGGAGATTTAAAAATATTAAAGAACGTAATTAACGTATACTGTTCGTCTTTTGTTAAGCGTGTCATTCGGTCTTCGCCACGTTCTCCCCTAACAGAAATACGTCCTAACGGAATCATATCGCAGTCTGGCCATGTTCCCGGAGCGATATGCGGATACCATTGTTCGCTTACCTTCATTAAATGGGTAATATGAGGCCAGGTATCCCAAACATCATCAACCATGCGCCACATATTGGCATGCTCTTTTACGTGTGGTGCCGCCGTTATAGGCGTTTCTCCTGGTGAAGTACTTAAGACGATTTTGCGTCCGCATTTATCGATCGCGTTTCTAATTAAGTTGATTTCGCCTTCGTGATACGGTCTTGATAAATCATCTATTTTGATAAAATCAACGCCCCAACTTGCATAAAGCTCAAATATAGAATCGTAATATTCCTGTGCTCCCGGTTTGTCTGCCAAAATTGTATAATTGTCTTTTAGCCACTCGCATTGCAGTGCGGTCGTATAAATTTGATCTGCCGTGATTCCGTTTGCGCCTTTGATTGGCATTTTATCTTCCACCGCTTTTTTCGGAATTCCGCGCATAATATGGATTCCGAATTTTAATCCTTGCTTATGGATATAATCTGCTAAAGGTTTGAAACCTTGTTCGTCTTTTGCTGAAGGAAAACGATTTACGGCTGGCAAATATCTTCCGTATTGATCGATTACATATCGTGGATCTGTTTGATTATACCCTCCTGCTTTATCATTTTCTACAAACCATCTGATGTCGACAACAATATATTCCCAACCGAATTTTTTCAGGTTTTTTGCCATATAATCGGCATTGGCTTTTACTTCGTGTTCTTCTACTGTTGGTCCGTAGCAATCCCAACTATTCCAACCCATCGGTGGTGTTTGTGCCCATTGTTTGAACTCTTCTTTTTTAAAAACTTTTGTTTGGGCATTCGAAGAAATGGATACGAAAACCAACCCCAAAATAAACGGAACTATATATTTTTTTTTCATTTTAATTTTAATAAGTGTTAATACTACACTTCAAATATAATAAACTTTTCGTCAGTAAATACAATTAACCTGTCGGCTAACCAAAACGCTGACAGGTTAATTGACCATTTAAAAAAACTAACTAATATTTTCAATTTCGATCAGCTCCACCGGAGCAACATGTTTATAGCGAATAATAACCGATTACGGGATCAAGCTCCGGCGGAGCGATATGTAAAAATACTATTTAGGTTTCACCCCGATGGGGTTCTTTTGCATAGATTTCTATTTTTCTATAAACATGTTGTTCCGCTGGAACTAACTCTCTTTAACGACGCACTTTGTCTTTTTCAGCCACAGATTAACTGATTAAAATGGTTTAATCTGCATTTCTAATTAAGCTCCGGAGGAGCGATATATTTATAGAAAACAATAACCGGTTCGTATAAAGCTCCGGAGGAGCGATATGTAAAAACGATCTCAAGATTTCACCCCGATGGGGTTCTTTCGTATAGATTTCTAATTTTTCTATAAACATGTCGTTCCGCTGGAACTAACTCTCTTTAACGACGCACTTTGTCTTTTTTAGCCACAGATTAACTGATTCTAAATGATTTAATCTGCACTTCTAATTAAGCTCCGGAGGAGCAACATATTTATAAAAAATAATTAGCGGTTCGTATAAAGCTCCGGAGGAGCGATATGTAAAAACACTATTTAGGTTTCACCCCGATGGGGCTCTTTCGCATAGATTTTTATTTTTCTATAAACATGTCGATCCCCTGGAACTAAATCTCTTTAACGACGCACTTTGTCTTTTTCAGCCACAGATTAACTGATTCTAAATGATTTAATCTGCACTTCTAATTAAGCTCCGGAGGAGCGATATATTTATAGAAAACAATAACCGGTTCGTATAAAGCTCCGGAGGAGCGATATGTAAAAACACTATTTAGGTTTCACCCCGATGGGGCTCTTTCGCATAGATTTTTATTTTTCTATAAACATGTCGTTCCGCTGGAACTAACTCTCTTTAACGACGCACTTTGTCTTTTTCAGCCACAGATTAACTGATTCTAAATGATTTAATCTGCATTTCTAATTAAGCTCCAGCGGAGCAACATATTTATAGCCAATAATAACCAGTTACGGGATAAAGCTCCAGCGGAGCGATATGTAAACGCAATTCAGATTTCACCCCGATGGGGTTCTTTCGCCTAATTTTTTTTTCTATAAACATGTCATTCCGCTGGAACTTCAAACTAATTAGATCTTACTTCTTTCTTCTAACATCTTACTTCTTACTTCACATTCACAGTAACCTCAACTGGTTTTAACCATTGACTTGTAAATGTAACTTTAATTGGCTGAGACGATTCTCCTGTTGCCTGCACATAAGCGGCGATATGCCCGTGGAATACGCGCTGAACATTATCTGTATAATCTGTCATGTCGCTGTTATTTCCCGCTTCAAGTCCTAATAAAGTTCCCGGACCAGTAATTGTACACGTAACTTCATTATCAGAAAGCATTACTGGAAGTCCGTTTTGATCTTTAACCTGAACCATTATTTTAGCTACACCTTTTTCTTTTGCAATTGTGATATTAGTGTCTGCAATAGTCAATTCAACTGGCTGTTGTGTTGAAGTGATAGCAAATCTGCTTACTTCTTTATCATTTTTATCTAAGCCAATTGCTTCTAATTTTCCTGAAGCAAATGGAATATCCCAATAAATAATTCCTGTTTTTTCGTCATAAGCTTTTGCTTCACCAACCACTTTTCCGTTTAATTCTAAACGTGCTTTTGCAGCATTTGTATAACACACAACACGAATTTTTTCACCTTGAGCGTAATTCCAAATCGCCCATGCATCTTTAGAAACGTCTTTAGTATCTTTTAAAGGATAAGTTCCTATATACGCCATTGGTTTATCTGACCATAATGACTGACGGAAATACCCCCTTGGTTTGATAACTCCTGCAAAATCAACTAATCCAGAATAAAATCCTCTTGAAGGCCATCTTCCTGATTCTCCTAGATAATCAATACCTGTCCAAAGAAATTGTCCAAAAATATGCTTGTTGTTTTTTACCGCAAGCCAAGGTTCCATATCGTGAACATTTTCGCTACCAAAAATTACTCTGTTTGGGTATTTTTCATGATCTGATTTATATTTGCTTTCTGTATAGTTATATCCTGTAATATCTAAAGCTCCCGGATATTCTGTTTCATTAGACATTGCAACACCTGCTAAACCTGCAGTTGTTGGACGGGATTTATCATATTTTTTTACCGCTGCAACCAAACGTTTTGCAATTACTCCAAGACGCATTGCATCTGGAGCATCTTTTTTATAACCTCCGTAAGCAGCTTGCCCAAAACCATCTTTTCCTTTATCTAAAACTGGATGAGAATAAGGATCATTTGGATAATCTACTTCATTACCAATACTCCATGCAAAAACGGAAAGATGGTTTCTGTCACGACGCACAAAATCTTCTAAATCTTTTTCTCCATAATCTGCAAAAATATCAAACGAACCTTCGAATCCCGGAGTTCCGTAATTCCAGCCTTCTAACCATTTACGTTTTGGGAATTCCCATTCGTCATAAGCTTCGTTCAATACTAAAATCCCTAATTCATCACACAATTCATAAAAAACTGGCGCTTGCGGATTATGACTTGTACGAATGGCATTTACACCAATTTCTTTTAATGTTTTTAATCTGGTTTCCCAAACTTCGCGGGGTACTGCCGAACCTAAAACTCCTGCATCGTGGTGTAGACAAACACCTTTCATTTTCATCCATGTTCCGTTTAATGCAAAACCATTATTTGGATCGAAAGTGAAAGTTCTGAAACCTGTTTTGGTAACCGTTTGATCTATTTGTTTTCCGTCTTTAAAAACCGTTGTTTTAAGCTGATATAAATTTGGATGGTCTAAATCCCATAATTGAGGATTTTTCACATTCATTTTAGCTGAAACTTTTCCGCTTTTGTTCGCTGCGACATCAATTTTAGCTGTTGCTTTGGCTACTGATTTTCCGTCTTTTGAAATTAATTCGTTAATAACAGTTAAAGTTGATTTTGCAGAAGATCCGTTCTCAACATCTACCTCAACATTTAAAGTTCCGTTTCCTTTTTTCACTTCAGGATACGCATAAACACCCCATTGTGCAATATGAACCGGATTTGCATAGACTACCCAAACATTTCTGTAAATTCCTGAACCGGTATACCATCTTGAGTCGGCACTTTGACTGTGATCCACACGAACTGAAATTGTATTTTCTCCGCCGTATTTTACGAATTGAGTTGCATCATAAGCGAACGAAATATATCCGTTTGGACGTTTTCCTAAAGAATGTCCGTTGATAAAAACTTCACTTCTGTTGTAAACACCTTCAAAATACAAATACACTTTTT
Source organism: Flavobacterium saccharophilum (assembly GCF_900142735.1). GTDB lineage: Bacteria > Bacteroidota > Bacteroidia > Flavobacteriales > Flavobacteriaceae > Flavobacterium > Flavobacterium saccharophilum. The sequence continues at coordinate 356,814 of NZ_FRBY01000004.1, read as the reverse complement.
CGCCTGATTTGCTCTGCGGAATATTAATTGATTTTCTATACCAGGCAATTCCACCCGGTAAATAACCTGTACAACTTGCCAGCGTTGGACTTAACTGCCCTTTTACACTCCAGTCGTGCGGTACATTTACCGACTGCCATTTGCTGTCGTCAAAAGTGGTATTTTTTGCATCTGAAATATCCTGAAGATTAAACTTCCAGTTGTCATTAATTTTATTCGAATCTCCAAACGAAATCTGGCTGAATGCCGAGACGCACGAAAAGAGTAAAACAGGTAATAAGCTCTTTTTTGTAAACATTTTTTTCTAAGGTTCTAAGTTGCTAAGATTCTAAGGTTCTAAGCTTTTTTAATTAATTTTCTTTTTTTTCAGGTTTGGGTTTCAGGTTTCAGGTTCTTTGCGGTAACTTGAAACTTGAAACCTGAAACTTGAAACTTTTTTAATATTCTAATTCCCCAACAAACGTTACGACTGATCTTGCGGGGATTTCCAGATTATCAATTTTCTGATTATTGGCTCTTTTTAAATTGGAGTTTTCAGAAGTTATATAAGGTGTAACTTCATTATTTTTAAATGTTCCTTTTGACAAATCAAACTTGTATTTTTGAGATGATTTTCCGCAGTTTACCGCAACAACAATCAGTTTTTTGTTTGCTGTATCTTTGTAAGCGGTCAACATAACATCATTTGCTGCATCAACTTCGTTTTGATTTGGAACATCAATTCTCAACATTCCGGGACGCACAAACAAAGAGTAGTTTCCTAAAGCCCAAAGCAGTTTTGAATCATGAAATTCACCGTCGTTTCTAACATAATCCGGTGCTGTTCCTCCGTTGCTTTTTCCGTCATCCAGATAAATCAATCCGTCTTTGTAATCCACTCGGGTAATAGAAGTCCACCATTGCCATGAAGCAGCATTGGCAACAGCAATATCATTGTGAATCAAACGCGCCACGAATAACGCGGTCTGCATTCCTAAATCTCTTCCTCCTCCTGATCCGCCAGGTATTTCGGCTTCACCCGGATTTTCTAAAATACAGTATTCAGACTGCCAATACTTCAAGCCCGGATTTTGTTTCACATTTGCAGCGATCAATTTTCGGCTTAAAACTTGTTTGTCAATTGGCCAGGTTGTGAAATAACTGTGTCCTAAAATGACATTTTTAACGTTTGGAAGCTTCGCAATATTTGTTTTTGTTTTTCCGAAGAAATAGTCAATCTGATTGTCACGGTTTTCATTATTTACATTTTCATATAAATAATTGATTTGTGCAGCTTCGGCAATTACAATCTCTGTACTCATTTTTTGAGCTTTTAATTTATCTGAAAGTGATTTGGTTAAATCATAAATTTCCTGATTGGTTGCCGGAGTTCCTTCCTGACTGTTGGTGTCGCCATGTTTTGGCATCCATTCCCACTGCGGTTCGTTTATCGGACTAACGTAATCGAATTTTATCCCTTCTTTTTTCTCCAACCCCAGAATACTTTGAACTAAGAAATCGGCAAATTTTGGAATTGCACCATCTTTTAGATTCAGTTTATTCTTTTGAGTTGCAAAAGATAATCCGTTGTTAGTCATATAAACTGGCGGACTGTTGGTGAAGATCAGGAATTTTTCAACACCTCGTTTTTTGGCGGCCTGCAAAAACCATCTTTGCCCTTCTTGTTTAGAGAAATCATAAGATCCATCAGCTTGTAAAAAAGATTCGCTTCTTCTCCATTCGTCTGACACTTTACTTTTTTCTCCTTGTTCGGTACTTCCCGCTCCCAGATTGAATCTCCAGATCGAAAGACCAATTCCTTTTGGATTTCCCTGTGCATCAATTTCTTTGCTAAAAAGTAAATCGGCAATGGCATTCTTTTTCTGTTCTGGCCATTTCCCCACAAACTGGCATCTCCAGGCATCAGAGCCTCCAAAACCATCCATGGTTTGTACAACATTATCAGTGCTTATAGTTACGGTTCGCTGCCCGTAAGATAGCGAACTCATTACCAATAAAAGCGAGATATATATTTTTCTCATTTTCTTATTCTATATGATTGACCCAATCTTGTCATTCCGACGGAGGAGGACACGAGCGATAGCGAACTGGCGAAGCAATCCCCGTAAGTAACTCCGCAATCTTTGTCGACAGTCTTTGTCGAGCTGCTTGCGGGGATTCCTCGTTCCTCGGAATGACATAAATTGCGCTTAAACTATATTTTATTTAGTCTTTCTACTTATAACTCCCTACATAAGTCACAATCGACTTGGCAGGAATTACAAAATTAGAAGCATCAACAGCTACACCTTTTTTCAAACTTAAAGTTTCAGAAGTTGTATAAGGCGTCAATTTATTGTCTGCCAAAGCTCCTCCTGCAAGGTTTAATTTGTAGGCTTTCGCCGATTTGCCAATGTTAACTGCAACAACAACTAATTTCTTTGTTGCCGCATCTTTGTACGCCGTTACCATTACATCATTCACGGAAGTGGCATTATCGATAGTTGGAATTTGAACTCTTACCATTCCCGGTTTTACGAAAAAGGAGAAATTTCCTAATGCCCAAAGTGTTTTTGAATCTCTAATGTATCCGTCGTTTTTACAGTAATTTGAATCTCCGGCTCCATTGCTTGCATTATCATCCACATGAATTAATCCGTCTTTGTAATCTCCACGGCTAATTGCTGTCCACCATTGCCATGAAGTAACACCTCCAACAGCAATATCTGTACTGATAATACGGGCAGTCCAAAGTGCTAATGACATTCCCAAATCTCTTCCTGCACCTCCACCTCCTGGTAATTCTGATGTTCCCGGGTTTTCTAAAACACAATATTCTGAAGACCATAAACTAACTCCGCCAGTTGACTGAATTCTTGAAGCTGCCTGTTGTCTTGATGAAACCAATTCACTCAAAGGCCAAGCCTGCCAGTAACTATGTCCGGAAATGGTTTTCTTTACATTCGATAATCCTGATATTTTTTTAGCAGAATTTGCTCCAAAGAAATAATCAATCTGATTGGATCTACTTTCTTTTCCTGAAACTGTTTTATATAAAGATTCATAAGATCCGGCTTCTCCAACAACGATTTGCGCCGTAAGTCCTTTAGATTCTAATTTTGGAGACAATACATTTACAAAACTGTAAATATTAGTATTTGTAGCCGGAGAACCTTCTTGTCCTGAACCATCCCACTCGTATTGCGGTTCATTAAACGGACTTACATAATCGATTGTTAAACCGTGTTCTGTTTTTAATTTATCTAATGAAGTAGCCCAAAAATCAGCCAACTCTGGCATTTTTCCTTCTTTCAAATTATAAAATTCTTTGATACTTGCATGCGCTTTTCCGTTTTGAGTAAGGTAAACGGGTGCGCTATTAGTAAAAGCTAATAATTTCTCTACTCCACGCTCTTTTGCCGCTTTCATAAACCAAACCTGACCGGCTTGTTTGTTCATGTCGTAAGCAACTCCATTTGTTGTAAAACATTCTGTGCGTCTCCACTCATCTGTAATATCGCTGGCATCACCTTGTTCTGCGCTTCCTGCTCCCAAGTTAAAACGCCATAGTGATAATCCGATCCCTTTTGGATTTCCGTCAGCATCTAATTCTCTGCTGAAAAGCAAATCAGCCATTTTGTTTCTTTTATCAGAAGGCCAATTCTTTCCGATAAAATTACATTGCCAGGCATCAGAAGCACCAAAACTTTCCATTGTCTGAAGATTCATATCCAGATTTACGCTTAATTCGGCAATAGAATTTTCAGAACCTGAATCATCCGATTTTTCAGAGTCGCAACTAACGAACAAAGCATTAGCGAAAAGCAAGCCTGCACATAGCAGACTTACTTTTTTGTTATTTATAATTCTCATTAGTAACCAGGATTTTGTTTGATTAATCCTCCACTTAAATCAATTTCCATTTGAGGAATTGGCCACAATAAATTTTTAGCCGGATTAAAGTTGATTCCTTTATCCTGAGGTTCTCTCAAGTTTGTAGTTTCGTAAGGATCTGTAGAATTTAAGTTGTATTGAACGAAAGTTCCGTTTGGTCCCATCAAAGTTTCGATAACTCGTTTTCCTGTAGTTGGGTCTTTTTCACGACGAATATCGTACAAACGCAATCCTTCAAAAGCCAACTCTAAACGACGCTCTTTGTAAATTTGTTTCAATAAATTTGGTCCAGCCAGACCTGTTTTTGGTTCTAATTTTACACGCGCTCTGATAATGTTAATATCTCCTAATGCATCTCCGGTTGTATGGAAGCTTGCTTCAGCTCTTGTCAGATACATTTCAGCCAGACGAATCAATGGAACATTCAATGGCAAGTGCCCGTCTTTATTATCTAAAGCACGACGTGTTGCGATCGGAATATAATATTTACGGCAGATACGTCCTGATTTATTATCATTAAGACTGAATTTATGTGTTGGATTCAAAACCTCATCTCCATAAGCTGCTTCTCCCCATTTTGTAATCGTACTTCTACGACGGATAACATCATTTTCAGAAAGATAAGCATTTTCTAAATCGCTGGTTGGCATACACCATCCCCAACCGTCCAAAACATCTCCGGCGTCATTACTTGGGAAATATTTTTTGTCTTCACCTCTCGCTCCTGCCAATGTTGGTAATGCGGAACCTAAACTTTTGTTCTGTACATCAGAAGATTGTGCTTCTAGAATTGACTCAACACCATTGTGATTATTAACATTCCAAATGTTTAGAAAATCAGTTTCTAATGAATAAGGGCCTTCCGTAATTACTTTGTTTGAATATTGTTTGGCTTCTGCCCATTTTTCCTGAAATAAAGAAACACGAGCCAATAAAGCATAAGCAGCCCATTTGTTTATTCTTCCGCTTCTGTTTACCGGAATAGTTTCCAATTTAGCAGCAGACTCTTTTAGATCCGCTTCAATCTGAGCATAAACCGCTTCAGCAGAACTGCGTTCTAATTTTAAATCAGTAGTTCCTAATGATGTTGTGTAAAGTGGAACCCCTCCGAAAAGATTGACTAATTCATAATAGCAATAGGCGCGAACAAATAATGATTCTCCCATATATTGATTCTTTTGAGACTCAGAAATTGGAGCCAAAGCCATTTTCTCCAGACCAATATTTGCCGATTGAATGGTATAGAAATGCGCTGTATAACTACTATTCATATCTCCCATATTATCCGGCGAGATGATGTATTGTGATGACGGTCTGTGTGCACTGTTGTCCTGACCAGTGTTACCCATCCAGGCGTCATCAGTCGACATTTCGTTGGTAACTCTTGGCGCTACCAAAACCCACCAATCATTAGTGATTAACAATCTGCGTGTTAATTCGTTTGTATAATTCTCGCATTCCTGTGCTGTTTGAAAATAGTTTTCTAAGGTTTGCTTTCCTCTTTCGTCTTTTTCAATAAAATCAGAGCAGGAAACTGCAACTGCAGCTAAAGCTATTATGGATAAAAATATTTTTTTCATGTTCGTTTTTTATTAAAATGCTACATTAAGCCCCATCAAAATTGTTGGCTGTACCGGATAGTTCCATCCTCCAAAACCTGATCCTTTTACTGCGTCTCCCTGATTAGGATCACCACCTGCAACTTCCGGATCAACTCCTGTGTATTTTGTCCATGTCCATAAATTTTGACCTGATAAAGAAATTCTAAGTTTATCTAATCCGAATTTATTATAGAATGAAAATCCTAATTGTAAGTTTTTCATACGTACATAAGAACCATCTTCTACGTATAAAGAAGAGAATTTAGTGTAGTTCTCATTGTTGTCATCTTTAGATAAACGAGGAACAGAATTAGAAGTTCCTTCTCCGTGCCATGCCATTTGATCTAATCCCGCTACTTTGTTGGTTAAACTTGCACCATTGTATAAATCTGAAATGTTTGTATTTACGATATCATTTCCAATACTAGAATAAAAATTAGCAACCAAATCAAATTGTTTGTAGGCAAAATTCAAATTCAATCCGATGTTGTAATCAGCCCAGGGAGAACCAATTTTTGTACGGTCTTTGTCGTCTAATTTTCCGTCACCATTTACATCCTTAAACCGAACATCTCCTTCTTTTGCATAAGGCTGTAATTTAGTTCCGTGCTCGTCAGTATGAGAATTTAATTCTGTTTGATTTTGGAATAAACCATCGGCTACATATCCGTAGAAATATCCTGGCTCCTCACCTTTAACAGTCAAAGTTCTGTTAGCAGCTCCGTACAATTTTTCGCTATCAGATGATAAAGACAACATTTCAACATCTACCGTTGTAAAAGTTACATCTGCACCATAAGTGAAATCGCCTTTTTTATCTTTATAAGAAATCAATAAATCAATACCGCTGGATTGCATAGAACCTACGTTTGTCCAGATTGTTGCATTACTTGGGAATCCGCTGTAAGCTGGAAATTGCTTCAGAAATAACATATCTTCTGTTTTTTTTCTATAATATTCTAATGATCCTGAAAGCTTGTTTTTCCACAATCCGAAATCAATTCCAAAACTCATATCTTCAACAGTTTCCCATTTGATATCTTTATTTGCCATAGAATCAGGAAATGAAGTATCGCCAATCACATCTCCGATAGGATAAAATCCTTGCCCGATGTTGGACTGATAAACTGCTGTTGGTAATCCTTGGTTACCTACTTTTCCCCAACCTGCTCTGAATCTAAGATCACTTAAAACATCTTTGGTTGATTCCATAAATCCTTCGTTCATAATTCTCCATGAAACTGAAGCCGATGGGAAATTTGCCCATTTGTTGTTTGTCATAAATTTAGAAGAACCGTCACGTCTGAAAGTTCCCGTGAAATAGTACTTATTGTCGTAGTTATAAGAAAAACGAGAAATATAAGACATCAATGAACTTGACCAGCTATTACCTTTACTATCGCGGTTTTTAGTTGCAGCATTTACCTCTCTCATTAAATCAGAGTTATTAGGCACACCTTCTCCGTAACCCCAAACATCATTACCATTGTATTCCTCCATAGTATTACCAACCATTAAAGAAGCATTATGTTTTTCTGCAAATGTTCTGGAATAGGTAACTGTATTTTGCCATGTCCAGTCTACATTTGTTGTAGCCCATCTTTCGACTTTATTGATTTCCTCTTTTTCGTGTGCTGCATCAATGATGAAATCGGGTCTGAACCTGCTTCTTACTTTGTCACCTACTTCTATAGAAGCCTGTGTACGAATTACTAACCCTTTGATTGGCGCGTATTGCAAATAACCATTTGTATTTAAGTTATACTGATCTGTATAATCATCATATCTTTTTACAGCTGCAACCGGATTCCATACATACGAAGGCGAACGTGCATAAATACTGTATTCGTTTTCATCTCCTGTTAATTGGTCTGCTGGTTTGTAAATTGGCGTAATTGGATCAATTTTATCAAAATCGGCCCAGTTTCCAGGCTGACCGTAAGTTTCATAACGTGGGTTTAAAGTAATTCCCGCTGAGAATTTATCTGAGAATTTAAAATCATTGGCGATTCTTAAAGTAATTCTTTCCCAGCCTCCTACTTCATAAATAGACTCTGCATCATAATAGTTCATGCTAATTGCATAAGTATGTTTTTCAGAACCACCACTAACTCCCAAAGAAGCATTGACTACAGGTGCACCGCCTCTAATTCCGGCTTTCCACCAATCTGTTGTTTTTCCTCTGTATTGAGAAGGATTTGGCAAATAATCTGCATATCCCGAATTGTTGTATGCTTTATTCATAATCGTTGCATAACCTACAGCATCGGCCATATTATAAGGGTTATTCATGATTTGCATTCCTGAGCTTGTATCAAAGTTGAATCTTGTTTTACCAACTTTACCTTTTTTAGTTGTAATCAGGATAACTCCGTTAGAAGCACGAGAACCGTAAATTGCACTTGCAGAAGCATCTTTCAAAACCTCCATAGATTCAATCTCATTATTACTTAAGAAATTGATGCTTGTTCCCATCGGAATACCATCTACCACATAAAGCGGATCTGTACTTAAATTTACTGTAGAAATACCACGAATCAATACTCTTGGCTGTGCACCCGGACCTCCTTGTCCTGTAACCTGAACTCCAGAAACTTTTCCCTGTAAAGATTCTGCAACGTTACCAACCGTCATTGTTTGAAGTTCTTTTCCTTTAATAGAAGAAATCGAACTTGTTACATCGCTCTTTTTTACCGCGGCGTAACCAACAACTACAATTTCATCTAGTGCCTGGCTTGATTCTTCCAATACAACATCAAAAGATGTTTTATCGCCAACTAAAATTGTTTTGTTAGAAAAACCAACAAATGAGAATTCGATTTGAGCATTTTTATTAGGTACACTAATGCTGAAGTTTCCATCAAAATCTGTTGCCGCAGTAGTAGCTGTTCCTTTCACCACTATATTCACTCCCGGAATTGGTACGGCGCCCTTGTCCTTAACGCTACCTGTTACTTTTATTTGTCCAAATGACGCAGCTGTGCACATAAGGGCTATAAAAAACCATATATATTTAAATTTCATATTAAGCTGTTTTATTAATTAAATGTTACAACAAAGTCATAACAACTTATTTTTTTGTTATAAATACTCTTTCTAACTCTGTATCAAGAACTACTTTATAAACTCCGGGAGCTGCTGGATATTTAGCATTTCCGTTTTCTCCAGGCGACATGGTACAAATACCATTTTTAATTAATCTCCATGACGGATTCCACCACTGACCCGTAAAAGTCGCTTCCATTTGTCCTGTTAAAGTATATTCTCCAACTAATTGATACGGATTATTTGGGTTATTTGCCAAATGCAATCCTGTTTGTGTCCAGGCCGTCCATGTATCCCAGTCTGCACCCTGAATTCCACCTCCGCATACACTAACAAAAGGTCTTCTTAAGGCTTCGTCATCATGCCATAATCCGTTGGCTACATCAGCCCAAACTTTGCTTGAAGGCGTATATTTTGTCACTGTATAAGCCAGCGTATTTGGATTTACTTTTATGTTGTAATATCCTTTTGTTGGTAAAATAATTGGAGTTGAAGCAACGTCATCTACTAATCCGCCAGCTGCATTTAATCCAAAACAATGTGGAGCAAAATCTGCTTCCTGACCTAAGAAATAAATCTCTTTGTTGTCTTTGTCAGCATAATATTTAAATTCGAAGTCCTGTCCGTTTTTCTCGTGGAAATACATTGGAACACCCACAGCATCAGTAGTCAGGTTGGTGCCTTTTGGCTGATCGCATAAATAGATTGCAGGATATTCGTTTGTCGCAACAATATTGATATTTAAAGATCCTGTATTCGGAATTGCGAATTTATCTTTAGCCGTAACAGTTAAAACATAATTTGCAGCTGTTACAGGCAATGTGTACGTTTTATTGAAAGTATAAGATTGAGGTGCTCCTGTTAATTGAACCATCTCGTCAATACCTAAAGCCTCACATTTTACCTGAACATAATCGATTCCTGAATCATCATTTACCACAAAATTTACCGGCATTTCATTACTTGTTGACAATAAAATAACAGCTCCTTCTTTTGGAGTAACCATACTTATAGATGGCGCTGAAAATTCTCCATCTAAACGAAGATTAATTTCTTCATTAACAACATTTCCGGAAACATCGGTTATAATCAATTTTATTTTGAAAGCTTCAGAAGTTCCGCGGTTTGCAGGAATTTCGAAGAAGTAGCTTAAGTCATAAGTTTCAAGCAAAGGACTAGTAGCAAAAGTGATCACTTTATCAAGTGATAATTCGGGAATTTGAATTTGAACACTTTTTAATCCTAAATCATCGGCCAGAGCAGCTTTGATTTCAAATTTTCGGCTTGGTGCTCCATAAATCTCTTTGGTCGAAACTACAACAGTAGGATCATCAGAGCTAGGAAAACCAGATTCATTATTTTGACATCCGGTAAAAAGGACGGCAAAAAGGGCAAGAAAAAATAAAAATATATTTTTTTTCATCTCTCAAATTTTAAGGTTAGGTTAGTTTAGTTTGTTTTATGCTAGTAAGGTTTGTTGTTGAAAATGAGGTAAACTCATTTTTGAAGAGAATCTGGATTGCCTTTCTCTTTTTGATAAAGAAAAAGGACAATCAAAAGGCAATGGTTTGGTTTTTGTCATTTTAGTAAAGTTTGGTTAATATTCTTTTTTTTTATTTTTTCCTTCTAAACGTATTGCGGCTTTCTCAATACAAAAAGTCTTCATTTTTATTTTTTTAAACCCGCAATTTTTTAATTGCGGGTCGATAAGTAATACGTAAAACCAACTCTTACAATCTTATCTTAAAGAAGGCCCATTCTTTAAGCGGATCAAAAACTTACCAAAAAAAAATAAACACTTATTTATTATACAGTAACTACTTAAATTGATTACTATAAGTGCAAAGAAATAAGTATTGCAGACTTCTAAGGAGGGGTAAAATGGAAAAAAAAGGAGGTCAAAATGGCAATTAGCTATTATTTTAGATTTAAAATTAACAAGTACAAAAAAATAATCGTGTATTTTTATAAAATTCGCAATTATTGAAAAATTCTCGATTTACAACTAAAACGTTTGATTTTTTTCAAAGATTCTCGCTCTCTTCCGCAAAAAGCAAAAGAGAATTCAAAGAATAAAAATTTTCAAGGACGATTATTTAATGATATTCAAGTCAGAATTAAACGAATTCTTATACTTTTTGATGTATTCTGAAGGTGTCATCCCGAAGAGTTTTACAAACTGCTGTCTGAAGTATTTTGAGTCTTCAAAACCAACTTCGGCACTTGCCTGCGCAATATTCATATCTTCTGTCAGCATCAACATTGCGGCTCTTCGAATTCGAACCGAACGAATAAATGCATTTAAAGTCTGACCAGAAATAATCTTGATTTTAGTATAAAGTGTTCTATGGCTCATTCCCATTTCGAGCGCAAAGTTTTTAATCGTGAAATCTCTTTTGTGAATATTGGCTTCCACAATATCAATACACTTTTTTAAAATTTCCTGATATTCAACCGGAACTTTCTGAGTATTTTCTTTTAATGTTATACTGTCTAAGAAATAAGTTCGCAAATTACTTCGGTTACGCAACAACGATTCAACACGCGCCACCAAAATATCATCATCAAAAGGTTTTGTTATATAATCATCAGCGCCGTCTGTAATTCCCTGCAAATGTGTTTCCGGGTTCTTAGACGCGGTCAATAAAATAACGGGAATATGAGATAAACTATCACTTTCCTTTATTTTACGACATAATTCTAAACCGTCCATTTGTTCCATCGTGATATCGCTGATCACCAAATCCGGCATGTATTTTTTGGTAAGTTTCAATCCTTCTTCCCCATTTTCAGCGCTGTAAACCATATAAGTCTCTGAAAACAATTTGATCAGATATACCCTGATTTCAGCATTGTCATCAATAATTAAAACGGTTCGTTTATCAGTTAGCATGATTGTTTGAAAATCACTCTCTGCAGAAGACGGATTTAAGATAATTCTATTTTCTTCTAAATCATCTCCACTTAATTCATCAAATAACTGACTTCTTTGTGGTGCATTATTAGTAATCTCAGCGTTTTCAAAATGACTGTTTCCTTTTAGGAATGTTAGTTTAAATACACTTCCTTTTCCAACTTCACTACTGCAGCTTACGATTCCTTTATGTTTTTCTACAAAATATTTTACAATATAAAGCCCAATTCCGAAACCGGTTCCCACCGAAACTTTCGAATTGATTTGTTTGAATTTCTCAAAAATAACCTCAATATCCTTTTTCTCAATTCCGTCACCATTATCAGAAATTTCCAATACTACTTGATTATTTGTTTCTGTCAGTACAAGATTAATTTCACCGCCAATATGTGTGTATTTAAAAGCATTAGACATTAAATTGAATAATGAAATTTCAATTTTTTCGTAGTCTCCAATAATTACAATTTCGTGATCCGGAATATGAAAGTTGTATGTGATGTTTTTATCTTTTGCCTGATTCACAAAACACTGATATACTTCATTGCATAAACTATTCACATTTATTGGCGATAATCTAAGCGAGTCGGCATCATTTTCGGCTTTTCTAAAAAGCAAAAGCTGATCAACCAAACTCAAAAGTCTGCGGGCATTTCGGTGGGCAATTGCCAAGTCGCTTCCCGAAGATCCATTTTGAACACTTTCTTTTTGAACTGCCTTTTTCAGCGGATTTATAATCAGCGAAAGCGGTGTTCTAAATTCATGCGAGATATAGGTAAACATCGACGATTGTTTTTCGGCAACTTCCTTTTCTTTCTTGCTTTCCAGTTCAGCAATTTTGACTTTATACTTTAGTTTTTCTTTATTTTTATGATATTCCAAATACGCAAAAAGAATTCCGGCCAACGCCAATAAATACATAGAATACGCCCACCAAGTTCTGTACCAGGGTGGTAAAATTTCGATGGTTACAAGGCTTATTTCTTTATTCCATCCACCTTTAAAATTGGTGGTTTTTACTTTAAAAGTATATTTCCCTTCGGTTAATCTGGCATAATTTGCTTTTCGGGCCTGACCCACATAATTCCATTGTGCGTCCCAGCCTTCTAAATAATACGCATAATTGATTTTGTCGGCATTGTTATAATCTAATGCAACAAACTCAAGTGATAAAGTAGTCTGATCGTACGGCAGACTCACTTCTTTTATTTTACCTGATTCCCATTCAGATACCAAATCATTTTTACTTTCTTCAATAGGCTGATTGTTTACATAGAAATCTGTCAGCAATAAATTATTTTGCTGATTGAATCCTTTGATTGCTTCCGGAAAAAAGATATTGAAACCGTTAATTCCGCCAAATAAAAATTCTCCTGTCGACAATTTAATTCCCGCATTAAAACTAAACTGATTGCTTTGCAGACCATCATTTACAGAAAAATTACGGAAGGTCTTCTGTTTTTTATCAAAGCGGCAAATTCCATTATACGTACTCATCCACAAATTGCCTTCTTTGTCTTCAAGCAATCTCAAAATCGTATTTGATGGCAAACCATCATCTGTAGTTAACCTTTTGAAGGTATTTGTTTTTCGGTCAAACAATAACAATCCGCCTTCCTGAGTGCCCAGCCATAGATTTTTGTCTTTGTCTTCGTGAATGCATCTTATCGGATTTCCGATAACTGTTTTAGCAATTTTTCTGGTATTTTTTTCGAAAGAAAATAGAGTCGTGTAATTTCCGCCCCAAAGTTTTCCGTCGCTGGTTTCTGTTAAAGATTGCAGATTCGTAATCGATTTATCAAAAAGAACAAAACTGTTTTTAGATCTGTCAAAGCAATACAAAGCCCCTTCATTTGTTGCGCTGGCCCAAATATTAGATTTTGAATCTTTATATACCAGCCAGATTTTCTTCTCAACCTGTTTGGTAAAAGGATTAAAGCAATCATATTGCGTAACAATATTAGTCTTCGCACTAATCTTATTTACTCCGCCATTCCAGGTAGACAACCAAATATCATTATTATTATCCCTGACAATTCCGGTAATAAAGGGACTCGATAATTTATTGCTGTAATTACTATAGGAATTGGTTTTTCGGTTCCAGTATTTCAATCCTGCACCATCTGTACCTACCCATAAATTTTTCTTTTCATCTTCACAAAATGATAAAATAAAGTTTTCGGCCGGATTCGTCGCATTGTAACGAATACTTTTAAAATATTTAGGCGTATTGCTCAGCATACTTATACCACCGCGCAACGAACCAAACCATTTATTTCCCGACTTATCCTCGTACAAACTCCAAACTGAGTTGCTTTTGGCTAATTGTACATCGTTTACAATATTAGAAGAACTGGCTTTCTTATTTGTTCCACTAATTTTATAAATACCACAACCGTCTGTTGTAATCCAGATTTCATTTTTCCTGTCCAGAAGAATATCCGTAACGCTGCATTTATTCGAAAAATAATTCTCTGAAAGCGCACCAGATTTTGTATTGAACATAAAAAACCCTTCATCAGTTCCCAGCCACAGATTACCATCAGAATTCAGTTTCATTGCTTTCACTTCTTTAGAAAGTGAGAAAACCGCTTTTAAACTTCTTGACTGATAATTATAACTGCAAATTCCAACATTTCGAACATATATCCAGGAATGTCCATTTTTCTTATCGTCCTGAATAGCAATAGCATCATAATTATTGATGCTGATAGTATTACCTAAAACTTTTAGCGGAATTTGTTTCCCAACAAAAGAACCGTTCTCAAAGGCAATTAAACCTAAATTCTGGGAAGCGACCAAAACAAGTTGATCAGAAACCGATCGCATTTGATGAATAATATCTTTTAAAACTTTAGGCTTTTTGTTTGGCTGAACATATTCTACCGGATGAAATGTTGCTGTTCTTTTATTATAAATACAAATACCATTTGAACCTCCAACCCAAATATTTTTTCGGGAATCACCTTCGATATTATAAATGGTATTGAAAAGGAGTGATTTTTCGTCATTGATTCTGTTTCGGAAAACTTTGAAATTGTAACCATCATACCGATTTAATCCATCGTAAGTTCCAAACCAAAGATAACCATCACTATCCTGAAAAATGGTTGTTACCGAATTGTTAGACAAACCATCAGAAATATCAAGAAATTTTATTGGATTATCCTGTGCAGAGCATACAGAAGAAAAACCTATTAAAAAAAGAAGATGTAAAACAAAATACTTCAAAATAAATATTTTTTGCTTGGTGTAAAAAGTACAATTATAAGTTAATTTTATAGATATTTCATAAAAATAAATAGATAAAAATTGCATTACTTCTTTACTTATAAGATTTTATCCTTTGTTTCTCTTTTTAACACATTTATACTTATAAAAAAACCACTCTTAATTAGGAGTGGTTTTCATATTTATTTTTTTAGACTAAATGGTAGTGAATTTTAGCAGCTTTTTATCACAAACACTTCGATTAGCTTATATCGCAACGCATTGTTGTTGATATTTGCTTAAAGCCCGCCTTTTCATAAGCTCTGACTGCCGCTTCGTTTTCAGAATATACTTCTAGTCTAACCTCAGTTATTCCTTGCGATAAAACCCATTTTTTAAGATCATTCAGTAATAGATTATTTAAACCATTTCCTCTAAATTCCGGGCTCACATACATGAAACCCAGGTACCCGAATGATTCAAACTTTTGAAAAGGTTTCGCTGATCGAATCTGGGCATATCCACATCCGATAATTTGATGCTTATAGTCGATAACCAGAATTTCTGACTTCTCATCAGATATAAAATCTTCGATGTTATAATAGAATATTTCTCCCTCTTTCAGTGTGGGGTCAAATGGTCGTTCTGCCACAACCAGGAATTGCAGAAATTCTGCTAGTTTGGGTAGATCAGTAGTAGTGGCGCGTCTGATTGATAGTTCCTTAATATTTACTTTCATGTTTTAATGTATATAAAATGTTTTTTTGAATAAACTAAAAATTATCAGGGTTTTAGCAGAGTATTTCAGAGAGTTGCAAAACTTACTTTACAATCTTTTTTTCTATTAAATTACCTTTCAAAAACTTATATTTTTCTATGTGATTTCCCTTAATCACATGTAACGACTTAATCTCACTATCATATTCGTACTTTAATTGATTAACCATTGACACTGAATAATACGAAGAGATAACAAATTTTAATCTAAACTGATCTTTTGGCAAATCATGATTTCTATCTAATAAATCCATTACATAACCCAATTCTTTGTTCTTTATTTTAAGAACGTTTTTAGGATCAATTTTCTCGTCGAATCTTTTTTCAATATCCATTGATAATGAATCTGAACTTATTCGTATTTCTTTATTATATTTTGAATGATTCTCTTTTTTTAATATACAATAGTGTCTTTAAGCCATTTTTTAAATATAAGTTCATTTAAATTTTTTGACGTAATATTCTTTGCGTCTTTATTGTTTTGACAACCAAACAAAATAGGAAAAACAAAACAAATAAGTACTGTCTTTTTTAAAATATCTATAATCATCGTTAGTTTTTATATCTAAAAAAAAAACTGTGCAAAGCGAAAGACATCTACACAGTTTTAATAATTTCTTTTATGAAGTGAAGTATTTTCTAATCCATCAAAAAAACAACCAATCCTCTTGCCCCATGCGCACCCAAAACCAGCGACTGTTCAATATCAGCAGTCTTAGAAGGCCCGGCAATAAAAGTTCCGAAACCGTATTCCTGATTTCCAATTCTGTCATAAGCCTGGTGCATTGTCGGAATAAGATCTTTTTTATTGACGATAATAGCCAGATATTGTGTTATAAAAGGAGCAACACGTTGTCCCAGAATATCATCGGTTACCCAAAGTGCACTATTTTCAGCTACTCCAAAATGCGCTTTTATAATCGTTAGTTCCACATCTTTAAGCGAATGCGGATCATCATTTTTCCAATCTAAAAGGGCAATTTGAGAAAGCTCCGGAAGTGTTGTTATAATTCGTTTTTCAAGCGGATAGTTATTCTTGATATAATTTAGTATTTCATCATAATCAGCCACTTCTATCGGATTTCCTCCAATGTTTTTTAATACTGTTTTATACATTTCCAAAACATCAAACTGTTCTGAACCTAAAACTTTTAGATCGGGTAATTCAGCAGCAAGATTGGGTTGACTTTGTTTTATTTTATTTAAGATTTCAGCTTTACTACTCATCTTTATTTGCTTTAGATTCCCTTGAATTTTTCTTGTACCATTCTCTAAAAGATTCCTCCGGAACTTCTGGCATTTCGCGCTGGTCGTACCATTTGTTCATTTTATTATTCACTAATCCGGGAATATTTTTCATTACAAATCTTCCCGATTTTCCAGCCAAATTAAATACGGTAGGATTCGCTAAAACGGTTGCCATGGTTTTCATCGCAATAGTTTTTGAAGTTGGCGTATGACCTTCTTTTACCAAAACCTGACGCCATTTATACAACTGGTCGTGAATATCAATCTTAACCGGACATACATTCGTACAAGAACCACAAAGGGTACTTGCAAAAGGTAAATCGGCATTTTTGCTCATGTCTAGATTAGGCGCTAAAATCGACCCAATTGGTCCTGCAACTGCATTATGATAACTATGTCCACCACTCCTTCTGTACACCGGACAAGTGTTCATACAAGCACCACAACGAATACATTTTAAAGAGTTTCTAAAATCTGCTCTGCCTAATTGTGTACTTCTTCCGTTATCGACAATTACAACGTGAATTTCTTTTCCGTCTCTTGGTTTTTTAAAATGACTTGAGAAAGTCGTAATCGGTTGTCCTGTCGCGCTTCTGGCCAATAATCTTAGGAAAACGCCTAAATGTTTACGCTCAGGAATCAGTTTTTCGAATCCCATACAGGCAATGTGAACATCGGCTAAATGTGCACCCATATCAGCATTTCCTTCGTTGGTACAAACTACAAACTCGCCTGTTTCGGCAATGGCAAAGTTAACTCCTGTTAAAGCAGCTTTGCGCGTTAAAAACGTATCACGAAGTTCACGTCTTGCAGATTCCGTTAAATATTGAGGATCAAAATTTCCTTTTTCAGTTCCTAAATGTTCGTGGAAAGTCTCACTTACATCTTCTTTTTTAAGGTGAATTGCTGGTAGAACAATATGGCTAGGCGGCTCTTTACGAAGCTGAACGATATATTCTCCTAAATCAGAATCGATAACTTCGATGCCTTTATCTGCTAAATAATCATTCAGATGACATTCTTCTGTAAGCATCGATTTTGATTTCACCATTTGCTTTACATCGTGCTTCTGTAAAATCGAATACACAATTTCATTATGTTCTTTTGCATCAGCTGCCCAATGCACAATGATTCCATTTTTTTGAGCATTCGCTTCGAAATCAATTAAATAATCATGCATATTGGCCAGCACATTATTTTTAATTTGAGAAGCGGTTTCACGAAGCAATTCCCAGTCCGGAATTTGATGTGCTGATTTATCACGTTTTTCGCGAACAAACCAAAGCGTTTCATCATGCCAGTTTACACGTTCCACATCTTTGTTAAAACGTGTTGCGGCTTCGCTATGTTCTACTATTTTTTCTGAAGACATCTTTTGTGAGTTAAAAGTAAATACTGGAACCTTTTAATTTTCCAATGAATTTAATATCTCGGCAATATGAATCGTTTTGATGTTGCTTTTTTGTCTTTTCAGAATTCCTTCCAAATGCATCAGACACGACATATCACCTCCTGTTATGTAATCAACATTATGGCTTTCATGATCTTTAATTCGATCTTGCCCCATTTTTACTGACACAGCTTCTTCGGTCACACAAAAAGTACCTCCAAATCCACAACATTCATCCTTTCTGGTCAAAGAAACCAAATCGAGTCCTTTTATATTGTGTAATAATTGTTCGGGTTTAGAGAAAAATGGAGCATTTAATTCAGTCATCTGCGAAAGCTTTAAACCACGTTGTCCGTGGCAGCTCGTATGCATTCCGACCCTAAAGGGAAAGCTCCCTTCTATATGATCAACTTTTAAAATATCAGTAATAAACTCCGTTAATTCAAAAACTTTTTTACGTATTTCAGTTGCTAATTCCTCTTGTTTTTCATCGTGTAAATGATCTTTTACATGTAAAACACAACTTCCTGATGGGCAAACGATATAATCAAAACCAGAAAAATTGGCTATAAAATTGGCGTCGCAGCCTTTGGTTAAATATTGGTAGCCACTATTTGCCATCGGTTGTCCGCAACAGGTTTGTCCCATTGGAAAATGAACATCACAGCCTAATTTTTGTAAAAGCTCATACGTTGCAATACCGACTTTTGGATAAAATTGGTCGACATAGCAGGGTATAAAAAGTCCAACTTTCATATTCTTGTAATTTTCTTAAAACACATAGAAGAAAGACTATGTATTACATATTTTTTCAAGCAGATTTGGCAGATTTTTTTAATCCGTTAATCTGTCGCTAATATAATATTTACAAACCAGCTATTGTATTAATGTTTTCAAAATTTCAAATCAATTTGTTAAATCTGATGAAGCAAATTAGGAACGAAGAATGTTAAGAACAGCTATTTTTATTATTTTTTACATTGACAAATCACTTAAGTAAGTGTTTGATATTACTGTAATATCAATCGATTTTAATGAAATAAGAAAGTAGAGAAAGAATGATTTTGAATAAAAAAAAGATAGATAAAAGTACTTTTTAATTTTATTGACAGAAATTCAATTTACGCCACTAAAATTAGATTCTGTCAAAATACAAACTGAAATATCTAATAATAATGCTTTATATTTATTGTTATTTTTAAATCATTGCATATGAAAACAAAATTTTATGTATTAACACTTACATTTGTTTTGATAGGCTGTAGTAAACTAAATCCTATTGAAAAAAGTCTCATAGCAAAACCTGATGAACATTGGGTATATTATAATTCAAATTCCTCACATTTTACCCATTTTAAATTTAATAAAGATAAATTGAGTCATAGATATGAGAGAAATAGCAAAGGAGAGTTTCAGGAATATTTAGGCGAAGGCGACGTTGTAGAAGTTCCTATTAAATGGTCTGTAACAAAAGACAGTATTTTAACTTGGGGAGACTTCAAATACGATGTTGTGAGTTATACCGATGATTGTATTGTTCTAAATTATATTATAAAAACCAAACCTTTTTCTGGTTATATATTTTTAGTAAAACAAAAAGATAACGAAATTACAATCGACCCAGGCGCCATAGAACAAAAACGAATCAAGCATTCTCAAAAATATAATTTATCAAAATGATCAAATTAGCTATAAAAAAACCTCGTTTAATTCCTTAAACGAGGTTTTATCTTTTTAATTCAAAAAGATTATTTTTTTGATTCTTCGATAGAAACTTTTCTGAATTCTTTTAAAAGTTTTTCAATTTCTAAAGTTGATTTACGTGCTCTTGGTCCAGCAGCTTTAATACCTTTTTCAGTTAAAGATTCAGCTTCTGCTTTGAATGTGTCAATTTCGGCGTTGATTTTTACTAATAGATCTTTCATGCTTATACGTGTTAAATTAAGGCGCAAAAATAAAAGTTTGCTTGATAGATAACGCATCTTTAATGTTAAAATTGTAACTCTTTTTGGCTATTGAGTTAATAATAAATTAATCTGTATCCTTTACACTTTAAAATCAACAACTTATAAAATACAATTATAACATTTTTTTTATTTACTATTTTCAAACACGTCATATATCTTCTAAAAACTGCCTTCGAATTAAAAATATAATGGTCCAAATACTACTGTAATGAATGTTTTTGAGAGAAAAAATGACCGCATTTCGAGAATCAATAATTACAAGGGGCATTAAAAAAGCATAGCAATCAAACCAATCGATTATGATTCCAGATATACCAGTGAAACCAGCCTTTCGAAGGTGAATTAAAACAATATAGGTTACAGATTGGTAAATAAAATTATGATTATTGAAGAAAAAAATAATGAAATAATCTTATTTTTGACTAAAAATAAAAATGTAGGATATTAAGTTGCCTTTATCCTACATTTTAAGCGAATTAATATAAAATAACTCTTAAGTTATAAAAGCCCTTAAATACAAGAAACCTACAATAGAAAAAATAACGCATTATACAAATTATTAAATTGTGTTTGAAAAATTGCTGAACCTGAAAATAAAGATTTGGCTGCTGTTGTATCAGCTTCGGGAGTCTTTTTAAAATGAGCTTTTAAATCCTTTATAATCTCCGGTTTTGTTTTAGATTCATCTAATAAGATTAGATTATTTATTTCTTGAAGAAAACTTAAACTACTATACAACTGCTTATTAAACAAACACACTAAAACATTTGTTCCTTTTTTTTCTAAATTTAGATAGTCAATCATTTCAGATTTATCATAGACAACAAATATAGAACGATCAAAATCTTTATAATCATTTTCATTTTCAATCAGGAATGAATTTCCAGAAAAATCAAATTCATCTTTGAACTTTCTTTTAAACATTTTCAAGAAGACTCCTTTATTATCAAGATGTCTTTGGACTTAATGTTCCAATACCGACCTGCGAATAAGCCGAGTAAGTTCCTAAAACAACAAATAAAGGGAGTAATCTATTTTTCATACCTTTAATTATTATGTAATTAATTATTTTCTTAAGTGATTATAATTCAAACATCTAAATTTGAAGGTGCAAAGTTCCTTTTAAATCCCGTTTACTTTGACCTCTAAAAGTTTTTAAAGTTATAAATTAGGGTTTTTGAATAATTTCTAGGTGGTTGATTTTGAATTATTTGAAATCTAGCTTTAACTTATCCTTTAGAATTAAATCATTTAAAATCAACTAACTTTTTTTAGTCTATATAATGGAATCGTCACAAAAAAAAGTGAGAGGATTAATATCCTCTCACTCTACGAAAAAAATTCAAAATATTAAAAGGGCAATACTAAGAACAAAAAAACAATAAACTTTATATCAAGGAATAATCTTAGTATTCAATACAAAATTCTTATATAAAAAAAAATAAAAGTACCTTTAAAGGTTATAAAAATTGTAAATTAAGACATTAGCAAAACGCAAAAGACTATAACACAGAAATAACTTCATGTTATAGTCTTGTAAATTTTATAAGTGAATATTTTTCTACGGAAAATATTTACTCAGCCCTGAAATTATCAACGCAATAGATAATAAAAATTATTTGATTCCTTTTTTAAGTTTTTCTAAAGATGAATCTTCCAAAGATTTAAGTTGATTCACAACAATTTGAGCTATTTTTTTTGCACCTAATGAAGATAGATGTGTGTCATCTGCTTTATCTTTATCATAATAAGCATTCTCTCCTGCTTTGAAATGCAAATGCAATTCTTTCGATTTTTCTGATCCGTAAGATTGTTCCAGTAATTCTGTGTAATATTCTAAATCAATAAATGGAACTTTATAATCCTGAGCTACTAATCTCGTTTCTAAGGGATAATCGCCATGCGTTGGCACTAATACCCCTTTTTCATTAAAATTTCGTCTGGCAATCGATGTAAGCAATATTGGCGTTGCACCTTTAGCTCTGGTTTCTTTTACGAACCGAATTAAATTGTATCTGTAACTTGTATGTGGATTGGTATATCTTGTAGAATCTTCAATCTTTTCATCATTATGACCAAACTCTATCAATACATAATCTCCCTTTTTTAGTTTTTTATATATTGAATCCCATCTTTTTTCATTGATAAAACTCTTGGTACTTCTACCATTTACAGCTTTATTTTCTACCACAATGTTATCTGTAAAAAAAGGTTGCAATACTTGTGCCCATCCATGCTCTGGGTTACGGTCCGGATCTTTTTTATTTGCCATTGTTGAATCTCCAATACAATAGACTGTTGTTTTTTGGGCAAAACAGGTTGTTGTTATCAGGAAGAGAATTATGATGTAATGTTTCATTTTTAGACTTCTTAGATTGTTGGACTTTTGACTTCTTAGATTTATTTAAAACTTTAGTGTTTATGATTTTTTTTTATTCTTTGTCGAGTTTCTTGTGTGATCCTTCCTTCAGGATGACAAACTGGGGTCGAGTTACTTGCGGGGATTCCTCGTTCCTCGGAATGACAAGATTGTGAAAAACCTTTGTCACTTTGCTTCTTTGGTCCTCTGAACCTTCAAAAAAAATCTATTTCGCTGCAGTAGGAATAGTTGCTCTTTTTCCAATAAAAACATCGGTCATTACTACATTTTCTGCATTTTCGTTTGAAATGGCGTTTTTAGCTGATTTTATTTCAATATTGGTTAAAGAAATGTTCTTAATTTTTTTGTCTGGAAATCCCTGAATCACAATTCCGGATTCCGACGCTTTGTTGCAGGTAATATTGGAGAAATGGATGTTTGAAATATCTGACTGAAATCCTTTTCCTTCTCCATGGTAGTTCGCGGTCATATATAAACAATCTTCGACTTCATCTAACTGAATGTTTCTAACAAAAATATTTTTTATAAAACCACCTCGATCTGCATTGGTTTTTATATAAATTCCTCTTTTTAAATAACCAACTGTTTTACAATTTTCGACATACACATTTTGAACTCCTGCCGACATTTCGCTTCCTATAACGACTCCGTGTAATCCTTTAAAATTACAATTCCTGATGACAATGTTTTCACTTGGAGTAGCAGTATTGGCTCTTCCTTCGTGATCTCTTCCTGCTTTGATTGCGACGTTATCATCGCCATTATCAAAAGTTACATTTTCTATTAAAACATCTTTAGCATATTCCGGATCAATACCGTCATTGTTATAATTTAACGATTTATAACTAACACCACGAACTGTTATACTTTGTGACTTCAATAAATGCAGACACCAAAAAGGTGAATTTTCAATGCGAATATTTTCAACTAAAATGTTTTTACAATTTAAAAACTGAATCAGCTGTGGACGTAAAAAATAACCCTCACCAAATTTTCTATCTTTTACAGGAACGCTACTATGATTCATATCGCGACTTCTGTTTTTGCCGGCCTCTTCTTTAGTCTTGAAAGTTTTCCACGTCTTGCCTCCTTCTCCATCAATTGTTCCTTGTCCTGTAATAGCAATATTGGTGCATTCGTTTGCATAAATTAACGGACTGTAATTGTACAACATCGTTCCTTCCCAACTTGTTAAAACCATCGGTAAATAATCTTGCGGATTATCACTGAATTTAATTTTAGCGCCTTTTTCAATTTTGAGATTTACATTGCTTGTAAAATGGATTGGTCCGTTCACTTTATAAATTCCTTTGGGTACAATAATAGTTCCGCCATTGTTTTTTTTGCACAAAGCCATTGCTTTATCAAAAGCAGCTTTATTATTCGTCAATGAATCCCCTTTAGCTCCAAGCTTTAAAACATTTATTTGATAAGAAGGAAAAACCGGAAGTTGAATTCTGTTAACGATTGAATCAACTTTTGCCGAAGGAAAATCTCTATTTTGAGCAAATGAAAAGCAGGAAATCAATAAAAAAATAAGGTGTCTAAAATTCATATTTTTAGTTTTTATAAATCAGATTTACTTTGAGAACCAATTTGGCGTTGTATCTTTCAGTATGTTTTCTGCTGTATATTTTTCAGCTTCTTTTTTTGTTAGCTGATGTGACCATGAAACTCTTTTAGCAGGTTGAAAACCTTCTCCTTTGCAATTATACTCCGCGTAATAGCTATTTTTCTCAGCATCTGGTTTAGACCAATTTTCCCAACCTTCAGGTTTAATTTGTTTTCCCATATCACAATTTAAATACACTGTTTTTGCATAAATCCTCCACGGCCTTCCCAAATAAACGGCTGTGGCCTCAGGATTTGCAGTAAGCTTGCAATCTTTGAAAACAAAACCAAACGGAATCCCTACAGGTGTTGAAGCAGCGGTAATATAGGAACTTTTAATACTATTAATAATGCAGTTTTCAAATAAAGCTGTGGCGCTTCCAAAAATAAAATCAGTAGTTCCCTCAATATAACAATCTTTAAAATATTGTTTTGTTTCTTTACCTGATAAATATAGCGTGTCCTGATTGCCTAAAATTGTACAATTTGAAATCTTTGCACGATTGGCCACCACTGATAATGCAATTCCTTGTCCGTGATCTCCTGAAGTATTTTTGATTGTTAAATTGGATGCGGAAAAATCATCTCCTTCCACTAAGACTGTGTAGGTGTAAAAAGTACTATTTCGTCCTAAATTGATTTTCTTAAAATTATCATCAAAAGTTATTATAGTGTTTTCTTTACTTTCTCCAATCAAAGTTAAATTCGTATTCCATTCCGGAATTCTGACTTTTTCGTTATAAACTCCATTTTTGATGTTTATAACCACTTTCTCATACGGAAAAGCCGGAGATGCATATACTGCATCCTGAATTTTAGTAAAATCACCAGAACCATCTTGTGCAACAGTTAAAACTACTTTATCGTTTTTTTTTGCAGGAGTATCTTTCGAACCAACTTTTACACCATTCTTTATTGCCCATTCCGGATATTTCTTCAACACTTCTTTTGGTGCATCAGAATACCAGGAATAACCATTTCGTCTCTCAGAACCTATTTGGTCCAAAGATTTCTTTCTGATTCCATCACGATCACAAAAGAAAGGTTCATTGGTTTCAAGGTCCATGAACCTTGCCCAAATTGGCGCTGCATTTGTAGTGGGAATCATTTTTTTATCTATGATTTTTCCTGCGTCGTTTAAGACTCTTTTTTCTTCTAAATTGGTGATTTTTGTTTTCTCAAACCATGCTTGTGCACTTTTTACCGCCGTAATGATTTCCGGCGAAGGTTTTTCAATGGACATCAAAAGCAATACAATCTTTGCAGATTCAAATCCGCTTAAGGAAGCTAGTTCGAAAGCTCTTGCATTTGCCGGAGCTAAAGTAACTTCGTCATGTTGTGCGCACCAAGCCGTTAAAATTCCATTTTGTTTGTATTGTGTTTTTAAAATACAATCAATTCCTTTATCAAAAGCTTTTTTTGTTTTTTCGACTATTTCTTTGGAAGGTTTTATGCTGTAATAATCTGTTTGTTCACTGATTTCCTTCAATATAATTAAGATGTTGACCATCGAATTATCATTATAAGTAATATGCGTATAATAGCCTTTTTTCAAAGGGTAAAACTGTGGCCAGCCACCATTAGCATATTGCGCTTCTAATAAATAATTTAAGCCTCTTAAAAAAGATTCTTTGTATCGTTCGTCTTTAACCTGCGCATACATTCTGGACATAAAAAGCATTTCCTGACTCGTTGCCCCATTATCAGTTGTTACCTCATGTTCATCATTTTTTAATGCAATTAGCTGTTGTTTTTCTGATTCGCTGAGCTGCTTTTGCATTTGAATGTTCTTTGGCCATCCACCAATATTTCTTTGATACAACAAGACATTTTCTGCAATTGTCTTTGCCTCTGCAGTACCAAACCAGGCTGCATCATTTTTACGAATAATGTCAGGCCAATTTTTGTATTTATTTTGAGCATGCAAGCCCAAACTTACCACTGATAAAAAAAACAATAATATCTTTCTAAGTTGAATCATCTTTATTTTATTTAGTAATTCTAAACCAATCTACAGCCACATTTCCTGAGTCATTTGTTATTTTCTCGCTCAAGGCAAAAAGTCCTACTTTAGCACCAATCCATTTTCCTTCTTTTGAAGTGAAATTATTTCCAATTGGCTGATATTTCTTATCATCTGTGCTGTAATAAAAACTACAGATTCCTCCTTTTTTAACCTGAACCCTAAGGTAAATTGTATTATTTGAAATCAAAATCGGAGTGGTTTCTGTTTCAGAAATCTTCTTATCAAAACTTCCCGTTTTCTGACTTAAATAGAGTTTTCCATTATCATTTCTTAGACATAAATAACTATAGTCTAATCCCATGATTAAAAGCCCTGTAGACTCACCACTTAATCTGGTATGAAAGGTTAATTTAGTTGTAGTGGTAAATTCTTCAGCTGGAATTTTTTGCAATAGTAAATTTGGCGCTTCAAAGATTTTGTTACTTTCTTGTACTGTTGGCAAACAAAACAAATTCAGATACCCTAAACTTGTTGGAAATCCCCATTGAACTTGCGCATTTGCCTGCCATTGCCATTGCAATCCTAACTTTGGTTCATTAAACTCATCTGTTTCTGCCGGAGTTTCCATTGGATATTTCTTGCCAACATTTGGTTTTTTGAAAGTTGTAACCGGTTCTCCAATTCCATTTTTATCAAAATCCTGCCCCATAACCGGCCAGTCCTTTTCCCATTTCATTGGTTGAAGGTGAACTATTCTTCCATAGGCTCCCTTATCCTGAAAATGCAAAAACCAGTCTTCTCCCGTTTGTGTTTGCACCCAGGCTCCCTGATGTGGACCATTTATAGCAGTTTTACCTTGCTCCAAAACTTTCTTTTTCTCGTACGGTCCAAAAACATTTTTAGATCTTAAAACTGTTTGCCAGCCTGTTGAAACTCCGCCAGCCGGCGCAAAAATATAATAGTATCCATTTCGTTTATAAAACTTTGGACCTTCAATTGTACCTTCACTTTCATGACCATCAATCACCATTACTTCATCATTATTCGCAATAGTTCCTTCCGCATTCATGGTACAAACCGTGATTAAACTTTTAATTTTGGCACGACTTCCTGCATAGGCATGAACCAAATATACCTTTCCATCATCATCCCATAATGGACTAGGATCAATAAGTCCTGATCCTCCTTTTACTAAAACAGGTTCAGACCAGGGGCCTTCAGCTTTTTTGGCTTTTATCATATAAATTCCAAAATCAGGATCCGGATAATAAATATAGAATTCATTGTTGTGGAAAGTTATACTTGGCGCCCAAACACCATTACCGTGCTGCACTTTATCAAAAGTTTCTGTTGGAATTTGTTTTGCTAATGCATATCCGATAATTTTCCAATTAACC
The DNA here is from genome assembly GCF_900142735.1 of Flavobacterium saccharophilum. Classification (GTDB taxonomy): domain Bacteria; phylum Bacteroidota; class Bacteroidia; order Flavobacteriales; family Flavobacteriaceae; genus Flavobacterium; species Flavobacterium saccharophilum. The sequence goes on along the minus strand of NZ_FRBY01000004.1, from coordinate 329,438 downwards.
AAATCTCTAGAATGTAAAATTGGCAAACCCGGAATACAATTAAAAGACGATGCGGTCATATAAAAATCATCACCTACCCTAACGGCATCCGGATCTGAATAATCAGCATGAATTATGGGATTTGTATACGTTCCGTCTCCATTATCAGGCACCCAAACCTGGGCGGAATTCTTTTGTGTCGCGAAGACTGATAATAAAAGAATAATGGCTTTTATATTTTTCATTTTTTAAACTACTATTAGGTCAGTTTTTTTGTGTCATTTCGGAGGAGAAATCACATCCAGAGATCGACTTATTGTGTGTCTTCACTTTATGTGATTTCTCCTCCGTCGAAATGACAAACTTTATGGTTAATTCTACACGTTAAACCTGACAGGTTTTTAAAATCTATCAGGTTTATGGTGAACTTATCAAGTTAAAATTATCGATTCAATTCTAAAGCGGCTAAAATAAAAGGGCCTGTTGCTTTCGGATCGTTATCTTTTTTTCTTTCATTCACATAATATTCATACGAACCATCTCTATATGGATTACCTCCTAAACCGGCAACCTGACAGCAATTTGTCAATGTAATTCCTCCATCTTCGTCTACCTTTTTGATTAAGACTTTAGTCAAACCGTCAAAAGCTTTGTTCGCCAGTTTTTTATATTTTGCAGGCAAATAACCTTTGTTAGCACCTTTTGCAAAAGCATAAGCAAACATTGAAGATCCTGAAGCTTCTAAATAATTTCCTTTTTCACCACCTTTATCTGTAACCTGATACCACAAACCTGATTTGTCCTGGTATTTTGCTAAAGCAGCACAAACATTGTTTAAATACTTTACCAGTTCTTTTTGTTTTGGATGCTCTTTTGGCATATAATCCAACACATCAACCAAAGCCATAACGTACCATCCTAAAGCTCTTGACCAAAAGTTTGGTGAATTCCCGGTTTGCTTATTTGCCCAAGGCATCGCTTTACTTTCATCCCAACCATGGTATAATAACCCTGTTTTTGGATCTGTTGCGTGCAACTGAATTAATTCAAACTGTTTTGCTATATCATCAAAACTTTTTCCTTCTTCAAAAGTAGCTGTGTATTGCGCATAAAATGGTTCTCCCATATACAAACCATCTAACCACATTTGGTTTGGATAAATTTGTTTATGCCAAAATCCACCACTTGCTGTTCTTGGTTGTTCTGCCAATTGCTTGCGAACTAACTGCAGTGCTTTCAAATATTTATCTTCTTTTGATTCGGCATAAACATCAAAAAGCAAACGTCCAGGCACAACCAAATCAATGTTGTACTTGTCAAATTCATACGTTTTGATAGACCCATCACTTTCTACAAATTGATCTACATAACTCCTTACATATGCCTTATATCTTGGATCTGGATTTTTTTTGTATAATTCTTCGAATGAATGTAAAACCAAAGCATGTACGTAATCCCATTTCGGTTTTTTAGAATCGTCTATCATGTAACTTTCGGTATGACGTTTCATCAAAGTCAAAGCCATTTTATCCGACCATTTTAAATCTTTAGAAATTACGATATCCTTACTTGCCGGCTCTTGAGAAATTACTTTACAACTTGTAAAAGTCATTACACAAACTAATAAAGCCGATACAAAATAACCTTGTTTTCTACAATTCTTCATTTTAAATATATTTAAATTCTACTACTTTTCTAATTCTAATGCGGCTAAAATAAATGGCCCTAATCCGTGAGAGTTGTCCACTTTTATCTTTTCTTTAATGTAATAGTCAAAAGAGCCATCACGATAAGGATTGCCACCTAATCCTGCGCTTGCACAAACTTGCGTAATGTGTATTTCACCATCAGGATCAACCCTAATTAACTTCTTTGTTATACCTTCAAAACCTTTAACGGCGAGATCTTTATATTTTTTAGGTAAGTATCCTTTGTTTGCTCCTTTTGCAAAAGCATAGACAAACATTTCTGAACCCGAAGCTTCAAGATAATTCCCTTCTTTTGAACCTGCATCTGTAACCTGATACCATAGTCCAGATGGATCCTGATATTTTGCAACTGCTATCGAAATTTCATTTAAAAATTGAATTAATTCTTTTCTTTTCGGATGATCTTTAGGCATATAATCCAACACATCAACAAGCGCCATCATGTACCAGCCGATTGAACGCGACCAAAAATTTGGTGAAGTTCCAGTTTCTTTATTAGCCCATGGCATTTGTTTGCTTTCATCCCAGGCATGAAATAATAAACCTGTTTTTTTGTCAATCGTATGCAAATGGATCTCCTCAAATTGTTTTGCGATATCATTAAAATCTTTTCCTCCGTCAAAATCTAAAGTGTAATGCGCATAAAATGGTGTTCCCATATACAAGCCGTCAAGCCACATTTGATACGGATAGATTTTTTTATGCCAAAATCCGCCAGAGCTTGTTCTCGGATGTGTTTCTAACTGCTTTCTTAAAGTTTGCATTGCAGTTAGATAACGATTGTCTTTTGTTCTTTTATGAAGATCAAAAAGCATTTTTCCTGCATTGATATTATCTATATTGTAATCTTCTAATTTATAATTCAGAATTTCACCTGAAGGATTTATTACCGTTTCACCATATTCTTTAATGTAATCTCCATAAACCGGGTTGTTTGTTTTGTGATACAATTTTTCAAATGAAGTCATAACTAAACCCAGTTTATAATCCCATTTTGGTTTTTCGTTATTGTCAATCTGCCATGCTTTCGGATCGCGTTTCATAATCGAAAGCGCCATTCGCTCTGACCAGTTCAAATCTTTAGCAATTACTATTTCATTCTTTAACGACCCCTGAGCTATAATTTTACAACAAAAAAACAGCATCATAAACCCCAAAACAATTGAGGCAGCATAATTTATATTTCTATTGTCTATCATTATAAATGTGTTTACTAGTACTTATTTAATTCTATTGTGCTTCATTAAAAGTGTTGGCATACAACCTATAATTCCATTCCGTTTTGTCCGTGCACCTCAATTACATTTTTCCTTTTTTATTTAGAATTTCTAATTTTTCATCTAAATATTTTACAAATTCTTCTTTCGATTTTATTCCGTTAACTTCTTGTTCCCAAGCACCTAAAAGGTAAAAGGTCGTTGCTTTTGTGGTTGGTTTGAAAACTAGTAAATAATCTAAATCTGTTTCAACATTATTTTCAATTGTTCCTTTCTGATAAAAAATAGCCATTCCTAATTTATCCGGAACCAATGATTGTTCACCATAAGTAGCGATGTAAGCCCACTTTTTGTTTTTACTGTCTTTTTTAAATAACTCCGTATTTTTTTGCTTGGCAATTCCAGTACAAATTCCTTTAATTTCTTTTGAAGCTTTAATTGTATGCTGTGTATACAACTGATCTGGTTTAATAGTCAATTCTGAAGTAAAGTCTATTTTATCCGATGCTGTTTTCCATCCGTAATAATCTATTTTTACACCCGATTGAGTCGATTTGTTTACTACAGTTGCAATCGTAGAATCTACTTCACGAAAGTGTAATTTTTCATTGTCTAAATAACGGTCAATCGATCCAATTCCAATTGCTTTACCCGCTTTGAGAATGTCAGCTCCCCAATCGCTCATTTCATGATACGAATCAAAATTATCCTGCCCTACTTTTGGCAAAATCATTTCAGATGTCTTTTTACCAAAAATGTCAATTGCATTTCTCCAGTCTAAATACAAACGATATCCAATTCTGTTACTTTCCCAACCTGGTCCTTCATAACGGATATCAAAAGAATGATCTGTATGTTCAGGAGCCAATTTTAATCTGTCAACATTTTTAAAAACTGTTCCGCCCTTGTATTTTCTTCCTTCCCATTTTCCATCTGTTTTGGCCGAAATTTCAGCATAAGTTTTTGCTGTTTTGATATCATATTTTTGGGCACTTACTGCAATTGAACCTAAAAAAAATAAACTTGCTATTATGTTTTTTGTTTTCATCTTGTAAACGAATTATTTAAAAATTTTATCTAAGAATTGTGTGGTATAAGCAATTGTCTCAGTAAACCAGGGTTCAAAAAACCAAAAGGAATGGGGTGAGTTCTCAATTGTTTTAACTTCACTATAAATTTTGTATCGATTTAAAATGGCGATCATGTCATCTCTCCCTGCATGAAATCGGGGAAAACTACTGTTTATAAAAAGTATCGGAGGTGTTCCTTTACTGGTATGATTTAAAGCTGATGCCTTCTTCCAATTTTCAGGTTTTTCATCATAAGTACCTCCAAGCCAAAAAGAGGCCATTTCTCCCTCTGAAGATTCTGGATGTTTAAATGCTAAAACTCCATCAACATCAATAATAGCTTGTACTTTTGAAGAAGATTTGCTTTTAAACGACTTATCTTCAAAATCTAAATTTTCATTTGTTGTACCAATCAAAGTTGCCATTTGTCCTCCTGATGAGCAACCTAAAATGGCAATTTTGTCTGGATCTACATTGAATCTCTTTGCATTATCTTTTATAAATTTGATGGCATTTTTTACATCATAAATTCCTTCCGGATATTTAGCTTCTAACGACAATCTGTATTCAATTGCAAAACAAGAATAACCTTTTGAAGCAATTTCTCTGGCCATTTCCTGCATCTGATTTTTATTCCCTGACCTCCAGCCACCACCATGAATCATGATTATTGCCGGATTCTTTCTTTGTTTATTAAAGAAAAATGCATCTAAATGTAATGCCCTTTCTTTATGCTCCTGATAAATAACCTCTCTCACTTCAGTAATTGCGGTGTTACTATTACTTTGTGCAACGGTTATAAAGGGATATTTTTTGATTAATTTATTATAAGTACTTTTTACAGTATAGGAAGTATCTACACTATAATTGCCTTGAGCAAAAGTAGCAGCAGAGATCAGCAGTAGTATAAAAAATATCTTTTTCATCTTAAAAAGAAATTAGTTAAGTCAGGAGTTTGGTACTTTTCCAAACTCCTTCTTAACTTCTTCAAAAAACAATTTCTCAAAAAATTATCAAATTACTAATAACCAGGATTCTGAGGAAAATCTTTATTTTGGTTTAAATCTAAAGCACTTTGTGGAATTGGTCTTAAAATTTTAAGTTTACCATCAACACCAACAAAGTTGGCTGCTTTAATTTTATAATTATGTGCTGATGCTCTTTCAACAAGAGTTCCTGTACGTTTCAAATCAAACCAACGTTTGTACTCTCCAAGCAATTCTCTTCCTCTTTCGTCCAATATATAATTGATATTAAACTGTCCGATTGTTGCATTTGCTACGCCAGCTCTTCTTCTTACTTCATTCAAACGGTCTAAACCTGTAGCAGGAATTCCTGCTTTTAAATAAGCCTCGGCAGCTATCAAATAGGTTTCTCCAAGTCTTGATACAATGATATCTCTAGTACTTACAAGATTATTTGTTGCAGTACCTGCTGGTGTCGTTGGATCCGGATCATCAAATTTCTTAACCGGAATAGTATAACAATCCAAATTTTTGATTAGAGTATGTGCCGCAGAATACTCTCCCCATGGGTGATAAACAAACGTCTTTGCAAGTCTCGAAGCATTTGCCGTTTCCCAGGCTAATCTGTCAGCTGGAGTAAACCATTTTGGCTCATAAAAGTGTCTTACTTTCAAAGCGGTCGGATTTGTACTTCTGTAATATGGATAGTAAAGTACTGTTTTAGCCTTTCCATCAGATCCTGTTGTTGTTTCTTCTAAAATTTCTGTCATAAACGTAGCTTCCCATCTTTTATCTCCTTTTTCATATAACCCTAAAGCATAATCAGTTGGACATAAATTGTAACTTCTTAATGGCGCTCCTGTTTCAGATCCTCCAAGATAAGAGCTGAAATAATAAAACTGACTATTTCCTAATTTTGTAGGATCAGTACTTGTTGAAGTTTTGTCGTATTGTACAGAGAAAATAGTTTCCGCGTTTAAATCATTACCTGGTTTAAACAACTGATCAGAGGCTAAATTTAAAGCTTGTCCTGCAATCGCAGCATCTGCATAAGAAGCCGCTTTTGTAAAATCTGCAGCGTTACCAAAAGTTTCGTAACCTCTTGTTAAGTAAACTTTTGCCAATAAATCATTTACGGCTCTTTTGTTAACTTTTCCTGTTGTGCTATACGTTCCGGTTCCCACGCTCGCAAGTGCGGCATCAAGGTCTGAAATGATAGCAGTATACACTTCTTCCGCTGTATTTCTTTGGAAAGATAAAATCGGTGTAGTTACATTTTCATTAGCAATTGGAACCCCACCATATGTTTGAACCAATAAAAAATAAGCATTAGCTCTTAAAAATCTTGCTTCTCCAACAAGCATATCTAAATTCGAGGTTTTTTCTGTAACTGTAGCATAATAAACCGTTTTATTTACAGACTGAATTAACTGATAACATGAGTTGTACAAATCATCAACATTACTTGAAGAAGGAATTAATAATGTATATTGACTTAATCCAGCTGGTTCAGGAGTTCTTCCTTCGGCATACATATCAGTTCCTGATTCAAACAACCATGGATTTCCTCCGTATATTCCTTTAAGCCACGCATAGTTTGAGTTTACCAATAACTGAAAACCTGATGCTGTTTTGTAAGTCTCGTCTGCAGGTACATATGACTTGCTATCTTCTTCTATATAATCACTACATGAACTAAAAACAGTAACAATTATTCCTAAAATTAATATTATTTTTTTCATTTTATATCTTATTAAAATTTAACACTTAGTCCCAATTGCGTAGTCACAGAAGCCGGACGGTTTACACCAAAAGGTGAGCCAGCCCATTCCGGATCATATCCGTCAAAATCTGTAAATACAAATGGATCTAAAACATTTACATAAATTCTTAAATTACTCATTTTCATTCTTTTAAGTAACTCTGAATTAAAAGTGTATCCTAAAGATATGTTTTTAATTTTTACGTATGATGCATCTCTGTAGTAAGCAAATAAAGATGTCCAATAAGCTCCCGCTCCTGTTGCAACTGGCCCTGGACGAGGATTTGTAGTATTTGCATTGGCCTCAATACCAGTTCCGTTTGTTGGAATGAAATAATCCATTGCCAGTTTTTGACGTCCTCTGTCGCTTACATCAGTAAAGTTCTGGTGAAAACTACTCAATACCGTTTGCCCCTGACTTGTTAATACAGAAAAATTGAAATCGAATTGCCCTACATTTAATTTAGAGTAAAAACTTCCCTGCCACTCCGGATTTGGATTTCCAATTACCGTTCTGTCATCCTGATTAAATTTACCATCACCATTTAAATCTTTTGGTCTTGCCTGTCCCGGAGCTTGTCCGTATGAAGCTGCTTCTGCTGCCTGGCTCTCTTGCCAAACACCATCATAAACATAATTATAATTAGGATTTAAAGGCGACCCAAGAATTAAATTATTTCCAATATCACTTACCTGATCCTGGTTATAAATTGATTCCAATTTATTTACGTTTTTAGTAAATGTAAAAGTCGTTTCCCAACTAACCATATTTGTTTTAATATTTTTAGTAGTCAACAAAACCTCAATACCTTTATTGCTAACAGATCCAACATTTGAATATGTATTTTTCCAACCTGACTCTGATGGTAATTGCTGTTTGTAAATCAAATCATCTGATAATCTGTCATAAACATCAACACTACCTGTAATTCTATTTGCTAAGAAACCAAAATCAAGACCCAAGTTGATCTCTCTTGTTTTTTCCCATGACAAAAGTGGATTTGCCAATGTTTCTGATTGCCAGCCTGGAACTACACTAGGTCCATTTGCATAAAATGTTTGTTGATTTAATAAAGCCTGAGATGTATAAGGCGCAACATTGTCATTTCCTGTATATCCTAAACTCGCTCTCAATTTCAAATCTGAAACTATAGAATTATTTGCCAAGAATGCCTCTTTGCTAATTTTCCATCCTAAAGCAACTGAAGGGAAACTTTCCCATTTTGCACCTTCTGCTAATACTGACGAACCATCCCATCTATTAGATGCCGTTAATAAATATTTATCTTTAAAAGTATAATTCAAACGCACTGCATACGAGTTAAGTGTATTTTTTGCATAAGATGATTTAACAACATAGCTTGTTTGAACTCCTGAACCAATATTATCTGTTCCTGTGTTAAAAGGTTGACTGTTGGAATATAAATAAGAGCTTTCATCAACATTTGAATACAAACTTTGCAATAATAAAACACTAAAGTCATGTACCTCATTAAAAGTATGTTTTAAATCTATCTGATTATCCCAGGTATAATTGAAGTTCTCTAAATTTTCTATTGATGATGAATTTTTACCGTTTAATGTTACACCATTATTAGTTTGTGCACCATATGCCGATCCTCTTTTAGTATTATTAATTCCGGCAGCAAAAGTTGTTTTAAAAGATAGCCATTTAATAGGTTGGTACTGAAAATAAACGTTTCCAACTGTTTGCCATGTTTTTTCTGTTTGAGAAGAATTTGCAATCTCTACCAAAGGGTTGACAGTACTTGTTTTATTGATTGCCCATGAACCATCAGGATAAGTTAATTTTCCAGGAAGGAAAAAGTTTGTTCCAACTAACTCATTACCATCAGCATCAATTGCCCATGGTGACATAAGAGGACTTAATCTAAAAGCATCCTGCATTGCCAGGTCACTACCTAACTCCGTATCCAAACGAGCAACTGTAATATTTGCTCCTGTAGAAAACTTATCATTTATTTTATGATTTAAACCTAATTTAAAGGAATATTTATCAGTTGAGTCATTATCAATAAGTCCCTCATCACTTTGCATACCAAAACCTAAATTATAGCTTAACCCTGAATCAGAACGTCCCGAAACGTTTAAATAATTATTTTGAGTCATTCCCGGTTTAAGCACCGCATCATACCAGTCAAAATTATAACCACTATTTGCTCTTGACACTAATAACGGACTTTGGTTTCCGGCTAGTGCTGCTAATTGTGCAGGTGTTTGAGTCAAAGGAGTTGCACTCATGTAAGCTACCTGGTGAAATTTCCACCATTCTTCACCGCTCATCATCTCAGGAAGTCTTGCTGCAGTTTTAGTTCCGTAAGAAGTATCAAAAGTAACACTCATACCAGCTTTAGCGCTAGTACCACTTTTAGTTGTTACAATGATAACCCCGTTTGATCCTCTAGACCCGTAAATAGCTGCAGAAGAAGCATCTTTTAAAACATCCATTCTGGCAATATCCTGTGGATTCAAGAAATCAATTCCATCCATTGGCACGCCATCAACTACATATAAAGGGGTTGAACCTACCATCTTTGGATTACTTGAATCTGATACTAATGAGTTGTTTCCTCTAATTACAACTTTAAATCCATCACCGGCTCGTCCTGAGCTAGATGAAATCTGAACTCCAGGTGTACTTCCCTGAATGGCCTCTAATGGATTGATGGTATTTCTTTCTGTAATTGTTGCAGCATTAATCGTGCTTACAGAACCAGTAAGATCCGTTTTCTTTACAGAACCATATCCTACAACCACAACTTCGGTAAGTGCATTTGATTGTTCAGCAAGACTAACGTTTACCTTAGACTTTCCGGCAACACTAACCTCCTGTGTCTGAAAACCTAAATATGAAATAACTAAGATAGCTTTAGTACTTGATACATTTAATTTAAAACTCCCTTCAAAATCTGTCGAAGTTCCGTTTTTTGTTCCCTTTTCGAGAATGTTCACACCCGGCAATGATAATCCGGCGGCATCGGTAATTTTTCCCTCTACAACACTCGACTGAGCATTTATTGCATTACTACAAAGCAAATTCAGGAAAAACAAAAACACAAGATTGTATTTTATTTTTTTCTTTGATAATGTTTTAATTTTCATAGTTTGGTTAATTGTGGTTAAGTGATAGTTTTTTTCTTTTAATTTTTAATTGGTTCTACTTTCTTGTCATTGATATAAGTGTTAATAAAATTGATGTTTTTTACATTCTTCAATTTATAAATGGAATCGACTTTGTGAATTACTACATTTTTAAGCGTAATATTTTCCACAGGAGATGTTTCATAGCCTTCAGCCCAAACGCTATATTTTCCTCCGTTTTTTACATTTACATTTTCAAGATTTATATTTCTGATAACCGGTATAAAATTTCCGGTCTGTGATCCATACACATTATAAAACATGTTTAATTTTAAAACACATTCCTTTACTGTTCCAACTTCAATATTGCGGACAAAAACATCTTCAACAACACCGCCTCTTTTTGAATTTGTTTTAATGCGAATTACTCTGTCCAGATTCGGACTATCCATTACGCAATCTTCTACAAAAACGTTGTTTACTCCCGCAGAAATTTCGCTGCCAATAACAACACCGCCGTGTCCATCAATCATTTTGCAATTTTGCACTATAATATTTTTACTCGGTATAGCCACTCTTCTGCCATCTGCATCTCTGCCAGATTTAATAGCGATGCAGTCATCGCCTGTATTAAAAGTGCAGTTTTTAATGATTATGTTTTGAGAATATTCAGGATCGCAACCGTCATTATTTGGACCGTGACTATTTACTGTTACTCCGTCAATAATAATATTATTTGATTTTAAAGGATGCAGAATCCAAAACGGGGCGTTTATTATGGTTAAGTCTTTAATTAAAACCGTATTACATTCAAAGAATTCAACAAAACCTGGACGTAAATAACGTCCATCGCCAAAAATTCTTTCTGAAATGGGTACGCCTTTTTCGGCCATATCAACCAATACTTCTCTGTTATTCGGATCATTTTGAGACGGAATACCTTTTTGCCATCCGTAACTTTTACCTCCTGACCAAATCCACCAGTTTGTAGTGTTAGCCTGTCCGTTAAGAGTTCCTTTTCCGGTAATGGCTACATTCGTTTTGTTCTTAGCATATATAAGAGGTGAATAGTTCATCAATTCCGTTCCTTCCCATGACGTATGAACTATAGGATAATCTTTTGGATTTATACTGAAAAGAAGCTCTGCTTTATCTTCTAAATGTAAGTTCACATTGCTTTCTAAATGAATCGCTCCCGTAAGAAATTTTCCGTTTGGAATAATTACTCTACCACCCCCATTAGCATTACATGTTTTAATTGCTTTGTCAATTGCCGCCGTATTCAATGTTTTTCCATCAGCTATAGCACCAAAATCATTTACATTATAATCTTTGTTTAAAAAGTGAGTTTCAGGAATACTTTTTATGATCAAATCCATTTTTTCCCAAGGATTAGTATCAGAAACAACAGAAACCTGCTTACCACAAGATAAAACCAAAACAACAACAGCACTAAAAAGCACGATTGATTTTAACAGTAAAGCCTTACTTGTAACCATTTACGTTATATTTTATATTTTTTATAAATAAAGATCAACAATCATGTAATCGATTACACGAAAGTAGAAAAATACATTGGATGCACCAAATTAATTTAGAAAAAATTTATATATTTAATTTTTATTAGTATTTTTAATTACATTTTGTGTAAAAAAAGACATAATTTATTATCATTGTAGAGTTGAAAACGATTTAGTTTTTAAATTAAGGTAATCGATAACAATATATGTTAGATTATATAAAAAAAATGTACTTTTGTCTATAAATAAATCAAAAAAATATTTTTGAATGAGCGAGAAAATAACCATTTATGATATTGCCAAAAAATTGAATATCACAGCAGCAACAGTTTCAAGGGCTCTAAACAATAATCCTAAAATAAAAGAGAGCACACGTGACCTGGTAATTAAAACCGCTGCATCGATGAACTATAAGCAAAACAAACTTGCTTTAGCATTAAAAAGTGGTCGAAGTAATAACATAGGTGTTATTGTTCCTCGTATTGACAGTAATTTTTTCGCTTCGGTTATCCGCGGCATAGAAGAAGAATTACAGCCTCATGGCTATCAGGTCATTATATGTCAAACTCATGAAGATCTTAAACGAGAAAGTGAAAACCTATACACATTAATTGATGCCCAAGTTGACGGGATTCTAATGTCTGTAACAGCTGTAAGTACTGAGAATGATGCCGCTTTTCGCAATGTTTTAGAAAAAAATGTCCCACTTATCTTTTTTGACAGGAGTAAACATATTGACGGTGTAAGCTCTGTAACAATCAATGATTTTAAAGGTGGTTACATTGCTACAAAACACTTAATAAGCGAAGGCTGCAGATGTATTGCACATCTATCAGGAGATCAATCACTTGAAATTTTCAAAAACAGGTTTTTGGGTTACAAACAAGCCTTATTGGATAACGGAATGCTATTTAAGGAAGAATACGTAGTTCCTGTAAAAAGTAGTGTAGAAGCGGGAAAAAATGCCGTTGAGACTTTATTACAGCTAGAAACTCCCCCAGACGCGATATTCTCGTCGAGCGATTTTGCTGCCTTAGGAGCGATTCAGGAATTAAAAGAAAAAAACATCAGTATTCCGAAAGAATTTTGTGTCGCTGGATTCAGTAATGAGCCTTTTACCAAATTCATGGAATTATCGATTACGTCTGTAGATCAGTCTCCGCTTGAAATGGGAAAAATGTCAGCTCGCGTTTTCCTTGAACAGGTAGACAAAACAGATACCATCAAAATTGAAAAAAAGGTAGTCCTTGCACCGGAATTACACATCCGTAAGTCTTCGTCCAGAACAACATCTTAATTTTTTTCCACCATTATAAGTCATACTAAGTTTATTTAATTATAGGCTATAGTTTAAAAAAGGCAGCCCTTAAATGAGCTGCCTTTTAATATTGAATAATATGACCTTATATCACTTAAACGGTAAAAAAAACTATAAAGAAACTCCTCTTTTCCAAGGAATAAATACATCTTGTTTCAACTGGTCTGCTTTTGTTTCCACGTTTCCGCTAGCCAATTCTATAATGTAATCTACGATTTCTGCTCCAACTTCGGTAATTGTTTTTTCACCAGTAATCACAGTTCCAGCATTTACATCGATAATATCAGACATTCTATTAATTAATGCCGTGTTCGAAGAAATTTTCACAACGGGTGCAATCGGATTTCCCATCGGATTTCCTAAACCTGTTGTAAACAAAACAACTGTTGCTCCCGCTCCAACCAATCCTGTGGTACATTCGGCGTCATTTCCTGGCGTATTTAGAAGATTTAAACCTGGTTTTGAAATATATTCGCCGTAGTCTAAAACATCTACAATAGGTGAAGTTCCACCTTTTTTAGCTGCGCCAGCAGATTTCATGGCATCTGTAATTAATCCGTCTTTGATGTTTCCTGGAGATGGGTTCATATCAAACCCTGAACCTGCATCTACAACTGATTTTTCAAAAGCTTTCATTAAAGTTAAAAACTTATCTGCTTTTTCTTCGTCCACACATCGGTTCATCAATTCTTGCTCAACACCACATAATTCTGGAAACTCTGCCAAAATTGTTTTCCCTCCCAAAGCTGCAAAAATATCTGAAACAATTCCTAATGCTGGATTAGCAGAAATTCCTGAAAATCCGTCGGACCCTCCACATTCTAAACCAATACTTAGCTTTGAAAGAGGAGCAGGTTTGCGTTCAATTTTGTTTGCTCTTTTAATGGCTTCATAAGAATCTTTAATCACCATTTGAAACATTTGATCAGTAGTTCCAATTTGTTGTTGTTCATAGATCAAAATTTCTTTATCACTATTCGGACTCATTTCATTCAATGCCTTCTTTAAAATATCTACTTGCAAATTTTGGCAACCCAAACTTAAAACAGTAGCCCCTGCAACATTTGGGTTATTCACATATCCTGCAAGCAGTTTTGCCAACAATTCAGAATCTTGTCGAATCCCACCACAACCACCTTGATGATTGATGAATTTTACTTCGATATTATCTAAAAGATTTTCATTTAAATTTTTATCAGAAACTTCTTCTATGCTTTTTTCTTCAATTAAAGAACGTAACAAATTTTTATAAGAAACTTCTTTTTTGGGCATTAATTCGTTTTCGAAAATATCTTTAAGTTTTTCTATATTTTTGTTTTCACAAAAAACCAATGGAAAAAATAACCAAACGTTTTTGGTCCCAACTTGTCCATCAGTACGGTGGTATCCGTTAAAAGTTTTATCTTTCCAACGATCTACATTTGGTGGAGTCCAACCTAAATTTCCGTTTTTACCAAAAACTTTTTCACTTTGATGTTTTACATTTTCGGTAGTAATTACTTCTCCTTTTTTTATAGGTTTAGCAGCTTTTCCTACCAAAACGCCATACATTATAATATCATTACCAATTGTAAAATCTTTCTCTGCGATTTTATGTTTTGCTTTAACATCAGTTGTTGGTGAGACGGTAGTTCCTTCAAATATAATTTGTTCGTTTTGTACCAAATCGGTTAAAGCAACAATTACGTTATCTGCTGAGTTTACTTTTATTAATTTTTTTTGCATGATCGCTTTTTTTTTTAAGTTGCTAAGATGTGTCCCAAAAATTTAGAACTTAGAATATTAGAAAGTATTCCAATTAATATTGTTTGCTGAAATTAGCAAATCCTTGTTCTATTCCGTTTTTATCAATTTCATTTAAGGCCACTACTAGAGCTTCTGACAAACCTTGTACTTTAGTTAAATCTTCTCCCCAGAATTCAGTATTAGGCAATACATTAGCTACAACTAAATCTACAGATCCTAATTGCCAGGCGCTTTTAAATGCTTCAACTATCTCTGGAGAATCTTTTACAGGTAACGCTTCATTATTCCAGGTTCCTTTATAGAATTGAATTAAACTCGCTAATGAAAAAGTCAAATTAACTGGCAATTTTTTGTTAGTATTATAATATCCTAATAAACTAGGTAAAACTCTTACTTTGAATTTTGAGATAGAATTTAATGCAATATCAGCAAGCGCATGTTTGATAAACGGATTTTTAAATCTGTCCATTACTTCCTCAGAATAGGCTGTAATTTCATTTTTATCCATATCAAGCGTTTCACTAATTTCGCTAATAACGTTGTTTACAAATTTTCCAGTAAACTCTCCATTAACAGTTTCCATTACTAATTTGTTACCGTACAAAAGTGAAAAAGGAACCATTGCCGTGTGTGCACCGTTTAGAATACGAACTTTAATCATTTTGAAAGGACGTATATCATCAACGATTTTTACATTCAAATCTGTTTTATGAAAAGGTAATTTTGCTTTTAAAGCATCACCACCTTCAATAGCCCAAAGAAAGAAAGGTTCAGCCGCAACAATTAAATTGTCCTGATAATCTAATTTATTATTGTATTCTTCAATTTCAGCTCTTGGATAACCAGGAACAATTCTGTCAACCAAAGTACTGTGATACGTACACGCATCTGATACCCAAGTTTTAAATGCATCCTCTAATTTCCATAAATCAACATATTGTAAAATATATTTTTTTAGCGTTTCTGAGTTATAATCAATCAATTCACAAGGAATGATAGTTACTGCTTTAGAAGCATCTCCATTAAAATGTTTGAATCTTTCATATAATAAAACAGTCAGCTTTGCAGGAAATGAAACTGGCGGCTGCATATCCGGAGTATCACTTTCGATAAATTCAATTCCGGCTTCGGTAGTATTTGAAACAATAAATTGAAGTTCTTCTTCTTTGGCTAAAGCTAAATAATCAGCAAATTCAGTATATGGATTTATTGCTTTTACAATGTTAGTGATCAACTCAATATCTTGTATTTTTTCACCTTTTTTGATACCGTTCATAAACAAAGTATAAAGACCGTCCTGCTCATTAATCAGGTGTACCATACCATCTTTCAAAGGCTGAACCATTGCAATACCGGCATTAAAATCAACTTCTTTATTTAATCTGTAAAAAGCGTAATCAACAAAAGCTCTTAAAAAATTTCCTTCTCCAAACTGAACTACTTTAATTGGCTGTAATTTTTCTAATCCTTTATTTTTTCTGTTTAACTGTTTCATTTTAATCCATTAAAGTGTTATAAATAACCACGCTAAATACCTTATTAATTTTATAAGAAGTCTTTTCTAATTGTAAAAGAAACATTACACTTGTAAGAGTAAAATACAATTTGCTGTGAGGAGTGACAAACTGTATTTAGCAAGCGTAATGCTCAATTACAAAAAACGTTAAAATCTAAAAAAAACTGCAATCCAAATAAGGAATCGGTATGATTACTCCTTATTTATTTTCTAATATTTTTGATGATATCCAAAACCTGACTTACTTTATTTTTTAAGCCGTCAAAGTCATTGTTATCTAATATATCTTTCGAAATTAATTGTGAACCAAGACCCACACAAGTTGCTCCGGCATTCAACCATGAAGACAAACTTTCAACAGTTGGGTAAACACCACCGGTTGGCATAATGTTCGTCCACGGACATGGTCCTTTTATTGCTTTTATGAACTCTGGTCCATAAATATCAGCAGGAAATAATTTTACAATTTCGCAACCTAATTCTTCTGCTCTTGCAATCTCAGTAAGTGTTCCGCAGCCTGGCGACCACAATACTTTACGACGGTTACAGGCAATCGCAATATCTTCCCTAAAAACCGGTGTTACTATAAAATTAGCACCTAAACTCATATATAAAGAGGCCGACGCGGCATCCGTAATCGAACCAACTCCTAACATCATCCCCGGCAATTCAGCCAAAGCATATTTGTTTAAAGCTCCAAAAACTTCGTGAGCAAAATCTCCTCTGCTGGTAAACTCCATTAATCGTGAACCACCATCATAACAGGCTTTTAAAACTTTTTTGCTTACTTCGATATCGGAATGAAAAAACAACGGTACCATCCCGTTATCTTTCATTTGCTGCGCTACTTCAATTCTTGAATATTTTGCCATTTTTTTATTTTTTATCTTGATACTAATCCGGCTGAATCACCACCAAGCATATTTTCAACTTCTTTTAAGGTCACTAAATTATAATCTCCTGCAATAGTATGTTTTAAGCAACAAGCTGCCACTGCAAAATCTAATGCTTTTTGATTGTCATTTTCGTATTGCGACAATCCGTAAATCAATCCTCCCATAAAGGCATCTCCACTTCCTACCCTGTCTACAACAGGTGTTACTTCTTTTACGGCAGCATGATAAATGGCCCTTCCGTTAAATAAAACTCCTCCAATTCGTTGGTGTGAAGCACTTACAGAATAACGTAAAGTCGTTGCTACTGTTTTTAAATTCGGAATCAAATCAAACAGCTTCGTGTATAAAACAGGAAGCGATTTTTCATCCTGATAATTTGGATTCACTTTCGGAATTCCCAACATAAAATAGGCAGTATCAATATCACCTAAAATAACGTTGCTATATTGCAGCATTTCTGGCATCACCTCGCTTGGCGTTTTACCATATTGCCATAATTTTGATCTGTAATTTAAATCGCAGGAAATCTTAATTCCCATTTTGTGCGCCACTTTAATAGCTTCCAAACAAGCTTCTGCAGCACTTTGAGAAATGGCAGGTGTAATTCCACTCCAGTGAAACCAGGTAGCACCTTCTAATACTTTTTCCCAGTCAATAAATCCTTTTTCAATAGTTGCCATCGAGCTGTGTGCACGATCATATACCACATTACTTCCTCTGGTTCCGGCGCCAGTTTCAAGAAAATAGATTCCTAAACGTTCTCCTCCAAAAATGATATTTTTAGATTCCACATTCATTTTTCGCATTTCTCTCAACGCAGATCCGCCAATTTCGTTTTCAGGCAATCTTGTTACAAACTCTGCATTTAAGCCATAATTTGCCAACGACACACAAACATTAAATTCACCGCCACCATAAGTAGCTCCAAATGCTGTAGATTGTGCGAAACGCAGGTGTCGTTCTGTAGAAAGACGCAACATAATTTCACCGAATGCAACTATTTTACTCATATTATTATATTATTTTACCAGTAAAGCTTTATTAATCAAACTATAGAAAATCTTTCTTCTTGCCTCTTTCTTCTATTTTCTATAATCTATATTCTATATTCTCAATTAAAACTTGAAATACTCTTTTGCATTATTATACGAAATATCAGAAACCAGTTTTCCAATCCATTCCATATCAGCTGGCAATTCTCCTCTTTGAATTTCATCTCCTAAAAGATTACAAAGAATACGTCTAAAATATTCGTGTCTTGGGAAAGATAAAAAGCTTCTTGAATCGGTCAGCATTCCAACGAAACAGCTAATTAATCCCATGTTTGAAAGGGCATTTAATTGTTTTGTCATTCCATCTTTCTGATCTAAAAACCACCATCCTGAACCTAATTGTACTTTTCCTTTAACGCTTCCGTCATTGAAGTTTCCAATCATTGTAGCCATAACTTCGTTATCAGCTGGGTTCAGGTTATAAATAATTGTTTTTGTCAATTTATCTTTACTATCTAATGCATTTAAGAAAGAAGATAGTTTTTGTGCCTGCGGATAATCACCGATAGAATCCCAACCTGTATCCGGACCTAAAATTCTATGCATACGGGTATTATTGTTTCTTAAAGCCCCTAAGTGAAATTGCTGAACCCAACCCAATTCATGATACGTTTCACACAAGAACAACAAAATCGCACTTTGGAATTTCAAGGCTTCTTCCGTAGTTATGGTTTGATTTTCTCTTTTCTTTTTGAAAATGGATGCCACTTCAGCTTCTGTAAAGTTTTCAAAATAAATTTGATCCAAACCGTGATCACTTAACTTACATCCGTTTTGAGCGAAGAATTCAATTCTTTTTCTCAAAGCATCACGCAAATCAGCATAAGTATTAATAGCAATACCAGCTACATCGCCTAAAGTATCCAGATATGCGTTATAGCCATCATTTGAAATAAGAATAGCTTTATCTGGTCTGAAAGCAGTACTCATTTTTGTTCCAATTGGATTCTTTGACAGTTTCTGGTGAAACTCTAAAGTATCAATTGGGTCTTCTGTAGTACAAACTAATTCAGCGTTTACCTTTTTAAGTAAGTTTTGTGTGCTGTAGGCTTCTGATTTTATTTTCTCAGAAGTTTCTATATATATTTTCTCAGCTGATTTTTCATTCAATAAATCATAAATATCAAAATAACGAGCCAACTCTAAGTGTGTCCAGTGGTATAACGGATTACGCATCGTGTATGGAACCG
Organism: Flavobacterium saccharophilum; assembly: GCF_900142735.1. Classification (GTDB taxonomy): domain Bacteria; phylum Bacteroidota; class Bacteroidia; order Flavobacteriales; family Flavobacteriaceae; genus Flavobacterium; species Flavobacterium saccharophilum. The sequence continues at coordinate 310,396 of NZ_FRBY01000004.1, read as the reverse complement.
TTTTTCCCCAATTTAAGAACTTATCTTTATCAGAACCATTTCCGGTAACAAATTGCTCATTAATTCCCAACGTACGCATTGCACGCCATTTGTAATGATCACCATTAATCCATACCTGAGTGATATTGTCAAAAATCTTATCTTCAGCAATAAACTGTGGGTTTAAGTGATTGTGGTAATCTATGATAGGCTGATGTTTTGAGTAATTGTGATATAACTCTTCAGCGTATTTATTTTCAAGTAAAAAATTGTCGTTTATGAATGTTTTATTTGAGCTCATTTCTTTTATAATTGAGAATTATTCTTCGTTTGATGGTTTACCGATAGTTGCTAAAATTCCGCCATCAACATATAAAATATGACCATTGACAAAATCACTTGCCTTAGAAGATAAAAAGATAGCAGCTCCCGCCAAATCACTTGGATCTCCCCATTTTGCAGCCGGAGTTCTACTGATGATGAAATCGTTAAAAGGATGTCCGTCAACTCTGATTGGTTTTGTTTGTTCAGTAGCAAAATAACCCGGTCCGATTCCGTTGATTTGAACATTGTATTTAGCCCATTCCGTAGCCATGTTTTTAGTCAGCATTTTCAAACCGCCTTTTGCAGCAGCATAAGCACCAACTGTATTACGACCTAATTCGCTCATCATCGAACAAATGTTTATAATTTTTCCTTGTCTTCTTTCGATCATTCCTTTTGCAACATGCTTAGAAACAATAAACGGCGAAACCAAATCAATATCAATTACCTCTTTAAAATCAGCAACTTCCATTTCAATTAATGGAATTCTTTTAATGATTCCTGCATTATTAATCAAAATAGCGATTGGTCCCACTTCGCTTTCAATTTTTGCAACAGCAGTTTTAACTTCCTGCTCATCGGTTACATTAAACTTATAACCTACTGCATTTATGCCTTCACTTTTAAGTTCTGCCACAGCAGCATCAATTTTTTCCTGAGAAGAGTTTCCATTTACCACAATTGTAGCTCCTACCTCACCCAATCCTTTTGCCATCGCCATTCCAAGTCCGTGTGTACTTCCTGTGATTAAGGCAACTTTTCCTTTTATATCAAACAAATTTGTCATGATTCTTATCTTAAATCAGTTATTTTACAAACATCCATATCTCCATAATCTAAATTCTCACCGGCCATTCCCCAGATAAAAGTATAATTACTAGTTCCTGAACCAGAGTGTATAGACCAAGGCGGAGAAATAACTGCCTGGTGATTGTTCATCCAGATATGTCTTGTTTCTTGTGGTTGTCCCATAAAATGGCAAACAGCCTGATTTTCCGGAATATCTAAATAGAAATAAACTTCCATTCTACGATCGTGAACGTGTGCCGGCATTGTATTCCAAACACTTCCTGGTCGTAATTCTGTCATTCCCATTTGCAATTGGCAAGTTGTAACCACACTACCAATAATCATTTGATTTACGGTACGGTGATTAGCCGTTTCCATTGTACCTAACTGTAATTTATTAGCTTGTTCTAAACTTACTTTTACAGTAGGATAATGCGTATGAGCTGGTGCAGAATTTATGTAAAATTTAGCCGGATTTTTACTGTCATCACTTTTAAAAATTACCTCTTTATTTCCGCTTCCGATATATAAAGCATCTTTAAAACCTAATTCATAAGATGTTCCTTCAACAACAACAGAACCACTTCCGCCAACATTAATAATTCCCATCTCTCTTCTTTCTAAAAAATAACCCGCCTTAAGAGGATCAATTGTTTCCAGAGTCAGATCTTTAACAGGAACAGCAGAACCCGCAATGTATCGATCATAATGAGAATACGTCAATACGATTTCGTTCTCCTGCATTAGGTCATCAATCAAGAATTCATTTCTTAGTTGTTGTGTATCATATTGTTTTACTGCTTCAGGGCTTGATGCGTATCTTGAACTGTATTTTGTCATAATTTTTAATTTAATGTAATCGATTGCACAAAATTATATTTTTATCTTCAAATATCATAATCCAAATGAAAATTTACTTATTTTGATTTTAAACTAATCGTTTTTTTCCTATAAATAAATCGCAATGGATAACAAAAAAAAACTTAACTAACTTAAAATTAATTAATTAGTATTAACAAATGAGAATTCATTTAAAGATTTGTAATCGGGCTGTATTTAGGAACTAGTGTTTTCATTACAATCCAACCAGTTAAGTAACAAATCGCACAAATTGAAAAAATGATAAAATATCCTGCTTCAATTCCTTTAAAGCCCATAAAAACCATATTAGTTTCTTTTGCATGATCAAATAGTACTCCCGAACCTTTGTTAATTATTGTAGAACCAATTCCGCCCGCCAGGCCTCCAATTCCGGTAATAGTTGCAATTGCTTTTTTAGGAAACATATCGCCCACCGTAGTAAAAATATTTGCCGACCACGATTGGTGAGCCGCAAGAGCAATACCAATCGTAACTATTGGAATCCAATAACTTATATACCCTAAAGGTTGTGCTAATAAAGCTACTAAAGGGAAAAATGCAAAAATCAACATTGCTCTCATTCTGCCTTCATAAGGGTTCATTCCCTTCTTTTCAACAAAATAAGTAGGCAGCCAACCTCCAATGATTGAAAGTAAAGTAATCAGATATAAAACAAATAATGGCAAAGCAGCCTGAGTAGAATCCATTTTGTATACCGAGCTTAAATAAGCGGGAGTCCAGAATAAAAAGAACCACCATACACCATCTGTCATGAATTTTCCGAAAGCAAAAGCCCAAGTTTGCTTGTATTTAAAACAATCAGCAAAAGATACTTTTGTTGTTGTTTCAGGAACATATCCAACTAATTTACTATCTGCAATATCATCTTGTTGAATGTATGCCAATTCATCAGCACTAACTTTGGGATGTCTTTCCGGTTTATCGTACATAAAAACCCAAAATCCCATCCAAATAAAACCTAAAGCGCCAATAATAATAAACGCCATTTCCCATCCAAAGGATTTGGCAATAAACGGAATAGAAATTGGAGCTGCCAACGCACCAACAGTCGCACCTGCATTAAAAATACTAGTTGAAAAAGCCCTGTCTTTTTTAGGAAAATATTCGGCTGTAGTTTTTATTGCCGCTGGAAAATTTCCTGCCTCCCCAACTGCTAAAACGAAACGAGCTAAAATGAATAAGTACATACTTACATTAATAACCATTCCGGTATTATTCACATTTTTAATTATTTCCTGTGCTCCCGCAAAACCAACAAACCAATTTCCTGTGATAATTCCAGATGTTGCAATACCGCAAAATGCGTGCAGACAAGCGCCAAAAGACCAAATACCAATGGCCCACAAAAATCCTTTTTTAGTATCTAGCCAATCTACAAATCTCCCTGCAAACAACAGAGAAACAGCATAAAAAATAGAAAACCAAGCTGTAATATTTCCGTATGTATTATTAGTCCAATGAAACTCTGGTGCAATAAAATCATTCCATGTCAAAGAAAGAACTTGTCTGTCTAAGTAGTTGATGGTAGTTGCAAAAAACAACAATCCACATATACTCCAACGATATCTTCCTGTTGATTTACTAGTTTGTCCAATAGAAATTTCATTTGTTTGATTCATGGTAAATGGTTTTATTCTAATTTATATTTTTTGGTGTTTTTTGGTTATTCGATTTAATTCAATTCAGAACTTCAAAATCAATCGTTTAGTGCAATAAAAAATAAATAATGTAATCGATTGCACAAATATACTTTTAAATCTTAATAATACAAATAAATTATATAAAAAATTATTTTATTACGCTAAATTAACACTTCACGTAAAAAAAAGAACTCAAAATTACACATTAAACAATATATATGTTAAATAGGTATATGCGAAATTTGTCCGTTTTACAGGTGCCAATTGTCCTGAAATCAATCTTTTTTAAGCCAATAACATCCAGTATTCCTATTCAAAAAAAGATGCCTTATTAATTAATTCAGGTTGAGGATTCAATAAAAAAATATAAATTTGAAAGTCTTCCATATAAATTAATTAAAAACTAAACGTATCAAAAATTGAAAAATCCAAAACAACTCATAACAGTAAAATCTTTTTTAAGTATGATTCTATTCTTCGGAATCGCAAATCAATCACAAGCGCAAAACCAGGTAATTCCGCTCTGGAAAACGATTCCTCAAGAAATTAAGGCTCCTGATTATAAAGAAAAAGAAAATTTAAAAGATGGAAAACTAGAGAGTACAAGTCAGGTTTCGATACCTACGTTAAGTATTTTTTTCACAAAAGAGATTAAACAAAATCAAACGGCTGTTATTATTCTTCCAGGGGGTGGATATTCTCATTTGGCCTATGACAAAGAAGGAACTAAAGTTGCAGAATGGCTTAATAGCAAAGGAATTGTAGCTTTTGTTTTAAAATACAGATTACCAAGTGATTTAATCATGACAAACAAAACCGTTGGCCCCTTGCAAGATGCGCAGGAAGCCATGCGTATTGTACGTTTAAACGCTGCAAAATGGAATATCGATCCGAATAAAATTGGTATTATGGGATTCTCTGCAGGCGGACATTTAGCCTCTACACTATCCACTCATTATGATGAGAGAGTATATGAAACTTCATCTAAAATAAGCGCACGTCCGGATTTTTCGCTTCTGATCTACCCTGTTATTTCGATGGAGAATGATATAACACACAAAGGTTCACAAACAAATTTACTAGGCAATAATCCGTCACAGACTTTGATCGATTCATTTTCAAATGAAAAAATGGTAACCGCCCAAACTCCTCCCGCTTTCATTATTCATACCACAGATGATACTGTTGTATTACCAGAAAATAGCATCAATTATTATTTGGCACTCAAAAAAAACGGAGTTACATCTGAGTTACATTTATATGAAAAAGGAGGTCACGGTTTTGGTCTTGGCTTACAGGACACCAGTAAATTCTGGACCAGAGATTGTGAAGAATGGCTTAAAGCTCATGGATTGTAATATTGACCTTATTCAATCAATCTGTTTAAACATAGCCAATCGTTTTTAATCGGTGCGACGCAAATCAAAGCTTAAAGATTTTAATAACATTGCGTTCATTGCGTAAATCTTAGCGCTCCTTGCGGTTAGGTTTAAATTTCATAAATTGTAAAATTAAAAAAGGGTTTTTAAACTTGGCTAACGTGTAACCAAATCTAAAAACCCTATAAAAATTTTGACTTTATTGTATGTCTTGCAAATTTACACAATGAATTCACGTAAAGTAAATCGTCAAATTTTCATTTAAAAAAATGTTTCTCCAAAAACAGTTTTAAGAAGATCATATACTTTTAAAAAAGGCAAAGCAGTATATTTTTTGATCTTCTACAGCGCAAAACTACAAGCAACTTTCAAGAAAAACTTACGGTTTTCCTCATTTTCTCACCTTTTTTTCACATTTAACATTTGTTTAATATTAAAATAAAAGTTGCTAAAATCGTAAGGCACTAACTCGATAGGATTAATAGTACAATTAACTAAAAAACTTATAATTTTAGCAACCAAAATCTTTCTTATTCTAGATTAAGTTGAAAAGAGATTTTACACAATAAATTTGTAAAGTAAATTTGAAACTCTGTTTAAAGCTAAGATAAAAACTTAGAAACTTAGGATCTTAGAAACTCAGAATCTTTCTTATTCTAGATTAAGCTGAAAAGAGATTTTACACAATAAATTTGTAAAGTAAATTTGAAACTCTGTTTAAAGCTAAGATAAAAACTTAGAAACTCAGAATCTTTCTTATTCTAGATTAAGCTGAAAAAAGATTTTACACAATAAATTTGTAAAGTAAATTGAAACTCTGTTTAAAGCTAAGATAAAAACTTAGAAACTTAGGATCTTAGAAACTCAGAATCTTTCTTATTCTAGATTAAGCTGAAAAGAGATTTTACACAATAAATTTGTAAAGTAAATTTGAAACTCTGTTTAAAGCTAAGATAAAAACTTAGAAACTTAGGATCTTAGAAACTCAGAATCTTTCTTATTCTAGATTAAGTTCAACTTAGAAATTATGAAATACATTTGTAAAGTAAATTAGAAGTTCTGTTAACTGAAAAACTTAGCTGCTTAGTAGCTTAGAAACTTAGAAACTAAAAAAATGAAAATATTTGAATTCTTAATACTCGGAAAAAACGAACCAATACTGGAGATTTTACTTCGCCTGGTGAATGCTTACGAAGACTGGAATGCAGTAGGCTTCAGTGATGAAAATGCTGCTCAGGAATATTTTCTAAACAACAAAATAGACATCGTTCTGCTGAGTTCCGGAATCGAAGATCATGTCGAAAAAGAATTTACTTCTTTTTGTTTAAAACAGCAACCCGATGTCGAAGTAATTGAGCATTTTGGCGGAGGAAGCGGTTTATTAAAATCAGAAATACAACACAGATTACATCTTAAAGGAAAAATTTAGGTACCCAAATTTTTCTCATCAATGCCTTTTTATTAAAACTTTTACGAAGATCGCCTAACCATTGACGATATATCGTTAAAATCACTATTGCCCTTTTTTCAAAAAATCGTTATAAATCAACGCCTTACAAACAAGGCACTGCTTTTGAACGCAATAAACTGAAAATCAAAATGAACATAAATTTTTAAAAAACCTTTTATTAACACACAAAATTACATTACCATGAAAAAATTAATCTTAACAACTGTTTTATTATTCGTAACATTCATTGGATTTGCACAAAAACCAAGTCCGGCATTATTAGATCCAACAAATCACACTTTGGTTTTAGTTGATTATGAAAGCCAAATGGCCTTTGCAGTAAGTAACATTCCAATCGATCAGCTTCGCAACAATACTGCTTTAGTTGCTGGTGCCTCAAAAATATTCAAAGTTCCAACTATTGTAACAACAGTAGCAGAAAAATCATTCAGCGGACCTGTTTTCCGTGAAATTGAAGAGTTTTATCCGCAAAAAACTTCAAACTATATTGATCGTACTAGCATGAATACCTGGGAAGATGTTCCTGCTCGTAAAGCGATTATTGCAACAGGTAAAAAGAAAATTGTTTTTGGTGGTTTATGGACAAGCGTTTGTATTGTTGGACCTGCTTTATCTGCAATCAACGAAGGTTATGATGTTTACGTAATTACAGATGCAAGTGGAGACGTTTCTAAAGAAGCACACGAAATGGCTGTGACCCGTATGGTTCAGGCTGGTGCTCACCCAATCACTTCTTTACAATATTTATTAGAATTACAACGCGACTGGGCACGTCAGGAAACTTATGTAGCTGTTACTGATTTGGTTAAAAAATACGGTGGTGCTTATGGTGTAGGTGTTCAATACGCACACGAAATGCTAAAACATTAATTCATAGAATTGTTCTTGGTTGGTTATCTAAAAAAGGCTGTTTTAAGTTACAGCCTTTTTTTTCTCCAAAACTCAAATAAAAAACCACTATTATGAAACCAAAAATTATAATTTCAGCTTTACTTTTAATTCTGTACTTACCTATTTTCGCTCAAGGCAAAAGTGCCACACTCATCGTTCATCATGCGGTTATTCATACTTTAGATGATAAAAATACTATTGTGGAGGCTATGGCTGTCGCCGATGGAAAAATCCTGAAAACAGGAACAAACAATGAAATCTTAAAATTAAAAAACAAAAAAACTACGATAATTGATGCGAAAGGAAAAGTAATTATTCCGGGAATATTTGATTCTCACATGCATATTATCCGTGGAGGAAGATTTTTTAATACCGAATTACGCTGGGACGGCGTTCGTTCCCTTAAAAGAGCTTTGGCCATGCTAAAAGAGCAGGCACAAAGAACACCAAAAGGCCAATGGGTTCGCGTTGTTGGCGGATGGAATGCTTATCAGTTTGAAGAAAAAAGACTTCCCACTTTAGAAGAAATAAACGAAGCAACAGGCGACGTTCCAACTTTTGTTTTACATCTATACGGACATGCCTATTTGAATAAGGCAGGTTTACAGGCTTTAAAAATTGATGCCAATACACCAAATCCAAATGGAGGATTGGTTGAAAAAGATGCCTCAGGAAATCCAACAGGCTTATTAGTAGCGGAACCAAATGCCTTCATCTTATACTCTACCCTTTCTAAACTTCCTGAATTAACTCCCGAAGAAAAAATAAATTCTACCAAACAATTTATGTCTGAAATGAATCGTCTGGGTGTAACGGCCATTATCGATGCCGGTGGGGGATTTCAAAACTTTCCTGATGATTATGGCGTAACAAACGGTTTATGTAAAGAAAGCGATTTGACAGTAAGAATGCCGTATTATTTATTTGCTCAAAAAGCAGGAAGCGAATTAAACGATTACACAAAATGGGTCAGCACCGTTGAAATTGGCGAAGGCTGTGACGATCATGATGATGATAAAGTAGAATATCATGCGCAAGGTGCGGGAGAAAATCTGGTAATGAGTGCAGGAGATTTCGAAAACTTCGACAAACCAAGACCAGAATTAAGTCCGGCGATGGAAGGGCAATTAAAATCGGTTTTATCATTATTGGTTAAAAACAGATGGCCGTTTCGAATTCACGCCACTTATAACGAAAGTATAACCCGTTTTCTAAATGTAATTGAAGAGATTGACAAAGAAACACCATTAAACGGATTATTATGGTTTTTCGATCACGGAGAAACGGTTTCGATTGAAAATCTAAAAAGAATTAAAGCTTTAAACGGAGGATTGGCGATTCAGCACAGGATGGCGTATCAAGGTGAAAGTTTTATAAAAAGATATGGAAAAACGGCTGCTGCAAACACGGTTCCACTTAAAAAGATCCTTGAAATGGGAATCAAAGTCGGAATGGGGACCGACGGAACCCGTGTTGCCAGCTACAATCCGTGGGTTGGTTTGTATTGGCTGACAACCGGAAAAACTTTAGGCGGCACAAAATACATGCTGGATGAAAATATTCAGGACAGAACTGCTGCATTAAAATTGTTCACGTACGGAAGCGCACAATTGATTAATTTAGAAAAAGATCGCGGCATGCTGAAAGCAAATAATTTAGCCGATTTCGTCATACTCTCTGATGATTATTTTAATACTTCAGAAGAGAAAATTCTAAACATTGAATCAAAACTAACGGTCGTAAACGGCAAAGTAGTTTATGTCGATAATGACTTTAGAACATTCGCAAACCCAATTCCGAAAGCTATACCGGAATGGAGCCCGGTAAATTATTTTGGAGGCTATCAAAAAAATTAAATCATATGAAAATTATATTCCGATTATTGTTGCTTTTGGGGTTGTTCTTTACCGGAAATGCACAGCAGAAAATGACATTCCAAAAGCTGCGATATGACGATGATTTAACTTATCTGAAAGACTCTACCAGAAACTGGTATGAAAGAATAAAATACATTCCGCTTAGCGGAAATAATAAATATTACACCACTATTGGTGGCGAAGCAAGATTGCAATATACTTACACCGTAAACGACAAATGGGGTGATGATTCTGATGAAGGCGATGGCTATTTACTTTCCCGTTATCTGCTACATGCCGATGTTCATTTAGGCGCTTTCAGAACCTTTGTCGAATTGCAAAGCAGTTTGGCCAACAGTAAAATCGATCCAAGTCCGGTGGATGAAAACGAGTTGGATGTTCATCAGGCTTTTCTGGATATCGATTTTATTCAGAAGAAAAACGAACGATTAACCTTGCGTTCAGGAAGACAGGAAATGTCATATGGTTCGCAGCGTTTAATTGCCGTTCGTGAAGGCCCAAACAGTCGACTTGCTTTTGATGCAGTCAAATTATTCTATAAAAAAGACAACTGGCAAACCGATGCTTTTTATACGCATCCCGTTGCTAACAAACCCGGAACTTTCAACGACAATTTCAATGAAAATGCACAATTCTGGGGAAGTTACACGGTGATTCATAAAGTACCCTTTATTCAGAATATCGATTTCTATTATTTAGGATTATGGAAAACAAGAGCTGTTTTTGATGATGCTATTGGAGAAGAAAATCGTCAATCTATCGGAACCCGAATCTGGAAAAACAAGGGGAATTGGAAATATGATTTTGAAGGATTATATCAATTCGGAAACATAAATCAAAAATCAGTCTCAGCCTGGACAATTTCCTCTTTTGCCTGTTATACTTTTTCAGAAATAAAATTCAAGCCTGAAATTGGCTTAAAGACAGAAATTATTTCCGGAGATAAACATTCAGATGACAATCATTTACAAACTTTCAATCCGTTATATCCCAGAGGCGCTTATTTTGGATTAGTAGCTTTAATTGGTCCGTCCAACTTAATTGACATCCATCCTTCTCTAAGTTTGCAATTAAGCCAAAAATTCAGCCTCGGATTTGATTATGACATTTTCTGGAGACAGACTTTAAGCGATGGTTTATATGCACCAAATATGCAATTACTATATTCCGGAAAAGATACTACAGAGCGTTTTATAGGTTCTCAATTGATTACTAATTTAGATTATACTGCGAATGATTTTCTGGCCTTTACATTAGAATCTGGCTGGTTTAACGCAGGCTCCTTTTTAAAAGAGGTCGGGACAGGAAAAGATTATTTTTATGCAGCGTTGACGGCGCAGTTTAAATTCTGATGTTAAAGAATCGTAGATTCTATATATTTTGTAGGGATGGATTTCAATCCATCCTGGACGCAAAGATTATTTTTATGCAGCATTGACGGCACAATTTAAATTTTAAATTTGCATAAAAGCAGATTTAAATGGAGACTAAATATTCAGTTGTTTTTCATCCTTCAGAAGATGGAATTGAGTTTATCAAAAAATTAAAACTAAAACTTTTTAATGAAATTGGATGGTACGGCAGTTGTAACTCTGTAGCACATATTACAATTGGCGGATTTAAAGCCAATGAGAATCAGCTTGCTAAATACAGACAAAAGCTTTCTAAAATCGCTGATACTTTAACTCCAGTTCAAATTTATTTAGATCATTTTGATGCTTATGAGGAAAGTCGGGCTTTCTTCATCTCTCCCAGTGAAGATTCTAAAATAAACTTAAAACCTATGATGAGAAAAATTCAGGAAGCACTTCTCATTTCTAGTAAAGACAGAAGCGACGATCCGCATATTTCAATAGGAAGAAATCTAACACCTGAAAACATCCAAATTGCGCATGATTTATTCACTACAATCAATATGGATTTTTTATGTGATGCTATTATCTTAAGAGAATTTGATCCTGTCAAAAAACAATATTTTATCTTAGAGACTTTTCCTTTTGGTAGCAATCCACAGCCAGAATTAATTCAGGGTAGTTTGTTTTAAGCTTTTGCCACAAAGGCACTAAGACACAAAGATTGGTCATTGCGATTACGTAATGAAAAAAATAAACTTTGCGTCTTAGTGCCTTTGTGGCAAATAAACTTACCCATCAAAATTTTTCGTATATTTGAATTTTACAATTCACACTTATGAAATCCCTCGATTCATTTTATCAGGATATTACCGAAGGTTCTTCTGTTGAACCAAGTTCCTTAATACCCAACGACATCAAAAAAGAAATTGGTCATTTTAATGTTTTTGACATTAAAGAGCTGCTGGAGAGAATGAAAGACAAGCCGTCTATGCCTTATGACAGAAGAGCTTACTATAAAATAAGTCTGATACGCGGCAAAAACAGATCTGAATATGCTGATAAGATAATCGAAATCGAAAAGCAGGGGCTTTTATTTGCTACACCAAAAATCCCATACAATTATATACCACAAGACACCAATCAATCCGGACAATTTTGTGTTTTCACCAGTGAATTTTTATCCAAAAATAAAAGTGGAATTGATTTAGACGATCTCCCAATCTTTGCTTCTGACGGTTATCCTATTTTTCAGCTCACCGACGAAGAAGTAAACGAAGTAGAATTGATTTTCAACAAAATACAAAAAGAAATCAACTCTGATTATATCTATAAATACGATTTGATTCGAAATTATGTCGCGGAGTTAATTCACTTTGGACAAAAATTACAGCCTATAACAGCATTATATTCTAAACATAATTCGGCGGCAAGAGTTTCGTCTTTATTTGCCGAATTATTAGAAAGACAATTCCCAATTGAGTCACCACATCAGCGATTAGAATTGAGAACAGCCAAAGATTTTGCAGAAAGATTATCCGTTCACGTGAATCATTTGAATAAAGTTTTAAAAGAAAACACCGGAAAAACCACAACCGAATTAATCAGCACCCGTTTAATAAACGAAGCCAAAATCCTTTTAAAACAAACCGATTGGAACATTTCTGAAATCGCTTTCTCATTGGGTTTTGAAGAACTGGCGCACTTTTCTAATTTCTTTAAAAAACAAACTTCGTTCACGCCATTAGCTTTTAGAAGTTAATTTTTGTTTGCTTCGCCATTTCGGCTAAAGCCTCGTGTCAGGTTTCAGGCTTCAGGTTTGAAATTAGAGCTTTAGATATAGATTAGTTAAAAAATCCGTGATAATCAGTGTCTTCGCAAGGCGAATCCGCGTCATCGGCGTTCAATTATACGTCTGCAAAATTTAACAGATCCTTCCACTTCTGTAAATAAGACATAAAAATGAGATTTCGAATTTGGAATTTTAAATTGTTTTTTTTTGTTGACATTGATATTGATTTTTGTCATTGAATTTTGTTTACCGATTTGAATTTCGCAAACTTTCATTTGAAATTTACAATTCCCCAGCTCTGCTTTGCTCCTACCTTTGTCTTATCAATTTAAATGATCAAAAAGATGAAATTAGCAAACAACAAAATTTTAATAACAGGCGGTGCAAGCGGAATTGGACTTGGCCTGACCGAACGTTTTATTCAGGAAAACAATACTGTAATTATCTGCGGAAGAAGAGAATCTGTTTTAGATGAAGTTAAAGCAAAATTCCCAACCGTAATTACAAAAGTATGTGACTTATCAGATGAAAAAGAGCGCATCGCACTTTACGAATGGATTGCCGAAAATCATCCAAATTTAAATGTACTAATCAACAACGCCGGAATCCAAAAATGGGTTTCTGTTGCCGATGCTGATTTCTACGAAAGTATGAAAACAGAATTGAGCACTAATATCGAAGGGCCGTTGCATTTAACTTCTTTATTTATTCAATTAGAATCATTGACAACGGTAATGAATGTAACTTCCGGATTGGCCTTTTCACCTTTCGCAAAAGTTCCGGTTTATTCGGCTACAAAAGCTTTCTTCCGTTCGTTTACACTTTCACTTCGTCATATTTTAAAAGCAAAAAACATTGAAGTTATCGAAATTATTCCGCCAGCATTAAATACAGATCTTGGAGGAGTTGGACTTCATAATGCGCACCCAAGCGTGGCTGACTTTATTGTTTCCATTTTCGAACAATTAAAACAAGGCAAAAACGAACTTACTTTCGGTACCAGTGAAACAAGACTAAACGCAAGCGTACCGGAATTAAAAGCTTCATTTGAGGCGTTACACGGCAGCTTATAATTTAAACACATAGAAACATAGATAATTAGAACGCTTAAAAAAGGCATTTCATTAACCTAAAAACACATAGCTATGTGTTAGAAACTTAGTTTCTTTCCATAGTCTAATTAAAGACAAAAAAATCCTATGTTTTCTATGTGTTTAATTTTCTCACGCAGATTTAGCAGATTCAGCAGATTTTTTCTAATAAATATTTCAAATAATCTATAATCTATAATCTATATTCTCTATTCTCTATTCTCTATTCTCTATTCTCTATTCTAAAATCAACAATCTAAAATCTAAAATAAAATGGCAGTAAATACAAAAATCGCCTTAGTAACAGGCGGCAGCAGAGGTTTAGGGAAAAACATGGCAATTGCAATTGCACAAAAAGGAATCGATGTAATCATTACGTACAACAGCAAAAAAGAAGAAGCGGATTCAGTTGTAAAAGAAATCGAAAACTTAGGTCAAAAAGCAGCTTCGCTTCAATTGAATGTTGCCGATTCAGGTACTTTTGATTCTTTCTTTACAAACGTTTCAGAAGTACTGAAAAGCACTTTTAAAACCGATAAACTCGATTTTCTAGTGAACAATGCCGGAATCGGAATTCATAATTCATTCATCGGAACAACGGAAGCAGAATTTGATCAATTGACTAATATTCAGTTTAAAGGGCCATTTTTCCTAACTCAAAAAGCATTGAATGTAATGAACGACGGTGGCGGAATCGTAAATATCTCTACAGGATTAGCGAGATTCTCTTTCCCGGGTTATGCGGCTTATGCTTCAATGAAAGGGGCAATTGAAACATTGACCAAATATCAGGCTAAAGAATTAGGCGCAAGAAAAATCAGAGCTAATGTTGTGGCTCCGGGTGCCATCGAAACTGACTTTGGCGGAGGTGTTGTTCGTGACAATGAGCAAATGAACCAACAAATTGCTTCTGTAACTGCTCTGGGAAGAGTTGGTTTACCAGATGATATTGGCGGTGTTGTTGCTTTTTTATGTACCGAAGAGGCACGTTGGGTAAACGCACAGCGTATTGAGGTTTCTGGGGGAATGATGCTGTAATAATTGTGAATTGTTAATTGTGAATTGTGAATGGTAAAAAGTGAAATGACAGTTCCTTCAATAAATAAAACCTGGCAGTTTATAATTTAAAAAACAAAACCCGATGGACATTAAAATCTATCGGGTTTGTCTTTTAAAAATATAATGAATTAGTAAGTCCGTATTTTAGTTTTTCTCTATGATGACATCAAAACCTCCGTTTTTATCGAACACAACATCATAAAATCTGGAAGCTTTTTCAACCATCACTTCATAGGTTGTTTTGCTTTTATAATCTACCACAACTGCAATTTCTTTAATCGCTTTTGGCGGATAATTTTTCTTTAAATAAGCCTGCGCTTTTGCGGGCAACTGACTTAACGGAATTTGCAACTCGTACGCTTTTAACACGCCTAAATTATCATAGACAGCAAGCGCTTCGGCATTTGTATCGGTTTTAAATTTCGCTTCGTAACGAACTTCATCATTATCATCTCCAACATATTCCATTGCCCAAACCGGTACTTTATTGGGATATTCTTTCTGAAAAGTAAACAACACTTTCTCTGGCGGCGTTATTTTCTCTTTCATATTCGTTCCTTCCTGCGCCATCAAAAAGCCACTACATAATAACAAAACCGCTATAAATACGTTTTTCATGATTTCAATATTTAAATTAATTACTCTTAATTTAGTGTATTAAAATTACTGCTTTTTAGGTAAGAAAAAACAGACTTCAAAGATATTTTACGAACAAGACTTGATTTTTAAAAAGTAGAAAGACACTTTTAAATAAACATCAAAAAATGGTCATCACATAAATCAAAAAAGCCTGCAAGAAATTAATCTTTACAGGCTTTTTCTTAAATAACTGAATTAGTAAGCAATCTTATATGAATTGTAAATTGTAAATTGTAAATTGTGAATTATGAGTTGAATTCTATGAGTCAATTTCTTTTTAAACCTTGAATTTTACGTCATCCATCTTGCATCTTGCATCTGACATCTAAATGCACTTCACTACTTTTTAAGTCGGTCAGACAATTCTCTTTTATAGGTAATCCCAATGGGGAGTTTTTCGTTTTTAATAATTACAAAATCTTTTTCGGTAACATCAATTTTATCCAAAGCCACGATATACGATTTGTGAATGCGCATAAAGCTCTTTTCCGGAAGGCATTTTTCTAATTCACTTGTGGTTATGGAGGCTAAATACGTTCTTTTCATTGTATGTAGTTTCACGTAATTTCCAAAACTCTGTGCGAACAAAAGCTGATCCAATTCAATGTCCATAAAATAACCGTCCACTTTTACGCTAATCGAATTTACAGCTACTTCCTCTTCTTTCGCTTTTGCATTTTCGGTTGAAAAAAAACGGTCTACCGCTTTCAAAAATCTCGGAAAATAAATCGGTTTCAGCAGATAATCAATTACACCATAATCGTAACTTTCCAATGCAAATTCAGAATAAGCAGTCGTTAAAATAGTTTTGGGATGCGTTGGAATAATCTTCAACAATTCCATTCCGGAAATCTCCGGCATATTGATATCCAAAAACATCAAATCAACGTGATTTTCACGCAAATAATCCATTGCTTCAATGCCATTATAGCCCTGAAAAACCAATTCTAACTGCGGGTTTTGTTTGATGTAGTTGGCCAGCACGTAATGCGCTGCCGGCTCATCATCCACAATTATACATTTCTTTGGGTCTTTCATTACAGAAACTTTTTGAGTTGCAATTTCAAATCAACGATGTAGGTGTTTTTATCATCCTGAATATCTAATTTATAGTCTTTTCCATAAATTAAATTCAAACGTTCAATCGTGTTTTTTAAACCAATTTTAGTTGAAATTACATCTGCTTTTTTCGTTGGAATTGAATTTACAACATGCAAATGCAACAATCCGTTTTCTACGGTAACTATGATTCTCACAAAACATTTTTCGATCGCGCAGGTTCCGTGTTTAAAAGCATTTTCTATAAACGCAATCAACAACATTGGCGATACTTTATAAGCATTTTCATTATCAATTTTACAATCGTATGTAATATCGCAACGGTACCCTACTCTTTCTTTTTCAAGCTGAACATAACTGTTTATAAATTGCAGTTCCTCTTCTAAAGATACGCATTGTTTGTTATTACTTTCCAGTTGATAACGCATTAATTGCGATACTTTCATAATCAAATCCGGCGTTCTTTCCGGGAATTCCAAACTGATTCCGTAAAGCGTATTGAAAGTATTAAATAAAAAATGCGGATTCAATTGTCCTTTTAAAGAATTCAATTGCATTTGGTTGAATAATAACGTTTCATCCGTTTGTTTCTTGTGAATTCTGTAGAATTTAAAAACAATAATCGGACTCAAAATACAAACCAAAGTTCCTAAAACACTAGCCAATTGATACACATAACTTCTTTGATGTGAGTTCTGATACAAGCGGCAATTGCTGAACATATCCAGCATCGTGATTTCGTACAAAATGACCGAAAACACGAACACTCCAAAAAGCGTTAGAAAAACATAAGTTAAAGGACGACGGGTTTTGAATAATATTGGCAGCAAAAAAAAGCGATTGAACTGGGCGTGCATGTATAAAATGAAGTAGAAAAATATGCCCATTAAAACGGATGTCATTGAACTAAAGAGCATCCAGTCGTTTTTTAAAGTATATATGGTAAAGGAAAACGCGACGACAGCAATCTCCTGCCACCATTTGTTATCCAGAATGTTATCAAACTTTTTATTCATTTTAATTTTTAAATAGTTTACAAATTAAAGACAAATATTTAATTATCATTCCCAATAAATGACAAATTCAATTGGTCATTTTTAATTGCATTACATCATTTAAGAAGGCTTATATCGGCATAAGAGAAATAATTTTGGGACATAATTTCACACTTTGAGTTTTATGTATTTCAAAAAAATTACTTTATTATTTTTCTTGATTTTTGCCTCAATTGGTCATTCACAAACCTTGTCTTTAAAAGAAGCGATAAAAACAGGTCTTGAAAACTACGGTTCTATCCGGGCAAAAAGCAATTACACCAGTGCTTCGCGTGAGACTCTAAAACAATCCAAACGCGATTACTTACCTAATCTGAACTTATCAGCTCAACAAGATTACGGAACGATCAACGGGCAAAATGGTGCTCTTTACGGATTAAATGGTTTGGCCGCTGCTTCTTCAGGTCCTGCTTTACCCAATCAAAACTGGAACTCCGCTTTTGGAGCTCTTTACTTAGTCAATATGAACTGGGACTTTTTCACTTTCGGAAAAGCAAAAGAAAAAATCAATTTGGCTAAAGTTGATGTGCAGGCCAAAGAACGCGATTTGCAACAGGAAATGTTTCAACAGGAAATCAAAATTTCTGCCGCTTATTTGAATTTACTGGCTAGCCAAAGATTACTGATTTCCCAACAAAAGAATTTAAGCCGCGCAGAAGTTTTCAAAAAGACAGCTGTTGCGCGTGTTAAAAACGGATTATTGGCGGGAGTCGATTCTACATTGGCGACAGCCGAAGTTTCAAAAGCTAAAATTGCTTTGAACCTGGCTCGTAACTTCGTTAAGGAACAAAACAATAAACTAGTCGATTTAATGGGCGTTGCGCCTCAGGATTTCAAAACAGACACTTTGTTTGTGAATCAAATTCCGAAAGCGATTTTAACAGCCGAAAAAACTACTGATAGTCTTCATCCGTTGCTTCAATATTATAAAACAAGAATCGATTACAGCGATCAGCAAACCAAATTATACAAACGTTTTTACTATCCAACGATGAGTGCGTTCGGAGTTGTTCAAACCCGTGCCTCTGGTTTCGATACGAATTATGTTCAGGACCAAACAGCTTTCACCAGAAATTATTGGGATGGTGTAAATCCGGATCGTTCTAATTATTTAGTCGGAATTGGAATTAGCTGGAACTTGACCACACCGTTCCGAATGAGCAGACAAGTAAGCGCTCAAAAATTCGTTTCTCAGGCTTTGAAAGAAGAATACAATCAGGCGGACAGAGAATTAAAATCGCAAATGAGTTTTGCAGAAGATAAAATAAAAATCACGCTGGAGAATTTTGCCGAAGCGCCAATTCAGGTCAACGCAGCTCAAAAAGCGTATCTGCAAAAATCGACCTTATACAAAAACGGATTAACCGATTTAACCGATTTGACACAAACGATGTTTACGTTAAACCGTGCCGAAATTGACCGTGATATCGTCAACAACAATGTGTGGCAATCGTATTTGCTAAAAGTAGCCGCATCAGGCAATTTCGACTTATTTATAAATGAATTTTAATTATAGATCCTAATGAATTTAATACGTTTTGCACTCCGCAAACCCATCTCTATATTAGTTATGGTGGCTGGTTTATTTTTCTTCGGAATTGGTGCCATCAAAGACATTAAGGTAGATATTTTACCAAAAATGAATTTGCCGGTAATTTATATCGCGCACCCTTTTGGAGGTTATACGCCAGACCAGATGGAGGCTTATTTTGCTAAGACTTACGTCAACATTTTACCCTTTGCAAACGGTGTAAAATCGGTTGAAACCAAGAATATTCAGGGGTTAATGATTATGAAATTAACCTATTATGAAAACACGAATATGGCGCAGGCTGCTGCTGAGCTGAGTTCGCTTTCTAACAGAATCCAGGCGGCTTTTCCTCCGGGAACACAGCCTCCGTTTATCATTCGTTTTGATGCTTCATCTTTGCCAATCGGGCAATTGGTTTTGAGCAGTAAAATCAGATCAAATAATGAATTACAGGATTTAGCCAACGTTTACGTTCGTGCTTCGTTTACTTCTATTCCGGGGTTATTATCTCCGGCACCTTTCGGCGGAAGCCCAAGAACAATTGAGGTTAATGTTGATCCGGATTTATTGCGTTCGCACAATATGACGCCAGATCAAATTGTGGAAGCGATTCGTATCAACAACCAGACAGCTCCATCCGGAAACGTTAGAATGGGTAATACCAATTATATTACACCAACGAATAATACAATTAAAGAAGTTAAAGATTTTGAAAACATTCCGTTGTTTAAAGGAAGCGTTCAAAATTTAAAATTAGGCGATGTGGCGACTGTAAAAGACGGTGCCGATATTACTGCTGGTTATGCTTTGGTAAACGGAAAACGTTCGGTTTACATCAGTATTGCAAAAGCCGGAGATGCTTCGACCTGGGATGTGGTTCAGAAACTGAAAGCAGAATTGCCTAAAATTCAGAGTACACTTCCTGAAGATGTAAAATTATCATACGAATTTGACCAGTCGGTTTATGTAATCAACTCGGTTAAAAGTTTAATTACAGAAGGAATTATTGGTGCGGTTTTAACCGGATTAATGGTTTTACTTTTCCTTGGCGACAGACGTGCGGCTTTGATCGTAATCTTAACCATTCCAATTTCGATTATTTCCGGAGTTTTATTCCTGAAATTATTCGGACAAACTATCAACTTAATGTCTTTAAGCGGATTGGCTTTGGCAATTGGTATTTTGGTGGATGAAAGTACCGTAACGATCGAAAATATTCACCAGCATCTCGACATGGGAAAACCCAAGGCACTCGCTATTTGGGATGCCTGTCAGGAAATTGCATTACCTAAATTATTGATCTTGCTTTGTATACTAGCGGTATTTGCTCCGGCATTTACGATGGTTGGTATTCCGGGAGCGTTGTTCTTGCCGTTGGCATTGGCGATTGGTTTCTCAATGGTGATTTCGTTTTTGCTTTCACAAACCTTTGTGCCTGTAATGGCCAACTGGTTGATGAAAGGACATGCAAAACACGAACATGGTCCTGAAATTACAGACGATGAAGCTGAATTTAATAAATGCGGATTAACTCCGGAATCTGAGAAACAATTAATCACACAGAAAAAAGATTATGTTGAAAGAACAGACACAGATGGAAACGGAAAAATAGGCGCTTTCGAGCGTTTCAGAATCCGTTTTATGCGAACATTAGATCGCTTGTTTCCATATAAAAAAGCAGCTGCTCTGATCTATCTGGTTTGTGCTACATTGCTTGCGGTTACCTTTATTACGTTTATCGGAAAAGATGTTTTCCCGAAAGTAAATTCAAGTCAGTTTCAGCTGAGAATGCGTGCTCCTGATGGAACCCGTTTAGAGCGTACCGAAGAAAAAGCGGTTATTGTATTGAAAGAATTGCAAAAAATGGTTGGGAAAGAACATATCGGAATTTCGTCTGTATATGTGGGGCAACACCCGTCGCTGTTCTCGATTAACCCGATTTATTTGTTCATGGCTGGTTCGCACGAAGCGGTATTCCAGGTGAGTTTGAAAGAATATCACGTGGATATGGATGATTTTAAAGACGATTTTAGAGCGCGAATTAAAAAGGTATTACCAGATGTAAAACTATCGTTTGAGCCAATCGAATTGACAGACAAAGTTTTGAGTCAGGGTTCTCCTACTCCAATTGAAGTTCGTATTGCCGGAAAAGACAAAAAACGAAATGAGTTATACGCCAACAAAATTGTAGAAAAACTACAAAAAATAGCATATTTCAGAGATGTACAAATTGGTCAGCCAATACATTATCCAGCGATGAATATTGATATTGACAGAACACGTGCTGCCGAATTAGGTGTTGACATGAATGATATTTCGAGATCACTTGTGGCTTCGACCTCATCATCAAGATACACTGAGAAAAATACATGGGTTGACGAAAGAGCCGGATTGTCGTACAACGTTCAGGTTCAGGTTCCGTTAAACCAAATGAAAAGTAAAACCGATATTGGAGAAATTCCAGTATTGAAAAACTCGCTTCGTCCGGTTTTAAGTGACGTTGCCAAAATTACACCCGGCTTTGTAAGCGGTGAAAATGACAATTTAGGGGCTATGCCATACATTACCGTTACAGCAAACATCAACCAGACCGATTTGGGGACCGCGTCTAAAGATGTTGCTGCAACAATAAGCTCATTAGGAGAACTGCCACGTGGTTTGTTCATTTCTCCTATCGGTTTAAGTAAAGTATTGGAGGAAACATTAAGTAGTTTACAAGTAGGATTATTGGTTGCCATTTTTGTAATCTTCTTAATGTTAGCCGCTAATTTCCAGTCGTTCAAGGTTTCGCTGGTTATTTTAACAACCGTTCCGGCGGTGGTTTTAGGAGCGTTATTAATGCTTACTATCACAGGTTCAACCTTAAATTTACAATCGTATATGGGAATCATCATGTCGGTTGGGGTTTCGATCGCGAATGCCGTTTTATTGGTTACCAATGCCGAGCAATTGCGTAAGATAAACGGAAACGCCTTAGAATCGGCTCGTGAGGCTGCGGCCCTGCGTCTTCGTCCAATTATCATGACTTCGGTGGCGATGATTGCCGGAATGTTGCCAATGGCAATTGGTCATGGCGAAGGTGGCGATCAGGTTTCACCATTAGGTAGAGCGGTTATTGGCGGATTATTATTCTCGACCTTTGCCGTATTGCTAATCCTGCCACTTATCTTTGCGTGGGCGCAAGAACATACAACGACACAATCGGTTTCTTTAGATCCTGAAGACGAAGAAAGCATCCATTATATCTCATCATTAAATAAGCCGAAAGTTTGAAAGTCATAAAGCTGAAATTCAAAGGTGATAGAAATATTTTGAAACACTTCTAGCCTTTCCGTTTATTTATTGAACAAGACATTACATTATATTCTATCATATAAAATCAAAAAATGAAGACTAAAATATTACAATCGAGCGCGCTGTTTTTTGCAGCACTATTTTTCCTGAACAGCTGTAATTCTAAAAAAGAAGAAGCGCCTGTTGCAGAATTGGAACCTAAAACAGAAACGTTTCTGTTAGAAAAAGAAAAACTAACAACCGAATTGCGTTTGCCAGCCGAATTAACCGGTTTTCAACAAGTCGATTTGTATGCTAAAGTAAGCAGTTTCGTAAAAGTGCTTAAAGTTGATATTGGTACCAAAGTAAAAAAAGGACAGCTTTTGATCGTTTTAGAAGCGCCTGAAATCAGTTCGCAACTGGCTGCAGCCGAATCAAGACTGAAATCGATGGAAGCCATTTACGCTACCAGCAAAAGTACCTACAACCGTTTGTACGAAACAAGCAAAGTCGAAGGAACGATTTCTAAAAATGATTTAGAAATGGCCAGCGGAAAGAAAAATTCTGATTACGCACAATATCAGGCAGCAGTTGCAGGACACAAAGAAGTTTCGATTATGAGAGGTTATCTTGAAATCCGCGCTCCTTTTGATGGTGTTGTAGCAGCAAGAAATGTCAATTTAGGAACATTTGTTGGTCCGGCAGGAAAAGGCTCCGATTTGCCTTTATTAACGATTCAGCAGCAGGATAAATTGCGTTTGGCGGTTTCTGTTCCGGAATTGTACACGGGATATTTACACACCGGCGACGAAATGACTTTTAACGTTAAATCATTGCCGGAACCTTTTACAGCAAAAATCACAAGAATGTCCGGAGCTTTAGATTTAAAATTGCGTTCTGAACGTGTAGAAATGGATGTTCAAAATACTAAAAAAGATTTATTACCAGGAATGGTAGCCGAAGTTTTATTACCGCTTAACGCGAAAGACAGCACCTTCGTAATTCCGAAAACGGCTTTGGTGAGTTCTGCTGAAGGTACTTTTGTAATCAAAGTAATCGATCACAAAGCCACAAGAGTGAATGTAAAAAGAGGAAGAGAAATCGACGATAAAATTGAAATATTTGGCGACTTAAATCGCAAAGACAAACTGGTAAAAATTGCCAGCGAAGAAACTAAGGAAGGCGACATCATAAACGAATAACCTGCGTTTTGCTTTCTGTTTAGTGATTACCAAAAACTGTACGCAATTCATTGCGGCATTTTAAAATTAGATTTGGTTTTAAAATGTAAATTAAAATTTGCCTAAAAGGGCGGTGCTATAGGTACCGTCCTTTTTTTGTTTATGGCTTGTGAGTTAATCTCGCAAAGGCGCCAAGTCGCAAAGTTTTTTTTCCAGACTTGTGTATTAAGCTCGCAATGTATTCTCATTTTTTGTCATTTCGAGGCACGAGAAATCACACTAGAAGCTCGACGAAGATTGGTAAATTACTATGCAAAGAATAGATGAAAAAATTCCGCAAGCATCATCTAAACACATAGTTTGTCATTCCGAGGAACGAGGAATCCCCGTTAGAAGCTCGACAAAGATTGGCAAATCACTATGCATAGAATGGATTGAAATCCATCCCTACAATATCATTTGTTCCTCCGGAACTGCTCACAAAAATTCCATCAGTACGGCTTACAGGTACAGTTTGTCATTTCGACGAAGGAGAAATCCCCGCAAGTAGCTCGACAAAGATTGGCTAAGTTTTTTATTTAATGCCGAAGAAATAATCGCGCAGAGTCGCAAAGCCGCAAAGTTTTCACTTCAAACTTAAGAATTAAGCGTGCAAAGTTTTCTCATTTTTGTCATTTCGACGAAGGAGACTCGAGCGATAGCGACTGGCGAAGCAAATCACACTAGAAGCTCCTCAAAGATTGGCAAATCACTATGCGTAGAATGGATTGAAATCCATCCCTACAATATCTTTTGTTCCTCCGGAACTGCTCGCGAAAACCCGTTAAGCATGCTGTACACGCAAAGTTTGTCATTTCGACGAAGGAGAAATCCCCGCAAGTAGCTCTACAAAGATTGGTAGTTTTCAGTAAAAAATTAGAATTTAAAATTTATTTATTAAAATTTTAATTAGAAGCTATTTCCCGCTGTTCCTTCCAATCTTTTGTGCCGAACCCCGGCACAAAAGGATTTTCCCTCCCATCGGGGCTAGGCACTCATTTTCATAAGGAAGAATCAGGTATAAGTACGTGGTTAGTTAGATTGTTAAATTGATAATTTTGATGAACTTTTACACCCTAATGTAGACCATTCATTAAATTCATTGAAGTAAAAACACATTACAATTACAATGATTATAAATAGACACTTTATGGTGTCACGTAATCATCTATATAAAATAGCATATATCTTTAACTAATCAAAAACAATATCTTTAAAATACTTTTTTAAGTTATCTAAAAAACTCATCCGAAATAATACTCAATTATCATGATTATATTAAAAAACAAGAAAAAAACAATTGAAATTGAACAGGACAATAAAATTTTTACTTCAGCAAAAATTATTACTGATAAAGATATATTTGAATTTACATCCGACCAAGATGGAAACTTTGAGTATGAGGGAAAAACAATTTCTTTGAAAGATTATATTGAAGACGAAAAAAGAAGTTTCTATAAAAACCTTATCCAAAATAAATATAATGAAATTGAAAACATTATAATTCTATCTGGTGCAGGTTCTTCTGTTACCATTGGTAAAACAAAAAAAGGCTTAGCTATGTCCGGTTTATGGGAATTGTTTGAAAAAGAAGACAGTACAACTTTAAATGTATTGCTAACTAAAACTGGCCATGATAAAAAAGTCAAAGATTTAGAAGCTCTTTTATCTTTAGCAGGAATTTATAACGTTGTAAACAAAGGAACAATAGAGAAAGAAATTATTAAAGTTAAAGAATTTATAGTGTTCAATTGCTCCCTAGATTTGCCTTCCAACTCGCCTCATGAAAAATTTCTAAATAAAATTACATTAAGGCCTCAAAAATATCCAAGAATAAAGCTGTTTACATTAAATTATGACACACTATTTGAACAAGCTGCCAGCGAAGAAATGTTAACTGTTATAGATGGTTTTACTTTTTCAAATCCCAGAGAATTTAATGGCAAGTATTTCGACTACGACATTATAGAAACTCGTCATAATAGACAGGATAAAAAAGATAGCACAATATCAAAACTATTTTATCTTTTCAAAATGCATGGCTCTTTGAATTGGCAAAAAAAGGATAAAAAAATAGTACAAGCTGATAGCAAAAGCATTATTATCAATGATAGAGTTATGATTTTTCCACAGGATAGTAAATATGAACACTCTTATGAACAACCTTACTTTGAAATGATGGCACGTTTTCAGCAGTCATTACGCACTGAAAACACATTATTAATAACTATCGGATTCAGTTTTGTAGATAAACATATTTCATCTGTTATACTAGAATCTTTGAAACAAAATCCGGCGCTTAATCTGATTGCTTTTGGATACCCTGAAGTAATTTTACAAGATAATGAATACCAAAAGGATTTGCATAGAGCAACTCAACAAAGTCGAATAACTCTAGTTGCTGAAACATTTGAAAAATTAGCTGACGAATATCCAGAAAACATTTCTTACAAAAGAAACGATATTCTTGAAGAATTGTCTCAACTTATAAATAAAAAATAATGGATCCATATTCAGAAAGTAGATTTATAGGATTTGTTACAATGGTTTCTCCATTACAAACAAGAGTTCATTTCCCTTCGTCAATATTGTTGAAAAAATTTTTCAATGCAGATGATGGCTATCATGCTATTACTGGTAAGTATATCGTAATCGAAGGAACAGGATGTGGCTTTTTAGGTAAAATAACAGAAATAGCATTGCCTGAAAAAGAAAGATTAGAACTTACTGAATCAAAATTTGAAAAAGATGTTTTTCATCCGACAGGAAAAGTAGAAATATTATTGTGTTTTGATAATTATAAACTTAAAGCAAAAAAAGGCTTAGATCAATTGCCTCCGGTTAGTGCAAAAGTTTATTTATGTTCAGACACTTTTTTAGGTTCATTACTCACTCAATTTGGAGTGAAAGACGGCATTTTACCAAAAACTCTTCCTTTAGCAACTTTGCCCGATAACGAAAATCATAAAATTGATGTATCTTCTCAAGCTTTGTTTGGAAGACATTGCGCAATAGTTGGAACAACTGGAGGAGGAAAAAGCTGGACCGTTGCCAAATTAATTGAGCAAGTTGTTGCACAAAATGGCAAGGCAATTTTGATTGATGCCACTGGAGAATATGAGACTTTAAAATCAAACGAAATTGAATATTATAAATTTAATGAAATATCACAAGAAGGTATTTATTTTAATTATAAAAAATTAAGAGAAACTGATTTGTTTGCATTATTCAGGCCTTCACAACAATCTCAATTACCAAAGCTTCAAGAAGCAATGAAGAGTTTGCGATTAATCGAAATCATAAATAATAAAAACACACCCCTTGATATAACTGATAGTTTAATCAAAAACGAAGCTTTTACTACCAGTAGAGAACATGGATATACAACACTAAAGAAAAAAGATACAACGGAAAATTTTAAATATATATCAGCATGTAAAAATAATACAAGTGTTTATTCAAATCACTGTACTTTTGAAATGACTGCCTTGGCAGCTCAAATATTAAGTGAATGTGTATACGATAATGGAAGCCCAGACAATCCGGCAAGAAATAATTGTCAGTCATTAATTTCAAGGATATTGTTAACGACAAATGATCGATCATTCTTAAATGTTTTTGATTTCAAGAATGAACTTGATCTTTTATGTAAAAATGAATTTGAAAGTATATTTGAGAATTTTTTAAAAGGTAAATCAAATGTTTTAATTCTTTCGGTTTCTAATGTTTCTACTGAAAACAAACTACGTGAAATTTTAGTTAATTCAATTGGACGTTATTTATTAGAAAAAGCTCTTAGCGAAGCTTTTAAAGCGGCAAGCAAAAAAAGTCTTTTACTATTTTTAGATGAAGCTCATTTATTTTTAAATAAGAAAGTTAAAGACGAATACTCAATAGAAGTTGAACTAGATGCTTTTGATAGAATCGCCAAAGAATGTAGAAAATTTGGCTTATTCCTAGTTATATCAACACAAATGCCAAGGGATATTCCTAGAGGGGTTTTAAGTCAGATGGGAACTTTTATTGTACATAGATTAATTAATCAACAAGATAGAGAAGCGATTGAATTTGCTTGCTCTGATGCTAATAAAAGTGCTTTATCATTTTTACCTATTTTGAGTTCTGGTGAAGCAATGTTAACTGGTGTTGATTTTCCCATGCCGATGATTTTAAAAATAACTGAACCTAACGTAAAACCTGATTCGAATACTCCAAGTGTTTTTTAAAATTTTGATACCCCCCGCTAGCGCTAGCGTCCCGCTCGTGAACGCGAAATATTGGTACTAATTTAAATAAAAAGTCCACTTATAATTTTTTTATGATATTTTTATCCCATGAAAAAAATCACAATTCTAGTTTTCCTTATATTTATTTCGTGCAACAATCCAAGAAGAGACACAAAAGTAAATGTTGAAAAGAAAATTTCAAAAGAAAAAGTCATTGAGAATATAGCTGTTTTGAGGAAATGTGGTTTCTATAAGGAATTTCAAAACCTGACAGATACTGAAGTGTATAATAAACTTCATTCAAACAGAATAAAAGAATATTCAGAAATGTTTAAAAAGCCATATGATCCAGGCATGAACATAGATGAATTTGATTTGGCGTGTCTTGATAAACATAAAATGATTCACATTGATTTAGAGTCTGATGTTTGCGCACAGAATAAAGTTTATAGAGACGTAATTAATATGTTTTCTGTAATATCAAAAGGCACATTCAATCCTGAAAATATTGAAGAAAAATGGCAAAGCGAATCTGGCCCCATTACAATTCAATTTAAATCTAATAATGAAATTATAAAATTTGAACCTGCATATTCTGATGATTGGTTAGACGTTAAAATATTTGATATCTGTATAAATCAAATTAAAATAAAAAATATTCGAATCGTAGAATGCCTTGGAGAAAGTAAATATGGATATGGTCAATGTGTTTCTTTTATGAGATTAACAGAAGCTGAGCAAAAAATATTAGAAAAAGAATATCATTATAAATTCAGAATCTAAAATAAAACCAAATGATCAGAATCGAATTCGAAGAACCCAATATAGAAATCTGTAATTGTTGCAACAATGAAATTGTAAAACTTACTAGATTTGTTTATAAAGACGAAGACGCATTTGCTATTTACTATTTAAAATTCACAAAAGGACATGAAGACAAACATGCACTCGGAATAATTAGTATTGGCGATTGGGACACTGATGAACCAAAAAATAGATTTGCATTTCCCTTTCGAATTTGGACTAATGAAGATAATTTTCAGGTTGGTTTAATGGACAAAGAAGATTCCCCTTGGAAACAAGATTTACTTGGAAATATTTTAGATAGAAAAGAAGCATTAGATCATCCTTGGATTGATGAAGTATTTCACATCACAGATCATATTGTTGAGGAGGATCAAGTATTAATTGAATATTTTAATTAATATTCTTCTCTCAATATTGTACTTGATAGCTTCTATAAACCCACAATCAAAATCGCAAATTTTTGTCGAGCTACTTGCGAGGATTTCTCCTTCCTCGAAATGACAAACTAACGGAAAATATTCTTATGAAACCGAGTGCACTAGCCCCGATAGAAGTGGAAATCCTTTTGTGGTGGGGTTCACCACAAAAGATTGGAACGGATAGCGGGATTAGCTCCTTATTAAAATTGAAATTAAAAAAAAATGCAAGACCAAAATTGATCTTGCATTTTTTGTAACATAAAAACACCTTTTTACACTGTCTGACGTTCGTGTTTTCCTTCTTTAATTTCTTCCACCATTTTTTTATTAAAAGCGGGCAAATCGTTCGGGTTACGGCTGGTTACTAATCCGTTGTCTACGACTACTTCTGAGTCTTCCCATTGTGCTCCGGCATTTATTAAATCGTTTTTAATAGAGAAGAACGAAGTTACTTTTCGACCTTCTAAAACATCAGCATCTACCAGAATTTGAGGGCCATGACAAATAGCCGCTACTGGCTTTTTACTTTCAAAAAAGGAACGTACAAAATTTACTGCAGCTTCTTCTCTTCTCAATAAATCAGGGTTTATAACGCCTCCCGGAAGAACCAAAGCATCGTAATCGGCTTCATTTGCCTGATCTAATACTACATCAACATTATATTCCTTGCTCCAATTACCGTCTTTCCAGGCTTTAATCGTTCCTGATTTCAAACTGATGATATCTGCATTCCAACCTTGCTCTTCGAGATAGGCTTTAGGCGATGCTAATTCTGATTCTTCAAAACCGTTTGTTGCTAATATGGCTATATTCTTTTTCATAATTTCAAATATTTAAAACTTTATTAATTTGATTTAGCTAAAATTAGTTATTTCAGATAGCCAGCGAAAACAGAGCGTGTTAAACCTTTCTTTAATAAAAGTTAATTAATTGTAATTCAGATTATTATTGAAAATTAAATTGGAATTATATAAGATTCGTGTAATTTTAGTCCACTATTTTATAGGATGAAAACCGGTAATAATTGTATATATTATAATTGAATACTTAAATTAATTTTCTTTACCTAAGCGCTTCCCAAAATTCAATCAAAATCGCAAATCTTTGTCGAGCTACTTGCGGGGATTTGCTTCGCCAGTCGCTATCGCTCGAGTCTCCTTCGTCGAAATGACAAACTATACTTAAAAGCATCGTGATTTGCCAATCTTTGTCGAGCTTCTAGTGTGATCCTTTTTTCTTCAAGATGACAAAAAATGTGGGTAAAAGCTTTGCGCCTTTGCGCCTTTCCGCGATTAATTCACAAGCTTTAAATCAAAACTCAGCGAACCTCCGCCCAACTCTGTGAAATAATCCTTACTTCACTCTCAAAAAATCTTATATGCTCTAACGTAAAACCTCCATACCAATACTTAAATAACCTTATATCACTTATATGGTAAAAAAAAAAAAAAAAATTTGCGAAACCGAATAGTTGCACTTATATTTGCAACTGATTGGCTTCGTAATTAAAATAGAATACTATGAGACGAGACATTTTTCAGGCAATAGCCGATCCGACAAGAAGGTCTATTCTTACCTTAATCGCGCTACAGGCAATGACACCCAATGCCATTGCGGAGAACTTTAATACTACACGCCAGTCTGTTTCGAAACACCTTCGCATCCTTACGGAATGTGATTTAGTAAAACAGGAACAGCGTGGCAGGGAAATTTACTATTCACTTGAAATTGAAAAGATGAAAGAGATTGATAAATGGATTGAACAATTTAGAGAAATTTGGAAAACCAAGTTTAATCAGCTCGATGAACTATTAGTAACACTAAAAAACCAGAAAAAATGAAAACAGATTTGCTATTTGATTTTACCGTTGACAAACCATCCAAAACGGTATACATAACACGAGAATTTGCTGCAGAATTGCCGCTAGTTTGGGATGCTTTTACAAAAGCAGAACTTTTAGACCAATGGGTTGCACCAAAACCCTGGTCGGCCAGAACAAAATATATGAATTTTGAAGTTGGCGGACGACGCTTTTACGCTATGGTAAGTCCGGAAGGTCAGGAGCGCTGGGCAGTTCAGGAGTTTACTTCTATTAGTCCGAAAACCAATTTTAAAATGTACAACGCGTTTTCAGACGAAAATGAAAACCGGGTATTACCGGGTTCTGATTGGGATTATAATTTCAGCGAACAAAACGGCATCACAAAAGTGAATATTAGTATTTATAACGAATCCCTTGAACGTTTAGAGATGATGATTGAAATGGGCTTTACAGAAGGCTTTAAAATGTCTGTTGATAATTTAGAAAAGTTATTAGAATCTTTAAAAAAATAGAAATCATGGCAGCTATTAATCCTTACATACATTTCAACGGAAATGCCGAAGAAGCTTTTACCTTTTATAAATCTGTTTTTGGCGGTGAGTTTGCCAATATCAGTCGGTATCGGGACATCTCGAGTGAGCAGTACCCAATACCGGAGAACGATCAAAACAGCATTATGCACATTGCCTTGCCTATTGGCAAAACCGGTGTATTAATGGCAAGCGATGTCATGCAGGCTATGGGAAAAGTCAACGAAACAGATAACAGATACACTGTATCCATCATTGCGGAAAGCAAGGAAGAAGCCGATAAATTGTTTAACGGACTTTCAGCAGGAGGTAAAATTGAAATGCCGTTAATTGATGGTCCTTCAGGAAATTATTTCGGAATGTTTGCAGATAAATTTGCCGTTCAGTGGATTATAAATTATAATCCTAAATTCAGCGGAGAAGTATAATAATAGCTGAGAAATAATCTTGCTAATACGCAGTTTCAAAATTTTATAATTTCACAAAGTTGCTCAGAGGAGACACAGAGATTCGCAAAGTTTTTTTCTAATTTTAATCATAGCCCACGGTTTCAACCGTGGGATACGGATTGCGAAATGTATTGTAAAAATATATTGCGTCCCAACGGTTAAAACCGTGGGGAATATTTGATGTATTTCGTAAAGAAATTAAAACCTTATATGCCCTAAAATTCCAGCCTTCGCACCAATGCTTAAATTTTCTTACATGACTTATATGGTGGAAAAAATCATTCGAGATCTTTCAATACCGGATACACTTTTTTGAACTTAATGAAAGCAGCTTCATAAACACTTTTATAAGCTGTATTGGGATAAAAAGTCTTTCCGGTTTTATTTTCACTATTGATATCCTTCCCTATCGATTTCATGCCTATCAGGACAGCGCCCCAGGCAGAACCTTCAATAGTTTGTGAGGTTTCTACCGTCATCTGAAATATATCGGCCACCATTTGAAGCCAAAGTTCACTTTTTCCAAATCCTCCACTGGCCATTACTTTGGTTTGTTTTCTTTTTTCGGGATCCGGAAGCAAAATTTCGGTAATTTGAAAAAGTCCAAATAAAATCCCTTCTAAAGTGGCCCTTACCAAATGTGCCTGAGTATGGGTAATCTGCATTCCTAAAAGTGCTCCTTGCGCTGCTGCGTCCCAAATTGGTGCTCTTTCGCCCAGTAAATAAGGTACAAAAAGTAATCCCTCAGAACCCGCCGGGATTTTTTCTGCTTCTTCAAAAAGGATTTCAAAAGACTGATCGGTTTTCAATAAGGTTTCCCTGAGCCATTGCAAAATAATAGCACCGTTATTTACAGCTCCTAAAACAAGATATTGGTCGTTCATTAAATGATAACACTGGGTTCGCATTCGTTCGTCGACATACGGTTTATGGATTGGTAATCGCACGGCCCCGCTCGTCCCAATAGTTAGGGCAATACAACCTTCATTCATAGCTCCTGTTCCCAGGTTGGCCAACGCGCCGTCACCACCGCCTATTACGTAAAGAAAATCATCTGAAATTCCTTTGCATTGATGTGTTACCTCACAAACTGTTGATAATTGCTCCGGCTTCAGGTTTAAGAAATCTAAAATTTCAGGATCCCATTGTAAAGTATGAATATTTAGTAATCCGGTTCCCGATGCCATTGAAGTATCTGTATAATATTCATTGGTAAGGTGATGCCATATATATTCTTTAATACTGATGAATTTATAGGTTTGAGAAAAAATATTGGAATCAAATTCTTTAAACCAGGCAATCTTAGTCATAGGGGAAAAAGGATGAATCGGGATTCCGGTTTTTTGATAAAAATGTTTTCCTTTTTCAGAATTCTTAAGTTTTTCAGCAATGGCATTGGCCCTGTTATCGGCCCATAAAATAGCATCCGTTAAGGGTTTACCGCTTTCATCAATAGCAATAATACTTTGCATAGCTGAACTGAAACTAATGAACTCGGGCTGAATGCCTTTTGTAATTTCCGCAATGCAATCCAGAACTGTTTGTAAAATCTCCTGTGGATTTTGCACACTCCAGTCCGGTTTTGGATGATACATAGGATAGGCATTTGAAACCTGTCTGATTACATTTCCGTGCAGGTCAAAACAAATGGCTTTTGTAGCCGTAGTTCCAATGTCAATTCCTATATAAAATGATTCCATATTCTTTTTACTATTTCAAATCTTTCTTAATCACCAAATATTTTAAATCTGTCTTTCCCACATTACTGATTCCATGTTCCATATTGGATGGACAATAAAAACTGGTATTTGGGCCAGCAGTTACGGTTTTTCCGTCAAGGTAAAATTGAGCAGTGCCTTCGAGGATATAGAAAAATTCTTCTTCAACGTGGTGGTGCGGTGCGTGTGTTGATTTCCCAGGTTCTACAATACTCATTTTGAGGGTATTTTCCTGAGTGAAGTTTTTATCAGCAAACCAATATTGATAGCCCACTTTTGTTTTGGTGGCTTTATCCAACTCAAAGCGATTGACACAATTTTCAATCGTATATTTTGGTTCTGTAGAAGCAGTTTCTTTTTTTACTTCTTGTGCCTGCACAGCTTGCTGAGCGAATAATCCAAGAATGGTAATGGTTATGGTTGCCGCTAGTTTCATTTCCTTTTTTTTTGTAATAATACAAAAAATGCTTTTACGCAGCGCTTAAATACAAAAAACAAGCTGTATTAGCCTGTTTTTTGTATTTTAATTTTCTTTAAAATTTAATTGCAATTTTTCCGATAGTAGTTCCTGATTCCAGTAATTGGTGCGCTTTTTTGAAATTGGAAACTGTTAAACCTTCCAGTGTTGTTTTTAAAGTAGACTGAATCGTACCATTATCTAATAAATTGGCTAATTCGTTTAAAATATGATGCTGTTCGATCATATCTTCTGTTTGAAACATGGAACGTGTAAACATCAATTCCCAGTGAAAACTGGCGCTTTTACCTTTTAATTGACGAAGATTTACATTTTCGATAGGATCACTAATGGAGCCAATATGTCCCTGAGGTTTTATCAGTTCCACAAATGCATTCCAATATTGGTTGACATCCACAAAATCTAAAATAAAATCAACTTGTTGGAAACCTGCATTGCGAACTTCTTCAACTAAATTTTTATGATTTACTACAAAGTCGGCGCCTTGTTGTTTACACCATTCGATAGATTCAGGACGTGATGCTGTAGCAATGACGGTTAATCCGGCAAATTTTTTGGCCAATTGAATCGCAACTGAACCTACTCCACCAGCTCCGCCAATGATTAAAATAGTTTTGCCTTTGTCTTTTTCCGGATTGATCCGAATTCGGTCAAATAATATTTCCCAAGCTGTTAAACCGGTTAAAGGCATTACTGCAGCTTGTTCTATAGAAAGAGATTTTGGTTTTCTACCCACAATACGTTCGTCAACAACTTGATATTCTGCATCACTGCCTTGTTTGGTTAGATCGCCTGCATAATAAACTTCGTCTCCCACTTTAAACAAACTAACCTGATCACCAACGGCTTCTACAATTCCAACAGCATCCCAGCCTATAATTTTTGGGGTTTCTAGAACCGTTTCTTTTGCACTGTTCTGGCGAATCTTAAAATCTACCGGATTAACAGAAACGGCTTCAATCTTAACTAATAAATCGTGTGCTCCCGGAATTGGTTTTGGTGTTTCAAATTCAATGAAACTATCTTCTTTATCTATTGGTAATGAGGTTTTAAATCCTATTGCTTTCATCTTTATATCTTTTGATTTAAACTAATAACACAAAGATACTCACAAAGAAGGATTTGGGAACTGTACAAATTCGTTATGAATTGGTACATGTTTATCTTTTTTGATTGATTAATATATTGAACCTAAACTGGATTGAAGTACAGTCTGTAGTTTACATTTTTTTGATTATCATCTTATAAAAACTAAACCTCTCTCTTAGCCCCGATAGAAGCGGTATCCTTTTATGGAGGGGTTCTCCATAAAAGATACAAGCGTATAGCGGGACAGGTCGTCTTAAAAAAATAACTCTTCCGCTCCTAAAAAAGAATATCCTCAATACTAGCAAGTGAATCTTACTTATGAACATAAAGAAATTAACTTGAGAACTATATAAATCATAGTATATTAGCCTTTCATTTTTTTTAAAGCAACCTATATGACTCCACTCCAACTTAAAATAAAATCACACCTTCTATTTGTTATTGCTTTTGTTTTTACAAATTTCATATACCCTCAGAAATCAGAAAAAAACCATAACTTAATTGCAAAAGGCGCAGTTCTCACAAAGCTATCAGATCAATATAGCTTTACAGAAGGACCGGCCGTAGATAAAAAAGGAAATATTTATTTTACCGATCAGCCTAATAACAGAATCATGAAATGGTCGGTTAATGGTGAGCTTTCTGTTTTTATGGAAAATGCGGGACGAGCTAACGGTTTGTATTTTGATCATGAAGGTAATCTTTTGGCTTGCGCCGATGAAAAAAATGAAATTTGGAAAATAGACCAAAACAAAAATTATACTGTATTAGTAAATGACTTTGAAGGAAAAAGGCTGAATGGTCCCAATGATCTTTGGGTGGATCCAAAAGGCGGTATCTATTTTACAGATCCTTTTTACAAGAGAGATTATTGGAAACATACCTCCAAAGAAATAGAAAAAGAATGTGTTTACTATTTATCTCCGGATAAATCCAAAATTACAAACGTCGCCAATGATCTTGTAAAACCCAATGGCATTATTGGAACTTCGCACGGAAAAATGTTATTTGTAGCGGATATAGGAGCCAGCAAAACATACTCTTATACCATCAATAGTGATGGTTCTTTAGGCAAAAAAACGCTGTTTACTGAATCAGGTTCAGATGGAATGACAAGAGATAAGGCCGGCAACATTTACTTAACCGGAAAAGGCGTTACCATATTTAATCCACAAGGAGAAAAAATAGCCCATATTGATGTTCCTGAACCTTGGACAGCCAATGTTTGTTTTGGAGGAAAAAAACGTAAGACATTGTTTATTACTGCCAGTAAAAGTGTTTATACGATGGAAATGAATGTTCGGGGAATGAAATAATTAATGAAATCGTTCTGATTTCTAAAAATTCCGAAGGAATGACAGATATTGTAGAGCTGGACTTTAGTCCAGTCTAACGTATGATTTGCATTTTTTAATTGCATCTTATGAAAACTAAACCTCTAGCCTAGCCCCGATAGAAGCGGTATCTACCGATTTAGAAAAACAAGGCTTTTTAGCCGTAGTTTTTGTTAATCGGGAATATAGCGGATAGCGGGACAAGTCGTCTTAAAAGCATCGTTCCTCTGCTCCTAAAAGCTAAAACCCAGATTAAATCCTAAATTTTATAAATAAAACTTAAAATTTTTCTTTAGATTTTGAATATATGTAGTTAACTACGTAAATTTGCGTACAAATTATTTGTTATGGTATTAGAAAAATCAAAATCATTGGTATTAGGCAATCTTTTGCAGCGTTTGACGGAGAATTTGCGCAAAGAAGCACAACTGTTTTACAGAAGTCAGAATATTGATTTTGAGCCCAAATGGTTTCCGGTTATTTATGTGCTTTCGCAGAAAAAGGGCATTAGTGTGGTGGAGCTTTCTCAGGAAATTGGGTACTCGCATCCTACTACAATTTCTCTTTTAAAGGAATTAGAAAAGAAGGAACTGATTGGTTCTGCTAAAGATACTAAAGACGAAAGAAAGCGCCTGATCACGCTCACGGAAAAAGCAAATGAACTTATACAACAACTACAACCGTTGTGGGCTGTTATGACGCAGGCTTTAGTGGAATTGACCGACACAGAAAATAATTTGTACAAAGCCATAAACGAAGTAAATCAAAACTTAAAAACTAAAAATCTTTTTGACCGAATGACAACTATTAAAGAAATGAACCTTAATAATCCTGCAAAAGCAGTAGATAACGATATTAAAGTAGAAAAAATTGAAGATCCTAAATTAGAATCGATCGCATTTGCTATTAGAAGACAAGTTTTTGTTGAAGAACAAAATGTATCGCAGGAACGCGAATCGATGGATGATGCTGAGGCGATTCATTATCTGGCGACCGTGAATGGTTTACCTGCCGGAGCGGCGCGCTACAGAATAATGGAGAAAGGAGCAAAAATTGAACGTATTGCAGTTTTGAGTTCATATCGCGGTAAGAAAGTAGGAGAAGCGATTCTGAAGAAAATTGTGGAAGATTTAAGCCAGGAAAAGAAAATTTATCTTTATGCTCAGGTTAATGCTAGTCCGTTTTATATTAAAAACGGATTTAAGCAAACCAATAATTATTTCCTCGACGCCGGAATTGAGCATGTCGAAATGGATTTGGTTAAATAAAAATAGAACGGCATTTCTTAGCAGAAATTAAAGCTGCTAAGAAATGCTTAATGATTTTTTAAATTCGGACGGAGAGATTCCGGTGCTTTTCATCATGAATTTATTAAAATGACTGCTATCAATAAAACCTAAATCGTTACTAATTTCTGAAAAAGTTAAGTTGCTTTTGCTCAATTTTTCGGTTACCACTTTAAGCTTGGTTTGTACAATATAATCTCGTAAAGTAATATTTAAATGGTTCTTAAAATACTCGCCAATGTAATGGATCGAGACATTAAAATGACTGGCCATTTCTTTTTTCTTCAATAAATGCGGATTCGCAATATTCGACCTGATGTAACTTAAAATCGTGTCAATCTTTAGTATTTCAGTTGTTTGTAAGTTTAGATTGTTTTCATTTAAAATGGCATTTCGGCGAATAATCTGAATCAGAGCCATCATTAAACTTTTAATTATCAATTCATTTTGCCCTTTTGGTTGCGCCACTTCGTCTAATATTTTTACAATAAGTGTTTCGCAGAACGCTTTATCATCTTCAAGGAAAATTAAATTTCCATTGGTCTGATTGTGGTAATAAAACAATTTTTCGATCTCTTCGATTTCCTTTTTGTTTGAAAAGAAATTAGGCAAGAAACGAAGGCAATGAAACTTTGTTGGTTTTAAGGTTTTGAACGAATGATAATCTTTTGGCGTAAGCAAATAAATATCCTGCTCCTTATAATGGTGAGGAATTGAATTTAGGATGTGATTTCCTGTTCCGTATTCAATATAAAGTAATTCGAAAAAATTGTGTCGGTGGACTTCTTTTTTCCACGTTAATTCTTCGACAGAATAAATTTCGAAATCCTTGTAAATAAAAAACGTGTCTTTCATAATCCTTAATTTTTACAAATATAACCTATATTATTACATCAAATAATAAAACCGAACGCATTTACTTTGCATCGATAATTAAAACCTTAAACGACAACATGAACTCAGAAACAATAAAAATAGGAATTCTTGGAATTGGTGGAATCGGCGGATTTGTTGGTGCTCCGCTAGCAAAGAAATACAAAGACAGTACGACTAAAATCATTTTTATTTGCAGAGGCGAAACCAAAAACAATATTCAAAATAAAGGTTTACTGTTTGAATCTAAAGGCGAAGCAGAAACCATATTTCCTGATTTAGTATCTGATAATCCGGCAGAAATAGGGATTTTGGATGTTTTGATTCTTACTTCGAAATCTTATTCTATAAAAGAGGTGCTGTCTTCTTATAAAGATTGTATCAATGCTGACACTGCTATAATCACGTTGCAAAACGTAGTAAATGCCGAAGAAATTATCCGTGAGACTTTACCGCTGGCTGGTCAAATTATGGAAGGTTGTATTTATGTTGCTTCGAATGTAAAGAAGCCAGGACATGTACAGCATGTTGGCGGACCAGGAAAGATTTTTGTTGGTGGAAAAGAGAATAAAGCTTTGATCGATTTATTATTAGCTGGAGGTTTGGATATTACCTATCTGGAAAATATTAACGAAACACTTTGGAAGAAATATTTATTCGTTGCACCGGTTGCAGCTATAACTTCTGCCTATAAAGTTAGTTTTGGTCAGCTTTTGGAAGAGCAAAACTTAATGCATATTCTGGAAAACATGATGATTGAGATTCAATCTCTTGCGCTGAAAAACAATATTATTCTGACTAACAAAGACATTGAAACCGCTAAGGATTTATTGACCAAATTTCCTTTTCAATCGAAGTCGTCTTTGCAATTGGATTTTGAAAACAACAATAAAACTGAAAAACAATTTTTGGTTGATTATGTTATTGAAAACGCCAAAAAACACGGAATTGAAACTCCTTTTTATAATGATGTAAATGATAAAATAAAGACTTTGTATCGTTTATAATAAATATATATCTAAACTGGACTGAAGTCCAGCCCTACAATATTTTTAGAGCCTCTGGCTCTTTTAAAATCTTTTAATCATTTATACAAGGGAGTTTAAAAACTCCGGAGGAGTCACAAATATTGTAGAGCTGGACTTTAGTCCAGTCCCGTATGGTTTTTGCATTTTTTGATTATCGTCTTATGAAAATTAAACCTCTCGTCTAGCCCCGATAGAAGCGGTATCTCCCGATTTAGAAAAACAAGGCTTTTTAGCCGTAGTTTTTGTTAATCGGGAATATAGTGGATAGCGGGAATAAACGTATTATGAAAATTGAAATATCTGCTCCTGAAAATTTATAAGGTTTAAATCAAATTATTTCTCCTTTTTACTTTTGACGACGTTTTGTGCAATTAGTAAATCTTAAAAAATGTTAAAAAAGAATTCTAATTTCATTAAAAACAAAATATTTTACAATTAAAAACCTTGGGAAAGCCTTATTTTTCAGCGTCTATCTCGTGATAAGAAAAAATTATAACGAATTTATATTATAATCAGAAAATCGGTATTACATTTGCCTAACAGTGTTAGATTATTTAATACTCATCAAAATGGCAAGTAAAGATCGTATATTAAGACAAAAAGAAGAGACAAGAAATAACATTCTTGAAGCTGCTTATGCTATCGTCAAAGAAGAAGGATGGCAAGGTCTGAGTATGCGAAAGATTGCTGACAAAATTGAATATACTGCTCCCATTATCTACGAATACTTCTCGAACAAAGAAGCTATTTTAACGGAATTAACCGGTAAAGGTTTTATTAAATTATCGAAAGAGCTGCAAAACGCCAGAGCTAAATTTGATAAACCGGAAGACCAATTAGAAGCCATGTGGATGGCGTATTGGGATTTTGCCTTTACAGATACTGAAATGTATCAGGTTATGTTTGGTGTGCAAATGAATTGTTGTTCCCAACAATGTTCGGCTGCAGAAGCACCTTATAAATTGTTCACTGCGGTGATTGCTGAAATAATGAAAAACAGTAATCCGGGCCCTGAAGTTATCAAACAAAAATATTTTACTTTCTTTTCTGTTATTCACGGTTTAATTGCGATTAACATCATTAACAAAAGCGAAGTAATGGAAACGATCAACAATCAAATTCTGAAAGATGCGATTGGTGGTATCATCAAATCAATACAGTAAAAAAATTTTCCATTCCACTTAACAGTGTTAGAAAATTTAATTAGCGTAATATAGTAACCTTTTTTTACTATTTACTTAACAGTGATAAATAATTTAATACCGATTTCTTAAGGAATCGCAATGGGCTCACTATACGGAATTTTGCGCCTTTTAACTTAACATCGTTAGATAATTTAATTCAATTAAATATGAATACCGGGAATACCATAATACAAAAGATTTTAACTCAAATGAATGTCCAACAAATTAAAACCAATATGAAAATGAAAAATGTAATTATAACCAGTTTTATTCTGGCACTTGTACTAAGCAGTTGTGCAGATAAAGCGCAGGCTCCTGCTCCGGCAGCTCCACTCCTGCCAGTTTTAGCGATTCAAAACTCTGATGCTGTTACGGATGCTGAATATCCAGCTTCGATACAAGGAACTGTAGACGTAGAGATTCGTCCACAAGTAAGTGGAAACCTTGATCGCGTTTTAGTAGACGAAGGTGCTTATGTAAATAAAGGTCAAACTTTATTCAAAATAAACGAACGCCCTTTCCGTGAGCAATTAAACAATGCTTTGGCCAGCCTTCACGCTTCTGAAGCGGCTTTAATTAACGCTCAGTTAGAAGTTGATAAATTAACTCCCTTAGTTCAAAACAAAGTAGTTTCTGATTATCAATTAAAAACAGCCAAAGCTTCTCAAAAAATTGCTGCTGCAAATATTGAGCAAGCAAGAGCAATGGTAGCATCGGCAAGAATTAATTTAGGATATACTAATGTGACAGCCCCTGTTAGTGGTTACATTGGAAGATTGCCTAAAAAACAAGGAAGTTTAGTTTCGGCTACTGATATTGAACCGTTAACCAAACTTTCAGATGTACACGAAGTTTTTGTTTACTTCTCTCTTGGTGAAACTGATTTCATCAAATTTAAAACACAATATGCTGGAAATACATTGGGTGATAAAATCAAAAAATTACCTCCTGTAACTTTGATTTTGGCTGATAATAATGCTTATGCACAATCAGGAAAAATTGATATGGTTGATGGTCAATTTGATAAAAACACCGGTGCAATTACTTTAAGAGCCACTTTCCCAAATGCAAACGGAACTTTACGTTCTGGAAACACAGGAAAAATTCGTTTAGGAATCAATCACGACGATGCGATTCTGGTACCACAATCGGCTACTATCGAGATGCAGGATAAAGTGTTTGTTTACACCCTGAACAAAGGAAATAAAGTAAACAAAATGCCTATCACGATTATCGGTAAAAGCGGAACTAATTATCTTATTGGCGAAGGTGTAAAATCTGGCGACCAAATTGTTTTAAGCGGAATCGACAAACTTCAGGAAGGACAAGTGATCCAACCTCAAAAATCGACTTCTGAAGTTGCCCAAATAATTAACAAAAAATAATTTTTACGACAATGTTCAAAATATTTATACAAAGACCTGTACTGGCAACCGTAATCTCCATTTTATTGGTGATCCTGGGTGTACTTGGACTTACAAAATTGCCTTTACAACAGTTTCCTGATATTGCGCCTCCCTCGGTTTTGGTTACGGCGGTTTATCCGGGAGCAAATGCCGAAACGGTTTTACGTTCGGTTGCGCCCTCTCTGGAAGAATCTATAAATGGTGTTGAAAACATGACGTACATGAGTTCAACAGCGAGTAACGATGGTACACTAGCGATTACTGTTTTCTTTAAATTAGGTACAGATGCCGATCAGGCTGCAGTTAACGTTCAGAACAGAGTTGCTCAGGCAACGAGTCAGTTGCCTGCAGAGGTTGTCCAGCAAGGTGTAATTACCGCGAAACAACAAAACAGTTTCATCATGGCGATTGGTATGTACACAGAAGATGAATCGAAATACGATCAGACTTTTGTTGCCAACTACGCTCAAATTAATATTATTCCGGAGATTAAACGTATTCCGGGTGTAGGTTCTGCCAGTATTTTTGGTGGAGTTAAAGATTATTCGATGAGAGTTTGGCTGAACCCAACTCAAATGTCAACTTACAATGTTACGCCAAATGAAGTTATGGCAGCGATTCAGGACAAAAGTTTAGAGGCTGCTCCGGGTAAATTTGGAGAAAGAAGTAAAGAAGTTTTTGAATACGTAATTAAATACAAAGGGAAACTTACTAAACCGGAGGATTATCAAAACATTGCCATTCGTTCGAATGCAGATGGTTCTATCCTTCGCTTAAAAGATGTTGCCAGAGTAGAGCTTGGTGCTTACTCTTATAACAGTTTAACTCGTTTGAACGGTAAAAAAGGAGTTGTAATTGGAGTTATTCAGTTGGCAGGTTCTAACTCAAACGAAATTCAGATTGCGATTAATAAATTGATGGTGAAAGCCTCAAAAGATTTCCCACAAGGAATAAAACACAATATTTTCTACAGTACAAAAGTATCTCTTGACCAATCTATCGAACAGGTTGAACATACTTTGATTGAAGCTTTTATACTGGTATTTATAGTAGTTTTCATCTTCTTACAGGATTTCAGATCAACATTAATTCCGGCCATTGCTGTACCTGTAGCAATTTTAGGAACGTTCTTCTTCATGCAGTTATTCGGCTTTTCGATCAACCTTTTAACGCTTTTCGCTTTAATTCTGGCGATTGGTATTGTGGTGGATGATGCGATTGTCGTCGTCGAAGCCGTGCATGCGAAAATGGAGCACAAACATCTGTCTCCAAAAGTAGCCACACATGAAGCAATGCACGAAATAACGGGTGCTATTATCTCGATTACGCTGGTAATGGCTGCTGTATTCCTGCCGGTCGGTTTTATGGAAGGTTCAACCGGGGTTTTCTATCGTCAGTTTGCCTTTACGATGGCGATTGCAATTGTAATTTCAGCCGTAAATGCTTTGACATTATCCCCTGCCCTTGCCGCTTTATTCTTAAAAGATAATCACGCTGCACACGAAGGAGATGCGCCATACAAAAAACAAGGATTTAAAGAGAAATTCTTTACTGGATTCAACAATAGTTTTGAATCATTAACCAACCGTTATGTTGGTGGATTAAAATTCTTAATTCGCAACAAATGGGTTAGTTTAGGTGGATTGGCTTTAATTACTTTCGCTACGATTGTAATGGTTAAAACTACTCCTGCAGGATTTATCCCAACTGAAGATCAAGGTTTTATCGCGATTGCTGTTAATACGCCTTCTGGAACCTCTTTAGACGGAACTCAGAAAGTAATGACAGAAGCAGAAAACACTTTGAAAAAATTGGATGCATCACGATTTGTAACTGCTATTTCTGGTTTCAACTTATTGACGAATTCTACAAGCCCTTCATCAGCAGTAGTATTCGTATTGCTTAAACCAAACGAAGAACGTGGCGAGGTTAAAAATATTGACGAAATCATGAATCAGGTTCGTGGCCAATTGGGTGCGATTTCTGGAGGAAGCTTCTTCGTATTTAGTTTCCCAACTGTACCCGGATTTAGTAACGTTGAGGCATTGGATTTAGTGCTTCAGGATAAAACCGGAGGTAAACTGGATAAGTTTAGTGGAATCTCACAAAACTTTATTGGTGAAGTAATGAAACGCCCTGAAATTGCTGTAGCCTTTACCTCTTTCAAAGCCGATTATCCTCAATTACAATTGGATATCAACGACGAAAAAGCAGATCAGTTAGGTGTTAAAGTAAAAGATATCCTTCAAACAATGCAGGCTTATTTTGGTAGTGCGCAAGCTTCTGACTTCAATAGATTTGGTAAATATTACAGAGTTGTAGTTCAGGCTGATATTGCCGACAGAGCAGATCCGTCAGCAATTGACAGAGTTTTTGTGAAAAACAAAAATGGCGAAATGGTTCCGATAAATACTTTAGTAAAACTAAGCCGTATTTATGGTTCTGAAACCGCTTCGAGATACAACTTGTTTAATTCGATTTCGATTAATGCGATTCCGAAACCAGGATTTAGTTCCGGAGATGCCATTAAAGCAATTGAAGAAGTAGCAGCTCAACAATTACCTGCAGGATATAGTTATGAATGGTCAGGACAAACTCGTGAAGAAATTTCTTCCGGAGGTCAATCGGCAACTATTTTCTTACTGTGTTTGATATTCATCTATTTCTTACTTGCTGCACAGTATGAAAGTTACATTTTGCCTTTAGCAGTAATCTTATCTATACCTGCAGGAATTTTTGGAGTATTCGTAGCGATTGGTTTAACAGGAATTGAAAATAACATTTATGTACAAGTTGCCTTGGTAATGTTAATTGGATTGCTCGCCAAGAATGCGATTCTGATTGTCGAGTTCGCCGTCCAGAAACGAAAATCCGGACAGGCTTTGGTTAAAGCTTCTATAGACGCAGCCAAATTACGTTTACGTCCAATTATCATGACGTCACTGGCTTTCGTAGTAGGATTAATTCCGATGATGAGTGCCA
Source organism: Flavobacterium saccharophilum (assembly GCF_900142735.1). Lineage (GTDB taxonomy): Bacteria > Bacteroidota > Bacteroidia > Flavobacteriales > Flavobacteriaceae > Flavobacterium > Flavobacterium saccharophilum. The sequence continues at coordinate 265,461 of NZ_FRBY01000004.1, read as the reverse complement.
AAGGACCATCAGCACAAGGGAACCACTCTATTAGTATTGGTGCCGCCGGGGGTATGATTTCAGGAGTAATTCTAGGGTTGTTGATCATCCCGGTATTATTCATCGTATTCCAACATTTACAAGAAAAAGTTACCGGAAAACCGGTAGCAGTAGTTCATAACGAAGAAGAAGAAAAATAAATATGGAAAATTATATAACGACAATTCTGGTGGCCATTATATTTGGCATCGGCTATATATCGTACAGAATCTCAAAAGATCTTGAAACTAAAAAAGATACTTGTACAGAAATTTAATGACAAAATATAAAATGAAAAAGTATATAACCAAAATCGTGATGGTCGCTATTTTGATCACCACATTGATATCCTGTTCTGTTTCGAAGGATATTGAAACTCCAAAAGATGCACTTCCTGAAAATTTCAGGAATGCATCGGTTTCAAAAGATACAACCAGTATCGCCGATTTGGAGTGGAAAAACTTCTTTACAGAAAAAGATATTATCAAGCTAATCGATGAGGCAGTGATCAGAAATAACGATTTACAAATCGCTACTAAAAACATCGAAATCGCGCAATACCGATTTACCCAATCAAAATGGAATAATGTTCCTCAGGTGAATTTAGGTGTTAATGCCAGTACCAGCAATCCGTCAGACAATAGTTTTACGGGGAAAAATTTGGGTCAGGCTTTAGGTCAAAACCACATTAATGATTTCACCGCCGGAGCAACACTTTCATGGGAAGCTGATATTTGGGGTAAAATCAAAAATCAGAAAAAAGGCGCATATGCTGAATATCTTCAATCTGAAGAGGTGAAAAAAGCGTTGCAAACCACTATTGTTGCCGATGTTTCTAAAGGATATTATAATCTTTTAATGTTGGATGCACAATTGGAAATTGCCAAACAAACCCTGAAACTGAATGACAGTACAACCAGTATCATTAAATTAAAATATGACGCAGGGCAAGTTACTTCATTAGCAATTCAACAATCTGAAGCGCAGAAATTAAACTCAGCGCAACTGATTCCGTTATTGGAACAAAACATTGCCATTCAGGAAAATGCTTTGAGTGTCTTGACAGGATCTTTTCCGGATTCAAAAGAAAGAACCATTCGTTTGAGCACTATTGCTGTGAAAAACAATGCCGCTGTCGGAATTCCATCTTCATTAGTAAGCAGAAGACCAGATGTGAAAAGTGCTGAATTAGCTTTAAAAGTTGCGAATGCGAATGTCGGAATCACAAAAGCCGATTTCTATCCAGCTTTGAGAATTACAGCGCAAGGCGGAGTAAATTCGTTTGAAGCCAGCAACTGGTTTACTATTCCGGCTTCATTATTCGGTACTGTTGCCGGAGGTTTAACTCAGCCCTTATTGAATAATAAAAGAGTAAAAACACAATATAATATTGCTGTTGTTGAAAGAGAAAAAGCCGTTATCAATTTCAGACAGTCTGTTTTGGTAGCTGTTAGTGAAGTTGCCGATGCTTTGGTTGCTGTTGAAAAATTACAACAACAGGAAGCTTTCTTGCAAGAACGTGTAAAAACGTTACAACAAGCGATTAAAAATGCCAATCTGTTATTCAAAAACGGAATGGCAGAATACCTTGAAGTTCTAACTGCACAAGCAACTTTATTGCAAAGCGAATTGGAATTAGCTGATATAAAAAGAGCACAACTTTCTGCCAATACCGAGTTATATCGTGCATTGGGCGGTGGTTGGAGATAATACCCGTTTTAATTATTTATTTGAGATGACGCTGTGAGACTTCGGTTTTGCAGCGTTTTTTTGTTGTTTTGCCACGAAGGCGCTAAGGCACGAAGTTTTTGAACGGATGGCTCTGATTCGACAAAGATTGGCGATTTTGATTGTGTTGAAAATGGCACACGGATGACGCGGGTTTTGGCGGATTGTCGCGGATTTTTATTTTTTATGGATTTTTCTATCCGCATTTTTGTCACCCTGAGGAACGAAGGGTCACACTAGTAGCTCGTCAAAGATTGGCGATTTTGATTGTGTTGAAAATGGCACACGGATGACGCGGATTTGAATGGATTGTCACGGATTTTTATTTAATTATATTTGTTACTCTCATAGATTTATCGTCATTTTGTCATCCCGAGGAACGAGGGATCCCCGCGAGTAGCTCGACAAAGATTCGCGATTTTGATTGTGGAGTTTCTTGCGGGGATCCCTCGTTCCTCGGGATGACAAGTATTGCGGATACTTTGTGGATAAAGTCTCTCGCAGATTCTGCAGATTTAGCAGATTTCTTTCTTCTTGCTTCTTGCTTCTTGCTTCTTTAATCTATTCTCTATATTCTATTCTCTTGTCTCTTGCTTCTTGCCTCGTGCATCTTTAATCTATATTCTATTTTCTATATTCCATTCTCTTGCCTCTTGCTTCTTGCTTCTAAATTCTAAAATCCTTCAATCTGTCTCAAATGCCCCTAAAATAGTCGTAAATAACTATTCAGTAAAAAAAATAACATTAGTAGATTTGTGTAAATAATTAACTAATAACTATTTAAACAAAAACCACATGAAAAAAGCAAAGATTATTTTCTGGATTACTACGACTATTATTTTCCTGTTTGAGGGCGTAATGCCGGCTTTGACTTCTCAATCTGAACTGGCCAAAGAAGGAATCAGACATTTAGGCTATCCTGAATATTTTGGAAATGCTTTAGTTGTATTTAAAATATTAGGCGTTTTAATTCTGGTAATTCCATCAATTCCTAAGAATGTAAAAGAATGGGCTTATGCCGGATTTGGATTCGATTTTATATTTGCTTCGATAAGTCATTTTGCAGTTGACGGAATTAATTTTCAATCTTTCTTTCCACTAATCTTTTTAGTGATTCTGGCTATATCTTATCATTATTATCATAAAATCGAACGCTATAAAAATATTGCGTTATAAACTTTTTACTACGATGATAGAAGTTTTTAAAACAAATGTTCAGGAAGTCGAGCAATCTATTTTGATTGTGGGGAAACTCCTTGAGCATTTTCCAAGTAGTGCTATCAATTTTGATTTGGAAGATTGTGATAAAATCCTTCGCATTCATGGCGCTTCCATTTCACATAATAAAATCATTGAACTTCTTGATTCGTACGGATTTCATTGCGAAGTGCTTTTGTGACAAAAGACATAATCGTTTGATTGTAAATTATTTTAACACATAGGGACATAGCTTTTAGGAATCTTAAAAAGTCGTTTCACTAGTTTAAAGACATCCCGATGCTTCGGGACTATGTGTTAGAAACTAGTTTCTTTTTATTCTCTTTTTTTAAAAAATTAAATCTATGTTTCTATGTGTTTGGATATTTTTCTAAGTTTTACATTTAACACAACAAAACATAATCATTTGGTTTTTAATTATTTAATTTAAAATTGTAAATTTGGGTAATCACTAATCATCAAATCATACCAAATGAATATTCCCAAAAATCATCAAACCATAATGCCGTATTTAATTTTAGATGGTGCATTAAAGTTTATCGACTTCACAAAAAACGTTTTTAATGCCACTGTTTTGCACGCGCCTCAATTGCGTGACGACGGAACTGCCTTACATGCTGAAATCAACATCCACGGAAGTACTATTATGTTTGCCGACACGACCAGTGACTGGAAACCGCAAACGGCAAATTTATTTGTGTATGTACCCAATGCCGATGAAAGTTTTAAAAAAGCACTGGAAGAAGGCGCAACAGAATTAATGGGATTAAGCGATCAGGAATATGGCCGAACTTGCGGCGTAACAGATCCTTTCGGAAATGTCTGGTGGATCACCTCAGTAAATGAATTCACAATTTAAATCAAAAAGATGAAAACAACTCTTCAAACCAACATTGTCGAAACATTCAAAAATTTAAGCGAAATCCATTCTAAGTTTTCTGAAACTGCCCTAAATACGGTTCCCTTTGAAGGAAGCTGGACAGCCGGACAAACCACGCAACATATTCTAAAGGCCAGTTCTGGTTATGCTGCCTTATTTCTGGGGAAAACAGAGAAAACGAATAGAGAACCTGACTTATACATCAAAGATCTGAAAGCGCTATTCTTGAACTACGATATAAAAATGGAATCTCCGGATTTTCTACTACCGGAAATCATCGATTATGACAAAGAGAAACAAACTTTAGAACTACTCAATAGAGAAGCTGATTTGTTGACATTATCAGCAATCCATGATCTCACATTGACTTGTCTTGATTTTCAACTTCCAGGATTTGAAAATTTTACAATTCTGGAATGGATTTCTTTCACGCTTATTCATACAGAAAGACATACCCATCAATTGAATGAAATTTATGAAATAGTGAACAAAGTATAAAGCAAAAACTTTCCAAACCAAACCACATAACCATTATATGAAATCAAAAAGCGGAACAATCTTTTTATCTGGTCTAATTGCCGGCACACTTGATATGCTTGCTGCTATTACAGTTTATGCCTTTATCCTGCAAAAAACAACGGCCATTAAAATCCTGCAGTCTATTGCTTCGGGACTATTTAAAAAAGATGCCTATTCCGGTGGTTCGCAAATGGCTTTGTATGGTTTATTGTTACATTATTTTATTGCTCTGACTTTTGCGTGGTTCTACTTCACCATTTATCCGTATTTCATCTTTATTAAAAAAAATACTTTATTATCGGGCATTCTATATGGAATTTTTGTCTGGATCATTATGAACCTGGTAGTCTTGCCAACAGTATTTCCAGTCCTTCCGGAAAAACATCTGGATTTCCCTTTGATTCTATCTATTTTGATTTTAATTTTTTGCATTGGAATTCCAATTGCCTTTATTACAAAGAAGCACTATTCTTTCCACCGTTAGAAGTTTTTCAGTCGCGTTCAGCCTGAAACTTGAAATCTGAAGCTTAAAACTTACATAAATAAAAATTTTTAGACTAAAAAAAGCGAAACTAATAATCTGGTTTCGCTTTTTTTATGAATAGCTTAAAACGGCTGAATATTAACATTAATTTCTTATCACAATCTATTATTAATCAGTTTTTTACATTAATTTTATAATCCCCCTCTTCTTATTACATAATTCCCATATCTATCCTTTTGAGTCAATTTTTTGATCGATTGGATCAATTATGCCTCTATTCGTAAAGTAATTTTATCTCACAAAATGGAAACATATGGAATTAGCAGCAACGGAAACCTTTATCGCTACAAAACACGGTGTAATTTTAGAAAAAACAGATCGTGCTTTTGAAGAACTAGGAGTTTTAAATCCGGCGGTCTACCAAGATGGGAATACAGTACACATGTTTTATAGAGCTGCTAAAAAAGGGAATTTTTCGACCATTGGTTATTGTCGATTCGAAGGCCCGACAACTTTAGTTGAAAGACATGCTGAACCTATTTTTGAACCGGAATACATTTATGAAATTCACGGTGTCGAAGATCCGCGTATCACAAAAATTGATGATACTTTTTATATGACTTATGTTACCTATGATGGTATAAATACAAGTGGCGCTTTGGCGACTTCAAAGGATTTGACAAAATTTAAAAAGAAAGGAATTATTACGCCTAAGTTCATCTTGCATGATTTCAGTAATCTGATCCAGGATCATTTACAAAATCCAGGTGTTGCAAAAATATTGGCCGTTAACACCGCTAGAAATTATCCGTTAACAATTACAATGAAAGAGCATTTAATGGTTTGGGATAAAAATGTAGTGCTTTTTCCAAAGAAAATAAATGGGAAATTTGTCGGTTTACATCGCTTATTTCCATCCATTCAAATTTTCACTTTCGAAAAAAAGAAAGATTTGACACCAGAATATTGGAAAGAATATTTAAAAAATCTGCCAGAACATATAGTGATGGAACCAGAATACGATCATGAAACAAGTCACATTGGTCCGGGCGCTCCACCTATCGAAACCAAAGATGGCTGGTTAGTGATTTATCACTCAGCAGAAAAAAGAGAAAAAGGATTGGTTTATCATGCTTCTGCAGCATTATTAGACCTTGAAAATCCACAGAAAGTTATAGGCCGATTGACTAAACCCATTATAACACCTGCAGAATATTACGAACGACACGGTTATGTAAATTATGTGGTTTTCCCAACAGGAACAGCCATTTTTGATGACCTTTTATATATTTATTACGGTGCCGCCGATGACAAGATTGCGGTGGCTTCATTGAACCTAAACGACTTATTAACGGAACTAAAACAGAATCCCCATGAAAACGATATCAAATAAATCGAAAATAGTTTTTCTATCAACGTTTCCACCAACGCAATGTGGAATAGCTACTTATACGCAGGATACCATTAAAGGAATTACAGATGTTTTTGGTAAATCAGTAACTTGTGAAATTTGTGAATTGGTCAATGAACCAAAAGCAAAACCAACGCAGGCGTTTACCTTAAACACAAAGGATAAAGCCGAATATGCTAAAGTTGCCGAACAAATCAATAATGACAAATCGGTAAAATTGGTTCACATTCAACATGAATTTGGCTTGTTTGGAGGAAATTATGGCGATTATTTGTTAGACTTTTTAAACGTAATTAAAAAACCGCTTACCTATACTTTTCATTCTGTTATTCAAAATCCGAATAACGAATTGAAAACCTTTGTAAAATTATTGTTGAGCTACAGCAATTCTGTTTTCGTAATGACCAATCAATCAAAAGAAATTTTGATGAGAGATTACGATATAGCTGACGAAATTATTAGCTTGGTACCACACGGAACGCACATTGTGATATACGAAGCGCCGCATCAGGCAAAAGAGAAATTCGGTTTTCAGGACAGAAAAGTGCTTTCTACTTTTGGACTTTTGGGTGAAGGAAAAAACATTGAAACCGGACTTCAGGCTTTACCAAAAATTATTGAAAAAGAACCAAATGTCTTGTATTTAGTAATCGGAAAAACACATCCAAATTTAATTAAGGATGGTGTTGATGCATACCGCGATAAACTGGAAGGAATTGTAGAAGATTTAAACCTAAAAGACAACGTACGTTTTATAAATCAATATCTTGACACAAATGAACTGTTGGATTATCTGAAAGCAACAGATGTTTATTTGTTTACTTCAAAAGATCCAAATCAGGCGGTAAGCGGCACTTTCTCTTATGCAATGAGCTGTGCTTGTCCGATGGTAGCTTCAAAAATCCCGCATACTTTAGAAGTTTTGACTTCTGACTGTGGAATTTTAGTTGATATCGGAGATGTAAATCAATTTGCCGAGCAAACAATAAAATTACTTGCTGACGATAAGTTAAGAGAAGAGATGGGAATTAATGCGTTTACAAAAATGCGTGCCTCATCTTGGGAAAATGTAGCAATTACGCACATGAATACGTATAAAACTTTAATGGAGAATACAGATGAAATTAAATTCACTTATCCTTCAATTCAGTTAAAACACATCAAAAAATTAACTACAGATTTAGGAATCATCCAATTTAGTAAAATCTCGATTCCGGATCTTGAATCAGGTTATACTTTAGACGATAATGCCAGAGCTTTGATTGCTATGTGTATGCATTATAAACTGACAAAAGACAAAGAAGATTTAGCCTATATTTTAATTTATTTGGATTTCATTGAGCGTTGTCAAAAACCAAAAGGTGACTTTATCAATTATGTCGATCAGGAAAATAGAGAACATATTGAGCAAAATGCCGAGGTTAATTTAGAAGATTCAAATGCAAGAGGTTTATGGGCACTGGGAACTGTAGTTTCAATGAGTGATATTTTACCAGAACCAATTTCTAAAAAAGCTTCAAAAGTTTTATTGAATTCCTTAAAATGGGCAGAAACCATTCAGTCGCCACGTTCGATTGGTTTTGCAACAAAAGGGCTTTATTTGTATCATACTGCTGTTCCAAATTTATACGTTGCGGCGATTATCAATAAACTGAATGCAAAATTGCTTTCTAACTATGAAATTCATGCTTCAAGCGATTGGAAGTGGTTTGAAAATTATATGACATACGGAAATGGAATTTTACCGGAATCTATGTTGTTTGCTTACTTAGTAACCAATAAACCAATCTACAAAAAAGTAGCAATGGATTCACTGGACTTCCTAATGTCGAAAATGTTTATCAATAAAAGTTTCAAAGTTATTTCCAACAACGGATGGCTTCACAAAGGTGAAGAGCCAAAAGAATACGGGGAACAGCCAATTGATGTTGCTTACACTATTCATACCTTAAATTCGTTTTACGATGCTTTTGGAACACCAGAATACAAACATAAAATGAAGATGGCTTTTAACTGGTTTTTAGGAAAAAATCACCTAAATCAAATTATGTACAATCCAGTAAGCGGTGGCGGTTATGACGGACTTGAAAAAGAAAACGTAAACTTAAATCAGGGTGCAGAATCAACAGTTTGTTATTTAACATCCCGATTAATAATGGAAAACCTGAAATCATCTGATACCAAAGTTATTCCATTGATGAAATCCAATTCAGGCGTAGCAATTAACTCTTAAATATAATAGCGATAATAAGACTGGCCAAAACGCTATAAACCCAGGAAATCCCTTTTTTTCGAAGAAGGGATTTTTTGTTTTTTATAATCGACCCCTAACGTCGTTTCCTTATAATTATTGTGTTTTTTCAATGTTAATTATATAAAGTTCCTACAAAGTTCTGTAATGTATTTTGGTTCGTTATAAAATAACTTTATTACTTGAAAATCAAGGCATAGTCAATTTTATAAAAAGTTGATTTATAAAGGGTTTCAAACAAAAACTAGAACATTTATGATTCTCACTTTACGAAATACATTCACCGAAATAGGAAATGCAACTTTGTTTGCAAAGCAGTTTTTTAAGGAAGTTTTTGTTCCTCCTTATGAGGCCAAAGAACTCTTGAAACAATGTTATATTATTGGTTATAAATCATTACCATTAGTTGCCATAACAGGTTTTATTATGGGATTAGTCCTTACACTACAATCCAGACCAACCTTAGTCAAATTTGGAGCTGAATCCTGGTTGCCCGGAATGGTTGCGCTTTCGCTGATAAGAGAAATTGCACCGGTAATTACGGCATTAATATGTGCAGGAAAAATTTCATCCGGAATTGGTGCCGAACTAGGTTCCATGAAAGTAACAGAACAAATTGATGCGATGGAAGTGTCAGCAATTAATCCTTATAATTATTTGGTTGTCACCAGAATTTTAGCTTGTACTCTAATGGTTCCGTTATTAGTATTTTTTGCGGATGCTATCGGAATTTTGGGAGGTTATATTGGAGTTAATATTCATGGCGATGTAAATTTCTACCGATATATGACCCAAATTTTTCAATCACTTGAATTTTTGGATTTATTTCCAGCTACAATCAAAACATTTTTCTTCGGATTTTTTATCGGAATGATTGGGTGTTATAAAGGATTTAATGCTGCAAATGGAACAGAAAGTGTTGGTAGAGCAGCAAATTCAGCTGTGGTAACGGCATCTTTAGCCATTTTTATTCTTGATATGGTCGCAGTTCAAATAACCGATTTATTCTTTGTACAATGATTAAAGAGAAAGAAAATATAGAGCCAAAAACGAAGAAAACAAAAGAAGAAAGCAAAACTCCTATGATTGTAATCAAGGATTTGCACAAAACTTTTGGTAAAGACAATAAGGTCTTACAAGGCGTAAATCTAACCGTAAACAAAGGCGAAGATTTAGTGATTTTAGGACGTTCCGGTTCAGGAAAATCCGTTACCATCAAATGTATTGTAGGTTTAATTGAACCTGATAAAGGCGAAATTAAAGTGTTTGATGAAAATGTATTGAATCTGAGCAAGAAAGATTTAAATGAAATCAGAGTCCGAATTGGTTTTCTATTCCAAAGTGGAGCGCTGTACGATTCCATGTCGGTTAGAGAAAATCTGGCCTTTACTTTAAGAAAACACAAAAGTGAATTGACGGCAGAAGAAATTGAAAGTGAAGTAATAGAAGCATTAGACAATGTTGGTTTAGCCGATGCAATTGACAAAATGCCATCTGAATTATCTGGAGGAATGCAGAAAAGAATTGGTTTGGCCAGAACTTTAATTTTAAAGCCGGAAATCATTTTATACGATGAGCCTACAACAGGTTTAGACACGATAACATCAAGAGAAATCAGTGAATTAATATTAGACATCAAACACAAGCAAAAAACGACCTCTATCATCATTACGCACGATATGGCCTGCGCAAAACTTACTGCAGACCGAATTATGGTTTTGAAAGACGGAAAGATACACGCTGAAGGAACATACGAAGAACTAGAAAAAGACGAAGACGAATGGGTTCGTTCTTTTTTTGAATAAACCAAAAAAATAAATTATTAGAAATCATGGAGAAGCAATCTGGATATACTTGGAAATTAGGAATGTTTGTAACAATTGGCTCGCTGCTTTTTATACTGGCAGTTTACTTTATTGGGAAACAAAAAAACCTTTTTGGCTCGACATTCAACATTACATCACAATTTAAAACCGTAAGTGGTTTAGAAGTCGGAAACAATGTACGTTTTTCAGGAATCAATATCGGAACGGTCGAAGAAATCAGGTTGATTAATGACTCTTCGGTTGTGGTTTCAATGGTCATTAAAGAAGAAGTTAAAGAATTCATCAAAACGGATGCCCGAACCAGTATTGGTTCTGACGGATTAATGGGCGATAAAGTATTAACCATTTCCCCGGGAGTAAAATCTACAAAAGAGATTGAAAATGGTGGAAAATTGGCTTCTATGCAAGGAATTGAAATGAATGACATTATGAAAAGCGTTAAAAAAAGTATGGATAACGTAGGCGTTATTTCTGAAGAATTAGCCATTTTTAGTCATAGTATGAATAACGGAAACGGCGCTTTGGCAAGATTGGTTCGTGATGATAAAATGGCAGCCAGCGTTTCAAATACACTCTCTAACTTAGAATCCGGTACAAAAGGATTTAGTGAAAATATGGAGGCGGCAAAAAGCAATTTCTTATTTAAAGGTTACTTTAAGAAAAAAGAGAAACAAAAAGAAAAAGCAGCCGAAGAAGTCAAAGAGAAAAAAGAAGAGCAGGCTGAAAAAGCTGCTAAAGAAAAAGAAGCGAAAGAGAAAGAAGCAAAAGAAAAAGAGGAAAAAGCCAAGGAAGAAAAAGCTAAAGCAGAAAAGCAAAAAGAAGAAGACGCTAAAAAAGCGGCTGAAAAAGCAAAATCTTAAAATTTGAATCAAATGTCATGAAAGCCTCCTATAAAAATATAAGCCTTAAAATCCTGAAAATAACGGGAATAGTAATAGCAAGTATCTTGCTATTATTGTTTTTAATTCCGTTACTATTTCCAGGACAAGTCGCAGCCGAAGTAAAGAAAATCGCCAATGAACGTCTAGATACTAAAATGGATTTTTCTAAGTCCAGATTGTCATTCTTCACTCATTTTCCATCATTAACCGTTTCGCTTGATGATTTGTCCATGACAGGCTCAGCGCCCTTTAGCAATGATACTTTAATCAAAGCAGAACAAGTGGCTTTTGGTATCAACCTGAAAAGATTGATTTTTGACAATGAAGTTAAAATCAATAAACTGTACGTTTCAAAAGCGATGATTAATGTAATGGTTAATCAAAAAGGACAAGCTAATTACAATATTTATATTTCTGATCCTAAAAACATAAAAAAAGAAGATCAACCCGAAGAAGGAACTGCGATTCGATTAGAACGTATTGATCTTGAAGATTGTCATGTAAAATACAACGATCGATCCGCTAAAATTCTGGTCGATGCCAATGGTTTCAATTATGTTGGAAAAGGCAATCTAAGCGAAGATATTTTCGATTTAAGTACCGATGCTGATATTGATAAACTTGATTTTTATTATGACCGAACTGGTTACGTAAGAAGAAAAAGAGTTCACGCCGATTTAATTACCAGAATCAATACGAATGCGCTTTCGTTTATCCTGCAAAAAAATGAATTGCAGATCAATAAATTACCTCTAAAATTTACCGGTTTATTTACGATTTTAAGAGATGGTTATAAAATTAATATCAAAGCCGCTTCAGAAAATACCACTGTAAAAGATCTACTTTCCGTAATGCCACCAGAATATTTGACGTGGCTGGACGAAACGGAGATTTCAGGACGAAGTGATTTGCTTTTTACTTTTAAAGGAAATTACAATGTGGCCAAAAAACAAAAACCCAATTTAGCCTTCAATCTTAAAATTGATAAAGGGGCCATCAATTATCAAAATGCACCAGTTCCATTGACGGATTTTAATATGGATTTGAATGCGCTGTTGCCAGAGCTGGATCCTGAAAAATTAATTATCAATTTGAGAGCTTTACAATTTAAAGTGGGCGAAAAAGATTATTTCAACGCTTATTTAAGAAGCAAAGGACTTAGTGAAATGACTGTTGATGCCAGCGTAAAAGGAGCATTAGATTTAGCAGTTATTGATGCTGCAATAGGTTTAAACACCATAGATTTGAGAGGGATTTTAAAAACAGACATCAAAGCCAAAGGTCTTTTTAGTACTTCAAAAAAACTGTTTCCTAAAACAATTGGAGGAATTTCTTTGCGTGAGGGCTGGCTAAAAACCGAATCCTATCCTAACCCTATTACCGATATTACTTTTGTTGCAAACGTGTTGAATAAAGCCGGAACTTTTCAGGATTTAATTGTAGCCGTAGCACCTGCATCGTTTGTTTTTGAAGGAAATCCGATGTATGTAAATGCAACACTTTCTGATTTTGGTGATCTTGCTTATAATGCCAAAATAAAAGGCGAATTGAATGTGGGCCGCATCTATCAGGTTTTCTCTCAAAAAGGACTTGATGTTACCGGATATGCAAAAGCCGATCTTTCGCTTAAAGGAAAACAAAGCTATGCAACCACGGGACAATATGATAAACTCGATAATCGCGGAACTCTTTTGTTGAGAAACATTAAAGCCACATCAGAATTATTTCCAAAAGCTTTCTTTATCAAACAAGGAAATTTCCGTTTTCAGAATGAGAAAATGTGGTTTGAAAAATTCTATGCGTCTTATGGAAAATCTGATTTTGATATTAACGGATACCTTCTGAATACCATAAATTACTTTTTGGAGTCGCACGGAACTTTGAACGGAAGTTTCAACATGAAATCAAAACGGATTAATATTGATGAATTTATGGCGCTTGAAAAAGGCGAAAACACAGATCGAAACCTTGAAGTAGAATATGCCAAAGAAGATCATCCAAAAATGAGCGGTGTTGTTATTATTCCAAAAAACTTAAACGTCGCGCTTACAGCAAATGCTGATAAAGTGGAATATAAGGGTTTGGTTTTAAACAAACTTGCGGGTAAAGTCGAAATTGCAAAAGGTGGTTTCTTTTTAGAAAACACCACTTTTGATATCATTGATTGTATTCTGGGCGTTGATGCTACTTACAAAGACGAAACACCAACAACGGCCCATTTTGCTGCCCATTTCACAGCCAAAGATTTTAGTATACAAAGAGCTTACAAAGAAATTCCGATGTTTCATGACATGGTAACAGCTGCGGAAAAAGCACAGGGAATTATTTCTGTTGACTATACTGTTAAAGGAGATTTAGACGGAAATATGGCACCCATTTATGCTTCTCTTGAAGGAGGAGGAACTATTAATTTGCGTGATGTTCAAGTTAAAGGATTAAAATTATTTGACGGAATTAGTTCACAAACGGGACAGAAAGGTCTAAATAATCCTGATTTAAAAGGAATTGAAATTATATCAACCATCGATAATAACTTAATTCATATCGAGCCCTTTACCTTTAGCGTAGCGAGTTTTCGACCAACCATAAAAGGTACAACAAGTTTTGACGGATTATTAGATTTAAGAATGCGTTTAGGATTACCGCCTTTTGGAATTATTGGTTTTCCGATTGTTATCACGGGAACACATGAAGATCCTAAAATCAAAATTTTTAGTAAAACCGGTCAAAAAATATACGATGCCCTTTACGATGAAAAAAATAATAAAGTCATTCGGGAAGAAAAAGTAAGTAAACGAAAAAGTTAAACGAAAATGGAAAATAAAAAACCAAAAGGCCAATGAAACTTCGATCAACAGAAACTTTCTGGCCATTAAAAAGCGCCATAATATACAGTTATCCATCTATTGATGAGGATATAAACACTGAAATTTTAATTATTGGCGGCGGAATAACAGGCGCTCTTATTGCGTATAAATTAATCAATGAAGGAAAAAAAGTGGTACTTGTAGACCGTCGGGATATCTGCAACGGAAGTACGGCTGCGAGTACCGCATTATTACAGTACGAAATTGATGTTTCGTTGCATGAGCTTATCAAATTAAGAGGTTTAGAATGTGCAGTTGACAGTTATAAAAATGGCAAACAAGCCATTTTTGATTTGGGAAACATAATTGAAACGATAAAAAGCGACTGCCAATTCGAATTCAAAAAGAGCATTTACTATTGCTCTTTTAAAAAGGATATTCCGTTTTTAAAGCACGAATTCAAAACCCGAAAACAAAATGGTTTTAATGTTAATTGGCTTGAAGAATCAGACTTAAAAAAAATGGGTTTACACGCCATGGCCGCAATAGAATCGAATACAGCAGCCGTTATGGATCCGTATCGACTGGCGAATGATTTACTGCATTATTGCCAGCAAAAAGGTATGCAAATTTTCGATCGGACTAATATAACTTCTATTCATAAACAAAAAACAAAATTAACTGCTCATACGGAAAACAGGCATCTTATAACCGCAACTCACATTATTCACTGCAGCGGTTACGAGAGCACCGAAACGCTTACCGAAAAAGTGGTAGATCTTAAAAGTACGTATGTGATTGCTTCTGAAGCTTTGCCAGAAGTACCAAGTTCTTTTAAAAACGCTATTTTTTGGGATACCGGCTCACCGTATTTTTATTTTCGCATCACAGAAGATAACCGAATTATAATGGGAGGTGGCGACGAAGAGTTTAAAGATCCTATCAAGCGAGACAAATTATTACCTAAAAAAGAACAGTTTCTTTTAAGGCAATTCCAGAAAAGATTCCCTGATATCAATTTCAAAATTGATTATTCCTGGGCCGGAACCTTTGGAGAAACAAAAGACGGACTTCCCTATTTCGGAAAACCAAATCCGGACAAAAACGAACATTACGTCTTAGGTTTTGGAGGAAACGGAATTACTTTCAGTGTTTTAGGAATGAATTCTATTTTGGATTCTATTAATGATAAAGAGAATAAGGATTTGGAGTATTATCGGTTTGGACGTTGATTTTAGGTTCAAAGTTGCAGAGGTTCAAAGTGACAAAGGTCTTTTTTCGCTTTGCTCCTTCTTGTAAAAATAGATCCCCTAGCCCTGATAGGAGCGGTATCCTTTTATGGTGGGGTTCACCATAAAAGATACAAGCGGATAGCAGGTATCAGCTCCTAAAAAAACTAATAACTCACAAGTAAACCTTTGTCCCTTTGAACCTCTGCAACTTTGAACCTGTAATTACGCAGTAATAGCTAAAGGATTCAAATTAAATTTATACTCTTTTGGACTACAATTAAATTTTTGTTTGAAGATTTTTGAGAAGTAACTTCTACTAGTAAAACCAATGCAATATACTATTTCTGAGATATTTAAGTCTGAGGTTCTAATTAAAAGTTCGGCTTTTAGAACTCTCATATGCGTGATATAATCATTAACAGTTCGGTTATGAATCATTTTGAAACCTTCCTGTAATTTGTTTGGAGAAAGACCTGATTTTTTGCTTAACGATTTAATGGTAAAAGGCTCTTCCGGAGAATTTTTGATGAATTCTGAAAGTTCTTTTATTTCCTCCATTTCTCTTAAAGTCAAACAATTTGCATCTTTTGAGAAAGCATTCAAATCGTCAGTATGTTGCTGAATTTCCATTGCCAGAATAATTCTCAAAATACCTTCTTTCAGCAATTTTCTTACAATTCCGGTTTGAGTTACAGCATTTAGTTGTTCTATTTTTTCAGCAATTTGAAGATTGTACGAACCCAGATAAAAGAAATCCTCATCGTTACTACTTTCAAAAAATGTTTCTTTTACTTTATCACTCAAAGAATTGTCCAAAGCATAAAGTTGATTATCAGCTTCAGTTCCTACAATAATTAAAGTAAATTTTGTGTTTTTTTCTTTCTCAAAAAACAAAACATTATCCTGATTTACTTTAGAAGTAGTTATAGCAGTCTGAAAGGTTTTAAACTTTCTTTCTTCACCCAAAACACCAAAACTATGCGACAAGCTTCCCTGCGAACAATAGGCAAAATAAATTGGTGCCGTTTTTACATTTGTGATATCGATTCGAACATCAACAGCAAAATTCATATCAAATTGCACGTAGGAAATATTGTCATTGAAAGAAGCTCCAATTATAGATCCTTTGGCACTACTATTATTAACTTCTAAAGTAAACTCATCTAAATCAGAAGTTACCTTTCCTCCAAAATTAGAGTGTAACTGTTCAAAAATAGCGTCAATTTTTTCTGTATTAATAGTAACTGTTTTCATTTTGCTTGTAATTAAAATTGAGATTCAACGTTATAGCTTTCAATAAAGAAGGAATTCATAAAGTAGCTGAAGACCAGAAAATCTATAACGCCAAAGTTCGTTTACCAAACCCCTAAAATTGTTATATAATTTTTGTAATTTGTTTTATAATTACTTATAAATGATTATTTTAACATATAATAATATTAAGATCTCTAAGTATAAACATGAAAAGCTTTTCATTCGCCCCAATCACTTCACAAGACGCTAACATTTTGATTCTAGGTACAATGCCCGGAACAAAATCGTTAGAACTCAATCAATATTACGGGCACAATCAGAATAATTTCTGGAAATTTATGTTCCATATTCTAAAAGAAGATTTCTCAAACGACTACCAAACCAGAAAAGCAATTTTACAAAAAAACAACATTGCCTTATGGGATGTATTACAATTCTGCGATCGCGTAGGAAGTCTCGACAGCGCCATAAAAAACGAAATAGCCAATGATTTCGAAACATTCCTTACAGAACATCCAAACATCAAAACCATCCTTTTCAACGGTCAAAAAGCCGCAGCCTTTTTCAAAAAATACGTTCCCCTAAAAAAAGAATATCACCTGATAACATTACCATCCACAAGCCCCGCCAACGCAGGAAAATCTTTCCAGTCAAAATTAGAAGAATGGGAAAAAGCTGTAAGCCGCAGGCTGTAAGCAATAAGCTTTAGGCTATAGGCAGTAAGCTGTAAGCTTTAGGCTCTAAGCTTTCTCTTGCATCTTGCATCTTTCCTCTTGCCTCTAAAATCTATTTTCTATACTCTATTTTCTTACATCTTACTTGTCACAATTCACAATTCACCATTCACAATTAATAATTAAGTTGAAATCATATAACATTCTCAAATTAAAATATAACAAGAAACACCTCTGATTAATTTAATTTTACTTCAAAGAAATAAAGCCATTTGAAACTGAGTAAAATGCAATTGAGGCTTTTTTTAAAATATAGATATCAATAAGAAAACCCCAAAGCAAATCTTTCGGGTTTATATATAAGAGACATTGGTTATGTTAGTTTATTTTGAAAAAAAAGCTATTCTATTCATAGGGTAGCTTTTCTTTTTTAACTTTAATCCTAAAAACAAAAACTATGAAAATTCAAACCTATTACAACCACATACGTTTTTACACTCCCCATCATTTTGTTTATTATCCCGTTTTAATAATCTTTCTCATTGCCAGTATTTACCTCGCATTTACTACAGATCAACCGTTAATTTGGTCCTTTATAAGCGTAGCTTTTATATTCCTTTTTTGCCTTGCCTTTATGTTACGCCAGCATTATGCCTTAATTTTGCAAAACCGAATCGTAAGATTAGAACTGCGCTACCGTTATTTCACCCTAACCGGAAAACGACTAGAAGAATTCGAATATAAACTAACTGATGATCAATTATTTGCCCTACGATTCGCACCCGATAATGAACTAATTCCGCTCCTCGAAGACGCTATAAAAAACAGCCTTCCCGGAGACTCCATAAAAAAAGCCATAGTCCACTGGAAAGCCGATTATAATAGAGTGTAAACAATTTCAAAAATCAATGACAATTGCAAAAATCAATTTCAATAAAAAGTCATTCAGGAGTAATTTGAATTAGCTATTGTCATTAATTTTCCTCATTGAAATTTGACATTGATATTGGCATTGATATTGGCATTGATATTGACATTGATATTGACATTGATATTGATATTTTTGACGTGCCACCTTTTAAAAAAAGGCCCAATCAACTTTGCGTTCATTGGGCCTTTTCTTAAAAGCTGTCGGGCTATCCACGCTACTTCGGCAGTTAGCTCCTATCCCTCACGCAATCCGTTTTCATAAGAAGAGTTAATGGATTTACAAAATTCCAAGACACTTTAACAAACAAAAAGAGGCGCACTACTGTGCGCCTCTACGTGAATATCTTATAATTATTTTGGCTAAAGCCCTTCACTATCCTCTATTACAAACTCCAGCTAAAGCTGGAGCCTATTCAAAAAACCTCAGTACCTCAGTACCTCAGTCTCTCAGAACCTTCAAAAAAAGCTCTGAACCTCTGCCCCTTTGCTCCTTTGAACCTCTCAAAAAAAACTCTGAACCTTTTAAGAACCTCTGCCCCTTTGAACCTTTCAAAAAAAAACTTAGTACCTTAGTATCTTAGCAACTTAGAATCTTATTTCACACTCTCAAACCCCTCCTTCACAATTTCCTTCTCCACCTTATCAATCAATTTATTCGTTTTTCCGGTTAAACGCTCTTTTTTCCAATCGCCTTTCGCATAAATAATTAAAGTGATCAATCCCGTTACAACAGATGAAATAGGGAAAGCCCACCAAATTCCGACTTTACCAAGCGAAGTATTATGCGATAAAATATAAGCCAGTGGAAACTGAATCACCCATTGTGAGACTAAAGTCAAAATCATTGGGAGTGTTGTATTTCCAACCGCTCTGAAAACTCCGGTTAAACAAAGCTGCAAACCAAGAAATCCCCACGAAAGACAAGTAATTCTTAATAACTGAGTTCCGCCTTCGATTACCGCCTGATCATTCGGAACGAAAAAGGCAATAAAATACGGCGCAAAAGCGTAGGCGATAATCCCAAGTCCGCTCAATAAACCGAAACCTAAATAACCACCTAATTTTCCAATCTGAGCGGCGCGCGCAATATTTCCCGCACCAATATTCTGCCCAACTAAGGTTGCGATAGCCATAGAAAGTCCTAAGGCCGGAATCAAAATCAGCTGAATTAAATTAGAACCCGCTCCGTACGAAGCAACCGTTGTCGTACCAAAATGTACAATCAAAAACGTAATTGCCATCATACCGATCGCACGCATCGATTGCTCAATTGAGGATGGAAAACCAATTTTAAACGCTTTTTTAATGTGTTTGTAATCTGGTTTAAAATCTTTCAACTGGAGGTGAATTCCATGTTTTCCTCTGAACAAAATGAAAAAACCAATAACAATCGCCAGACTCTGAGTTGATAAAGTCGCCAAAGCAGCTCCTTTTACACCCATTGCCGGAATAAAATTCCATCCAAAAATAAACAAAGGATCTAGTGCAAAATTCAGAATTACAGTTCCCAAAACAATATAAACCGGTAAAGTCACACGACCAACCCCACGCATCACGGATTGGAAAATCATAAAACTAAAACTGAATACAAGACCAATAAAAGCGACACGCATAAAACCCAAAGCGTCTTTATAGACCTCTGGTGTTACATTCAGCACCTCCAAAAAATACGGACTCAGCCAATATCCAATAATCGATAATACTACCGAAACACTAATCACCATCAACAAAGTTTGCGCGGCGACATGATTGACCATTTCCTGCTGTCCGGCTCCAAAATATTGCGCAATCAAAATCGAACCTGCAATGGCAAGACCCGTTCCTAAAGCAATCGTTAAAAATATAACCGGCGTACTCACAGACACCGCCGCAACAGCATCTCCGCCCAAACGCCCCACCCAAAAAGCATCCACCAATTGATAAGCGGCCTGTAATAGATTGGCAATCATAATTGGCACCGCCAATTTTAATAATGAAGACAATATCGGCCCTTCTAATAATTCTTTTTTATTCATTTTCTTATTTTACAATTTGTTTTACCAATTGATTTTTATCCTGATAGCCATTGAGAGTGACACTCTTTCTTCTTTCTTCTTTCTTCTTTCTTCTTTACTCTTTACTCTTTACTCTATATTCTCAAAAAGTTGACATATCAACCTTTAATTCTTAAAAAAAATCAAGATTGATCTAATCTATCCGCATAATTTCTAATGGTTTCCAAAGCTTCAATTCTTTCTTTTGCAGAAAATACAGAAAGCACCTCATCTTCTGATTTTTTCATTAACGCACGAATAACTTTAGCTAAAGCAATACCTTCTTCTGTAAGGCTTACCACATTTTTACGCTTGTCAGTTTTATCTTTTCGCACCACAAGTAAATTCTTTTTTTCTAAGGCATTGATGCTTCTTAAAATAGAAGATTTGTCACGCATTGTCTTATCTGAAAGTTCTCTTTGAGACAAATCTTTATGTTGTAAAATCATGATTAACGGCAATTGTTCTAACTGCAGCGTGATTCCGGCTTCGCTCATTAAAGCATTTGTACGACGAAAAAGAGCCTTTTTAATTCGGTGAATCTGAAATAAAAAACTGTCTGCAATTTCAGCACTAAAAGCTTTACCAAATGGTTCTGAATTTGTATTTGTGTCTGTCATGATGCAAAATTACAAAAAAGAGTGACATGTCAACTAATTTTAACAAAACCTATAGCTTACTGACTATCAAAGGAATTAATCAAATAATAAAAGCAAAAAAATGAATTGCATGATTTTTTTTGTTAACTTTAATTGTTAAAACTATCCACCAAAACTTAAAAATAAATCTCATGAAAAAATTATTTTCTTTATTGATTATTTCCTTTTTTTGGTTTTCGGCAAATGCACAGACTACTGCTGAAATCGCTACCGAGAATACTTTACCTGCCTTACAAGATAATTCCGACACCCCTCAGGATTATGATCCTGAAGATTTGCCTTGGCATGCAAGACGCTTTAAGTTTAACGCCGGTTTCTTTTTCCCCACAAATAGTGCAGAGGTACAAGTAGGCACAAACAATGGCGATTCTGGAAGTCTGATTGATTTTGAAAAAGACTTGGGATTTAATAGAACTTCTACATCATTTGCCGCTAGTTTTGAGTGGAGAATTTCAAGAAGATCAAGACTAGGAAGTGAGTTTTTCTATCTAAAACGAACCTCAACCAAGAAATTGGAAAGAGACATCGAATTTGGTGATAATGTCTACAATATAAATACAACTGTTTCATCATTTCAGGACACTCAAATCGCTCGTATATATTATGGCTATGCCTTTATATCAAAGCCAAAATATGAAATTGGAGCTCTTATTGGAGCGCACGTTTTATTTGGTGATGTTGGTTTAAAAGTTGAAGGAGAAAATGCACAAGCAGAATATAAAGATAATTTTGATTTTACCGCGCCACTGCCTGATTTGGGCCTTTGGGCAGAGGTTGTTTTAGCAAAAAAATGGGGACTTTATGTAAATACGAACTATTTCGCCCTAAAAATTAACGATATCGACGGCCGAATATTAAGTTATAACCTATCTGTTTTATATAATGTCTACAAAAATTTTAGTTTGACTGCCGGTTATACTGGTTTAAATATTAGAGTTGATGTCGAAAAAGAAAGACTGAACGGATACTTTAAATGGGGATACAATGGTCCAACCCTAACCGCTACCTACTCTTTCGGAAATCATGTTAAACTTTATAAACACTAATTTTAGTTTCAGGTTTCAGGTTTCAGGTTTCAGGTTTCAGGTTGCTTGACTTTGAGCATAAATTTTACCGCAAAGTTCGCTAAGTTTTTTATCTAACTGTATGTTTAGAAAACACAAAGTTCGCAAAGCTAGATTAACTCAAAGCTTTGCGAACTTTCTTTTTTGTAAAACCATTGAAGTAATAAAACTTAGCGAACTTTGCGATAAAATTACCCGTCTAGCTTGCAACCTGAAACCTGAAACTTGGAACAAATAACAAACCCGACATCTTCTAAAAAGATATCGGGTTCATTGCCAAACTCAAACTTAACTTAAATAAACTTAAACTAACTCAATTATTTCTGCATTGGAGAAAATTTTATAGCTGCTCCTCCGCCAGCTGCGAGTTTAATATCTAATACTGTTTTACTGTTTACTTTTTGCTTAGAAATGGTTACCGGATACGGATTTGTTTTATAATTCGCTCCTGCTCCATCGGCATAAATTTCGGCTTCGTATTCTTTTCCTGCATCCAAAAATGACAATTGCACTTTAAGATCTCTAGCGTCTTTGTTTGTAATAGAACCTAAATACCAGTTTTTCTCGTCCCAGTCTTTACGCACAATAGTTGTATATTCTCCAATTTTAGAATCTAAAACTTTGGTATACGACCAGGTACACGGAACGTCTTTTATGAATTGAAATTCCGGTTTTCCAACATAATTTTCAGGCAAATCTGAAGCCATTTGCAACGGACTGAAAATAATAACATACAAGGCCAGTTGATTTGCTAAAGTCGTTTGTACTCTGGCTCCCGAAGGTGTTTTATAATCAAAATTGAAATTCCCCGGCGTATAATCAAACGGTCCTGATAACATTCTTGTAAAAGGTAAAGTCGTCAAGTGTTCGGGAGTATTTCCTCCATCAACAGACCAGGCGTTATATTCCTGACCTCTTCCGCCTTCCTGAGACATGAAATTTGGATATGTACGCTGAATTCCGGTTCCTTTCATAGGTTCATGGTTGTCAATCATAATATGATATTTAGCCGCCGTTTCGATTACTTTTCTGTAATGACGTGCTCCGTATTGGCTGTCGTGCCATTCTTTTTTATCTAAATATTTGTTGACATAACCCGTTTTAACAGAATTCACGCCCATTTTCTGATACAGTTTAAAAGCATCTTCCAATTGGCTTTCATAATTTTTGGTAGCCCCTGCCGTTTCGTGATGCCCAATTAAACGAACATTTTTGATGGCCGCATATTTGGTAATTTCTTCCAAATTAAAATCAGGATACGCTTTTACAAAACTAAATGCAGATCCATCGGCTGTCCAGTCGCCATCCCAGCCCTCGTTCCAGCCTTCTACCAGAACGCCGTCAAAATTGTTTTTCGCAGCAAAATCAATATATTCTTTTGTATTCTTAGTTGTCGCCCCATGTTTCGGCCCTTGCCCCCAGGTGAATTTTTCCAAATGCATTCCCCACCAAATTCCAATATATTTAGAAGGTGTAATCCATGAAAGATCATCAATTTTTGAAGGCTCATTCAGATTCAGCATTATAGTTGACGTTGCAACATCACCTGGTGTTTTTCCAACTACAATAGTTCTCCAAGGCGTTTGAAAAGGCGTTTCAGCATAAACCTTTACACCATCTGCCCAAGGCACCAAATCGCTTTTGTATTGTTTATCACTTGTTTTCAAGAGTGTCATCGAAGCAAAATCAGTCAAATTAGCTTCGTGAATCGCAACGTACAATTTCTCCTTAGTTTCAAAAGTGGCCGGAGTATTGATTGTATCGGTTTTACTGATTAGTGTTTTGCGATACGTGCTTTCGTAATAACTATTTTCGCGGTGCACCGGAATCCACCAAACATCATTATCCGACTTAAAAGTGAACTCTGTAACTTCATTCGAAATTTTCACTTTCCCTAAATTAGGCTGTTTCGGAAAAGAATATCTAAAACCTACTCCATCATCAAAAACCCTGAAAATAATATCAACCAAACGTTCTTCTCCTTTTGCTTCTTTCAAATGAACAATCAATTCGTTGTGGTGATCTCTCCCTTTTTTGAATTCTCCCCAAGGTTGTTCCCAGGTTTCATCTGATGTTTTTTCTTCGGTGGAAACCACTTCAAAACCTTCAGTCATTTTTTGAATTCCCTGAAACTCAAATCCCATTAAAGAAGGCTCAATAACCGATTTTCCACTGGATGTAAAACTGTATTGAGGCTGACCTGAAGCAGTTAATTCAAAAACTAATTCAGTGTTTTTTCCCGGAGAGCTGATTTTGTATGTTTTTTTAGTACTGGCACTGCAAGCGTAAATCAAAATTGACGCAAAAAGAATTAAACAGTATCTATGTGTTATGTTTTTCATTATTTAATTGTATTAATTACAACTCTTATTTTATTTCGCTTATTAACTGTTTCGCTTTTGCTGGCTGCATCGAAACAAAATAATTAAAAGCCTGATCTAATTTTTTCTGGGCATCGGCATTGCCTTTCTTTTCTACTCTTAGGTTATACAATTTGCTTATATCTGCAAAAAAGGATTCGGTATTTTTTACACCGGCAAAGGTTTTCACTTTTTCGATGTAAGTATAGCCAAATTCTACTGTTGGTTCGAACATGGTTCCTTCTCCAAAGTCATTCCATGTAATCAGTTGCAGGTAATTTAAATTGGCATTTTTAGCTAATGCAAGCGTTTCATCCAATGTGGCTCCGTTATTATGTTCAATCGTCCAACCGATGGCGGAACCACCACCACCTTCGGCATAAAAATCTTTAAAACCAGGATAAGCACCTCCCATAGCAACTGAAAGTTTTGGTTTTGTGCTGGTATAGAAATTAGTCAAATAAGTGCTATTTTTATATACCCAGGCGTACTCGCCAGAGGCATTCGCACCCGCTTCAACAGATTGATCCCACAGCGTTAAAAAAGTAGGTTTTGTAGTCAGCGTACCAAAAACATTGGTCCATTCTGCAGGTGTTTGCAATACAATAGGTCCAAAGTTCAACAACAATGGCTTCCCGTTTACTTTGATGTAATTGGCATCATCAAAATAATTTTTCTCCATATAAGCTAAATCAGTTTTGGCCGCGCTGGTTACCGAAATTGCTTTTCCGGCATTGACAACATTTGTCGTTACTCTGTCTTCATAAACAATGGCATATTCCAGTCCTACTTTGTCTAACATGGCAATAAGTTGTTCTGTATTTTCTTTTACCATTCTGTAATCATTAACATCATAAGTGCCATACCAATCGATCAAAACACCATCAATTCCTGAATATTTCATCAGTAATAAATGATTTTCAATCACATTTTTATCACCAGAATGATACGGGCCAATTAGAGGATAATAATAAGATGCAATTTCTCTACGATTATTTGCTCCTATCGTATTCGGGTTTTTGTTGGCCATTGTCCAGTGATATCCCCATTTTTTATCGGCACTACTTTCATTGGTTTCAAACCAGGGCATGTAATGCACATAAATTTTGGTGCTATTTGCTTTTTCAATCGCAACAGGCTGAATTGTTTCTGGTTCTGTGGGTTTATCTGAACCTTTGTCATCACTGCTGCATCCAGCGGCGACTAAAATGTTCATGACACCAAAAAACAATAATGTGATATATCTTTTCATATTGAAATACTTTTTTGTTTTTATGATTGGTCGTAGTTATTTTTTTTGCCACAGATTAAAAGATTTTCATAGATTTTTTAATCATTTTAATCCGTTAATCTGTGGCTAAAATTTTCTCTCGCAGATTTCGCAGATCTGGCTGATTTTTTTTTAAATCATTCTTCTCCTTATAATCTTTGGCTAAAATTATTTCACGCAGATTTAAAATGATTTAAGCAGATTCTGAAAGATTTATTTAAACTCATCAAAATAAATCTGCAGAATCTGCAGAATCTGCGAGAGACAAAAATTACTTTTCAATCCTAATAATCCTTTATCCCGATAGCTATCGGGAGTGGCGTAAAATCTTTTTTTAAAATATGTCAGCCTTCCACGACTAACCAACATGGAAGACTGACATTCAATAACCTAATTCAGAGGATAACCAGGATTCTGTTTCAGGTTTTTATTTGTAGTTAAAACAGTACTTGGAATAGGAAAAATTGCTCTGTATTTTTCTGTTGCTCCTTTCTCCCACCATGGCAGGAAGAAAGTTCCAAAACGAATATTATCTGTTCTTCTTCTTCCTTCAAAAGTAAATTCCTTTAGCAATTCCTGATCGATAAAATGAAGATCGATTGTTGCTGGCATTTCTTCTCCGGCACGCGCTGTAACTTGTTGTAGAAATGGTTTTGCCAAATCTGCAGATCCCAAGCGAACGTAACATTCTGCCTGCATCATCAGGATTTCAGCATAACGAATTACAACTAAATCATGATCGCGTTCCCATTGTTCTCCAGCTTTCATTTCATATTTACCCAAACGAACACCTTCATTTTCTTTAGCATCAGCAACACTTGTTACTTCTTCTGTATAAGTCAAAGGTTCTCCGTTATCCATAATGATAACCTGTCCGTTTGCCAAATTGATCTGATCTCCGGCAACCATACATTTTTTTCTTTTGTCTGTATCTCCAAAAGCAGAATAAACACCTGGTTGTGCACACATTCCGTTTGCACTCCAAGGATAATCTCCAATTGCTGAAAGTGTCAGTTTATGCAAGTAATGACAAGACATTGATGACATATAGTTTCCAACTGTTCCTGCTTTTGAATCATAAGGAATAGCAAAAATAATTTCAGGTGACTTTTGATTTTCAGTTGCAAAATTCGCAAAGAAATCAGGTGCTAAAGTATATCCTGTAACTTTCTGACACATATCGATGCAATCCTGCCAACGTGCTGTACCTATATAAGCTTCAGAATTTAAATACAATCTCGCCAAAAGAGAATAGGCTACATTTTTTGTAAACTTAGAATAGACTACGTTTGCTGTTAAATGCGGAATGGCATCCAGCAATTCTTTCTCCACAAAATCATACACTTGTTTACGGGTAGAATTCGATGGTAAAGCTGTATCTTCAAAATTGGTTACTATTGGCACATTTCCGAATAAATCCAAAAGATTATAATAGTAATATGCTCTTAAGGCTTTTAATTCGGCATAAATTGGCGTTTTTGCTGCATCAGTTAAAGACGATTTATCGATTTGATAAATGATCGAATTGATTTTTGCAATTCCGCTGTAATTGTAACGCCAGGCCGAAAGAATCATACGATTATCTGCTTTCCAGGTGTGTTTTTGTGCATCCTGGTATTGTCCGCCATCGTACCAGTTTGTTCCTCTGGTAGGAATTGTCGCTTCATCAGAAACCGTTTCGTTTAAAAAGAATACATACTCGCAGGTTGGATAATTATTGGATATCGCATCTGCAAATCCTCTTAACGAAGAATACGCACCTCCAACTAATGCATCAATTTCTTTGGGAGTATTTCCAAAATTCCCATCTTCTACCCTATCATATAATTGTTCATCTAAATCGGTACATGATGATATCGTAAAGAGCATGCTTATTAATAATGCTGCTGTTATTTTGATTTTCATTTGTTCTATTTTTGAGTTAATCGCTTAATTATTAAACGTAAAATTTAATCCAACAGAAATTGTAGTTGGTCGCGGATAATTGTTGTACTTATCGATTCCAGGCGCTGCTAATCCCGTTTGATCTTGACCATCTTGTGCATTTAAACCAATCTCCGGATCTACACCTTTATAACCTGTAATTACAAACAGATTCTCTCCCATAGCATAAACTCTGAATTTTGATGATTTCGATTTCAAAGGCAAAGTATAACCCACTGAAAGTGTCTGAAGTCTGAAGAAAGAAGCATCTTCGATCCAGTAATCTGAATATTTTGGAGATGAAGTAAGACCGCTGTTTAAGAAATCATCTGGCACATTATAGGCTGGTAATCTGTTAGGATCATTCAACATCATATTGGTCGCATTTAATGCTTTTTGGCCAAACATTCCGTAACCCGAAACACCTAAATCAAAATTTCCATACGTAAAATTCATACCAATACCTAAACTCAAATCTGGCTGAATATTTCCTAAATCGGTTTTATCAGCATCTGTTAGAGCACTTTCTGCCACTACAGCTCCAGCTGCATTGTAGTATTGAATTTTTCCATCAGCGTCAAGTCCTGCATTTTTGAAACCCCAAAAGGTTCCAACCGGATATCCTTCAGCAATAATTTGAGAATATTGTCCGGACATACCAGCTAATCCATGTAAAGATCCGCTGTAAATTACATCTGTTTCGTAAGTTGTATTTGACAGTTTTTCGATTTTCTGAACGTTGTGTCCTAACGTTAAATTAGCATTCCATGAAAATTTATCTCCTTTTATGATGTCTGCATTCAGCGTAAGCTCCACTCCTTTGTTTGACATTTCACCAACGTTTGCCAACATAGTTCCTACTAAATAAGGAGGCTGAGGAACTTCATAAGTGTATAATAAATCGTCTGTTGTTTTTGAATAATATTCGAATGATCCTGTTACTCGGTCAAATAAGGTAAAATCGACACCAATATTTAATTGTTTAGTAGATTCCCATTTTAAGTCAGGATTTGGATTTTGTTTTGGAGAATAAGCCAAACTCCAGGTTTGTGTAACCGGATCGTAATAACTGTCATTTCCAACTCCTAAGATTGAAAGCGATTTATATTCGCCAATTCCGTCCTGATTACCTGTAACTCCGTAACCTACTCTTAATTTTAAATTGCCTAACCAGTCTTTTGTACCACTCATAAATTCTTCGTTAGAAATTCTCCATGCTGCAGAAGCTGATGGAAAAGTTCCCCATTTATTGTTTTCTCCAAAACGGCTTGAACCGTCTCTTCTTACTGTTGCAGTAAACAAATATTTGCTATCAAAACTATAATTAGCACGAGCATAAAAAGAAACTAAATTTGATTTTCCTTTATAAGAATACACATCGCCCAAACGATAATTATATCCGGCACCTAAATTGTTATAACTAAAAGCATCTGATACAAAACCACTTCTTTGTGCTCCAAAACCTTCATAAATATTCTCTAAATAAGAGTATCCACCTAAAGCACTAATAGTGTGTTTCCCAAAAGTTTTATTGTAATTCACATACAATTCTCCTTGTGCGTTAGTGTATTCTGCGTACGTTTTTTGAGCATAACCGTCTTCTGTTCTTCCTTCCATAACAGCATAAGATGGTTTGTAAGTACTTCCCTGAACTGCATTATGTTCTAATGAAATATTTGCCACAGCAGTAAAATCATTTAAAAACTTAACTTCAGTTTTAAAATATCCTAAAAGTCTGTGTCTTTCATTATCCACTGTTCTGTTGGTCAAAATTTCAACCGGATTTTCATAAATAGTTCCTCCAACTGAAGTAAATTCTCCATTAGCATCATAAACCGGAATCGTTGGATTTAAATTGTATGCACGCTCAAAAATTCTGTAATCTAACGGGTGCCATTTGTCGATATTAGCGAATAAACCCATATCAAATTT
Organism: Flavobacterium saccharophilum; assembly: GCF_900142735.1. Lineage (GTDB taxonomy): Bacteria > Bacteroidota > Bacteroidia > Flavobacteriales > Flavobacteriaceae > Flavobacterium > Flavobacterium saccharophilum. The sequence continues at coordinate 236,107 of NZ_FRBY01000004.1, read as the reverse complement.
CACGTCTTTATTATCTCCAAGATATTGGTAGCCGCTAACGTTTCCGCTCAATCTTTCCAATCCAGTCGATTTGATAACACCTTCATTATTTAAGTACGAAAGAGACATTCTGAAACCGCTGTCAGCCTTACCTGAATTGATGCTTAAAGTATGCGATTGTGAAATAGCGGTTTGTTCGATTGCTTTTTGCCAATCTGTATTTCCACCATAATCAATTGCATCCTGATTTCCGGTTTGGCGTATATAACCTCTCCATTGGTTTGCTGATAAAAGATCTAAGTTATCGTTTACATAACCAAAACTTGATAATCCGCTATAGGTAACAGAAACACCTTTTGTTCCTGATTTTGTAGTAATGATGATAACTCCATTTGCTCCTCTTGATCCGTATATGGCTGTCGCCGAAGCATCTTTTAAAACGTCTACCGATTTAATATCAGAAGGCTGAACCACATTGATATCAACACCGGCAATTCCATCCACCACAATAAGCGGACTGTTGCTTGCTGTTAATGAAGTTCCTCCACGCAAACGCAAAGTAGAACCTGCTGCAGGATCTCCTGAAGGACGAATAACATTTAATCCCGCTACTTTTCCTTGCAGAACCTGCTCTGTAGAAGAGATTGTTCCTTTTACTAAATCGTCTGCTTTAACGGTTGAAATAGCTCCGGTTAAATCTGATTTCTTTTGCGTTCCGTATCCGACAGAAACAACTTGTACTTCTGCCAACTGATAACCATCGTTTTGTAAACGAACATCAATATTAGCCTTGGTTGCTGATGTAATTTGTACTTTCTGAGTTGTTGTTCCTATAAAGGATACTTCAATCGAACCTCCTACGGCTACAGACAAAGTAAATCTTCCGTCAAAATCTGTTGTGGTGGCATTTTTAGTACCCACCTCAATTACCGAAGCGCCTGGCAACACAGTTCCTGTATTGTCATAAACGGTACCTGATACCTGCTTTTTTTCCTGAGCAAACATTCCTGCCGAAAGAAAAAGCATGAAAATCATGAATACCACAGTTTTAGTAGTCCACAGATCCTGCAGGACTATTTTTTTATTTTTACTATTCATTATAATGATGTTTTAATTTGATAGTGAATTATTTGTCTAAAGTTTTAAGAGGAATCGTGGTATCCGAAATTGTTTTATCCTTGTTATCTTTTACCAAAACATGAATTTCCGTTAAGCCCGGAATTCCGTTAAGCTCAGAAACCAAATTGACAAATCCTTTTATCTCAGCTGTTCCTCCGGCAAATTCACCTGAAATCACTTTACTGCCCGCATTAATTGTATAAATTAGTTTGTTTACACCTGGCTCGTTGTTTTTACGCGACATTCCAAGGAAATCTCTTTGACTGATTTGTAAAGGGAAAAATCCAAATACTGGTGGCGGTGGCGGAATATATTCTCCGGCGTAAATTATCTGATCACCAGAATTTGTTGTCCAGTCTTTTGCTACGAACAGAAAAGTAATGTTTTCCATAACAAAACCCGGTTCTGTATTATAATATTCCTGTGGAATCAAATCCATTCTGTAAAAACCATTTCCTAAATCTTTCAATTTTGTTTTTTCAGATACTTCCGGAATCCAGGCCTGATATTCCTGTAAAACGGCCCAATTGTTTAATCCACTATGAAAATGCACACTCGGAACACCATTAAAGCCGTCTTTTAGGTTTGAATTAAATAAAATACTAACCGGTTTGTCAATTGTTGGTTTTGTTGGATACGATCTGATTAACTCATTAGCAGTATAAAATGAAGAAAAATCAGTATAAGCTACATTGGCTACATCACTTTGCTTTGATCCGTTTTTGTTTTTTAAACGAAACCAAAATCCTGCGCTTGCTGCAATTTGATCTGGAGTTTGAGAAAAATAAACGGTTGGCGTCAAGGTAAAACTCCAAACTTTATTTCCTTCATATTTCAGTTTGGCAAAATCTGAAGAATTTTCCCAGTTTCCTGCGTCTGGTTCTGATGGAGACCACATCCATAAATATAGATCTTCGTTTTCTGCAAAAGTGGATGCTGACATATCAAAATACCATGTCACCTGTTCATCGTATTTGTAAACTACTGGATATGATGAGATTGAACCAACAGCTCCTGCAGCTTCTTGTGCCTGAATAAAATTAGGCGCCATCAAAAGGGCAAGTAAAATTGTATATATAAACTTTTTCATATGTATGTAATATTTGTTTTTTGTCGGAATATGGTATCGCCATTCTTTGTTCCAGTTTGTAATTTGGAATCATGGCGATTTCATAATACTTCTTAATTAATAGCATTTAATTTAAATACATAAGACACAAAAGGAGTTCCGTTTGAAGAATGTACCAACTGAAATTCCATTTCGTCGTTGCTTCCCGGAACTGATGTTAATCGAAGTTCATCTGTTTTTTGTGTTTTTTGAGCGTCGCTGTACAAATAAATTCTTACTGCACTGGCATTTGTCTGTTGAAAATCGGAGCTTAATTTCCAATATCCTTTTGGCGCGAATAAAGGAGGAACATTACCCATAACCTCGTAACTTGTTGGCTGGTTCTTTTCGTCTACGCTGAATCTGATTTTAAAATCCTCGTAGTTAAAGTACGTACTCAAGTTTTCTTCGTTTGGCTCGATGGCATTTGCTTTCGCAGCTTCATCTACCATTTTCAAATTTGTTAATCCCCAATCTCCGTTTACTTTCTCATAAATGGTAATTGGATCAACATAGCTTCCGTCATCAATACTGTCACAGCCAATGGCAAACAGACACATAATAACAGCTAACCAATAAATACTTTTACATCTCATAAATTTGTGGTTTGTTTGTTAGTTTTTTTGTCTCATTAAAGACAGAACGAAGCTAGATGTTAAAAAAACCTAAAAAAAAAAATCTGATAAAAATCAAGATGTAATTCAAATATTTTTTTATTCAACAAACTGGAAATCAATATTTTATGATATTTTTGCATTTACAAAAATCAAGACGTTGTTTAGATGAAAAATAGCATATAAATAATGGTATTTATGACAATATGTAAATTAAAGTCTATATTTTTTTCACTATACATATATATTATTGCTTTTTATTGTATAATTGCAAATTATTAGACTACTTTTAACATTTAGATCTTATTTTTGTTTGATGATCTAAATTATATAGCTTTGTTATTAAGAGAATTACCATATCCTAAAAGCTATTAAATCATCAACAGTCAATTATTTTACCCTGAATTAAAAAAACGAATTAACTTAACTAACCAAAAAGAATTCTACCCTTAACCAAAACAAATTATGCAAAGAATATTCATTCTATTTTTTTTTATTGCAGGTTTTTCTCTAACTGCGAAAGAGACAAATCCTGTTCTGGAAGAATTAGATAAAGTGCTTCTTAAAAAAGACGTTTACTTAAAACAGAAGTATCGTAAAATTGAAGCCTTAAAAAAAGACATATCAAAATTTACCGTAAGTCAAAACAACGAACAGCTTTACAATACTTATATGTCGTTGTTTGACGAATACAAATCATTCAAATATGACTCCGCTTATTATTATTTAGAAGAAGCAAAAGTCAAGGCGATTGTTTTAAAAGATCCTAAATATTTGGCTAAAAGCCGAATTAAAGAAGGTTTTGTTTTACTTTCATCCGGACTTTTTAAAGAAGCTATCGATACATTGAATGTCATTGATGATCAAAAGCTCGATCAAAAAAACAAATTCGAATATTATTCCATAAAAGCACGTGCGTACTATGATTTAGCCGATTATAATAAAGATCAGCGTTTTAATATTCATTATGTACAACAAGGAAATCATTTTCTGAAAAAAGCTTTAGAATTAATAGGAACCAATACTAATGAATATTGGGCTGCCGAGAGTTTAAAAAGATTAAAACAACAGGATTGGCGTGGTGCGGAATTCGCCTTCAGCTACTGGATCAACAATTACAAATTACCATCTGATTATTACGGAATTGCAACTTCAAGTCTCGGTTATATTTATTCAGAAAGGGGCTATACCAAAAAAGCCATTTATTATCTGGCACTTGCCGCTATTGCCGATGTTAAAAACGCCACCAAAGAAACGGTTGCCCTTCGGAATTTAGCCAATGAACTCTTTAAAATGGGTTATTTGGATAAAGCCAACGAATACATCAATATCGCGATGGACGATGCCACTTTCTATAATGCCAGACATCGAAAAATTGAGATTTCCACGATCTTACCGATTATTGAGAAAGCACAATTGAATAACGTAAAAGAGAAAAATGATAAACTGGAAAGAATCATTATTTTATTGACAATTCTTACTGTGATTATTGTTTTGTTTCTGATAATCATTTTTAAACAATTAAAAGAAAGAAATAAAGCACGAAAAATAATGGCGTCTTCGTATGCACAACTTCAGGAAATGAATATTAGTCTGAGTGAGGCCAATGCCATTAAAGAAGAATATATTACGTATTTTATTAAGGCGACATCGGCGTTCATTAATAAAATAGATCATATTCAGAAAAGTACACTTCATAAAATCATTACAAAAAAAACAGATGAAGTTATTGCAAGTTTGAAACGCTACAATGTGAAGGAAGAACGCGAGAATCTTTTCCATCAATTTGATGAAATCTTCCTAAAATTGTTCCCCACTTTTGTGACCGATTTTAACAATCTTTTCCCGAATGATCATAAATGTATCGTTAAAAAAGGAGAACTTTTAAACACAGAACTCAGGATTTTTGCCTTGTATAGATTAGGAATTCAGGATAGTAGTCAAATGGCAGAATTCCTGGAACTTTCTGTAGCTACCATTTATACCTACAAAACCAGAATCAAAAGTAAATCTGATTTTAAAGATACATTTGAAGAGAAGATCATGGCGATTAAGACGATTTAATTTTAAGGTTTGCCACGAATTTTCACGAATTATTGTAAGTCCCAGCGGGACGATATATTTATAGAAACATTTAAAATTATATGGAAGAGCCCCATCGGGGTGATATATTTCGCTCCGCTGGAGCTTATCTTGTCAACTTGTATTAATTGCTATAAACATATCGTCCAGCTGGGACTGTAATTCGTGAAAATTCGTGCAATTCGTGGCAAACATTCTCTACTCTGAAACCTCTAATTGCAACACCACATTCTGATAGCGTTTACTTAACGAAAACAACTGCTCGGCAAAAATCATTATGGCAAGAGGAACAAAGAAAAATGCCGTTAAATTTTCTTCATATAAAAAGTAAGTTGTAATCATAAAAAGACGAGCATATTCCAGATAATAAATCCATTTTCGCTGTTCTAGTAAAGCACCGCAATTGATTAAGGTTATCAGAATAAAAGCCAATACAAAAGCTTTATCGAAGCCATTTAAATAATCAAAATAATAAGTAAAAACGGTTAAAAACAAAGTACAAACTCCTAATTGAATATAGAGATAATTTCGAAATTTCAATCGTTGGTGTGGATTCTCTTTGTCTTGCAGAAAGCGCTTTTCTAACGTTGGCCGAATATCCTGATCCATATGTGCGGGACTTCCAAAAACAGCTTTCCATCTGGCTTTAAAACCTTTTGACCGTTTCCATAATTCATAAATCTCAAAATAGTAATGAAAGTGCTGCCATAGAAAACTATAACTTTTTAAGGGATGTGTCAGTCCGTATTTTGGTTTTTCTTCTTCTTCCTGGAAAGTTCCAAAAAGACGATCCCAAAAAGTAAACATATCTCCGTAATTTTTATCCAGGTATTTTTCATCAGAGGCATGATGAACACCATGTACAGCAGGAGTTACAAAAACATATTCCAGCCATTTTATGCTGCCAATAAGTTGCGTGTGTGTAAAGAACGAATACGCTCCGTGCACAATCAACATCGTAATTACCATTGTTGGATGAAAACCAACAAAAGGCAATACACACCAAAATCCCGTTCGGATAACAGCCTGAAAAGTGGTAATTCTGGCTGCAGCGGTAAAATTAAATTCTTCACTATGATGGTGTACAATATGTGCAGCCCAGAAAAAATTAACTTCATGTCCTAATCTATGGTACCAATACCAAACAAAATCGGTAGCGAGAATTAAGGCAAACCAAACAAAAATATTAGCCGGAATATCAAAAAGCCTGTAATTATCATAAATCAAATAATACAGCTGATAAAAACTGGCCGCGATAAAAAGATTAATTAATCTCTCGGCTATACCAATGCTAATGTTTGAAACAGAACTTTCATAATTGAAAATTTCCGGTCTCTTTTTACGTTTTGCCAGCTTGTATTCCAAAAATAAAAACAAGAAAAAAGCAGGCATAGCAAAGGCAAGAAAATTAATATTTTTCATTTTTAAAAATTACTTTTTAATAGAGAAGAAAGTCATTTATAAACCAAGAGAGAAAGATATTTTTACTTAATTAATTTCGCTTACTAACCAAAAACGATTTCAATAAATAAAAAATCTTTCTCCCAAACCAATATTTAATTCTGCTTGAATTTCGGAGCATCCAATGCTACCTCTTTCACTAATTGTACATCGGCCACTTTTTGCAATGCAATAATATAGGCTGCAATTCTTGGCGTCACATTGTGCTTCAATGCAATTCTGAAAACCGTTTCAAAACCTTTTTCCAAAATATCTTCTAAGCGGGTGTTAATCTGATGAATTCTCCATGACTCTAGAAGTGAATTCTGAAGCCATTCAAAATAAGAAACTGTTACACCGCCAGCATTCGCTAAAATATCAGGAACAACCAAAACATTATTGTCATGTAATATCTTATCGGCATCAGAGGAAACAGGTCCGTTAGCGCCTTCCACAATAATTCTAGCTTTAATATCAGCAGCATTTTTCTGTGTAATAACATCTTCCTTGGCTGCCGGAATCAATACATCAACATCTAATAACAACAAGTCTTCATGTTTGATGGCAACCGAATTTGGATAACCTTTAATATTTTTATTGTTCAGATTATAATACAAAATTAGTTCTGGAATATTAAGCCCATCCGGATTATAAAAAGCTTCTGAAACATCACTTACTGCGACAATTTTCAACCCTTTTTCGTATAAAAATAAAGCCGAATGTAATCCTACATTTCCAAAGCCCTGAATAGCTGCAGTAGATCTCGCTGGTCTCAATTTCAATTTTTGAAGGGCTAATAATGTAATAATACTTACACCTCTTCCCGTTGCTTCTACCCTTCCTAATGAACCTCCGGAATGCAAATGTTTTCCAGTTACTACAGCATGAATTGGCTTGCCATGAAGTAACGAAAACTCATCCATCAACCAGCCCATTTCGTCTGGTCCCGTTCCCATGTCTGGTGCCGGAACATCCTTGTTAGGTCCAAAAATATCGGCTAATGCTTTCGTATATCCTCTCGTAATTTTCTCTAATTCTGCTTTAGAATGTTTTCTCGGATCACAAATAATTCCGCCTTTTGCGCCTCCAAAAGGAATTCCGGTTACGGCAGATTTCCAGGTCATCCAAGCTGCCAGTGCTTTAACTTCATCAAGATTTACGGCTGTATCGTAACGAATTCCTCCTTTTGAGGGCCCTAAAGCTGTATTGTGAATTACACGATATCCTTCAAAATTTTGAACGTTTCCGTTATCTAACACAATCGGGAAATTAACCACGATTTGTTTTTCCGGACGCTGCAGTTTTTGCCTGATTGATTCGTCCAGATTAAGAATATCGGCTGCGATATTAAAACGATCAATCATCGATTGAAAGGGGTTCTGTTTAATTATTTCTGTGCTCATAGTGTATATCTTTTAAATTTGAATATTTGATTTGTATTTTTCTGTTTTTTAAGATGCTCTTACTTACAGCAAGAAAAACGTCAATTTTATCTCCAACATCGCATTCGACAACATGGAATTTTGATCAGACAACACTGCATCATAATATTCGTATTTCTATTTGGTCTCATTTCTTTATTTTTTAATAGTTCTAAAAAAAGCCTTTCATTGGTGCATGAAAGGCTAAAAAAAAAATAACTAACAAGTGATTTTCTATTAACGCCATTTCACTGCATAGTTCACCATGCAACACAACGTGGTGCTGCACATGATCTGAATGATATTTTGACTAGAGTATTTCATTGTTGAGGCAAATTTATAAATATATTTCTTAAATTCTATAGAATTAGTCGAGTTTATTTTAAATAAATTAAAACTTAACTTTGAAAGAGCTGTAAATAAACGAATTAGACTACATAAAAATTTTACTTAAATTGCGAAATAACAATAAAAACTATCGCAATTAAGGCTAAAAAGACACCAATGAAGTTAATTTTTGATAATTTTTCCTTGAAAAAAAGCAGACCAACAAGACTTCCTAAAATAATAACCCCCATATTCATTCCGGCAAAAACAGTTGACGGATTTTCCGAAAACGCTTTATGTGCTTTTAGGTAAAACAATATATTTCCGAAATTAAACAGTCCAACTAACCCCCCGAAAAGAATGTTTCTTAAGGTGAGTTTTTCCTTTTTTGTGATCATTCCAAACAGCACAATCCCAATAGCAATTAGTAAGGAGATTGCAAAAACAACAAATAGAGATGTTGGATAAGGTAATGTTGTGTATAATGCAATTTGCTTGAACAGAATATCGATTATCCCAAAACCTATTAAAACTACGGCTGGATAAATCCATTTATTTTCTGCGTTCTCAGATTGTTTTTTTAGAATGAATAAAAGTGCCAAAAAGCCAATCACAAGTCCGATGACCTTATAGGAATTAAATTCTTCTTTAAAAATAAACCAGGCTGCAAGTATTGGAATAAAAAGAGATAAACGCTGTGCAGCATCTGTTTTTACGATTCCCATATGTTTGATGGAAGCTATCAAAAACAGAAAAACGACTGGTAATAATATTCCAATGGCGATATAAATATTCCATGGTGCTTTTGCATCAACTTCACGTAAATTGGGACTGAAAGTAAAATAGCAAAGTGCCAATGCTGTTACGTAATTGAATGCTACAATCTGAACCGGATTAGTATCAAATTTTCGGGTGAATTTAAAAATAACACCAACAATTACGCTGCAAAGAATACTAAGAATAAGGAATAACATAGAATCGAAATTTGAATGCAAAAATAAGACTAAACAACTTCTGTTTTTTATTCATGTCCAAAATATTTCACATAATGATGCTTAAATTCAGTTTGCATTAATTCAGAAGTGACGCCACCAAATTGAATTTCAAATTGATCTGAATCCATTCCTGTTATTGCACCTCCCCAACCTGGCAATTGACTACCATTTTGCAAAAGAATTTTTAATTCGGGGATTACAATTGTATCAATAAACTTTTCTTTAGGAAAATCCGAATTAATCTGAATCTTATATTTTTTACAATGATTTCGAAACAAATCGTAAGGAGAATCAATCCCATCAAATATTATTTTTCCATGCACTACTCCCATTGGCGGGTCTGCAAATTCAAATTCTGTATAACCTATATTTATACCATTGAGTTCTAAAATATATTTACTTGCCATCTTTATTTCTTTATCAAAAATCCAAAAGTAACTATTTATATATTTTTAGGTTAAAATTTAATCACTTTTCAGCCAACCCGTAATACTCATTCTGGTATTTTGGGTAACCAAAACTTCATGAACCAATTCATTACTTTTGAAGAAAACGGTTTTGCCCTGAGTAGGCGAAATTTTTTGATTGTTATTTTCCTGGTGAATCATCAATTCTCCGCCGTCACTTTCCAGCCAATTACTATTAAGATAACTGATCATAGAATACTTTCGGCTCGGATTATTTTTGAATTGATCTAAATGTTTCAGATAAAAATCACCTTTTTCATATAAAGAATAATGGAATTCATAACCTGTGATTCCGGTATAACAGCTTTCATTTAAATAAATAATGAAAGCCTCAATTTGTGCGAAGAATTCATTTTCAAAAACATTATTATGCTTTTTATCCAACCAATAAATAGAATCGCTTCGGATTGCGCCGTCGTATGACAGTTTCTCAGAGTTCCCAATTCCGGCTTCAGACAACAAACTTCTCTGATTTAAATCGAGTAGATTTTGTTTAAGATTATCTGCTAATTCTTTGCTTAAAAAATGCTCTGAAATACCTACTTTATTTTCGATGTAACTTGCAATCAAATCTTCAAAACCTTCGTCCATTTTGTTTTTGGGAAAGACTGCAAATGCAGCCAACGGAGCAAGGTAGCCGAAATAAAACTGGTAATGGGTTTATTTTCAATAAATAAAAATCTGATAGGTTCGGTGCAATCTTGTCATTTCGACCGAAGGGAGACTAGAGCGATAGCGACTGGCGAAGCAAATCCTCGCGAGAAGCGCGCCAAAGATTGGGACTATCGTTGCGGAGTTACTTTCGGGGATTTCTCCTTCGTCGAAATGACAAACTGTACGAAAAATCGAAACTTAATATAAAAAACCCGACAGCTTTTCAAAAGCTATCGGGTTTACTTCTACGCAAAGTTGTAATTCATAATTAACAATTCACAATTCACAATTTATAATTTACTAATATAACTTCCGTACATATCTTTAAACTGATGTCCTTGTGCAAAACGATCTTTACTTAGTTTTTTATATTCTACCAAAGCCCATAAAATAAATTCTTTCATGAAATATTGGTCTTTTTTATCTAACTGCGGCTGATATTTCTTCAATAAAGTATCTAAAGGCGTTACTTCATCAAGAATACTTTTATATTCAGCATCTGAAGCATCATCTAACAATTCGAAACCGCTTTCTGCAAAAAACCATTCGATCAAATCTGAATATGGTGTTTTTTCTCCCGGTTTTTCTAATTTTTCAATTTTAGGAAAGAAATCAGAAAACAAAGTTCGTATAGCTGAGCCAATTAAATTCTGCGCTACAGCAGCCGCTCCCTCCTGCTCTCCTTCGTAAACCAACTCTACCTTTCCAGTAATTGCAGGGATAATTCCGATGAAATCAGAAAGACGCAAAATGGTATGATCAACTCCGGCTTTTAAGGCACGACGCTCTGCTGTACTAATTAAATTCTCATAAGCTGTTATGCTCATCCTCGCACTTACACCGCTTTTATTATCAATGTATTCGCTGTCACGCGCTTCAAAACTAATTTGCTCTAAAATATCTTTAGCCAGACTTGGCACATAAACGATTTCGCTTTGCGTTTCGTCTAGTTTGGCTTCCTGTTCCGTAATCGTTCTGGCAATGGCAACACTTTCCGGATAGTGTGTCAGAATTTGAGAACCAATTCTGTCTTTAAGAGGTGTTACAATGCTTCCTCTGTTCGTATAATCTTCCGGATTTGCCGTAAATACAAATTGCATATCCAACGGCATTCTCAATTTAAAACCTCTAATCTGGATATCGCCTTCCTGCAAAATATTAAATAAAGCTACCTGAATTCTGGCTTGTAAATCGGGTAATTCGTTGATAACAAAAATAGAACGATTCGCTCTCGGAATCATTCCGAAGTGAATTACACGATCATCTGCATAAGACAATTTTAAATTTGCTGCTTTTATCGGATCCACGTCTCCAATTAAATCGGCAACCGTTACATCTGGCGTGGCAAGTTTTTCGAAGAAACGCTCGCTTCTGTGTAGCCATGAAATTGGAGTTTCATCCCCTTTTTCGGCAATAATATCTTTTGCAAAACGTGAAATCGGGTTTAACGGATCGTCATTAATTTCTGAACCGGTTACAAACGGAATATATTCATCTAATAATTCAATCATTTTACGAGCCAAACGCGTTTTCGCCTGACCACGAAGTCCTAATAAATTGATATTGTGTCGGGATAAAATAGCGCGTTCCAACTCTGGAATTACCGTATTTTCAAAACCATGTACGCCTTCAAAAACGGGTGTTCCTGATTTGATTTTCTCACGAAGATTATTTCGCAATTCATCTTTAATACTTGTGCTCTTATATCCTGAAGCCTTTAATTGACCGAGTGTTTTTATCTTATCTATTTCCATTTTATTGAAATGTCTTGTTGTTATTTTATTTTGATTGTGTTAGACGCACTGCTGTAGGTCTCTACGATATGCGTTGTGTATAAAAATCTTAGCACCTTAGAATCTTAGTATCTTAGAAACTAAAATTAACGTACTCGTTTTTTCCTATTCGTTTCATAATCTTCAAAAATCATTTCGCCCAAACCTTTCAGTCCGGTATAAAATGCTTTTCCTTGGTTTGCTTCTGTAAAATGATTCACAAAACGCTGTAAATAGGGATCATTTGCAATCATAAATGTTGTAATCGGAATATGAAGTTTTCTGGCTTGTTGCGCTTGTGTGTAACATTTATCGACGATATACTCGTCAAGTCCGTTACTGTTCATATAATAGGAACCGTCACGTTCGCGAACGCAGCTTGGTTTTCCATCGGTAATCATGAAAATTTGTTTGTTGGTATTTCGTTTTCTTCGTAAAATATCCATTGCCAATTGAAGTCCTGCAACCGTATTGGTGTGATATGGCCCAACTTGTAAATATGGCAAATCCTTAATTGGAATCGTCCAGGCATCATTTCCGAAAACCAAAATATCCAATGTATCCTTTGGATAGCGTGTTGTGATTAATTCAGCCAAAGCCATTGCCACTTTTTTCGCAGGCGTAATTCGGTCTTCGCCGTACAAAATCATACTGTGACTGATGTCGATCATCAAAACCGTACTCATTTGGGCTTTGTATTGCGTTTCTTCCACAACCAAATCATTTTCGGTCAGCATGAAACTTTCTACACCATTATTGATCTGTGCGTTACGCAAACTCTCGGTTAAGGCAATTCGCTCTAAACCATCCCCAAAATTAAATTCACGGAATTCACCGGTATGTTCATCGCCATTTCCGGCATGTTTCGTTTTATGATTTCCGTTTCCGGAGCGCTTTAAGTTGCCAAAAATCTGATCTAAGGCTTGTTGTCTGATAGCACGTTCTGTTTTAGCAGTAATTCCAAAGCCAGACGTTCCATCCGGTTTTGCTTCGTCTTTTATATAACCTTTCTTTTTTAAATCTTCGATAAAATCATCGATACTGTAGTTCTCGTCCGTCAGTTTATATTCCTTATCTAACTCCCGAAGCCAGTCTATAGCTTCATCAAAATCCCCCGAAGTATGGGTGATAAGCTCTTTGAAAATGCCAAAAAGTTTTTCAAACGGAGACTGAAATGGGGCTTCGTACGACTTAAAATAAAAACCTTTTTTAAATTCGTTTTTCATAGTTCTAAAATTACAGCTTTTTAGAATTACGAAAAAAGAAACGTTTATTAATTTTTAGTTAAAATATTACATTAAAAGCAGTTGAAACCAAGGCAAATTCTGTCAATTATTCAAACTTTCCGTCAACATAATACCATGCATTGTTTTCGAATTTAAAAGTTGAAAATTCATAATGCGTTTGAGGTTTTCCATTTGAATCTATAAAATAAGCCTTAAACTCAACTGTTTCTTCAGAAGAACTTAAAATTTCCAATTTTTGCCATTTATTCGACGTTGCCCATTTTAAGATTTCGTCTTTAGAATAATATTGTCTTTCAGAAATATGGGTAGTCTCTAAAAGATAATCGGCGTTATGAGTTGCATAAGCCGAATATCTCGAACGCATTAAAGCCAATGCACTGGGTGCTTTTTGATTGTTGTCAAGATATAATCCACAACACTCATTAAACAATAAACCCGTATCACAAAAACATTTTTTATTCTCCATCAACCGCCTCTTCTCCATTAAGCTTTACATGCAGCTGATTCAATAAAACCTGATATCTGCTGATTTCTCTTAGTTCTTCATCTTCTTCAGCATGATCCAGCATTTCATCTAAAGTTTCATTTACTTCAAGCAATTTATTATTGGCTTCTCTGTCGTTTTTTGCAGCAATCAAATCAATTATTTCCTGCACACTTACTTTTAAATCGTCGAATTTACTATTCATATCTATTATTGTTATTTTTGTTTCAGGTTTCAGGTTTCAGGTTTCAAGTTGCGTAACGTAACCTGAAACCTGAAACTAAAAAAACTTGAAACTTTTTCTACTCTTCGTTCTTTTTATCTTCATTAAACTTTTTCACAATTTCTTTCAGCTTTTCCTTGCGTGCAACTTCAGCCTGTTTCTTTTTGTTCTGGGCTTTGTGCAATTTGTCGTTGTGCGCTTTGATGTTCTTTTCGTTGTTGCGTCCCATTATATTTCTCTTTTAATTTCTTCTAAAGTTTTCTCGGTATAAATCAAATCTGTAATAATCCTTTCTCTCAAAACATCAATATTTTCATCGAAATGTTTTGCCCAGGAAGTCAATTGCTGCAGGTTTCTGATTTGTTTGATCCGTTTTGTCGTCTCAAAACTTGTTCTCAGAATCGCTTTTTTATCATAGTCCGGATTATTTTTATGCTGATAGATTACGGTGTTCTTATCAAAATCAGCTTCAATATAATATAGTTTTTCTTCGGCATTATCCGGATGGAATTCGCTCCAGGCTGCGAAACCTATTTTTGTTTTCGAAGGCGTTTCCGGTTCCATTGCAATTAAACGCCATTTACTATTAGCCAATCTTCCCCAATGATTCGAAACTCTATACATTCCGGCTTCAGTATAATAATACGTGCTGCCGGCCTTACTTTCGAATTGTTTTTTTAATCCTTCAACTGCTTCCGGAAGCACTTCATGAAAAACACAAAAGGTGTTTTTGAACGAATTTGGATGTGGCCTGAAGTTTTTTTGCATATGCAAATATACTGAGATTGTCGCGAACTCCCTAAAACAAACATTAAATGCTTAACTTTGTAACCTCAATTTAAAATATAGAAAGTTATGTCTAAGGATTCACAAGATAAAATGCCCCAAAAAGGAGTCTACACCGGTATCATCGAAAAAGATGAAAACAACAATTATTTTTGTGGTGAATATCTTTTAGATTACAAAATTGCTCATTCAAATTTTAATCTTGGAGATTGGGTTACCATTAAATCGGTGATTGAAAACCCAAGTGATATTAGTTACGATAAATATCCAAAGAAGTCTAAAAACTTTGATAAGGCGAATCATAAGCCTGAGAATAAATAATTTGTTTCAGGTTTTCTTTGTTTCAAGTTGTGAAATGAGAGAAAAAATTTTACCGCAAAGTTCGCAAAGAGTTACGCAAAGTTCGCAGAGCTGACATACAGCTTTGCGAACTTTGTGTTTATTTAGATACCGATTAGTTAAAAAACCTTGCGCACTTTGCGGTTAAATCAACGCACATGCTTTATTTTTTCGAATATTTTTTGCCTTAAAACTAAAAAGTTAAAAAAAAGTGTACCTTTGCAAAAAATTTGTCGTTTTGAAGTAAAAAACACTCATTTCAAACTAATAGACAATAAGTTACCTTTTATTTATGAAAAAAATAGTTGAATACCGCAAGTTACTAAACGTAGACAAAACTGCTGAGTTAAAAGATTTGAAAACCATTTATCGTAATGCGATGAAGGAAGCTCATCCTGATAAATTTCAAGGTGATGATGCTGGTTTAAAAGCAGCAGAAGAAAAAAGTAAAGCGATTATTGAGGCTTATCACTTTTTGGTAAGTATTAATCCTGAGACGATTAAAGCAAATTTACCAGAATATACTGAAACGATTTCAACTTGTTCAATTACAGATTATAAATTTGTTGAAGGTCGTTTAATTATCGATTTCTCTAACGGAAGTGTTTACGAATACATTAGTGTTCCTAAAGCAACTTACGTGAAAATGGTAAACGCTGATTCTCCTGGAAGATTTGCAAAAAGACACATTTTGAACTCTTTCACATGGAGAAAGAAAACAAATCAAGAATAGTTTTACGCTAGAATATACCTAAAAGCACTCTGTCTACAGCGTGCTTTTTTTATGCTTAAAAATCAGAAAATTGCTTAGTTTGAGTTTAAATAAGTAATTAATTAAGAGTTTTAAATCAATTAAATACACGAAAGACACTGAAAACATGACAGTTGAAACAAAAAAAACTATAACAAAATTTTAGGTTACAAAATTCTTTATGTTTTATATTTTTAGATACTTTTGTTGCACAAATCAATTAACTAATTAATTTTATAATGAAAAAAATATTTTTTTTACTTACCGCTTCAGTTGCGATAATGTCATGCAGCAAAGTTAAAGACGGAGAATACCTTATTACAGGAACTGCAAAAGGAATTGCAAACGGAAAAACAATCATTCTTCAAGGTCAGGATCCAACAACAAAAATGACAGTTGCTCTTGATACAGTAAAAGTTGAAAACGAAAAATTTGAAATAAAAGGAAAAGTAACTGAACCAGCTTTTCATACTTTAATTCTTCAGGATGCAAACGGACCAATCCCTTTTATCTTAGAAACTGGTGAAATTACAGTTGCAATTGATAAAGACAGTATTCACAAAACTAAAGTTGGTGGTACTTATAGCAATGATGAGTACGTAAAATTTGACGAGGATCTTAAAAAATCTCAAAAAAGATTAATTGATTTTCAAAAAAATAACACTCAGAAAATGCAACAAGCTCAACAAGCTCAAGATACAGCAACTATCAACGGTTTGATGAAACAATACATGACTATTCAAACTGAAGTTCAGGCAGATTCTAAAAAGAAATATGTTGCTTACGCTGAAAGTCACCCAAAATCATTTATCTCTGTATTGATCGTTAAAGGAATGTCTGAAGATCCAACAGCGGATGCTAAAAAAATTGAAAGTTTATACAACTCATTAGATGAGTCGTTAAAAAATACTACTCCTGGAAAAGAAGCAAAATCTAAAATAGGTCAAGCAAAAATGCCTGCAGTTGGTGCAACAGCTCCTCCGGTTGGCAGCGCTAAATGAAGATCAGACTTTTCTGCTCCAAATCCTGAAGGCAAAGTAGTTTCGCTTAAGGAAAGCTTAGGAAAAGTAACTATTGTTGATTTCTGGGCTTCATGGTGTGGACCATGCAGAAAAGAAAATCCGAACGTTGTAGCTATTTACAAAGAACTACATTCTAAAGGATTAAATATTGTTGGAGTTTCTTTGGATAAAGAAGCTGGTAAGTGGAAAGAAGCTATCGCAAAAGATGGTTTAACCTGGACACATGTTTCGAACCTAAAGTTTTGGGAAGAACCAATTGCTGCACAATATGGAGTTCAATCAATTCCGGCAACTTTTATTCTTGATGCATCAGGAAAAGTAGTAGCCCAAGATTTGAGAGGTCCTGAATTAAGAGCAAAAATTTTAGAGCTCCTAGCGAAATAAAAACGATACTCTACATAAAACAAAAAAAAATCTCCCTAGTGGAGATTTTTTTTTTTGCAAAAATTAATGAATTTAAAAACATCTAAAAGAATGTTGTTTCTTTTAGAATAAATCTACCCTAAAGAATAAAATAACGTTCGTCTACGACCAAATAAGCAAACTAGCACATCAAATAGCTTTTACATAAGATTGTTCAATCTGGACGCGTTTTTTCGCAATTTTGAGCAGAATAAATTCCTATTTAATTTCAGATTGAATTAATTCGGCCAATCTTTTTACTTGATAAATCAGGAAAAAACAATTACATGAAACTTAAGAAATCCCAAATTAAGGGGACAAATGAGACCGCTTTTCACGAAAAAGAAAGAACATTCCGTGTGAATCGAAAAAAAAACTCGAATTGCGGCTTTTTTATTTTATTCAATACCAACAACTTAAAAATTAATTGAAAAATAACTTAAAATTAAGTGCGATTTTAGTTTGTAAACATCAAAAACGTTTATATATTTGCAACCGCTTAGAACAACAAAGCGCATCAATGCTGAGATCGGGGAGATACTCAAGCGGCCAACGAGGGCAGACTGTAAATCTGCTGTGTGAACTTCGCAGGTTCGAATCCTGCTCTCCCCACGGAAAGGCCTAAAAGGCGGAAAACTTAAAGTTTTCATTCTTTTTAAAAAGCCACAAAAAATGTCTGAAGACCTGCAAATTCAAGGATTTGCAGGTTTTTTTTATTTTAGGCCTATTTTCAATATTTATAAATCCTCACAAAATTAAAGGTGCAGAATCGGTGCACTTTCGGGCGCGCTGAAAAGTGCACCAGAAACAGTGAAAATCCCTTATACCATAGGGGTTAACGAGATTAACGACTTGATTTGGCAGTAATATTATTCTACATTTATTAACTTAAAAAGTAGGATTATGTTGGAAAGCAGTTTTGGTTTGGGATTCTTTTTAAAAAGACCCAAAATAGAAAGTAAAGAATGGATCGTATATTTCAGAATAACTGTTGACGGTATCCGTAAGGAAAGCTCAACTAAAAGAAAATGGGATAATACACGATGGGATCAAAGGTTCGAAAGAGCAGTCGGCTCAAAGGAAGATGCAAAGTCACTAAACTTCTTTTTGGATTCGCTGACTTTAAAAATCAATGAAATCAAAACCGAAATGATGTACAGCGGCAAAACCATAACCGCTGAGAAAATTATGGACGAGGTCCTGGGAAGGACAGCGCCAAAGATTAAGGTGCTGGAAGAATTTCAAAAGCATAATGATGAAATGGAGGCGCTTCTTGGAAAAGGCTATGCAAAAGGCACTCTTGACCGGTTTACCATTACTAAAAACCATTTGACTGCGTTTATAAAATTCAAGCTTAAAAAGCACGATCTTGAATTTGCGGATTTGAATCTCGAGTTTGTAAAGGATTTCGAGTTTTACCTTAGAACTGTACGCGACTGCAGCAACAACACCACCCTAAAGTATATTGCAAATTTCAAAAAGATTGTAATCCGCGCCATTGATAAGGAGTTAATCACCAAGGACCCATTTAAGAACTTTAAGGGACGAAAAACAAAACTGGTGAAAAAACCACTCACCGCACAGGAATTGTACGAACTTGAAAGTCATTATTTCACAACTGACAGGCTCAATGTCGTAAGGGATGTATTTGTCTTCCAATGCTACACTGGTCTGGCTTACATAGACGCTTATCAATTAAAGAAAACTGATATCAAAGAAGGCATTGATGGAAATCTATGGATTATGTCCGAAAGGCAGAAAACAAACTCATCATTTAATGTCCCTCTTCTTCCCCAAGCACTGAAAATAGTTGAAAAATATAAAGAGCACCCGCTGTGTATCCAGCGTGGAACCGTGCTTCCTGTTTCATCCAACCAGAAAATGAATGAGTATCTAAAAGAGGTGGCAGTCTTGTGTGGCTTTCCTTTTACATTAAACACGCATATGGCCCGCCGTACTTTTGGAAGCACTGTGACATTAAATAACAACGTCCCTATTAATGTAGTTAAAGAACTGCTGGGTCATGCATCGGTAAAACAGACTGAGGCATATGCTATAACTGAGCAGGCCACAATCGGTCGTGAAATGTCTATTCTCAATAAAAAACTCAATAAAACTGGATCCAAAATATCTAAACCTGATTTGGCGGTTCTCAGCAGGCTCGAAAAGGAAATTCAGGCAATCAAAAAGAAATACAACATTTCGTCGTGATCAATAAATTTCAAAATATATTTAAAATTAAAAGAGGCTATCTCAAATATTTTGAGATAGCCTCTTTTTACACAACTTAACTTCGCTTTTATATCCCGGATGATAAGATGGGGTGTACTTAATGTATCCTAAATCCTGAAGCTGTTTAAAATACTTATGATAAGTCGGCAGCGTATTCACATGTGACAGCTCCATAATTTTACTGCGGCTGACTTTAATCCTTCTTCTTTGGCCTTGCCTATAGCCTAATCCTAGTATTGCTGTCAAAATTGATAGATGCCAGACATTTAATTTAGGATCATTACTATACATTGACAGATAACTCATTATATAGCTTTCTTTTAATCTCCTAGTGTTTATCATCATCAAATAATTTTTGAAGATCTTCTTTATTATAGTAGTACGACCCAAGCACTTTTTTGAAACGGACTTTTTGGCTTGTTCTAAGATTCTGTACTGAACCTGCTGAAATATCAAGCAGTTTTCTCACAGACTTGCTTTTAATCCACTCTGGTTCCAAAGTTTCTTTCCGTCCAGAATCCTTATCTTTAAATAAAGCCTGTATTTTATCTACTAGAAGAAGACCAAACTGTCTCAGATCTTCCTTGGTTACAATTTCATTCATAGTACAATTTCATAAAATTATTAATTGCAGAACCTTACTGAAATAGTCTATCACACTTATCATGGGACAAAAGGACTTGAATTCGATAATGTTTTAATACTAATGGGTAATGCTTTTGGAAAAAATAAAATGTATTTCAAAAATTTTTTCATGGCAGTACAAAATGGCACAGAGGAAGATAATGAAGAATTTGAGCAGACAAAAAACCTTTTATATGTAGCATGTTCCAGAGCTATTAAAGATCTGAGAATATTATATCTTGATGATGTTACCGATTTTAAAGCTGCATTGTCAAAGATTTTTTTTGATGTAAAGCTATATTGAATTCTAAGTTAAAACCATAAAAGATGGAAAGCCTGAAAAAATACAATCTACTTTGCACATAGTGAAAACAGAAATTTAAAAACATCTTTTTCTCAGCAAAATAATATTTAAAATGAGAAGTAATAATAGAGATTCAAATGATAATTTAAGAATTTTCATATATTTAATAAAACCAAAAATATAAAATATGCCAATAAATTTATCTGATTTCCCTGAAAAAACAATTTACCCAATGTATTATCTACATCACTCAACCGCAAAAGCTTTAGAATCAAAACCGCAATTAAATGATTGAAGAAATTCTTCAACTAGATAACGCAAGAGCTGCAATGCATACAATTGAAATATCTAGTGTTAATAAAAGATCCGAAGGTTTTGCATGGTCACTCCCTAGCCTATTTCAATTCAAAGGTTGGAATCCAACATTTACTTTGGAATTTTATCCCGGTACAGACTAAAAGAGCCGGATTCCATATAAAACGGAACGAATATTATTTTTTATTCTAATCCGTAATTTTCATCCTTACGTTTTTCTCTTTCGATCTTTTCTTCAAAATCAATTATATTTTCTTTAGCGAATTCTTGAATTTTAACTTGTGGATGATTTAAAAGCTGCTGCAATAAATTTATTCTAGATTCGAATAAAGGTACTAGTGATCCTGACCAAAAATAGCTGTGAAGCACACTACTTAGGTTCTGTAAAAAAACGTCATTTTCGGCAAATCTCTTGAACATTTCCATTGCAAGTGCTGACCAAACTTCTTCGTCTTGATTTTTGACGGAAAATTGTATGAATTGGATAATTTTTTGCGGTGATTCAAATGGATATTGATCCATCCAATCAAGTAATTTGCTTTCCTCAAAATTATGATATGCCTTTAATAACTTTTTAAGATTGTACCAACCATAAAAGTCATTTCGCTGCATTTCAAGCGCAATAATAGGCCATGAAATATTCCAATAATCCTTGAGAATAATTTCTAAAATATCTTCTATGCTATTTTCATGTTTTAAGGATAATTCTTTTGTTGCACTTATAACTTCAATAGCAAGAAATTGAACTGTCGAATCATCTAAACCTTTTGCTTCTAGTTTTCTTAAAAGCTCAACATATTGACGCATTGAGAATGCATTGTATGTTCCTTCTCCTTTTAAAACACCTTCCCTTTGAAGCAATTGTTTAAAAAGGTTTAAAACTTTATCCGTAAGATCCAATTCTTTTTTAAAATTAAATTCACATAAATCAATAGCTACCCACCAGCCATACGGTTCGATATTTTTTAACCATTCAATGAAATTTATAATTTCATCTTCTGATAAAGTTTTTATACTTAAATATTGTAGTGATATTGCATAGTTTGGATTTTTCTCGATTAATGGATATAGAATTTCCAGGTCATTAATTTCCAATAGTAAATATCTTGTCAATTTAATGCTATGATAATTTACTTTATCATTTTTTAAAAACCTGCTAATTGTATCTCTTATGAAATCTTGATTTAAAATCCCCGCCAAGTATCCCTCAATAAAACTAATATTCTGTTTTTCAAAAGGAATCTGCTCTAATTTCTGAATTGCAGTTTCAATTAATTCACTGTAATCCGGATTATTATTTGCAATGTTTTTTGCAAAACCAAAAGTTAAACGCTGTTCGTCTTGAAGAAGGACATCCAAGTCATTCATCCAGCTTTTGTCCTTTAAATCAGCAAATTCATTAGCAAATTCATTAGCCTTTACTTCCGATCGATTAATAATATTCCCATCCTTGCCTTTATAGGTAGAATAAGGAGCGAGTGCTACCATAAATTCCAATTTCTCACGAATGGTATTTTTGGTGTACTTATTTAGTAATTCTTGAATTTTGTCAAAAATATCTTTAGGCAATTCTCTCTTTTCACTTAAAATATAATCAAACTGCTGGCGAAGATTTTTATCAATTTCAGATTTTTTCTCTAACATTTTTTCAACAGCATCCACCATAGCTTTCTGGTTTCCACTAAATATCTGCGAATTGAGTCTGTTTACTAATACATCATAACTTTCTAACTGAATTACATAATTAATTATATCTTCCCAATACTTAAATATTTCCGCACCAGTAGGATTGTAATCCTGCAGCTTTTCTCCAGCCTGTAAGTCAGCACCTCCCATTCTGGTAAACCCATGCACCATTAGACCTCTATCTAATGCAGCATTAATTATATTAAAACTGCCATTTTCACTCTGAATTAATTCGTTTAAAAGTTCAATTCTATCATCTAAAGTTGCTTCTGTAGCCGGTAAAACACATTGAAACAATTGAATAAATTGCGATTTAGCATTATTCCCTATGTTCTCATTTTCAGCTACTGCCAATCTATAAAGTAGTTTTGCAGCACCATTAAAAGTTTGCTTTCTGAATACTAATCTTTCCAATGCCCAAACCAGATAACGCCTGCCCTCTTTTATTTCTATAAGTTCCTCGTTTGATTTCGTATTTAAAAATGATTCTAAAGCATTTAAAATTTTATCTGGTTCCAATTCAGCAAGCCCCATTATTATTCTTGCACCTTGCTCGGAGTTAACAAATTCATATTTAGTCAGTAAGCCACCTTCTACTGACAGAATTTCTATTAAATGATGTGCTCCTTTTAATTTGTTCAGCTCGATTAATCTTTTACTGAATTGTTTTGACAAACCAATTTCGGTGATTTTTGTAAAAAACTGTTCTACATCTTCGTTTGCCAATTTCTCAAGTCTGTTAAAAGCTAATTCTTCAACAAAGACCTCTAAAACAATAAAGTCTCCAGCAATTTTAACAATACCTATTTCTTCTAACTTATTGATAATAAGTTCGAGATCTTCCCTTGTGGCAATCCCCGTTTGAGACAATAAAAATTCAGACTGCGGCTGGAAGCTGTCATAATACCCCACATGCGTAAAAAGAGAAAGCTCCTCTAACAGATTTAATACTTCGGGTTCACCTAAATCTGCACCTAAAAGCTGATTCCATTTTTCGTTATAATCAGTTGAAAACCCCTCGGACCCTTCTGGTATTTTTCCAATCATAGCAAGCGCATTCCTTAAATTCCCTTTAGCATTCTCAATAATGAAGTTTGTATTTCTAGGATTCCCATTCTCATTTGATATTTTTTCAATTATTTCATTGGCAAAATCTTGATCAACGAAATGGCTTGCTCCCTCACCGTCTTCATCATTACTGATTGTTAATAAGCTTATATGCGAATCATAGAAATATTCATTAAAAACTTTTTTATGAATTTTTAAAGGACAATTATCAAGTATGACAATTTTTCGCTGATTAAGTGTTTGAAGATCCAATAATTTGTTTTCAATCGATCTATAATCACTTCCATCAATATCATAATATAAAATCTTCTCTAAATTATCAACTTTAGGAAGTGAGCTGTCAATTTCTCTATATAGCTCATAAGCTAATCTTGTTTTACCAGAATTTTTAGGGCCGACAATTCTTTGAGGTCGATCTGTTCTTTCTAAGTCAATTCTAAGCTGTTTAATTTTTTCTTTGATATTCGAAGTTGGTAAATAAACTGTCTGATAATCTTTCGGCGACCAATCTTTGTGTAATCTTAGTGGCTTCCATTTATCTCTTTGATAGTCACTCTCTGAATGAATTGCTGCTTTTATTGCATCATAAAAATCTTTAGCTAACTCAGCTCTAACAGCTTTTCTGTTTTCATTATTTGATTCATTTAAATTATATGTAATTCCCCAACGAAACCCTTTTAAATCAACAGGCAAATCACTAGGGCTTCCATATGCCTCATTCATTACAGCTAAAGTTCTGTAAGTTCCCTTTTTGGCCCAAGCATAGCCGGTTTCTAAAAGAACATTTGGGTTTGGAGAAAGTTTACGATCTCCTTTTGGTATTCTGATAGAAGTAGAATCTGCATCTTCACCAATTATTTCAGCAGCTAAAAATTCTTTTGCAGATGTATATGTTAAATCGACAATAACCATATCTGATTCATTACTTTTCCTTAACATTTCATCAATTAACAATGGAGTACCAGGAGTTTTTCTAAAACCAAAATCTAATGATACATTTGTTCCTTCTGACCTGAATTTGGCAATTGCAATCTCAATTGCAGATTGAATAAATCCTTTTCCGAATTTATCTTCTACATCCATCTGGAATGCAAAGAAAACCTTATAATTCATTTCTACTTATTTATATAATTCATTATTAAGACCAACAATGGTTCTCTCCCATCTGCCACAGTCAAATATAAGAATTCATGGAATGTAAAATCATCTTACCAATTTAAATAACTATTTAATCATGGATTTCTAACAAAAAGTGGAGAGAAAATTAGCCTGAATTTATATAACAACTTTAATGTCAAACTCTTAAATGATTTTATGGTTCAAAGCCGAAACTTCTTTTTTTATTGCAGCAAATCTCTATGTATCCAAAAATTCGCTTCTAATAATTCATCGATCAAAATAACGCTATGAGTTTAGATCCTAAATCACAGCAATTAAAGATGGAAGTGATACCTTTTTTGCCACAAAAAGTTAAGGCGGTTTTTAAAGATATTTCACCAGTCTAAGTTTTGTGGTAGAATCCTGGCGCATGGAGTTTTTGAAAACTAGAAGCTCAGCAAAATCAAGGTCTAAGAAGTTTAGGTTCGAAACTTTTAGAGGACGATATTTGGGATAATAAAATATTCAAATGGATCAACTAGATTCTGGGTGCAGAATCGGTGCACTTTTTTTACGAGACAGTTCAAAACACTATAAAACTGTCACTTATAGACCTAAGTTCGAAACATTACTAACTTCAAAAACTGTTATGATAATGAGCAATCAGAGATTTGTGGTAAAATCGTGGCACATGGATATTTTGTAATCTAGAAATTCAACAAAATCAAGGTCTAACGAGATTAGGTTCGAAACTTTTAGAATCAATTTTCTGCTTGATGCTACTAGCGAATTTCTTTTCAAAAAATATTTGCAAATCGACAATAGCAGTTCTTAAAATCAGTTGTCTTATTGCATTTATTTCTATTCGTTTTATAAGTATCCTTCGATAGCCCATCATCAAAGATTTCAACAAGTATTTTGTAGTCTAATCGATCTCTTCTTTTCAATTTTTTTTATTCTATGAAATTCTAAAATTATAAAAAATAGCATTTTTTCTTTTTTCATTCAAAACATTATCGTAATATTGCAATATAAATATAAAACAATGGGAGCTACAAAAACAGATTACTTTACAGACAGTCAAAACGAACTTGCTGTTTTGGCTAAAGCATTAGGACATCCAGCCCGAATTGCTATTATGGAATATTTATTAAAAGTAGACACTTGTATCTGCGGAGATATAGTTAATGAATTACCACTATCCCAGCCTACAGTATCCCAGCATCTTAAGGAACTTAAAAATGCTGGTTTAATAAAAGGAAGCATTGATGGTAACTCTATTTGTTATTGCATTAATGAACCTGGATTAGAAAAAATAAAAGGCTTTTTCGAACATATCACCACTCATTTGGAAAAAAAGAGAAACGAGTGCTGTTAATTTTATAAAGATGGAAATAAGAAATTTGTTAGCAGTTGATTGGGAACAGGTTAGCTTGATATATGAAAAAGGCATAAATACTGGTAATGCTACTTTTCAGACCAGTAGTCCTTCATGGGAAGATTGGAATGCATCACATCTGGCCTCCTGCAGAGTTGTTGCAGAAAAAGATGGGCAGCTTCTAGGCTGGGCAGCACTAACACCAGTCTCTTCACGGTGTGTATATGCAGGCGTAGCTGAAGTCAGCGTATATGTTGATCCGCAGCAGTCAGGCAAAGGAATTGGTCTTATACTTTTAAACGAGCTTGTTCATTTAAGTGAAACTGAAGGCATATGGACGCTTCAGGCTGGTATATTTCCTGAAAATACAGCAAGTCTGCGTATTCATGAAAAAGCCGGATTCAGGATCTTAGGCATTCGCGAAAAGATCGGGAAGCAAAATGGAATCTGGAGAGATAACGTCCTTTTGGAAAGAAGAAGCAAATTAATTAATTAAATATTTACTTAAAAATACAATAGCAGCAATAATTGCTTAATCATAGTTATTACCACCGCTGCAAAAAAATATTATAAATTTTTAAAACACATAAATTATGAAACTTTCAGAAATTAAAGAAGTATTAAAAACAGTTGACGCTGTAAATTTTGAATTGCCAAACGGAAATTTTGTTCCGGAGTATTTCCATGTAACAGAAGTTGGTCTAATTACTAAAAACTTTATTGATTGTGGCGGAACAGTAAGAAAAGAAACTGTTGTAAACTTTCAGCTTTGGGATGCTAATGATTATGAACACAGACTTAAACCACAAAAATTGATTCATATAATTGAACTTTCAGAAAAGGTTTTAGGCATTGAAGATCATGAAATTGAAGTTGAATATCAGGATACCACAATCGGTAAATATGATCTTGATTTTAATGGCAAAAACTTTATTCTATTAAATAAACAGACTGCATGTTTGGCTCAGGAGCAATGTGGAATCCCGTCCGACAAATCAAAAGTAAAATTATCTCAATTAAATGCTGATAGTGCAAGTTCATGCGCACCTGGATCAGGCTGTTGTTAATTTTTAATGACAATTAAACATCTATTATAAATACCAGACAAAAACTATGTTATTTACTGAAATAAAAAACACCCTAAACTCATTTGATTTTAATCAGATTTCAGAAGATCGTAAAACTATACTTCAGCCATTAGTGGACTATATTCAAAATAAAGTCGACAACAAACTGCCGATTAGACTTAATCTGATCTGCACACATAATTCCAGAAGAAGTCACTTGTCACAGGTCTGGGCGCAGACTGCTGCTGCACATTATAATGTACAAAATGTTTCCTGCTATTCAGGAGGTACAGAAGCTACTGCACTTTTCCCAATGGTAGCCGAAACCCTGCAACGCAATGGATTTAAAGTTAAAACTATTTCTGAAAGTCAAAACCCGGTTTACTCTATAAAATTTTCAGCAAATGAACTACCCGTTATCGGTTTTTCTAAAACCTATGATGATGATTTTAATCCCGAGAGTGAATTTGTTGCTATAATGACCTGTTCACAGGCTGATGGAGGCTGTCCTTTTATTGCAGGTGCCGAAAAGCGTATACCGATTACTTTTGAAGATCCAAAAGTTTCAGACGGCACAGCACAGCAAAAAGAAGTATATCTGGAGCGAAGCCTTCAGATTGGGACTGAAATGTTTTATGTATTCTCACAAATCAAACAATAAAAATGTCAGTAAATAACTGTGCGCCTGCCGCAGGACGCAAAAAAATAGGTTTCCTGGATAGATTTTTAACCCTCTGGATTTTCCTGGCTATGGCTCTTGGCGTAGCAATAGGATATTTCATTCCGTCCAGTGGTAATTTTATAAATTCATTCTCAAGCGGGACAACTAATATTCCTTTGGCTATTGGACTTATTCTTATGATGTACCCGCCTCTTGCCAAAGTGAAATACGAGCAAATGGGACAAGTTTTTAGAAACACAAAAATCCTGGGAGCCTCTTTATTTTTAAATTGGGTTGTTGGACCAATTTTAATGTTTTTACTAGCCTTGCTTTTTTTAAATGGCTATCCTGAATATATGATCGGTGTCATTCTGACAGGTTTGGCCCGTTGTATTGCAATGGTTGTCGTTTGGAATGATTTGGCAGATGGAAACAGGGAATATGCTGCAGGCCTTATTGCACTTAACAGCATTTTTCAGGTTCTGCTTTATAGTGTATATGCTTATATCTTCATAACTGTTCTTCCTCCCTACTTTGGCTATAATGGATTTGAAGTTAACATCAGTATTGGCCAGATCGCCGAAAGCGTGGGGATATATTTAGGAATTCCTTTTGCTCTTGGAATCATAAGCCGTTATGCTCTTATTGCCCTGAAAGGTTCTGAGTGGTTTGAAACTAAATACGTACCATTTATTTCTCCTATTACACTTATATCGTTGCTTTTTACCATCATAGTGATGTTCAGCCTTAAAGGGGAGCTTATTGTCCAGATTCCTATGGATGTTGTTCGTATCGCAGTTCCATTGGTAATATATTTTACCATCATGTTTATCATCAGCTTCTTTGTTGGAAAATATTTTGGTGCTGACTATTCGAAAGCGACTGCTATAGCTTTTACGGCTACCGGTAATAATTTTGAGCTTGCTATTGCAGTAGCCATTGGTGTCTTTGGCATAAACAGCGGTCAGGCATTTGCAGGAGTTATAGGGCCATTAGTAGAAGTACCGGCGCTCATTGCACTGGTTAATGTTGCTTTCTGGTTCAGAAAGAAGTATTATTTAAAAACAGCATAGTTTCCAATACTAATTTCTAAAAGATGAGAATTGCAATAATATCGGATATACATGCCAATTTTCCGGCACTGGAACAAACCTTAAAAAGTATCGAACAGCAGAATATTGACGCTGTTTACTGCCTGGGAGATTTGGTAGGTTATAATTTATGTCCTAACGCCGTGATAAATGAAATTCGTAAAAGACATATTCCGACTCTGGCAGGAAATCATGATGTTAAAGCTGTACAAATACATAATGAGGGTTCTAATGACTCAGAAAGTTATGCATATCAAATAGTGGGCAAAGAGCAGATTAAATATCTTTCTGCTCTTCCTGCTCATATTAAACTAGAATTTCAGACAACGGATAAACTAATCAAGATCTTAATGGTACACGGCAGTCCTTACAGCAATACCGAATATTTGCTTGAGGATAAAAAGGAAAATGATTTTACTGCTATTTTTCTTGACTCCAACGCTGACATTATTATTTGTGGCCATTCACACAAGCCTTATCATAGAGTTTTAGAAAACCCGAATAAAAAAGGCGGTTATTTCCATGCTATTAATGCAGGATCAGTAGGAAAACCAAAGGACGGAAATCCCAAATGCTGTTATGCAGTACTAACTATGGACAAAAGCAGTAATCTCTCAAAAAAAGAAGGTGTACAGGTAGAATTCATAAGAGTCGACTATGATATTGAAAAGACTGCGATGGCTATCGAAGAAAGTCCGCTACCAAACGTATACGCACTTATGCTTCGAAAAGCATATTAAGAACTGCCGCAATAAAATCATTCATGGAAAATTTTAAATTATTTTTGAATAGTCTTACTCCTGTCAGCGATGGGGAATTTGAAAATTACAGCCAATATTTTAAAGACCGTAGTTTACCTAAAAACAATTATTTTGCAGTGCAGGGCAAAATATGTCAAGAAGTGGCTTTTATAAAAAAAGGAACACTCCGAACTTATTATCTTAATGAAAAATCTGAGGAGGTAACTTCTTGTTTCTGTACCGAAAACAACTTAACAACATCTTATAAAAGTTTTGTTTCCCAACAGCCTTCAGAACTATCTATTCAGGCTATTGAAGATACTGAGCTTTTGGTTATTGATTACCGTGATTTACAAAATCTTTATCAAAAAAGTTCAGTTTGGCAGAATATCGGGAGGATAATTGCTGAAAGACAATACATGGTAATGGAACAGTATGCCAATGTTCTTTGCAATGAGACAGCTAAAGAAAAATACCTACGTTTATTAAAAGAAGAGCCTTCGATTCTAAACAAAGCTTCAGTAAATGATATCGCCAGCTATCTCGGAGTAACCCGTCGAACACTTAGCAGGATTCGAAAAGAAATCACACAATAATTTCGAGGACATTTGTCCTTTAATACATTCTCCCCTTCCATTATTTTTGCTTTATAACAAATTCAAAAATAAATGGAAACAGCTATTATAATCACCTCAGTTTTACTTATTCTTTTTTCTATTCTCGCACTGTATGATGGATTTTATCTTCATATTTTCAAATACAAATTGCACAATCATCCAGAAAGTAAAACAGAACATTATATCCATACAATCAGAGCAATCTTCTTTCCTGCAATTTTATATTTCTTATTCCTATCACAGAGCTGTTCTCTTAGTTTTATAATTGGCTTAGTAGTTGTAGCACTTGATCTTCTAGTTTTAGCACTTGATGCTTATACAGAGAAAGACAGTAGGGAATTTATGGGTGGACTTCCTCGTTGGGAATATATATTACATCTTTTTGTTAATGGATTTCACTTTGCCTCGATAGCTGTTTTCTTGTCTATTAAACTACAATTTGAAAATAACCAAATAATAATCTTACCCACTATTGAAAATCAAAACTATGAGCTATTGCATACTATCTTAATTAATCTTTTACCAGGTTCCGTTTTAGTTGGACTTCTTCACTTCTTTTTATGTTTTTCAAAAACAAGTATTTTTTGGAACAATTTGACAAGTAGAAAATAAAACTTTCAAACCTAAATAACATACGAAGCTTCAATCTCTCACGGTTTTTACCAATCTATCAAAGATCTATTTTAATAATTCAAAGAAAATTTCGATAACGTATATTTTATCTCTAAATTCGCAATGTGAAAATTTGGGTAACATTATTATCAATCATTGTACTGTTTCTTTCAACAGTGCCTTGCAGTGCATATTCTAAACATTCAGAATGTAATGTCGAGAAAAATTGCAAAAATGATTCGCATAGCTGTGGAAATGATTGTAATGGAAAATGTTCTCCCTTTTATGCTTGTGGAAGTTGTGTTGGCTTTACAATTACACAAACTTCACTATTAATTTCAGAAAAAT
This sequence comes from Flavobacterium saccharophilum, assembly GCF_900142735.1. Taxonomy (GTDB): domain Bacteria; phylum Bacteroidota; class Bacteroidia; order Flavobacteriales; family Flavobacteriaceae; genus Flavobacterium; species Flavobacterium saccharophilum. Next base: position 205,034 of record NZ_FRBY01000004.1, on the reverse strand, counting down.
TAGAATTTACAACAACCGAAATACTACAACCTATATCCTACGATAAGTTTGTTGATTCCTCCTTCTTTTGTAAAATTTGGCAACCCCCTAAATTTCTTACTATTTAAAAAGTTTTACGCTTATGATTGCAAGATCATGAGCATATTTATGTATTAATATTAAGAAATTATAAATGTTTAAATATATTTTATTGATTGCGGCAATAACAACTATTGGCACAGCACAAGCACAGAATAAAATTAAAGTTCTCATTAAAGATGCCCAAACAAGCGTGCCTATTAATGGTGTAACTGCTAAAATTGAGCAGACTAATGTATCATCTGTATCAAACGCAGAAGGGCTTATCGTTTTTGAAAATCTTCAGCAGGGCGTTTATAATGTTTCTTTTTCTATGGAAGGCTATAAATCGAACATGGCATCCTTTACAATACCTTTTACAGGGGAATTTTTAGAAATTTCATTAGAGAGTGAAGCAGAAAAGATGGATGAAATTGTTGTCACTTCCACCAGAGGTACACGAACGATAAGTAACATTCCCACCCGCGTAGAATTTATTGCCGGAGAAGAACTCGAAGAAAAAGCCAACATGAAACCCGGCGATATCCGTATGATGCTCAATGAAAGCACGGGTATACAAACCCAACAGACATCGGCAACATCAGGGAATTCTTCTATCAGAATTCAGGGATTGGACGGCAGGTATACCCAAATATTAAAAGATGGTTTCCCCGTTTATTCAGGAGCTTCCAGCGGACTGGGATTACTGCAGACACCACCACTGGATTTAAAACAAGTGGAGATCATTAAAGGATCTGCCTCTACCCTATATGGCGGGGGAGCAATTGCAGGCTTGGTGAATTTAGTTTCTAAAACCCCAACCGAAGAAAGAGAATTGCGATTTTTATTAAACGGAACTTCCGCTCTTGGATTGGATATTAATGGCTTTTACTCACAGCGATTCAATAAAATTGGATTGACTGTTTTTGCCTCACATGATCGCAATGCACCCTACGACCCTGCCAATATTCAGCTTACGGCTATTCCAAAGTTTGAGCGTTTTAATTTTAATCCCAAATTGTTTGTCTATTTTAATGAAAAGACAAAACTTAATTTTGGTGTAAATACAGTTTTCGAAAATCGTATTGGTGGAAACATTGATTATATTAAAGACAAAAGTAAGTACCCTGATAGTTATTTTGAAAAAAATAAAACACAGAGAATAAGTACTCAATTTACCCTTACCCATAAATTAAGTGAAAAGGAATCTCTAACATTCAAAAATAGCTTCAATAATTTTAGTCGTGTAATAACTATTCCCGATTATACTTTTGATGGACTTCAGAACAGTACTTTTTCTGAAATTACATATTCCCATAATGGCGAGATTTCCGAATGGGTTACAGGAGCCAATTTATACACTGATAAATTTACAGAAAACAGCACTACTGCTTTTCCTCTAAGAGATTATAATCAGATAACCTACGGGGCTTTTGTTCAAAATACTCTCAAAGCTAAAGAGTGGCTTGATATTGAGACAGGTCTTAGAGGTGATTATGTTATTGATTATGGATTTTCATTTTTGCCAAGAATTTCTGCTCTATTTAAGATAAGTCCTAAACTTACCTCAAGACTCGGCGGTGGCTTAGGGTATAAAACGCCAACTATATTTACCGAAGAAAGCGAGCGTATTCAGTATCAAAATGTATTGCCTATCAATAGTGATTTTAATAAACTTGAAAAAAGCTACGGTGTAAATTTTGATGTTAATTACAAGGCCAGTATTACTGAGGATATATCTTTATCGCTCAATCAGTTGTTCTTTTATACTAATGTAGATAATCCTCTGATCTTAACTTCACTTCCTAATGCTATTTACCAGTTTGTTAATATTGATGGCTATTTAGATACCAAGGGAGCTGAAACTAATGTAAAATTAGGATATAAGGATTTTAAACTATTTTTAGGTTATACCTACACCGATGCGTCAATAGATAATAATGGCATTAAATCTGAAAATCCTTTAACAGCCAAACATCGATTGAATAATGTCTTGATGTATGAAGTAGAAGACAAATGGAAAGCTGGATTAGAGGCGTATTATTACAGTGCTCAAAAATTAAATGATGGAACAACCGGAAGGGAATATTGGATTTTTGGTTTTATGGTGGAAAAACTATGGGAGAACTTTTCTCTTTATGCCAATTTCGAAAACTTTACCGATACGAGACAAACTAAATTTGGAAGTATTTATACAGGACCAATTTCAAATCCTGTTTTTAAGGATATTTATGCTCCCCTAGATGGATTTGTCGTAAACGCTGGGATTAAAATAAAATTATAGATATTACCATAAATATAAAAAGCCTGTAGAGAATATTTCTACAGGCTTTTTTTTCAATTTAAATTAAACAAATAAAATGCAAAGACAATTTAACTATATATTTGAATTAAAAAAATCAACTTCAATCAAATTTTTGAAATATCATAAAATGAAAATAACGAATAATATAGACAAGCTAGGATTAACCGGATTATTTATAACAGCATTTTTTCCCCTTGCTGTTTTCCATTATTTGCTTTTGGAGCTTTTGCTTTAGGCTTGGGTAGCTTTGAATTATTCGGAGGTTGGACACTTATTATGTTTTTTGTAATGGTACCAATTTCAATAATTGGACTATAGCTCTCCTATTTAAAGCATCATTCTTTTTATCCTCTTTTAATGAGGTCCTTATGAACCTGTATACGAAACATTTTTTTCAGGATTTGAAAAAGTTAGCACTAAAAACTTAATGATGTAAGATAGGTTCATCATTAGCTTCTAAAGCTTATTTATTGCTTTTCCATACATTATCCATGCTTTATGTATTTACACTGATTTTGCTATTTCTGCATAATGAATAATCAGAATCAAATTTACAGATAGCATCATTTGAGTAAAGTTATTCGTTTTTAAAACAGCTATAACTTATTTTTTATTTGTTATTACAATTTCAAACTTCTTAATCGCAAAGCATTTACAATTACAGAAACCGAACTAAAACTCATTGCTAAAGCTGCAATCATGGGCGATAATAAAATTCCAAAAAATGGATATAAAACTCCTGCTGCAATGGGAACTCCTAAAACATTGTAAAAGAAAGCAAAAAACAAATTTTGTTTGATATTTCGCATTACAGAGTGGCTCAAATTCTTGGCTTTTACTATACCTTGTAAATCACCTTTTACCAAAGTAATTTTTGCACTTTCAATAGCCACATCAGTTCCTGTTCCCATAGCAATTCCAATGTCGGCTTGTGCAAGAGCGGGCGCATCATTTATACCATCGCCTGCCATTGCTACAATTTTCCCTTCGGATTGTAAACGTTTTATTTCGTTCAATTTGTCTTCGGGTAAACAACTAGCTCTGTAGGATGATAAGTTTAATTCATCAGCAACTGCTTTGGCTGTATTTACATTGTCGCCAGTAAGCATAATGACTTCAATTCCTTGACGCAATAATTCTTTTATGGCTTCTTTACTAGATATTTTAATTGCATCGGTAATTGATACAAAACCAACAGCAACACTATCAACAGCAATATATGAAACAGTTTTTCCTAGTTTCTGTTCAGCAATAATTTTATTTTCTAAATCATCAGAAACATTGGCTTTGACCAGTTCCATTAATTTTTTATTGCCTAATGCTACTTTTTTATTGGTAACCGTTCCTGTAACTCCTTTTCCTGCAACGGCTTCAAAATCTTTAACTTCTATTAATGAAACGGTTTTTGATTTAGCATAATTAACAACCGCTTGTGCTAATGGATGCTCGCTGTATTGATTTAAAGAAGCGATGCTTTGTAGCAAATCGTTTTCATTATTGTTTGATGCGAAAATGGTTTCTACCGATGGTTTACCTTCTGTTATTGTTCCTGTTTTATCGGTGATTAAAACATTTATTTTATTCATATTTTCTAATGCTTCGGCATTTTTTATCAAAACTCCCGATTGTGCACCTTTGCCAACACCAACCATTACCGACATTGGCGTAGCCAAACCCAATGCGCACGGGCAAGCGATAATTAAAACAGCAATAGCATTTATAAAACCATAAACCAATGCAGGTTCTGGACCAAATTTTGCCCAAATGAAAAATGTTATTACCGAAATAATGACTACAATTGGTACAAAATATTTAGCAATACTGTCGGCTAATTTCTGAATTGGCGCTCTTGAACGACTGGCATCATTTACCATTTGCACAATTTGTGAAAGCAAGGTTTCTGAACCCACTTTTTCAGCAATCATAACAAAGGATTTATTCCCGTTGATTGTTCCGGCAATTACATTGTCATCTTTCTTTTTGTCAACCGGAATAGGTTCGCCAGTAATCATTGCTTCATCAATACTACTCTCGCCATCGCTTATTTTTCCATCTACAGGAATTTTGTCTCCAGGTTTTACTCGCAATAGATCGCCTTTTTTAATGTCGTGGATTGAAATTACTTTATCATTTCCATCAATTACCAAAGTTGCTTCTGTAGGAGCAAGCTTTAATAATTCTTTTATAGCTCCACTAGTTTGACTGTGCGCCCTTGCTTCTAATAATTGTCCTAACAAAACTAAAGTTAGAATAACTGTTGTAGCTTCAAAATAGAGTAATACTGTTCCGTGTTCAGTTTTAAATTCATTTGGGAAAACATCAGGAAAAAACATTCCAACTAGACTAAACAAAAAGGCAACTCCCGTTCCTATACCAATAAGGGTAAACATATTCAAATTCCAAGTAATAATGGATTTAAAAGCACGAACAAAGAACATCCAACACGCATAAAAAACTACAGGGAGCGAAAGCAACAATTGCACCCAATTCCATTTTGAGGCATCCATTAGTTTTAATAAAGGATTGTTGTGTGCCATTTCTATCATTGCAATGGCGAAAATGGGTACGGTAAATACTAAAGCTATTTTCATTTTCCTGGCCAAATCCTTGTACGTCTTTTGGTCTTCGCTGTCATTGGGTTCCATAGGTACTAAGTCCATCCCGCAAATTGGACACGAGCCTGGAGCTTCTTGAATAACTTCAGGATGCATCGGACACGTGTATAACGTTTTGCTAGCTTTTAACTCTGGTACTTTGACTAAATCCATTCCACATACAGGACAGTCGCCTGCTTTGTCGTAGACTTTTTCGCCTTCACAATGCATTGGACAATAGTATTGGCCATTAGCATTAACAGGAACTTTAATTTCTTTTTTATCACTGTGGGAATGCGTCGAGGAATGGGATTTTGAAGTAGCTTCGTTTGTTGATGAATGCTCCTCGATTTTATCAGTACTCAATTTAATAGTGTATATTCCAGCAGTTGTCAAAGCTTCTTGCAATACAGATGTTGGAACGTGTTTATCCATAGTGATGGTTGCTATTGATGGAGTTAATGAAACTTTTGCTTCAATACCATCAATTGTATTCAATGTTTTTTCGACTTTAGAGCGACAACCATCGCAAGTCATTCCTTCAATAGTATAAGTATGTGTCATGATTTTTACATTTTCATTTCTTCCATCGGGTCGCTCCCTTTACGGAATTTATATTCGCTGTTTATTGTGCATCGTTTTCTCCTTAATATGATGAGAAAATTGATACTCTTTTCTGAATTTTTCATTTATGAAGTCGATAAAGTATTAATGCAATTAACCAAGGAAGCGTAAAAATCGACAATATCCATTTGAAATCTGAATTAATAATAAAATTTACAATGGTCATAAAACCAATTGAACTCATTCCTGCTATAGCGACTATGGGAAAAGCTCCTTGTGTACGCTCCCGAAAGGAAGTGAGTGCTATAAAAATTGTAAGCAATCCTGTTGTTAAAATGTAACTGCCCATTACCCAAAATACTTTTTGAAGCCAAACTGCTAAACCCGGAGCGGAATTATTAATAACCATTGAAGTAGTTTGCATATAGCGTAAATCTTCTGGCAATAAAGGTGGTCGGATAAAAACAAAGTACAATCCCATTACAAAAAGAATAAATCCTCCCAATGCAAGTATTAATGCTGAATATGGTTTTAGTTTTTCCATTTATTTAGTATTTTTTCAAGATTCAATTTTGATTTATAAAGGGCTTGGTTATTTAGGATACTCAATACTATTTTTACATTTTCATTCCTTCCATTGGGTCGCTTCCTTTTCGGAATTTATATTCGCTGTTTATGGCATAAGCTCCTGTAATTACCACTTTTTTTGAGGGATCAATTTCAGATTTAATTTCAATCATCCCATTTATTTCTGCTCCCGTTTTGACCATAACATTTTCAAACACACCTGGGCTTTTTTCGATCCAGATATAGGTTGCATTTTGTTCCCAGATTACGGCATCAATCGGTATAAACAATCCTTTCGCATTCGATTGGGTTATTTTTGCAATAGCCTGCATTCCGGGTTTTAATTGAAAATTTGGATTTGGTATTTCCAATCGAATTAGGAGTAAACGTGTGTCAGGATTGATTTCAGGATTAATGAAAGAAACTTTTGCGTCTACTGTTTTATTTGGAAAATCCGTGAAGATGATTTTAGCCTTTTGTCCAAGATGCACATTTTTGGCATAATTGACATTGACTTGCGTTTCGAGCCAAAGACTGTTCAAATCGGCTAATTTTATTATTGCCGAACCTTCCATTGCATAACTGCCTTCTGTTGCGACTATTTCCGAAACATAACCGCGTGATGTACTGTAAAACGTAGTATTTGGAGAAGCATCCGATTTGGTTTTTATATTTTCAATTTGTGCATTGGTCAAACCAAAGAACAACAATTTTTGTTTGGAAGCCTTGAGCATATTTTGAGCATTTTTGCCAAAATCTCCAGGCATAGACAATTGCTTATAAGCCATTAAATAATCTTGTTTTGCAATGGCAATGTCCTCGCTGTACAAAGTATAAATAGGATCGTTTTTTTTGACGTATTCGCCAACTGTCTTAAAATACAGTTTTTCAATTCGTCCCATCGCCCGCGCAGAAAGGGTATTTGCTTTCTCCTGATTGATCGTTAAAACTCCCGTATAATTTTGTTCGATGCTATTTTGAGATTCAGCAATTGACTGTGTGGAGATGTTGCCTAGTTTTATTTGCTGTTTACTCAAACTTATTTCGTTGGCTCCTGAAACGTTTTTTTTCATTGGAGTTAAATGCATATGACAAATAGGGCATTTGCCCGGCTTATCTTCCTTAACCTGCGGATCCATTGAACAAGTGTAATATGTTGTTTCTTTACCCTTATTGTGTTTGTTGTGGTCTTCCTTATTTTTAGTATTACAAGCTATTACTGTAAATAGTATTGCCAGTAAACTTATTGTTTTTATCGTCTTCATCATTATTCGGTTTTAATAAAGCTTTCGCTATCAATTAAATATTGTCCGTTTTGAGCAATGGTGTCTCCCACAGAAATACCATCTGCAATTTGAATAAAATCAGCCATTTCGATACCTGTATGTACCGCTGTTGCTTTGAAGCCATTTTCCTTTTTTAGAAAAACCACTTTTGTCTCTCCCAAGCTGACCAAAGCCTGCTTATGCAACCAGATTCCCTTTGTTGATTTTAATTGTACAACGCCTTGCAATCTTATGCCGATAGGTAATTTCAGCTTTTCATTATTCAGATAAACTCTAATTCTATTGGTTTTATCAGCTGGGTTTAATTGCGTTTCCACAAAATTTATTTTCCCGTAAATAGTGTTTTTTTCATCCAATTCAGAAGTAATATTTATAGCCTGATTGATTTTAAGTAGGCTGTTGTATCCTTCCAAAACATTGAAAACACCCCAAACTTTATCCGTATTTACCAACCTGAAAACACCTTCACCTTTTTTGATATAATTACCTTCTTTTATGTCCAAGGTTTCTGTATTGTTGCTTGCACTTGACATTGAAGAAGTATTTGTACTAGCCATTTTTTCCGTTCCGATAATGATTCCGTTAGCAGGACTGTAAATTGTAATTATTGGATTTGTTTTTTTAGCGGAGGACAATGCATTTATCTGAGTATTTGTCATTCCGTAAAGCAATAATTTCTGTTTAGCAGAATTAATTATCGATGTGTTTTGATTGTCATTGGTAATTAAATAGATAAAATTTTGCTGTTCAGTCAATAATTCAGGACTGTACAATTCAAATATTTTCTGTCCTTTGGCTACCCTTTGGTATTTATAATTGACATACATTTTCTCGATTCGACCACTAATTCTAGCTGAGATATTTACAGATGAATTAGGGTCATAAATTACTGTTCCCGGCAAATTGACTTCACTGCTTATAGCCGTTTCTTTTACAGTCTCAGTTTGATAATTGCCTACAACAAAATTATCCGTTGGCTTCAAAAGATGATCAATCGAATGACTGTCTCCCAAATGGTCTTCGGTAATTTTTTTTACTAATGTCATCCCGCAAATAGGACAACTGCCTGGTTTATCTCTAATTATTTGCGGATGCATCGAACAGGTGTAAACATCCTCTTGATGCTCCATTTCCGAATGACTTCCCGATTTTATGGCAACGAAATAAATTGCAATTCCAATAATAGAAATCACTATAAAAGCAACAATATATTTTATATATCGGTTCATAATTATTTGGTTTCAAGTTGTTTTTCGATTTCTGTTTGTGTCGTTAAAATCATTTTTAATTTGTCCAAAGCATCGATTTGGGTCATATTCATCGCTTCCCAAGCATCTAACGCCACGAACAATTCTCCTGTGTTGTTTTGCCACGCTAAAATTGCGGTGTCATAATTTCGTTTCAAAGCAGGAATAATATTGTCTTGATTGATTTGATATTGTTTTTTCAGATTCAAAAACTCAGCATTCATCCCTTTTATCATTCCGGTGGTTTCATTGGCAATCATTTGCTTTTGCCAATCCAAACTTTCGTTTTTAATACGATAGCTTTCCATATTGGCTTTATTCATTTTGTTTGACCAAGGCATCGGAATTGTAACCATACCCATCAATGAGAATTGCTGAGGCTGATTTCCAAAAGCAAACATATGGTCGTATTTAACACCAAATTCAGGTCTGGTTGCCACTTTTTCTACTTCAATTTTAAGATTGTTGATTTCCTTAGTTTTATCGATGGCCTTAATATCACTGCGGTTATTTATATAGGAAGATAAATCTGTTTCAAAAAGATTGAAATCCTTAATTTCATAACTGGAATCAATTTCCAAATTCTCGTTTTTATCACGAGCCATTAGTGTATTGAGCATATATTTTCGTTGAGACACATCATTTTCTAACATTACAATCATACTTTGCAAAGAGGAATATTGGGATTTGGCTTTGTAATACGATGGCAATTTATCCATATTGTATTGATATCGTATTTCCATACTCTTAATCATATAATCAAGAAGCAAAAGATTGTCTTGGGCAATTTTTATTTTTTTCTTGCTGATGATCCACTGGTAATAATTGGTTTTGGCCGATGCATTGAGTTGGTTCAGGGTGAAATTTTTATTTTCACTTTCAACAGAAGACATTGCTTTCATCAAATTTTCATTGGCATTAAGCTTAGAAGCATTAGGAATCATTTGGGTTACTCCCAACATATAACTTCCCATCCCTGGAGCCATTTCATCGGCTTTCCACAAATTGGAATTATACGGTGTCATAAAGAAACCTGTTTCAACTTGTGGAGGCATCCAGCTTCTGGCGCCTTGGGCAGAAGCATCCATGCTTTGAATATCGGCATCATACATTTTCAATTGTGGATTGTTTGTTTTGATTGTGTTCAAGACATTATCCAATGTAAGTGTTTGCGCTTTACTATTTGCAACGCTTAAAATCAAACAACTTAAAACGAAATAAAGTTTAATGTTTTGCATCTATAAGAGTTATTTTTCCTTTTGTTCTTAATTCATGAAGTTTTACCATCTCAAAAACAACAGGGGTTACCAGTAATACATAAATCGTTGATGTAATTGTTCCTCCAATGAGCGGAACGGTAATTGGGAGCATCACATCTGCACCTGTTCCTGTAGCCCAAAGTATCGGAATCAAACCAAATAATGAAACAGAAACCGTCATTAGTTTGGGACGTAGTCTCTTGGCTGAACCCTCAATAATATATTCTCTAATTATTTCTTCTGTCAATGTTTCCTTGCTGTTGCCATATTTTTCTACCATTTTGTTCATTGCTTCATTCAAATAAATGGTAATTAGCATTGCGGTTTCAATTGCCAAACCAAACAAAGCAATAAAGCCGACGGCCACGGCAACAGACAAATTAATTCCATAAAAATAGACCATAAAAACACCTCCAATCAACGCAAACGGAACCGTTATCATCGTAATCAATGCTTCTTTCATTGAATTATAAGTAAAATACAGGATGAGGAAAATAATAGTAACAACAATTGGCAGAATTAAACTCAAAGTTTTGTTTGCCCTGATTTGGTTTTCCCATTGGCCACTCCATTCCACATAATAGCCTTTTGGCATTTTGGTTATCATTTCATTAAGTTTCGACTGTGCTTCTTTGACTGTGCTTCCTAAATCACGGTCACGAACATTGAACAAAACACTCCCTCGGAGCATTGCATTTTCACTGTTTATCATTGGCGGGCCATCACTGATAGTTACATCGGCAACGGTTTCCAAAGGAATTGGTCCAAAATCCATTGTCTGTACTTGTAGCTTTTTCAGGGCGTCAATACTATTTCTGTATTCTTGCGCATACCTTGCATTTACCGAGAAACGCTGTCTTCCCTCAATGGTTGTGGTCAATTTCATTCCTCCGATAGAAGCCTCAACCACGTTATTTATATCATCGATGCTTAGTCCATATCGACCAATTACTTCCCGTTTGGCTTTAATATCTATGTATTTCCCTCCAGTAATAGGTTCAGCGTACAAATCTTTTACCCCCGATGTTCCGTCCAAGGCCATTTTTATTTTTTGGGCTAAAGCATTAATGGTGTCTAGACTTTCGCCATATATTTTTATTCCCACATCGGTTCTGATTCCCGTTGAGAGCATATTGATACGGTTGATAATTGGTTGGGTAAAACCATTTGTCACTCCTGGTATTTGCAGTTTATTATTGATTTCATTGACAATATCTTCTTTCTTCTTGCCGTCTCTCCATTCACTGCGCGGTTTTAGCAAAATAATTGTTTCAATCATGCTGATTGGACTATTATCGGTTGCAGTGTTGGCTCTTCCCGCTTTTCCCAAAACGTGGGCAACTTCGGGAATTGATTTTATCAGCTTGTCCTGAACCTGCAAAATCCTTTTTACCTCAGAATTGGAAACATCGGGCAAGGTTACAGGCATAAATAAAACAGAGCCTTCATCCAAGGGAGGCATAAATTCCGATCCCAGACGAGTAAACATCAATACACCTACTAATAATGCCACAATATTAATTGCCAAGACTGTTTTTCTCCATCTCAAACAAAACTCCAAAATTGGTGTATAAATACTCTCTAATTTTCTGTTTATTGGATTTTTGTTTTCTGTGCGAAGTTTGCCTTTGAGTAAAAAGCTAATCAACACAGGAGTAAGTGTAATTGCAAAAAAAGCATCCACAATTAGGATAAATGATTTTGTCCAAGCCAATGGGCTAAACAGTTTGCCTTCCATTCCCGTAAGCAAGAATACTGGCAAGAATGATGCAATCACAATTATCGTCGAATAAAACACTCCTGGGCCGACCAATTTGGACGAAGCTTCAATTAGTTTTAGTTTTTCATCGGATGATAACGGATCCTTTTCTTTTTTGAATATATTTTTTATCTTATTTGTCATTTTAAGTAGCTTGTTGGTTATTATCCATTTCTTCCTGTTTCTCCGAAATTGTCCTATAAGCGTTTTCCACCATCACAATTCCGTCATCTACTAAAACTCCAATTGCCAAAGCTATTCCCGTAAGTGACATTATATTGGAAGATATCCCAAAAGCCTGCAGGAAGATAAAGGCAACAGCCACCGAAATTGGTATTTGTATTAGGATAATAAGGGCGCTTCTCCAATGGAAAAGAAAAAGTAATACGACTATCGAAACAGCTATCATTTCTTCGAATAGTGTTCCTTTGACGGATTCGATTGCTTTTTCAATCAAATCGCTTCGGTCATAAGAGGTTTTGAAAGTGACGCCTTCTGGCAATCCTTTCTCCACTTCTTTCATTTTGGCTTTAACGGCTTTTATGACATTGTCGGCATTTTCACCGTATCGCATCACCACAATACCACCAACTACTTCTCCAGTTCCGTTTTCATCAAAAATACCCAAGCGCAAATCACCTCCCATTTGAATGGATCCAATATCTTTAACCCGTACCGGAATAGAATTGTAATTTTTAATTGCAATCTCTTCTACATCTTGAATGTTCTTGATATAACCCAAACCCCTAACGATGTATGACATATCACTCATTTCAAACTTCCGTCCTCCAACGTCGTTATTATTGGCCTTGACAGCGTTCATCACTTCCATCATACTGACTTTGTAATATTGCATTTTTAAAGGATCTAAAACCAATTGGTATTGTTTTTCAAAACCTCCAAATGAGGCAACTTCCGCAACTCCAGGCACAGTTTGCAGGGCAAACTTCACGTACCAATCCTGCAAAGCTCTTTGTTCTCCTAAGTCCATTCCTTTGGCATCAAGATGATACCAAAAAACATGTCCAACACCTGTTCCGTCAGGCCCTAATGTTGGAACGACATTTTGAGGCAATAATCGTTGGGCATAATTTAGTCGTTCCAACACACGAGTTCTTGCCCAATAGGCATCGACGTTATCTTCAAAAATGATGTACACGAAGCTCATCCCAAACATAGAAGCACCACGAATATTTTTTACTTTTGGAATTCCCTGAAGATTTGAAACCAAAGGATAAGTCACCTGCGATTCTATAACCTGCGGGCTTCTGCCCATCCATTCCGTAAATACAATGACTTGATTTTCGGATAAATCCGGTATGGCATCAATAGGATTTTGCTGTACGCTATAAATTCCCCAACCAAATAAACAGGCTGAAACCAACAGGACAAGAGATCTATTTTTTAATGAAAATGATATTAATTTTTCTACCATAATATTTTAATTTTAACAACATTTGTCTCCGGCTTGTATAGGAGGGCATTTTACAGTTCCATAGCTACAAAAAACACAACAATCTCCTTGTTTGGGTCTTAAAACTGTTTTGCACTTTTCACATTCATAAAAAAATTGACAAGCATCCGTTGGCATCATTTCATCTTTTACATGTCCGCAGTTTGGGCACGTTAAAGTTGATTTTAGCTCCACTGATTTTCCGTTATATATGGTGCAGGTTTCACAATTACCTCCCACTTTATTACAGTAATAATTAATTCCAGTCGCTATTAGTAGTCCAAACATACCAATGTAAATATGGTGAAAATCACTACTGGAATAATATCCATATAAAATGACTGCTCCGCTTGGGATGGCAAACAATAGAGGATAAAGTTTGTGATGCTTTCTGTAAGAAATAATCAAACCTGCAATTGATATTAAAATCATTACCTGAAATATCCACATTGTCCATCCACCAAATAATTCGAAACTCCCTAATCCGAAAGCAGAAGCTACGAATGCAAAAAGGGGAAAACAGCATGGAGAAAATAATGCTGTGAAGAAAAGTCCAAGTGTACCTAATTTATCTATGTTATTATTTAACTTCATTTTTAATTCTGTAAGATTTGTTTGTTGTTAGGGTATTCGTTATTTTCAAGTGTATTTATCCAGTTGATTACTTCCTGTTTTTGATTATTAGAAAGCATTGCGTTTTTATGAATCAAAGTGTATGAAGCCAATGGCATATCATCTCCCTTGATTTCTTTAGTAATAGCTTTCAATTTGCTGTTTTGTTTGCGTTTTGAATAATTTCCAAATTCATTAAAGTTCAATTCCTCTTTGCCTTGATTTATATGGCTATCTATAAAAAATCGAACGGGTTGAATGTTTGAATACCAAGGATAGTGGGTATTATTGCTGTGACAATCATAACAAGAGGTTCGTAATATTGATTCTACATTTTTAGGAACCGGATATGTTTTAGAAAAATCAGCAGTATAATCCTGCTCTAACATAATGTTTCGAGCAGGACGATAGAATTGCATCAGCAAAATAAAAATTACCACAATAATAAATACCTTCTTGAAGATTTGTTTCATTCTAGAATTCTTTTCTAACGGAACCACAAGTGAGCATTTCCGAACCATAATATGGATTTTTGATGTCTTTTACCTCGCTTATCCAAATGGCTCCTTTCCCTTCATCAGCCATTGGACAGAAATCCTGATACAGTTTTTGGTCTGTTCCAAATGTGGCTACCAAATCATTGATGTCTTTGCTCATTAAAACAAAATGTTCCCTTTGGTGCGCAATATTTCCTGCATTATCTCCAATGTGTTCAGCGTGTTCCTTAAGATCATCGGCAATGTCCATATAGGTTTTCATCTGTTCGTCAGACAATTTTTTCATATCAATTTTACCCAAAGTTGTTACTATTGCTTTACCTGCATCTGCAGTAGCATTAGAATCATCTTTGGTCAAAGCATTTTTTAAAGACAAATAATTGGTTACAATTTCTTTAATTGAAAAAGAACCAGGATTAACTTTTACAGTTACTGCTTCAGGTGTATTTGTTGTTGAATTAACTGTTTCTTCTTGTTTGCTTTTTTGATTGCAAGAAACCAATACGAATGACATTACTATGGCTGAAAGAATTATATTTTTCATTTTATTAATTTTAAGTTGTTGAAATATTGAAAATTGTGCTATTTTTTTTTCTCCTCTTTTAGGATCATTGCCATACCGCATTTTGGACATTTTCCCGGTTCATCAGAAGTAGAACCATCCATTGGACAAACATATTTTGTCACAGTTTTGCTCATCGGTTGGCTTCCCTTTTGAGCGTAGGTATCTATTTTCTCAGTAGTTTTAATCATATCCATGCCACATTTAGAACATGGACCAGATTTCTCAGAAACGGAACCATCCATTGGACAAACATATTTAGTCACAGTTTTACTCATCGGTTGGCTTCCTTTTTGAGCATGGGTATCTATTTTCTGCGTAATTTTTACCATTTCCATTGCGCATTTAGAACATTTTCCTGGTTTATCAGAAGTAGAGCCATCCATAGGACAAGTATATTTTGTTACTGTTTTGCTCATTGGTTGGCTTCCTTTTTGAGCGTGGGTATCTATTTTCTCAATAGTTTTAATCATGTCCATTCCACATTCTGGACATTTACCTGCACTTGAATTTGTTTTGTCAGGATGTGTAGGACAAACATAAATTATTTTTTGTTCTTCCTTATTTGTAGCTGTTTGAGCTGATGCTACGGTAATTGCTGTTAAGAAAACGCTTAATACGATAATTAAATTTTTCATTTTTTGATTTTATTAAACAAGAGAATTGAATTCATCAAAATATTACATTTAATGAATTTCCGTTTTGTTTTAAGTTTAAATAATTCAGAATTAAATAAGCAATTGAATATTAAATAAATAGAATTAACTATAAATTTAATAAAATTCAACTAGCAAATATTATAAATGATTTTAAAGCAAGAATTGCTTCGGATTTGACACACTAATGGCTGTCAAAATTTGATTTAGCCTATTTTAGGTATAAGCCAAAGAGAATTGAAACCGGAAGATATTGAGGTTTCAAAATTGTAAAATTTTTGCTTTTCTGAAGAGAAATTAAAACGATTACTACTATTGTTCCATTCAGTAGTCGAAATAGAATTATTGGTAGAAGATACACAACAGCATTTTGAATGATTGCATTTACTACTGCATCCTTTGTGATTCTTAGTTTTGGAATGATCATCCTTTTTACAACAATCGTCATTACACGTTTTGGAAGAAATTTCTTTCTTGTAAGAATGCTTAGCTGAATTGTTTTCACATGCAAAAGCATTACCTGGTACAAACAAGATACCAAATAAGACAATTAAAAAAATGTGAATACTTTTCATTGCATAAAAATTTCATTCAAAATTAATTAAAAACTAATCATTAGTCACAAATTTTTTGTTAAAAATTATTTTGGAAGTGATTTTTTTTTTACTACAAAACTGTATTTTTTTTTAAAAAACAATTAAAAATTATAGCATTCATGTTAACAAGTTAAAACGCAAAAAAATAGGTTAAAAACCTTTAAAAATCGATAATTTTAAATTTGTGGCAGAATCTTGGCGCAGTAGATTTTGAACCTGGCATAAATATTAAGAATTGCAGTATAAAAAGGGGGTCTTGGATTTACAATTCGAATACCTCTTTCTCCGTGGATGGAGTAAAAGGAAACTTTTCAAATTTTGCAAAAAAGCCAAAATTCACGGAAACTCTGCATTTTAAATATTTATAATATATTTGTAAAACAAAAAGAATAATACTACTGTCTATTAATTAGTTAGTATTTTAATTTTTGTGAATGATTTAATATTGAAATAGTAAAATTGACTTTGGGTGCAGAATCGGTGCACAGAGGTTCGAGACATAAATAAAAGTGGCATATACAGCGGTTTCAGGCGTAAAGTTCGAATCCTGCTCTCCCCACAAAAAGGGTAAAAGAAGTAAAAAGATCACTTTTTCAATCTTTTCAAAAACCCATAAAAACGTGGTAAAACCTGCAAATCCTAGGATTCGCAGGTTTTTTGCATTTAAGGCACTTTTCAAACTTTATAAAAATGCCCGAAATTTCTATGGCAGAATCGTGGCACTTTTGACCTATATTAAGTATACTGAAGGTACAGGTAAGATACAATTTAAGAATTACAATTAATGCATTAAAATCAGACGATTCCACGTACACCAATAGTTTACCCTTTACCAATAACTTGTGAGGCGCCTATTATCAAAGATTTGATAGGTGGGTTCGGGATGACACTACCCTATAAATAATACAAAAAAATTAGTTTTAGAAAATACTTGTGCTCTGTAATTTAACTTATTTTGACTTGTGAAATATCACCTTTACACAAATTCAAAACATTTATAACAGAATTTGAAATACCGTTTTCAACCTCACGTTTAACTTCGCTTTATAAAATATTCACCAAAACTGAATACGGATATAAACGATTAAATTATGAAAAAAACCTTCAGCCTATTTCTAGCTATTTCCGCTATTACTTTAAGCTCTTTTGCAAAATCCAATCAAGAAGACCCAACTTATGATTGGTTTAAGAAAACCACAGAAGTAATTCATTTTCAATTAAACAAAGCCGCCCAAACCTATCAGCCGGGAAAAAATCCCCGTTCTGTAAATCCAAATGGAACGGTACGATTAGCGGGTTTGACAGACTGGACAACCGGTTTTTTCCCCGGAAGTCTTTGGTACGGATATGAACTTACAGGCGACAAAAAATTAGCAGAAGACGCTAAAAAATTCACATTAGCTCTTGATTCTATCCGTAATATAAAAAACACACATGATGTTGGTTTTATGTTGTACTGCTCTTATGGAAATGCCTACAGAATTACGGGAGACAAAACCTATTTACCTGCATTGAGCGATGGAGCGGCAAACCTATACGCCCGATTTAATCCTAAAATTGGAGTAATTCGTTCCTGGGATTTTCCATGGTGGAATTATCCTGTGATTATTGATAATATGATGAATCTCGAATATCTGTATTGGGGAGCGAAACAATTCAACAAACCAGAATACACCAATGCTGCCGATACCCATGCCTTAACAACCTTGAAAAATCACTTCAGAAAAGACTTTAGCTCTTACCATGTTGTTGATTATGACCCTGCAACCGGAAAAGTTTTACGTAAAGCCACTCATCAGGGATTAACAGACGAATCAGCGTGGGCACGTGGTCAGGCTTGGGGTTTATATGGATATACGGTATGTTATGAAAACAGCAAAAATCCAAAGTTTTTACAACAGGCCGAAAATATTGCCAAATTCATTATGAACAATCCCAGAACACCAAAAGATAAAATACCAGTATGGGATTATGATGTACACAATGCCTTAGAAACTGATGAACTTGCGCCAAGAGATGCTTCGGCTGCTGCAGTAATAGCATCTGCTTTATTGGAATTAAGCACACAAGTAAAAGACGGTCAAAAGTATATTGATTACGCTGAAGAAATATTAAAATCTTTATCATCAGATGCCTATTTGGCTAAGCCCGATGAAAATAGTTACTTTTTATTAAAACACAGCGTAGGTGCTTTTTTATACAATTCTGAAATTGATACTCCACTTGATTATGCAGACTATTATTATTTGGAAGCCTTAAAGAGATATGCCGAAATCAAAAAAATTCAACTTTAAAAAAAATAATACAATTCAATTAATACTAAACATTAAAACATATTACCTATAGAAAAAAAAACAGAAGCTTGTGTATAGCTGGCAAGTATAATCCAGCTATACAATTGCTGATTTACTAACGCAACCAAAAAACCTCTATAATTATGAAAAAAAGTTTACTTGCTTTGCTCTGTGTATTTGCTTTGTTAGAAGCCAAAGCACAAAATTCCAGTTGGGTATATGACTTTGGCACTGCCACTGCAGCTCCCTACACATCCAATAATTATAGTTCCACTTATTTACCCGCACCTGTCACTGGCGGAGGTAATGCGAGTGTTAGGGCTTCGTCAACCACCGAAGGCCCTGTTGAATTAATTTCTTCCAGTTTTGCCGGCGGTACTGGAGCCGAACTTAAAATGACCGGCGGTACAACCGTATCTGGTGCAAAATTTGGCCTTGCTCCTTTTACCGCCACAACTGTTGCCACTTTTGAATGCAAGATGAATATCAGTTCAGGAACTAATGGCAGGTTTTTATTGTATTTTGGTAACGGCAGCAATTTTACCAGTGCCAGCGGATTAAGTTTACCACAAACATTTGCCGCATTACGACTATCCCCTGCTTCAACTGCTGTTAATCTAGAATGGCTTTCATCGGCAACAAGTCCAAACTATACAACAGCCGGGCTTTTGCAGACTACAATTAATAAAAACCAAGCTTATATGCTGAAGTTTTTTATGAACAACAGTTCCAGTCCAGCCTCATATATAACAGGAAGCGGTACAACCGCAACAACACATAATCTTCTGGCGGGAACCTTTGATATCTGGATTGACAATGTAAAAGTACTTATTAATGCTGATCCCGGAACAGGTTTACTACCACAGGGAACTAATATTAACGGAATGAATTTACTGAATATCGGGCCAGGTTTATCAGCACCTGTACTATATATTGATGATATTAGTTATTCTAATTTTTTGATAGCCTTACCTCCACCACCTCCCGCAACTATTACCAATACGCTTGTTACAGTCGATTATGAGAGTGGGGCAAAAAATTCTGGTATTCCAAATTTAAACACAACCAATGCCACTGCTCCTGATGCCGAATATTTAGTAAGCCCTGGTCGAACCGGGAATTATGCGATAGCACATCGTGTAACGATTGGTGACTCAGGTTATTTTTCAGATAATCACTGGCGTAGTGAAGCTGCCACCGCTCAAATGTTTGATACCGGAAAATACTATACCGGAGATGAACGTCGCTTTGAAGTTAGTCTATTACTGAAAGATTGGGAACCTTACACTGCAGGTATGGCACAAAATGGCGATATTATTTTTCAAGGCAAACAAAGTGGAGGCGAAAACCCTGCCTGGTACCTTAGTGCCAAACGCAACAGTATTACTTTCCGTGTGCCCAATGATAATATTGAACCAACTATTATAGACGATTTTCGTCCCTATATCAATCAGTGGATCGATTTCAGGGTTGATGCAAAAATGACCACTGATAACACTGGTTATTACAAAGTTTATTATAGATTACCGGGCCAAACTGATTACACTCTGGCTTGGCAAATAAGTAATTTTAGAACTTTCAACCAGGATGTTCCCGAGACTAATCCGTCAGGATACCTAAAATGGGGATTGTACCGTCCGGGACAGTCTATTACAACTGACCCGCCCAATGTAGCTACACGCATTATTTATCATGATGATGTAAAGATTTTTGAACTTAATAACAACAGCGCACCAGTACAAATATGGGGTAACACTTTTGTAGGTAATGTTGACTTTACTTCTCCAATTACCACAGGAAACGTTACCAATTCCCACATTATCAGCGATGGAAATGCGACACCTGCTTTTTATTATGGTACTAGTGACGGGCTTAATACCGCCGGTATCATTAGCGGTCGCGTTTTATTAAAGGGATGGACTAACAAAATTCAGACTTCGGATCCCGCTACTTCTTTTAACCCTAATCAATATTTTGAGTTCAAACTGCAGCCTGCGAGTGGCTATAAAATAGATTTTTCTAATTTTAAATTTACAGCCCGAAAAGGAAATACAGCCGATCCGGGTACCTATGTTATGAGATCTAGTGCAGATGGTTTTACGAGTGATATTACAATACCTCAAAACTTTACTGGAACAGCAGCCACACTACTTACTTATGATCTAAGTCCTCTATCTAATATCAAAGCTCCTATTACATTTCGTTTATACTGGTATGGGTCTGACAAAATCTCCGGAACTCCTTTAGTGGGCATCGATGATTTTTCTTTCAATGGTCAGGTTAAGCCCGTATTTTATATACCTGTAAAATCAGATGTCATCAAAAATACTAATATTGGTTTATGTACTTACACAGTCCAGGCCTATGAATTTGATGTAACCGGACTAAACAACTGTGGAACCATAACTTACAGCTATTCACTTACTGGAGCAACTACAACTACCGTTAACAGCTCTTTAGCAAATGTAGTTTTCAATAAAGGTGTTACCACTGTCAACTGTACAGCAACCGATGGATGTAATAGTAGTTCTACTTCTTATACCATAACGGTTACTGACGCAGAAACTCCGGCAGTAAACTCAAGTACTTCTCTTAGCATTTGCTATGACGCAAGCAGTAACTACACGATTCCTTTGGCGACAGCAACAGATAATTGCTCGGTTAATAGTATTACTTATGAAATTACAGGTGCAACCACAAGAAGCGGAACCGGATTGGACGCAAGTGGGAATTTCAATGTGGGGATATCTAATATTAAATGGATCGTTACTGATGACGCAGGAAATAGCAATTTCATTACAACTGCAGTTACAATCAACAACATATTCTCAGCCAACATTCCCGATGTTTATGCCGTAAATCCTGGAGGAAATGCAAATACGATTTATTTAGGGTATGGCCCTTCAGCATTGACGCTAACCGCTACACCTTCAAACGGAATAGCACCTTTTACTTATTTATGGAGCAACGGAGCAACAACAAATACTATTTTAGTAAATCCTTCAATAGCTGGAATTCACGATTACAATGTTGTAATTACTGATGCATTAGGCTGTTCCGCTTCAACTTCAAAACAAATAAAAGTTGTTGCTATTTTTTGTGCGGCTACAAAAGTAACAGTATGCCATAATAATAAAAGTCTTTGTATTTCTACCAATGCCGTTTCAGCACATTTGGCTCACGGTTGTTATCTAGGCGATTGCGAAAATACATTTGCTAAAAGCAATATGATTTCAGAACAAACTGATGATTTTGTAGCTATTGTGGCGCCAAATCCTACCAGAACAGAATTCCAAATAACCATTACAGGAGGAGACAAAACCCAAGCCATTCTTATTAATGTCTTTGATCTTTTAGGAAGAAAAATAAACACAGTGAAATCGAATTACACATCATCTGTAATACTCGGCAGTAATCTGAGTCCGGGAACTTATCTTGCCGAAATACATAATGGAACAAATACACAAACAATTAAGTTGATAAAACAGTAATGTAATTTTTACTGACTTAATAAACACATAAAGACTTAAGAAGCTATTTTTGATATCAAAAATAGCTTCTTGTTTATAAAAACAAGTACTATTATTTTAATTAACATCTAATGATCAATCTAAAAACAACCTCAGTATTTCTTTTTATGCTAATGACAGTTTATCTGACCAAAGCACAAGAAGTAAAAATCAACAAAGAAAGTTTTGAAGCTATCAATCTTAACTATCCCGGTCTAGAAAAAATAAACAACCTTTATATTTCCGGTAATTACAATGATGCTGCAAAAGCTTTATTAGACTATTATCGAAATAGAAAAAACATTAAACATCCAGAATTTAATATTGGTAATGAAACAGAATTTAAAGGAAAAGATATTGGCGAGGTTAATCAGAAAAAAGCAGATAATGCTTTAGAACATAAATTTCAGCCACAAAAGGGTTATGGTTTTTACGATTATGGTAAAGACATTAACTGGGAATATTGGCCTGTAAAAGACAATGAAGTGCGCTGGCAATTGCACCGTGTAACATGGTGGCAACCAATGGGAATGGCTTATCGTAGTACGGGCGACGAAAAATATGCAAAAGAATGGATTTTCCAATTTAACGATTGGGCGACCAAAAATCCGCTAGGAAAATCGAAAGAAAACGACCGTTATGCCTGGCGTCCATTAGAAGTTTCTGATCGTATACAGAGTCTTCCTGGTACTTTTAATTTATTTGTGAATTCTCCCAATTTCACTCCTGCATTTTTGATGCAATTTTTAAACCTGTACAACAAACAGGTAGCTTATGTTACAGAACATTATACCAAAGACGGTAACCATTTATTATTCGAAGCACAACGTGTTTTGGGTGCCGGAGCTATTTTCCCTGAGTTTAAACTGTCCGAAAAGTGGCGTAAAAGTGGTATTGAAATACTTACTAGAGAAATAAAAAAACAAGTTTATCCTGATGGCGTTCAGTTTGAACTTTCACCCGTATATCACGTGGCAAGCATTGATATTTTTTTAAAAGCCTACAATTCTTCAAAACTGGCTGGAGTTGAAAAAGAATTTCCTGACAGCTACATTAAAACTATCGAAAATATGATGGTAGCCATAGTAAAAATATCTTTTCCTGATTACAACAACCCTATGTTTGGTGATTCCTGGGTTCAGGAAAAGTCGGCGAGATTAAAGCAGTTTCAAAGCTGGTCAACTGTTTTCCCTAACAATCAGGTTATAAAATATTTTGCTACAGACGGTAAACAAGGCACAATTGATTTCTTATCAACAGCATTGCCAGACGCAGGATTCTACACTTTTCGCAACGGATGGGATGATAAATCGACTGTAATGATTTTAAAAGCCAGCCCTCCGGGTGAATTTCATGCACAACCTGATAACGGGACATTTGAACTTTGGGTAAAAGGACGCAACTTTACACCAGATACAGGCTGTTATATCTACAGTGGTGATGCCGAAGTTACCAAAATGAGAAACTGGTTCCGCCAAACCAGAGTCCATAACACCCTGACATTGGATAATCAGAATATGGTTATTACACAAGCGGAGCAAAACAATTGGAAAACCAGTAAAAATCTTGATATAGTAACCTACACAAATCCCAGTTATAAAGATTTAAACCATCAACGCAGCGTTCTGTTTATAGATGAAAAATACTTTTTAATCATCGAAAAAGCAATTGGTAAAGCAACTGGAAATCTTGGTGTTCATTTTCAATTGAAAGAAGATAGTAAACCGGTTTTCGATAAAATAAACAACAAAGTTTACACGAGTTATACAGACGGCAATAATCTTTTGATTCAATCTTTAAATTCGGATAAGATAATATTGAAGGAAGAAGAAGGAAAGATATCGTATGCCTACGCAAAAGAATTAGCCAGACCTGCCTTTTCTTTCGAAAAAACTAAAAACGATACTAAAACACAACAATTTATTACTGTATTATATCCTTATGATGTAAATACAGTTCCTGACATTAGTATTCAAACTAATGCTGATAATGATTATGAAAAAGGAAATATTAGTGTAAACATTGTCATTAATGGCAAAAAAAGCGAAATAAAAACAAGCTTGAAATAACAATTTCAATTGATGGTTAAGAGTCCTTAAAAAGATGTCTACGAGTAATTTTAGATGTCTTTTTTAGGACTTTTCTATTTCAGAATAATCAAAAATTCTCTTCAAAAGGTAAAGCTTGCATCAAAACATGAAATCATATTTTTTATTAACCTGTTATTTTTCAGAGCATTCCGACAATTAACATTCACTTAAATTTGATTTAACTTTTTTACAGCTGTTAGCCTTCAAAATTGATCATTTTTCCTCACTATTTTCTCTAAAACGGAAGTTCAAAAACACAGCTCAGATACTGATTTTATTGAACAATACACAATATTTAAAGTACGATTAATCAAAATCAATAGTATTTTGGACGTATTCAAAACTGCTGTGTATAGTCGATTTCTATATTTGTTTTTATTAAATCAAAAAAACATGACCAATCCAAAGAAAATGAACCAACCCCAGGAAAATTTATTATTATTTGTCAAGAGAAAAATTCCCTTGCGAATTCCTGAAGTTAATTAATTGTTATAATTTTCGTCGCTGAAACTCTCAATCGATTTCGTGAAATCATAATAAAAACAAAGTCGACGCAAACTATTACAAAAAGTAATTCGGGATTTCGGTAAAGCTCACTCAAAATCATCTTTTGATTTAAAGAAAAAAGCAGCTAATTATTTAGCAACACCAGAAATCAACTTAAATAATATCAATAAGGAATTAAGGTTAAAACTTGTTCCGGTTTAAAACAAAATTATGAAAAGGACTATATTTTTATTTTTGTTGCTTACAACTTGTAAAGTCATGTATGGGCAAGATATAATTACCGTAAAAGGTGTTGTTACCGATGCGCAAAGTATGCCAATGCCCGGAGCAACAGTTTCTGAGAAAGGAACTAAAAATGCGACCACCACTTCTATGGATGGTGATTATCAAATTAAAGTTAAACCTAATGCAACATTAGTTTTTACTTATATTGGAACAAAATCAAAAGAAGAACAAGTAAAAAACAGAACACTTATAAACACTAAATTACTTGACGATACTAATAATCTTGACGAGGTAGTTGTAGTAGGTTACGGAACTAAAACGAGAAAAAATTTAACCGGCGCTGTTTCATCAGTCAAAGGTGAAGAATTAGCCAAAGTTCCGGTACAAAACGTTGCACAGGCTTTGCAAGGCCGTATTGCGGGTATGCAGGTTACCATGGCTGACGGAACACCGGGAGCTCAGCCTTCCCTTCGAATCAGAGGTGGAACTTCTATTACACAAAGCAACGAGCCTTTGTATGTTGTTGACGGAGTTGCCCAAACTGGCGGGTTAGCTTTTTTAGACCCAATGGATATTGAAACTATGGATGTATTAAAAGATGCCGCTTCTACTTCTATTTATGGTGCCCAAGGTGCCAATGGAGTTGTTTTGGTAACTACCAAGTCCGCTAAAGGAGGAAAACTAAAAATAAGCTACGATACTTACGGAGGAATAAAAATGATTGCTAAAGAGCTTCCGGTAATGAATCCGTACCAATATGTTCAGTTAATGTATGAAGGAGCGGCTGATGATTCTGCAAGACTAGAGAAATTTGAGAATAATTATGGAACATTTGATGAATTAGAAGGACTTTATAAAAATAGACCAGGTGTAAACTGGCAAGATGAAGTTTTTGGAAATGCAGTGGTAAATCAATACCATAAACTGAGTATTAGTGGTGGTGAAAATGATACCAGGTATAATGCCTTTTATTCTGTTAGTGATGACGAAGGAATTATGTTAGGAACCGGATCTGTAAAAAACATTGCAAAACTTGCAGTTACAAACAGTATTAGCAAAAAATTTACTGTAAATGCGATTGTCAATTATTCCAATCAAAAGATAACAGGATTGTCTACGCAGGAAGGGGGAAATGCCAGATTAAATATGTTGCAAAATTTATTGCAATACCGTCCTACAATTGGAAAAAACGGATCTGATGAAGATCTTAAATATTTAATTATTGACCCGTTGGATAATCAGTCATCACCAACATTTCAAAGCCCGCTTATTACTATCGAAAGTCAAAAGAGAGAAGCTGTTATGAGAGCCATAAATATGAGTTTACAGCTTCAATACAACATTACGCCAAGTTTAGTATACCGCGGATTAGTTAGTTATACTGACAATAGTGAGAAAACCAAGTATTTCAATGATTCAAACGGTATTCAGGCGATCAGAAGCGGTGGTGCCAATGGTGGTGTTACGCACAATATTTCGACTCGTTTAAATTACAACAACGTTTTAACGTACAGCAATACTTTCAACAACGATCACAAATTGGATGTTACAGCCGGTCAGGAATATATTTATAATTATGCAGAAGGACTTACAGCTACTGCTTCTGCTTTTCCGGGGGTTAATTTAGATTGGGATAAATTACAATTGGGAACAATTGCCGGAATTCCCACCTCGTTTGCTGAAGACGATAAATTACTATCCTTTTTTGCCAAAACAAATTATGCGTACAAAAACAAATACCTGTTCTCAGCTAGTATAAGAGCAGATGGTTCTTCAAAATTTGGAACCGAAAATCAATGGGGATATTTTCCATCAGCATCTGCAGCCTGGCGTATCATCGAAGAAGATTTTATGCAAAAACTACCTGTGTTTTCCGACTTGAAACTTCGCGCAAGTTACGGTGAAGCGGGAAATAACCGAATTGCAAATTACGCTGCTTTGGGTATTTTTAACTCTGGTTCATATCCGTTAAACAATCAGGTAAATATTACAGCTTTTCAAAATAATCTGCCAAACCCATTCCTGAAATGGGAAGCTACAAAATCGACCAACATAGGTTTAGATTTAGGGTTCTTTAAACAAAGAATATCACTTACAACAGAATTATACGAAAATCGCTCTAAAGATTTACTATACAACACACGTATTCCCTCGAGTTCTGGCTTCAAAAAACAATTTCAAAATATTGGAGCTACTTCTAACAAGGGTATCGAGTTTACTTTAAATACAGTTAATATAAAAAATGATAATTTCACCTGGAACACAACCTTAAATTTAGCCTTTAATAAAACGAAAGTACTAGGTCTAAGTGAGGGTGAAACATCTTTAATAACCAATAGCTACACTGATAAAAATGACTATATCCTGGAAGTTGGGAAACCAGTTGGAGTAATGTATGGTTATGTTAGTGATGGTTTGTATCAGGTTAGTGATTTTGATTATAATCCGACACTTAAAACTTATACTTTAAAATCAGGCGTAGTTAGCGACAATGTAGTGGTACAGCCAGGATTTATTAAATTTAAAGATATCAACGGACCTAACGGAACGCCAGACGGCGTAATCAATGACATGGACAGAACTGCAATCGGTGATGGAAATCCTAAATATACTGGTGGTTTTAATAACACTTTTAGCTACAAAGGACTTGATTTAAGTGTGTTCCTTGATTTTACAGTGGGCAACGATATTTACAATGCAAACGTGCTTAACAACTCAAGGCTTAATTTTGAAAACCTAAATTCATTGGCGATATATGCCGACAGATGGACTACCCTGAACGCAGCGGGACAACGTGTTACTGACCCTGCAGAATTGGCAGCATTAAACGTAGGCAAAACAAATCCAGCCTACAATGGTAATGCAACCGGACGTTTGTATAATGATATTATTGAAGACGGATCGTTTTTAAGAATTAACAACGTAAGTCTGGGATATACATTACCTAAAGAGTGGCTGAAAAAATCTAAAATTTCAAATTTGAGAATCTATTTTACAGCCTATAATTTATATGTATTTACAAAATATTCAGGTTACGATCCTGAAGTAAGTGTAATTAATAGCGCCATTACCAGAGGAGTTGACTTTAGTGCTTATCCAAGAAGCAAATCCTTTGTTACAGGTTTAAATATTTCACTATAATTTAAAGTTTAAGAAAATGAAAAACAAAATATTTTTCCGCAGAGCCATTATTGCAGCAAGTTTTGCCTGTCTCCTATTTCCTCTTAATTCCTGTGATAAAGAATTAGAAGTTACGCCATACTCCTACTTCACAACCAATAACTTCTTCTCTAATGTAGATGAAGCCAATATGGCAACCCTGGGTGTTTATGAAGCAATGTCTTCTATGGATAGTTATGGTTGGAATATCAGCTTAATTTTTGATGCAGATACTGATATTATGCAAATGAGTGGTACAGGTGCCGATGACTGGAGGACTATAGCACATTATCAGGGAATTTCGCAAACAAATACTTTTTACACTGTGTGGAGCAAATTGTATGAAGGAATTGACAGAGCCAATGTCGTTATTGAAAAAGTTCCACAAATGGCTCTTTTTACCGATGGAAGTCAAAATCAAAAAGACCAACTGAATAAGTTTTTAGGTGAAGCCAAGTTTTTACGCGGTTTTTATTATTCTGAACTAGTACGTTTATGGGGTGATGTTCCTTTTAAAACAAAAAGTTCACAATCCGGAGACGACTTAAAAGGTGGTTTGATAGACCGTCAGGAAATATATACTCAAATCATAAAGGATATGCAGGAAGCATCTCTTTTACTTCCAGATGCAACTCCAACAGATGAGCGTATCAATAAATGGGGAGCTAAATCGATGTTAGCCAGAGTAGCATTATTTGCAGGAGGATATTCTTTAGGAGCAGATGGAACTATGAAACGTCCTGCTAATTATAAAGAATATTACAAATTAGCACAGCAGCAAATTAATGATGTAATGGCCCAGAATCCTTACAAGCTAAATCCATCATATTCTAAAGTTTTTAAAAACCAGTGTCAACATGTTTTAGAACCTACAGAAAACATTTTTCAGGTTGCTTTTTACAATCCATCAGGAGCATTGGGTAATGCATCATGGGTTGGAAATTTCAATGGCCCTGCGACTGCAAATGGCTTTTATCCTTCAAATATTGCAAGATGTTTAGTTCCAAAACCATTTTATAGTAGCTTTAATACAGCAGATCAAAGAAGAGATTTTTCTATTGCAACATACTCAATTAATGCAAAAGGAAATAAAGTTCCTCTTTTAACAGCAAGACAAGATGAAAGTTGGACAGTTGCAAAATGGAGTCGCGAGTACCAAACAAATGCAACAGCTGAAAGAGTTTACACGCATATCAATTGGGTAGTTATGCGTTATTCGGATTTACTTTTAATGCGTGCTGAAGTTGAAAATGAACTAAATGAAGGACCAAATACAATTGCTTACGATGCAATTAATCAGGTTAGAAGAAGAGGATTCGGTGCAGATATTCAGGGAAGCCAAATTGCAATTAATATAAACAACGCAGGAACAGGTTACACAGGTCCTGCAAATGTTTTAATACAAATTACGGGCGGCGGCGGCAGTGATGCTTCGGCAGCTGTTGTTACGTTAAACAATGGCGCGATTGGTACAATTGCAATGTTACGTTCTGGTGATGGCTATACTTCTGTTCCAACTGTAACAATTACCAGTGTTGACGGAAAAGGCTCAGGTGCAACAGCAACCGCGCGACTTGTAACAAAACCAACAAGTACTGCAATCAATCTTCCATCCGGATTAAATAAAAATGACTTTTTTAAAGCATTACAACAAGAAAGAGCCTGGGAACTATCTGGCGAAGGAATGCGTAGGGCTGATTTAATTAGATGGGGCGTCTTAGCAGAAAAAATAACAGAAACAAATACGGCTGTAAAAGCAATTCGTTCTAATTATTTTTATCCGGCTATCATCAATTTTGTTGCTGGTAAGAATGAATTATATCCTTTTCCACAAAATGAAACAGATGTAAACAAGTCGATTACACGTCAAAATCCAAAATATTAAAGAAAAGTTGCTATTATTTTTTAGAAAATAAATCAGTTTTTGGTCATTAATGCAGAACTATGTTCTGCATTAATTATTTAAATAATGAACTAAATTAGCATTATAATTACAAATAGTACACAAATGTCAAAATCATACGCAATCGGGATCGATATTGGTGGCACTTCACTAAAATGTGGAGTTGTTAATGAACTTGGAGAAATTTTATTTTCATTTTTAGTATCCTTAAAAAATGTAAAAACCGAAACAGAAATTATAGACCTGATGGTCAATGCGATAAAAGAATGTACAGATCAATTAAAAAAACCTATTGTAGGTATCGGAATTGGTTTTCCAGGTCTTATTGAAGAGGATGTTATTATTGGTGGAGGAGTTAATTTGCCTGGTTTCGAAAAACTACCTTTAGGTAAAATTCTAAAAGATTTAACTGGATATAATGTTGTAATTGATAACGATGCCAACTTAATGGGACTTGCCGAATTAATTTACGGTGCAGCGAAAGATAGTACTGACGCTGTTTTTCTAACCATTGGAACAGGTATTGGCGGTGCCATTATGATTAACAAACAGCTTTATAGCGGCTATAAAAATCGTGGCGGTGAATTGGGTCATACTGTAATACAACAAAATGGTCTATTGTGTAATTGTGGTGGGCGTGGTTGTCTGGAAACGTATGCATCGGTTACAGCGTTAATCAATTATTACAAAACTCAAAATCCTACATCAGAAGAAAATATTGACGGCAAAACTATCATCGAAAAATATCTGTCAGGTGAAGATTATGCCATCAAAACCATGCAACATCATTTTGATTATTTAGCTGCCGGTATTGTAAACTTTGTAAATATATTTAGTCCCGAAAAAGTAATTATTGGTGGAGGAATTAGTGAAGCAGGTCAATTTTATATTGATGAATTAACAAAAAGAGTAAAAACCTTTGCTATTCCTGTTGCATTTGCCCACAGTACTATAGTAGCAGCAGATTTAGGTAACAAAGCGGGATTGTTAGGTGCTTGCGCCATTGCTTTTCAAAAATTTGAAGTTTAGATTTTCACTACAATTAAACTTTGAAAGAATTATTTGATCAATTCTAATTCTATTGCTTTAAATACTTGAATAAATAGCGCCCGAATCAACCATATTTAAAGGTTTTAGCTAAAATTAATATCATTTTACACAAATTCAAAACCCCAATAGAATATTGATTTATAAATTCGTTTTTGTATTTAAGAGTATGTAAAACAATAAGGAATCTATTAAAATTAGGTAAATATGATGTTTCAAAAAAACATATTGATTTTGTTGCTATTTGGATTACTAAATACGCCATTATTAAGTAGTGCTCAAACAGCTGCTCGTCCTAATATTCTGATCATCATGACCGATCAGCAAACTGCTGATGCCATGAGCATTGCCGGCAACAAGGATTTGCATACACCAGCAATGGATAAACTAGCGCAAAACGGAGTTCGTTTTACCAAAGCGTATTGCGCGCAACCGTTATGTTCGCCATCTCGTTCTGCTATAATGAGCGGTAAAATGCCTTTTGACACTGGTTTTATTGGGAATGCGCCGGAAAAAGACGGTCAATGGCCAGAAGATCTCTTAATGATGGGGAAAATTTTTCAAAACGGAGGTTATAAAACCGGTTATGTTGGTAAATGGCATTTACCTGTTCCCACAACTAAGAAAAGTCAACATGGTTTTGAATTTATTGAAAACACCAATTTTCTGGATTACAATGATGCAGCTACACCTTCTTTTTGCGCCCGTTTTATTAAAGAAAATAAAAACACTCCTTTTCTTCTTGTAGCTTCTTTTTTAAATCCCCATGATATTTGCGAGTGGGCCAGAGATGAAGATTTAAAAATGGATATCTTAAAAGACGCACCACCACCAGATCAATGTCCTGCGCTGCCTGCAAACTGGCAAATTCCTGCTCACGAGCCTAAAATTGTTCGTGATCAACAAAAAACAGTTGGTCTGCGCACTTATCCTTCAGTCAATTATACCCCGGAAAAATGGCGTCAATACCGTTGGGCATATAACCGATTAGTTGAAAAAGTTGACAGTTATATAGAAATGGTACTGGCATCGCTTAAAAAGTATGGTATCGAAAAAAATACCATTATCATTTTTACCGCAGATCATGGTGATGGTTATGCAGGACACAGTTGGAACCAGAAGCAAATTTTATACGAAGAATCAGCCAGAATACCTTTCATCATTTCGAAAATTGGCGAATGGAAACCAAGAACTGATGATTTGTTGGTTTGCAATGGAACAGATATCATTCCAACTATTTGTGGTTTCACCGGAGTATCAAAACCAGCCTATTTAAAAGGAATTGATATCAGCAAAAAAATAGCAAATCCAGCTGAAAAACTTAGAGATACTTTAGTAATAGAAACTGATTTTGCCGATAACGAAGAATTGCTTGGTATTAGCGGACGAGCTGTCATCACTAAAGATTTTAAATATATCGTTTATAATAAAGGTGATTTAAAAGAACAACTTTTCAATTTAACAACAGATCCCGGTGAAATCACCAATCTGGCAGTAAATAAATCATACAAAAAAGAATTAATAGCGATGCGTCGTTATTTAAAACAATGGTGCAAAGAGAACGGAGATCCTTTTAGATCAGGATTGTAATTCCGATTAAAGTATAAATATTATGACCAGAAAAAATAGCGTTACACTAGCCTTATTATTCATTGCATTTTCTGCTTTCAGCCAGCAACAATCGGCAGAAATTAAGTTAACGGCAGAAAAATTACATTCAAGAGTACGTGAATGGCCTTATCCGGTAAACGGAATTACGGTGCCAACCAATGCTCCTGCCCTTCTTTGGCCGGCAACAAATGGCAAAGAAATGGTTAAACCAATGGAAAGCGGCAGCGAAGTTCCTGAAGATCCAAATATTGGCAATGTGCGCTATAAAATAATGCTGGCAAGCGACATCAATTTTACAAAAGATTTGCTTACTAGTTCAGAACAACGTTGGGCGGTTTATCCGTTACATCAGGCACTAAAATCGGGAAAATGGTACTGGAAATATGCTTACGCTTTAAAAGGCAGTAATCAATGGACATGGTCAACTGTTTACGATTTTGTGGTCGATGCAAAATATGCTAATCAAAAAGTATCTCCGCCCATAACTGAAGTTCTTAAAAGAAACGAAGGTTCACATCCTCTTTTATGGGACATGAACCGTATTGGTGAAGATTTTTATCGCAATAATCTGGAAAATCCCGAAGCTAAAAAATTTATCGCTTTCGCGGAAAAACTAATGCTGGCTCCTCTTCCAACTGAACAACCACAAAGAGTAATTGATACTACAGGCAAGAATAAATTAGAGAAAAAAATAATTATAGAAAGAATGTATCACGGTTTTGGTGATGCTGTAGGTAATCCTGTTCGTAATTTGTGTATCGCCTATCAATTAACAAAAGACAAACGTTTTATTTTGGATGCAAAACGCAGAGCCTTAAACATTGCCACCATGAATCCGGATGGATTAGCAACTGGTGATGATTTTACAAGCGGTGCGGTACTCGAAGCATTAGGCTGGTTTTATGATGCGGGTTATGACTTTTTAACGCCAGAGGAAAAACAAGCATTCAAAAATATCATTACTATTAGAGCCCGAAGAGTCTATAATCATCTGCCAAATCGTTTTGAGCTGCATGTTAGTGATAATCACGTTTGGCAAATCACTTTACGCAATCTGGCAATTGCTACAGTAGCGGTAATTAACGATGTTCCTGAAGCCAAAGAATGGTTAACTTATATGTATGAAGTTTGGTCAGCACGCTTTCCGGTATTAGGCACAACAGACGGTGGATGGCATGAAGGTAATGGTTATTTCAGGGTAAATTTTAAATCAATTATATACTTATCACAAATGTTTGGTGATTTTAGTGGTGTGGATTATTTCAAATTACCATGGATGGAAAACCTTCCCTATTATATGTTGTACACACATCCAAACGGTGCTGCAAGTACTGCTATTGGTGATATGTGGGAAAACATTCCGTACATCGTAAAAGGTGAAGCCTGGTTTGCAGACGCGCTTACTTACAAAATGAACAATCCGTATTTAAATTGGTATGTTGACGGCATAAAAAGAGATTATCCAGCTTATTATCACGGTACTGACGATTTCTTATTTTTCAGATTACTGAACTATAAACCAAATAGAAAACTGTCTTCAACCTCACCCGAAAACCTGCCTAAAACCCGCAAATTTGGAGATGTAGGAGTTGTAGCCATGCACGAAGATTTAGCAAATGCCAATAAAACTTTAAGCAGTTATTTGTTTAGTAGTCCGTTTGGTTCTTCGGGTCACGGGCATGCTTCGCAAAACGCTTTTACCATAAACTTTAAAGGAAAAGTAATTTTTGGAGGAACAGGTTATTACAGCAATTTTAGCGACAAACACAATCTTTTGTATTATAGAACATCAAAAGCATACAATACTATTTTGGCCGATAGCTTAAACCAAAAAATTGGAGAAGAAGGTTATGGCTGGATTCCAAGAACTATTTCAGGCAAACACATTCAATATGCTTTGGGTGATGCTAGCAATGCTTATGGCGAAATTAAAAGTGATTTCTGGCTGAACAGATTCAAACAGATCAACATTGTACCAAGCAAAGAAAATGGATACGGAGATTCAGACGTGACTTTGTACCGCAGGCATATGTTACAATTAGATGGTGGCTATATTGTTCTTTATGATGAATTAGAAGCAAAAAATCCTGTAAAATGGACGACCCAATTTCATTGTCCGTATTATACAATTGAAGGAGAAAATTCGGCAAATGCTAAACAGCAAAACTTTATTGTTAAAACTGATTTAGGAAATGTAACTGCTAGTGTTTTTGCTAATAGTCCATTAAAAATGAAGGTTCATAACAAGTTTTTTGAAGCTGCCGTAAACTGGAACAAGGTAACAAATGACGAAGGTCAAATTAAGGAATTTAAAGATCAATGGCATGCCGGAATCACTTCTGAACTAAAACAGAAATTCAGGTATTTAACCATTATCCAAATCAAAGATGGTAGAACAGAAGTGATTAAAACGATTTCAAACAACAAAGGTTTATCTCAGTTACAAGTTGGAGATTGGGAAATAAAAGCACAATTAGATGGAGAAAAACCGGTATCCTTACAGGTTTCAAATAAAACAGTTCAATCACTATTTAGTTATGGCGATTTACCAATTAGTTTTCAAGGTAAAAATTATGTACCTAAAATTAAAAGTAGTTCAGTATTATTAGAAATGGATGGTTCAACAGTTAGCAAGCAAGAAGCTATTGATGAATTGCCGGATGTTGCTAAATACGATAAGAATTAAAACATGTTTACTTTTTCTCTAAATTAGAGCTAAATTACTCTGAAAAAAAAGAGATTAAAGAACAACCAAAAACAATTATAATTTAAACTTTTATGAAGAAAACGATTGCTCTCTTAGCGCTTTTCTACATAGTTCTTTTCGCAACGAAGAGCCATGCGCAGGTTCAGGACCGGTATTTTCGCAATATCTCGGTCGATAAAGGCTTGTCACAAAGTTCGGTTTTTGCGATTGAGCAAGATACGCTGGGTTTTATCTGGATTGGAACTCAGGACGGGCTAAATCGTTATGATAGTAAAGGTTTCAAGGTATACAGACCAATAAAAAACATCAAAAACAGCTTACAATCCTATTACATCCGTAGTTTATTTACAGATCATAAAGGACAATTATGGGTAGGCGGAAATCAAGGAATTAGTGTCTACAATTACAATACAGATAGTTTTACAAATTACAAACTTCCCAGAAGTATTGGTGAATGGTACATTTCGGCTATAACAGAGGATAGTACACACAAAATCTGGGCGACTTCTATTACCGGTGAAGTTTTTGTTCTTGCTCCCGAAGCTCAAAATTTCACCTCAATTAAGTTTAATGCTTCTTCTCATGAAATTAAGAAAATTGCTTACATCGGTATTTGGCAAAAACAAATTATCTTAGGAACAGATGTTGGCCTTTTTAAACTAAAAGCGGATAATCATCAATTAATTAAAATAGATTTGGGTGCCAAAAAACCTTATATCAACGATGTATATGTAGATGGAAAAATACTCTGGGTTGCAACTGAAGGGTATGGTGTAATTCGTTTTGATGCTAAAAATGGCCAAACTACTTCTCTGTTACATAGCTCAGGAACAAATAGTATTGCAGATAATAATATTAGATGTGTTGGCAAAGATACCGACGGAAATATTTGGCTTGGAACTTTTAGAGGCCTTAGTATTTTTAACCCAAATACAAATTCTTTCAGCAATTATTACCATCAAATATCACAGCCTTATACAATTAGCCAAAATTCTGTTCGTTGCTTTTTTAAAGACAAACAAAACGGAATTTGGTTGGGAACTTATTATGGAGGTTTAAATTATTATCATAAAAGTGATATTAAATTTAATCTTCTAAGTCAGAACTCAGGGAAACCATCTTTAAATGATGAAGTTATTGGCGTTATCAAACAAGATGCAAAAGGTAATTTCTGGATTGGAAGCAATGACAAAGGCATAAATTACTGGAACAAAAACGCGAACACAATTAGCTATTTTTCGAATAGCGAAAACAATCCTAACAGTTTAAGTTCAAATAATATCAAAGCCATTGCTTTTGATGATAGCGGAAATGTATTGATAGGAACTCATAATGGCGGACTTAATTTACTCAATCCAAATACGGGTTCTGTGCAGCGTTTTCGTCATAATGAGAATAATCCCAACACTATTGCCGGCGATTTGGTTTATAGTTTATTAAAAGATTCAAAAGGACGTATTTGGGTTGGCACAAGATCCGGATTAGATCAGTTCCATCCTGAAACAAAGACCTTTACCCATATCCATCTTGATAAAGCAGGTAAGCGTCTTACTTCAGATGATATTACATTTTTGTTTGAAGATAGCAAACACAGAATCTGGATTGGAACCACAAACGGTGTAACGCTTTTTTATCCGGATACACTTTTATTTGGAAATGTTGGACACGGAAAACTAAGCGACGATATCGTAAATTGTATCACCGAAGATCAAAAACACAGAATCTGGATTGGAACAAGAGAGGGTTTACGATTGTATGATGAAACTCAGGAATCTTTCATCAGTTTTAATGCAAGAAAAGATTTCGTCAAAGAAACTATTTATGGAATTATTCCGGATGATGACGGAAGCTTATGGATTTCTACTAATAGTGGTTTAATTAAATTCAACCCTGACAAAGGCACTGTACAAACATTTGACGAAAGTGATGGTTTGCAGAACAAGCAATTCAATGATTATGCTTTTTATAAGGCGAAGGACGGTATGCTCCTTTTTGGCGGAATAAAAGGAATTTCGTATTTCTATCCTTCGATGGTAAAACAACGCCCTCTTCCTTTAAAATTGAGTTTTACAGCATTAGAAATTTTAAATAAAAATGTTGCCGTTGCAGACGAGACCGACATTCTTGAAGAACATATTGACCAGACTAATGAATTAGAAATTGGTCCGGAGCATAAGCAATTCAGTATCTTTTTCAACACTTTTAATTATATCTCTTCAAACAGAACCTACTATTATTACAAATTAGAAGGGATTGACAAAGATTGGCAACGAACTGACGAATTAAAAGTTAGTTATAGCAATTTACCCGCAGGAAAATACAATTTCCAGATCAAAGCCATTGGTCCAAACGGCGAAATGAGTGCTGTTCGAACCTTAAAAATTAGCATTTTGGCGCCCTGGTACAAAACAATCTGGTTCTCCCTATTGTTATTAACAATTATAGGTACCGCTGCTTATATCGGTTATAGAATCATTAAAGAAAGAATAAAAGCTGTTCAACAATTAAAACTGGAACGAATCGATAAAGAAAGAGTGAGTTATATTAATCAGGTAAAAATGGACTTTTTTACCAATGTTTCTCATGAATTAAGAACTCCTTTAACACTGATTTTAGCCCCTTTAGAAGAGTTATTAAAAATGCCTTTCATCGACAAAACATTCAAAAAGAAACACGAACTAATGTTTATTAATGCCAAAAGACTATACAACTTAGTTGATCAATTATTTGAGTTTAGAAAAACTG
Organism: Flavobacterium saccharophilum; assembly: GCF_900142735.1. GTDB lineage: Bacteria > Bacteroidota > Bacteroidia > Flavobacteriales > Flavobacteriaceae > Flavobacterium > Flavobacterium saccharophilum. Next base: position 167,223 of record NZ_FRBY01000004.1, on the reverse strand, counting down.
AAATGGGAACGCGCCAGCTTAAAGTTGGAAAAGGAGACATTGTAAGATTTACGCAGGAAATTTTCGAATCATTTAAACCACTTTCAGAGAAAAACAGCATTCATTATACGTATCAGGCTGAAGAACCACAGTTGTTTTTTTATTTTGATAAAGATGCAATGGAAAAAATTCTGTTTAATCTTTTATCAAATGCTTTTAAATACACTAAGGCCGGTCAGAACATACATGTTGAACTAATTAAGAAAAATGATACAGTACAAATTAAGGTAGCCGACACGGGAGTTGGAATTAGCGAGGAAGATTTGTCTAAGGTTTTCGACCGTTTCTATCAGGTAAATAATCGCGAGATGAATTTGGGTTCCGGTGTTGGATTGGCCTTTACAAAACGTTTGGTCGAATTGCATCATGGCCAAATTACTGCAGAAAGTACGATGCAGAAAGGAAGCATTTTTACAGTAACAATTCCAATGGCAGATCAGGTTTATAAAAACGATCAGCATGTTGAAGAATCAGCCTACGATTTGTCGATTATATCTGATAATGAACTTGAAACAGATGATGCTTTGTTACCGGAAGAAAATGAAGTAATCGAAAGAGATCAGCCAATAAAGCTTTTAATTGTAGATGATAATAAAGAAATTCTGGATTATTTAGAGGATTATTTCAATAAAATATATGACGTTACGGTGGCTTTTGACGGTCAGATGGCTTTGGATCTTTTAGAAATTCAGCCCTTTGATCTTATTATAAGCGATGTGATGATGCCGGAACTGGACGGACTTCATTTTTGTAAACGTGTGAAGCAAAATATCAACACATCACATATTCCGTTTATGCTTTTGACAGCAAGAACGGAAACAAGTCAGCAAATAAAAGGGTTGGAAATGGGTGCTGACGATTATATTACAAAACCATTTTCGACTCCTTTATTAGCGGCAAAAATCACAAATTTGTTGCGCTCCCGTAAACGTCTAAAAGAATATTATTCGGTTGGTAAAGAAATGGTACCCGAAAATATTGCTTTTAATACGCTTGACGAAGAATTTTTAAAACAAGCAATACAAATTGTCGAAGATCATCTGGCCGATTCTGAATTTTCAGTGGACCAATTTAGTAGAGAAATCGGGATGAGCCGTTCTAATCTTTATTTAAAACTGAAAGCCATTACAGGCGAATCTGCGATGGATTTTATAAAGAGAATCCGATTTAAAAAAGCCGTCGAATTGATGCAAAGTAAACGTTATACCATTGCGCAAATCACTTATATGTGCGGATTTAACTCACCATCGTATTTTTCGACAGCATTCAAACAACATTATGGATGTATGCCAAGTGAATATTTAGTCAAACTAGAAGAAACAAAAGAATAACTGAAACAACACAAACTAATATACAATGCAAAAAGAAAAGAATAACAATACTACAATCCTATTTCTATCGAGTTAGAAATCAGCTAAAACGAAGCCTTTAGTAAGGCTATAAATCAATTATAAATTTCAATTTTGAAAGCCATAGTCTTACCCAAATGAAATATTCATTTTGGAGTGAGAAGCCCGAATCATGCCTTAATTGAACGATTATTTTAAAATAAAAATCAAACAGTACAACATTTCCGACTTAAAATAGACCTTATGAAAATATTTAAAATCCTCTTTTTACTTGCATTAAGTTTACCACTTTTTACTAATGCACAAACAAAAGCGACAGTAACTATTCAGAATAATTCTGCCCTCGACCGAAAGGAAACTGTTGTTTCTATAAAATGGGCAACTGTACTTTCCTCCTATTCAAATATAGATACATTGAATTTTGTAGTAATCAACGCCAATACAAAAAAACAAGTCCCGTATCAGTTGGAACATCATGGAAACTTTGCTATTCAAAACTTGTTAGTTCAGATAGACATCAAGGCGAAATCGTCTTTAAACCTATTTATTCAAAAAGGGAAACCGGAAACATTTACTGTCAAAACGTATGCACGTTATGTACCGGAACGCCTTGATGATTTTGCCTGGGAAAACGATAAAATTGCTTTTAGGGCTTATGGTAAAGCTTTAGAAAAAACAGAAGGTGATGCATACGGTTTTGATGTATGGGTAAAACGAACCAATAAATTGGTGTTGAATGAACGCTATAAACGTAATGACTATCACTTAGATCACGGCGACGGATTAGATTACTATCATGTTGGTTATACATTGGGCGCCGGAAATATGGCTCCTTTTGTGAAAGATACTATTCGTTATTCTGGTAATTATCATCAATGGAAAGTGTTAGACAATGGCCCTCTTCGTTCTACTTTTCAATTAACATTTGATGCCTGGAATGCAGGTGGAATAAAAATTAAAGCAGTAAAAACAATTTCTATAGATGCCGGTTCTCAACTTAACCGCATTGAAAACGTTTATAGTTTCGACGGCAATAACCCTCTGGAGGTTGTTGTTGGAATCATCAGAAGGGAGAAACCTGGAGTGATAGCACTAAACGAACAACAAGGTATTCTAGGCTATTGGGAACCAACTTTTGACAATGACGGTACGACCGCCGTGGGTTCAATCTTAACTACCCCTGTAAACAGTATGTGGATTTCTAAAGAGCAAATACTAGCCAAAACTACAATTAAAGCCAACGAACCTATTGTCTATTATTCAGGCGCGGCCTGGGATAAAGCAGGAAAAATTACCAATGCAAAACAATGGTTTGACTATTTGAATAATTTTCAACAGCAAATAAACCATCAGTTAATCGTAAACATAAAATAATACCAACCAATTATTAACTATAAACTAAAAAAATGTCAATTAATTTATTTGATTTAACAGGCAAAACTGCTCTTATTACAGGAGGAGTTCATGGATTAGGAATGGCAATGGCTAAAGGACTTGGACATGCAGGAGCAAAAATTGTAGTCAACGATCATTCCTCACAGGAAGCAGTAAATAATGCTATTGCAGAATATAAATCGGAAGGAATTGAAGCATACGGTTATCTATTTGATGTGACCGATGAAAGTGCTGTAATTGCCGCAATTAACAAAATAGAAGTTGAAGTTGGTCCGATAGATATTCTGATCAACAATGCTGGAATCATCAAAAGAACACCAATCATAGAAATGGAAGTCGCGGATTTTGAAGCCGTGATAAAAGTAGATTTAACAGGACCTTTTATCGTTTCTAAAAACGTTGCCAAAGGAATGATTCAACGTGGTGGTGGAAAAATTATAAACATGTGCTCCATGATGAGTGAATTAGGCAGAGATTCAGTAAGCGCCTACGCTTCAGCAAAAGGCGGACTAAAAATGCTGACTAAAAATATGGCAACCGAATGGGCTAAATTTAATATTCAAACCAACGGAATTGGTCCGGGATATTTTGCAACAAGTCAGACTGCTCCAATTAGAGTAAATGGCCATCCATTTAATGAATTTATTATGGGAAGAACACCGGCTGGACGCTGGGGAGATCCTGATGATTTACAGGGAGCAGCTATCTTTTTAAGTTCAAAAGCAAGTGATTTTGTGAACGGACATATTGTCTATGTAGATGGCGGAATATTAGCTACGATAGGAAAGCCATCTAATGAAGATTAGTTTAAATTAAGAGATTAAAAAATAGATTAAAATGATAAAAAGTAATATAGATAAGGCAACAGGATTCGAAAAACGATTCGAAAACATTAATACAATAGTTTTCGAAAACTCAATTGACGCATCTAAAGCTGTTGCTAGAGAAATCGCAACACTTATCAAATCAAAACAGGAAAATAACGAATCATGTATTTTAGGATTAGCAACTGGCTCTTCACCAAAAGGATTGTATGCTGAACTAGTTCGTTTGCATAAAGAAGAAGGATTGAGTTTTAAAAACGTAATCAGTTTTAATTTGGATGAATACTATCCGATGGAACCCAATTCAATTAACAGTTATGTTCGTTTCATGAAAGAATTGCTGTTTGATCACGTCGATATTTTACCTGAAAATGCCCACGTTCCAGACGGACTTTTAACAAAAGAACAAATTGCCGATTATTGCCATGATTATGAAGCTAAAATTGAAGCTTTGGGCGGAATCGACTTGCAGATTTTAGGAATTGGAGGAAACGGACATATTGGTTTTAACGAATCAGGTTCGCTTCAAAACTCTAAAACACGTTTGGTAGCTTTAGACCATATTACAAGGGTTGCAGCAAGTAAAGATTTCTTCGGATTGAGTAATACACCAAGAACAGCGATTACCCTTGGAGTAAAAAAAATCATGGAGGCTAAACAGGTTATTTTGTTAGCTTGGGGAGAAGGAAAGGCGAATATTGTAAAAAAATCGGTAGAAGATGAAGTTACGAATCGTGTACCAGCTTCTTTTTTGCAGGAACACAATAATGCGGTTTTTGTCTTAGACAAAGAAGCCTCTTCAAAATTAACCCGAATCAACAAACCCTGGCTTGTTGAAAAAGTAATCTGGACAGACAAATTAACGCGTAAAGCAGTTTTAGGATTGGCACTTCAGCTTAAAAAACCTATTTTAATGTTGACTGATGCCGATTATATCGAAAACGGAATGAGCGATTTATTGGCAGATTCAGGTCCGGCTTACGATATCAATATCAAAATCTTCAATAAACTTCAAAATACAATTACTGGCTGGCCAGGCGGAAAACCAAATGCCGACGATTCCAACCGTCCGGAAAGAGCTGAACCTTCTAAAAAACGCGTATTGATTTTCAGTCCACACCCTGATGATGATATTATCAGTATGGGAGGAACTTTCATGCGTTTACAAGAACAGGGACATGAGGTGCATGTAGCCTACCAAACTTCTGGAAATATCGCTGTCGCGGATGATGAAGCATTGCGTTTTGCAAGATTCGTGATTGATTACAATGAGAAATTCGAAATCAAAAGTGCGCAGGCAGATGATATTTACCAAAAAGCTGCGAGTTTCTTAATCAATAAAAAGAATAGTGAAATTGATATTCCGGAAGTGCGTTACATCAAAGGATTGATCAGAAAAGGAGAAGCCAGAGCAACCAGTCATTTTGTTGGATTGACCGATGATCAGATTCATTTCATGGAATTGCCATTTTATGAAACCGGAACAATCGAGAAAAAACCACTTGGGAAAGAAGATATTCAATTGACAATGGATTTAATTGAAAAAATCAAACCACACCAAATCTACGCGGCAGGAGATTTAGCTGATCCACACGGAACACATAAAGTATGTTTGGATGCTATTTTTGAAGCGGTAAAAGCTTTAAAACCAAAATCGTTTATGGATGACTGTTGGTTATGGTTGTACCGCGGAGCTTGGCAGGAATGGGGAATTGACGAAGTCGAAATGGCGGTACCAATGAGCCCGGATCAGGTTTTGGCAAAACGTCACGGAATCTTCAAACACCAGTCTCAAAAAGACGGAGTTGTTTTTCAGGGAACTGATGCGAGAGAGTTTTGGCAAAGAGCCGAAGACAGAAATGCAGAAACAGCAGCTTTGTACCAACAATTAGGTTTGGCAACTTATGCAGCTATGGAAGCTTTTGTGAGATGGGAATATTGATTATATTTTACAATTAATTATATTTTTTGCTTTAAGAAATTTAGATTGATTTTTTTAATTTATGATAAAAAAACTTAATTTTGATTTTCAAAACACGAATTGTACAATTCATTTTAAACAAGTTACGTTGTTGTTTTTTTAATCTTGTCGTTTTTATTTTCGTGGCAAAATTGTGGCACAGTGGTTAAAAAAAATGACAAATGCAGTATAGGCAAGGGTTTCCTACTTAAGGTTCGAATCCTGCTCTCCCCACTAAAAGTCCTAATGAAAATTAGGACTTTTTTTATGCTCAAAATTCAAATTTCAGACTTCCCTTCAAAAGATAATTTTCAACAAAAATCAAATTCTAATATATCCTTTATTTAAAAGTATCTTTTAAATATTTTAAAATACTCAAAAAATTAAGGTGGTTTTATAAGAAGATGAGAAAGAAAAGATTAATAACTTGATTGGAATGCTGAAATTTTATCACTAAATTGGTGATATGGAAACAAATTCAGATGTCTTGATTATTGGTGGCGGACTTGCTGGTTTAACAGCGGCTATTCATCTATCGCAAAAGAATTTGAAAGTAATCCTAATCGAAAAATCTTCTTATCCGCGACATAAAGTTTGTGGAGAATATATTTCGAATGAGATTTTACCTTATCTCAGATCGCTTGGCATCAATGTTTCTGAACTTAATCCCACAAAAATCTCTAAGTTTGAATTTAGCACCAATAGCGGAAAAACGGCAAAGGCACAACTTCCGCTCGGTGGATTTGGTATCAGTCGATATGCACTTGATGATTTTTTGTATCAAAAGGCAATATCATCGGGCAATTGCACCATAATTAAAGAAAATGTCACTGATGTATCTTTCAACAATGACATCTTCAGTGTTACAACTGTAATTCAAATCGTAACGGCTAAAATAGTACTGGGTGCTTTTGGGAAACGTTCCAATGTCGATCAACTTTTAGATCGTAATTTCTTCCATAAAAAATCGCCATGGCTGGCAGTTAAAGCCCATTATTCTGGTGATTTAGATAATGATCTTGTGGCACTGCACAATTTTAACGGAGGTTATTGTGGCGTTTCAAAGGTCGAAAATAACATTATAAATATTTGTTATCTGGCCGATTACGCTACTTTTAAGCAATATAAAAATATTGAGGATTATCAGCAGAATGTGCTTTATAAAAACAAACATCTTAAATCTGTTTTTGAAAACAGTACACTTCTTTTTGATAAACCGCTTACCATAAGTCAGATTTCGTTTGAAAAAAAACAACCTGTAGAAAATCATATGATAATGATTGGCGATACAGCCGGTCTTATACACCCGCTTTGTGGCAACGGAATGGCGATGGCAATACATAGTGCCAAAATTGCATCAGAATTAATCTTAGCGTTTTATGCTGATAAGAGTATTTCCAGAGATCAATTAGAAAGAAATTATACAAAAGAATGGAATAAACATTTTGGAAAAAGAATATTTATGGGCAGAATTCTGGCTCGAATCTTAACCAACAAAACAATAACCAATATGCTCGTTTCAGTAGTAGCATCATTTCCTAAAATACTTCCTGAGATAATTAAACAAACTCACGGTAAACCTATAGCAATCAATTAAATGGCCGTAAACACCAAATACAGAACACAGGAAGCCGAGATAATGGACGATTTTTCGCTGCAGGGAGAAGAACTCAGAGAGGCACTTGATCAAATTGCCCGTATCAATCAATTGCTTGGTGGTAATAAGGTAATTCTGCAGGGAATAAAACAATTACTAAAACATGCTCATCCTGCGAAAGCTATTTCTATAGTCGATATAGGCTGCGGTAATGGAGATATGCTTCGTATGCTGGCAAAATTTGGCAAAAAAAATAAACTTACTTTTCAGCTTACCGGTATAGATGCCAATGAGTTTACGATCAATTACGCCAAAAAATTATCAAAAGAATATTCCAATATTGAATACAAATGTGTGGATATTTTTAGCGAAGATTTTACAACCATGAAATATGATATTATTTTATGTACCCTGACGCTTCATCATTTTAGCAACGAGCAGATATTAAAAATAATTAGTATCTTTAGTAATAATGCTGAAACCGGCGTCATTATCAACGATTTGCATCGAAGTAAAACTGCCTACAGGCTTTTTGAACTGATCTGTATTGTTTTTAATCTGAACAGCATGTCACGGGAAGATGGGCTGATTTCTATACTGAGAGGATTTAGAAAAAAAGAACTCGTTGAATTCTCTAAAAAACTAAATTTTAAAAACTATACCATAAGCTGGAAATGGGCTTTTCGCTACCAGTGGATAATTACAAAAAAATGAGTGTAAAAATAGTAACAGTTGCCAGGCAACTCCCAAAATATTCACGTGCAACGGCTGATATACTTCCAATGCTGGATGGATGGCTGCAGGGACAAGATGATCGTTTTATAAAAAAAGTCAAAAAGATTTTTGAGGGCGCTGCAGTAGACAAACGGTATTCGATAATGGATCCCGAAGAAGTTTTTACCGCAACATCATTTGAAGAGAAAAACGATATTTATACGCGTGAAGTCATTATTTTAGGCGAACAGGTGCTGCAAAAAGCTCTCGAAAAAGCAGATTGGGATCCGCAGACTCTGGATTATATCATTACAGTAAGCTGTACCGGAATCATGATTCCGTCCCTGGACGCTTACCTTATCAATAAAATGAAATTAAGGCAGGATATTGTACGTCTTCCGGTAACCGAAATGGGCTGTGCCGCCGGAATATCGGGCATTATATACGCGAAAAACTTTCTGAAAGCAAATCCCGGAAAACGTGCAGCGGTTATCGCTGTAGAGTCTCCAACGGCGACATTTCAGCTGGATGATTTTTCGATGCCCAATATTGTAAGCGCTGCTATTTTTGGAGATGGAGCCGCCTGTTGTTTGTTGTCTTCTCACGAAGAAGATCAAGGCCCGGAAATAGTAAATGAAGAAATGTATCATTTTTATGAGGCAGAACACATGATGGGCTTTAAACTTACCAACAAAGGACTGCAAATGGTTTTGGATATAGAAGTTCCGGATACGATCGCCTCTCATTTTGGAGATATCATACATCCGTTTCTGCAAAAGAACAATTTAGAAATCAAAGATATTGAGTACATGATTTTTCATCCTGGCGGAAAAAAGATCATTACTACCGTTGAAGCACTTTTTTCAGGATTAGGAAAAAATATTGATGATACGAAAGAAGTGTTGAAAGAATACGGCAATATGTCGAGTGCCACCGTATTGTATGTTTTAGAACAAATTATGGATAGAAATCCAAAAAAAGGAGAAAAGGGTTTGATGCTGAGTTTTGGCCCGGGATTTTCGGCACAAAGAGTTTTATTACAATGGTAATTATTTAGAAAAAAAATTATGAAACTGACTGATATTTTAGCAAAACTGCCTTACAGTAAACCTTTTTTGTTTGTAGATGAATTGCTTCACGTAGATGAAAATAGTATTAGCGGCACCTATACGTATAGCGAGGAGCTGGATTTCTACAAAGGTCATTTTAAAGATAATCCGGTAACTCCGGGCGTAATCCTGACCGAAACGATGGCTCAGATTGGCCTGGTATGTCTTGGTATCCATCTTCTTGGTGATACTTTTACCAAGAATACCGTAATTGCTTTTACCTCTGCCGATATGCAGTTTTTAAAACCCGTATATCCTAATGAAAAAATAACGGTTATTTCTCAAAAAACATTTTTCAGGTTTGGAAAATTGAAGTGTGATGTAATCATGAAAAACGAAGCCGGACACGAAGTTTGCAAAGGTATTTTGGCTGGCATGATGACCAATAAATTATGAGTAAGCGAGTTGTAATAACAGGATTGGGCGTCGTGGCTCCAAACGGAGTTGGTATTGCAGCCTTTAGTCAAGCCATAAAAAACGGAATATCAGGAATTCGGCATGATGAACAATTGCAGGAATTACAGTTTTCTTGTCAGATAGCCGGTAAACCTTTAATTTCTGAAGAACTTAAAGCGGAGTATTTTACTGAGCTGGAACTTCGCGGTTTTAATAGTACCGGTATTTTGTATGGCGTTATTGCAGGAATAGAAGCCTGGAAAAATGCCGGATTACCAATAGCAATAAATGACGAACCAGATTGGGATAGTGGAACTATTTTTGGATCGGGAACATCCGGAATAGATAAATTCCGCGAAAGCATTTATAAAATTGACGAATTACAAACCCGAAGATTAGGCAGTACTGTTGTGGCACAAACGATGAATAGTGGTGTCAGCGCTTATCTGGGAGGTAAATTAGGCCTCGGTAATCAGGTTACCACCAATTCGTCTGCCTGCGCAACGGGAACCGAAGCTATTATGATGGCTTATGATCGCATACAGACGGGACAGGCAAAACGAATATTAGCAGGAAGTACAGGTGACAGCGGCCCTTATATTTGGGCAGGATTTGATGCGCTTCGTGTCTGCAGTTCAAAATACAACGATAATCCGGAGCAAGGTTCAAGACCTATGAGTGCATCAGCTGCAGGATTTGTTCCCGGAAGCGGTGCCGGAGGTTTGGTAATAGAAGATCTAGAAAGCGCTTTAGAACGCGGCGCAACTATTTACGCTGAAATTTTGGGTGGCAATATAAACTCGGGCGGACATCGCGGCAATGGCAGTATGACGGCACCAAACAGCACAGCCGTACAACGCTGTATTACAAATGCAATTTCTAATTCCGGTATTTCAGCAGATGAAATTGATGCTATAAACGGACATCTTACGGCAACCACAAAAGACAGCCTTGAAATTGAAAACTGGACAAAAGCACTGAATCGAAAAGGAAATGATTTTCCGCTAATTAATTCTTTAAAAAGTATGACCGGACATTGCTTAAGCGCCGCCGGAAGTATTGAAAGTGTAGCAACCGTATTGCAGCTTCATGAAAGTTTTATTTTTGGAAATACAAATTGTCAAGATCTTCATCCGGAAATTAGCACTCTTATAGATCCTTCAAAAGTACCTTTAAAAACAATTGATAGTAACCCCAATATTATTGCCAAAGCAAGTTTTGGTTTTGGCGATGTAAATGCCTGCATAATTTTTAAAAAATTTCAAAAATAATAGTATGAACAAAGAAGAACTTCTTGCCAAATTAAAATTGATCATAAAGCCTTACACTACTAATACAGAAGCATATGACAACCTTACCGAAGAAACTGATTTTATTAATGATCTAAGTATTAATTCGGCTAACCTAGTAGACATTGTTCTTGATATTGAAGAAGCTTTTGATGTTGTAATTGACAATACCGATATGGAACGCATGCTTGATGTTAAAACGGCTGTCGAAATTATTGAAACTAAACTAGCCCAAAAATGATTGGCAATGACGTGATTGATATTCTGCAATCCCGCAAAGAAAGCAATTGGCGGCGCAAGGGTTTTATAGAAAAAATATATACCCCTGACGAACAATTGCTTATTTCAAACGCTGCAGACCCGGAAATTATGGTTTGGATACTTTGGAGCATGAAAGAAGCTGCATATAAAGTGTACAATCGACAAACAGAAATAAGGGAATATATCCCCCTAAAACTGGTTTGCTCTTTACTATCGAAAAACCACAATAGCATTAAAGGAAGTGTCATTTGCTCCGGTAAAACCTTTCACACTAGCACTATTCTATCTCAGGATTATATTCATACTATTGCGGTTAGTAATTTTGAGGATTTGAATAAAATAATAGAAATTGAAAAAGAAGTTACCTCAAAAGATAAGAATGGCCTTCCGTATTTATCCAATCCTTTTCAAAATAGTATTCAGTATGCTTCTGTAAGCAATCATGGCCGGTTTCAAAAAGTGGTAACCATTAGCAGCTCTCCTACCTGCAATTAAGAAATTCTCCTCCTATTATTACAGGTTTTAGTTACTCTGAATATTTTATTTGGAGAAGTAAAAAAGCATCTTTTAAATCTTTTCAAAAACCCATAAAAAACGAGGTAATACCTGCAAATAAAAGGATTAGCAGGTTTTTATTTTTACTGCACTTTTCGTTCTTTATAAAAACACTCAAAAGTTTTGTGGCAAAATCTTGGAACATGGATATTTCAACAATTAGAAAGACAGCTAAATCAAGGCATGAGAAGTTTAGCTTCATTATAATCAAATCTAATTTAAGTAATGGTAATAATCACACTATTTTAATTGTTTTAATGCACCTTCCAGTTTATTTTTCCCTAAAACATAGTCTTCTTCTAATGAATCAATTGTAAACTGCAGAGATGGATCATAATGTTTAATATCAGCGGCAAACTGTTTAGTAAATTTTACTTTTTTCTTCAATAGATCAAGCTGCTTCTGAGCATCGTCAATGCAAGTGGTTATGTACTCACGCTCATCCTGGGGATAAGATTCAACTTCCTCTCTTTGCTTATCAATAATCAACTGGGACGATTTAATTATACTATCTGATTCTCTGTTCAATGAGAACCATTTTCTAAGCAAATTATCATTAATACCGGACATTTCAGCTGAATCTATTTCAATATCATTTTCATCTGAACCTGCCCAGTCTTTTTGCTGGCAACAATACAACAGTATTGCAATCGGAATTAGTAAGCAGAATTTTGTTTTCATATTATTATTTATTTAATTTCCGCTGCACTAATATAAATTAGAAAATTAGTCACTAAACTTTATTTTCTATTTCTTAACCATTGCTCTACGGGTTCAAGAACGGTGTTTACAATTGTGACTAAAAAAGTACAGATCAAAGCTTCCATAAAATAACCGGAAGCTGCAATACAGCCAATAGCTGCACTACACCATATGGTTGCAGCAGAGTTTAATCCATGTACATTTGGACCTTCTCTAAAAATAACTCCTGCTCCCAAAAAGCCAACGCCCATGACAACCTGAGCTGTAATTCGTGTAACATCGATACCGGACGCACTTGCAGCAACTTTTATGGATAACAATACAAAGGCAGCTGCTCCGGTTGCTACGAGCATATTTGTTTTTAACCCTGTTTCTTTATGATGCCATTGTCTTTCAAAACCTATTATCAGTCCGGCAATTAACGCTACAGCCAATCGTGTTAAAAATTCTAGTGTACTCAAAACTGTTATTTTTTATATTACTAAATACTTTAATTATTCAATTTAAAGTTAGTAAATATTTAAATGCTTTTTTTGTTCTTTAATTCCTATCTCCTGAGCTGATTATATCAATTATCCGCCAGATTTCTAAATTGATAATACAACAAATATCATTTATTATTTGGGGTTAAAAAATGATCTCTATCACTTAAGAAAAATTAAAAATTTTAAAGAACTGTCTTCGTTATGATAGACATCATTTCTGGAAATTCACCGTAAACCTATCTTTAGAAAAAATAAAAGGCGTAAATAAGCATGATCTAAAGAGATGGGAAATGAAAAAATATATTTTAAAATTTAGTGAAATTGGTATAGATGATATTGCTTTAGTCGGATCTAAAAATGCTTCACTCGCTGCAATGTATAACAATCTTATTCCATTAGGTATTAACATTCCAAATGGCTTTGCTATCACTATAAATTCTTATAAAGATTTCATTAACTATAATGATCTACGCCCATCATTAGGGCAGCTGATAGATCTCCTGGATAAAACTAAATTCACGAACTTAAAAGAAATTGGCCTGAAAGCCAGAAACCTGTTGTTAAATGCAAAATTCCCACTGGAACTTCAGACAGATATTTCGTCTGCTTACACGGGTTTATTTGGAGATAAAGACCTGGCAGTTGCCGTGCGAAGCATTGCTATAGCAGAAGATTTTCCCAATGCTAGTTTTATTGGACTGCACGATTCATTTTTAAATATAAAGAGAGCCATGCCGCTAATATATGCCGTTAAATGCTGCTTTGCATCATTTTATAACGACAGCGCCATAAAATATAGGGAAGATATGGGTTTTGATCATAATAACGTATTTCTTTCTATAGGTATCCAGCATATGGTTCGCTCTGATTTAGCTTGTTCCGGAATCGGATTTACGCTTGAACACGAGACGGGAATTCAGGATGTAATTCATATTTCAGGAACTTGGGGCTTGGGCGAAATAATTGTACAGAACGATATAACTCCTGATTCGTTTTTTGTTTTTAAGAGTTCTCTTAAAAACAACGAAAAAGTGATAATACAAAAAAAGCTTGGTTCTAAAACAAAGATGTTTGTTTACAATGATAATCTGATCGACATTAATTCTACTGTTATAAAGATGACACCTAGAAAATGGTATGAAAGATTTATCCTTGAAGACTCTGAAATCGAAAAACTCGCCCGTTGGGCTCTTGTAATAGAATCATATTATAATAAACCAATAGCTTTCGAATGGGCCAAAGACGGTCTCACCGGAGAACTTTACATCATTCAGGCAAGACCTGTAAACAGATCTTAGGGTACAGTTACAATATAACTTATTCAATTTCACCAAATTTTAGTTATGGCGCTATAAAATAGTATTTCATTAAACTCTTAAAGGTAGATATCATTGGGTAATTCTAACATAAATACGGATCGTCTTTCGTCCGTTAATTAAACAAATAATACCCTGATTATCAAAAACATTTCACGATATTTGTTATACCAAAAACCGATTGTTACATGAAAAACCAGGCGCTTTTAAATGCAATAATTGAAAATGCGATCGATGGAATCATTACGATAAACGAAAAAGGAATTGTAGAATCCATAAATCCTTCAGCATGCAGACTTTTTTTGTATAATCCGGAAGAAGTTATTGGTAAAAATATCTCCGTTTTAATGCCCTCTCCTGATCGGGAAAAACACGATTCTTATATAGAAAGTTATAAGTCCTCAGGAATTCCTCATATCATAGGACATGACAGAGATGTACTGGGGAGAAAAAAAGATGGTAATATATTTCCTTTCCGACTTGGCGTGAGCGAGGTTAAATTTGAAGGTGAACGAATTTTTGCCGGTTTTATTCACGATATGAGTAACCAAAAAGAAGCCGAAAACCGGCTAATGCAATACACACAGCATTTAGAGGAACTTGTTAAAGACCGTACACAGACGTTAAATGAAACCATTGAGGCCTTAACCGTCACACAAGAAGAAGTTAACAACACTCTGGAAAAAGAAAAAGAACTCAATAAAATTAAAAGCCGACTATTATCAATGGCTTCACATGAATTTAGAACACCGCTGAGCACTATTCAACTTTCTACTTCTTTGATTCAGCGATATTCAGAAAATACAAACAATCCAAAAATTGAAACGCATATTCTTAAAATAAAAAGTGCGATTGCTAATCTAACTGCAATTCTGGATGATTTTCTACTACTTGAAAAAGCAGAATCCAATAAAATTGCTCTTCAAATATCCTTATTTGATCTACAGGATTTTATAAGAGAAATTATAGGAGAGCTTAAGCTTCTTACTAAGAAAAGACAAAAAATAATTAACATCCCAAATACCGACAACAATCTGGTTAATCTGGATAAAAATCTACTCAAGAATTGTATCATTAACCTGGTATCTAATGCAATCAAATATTCAGGTGAAGAAACTGAAATTGAGCTCTGGACTTCAATTAATAGTACCACAGTAACGATTAATGTAAAGGACAATGGTATTGGCATACCTGAGGAAGATCAGAAACATTTATTTGAAGCCTTTTTTAGGGCACACAACACAGGAAATATTCCCGGTACAGGACTTGGACTACATATTGTGTCTCGTTATGTATCACTAATGAACGGCTCAATTTCCTTTAAAAGTGCTATTGATAAAGGAACTTTGTTTACTATTGAATTACCTCGTTTATGACTACCATACTTATAATTGAAGACAACGACAATATCAGAGAAAATATCGTCGAGATACTCGAGCTTTCAGGATATGAGGCTCTTGCCGCAAACAATGGGAAAATTGGAGTTGAAATAGCGCTTAAAATTTTCCCGGATATTATATTATGTGATATCATGATGCCTGAACTTGATGGCTATGGTGTATTGCATATTCTACAAAAGCACCCGAAAACACAAAACATTCCTGTTATATTTTTAACAGCAAAAGCAGAAAGAGCTGATATCCGAAAAGGTATGGAGCTGGGAGTCGACGATTATCTGACTAAACCATTTGATGACACAGAACTTTTGCGTGCTATAGAAGCGAGACTAAAAAAGAGAGAACAACAACAATTATTTTACGGACAAACTGCAGAAAACCTCAACACTATTATCTCTAAAGAAGATGGGCTCATCAAACTAAAAGAAATAATGCTGGAACGCAGCACCCGACAGTATAAAAAGAATCAATACATTCATTACGAAGGCGATCATGTCATAGGTATTTATTACATCATTAGTGGAAAAGTTAAAACCGTTAAGCTGACTGAAGAAGGCCGTGAACTCATTACAGGTATTTATAAAGAAAATGATTATCTCGACATCAGCATCTTATTTTCTACTGACACTTATAACGACACCACTATTGCCTTAGAAGACACCGTTTTAAGTTTTTTACCAACAGAACAACTCGACAAACTTCTTTTTCTTTACCCTGATGTCGGTGCCAAATTCATCAAGATTCTTGCAAATGATATGCGGGAAAAGGAGCTCCGCCTTTTGCAAATTGCTTATATGTCAGTACGAAAAAGAATAGCACAGGGTATTGTACATTTAGTACTGCAGCACAGTGCCGATGGCTCTAGTATTAAATTCAGCCGTGATGATCTTGCCGCATTTTCCGGCACTTCTCCTGAAACCGTTAGTCGCACCTTAAGCGATTTTAAAGAAGAAGGATTAATTGAAAAAACCGCCAGTACTATTCTGGTACTTAATTTAGAAAAACTACGTAAACTAAAGAACTAATGCTTCATTGTGATCAGGATCACTTTCTTAAGTGACTCTCATCATGCCATCTCATAATAATCTGTTCTAATTTTGATTAACAATTCAATAAATGTTTAATCAAAATTACTGGATCAGCCGTAAAACAATTCAATAACATGAAAGTAATTAAGCACTCTGGGCATGTTGTACCTTTTGATATAGAAAAATTAAAACGGTCCCTGCAAAAATCTGGAGCGGCCCCTGACCTCATCAAAGAATGTCTGGAGCTAATTCAAAAGCAAATGTATGAAGGTATGACAACCAAAGAAATTTATAAACTGGCCTTTGCGATCTTAAAAAAAGCATCAAACGGAGATGCTGCGCGCTACAACCTTCGCTACGCACTACAAATGCTTGGTCCGGCTGGTTTTTTCTTTGAAAAGTTTATTTCACGATTATATGCCGCAGAAGGATTTAAAACCAGAACAAATTTAACCCTTCAGGGAAAATGTGTCTCGCACGAAGTAGATATTGCGCTGAAAAAAGAGAACAGCATTTGGATGGTAGAATGTAAATTTCACAGCAGCAGAGAAGGCGCTTCAGATGTAAAAGTTCCCATGTATATTCTTTCCCGTTTTAATGATCTCAAGGTAAAACAGCATACTATTTTTAGCGGCAGTGAAAGCATAGTATCCTGCAAAATAGTGACCAATAACAGATTTACAAAAGATGCCGAAAATTTTGCCAGCTGCAGCGGAATTGAACTTTTAAGTTGGGATTATCCTAAAGACAACAGCATCAAAAATAAAATAGATCACGGATCGCTTTACCCACTTACCTGCCTCACCACACTAACTGTAGCCGAAAAAGAAAAACTACTTATTCTGGATCAAATACTTGTAAAAGATCTTATTAATGATTCTAAAAGTCTTCATAAAATAGGACTTAGTGATAATCGAATCAGAAACGTATTGAAAGAAGCTTCACAAATTTGTAAACTTATTTAAAATGAAAATAAAATTTATAGGAGGTGCCGGAACTGTAACGGGTTCAAAAACACTCATTGAAAGCAATGGTATTAGGATATTGGTTGATTGTGGGCTGTTTCAGGGGCTAAAATCACTCCGGGAATATAACTGGGAACCTCTGCCTGTTTTACCTTCTACCATAGATTATGTGCTTCTTACCCATGGCCATTTAGATCATTGCGGATGGCTTCCAAGACTAGTTGCACAAGGATTTACAGGCAAAATATATTGTACTTCTCCTACCAGAGACGTGGCAAAACTTGTTCTTTTAGATAGTGCTAAAATTCAGGAAGAAGAAGCCAATAAAGCAAACAAAGAACATTATTCAAAACATGAAAAGGCTGAACCTCTCTACACAGTAAAGGAAGCAGAAGCTGTGCTTCCTCTTTTTAAAATAATACAACCCAAAATATCGGTAATTGTAGACAATAATATTGCTGCCGTTTTTTCAGTTGCAGGGCACATAATAGGCGCTTGCAGCATCACACTCACACTCGAAGATAAAACGTTAGTTTTTTCCGGTGACATAGGACGTGATGATGATGTACTAATGTTTCCGCCAACAAAACCTGAAAATGCCGATTATCTGTTTTTGGAAAGTACCTATGGCAATCGCCTTCATCCTGATCTTGATGTAAAGAAAGAACTGGAAACCTATATTAATACAACTGTAGAACAAAAAGGAACGGTGATTATTCCGGGCTTTGCCGTTGAGCGGGCACAATCAATAATGTATCTTTTATGGCAGCTTAAAAAAGAAGGCAGAATCCCAAACATACCATATATTCTTGACACTCCAATGGGCGCCAATGTACTGGATATTTTTCTGGAGAATATGAAATGGCATAAGCTCTCCCAAAATGATTGTAGTGAAATGAGTAAGATGTTTAAAATAGTATCTGAATTTGAGCAGACCTTACGCATCATTGAAGATCCTCAGCCAAAAGTAATCCTTGCTGCTAGTGGAATGGTTACAGGAGGACGGGTACTATCCTATTTTGAACATTATATTGGCCTTGAAAAAACAACTGTTATAATGGTCGGTTACCAGGCTGAGGGCACACGTGGAAGAAAACTTCTTGATGGTGCTGATGAAATTAAAATATATGGAAAATATTATACCGTTGAGGCTAAAATACAGCTGATAGAAGGACTCTCTGCTCATGGCGATCAGGAAGATCTTATCAACTGGCTTTCCGCTCTAAATAACACCCCAAAATGTATCTATTTAGTGCATGGAGAAAACATTCCTGCAGATGAATTACGAATAAAAATTCAGGAGCGTTATGGATTTAAATGCAGTGTTCCCTTGATGGGAAATGAAATTGAAATTTAGATTTCTTTTCTGTTTCTTCTGAAATATTTTACAACCTCAAACCATAACACAGATAATACCCCTGTAAAAAGGCACAACATCAATTCAGAGAATGTGATAATTTCAAAACTAAAGAGAGAACGCAAAAAAGGAATTACAAAGAGTACTATATTCAAAACTAAGGTAATAGCTATTATTATTGAAACCAGAATGTTTTTATAACGAAGTGTAACCCATAAAGGATATTTAAAAGAACGGTTTACAAGTGTAAGTATCACATTGGCTGTAATTAGAGTCAAAAAAACCATACTTCGCGTTTTAGCTTCTCCAAATTGATGCAGTACTGACCACTGATAAATAAATAACAATCCTACCGTTATAAAAACCCCTTGCAAAATACTTATTAAAAGTTCTTTTGCATTAAAAAATGTAGCAGTTAATTGTCTTGGCCCTCTTTGCATCGTATCTGCTTCAGCAGGTTCGTTTTCATATATAATCGAGCAAGTCGGCCCCATGATAAGTTCGAGTAAAATCACATGAAGCGGATTAAATATATTGGGATAAATCCACCCTAAAGCCAATGGAATAAAAACAATCAGAATGATTGGAATATGGATTGAGATAATATATTGAATTGCCTTTTTTAGATTCGCATAAATCTTTCTCCCTATAGCGACAGCCTCAGTCATTTTAGAAAGGTCATCTTCTACTAAAATTAATGAGGCGGCATCTTTTGCTATTGCTGTGCCTTTTTTGCCCATCGCAATACCGATATGCGCTGCCTTGAGCGATGGACCATCATTTACACCATCACCGGTCATCGCTACAATTTGTCCATTTGCTTTCAAAGCGTTGACAATTCTTAATTTGGCATCAGGAAACATTCGGCTAAATACATTAATGTCCATGACTTTACTTTGCAGTTCTGTATCGCTCAGTTTCATAAGTTCATCTCCCGTAATCGATTTATCAGAACCCTGAAAACCTATTTCTTTAGCTATGGCATTTGTTGTAATGGCGTTATCACCTGTAATGATCTTTACTCCTATTCCGGCATTGTAAAAAGATTCCAGCACCTGCGCAATGTTATCTTTAGGCGGGTCATAAAAAGCCAATAATCCTTTAAAATCAAAAGAAATTTCCTGTTGTGTTTCAGGATAACTATCGCCTTGCAAATTTCCTTTTGCCACACCAAGTACCCTGTAACCTTTACTTGCTAATTTGGTCACAGCAATTATTATATTATTTTTTTGCTCAGATGAAAAATCACAAACCTCTAAAATGGCCTCGGGTGCTCCTTTTGCTGCAATTATACGATTACCTGTTTCGTCTACAAAAACATGAGTCATCATAGGCGGCTTACCTGATAAAGGATATTCATGAATCATTTTAAAATTACCTCTCAGATCTGTATCAGTATATTTTTTATAGGCATTGTGCAGGGCAATTTCCATAGGATCAAAAGCGATTGGTTCGCTTGCCCACATAGCGGTAGTGATAAGATCATCAGTTTCTTTTATTTCTCTAAAAGTATTTACTTCTGCCTCTGAACCTGACGGTAGGTAAAGACCTGCCAATTCCATTTTATTCTGCGTTATTGTACCGGTTTTATCTGTACAAATAATAGTAGCACTTCCCAAGGTTTCCACCGTTTTCATCTGTTTGACCACAATACCCATCTTCATAAGCCGGCGCGCCCCTAATGCCATAAAGGTTGTAAATGCAACCGGAATTTCTTCAGGCAATATACTCATAGCCAGAGTAAGTGCTACCATAAGACTTCCTAAAACATTCCCCATTCTTGAATAGTTTATAGCCCAGACCAAAATAAAAACTAAGACTCCGGCAAAAACCATTTTTTTTATAAAATTTCCTATCTGAAGCTCTAATGGCGTTTTTTCCTCAGTAATAGCTCCAAGGCTGCTTCCTATTTTCCCTAATCTTGTTTGATTTCCTATCTCTGTAATTTTAATGATAGCTAATCCGCTGACAACGGTAGTTCCGGAAAAAACTTTATTATCTTCTTTTTCTTTATCCTTAAAAACAGTCATCGATTCACCGGTAAGTATCGATTCATTTACCGAAAAATCATTAGAGCGCACAATGATTCCGTCAGCAGGAATCAATCCTCCTTCTTCAATAATAACGAGGTCGCCTACAACTATATCCTGTGTTTTAATATTTTGCTGCTTTCCTTCCCGAATAACTTTGCATAAAGGCTCTGTAAATTGCTGTAATTTAGCCAAAGCATTTTGGCTCCTCTTTTCCTGATAAAGTGATATTGTTGCAATTAATAAAATTGAAAAGGTTAGAAATATAGCATCACTATATTGACTATTGATAAAATAAATTCCCGCAGCAACGAGCAATAAAAGAATCATTGGTTCTGCAAATATGCTTTTGAGAAAAGCGATAAACCTGTTTTCCTTTTTATAGTTATACTTATTAATCCCAAATCTTTTTCTAAAATCCGTTACTTCATCAAAACTAAGTCCTTGTAATTCTTGCAGATTCGTATTCATAGGATAGATGGATAAATTAAGTCAAAGTATAATACATTAAATATACAAAATAAGTTTTCTATTAGACTGCTACTGCAAGGTATTGAAACAGAACGATTATCATTACTCTGGGATAACTGCTGAAAATATATGCGATCGTAATTTCAAACCTTCTTTCCCGTGCAAATCTCCTTGACATTCTTGTGAAGTTTCCGTAAAAACGTTTTTTATAAACAATCTCTATCGCTTCTACTAAAGGAAGTCATTAGTAATACTAATTACGAGCTAAATTAATTCATATCGGTGTCCAACTAAATGACCTTCATCATACGCTATAAATAATATATTTTACTAATAATCAAAAAAAATTGAATTCGAAAAAGTGTCAAAATTCATTTTCATAAATGATTAAGATCATTTTTATTTTCTATGTTTTAATGGAAATTTACTAAAGAAATCAAACTGACTTTTTAATCCAATTCATGAAATTCAGATAGAAGTACTATAGACCATAGATAAAACTTAACCTAAAATTTCATCCTAATTAAAAATAACTAACCATGGAAAATCAAAAACTACTTGTAGCAAATTATAAAACGCAGCAACAGGCTGAAGATGCTATCAAAAAACTAAAAAAAAGCGGTTATAACATTACAAAATTATCAATAATAGGAACAGATTGTTATATGGAACAAAGTGTACTTGGATATTTTAATATTTATGATAAAATGGAAAAATGGAGTACTACAGGGTTATTTGCCATTGGTTTATGTGGTCTTTTACTTGGATTACTTTTCATTTTTAATTTTACAGCAAGTCTTCCTTATTTTCGAATCCCCATTATATATGCTTGTGTGGCCATACTCTTAGGTGCTATGCTCCCGCTAATTGGCATGGGGTTTTCTAGAGAAAAAAGCATTAAATATAAAACAGAAGTAAAAGCGCGAAAATTTGTGCTTTTTGCTCAGGAAACGAATGCTGAAATTGAAGTGATACAAAGCATACTACAAATACACCTCCCTAAAGAAAATTCTAAGGCAGAAAAAGAAAACCAACATTTATTTGGGAATGAAATAATCTATTAACCAAACTATTTAAAATCAGTCAATTTTATTATTAACTATCAAAATGAAATGAAAATGAAAACAAATGAAGAGTTACAAAGAGATGTACAGAATGCTATAAAATGGGAACCAAAGCTACATGCCGCAGAGATTGGTGTAACGGCAAAAGATGGCGTCGTAACACTGATGGGAAATGTAGATGCGTATTTCAAAAAAACGGAAGCCGAAAATGCTGCTAAAAATGTTGATGGTGTAAAAGCAGTTGTTGAAGAAATTGAGGTGAGATATTCTAACAGTGCCAAGTCCGATGAAGATATAGCACATGATGTTCTAATAGCTTTGATTGATAATTGGAATGTTCCTCAGGAAAATATACAAGTGAAAGTAGAGAAAGGATGGGTCACTCTTGATGGGCAAGTTACCTGGAACTATCAAAAAGAAGCTGCCGAGAAGTGTATCGGGCATCTTATCGGAGTAAAAGGTGTCACAAATCATATCAAAATTAAAGCTGAAATACAAAATGAGATTGAGAAAAAAATGGTTCAAAGAGCTTTAGCCAGCAACTGGACGTTACATTCTGAGAACATTTTCATAAAAGTAGATGGAACAAAAGTTACTTTAACAGGCGTTGTATCCTCTCTTTTTCAAAAAGATCTGGCAGAAAAAATAGTATGGAAAACACCTGGTATTTGGTTTGTAGACAACCAACTCGTTGTAGAACAAACCTATACGCCTGTACTATAAATTGAAAGAGGGAGATTAATTACAAAAACAGAAAAACCTATAGCGTTTAAATTAACGTAAACGCGATAGGTTACTAATCGATGGTTTAAAAAGTAACTTAAAACTAAATATTATGACACCAGGTTTTATCATATTAATCTTTAGCGGTATTATCGTTTTAATTATGCTTATATATGTTTTCATACAAAACAATAAAGACAGAAAAGAATACGAAAAGGAATTAAACACCCCTTCAAATCTGTACGACGATAAATCTGAAGTGAACGACACAGATAAATTTTAGCAAGTACTTTGCTTGTATTCTTTTACACCAATTTACAAATAGTATAAAAATGAAAACTATCACAATTTATATCCTGTTTTTTATTACTACGGTGCTGCTACTAATAAATCGTTATACGCCGCTTTATATTAATAATTCACTGCTTCATTTTATAATCCTTTTTATTTCAGCAGTCACGTTTACGTTTAGTATTGGATTGGTTATCGGAAAGTTAAAAACCCTGAAATCAAGGTTATTAATTGTACTAGTTGTTGGGATTATTTGCTTTACACACTCTTTTTTAAGCTGGGGCGGTGACTGGAAAACACAAACAATTCTGTATCGAAACCAGACTAATGATCGTAAAAATATAGAGTTTCAAATGCGGGGTGATCGTTTTTCGTTTGGATACAAAAAACGTGTTGTAAACAGATTAAAATTGCTACCCGGATTTGACTGGACTACAGATGTTGACACCGCAACTATCGATCACAGACAATGGAAAAAAATGAATCTTTATATCAATGAAATGAAGTTTGCTTCTAAATAATACTGAATGGCTTTTCATTCGAAAATAAAATAACTGCCTCGCAAAGCAGTATATAAAATCTTAAAAACATGAAAAAAATACTTGTTACAACCGACTTATCCCATAGCTCTAAAGTGGCGGTACGATTTGCGATACAGCTTGCCTCGCAGACAGGTTACGAACTTACATTTATATATGTAAATACGTCCATTATAATTGATCCCTTTTCAGCTGTTACTTTTGTTGGTCTTCCTGAACCGGATAATAAAATACAGGAAAAAGCCTTAATAAAATTTATACATACTTTATACAGGCAAACTAGTAAACAGCCTGGTAAAATAAATTATATAGCCGAAAATAAACTAGATGTAAATGAAGCCATTTTAGATTGTGCCAAAAGAATTAAAGCTGATTATATCTGTATGAGTACAAGAGGTGGCGGTCTTGTAAACAAAATATTAGGCAGTCATACTACCCGAATTTTACATGACTCACCTGTTCCGGTATTTGTTGTACCAAGACATTATCGAATAAAACATTTAAATAATACGCTATACCCATCTGACCTAGAAAATATAGATACTGAGCTACCACTTATTAAAAAATTTGCTGCTTCATTTAATGCCTCAATTGAAGTATACCATTATGATTATTTTACAGAGGAGGAAGAAATCAATAAAAAGTTAAATAAAATAGAACATAAATTTAAAGCTGATAACTTATCTTTTCATTTCAAAAAATTAAATCCAGAATCATCTTTGCTGCGACATTTACAGATAGATCTTATGAAAATCAAGCCTTCTATCATCACTATGTTTGCTAAGGAAAATCGAAATTGGTTCGGGCAACTTTTTGAACCGTTGAAAACTGCTGAAAAAGGTTTTAATACCAGGACACCAATGCTTGTATTTAGAAAGTAATAATTGGCCGGTAAATCAATAAAATCTGATTTTCCGGCCAATTTATTATTTAGTTTTTCCTAGAGTGAACTGCTTTCTATTTAATACTATCAGATTCTTTGTTTAGAGCGAACCATTCGTTCAATGTCTGCTGTTCAATATTTTCAGATACCATTAATGAATCTGAATCAGTGCCATTTTCAATTGTCGAAGATTTATTCTGACAGGAATTCAACAGCACCGTTATGATCACTAGTATGCTAAGTTTTACCCTCATAATTATTTCTGTTGTACATCAATTCAATTCTACCAATAGTTCATTATCAACATAACATACTCCCGGTGTGTTCCAGGCAATTCTTTCTGCTTCTTCCTTTTGAAAAAGAGATTCGACTATACCACTTAGAATTATAGTCTTCTCATCAACCCTAACTCTGATATTGTCAATATCAAGGAGCCAGCTGCGACGAAGCGCTTTCTCAACGAATTCCTTTTGCAATTCATTCTTTATTTCCGCCTCAATCTTTATGTTGTCAATTACGCCCCGTACACCCTCCAGATAACGAATAGCGCTCTCTGCTGCTTTTCTTTGAAAATCCCAATGCAGTATACCATCAAGCGTGACCCACCCGTCTTTAACAGTCACTTTTATCATATGATTTGGAACTGCCCAGTTTTCTTGTAAAGCATGCGCTACTGAAGAAGTAATTTCCTGGTCGCTCCTAATAGCTGAAAAAAACAGATCAACTTTAATAGCATCAACAACTGCCTTTACTCCAGAAATGTTTTTAACAGCTTTTGCAGCCTCCTTTTTCTGTGCATAATTATCCACAGTTCCTCCCAATGTAACAATACCGTCATGAGCCTTTACATCAATATCATTTGAATGTAAAAGAGGTTCCCATTTGATTGTTTCACTTACTTCTTTTTCTAAAATAGTATCACTTTTTTTCATGGCAAAAATTTTATTGTTTTAAAATTGACTGATAACACATAATGCATTTTAGTCTCTTATAATAAAGTAAAATTGAAAAAAAATGATTGAAAAAAAAATGATGCACATCAGTCTCAAAAGTGATGCAAATCATTATTCTTAATTAAGAGAGCTAATACATTTACCCGAAGAATTAAGATAATATTAAAATGAATTGAACACCTAAAAAAGATTTGTTTTCTCGTCCAGTAAAAAATTAATCTAATCTTAAGCAAATAAAAAAAATAAGATATACAACAATTCGTTATTTCGTAAATACCTAAAAACAAGACTTTAAAATGAAACTAATTACCTTATTCCTTTTATTGACAGTAATTCCTATAAATTGGGAACCTGACTTTAATAATGCAAAAAAAAATGCAAAGGAAAAACACGAACTGATTCTGCTCAATTTTTCCGGATCGGATTGGTGTGGTCCTTGTATTGTTCTTCGCAGGGATTATTTAGAGAGTCAGGTATTTACTGACATGGCTAACTCAAATTTAGTATTGGTAAATGCTGATTTTCCAAGAAAAAAGAAAAATATCGGTACAACGGAACAGGTAAAACGAAACGAAGATTTAGCCGAAATTTATAATAAAGAAGGTAGTTTCCCCTTAACTCTTCTTCTTGATGCTGATGGCAAAGTACTTAAAACCTGGCACGGCAAACCTGAAACTACACCTGAACAATGGACTGCAGAAATAAAAGCGATCTGTGATAGCAAAAAATAACATATTAAAAAATCAAAAATATTCGCAATCCCTTAAACTCATGGGAAACAACTTTACTATTACAGTTGTAGCCGGAAATGAGAAAACAGGAAATGAGAATATCAATCTTGCCATTGAAGAAATCAGAAGGATCGAAAAACTGTTCACTACTTATAAAGAGGACAGTCAAACCAATCTCATAAATCAAAATGCAGGAATAAAACCTGTCAAAGTAGATCAGGAGGTCTTTAATCTTATTGAAAGAGCTGCGGGAATTTCGAAAATTACACAAGGAGCTTTTGATATTTCGTATGGAAGTTTGGACAAAAGTCTGTGGAATTTTGACAAAACAATGACCAGTCTTCCTGACCCTCAGACAGCAAAAAAAATGGTACATCTTATTGATTACCGAAATATTATTCTTGATAAACAGAATTGTACCGTTTTTCTAAAAGAAAAAGGAATGCGGATTGGTTTTGGTGGTATCGGAAAAGGATATGCTGCAGAAATGGCAAAACAAGTACTGCTTAAAAATAATATCCAGAGTGGTATTATTAATGCCAGTGGAGATCTTTGTGCCTGGGGACTACAGCCAAACGGTCAAAAATGGACTATTGGTGTAGCCAATCCTGACGCCCCGAATGCTGCTTTTTCTTATATGGAAATATCCAACAAGGCAGTTGCCACTTCTGGAAATTATGAAAAATTCGTAACCATCAAAGGAAAAAAATATTCGCATACCATTGATCCAAAAACGGGACTTCCAATAACAGGAATAAAAAGTGTTACCATTATCGCTTCAAATGCTGAATTTGCTGATGCAATGGCCACTCCAATAGCCGTTATGGGAATTAAAGCGGGACTGTTTCTAATTGACCAGATTCCGGATCTATATTGTATTATTATCGACGACAACAATAAAATTTACACTTCAAAAAACATCAATCTGAAATGAAAAAGCCAAAACAAAAAGCGCTCGTATTATTATGTAGCATTGCTTTTACAGGCATTCTACTCACCTCCTGTACTTCGGTAAAAGAATACCAAAAAGGAAAAATCAACGATTCTGAAATGGTACTTTCTAACAGGAAAATCGAAAAGACAGAACTCAGCTTTCAATCCTACCGTGAAGGAGCTTCCGGAGCAAATTCAGGAAAAAGCGGCGGCGGCTGCGGTTGTAACTAATTTTCATAAAATTAAAAATGAAAAGAATATTCATAACAGGATTTGCTTTATTGGCATTATTTCAATCAAGAGCGCAAAATGTTCCTACTGATTCTACCAGTTATAAAAGCAAAAAATTAAAATTAGAAGAAGTAAATCTGGTTTCGAGTTATTATAGCCAGGACGGCAATAATTCAGCCGTTACAGGAGGAATTGGCTCAGAACATCTTACTGACATTGCCAATACTATTGATGTTAAATTAGTCAAGTACGGAGAAACGGGTATCAAGCATACCTTTGATATTGAAGCCGGTATTGATCACTATACCTCTGCATCATCAGATATGATTGATTTGAGTGCCAATTCATCGGCTTCATCTTCTGATAATCGTTTTTATCCCTCTTTGACTTATTTCAGAGAAAATGAAGAAAAAGGGCAAACAATCGGAATTGGCGTATCATCATCAACCGAATTTGATTATCAGTCTTTTGGAGGAAATATCAGTTTCTCACAAAAAACAAAAGACAAAAACGGAGAATTTACAGCTAAGTTTCAAACCTTTATCGATCAGTTAAAACTAATTGAACCAGTTGAACTTCGTCCGGCCGGAAGCGAAGGCTATGACAGTGCCAATAGAAATACTTTTGCAGGAACGCTAAGTTACGCTCAAGTAGTAAACAAAAATCTGCAAATAATGATATTGGGTGATGTTATCAGTCAAAATGGTTATTTGAGCCTTCCATTTCACAGGGTTTATTTTGAAGATGGTTCTGTTCATCAGGAAAAAATGCCGGATACCAGACTGAAAATTCCACTAGGAATCCGTGCCAGTTATTTCGTAGGGGACAATGTAATTATCCGCGCTTACTACAGGTATTATACCGATGACTGGAGTTTAAAAGCCCATACCGCTGATCTTGAAATTCCGGTAAAACTAACACAGGCATTCTCTCTGAGTCCGTTTTATAGATATTATACTCAAACCGGAACGAAGTATTTCAAACCATATGGTGAACATACTGCTGCCGATGAATACTACACCAGTAATTATGATTTATCAAAGTTTGACAGTAGTTTCTTTGGAATGGGTATGAAGTTTACGCCGTTAAATGGAATCTTCGGACTTAAACACTGGAATACTTTAGAACTTCGTTATGGTCATTATACAAGAACGACAAATATGACTTCGGATATTATTAGTATTAACATAAAGTATAAATAATTAATACAAACCGAGTCTGAAAATTAATAGAGTTACTGGCCTAATTTATCACACAAAGTTAAGATTCTCAATTTCGGTTTTTTATAACAAAAGAATTATCTGATTTTGAAAACGAATTAAAATACTCAATTATAGCGAGTTACACGTCTTAAGACAGATCAAAAATGACGTTTTTATTTTCGTGGCAATATCGTGGCAACACAGATTTAATAAAAATAAAAATGCAGGAACTATACGGGTTTCAACCTTAAGGTTCAAATCTTGCTCTCCCCACTAAAAGTCCTAATGAAAATTAGGGCTTTTTTTATGCTCAAAATTCAAATTTCAGACTTCCCTTCAAAAGATAATTTTCAACAAAAATCAAATTCTAATAAATCCTTTATTTAAAAGTATCTTTTAAATATTTTAAAATACTCAAATGTTTTGTGGCAAAATCTAGATGGAAGGGATACTTTTTTTGCCACACAAAGCTAAGGCTGTTTTTTAAAAACATTTCATGCATCTCAGTTTTGTAAAACTAAAGTCTTTTTTAATATTGTAGTATTTTTATTTACTTTTGAACTATATTTACATTTAACTATTATAGTAACGATTACTAATTAAAATCATTAAAATTCAAACCACTAACGGCCAAAACCTCACAAAAAAATTATGAATTTCATAAAATCAAGTCACTACACTTCCGTAAACCTGTATCAAAAGTTGCTATTTCAATTTCTGTTTTAGAATCTACAATCTTGCTTAATCCAAAAACAAATCACACAACAAGTGCATTTTATTTCTATTTTTCAAAAAATAGAATAGAACAATAATGCCCATTTTTCAAAAAACCACAAACAATTAATGAGACAAACAATTCTATTATTATGTTGCTTTCTTTTTTTATCAAATACTTTACAAGCACAAATATCAGGCACAGTTAAAGGATATATAACAGATACCATAAACAATTCTACATTAACAAAAGCATCAGTCTCTTTGTTAAGAGCACAAGATTCCATTTTAGTAAAATTTACCCGAGCCAAAGAAAATGGTTATTTTGAGTTGAATAATATTAAAGCCGGTAAATTTATTTTACTGGTTTCTTATCCTAAATATGCTGATTTTGTAGATCAATTTTCTGTTGATTCCACAAAGTTAATCAAGGATTATGGCAAAATTAATTTAGAAGATAGAGGAAAAATACTATCCGAAATAATTATCAAAGGCAATAGAGCCGCCATGAAAATCAAAGGAGATACGTTAGAATTTGATCCAAAAGCATTTAAAATAGAACCTAATGCAAAAGTGGAAGATCTGATAAAACAATTCCCAGGAATACAAATTGATAAGGATGGAAAAATTACCGCTCAAGGCGAAACTGTAACCAAAGTTTTGGTTGATGGTGAAGAATTTTTTGGAGACGATCCAACTTTAGTTACAAAAAATCTACGTGCGGACATGGTTGATAAAGTACAATTGTACGACAAAAAAAGTGATCAAGCCGCTTTTACAGGAATTGATGATGGTCAGAAAACCAAAACTCTAAATGTTAAACTTAAAGAAGACAAAAAAAATGGTCATTTCGGTAAAGTAGAACTCGGAGGAGGAACTGATAATTTTTACAAAGGCCAAGCCATGTTTAATAAGTTTTGGGATAAGAAAAAATTAGCAGCTTATGGCATTTTAGGTAACACCGGACAAGTAGGATTAGGATGGGGAGATAAAGATAAATATGGCCAAAACAGTTATCAAGTAACTGATGACGGTGGTATTAATTTTTCAAACAATGGAAATGATGAATTTGAAAGTTGGGATGGACAATTTAATGGTGAAGGAATTCCAGTAGCTCAAACGGGCGGAATACATTTTGACAATAAATGGAACAACGATAAAGAATCTATCAATGCAAATTATAAAATTGGCGATATCAAACTTTCAGGGAATCGCAATGATATTAACCAGCAAAATTTAACTTCTAGCAGCATTTATAATACTTCAGACAAGAGTTTTGAGAAAAACATGACCAAAAATAAACTTGATCTAGCTTATGAAATTAAAATTGATACTACTTTAACTTTAAAATTAAATGTAGATGGGTTATTTAAAAACAGTAATTCAAATGAAGCAGAAATGCGAAAGGGTACTGACGAACAAGGTAACCAATTGAATAATTTGAAGCAGACCACTACAAACGATGTTGATGATAGAGCATTTAATATAAATACTTTATTAACCAAAAGACTTAAAAAAACGGGGCGAACAATATCACTAAATTTAAACCAATCAAGTACAGATAGTAAAAGTGATGGTTATTTAAATTCCAGAGCTGAATTTTTTACAACATCCGTAATTAGTCCAGATAGCACCAAAGTAGTCGATCAAAATAAGGTCAATAATATTAGTAATACAGCTTTTAAATCAAATTTAATCTATACCGAACCCATATCCAAAAGTCTATCTGTAATTCTTAATTATGGCTTCAACATTAGTAACGGAAAAGCTGATCGTAAGTCTTTTAATCAATCTCCAAATGGCGATTACAATGTTTTGGATTCCATCTTTAGTAATAATTATGAATTAGACCAAACGATAAACCAACTTGGAGCTATTTTTAATTACAAAAAAAATAAAACTGTTTTTTCTTTTGGCTCAAAATTTAGTGGTGTAAACTTTAAACAATATGATGTTTATACAGATAGTTCTTTTAAACAAAAATTTGTAAACTACATGCCTCAAATAAACTATCAATATAATTTTAAACAAAGAGAATCATTGCGTTTGTCATATAACGGAAACACCGATCAGCCAACGTTAGAACAAATACAACCAATACCAAATAATCTAAACCAATTAAATACGATTTTGGGTAATCCAAATTTAGATCCTTCTTTTAGAAATAATTTTAGAGGAAGTTATTATTCGTATAAAGTACTTAGCAATCAATATTTTTCGGTTAATGGATCGTATAATTTTACGCTAGATCCAATAATAAGTAATGTGGTTACAAATGACAGAGGAGAAAGTATATCACAATTTGTAAACCTAAAAAACAAAGCTGCAACAAGTTATTACCTGAATGGTAATTTTGGCAAAACAATCAAAGCCATAGAAATGACAGCAGGAATTGGTTTAAGCGCCAACAAAAATGTAAACTATAATTACATCAATACAAAACTGAATCAAACTAAAAATTCAACTTATTCCTTTAATTTAAACTTATCAAAGTATAAAGAAAAAAAATACAATTTTAATACCAGCTTCGGACCTACTTACAATGTTGCTGATGCAAGCATCAACGAAAATAGTGATAGTAATGGTTGGGGTTTTAATGGGAATTTCTGGACCAGTGTAGAATTACCTTTCAAACTAGAAATTAGCACAGATGGTAATTATCAATATAATGGAAAAACGCAAGTGATTCAGGAAACTTTTGAACGTTTTATTTGGAATGCATCTATCACCAAAAAATTCTTAAAAACCGATAATCTAAGAGTTTCTATAACGGGAAGAGATCTTTTGAACCAAAATGTAGGATTTAATCGTTCGGCTTATAATGGAAATATCAATCAAAGTACTTATACCACTATCCAAAGATACTTTATGTTCTCTGTAAGCTGGGATTTCAGCAAAATGGGCGGAGGAGAAATTAAACAAAACTAAAACCATGAAAACAATAATAAATCGCATCTTAATTTTAATAATTGTATTGACAAGCTGCAATACTTTTGCACAAAATGACCACTTTGTAGAGAATGGCGTAATCGAATTTGAAAAAAAATCGAATATGTATGCTTTGATTACAAAAAAAATAAAAGGAGAAACTGATAGTTATTATCAGGCTGCTTTTGAAAGTTATAAAAAAACCAATCCACAATTTAAAACTACAAAAAGCATTCTCAGTTTTTCGAAAAACAAGAGTTTATACAAATGGGATGAAACAAATCAATCAGCAAGCAACAGTTGGATTGCTGACGATGCAATGGCTAATTTAAAAAATGTTATCGCCACAGATCTGGATACCCAAACCAGCATTACCCAAAAAAACGTTTACGATGATTTATACTTAGTTAAAGATAGTTTACGCAAAATTAACTGGAAAATTACCGATGAAACCAGAGAGATTGCGGGTTATGAATGCCGCAGAGCAAATGCTATAATTATCGATTCTGTTTATGTTGTTGCCTATTACACAATTCAAATTCCATTCTCAGGCGGCCCTGAATCTTTTACAGGCTTACCCGGAACAATTTTAGGATTGGCTATGCCACACGAAAATATGACATGGTTTGCTACAAAAGTTACAGAAATTCCAGTTTCTGACAAAGATTTAGCTCCACCAATTAAAGGCAAACCTACTGACAATAAAGGACTAAACAAAATACTTTTGGATGCTTTGAAAGACTGGGGAAAATGGGCAAAAAAAACATTACAAGCCTACTCTTTATAACTAGCTCTTAAAACTTGTTTCTTACAAAAAGTCTAAATATAATAAGTATATTTCATAAAAAAGGCTGGCACATGCCAGCCTTTTCGTTTAAGTGAAGTTATTTTTATTTAGCTAATCGAATACTCAATAAGCAAATCTCCTTTCTCCACCAGACTGTTTTCAGTAAGATGGATTTTTTTTATAACCCCTGCTTTTCCTAATACTGTGTTTTCCATCTTCATGGCTTCAATTGTAAATAAAGGCTGATCATGCTTAAGTACATCTCCGTCCTTCACCCATATTTTACTCAGTAGTCCCGGCAAGGGTGCACCAACCTCTGCATCAGTTACCGCCTTTTTGTTTTTTACCCCTTCCGTTTTTATGGATTCATCTTTAATTTCAATCGCTTTAGTTTGTCCGTTGAGCTTAAAATAAACAGTACGCATTCCATGAACATCTGGTTCAGATTTATATAAAAACTTTATGATAATAGATTTACCCTGCGAGATATTCACTATCACTTCTTCATTGGGTTTTAATCCATAGAAAAATACAGTTGACGGAATAACACTTACGTCTCCATACTTCTCACAGGTCTTAAAGTATTGTTCAAAAACTTTTGGATAAAACTTATAGGATAAAAAATCAGCCAGTGTACAAGAGGTCGAAAACTTATTTTGAAAAACTTCAAACTCTTTATCAAAATCAATAGGCGTTAAATGTGCATTAGGCAGGTCTGTAAAAGGTTTATCTCCCTTGAGCACCATTTTTTGAAAATCTTCCGGCCATCCCCCATCAGGCTGTCCGAGTTCGCCTTTAAGCAT
The DNA here is from genome assembly GCF_900142735.1 of Flavobacterium saccharophilum. Taxonomy (GTDB): domain Bacteria; phylum Bacteroidota; class Bacteroidia; order Flavobacteriales; family Flavobacteriaceae; genus Flavobacterium; species Flavobacterium saccharophilum. The sequence goes on along the minus strand of NZ_FRBY01000004.1, from coordinate 133,202 downwards.
TCCTTTGACAGAATCAGGAAAAGATAGCGAATTTCCCCTTTCTAAAACATCCTGTTTGCTTAAATTACCACTGACCATAAACATAGCCAGATCACCCACTACTTTTGAAGAAGGAGTAACTTTTATGATATCTCCCAAAAGACTGTTGGAATCCTCATATGCCTGTTTGATCTCAGTCATTCTGCTCTCCAGACCTAATGAATAAGCCTGAGGTTTTAAATTCGAATACTGTCCTCCCGGAATCTCATGTTTGTAAACTTCTGCCGTGCTAGATTTTAAATCCGACTCAAAAGGATAATAATACTCTCGGATATCTTCCCAATAATTGCTGTACTGATTTAATTTTTCAACATCAAAACCAGCATCTCGATCAGTACCTTTTATTGCCTCTGCAAAAACATTAAAATTAGGCTGTGAGGTAAGTCCCGACATAGAGGCCAATGCGACATCAATAATATCAACACCCGCCTCAACGGCCTTAAGATAAGTAGCCGACTGAATACCTGCTGTATCATGGGTATGCAGGTGAATTGGAATGGCAATAGACTTTTTAAGCTCGGTTATTAGTTTCTCCGCCGCATAGGGCTTTAATAATCCTGCCATATCTTTAATGCATAGAATATGAGCGCCGGTATCTTCAATTCTTTTGGCTAGATCTAAATAATAATTAAGATTAAACTTGGGGCGTTCCCCATTGAGTATATCACCAGAATAGCCCATACATACCTCAGCGATAGAGTCTGTATCTCTGAGCACTGCATTTATACTGGTTTTCATATTGGCTATACTGTTCAGCGAATCGAAAATCCTGAAAACATCGATCCCCTTCTGAGCAGAAACTTGGATGAATTTTTCTACCAGATTGTCTGGATAAGCCGTATATCCCACTCCATTCGAACCTCTAAGAAGCATTTGAAGCAATACATTGGGCATTGCTTTTCTCATTTGTTCCAGTCGGTCCCAGGGACTTTCGTTCAAAAATCGCATTGCAACATCAAAAGTTGCTCCTCCCCAGACTTCCATCGAAAACATCTGTGGAAAATCCTTTGTGAATGATTCCCCGTAAGGCAGCATATCTATCGTACGCACGCGGGTAGCCAGTAAAGACTGATGTGCATCACGCATGGTACAGTCTGTATATAAAATTTGATTTTGATCGCTAATCCACTTTGCAAATGCCTTAGGCTTTAACTTATCTAACAGCTGTTTGGTTCCATCGGCATGAATTGTACTGGAAGCTACTGGCAATTTTGGCGTCAGGAATGTTTTCTCTGGTAAAACAAATTTAACATCCGGATTTCCGTTTACAATTGTATTTCCTATATAGGCTAAACTTTTAGTTACATAATCCGATTTTCTTTTGATCTGCATAAGAGACGGATTATCTCCTATGAAATTCACGGTAATACCTCCCGCCTGAAAATCAGGATGAACAATCAAATTTTCTAAAAAGGGAATATTGGTCTTAACACCTTCGATGGTAAATTCCTTAAGTGTTCGTAAAAGGCGCTGGCTGGTACCTTCAAGTGTTCTGCCTCGGGCGGTAATCTTTACCAGCATCGAGTCGAAAAAAGGTGAAATTTTAACTCCTGAATACGAACTTCCTTCATCTATCCTAATACCATATCCTCCAGCATTTCGATAGGCTACGATGGTCCCGTAATCTGGTGTAAAATCATTGGCAGGATCTTCAGTTGTGATTCTGCATTGAATCGCAAAGCCGCTGCATTTTAAACTTTCCTGACCCTTGATATATATACCAGGGCTAGAGAGTTCGTGCCCGCAGGCAATAAGTATCTGGCTTCTTACAATATCAATTCCGGTAACTTCCTCGGTAATGGTATGTTCTACCTGAATTCGGGGATTGACCTCTATAAAATAAATATTCTCCTGGGCATCCACTAAAAATTCAACAGTTCCGGCATTATTGTAATTTACCGTACGGGCGATACTCAGGGCATACTCGTACAATTTATCTTTGGTTTGCTGCTTTAAATTAGGGGCAGGCGCGATCTCAACTACTTTTTGGAATCGCCTTTGAACACTACAGTCGCGTTCAAATAAGTGCACAATATTGCCGTGTTTATCTCCTAATATCTGTACTTCAATATGTTTAGGACTTTCAATGAATTTTTCAATAAATATCGTGTCATCACCAAAGGCTGTTTTTGCTTCTCTTTTTGCTTCATTAAACAAAGATTGCAAATCAGAGGCTTTTCGAACCACACGCATTCCGCGGCCACCTCCACCTGCTGCTGCTTTAAGCATCAGAGGATATCCGATACGATTTGCCTCTTCCTGGGCAATACTAAACGAAGAAAGGTCAATTTTACTATCTTCGATTAAAGGGACATGGGCAGCAAGGGCAATCTTTTTGGCTGCAACCTTATCGCCGAGTTGCTTCATAATTTCAGCATCAGGTCCAATCCACAAAATACCGTTCTGAGCACATTTAGTGGCAAACTGTACATTTTCAGATAAAAAACCATAACCGGGATGAATAGCATCCACACCCTGGGCTTTTGCTGTCTTAATAATTTCATCAATATCAAGATACGGCTTTAAAGGATCGGTATCCTTACCTATCTGATAAGCCTCATCGGCTTTGTACCTGTGTAATGAATACCTATCCTCGTAGGTATAAATAGCAACAGTTTTAATTTTTAATTCCGCGGCAGCGCGAAAAATACGAATTGCAATCTCTCCTCTATTTGCAACTAGTAATTTAGAAATTTGTTTCATTTAAATAAATTAAGTTAATTACTCAAAAAACAAAAAAGCCTGCTATTGAATACCTTACAAACTTTTAGATTATTAATTTATCTTCCTAAAATCCATTCTTCTTAAACTCACTTTTAATAAAATGGATAATAAATAAACTAATCCCATTAATTTAGCATACTCAATTCACAGCTTTTTTTTATAAATATAATAATCAATTCCTTTTTTGCAATAAAAAAATAATACAACACTTCGGTTTGTGACCAATGCCATGAAAAATCCAGTACCAGGAATTTCTATCTAAATTATTTTCTTTTTCAAAATATCTCAACTTGCCAAAGCGCTTTTCAGTTCATCTTTAATAATTAAATAAATACTTCCTTTCTCCTACGATTTAAAATCTTGACTGCATTTTTGATTGATTAAAACTTCTGAAAATAATTAAACCAAAAAATCAGAACATAACGAAAACACAAAAACTATTCTAACCCGATAGTATTTTATCAAGATTGGCAAATTTGGATGTGGTGCTGCCTACTAATTTGCCACAAAAAGTTAATGCTATTATTATAAATTTTAACTTTTTTGCTATTAGTAGTTATAATACACAATTACATTCTTAATCATTTGATTTATATTTACTTGTACTTAAAAAAAAAACAAGTAAATGAAAAATAAAATTGGTTTTGTTCTTGTAATAGCAGCACTAATGTTGCAAATTAAGATGGAAGCTCAAAATTTGAAACTCCATCCAAAAGGTTATTTTTCTGCCCGTGGAATAGAGGTTACCGTTTTTGATGATATTTATCCTGATGGACATCAAACAGGTGTGACTATGATTCAACATGGCGAGCGTGTTATGGCTAATGGCGATTTGAGATTGGAAATTTCGCCTGGGCAATGGTCTCCCGTACCAAAAGAAGCAGAGAAAAAAATAGATCCTGCTACACAAACCATTTCGCAATCCTTATCTTATCCGGATGAAACTAAAAATCATATTGGTTTTAATCCAATCGATTATCCTGATTTGAAATTAAAATACAAAGTAAATGTAACGCCGACTGAAGGGAATAATTTTCGGATTACAGTTGATCTGGAAAATGAGGTTGATGCAAAATGGTTAGGCAAAATTGGTTTTAATATTGAATTGTTTCCTGGCGACTTGTTTGGAAAATCATATATCTGTGATGGGAATTTTGGCATTTTTACGCATTCTCCTTATGGACCAGTCGCATCACAAATTGATGGACAGAACCTCGGAACGCCGCTTTGTAAAGGAAAGAAAATTACAATTGCACCCGAAAGCGATTTGTCAAGAATAACTATTCAGTCTAATTTAGAGGATATTGCTTTGTGGGACGGTAGAATAAATCATAATAACGGCTGGTTTATTGTCCGCGCTCCTATTTCTAAAAATTCCGGTAAAAGGGTTATCGATATTGTTGTTTCTCCAAATGTTATTCCAAACTGGACATACAAACCGGTAGTTCAGGTTTCACAAGTGGGTTATTATCCAACCCAGTCAAAAGTAGCTATTCTGGAAACTGATCCTAATGATACTGAACCTTCTGAAGTAATTTTGATAAAACATGATGAGTTCGGCAAAAAGAACATCAAAACCATAAACCCTAAAAAATGGGGCAATTTTTTAAGATACAACTATTTTCAATTAGACTTTTCTGAAGTAAAAGAAGAAGGAATGTACACGTTGAGTTATAGAGGAAATGAAACATCTCCCTTTCAAATAAGCAAAAAATTATACGATCGAAATGTTTGGCAGCCCATTCTCGAATACTTTTTGCCGGTTCAAATGTGTCACGTTCGAGTGAATGAGAAATATCGGATTTGGCATAACTTCTGTCATCTAGACGATGCTCAGATGGCTCCGCTTAATATTAATCATTTTGATGGCTATGTTCAGGGTCCTTCAACACTTACAAAATATAAACCTCACGAAGTTGTTCCGAATTTAAATCAGGGCGGATGGCATGATGCCGGAGATGATGATTTAAGAGTAGAATCTCAAATTGGTACGATTTGGAATCTTGCATTAATGCTGGAAGAATTTAATATAGAATCGTACGATGTAACCAGCGTTGATAATGATAAAAAAATAGTAGAAATCCACCAGCCAGACGGTAAATCAGATGCTTTGCAGCAAATGGAACACGGACTTGCTTCGGTTTTGGGAGCCTATCGTTCTATGGGTCGCCTTTACAGGGGAATAATCACCAATGATTTAAAACAATATGTACTTCTTGGCGATTTTGGAGGCGTTACTGATAATAAATGGAACGCTAATCCGAGTGCAAAAGATGATGATCGTTGGTTTTTTACAGAAGACAATCCTGAAAGAGAATTGTATGTTGCTGCTGGCCTTGCTGCTTCGTATCGGGTCTTAAAAAACAGCAACCCAAAATTAGGGGCAGAATGTTTAGAAACTGCAAAAGCACTTTATAAAACTTCTTATAGTAAATCAAAAAAAGCAGATAGCAAAATAATGGTATTGGTTGAATTGGCATTGGCAACCAATGAAGCCATTTACACCAATGAAATCGTCCGTATGCAGGAAGATGTATTGAAGAATTTTGAAAAATCAGGATGGAAAGTAGGAAGGATAAAACACCTTATCAAGGATAAATTATTTCTGGATCAATTAAATGCTGAAGCAAAAAAATGGAGTGTTAAAACTAAAAACAATTCGTTAACCGATTCTCCATATGGGGTTCCGTATACCCCTAATATTTGGGGAGCAGGATGGACTTTGCAGGAGTTTGGTGTTCAACAATATTATTTTTCGAAATCGTGGCCGGAATTTGCCAATTATGAAGTGTACAGTAATGCATTGAATTTTATACTCGGAGTTCATCCTGGTAGTAATACAGCATCTTTTGCTTCGGGTATTGGATCAAATTCATTGCTAGTGGCCTACGGTATGAACCGCGCCGATTGGTCGTACATTCCGGGAGGAGTTACTTCTGGTACAGCGCTTATTAGACCCAACTTACCCGAACTTAAAAAATGGCCTTTCTTTTGGCAACAAACCGAATATGTGATGGGTGGCGGATCTACAGATTTTATGTTCTTAGTTCTGGCAGTCCAAAAACATTTTGGGAATTAAATTTAGGTGAAAAAAAATAAGAGTGTAAAGATTATCTCTACACTCTTATCCCTTTATTTTTCTCCTAATTTATTCTAATACTATTTGAATAATTTAGAAGCAAACTGATATAAACATCTGCGCCATGTAAGCCATTCATGAGCCGTTTCAGGTGATTCGTAATAGACATATTTGATTCCCTGCTGGTCCAACATGGTTTTAAATGCACCAATTGATTTAGGAAACGGACTAGGTTCTTTAGTACCTAAACCTAACCAAAAAAGCTTGATTTTTTTGTTTACTGCTTTGCCATCTTTATATTTTCCTTCTAAAAAAGTTGAAGCATCAATAGGATCTACACTCGGATAATTAGCCGTACCGCTAAATCCTCCGTAATAGGAAAAAGTATCCACATGGTTCATCATAATTCTCATCGTTTGATTGGCACCCATCGAAAGACCTGCTATAGCTCTATGTTCGCGATTGGCTAGGGTACGAAACTTCGAATCGATCATCGGAATAATTTCTGTAATAAGTACTTCTTCAAAAATAGATTCCGGACGCTCTTTTTTAGCTGCAGATTCTTTGTTTTGCGGTTTATAAGCGTAGCCATTATCCATTACAATAATCATTGGAGTTGCCTGTTTTGAAGCAATCAGATTATCTAAAATTAAATTTGCTCTACCTTGTGCAGACCAGCCTGATTCGTCTTCAAAACTTCCGTGTTGTAAATACAATACAGGATATCGTGTTTTTTCGTTGTCAGTATAACCCGGAGGCGTATAAATAAAACAGTGTCTAAAAGAATTTGTCAATTTTGAGAAGTAAATATTTTCACTAACCAAACCGTGAGGTACTTCTTTTAGAGCAAAAAATTCCTGATCTCTGGCCGGAATTTCTATTCCGCTGCCCGATCTTCCTGCTCCATAGAAATACAAACTTCCCGGATCCGGAACAGAAGCTCCATCAATGTTTAACTGATAATAATGAAATCCTTCATCTTGCGGATTCGATTCTCCGGTCCATACTCCATTTTCATCTTTCCGCATATCGTATTTCACTCCACCAAGATCGAGTTGTACTTTATTTGCATTGGGAGCAGCAATACTAGCGCGTACGCGTCGTTGTGAGTTTACCTGAGGAAATTGTTTGTCTGCCTGATTTATAGTTGAAGGTTTAAAATCTTCTACTATTTGTGTTTCCTGACTCCAGCCTGCCTCGAAACAAAAGCAGGAAATTAATAGGGTAATATTTAGAAATCGTTTCATTTTTATATTTGTTTATGTTGTGGTTAATTTTACCGCAAAGCCCGCAAGGTTTTTTTGTCGTTGTGTTTACGTTGTGTTTTAAGTTCGCTAAGCTTTGTCAATTAAACTTTACTTCATTTGTGAGCTACCACAGAGATACGCAAAGTTTTCGCAGAGATTCACAAAGTTTTTATTTAATCTCGCAAAGCCGCAAAGGCGCAAAGCTTTTTTAATTTTTCTGTGTAGCTCTGCGTAAATCTCTGTGTATCTCTGTGGTAAAATTATGGTCAATACGTTGCGGCCTTTGCGTAATCTCTTTGCTTCCGATAGCTATCGGGATTGCGGTAAGATTCACTATTTCTCCTTAGCCAAATCATTTACAGCATTCGCAAGGAAAACATACCACGCCCCGCCATCGATAATACATTCATTTTCTCCCCAAAAAAATGGCCAGTCGTCTTTATTCTCAAGATAATCGGGTTTTAGAAAAATCAGTCCTGGCACTACTCCTCCTGCAATTGTGGTAAAGTCGGCGCGATTGCCTCCATAGGCTACTTTTTTAGATCGGTTTCCGACGGCATTTACAAAAGATAAATTAGAATAAGGATGACAACCTAAAATATAGTTCAATCCCTGATAAACACTTTCTTTGTCCATGATATCAGGATAAATTTTATGAATATAATAATTGGTACTTGCCCAATTGATCACTTGTGAACTGCCTCCCCAACCTCTTTTTGCTATCGGCACAGCATAAGGATTTTCGGCATTTTCTTTATCCGTTTTTTCTTTATACTTAATTACATATCCGCGCAATTTTTGTTTGTAAGCAGCATCCATCGAAGAAACGGCCAATAGTGCAGAGTTCATATTAAACTCTAGATTTTCATCTAGCAATTTCCATATTTTATCTTCAAAACCTTTTTTATATTGTTCGTCTTTTGTGCTTAAATAGAGTTGCAATATCGCAATCATATCACTTCCTTTCCCCCATCTTGACATTGGGCTATTATCCGGTTTTGCCTTTTTTTCTATTTCAGTTGCTTCGTTGGTCAACTTTATAGCAAGAGTTAAACATTTTGCAGAAAGTGCATCATTATATCCTTTTAAAGCTCTGCTTGCTGCCGCTAAAGAACCAGCTGTTCTAAAATCAAGAAATGAACTTCGGTTGGTAAAAGCCCATCGGTCATCTTTTGTACCGCTTGAAACGCCATTAGACTCATACGGCTTAAGAGATGGATTATAAGGCAGATTATCTGTTTCGGTAGAAGCATCGCCTAAATGATGATACTGATGAAGATTGGGTACGACGATCCCTCTTACAGGATGTCCAATGTTCTCCACTTGTGCGACAAGATTCAATACGCCATGTTCTATTTGTTGCAATAAATCAGGCTGACCATCAGGGCGGTGAATATCTACAAATTGTGTTTTTTGATCAATATAAGTTTCGTCTCTGTTTACTTTGAAAGCTTCCCATGATTCGACAAAACTATTAATGACACTCACATGCGAAAAAGTTTGTATATCAAAATCTCCCGCATCAAACCAACCGCCTACTGACATTCCCGGAATGCGCTCTAAAGGTTTGTATTTAGTCTCTGTCGTAGGGCCTTGCTTATAACCATCAAAATGTTCGTGATTTATTGGAGCCTGAAGACAATCATCTAAAAATGGTTTTCCGTGCCAAACTCTATAAGCCTCATTCACTTCCATATGATCCATTTGTACAGGAAACCACACATCCATTGTTGGATACCATATCTTCGAATAAATATCATCTTCTATCTGAAAAGTGTTTGTTTTTTGGTCGCCATATTGAATATAATAAAGCCCTTTTTCTTTGATAGCGCTAAAATCAATCTGTGCATAATTATATCTTAGATAATTTCCCCAAACCTTAACATTGGTTTTTAGTTTCTCGGTAAATTTTCCGTCTTCACCTAGTTTAAAAATCGATGCCGTTGGTAATGCTTTATCGTTTTTATCAAGTTCAACAACCGCAACTTTCTTTTGGCTCGGCATATAACCTACCTGCGAAAATCCTATTACGGGTTCTCTTTTCCAATTGGGTATTGCATTAGGTTCTACATACCAGGTTAGTACTTTACCTGTTTTATTTGAAGGAAGAATACTTCTGGCTATAAACCAGCCATTCTGCCCCAAATTTCTTCCATCAAAAAGCATTACATCCTGATCTTCAGATTGAATTTTCACTGTACGTTCCGGATTTTCAGGAGCCAATATGAAATTCTTCCCTGATTCTAAAGGAAGGGTTGCAATAAATTCATTTTTTCCACGATCGTCAAATGTCGTATGCCCTGCAAATTGAGGGATTTTTTGAGATAAAGGTCGGATTTCAGTATTGCTAGCTGGATATCGGGGGAAAGTTCCCGCTTTTCCATCTACAACATAATTACTTTCAAAATAAGAAGTTGGGATAAATTCCATGTTAAATCCCGCTCTTCCTTCCAGCTCTTTTGGAACTGGTTTATCTAATACAACATTGATTGTAAAACCTTTTCCCTTTGCAGTAACTATGATTTTGGAATCAAAATTAAATTCCTCATATCGAAGTACAACTTCAATACTATTGTTTACTTTATCTACTTTTCGGCTAAGCATTTTTGGAATTAAATCCCATTGTTCCGGTGTGTTCTGAAGCCTGATTGCTCCACCGGTTACCGTTCTGACACCATGATGAATAAATTCTATTCCGGCTGTTTTTTCGTCAAAAAACATTCCGTTATATTCATTATTAAAAACCCATACATTAAGTCCCGGAGTTTCGAAATATTCTTTTTCGTTTAATACTAAATTCTGAGAAAATGATTTGTTTGCAAGACTAAACAAACAAAAAAATATAAGTACTTTTTTCAATAAAGCTTTATTGAAAATAACCACAACCATATTATTAAGTTTACGCATAATTTTATATTTAATTATTAAAACCAACAACAAGTATCTGGACAGATGAATAGTTTGAATGTCATGTTTTGGGGCAAATACAATTCACCGCCAGATACCGTATATTAAAATGAATGGATTAGTAATCTTAAAAAATCACTACTCTTTAAATAAAAGTGGTGCCAATTCTTTGAAGCTTCGGCGCCAGGTTTGAAATTCATGTCCTGTGTTTTCTGAAATATAAGGAACAGCATTAAAACCAGCATTTTTAAGCGTTGATACAGCATCTTTAATACCATCAGGACGCTCTTTGCTTCCACAACTTAAAAAGATCAATTTTACTTTTGATTTGTCTTTAATGTCTTCCGGTTTATAAGTTCCCCCGCTTAACAGTGCATAGTGAGAAAAAATTTCAGGCTTATTTAGCGTTATCGATTTTGTTTCCATACCTCCCATTGATAAACCCGCCATTGCACGATTCGTCTGATTAGCAAGCGTTCGGAAATTGGAATCAACATACGGAATTAATTCCTCTGTAAGAACCGTCTGAAAGGGTTCTATTTTAAAACTGGCCAAACCACCATATTTAATTTCATTGGTCATTCCGTACGTCATTACAATAAGGAATGGCTTTATTTTGCCTTCTGCTATCATATTATCCATGATCAAATTGACATGTCCCTGATTGCTCCAGGCTGTTTCATCTTCTCCCCAACCGTGCTGTAAATACAAAACCGGATATTGCTTTGATTTATCTTTATGATAACCCGGCGGCGTATAAACAAAAGCCCTGCGAGAAGTATTGGTGCTTTTTGAAGGGAAAAGAATTTGCTGTACATTTCCGTGTGGAACATTTTTCAGGGCATAAAAATCCTGATCGTGAGCCGGAATTTCGATTCCGCTTTCCCAACGTGTAGAACCATAAAAGTTAAGAGCTCCAGGATCGTTAAAAACGCCTCCATCAATAGTTACATGATAATAATGAAAGCCTTCGTCCATGGCGCCTGCTGTGGTTCCACGCCAAATACCATCTTCTCCTTTTGCAAGAACGGTTCCTCCTTTTGCTCCACCCAATCCAAGGCTTACTACGACAGATTTAGCTTCGGGAGCCAAAATTTGAAATCGTGCATAACCCTGAGAATTAACTTGCGGATATTCCTGCCCAGGCTGATTAACCGTTGAAGGTTTAAAATCTTCGGCAATAGCGGTTTGACTTGTTTGTGAAAAACCAATAAAACCTGATAAAATAAATGCCCATAACATAACAACTGTGTACTGTTTCATATTTTTATTTTTTAGATTTAAAAAATTATTTAACTGCCGGATTTATAATTTGATAGTTTCCAGAAAGATGCATTAGACTAAAGAGATACATTAACCCATCATAATAAGGATCAAAGTAACCGTCTTCATATGGTTCCAGTTTAGCCTTCCAAAGAGCGTGAACAAAATCCATACTTGCTTTATCAGGATTGACGAGTGATGCAGTAGCTGAAGTTCCTACTAGTCCTATTGAATGTCTGAGTTTTTTAACCGGGCCAGCCTGTAGAATAAATTCAGGAGTAGAACCATCCAGATTAAATTGATCTTCAAAAGTGTTCAATCCTTTGGATCTAAGAAAATTTTGAAATTTGCCGGCATATTCTTCCTGCCATTTTTTATCTTTTCCGTACCAGGTATAATCCATCGCTATATTCATAGGAACACGCCAGGAATCATAACGAAATCCGGGAGGCATCCACGGTGTAGGATGAGGTTCTCCGTTAAATTCAGTGTAATCTGAGTTTAGTCCCGTTACCGGATGGGTGGCTTTATGAAGAAAATTACGAGAAACATCGGCACATGCTGCATAAAATTGCTCGTGGCCATCTTTTGCATACAAAGCCCATATTTCATAAAATGCCGGAACATGGTAAGAAGGATCTGTCCAGTTATAGCCCCCTCCTTCTGGCACGAAAGATATTTGCTTATGTTCGGTATTGATTATATTATGAATATTACCCGTACCATCTTTCTTCCACATGGCATCCAATATTCTTCTGGCTTCCTTATAATAATTTATTCCGGTATCATTTCCCCATCTGTTAGAAGCAAAAAGCAAACTGGTGATATAGTATAATTCTCCGTCTGAAGCAGAGCCGGCCGAATTTTGTTTTTTAGTTTCAGGATTCACGCTCCATGCAAAATAGGCTTCTCTTGGTCCTTCCTGATGTTGCATGTATTTAACTGACCATCTCCAGATTCTGTCAAAAACCTCTTTTTTATTGAGTTGGACAGCGACCATCATGCCATACGACATTCCTTCGGTACGGGCATCTTTATTTTTAACATCCGAAACATATCCTAAAGAATCTCCTTCTTCAAAATATACTTTGTTAGGTCCCTCAAAAACATCATAATAGGCTTTGGCTAATTTCTTGTCAATATCTGTTTGACTGTAACCTGCTTCCTTAAAAAGGTTACGGTATTGCGGTTTTGATTCTGATTTTTCTGCTTTCTTTTTAATTTGACCAACTGCCAAAACGGGTAAAATCAATCCGAATACCAATACCAAAACGTGAATTCTAATTAGAAATTCATTTGTAATACTTTTATCTATTATCATAATTTAACTTTTTTACTATTTAATTCTAAACCAATCAAAATCAACATATCCTCCGGTATTTTTTGTTGCATAATTGAATAAACCGAAACGATATCCCATAAAGTGCGGAAGGGTATATTTCATTTTTAAAGTGTCTCCTATCGGGTTCCACACTTTTCCATCTAAACTGTAAAAGAAAATGGCTTCATCTTTTTTGTTTGTGAAGTCACAATCAATTTTAAAATAAACCTGATTTTGATCTAAAGGAATTCGCTGTACTTCAACAGCTTTATCTTTATTTGTATTTACCATTACTATTGATTTTTTGCCCTCCTCCACTTTCACTCCAACCAATCCGTATTCTTTTTGTAAAGCTGATAATCCGGTAAAATCACCCTCTTTCATTTTCGAAATGTCTAAAGAAACAGAAGCTGAACTTGTTGGACCAATTGTGCGTTGTGTCAATGTGTTTCTGGCTAAGAGAAAATCAGTATCAATTCTTCCTGTCTTAAGGCGAAGGAATCCTTTTCTTTCTCTTAAAGACCAAAGCGTATTATCCGGATTGTGATTCCATTGCCAAACTAAGGGCAATGTTTCTTGATCTTTCTTGCTATTGAATTCATCAGAAGCAACCAAATTCGGAGTCAAGCCTTTACTTGCTGGCAGGTTTAATTTTTCTGGAACTTTTCCATTTTCTCCTAATATTGGCCAGCCATCTTCCCATTTTACCGGAACCAGATACGGAATTCTGCCAACAGCTCCGAAGTCGCGAAAAAGATAAGAGAACCATTGACCGTCAGGAGTATCTATCAGTCCACCCTGAGCAACGCCCAAATCCTGCAAACCTATTTTTCCTTCCCAAGGACCATTAATATTATCTGCCCTATGAATGATTACGGTACGCATTCCGTCCTGAGGCCAGCAAATATTAAACAGGTAATATTTTCCTTTTATTTTAAACAACTGAGAACCTTCTGCACCTAACATAATATTGTTTCCTGCGGGTGCACTGGCATTTTCTATAATAACTTTCTCCGGAACATTTTGTTTAATTCCGGTCAAATCGTCATTGAGTTCAACCAATTTGATTTTACCTGCTCCGTAGATTAAATACGCCTTACCATCATCATCAAAAAACAAAGAATGGTCGTGATAATCCGGTTTAAAAGAAACTCTTTGCCAGTTTCCTTTTTCTATATCATTCGTTTTAAAAATATAGGTTTCTCCTGTGGTCTGTGCAAAAGTGGTCACATAATACATTCCGTTATGAAAACGCAGACTGCTTGCCCAGGAACCTCTTCCATAGGTGCTTTTTCCTTCTGTTAAATTTAGTTCCGGCATGTCTGCCAAAGTATCATAGGCATAATTAATAAGTTTCCAATTGACAAGATCTGTAGATTTCATAATAGGCAAACCCGGACTCATGTGCATTGTAGTACTGCTCATATAATAGTTTTTACCCACTCTTATAATGGACAGATCAGGCACATCTGCAAAAAGTATTGGGTTCTGGGCTTGCGCGAAAGCAAAAGCCTGAATAAGCAAAATAGAGAAGACGAAAATGAACTTAATTCCTTTTTTCATGGGACAAAAGATTAAATTAAGAGACTCTATTTGATTTTGCTGACGCCTTCAGTAGTTTGTATTATCTTTTGAATGGTTCCATCCTCATTATAATACATATAGTCTACACAAACAGAACGTCTGTAGCTTCCGCCCGTAGGCAAACTTCCGTTGTGATAAAAAAAGTATGATTTGCCTTTGTAATCAATAATACCTGGATGTGTCGTAAAACTGTTAGGTACATTTTCCTGAATGATTCCCTGATATGTCCATGGACCCGCTGGATTCTTGGCCGTGCAATATTCAATCATTTCAGGCTTTGTTCCAGCACTGGCATAAACTAAATAATAAATTCCTTTGCGTTTGTATACCCAAGGACCTTCAATATAATTTTTAGGTTTGAAAGTAGTGATTGGCCCATCGACTTCAATCATGTTCTTTTTCAACTTTACCCATTTGCAGCTTCCATTTCCCCAAAACATATAAGCTTGCCCATCATCATCAACAAATACTGTCGGATCAATATCGTCCCAGGCATACGTCATGTCTGTAGTCATTTCATTAATGATAAGCGCTTTGCCAATCGCATCTTTAAAAGGACCGGTCGGACTATCAGAAACTGCTACACCAATAGCGGCACCACCTCCGCTTACCTCATCTTTTTTATGAAATGTAGAAACAAACCAATAAAACTTTCCGTTTCTCTCGATACATTGCGCTGCGTAAGCATCGCCGGTCGCCCATGAAAATGTGCTTGGTGAAAGCGGTGCTCCATGATCTTTCCAGGTTGCCATATCTGTTGTCGAATACACACGCCAATCGGCCATTTTGTAATTAGTATCCTGCTCGGTTGCAACATCGTGCCCTGTATATAAATACAAGATACCTTTATGTACGATAGGTGCCGGATCTGCAGTGAAGATGTTTTTTATAATAGGATTTTGTGCCGTAGTTTTAATTGCTGACAAGCAACATAGTAGCGCAAATAAAATTTTGGTGTGGTTTTTCATTTCAATGTTTTTTGGTTTGGTCTTATAGTTAATGACTAGCTGTATGATAATCTTTTCTGTCTACTCGTTGAATCTTAAAATTTATGGTTTAATGAAAAAGCCGAAAGTGTTTAAGCTTTCGGCTTTTAATTTAAAAACTAACCGTACCCTTAGTTATAAACCAACTTTGTAAAATAACACTTATAACCAACATTAATTTTTAAATCTAAACTCAAAATCTTTAATTATAGAGAAATTATATTTTCATAAATTTTAATAAGTGTATTTATTACAAATATATACAAAAACAATCAATACACAACCGGTTGTTTAATAATTTAACATCATAATTATTAAAAAAAGATATAATAAAAAACATTCTGTTTAATTTTAAAGCCAAAAAAGTAAATTATATTTATTTACACGATTCTTTTAAAAGAAAATTTTAACAATTTAAAAGACATAATTCATTTTTACTGCATAACTCGTAAAAGTAAAAAGCAGCTTAAAATTTCAGCAAATAATTGTAAATCAACGATATTTCAGAAGTTATACTTTTAAAAGAAAAAGTTTTAAAACAACTGGTTGCGCATTGAGACAATATAAAAACCTTAACTCGTTAAATAAAAGAAGACTTTATTATACTTAATGAGTTAAGATCTTGCTAAAGTAAGTTTATGAAGAGCTTCGCGAGTTTGTCTCTTTTTTTGCTACAAACCATTTTTTATTTTACCAACTGCCACATTTACTTCTTTTTCTGGCATTTTACAAGCTTTGTTCACACAGACATAAATATAAGTTTCATTGTCTGCAAAACGATTTTCTAAAATAGGAAGCTTACTTGCTGCAGTCGATCCGGCAATAAGAATATTTGGCAAATAATAACTTTGAAGCTGGCTCGTTTTAGCTACAGCATCTTTTCCTGAAATAGCAACCTCAAAATAATCATCGGTGTAATTCATCATTAAATTTAACCAATTGTAATACTCCGTTGGTGCTTGTAAGGCATCTTCTTTTACATTATTCAACATCTGTTGTGCAGTTTTGGAATAAGTTTCATTAGAATAATAATGTCCTAATAAAAATAGATTATGAGCAAGTACAGAATTAGAACCAGGAATTACATTGTCTACGATTTCCATTTTCCTGCTAATTAAATCTTTTGACGTATTAGAGGTAAAATAAAACAGATTCGATTTTTTATCCCAAAAATGAGTTATTGTATAATCGGTTAATTGTTTCGCTTTAGTGAGCCATTTTTCATCAAGAGTAATCTGATAGACAGAAATAAACGCATCTATAACTGTGGCGTAATCTTCTGAAAAACCAACAATACTGCTTTTGTCTTCTTTATAGCTGTGATTTAAACTTCCGTCTTTTTGAAGCTGGTTGTTAACAATAAAATTGGCGTTTTTTAAAGCAACTTCTTTATAATGCGGATTTTTAAATGCCCTGTAAGCGCTAACATAACCCTTTATCATTAAAGCATTCCATGATGTTAAAGTTTTATTGTCTAAATGAGGTCTTGGTCTTTTGTTTCTGGCCGCTAAAAGGATTTGTTTCCAATTTTTAACTTTAGAATCCAGTTCTGCTACCGTTAGTTTATTTTTGATTGCAAAGTCTTTATCTGCTTGTGTCTTAAACAAAACATAGTTCCCATTTTCCCACAAACCATTTTCATTGATGTTGAAGTATTCCTGAAAGAGAGAAAAATCATATTTTAACAGCGTTTGTAACTCTTCTTTTTTCCAAACATAATACGCACCTTCTTCCCGTTTGTTTGATCTGTTTTTACTGTCGGCATCTAAAGACGAATAAAAAGCACCGTTGGAAGCCATAAGTTCTTTCTCTACAAAATTTAGTGTTTCCACTACTGTTTTCTTATACAGTTCATTTTTGGTTGCCAAGTAAGCATCAGAATACAAACTCACTAATTGTGCATTATCGTAAAGCATTTTTTCAAAATGAGGAATATGCCATTTTGAATCTACAGAATATCTGGAGAAACCACCTCCAATGGGGTCGTAAATTCCTCCATTCGCCATTTTTGCCAGTGTTGTATGTACATAGTTTTGCGTTGCTTTGTCATTATTCTGAATACTGTAACGAAGAAGAAAACTCAGCGCGCCTGGCATTGGAAATTTAGTATCACCAGCTAACCCGCCTTCTTTATAATCTAATTCTTTCTGCCATAATTTTACCGCATCAGAAATTGCTGAATTTTTAAAATCAGCCGGACTATTATTAACTGAAATTAATTCTGCCTTCTGAATACCTGCTACTAATTTATCAGCATATTCACTGGCTTTCTTCGGATTGTTTTTATACAAATCAGAGAGCTCTGTTAAAGCTTTTGTCCATTCTTCTCTCGTAAAATAGGTACCTCCAAAAATAGGTCGCCCATCAGGAAGTGCAATACAGTTTAAAGGCCATCCGCCTTTGCCTGTCATTAATTGCACAGCATTCATATAAATCTGGTCAATATCCGGACGCTCTTCCCTATCCACTTTTATGCTGATAAAATTGTCATTCATTAATTTAGCCACAGCTTCGTTTTCAAAACTTTCTTCTTCCATAACATGGCACCAATGGCACGCAGAATATCCTACAGAAATAATAATAAGTTTATTTTCTGCTTTTGCTTTGTCCAACGCTTCCTGATTCCAGGCTTTCCAATCTACAGGATTGTGCGCATGCTGCAAAAGATACGGGCTAGTTTCATTAATCAAATCATTGGTATATTTGTGATTCTCTTCAGTATGCTGTTTTTTATTACAACTAATAAAAAAACAGGAAACGATCAACAAAAGATGGAAAATGCGCATAGAAGTAAATAAAAAAAATGTGAATAATAATGTTGACTTTCAGTTGTTTTCTGTAAATCAGAAGCTAAAATAGCAATTTAAATTTAATAGAATTACTACAACTAAAGAATGCTTCAAATCTGCTATTAAAGGCTTCAAAATTGACAATCTTATTTCAACTTTCGAGCTATTTTTACATTTACCATTTTATAAAAATTAAATAAAAAACGAAGTACTATTTCAATGATATATCGCTCTAAAATATTTTTTAATCAACACATGGGGATAAGCAGAAAAAAGTCAGCCAGTATATTGATGAGTGATACATCAGAAAAACTTTCTGTACTGGAAAAAATTGGTTACGGTTTAGGAGATTTTGCTGCTAATTTGATTTTTCAAACCTTACTAACCTTCCTTGCTTTCTTTTATACCGATGTTTATAAAATTCCTGCCGGAACAGCAAGTATTATTATTTTTATTGGAGGTTTTGTCGGCGCTTTTTTTAATATCATTATGGGCGTTATTGCGGATCGTACTCACACCCGCTGGGGAAAATTCAGACCCTGGATATTATGGACTGCCCTGCCTTTTGGAATTGGCGCAGTTCTTTCTTTTTTAACTCCCAATTTTGGAGAAAATGGCAAGATTATCTATACGTTACTTACTTACTTTTTTCTAGTCATAATCTATTCGGCCAATAATCTGCCGTATGTTGCTTTAAGTGGCGTTTTAACCGGTGATATGAAAGAAAGAAACAGTCTTTCCTCTTATCGTTTTGTTGCGGTAATGGTAGCTCAATTTATAATTCAGTCGCTTTTATTGCCATTGGTCTTAATTTTAGGACATGGTGATAAGGCAATTGGTTTTAAAAATACAATGATTCTATTTGCTGTTATTGGAGTAATTTGTTTCCTAATTACTTTTTTTACGACAAAAGAAAGAATCATACCCGCAAAGCACCAGAAATCATCAGTCCGACAGGATTTTATCGATCTGTCTAAAAATGGCCCCTGGCTGGTCATGTTGCTGGTTACTATTTTGGTATTTGTTACCTTGTCTTTAAAAGGCGGAATGTATGTTTTTTATTTTAAGTATTATTTAGATCCTGTCGCGCAAACTGTATTCCTGAATGACATTGGTTTTACGGCCTTTATTCATGATCTGAACAATTCGTTAAGAGCAATGGGATTGGTAGATTTTCAATGGCCGGGCGATGTTCCTACTTCTGCATTTAGTCTTTTTAATGCTGGTGGAATACTGTTTATGATTTTTGGAATTTTATTTTCAAAATCACTCGCAGACGTATTTGGCAAAAGAAATATTTATATCACTTTCATTTTTTTGTCTGCTTTAAGTTTGTTGCTTTTTAATTTTTACAGCAGAACCGCTATTGCAATGGTTTTTCTGACTCAATTAGCACACGGGTTTATTTATGGAGTAACAATCCCGTTATTGTGGGCCATGATTGCTGATGTGGCCGATTACAGCGAATGGAAAAACAATCGAAGAGCGACTGCTACTGTTTTTTCGGCTATGATTTTTGGGCTAAAAATAGGCATCAGTATTGGCGGTGCCCTTGGTGCGGCTTTTTTATCAAAATATGGTTATGTCGCTGAAGAAGTGAATCAGGTACCAGCAGCTGTAGAGGGAATTAAATTGTGTGTAAGCATTTATCCAGGCTTTATATTCATTATAAGCGCTGTATTGTTGTGCTTTTATGTAATTGATAGGAATATGGAAATCGGGATTGAAAAGGATCTTAAGGAAAGAAGAGGAAATTAAATGCCTTGTGGTTAATTTAACGCAAAGTGCGCCAAGTATTTTTTTCGGTGTGTTTGTAATTAACTTCATTAAGTCCGCAAAGCTTTGCGAACAAAACTTTGCGACCTTTACATAATCCCCTTTGCGTGCCTTGTGGTTAAATTTAACGCAAAGTGCGCCAAGTATTTTTTTTGGTGTGTTTGTAATTAACTTCATTACGTCCGCAAAGCTTTGCGAATAAAACTTTGCGACCTTTGCGTAATCCCTTTGCGTGCCTTGCGGTTAAATTTAACGCAAAGTGCGCCAAGTATTTTTTTTCGGTGTGTTTGTAATTAACTTCATTACGTCCGCAAAGCTTTGCGAATAAAACTTTGCGACCTTTGCATAATCCCTTTGCGTGCCTTGCGGTTAAATTTAACGCAAAGTGCGCCAAGTATTTTTTTTCGGTGTGTTTGTAATTAACTTCATTACGTCCGCAAAGCTTTGCGAATAAAACTTTGCGACCTTTGCGTAATCCCTTTGCGTGCCATGCGGTTAAATTTAACGCAAAGTGTGCCAAGTATTTTTTTTCGGTGTGTTTGTAATTAACTTCATTAAGTCCGCAAAGCTTTGCGAACAAAACTTTGCGACCTTTGCGTAATCCCTTTGCGTGCCTTGCGGTTAAATTTAACGCAAAGTACATGCTAAAAAAAAACAGTAATACAGTTCGAAGAACGAACTATATTACTGCAAAAAAAACTACATATTATTTTCTTATTGTACCGTAATAGCAAGCGTATTCACGATATCCTCGGCTGATGTAGCCGTATAAAGTACAAATTCACCCGGTTCTACTTTCCAGTCAGCACTTTTCTCGTCGTAAAAAGCCAAATCTTTTACCTTTACTTTTAAATCGATTGTTTTTTGCTCTCCCGGTTTCAGGAATATTTTATCGAATGCTTTTAATTCTTTTTTAGGTCTTAAAACGGATGACTTTGTTTGACCAGCGTACAATTGAACTACTTCTGCCCCTTCTGTTTTTCCGGTATTTTTGATATTGAATTTAACTGTAATTTCATCATTGACACCATAAACTTTCTTGTCTGTGGCAACATTAGAAATATCAAAAGAAGTATAAGACAGACCGTAACCAAACGGATATTGAGGTGTAATTCCCTTGGTGTCAAACCAACGATATCCTACCAAAATATCTTCCTCATAATTTACTTTCAAATCATGTCCCGGATAAGCACCTAAAGCATGTGCGGGAGATTGACTCAAAGTAACAGGCATTGTAAAGGGCAATTTTCCCGAAGGAAATTCTTTGCCGCTCAATACGTCAACTACAGCATTACCTGCTTCCATTCCACCATACCAACCCCAAACTAAAGCTGGTACACGAGATTCAATACCCGCCAATTCAAGCGGAGAACCTGCAATAATCACTACAATTGTTTTAGGATTTGCCTTGGCTACTTCCTGAATTAAAGTTTCTTGTCCGTAAGGCAAACGCATGTGTAATCTGTCAAATGATTCGGAATCGAAGTCATGGTTCAAACCTGCAAAAACAATTGCTACATCTGATTTTTTTGCCTGAGCCACCGCTTCTTCTATTAATTTCCAATCTACTTTGTCGGTGTTTAATTGACCGTCGCTGCTTCTTTCCACAACATGAGATTGTTTCTCATAGCCTTGTGCAAAATTGATCTGCATTGACTTTCCGTATTTAGTAGTCATAGCCTGAAGTGGTGTTACCTCGTATAAAGTTTTTATTTCTGAACTAAATCCACCACCGCAATGTGTACGTGTTGCATTATCACCAATAATTGCTACTGATTTTATAGTACTCATATTCAACGGCAAAATTTGCTTTTCGTTTTTCAGTAAAACAACTGCTTCCACCGCAGAACGATACGCTGCTTGTTGGTGCTCTTTTGTGTTTATAGCACCTTTTATTCGTGTTTTCGGATCTAAAACTTTCGTTTCGATCATGACTCTTAGAATATTGGCTACTTTTTCATTTACTAAACTTTCTTTTATTCGACCTTCCTGAACTGCCTTTATCAAAGGATCTGCGAAATACCAGTCGTTATAATTTTCTTTTTCGGTTCCCATTTCTAAGTCCAAACCTGCCAAAGCCGCTTTTTCAGTACTGTGAACGGCATCCCAATCCGACATATAAACACCTTTAAATTTAAACTCATCGCGTAAAAGCGTTCGTCCCAAATAATCATTTTCAGTACAATAGGATCCTCTGAATTTATTATAAGCACCCATAACGCCTAAGACACCGGCATCAACTACAGAAGCTTTGAAACCCGGTAAATAAATTTCGCGTAAAGCGCGTTCGCTCATAGTCACATCAACCACAAAACGATTTTGTTCCTGATTATTGGCTACAAAATGTTTTACACAAGCTGCGACATCCTGAGTCTGTAAAGCCTTGATATAATTGATGGAAAGCTGTGAAATAAGAAAAGGATCTTCACTCAAATATTCAAAATTTCTTCCGCAAAGTGGCGATCGAATAATATTGATTCCCGGTCCAAGCAAAACATCTTTTTTACGAAAACGTGCTTCTTCACCTAAAACGATACCGCGTTGTTTCGCTAATTCTAAATTCCAGCTTGCAGCCATAGCGGTACCCGGAGGAAAACAGGTTGAAGCATCATCCGTTAGTCCAGCATATTGCCAATTATGACGATTCATTTCTGCTCTGACTCCATGTGGACCATCTGATAAAGCCCATTCCGGAATTCCGAGATGTTTTATTTCTTCCGTATAAAATTTAGAATTTCCGTGTAACATGCCGACCTTTTCCTTCAAAGTCATTTTCTTAATTAACTGTTGAATTCTTTTTTCAGTCGAAGCATTCGTTTGCGAAAAAGAACTTTGAAAAAAAACTGAAAACAAAGCCGCAGCTATAAATCGTAATCTCATTTTATATGTTTTAGAGAACCTTTTGGGTTAAATTAAATTTGCTTGTTAAATAGAAAATTATCCTAATTAACAATCTTTCAAAAATAGAAGAATGCGAAATAAATAAATCCTACAAATCGAGCATTTTATATAAGAAATGAAGCATATATTTAAGGATTTGGTACCATTAATTTATTTGTGGAAATTTCCCCGCTTGGAATTGGCCAAATATAATTACTAGCCGTTGGCAAGACCAAAGGCGCTGTTCCAATGGAACCTTTTTTGGCTGGCAGGGTTTGTACTTTTCTTTGTAAATCCATTAAACGGAAACCTTCTCCTAAAAATTCAATATCTCTTTCTTTTTGTATGGTTGCAATTAAGGCCTCTTTTGTTGCAACGTCATTTGCAGGAAAAACATAAGTAGGATCTGAACGGTTTCTAACCGCTTTCAATAATGCCTCCGCTTGTATTAAATCATTTGTATTGGCAGCTGCTTCTGCATAATTTAATAGTATTTCGGCATAACGCATTACAGGAACATAATCTCTAAAAGGTGCTGTTGTAACACTGAATTTTTTTAGTACTTTTTGATTGGCCGCACTAGTTCCGATAAGACCTGAACGCGCATCAGAAGCAGCACTAAAAACCGGATCACTTACAATTCCGGCAGCGGCTAAAAAGATAATAGGCTGCGTTAAATAATTATAAGCCAGAGCGTATTGTGCAGAAGGCGTCTCGGTTGTTGAATTGGCAAAAGGAATAGAAAAAACAGCTTCCGTTCCCGTATAGCTTCCTCCAAAAATTGATGAATAATTCGGTTCTAATTTTTGTGTTAAAGTTCCTTCGGTATATTGAAAAGGAGCGGTCGCAGACACGATTTTTTTAGCTTCTGAAATTACTTGATCAAAATTATTCTGTACCAATAAAACTCTTGTTTTTAAGGCAATTGCGGTAACTTTTTTAGCTCTTGAAGTATTTAGTAATGGAGTTGCATAAGTAACCGGTAAATCTATTTCGGCTTCATCTAAATCTTTCAGAATTTGATTATAAACCAATTCAACAGAACTTCTAGCCAAATCATTATTTCCTGAAGTTGTAATTGGCGTTAATCGCAAAGGGAGACCTAACGAGCTTTTGTCCTGATTATAAGGTTTGGCATAGGTTTGAACCAAACTGAAATAACAGAAAGCACGAACAAATTTAGCTTCAGCAATGTAATTTTTAGCCAGTTCTTTTGAAATGACCGTTGTTTCATTCATTTTACTGATTAGAATATTTGAAGCATTAATTGCGGTATATCCAACTGACCAAACGTTGTTTACGAAATCATTTGTTGATGCCACATTCTGATTCCACACGGCAGAACCTGTTGCCGCGTTTCCATCATTTTGCCCAAACTGATCTGCCCGCTGTTCATTAAAAACAATAAATCTTCCGCCATAAAAACTTTGATTTTGTAATTGTTTGTACAGGTTATTGGTCTGCGCCAAAATCTTTTCCGGCGTACTAAATGCTATTGACTCGGGAATACTTGTTTCGGGCTGGGTATCTAATAAATCGTCATTGCAGGCTGTCGCAAACATTAGAATAAAACAGCTCATTAAAATATATTTTTTCATCGTCTTTGCTTTTAATTAAAATCCAATATTTAAACCTAAAGTATACACTTGGGCATTGGGCGGAACATTTTGATCTTTTCCTGAATTAATAGAGTTTCCGTTGATCGAAACCTCAGGATCAGAGCCTCTGTACTTGGTAAAAGTGTAAAAATTGTTTCCTTGTACATACACATAAATAGAGCTAAAAGTGTTTTTTAGAAAAGAAAGTTCCATTGGTACATTATATCCTAAAGACACATTTTTAAATTTTATATAAGAGCCGTCTTCTACTTTTGAAGTACTTGAAAATGAAAAACCGGCGGAAACATTATCTCCATAATACAACTTTTGAATATCGGTCACCTGACCTGGAGTTGTCCATCTGTTTTTTATAAATTCTCCATTGTTGAAATAACGCTGATCAGAGTTTGTTGCACGTGTTCCGTTATACAATTTATTTCCCTGAGCAAAAGTCAGATTTACGTTCAAAACAAAATTCTTGTAACTGAAAGTGTTGTTTAAACCTCCAAACAATTTTGGCAAGGAAGGCCCTTGTATCACACCATCTTTGTAATTGTCTATTGCCGGAGCTGCAGTACCATCGAGATACGTCCATTTTGGAGAACCAATATGATTGTACTGCACTTCTTTGCCTTCGCTGTTTATAAAAACCATTTGTCCGTTATCCGGATTTACACCTTTTGTCGGCACCGCAAAAACAGACCCGATAGAATAACCTACTCTGGTCATATTTTGTACTCCAAAAACACTCGGAACAAAGACATCACTTGATAAAGACGTTACTTTATTTTCAAGGGTAGAAAGATTCAGACTTATGTTCCAATTGAAATTTCGGTTCGTAACAGCAAGTGCATTAATACCAATTTCATAGCCTGTATTGTACATACCACCGACATTTTCGTTGATATAATTATTTGGAATTCCCGCTGAAAGTGATTGTGGTGTTTTCAGAATCAAATCTCTGATTTTATTATTGAAATAATCAAACTCCACTGAAATGCGATTGTTCAGCATGGCAAAATTCAGTCCTAAATCAAGTTTTGAACTTGTTTCCCATTTCAGGTTTGGGTTAGCCGTTTGCGAATATCCTAAGGTTGGAGCACCGCCATAAGTAGATGAATTATACGTTCCTATAGCAGGATAATTTCCGATTTCGCTATTTCCGACAATTCCGTAACTGGCTCTCAATCTTAAGTTATCCAGAAAACCTCTTACTTTAGAATCTTTAAGAAAAGATTCTTCGAGCAGATTCCAGCTTACAGAACCTCCTCCAAAACTACCATATTTATTTCCCTCTGGTAAAGCTGATAAACCATCAATTCTATAATTTAAGCTCAGGAAATATTTGTTTTTATAATTGTAATTTAAATTCGAAAAATAAGATAGTAACGCATTTTCAGAAAGGTCATTACCGATAGGCGAAATGTTCGCAT
This sequence comes from Flavobacterium saccharophilum, assembly GCF_900142735.1. Taxonomy (GTDB): domain Bacteria; phylum Bacteroidota; class Bacteroidia; order Flavobacteriales; family Flavobacteriaceae; genus Flavobacterium; species Flavobacterium saccharophilum. The sequence continues at coordinate 107,576 of NZ_FRBY01000004.1, read as the reverse complement.
AACTTCCCTGATAATTCTTATAATACGGATCGGTGACATTACTTTGAGAGGCTCCCCAGCTATCCAGCGTAGTTTTAATTCGCTCGTATCCTAACATAAAAGTGAAATGGTTGTTTTCATTAAAAGAATCTTTGTAGGTAAGCGTATTTGCCCAATCGGTTCTTTCTAAATCGGTTGCTATATTGGTTGCAACACCATTGTACGCAGCTCCTCCTCCGTGAATTGGATTCAAAAATAATTTGTTTTCCAAATCAATTGTATTCAATCCATAACTCGTTCTAAAGATTAATTTTTTGGTGATATCAAACTCGCCGTATATATTCCCTAAAAGTGATTTACTGATTGAAGTGGTTAAATCAAGTTCTTGTACCATAGCCAGATTATAGGCATTAATTGTTCCGATAATCGACGGAATATTGGCGCCATAACCCACACTTATTCCGTTTTGAATGCTATAAGAACCATCTGGATTATAGACCGGTACATTAGGAGGCAACACATAGGTCATTCTTCCTAAAGGCTCATTAGTAATATATTCTGTGTTATAAGTTGAGGATGATAAAGTATTTCCTGCTACAGCACCGGTATTCGGGCCTACATTTTTGGCTCTGCTATAAGAGAGATTAATTCCAACACGAATAGACTTATTGACTTCATGACTCAAATTTAAACGTGTCATGTAATTCTGAAAAGTGTTGTTTTTAATAAAACTATTTTGGTTAGTATAATCTACTGAAAAATAATATTGAGTTGTTTCGTTGCCTCCAGAAATATTAAGATTCTGGTTGCTTGAAATTCCCGGTTCATAAGCCACATCATACCAATTCGTATCAACTGTACTTCCATCTGGATTTTTTGATAAGAAAAACCCCGGTGCTTTACCTGCATTGACCAAAGCTTCGTTTTTGATCATGGTATAATCTTCTGCATTTAATAGTTTAGGTAGATTGTAAGGTGTGCTTCGACTAAACCAGGTATTGTAATTGAATCTGGTTTTTCCTTTTTTTCCTTTTTTAGTGGTAATAACCATAACACCATTAGCTGCTCTGGAACCATAAATTGCAGCCGCCGAAGCATCTTTCAATACATCGACTGTCGCAATATCATTAGGATTAATTCCTGAAAGCGGATTGTTACCTACAAATCCACCCAAAGAGCCTGTGAAAACTGCCACACCATCTACTACAATTAAAGGGAAAAGTCCGGATGTAATCGTATTTAAACCACGAACCCTAATTACTGGTGTATTGTTTAAGACACTTGTGGACTGTATTACATCAATTCCTGTTCCCTGACCGCCTAATAGCTGGTCAAAACTGGTCGAAGGACGATTTTGTAATTGCTTTGCTGAAACCGTAGCAACAGAACCGGAGAACTCTGATTTTTTTTGGGATAAATAACCACTCGAAATCAGCACTTCATCTAATTGATTGGAATCTTTGATTAATTTTATATTAAAAAAATCAAACGAATTCACTACAATTTCCTGCGTCTTATATCCTATAAAACTTACCGTCAATGTAACTGGCAATTTTTGATTGGGAATAACAAATTCGCCATTTTCATTGGTTATAATTTCTTCCGTTTCTGACTGAATGATCACGCCGCTCAATGGCAAATCGTTTTTACCATCTACGACTATCCCATTTAAATTTTGCTGTTGCGCATATATTTGTGCGCTAAGCAAAAACAAAAAACAGCATAATAATTTTATATATTTTTCTCGTAACATATTGTTCGTATTGTTTTTAAATATTGAAATTTAATTAATGGAATCTTCAATAGAAAGCTTCTTAAATGATGCTATTTTTTCATGATTTTGGTTTGATCAATAGATATAGTTGCTCGACCATTTAATTAATTCAAGCTGCTGGTTTTAGAATTAAATAATTTCAGCTGGTTTTAAAAGAATAATTAGGTATAATCCCTCTGGGATATTTTATCTGATGGATCACTATTTTGCTACCAATATTTAAATCCTAACGGATTATCACTTTTAGTCATAAGTATGGAAAATCTTCTTTAATAAAAGATTGAGCCCTAAAAGATTATCTCGTAGAGATTATATATTGGTAGCAAATAAATTAGCAACACAATATTGTCCCATAGGGACAACATTAGATTGGCCAGAAACCTAAATTAATTAATCCTTACACTTTGTAAAAACGAATTATTCTTAGTTACCAGGAGATACGTTTTCCCTTTTACCTGAATTTTTTCCATGTTTTTTACATCGCCTGGAGTAAAAAATCCACTTTCAATTGCTGAAATTGATTTGAATTTTCCTTTGCCATCTCCTTTTAAAAATAATCCGTGACCGGCATCGTTTCGAGGAGTTTCTACTTCTGAGTTGTACATATTACCAGTCACTAAAACATCCAATTTACCGTCTTTATCGTAATCATCAACCATTATCTGATTGATGCAGGTAAGCTGTGCTTCAACCGGAAGTTCGTGAATGATAAACTTGCCATTTTTATTTTCTAGATAAATACTGGCAAATGATTTTACTTTATAATGCAGGGCTTCTTTAAGTGATTTCTCTGTATAAACATCAACCAATGTGGCTTCTGAAAAACTTTCATAGTCTTTGAATTTCTTCTTGATATTTGGAATTTGCTGAGACGAACAGCCACGGCCACGCACCGGATATTGCTTTCCATCATTGTAGTAACTCAACACGATATCTTTGTGTTTGTTGTTGTCGAAATCTTTTACATAAATATCAAAGGTTTCGTTTGGAGTTGCTTTGTATTTGTAGTTTAAACCATTGTTTCCTACGATATAATCCATATCGCCATCATGATCAAAATCGCCTTGCTGAATACTCCACCACCAACCTGTGGTATCATCATTAAGTCCCATATTTTTGGTTACTTCTTTGAAACCTGAAGTAGTATTCTGAAAAATACGTATCGGCATCCATTCACCCACAACTATGATATCGGCTAATTTGTCATTATTAAAATCGGTAATTACAGCGCTTGTTGCCATTCCTAAATTGGTAAATTCTTTAGGCGATTTTTTAGAAACTTCAAATTTAGGCTGTGTTGGCGAACTTATATTATGCAACAAATAAGTTGTTGCCGGCGACGGATATTGCCCCGGAACCTGTCTTCCTAAAACCAAAAGATCCTGTTTTCCATCTTTATCATAATCAATAGGATATACTTTTGAACCACTGGTCAACATCGTTGGCAATACACCTTTTGGGGCTTTTGTAAAATTGCCTTTACCATCATTCAGATATAATCTGTCTTGCAATTTAGGATCGTTAACCAAAAATTCGTAACCACCACTCACTACATATAAATCATTATCTCCGTCATTATCTGCATCAAAAATTAAGGCTCCTGTATCTTCACTGGCTTTATCGGCTTCAAGTGCCTGACTACTTTTTTCTGTAAAACCATTTTTTGTCTGCATAAATATTTTTCCAGAATAGGTTGCAGATCCTCCAATGAAATAATCCTCCAAACCGTCTTTATTTAAATCACCAACCGCAATGGCAGGACCAAAACTAGACATTTTATGAGGCAATAAAACCTGATCTTTAAAATCATCGTATTTATTTTCTTCGTGTTTGAAAGCCGGAAAAACGGTGGTTTCAGTTGCAAACAAATGGGTTTTTGGAGCTGTTTTTACCACTACTTCTTCTTTGGCATCCTGCTCCTTAAAGCTTAACGTTTGGTTGACTTTAACATTCGATAATTTTTGCACTTTACCGTTTGTCCAGACTACTTTTACCTCATCTATGGTTTTGTCTTTTCCTACACCAAAATGCAATTCAGGAGCTACAGAAGATTGAAATCCTCTCGTTAAGGTAAGCTCTTGCATCTGGGTTCCTTTTTTCGTTTTTATGTAAACACGATTTCCTAAACCAAAAGTATTTTTAGTATTTCCTTTAAAATTTACTTTGATATAATTGTTGATTTTAGAACTTGAATTCTCAAAAACAGAAGCATAATCATCGATATTATTGACCACCAAATCCAAATCACCATCGTTATCCAAATCGACATAAGCAACACCATTTGAAAAACCTTTAAATTCAATTCCCCATTTTTTATTGGCTTGCTCAAAATTTAAATTTCCTTTGTTTTGAAACATAAAATTGTCGATTTTCTCAGAAGGAATTTCTTGGGATTTCTTCAACAAATCTTTTGGCTGAAGGTTGAGCGCTTCTAAACTATGAAAGAAATCATTGTTGTTAATTTCTCTTCTGGTTCCGTTCGTTACAAACAAATCTTTATTTCCGTCATTATCAAAATCGGCAAATAAAGGCCCCCAGCTCCAATCTGTAGAGGAGGTTCCCGTAATACGCGATACATTTCCAAAATGCGGAATACCATTTTCATTAACTCCTGTATTTAATTGCATGCAATTATGCATGTATTGGTAGTTAAAACCAGCATCAACAACATCCCAAAAAAGTTTCGGATTCATGCTTGACATGTTTGCTTTTTTACGACGATTGTCTTTTGCATCCATATCCACCTGAAAAACATCTAAATTTCCATCGTTGTTGAAATCAGAAATATCTACACCCATTCCGTAAAAAGAATTGTGCGCCATTGCCTCTTTTACCACTTCCTTAAAAGTACCATCCTGATTGTTGATATACATAAAATCAGGTGAATTGAAATCGTTAGAAACATAAATATCTGGCCAGCTGTCGTTGTTTAGATCCCCAACTGTTGCGCTTAATGATAAGCCATAATTTTTTACACCTGCTTGTTCGGTAACATTAGCAAAATGATTTCCATCGTTTCGATATAAATGTCCTGATTCATTGTCTTTGACATTGCGCATCATTTGCACGTAATCACCTGTCGCAGAATTGAATCTTGTTGGTGGATAATTGGCTACAAATAAATCTAAATCACCGTCTTTATCGTAGTCAAAAAAGGTTCCCTGAACGCTATTTCCAATATCATCAATACCGTATTCTTTGGCTTTTTCTGTAAAAGTTCCGTTGCCATTATTGATGTATAATTCATTGTTTTTAGGGCCGAATTTACCGCCTACACTACAATAAATATCTAGAAAACCATCACCGTTTACATCAGCCATCGCAACTCCGGTATACCAGCGAGAATCACCTCCTACACCGGCTTTTTTGGTAATATCTTCGAATTTTAATTTTCCTTTGTTCAGATATAGTTTGTTTGATACCTGGTTTCCTGTAAAGAAAATATCTACCAGTCCATCATTATTAATGTCTCCGGTAGCCACTCCTCCACCCAAATAAATATAATTGTAGGTAAAGTAATTAAGTGAATCATTTTCTTTCAGGTTATTGCTAAAATCAATTCCTGTATCGGAACGATCTAAGGTAGTAAAGATCTTCTCGTCTGATTCTTTAGAACAGCTAACAAGCAGTAGTAAACCCAAAAGGCTAAAAAAAGTTACTTTTATTTTTATATTTTTCATATTTATGATTGTAATGTTTTTAAATACAAACAGGAGAATGTGCTCCGGCCGTTGAAAAAATAGTTCTTTTAATATCTATTTTTGAAAAGTTATTTTCCCCTTCAATAATTTTAATGTACTGATTGGGTTTTATGTTTTTAAAGACTTTTTTCTTTTGGTCTTTCGGCCAGGTAATTTCGATCTGATCAATTACCTTCGCTTGTCCAATTCCGATTTCCATCCTTAAGGCTGACGCTCCAAAGCTACCACCTGAGTTTAAAACTCTGTAAACCGATCTGGAAACACCGTTTTCTTTGAAAGTAACTTTTACTTTGGCTCCAATGGCAGAACGATTGCTTTCTGTGCCTTCTAATTGTAATTTTATCCAGCGATTGTTATTTTGACCCGGGTTCATGTATAAGGAATTGCTAAAAGAATCTCCAAAATAAGCACCGCCAACTTCAATAAAAATATCAGAATCTCCGTCATTATCAAGATCATTAATAGCCACGCCATGCCCTTTTTGCAAGTTTCCTACACGTCCGGAAACCGTAACATCAGCAAATTTTCCATTGCCCATATTTCTAAATAATCGATTTGGTGCGAGTGATTTATAATCCGGATTTCCTGTTCCGAGGTACATATCGAGAAAACCATCATTATCAATATCTCCAAAATTAGACCCCATTGCAAATACGGTTTTACTTAGTCCCGATTCTTTAGAAACATCTGAAAAAGTGCCATCATGATTATTATGATACAAATACATTTTACTGCTTTCATTTGGAATATTAAGGGCTTCCATGGCAATTTCACCTGCAATAGAACCATTATATTGATAACCGCAGACAAAAATATCTTGCCAGCCATCGTTATCATAATCCCAAAACCAGGTTGGAAATGTCATGACATTTATGCCCGCCAATCCTGCCTGATCTGTAACGTCCGAAAACTGCGGAATCCCATTTTTAAGTCCGGTATTTTTCAATAGAATTTTTTTCTTGTTCATTCCGGAAAGAAACAAATCAATATCACCATCATTATCATAATCTGCAGCGGTTACTCCTTTTATATAAGAAACAACATCGCACTTTGCGGCTTTGGCAACATTAGTAAATGTTCCATCCTGATTATTTAGATACAATTCTGAAGGATACGCTTCATTATCAGAAGATTCATTGCCTATGAATAAGTCCAGATAACCGTCATTATTAAAATCATTCCAGGTTCCGGCCTGAGTTGGAAATTCAGAATATAAGCCACTCTTAATTGTTACATCTGTAAAAGTACCATCGCCGTTGTTGCGTAACAATGAGTTGGGTTGACGCCCATATTTACGCATCCAGGCTCCTCTCAAAACAAAAATATCAGTATCTCCATCATTGTCATAATCTGCCTGTACCATACTTAATCCTCCTTTGAAACGGCCTATTTCTGAAACTTTAGAATTATCGATATATTTTCCTTTTTGATCGTTTTGATAATAATGCATCACCCCATCCAGGCTCCAGTCAGAAGTTACAATATCCAGATAATTATCGTTATTGAAATCATCCACAATAACACCTCCCGACATATTTCTTCCTTTTATGCCAGCGTTTGCCGCTACGTCAAGAAAGGGTTTTATACTATAGCCTGAATCTTTATTTAGATTGGGTATCAACCATTGTTTGGGAACTTCGGACGGATATTCGCCCAACGTCATATACGCTATATTGAGCAACCATCTTGATTCGTAATCATTAGGGTTTATCGCTAATAATTTTTTATAAACTTCAATCGCTTTTTGAGAACCCTCACGTATGGCATGAATCCCGTTTTTTTGTATCGGCATAATACAGGATTCCGGATTATGGTAATTCACACAATTTTGTTTTTCACCGAGCCTCATATAGGCAATACCTAAAGCTTGTAATGATTTCACATCGTCTTTGCCATCCAGCTTTTTCATTCTGTTAATAGCGCTTTCGATAGTGGCTATAGATTCTGCTTCTTTACCCAGCTTTAGTAATGCATTTCCTTTATTTAACTCGTTTGTTAATTTAAAGAAACCTTCATCTGAGCTGTTGATTATGGAGTCATAATAAGCAACTTCCGTTTTTGAAGCAAATGCATTATCTTTTACATCATACATTTTTTTTCTGGCCTCCAAAATATTAATCATCTTGTCATTTGGATTAGAAAAATAATCGCAGGACTGCGTTATAATAAGGACTATAAGGAGCAATGTTACTTGTTTAATTTTCATAATTAAAGCATTTACAGATTGGGCTACTTTGTTGTGTACCTTATTCAATTTTCAGCTATTGTCTCCATCGTTTTATTTCCGATGTGCTTATTATAGAACTTCCAAACTTCATGGGCCACATTTCTGCCCAGCTTTAGTCCTTGAACATTATCTGCCTGAATATGATATCCTCCCATTACTCTGGAAATTCCTGCCATATTTGCTGTTTCTGTAAAGGTTGGGAATTTAAGCACAACAGGTTTCCCGATGTTGTTTGGTTCTGTCATTGATCCTGGCGTACTACAGATTGCAGATTCTCCAAAAGTATCACTTCCGGTCCATAGTTTTAATGCTTCACCGCAACCGCCACTAATTGTACTGTGTCCGGAAACATAACCTGGAAAAGCGGGACATAAAAAAATATCCGGCGAGTAAGGTCTCCAATCCTGACCTTTCATTTCTATATTTCCAAAACCTGGTCCGCCCCAGGCTTTTATAGTCTGATCTTTATAATAGTAATGTACTAATGCATAAGGACGGGCAAAGTCATAAAACATCTTTGTATCCCAGCATGCTATAAAGCAATCCATAGCAGTTACCTGATTGTAAAAAAACATTTTTACATCCTGATCTAAAGTATGATTATCACGTCTGGAAACATCCTCGGCAAATTTTAGCCAATGTCCTGCCTGTTGTACTGATTTTGGACCGTCACGCATAAACTCAACCAATGCTTTTTGTTCATTGGTAAGATTATATTGTAAATCAAGTAGTTCTTTAACTTCATTTCTAAGTTGTTCTGAATCCAATGCAGGCGGTGGTATAGGACGAAATTGATCTCCTGATTTTAATCCTACAGGCTTTACTTTGTTCCAAAATGGAGTAGCACAGGCTGGTGCAAACTTACCGCCTTTTCCATCTGAAAAATATTTTGGCTGCCAATGAGCTACATCCTTCATTTCGTCTGGAGTATTGACCGGATTATAATTTACATAGTTAAAATAAGGAGTTCCGTTTGAACCATTTTCTTCTCCATATTGATTTGATCCATCATGTTTTCTTGCCTCAATTACTGCTTTTGCTGCTAAATTTCCTATTCCGACCGGTGTTTTAGGATCTAGTGATTTATCATTAGGATCTAACCCTAATTTGACCATAAAAGCGACAAACAAATCTTTGTCTGAAAAATAATATTCACATAATGCATTATAGGCAGCATAACTGATAGCAATCTCCTTATTTTTAAGTGTCTGTTCTTTAGTAGGTCTTCTTTCTATATTTTTTAAATATACAGGAATTGCTTTTTGATCATAACGGCTCCAGGCATCAAAAACAGCAACAAATGTTAATCCTAAAAAACGGGAAGTCACTGTTGGTCTTGGTTTAAATCTATCAGTATCATTACCAGTGGCAACAACTGCGATTTGCGACCATTTATAGGCCATATTATTTTCTCCGGTTGGTTCTTTAATTTGATTTTTGTTGCCTTTTACTTGTGCAAAAGTATTTACGCTTAAAATGCTAAAAAATAACACTTTAAACAAAAATTTATAAATTTTCATTTTTGGTTGGTTTATATGGTTGTTAGATAGCTTTTTCTTTCAATTAAGTTTAATTGACGTTGCATGCTAAATTGTAAATAAGCAGATTTAACCCTTAGCTCAAACTAATAATTTAGCGTCTAAGAATACTAATCAAATGCTATATACATTTTGACATTCAAGGAAATGCTACACCATATCGGGAGGAGGATCATTAGTAGTAAAGTATCCTGAAAGAAGATTTTTTTGTGGAGGGTATGAATTTAAAGTAACTGGTGAAACTAGTTTTATAGAAGTACTTATAAAAACTATTGTGTTACCCTGAATGTAATCCTGAATAAAGGATTTCATTAATTTTTTACTTGGATTTTCTTTATTTGAATTATCATCAAATAGCTGACTATCGACAATTTTTTTTAAATCTTTATTTAAAGCTTCATTATGAGCGCTTTTTAGGCAATATAATTGTAGAACATTGTTTTGAATTCTTTTCTTAAAAACATGATAGGTTTTATTATGAATTACGAAGTCTTCATTGGCATCTTCAATACCAGAATCAACTACATAGGCATAAGGAGTAATTTTAATTTCAATTATTTCAAAATTTGAATTGTCGGTTTTCTCCATAGCTGTCACCCACACTTGCTCTTGTTGTTCAGCAAACATGATATAAAATCCCAAAACATTGTAAAACAATGTTACGATTAAAAAAAGTGAAGCAATTCTTTTCATATTGAATAAAATTCGGCCTGCCTTAATACTTATTTAAGTATTGAAAATCTACAATTTTTAAAGAATAGTATCTCGCTTTACAAGATTTCTTGCGTTTAACTAAAATTGAGGTAAAAAGAGTTAAATAAGTTATTTGCTTTACAAAACATAATGTATTGATAAACAGCGCACGCAAGTGCGCTGTTTGCCAAATACTAACTTAACTAACTCAAACTAACAAACTTCAATCATCCCTTCCTAGTAGCCAGGATTGTTATCACTAGGTTTTATATTTGGATTAGAAGATGTTTCTCTATTTGGGATAGGCCATAACTCACTTTTACCAGCTGTGAAACCAGTTCCTGCCAATTCAGTACTTGCAATACCCCATCTAATTATATCATCAAAACGAACTTGTTCGCCTGCTAATTCCACTTTACGTTCGTGAACAAGAGCTGTAAAAACCTGCTCTTTTGTAAGTGTTGTTGCCAATAAAGGTACATTTGCTCTGCCGCGAACCTGATTAATGTAACCAATAGCAGTTGCCTGTACACCTCCGGCTCTCATGCTTTCACATTCTGCCATCATAAGCAATACATCTGAATAACGCATCACTTTGAAGTTGATACTTGAATCCAGATTTTCATCTACACGCTTGTAATAGTTTTGATATTTTTTCCAACCTGCTCTTCTAAGACCTGCAGATGATGAAAAATTAGCCGCTGTCATGGTATTAGCTCCATTGTTGTATTTTGATCCAGGAACATAAAAAGTATCTCCAAAACGTTTATCTCCAGGCTCATACTCATCTAAAATATCATCAGATGGATACACATTATACCAACCTAAATTACCATATTCCTGGCCTCTAAGAGTTGATTCGGCAACACCATCTCCAGCTGTATCACTACCCCATTTATCAGCTACTCCTAAATTTTCATCGTATTCAATTTCAAAAATTGATTCCGGGCCATGCTCGGTTTCATCCATGAAGTTATTGTAGAAATTGGACTCTAAGGTAAATCCTGTTACATTCTTAAAAGCAGCTAACGCTTCATCATACTTTTTTTGATACAATAACGCTTTCCCTAAATAAGCATACGCCGCTTCTTTGGTAGCTCTTCCTTTTTGTTCAGTACTTTTGCTTAAAAGGTTTTTAGAAGCAAAATCAAAATCAGCTTCAATCAATTTATAAACATCTTCTTTAGGGCTTCTTGCAGCACCGACCACGGTAGTACTACTAGTATAAATTGGCAAATTACCAAAACGAGGTACTAAAAGAAAATAGTAATACGCTCTTAGAAAATGCGCCTCTGCTAAAAATTTGTTCTTTCTCTCCTGGCTTAATACTGAATTTGATAAAGCATTAATTTTATCCTCATTATCCAGTACAAAATTTGCTTTTGCTATTCCTAAATAACAGGTTTCCCAGTAAAACTGGATTATATCACTGCTGGCATCAAAAGAAAAATTTAAAAAAGGTACTTTATTTCCTTCTAATTGTGGATTTCCTTTGTTTTCCTGTGACATATTGTCTAAGGCAAAGAAAATATGCCTTGCATAAAGCCCTCTTGTTTGCAGGTTGGCATAAGCTGCATTTACGGCTGATTGTACCTGAACTTCATTTTTAAAGTAAGTCTCAGGGGACAATTGATTTGGATTAGTTAATTCTAAATCACTATCGTTACATGAATTTATTGCAAAAATCCCTAACAATACTACAACTATATATTTTATTTTTTTCATCGTCTTTTTGTATTAAAATGTAACTTCAAGGCCAAATATTACTGATTTTGGTTGTGGATATCTTCCTACATCAATTCCTGCAGAACCTAAGGTAGTATCTACACGTGCAATTTCAGGATCTAACCCAGAGTAATCAGTAATAGTAATAAGATTTTGACCACTTACGTAGAATCTTAAACGTTGAAAATACTTAGCGAATGAATCATCTGAAAAAGTATATCCAATAGTAACATTTTTTAATCTGGTAAAAGAACCATCTTCAATATAACGCTGACTCGCATTTGCATAATTTTGACTAGCACCCTGAGCTCTTGGCAATGTTGCCGAAGGATTGGTAACTACTCCGTTTACAACAATAGATCGGTCTAAAACATCGGTACTAGCGTTGAACAAACGTGGCATAGCTTCTAAATCGAATTTATTTGCATTAAAAATCTCATTTCCTGATACTCCTGTAATAAAAGCACTAAAGTCGAATTTTTTATAAGCTGCGGTAAGGTTTAAACCATATGTAAAATCAGGATATGGATTTCCGATATTTGTTTTATCATCTGAGTTGATGACTTTATCTCCATTGCGATCCACAAATCTTATATCACCTGGCTGAAAAGTGCTCTGACCCGGAGCAAGAGCAGCATCTACTTCTGCCTGATTCTGATAGATTCCGTTGGTTTCATACCCCCAAAAGTAAAATACTGGCTGGCCTACTTCTAATCTTGAGAAATTCTCTATACCTGATCTTCCTGATGGTCCGCTTACAACGCTGGTTACACCTGGAGCTAAACCAGTTACTTCATTTTTACTCGTACCTAGAGCAGCTGTTGCAGACCAGGTAAAATCTCCTTTTCTGTCGTTGTAACCTAATGATACTTCAAACCCGTGTGTCTTCATATCGGCAACGTTTTGAAATTGAGTTCCACCAGGAACACCTACAGATGCCGGAAGTGGTACTCTAAAAAGGATATCACTACTTATGTTGTTAAAATACTCCACAGAACCAGTGAATGCTTCATCAAATAACCCAAAATCCAAACCTATGTTTCTGTCTTTTTTAGATTCCCATCTCAAATTTGGATTAGCCGCACCTCCCGGAGTAACACCAATTTCTGGTTCACCGTCAATAGGGTATATATAATTGGACGACAAAGTAGGGCTGTATTGATAATTGTCTAAGGCATCATTACCCGTTGTTCCTATACTTCCTCTAAGTTTTAATGTACTAAAAACAGAATCTGTCATAAAACTTTCTTTAGCAATATTCCATCCTAAAGCAATAGAATAAAAATTACCATAACGGAAATTACTTCCAAAACGAGAACCACCATCTCTACGACCTGAAATAGCAAATATGTATTTATCGTCGTAATCATAATTGATACGTGCGATATAACCTAAATTATTAGTCTCTGCACTAGTAGACGACAAATTAGAAAGGTTATTACTTAACTGATCTATTTCGTCTGTAATGTTGTTACGGCTTCCTGCTACTATGTTCTGAAATTTATTTTCAATTTTAGTTATAACTCCTAATACCTCAAGATTATGTTTTTCTGCAAAAGTTGTTTTGTAGGATAAACTATTATCAAAAACAATGCTTTGCCCCTGAGTATTTGTTTCTGCAATCGAAGCATAAGCCTGTTGATGAGCACCACCATCAGCATAGCTTGGAATAAAGGTATGATCTTCAGTTGTGTAATAATCTAACGAAACCTGTGACCTGAATTTTAGACCTTTATAAATTTCTAATTCACCATAAATGTTTCCTATAATAGATAATCCTTTAACTTCCTGATATCCTAAATTTGCTATACGTACAGGGTTTTCAGCATCCTGCCCGTCTAGAGCGGAAGTAGGCCCCTGATATCCACCATTATTAGCTGAATTGTAAATCGGTAAGTAAGGCGCCATTTTGATCGCATGTTCCAATAGTGCTCTACCTCCTGAGGCACGCTCAGGGTTAGTAGTACTAAAAGACACTCCAATATTACTTCCGATAGTTAACTTACCTATATTTTGTGAATTATTGGCTCTGAAAGAATAACGCTCAAAACCAGTACCTATAAGTGCTCCTTCCTGTTTTAAATATCCTGCGGAATAACGGCTTGAAGAATTCTCAGTTCCGTTTGAGAAGCTCAGATTATAATCCTGCATTAAACCATCCTGAAAAACCTGGTCTTGCCAATCTGTATTGATATTACCAAATTCTGCTGCTCTTGCCGTTAAGTCACTTCCTAAATCCTTAGCATAGTTAAGATATTGTTGTGTATTCATAACATCAAATCTTTTTGTCACGGTTTGAAAACCAGCGTAAGTACTAAAATTTAATTGACCAGGGCCCTTTTTTCCTTTTTTTGTCGTTACCATAATTACTCCGTTAAAAGCTCTCGAACCATATAAAGCCGTTGTTGAAGCATCTTTTAAAACTGACATAGATTCAATGTCGCTTGGATTTAGTCCTGATAAATTACCTACCAAAACACCATCTACTACATATAAGGGGTTAGTATTATTCATTGTGCCCAAACCACGAATATTTACTGTCGGATTAGAACCCGGTGAACCATTAACAACAGTAACACCTGCCGCTCTACCTTGTAAGGCTGACTCTGCATTAGTTATAGGTACTGCTGTAATTTCTTTTGAGGTTACTGTAGAGATTGCTCCGGTAACTTTTGTTCTTTTTTGAGTACCGTAAGCCACTACAACTTCCTGTAAGGTTTGTGTGGATTCTGCTAATGTTACATTAATTGTAGTACTGGTTCCTACAGTAATAGTTTTAGTAACTAATCCAACAAATGAAAATGTAATTCTATCGTTCGAATTAACGTCTCTTAAAATGTATTTACCATCAAAATCTGTTGATGCGCTATTTTTTGAGCCTTCCACATTAATACTGGCTCCAGGCAAAGGAACTCCTGAGGGATCCACAACCACACCCTGTATGGTCTTTGATTGTGCCATCACATTCTGATAGCTTATCATTAGCAATGCGATTATTGCAAATTTTAATTTTAACATCATATTAATTGGTTTTTTTGTTTAGTTTAAATAATTAATTGGTTGTAAAGTTTTTTTGTTATTTATGTATTAAGATAATTTAGCGCTTAGACTCTTTATCTACCCTTCCAATTTTCGAAAATTACGAATACGATCTTCTTGTAATTTTCTATTTTCTCAAATCATAAAATATTGGTTTTAAATTTTGATTGGGAAAAAAAGAGCTGTTTGATACACAAATGCTGGTTTCATTTCATGTTCTAAATTGGTTTAAAATTGTTAATAATGGTTTTATGGTTATTTGATATTAGTTAATTCAAAAATAGAATGTTAACATAAATTTCACATACTAAATATGATGCAAAAACTATCAATTTTGTAGCACAAGAGTTAAAAAAACGAGCAAAATCAGTATTTTACATTAATTCACTATTGAAAACAAAATTTTGATATTAATAATAATGAAGCATAATTTTTTCAGTATTAAAAAATTAAATGGAATTTTATATTCATTTAATAATTATCAAAAACACAGAATGCCTTTTTATTATTAGCGTTTGTGATTGTGCGTGGGCAGATATCCGTATTTGTCTTTATAACATTTTGTAAAATACGAAGGAGAGCTAAAGCCAACCTTATAACTAATTTCAGTCATGTTATCATTGCCTAATTCTATTAATTCCTGAGCTTTTTCTAAGCGAACATTACGAATAAACTCATTTACTGATACGCCTGTTAATGTTTTAATTTTTCGATACAATTGGCTTCTGCTCAAATATACCTTCGAAGCCAAATCTTCAACACTTAGCTCGAGTTCACTAATGTTTTCATTGATGTAAGTCAATACATTTTTTATAAAATCATTATCTAAAGTGGTTGTTTTTTCTTTAGCTTTTGGCGTAATTCCGTTATAGAATTTATTAAACATAATTTGCCTGCTATTTATCAATTGTACCAAACTAGATCGTAAAATATCCATATCAAAAGGTTTGCTCAAGTACATATCTGCACCTGAATCAATTCCCTCTAATCTATCTTTAATTAATGCTTTTGCAGACAACATCATCAGTGGAATATGGCTTGTTTTCAGATCGGCTTTAATATTTTTACACAATTCTAAACCATTCATAACCGGCATAATTACATCTGTCAAAATCAAATCAGGCAATTTCTGAAAAGCTAATTCTAAACCAACCTGTCCATTCTCAGCTACTAAAACCTTATATTCTTTTTTGAGCTCATTTTTTAAATAGTTTCGCAGTTCTACATTATCTTCAACAATCAGAATAGTATAAGTTCTATCTTGCTTTTCTTCCTTCTCCTCTGATTGCGTTTCGTCTTTTTCTACAATTGGTGTGAAACTCATTTTTTTCTCCTTCTTAAATTCCTCAAGCAGTATTTCACTCTCATTAAAGAACTCCTTTCCAATAGGAAATAATAATTTAAAAGTCGTACCAACTCGCAATTCACTTTCTACTTCAATGATTCCCTTATGTAATTCTACAAACCCGCGCACTACTTCCAATCCTATTCCGGTACTTCCGTAATAGGCTTTATTTAAATTATTTACCTGATAGAATCGGTCAAAAATCTTCTTTATATCTTTTTTATCTAATCCCGCACCGGTGTCCTCAACAATAATTTCAAATGATGGATAATCAGTACCTGAGTCTATCAATGGAAAAGGCATCAATTCATTGTTAACCGCTATTTTTACAGTTATTTTGCCTTTATCCGGTGTAACCTTGAAAGCATTTGAAATCACATTAAAAATAATTTTTTCGAACATTTTTGGATCGATCCAATCTTTTAAAGCCGTTTTATTAGATTCAAATTGCAACTGAATGCCACGACTCAATGCTTCCTCTTCAAAATAACTGACAATTTCTCTTGTAAAACTTACTACTTCAATCAGTTGTAATTGCAATGTCATTTTATTAAACTGCAATTGATTAAAATCCATTAACTCATTGATTAATCTTGAAAGTCTGTCCGAACTTTTTTGAATTGTCTGCAATTTTTTCAACACATTGTCTGGTAAATCTGAGCTATAATTCCTCAGAATATCTCCTAAGGGATTTAAGATTAAAGTCAGTGGTGTTCTAAACTCATGCGAGATATTGGTAAAGAATTGTAGTTTTTTATTATTTAATTTTTCAATTTGAACCGCTTTTGTCTTTTCAAACTCTATTATTTGCTTTTCTTTAAAACGATTCTGATAATATTGATTGGAAAAATAAATAGCTGCCAATACCAATAACGTATAGAATAAATAAGCAAAAGATGTTTTCCACCATGGTGGCAAGATTTCAATTTTTAATTCTAGTAGTTTATGACTCCAAACCCCGTTTTTTTCTGCTGCCTTAACTTTAAAAATATAGTTACCCGGTGCTAAGTTTGTATAAGTTGCCGAGCGTTTATTGCCAACATAATTCCATGAATCTTCAAAACCTTCTAAATAGTATGCAAATTCATTTCTGGCAGGAAAGGAATAATTTACAGCAATAAAATCAATGGTAAATACAGACTGATCATGTCTCAGAATTATTTTTTTTGTTTGGGATATTACTTTTACTAATGGTGAGTTTTTTTCTAGTGGTCCAACTGATTTGTTAAAAAGTTTTAGATCAGTAAAATAAATGGGAAGCTGCTTTTTACTTCTTACCAAATTCGTTGGATTAAAGTAATTTAAGCCTTCATAACCACCAAAATACAATACTCCTTTTTCATCTTTCAGAACAGAATTGTTATTAAAGTCATTTCCTAATAAACCGTCATAAATAGAGTAATTGAAAGTAGTCCCGTTTTTTAAATCCAGTCTTGTAATTCCTTTTTTTCCACTTAACCAAATACCTCCATCATTAGATTCTACAATAGATGAAATTGACTTTTCATGAAGACCTTTGAAATTTATAAACCATTTTAGACTATCTGTTTTTTTATTGTAACTAAATAAACCAGCGCCGTCGGTACCAATCCAAATTTCTTTATTTTTAGCCTCATATAACGTATTAATCGTATGTGTACTTTTATGGTTTTTGAGCTTTTCAGACATTTTATCACGAAAAGAAACCACTGAAAAAGTAACGAAATCTTTTGTAGTAACTTTATACAAACCCGTTGTTGACCCTACCCAAACTGCATCATCAGAATCAACCATCACACTTCTGATATCGCGACTCATTACATTATAAAATGGTTTGGAATTACAATAATGAAATTGTCCATCTGAAGGAGTGTAATAATGTAAACCCTTTGCAAAGGTTCCGATCCAAATTACACCTCTTGAATCTTCAGCAATACTCATAATATTATCTGAGGCCAGATTAGGAGTATTTTTTGTATTGTAATTTATAAAATTCCTGCTGCCTTTCTTTAAAAGAAAAACCCCTTCATTCCAACTGGCCAACCAAATGTTGTCTTTTTTATCAATAAATACTTTTGTGATATTATCATTTGTTAATCCAGAGTAAAAGCTAGCGTCAGATTTATTAATATGTTTAAACTTTTTAGTTACTGGACTATATACATCTACTCCGCCGCCTTCCATAGAAATCCATAACTGCCCTTCGTGATCTTTTGCAATACCGGTAACACAATTAGTTTGTAGGGATTGCGGGTTTCCGGGTAAACTTTCGATAATATTTACCTTGCTGTTTATTTTATCAAAAACACCTAATCCTTTGTTATAATAACCCAGCCAAATTCTACGCTCTTTATCAAGAAATAAAGACCAAACCGAATTTGAACTTAAACTACGTACATTAAATTTGCTGTTTACATATTTTTCCTGAACGACACCCTGATCGTTTACAATAATTAATCCATCATTTTCTGTTGCACAAAGAATCGTTTTAGAATCTGTTGCCAATATTGACATAATTCTTTTTTTGGTAATGGGATAAGAAAAAGCCTGCTTAGAAGTAAGATTTACTTTAACCAGTCCTTTATAACCATTGCCAATCCACAAGTTTTCCCTGTTATCCAAAAACATAGATACTATATTTCCGGATAAAATTTGACCGTCGTTATTGGCTATTACTTTTTTAACCTCATTTTTTACCTGATCAAATACTTTTAAACCAAAATTAGTTCCCAGATAAATCACTCCTTTTTTATCCTTTACCAGACTATTAATCAGGAAATTTGAGTGATTCGGAACATCTAATTTAATAGAAGTAACTGCCCGTGTTTTAATATTTAATTTTAGCAAACCACCGTTAAAAGTTCCCAAAAAAAGATTCCCATTATTGTCTTCAATAATGCTTTTAACAGAAATCACAGTTTCTTTATTTACTTTTTTTTGAATATCAATACTTTCAAAACTATTTAAATCCCGATTATAAAGACATAATCCTTCATCAGTACCAACCCACAACCGGTTGCGAACATCGACATAAGTTACATAAATAAGATTGCTATTGATCGAATTTTTAACGTTGGAGTTTTGCTCATACGCAACATAATTTACTCCATCAAATTTATACAGACCAGCACCATTTGTTCCCATCCACATGATCCCAAATTGATCCTGTGCAATAGTATAAATGCCACTTTTTGATGACTCTTTATTTACTAAACGAAATTGATAGTTTTCAAATGTATTTTGAGAAAACAAGTTATTTATCAGAAAAAATAAAATGACTCTAAAACAATTTTCTTTGGACATTATAAAATGGTTAGTAATTTGAAATAAATATATACTATTTTATCGAAAATCAAATATTTGTTTCTCAATTAAATATATTATGTTTTTTTTTGCCTAAATTTTTATTAAAAACTTTTATAATTTAACAAAAAGAAAAATTAAAATTGGCTGATTCCCGTTTCTGTTTGCGCTACTATTTTTCAATTGGTATTAAAAATGTGTTGACTAATTTACTAACAGTACTCCTCCATTACTTGGAATTTTTATTTCCAACTCATTATTATTTTTAAGCTTTACTATTTTTAATTTCCCACTTAAATTTTCATCATCAAAATAGTGCTTTACTGTTGTACCGGAAGTCATCATTGACAGTTTTAGTTTAATTTTCAGCGTTTCCTTTTGGGCATTAATACCTGCTATATACCAATTAGTTCCTTTTCGGCGTGCAAAAACTACATATTTACCCGGGTACCCTTCTAAAAAAAGAACTTCATCCCAGGTTGTCGGAACTTCTTTCATGAAATCGATCGCCCAAACCGGAGCATCGGTTAAATTGTTTGGTGCCAATGCAAAATGCTGAACACCACTTTGAAAAAGCACTGCTGTCGCTAAAGCAAATACATCAGAAGTCATTCGTTTGGAACCTTTTTTGGGAATATTGTCACTATTGTAAAATTCATTTAAGGCACTTCCACCAAAATCCATACTTCCCACCGTATTTCGAATAAAAGTATGTATCGAAGCATTTGTCGCTTCATTATCACAGCTTGCCTGCCCAAAATGCAGATTCTCGCTCGCTAATACAGCCTCGCTGGCGGCATAATTTGGATACATTCGCTCCCAGCCTCTTGGTAAGGTACAACCGTGAAAAATAACCATTAAGCCAAAATCATTGGCATCTGTCAGGATATCTTCATATAATTTCATGGTGACTTGTTTGTCGCCTCCAAAAAAATCAACTTTAATTCCTTTTACTCCTATGCTTTTCATCCAGGCCATTTCCTTACGGCGAATAATTGAATTATCCATCATTCCTCTGGGACTTTGAGGTGCATCATTCCAATAGCCATTCGAGTTATACCACAAATACAAACCAACGCCTTTTCCTGCTCCATATTCTGCCAGTTCAGCAATTTTATCTTTTCCTATCTGAGTATCCCAAAGCGCATCAATTAAGATGGTTTCATATCCCATTGCAGCACTAAAATCTATGTATTGTTTTTGTACTGGAAAAGTGGTATTACCATCCATTTTTATGATCCAGCTCCAGGAACCTTTAGTATATTTATATTCTTTTGAGGCTTTATATTTTGGTTTAACCAAATCAAAAGGAATCGTAGTTTCTACAATTGGGGCAAGGGTTTCTCCAACAGTAATAGTTCTCCAGGGAGTTTCACCAGTAAGCGAAATTCCTGGTGCTGTAGTTCCATTACCGTTATTTTCTCCCGTCATTGGAAAACCGATAGTATATAATCCGTTATCGTGGCCAATTAATCGGCTACCGCAATAATTGCCGTCAACCCCAGTCTCAGAAATTAAAACCCAGCCATTATTTTTTACTTTAAAAAGACATGGAAATGTATAACCTTCTCCAATGCCGTTTTTGCCCATAATGTCATCTAAAGCATACGAAGTTTCATAACTTGGGGCGCTTCTGGCATACCCTGTCATTGGTTTACTTTGTGGACAAAGAAAAGTTGTAGTTCCTTCCGGTAGTATAAAACCAGACACTTCTTCCTTTACAATACAAGAAAGGATATCCTTTTGCGGATATATTTTATATTTAAAAGCTACGTTGTTATTGCTTACTCGAAATATTATATCAATTGCCGGTTTATTTTCTTTAGTTAAAGAAAATACGGCTTCATTAGCCTCATAATGTACATTGTGTTGCTTAATATTAGGCAGCTCATATGTTTCATCAATTTTATTCTGATTTACATCTGTATTTAAAACTAATTCTGTTGAAAAATCACCAACACTGGTTTTCAAACCCAGTGGAGAATTTTCTAAGAACGTTTTTTCATTGTATGTAATACTATACAAAGGCAATCCATTAGAGACAGAAAGAGAAACTTTAAGTTTTCCATCAGGACTCTTTACAACAGATTGTGCATTTAATTTGAAAAAACCGCATAGACATAAACATAGAATATATTTAAAACTCATAGTGTATTTATTTTTGTTTGCAATAGAATAGCTAATTTACTGAATTGCTACTTTAATCATTTTTAAATCTTTAGCATCTGAACTTGTACCATAATAAACTTCATATTCACCTGAGGTTACATTCATTGCTCTTGTTTTTGAATCATAAAATTCAAATGAAGAGGCCGGTAAATCGATCGCCACATTTTGACTCGCACCAGCTTTTAAATCGATTCGTTTAAAAGCTTTTAATGTTTTTAAAGGACCATCTGTATCGTTTACTTTGTGAACATACACCTGAACAATCTCTGTTCCGTCTCGTTTACTGCTGTTTTTTATTGAAAAGTTTAATTGCGCATTTTCATTTGATTTTATTTTTGACTTATTCAGATTTGCTGAACTAATATTGAATTTAGAATAGCTTAAACCAAAACCAAACGGAAACAAAACATCTGTTGTATATCTGTACGTACGACCTTTCATTGAATAATCTTCAAAGTCAGCTAATTTATCTGAGTTTTTATAAAAGGAAACCGGCAATTTTCCTGAAGGATTATAATCTCCAAAAAGAACATCGGCGACAGCCTGACCTCCGGATTCTCCTGGATACCATGCTTGTAAAATGGCATCACAACTGGCTGTTTCCGGCGTTAAGGCAATTGCAGAACCGGAACAATTTACAAAAACTACTTTTTTACCGGCAGCTTTAAGCTCTTGCAAACATTTTCTTTGAACGGCCGGAAGCTCAATATTAGTACGATCGCCCCCTTTAAAACCGGGATACGAAACCGGCATTTCTTCCCCTTCAAGCAAA
Source organism: Flavobacterium saccharophilum (assembly GCF_900142735.1). GTDB lineage: Bacteria > Bacteroidota > Bacteroidia > Flavobacteriales > Flavobacteriaceae > Flavobacterium > Flavobacterium saccharophilum. The sequence goes on along the minus strand of NZ_FRBY01000004.1, from coordinate 85,332 downwards.
GTTGAAAGTCCGCCAACAAAAATTACAGTATCGATACCTTTTAATTTTTGAATTAATCCTGCAAAATCAATATCATGTTCTTTTCCAAAATCGAATTCAAGATTGGCCTGCCAGTTGTTTGACTGGGCATACAAAATTTCGATTTTATATTTTTTTCCGGCTTCAACTGGAAATGCAATTTTACCAGGAAGCGTACGCCAGTTGGTATATTTTGCTATTGATTTTCCATCAACCAGTAATTCAAAAGCTCCGGTCGCTCCCGTCTTAAAGACCAAAGTATCATTTGCTTTAGCTGAAAATTCTGTTTCATATTTGGCTGAAAACCCTTCTAATTTAACTCCCGAAGCAAATTCGTGCTGACCGGCAGTGGTCATTTTTATGGGATTTAAAATTTGCTGCGTTGCCACACTATTTCCCTCTCTGTTTGGATTATTCCAATAGGTGGCTTTCATTCCTTTTTTTCCTTCAAATGAAAGCTGGTCAAAATAAGTTTCATTTACTTTATCCTCCACTAAATCACAGGCTTTATCATATACGATTTTGTTTACCGTAACTTTTGATTCTATGCCGCTTTTAATAGTAATTGTTTTTACCGGTGTTCCATTATAATTTCCCCATAACATTGGTTCATTATCAGCATTTGGGCCTATAACTGCAACTGTATTTGTTTTATTTAAAGGCAAAATGTTGTTTTTATTCTGCAAAAGTGTCATTGACTTTTGCGCCATTTCAAGCGCTAATTGTTGGTGTTCTTTACTGTTAAGCACAGATGCCGGAATTTGAGCCCACGGCACAATGGCATCCTCATCCATTTCGCCTAAATCAAAACGGCCAATTAAAACACGAAGCAGGCTTTTATTAATATCAGCTTCTTTAATTAAATCTTTCTCGACCGCTTCGGGTAAATTTTTAAAAGGATACTTTTCCCAAACACATTCTACATCGGTTCCGGCAAGTACGGCTTTTGAGGCGGCGTGTGTTGCATCTGACGAAACTTTATGCGTCGTGTAAAAATCAGTAACAGCTCCACAATCTGAAACTACCATGTATTTATAACCCCACTCATCACGTAAAATACGTTGTAGTAAACGTGTATTACTGCAGCAAGGTTCGTCATCCAAACGCTGATAAGCACACATTACCTGACGTACATCGGCATCCTGGACTAACGCTTTAAAAGCCGGCAAATAGGTTTCGTAAAGTTCACGAGGGTCTACATTATTTAAATTCAATTCATGTCGGCTCCATTCCGGGCCTGAATGAACGGCAAAATGTTTAGCACAGGCTAAAAGTTTACGGTATTTAGCATCTGCCGGGCCTTGCAATCCTTTAACAACGGATATTCCCATTCGCGATGTTAAATAAGGATCTTCTCCATACGTTTCCTGCCCTCTGCCCCAACGTGGATCTCTAAAAATATTAACATTAGGTGTCCAGACTGAAAGACTCAAAAAGCGTTTGTTTTCATTACCATTCTGAATCCATTGATTGTATTTGGCACGGGCTTCATCAGAAACAGCATTAAAAACAGTATACACAAACTGATCGTCAAAAGAGGCCGCCATACCTATAGGTTCCGGAAAAACAGTCACATTATCGTTATTGGCGTACCCGTGTAAGGCTTCACTCCACCAATTAAATTTTTTAATTCCAAGTCTCGGTATCGGATCACTTTGGTCACACATTAACGCTGCCTTTTCTTCAAGGGTTAGTCTTGAAATTAAATCTTCTGCACGTTCTTTTGAACTAAGAGATGCATCTTTAAAACGATATTGTTGTGCATTTACACTAAAAACAGCAACTAAACTTAAGAGATATAGATAATTAATTTTCATGGTTTTGGGTTGAAATTAATGTATGGCTTTTTAATTGATCTTAATTATTTTATTTAATTGAAAAGTTGTAAATCTTTCCTTTTTCAGTCTCAATATCATAGAGATAACTTGGAGCAATATCCAAAGGTGTTATAGTAGACGCAGCAGCTATAACAGGTTTTTTCACATCGTCTGCCTGATAAAAAACATTTGAATTAGTGCCTGAAGCTATCTTGAAATTTGCATTCCCTTTTAAAAGAATCTCATTTGGAGTTCTCAATCGAAGGTTTCCTCCAAGATTGGACTGGATACTTACTGCAATTAATTTACCCTCTTTCCATTTCATATTCTTAATTCCAAAACCTCCATGCGCTTTTAAACCAGTTATCTCTCCATAATTTTTTAAAGCATCCGGCAAAGCAGGAAGTAAATGAATGGCATCGTCTGAACTTTGCATTAACATTTCAGTAATTCCTGATGTACAACCAAAATTTCCATCTATTTGAAAAGGCGGATGAGCATCAAAAAGATTATTATAAGTACCGCCTCCATCATTGTTTACACCAAGCGGCGTTAATTGATTTTGAATTAAGCTGTAAGCATGATTTCCGTCCTGCATTTTTGCCCACCAATTTACTTTCCAGCCCATGCTCCATCCTGTAGATATATCGCCTCTTTGAAGCAGCGTATTCTTTGCTGCTGCAAAAAGTTCCGGAGTTTTGTAGGCAGAAATCTGATTAGAAGGATACAATCCGTATAAATGTGAAATATGACGGTGATTATCTTTAGGATCATCCACATCGTCGAGCCATTCTTGTAATTGATTGTATTTGCCAATTTGCATAGGCGGAAGCATATTTCTTAATGTCTTTAGACTATCTGTATATTGTTTATTTTTTCCTAGTATTTCTGATGCTTTTATGACTGAACTAAAAACATCAAAAACAATTTGATTGTCCATCGTTGAGCCAGCTGTAACTGCTGAACCCTGATGTGCTGCGGGAGCATTTTCAGGAGAATTGCCAGGCACTACAACCAACCAGCCATTTGACGGATCTTTTACTAAAAAATCAGCATAAAAATCGGCAGCACCTTTTAGCGTTTCATATACAGATTCGAGATAAGCCTTGTCGCCGGTATACAAATAATGCTCCCATAAATGCTGACTCAGCCATCCTCCGCCTGCATTCCAGACTCCCCAGGTAGCACCGTCGACAGCACCGTTAATTCTCCAGATATCTGTATTATGATGCGCCATCCAGCCACGGGCACCGTACATTACTTTTGCCGTTTCTTTTCCGGTTTGCGCCAATTCCTGAATCATTTTTAAGAGCGGCTCATGCATTTCTGATAAGTTTGTTTTCTCAGCCGGCCAATAATTCATTTCTGTATTGATATTGATCGTATACTTGCTATCCCATGGAGGTGTCATGCTTTTATTCCAGATACCCTGAAGATTTGCCGGCTGACCTCCGGGCTGTGAAGAAGATATCAATAAATAGCGTCCGTATTGATAATACAAAGCAACAAAAGAGGGATCTAAAACATTTCTAAAATTTGCCAATCGTTCATTCGTTGGAAATTTTGACGCCGTTGTTGTTCCCAAATCAAGTTTAACTCTTTTAAAATAGTTTTGATAATAAGCAATATGAGCTTGCTTCATTTTATCATAATTCTTATCAAATGCTTTATCCAAAAAAGATTTTGCAAGTTCCTTTTCACTGCCGCTGATATCATTATAATTAATAAAGTTGGTTGCAATAGAAACATAAATGACAACGGAGTCTGCACCTTCAATTTTAATAGAATTTCCGGATGATTTTATACTTCCGCCCTTCACTTTAAATTTGGCCAGTGCATTAAATTTCACCTTACCTTCTACACCTTCATGATCACTTGTGATTCCTGATAGCAAAAGTTCATTATTGCCATTAATGGCTATTTCCTGTTTTTTATTTTCCGAGGAAAAAGCTGCTGTAAATGATACTTTTCCGGGTTTATCGGCAGAAAGTTTTATAACTAAAACACGATCCGGAAAAGATGTAAATGCTTCACGGGTGTAGGTTACATCACCTACTTTATAACGTGTTTTTGCAACAGCTTTTTCAATATCAAGTTCACGATAATACTCTTTGAAATCCTGCTGATCTGAAAAACTCAATTCTAAATTTCCTACAGGCTGAAACATCTGTCCGTGTGACTTTTTAGTAATTATGTTTTCATTTATCAGCTTTTCAGCTTTTTTATATTCTCCCTGAAAAATAAGTTTTCGTATTTCTCCCAAAGCTTGTTTTGCATCGGGATTGTCATTCCTGTTCGGACTTCCGCTCCATACGGTTGACTCGTTTAGTTGAAAAATTTCTTTCTCAATGTTTCCATAAACCATAGCACCCTGAAAACCATTTCCTATTGGAAGAGCATTTTCCCAAACCGCACCGGCAGGATTTTTATACCAAAGCTTTAAATCATAAGTCTGCTGTGCAGATAATGAAACTCCAAAAAACAGCACTATGCCAATCCAATATACTTTCATAATCTTTTCGTTTTCCGGGTTTCTTGATTCGGAATTAATTAAACAACAACGGAGCAAACATAAATAAATCATGTCTCCAAACCGGCCATGTATGACCACCAGGATACTCACTATATTGGTATTTAATACCCATTTGATCAAACTTACTCATCATTATTTTGCAATTTTCAAAAGCAATATCTTCCTTGCCTCCCATTGAAATCCAAAAGTTTTTAATATTTGAATTAATAGCTGTGGCATTATTTTTCATGAACTCATATTGTGGTTCTGACAATGTTGAATTATTAGCCCACCAACCAGAACTAAAAACTCCTATACTCGAAAATAGATCCGAATTTTTAACACCCGCATAAAGTGTCTGTAATCCACCCATTGACAAACCGGCTAAAGCTCTGTTTTTAGCATCTGTTGCTACTTTAAAATTACTTTCTACAAAAGGGATTGCGCCCATTTTTAATTCATTTTCAAAAGCTTTCAATGCATTTTCATTAAAACCGGGTACTCCTCCGGTATTTCCCATATTGCCGTCAAGCATTGCAATTACCATTGGTTTTGCTTTGTTTTCAGCTATTAAATTGTCTAAAATTAGATTGGCTTTACCTTGGGTTGCCCATCCGGTTTGGTCTTCGCCTCCTCCATGCAATAAATATAAAACAGGATATTTTTCGGCAGAATTATCATAACCCGGTGGTGTGTAAACATACATTTCACGCCAGGAATTTGTTACTTTCGAAAAGTATTTTGTAATTCTGATGTCACCATGAGGCACTGTTTTTAAGGTATAAAAATCTCCCTCCTTATTCGGAATTTCAATACCGCTCGCCATACGTCCCATACCATAAAACGTTTCACTTGACGGATCGGCCACAGCAACCCCATCAATAACTAAGGAGTAATAATTAAATCCTTTATTGATCACATCGGTAGTAACGGTCCATAATCCTTCTGAATCTCTTACCATGTCGTACTTTCTGCCTAAGTCAATTTGTACTTTTGACGCTTCCGGAGCTTTAACTTTAAAAACTACACGATTGTCCGGCAATATTTGCGGATAATTGGCATTACGAATATTAGTTTTTGCCGGCTCTCCTAAAATAGTATAGGATGAAAAAAGAGACTGATCGACAGGCTTAAATAGAAACTGTGAATACATGTATAAACCATTTTTCCAAACTTTAAAATCATGAACTCCCGGCTCGATATAATAGATATGAGGTACATTATTTTTAGCTAAATAATCATGGGTTCTTCTACTATTTTCGATAAGCCAATCGTTATCGCCACAGGAAATCCACAGCAATTTTAATTTCTTTTTTGCTTCTTCAGGATTCGGAACTAATTCTTCTGGCTTTTTAGTATTTGGAGCTGCTGAGAATGCGCCAACCCAAGCAAATTTATCCAGATTACCTAATCCGAAATTCAATGATTGTCCTCCTCCCATAGACAAACCGGCAATAGCACGATGTTCTCTGTCTTTGTAAACAGGATATTTTTTTTCGATAAATGGAATTAAATCGTTTAACAGATCTTTTTCAAAAACCGCAAATGCCTGTACTTTATCCGGAGCCATTATATTTCCGGTCGCACTATCGTCTTTCATCGCTCTGCCGTTTGGCATGACAACAATCATAGGTTCTATTTTTCCTTCAGCATACAAATTATCTAATATAACCTGTGGATTTCCTCCATTGAGCCATTCTTTTTCATCTCCGCCTATTCCGTGCAAAAGATATAAAACAGGATATTTTTTCTTTTTATTGAATCCCGGTGGCGTATAAACCGTAACCTTTCTTACCGAACCTACTGTTTTTGATTCGTAACTGATAGTTTCTATTTTTCCGGAAGGAATATTAGAATTTAACTCGTCAAAACCAACAGGCGCCTGCACCCTTAAAGGCGCTTTACCTTCTGAGAACTTATAACCCAATAAGTAAAGCATTTTATCGGCATAACGTCTTCCTAAATCTCTATAACCTGCGGCATTGAAGTGTAAAAAATCAGGCTCAGCAGTACATCCTTTGGATGAAATTACATAAGAATTCGGTATTGTTTTTGGCAGCGTCGCAATAATTTTGTTCATGCTTCCGCATTTGCCATTCTGGTCTTCATTTACGGTTTCTCCTGAAAGCAATGGCACTTTTTTCGGATCCAGATTTAAATCTTTCATCAAATTATCATACACGATTTTTACCTTTTTTGGCCAAAGTGTATCACCCGTATTAGATTCGCCCTGATGCAGTAATATACCTTTTATAACGCCTTTTTTCTGTGCAATTTTAGCCATCTCCACAAGTCGGGCATAAGGGTTATCATTGTATTCCTTAAGAATTCCTTTCATCCAGTCCGGTGCTGTTGCAACGTATTCTGCTGTCTTATCTTTATCAAAAAGCTCGATTTTGCAACCTCCCACAGCCACATTAATAACACCTACTTTTATATTTTTTGGCAGATTTGCAACCATATTTCTCCCAAAATAATCCACTGGTGTTAATCCGGTGCTACAGCGACATAGTGGTGGTATTGCTGTGTACCAATTTCCTTTTGTACGATTAAGATCAGGGCAATTTACGACTTGTAAAACCTGAAAACGATCATCAACACCAACTTTATCCTGCGGTTCTATTTTAGCATAACCTTCCATGTTAGATTGGCCGAAACTCAAATAAACATGAAAATTTGGATCCTGAGAATATCCTTTTTGTGCTATTAAAAAAAGAACTGTAAATGCGAAAAATCTAATTATTGATTTCATTGTATATGTTTTAAAGTCTTTGTTTATTTTACCTGAGCATCATTTGAAGCCGTAGCATATAATCCTACTAATGCTCCTGTAAAACCTCCGGCCACATTGGTTGAAAGAATATCACCTGAAACGCTTCCTCCTAAATTTTCAAAATCAGTACCATTTAACGCATAACTAAATTCGTAGCTGTCACCATTTGCTTTTACCTGCAAACGGATATTTTTCCTGATTTCGATTTTTGTACTTGCCATAATTGTTGAAACACCTTTTTCGGTTCTTTCCAATAAAATATAAGTATCTTTTCCTTTTTTTGTTATACCGAAAACATAATTAAAACGCTCATTCTGAAGACAAACAATTCCTGCAAGATCTTTTTCAGATGCCGGTTTAAAATCTATTGTAGTTGCAAAAGAAAAAGTATTGTGTTGTTGTCTGTAAAATAATGTAGACGTTGGTTTTACTTCTTTAATATTTACTGCAAAAGGCTTAATCTCAAGTCCTTTTTTAGTTACCGAAATAAATTTTTCGCGAGGTCCTCTCAAACCTATCCATCTGTAATCTAATTTTTGAGAAGTGAAGTTTTCAGTAAACATGAAATTACCATTCGGGAAAAAGCCGTCTTTTCCTGTTTTGTTTTCAGTAACACCTTTAGGCATTTTTATTTTTGGTTCCAGAGGCACTAATCCGTTTTCAAAAACAGGAAAAACTCCAGACCAGTCTACAGGCAACATGAAAGTTTCTCGTCCAGTATTTACGCGGTTTTTATCGTTTGGCCGAATCCCCAGAAACACACCATAATATTTATTATCCGGTCCCTGAACTAAATCAGCATGACCTGCCCAGTCTACTTTTTCAGGCCTGTCTTGTGGAAAGTATCTTTGTGTAAGAATTGGATTGTTTGATGCTGGTTTAAATGGTCCTTTTGGACTATCACTTATAAAAATAACTTCACTATGATTATCACCTGTACCTCCTTCAGCACACATTAAATAATAATGACCGTCTTTTTTATACAAATGAGGCGCTTCGATCCAGATTGGTTTTTTAGAAAGATCTACACCTCCGTCAACTATAATTTTGTCTGTGCCCGGAATTACTTTATCATTTGCAACATCATATTCCCACACTTTAATGACACGGTGACCTTCATACAATTCCTTTCCTTTATCCGGAGCGTCGTTATGAACGATATAACCTTTTCCATTATCATCAAAAAAAATACAAGGATCAATTCCGTTAAAATCTAGTTTTATCGGACTTCCCCAACCTTTCATAGGATCTTTTGTTTTTACTATGATATTCCCCATATTACCTGTAAATGCTGTTACAATCATATAGAAAGTATCATTGTGCGGATTGTACGTAATACCTGGCGCATATACGCCTTGACTAATACCTGTGTCATGCGGATTAAATTCTGAAACATTATTTAATACACCTCCCAAATCTGTCCAATTCACTAAATCTTTAGAATGGAAAATCGGAACACCCGGAAACATAGCAAATGAAGAACAAACCATATAATAATCATCTCCTTTTCTGGTAATTGCAGGATCAGGGTAGCATCCTTGTAAAATAGGCGAATAAAATTCATCTGCTTTCAATGGATAATTTTTATAAATAGTATCGTCGCCTGTGTAGACCACATTAGAAAAGATAGGCCCTTTGCCAAGTGTAGCTTCAAAGTTTACCCCATTAAAAGAGAAAAGAAATAATAAGGATAATGATAAAAATATCTGTCGCTGTTTCATTTTAATTGTTCTTGTATTACAACATCTCTCGGAAATGTTTAGGTTATATAAAAAAATAATTGAATCTAAAGCTAATAAGTGTATTTATTACAAATATAAAAAAACATTTCAATACACAACCGGTTGCTTATTTAAATTTTTAATAAATACATAGAAAAACTTATTATAAAAAACAGTCTGTGTAATAAAATTGATAAAAAATAATTATTTTATCAATTTTAATCAGCTTTAATTTTAGCGAAAATACCGTTTTACCGCTTTTTTATTAAAAAATACAAAAGAATAAAAATAAAGGGGTAAGATTTTTAACTGACAGATTTCCTGTTATTTTAAAGAAAAACTTTACTAAAGCGATAGGAATTAAAATTGCTCAAATACTATAACTAAATTTTAAACGAGAAGATGCAATTCCTCGCGTGATCATTTTTAAACTAAATTTGAAGAAGTAAGTTTAAAAATTTAATTAATTGAATAGTCTAACGTTTTAAAACTATCACATAGAACAACATATTGTCATAATCCTAATTGATGATGCGGTTTTTGAACAGTTCAGTACTTTTGGAGGAGGAGTTCCATCCCTGACAATAGACAAGGATGCATCTGAAGGTTTGCCTTATAATCGTTTTCACACTACTGCCTTATGTAGTCCAACGCATGTAGCATTAATAAAAGGTCGTAATCATCATTCAACTGTCTTTGCAGGCATAACGGAACTAGCTACAGGGTATGAAGGATATATCTATATCGTATCAAAAAGTTGTACTATTGTCTTGAATTTACTGGTAAAATCTTAGCAAATTACCCCTGCCAGGTCAGATAAAGTTCTAGCCATTGGCGACCGAAAATAGAATTAAAATTGGCACATTTTATATCCAATGTATACCTAAAATTTGAGTTACTAATTATTTTTTCAAATTGTAATTTGCGACATTACGGTAAAACTTACTAGTACGAAAAAATCTTAAATTAAGATAGCAAATATTCTAATCTGGTTTTTAAAATATCCCCATTTTGATGACCAAAATATTGCTCTAAAATATTGTATTTGTCATCGAAAATAATAAATGATGGAGTACCTTTTAATTGATTGAGTGTAAATGTTTCTGCTATTACAGGTATCTGAGAATAGTACTGTTTTACTTTTGTTACTAAAATCTCTTTTTCTTTTTCGGAAAAATTTATAAAATTAGGAATGGCATTACAAATTAACTCAATCTTATTTTCATCTATAAATTGTTCAGAAGATGTAATTCTGTCAAAAGCTGTTGGAAAGTTCGGAATATCTAAATAGTTAGAAAGTCCGTAATTTGTAGTGTAATATTTTTTGGTTTCTCCAACTAGTGTACCGTTATTTAATAACAGTTTTAAGTTTGCTTTATTATTATATTCAAAGTCTTCAAAAGCAGTAGCTACTCCAATAAAGCCAATCTTATCTTTAAATGATCTATAAAGTTCATTCATAATGGGAATACCATATATAAAGCAGCCGGGACAATTTACCTGAAATACAAATGCTATATTTACTTTATTCATTACGAATTCCCCTTGAACTAATTCTTGAATATTGAGATGAAATTTTGACATCGCTGAAATTAATTATTTATTGTAAACATTATTACACCACAAAAGTAATTAGGATTACTAACTTGTTAATAGTCCAGTTTTTACAATAATTCAAATTTTCTGGTTTTTAATTATCTTCTTTCAATTGCTTTTGTAAAAATACTTTATGCAACTTCAAAAGTAACAACCCAAAATTAACTTCACCATCAACAATCAAAGTTTTCGGCAGGATCATTTTACCTTCATATGGAAAGATTAACTGGACTATATCAAATAATCAAAACTGGATCTGCTATATGAGCCATTATGCTGTTAACTTTGCGTGTATGAAAGAGAAGATTATTTCCAATTTAAGGCAGGTGCACCAAAGAATTGAAGACGCATGTAAAATGTCAGGACGTCAACGTTCCGATGTAACGCTGCTTCTTGCTGTCAAAACAGTAACGCCTGATTTGATTCGCATAGCAATTGAGGCCGGTGAAAATCTTATCGGTGAAAATAAAGTACAGGAATTTAGTGCTAAGCATGCTGCTTTGAAGGATCTTACTATAGAACGACATTTCATAGGTCATTTGCAGACCAACAAAGTAAAAGAGGTCCTCAAATATGTCACATGTATTCAGTCACTTGACCGGTTGGGTCTTGCTCAGGAACTCGACAGGCAACTACAAAAGGAAAACAGGTCAATTGATGTTTTTATTCAGATCAATACTTCTTTTGAAGAAAGCAAATTTGGGATTACACCCGATCAGATACTTCCCTTTATTGAACAAATAAAAAAATATGAAACCCTTAAAATTAAGGGACTAATGACCATTGGACTTTTGGATGTGGAAAAGGAAAAAATGAGGCCCTCCCTTACCCTGCTCCGAGAAATCAGAGATCTTATTTATACGCAGAAAAACAACAATCTAAAAGATCTAAAGCTTTCCATGGGAATGTCGCAGGATCTTGAATTGGCCATCGAAGAAGGTTCAAATATGGTGAGAATTGGCACATCCATATTTGGAAATCGTTTTTTAGGAAAAGAAATCTGGAATGAAAATCTGATTTCATAAGTGCAAAACATAATATTAAAGTAAACCGCATGAACTTACAGGAGCTAACTATAAATGATATTGAAAAAATACAACTGGATGATCTTTTTTTCAGCGAGCACAACAAAACTGCTCTATTACAAATCATTAAAGAACATAAATACTTTAAAGAACTACAGGAGTTTAACCTTCCTATAGATAATAAAATTCTCCTTCATGGCCCAAGCGGATGTGGTAAAACGGCTACTGCAAAAGCTATGGCGGCAGCATTGAAAAAAAATATTATCATCATCAATCTTAGTACATTGATTAATGCCAGAATTGGAGAAACTTCAAAAAATGTCAAGTTGTTATTTGATAAAGCAGCAAGAGAAAATGCAGTGTTGTTTTTGGATGAATTTGATCAGATTGCAAGAAGCCGGGAGAGTGATGATAAGGATGTCGCTGAAATGAGAAGACTAGTCAACAGCATAATTCAACTTATTGATTACTTCCCTACGAATAGCATATTGATCTGTGCTACAAATTTTTATGACATAATTGATTCTGCCCTTCTTAGGAGATTTCAGGTACAACTAAAATTCGAAATGCCTGATCGAAATGAACTGGACCGTTATTATGATAAATTCCTCAGCGTTTTTCCTTCACATCTTCAACAGATTCCAAGACAGTATGCCATTTCATATGCTCAAGCGAGAGATTACAGTAATACAACAATGAAAAAATACATTCTCGCCGAACTGGAATTAAAAAACAGCAAGCAGCGTGATAACATTAGTGCAGACTAACAAAAATCTTTAGTAAAACAGCAATAATCTTAGCTACAAATGATTATTCTGTCCAAATTGATTGTGTTCTTTTGTAACTTAACAGGAATGCCATACAAAATTATTGTAAATTTGGTCTATCGGCGCAATGCCGTTTTCATAAAAACAGATAGTCCACATGCTCAGACCATGGCAATTCGAAATTCATTTAGATAAAAAATCAGACAAGGCAGTGTATCTGCAAATCGCTGATGCGATTATCAGTGCAGTAAAATCAGGGAAATTATCCAGGGGCAACGCTCTGCCCGGAAGCCGTCAGCTTGCGGGACTATTAAATGTAAACCGCAATACAGTGATCGAAGCGCTGGACGTACTTATTGCTGAAGGCTGGCTGGTTACAATTGATAGAAAAGGAACTTTTATAGCCGATGTGCTTCCCGAAATTATTTCAGAAGCACAAAAGCTGAACCACATAAGCGAAGCAACTGAAAAACTGAAGCCACATCTGGTATTTGATGATGGTTTTCCCGACAGCCGGCTTGCCCCGATGAATGATCTGGCTAGGGCGTACAGGGAAATATTCAACAGGAAATCGCGATGGCAGATTATGGGCTACAGCAATGAACTGGGTAACATAGAGTTTAGAAAAGCCATTGTACAGATGCTAAATTTTAAAAGAGGAATGAATGTAGCATTCGAGCAGATCTGTATAACGCGCGGCAGCCAAATGGCAATGTATCTGGCGGCACACTGCCTGCTCTCCAAAGGTGATTTTGTCATTATTGAAAATCCAGGTTACAAACCAGCCTGGGAAGCCTTTGAAAATGCCGGGGCATCACTACTTCCTGTTAGCGTTGTCTCTGATGGACTGGATCTGGATCAGGTTGAAGATTATCTAAAAACATATAGCGGTATCAAAGCAATCTATGTAACACCGCATCATCAATTTCCTACTACAGTGACAATGAGCCTAAAGAAACGATTAAGACTTATTGAATTGTCTAATCAGTATGGATTCACCATAATTGAAGATGATTATGACAATGAATTCCATTTCGGACAAAGACCTATCCTTCCCATCTCGAGCTATGACAGTGCCAGACATTTTATTTACATAGGAACTTTGAGCAAAATTGTTGCCCCCGCACTGCGTATCGGATATGTTGTAAGTTCACCTGAAAACATTCAAAAAATCGCAAAACACCGAAAAATCATTGATGTTCAAGGAGATAATATTATGGAAGAAGCCGTCCTGAGCCTTATCAATGAAGGAAAAATTAAAAGACATCTTAAAAAAACAAATCTTATTTATAAAGCAAAAAGAGATTATTTTGAAAGCCTGTGCAGACTGCATCTAAGCGATAAAGCTACTTTTGTTAAGCCTGAAGGAGGCCTGGCATTTTGGTTAGTACCTAATAAAAATATTAATGTCGATTTTCTCTGCAACGAACTTTTGAGCAAAGGAATAAAAATAATGCATCCAGAAAAATTTAGTTTTGACAATATCGTCTGCGGATTTCGTCTGGGATATGCTTCATTGACCGAACAACAGATGGAAGAAGGAATTACAGCCCTATCCGTATATCTATAAGCGTGCAGGCTTATGCTCCTGACAGTCCAGTTTAATATCTTCCGTTTTTAATCTGATCTGCAAAAGCCTGCAGTGATTGCTGCCATTTTCCTGTTCAAAATAATCGCATGTACTGCAGCTATTCTGTGCACTTATGATCTGAATGTGATTTAACTGCTGGATAAAAGAAGTGATACTTCTCCATAAAATAATCTTATCCTTTTCTGCTGTTGAAGCTATGATATCATAGACCGGATCTGTAAAATTTTCGGTCAGATCCACCACCTGAATTCCCTCGGGAGTAAGTGCTATAGTTGAGCTTCTTGAGTCTTCTGTGTGTGGCACTTTGGTAATGTATTTTTTTTGCTCCAATACCCTTATAGAGTCACTTACCGTGGCTTTTGCCAAGTTGAACTCCTTGGCAAGGTAGCTCACCGTTGCTTTGTTTGCAGAATGATATTTTATAAAAATCAAAAGCTGGATCTGAATCGGACTCAAATCATTGTTTTTTGCTTTTTCCCAAAGCAAAACTCTGAAAACCTGAGACAGGCGTTCAAAACCTGCTGTAATTTTGGCATCCAGGCTATCATTTTGTGTTTCTAAATCGAAAATATTTTTCATATTATGTCAAATAAAATAGACTGAAAGCCCCCACACTTTCAGTCTATACAATTAATAATCCTTTTGAATGAATTATCAGTAACAGCCTTCCATTTCAATGATAGAGAAACCGTTTTTTAGTATTTGATTCTCTACATCGTCAGGTGCTTTGTCTATGTGACAGAACCTGCACTCCTCTGAAGTAAGGGGCTGGCCTTCCTGCGCAACTGATTTGAGGTAGGTTTTTCCATATTCAAAAATTTTTTCTGTATCAACTGTATTCTCGTCAACAAGAATATCAAAGTGCATAATTTTTCCATCTTTTCGGGTTACATAAGTATCCCATACAGCTACTTTCATAATTTATATTTCTGTTTTATATATTGTATTTTAAAGACACTGATAACCTCCCGGCAAAAAACAAGGAGGTTATTAAGTTTAACCGATAACATCTGCCATTGACGCTCCAAAATTAATATGAAGCACATTTCCGTTTGGAGTTACCAGTGCAGGAACCGACTTCAGTCCTGCTTTTTGGGCTTCCGGAATTCTTGATTTTTCCACATCGAGATTTACAACCTCAACAGCTGCAGGATTAATTAAATTTAAAATGTCTTGCTCCGCGCTAACACATACCGGACAGCCTGCGTGATAAAAAATTGATTTGCTCATTTTGATCTGTTTTTAGTTTGACTTAATTGTTAGGACAAAATTAGTTAGGATACCTAACTACTAAGTAATCCAGTTTTATCATTTATGAGAGATTACTGGTCCAGTTCATCTTTAAATTAGACCCAACTTTTTTTTGAAATTACAATCAATTACAGAGGTTTTTTTTTATCCCCTTTTAAGTATTCTCTTTTGAAACTATCTTCTCCAAGCATCCAATACCTTCAATTTTCATTTACCTATTTGTGACAACTAATATTCTGATTAACTTTATACCTATTTTAATTAATAGAACCAGATTAATAGCTACGAACAAATGTTTGCACAAATCAATTCTTCCATCTCGCGGTATGTAAGCTTCACGCAGCAAGAACTTGATGTTTTTAATTCTTTGCTGGTACTTAAGAAGATTCCAAAAAAAACAATTATGCTTCATAGAGGTGATAAATGCACTTTTGAAGGTTTTGTTGTTAAAGGATGTGTCAGGAAATATTATATCGATGAGAAAGGATTTGAAGTGGTTTTGCAATTTGCTGTAGAAAACTCATGGATAAGTGATATATCATTTAGTATTTATGAAACTGATCCCAGTCTAATTTTTATAGAAACCCTGGAGGATTCCGATTTTTTGATGTTCAGTCCTGAGACCAAAGAACAGCTTTTCGAAAAGGCGCCAAGATTTGAAAGAGCGTTCCGGATTTTAATGCAACGCCATCTGGCTGTAACCCAAATACGGCTACTGCAGAATATAACCCTTACGGCAGAACAAAAATATGATGAATTTCTAAAAAGTTATCCTTCAATACCAAAACGTATAGCCCAGCATTATATCGCTTCCTATCTTGGTATTTCCCCTGAATTTCTTTCGAAAATCAGAACCAGAAAATTAAAACCTTAAAGATCAAAATCTTGTTCCAGTTCAATGCACAGTAATAAATTATAAAGGTAATTTGTCTTAAATAATTAATCACTTTAACTATCATGGACAGAAAAGATTTTATCAAAAAAGGATTATTAGGAACTGGAATGTTTGTAGCATCGGCGGCAGTTGCCAATATTATGCAAAATGATATTGATGAGATAAAACCGCTTGACCCTGTTGGATTTAACCACCTGCCCTCTTCTGACACACCCGTTACAGAAAATTCAGTATTGCATAAAGCCGAATCCCGAGGCCATGCAAATCACGGCTGGCTAGATACCCATCAGACTTTTAGTTTTGCATCCTATTATAATCCGGAAAGAATGCATTTTGGTGTTCTCAGGGTACTGAATGATGATATTGTTGATCCCTCAAAAGGATTTGGAACTCATCCTCACGACAATATGGAGATTATTTCGATACCGCTGGAAGGTGATCTTCAGCATAAAGACAGTATGAATAATGTGGCGATCATTAAAAAGGGTGATATTCAGGTTATGAGTGCCGGTACTGGAATTTACCACAGTGAATTTAACAATAACACAGACAAGCAAGTTAAGTTTTTGCAGATTTGGCTATACCCAAATAAAAAAAATGTAACTCCCAGATATGATCAGATCAGCTTAAAACTAAAAGACCGTCATAATAGATTTCAGCAGATTTTATCTCCTAACTCCAATGATGAAGGAGTCTGGATTCATCAACAGGCTTGGTTTCATTTGGGTACTTTTGATAATCAATTTGCTGCCAATTACACTATCAAAAAAGCAGGAAATGGTGTCTATGCCTTTATAATAAAGGGAAGTTTTTTAATAAACGGTTCTCTTCTCAATGAAAAAGATGGCTTAGGGATTTGGGATTTGAAGACTCTGGATGTTACTTCTCAGGCAAATGATTCTGAAATATTATTAATGGAAGTACCTATGACTCTTTAGCGAGATTGGCAAAAAAAATATCAGCCTAATAATGGAGTGAATAAAAAATAAAATGCAGGAAATAAGCGGGTTTTAAGCTTATGGTTCAAATTCTGCTCTCCCTACTAAAAAAGTCCTAATTTTCATTAGGACTTTTTTTTATTTTAAAAATTCAAATTTTTAAAAATTCCAAAACCTTTGAAATGGTAACATTTTGTTCTGTATTTATTCAGTATCATTACCGCCGGAATTGACAATATAATTATGCCTGTCTTTTTTAAAGATTAGTTAGACCATTTTTGATTTGGCTTTTCGTCTACCACCATTTTTATAAATCCTCCTTTTTTAATATCCTCCAGACTTATTTTTAAATTCTTTAATTCTACATTATTAAGTTTTGCTTCTTGCAGATAAATATTCTTTTTAGAATTATTAGCTACCTGAATTGTAAAATCTTTTCTGTTCAATGTTTTTGGTAATTTAATGGTTACTTTATCAAACAGCGGACTGCTTATCTGGTAAGATGGATTTATCTCGGTAAGGCCTTTTACATCAAATAAACCTATTGACGACATTACGTACCACGATCCTAATTGTCCCTGATCCTCATCTTGTCCGTAACCATAACCATGAATTCCTTCGGTTCCATAAAACTCATCACAAATAGCATGTACCCATTTTTGAGTTAAGTAGGGTTTTCCCGAAAAATTGAATAACCATGAAATATGCAAATTAGGCTGATTTCCATGATTATAGAGTCCTGATAATCCTGCAAATGCATCAATCTTGGTACCGCCGCCGAATACATTTTTTTGAGAGGCTTGAAAAATATTTTCCAAACGGTCATTAAAAGTGTCTTTGCCAAGTGTTTGTACTAATTCTTCTATATCGTGAGGAACGTAAAAAGTATACTGCCACGCATTTCCTTCCTGAAAACCTCGCCAGGGTTGCGCAGGATCAAAATTGTCGACAAATTTTCCGTTGGCATATTTAGGACGTATAAATTTGCTTTCTTTATCATACAACAATTTCCAGCCTTTGGACAATTTTATTAATTGCTCATAGTCTTTCGTTTTTCCTAATGCTTTTGCAAATTGAGCAACTGCAAAAGCGCTATAGGAATATTCTAATGTATGTGAAGCTGAAAATCCAGAGCCTTCAGTAATTGTATTAAAACCGATATCGTCGATTTGCGGTGAGTAACCCTGTTCTATAAATTGCTTCACATCCATTTTTCCAGCACCTTCAATCCTGTCTTTCCATGTAATTTCATTTTTTAATGCCGCTTCATAACCTAGCGCGACATCAAAATTTTGAATACCTGAATTATAAGCAGAAGCGATTGCTAATCCTGTAAAATTTGTACCAACACCCGAAACATATTTACTGTTTGCCAGTCCATCACCAAGCCAGCCCGCATCTTTATAAACAAGCAGCTGACCCTGTACCCAATCAGCATAATAATCTGGATATGCTAGTGCCCATAATTGGGTTAAATTCCAGAATCCTCCCCAAATTGCATCTGTATTGTAACAATTATGCTTAGGAGTTCCATTGCTATTTAATGGTATTTGTCCAATAGCTCCATTGTTCATTGGGTAAGCTCCATTGACATCATTGTATAATCCTCTTCCCAAAAGCGCATGATATAAGCCAGTATAGAATTTAATTTTATCTGTTTCATTTTTCCCTTCAACAGTTATTCTGCCTAAATATTCATTCCATGTGGATAATGCTTCTTTTTTTGCCTGATCAAAATTGGTGTTTTTAGCCTCGGAATTTAAATTTAAGCGGGCATTAGCAATTGAAGTATAAGACAGTCCAACTTTTACCGTAATTGTTTCATTTTCTTTAGTATCAAAAGTTAGATATACACCAGCTCCAATTCCGGAAATCTCTTTTTTAGCGGCTTGTGTCTCTTGCTTGTTGAATACTCCAAAAGCTTTCGGTTTCTTATCCAGTATGGCAGAAAAATACATGGCAACTTCGGCACCAGCCTGATATTTTTTTACATATTCGGGATTGGTAATTACATAGCCTTCAATGCGGCCGTCTTCGGTCATCATTACTTTTGATTCTTTTACTGCACCGCTTTCTCCCTGCCTGTTTCCTATATCAAAAATAATATGAGATTCACTTGATTTTGGAAAAGTATAACGCTGAAAACCTACTCTTTTTGTAGCAGTCAGTTCTGCTTTTATTTTATAATCTTTTAGTAAAACCGAATAATATCCGGAAGTAGCGTATTCATCTTTTCTATCAAATCGGGAACGGTAACCTTCATCCGGATTTTCAAGCTTTCCGGGAATTGTTTGTAATTTACCGACAGAAGGCGCCAGGACTATTCCTCCAACCTGAAATTCATGCAGGCAGGCAAATCCCTCAATAGAAGTATCACGATCGTCATACCCTGTCGCTTCCCAACCTTGCTCATTACCATAGTGAGCATTGGTAGAAGGTCCTAATTTTGCTAATCCAAATGGCACGGCAGCCGGGGTATAAAAAAACCATCGGCTATGAGCTGTACCTATATTTGGATTTACATAATCGGATAATTTTTTTTGCTCTTTTTGACAATAAACTGTATTGAATATACAACTTAAGCTTATAATTAATATGCTTAAAATCTTTTTCATAATAGAAATTTAAGTGATTTATTTTTATTTATACGAATGGTAGAATTTTATTATACCTGCCTGATTTTAAACGCCTGCTTACTTCCTAACAAGAAATTTGTAAATAGTCTGAGAAGTAAAAGTTTCCTGAGGTCTTACGACAGTATTTGGAAAAGCTGGTGTATTAATGGAATTTGGATAATGTTGTGTTTCGAGACAGAATGCACCATTTTTAGTATAAGGTACACCGTTTCGTCCTTTTACTTTTTCACTAAGCCAATTTCCAGAATAAAACACCACGCCCGGCTCGGTGGTATAAACTTCTAATTCTCTTCCGCTTACTGGTTCGTAAGCTTTTGCTGCCAAAGCTAATTTACCTGTTTGGTTTCGTAAAGCAAATGTCACATCGTAACCATGCGTATATTGCTGTACTTTTTCTATTTCTTTTCCGATCGTTTTGGCTGAAGTAAAATCAAATGGGGTATTTTTCACATCCAAAATCTTTCCGGTTGGCATACTACCGTCTCCGTATTCTAAAAATTGATCCGCATGAACGGTTAATTCTGTATCTAATGCTTTGCTGTCTTGTCCGCCAGAAAGATTGAAATAAGTGTGGTTCGTTAACACAAGCGGAGTTGCTTTATCAGTACTTGCCTTGTAATCAATAACCAAATCATTATTATTTTTGAGTGTAAAAGTCACCGTAACTAATAAATTACCAGGAAAGCCTTCCTCTCCATCTTTACTTAAGTAACTCATTTCAACAGCAGGTTCATTCTTTTTTGATATTTCTTTGCCTTTCCAGACACGTTTATCAAAACCATTTACACCGCCGTGAATATCAGAAGACAACGTATATTCTTGTCCGTCAAGCGTGAATTTCTTATTTGAAATTCGATTTGCAACACGGCCGACAGTTGACCCCATCAGGGAATTATCATTACCTGCGTATTGAGAGAGTGAATCAAAACCAAGTACCACACTGCTCATTTTACCATTTTTATCTGGTGTTACAATGTTGGTTATTGCTGCTCCATACGTAATTAACTGAACCTGCATACCCGTTTTATTTTGCAAGGTATATTGAAAAACATCTTGTCCCTGAACCTGCCCGATTTTCTCTTTGCTCAAAAAAGATTTTTTAGTGGCATTCGAATTTTGAGAAAATACATTTTCGGTTACTAAACAGGTCAATGATAAAAAAGACAGGCAAACAATTAATTGCAATTTATTCATGATATTTTTATTTTGCATAGAACGTCTATAAAATTATTTTTTAGCAGCTAAATTATAGTGGTCTTGAAGATATGCGAATCGAGCCAAAATCTCAAGCATTCCACCGTGTTCTACTAAATTATATACACCATCATTTCCTGTAAACAATCCTTTTTCATTTTTATTTTCCTTCAATACATTATCCAGACACTTTTTAAATCCGGAGATGTATTTTAAATCCTTATTATATTTCAAAAGATGCTGATAACCACGCAATAACACGGCATTAAACCAGTAACCGTCTCTAAATTTATCACCTGAATAAAAATAGGCCAACGAACTGTCTGCTATTTTATTCGCTCTTTCCAAATACTTTTTATCACCTGTGATTTCATATAAATAAACATTTGACTGAAGCATTGTACCTGAATTATAAGAAAACACAGCTTCGCCAATACTACCATCTTTAACCTTTATATTATCGTAAAATAAACCTGTAGGTGTTTGTAGTTTTTCATACGTCCAGTCGTATATTTTTACAGCATTTTCAAGGTAAACTTTGTCTTTTGTTGCTTTGTACATTTTAAGCGCAACAATAATTCCAGGCCCGTTTGAACAGGTGTTTTTCGTTTCAAAATCATTTTCTCTCCAGTACAAACCACCTCCAAGCGCATTGTCTGATGCTGTCATCATAAAATCATACATTGACTTTCCTAAATCAAAATAAGCTTTATTTCCAGTTCTTTCGTAAATATCCAAACTGGTTATTCCAATCCATTGGTTATCATCATAATATCTTTGTCCTTTACTCAGGTTTACGATGTATTCACCATATCCCGGTTTTGGCGGTGCCGGATCGTAATACGGCTGCATACTTTTGAAAATATTGTCAACTAAATCCGCCTTTTTATCTATTTTTTCAATTTCATTTGTGGCTTCAAACATGGCGCAAAGTGCCCACAACCAGCTATACTCTCTTTTATGACCAAATTTTGTTTCTCTTTTTGCGGGATCTAAATCGACGAAATAATAACCAGAAACGCTATCATGAAAATTATTTTCAATTGCAGTATGGAGCTTTTCCATCTCACTTTTATAATAATTATTCTTTGAATTATCACTTCTTCTTATTACTGCAAAACTCGAAAAAAGTGCCACTGCCACAATAAGTACTATATTCCTGTTTATTTTATTCATCGGTAAAATATTTTAATTTACGTTTTTGTTACTATTCTTTTTGACTTATATATAGTCCGCCTATAATTATAAGTTGCTGTACAAACTTACTAAAACGTTTTACTAATTAGAATTAAAATTACATATTTGATATAATTTTTATTATAAATTTTAAATAAATTTATTTTTATCTATAATTTTATACTTAAACAATATTTTAAGACAGTATAATTACATATTTTGTAATGAATTAAGATATTTGAACCTTGAAGTATAAATACTAAATCAAGTTTCTTTTTTTTCTTTAATTCAAGATGGAAAAGAAGGAATTAGGAAAACATTTTAAGCTATATTTTTTACACTATTAATAGTTGAAGCCAGAACGTTTTAATTTGGTCCATTTTTGAACTATTCTTTAAGAGTAATCGCACTGTTTTTCTTCAAACACAGCACAAACAGTCTAATTTAATTTAAAAAAATCAGAATTTTTTGATTAAAATATAGTCTTTAAAAATTTAGTCTAAAAAATAAATTCTTAAAATTTTGCATTTTCCTAACTTATTACAACCAGATTGAATTTGCATTAAAAAATCTTTACTAAAACGTTTTATTAAATAACAATTATAAATTTTTACTATTTATTTAATACATACAATATTGATACAACAGTTTTTTTACTATTATTGTAATTGATTGATAATTAAATTATCTTCAATAATTAATCATCCTTTTTAATATTTTGTAATGGAAAGAAGAGAAGCACTTAAAAAGTTTGCTTATTTGTTGGGTGGAGCACTTTCGGCCACAACAATGGGCGTTTTATTTGAAAGTTTTACTGTATTTGATCCCCTAAACAACACGTATTCTTTTTCAGCTACTGATGAAGAAATCTTAGCTGAATTTTCAGAAATAATTTTACCAACAACTACAAACTCTCCCGGAGCGAAAGCAGCTGGAGTTGGTGCCTTTATTCCATTAGTTATAAAAGATTGTTATCCTCCGGATTTACAACAAGTCTTTAAAAATGGATTTGAAAAGATGCTGGCAAAAAGTAAAACTAAATTCAACAAAGAATTCTTAAGCCTTAATAGCGAAGAAAAAAAATTATTAGTGACTGATTTAAGGCAAGAGTCTATAGATAACAATAAAGAACCTTCATTCTTTTTGATTGCCAGAGATTTAACTTTATTAGGTTATTTCTCTTCAGAAATTGGCTGTACAATCGCCCGAGAGTATTTACCAATACCGGGTAAATATGATGGTAATGTCGATTACGTTCCGGGACAAAAAGCCTGGGCAATATAAAGACAAGCCCTTTTTAATTATTAATTACTAAAAAGACATTCGTGAATATCAATACTGATCTAAAAAAGCAAAATACTTATGACGCAATTGTTATAGGTTCAGGAATAAGTGGTGGATGGGCTGCCAAAGAATTGACTCAAAAAGGCCTAAAAGTCTTAATGTTAGAGCGCGGGGAAAACATCGAACACATTAAAGATTACGACTCTGCAATGAAAGCGCCCTGGGAAATTGCCTATTGCGGAAAATTAACTGAAGAACAAAAAAGAACGCATCCCGTCCAAACCAGAGATTATCCTTATACTCAGGCAAATGAAAGCTGGTGGGTAAACGATTTGGAATGCCCTTATACAGAAGACAAACGTTTTGATTGGTACAGAGGTTTTCACGTTGGTGGAAAATCTTTAATGTGGGGACGCCAAAGCTACCGTTTTAGTGATCACAATTTTGAAGATAACCTCAAAGACGGTCATGGAAATGACTGGCCAATCCGATACAAAGATATTGCTCCCTGGTATGATTATGTTGAAAAATTTGCTGGAATAAGTGGTCAAAATGAAGGTTGGGATTTACTACCCGACGGTCAATTTTTACCTCCAATGGATATGAACTGTGTGGAAAAATCTGTAAAAGAACGTATTGAAAAGCACTATAACAAATCTCGTATTTTAACTATTGGCCGTACTGCGAATCTGACCGTACCTCATGAAGGCAGAGGAAGCTGTCAATACAGAAATTTATGCAGCAGAGGCTGTCCTTTTGGAGCTTATTTCAGTACACAGTCTTCTACATTACCGGCTGCTATGGCTACCAAAAAACTGACTGTTCGACCTTATTCAATTGTCAATCATATCATTTATGATAAGGATACAAAAAAAGCTAAGGGCGTAATGGTTATTGATTCTCAGACTAATGAAACCATGGAGTTTTATGCAAAAATTGTTTTTGTAAACGGTTCCACTCTGGGTTCAACATTTGTTTTATTGAATTCAACTTCTGAAGCTCATCCTAATGGTTTGGGTAATGGAAGCGGACAACTTGGACACAATTTAATGGATCACCATTTTAGATGTGGTGCTGAAGGAACTGTTGAAGGGTTTGAGGATAAATATACTTATGGACGAAGAGCCAACGGTATTTACATTCCAAGATACCAAAATTTTAAAGATGATAAAAGAGATTATTTACGTGGTTTTGGATATCAGGGTGCAGCAAGCAGAGGCAACTGGCATAAAGAAGTAGCTGAATTAGACTTTGGTGGTGATTTCAAAGAAATTTTATCAAGACCGGCTGATTCATGGACAATGGGACTAGGTGGTTTTGGTGAAATGCTTCCGTATTACGAAAACAAAGTATATATCGATCATTCTAAAAAAGACAAATGGGGACAACCTGTATTGGCGATCGATTGTGAATACAAAGAGAATGAAGCTAAAATGCGTGAGGATATGATGTATGATGCGGCTGAAATGCTGGAAGCTGCAGGTGTCAAAAATGTAAAAGCTTACGACAATGGCTGTTATCCGGGAATGACAATTCATGAAATGGGAACAGCGCGTATGGGGAATGATCCTAAAGATTCTGTACTGAACAAATGGAACCAAATGCATGAAGTGAGCAATGTATTTGTTACTGATGGTTCCTGCATGCCTTCAAGTGCCTGCCAGAATCCTTCGTTAACCTATATGGCGTTAACGGCCAGAGCTTGCGATTATGCTGTAAAAGAATTGAAAAAGAAAAATATTTAGATCCAAGGATATTCAATTATGAGAAAATTAAAAATGGGAATGATTGGCGGTGGCAAAAATGCTTTTATCGGAGCAGTTCATCGCATCGCTGCCAACATGGATGGGTTAATCGAATTGCATTGCGGTGCTTTTAGTTCTAATCCTGAGGTATCCCTAGAATCGGGTAAAGAATTGGGTTTATCGGAAGATAAATGCTACGGGTCTTATACCCAAATGATAGAAACGGAAGCAAAACTCGCTCCTGAACAAAGAATGGATTTCGTTTCAATAGTAACCCCAAATCATGCCCACTTTGCTCCTGCAATGCTGGCATTAGAAAATGGTTTTCATGTTGTTTTAGACAAGCCAATGACTTTGAGCCTGGCTGAAGCAAAATTATTAGAACAAAAAGTAAAAGAAACAGGATTATATCTCTGCTTAACACATACTTACGCCGGATATCCGATGGTAAAGCAAGCCAGAAGCCTGGTAGCTGAAAATCATTTAGGAAAAATTAGAAAAATAATGGTCGAATATCCTCAGGGATGGTTGAGTACTGACTTTGAAAACAACGGAAACAAGCAGGCCGCCTGGAGAACTGACCCATCTAAAAGTGGTATTAGCGGTTGTATGGGAGACATTGGAACGCATGCTGCCCATTTAGCGGAATACATTTCAGGATTGAAAATCACTCAAATTTGTGCCGATATTAATACTGTTGTCGCAAACAGAAGACTGGATGATGACGGAAATGTATTGCTAAAGTTTGATAATGGAGCCAACGGAATTTTAGTGGCCAGCCAAATTGCTGCCGGTGAAGAAAACAGCTTAAAAATTAAAGTTTATGGAGAAAAAGGCGGTCTGGAATGGCACCAAATGGAACCTAACACTTTAATTGTAAAGTGGCTGGACTCCCCTGCTCAATTGTATCGTACCGGAAATGGTTATTTGTCACCTGAAGCTGCTTTTAATACCCGAATTCCGAGCGGACATCCGGAAGGATACTTAGAAGCATTTGGAAATTTATATAAAAATTTTGCGCTGACTTTACAATCAAAATTAGAGGGTAAAGAACCAACAGCACTAATGCTGGATTTCCCAACCGTGCAAGATGGTGTTCGCGGAATGGCTTTTATAGAAAATGTAATCGCTTCCGGAAAATCATCTCAAAAATGGACCGAATTTAGTGTCTAAGATACAAAGTTGCCGAGATGCTTAGATACTAAGATGATTTCTAAACTGAGAAACTTAGAAGCTCAGGATCTTAGCATCTTAGAAACTTAATTAAAAATTTAAATCACAATAAATGACCACAATGCAAGGACCTGCCGTTTTTTTGGCACAATTTATTTCTGATGAGGCTCCCTTTAATTCTTTGGAAGGAATTTGCCAATGGGCTGCCAATCTTGATTTTAAAGGAATACAAATACCTACTCTGGATTCCCGTTTTATTGATTTACAAAAAGCCGCAGAAAGCAAAACCTACGCTGATGAACTCACCGGAATTGTTGCTTCTTACGGATTAAAAATATCTGAACTTTCTACGCATTTACAAGGTCAGTTAGTTGCTGTTCATCCTGCTTACGATGATTTTTTTGACGGATTTGCTCCGCAGGCTTTGCGAGGCAATCCAAAAGCAAGACAAGAATGGGCAGTGCAGCAGTTGCATTATGCAGCCAAAGCTTCTCAAAATTTAGGACTTAATGCACATGCTACTTTTAGCGGCTCTTTATTATGGCAATATTTTCATCCGTGGCCACAAAGACCACCGGGCTTAATTGAAGACGGTTTCAAAGAACTGGCTAAGCGCTGGCTCCCAATTCTGAATGAATTTGATCGAAACGGTGTGGATGTTTGTTACGAAATTCATCCGGGAGAAGATTTATTTGATGGCGAAACCTACGAAATGTTTCTGAAAGCAGTAAACAATCACCAACGTGCCTGTATCCTTTATGATCCTTCCCATTTTGTTTTGCAACAGCTGGATTATATTCAGTATATCGATTTTTATCACGAACGAATTAAAGCTTTCCACGTGAAGGATGCCGAGTTTAATCCGACAGGAAAACAAGGCACTTTTGGAGGGTATCAAAGTTGGGTAAATCGTGCAGGACGCTATCGTTCGCCAGGTGACGGCCAAATTGATTTTAAAACCATTTTTAGCAAATTAGCACAATACGATTATAAAGGCTGGGCCGTAATGGAATGGGAATGCTGTTTGAAAAATCAGGAAGATGGTGCTCGCGAAGGTGCTGAATTTATAAAAAAACACATTATCAAAGTGACGGATAAGGCCTTTGATGATTTTGCAGCGGTAGAAACAAACACACAGCTGAATAGAAAAAATTTAGGAATATAAGACAAATACATAACGATAATGAAAATTAAAATTTTAACCGCCATTATAACCCTGGCTAGCTTAAGCTCATTTACAAACTATGAATCAGCTTCAGGATATAGTGCCATAAAAGAAATCCAGTCATCTGAAGGGGAGGCACTAATAAAAAAAGAAGATTGCGCTACCTGCCATAAAATAGACAAAAAAGTAGTCGGACCATCTTATCTGGATATTGCTAAAAAATATCCAATGAATGATAAAAACATCAAATATTTATCTGAAAAAATTACAAAAGGAGGTTCAGGAGTCTGGGGTGCAGTACCCATGTCTGCTCATACTGCAATGAAAAAAGACGACGCCAAAAAGATCGCAACTTACATTCTATCATTGAAAAAATAAATAACCTATGGATAAAGACTTAAATAAAAATAAAGAACCAGAATCTAATGTTCGAAGGGATTTCCTGAAAAAAGGAGTATTAGCTACTGCTGCTTTTATGATTATTCCAAGACACGTCATGGGAAGAGGTTTTACAGCACCAAGCGACAAATTAATAATTGCCGGTATTGGAGTTGGTGGAAAAGGAAGCTCAGACCTTTCAGCATTTCACAATAGCGGCATCGCCAATATAGCGTACTTATGTGATGTTGATACCAGAAGAGCTGCTAATAGTGTAAAAGCGTATCCTAAAGCAAAATTCTACAAAGACTGGCGTGAAATGCTGGACAAAGAGCATAAAAATTTCGATGCTGTTTCTGTTTCTACACCCGATCATAATCATGCTATTCAGGCATTTGCAGCGATGCAGTTGGGTAAACATGTGTATGTACAAAAACCTTTGGCACATGATATTTACGAAGCACATATGATGACGCAAGCCGCGGCAAGATATAAAGTGGTAACACAAATGGGAAATCAGGGATCGTCTAATGATGGTACCCGACTTCTAAAAGAATGGTACGATGCCGATTTAATTGGTGATGTGCACACGGTATATGCCTGGACTGACAGGCCTGTTTGGCCACAGGGAATTCCGTGGCCTTCAGCAAAAACAGAAATTCCTAAAGAATTAGACTGGGATTTATGGCTCGGAACAGCTCCTAATAAAAATTATGTTGACAAGTTAGTGCCCTTCAACTGGCGCGGCTGGTGGGATTATGGAACTGGTGCTTTAGGAGATATGGGATGCCATTTGATGGAAGCTCCATTTTCGGTTTTAAATCTAAAATATGCCAAAGATGTACAATGCAGCGTTGGTTCCGTTTATGTAGATGAGTTCAAAAAAGGATATTTTCCGGATAGCTGCCCTCCTTCAAGCCATGTAACCTTAACATTCCCAAAAACGAATAAAACAAAAGGTGATGTCAAAGTACATTGGATGGATGGTGGTATCCAGCCAGATCGTCCGGAAGAATTAGGTGCCAACGAAATTTTTGGTGATGGAGGAAATGGTACATTATTCATTGGAACAAAAGGAAAAATGCTATGTGATACCTATAGCGAAAATCCAAGATTATTGCCTTTAAGCCGTAATGAAAATCTAAAAATAGCCGAGAAATATCCTCGTGTAAAAGATGGCGCCAACGGACATTACAAACAGTGGATAGAAGGCTGTATTGCCGGTTACGGTAAAAAAGAACTGAGTTCTCCTTTTGAAATTGCCGGTCCTTTAACCGAAGCTTTGCTAATGGCTAATCTTGCCGTAAGAGGTTATGATCTGCATAAAGAAGTTCTTGGAGAAGATGTATATCCGGGACGTTCGGTTAAATTACTTTGGGATAATGATGCCAAAAAAGTAACCAATGTTGATGATGTAAATCAATTCGTAAAACGCAATTACAGAGAAGGCTGGAAAAACCTAACTTTTTAAATTATAAAATTAAACAGAAAATCATGAAAAAAATAATCACAATAGTAGCAGTATTCGCATTTTTACAAACCATAAACGCTCAGAAAGGGTTCAAACCTATTTTTGATGGAAAAACCACAACTGGCTGGCATACTTATGGCAAAACTACGGCTAGTTCCGCGTGGAAGGTAGAAGACGGAGTATTGCATTTTGATCCGGAAGCAGCTAAAAATGGTCAGGGAGGCGACTTGGTAACCGACGCTGAATATGAAAACTTCCATTTAAAATTAGATTGGAAAGTAGCTCCAAATGCCAATAGCGGAATCATTTTTTATGTTAATGACAATCCAGCAAAATATAAAAATACGTACGAAACAGGTCTTGAAATGCAGGTTTTAGACAATGATGGTCACCCTGATGGAAAAATAACAAAACACCGTGCAGGAGATTTATATGATTTAATCCAAAGCAAATCAGAACCGGTTAAGCCTGTTGGCGAATGGAATACAGCTGAAGTTGTTTGTAAAAATGGAAAACTTACTTTAGTTTTAAACGGTGTTATTATTGTTGAAACGGTACTTTGGGACGATAACTTTAAAGCACTAGTTGCAGGAAGTAAATTTGCCGGATGGCCAGGTTTTGGAACTTTCAAGAAAGGTCATATTGCTTTACAGGATCACGGTAACAGTGTATGGTACCGCAATATTTCCATCAAAGAATGGAATACCATGGAAACTACAACCGGCTGTAAATAATTGCTCCTAAAAACTAAATAACCAAAAAACCAACCACACTTTATGAATACAACAATCCGCATTAAATTATCTCTAATGATGTTTCTCGAATTTTTTATCTGGGGGGCATGGTTTGTCACGTTGGGTACTTTTTTAGGAAACAATTTAAAGGCCTCAGGATCTGAAACTGCTGCCGTTTTTTCTACGCAATCCTGGGGAGCTATCATCGCACCTTTTATCATTGGTTTAATTGCAGACCGTTATTTTAATGCCGAGAAAATTTTAGGTATTCTGCATATAGCAGGTGCTTTTTTAATGTATCAAATGTATCAGTCAACTGATATTGGATTGTTTTACATCTATGTATTGAGTTATATGGTATTATATATGCCAACACTGGCTTTGGTAAATTCAGTTGCTTTTAACCAAATGAAAGATCCGGAAAAAGAGTTTGCCAACATTAGAGTTTGGGGAACAATAGGCTGGATTTTAGCCGGTTTAGCAATCAGCTTTTTATTTCATTGGGATTCTGCTGAAGCTGTTTCTACCGGATTACTTAAAAACACTTTTCTTTTGGCTGGAATTGCGGCTTTGGCTTTAGGACTCTTAAGTTTTACATTACCGAAAACACCACCAAAAGTTAGTGAGGAAAAAATTAAAATTGGGGATATTATTGGCCTTGATGCCTTAAAGCTTCTAAAGGACAAAAACTTCCTTATCTTTTTCATTTCTTCCATTTTGATATGTATTCCATTGGCTTTTTATTACCAAAATGCACATCCTTTTCTGACTGCTGCCGGAGTTGAAAATCCGACAGGAAAAATGGCTATTGGACAAATATCCGAAGCTTTATTTTTATTATTTATTCCGGTCTTTTTTGCCCGCTTTGGGTTTAAGAAAACCATTTTGGTCGGAATGATTGCCTGGGCTGTTCGTTATGTTTTATTTGCCTATGGAAATGGCGGCGATTTGAGTTTTATGCTTATTACCGGAATTGCTTTGCACGGAATATGCTATGATTTTTTCTTTGTTTCAGGACAAATTTATACGAATTCAAAAGCAGGAGAAAAATACAAAAGCGCTGCTCAGGGACTGATAACATTAGCGACCTACGGTATCGGAATGTTGATTGGTTTTGCAGTGGCGGGCTGGATTACCGATAATTACAAAACTGTAGAAGGCGCAATCAACTGGTTAATGGTTTGGATCATTCCAGCGGGAATCGCCTTTGCTGTATTCTTAATTTTTGCTCTTTTATTTAAAGATAAAAATAAGCTGGCAAATGAAATTTAAGTACTTTAAAAAACAAAGAAAATGAGTGCAACTTTTGATAGAAGAACGGCCATAAAAGGTATTCTTGCAGGAACTGTAACTTTTGGAATTCCATCCGATTTATTGGCTTTCGCCGATTCTCCGGAAGCGCTTAAATTAAATTTGAATACATTGAAAGGAAAAATTAATCATTCAGTAGCCCGTTGGTGCTTTAGCGATTTTGATGTTGAAACACTTTGTGTAGAAGCAAAAAAAATTGGCATTACCGGCATTGATCTGGTGGGTCCAAAAGAGTGGCCCATACTAAAAAAACACAATCTTGTTTCGACAATGTGCAATGGTGCCGAATTAAATCTTGTGGATGGTTTCAATGATCAAAAATTTCATGAGCAGCTAATTAAAAATTATACAGAAATGATTCCGCTTGTTGCAAAAGCAGGCTACAAAAACCTGATTTGCTTTAGTGGAAACAAAAGAGGCAAAACAGATGAAGAAGGCTGGAACAATTGTGTACTTGGTTTGCAAAAATTAATTCCGTTAGCCGAAAAACATCAGGTAACCTTAGTTATGGAATTACTAAACAGCAAGATTGACCACAAAGATTATCAATGTGATAAAACATCCTGGGGAGTTGAATTGGCAAAACGAATCAATTCGGAAAATTTTAAACTGCTTTATGATATCTACCATATGCAAATTGATGAAGGTGATGTAATCCGAACAATTCGGGAAAATCACAAATACATTGCACATTATCATACTGGCGGAGTTCCCGGACGCAATGAAATTGATGAAACACAAGAACTCAATTACAGCACTATAATGAAAGCGATTGCTGCTACGGGTTTTACTGGTTTTGTGGGTCAGGAATTTATTCCGAAACAAAAAGACAAAATAGCATCCTTAAAAAAGGCAATTGAGATTTGTGATATTTAATAAAAAATAAAAATTATGATAAAGAGAAGAGATTTTATAATAAGCAGCGGTTTGGCGTTGGGTGCATTGGCAATTGCTCCTTCCCTTGCCTTTTCGGCTAAGCCAAAAAATATTGGCCTTCAATTGTATACGTTAAGAGATGATTTTTCTAAAAACGTAAAAGGCGTTTTAGAGCATGTAGCCAAGACCGGTTACAAAGACGTTGAAACGTATGGATACTCAGCCGAAAAAGGCTTTTTTGGCACCTCAGCAAAAGATTTCAAAAAAATACTTAGCGATAATGGCCTAAAAGCCTCAAGTGGACATTATGATTTTAATTCTTTTATAAAAGACAATAATGCTGATTTTCTAAAATCTGCTATTGAATGTGCCAATCAATTGGGAAGCGAATATATTACTGTTCCTTATTTGGATGAAAAATTAAGAAGTGATTTGGATGCCTTTAAACGAATCGCTCAAAAAATAAATGAAGCCGCGGTTTTATGCCAAAAGTCAGGTTTGAAATTGGCTTACCATAACCATGATTTTGAATTTAAAAAATTTGGAAATCAGACAGGATATGATATTCTATTACAGGAAACAGATAAAAAATTAGTCGATTTTGAATTGGATTTATATTGGGCAGTTCGCTCAGGGAACGATCCTTTAGCCTTATTTAAAGCTAACCCGGGCCGATTCACGATGTGGCATGTAAAAGATATGGATAAATCAAAAGCAGAATGGAATACCGAAATTGGTGAAGGAAGTATCGATTTCAAACCTATTTTTGCTGAAGCTAAACTTTCAGGCATGAAACACTTCTTTGTAGAGCAAGAAACAAATTACTCTCCAAATCCAATGGAATCTATTAAAACGAGCTGGGATTTTGTCTCTAAACAATTAGTTTAAAAGGTAAAAGTTACTGCAATTCAAACGATATAAAGAAGAGACTGTCTCACGAGTTGTGAAACAGTCTCTTTTTCTGTTTTTTATTTGGACTCTACCAATCTTGCCAAGCATCTGTTAGCGGAAGTCTTTTCTCAATAAGTTGGAATTTTTAAATGTATTTTATCCATTATGTTTGGAATTTTATTCCAATATTTCTGTTGTGTTTTTGCTAAACTATCTAATCTTTTACTATTATAAAATTCAAGACAGTGATTTATTACAGCTCTTTTTTGTAAAATAGGTTTTAAATCGTCTGGGTATTTTCCAATGGAGTTTATTGAGTCTAAACGTATTATTTCCATTTCTTTTTTTATTTTCGGCTCTAAAACTTCATCAAAAATTGCCATTCCAAGTGGATTGTAATAACTTTTGTCATTTTCCCATAAAGCATTTTCTAAACCTTTATTTTCATAGCTTTTCAATTGACATAAACAAAATGCTCTTTCTTTAAATTCTTTATCCCAATTTTTATAATTCCATACTTTTCTTTCTTCTCTGAGTTCTTTTGTGCTTGAACAAGAAAAGAATATTTGCATTCCAAAAAATATTATCGTAAAAATTCTAATTTGTTTCATTGACAATGGTTGTTTAAAGATTTACGCTAACGTTCTGATACTACATTGGGTTTGGGACTAAAATAAGACCATTCTTCGGATTTGCCAAATCTTCCAAATACAAACCAATTTTTCCATTAAGCCAAATACCCAAATTGCTTATAGCGTGTGTTGGCAGTAGCTATTATATTTTGTGTAATTTGATTAAACATGTTAGATTATTAGCAACTTTTTTTGTGTATTCTCTACCTTTAAACATTATTGTACTTCCTGCAAACATATAATGTTCAACTTCTTTAGTAGTTTTCAATATGAATTTATCTTGTTGCTTATTTGAATATTTAGCTTCAATGCAATTTATATCTTTGAAATTTATTGACTTTTTATCATAAATTTTCTTAAGCATAGAATTGTTTTCAATCTTAACTTCTTTAATTTTAAAATCAATAATTACTTTATTCAATTTTTCGAAATATTTATAGGCAATCAAATATTGAAAAATTAGTATGCCGAAGAAATAAAGTATTTGTTCAGATTTTAATCCGTCTTTAACATAAAAGTACAATAAGAAAAAAGGCAAAATATGAACAAGTATTAGAACTACTGTTTGATGATTTTTTGGAGTGAATATTATTTGATCACCATTTTCTGTTTTCTGATATTCTATTTGCATAAAATTTTCTTTATTCATGAGAATATCTTCTATTTCGCTAATGTAATTCATATTTTATCTTATTCGACATTCGAGATATTTACTGCCAATATTCTGTACTACAGCGGGTTTGGGTCTAAATTAAGCCCATTCTTCGGATTTTCCAAATCATTCAATACAAAACCAACTTTCCTCCCGATATTTCGGGAAAGCCAATTGCCCAAATCCGTTGTATTGGCTGTTAGGTAGCGTAACTTTATCCGCAAACCTTTTCCGTTTCCAATGGTTTTCCAAGTTTTGTTTTTATAGACAAGATTTATTTAGTTACTTCGGTCGCTTCACCATAACCAGCAAAAATTGCTTTAGAGAAATCTAATAGCTCATCGGTTAGAACTGTTTCATCTTTCACAATTGCTACATTTACAAGTGTTTTATTTGCGCCTTTTCTTAATGGTTGTTCAACTGTTCGACCGCCAATAATTAAATAACTTGTTTTCAAAGGTATCTTTTTCTCTCGTTCAGTATATTCTAAAATTTTATCCAATTTTAGCAAATAGTATTCACTTCCATCACTTCCGTTTAATTGTTTTACTATCTCTCCAAAAACTTCTTCAGAGCCTTTTGAATAATCTTCTAATCCATTTTCGCCGTAAATCGTATTTAATTTAATGAAAAACTTGTTGTTTGCATTATTAGTATATGACTCTTTATTATTCAAATCTTCAACTTTAATTTGTTTTAAACTCGTTTCGTTTTCAGTAGTATTTTTGCATCCTGATAATAAAGATACAGCTGATAAAATAAAAATTAATCTTTTCATATTTTTGTTTTTTGTTTTTGTTATGCTACCTAACGTTCTGGCACTACAGCGGGTTTGGGATTAAATTAAGCCTTATTTTCGGATTTGCAAAATCATCCCAAATACAAAATCATCTTTCCATTAAGTCAAATGCCCAAATCCGTTGTAGTGGCTGTTAGCACCAGTTACTTGTTCTCGAATTTCTTTCCTTCTATTAATTTTTTAAATTTTTCGGCTAACTCATATAATTTTTTCGGTCCTTTTCCCTCGTGAATCAAAATTGAATCTTTTTTTCTATTTAGATGTTCTATCTTAAACTTATAAGTTTGCCCATCGTCCACTGAACTATTCCAATAATCCTTTGAATAATAAAAATCAGATTCTTTTAAACTTTCAAGCAAATCTTCTTTCTCACTTTCACTAAGAACAGTTAATAAATTTTCTTTTCCGGGAAAAATATGTTTTAAATAAATTGTATCTCCTCCACTATATTTTACAATGTAGTTTTCGACAAGGTTCCAAGATTCGAATTCAAACGTCACGAAAGACTTTTTAATTTGCTCTTTGCGTTGGCAGGACAAAAGCATACAAGTTGTTAGAATAAAGATAAGTTGTCTCATAACGAGTTTGATAATTGGTGCTAACGTTCTCGCGCTACAAGCAGTTTGGGATTAAATTAAGCCTTATCTTCGGATTTGCCAAATCTTCCAAATACAAACCAATTTTTCCATTAAGCCTAATACCCAAATTGCTTGTAGCGTGTGTTAGTGGTTGCCTTTATTAATCGTATTATTTTTTAACCATTCTTTTTCACTTTCCCACAAAAAATCTTTTTTAGCTTCCAAGAGATAATAGACTTCACTAACAGCTTTGTCTTCGGGAAATTTGATTAGAAAATTCATTGCTATTATAAGTTCGGTATAACCATATAAACCTACAACTTCAATATTTCTTTTTTTTGAAATCAATTCTTTAATTCTTTTGACAACATTAGGGATTACTTCATTATTTCCAAAATTAACTACTCCTTCAAGTGCTGTGAATTTATTTTTTCCTTTTTTTAGTTGTTCTATGTATAAAGGTAATTCTTTTTCTCCTGCTATATTGTACGTAGCTCCCAAAGCACTAGCTGAGATTTCTTGTTTTGAATGATTAATGAATTCCTTAATTTTTGATAAACTTCTTTGAGAACCTGATGAAAAAAGTGTTTGAAGCGTATATAGCAAATCGTAGTGATTAGTGGAATTTTCTAAAATATAAACTAATTTATCTTCACATTCATTGCTATTACAGTTTTTTAATGCTTGAATAGCACGATACCGAAGTGTTTTAGATTTATTATATAGGAAGCTGAAAATATTTCCCAAATCTGTTTCATTCGGTTTCTCAAAAGATGAAATTATGTTTAGTAAATTTTCAATTATGACCTTATTTTTTTCCTTATTAAGTCTTTGTAAAAGGAAATTCAGAGATTTACTATCACTTTTTATTAATGCAATTTTGCTGATTATATAATATGCTTTATCTCTTTTATTTTCGTCTAATTCATTATCTGCAATATCAAAAAGTATCGGTAATAGATTTTCATCTTTAATTTCATCAATTTTTCGATATGCGTTATAGGCTACAGTTTCATTATTTGACCCTTCAATAGTTCTATCACACATTTGACTAATTAAATTTCCTAAATCTGATTTCATTTGGTTGTTTTTTAGGGGAAGGTTACCACTAACGTTTTTGCGCCTCTAGCTGTTTGCAACTTATGGAAACGAGTCTTTTCGGCTAAACGAAAATAGGAATTAAAAACGATAATTCCACTAAACTTGCAAATAGCTAGAGACGTGTGTTGTGCGAGGTTGCGACACGCAAAGTGAGCAAGTTCTGAAAATCGCCAACAGTTCGGTTATGCAGTTTCAATATTATTTTCTGCTTTTAGATTTCGATTTTCCAGGTTCCGATTTTCCGATTTTAGTTTGTCAAAATCCAGCTTTCAAGTTTCTGCTTTTCAGATTTTAAATTTTCAAGTTTCGGTTTATCGAAATCCCATTTTCAAGTTTCTGCTTTTTAGATTCCAATTTTCCGCCGTGCAATTTTCCGCTTCCAATTAGTTTTCGGCTTTTTGATTTCCAATTTGGGAGCAATCACGCACAACGTTCCGGTACTACAGCGGGTTTGGGACTAAATTAAACCCTATTTTCGTATTTGCCAAATCATCCCAAATACAAAACCAACTTCCCATTAAGCCAATTGCCCAAATCCGTTGTAGTAGCTGTTATGGGAAGGCTTTATGACTGTAAATTCCATAAATTATGATTTTAAGTTTTCTATTTAATTTCTGTTATAGAGAAACCTGATTTTAATATTGTCGCCGTGTCGATAATTCTTTGAGAATAAATTCCTCTAACAATTTCAGGAGAGTTTTTTAAATATTTCAATTTAAAAAACTCTCCAATATTCTCTTTCGAAATATTTTTATGAAGACCACTCTCGAAAGAATTATATTTTTTACCGTTTATATAGTATGAAACATGGATGTAATTTCTTTTTGGAAATTCTTGTATGCTATCAATTTTGCCGATTGTTATTTTACCATGTTCCTTTAAATCTTTTTCAAATCTTAAATTTCTAAATTGACCATATAAAACAAATATGGCAATGGATGCAACTATTAATAATCCAAAAATTTTTGATTTCTGTTTCATAATTTATTTCAATACATAAATTCTCCTTGAAGTTCGACGCTTTCCCATAACGTTCTCGCGCTACAAGCAGTTTGGGATTAAATTAAGCCTTATCTTCGGATTTGCCAAATCTTCCTAATACAAACCAATTTTTCCATTAAGCCTAATACCCAAATTGCTTGTAGCGTGTGTTAGTGGTTGCCTTTATTAATCGTATTATTTTTTAACCATTCTTTTTCACTTTCCCACAAAAAATCTTTTTTAGCTTCCAAGAGATAATAGACTTCACTAATAGCTTTGTCTTCGGGAAATTTGATTAGAAAATTCATTGCTATTATAAGTTCGGTATAACCATATAAACCTACAACTTCAATATTTCTTTTTTTTGAAATCAATTCTTTAATTCTTTTGACAACATTAGGGATTACTTCATTATTTCCAAAATTAACTACTCCTTCAAGTGCTGTGAATTTATTTTTTCCTTTTTTTAGTTGTTCTATGTATAAAGGTAATTCTTTTTCTCCTGCTATATTGTAGGTAGCTCCCAAAGCACTAGCTGAGATTTCTTGTTTTGAATGATTAATGAATTCCTTAATTTTTGATAAACTTCTTTGAGAACCTGATGAAAAAAGTGTTTGAAGCGTATATAGCAAATCGTAGTGATTAGTGGAATTTTCTAAAATATAAACTAATTTATCTTCACATTCATTGCTATTACAGTTTTTTAATGCTTGAATAGCACGATACCGAAGTGTTTTAGATTTATTATATAGGAAGCTGAAAATATTTCCCAAATCTGTTTCATTCGGTTTCTCAAAAGATGAAATTATGTTTAGTAAATTTTCAATTATGACCTTATTTTTTTCCTTATTAAGTCTTTGTAAAAGGAAATTCAGAGATTTACTATCACTTTTTATTAATGCAATTTTGCTGATTATATAATATGCTTTATCTCTTTTATTTTCGTCTAATTCATTATCTACAATATCAAAAAGTATCGGTAATAGATTTTCATCTTTAATTTCATCAATTTTTCGATATGCGTTATAGGCTACAGTTTCATTATTTGACCCTTCAATAGTTCTATCACACATTTGACTAATTAAATTTCCTAAATCTGATTTCATTTGGTTGTTTTTTAGGGGAAGGTTACCACTAACGTTCCCGCGCTACAAGCAGTTTGGGACTAAATTAAGCCCATTATTCGGATTTGCCAAATCTTCCAAATACAAAACCAACTTTAAATTTAGCCTAAAACCCAAATTGCTTGTAGCGTGTGTTAGTGGTAGCTTTCTTTTAACTTATTAATTTAAATTTAGTATTTTTGTTTTATATAAAAGATATCAATGAATCGTAAAGAGAAAAGGAAGAGAATTTCAGAAAATAATGTTGAAGTTATTATTGATGTTGATGCTTGGTTAGAAAATTGTGCTTCTAAAAAAGTGAGGCATCACACAACTTTTGCAGAGAATTTTCAGATTGAATTTTGGTATGATAAGCATTATTGGGATCGTTTGCATCTTGGTGATGATGATGGAGATAGAGTTGGTATAGAATTTGAATATGTTGAACCATTAGTTATAAAATCATTTAAACATTTGATGTATTATTCTCTTAAACATAGAGATTTATTATTTGTTAATCATCCACCACCTAGAACTAGAAATATTAGGATAGTTTTGAGACAAACTTATACTGATAAGATAACACTAAACATTGCTGTGGAGTATCATTTCGTTAGTTTAAATAAATTTGAAGTTACTATAGTTACAGCAATGAGCATTGAAGATTTTCAACTTGGGGATAACCAATATGCAATTGAATTTAATGAAGAAGAATCTACTCTTTATAGATTAGTTAATAAACAAGTAGTTAAAGTAGATGATTATGAAGAATAAAAAGATAATAAAAAAGATAATAGAATATAGTTATTAAGAGAGGGTTCTGTATAAGATAAAAGTATTGTTTTTATAATAGTTGTAATGTATGTTTATATTAACTTTGTCTAATAATTATTATATAATAATATATTATTTAAAATAAATGAGATAGGGTTAAAATCTGGTCAGCCTGAAAAGGTAGGGTTTAAATCTGGTCAGTCTCAATAATAAAGAGCTTCATAGAAATATGAGGCTTTTTTATTTCACAGATATTCGTCTTAATCACGATTTCAAAAGTTACCACTAACGTTCTGGCGCTTGGCGAGGTTGGGGAATAAAATTGCGAGATTTTTCGGTTAAACACAAATTTTCCAAATACAAAACCAACTTTCCATTAAGCCTAAAAACCCCAATCTTGCCAAACGGCTGTTAGCGGTCGTACATTTATACTTTAATTTCACTTTCAAAAAAGTCTTTAATGATAATTTCGTATTTATTTTTGCTGTATTCAATTATTTCTTCTCTCATTATCTGATAATCTATGATATGTTTTTTTAGTATGTCGGATTGATTATAAATTTTCCCGTATTTCAGTTTTGCTAATTCCGTCAATTCATCAATTCTATTTACTTTCAAATATATAATCTCTGTCAAACTATAATTTTTTAATTTAAGACACTTT
The DNA here is from genome assembly GCF_900142735.1 of Flavobacterium saccharophilum. Taxonomy (GTDB): domain Bacteria; phylum Bacteroidota; class Bacteroidia; order Flavobacteriales; family Flavobacteriaceae; genus Flavobacterium; species Flavobacterium saccharophilum. The sequence goes on along the minus strand of NZ_FRBY01000004.1, from coordinate 45,110 downwards.
TCAAATTCTTTAAATTGGTCTATATTACCAATCATTGAAGTGAAAACATTAACCTGTCCTTCAATAATTTGAGCAGTCCAAAAGGGATACCAATATTCAATAGGAATTAATTTTCCTTCATTCATAAAATTATTAATTTCATTTGCAATGGCACTTTCTCCCTTTAGAAATTCCTCTCTAATTCTGTCGCCTGTTATGATATTTAGGTGTTTATCAGAAATAATAGTTTGTTCAATAGATTTGAATACAATCTCAGAAATGTTAAAACGGAAAATTACTTTAATCTCTGTCATGCTTTCGTGGTGGTGTTGTATGACCGCTAACTTGTATATAGTAGTGACTGGATCACTATTATACACCAAATTATGGGTAGATTGTAGTGATAAACGTCATACTTTATTTATTTCAAATATATTAATAAATAGTTACAAATCGTCAAAGGGACTTTTAATTTGTTGGATGCTTTTGGTGCTGACGTGCGTGTAAATTTCAGTTGTTTTGCTACTGTTGTGGCCTAATAATTCCTGTATATATCGTAAATCTGTTCCGCTTTCTAACAAGTGGGTTGCATAGCTGTGGCGTAACCAATGCAAAGTCACTGGTTTTGAAATTTTTGCTTTTACCAATGCTTGCTTAAGTACGCTCTGCAAACTATGGTCTGAATATTGTTCCATTCCGTTTTGCCCTTCAAACAACCAAATTTTAGGCTTGTAAATGGAATAATATTGCCGCAACATTTCTAAAATTTTTGTCGACAAAGGCGCGATCCTGTCTTTTTTGCCTTTGGATTGTCTGATGATAACAATGTTTCTATTGGAATCGATATCGGTTATTTTTAGATGGATCAATTCGCTTCGGCGTAACCCACAACTGTAAATCAACGAAAGCATCGTTTTGTGTTTGATGTTTGAATGGGCATTCAAAATCAATTTGACTTCCTCTTTACTCAAAACATTAGGTAAAACTTTGGCGCATTTTGGTCTGTGAATTTTAGCTATTTCAATCTTAGTTTCTCGAATAGTTGTAAAGAATAATTTGATAGCATTCACGATTTGGTTCTGATACGATTCCGACAAATTGTTTTTCAGAATATGATCGTTGTTATAGGTAACGACATCTTCGTTGGTAATTTCGGCGACGGCTTTTTCACGATAGAATACCAAAAAAGATTTCAAGGCTTCGGAATAGGTTTTGATGGTGCTTGGGCTGTATCTTTTGGAAGAAAGCCATTTAATGAATTTTTGTATCTGTTCTACACCCTCTTCGGACGGTAGGGAATGAGACAGCGGAACCAAATGAAATCGCTCTCTGTTTTCAACTGTGTCCGGAAGATGCCAAACTCCCAATGTTTGACTCCAACGAGAGCCTTCCAGCTTTTTTATTCGAGTTATTAATACGGCATTTTTTTCAAAATAGACGGCAATACGTTTTTCTTTTTTATGAGTGATAATTTTGGCCTCCCAATTCATATATCTGTTTTAACCGCCAAAATAGGAAATTATTCACTATTATGTAGGAAAATATACTATATTTTTTTTCGTTCTTCAAACTTTCTTATCATTTCAGAAGGAAACATGATGTCTTGTCCTAGAATAGGTTTACACAAAAGTGTAAAATTATGGAAAGATATTCAAAAGAATCTTCATCAAAATGGCAATCAAAATATAGTGAAGAATTTAAACAGTTTGTTTGTAATGATTTTTTAACAGGAACATTGACAAAAAGAGAAATAGAGAATAAATATAACATTGGACATACAAGATTAACTTATTGGTTAAAAGAAATAGGTTTTGATTATTCAAATCCTAGTATTGTATCTTTACCTGGGATGAAAGAGCAAACAAATAAATTATCTGATAAAGAAGGACAAGAGTCTTTATCTCAGCTAAAAAAAGAACTTCAGGAAGCTCGACTTTTAGCTGAAGCTTATCGTAGAATGATAGAGATAGCTGAACAGGAATTTAAAATTAAAATCGTAAAAAAGTCCAATACCAAGTAATTCAGGAGTTGAAACACAATTATCCTAAAATTGGTTTAGGCAAATTTTGCCAATTACTTGGTATAACCCGACAAGCATATTATCAACATTTTTGGTATCAGGAACAACTTGCTTTTGAAGATGAATTAATTGTTTGTGAGGTATTAAAAATTAGAAAAAATCATCGTCATATAGGAGGAAGAAAGTTATATGAACTTTTACAGCCTTTCTTATTAGAGCATCAAATAAAAATGGGCAGAGATAGACTTTTTGATGTTTTATCTGCTAATTATCTATTAATTAGGCGTAAGAAAAAACCAACTATTACTACTGATTCATTTCATAGGTTTAAAAAGTATCCCAATCTTATTAGAGATTTTATTCCAACGCACTCTAATCAACTATGGGTAAGCGATATAACTTATTGGAGAATTAAAGATAGTTTTGCATACATAAGTTTTGTTACTGATGCTTATTCCAGAAAGATTGTTGGGTATCATTTAGGCGATAATTTACAAACCTCAGAAACAATTCAGGCTTTACAAATGGCAATATCTAATCTTTCAGAAGAAAATAAATTACAATTAATACATCATTCAGATAGAGGTTCCCAATACTGCAGTAATGAATATGTAAAGTTATTAGAAACCAATAATATTGGCATCAGTATGACAGAAAATGGAGATCCTTTAGAAAATGCAATAGCAGAACGCGTTAATGGAATTATAAAGGAAGAATATTTGGATGATTACAAGATCGATGATATACAAGAGGCCAAGGAATTATTGGACGCCGTTATTAAGCTATATAACAACGAAAGGCCTCATATGAGCATAGGTAACCTTACGCCAAATCAGGTACATCAAAACAATATAAAAGCAGAAAAATTATGGAAGAATTATTATGTAAAAAGTCCTATCATTGTAAACCAATAACAGGACTAAAAATGAGTTGTAAATCTATTTTAGGATTAAGTCTAAATATGTAAACTTTTTTCAGGACGAGACATGATTGTGTTCACGAGCGGGACGCTCGCCCTAGCAATTGCTGCTGTTTTAAAAAAAAAGCTCCAAAATCAATTGATTTTGGAGCTTTTACTTTAAGATACAATAAGCTAATGTTATTTATTATTTGACATTGAAATTGACATTGAAATTTTCATTTGCTATTGCCATTGTCATTGCCATTGTTATTGTCATTGCCATTGATATTGTTATTTTTAAATACAGTTTCCTGCAGTTCTTCTAAAGATTTTCCTTTTGTCTCCGGCATTATAAAAATTACAAAAAGTAATTGGAACACCATCATTACAGCAAAAACCAAAAACACAACCCCGGCACCAATTGTAGAAAACAGAAACGGAATCATGGATGGAATAATAGCAGCCAGCACCCAATGTGTCGAAGAGCCGAAAGCCTGACCACTGGCTCTTAAATGATTTGGGAAAATTTCTGAAATAAAAACCCAGATCACGGCGCCCTGCCCTATTGCATGCGAGGCTATAAACAAGAATAAAAAAATAGGAACCTGCATTCCTTCCCACTTTAGAAAAAAAGCTGCTGATACAAGTCCTAATGAAATAATATAGCCAATTGAACCTATATACATCAGGACTTTTCTTCCCAGGACATCAATTAGAAATACACCAAAAAGCGTAAATACCAGATTGGTTATTCCAATTCCTACACTGCTCATTAAGGCAGCACTTTCACCTAATCCGGCTTCAGCAAAAATTCGTGGCGCGTAATATAAAAAGGCATTGATTCCCGAAAACTGATTGAATAACGCAATTAAAAAAGCGAGCATTAAAGGAAATCTATACTTCTTCAAAAATATGGTTTCTCCTTTTTTATCTTCAGTTTCACCTGTACCTAAATGCATTTCCTGCATTAGATCTTCAATTTTTGCCTGTGGATCTATTTTTTCTAAAACCGTTTTAGCTTCTGCTATTCTTGCTTTTGACAAAAGCCATCTTGGACTTTCGGGAATCGTAAAGACAATAATGGTGTAAAAAAAGGCCGGAAAAGCCATTATGCCAATCATCCATCTCCAGGCGTTTTCACCTGCATCTCTCAACAAATAATTAGATAAAAAGGCTATCAAAATTCCTAAGACAATATTAAACTGATACAGAGAAACCAATCTTCCACGGTCTTTTGCCGGAGCAATTTCAGAGACATAAGCTGGCGCAGCTATAGTGGATGCACCAATTCCGAGTCCGCCGAGAAAACGAAAAAAGGCAAACGTCAATGGACCTTCCGCGAAAGCGGAACCAATAGCAGATCCTAAAAACAAAACACCAATCCAAATAAGCGTTTTTTTCCTTCCTAAGGCATTCGTTGGAATTCCGCCAAAAATAGCTCCTACAACCGTTCCCCATAATGCCATTGCCATTACGACTGATCCATGAAAAATATCAGAGGTATGCCATATTTCCTGTAATTTTTTATCGGCACCGGAAATTACAACCGTGTCAAATCCAAATAAAAACCCGGCTAAGGCAGCGGTTACAGACCATAATAATATTTTATTCATAATACGTTTTTTTAAAGTTAAGTAATAGAACGATTTAGCGAATCAGAATCAGGGAAATTATTCTGTAGCAATGTTAAAAGAATACGTACCTGATGTAAGTTGAAAAACTTTATATAATCCTTCTTCGCTAGTCCCGTTTATAGCATTGAAATTATAAGTAACAGTACTTTTCTTTTCTAAATACAGCGTTGCAGTAGCATTTGGCGGAACCGTTACTTTGTAAATTATATTTTTCTTTTCTCGTTTCCAGTTGGAGACAATTTTACCGTAAGGAGATGTGTGTTCTGATTCAAAATAATCAAGTCCTTTTACAAAATTTGGTTTTAAAATAATGTGTTTAAAGCCCGGTTCATTTTCGTCAGGAAAAATACCTCCGATTCCTTTATACATCCATGCACCTATCTCTCCGAACATGATATGATTCATCGAAGCGTCATTTTTCTCCACATTCAGTGGCCAATTTTCAAATAAGGTAGTAGCTCCATTTTTTATCCAATAACCCCAGGACGGAAAATCTTCTTGTGAAGCCATTTTATAAGCGGCATCTGCATAACCGTTTTCGCTTAATGCATTCAGTATCGCTTTAGTTCCGAGTAAACCAACGTCAAGATGAAAATTAGTTTCCTGCACCTTTTTATATAAATTATCGGCTACTTTTTGCCTGAATTCATCCGGAACCAATCCCCAATAAAGCGGACCGGATAATTCTGTTTGAGTGCCGCTGCAGTACAAATAAGTTGCTTTATTCAAAAACTGCTCGTTGAATATGTTTTTGATTTTTTCTGCCAGTTTAAAATAGTGGTCTGCATCGCTTGTTTTTCCTAACAGTTTTGCGGTTTTGGCCAAAATCATTACATCTATATAATAATACATGGTAGAAGTAAGCGGTTTAGAACTTGTGCTTTTGACAGGAACCCAATCTCCTAATCCCCAGTCGGTGATTCCGGTTGGATACCGTTTATCAATCAAATCTACATATTGCTTTATATTGGGATACATTTTAGATAAAAGGCTGTCATCTCCATAAAACTCGTATATCTTCCAGGGAATAATAGCAATGGAACTGGTCCAATCCGGACCTGTGGCAAATTCATAACCAAATGCTCCCGGATTCGGAATAATATTTGAAATTCCACCATCACTTTGCTGCTCGTCCTGATGATCTGCGAGCCATTTTTCATAAATGGTAATTCCGTCAAAATTATACAATCCAGTTTCGACATTCGTATGGGCGTCTCCTGTCCATCCGTTTTTTTCGCGTTGCGGGCAATCGGTAGGATAACCAAATAAATTGGCAAGGTAACTGCTGTTTGTCGCTTCCCAAATTTTATTAAAAACGATGTTAGACGTTTTAATTTTCCCTACAGCCGGAACGTCACTGTGCATTTCTAATGCCAATAGATTATCCTCATCTAATTTAAAAGGCTTGCTTGACGTTACTTCTACAAACTGAAATCCTTTGTAATTAAACTTTGGAGAAAAGCTCTCGTTATCGTTTCCATTTGCAATAAAAATATCCGTTTGAAAAGGATCAGAATTGTCCGTAGGTCGATAATGTAAATCAATATTGGAAAGGTCTACCATGCCATTTTTATACAAACGTTCTGCGTGTTTTATTCTGAAAACGGTTCCGGGAAGCGCCTTTTTTATGGAAAATTCAACTGTTCCTGCAATATTTCGTGGGAATGTAAAGACACTTAAAGTATCGTTTATTCCGTTGATTTTAATGGGTTTTAACTTCGCCACAACCATAATAGGATGTAATTGTTGTGACACTAATTTGGAGGAAGGTGCTTTCACCAATATCGCTTTGTTCCAATTTTGATCATCAAAATTAGGCTTGTTCCAGTCCTTTATTTCTTTTCGGGCATCATAATGCTCGCCCGTATAAATGCTATTGAAAATTACAGGACTATCTGCTGTTTTCCATGTTTCATCTGTTACTATCGTTTCAGTAGTGTTATCCGAATAGGTAATTCTGATATTGACCAGACAACGCGGACGGTTTCGCCAATTTGTTTTATCAAAATTCCAAACTGCAGTCGATTGATGGTTGTACCAGCCGTTTCCTAATAACAATCCAAAAGCATTTTTCCCTTTTTGCAAATAAGTTGTAATGTCTAAAGAAGCATACAAATTTCGTCGATCGTATCTTGTAAACATCGGATCCAGCATTCGGTTTCCAACTTTTTTTCCGTTGACATAAAACTCATATAATCCACCTGCCGTGACATACACACGAGCGTTTTTAATCGTTTTTGCTGTCGTGATTTCCTTTCTAAAATACGGCGCCGGCTTATAATTCTTATCATGAGAATCTGATATCCAGCTTCCTTTCCAGTCACTAGCTTGCAACATGGCGGTTTCAAAACGATTTATTTTTGAAACTTCCATCTTGTTTTTATTGCTCCATACTTTTACTCTCCAGAAATAAGCAGTAAAAGACTGAAGAGCTGCTCCATTATACGAAGTTAACATCGCTTCTGAAGCTACTTTTCCAGTAGTCCAAACCAATTCTTTTTCTTTAACTAAAGCGATCGAATCTGCTGCTATTTGTATTTGATAGGCAATTTGCACTACGTCATCTTTATTGCTTTTTAATAGCCATGAAAATCTCGGCTGTGCTACGTCAATTCCCAACGGATTCACAAGATGCTCGCAATTGAGATTTACAGGCGTTTGAGAAAAGCCCACTAAATTCATTAATAGAAAAAGGAAAAATATAGTGTGTTTCTGTTGTATCATTATTAAATTTTTCTTTTGAATTGTAATGCAATATTTCCCTTTAAATTTCTTCTAAAACAGCGGCCCAACCGCCATTTTTCACCATTTTAACTTCTATACTTTCATTACTTTTTATAGTAAAGTCCTTTTTTCTGTAATCCATTGCCTGATAACCCGCATTGATACCGTCTTCAAATGAAGTTACTTTATACGATTTTCCCGCTTTTAAGAAGCTTAGATTTAATTTAAAAGTTCGCTCTTTTTCAGCGTTGTTGGTTATTCCGCCAATAAACCATTTTGAACCTTTTCTTTTGGCTACAATGGCGTATTGCCCGGCTTGCGCTTCCAGCGCTACCGTTTCATCCCAGGTTGTTGGAACTGAGGTTATAAATTCGGTACATTCTTTTTCGCGGTAATAATTTGTTGGATTATCAGCAAGCATTTGCAAGCCGCTTTCAAAAACTACAAATAGAGCAAGCTGATAAGCACGGGTTCCAATACTGGCAGAGTTAGGTCGCTCCGATCTGTAAACTTCAGGCTGCATGCTGATCATTGCTCCTGGCGTATAATCCATCGGACCAACGGCGTTGCGCATAAAAGGAAGATATACACTGTTATCTGGTTTACAACCTCCCATTTGCTCCATTCCTCTTACCCCTTCATACGAAATCAGGTTTGGGTATTTATATTCTAAACCAGACGGTTTAAAAGCACCATGAAAATCAACCAAGATTTGATATTTTGCAGCTTCTTTTGCAACCTTTTCGTAATAATTAACCATCACCTGATCACTGCGATCCATGAAGTCAATTTTTACTCCGGCTACTCCCCATTCTTTAAAAGTTTTAAAAAGTTCCATGTTTTTTTCTACAGTCAACCAAGTTAACCATAATACGATGCCAACGTTTTTCTCTTTCCCATAACGAATCAATTCCTGAACATCAACATTTGGATTAGGCGAATAAGGATCTTCTGTACTTTTAGCCCAGCCTTCATCCATAATGATATATTCAATACCGAATTTTGAAGCGAAATCAATAAAATATTTGTACGTATTTAGGTTATAACCCGACACAAAATTCACATCCGGGCCATATGGAGTTGCACCGTTCCACCATTCCCAACTCGCCTGACCCGGTTTGATCCAGGATGGATCCTGAACCTGACTTTTTGGAGCCAATTTTAAAGTCATCGTGTTTTCAATTAGCTGTTTGTCATTTTTAGTAATGACAAAATAACGCCACGGAAAACTTCGCGTTCCGGTCGTTTTTGCAATATAATCTGCTTCTTTTAAAATTTTAAGGCTTCTGTCTCCGTCTGGCCCAAAATCTAAAGGTGCTTTTGGAAATGTTGATACAACGCCGCTTCCAGTTCCTTTTAAAAACATTCCCGGATAATCAGACAAATCCGACTCACTGATTAATATTTTGTATTGTTTTTTTGAATCTGCCAAAACGGGAAGTGTTGACATTTTATCAGAAGATTTCCAGTCACTGGCATTTAAATGTGAATATTCTTCTTCATAAGAAGTTTTAAAACTTTCCGCCTGCTGCAAATGAAGTAAATAATCCGTTGGGAAATTAACCGAGAAATCTTCGTTTAGTATTTCAATTTCTCCTTTTTTGGCTGTTATAAATCGATACGCCACACCTTCATCAAAAGCACGGAATTCAACTGAATATCCACCTTTAAAATTCAGCAGCAAATAATTATAAATATTTGCTACCGTTGAAAATTTAAGCGGAATGGCCGGTTTTATAACTTCATTTACTTTTCCGGTTTTACTTCCAGTTACTTTCGGATTTAGTCCTAAAATTTCATTTTTAAGCACCAAGCCCAAATGATTCTTTGCCGCTAATTCTTCATTTCCTGCTAAAATCGAATAATAGATTTTATCGCCTAAAGTGATTGCTATTTTTAATTCACCATTTGGCGATGCTACTTCAAAATTTGTTTTTTGAGAATAGGCATTAGAAATTCCCAAAAGCAATAAGAGACAAGCAATTAATTTTAAATTTTTCATGAAAACATTTTTATATAAATAACGTCCCACGAAAAATGGGACGTTATTTTATTACTATATCTATTACTTCGTTATGACTTGTATTTCGCCACCATTTTTAAACAAATCGTGCGAAATGAAATAACCATCAATTTTAGTGTTGTTTACTTTAATGGCTTCTAAATCTCTTTTTCCGTTAGGATTTTTTATCGTTACTTTTTTTCCTGCCGGAGTTGTCCAGGCTACTTCTTTAAAAATAGGAACAGTGACAATATACTCGGGATCGGCAGGTGATAACGGGTAAAGTCCTAATGCACCAAACACATACCACGAGGACATTTCACCCGCATCATCCATACCACTCATAGCCAGTTTTTCTGGCCCAATTCCGTACATTGTATCTAAAATTTCGTCTATTCTTTTTTGCGATTTTTCAGGCTTGTTTACAAAATAATAAGAAAACGGTGCTTCATGATCCGGCTGATTTCCGTGGCAATATTGTCCAATAAAACCAGAGATATTCCACGCGATATAACTTGGATTCCAGGGTTTTGTAAAGAACTCGTCTAATTTTGCCTCAAAAGGTTTTGCCCCGCCATAAAGCTGCACTAAGCCCGGCATATCATGAGGAACAAAAAAGGATAGCTGCCATGCATTTGCTTCTCTGTACATATATTCATAATAAGGAAACTCAGGATTAAAAGGCGTTATCCATGAACCATCTGCCAATCTTCCTCTCATAAAAGTGGTTGATTTGTCAAAAACGTTTGCATAATTTTTAGACCGTTTTACCAAATCATTATAATGCTCTGTATCATTTAACTCTTTGGCTAATAACGAAAGTGCGTGATCGTCATAAGCATATTCTAAGGTTTTAGTAACAGCGGCATTTGCTATTGTTTCTACTTTTGGATCTTTAATATCTTGTTCCGGAACATAACCTTTAGCAATATATTCCGCAATATGAGGTCTTGTTCCGCCTTCTTTATAAGCGTTGTTCAATAATAACTGATATGCTTTTTTAACATCATAATTCCTGATTCCTCGCATATAAGATCCTGCAATAAAAGAGGCTGCGTGATCTCCGTGAAAGAATGTCGGAATAAAACCTTTTATTTCTCCTTCGTTAATAATAGAACTGATCACATCAGCCGTAACATCCGGAGAAAAAATACTTAGCAGAACTAGTTTATTTCTGTAATCATCCCACAAGGAAGGCAGTGTGTAATAGTGGTAATTTTCTTTGCGTACTTTACCGGCTTCATCAATAAATTGCCCGTTTACATCGCTTCGTAAAGCAGGCCATAAAAATGATCTGTACAACATGCTATAAAACATAACATTTTGTTGTTCTGTTCCACCTTTTACCTGAATTTTAGAAAGCATGTTTTCCCACTTGGTACTTCCCTCATCAAAAACTTTTGCCAGCGTTTTGTCTCCTACCTCAGCTTTTAGATTTTCAGCTGCATTTTCTGTGCTTACAAAGGACAGTGCGATTTTAACCGTAACGGGTTTAGTATCGCCGTCTTTAATATTTACTAAAGTATAACCGCCGCTTTTTGCGATATCCTTGGTATCTAATTTTTCAATTGGACTGCTCAAAGTCGCATAAAAATATATTTTTTCGCCTCCCGTTCTTTGAAAACCACTGACTGCATTGGCGCCTTCCATCTTAATTTGCCAGTCGTCTACACGATTGTTTGCTTTACCAAGATCAAAAAGCACTTTTCTGCCTTTATTGTTTTTAAAAGTATATTCGTGTACACCGCAACGAAGCGTTGAAGTCAGTTTTACCTGAACATCATAATCTTTTAAATATACTTCATAATATGCCGGACTTGCTTTTTCCTGATCGTGGCTAAATGATGATTTGTACGGAAAAGAAGCGCCATCCGAAACTGGTAAAAGCGGAATATGACACAAATTCCAATGGCCTTTGTTGGTATGTGTAAAACCTAAAATTTCTGTATCTTCATATTCGTAGCCCGCACCGGATCTGTATTTTGTCATCGGACTTAACTGTACCATTGCGTTTGGAACAGAAGATCCCGGAAAAACCAAACCTGCCCAGACACGCATATTTGCCGGCGGTGTGTAACCAATTATTTTAGTGTCCAGTAAAGGTGCGGTTCCAATAAACGGATTTACCAATGCCGTATACTTTCCTTTTGAGAGACCTCCACCAGATTTCTGAGCTGCCGCATTAAAGCCAAAAATGGACATAGATAGGGCCGCAAGAACTATATTCTTGTTAAATTTTATCATTTTATAAAAAATTAAAATCGGTTAAAAACTATAACTCAAGTAATTTTGGATTCTTTTTATAGGTATCCCACAACAATTCTCCAAACAAGGTATTTGTCCATGCAAACCAGGATCTGGTGAAATTTTTAGGATCATCTTTGTGAAAAGATTCATGCATAAAACCGGTATCGCCATGTGAACCTTTCAGCATTCTGATACATTCTTTTATTTCATTTTGGTCAGAAGTGGTATACGCTCTCATGACAAGTGACATAGGCCAAATCATATCCATACCAACGTGTGGTCCGCCAACTCCCTCGGCTGCTTTTCCTTTAAAGAAAAACGGATTATCTTCTGAAAGAATAAATTTTCGGGTATTTTGATACGTTGGATCATTAACGTCAATCGCATCTAAATACGGTAAACTTAACAAACTCGGCACATTAGAATCATCCATTAATAAATGACCTCCAAAACCATCCACTTCAAATGCAAAAATATCTCCGTATTTAGGGTGTTTAACCACGGCATGTTCTTTAATAGCTTTTGCTACCTCTGCTCCTAAATCTCTTAATTCTTTTGCAGTTGCATTGTCTTTTTTAATGGTTTCCAACATTTCTGCAGCCTGATTCATACTGGCTACAATAAAAAAGTTCGACGGAATCAGGAAAGAAAAAACAGTTGCGTCATCACTCGGCCTGAAAGCCGAACAAACAAGACCAACCGGTTTAACCGGATATCCATAACCTTTTAATGGTCGTGTATCTGTAGCGAATTGTGTTGTTCTTTGAAAGGTATAAGGATTCTTACCACTCTTTTGTTGTTGATCTCTGAAAACCTTAAGCGTTGCTTTAATTGCTTTTACCCAGTTTTCATCAAAAGGAGCAACATCTCCTGTATTTTTCCAATAATTGTATGCCAATCTGATTGGGTAGCAAAGCGAATCGATTTCGTATTTTCTTTCGTGAACACCTGGTTTCATATCGGTGTGATCTGTTGTCCACTCCCCTTTTTTATTTGGATCGTTATAAAATGCATTCGCATACGGATCTTTCAAAATGTATTCTGTTTGCCTGTTTATTACACCTGCAATAAGATTTTTTAACTTTGAATCTTTTCCGGCGAAAGCCATATAAGGCCAAACCTGAGCAGAACTATCCCTTAACCACATGGCATCAATATCACCCGTTATAACGTAAGTGTCTGGTCGCCCATTTTTTTGTGAATAGGTTACGGTAGTATCAAGGGTATTTGGAAAACAGTTGTTGAATAACCATCCTAATTCTTTGTCTTTTACATTTTTTTGAAACTCAGCGATTGTTTTTTCTATAAAATCGCTCTCAAAATTTCTTTTGTCTTTAGCAACCCTCACAATCGGGAACTCTTTAATCGCTTTTGTACCAGCAACTATTTCCATAGGATCTATAAGCGCCAAGCTGCTAAATAAAACGGTGTTTTGGATAAATTTTCTTCTTTCCATTTTGTGTATTTTAAAATTGTAAAAGATTAGTTTACCTATATATTCAATACATAGAGAGCAATAAAGGTTAATAACACAAAATCTTTCAACAATGGTGTACTATTATAAAACTTAATTATTTAATAGAATTAATTACTTCTTGGTTTATTTTATTTACTTCAGAAAAATTCATTTTATCTACTTTACGATCGTATGTCATAAAACCGTTTACTTCTCCTTCAACATCAGTTGTCTGCGTATATACAGCTGCCGAAAATCCTACTTTAGCCAATTTAATTAACTGATCAGCATATTCTTTATATTTCGCTGTAGTTTCGTCGGTATTTTTAAACTGTGTATATCCCCAATTTTTATCTGTTTGCCAAAGATGACCTGTTACCGGAAGACCTATTCCGCCATATTCTCCTAAAACAGTAATTCTGCGGGCATCGTATAATTTTAATTCCGGTCCCGGATAATGATGAATGTCTAAAATATCTCCGGTTTGAAAGTGATTTCCTCCACTTGAAGAATTGACTAATCTGCTCGGATCGTGATTTTTTGTCCATTCTGTAATTTCAACCGTTTTGAATTGTCCCCAGGCTTCATTAAACGGAACCCAAACGACAATACTTGGATAAGAATATAAATTATCCATAATCTCGCGCCATTCTTTTTTGTATGTCTCTTCAGATTGGGCTGTTCTTTTTAGTTCAGTACCTTCAAAATATTTATGCATTTGCCAAATTGGGCCTTCATCACCGCTTGGCATATCCTGCCAAACCATAATTCCAAGTTTATCACAGTGTGTATACCATCTTGCTGGCTCTACTTTTACGTGTTTACGAATCATATTAAAACCTAGTTCTTTCGTTCGAACTATGTCGTATTTTAAAGCTTCATCAGTTGGTGCAGTGTATAAGCCATCAGGCCACCATCCCTGGTCGAGAGGTCCAAACTGAAAACAGTCTTTGTTGTTGAGCTGCATTCTTACAATTCCATTGGCATCACGTTTAGAAGATATCTTACGCATAGCAAAATAGCTTTTCACTTCGTCCACTATTTTTCCTTTGCTGCTAAATTTCACTTTAACATCATATAAAAATGGACTATCCGGCGACCATAATTTTGGATTGTTCAGGACAATATCCAAAGTTTGGCCCGCAACCGCTTTTTCAGAAGCAACTACATTTGTTCCATCCAATACGGTAACCTCAACGATATCTCCGTCTGTATTTCCTTCTAATTCTGCATTAATACTAATGGTATTACGATCAATATCCGGTGTTGTTCTTAAATTGGTGATGTGTTTTTTATTTACGGGCTCTAACCAAACTGTTTGCCAGATACCTGTAACGGGTGTGTACCAAATCGATTCCGGATTTTTAACTTGTTTGCCTCGCGGCTGTGTTCCGTCACTTGTTGGATCCCATACTTTTACAACCAGTTTTTGCGATTTACCATTTAAAAATGGTGTTATATTAAAACTAAAAGGAGTAAAACCACCCGTATGCGTACCAATTTTGACATTATTGATCCACACTTCTGTTTTCCAGTCTACTGCACCAAAATGCAATAAAATATCATGATTTTTCCAATTACTATCAATTGTGAAATTGGTTTCATACCAGAGTTCTTTTTCTGATCCGACAGTTTTCATTACCCCGGAAAGGCTTGATTCAACAGCAAACGGAACGAGTATTTTTCCATCGTATCCTTTTGGTGCTGTTTGGCCTACTGGCTGTATTGCATAATTCCACAGACCATTAAGATTTTTCCATTGATTCCTCTCCATTATAGGTCTTGGATATTCAGGTAACGTATGATTTGGGTCTACCTGTTCTGCCCATTTGGTTTTTATTTTATCTCCCTGTGGTTTCCATTGTGCAAAACATGTAAATCCGACAAAAAGAAAAAGTATAACGGTTAATTTATTCTTCATTATGAAATTTTGTTTTTTGAATTCTTAGAAGTATCCTAAAAATCTGTTGTTATATTAGGGCTATCAGAAAAAATAATATAAAACCTGAAGGATTTTTACGTCCTTCAGGTGTTACAAAAATTACTAAACAAACAAACTTACTTAATCAAAATATCCATCTTTATCAAGCTTAGCTGCAGCTTCGATAAGCATTACGCCGCTTAATTGAGTGGTAAGATCTACATTTGCACCAGCGGCAGGAGCCACTTTCCAATTATTTCCTGAAAGCATAGCTGGTCTTAAAATTCCTTTTTTATAGAACGTTTCAGCGTTAAACTTCATAAAATCAGCAAATTTATCTTTATCAGTCGCATTGATAGTTGGATGTTGTGTCAACTCAGTAAAATATCTTACCAGGATGCCTTTAAACAAACCACCATCTCCCTGGCCTTCATCTTTTAAAATACCTTCTGAAACTAATTTAGGGCTTGTTAAAACGGATCTTCCTGATTTAACTGCATCATCAAGATAAGTCTGATCATTTGTTGCTTTATACAATCTTAATCCAGCACCAATCCAGGTTCCCATATTATAGGTAAATACCCAGTCTTTATTAGTGGTAATTACACCATTAGTTTCTGAAATGTTATCCCAAACAAGTCCTGTTACAGGATCTACAAGATTATTTTTTTGCCATGTATAAATTTTCTTAGCCCATTCTAAATCTTGAGGATCCTTATCAATTTCATACAATCTCATGGCAAGAATTACTGCAGGACCATTAGAAACTGCATTTTTTTGCATTGGAGTATCTTGTTTCCAGGTGATACCACCGCCAAAAACATCGCTCCAGCTTAATTTTATTCTTTCCCATAAAAAATCAGCAACTTCTTTATATTCTGCATCTTTTGTTGCATCATAGGCACGAAGACTTGAGTTAGCAAGCCAAAGCATATCGTCGTTAAAAACGTTATTATACGTGTTTCCGTTTTTTACTTTAATTCCTTGTAGCAAAGCTTTCATTTTAGGAATATAGCTTTCATTACCAGTTCTTAAATATCCATCAACAAGAACATCCAGTACGTGAGCATTAGGCCAATAATTGAAAGTGCTGTTTCCTGTATTATTCTGTATATAAGTTCCGTTAGAGCCTAAATAAGTATTTGTAGTAGCAAGCTGTAAGGAATCTGCTGTTTTTGCCCAGGTATATTCAAATTCAGGAGCAACAACCCCATTAGGATCACGTAACGGAATTGGATCATCATCACAAGATGCAGTTAACAACCCCAATCCGGCAATCGCTAAAAACAGGATACTATAACTTTTTGAAAAAAATCTTTTCATACTATTATTATTTAAAAACGTCTCTCAAAGACAATCCCTGAGAGACGTCGGAGTTATTTATAAAATTGTAAAACTGTGTGTATATGCCGTTGCAGCTGCGCTAAAATTAATTTCTGCATTTACATTGCTGTTATCTATTGCAGTAGCAAATTTGAAACAGTTGTTCCAGAAATCGTTTGTTACAGGAACCATATACCAATAAGAAGCTGCTGTGCTTGCATCTGGTCTGTTGTTGTCTCCATTTATGCTGCCATACCATTCTTCAGATGTTGTTTCACCGTTTACAACTGTAAATTTAAATTTGTAACGCTCATCTTTACCCCATGATTCTACTTTGAAATCAATGTGCTTGTTAGCCGCTTTCCAAATACCTCCACCAGAATACGTATATTCAAATAAATAAGAACTAAGTGGCGGGAACCACAATTCAATCTTTTTAATTTCAGTCATAGTCGTAGAACCATCGCTGAAATCAACTTTTATTTTATAGACTTTACTATCTCCGGCATACGTTGTAGCTCCATCTTGTTTTAACTTATCTTCGCTGATATAAAATACTTCAGGTGTTCCATTTTTTCTAGTTATAAATTTGTAGCTACCTGCTTTTAGTTTTGTGTAAATTTCAAATGAAGTAGCGCCAGTTTTTTTGAAAGCCTGCGCATCTGCAACAGTTTCTCCGTTTTCAGAAGCAGTACCTGTAATAAACAACTGGTCCGGAGTTGGGAAACCGCCTGGTCTTTGAACTTCGATAATACCTGATACTGTAGATTTTTGAACATTTAATCCTTTAGTAGAATACACTGTCCATTTTAATTTTCCAATACTTTCAGATTGAATTCCAGCCATTTCAGCAATTTTGTTCAGCTCAGTAAAAGAAATGTTCAATTTGTTTTGAAATCCTTTTCCATCTGATGGAATTGTGTAAACCGGTTTAGAGAAATCGCCGCTTTCACGATCAAAAACTACATCGTAAAGTACTGCTCCGTTATCTTCTGCCTTTGCAGCTTCCCACTCAAAAATAGCAGAACTTTGTGCGCCAAGATCAAAAAATTTATTGTCAGCTGGTGAATAAAGAGCATTAACCGCACTTACATTTGTGTGGCTCATTGTTTCGTCGTTGTCACAGCTTACAAGAAATACTGCGCAAATAACTATTAATAGTTTTGAATATATATTTTTCATATTATTATTTTTTTAGGTTGATTTTATTTTACCAGTTTGGATTTTGGGTTAAATTTGGATTAATCAAGCGTTCGTCTCTTGGTATTGGCCATAAATAATGTTTATCAGGATCAAAAGTTCTTAAGTTGACTCTTAAATACCCGTTATCAACAGAAGACACTCCAAATTTAGCACCGTGTGCATAACCGTTTAATACTACTTCTGCTGTTTTCCATCTTCTAATATCAAATATTCTCAGACCTTCCATTCCAAACTCTGTACGACGTTCGTTTCTTATCACTTCGCGAAGTCCAGTTTGCCCTAATGAACCGTTATAGGCTAATGCTGCACCATCTGTAAATCCTGCGCGGGTTCTTAAAGCTTTAATCGTTTGATCCCAAACTGAGCTATTCATTTGATTCAATTCATTTTTAGCTTCTGCATGCATTAGTAAAATATCAGCATAACGGAAAAGCATTAGGTTTAAACCAGAATTTAAAGATGTAATATGCTGTACATCATAATACTTGCGTGTATAATAACCAGTAGGTGTTGCAGATGATCCCTGAACAAATTCATCTGTAGCATTTCCTGGTGATGTGCCTGGTTTGATATAAATAATATGAGAAGTTCCATCTGCCTCTTTCCAGTTGTATTGATCATACACTACTGTTCCTGTAAGTCTTGGATCTCTGTTTACATATGGATTGTTTTCGTCATAGCCAGAACCTGCTTCATTAATTCTTTTTCCATTTGTCATGATATAACTGTCCACTAATTCCTGAGTTGGAGCCAACGCGTTTAATCTTGCTCCCGCAGATATTGGTGCCATATCAAAAAATTCTCCCCACATTCTATCAATTGGTACATATTGCAAGCTCAGGATATCTTCGCTGCTGTATTCATTTTGCGTTTGAAACAATCCCTCATATGAACCAAATAAGCTGTATTGTCCATAAGTACCTGCAATAAACTGCTCTGTTACCTGAGCCACTTCTTCCCATCTGCTTTCATACAAAAGAACTCTTGCTTTTAAGGCAGCTGCAGCTCCAACAGTAATTTTACCTCTTTCAGCAGCAGCTAATTGAGTATTTTTTGGCAATTGTGGAATTATAGCATTTAATTCGTCCAGTACAAACTGAATCACTTCTGCATGTGGAGTTCTGCTTACTGTAGATGCTTCTTCAAGAGAAGGATCTTTTTTAAGAAGCGGAATGTCTCCATACCATGTAGTTAACTGAAAATGCTGAAACGCTCTTAAAAAACGTGCTTCGGCAGTCATTCTGGCGATTATTGCCGGATTAGCATTTGGCACACGTCCAATATTTTCCAGGATCAGATTACAGGTTTTGATTCCAGAATATCGATCGTTCCACTCTTTTTTTACTCTTGCTGAGGATGGATCGTAAATTCCCGCTCCAATAGAGGCTGCTCCTGCATTATCTCCTCTTCCATTGTATGCATTATCAGATAATGCTTCATTATAAAAGAAGTTCTGACTATTTTGCATTTGCGAATAAGCGGTGTTTAAAAAAGTCTGCGCCTTGTCTACACTTGTCCAATAGTTAGAGTCCGTAAATTGATTTTCAGGTGCCAGGTCGAGGTCTTCACAACTTGCAAAGAGTAAGAAGACTACTGGCAAGAATTTTATTTTTTTAAGTATATTTTTCATCTTATTTTTTTTTAAAAGCCAATATCAATACCCAATCCATAATAAACTAGTGTCGGATATGCTCTTCCACTATTAGCTCCAGAAGGAGACATACTATTATTGAATTCAGAAAGCTCTGGATCAACAAATTTCACTTTAGATAATGTCAAAAGATTTTGTCCTGAAACATACATATGGAACGAACCTATCCCAAGGTTTTTAACTACATCACTTGGCAATGAGTAACCTAACTGAACATTTTTAAGTCTTGCATATGCACCATCATACAAATACATGTCAGATCCGTTTCTAAAGTTATTTGTATTAGATTGTGTACCATTATTAGCCAAACGAGGATATCTTGCATCCGGATTTTGAGGTGTCCAATAATCTAGTTGATGTGTATACATCGTCATACCATAATTGTAATGGAACGGCTCTACAAGTTCTCCCCTAATCATCATTGTTCTTTTTCCTACTCCTTGAATAAAAATACTTAAATCGAAATTTTTATATTCTAAATTGTAAGTTGCTCCGAAAGTATATCTTGGAAAAGGATTTCCAAATACAAATTTGTCATTATCGTCAATCTTACCGTCTTTGTTAACATCAACATAACGGTTATCACCCGGCTGAACATTCAAACCTGCAGGAACTGCTGCACCTTGTATCTGCTCCCAATTTTGAAAATATCCGTCTCTTTTTAAACCAACATAGGAATTAAAAGGTAATCCTTCACGAAGCAAAACTTGTAGTTCTTCAACGCCTGTTAATCTTTCAGATCCACCGCTGTATTCAAGTACTTTATTTTTTGAATCTCCAATGTTTACCATTAAGCTTTGGTTAAAAACTTTTCCTTTATGTCTGTACGTAGCACTAATTTCCCATCCTCTATTTCCAACTTTACCTGAGTTAAAATCAGGAAGACCTGTACCATAAACTCCTGGTACCTGCGGCGGAATAAGAATATCTGATGTTACTTTATCAAAGTAATCAAATGAAAAACTCAAAGCACCTTTAAAGAAATCTGCATCAAGACCTGCGTTAAAAGTCGCAGCTCTCTCCCATTGAAGATCAGCATTCGCGAAGTTATATCCTGTTCCGCTTACACCCTGATTGTTAAATCCGTACGCATTTTGAAAAGTAAAATATGTAGTTTGATATTGATAATTTCCAACATTTTGATTACCGAGAATTCCATAGGAAGATCTTAATTTAATGTTTCCTACCTTATCTCTATAGTTTTCCATAAAATTCTCTTTTGTCAATGCGTAACCCACAGTTGCAGAAGGAAAGAAACCCCATCTTTTATCTTCTTTAAATTTTGATGAGCCGTCATATCTAAAACTAAATTCTGCAAAATACTTATCATTATAATCGTAAGAAGCACGCCCGAAAAGAGAATTAAGACTGTTTTTAGATGAACTGCCGTTAGAATTATAAGAGTTCTCTCCAATAACAGTTTCACTAGTTGGAGTACCTAAGTCAGGATCTGTGAATTTTTTGTAAATTCCGATTCCTCTGTCAGAATGATTTTCATTGGAGTACCCTATCAAACCACTTACGTTATGAACTCCGCCAAAACTCTTTGTAAATTCTACCATGAATTGCGTGTTCAAATCAAGACTTTTTCTGCTTTCATCATTGGTATCCCTGTCAGCACCATAAACTCCCTGAGGAAGGAAATCAACCTGCATTACTCTGCTGTACATGCTTCCATTCCAAACACGTCCACCAAAAACACCTTTTACTTTTAAGAAATCGGTTAATTTATATTCGGCATTAAAAGCTCCAAAAATATCATCATTGTCATATTTTCTAAAACCACCCTGCTCTAATATACCCAAAGAGTTAAATTGCTGCAGCACATCATTGGTCAAATAATTACCATCTTTATCTTTTTGAGTATAGTATAAAGGAACCCTGAACGCATCAACCATCAAAGTTCCGGTACTAGATGAATGATCTGTGATTTTTTGTTTAGAATAAGCTAAAGAAGAAGTTAATTTAAATTTACCATATTCATTAGTAAGGTTAATTCTAAAATTGTAACGCTCCATACCTTTAGTAGGCCCAACAAAATTACTTTGCTGATCTAAATAACCTAACGAAACCAAATAAGTAGAATTATCACCACCTCCTGAAACCGAAAGACTTTGATTTAATTGAAGCGCAGGTCTTACAATTTCATCTGCAAACCATTCTGTATCACCCTTAGCTTTCAGTTCAGCAATTTTTTCTGCTGTAAAAACTGCAGTAGATTCGCCCGAATTAAATGCAGCCTCATTTCTTAACATTGCATTTTCATACCCATGGACAGGTTGTGTAAAGTAATTTGGATTGTTAAATCCGGTAAGGCTGCTATAATTTATAGACATTGGTTTGCTTTTACTTCCTTTTTTGGTAGTAATAAGCACAACACCATTACTAGCTCTCGATCCATAAATAGCAGCACTACCAGCATCTTTTAAAACAGAAACACTTTCTATATCAGCTGGATTCAAGGCATTAATATCACCACCAACGATACCGTCAATAACAATCAGCGGACTGTTATTTCCTAAAGTGCTTATACCTCTAATATTAAGGTTGATACCGGCGCCCGGCTCAGAGTTGGTCTGCTGAATCGTTAAACTTGGCGCTTTACCCTGTAGCGCGAGCGTTGTATTTACGCTTGGTCTTCCTTTAAAAGCCTCATCACTTACCTGATCTATAGCGGCAACAACTTTTTTTCTCTTTTGTGTACCGTAACCCACAACGACAACTTCGTCCAAAGCCGATACATCCAGGTCTAAAGAGACATTAATAGTACTTCTATTGTTTACTTTAACCTCGACTGACTTATAACCAACCATAGAGAATCTTAAAGTTGCATTTGGGTTTGTTACTGCAATAGTATAATGACCGTCAAAATCGGCACTAACTGCACTTTTAGGATTACTCACATCGACTACAGTAGCTCCCGGAAGAGATAAGTTATCGGAAACACCGATGATCACTCCAGTAACCTGGATTTTTTGATTCTGGGCGTATATATTATGCCCCGAACAAATGAGAATAATTATGAAAAAGAAATGCGTATAGAGCATTTTTTTCTTTCTGAAATTTGATTGTTTCATCATAAAAAATTTGGTTAGTTACTACTTAATAAAATAAAAAAAGGAAATTTAAAAGTCATTGAAATCAGATTTCTCAAACTTTTATGGTTAATGAATTAAATAAGTTTTTATCACTTAAAATGTTCCGGATAATCTTAATTGATAAAAATTAAACAGTGCTATATTATTTAATTCCTAACAAACATACTAAAACGTTTTAGTATAAAAAAATTTTTTTTACTATGTATAATTTTAATGTTAATTTTATAAGAAATGAATTTAAATGAGGTAGTTTTTTGAAGATAATTCAATACATTTTCACGAAAACGTTATAAAACGATGTTAAATAAAAAGAAATCAAAAATTGACAAATAAACAAATTGTCAGAAAAATAGGTGTAATAAATTTAAGAATCGTCTAAAAAAAAACTAATCTGAATATCAATTAAAAGTATTGACATTCAGATTAGTTATAAAATGATAAAACGTTTTAGTATTTACTTGTAAATTATAAGAATAATATTATTTAGAAAGTGAAGATTCCCTTACTATTAATTCTGTTTTTAGCATAATTTGATGCGTAGTTTCTGCAACATCTTTTTTCTTTAAAAGAGGTAACATTACGTCCATTAACGCAGTACTAATTTCATTTAACGGCTGATGAACAGAAGTAATAGCCGGGTCGTAGATTTTGAACATATCATTGTCGTCAAATGCAATAATACCGATCTCGTTAATTAATTTTGGATTTTTTACTTTAAAAACTTCTAGTCCGCTCTGAGCAAGATAATTAGTGGCAAAAAAGACGGCGTCTAAATCAGGATTCTGATCCAGGAACTCCTTAATATATTCTTTGCTTTTTCCTTTATTGATTTCACTATAAGGAATTTGAAGCGTAATAGCTTTTAAATTATTTTGAGAAACTGCCTTATCGTAGCCGGAAAGACGACCCATCATCTGTGTTTGATCAGATGCTGTAGTTATAAAACCAATGTTTTTAAATTTATTTTGGATCAAATGCAGCGTTGCATCAAAAGAAGCCTGTTCATTATCAATAACGACACTATTACAATCTAATCCTTCAAAAAATCTATCTAGTAAAATTACTGGAATATTGTCTTTTATTAAATTTTCAATAGTATCTTTTATCCCAGGAGAAGGTACAATTATAAAACCGTCTACCTGTCGAAAGTTAAACAAGGTGATAAGTTCATTCGATTTCTCATCGTCATTTTCATTACTGCAAAAAATAACTTTATACCCTTTATCGTACGCAATATCTTCAAAGATACGAGCCAGTTTTGAAAAGAAATTATTTGAAATATCTTCCATCATAAAAACCAGGATTTTTGATTTCCCGGTTCGAAGACTTTGTGCAATTTGGTTAGGCCTGTAATTTATTAATTTTGCATAATCTAAAACCTTTTTTGTAAGCTCTTTAGAAATGTGTTTTTCTTTTGCTTTGCCATTTAATACAAAAGATACTGTAGTTACAGATATCTTTAATTCATCAGCAATATTTCTAATCGAAACAGGTTTTTTTTTCATTTGAAAATCAATTTAATTTACACTCACAAATTTTCGTCAAATATAGTAAAGTTATTATTGTAGCCTAAAATTAGTACACTCATCTTTTGAAATTTTAGTGTGTTTTCTACATTTAACATTCATTGAATCAGATTTATAAAAGTAAAAGTGCGCTTCTTGTTGCCTTTTTTAGATTTAAACCTTTATAAAATGATTTTCAACAACAATATACTTCAATTTTAACGACCAAAATCATCCTGAAGACGAACAATATCATCTTCGTCAGAAGGGTTATTCTGATCTGTATGCTGCCATATTTCAGCAATTACACCCCATGAATCTAAACCAATTAAGCGATGACGCTCTCCTATTTCCATTTTTATGAAATCCTGATCATGAAGGGTTTTTAATTCTCCTTCAACATCTGTATCACTAATTTTTACTCCTACCGGACCTTTAACAACTTTCCAAATTTCAGATCTTCTAAAATGATACTGCCAGGAAAGCCTACGTTCTGGGGCTACCACTAATATTTTTGGACTTAACTTATTTGTGATCTGTACTTCGTCCAGTTTCAAATGCGAAAAAAAGGTTTTTATAAACTCATTTGCCTGATCTTCATCAATTACAAAAAAACCACCCCAAGGTCTGGTTTGGTCTTCATTTATAATAGTAAAATTGTATTTTTCTATTTCATTCCTAACCTTTTCAAAAACCACGGCTTTGTTATCTGTGTCGGATATTTGTATACTCATTTGTTTTTATATTTTAAATAATAAATTATCAATAATCTAGAAATAAGGCAATTCTGCTTTTATTTTTTCCCAAAAAGCTTCGTTAAAAAGATAGCTTGACCCCAAAATACTGGTTTCTTCTGTATTTTCTATAATACTTATTGGTAAACTAATGTTTTGCTTTTTAAAATTTTCTCCTAATTTATTTAAAAACAAACGATTAGATTTTGCAATATTTCCGCCTATTACTAGCAAATCAGCATCAAAATCAACAATATACGGAGTTAAAAATTCGCTTAAATTATCTGCAAAATCATCAAATATTTTTGCTGTTGCATAATTTTCGATACTCGCAATCTCTTTTACGCCATCGGTAAGTTTTTGACCTGTACTCTTTTCGTACTGATTTAAAAACCATCTTGTCGAAAAATAATTATCTGCAATATTATCCCTATATGGTTTATCCCATAAACAGCCATTATGAGGTACATTACTTCCCTGTGTTACAGGCAATTTATTATCTAAAAATGCCGCTCCAAAACCAGTTCCCAAAGTAATTGCAATCACTTTGTTTGTACCTGCTTTTACTCCTTGTTTAAGCGCTCCGCCTACACCAAAGCAGCTGGCATCATTTAGGAACCTAAAACTAACATCTTTTTCACTTAAATACTTTGAGAGCTCATCAGCTACAGAAACGTTGTACAATGCTTCATATTTATCATTTCCTTCAAACATTGCAATTCCGTTTTGGTATTGAAAAGGTCCAGGCATGGAAAAGGCAATTCCAATTGTTCCGTTTAATTCCTGACCTCCCTCTATTGCCTGAATAGTTTGATTAATTATTTCAGCCCACTTTTTAATAATTATTTCTTTAGAAGCTTTACTGTCAACAGCACCACTAAAATACGTTCCCGGAACGATCTTAAAATTACCATCACTTACCGCAGCACTACTAATATGACTCCCCCCTATATCTACTCCTATTGTTATCGCCATTTTTTATTCCTTTTAATTATTTTTTATTTAATAATCAATTCATAAATTCATTATTACTTATACTCTTTTCTGATTATGGGCCCTTCTTTTTTCGGGTCTAAAATAATTTTCAAACCTAAAAAGAAAGATTTTCGACATCCAATACTATATTGTCAAAAGACAATACTTTTATCCTAATTGATCCAAGCAATCTTACCATTATATTATAAACTCCCAGCAAGACTCTCAAATAAAGTCCTCATTTTATTTAAAAATAAATAGTTGATTATGTGCTACCTGAAGGAATATCACATTACTTTTTGAGCGCTTTTGAAATAACCTTTTGCAAAATGGGCTCCATTATAGCATATCCGGCTTCATTAGGATGAACACCATCTGTTCCTAATTCTTCTTTTAAACCAAATTTTTCATTAACCATAGCTGAAAAATAATCGACATAAAAAAGTTTGTTTTTTTCGGCATACCCTTTTAAAACTTTGTTTAGCTCAATGACTTTTTGAGCAGGCTCTAAGCCACGTTTCCACGGAAAATCTGCTGCAGGAAGAACAGAACAAAGAATAACTTTTATACCATTTTGTTTTGCCAGCTCGCACATAGAAAATAAATTTCCAGATGTTGCCTCAAGAGAATAAGGCCCCGTATTTTGTGCTATATCATTTATTCCTGCTAAAATGACAACTACTGAAGGCTTTAACGCAATTACATCTTGTCTAAATCGTAATAGCATTTGCGGGGTTGTCTGTCCGCTTATACCTCTGTTAATGTATTTATTGGCAGAAAAAAAGTCAGGTCTTTTACTTAGCCAGCCTTCCGTAATTGAATTTCCCATAAAAACCACCCGGCTATGCTCTTTAGAATTTAGAGCCTGCACCTTTGCGTTTTCTTCTTTATACCGATTTAAATTTGGCCAATCCTGACCGTATGATATACTGCATAAAGAAAGGAGAAAGGCTAAATAAAAGAATTTCTTGATTTTCATTACAAAACTAAAAAGGTTAATTAAAATATAGGTTTACGATTCACACACTAATATTACATTTAAAATATTTTTGTGTTAATAAAAAATTATTATTTAAAATTTTAACGGTATAGATAACAATCGCCAAATCAATTACAAAATAATAGTAGGAATATGTAATTTCGAAGCAAATATACTAAAACGTTTTAGCAAAAAAAATATTTTATCTTTTTTTTCTGTTTTTTTTATAAAAAATAGAATCGATTTAATAATCAATAATTTCACATTCAATTATTTCTGGAAATAGTACTATAAATTTTGATGCATTTTATCTTGAAAAAACCAGCCACAATACTAAATACAGATATCATCTTTTACTTTTTTAACAATTATGAAGGCTATTGTCAAAAAAAGAATAACAAAAACATTCACTAAAGATGTATATTAGTAAAACTAAATCGTTTTATTCGTTTTGTTTTTTTTGCAAAAAACAGAAAATTTATAGTAAATTAAACCACTGCTTTACATAACCTTTTACATTAATTAAACCACAGAAGAATGAAACAAATCACAACAATCTTTTTTTTATTGATCGCACTTAGTTCTGGAGCGCAATCAAATAACTGGCAATCCTTATTTGATGGAAAAACGCTTAATGGATGGAAACAGTTTACAGGTTCTGCCACTTATTCGGTAGAAAACGGGATGATCGTTGGCACAACGGTAGATAAATCTCCTAACTCTTTTCTTGTAAGCGACAAACGTTTAGCCGGAGATTTTGTATTGGAGATGGAAACCATGATGACGGATGCAAACACCAATTCGGGTATACAATTTAAAAGTAATTTTGATGCAAAAGCCAATGATGGTAAAGGACGTGTACACGGTTACCAGTACGAATTAGATCCCTCTGCCCGTAAATGGAGCGGCGGAATTTATGATGAGGGAAGAAGAGAATGGTTATATCCTGCATCAAACAATCCAAAAGGTCAGATACTTTTTACACCCAATGTCTTTCATAAAATTCGTGTAGAATGTATTGGCAATACGGTAAAAACATGGTTAGACGGAACTCCGGTTTCTTATCTCGCAGATTCTATAACAAGCAACGAAGGTATCCTTGCCTTACAAGTACATTCTATTGGCAAAGCTAAAGATGCAGGTATTAAAATATTCTGGAAGAATATCAGAGTTCAGACAAAGAATATTAAACCGCTTGCCTTTCCAGAAGGTATTTATGTAGCTAACCTCATTCCAAATAAGCTTACCCCTTACGAAGAAAAGAGCGATTGGAAATTATTATTTGATGGAAAAACTACTACTGGCTGGGTTGGCGCTTACAAAAAATCTTTTCCGGATAAAGGATGGCAATTGAAAGATGGGCTTTTAAAAGTATTATCTTCAAACGGTAGTGAATCGACAAATGGCGGTGATATTGTCACTCAAAAAGAGTATGCTGCATTTGATTTGTCATTTGATTTTAAATTGACAGATGGAGCCAATAGCGGTATCAAATATTTTGTAACATTGAGCGAAAAAAATAGTGGGTCTGCGATAGGATTAGAATACCAATTGCTCGATGATGTTCTTCATCCTGATGCAAAACTAGGCAGGGATGGGAATCGTACGCTTGGTTCACTTTATGATTTAATCAAAGCTCAAAAAACAGAACGTTTCTTCCGTAAACCTGGAAACTGGAACACGGGTCGTGTTATTGTGTATCCCAATAACCATGTTGAACATTATTTAAATGGTGTAAAAGTATTGGAATATGACAGGGGTTCACAAGCATTCCGCGATTTAGTAGCCCAAAGTAAATACAAAGTCTGGCCAAATTTTGGTGAAGCAGAAAAAGGACATATTCTGATACAGGATCACGGTAACGAAGTAAGCTTTAGAAGTATTAAAATCAGAGAATTGAAATAATACTTCGACTGATACTAAATAATAAAAAAAAAACGAAAGCCAACCCTAAACAAACAGGTTGGCTTTCGTTTTTATTAAATTATATAAAAAACTATACTTTATAATATTGCTCCCATCCTTTGCGTGGTGGCGGCCCTACTAGTAATTCATTTGCATTTTTACTACTGGTAATTATTTTTTTACTTCTGTCAAAAACAATTTTTTCACCCGTCCATTGTGCTAATACTCCAAGGCAAAAAACCTGACTTAAAGGCCCTGCAATCTCAAAAGGAGAACGTGTTTTTTCCTGCCCTTTACAAGCTTTTAGAAAATTAGCGAAGTGATTGGATGTACTTTCCGGAACAACAGGTAAACGCGAAGCCATCTCTTTTGCTTTTTCTTCAGGAATAATCGACAATGTACTCCCGTGTGAACCACCTTTAAAAGTCAAATCCTTACTGTAAATAATTTTACCCGGATTTAATTTTGCAGGGGCAATTGCTCCATTGCTGGGTGGCGGAATATTAGGATCGAGTCCTTGTACTCCATATCCTGCCGGTATTGGCGGAAGATTATCTACTCCGTCATACCATTTAATTTCGACCGGCGGCATGTTATCGCGTTTAGGAAATTTGAATGAAAGGGTCGTAGACATAGGATAAAAAAAGTCGTTATGTCCTTCTAATTTAATCGGGTCAACTTCATAAGGAAGACCAAGGTCCAGAAACTGATGAGCCGTATCCAGAATATGTGCTCCCCAATCGCCTAACGCCCCCATTCCAAAGTCATACCAACAACGCCACTGACCATTTACAAAGTCTTTGTTATATTGATGCCCTTGGGTTTGCATTTGCCACATATCCCAATCAAGTGTACTTGGTATAGGTTCAGCTGGTGGAAATGAAGTAATCTTTGGGTTCCAGCTGTGCCAGCGTCTGGGCGAATTCATGTGTGCCGTTATGGCGGTTACGTCTTTTATTATTCCAGCGTCAACCCATGCTTTAAATTGAAAGTAATTAGCCTCAGAATGTCCCTGATTTCCCATTTGGGTAACCACTTTTGGGTGTTTTCTGGCCGCTTTAATCATAAGCTCTACCTCATTGAAGGTGCGGGCCATTGGTTTTTCTACATATACATGTTTACCAAGCCCAATCGCCATCATAGTAATAGGAAAATGAGAAAAATCAGGTGTTCCAATAGAAACTGCTTCTATCTGATTACCCATTTTATCAAACATTTGTCTAAAATCCTTAAACCGGGGTACATTTGGAAACTCTTTCAATATTTCTAAAGTATGAGGCGCTTCCATATCTACATCGCAAAGTGCTACAATATTGGCTAATCCTGTTTTGTAGAGTTCACGAATAATCTCTCCACCTCTGTTTCCAATTCCAACACAGGCAAGATTTACTTTTTCAGCACTTCCAAAACCAGAAAATTTTAGCTCATTGGCAAACAAAAAACCAGGTGTTGCAACTGCTGCTGATGCCAATATAGCTTGCGTTAAAAACTTTCTTCTTGAGTAATTATTATCAGACATATAAAAATGATTTTTTTTTTAATATAAAAATTAAACAAACTCAATATCAATTCAAAAGCATGGTAGTACTACAAACTTAATAAAAAAATACGCACTTTTTTGTAGCTTCTTAAACAAGGTTAAATTCAGGCTGCCATTTTTCAAGGCCATTCTTATAAATTGCTTTATTCATAAGATGCACACAGCAAGCTGTTTTAGCACCAGTAATAACATTAGAAACAGGCGTAGCATTTGTTGTGATACTTTTATAAAATTCCTGTAGGGCATACCAGCTTCCATCTTTTGATTTTTCTTTTAGAATAGAAGTACCACCATCCTTGTTCCATTCAATTTTTGAAGCGCCGGTAACGCCATCAACTGTTTCTAGTTCTTTCCTCGTTTGCTTTTCAGGATAAAATAGTCCTTCATCCATCAGCAATTCAATTGTTCCTTTGGTTCCTTTCAGCTTAAAAAGATAGCCGTCTTTTTCATTAGCGCAAGTAGCACCAAAATTCCCGATCATTCCTTCTTTATTGTAACGAAGAATGGTTTGTACGTTATCAAAAGTTTCTCTTCCATCTTTGTAAAAATCAACTCCGCCAGTTCCCAATATTTCATCGGGGTGGGTGTTAAAAGCCCAGTTAATAAAATCAACCTGATGCGATAGTAATTCAGCCGGCAAACCACCTGAATATTCCTTATACATTCGCCAGTTAATTTGTTGATCTGTATAACCCGCAGGTACAGTTCTTCTCCAGTTTGCGTTACGATCCCATCGACAATCAATCTGTGTCACCTTGCCCAGATAACCGCTATCAATCATTTGTTTTACTTTAAAATAAAGTGGTGTGTAGCGATATTGATGGCCGACCTGTAAAACCAGATTAGGATTTTCCTTTTTCAGCGAAACAAGCTCAAGGGCTTGTTTTGCATTGTACGTCATTGTTTTTTCTAAATATACATGCTTTCCTGCTTTGATAGCAGCGACTGCAATTTCGTAATGATTATAAAGAGGCGTCGCAATAATTACGGCATCAATTGTTTTATCATCCAGCAATTTGCGGTAATCTTTTTCGTAACGGATATTATTATATTTATCCAATATCTTAGCCTGTTCCAAACGAAATGGCAATACATCGCAAACCGATTTCAATTGAAACTCTTCAGGCATATTATTAATTACACTCCCCAGACCTTTGCCCCTGTCTCCACAGCCGATTATTCCAATTGAAATGATTTTTGCTGTTTCTGTAAAAGAGTATGCCTGCAGCATTTGCTGATGCAATAAAAGTCCAGCCGTAAATAAACCTGATTGGCGAATAAAATTCCTGCGCTTCATATAGTAAACAAGATTAAAAAAATTAAATAAGCAAGACTTGCTCTATGGCTATAATAATTGTTCTTCTAATATAGAAATTAATACTTTCAAAAAATGAAGTGTTAAAAATATTTTACAAAAAACATACTACAAACAATACCACTAAAAAATTAAACTCATAGCTTCAATAGCAAGGATTGTTTCCTAAATAATAATCCGTTAATAAATTCACGAAATATCGTTAATAAAAACCCCGCCATTTCTCTATAAACCGCTGACTTAATTGAGCTTTTAATTTGAGGCATGTTATTTGGCAACTGTATTGGCATCCTTTATAATTTAAAAGATGCACAACATAAAACGACACTCATAAAAAAATAATAACAGATTGTTTTTTTTCTTAATCTACATTAACCAATGGGCTTTTGCACCTTTAGTAAGTTTGTAAAAGAAATTTAACAACTGTGGAGATAATTCTATCTCTACATCATCGCAAAACTAAGCTGACACCGATTTAAATTGCAGATTTCTGATAATCATAGTATCTTTAAGAAAAGAATATTGATTCTCTTTTATCTGCTAAAAACAAAAATATAATTTAACATATATGGAAACTATAAAACTGGAATTAGACGAGAAAAAACATGGCGCTTTTAATCTTTATGTGGATGATAAAAAAATAGGCGAAATGACGGTCAGCATCAAAGATGATTTATTAACTGTTTACCATACTGGAGTTGAACCGGAAGGCGAAGGAAAAGGATATGCTAAGAAACTTCTGGAAGAAATGACAACGTATGTACGTGCTAATAATATGATGGTTTTACCACTTTGTCCGTACGTTCATGCACAATTCAAAAGACATCCGGATGAGTATCAGGATATCTGGAAAAAATAATCTTAAAATATACTATTATGAATATAGAAACCCTAACAGGCGGTGTGCCTTTAAATGAAGCTAAAAAGGCTTTGATTATGATTCACGGACGTGGTGCAGGTGCGCATGATATTCTTTCTATTGCAAAACATCTTAAGGTTGATGATTTTGCATTGGTTGCACCGCAGGCAGAAAACAGAACCTGGTATCCGTATTCGTTTTTAGTGCCTCTTGACGAAAATGAACCTTCTTTTTCAAAATCCTTAGAAGCAATTCATCAGGTTGTTGTAGCGGTTCAGCAAAACGGAATTGAAAAAGAGAATATCTATTTCCTTGGATTTTCACAGGGAGCTTGTCTTGTCTTAGAATTTACAGCCAGAAATGCTGCAAAATATGGTGGAGTTATCGCTTTTACAGGCGGACTTATCGGCGATAAAGTTTATGAAGATCATTACTCAGGAAATTTTGAAAACACTCCTATTTTCATCGGAACAAGTGATCCTGATTTTCATGTTCCGGTTGAAAGAGTAAATGAAACCGAAGCGCTTCTTCAAAAAATGGGCGCTGATGTTACCAAGAAAATCTACCCGAATATGGGACATACTATAAGTCAGGACGAAGTAGATTGTGCAAATGCATTGATTTTTAATAAAAAATAATGATTCGGATAACCCGGGTTTACAGCGATGCAAATGGCGAAAGTCATTTTGAAGATTTCGAAGTTCCGTTGAAAAACAATGGCGATATCGGTTTTTTATCTGATGATGAACCGGCAAAGTCAATTGTTTTCAGAGAAGTCAGTCCATCTTATGATTATGATTTTCATAATGCTCCAGACCGCCAATATATAGTTTTATTAGAAGGTGGCGTAGAAATCGAAACTTCACTTGGAGAAAAAAGGACATTTGAAACAGGGTCCATTCTATTAGTAGAAGATACCACAGGAAAAGGACACAAAACGAAAAATATTGAACCGAAACTTCGAAAATCAATATTTATAAAATTATAAAATTGGAAAAAGAAACGGTAGTACCAGAGATGGGTCTTTTAAATTACTATAGGTTTTCTAAATATAGGAAATGCAATTCTTAAAATTACGATATATCGTGGGATTAAAAAGCTAAAAAAATACACAAACACCTTATTTACAATAACTTAATTCAGTTGGAATATTATTTGGTTATTAATTGACAAATCAAAACTGACCTGCTTTTTATTTCTTAATCTAGGTTAATCGATGCAGAGGCATAACAGAAGTAAATTTGTATAAGAAAATCAATAACAACTAAATAAATAAAAATACCATGGAAAATAAAATTTTAGGCTTACACCATATTACTGCAATTGCAGGTGACGCTAAACGCAATTTCAACTTTTACTCTAACATATTAGGATTACGTTTTATAAAAAAAACAGTGAATTTTGATGATCCGGGAACCTATCACTTTTACTTTGGTGACGAAGTTGGAAGCGCCGGAACGATCTTAACTTTTTTCCCTTGGGGAGAAGGAATTCAACAAGGAAGAAAAGGTTCTGGAATGGCAACCGAAATTGGGTATTCAGTTCCAAAAGGAAGCTTGGATTTCTGGCAGAAACGTTTTGAGAAATACAATGTGATTTACAACAAACCTTCTGAAAAATTCGGCGAAAGATATCTTACTTTCTTAGATCCTGATGGATTAAAATTAGAATTAATCGAATCTAAAACAGATGATAACAGAAAACCTTGGGAAACCGACGAAGTAAAAGCCGATGTTGCAACAAGAGGTTTTCATAACATCACTTTGACCTTAAACAGCATCAAAGCTACTGCTGCCATCTTAACTGAAATATTTGGTTACAAATTAATTGAACAAGATGTAAACCGTTACCGTTATGCAACTGATGCAGTAGAGAACGCAGCAATTGTTGACTTAGTAGAATTGGATGAAGAAAAACGCGGTCACGTAGCAAACGGATCTGTTCATCACGTAGCTTTCCGTGTGCAAAATGATGAAATTTTAATGCACTTCCGTGAAAAAATTGAGGAATATGGATTGTCTATTACACCACAGATCGATAGAAATTATTTCCACTCTCTATATTTTAGAGAACCAGGAGGAGTTTTGTTTGAAATTGCGACAGAAAACCCTGGATTTACTGTTGATGAAAGTTTAGAAGAATTAGGTAAAAACTTAAAACTTCCAGAACAATACGAGTCAGACAGAGCAGCTATCGAGGCACATTTGGTTAAAATTAATTAAATTCTCGGTGTAATCCTGATCTCTGCATAAAAAAAGTCCTAATTTTCATTAGGACTTTTTTTATGCTCAATTGCCAACTAATATCTTTATTGTAAGGAGAAAATAAAAAAACCCAACTCGTCACGTCGACAAGTTGGGTTTCTACCATAAACCGTAATAAATCTCTCTATTACAAATATAATCGTATAAAGTAAAAATTAAATTCAAAAGCTTGTAGTAACATATCTACAAATGTGCAGAATTTATATTACAATGATCAAAAACAATGATGACACTAAAGAACTAAAAAACACTTAAACCTTTTAAATATAAAGGTTCGAAGTTTTTTCATTTAGAGCACTTTTTATTATTTATACAAACTACAAAGTCACCGCGATAAAATTATTATACAAGAAGTTTATTTGTAATTAAAATCTTTTTTAAGGACAAGAACATTCATTTTTTTTGATCAACATACTCATCATATCAAAATTTCACTCGGCAAGCGCATCTAATTTATCAAAGTCAAACCTAAGTTTAAATCGTTTTTTTATATAAAATCATTATGAAAATGACCTTTTTATTTTCATCATAAATTTTGTGAGAATAAAAAGTTCTTTTTCAAACAAAACAAAACCATTAAAGGGTGAAAAAACATCACAACAAAACACTACTTCCATAATCTAAAGAACTTACTTAAATCTAAATTGATAAACAGACAAAATTATAACACCATTGCATGGTAAAAAAAATAAAACATAAGTGATTTATTATCAATAATTTAAACGAAAAAAGAGTTTGATTCAAAAAAACGCAAAAACAACCACTTAATGGTTATAAAATAATAAATCGCAAATACCTCATTCTCAACATTTTTCAAAAATTAGTCATAAAAAAAAGGCATTATTCAAAAAAAAATAAGAAAAAAGTAAGAAATCAATTCAAACATAAAAGAATTCAAAATGTTTTTCAAAATATATTTGTAAAGTCGAAACTGCAGTGGAAAACAAAATGAAAAAAAATAAAAAAAAACAATTAAATACTAAAACTATGTCAGACTTTTTAAATCAATTCGGAGAAGATCTTCAAAAAAATGTACCAGGATTCATTGCCGTTTCAGTTGCAGAAATCCAAAGTGGAATGTCATACTTTTCACTTTCTGATGTTTCAGATTTTGATCCTGAATTAGCATCAGCTTTCAACCTTGAAGTTGTAAAAGCAAAGATGAATGCTATCAGTGCCTTAGGACTAAAAAATCAGATTGTGTCAGATATCATGATTACGTTAACATCTCAAATTCATATTATTGATATTTCTGACAATAACATGTATATGATTTATCTTGCTGTTGACTCTACTAAAGCTAACTTGGGAATGACAAAATCAATTCTTAACAAGTATAAAAAAGAAATTGCTTCTAAATTATAATGGAATTGAAATCGTAAAATGGCTGGCTTTTAATGGCTGGCCTTTTTTTTAAAATAAATTTTAAAAAAAAGAAGTTATGAAAAAGAAATTGTTACTTGTATTTTTTACTTTCACGCTATTAATTAAAGCACAGAATACTAAAGGCATTAATGGTGATACCAATTGGTTGAACATGTGGACAAATTTCAATCCTAAAACCACCAGCTATAACGAAGCCTCTATAATAATAACGGGAACAATAACTTCAAACATGACATTAAAAAAGGAAAATGTTTATGTTTTAGTAGGTACCGTTTATGTTGCTCCAAATGTTACTTTGACTATTCAGCCAGGTACATTGGTAAGATGTGATGCAGATACTCTGACCACATTAGTAATTACAAAAGGGGCGAAAATCATTGCGGAAGGTACTGAAACTGACCCGATCGTTTTTACCTCCAACAAACACGCAGGGGACAGAAATCCTGGGGACTGGGGAGGTATTATTATTTTAGGAGATGCCCCAATAAACAAATCTGGAGGAATTGGTACTTTGGATTTTGAGCTTGACCCACAAAAAGCACTTTATGGCGGAAATAATAAGGACAGTGACTCTGGTATTTTAAAATATGTTCGAATTGAATTTTCAGGAAAAAAAACCAGTCATAATAAACCTATAAACGGATTATCATTAGCAGGAGTTGGAGCAAAAACAAAATTAGAGTATATACAGGTTACTTCATCTGATGAAGATTCCTTTCAGTTCTACGGAGGATATATAAATACCAGTCATTTAGTGTCTCTGCGATCAGCCGATGATGACTTTGATTTTACACAGGGGGTTCAGTGTAATATCTCTAACAGTATTGCAATTAGGAGTCCGTTCTTATCTGACAGCTATGGATCCCGATGTTTTGAAATGGAAACTGTCGATACAAGAAAAGGAGAGGTTTTAGACAGTAAAAAAGAAATGACGAGAGTAAATGCTACGAATTTCACGATGATGCATACTCAGGATATTGGAGCTGAAATTCAAGGATTGAAACACGAAGCAATATTAATTAGGGAAAATACCTTTTTAACATTAACCAATTCAGTAATATCAGGATTCAGTCACCTCATTGTATTTGCTGATGCAATTTCAATTTCCGATGAATATTTAGATCAGATAATTTTAAAAGATCTGCTCATTAATGATACCAAGGTTATTGGAATAACTCAAAATAAAGACTTCAATTCCATTATAAGTAATTGGTATCAGGACAAGCAGTTCGGAATAGACTTTATAAAACTTAAAAATGATCAGCTGTTTGCCAGCACATCTATGAGAAAAAAACCTGATTTTAGAATTAAAAACTAAACTATCTACCTATCTAGAATTATACGTTTGATGCGAGTAGAGAGCGTTGTTGACCAGATTGCTCTTTACAAATAATCAATAAAAAACCAGTAATCTTATCGATTACTGGTTTTTTATTGATTATTAGATTCATTTATTTTCCAGATACATTAATGTCCTACTAGTTTCAAAATCAACAATTACAGCACTTTAAATCACTTATTTCAACCTATTTGTCACCAAAGTATATTCAAAAAATAAGTTAATCTCAATGAATATTTTTTGCTCTTTTTGCAGAATCAGCAATATAAGAAAGTAGCCAGGCCATTTGTCCCTGTTTTGTGAAATAGATCTTTTTAGATTTGATATCAGGCATTTTCTGCAATAAAGTCAGTAATAGCGAATTTGCTGCAATTAAGTATTTTTGAGAATAGGTTTTTAATACCTTCTCTACATCCTTGTTTTGTGTTGCTAACGCTTCAAATTTTGCATAATCCGTTTTTATCATTGTATCGTAAGCTTCAACATCTTTCACCTCAAATGGGCTAAAATTTTCTACTGCACTATTTCCTTTATACAATGTATAGAATGCCCAAACTGCACCTCCAGACATGTAGATGTTATCTTTGTTAAAAATTTTTGGATTTTGCTGATACAAATGATCTGTCTGTTCTCTTAATTCAGGTAAAGCTGTAGACAATACTTCATTAAATTCAGCAATTGAATTCGTTTTTCCTTTTTTGTTTATTTTCTCTGTAAAAGTTACTGTCCCCAAATCTAATGTTACAGGGTAAAATATTAAAATATCATCTTCATTAAATTTCTCCACATATCCGCCTTTAGTATTTCCTCCTCCAATATCAAGAATCAACGAATCAGAATATTCTTTTGGCGGAATACATCCTTTTAACAACAACTTTGCTTCTGTTTCAGAAGTAATTATCCCTACATTTATATTAGTAAAAACATACAATCTTTGGAGTAAAACATCAACATTTTCTGCCATTCCAACTCCGGAAGACACCACAATAAAGATGTTTTTTTCATCAATTTTGTATTCCTTAACAAGTTTCGTATAATTTTTCACCACTACATCAAAAGCAGTGTCAATATCATTTGCTGCTAATTTTCCATCAATGGATATCCCTTTTGCAATAGCTACATTTTCGGTCCAAAAATCAACCACTTCATATTTTCCTTTTTTAATGTTTTGGACATTTATTACCGACATTTTTACTCCTTTACTTCCAACTTCAATTCCGGCATAATGTTCTTGTGAAAATAAACTCGGAGAAACTAAAAAAATAAAAATAATTATGACTTTAAGTACAATATATTTTTTCATTTTAAATGGGTGTTTTTAATAATAGGAGTAGCTCATTTTTATTCAAACATTAAAAGTAGATTACCTTTTCTTGCTTTTATCGACAAAAATGGATTGCACTATTTTTATTTTAGTTTCTATTGTTTCTTTTTCAACCGTCTTCACCAGCCAATAACATAGTGTAATAGCCAATAGACCAATTAAACTCATAAATATGAAATCTGCCCTATAACTTGCATAAGCGACAATTTCCATACCTGTTTTAGCACTTAGTATATGTGCAAGACTGAAACTCATGGTAAAAACTGACATATACCTACCCTCTTGATTGTTATGTGATCTGGTCATAGCAAATGAGTTTGAAAAAGGAAAAGTTAACATTACCCCCAATGTCATAAAAAACATCATGACATACAATATACCATACCACTTATCATTCAAAAGAAGAAGGACATAACTAAGCACCATAAATGACAAACCAACCATTATAACATTCAGCTTATTCATTTTGTTCTTTTCTACATAATTTACAATGGGTAATTCAAACACTAACGTTAAGATACCGCTAAAACTTAAAAGCAAACCACTGTTTATTTCTGACAAATTAAATTGCTCTTTGTGATACAGGGTCAATGTAGTAAATACCTGAAAATACATAATTCCTGTTATCAGAGAAATGAACATATGCATTATAAAAGTTCTATCTTTTAATATTGCGTATTTATCTACTCCAATATTGTGTGTTTTGAGTTTAAAAGGTAGTTTTCTTTCTTTAACTAAAAGAACAAAAACTAAAACTGCCAGAATACAAGTGGCCGCATCTACATAAAAAAGATACTTATAACCGATTAGTATAATGATAAGACCACCCAAAGGTGGGCCAAACAGAAACCCCAAACTTGTTGCTGCTCTTACTAAGGCCAGCGCTCTGGTTTTGTTTTCTTTTCGAGTGTATGTATTTAAAGATACTAACATTGCCGGCCTGAACATATCGGCAACAGTTGTTAAAAACAAAATTGCAATACAAAATCCTTCAAATGATGTTGTATACTGTAGTGCAAAGAATATTAGTCCACTTCCAAAAAGACTTCCTATCATTACTTTATAAAATCCAATTTTATCTGAGAGCACCCCACTTAACCAGGTACCTATAAAAGAACCAACACCAAAACAAACCATAACCCAACCAATCTGATTGTATTCAAAATGCAGGTTCTCTCTCATGTATTTTGAGAGAAACGGAATTACCATTGTCCCGGTTCTGTTTATAAAGGTTATTAATGCCAGAATCCAAATTTCCTTTGGAAAACCACTATAATTTTCTATATATTTTTTTCTTAAGTCGCTAAACATTTTCTTTTTTTTTTGATGATTTTTTTTTAGTTTTTGATTCCACTTTTAAATAAATCAAAAAGACAACTTTTTATTAAATCTTTATTCAGATTATGTATTTTATAATCCTGAATAATTGATTTGAAAGATGACTTATAATCTGGAAAAACCACATACTCACTAATTTTCGTCTATAACAAAAAATTACTTTTTAGTACAAAAAGCTTTTCTCTAATTAGTTGATTTATTGTTTTATGGATTTATTCTATCAGTACATTATTCAAAATAGGCATCGAAGTCTATATCAAACCAATGTTCCTAATCATTAATTAGATGAATCCTTGTTGAAAATAATAGTATTTACAACGACTTCTTTCATCCATTTAATAGTTTCGATTACGCCAGTTTCTTTACAAATCATATTACAATTCTGATGTCCCCACGCCAGATTATAAGGGACATGATTGAATTCGCCAGTCTTCAGCTGATTAATGTAAAAAAGATTTATGGGACTAATCTCTCTATCGATTTCTAACTTCTCTGCAGATTCAAAGAAATTAAGTAGAAAAGCCTCCGCACTCAATTTTTTCAAGCAAAGTGGACAAATCGTGTTTTTAGCATTATCAATAATTCGAGTTTTGTAAAGTCGGTCCGTATTAGATAATTTTTGATTATTACAAGCTGTACTTATAGCTTCCATTCGATTTTCTATCTCACTTTCTGTCATTCCGGCACCAAGAGCTACTTCTTTGGAATTATAACAAAGCCAGAATAAATATTCTAATTGTAAGTGAGAGGATTTTATCGTTAAAAGAGAAGCGTATTCTGCTACTCTGATTCCGGCACCTTTGCAACTACTGGTATTGAAACCAAGAATAATTTTCTCTTCGTCTTTTGAAGTTGACGATAGTATCCTTGCTACAAAATGACCATCAATAGGAGATGTTCTTTTTTCAGCTATAGCAAGCTTATTTTTATAAGGATTAAATTCATTCCATTGCGCTCTAGTCTCGTAAAGCAGGATAGCATTTACACCAAGTTTTAACTTCCTGGCTTTCATGACAACTAATGTATCAGGATTTGTGTAATACTCTTCAGGGCTGATGACAACAATGAAACCACTTTCGAATCTTTCAGAAGTGAAAACAGAGATATCGAATAAATGGATTGATTCAAATGGTATCAAAACAGTACCATTTCTATTGGCTCTGTTTTGAAAAATCACATCATCATTTGCACTTCTGGTTTGTCCGGTTTTGTAGATTTTACTTTGTAGTAAAGGAGGTAGTTTGGGTAGTCGTTTTGCCATATATTATTAGTTTGGTTGATTGTTTTGGTTTGTTAATAGATTAACAGATATAGAAATACATTTACAAACTTTGTTGAAAAAATAAATCCATAATCTGAGGGGCTTTAGCAATTTAACTAACTTGAATACTCTAAGGTTAATTCATAGGCATATAGAGAATTTGTGAAAACATATTAAAATCAAATTTAGGCTCAAAAAAATAATCTTAAACATTAAGCAAGCTTTTTCTTTGTGACAATATTAACAATTATAATCAAATTTGTGGAACTATTTTTAGTTAAATTTTAATGCCATATTTTTTTTTTATTTAAAGTTATTTTCTAAAAATATATTTCATATATTACATAAATTACTCATAAAACGGTACATTACAAGATTATAAAGAAATTCTTTCTTACAAAAAACAAACTAGCTTTACCTAGACACTTAAACTTTCCAAAATTTCGAAATCTTAAACACTTGTTAAAGCAAAACAAGCAAATTTATTCACCTTTCTACCCATTTTTGAAATTAATTTTAAGTACTTTTTATCAAGACTCAAGGAATTTTATTTAGATAACTTAGTATGAAAGATTGCGTATTTATACGTAAGATTTACTATTACAGAAACAACTATAATCGATACTATTAAAAACCTAAAAAACAACTTGCACGAACAAGATTCCTTATTTATTACCAAAAAAAGTTTTTAAAAACAATTAATTCCGGTTCAAACTAAAATTAATTTTTGCTTAAGATATGAGAGGGAGAATATTTTCTAAACACTTTTTATATATTTTAGTATTTATAAGAACCTCATACCTATCGTAAAAGCAAGGTAACTTCCAATAATTACGGATCACATTACAAATCTAAATTATAATTAAATTTAAAAATTGAAAAAGATCAAATTACAAAAAATGCGTTTAAAGCTTGAAATAACGCAGGATGTAATGGCTAATCTACTCGATATGACTCAAGCCACTTACAGTCGTAAAGAGCGTGGTTTAACTAAAATCACAAATGATGAATGGAATAGAATTACGGAAGTATTAGATGTAGACAGAAGTGAAGTCATTGAAGAAAATTTCAAAAAAGATTCTATACCCACTAATTTTACAAAAAGATCTTCCACAATTCCAAATGGCCTACTGGATCAAATTGCTTTTTTAACCAAAGAAAATCTAGAACTTAAAGAGAAAATAAGGAAGCTCGAAAACCAAGACAACTAACAAACTACCAGTAAATTACTATCTTTATTCTAATAGAAAATAAATTACTCTGCACAAAAACAGTTATTTATAAAGTATTTTAGAGCCAATTCCATTATAACGTACTAATTTATAAATGAGAAAAATTAGCCTTCTTATACTTTTACTACTGATATCTTATAAAGCTTTGGCACAAAACACAAAGGTAATAGACAGTATTCATACGGATACTGTTAGAAATATACGTTTCAATTATAAACAACTTATAATACCAGGTATTTTAATCGGATATGGGTTTTGGGGAATCGAAAGCGGACAGATAAAAAGTTTTAACTTTCAAATTCGTGATGAAATTACCGAAAACATAGATACCAAGGTAACAATAGATGATTTCACAAGATATATGCCTGCTGTTTCTGTATATGCTCTTAACGCTTTTGATGTAAAAGGAAAAAATAATATGAGAGATCGTTCTGTTATTTTAGCCACTTCCACTATGCTTACAGTTGGAGCAGTTTTCGGATTAAAATCTATCACGAATGTTGAAAGACCCGATCGAACTTCAAATGATTCTTTTCCATCAGGACATACAGCAATTGCGTTTGCAGGCGCCGAATTTTTATATCAGGAATACAAAGACAAATCAATATGGTACGGTGTAGCTGGTTATGCCATTGCAACCGGAACAGGAATATTCAGAATGTACAATAACCGACATTGGCTAACCGATGTTGCCGCTGGTGCTGGTATTGGCATTTTATGTACTAAAGCAGCATATTGGATGAATCCTTATTTAACCCGCAAACTATTTGGCAAAAAAGAGGCTAATTCTACCTCCTTTATTTCCCCTTCATATGATGGGGAAAGTTTTGCAATTACTTACATCAAAACATTTTAATGCAAACTTACATATAAGACATAAAAAAGCAAAAGCACCTCTTAAAGGTGCTTTTGCTTTTATAATATTTGATGTATTAGAATTAAAGATTTAGTACTCCACTATTCTAGCATCATTTATATAGTGAGATTGTATCCATCAGATTTTCTCTAGTTA
This sequence comes from Flavobacterium saccharophilum, assembly GCF_900142735.1. Taxonomy (GTDB): domain Bacteria; phylum Bacteroidota; class Bacteroidia; order Flavobacteriales; family Flavobacteriaceae; genus Flavobacterium; species Flavobacterium saccharophilum. The sequence continues at coordinate 1,983 of NZ_FRBY01000004.1, read as the reverse complement.
TAAATGCTTTAATATATTCCTGCACTTCATTCTTAGTTTCAACCGGAGTTTCAAATGAATTAATATGGAATTCATCATCCTGATCCAAAATATGTATAATTTCTGTATAACCTTTGGAAATTAAGCTCCCCTTCAATCTAATTATGTTCAATTGCTGCTGACCATTTAAATCCTTGCGTACTTTTAATTGTATAGCTTTTTCCATAATAAATATTTTAAATTAATAAGCCGTTAATTAATTCCAAATATAAATATTAATTACTACGAATCAAGCATTAAAATAAAACATAAATCATTATTTATCAACAGTTTAATGATCTTTTTAAAAATAATAAAATCATTAGTTTTTTAACCTAAATTTAGTGATTCATCTATTTTTCACCTACCAATTAAAGTAGTACGTTCTAAAATTCGCAACTTATAAACACTTTATTCTAAAATAGTACCCACAATTAAATGCTTTTTTCCACAAATGTAAAGGATCTAAAAAACTCATAAGCTCTTTTTTCCGCATAGGAATACTCTGAATCACGCAATGGAAAAGCGCAATGTCCTCCATATTTTGGAGTTTCCAAATAAACATAGGCACTGTCTTGCGCTATGGCTCTGGGATAACACCTTTCACTTAAAAAAGGATCATCAAGAGAATTAATAATCAAAACCGGAGTGGTAATGTTTTTAAGGGAAAATTCCGGTGAGACGCGTTGGTAATACTCATCCCGGCTTGCAAAACCATGTAACGGCGCTGTAAAATACTGATCAACTTCATCAAAAGAAGTAATTTTATCAATTTGATCACGATTTATAAAATCAGGAAACTGCGCTGCTTTGTATTTTAGTTTTCTTTTAATATCGATTGTAAAGTTCTTTAAATAAACTTTGTTAAAGCCTTGTTTAAGAACTTCTGCACTTGTAGCGATATGAGTTGGAACTGAAATTGAAACAGCTGCTTTTATGCGTTTATCGATTTTTGTCCACCCAAAGTAATTAAGCAGCTGAACGCCACCCATCGAATATCCGATCAAATAAACATCTTCAAATCCTTTTTTCAAAACAAACTGAACTACTTCATCAAGATCATCAACAGCACCGTGATGATAAAGCCTTGGCAAGCGATTCATTTCTCCTCCGCAAGTACGATTATTCCATGCAAAAACTGAAAATCCTTTTTGCTGAAAATAAGTAGCACAACTATTATTATAAGTCCTACGCGAATCTCCTTCTAAACCATGACATAAAATCACTGCTTTTTTAGGATCGTTTATAATCAAATCGATATTAATAAAATCTCCATCACTCAGCTCGTGTTTTTGCCTTGTATACCCTGGAGCATCAAATTTCTTAAACAAAGCAGCATAAATAGTAGAAACATGCCTGTTTCGATGAATAATAGAAGGGAAATTATATTCTGATCGTTCAATTATAGGCATGATAAAAAATTTTATGGTGCACATTACAAATCTAAGAAATCAATATGTAATTTAAAGCTACTTACCTTATTTCATTTTTATAAATAACACAATGTTTTTTCTTATACATATTTGATAAGAAAAACAATAACCAAAAAACATACGATATACCTGATCCCGAATTGTTATAATAATAGAATATACGACTATAATTATTTATAGTTTAAAAAAAAACTTCAACTAGCATAACTAGTTGAAGTTTTTAGTACTCAGAGCGGGACTTGAACCCGCACGAACATTGCTGTTCACTGGATTTTAAGTCCAGCGTGTCTACCAATTTCACCATCCGAGCATTATGTGGTACCTCCAGGGATCGAACCAGGGACACATGGATTTTCAGTCCATTGCTCTACCATCTGAGCTAAGGTACCTTATATTTACATAATTATGTAAATAAAGAATAAAAAACCCTGTTTCATTAGAAACAGGGTTTTCAAAAGAAAGGCGACGACATACTCTCCCACATAACTGCAGTACCATCTGCGCAGGCGGGCTTAACTACTCTGTTCGGGAT
>NZ_FRBY01000009.1 GCF_900142735.1 Flavobacterium saccharophilum | reverse complement strand
TAGAAACAGGGTTTTCAAAAGAAAGGCGACGACATACTCTCCCACATAACTGCAGTACCATCTGCGCAGGCGGGCTTAACTACTCTGTTCGGGATGGGAAGAGGTGAGCCCCGCCGCAATAACCACCTTAAGGTCATTGTTGGCGGTTGTTGGTTTATGGTTGTTGGTGTTTCCATCAACTACCAACCTTCAACTGTCAACTGCAGCTTTGCTGCAAATATCTTAACATACTGAGATAAAGAAAAAAGTATTGATTTAGAAAGTTTCTTCTCCCCGATTTGCATCGGGGAGAAAAGGGTGTACATAAGCTTACGGATTATTAGTACTACTCGACTATGACATTACTGCCTTTACATCTATAGCCTATCAACGTGGTCATCTTCCACGATCCTTAAAAGAAATCTCATCTTGTGGTGGGTTTCGCGCTTATATGCTTTCAGCGCTTATCCCTTCCAAACGTAGCTACTCTGCGGTGCCCCTGGCGGGACAACAGATACACTAGAGGTTTGTCCAATTCGGTCCTCTCGTACTAGAATCAGATCCACTCAAATTTCTAACGCCCACAGTAGATAGAGACCGAACTGTCTCACGACGTTCTGAACCCAGCTCGCGTGCCACTTTAATGGGCGAACAGCCCAACCCTTGGGACCTTCTCCAGCCCCAGGATGTGACGAGCCGACATCGAGGTGCCAAACCCCCCCGTCGATATGAGCTCTTGGGGGAGATCAGCCTGTTATCCCCGGCGTACCTTTTATCCTTTGAGCGATGGCCCTTCCATGCGGAACCACCGGATCACTATGCTCTACTTTCGTACCTGATCGACCTGTATGTCTCTCAGTCAAGCTCCCTTATGCCATTGCACTCTACGCACGGTTACCAAGCGTACTGAGGGAACCTTTAGAAGCCTCCGTTACTCTTTTGGAGGCGACCACCCCAGTCAAACTACCCACCAAGCAATGTCCCCCGAAATACGGGGTTAGGCCTCAGATAAACAAAGGGTTGTATTTCAACAATGACTCCACAACGCCTGGCGACGCCACTTCACAGTCTCCAACCTATCCTACACATCATTTATCCAAGGTCAATACTAAGCTATAGTAAAGGTGCACAGGGTCTTTTCGTCCCACTGCGGGTAAACGGCATCTTCACCGTTACTACAATTTCACCGAGCTCATGGCTGAGACAGTGTCCAGATCGTTACACCATTCGTGCAGGTCGGAACTTACCCGACAAGGAATTTCGCTACCTTAGGACCGTTATAGTTACGGCCGCCGTTTACTGGGGCTTCAATTCAATGCTTCTCCGAAGATAACATCTCCTCTTAACCTTCCAGCACCGGGCAGGTGTCAGGCCCTATACTTCATCTTACGATTTTGCAGAGCCCTGTGTTTTTGATAAACAGTCGCCTGGACCTCTTCACTGCGGCCAGCTTGCGCTGGCGACCTTTCTCCCGAAGTTACAGGTCTATTTTGCCTAATTCCTTAGCCATGAATCTCTCGAGCACCTTAGGATTCTCTCCTCAACTACCTGTGTCGGTTTACGGTACTGGTACTAATTACCTGAAGTTTAGAGGTTTTTCTTGGAAGCCCTTAGGCGCACTATCTCTTTGTCCGAAGACTCCGAGTACTATCGTATTTCCCCAAGCCGCGTGGATTTGCCTGCGCAGCTTATAGGTAGGTACTTCAACGAACTATTCCGTCAGTTCGCGGCGCTTTCATCACTCCGTCACCCCATCACAGTAATTAGTAGTACGGGAATATTAACCCGTTAGCCATCGACTGTCCCTTTCGGGTTCGCCTTAGGACCAGACTAACCCACAGCTGATTAGCATAGCTGTGGAAACCTTAGTTTTTCGGTGTGCGGGTTTCTCGCCCGCATTATCGTTACTTATGCCTACATTTTCTTTTCCAGCCAGTCCAGCATACCTTACGATACACCTTCAACCCTGCTGGAATGCTCCCCTACCACTTACAGTCAGACTGTAAATCCATAGCTTCGGTAATACGCTTATGCCCGATTATTATCCATGCTCGTCCGCTCGACTAGTGAGCTGTTACGCACTCTTTAAATGAATGGCTGCTTCCAAGCCAACATCCTAGCTGTCTGGGCAGACAAACCTCGTTCTTTCAACTTAGCGTATATTTGGGGACCTTAGCTGATGGTCTGGGTTCTTTCCCTCTCGGACTTGGACCTTAGCACCCAAGCCCTCACTGCTGAGAAACATTATATAGCATTCGGAGTTTGTCAGGAATTGGTAGGCGGTGAAGCCCCCGCATCCAATCAGTAGCTCTACCTCTATATAACTTAAATTCAGCGCTGCACCTAAATGCATTTCGGGGAGTACGAGCTATTTCCGAGTTTGATTGGCCTTTCACCCCTACCCACAGGTCATCCGAAGACTTTTCAACGTCAACCGGTTCGGACCTCCACTGTGTGTTACCACAGCTTCATCCTGCCCATGGGTAGATCACACGGTTTCGCGTCTAACACTACTGACTAAAGCGCCCTATTCAGACTCGCTTTCGCTACGGATCCGTGGCTTAACCACTTAACCTTGCCAGCAACGTTAACTCGTAGGCTCATTATGCAAAAGGCACGCCGTCACCCCACGAAAGGGCTCCGACCGCTTGTAAGCGTATGGTTTCAGGATCTATTTCACTCCGTTATTCACGGTTCTTTTCACCTTTCCCTCACGGTACTGGTTCACTATCGGTCTCTCAGGAGTATTTAGCCTTAGCGGATGGTCCCGCCAAATTCAGACAGGGTTTCACGTGCCCCGCCCTACTCAGGATACCACTATCTATTATACTCGTTACCCATACGGGGCTATCACCCTCTTTGGCGTCACTTTCCAGTAACTTCCGGTTCCTTGTACATAAAATGTCGTGGTCCTACAACCCCAACAATGCCGTAACATCATTGGTTTGGGCTAATCCGCGTTCGCTCGCCACTACTTACGGAATCACTTTTGTTTTCTTCTCCTCCGCCTACTTAGATGTTTCAGTTCAGCGGGTTTGCCCACCTATCGGTGTACTATGTCTTCAACATAGTGGGTTGCCCCATTCAGGTATTTACGGATCAATTCGTGTGTGCCGATCCCCGTAACTTTTCGCAGCTTATCACGCCTTTCATCGCCTCTGAGAGCCAAGGCATCCCCCATACGCCCTTATTTTGCTTATTGTACCAATCTTAAATTTAATTAAGACCGTTTTTTTTTGTCTTTTACTATAAATAGTAAAAAACGCTTTCTACTTTTTATTATTTTCTTATCTCAATATGTCAATGAACTTTTATTTACTATCTTCACAGTAAATCAGTGGAGAATAACGGAGTCGAACCGTTGACCTCCTGCGTGCAAGGCAGGCGCTCTAGCCAGCTGAGCTAATCCCCCATTTTTTAGTTGTCAGTTAACAGTTTTCAGTTAACAGTACTTAAAACGGTTACTCAACCTCTAAAATTTCCTTTTTCTAAGTTTACAGTCTTTTTTAACCGTGTTTTACAATTAATAATTTACAATTATCAATTCACATTTTAAAAAGTAGTCCCGGGCAGACTCGAACTGCCGACCCCTACATTATCAGTGTAGTACTCTAACCAGCTGAGCTACGAGACTCTGTTTTACTTAAAATTTATTATTTGAACTAACAGCAAGAGTAAAATAGTCTTAAAATTATAATCCTATAAAGCTTCTTCTTTTTTCCCCATCGTGTATTACTACTAACAATTGGGGCTCTAGAAAGGAGGTGTTCCAGCCGCACCTTCCGGTACGGCTACCTTGTTACGACTTAGCCCTAGTTACCAGTTTTACCCTAGGCAGCTCCTTGCGGTCACCGACTTCAGGCACCCCCAGCTTCCATGGCTTGACGGGCGGTGTGTACAAGGCCCGGGAACGTATTCACCGGATCATGGCTGATATCCGATTACTAGCGATTCCAGCTTCACGGAGTCGAGTTGCAGACTCCGATCCGAACTGTGACCGGTTTTATAGATTCGCTCCTGGTCGCCCAGTGGCTGCTCTCTGTACCGGCCATTGTAGCACGTGTGTAGCCCAAGGCGTAAGGGCCGTGATGATTTGACGTCATCCCCACCTTCCTCACAGTTTGCACTGGCAGTCTTGTTAGAGTTCCCGACATGACTCGCTGGCAACTAACAACAGGGGTTGCGCTCGTTATAGGACTTAACCTGACACCTCACGGCACGAGCTGACGACAACCATGCAGCACCTTGTAAATTGTCTTGCGAAAGTTCTGTTTCCAAAACGGTCAATCTACATTTAAGCCTTGGTAAGGTTCCTCGCGTATCATCGAATTAAACCACATGCTCCACCGCTTGTGCGGGCCCCCGTCAATTCCTTTGAGTTTCATTCTTGCGAACGTACTCCCCAGGTGGGATACTTATCACTTTCGCTTAGCCACTGAAATTGCTTCCAACAGCTAGTATCCATCGTTTACGGCGTGGACTACCAGGGTATCTAATCCTGTTCGCTACCCACGCTTTCGTCCATCAGCGTCAATCCATTAGTAGTAACCTGCCTTCGCAATTGGTATTCCATGTAATCTCTAAGCATTTCACCGCTACACTACATATTCTAGTTACTTCCTAATAATTCAAGTTTAACAGTATCAATGGCCGTTCCACCGTTGAGCGATGGGCTTTCACCACTGACTTATTAAACCGCCTACGGACCCTTTAAACCCAATGATTCCGGATAACGCTTGGATCCTCCGTATTACCGCGGCTGCTGGCACGGAGTTAGCCGATCCTTATTCTTACGATACCGTCAAGCTCCTTCACGAAGGAGTGTTTCTTCTCGTATAAAAGCAGTTTACAATCCATAGGACCGTCATCCTGCACGCGGCATGGCTGGATCAGGCTTGCGCCCATTGTCCAATATTCCTCACTGCTGCCTCCCGTAGGAGTCTGGTCCGTGTCTCAGTACCAGTGTGGGGGATCTCCCTCTCAGGACCCCTACCCATCGTAGCCTTGGTAAGCCGTTACCTTACCAACTAGCTAATGGGACGCATGCTCATCTTTTACCGTTGTGACTTTAATTACAAAATGATGCCATTTCGTAATACTATGAGGTATTAATCCAAATTTCTCTGGGCTATCCCTCTGTAAAAGGTAGATTGCATACGCGTTACGCACCCGTGCGCCGGTCTCTGGTTCCGAAGAACCATACCCCTCGACTTGCATGTGTTAAGCCTGCCGCTAGCGTTCATCCTGAGCCAGGATCAAACTCTTCATCGTATATTGTTGATCTGAATTGCTTCGGATCGTATTGTTATTCGAATCAGTCTCTATCGGTTCATTTATTAATCTCTCGATTATCTTACTCTTTATTCTTTTGCTCTAACATCTCTGTTAAAGCGGCTGTCAATTCAATATGTCTACGAACGTGT
>NZ_FRBY01000001.1 GCF_900142735.1 Flavobacterium saccharophilum | reverse complement strand
GTCGGCTGGGTCACAGCGCTTAGTGTTGGAACAGCAGGCGTTGAAGGCTGAGCATTAATTATAAATCCAGTGTTTGCAGAATCACAACCATTGGCTGTTGCTTTAACGGTATAATTTCCAGCAGGGGCTGTAACCGAACTTCCTGTTCGACTAACTCCTGTTGATGGAGTTATCGTATAAGTGTAAGTCGCATCGTAATTGTCAATCGTAAAACTTCCTGTTGCTATTGCACACGTTGGCTGAGTCACAGCGCTTAGTGTTGGAACAATAGGAAGATCATTTACCGTTACCGCAGTTCCTGCTGAAGCCAAACTTGAACAGGTTCCGTTATTCGTAATAACCGTATAGTTTCCACTTGCAGTGACACTGTATGTCGTAGCAATTGCACCTGAAATCAAAGCACCATCCTTGTACCATTGGTTACCTAAAGCAGCAGATGAAGTCAGCACAACATTTCCGCCCGAGCAGAATGTAGTAGCAGTAGATGTTGAAATTATCGGGGTTGTCGGAAGTGGATTTACCGTTACCGCAGTTCCTGCTGAAGCCAAACTTGAACAGGTTCCGTTATTCGTAATAACCGTATAGTTTCCACTTGCAGTGGTACTGTATGTCGTAGCGATTGCACCTGAAATCAAAGCACCATCCTTGTACCATTGGTTACCTGAAGCAGCAGATGAAGTCAGTACAACATTTCCGCCCGAGCAGAATATAGTAGCCGTAGATGTTGAAATTGTCGGAGTTGCCGGAAGTGGATTTACCGTTACCGTAGTTCCTGCTGAAGCCGAACTTGAACAGGTTCCGCTATTGATAATAACCGTATAGGTTCCACTTGCAGTAGCACTGTATGTTTTAGCAGTTGCACCTGAAATCAAAGCACCATCCTTGTACCATTGGTTACCTAAAGCAGCAGATGAAGTCAGCACAACATTTCCGCCCGAGCAGAATGTAGTAGCAGTAGATGTTGAAATTGTCGGAGTTGCCGGAAGTGGATTTACCGTTACCGCAGTTCCTGCTGAAGCCAAACTTGAACAGGTTCCGTTATTCGTAATAACCGTATAGTTTCCACTTGCAGTGGCACTGTATGTCGTAGCAATTGCACCTGAAATCAAAGCACCATCCTTGTACCATTGGTTACCTGAAGCAGCAGATGAAGTCAGCACAACATTTCCGCCCGAACAGAATGTAGTAGCCGTAGATGTTGAAATTGTAGGGGTTACCGGTATTGAAGGTTTTGGATTGATTACAAATCCTGTGTTTGCCGAATCACAACTATTGACCGTCGCTTTAATAGTATAATTACCAGCCGGAGCTATAACCGAACTTCCCGTTCTGCTAACTCCTGTTGATGGGGTTATTATATAAATATAAGAAGCATCATAATTGGTAATAGTAAAACTTCCTGTAGTTACTGTACATGTTGGTTGTGTTATTGTACTTAATATTGGTGCTACCGAAGTATTTACCGTCACAATTCCCATAATTGTAACTGCTGTACATGGAGAGGTATGGCCAACAGTTGCTATTGTATAAGTTCCTCCAGTTGTTGGAATTCCTGAAATAGTTACTGTTTTTGCACCAGAATCAACAGCAAATGCTAATCCAACTGGTAAATTAGTTACCACAACATTCGTTGCGCTTCCACCAAAAGTATAAACAGTACTAGGGATTGCTGTTCCTGCACAAACTGCTGGATTTTGTGTACCGCTGGTCAATGTAATTGTAGAAATAGTGTTTATAACGGCTGCAACTGCAATTCTTGATGCCGTCGGACATCCTTCAGCAGAAGTAGCGCCAACATAGTAAGTAGTTGTGCTTGACAAACTTGGTGTTGTAAAACTCGAACCTGTTCCCAAAGATGTACCACCTGTTGAAGCAGCATACCAATTAATGGTTGCTCCATTTGATGCTGTTGCAGTTAGTGTTACTGTACCTGTGCCACATCTAGAACTTTCTGTTGCTGAATTTATGGTCGGTAACGTATTTACTGTCGCTACAACTGCAGTTCTGGTTGCAGTTGTACAGGCATTCTCCGTTGCATCTACATAATAACTGGTTGTTGTTGATAAACTCGGTGTTGTAAAACTCATTCCAGTTCCCAAAGATGTACCACCTGTTGAAGCAGCATACCAATTAATTGTTCCTGATGAAGCTGTAGCTCCTAATATCACTGTTCCTGTATCACATCGTGAAGCTGGTGTTGTTCCTGTTATTGTAGGTTTCGCATTAATAACAAAATTTGTAGCTGTTCTACAACTTGAAGCGCTGGTACATGCAGCATAGTAAGTTGTTGTTCCTGGCGTACTTGTATTTGTTAAACCTGAACCCAAAACACCTACTGGATTAAATGGAGAACCCGTATAAATTGGTGTTCCTCCAGAAGATGAAGTATACCATTCTACCCCATCTACTGTATAATTCACAGTAATCTGCATATAATCAACTGATGCAGTAATATCATTACTTGATGTCCTAGTAATATTTGAAGATAAAGCTATTCCAAAATTTTCATCATTAATATCTGCTGGTGTCCAAGATCCACTCCATAAATCTCCTGCACCTCCATAATCAACAACCGTCGTAGAATTTGTTGACCAATTTGCTAAAGTACTTTTATTATCACCTGTAATTGTTCCAGCCTTAATCAAACTAACAACATTATCGACAACATAAATATCAGAATTATTTACACTACTAAAACGATTAATTGACACCTGAATTCCTTTGATCACGGCATTTACTGGTATTGAGAAACCAAATTTTGTTCCTCGAAGATACTTTGTTCTTACAGTAGTATTTCCCCCATTAGTAACACTTGCAGTTGCACTATCAGAATTATTTGAAGTAATTTTTCCTGGATTTGACCACACTAATGTACCAGCACCTATATTTGGGCTAGTCCCTGTCCCTGCTATTTTTGCTCCGGTACTCTCTGAAATTAAGCATGATGAAGAAGCTGTTAATGATCCCGTTCCATCCTGACAAATTGATACCCCAGTAGTCGTTGGTGCGCCAGCAACAGTATTTATAACTATACCGGTAGTTGGAGATGAAGTACATCCTTGTGCATTTGTTGTAGTTACTTTATAAGTGCCTGGAACTAATCCGGAAAAAACACCTGTCCCATTAGTTATAGATGCCGCTACAGGACTTGTTCCTGTTAATGTATAATTTATTCCGGGACCATTTACTGGTATACTAACTGTTACCGTTCCTGTTGGAGTAGCACAAGTTGACTGTAAAATTGTAACGGTAGGTGCAGTTGGCAAAGCTAGTATTGTTATATCATCTGCAGTAGAACTATTTCCATTAAAGTTAGCACCCGGGACATTAGATTGGTTTAATCCTTCGTAATTTTTACTGACCGTTCCATAAGCATTTATAAATGGTGTTATTTTTCTATTTGGATCGGCAGTTGTACGAGTAGGATCAAGATATAACGCTTGCGCATTAGAGCTATATGTCCCTGCTGCAATCGATGTTGCAACTTTCCCTACTAAAGTTATTGTTACAATTCCATTTTGTGCGATATTAAATCCTCCAAATAGAGGGTTATTTGCTGTAGCACTATTAGCCAAAGGTCCTGAAGGCCCTGTAGCATCAAGTGAATATGTCGCTGTAGCAGAATCAAATTCGATACCTACTGGAAAAAGAAAGTCTAAGACTACTCCTGCCGCATTTCCTACACCTGTATTTTTTATCTGAACCTCATAATATACCTTCTCATCAATGGAATTACAAATTGACGTTGTTGATAAAGTTTTTACTTTGGTCTCAATAGCAGGAAAGCAATTTGAATTTACCTGCAGATTTGGCGGAACATCTTGTATTGTAAATGTTGATACATAACCAACTGATCCACCGATAGCACCATGATTGATTCCATTACCAGCATTAGATTTACCAGCTGCACCACCAAGTACACTAGTAATTATGCTTACTGTACCCGAAAGATTATGACTGATAATTCCACCACCACCTCCACCACCAGGTCCGTGCTCATTGTTATTATCATTTTCCGTATTTCCTCCATCTCCTCCATTCGCCTCTATTTTAATAGTCGCATTACTATCATTAGAAATATTTAATAATACAGTTCCTCCAGCTCCACCACCACCAGCTCCGTCAGGCGAACCTGAATAAGCACCAGGGGCTCCTTTTCCACCGTTAGCATAAATAGTACCAGTTCCTAAAACCGTACCGGCATTAACGAGAACAATAGCACCTCCTACACCTCCTTTTACGCCAGATGAAGCATTATTGGCATCACCAGCTCCACCACCTCCACCCATAACAAGCTTTGGAAATGGAACAGCTGTAAGATATGATCTAAAACCTGGCCTTCCTCCTCCTGTTGCTGGAAGAATATTACCATTACCACCTTGCCATCCAGCACCACCTAAGCCACCATATCCTCCATTACCACCGCCACCGCCGCCAGTATTATGGTCATTACCACCTCCTCCTGCATTAGCTGGAGCTCCTCTTCCGGAAGATCCTCCTGGCATTCCTTCAACTAAGTTATCAACTTGATTATAACCATCCCACATATAGCGCGGTGTTCCTGCTATTCCTTCTCCTTTTCCTGAAATTTTATTATTAGTTGATAATCCCACGTAAGTGTTAGCATCATTTAGATCAGAATCCGCTCTAGGACTATAACCTCCTCTAAAACCACGAGCAGTTCCATCAATTGTATATCCAGCAAAATTGAATGTACCCGAAACATTAAAAGCTATTACACCACCTGCAACTCCATTAAAAGGAGGAGTGGTTATATTTGATGTTAAGGTTAAATTAGAATATTGTGGCACTCTAATAATTTGAAAGGTTCTTTTGCCGCTTGTTGATGTTGCCTCTGCGTTAAAAAAACTATTAAGCACACCACCTCCAGAACCGGTCCCTTTAAATGTTAAATTCCCTCCTGTCAGTGGTACATTGTTAGTTGCAATAACATATTCAAAAACACCAGTATTGCCAAGAGCTGTAAAACCAGTCCCCCCTAAACCGTCCAAGCCACTATTTACAGTTCCGGAACCATAACTTGTACTATTTGTATAATCTATAGTAGCATCCTGCATTTGAATAATCAAAATCAAATCTCCTGTAGAAATTGGAGTCGCACCAAAATTATTAAGATGTGCATCTGTTGCAGGTACTTTACTTAAAAGTATGGATTTAGATCCAGTATTCATCGTAACCGTTCCAGTAATAGGATAATAAGTATTTATTGAGCTGGATATTGTTACAGGACCATCACCTCCTGGTGTGCCACAAATTTGTGCAAATAAAGATGTGTTTGATAGTAGAAGTAAAAAAGCAATAAAAAAAGACCTAAGTAAATTAAGATCTTTAAAAGTAAAGTTACGCATACGCAAATGAGATTTGAGGAATACAAATAGTGTTAACCGTAAAACCAATCGTGGTTTTCAGAATATGGGAGACATAGGAAAAAATATGAGGAAAGGATTTTGAATTAAAAAAAAATCCGAAGTCAGATTCTGTTATTAATTCAAAAAATGATTGAGCCATTTTAGTAATCGGCTCAAAACATAAAAATGGTTTCATAATTTCATGGTAGTTTTGGTGCGGCGAAAGTATATAAACACCTAATAACTAGCTATATTAGTCGATAAACTACCTATAAAAACGTTGAATTACACTTATTTTCAATCAAAACGACCTTAAATAATTCAAAAAACTAAACATTCATCAATGAAAAGGGAGAAATTTCTTAATTTTTTACAAATAACAAAATATTATCTCTAATTTAATAGCAAAACATTAAAATATCTTACAAAATCAAAAACTCTACAAACGAGTTTATAATTTAACATTTGTTTACTTTTTCTTTACTATATATTAAAGACATTTCTCGTCTTAAGTAATTATTTTTTATTTAAATTCAATGTTGAACTCGCTTTCTGCAAATAAGAAAAAGTATTATTAGAAGATGTTTTTAGAGTCTTTAATGCCGTTATTTTAAATATTTTAGCTAACAACATAAACAAACTAATACTGACAATCAAATAATTAAATATTATACTGAATGTTTATCCTTTTTAAATCAAACTCAAAAAGTGACTTTAGTTTTAAATTCAAAACGCTTTCAGCTATTTTAACAAGTAAGACAAGTAATACTCCAAGTAAAAGATCTCTACACCAAAACAATCCTTGTTTCCTAAAACAAACCATCAATAGATTTGTCATTCGTCGATAATAAATATAGACGAAATACATCTACTGTGTTTTATTTCCTACATTGCAAAAAAGACACATATATTAAATTGGAAAAGAGTCTCTTACAAAAATGTGCCTTTTTTTCGTTTCTAAAAAACATCAGGAACAAAATACTGAAACTAAACTAGCAGCCAATTAAAAAGAAAAAAGTCCGAATTAATCTCGGACTTACTTTTTAATCTAAAAAATTTATATTGCGTTTCAAACCATCGAACTTGGTCCGTTTAATAGGAGAATTTTTAAAAACTTTTTTGAAAGTTTCTTCTGTTATCTCAATCCAGTCTTTCTTTGAGAAAGAAAGCAATTCAGGATTCGGATTAAATAATGGTTCGGAATGTGGTTTTGAGAAACGATTCCACGGACAAACATCCTGACAGGCATCACAACCAAACATCCACTCATCAAATTTGCCTTTCATTTCGTAAGGAATATTTTCTTTTAACTCAATGGTATAATAAGAAATACACTTGCTTCCATCAACAACATAGGGAGCAACTATTGCCTGAGTAGGACATGCATCAATACAAGCGGTACATGAACCACAATGATCTGTAGTGGCATGATCATATTCTAAATCCAAATCAAGTATAAGTTCTGCAATAAAATAAAATGAACCTACTTTCTGAGTTAGTAAATTGCTGTTTTTACCAATCCAGCCCAATCCGCTTTTGGCTGCCCAGGCTTTATCTAACACAGGTGCAGAATCAACAAAAGCACGACCTGAAACTTCCCCAATATTCTCTTGAATAGAATGAAGAAACTCTTTTAATTTCTCTTTGATTACAAAATGATAATCCTGACCAAAAGCATATTTAGAAATCTTAAAACTCTCCTGATTTTGAGCTTCTGAAGGATAGTAATTTAGTAAAAGTGAAACTACACTTTTGGCATCATCAACTAATAATGTCGGATCTAAACGTTTATCAAAATGGTTTTCCATATACGCCATTTTGCCATTTTGATTATTCTTTAACCATTTCTCTAGGCGGGGCGCTTCTTGTTCAAGAAATCCCGCTTTAGATATCCCACAAGAAAGAAAACCAAGTCGTTTTGCTTCAGCTTTTATAAATTTCGAATATGTCTCTTTTGAATTGATCGTCATCTTTTACAGAATAAAACTTCCACTCCAACAGGTTTCAATGTAATTAATGGATTGAGTTTAATTTCAGAATTAACAGATTTAATTTTATATTTTTTTACTATATGAGAGATAGTCAAACACATCTCATAAATAGCAAATCCAGCTCCTATACACATTCTTGGTCCCGCACCAAAGGGATAAAAATATTGCATTGAGTGCTTCTTTTGTTCTCCTAGAAATCTTTCAGGTATAAATTCGTCAGGATTATCCCAATATTTAGGATTACGATGAAGTTCATAAAAAGAAACCCCAATTAAAGTCCCTTTTTTCAAATTGAATGAACCAATACTATCATCTTCGACATTTTGCCTGTCGGTAATCCAGGCCGGAGGATACAATCGCATCGCTTCATTTAAAACCGCATTTGTATAAGTCATTCTTTGAAGTTGTTCTACTACATTTTCAGGTTGTGATTCAATTTCAATAATTTCATCAAAAACTTTCTGTTGTATTTCCGGGTTTCTTCCCAAAAGATAAAGCGTAAAAGTTAAGGCATTTGCAGTAGTCTCATGTCCGGCAATAAAAAGTACTTTAATTTCGTCTATTAATTGCTTGACAGACATTCCTTCACCAGTATCTTCATAACGGGTTTCTAAAAGCATATTAAGCAAATCATTAATCTCTTCGTTTGAAGAAATCCGCTCCTCAATAATTTCCCTGATAATACTATTATTCTCTTCTGCTAAATCAAGGTGTTTTTTTACTTGCCCAGTAGCCGAAAACCACCATGCTTTATGAGGAAGTCTTATTTCTTTAATCAGGAAATTTTGAACTTCTTCTATAATTACTTTTATACGATTTAACTTTTCTTCAGAAATAGAAAGTTGAAATAAGGATTTTGCTACAACATTAAAAGCCAACTGACTCATTACAGGGAAAAGATCAACTGCTTTCTCTTCGACTAAAACATCTAATTCTGAAACTATAGTCTGATTCATATTTTCAACCAACTGATTCATCTTTTGCTTATGAAATGCAGGTTGAATAAGTCTTCTTTGCTTTAGCCAAAAATCACCATCAACAGTCAATAGTCCCTTCCCTAAATACTTAGAGAGATAAACAGACTGAAACTTCGATTTATGGTAATTCTTCTGATTTTTTTGTAAAATATGTTGCGCAATTTCATTATCTCTCGATAAAATCAAGTGTTTCGAAATACCAATTTTTAAAGAAAATGAATCTCCAAATTTATCAAAGTACTTTTTGTGAAAAGGAATTGGATTTCTGCGCACTCCTTCCGCATCCAAAAAGAATCTAAAAATGGAAAGCTTGTTCGGATAACTATATTTTTTATTTTCAGACATTTAAAAAATATTAAAATAAGCCGCCCTGAATATTGGTGTTTATTTTTCCTAAATGCTTATAAGCCTTATCCGTGACTTCACGTCCACGAGGAGTACGCATTATAAAACCTTCCTGAATTAAAAAAGGTTCATAAACTTCTTCAATCGTTTCGCTACTCTCAGAAACAGCCGTTGCCAATGTCGAAAGTCCGACAGGCCCTCCTTTGAATTTGTTTATTATGGTCAACAAAATTTTATTATCCATTTCGTCAAGCCCATGCGCATCAACATTTAAAGCTTTTAGAGCATAACGAGCAATTTCTAAGTCAATAGTTCCATTACCCTTAATCTGTGCAAAATCACGAACTCTTCGCAACAATGCGTTAGCTATACGAGGTGTTCCTCTGCTACGCCCGGCAATTTCAATTGCTGCATCAAGAGAAATTGGCATTTTTAAAATTGAAGAACTTCTTTCAACAATGGTAGTTAAAAGTTCAGTAGTATAATATTGTAAACGAGATGAAATTCCAAAACGCGCACGCATCGGAGCAGTCAGTAAACCAGAACGAGTAGTAGCACCAATTAAAGTAAATGGATTTAAATTAATCTGAACTGTTCGGGCATTTGGTCCCGATTCAATCATGATATCAATTTTAAAGTCCTCCATTGCAGAATATAGGTATTCTTCAACAATAGGACTTAATCTATGAATTTCATCAATAAACAAAACATCTCTCTCGTCAAGATTAGTAAGCAATCCTGCCAAATCTCCAGGTTTATCTAATACCGGTCCGGAAGTAATTTTAATTCCAACTTCCAGCTCATTAGCCAAAATGTTTGCCAAAGTAGTTTTTCCTAATCCCGGAGGTCCATGAAAAAGCGTATGATCAAGTGCTTCACCACGCTGATTAGCAGCAGCGACAAAAATTTTCAGGTTCTCTAATACCTGATCTTGTCCAGCAAAATCATCAAATGACAGCGGACGTAATCTTTTTTCAAGATCTAGCTCTTCTGGATTGTATCCCTTTGTAGTAGGATCTAAATTTTCATTCATCTCACAAAGATATGCAAACTAATCAGTTTGTAAAACAGTAAAATCGAACCAATGGAATTTTAACTAAAACAAAAAAGACTATCATAAATGATAGTCTTTTTTAAATATTTTTTAGTGGTGTAAAACTTCTTCACCTTCTTTCATTGGTACATTTTGCGGTACAAAATCTACATCATGATTTGGGTTACTATAGTCATATGGCCAACGGTACACATGAGGAATTTCACCTGGCCAGTTACCGTGAATATGTTCTACTGGAGTTGTCCACTCTAATGTCGTAGATTTCCATGGATTCTGAACTGCTTTCTTACCGTAGAAAATACTACTAAAGAAGTTGTATAAGAATACTAATTGGAACGCACCTCCTACGAGAGCAAATGTTGTAATTAAAACATTCACATTTTGTAAATCATCAAATAATGGGAAGTTTGTATTTGTATAATAACGTCTTGGCAAACCAGCTAATCCAATAAAGTGCATTGGGAAGAATACTCCGTAAGCACAAACTGCTGTTACCCAAAAGTGAATATAACCTAAGTTTTTATTCAACATTCTTCCGTACATTTTAGGGAACCAGTGGTAAATACCAGCAAACATACCGTAAAGTGCAGAGATACCCATTACTAAGTGAAAGTGAGCAATTACAAAGTATGTATCGTGAACGTTGATATCTAAAGTACTATCTCCTAAAATAATCCCTGTTAAACCTCCAGTGATGAAAGTAGAAACCATACCGATAGAGAACAACATTGCTGGATTAAATTGTAAGTTACCTTTCCATAAAGTTGTAATCCAGTTAAACGCTTTTACAGCAGATGGAATTGCAATCAATAATGTAGTAAAAGTAAATACAGATCCTAAGAAAGGATTCATACCTGAAATAAACATATGGTGACCCCAAACAATTGTAGATAAGAATGCAATTGCAAGAACTGACATAATCATCGCTCTATATCCGAAAATTGGTTTACGAGAATTCGTAGCCATAATCTCAGAAACAAGACCCATTGCAGGTAAGATTACGATATAAACTTCAGGGTGTCCTAAGAACCAGAATAAGTGTTCAAATAATACTGGAGAACCACCTTGGTAGTGTAAAACCTCGCCAGCAATATAAATATCAGACAAGAAGAATGAAGTTCCAAAACTTCTATCAAAAATCAATAATAACGCAGCAGATAATAATACTGGAAACGAAATAACACCAATAATAGCTGTTACGAAAAATGTCCAGATTGTAAGTGGAAGTCTAGTCATAGACATTCCTTTAGTTCTTAAGTTGATTACAGTAACGATGTAATTTAAAGATCCCATTAAAGAAGATGCAATAAAGATAGCCATAGAAACTAACCATAAAGTCATACCTGTACCAGAACCTGGAATAGCTTGTGGTAATGCACTCAATGGTGGGTAAATTGTCCAACCTGCAGAAGCTGGTCCAGCCTCAACAAATAACGAACTTAACATTACAACAGCAGATAAGAAAAACAACCAGTATGAAATCATATTCATAAATCCAGACGCCATATCTCGAGCCCCAATTTGAAGTGGTATAAGTAAATTACTAAAAGTTCCACTTAAACCTGCCGTAAGTACAAAGAATACCATAATGGTACCGTGAATTGTAACTAAAGCAAGGTAAATATCATTTGCCATTACACCATCAGGTGCAAATTTATCTCCTAATAAAACATTAAATATTTTGAAAGACTCCTCTGGCCATGCTAATTGCATTCTGAAAAGCAAAGACATTGCAATACCAATAATACCCATAATAATACCGGTAATTAAATATTGCTTAGCAATCATTTTATGATCAATACTAAATATATATTTAGTAATGAACGTGTCTTTATGATGATGTTCGTGCTCGTGATCGTGTCCGTGATCGTGACCGTGCGCTTCTGCTGACATATATGTGTACTTTAAATTTTCTTAATAAATATTATCTCATAGCAACTTTAGCTACAACCGCTTTTACAGTATCAATAACTGCTTTAACAGTATCTTTAGCAGTACTATCTGTAGTAGGCTCAACTCCTTCAGCTGGTTTTTCAGCAGCAGCTGCCGCTTTAATATCCTGAGCTAAACTTGTTTTTTCACTTAACCATTTTTTATAATCTTCCGGAGTATCAACAACCACTTTCATTTGCATGTTATAGTGAGAAGCTCCACAAATTTTATTACATAATAATAAATAATCAAATGTATAAGGATCTAAAGCTGTACCACCTTTAGCAACTAACTCAGCGCTTTTTTCAGCTCTTAGTTTATTGATATGTGCAACTTTTTCAACCATAAATGGCAACTCTCTGTATTCAGAAGTCGTGTAAGTTGGAATAAAAGCAAACTCAGTAACCATTCCTGGAACACAGTTCATCTGCGCTCTAAAGTGAGGCATGTAAGCTGAGTGTAATACGTCTTGAGAACGCATTTTGAAATGTATTTTTTTACCTTTTGGAATATGCAATTCACTAACAACAATATCATCTTGAGCATTAGGATCTGACATATCAACACCTAAAGTGTTCACACCTTCGATTAAACGAACATTAGCTTTTCCTAAAACATTATCCTGTCCTGCATATCTTGCAGTCCATTTAAATTGTTGAGCATATAATTCAATTTCAATTACATCTTCATCTTTATCAACAAACATAATGTTGTTCCAAGCGTATAATCCATAAAGAATTAAACAAGCTAAAACTACAGATGGAATAATACTCCAAATTGCTTCTAATTTATTGCTATCAGCAAAGAATAATGCCTTCTTATCTTTATTTCCTCTATTTTTAAAAGAAAACCAGTATAATAAACCTTGCGTAATAAATTGAACTACAAAAATTAAAACCCAAGTAATATTCATTAAATTATCTACTAAAAGCCCGTGCTCTGAAGCAGGAGTATGAAGTGCTAAACCACCCCATTTTAGTAAACCATAAATCGTAAATATATAGATGAATGCTAAGAAGCCAAACATAATATATCCCTGAATATTATTATCATTATCTGATGCAACCTGAGAATCGTCCGAAGAAGATCCTACCTGAGTAAGATCAAATATCTTGGTCAATTGCCATAATGCAACTGCTAATAAAACTAAAACTATAATTACCAACAAACTTGTCATCTGTTTACTTCTTTAAATATTAATAATGAAAATGTTTACTTTCTTCAATGAAAGGATTTCTTTTTGCTAACAGAGGTGCTTTCGTTAATGCAGTAAATACAACAAAAATAAATAAACCTAAGAAGAAAAGAATAGATGCAATTTCAGGAACACCAATAAACCATCTATCTCCTACTGTACCAGGCATAATCATATTAAAGAAATCAACATAATGACCTAATAAAATAACAGTACCAGCCATTACAATAACCCAGCTTAAACGCTTAAAGTCAGTATTGATTAATATTAATAATGGGAACACAAAGTTCATAACTACAGCACCAAAGAATGGTAAATTGTATAATTGAATTCTTGTTACGAAGTAAGTAACCTCTTCCGGAATGTTAGCATACCAGATCAACATGAACTGAGAGAACCATAAATAAGTCCAAAAAACACTAATACCAAACATAAATTTAGCTAAATCGTGAATGTGGCTCGTATTTACATACTCTAAATATCCTTTAGATTTTAAGTATATTGTAACTAATGCAATAGTAGTAATACCACTTACAAAGAAAGAAGCAAAAACATACCATCCAAATAATGTACTGAACCAGTGTGGATCAAATGACATAATCCAATCCCAAGACATAATAGACTCAGATACGATAAAGAATACTAAGAATCCAGCAGATAACTTAAAGTTCTTTTTGTAATTTAAATCATCACTAGCTTCGTCCTGAGCTAAGCAATTTTTTCTCGAGTAGTGACGGTATAAGTTCCATCCTAATAAAAAGATTCCCGCTCTAACGATCCAGAAAGGAAAGTTTAGATAACCTGCTTTACCCGCAATGATTGCATCGTAATTAGGGCTTTTCGGATCTGTAACACCTTCACCTAACCATACAAATATGTGATTAAAGTGTAATCCGCATAAAACTAAAATGATAAAGAAAATTACAGAAGCCACTGGCAAATAAGCCGTAATTCCCTGCATAACTCTAAACAATACTGGAGACCAACCTGCCTGAGCCACTTGTTGAATAGCATAAAATGCTAAAACTCCCATAGAAAGTAGCAAGAAGAAAATACTAGCAACATATAAAGCAGACCAAGGTTTGTTTTGCAATTGGTGTAAAACGTGTTCTGCATGTGCTTTAGGATCATGTCCATGAGAAGCTTCAGCGTGTTTATTCGCTTTTACTTCATGTGCAACCGCAGCTTCAGCTTCGTGTCCTTCTTCCGCTTTTACTACATGAGTAGTATCTTCATTAGCAACAACCGAATCTTTACTTGCAGCCTCTTCAGCATTTGCATCTTTTGCTTCTTCATGATGAACCGCTTCAACTGTTTCTGCGTGTTCCGTTGCTTCAGCTTTTTCTTCATGATGTGCCGCAGCGGTTTCACCATGTCCCCCACCATGCTCTGATGCTTCTTTTGCCAGAAGAGTTTCTACCTCTTCAATATTTTTAGGAGCAGTTAAAAAACCATATCCAATTCCTAATATACCAAGGGCCATTAGGATGATAGAAAAAGTTTTTAATTTACTTGAAAATGTATACATATCTATTACGATCAGTTTGTTCAACAATTATAATTGGCTTTTTAGTTTTAGAACATAGTCAGCAACTAACCAACGTTCATGGGCACTTAATTGATTTGCATGTGAACCCATTGCATTTAAACCATAAGTTTCAACGTGAAAGATACTTCCTTCAGTAATAACTCTGTCTTTATAGCTAGGTACTCCAAGAAATTTTTCTCTTTCAACCAATTTACCTTTACCGTTTCCAGTTGCACCATGACAACTGATACAGTAAATTTCGAAAAGTTCTTTTCCTTTTCCTGAATTTCTATCCGCTTCACTTAAAGGTGATTTTAAATTAGCTTTAGCCAATTCATAACCAGCAGTTGAATTTTCATACTCATAAGGTTCAAAACCTCTATTGATAGTTCCTTCTACAGGAAGCTGTCCTTCTTTTCCTCCTTTAAATATCTTTGCTTCTGAGTAAGTCTCATAACCTACAGATTCATACATATTAGGGAAGTACTGATAGTTTGGTGCCGAATTATTGTGGCAAGATGAAACTAAAATAGTTATACCAACTAAAAGTGTTATTTTATATATCCTTTTCATAGCTACAATTAATTCTTTTCAATTACTTTAACTTCAACAGCTCCTGTACCTTCGAAAAAAGAAACAAGTTCTGCTTCGTTATCGTTTACAGCAACTTCCATTAAGAAGTGGTCATCTGTTGTTCTTACATCAGGATTCTCTGCTTGCTTAAATGGCCATAATCTACTTCTCATGTAAAAAGTGATTACCATTAAGTGGGCAGCGAAAAATACAGTCATCTCAAACATAATTGGCACAAAAGATGGCATATTCTGAATGAAACTAAAACTTGGTTTTCCACCAATATCCTGTGGCCAGTCGTGAATCATGATATAACTCATCATTGTTGTTGCAACAGAAATACCAACACATCCATATAAAAAAGCACAAATTGCTAATCTTGTTGGTGCTAAACCCATAGCTTTATCCAATCCGTGAACTGGGAATGGAGTAAAAACCTCTTCAATATGATGATGAGCAGCTCTGGTTTTCTTTACTGCATCCATCAAAATATCATCGTCATTATAAATGGCGTATATTACTTTATTACTCATGATGTGAATCTTTATTTGCTCTTTCTCTAATGTAATTATCTCCTGTTCCTTTCAAAATTGTTTTAACCTCTGCCTGAGCAATTACAGGGAATGTTCTAGAGTATAATAAAAACAATACAAAGAAGAAACCAATTGTTCCGATGAAAATTCCAATATCAACAAATGTTGGTGAGAACATTGTCCAAGAAGATGGAAGGTAATCTCTATGTAAAGAAGTAACAATAATTACGAATCTTTCAAACCACATTCCGATGTTTACCACAATCGAAATAATAAAAGAGAACATGATACTAGTTCTTAATTTTTTAAACCACATAAATTGCGGTGAAAAAACGTTACAAGTCATCATTGACCAATATGCCCACCAGTAAGGTCCGGTAGCTCTGTTTAAGAAAGCATATTGCTCATACTCTACTCCTGAATACCAAGCCACAAACAACTCAGTAATATAAGCTACACCAACAATAGAACCTGTAATCATAATAATGATATTCATTAATTCGATATGTTGTAATGTAATGTATGCCTCAAGATTAGAAACTTTTCTCATAACGATCAACAATGTGTTTACCATTGCAAATCCAGAGAATACCGCTCCAGCAACAAAGTATGGAGGGAAAATTGTTGTATGCCATCCTGGAATTACTGAAGTAGCAAAGTCCATCGATACAATCGTGTGTACAGAAAGCACAAGAGGAGTAGCCAAACCAGCTAATACTAAAGAAACTTCTTCAAAACGCTGCCAATCTTTAGCTCTTCCACTCCATCCGAAACTTAGGATAGAATAAACTCTTTTTGTAAAAGGAGTTACCGCTCTATCACGTAGCATTGCAAAGTCAGGTAATAAACCAGTCCACCAGAAAACTAATGATACCGAAAGATAAGTTGAAATTGCGAACACGTCCCAAAGCAATGGTGAGTTAAAGTTTACCCATAAAGATCCAAATTGATTTGGAATAGGTAAAACCCAGTATGCTAACCATGGACGCCCCATGTGAATAATTGGAAATAGACCTGCTTGAACTACTGAGAAGATAGTCATCGCTTCTGCAGAACGGTTAATAGCCATTCTCCAACGTTGACGGAAAAGTAATAATACCGCAGAAATTAATGTTCCAGCGTGACCAATACCAACCCACCAAACGAAGTTCGTGATATCCCAAGCCCAACCAACTGTTTTATTTAATCCCCATGTTCCGATACCGGTAGATACGGTGTAAATGATACAACCTAACCCCCAAAGGAAGGCTATTAATGCGATTGAAAATACAATCCACCATTGTTTGTTTGCAGGCCCCTCAACAGGTGCAGCTACATCTACTGTTACATCGTGATAAGATTTATCACCTATAACTAAAGGTTTTCTAATGGGTGCTTCGTAGTGAGACGACATAATCCTTTATATTGTTTCTAATTAATAATTTTACTAAGTATTTCTAACTTTAACATGGTAAACCACATTAGGCTTTGTTCCTACATGCTCTAACAAGTGATATGATCTTTCATCAGCTGCTAATTTAGCAACTTTACTATCCGCATCATTTACATCACCAAATATCATTGCTCCAGAAGAACAAGCATTAGAACAAGCTGTTTGGAATTCGCCATCAGCAACTGGGCGACCTTCA
Source organism: Flavobacterium saccharophilum (assembly GCF_900142735.1). Lineage (GTDB taxonomy): Bacteria > Bacteroidota > Bacteroidia > Flavobacteriales > Flavobacteriaceae > Flavobacterium > Flavobacterium saccharophilum. The sequence continues at coordinate 1,269,609 of NZ_FRBY01000001.1, read as the reverse complement.
TTTTTAGCTTTTAACTTAGTTGCTTGTGTCATTTGAATACACATAGAACATTTTTCCATAACTCCACGAGAACGAACGTTTACGTCTGGGTTTAACACCATACGTCCTAAATCGTCATTCATATGATAATCGAATTCTGTGTTTTTGTTATACAAGAACCAGTTGAAACGACGCACTTTATATGGACAGTTGTTTGCACAGTAACGAGTACCAACACATCTGTTATATGCCATGTGGTTTTGACCTTCACGACCGTGAGATGTAGCAGCTACAGGACATACTGTCTCACATGGTGCGTGATTACAGTGTTGACACATAACTGGTTGGAATGAAACTTGTGGATTATCTCCAGCTTTTTCCATTTCATTAAATGTAGATAATGAACTAGATAAACCAGCAATATTTTCTTTTCTTTCATTATCGCCTTCAAAAGTACTTTCAGAAGAATAATATCTGTCAATACGCAACCAGTGCATATCACGACTTCTTCTTACCTCTGCTTTACCAACAACCGGAACGTTGTTCTCAGCGTGACAAGCAATAACACAAGCACCACAACCAGTACAAGCATTTAAGTCAATTGAAAGATTAAAGTGATGCCCAGTTGTACGATCAAATGATTCCCATAAATCTACAGTTGTAGCCTCAACTTCCTGGTGATCTAAAGACACCATTGGTTTTTCATTCCAATGTTCAGCATCTTTAGTATTAAAGATTTCAAGAGTAGTTTCTTTAATAATATCTCCTCTACCCATTAATGTTTTCTGTCCTTGAACACAAGCGAACTCATGAACTCCATTTGCCTTCGCAATAGATACAGATTGAACACTATTGAAATTTTTATATAAAGCGTAAGCATTTAAACCTACCTGCATTTCATCTTTTAAAGCCACTTTACGACCGTAACCTACAGCTAAACCAACTGTACCAATAGCTTGTCCAGGCTGAACAATTACAGGAACATTTTCTAACTTAGCTCCATCAGCAGTAGTAATTGTAGCATAACTACCATTCAAACCACCATTAGCAACAATTTCATTTGTTAAGCCAAGTTTCTTAGCGTCAGCATTAGAAATAGTTACATAATTATCCCAAGAAACTCTTGTGATAGGATCTGGAAACTCTTGCAACCAAGGATTGTTTGCTTGTTGTCCATCACCCATACCTGTTTTAGTATATAATACTAACTCGAAATTTCCAGCTGATCTTGACTTCGAAACTGCACTTGCAGCCGCAGTGTAATCAAAAGAACCTGCAGATAAAGCAGTAGAACCAATTACAAAAACACCATCATGTAAAACTTTATTCCAAGAAGAACCAGCAACAATCCCAGCTGAACTAGCTTTAAGATAATCGTAGAAGTTTCCAGAAACACCGTTTAATGATAATAAAACGTCTTGAAATTGTTTTGTATTGAATATCGGACGAATAGTTGGCTGAGTCAAACTATAAGTTCCTTTAGTAAGCATAACATCACCCCAAGATTCTAAGTAATGAGGAGCCGCAGCAGCAATAGTAGTAATTGAAGCAGTTTCATCTTCTTTTAAAGAAAAAGCAACTGAAGTTTTTACTTTTTTCAATCCAGAAACAAAAGAAGCTGAATCAGCTAATGTGTAAACAGGATTGATACCACTCATGATTAAAGTATGAACACTACCAGCATTCATATCTTTTATTAATTGAGATACAACCGCATTAGAACCTTTTCTAATTTGTCTTGTACCAGCAGTATTAAAAGCTTCACTAGCCAATACCTGATTGATAGCTAAAACTAATAATTGTGCATTTTTATCTTCAATTCCAGACACTAAAACTCCTTTAGAACCAGCAGCTTTTAACTGTTGGGCAGCTTTAACAACTTCAGCTTTAAAGTTACCATCTAAAGTAACAGCAACAGAAGCACCTGCAACTATATTATATATTTGAACTAATGCTTGTTTTTGATCAGCAATAGTCATTGGAACACGCTTATCAGCGGCAGCTCCCGATAATGTCATATTTGATTCAAACTGAAAGTGACGAGACATTTTTCCGTTTTGAGGAATACGTCCTTTAGCATATCCAGCATCGTATCCACCACCTTGCCAGTCTCCTAAGAAATCAGCACCAACAGAAACGATTAAAGAAGCTTTTGAAAAATCATAATCAACTAAAGCTCTTTCACCGTAAACTGTTTCAAATGCATCTAATGCGTCAGATGAAGAAACTGCATCATAGACAACATGTTTTGCATTAGGATTTTTAGCAATGAATTCACCAATTAATTTTTCAGTAGATGGACTCGCCAAAGTATTAGTCAACAATACCACTTGTCCACCTTTTGCTTTTGCATCAGCAAGACTTGATTTAATTTTTAAATCAACAGCAGACCAGCTACTATTTTTTCCTTCCAATTTAGGTTCTTTCAAACGCATACTATCATATAATGATAAGATAGACGCATGAATTCTAGCATTGGCTGAAAATTTAGCTCCAGAAATAGTATTGTTATCAATTTTAATTGGACGACCCTCACGAGTTTTCACTAATAAGTTAGCAAAATCAAAACCATCAAAAACAGTAGTTGCATAATAATCAGCAACACCAGGAATGATTTGTTCCGGTTGCAACACATAAGGGATAGACTTGTGAACAGGACCTTCGCAAGCAGCAAGTGTAACAGCTGCAGTACTAAACCCTACGTACTTTAAAAAGTCACGACGTGAAGTTCCAGATTGAGCTAAAGCATCTGCATTCCCTAAGAATTCTTCTGTAGGAATCTCTTCAACAAATTCGTTATTTCTAAGCGCCTCAACAATAGAACTATTCTCTAGTTCTTCAACACTTTTCCAGTATTTTTTGTTTGATGACATTGTATATAAATATTAAAATCTTAATAATTCGATTAATAGTGGCATTTACCGCATTCTAAACCTCCCATTTGCGCTGCAGTCAGTTTCTCTACACCGTATTTTTTAGAAAGTTCAGCATGAATTTTATCATAATATGCATTTCCTTCCATCTTAACATCAGTTTTTCTATGGCAATCAACACACCATCCCATTGTTAATTTAGAATATTGCTTCATGATTTCAAATTCCTGTACCGGACCGTGACATGTTTGACATTCAACACCAGCAACATTTACGTGTTGAGAGTGGTTGAAATACACGAAATCAGGTAAATTATGAATACGAACCCATTTAACAGGCTGTGTTTTTCCAGTATAAGCCTGTTTAGTCTTATCCCATCCAACAGCATCATATAATTTTTGTATTTGAGCATCATAGAATGCTTTGCTGTACTCTGGGGTAGCAGTAGATTCAGCAACCTCAGAAATATTCTTATGACAGTTCATACAAACATTCAACGAAGGAATACCAGCATTTTTACTTACACGAGCAGCAGAGTGACAATATTTACAATTGATCTCATTATCTCCTGCGTGAATTTTGTGAGAATAGTGAATTGGCTGGATTGGCTCATAATTTTGATCAACACCAACTTGCATCAAATAAGCATACACAAAATAACCACTTGCTAGCAATAAGAATATAGAAGTAACCAATACTAAAAATTGATTTCTGGCAAAAGCTTTCCAAATTGGAGTTCTAGCCTCTCTAGAAGGAATTTCAATACCATTTTTGCTAGCTACTTTAGTCAATACCTTATTAACCATTACTAACATGACAACCAAAATAGCCATCACAAGAGCAAGAGCACCTAAAATTATATTGTTAGAAATTCCACCTTCTTCAACTTTTGTTCCCGGAGGAGCAGCAGAACCAGGCGCACCAGGAGCTGGCTCAGCTTTTACTTCAGAAGTATAAGCAATAATATTATCAATGTCACCTTCAGATAATTGAGGAAAAGAAGTCATTACAGACTTATTGTTTTCTTCAAAAAGTTTAACAGCTACAGCATCGCCTGACTTAATCATGTCAGAACTGTTATGCACCCACTTGTAAATCCAAGCCATATCATGCTTACCAGCAACTCCTCTTAAAGCAGGACCTGTTGATTTAGCATCTAATTTGTGACATGCAGCGCAATTTGCATTAAAAAGTTCCTTCCCTTTTACTGGATCACCACCTGCAGTTGCAGCCGGAGCAGCAGCTTCAGGCGCCGCCGGAGCAGCAGCATCTTGAGCAAATGAAGTTAGGGAGAAAATCAGCGTTAGCGATAAGCTAAGCAGCAATTTTCTGGAGATCGAATTATGGTTACCCACCTTTTTCATATAGTATAATAATTATCTACTAATTTTTGGTATGATTTTTACTGTAGTAAAACAATAAAAAACGAATACCCTCTTTTAAAACTTGCACAAAAATACGACTTATGAACTATTCTCAAAACCTTAAAATAGTCTTAAATATCAATTTATATCAATTCTAAATAATATTAAAATTTTCCATACAAACTTTAAATACTATTTTTGCATAAAAACCATCACATTATGAGAATTTTAACCCCTTCAAAAAGAGTTTTCTTAACATTAACAATGTTAACATTAGCCTATAACATTAATGCTCAAGACCAAAATTTAACAGTAAATCAGGATCCTAAATTTGAGCAGTTATTGAACGACAAACGCAAAATTAACACGTCAATAAGCACAAACGATACTTATAAAATCCAGATTTATAGTGGCAAAAGCGATGAAGCTAAAAAAACTTTATCCGATTTTAAAAGAGAAAATAGTAACATCGATGGCACCATTATTTTCAACACACCAAACTATAAAGTCATTGTCGGAAATTTTAAGACGCGAATCGAAGCAGAACGAAATTTAGCCGAAATTAAAAAGAGATATAAGCTTGTGTTTCTAATCAAACCCAGCAAATAACCATAACTGATATATGATAATAAAAAAAAGCAACTCAATTGAGTTGCTTTTTTTTATCAAATCTAAATATATTAAACTTTCTTACTTTCAATATTAGGTAAAAAACCAGCGATTATACCAATCAATGGTAAAAAGGCACAAATCTTAAATACATATTCAATACTCGTTACATCAGCTAGCTTACCTAAAACTGCAGATCCCAAGCCTCCCATCCCAAAAGCGAATCCAAAAAACAGACCGGCCACCAAACCAACTTTACCAGGCAGCAATTCTGTTGCATATACCAAAATTGCAGAGAAAGCAGAAGAAAGTATCACGCCAATTAACACAGACAAAATTCCAATCCAAAATAATGAAACATAAGGCAACATCAATGTAAAAGGTGCTACTCCTAAAATAGAAATCCATATTACATATTTTCTACCAAATTTATCACCTATAAGACCACCCATAAGTGTTCCTGCAGCAACTGATCCTAAAAATACAAACAAATAAATTTGTGATTGCTGAATAGACAAATGAAATTTATCTATTAAGAAAAAAGTATAATAGCTTGTAATACTAGCCATATAAAAATATTTAGAAAAAATTAAAACCAATAAAATAACCAGTGACAACCAAACTCTTCTTTTAGAAAGCTGATGTGTACTAACTTCTTGTGATGTTGTTTTATTTCTGCGTTTTACTTCCAAATGATCAGTGTACCAAATCGCAATTCTATACAGAGCAAAAATCCCTATCAAGGCTATGACACAAAACCAAACAATATAAGACTGCCCATTAGGTATAACAATTAAGGCAGCCAATAAAGGCCCAACTGCACTTCCTGCATTACCTCCCAATTGAAAAATAGATTGTGCTAATCCTCTTTTCCCCCCTGAAGCTAAATGAGCCACTCTCGATGATTCAGGATGAAAGACAGAGGATCCAACTCCAATCAAACTAACCGCAAGCAATAAATAGGAAAAACTATCTGCAATAGAAACAAAAAACAATCCAGCCAAAGTAAAAGTCATTCCAACAACTAATGAATAGGGTTTAGATTTTTTGTCTGTATACATTCCGACAAACGGCTGTAAAATTGAAGCCGTAAGCTGATAAGTAAAAGTAATTAGCCCTATTTGAGCAAAACTTAAATTAAATTTTTCTTTAAATAATGGATAAACAGAAGGTATTACGGCTTGCAATAAATCATTTATAAAGTGAGAAAAACTAATAATAAAAAGAATGGAATAAATTGTTTTCTGAACCACTTCCGGCTGCGCCTTAACATTTGTCATAATTTGTTATTTATGTTTTGAACAATAATAAATAATGGTAATTTATTTTTAACAAAGATGCTGATTAATTACAATGTCATAATTACTACATTTGGACAATGAATAACGATTATCAGACATATTTTGTTGTTGATTATGGATTTCAAATAAATCCATCATTACCCGTTTTAGGTTATACTGAAAAAATCACAGACGCTATTTGCGCATCTCATTCGCATCCGAGAGCACAACTTCTTTATGCAACAAGCGGCGTCATGAATGTAGTAGTAAAAAATCAGATTTGGGTAGTGAATCCATTACAGGGCTTATGGATACCGGGTGGAATCGAACATCAGGTGTCTTTTCAGAAGAATGTAAAACTATATAGCGTTTTTATAGATCCTTCATTTACAGAAAAACTTCCTGCAAGTAGTTTCTCTTTTGACATTTCTGTATTCTTAAAACAACTAATGTTTAAAATCATCTCATTTGAAAATGAAGAAAACCTAACACTTTCGCAAAAAAGAATTATGGATGTATTTATAGACGAACTAGCCTTAATTGAACCAAGTTCTACTTTTCTGCCCACAAGTAATCATGCAAAACTTCAGAATGTAATTTCGCTTTTAATGAATGACATCGCTAGTAAATACACCTTAGATCATTATGCCGATTTATCGTTTATGAGCACCAGAACACTATCCAGATTATTCATTAAAGAATTAGGAATGAATTTTAGTGAATGGCGCATAAGATTAAAACTTTTAGAAGCCATAAAAAGACTAGGCGAAAAACAATCAATTAAAGAAATAGCTCTAGAATTGGGATACGAAACAACCAGCGCCTTTATCTTTATGTTCAAAAAAAATTTAGGCAAAACACCATCAAACTATATTCTGGAAAATAAAATGAATGAAGTTTTTTAATCCACTTAAAAATAAAAAAAACATATCGAAGAAAATCAGAGTTACATTCAAAATAAAAAAGCCTCATTTTACAATGAGGCTTTTTGAATATTTATGAGTTGTAAATTAATCTACAACCTTAATTCCGTCAGCTAAAAAACGTATCTCTTCTTTTGGCGAAGTAATAGCATTGATCTCAGCTTGTGATTTTTTCGCATCTTTAGCATAATGTTTTAAATCATCAACTGATGTGATTTTTTTCTCAGCATTACCTTCCAAAACCACACTCTTACCTTTTAAAGAAGTAGGCACAAAAAACGCATAATCCTTCATTTTTACAAAAAAAGAAGAACCATTACCTGTTTTCACAGTCAACCAACAGCCACGTTTTTCACAAACATCTGTTACTTCACCCTTAACAACAACATTTTCCACCTTTTTTTCGCTCTCTAATTTAGTTTCTAATTTTTCTACTGAGATCGCTTTACTTTCTGACGCTTTAGAAACATCAACTCCATAATAATCACCAACTAAAGCATTTCCTGCCGGAGGAGACGGCTTTTCAACAGCTTCTTGCGAAAAAGAAATTGTAGAAAAGCTTACAAAAACAATAACTGAATATAAAAATGGTTTCATATCAAATAATTTTATCAAAATAATATTAAAAGTAAACTATAATTTTTAACTACAAATCAATTCTTCAAAAAATAAATATCATAAAATCCTTTTACAAACAAAAGCCTCAATTTTCATTGAGGCTTTAAAATTATATAACTATTGAATATTATTTCAACTTCTTTTTGATTGCTACTTCATGGTATGCTTCAATAACATCTCTTTCTTCAATGTCGTTGTAACCTTTAATCTGGATACCACAATCATAACCTTTAGAAACTTCTCTAACATCGTCTTTGAAACGTTTCAGTGCCACAAGTTCTCCCGTATGCACTACTACTCCATCTCTAATAACTCTAATTTTAGAAGTCCTCATGATCTTACCATCCATCACCATACATCCGGCAATTGATCCTACTTTAGAAATTTTGAAAATCTCGCGAATTTCAGCAGTTCCTAAAATTTCCTCTTTCATCTCTGGAGCTAACATTCCTTCCATCGCATCTTTCAAGTCATCGATAGCAGCGTAGATAATAGAATAGTAACGGATATCGATTTCTTCTTTATCAGCAAGTTGTCTTGCATTTCCAGCAGGACGAACGTTAAATCCGATAATGATTGCATCAGAAGCAGAAGCCAACATAACGTCAGTCTCCGTAATTGCACCAACACCTTTATGGATAATATTAATTTGAACTTCTTCTGTAGAAAGTTTAGAGAACGAATCTGACAATGCTTCAACAGATCCATCAACGTCTCCTTTAAGGATTACGTTAAGTTCTTTAAACTGACCAAGAGCGATACGACGACCAATTTCGTCAAGTGTAATATGACGTTGTGTACGTACAGATTGCTCACGCATTAATTGAGAACGTTTAGATGCAATTTGTTTCGCTTCTTTTTCATCTTCAAATACATTGAACTTATCACCTGCAGTTGCAGCACCATCTAGACCTAATACAGATACGGGAGTTGACGGACCAGCTTCTTTAACAATATGTCCGCGTTCGTCATGCATAGCTTTAATTTTACCATGATGCTTACCTGCTAACATATAATCTCCAACTTTTAAAGTTCCGTGTTGAACTAAAATTGTAGAAACATATCCTTTTCCTTTATCTAAGAAAGCCTCAACTACAGTTCCCTGAGCCGCTTTATTTGGGTTTGATTTTAAATCTAAAATCTCTGCTTCTAATAAAACTTTTTCTAATAATTCTTTTACTCCTGTTCCAACTTTTGCAGAAATATCATGTGACTGAATTTTTCCACCCCAATCTTCAACAAGTAAATTCATACTAGCCAAACGCTCTTTGATTTTCTCAACATTCGCATTTGGTTTATCAATTTTATTGATTGCAAATATAATTGGTACTCCCGCAGCTTGTGCGTGTGAGATAGCTTCTTTTGTTTGTGGCATGATATCATCATCCGCAGCTACAACAATAATAGCAATATCGGTAACCTGAGCTCCACGTGCACGCATCGCGGTAAACGCCTCGTGACCTGGCGTATCTAAGAACGCGATTTTTTGACCGTTATCTAAAGTTACTCCGTATGCCCCAATGTGTTGTGTAATACCTCCAGACTCACCAGCGATAACATTCTCTTTACGAATATAATCCAGTAAAGATGTTTTACCGTGATCGACGTGACCCATTACAGTAACAATTGGTGCCCTAACAACTAAATCTTCTTCTTTATCTTCAACTACCTCAATAGCATCTTCGATATCAACTGTGATGAACTCAACTTCGTAACCAAACTCATCAGCTACAATAGTTAAAGTTTCAGCATCTAAACGTTGGTTCATGGTAACCATGATTCCAAGCGACATACAAGTTCCAATTACTTTAGTAATCGGCACATCCATCATGATTGCAATTTCACCAACTGTAACGAATTCTGTAACTTTAATAGTTTTACTTCCTTCATCAATTGCTCTTTGCTCCTCATCAGATTTCTGACGATGTGTATCTCTTTTATCTCTTCTGTATTTAGCAGCTTTAGATTTACCACCTTTACCCTGAAGTTTTTCAAGAGTCTCTCTAATTTGGTTTTTTACTTCCTCTTCAGTAGGCTCAACTTTAGCTACAATGGCAGGACGGTTTCCTTTTACAAAACCAGGTCTCGCACTTCTGTTAGCATTAAAACCTCCACCACCGGTATTTGGTGTAATTTTATTAGGGTTTGGTGTTCCCGGCGCATTACCTGTAGCAGGTTTTGGTGCACCTGGAGTACCTGGCTTCGGAGCTATTCTTTTACGCTTATTTTTGTTAGCGTTATTTCCTGCTCCCGGAGCACCCGGTTTATTCGGTGTTATTTTCGGATCTTCTTTCTTTTTCTTAGGCTTATTAAATTGAGATAAATCAATGGTTTGCCCTGTAAGAGTAGTTCCTGATAATTTTTGATATTGAGTAGTGATAGTCTCTTCAGCGGTTGTCGGATCTGTTGAAACAACAGGCTCTTGTGCCACCACTTTTGGAGCTTCCACTTTTACTTCTTTTTTCTCTGTAATAATAGGCTGTTCTACCTTTTTCTCTTCAGAAACAACAGGAACAACAACTAGCTCAGGCTGTACAATTTCTTTTTGAACAGGTTTTTCTGGTTGAGCTGGAGTAACAACTGCTTTTGGTTCTTCTACTTTCGCAGGTTCCTCAACAGGAGTAGAAACAATTGCAGGTTTCTTTGGATTTAAATCAATTTTACCAACTTGAACAGGTCCGGTTACAACAGCTCTCGCTTTTATAATCTCTTGCTGTTTTTGACGCTCTTCGTCTTGTCTGCGTTTGTCCTCAATTTCTTTCTCACGCTCAACACGTAAAGCTTCTTTTTCTTTTCTTTTCTCTTCTCCTACCTCTTTAGAAGCTTCCTTATTCCCCTTATCGCCCGCAAATTGGCTTTGTAGGATATTAAATTCGCTATCAGAAATTTTCGCATTCGGATTTGCATCAATAGCAATTCCCTTATCTTTTAGATAATCAACAGCTCTTTCTAACGAAATATTTAATTCCCTTAAAACCTTGTTTATTCTTATTACTCTCTCTTCAGACATATAACCTTTTTATTATTACCTTTTTCGTTGTGTTGTTAGAGTAGATAATTAGTTATCAAACTCTTCTTTTAGTATTTTCATAACGTCAAGAATAGTTTCCTCTTCTAAATCCGTTCTTCTTACTAAATCTTCTACTTCTTGTTTTAGAATACTTTTTGCAGTATCTAAACCTATTTTAGCAAATTCTTCAATTACCCAATCTTCGATTTCATCTGAAAACTCTGTTAATTCAACATCGTCTTCATCAGCCGTTGCTCCTGCAACATCTCCTTCACGAATAACATCTAATTCGTAACCTGTTAGTTGACCCGCTAATTTAATATTGTGACCTCCTCTACCAATTGCTTTAGAAACTTCTTCCAATTTCAAGAAAACTTCAGCTCTTTTGTTTTCTTCGTCAATTTTGATAGAAGAAACTTTAGCAGGGCTTAATGCTCTTGTAATAAACAATTGAATATTGTTTGTATAGTTGATAACGTCGATATTTTCGTTTCCTAATTCACGAACAATTCCGTGAATACGAGATCCTTTCATACCAACACAAGCTCCAACAGGATCAATTCTATCATCATAAGAATCTACCGCTACTTTTGCTTTTTCACCAGGAATACGAACTACATTTTTAACCGTAATCAAACCGTCAAATACTTCAGGAATTTCTTGTTCAAACAATTTCTCTAAAAACTTCTCAGAAGTTCTAGACATAATAATTTGAGGTTTGTTTCCTTTTAGTTCAACGCTTTCAATAATTCCACGAACATTATCTCCTTTACGGAAAAAGTCAGACGGAATTTGTTTTTCTTTCGGAAGTACAATTTCGTTTCCTTCATCATCAACTAAGATAACTACTCTAGGACGCACGTGGTGCACTTCAGCAGTATAAATATCACCGATAATATCTTTAAATTGTTTGTAAAGATTTGTATTATCGTGTTCGTGAATTTTAGATATTAAGTTTTGACGCAAAGCCAAAATAGCTCTTCTTCCTAAGTCAATCAATTTAACCTCTTCAGAAACTTCTTCACCAATTTCAAAATCCGCTTCGATCAATCTTGCTTCAGTCAAGGTAATTTCTTCGTTTTCAAAATCAAGATCTTCGTCAGCAACGATCACTCTTCTTCTCCATATCTCCATATCGCCTTTATCAGGATTTATAATGATGTCGAAGTTATCATCAGAACCGTATTTTTTCTTTAATGCATTTCTAAACACGTCCTCTAAAATTGCCATAAGCGTTACACGATCAATAAGTTTATTATCTTTAAACTCTGAGAATGAATCGATTAATGCTAAATTTTCCATGCGAATTCTTTAATTAAAATGTTACTGTAACAATTGCCTCTTTAATTTCTGTATAAGGTATTTGTTGCTCTTTTTGAACTGTTTCTTTTCCTTTTCCTACTTTTTTCGGTTCTCTTGCTTTCCAAGACAAAATTATAAAAACATCGTTAGCTTCCACTAATTCTGCTTCAATTTTTTCAGTATTTGTAGTAACAATCAACGTTCTACCAATATTCTTCTTGTATTGCCTTGTCATTTTCAAAGGTGATCCTACTCCAACCGATGCTACTTCCAACGAAAAATCCTGCTCTTCACGATCCAGATTATTCTCGATTGCACGACTAACATCAATGCAATCCTGCAGCGCCACTCCATTATCTCCGTCTAAACCAACACTAATTTTGAAAGAATCTGAAATAGATAAATCAATCAAAAAGATTGAAGGCTTTTCCAGAAGAGCTTCTGCGATTAATCCGTTTACTTTTTCTTTAAATGTCATAATTTTATAAAAAGAGGGGACACTTAGTCCCCTCATTATTTAGATTTTAATAAATAACGGTGCAAATATAGTGTTTTTTTTATAAATCAAAATAAATTGATTGCTCTAAAAATATTTCTTATCTTTATGGGAGCATTAAAATAACGGATTATTCAAATAATTTAACCTCAAAAAATTATGAAACGAATTTTAGTCCCTACTGACTTTTCAGAACATGCAGAAGACGCCCTAAAAGTTGCTGCACAAATTGCTCAAAAAAACGATTCTGAAATTATCGTTTTACACATGCTTGAATTACCTCATCAAATGAATGACGCCATATTGGGTGGCGCAAGCATTCCCGAAACCATGCTTTTTATGAAAAAGGCAAACGAAATGCTTGACGACATCTCTTCAAGACCTTATCTGGATGGAATTCCGGTAACTGAAATTGTAAAAATAGACAAACCCATTCACGGAATCACACAAGTTAGCAAAGATTACGATATTGATTTAATTATCATGGGATCTCATGGCTCATCTGGTGTTGAAGAGTTACTAATTGGCTCTAACACCGAAAAAGTTGTTCGAAATTCTGAAATACCAGTTTTAGTTATCAAAAAAGATATTTCTGATTTCAAAGTGGCCAACATTATTTTTGCCTCCGATTTTTCCGAAGAAGCAAAAAAACCATTCGAAAAATTACTAAACTTTACTAAATTCTTTGAATCAAAAATACATTTGGTTACAATCTGCACACCAAACAGTTTCAAACCAACGCACGTTATTGAAAAAGCAATGAAAAATTTCATAACTGAATTCAACATTACCAATTACACAACTCACATTTACAACGATACTAATATCGAAAAAGGAATTATCAATTTTGCCAATAGCATAAATGCAGACATTATTGGAATGTGCACCCACGGAAGAACTGGCTTTGCACACTTTTTCAACGGCAGCATTAGCGAAGGATTAGTAAACCACGCCATAAGACCTGTCATTACCTTAAAAATCTAAATCAGATTTTCACAATTTAAAACTCACCTAAATTTTATCACATAAAAAAAGCCTCTCGATTGAGAGGCTTTTTATGTTGGTCTACTAGGACTCGAACCTAGAAAGACTGCACCAAAAACAGTTGTGTTACCATTACACCATAGACCAGCACTGCCGTTAAGCGAGTGCAAATTTAAAGCTTTTTTTAGTTTACGCAAATTTTTTCAACAAAAGCACAAACAAAGATTAACAAACCATTGCTTATCAGGCTATTTCTTGCTTTTATTTTTTTCATCACACCCCGGACAGATTTCCATATGACACCTTTTTTCTCATCAATACCTTATCTTTTATAAGCAAACCCGCGATCCAAAATTTGAAATTCGCCGAAAAATTAGTGCATAAAAAAAGCCTCTCAAATGAGAGGCTTTATGTTGGTCTACTAGGACTCGAACCTAGAAAGACTGCACCAAAAACAGTTGTGTTACCATTACACCATAGACCAGCAATGCCGTTAAGCGAGTGCAAATTTAAAGCTTTTTTTAGTTTACACAAACTTTTTCGCGAAAAAAAATCTTTTTTTTCTTGTTTTTTTTCCTCCAAAACTCACAACACTTTCACAAGTATTTCACAAACAACACGTTACTTTCAGCAAATAGTTTTGTAGAATTTTATGTTAATGCTCGTTTCTTTACACAAAAAAACATTTTCTTTGTAGAATAGAAAACACACAAAATTTTAACATCTAAATATGGCACAATTCAATTTCAATAAATGGAATACAATTATTGGTTGGTTTGCATTTGCAATCGCTTTAACTACTTACACACTGACTGTTGAACCTACTATGAGCTTCTGGGATTGTGGCGAATATATCGCTACAGCGGCTAAACTAGAAGTTGGCCACCCACCGGGAGCACCTTTATTCCAGATGATGGGAGCCTTTTTTGCCATGTTTGCCATTGATAATCAACATGTCGCATTGATGGTTAATATGATGTCTGTTTTTTCCAGTGCCTTTACTATTTTATTTATGTTTTGGTCATCGTCTATGATTTTGAAGAAAATTGTAGCTCGTTTTACTGAAATCGACAACAACAATGCAATTGTTATTTTAGGAAGTTCGTTTGTCGGCGCATTAGCCTACACTTTCTCTGATAGTTTTTGGTTTAACGCTGTTGAAGCAGAAGTTTACGCAATGGCGTCTTTGTTAATTGCGCTGCTTTTCTGGCTTGGCCTTCGTTGGGAACAGGATATGGACCAGCCTAAAGGAAATAAATGGTTATTAATTATTTCGCTTGTTGTAGGTCTTTCCTTTGGAGTTCACTTTATGGCTTTATTAACAATTCCTGCCATTGGTTTTCTATATTACTTTAAACATTACGAAAAAGTTACCATCAAAAATTTCATCATTGCAAATGCAGTCGTAATTGCAATTTTATTATTTATTTTCAAATTACTTTTACCATTAACCATGGCTTTCTTTGGAAAAACTGAGGTTTTCATGGTAAACAGCATGGGACTTCCTTTTAACTCAGGAACCATTTTTGTAGCATTACTTTTTATTGCTTTCTTCTATTTTGGATTAAAGTATACCAAACAAAAAGGATTGGTTTTCTACAACACAATTATCCTTTGTGTTTTATTTATCCTGATTGGTTTCTCAACCTGGATCATGTTACCTGTACGTGCTAATGCCAATACAGTAATCAATGAAAACAAACCCTCTGATGCAACGGAGGTTTTAGCCTATTACAATCGTGAACAATACGGTGTAAACCCATTATTTTACGGTCCTCAATACACTGAAGTTTTTGCTGGTCTTGACGAAAAAAATCCATACCTGGACAAAAAACCAAACTACGAAAGAGATTATAAAACTGGTAAATATATCATTACGAATAATTACAAAAACGCAGAACAAAACTCTGACGACAATCAAAAAACAATTTTACCAAGAATGTGGAGTACCGAAACCGGACACATTCAAAACTATATCAGCTTTACAAATCCTCCTGCATTTAAAATCAACCCTAATTACCCTTATGAAGATGATTTAACTAAATACGGGATTGACGCGAGTCAATTAAGTGAAGAGGAATACAACAAAGCTACAGCTCAATTGAGAAATGAGGTTGAAAAAACCGTTTCTGAATTCAGAAAAGCATATGCTCAAAAACAAATCGATAACGAAGGTTATGTTAAGTTCTTAAAAAGCTATGGCGAATATTTAATTATCGAAAAACCATCAACTGTAGATAATTTCAGTTTTATGTTCGAATACCAATTTGGATATATGTACTGGAGATATTTAATGTGGAACTTTGTAGGACGTCAAAGTGACGAACAGGGCAAATATGATAATCTTGATGGAAACTGGATCAGCGGAATCAAAGCTCTTGATTCATTACACCTTGGCTCTCAGGATAATTTACCTTCAGATGTTTTAAATAACAAAGGAAGAAATGTTTACTTTTTCCTTCCGTTTATTTTAGGACTTATCGGAATAATGTACCATGCTAACAAAGACCTTAAAAGCTTTTATGTTCTTTTAGCATTGTTCTTATTTACTGGTATCGCATTAAAAATTTATTTAAATGAGAGACCTTTTGAACCTCGTGAAAGAGATTATGCCCTTGTAGGATCTTTTTATGTGTTTGCGATCTGGATAGGTTTTGGGGTCTATTCACTATACGAAAGCATCCAAAAATATATTGCACCTAAAATTGCCGGACCAATTATTATTGCCGGAACTTTATTAGCCGCACCTATCTTAATGGCTTCTCAAAACTGGGATGATCACGACAGATCAAATAAATATACCGCAGTTGCAATGGCTAAAGCATATTTGAATTCTTGTGATAAAAACGCTATTCTATTTACCATTGGTGATAATGATACTTTCCCATTGTGGTACGCACAGGAAATTGAAGGCATTAGAACAGACGTAAAAATTGTAAATACAAGTCTGTTTATGACAGATTGGTATATTGACCAAATGAAAGCGAAATCATATGAATCTGACCCATTACCAATATCATTCAATCACGACGAATATGTGGGAGATAAGCTGGATTATGTAGCTTATATTCAAAAAATTGATACCCGTTGGAACATCAATGACTTTATTAGTTTTATTAAAAATCCGAAATCGACTGTAGGTTTACAAAACGGACAAACGATTCATTTTTATCCAACTAATAAAATTAGAGTACCGGTTGATAAAAATCTTATCATCAAGAACAAAGTTGTGAATCCTAAATACAACGATTCTATCGTTCCGTATATGGATATAGACATTAAAGGAAGTGCGATCTACAAAAATCGTCTGATGATGCTTGACATCTTAGCCAATAACAACTGGAAAAGACCAATTTACTTTAGTGGTGGTGCTTTTGACGATGAAGATTATTTATGGTTAAAAGATTATTTACAATTAGACGGAATGGTATACAAATTAGTACCTGTTAGAAATGTTCCATCAAAAGATGGTGGACCAATGGATATGGGACAAATTGATGCCGATAAAATGTATGATATTGTAATGAAATGGGATTGGGGCAATAGTGATAGCAATAAAATTTACCACGATCCTGAAACAAGAAGAAACAGCATCACATACCGCACTAATTTATCTCGCTTAAGTGAGCAATTAATTGCAGAAGGTAAAATCGACAAAGCTAAAAATGTAATTAATTTAGCAATGACAAAATTACCTGTAGATAAATATGGATACTATTCATTGGTAGAACCGTTTGCAAATGGATATTACAAAGTTGGAGAAACAGCAAAAGCGCATGATTTGCTAAATAAATTAGTTCAGAAATACAAAGAGAACTTAAATTATTACGCAACATTGACACCAGGTGATCAAACCGACTTAGCAATGGATATTATTACCGACATTGAACGTTACAGAAGTCTTTTACAAGTTATGGAACATAACAAGGACAGAGCATTCTATGAAAAACACAAAGTGACTTTCAATACATATGTAAATGTTTTCGAACGTTTTGGACGCGAAAAAGAATAATAATATACGAAAAATATACTGATTAAAAAAATGCAGCGCTTCTAGTTAAATAGCGCTGCATTTTTTATTTTTACATATCTCTAAATCATCTCACAATGAGCTTTTATTGGGTAAAAACAAATTCATTTATAAAAAGGGTGTTTTCAAAGTATTGTTGGGATATTCCAAATCAAGAAAAGAAAATATACCTTACTTTTGATGATGGCCCAACTCCAGAAGTTACGGACTGGGTTTTATCTGAATTAAAGAAATTTGATGCAAAAGCAACCTTCTTTTGCATCGGAAAAAATATCAATGCAAATTCCTCTTTGTTTGAAAGATTAATTGCAGAAGGGCATTCTATTGGTAATCATACCATGAATCATATCAATGGATGGAAAAGCCAAACAAATGATTACATAGAGAATGTAAAGAACTGTGCTTCTATTTTATCAAATGAGAAAAGGCTGAATGGTTTATTGTTTCGCCCTCCCTACGGAAAAATTAAAAAAGCACAATCTAAAATTTTACGAAATTTAGGCTACAAGATAGTAATGTGGGATGTTTTAAGTGCCGATTTTGATCAGAGCATTACACCTGAAAAATGCCTTGAAAACGTTACTAAAAATGTAACATCCGGCAGTGTAATCGTTTTTCATGACAGTATTAAAGCATCGCATAATTTAAAATTCGCGTTACCTAAAACGTTACACTTTTTAAAAGAAAACGGGTATAAGTTTGATATCATTCATTAAAACAACATCAACTAAGAGGAAGTTTTAATTAGATACTGAATTGATCCTGAACAATTCCGATAATAGTATTTGCATCAAGCTCACCTGATTGCCTCCATATCATTTGTCCTTCTTTATAAATCATTAAAGTGGGAAGCCCTTTTATACGCAAGGCTTCGGCAAGCTCCTGATTTTTATCTACATCAATTTTAATTACTTTGGCTTTATCGCCAAGTGCAGCAGCTACATCCTTAATAACAGGATGCATTGATACAGAAGATTCGTTCCAATCTGTGTAAAAATCTATTAACACTGGAACTTGGGCATTTATAAGTTCTCCAAATTTTGACATAAACCAAAAATTTAATTCTTTTAATCTATTAAAAAGAGATAATTAATACAAATGTAGCATTTTTAACGAATTAAGCCACATTGTTACCTTTTTTTAGTTCAATGACTGTTATTTCAGGCATTATACCCACTCGCCCTGGGTAAGCATGGAAACCAAATCCTCGATTTACATAAACGTATCGGCCTACGTTTTCGTATAATCCCGCCCATTGCTTGTAAATATATTGTGCCAAACTCCACTTAAAATAACCCGGAATTTCTATTCCAAATTGCATTCCGTGTGTGTGACCTGACAACGTTAAATGAAAGTTTTTAGGATGATTTTTAATCTCAGCCTCCCAGTGGCTTGGATCGTGACTCATTAAAACTTTGAAATCATCCTGATGCACATTTTGTGAGGCTTTATTTAAATCACCTGCTTTTTTAAAATTAACGCCCCAATTTTCCACTCCAATAAGTGCAATTTTATCGTCACCTTTCTGAATATATTTATGCTCATTCAGCATTAATTTAAATCCTATTTGCTCATAAAGCTTCTTAATCTCTTGAAAATTTTCATCTTTTTGCTTCTCAGAAGGCCAGGTAACATATTCTCCGTAATCATGGTTTCCTAAAACAGAAAACTTACCGTATTTGTATTCTTTAATTCGATTAAAAGTCTCCAGCCAAGGATGCATTTCTTTGGCATGTGTATTTACAATATCGCCCGTAAACAAAATCATATCTGCTTCTTGTTCATTGATTAGGTCAATTGCATAATTTATCTTTTCAGGATTATCAAAACTTCCACTATGAACATCTGAAATCTGAGTGATTCTAAAACCATCAAAAGCATCTGGCAAATCTGGAAAAAAGACTGTTTGTTTGATTACTTTGAAATTATATTTTCCTTCAAAAATTCCGTAAATAATTGACAAAAAAGGTACTGCAGCCAATCCTAAAGCAATCTGACTGATAAACTTTCGCCTATCGGGCATCATTTCCTTTCTTGGTGCATTGTAAATAAAGTAGTTAAAAATACTTGCTCCTATTCTAAAAATATCTTCACCAAATAAAATAAGTGTCACTACTATTTTTGGTACATAAACCAGCAGCATCAAGCCTGTAGTAAACATAAACTGTCTGGTTTGCCCAACAGAACGATCTACTTGTGAGAAAGAATAAATTATAAAGATTAAAATGAACAAACTTAAAACCTGATAACCAATCAAAACCCATCTTAATTTGATTAAAGTTCGAAAAGCCTGATAAGAATAGAACTCAATAAATAGAAACAGAGCACAAAGAATTACAAAACGAAGGATCATGTAGGTATAGTTTTAAGCAAAGTAACAAAGAATGAAAATTTTATTGCTTTTTATTATCAAAAATTTAACTCAAACAATAACAAAAAAAGCTGGTAAATTTCTCCACCAGCCTTTTCTCTACCAAATTTTTTAAAACCTTTTAATCCACAATAAAGTTTATAAATAAACTTATGCTTTCTTATTTTTGAGCTTTTGCCGCTTCTGGCTTAGCTTCTGCTTTTTTAGCTTTTTTATCTGCTTTTTTGTCTTTTTTAGGAGCTTTAGCTTCTTTTACAGGGGTTGTTTGTGCTGGAGTTGTTTGAGCGCTTACCATTGCAGTTGTTCCTAAAATAGCCACTGCTAACATTACTATTTTTTTCATGATCTTAAGTTTTTATGATTATTATCTCATTATTTATAGCTCAAAGATATAATCGGAAAATGAAGACAAAATGAAGATTCAAGTGCTTTTAAAAATTTAACTTTTAATTAGGCAATGGCACTTCAGGAAACATAAGTGTAAAGTTTGATCCTTCATTAATTTCAGAAGTGACCTTAATTTCTATACGGTGAAAAACAGCAATACTTTCAGCAATAGCGAGCCCTAGTCCCTGACCATCCTGATCAGAACTTATTCTGGCAAACCTGTTAAATACTTTTTCGATTTGAGCAGCATTCATTCCAATACCAGAGTCTTTAATAGCAATATAATATTGATTATTATAAAAGCCATCTTCAACTACAATACTGCCTTTTGGTTTATTATATTTTATCGCATTGATAACTAAATTATAAATCAAAATATGAATCAGCGTTTTATTTCCTGTGAAAATGAAATCATGTTTGATCTGATTTGAAAACTGAATTTCTTTGTCCTCGATTCGATCTTGTAAATCTTCCTGCAAATCATTTAAAATCTCTTTAAAATTGATTTTCTCATTCGCTTCATATTGATTGTTTTCAATTCTGGAAATCAGTAATAAGTTATTGATAATTTTTTTCAGCATATCTAAGGTTCTTAATGCACCGGCAATTTTATCAATTGCATTATCGTCTAAAGAATCATTTTGCAATAAATTTTCAAACTTATTTTTAAGCAAAGCAATTGGCGTCAATAATTCGTGCGAAACATTCGAAATAAATTGTTTTTCTTTTTTGAAAAGTTCCCCAATACGATCCATCATCTGATTTAGAACTAAATCTAATTCTCTAAAATCTCTCGATTTTGCATTTATAGGTGTATGATCAAAAGCTTCAGGTTCGTTGACGCGCCTGATTTTCGTATCAATAATTTTATAAAAAGGTTTGAGTAAATATTCAATATAAACCGTATCTGCCACAAAAGTCACTAAAAGAATAACAACCAATACAATAATAATAAACAACCGAATAATAAAAGTAAGATCGTTTACTTCGCTTAAACTGCTTCCAATTTCCAGTTGATAACCTTGACTTTCATAGGTAAAATGATATTGAAGAATCCGATATTCATTTTCCTCCCCTTCAATTGTGCGGTAATCATTGCTGAAAGTTGTTTTTTTCTGATGTGGTTTCCCTGCAATTTTAGAAAGAACCAAAAACTCGCTGTGCAAAGTTGAAAACTGAGAATACTCCTCAGTTGAATCATCTGAGTTTTCGATAAAATCATTAATCTCTTTTTTATTTAGGTGATCAATAAATTTTTCCTTTTTCTCTACCAGCCCATTATTAATGTGTCTGTAAACGACATTTTCAACCAAAATTGGCAGCATTAACCATAAAACCAGAATCACCAACAATCGTGTTAGTGCATTAAAAATGGCTAATTGGTGTTTGATCTTCACAGAAATTTATTTATTCGTTTATACGGTAACCCACATTCCGAACTGTTTCGAACCAATCAATTGCAGTGTATTTATCTAGTTTTTTTCGAAGATTTCGAACATGAACATCAATAAAATTCGAATCTGAATTAACCTCCAGAATATCTCCCCAAATATGCTCCGTTAATTGCAATCGGGTAATTACTCGACCTTTATTCAAAACAAGATATTGAAAAATATCAAACTCTTTTTTGGTCAAGTTGATTGGGATATCATTATAGGTTACTTTATAATCCTGCAGCTGCAATAAAAAACCGTGCATTTCTAAATTGTTCAAAGTAAAACCATGAATTCTTCGGATCACCGCAAACAATCGAGCACTTAACTCAGTTAAAGCAAATGGTTTTGTCAAATAATCATCGGCACCTAAATGAAGACCATTTATCCTGTCATCCAATTCACCGCGCGCCGTTAAGACAATTACAGCCATTTTAGATTTAGTTTTACGGATGGTTTTCAAAACTTCAAAACCATCTCCGTCAGGCAAGCCCAGATCCAACAGCATTGCATCGTAATCGTTACTTCCAACTTCTTCGAGAGCATCGCTACAGCTATTTGCGATTTTACATATATAACCCACGTTACACAAAAAATCGTAAACCTCTACAGCAAGTTCTTTATTATCTTCAACAATTAAAACATTCATAAAAACAGCGTTTAAGCGTAACTAAATTTAAGCAATTCTAAAAAGTCCTGATACGCATTATTAAAAAATTAACAAATAGAAAAAAGCTGACAAATTTCTTCATCAGCTTTCTCATCCACATTCCATAACCATTATTCCTGTTTTGTCTCCTTTAGAATTCTTCGAAAACAAAACAAAAGCAGTGCTTATTTTTTCACTTTTGTTGTTTCTGCTTTCGGAGCTTCTGTTTTTGCTGATTTTGTTTTTTTATCAGTTTTGTTTTTTGGGTGTTTTGTAGCTTTAACTTCTTTTGAAGGAAGTTCTTTCACTTCTTTTGCAGGACCAACTTTTACAGCAGGTGGAAATGCATGTACCATTACACTTGTTCCTAAAACTGCTACTAGTAACATCAATAAATTTCTCATGATTTCTAAGATTTAAATTAATACCTTTTATTTTACAGATCAAATGTACTCTCGTAAAATGAAGACAAAATGAAGAACTGAGCCAATATAAATACTTTAACTTGACATTAACTATTCAAGCATTTTCTTGTCATATAAGTGATATTTTTTAAAACAAATTAATTTTTGAGAACCGAATCATTTTAAAACCCAATTGTTTATTTTTACAGACTAATATTTTTTTTATGTCAACTCAAAAACGTCTTTTTCTTCTCGATGCGTACGCGCTAATTTTTCGTGGTTATTATGCCTTTATAAAAAACCCGAGAATTAATTCTAAAGGAATGGATACATCAGCGATCATGGGATTCATGAACTCGCTTTTGGATGTTATAAAACGTGAAAAACCGGATCATTTAGCTGTAGCTTTTGATAAAGGAGGAAGCCATGTGAGAACCGAAATGTTTGTCGAATACAAAGCCAATCGTGATGCTACTCCGGAAGCGATTAAAATTGCTGTACCTTATATTCAGGAATTATTGAGAGCAATGCACATTCCGATTATCGAAATAGAAGGTTGTGAAGCCGATGACTTAATTGGAACCATTGCTAAACAAGCAGAAAAAGAAAACTATAAAGTTTTCATGGTAACGCCTGATAAGGATTTTGCTCAATTAGTTTCTGAGAACATTTTTATGTACAAACCAGCCCGAATGGGTAACGGAATAGAAATTTGGGGTGTTCCTGAAGTTTTGGCAAAATTTGAAATTGAAAGACCAGAACAGGTAATTGATTTTCTTGGAATGATGGGGGATGCCGTGGATAATATTCCGGGATTGCCAGGTGTTGGTGAAGTTACAGCGAAAAAATTCCTAAAGGAATTTGGTACGATGGAAAATCTTCTGGACAATACGCATTTACTGAAAGGTAAAATGAAAGAAAATATTGAAGCCAATAAAGAAAAAGGAATTTTATCTAAAAAACTAGCTACTATTATCTGTGATTGCGATGTTACTTTCAATGAAGATGATTACGAGCTTTCACGACCTGATATCGAAAAAACCGATGCTATTTTTCAGGAGTTAGAATTCAGAAGAATGGCAGAACAATTTGATAATTTGTTTAAAATTGGCGGTGGAAATGAATTAGCACCTTCAGCAGCTCCGGCTTCTGATGCTAAATTGTACAAAAAACCACAACCTAAAAACGAAGATCAGTTCGATCTTTTTGGCGGTGGAGCAACTACTGATGAAAATTCTGAAACCGAAAGAACTTCATTTTACAATACTTTAGAAAACACCCCTCACTCCTATCAGCTTATTCAGGGTGATTTAGGAATAAAGTTGCTTTTACAAAATCTACAAAATCAGACTTCCGTTTGTTTTGATACCGAAACAACTGGTTTAGATGCTTTGCATGCTGAGTTGGTTGGAATCGCTTTCTCTTATGAAAAAGGAAAAGGCTTTTATGTTCCGTTTCCGGAAAACCAGGAAGAAGCCCATACTTTAATCGAGAAATTCAGACCCTTTTTTGAGAATGAAAACATCGAAAAAATAGGTCAGAATTTAAAATACGATCTAAAAATCCTTTCTAATTATGGTATAAACGTGAAAGGAAAACTTTTTGATACGATGATTGCACATTATCTGATCAATCCGGATATGCGTCATAATATGGATATTTTATCTGAAACGTATTTGAAATATTCTCCAAAATCAATTGAAACTTTAATTGGTAAAAAAGGAAAAAATCAAATTACGATGCGGGATGTTGCCCTTGAAGATATTAAGGAATATGCCGCCGAAGATGCCGATGTTACTTTTCAATTAAAAGAACTCTTCACAACCGAATTAGACAAAACGGAAACCAAAAAATTATTTGATGAAATCGAGATTCCCTTAGTAACCGTTTTGGCTGCTATGGAAACAGAAGGAATTCGCTTAGACGTTGATTTTCTGAAACAAATGTCGACCGAAATGGAGGTTGAGATTAAATCTTTGGAACAAAAAATATACGAAACTGCCGGGGAGAAATTCAATTTAGCTTCACCGAAACAATTAGGAGATATCTTATTTGATAAAATGAAAATTGGCGGTGCTAAACAAAAGAAAACCAAAACCGGTCAATATGCAACTGGTGAAGATGTTTTAATGTATTTAGCCAATGACAATCCGATTATAAAAGAAATTCTGGATTGGCGTCAAATGGTGAAATTACAAAGCACTTATATTTTGGCTTTGCCAGAACAAGTAGACAAGAAAACGTTACGCGTTCATACGGATTATATGCAGACTGTTGCTGCTACAGGGCGTTTGAGTTCTAATAATCCGAACTTGCAAAACATTCCGATTCGTACAGAAAGAGGCCGTCAGATTCGTAAAGCTTTCGTTGCACGCGATGAAAATCATACATTAATTTCTGCCGATTACTCGCAAATAGAATTAAGAATTATTGCTGCTTTAAGTGGCGAAGAAAATATGATCGCAGCTTTCAAAAATGGAGAAGACATTCATAAAGCAACGGCTTCAAAAGTTTTTGATGTGCCTTTAGAAGAAGTTTCACGCGAACAAAGAAGTAATGCCAAAACGGTAAACTTCGGAATTATATACGGTGTTTCAGCTTTCGGATTGAGCAATCAGACTTCATTATCAAGAAGTGAAAGTTCGGCATTAATCGAAGCATACTATAAAACGTATCCAAGATTAAGATCTTATATAAATGAACAAATTGAATTTGCACGTGAAAACGGATACGTTCAAACGATTTTAGGTCGTCGTCGTTATTTAAAAGATATCAACTCGGCAAATGCTGTAGTAAGAAGTGCTGCTGAACGAAATGCTGTTAACGCACCAATTCAGGGAAGTGCTGCCGATGTGATTAAAATAGCCATGATCAACATTCATAAAAAACTAACAGAAGAGAATTGGAAATCTAAGATGTTACTTCAGGTTCATGATGAGCTTGTGTTTGATGTGCACAATGATGAATTAGAAAAAATCCAACCGATGATTAAACACGAAATGGAAAATGCTTTTATGATGAGTGTTCCTTTGGATGTTGAATTAGGTATGGGTAAAGATTGGTTGGCGGCACATTAAGAATTTTAGATTGCAGATTTTAAATTAATTGATTGTATAGTTTTATGAAAAAATATGCCTTGTTCTTTTTTGCCTTCTATTCTATGATTGCAATTGCTCAGGATCAGACTTATTATCTAGAAGGAACTTTGGCGAAAAGTAAAATTTACATGAAAATCGAGGTTTTTAATTCTGATGAAAATCTAAGCGCAACTTATTTTTACCAAAATTCACTAAAAGACATTAAGCTAGAAGGAAAGATGAACAAGAATAGTTTCACTTTCTTTTTTAAACCAAATGATGCAATTCTGGAAAAATTCTATTTAAACAAAGCTGCCAATAATTCTTTTGAAGGATCCTGGTACAACGCATCTGGAAAACAATTACCGGTTAAATTACAGACTATTGACTTTTCAAATTACAAATCTAATCTGGATAAGTATTATGCTGATGATAAACTAAATCTTGTAAAATATAAATTTTTAGAGTTTAAAAAACAGAAAGCAACTACCTACAATAACAAAGAATTTATTTGGTATTCTGAAAAACATTGTGATTCTGATTTTTTCAGATTAGGAAGCAACTTTTCAGAAAAAAACAAAGCGGTTATAAACCCAATTCTGGAAAAAATTCACATACAGAACACATTAGACCAACTAAATTGCGCTTCATCATTTGAATATAGTGAAGGAAAAGGAATAGAAGGAAATTCGACCATAAATTTCCTGAATACTAATTTATTGGGCTTTGAGATTTCGAGTTCATATTATTGCGGTGGTGCTCATCCTGATTTTGGAAGCAGTGGTTTTTTGATTGATTTAAATAACGGAAAAAACTATCAAATAGACAATATTCTTGCTTTTGATAAAAGTGTAACAACAGAGAAAGAAAGTGATTTTTCGAGTTATTCAACTTATAGAAGTACTTATTTTGCTCCTAAATTACTTGCAGTGCTTAACTCAGAATTCCATTTTGAAAAGCCAAAAGACGACGATGATCCTTGTGATTATACTGATGAAGAATATTGGGATTTCCCATCTTGGAATTACACTGAAAAAGGTATAGAATTCACCCCAATTTTTTATAGAGCGGCAAGATCTTGTGAAGAACCTTATTTAGTTCCTTTTGAAAAACTAAAAAAGTATAAGAATCCAAAATTTCCTTATCCATTAGAATAAAAAAAATCCATCAGTTGCGGCTGATGGATTTTTTTATGGACGTTATTTTTTTCTTGTCGACTCTCGTTCTTTCAATTTTGTTTTAATAACGATAGTTTCATAATCTGAAGTTTCTTCTTCAGACTCTTCCAGTCTTTCGATTAGTTTTTTAGCAGCTACTTCTCCAATTTCAATTCCGTGTTGGCTAACCGTTGTTAAACTTGGTGACAGACGTCTTGATGCTAAGATTCCATCTGCAAAACCAATGATCGAAATATCTTCAGGAACTCTGTATCCCTTTTTCAAACTCACTCTTAAAGCTGCAACTGAATCATTTTCATCCAAGGCAAAAATCGCATCAATCTTATTATCAAAAATGGCATCAATTTTACTCTTCATATCATCTTCAGAATCGGTACGTAAAATGATTTTTTCATTTACCGGAATATTATTATCCGCCAAAGCTTTCAAATACCCATCCGCTCTTAATTTTCCAACACTTAAATTGTCTACTGAAGAAATTAAGGCAATATTTTTACACCCTAAATTGATTAAGTGTTGTGTTGAATTCAAAGCCGAATCAAAATCATCCACTACAACTTTGTCACATTCTACTTCATCAGCAATTCGGTCAAACATTACAATCGGGGTTCCGTCATTAATAATGGCAGAAAAATGACTGTAATCTTGTAATTTCTGAGCTTCTTCAGAAACGGAAAGAATAAATCCGTCAATAGTTCCGTTGCTCAACATTTCAAGTGTATGAATTTCTTTTTCTAAAGATTCGTTCGAAATACAGGTAATTACATTATATCCTTTTTTATCGGCTACTTTCTCGATACCACTAAAAACCTTTGCAAAAAAGGAATTTAATATATTAGGTATAATTACACCGATTGTTTTGGTTTTACGATTCTTCAAATTCAGACCAATAACATTAGGCTTATAATTTTTGAGTTTGGCATACTCCTTAATCTTCACCTTCGTTTGCTCACTAATCTCCGGGCTATCATTCAACGCCTTAGACACCGTAGATACAGAAACACCAAGTTCTTTCGCAATTTGTTTTAGAGTTGCTTTAGCTTTCATCTATTAAAATTTTATGTAATTAATACAAATATAGTAGAATTACCTAAAATAAAACAAAAAAGGCCTACCAGTATTTAAAATTATAAGGCTTTTTAGAAAAATTAAAAAATAAATTGGCTTTTTAAAAACCGGATGTCTTTAAATCTCGTTAATACCTTAATATATGTTATTAACCTTTTAAAAGACCTTGATTATGAAAAACGAAGTTAAAATTCATGAAGTTGACCCTTCATTGAATAACAGAAGGAGCTTTCTAAAGCTCAGCGGCTTAACACTAGTTGGCGCAGGTTTGGTTTTAGCTGGCTGCAGCGATAATGATAATGATGACAATGACATGCAGGACAACACCCTGCCCGGAATAAAAAATGGCGTATTTGATTTAGGCTCCGGTGATTTTGGAGTTTTAACCTATGCATACGCCTTAGAACAACTGGAAGCTGATTTTTATACTAAGGTAGTAAACGCCTCTAATTTCAATACTACTTTTAATGATATCGAACGTCAGGTTCTGACCGATTTGTATCATCACGAAGTAGTTCACAGAGATTTTTTCAAAGCGGCACTGACCGGAGCACTTCCTGACCCTAGCTCACAATTGCTTCCTTCATTGGCATTCAATTATGGATCCATGAATTTTAATAGTCGTACTGAAGTTCTCGCAACTGCAAAAGCTTTGGAAGATACCGGAGTTGCCGCATACAACGGAGCCGGAAAATTAATCAAAAGTGCTGACTACCTATTATTAGCCGGAAAAATTGTTTCTGTAGAAGCAAGACATGCTTCAGCAATAAGAAGTTTGATTAATCCAAATTCAAGCGATTTTGCTGGTGATGATATTATCAACACATCAACTGGTCTGGATGTAGCCCAAGATCCTTCTAAAATCCTTCCAATTGCCGGAGGTTTTATTACCACAAAATTTACTGCCAAATATTTACCTTAATCCTAACTAGCTAAAACTTAGAAATTATGAATATCTTAAAATTTATAGAAACCTTCACTGATGATAGCTTAATGAATAGCACTGGTTCCAGAAGAGACAGTTTTTCACAGTTTGGAAATATTGGAAAAAATTTAGCATTTGCAGCCATTCCTTTCGGGCTTTCCGCTTTTGCCAACAAAGCACTAGCTGCAGATATAACCGCCACACCAGCGACACCAATTGGGGCCTTACAATTTGCCCTGACTTTAGAATATCTTGAAAACGAATTTTATGCAATGGCACTAGATTCTGGCGTAATTCCAGCATCTGAAAACGGTGGACGTGATTTAAAAGTTTTTCAGCAGATTGCCGCTCACGAAGCAGATCACGTTTCTTTTTTAATTGCAGGATTAGGAGGAACAATGAGTGCGAACTTTGTTCCTAAACCTACTTTTGATTTTACTGTTGGAGGAGCATTTGATCCTTTTGGAGACTATCCGACCTTTTTGGCATTGGCACAAGCATTTGAAGATACTGGTGTAAGAGCTTACAAAGGACAGGCAGCCAATTTAATCACAACTCCTGATCTACTAACCGCAGCTTTGCAGATTCACTCTGTTGAAGCACGACATGCGTCAGAAGTGCGAAGACTACGCGGATTAAAAGGCTGGATTTCGAATGCGGAAAGAGGTGCCGGCATGCCAGCAGCCACGCAGGCAGTATATGATGGTGAAGGCGTTACCATGCAGGCTGGTTATAATACAGCCAGTTTATTTGGAGCTGCCGCAGGATCAGAAGCTTATGATGAGCCGCTTACAACACAACAAGTTGTAGACATCGCAAATATATTTATTGTTTAACAAAACAAATCCAAATATTGAACCACCTTCGCGTTATTGTGAAGGTGGTTTTTTTTTATTGTTTTAAATAGAAAACTGAAGGCCTGATTTTCAACAGATAAAATATTCTTTTCAGGTATTTGGTTTTAAAATAATTAATTGTACTTTTGCATCCCCTTTATTGGGGATGGAATGTTTAATTAAAATAATATTATGGACGCATTAAGCTACAAGACAATTTCAGCTAGCAAAGCCACTGTAACTAAAGAGTGGATTGTTGTTGATGCTGAAGGGCATAACTTAGGACGTCTTGCTTCAAAGGTTGCGATGATCTTAAGAGGTAAGTACAAACCAAGTTACACACCGCACGTTGACTGTGGAGATAACGTAATTGTTATCAACTCAGAAAAAATTAACCTTACAGGTACAAAAATGAATGACAAAATTTACATGCGTCATACAGGTTACCCAGGAGGACAAAGAACTTTAACTGCTAAAGTATTGCAATCTAAAAACCCTGCATTATTAGTAGAAAAAGCTGTAAAAGGAATGTTACCTAAAAACAAATTAGGAGCTGAACTTTTTAGAAATCTAAATGTTGTTGTAGGTGCTGAGCATACTCACGGAGCTCAAAAACCTAGAACTGTTAACCTAAACGATCTTAAGTAATGGGAGTTATTCACAAAATCGGTAGAAGAAAAACCGCTGTTGCACGTGTATATGTTTCTGAAGGAACAGGAAAAATCACTGTAAACAAAAAAGAATTCGCAACTTACTTTCCAACTGCAACTTTACAATACAAAGTTTTACAACCAATGTCTATGACAGAAAATGTAAACAACTTTGATGTAAAAGTAAACGTTTACGGAGGTGGTTCAACTGGTCAGGCAGAAGCTGTAAGAATGGCATTAGCACGCGTTATGTGTGAAGTAAATGCTGAAAACAGAGCTATCTTAAAACCAGAAGGTTTATTAACAAGAGATCCAAGAATGGTTGAACGTAAGAAATTCGGTCAGAAGAAAGCTCGTAAGAGATTCCAATTCTCTAAACGTTAATATTACCTGTCTTGTACATTTGGTACAAGACAAGATCAATTATTTATTGAAATTAAAAAACACAGTTGTTGTTGCTCTCCTATCGAGGTAGGAAATAGTTTAGCATCTAAATGTATAAAGCCTGGGAAACCGCCATTTATACATTGCTAATCAACAGAACGTAAACTAGTACAAAAATGGCAAACAAAATAGAAGTAAAAGACTTACTAGAAGCAGGTGTTCACTTTGGACACATGACTAGAAAATGGGATCCAAATATGGCCCCTTACATTTATATGGAGCGTAATGGTATTCACATTATCAATCTATATAAAACTGCAGCAAAAATTGAAGAGGCTAATGAAGCTTTGAAAAAAATCGCTGCATCAGGTAGAAAAATCTTATTCGTAGCTACCAAAAAACAAGCTAAAGACATCGTTGCTGAAAAAGCAAAGGCTGCAAACATGCCTTACATCACTGAAAGATGGCCTGGTGGAATGCTAACTAACTTCGTAACTATCAGAAAGGCAGTTAAAAAAATGTCTTCTATTGATAAAATGAAGAAAGATGGTACTTTCATGACGTTATCTAAAAAAGAGCGTTTGCAAGTTGATCGTCTACGTGCTAAATTAGAGAAAAACTTAGGTTCAATCGCTGACATGTCTAGACTACCAGCTGCATTGTTCGTAGTAGATATCAAAGCTGAACACATCGCAATAAAAGAAGCACAAAAATTAAACATTCCAGTTTTCGCAATGGTTGATACGAATTCTGACCCAAGAGAGGTTGATTACGTTATTCCTGCAAATGATGATGCTTCTAAATCAATTGACAAAATTTTATCTTTAGTTACTGCTGCTGTAATCGACGGTCTTTCTGACAGAGGTTCTGATAAAGAGGCTGAAGTTTTTACTGAAGAAGCTGCTGCTGAAGCTGCTCCTGCTGTAGAGGCTGCACCAGCTGTTGAAGCTGCTGCTCCTGCAACTGAAGAATAAATCAAATTTAAATTCCAAATTTTAAATTCTAAAATCCAACCACAAATTAAAAACGTTATGTTGATAATTTAATAAAATTGGAGTTTAGAATTTAAAAGATGGAATTTTTACTTTTAACATTAAAATTCAAAATATTATGGCAACAATTACTGCTGCAGACGTAAATAAATTAAGACAAACTACAGGTGCCGGAATGATGGACTGTAAAAAAGCTTTAGTTGAAGCTGACGGAGATTTCGATAAAGCTATACAAAACCTTAGAGAAAAAGGACAAAAAGTTGCTGCTAACCGTTCTGACCGTGAGTCTTCTGAAGGAGCTGCTGTTTCTTTTATCAATGCTGACAATACTAAAGGAGCTATCATCACTTTAAACTGCGAAACTGATTTCGTAGGTAAAAATGAGGCTTTCGTAACTTTGGCTAAAGAATTAGTACAAAGAGCTATTAACTTTTCTTCTAAAGAAGATTTCTTAGCTTCAGATTTCAACGGAATTACTGTTGCTGAAAAATTAATCGAGCAAACTGGAGTTATTGGAGAAAAAATCGAAATCGGTGGTTTTGAAATTTTAGAAGGCGCTTTCGTTGGATCTTATGTTCACGTTAACAAAATTGCTGCATTAACTGCAATTTCTGCTGCAATTCCTAACGCTGACGTTTTAACTAAAGACGTTTCTATGCAAGTTGCTTCTATGGGAGCTGATACACTATCTTACAAAGATTTTGATCCTGCTTTTGTTGAATCTGAACTTGCTGCTCGTATCGCTGTAATCGAAAAGGATAATGAAGAAGCAAAACGTTTAGGAAAAACTTTAAAAAATGTTCCTAAATATATTTCTTACTCTCAATTAACTGAAGAAGTTTTAAAACAAGCTGAAGAAGATGCTAAAGCTGAATTAAAAGCTGAAGGTAAACCAGAACAAATTTGGGATAAAATTATTCCAGGAAAAGTGCAACGTTTCATCTCTGACAACACTACTTTAGACCAAGAAAAAGCTTTACTTGATCAAAACTTCATTAAAGATGATAGTAAAAAAGTTGGTGATTATGTTAAAGGATACAATGTTGAAATTACAGGTTTCAAAAGAGTTACTTTAGGTTAATATATTATTATTTCAATATAAAAAGCCCGAATATTAAGTTATTCGGGCTTTTTTATTTTTATGAATTCTATACTGTGGGGAAATTTCTAGCTCGCATTAAAGCATTTGATTCCGGCGCCCTTCCTCTGAAATTTTCATACATTTTTTCATTATCAACAGTATTCCCAATACTTAAAACGGTATTGTAAAGACGTTTTGAAATTTCCTTGTCATAAGGGCCTTTTCCTTCTAAAAAGGCTTCATAGGCATCCGCATTAATCACATCTGCCCACAAATAACTATAATATCCGGCTGCATATCCATCACTTGAAAAGATATGTGCAAATTGCGGAATTCTATGACGCATTACAATTTCAGACGGCATATTAATTTCTTCTAAAATCTCTTTTTCAAATTTATGAGGATCAATCGTTTCTGTCGTTAAATGCAGCCTCATATCAACAAAAGAACTTGAAATTGTTTCTACTGTCGCAAAACCTTCATTAAAATTCGCCGCTTTTTCAAGTCTTTCAACTAACACAGCAGGTAATGGCTGATTTGTTTTATAATGCAAAGCAAACTTATTTAATACTTCCGGAGTGGCAAGCCAATGTTCCAGCAGCTGCGACGGAAATTCAACATAATCTCTTGCAACCGCAGTGCCGCTTAAACTTGGATAGGTAACATTTGAGCATAATCCGTGGAGCGCGTGACCAAATTCATGAAATAAGGTCGTAGCATCATCCCACGAAATCAAAACAGGTTCATTTGCTGCGCCTTTAATAAAATTGCAATTGTTAGAAACAATTGGAAGTACATTCTCTTCTATTTTCTGTTGTTTCCTATGTGAGTTCATCCAAGCCCCGGATCGCTTTCCCTGGCGCGCGTAAGGATCAAAATACCACAAACCAACAGGATTGCCAGTTGTTGAATTATTGACCTCCCAAACCCTAACATCTGGATGATACACCGGAACATCAAAAACTTGTTTGAAACCTAAATCAAATAACTCGCCTGCGACCCAAAACATACTTTCACGTAAATTTTCTAACTGCAAATACGGCTTTAACTCGTTTTGATCTAAATCATATTTTGCTTTACGAACTTTTTCAGCATAATAACGATAATCCCACGGCTGAATTTTAAAATTTCCACCTTCCTGATTCACCATTTCCTGCATCGAAGCAACGTCATTTTTTACTTTTTCAACAGCTGGTTTCCAAACAGATTCCATTAAATCTAAAGTTTTCTGCGGCTCTTTTGCCATTTTATTAGATAAACTCCATTGGGCAAAATTATCGAAGCCTAAAATTTTAGCTTTTCTGGCTCTTAATTGCAAAATAGATACAAGTGTTTCATTTGTATTATTTTCATTTGAATTATCTCCTCTCTTTACAAAAATGTCAAAAGCTTTTTCTCTTAAATCCCTGCGATTTGAAAAGGTCAGGAAAGGTTCAATTGAAGATCTCGTATTGCCAATACAAGCTAAAACATTTAAATTTCTTTCTTTCGCCTCTGCGATGGCAGAATTTTTAAATGCTTCTGGTAAGCCATCTAAATCTAGTTCAGACTGCAATTCCAGAAACTGATCATTTTCTTCTGCCAATAACTTTTGACTAAAAAGCGTAAAAAGCCCAGCAAGTTCCTGATTAATTTTAGCCACTTCTTCCTTATCAACTTCACTTAGCTCTGCTCCTTCTTTAACAAAATCTGTATAATAAAGCCAAACCAGACGTTGTTGCTCCTCATTTAATTTTCCCTTTGCATCAGATTTATACAATTTTTCAATTCTGGAAAATAATTTCTTGTTCTGATACATTTTATTATTAATCTGCGCTAATCTTGGAGACATTTCTGTATCAACATCATTAAATTCCGGACTGCTCAAATTAGATCTGTAAATTCCGAAAACGGTCTGAACCTGATTGAGTGTTTTGCCGGAAAGTTCTAAAGCAATAATTGTATTTTCAAAGCTAACTTCTTCATCATTATTTGCTATAGCATCAATTTGATCCAGCTTTTCCTGCATAGCAACTTCTAGCGCCGGTTTAAAATCTGAAACTTTATATTCATTAAAAGCAGGAACTCCCCCGTAAGGTCCTGTCCATTTCTTTATTAAAAAATTAGTAGCATTTGTCGCCATATAAGAAAAATTGAAGTGTATATTTTATGCTTTCCCCTTGCTAAGGAAGCAATAGCACATTATTACCTCAAAAGTACCTAAAAGTTAGCAATCAAGAAACAAATCTTAATTGTCTTAAAAATGACTTGCCAGAAAAACTTTTCCCGCTCTTAAAGCAAATTTTGGTTTTTAAGAAAATACCTTATAAAAATCAAAGAAAAACCCAAATTCATAAACGAAAAGACCGTAATCTATTTTATATTTGTTTAGCTAAACCACTAAACCAACCCTCTTGAAAAAATTACTTTACCTCTCATTATTAATAACTTCGGTCCTTCAGGCACAAAACAAGAGTTTATTTTGGGAAATATCCGGTAACGGTTTAACCAAAAAATCCTATATCTACGGGACTATGCACGTTAATGATAAAATCTCGTTTCATTTATCTGATTCGTTTTTTACAAATCTTCTGGGTTCTGATATTGTGGCCAATGAGAGCAATCCTGAAACATGGGGAGGTCTGAATGATTTGATGAAAAGCACTGATTTCAATTCCTATAAAAAGTTTTATACCGAGTTCTACTTATTCCCCACAACAAAAGAAAATATACAAACCATTTTTATTAATGACAATGGCAAGTATTTTAGAAATATGTTATCCGGAGCCGAAGGAGATCAGGCAGATTTTCAGGAAGACACGGTATTAGACATGTTTATTTTTCAAACAGGAAAGAAATACAAAAAGAAAATTGTTGGCCTTGAAGATGCAAAAGAATCGATGCTTTCGATATTGCAAATTATTGATGAAGATGCAAAACCAAAAGAAGAGAACAAACTTGCTTTAGTCAAAATCTTAAAAAATAGAAACCCTCAAGAGGCTCTAAAAGAATATTACCGAGAGAAAGATATTATAATGCTTGACTCGATTTATAAACTAATATTTTCGAAAAAAGCACATGATGCCCTTATTGTCAATCGCAACAAAGTAATGACCAAAAGTATTGATTCTATTGCCAAAACAGGCAGTTTATTCTCTGCAGTTGGAGCGGCACATCTTGCAGGAAATGACGGTATAATTGAACTTTTAAGACGGAAAGGTTATACGGTAAAACCTATAATCGACACTTTTACCGAAAACGGAAAAAATCAGAAGAAAACTATTGAAGCTTATTTTCCCAATCCTAATTTTACCGTTTCGAATACCAAAGATAAAATGGTACAATTGCCATTATATAAAACCACTATCGAAGAAAACGAAAGCATGGGCTCTCCGGATTTTACCAACGGCGGTGCCATCACGATAAAAAGAATTCCTCTAAATTATTTCCTAAAAAACAATAATGTTACTTATAATCCGAAATCATTGGATAGTTTGTTTTTTGAAAAAATTCCGGGAGACATTATTGAGAAAAAATATGCAGAACAAGCCAATTATGCCAGTTATGACATAAAAAATGTTACAAAAACAGGAAACGCTCAACATTCTAAATTTTACATCACGCCTTTAGAAATCATTTCGATTGCGATGACCGGACCTGCAAATTATGTTCGACAATATGAAAATGAAGTTTTTGAAAATATTAAAATCAAGCCTTTTAAAAATGAATGGGAAAAGATTAAACCCGTAAAAGGAGGTTTTGAAGCTGAAATTCCATCATTTAATTTCGTCTTTGGAAATAGTGCAGAAAAAGGTACTAATATTGACATTCAAGCTTATGACAATCAGGAAAAAGGATTCTACTTTTTAAGAGAGAAAACTTTAAATGATACCAGTTTCCTTGAAAATTCTGAATACGAACAAAAGCAAATTCATTATCAATTTTATCTTCAGCAAAATCAGGATTCTACAGCTACAAAATACAACAAAACCGAAAATTCTTTTGTTTCAACCTCTAAAATTGGCGACCGAAGTATAAAATTAAAAACCATTATTTCTGGCAATAAATATTACTTATTGGGTTCTGTAAATGCATCTGAAGCGAATACAAATCGATTTTTTAATTCTTTTGTACTTGCTCCGTTCGATTACAAATCGAAATCGAAAGTTTTAGTAGATTCAACTGCAAATTATAAAATAGAAATTCCTGAAAAGGAAAACGAAAATCTATTTTTAAAATTAAACAAAAACAAACGCGAGACAAAAAATGC
The DNA here is from genome assembly GCF_900142735.1 of Flavobacterium saccharophilum. Classification (GTDB taxonomy): domain Bacteria; phylum Bacteroidota; class Bacteroidia; order Flavobacteriales; family Flavobacteriaceae; genus Flavobacterium; species Flavobacterium saccharophilum. Next base: position 1,232,457 of record NZ_FRBY01000001.1, on the reverse strand, counting down.
TTTTAAAGCTGTTAATCAGTTTCAGGCATTTAATTCTGAAACAGGTCGAAAAATCAAATTAGCCTATCATAAATTTCCTAAATACGAACGAACATTATCTATTGATTCAGTTCAGCGTATGCTTAAAAAAGAATTTCTAAATCAGTACGAAATTGATACTGAGCAAAATTATTTTGAAGCAGAAGACGATGAAAGTTACGAAACGGCAACATCATTATTAAGTCCGGAATTATTCCTTAAAAAAGGATTCTCACAGTCTTTATGGGAAGAAATTCTTGCTGACAAAAAAGATAATTATGAGTTTTTATCTGAAAGTACCACTTTTAACAAAGAACAAAATAGTTATACTATAAATGCTTTAGTTTCTAAACCAAATGCGACTCAGGCCGTTAAATACAAAGTACTTTACAAAAACAACAGCTATTATTTACTGAATACGCTGGTTGAGAAAAACTATAAAAATGATGATCCTTTCATAGAAAAAACCTTTAATTCATTAGAACTTGTTGAAAATATCAAAACAGATACAGCTGAAGACAAGGTTAAACTTTTTATCGAAGATGCTAAAAGTGAAAAAGACACCATTCGTTATTCGGCCTTAAACACGATCGATAATCTTGATATCACAAAAAAGGATTTTGAAGCGATAACAAATTTTATCAACACTTTTAAATTTAAAGAAAGTGAAACAGATGCCGTTACTTCATTGCTGGAAAAAATTGGTAAAATAGACGATGAAAGAGTAATTCCTTATCTAGAGAATTATTATAAAAAAGAATCGACCAAAACTGATGTACAGATTAGTATTTTAAAAAGTATCTCGCACCAAAAAACAAAAGCGGCATACAAAAAAATCAATGAATTACTAGAGTACGATTTGCCTATTTCTGATTTACAGTATGAGATTGGAAGCCTTTTTTACACGTTTGAAAGAGATCCTGAAAACAGTAAAGAGTTATTTCCTGAGATTTTTCAATATTACAGTATCAAAGAATACAATAAACCAATCATTAGCTTTTGCAATTCACTTTTAGAGAAAAAATTGATTTCGGTTAAAAAACTAAAAGCTTTTAAAAAAATAATCCTGACCAATACCAAACTTGAATATAAAAGAGTAGCGAGCTGGAACGAAAAAAACAAAGCCACACAAGAGGCTGCAACTGCAGAAGATGAAGTAACTTTTTATTCTGAATCATCAAGATCATTAACTGATTTAATAAATTACACCAATTTGATCTATAATTACACCGATGATAATGCTGTAAAAGAAGTATTGAAAAAAATAAAAAATCTGGACATTCCGGAATTAAACATAGAATTAGCCCGATTAGGAATCACGCATAATGCACTAAATACAACCGAAATTGAAGGTTTTTTAAACGATCCTAAAACGCAATTCATTACAATCAATTTGCTATTAAATCAAAACAAAAAAGATGCAATACATTTTATCGATGATGAGATTGCAAAATCAGCCGCTGTAAATTTTCAGAATCTTTCTAAAAAAGATTCTATAACTTTATTAAAAAAGCAAATTGTAGAAAAAGACAATCATGAAATTTCGTTTTACTTTTATCAAATTCAAAGAAAAAATGATGAGACAAAAGCTATCAAAAAGCAATTATACACCATTGTCTTTTTAAACGAAAACAAAAAAATAAATCCGTTGGCTTATACCACCGCTCCAATAAAAACAATAAGTATTGAGGAGGAGCCGGAGAAAACATATGCTCTTATCATCAATGAAACCCTGAATGGCGATCATATGAGAGCAAGTTTTGAAAAAGAAAAGGACGAAGAGGAGTTATCACTGGGTGAAGAATATTAAATCTATTTTCAGCATAAAATAGTTAACTTTGAAGTATCAGATTTTATAGTACGTATTTATGTTCAAAACCAAAAAAGAAATTGTCTTTGTAATTCTGGCAGGAATTTTTATAACAAATGCAGTTGTCGCGGAGCTTATTGGAGGGAAATTAATTCAGATTGGGCCGTTTGTAATGAGTATTGGTATTTTACCATGGCCAGTAGTTTTTCTGACAACTGATTTAATAAATGAATATTTTGGAGAAAAAGGAGTCAAAAAACTCTCATTCATCACGGCTTGCTTAATTGCATATGCCTTTTTAATTTTATTTATGGCCATTGTAATTCCGGCGGCAAAAGGAATTAGTCCTGTAAATGACGAACAATTTCAGGCTGTTTTTGGACAAAGCATGTGGATTATAGTTGGTAGTATTATAGCTTTTATGGTTTCGCAGCTTATAGATGTAAGTATATTTTGGTTCTTTAAAAACCGAACAGGTGATAAAAAAATATGGCTTAGAACAACAGGATCAACTGTAATTTCGCAATTGTTTGATTCGTTTATTGTACTTGGAATAGCCTTCTGGCTTCCGGGAAAAATTGATTTTGATACCTTTCTTTCATCAGCATTGATAGGTTATACCTTTAAATTGTCGATAGCCATTTTATTGACACCATTAATTTACGCAGGACATCATTTGATTAAAAAATACTTGGAAGGAGACATTTCTCATAAGGACTAAAAAATTATTGTTATGAAAAAAACTAATGTAATATTACTATTTTCAATCTGCTGCTTCCTTTATAGCTGTGGCAGCGATGACAAAAAGCAACCTAACGCTAAAGTATATCCTGTTAGTTCTTTAAAACCTGCTCCTCAAAAACCACTTGACCGAACTCCTGCTAAAATAGCAGTGGCAAAAGACAGCGACGATAAATCTCCACTTAATAAAAAAAAGGCTTTTACTGTCACTAAACCCATTGTAACGCCAGAAATTCCTACTGCAAAAATAGCAACAACAGAAAAAGCTCCAACTCCAATAAAAAAAGAAGAGGACTTAATGAGTTTTGTTAATTTACGCAAAATCTTTTCGGGTACTAAAATTGGCCAAACGATGAGTCAAGAAGATTTGACGCAAAATTTTAAAATTCCCGAAGAAGCCGTTAAACTTGTTAAAAGTGTTACCCGAACAGCTCACGATGAATTAAATGTAAAATGGCGTTCAACCTGGCTTGTAGAAAAAGTATCTGATGCCGAACTTGAAGACGGTAAAATGAAAGTTAGATTTCAGGCCAATAAAATGTTCATGTCTGGTAAAGCAATTGGCATTAAATACAACAGAAAAGTCTATAATGATTTAATAATAATTGGTCATTCCGCCTATATACCAAGTGTAAAAGGATATCATTGGCAAATTGGTAAATAATGGAAAACGAAAATTTAATTCGATGCGGCTGGTGCACTTCCAGCGATTTATATAAAAAATATCATGACGAAGAATGGGGAGTTCCAGTTTATGACGACCCTACTTTATTCGAATTTTTAATTTTGGAAACTTTTCAGGCCGGTTTAAGCTGGATTACCATTTTAAACAAAAGAGAGAATTTCAGAAATGCTTTTGATCATTTCGATTATAAAAAAATAGCTCATTATTCTGAAGATAAAATCGAAGAATTGATGCAAAATACCGGAATCATCCGCAATAAACTAAAAATAAAAGCAGCCGTTTCTAATGCTCAGGCTTTTATGAAAGTACAGGAAGAATTTGGCAGTTTCTCTGATTATATCTGGAAATATACCAACGGAAAACCAATCATAAATAACCTCAAAACGTCAAAAGACGCGCCGGCCACTACTCCACTTTCTGACGAAATCAGTAAAGATTTAAAAAAAAGAGGCTTTAAATTTGTTGGTTCAACCGTAATTTACGCACACATGCAAGCTACCGGAATGATCAATGATCACGCGGAAGATTGCTGGAAAAGAAGCCAGTAAACAGTCTCAGTTTTCAGTTTCCAGAGGCAACTTGAAACCTGAAACTTGAAACTTTTTTAAACAACCAAACAAAATTTTATTACATTTGCTTCACACTTTAGGGGTGTCTGCTAAATAAGCAGGCTGAGATTTTACCCTCTGAACCTGATCTAGTTCATACTAGCGTAGGGAAAAGTAAGATGACTTCTGCGCGCATTTTTATGCGTTTTTGTAGCCATTCCTAAAGTAGAGACGCACGGCAGTGCGTCTCTACAAGAAACTAAATCTAAAGGAATGGAACTAAAAATCAACCAACAAATCAAAAAATTCAATGCTGAATCGCTAAGCGTTCAATCATTGCTCGATCTCGAAATCCCCAACAAACAAAACGGAATTGCCGTTGCCATTAACAACACCGTCGTTCCAAAAATCAATTGGAACCAACATTTCGTACAAGAAACCGACGAAATTTTAATTATTTCTGCTACACAGGGGGGCTAAAAGTTAAATTCCAATCGCAAAAACCTCGGGATAAAATCCAAATTCCAATTTCATACAGAAAGTAGACACACCGCTGTTCCTCTACCGAACCATCTTTCATTTTACATCTAACATTCAACACAATCAAGATCAACTTGAAACCTGAAACTTGAAACAAAAAACTATGACAACAGAAGAACAAATTTCCAGAACCCCTTTTCCGAATTCTAAAAAAGTTTATGTCAATGGTGAAATTCACCCCATAAAAGTGGCGATGCGAGAAGTCATTTTAAGCGACACCAAACTATCAAATGGCGGAATTGAGACAAATCCACCTGTAACGGTTTACGATACTTCAGGTGCTTATACAGATCCAAACATCGAAATCGACATTAGAAAAGGATTGCCGCGCTTACGCGAAAGCTGGATTCTGGATCGAAATGATGTTGAAATTTTAAATGAAATAACTTCTGATTACGGTCAAACCCGTTTGAAAGACGAAAGCTTAAATCACCTTCGATTTGAATATTTACATCAGCCAAAACGTGCTAAAAAAGGGGCAAACGTAACGCAATTATATTATGCCAAACAAGGAATCATAACTCCTGAAATGGAATATATTGCGATTCGTGAAAACCAACGCATTGAACTTTTAAACGAGCAAACCAAAGCAATGCAATGCCAGCATGCCGGACATAGTTTTGGAGCAAATACACCAAAAAGTAAAATCACTCCTGAATTTGTTAGAAGTGAAGTTGCCTGCGGAAGAGCCATTATTCCAAACAACATCAATCATCCTGAAAGCGAACCAATGATTGTGGGTCGTAATTTTTTGGTTAAAATAAACGCCAATATTGGTAACAGTGCCGTGACTTCAAGCATTGAAGAAGAAGTTGAAAAAGCAGTGTGGGCTTGTCGCTGGGGAGCCGACACCATTATGGACTTGTCAACAGGGAAAAACATTCATGAAACCAGAGAATGGATTATTCGTAATTCGCCGGTTCCAATTGGTACGGTTCCAATTTATCAGGCATTGGAAAAAGTAAAAGGAATTGCTGAAGATTTAACCTGGGAAGTTTTCCGTGATACTTTAATCGAACAGGCCGAGCAAGGCGTTTCATACTTTACAATTCACGCCGGAGTTTTACTTCGCTACATCCATTTAACCGCTGATCGTGTTACCGGAATTGTTTCGCGTGGCGGATCGATTATGGCAAAATGGTGTTTGTTTCATCATAAAGAAAACTTCTTATATACCCACTTTGAGGAAATCTGCGAAATCATGAAACAATATGATGTGGCTTTTTCTCTTGGAGATGGTTTACGTCCCGGTTCTATTGCTGATGCTAACGACGCTGCACAATTCGCCGAATTAGAAACGCTTGGAGAATTAACCAAAATTGCATGGAAACATGATGTTCAGGTCTTTATTGAAGGGCCAGGTCACGTTCCGATGCACATGATCAAAGAAAATATGGACAAGCAATTGGAACATTGCAACGAAGCACCTTTTTACACTCTTGGACCTTTAACAACTGATATTGCACCGGGCTACGATCATATTACTTCAGCAATTGGAGCGGCCATGATTGGCTGGTACGGCTGTGCGATGTTATGCTATGTGACACCAAAAGAGCATCTTGGTTTACCGAATAAAAAAGACGTAAAAGATGGTGTAATCACCTATAAAATATCAGCTCATGCTGCCGATTTAGCCAAAGGTCATCCGGGTGCCCAATATCGCGACAATGCTTTAAGTAAAGCCCGTTTTGAATTCCGTTGGGAAGATCAATTTAATCTTTCTCTTGACCCTGATACTGCCAGAGAATTCCATGATGAAACACTTCCTGCTGATGGTGCAAAAGTGGCACATTTCTGTTCTATGTGTGGTCCAAAATTCTGCTCTATGAAAATATCTCAGGAAATTAGAGATGTTGCTGCCGCTGAAAAAGGAATGCAGGAGAAATCAGAGGAGTTTATTGAACAGGGGAAAGAGATTTATATTTAAGAATATAGAGAATAGAGTAAAGAAAATAGAATAGAGAACAAAGAAGAAAGATATGATTGTAATTACTAATCCTTCTGCAATTTCTGGCGAAATTGACATTATTGGATCTTTGTTTGAGGAAGGGTTGTCTTTCCTTCATATTCGGAAACCTGAATTTTCTGAAATTGAAATGGCGCATTTTATTGATCAGATAAAAGTAGAATTCAGATCTCATTTGGTTTTACACAGTCATCATCAATTGGCAGAAGATTTTGGAATTAACCGAATTCATTTTTCTGAAAAAGATCGAAAACATTCTCATGATTTTCCTGCAAGGTTTTCAAAACCTTGCAGGTATTCAACATCAACTCATTCTATAGAAGATTTTAATTCTTTAGAAAAAGAGTTCGAATATGCCTTTTTAAGTCCTGTTTTCAAAAGCATTTCTAAAGAAGAATATTATCCTGTAAAAAATCTTTTTGAAGCTTTAGCATTAAGAACAAACACAAATACAAAAGTTATCGCTTTAGGCGGAATTGATCTTGAAAACATCAAAAAAACACTTGAAAATGGTTTTGATGATGTCGCGCTTTTAGGAAGCATCTGGAATAGTGAAAACCCTGTAAAACAATTTAAATTATGTCAGCAAATCGCCCATTCGTACTTAGCATAGCAGGACTTGATCCTTGTGGTGGCGCGGGTGTTTTGGCAGATGTTAAAACATTCGAACAACATCAGGTGACAGGTTTTGCCGTTGCATCGGCAAATACAATTCAGACGGAAGATGGCTTTTATGAAATTCAATGGACCAATTTGAGTTTTGTAATCCGCTCTATTGAAACGTTATTTTTAAGCTATAAAATCAAAACGGTAAAAATCGGGATTATGCCAAGCCTGCATTATTTAAACCGAATTCTTTCCACGATAAAACTATTGTCTCCAACGACTAAAATTGTCTGGGATCCGGTTTTAAAATCCACCACAAAATTCGAATTTTTGAAAGTCGAAGAAGATTCAGATCTTAATAAGATTCTTTCAAAAATTGATTTGATTACGCCTAATTACAACGAAATTGAAATTTTATTTCCTGATTTTATTCCAAACAAACTTTGGCTCCAAAATGAAATTCCAACCAACATTTTACTAAAAGGAGGACATAACGAATCGGAAATTGGTACGGATCGTTTGTTCTTAAAAAATGAAATTATTGAATTTGCCCCTTCCCAAAAAAAATGTTTTGAAAAACATGGTTCCGGCTGTGTTTTATCAGCAGCAATAGCTGCAAATCTGGCATTAGACCAAACTTTGGAAGAAGCTTGTAAAAATGCTAAAACCTACATAGAAAAATACCTGAATTCAACATCAACTTTAATTGGATATCACTATGTACAATAAACTGCAATACATTTCGCAAGGAAAAACAATCGAAGAACAATTGTATAATATTCATCATGCCTTAGATGCCGGATGTGATTGGATACAACTGCGTTTCAAAAATCAAACAGCCAAAGACACTTTTGCTTTAGCGGAAGCGGTGAAATTTTTATGCGAAGAATATCTCGCCAATTTTATTGTAAATGACAATTTATATCTGGCACAACAAATCGCTGCAGATGGTGTGCATTTAGGTTTAACCGACATGAATATTGCAGAAGCAAGAGCAATTTTAGGAAATACCAAAATTATTGGAGGAACAGCCAACACCTTTGAGGATATTGAAAGTCACGTAAAAAATGGTTGTGATTACATCGGATTAGGACCTTTTCGTTTTACCGATACAAAAGAAAAATTAAGCCCAATTTTAGGTTTGTCAGGCTACTACACTATTCTTCAAAAAATGAAAAATAGTAAAATAGAAACTCCTGTTTACGCCATTGGCGGAATCACGTTAAACGATATAAGTCCGTTAATGGAAACCGGAATTCACGGAATTGCTGTTTCCGGAATGATTACAAAAAGTGATCAAAAAGAAAAATTAATTCAACAACTCAACGAACAATTATATGCAAACGTCAGTGTTTAATATTGGTGATAAAAGCTTTAAATCCCGTTTGTTTTTGGGAACAGGGAAATTTGGTTCTAATATCCAGATGGAGGAAGCAATCCTTGCATCAGAAAGTGAATTGGTGACGGTGGCTTTAAAACGTATCGATCTTGAAACGGATACCGATGCTATTTTGTCGCATTTAAAACATCCAAATATCAATTTATTACCCAATACTTCAGGAGCGAGAAATGCCAAAGAAGCTGTTTTCGCAGCTCAACTAGCAAGAGAAGCACTCGAAACCAATTGGGTAAAACTTGAAATTCATCCAGATCCAAAATATTTAATGCCCGACCCGATTGAGACTTTAAGAGCGACAGAGGAATTAGCCAAACTTGGTTTTTTTGTGCTGCCCTACATTCATGCCGATCCTGTTTTGTGTAAACATTTAGAAAGTGCGGGAACGACAGCGGTGATGCCTTTAGGCTCCCCAATTGGAAGTAACAAAGGATTAAAAACTATTGATTTCCTGGAGATAATTATCGAACAAAGTAATGTTCCTGTAATTATCGATGCGGGAATCGGAGCACCATCAGACGCCGCAAAAGCGATGGAAATTGGTGCCGATGCTGTTTTAGTCAATACTGCAATTGCGGTAGCCGGAAACCCAAAATTAATGGCTGAGGCATTCAAAGAAGCCGTTATTGCAGGAAGAAAAGCTTTTGAAGCTAAAATTGCTAATCAACAAAATTATGCTGTTGCTTCTAGTCCTTTGACTTCATTTTTATATGAGTAATTTATTTAACCGCAAAGTTCGCAAGGGTTTTACGCAAAGTTCGCAAAACTTTGCGAACTTTTTCATCAAAAACAAAACACACAAAGCTTTGCGAACTTTGCGTAATCCTTAGCGCACTTTGCGGTTAAAAAACACAATCCAATGAAAACATTTAAAGCAATATTTGAGCAATATAATTGGGATAATATTCAATCTAAAATATACCACACAACTTCTCAAGATGTCGAACGCGCGTTGGCAAAAACAAAACGAACTCTAGATGACTTTTTAGTTTTGATTTCTCCTGTTGCTCAAAATTATCTGGAACAAATGGCGCAGCAATGCCATGAACTAACTAAAAAACGCTTCGGAAAAACGATTCAAATGTACGCGCCGTTATATTTAAGCAACGAATGCCAAAACATTTGTACGTATTGCGGTTTCAGTCTTGACAATAAAATCAAACGAAAAACGCTTACTGACGCAGAGATAAAACTCGAAGTTGAAGCAGTAAAAAATGTTGGTTTCGATCATGTTTTATTGGTTACTGGTGAAGCTAATTACACCGTAAATATTAATTATTTCCTCAATGCCATTGCTTTGATACGGGAACAGTTTTCGATTATTTCTGTAGAAGTGCAGCCTCTTTCCACCGAAGATTACGAACGTTTGCATGAAGCTGGTGTTTATTCTGTTTTGGTGTATCAGGAAACGTATCATCAAGAAGTTTATAAAAAATATCATACTAAGGGAAAAAAATCAAATTTTGATTATCGACTGGAAACTCCTGACCGAATTGGAACTGCAGGAATTCATAAAATAGGTTTAGGTGTTTTATTAGGTTTAGAAGATTGGCGAACTGATAGTTTTTTCAACGCACTTCATTTAGATTATCTGCAAAAGAAATATTGGCAGACTAAATATTCGGTTTCCTTTCCAAGATTACGTCCGGCAGAAGGCATTATCGAACCTAATTTTATTATGGACGATAAAGATCTGACACAACTTATTTGCGCTTATCGTTTATGGAATGAAGATCTGGAAATTTCTATTTCAACTCGTGAAAACGAAAAATTCAGAAATAACATTATTCCGATTGGTGTTACAAGTATGAGTGCAGGATCTAAAACCAATCCGGGTGGTTATGTCGTAGATCCACAATCATTGGAGCAATTTGAAATTAGCGACGAAAGATCCGCAAAAGAAATATCAGAAATCATAAAAAAATCAGGCTACGAACCCGTTTGGAAAGATTGGGATAGAACATTTAGTCAAAGGTCTGAAAGTCGAAAGTCATAAAGTCCGCCAACTTTTGACTTTATGACTTTCGACTTTCAAACTTTAAGACTTAAAAAAAAATGAGCATTATACAAGAATTTCTACGCTATAACCGACAAACCATTCTTCCTGAAATTGGCGATGAAGGTCAGGAAAAACTCAAAAAAGCAAAAGTTTTAGTAATTGGCGCTGGCGGTTTGGGCTGTCCTGTTTTACAATATATTGCAACGGCAGGAGCTGGCTATATCGGAATTATGGATTTTGACACCATTGAGATTCATAATTTACACCGACAGATTTTATATACTGAAAATGAAATTGGAAAAGAAAAAGCGATTATTGCGAAAGAAGTCGTTTCAAAACTGAATCCTTTAATTGAGGTTGAAGCTATTAATGCCAAATTGACAAGGGAAAATGCAGCAACAATCATTCAGCAATACGATGTTATTGTAGACGGATCTGATAATTTTGCAACCCGTTATCTGGTAAACGATACTTGCGTGCAATTTCAGAAGCCTTTGGTCTACGGAAGTATCTTAAAATTTGAAGGTCAGGTTGCTGTTTTTAATCATAACGGAAGTAAGAACCTGCGCGATTTATTCCCTGAAATGCCAGATCCTAAAGAGGTTCCAAATTGTAATTTGAATGGTGTATTAGGAACTTTGCCTGGAATTATCGGAACTATGATGGCGCACGAAACACTTAAATTGATTTTAGAATTGCCCACTTTAAAAAATGAGTTGGTACTTTTTAATACTTTGAATTGGGGATTTACGAAGTTAAACTTTTAAAAAAGTGAAGTAAAAATTGCTACAAATAAACTTTTGCAGAATTATTATAATAGTTGAATTTATTTGTTAATATTGCCTTAATATTTCTAAATACTTTTAATTCTTTTTGATAGATGATTTTATATAGGCACTTCTATTTATTTATATTTTTTTTAGCGATTTTTTGTAGTGCCCAGAGTACAAAACCAAATTCATATATTGATGAAAAAGTTGATTCGTATGAGATTTCTATAAAAAATAATATTCCTTCAATAATTTTAACCTCGAAAGAAAAAAAATGGGTAGGTGATAAAAATGAAAATACAGTTCTGGGTAACAGAATTACCTATATTGATTCATTTGAGAAAGTTTATGACATAGAAGCTTATAGTATTTCTCCAAAAAACAAAAAAGAAAAAATAAGTTATATTGGAACCGGTGATCGCGAAATTGGGGATGTCTTTTTTCATGACATGAAATTCAAATACTACAACTTTTTAAATTTGGAAGAAGGTTCTCAAACCTACTCTTTCTATAAAAAGGAATATAAAAAGCCTCAATTTTTAGAAAGCTTTTATTTCAAAGATTACCTCGATTGTAAATCTTCAAAAATTATTTTGAAAGTTTCTAACGATGTCGAAATCGGATACACAGTACAAGGTAAATTTGATGATAAAATTGATTTTTCGACTCAAAAAGAAGGTGACTTCACTATCTATACCTGGCAATTATTAAATGCTGCTAAAGAAGAAAAAGAAAACGGTTCACCAGGCCCTTCTTATTATAGTCCGCATTTAATCTTTTACATTAAAAATTACAAAACAGCTACTGGCACACAAAATGTCGTTGGTTCTGTAGACAATCTTTATCATTTTTATGCCGAAACCATTAAAAATATTAATAAAGAAGACCAAACGCAGGTAAAAGAAAAAACGGCCGAACTTATTAACGGATTGACCGATAATACAGCAAAGGCAAAAGCTATTTTTGATTATGTTCAGAGTAAAATCAACTATGTTGCTTTTGAAGACGGGATGGGTGGATTTATTCCTAGAGAAGCCGCTTCAGTATTACATAAAAAATATGGCGATTGTAAAGATATGGCCAACTTACTGAATGAAATGCTACACTATGCCGGCATAGAATCGAATATTTCCTGGATTGGAACACGTCAGAACAATTATACCTATGAGAATGTTCCAAGCCCAATTGTGGATAATCATATGATTACTGTTGCGACAATTGATAATAAAGACATCTTTCTCGACGCAACTGGTCATTATACTTCGTTCCCAAATATTACTCCGTTTATTCAGGGAAAAGAAGCTTTAGTAAAAATAGATGATGAGAAATACCGAATCATCAAAGTACCTGTTATCCCAGCTGATAAAAACAAAACTATCGGCAAACTCAAACTCAAATTCGATAAGAATTCCTTGTTAGGTGAAGCAGATTTTAAGTTAAACGGATTTATAAAAACACAATTTATTAGCAGTTATATAACGACAACTGATAAAGATGAAATGCTAAAGGAATACTTGGCGCGTTTCATCCAAAACATTCAAACATCTAATATTGAAATTAAAAATGATGATGTATCGCAAAATGCGCTTCAAATTTTATATCATTTTGAATTAGATAAATGGATCAAACAGACAGACAATCAATTGCTTTTTAAACCAATGCTGTTTTTTCCTTATTCTGATGCAAGAATTAATATTGAGAAAAGAAAAAACCCATTGGAAAATGACTTTAAAAAGTCTTATGAGTTTGAATATGAATTCGCAATTCCAGCAGGATATTCTTTAGATTTTTTACCTGAAAATTTTACTTTTAAAAATGATTTTTTCCAGGCAAGTATCAACTATAAAAAGGTTAACAACACAATCATTATAGATCAAAAAATGGAGATGAATGTTTTACTCTTAGAAAAAGAAAATTTTGAAACATGGAATACTGCCATCAAAAACATTACGAAACAATACAATCAAAATATTATTCTTGTAAAAAAATGAAACAACTATTATTCTTTATCACTTTATTTTTAACTCAAATTACTTTCTCACAAGAGGAAGAGGTCAAAAATTATAAATGGGATGAAAATCCAAAATTTAAAGAAATTCCAGCTGAATTTAGTTCCTATCCAGCCGTAGTTTTAAAAGATTACCGACTTTACGAAAACAAAGTTGGAGGATACGCTTATAAAGCCTTTATTGTAAAACATCAGGCAATAAAAATCTTAACTGAAGCCGGAATCAATGAATACAATAAGGTTTCGATAAACAACCGTTACGTGCGGGATTATAAAGATTTAAAAGTAAGGGTTATTAAACCAGACGGAAAAATTGAAGAACTGCCGAAGGAAAAAATTCTTGAAAAAGAAGGATCAAAAGAAAAGCAATTTGTTTTTGAAGGTGTAGAAAAAGGAGATATAATTGAGTATTATTATGTTATAAAAGATTATCCTGAGTTTAGTGGTTCAGAATATTTTCAGAGAGATATTCCTGTTGTTGAAGCTAAATTTCAAATTAATAAAATTGGTCAGGCGCAAACTTATACCGCTGCCTATAACGGAATGATAAATCAAAGCAAGGATAAAATTACCATTTATACTGCATCGAATTTACCTGCATACAAGTTTGAAAGAAATGCCACAAATTTGGCCAATCTTGCAAAGGTTTATTATTTTCTTGATACTTCTAAGGGATACGATTATATAAGCTATTATAATTCTCTTAATAGTTTTGCCGACGGTGTAAATGCTAAATCAATGATTAAAGATTTTGTTGAAAAATTTAAATTAAATGACCCTGCCCTAACAACTGACGAAAAAATAAAAATAATCGATATCTACCTTAAAGAAAATATCGAAATTGATAAACAATACATTTATAAAAAGGCATTAGAAACCAAAAAAATGATGCCAAAAATGGTTTTATATTTTTATAAGGACGTTTTAGATTATCTTAAAATTAAATATCAATTTACGGCTTCTACAGATAAATTTGATGATAAATTTGACCAGGAAAAGGTTGTTCCTGATGCTTTATCAGAAATTCTGATTTACATACCAGAAACAAAAAAATACCTTTCTCCTTTTCAATTTTGGATGCCGTATGGTCAGCCTAATGCGCTTTCAGTAAACAATGATGCTGTTTATTTTAACAAAGAAGATCGCCAGCAGGTTACATACGAATTCAAAAAAATCGAAAATGTTTTAATGGATGACAACGTAACGAAAGCGACAAGCAACATTACAATTAACGATGATATGGAAACCGTTTTGGTAGATAAAAAAAGCACCTATACGGGTTATCTTGCTTCGTATTTTAGATATGCAGTGAAGCATGTATCTGAAGAAAAAATAAATGATTTTGTTAAGAACAATACATTTAATGATATTGATGTTGAAGTTCAAAAATATTCTTTTGAAAATCAAGAATACAAAAACAATTATGATCCTGAAAAACCTTTTACAATCAACAGCGACATAAAAGTAAAAGAATCCTGGATCGAAAATGCAGGAAAAAATAATTTGATAACGATTGGTAAAGTGTTAGGAAAACAAACCAGTTTACATCAGGAAACGAACAGAACAAATCCGATTGTAATATCGTATCCAAAGAAAAACATTAACTATATTAATTTAAGTATCCCATCAGGCTACAGCGTTAAAAATGTAGGCAGTTTAGCTTTTAACAAAGAAATTAAAAACGCTAATAATGATGTTATTGGTTTATTTAAATCAACCGCTAAAATTGAAGGAAATACGGTAAAAATAGCAGTCGAAGAATTTTACAATTTTACTTATTTAGAGAAAGAAAAATACAGTGAATATCGAGATTTAGTCGACGCACTATATGACTTTAATAACGCCTCATTAATTTTAACCCGAAATAATTAAAAAACAACTTCGTCACCAACACTAATAACTCCTGAATTCAAACTAACAATATTAGTTCCGAATAAAACGGAGTTATTTACATTTCTATATTTACTTAAAGTTTTTAAAGGTTCTTTTTTCAAACGACCATTTGCAGGATCATTATTGACCATAACACATCTTCCGCAAGGCTTTACATTTTTAAATTGAACTTCTCCAATTTTAAACGTTTCAAGATTGTCTTCTTCATGCTCTTTTTGAGTACTGATTACAATGTTTGGACGAAATCTTTTTATGGTAATTTTTTCTGCTAATTTCTCATTCAAAAAATCCATACTTTCGGTACCAATCAACAAATAAGGATATCCATCAGCAAGACTTACATTGAAAGTTTCTTTTAAACGAGAACTTTCATGTTTGCGATCTCCATTTTTAATGATTTTGACCAACTTACATTCAAACCCTAATTGTTCGCTAAACCATTTTGAAGTTGTTTGATTTACCTCAACAACTTCACTTTGATCATCCCAAACATTAACTTTTATTGAATTTTCCAAATTTTCATTAATAGAGAATTCATGTATTTGATCTTTAAAAGAAATTGTAATTTTTTCATCTGTAATCTGTGGATAAAACTGACTCATAATTCGATGTTCTCTTTGTGTTATCATCTGATTATCTGCATCAATCAACATCCATCTGCGATCGTTTTCGAAGCCCATTTCTTCCGCTTTAGCATTTTGGCAGCTAATTCCAGCCAGGCTTTTTATAGGATAGATATAAATTTCTTTTACAATATGAATTGCACTCATTTTACTTACTTTTTAAAATAGATATAAATTCATCACGATCAATTTCGCGACAGCCTAAACTTTCTAAATGCGGATTATAAACCTGACAATCCAATAGCTTATAATTTTCTTTTTTTAACTTATTAACCAAAGCGATAAAGGCAATTTTTGAAGCATTAGAAACTTTTGAGAACATACTTTCTCCACAAAAAATATCTCCCAAATCAATTCCGTACAAACCACCAACCAAAACCTCATCTTGCCAAACCTCAACTGATTTTGCAATTCCTTCTGCATGCAATTTGCAATATGCTTCGATCATTTCATTTGAAATCCAGGTTCCATCCTGACCGTCGCGTTTTATCTTTTGACAATTCGAAATTACATCCTCAAAATTTTGATTAAAGGTAACTTTGAATTGATTTCGGTTCAAAATATTACGCATGCTTTTGGACACAATTAATTCATCCAAAAACAAAACCATTCTAGGATCGGGTGACCACCATAAAATAGGTTCTCCTTCATTAAACCAGGGAAAAATTCCGCTTTGGTAAGCCAGCTTTAATCTTTCCGGATTTAAGTCACCACCAATTGCCAGAATACCTTCTTCATCGGCTTCTGAAACGGGAGGAAAAGCTATATCTTCAAATAAATAATACATCTTATAAAAAATTCCAATAATAAAAATCCAAATTCCAAGCTGTAAACTACACAATCTTGTCATTTCGACGAAGGAGAAATCGCACTAGAAACTCTACAAAGATTGGCGATTTTGTTTGCGGAATTCCGTGTGTGATTTCTCCTTCGTCGAAATGACAAAAATGAGATCAATATAAAAAATTCCAAATCCCAATACACAGAATGATTTGGAATTTGGAATTTATATTTTTCGGAATTTAAACTTTTAGAAAGGCAAATCGTCTGGTTCGTCTTCGTTTAAGTTTGTTGCCGGAGCAAAAGCTTCTGCTGCAGGCATTGGTGCTGTCTGAGCAGGACCTTCTGGAGCTAATCTTTCGATTCTCCAACCTTGAATACTATTAAAATATCTAGTTTCTCCTTGTGGATTAACCCATTCTCTTCCTCTTAAATTGATAGAAACTTTAACAGCCTCACCTTGTTTGTAGCTGCTCAATAAATCACATTTATCCTGAGTAAATTCAATCAAAATATGCTGAGGATATTGCTCGTCTGTTGTAACAACCAACTCTCTTTTTTTGAATGCAGCACTAACTTGTTGCTCTGGATTAACCACTTTTACTTTTCCTGTAACTTCCATCTTCGTCTATATTAATTATTGTTTCTATTCTTATTTTTTGGCTAAAAGCACTTTCCAGGCCGATAAAATATCATCATTATTCAGGTATTTTTTGGCTTCTAAATGAATTTTTTCCTGGTCATCTGAGCTTAAAACTCCTTTTACAGAAAAATTTTCTTTCACAAATATACTAACTTCTTCCGTTGTAGGCAAGGCTTCAATATTACCTAATTTTCCGAGATCATTTCCGTCAAAAACCGGACTTTCCTTGACAAAATTCGGAATTGCATCTACTCCAACTCCTAAAGTAGTTAGTGGTTTTGGCACTTCAAAAAGTCCTTGATTTGACCTTGAGTACCAATTATTTCCAAGTCGCGAAACCAAATCAATTTTATGCTGATCAATACCACCATTTTCATCTAAAACAGCTTCATGAATATGAATTTTCACTACTTCACACAAAACTAAATTTCCTGCTCCCCCTTCAGTTCCTAACGGAATAATCTGCGTGACTTTGCACTCAAACTGAACCGGAGACTCTTTTACACGATACGGTTTTACCAAATCTGACGGAATTTGTGTCAATCCTGCCTTGATAAATTCGTTTACACCTTCTGCATATTCTGTACTGGCCAAAGATGTTTGCTGCACTAAATCATAATTGACCACATTAATAACTACTTCACGTGTTGCTTCGACATTAATCAGTGTATGTTTGACCGTATTATCGCGTACGCGTCGTGCCGGTGAAAAAATTAAAATGGGCGGATTCGCACTAAATACATTAAAAAAACTAAACGGCGACAAATTCGGAATTCCTTTTTCGCTCATTGTACTGGCAAAAGCAATCGGTCTTGGTCCTACAGCACTTTGCAGATAACCATGTAATTTTGCCGTTGGAATCTCTTTTGGATTAATGCTAATCATATTTTTTCTTTTTAACCGAACCTCATTTCGGTATCTGCAAAAGTAGAGAAATCGTTTAATCCAAAGAAATACTTTAGGACATAAAAACAAAAATCTTTAGCAAATAACAAAATATAAAATGTGTTTATTTCGTTATATTTATACCTCAAAAAAATACCTATGTCTTTTTCCGAAAGAAGAAATACTACCCGTTGGATTATCATTTCCATTTCCTTCTTAATCATTTCTCTGATTCTCTGGAATACCTATATCTTTTTTCAGGTTTTCAAAAACGAAGAAAGGTTAAAAATGAACCTTTTAGCCAATGCTCAAAAGGCTTTGGTCAATGCTGATGAAAACACAGACTTAGATTTACCACTTGAGATTTTAAACAACAATCATTCGGTTCCTGTAATGCTAACGATGTATGGCGATAAAATTATCAGTTCGGTCAATGTACCGGAAAGAATAATGGAAAACGAAGAAAAATCACTTTCTTATCTAAATAATCTAAAACGAGAGAATGATCCAATTGTTATTGAATACGCCCCGGGGAAATTTCAAAAATTATATTATGGAAACTCCGAGCTAATCAATAAGCTAAAATATTACCCAATTGCCTTACTGCTAATTATCGTTTTGTTTGGTGCTTTAATTTATAATTTTTACAAAAGCACCAAAATGGCCACTCAAAACAAACTATGGGCTGGTATGGCAAAAGAAACGGCTCACCAAATTGGCACGCCCCTTTCATCTTTAATTGGTTGGGTTGAAATTTTAAAAACAGAAGAAATAGATCCATCGATAACATTGGAAATTGAAAAAGATATTGACCGATTGCAAACCATTACAGACCGTTTTTCAAAAATTGGTTCAGTTCCAGCTTTAGAGTTACATGATGTCGTTTCAGAAACTTTAAGTAGTTATGAATATCTGCAATCGCGCTTTTCAAAACAAGTCACTTTTTCTTATGATGCTCCAAAAGAGCCTGTTTTAGCCATGATAAATCCAACACTACACAGTTGGACGATTGAGAATCTCGTTAAAAATGCCATTGATGCTATGAAAGGAAAAGGAACTTTAGATCTTCAAATTGAACAAGACGCGCATCACATTAAAATTAACATTAAGGATTCAGGAACCGGAATTTTAAAAAAACAATTCAAAACTATTTTTGAGCCTGGTTTTACAACCAAAAAACGCGGCTGGGGATTAGGGCTTTCTTTAACCAAAAGAATTGTAGAAGAATATCATCGTGGCAAAATAAAAGTTTTACATTCTGAAATTGGAAAAGGAACTACATTTCAGATTTCACTAAATAAAAAAGAGCAGTAAAATATTTACTGCTCTTTTTATTTTATTTCGGAATCTATTACAAATTCGACTGAATGCTTTTTGCTAAAGCCTCAAATTCTTCTTTAGAAAGCGATACTTTATTGTGAAAACGCATTTCATCCATATGGTTTAAAGGAATCAAATGAACGTGTGCATGAGGAACTTCTAACCCAACAACTGCCATTCCGACTCTTTTGCATGGAACTGTTTTTTCTAAAGCAATTGCAATCTTTTTAGAAAACTTCATTAATCCTAAATACAATTCATCCTCCATATCAAAAATCTTGTCAATTTCTTGTTTTGGAATACAAAGCGTGTGCCCTTTTGCATTTGGATTTACATCTAAAAAAGCCAAATAATTATCGTCTTCGGCAATTTTATAAGAAGGAATTTCTCCGTTTACTATTTTCGTGAATATAGACATTGTTTATCGTTTATTTGGTTAATCGTTTAACCGATTGAACGATTAAACGGTTAAACTTTAAAAAAATTAGTCTCTTGAGATTTCAAGAATTTCAAATTTCAGAACTCCGTTTGGTACTGTAATTTCAGCTACTTCTCCAACAGATTTCCCTAGTAAACCTTTTCCAATAGGAGACGTTACCGAGATTTTTCCAGTTTTAAGGTCAGCTTCGCTTTCAGCAACAAGCGTATATTTCATTTCCATTCCGTTGCTTTGGTTCTTAATTTTTACATTAGAAAGCACCAATGCTTTCGAAACATCTAATTGTGATTCGTCAATTAATCTGGCGTTAGAATACACTTCTTCCAGTTTAGCAATTCTCATTTCTAATAAACCTTGCGCTTCTTTTGCTGCATCATATTCGGCATTTTCAGATAAATCACCTTTATCTCTTGCCTCTGCTATATCTTGAGATGCCTTCGGACGCATTACACTTTTTAAATGCTCCAACTCCTCTTTCAACTTTTTTAATCCTTCTGCGGTATAATAAGATACTTTACTCATAACTTCATCGTTTATATAAATACAAAAAATCCCATCGGGACGGGATTTCTTATTACAAATATACTATTATTTTTAATAGTACATAATTATATGTTAATCATATAAAATTCAAAACTAAATAATTTATTTTTGTTTCTCTAATTCTTAATTAAATAATGAAAAAAATCTGGCTATTAATCGTATTTGTTTCTATTCTTTTCTCTTGTAGTGGTAGTGAAAGAAGTAATAATAATCCAAACATACCAAACTATTCTGTAAACTTATCTGTAGATATGAATTTGCCTGCCTATTCAAATCTTAAATTTGTAAGCAACGGTGTTATTGTTCCAAATTTTGGAGCCAAAGGGGTTATTATTTTTAATGCCGGAGGTACTTATAATGCTTTTGATGCTGCGTGCCCAAATCAGGCTTTAAATTCCTGCACCGCTATGACCATTGATGGTATTAATGCAGTATGCTCTTGTGATAAAACATCTTATAGTTTATTTACCGGACTTGGAGGCAAAGAATATCCTTTAAAACAATACAAAGTAGAAGTTAACGGAACGTTGATTCACGTTTATAATTAAAAGTAGTTACAATTTATACGATAGCGTAAATATAATGGCTCTGGGCAAAATATAGACAGCCTGCTCGCTTATCATATAGTCAGAGAATGAATAACTATTTTTCTTTTTGATATCAAACAAATTATTAGCCGTCAATTCAAAACCCAACGGACTATTTTTCTTTTGATAAAAAAGTGACGTGTTTAAAATATCATAAAAATTAGACTGTTTATTATCGTTTGTATTTTTTAAACTCTCATAATCTATTTTATAAGTCCAGGATTTTAAAAATGTGCATTCAAAGGATGATGTCAGAGCATCCGTTTGATATTTTGATTTTGTCAAACCCGAAAATTCACTAAAACCTTTTGTATAACCAATAGTAAAGTCTGGCCATTTTTTATAAGCGGTTTTAAAAATCAGACCAACATTCTGATTATTTCTTTGGTTATTTGTCGTAATATCATTTAATGTTTGCGAATAATTAAACCATGATAATCTTGTATTTAACTTCAAATTAAATCGATAAATTCGTTTAGATACAAAACCATTAAACCCAATATTTGTTTCGGGATTATCGGTTAAAATTGGCGTATTGAACTGATCGATTCCATCCAGTTTTATTTCATTTCGAATTACTTTTACTTTTTTGGAATAATTCAACATTCCATTCCAAATAATTCCTTTATAAGAATTCATTTTTGAGTATCGCAAAGTAGAGGAATGGTATCTTTCGTTTTCTAATAATGCATTACCCTTATACACCGCATTATAAAATTCCAAAGTATATCGATTTGCCATTTGGTTAACATCTGGAAACTGATTTTCTAATTTATAGGTAAAATTCAAACTCTCTGATTTATTAAACTCGTAATCACTATTCCATTGTGGCTGGAGCAATGTTTTTGATACACTGTAATTACCATCAATTTGAGAAGTATTCAAATCATACCAATGCAAATACAGTCCTGGTTTGTTAACCCATTTCCCAATTTTAAATTTATATTCTAGGCCAATATAGGCATCATTTAATCTGTAATTAATAGCATTGCCAAAACCAGCTATGGCAAAATCATTAATAGATCCATCTGTTAAGATTTGTTTTTCGGAAGTATTAAAATTAGATTTTTCAAAATTGTTTCCAATATTGGTATACAAATGATTTGTGTTATTAATAATCCAGTAATGCTTAAAAAGGGCATCAATACTGTTTACTTCAGATTTTTTTACCTGATCAACCGTATAACTTTCATCTTCTATTAATGGAATTAGTCCTTGCAAAAACGGTTCATCAGTAAACCAATTATTTTTTGGTGTAAGTTTAGTATAAGCCTGATTTACGACAAAAGTTGTTGTATTGTGATCATTGTAACTTTTGTGCCATTCTATATATTGTTTGACTGATGCGTTATCAGCTTTATTTATGGTTTCAAAAACGCTTGATCCTAAATTTGTCAAGGAATTTAAAACGCTTTCTAAATCATTCGTATTAGACTGATATTGCCCATTGTAATACCATTTTTCTTTCTTTGTTGGTGAATAATCCAATTTTATATTTCCTAGTCCTAACACCGCAGTATTATCTGCAAGCCGAACCTTTTTTTCATAATCGACAGTACTATTGTTGTTCAAATATTCAACATTATTATCAATTCTGGCAGCAGTAAAAACTTTAGAAACAATTCCAAACCCAGACAGAGTCAGTTTTGATGAAAATTCATGACTAAAATTAAAAGCGCTAAACTGTGATTGAGATTTAAGCATGTCGGTATTGTCTTTAGAAAAAGAGTCTAAATCTGTCAACGCTTTTCTACCGGAAAGAAAACTGCTGAAACCGCCTCCAAACCGCGTTAAATCATCATAAGTAAAAGTGCTTTTTCCGATATTATTTGCATCACCAATAAAACTTAAATTGGTTTTGGGCGCAAAATAAAACAAAGCTGCATGTGCGAGATAAAAACCATTATCTCCTCCTCCAGCCTCTACACCTGCCTGTACATCTCCAAAAACAAATTTCTTTTTATCTTCTTTCAATTTTACATTCATTGCCAAATCATCACTGTCTGACACTTGTTTCATAAAACCAACTTCGTTAAAATGATCAATAACTTCAATTTTATCTAACGCATCGGCAGGAATATTTTCTACAGCTAACTTAGAACCTCCGCCAAAAAAAGATTTCCCCTCAACCAACATTTTGGTGACTTTTTTGCCTTGTACAGTAACGATTCCTTTTTTATCAACCTCAACTCCGGGTAACTTTTCAAGGATTTCTTTCATTTTGCGTTCGTTACCATTAGCAAAACTATTGACATCAAAAGTTAAGGTGTCTTTTTTAATAACAATTGGCTTAAACTCGTGTTTAATTACGATTTCTTTTAAGTTTTCTCCTGTAGATTTTAATTTAAAGTCATAAGAATTAATATTTGAATTAGGCTCCAAAATAAATACCTGATCAAGAAAACCAATATACGAAACCATAATTTCATACTTTACATTAACATCCAACTCTAGACGATATCGCCCTTTGTTATCTGCAATCGAAAATTTTAGACTCGCTTTTTCTTGTAAGGATTTTGCAATAACATTAGCCGATTCTAAGGGTTTATTAGCATCATCAGAAACTACCCCTTCAAATGTTTTGGTTTGGGCGTAAGAAAGTGTGGTTATTAAAAAAACGAGTAGGGTTTTGAGCATAAATTAAAGATAATTTGGAAAATATAAACAACTAACAATTATAATAAGTTTTATTCTTTTCCTTTCGTTTCCTCCCTTTTTTTTGCTAGCAAAACAGCTCCATCGCTGTATTGAAATTTTTTATCGTACTCTTCTTTAGTAACTGTTTTACCATTTGGAAACTTTATATTCTCTTTTTTATCTCTCAACTCAATAGTATTTGCCAAAAAAGTATTACCATGCGAATTAACATACTCCGTGACTTCTAAAATAAGTCCCGGCAAACCGTAAAAGTATTTAGGGCCCAGACTAAAAGGTAAACTTGGAGCAAACCAAGCTACTATTTTAGTACTTCTATTTTTACCAAAGCTATCGATAAAGTTTTCATTAAAAAGCGCTTTGTAACATAAATACCCACCTATGTTTTTAGACTCTGCGGTAATTTCCCAATCTAAAGGAGTAATTTTACTCTCTACTAAAGTACCATCATTTCTTACCGTAATTTGGGCTTTAGCTTCTAAATTAGTATAAACATCGAGTGAAGTAAACGCCATTCTGGATATATTTAGTAATTGAGGATCTGAATCAAGACCTAGCTGATCTATATATTTAAAACTAGCCTTATTTTCACTATACGATAATTGAAATTTTTGATTATTTGCCAATTCAACAGTATTTCCAAAAAGCTTTTTTGCATCTTCGTTTTTAAGCTCATTATTTGAGAAGGAGGTATGGAAATCATATGTAACGATAACAGTTTGCTGAGAGTAAACTATACTTGTGAAAAGTAAACTAAAAAAAAAATATTTCATAATTATATTAAATTAAAAGCTCCAAGTAATAAAACTTGGAGCTTATTATTAATTGGTCTTAATGACACATTGCAATTAAATAAGTAAAAAATGCTGGATCATTAGAACCAGTAGCTTCATAATAATCAATCGCCGCATTTTCGCAAGGGGTTGCTTGGTTCTCAACTTCAACTACTTTAATAACATTTTGTAAAGTTGTTGTTTCTTTCAACTCAGTAGAATTTGCCATTGCAACGCTGCTAAATACTACAACTGCAAAAGCAGTAAAAAATAATTTTTTCATAATAATTTATGGTTTAAATTTATTAAATGTTTTTTGGTTAACCGAAGTAAATTTGAAAAAAAAAAAAAAAAAAATGTAAACCTAAACTTATATAATTAACAAATTTTTAACAAGTATATTAAAAATTAAATCAGGCATATATCTTACAAAATACAGTAATAATAAGTGATGACTACAAATTATAATAAGATTGTTTGCAATATTAAAAATAAGAAAATTCTTAATTATAAACTTTAGACTTTTATTTAAAAATAATTTTAGAATTTCAAATTCAATCCGACAAAGAAATTAATTCCATAAATTATGGATAAACATACCACATATACCATTTTGAATTACATTTCTTATTTAAGATATTATTTGCTAAACTAATAATCATTAAAAACCCATATAGGAAACCATAATTTCATACTTTACGTTAACATCCGACTCTAGACGATATCGCCCTTTGTTATCTGCAATCGAAAATTTTAAACTCGCTTTTTTTCTTGTAAGGGTTTTGCAATGATATTGGTCGATTCTAATGGTTTATCTGCATCATTAGAAACCACCCTTCAAATGTTCTGGCCTGGGTAAGAAAGTGGGGTTATTAAAAAAACGAGTGGGGTTTTGAGCATAAATTAAACATAATTTGGAGTTTTTAAATATTGTAATAACAACTGTATTTTTTTTTATTTTTGTTCCTTCTTTTCCGCTTTCTTTCTTGTCAACAATACAGCTCCAGCACTAGATTGCAATCTACTATTATATTCATCCTCGGTAATTGTTCTCCCTTTTGGGAATTTTATATCCACTGTATCATCTTTCAGTTCTATTCTAGCAGCTAAGTAGGTGGTATTTTTATATTTAAGCTCCAAAATCAAGCCGGGTAATCCATAAAATTGAATAGGCCCATAACCATATGGTAAAATAGGCGCAAACCAAGCCACAATCTCTGTATATTCTTTTTTACCTGATTTTCTACTTATATAAGACTCCTGATAGGTAGCTTTATAGCATAAGTAATTATCAATTTTTTTCGACTCCGTACCAATAACCCAATCTACTCTTGCATTCGTTTTTTCTACTAATTGCCCATCATTTTTCTTTTGAATTTCTCTGTTTTCAATTCTGTCGTAATAAAAGTCAGAAGCAGTAGTCGCCGCAAATCTCGCAATAATATTTTCGCTTTCATTAAAACTTGGGTCAGAACTCAGACTTTCAATATATTCAAAACTAGATCGATTGGTATTAAAACTTAATTTAAACTTCTGGTTGCTGGCATATTCTTTCATTTTTTGTAATCTTTCTTTAAATTTTCCATTATCTTTAAATGAAAGTGAATCCAATTTTATGAGATAATCAATACGTCCAGACTGAGAAAAAAGAGCGTTTGAAACAAAAAGAATTAACAAAACAAAAACTATTTTTTTCATATTTGATATTCATAAGATTTATATAGAATACTACCAAAAAAAGACTGTTTTGGTAGAAATTAAATTCTAAACATTAAATTTATTTCGGAATGTAAGTCGAATTTTTCATAAACTCCTCCTCTGTTAAAACTTTGCCTTCAGGGAATTTAATTAGAATACTTTGCTCTTTCAATTCAATCTTTTTGATAAAATATGTTTTAACTTTTTCTCCTGTTTCAATTAATTCTAATACTAAACCTGGCAATCCATTATAGCTATTAGGGCCAAAAGGAAATGGCAAAGAGGGAGCAAACCAGGCAATTATTGTTTTACTCATTTCTCCATTATAACCTTTGTACTTTTTAATAAATTCAGCTTTATAGCATAGATAATTATCAATAACTTTTGTTTCGTTTGTAATTGTCCAGGATTTAACAGCGTTCTTGTCTTTGATAAGAATTCCATCAACATGTTTGTTAATACTTAGCTGCTTACCCTTATCATAATAATTTTCATGTCCCGATATAATATTGGCAACTCCGTTAATTAACACGTTAGCGCCCTCATTTTCCATCTCATTCGAAAGGTAAAAGTGAGATTGAGTTTCATTAAATTCCAAAATAAAATTATGACTTTCTGCTACTTTTTTGGCTTCAGAAAGGATATCACTTTTTTCACCATTCTTACCTTTATATTCTGGCAGCTGAATACCGTAATAAGCTATACCCGAAGTTTGTGAAAAACCAGCAAAAGAAAAAAAGAAAAGGAGAAAGATATTTCTCATAATTATATGGCTCTTTAAATTTATTTTTTCCATTGGCTAACCAAAGAAAATTTTTTAAAAAAATAAGCTTAAACTTATAAAATTAACAAATTTTTAACAAGTAAAAAACAAGTAAAACACAGAATATATCTTACAAAACATAGCAATACTTGGGGATAAAAACAAATACAATAAAATTGTTTCAAATTTAAAAATAAGAAATTTCTTAATCAAAAACCTGTTTCATTAGTAGTTCACTAAAGCATTTTCCAAAAACAAAAAAGCCTGAAAATTTAAAACTTTCAGGCTTTTTTTCTTTCAAAGATATTTTTTAGAATTTCAAAGTTAATCCGGCTAAGAAATTGATTCCTGCCTGTGGATAATAGTATGGATAGACATCCCACATATACCCGTTTGAAACATATTTCTTATCTAAAATATTATTTACCAATCCTGTAATCATTATTGATTTGAAGACAGATTTTGGTTTAATCTCATAAGACACATTAAGATCGTTTACAAAGTAATCAGCCAATTTTGCTGATGCCAATTCGATATTATTCATGTATTGCTCACCAACGTATTTCTGTAATAGCGAAATGTGCAAACTTTCAAGTGGGCTATAAACAATAATATTTCCTGCAATTACTTCTGGCGAATACGCAATTTTAGTTGTTCCGTAGTTTTGCCCTTCAACAGCCAAATCAACATTTTTATTACTGCTTAATGTGAAGTTTGGTCGCAATATAAATTTCTCTGATAATTTAATAGTTGCATCCACTTCAAAACCTAAACGGTAACTTTTATCAGTATTGGAACGAATTGGTGCACCAACATCGTCTAATGTTCCGGTTAAGATCAACTGATCTTTGTATGCCATATAATAGAAATTCGAATTCAACTGAAATTTCTCCGAATTGAATCTCCATCCCAATTCAAAATCATTTAGTTTTTCCGGTTTTACATTTCCACCTTCGTAATCCGTTCTGTTTGGTTCGCGATTGGCTCTGGCATACGAGAAATAAAGGGTATTCTTTTGATTGATTTCATAATTCAAACCTGCTTTTGGATTAAAGAAATTGAAATTATCATCAACCAAACCAGTGTCTGCACTATTGGATTTGTATTTTACATTTCTATATTGCAAATCACCATAAAAGCTTAATTTTTCTGTAACCTGATAATTGGCTTTCGCGAAAATATTTCCATCTGTTTTAGTTGAGAAATCATCGTAATAATGATCGCCTAACTCCGATTGAGCAGAATTTCTCGCCCAAATTACTTTCCCGAAATGGTCGCCTTCGTATTTATTCCAGCCTCCGCCAAAAATCACGTCCAGTTTTTCATCTTTATATTTTACAGAAAAAGTAGTTCCGTAGAAATCATTGTCCAACCATTTCTGACGAATTAAATCGGTACCCGGCACTAATTCTCCGTTATCATTCTCAACCATTTTGGTAGGTTCGATTGGCCCATATCCTGCAACCGGCTCATCATATTTATAATTTTCATAGTAGCCTTTTCCTTTGGTGTAATGAACTGCTAAGTTTGAGCTCCATTTATCTGAGAATGATTCACTCCAATGCAATTGATAATGATCTTGCTGATAGTTATCTGTTTCATTGTCATAAAAACGAATGTTTCCAGCTTCGTCCGTATACATTCCGGCAGAATTGAAAGTACGGTTTGAGTTTAGGGTTTCAGCATCGATTCCGTTCCAGGATTGGTATGTTTTTTCTGTTCCGCCAAAAACCAATGCCTTAATTAAGGTTGTTTTGCCAACATAAGTTCCCTGTAAAAAATACGATTTCAAATCAGAACTTGCTCTGTCTACATAACCATCTGATTTGATTCTTGACAAACGCCCTGCCAATTCAAAATGATCGTTTAATAAACCTGTACTAAATTTTACTGTGTTTTTTTGAGAATTGAAACTTCCATATGAACTTGAAATTTCACCATTTGCTTTTGAAGCATAATTGTCTGTCAGCATATTTAAACTGGCACCAAAAGCACCAGAGCCATTAGTTGAAGTTCCAACACCACGCTGTAATTGAAGACTTTCTACAGAGGAAGCAAAATCAGGCATATTAACCCAAAATGTTCCCTGACTTTCAGCATCATTGTATGGAATTCCGTTGATGGTAACATTAACACGCGTTGCATCGCTTCCGCGGACGCGAATTCCAGTGTAACCCATTCCGTTACCAGCATCAGAAGTTGTTACAACAGAAGGCATATAATTCATAAGAATTGGGATATCCTGCCCTAAGTTTCTGTATTTGATATCTTTTTTATCCAGATTACTAAACGTAACCGGCGTTTTTGTAGTAACACGAACAGCAGAGACCAAAACCTCATCAAGAGAATTTACTTTGGTAGAATCTTTTTCTTGCTCTTGAGCGAAAGAAAATAGAGAATAGAGTAAAGAAAATAGAGTAAAGAAAATAGATTTGGTTCGTCTAGTTTTTAAAAACTTAGAACCTTTGTAACTTAGTACCTTAATACCTTTAAGAGAAGTTTTCATCCGTAAAAAAATTACGAATAAAAGGGGGAATTATTCTTTTTGTTAAATTAATAAATGTGTTTCTTACGACAAGATATAGTGTGCACGCTAACCATTGTCATTTTTTCCCTTAGCAACATTACTCGCTCAGGTTCTTTGGGTATGATCTCAGCTCGTTATTTAGAGCACCCCTTTGAGACAGTACAAATGTAAACTTAAAAAAACCAAAAATCAAATTCCAAATCTCAAAAAATTAAATTCCAAAAAAAGCAAATTCCAAATTCCAAAAAACTTCATTATCTAGTTTTCAATTGGAATTTGGAATTTTATAAATTAGAATTTAATCTAAGTTTGGCCTTCTTCTTGATTGCTTTATCTCAGAAATATTCTTTTTGTCTTTAATTCGCTTTTTGATTACTGATTTTGGAATCTTAGTTGCTTTTCGAACCTTCGGAACATGCAATCCTTTTTTGATTATATCTAAAAAACGCTTTACAACAATGTCTTTATTTTTAAGCTGACTTCGGTCTTCATCACAATTTAAAATCACAATGTTTTCATTGGTTAAGCGCGGGGCAATATTCACCAATAAAAGTGCTTTTTCTTCTTCAGACAAGGCTTGAGATGTATTCAAATCAAAAGTTAGCACCACTTTTGATGATACTTTATTTACGTTTTGTCCACCGGCACCACTACTTCGAACGGCTTTAAAACTTAATTCTGATATGACTTTTTCAATATCCATTATTGTAGCTGGTGTGGTGCTTTTAATAAATCATTTACCGTTTTCACCGGATTAAAAGTTATTAACGGAACTGCCACAAAAATTGTTAACCAATTGGCCATTGCGCCATTCCATAAACCTGGTAATTCATAACTTTTAACTGCTTTTCCTTCTATACTTTTTTCAACTATAAAACCTGCTTTCTGATCTACAAACTGTAATAAATCAAATTTTTTATTTTTATAATTTTTGATACCACAGACTAAATCAACTGGATTAAAATGGGTAGCCTCTCCCATAATTGCCCGTTGCTTTTTATTTGAAGAATCTACCTGCGAAGCTTCAACGATCTGCAGTGAAATCTTTCCTTGATCATTCATAATCCAAAATGGTCCTCCACCTGGTTCTCCTTCATTTTTAACCATTCCACAAATTCTTATTGGCCTGTCGAGTAAATCCTTAATTTTGATGACTTTATTCTCAAACGTAAATTTGTGAAAATCACTTGTTATTTGGATATTTAATTTTTCAGTTAAAAAAGCAACGATTTCTTCGACATTTTCTTCTTTAACCTCCTGCTTTTCAATCGCTTTTAAATAGTCAAAAACCTTGTGTTGCATCTGAATTAAAACGCCTGCCAAAGCTTTCTTGTACAATGTAATTTTATCAATATGATTCTGAATCACATTATCAATATTTTTAATAAAAATAATATCAGAATTAAGCTTATTTAAATTTTCAATCAATGCACCATGTCCTCCGGGTCTAAAAACTAACATTCCATTTTTATCCCGCACAATTTTATTATTAGTATCAACAGTAATTGAATCTGTACTTTTATTTTGATAAGAATAACCTATATTAATTTGAATTTCCGAAGCTTTTTCTACCTTTCCTTTTAATATTTCAACTTCTTTTTCGAATAGCTGCTGATGTGCCTCAGTAACCGTAAAATGAAGATTAGAAACCTGATTTGATGAAGCATAGTGAAAACATTCATTTAAATGTTCCTCTATCGGATTGGCAATATGGTCTTTATACTTATGAAAAGGCAAAACTGCTTTTGGCTTATTTGCAAAATCAAAATGGTCAGAAGAAAGTAGAAGTTTTATAAAATAATAATTCTTGTAATCTCTCTCCAATGTTTCAAAATCAGGATAAAGTAGATTTAATTCTTTGTGTAATGCTTCAAAAAAAGGAAACTTTTCCATTGCTACAATAAACATAGACAATTCTTTATCTTTTTTCCTGTTGATGTAGGCATTGATAGTTTCTTTTTCAATATCAAAATCATTCAAAAAAGCTCTCAAAAATTTAAACATTCTTGTTGCTGCCCCTGAAGCCGGAACGAATTTTTTTATTTTCAGATTTTCTTTTTGATTGTCGAAGAATCTTGCTTTCTCTTCAAACTCAACTTCTGACAATGACAAAATCCCATTATCAATGGTTGCCGCACTAACTAAATTACATTTTGCTATTCCGTTTTCAAAAATTTCTAATTGCTTTAAAATAGTATCAAAAGAAATTCCATGATTATATATCTGAAGAAAATCTTCAGTTGAAAAACCACGTTCTTTCGCTAAAGCCAAATTAGCTACAATTGAAGTTGCTTTTGCTAAACGACTTTTCTTATTGCCAGAAAGAATAACAAAAGGTTTTTTAGTATCAATTAACGTTTGCTTAAAAACAGAAAACACTGTTTCCCGACCATCTGGTGTATCTCTAATATCATCCTTCTCCCACGGAACATCAATGTCCGTTAGAAAAAACAGATCGTATTCATGTTTTAGTGCTGCTTCGTTTAGCGAAGGATCGCAGAAACCATAATACATTTCAGAAAAAACTTTGGTAACCATTAAGTTGGTATCGCAAAAAAGATATTTTTTAGCAGATGAAAGATTTTTATTTTCCAATGCAACTTGTCCATAAGCGATTGGAAGCATATCATCAGCAACACAAATGTGCTGATTCTTCTCCCACTTTTCTTGTAGATAATCGCGTGCAAATTCAGGAACCCACTCGGTTTCATAGTAATCTGCCAATTGTTTCGCCAAAGTAGTTTTACCTGTACTTTCAGGCCCAAATAAAGCGATTTTTATGATATTTGTTTCTTGTTGTTTAAGATTTTTCTCCATTCTAAATAAGCTGAAATAGCTAAAATTGTAAAAATTAAATATTGAAGCGACAACATCCCTAAGCCACGATAGGCATAAAGAGGCACTACAATAATGTCACCAATAATCCAAAGTGTCCAGTTTTCGATTTTTTTTCTGGCCATGTACCACATTCCGGCAAAAAATATTCCCGATGAAATCATGTCAATATAATTGTCATTTTTAATTTCATAATCGAAATATTTATAAATACCGAAAACTACAAAAACAGTTACAAAAAATAGTACGATTCCGATTATTTTTTCATTAACATTTGTACGAGTAATTGGTAAATTATCTTCTTTAGACCCACCTTTTCCCCATAAATACCATCCGTAAATACTCATAATCGAGAAATATCCATTGATAATCATATCACCAATATAACCCGCAATATATAATAGATAAACTGAAATCACCGTAGCGATTAAACCTGTTGGATATACCCAGATATTCTCTTTTTTTGCAAACCAGACACTTAAAATTCCACAGACAAAAACTAAAAACTCTAGTGCAATATGCCACAACGGCGCATTTTTATAGCTGTCAACAAAAAAATTAATCATTTGGTTGGTTGTTTGGTTATGATTTAGGCTTCAAAAAAATGACTGTCGTTTTCAAAAGCAGTCCCAATAACTACTAAATCAGCACCCGCTTTATAGGCATTTTGAATTCCCTGCAAATCTACAATTCCTCCGCCAACAATTATAGGAATTTCAATATTTTGCGAAATTAACTGTATCATTTCCAGAGGCACTGCATTTTTAGCACCACTTCCAGCCTCTAAATACATTAATTTGTTACCCAACATTTCCCCTGCTTGTGCTGTTGCCAAAACCAAATCAAGGTTTTCACGTTTAAGCGGCTTTGTTTTACTTACGCGGGCTACTGCTGTTTCATTGCCACTTTCTATTAAAATATATCCTGTTGAAATAACTTCAAGATTTGTTCTCTTTAAAATTGGCGCCGCCTGAACCTGATATTCAATCAAATAATCCGGATTTCGCCCAGACAACAAAGACAAAAACAAAATTGCATCTGCCTGCGGAGAAATCTGCGACGGATCGCCCGGAAATATCACAACGGGCAAATTGGTTTTTTGTTTTAATTCAGTAAGTAAATCTTCTAAAATAGTAGCGTGAACTATACTTCCTCCCACAAAAATGTGTGTTGCCGGTGATTGCTTTATTTTAACTAATAAATGATCTAAATTTTCCCATACAATTTTGTCCGGATCTAAAAGTATGGCCAATAATTTTTGCCCCTTCTTTTTCGCTTCCAAAATCTGTTGGTGTATGTTGGATATTTTTTGTTTCATAACGGGCGTAAAAGTAAAAGTTTTTTAATGCAGAAGAACTATTTTGAATGAATTATATTTGTACAATTGCTTTTTAAAACTAAAAAAATGACGGCATGATCGCTCCTGAATTGTTAGAAAAATACGGCGCCTTAAAGAAATCTTTCGATAAAAATGAAATTATTTTTGAAGAAGGAAATTTGCCTACTCATTATTATCAGATTATTTCCGGACAAGTAAAAATGAGTAATTACAATGATGATGGCAGAGAATTTATTCAGGGGATTTTTTATAAAGAACAGTCCTTTGGTGAACCTCCCTTATTTTTAAATCAAAAGTATCCGGCAAATGCTATTGCAGTTGATGATTCAGAAGTTCTTCTTCTTCCTAAAAACAATTTCCTCAAATTACTGGAAGAAAACCCAGCAATAAGCTTGAAAATAATCGAAAATTTAGCACAGCGATTGTATTATAAATCGGTTATGGCGGCTGAAATGTCTACTCAGGAACCGGAGCACAGAGTTTTGAAATTAATTGACCACGGAATCGCCTATTTTAATTTTAAAAAAGATGCTAATGGTTACCATATTAATTTTACCAGACAACAAATTGGAGATTTAACTGGTCTGCGTGTCGAAACTGTAATTAGAACCATAAAAGCTTTAGAGAAAAAAGGTCTTTTGAAGATTATAAACAGAAAAGTATACAGATAAAATAGTTGCTGTTTTATGATTAAAGTCATAAAATGAAGATGTATTGTGCATGTACCTTTGTAGTATAAAAATCTCAATATCATGACACTATATCAAACAACATTCGAAAATTTCAATAAAAATTACATGGGTTCTGCAGCAATGGCTGTAATTGGCCAAAGCTGTTTAGGTGGCGCTGCTGCAATGTACATTCTTTCACACGGAACTTCTATTGGACAAATGATTCAGCTGGCTATTATTGTATTGGCTTGTGTTTTTGCTAATACTTCAATTTTAGCACAGATGAAACATAAAGTAGTTTTTAACCTTATTATTTTAAGCGCTGTATTAAGTGTTTTACTCATATTTCTGAATAGTTTTGTACTATGAAAAAGCAAATAGAAAATAGAACTGATGTCGAATTTTTAGTACATCAGTTCTATGCTAAAATAAGAACTGATAAAGAAATTGGTTTTTATTTTAATACCATGATTAAAGATTGGGATGCTCATCTCGATAAACTGACTGATTTTTGGGAAACCAATTTATTTGCAGTCAAAAAATACAAAGGCAATCCTAATGCCGTGCACAATGAGGTTGATGCTCGTTTTGATGGCAAAATCACTTCAAACGAATTCGGAATCTGGCTTAACTACTGGTTTCAGACTTTAGATGAACATTTTGAAGGCGAAAATGTGGAAACACTAAAGAGACGTGCCCGAAAAATGGGAACTTTTTTATTTGTGAGTATGTTTGAGCATCGAAAAAAAATCGGTGAAACTTCAACTGAAATTTAATTCTACTGATTACTGAGACTGTAACCTGCGACTAAATCTTACTTCTCAAAAGCATAAACCAAAGTAAATTTCCCTTCAAAATTATCAGATTTGATTTCCTCGTAATGCACATTGAAATCTTTAATCAGCTTATCAAAATGTAGACTGGCCTCCGTTTGTTCTTTATCCAAAGAAAAATCTCCAACTCTAATATGGTCTTTAAAGCTGATTCCTTTTTCGTTTCTGATTTTGAAGATCGCTTCTTTTGCACCCCAGATTACAGTAAGTTTTTTAATGTATTCTTCAGAAACATTCGGATTTAAATATTCGAATTCGGTATCAACAAATTTATCAGCGATTTTACGGATTTTTTCGCGCTGTAGTTCCATGTCAATTCCAACCGTTTCATGGCTAATGATAATGGCTGCAAAATGATAGGAATGTGTAATCGAAATATAATTATGACAATCGAAATAAGGTTTTCCGAATTCATCATAATGCAAGTCTTTATCTGTAAAACCCATTTCCTGAATCAGCATACGAACGCTTAAAAAAGCACGCTGATGCAATTGGGATTTCATTCCGTTTAACCTCAACTGTGTTTTTTCTTTCAAAACTACTTTGCTTAATAACTCCTCAAAAGATTCGGTTATTTCCCAAATTAAAAGTTTGGTCGTTTCGTTACACTGTATGGTTTTAAATAAAGGCATTACTTGTTTAATTGTAAATTATAAATGATTAATTGTGAATTATTCTTTCTTTTGGAAACTAAACTTGTAATTTAATGTCTCGTCTTTTTAGCCCTGATGGGAACGGCATCCTTTTTCTGGCTTCTTTAGCCAGGAAAAGATATAGTGGACAGCAGGATTAGCTTCTAAAAAACATTAATCAACTAATCTTCTAAAGATTAAGAAATTAAACATTTCACAAATCTTATAGAAATAGTAAAAATTCCAAAGGTATTCCGTAAATTTGCAAAAATTTTACAATATACAAATATACACTATAAATGAGTACTACAACTACGCCTTATGTGGCTTTCAAAGTAAAAGACATTTCTCTAGCGGCTTGGGGAAGAAAAGAAATTGAACTAGCTGAAGCTGAAATGCCAGGTTTAATGGCACTTCGTGCTGAATACAAAGACGAACAACCACTAAAGGGTGCTCGTATCGCTGGATGTTTGCACATGACGATTCAAACTGCTGTTTTGATCGAAACTTTAATTGCTCTTGGTGCTGAAGTTACTTGGTCTTCTTGTAATATTTTCTCTACTCAGGATCAGGCTGCTGCTGCTATTGCTGCTGCCGGAATTCAGGTTTATGCTTGGAAAGGTCTTGATGAGCAATCATTTGACTGGTGTATTGAGCAAACTTTATTCTTTGGTGAAGACAGAAAACCATTGAACATGATTTTGGATGATGGTGGAGATTTAACTAACATGGTTATTGACCGTTTCCCAGAATTGGTTCCTGGAATCAAAGGTTTATCTGAAGAAACTACAACTGGAGTTCACAGACTTTACGAAAGAGTAAAAGCCGGAACTTTACCAATGCCTGCAATCAACATTAATGACTCTGTTACTAAATCTAAATTTGATAACAAATACGGTTGTAAAGAATCTGCTGTAGATGCTGTACGTCGTGCAACTGACTTAATGTTAGCTGGAAAAAGAGTAATCGTTTGTGGATACGGTGACGTTGGAAAAGGAACTGCTGCTTCTTTTAGAGGTGCTGGATCTATCGTAACAGTTACTGAAATTGACCCAATTTGTGCTTTACAAGCTGCAATGGACGGTTATGAAGTTAAAAAATTAAACACTGTAATTGCTAATGCTGATATCATCATTACAACTACAGGAAATAAAGATATCGTTCTTGGAGAGCACTTCGAGCAAATGAAAGATAAAACTGTTGTTTGTAACATCGGACACTTTGATAACGAAATTGATATGGCCTGGTTGAACAAAAACCACGGTGCATCTAAAATCGAAATCAAACCTCAGGTTGACAAATATACAATCGCTGGAAAAGATATCATCATCTTGGCCGAAGGTCGTTTAGTAAACCTTGGTTGTGCTACAGGTCACCCAAGTTTTGTAATGAGTAACTCCTTTACAAACCAAACTTTGGCACAAATCGAATTATGGAAAAATAGTGCTGCTTACAACAATGACGTTTACATGTTACCAAAACATTTAGATGAAAAAGTTGCTGCTTTACACTTAGCTAAATTAGGAGTTGAATTGGAAACTTTACGTGACGATCAGGCTGCTTATATTGGTGTTCCGGTTGAAGGTCCATTCAAACCAGAATACTACAGATACTAAATTGATTTTAGATTAAAGATTTCTGATTTTAGATTTCTTTAATACCTATTTCAAACCCGACAGGTTTTTTAAACCTGTCGGGTTTTTTGTTTTTATACTCTACTAAAAAAACATTTCTCTCAAAAGATTGCACGTTTACAAATATCTGCTTACTTTTAATAATCAAAATAAGATTCTATTTCTCAAATACTTAAACAGTACAAACTTGAAAAAAACTACTTATTTAATCGTCTTCTTATTTTTACTAAGTCTCCCACAAATTATTTTTTCTCAGGAAAAGAAACCGAAAGTTGTATTAGTATTAAGTGGCGGCGGAGCAAAAGGAGTTGCACATATTCCGCTTTTGCAAAAACTCGATTCCTTACACATTGTTCCCGATCTTATTGTTGGAAACAGTATGGGAAGCATTATTGGAGGTTTGTATGCCATGGGATATTCCGGAGATAGTATCGATAAACTAACCAAAAGTATCCATTGGGATAAAGTACTTGGGGGCGGTCAATCTCTAAGAATGGTAAGCGTTGAAGAAAAACGAGAATTTCAAAGATATTTAGTTGGTATAGGTGTTAAAGATGGAAAACTTAATAGCATTGGTTCTCTTTTAAATGATCAAAATCTAAGAGAATACCTTTCTGAATTAACCTTTCCTGTATATAATGTTAGAGATTTTGACAGTCTTCCAATTCCCTTTCGAGCTATGGCAACCGATTTGGTTGAGGGAAAAGAAGTTATTTTAAGCAAAGGTAGTTTAGCCTATGCAATGCGGGCCAGTATGTCTTTGCCTGCTGTTTTTAAACCAATGGCTTACGAAAAAACAGTATTAGTTGACGGAGGAGTTTTAAATAATTTCCCGACAGATGTTGCCAAACAAATGGGTGCTGATATTATTATTGGGAGCGATGTAGGAGGAGGAATGGAACCAATGGATAAGCTGAATAATCTGATGACTATTTTGATGCAGACCAGTATGTTTCCGAGTAATATTAAGAATCCTGCAAATCGCGATCTTTGTACAATATTGGTTGATCATTTGCCCAACTTACGTTTCTCCACGGCTGATTTTGCAGATAGTGACGAAATCTACAAAGACGGTAAAATAGCAACAAATCAAAATCTTCCGGCTTTAATTGCCTTATCAGAAAAACTAAAAGCGTTTCCGCAACGAACGCACACGTTGCCTGAGATGCCAAAAGAATTTGTCCTGGACACAATTGTTTACAAAAATATAAGTCCTGAGAATATGCCTTTGGTCCTCGGAAGAGCAAACCTTAAAACACATGTAAAATACACCACCAAAGATTTAATAGCTGGAATTAACAGAGCCATGGGTACTAATCTTTTTGATCAGATTACATATAGCTATTTCATAAAAGATAAAGACAAATTAGGAATCACATTATTTGGATTTGAACGCGCCGAAAATCAACTCAACACTTCAATACATTATGACACTTACAGAGGTGTTGGAATAATTTTTAATTACACAGGCCGAAATGTTCTCGCCGATGCCTCCCGTCTTCTTGTAACAATAGATATTGCTGAACAGCCAAAAGCGAGAATCAATTATCAGAAGAATTTTGGGCAATACAGAGAATGGTGGTGGGTATCTGAAGCTTATGGCGCCTTGCTGCGACAAGAAATTTACATAAATGGAAAAGCGTCAGACAACATACTTTATAATGCTTTTGAACTCAATAATGAGGTGAACAAAAATTTAAATTCACTGAAAAGTTATGTAGGTTTTGGTTTAAATTATAGCTACTCTAATCTAAAACCAAAATATGACCGGGAATACAATCCAAACTCCGTCAACATAACCAACTACCACTCTAATAATATTGAATTCAACATGCATTATTCCTATAATGATATGGACAAAGTATTTTTTGCTACAAGCGGAACCATTATAAAAGCAAATGCAGCAAGATCATTTCTTAGTGATGTAGACACCTCTTTTTCTGACGCTGATTTGACAAGTATTTCAGGTTCAACAAATGGCTACACAAAATTGGGTTTTAGTTTTGAAAAGAGAGCACTCTTAAAAAAGAAAATTACAGGAATTGTAGGATTTGATTCTTATTTTATTTTTCAGGACAAACTTAAAGACGATCAAATTCCGTTTTCAGGTTTTGGTTATGCCGCAAAATATTTTTTAGGCGGCATTATTCCGAGCTCTGGCAGCAATCGTTTTTCATTTCCGGGCCTGCATGAAGACGAACTCAATGTTACACAGTACATGGGACTTAAACTCGGTTCTCAAATAAATTTAACCGGAAAAATTTATCTCACTCCACACTTTAATATTGCTAGTGTAGGTTTTGACACTTTTGATGAATATATCGGCCATGTATTTAGCCCAAAAGGAAAGTGGGATGAAAATGATACCCCTAGTCTTGTACTTTCAGGAGGAACAGCGATTTCTTATCAGTCCATTCTAGGCCCAATTCATTTTGACGCTTCCTGGATGAACAACATTAATAAAGTGAGACTATTTTTCAGCGTTGGACTGTCACTCAATCCATAATTAAAACCATTTTCTATTTTAATTAGATTTAAAAAACTATTGGGTTTTGTTTT
Organism: Flavobacterium saccharophilum; assembly: GCF_900142735.1. Lineage (GTDB taxonomy): Bacteria > Bacteroidota > Bacteroidia > Flavobacteriales > Flavobacteriaceae > Flavobacterium > Flavobacterium saccharophilum. The sequence goes on along the minus strand of NZ_FRBY01000001.1, from coordinate 1,192,738 downwards.
TAATTTTAAGGCAGGAAACTTAAATTTAATCAGATAATAAACACAATTATTGATTTTAAGGTTTACTTTTGAAATTAAAATCCCCAATACCTAAATCAAATTATGAGAGCACGCCTAGTCTTAATACTACTTATCCTTTTACCCTTTTTTTCAGTAGCGCAATCCAGTATGCAAAGACAAATGCAGGCTAGCAATGCCATGTTCAGACAGCAAAATCAAATGTTTATGCAACAGCAGCAGCAACAGCGCGATATGGCACGTAATCTTAATAATATTCAAACAGCAGAAGAAAAGCTGGCTAATGAAGAAAGAAAACTAAAGAAATTACAAACCAAATCAACAGAAAAAGAAGCCGATTTAAAGGCTAATCTACAAGAATTAGCCAGTCTTGAAAGCAAAGCAAATAACAATACAGATATTAAAAAAGAGATTGAAAAATCTAAAAAGAGAGTTCAAAAATCTGAAGAAAAAGTAGCAAAATCAGAATCTGAATTAGAAAAAAGTTCAAATAAAATTCAAGATTTGCAAAACAAAATTCAGGCTGCAAAAATCCAAAAAGAAGAACTTATCAAAAAACACGAAGAAGAAAAAAGAGTTAAAGAAGAAGAAAAGGCAAAAAAAGAAAAAGAAAAACAGGAAAGAAAAAAATAGTCTTACTACTGATTACAATTTCACAACAATAAAAATATGATTGAAAAAATTTCATGTGAAAAACATGGCTCAAAAGATATGTCTTTTACCTGCATACATATTGCCATGGCTATTGACAATAAAGCAAAAGTTGGTTTTTTCTATTCCGAAGCCGAAGAAGACCTTCCGCAGATTGCCTGGTGTGGAGAATGTGAACAATGGCTTCTTGATAATGGCGAAGAATGGACAGATGTTTTTCAGGCCAACGCCGATTTTAAAATGTTATGCTCTGCTTGTTTTGACGAAGCAAAAAATAAGGAACCTGAAATTCATCTGCGATAAGTAAATTTTCATGAGAAAAAATATCATCTTTTTTATGTTCCTGCTTTTAAGTTGTTCTGTACTGGCTCAAAGTAATGATACCTGGATTTCATTTTGGGACAAAGACACAACCCACCTGGGATTTAAAGATCAAAACGGAAAAATTAAAATAACGCCAAAGTTTACTAGATTAACTTCTGCTCATAAATTTAACGCTATCATAGCTGTAAGCGAAGATGTAAATGATAGCTGGAAAAGTTATTACTTAACCAAATCCGGAAAAATTGTTGGACTTGACAGCTTGTATATTTTTGATAACGGACCAGATTGCGAAAATGAAGGTTTCATTCGTTTCAGAGACCCTAAAACAGATAAAATGGGCATGTTCAACAGCGAAGGAAAAATTGTAATTCCAGCAGCATACAGCAATTTAACAAAAGCCAGAAACGGACTGATTGTCGCGTTAAGAGGTGCTATCAAGAAAAAGTTTGACGACGAACATTACGGCTGGACTGGGGGAAAAGAATTTCTTATTGATACTAACAATAAAGTCTTAGTAGAAAACTTTGAATATGAAAACGATTATGATCTGAACTTTTATTCTTTAGAAAAATCAAAAGAGCGAAGCAAAGATCCTGCAAGAGAAAGTTTTCACGGAATTAACGGTCAGTATTATTCCTTTATTAATTATGATAAAGAATTTAAATTTTGGCTCAAAAACACTTTGCTTTCAGACCTATCCAAAGAGAATTTACTAAAGCATTCTTTTGAGCAAATTACCTATTGGAAAAATCCAAACGGATGGATAAACGAACCAAAAACTACATTTATCGATCAGAATTACACTCTTTTAAAATTAAAATTACAAGAACTAAATTCTGAAAAAACAGATTATTTTATTTCAACTGATGGTTTAAATCAATTTATATTTGAAGCAAAAGAATATGAGAATTATTTTAACAATTGTAATGAATCCAAAGAGTGGCAATATCCAGTTGAAAACATAGTAATAACGTCAAAAGACGGTGAGGATTTTGGTCAGGATCATTTCGAATTTTTAAGAACCGAAAATGGTTTTAAATTAATAAGTATTTCTATGTCAAAAGATAGTCTTAAATAATTCTTTTAGATCTCACTCAAAAACAAAGCTTAACTTTGTAAAAACGTGAAATATGAAAAACTTCTTCTTTCTAGGAATTGCCATACTATTCGAAATCATTGCTACTTCTGCCTTAAAAAAATCGGAGCAGTTTACACAATTAATTCCCAGCATTATTACAATTATAGGCTATCTGGCTGCGTTTTACTTTTTAAGTTTTGCCATGAGAACTATTCCGGTTGGAATTGCCTACGCCATTTGGTCCGGCGTCGGAATTGTTTTGATTACTATTATTGGTGCGGTTTTCTTTAAGCAAATTCCAGATTTACCAGCCATTATTGGATTGGCTTTAATTATGATTGGTGTTGTAGTCATCAATGTTTTTTCTAAAACAACGGTACATTAATTTCTAATTTATTGAAAAAATAGTTTCAAGTTTCAGGTTTCAAGTTAATACAAAACGTTAAACTTGAAACCTGAAACAAAAACAAAGCAAGTTTCGGATTTTATGACTGTCAAACCCTGTCGATATTTGCATTATAAAATTGAAAGAAATGAACACACAGGAAAACATCAATTATAACCGAATTGCCGATGCGATTGATTATATCAAAGCCAATTTTAAAGCGCAGCCTAATCTTGATGAGGTTGCCGAAAAAGTGCATTTAAGTCCGTTTCATTTTCAGCGTTTGTTTACGGAATGGGCTGGCACAAGTCCGAAGAAGTTTTTGCAATATATCAGTGTAGAACATGCTAAAAAAATTCTGAAAGAAGACAATCAGGCAACTTTGTTTGATGCCGCTTTTGATACCGGACTTTCCGGAACGAGCCGTTTACACGATTTATTCGTAAACATCGAAGGTATGACGCCAGCCGAATATAAAAACGGCGGGAAAAATTTAGAAATCAATTTCAGTTTTGCCGAAAGTCCGTTTGGGAATATAATTGTGGCTTCGACCCAAAAAGGGGTTTGTTTTATGGCTTTTGCTGAAAGCGAAGAAATCGGTTTTCACGATTTAAAACATAAATTTCCGAACGCCACATTCTCCCGAAAACTAGATTTAGTACAACAAAATGCCTTGTTTATTTTCCAAAATGACTGGAGTAAATTATCTGAAATCAAACTGCATTTAAAAGGCACCGATTTTCAATTGAAAGTTTGGGAAACGTTACTTAAAATTCCAATGGGACAATTGTCTACTTATGGTTCTATTGCACATCAAATCGAGAAACCAAATGCTTCACGAGCTGTAGGTACAGCCATTGGAAGCAATCCTGTAGCATTTTTAATTCCCTGTCATCGCGTGATTCAATCGTCTGGAACCTTTGGCGGTTATATGTGGGGAAATACTCGAAAAACAGCTATAATTGGCTGGGAAGGCGCACAACTAAATTCAGATCTCTAAACTTAATTCCATGCAAAATATACAATCCAAAATTGCTTCTCAAAATTGGGACAGCATCACCGAATCTATGCACGAAAATGGATTTGCCATCATTCCAAATTTACTTACTATCGAAGAATGCGAAGATTTAAAATTCGATTATGATAATCCAAATTTATATCGAAAAACAGTTGTTATGGAGCGATACCGTTTTGGTTTAGGTGAATACAAATACTTTAATTATCCACTTCCGGATTTAATTCAAAGCATTCGTTCAGCCATTTATCCAAAACTGGCGCCAATTGCAAATGCGTGGATGAAAGTATTAAACATCAATACTATTTTTCCGGAAACACATGAAAAATTGCTCGAACAATGCCACACTAATAATCAACTAAAAGCAACGGTTTTAATTTTAAAATATGGTAAAAGCGGTTTTAATACTTTGCATCAGGATTTATACGGAGCTATTTATTTTCCTATTCAAATCGTAGTTTTCCTAAACGAACCCGATGAAGATTTTACGGGAGGTGAATTTGTCTTAACACAACAAACGCCGAGAGCGCAATCGAAGGCAATTGTTTTGAAACCTAAAAAAGGTGACGTACTGGTTTTTACAACTAATTTCAGGCCCGTAAAAGGAACAAAAGGATATTATCGTGTGAATATGAAACATGGTGTGAGCGAGATTCATTCGGGTGAACGTTATACTTTGGGGATTATTTTTCATGATGCACTATCTTAATAATTTTAATCTCGCAAAGTCGCAGAGTCGCAAAGAATTAAAAAATTCATCGTATCGTTTTAAGTTTTAAAACAATTTGAATAGTGTACAAATACTTACTAATTCTTTAATAGAAACTTTGCGCCTCTGCGACTTTGCGCGATTAATTTTAGCGACCAGATTTTAAATGATTTAATCTGTGGCAAAACCAATCTTTGACGAGACGCACTGCTGTGCGCCTCTACTATAAAAAATGTGGTGAAAATGTGATGAAAAATTCGGGTAAAAAAATTAAAAAGATTATGATTCATCACGATAAAATTCCGGACTCTGATCTTCGAAATAAAATTAAAAATGCGGAAATTTGCTTCGGTGGAAACCGAAAACTAAAAATATACGGAACCTTAAAATGTGCTTCCGGAAAAAGAATGAAACGCGAAAACCGGGTTTTCTTTTTATCTGAAAATGAAGCGAAACAAAATGGTTTCAGGCCTTGCGGACATTGCATGAAAACCGAATATCAAAACTGGAAAAATGGACTTATTTAATCCGCATACAGACAAAAATACAAACCTGCTTCCGAAAGAAGGAACGGTGAATTATTACGGAAAATTATTTTCTCGGGAAGATTCAAATCATTATTTAGAGGTTCTTTTGAATACAATTGAATGGAAAAATGATGAAGCGATTATCTTCGGAAAATTAATTTTAACCAAACGAAAAGTAGCCTGGTATGGCGATTCCGGTTTTGAGTATACATACTCGAATACCACCAAAAAAGCACTTCCGTGGACGAAGGAATTATTAGAATTAAAAGCCATTATTGAAGATAAAACCGGAGAAACTTTCAATTCTTGTCTCCTAAATTTATATCATTCCGGTGAGGAAGGAATGGCCTGGCACAGTGACGCCGAAAAAGATTTAAAGAAAAATGGCGCAATTGGTTCTGTCAGTTTTGGAGCGGAACGTAAGTTTAGTTTCAAACACAAAGAAACCAAAGAAGTTGTTTCCTTAATTCTGGAGCACGGCAGTTTATTAGTAATGAAAGATGAAACACAAACACATTGGCTTCATCGTTTGCCGCCAACAAAAACAACATCAAAACCAAGAGTAAATTTGACTTTTAGAACGATTGTCAGATAGAAATTATTTCTTTTTTGAAATTACATTTTCATAAGATCGTATCAAAGCGTCTTCAAACATTTCGGGTCTTACTTCTGAAAGTTCAACTATCGTCCAGCCTTGTTTTCCCCATTTATTTGGAATTGGATAAAAAATCTTTTGACTAGAAGCACAAAAAACAGATTGATCGATTTCATTTAATTTTAAAACAGCTCTGTTGTTCTTTTCATCAAAAGTGGCAAAGATTTTCTTATTGACACGAAAAGAAGTTTTCTCGAAATGGGGTTCTTCTGTTGCATTCGGAAATGACATCGCTAATTTTCTAAATGTTTCAATTGATATCATAGTATAATCGTTTAACAGACCTAACAGGTTTTAAAAACCTGTTAGGTCTCAATTACCAACCTTGATTTAATCCATTTTTCAGAACTTCATCATATTTTTCTTTATCAAAAGTATACAAATTTGGTGCTTTGTGTGCAACGTTACTTTTCTTTTCGTCCAATTTTGTAAGGATTCCAATATTGGTTATTTTTCGAAGAAAATTTCTTCTGTCCAGTTTTTTATCCAATATCGTTTCATATAATTTTTGAAGTTCTGGAATAGTAAATTTCTCTGGCAATAAGTTGTATCCAACGGGCATTAAGTTCAATTCCATTCTCAAAGTATCTAAAGCTTTATCGAGAATTTCTTTGTGATCTAAAATCAATTCCGGCACTTCTTTATGATCAATCCATTCAATCACTTCGTCTTTATTGGCCGGTTTAGGAATGGTTTTTAAAAAGTCAACCAAGGCATAATAACCAATCGTCACAAAACGACGCATTAGCCATTTCCCTTTTTCTTCTTCAATTTTTAAATACTCCAATATCTTTTTATCAAAATGCTGATCGTTTCGTTTTACTTTTCCGAAAGTTGCAAATTGTCTTAAAAAGATACCCTCTACACCAGTTCTTTCATTTAAAACGGTAACAGCCGCCACATCAATATCCTGATCTACCGGAATAAATCCACCGGGTAAAGACCACATTTCACGATTCGGAATTTTAATCAAAAGAACCTTAAGCTGATTATCATGAAAGCCAAAAATCACACAGTCGATCGACAGTCCGGGCTGATAATTTTCATTATTTTCTATAATGTCTTTTAGCATTCGTTTTTCAATTAAATACCACTTTCTCAGTGTCAAATTATCTTGCAATGTAATTCATTTTTATAAAACGAAAACATTTTTGCTCTAATTCAAAAGAATTAGTACAGAAATAAAGCCCTAATAAAGAAGTGTATGGATCACAATTTTAACTTAAAATTAAAATGCAATATAAAAAAAATAAGTACATTGCGTCATAATAACACATTAATAAAAGCATTTGTTATTACTGAAACACAAAAGTAAGAATAATTCTATTTTTAGTTTCGTCACAAATAAGAAAGTTAATGCAAGAGATATGAATACCAATCCGTTAAAAAATATCAATGAAAAAATTAGAACCAAAATCTGGACCTCATTCGGATTTGTTTCTAAAACGTATCTTTTAGAAGAATCAATTAAATACAGTCAGCAACAGGAAAAGATTTTCAACCAAATGATTGTTGAAACTGAAGCGAAAGACAAAAAGGCAAAACGCGAAGCTTTTGATAAAGCATTATACGCATCTTATAAAGGAATTGGCGCTATGGATTTTATAAATACCGTTTTGAAATAATTCAAAACCTTTATAAAATCCATAACGCCAATTTTTAATTGACTTCTATTTATTGTACTAATTCAAAGTCAGATCTTAGTTTAATATCTGCTGATGAAGCTCCAATCATCACTTCGAAATCTCCTGGTTCAGCAACCCATTCTAATTTATTATTGTAGATAGAAAGTTTCTCTTTGTCAATTGTAAATTCAATTGTTTTAGATTCTCCTGCATTTAATTTTACTTTTTGGAAATCTTTCAATTCTAAAACTGGTCTTACAACAGATCCGAATTTATCTTTCAAATACAACTGCACTACTTCTTCTCCGGCAACTTTTCCAACATTTGATAATTGAAAAGAAACTTTAATCGTTTCGTTGCTTTTAATTTTTGTTGAAGATAATTTCAAGCCTAAATAATCAAATTTTGTATAGCTCAAACCATATCCAAAAGGAAATTTAGGAGAATTTTTTAAATCGATATAAGCTGAAACATAATTTTTTGAATCCTCGTCTTTAGCTGGTCTTCCTGTGCTGAAATGATTGTAATAAATGGGCACCTGACCTACTTCTCTTGGAAAAGTCATAGGCAATTTCCCAGATGGATTATAATCTCCAAATAAAACATTGGCGATTGCAGTTCCTGCTTCAGTTCCTAACCACCAGGTATAAACGATTGCCGGCACATTATCTGCAGTCCAGTTAAAAATAAGAGGTCTTCCTGCATTTACCAAAACCACAACTGGTTTTCCTGTTGCCTGAATCGCTTTTACTAAATCTTCCTGAACACCTGGCAAATGAAGGTCACTTCTGCTTTTTGCTTCACCGCTCATATCACGTCTTTCACCAATGCTCAAAATAACAACATCAGCTTGTTTTGCAGTTGCAACCGCTTCGGCAAAACCATCTTTATTGTCTCCGTCAACTTCACAACCTTTTGCGTATAATAATTTAGTGTTTTTACCCACTTTATTTTGTAAACCATCCCATTGCGAAACGACCCATTTATCATAATTTACTTCAGGTAATTCAACAGACCAAAATCCCATATTGGCTTTGTACTCTTTTACCATTGGTCCAATGAAAGCAATTGTTTTTACGCTTTTAGAAAGTGGTAAAGTTTGGTTTTCATTCTTCAATAAAACGATACTTTTCTCCGCTACTTCAAGTGCCGCCTTTCTGTTTTCAGGATTGCTAAGTGCTTTTTCAGCTCTTTTATCGTCTGAATATCGGTAAGGGTCTTCAAATAAACCTAATTCGAATTTCTTACGAAGAATGCGTTTCACCGCATCATCAACCAAATCAACAGAAACTCTTCCTTCTTTAATCAATTCTGCCAGATTATAACGGTAAGCATTACTTTCCATATCCATATCACTTCCAGCAGTAATTGCTGAATAAGCGGCTTCTTTAAGATCTTTTGAATAACCGTGCGCCACCATTTCTCCAATCGAGCCCCAATCAGAAACTACAAAACCCTGAAAGTTCCATTTTCCTTTTAAGATGTCACGTTGCAAATGAGCATTTCCAGTTGCAGGAACTCCATTTAAATCATTAAATGAATTCATAAACGTTGCTGCTCCAGCATCTAAAGCCGCTTTAAACGGAGGTAAATACGTTTCAAACAACATTCTTTCGCTCATATCAACAGAGTTGTAATCTCTTCCGCCAACAGCAGCGCCATAAGCCGCGAAGTGTTTTACGCAGGCCATAACTGAGTTTAAATCGCCTAGTTTATTTCCCTGAAAACCTTTTACTCTTGCGTATGCAATTTTAGATCCCAGATAAGTATCTTCTCCGGCACCTTCCATAACTCTTCCCCATCTTGGGTCACGCCCAATATCTACCATTGGAGCAAATGTCCAGTGAATACCGCTTGCAGCAGCTTCTGTAGCCGCAACTCTTGCAGCCAGTTCGATTGCTGCTAAATCCCAGCTTGCAGCTTCTGCTAACGGAATTGGGAATGTTGTTTTGTAACCGTGAATAACGTCTTGTCCAAACAGCAACGGAATTTTAAGACGGGACTGCATCGCCAATTCCTGATATTGTCTGGTATATTTTGTTCCGATGATGTTTAACATCGAACCCACTAAACCTGCCTTAATTTCGGCTTGTTTGTTTGGATTAATTGTGATTGGCCCTGTTGCTGAATTATCTCCTGTGTACTGATTAAGCTGTCCAATTTTTTCCTCAATCGTCATTTTTTTCAAGAGATCATTTACTTTCTGATCAATTGTTTGTTGTTGAGCGGCCGCAAAAAGGGACACCATCAACAAAGTAAAAGTGGTTATTTTCTTCATGAATTTAATTTTGATTACCAAACGTAAGTTGCTACTGCACCTGCATTTAAAGTAGTTGAAACTTGTTTTTGATTGTATTTGATATTGAATGTTTCTGTTGCAGTTCCGTCATTTTCAACAAGTAGAACAATTTGTCCTGACGGCGTTTTGAAAGCAACATTATAAAGATTTCCGCTTATATTACTTCCAATTCTAACCGATCCTTCCGGAACAAATTTAGAAGCGTGACCAATAATATAATATCCTACTTCTCTTTTAATATTCTGATTTTTATCAATCATTAAAGCTCCTTTGCAAGTAGAACATCCACCTGGTGTAAAAGGTTTGTAGAATTCATCATTTGCTAATCCCCAGGAAAGTGTAATTTTACTCCAGTTGCGCATGGAACCAATTACTACATTTTTTACACTCCATTTCAAATCAGTTTCAAAATTGGTTCCTGATCCTGTGTATTGTTCTGTAAAATATAAATCTTTGTTTGGATAAGCATCATGAACGGTAGACATCGCGCTGATATCTCCTTCATATAAATGAAATGCAGAACCTGCTATAAAAGGGTTTGCTTTTGCATCTTTTAAAATAGTCAGAGGATATTCTGGTTTATTGCAATTGTGATCATAAATCACAATTTTGGTTTTAATTTTTGCTTTCGCGAAAGCGGGACCTAAATGATTCCCAATGAAATCTGCCTGTTGTTCTGCAAGCATCAATAAACTTGGATTATTTCCCGGATGAAGAGGCTCATTTTGAGGTGTAATCGCATCAATTACAATTCCCTCCGCTTTCATTGCCTGAATATATTTTACAAAATACTCGGCGTAAACCTGATAATATTGAGGTTGCAAGCTTCCTCCTTTTGAACTTCCGTTATCTTTCATCCAAACTGGTGGAGACCATGGAGAACCCATAATTTTTATATCGGGATTTATCGCTAAAATTTCTTTTAAAACAGGTACCACATCTTTTAAATCCGGGCCAAGATTAAATTTTTCTAGTTTTAAATCGGTTTGACCCTCTGGCATATCATCATACGAAAAAACAGTTTCATTCAAATCAGAAGCACCAATGCTGATTCTTAAATAGCTCAAACCGATGGCGTCCTCTTTTCTCGAAAAAAGCTCCTGAAGCAATGCTTCTCTTTTAGCTTTATCCAATTTTAAAATTGCCTGGGCACTTCCTCCTGTCAAAGAAAATCCAAAACCTTCAATGGTTTGAAATTTCTGAGAAGCATCGACTATAATGGTTTGGTTCGAATTCGTTTCTGAATTAAAAACCAAATCATTTTGCTTTAGCAATTTTGATGATTCATCTGTAGTTGTGATCCACGATTGAGCTTTACCAGAATTGGCAGCTGCATTTTTTGAAGATCCACATTTTACCTGAACTGCAATAAGTGGCAGTAAAAGTAAAATTTGGAGTTTTTTCATGCTATTTTTCATATTTAATCAATTTCTATTAAGACAGGTAAGTGATCTGAAGGATATTTTAAATCTTTAGAATCGCTTAGCACTGCGTGTTTTTCTATTTTTAGTCCACTATTTTTAGACACAAAAATGTAATCTATTAATAATGTTACTGGTTGATCCTGTTTAAAACCGTTAAAAGTTCCTGATGGCCCGAATGGTTTTTCTTTAGAAACATCTCTGGTATCATCCATCACTTTTTTAATGGCTAAAATTTGTTTGGTATCAGGTTCCGAATTAAAATCTCCCATTAAAAAAACAGGGTATTTTTTACTGTTAATTGCTGCAATTTTCGAAAGTACCAACTGCACTCCCTTTACTCTTGCTTCTTCACCCATGTGATCCAGATGCAAATTAAAAACCCAAAATGTTTTTTTAGTTTTCAAATCTGTAAAAAGTCCATAGGTACAAACCCGGTTACAAGCTGCATCCCATCCTCTTGACACTACATTTGGTGTTTCTGACAACCAAAATGTATTAGAATCCTGAACTTTAAAACGATCTTTTTTATAATAAATCGTACATGCTTCTCCGGTTCCTGCTTCCTCTCTTCCTATTCCAAACTTGTTGTATTTTGGAAAAGCCGAAGCAATATCAATAACCTGATTTGGTAGTGCTTCCTGAACGCCAAAAATATCCGGACTATAAAATTGTATTTGAGAAGTAAAATAATCCTTTCGGTTTGGCCATGCATTTTCTCCATCTGAAGCCACATCTAAACGAATATTGTAGGTCATAATTTTTAAATTTTGACCATAAAATGAGCCACTTACCAAAAGCAGCATTACTACTAAAACAATTCTATTTATCTTTTTCATGTTTAAAAATTTTAATCTCGTAAAGCTAGGGCTTCCGAGGCTTTACTGAAAAAAATTAATTTAAAACTTATGTTAATTAAATAATTCTTCGCTGATGAAATTAATCAAGACATTTTTTTATCGACGTTTAAAAACCCGATTCTATAATCTTATTTTTTAGCTTCTGAAAAATCTAAATAATTTAGATTAAAACCTCCCTTTTCAAAAACCACCTTAATTTTATTGGTGCCTGCATTCAGCTTTACTCCAGATAACATAACCGTTTTCCATTTGTTATTATCGCCAGTTGCCGGAAGTGTGATGGTTTCTGATTTGTTTCCGTTTTCTGTTTCTAAATGAAGCTTACCTTCAGAACTTTCACTTGAATAACGAATAGCAACTTTGTAATTGTTTTGTTTTTTAACTTCCGAAGTAAACTGCAGCCATTCTCCATCTTCAATAAAAGAAACCTGATAACCGTTTGATCCAGAATCTTTACAAGGCAAAATATCAACACCATCATTTCTCATGATATTTCCTTTATTCCATTGATCAAAAGTTCCGGTTGCTACTTTGTAATTTACAAAATCTTTATCAGAATAGGCATGTCCATTTGTTCCCAGATCATATTGCGTTGCAATAATTTTCCCCGGAATTACATGTTTTTTATATGGTTTAGTGTCATTAGTCTGAACTTGTCTGAACATTGCATCAATAACATCTGGCTTAACCGTTACGTTTACCATTTTATAATTATCTGCCATTTTCATCAATGTTTTTTTGGCGAAATCTTCTGTCGGTTTTTGCCCTCCATCTTTCCAATATTTTAATAAAATATCATATTCAGGAATTTTTGTTACCGAAGTCACCCCAGCAATATTTTCTATTTTTTTCATTGGCCAAAAAGCCCATCCAATATTGTTGGTTTCCATTAGCGTAAGTGCATCTTTGAACCAAACATTAGAATTTTCTCCACTTTCTCCCAACCAAATCGGAATGTTGTATTGCGTTCTGTAATCCAACATTTTTTGGATGGATTCTTTGTCATTGTAATTCCAGTATTTATGGAAACTCAATGCCATATTTTCATCCCATAAAGGAAAAACTCCGTTGTAATTATTTCCCCAGCAATTCCCTTCGATAATTACCATATGATTGGTATCCACTTCACGAATTGCTTTTGTAACTGCAACCAGTAAATCTCTTAGTGGGCCGTTTGAGTTTTCATCACAACCGTTTTTATTGGTTCCGGTAAAATTCCAGTTGGGTTCATTGATAATGTCGTAAGCTCCAATCCATAGATTATCTCTATAACGAGCAGCGAGTTTTTTCCATAAAGCAATCATTTTTTTCTGATTAGCTTCACTATCCCAAAGTGATGGCTTAGTCGTATCATAATCAGAAATTGCCGCATCATTCCCTTGACCTCCCGGAGCTGCATGTAAATCTAAAATCAGATACATTTTGTTTTCGGCACACCATTTTAGTAAATTATCTGTCATGGTGAAACCTTCTTCAATCCAGGTAATTTCGCCATTTTTTTCTTCCTGAATTGATGGTGTGTACAAGTTGTAATGCATTGGCAAACGAACCGAATTGAAACCCCAGGCGGCTAATGAATCGATATCGCGTTTTGTGATACCGTTTGCTCTATATGCCGCATAGAATTCTTTTGTTCCTTTTTCTCCTGCAACTTCCTGAATTTTTTGTTTAATCTGATATTGAGGACTCGCAAAGGACTGTGTTTGTAACATATAGCCTTCCTGAACCATCCATCCGCCTAAGCCAAGACCTCTTAATATTATATTTTTCCCGTTTCCGTCTACGATATTTTGCCCTTCTCTATGCAAAAAACCCTGTCCGAAAGTAGCAACTGAAAGTAAAAGTTGTAATGTTATAAATATTTTTTTCATCTGAAAAATGATTTATTTTCTGTTAAAAATTATCTGATTATTTCCAGGTATAAGTTGCAACTGCTCCTGCATCTAAAGACGTTGTAACCCATTTATTATTGAATTTAATATTGAAGGTTTGAGTTGTTCCTCCATCATTTTCAACAATTAACACTTTTGATCCGGAAGGTGTAATAAAAGCAACGTTTTGAATATCTCCGCTTGAATTACTTCCAATTCTTACTGAACCCATTGGAACAAATTTTGAAGCATGGGCAATGATGTAATACGCAACATTACGCTGAAAAGCCTCACTTGAAGTTATTGTTAAGGCTCCTTTACACATAGAACATCCACCATCTGTATGAGGATTAAAAGCACCGTCATTGGCTAAATTCCACTCAAGCGCATTTTTACTATAATTTCTCATAGAACCAATGATTATATTTCTAAGATGCCATTTTAAATCGCCATCAAAACTGCCTGCAGAAGAAGTCCATTGTTCTGTAAAATATACATTTTTAGTTGGATAAGAATTGTAAACATTCGTAAGAGCGCTAATATCTCCCGCATAAAGGTGAAAGGCAGATCCGTCTACAAATGGATTAGCATCTACATCAGCCAAAATTGCTTTTGGGTAATTAGGATTATCACAGTTATGATCGTATGCAATAATTTTAACTTTAAGATTTGCAGCTTTAAAAGCAGGCCCTAAATTATTTTTAATAAAAGAAGCCTGATCTGCGGCAGACATATACATACTAGGATTATTTCCGTCATGCAAAGGCTCGTTTTGAGGCGTTATGGCATCAATTGTAATTCCCTCAGCCTTCATTTGCTGAATGTATTTTACAAAATACTTCGCATAAACATCATAATATTGAGTCTGTAATTTTCCTCCAATAAAACTGTCCTTGTCTTTCATCCAAACTGGAGCAGACCATGGTGTTGCCATAATCAAAATTTTAGGATTGATTACCAGAATTTCTTTCAACAGAGCAATTACTCCAGCTTTATCTTTAGCTAAACTAAATTTTGCCAAATCTAAATCAGTTTCGCCAGCTGGAAGATCATCATAAGTAAAAGGAACTGCATTTAAATCGGATGCACCAATACTGATCCTAAGATAACTTACGCCTATTGAATTTTCACCTGAACCAAATAATTCCTGTAATAAAGCACTCTTTTTTGATGGAGTTAATTGATTAATCATTTCAGCACTTCCTCCTGTTAAAGTGTAACCAAAACCATCAACAGTCTGATATTTTTGAGCTTCGTTTACTTCAATATTTGTATAAGCGTTAGCAACAGTTCCAAATCCTAAGGTTCCGGATTGCTTTGTTAATAAGACACTTTGATCACCTTTTGTCAACCAAAAATCAACATCGTTTGTTACAACAACTGGTGGTGTTACAGGAGGTGAGACTGGTGGCGGAACTGGATCGGTGGCATCGTTTGATGAAGAGCATTTAACCTGTGCGAATATGGCAATCGCAAAAAATAATGCTTTTATAGTGTTTTTAAAATTTAGTTTCATTTTTCTAGTTTTTAGTTAGTAGTGCTACTAGTATACAATAGTTTGTATAGCATGTGGCGGAATAGTTATAATGGTTTTTAAAGTGTTATTTATTACACTATAAACAACATCCTTATCGGATTGATTCATAACGATAGTTGCAATTTTTCCGTCAGAATTTTTAAAAGACGTACTTAAGAGGGTTTGATCACTGATAGTTTGATTTATTCTTTTGGCATTAGGCTGAATAAATTTTGAAAGATGACCGATATAATAATACATTGGAGTAAAGATCAATTCGTCTTTTGTGGTATCTGCATGGATTGGTGCAAAACAAAAATTCCCAACGTGATTAGGTCCTCCATTTTGGTCTAAAAGTATGTTCCAGTCTGTCCAGCCTACAGTTCCGTTATTGAAATCGTTAATCATGTTAAGGCCATAACGTTCTGCATTTCCCCAAAATTGAAATTTTGTAGGATCAAATCTTTCGACACATCCTTCTGTAAAAAGTAAATTTTTGTTTGGAAAAGCTTTGTGTACATTCCCTACAGATTGAAATTGAGGCGGCCCGCCATTCCAGGTTTCATACCAGTGAAATCCAATTCCCCAGGCATATTTTGAAACTTCAGGGTCTGAGAAAACAAGGTTTGCTCTGGTTTCTAACTGATCGCCGCGATTGTGATCCCAAATAATAATATTTTTAGAACCCAATCCTTCTTTTTCCAAAGTTGGCCCCAGGAAATTTTTCAGAAAATCTCGTTCAGCTTCCGGAGTATAGATACAAGATTCCCATCTTTGCTTGGCCATTGGTTCATTTTGAATCGTCAATCCCCAAACTGGTATACCTTCTTTTTCGTAGGCTTTTATAAATTTGGCATAATAATTTGCCCACGATTGTGCGAACTCAGGCAATAAAACGCCGCCGTGCAAAATATCATTATTGTCTTTCATGAAAGCTGGGGGACTCCAGGGACTTACAAATAAAGTTAATTTCCCGCCGGCAGTTTCAATTGCTTTTTTGAGTAGTGGAATTCTATATTTCCTGTCGTGATCTATATTGAAGGTTTTTAATTCTTTGTCACCCTCAGAAACATAAGTATAGCTGTCGCTGCTAAAATCGCAACTATGAATATTAGTCCTTGCTAAGGAATAACCAATCCCTTTATTTTTATCGTAATAAGCGGTTAAGAATTCCTGTTGTTTTTTAGGAGATAATTTGGCAAAAACTTCAGCACTTGCGTCTGTAATAGCGCCTCCAATTCCTAAAAAAGTCTGATCTGTTTTTTCAGTATCGATAACAATAGATACTGTTGAATTTGTTTGTTGTGAAGCTGAATTCGAAATTAAATTATTAGATAATGATAATCTCAAATTAGTATTTTCGGCCGTAGTATAAACCTGGATTTTTTTGTTTGCTTTGGATGCAGAAACAGTAGTGCTATCCACAACCTTTGATGAAGAACAACTTAATTGCAGAACTAGTATTGGAGCTATTAAAATTCTATTTATGGCTTTCATTGTTACTTTCAAAAAACTATTTAATTTAAAATTCAAGTAAGCGAGGGCCAAAATGGATGATTCAGATCAACCCTCTTACTCTTTATAAAATATTAATATACAAGTGTCTGTATAGCATGCGCCGGAATTTTAACTACTGTTTTTTCAGCAGCTATTATTAAATTATACGTAACTTCTTTGTCAGTTTGGTTCATAACAATAGTTGCCATGGTTCCGTCTGCATTCAAAAATGAAGTACTTAATAAAGCACTTCTGCTCACTGCAGAGCTAACTCTAACCGCATTTAAGTGAATGAATTTTGAAAAATGTCCGATATAATAATAAGAAGGTGTATAAATTAACTCACCGGTTGTAGTGTCGGCATGGATTGGTGAAAAACAAAAATTTCCAACATGATTAGGTCCACCGTTTTGATCCAAAAGAATATTCCAGTCTGTCCATCCGGCAGTTCCATTATTAAAATCATTAATCATAGAAATACCATATCTCTCGCCGTTACCCCAAAATTGATACTTTTTGGCATCAAACTTTTCAACACAACCTTCAGTAAAAAGCAAACCTTTGTCAGGATAAGCTTCATTTACTTTGGCTACATTATCAAACATCGAAGCTCCGCCTGACCAGTTTTCATACCAGTGAAAACCCATTCCCCAAACATATTTTGAAGCTTCAGGATCTGAGTAAATAACATTAGCTCTGTAATTCATTAAATCACGGTTATGATCCCATGCAATAATTTTTACGTCTCCTAATTTTTCTTTTTTCAATGTTGGTCCAAGGAAATTTTTAATAAAATCTCTTTCTGCTTCAGCGGTATATATACAAGATTCCCACGTTTGTACTGCCATTGGCTCATTTTGAGTTGAAGTTCCCCAAATTGGAATTCCTTCTTTCTCGTATGCTTTTATAAACTTGGCATAAAAATTTGCCCAAGTCTGATAATATTCTGGCAATAAAGTTCCGCCTTTTAAAACATTTTTGTTACTTTTCATGAAAGCATTGGGCGACCATGGCGCAACATAAGTTAACAATTTTCCTCCGGCAGTCTGAATCGCCTGTTTTATTAACGGAATGCGATATTGTCTGTCATGATCAATAGAAAAAGTTTTTAAATCTTTATCGCCTTCTTCGATATAAGAGTAGCTTCCACTGCTAAAATCAGAACTTTGTATCGTTGTTCTTAGCAAAGAATAGCCAATTCCTTTATTTTTATCGTAGTAGGCATTTAAGAATTCTGTTTGTTTTTCTTTTGAAAGTTTAGCAAAAATTTCGGCACTTGCGTCAGTAATAGCGCCACCAATTCCCATAAAAGTCTGAAATCTTTTTGATGGTTCTACAAAAACCGATGTTTCGATTTCAAGAGGTTGTTTTGCTGCTGAAAAAGTTAAATTATCTGTAGAAGTAATTCTTAGATTTGAATTTTCAGCGGTAGTATAAACCGTTATTTTTTTTCCATTGGTTGTAAACTCTTTTTTTGTTTTTGGTTGTTGGGCAAAGGCTGCCAACGAAAACAAAAAGCATAGAATTTTGAAACTATTTTTTTTCATTCTTTCCTTATTATTTAAATTCTAAATTGAAGTTTTTCAGAAACTGTTTTTCCGTTTCTATTTGCTTAAGTATTTAAAAAATAGCCCATACTCATAATGATTATGGGCTATTTACAACCAAACTTAAACTTAACTTAATCTTTTTATTTTCCTCTCATCTCAATTTTACTTACCGTAATTCCGTCTTTGGTAAAAGTATTACCACCAGAGCGAATTAGTAAGTAAACCTTTCCAGTTGCAGCAAATTTTACTGTATTTGAAACGGTACCTGTTTTATCATTTTTAACACAACCAACTACAGATAACATACCTGAAAATCCCGCTTTTGCGCAACCATCCCAAGTACTTAGACCCATTACTTTATTGTCTTTATATTCAACACCTGAAGCTGGCGCTGATGTTCCTGCATATACTTCAAACCAGGTTTCATCAGATCCACTTGGAGAAGAAACACGCATATCAATTGTATATTCTTTATCTTTTACAACATCTATTGCCTGATAAATTCCTTCTTGTGCCCAGCCACCTGGAGAATGAATAGTAGCGCTATTATTTTCATAAGACCAAAAAGCGGCACCTGTAGCACTTAAATTTAGTACAGTCCATTTTGCCTGATCTGCTGCAGTTGCAAAAGAACCTCCTTGCACCAAATTACCTTTTAAAGGGTCTGAAGTCGCAACTACAATTTCTTTTGAAGCAGAAGCCTTACCTCCACCGCTACCAATTGCGGTATGCACGATAGTATAAGTTCCAGCATCTGGCAAAGAAATTTCTTCCACCATTTTACCAGCATAATCTCCTGCTCCTGTATCCCATAGTGATTTAAGAACACCTTTTGTCTGAGCGACTAATTGGTATGTATTAACTTTTCCTTCTACGGGAATAATATCAAACGATGCGTCAACATTTGAATTTGTCAATCCATTATCAACAATGGAATCATCTGGCTGACAACTAGTAACTCCTAGTACTGCTGTCATAAAAAACAACAATAAAAATCCTTGTCTTTTCATTAAATTTATTTTCATATGATATTGTCTTAACTAATTAATAAAGTGGATTTTGAACAAGTTTAGTGTTTTCTAAATCTTTTTGCGGAATTGGCCAAACTTCATTTTTGCCTGCAACAAATCCAACATTTGCAAGAACAGTTGCTGCTTTTCCAGTTCTAACTAAATCGAACCAACGGTGTCCTTCACCTGCTAATTCCAAACGTCTCTCATTCATAATAGCATCAATAGAAACTGGCACAGAACCAAGTCCAACTCTAGCTCTTACTGCATCTAATAAAGCTTGTGCTCTTGCTCCTGTTCCGCCTAAAGCTTCTGCTTCCATAAGGTAAGTATCTGCTAAACGAATTGCATAAGTATCTTGTTTGTAATTTAAAGCTTGTGCTCCTCCACCTTGTGAAGTATCAGAGTTTAATGGCATAAACTTCTTTAAGAAATATCCTGTATCCTGATCACCAGGTGCATAATTAGCAGCTCCAGATGCTTTCAGAGCACGCAAATCAACAATTGTAGCATCAAAACGAGGATCTCCTTTTAAAGCATCATATAAACTTTGAGTTATTGGATTAAAGCTCCATCCTGAGATATAATCTGGTAATGATTGATCATTTCTACCATATCCTCTTGGGCCAACCATGATATTTACAGAGTTACCTTCGTCATTTCCGCCTCCCCAGAATCCCCAGTCTGCATTACTTTTGTCTGTATGCATAATTTCGATAATAGATTCTGAGTTTAGCTTGTTACTGATAACCCATAAATCTTCATAATTAGCAAGCAGTTTGTATCCGTACATACTCGTTCCTCCAGGTGTACCATTAACATCGGCAAATTCAGCTGCAGAAAGAGCATTCTTTCCTTCATATAAGTACACTTTACCTAATAAAGCCTGAACAGATCCTTTAGAAAAACGACCTCCTTCTGTTGCATTATTAACTGTGTTTGGCAAAGCAGCTTTTGCTTCAATCAAATCTTTCTCAATTTGAGCATATACTTCTTCTGGTGTCGATTGTGTAATAGTGTATGTCTCTGCTGGTGAAAGAGGAGCTGTAATTAATGGTAAGTTTTTAAAAGTTCTTACCAATTCAAAATAGTAATATCCTCTCATTGCTTTAGCTTCTGCAGCAAAACGAACCTTTTTAGCCTCGTCCATATTTACATCTGGCAATTTCTGCAATAATATATTTGCTCTTGCAATACCTTGAAAAAAGTCTCCCCAGAAACTTCTAGGCATATTAATTTTATCTAAAGTATAATTATCAAAAGCATGAATTCCTGCTCCATCTCCAGGTCCTCCACCTCCGGCATAAAAGTCATCTGAACCTGCATTTAGCATACAGACCATATTTTCAAACCCTTTAGATTGTTTTCCCATGATATCATAAGCCGCAATTAATGCTGAATAGGCTTCTGTTTCATCTTTATAATAGTTGTCTACTAATGGCAATCCTTTTGGATCTACTGTTAAAAAATCTTCACTACAAGAATAGCTAATAATCAGCAATCCAATTGCGATGAATGAATATCTTATATTTTTAATTTTCATGATTCTAAATTTTAAAATTGTAAATTAACCCCTAACATTATAGTTCTAGCTTGTGGATAATATCCTTTATCAATACCTAAAACACCTCCACCAATTTCTGGATCATAACCAGTGTATTTTGTAAATGTCAATAAATTTTCACCAGTCAAATAAAGTCTTGTTTTTGAAAGACCTGCTTTTGAAATAACATCACTAGGTAAGCTATATCCAATTTGAATAGTTTTAATTCTCCAATAATCTCCATCT
Organism: Flavobacterium saccharophilum; assembly: GCF_900142735.1. GTDB lineage: Bacteria > Bacteroidota > Bacteroidia > Flavobacteriales > Flavobacteriaceae > Flavobacterium > Flavobacterium saccharophilum. The sequence continues at coordinate 1,171,938 of NZ_FRBY01000001.1, read as the reverse complement.
TCTAAATAAAAATCTGATGGACGTGAGAAGTTTTTATTGTTATCAACTGATGATAAAATTGGGTAAGAATTAGTAGATCCTTCACCTGTCCAACGCCCTAATGCAGAAGTTTGATAGTTAGCATCTGTAATATCCAGACGACGCAATCCCTGGAAAATTTTATTTCCTATCGCTCCCTGAGTAAAGATTAATAAATCAAAGTTTTTATAATCTAAATTAATTGTAAAACCATATGTGTATTTTGGAAGAGGGCTTCCGATAAAAGTTTTATCATCATCGCTAATTTGTCCATCTCCATTAAGATCCTGCCATCTAAAATCACCTGGTCTCGCATCAGGCTGAATTAGACCTCCTGCAGCATTTGTGTAAGCGCTAACTTCTGCTTGATTTTGGAAAATTCCCTGTGTTTTAAATCCATAAAAAGAATTATACGATTGGCCCACTTGCGTTCTTGTAACAGCACCCATATTTTGGAAACTAGCATCTCCGGAAATAAACTGAATACCTTGTCCTAGATTTGTTACTTCGTTTTCTAAGTAAGAAATATTTCCGCTGAAACCAACATTTACCTGACCAATTTTTTTACGGTAAGACAATTCTATATCAATACCTTTATTTTCCATGTCTGCAATGTTTGCAGATGGTCTTCCCGGGCTACCAACGTGACCTGGCAAATCAATATCTTGAAGAATACCACTAGATTTTTTAACATAAAAATCTGTAGTTAAAGACAAATCATTAAAGAAGGTAATATCAAACGCTACGTTAGCCTGACTAGTTTCTTCCCATTTCAAATCCGGATTAGAAGGCGCATTTGGACTATTTCCAATTACAACAGAACCTTGATTTCCGATTGTATAGTTTCTACCTGATCCAATTGTAGGTAAGAATTTGAAATCTCCGATAGCGTCGCTACCTGTAATTCCGTAACCCCCTCTAAATTTCAACTGTGTTACTACTTTGTTTTCTGGCCAAAAATTTTCTTTGGTTGGTACCCATCCTAAAGAAAATGATGGAAAAGTTCCGTATTTATAATTTTGACCAAAACGAGAAGAACCATCACGACGTACAATACCTGTAAGAAGATATTTTTCCTTGTAATCATAATTTAACCTTGCGAATAATGAAGTTACTTTATGCTCGTAACCATCATAAGCAGAAGCAGTAATATCGTCTGTTACAGCACCTGAGTTGAAAGTAGCTTCATCAAAAGTAGTTGCTGGCAAGTTTTTATAAGTAACAGTAGAACCAGAAGTAATGTTATCTACGTAAGCTCCCTGTCCAACCAATACTGAAAAGTTATGATCGTCAATTTGTCTTGTATATGAAACAGTGTTTTCGATATTCCATCCGAAACCTTTGTTTGAATTACGTGTTAAACTATTATTTGGATTAATAGTAGAAGAGTTAAAATAAAATACTGGTGTAAAGCTTTCTGCACCCCAATAGGCTAACTTACCACCTAACGTACTTCTAATTTTTAAACCTTTTACGGCTTCAAGTTCTAAATATGCATTTCCAACAAAATTATCAGACCATCCATAATTTCCTAATCTTGTTTGAATATAAGCCAATGGATTACTCATTTCCTGAGTTACTACTTGAGATACTCCATAAGGATTTCCATTTGGATCTCTCAAAGTATAAGGCTGATTGTATGGATATCCCTTTGCAACATTAGGATCAGTAACGATCGCCGGTGTTGTAGGATCTAAATTAATCGCAGAACTTAATGGACCACCATATTCATTATTCGTATTACCAATTCCAACATTTTTTTCGTGAGAATATCCTAAAGTCTGACCAAAAGTTAATCCTTTCACAATTTTATGAGTCGAATTTAAACGGATGTTTTTTCTATTGTAATTAGAAATAGGAGTTGCCACAATACCTTGTTGATCCAATAAACCAAAAGAAACATAAAATGTAGACACATCATTTCCTCCTGACAAGCTGAATTCGTGACCAGTCTTTTGAGCACTGTCGTTAAAGATCGTACTTTGCCAATCAGTACCAGCACCAAAAGAAGATGGAGATTGATATGGTAATGAATATGGCTTCGTTGCATCAGGAACATATCCATTTGCATATCTTTCGTTCATCAAAGTAGCATATTCCGTTGCATTCAATAAATCTAATTTTCTTGCTGCTGCAGAGAAACCAGTATAACCATTATAGTTTACACTCATTTTACCTGATTTTCCTTTTTTTGTTGTTATAAGAATAACACCGGCAGCTGCCCTTGCACCATAAATTGCTTGTGATGCGGCATCTTTTAAAACCTCCATTGACGCGATATCAGATTGATTTAAATAACCAATTCCTCCTGAATCAACAATAACTCCATCAACAACCCATAGTGGTTCATTATTTCCAAAAGAAGTAATACCCCTTACGCGTATTGTAGAAGAAGACCCTGGTTGCCCTGCATTTGCTGCAATGGTAACCCCAGATACTCTACCTTGAAGAGACTGCTCAACTCTAGTTATAGGCAAATCTTCTAAATCGGAGGCTTTAACACTGGAGATCGCTCCCGTTACAACCGATTTCTTTTGAGTACCATATCCTACAACCACAACTTCGTTCAACGATTGCGATTCAGGTTTTAATTGAACTGTAATTTTTGTTCTTCCGTTTACAGCTTCTGTAACAGTTGCATATCCAATAAAAGTAACTGTTAAAACACCGTTTGAAGGCACTTGGATTTGGAATTTTCCGTCAAAATCTGATGCCGTTGACTTTGTAGTACCTTTCAATAAAATAGTAGCACCTGGAACTGGCATTCCACTCTCATCATTTATCATCCCATTTACTGTGACATCCTGAGCCACAGCTATAACCGAGAATAACAAAGACGAAACACAAAAAATAAGTAATTTTGTTAATTTCATTTTTCTAAAAATTTTGGTTAATTAATTAGTAATTTGATGCAATAATAATGTTATTTTTTTACTATCTACAATTAAAATTCCCTACAAAAACACATCAAAGCAAAATTTACAACATTACAAAAACACATCATTTTTTTTTTAATTTATTAATTTACAGTTAATTAAAAATAAAATTTAAGATGTTATGAAAATGTTAATTACAAAAATAAACACTACAGTTGCTTAAGAATGCTTATTTTTATCAATAAAATACTTTACTACCTCGTTGTAGTGTATTAAAAACAACTTCAATACACTGGAAAACAATTAATTACACGTAATAAATCGAAATAAATTAAAAAAATCATGAAATTGATAAAATCATATTTTATTATTATTTTTTTTACATTATTCACAACACCATTTTTTGGGCAAGTAAAAGGTATTGGCTTGCCTGATGTAAGAAATTACAAGCGAAATGAGTATAAAGGAGGAACTCAAAATTGGAATATTGGGCAGGATAAAAATGGAAACCTATATTTTGCTAACAATAATGGCCTTTTACAATTTGATGGCTCATCATGGAGGAAATATCCTTTGCCTAATTTAACATCTGTACGTTGCTTGAAAATTGATGATTCAGGGAAAATCTATGTAGGCGGTTATAATGAATTTGGCTATTTTCAGCCCAATGAAAAAGGAAAACTTAAATACACATCTTTAGCAAAGAGGGTTGATAAAAGCAAAATCAAAATAATCGACTTTATCTGGAAGATTCATACCTTAAATAACCAAACCATTTTTCAGTCTTTTGCAAGAGCATATATCTTTAAGGATGGAAAACTTACTATTTTAAAAGCTCCAAAACGATTTCAATTCTCATTTGTCGTTAGCAACAAACTCTATTTTCAGGATATAGAAAAGGGTATATTAGAATATCGAAATGGAAAATTATACGCTTTACCCAATACAACCAGTCTTAATAATACCGAGGTCTGGGGAATGTATGCCCTCAATAAAAACAAAACCTTAATTATAACGCTTGAAAAAGGATTATTCATCTACGAAAACAATACGGTAAAACCATGGAATACCGAGGCAAATAACTTTGTCAAAAAAAACAACTCTTTAGGCGGAGTAACAATAAAAAACAACTTTATTGTTTTAAACTCCGTGTTAGATGGTATTGCCATTTGTGATTTCGATGGTAAGATTATCCAACATATCAATCGAAAAAAAGGACTGCAAAACAATACAGTTTTAACATCCTTTATTGACAATAAGAACAACCTATGGCTTGGCCTTGATAATGGTATTGCATTTATAAACGAAGGATCTCCTTTTACCTATTTTGGCTTCAGCTATGACATTAGTACTGTTTACGCCTCAGTAATTCATCAAGGAAATTTATACGTAGCAACAAACCAGGGAGTTTTCTATCATGCCTGGAATGGTAGCTTCAAGGAAGATACTTTTAAGCTTGTCGAAGGGACAACTGCGCAATCCTGGAATGTTCAAATCATTGACAATGAATTAATCTGTTCAAACAACAGAGGTGCATTAGTTATAAAGGGAGGAAGAGTAACGAATACTATCGATTCTAAAGGTTATTTCGGTTTTAAAAATATTCCAAACCGACCTGGCTTTTTTATAGGCTCAAATTATGATGGATTTGCCATTTTTCAAAAAACATCTGCCGGATTAATCTATAAGAATCAGGTTATCGGCTTTGACAAATCATCCAATAGCTTTGAGCTTGATAAATCATTTTTATGGCTAAAAAAAGACGAGTCAATATACAGAATGTCTCTTAGTAATGATTTAACAACATTTTCATCTATCAAAAAAATTGACCGATTAACTCCTCAGTATAAAAACATTGGAAGTATTCAGAAAATTGACAATCAATTATACTTCCAGACGAATAACCATTTTTATAAATACTCTCAGGAGCAGGATTTATTTTATGAGGATAAGAACTTATCTAAATTATTCAAAAATATACCCAATATAAATGCATTGAGTGAAGATTCACAATCGAATTTATGGTATGCATTTGATGAATCTATTGGTGTATTAATGAAGAGAAACAAATACTATACTAATATTGTCGCTCCCTTTTCAAACTTAACAGGGAATTTGGTTAATAATTATTTATCGGTCAACACTATTGACTCTAAGAATATTTTTATCGGATTAACAGATGGATTAGCCCATTACGATTCTGAACTCCTGAACAACTATGTAACAAAACCAAAAGCATTTATTCGAAGCTTTTCTTTTCCGGGTGACACAATTGTGTTAGGAAACAACCAAAATAAAATTGAGAACATTCGAATTCCATATTCGTCAAATCACGTGCGTTTCACATTTTCATCACCTACTTATGAAAACCTTGAAAATGTAGAATTCTCTTATCAACTGGAGCCTTTTGATGACAAATGGAGCAACTGGTCAACTATCTCTATTAAAGAGTACACAAATCTTCGTGAAGGAGATTACAAAATGAACGTAAAAGTTAGAAACAGCTACGGAATTCAATCTGAACCGTCAACACTTTTATTTACCGTTTCTCCGCCTTGGTACAGACACTTTTTGGCACTTATAATTTACTTTGTTTTAATCATCATTGGGATTTATGTTATTTCGAACCGAATCAAAATGAAGATCAGAAAAAATAAATATTATGAAACGATAGAACAAAGAAGACTGTATCTTGAAAAAGAATCAAAAATTAGGCAAGAACAGTATGATCTTGAAAAAGAAATTGAGAAACTGAAAAACGATAAACTTCAGATCAAAATCCTGGCAAAAGACAAAGAATTAGTAAATAACTCTTTGCAGGTTGTAAAGAAAAATAAAATCTTAAACGGCATTATTCACAAACTAAAAGAAATTGACGTTGAGGCCCTCGACGATTCAACAAAATTCCAAGTCAGCAAACTAAATAAGAGCATTGTAAAAGAGGTAAATACAGACAAAAGCTGGAAAGATCTTGAGAAACACATCAAGAACGTTCACTTTGAGTTTTTGAAGCGTTTAAAGGAAAAATACCCAACTATTTCACCACGAGAACTTGACTTGTCAACTTATCTTTTAATGAACATGTCAACCAAAGAAATTGCAGAAATCATGAATATTTCGACTGGCGGAGTTGAGCTGGCAAGATACCGCCTAAGAAAAAAATTAGGATTAAATAAAAAAGAAAACCTAATAGGTTTTCTAATGAGTATATAAAAATCAAAAAGCCATTCGTTCCTACGAATGGCTTTTTATTATGAAATATATTCCAGAGTACGCTCGAGCGCCATTCCCCTGGAACCTTTTATTAAAATGGTACTATCTACAAAATGTATTGTTTTCAAATCGTTTGCAAAATCCTCGAATGTCTCAAAAAAATGAATATTTTCGCTTGCAATCTTATTTTCATAAAACGCCTTTCCAATCAAATAGCAAACTGATCTATTTTGATTTAATAAAGATTCAACGATAATTTTATGTTCTTGCCGACTTTCTTTTCCTAATTCAAACATATCTCCCAAAATCATCGCTTTATTATGACCATCTAATTGAAGGAAATTGGCAATAGCAACCGCCATACTACTCGGATTAGCATTGTAGGCATCAAGAATGATTTGGTTTGATCCCTTTTTTAATAATTGGGATCTGTTATTTTCCGGAATATAGTTTTCGATAGCCTCTTTTACAGCTTCATTATCCACTTTAAAATAACGACCAATGGAAACTGCAGCATTTATATTATTTGAATTATACAGGCCAATTAAATGCGATTCAACAGTAAAATTTTCATAATCTACCACCACAAAAGGATTTGCAGTAATATTTTCAATTTTCACATCAGCTTTATCATTTTTTAAGCCAAAAGTAAATGATTTGATACCTGTAGATTTTTCGACCTGAATTGAATCCTCAAGATTAACGAAAGCCAATTTATCATTCTTGGCTAAATATTGATACATTTCGCTTTTCCCTTCTATTACACCTTCTACACCTCCAAAACCCTCTAAATGCGCTTTCCCAAAATTGGTGATGTATCCATAATCAGGCTGAGCAATTTCACATAAAAATTCAATTTCTTTTTTATGATTCGCTCCCATCTCAACAATTCCAATTTCAGTTTCTGTATTAAAACTTAACAACGTCAATGGAACTCCAATATGATTGTTCAGATTTCCAACTGTCGCTTTCGTTTTGTACTTTTTAGATAAAACTACATTAATAAGCTCTTTTGTTGTTGTCTTTCCATTACTGCCGGTCAGGGCAATAATTGGTAATTTTAAATAAGCACGATGAAATTTTGCTAGTTCCTGTAAAGTCTCTAAACTATCCTGAACAAGAATAGTTCTTTCATCTATAAAATAAGATTCATTATCAATAATAACAAATAAAGCTCCTAACTCAAGTGCTTGTTTAGCAAAAGTGTTTGCATCAAAGTTTTCGCCTTTAATAGCAAAAAAAATGGAATCTTTTTCAATTTTCCTTGTGTCAATTGAAAGAGATTTACATTTTAAAAACAGATTATGAATTTCCTGAATATTCATTTATAAATTTTTTAATAGATCGTAAAAGTAGAAAAAAATAAATACAAAAAATTCCAAATTCCATACTGAAATGTTCAGCTTTTGGAATTTGGAATTTGTGTTATTGAATTCTAAAAAACTTAGTTTCTAGGTGATTTTCTTTTTTCAGCTTTTGAACCTACTCTAGACATTGCACATCTGAATCCAATGTAATCAGTTGCCATATCCTGAGGGAAATATCTTCTTTGAGCCGGATCTAACCAATACGCTCTGTCTCTCCAAGAACCACCTTTGTAAACTCTTACTTTATCATCGATCAAAGTAGTACGCTTACTTGAGTTATCATATTTTCTAGTCATCTGACCTAAACTATCAGTAGTGATATTATGTTTAGGAGAATTATACATTGTTTGATCTGCTTTTGGCCCTGACTCAGAATCTCCAAAGTCAAAATATCTAGAAGATTGTTTATCACCATCTCTATAATTAACATTGTCGCTTGTGCTGAAATTTGTTCTCAAATATGTTTCTTGTTCATCAACCGGAACCTGAGCAATTTCTCCTGGAAGATTTCTTGCTACAACTTTACCGTTACTTAAAGTATCATATTTAATGTTAGCTGTTGAAACGATTTCAATTTTACCGTCTTTACCAATTTTGTTTTTAGCATATTGATTTCCTCTATAGTAGTTAAAATCATTTGCTTCATTATCAATAATAGGTCTGTAAACATCGGCTACCCATTCTGCAACGTTACCAGCCATATCGTATAATCCGAAATCATTTGGCGCATAACTTTTTACAGAGTTTGTAATATCAGCTCCATCATCAGACCAACCTGCAATTCCACCGTAATCACCGTTTCCTTGTTTAAAGTTAGCCAATTGATCTCCTTTGTTTTTACGTTTTGATGAACGTGTATAATCTCCAGACCAAGGATATTTCTTTTGTCCTTTGTAGATATTATATTCTCTTTGTCCTACATCTGCCGCAGCTGCATACTCCCATTCTGCTTCAGTAGGAAGTCTGTACTCAGGTAAAATAACACCTGAAGAACGTTGTGCATACACATTTTTCTCTTCCGGAACTACACCATCTTTTCCAGCTTTAGGTCTTTTACCGCTAGGATTTTTCTTTAAAACCAATTCTTCATTTCCACCATAAGTTGTTGATGGAGAAGCAAGATAAGCTTCTGTATTGAATAAACTTTCAGCACTAACGTCTTGCGTTTTAGCACCTTTTTTAAGATACCCGTCTTTTTCAAGAACAGCTTCGTTTACACGGTCTGTTCTCCATTTACTAAATTCAACTGCCTGAATCCAGTTTACACCAACTACAGGATAGTTTGCATATGAAGGGTGTCTTAAGTAGTTATTAGTCATCGTTTCATTATATCCAAGACGATTTCTCCATACTAAAGTATCTGGCGATGCTCCCTCGTAAATATTCTTGTAATTTTCTTCTGTTGGAGGAAAAACTTTCTTCAACCACTCCAGGTATTCTAAGTACATACCGTTCGTAACTTCAGTTTCATCCATGTAGAATGATTGAACGTGTTGTTGAGTCGGCGTGTTATTCCAATCGTGCATAACATCATCCTGTACTTTACCCATAGTAAATGTACCTCCTTCAACAAAAACTAAACCAGGACCAGCCTGTTGTTTTTTCCCTGCATTTCTGGCAGAAGTTCCATTCTGACTATCTACGTCCCAACCTGTTGCTCGAGAAGCGTGACTGGAACTCGATTTTTTGCTACAACTAGCCGTGCCCAACATCAATACCATTGACATCATTAATTGCAAGGCTACAATTTTGTTTACTTTCATACTCATTCTTAGGTGATAAATTTAGGTGCTGCAATATAATAATTAACATTTAATTAGCAACATCTGTTCTAATAATTTTATTTCACTGTTTTTTTTACCAGAAAATAACCTATAGTTACGAACGCAAAAATATACTTTTTATTATTTACTGTAACATGAAATACTATATTTTTACTTAGTAAAATAATTTAAAAATAATATCTAGTTTTCAACTTATGAAACAGCGCCTAATCTTATCTCTTTTTCTTTTTCCAATTTTGGTATTTTCCCAAATAAATGGGGACTTCACAATAGATTGGAAAACTAAAAAAGAAATGAGTTTTGGAGATTTAAAAATAACCATACCCTATTTTTCAGGCAACAGTTTCAGGTATGATAATTCAAAAAAAAGCATCGCCTTACTACTCAATTTGAACCAAACGGATTATTCCAACTCTTCATCTGTTCAAATTTCCAACATTATTTATGAATCGGTCTTATTATCTGACTTAGGTGATTTATCTCTTGAAAATATCCCGACAAAACCAAATGAAACGTTAAAAATCGCTTCATCAAGAGACAAAAGACAACTTTTTCTTTCTCTTTCTCCTCTTATCAAAGAAGGAAATAGTATTAGACGTATTCGGTCATTCTCATATAATTTAAACAATAGCACATCCAAAAACAGTACTACTTCTATCACACAAAAATCAAATGCCATTCAAAATTCTATATTAGCAAGTGGAGACTGGTATCGTTTTTATGTCGAAAAATCAGGTGTTTATAAAATTTCAAAAGCTTTTTTACAAAGTTTGGGATTTGACGCTTCTAAAACCGACCCAAAAAGAATTAAAATCTATGGAAATGGAGGCAGAATGCTTCCTTTAACGAACAATACTTATTACCCAGATGATTTAACCGAGAATGCTATTCAAATTGTTGGCGAATCCGATGGCATTTTCAACAATGAGGATTATATACTTTTTTATGCCGAAGGAACTGACAACTGGAGCTCCGAAAACCAGACAAACCTCAATTTATTTGACACCAAATCTTATTATTATATAACCGTAAGTGGTGGCGATGGTAAAAGAATTCCTAACCTGAATCAACCTTCTGCAAATACAACACTTGAACTAAACACGTTTGATGACTATCAATTTCACGAAGTTGACCAAACAAACATTGCACACTTAGGACGTCAGTGGTTCGGAGAATCATTTGATATTAATCAGGAACAGGAATTTACATTCGCATTTCCAAACCTCGAAACCTCAGTGCCATTAAAAATTGAAGTCAACACCGCTTCAGCCGCTTACACCCCTACTTCATTTGCAATTACAGCTAACGGACAAAATATCGGCACCATTAACTTCAATGCCTTGGTACAAAGTTCAGAAACCAAATTTTATACCGGAAAACTGCCTGCAAACACTTCGTTTACCGGAGCCGAAAGCGTAAAAATAAAACTTACTTACAATAACAACGGTGTTCCGGGATCGAAAGGATACCTGGATTATATTAATATAATTGCGAAAAGAAAACTTCTGGGAACCGGAAAACAATTTAAGTTTCAATACGATTTAGCTGGCTCTACAGCTGGAATCGTAAATTATACTATTGGAAACGCTATAGGAATTTCTCAAATCTGGGACGTTACAGACCTATATAATGTATCAAAAATAGAAAACGCCAATCAGACTACTTTTAGTTTCAAAGCTTCTTTAGGAGAAATACGAAAATATATCGCCCTTGATCCGGCCGATTATTTTACTCCTTTAAAAGAAAGCCAATCAAAAATTGCCAATCAAAATTTAAAAGGAACCCTATTTAAAAACACACAAAATAGCTTTCAGGATATAGACTATATTATCATTACGCCCAAATCATTAGTTTCCCAAGCCGAAAAACTAGCTAATTTTCATCGCTCCTATTCTAATTTGAACACAAAAGTAATAGTACTAGAAAATATCTATCAGGAGTTTTCTTCTGGAAAGCAGGATATTGCTGCCATTCGAAATTGCATTAAATACATTTACGAAAATGCATCTGCTCCAGAAAAAAGAATAAAATACGTAAATCTTTTTGGCGACGCCTCCTATGATTATAAAGACCGAATTTCGAACAACACCAATGTTGTACCTATATATCACTCCTTAAATAGTAACACAATTGGAGAATCTTCGTTTGCCTCTGATGATTTTTACGGACTTATGGATCCGGACGAAGGAAACGTAATCTCGTTTTTTGGTGGCATTGACATAGCCGTTGGAAGAATGCTTGTTTCAGACAATGCTCAGGCTGGAGAAATGGTCAATAAAGTGTTGGAGTACCATGATACAAAATCGTATGGAAACTGGAGAAATAATTTTGTTTTGGTAAGTGATGACTCAGACCAGAGCTCAGATGCTTCTTTACAGTCCCGTCAAAACAGTTTAGCCGACAATATCGCAACGGAAAAACCATTTTTTAATATAGATAAAATTATTCTGGACTCCTATACACAAGAAGCTTCCGCAGGAGGATCAAGATACCCGAAAGCAAGAAGTGATTTTTTTGATGCTTTTGAAAAAGGAGCTTTAGTATTTAATTATTTAGGGCATGGCGGTGAAGATGGTTTGGCGAGTGAAAGAATTTGGGAAAAATCAGATGGTCAAAACTTAAATAATCAATATAAATATCCCTTATTTATAACTATTACATGTGAATTTTCCAGATTTGATGATCCAACAAGACCAACGGCCGGCGAATATACTTTTTGGAATCCAAAAGGAGGTGCAATTTCTATGCTAACTACCATTCGTGCAATCGGTCAGTTTAATGCCGAAAACTTCAATGATAATTTAAGTAAAAACCTGCTTTCCTACGGCTCAAACCAATACACGACAATTGCTGAAGCACTGCGAATTTCAAAAAACGAAAACCCAAGTTATTCTAGTAATGTGATTTTTTATATTGGAGATCCTGCTTTGATGTTAGCAATTCCGAAACCGAGAATAAATTTAACAAAAGTAAATGATGTTGTGATCTCACAACCAATTCCAGACCTCAAATCGTTGTCAAAAATTAAAATATCAGGCGAAATCACCGATGAAAACAACACTTTATTAAGCAATTATAATGGTGAATTAGCCACTGCGATTTTCGATAAATTAATCACAACTTCAACCTTAAATAACGATGGATATAGTCCTGCAATGTCATTTAAAACTCTTGGTGAGACTATTTTTAGAGGAAACGCAACTGTAAGCAACGGTCAGTTTGAATTTAGTTTTGTTGTTCCAAGGGATATTAGGATCGCTGTCGACTATGGAAAAATCAGCTTTTATTCGAAAAAAAATCAGCTTTTAGAAAACCAATCGGGCTATAGCAGCGTAATTAAAATAGGAGGAATAAATGAAAATGCACCTCAGGACAATATTAGTCCAAAAGTGAAGTTATATATGAACGACGAAACTTTTGTTTCGGGTGGTATTACAAATAGCTCCCCATTTCTTTTGGCGCTATTAGAAGATGAAAATGGAATAAATACTGCCAGTGGAATTGGTCATGATATTGTTGCAATTTTAGATGGAGATGTAAGCAATCCGTATATTTTGAATGATTATTATCAAACAAAATTAGACGATTACACCAACGGAAATCTACGTTTTCCATTACGAGATTTAGCACCGGGAATGCATACGATAAGTTTTACAGCCTGGGATGTTTACAACAATCCGGTAACAAGTGAAATACAATTTGTCGTAGTGGGAGATGAATCATTGACATTAACGCATGTTCTTAATTACCCAAATCCGTTTTCAACCTACACTCAGTTCTGGTTTTCACACAACAGACCTTACGAACCTTTAGATGTTCAGGTCCAGGTAATGACCATAACTGGAAAAGTAGTATGGACAAAAAATCAAATCATTACTACTGAGGGTTTTTTATCTAGAGAGATAACATGGGACGGAAAAGACGATTTTGGAGACCGAATCGGAAAGGGAGTTTACATTTACAAGCTTACAGTTAAATCTAATTTAACAAATAAAAAGGCAGAAAAATACGAAAAGCTTGTCATCTTATAATAATATATATATTTGTACAATAAATACCATTATTCCCATAAATGAAAAAAATATCACTTTTACTAATTTGCTTTTTAATTATTTCATACGCAAAAGCACAAGAACGAGCAATTACCACCGGAGTTCCTTTTTTGCTAGTAGCCGCTGACGCCAGAGCAGCAGGTTTGGCAGATCAGGGTGTAGCAACTTCTGCTGACGCCTTTTCTCAGCAATGGAATCCCGCAAAATATGCTTTTTCAGAAGACAAGCAAGGTCTATCGATCAGTTATACTCCTTATTTAACCGATTTGGCCAACGATATTTCACTTGGTCAGTTAACGTACTACAACAAAATCAACGACAAAAGTGCCTTTGCAGGAAGCTTTCGTTATTTTGGATTTGGAGATATTGAATTAAGAACAACTGGAGATCCAAATGAGGCCGCACGTATAGTATCACCGAATGAATTTGCTTTAGACGGTTCCTATTCTTTGAAATTAAGTGAAAAATTCTCCATGGCTGTTGCAGGGAGATATATTCGCTCCAATTTAAAAATTGCTTCAGAAGATGTTGATGCTTCTGCCGCAGGATCTTTCGCAGTAGATGTTGCCGGATTTTATCAATCAGAAGAAATTGCCTACACTGATTTTAACGGAAGATGGAGAGCAGGTTTTAATATGCAAAATCTGGGACCAAAAATCAGCTATGACAATGATGACATAAGTGCTAACTTTTTACCAGCTAATTTAAGACTTGGCGGAGGTTTTGATTTTATTTTAGACGATTATAACAAAGTAAACCTTAGTGTCGAATTTACCAAATTATTAGTTCCTACTCCTCCGGGGCCTGGAACTCCAGTAGATGCTAATGGAGATGGTGATTTTACTGATCCAGGTGACATTTCGCAAGAACAAGCGAATACTATTAATTACAATAATTATAATGACATAGGATGGGTTGAAGGTATTTTTAAATCTTTTACTGATGCACCAGACGGTTTTAGTGAAGAATTAAAAGAAGTTACCTATAGCGTTTCCGGAGAATACATGTATCAGGATGCTTTTGCAGTTCGTGCCGGTTATTTTCATGAGAGCCCTGAAAAGGGAGCGAGACAATTCTTTTCACTAGGAGCTGGCTTCAAATACAATATTGTAAAAATCGATGTTTCTTATTTATTCTCAACATCAAAAGTTAAAAATCCGTTAGAAAACACACTTCGTTTTTCTTTAACGTTTAACTTTGGCGACAAATACGAAACTTATTAAAGAGATAAAATAAAAAAACAATAACAATCCAAATTTCTATTTTTTAGGAATTTGGATTTTTTTTCCCATAAAAACAATGAAAGAAATAAGTGTTACATCATCATTTGAAGTATATGATAACCTAAAAGAACTTTCTACAGAAATTCAGGATTTAATGAATCAGGCTGTTGAAATTCGTAAAAAAGCCTATGCTCCCTATTCTCAATTTAGAGTTGGCGCTGCATTACTTTTAGATAATGGAAAAATAATTTTAGGATCAAATCAGGAAAACGCAGCGTATCCTTCAGGATTATGCGCAGAACGCGTAGCCATCTTTCACGCAGGAAGTGTTTATCCCGAAGCTAAAATCTTAAAAATGGCAATTACAGCCGCTTCAGATAACAATCAGACAAAAGCTCCGATTCCACCTTGTGGTTCTTGCCGTCAGTCAATTGCAGAATATGAAATCAAACAAGAAACCCCTATAGAAATCTATTTTATGGGCGAAATAGGTGAAGTTTACAAATCAGCATCCCTAAAAAATTTGCTTCCATTTATGTTTGATAAAAAGTTCTTGTAAAAAAAAGCCAAAAAGTAGCGTTTAAATTTTAGTTCTTAAATCTAATGTCTTATTTTTGCATCCCGACCTTTCGGGCGCAAATTTGTGGGAGGAAACTATTTTGCGTTATAGGCAACAATTGATAACACAAACAACTTTAGCAAAAGAAAGAATTCAGATGAAAGAAGTTACAAAAGAAGTATATTTAAAGTGGTACGAAGACATGCTGCTTTGGAGAAAGTTTGAAGACAAACTTGCAGCACTATACATTCAACAAAAAGTTAGAGGTTTTCTACACTTATATAATGGTCAGGAAGCTGTATTAGCGGGCGCTTTGCACGCTATGGATTTGACCAAAGACAAAATGATTACTGCTTACAGAAATCACGTACAGCCAATTGGTATGGGAGTTGATCCTAGACGTGTAATGGCTGAACTTTTAGGAAAAGCAACAGGAACTTCTAAAGGTATGGGAGGTTCTATGCACATTTTCTCTAAAGAACACCGTTTTTACGGAGGTCACGGAATCGTAGGTGGACAAATTCCGGTAGGAGCTGGTTTAGCTTTTGCTGATAAGTATTTTGAAACTGGCGGTGTTACCATGACTTACTTTGGTGATGGAGCTGCAAGACAAGGTTCATTACATGAAGCTTTCAACATGGCTATGCTATGGAAACTTCCAGTTGTATTTATCGTTGAAAACAACGGTTATGCAATGGGAACTTCTGTTGAAAGAACTGCAAACCATACTGATATCTGGAAACTTGGTTTAGGATACGAAATGCCTTGCGGACCAGTTGACGGAATGAATCCTGTAAAAGTTGCTGAAGCAATGACAGAAGCAATTGAAAGAGCTCGTCGTGGAGACGGACCAACTTTCCTTGAAATGAAAACGTACCGTTACAGAGGACACTCTATGTCTGATGCACAATTATACCGTTCTAAAGAAGAGGTTGAAGAGTACAAAAAAATTGACCCAATTACTCAGGTTTTAGATGTAATTATGGATCAAAAATATGCTACAGAAGAAGAAATTGAAGTAATTGACCAAAGAGTTAAAGACTTGGTTGAAGAGTGTGTGAAATTCGCTGAAGAATCTCCATACCCTGATTTACAACAATTATACGATGTAGTATACGCACAAGAAGACTATCCATTCACACCTCATAAACTATAATATATTATGGCGATAAAAGTAACAATGCCTCGTTTGAGCGATACTATGACGGAAGGAACGGTAGCGACTTGGTTAAAAAAAGTAGGCGACAAAATTAGCGAAGGAGATATCCTTGCTGAAATTGAAACAGACAAAGCAACAATGGAGTTCGAATCTTTTAACGAAGGAACTCTTTTACATATTGGAATTCAAGCCGGAGAAACTGCTCCAGTTGATTCATTATTAGCAATTATCGGAAACGAAGGAGAAGACATTTCAGCTTTATTGTCTGGTGGTGACGCTCCTGCCGCTGAAGCACCAAAAGCTGAAACTAAAGAAGCTCCTGCTGAAGCAAAAACTGAAACTGCTGCTCCTGCAAAAGCTGCAACTGAATTACCAAAAGGTGTCATAGTTGTAACTATGCCTCGTTTGAGTGATACAATGACTGAAGGAACTGTAGCAACCTGGTTGAAAAAAGTAGGTGATGCTGTTGCCGAAGGAGATATCTTAGCCGAAATTGAAACTGACAAAGCCACTATGGAGTTTGAGTCTTTCAATGCCGGAACATTATTATACATCGGAATTCAGGAAGGAAATACAGCTCCTGTTGACAGCTTATTAGCTATCATTGGGCCTGCTGGAACTGACATTTCCGGGATTGCCGAAAATTATACTGCCGGAGGTGCTGCACCTGCAAGCGCTCCTGCAACTGAAGAAAAAGCTGCTCCTGCTGCTGAAAAAGCTACTGAAGCTGTTGCTGAAACTTCATCAAATGGAGGAAGAATTTTAGCTTCACCTTTAGCTAAAAAAATCGCTTCTGATAAAGGAATCCAATTAACTCAGGTTAAAGGTTCTGGAGAAAACGGACGTATCGTAAAAAGCGATATCGAAAACTTTACTCCATCTGCGCAAGCTCAGCCTGCCGCAACTTCTGCTGCTAAACCACAAGAAGCCGCTGCTCCTGCTGCACCAAAAGTATTTGTTCCTGCTGGAGAAGTTTTCACAGAAGAGATCAAAAACTCTCAAATGCGTAAAATTATCGCAAAACGTCTTGCTGAATCATTATTTACTGCGCCTCACTATAACTTAGTGATCGAAGTAAGCATGGACGACGCAATGGCAGCAAGAGCGACAATCAATACTGTTCCTGATACAAAAGTATCTTTCAACGATATGGTAATTAAAGCTTGTGCTTTAGCCTTGAAAAAACATCCAAAAATTAACTCTCAATGGAAAGAAGATGCTATCATCATCAACCACCATGTTAATATTGGTGTTGCCGTTGCAGTTGAAGACGGATTAGTAGTTCCTGTATTGAAATTTACAGATGCTATGAGTTTATCTCAAATTGGTGCTTCAGTAAGAGATCTTGCAGGAAGAGCTAAAAACAAAAAATTAGGACCACAAGAAATGGAAGGAAGTACTTTTACAGTATCTAACCTTGGAATGTTTGGTATCACTGAATTCAATTCAATTATCAACCAACCAAACTCTGCTATCCTTTCTGTAGGTGCAATTGTTGAGAAACCAGTAGTTAAAAACGGTCAGATTGTAGTTGGAAACACAATGATGTTATCATTAGCGTGTGACCACAGAACAATTGATGGTGCAACTGGTGCTCAGTTCTTACAAACATTAAAACAATACATCGAAAGCCCGGTTACAATGTTGGCATAAATCTTTGTCAACCTGAGCGAAGTCGAAGGTAATTGATAATTAAATCCCGTTTTGTTTATTCAAAACGGGATTTTTTATTTAATTTCATCCTCAAAATTCAATACTTCATAAAATGAAAAAACTAATCCTTGTAACTTTATTCCTGACAGCAATTGCCTGCCAGAAAAAAGATCAAACCGAAAAACCAGCAGTTGTTGCAGACGAACACACTTTCGCTAAACCAGAACTTGCTGTAGTAAAACATTTAGATCTCGACATCAAAGTTGATTTTGATACGCAAACTATTTCAGGAAAAGCTTCGTGGACAATTGACAATGTAAGTAAAGGAAATGAAATTATCTTCGATGAGAATACATTAAACATTACCAAAGTAACTTTAGGAGATGACGAAAAGGAAACCAAATTTGAATTGGGTACGGCAGTTGAATTTCACGGAAAACCGCTTCATATTACTATTGAACCAAACACTACCAAAGTAAACATTTACTACAGCACAACAAAAGATGCTGTAGCCTTACAATGGTTAAATCCACAACAAACTGCGGATAAAAAGAGTCCTTTCGTTTTCTCTCAGGGAGAAAGTATTTGGTCACGCACCTGGATTCCGTGTCAGGATTCGCCGGGAATTCGTTTTACTTATAATGCAAAAGTTATGGTTCCTAAAGATTTAATGGCTGTTATGAGTGCTTCAGTAAATCCTCAGAAAAAGAACGATACCGGAATTTATACTTTTAAACAAGACAAAGCAATTCCGTCTTATTTGATGGCTATTGCCGTTGGAGATATTGAATTTCAAGCAATAGATAATAGAACAGGCGTTTATGCAGAACCTTCTTTACTAAAAAAAGCAGCCTGGGAGTTTGCTGAATTAGGAAAAATGGTTGGTGCAGCCGAAAAATTATACGGCCCATACCGTTGGGGACGTTATGATGTTTTGGTTTTACCTCCGAGTTTCCCTTACGGCGGAATGGAAAATCCAAACCTGACTTTCTTAACTCCGGGCGTAATTGCAGGCGATCGTTCCTTAACAAGTTTGTTAGCTCACGAATTAGGCCACAGCTGGAGCGGAAACTTAGTTACCAATGCAACCTGGGATGATATTTGGTTAAATGAAGGCTTCACCACTTATGTTGAACACCGAATTGGAGAAGAAATTTTCGGCAAAAAAGAAGCTGAAATGCAAAATGTTTTAACCCGTAAAGATTTGGACGATAATATAGCAGAATATGGCGCAACAAATCCTGATACAAGATTGAAAGTAAGCCTTACTAACAGAAATCCAGATGATGGAATTAGTCAAATTCCGTATGTAAAAGGATATAACTTCTTAAAAGTAATCGAAGCGGCTGTTGGTCGCGAAAAGTTCGATCCGTTTATTAAAAACTATTTTGATGCGCATGCTTTTCAATCTATTACAACAGAAGACTTTGTAAAATACTTAAAAGAAAATCTGATTAAAGATGACAAAGCTTTAGCTGATAAAATCAAATTAGACGATTGGATTTACAAACCAGGAGTTCCATCAAATATTACTGCCGTTTCTTCGGAAGATTTTACTGCAATTGATAATATTCAGAAAAACTGGAGAACGACCGGTGTTAAAGGATTAAGTGAGAAGATAAAATCAACTACAGAAAAACAGCATTTTATAGATTATTTACCTGCTGATATTTCTGTTGAGGAAATGACTGCAATTGATAATGAATTCAGTTTTACTAAAAACGGAAACTTCGTTATCAAACGTCAATGGTTCATTCAGGCGATTCGTCACCAATATAAAACAGCTTATCCAGCAATCGAACAATTTATGATTGCAACGAGCCGAACAGGTTCTTTAATGTCACTTTATAAAGAATTAGTAAAAACTCCAGAAGGAAAAACCTGGGCCAAACAGATTTTTGAAAAAGCAAAATCTGGATATCATGCAACAACTGTTCAGGCTGTTGAAGGTTTATTGAAATAGTTTTTCAGTCACGGTTTACAGTTTGCAATTTAAATCCCCGAATTATCTAGATAATTCGGGGATTTTTTTGTTCCCATTTGCCCTTTTCGACGAAGGAGAAATCACATTAGAAACTCCGTGGCTAAAATCGTCAATCTTTATCGAATACTGGATGCGATTTCTCCTTGTGCCGAAATAACAAACTAAACGAAAACATTGTTATGAAAATGATTGCCCTAGCCCCGATAGAAGTGGAAATCCTTTTGTGGCGGGGTTCGCCGCAAAAGATTGGAACGGATAGCGGGATTAGCTCCTAAAAAAACAACAAGGGAAAATTGTCCATCACATAGCGTTAATTCTCCATGTTCTAAAATCTGTAATCGTCGCACCTTTGTAATGTCAAAAGACAACAAATAAATAACAACATAAAAAATTAAATAAAATGACACGATTAACAGCATTAAACCCAGAAGAAGTAACAGGAAAAACAAAAGATTTATTCAACGCTGTACAAGCTAAACTAGGAGTTGTTCCGAACATGATGAGAACAATGGGAAATTCTCCAGCAGTACTTGAAGGATATTTAAATCTAAGCGGTGCTTTGAGCCACGGAAAATTGAGTGCGAGAACAGGAGAATTAATCGCATTGGCAGTTTCAGAAAGCAACTCATGTGATTACTGTGTTGCCGCTCACACTTTCATTGGAGGAAAACTATTAAAAACTGACGCACAAGTTTTACAAGATGCAAGAACAGGAAGTTCTGCCGATGCAAAAACAGAAGCGATTCTTCAATTTGCCAAAACATTAATAAGTAAAGGCGGATTAGTAAATAATGAAGATGTAGATACATTGAAAATTGCAGGAGTCTCAGACGCTGAACTTGCAGAAACCGTTGCTCACGTTGCTTTGAATGTTTTAACCAACTATTTCAACAATACAGCCAATACAGAAATTGATTTCCCAACAGTTCCAAGTTTAGAATTACAAAACTAATTCAACAAAAAACAAGCTATAAAGATAGTCGTGAATTCTTTCATGACTATCTTTATATTTTAAAAATGTCATTGATTATGAACAATCAGAATGTTTTTACATTAATAAACCCGCGAACCGGAAATCTGGCTTTCAAATTGCTTCCTTTTGGAGACAACAGCCATTTCGATCATTTGCAACGCAATAATTTTTTCTCTTTAATTTGGGTTACCAAAGGAAAAGGAAAGGTAAAAGCCGATTTTGCCGAACATCATTTTGAGGAAAACTCCCTCCTCGCCTTCTCGCCTTACCAACCTTTTATGCTTTGTGTAAGCGAACCAATTGAAGGAATTGCAATTCACTTTCATCCCGATTTTTATTGCATTCACATGCATCAAAAAGAGGTTTCCTGCAGTGGCGTTTTATTTAATAATGTGTATCAGCCGCCATTTGTTAAAATTACAGACGAAGCTTCTTCTACTTTTAAAATGGTTTTAGATCAGATGAAAACGGAAATTCAAAATACTGATTTGGCGCAATATGAATCTTTGGTTTCTTATTTGAAAATCTTTTTGATTACAGCTTCCCGATTAAAAAATCAGCAGTTAGAAGAAATGAAATCGGTTCCAAATTCTAAAGAACCTTTTATTCTTCAAAACTTAAAAGACGCCATTGAAGACAACTTCAAAACCAAACATTCTGCTGGTAATTATGCTGACATGCTGAATATTTCGGCGAAAGCCTTAGCTAAAATATCGAAAAACTATTTCAACAAAACACTAACCGATTTGATTGCCGAGAGAATTATTATTGAAGCCAAAAGAGAATTGTACATGACCAACAAAACGGTAAAAGAAATCGCTTACGAATTAGGTTACGATGACGAACATTATTTCAGCCGATTTTTTAAAACCAATGCTGATGTATCACCACAATTATACAGAGAAACGGTGGGATTTGGAAAAATGGCAGACTAATTTTTGTTCTTAGCTTCTATCCATTTTGCCATGTATTTAGTACTTTTTAAGGTATGATGCTGCAATAAACTTCCCATAAAATTTTGCAGACGGTGACTTTCAGAATCATTCAACAGTGAATTAATTTTTGTTATTAAAGCAGTTGAATATTTGCTTAACTGATAACATTCATTCACGATTGCAACTCCATTTTTTTGAGCTTGTTTCCACAAATTTTCATCATGATATAATTCAACCGCTTTTTTCGCAAATGTTTCAATATCATCTGAAATAAAACCATTCCAGGGTAAATTCGCATACATTGCCTCAGAACCAATTGTTGTAGTTATACTTGGAGTTCCGCATTGCATAGCTTCTAATAATTTTCCTTTTAAGCCCGCTCCAAAACGAATCGGTGCCAAAACTATTCTGGCATTTTTCACCACTTCATTTGCATCTGCTGCTCTTCCCATAATAAAAAAACCATTTTTAGGCTGATGCAATTGCAACACTTTTTGCGAAGGATAAGCGCCATAGACCTCTAAAACAGCTTCTGAAAATTGTTTTTTGATCAAAGGCCAAATCGATTCTTTTAAGTGCTGAACCGTATTCCAATTAGGTTCGTGAAGAAAATTTCCGATGAAAACAAAATTCTTGCGTTCTTCAAATAAAGGTAATTTTAAAAGATCCAGATCGGACATTTCATAGACCAGAAACGGCAAATAATACAATAAATCCGAATCAATTTTAAAAACCTCTTTCAAAACTTTCATTTCAAATTCGGAAATAATAAAAGAGAGATCGCATCTTAAAATACTGGCAATTTCACGTTTTGCTACTTCTTCTGACAATAAATCATTTAACGTAAAAGTTCTGTTTTCTTTGAAAGCTTTTTGTCTTGCAGTTCTTAAACAATGTAAATCTTCAGTATCTAATAATCGAATCGCTTTTGGACAATTTTCAGCCACACGCCAGCCAAATTGCTCTTCAATCATAAAACGATCAAACAAAACAACATCCGGATTTAATTCGATTACAAAATCATCAAAACTGGAATTATTTAATTCAATTGATTTTTTCTCTACTCCAAACTCAGATAAATCAACCATAAAATCACTATCTAACGCCGGACTTGCAAATGTAATTTCAAATCCATTTTGCTTAAAAATAGAAATCAATTGCATCATTCTTCCACCAGCCGCAGACGAATTTGGTTCGGGCCACACAAAACCTATAATTAAAAGTTTTTTTATCTGATTCATTTTATTTGTTTCAAGTTACAAAATAATACTATTTTACGCGGATTTGCACCATATTTGCTGACTTTCGGTCATAAAAAAACACTAATTTTGCAGAATACTTTTTTCTATAAAATTATGTTAGGATTAAAATTAGCTACAGACCCTCGTTGGGTAAATATAGTCGAATCGAATATCGAAGAAATTTTGACGGATCATGCCTGGTGCGAGCAGAAAGCAGCTTCAAACGCAATAAGTTTAGTTACTTATAATTCTGAATTAGAGGAATTAGTAACAGAAATGCTTGTAATTGCAAGAGAAGAATTAGAGCATTTGCAGATGGTTCACGACATTATTAAGAAAAGAGGACTTACGCTGGGGCGCGAAAGAAAAGATCATTATGTAAATGAGCTTTTTAAATTCATGAAGAAAGATGGAAGCCGAAAAGACGCACTTTGCGATCGTTTATTGTTTTCGGCAATGATTGAGGCTCGAAGCTGTGAGCGTTTTAAAGTACTTTCTGAAAATATAAAAGATGAAGAATTAGCCAAATTCTATCGTGATTTAATGATTTCTGAAGCTGGACATTATACTACATTTTTAGGTTTTGCAAGAAAGTATGCTGATAATGTTGATGTTGATAAGCGTTGGAAAGAGTGGATAGAATATGAAGGCTCGATCATTTCGAATTACGGAAAAAACGAAACAGTTCACGGATAATTATTATTTATTCGAATCTTATCTTATTATTTAAATACCTCCATTTGTTATGACAGCAAGTAAAAAGAAATCCGTTTTATTAAAAATAGCTAAATATTTTGGAATAACTTTCGTCGTTATCTTAGGATTACTTTTCTTGCTACCCATAATTTTTGCGGACACCATTAAAGAACAGATTAAAAAAACTGCAAACGAAAAACTAAGCGCTGAACTGAATTATTCAGATGTTTCCGTTTCCTTTTTTCATCATTTTCCTTCATTAACTTTAACTTTAAGCGATCTGAATCTTAACGGATCAGCTCCCTACAAAAATGAGAAATTCATTACTGCAAAAGAGATTTCTTTTGGAATAAATGTTGCCAGTTTAGTTTTTAGTAAAACAGTAAAAATTGACCAAATATACTTATCTGATTCTTTTATTAATGTAAAAGTCAATGCAAACGGAGAAGCAAATTACAACATTTACAAATCTTCATCCCAAGCTTCAAACCCAAAAGACAGCACGGAAACAGCCTTGAAACTGGAACGAATTGAGATTCTAAACAGTAAAATAATTTACGATGATCAATCAACCAAAGTTCATTTTGATGCATTAGGATTTAATTATAAAGGAAAAGGAAATTTAGATAAGGCCGTTTTCGATTTATACTCTGTCGCTAAAATTGAAAAATTAAATATTATTTACGAAGGCGAACCTTATTTAATGAACAAAAAAGTAGATGCCGATTTGATCACTAAAGTAAATGTAAATTCGTTATCCTTCTTCTTCCAACAAAACAACCTTAAAATTAATCAGCTTTTAGTTGATTTTAAAGGGAAATTTGACTTTCTGAAAGATGGGTACAATATGGATTTTGTCATAAAATCAACTAACAGCCACTTGAATGATGTATTTACAGCTTTCCCTCCAAAATATGTAACCTGGCTCTCTAAAACTGAATTAAAAGGAAACACCAACTTACTTTTGACTTTAAAAGGGAACTATATTGCTTCGCAAAAAATAGCACCAGATCTGAATTTAGACGTCAAAATTGATAGTGGGTTTGTGAATTATAATAAAAGTGCTTTTCCCGTTTCAAACTTATATCTGGATTTAAAAACAAAAGTTCCTTCTTTAAATCCTGATCTTGTAATCGTTGACGCGAAAAATTTGTCTTTAAACATAAATAAAGATTATTTAAAATCTAAATTTCACATACAAGGCGTAAACACACCAGATATTAATGGAGTGTTTAAGGCTCAAATTGATCTTGAAAAATTAATGAAAGCACTTGGAATTCCAGATATAGAGTTAAAAGGAAATTTAGTTGGAGATATAAAAACAAACGGGAAATTTGACGCTAAAAACAGACTTTTTCCAGTTACAAAAGGAAGTATTGATTTAGAAAATGGTTATTTAAAAACACCTTATTATCCAAATCCAATTACAAATATTACCATTAAATCTAAAATTGAAAACAACAAAGGAACTTTTGATGATTTGAAAGTAAGCTTAAAGCCAACTCAATTTACATTTGAAGGAAAACCGGTTTTCGTAGAAGCTGATTTAAGCAACTTTGATGATTTAACTTATGATATCAAAGCAAAAGGAGAATTAGACGTCAACAAAATCTACAAAGTTTTCTCTCAAAAAGGACTGGATTTAGATGGTTTTGTAAAAGCGGATTTGGTTTTGAAAGGAAAACAGAGTGATGCAGAGAAAGGAAACTACAGCAAATTACACAACAAAGGAACTCTTGAACTGAGAAATATTGGTATTACGTCTGAATATCTTCCAAAGAAATTCATCATTAAAGAAGGGATTTTCAAAATCAATCAGGATAAAATGTCGTTCAATAACTTTCTGGCTGCTTACGGTCAATCTGATTTCAGAATGAATGGTTACCTGCAAAATGTTTTTAACTATGCAACAACAAATACAGGAGTTTTAAGAGGCTCTTTTAAAGTTACGGCAAGATATATAAACATAGATGAATTCATGTCGAGCACACCGGCAAACACATCCGTTACACAAACAAAAACAGAAACTCCAGCTCCAACAGAAGCAAAACAAACGGGAGTTATCATCATTCCGTCTAATTTGAATTTACAATTGATAGCAAATGCACAAAAAGTATATTTCGATAAATTGATTCTTCAAAATGCTACTGGAAACCTAAACATGAACAAAGGCAAGTTGAGCATGCAGAATACAGGATTCAATTTAATAGGATGCAATGTGGTTATGAATGCCAATTATCAAGCGGTGACGACTCAAAAAGCAAATTTCGACTACAATATTAAGGCTTCTGATTTTGATATTAAACGAGCTTATAATGAAATAGAAGTTTTCAGAAAAATGGCCAGTGCCGCTGAAAAAGCACAAGGTATTGTTTCTCTGGATTATCAATTAAAAGGTCGCTTAAACGGAAATATGGAACCCGTTTATCCATCATTAACCGGTGGCGGAACACTTTCTGTAAAAGACGTAAAAGTTAGAGGGTTAAAAATGTTTAATGCCGTAAGCAAGGAAACAAGTTCTGAGGCAATGAAAAATCCAGATCTTTCTAAAGTTGACATTAAAACAACAATCAAAAACAACATCATGACGGTGGAACGTTTTAAATTTAAGTTTGCCGGCTTTAGACCAAGAATTGAAGGCACAACAAGTTTAGATGGAAAATTGAACTTAAAAATGCGTTTAGGACTTCCTCCATTAGGAATTTTTGGAATTCCGTTAACCGTTACCGGAACGCAAGATAATCCAAAAATAAAAGTGGGACGAAAATCTCAGGATTTGGAAGAAACAAAAGATACCGAAGAATAAAATTCCAATCTCTAAATTCCAAATTCCAATCTTTTATTTTTTGGAATATAAAAATTCTAATATTAGAAACCTGTTCATTGTGAGCAGGTTTTTTTTCTAAATATATTAATGGAGGAAATGAATTTATAATTTTTAATGATCTGCCGTTGGTAGTTATTATTACCTAAAAAGCGTATAACAAACCATATGGACATCCTCAAGCTGATAAAATTATATTAGATTATATACTGCCTTCTATACTAAAGGAATAATTTTTACCGTTTATTAGTTTATATACGCCGATAAATCAATTTCAATTTTATAGTAAAACAAAAAACCCGATCTTTTCAGAACGGGTTTTTTATAATAAGTAATCTAATGATTATGCTTCGAATGGAAGAATAGATACATAAGATTTGTTATCTTTTTTCTTTTGGAACTTAACAACTCCAGCTACTCTTGCGTGTAGTGTGTGATCTTTACTGATGTAAACGTTCTCACCTGGATTATGTTTTGAACCTCTTTGTCTAACGATGATGTTCCCAGCAATAGCAGCTTGTCCACCAAAAATCTTAACGCCTAAACGTTTTGATTCTGATTCTCTACCATTCTTCGAACTACCGACACCTTTCTTGTGAGCCATGACGTATGAGTTTAAATATTGTTATTATTCTTTAGTAGCTTCTTTTTTTGCTTTTGGAGCTGCTGCTTTTTTTGCTTTTGGAGCTGCTTCAACTTCAGTTGCCGGAGCATCTTCTGCTACAACCGCTTTTTTAGCCGCTGCTTTTTTAGTTCCACCTGCTGCAGTAATACCTTCAATTACAATTTGAGTAAGATATTGTCTGTGACCATTTCTCTTTTTGTAACCTTTTCTTCTTTTCTTTTTGAAAACGATTACTTTATCTCCTTTTAAGTGTTGTAACACTTTAGCTTCTACTGAAGCACCTTCTATAGCTGGGGCGCCTAAAGTTACGCTTCCGTTATCGTCTAATAAAAGAACTTTGTCAAATGAAATACTTGAACCTTCTTCGTTAGCCAAACGGTTAACATAAACCTTTAAGTCTTTGCTTACTTTAAATTGTTGCCCTGCTATCTCTACGATTGCATACATACCAAATTGATTTATTGATTTTTAAGGTTGCAAATATACAATTAATAATTTACTGTGCAATCTCTTATTTCAAAAATATTTATTTAACCTTAAAGTCTGTTTTTCAAGGCGTTTTAGCCATATAAAAAAACATTTTTAAAGTAAAAGACTGTTAAAGTATAATCAAAATAGAGAAAGATCTCCGATTCATAATTAAAAAAACTTATTTTTGATGTAACTATAAACAAGTCTTGGCTACCTATTATTTAGGTAAATATAAATTATTAATCTCTATGAAAAATTCAATAATGATGTTAAGTGCTGCACTAATGCTCGGCGGAGTTGCTCATGCTCAAAAAGTAGCTTTTGAAGAATATAATCTGGATAACGGTATGCATGTAATTTTGCATAACGATCCTTCAGCCCCTGTTGTCATTACGTCGGTAATGTATCATGTTGGCTCAAAAGACGAACGCCCTGACCGAACAGGTTTTGCACACTTTTTTGAACATTTGTTATTTGAAGGAACCCAAAATATAAAACGTGGTGAATGGATGAAAATTGTTACTGCAAATGGCGGAGTTAACAATGCCAATACATCTGATGACAGAACTTATTATTACGAAGTTTTTCCATCAAACAGCTTAGAATTGGGTTTATGGATGGAATCTGAAAGATTAATGCATCCAATTATCAATAAAATCGGCGTAGACACTCAGAACGAAGTTGTTAAGGAAGAAAAAAGAATGCGCTACGACAATCAGCCTTATGGAAACATTTTACCTGTTGTTAAAGAGAATATGTTCAAAAATCATCCTTATCGCTGGACTACTATCGGTTCTATGAAAGATTTGGATGCCGCAACTTTAGAAGAATTTCAGGCTTTCAATAAAAAATTCTATACGCCAAATAATGCGGTTTTAGTAGTTGCGGGAGATTTTGATAAAACAAAAACAAAAGAATGGATTCAGAAATATTTTGGTCCAATTCCGAAAGGCGAAGTGGTTAAAAAACAAACTTTTACTGAAGAGCCTATCAATAAAACCATAAAAGCAACTTACGAAGATCCAAATATTCAGATTCCGATGGTAGTCGCCTCTTACAGAACTCCATCAATGAAAACCAGAGATGCAAGAGTTCTAGATCTGATCTCTTCTTATTTGAGTGATGGAAAAAGTTCGAAATTGTACAAAAAAATAGTTGATGATAAAAAAATGGCGCTTCAAATTGGTGCTGTAGGTTTTAGCCAGGAAGACTATGGCATGTACATATTATACGGCCTACCAATGGGAACTTATACAATGGCCGACATTTTAAAAGAAATGGATGAAGAAATTGTAAAAATCCAAACGGACTTGATTTCTGAAAAAAACTATGAAAAATTGCAGAATAAATTCGATAACAACTTTATAAATGCAAATGCAACCGTTGAAGGAATTGCTGAAAACCTCGCTTCTTATTACCTACTTTATGGGGATGTAAATCTGATCAATACAGAAATTGATTTGTACCATTCTATTACAAGAGAAGAAATCAGAGAAGTTGCTAAAAAGTATCTAAATCCGAACCAACGTTTAGTTTTAGAGTACGTTCCCTCAACAAAAGTTCAAAATTAAGAGCGCCAAATCATGAAAAAAATACATACAGTTTTAATCCTTTTATTCCTAACTGGAATTATGCAAGCACAAGATCGTCCACAACCAAAACCAGGCAATTCGCCAGTAGTCAACATCAAAAAACCGCAAACTTTTGTTTTGGCAAACGGCATGAAAGTTCTCGTGGTTGAAAATCATAAACTTCCAAGGGTAAGTTTCAATCTTACTTTAGACAACGCTCCTTTCACGGAAGGAAGCAAAAAAGGTGTTGACGAATTGACCAGCAGTTTAATTGGAAACGGTACTAAAAAAACCACCAAAGAAGCTTTTAATGAAGAAATTGACTTTTACGGAGCTAACATTAATTTTACTTCACAAGGCGCATACGCAAGCGCACTTTCAAAATATTCAGGACGTTTATTAGAACTTTTGGCTGAAGGCGCTTTACAGCCAAATTTTACTCAGGTCGAATTTGATAAAGAAAAAGCAAAATTATTAGAAGGCCTTAAAGCCGATGAAAAAAGTGTTCCTGCAATCGCTAATCGTGTTGTCGATGTTTTAGCTTTTGGAAAAAATCATCCTGCCGGTGAATATCTTTCTGAGGAAACAGTAAAAAATGTTACCCTTGCAGATGTTCAGGCAAACTACGCTACTTACTTTGTTCCCGAAAATGCTTATTTAGTAATTATTGGAGACATTAAATTTAAAGAAACAAAAGAAGCTGTAGAAAAACTTTTTGGAGGCTGGAAAAAACAAGCTGCTCCAAAAAATACTTATCCGGATCCTGTAAATGTTTCTAAACTTCAAATTGATTTTGTTGATGTTCCAAATGCGGTTCAATCTGAAATTTCATTGGTAAATACGGTAAATTTAAAAATGAGCGATCCTGATTTTTTTCCAGCTGTAATTGCAAATCAAATTTTAGGTGGCGATTTCAATAGTTATTTAAACATGAATTTACGTGAAAAACACGCCTGGACATACGGTGCAAGTTCAAGTATTGGAAGCGGAAAATATGTAACTAAATTCAAAGCTTCATCTGCCGTTAGAAATACTGTGACAGATAGTGCTGTTGTACAATTTGTGGAAGAAATTAAAAGAATCAGAACTCAAAAAGTTTCTGAAGATGTTTTAAAAAATGTAAAAGCAGGTTACATTGGACGTTTTGTAATGCAGGTTGAAAAACCTCAGGCTGTTGCGCGTTACGCATTGAACATCGAAACCGAAAAACTTCCGGCCGATTTCTACGAAAAATACATTCAGACTATCAATAATGTTACACCAGATGATATTTACCGTGTAGCCAATAAATATTTCCTTTTGGATAATATGCGAATTATAATTGCCGGTAAAGGTTCTGATGTGATTCCTGGCTTAGAAAAACTTCAAATTCCGATTTACTATTTTGATAAATACGGAAATCCAGTTGAAAAACCAGTTACTAAAAAAGAAGCTCCAACGGGAATTACTGCAAAAACAGTTTTTGAAAATTACATTAAAGCGATTGGAGGAGAAAAAGCAGTTGTAGCTGTAAAAACATTGTCAATGAACGGAACAACTACTGTTCCGCAAGCGCCAGGCCCTTTAACTTTTACCTCTAAGTTAGATTCAAAAGGAAAAATGATGGTTTCGCTTGCTATGGGAACTATGAATTTAATGAAACAAGTGGTAAATGAAAAAGGCGCTTATATCGAACAACAAGGACAACGCAAAAATCTTGAAGGCAATGATCTTATTGAAATGAAAGCCAATGCAGCTCCGTTTGAAGAATTGCAATTACAAAAAAGAACTGATCTTAAAGTTGACGCAATCGAACCAATTAACGGTAGCGATGCTTATGCTATAAAAGACGGAAAAACCACTTATTTCTATGATGTTAAATCAGGTTTAAAAGTAGCCGAATCCAAAGTTCGTGAGCAAGATGGAAAATCATCAACCCAAATAACAAACTTCAATGATTATAAAGAAGTAAAAGGTGTAAAAGTTCCTTTTAATTTAATTCAGAATGTTGGTTTTGAATTGGATATTAAAATGTCTGATATTAAGATAAACGAAGGAGTTTCTGAGGCAGATTTTCTTTAGAAAAAGGTTCTGAGCAGCTAATATACTAAGGTTCTAAGGTTTTTTTATAGGCTTTGTCAAAGTTTGAAACTTTGACAAAGCTTTTTTACTTTTTAGCCGACAAATAAACTCCAATTAAAATAATAAACGCTCCAAAAAACTGAATTGGCGTCAGCATTTCGTTATCTAATAATCCCCAGAAAAAAGCCACTATGGGAATTAAATACGTTACTGATGTTGCGAATACAGGTGATGACATTTGAATCAGTTTAAAGAATAGAACATTCGCGATTCCGGTTCCTAAAACCCCTAAAATCATTACGAAGAAAATTGAATGTTGCGTAGTATCAAAATTTATCCTTTGCGGAATATCGGTTGTACTTAAAATAATTAGCGCAGGCAAAAGCAAAACCGCGAAGTTTCCTGTCGTAATACTTAATGAATTTAAATCCGACAAATATTTCTTAATTAAATTGACATTTATAGCATAACAAAGTGTTGCAATTACAACCAAAAGAACATAGTAATAATTCTGTCCCGGATGTGCTGACGCGCCGCTTAAAACTAAAAGCAAACAGCCAATCAATCCAACAAAAACACCCAAAACTTGCCTCTTTTGAAACTGAATTCCAAAAATAAGAATTCCCAATACCAAAGTATTTAAAGGCGTTAGTGAATTTAAAATAGCCACAATCGAACTATCAACCTCAGTCTCTGCAATTGCAAAAAGATACGCAGGAGTAAAAGTTCCAAAAAGTGAAGTTATAGCAACAAATTTCCATTGACGACGCGAAATTTTCTTCAAACTTTTAAAGCCGATAATCAATAGAAATAAGGCAGCAAAAATAATTCGGAATGAACCTACCTGAATCGCCGTTAACCCTACCAATCCTCTTTTAATTAAAATAAAAGAACTCCCCCAGATTAGCGAAAGAACCAACAAATAAGCCCACTTTAATTGTTTTGCATCCATAAAACGTATTTTACTGCAAATTTGTAATAATTTTACGAACCAACCTCTCAAATTTTATTAATTTTGCAACGAACTTATTGACAAATTTAAAATCTATATAGAATGAAATTCACAAAAATAATAGCAACATTAGCAATCGCTGGTTTAGTATTGGTAAGCTGTAAAAAAGAAGAAGATAAAAATTTAGCGAATATCAAAGCTATAGAAACAGCTCCAAAAGAACACAAAGCAATTGCTGCTGAAAATGTACAAACTGCCAGTTTCGAAATCGAAGGAATGACTTGCGCAATGGGATGTGCAAAAACAATCGAAAAAGAACTAACTAATCTTGACGGAGTAGAAAAAGCAACAGTTGATTTTGACAAAAAAACAGCTACTGTTGTATTTGACAAAACGGTTCAAAACCAGGAAAACTTAACAAAAGTTGTTCAGGCAACCGGAGATGGAAAGACGTATAAAGTTTCGAATATTAAATCGTAATTAAGTCGACTTTGAATAATAAAAAAGGCGTTCAAATTGAACGCCTTTTTTATTATTTCCATTTCAATGTTTCCATCAATCGCTGCATATCATTTTTGATATAACTCGCAGCCGGCATAACCGAATCAAAATTAGGTTTAGCATAAAAATAAACTGATCCTGTTATAAAATGTTTTGTACTATCAGTCACATAAAATTGTGAATTTGTCGCAGCATTTCCATCCACTTGATAAAACATTCCGTAAACCTTTTTTTGATGGTTTAAATACGGTTGTTCTAAAATATCATCTGCTTTAATTACGTGCTCATAAGTTAATTTCTGAGCATCTTTCAGCAACTTTTCGATATTGCCATTTACTGGTTTATAAGTAAGATAAATTGTTGCCTTCATTTTTGGATACGTAATTGCAAAACCACAATTCTTCTCTCCTTTAATAATAGCACCCTCATTCATTTCAAAAGAAAACGGACAATTGTTTTCAAAATTAACATAATTTGCTTCCGGATAATCTAAGCGCAAATAACTTGATGGCTTAGGCAAGACATCATCTTTACAACTTACAATTGTTAATGTTAGCAAAATGATTGTTATCGAAATTATTCTTTTAAACATTTTATTCTATTGTTACTTTTATTTGTTTTATACGCTTTTTATCTACTGTTTCTATTGTAAATACGCAGTTTTCAAAAGCAATTTTTTGATCTTTTTTTGGAAAATTTCCTAAAATTTCCAAAATAAAACCCGCTAATGTTTCAGCCTCTCCTTTATGCGATTCAAATATATCTTCATTAACATCAACAATTCTATAAAAATCTTTCATGTTGATTTTTCCTTCAAAAAGAAAATTCTTCTCATCAATTTGAGAAAAATTTAAATTTTCATCATCAAATTCATCACTGATATCTCCTACTATTTCTTCTATAATATCTTCCAAAGAAACTAATCCGGATGTTCCGCCGTATTCATCAACCACGATCGCCAAATGACTTTTAAGACTCTGAAAATCTTTCAGCAAATTGTCCAGTTTTTTATTCTCAGGAACAAAAAAAGCTTCTCTCATTAATGCTGTCCAGTCAAATTCTTTCTTATCAATATGCGGTAACAAATCTTTAACAAACAAAACGCCTTCAATCTGATCAATATTGTCTCGATAAACCGGAATTCTTGAAAATCCTTTTTCGATTATCTTCGGATAAATAGCTTCAAAAGATTCTGATATTTCCAAACCAAAAATATCAATCCTCGGACTCATAACCTGCTTTGTATCTGTATTTCCAAAGGAAACAATTCCTTCTAATATTTTTTGCTCATCTTTTGATGTTCCTTCAGAATCTGTAAGCTCAAGAGCCTGAGAAAGCTGATTTATTGAAAAACTATTTTTCTGTTTTCCCAATTTATGCTGCAAATATAACGTAACACTACGCATCGGCAAACTAATTGGAGATAGTAATTTATCTAAAAAAGAAATTGGATAGGCCACCCATTTTGCAAATTTTATATTGTTTCTGCTCGCATAAACTTTTGGTAAAACTTCAGCAAAAAATAAAATCAAAAACGTAACAAGAATAACTTCCAGAATAAATTTTAAAACGGGCGAAGTGATATTGTCAAAAATATTCTGTCCTATAAAAGAGAACAGAATCACAACACCTATGTTTAAAAAGTTATTAGCTACTAATAAGGTTGCTAAAAGTTTTTTGGGTTTATCTAAAAGATTAGAAATGATTTTCCCTTTTGAAAGATTCTCTTGTAAGGTTTCATCAATATCTTTTTGAGATAAAGAAAAAAGTGCAACTTCGGCACCTGATACAATTGCCGAAAGAAACAGCAAAATAAATATTCCGACAAAACCAATAATTAAATTGATGTCTAAAGTTGTAGTAAAAAATAAACTGGGCTCTGGGTCCAAATTAAAAAAGATTAGTTAAACAATCAGAAAGGCAAGTCGTTTATAGGCAAGCTTTCGTTCGACGCATCAAAGTTAGTATTTTTTGCGGATTCCTGATCCTGATGTGGCTTATGATTTCCTGTTTCTTTTTTGGTAGTCAAGAAAGTAAACTCCGTTACCTGAATTTCGGTTGTATATTTTGTAGTACCGTCCTCGGCTTGCCATTGACGGGATTTTATACGTCCTTCAACATATATTTTATCACCTTTAGATAAATATTTCTCACAGATTTCGGCCGCTTTATTGCGCACAACTAAATTATGCCATTCTGTTGAAGTTATTTTTTCGTTGGTCGTTTTATTGATATATACTTCATTTGTAGCCAACTGAAAACGACCGATGCAGTTTCCTCCATCAAAATAATGCATTTTCACATCATCGCCCAAATGGCCAATCAGCATCACCTTATTTAAAGTTCCGTTCATAGTTTTTAGTGGTATTTATCCCAAAGATACATTTTTTTAGCAAATTATTTCCTGCTTTTCTATAAAATTATAAATCACAATTGGAAAAGGAAAAGTTTTTAAAACACTGGTATTCACACCATTCACTATTTTTTCATTAATTTTAACTTTCCAAAACTGAATATGGAGATGCTGATGCGAAAGTTTATGAATAACAGTCGTTTCCGCGCACTCCTCTATACCTACTATAGTATAGGAAGGAAAAACATCAAATTGAGCTGCTTTTGAGACCACATCGAAACCAACAATTTCATCTGTCTCCAAAAGAGGAAACTCATATAGATTATGCCAAATCCCTTTTGCTGTCCTTTTTTGAATTAAGGTATTCCCCAAAGCATCTTCTAAAACCAAATAGTTAAAGAAGCGATTGGTGACTTTTACTTTTTTAGATTTCACCGGTAAAGCATCCACTTTCTTTTTTTGCAAAGCGGCACAACTTTCGTTAAAAACACAAATCATACAATTTGGACTTTTAGGCACGCATTGCAAAGCACCAAATTCCATTATCGCCTGATTAAAGATTGCCGGGTTATCTTTTGGCATTAATTCATAAGCCAGTTCCGTAAATTCTTTTTTTGTTGCCGGCAGACCAATATCCGATTCAATATCAAAATATCTCGAAAGCACTCTAAAAACATTTCCGTCAACAACCGGAACAGCTTCATTATAAGAAAAAGAAGCAATTGCGGCAGCAGTATATTCACCAACACCTTTTAATTTTAGCAACGTTGAATAGTTTTCCGGAAAAACGCCATTTAACTCATTTGCTACATATTGAGCCGTTTTATGTAAATTTCGGGCACGAGAATAGTACCCTAATCCCTGCCAAAGTTTCAAAACCTGTTCTTCTGACGCATTTGCCAAATCAAACACTGTAGGAAATTCTTGCGTAAAATTGAAAAAATAAGGCATTCCCTGAGCAACTCGCGTTTGCTGAAGCATAATTTCTGAGAGCCAAATTAGGTAAGGATCGGTCGTTTTTCGCCACGGCAAATCACGCTTGTTCTGTAAATACCAACTTATCAATATGTTATGAAAATCCATTGTAAAATACTTAGAAAACAAAAGTAAATGTTTATGTAATTAAAATTTAACGAATTAGCTTGATTAATTATTTTTTTAATTCCTATATTTGCAAACTCAAAAAAATAGTACATCATTTATAAAATAAAATAGGAAAGAAAATGACGAAAGCAGATATCGTAGCGAAAATTTCAGAGAAACTAGGTCTTGAAAAAGGAGATGTTCAAGCAACAGTAGAAACTTTTATGGAAGAAGTTAAAACTTCACTAGAAACTGGAGACAATGTTTACTTAAGAGGTTTTGGAAGTTTTATCGTAAAAACTAGAGCTGAAAAGACAGGAAGAAACATTTCAAAAAACACAACTATTAAAATTCCTGCACACAACATTCCTGCGTTTAAACCTGCAAAAGTATTTGTAGAAGGAGTTAAAACAAACAACGAAGCAAAATAATACTATTAATTAATCATAAAATCGACACGATATGCCAAGTGGTAAAAAAAGAAAGAGACATAAGGTAGCTACTCACAAACGTAAAAAAAGAGCGAGAGCTAACCGTCACAAAAAGAAAAAGTAGTTTTAAACTACTTTTTTCTTTTTAAAAGTTCATTGAAATTGAGAATTAGTGTTCAGTTATCAGTTTTTAGTACTCAGTTTACTGATTACTTACAACTGCAAACTGCCTGCTGATTTTCCCCGGGTTCAATACCTGTTAAAAATATTGTTTAATCCATCCTTGTAGAAGTTGATGGTTGATGGTTTTTGGTTGATGGTTTTCACCAACAACTGACAACAAACAACCGACAACCAATTCACGGATAAAAATTTACAGTGTGAATAAAGAATTAATCATTAGATCTAGTTCTGAAGCCGTAGATTTTGCCTTATTAAAAGATGGAAAACTAATTGAATTACACAAGGAAGAAGAGAAAAGCAACTTTCAGGTTGGTGATATTTTTATTGCCAAAATACGAAAACCAGTTGCTGGACTTAATGCTGCTTTTGTAAATGTGGGCTTCGAAAAAGATGCCTTTTTACATTATCACGATTTAGGACCTAACTTAGCTTCCCAACTGAAATTCATAAAACTTGTAAGCGCAGGTAAAATAAAAGATTTCTCCCTAAAAACCTTTCAGTTTGAAAAAGAGATTGACAAAGATGGCATCATTACTGATATTTTAAGTGCCAATCAATCTGTTTTAGTTCAAGTTGTTAAAGAACCTATATCGACCAAAGGTCCAAGGATAAGCGCTGAGCTTTCATTGGCAGGAAGATTTATTGTTCTCGTTCCGTTTTCTGACCGTGTTTCTATTTCTCAAAAAATAGAAGATAAAAAAGAAAAGGATCGTCTAAAAAAACTTGTTCTATCGATCAAACCTAAAGGATTTGGTGTTATTGTTCGCACAGTAGCCGAAGGCAAAAACGTAGCCGAATTAGAAAAAGATTTGCAGAACCTGCTTGGCAGATGGACTGCAATGTGTAAAAAATTACCAACTGCTCATCATCCATCAAAAGTATTAGGAGAGCTCAACAGAGCTTCTTCGATATTAAGAGATGTATTTAATGATACCTTCAGCGGTATTCAGATAGATGACGAAGAGTTGTTCCACCAAACGAAGGAATATCTGCAAGAAATTGCACCTTCAAAACAATCGATTGTAAAGTTTTATCAATCAAATGACACTCCAATTTTCGAGAAATACAATATAGAGA
Source organism: Flavobacterium saccharophilum (assembly GCF_900142735.1). Lineage (GTDB taxonomy): Bacteria > Bacteroidota > Bacteroidia > Flavobacteriales > Flavobacteriaceae > Flavobacterium > Flavobacterium saccharophilum. Next base: position 1,134,073 of record NZ_FRBY01000001.1, on the reverse strand, counting down.
GACAAATCAAAACTTCATTCGGACGTACCGTTTCCATGAGTAAAGGCGCCTATCTTATTATTGAACACACTGAAGCTCTTCACGTTATAGACGTAAATAGTGGAAACCGTTCTAATAAGGCGACTAACCAGGAAGATACTGCCATGGAAGTGAATATGATTGCTGCCGCTGAAATTGCCAGACAACTTCGTTTGCGTGATATGGGCGGAATAATCGTAGTTGATTTTATCGATATGTCTAATCCTGAAAACAGGAAAGTCTTGTTCGACTTCTTGCGAGAAGAAATGAGCGACGATAAAGCAAAACATAAAATCTTACCGCCTAGTAAATTTGGTTTAGTTCAAATTACCAGACAACGCGTAAGACCAGAAGTTAATATTAAAACCAGAGAAGAAGACCCAAACAATGAGCATGGCGAAATTGAAGCGCCAATTTTAATCATTGATAAAATCGCACTGGATTTAGACCGACTTTTAAAAACCCACAAAAATGTTGTGCTTAATGTACATCCGTTTGTGGCTGCTTACCTCAGTAAAGGTTTTCCATCCTTACGTTCAAAATGGTTTTTTGAACATAAGAAATGGGTGAAAATCATACCTCGTGACGCTTACACGTACTTAGAATACCATTTCTATGATAAAAAAGGAAATGCTATTTCAGAATAAAACAAAAACCGCCTCTCGAAAGATTGGCGGTTTTTTTATGGATTTTTTTTTCGCCACGAATTCACGAATTATTTTTCACGCAGATTTAAAAAAGATTTGAGCAGATGCACACAGATTTTTTTTTATTAAATCAAATAAAACCTACCTAAATCTGCAACATCTCCGTGAAACAAATTTACCAGATTTAAAAAAGTTTACCACAAATTTTCACTAATTAAATTTGTGTTAATTTGTGTAATTTGTGGTAAAAACACAGCCACAAACTCACAAAATAATTCGTGAATTCGTGGCTATTTTTTTAGCTGCAATTTTCCTGATTTGAAATTTGGGATTTTAAAATTGGAATTTATTTTTCATTTATTCCCTCACAATTTCAATTTTCCTCCTAATTTCATTTCCAAAAACATCTACAACCGTGATATAATGTATTCCCGAAGTTGGCGTAATTGGCAATTCATGAAACGTTTTGGTTGTTGCTTTATAAACATCATCAACATACCAAAACAATTCTTTATCTCTTTCTGAATAAGCTACTTTCAAAATTACAGGCTGCACTTCACTATTAAAATTCTTCGTCAAATAAATTTTACTGTTCGTTTTTGGATAAATAAAATCCATTGTCGTCGCTTGTGTTCCCTGACAATCTTCTTTAAATGGAGGCAAAGGTAAATATTCAATATGCTGACTTTTGTAATACCACGCCATAACAGGAGGCAAAACAAACCAACTTTTGGTTACAATATTATCAACACTTTCACAACTGCTATTTACTTGAAATCGCTCCGTTTTATCTAAATGAACCTTTTTATGATACGGACAAACAGCGGTAGATTTTCCTTTTTTAGAAACCCATTGCTTGATTTTTGGACAATCTTCTTTAGCCAAATAGCCGCTTAGTCGACAAACCTCAACTTCTTCTAAATCTTTATAAGGCGTTTCAAACCACTTTTGTCTCGGCAATAAATTAAAAACATCAAATAAAATTGGCGCCGCGCTGGTCACTCCAGTTAAAGTCGGTCTTCCTTCGCCCGTTGCATTTCCGACCCAGATTCCAACCACATATTTTGAATTGGTTCCAATAGCCCAGGCATCTCGATTTCCAAAACTGGTTCCCGTTTTCCAGGCAATTTTCAACGAACTGTCATAAAACTTCCAGGCTTCGTCTCCTTCTGGCCGGTTCACTTCTTCCATTGCATTATACGTCAGCCAAATTGCTCCCGCTCCCACTATATTCTTCTGATCTGTTTCTGAACCAAAATCATGTTCAAAATCATTTTTATAATTTAATTCTGCAAATTCTTTAGTTCGATACTTCGCTTGATTTTTAACATAATAATTCAACGTTGAAGATAATCCTGCATACGTTCGGCACAAATCCCATAAATTACTTTCGGCACCTCCCAGAATAAGAGATAATCCATAATGATCTGGCGTTTTATTAATATCTCTTAATTTGAATTTTTGCAATTCTTCATAAAACTTATTTACACCAAAATCCTGCAGCATTAAAACTGCCGGAATATTCAAAGATCTTGACAATGCACGATGTGCCGGAACTGCGCCATCAAATGTGAGATTAAAATTCTGCGGTGTATATCCTGCGATTTGTGTTGGTACATCGGCCACTAAAGTATTTGGCAACAATTCGCCGTCGTCCAGCATTCCGGCGTATAAAAGCGGTTTTAGAATACTTCCGGTACTTCTTGGTGCATCAATAATATCGACATCTTTTTGATGGTCTTTATCTGTTGTAGCATTTCCAACATAACTCATAACGTTTCTTTTCGAAACATCAATTACTAAAATCGCCAGATTATTTACTTCATTCTGTCTATATTGATTGTAATAATACTTCGCAATTTGATTGACTCTATTCTGTAGAGCATAATCAATCGTAGTTTTTACGCGAGTTCCTTCTTCATTCTTAGCCACGCGCTGCAATAAATGAGGTGCTATTTGAGGCAAATCATATGGTTTTTGTGGTAATGGCTCATCGATTGATAATTCGTAAGTCTGCTTGTCAATTATACCTTCCTGATGCAATTTCAATAATAATCTATTACGTTTATTCAGTAACTTAATTTGGTTTTTTCCTGGATAAATTAAACTTGGTGCATTTGGTAAAACGGCTAAAGTTGCATTCTCCGCCCATGAAAGTTGATTCGATTGCACTCCAAAATAACGCCATGAAGCCATTTCTAAACCAACGACATTCCCTCCAAAAGGCGCATGAGCCGCATACATTTCTAAAATTTCATTTTTAGAATACCCCAACTCTAGTCGGGTTGCGAGAATAATTTCGATTAATTTTTCAAAATAAGTTCTGCCTTTTCCTTTTCTGGATAAACGAATAACTTGCTGTGTTAATGTACTTCCGCCTCGAACAACTTTTCCGGCTTTTCTGTTTTGTTTAATGGCGTTTACCATTGCCACGGGATTAAATCCGGGATGTTTATAGAAATATTCGTCTTCAAAATAGACAATACATTTTTTGAATTTATCAGGCACACTGTCTTGGGCAGGAAAACGCCATTGTCCGTCATCGGCTATTTTCGCGCCAAGTAATTCTCCTTCTTTGCTTTCAATTACCGTTGAATAAGGCTCTTGAAATAATGTTCGTGGTATAGAGAAATAATAAATCAGCAAGAGCAAAAATGCAATTGCTGACTTTATTTTATTCTTTTTTATCCAATTTATAATGCGTTGTGAGAACGCTATTAATTTATTTTTCAACTTACTGATTATTTAACCGCAAAGTTCGCTAAGTTTTTTCTCCCGCAGATTTAGCAGATTTTGGAGATTTTTTTTATCTGCCCGATCTGCTAAATCTGCGTGAGACTTTATTTTACCACCTCAACCCAGAATCCTTTTGTTCTGGCCAGGAATGTATTATCATACATCGCCTCGCATTGCAACCCTGGCAAATAATAATTCCCAAGATAAGAAGCGTTCAACAAAATTCGGAATACTTTTGTTTCTCCGGCTTTCATTCCAAAATAGAAATTAGTTCTGTCATCACGAATATCAATATAATCTGCAATGTTGTTTGTTGCATCCCCGTAATCGGTAAAACGGGTATTTACAATTTCAAAACCTGAAGGCAGAATTTGCGATAATGCTACATTTTCAACATGTTCATTTCTCTGATTTCTTATCGTCACTTCAGCAATGAATTCAGTTCCCTGACTAATTTTAGAAACATTAATAATGCTTCCTTTTCTGTTTTTGAAAACAATAGAGGCGGAAACATCAGTCTCAATTGCTTTCTCTTGTCCGATTGGCAATATCCCAGTGTTTAAAACACGAACGTAAACCGTGTTATTTTTAATGTTTTTTAGTGTTATGCTATTAGCACCCGTTTGAGCAATCAAACTTCTGTCTGCGATTGTTTTTTGAGTATTTATCGTCTCGCCTTTTCCGTTTTTGCTAAACTGAATATTGATTCCTTTTGGACCGTTACTCACTGCGAATTTAGACATGGCATACAAACAATAAGCCGTGGTTTGCGTGCTCATCCATTGATTGTTTGACATTTGTTTGGCTAATTTTGTAGCCATCACAAATGCTTTTTGTTTTTGCCCCAAAAGCAACATGGTTTCTAAAGCCATTGCTCTGTTTCTTTCGCTTGAACCATAATAGTAATAATTATAGTTACTGGATTCTTCTTCAATTTTGCTATGTAAAAACAAGTTCAATCCAGCTGATTTTTGTCCGGCCAAAACGTACGCCGCCGCTAAACGCAGCTTACTTTCGTTCGAAATTCCTTTGGTTTCTCTCAATCTGTTCATCGAAGATAAATCGGCATTTCCAGCTAAAGCCAACGTGTACAATCTGTAAGCCTGAGCTAAATCATTTCCGTATTTCGCTTCAAAACGCCATTGTTTTGCTTCGCGTTGTTGATACGAAATCCATTTTGATTTGAAATTAATTGGCAACACATATCCTTTTTTCTCTGCTTCAATCAGGAAATGTCCGGCATATGAAGTTCCCCAATCATCTGCAATTGTATTGCCTTGCCAGTAAGCCACTCCTCCATTTGATAATTGAAAACTTCCTAATCTTGTAATTCCGGCTGTTATATTCTTTTGAATAATTCCTTTTCGCGTCGCATCCAAATCAACAACATCATTTAAATACAATTGTGGAAAGACAGAAGAAGTCGTTTGTTCCACACATCCGTGCGGATATTGAATAAGATATTGCAATCTTCCATTCAAATTCATTGTTGGCATTGACGAAACCTCCAATCTTGCTTTATTGCTTCCTGAAACTCCAAAAGTTTTCCATGAAATCATTTTGGTGCTGTTTGGTGGCAGAATTACATCTGTAAAAGTATTCGTAACCGGATTCGGATTCGTCATATCGATTTCAACATCATAAACCGATTTCTCTCTTCCTGAAGTCGCAATAACCTGCACTTTCGCAATTCCGGTTGCAGAACCCACAACCAAATTAAAATAGGCCATTTTTTCATCAGGCGAAGCAAAAGTCAAGGATTGCGTTGCACTTCCCATAACTTTTAATCCGTTGCTTGTTTTAATCTGAATCGAAACATTTTTGATATTATTCTCTGTGGCAAAAACCGTAACCGGAATCGTTACTTTTTCTGAAGGCGAAATTTTTCGTGGTAACGAAGCCAAAACCATCAACGGACTTTTAACAGGAGTTGCTTTTTCAACACTTCCATAAGCGCTTGTGTTCGCATCTCCCGCAACCACCATAGTTCGAACTGAACCAATATATTTTGGTAATTTTAATTGATGTGACTTCGTCTGTCCTTTTTCTAATTTAAACGGACCGTAATACAATACCACAGGTTTAAAACGATTTGCTTTTTTAGCTTTTCCGCCGCCTAAATCCTGGTCTCCACCAATACTGAAAATCTGATTTATTTTTCCACCATATGCTCCAATCACATCATCATAAATATCCCAGGTTTTAACACCTAAAGCTTCACGAACATAAAAACTATCCCACGCATTTGGCGTTTTAAAACGGGTTAAATCAAGCAAACCTTCATCCACAACTGCAATGGTATAGGTCATTTCTTTTCCGGTTTTTTCTCCCACTTTTACCGTAAAAGTTTGCTCTGGTTTTAATACATCCGGCATTGAAAGTGTTGGTACCAAAATGGTATTCTTATCCACCACTTCAATTGGAACAATTCCGTACATACGAATTGGCGAATCATTTTTCGTTGAAGCATGTGGTTGCAATAATGTAATATTGAAATACACGTTCGGAGCCATTGCAGAAGTAATTGGAACTTCAACTTTTGTTTCTCCTTTTTGTGTTTTTGCCCATATGGTCTGTACCACTTTTGATCCGTTTTCGATAGAGATTAAAGCTCTTCCACCTTCACTTGAAGGGAAAGAAATCTGTGCTTTTTCTCCAACAGCATAGTTTTTCTTATCTGTAGAGAAAACCAACATATTGGCGGTTGAAGCATCTCTATTACGCGTTTTTCCAGACCAAATTGGCCAATCAATATTTACAGTTAAAGCTGTTGCATGACCATCTGCATTATCTGAAACACGAATTAAATAACGTCCCCATTCTTCATCGGTTAACGAAAACTGAACACTTCCTTTTCCGCTTGAATCGGTATTGATTACAAATGTTTTATATGAAGTCGTTGCGTTCGAAGAATTATAATTCGATAGATTATCACTTGATGCATCCCACCACCAGCGCCATTCTACTTTATACACTTTTACTTCAAGATTTCTAACCGATTTTGGTCTTCCATTTTCATCAACCGTTACAATATCAAAACGATTGTTGGTTCTGGTTTCCAGCATTCCATATTTATTAGGTTCCGGCGATTTAATTCCGACATAAGTTTTATATGGCGAATAAGTAGTCGAAATTACATCGGTACTAAAATCTCCTCCTTCTTCGTACACTTTTGTAATGAATGAGGCACGAAGCATTCCCGGCGCCTGACCTTGTAATTTTGGCTGAATATTTACAGAAGCCTTTCCGTTTTCATTTAATTTTCCGGAGAAAACATTTATTTCTTCTGTACTGAATTGACGTACTAAATCATCAAAACTAAATTTCTCATACCCTTTAAAAGTGGTGGTTTGCTGAGAAAATTTCGCCTGCATTTCTACATTCAGATTTTTAGCAATGGCACCGTGAAGCCAAGTCACTTCGAGATTACTGGTATTTGGATAAGAAGATGAAAGTGTCTTTCTTGAGAAAGTGTTTTTTATTTTTAAACGATTCGGTTTAATCGTTTCGATTTTGATACTTTTGTAAAATTTAGCGCCACCAACACTTACCATTGCTTCCCAATTTCCTGTTGGCGCATCCTGGCTTGTCGGAACCGTAAAAGCATAATGATTTAATTCATTTGTTTTTTGAACCGTCTGATAAACAGTCTTACCATTTGGATCATTCAATCTAAATTTGATTGGATGTGATTTCGGAAGTTTATTTGATGCATCATTCAAAATGAAAGACAAATACAAATTATCGCCCGGACGCCAAACGCCACGTTCTCCATAAATAAATCCTTTTAAACCTTTTTGCAAAGTTTCGCCGGCAACATCAAAATTACTGACAGACAACGAAAGTCCGTCATCCAGCTTTACGTAAGTGGACTGATTTCCTAAAGAAACAATAGCAAAATAGGCAAATTTATTCAGCTGAAAAGAAGCAATTCCTTCACTACTTGTTGCGGCAGTAGCGATTTTTTGTTGTTGATACGTATACAAATCAACTCTTGCATTTGAAACTGGTTCTGTTGTTACAATATTGTTTACGGCGAATACATACGATTTATTTTCGCCTCTTTTTGCAATTACACCTAAATCTGTTGCCAGAATATTAGTTGCGATTTTAGCATTGTAATAATAAGAACTTGTACAAGGATCCTGGCTTTCTCTCCATTCGTAATCGTCGTAATAATAATCATCGTAAGAGTTCTCACTATAGTTCACATCATTTTCATCGACTTCTTCTTCCTCTTCTTCATTTTGATCAGCCTCTGAAGTTTCGCATTTGTATAGAGAATATTTCTTTTTGTACACGAATTCTACGCGATAGATTGCTCCCGGTTCCGGTGTGATGATTTTAGATAAATCCAAAGCAAAAGTGTTCCATTTAGCTGGGTTTATCAATTTGCTTTCAATTAAATTCAAAGTAGTCTTGGCAATGGGCTGAGCCACTTTCTTGAGATTTTGAGCTCCGTTTAATTCATTGTACTGCAAAAACTGCAGAATGTTATTTTTGTAAATTTTATATACTTTTACATCAACAGCACTTAAGTTTACGGCTTCGAAATTCAGTTTTAAATTATTAGAACTTGGTAAAATAGTTCCGTTTTTAATGAATTTGATGCTTGGTTTGATTTGGTCAAAAGAGATTTTCTCAGTGTAATTCGCATCCATTTTTTTACCGTACTGACTTTCAATTCCCTGAAAAACTTCAATCAATAAATCTCCGGCCAAAATTTGTTCGGGTTCTGCTGTGGTTTCTTCTTCCTGAACCACTTCTACGGCATCGTCGACAACCGCCGCAGCACTATCAACCACAACTGCAGCCGAATCTACTAACGAAACCGCAGTTTCTTCTACTGGAACAGAAACAGTAACTTCCTTTTGAACAGGTGCTTTTTCAGTGTTGAAATACACTTTCAGCAAATTCCCCTGAGTGGAGAATTTTAAATTATTGGTATTCTGGATCGAAACCAAACCTGCAAAATCCTGCCCTTTTTCTAAGGGCTCAGAAAAATTAATCCAAACCGATTGGTTGCTTCCGTCGGGAACTTCAACTTTAACGATTTTAAATTCGTTTATATTCGTAATCGGAACATCGATTTGTCCTTTCTGGTCAATATCAAAATCGCTTCCGTCGTAAATAATCTCCAGATTTGTTGCTTCAGAATAACGCTGAATACTGTCAATTATAAAATGGAATTCTTTTCCGGAACCTGAATTTTTCTCAAATTTAATTTTAAGATTATTCCCCTTTTGATTGGCTTCAACTAACTTTTTAGCGGTTTCAATATCAATATTATCTGCCGTTTTAAGAACGCAGTTTAGGTATTGATATTCTTTGCTGTAGGATTGAATATCAACCGTATTTATCGTAAAATCCTGTTTTATGGTTTTGACCGTAAAATTGAAATCAGAGAGTTCTTTTTCTTTCTCTTTTGGAAGTGTGATGATTTTATCTAAGTTTAAAGTAACCTGATATTCTGTTCCCGGTTTCAACTTTTTTTCCGGAATAAAAGCAATTGTATTTGGGGAAAGTGCCACGACTTTTCCGTCAACACTTGGAGAAATATCAAACAAATCGCTGTCTAAAACCTGATTGGCTTTCCAGTCTTTTTTATCGAAAGCCAAAACCACCCGAATATCAGATTCCGACGAGACTATCCCCCCCGTGAAACTGACTATATACTCTTTAAATAATGAAAAATCGGAATTGAAATCGGCTGCTGATTTTCTGCCGCAAGATTGAAAAATAAAAAACACACAAAACACGAGAACTAATCCTTTTGCTTTCACTTTTATTTAGAGTTAATGGGTTACGAATTTTAAGAAATGACAGAACGTTTTAACATTTTACTATTAAAACCATAACTAGCGAAATGCCAATTATATTGTAGTAAATGTAAAGTATTTTCTGAAATATTTTAAGAGGAAAATTCGCTACTCTAACTATTTAACTTTTGTTGAAGTTTTTAGAAAATGAATTAGTAAAATACTATATTTCACAACGTTTAATAATGTACAAAATGGCAGACCAAAGACATAGATATTCTACTAAAAATGAATTTATTGTAAAAAATAAAGGTGTAATTATATATCTGCTCGGTGTAGTAACATTTATTATTTTGATTGGTTTCATTGATTATTATGTTTTACCAGTTTCAAAAACCACTGATGTAATAACTCACTACAGCATTCAAACGACTGGAAAATCCAAACAAAAAGTTTCTTATCATTATTTTACACAAAAAGGTTTTACATTCTCAACAGCAAAAGAATACATTGAAGATAGTAATATTGAGATTAAAACTTCTTTGTTATTTAAATCGATAACAGAGGTTAAATCAAAGACAAAAAACTATACCAACTTACTTTCCAGCAGCTTAAGCACCAACGGTATCCTGTTTTATTTTTGTCTTGTTCTGCTTTTTTCAATTGGAGTAAGTTTAAAAATACTTATTTCAGAAAAAGGTTTCTCAGAAAATACCTTTTATAATATAATCTGTTTTAATTCCTTTATGATTTTCGTATGTCTCTATATGACTTACTTATTCTGATACAAATAAAAATAGCTTTTTATCAGAATTCTTAAAGCTCTGTTCCAAGTTTAGACAAAACCTTATCCATTTCGGCAAAATGTTCTTTTGTATTGGCGGCATAAAATAATTGATTGTCCTCTATGATTATAATTACATTGTCCTTGTAATTACCATAAAAACTTATTCCGCCAAGCCATTGCTTAAAAGAGAATCCTTTATTTTGAAAATTTTTAGCAATAAATTTTAATTCATGTGGTTCTAATTCGTAAAATGTATTACAAGGATATTCCAATGCATAACCTGCCTGAAGAAAAGCCATTGCAGTAAAAAACTGAGTTAATGTGTCCGTCTCCAATTTCCATTCCTTTCCATCTTCACTTATGTAAACAGGTGGATTAGCTTTTGACAAATCATTTTTATGGATTCCCCAAACGCAAGCTCTCTGATTTTCAGAATAAAATATCAAATGATCAATTTGTTTATAATACTGAAAACGTTCCGGTACAATTAGTAAATCTTGTGTATGATTTAAGTTTTCAATTTTGCCCAATTCAGTATAATAATCAACAAATACCTGTGGAAGTTTGCCAAAAATATCTTTAACAATTTGAATCTCATCAATAGTAAAACCTTTAGGTTCTGTAATGTGATATAGCTCTTTTATTATTGAAAAATCTGTCATTATTTATTTTACCAAAAATTTTACTTTCGCCTTTCTATAAAAAAACGTTTCATTAAATCAGCAGCTTCATTAGCCATAATTCCAGAAACGACTGTAGTTTTGGGATGCAATTTTGTTCCCATAACCGTAAAGCCGCGTTGTTCATCTCGGGCACCAAAAACAATTTTTGAAATCTGACTCCAATACAAAGCGCCTGCACACATTTGACAAGGCTCGAGTGTCACATATAAGGTACAATCTTTTAAATATTTTCCGCCAAGAAAATTCGCTGCAGCCGTTATTGATTGCATCTCGGCATGAGCCGTAACATCGTTCAGTAATTCGGTTAAATTATGACTGCTCGCAATTACTTTATTAGCAACAACTATAACAGCTCCAACAGGAATTTCACCTTTATCAAAGGCTATTTCAGCTTCCTGCAAAGCTTTTTTCATAAAGTATTCGTCGGTAAAGGGATTTATCATAGTTGCAAAAGTACGTTTTTGAAATAATTTTTCCTGAATTAAAAATCTAAAAAACATTGATAAAAACCTTAGATTTTCTCTCTTCTTAATTACTTATCAAAATTAATCGCCTCAAATAAGGTATTTTTTTGAGGCGATTAAAATAATTAATTGCCTCATCTTTTTTGAAAAGGATTTCCGTATTGATTTTTTATTACATTTAAATATTGAAATTCAACATGGAAAGAAAATACAAATTAACGATACCTGAACCTTGTACAGAAAGCTGGGACAAAATGACGCCAAACGAAAATGGTCGTTTTTGTCTAAGTTGTTCAAAGACCGTTATCGATTTCACTTCGATGTTACCTAATGAAGTACAGCATTTTTTCATCCAAAATCAAAACCAAAATATTTGTGGAAGATTTAAAAATTCTCAATTAGAAACCATAACGATTCAAATTCCGAGTCGTGTTCTATATACACAAATTCATTATCACAAAATGTTTTTACTGGCTTTGTTTATTGCAATGGGAACTACGCTGTTTAGTTGCCAGGATAAAAATGGAAATAAACAAAAAATTGATAAAGTAGAAGTTGTTCAAGATGATACTCCAGTAGAACATATTTCTGTTGGTGACCCAAAAATTAATAATTTACACGATACCATTGTACCACCTCCACCGCCTCCAAAAGTTGATCAGGTTAAATTTGTAAAAGGAAAAGCTGAAATAAACAGTGCAAAAAACATTAAACTGAAAACAAATAATTGTGACGAAACAACAAAGCAGAAAACTACTGTTGAAGATTTAGTTTATAATGGAGCCGTTGCAATAGAAACCAATGCAGAATTCCCTGGCGGCATTGAACAATTCTATAACTTTTTTCAAAAGGAATTTAAAAAGCCCGAAGACATGAATACTGTAAATCTCAAAATTAAACTTTCCTTTGTAGTAGAAAGAAACGGTTCTACATCTTTTTTGCAATCTGATCCAATTATCGACAAAACTTTAGAAACAGAAATTATAAAAGTTCTAAGTTTATGTCCTAAATGGCAACCTGCAACATCTAATGGAAAAAAAATAAGAATGCAATATTCCTTACCAATTGTATTGGAATAAGATCTCCGTTAAAAAATTAAATTTAAAACCGTAAATTTGCTTTTTACCTTACAATGAAAAGCAATTTACTCTCCAACATAGTCAACCCTGCCGATTTACGTCTTTTAAAAGAAGAACAGCTTACAGAAGTTGCACAAGAATTACGTCAATTTATAATTGATGTTGTTTCTGTAAAAGAAGGGCATTTAGGCGCTAGTTTAGGTGTTGTTGAATTGACAATTGCATTGCATTATGTTTTTAATACACCTGAAGATTTATTGGTTTGGGATGTTGGACATCAAGCTTACGGACATAAAATTTTGACCGAAAGAAGAGAAAATTTCCATACTAACAGACAAATCGGAGGTATTTCCGGTTTTCCAAAAAGAAGCGAAAGTGTTTACGATACTTTTGGTGTTGGACACTCTTCTACTTCCATTTCTGCGGCTCTTGGAATGGCAATTGCTTCCCAATTAAAAGGTGATTTTAACAAACAACATATAGCAGTTATAGGCGATGCTTCTATTGCTTCGGGAATGGCTTTTGAGGGTTTGAATCATGCTGGAGTTACCGATGCTAATTTACTGGTTATTCTGAATGACAATGCTATCGGAATCGACCCTAGTGTTGGTGCACTTAAACAATATCTTACTGCGGTAAAAGAAGGAAAGAATCCGAAGAAAAATAACATGATCAAGTCTCTGAATTTTGATTATTCAGGTCCAATTGACGGTCATGACCTTCCGAATTTAATCAAAGAATTAAACAGATTAAAAAACATAAAAGGCCCTAAATTCCTTCATATTGTTACTACCAAAGGAAAAGGTTTACAGCAGGCTGAAGAAAATCAGGTAAAATATCACGCTCCCGGGAAATTTGATGCTTCAACTGGAGAATTGCTTTTAAAATCAGAAGAAAATTTACCTCCAAAATATCAGGATGTTTTTGGCCTGACCATTTTAGATTTAGCCAAAAAGAACGAAAAAATCATTGGAATAACACCCGCAATGCCATCGGGAAGTTCCCTAAAATTTATGATGGATGAAATTCCGGAGCGCGCTTTTGATGTTGGAATTGCAGAGCAACATGCCGTAACACTTGCTGCCGGAATGGCGACACAAGGGATGATTGTATATTGCAATATCTATTCGACATTTCTACAGCGCGCCTACGATCAGGTTATTCATGATGTCGCTTTACAAAATCTACCCGTTATTTTTTGTTTAGACAGGGCAGGTTTAGTTGGCGAAGATGGTGCAACCCATCATGGTGTTTTTGATATTGCTTATTTAAGAGCAATTCCAAACATGATTATCTGTGCACCAATCAACGAAATTGCACTTCAAAATATTTTATATACTGCTCAATTAGGATTAAATCATCCTATTGCCATTCGATATCCACGTGGTCGTGGTGTTTTACCAAAATGGGAAGTAGAAAATTTCGGACATTATGAAAAAATTAAAATTGGTGAAGCTAACTGCCTAAAAAACGGCACAAAAATTGCGGTTTTGTCAACAGGAAGCATAGGCAATAATGTTATTGAAGCACTAAATGAATGTTCCAATTCTAACGAGATTGCACATTATGACTTCCTATTTATTAAACCATTAGACAACAATACTTTACACTCTGTTTTTTCTAACTTCAAGAGTATAATTACTATCGAAGAAGCAACAATAAATGGAGGATTTGGAAGTGCTGTTTTAGAGTTTGCTGCAACAAATAATTACAAAAATGATATTCAAATTTTGGGTATTCCTGATGTATTTATTGAGCATGGAACCGTAAATCAGTTGCAACAATTGTGTAAAATTGACGTTAAAAGTTTGGTAAATCTTTTTTCTAACGATTCAAAATAATTATTTTGCACAACCGAAATATTAAAACCAACCTAATGAAATTATTGCGTTCTACCCTTTTGCTGTTACTGCTTTTGTGTACTTCAAATAACTTTGCTCAAATTATCCAAACGACTCTAGATCCAAATCAGTTACCAAAATTGCCATCTAACTGGACTAAGAAAAATCAATTAGGTTTTGACATTTCAGAAATTGCTTTTGTAAACTGGAGTGCCGGGGGAACAAGTTCTATTTCAGGTTTATTTAAAGGTGAATTTGGAAGAACTTATATTAAAGGAAATCATAAATGGGTAAACGAACTTATTGTAAAATATGGCCTAAATAAACAGGATGGTACTGAATTAAGAAAAACAGACGATGCTTTTCAGCTTAACTCCACCTACGGATTTAGAAAAGATACTATTTCAAATTGGTATTATTCAGCCAAATTCAATTTCAACACACAATTTTCAAACGGTTACAATTATCCAAACAGAGATATCGCGATTTCAAAACCTTTTGCACCAGCTTATATCTTTTTAGGAGCCGGAGCTGAAAATTCAAATAAGGCAAAAAACAGAACGTTTTATTTCTCACCAATCACTTTAAAGACTACGTTGGTACTAGACGATTATTTAGCTAATCAGGGATCTTTTGGTGTTAGAAAGGCAGTTTACGCGCCAGATCCTCTTGATCCTACAGCTCAGATATTAATTGAAGAAGGGCAAAAAGTAAAAGCAGAATTTGGTATTTTATTTACTGCATATATGAAAAGTGAGGTTTTTAAAAATATATTCTACGAAAACAGATTAAGCCTTTATACCGATTATTTAAACAAATTCGGAAACGTTGATGTCGATTATGATACACGTTTAGATCTTGTTGTAAATGCGTATGTAAAAGCAAATATTGGTATACATTTAGTTTATGACGATGATATCAAAACCAAAAAAGATGTGGTCGATCCAACTACCGGGACAACAACTCAGGTTAATGATGGACCAAGAGCTCAGCTGAGACAAGTTTTAGGCGTTGGTCTGGTATATGCCTTTCAATAAAAAATCTTATTTCTCAATATTGAGAGAATAAAAAAATCCCCCATAAAGAATGATATTTTTATGGGGGATTTTTATTTTAAACCTGAAAAATTCTATTTAATTATTTTTCCTTCCGTTGATCGTTTCAAATAATTCTAACGCATTTCCATCAGTTAAAAGCGAAACATAATGACAGATATGTAATAAACGCTCGTATAAATTTCCTTTATCTAAATGGTGTTTTTCAGGCAGCATTTTCAAAATTAATTTATCATAATTTGAAGCCGTTCCGTCATATTTATTATTGAAAGCAGTTATGAATTTATCCAATAAGGTTTGGATAATTTGATAACCCACAATTTCTTTCTCAATTACTTCGCGGCTTTGGTATATTTTCTCAACACTTAAGTTGATAATATCATTCATCTGGGCTTTATACTTGCTTTTATCCGTTAATGCATATGGAAATTCTCCACGCAGAATTGCTTCTTCATTTTCAATAAAAACATCAACAGCATCATTAATTAATGCGCCAATTGCCAAAGCACGCAAATAACTGATTCGGTCTTCTTTGGTTTCTAACAATTTATATTTGGCAACTCCAATATTGTCTTTCACCAATTTAATAAGATATTCTAAAGCATAATCTTCAGAAACTAACCCTAGATTTATTCCATCTTCAAAATCGATAATAGTGTAACATATGTCGTCTGCAGCTTCAACTAAATAAGCTAAAGGATGTCTTTCAAAACCAATATCACCATCCTCTTTATTGGCGATCATTCCCATATCATTGGCAACTTCTTCAAAGAATGCTTTATCCGTTTGAAAGAAACCGTATTTTTTGTCTGCAATATTATTTGTTGGTTTCTTAGGAAGACTTTCTTTTGGATATTTCATAAAAGCTCCCAAAGTGGCGTATGAAATTCTAAGTCCGCCTTCAATTCCCGGGCGACTTGCCGTAAGAACCGAAAATCCATTGGCATTTCCTTCAAAGTCAATTAAATCCTGCCATTGCTTTGCAGTCAGTTTATCTTTGTATTTCAATCCATTTCCTATTGAAAAATACTCGCCTATCGCTTTTTCACCAGAATGACCAAAAGGAGGATTCCCAATATCATGCGCCAAAGAGGCCGCCGCAACAATGGCCCCAAAATCATTCATATGATACCCATGAATTTCTTTTAAATAAGGATATTTTTCAAGAATCTTTTTCCCAACTAAACGCCCTAATGAACGCCCAACAACGGAAACTTCCAAACTGTGCGTTAACCTCGTGTGTACGAAATCCGTTTTAGAAAGTGGAATAACCTGAGTTTTATCCTGCAAAGATCGAAACGCAGCCGAAAAGATGATTCGGTCGTAATCTACTTCAAAACCTAAACGGGTATCATCTTGTTCTACACGTAATCTTTTGCTAGTATCGCCTTGGCGTTTTAATGATAAAAGTTGTTCCCAGTTCATTTTTAATTTTATGTTTGTGATTGTTGTCCCGAAGCTTCGGGATAGATTTAGGATCTAACGTCAAAAATACATTTTATTTTAGTATTTTAAAGTCATTAAAACTCCAATGCTGTGCTATGCTTAATTTCTCCCATTACAAAAATACTATTCGTATTTCCGATGTTTTCAATCGTTGATAATTTATTCATTACAAAATCCTGATAACTAGCCATATCTTTAACTAAAATCTTCAGCATAAAATCATAGTCCCCGGCAATATTATAACATTCAATAATTTCAGGAAGCGCTACAATATCTTTTACAAAATTACTTCCCACGTTTTTTGCGTGCTCTTTTAAGCGCACATTACAAAATACAGTCATGCCGCGATTCATTTTATTCTTGTCAAGCAAGGCAACATATTTCGTAATATATCCGTCTCTTTCTAACCTTTTTATACGCTCATAAACTGGCGTAACAGTAAGAAATAATTTACTGGCAAGGTCTTTTGTGTTGATATTTGAATTCTCCTGAAGGTGTTTCAGGATCAATAAATCGGTTTTATCGAGGTTTTCCATAGTAATTTTTACGGCTAAAGGTTCTTTAAAAAGATTTTCACAGTATTATAATCTTTAAAAAACGGTTTTTAAAAGACAATTTACTTAAATAATCGCCAAATATAAGTTATAAAATCTAATACAATAAATTTGTTCAGTAAAAAATACTGAATCAAAAATGAAAACAAATAATTTAGGTTACCCAAGAATTGGAAGCAACAGAGAATTAAAAAAAGCCTCAGAATTGTATTGGGCAGGGCAACTTTCTGTAGACGAATTAATAGAAACCGGAAAAGACATTCGTCGCAGAAACTGGTATTTACAAAAAGAAGCTGGAGTTGATTTAATTCCGTCTAATGATTTTTCTTTTTACGATCAGGTTCTAGATTTGACTTTGACTGTTGGAGCAATTCCGCAACGCTATCAGGAATTTGCCAAAACAAATTCGGCTATCGATTTGTATTTTGCCATGGCAAGAGGCGCGCAAAAAGAGGGACAGGATGTTGTAGCAATGGAAATGACAAAATGGTTCGATACCAACTACCATTACATTGTTCCTGAATTCACGAAAAACCAAAAATTCGAATTGTTTTCTGAAAAAATAATCAATGAATTCAAAGAAGCAAATGCTTTAAAAATTGCTACAAAACCAGTTTTAATTGGACCAATTTCTTATTTGCTTTTAGGAAAAGAAAAAGAAGAAGGTTTTCACCGAATTGATCTTATTGACAGATTACTTCCCGTTTACTTCGAAATTTTCGAAAAGTTACAAGCAGAAAATGTAGAATACATTCAATTAGATGAACCATTTTTAGCTTTGAATTTAACAGACAAAGAGCGTAATACTTTCACGGAAGTGTACAACGAAATCAACATTCGTTATCCGAAAATTAAAATCATTTTAGCGAATTATTTTGATTGTTTTGGAGAAAATTTGGCAACTGCTTTGGCTTTACCAGTTGATACTTTCCATTTAGATTTGGTGCGTTGTCCTTCTCAATTAGATGATATTTTAGAATCAGGACAATTGGCATCAAATGTAAAGCTGTCTTTGGGAGTGGTTGACGGAAGAAATATCTGGAAAAATGATTTTAAAAAATCATTAGAATTGATCCAAAAAGCAATTGATGCTTTAGGAGAAAACAGAATTTTAGTAGCACCATCCTGTTCTTTAATTCATAGTCCGTGCGACTTGGATTTAGAAACTAACGATGCAACCTTAACTCCGGAAATCAAACAATGGCTTGCTTTTGCTAAACAAAAAATCAACGAAATTGTCATATTAAAACAATTGGCTTCCGGAGAAATCGATGTTAAAAACTCTGTTGATTTTGAAAGAAACGTAATCGCAAATGACAATCGTAAAACTTCAAAATTAATTCATAATAATGAAGTAAAAGCGCGTGTTGCCGGAATTACCACTTCTGATGACCAACGTAAAAGCACTTTTGCAACAAGAAGAAAAAGCCAGATTGAAGCTTTAGATTTACCGCTATTCCCAACGACAACAATTGGTTCTTTTCCGCAAACTGTTGAAGTGAGAAGCTGGAGAGCGAAATTCAAAAAAGGAGAATTAACCACAGAACAATACAACGAATTAATCGAAAAAGAAACCGAAGCTACTATTCGTTTTCAGGAAGAAACTGGAATCGATGTTTTGGTTCATGGAGAATTTGAGCGTAATGATATGGTAGAATATTTTGGTGAGCAATTGGCTGGATTTACCTTCACCAAAAATGGCTGGGTTCAGAGTTACGGAAGCCGCTGCGTAAAACCTCCGGTTATTTATGGTGATGTTTCAAGACCAAACCCAATGACGGTAAAATGGTCGAAATATGCACAATCTTTGACACCAAAATGGGTAAAAGGAATGTTGACCGGACCGGTAACTATTTTACAGTGGTCGTTTGTTCGTAACGATCAGCCACGTTCTGAAACTTGTACACAAATTGCATTGGCGATTCGTGATGAAGTCGTAGATCTTGAAAAAGCCGGAATCAAAATTATTCAAATTGACGAGCCTGCCATTCGTGAAGGTTTGCCATTGCGAAAAGAAGAATGGGCCAATTATTTAGATTGGGCTGTAAAAGCGTTCCGAATCTCTGCATCAGGCGTTCAGGACGACACACAAATTCATACCCATATGTGTTACAGCGAATTCAACGATATCATTCAAAATATTACTGATATGGATGCTGATGTTATAACAATTGAATGTTCTCGTTCGCAAATGGAACTTTTAGATGCTTTTGCCAACTTTAAGTATCCAAACGAAATTGGACCTGGTGTTTATGACATTCACTCGCCACGTGTGCCATCAAGTGCCGAAATGGTGCGTTTATTAGAAAAAGCTTCTGCCGTAATTCCGGTAGATCAATTATGGGTAAATCCGGATTGTGGTTTAAAAACACGTCATTGGGATGAAACCAAAAAAGCTTTGATCGAAATGGTTGCCGCCGCTCAGGAAATGCGAGCTGCTGTTGAAAATGGAGTGACTGTCTAATTTTATCTTATTATATTTTTGTTTTTTAGTGTCAACAAGTGGAATCGAAAATTCTTGTAGTTATGATTTAATTTCGATTTCACTTTAGTTGGCATTTTTTTTAGAAGCAGACGTTTTCATTTTCAAAACACGTCCAGTCCCGCTATCCGCTATATCTGTTGTGGTGAACCCCACCACAACAGGATATCGCTTCTATCGGGGCTAAATAAGAATTTTTAGTTTTCATAAGATTTTAGATAGAAACAAAAAAGCATCCGCCACGGCGGATGCTTTTTCAAAATTGAATATAAATCTAAGATTAGAAATTTTTAGAAACTCCAATGTTAAATGTTCTACCAAAATTAAAATCGAAGTTTTTGTATTCTGGACCGTTGTTTTCGTAGTTAATTGTACCGTAGCTTAAACCTCCAATATTAAAGTTTAGACCAAAACCTTTTTTCATGTTGATAAAAAGTGCTGGTGTTACACCAACGTACATACCATCACCTTCAGCAGTTGTAGTAATTGGTCCTGCATAAGTTTTGTCTTTTTCACTTTGATAACCTAATCCTAATTCAGCAAAGAATGAAAAAGTTGGATTCAATGGCATCGTGTAACGTAAAAATGCACCTAATTTAGTTGTGTTAAATTTGTCTTCGTTTGTTCCTTGTTTTGTTTTAGAAGAACCAAAAGAAGCCTCACCTCCTACAGTCCAATTATCGTGAAATTGGTAACCTACTTTAGGAGAAAAATCAAATTCATTGTTTTTTACTTCGTTATTACCAAGAGTTCTTGTTTCTGAAGAATAACCAATACTTCCACCTACTAAGATTGTTCCTTTTTGCGCGTTTGCAAAACTACAGATAGCCAATGCAGCCATCACTAAAATTTTTTTCATAATTTGGGTTTTATTTTATTTAGCAATCCTTTAACAATAACAATGCCGTCAGTAGCGGGCTTTTTAATTTTTTTTATCATTACTTTAAAAGATAAATTTTAGCAATCGAGACTATTTCTGTTTACTTTTGTAGCAAATAAAAAGTCATGTCGATAGAAGTAAACAGTATATCAAAAAGTTACGGAGAGCAAAAAGCTTTAAACGAAATTTCCTTTAAAATTGAGAAGGGAGAAATCGTTGGATTTCTTGGTCCAAATGGAGCAGGAAAATCTACTTTAATGAAAATTTTGACTACTTATTTATTGGCAGATAGCGGCTCAGCCCTTGTAAATAGCCACGATGTCATGACAAATGCAAAAGCAGTGCAGCAATCTATAGGGTACCTGCCGGAGCATAATCCATTGTATTTGGATTTGTATGTTCGTGAGTATTTGGCTTTTAATGCCGATGTTTACAAAGTGCCAAAGTCAAGAATTGAAGAAGTAATTCAACTGACAGGACTGTCAGCTGAAAGTCATAAAAAAATAGGACAATTGTCTAAAGGATATCGCCAGCGTGTGGGACTTGCCAACGCCTTATTGCACAATCCTGATGTTTTGATTTTAGACGAACCAACTACAGGTCTGGATCCGAATCAGTTAATGGAAATTCGAAATGTGATCAAAAATGTTGGAAAAGATAAAACGGTTTTTCTGTCAACCCACATCATGCAGGAAGTAGAAGCCATTTGTGATCGTGTCATTATCATTGATAAAGGACAAATCGTTGCAGATAAAAAATTAGACCATTTAGTTTCAGAAGACAAGGAACAAGTTATAGAAGTTGAATTCGATTATCAGGTTGAAGAACAGCTTTTAGCAAAACTAGAAAATATTACTTCATACAAAAATACCCACGATATGACCTGGGAATTAACCTTTGTCGCTGATAAAGATATGCGCCCTGCTATTTTTGATTTTGCCAATGAAAATGGTTTAAAAACATTACAATTGAATCAGAAGAATAAAAACTTAGAAGCTGTTTTTAGAGAGATTACAAAATAAGTTTTCTGTCTCAGTTTCTAGTTTACAGATAAAAAAGCTCGTTTAAAATATTAAACGAGCTTTTTCTATTTCATTACTTATTTAAACAAGCACTTCTCTCCTTTTTCATTCAGGAATAACTGCTAAATTTTCAAAAACATTAGCAACTAATTCTCAACGGATTAAAAATTAATTACAATTTTTAATCTATTTTTATTTAGACTTAGTATAAATAGTTATATATTTGAGCTTTCAAACTTTAAATACAACATCATGTTATCTGCACTTTATCCTGGTAAAAAATACTTTTTTTCACTTTATAAATACTGTTTTCAGTCTATAGAAAAACTTTCGAATAAAGTAGAAAAAATTGTGTTGCAATAAAAAGAAAAGGGAGAACAGGAGATATGAAAAATATTATAACCTCGATAATGATGGCCTTTTCGGTTTATGGCTATTCACAGACAGAAAAAGAAACCGACAGTGTTGTAGAAACATCCATTACTGTTTTAGACGAAATTGTTATCACTAAAAAGAAAGTACTTTATACACAAAAGTCAGACAAAATGGTTTTTAACGTAGAAAACAGTATTGTTTCTGAAGGCGGAACTGCACTTGATGTATTAAGTCGGGCCCCTGGTGTAGTTGTCTCTCAGGACGGAGAACTTTCTATAAGAGGGCAACAAGGTGTCGGCGTAATGATAAACGGTAAATTGACACAACTTTCGCAGAAAGAATTAGCTAATTATTTGAAATCAACAACCTCATCTAATATCAAGCAAATAGAAGTAATTACAAATCCTTCTTCAAAATATGACGCAACAGGAAAAGCCGGAATTATCAATATCATATTAAAGAAACCGAACTCAGATGGTTTAAAAGGAACTGCATTTACCAATTATGGAAGAGGCCGAAAAAACAGAACCAACTCTGGATTAAATTTGAGTTACAACAAAGATAAATTTGGTATTTTTGGCAACTACAGCTACACTTTTAGAGGAGAAGAAGAACGTAAAGAATTCAATCAAATTCAATATACGGATATCACACGACAAGAGATTGCAACAAAAAATCATCAAAATTCAATTACAGACGAACCGTTAACTTCAAATAATTTTAAAATTGGAACCACTTATGAAGTTTCTCCTAAAACAAATTTAGAAGTTTATATCGACGCAAAGATTGGGCGTTATGAAAACATTGCTGACGGTCGAAATACATTAGTCAACGGTTTAGATCAATTGCTTTTTGATGCTTCAACTTATAATGACAGCAAAGAACAATGGAATGATTACACTTATAGTTTTTCCGGAGTTCACAAATTTAATACCGAAGGAAAAAACATGTCTTTTGACTTTGAATATGAAACTTCAAAATTTAGATCGAATCAATTTCAGAGTGCCCAAAATACAGATCCTTCAAACGCCGAAGCAATTAATGACCGCAGAGGTTTTATTCCTTCTCAATTAAAAGTTTTTACCGGAAAAGTTGATTTTGTAAATCCATTAAAGGAAAAACAATCGCTTGAATGGGGTTTTAAAACAAGTCTCAAAAACAACGACAATCCTTCTGTATACGAATATTACAATAACAATGATTGGATTATAGATCCAAATTCAACGAATCATTTTGAATATAAAGAGCAAATTTATGCCGGGTATGCCAATTATAAATACCAACTCGAAAAGCTTTCTATTCAGGGTGGTATAAGAACAGAATATACTGCTATAAATATTGCGCAAAAAACTTTAAATGAAGAACATAAGAGTGATTATTTAAAATGGTTCCCTAGTGTTTCTATGAAATATGAACTTACTACAGATCATGCTATGCATGTTTCTTATAGTAAAAGAATCAACAGGCCAAGTCAGTTTGATTTGAATCCATTTCGATTTTATGATGATTCGTTTAATTATTCTCAGGGAAATCCAAATTTAATACCTGAAATAACACATACGGCAGAAGTTGGATATGCGTGGAAAAGCAACTTTATGGCTTCATTATATCTTAGTCAGACTAAAGATGTTTTCACAGAAATTTACGTCTATAATCCGGAGAATAATACGACTGTAACTTCGCAAATTAATGTTGACAAATCGTATAATTATGGTTTAAATATTACCAATACAGCCGAATTTAATAAATGGTGGTCCCTAAATACTCTTTTCAATGTTTTTGAAAATAAGTTTATGGGGAATGTCCTAAATTCTGCTACAATAGATCCTATTGTAACTTTGAATTTAAGCCTTCAAAACTCTTTTACAATTACAGATAGCTGGAAAGCCGAAGTTAACGGACAATACCAATCTAAATCTAATCTGGGGATTTATGAGCGTGATGCTTTCTTTGATTTAAGCATTGGAATTTCGAAACAAATTTTAGCCAGCAAAGGCAATATAAAATTGAATGTCACCGATGTTTTCAATACCAATAATTTCAATATCAATTCAGTTACAGGACAAACAAGTATCAACAAACGATACGATCTTGACAACCGAATTGCAACTATCGCATTTACTTATCGAATATAAGCCTTGTTCACTATTTTGATTCTTGTTTTTTTGTTTTTTTTGATGTTAGTAAAGAGCCTGTCTGTTCAACAGGCTCTTTCTTATTAATAGAATCTGACTTTAAAAAATTGTTTTACTAACTGAGTGCTTATTTTTTCTTTTTCTTTCTCCCTAACCAAATATAAAAACCTGTAAGAGGCAGACTGGCGCAAATTAAACTGGCTGTAAAATAAATAATCTTAGTTGGTAATCCGCCAATAGCTCCAACGTGAAGACTGTAATTGGAACGACTTAACCAATCGTGAAATTTTTCATTTCCGATATACTTCCTTGAATTAGGAAGCAGTTCTAATGTTTTTGAATTAAAATACAAATCTCTCCAATTCCCATTTTTCATATCCGTACAAGCGTAAAAATCATCATTGGGTTCATCTGGAAAATTAATAATAACTGCTTCTTTATTTTCCTGTGCTATTTCTTTCCGAACTTTATTAAATATAATATCTGACGCAGTCAACATGTTGTATTTAGATTTAGAAAGACTATCAGTTTTAACTTCTGCTACAACTTCCTTTTTTACTTCTTCATTAGTAAAACCTCCGGTTATCCAGTACGTACTTTCTCGTACCCAATGAAAACTCATTATCAATCCGGTTAGCGCAATTAAAAAAGCTAAAATGAGAGAATAAAATCCTAATACATTATGCAAATCATAGTTCAATCTTTTAAACCTGGCGCTCCACTTAATTTTAAAACTATTATTTACAGCCGTTTTATTCCATTTTTTTGGAAACCAAAGTATAAGTCCGCTGATTAATAAAAAAAAGAAAATTAAAGTAGCCCAGGATGTTATTGTTGTTCCAAGTTCTTCCCCAAGCCATAAATACCGATGCCCTTCATCCATTTCATGAAAAAAATCTTCATGATCTACCATTCCGGTTATTTTTCCATTATAAGGATTTACATAAATCAAAGAATCTGATTCAATGTCGACCTTTATAGTTTTATCTAAACCGTTATACCATAAGCCGTGAATATCTTTTTTTGGTAAAGCTTTTTTGACCGAAGCATAGATCTTAGAAGGTGGTAAAATCTTATCGGCACTTTGCGCTTCTACATTTAACCAGGGTGAAGTCAGTTGTTTTATTTCCTGCTCAAAAACCAAGATACAACCTGTAATCCCCATTATAAGAACAACGATTCCAGAAGCCAATCCAAGCCATAAATGCAGCCAGGCGTTTATTTTACTAAAACGGGATTTAACTTTATTGGGTAGTTTAGGATTTTGTTTTTTAGTCATATTATTTTGAATTTATGGCTGGCCGGCAAATCCAGCGGTTATTAAAAAACCATATAATCAACGGCTTAACAACGCTGATTATATGGTAATTTTTTGAAAGAAAAACTTAGAAAGTAATCCTCTTATTTCTTCTTTAACTTTGTGATTGCAGGTAAATTTACCCCTCCTGTAATTAGAGCTCCTTTTACTGCCACACCTGTATTAACGTCAATTTGGTAAACGCGTCCTTCATCGTTCGTTACAAAACTTTTGTAAGTTTTTCCGTTTTCAGTAAAAGCACTTCCAAAACCAAAATAGTTATCTCCCGCATGGTCAGGTAGTCCCGTAACTGGTGTAATTGCTTTTGAACTAAGATCTACAATTGCAGATTTAAATTTAAATGTTCCATAGTTTAAGAAACTCCAGTTTCCTTGTGCTGCATCAATATCTGCTGGCATATAGTTAATTAACACTTTTTCTCCACCAACTGGATAAGCTGACAAAACTTTTCCTTTAAGAGCGCTTGCTTCAATATCTAAGAAGTAAGTAGTATCAAATTCTGATTCTCCTTTTTTAATTCTAAGAATTCCCGAGTGAGAAGCTGTTGCTGTATAACCTGCTGTACGTGAATTAGAAGAGAATGTATAAATGTCTCCTGATTCTGTTTGAACCATTCCTGTATTAGTATAATACTGTCCAATAGCTGTTGTACGAGTGTCTGTAATAGTTTTAACATACGTTAAAGAAGGATAGTCGTAAACTTTTACAACTGCATTTTCCTGATAAAGTTTCCAGGCAGCATCACGCTCAAATGTAGATACAAATAATTTGTTACCTGATACATTAACACTTGTAGGCCATAAAAAATGACCATTAGGCAAAACAAAATCATCAAATTTACGATTTGTGATACTTGATGTTGCAGGATCGTATATAATTAACTCATTTTGTGTCGAACTAGCATCCCAAGGAGAATTAATCAAGACTAATTTATTATCATCGGTAGTACCATATGCATAAGTATCTCCTGTAAAAACATTCTTGCTTTTTACTAAAATACCATCAGAATTAAGATAGTAACCTACAGAACCTTCTTCTTCTCCGCTAAGAGCAAAAAATGTATTAGCAACTGGTACACCAGCACTTGCAGGTTGTTCAATACCTTTTCCAATCATATTTATAGTTCCAGACAAAAGTTCGTCTGTTGATTCAAACTGCCAAATATAAGTATCAAAATCGGTTGTTTGGTATGCAAGTACATAACTTACATCTGCTGGGTTTTCTACCGGTGCAGCATCATCATCACTGCTACATGAAAATGTAACTGCTGATAGTATGAATAAAGCCAAAAGTGTTTTAGTTTTAGTTATCATTGTTTTAAATTTAAAAATTATTAATTAGTTTATAAAATATCTGAATTTGATTGTAAATGACCTTCCTGGTTTTTGAATCATAAAGTAGTCATATACCTTTGCGTTTGTAATATTGTTACATTCTAAACCTAAATTATATTTCCCTTTTCCAAAACCATAAGCGGCAGCTATACTTTGTGTAAATTGTTCTGGTATTGTTCTTCTGCTACTTGGATCACCATTTTTGGTTGATTTTAAATAATATTCTCCTACATAATTGGCAAATAGATTAAGGCTTAGATTATCATCAGAAGTTCTAATATTTTTAAAATTGAATCCTAAATTGGCATTACCGTAAAAAATGGGAACATTAGCAATTTGTGACCCTTTGTAGTCGTTGGGAATATTAGTCCCTGGTGGATCAAAATTACTTTGGTCAATAGATTTTTGCTGAGTTGCATTTATTTCAAAAGTTAACCATTTCATATATCCATAATGAAATGAACCATCAAAACCTGTGACCCTTACATCTGCCAAATTCTTATAAATAGACTTGGCATCCTGTGGTACATTCTGTATAAAGTTCTTCGCATTTCTGTAAATAAAATTCCCCTGAAAACCGAATGAATGTTTATTATAAAATTTCTTATAACTAAATCCTGCGTTAAAATTATCGCTTTCTTCAGGATCCAATCCTATTGCCGGATAAACAGTTAAGCCGTCTCCTAACATTTCTTCAGAAGTTGGCAAACGAAAAGCATGTTCGTAAGATGCCTTTAATTGTATTTCTCCAGTTAAAAAATAAGCCAACGCTGTTCCATAACCCCAATCATCAAATGAATCATTCAAGACATTATATTGTTTTTCTTCTGCATAGTCATCCACGACATCAATCATTTTACTTTTTAAAAAGTATTTTTTACCAAATGCGATGAAAGATAATTTTCGATCAAATGCTGCAAGGTTATATGAAAGTCCTAAAATATTCTTATTCAAAGTAGGCGATCCTGGTTTAACCTCCTCTACCCTGTATTGTTCTTCTTCTGTACGTTTTAGATTATTAACTGAATAATTAAAAGCCAAGTACTGATCCTCGTTCAAATCGTATTTAAAATTAGTATTCGCCTGAAATGAATTATCATCATACACATAAATAGTTTTTTCACGGTTAATTTCTCCACTACTATTTAAAACACTATATGTGCGGCTACCATCCCATTTATATCTGTATGAAGAAGTATCTACAGAACGGCTATTAACAATATTATAAGAAGCAACTAAATTGACAGACAAATTTTTAGTAAAAAGACTTTCTTTTTTATATTTAATAGAAGAGACAAAAGCCTGACTGTCTTTAAAAGCATCTCCTACAACTCTTTGCATTGTACTCCCGTTTTGTATCTCTTTTTCGTTTGCAGAAAACATCATTCCTAAAACAAGATAATCAGCGTATTTCTTTCCTTTTACCCCAGCTTCTGCAATAATTGCTCCCGATTTATAACCATCATGAAAATGTTTATAGGGCTGTACGGGACCAAAATTTCCATTTTTATCAGCGACGCTAACATCTACTTTATAGCTGTTGTCTGAATAATTACCAAAAGCATTTATATTAGCGACAAAGCCATTTTTTCCACTAAAACGAGTATTAACAGCTAACTTATGTGTATTAAAAGATCCAAAACTATAGGAAGCATCAACATAACGTTTTACCGATTGGTTCGTTATTATATTTATAGCACCACCAAGAGCATCACTACCTAATTCTACCGGAACAACTCCTTTGTAAACTTCGATACGCTCAGCCAAATTGACTGGAATATTATTTAAGGTAAAAGAGGATCCATAACTATCAATTGGAATACCATCCATAAAAAACTTCACCTGATTTCCTGAAAATCCATTCAATGAAAAATTGAAATCAGACCCCATTCCTCCAGTCTCTCGAACACGAACTCCTGTTGTTCTGTTTAAGACCTGATTTAAATCTTGCGAAGTGTTATGAATTATTTTTAAATCAACAGCCGTAACATTAAAAGCTTGCTCACGAACACGCTCAACTTTAGATTTTCCAGTTACCTGTACCTCTTCCAGAGCAGCCATATCTTCATCAATACTTATTGTTGCAGCAGTATGATTAGATTGTAGATTAATTTTGATTTGTTTTGGTTTATACCCAATGTAGGTAACCGACAACACGTAATCACCTGGCTCAGCATTTAGTTCATATTCTCCCTTTTCATTTGTCAATGCTGAATAACCCGTCCCCTTTAATGCCACAGACACACTTTCTGCAGGCTGGCCATTTTGTGTTAAAACAACTCCATTTAATTTTACTTTGCTTTTTTGTGAAAAACCCTGAATCGAAGCTAAAAGAACCAATATCAGGAGTAATATTTTTTTTATATGCATTATTTTAATATTAATTGAAATAAAATTTTGCACAAAAATAAGCCCTGCAGAGAGCTTTTCCAAAACTATTTTTAATTATTCTAAATAAAAACAATTATTAACTTTTAAAAACACATATTCGCAAAAAACTTTTTATTTTTTAAGATATAATTAAATCTACCTTAAGATTTGCTTAATATTTTGAATCTAAAAAGTTAAAAAGCAATGTTCAATTTTAATAAAAACTAGTTTTTTGTAATAAAAAAAGCCGCTTACAATGTAAACGGCTTTTCAAAAATTTCTTGCTTTATCTTAAATTTCCAGATCCAAAATAGTTTCTTTCATTTCATCCATTACGATTCTAATATCTTTTTCTGTTGTGCGCCAGTTCACAAATGAAGCTCGTATTCCTTTTCGATTTTGGTAAACTGTTGGCGTCATGAATACTTTTCCTTTATCATTTAGAAGCGTCAAAAACGCGCTTACTTTTTCCTGATTGTGATTTCCTTTCAAAGTAAAGCAAACATTATTTAACCGAATTGGAGCCAGCAATTCAAAATTACCGTCTTCGATCAATTCATTTCCAAAATGTAATGCCATTGCGGCACTGTTTTCAACAATATCACAAAATCCTTCCTTTCCATATGCTAACAACGAGAACCAAACCGGCAGAGCTCTTAAACGTCTTGAATTTTCAGGCAATACATTCAGGTAATTAAAATTCTCTAACGGATTCCCTAAATAGGGTGCATTCGAATTCTGGAAAGTTTCTATTTGCAAACTAGTATGCTCTTTTTTAATCAAATAAAAAGCACTTTCATAAGGTACGTTTAACCATTTATGACAATCAATTGTAATACTATCCGCGCCTTCCCAGCCTTCAACAAAATGTTTGAATTTTTCTGAAACGGCAGCAAATCCTCCAAAAGCAGCGTCAATATGCCACCAGAAATTATACTTTTCTTTTAGCCTTGAAATAGCTTCAAAATCATCAAAATCAGCTGTATTTACAGTTCCGGCACTTGAAATTAAAATGAATGGTTTTCCGTTTAAATTTTGAATATTTTTTTCTAAATCGGCAATATCGATAGCTTCGCGATTACCTTCAATTGTTTTTAGTGTGGTATAATTATTACTTCCAATTCCTAACATTGCCAAAGATTTTATCGATGATGAATGTGGTGTTGCTGTCAGAATATTGATTGACTCTGAAATTCCATTTTTAGCAAAATCTTTTCCAAATTGCTTTCCAAACCATTGTCTGGCTACTCCCAGGCAAGTGAAGTTCGACATAGTTGCTCCGGTTACAAATCCGCCTAAAAAAGTATCTGGTAATTGTAGTAGTTGCAGCAATAAATGAATCGTTTCAAATTCTATTAAAGCAGAAACTCCCCCTTGTGCTTTTATTGCCTGTGTATTTTGATCATAAACTGTAGCCAGCCAATCGCCTACAATTGAAGCCGGCGTTGATCCCCCAGTCACAAATCCCCAATATCTTGGACCTGGTGAACTAACCAATAAAGGAGCCAATCTTTCATTAAATTCTTCTAACGCAGCCAATGAACCCAAACCTAATTCGTTTAGTTCCCTAGTTGGATCAATTGAATTTTTAGTGGAAGTTGGAACATTTTCAAGATTATTCAGAAAATCTATTCCTTGTTGTTTTGTTCTGTCAAGAATAGTCGACAGATTATTTAAATCGTTTTTTAATATTGAATTCATTACGTATAATTTGAAGTAATTGAAATTTTATTTTACCATTTGGTCTTTTCAGAAAACCGCGAAATCATCATCGAACAAATCAAATCGCCATTTACGTTTAATAAAGTCGCAATTGGATCAACTAATGTTCCCAAGATCATAGCGACAGGCAAAGCTTGTTCCATTGGCAATCCATAAACGGTTATGGCCAAAACTTCTCCAATGTAACCTCCATTCGGAATTCCGCCTTCTACAATTGACACGATTACAGTAATTCCTAAAGCCAAAAGTATCGTTGATGGTGATGTAAAATCTTTCCCAAACATGGCAAAAAGAACCGTTATTTTTAAAATGGAAGACATGCTTGATCCGTCTTTGTGCAAAGGCGCACCAAGCGGAATAACTAAATTGCGAACATGTTTTGGTATGTTCATCTTTTCAGCCGCCTCCAAATTTGCAGGAATCGTCGCGATACTACTGCAGGTTCCTACTGCGGTTAAAGCCGGCGTAATATTGTTGCTCCAAAATACGATGAAAGCTCTTTTCCCTCCGGCAACTATCGCATATAAACTAAAAAACACAAAGAAGTAAAAAATACAGGCGCCGTAATAAACTCCCAATGGTTTGGCATAAACACCAAATAACTGCGGTCCAAAAACACCAACCTGATACGCAAAATAAGCACCCAAACCAATTGGTGCCAATTTCATAATCATATTCAAAAGCTGTTTCATGACTTCATTTCCTGAATCCAAAAAACTTCTGAAAGCACTTCCTTTTTCTCTCGACTGCAAACTGGCAAACCCAATTAAAAAAGAAAATATAATTAATGCCAACATGCTTTTTCGGGACAGCAATTCGAAGAAATCATTTACGGTCAGCAATTGCGCTATCTGATCTCCAATACTTCCTGATTGAATATTTTCTATCGGAACTTTAGAAAGTATAATATTTTGATGAATAGGAAAAAGATAAACTGCCAAAATCATGACAATTGCAGAAATAAGGATGGTCGCCAGAAAAACGGCGATCATAATAATAAACAATTTTCCTAATTTTTCTGTTCGTTCTAAATTGGCAATAGAAGAAGCAATGGTAAAAAATATAAGCGGAATAATAGCGGTAAAAAGCAAATTCAGAAAAATATCTCCAAGCGGTTTTATAACCAGCACATCTTTACCATAAAATAACCCTAAAATACTGCCAAGAATAATACCGCCTAGAAGTAATAAAATGCTGCTATAACTTTTGAGAAAATTGATTTTTTTAACCTCCATATTATAAAAAGTATTAGGATTTGCCGAAATGGAAACTTGAAATAAAAATCACTTAAATTACTTAAAAAAAGAGTTCAAAAACTATTTTTCCAAAACAATTGTAGTAAAATCCCGATCGACTAATTCGCCTGTTTTCGTTTTGACCTTTTCGGTTAAAGTTTCTTTGTATAAGATTTTAAAAGCTGTTTTCTGGACTAATTGCTCTACTTTTTCGGTACTGTAAAGTTCAAATTCGAATTTGGTAAAAGGCAATTGTTTCATAAAACTTTCTTCTGCAAAAGTGATGCAGAAAACGCCATTTGGCTTTAAAACTCGATATATTTCTGAAAGTAACTTTTCTGGTTCCTGCCAGAAATAAATGGTATTAACCGTGAACATTTTGTCAAAAAAGGCATCCTGAAACGGAACTGCGTTTCCGTCATAAAGTGAAAAGAAAGCTTGCTTTTGGGACACAAAATTCCTGTTGATCTGGCGCGCTTCCTGAAACATTAATTCAGACATTTCAAGGCCGTAGTATTTTAGGTTTTCAGCTTGTTCGAATATCAATTCGACATGTCCCGCATTTCCATGACCTAATTCTAAAATGGAATTTCCGGCTTTTATATTTAGATTCTGAACAGAATGACGCGTCATGTTGATGTTGGTTTCATGCATCATGTTGGCCATTTCTATCCCTTTTTCTCCTGTTGGATGTTTTAACTGGGAGGCGATTGCTTGTAATTCTTCTTTTTCCATAAAACTAAAATTAAATTCCAATTAAAAAATTTCAAATTCCAAGCTTGTTGGTCATTGCGAGGAACGAAGCAACCGCACTAACGGACTCAACGTCATGTTTGTCATTCCGAGGAACGAGGAATCCCCGTAAGAAGCTCGACAAAGATTGTCCACTTTTCTGTTTGGAGTTACTTGTGGGGATTCCTCGTTCCTCGGAATGACATACTGTGAGTTATTACAGTATGTTTAAACAAAATCCCTAAAAAATCTGACTCGCGATCTGGCGAATATTTTCAGATTTACCCATTGAATAATAATGCAAAACCGGAACTCCGGCCGCTTTTAATTCAAGAGATTGCTGAATCGCCCACTCGATTCCGACTTGTTTGATTTCAGCATTATTTTTACATTTATCGACAGCATCAATTAAATCTTCTGGTAAATCGATTCTGAAAATCTGTGGTAAAATTTGTAAGTGTCTTTGAACAGCAATGGGCTTAATTCCAGGAATAATCGGAATTGTGATACCTATTTCTCTTGCTTTTGCAACAAATTCAAAATATTTAGCATTATCAAAAAACATTTGTGTTACCACGTAATCAGCACCTGCATCTACTTTTTCTTTCAGCCTTTTTAAATCTGATTGTAAAGATGGTGATTCTAAATGTTTCTCCGGATAACCCGCAACACCAATACAAAAATCAGCTTTATTGTCAACATCCATAACTTCATGCAGGTATTTTCCGCAATTCAGGTTATTGATTTGTTTTACCAAATCGATAGCAAAATGATTCCCGCCTAATTTAGGAACAAAAGATTGTTCGTCTTTCATAGCATCTCCACGAAGTGCCATCACATTATTGATTCCCAAATATTGACAATCTACTAACATGTATTCTGTTTCTTCCTGAGTGAAACCTCCGCAAAGCAAATGCGGTACAGTATCTACATTGTATTTATGCTTTATAGAAGCGCAGATTCCAAGCGTTCCCGGACGCATACGAGTCAATTTTTTATCTAAAAGTCCATTTCCTTTATCAATATAAATATACTCTTCACGAGAAGTCGTTACATCAATAAACGGCGGTTTAAACTCCATCAACGGATCAATATTATCGTATAATTCCTGAATACTTTTCCCTTTTTGAGGCGGAATAAGTTCAAATGAGAATAATGTATTTCCTTTGGCGTTTTCTATATGTTCTGTTACTTTCATTACTTATTAGTTGATAGTTTTTGGTTGATGGTTGATCGTTTATTTGCAACTTGAAAATAGCAACCTCAACTATATTAATTTTTTATAGTAGTTAATAAACCCGTTTAATAACTTTTTGCAAGTTTGAATCTGTTCAAGCGCAACATTAAAATTATTTTCATCAATATATTTTTGATCAAATGCCAAATAATATTGGGTTTCTAACTCATACAATGAACCCCTTGATATATGAAGAAAATGTATTGTATCTTTTGAGGTTTGTCTCCCGCAGCCTTCAGCTATATTTGAAGGTACTGAAATTGCTGCTCTTCTCATTTGATTAGTTAATCCAAATAATTCTTCTTTGGGAAACAATTTAGAAGAATCATATAATAAATTCACTAATTTTCGAGCTTCCAGCCAAACTCCTAATTTACTGTATTCCATTCTTTTGGTTAATAATTTTTGGTTGTAAGTTGATAGTTATTGAGCTATTATCTAACAACCAAAAACTATCAACCATCAACTATATTTTAATCTGCTATATTAGGGTTTAACCATTTGCTTGCATATTCAGTTGAGACGCTGCGTCGTTTTGCGTAATCTACCACCTGATCTTCTTTTATTTTTCCGAGTCCGAAATACCTGCTTTTCGGATTTCCAAAATAATATCCAGAAACAGAGGAAGCTGGCCACATCGCCATACTTTCTGTCAAGGTTACTCCAATTTCTTCAGCTACATTCAAAAGTTTCCAAATCGTTGGTTTTTCTAAGTGATCAGGACAAGCCGGATAGCCTGGCGCCGGACGAATTCCTTTATAATTTTCTTTAATCAATTCTTCGTTGGTTAAAGACTCTTCTCTATCATAACCCCAGAATTCTTTACGAACTCTTTCGTGAAGATATTCGGCGAAAGCCTCAGCAAAACGATCGGCCAATGCCTTAACCATAATCGAATTATAATCATCCAAATCCTTTTCAAATTCTGCTGCCCATTCGTCAACACCAAAACCGGTTGTCACACAAAAAGCTCCCATATAATCTTCAATTCCGCTTTCTTTTGGCAGAATAAAATCAGACAATGCAATATTCGGCGCGCCTTTTGTTTTTTGTGATTGCTGACGAAGCGTTAAGAATTTCTCCAAAACTTTTCCGTTTTCATCACGCAATTCGATATCGTCATCATCAACCTGATTCGCAGGAAAAATTCCGTAAATACCTTTTGCTTGTAGTTTTTTCTCAGCCAAAATTACTTTAAGCATCGCCTGAGCATCTGCAAAAAGAGAAGTTGCTTCTTTACCCACAACCTCATCCGTTAAAATTGCAGGATATTTTCCGTGCAATTCCCAGGTTTGAAAAAATGGCGTCCAATCGATATACGGAACCAAAACATCCAGATCAACCTCAACAGTTTGTTTTCCAATAAATTTTGGTTTTGTTGGAGTATATTCACTCCAGTCTAATTGCATTTTATTTTTACGCGCATCTTCAATACTTAAGAAGTTTTTATCTCTTGAACGATTTAAAAACGTTTCTCTAAACGAATCATATTCTGCACGAATATCGCTTGCATATATTTTACGGTTATGATCTAATAGATTTCCTGCCACAGTAACGGCACGTGAAGCATCGTTTACGTGAATTACAGTTTCTCTATATTGCGGCGCGATTTTCACGGCAGTATGCGCACGTGAAGTTGTTGCCCCACCAATCATAATCGGGATTTTAATTCCTTGTTTGTCTAATTCTTTGGCCAGATATACCATTTCGTCAAGCGAAGGTGTGATCAGTCCGCTTAGTCCAATAATATCAACATTATGTTCAATCGCAGCCGCAATGATTTTTTCCGGAGGCACCATAACACCAAGATCTACAATCTCGTAATTGTTACAAGCCAAAACCACCGAAACAATATTTTTACCAATATCATGAACGTCGCCTTTTACAGTAGCCATCAAAATTTTTCCGTTTCCTTGTTTGTCTCCGGCTTGTTTGCTTGCTTCGATATAAGGCAATAAATAAGCAACGGCTTTTTTCATTACACGCGCCGATTTTACAACCTGTGGCAAGAACATTTTTCCGCTTCCGAATAAATCTCCCACGACATTCATTCCCGTCATCAAATTGATTTCGATAACTTCAATTGGTTTTGTTGCTGCCAAACGCGCTTCTTCTACATCTTCTTCAATAAAAGCGTCAACCCCTTTTACCAATGAATGCGTAATTCTTTCCTGAACCGTTCCTAAACGCCATTCCTGAATCGCTTTTTCATCTGATTTTACTTCGCCTTTTACGTTCTCCGCAAAATCTAAAAGTCGTTCTGTCGCGTCATCGCGTCTGTTTAAAATTACGTCTTCAACATGTTCTAATAAATCTTTCGGAATATCATCGTAAATTGAAAGCATCTCTGGATTCACGATTCCCATCGTCATTCCGTTCTTAATCGCGTGGTATAAAAACACCGAGTGCATCGCTTCACGAACGTGATCATTTCCTCTAAAAGAAAACGAAACGTTACTCACACCACCACTAATATGTGCGTGTGGCAAGTTATCACGAACCCATTTTGTTCCTCTAAAAAAGTCCAAAGCATTTAAGCGATGTTCTTCCATTCCGGTTGCAACGGGAAAAATATTTAAATCAAAAATGATATCCTGTGGAGGAAAACCCACTTTGTTAACCAAAATATCATACGAACGCTGACAAATTTCGACTCTTCGATCGTAATTATCGGCCTGACCCACTTCGTCAAAAGCCATAATGATTGCCGCCGCTCCGTAACGTTTGATTAATTTGGCGTGATGAATAAAGGCTTCTTCGCCTTCTTTCAACGAAATCGAGTTTACAACGCTTTTTCCTTGCACTACTTTCAGACCCGCTTCAATGATTTCCCATTTCGAGCTGTCAATCATAATCGGCACTCTCGAAATATCCGGTTCTGATGCAATTAAATTCAGGAATTTTGTCATTGCCTGAACACCATCAAGCATTCCTTCATCCATATTAATATCGATGATCTGTGCTCCACCTTCTACTTGTTGTCTTGCAATATCAAGCGCCTCGTCATATTTCTCTTCCTTGATCAGGCGAAGGAATTTTCGCGAACCTGTTACATTCGTACGTTCCCCAACGTTTACAAAAACACTTTCGGGCGTAATAATCAACGGTTCTAATCCTGCTAATACAAGGTCTCTTCTTTTTTCTGCCATTTTTTTTTAAGTTACTAAGGCCCTAAGATTCTAAGGTTCTAAGTTTTTTTATTCTTTGTTTTCCTGCAAGGTTTTCGAAACCTTGTGGGTATATTCGTTTTTAATAATCTTATTTTGGGCGTGTCCCAAGGGCCGGGCTATCCGTTACAAGTCCTCGACCTATTCGTTATCACTCATGGTCTGTGGGCTATCCACTTCTATCCCTCACGCGGTATCGGTTTCAAAAGACGATTTATTTTTTCACGATTTCAATTGTCGTTTTGAAATAAATTTTTCAAATCTTTGAACCAATTTTATATTTCGTTCCTACGGAACTCTTGTTTTGTGTCGTTTATCATTTTCAACGGAATAAATTCCGTTGCTACCAACATTTCGTTCCTCCGGAACTTTTTTAAAGAGATTTTCACTCTATGTCTTCTTTTAAGGTTTTCAAAACCTTGCACGTTTGTTATTAATTTTTAATCAATAAAAACATGTTTCTCAAACCCTCCATAAAACACCTTTTCTATCC
Source organism: Flavobacterium saccharophilum (assembly GCF_900142735.1). Taxonomy (GTDB): domain Bacteria; phylum Bacteroidota; class Bacteroidia; order Flavobacteriales; family Flavobacteriaceae; genus Flavobacterium; species Flavobacterium saccharophilum. Next base: position 1,096,502 of record NZ_FRBY01000001.1, on the reverse strand, counting down.
AGTTCTTAAATTCTAAATTGGTCGTAATATGATATATCTTACCATTACTTTCTATTTTGAATTTTTCGTTATTGTCAATCTTGCTTTTAATAATTTTTAATTGAGACACACAATATAAATATGGACTCATGGTATCGTACCAATTAGAATTTAAAAATGCGTTAAAAACTTCTCCGTTTTCTGAATACACTATGTGCTCTGCTGTTTCCATCAAATAGTTTAAACTTTAAACCAAACTACTAAAATTTATACCTACAAGGTTTTGAAAACCTTGCATGAAACGTTACACTAATACCGGCGCCACACGTGGCTTATAACCCTTCGCAACATCAGCAATCAATCTAATATGATCCGGAGTTGTTCCGCAACAACCGCCGATGATGTTGATTAAATTATCGTCTAAATATTCTTTGATTAGCGCCTGGGTTTGTTCTGGCGTTTCATCATATTGTCCGAACGCATTTGGTAAACCTGCATTTGGGTGTGCTGAAACGTTGAACTGTGTATGCTGAGATAATGTTTTCAAATACGGTTTCAATAAATCGGCTCCAAGAGCGCAATTGAAACCTACACTTAATAACGGAATATGTGATACTGAAATCAGAAAAGCTTCAACTGTTTGACCAGAAAGTGTTCTTCCTGAAGCATCGGTAATCGTTCCTGAAACCATGATTGGAATATCAAGATTGCGTTCTTCTTTTACTTCTTCGATCGCGAAAAGTGCCGCTTTCGCATTTAAGGTATCAAAGATTGTTTCTACCAATAATAAATCACAGCCACCATCCATTAAAGCTTCGACTTGTTGTTTGTAGGCGATACGCAAATCATCAAAAGTTACGGCTCTGTAACCCGGATCGTTTACGTCTGGCGACATACTTGCTGTTCTGTTTGTCGGTCCGATTGAACCGGCTACAAAACGTGGCTTGTCTGGATTTTTAGCGGTGAATTCATCCGCTACCTGACGGGCAATTTTAGCCGATTCGTAGTTTAATTCGTAAACCAAATCTTCCAGGAAATAGTCGGCCATACCGATCGTAGTTCCTGAAAAAGTATTGGTTTCTACAATGTCAGCGCCGGCATCAAAATACGCAGCGTGAACATCGCGGATCGCTTGTGGTTGTGTTATGGATAGTAAATCGTTGTTTCCTTTTAACGGATGTGGAAAATCTTTGAAACGCTCTCCCCTGAAATCTTCTTCTGAGAAATTATAGCGCTGCAACATTGTTCCCATTGCTCCATCAAGGATTAGGATATTTTTTTTAATTGCTTCCTGAATTGTTATTGCCATGTTGTTTGCCTTTTGCCACGAAGACGCTAAGACACTAAGCTTTTTTTTAATTTTTATTATCTTCATACCTAACAGGTTTTGAAAACCTGTTAGGATACGCGGTTTGATTCACATTGATTCCAAGAATTCACTATTGTCAGCTAATTAGCCCCGATTGAAGTGGAAATCCTTTTGCTTTTTTCTTTAAAAAGCAAAAGATTGCAACGAAAAGCGGGAACGATGATGGCATAAATGCGCCAATAATTCGCTCATTAAACTGTGAATTCAGTAAAATAATATTGTAAGGTTGTCAGGAAAAGTTGAGGAAATACTTTATGTATTTGTGTTATCTATCTTTAATACTATGAATTAGTGTAAAGTAGAATTTAGCACCTTCTTTATGATAAAGGGTTGCTAAGGTTTCATCGGGTCTATCCCTCCGCCTTTCGTGATAACTTTCAATAAATTTAGGAACGGTGCAAAGGTATGAAATAGGGTTGCGATTTGCAAATGTTTTTTTGAAGGTTCTGAGGGACTTAGTTGCTAAAGTTCTAAGGTTTTTTTTTAAGGTACTGAGGTTCTAAGATACTAAGGGGCTAAGTTTGGCTTTTGTTTTTCAAATATAGCCCGCGGTTTCAACCACGGGGAACGTATTGTGATAATTCGTTTGTGTTGTGATCCTGTATATGATTATACGTTGTGTCTATACGTTGCGTTCCAGTGGTTGAAACCACTGGCTATGTTTTAAATATCTACAATAAAAATTGTTTAGAACCTTCGTTTAAATTCTAATAATACCTTTTTAACAAAGCCCCGGCGGAGCGTCATGTTTATAGCAAACAATTATACGTTTAACCAAAGCTCCAGCGGAGCGACACGATTTTTATAAATAATTACATGTCGCCCCGCTGGGGCTTTTTTTCATTAGGCATCTTTCATTCTATAAACATTGCATCCCTACGGGATTTAAAAAAAAAACAATTAGTATTGTTTGTTGAATAATGCCCCAGCGAAGCATCATATTTATAGTTTATGTTTTTTCAAATATAGCCCGCGGTTTCAACCGTGGGAGACGGTTCGTGATTATATATTAATATACGCGTTGTGATCATCCACCACAACAGCGTTGCAATTTACGTTGTGTCTATACGTTGTGTTCCAGTGGTTGAAACCACTGGCTATGTTTTAAATATCTACAATAAAAATTGTTTAGAACCTTCATTTAAATTCTAATAATACCTTTTTAACAAAGCTCTGGCGGAGCGTCATGTTTATAGCAAACAATTATACGTTTAACCAAAGCTCCAGCGGAGCGACATAATCTTTATAAATAATTACATGTCGCCCTGCTGGGGCTTTTTTTCATTAGGCATCCTTATTCTATAAACATGGTATCCCTATGGGATTAAAAAAGCCCAAACTTTACAAGTTTGGGCTTTTTAAAAAATATTAGAACCTTAGTATCTTAGTGTTTTAGCAACTTAGACAATCGCTTTCACAACCGCTTTCGGTGCTTCTTTACGAGTTCCGTCGAAACCGTCTACTCCAGAAACTGTTGTATATTTCAATACGTATTTTTTACCTGGATTGATAATTTGGTAGGCCGCCTGGCACATTAAAGTTGCTTCGTGGAAACCACAAAGAATCAATTTTAATTTTCCTGGGTATGTATTTACGTCTCCAATGGCGAAGATTCCCGGAATATTAGTCTGGTAATCTAAGGCGTTGTTTACTTTGATTGCATTTTTCTCGATATCTAATCCCCAGTCTCCAATTGGACCTAATTTTGGTGTTAATCCGAAAAGTGGAATAAAGAAATCGGTTTCTATTTTACGGTGTGCGCCATTTTCTTCGATATCTAACGATTCAACATGCTCAGCACCATTGATTCCGATTACTTCTGCTGGTGTAATTAATTTAATTTTTCCGGCAGTTTTTAATTCCTGTACTTTTTCTACAGAATCAAGAGCTCCTCTGAATTCATTTCTTCTGTGAATCAAAGTTACTTCTGAAGCTACATTCGCTAAAAAGATACTCCAGTCTAAAGCTGAATCTCCTCCTCCTGCAATTACAACTCTTTTATCTCTGAATTTCTCCGGATTTTTGATGAAGTACTTTACTCCTTTATCTTCGTAAAACTCGATATCTTCAATAAGTGGCTTGCGTGGCTCAAAACTTCCTAAACCTCCAGCGATAGCGATAACCGGCGCGTGAAATTTAGTTCCCTTATTTGATGTTACAATAAAACTTCCGTCTTCTTGCTTGTCGATCGTTTCAGCTCTTTCTCCTAATGTATAACCTGGCTCAAACTGCTTAATTTGTTCTTGTAAGTTATCAATTAAATCTCCTGCTAAAACTTCAGGAAAACCAGGGATATCATAAATAGGCTTTTTTGGATACAATTCTGAAAGTTGTCCTCCTGCTTGTGGTAAAGCATCTAAAATATGACATTTTAATTTCAATAGTCCTGCCTCGAAAACGGCAAATAAACCTGTAGGGCCTGCTCCAATTATAAGTATATCTGTTTTAATCATTATGGTTGTTGTTTATAATCATTCTTAATAATACAAAGAAACGAATAATTTATTCTACTGCCAATGATTTTTGTCATTGATTTCTTTGCCTAATTTTCCATCGGGTTAATCCCGAAGCTACAATATAATTCGTCCCTCCGGGACTTTTTGTTTTTCTTTATTCTTTACTCTTTATTCTTTATTCTTTAATGAATTGGTTATTTCATTCATTCTTTTAACCTTTTCTTCAAAATCGCCTTTTAAAGTTTTCCGGTATTCGTTTAGGTTTTCTACCATTTGGTTGATGTCTTCCGGAATTACCTCTTCGAAAAACTCCCGCAATCTTTTGGCTGTTGTTGGCGATTTTCCGTTGGTCGAAATGGCGATTTTCACATTCCCTTTTGTCACGATTCCGCCTAAATAATAATCACATAAATCTGGCGTATCGGCTATATTGCAAATCAAATAACGCTTTCGGGATAAATCGTATACTCTTTTGTTGACTTTTAAATCATCGGTACAAGCGATTACCATATGGCGCTTTTTAAGCATTTTCTTTTTGAACTTCGATTCCGTCAATTTAATTGAAGGATGATTCTCTGCCAAAACTTTAATTTCTAAATGAAAGTCGGGCGCTACGACCTCAACATTGGCATTTGGACTTGACTTTAGCAAAAAAGAAAGCTTCTCTAATCCGACATTTCCTCCACCCACAATCAACACATTCAGATTGTGAAGCTTTAGGAATATTGGATATAATTCATTCTGTTCCATTTCATTTAATTTTATCCAATCAAAATTAGATGATTTATATTTTATCGAACGATTTCTTTTGATAGAAATTCTTCGTAAAAGCCTTTTAATTTGTTGCTCTCCCTTACAACTTCTCCGAGAACAATAATTGCGGGCGAACTCAGTTCTTTCTCTTTTACAATTTCTAAAATTGAATTTACTGTCCCAACTCCAACTTTTTCTTCTGAAGTTGTTCCGTTTTGAATGATCGCTACGGGCAAATCTCCTTTGTCTTCTTTTTGAAACAAATCGATAATTTGAGGCAATTTGTGCATTCCCATCAAAATAACAACTGTTGCTGATGATTGTGCGGCTAGCGCTACATCGGCAGATAATTTTCTATCAGAAGTTGTGCCTGTAATCGCCCAGAAACTTTCTGAAACGCCTCTTTTTGTAATTGAAATTCCCAGACTTGCCGGAACTGCTACTACTGAAGAAATTCCAGGAACGACAACGGTCTCGATTCCGAAGCTTTCAATAAATTCTATTTCTTCGCTTCCACGCCCAAAAATAAACGGATCCCCGCCTTTTAAACGAACCACATTTCCGTAAGTCAGCGCGTTATCAACAATTAATTGATTGATCTGATCTTGCGTATAAGCGTGATTCCCAATTTTTTTACCAACAAAAATTCTAATTGCGTTTTTGGGTGTGTAAGCTAGTATTTCTTCATTGGCCAATGCATCATACAAAACCACATTCGCTTCAGCCAATGCTTTTGCGCCTTTCAGCGTAAGCAAATCCGGATCGCCGGGACCTGCACCGACTAAAGTTACTTTGGGTTTTATTGTATTATGCATTTGCTAATTCTTGAGCTCTATATTTTTCAATTGTATCAAAAAATGCAATTCCTTCTTGAATGTATTGTTTTGCAAAAGCTTCTGAAGGCTCATTTTGATTGATTTGATACACTAATTCTTTAAACGATGTTGCCAATTCGATTTTACCTGTTACGATAAAAACGTTGTCAAACAAATCCACAATTCCTGCGTGATTGTTTGTTTTTTCATTTTCTGAAAGTAATAAAGCTTTAGCTCCATTTACAAACCCAGCGTAAGCATGATAAATAGCATCTGACCATTTTCCTTCGTCGAAAGATTCTTGTGCGAAAGTCAATTTATCTTTGGCTTCTAATAATAAAGTAGCCACTAAATCGATCACAACACCGGCACATTCTCCAACTCCAACTGCTTTTACGTAGTTATCAGCGTTACCCCAGTCTACAAAATCAGCTTCTGTTAAATTGGTTACATCTGCGAAAGGTTTCAAAATCTCATAAAAATATTTCTCTCCTTTTTGGTCGTAATAGTTTAAGAATTTTTCTCCGTTTGCATTTGCATCAAAATCGTTTAAGATCGTACGCAAAGCATCTGGACCTCTACGGCTTGGAATTTTGATTACTTTATCTGCAAAACGTCCTTCGCCATTTCCTAATCTTCCTCCACCTAATAATACCTGCAAAGCCGGAGCCACTAATTTTCCAGAATTGATAGACATTCCCTGAAAACCAATTGCTGACATGTTATGTTGTCCACAAGCATTCATACAACCAGAAATTTTAATTTCGATTTCACGGTTGTTTAAATACTGCGGATATTCAGCATTTATTACTCTTTCTAATTCTTCTGCAATACCGGTACTACTTGCAATCCCCAAGTTGCAAGTATCAGTACCGGGACATGCCGTAATATCTACAGTAGAATTATAACCTAAATGAACAAAGTCTAATTTGGCTAATTCCTGATAAAAGAAAGGAAGATTCTCTTCTTTTACGTGACGTATTACAATATTTTGACGCAATGAAAAACGTAATTCATTTGCTGCGTAATTTTTAATTAAAGCGGCTAATAATCTGGCTTTATCAGTATAAAAATCTCCCAATAAAACTTTGATTCCAATCGCATAATAACCTGCTTGTTTCTGAGCAATTACATTTGAATTTTTCCAGGCTTCATAAGCTTTAGTATCTTCAATTGTAACTTGCGGAACTTCTAATAAAGGTTCAGCAATTGGTCCGTCAAAAGCGGTTGTATCAATTTCGTATGTTTCAAAAGCGATTGCTTTTTTCTCTTTTTCAACCAAATCAAGGAAAACATCTCTTCCCATTTCTTTGATTAAGAATTTCATACGTGCTTTCATTCTTTTTGCACGCTCGCCATATCGGTCAAAAATACGGATGATTCCTTCTGCTGTCGGGATGATTTCGTTTGCAGGAACAAATTCTGAAAGTAATTCAGCATGCGCTGGCTGAGATCCTAAACCTCCACCAAACATGATTTTGAAACCTCTTTGTCCGTCAACAATTTTTGGAATAAATCCTAAATCGTGTAAATAACTCAAAGCGGTATCTTCATCAGATGATGAGAACGAAATTTTGAATTTACGTCCCATTTCCTGACAAATCGGGTTTCTTAATAAATATTGAAACAAAGCATGTGCATAAGGCGAAACATCAAATGGTTCGTTTACATCTACCCCAGCCAATTCGCTTCCTGTAATATTACGAACGGTGTTTCCACAAGCTTCACGCAAAGTCACATCATCTTTTGCCAAATTTGCCCAAAGTTCAGGAGTTCTATCTAAACTCACATAGTGAATTTGAATATCCTGACGTGTTGTAATGTGCAAACGTCCTGTAGAATATTCATCAGAAACTTTAGTAATACGTACCAATTGCTCGCTGGTTACTTTACCGTAAGGCAATTTAATACGAATCATTTGAACGCCTTCCTGACGTTGTCCGTAAATTCCACGCGCTAAACGAAGACTACGAAAACGCTCATCATCAATTTTTCCTCCACGGAATAAATGAATCTTTTTTTCTAAATCGATAATCTCTTTTTGAACTATCGGATTTTCTATTTCTGTTCTAAAACTTTCCATTTCTCTTTAGTTGTTGGTTGTTAGTTGTTGGTTGTTGGTTTGCTGGCTGAATAACTATCAACTAAAAACCATCAACTATCAACTAGCGAATGAATCCTACTCCTGCTGTTGTGTTTGTTGCGGTATCAATTAAGATGAATGCTCCGTTTGATTTATTATCGTTGTAGGCATCAAAATATAAAGGCTTGCTTAATTTGATACTTACTTCTCCAATTTCGTTAATCGCTAATTGAGATGCTTCTTTGGTTCCTGAATAGTCTGTTGAAATTGTATTTTTGATACTTTCTACTTTTGCCAAAACTCTGTTGGTATTGTGCTGGATCAGGTATTTTGTTCCTGCAACCAATTTTTTGCTGTCCATCCAACAAACAGTTGTTGAGATTTCTTTTTCAATTTTTGGAAGTTCTGATGATTTTACAATCATATCGCCTCTTGTCACATTGATATCATTTTCTAATTCGATTGTGATAGACGAACCTGCAACAGCTTCATCAAATGTTTTATCGAAAAAGTGAATTTTAGTCACTTTTGATTCGGTTAAAGAAGGAAGAACCGTTACCGCATCTCCAACTTTAATTGAGTTTCCGTATAATTTTCCAGCGTAACCTCTAAAATCGTGGTACTCTTCTGTTTTCGGACGAATTACGGTTTGAACCGGGAAACGTGCTTTTCCTGCTTCAAAAACATCTGAAGAATGTAATCCTTCTAAATGTTCCAATACAGTTTGACCTGTGTACCAAGGCATATCTTTTGATTGATCAACGACGTTTCCACCGTTGATCGCGCTTAACGGAATGTAACTTACGTTTTGCTCTTTGAAAGTACTTTTAGCATTCAATGCCTGGAAATCAGCTTTGATTTTGTTGTATACTTCTTCAGAATAATCAACTAAATCCATTTTATTAATCGCAACGATTACCTCTTTTACTCTCAATAAATTATTGATAAAAAAGTGACGGTATGTTTGCTCAATTACTCCTTTTCTGGCATCAATTAAAATGATAGAAACCTGAGAAGTCGAAGCTCCTGTAACCATGTTTCTTGTATATTCTACGTGACCCGGAGTATCGGCGATAATGTAACTTTTCTTTGCAGTCGAAAAATAAATATGTGCAACGTCAATTGTAATTCCTTGCTCCCTTTCTGCTACTAATCCGTCAGTTGCTAAAGAGAAATCCAAATAATCGTACCCTTTTTGTTTACTGCTTTTTTCGATTGCTTCAATTTTATCTGTAGTCAATGATTTTGTATCGTACAATAATCTTCCGATCAAAGTACTTTTTCCGTCATCTACACTTCCTGCTGTTGCTATTTTTAAAACTTCCATTCTAATATTTTTGTTTCAAGTTTAAATTTTTGTTTCAAGTTTCAGGTTTCTTCCCTTTGAACTAAAATTTAAAACTGTATGTTTTTGTTTTTCTGATTTTGACTTTAATTACGTTCCGAATTGCATTAATAATTTACAATTCACAATTAATAATTAATTAAAAGTACCCTTGTTGTTTTCTTTTCTCCATTGCAGCTTCAGAACGTTTGTCGTCGATTCTGGCTCCTCTTTCAGAAATAGTTGAAGTTCTGATTTCTCCAACAACTTCCTGGATTGTTGCTGCGTACGATTCAACAGCGGCTGTACAACTCATATCTCCAACGGTTCTGAAGCGAACAATTCGTTCTTCGATTTGTTCGTCTTCTTCCTGATACACAAAAGGAGAATGCGACCAGATTAAACCGTCTCTCAAAAAAACTTTTCTTTTATGTGAAAAATAGATTGATGGAATCTCGATGTGTTCTTTTTCGATATAGCTCCAAACATCTAATTCTGTCCAGTTTGAAATTGGGAAAACACGAACGTTTTGACCATTTTCTATTTTTCCATTCAAAATATCAAACAATTCCGGACGTTGATTTTTTTCATCCCATTGACCAAAATCGTCACGAACTGAAAAAATACGTTCTTTAGCTCTTGCTTTTTCTTCATCACGACGCGCACCACCAATACAAGCATCAAACTTAAATTCTTCAATTGCATCTAAAAGTGTGATCGTCTGCAAGCTGTTTCTACTAGAATATTTTCCAGTTTCTTCAACCACTTTTCCTTCATCAATAGCATCCTGAACATTACGAACAATTAACTCTAATCCTAATTCTTCAACCAATTTATCTCTAAAAGCAATTGTTTCAGGAAAATTATGTCCCGTATCAACATGCAAAAGAGGAAACGGAATCTTTGCAGGGAAAAAGGCTTTTTGTGCCAAACGCACTAATGTTATAGAATCTTTTCCTCCAGAGAAAAGTAAAACCGGTTTATCAAACTGTGAAATTACTTCTCTGAAAATGTATATTGCTTCACTCTCTAAAGCGTTTGTTTTTAATACTGAACTCATTGTGTTTTTTTGTTTCAAGTTTCAAATTTCAGGTTGCAAGTTTTGTGGTGTACTCTGAAATTTTCAACTATTGTTTTATTCTATTCTCTTGATTCTTGGCTCTTGCCTCTATTCTCTTTATTCTATTCTCTTTACTCTTTTTTAGCGCTATGCAATCCACATTCTTTGTGGCTTGATTCCCACCACCATCTTCCGGCTCTGATATCTTCTCCCGGAAAAATTGCTCTTGTACATGGTGCGCATCCTATACTTACGAAACCTTGTTTGTGCAATGCATTTTGAGGAACATTGTTTTCTGATAAATAGGTTTCAACTTCTTCTAAAGACCATTTTAATAATGGATTGAATTTGATGATTTCAAAACCTCCGTCGTATTCAAAAAGATTTAAATCTTGTCTGTTTTCCGATTGCTCCGCTCTTAAACCTGTGATCCAAACTGAGTTTCCTGCTAAAGCTTTTCTTAACGGAACTACTTTTCGGATGAAACAACATTCTTTTCTATTCTCAACCGAATCATAAAAACTGTTCGGACCTTTTTCTTTTAATAAATTTTCTACTGCTGTTGCTTCTGGAAAATAAACCTCAATTGGTCTTTTATATTTTTTTAATGTCTTATGAAAAACATCATACGTTTCCTGAAACAATCTTCCGGTATCCAGCGTGAAAATGGTAATATCAGTATTGCTTTTTGCAATGAAATCTGTGATTACCTGATCTTCCTGACCAAAAGAAGTCGAAAAAATTACTTTCCCCGGATATTCTTTAGCTAAAAAAACTAAAGTTTCATCAAGCGAAAAATCTTTCGTCTTATCTAATAATGTTTGTATAACTGTCGCGCTCATATTCTTTTTTCCTTTCTAAAAAATTGATTACAATAATTTAGATAATGTTTTCAAACTCAATAATATTATTAAAACTCCAACTGCAATCATCATTGGTTTTCTTTTGATTTTATTTACCAAATAAGCTCCTAATGGCGCTGCAATTACACCTCCTAAAATCAAACCTATAATAACCTGCCAACCGTGGATTCCTCCAAAAAGCATGAAAGTAATTCCGCTTGCAAATGATACTGCAAATTCAGCTGCGTTTACTGATCCAATCGTGTAACGAGGATTTCTCCCTCTTCCTAACAATGTAGAAGTTACTATTGGTCCCCAGCCTCCGCCACCAACGGCATCCATAAAACCGCCAAAAGTGGCTAGAAATCCTAATTTTTTAGTTTTCTTTTTTATAATACTTTTTTTCAATGCTTTTCTTATAATGATGATCGCTAAAATGATCATATAAACTGCAATAAATGGCTTTATAACATCTCCATTAATTACATCAGACAATAAATAAGCTCCTGTAATGGATCCTAAAACTCCCGGAATCAATAAATGCTTTACCAGTTTTTTATTGATATTCCCGAAACGGTGATGCGAAATTGCCGATACTCCTGTTGTAAACATTTCGGCAACGTGAACTCCTGTACTGCTAACTACCGGTGGAACTCCATAAGCCAATAAAAATGAAGTTGAAGTTGCTCCGTAACCCATTCCTAACGTTCCGTCTACCAACTGAGCAAATACACCAATAAAGAAAAAAACTAAAAACTCCTGATTAAATCCCGAAACAAAACCATTCCATGAAAATTCAGCATGATGATTATAAACCAACACAGTCAGTAAACCTACCAACAAAACTACAGGTATAATAACCCATAATTTTTCTTTTAAAGACGTATCAGACTTAACCTCAACACTATTTAACTTCAGTTCTTTCTCCATATTTCCATTATTCTTTTCAAAAAATCCATTACCCTATCGGGTTAGTAGATTACTTTGCAAAAATACTACTTATTTCTAAATATCAAAACAATATTTTTATTTTTTTAACCCTCTAAGAACCCTTTAATTACATCTTAGCGAGATATTTATAGTCGGAGCCGATTATTTTAACAAATAATACGTTATTTCAATGTATTCAAACAATAAATACACTTGGAATATTTGTTTTATAAAATACATTTTTAAAGTCTACCATTTCCATAGGATAATTATAAAAATGTTGTTATTTTTACGGCAAATTTTTATTATGGATTTTCAAATCGGTCTTGTTATAGCGGGTTTACTCGTTGGTTTTGTGGTGGGGTTGACAGGTGTTGGCGGCGGTTCTTTAATGACTCCTATTTTATTGTATTTTGGAATTCCTCCAACAACAGCCGTTGGTACCGATTTATTGTATGCCGCATTTACCAAAATGGGAGGCGTATTTGTGCATCATAAAAAAAGCAATATCAATTGGCAGATAACGGGCTGGCTTACCTTAGGCAGTGTTCCCGCAGCTTTACTTACCTTATGGATTTTACATAGCATTAAAACTGATATTTCTACTATAAATGCTGTAATCAAATACAGTTTAGGCTGGGCACTTCTTTTTACATCAATAGCTATTTTATTCAAAAAGAAACTTTTAGTTTTCTCTCAAAAACATGCCGGAGACAAATTTCATAGCGAAAGTCGCACTCAAAATATGCTAACTATAGGAATTGGTGTTTTACTTGGAGCAACGGTTACACTTACTTCAATTGGCGCTGGAGCGTTAGGAACTGTGACTTTATTTTTTCTTTATCCGCTTTTGCCAACACCTCGTTTGGTTGGAACCGAGATTGCTCATGCCGTTCCTTTAACGCTTGTTGCCGGAATTGGGCATGCTTCAATGGGAAATTTAGATTTAGGGTTACTAGGGCAATTATTGATGGGATCACTTCCCGGAATTTTTATAGGAAGTATGCTGAGTGGGAAAGTACCCGATTTATTTCTGAGAAATGCTATTGCAGTAATGCTATTTTTGGCAGGTTATAAATTAGTTTTCTAAAAGAAGAAATCCTCAAAATATAAAAAAGACCTTTTCAAATTAATGAAAAGGTCTTTTTTATTATGATTTGTTGTTAGCAGAAACGCTTAAAAAGCAATATCTGCCAATGAATTACTTTCAAGAATTTTAAGTGTATTATCTCTAACCTCAGTCATTAAACGTCTGGCAGCACAAGTTGATTCATCATCACAATCATCGCATTTTTCATAAAAATTATGACTGGCGCAAGGCAATAATGCAATTGGGCCTTCAAGAATTCTATAGACTTTAGCCATGCTAATATCTTTTGGATCTTTGATCAGATAATATCCACCGCCTTTTCCTTTTTTTGCTCCAAGAAAACCAGAGTTCCGAAGTAATAACAAAATACTCTCTAGGAATTTAATCGAAATATGTTCGCTTTTGGCAATTTCAGCAATTTGTACCGGTTCGTTGTTCTCGCGTCTGGCTAAATAAGTTAAAGCTTTAATCCCGTATTTTGTTTTCTTTGAAAGCACGTGTATAATTTTAGATTGTTGAGTTAGATTTTAGATTTTTTACACATCTAAAAAAAATCAACATATTTTCCTGTACAAAAATATACTTTTTGAACGAGAATAATAATATAATGAGCAACTATATTCTACTAAATTAGTATAGTTTAAATTAATTCAGTTTCAGGAACACCAATTAAGTTAAAATCATGGAAAGATTTTACACTTTCATCCAATCCTTTTTTACTTACCACATAGGTGTCAGAAATAGAATCATGCCAGCCTCTTGAACCTCCTAAAAAAGTTAAAGCATCAAAAGGGATGTAGCGACATAAACTTCTTTTAAAAATTGTTCCAAAGCTTGGTTTTTCTCCATTTTCATCTACAACAACAGAACCTGTAATAAATTTACCTATAGATCGTCCAAACAATCCTTCCATAACAGTGTAATAAATAATAGATACTGTAATCGCTACAACATTCCATCCTAAATCTCCCAGACTGTCAACCCAAAGACCTAGTGCAGTCATTCCAAATACATTGGTCAAAATTCCTAATACAATGCCAATTGCAAATAAAACAATAAAAAAAGAGAAAAGATCAATAATGTAATTTAAAAAACGAGTCCCACTGGACACCAATAATGTATCATCTAAAATGTAAGTAGAATTACTCATAAGCGATAAAGGTTGATTAAGGTTAAGTATATATTTTTGATTTAGTTATGAACAAAAATATACTTTTTACCGAAACAATTATAAAAACAAAAAACGATTTTTTAACAGTAATAAATTTACAGTCAAAAAATCGTTTTTTGCTTTTTAAATTTCCTTAGAAATTAAAGAAGCATTTTTTTCTTTAATATAAAAATCATGGCTTTGTCCCTGAAGAATCGTATTCGCAATTTTTAAGTCGGCAAACCATTTACAAAGTGGCTTGTTTGGATCATTTTCTCCAAAGTACACTTTAATTTCACAATTTGGAACTTCTGTTTCATATCGTAATCGGGTTGATGAAACAGCAAATAAATGTGTTGTTTTTAATCCTTGTAAAGAAGCTTTCCAGGCAATTGTCCCTCCAATGCTAAATCCCAAAACTGTTATTTTATCAGTTTCTAATTTTAATAAAGTTTCAACTGCTTTATCAATTCCTCCATTGAGAAATTGTTTGTGAATATCGGCTTCCGCAAGATTGGAAGCATCAATATTAGCTAATTCAAGAACATCATAATACTGAATCTCAAATTTAGAACGCAATGTATTTGTGTAGTAGTTTATCCATTCCGGATGTTGCCCTCCAAATAAATCGGACAGGATGAGTAGTTTCGGTTTAACCATACCATAAAAATATGATTTTAGATACCAGATTCAAAATCTAATATCTAAAATCATAAATCTAAAATTCCTTAAGAAAGTGCCTGATCTAAATCGGCAATTACATCTTTCACTGTTTCTAAACCTACAGAAACACGTACTAAACCTTCTGTAATTCCAACTGCAAGCTTTTCTTCAACAGACAATTTACTGTGTGTTGTTGAGGCTGGATGCGTTACAATGGTTTTTACGTCTCCAATGTTTGCGGAAAGGGAACATAATTTAATTTTGTCCAAAAATTTTCTACCTGCTTCAAGACCGCCTTTAATTTCAATTGCAATAATATTACCGCCTAAAAGCATTTGTTTTTTGGCAATCTCATATTTTGGATGTGATTTCAAAAATGGGTATTTCACACTTGCTACATTGGGATGTGCTTCTAAAAACTCAGCCACTTTTAAAGCATTTTCGCAATGTTTGTCAACGCGAACAGCCAAAGTTTCTAAACTTTTTGACAAAACCCACGCATTAAATGGTGACATTGCCGGTCCTGTATTTCTTGAAAATAAATATATTTTACGAATCAATTCAGCATCTCCTACTGCAACTCCGCCTAATACACGACCTTGTCCGTCTATCAGTTTTGTCGCCGAGTGAATTACGATATGTGCACCGTATTTAATTGGTTGTTGAATGTATGGCGTAGCAAAACAGTTATCAATTATTAAAATCAAATTATGCTTTTTTGCAATTTGTCCCAATAATTCTAAATCAATTACATCTACACCAGGATTTGTTGGTGTTTCTGCATATAAAATTTTGGTGTTTGGCTTAATGAAACTTTCAATCGTTTCTGGCTGATTAATATCAAAATAAGAAGTTTCGATTTTCCATTTTGGAAAATAGGTCATGAATAAAGCGTGAGTTGATCCAAAGACGCTTCCCGCAGAAACAATGTGATCTCCAGATTCCAACAATCCTGCAAACGTAGAATATATCGCCGCCATTCCGGTTGCAAAAGCATAACCCGCTTCGGCACCTTCCATTGCACAAACTTTGTCTACAAATTCTGTAGTATTTGGGTTGCTAAAACGAGAATAAATATTACGTACTTTTTCTTCTGTGAAAGAAGCTCTCATATCTTCTGCATCCTCAAATACAAAACTTGATGATAAATACAACGGAGTGGAATGTTCCTGAAATTGTGTTTTTTCTAAATGTGTACGGATGGCTTGGGTTTCAAAACCAAATTCTTGTTCGTTCATTTTAATTTTTTGTTTTTTTGTTTCAAGTTTCAGGTTTCAAGTTTGTACCTGAGTAAAAACATGATTTGAAACTTAAACAAGTGAGTCTTTTTAGCCAATCTAAAAATTATCTAATTCTCTAATTGACTCATTTTCTAATTTATAGTATTTCGTTGTTCAAGACAACTTTATATTTAATGGTAGCAGTTGGTTCAACTGTTTTGGCAACTGAGCAATATTTCTCAAAAGAAAGTTCTGCGGCACGTTGTGCTTTTTCTGGATTGATATCTCCTTCTAAATAAAAGACCACATCGATTTCTTTAAAAGGTTTTGCTTCTCCAATTTGAACACGTTCGCCTTCAACCTCAGCGTTAAAGGATGTTATTTCCTGGCGTTGTTTCTTCAAGATCGAAATCATATCAATCGCGCTGCAACCTGCAACACCCATTAATACTAATTCCATTGGACTTGCACCTAAATCGCTTCCGCCAAATTCAGCTCTGCTATCAACATCAACTACATGACCTCTTTCATTTTTTAGTTTGAAATGAAACGCGTCGTTTACTCTGTTTAAGGTTACTTTCATTGTGTGTTATTTTTTTTTGTTTTTTTATTATCCACAATCTTGTCATTTCGATCCCTAGTCTTCGGGAGAGAAATCACACGCATGAATCGACAAAGATTGGAATTTCGTTGTGGAGTCACTTGCGGGGATTCCTCCTTCGTCGGAATGACAAACTGGAATCGATTTAGAAACTCAGTAAATCTAAAATCTGAACTCTAAAATCTTTTTTATCCTTTATCAGATAATCTTAAAATATCTCCAAAAACTCCTCTCGCTGTAACTGCAGAACCTGCACCGGCTCCCTGAATTACAATTGGACGATCTCCGTAAGATTCTGTATAAATTTCGAAGAAAGAATCTGAACCTTTCAATCCGCCTAGCGCCGTATCAGAAGGAACTGAAACTAATTTTACTTCCAGATTTCCTTTGTCGTTTTGCAAATCTCCAGACAATTCACCAATGTATCTTAATACGTGATTTGGCTTTTGATCTGCTTTTATTTTATCATAAATTGGATCGAATTCTTTTAGTTTCGTTAAGAAATCAGAAACATTTCCTTCTCTTAAATGTTCCGGAATTAAATTCTGAATAGAGATTTCTTCAAACTCATTTTGCAAATCTAATTCTCTGGCTAAAATCAATAGTTTTCTTCCCACATCATTTCCGCATAAATCTTCACGCGGATCTGGTTCTGTGTATCCGTTATCAATTGCTTCCTTTAAAATTTCGCTAAACGGAACGTCTTTTGCAGAGAAATTATTGAATAAATAACTCAACGTTCCAGAGAAAACTCCTTTTATTTTTGTGATATTTTCACCTGAAAGATGTAATAATTTTATGGTATCAATTAATGGCAATCCAGCACCAACATTGGTTTCATACAAATAATTCTTCTGGTTTTCTGCCAAAGCTTTTCTTAGTTCTTTATAGAAACCATAGCTTAATGTATTAGCCACTTTATTCGAAGAAATCAAATCGAAACTGCCTTCTACAAGCGGGATATAATTTTCTACGAAAGATGCACTTGCCGTATTATCAATAGCAATTAAATTCTCTAAATGATGTTGGTTTGCATAGGCGATAATATCCTGAATGGTATAAGCGAGACCTTCTTTTTCAATCTCTGTTTTCCAGTTTGAAGTTACGCCGTTTTTATTTAAAAGTAATTTTTTAGAATTAGCAATCGCAAAAACATTCAGCTTAACATCTTTTCTTTTTTCAATAGCTGCAGCCGATTCTAAAATTTGGTTGATTAATGTTCCGCCCACTAAACCGTGACCAATAATGGCAATGTTGATTTTTTTAGAAACTCCAAAAATCTCACCGTGAATTACGTTTAAAGCTTTATTCAGTTCTGATTTTTTAACCACCAAACTCACGTTTTTACCCGTAACGGTGTTGTTAAATAAAATCGGAACAATTTTATTTTTAATTAAAGCAGTGTAAGGTTTATGAAAAGTACTCAAATCCTGACCAATAATCGAAATTACAGATACGTTATCTGTTACCGTAATTTGGTTTACATCTTTAGAATAAAAATCATTTTCAAACTCTTTTTCTAATTCAACCATAGCCGTTGTAGCTTTATCAGTTGCTACAACTAATCCAATTCCTCTTTCTGAAGAACCTTGCGAAATAATACTCACACTGATATTATTATCGCCCATTACTTTAAAAATTCTGGCATCAACACCAGATTTACCAAGTAATCCGCGACCTTCCAAATTCACCAAAGAAACATTTTCTAAAACAGAAAGTGTTTTGATTCCTTCTTTAGTAGAGTCAGAAGTAATTAAAGTTCCGCGGTTTTCATGATTGAATGTATTCAAAATACGAAGCGGAATATTCTTCTCCAATAAAGGAATAATAGTTTTAGCATGAAGAATTGTTGCGCCAAAATTTGCTAATTCATTCGCTTCGTTAAACGAAAGAAATTCAATTTTTTTAGCATCTGCAACCAAATCAGGATTTGCTGTATAAATTCCGTCAACGTGTGTAAAGTTCTGTAACTCTTCGGCATTTAAATAATTAGCAATCAACGAAGCCGTATAATTACTACCGTTTCTTCCTAAAGTTGTCGTATCATTATTGTTGTTTGAACCGATAAAACCCGTTACAATATTAACGGTTGATCCATTATGTTCTTTGAAATAATTGATCACATTTTTCTTCGAAAGCTGCTCTAAAGGCTGTGCATCTCCAAATTTTGAATCGGTTTTTAGTAATTCTCTTGAATCAACAAAATTCGCAGGAATTCCTTTTTCTTTCAGAATTGCTGTCAATAATTTAGCCGAAAGCAATTCACCTTTAGATAAAATCTGATCTTTAATTTTATTGCTGTAATCGCCAATTAAGCTTACACCTTCAAAAAGTTTATCTAAAATATTGAACTCTTCAGACAAATCAACCTCAGGATAGTCTGAAATTTGATAGGTTTTAAAGTTTTCTAACAAGATTTTATAATTACCGTTTTTAGCAGCAATTTTCAAAATATATTCTAATTCATCTGTAGCATCTCCACGAGCCGAAACTACGACTGCGATGTTTTCGCCCTGATTTACTTTATCTGAAATTATAGAAACAACTTTATTAAGTCCTTCCCCGTTTGATAATGATTTACCTCCAAATTTTAATATTTTCATTTTATTTTGCTATTGTTTCTGCCTTAAAAATATCGGCAAGTAAATGATCTAATTGTTTGTACTCTATTAAAAAAGCGTCATGTCCGTGTACCGAATCTATTTCGCTGTAAAAAACATTTTCTTTGAACTTTTTTAATTCCTGATAGGTTTCTTTATTCTCTCTGGCAGTAAAAAACAAATCCGAATTGATTCCGATAATATGAATAGCTGCATTTGTTTTAGACATTAAAGTTTCAAAATCGGCACTATTTCTTGTAATATCTATGGTTTTAAGCAATTGATTCATCAATTTATATGAAGCTAATTGATATCTCTTTTGCAATTTATCTCCGTGATGTGCCAACCAACTTTCTATATTAAAAATGGAAAGATTTTCGTTGACCGTACGCTGAAATTTTTCTTTGAATGATTCGGGAGATCTGTAACACAACATGGCATGAATCCTGGCATCTTCAATTGGTTTTGACGAATTGTTCAGGATTTGTTCCTGTAAAAAACAATTAGCAATCATCCAGTCTGTCGATTTCCAATCGGTTGCAATTGGTATCAAATTTTGAGTAATATTAGGTTCTAAAGCCAGCATTTCCCATGCAACTCCTCCTCCAACAGAACCTCCAATAATGGTATGCACCTGATCTATAGCTAAGCTTTCAAGTCCTATTATAAAAATTCGCGCAATATCTCTGGTCGTAAAATCCTGATACTTTTCAATTAAAAAAGAATCTGCTCCGTTACCCGGAACATTAAATGCCAATACGGTATATCTGTTGGTATCAATTGTCTTTCCTGCTCCAATTAAGTCATTCCACCAGCCATTTTCTCCGGTAACCTGAGCATTTCCTGTTAGAGCATGATTAACCAAAACAATAGGCGCGCTATGTAGAGCTAAACCCGCAACGGTAAAACTTAAAGGTAACGAATGATATAGTGCACCATTTTCGGTGGTGAAATTTTGTATGCTAATAGGGTTTGGTATATTTTCCAATTTTCAAATCTATTGTATTATTGATTTGTATCTGGAAATATTAGAAAGAAAAGTCTAGAGTGAAACTAGAAAAATTCTTGTTGTTATCTTTCCACGTTTGGGCGTGGTAGAATGCAGCACCTTCTTCGCTTTACCGAAGGGTTGCTAAGGATTCATCGGGTCTAATCCCTCGTCCTTTCTTTATAACATTTCAATACGTTTTTGAACTTAAAGGTGCAAATTAACTACTAATTTCTTAAACAAACAAATTTTATCGAAACTGATTCCGCAATTTGTTAAATATAATTCAAACTAAAACTAGTATACGCAAAAATTTACCGAACTAAAAGCCCAGTAAAATTAAGCAGGTATTCCCCTATTTTATGATACTTTTCGATTTAGATAAAAAGCGTTTCATTTTCTTTTGAATACATCAAAAACAATAAAGAGTTCGGTTCTTTTTTATCTGTTTTTTTATCCGTTTCGGTTATTCCGAATCTTGGATCGATTAATTCATTTTTTGGAGGAGGATTATTCCTTTTACTTCTGTTTTTCAATGTTGAAAATGTCTTTGATAAGTAGTTTAATGTGCTCATGATATTTAAGTTTAGTTTAGTTTGTGTATTATTATCTTTATTATTCGTTTACTATTGTGTTAACCAGCAGGATGAAATAAAAAAACCCTTTTGGATTAGTGTACCAAAAGGGTTTAAGTTTTTCAAACTCATATATTCTTTTGGAATCAACAGACGCATACGCAAATAAATGCGACAGTGAACATCTTGTTCATCTGTAGGGATTTATTCATCTGTGATTTATTTGTTATTTTAAATTCTTGCATTTTCATATAAAATTAAAAAGCCTCCTAAAATTATTGGGAGGCTTTGCATATAATATTGTTGTTTTCTTACAATTTAAGCAAAAGACATCCCAACGGTATTAACCGAAATGGCGCAAAACATTTTATAGACATTTAAGTTCATTGATTTAGTAGCTTTTGGGTTTAACAAATATGCAAATATTATTTTAATTACACAAATAATTTTAAGGAAATTACGACAAATAATCGACAAAAAAACGCATTTTAGCGATATAAAACATCTTACAAAAGTTTTGTCTCATAAAAACAAAGTAAAAACTTACAAAAAATACAGTTTTACTTTTAATATCTCCACAAATCAGTTTATCAAAGAACTTAAAAAAAACAATTGAGGTGTCCAGTTCTTAAAGCCAGACCGCTTCTTTATTTTTAATTTTCTCTGACACTTTTAATATATCGGTAATAATTCCTCTTGAGATTGCCTGTTTACAAGGAGATGCACTCTGAATGACAATAGGAACTTTAGCATAAGATTGTGTATAAATCTCAAAAATCGAATCAGAACCTTTTAATTGGCCAATGGCAGATGAAACAGGTTCTGAAATCAATTTAACTTCTAACCGATTGCGCTCCACATCAAATTCACCCACATATCTTAAAACATGATTATCTGCCTGAGTGATTTTTGCAATTTTAAAGGATCTGTCAATTGCTTCTTTATTAAGAATTCCATTTTTCTCTAAATGTTCTTCTTTAATAAGAGGATCAATTTTTATATCTGATAATTCAAAATCTTTCCCAATTTCCCTTGTCAAAATCAGTAATTTTCTGGCAGTATCATTTCCTGACAAATCTTCCTTAAAAGTAGAGCGCATTAATCCTAAAAGACTTGCATCTTTTAATATAGAAGAGAAAGAAGCTTCTTCTGTAGAAAACCGATTAAAAACATAACTCAGATTATCTGAGAAAACGCCACGGATCTTCGTTATTTTTTCTCCTGAATAATACAAATCTCTCAAAGTCTGCAAAACCGGAAAACCAGTATCTACTGAAGTTTCATATAAAAACTCTTTATCATACTTTTTAAGATTCTCGCGGATCTCTTTATAAAGATCAATTGGTAATGTATTAGCTTTTTTATTTACCGCTACAATATTAAATCCGTTTTCAATCAACGTATTATAATGACCAATCAATTCGTCGCTGGCCGTTGCATCAACCGCAATCAGATTTTCGAATTCATTTTCTTTAGCAAATTCGACGATATCTTTTACTTTAAAAGGAACGGCCAATTCTCTAAAGTTGGTTTCCCAGGCATATCCAACGCCTTCTTTCTCGAAAAAAGCAACAGTAGAATTGGTGATAATCGGAAAATGAAAGTCAATATTTTTACTCTGAAGAAAAAATTCCTGACTTTCTATAATCTGATTGATCAAAGTACTTCCGATATTCCCAATTCCAAAAAGGATAATATTTATTTTAAGCTTTGACATAATTTATATATTAGATGAAATTGATAAAAAATCACCTCTAGCAACACCACATCGCTAAAGGCAATTTTTCAAACAAAAAACAAAAAAACCTAATTCTAATTTTTATTAATACTGTATTGTGATAGCGTTACGCTGGCAAAAACGGTTTGTAAATCTGCAATCAAATCTTCGATATCTTCAATTCCAACAGAAAGTCGCACCAAATCTTTTGAAACTCCTGTTTCTAATTGCTCGTCATCAGACAATTGTTGATGAGTAGTACTTGCCGGATGAATAATTAATGATTTTGTATCGCCAATATTCGCAAGCAATGAGAACAATTTAGTTTCATCAACTACTTTTTTAGCCGCATCAAAACCACCTTTTAATCCAAAAGTGATAATTCCGCTTTGACCTTCTGGCAAATATTGCTGCGCGAGATCATAATATTTATTCGATTTTAAGCCTGGATAATTCACCCAAACGACCTCATCTTGTTTCTCCAACCATTCGGCCAAAGCCAAAGCATTTTCACTGTGTTTCTTAATTCGGATTGGCAATGTTTCTAATCCCTGAATAATTTGGAAAGCGTTAAACGGACTCAAAGCCGAACCAAAATCACGCAATCCTTCAATTCTTGCTTTTGCAATAAAAGCTGCATTTCCTAAAGCTTCGTGGTATACTAAACCATGATATCCTGCAGAAGGCTCTGTGAATTCAGGAAATTTCCCGTTAGACCAGTCAAAAGTTCCGGCATCGATAATCGCGCCTCCTAATGAAGTTCCGTTTCCAGCAATATATTTAGTTAAAGAATGAATTACGATATTGGCTCCGTGCTCAATTGGTTTTAGCAGATAAGAAGTTGCAACCGTATTATCTACAATAAAAGGCACTTTGAAGTTTTTGGCTTCCGCCGAAATCGCTTTCAAATCCAATACATCTAATTTTGGATTCCCTAATGATTCTACGAAGAAAGCTCTGGTGTTTTCTTTTGCTGCTTTGGTAAAGTTTTCTGGTTTTGAAGGATCTACAAATGTTGTTGTAATTCCCAATCTTGGCAAAGTCACTTTCAATAGATTATATGTTCCTCCATATAAACTGTTTGATGCTACAATATGATCGCCAGCTTTTAGCAAGGTCAAAAACGTTGTAGCGATTGCAGATGCTCCAGAAGCTGTCACAACTGCTGCAATTCCACCTTCAAGTGCTGCAAGCCGTTGTTCTAAAACATCATTTGTTGGATTGTTTAATCTGGTGTAGATAAATCCAGCTTCAGCAAGACCAAATAAATTGGCAGCGTGATCTGCATTATTAAAGACATATGAAGATGTCTGGTAAATTGGTACCGCTCTGGTTCCTGCATTTTTTGTTACGTCGTGTCCTGCATGTAGTGCGTTTGTTGCAAATTTTTGTGTGCTCATGATTTCTTAATTTTAGGTATTGTTAGTACTATTATATATTGTTATTGAAATTGTTTCGTTGAAATTCAAATTTGATATTTTCTAAACAAAGAGATCTTCTTCTTCAAGATTATACATATGAAATAATAAAGACTTTTGACCTTTTATATATTGTGCAGGATCATACTTTACAGCTTCACTTGTTGGTTCTTCAGATTTATTATTATTTTTTTGAGATTCTGTTCTCAATAAGTACTGAAATGCGATTGTATTTATATCTAATGTGTTCATGATTTAAAATTTAAAATGTTGAAATAAAAAAAGCCCTTCCGGATGGCGACCAAAAGGGCTTATAGTTTAACTATAACAAAGATTGTATCTTTTACTTTTGGCAACAGCAAGGTTGGATGCACATTTGCATCATACTAAAACACATCATATTTGTTCTTGCTATTGTTTTCATTTTATTTTATTTAAAATTAATTCTTTTTTTTTAAACTCGACTAGTTCGATAGAGTAAATGTAATAAGTATTTTTCGAACCACCAAACTAAATTTTCATATTTAACATTAAAATTTTATCATTACGAGTAATATCAATTTATTAGACATAATAAAATTTTGATTTTACTTCACTTTCGAATAAAAAAAAACCTCTGCAGTTACGCAGAGGTTCTATATATAGGTTTGAAAATAAACTACAATAGTGTCTCTGCGGAAGGCTCCGGCATCATACAAGACATATTGCAAACTGTAAATTTCATTTTTCTTTTATTTTGATCCGGCAAATGTCTGAACAATTTTTTAATCTTCCAAACAAAAAGTAAATTAATTTCCATTACCCTATCAGATTAGTATGTTTATGTTAAATTTCTGCTTATAAAAATAAAAAAAGTTGAACTTTAATTTGCAAATCAAAATGGTTTTGTACTTTTGCACGCGAATACAGAGGAAAAATTTGAACTGATTGCAACCTCTTCATAATGAAATGGTTCGTTATGAATACTGAAAGATTGATTTCAGTAGTAAAAAATGCTAAAGCAGAAACTCTCCTTTAGCCCTTTTAGCAATTATTTTTCCTCGCTTAATTTTAATTTAATAATTATTATGGCTTATTTATTTACGTCAGAATCTGTTAGTGAAGGGCATCCAGACAAAGTTGCAGATCAAATTTCGGATGCATTAATTGATAACTTCTTGGCATTTGATGCTGACTCAAAAGTAGCATGTGAAACTTTAGTTACAACTGGTCAGGTAATTTTGGCTGGAGAAGTAAAATCGAATACCTATCTTGATGTGCAACAAATTGCTCGTGAAGTAATCCGTAAAATTGGATATACAAAAAGCGAGTACATGTTTGAAGCAAATTCTTGTGGAATTTTATCAGCAATTCACGAACAATCTGCTGATATCAATCAAGGTGTAGACAGAGCTAAGCCAGAAGAACAAGGTGCAGGTGACCAGGGAATGATGTTTGGTTATGCAACTAACGAAACTGAAAACTTCATGCCATTGGCACTTGATTTATCTCATAAATTATTACAGGAGTTAGCTATTTTAAGACGTGAAAATAAGGAAATAACTTATTTACGCCCAGATGCTAAATCTCAGGTAACTTTAGAATATAGCGACGATAACAAACCAACTCGTATTGATGCGATTGTAATTTCAACTCAACACGATGATTTTGATGAGGAAGCTACAATGTTGGCTAAAATCAAAAAAGATATTATCGAAATCCTGATTCCAAGAATTATCGCTAAAAATCCAGCTCACGCGCATTTATTCAATGATAAAATCAACTACCATATTAACCCAACAGGAAAATTCGTTATTGGAGGACCTCACGGAGATACTGGTTTAACAGGAAGAAAAATCATTGTTGATACTTACGGTGGAAAAGGAGCTCACGGTGGTGGTGCTTTCTCTGGAAAAGATCCAAGTAAAGTAGACAGAAGTGCTGCTTATGCTACACGTCATATTGCTAAAAACTTAGTTGCTGCAGGTGTTGCTGACGAAATCTTAGTACAGGTTTCTTACGCAATTGGAGTTGCGGAGCCAATGGGTATTTTTATTGATACTTACGGAACTTCTAAAGTAAACTTAACTAACGGTGAAATTGCTAAAAAAGTAGAAGCTATTTTTGATATGCGTCCTTACTTTATCGAGCAACGTTTAAAATTAAGAAATCCTATTTATAGCGAAACTGCTGCTTACGGACACATGGGACGTAAACCAGAAGTAGTAACTAAAACTTTTTCTGCTCCGGGAGGGCATTCAAAAACAGTTACCGTTGAGTTATTTACCTGGGAGAAACTTGATTTTGTTGACAAAGTAAAAGCTGCTTTCGGATTGTAATTTAATCTGAAACTTTATATACAAAAAGAGGCTGTCTATTCATTTAGACAGCCTCTTTTTTTGATTCGGAATAATTAATATGTTCCGTCCTGCATCTTTGTTAAGGTCTCTTTGATTTCGATGGCTGTTTCTTCTTCGACCTCAGCATTTAGATATTTCACAGCTAATGTTTGGGTTTCGACAGCTTTTTGTTTTTGTCCGTCTTTATAATACAATTGTGCCAGAGTGTCTAAATAATAAGGATTGTTCTTAGTTACCGCCAAACTATACTCAGACCAGCCAATTGCAGATTTTAAAAAGTTAGCATTACCAGGTTTTAAAACTACTGTCCATGCAGCTTCATTACATAAGTTCGAATGGTATTCTTTAAATGCATTCCATCCATTGTATGAGTAATCAGAATTTGGATCTAAAGTCGCGTACATTTCATCTAATCGTTCAATTGCGCTTCCTTTATCTGTTGCCAGATTAGTATTGAAATAACTGCTAAATTCTTTTAAATAACTAGTATTCGAACCGTCTTTATCTTCTGCTTCACCTAAATAGGCAAAGTAATTTCTATAACATTCAAAGTTTCCTTTTCCGGCAGCAATTAGTTTTTTATAAACAGCTATTGTCTTGTCCTTATTCGCTGCTCCTGAAACTCCATCTGCTTCTATATAGGTATTTTGTTGCAATGCAGCAGTAATTTCAGCAATTACATTTCCAATCAAATGTGTTTCTCCTACTTTCTCATTAAAAGTCACTCTTTGCGTTTCTATAGCATCAGCATGTTTAATCAAATAATCAATAGATAAAAAATCAGTATCAGTTAACACTTTATCTTCATTGAAAAATTGCTTGTGAAATCCTTGATTTTTAATTTCTTTCAGAATTGTTTCTACCAGATACATATTGGGTTTTGCATCTTTTTGATGCGCTTCAATTAGTTTTTTCCAGGTTTGAGAAACTGTTTTTTTATCTAGCGTCACTTTTACAAGCTTAAAATCTTCAGGATTCTCCGAACTTGCTTCAGCATAATCATAATCGTAAGGCAATTCGAGAACCGCAGCTTTATTAAAAGCCATAATCAAATCGGCATCCGTTGCTTTTTTATTTTTAACTGCTTTATCAAAAGAAAGTAAGGCATTTACCCGCTGCGCTTTTTTATAAAATCCGTCATAATAATTGAACTGAGCTTGTTTCTCCGTCAACTTAGATTTTGAAGTTGCTAAAACAGCTCCATTTTCATTTAATATAATTATGCTTGGACTATCTGTTATTTTATTGGTTTTCAGCCATTTTTTATCTTCGGCGGAAGCCAAATAATAATTAAAAAGATCGTATTCAGCGTGATATGCATCATACATAGTATATCCAACCTGCGTTTCCTGCTCTTTAATAAAAGTATCAAAATCAGCTTTCGCCGATGGATTTTTACTGTCAACATACACAACCAAAAGTTTATTTTTAGTTGATGAAATAGCGCTTTTTAAATTATTTTCGATCTTAAACTTAAAATCAAATTTAGTTGAAGGATAAGAATCTACAACAACCGCAGTACTATCAACCGCTACATTTTCTGTACCAAAATCATCACTTACCAATGCTTCTTTTCCCGGATAAGTCCAGTTTGAAATAGTCTGACTTTCAACTGGAACTACTTTAGAAACTGTAGCCTGAGGCGTATCTTTTTCATTTAAAAAAACCAATGGATTTTTTCCTTTTTGCTCAGAAATTCTCAACTCATTTGTTTTTTGATCAAAAAAACCGGCAATATTTAAATCGTTTACAGCAGCTAATTGATAGTTAATAGTCACTTCAGAAACATATTTTGGTAGCGCAAATTTTGACAATTTACTTTCGCCATTGTAATCCTCATAAACTAAATACAAATAATCTGCTTTATCAATTTCAAATTCTAAATTGGTCTGAATCCATTCCGGGTCGACTTTAGTTCTGATATCGGTTATTTTTTGATATTGAACAGGATTGTTTGAATTTTGCGTTCCGATATAAAACGAATAATAAGACGGATCCAAAAATTTAATTTTAACTTTCTGCGCTTTTTTATCACTTTTAAAAGCAACTTCAAAAGCATTCTCTGATTTTACTTTTTGCGAAAATAAAAGTGAATCCCCTTTAATTTCATACTCTCCTGAATAAAAAACCAACTCGTATTTATTATCCTCTAATAAATTCAATTTTATTTTTTCTCCTTTATTTGTAGACAGATAAGTCCCTTTCTGAATACCTTTTGTCTGAGAAAACGAAACAAATATTACACAAAAAACGGATAAGAAACTCCAGATAAAATTACGCATGCTTAAAATTTTGGTTATTAATATTGCGTGCAAAGATATCGCATTGCTCATTAAACAAATCACAAAAAAGAATAATTTGTAATTAAAATACTATAAATTATATCTCATTGAAAAGATGATATAGCGAGGCTGCACAGTGTATTGAGAAACACGCGTAGAGAATTGTGAGAAGCTATCATCGTTCAGATATGTTGTATTCAACAAATTTGTCGCCGAAACTTTATACTCCCACTTGCTGTCTTTTTTTTGATAAATTAAACTGGCACTTAAAAAATCATATTCGTTATCAACTGTTTTATTAGAACTATAATAATGATAGAATTCATATTCTGACACAAATGAGAAGCTATTCCAGAAGTAATAATCTAATCTTGCAAAAGGCTTATCTGTATAATACGTTGAACCACTGTATTGATTGATTAATGCATTATAGCCGACTTCTAAATTCGGAAAGTTTTTATAATTTGTTGAAGCTCTAACGGTGTAACTCTGGGTAAAACTTTCTGTAGTGGCCAAAACATTATTCTGAATATTATTGAATTTTGACCAATTGAAACTTGCAACTGCCGATGCTTTGTAATTCTTCAAAAAAGAGCGTCCGTAACTTCCCATTCCGGAAAAAGTTTCATCTGCCAAATTAGAATTATAAGGCACTGAAGATTGATTGATTCCATCAAAATCAGCTTTGGTTTTGATAGCGTCTACTTTTTTAGTATAGGTTGCATTGGCAAAAATGTTCTCAAAATTGAACATATTATATTTAAAGTAACGCAGCGAATGCACTTGCGATGTTGCATTTTCTAAAAATCGATTTCCTCTAAATAAACTACTGTAATCAGATAAAACATAACCTGCTGCCAACTGATTTATATCTGTAAAATCATTTGATAAAGAAAAATTATAAGTCAGTGTTTCTGATTTTTTGATCTGATATAAGGCGAAAAAATCAGGCAACACTTTTGTAAAATTTTGAGAATAATCTGTTCCCAGCTGCGTATTTGTCATCGAATAAGAATGCAAGCTAATACCAGGTGTCAGAGTAAATTTTCCTGATAAGATCTTATAATGAAAACCTAAAAAAGTATCATTAAAATTATAATTAACCTGATTGTTATTTTGTGGATCATTCAAATCATTTCTATCACCATTATCCAGCATTTGAAAAATATGAGAATTGAAATCCTGATACGAATAGGTATTTCCTAAAGTAATATTAATGTTACTTTTTGGCGTCACCATATAATAGTAATCCAGCTTAGCATCGAGCTTGTTTGTTTTCACAAAACGATCCTGATTCAAATCATTTCGTTGCTGACCTGTAATATATCCAGACAAATCAAAAGGCTGCGAACGTAAATTAGCATTATAAAACGGATTTTCGTCCTGATATAAATGCTGCATCTCAAAAGCAAAAATATTTTTATCACTTTGTGTATAATACAAACTCAAATTTTGATTTACCGATGTTGGATTCTGCTTTTTATTTGTCAAAATGGTTTCAACAGACGAAATATCATTTACAACCGATTCACGCAACAAATCAGTGTCTTCATCTTGTTTAGATAATTTGGTTAAGATGTCATAATCAAACTGAAATTTATCATTTGGTTTATACGTCGAACTCAATTTAAAAAGCCCCAAATTATTCTTTTGGTGTGTTAGTTCATCTCGTTTCTGTTGATCACCCGAATCTAAAATCGTAGTCTGAGATTTGGTTTCTAAATCTGTTTTTGACGCAGAAAGTATTCCGAAACCACTAATATTCCAAGCTTTTGTAACGGAATAAGCAAAATTGGTAGCGCCAAACTTCGTTTCAATTTCTTTCGCTCGGTTATTTCTTAAAAGTGAAATTCCTAAATCATTTGATGAAACATTAAAATTGCTTCCACCCTTTTTCATCATATTTTTAAATCCTCCCGTGAACTTAAAATAATCCTGAGCGGTCAGGGGCAATTCGCCAATATTATTAAAATTGGTAATTAAATTAATGGAGTATTTTGGGCTGTAATAAAACAATTTCGGGTTAA
Organism: Flavobacterium saccharophilum; assembly: GCF_900142735.1. Taxonomy (GTDB): domain Bacteria; phylum Bacteroidota; class Bacteroidia; order Flavobacteriales; family Flavobacteriaceae; genus Flavobacterium; species Flavobacterium saccharophilum. The sequence continues at coordinate 1,066,221 of NZ_FRBY01000001.1, read as the reverse complement.
TAATATAACGACTGTCGAGTTCTGCAACCCCAATTCCGGCCGTTGCATCACCAAACCAAAAGTTCTTTTTACCTTCTTTCAGTTTAATATTCATGGCCACATTATCCTGATCGTTTTCTAAACCTTTTAAAGCACCAACTTCATTGTAATTTCGTAAAACCTGAATTTTATCAATGGCATCTGCGGGAATATTTTTAACCCCAAGTTTGGTATCACCATCAAAGAAATCTTTTCCTTCAACCATTAATTTACTGACTTTCTTCCCTTCAACTTCAATTTCTCCATCGGCATTTACCTCAACCCCTGGTAATTTTTTCAATACATCTTCCAGCTTTTTTTCTGTTCCGGATTTAAAAGAATCTGCATTATAAACAATGGTATCTCCTTTTATTGAAACTGGCATTTCGCGAACAATTTCGACACCTTCAAGTTCAATTCCTGAGCCATCCATGACAATATTCTGAACTATATTTTCAGTGCTGGTTGAGATTGAAATTTCTTTAGATTTCATTCCGAGATAACTTACTTTAACCGTATAAGCAGTATTTGGTTTTAAAGTAAGCTGAAATTTTCCTTTATCGTTGGTAATTCCGTAGGAGTCCATTGCTTTTGTCCCATTGTTAACCGCCATAATATTGGCCATTTCCAAAGGGTTTTTCTGTTCGTCCTGAATAAAACCATCAAAACGTACCGTTTGGGCAAAGGATATATACGTCATCAAAAAAATGACAAAAAAGAGTATATTTTTCATGGAAAAAATCTATTGTGAAATGCAAAAAAAATTAACGTCTAATCATTACCGGACCACCACCCGGACCACCTTCACGGCCACGATTCATTTCTCTAAATTCTTCCATCTTTTTAATTACAGTTTCATCGTAATCTTTTTGAGAAATCACTTTACCTTTTGTAGGCGCTTTTATTTCGACTTTGTCTTTAGCATTTAAAACAATCTTCGAACATAAAATTGTTGTTCTTCCATCGTTCACCTCTAAAATCAAACCCGGTAAGCCCCAATAGCTTTCAGGACCTTGATTAACTGGAATTTCCGGAGAATACCACGCGGTTATGATAATCTCTTTTGGAATTTCAAAATTGTCTGCAAAATTAGTTTTTGTTTCTCCTGAAGTTTTCTTGCTATCTTCTTTTTTATCTTCAGCCTTTTTTTCGTTCTCATTTTTAGGTCTGAAATTTCTAAAATCGGTTTTACTTGCTTCTTTTACAGCTGTTGCTTTATAACAAGTGTAACCACCAATTTGTTTGGTTTCCGATTCCATTTTCCAATTTAATTTTGGAAGAGAATCTATAACCAGAAACTCTTTTCCCATAAACTCTTTGTCAACTGTATATGATTTGCTCTTCACATCTTTATAAAAAGTGCCTCCACCACCCATAAAGGAATTCATCATGATACGCATTCCTCCACCTTGTTGACCCGGAGTTTCTAACTTTTCTTCTTCTTTATAAATAGATGCCGATTTATCGAAATTTAAAATAAAGGTTTTCTCCAACATTTTTTTCATTCGCTCTTCCATGCTTTTCTGCATTTCCGGCGTAATATCTCTATTTGCACGCATTCCATCCATTTTAGGCGCCTGCGTTTTTGACTCATAAACCGCCATTCCCTGAAAATCTTTTTGCGCATGCATTTGAGTAAATGCTAGCACTAAAGACATATATAAAAATATTTTTTTCATTTCATTTTCTTTTAAATTGAGTTCATTATAAGAACTTACTCTCAAATGTATTATTAATTTTAAAATACAAAAAATTAAATATATCAATTCGTATAACCTATCGACGAAATCAACTGTTATTTAGATTGTTGTAATTATGAAAAGGTTTAAAGGCAAAAACAAACTAAATATGCCATTTACTCTATTTCATACTATAGTTTTTCGTAATTTGGCTTCTTTGAAACCCATTTCTTATGAAGAAAACAGTGCGCAAAATTTTAATTCTACTTTTTATCGCTTGTTCATTTTCTGCTATTTCTGCGCAAAATCAAAAAATAAAGGCTTCTTTAATTTCAAACTTCATAGTTGATATTGATACCTTTTTGGGTTATGATTCTTTTGGATTTTCTTATTATATAAAAAATAATGTCTTTAAAAAATATAAGGGAAATGAGATCTTTGAGTATAAAAATGTTTCATTGGGAAATATTACAAAAGTCGACATTCTTAATCCTCTTAAAATAGTTTTATTCTATGAAGATTTTAATACCGTTGTTTTGTTAGACAATCAATTAAACAAGATGACAGAAATTAATTTTTCTCAGAATAATACTCCCATTGTTGTACCAGCAATTGGCATGTCAACCCAAAATCAATTATGGATTTTCAATACTTTGAATCAACAAATTGGTCTTTTTGATTATTTGAAAAATGAATACAAAACAGTTTCCACCCCTTTAACAGAAGCTATAAAATATTATCACACGGACTTTAATACCTTTTTTTGGATTGATAAAAAAAACAATTGGTTCTCTTGTGATATTTTTGGAAAAACCACGGCTTTAGGAAAAGTTCCTGACTTTGATAAAATTGAAATTTTAAACGATCATCAATATATTTTCAGCAAAGCTAATTTGTTGTATTTTAAAGACATTAGCAGTGCAAATTCAGCTACAGTTTCTGAAATTGAAATTTTACAAAAAAGCTTTGATAAATTCTGTTACAAAGACCAAATTTTATCTATTTTTACAACTAAAGAAATCACCAATTATAAAATCGTAACACCGTAATGCACATAGCAATAGCAGGAAACATAGGCGCTGGAAAAACAACTTTGACTAAATTATTGGCCAAACATTTTAAATGGGAACCCCATTATGAAGATGTTGTTGACAATCCTTACTTAGATGATTTTTACCACCAAATGGAGCGTTGGTCGTTTAATTTGCAGATTTATTTCTTAAACAGCAGGTTTCGTCAGGTGCAACAAATTCGCGAAAGCGGAAAAAAAATCATTCAGGACAGAACGATTTATGAGGATGCTTACATCTTTGCTCCCAACTTGTATTCTATGGGTTTAATGACAAGTCGTGATTTCGAAAATTACACTTCTTTATTTGAATTGATGGAATCATTGGTAAAAGCTCCTGATTTATTGATTTACCTGAGAAGTTCTATTCCGAATTTAGTGGGTCAGATTCATAAACGCGGACGCGAATACGAGAATTCAATTTCGATTGATTATTTAAGCAGATTGAATGAAAGATATGAAGCCTGGATTCAGACTTATAACAAAGGAAAACTTTTGATTATAGATGTTGACAATATTAACTTCGTTGATAATCCAGAAGATTTAGGAAACATCATTAATAGAATTGATGCTGAATTGAACGGATTGTTTTAGTGTTCGAAATATACATTATAAAAAAATGCCTCTAAAATTAGAGGCATTTTTGTTTTTAAACAATAGTACAATTTTAATTTGTAATTATTTTCTTATTTTTATATTCTCTTCTTAAAAACATTTCCCAAATTGGGAAAATATACCTATATTTGCCTTACGTTTATGAGAATAATAGCTAAAAGAACATTACAAAATTTTTGGGAGCGTTTTCCAAATTCGAAACAACAATTATTATCGTGGTATCAGGTTTTTGATAAAAATAACTTTGAGAATTCAAATACGGTCAGATCAATGTTTGGATCGGCCGATTTTGTTGGGAATAATAAAGTAATATTTAATATTTGCGGAAATCATTATCGTTTAATCGTCAAAATTAATTACAACACACAGATTGTCTACATTTTATTTGTTGGCACTCATAATGAGTATGACAATTTAAAAGATATTAAAACATTGTAAAATGGAAATAAGACCAATTAAAACAGAACACGACTATGAATTAGCCTTAGAAAGAGTAAACATTCTTTTTGATGCTAAACCTAATACAGAAGAAGGAGATGAATTAGATATTTTGGTAACACTTATTGAAAAATATGAGAAGATAAACTATCCCATTCCTGACCCAGACCCTATCGAAGCCATTAAATTTATGATGGAACAAAATGGACTTACTGATGCTGATTTAGGTGTTCTATTAAATAGCCGCTCAAGAGTGTCAGAACTTTTTAAACGCAAAAGAGCTTTAACAATAAAGCAAATTAGAATTTTAACCGAAGAACTTCACATTCCAGCATCAATTTTAATAAAAGAATATGCTTTAGACTTATAAACAAAAATGCCTCTAAAATTTAGAGGCATTTTCTATTTATAACTAACAATGATTTTTTTTATTTAGCAGCTTCAATCTTTGCTTTTACTTCTGCTTCAGTTCCTTCGTAAACTTCAGTTGTGGTTTTTCCGTTTTCAGTTTTTGTTACGGTTCCAACGGTAACACCGTTTGTGGTAGACAAATTAACCTCAACACGTTTTTTACTATATTTAGAAGTATCAAAACAGTCTGTTCTTTGATTAGCATATTTTCCGTTTGCATCATAATGTGCCAAACATTTTGCTGTTTCTTCAGCAGTACATCCTTTTTCTTTGCACATTTTAATACATTCTTCTTTTGTCATTCCAGATAAATCGCCACATTTAGACACTCCGCCTGCATGCATTTCCATTTTACAGCACGATCCTTTTTCAGCCATAGTTGAAGAAGAATGTCCTTCTCCCAAAATTGGAGCAATTACAAGGCCTATTAAACACGTCAATTTAATCAAAATATTCATTGAAGGCCCAGAAGTATCTTTAAACGGATCACCAACAGTATCGCCGGTTACAGCAGCTTTGTGTGCATCCGAACCTTTGTACGTCATTTCGCCATTGATCATAACTCCAGCTTCAAAAGATTTTTTAGCATTATCCCAGGCTCCTCCGGCATTGTTTTGAAAAACAGCCCAAAGTACACCAGAAACAGTAACTCCAGCCATATATCCTCCTAACATTTCAGCAATTAACTGATTGTTATCTGCATAAACTAATTTACCTAATAACACAATTGCAATTGGGAAACCAATTGTCAAAATACCTGGTAACATCATTTCGCGTAAAGCAGCTTTTGTAGAAATTTCAACACATTTTCCATATTCAGGTTTTCCGGTTCCTTCCATGATTCCAGGAATTTCCTTAAACTGACGACGTACTTCATATACCATATCCATTGCAGCTTTTCCAACAGAATTCATAGCCAGAGCTGAAAAAACTACCGGAATCATTCCACCGACAAATAACATCGCTAAAACTGGCGCTTTAAAAATATTGATTCCGTCAATTCCTGTAAACGTTACATAGGCAGCAAACAAAGCCAGTGAAGTTAATGCTGCTGATGCAATTGCAAAACCTTTTCCTGTTGCTGCAGTAGTGTTTCCTACTGAATCTAAAATATCTGTTCTGGTACGCACTTCTTTTGGTAATTCACTCATTTCTGCGATTCCTCCGGCATTATCTGAGATTGGCCCAAAAGCATCAATCGCTAACTGCATTGCTGTAGTTGCCATCATTGCTGAAGCAGCTAATGCAACTCCATAAAATCCTGCCAAAGCATAAGAAATCCAGATTGCCGCAGCGAATAATAAAACGGTCGGAAAGGTAGAAATCATTCCGGTTGCCAAACCTGCAATTACGTTTGTCCCAGCTCCAGTAGATGATTTTTGTACAATTGCCATAACTGGTTTTGTCCCTAATCCCGTATAATATTCCGTTACTGATGAAATAGCTCCACCAACTACTAATCCAACTAATGTGGCATAGAAAACACGCATTGATGAAATATCTTTAGATCCTTCTCCGAAGAAACTCATTTGCATAGTTTCTGGTAACATATGTTGTACTAAGAAGAAGCAAGCTATTGCGGTTAGAGCAATTGAAAGCCAGTTTCCTATGTTCAATGCTTTTTGCACTTGTGCTTCTTTAGCATTATCATCAGATATTCTTACAACTAGAGTTCCAATAATCGAAAATAAGATTCCGAAACCGGCAATTGCCATCGGAAGTAAAATTGGCCCAATTCCTCCAAAAGCGTCTTGAATTGAGCCGCCCATATCTTTAATAACATAATTTCCTAAAACCATTGCGGCCAAAACTGTTGCTACGTACGAACCAAATAAATCAGCTCCCATTCCGGCAACGTCACCCACATTATCTCCAACATTATCAGCAATTGTTGCTGGATTACGAGGATCATCTTCTGGAATTCCAGCTTCTACTTTACCTACTAAGTCAGCACCAACGTCAGCAGCTTTCGTGTAGATTCCCCCACCAACTCTGGCGAATAATGCGATTGATTCTGCTCCAAGTGAAAATCCTGCTAAAGTTTCCAAAACAATTGTCATCGTTTCAGTATCCTTCCAAACCCCGCCTGATAAAATATTAAAGAAAATTATAAAGAAACCTGTTAAGCCTAAAACTGCTAAACCTGCAACGCCAAGTCCCATTACAGTTCCACCGCCAAAAGATACTTTCAAGGCTTGCGGCAAACTCGTACGAGCGGCTTGTGTGGTTCTTACGTTTGTTTTAGTTGCTATTTTCATACCTATATTACCAGCGTAAGCTGAAAATAATGCTCCAAATATGAATGCAACTACTATTAATAAATGCGTTTTAACCCCAGGAATAAAAGTAATACCAGCTAAAGCAATACTGGCGATAATTACAAAAATGGTTAATAATTTATATTCAGCTTTTAAAAAAGCGAGGGCGCCTTCATAAATATAATCTGAAATCTCTTTCATTTTTCCGTCGCCTGCATCTTGTTTTAAAACCCAAGCTCTTTTTATTCCCATGAAAAGTAATCCTAAAATTGCCATAACAATTGGCAAGTAAATCATAAATGCATTCATAATGTTTTAGTGGTTTTGGTTAATAGTCAACAAACTAACTAAAACGAATTTAAACAAAAAAGCAATACTCCTAACGGAGTATTGCTTTTTTTATAATAGAATAGGGTAAAAATTATTTAATACTAAATAATCCCTCTGGTTTGTTTTCGATATCATTAAAACGTTTAGTACACTCAGCAATAATTGCAAATGCTTCGTTTACGTCTCCCCAACCTTCAACATCTACTTGTTTGTTTTCAAGATCTTTGTAAACCTGGAAGAAATGCTCGATTTCTTTCAATAAGTGTCCGTTAATATCAGATAAATCATTTAATGAATTCCAGATTGGATCTGAAACTGGTACACAGATAATTTTTTCATCTGGTCCTTTATCATCTGCCATGTGGAAAACACCAATTGGCTTTACTTCTATAACACATCCAGGGAAAGTAGGTTCATTTATCAAAACCAATACATCAAGAGGATCACCGTCAAGAGCTAAAGTTTCTGGAATAAATCCGTAATCAGCAGGATACATCATTGAAGAGAACAACATTCTGTCAAAACGCATTCTTTTGATTTCAAAATCGTACTCATATTTATTTCTGCTTCCTCTTGGTATTTCGATCAATACATCGAAAGTCGTTAGTTTGTCTGCGGTCATTTTCGTTTTTTATTATTTCTATAAATTCGATTGCAAAAGTAACTAAAGAATCCTTTTTTACAATAAAAAACTGCATTAATCTACACACTTTTCTGTTAAATAACAAACAGTTAATATGTAATTTTTCTATTTCGTTTGTTTAAATAATAATGCCACAATAAATAGGTCGCATAAGATCGATAGGGACTCCATTGTTTAGCATGGATTTCCATTTCGTTTTTGTCGTGAATATCCAATAATTCTTTGATCGTATTTACAACTGCAATATCGCCTAACGGAATCAAATCTGGCTCTTGCAAACAAAACATTAAGTAAATATCAATAGTCCAATTTCCAATTCCTTTTAACTTAATAAGTTCTTCCCTGACTTGTTTTGCCGATTTTGAAGCCAGACTTTCAATGTCTAATTCCTTATTTAAAATAGCTTCAGCCAAAATTTTAATGTATTTTGTTTTTTGTCGACTTACACCTAACGCCCGAAATTCTTCATCTGACAAAATCGACATAGTTTCAGGATTACAAATTGTATAGGCTTTGATTTTTAAAAATGTGGCTTTCGCCGAATCAATAGAAACTTGTTGTTCGAGTATTAGCAATACCAAAGTTTCAAAACCCTGAGGACGTTTTGGAATTGGCGGTAAACCATATTTGTTGATGATTTCCTGAAATATTGGATTTTTAGTTGATAGAAAATCGATTGCTTCTTGCATTACTCTGGCTTTAAATCTATTCCAAAATTAAATAAAAAAGAATCTCGAAAAGTCGCAGAGGCGCAAAGTTTTTTACACGCAGATTCTGCAGATTTAAACAGATTGGCGCAGATTTTATAATTTCAGTTTAAAACAAATCTGCTTAAATCTGCGTGAAATACTATCGCATAAACAAAAACGCCAAGTTGCAAAGAAATAAACTTAGCGACTTGGTGTCTTTGTGGCAATAATTTTATTTTTAGAAATAGAATCCGAAAGATCCTTTTACTGCAAATTTATTGGCATCTGGTGTATTCAGATAACTTCCTCTCCAAGAGAAATCAATTCTGAAAACCTTGAAGATATTTCCAATTCCTGCGTTGTATTCCCAGTACACATTTTCTGGTGCGTTATAAGGCTGATCGGAAGCGTTGATGGCTCTGTTTGCGTCAGAAATAGTTCCATATACTCCTTTTACACCCACAAATTCTCTCCAATTTAATTTTCTCATAAATGGAATTCTGGCAAATAACCTTCCTCCAAAATCATGATTCCATTGTAAGGTCGTATATTGGTCTGTTATGAATTCGTAGAAATTCAGGTTACTAAACGTATTTTCAATTGTAAAGTAAGTCTGGTTACCCGGAATAACACTCATTAATCCTAACGGAATTGTTCCAAAAGTCTTACCTGTTTCTAAGATAATATTAGATCTTCCTAAAGGCCCGATTATAATAGGTTGTTTATAGTAAATCTGTATTTTTTCATAAGCAAAGTCGCTATTAAAAACACCTTTTAAACCATAACTAAAGTTCACAAAGAAATGACTAAATGGGCTATCTACAAGATCTCTTTCTACTCCAAAACCAATAGTTTTACGGTTTGGCATAAACTCAAACTGAATATTAGCTTCAGATTGTGTTACCGCGCTTGCTACAACTCCTGCAGGATTTGAAGCGCTTGGTAATGTAGTATAATAATCTAAACTAAAAGTAGGCGAAGCCGATTCTAAAGTTCTATAAGAAAGTCCTGCCTGAACAACAAAATTCTTCTTAGGTTCCATTTCAACAGAAATATTACTCAAATTAATATTGGTTAATTTCCCGTTACTTCCTGTTGTAAACAATGCAGAAGAAGCAAAACTTCGTCCTAAAATATCATTTGTCGTGGTTAAACTGGCACCAATTTGTTCGATGTCCCGCCTGTTTCCTCCAGAAATGATGACTCTTTTTTTCTTGTCAACCATCCATTTTCCTGAAACGCCATATTTGAATTTACTATCATCAAAACCATAGGCTGTATAAGCTTGTATACGCCATGGATCGTTTGGTCCAAAATAGGTTCTTCCTCCCACTCTAATTCTCAGACCTTCGACTTCATTATACCCGAATGTAGAAAAAATTGGTCCATAATCGAAGTTTTTGAACTCCACATAACCACTTCCTAAAATAGAGACCAGATTATATATTTGCTTGAATCGCTTGACGGTCTGCAAAGTATCGAGCATTTTATAAATACCCAATTCGTCTTTATTTAATTTCTCAAAACGATTCTCCTCCCAAAATTCATCAGGTCGGTCATAAACCGCATTGTCTATATAATTGACTTCTTCTTTGTAAAACTTCTCAGGTTTTTGAATATTGAATTTATGATTTCTATATAATGTCGTTCGTTTTCCATAAACTCCCTTCGATTTTTCCTTTTTATTCAAAGCAAAATCAGACATCATATAATCGCGGGTCAGCAGAAAAACTGAATCATTTTCTACATCAAATTCCTGTTCGATATAAATATCTTTTACCCAGTTAATATTGGCACTTTTAGTAACGCCCATATTAATTTTCTTGATAGCAAAAGTGGTATCGTTTACCCAAAAATCTCCTTTAAATGTTAATTCGTTTTTTCGTCTTGGATAAAAAACAATATTATAACACCATTTTTTATCGATATAAGCACTGTCTTTTAAGACATAATTATATACATCAATTCCTGTTTTTGAAAGTGGACTTGTAAAACTTTTATCAAAAAAAGTAAGGTGATTATCGTAAATATTATAATCTGAATAAAGATCTTTCACAAAAGATAAAATCTGTTGATTTCCATTGAACCCAGAGGTTTTACTTCCGGCAATATTCTCTTTTATTTTCTTTAATTTATTGTCACCATATACATCATACACAGATTCATTGATGAAAATTGGCAGGTATGTTTTTCCTGTAACATCAGAAGTATCCACATGATTAAAAACAAACTCCATTCCTTTAAAGAGCTTATTTTTCATAAAAGCACTGTCAATCGTGTTCATATCAAACTCGATTTTTTCGTACTTCTGCATTTGATACTGATTGAATTGGTACAAACCGTTTTTACGTTTTCGTTCCCAAATTTTTCTCAAAATATCTAGTGCAGGGTTATTTTTTTTTGATGTCTTTCCTGTAAAAATTACAACTTCGTTTAATGCTTCAGCTTCGCTTAAAACAATTTTAAAATTATAATTAACTGTTTTTTCCAAAGGAATTTCTTTATCTGAAAATCCTGCTGAAGTGACTAATAATGCCGTATACGTTTTTGGCGACTCTAAATAAAAACGGCCATCCTCATTTGAAACTATTCCGGTATTTGAACCCTTAAAAACAATATTAGCAAACGGAACAGGCTGATTCAATTTATCCAAAACAATTCCGCTCACTTTAGTTTGTGCAGTAGCAATATTCGCAAGTGCAAATACAAAAAACAGGCTGAGTAAAATTATTTTCTTTATCATGTGGCAAAAAAAAACTTCATCAATTAATATGACTGATGAAGTTTTATAAGTATTGTTTATTTGACTATTTGTACATTACTTTCTTTACTGCTTTTACTACATCAGCTGCATTTGGCAACCAGTCTTTTAGTAAAACAGGAGAGTAAGGTGCAGGAGTATCTGCTGTTGTAATACGCTGAATTGGCGCATCAAGAAAATCAAAAGCTTGTTCCTGAACGATATAAGTGATTTCAGATGAAATACTTGCAAATGGCCAAGCTTCTTCTAAAATTACCAAACGATTTGTTTTCTTAACTGATTTTAAGATTGCTTCGTTATCCATCGGACGAACAGTTCTTAAATCGATAATCTCACATGAAATTCCTTCTTTAGCTAATTCATCAGCAGCGATAAAAGCTTCTTTGATGATTTTTCCAAAAGAAACAATAGTAACATCTGTTCCTTCACGTTTAACATCAGCAACTCCTAGTGGAATTGTGTATTCTCCATCTGGTACTTCACCTTTATCACCATACATTTGCTCAGATTCCATAAAAATTACAGGATCATTATCACGAATTGCAGATTTTAAAAGTCCTTTTGCATCATAAGGTGTAGAAGGAACTACAACTTTAAGACCAGGAGTATTAGCAAACCAGTTTTCTAAAGCTTGAGAGTGAGTTGCTCCTAATTGACCTGCAGAAGCAGTTGGTCCACGAAAAACAATTGGCACATTAAATTGACCACCAGTCATTTGACGCATTTTAGCAGCGTTATTTATAATTTGATCAATACCTACTAAACAGAAGTTGAAAGTCATGTACTCAACAATAGGACGACAACCGTTCATTGCTGATCCTACTGCAATTCCTGTAAAACCAAGCTCAGCAATTGGAGTATCGATTACTCTTTTTTCACCAAACTCAGCAAGCATTCCTTTTGAAGCTTTATATGCTCCATTGTATTCTGCAACTTCTTCGCCCATTAAATATATGGATTCATCGTGACGCATTTCTTCGCTCATCGCTTCACAAATGGCCTCTCTAAATTGTATTGTTCTCATATTTATATTGTATGTTGAATTTTCTGAAGAGCAAAAATAAATATTTTAAATAACTTAAAAGCATAAATTGAATTTAAAATCACACGAACTTCGCCCTCTTCTTTCGCTTTTAACGTTTAAAATTTTATTGTGATATTTACGAAATCGATATAATTGTGATTTTTCTACCCGTAAAACATTTTTCAGACAAACCCTGCCTTATTTGTTTAATTCTGATTTCATCGGATTCTATCTTCAAACGGAACAAAGCAAAAATTAGTACACACAGACCTAGAATTTAACAGTTGCCCCACAAAGTACCATTGCAAAATTCCTAAGAATCAGAGTGCATAACTGAATTTTCACTTTCAAATTCTAATAAAAACACTTTCAAATTCCATAATCTGCGAAAACGTAATAGTTTTTAAAAAATATTATGCATGCATAGTATATTATTCCGATTTTAATTTCTAAATTTGTCAAACCATATTATAAATATCAAAATATATACTTATGAAAATATTAGTTTGCATCAGCCATGTGCCTGATACTACTTCAAAAATTAACTTCTCCAATGGTGATTCAGAATTTGATACCAATGGTGTACAATATGTAATTAATCCTAATGACGAGTTTGGTTTAACACGTGCAATTTGGTTTCAGGAACAACAAGGAGCGACTGTAACTGTTGTTAATGTTGGAGGACCTGATACAGAGCCAACTTTACGTAAAGCACTGGCAATTGGTGCAAACGAAGCGATTCGTGTAAACGCTAATCCAACTGATGGTTTTTTTGTTGCAAAACAATTAGCAGAAGTTATTAAAAATGGTGGTTATGATCTAGTAATTGCCGGAAAAGAATCTTTAGATTATAATGGTGGAATGGTTCCTGGAATGATTGCAGGAATTTTAGGTTCAAACTTCTTAAACTCTTGTACTTCATTAACAGTAGAAGGAAATAATGTAAAAGCAGTTCGTGAAATCGATGGTGGAAAAGAAACTGTAAGCACTACTTTGCCTTTAATTATTGGTGGACAAAAAGGTCTTGTTGAAGAGAAAGATTTACGTATTCCAAACATGAGAGGAATTATGACAGCAAGAACAAAAGCTTTAACTATTCTTGAGCCAGTTGACGCTCCAGTAAATACAAAAGCGGTGAAATTTGAAAAACCAGCTCCTAAATCAGCAGTGAAATTAGTTTCTCCAGATAATTTAGATGAGTTAGTTAATTTATTACACAACGAAGCGAAAGTAATCTAGTAACCGTTCTCAGTCTCGGTTTTCAGCCTTCAGTCTACAACTTGAAACCTGAAACCTGAAACCTGAAACTAACAACCTTTAAACAAAAACATTATGTCAATATTAATATATGCAGAATCTGCAGAAGGAAAATTTAAAAAAGTTGCTTTTGAATTAGCTTCTTATGCTAAGAAAGTAGCAGAATCATTAGGAACTACTGTAACGGCTTTAACTGTAAACATCAGTGATGTAAGCGAGTTATCTAAATACGGAGTTGATAAAGTTCTAAAAGTAAACAACGATAAATTAGCAGGTTTTACAGCTAAGGCTTACGCCGATGTTATCAAACAAGCTGCTGAAAAAGAAGGAACAAAATTAGTTTTACTTTCTTCTACAACAGATAGCATTTATCTTTCATCATTAGTTGCAGTAGCATTAAACGCAGGTTTTGCTTCAAATGTTGTTGGATTACCATTAAGCACTTCACCTTTTCAGGTAAAAAGAAATGCTTTCTCAAACAAAGCTTTCAACATTACTGAAATCAGTACAGATGTAAAAGTTCTTGGTTTAGCTAAAAACTCTTACGGAATTTTCGAAAGTGCAGGATCTGCAACTGAAGAAGATTTCAACCCATCAATTGGAGACAATGATTTTGGTGTAAAAGTAGAATCTGTAGAAAAAGTAACAGGAAAAGTTTCTATCGCTGATGCTGATATCGTAGTTTCTGGAGGACGTGGGTTAAAAGGACCTGAAAACTGGGGATTAGTTGAAGATTTAGCTGCAGTATTAGGTGCAGCAACAGCATGCTCTAAACCAGTTTCAGATTTAGGATGGAGACCTCATAGCGAACACGTTGGACAAACAGGAAAACCAGTAGCAACAAACTTATATATTGCAATTGGAATTTCTGGGGCGATTCAGCATATTGCCGGAATCAACTCTTCAAAAGTAAAAGTAGTAATCAATAGTGATCCTGAAGCTCCTTTCTTTAAGGTGGCTGATTATGGTATTGTTGGTGATGCGTTTGAAATCGTTCCTAAATTAACAGAGAAATTAAAAGCTTTTAAAGCACAACATTCTTAATTTAAAATTCTCTATCAAAATATAGCTGCCTAAAAACAAGATAATCGTATCTTTGTTTTAGGTAGCTTTTTTGTTCCATATTTTTTGATTAAAATTGCACCTTTATTTTTCAATCAAAAAAAGTATTAAAATGAGGCATTAAATGCCCTTTTTTACCCATATATATGAGTCTAGTAAAATTGTCCATAAAAGGAATTTCATACAGTCAAACTCAAAATGGCGCTTATGCCTTAATTTTGAATGAAGTTGATGGTGAAAGAAAATTACCAATTGTTATTGGTGCTTTTGAAGCCCAATCGATTGCTATTGCCTTAGAAAAAGAAATAAAACCTCCTCGCCCATTAACACACGATTTATTCAAAAACTTTGCTGAAAGATTTGATATTGTTGTAAAACAAGTCATCATTCACAAATTGGTAGATGGTGTTTTCTATTCAAGTTTAATATGCGAAAGAGACAAAATCGAAGAAATTATTGATGCCAGAACTTCTGATGCAATTGCACTTGCTTTGCGTTTTAATGCTCCGATTTTTACTTATAAGAACATTCTGGACAAAGCCGGAATTTATTTAAAATCAAATACTGCAGACACCGATTCTGGCGCTCAGGAAATTGACGATGTTCTTTCTAATCCTGAGACTTTTGGCCACGAAGAAGAAAGCAATCAATCTGGCGATGTATATGCGAAACATACATTACAGGAATTAAATGAACTTTTAGATCAGGCCGTTTCTCAGGAAGATTATGAGAAAGCCGCTAAAATTAGAGACGAAATTTCGAAAAGATAATTTTAAACTGTAAGCCATAAGCTTTAGGCTATAAGCTTAAAGCACAAAATATAAAAACAAGCTATAAGTTATTAGGGAACTGCCTAAAGCCTATAGCCTAAAGCTTAAAGCAATCATGAAGCAATACTTAGATTTAGTAAAACATGTTTTAGAAACCGGTTGCCAAAAAGGAGACCGAACAGGAACAGGAACAAAAAGTGTTTTTGGTTACCAAATGCGTTTTGATTTAAGTGAAGGTTTCCCCATGGTTACAACCAAAAAACTACATTTAAAATCGATCATTTACGAACTCCTTTGGTTTTTAAAAGGTGATACTAATATTAAATACCTGCAAGATAACGGTGTGAAAATTTGGGATGCCTGGGCAGATTCAAATGGCGATTTAGGTCCTGTTTACGGTCATCAATGGCGCAATTGGAATAGCGAAGAAATTGATCAGATCTCTGAATTGATTACAGAACTAAAAACGAATCCAAATAGTCGCAGAATGCTGGTTTCCGCCTGGAATCCATCTGTTTTACCAGATACGAAAAAATCATTCGAAGAAAACGTAGCAAACAACAAGGCAGCTTTACCTCCTTGCCATGCCTTTTTTCAATTTTATGTTTCGAGTCCCGATATTGAAAAAGGCGAGACAAAAGGCAAACTTTCTTGTCAATTATATCAACGAAGCGCTGATATATTCTTAGGAGTTCCTTTTAACATTGCTTCTTATGCATTGTTAACTATGATGATCGCTCAGGTTTGTGATTTAGAGGCAGGCGAATTTATACACACTTTTGGAGATGCACATATTTACAACAATCATATTGAACAATTGGAGTTGCAATTAAGCCGCGAGCCAAAACCATTACCAAAAATGATTTTAAATCCGGATATCAAAAATATTTTTGATTTTGACTATAATGACTTCACGCTTTTAGATTATGAACCACATGCTGGCATAAAAGGAAGTGTTGCTGTATAATAAAAAAAATCCGCTTGTATGAGCGGATTTTTTTATACAACTAAAACACTATTTTCACTTCCTGCAAAATCATTCCATTTATAAGAATCAGCTTCAGGATCATTCACGTACAATCCGTCAATTACATATTTAAACTCATAAATAGCATCCTTCACTAAGTCGTAAGTTGCTTTAAAAGTTCCGTTTTTTAACTTGCTTAAAGCACCTTCTTCCGGATTCCAATTATTAAAATCCCCCACTACAGCAGCCGAATTTGCATCTTTAGCCTCTACAGAAAAAGTAACTTTACACACTGGTTTTGTTTTGATAAATTGTTTCTTTAAAGACATAACTATTTAGTTTTTAGATTTATACACCTAAATTACAGAAATTCAGCTGAACATTCAACAACCTAGTAATCGATTTATGATAATATCAAAAACAGTATGTCTTTTTAATTACATTAATAATTTAAAGCATAAATAATTTCGTGTTTCTTATTTAGCATTACCTTGAGCACAAATATTATATGATCAAAAACACCATGAATTCAAAATAAATTTTAACTTTATAACCTCATTATTCATTAATTGTCTTATGGAAAAAGAAGTGCACGAACAATACGAATACGCCCGAAGAAGACTTAGGCAAAAGAAAATCCTATATTTTCACTTTGTACTTTTTCTCTTAGGCAGTTTATTTTTATTTATTGCAAACAGATTTTTTGGTTTTGGCGCTAACACAGATCAAAACTGGTGTATTTGGGGCATTACGATATGGTTTTTTCTCTTCATTTTACACTTTATCAAAGTCTATATTACTGACCGATTTATGAATAAAAAATGGGAAAGAGAACAAATTGACAGACTTGTTGCTTTGCAGCAAAAAAGAATCAGTCAATTAGAGTCCAAAATAAATGAGGATACTGATAATAAAATTTAGTTTTAGAATACCATGATTATAATGATAGCGGCAGTTGCCGAAAATAATGCTCTTGGAAAAAATAATGAGTTAGTTTGGCATTTGCCAAATGATTTCAAAAGATTCAAATCGCTTACAACCAATCATCACATTATTATGGGAAGAAAAACTTTTGAAAGTTTCCCGAAACCATTACCAAACAGAGTTCATGTTGTAATAACACGTCAAAAGGATTATAATCCTGAAGGCTGTATTCTTGTAGACAGTATTGAAAAAGCGATTGCTATTTGCCCTGAAAATGAAGATTCTTATATTATTGGCGGAGGCGAGATTTATAATTTAGGAATGGAGCATGCTGATATACTTGAAATAACCAAAGTCCATCACAGCTTTGATGCTGATGCGTATTTCCCTGAAATTGATAAAACGGACTGGCAGTTAGTAGAATCTGAAGAAAATTTTAGAGATGAAAAACATCTTTACGATTATACTTACGAAACTTACATTAGACGTTAAATAAAAAAAACATCCTCTTTTGAAGGATGTTTTTTAAAACGATTGATTTTTTTCGATCTGACTCTTTCAGGAAGTAGTTTTTGTAAAAATCACAAATGTTTAAAACACTTGAATTAACTGAATAACATTAAAGTTATTTGAGAATAAATCCCAAAAAGAGCCCTTAATAACAAATACCACTAAGATATTAAAGGCAAGAAAATTAAAATTTCCAAAAACAAATTTAATCCTAAGAACGTATTTTGCACTTATTTAAAAAATAGTATTGTGATTTAAAAAACAATACTTTCAAAACTACTTACAAGAACAAATGAGATTACCAGTGCAAAGAAGTATTCATTTGATTTAAGTCATTTTATTCTATCAATCATTAAAATTTCATCATTTTATCTTTAGCAAAAGTGGCCATAAATCAAGCATTGCACAATACCCACATTTAGTGATTTTATAAAAATACCTGCTTTTGGTGAGAGTCAAAAACCCTGCTCAGGTGTTTTCTAAAAAGTTTATTCTAAAACATTTGATTTACAAATTAAAAAACGCAATTACAGTTAACACAGTTTGTATTATATTTGCGTAAATAAAAAAAATGTCTGAAAAAATAACCCCATATAAAGACTCTTCTTTAGGTAAAAAAGAACAGGTTGCCCAAATGTTTGACAACATCTCTGGGAACTACGACAATTTGAATCGTGTAATCTCCTTTGGAATCGATATTAAATGGAGAAAAAAAGTATTAAAAATAGTATCTGATACTAACCCTAAAATTATTCTTGATATTGCAACAGGAACTGGCGATTTAGCCATTTTAATGGCGCAGACAAAAGCCGAGAAAATTATTGGTCTGGATATTTCAGCAGGAATGCTTGAAGTTGGAAAAAAGAAAGTTGCAGATAAAAACCTTTCTCCTATTATTGATTTAGTTTTAGGCGACTCCGAAAACATTCCATTTGAAGATAATTATTTCGATGCTATTACAGTTGGTTTTGGAGTTCGAAATTTTGAAAACCTGGAAAAAGGTTTTTCTGAAATCTTAAGAGTTTTAAAACCAGGCGGTGTATTTGTTATTTTAGAAACTTCAGTACCGGATAAAACTCCCTATAAACAAGGTTACAGATTTTACAGCAAAAATATACTGCCGATAATTGGAAAATTATTTTCAAAAGATAATTCAGCTTATGGCTATTTATCAGAATCTGCAGCTGTTTTTCCTTATGGAGAAGCTTTAAACAATATTTTGAGAAAAATTGGGTTTATAGATGTTGTGGCAATGCCTCAAACTTTTGGAGTTGCAACCATTTATTCTGCTTCTAAAAAATAGTATGAAAAAAACAGTAATCTTACTTTTATTAGTCTTATCGACAAAAGGATATTCGCAATTTGCTAAAAGTATGTTTAGCAAGGACCCTATAATCAATCTTGAAAACTGGCAAAAACAACGTCTGTATTTTGGTTATTATCTGGGTTTTAATAGTTTTGATTTTAAATTTGACTACAAGAATCCCGGTCCGGATGTTCAGGTAAAAAAGACTACTGGTTTTAATGTTGGTGTTGTTGCCGATTTAAGATTGCAGGAATATATTAATTTACGTTTTGAACCAGGTTTATATTATACAAAACGTGATTTGTATTATCCAAACATGGCTTTAGAGAAAGATTACTTAAGAGAAGTAAACAGTACTTACATTCACTTTCCGTTGTTATTAAAATTCTCGTCGCTACGTACCGGAAATATTCGTCCGTATTTAGTAGGCGGAATGTCGGCTACATTAAACTTATCAAGCAATTCAAAATCGCAAGATGATAACTTTGAAGGGAAGTTTAGGGTTAAACCCTGGACCGCTGCCTACGAAATAGGTTTTGGAATTGATATTTTCTCTGAATATTTTATTTTCTCACCTTCAATCAGAGGTATGTTTGGAATTACAGATGAGTTAATTCGTGATAACCCTGCCAAAGGACCAAGCCCATGGACTGACAATATTGACTCTATGAAATCGAGAGCAATTTTAATAAATTTCACTTTTCATTAAAACAAATCCTTAACTATTTCGTTTAAATTCACTAAGAATAATTGCAGTTGCGGTAGCTACATTTAAACTTTCCGTTTTTTGTAGTTCTCCAAATCTTGGAATTGAGATTCGGCTGGTTACTATTTTTTCAATTTCTGCTGAAATACCATTGGCTTCATTACCCATAATAATGATTCCGTTTTGAGGCAGATCACACTGATAAATATTATCACCGTCCATAAAAGTTCCAAAAACCGGTAATTTTGTTTGTGTGATAAAAGTTTTCAAATCAATATAATTAACATTTACTCTGGCAATAGAACCCATTGTAGCCTGTACTACTTTTGGATTATAAATATCTACTGTTTCCTTAGAGCAAATGATTTGTTTGATACCAAACCAATCGCAAAGACGTAAAATTGTTCCTAAATTTCCTGGATCTCTAATATCATCTAACGCAATGATTAATCCAGAGTCGATTATTTTATTTTCGGCAGGGATTTTGAATACAGCCAAACAAGAATTTGGAGTTGCCAAAGCACTTATTTTTTTAAGTTCCTGCTCATTAATAAGCGTACGTTTTGAAGACTGAACACTTTCAAAATCATTTAAAGTTGTGTATAAATGCTCTAATTCAAAATTGGATTGCAACAATTCCTGAATTACCTTTACTCCTTCGGCAAAAAATAATTGATTTGCGAAACGCTGCTTTTTTTGATGTAAACCTGTTATAAGTTTTATTTGGTTTTTACTAACCATAAAATAATGTACTTTTGAATTAAATATTTAAAAACACTTGAAAAATAATTCCACAAAAATAATAGCATTTATTCTAATAGCAATATTTATTTGCGCTTGTAATGCTGTAAAAAGAGTTCCTGATGGAAAAAAGCTTCTTGTAAAAAATAATATTCTTGTAAATGGAAAAAGTACCAACGATGAAACTGCATCAAATCAGATGTATCAAAAACCAAATGGTACTTTATTAGGTTACAAATTACGCTTGAATTTATACAACTTAGCCAATTTAAATCCTGATTCAACTTATCAGGCCCGATTTAAAAATCATCCTGGCAGATATGAAAATTGGTCAAAAGTGCTTTCTGCAAAACAAGTAGATCGTCTTGGACAATCATTCTTATATAAAGGTATACATGATTTTCTAAAAAACACTGGTGAACCACCGGTTATTATTGATACCACGAAAACAAAAAAAACATTATTACGTTTAAAATTCTATTATTTCAATAATGGATATTTCAACGTAAAAACAGATTACACTATTGACAGTATTGCTCCCAAAAAGGCAAAAATAAATTACAATATTCTTACCGGGCCGGGTTATACTTTAGATTCCATCAGAACAACTATTTTAACTCCAGCCTTGGATTCTTTATACAAAACGAATCCGGAACCGTCTGTTTTGAAGTCTGGAAATCAATACAAAACTTCGGATTTTGAAGAAGAAAAAAACCGAATAACTACTTATTTTAGAAACCACGGTGCTTATTTCTTCCAACCCACTTATGTTACTTTTGATATAGATACCATTGGCAAAAAAAACAAAGCAGACATTAATCTAAAAATTGGCAACAATAATATTCAGGAAAGAGATTCAAGCAGATCTGAACCTTTTAAATTGTATAAAATAAGCGATGTAAATATTTATACCGATTATTCTGCAGCTAATGCAAAAAGCAAAATAACAGACAGTACAACTTATAAAAACTTTAATCTTTACAGTTACAAAAAACTAAAATATAAACCGCGCGCTATTACAGACGCTATTTTTATTAATAAAGGAAGTACCTATTCTGATACAAGAACAACACTTTCATCACGTTATTTAAACAACCTGAAGATTTTTAATTATCCGTCTATACAATATGAGGTTGATAAAAGGGATTCTACTGCTCAGTCATTAATTGCGAATGTTTATCTAACACCAAGAAAAAAATATAGCTTTGGAGCTACTTTCGACGTAACCCACTCCAATATTCAGGACTTTGGAATCGGAGCAAGTGTTTCAGAGACAATTCGAAATGTTTTTAATCGAGCTGAAACATTAGAAATTTCAGCTCGTGTAAACGTAGGTTCGTCAAAAGACATGGCCAATCCGAATGATAACTTCTTTAATGTTTCAGAATATGGAATTGACACTAAGCTTAATTTTCCGAGAATCTTAATGCCTTTTGGAACAGAAAAAATTATCCCAAAAAGAATGATTCCGTCTACCAGTATTGCTGCAGGTTTCTCAAAGCAACGTAATATTGGTTTGGATAAGGAAAATTTTACCGGTGGATTATCCTATAACTGGTCGCCTAAACGTTTAAATACCGTTAAACTTGAAGTACTGAATGCTCAATTTGTACGTAATTTAAACCCTGACAATTATTTTAATGTTTATACTTCATCATATGATGAATTAAATGGTATTGCAAATGTTTATAATACAACACCAAGCAATGTTGACGAAAATGGAAATCTAATAATTTCTTCAGGAACAACCGGTTTTACTAATGATGTTTTAACCGAAAAGACTGTCTTAACACCTGCAGACGAACAATATCAAGACGTAAAGAGTATTGAAGAACGAAGAGTTCGTCTGACTGAAAATGACTTTATTTTAGCTTCGAGTTACACGTTTACCAAAACAACAAAAAAAGATCTTGCTGATAATAATTTCTATCAATTTAAAGCAAAAATTGAATCCGCGGGAACTTTGTTATCTGCTGTTTCAAATATAGCAAATCTTCAAAAAAACGTGAATGGTAATTATGTAATATTCAACTTAGAATATTCAGAATATCTTAAAACAGAATTCGATTATATTAAACACTGGGATTTTGGAAAAGAAAAAGTTTTGGCTGTTCGAAGCTTTTTCGGAATTGCGATTCCTTTTGGTAACTCAGATTACATTCCGTTTTCACGAAGTTATTATTCCGGAGGATCAAATGATAATCGTGCGTGGCAACCTTACTCACTAGGTCCGGGAAGCACAGATGCTTTAGACGATTTTAATGAGGCGAATATGAAAATTGCATTAAGTGCTGAGTTCCGATTTAAAGTTTTTGGAGATGTTAAGGGAGCTGTCTTTGCCGATGCCGGAAATATCTGGAATGTGCTCGATAATGTTACAGATGAGAAGGCAAAATTTAACAACGTAAACGATTTAGCTGAAATTGCTTTAGGCACAGGATTCGGATTACGATACGATTTAAGCTTTTTTGTTGTTCGATTAGATTTAGGCTTCAAGACCTATAATCCGGCACATGAGAAAGGAGACCGCTGGTTCAAAGAGTACAATTTTGGGCACTCCGTTTTAAATTTTGGAATAAATTATCCTTTCTAATGCTAATTAATTCTTATTTTTGCAACCTAAAAACCTAAAAACAACTAAAAAAAATTACAATGGCACACAATATCAAACCAGGAGTAGCTACAGGAGATCAGGTACAAGAGATTTTTAATTATGCGAAAGAAAAAGGATTTGCACTTCCAGCAGTAAATGTTACGGGGTCAAGCACAATTAATGGAGTTCTTGAAACTGCAGCGAAACTTAATGCGCCAGTTATCATTCAATTTTCAAACGGAGGAGCACAATTTAACGCAGGAAAAGGATTGTCTAACGCAGGCGAAAAAGCAGCAATTGCTGGTGGAATCGCAGGAGCAAAACATATTCACGCTTTGGCAGAAGCTTACGGAGCAACTGTAATCTTACATACTGACCACTGTGCAAAAAAATTATTACCTTGGATTGATGGTTTGTTAGATGCATCTGAAAAGCATTTCGCAGAAACAGGAAAACCATTATTCAGTTCACATATGATCGATTTGTCTGAGGAGCCAATCGAAGAAAACATTGAGATCTGTAAAGAGTATTTAGCAAGAATGAGTAAAATGGGTATGACATTAGAAATCGAGCTAGGTATTACAGGTGGTGAAGAAGATGGTGTAGACAACTCTGATGTTGACAGTTCAAAATTATACACACAACCAGAAGAGGTAGCTTATGCTTACGAAGAACTATCTAAAGTAAGTCCTAAATTTACAATTGCTGCAGCTTTTGGAAACGTTCACGGTGTTTACAAACCAGGAAACGTAAAATTAACTCCAAAAATCTTAAAAAATTCTCAAGATTTCGTTCAAAACAAATTCAACACTGGACATAACCCGGTAGATTTCGTTTTCCACGGAGGTTCAGGTTCTACACTTGAAGAAATCAGAGAAGGAATTAGCTACGGAGTTATCAAAATGAACATTGATACAGATTTACAATTTGCATATACAGAAGGAATCCGTGATTATATGGTTAAAAACCTTGACTATTTAAAATCTCAAATTGGTAACCCAGAAGGTGCTGATGTTCCTAACAAAAAATATTATGACCCAAGAAGATGGGTACGTGAAAGCGAAGTGACATTCAACACAAGACTTGAGCAAGCTTTTGCAGACTTGAATAACGTAAATACACTTTAAATTTTAGATTTCTGAATTTAGATTCCGGACTTCTAAAAAAGCCTGGAATTTAAATTTTGAATCAGATTGAAAATCTAAACTTTAAAATCTACATTCTAAATTAAAAAAAATGGCTTGGTTTAAAAGACACGAAAAAGGAATTACGACCGCGACTGAAGATAAGATGGACGTTCCGAAAGGATTGTGGTACAAATCTCCTACTGGAAAAATTATTGATGCTGACGAATTAGCCAGAAACTTATTTGTTAGCCCTGAAGATGATTTTCACGTTCGAATTGGAAGCGCAACCTATTTTGAAATTTTGTTCGACAATAATGAGTTTGTTGAATTGGATAAAAACATGACATCAAAAGATCCTCTGCATTTTGTGGATACAAAAAAATATGCAGAAAGATTAAAAGATGTAATGGAAAAAACGCATCTTAAAGACGCTGTACGTACAGGAGTTGGAAAATCTAAAGGAAAAGAGCTTGTAATTTGCTGTATGGATTTTGCCTTTATTGGAGGATCTATGGGAGCTGTTGTAGGAGAAAAAATTGCCAGAGGTATTGATCACGCGATCAAAAACAAATTGCCTTTTGTAATGATTTCTAAATCAGGAGGAGCTCGTATGATGGAAGCTGCTTATTCGTTAATGCAATTAGCTAAAACATCAGTAAAATTAGCTCAGTTAGCTGAAGCTAAATTACCTTACATTTCACTTTGTACAGATCCAACAACTGGAGGGACAACTGCATCATATGCAATGTTAGGAGATATTAATATTTCTGAACCAGGTGCTTTGATTGGTTTTGCAGGACCACGTGTTGTTCGCGACACAACTGGTAAAGATTTACCAGAAGGTTTCCAGACTGCTGAGTTTCTTTTAGAGCACGGTTTCCTTGACTTTATCACGCCTAGAAAAGAATTGAAGGATAAGATTAACTTGTACATCGATTTGATTCAAAACAATACAATTAGATAGTTTTAAAACTTCTTAAAACACAAAATCCCAAGGAAAAATATCTCTTGGGATTTTTTTTATATTTTCTCTTGTCCAAAAATAGCAACTATAAATTGTGCATTAATTTTTTGGTCTGCCTTTTTTCAATTCTTTTTCTGCTATTTTAAAAGCTAGCTTCTCACGCCATATAGCATAACGTTCTCTAAAAACTATTTTTATAGCACTATCAACTGCACCATGCATAAATAAACTCCAAACGCTCTCCATTTTTCGTGTGATAGATCGATCCCATGCACGAAGACTCAGACTAAAAGAACCATCAACGTAACGCATCCAATGCCACATTCCGGTTGGCATGAACAAAGTGTCTCCGTGCTCCAGAAAAACTTCATAACCTTCAACGCCTTTCAGAGCTGGAAATTTTTCAAAATCCGGATTGGCAACATCATAATCTTCTAAAGCATAAGTAGTATTTGGAACGCAATAAAGTCTTTTCTTCCATTTATAATCAAACAATATAATATGTTTTCTTCCTCCAAAATGGGTGTGAAAAAGATGCGGTAAATCGATGTCATAATGCAAGAAAGTAAAAGCACTTGAACCGCCAAAAAACATGGCAGGCATGCTTTCGATAAAACCTCCCATTAATTCCTTCGGAACTTTTACATCATTTATTAATTCAGGTCTGTGCTTGAAAAGATTGAAGAAAAAAATACGCAGCTGCGTTGGCTCTCTTTTTATCAAATCCAGGTATTCTCCAAATTTCATTGTGGCAATAAAGGCATTGATTACCTTGGTAGGATCTGCTTTAGAATTATCAACCAGTTTTACCTCAATATCCCCTGCGATTTCCTTAAAATAATCGGTTGTCCATTTTTCTCTGGCAGGCCAGTCTTTTGTTAATCCTTTTATAATTAGAGGCTTTTTTTTATCTAAATAATTCTTTTTAAAATCTTCTCTAGATATAGACTCAACAGTATCGACAGGTTTTAAGTTAAAGCTCATTTATTTACTGATTAAAATTACCTACTAACCAGATAAGCATCTAAATAATTATCTAGTCCTTTAAAAAAATCCACAATTAATAACACAAAAAAACACTACATTCCAGTTCGAATAGCTTCAACCGGATCCAAATTAGCCGCAGAAATTGCCGGAAGAATTCCAGATATTAATCCAATGATGGCTGCTAAAGTAGTTCCCAAAATGATATTACCAAAGCTTAAAACAAATTCAAAGTCAAGCGCTTTTGTCAAAATAAATGCAATCCCCCAAACCATTAAAAGTCCAATTATTCCACCTATTACAGAAAGAATTATAGCTTCAAATAAAAATTGAAATAATATGAAACGGTTTTTTGCTCCAAGTGATTTCTGAATTCCTATTAAATTGGTTCGTTCTTTAACAGAAACAAACATAATATTAGCAATTCCGAAACCTCCTACCAAAAGAGAGAATCCGCTAATAATCCATCCCACAACATTCATCTGACCTAGAATTCCGTCAATAAAATCAGTAAATCCGGAAAGCACATTGATGAAAAAATTATCTATCTCACCCGCTTTCATTCCGCGAATAGCTCTTAGCTTCTGCGCAACTTCAGCTTTATAAGCATCCATGTCAATCCCTTTAACAGGTTTTAAAACAATTACAGGCGTCATAGCATCACTGTCACCATACATTCTTCGTAAAAAATTAGCCGGAAAATACACTGATGTATCATTACTATCTCCAAAAAATCCCGCACCCATTTTAGTCATAACGCCAATAACAGTAAAACGTTGTCCATACAAACGGATACTTTTTCCGACAGGATCATCAGAACCAAAAAGTCCACTCGCAATTTCATATCCTAAAACAATCACGGGAGATCCGGAATTAGATTCAGATTCGGTATAAAATCTTCCTCTATCAAAAGTTAATCCATCAATATCCACCATTTCATAAGAAGAAGGAACCATATTAACATCGGCAACAGTTTTTGAATCATATTTCAAACTTTCTCTATTTACAAAAAGCTGATAGCCGACCTGCTGTGTATTGTTGAGTGAATTTTTTAAAGCGATATATTCATCATATTTTACATTTGGAAACTGCTCTCTTTTCCATTGCGGAATTTCTGATGGTCCAAAGCAAAATTTCATTAAATAAATTGTATTTTTATCTAAGCTGCTCAAATCTTTAGAAATTTTACGATCCAGAGAGTCGACAGCGGCCAAAACAGCAATAATCGAAAAAATACCAATAGTAACACCTAACAGCGACAATAATGTACGCAATTTGTTGTTTCGCAAAGCATTTATGGCAAAGCTCAGACTTTCCTTTAATAATCTTAAATAAAGCAGCATATTTTCGTATTTTTCAATAAAGTAAAATTCAATAAATTAAATTCAAAAACCTAATAAAAGTTAACTTACTCATCAGTAGTTTTTTTTAAGATAATGTTACATTAATTTTCTTTAAAATAATATTTAAAAAAACTACTTTTGCAGTCTGAAAATCATAACTACACAATGAGCACAACTAAAACAATACAATCAGCATTAATATCTGTTTTTTCGAAAGATGGACTAGAGCCAATCGTTAGAAAATTACACGAGCAAAACGTAACACTTTATTCAACTGGAGGAACTGAAGATTTCATAAAAAATCTTGGAATTCCCGTAGTTCCGGTAGAAGATATTACTTCATTTCCTGAAATTCTTGGAGGAAGAGTAAAAACTTTACACCCGAAAATTTTTGGTGGAATTTTAAATCGCCAGGATAACGAAAGCGATGTTCAACAAATGAAGGAATTTGATATTCCGCAGATTGATTTAGTTATTGTTGATTTATATCCTTTTGAAAAAACAGTTGCTTCAGGTGCAAGTGAACAAGATATTATTGAAAAAATTGATATTGGTGGAATTTCACTGATTCGTGCCGGTGCAAAAAACTTCAAAGACACTGTAATCGTAGCTTCAGTAAATGAATATAGTTTACTTTTAGACTTGATCACAGAACAAAACGGAGCAACAACTTTAGAAAACAGAAGATTGTTTGCTACAAAAGCATTCCACGTTTCTTCTCACTATGATGGTGCTATTTTCAATTATTTCAATACAGATGAAACCATCTATAAAGAAAGCATTGCTGATGGACAAGTTTTAAGATACGGAGAGAATCCACACCAAAAAGGATTTTTCTTTGGAGATTTTGACGCTATGTTCAAAAAAGTTCACGGAAAAGAATTATCTTACAACAACTTATTAGACGTTGATGCTGCAGTAAATTTAATTAATGAATTTAAAACTGACGGACCAACATTCGCTATTTTAAAACATAATAATGCTTGTGGTTTAGCTTCAAGAAAAACAATTAGTGAAGCTTATTTAGCAGCTTTGGCTTGCGATCCTACATCTGCTTTTGGTGGAGTTTTGATCGCAAACACTAAAATTGATTTGGCTACTGCACAAGAAATCAATAAATTATTTTGTGAGGTTGTGATTGCGCCAAGTTATGATGATGATGCAATTGCAGTTTTACAAGAAAAGAAAAACAGAATTATATTAGTTCAGAATGAAGTTGAGTTACCTTCAAGACAAGTAAGAACATGTCTTAATGGTTTGTTAATTCAGGATAGAAATAATATTACAGATACTAAAGAGCATTTAAAAACCGTTACTATCACAGAGCCAACCGCACAAGAGATCGAGGATTTAATTTTTGCTTCTAAAATTTGTAAAAACACAAAATCAAATACAATCGTATTTGCTAAAAACGGAACTTTAATTTCATCAGGAACAGGTCAGACATCAAGAGTTGATGCTTTGATGCAGGCTGTTGACAAAGCAAAAGCTTTCGGATTTGATTTGACAGGAGCTTCAATGGCAAGTGATGCATTTTTCCCTTTTCCGGATTGTGTGGAATTAGCTAAAAAAGCTGGAATTACAGCTGTTATTCAGCCAGGAGGATCGATAAAAGATGAATTGAGTATCAATTACTGCAATGAAAATAATCTTGCAATGGTATTTACAGGAACACGTCATTTTAAACATTAATTTGTTTAACTTTGTTCGATAATTATTTATAACATTTTAAACCCCTAAAAAACTTATGGGATTTTTTGATTTCATGACCGAGGATATTGCGATAGACCTTGGTACCGCAAACACTTTAATCATTCATAATGATAAAGTTGTTATTGATAGTCCGTCAATCGTTGCACGTGATAGAATATCAGGCAAAATCATTGCTGTTGGTAAGGAAGCCAATATGATGCAAGGTAAAACGCATGAAAACATAAAGACCATAAGGCCTTTAAAAGATGGTGTAATTGCCGATTTTGATGCTTCAGAAAAAATGATCAATATGTTCATTAAAAGCATTCCGGCATTGAAAAAAAGAATGTTTACTCCGGCGTTACGCATGGTAGTATGTATTCCGTCTGGAATCACTGAGGTTGAGATGAGAGCTGTAAAAGAATCTTGTGAAAGAGTAAACGGAAAAGAAGTTTACCTAATTCATGAGCCAATGGCAGCAGCTATTGGTATTGGTATCGATATCATGCAGCCAAAAGGAAATATGATTGTTGATATTGGAGGTGGTACAACTGAAATTGCTGTAATTGCATTAGGCGGAATTGTATGTGACAAATCTGTAAAAATTGCGGGTGACGTTTTCACAAATGATATTGTGTATTATATGCGTACACAACACAACCTTTTTGTTGGAGAAAGTACTGCTGAAAAAATCAAAATTCAAATTGGAGCTGCTATCGAAGATTTAGATGGTCCTCCAGAAGATATGTCAGTTCAGGGTAGAGATTTACTTACTGGTAAACCAAAACAAGTAGATGTATCATACCGTGAAATTGCAAAAGCATTAGATAAATCAATTCAACGTATCGAAGATGCTGTAATGGAAACTTTATCACAAACTCCTCCTGAATTAGCTGCCGATATCTACAATACAGGTATTTACTTAGCTGGTGGTGGATCTATGTTGAGAGGTCTTGACAAACGTATTTCATTAAAAACAGACTTACCTGTTTACATTGCCGAAGATCCTTTAAGAGCAGTTGTTCGCGGAACTGGAATGGCATTGAAAAACATTGCAAAATTTAAAAGTATCTTAATTAAATAAGATTCAAAATAATAACCAATATTTTTTTTTATTAGAGTCAAATATTCAGATTTGACTCTAATAAAATTGGAAACCAAAAGCATATCCTGAAACAAAATAACCAAACAAGAAATGCAGCAAATTTTTAATTTTATTATAAGAAACAGTAATCGATTGCTGTTTTTGCTGCTTTTAGGTATTTCGTTGGCTCTCTCAATTCAATCGCATTCCTATCACAGAAGCAAAGTAATCAGCTCGGCTAATTTTTTAAGCGGAGGTGTTTATGAAAGAATCAATCATGTGAATGAATATTTGAATTTAAGAACCGAAAATGACGAACTTGTACTTGAAAACGCAAGATTAAAAAGTCTCCTTTTTAACAAAGAGGATACTAGCAAATTACCGTTACCAGATAGTGTAAAAGGTGTAAAACCTGCAGATATTATTGTTTCAAAAGTAATTCACAATTCTTATAACAGACACGAAAACTACATTACATTAAATTCCGGAGCAAATGAAGGAATTAAACCAGATATGGGAGTAATCAATAGTTTAGGAATTATTGGAGTGGTAGACAACACATCACCAAGATATTCAACAGTGATAAGTATTTTGAATATGAAATCACAGATCAATGCTAAGCTAAAAAAATCCAATCACTTTGGTTCATTGACCTGGAATGGAAAAAGCACAGGATTTGTTCAGTTGGAAGATGTTCCAAGACTAGCTTCTGTGAAAAAAGGAGACACCATTGTCACAGGTGGACAATCTGTAATTTTTCCTGAAGGAATTAATATTGGTACAGTGGATATTGTATACAAAAAAGAAGGCACAAGTTATTATGTCATAAAAGTTAAGTTATTCAACGATATGACAAACTTAGGCCACGTATATGTTATCAAGAGTAAAGACAGAGAAGAACTTATTAATTTAGAAAACAAGGAAAAAGATGAATAGCGCATTGTTAGTCAATATTTTTCGATTCATTATGTTACTTGCAATTCAGATTGTTATTTTTAACAACATGAATTTCTTAGGATACATAAGTCCTTTTCCATACATTCTATATATTATTCTTTATCCTGTAAACAGCAATAGATCAGGTTTAATAATTTCAAGTTTTTTGCTTGGTCTTACGATGGATATGTTTTGTAATTCGGGAGGTATTCACGCTACGGCATGTGTTATTCTCGCTTATTACAGGCCTTATATCTTTAAATTTTCATTTGGACTGAGTTACGAGTATCAAACGATAAAGCTAAACGAATCCCTAACACCTGAACGTTTTTCATTCATACTGGTTTCTGTTTTATTACATCATATAATATTATTTACACTCGAAGCGTTTCAATTTAAATTTATTTGGGATATTTTACTCCGAACCCTATTTAGCACCATTTTTACAATAATTATTTCAATCATAATAATCTATCTTATTAAGCCCAATAAACGATGAGAAAAGTTTTGCTGCCCTCCTTAATAATTATCGCAGCATCTTTGCTGTTGATCAGGGTATTTTATCTGCAAATTATTGATGATTCATTTAAATTAAAATCAGAGAATAACGCGATAAAAAAACAGTATGACTATCCTGAAAGAGGTTATATTTATGACAGATATGGTAAATTGTTAGTTGCCAATCAGGCTTCTTATGATATTATGGTTATTCCTCGCGACATTAAAGAAGATCTTAATATTGATGAATTTTGCACTTTATTAAATATTACAAAAGAAGATTACGAGAAAAGAGTTGCCAAAGCAAGGGTTTATAGTCCGCGATTACCTTCTGTATTTTTATCACAACTAAACAAAAGTGAATTTGCTGCTTTTCAGGAGAAAATCAGAAAGTTCGAAGGTTTTTATTTCCAAAAAAGATCACTTCGTGATTACGAAGTAGATTATGGCGCTAACATTTTTGGTTTCATTACTCAGGTAAACGAAAGATTAATTGCAAAAAATCCTTACTATAATAGCGGCGATTTAATAGGACAGCAAGGAGTTGAACAAAGTTACGAAGAAGTTTTACGCGGTATAAAAGGTGTAAAATACATTCAAAAAGATAAATACAATCGAGAAATAGGTTCCTATAAAAATGGAAAATATGATACGATCGCTGTCGCGGGAGAAGATATCAATATTACTATTGATGCTGAACTACAAAAGTACGGCGAAGAATTAATGATCAACAAAAGAGGTGGAATTGTTGCTATTGAGCCAAAAACAGGTGAAATCTTAGCATTAGTAACGGCTCCGTCTTATGATCCGGGAATTATGGTTGGAAGACAAAAATCTAAAAACTACACACTTTTGTATCGCGATTCGATTGCAAAACCTTTATATGACAGAGGTCTTCTGGCAGAATATCCTCCAGGGTCTCCATTTAAAATCTTAACGGGTTTGGTAGCACTTCAGGAAGGCGTAATTGATGAACACACCACTTTTATGTGTCACCATGGTTTTAGCTATGGTAGAGGTCGTTTTATGAAATGCCACGGTTTTGGACCGCATCAATTAAACAATGGTATTTACAATTCATGCAATACCTATTTTGCGCAATCCTACATGTTAACCATCAATAAATACAATAATCCTGGTAAAGCTGTAGATATTTGGAGTGATCACGTTAAAAGTTTTGGGTTAGGTCAGTTTATGGGATATGATTTACCAACTGGTAAAAGAGGAAATATTCCAACTTCTAAAACCTATAAAAAAATATATCCGAATGGCGGATGGAGAAGCACAACGATTGTTTCCAACTCAATTGGTCAGGGAGAAGTTTTAATGACTCCTATACAACTAGCCAATATGATGGCAACAGTTGCCAATCAAGGTTATTATTATACCCCTCATATCATTAAAAAGATTGAAGGTAAAAAAATAGACGCTAAATTTACAACCAAACACGAAACTACTATTGATAAAAAGTATTTCCCACCGGTTATAGCAGGTTTATTTGATGTATATAATAAAGGAACCGCTTATGCGCTTAAAGTAGAAGGAATTGATATTTGCGGAAAAACAGGTACCGCTGAGAACTACGCAAAAATAGACGGTGTTAGGACAAAATTAAAGGATCACTCGATTTTTGTTGCTTTTGCTCCAAAAGACAACCCGAAAATTGCAATAGCCATTATGATTGAAAATGGAGGTTTTGGTGCAACTGTTGCGGGTCCGATCGCCAGTTTAATGATTGAAAAATATCTACGAAAAAAGATCACCAGAACTGATTTAGAAACTAGAGTATTAAACAAAAGTCTAGCTGTTGAATATGCAAAATTAGGAGGTATGAATGAAGCTAGCGCTATTGAAACTACACCTAAAGACTCTGTTTTAAAAGCTAAAATTATTGTTCCAAAGGCAGTAGTTCCGAAAACAGAAATTAAAAAAACAAAAGTAGACACCACTAAAAAGAACTAACAAAGATTATTTCAAATGAAAAATCAAAGTGTAAAAAATAACATCGACTGGATAAGTGTTTTTATCTATACTGCGTTAGTAATATTAGGGTGGCTGAACATTTATTCTTCATCATTATTATCGACAGAAGGAACTTATCAAAAACAACTAATTTTTATTGGTTGTACTATTCCTTTAATATTCGTTGTTCTTTTTGTTGATGGAAAGTTCTATGAAAAATATGCCAGTATTATTTTTGGAGTTTCTCTATTATCATTGGCAGGATTATTTGTATTCGGAAAAACAATTGCCGGCCAAAGATGCTGGTACGCCATAGGCAGCTTTACCTTACAGCCCTCTGAGTTTGCAAAAGCTGCAACTTCATTGGCGTTAGCGAAATATTTAAGCGATACTCAAATAAATCTAAAAGACGTAAACAGGCAAATTCAGGCTTTAGCTATTGTATTTCTACCTGTATTATTGATTTTACCACAACCCGATCCGGGAAGTGCTCTTATTTACAGTATTTTCATAATTGTATTATACAGAGAAGGTTTGCCGTCATGGTATGTATGGACAGGTTTTATAACCATTTTATTATTTGTCCTGACACTCGTTTTAGAGCCTTATGTTGTTATTTTAATAGCCTTTGCGGTTCTTATGATCATTCATTTCAAAGGAAGGGTTGTAGACCGAAACATCATTTTAAGCGGCTTAATATTGCTTGGTATATCAGCCTTTGTTTTTTCTGTAGATTATGTTTTTGATAATGTTTTCAAGCAACACCATAGAGACCGTTTTAATATTTTACTAGGAAAAAGTGTCGACATGAAAGGTATCGGGTACAATACTAATCAGTCGGAAATTGCGATTGGATCCGGGGGCTGGATTGGAAAAGGTTTCTTGGAAGGAACTCAGACCAAAGGAGGATTCGTACCAGAGCAACATACCGATTATATTTTTACAACAGTTGGTGAAGAATGGGGCTTTGCTGGTTCGTTTGTGGTGATTGCACTTTTTGCCGGCCTATTTTTACGGGTTATTTATTTAGCAGAAAGACAAAAAACAAAATTCAGCAGGGTTTACGGCTATTGTGTTGCCGCTATTTTATTCACGCACTTTTTTGTAAACATAGCAATGGTTATCGGAATTTTTCCAACAATTGGAGTACCACTACCCTTCTTTTCTTATGGAGGTTCCGGACTCTGGGGATTTACCATTCTATTGTTTATATTCTTGAAAATGGATGCGAATAAGGTAAATGAATGGTAATCTTAAAAATTCAATTTTAGTAGCCAAAGCTTCGGAATCAAATTCCAATGAAATGATTTTCGAATCCTGAAATTACTAAAAGAACTTAGGTTCTTCCAGATATAAAAAAAGTCCGAAGTTTTAAACTTCGGACTTTTTTTATATCTGGAATGTAGCCTTATATCTTTTCTATTGGTCTTTTCTTTAACAGTTTAAGCAACACAGGAAAGGTAGATATAATTATAATAATTACGATAATATATTCTATGTGATGTTTTAGATCTATTCCTTGCTTTAAAAAGACACCGTATAAATAATGTCCAGAAAAAATTAATATAAAGGACCATAAAAAAGAGCTCAACACATTAAAAAACATAAACTTCTTTTTATCCATAGAAACAATACCCGCTATAATTGGAGCAAAAGTTCTGAAAATTGGTAAAAAACGCGCGTATATGATTGCCTTTCCGCCGTATTTTTCAAAGAAATCTTTTGATTGCAACAAGTACTTCTTTTTAAACCAAAAAGTATCTTCTTTCTTAAATAAATAATAACCGCTTTTAGCACCAAACCAATAACCTGTCATATTTCCTAAAACACCCATAATAGCTACTAGTGTTGAAAGCAAAAAAACATTGATAAAATCACTCGGAATATAAACAACATTTTGAACTAAATCGCGGCTGTATATCCCTGATAAAAAAAGCAAACTGTCTCCGGGAAGAAAAAAACCTGCAAAAAGTCCTGTTTCAGCAAAAACGATAAACAGTACTATGTATAAACCAATTTGAAAACCGCCGATACTTAAAGTTATATAAAATTCAGGGTTGACTAATTGAGTCCAATCAAAATTATTCATAAAATGAGTTTGGTTACATTTATAAGTTTGTGAAAGTAAGAATAATTTAGTTTAACCACAATAAATTACGGCATTTTAAAGATAAATTAACGATAAAGAAAGCCAAGCATTGGCTTGGCTTTCTAAAAAATATTAATCTCTTTCGTACTTACAACATGTATGTAAATTATCGTAATCTGTCTGGGTTGCTTTTACTTCTTTGGTATCGTGACCCACTTTTGCAATTGCTTTGTTTAAATCCTCAGGAGAACTCTTCTCTTCATTCAAAATAACTGTTAACTGATGTGAACTGATATCCCAGCTGGCCGTTTTTACTCCAGGCACACTAAAAGCCGCTTTTTCAATACGTTTTTTACATTGCTCACAATTTCCGTTAACTTCAGTCGTATATTTTAAATTCTTGTTCTTTTTAGTTTGAGCCTGAGCCGAAAAACCTAAAAAAGTGATCATTGCAATTAAAATTAAATTCTTCATTGTATTAATTATTTAGTGTTATTGTAATTGATTTTAAAATTGATATTGTATTTCTTATTTTATTTTGAAGCGTAATCCCGCATAATACATTTGTCCAAAAATTGGTGCGTAAGCTATAGAAGCATCAAAATTTGGTCCAAATGGATCTTCGGCACCTAAAATTGCTTTCTCCTGTTTATAATTTCCAATATTTTCTCCACCAATATATACTTCAAAAACTGGTGAAAAAACTCTTGTAATTTGAACATTCATAACAGCGTATGAAGGCGAAAATTCAGGAAACTGGTCTTCCACCGGATTCGATGCCGTATAAGGTAATTGTTGTTCTCCTGACCAATTAAAAGTATAATCAAACTTCCATTGTTTATCATCATTCATTGGAGTCTCATATTCTAAATTTCCTAAAAAACGATGTTTTGCCTGAAGCGGACGTTGAAAAGTTCCTTTCAAATAATCTGTTTGTATATCATAATATTTGTAGGCCGTTCTCAAATTCAGATTATGAATTAACTCGTAATTGAATTCCACTTGAAAACTATTGGCAAAAGAACTCCCCTTTAAATTATAAAACAAAACATCCTGCGGACTTTGCATTAAATCGACAACGGCCTGATTTTGGAAATCGGTTCTGTAAAAATCAAAACCAGCTTCGGCATTTTTATTAAAAAGTTTAAACTTCTGCGAAAAACTAACGCCGTAATTCCAGGCAATTTCAGGATTCAAGCCGTAAATTTTTCCATTATTATCTAATATTGAAAACGTTCTGGAACTTGCAAACAACTGTTGATTCTCTGCAAAAATATTTGCAGAACGTTTTCCTCTTCCGGCAGAAAAACGAATCACCCCATTCTCCCAAGGATTATAGCGCATGTGCAAACGAGGCGTTACAAAAAATCCCAGTCGATTATGGTTATCTACTCTCGAACCTAATATCAAACTGAAATTATCTGTATTATCATAGGTATACTCAAAGAATGCACCTACCGAATTATCAATTCGGCTATAATCTGTCACGTTCACAAATTCCTGATACTGATCGTAGGTAAAATTTAAACCTGTCGAGAATTTATGTTTCGTATTATTTATAATCGAATTGAAAATTAAATTCGAATAAAAACTATTCTGCTTAATGTCATAAAGATTTAATCCGAAATAAGAATTTTGATTATGACTATTAAAGGCGTTTTGAAAACCTATACTCTGATAAGGCATATCTTTAAAAACATAACCAATTTTAGTCGACACCTCAAAACGTTCAGTGTTTATTTCTGACCCCCAATGGTTGGTTGTTCCGCGATCTCTGTCTTTATCAAAATCAACTTCACCTGTTTGTTTTTTATCATTCATATATCTGAAATTGATAAAACTCACCAACCCACTTTCGGGATCATAATATTGATATCGGTTTAAAACATTGATTTGTTTCCCTAATGGATTATCCAAAAATCCGTCATTATTCATATCGTTTTTGGCAACGCGGGTATTTCCGTGAACAAATAAGCTCGTCGCCCATTTATCGGATATTTTTTTATTGAAGTGTGTATTCAATTCAAAACGGGCATCCGTAGATCCATAAGCATTTAGGAAAAACGGAATATCGCTCAGCGGCTTTAAAAGTTCCGTATTTATTTGGCCCGAAATACTTTCATAACCGTTAATAACACTCCCCGCTCCTTTTGTAATTTGTACACTTTCGATCCAGGTCCCAGGTGTAAATGATAACCCATATGCCTGAGAAGCGCCACGAACTGAAGGAATGTTTTCTTCCGTAATCATTAAATACGGACTTGTTAAACCAAGCATTTTTATTTGTTTGGTTCCTGTCAGAGCATCAGAAAAATTAACATCGATTGATGGGTTTGTCTCGAAACTTTCAGCCAGGTTACAGCAAGCTGCTTTTAACAATTCTTTGCTTGTAATTACGGTTGTATTGGATGTAAGTGTATAGGATTTTTTTATTCCTTTTTGCTTTTTAGTAACTTTTACTTCCTGTAAATCTTCTTGTGAAAAAACAGATACTGAAAGCAAAATCATACCAAAGAGCATGATATTTTTTTGCATAAAAAATGATTTTAATAGTAATTAGAAAACTGTTTTTCAAAGTTTATCTTCAAATCGAAAACTAAAACAGCACACCTCAAGCCACAAAAAGACTTGATTCTAAAACATTAAAATCAGGAGTAAAAAATATATTGATTGTATAATTTGAATAAAGGGGGCGCA
Organism: Flavobacterium saccharophilum; assembly: GCF_900142735.1. Lineage (GTDB taxonomy): Bacteria > Bacteroidota > Bacteroidia > Flavobacteriales > Flavobacteriaceae > Flavobacterium > Flavobacterium saccharophilum. The sequence goes on along the minus strand of NZ_FRBY01000001.1, from coordinate 1,028,074 downwards.
TTCGCATCAGAATAATACGAAATAATTTGATTGCTTTTAAAATTCGGAACAGACAAAAAAGCAATGGGTTGATATTCCTGAATTACTGCAGGAAAAGCAATTTGAAAAAAGAAAAATTTGAAAGTAGCATTATCCGATTTCTTTTCGATGTGTACTACTTTGTCTTTACAACAAGATGATTTTTTCTCAGTTGACCCACAACAGCTTTTTTCTGGAGCAGCCGCAGCAGATGTATTCAAGGAAAGAGAAGCTATTTCTCCTCCGCAGTAATGCACATCAAAAGCGAACCCAATGTTGGAAACCAACAATAGGAAAGCTAAAAATAATCCTGTGCACTTTTTTAAATTCATACTGCAAAACTATTTAAAAAACGGCAGAAAAGATTTAATGAAATGTTATTTTTTAAAATTTAGTTGCTGATAATAGAATGCAGGAATGAAAAGCAAAACAAATATGGGCTGAATAATAAATCTTCGTACATAAAAAAGCAGCCAGTTTGCGTCAGGAAAATAATTCAAAAGCACAAAAATGAACACGAAGAGTATTACCATAAAAAATACATAGAGAAAAGTACTAAACCTTAAAATCTCTTTATCCCGAAACAAGATATAGATAAGTATCAATGATAAAACAGTATTTAAAAAATATCGCAGAAAGAGTCCGCAGAAAAGTTTAAAAAAGTCAACTTGAGGAATTGGTGAAGTTTTATAATTCATCTCAAAATACTCTAGAAACGGATCATAAAACAATTCCCTTTCAAAGGTTCTGATTAATCCAAAACATAACACTATAAATATTGTGGTTATAATTTTAACCTTATGCTTCATTAAATTACTTTGCATATTTTGAAAATTTATTAACCCAAAATACCCATAAGGTAAAAACCAATCCGTAAATAATTAACGGGAATAAAACGCCGTGCAAAATATGCACATTTTCAGGAAAATAGAATAATAAAACGGTCAAAACTGCAATCCGAATAACATTTAAAAGATATATTAAAACGCTACCCGTTATTATAAAAAGTACAGTCGTTTTTAATTTTCCGGAAAAAGCAATAATAAATGAGACGAACAAAATAATAACACTTATTGCATTGCAGCCTTCTACAATTCTAATGGTGTATTTTTTATTATACCAAACTTCAAAATAGGGATGGAATAAGTTTTTTTGAATACTAATATCACAATTTAAAAACCGCATTAGCTGCTCAACATTATGACTAACAATAGCCGTTAATCCATCAACATCATTGGCCGCAAAATTATTTAAATAAAACTTATAAAGTAAAGTCAATACAATATAAGCCGAAAAGAAGGTACCTATAAAAACAAGAAAAGGCTTAAATTGTATTAAATATTTTTTCAAGAGATTTTTTTTTCAAATTTATGTATTTTTTGAGACTAGCTTTAAATACTTTTGTATAAAAATTTTTACATCATGACATTTCAGGATTTACAACCAAAAATAAGCGCTATTGTTACTGATAACAACGCAGAAAGAGACGAAAAATTATTGGCAATATGTCAGTTATTAAACGAAAATATAGAATACTATAACTGGGTTGGTTTTTATTTTGCGAATCACGAAAACAAAACCTTACACTTAGGTCCTTATGTTGGAGCAGAAACTGACCATACTGTAATTCCTTTTGGAAAAGGCATTTGTGGACAAGTTGCAGAAAGCAATGCTAATTTTGTTGTTCCGGACGTAGCTGCTCAGGACAATTACATCGCTTGTAGCTTTACAGTAAAATCTGAAATTGTAGTTCCTTTATTTGTAAATGGAGTGAATATTGGCCAGATTGATATCGATAGTCATGTTATTGATCCGTTTACCGAAGCTGATGAAAGATTTTTGGAATTTGTAAATCAAGAGGTTGCCAAATTGTACTAAAAATAATACATTTGCGCATCTTGGCTTAACAGATTTATGAAACCATTTTTACATACACTATTTTTTCTTTTACTTTCGACTAAATTATTCGCGCAATCTCTTTCAGAAAGCAAAGTAACTTTTCTTGATTCCTGCTGGGTGGAAGGCTCTGCTGAAAACTACAAGTACATTAGAATTGTTGAAGATTATTATACAGATAAGAAATCATATCTCTACAAAGAATACTACAAATCCAAAGTATTAAAATCTATTGGAACAACTTTAGACAGAGATATTATTAAAAAAGACGGCCAATTTATTTCTTATTATGAAAATGGCAACAAACAGTCTAATGTAAATTTTGCAAAGACAAAAAAATCAGGAAAAGAATTCAACTGGTATGAAAATGGAAATATAAAATCTGAAATTGAATATTTTGAAAACAAAAATGGAGATATTGAATACAAAATCAATAACTTCTGGAATTCCAAAAAAGAACAAACAATTGCAGACGGAAACGGAGATTATGCTGACACAGAAGAATATTCAGAAGAAAGCGGAAAAGTAAAAAATGGCTTTCCAGATGGTATCTGGAAAGGAAAAAATCTAAAAACGAAATCCACTTTCACTGAAAACTATGAAAATGGAAAATTAGTTTCGGGAGTTACAATAGATTCTTTAAGTATTGAGCATCCCTATACGGTAAAAAATCAACCTCCAAGTCCGAAAAAAGGTATTAATTCCTTTTATAGCTATATTGGAAAATCAATGTATATTCCTATTGAAGCCAGAAACAAAGTTTACGGAAAGATGTACTTAACTTTTATAGTAGACAAAGAAGGGAATTTGGTTGAGCCAAAAATAATTAAAGGACTTGGCTATGGTTTGGACGAAAGTGCCATTAGTGTAATTAAGGGTGCAAAAAAATGGATTCCGGGAACAATTAGAGGTGTCCCTGTACGAGTTTTATATTCACTTCCTATAACAATTGCAAAAAATGGGTACTAAAAAATTTATTTTTCGAAAAAAAAGTATTATTTTTGCACCCGTCTTACAAAGGATGTACGACATACATAAAAATCATTAAATAATATTGGAATGTATTTAACTAAAGAAAAGAAAGAAGAGATTTTCGCTCAACACGGTGCTGCAACAAACACTGGAAGCGCAGAAGGTCAGATTGCATTGTTCACTTACAGAATTTCACACTTAACTGAGCACTTGAAAAAAAATCGTCACGATTACAACACTGAGCGTTCACTTGTACTATTAGTAGGTAAAAGAAGAGCTTTGTTGGATTACTTGAAAAAGAAAGAGATCAACAGATATCGTGAGATTATCAAAGTATTGAATATCAGAAAATAATCAATATAGGAAAGAGGTGCGAAAGTGCCTCTTTTTTTATTTTAAATTAAAAATCACATTTTTAGATTTTTAACTTTACAAACGCATAAATATTGATTTTTGAAATTGATATTGACATTAAAAAAAGTTTGGTTTTTCATTGGGTTTTAGAAACAACAACTACACACACAACAACTACAACACAACTAAAACCCATTGTATAACCAATAAGGAAAAATTATGATTCCACAATTATTTGTAGAAAAGATCGATTTAGGTGATGGCAGAAGCATCACAATCGAGACGGGTCGTTTAGCTAAACAAGCAGACGGTTCGGTAGTAGTAAGAATGGGCGACACGATGATACTTGCAACAGCAGTATCTGCACGTAGCGCTAACCCAAATGTTGATTTTTTACCGTTAACGGTAGATTATCGCGAAAAATTTGCTGCAGCTGGTCGTTTCCCAGGAGGTTTCTTCAAAAGAGAAGCTCGTCCAAGCGATAGTGAAGTATTAACAATGAGATTAGTAGACCGTGTTTTACGTCCGCTTTTCCCAGACGATTACCATGCTGAAACACAAGTTATGATTCAATTAATGTCTCATGACGAAGAAGTTATGCCAGACGCATTAGCTGGTTTAGCTGCATCTGCAGCATTAGCTGTTTCAGATATTCCTTTTTATAACTTAATTTCTGAAGTACGTGTTGCACGTATTGATGGAAAATTTGTAATTAACCCAAGCAGAACAGAATTAGAAAAATCAGACATCGATATGATGATTGGAGCTTCTTTAGACTCTGTTGCTATGGTTGAAGGAGAGATGAAAGAAATTTCAGAGGCTGAAATGGTTGAGGCAATTAAATTTGCTCACGAAGCTATTAAAGTTCAAATTCAGGCGCAATTGCGTTTGCAAGCTGCTTTTGGTAAAAAAGAAATTCGTACTTACGAAGGTGAGAAAGAAAACGAAGAAATTTACAAAAAAGTAAAAGCTGCAGCATACGATAAAATTTATGCTATTGCAAAAGTTGGTTCAGCTAAACACGAAAGAACTGCTGCATTTGCTGAAGTAAAAGAAGAAGTAAAAGCTTTATTTACTGAAGAAGAATTGGCTGCTGATGGTGATTTAGTTTCTAAATATTTCTACAAAACTAACAAAGAAGCTGTTCGTAATGTAGTATTAGAATTAGGTGTTCGTTTAGATGGTAGAAAAACAACAGATATTAGACCAATCTGGTGTGAAACTGATTACTTACCAAGAGTTCACGGTTCTTCTTTATTTACACGTGGAGAAACTCAAGCATTGGCAACAGTAACTTTAGGAACATCTAGAGAAGCTAACCAAATTGATTCTCCATCTGAACAAGGTGAAGAGAAATTCTACTTACACTATAACTTCCCTCCTTTCTCTACTGGTGAAGCAAAACCACTAAGAGGAACTTCAAGAAGAGAAGTTGGTCACGGAAACTTAGCTCAAAGAGCTTTAAAAAATATGATTCCTGCAGATTGCCCTTATACAATTCGTATTGTTTCTGAAGTTTTAGAATCTAATGGTTCTTCTTCTATGGCAACAGTTTGTGCTGGAACAATGGCTTTGATGGATGCTGGAGTTCAAATGGTAAAACCAGTTTCTGGAATTGCTATGGGATTAATCACTGACGGTGAGAAATTTGCTGTATTGTCTGATATTTTAGGTGATGAAGATCACTTAGGAGATATGGACTTTAAAGTAACTGGAACTGCTGACGGTATTACAGCTTGTCAAATGGACATCAAAATTGATGGTTTACGTTACGACATTATGGAGCAAGCTTTAGGGCAAGCACGTGAAGGACGTTTACACATCTTAGGAAAATTAACTGAGACTATCGCTGCTCCAAGAGCTGACGTAAAAGCTCATGCACCAAAAATCATTACCAGAACTATTCCTGGAAACTTTATTGGAGCATTAATTGGACCTGGTGGAAAAGTAATTCAGGAATTACAAAAAGCTACAGGAACTACTATTGTAATCAACGAAGTTGATGAGCAGGGTGTTATCGAAATCTTAGGTACAGATCCTGCCGGAATTGAAGCAGTATTGGCTAAAATTAAGTCAATCACTTTTAAACCACAAATGGGAGAAGCTTACGAAGTAAAAGTAATTAAAATGTTAGATTTCGGAGCTGTAGTTGAATACACTGCTGCACCAGGAAACGAGGTTTTATTACACGTATCTGAACTAGCTTGGGAACGTACTGAAAACGTTACTGATGTTGTAAACATGGGTGATGTATTTGAAGTGAAATATCTTGGTGTTGATCCTAAGACAAAGAAAGAAAAAGTGTCAAGAAAAGCGCTTTTACAAAGACCTCCACGTGAGGAGAAAAAAGAGTAATCAGATCTTAGTTTACTAAAGGTTTATTCATAGAAAACCCCAATTCATTTATTTGAATTGGGGTTTTTCGTTTAAAAGAATAAATATTTTATTACAATTTAACATTTCGGACTATACTTTGTTATATTTTTTTTAATACTTTTGAAATCACCAAAATAAATTAATCAAACCGTACAATCCTTTGAAAAATTATCAAAAAAAGTTAACAATCCTAACATTCTTTGGATTATTACTAAACATTTGCTCAATACACAGTCAAACAAGCAAGGAAATAGAAGTGTTTAATTTGTATGACAAAACTGTAGGAAAAGAAAATCTAGACATCAACAACGGAATATTATATACTGACCCTTTCCGGACTTCAGACGGTCATATCTATTATATCGATGATAAATTTGAAAAAGGTTCATTGTCTTATGAAGGACAGACATACTACGAAACTGCTCTTAAATATGACATATACAGAGATATTTTGATTTTGAATCCGCATGGCGCTTCCGATTTATTAGGAATAAGTGTTATCAAAGAAAAAGTCCAGTCTTTTTCAATCTATAACCAAAAATTTGTCAATCTAAACAAGGAGCAATTCAATTTACCCAATTTCACCTCGGGTTATTATGAAATTGCAGAAAATAGCAATGACTTTGTTTTTTACATCAAGTACAGCAAATTAATGCAGAAAAAAGTTAGGGAAGACGGAATTTATTACCAGTTCAAACCAAGCAGTACTTATTACTTATCATATCAAAAAAACTTATACAAAGTAGATACAAAAGGCGAAATACTAAAAATATTTCCAGACCTAAAAAAACAAATAAATGAGTTTTATTTAATGAATAGAGATATTAGAAAATCTGATCCTAATCAATTCATGAAAAATCTGATGAAATATATTAATAACTCTCTTTCAAATCAAAATAAATAAGACTAATGAAAAAAATTATACTCGCCTTAATTATTTTACTGTCCTTTAATTTTTCATTCGCTCAGGATTCAAATGAAAAACTAACTATAACTTTTAAAGATCAAAATTTAGTAACAGCAATAAAAACAATTGAATCCTCCACATCTTATAAATTTTACTTTGATCCAACTTGGATTGAATCAAACAAAATTTTAATTTCCGAAAATTTCAACAATGCAACAATTGATGAAATATTAAATAAACTTTTAGCCAAAACAGATTTAAATTATGTTGTCTTAAAAAACAAAGTAATCTTAACTCTAAACAATACTATTCACGAAAAGTTACCGGGTAACTTTTTTACAGATGCACCTCCCGAAACTGTAAATGATCAAAACGATGATTCAGAAAATCCAATTTTTTACAAACAATTAGATACTTTAAGTAACTATAGTGTAACAAAAAAATCGGCAGTCGTTTTTATAGGAAAAGAAAACAAGGACATCACGAAAAAGAATTTCACACTGACTGGTACCATTAAAAATGAAGAAACTGGTAAGCCAGAGCCAAACATATTTTTAAAGGTAAAAAATAAAAACATCAGCACTTCTACTGATTTAGACGGACATTACAGCTTACAATTACCAAGAGGAGTAAACGTTGTTGAAATAAAATCTTTAAGCCACAAAGAAATTACAAAAACGGTTATTGTATATGATAACGGTAATTTAGACATCGATATTAATGAGAAATCAAATCAACTGGATGAAGTTGTAATTAAGAAAAAAGGACAAAAAACTACAGAAACCGTTATATCAGGATTGGTCTCCATTGACATTGAAGGAATGAAAAATGTTCCATTAATTCTTGGAGAAAGAGATATACTAAAGGTAGCAACAACATTTCCCGGTATTAAAACCACTGGAGAAGGATCTGCAGGTTTTAACGTAAGAGGTGGTAAAGAAGATCAAAACTTAATTCTTCTTGACAATGCTGTCCTTTATAACCCACAGCACTTTTTAGGTTTTTTCTCTGCAATAAACCCTTATACAGCAAAAAAGGCAGATATTTACAAAGGAAGCATTCCAGCTGATTTTGGAGGAAGACTTTCCTCTGTATTTGACATTACGACAAAGAATGGGAATCCAGAAAAATTCTCTGGAGAAGGTGCTATAGGCCCTGTTACCTCAAACTTAAGTTTTGGCCTCCCAATACAAAAAAATAAATCAAGCATTCTTTTTGGTGCCAGAGCAACTTACTCGGACTGGATATTAAAAACTTTAGACGACGAAAACCTTAAAAACAGCCAGGCTGGTTTTTATGACGGGATTCTGAAATACAACAATGCTATCAATAAAAACAATAATTTAGAAGCTACATTGTATTACAGCCACGATCGTTTTAGCGTTAGTTCAGACTCTATTTACAAATACAGCAATAGGTTGGCTTCTGTAAAATGGGATCATACATTTAGTAAGAGACATAAATCTGCTCTTCTTTTTACAAACAGCGAATACAAATTCAACATTGATTATGATACTGACGATATCAATTCATTTGATTTTGGCTATAAGATTAACGAATCGCAATTGCAATTAAAATTCAATTATGCTTTTAATGAAAAACATAATTTTTCTTACGGAATTGCAAGCAAATTATATAACATTTCTCCAGGATACCAACATCCTACTAACCCAAATGCTACATTAGTCCCTACTGATATAGCAAAAGAAAAGGCACTGGAATCTGCTGTTTATTTTGGTGACAATTATAAATTAAGCGAAAAATTACTTGTTGATTTAGGTGTTCGATATTCTTTTTATGCTTCATTAGGAGAATCTGATGTGAATTTTTATCAGGAAGGATTACCTTTGAATGACGCAACAGTAATTAGAACAGAACATTACGGCAACAATGAGGTTGTAAAAACATACGGAGGATTTGAACCTCGTTTAGCTGCGAGATATTTCTTTGCTGAAGATTTTTCTATAAAAGCAAGTTATGACATGACAAGACAATACATTCATCTTTTGTCTAGTAACGTTACACAATCGCCAACTGATACCTGGAAATTATCAGATGCAAATGTAAAACCTCAAAGCGCGCAACAGGTATCCTTAGGATTATACAAAAATCTTAAAGATGAAGAATATGAATTGAGTCTGGAAGGTTATTACAAAAGATCTAAAAACATTCTCGATTATAAAGTTGGAGCACAATTATTATTAAATGAAAATGTAGAAACTGAACTTTTACAAGGTGAAGGAAAGGCCTACGGAATTGAGTTCTTAGTTAAGAAACAAGTAGGGAAACTAAACGGCTGGATTGGATACACCTATTCCAGATCTCTTATAAAATTAGATAGCCAATTTAACGAAGAAAAGGTAAATGGAGGTAAATATTTCGCATCAAATTTTGACAAACCTCATGACTTTAGTGCTGTCTTAAATTATAAATTTACAAAGAGATATAGTTTCTCAACCAACTTTTTATACCAGACCGGAAGACCAATTACATTCCCTATTGGTACATATAATTATGGAGGAGCGGAATACACTCTTTATAGCGACAGAAATAAATACAGAATTCCAGATTACATTCGTTTAGATATCGGAATCAACATTGAAGGAAACCATAAGATAAAAAAACTAGCTCATAGTTTCTGGAATATATCTGTATTCAATGTATTAGGCCGCAACAACCCGTATTCAATTTATTTTGTAACAGATCCTAGCGGTAAAGTGAAGGGATATAAAACATCTATTTTTTCTATTCCTGTTCCTAGTATTACTTATAACTTTAAATTTTAATTTCCCAACGGATTCAAAAATCATGAAAACAATATATAAAAATAAATACGCCCTCCTTCTATTACTGAGTCTTTTTTTGAGCAGCTGCACAGAGACTTATGTATTACAATCAGATACTTATGAAGAAGCTCTGGTTGTTGAGGCAACTATAACTAATGAATTAAAAAAGCAAGAAGTTAAACTATCTAAAACTGCTAAACTTGAAGATGACGGTGTTGTAAATGAAACTGGAGCTACAGTAACAGTTAAAGACGACCAAGGAACTGTATTTAATTTTAAAGAAGATAACGGCATCTATGTATCAGAAGCCGACTTTCAAGCTGTGCCTAACAGAATTTATACTTTAGAAATAAAAACCAAGGACGGTAAAGTATACCAATCGTCAAACGAAACCCTTACTACTGAAAATCAAATTGAAAGCGTTATTCCTACAGTTGTTACAGACAGCAAAGAAGGAAGAGGGGTTCAAATTAGAGTAAACAACTATGATCCGAGCAATACTTCAAAATACTACAGATACGAGTATGAAGAGACCTACAAAATTATTGCGCCTGTATACCGTCAGGAAAAATTGGTAGTTACAGGCCCTCAAACAGTTGGACTAGAGCCTAACGATCCTAATACCAGAGTGTGTTACAGTACTAAAGCCTCAAATGATATCATCTTAACCACTACAACAAATTTGCAAGAAGATCGCGTTAACTTTCCTGTTCGTTTTATCAGTGATCAAAATTATATCATCAGCCATCGTTACAGCATCCTGGTGAAGCAATACGTGCAAAATTTAGAATCCTATACCTTCCGTAAAACGATGAAAGAAATTTCTAGTTCGGCTAGTGTATTATCTCCTAAACAGCCAGGTTTTATCAACGGAAATTTAAAATGTGTTTCTAATACTGGTGAAAAAGTAATTGGCTTTTTTGAAGTTTCATCTTTTTCATCAAAAAGAATATTTTTTAATTACTCTGATTTATTTCCTGGAGAAACACTTCCGCCATACTATACAGATTGCACAGAAGAAGAATTTAAATTTTGCTTTGGCTTTAGTATGCCTACTCCCTGTCGTGGAAATGTTTTAATTGATAGAGTTAATTCTCATACTATTACATATAAATACAATATAGAATCCAGTTTTTATTACATGGTTCCTGTAGAATGTGGCGATTGCACTTCCTTTTCATCTAACCAAATACCTTCATTTTGGACAAATTAAAACACCTTATATTATTGTTTGTATTAATTAATACGCAATTAACCAGCGCACAATCGATCGTTGCTTTAGACGAAACGGTATTTATTCATGCAAATGCAACTACCTTTGTTTCAGGAGAGAGCTTATTGTACAAAATATATTGTCTGAAATCTTCAGACAAAACGCCGAGTATCATTAGCAAAATTGCTTACATTGAACTTGTTGACAGTGATAAAAATTCGGTTTTTAAAACTAAAGTCGCCTTAGAAAATTCTTATGGGCAAGGAGACTATTTCATACCAACAAATTTAAAAACAGGAAATTACAAACTGATTGGCTATACTGATTGGATGCTAAACAAGTCAACCGCAGATTTTTTTCAAATAGACATTACAATCATTAATCCGTTTAAGACAAGCGAAAAAGAAACTGTATCAAATGCGACACCCAACAGCAGCAGCAATATAGCCACGAACGGAAACCAATCGACTCCAACAGAAAAGAGCATTACTAATGAGAATGTAAAATTCAATCTTAACAAAAAAAGCTTTGGCAATCGCGAATTAGTATCTTTAAAAATCGAACCTGTCAATCCAGTTTTTAAAGACGGGAGTTACTCCTTATCTGTTAGAAAAATAGACAATTTGCCGGCTCAAAATCAAATTGCAGCGGCCAATTTTTCATCTTTCAGTAAAAACAATACAGTTGCACTTTTGAGTCCGGATTCTAATATTATTTTACCTGAAATTAGAGGTGAAGTTATTTCTGGTAAAATTGCTTCAATAAATGGTAGTGATAAAGTCGAAAATATTACAGTTGCACTATCACTTCCTGGCAAATCATTTGCTTTTAAAGCAGTTAAAACAGACAGTAATGGAAAGTTCATTTTTAGCATAGACAAAGCAAATTACAACAATGCCATTACAGTACAAATTATTGATGATAACGCATCTCGTTATACTCTTTCGGTAGATGAATTGCCTAAAATAGATTATTCTAAATTAACATTTAATGCAGATTCTCCGTTATCTTATGTAATAAAAGAAAGCCTGGTAAACAGATCAATATCAAGCCAAATAGAAAATGCTTACTATCACAAAAAAACAGATAACATTGTCAAAGCACCAAGCTATGATCCATTTTATTATCCGATAGCAAAAGAATATGTTTTAGATGATTATACACGATTTAAAACCTTAAAAGAAACTATAACTGAAGTTGCGACAGAAATATATCATAAGCAAAAAGACGACAAAGTTTATTTGCACGTAAATGATCCTAGTGTTTTCCCACAACTACCAGAAGCTGCATTAGTACTTGTTGATGGATTATATTTGGAAAATCAGAACGAATTGATGACCTACAACATGAAAAATGTATATAAAATCGAATTAATTGTAGGACGATATTATGTTGGGGCGAAATCATTTAACGGAGTAATTATTTTTTCTACTTTCGACAAAGATTTCAAAAGCACTCAAAAGGCAAGCTCAATTGTAAATACTTCCATACTAAGACCACAGTTAAAAAAAATATATAATAAAATTGATTATACTAATATTGCTGACAACGAAAGAATTCCAGATTTTAGAAACCAATTGTTTTGGAATCCAGAAGTAAAACTAAACAATGAAAGCAATAATACATTCTATACTTCTGATAATTCAGGTTTATTTGAAATTGTCCTTGAAGGATTTACAAAAAATGGCTTACCAGTTTCTTTAAAAGAAATAATTGAAGTAAAAGATTCCTTAGTAAATTAAAAGCTTAAGAAAATCAATAAAATTCCCGTTTCAAAATTTTTGAAACGGGAATTTTTATTTTTTTTTCAAATTATTGTAACCTTTTTGAAACTTCTTACGTATAACCATTTGTACACTTTAAAAATAAGGAGACAAGAAAATGAGACAACTTAAAATCACCAAGCAGGTAACCAATCGTGAAACTGCATCGTTAGATAAATATCTACAAGAAATCGGAAAAGTTGACCTAATTACCGCTGATGAAGAGGTAGAATTAGCACAAAGAATAAAGGCTGGTGATCAAAGAGCTTTAGAAAAACTTACAAAAGCCAACCTACGTTTCGTAGTATCGGTTGCTAAACAATATCAAAATCAAGGATTAACGCTTCCTGATTTAATTAACGAAGGAAACTTAGGATTAATTAAAGCCGCTCAACGTTTTGATGAAACACGTGGTTTCAAATTTATCTCTTACGCAGTTTGGTGGATTCGTCAATCTATCCTTCAGGCTTTGGCAGAACAATCCCGTATTGTTCGTTTACCATTAAACAAAATTGGTTCTATCAATAAAATCAACAAAATGTATGCGTTATTAGAGCAATCTAATGAGCGTCCGCCTTCTGCTGAAGAAATTGCAAAAGAACTTGACATGACTGTAAATGACGTAAAAGAGTCTATGAAAAACTCTGGTCGTCACTTATCAATGGATGCACCTCTTGTTGAAGGAGAAGATTCTAACCTTTATGACGTTTTACGTTCAGGTGAATCTCCAAACCCAGACAGAGAATTAATTCATGAATCATTACGTACTGAAATTGAACGTTCATTAGAAACATTAACTCCAAGAGAAGCTGATGTAGTTCGTTTATACTTTGGCCTTGGTGATCAGCACCCAATGACATTAGAAGAAATTGGAGAAACTTTCGACTTAACTCGTGAACGTGTACGTCAGATTAAAGAAAAAGCAATCCGCAGATTAAAACATACTTCAAGAAGTAAAATTCTTAAAACTTATTTGGGATAAAACCCCACAAAATCCAATATTAGAAATTCCAAATCCCAATTATTTTATTGGAATTTGGAATTTATTGCGAAACTGCCTATATTGGACCGTAAAGCAAACAACAGTTTGATTGACTGTTCGTTTTTTGATTGATGATTGAAACTCCGGCTGATTACCGGAGTTTTTTATTTGCTACTATTTTCTACCACAAAGTTCATAAAGTTTTTTTCTATTGAAATGTTGAAAGCACAAAGTTCACAAAGCTTTCTGACCTTATAATTTCAACAAGCTTATAAAAAATCTTTGCGGCCTTTGTGTAAATCTTTGCGGCCTTTGCGGTTAAATTTCAATCTAAATAATAAAAAATTTATCTTTGCCAAAATAACACACAACTACACAAAATGAAGAATACACTTATTGCTCCTTCTGTTCTTGCAGCCGATTTTGCCAATCTACAACGTGATATCGAAATGATCAATAACAGTCAGGCTGATTGGTTTCACATTGATATTATGGACGGAGTTTTTGTGCCGAATATCTCTTTTGGAATGCCGGTTCTAGAAGCGATTTCAAGACACGCTAAAAAAACAATCGACGTACATTTAATGATAATTGATCCAGACCGCTACATTAAAACTTTTGCTGATTTAGGTGCCAATATTCTAACTGTACATTATGAAGCTTGCACACACTTGCACAGAACACTACAGGCTATTAAGGCTGAAGGAATGAAAGCAGGAGTTGCAATCAATCCTCACACGAATATTGATTTATTAGAAGATGTTATCAACGACATTGACTTAGTACTTATTATGAGTGTGAATCCTGGTTTTGGAGGGCAGTCATTCATTGAAAACACTTATACTAAGGTAGAGAAACTAAAAGCTTTGATTACTCGTAAAAATGCATCGACTATTATTGAAATTGATGGCGGCGTAACTAGTAAAAATGCTAAACAACTAGTAGAAGCCGGAGCAGATGTTTTAGTCGCTGGAAGTTTTGTTTTTAAAGCCGAAAATCCAACTCAGACTATTGCAGAATTAAAAGTCCTTACTACTTTTTAAGTTTTTTAAATTTGGGAAGAAATCAATTCCGGTCATTTTTTCCAAAGTTTCAATTGGAACAACGAAATCATAAATTGACTTATCGCTATCTTCATTCGGAACTAAAAAGGAAATTGCTTTATGCTCCTTTCCAGATTTAGCCAAAATGATTTTATAAAAATACTTAGGGACAGCAACTTTTTCTGTCCCTATTTTTTTGTCTGAATCTTTCAGAATCCCACCTGTTACGACATAAATATCGTTATACTTTTCAGCCCAATAACGGGTTTTCTGCTCTAATCTATTCCAGATTCCGCTATTAAAATCATGCTTTTGGGGTGAAATATTTGAGGTATAAAATGTATCTGTATAGGCATCCTTATTAAACTCCATATCACCAGCCGGACAAAGATGCCCTTTGTCATAGCCAGACTTTTTATAGTTTCTCCAATCTGCAGAACCGGTTACTACTTTTGGATCTTCAATAAAATAAGGCCTTTTAAAATCATTATTTGTGAGATATTCCTTCTTTAATTCATAGGCAACCCATTCGGCTTGTTCAAATTTCTCATTATACGAAAGTGTATAGTATTTATGCTTTACAATTTGTTTAGTCGTTGACGTTGGCAAATAAGCAAAAGTATAAATTGAATCTGCATGGGTCTGATTGGTGACAAAATTTGATTCCGTTTCTTTTAAATCCTTATTGGCAGTGCTTTCTGTTATTTCTTTTTTACAGGAAACAGAAATCAAAACGATCAAACCTAATAAAATACAATTTCTCATCTACACAATATCTTTAGTTTATTAAACTTACAAAAAAAGCGCTCCAAAAAATAAACTTTTTTGGAGCGCTTAATAACAATATATTTTCTAAAATTAAGATTTAACTAATTTATCTTTTTTCATTTTAGGACTAACGCTGTTCTTTACCAAACCTTTAGTTTGTAAATCATCCAAAACATTTAATGCTTCTTCAACATAAACGTCTTTAGCTAACGCCTGATGCCATGCTTCTCTTTTTTCTTTTAGTGTTGCATCGCTGTTCATCTCAAGCTCTTCATAAGGCAAAGATTTAAAGACTAAATTGTTTTTGTAATCTGAAATTGGCTTATATTTTTTACCTTCATTTTCAACTTGCTCTTGAGTCGCCTTAAAACTATTAATATTTAAACTATAGGTATTTTCTTTGTTTTTAACATCAATCCATTTAGCATTATCCTCAATTAATTTAAACTGAGCATTACCTGCAATTCTACTTCTGCTGTTTGCAATCGCCTGATTAAATTTCTCATTTGAAGTCCAGGTATTATAATCAGCAGGATCTATTTTATCCCATGGCATTGCGTTATCAATATCACGTTCACCCATTTTTAAGTAAGCATAACGATCTGGCATTACCACGTCACTATGGACACCCTCTAACTGAGTTGATCCACCATTGATTCTGTAGAATTTTTGTCCGGTAATTTTCAAAGCGCCTAAATCACCATAATTAGCATTACGAACAAACTGATTTAAATCTAAAACGTTTTGTACAGTACCTTTTCCGTAAGTTTGTTTACTTCCAATAATTACTCCACGCTTGTAATCCTGAATTGCAGCAGCCAAAATCTCTGAAGCCGAAGCTGAGAAACTGTTTACCATAATCACTAGTGGTCCGTCCCATTCGATTTTTTTATCTTTATCGTATAAAACTTCTTTCTTTTTACCAGCAGATTTCACCTGAACAATTGGTCCTTCTTCAATAAACAAACCAGCAATATCAACTACCGTAGATAAAGATCCACCACCATCATCACGAACATCAAGAACGATTCCGTTAATATCTTCTTTTTTCAATCTTTCTACTTCAAGAGCAATATCTTTTCCGGCATCGCGGCCATCTTTATTTTCAAAATCAATATAGAATTTAGGCAAGTAGATAACACCGTATTTCAATCCATTTCTTTCTACAATACTTGATTTAGCGTATGTTTCTTCAATTTCAACTACATCTCTGATAATTGAAATTACTTTAATAGTACCATCTACTTTTTTAACTGTAAGTTTTACTTCGGTTCCTTTGTGACCTTTAATTTTTTTCACAACATCATCCAAACGCATACCTACAACATCCACAGGCTCCTCGTTTCCTTGTGCTACCTTCAAAATTAAATCTCCAGCTTCAAGCTGTTTTCCTTTCCATGCTGGTCCTCCAGAAATCAACTCATCGATTTGAGTAAAATCATTTTTCTTAGTTAATCTAGCTCCAATACCTTCTAATTTCCCACTAATGTTTACATCAAAACGGTCTTTTTCTTCAGGTGCAAAATAACTTGTGTGCGGGTCAAAACGCGTCATGATTGAATTTACGTAAACAGAAAACCAATCTTCTTTGTTTAGATCTTTAATTAAACTGAAATTATCATCCAAAGATTTTAAAGAACTCTCACGAGTTTCTTTTTCTAAAGTTTCAAAAGATTTTGCTTTGTAAGCAGGATCTGTTTTCTTTTTATCTTCTTCTAATTTTTGTTTTGTAACAAGAGATGAAAGTGTAGATAATTTAATCTGTTTTCTCCATCTTTCGTTAATCTCCGTTGCATTTTTAGCATAAGGAATATGCTCATAATCTGCATTAAAAGTCTCATCAACATTGTAATTGAAAGGTTGTGCCAAAATCGTTTTGTAACGTTTTTTGCTCTCTTCCATTCTCTTCATCAATCTGGTATAAGTCAAATTGAAAAACGTCAGATCCTTATTCAAAAACTGGTCATCTAATTGCAGCTCATATTGCTTAAATTCATCAATATCAGACTGTAAAAAGAACCTTTTTGAAGGATCTAAAGCATCAATATAATCTTTAAAAATTCCTTTAGAGAACTCATCATTTATTTCTGCAGGACTGTAATGTCCTTTTTCAATAACAAATGCAAGTAATTCTAAAAGTGTTTTATCTCTATTTGGGTCCGGATCTTCTGACTTATCTGCATTTATTTTAAAAGCAAATAAGGTTAATGACAAGCATAATACGGCTATAAGTATTTTATAATTTCTTTTCATAAATTTAATAATAGCATTCATCAATTTTTTAATCTAAGTTACGGTAAAAACTGTGCCATGAAAGCCAAGTTCACTATAATTTTTTGTTAAAGATATAAAAATGTTTAATGCACGAAAACGTTCTTTAATTTAGTTGACAATTTTTATTTATTTGTTAGTATTCTACCAAAATCTGTTACTACATTTGCTTTAACAAGCTTTAATTTTGACAATTCACAAATGACATCCACGCATGAAAAATGAAAAACCTTTGATATTAGTTACTAATGACGACGGAATTTTAGCACCCGGAATCAGAGCTTTAATCAGTGTTATGGAAACGATTGGCGAAGTAATCGTGGTTGCCCCGGACAAACCTCAAAGTGCAATGGGACATGCGATAACCATCAACAATACTTTATTTCTGGACAAAATTTCAAAAGAAAATGCAAAAACTACTGAATACAGTTGTTCGGGAACACCGGTAGATTGTGTTAAACTGGCCGTAAATGAAATCCTGCACCGAAAACCCGATCTGTGCGTTTCAGGAATCAATCACGGTTCAAATTCTTCTATAAATGTAATTTATTCAGGAACAATGAGCGCCGCAGTTGAAGCAGGAATTGAAGGCATTCAGGCTATTGGTTTTTCTTTATTAGATTTTGACTGGAACGCCGATTTCGAACAAATTAAATCATTTGTCAAAAAAATTACTCTTGAAACACTTGCCAATAAATTACCGGCCGGAGTAGTTTTAAATGTTAATTTTCCGAAATTAAAAGAAAAAGAAATAAAAGGAATTAAAATTTGTCGTCAGGCAAAAGCTTATTATGCTCAAAAATTTGACAAACGCCAAACACCTTACGGAAAAGATTATTACTGGCTGACAGGAAAATTCACAAACGAAGATAAAGGCGAAGACACTGATGAATGGGCTCTTGAAAATGGTTACATTTCAGTCGTTCCCGTACAATTTGATTTAACAGCACATCATACTATGCAACAACTTAATACCTGGAAATTAAATGAATAAAAAAGACATTGTTATTGGTTTTGTTATCGGAATTTTTACTGCACTTCTTGGCAGTTATTTGTTTATCACATTCTTTACCACTTTTGATCTTTCGTCCGGAATTCAGACCATCAAACACTATGGTTATTTAGGAAAAATAATCACTTTAGGCACTCTTTTAGATCTTGCTGTATTTTTAATTTTATTAAAAAGAGATAAAGAATTAATGGCTAGAGGTGTTGTTTTGGCCGTGATTGTCTTAGCAATTTCGACTTTGTTTATTTAAATCTTATCTTTGCATTGCAAAAATAATTTCTGTGTTTAAAACAGAAACTACTGTCAAAAAAAATCATATGAAATATTACATCATAGCTGGTGAAGCTTCCGGAGACTTACATGGTTCTAATTTAATGAAAGCATTATATGAGGAAGATCCTCAGGCAGAAATTAGATTTTGGGGAGGTGATTTGATGCAAAAAGCCGGAGGAACTTTAGTTAAACACTATCGCGAATTGGCTTTCATGGGTTTTGTTGAAGTTATTTTTAATCTGAAAACCATTTTAAGCAATATTACTTTTTGCAAAAAAGATATTTTAAACTTCAAACCTGACGTTATCATATTTATTGATTATCCTGGTTTTAATATGCGTATTGCAAAATGGGCTAAAGAGCTGAATTACAAAACACACTACTATATTTCACCTCAGATCTGGGCCTGGAAAGAAAACAGAATAAAAGCCATCAAACAAGATGTCGACAAAATGTTTGTGATTTTGCCTTTTGAGAAAAGCTTTTATGAAGACAAACATAACTTTCCAGTAGATTTTGTTGGACATCCTTTGATTGATGCTATCCAGAATCAGCCTCCTTTTGATGAAGCCGTTTTTAGAAAAGAAAATCAATTGGGAGACAAACCTATTATCGCACTTTTACCTGGAAGCCGCAAACAGGAAATTACTAAAATGCTTAGTGTAATGCTTAGTGTTGTTTACGACTTTAAGGATTATGAATTTGTAATTGCAGGTGCACCAAGTCAGGAATACGATTTTTATAAGCAATTTATTTCTAACGAAAATATCGCATTTGTTTCGAATAAAACTTATGATTTATTACGTTCTTCTACCGCTGCTTTGGTAACTTCAGGAACTGCAACTCTAGAAACCGCTCTTTTTAAAGTACCTGAAGTGGTTTGTTATAAAGGAAGCAATATCTCTTATCAAATTGCAAAACGAATTATTACGCTAAAATACATTTCTTTAGTCAATTTAATTATGGATCAGGAAGTTGTAACGGAACTAATTCAGGCTGATTGCAACACGAAACGTATTAAAGAGGAACTTCAAAAATTACTTGAACCTCAGTATCGCGAAAAACTTCTTAAAAATTATGATATTTTAGAGCAAAAATTAGGAGGAGTTGGCGCCAGTAAAAAAACGGCTAAACTAATTGTAGCTGATTTAAAACAACTTTAAATTTTTCTTGTTTTGAAAAAAATACTCCTTTTTCTTCTGCTAACTCTTGCTTTTACATCTTGTAAATCAACTTCAAATGCAGTAAGTAAAAAAGAAACAAAACGAGAAAATAAATACATTGTCAATCATTTAATTGAAAATGCAACTGATAATATTGGAGTAAAATACAAAGCTGGCGGAACTACAAAAAGCGGATTTGATTGCTCAGGATTAGTATTTACTTCTTTTGAATCTGAAAACATAAAACTACCCAGAAGTTCTTATGAACAATCTAAAGTTGGAAAAATAATCAATATTGATGATGCTCAAAAAGGCGATTTAATTTTCTTCAAAACCAATAAAAGCAAACAAATCAATCATGTTGGATTAATTACGGAAGTAAAATCAGACGAGATAAAATTTATCCATTCTTCAACTTCAAAAGGTGTCATAATTTCGTCGACAAAAGAGCCGTATTACAAAAATTCTTTTGCTCAGATTAACAGAGTTGTTGATTAATTAAAATATATTATTTTTCTTACAAATTTTTAATACTTTTATACAATGAAAGTATTAGATTTCCCTTTGGCTAAAATAACTTTTAGCTTCGTTTTTGGTATTATAGGAGCATATTACTGGATACCCCCGATTACAATTTCAGTATTATATCTTTTCGTCGGTTTATTATTTCTTTCCATTTTTTACCTTTTCTCAAAAAAGAATAAAAACCTAAATATATTCTTCGGATTAAGCACTTTTTATACTTCGTTCTTTATCGGTGTAATAGCTTTGTCAATCAATACAGATTCTCTTCAAGAGTCAAATTATATCCATTACAAAAATGCGTTTGAAAGCCCGCATTATATTAGTATAACCATCAGAGAAAAATCAAAAGGCAATGATTATAATGATCAATATATTGGTCTTATAAATCACATTGATAATAAATACTACTCTGGCAGAATCATTGTAAATGTAGCAAAGGATAGCATTAAGAATTCTTTATTTGTTGGAAACAGTATTCGTGTAAAAACTATTTTGCAACACAATAGCCTTCCAAAAAATCCAAATCAATTTGATTATGGAAAATATCTCGCTAACAAACAAATCTATGCTCAAATTTATACTTCAAAATTAAATATTGCCGTCAATACAAAGATCAAAAAAGATATCTGGTTTTATACGTCGCACTTACATTCGAGGATTATTTATAATCTGGAAAAGGCAAAATTCAACAAAACCGAAATGAACGTTGCACTAGCTTTAATTTTAGGTCAAAAACAAGAAATTTCATCAGAAATTAAACAAGATTATCAATATTCTGGGGTTACACATGTCTTGTCTGTTTCAGGGCTGCATGTTGGTTTTATAATGTTGTTTATATTATTCATTCTAAAACCTATTCAGAATACAAAAAAAGGCTCACTACTAAAATTAAGTACCATTATTATTTCATTGGCACTTTTTGCAATAGTTTCGGGACTCTCGCCGCCAGTATTACGATCTGTAGTCATGTTTTCGTTTTTAGCAATAGGAAGTCATCTGCATAGAAACAGCAATACCTATCACACTTTACTGGTTTCTATCTTACTGATATTACTCTTTGAACCTTATTTTTTATTTGACGCCCGATTCCAATTAAGTTATATCGCATTATTTTCGATCCTTTGGCTGCAGCCATTATTGAAAAACATTTGGCTCCCGAAAAACAAAATAGTAAAATATATCTGGGAAGCTCTTACCGTCTCATTCGCAGCTCAAATTGGTACATTCCCAATTTGCCTCTATTATTTTCATCAGTTTCCGGCACTCTTTTTTGTGACCAATATTCTAATTCTACCCGTGTTATCTTTTATAATGATAGTTGGCATCGTGGTAATGCTTATTTCGGTATTTATAAGCTGCCCCATAATTATAATTAAAATTTTTGAAAAAAGCATTTTTCTATTAAATCAGATTATTCATTATGTGGCTTCTTTCGAATCATTTGTAATTAAAAACATAAGTTTTAATTGCTATCACTTAATTTCTTTTTATTTGTTCTTAGTAGCAAGTATCATTTGGTTAAAAAAACCTGATCATAACAAACGTATTATTGTACTTGTCACTATAATTCTGGTTCAGATTTCTTTCATTCAAACTAAAAGAGAAATCGAAAGCAAGCATGAACTTATTGTTTTTCATTCCAAGAAAAAAACCTTAATTACGGAAAGAAGAGGTAAAAACACGATACTTTTCACAAATAATCTGCAATACGAAAAAGAATCAAAAAACGACGCTTTACAAGTCTATTTAGTTGCCAATTTTGGAGTTTTGAAATCGATAAATAAAATTAAAAATGTATTATTTTTTGATGGGAAGAAAATTTTGCTGATAGACAGTTCCGGTACCTACCCTAAGAAAATTAAACCAGATATCCTGATATTGATAGCGTCTCCAAAAATAAACGCAGATCGCGTATTAGAAGACTTACATCCAAAGATAGTTATAGGAGATGGTACAAACTCGTATTCATTTCAACAACAATGGAAAACTTCCTGCTATAAAAAAAGAGTCCCTTTTCACTCTACAAATGAAAAGGGATTCTATAGATTAAACTAAAAAAATAATTAAAATATTATTCACTTGGATGTAAAAGTGCATTCGATTCTGCTATCCATGCTTTTGCTCCACCTGGCTTATAGGCAATTTTTCCCAAAGCACTAAAAGTAGTTTTGGTTTTACGGATTGATGCCAGTGCAAAACAAACTTCAGGCAGTTCTTCAACGCCAAAAGCATTTTTAAGTTTTACGTTTTGTTCTCTATCACTATCTGAAGCAGATGAATCAGACAAATCAAGCTTCACTAAAATGACGTTATCACGTGACCAAACAGCAAAGTCTGGTGTTTTGAAGATTTCATTTTGAAGATTTTCCGGTACACCTGAGGCAGTGAATAAAATTAACATTGGTTTTCTCTGTTCATTACTAATTGCGATTGCATCAGTCATATTAGTTCTCCAAACTAAATTCTGAGCATGCGTAAAAAATGAACCTAAAAAAAATAGTAGGATAAGTAATTTTTTGGTCATATTATCTTGGTTTTGGTTAGATTAGTACGACGAAATTAACATAATATTTTAATTTTCCAATTTTAATTAATACAAAAAATACATTATGTGTTTTTTTACTTATAAATAAATATTAAATCAACAATTTGAAACAAAATTAAAGACACCTTTTCTTACTAAACAAAAAAAATCCCCATACATAGTATAGGGATTTCACATGTTTTATTAAAAAAATTATCTATTAAGATTTTTTCGGATTTACAATTCCATTAGCAACTGCTAACCATGCTGTTGGACCACCAGCAACATAACCTGTTTGTCCCAGACCTTTAAAATTTACTTTTCCGTCTATTGCTTCTGCACTTGTAAAATAGATCGTAGGAAACCCCTGAATTCCGAAAGCTTGTTGCAATTCGTTATTCTGATTTTTTATTTCCGGAGCCTGAGGTGTTCTTCTCGGGTAATCCAATTCAACTAAAACTACATTTTCAGCTGCCCATTTTGTAAATTCAGGCGTTTTTAAAACTTCATTTTGCAAACGAATACACCATCCACACCAATCGCTTCCTGTAAAAAACATCAACATTGGCTTATGTACCTTATTACTTTCAGTAATAGCTTCTCTTACATCTGTATACCATTTTAGCTCCTGTGCCTGTATTGAAAAAACACCAGTTAAAAACAAGGTAATCAAAAATATTTTTTTCATGCTGCATTAATTTTCTACAAATTTAAACAAAATATCTATTGCTAAATGTCGCCTATTTTACTTCTTGCATTAATTTTTTGATTAACGGCATAGCAATTATTAAAACAACACCGGCAATTACTGCATAAATTGCCAATTGATAATATCCATCAGTATAAGCAATCAACTTAGACATTAAAGTAGTTCCAGTATTTGCATCTGACATTTCAGCTCCTAATTTACCTGCAGCAAACTGACCGAATGCGCTTGATAAAAACCATAATCCCATCATCATTCCAAACAATCGCTTAGGAGATAGTTTAGTAATTACAGACATTCCGATTGGCCCAATGCATAATTCTCCAAGCGTATATAAAAGGTATCCTAAAGCAAAAACATCTAGAGAACTTAATCCATCTTTATTTACAAAAAATCTGGCAGCATAAAAAATAAAGAATCCTGCAGCCAGTAAAAGAAATGACAAACCAAATTTAATAATCGTATTTGGCTCAATTTTTCGCTTAGCCATATATATCCATAGGAATCCAACTAATGGGCTAAAAATAATAACATATAATGAGTTTATACTATTATTTACCACATTTGGATCAATGTTAAAAAACAACAATTTAGTAGATAAATTATCTTTTGCAAACAAGGACAACGAACCACCTGATTGTTCTGAGATAGCCATAAACATAAAATATGCAAAAATAAAGATAAATGCCGCCAACAGCTTAAGCTGTTGCTTGCTCTCTTTAATCATTATTAATTCATATAAAAAATATACTAAAGCCAAAATCCCTATCGTATACATAAAATACTCTGTATAATCAGAATTTATAACCATTATGTAAACAAACGGAATTATAACTATAGAACCTGCATAAACTGCGATTTCGTAAAGATTTCGTTTTTTAGCTGTCTGTTTTTCTAATGGAGAATTTCCAATTGGGGCAAGATATTTTTTCGTCAAAAGAAAAGTTGCAACACCAATAATCATAACAATTGCTGCGGAAAGGAAACATAAACTCCAGGAATAGTTTTTTCCTAAATAAATAGGAATAGCACCTCCCAGCATTCCGCCAATATTGATTCCCGCGTAAAACAATCCGTAACCTGCGTCACGGCGTCCATCATTTTCGTGATACAACTCCCCAACCATTGAAGAAACATTTGGCTTAAAAAAACCAGTTCCAATAATAGAAAGTGTTATACCATAATAAAAGAAATCATGCGGATTTGCAGCAATCAGTAAATTACCCAAAATCATAACGATCCCTCCAAAAAGAAGAGACTTCTTAAAACCTAAAACTTTATCAGCAAAAATTCCCCCAATAAATGTAAAAGCATAAACAAATGCCTGCACAGCACCATATTGAAGATTTGCTTTCCCTTCAACCAAACCTAATTGATCTACCATGAAAACTGCTAAAACACCTCTCATTCCGTAGAAGCAAAAACGCTCCCACATTTCAACCAAAAACAAGTACCACAATTGCTTTGGGTAATTCCCTTCAAAATTTTGTATTTGTTCTAGAGTAATTGTATTGTTTTCCATATTATCTAACACCGTGCATCATTTTTTTCAAGAACGGAGTCAAAGCAAACAATATAATTGCCGCGATACCAGTAAGAACCACAAATACCATAAAGAACTCATATAAGTTATGAATTTCAAATCCGGCAAAAAAGTGGTTATGAGCACTAATTTGGTGTTGATCCAATAAAGCTAATTGCTCAGGAGTTGGTGTAATTTTGTTGTCTAAAACTGCCTGAAGATCGATACCTAATTCTTTTGCTTTTGCAAATTTATCTCCAGTTGCAGGCAAGATAGAACCTAAAGTCCCTCCTAAAGCATAACCAGAAGCATTTGACAAAAAGAATACTCCATATAATAATGATGCAAAACGTTTTGGAGATAATTTACCTACCAATGACAAACCAATTGGAGACAAACATAACTCAGCACATGTATTTAAGAAATATAATAAGATAAGCCATTTTACCAATAACAAACCAGAAGTTCCAATGTAAGAAACCTGAGTCGCAATCATGAAGAAACTAATCGAGATTATCACTAGTCCTGCAGCCAATTTTACCGGAGAAATAGGCTCTCTGTCTTTTGCTCTAAGAGTATCCCATAAAATACTAAAAGGAACCGCCATAATTACAACAAATAGTCCATTAAAAATCTGAACCATTGATGGAGGCATTAGAAAACCAAAGAAGTTTCTGTCTGTTTGATTATCTGCAATAAAAGTTAACGACGAACCAGCTTGCTCAAAAGCCGCCCAGAAGAAAATAATAAAGAACGAAACGATATAAATTACAATAATTCTGTCTCTTTCAATTTTAGTCAATGAAGTGTCAGAAATAATTAATCCTGCCAATGACAATCCACTAGAATAAATCAAAGTATAAATCAAATTCTGACCTACAACATAATGAAAAAAGAATCCTAATGCAATAAATGCTAGTCCTGCAATTACCAAAGCTTTATTTGAAAAATTAGCTTTTTGCGCCTCTCCTTCTTCAAAGTCTGATGCTTCATTTTTAGAAGGCAAACCTCCCAATGGTCTTCCCTCAGGAGAAACCACATATTTGTTTTTCAAAAAGTAAAAAAGAACTGTTCCGATAAGCATAGCTAAAGAAGCTGCCATGAATCCCCATCTAAAAGCATGGATATCTCTAATACCACCAGCATCCTTAACATCTCCCAACAAAGGACAAATCGACTGACCTAAGAAAGCCCCGATATTGATTCCCATATAGAAAATAGTAAAAGCACTATCTAATTTTGTTTTCTCTTGTTTAGGATATAAACTTCCCACCATACTCGAAATGTTTGGCTTGAAGAATCCGTTACCAAAAACAATAACTCCTAAGGCAGAGTACATAATAATTTTAGCCAAAGGCAAATTACTTTCAAAAATACTTCCGCTGGTAAATAACAACATTTGTCCTGCTGCCATTAATAATCCACCCAATAATATACAATTTCTATTTCCTAAAAAACGATCTGCTACAAAACCACCCAACATTGGCGTTAAATAACAAAGCCCAAGGAAACCACCATAAATCAATGAAGCTTCTTCTTCCTTCATTAATAATGAGTTCACAAGAAATAAAGTCAATAAAGCTCGCATTCCATAAAAATTGAATCTCTCCCACATCTCCGTTCCAAACAATACCCAAAGTCCTTTTGGATGCGCAGTTTTTACTTGAGTTTCTCCCATCTTATTCATTATTTGTTTAAGGTTAATAAAGTTATTCTATAAATTTTCTTTGATAAAATTAGTCATTTTATTATAAAGCTGAATTCTGGTCTTTCCGCCAAAAATACCATGATTTTTATCCGGATAGATTTGAGACTCAAACTGTTTGTTTGCCTGAATCAAAGCCTCCATCATTTGCATAGAGTTTTGAACATGAACGTTATCATCTGCTGATCCGTGAATCAATAAAAACTTACCTTTTAATTTATCAACGTGATTTATTGGAGAATTTTGATCATAACCACTTGCATTTTCCTGTGGAGTCTGCATGTATCTTTCTGTGTAAACGCTGTCATAAAAACGCCAGTTCGTTACCGGAGCAACTGCAATTGCCATTTTGAAAACATCATTTCCTTGAAAGATACAGTTTGAAGACATAAAACCTCCATAACTCCATCCGAAGATTCCAATTCTTGAAGCATCAACATACGGATAAGCTCCAATCACTTTTGCAGCATCAATCTGATCTTCAACTTCATATTTCCCAAGTTCTTTTTGAGTAACTTTTTTGAAATCAGCACCTTTAAAACCAGTTCCTCTACCATCTACACAAGCAACAATATAACCTTGTTGAGTAAGCGATATAAACCAATAATCATCAGAATTATTCCAATCGTTGTTTACTTGTTGAGATCCAGGACCAGAATATTGGTACATGAAAACAGGATATTTTTTTGAAGGATCAAAATCTTTTGGCTTTAAAATCCATGCATTAAGCTCATTCCCTTTAGCTGTTTTTAAAACAAAGAATTCTTTTGCAGGAAGATTATATGCCTTTAATTTATCAGCAAGAGCCTGGTTGTTTTCGATAACCTGAATTTCTTTTCCGGTTTTTGCCTCATTTAAAGTATATGTTGTAGGCTGTAAATTACTTGAGAAAGTAGTAATGAAATATTGAAAATTAGGACTAAAAGTTGCTGCGCTTGTTCCAACTTTTGAAGTTAAACGTAATTTATTTTTTCCGTCTAAACCAATTCTGTAAATATCTCTGTTGATTGAACCATTTTCTGTAGATTGATAGAAGATAGTTTTAGTTTTTTCGTCGAAGCCATAGTATGAAACAACTTCCCAGTTCCCTTTTGTAACCTGATTTTTAAGTTTTCCGGTTTTATCGTAAACATAAATATGATTAAAACCGTCTTTTTCACTTGTCCAGATAAAACTATTATCCTTTAAGAAAGTCAAATTATCTGTAACATCAACGTAAGCTTTGTCTTTTTCATTTAAAACTACTTTTGCAGCAGCTGTCGTTCCGTCTACAAATAGTAAATCAAGATTATCCTGGTGGCGATTTAAAACCTGAGCTGACAATACATTATTATCATTTGTCCATTGTAACCTTGCAATATAGAAGTCATTATAATTTCCTAAATCAACTTTTTTAGTTGCATTTGCAGCAGCATCATATATATGCAATGAAACTACTGAATTTTTTTCTCCTGCTTTTGGATATTTAAATGTTTCAACTGTTGGATATAAATCTTTTTTAAAGATTGACATTGAAAATTCAGGAACTGCACTTTCGTCGAAACGAATATAAGCTAATTTTTTACTGTCTTTACTCCAGTCAAAAGCACGTACAAATGCAAACTCTTCTTCATATACCCAATCCGTAATACCGTTAATTACGGCATTTTTCTTTCCGTCTGTAGTAACTGCTGTTATTTTTTTAGAAGCTAAATCGTATACATAAAGATTATTTTCTCTGGCATAAGCAATTTTAGTTCCGTCAGGCGAAAAAGTTGGTTCCTGAACCTGAAAATCAAAAAGTTTTATTAGTGATTTTGAAGTAATATCATATAAAAAATAATCTGCCGTAAAAGAGTGACGGAAGATTCTATTGGTATTACAAGCAATTAGAATTTTCTTTTCTGAGGCATCAAAAGTATAACTGTCAATTCCAGTCGAAAGTTCCTTATGATTTTTTGTATCTATCAAATTAGATACTTTTTTTAAGGTTGCAAAATCATACAAATCAATCTGCATGCTTTTACTAGCCTGATCAACATTCAAAACAGTGTATTGATCTGTATTTTTTAAGGATTGCAATTCATCCATTCCTTTTGCCCGGAATGTCCCGCCATAAATGTTTTCGACAGTAATTTTTTGTTGTCCAAAGACAGTAGCGACTAAAAATAAAAGTACTACCGTTATTTTACTTGTATTCATTATAATTATTTTAAATATAAAAAGAGCCCAATTTTAGTAAAAAAAATAAACATAATACACATTTTAAGTGTTAAATGTTAAAAAAAATAACGATTGCGTACTTTTCAAACTTTAAATAGATTGCAAACAAAACTCTTAAATTGGTATCTTTGTCAGCACATTATTATTTAATATACTGAGAATGAACAACGCTGTTGCCGGATTTTCGAAATTATCCAAAAAAGAAAAAATAGACTGGATCGCAAATGAGTATTTTTCAACTCCTGAAGAAGCCCTAAATATTATAAGAAATTACTGGAATTCAGACGACAAGCTTCAACAATTGCATGATGAATTCATCGAAAACACCATCACAAACTTCTATATTCCGCTCGGAGTTGCTCCTAATTTTTTAATCAACGGAAAATATAAAACGATTCCAATGGCGATTGAAGAAAGTTCCGTTGTTGCAGCAGCTTCAAAATCAGCAAAATATTGGTCTACACGTGGCGGATTTAAAACAACTATAATTAATACAGAAAAGATTGGCCAGGTACATTTTACATTCAATGGAGACGCCGATAAACTACAATCTTTCTTTGATCAAATAAAATCAAAATTCTTTACTGACACGCAAAGCATTACCAAAAATATGCAGCAACGCGGAGGTGGAATTTTAGACATCAAACTCAAAGACAAAAGAAGTTTACTTGAAAATTATTTTCAACTGCATGCTACTTTTGAAACGAAAGATAGCATGGGAGCCAACTTCATAAACTCCTGTCTGGAACAATTTGCTACGACTCTAAAAGAAGAATTTCAGCAGTCTGATCTCTTTTCAGATGACGAAAGTATTAAAGTAATTATGAGCATTTTGTCCAATTATGTCCCTAATTGCCTTGTAAGAGCTGAAGTTTCCTGCTCTATTGAGGATTTAGCCGAAAAACATATTACTAATCCGCAGGATTTCGCAGAACGTTTTGTTCAGGCGGTTCAAATTGCAGAAGTTGAGCCTTTTAGAGCCGTAACCCACAATAAAGGTATTATGAACGGGGTTGATGCCGTGATTCTGGCTACAGGAAATGACTTCAGAGCGGTTGAAGCAGGTGTTCACGCTTATGCTTCTCGAAATGGTCAATACTCGAGTTTATCACATGCCAAAATAGAAAACGGAATATTCACTTTCTGGTTAGAGATTCCACTTGCTCTAGGAACTGTTGGCGGACTTACTTCTTTACATCCCTTGGTAAAATTATGTTTAGAAATGCTTGAAAAACCTTCGGCACAAGAATTAATGGAAATTGTTGCCGTTGCTGGACTGGCACAAAATTTTGCTGCATTACGCTCGTTAACGACAACAGGAATTCAGGAAGGACATATGAAAATGCACTTAAATAACATCATTAATCAATTTGAAGCCACTGATGAAGAACGTCATTTAATTAAGGCACATTTCAAGAAAAATACCGTATCTCATAGTGCAGTAGTTGAATTTATTGAAAACATAAGAAAATAACTGGATCGAAAAATTCCAAATATTAAAATTTAAATAAATTCCAAATTCCAACCCTACAGTAATTGGACTTTGGACTCGAGCACTAGCGAACAGGCGAAGCAATTTTAAAAATATTTGAATTTCCTTGAAATAAATATAGAATGAAAACAACCTTTTACAGCAATGGAAAACTTTTAATAACGGGAGAATATTTAGTTTTAGATGGAGCAAGAGCTTTTGCTTTACCCACAAAATTCGGTCAAAACTTAATCGTAAAAGAAGGGCAAAATCAGGAAATTATTTGGAAAAGCTATAATTATGATGACCAACTCTGGTTTGAAGATGTTATTTATTTTTCTGAAATCATAAACAATGTAGAAGCAAAAACAGAAACCGTTAAAACGACATTGATTACTATATTACATGAAGCCTATCTTTTAAATGCCGATTTCATAAATAAAAGTGAAGGATATGAAATTAGTACTCATCTTACATTTCCGAAAAACTGGGGATTAGGCACATCTTCAACACTATTAAACAATATAGCACAATGGACCAAAATTGATGCTTATACACTGCTTAAAAACAGTTTTGGAGGCAGTGGATATGATATTGCGTGTGCTCAAAACAACACACCAATTGTCTATCGACTTGAAAAAAGTTTGCCAATCGTTGAAAAGGTAGCATTTAATCCTGAATTTACTAAAAACATATTCTTTGTTTACCTTAACAAGAAACAAAGCAGTAAAGTAGCGATCACCGCTTATTACAATAATAAAAATGAAAATTTATCTGAAAACATTCAGGATAACAATAAGATCACCAAAGCTATTCTCGAAGCAAAAACACTTAACGAGTTTGCTCATTTTGTGGAAAAACACGAAATTCATTTAAGCAATATTCTTGAACTGGCAACAATTAAAGAAATCGCTTTTCCAGATTTTAATGGCGTGGTGAAAAGTCTTGGTGCCTGGGGTGGTGATTTTGTTATGGCAATTTCAAAAGAAAATCCAAAGGAATATTTTATAAGAAAAGGATACGAAACGATCCTGACTTATGATGAAATGATTTTGCAATCTTAAAATCTCAACAATTATTCTAAAAACAAAAAAGTGAATTTAATAATTCACTTTTTTGTTTTTAATATCTTTTGTCTCTAAACGACGAACCTTTTGACTTTCCTGCTCATTAGATTCAATTAGCGTATTATGCAAACGCTCTGCCATTTTTTCTATGCTATTATTAATGGAATCATATACCAATTCCATTCTTCGATGTTTCTCTTCTTTTACCGCTTTTAAGACATCTTCAACAAAAGTCTTATCGTACTTTTCAGCAACCGAATCACGAGTATTAGTTAGCCTGATAACATAATCGTTACTTAAAATAGTCACTTTAAAATGCTGTTCTTCGTTACTTAAATAGTACTTGCCTCCTAGCTCATCGACATTAATGTCGGTACTGCTCACTTTTAAAAGTTCCGTTATTATTCCATAAATATGGTTCTCTATTTTGGAATATACTCTAGGCTTTCTTTTAAAAAAGTTAAACACAAAAAACATTAAACACTTGATTATTAAGGTAATTTTTTGTCATTTTTCCACACATTTTAGTTAACATTCATTAAATCAAATCTAATTTCCTAAAACGAAAATTCGAGCAAATTAACTGTTAAATTTTTAAAATCACAAATTTTTCAAATTATATTTCGATTATTCCTATATAATTAAACAAAAAAATAAAAGTAATGATACTAATAACATATAAAATCAAAAAACCCGAAACATTAAAATGTTTCGGGTTTCATATGATAATTAAATACTAAATATTAGTAGTTAAATTGCAGTCTGTTATCTTCTATTTTAGCACTGTTTTTCAAAGCTGGTAAAATTCTGCTTCCATCAGATGCGCTTTGAGCTTTTACTTTAGCAACATATTCTGCATGGTTAGCAATTGCCGGAGCTTTTACAGTACTGATATTTTTTACAACATATACACCAGTATTACCTTCAATTGGAGCAGAAAGTTTGTTTGCAGTTAAAGCAAACGCATTTCCAACAACTTTTGGCTCTTGTCCAACTCCACCAGGTAAAACTGGATTATCCATAGTAACGTTTGTGGCTTGTTGAACAGCTACACCAGCACTTTTAGCAATAGCTTCAAGGCTTGATCCTGTCATTTTAGCTTTTAACATTTCAGCTTTTTTCTTGTTTTTCAAGATTGGTTCAACATATGGTCTAGCTAAAGTTACAGATACTAAACCAGATTTGTTTTCACTTTTATACTGAGCAATTACGTGACCAATATTAGCCAATTCAAAACGTTTTACATCTCCAATACTAGTTTCTTTATCAAATGCCCATCTTACGATGTTACGTTGGTTTCCTAATGGACCAAACGCTTCATCCATAGCTTTTGCAGTAACCGGAGCAGCAACTTTTAAACCTAATTCTTTTGCTGTAGCAGCAAAATCTTTATCAGCAGCATCCATTTCAAATTTAGTCGCCAATGTAAATACTTTATCAGAAGTAGCTTCAGATGGCTCAATTTTTTGAGCAATTGTAGCTAAACGAATTCCGTCTTGTTTATCAGTGATTTTAATAATGTGAAATCCAAAAGGAGTTTCTACCAAACCAACTTTTCCAATTCCGTTACTGAATACAAAATCATTGAAAGGTTTTACCATTTGGTTTGGACCAAAATATCCTAAATCACCACCTTGTTGTGCAGATGAATCATCAGAACTTGTAAAAGCCAACATCATGAAGCTATCAGGATTAGCCTGAACCTGAGCTAAAATTTCTTCAGCTTTAGCTTTAGCCTCTTCTTTAGTTCTTTTTTCTTTTTGGTTTGGAGTTTGAGATCCTTCGTAACCAATTAAGATATGACTAGCTTTTGCGTTTACTCCAGCTTTAAATCCTAAAGATTTAGAGATAGCATAGTATCTTCCAAAAACATAAGGTCCGTAAATTGCACCGGCTGGTAAGCTGAATAATTTATCAGCGTCTACCGCAGGCAAGCTATTTTTAGGTACATAAGTAGAATCGTAAGGAACATCAGAATTTGCGTTTACAAATTCAGCTACGTTAGTTGCATTTCTAAAACCAGCCAAAGTATCATTTTTACCAGTCTTAGCATTGTAAACAACGCTTCCGTTTAATAATCCAGTGATTTTAGCTTTAATTTCAGCTTCATCTTCTTTTGAAGCTTTGTCTTCAACTAAAACATATTGAATTTCACGAGTTTCATCCGCTTTGAATTTCTTCTCGTTTTTCTTCATATAATCAACAATTTCATCATCCGAAATTTTAACTTCACTATCTTTAATAGAAGAATACAATGCACCAGCATAAGCAAAGTTTACTTTGTTAGCTTCCATTTCGTATTTCAACTTTCCTTCACTAGCAGTTGTGTAAAGTCCAGATTTAACTAAAGTGTTGTAAATTTGATATTTTGCGTTTAATTCAGCATCTTTTTCTTTTTCAGAAATATATTGTGCTGCTTCAGGATTTGTTTTGAAATACTCTTTAAATTTCACAACATCAAACATACCTGCTGCATTTAAGAACATCGGGTTTTTTCCAATGTTAGGATCAGCTTTCAAAACTTCAAGTAAGTGTTTTTCACCAACTCTCAATCCTAATTTATCAAACTGAGCTGATAATAATGCGATTGAAACTTCTTGATCCCAAACTCTGTTTGCAGCTTCAGTGGAAGTTATCCCTTGCCCACTTTTTTCAACATTACTAACTTTAATTCTAAAGTCTTCAAATGAAATATCTTTTCCGTCGATGCTTCCCACATCCTTTGAACTTTGACTAAATGTCCCTTTACCGATTAGATCTTGTATTATAAATGCAAATAATGCAAGTGCAATAACTCCTATCAATAAAGCGGAACGCTGTCTAATTTTTGCTAAAACTGCCATTTTTATTATCGTTAATTTTATATTCAGTTTGCGAAAATACAATTATCTAGTTAATAACAATACAACTAGCAATTTATTTTGCACAATTTTTTTAATTAATAAAAGAAATCACTCTTTTATAGTCATTTTTACTAATTCAATTTTCTTATTTGTAGCTTCTTCTATCACAAAATGATACTGATCTATTACAATTTCTTCGCCTTTCTGAGGAATTTCCTTGGTAAAATTGACAATAAAACCTCCAAGAGTACCGTAGGAGTCTTCTTCAGGAATCATCAGTTTATAAGTCTCATTCAAATATTCCACATCTAATCTTGTAGAAAACAAATACTTACCCTCACCCAATTCCTGCTCAATTAGTTCTTCATCTAAATCATGCTCATCTTCAATTTCCCCAAAGAGCTCCTCCACAATATCCTCTATTGTAACAATTCCGGAAGTCCCTCCATATTCATCTAAAACAACGGCAACATTTTTTCTCTTTTTAATCAAGATGTTTAAAGCATCTTTTATCAAAATAGTTTCAGGAACAAACTCCACTGTCATCAAAACTGATTTAATTGTTTTTGGCTTTTTAAACAAATCAAATGAATGCACATATCCCACAATATCATCAAGGGAGTTTTGACTTACTACGATTTTAGAATAGCCTGTTTCTATGAAAAGCGCTTTTAAATCTGAAATACTGTCAAACAAATCAATATCAACAATTTCTGTCCGTGGCGTCATAATATCACGCGCTTTTACACCTGAAAACTCCAGAGCATTTTGAAAAATCTGAATTTCAGAATCCACTTCGTCATCATCTTCAACTGAATTCATTTGTTCGGTGATATAATTTCCCAGCTCCACTTTACTAAAATACAATTGCACCTGATCTCCTTCTGTTTTAAAAAATTTTCTCAAAACAAAGTCAGAAATCCAGATAAAAAAAGTAGAGATGTAATAAAATAATCTATAAAACAAATAAGCAGGAACAGCCAAAATCTTAATTAATGAATTGGCATAGATCTGAAAAAAAACTTTCGGAAGAAACTCCGCCGTAATTAAAACTATAAAGGTTGAAATAACAGTCTGAATCAACAAACTAGTTATATCTGAAAAATGATAACCTAACTTGGTGATACATCTTAAAACTACATCACCCATAAAAAAACCATAAATTACCAAGGCAACATTGTTACCAATTAGCATTGCGGCAATAAATTTTGAGGGATTTTCGGTAAGTTTCGTTAGAATTTGAGACGCAAAATTATCTTGTTTTTTTTCTATCCCAAGATAAATTTTGTTCGAGGAAATAAAGGCTATTTCCATTCCTGAAAAAAAGGCTGATAGTATTAAACAAAGTATTATAATACTAATTTCCATTTTTACTGTTTTTTATTACGATCATCAAATTTCTTGACAAATTTTCTCCTGAAGAAAAACATAAAAACTGCCATTCCGGCAATTATAAAGCTCAAAGCATAATTTTCACTACCTTCATTTAGCTTGATGATTCCATCGTAAATAAAGTAAACCGCAAATGCGATATAAACGTATTGTGTATATTTTAAGTAACCCATAATTATTTTATTCGTTGGCCTCTAATTCGCCTGTTATTCGTTGTGAATTTATCACCTTAAAATCTTTACTAAAATCAATTCCCTGACCGTTTGACACTCCTTTAGCATCGGTAAGTTTGAATTTTCTTTCCGTGTAAAACCATTCGTTTTTCTGATCAAAATACAGCTGTTCTGTTTCGAGCATCTGACCTGTTTCTGAAGTGATTTTTACTTTTCCCTGCAAATCTATAATACCTGTTTGCTTATAAGAAACAGCATAATTTGCTTTTATAAAAGTACGCTTTTGTTTTTTATCATACAGTGTAACATCAATTCCTTTTGGGAATTCAGTAAATGGAAATTCAAGATTAGAATAATCCAGCATTTTTCGACTTATAAGCACTCCTGTAATGCGTCCGGAATCTGTATATTTTATGTTAACTGTATCAGCATCACTTCCTGGAACAAATTCTGAAAAGTTAATCTTTTGAACTTCCTTAAAATTACTTTCGCATCCAAAAAACAGTGTCACAGCAAGAACTGTGACAGCGTTTATAATATATTTCTTTGGTAAATTCATTTGCCAAATGTAGTAAATTGTAATGAGCTTAAAAAAACATAAAAGCTTATGTTTAGTTGAATTTACTTTTCACGAACCATCTGTCGTTAAAAGAGAAGCTTAAACTAAAGTTGAAGTAATTTTCCTGAATTAAGCCAGCAGCCGTAGTTCCTCTTTTACCAAATTCAAGACCTAAATTCACATTTGAAAATTGTCCGGTAATTGGAAAACCAGCCCCCAATGTCATTCCGACATCATTAATTGATTGATTATTAATTATTAAACCAATTTTTTCATATTTCAAACCGGCTCTATAGGTAATTCTACTAAAGTAACTTGAAAACGACGTATAATTTGGAATATAATAACCACCAACTGCATATTTAGAATATTTCTCGTAACGCACATCATCACTAGAGTTATAGTAATTCGCATATCGCCCATCGCCCTGAAAAGCTAACGTAGTACCTACTAACCATTTTCTTGCTTGTCCAACACCAACACCAATCGTTAATTTGTTTGGTAATTTCAAATCCGTTTCTGTTGACGGATATTCATAAGGATCAGGATCTCCAGAAACTGAAATAATTCTCTCATTACTAGATTTTAAAGTACTTGCAAAAGTATAGCTCAAACTAGTAAACAAACTCATTTTCTTGTAAATCTTTCTCTGATACATCGTACCAAGATTAAAATTTAAACCAGACAACTCAGATTGATTTGTTTCACGCGTTGCACTTGCAACGTCTGTAATTCCCTCAACACTCGTTGTAGTAATTTGTCCAAAATTATATTGTGCATCAGCTCCAATATTCCAATTTGGTAAAATTTTATATCCTAAACCAAAGAATACCTTATTGACCCCTCCTTTTCCTTCGTACTGAGTATTTGTTGCACCAGTGACATCAGTATTGTTATTTAAAATTTTATATCCAACAGAAGACAATGGAATCAAACCAAAAGCAGCTCCAAATTTACCCATCGGGATTCCCAATGCTAAATAATCAAAAGTAGCTCTTTGTGCTTTGGCTGATTCATCACTACTCTTTAATGTAGATGTTCCAAAACTTCCTCCAACTGTAAATGTAGTCTGCATTAAACTAGCATAACTTGAAGGATTATCAATATTCAAGTGAATACTATCTTGTTCTACTGATACCCCACCCATAGATCGATTTTCGAGTGTCCCTTTAAATCTTGCGTCACCAATTCCGTAAAAAGAATAAGGAGAAGCTGTACCTTGTTGAGCAAATGAAACGAACGAGATAAGTAAACAAGCACTTATTATAATTTTTTTAATCATTGTCGATTTTATATTGAAATGTTTGGTTCAAACTTTCCAGAAGGAAATTTGAATTGGCAAATATGGTATTTTTTAATCGTTTAGCCAAAAATTCTGCATCACCTCCCGTTAAAATTATTATAAAATTTGAAAAGTTCTCCCGATATTCATCGATAAAACCATCAATCTCATAGACGAACCCGTTGACTACTCCGGAATGAATCGCTTCTTTAGTAGAGTTACCAATATAAGACTCAGGAGCATCTAAGGCCAACAAAGGCAGTTTAGCCGTGTAATTATGTAATGCTTCATAACGCAATCGCAAGCCAGGTGAGATCGCTCCACCAAGATAATTATCATTTTCGTCGATAAAATCATAGGTTATGCAAGTTCCGGCATCAATTACTAATCTATTTTGTTTTGGGAATTGTAAAGTAGCTCCGGCCGCTAAAACCATTCGATCAATTCCTAATGTTTTTGGTGTTGCATATTTATTTATGAAAGGAAAAATATCTTCATGTGTTAAAAAATGAATTTTTAACTGATCTTCGAATGTTAAAAAAGACTGTTTTTCGATGTTTCCGACTGAAGCAACAACCAAATCGGTGCAGTTTTGAAATTTTTCTAAAATTATTTTAATTTTTTTTTCGAGTTTATTTTTCTCAAAAACAAAATTTTCAAGAACAGTACTCCCCTCAAAGACAGCTGCTTTAATTCGAGTGTTTCCTACATCAACCGTTAAAATCATGTTTGTTTTTTTATCAAGGCGAAGATACGAATTGATTTTTTTAAAAAAATGTTTTGGATAAACGAAAAATGATTCTATCTTTGCACCCGCAATGAGCACAACACGGTACCTTAGCTCAGATGGTAGAGCAATGGACTGAAAATCCATGTGTCCCTGGTTCGATCCCTGGAGGTACCACGTTTAAAACCCGAATAGAAATATTCGGGTTTTTTGTTTTTAATACTTTGAGGGAAATTTTGAAATTCCAATTTTTTAAATTCCAAATTCCAATTCGACCTAACCGCAAGGAACGTTAAGATTTACGCAAAGCGCGCAAGTCTTTTTTCTGCTGTGTTTGCAGTATCTTTATAAAGTTCGCAAAGCTTTGTACTGATCTGCCTTTGTCAACTCTGTGTTTCTATGGCATTCGTAAATAAAAAACTCCATATTCCAATAAACTTAACCGCTAGGAAAGCTAAGATTTACGCAAAAGGATCGCAAGGTTAAATTTCATTTTTTTTAAATTCCAAATTCCAATTAATACATTTCAATTATAGCACAAGTTTCAACCTTGTGGGTATTGACGAACGAATTCTGGTACACATATTAATACATGTATTCTATCTATTTACATACGAGTCCCAACTGTTGAAACCGTTGGCTATGTCTTGGTTATGTAAAATCCATTTTAATTTTTGCAGAAAAACATAGCGCCCTTTTCGCAAATCTTAACGTTCCTTTCAGTTAAATTTGCTCGGTTTGAAACTTAAATACTACTAAAAAGTGTAAAGTCAACAATTAAGCTGTTTTTGTTAAAAAAGTATTAACTAAATAAAAAAATATCTTATATATTCGTAAAATCATACATTAATTTTTTATTTCTTATTAAAAATACATAGCATTTTATGAGTAAAACTTCTACTAAAGGCATTTGGAAAGTGATTTCGGCTTCCTCAATGGGAACTATGATTGAATGGTATGATTTCTATATTTTTGGCAGTTTGGCTGTTGTTATTTCAACCAAATTCTTTCCCAGTGACAATCCAACAGCTGCATTTTTATCGACTTTAGCGACTTTTGCTGCAGGATTTGTAGTCCGCCCTTTTGGAGCCTTGTTTTTTGGAAGACTTGGGGACATTATTGGAAGAAAATATACTTTTATGGCTACCTTATTATTAATGGGTGGCTCTACCTTTTTAATAGGATGTATTCCTAGTTATGAAACTATAGGTTTTTTAGCTCCTTTATTAGTTTTAATTTTACGTTTATTACAAGGACTTGCGCTTGGTGGCGAATATGGTGGTGCAGCGACTTATGTTGCAGAGCATGCGCCTGCTGGAGAAAAAGGATATTGGACTTCCTGGATTCAAACCACTGCAACTGTTGGTTTATTTATCTCTTTAATGGTCATATTGGCGACTAAAAATATTCTTTCAGCAGAAGACTTCGATAATTGGGGA
Source organism: Flavobacterium saccharophilum (assembly GCF_900142735.1). Taxonomy (GTDB): domain Bacteria; phylum Bacteroidota; class Bacteroidia; order Flavobacteriales; family Flavobacteriaceae; genus Flavobacterium; species Flavobacterium saccharophilum. The sequence continues at coordinate 988,143 of NZ_FRBY01000001.1, read as the reverse complement.
TGGCGTGTTCCGTTTTGGGTTTCTATCGTTATGGTTGGCGTTTCTTATTTGATTCGAAAAAACATGGATGAATCTCCTGTATTTGCAAAAGCCAAAAAAGAAGGAACAACAAGTGCAAATCCCTTAAAAGAAAGCTTCGGAAACAGATATAATTTAAAATTTGTTTTATTGGCTCTTTTTGGCGCTACAATGGGACAAGGAGTTGTTTGGTATACAGGGCAATTTTACGCCATGAGCTTTATGAAAACCGTTATGAATGTAGATTCTTCGCAAGTGGATGGCCTTTTAGGGATTGCACTTTTAATAGGAACTCCATTTTTTATTGTTTTTGGATGGTTAAGCGATAAAGTGGGTAGAAAATATATTATGATGCTCGGAATGTTACTCGCGATTTTATCTTACAGATCGATTTACAAAGAAATGTACAACACCACCAATGTGAGTTACAAAACTGAAATCGTTGAAAAAACAAGCAAAAATATTGAAACAACTAAAAACAATGATATAATTACAACAATTTCTAAAACCTTTACAGACGGAACTTCGTATACAGAAAAGAAAACAGATTTTGCGAATAAAAAAGAATCTCAAAGCACTATTTCGATCAAAATAAATTCTGAAGATGAATGGAAATTAATTTTCTGGGTTTTTATTCAGGTACTATTTGTAACAATGGTTTATGGGCCAATTGCCGCATTTTTAGTAGAAATGTTCCCAACAAAAATCAGATACACTTCGATGTCGCTGCCTTACCATGTTGGAAATGGAATTTTTGGAGGTTTGCTTCCTGCGATTTCAACCTACTTTGTAACACATGCGAAAGCAAATGGAAAACCTGAATTTTATCTTGATGGACTTTGGTATCCTATTATTATCGCATCAGTATGCTTTGTAATTGGAATGGTTTACATTGACAACAAAAACAAAACGAATCACCTTTAATACCTACATAGAATATGAATACAATTAAAAGAATTTTAGGTGTTTTGTGGGTTATACTCTCCATTGCCGCTGCTTATTTTTGTGTGTTTGAATTTGGCTTACCCAAGTTTTTATCAGACAAACAAGATGATTTGGTCTTCGGAATTATTATCCTATTTATCCTCACCCCATTAATCGTTTTAGGCTTGGGAACGTTTGGTTATTTTTCTATGATTGGAGAATACGATCAGAAAAAATAAACCAAATCAACTTAAAATTGAAAGGGCTGTCAAAAAAATTGACAGCCCTTTCTCATTACTAAACTAACCAAACATTCCTTAATTAGGAAATACTTTTATTTTATTTCTTAATAAATTTCATTACCTGAACTTTATTATTTTCATCTATTGCCTTTACAACATATAATCCTGTTTTTAATTCGCTAACACCATATTGAAAATCTGTATTTCCATTTGGAGAAAAGCTTTTTACCAATTGGCCTGATATGGCATAAACATGTACTTTTGTCGGAGCAATATTTAAGGTAAAATGATTTAAAACCGGATTTGGATATAAATTAACTGAATTCTCTTTTTCAAATTCCGGGATTGCCAGATTGGCTGTTTTGTTTCCATAAATTCTATATTCTCCCGGCGCTAAATTGATTGTAGCGTTAACATCAGTTACATTCATAGAAGTATTATCCATTAAATTATACCATGTCCCGGTGTATTGAAAACCAGTGGCTACATTTTTTGCTGTTACATCAAAATTGGCCAGAATCAGTACGTCTTTTAATTGTGTTACAGCAAGATTACTGTTTGTGATTTTTACATTTACCGTTAAAGTATTGGCATTCGCCATTGTGGCGGTACCTAAAAATACTGGCTCCGTTACTTTAAGATTAATCATTTTAGCCCAATCGTAATAAATTTTATTTCGATTCGTATTTCCTAACCAATTTTCTGCCCATTGTGGCTGTGGTTTCGTATCTAATTTACAATCGCCGGAAAGCGTTCCCGAAGCATCATTTACGCTTCCATCTTTACAGGTAAAAATAGATTCATCCCAACCTAATTCACCAAAATGCCAAATCATTTTTGGCCCTGGAATCAATAATGAAACTGCTCCAATTGCAGACATTCTTGACAATGCCGTATTCAATGTTTTTACATTATATGTTCCTGAAGAATTTCCATATTGTACATTTTTATACATCAAACGTTCCTCGTCATGACTTTCTGCATAACCCATTAAACGATTTGCTGTAAAACCACGGCTCGAACTCATCATTCTCGAAATATTATTCTCTGTAGGGTACCCCATTGACAATTGATTGTATTGATCTGTCATTTTACCCCACATCATAATACCTTTACTTGGTGTTTCAGCGATTTTGTAGTTTGCCCATTCCTGCTCTTCGGCATCAGATCCTAAATGTTCGAAAATTGTATAATGTGTAGGATCAAGACTCCAGGAATAATCAGCATATTTTTTCAAAATATCAACCCTATCTTGTTGGTATCTGTTTGTACAAGCCTCATCTGCTGCTGTACAAACCTGAGTAAACCCTTTAGTTAAGTCCCAACGGAATCCATCAATTTTATACTCTTCAATCCATTGCTTAACCACACGCTCAACATAATATTGCGTTTTTAACGATTGATGATTAAAATCCTCCCCAACACTATAACTATGTTTTGCTACTGTATTGAAATATGGATTTTCTGCTGTTGGCGAACCAAAACCATCTCCATCAGCATCATTCATCCACATTCTCACCATCGGATTTCTTCCAAAAGCATGATTTAAAGCGACGTCTAGAATAACTGCAATTCCGTTTTGATGACATAAATCGATAAGCTCTTTTAATTTATCAGAAGTACCGTAAAATTTATCTAAAGCCATGTGGAACGAAGTATTGTAACCCCAGCTCTCATTGCCCTCAAATTCCATTACTGGCATTAGTTCGATTGCATTTATTTTAAGTGTTTTAAAATATTCTATTTTATCAATTAAACTTTGGTAGTTTCTTGCAGCATCAAAATCACGTACTAAAACTTCATACACAACCAATTTATCTTTTTCTGGTTTTGTAAAATTTGTTACCTGCCAATTGTAAGGAGTTTGTCCCGTTTTAAGAACTGTAACCTCAAAATTTTGCCCTGCCGGATAAACTGGAATATTTGGATATGAAGCCGCAGGAATTCCAGCATCATCATAAGGTGACAAAACCAAAGTTGAATAAGGATCTGCCGTTTTTACCATTGAAGGAGAGTTTGCAAGCGGAGTTGCATCAACTACCCAATATTGATATGTATTATTTTCTCCAGAAACTAATCCCGTTAATTCTAGCCAAAATTTCCCAGATGTTGGATCCTTCTTCATCGCATAAGCCGAAGAAGGCTGCCAATTGTTAAAACTTCCGGCAACGTATACAAAATCTTTTAAAGGCGCATCTAAAACTAAAGTTGCTTTTGTAGCATCAGTTGCATTGTAATTAATTCCATCTACCAACCCTGAAGGCATAGCTTCAGAAACAGTATTTGGATTTACAATTACATTAAATTTTTTCGTAACTGTTGTTGCTCCTTGCGTTACATTCAATTCATAACTTTGGTTATCTATAATATTGGTATGATTAAATGTATATGAAGAAACACCTGCACTTGTATTAATTATCGTTCCATTCGATTTTAGCGTATAAGTAGCAACCCCATTTGTATTTGTAGCTGAAATATTAAAACTCCCTCCACTTGAAACAATTGTATTACTATCTTCTGCAGGAGCAGTCAATGTTACTTGAAAAGAACCAACATTAAGAAAAAAATCAGTACATGATGGCGCTAATTTTAATGTTTGCGATCCGTTTGCATTTCTGAACACAAGACCCATTTTGGTTGCCGCAGTTTGTTGAGCCGATGATAATCCAAAATATACACTTGGTGTAATTGTAATACTCCAAGTACCATTTCCGTTTTTTGTCATCACTCCAACTCCATCATCAAGACCCCAATTTCCTTTCGTGGTCTGCCATGGATTCGCTTCAGTTCCTATTCCCGAATGCATATACACCTTCGCAGGACTACTTCCCATTGTATTACATGTACTTGAAGTAAAAGAAGCTGTAATAGTTATAGGTTCATTAACCTGAAATACGGCTGGCGAAACTGTTATTTGCTGAGAATTTGCAACAATTGATAATAAAAAGAAAAATAATAGTAATGTTTTTTTCATAATTTTAACTTTTTGATATGCGAAATAGGATAATTATAAAGATAATTTATTAATAAACATCTTAATTATAACGTTTTCGAAATTATCTTCGCAAACGTTGTAGTGTTTAAAACTTTATTTAAATTTTAAGGGTTATTCCTTATAAAAACAAAAGGGCTATCTAAATTTGATAGCCCTTTTTATTTAATATATCATTTATAAGTTACAATGTAACAACCGCAGTTCCATCAATATTTACAATTAATGTTGGTTTTGCACCAGCAGTAACACTAAAGTTAGCTCCTGTTCCTCCATCACCAACAAAAAGTAAATCACCTACGTTGAATGTCCATCCACCATCAGTTCCATTGATATAAACACCAGTGTTTCTAGATCTAAATTTCATTTCTCCAGGTGTAATATCTGTTCCTGCGTATGACCATTTATTAGTTGCAAAATCATAACCCATTGCACTTTCATCATTCCATCCGCCAGCAGTAGCAGCACCGATAACACCCCATTGCATTTTGATAACTTTAACTTTCATAGCATCCATGTCAACACGTACATAATACAATCCTGATCCATCAGCTTCAGCAACTTTAAGATCACTGCTTCCTCCTGAATTAGTTAAAGCATATTCTTGTCCTCCTGAAACAGCTGCAACAGCTCCATCAGTACCGTAATTACCATTATCCCATGTTTTTCCGTCACCAGTGAATTTGAATCCTTCTCCAGCAGCAACTTTAACAAAACCTTCAAAAAGTTTAGTTGTTCCGTCTCCAATATATTTTAAAGCAATACCGTTTTTCTCATCCCATGCTGATTGTCCATAATAAGCTTGTGGAGCACCAACTAAGAATAATTTAGGAACAATAACAGTAATATCTTCAAAAGCATTAATTTTCATTAATTGAGGTAAAGAATATCCTATTGATTGTGATTTATCAGCAATTGCTTTTACTCTAACATCAACTTCTGCTAAAGCTCCAAATCCTAAAGATGCTTTTCCATTAGCTACAAGTGTAGCATTCAATCTTGTTAACGCACTGTTTAAATCTCCAAACGTAAAGCTTTTTGTAGGTGTTGAAACACTTTCAGCAAATACATTTACAGCATCAGAAAAATCACTTCCAGCAGGAGCAATTTGAATGTAATAAGAAACTGGACCATTATATTCTAACTCTGCTGCTGACCATTTAAAAGTTCCCGCCTCAGTAGCCTCGTTAAAATCTTGTTCAACTACAAATTCAGCTGGTGCCGGTAATGCTTCTAAAACAGGCAATGTTGTTATTTTTTCTGTACCATTTACAATGATATCCGGATCATCATCACTACATGAAGTTATAGTAAATGCAAGTAGTCCTAGTAATAAAAAAGTTAATTTTTTCATTTTGATTTATATTTTTATATTATTAATATCCTGGGTTTTGTGGCAATAAATTTTTATTTGCATTAATCGCATATTGAGGAATTGGGAACAATCTGTGGTTAGCATCAGTATCTGATTTCTCCCACCAAATGTTTTCAAATTTACCGTTACGGATCAAATCCTGACGACGGTGTCCTTCCCACATCATTTCTCTACCTCTTTCTGCTAAAATATCATTCAATGTGTATCCACTTGTTTGAGCAATACCTGCTCTGCCTTTAATTTCATTAACTAAAGCATCACCAGCACCAGCACCATTTAACCAAACTAGAGCCTCCGCTTTCATTAACTTAACATCAGCCAGTCTGAAAAGAGGGAAATCATTACTTAAATTATCTCTAGCACCTGCTGCAATTTCCCATTTTACTGGTCTTGCACCGGCCATTCTAATTTGCTCTTGTGTATTAGTTCCTAATGACATTTGCAGATTTGGAATATTAGCTGTAAAAACTAAACTTGCATTTCCTGACTTAGGATCCTGAATATTATCGCCAGCTTTTGTTTTTTGTTGTCCAACAAGGATTCCTGCTAACCTTTTATCTCCAGAAGGAAACGAATTATAATGTGCTTCTAAAGTTGCGAATCCATTCCATGGAGCTGTACTCATATTGAAAGTCTGTTGAGATAAGTCAATTAAAGTACGCATATGAAGATTGAAACCTTTGTAAGTATCCTGATCATAAGCAATTGTATAGATATTTTCTTTACAATTTTCATTTTGAGTTGCAAATGGTGCTAAAGGATTAGCTTCTAAAGAATACCCTAATGCTAATACCTTATCACAAGCTGCAATAGCTTTTTCCCACATTGCTGTTCCGGTATAAACTTTTGCATTTAAATACAATTTAGCCAAAAGTGTATATCCCATACCTTGAGTAATATCACTTCTTACAACACCATCATCGCCTTGTTTTGGCAATAACGCAACATTATCTTCTACATCTTTAACAATGGCAGCAAAAACTTCTGCTCTTGGAGTTTTAGAAGGAAATTCTTCAGCCCCTGTAAAAGTTGTTGGAAAAGGAACATCTCCAAAATTATCTATAGCTAGATAGTAATAATAAGCTCTTGAAACTTTTACCTGAGCTAAAACTTTTGCTACCCTTGGATTTGCGGCAGAAGCTGGTGTTAAAGTTTCAATTGCATAATTTGCCTGAGGCACTGCAGAATAAATCATTCCATATAATTGAGTGACAGCTTCAGTTTGGGGTCCCCAAGTATGTCTTGATAAAGCTCTCCATTTTCCACCATCATCCCAGTCAGCTCCCCTTGTAGGACAAACTGCCTCGTCAGAAGTTAATTCCTGAGTAAACCACCATCCTCCACCGTCAAGCATTCCTTGTGTCTTAGCAAAAACAGGTGTAGCAAGATTGATAGCTTGTTCTGTAGTTTCAGGATATTGTTCTCCTGTCAAATACTCGCTATTTGTTGTATCTAAATCAGTACAAGAAAAAGCTAAAAAGCTTAAACCTAATACCGTTATTTTATTTTTTAGTTTCATGATTTTTGTATTAAAATGAAAGATTCAAACCAAATGTTAAGGTTCTTGTTTTAGGATAGTTGTTGTAATTATCTATTCCAAAAAAGATTTCTTTATTGTCTTTTCCTCCAGAAAAATTAACCTCAGGATCCGCACCACCATAATTCGTTAAGGTAAATACATTGTTCATAGAAGCATAAAAACGAAGTTTTGAAATTGCAGAAGCAAATGACGGGTTTACAAAAGTGTAACCTAAGTTAATATTGTCTAACTTAATAAAACTTGCATCTTCAATGTAATATGACAAAGCGCTATAAGCTCCCTGAATTCCAGCATCATTCAAAATTAATGCTTCATTGTTTACACTTCTGGTTCCAACCTGATCAGGATTTCCAAAAACCTGATTCGTCGCATTGTAAACATCATTTCCAACAACGGCTCTAAATGACATACTCATATCCCAGTTTTTGTATTTAAGATAGTTACTCCATCCCATTTCAAAATCTGGTAAAGCATTACCAATTACTTTTTTGTGATCATCAGAATTAGCTACATCTTCTAAATAGTGTAATTGATCGTCATTTCCTTTGATCAACCACTTCCCATTAGATACTCCAGCGTACTCATATCCGAAAAACGTACCTAATTTATAACCCGCCTGCATTCTTTGTGTTGGTACACCAACTAATCCAGGTCCAGAAATATAACCTGTATTAATAAACGAATAATTATAACGGTCATTTCCTAAAGCAATAACTTCTTGTTTGTTTTGAGTATACACTACTGTTGTACTCCAGCTAAAGTCTTTACCATCAACTACTTTACCAGTCAAAGTTGCTTCAATACCAGTATTTTTCATTTCTCCACCATTAATAAAAGTAGTATTTGAGAAATTTGTTTCAGTTGGAACGTTTGTATTAGCAATCAACATATCAGTAATTTTTTTACTGTATAATTCAACTGACCCACTTAATCTGTTATTAAATAAACCAAAATCAAGTCCAAAGTTGGTCTCCGTATTTTGATCCCATTTTAAATCAGGATTAGCATTGTGATTATAACCATAAGCTACTAATCCACCTTGAATAGAAGGTCTAACTGCTAAATCTTTAGCATCAACTGGTAAATTACTATTTCCAGAAATACCCCAGCTTCCTCTGAATTTTAATAAATTCAATGCGCTTACGTTATCTCTAATGAAGTTTTCGTTAGCAATATTCCATGCAACCTGAACTGATGGGAAGTAACCCCATTGCTCGTTCTCTCCAAAAATAGATGAACCATCTCTACGAATCATTCCTGTCACGTAGTATTTAGATTGAAAGTCATAAGTTGCTCTTGCAAACATACCAATGTCTTTACGCTCATTTTTATATGAAGTCAAGTTACCCAAAACAATAGTTTCGAAATTTTGAAAATTATCAGAACCTAAAGTATTAGAAGTAGAGTTGTTAGCTTCCATAGCAAAACCATCACTTCCGGTCGTTCTATAAGAGTAACCTCCCAATAATGTCACATTGTGCGAATCAGCAAATGTAGTTTTGTACGTTAAAGTAGCCTCAACTAAACCTTGCTCCCAATTCGCATAAGATCTTTTTCCATATCCTAAATAAATTGGAGTTTCAGTAGTACCTGTAAAAACATAGTTGTAAGTAGGCTCAAAATAAGTACTTTCACTATCGTTTCTTAAATAACTACCAGAAACTTTACCTACTAACCCTTTTGCAAACTCATAAGACAAACCTAAATTACCAGAAAGGAATTTAGCATCTCTATTGTTCTCAATATTATTAATTGATTGCATTGGATTATAGTAATTATTTGTCCCCGGTGCTTCAAATAAAGCTCCATCAGCTCTGTAAACCGGATCGGTTGGTAGCCTTTGAAAAGCTTGATAAATCACCTGATCTTTTCCATCAGTTCCATAATTTACATAGTCATTGTGTTCTATAGTAGCCGAAAGCCCCATATCGAAAACTAACTTGTCGTTGAATGCTTTTTGAGTTAAGTTTAATCTACCAACAGTTCTCTTTTTTCCTGAGTTTCTAATAACTCCTTCAAAATCACTATTCGAAATAGATCCTCTGTAATTTCCTGTCTCACTTCCTCCAGAAACAGCTAAACTATTAACTTTAGTAAAACCGGTTCTGAAAATTTGATTTTGCCAGTCTACATTTCCACCATTATCAGTAAAATCGATACTTGGATGTGCTGCAATATAATCTCTATATTGACCTGCAGAAATAAAATCTTGCTCATTAGCAACCTGATCTGTAGCTATAGATGAATTAAATTCAATTAATGTTTTTCCTGATTTTCCTTTTTTAGTTGTAATGAAAACCACTCCATTTGCTCCATCAGCACCATAAATTGCAGTCGAAGCCGCATCTTTAAGGATATCATAAGAAGTAATATCATCTGGAGAAATCGTTGTAGGATCAACACCTCTAACGCCATCAACTACATATAAAGGTGAACCTCCGGCAGCAAAACCAGCAGCTCCACGAATACGAACATCAAAACCTTTATTTGGGTCACCCCCTTGTTTTGTGATCGAAACCCCTGCTGCTTTACCTTGTAATCCCTGGATAGGATCAACTAAAGTTCCCTGATTTAGGTTTTCAGCAGTAACTTTAGATACCGCACCTGTTACATCCTTCTTTTTTGTAGAACCGTAACCTACCTGAACTACAACTTCTTTAAGTTCATTTGCATCTTCTTGTAAGGTTACAGTTAAATTTTTCTGTCCATCATAGATAACGGAGTATGTTTTGTACCCAATGAAAGAAACTACAACTTTGTCTCCTTTTTTTACATTAGGTAACTGAAACTTCCCGTCGAAATCTGTAGAAGCACCTCCTGGCGTGCCCTGAACACTTATATTTACTCCTGGAATTGGTTGTCCGGACTTTTCGACAACAGTACCACTTAGCGTACTTTGAGCGAGTACAGTAAACGGCAGCAGTAGGAATAAAAATAACAACTTTTTGTAAATTGTTTTCATACTTTTTGTTTAAATTAGTTTGAGTTTGTGATTGTTAGTTAAGTTTTTAATTTTACTTCGAATTTCAAAATTAGGAATATTTTAACACGCCCAACAAGAGGCAATTTTAATTGGTTTACGAAAACGTGATAGTGTTGAAAACTTTCTATTTTTTGTAATCTTTTAAGTCAAAAAATGCTAAATCATAAAATAAAAGATATCTTTATTATTAATTAGATTTTTTTCAATACTACATATGAAACGTAAAATCACGCTAAAACAGATTGCAAAGGAACTGGACGTTTCTATTTCAACTGTCTCAAAATCACTAAGAAACAGCTTAGAAATAGGGGAAGAAACACGCTTAAAAGTGCAGGCTTTTGCCAAATTTTACAACTATAAACCCAACAATATTGCCCTTAGTCTAAAAAACCGGAAAACCAAAAGTATTGGTATTATCATTCCGGAAATTGTACATTATTTTTTCTCTACTGTAATCAACGGAATTGAGCAGGTTGCCAACGAAAATGGTTATAGTGTTGTGATTTGTTTATCTGATGATTCTTTCGATAAAGAAGTCCTAAATATGGAGATGTTGGCCAACGGAAGCATCGACGGTTTTATCATGTCACTTTCTAAAGAAACCCAGTATAAAGGTGACTTTCATCACATTACCGAGGTTATAAATCAGGGAATGCCGGTTGTAATGTTCGACCGTGTAACCAATGATATTTTGTGCGATAAAGTTATTATAGATGATAAAGCTGCGGCTTATGAAGCAGTTCAGAGCCTGATTGATAATGGACGAAAAAAGATCGCATTAGTCACTACTGTCGACTATGTAAGTGTTGGAAAATTAAGAACCGATGGTTACGAAAAAGCGCTTTTAGACAACGGATTACCTTTCAACGAAGATTTAATTATCAAAATTGAAGATGTAGATACTTGTGAAATTACAATTAGCCAGCTTTTGCATGACAGAGCATTTGATGCTGTTTTTGCTGTAAATGAACTTTTTGCAGTAACAATTATCAAGACTGCAAGCAAAATGGGACTTAAAGTTCCTGAAGATTTGGCTGTAATTGCTTTTACTGACGGAATTATTTCTAAATACTCAACACCAAGCATTACAACCGTAAGTCAAAGTGGTGAAAAAATGGGAAATAAAGCTGCTAAAATGCTAATTGAAAGGCTTGAAGCGGAACACGACGATGATGACGAGGAAAACGAAAATTACACTACAGAAGTTATAGAAACACATTTAATAAAAAGAGAATCTACTGACTAAAATTCTTAAAATCAACCCTTTCTAAAGCCATAAAAAATATTTATGGCTTTTTTGTTAGCATTTATCTAAAAATAATTTATACTTTTACGGCCGTCAAAGCTTTTACTTTTACTTCGAAAAAACAGTAAGTTTTGATAAGCAAAGCGCTTATCGTCTAATTAATGATTTAATTACGATAATGGAAAAGCGTAAATTAAGTTTCTGGGAAATTTGGAACATGAGTTTCGGTTTCTTAGGAATACAAATGGGGTTTGCACTTCAGAATGCAAATGCCAGTAGAATTCTCCAAATTTTTGGTGCCGACGTACATGAATTATCATGGTTTTGGATTATTGCTCCCCTTATGGGATTGATAGTACAACCTGTTATTGGTCATTACAGTGATAAAACCTGGGGACGATTTGGAAGACGAAAGCCCTTTTTTCTTGTTGGTGCAATTTTAGCTTCAGTTGGATTAATTTTAATGCCTCAGGCTAACATTTTTATTTCTGTATTACCAGCTTTATGGGTTGGAGCCGGAATGTTAATGATTATGGATGCTTCCTTCAACATCGCTATGGAGCCGTTTCGTGCTCTAGTTGGTGATAATTTAAGAACAGATCAACGTACTGCAGGTTTCAGTATTCAAACTTCCTTAATTGGTTTTGGAGCTGTAATTGGTTCAGCTTTGCCTTATGTTTTAACAAAGTATTTTCACATCTCAAACAATGCTGTTCCTGGAAGTATTCCTTTAAATCTGAAATTATCATTTATCATTGGAGCTGCAGTTTTAATTGGATCAATTCTGGTAACACTTTTTACAACAAAAGAATATACTCCGGAAGAATTAGCCAATTTTGAAGATCCGCAAAGTGAAATTGATATTCCTTCTGACGAAAAAGCAAAACTAACAGACATTTTTTCTGATTTTGCAAAAATGCCAACTACTATGCGTCAGCTTAGTTGGGTTCAGTTTTTTTCCTGGTTTGGATTATTTGGAATGTGGGTATTTACAACTCCTGCAATCGCACATCACATTTACGGATTGCCATTAAATGACACCTCAAGTCAAAAGTATCAAGATGCTGGTGACTGGGTCGGAATTTTATTTGGCGTTTACAATTTAGTTTCCGCTATTATCGCATTGTTTTTCTTACCGTATATCGCTAAAAAAATCGGTCGTAAATCTACTCACGCAGTATCACTTATCATTGGAGGAATCGGATTAATTTCTATTTATTTTATGCCGAATGAAGATTGGGTTGTACTTCCTATGATTTTAATTGGAGTTGCCTGGGCAAGTATTTTAGCTATGCCTTACGCTATTCTTGCAGGATCTATTGCTCCTAAAAAAATGGGCGTTTACATGGGGATTTTCAACTTCTTTGTTGTTATTCCACAAATTGTAAATGCACTTATTGGAGGTCCAATTGTAAAATATCTTTACAATGGCGATGCAATTTATGCCTTAATAACAAGTGGTGTAAGTTTTCTAATAGCCGCTCTTTTAGTCTACAAAGTGAAAGATGTAGACGACACTATTCAAAAATCATAAATAAGAATTTCCCTTATAATGAAAAAAGCATTCATATTCGATCTTGATGGCGTAATCGTTGATACCGCCAAATACCATTTTTTAGCCTGGCAAAAAATAGCTCAGTCTTTAAATATAAATTTTACGCATGAAGACAACGAACTTCTTAAAGGTGTGAGCCGTGTACGTTCGTTAGATATTATACTTGGATTAGGAAATGTTCAGGCTTCGCAGGAAGACAAAGACAAATGGCTAATTCAAAAAAACGAAGATTACTTATCTTATTTAGTTGATATGGACGAAAGCGAGATTCTTCCTGGAGTTTTTACAATTCTGCAACTATTAAAAGATAAAAACCAGGGAATTGCATTGGGTTCTGCGAGTAAAAATGCCCGACCAATTCTTGAAAAAACAGGAATCCTTTCGTATTTCGATGTTATTGTTGACGGAAATGATGTTACCAATGCAAAACCGGATCCGGAAGTTTTCTTAAAAGCGGCTCAATTATTAAATATTGATCCAAAAAATGCAATTGTTTTTGAAGATTCTGTTGCCGGAATTCAGGCAGCAAACATAGGAGAAATGGTAAGTGTTGGAATTGGTGAGGAAACAATTTTACATGAAGCTGATTATATTTTTAAAGATTTCACTGAAATAAACACAGCGTTTATCGAGAAACTAATTAATTAGAAAATGTGCCAATTAGAAAATGAGATAATTCTCCAAACTTGAATTTTCTAATTATCTAATTGACTGATTATCTATTTGGTTTGAAAATATAAATCAACTAATTAAAAAAGTAAAATAGTACAAACGAGCAATTAATCAGATAAATCGAAAAAGAGAGCCAAAGAGGTAATTATCTAATTATCAAATTGACACATTTTCTAATTAAAGAATTATCTAATTGCCCAATTATCTAATTAAAGAAAAAATGAATCAAGATTATATAAAACCAGACAATTGGTCCATCATAGAAGAAGGATTTGATGTAGAAAGAGTAAAATCGTCTGAGAGTCTTTTTAGTATCGGGAACGGTGCTATGGGACAACGTGCCAATTTTGAAGAAACATACTCTGGTGAAACTTTTCAGGGAAGTTATATCGCCGGAATTTATTATCCGGACAAAACTAAAGTGGGTTGGTGGAAAAACGGCTATCCAAAATATTTTGCAAAAGTATTAAACGCTCCAAACTGGATTGGAATTGACGTTAAAATCAACGAAGAAAACTTAGATTTAAATACTTGTACAGAGGTTAAAAACTTCCGTAGAGAATTGAATATGAAAGAAGGATGGTATAACCGTTCTTTTGAAGCGACATTAAAAAACGGAACTGAAATTGCAGTAAACATTCGCCGTTTTCTTTCTTTGGATTTAGATGAAGCCGGAATTATCAAATACGAAATTACGCCTTTAAACAAAGATGCTAAAATTGTTTACAAACCTTATATCGACGCAGGAGTTACCAATGAAGACGCCAACTGGGAAGAAAAATTCTGGGAACCTCTTGAAGTAAAAAAAGGTGCAAATGAAGCTTTTGTAACCGCGCAAACTTTTAAAACGCATTTTAAAGTTACGACTTTCATGCACAATACGATTTTTGCAAACGGAGAAAACGTAAACATTTCGCCTTCAACAATCGATTCAACAACAGATAAAGTTCAGTTTACTTACGGAACCATTATCGCTAAAGGACAAACCTCATCTATTCAAAAAATTGGTGGATATACCGTTTCTTTAAATCACGAAAATACTTTGGCTGCAGCCGAAAAAACAATTAAAGCTGCCGTTACTTTAGGATATGATGCCTTACTTCAAAATCAAATTGACTCCTGGAGCAAAATCTGGGAAATGTCAGATATTACCATTGATGGCGACGTAAAAGCACAACAAGGAATTCGTTTCAACATTTTCCAGTTAAATCAAACCTATTTAGGAAAAGATTCTCGTTTGAACATCGGGCCAAAAGGTTTTACCGGAGAAAAATACGGTGGTTCGACTTATTGGGACACTGAAGCTTATTGTATTCCGTTTTACATGGCGACAAAAGATCAGCAAGTTGCAAGAAACTTATTGACGTACCGTTTCAATCAATTGGATAAAGCAATTGAAAACGCAAAAGACAATTTAGGTTTCAAAAACGGAGCGGCGCTGTATCCAATGGTTACCATGAATGGAGAAGAATGCCACAACGAATGGGAAATCACACACGAAGAAATTCACCGAAATGGTGCGATTGCTTTTGCCATTTATAATTACCACCGCTTTACCGGAGATTACTCTTATATTCCTGAAAAAGGTCTGGAAGTTTTAATCGGAATTGCACGTTTTTGGCATCAGAGAGCTTCTTTTTCTAAAGAAAAAAATCAATATGTGATCTTGGGCGTTACAGGTCCAAACGAATATGAGAATAACATCAACAATAATTTCTATACCAATTATATTGCAAAATGGTGTATCGATTATGCATCGGAACAAATTAATAAAGTGGCGCTGGAATATCCT
The DNA here is from genome assembly GCF_900142735.1 of Flavobacterium saccharophilum. GTDB lineage: Bacteria > Bacteroidota > Bacteroidia > Flavobacteriales > Flavobacteriaceae > Flavobacterium > Flavobacterium saccharophilum. Next base: position 972,804 of record NZ_FRBY01000001.1, on the reverse strand, counting down.
TCTGATCACAAACGTGTTCTTGAAAAAGTAAAATTATCTGCTAATGAAATTCAGGAATGGAAAAAAGTAGCTAATGACATGTACTTCCCTATTTCAAAAGAATTGGGTATTTATTTACAGCAAGACGGTTTCTTAGACAAAGATTTAGTTCCGGTAAAAGACTTAGACCGTTCACAAAGACCAATCAATCAAAAATGGTCTTGGGATCGTGTTTTACGTTCTCCTTATATTAAACAAGCCGATGTTTTACAATGTTTCTATTTCTTCGAAGATCATTTTTCTAAAGAAGAATTAGAACGTAATTTCGATTTTTATGAATCATTTACAGTTCATGAAAGTTCACTTTCGCCTTGCGTTCACTCGATTCAGGCTGCCCATTTAGATAAAATGGATATGGCCTATACTTTCTATTTAAGAACTTCTCGTCTGGATTTAGATGATTATAATAAAGAAGTAGAAGAGGGCTGTCACATCACGTCAATGGCGGGAACATGGATGAGCATTGTAGAAGGTTTTGGAGGAATGCGTGTTAAAAATGACCAGCTTCATTTTGCTCCGAAAATTCCAAAAGAATGGAAAGGCTATTCGTTTAAAATTAATTTCAGAAATCAAATTTTGAAAGTAGCTGTAAATCACAACGAAACAACTTTTACCGTAGACGGAGACCAGGATTTAACTATTGTAGTTAACGGGAAACCTGAAATTGCAGGTAAATTTGCACAAATAAATTAATACTCTTAAAATCAAAAAACATGAAAAACTTATTTTTCGCAAGTTTAATCTTGTTTGCTTTTAGCTCAATTGCAAAAGCACAACAATTAAAATCTCCCGAAGGAAAGTTCGTAATGGAATTTTCGCTTCAAAACGACGGAACGCCAACTTACAGCTTAAAATACAAAAACAAAGAGGTAGTAAAAACAAGTAAATTAGGTCTTGAACTTAAAGATGACAAAAAATCTTTATTGAATGACTTTACTGTTGCTGATACAAAAACTTCCACTTTTGATGAAACATGGAAACCGGTTTGGGGAGAAGTGGATAATATTAGAAATCATTATAATGAATTGGCTGTTACTTTAAATCAAAAAGGAACGGACAGACAAATCGTAATTCGTTTCCGTTTGTTTGATGACGGACTTGGATTTAGATATGAATTCCCAACACAAAAGAACCTTACGTATTTCGTAATCAAAGAAGAAAGAACCCAATTTGCAATGGCGGGCGACCACACGGCATTTTGGATTCCAGGGGATTATGATACGCAGGAATACGATTATACAAAATCGAAATTATCTGAAATTAGAGGTTTGTCTCAGAAAGCATATACAGCAAACGTTTCTCAAAAGAACTTTTCTCCAACAGGAGTTCAGACTTCTTTGATGTTGAAAACAAATGATGGTTTATACATCAACTTACACGAAGCAGCTTTGATTAATTATTCTTGTATGCATTTGAATTTAGATGACAAAAACATGATTTTTGAATCGTGGTTAACGCCAGATGCAAAAGGAGATAAAGGTTATATGCAGGCACCGAGCCATTCGCCGTGGAGAACGGTTATGGTTAGTGATGACGCAAGAGAAATCTTAGCTTCAAAAATGACTTATAATTTAAATGATCCATCAAAAATTGATAATACTTCATGGATTAAGCCCGTAAAATATATTGGTGTTTGGTGGGAAATGATTACAGGAAAAAGCTCTTGGTCGTACACAAACGATTTTCCAACAGTACAATTGGGCGTTTCTGATTTCTCAAAAGCAAAACCAAGCGGAACACACGGAGCGAACAATGCTAACGTAAAAAAATACATTGATTTTGCTGCTGCAAATGGTTTCGACGCTGTTTTGGTTGAAGGATGGAACGAAGGCTGGGAAGACTGGTTTGGACATTCAAAAGATTATGTTTTTGATTTCGTAACGCCTTACCCGGATTTTGATGTGAAAGGTTTGCACGAATATGCAAAATCTAAAGGAATCAAAATTATCATGCACCATGAAACTTCTGGATCTGTTCGTAACTACGAGCGTCATATGGACAAAGCGTATCAATTCATGAAAGACAACGGATACGATGCTGTAAAAAGCGGTTATGTTGGAGATATTTTACCTCGCGGTGAAAACCATTACGATCAATGGATTGTCAATCATTATCAATATGCAATCGAAAAAGCAGCTGATTATAAAATTATGGTGAATGCTCACGAAGCCGTTCGCCCAACCGGAATTGCGAGAACGTATCCAAATTTAATTGGAAACGAAGCGGCAAGAGGAACAGAATACCAGGCTTTTGGAGGCTCTAAACCCAATCACGTTACGGTATTGCCTTTTACGCGTTTAATTGGAGGTCCAATGGATTACACTCCTGGAATCTTCGAAATGGACATCAGCAAAATGAATCCTGATAACAAATCACATGTAAACAGTACTATTGCAAATCAATTGGCTTTATACGTTACGATGTACAGCCCATTGCAAATGGCGGCTGATACTCCAGAGAATTACAACCGTTTTCCAGATGCTTTCCAGTTCATTAAAGATGTGGCTGTAGATTGGTCTGAAAGCAAATATATTGAAGCTGAACCAGGCGATTTTATTACAGTTGCACGTAAAGCAAAAGGAACAAACAACTGGTTCGTTGGAAACGTAAACGGAGAAACTTCTCGTACTTCAAACATCGATTTCAGTTTCCTTGAAAAAGGTAAAAAATATACTGCAACAATTTATGCTGATGCAAAAGATGCGCATTACAAAACTAATCCGCAAGCTTATACGATTAAGAAAATTGCCGTAACAAATAAATCAAAATTATCACAGTTATCTGCTCCGGGAGGAGGTTATGCAATTAGCATAATTGAAACTAAATAATTTTAATTAACACTATAAGAATGTAAGTCCATTTAAATAGAAATCTCCCCAATTTTTATCTTAGATGTTCTTACATTTCTTATATAATACAAATTCATCTTTACTATGAACATCCAAAAAACAGCATTTCAAACCAACCACATTTTCTACAAAATACTCCTATTTGTTCTACTATTTTCCGCTTCCGCGAAAGCGCAAATTCAGAAAGTTGAACCGCCATTTTGGTACGCGGGAATGAAAAATCCGGAGTTACAGATTATGTTCTACGGAAAAAATATTGCACAATATGAAACTTCGGTTTCTAACAATGTGGCGATTAAAAATGTCGAAAAAACAGAAAATCCAAATTATCTTTTTGTTACAATTGACACTCAAAATTTAAAAGCTTCTGAATTGGTTTTCTCTTTTAAAGCCAATAACAAAGTCGCTTTTACTCAAAAATATTCCCTTAAAGAAAGAAGAGCGAATTCGGCTGACCGAAAAAGTTACGATTCTTCAGACCTGATTTACCTAATCATGCCGGATCGTTTTGCTAATGGAAATCCGAAAAACGACAGCAATGCTTCTTTAACTGAAAAAGCAAATCGCACAGAACCAGCAGGACGTCACGGTGGAGATATTGAAGGAATCATCAAAAACTTAGATTATATTTCGTCTCTGGGTGCAACCACAATCTGGAACACGCCTTTATGCGAAGACAACGACAAACAGCATTCTTATCACGGATATGCACAGTCTGACGTTTACAAAATAGATTCGCGTTACGGAACGAATGAAGATTACGTTCGTTTGTCATCAGAAATGCACAAAAAAGACATGAAACTGGTTATGGATTATGTTACGAATCACTGGGGAATTACCCACTGGATGATGAAAGACATACCAACAAAAAACTGGTTCAATCAATTTGAAAATTTCACGCAAACACACCACAGACGTGAGGTTATTACAGATATTCATGCTTCAAAAATAGATCAGGAAGTTTGTGTTGATGGATGGTTTGTACCTTCTATGCCCGATTTAAATTTGAGAAATCCTTTAGTGGCTAAATACTTAACTCAAAACGCCATTTGGTGGATTGAATATGCTAATCTTGACGGTTTTAGAGTAGATACTTATAATTACTCTGACCAAACGGCAATGGCCAATTGGGCAAAATCAATTACAAATGAATATCCTAATTTCAATATTGTGGGTGAAATCTGGATGCACAATCAGGCGAATTTAGCGTATTGGCAAAAAGACAGTAAAATTGGTGCCATCGAAAATTACAATTCGAATTTACCAAGTGTAATGGATTTTACACTTCAAAGTCAGGTTACTTCTGCATTTAATGAAAGTGAAGGAACTTGGGACAATGGAATGATTAAATTCTACAACAATTTTGCAATGGATTATTTATATCCAAATACGAATAACATTTTGGTTTTTGCTGAAAATCACGATACCGATCGTATGAATGATAAGTTTAAATACGATTTTCCTAAATACAAACTGGCAATGACTTTATTGGCTACAGTTCGTGGAATTCCACAAGTTTATTATGGTTCAGAAATTGGAATGGGCGGTGACAAAGGTAAAGGCGATGCAGATATTCGCAGAGATTTCCCTGGCGGATGGGGTGGCGACAAAAACAATGCCTTGACAAAAGAAGGAAGAACAGCTGAACAAGCGCAATATTTCGATTTTACTTCAAAATTATTCAACTGGAGAAAATCAAATGAAGCTATTCATACCGGTAAAATGACACATTATATTCCGGAAAACAACACTTATGTTTATTTCAGATATAATGATAAGAAAACCGTAATGGTGGTTTTCAATAACAATGCAAAAGCACAAACGGTGAAGACAAATCGTTTTAAAGAAAACATCAAAAATTTTAAATCAGGAAAAGATGTTTTAACCGGAAAAACATTTGATTTAGCTACTGAAATTACATTGGAACCAAAATCGGCTTTGGTTTTAGAATTGGAATAAATATTTATTTAAACACAGAGAGACATAGTTTTTGACAGTTTAAAAAAGGCATTTCACTTGCATCAAAACACATAGCTATGTGTGAAATGATTTGTCATTTTTTTCAACCTTTTCAAAAGAATGAAAACCTATGTTTCTATGTGTTTAAAATTTAAGCAACTATTTTTCCGCCACAAATTCACGAATTATTATTTACCATCTTAATGAAGAAAATAAATTCGTGAATTCGTGGCTATTTTTTTGCATTAATCAAATTATAAATCTTCGTTAAATTCAGAATAAATGAAAAAATACACTTTCCTTTTTTTACCTTTAGTATTCTTAATCACGAGTTGTTCTGGCTCAAAATCAGTTTCAATGAATAACGAAAATACTTCGAAAACACCTTTCGTTTGGGAAGGAGCAAATGTTTACTTTTTACTTACCGATCGTTTTTATAATGGAAATACCGCCAACGATGTAAATTTTAACCGAACCAAAACTCCCGCAAAACTACGCGGATTTGAAGGCGGAGATATCATCGGAATTACAAAAAAAATTGAATCAGGCTATTTTGAAAAACTAGGAATAAATGCCATTTGGCTTACGCCGATTGTAGAGCAAATTCACGATGGCGTTGACGAAGGGACGGGTTTGACTTATGGCTTTCACGGTTATTGGGCAAAAGACTGGACGGCTTTGGATCCTAATTTTGGAACTAAAGAAGATTTAGCAAAATTGGTTCAAAAAGCACACGAAAAAGGCATCCGAATTATCCTGGATGGCGTTATCAATCATACCGGCCCTGTAACGCCTGAAGATCCTGTTTGGCCTTCGGATTGGGTTAGAACCGGAGTAGTTTGCGATTATAAATCGTTTGAAAACACAACCATGTGCACTTTGGTTGATAATCTTCCGGATGTCAGAACAGAAAGTACACAAGAAGTTCAGCTCCCTCCTTTTTTAATTGAAAAATGGAAAAAAGAAGGCCGTTATGAAAAAGAAATAGCTTCGTTGGATGAGTTCTTCAAAAGAACGAATTATCCAAGAACACCAAAATATTACATCATAAAATGGCTGACAGATTATATTGTTGAATTCGGAATTGACGGTTATAGAGCTGATACTGTAAAACACACTAACGAAGACGTTTGGGCTGATTTTAAAAAAGAATGTGATTACGCTTTCGAAACCTGGAAGAAACATCATCCGTTACAAGTTTTAGATCAAAACCCGTTTTATACGATTGCTGAAGTTTATGGTTACGGAATCAGTGGTGGACAGGATTATGATTTTGGGGATAGAAAAGTAAATTACTTTCAGAATGGTTTCAACAGCATGATCAATTTTGAATTCAAATGGAACGCCGCTCAAAACAATTATGAAGGTTTATTTTCTAAATATTCGAATGCATTAAACAATGAATTAAAAGGATATTCTGTTCTTAATTATATGTCGTCACACGATGACGGTCAACCCTTTGATGCCAACAGAATGAAAGGTATCGAAGCCGGAACAAAACTATTATTGTCTCCGGGAATGTCGCAAGTGTATTACGGAGATGAATCTGGAAGATCTTTAGTTATAGAAGGAACTAACGGCGATGCAACTTTACGTTCCAACATGAATTGGGATGATATTCTGAACAATCAGGAAACCAAAAAAACACTTTTGCATTGGCAGAAATTAGGGCAATTCAGAAAAAATCATCCTGCAATTGGCGCTGGAATTCATCAGCAAATTAGTTCTGAATTTTATGTTTTCTCCAGAATTTTTATAAAAGGAACTTTCGAAGATAAAGTCGTTATTGGTTTAGATTTACCAAAAGGTAAAAAAGAAATTCCAGTAAATGCTATTTTCGAAAATGGTACAAAATTAAAAGACACTTATTCTGATCAAAACGTTGAAGTTATTGATGGAAAAGTTAGTATTGATAGTGATTTCGATGTCGTTTTATTGGAACGTACTTAACCGCAAGGAGCGCAAAGTTTTACGCTAGGTTCGCAAAGTTTTTTCGCCACGAATTCACGAATTTAAATCTTCAAAGATTTTCAAAAAATAATTCGTGAATTCGTGGCTATTTAATTTTTACATAATCCTTGCGACCTTTGCGTAAAACTTTGCGACCTTTGCGGTTAAACTCTCTAGACATGCTCAAGATTGCACATCGCGGTGCCAAAGGCTACGAACCCGAGAATACTTTACAAGCCTTTCAGAAAGCATTAGACTTAAATGCTGACGGAATCGAGCTCGATGTTCACTTAAGCGCTGACGGGCATATAATTGTCATTCATGACGAAACCATCAACAAAATGACCAACGGAAAAGGTTTTGTAAATACCTTATCTTTGCCGGAATTAAAATCGTTTTTAATTGCAGAAAAGCATGAAATTCCAACTTTAAATGAAGTTTTTGATTTGGTAAACAAAAAATGTTTCATCAATATAGAATTGAAAGATGCAAATACTTTAACAAAGGTTGTCTCTCTTATTGATGAATATGTTTCAGAAAAAAACTGGAGTTACGATCATTTTATCGTTTCTAGTTTTGATTGGAATGCTTTACAGGAAGTTCATAATTTCGATTCTAAAATTCCGATTGGCGTTTTGACAGAAACCAATCTTGATTTAGCTTTGGCTTTCGCCGAAACAATAAAAGCAAAAGCCATTCATCCTTATTATCATTTACTGAATGAGGAAAACACTAAGGAAATTCAAGCAAAAGGATTTCTGGTTTTACCCTGGACAGTAAATATTGAAGAAGACATTCAAAAAATAAAAAGTTTAAAAGTAAACGGAATCATTACTGATTTTCCAGATAAAATATGACTCAAAATTTCGACATCCTAATTGTTGGCGGAGGCGCTGCAGGTTTTTTTACCGCGATAAATATTGCAGAGAAAAACCCGAAACTGAAAATTGCCATTTTAGAAAGAGGAAAAGAAGTACTTTCTAAAGTCCGCGTTTCCGGTGGCGGAAGATGCAACGTAACGCACGCTTGTTTTGAACCAAATGAATTGGTCAAATTTTATCCGCGTGGAGAAAAAGAACTTCGCGGTCCATTTCATCAATTTTGTTCGGGAGATACGATTGAATGGTTCGAAAAACATGGCGTTGAATTAAAAATCGAAGACGACGGAAGAATGTTTCCGGTTTCTAATTCTTCTCAAACCATAATCGATTGTTTCTTGAAAGCAACCGAAAAATTAGGTGTAAAAGTATTGACGGGTCAAAGCGTACAATCGATTTACAAAGCAGAAGATCATTGGAAAATCGACACACAAAGCGATAAATTTATAGCTGAAAAATTAGTTCTGGCAACCGGAAGCAATCCTAAAATTTGGGAAATGCTTCAGGAGAAAGGGCATGCGATTATCAGTCCTGTTCCTTCCCTATTCACTTTCAACATCAAAGATTCTCGCATTAAAGAATTACCTGGTGTTGCGGCACAAGTTACCGTAAACGTAAAAGATACCAAACTGGAATCCACCGGACCTTTATTAATCACCCATTGGGGAATGAGCGGTCCTGCTATTTTGAAGCTTTCAGCCTGGGGCGCCCGCACTTTATTCGACAAAAATTATCAGTTTACGATTTTTGTGAATTGGCTTAATGATGTGGATACGGATGATGCAGAAAAAATTCTAAAAGACTTAAAACAAGAACACGCCAAAAAAGCCGTTTCAAAAAAATCTCCTTTCGACTTTCCGAATCGTTTATGGGAAAGTTTGGTTTTAGCTTCTGAAATTGAATCGGAAACCAAATGGGCTGATTTATCTAAAATTCAATTACAAAATTTAGCTTCCCAACTCACAAAAGCAAAATTTCAGGTCAACGGAAAAAGTACTTTTAAAGAGGAATTCGTTACAGCCGGGGGAATCGATTTAAAGGAAATCAACTTTAAAACCATGGAAAGCAAATTACATCAAAACCTTTATTTTGCAGGCGAAATTGTAAATATTGATGCCATTACCGGAGGGTTTAATTTTCAGAATGCCTGGACAAGCGGGTTTATTTTAGCCAATACTATTTAAGAGATGAAATACAAAGGAATTATTTTTGATTTAGACGGAACCTTAGTCAACTCATTAGAAGACATTTCAGATGCAATGAATACTGTTCTTACCAATCTAAATTATCCAACACATACTTATGATGCTTACCAATATTTTATTGGAAGTGGATTAAGAAATTTGGTCAGCAAAGCTTTGCCAGCATCAAACAATTCAGAGAATGAAATCGAAGTTTGTTTCGAAAATATGATTGCGGAATATCGTGAAATTTGTACGCTGAAAACAAAACCTTACGCAGGAATTGTTGAATTGCTAGATAATTTAGTTTCAAGAGATATCAAATTAGCCGTTTTCTCCAACAAAGCAGATGAACTAACGAAAAAGATAGCATCGGAAATATTCCCGAATTATTTTAACACTGCCGTTGGTTTAAGCAGTGAAACACTTAAAAAACCAAATCCGTTTGAAGCCCTTGAAATAAGCAAAAACTGGAACTTAAAAACAGAAGAAATTATTTTTATAGGCGACTCCGATATCGATATGTTGACAGCAACTAACGCCAATATGTTTCCACTTGGGGTTTCATGGGGTTATAGAACTGAAGATGAATTGCTTGCAAGCGGTGCCAAATTGGTAATAAATACACCTTCAGATTTAATTGAGATTTTATAGAAATTCATTATGAATCTTTCCCTAAAAAAACAAATAATAGCGATTGCCTCTTTTTCTGAAAATGAAATCGAAAAAATCAATTCTTGTTTTGAATATGAAAAATTTGATGCTAAAATGAATCTTTCGACCATTGGAAAAATCAGCAACAAGATTTTTTTTATAATTGAAGGTTTGGCACGTGTTTATTATTTAAAAGACGGAAAAGAAATCACCACTTATTTAAGCTGCGATGAAGGCTTTATCGCTTCGTATTCCAGTTTTATAAATCAATCGGCTTCTTTTGAAAACATACAATGTATAGAAGACTGCGAAGTTCTTTCCATCAGTTTTGAAAAAATGCAATATTTATATACTCAAATTCCGAATTGGGAACGCGTCGGGAGAATTCTTGCTGAACAAAATTATCTTTGTATGGCAGATCGGGTATTAAAACTTCAAATGATTCCTGCAAAAGAAAAATATCTTACTTTTTTAGCATCGGCTCCAGCCAAAATAATTCAGCGAACACCTTTAATTTATATTGCTTCATTTTTAGGAATAACCCCGGAATCTTTAAGTCGAATTCGACAAAATATTTCTTAACATTTATCAAGTAGATTTAAAATCTGAATGCAAATCTTTGTCAAAATAAAATTTGAAAAAAGATGAAGAATATTGCCAAAGACGTTTACCAAATCCCTTTATTTCCACGCAGCGGGATTAATTGTTATCTAGTTGAAGATATGTTAATTGATGCCGGAATAAGGAGTTCGGGAAATATAATTTTGAAAGCCTTAAAACACAAAGACGTCTCCAAACATGTACTCACTCACGCGCATGCCGATCATCAGGGAAGCAGCAAAATTATTTGCGAAACACTCAACATTCCTCTTTTCTGCAGTGAACTCGAAAAACAAGCTGCTGAAAACGGAAATGTCACTTTTGAATATCCAAATCCGAATCATTTTATATCTAAATTTCAAAAAAAATTCTGGGCAGGAAAAGGGCACCAAGTTTCTGATATTTTAAAAGAAGGCGATCAAATTGGCGAATTTACCGTTATTGAAACGCCAGGGCATTCTAGTGGTCATTTGTCTTTTTTCAGGGAATCAGATGGAGTTCTGATTGTTGGAGACGTTCTCACAAATATAAATTTGCTTACCACCAAAGTTGGCCTCCACGAACCACCAAATTTATTTACTGCTGACAAAGAAACCAATAGAAAATCCATTTTAAAATTAGCATCTTTAAAACCAAAAATACTTTGCTTTGGACATGGACCTGTTTTAAAAAACAATGGAGAATTCGAAAAATTTGTTCAAAAACTCAAATTACATTATTAACAAGAATTTACATATTCGGTAAGTTTTCATTAAGACTATTCTAATAATTTTACTCTCAACTAATTAACCATATATGAGAGTAAAATTACTTACCACAATTTCCTTTTTCACGTATCAGCTTAGTATTTCTCAAACCGAAAAAGTACTTCACGGAAAAGTTATTTCTCAAAATCTAGTTCTTAAAGATGTTGAAGTCATTAATAAAACGGCCCAAACAAGTACAAGAACAAACACTTTAGGAGAATTCACAATTTCAGTAAAAGTGCAGGACAGTTTAATTTTCTATTCGAAAGATTATTTCTTTACTAAATTAAAAATCACCACCAAAGATATTGATAGCAACAATTTCCTCGTTAACATGATTCTGAAACCTGAAGAATTGAATGAAGTTGTGATAAATCAGGTCGAATTTGATAAAGTTAAGATTAGCGCTGATGATGTTGCAGATGTATTAATCAGTAAAAAAGCCAAAGATTTATTCTGGAATACAGGAGTTAGTGATAATTCAATTAGAGAAGCGCTTCGAATTTCATTTCCTTTAAAAGGTAAGCAGAAGAAAACAATTGAAGTTGCCGACGACCGTCTTAAGAAACTGATTATTGCTATTTGTCCTCCTGATTTCTTTCTAAAAAATTTAAAAATAAAACCCGAAGAAAAAGAACTATTCATTGAATTCTGCGACGCTGATCCAAAATCTAAGACACTTTTAGAACATCCTAATGTTTTGGCAACAATGGATTTTTTGTATGCTAAAAATGAAGAATTTAAGAAATTGGAAACGAAAAACATTAATTAGATGAAAGTAAAATTACTCACCACAATTTCTTTTTTCACTTACCAGCTTTCTATTTCCCAAACCGAAAAATTACTTCACGGAAAAGTTGTTTCTCAAAACAACGCAATTAAAGGTGCTGAAGTCATTAATAAAACAGCAAAGACAAGTACCACTACCAATGATTTGGGAGAATTTTTAATTTCAGCAAACGTAAAAGACAGTTTGTTTTTTATCTCTAAAGATTTTTTTACTTCAAGATTAAAAGTGACCTCTCAAAATATTGAAACCAGCGATCTGGTAATAAATATGATTCTTAAACCTGAAGAATTAGAGGAAGTCGTGGTTTCAAATATAAAATTTAAACCGATCCAGCTTACATCTCAAGAAATTGAAGAAATTAAACTTAATTCTGGCAGACCTACAGGATTTGGAACAATCACAAACGGAATTGATTTTATCCATATCGGAAAAAAAATATACGCTCTCTTAGCAAAAGAAAAAGAAATCAAACCTAAAACGCCCGAAGTTGATTTTAAAAAACTCATTGCAATATCTGTCTCTCCCGATTTTTTCACAAAAGAACTTAATTTAAAATCCGAAGAAAAAGAACTTTTCCTTGAATTCTGTGACGCCGATCCAAAATCTAAGACACTTTTAGAGCATCCAAATGTTCTGGCTACAATGGATTTTTTATACGCTAAAAATGATGCTTTTAAGAAACTAAAAACAAAAAGTAATAACTAAATGAAAGTAAAACTACTCACCACAATTTCTTTTTTCACTTATCAGCTTTCTATTTCCCAAACAGAAAAACTACTTCACGGAAAAGTTGTCTCGCAAAACAATGTCCTAAAAGGTGTCGAAGTCATTAATAAAACAGCCAAAACAAGTACCACTACAAATGCGTTAGGAGAATTTGCTATTTTGGTAAATGTCAAAGACAGTTTGATTTTCTTTTCTAAAGATTATTTCTTTTCAAGATTAAAAGTAACCTCCCAAAACATTGAAATTAATAATCTGGTCGTTAATATGGTCTTAAAACCAGAAGAACTGGATGAAGTTGTCATAACCAAAATTAAATTCCCAAAAATTGAGTATGATGCAGAAGCGATTGCCGAAATAAACATGGAAAAACAGGCCAAAGATTTAAGACGCTTTATTCCGGTTTACGATGGCTCAATACCAAACGGAATGAATTTTGGAGCAATTGGTGGTGGGCTTTTTGGGTTATTAAAAAAAGACAAAGAAGAGCCTAAAAAGAAAATCCCTGAAATGGATTTCAAAAAACTCATTGCGACTACAGTTCCTGAAACTTTTTTTATAAAAGACCTAAAATTAACTTCCGAAGAAAAAGAACTATTTCTTCAATTTTGTGATGCCGATCTAAAATCTAAAATGCTTTTAGAGCATCCAAATATTCTGGCAACAATGGATTTTTTGACTGCTAAAAATGATGAGTTTAAGAAGTTGAAAACGGAACCCAAAAACTAAACATCTCATCTACAAAAGAATTCTAACACGAGCCTCAGCCGAATTATCAAAGTAAACCTAAAAACCTGAAACCTGAAACTAAACTATTTATTCAACCACCAAATACTCGCATTCAAAACCGCTGCAAAAGCAACCCAAGCCATATAGGGAATTAGTAAATAACCCGCTGTTTTATTGATTTTGATAAATTTCAAATACGTTTCATAAATCATCAGCCATAAAAGTGCAATTTCGATTAAAGCCAAAAGCGGATTTTTTAATCCGAAGAACAAATAAGACCAAATCGCATTCAGGGTTAACTGAATAATAAAGAAAAGAAGTGCTTTTTTTACGGCGTCATTTTGTTCTTTGATTTTATCCCAAACTAATCCGGCAGCAACTGCCATTAAAATATAAAGTAATGTCCACATTGGCATGAAAATCCAATTTGGCGGATTAAAAATTGGCTTTATTAAAGTTGGATACCACGTTTCTACACTTGGCCTTGTTACTGTACTGGCAGAATACCCTACTGCTAAACAAACCAATAAGGCTATTGCAATTTTTATGTATTTATTCATTTTATTAAATTTTGAATCAAAAATAGTCAAAAGAAAAATTGTACGCTATATAAGTATTACAAGTTCATTTAGAAAAGCAGCTTTATATTTTCTTATATAACTTATATGGTGAAAAAATTTAAAAACTATCTTTGCCAAAATTTTATAATTCATGTTTACAGCAGCTGATTTTATTCCAAATAAATATACTTCAACAATCGAAAACGGAAATTTTGAGTGGAGCGCTCCCAGCAATATTGCACTAGTAAAATATTGGGGAAAAAAAGACAATCAAATTCCGGCAAATCCTTCAGTAAGTTTTACTTTAAATAATTGCAAAACAATTACCAAATTAGGATTTGAAAAAAGAGAGAACCAAAATTCTTTCTCTTTTGATTTATTATTTGAAGGAAAACCAAAAGAAGATTTCAAACCAAAAATTCAGAAGTTTTTAGAGCGAATTGAAATTTATCTTCCGTTTTTGAAGGAATATCACTTTACAATTGATACTCAAAATACTTTCCCTCATAGTTCAGGAATTGCTTCTTCGGCATCTGGAATGGCGGCTTTGGCAATGAATTTTATGAGTTTAGAAAAAAAGCTGAACCCTGAAATGACAGAAGACTATTTCTATCAAAAAGCTTCTTTTTTGGCTCGTTTAGGCTCTGGAAGTGCTTGTAGAAGTGTAAAAGGAAATGTTGTAGTTTGGGGGAATCAGGCAAATATAGAAGGAAGTTCAGACTTCTTTGGGGTTGAATTTCCATACGCTATTCATGAAAATTTCAAGAATTACCAGGATACTATTTTATTAGTGGATAAAGGCGAAAAACAGGTTTCGAGCACGGTTGGACATGATTTAATGCACAATCATCCCTATGCTGAAAGACGTTTTGCGCAGGCACATGAAAATTTAGATCAGTTGATTACCATTTTTGAAAATGGAAATTTAGAGGATTTTATTAAAGTTGTTGAGAGCGAAGCGTTGACTTTACACGCGATGATGATGACTTCGATGCCGTATTTTATTTTGATGAAACCAAATACTTTGCAAATCATCAATGCGATTTGGAAATTCAGAAACGAAACCCAGATTCCGGTTTGTTTTACGCTTGATGCCGGTGCAAATGTTCATGTACTTTATCCCGAAAACGTTAGCGCTAAAGTATTACAATTTATTAAGGACGAATTAGTTGTATTTTGCCAGAATGGTCAGTACATTTGCGATCAAATTGGAGAAGGATCAATTGCATTGTAATTTTCCGTATCTTTAATTAAAATTTAGATTTTTAGACTTAAAATACATTATGAAAGGACCATTATTTTACTCAAAAATATTACTCTTTGGAGAATACGGAATCATTCGTGACTCTAAGGGACTTTCTATTCCTTATAATTTTTACAATGGTGCTTTAAAGAAATCTGAAGAACCTTCAGCAGAAGCTTTGGCATCTAACGCAAGTTTAAAACGATTCGCATCTTACCTTGAAACTTTACAGACAGAACAACCAGAATTGGTTGCTTTTGATTTGACTGCTTTAAAAAATGATGTTGAAACCGGAATGTATTTCGATTCTAGTATTCCGCAAGGTTACGGCGTTGGAAGCAGCGGTGCTCTTGTTGCTGCGATTTACGATAAATATGCGACTCACAAAATAACAGTTTTAGAGAATTTAACTCGTGAAAAACTATTACAACTAAAAAATATATTTTCTCAAATGGAGAGCTTTTTTCACGGAAAAAGTTCTGGTTTAGATCCTTTAAACAGTTATTTGAGCATTCCGATTTTAATCAATTCTAAAGACAATATTGAAGCAACTGGAATTCCGACTCAAAGTTTTGACGGAAAAGGTGCTGTGTTTTTATTAGATTCAGGAATTGTAGGCGAAACGGCTCCAATGGTAAACATTTTCATGGAAAACCTAAAAGACAAAGGTTTCCGTGCGATGCTTAAAAACCAATTCGTAAAACATACTGATGCTTGTGTAGAGAATTTTTTACACGGCGACATGAAATCTTTGTTTACCAATACTAAGAAACTTTCAAAAGTTGTTTTAAATAACTTCAAACCAATGATTCCGGAGCAATTTCACGGAATCTGGCAACACGGAATTGACACAAACGATTATTATTTAAAACTTTGTGGTTCTGGCGGTGGCGGTTATATTCTTGGTTTTACCGAAGACTTAGAACGTGCTAAAGCTTCTTTAAAAGACTATAAACTGGAAGTAGTTTATCAGTTCTAAAAATCAAAGTTTCATTGCGAAATAGGTTTCTTTAAATATTGTAAAAAGATATTTAAATAACATTTTATCGTGATTACTTCTTATAGATTTAATTGTTTTAGGACCAATAATTTTATTGCTTGGTAATTTAGAAACGAATTAGTAATCGTCTCCAAATTGTTAAAATTAACTTTAACTAAAATAGAACTTCAGCAAAAAGTCTTAAATTACGTCCTAATCCCAAACTTAAATTTTAAAATGTTAAGCAGACAGCACAAACTTTTAGTCATGAAAATTATTAGTTTGTTCTCTGTGGTAAGAGGTTACAACATTCCGATTATTGTTTTAGCGCAATATTTATCTGCTATCTTTATATTGGCGCCGGAGAAAAGGGCACTCGACATTTTACTTGATTTCAATTTATTTCTGATTGTTTTTGCTTCTGCAATTACCATTGCTTCGGGTTATATTATCAATAATTTTTATGACAGTCAGAAAGATCTAATCAACAGACCAAACAAATCAATGCTGGATCGTTTGGTAAGTCAGAAAACAAAACTTTCTGTTTATTTTACTTTGAATTTCGTTGCTGTTTTAATGGCATTCGTTGTTTCCTGGCGCGCCTTTTTATTCTTTTCGGCTTATATTTTCCTGATTTGGTTTTACTCGCACAAAGTAAAAAAATATCCGCTTGTTGGTAATTTGATGGCGGCGTTTTTGGCTGTTATTCCCTTTTTTGCGATTCTGCTGTATTTCTACAACAAGATTTCGTTTGAGGAAATTGAAGATCATATGAGTCATTTTATGGTGATTTCGGCACATGCGGTTTTCTTATTTTTATTATTGCTTATTCGCGAAATGATAAAGGACCTGGAAAACTTAAAGGGTGATTTAGCCAACGATTACAGAACGATTCCTATACTTTATAATGAAACGGTCTCTAAACAAATTATTACTGCATTGACCATTTTGACTGTACTTCCTGTCTATGTTTTAATCAACATTTATGATGTTGGTTATATGGACATTTACTTTTATGTATGCTTTGGTGTTTTGCTATTTTTCCTTCTTTATTTATGGAGATCAAATTCGAAAGGACAATATTTATTACTTCATAATGTTTTGAAATTCCTGATTGTGTCGGGCGTTTTTTGCATTGTTTTGATTAATCCTAGTGTTTTATGGCACGGAAAAGCTTTAATTTCTAAGTTCTAATAGGTTATTCCACAGAGATTCACGGAGAATTTCACAGAGGTACATCAAGAATTTTAAAAAAAGCTTTGCGTAGCTCTGCGTTAACTTTGTGTATCTCTGTAAAATAATTGTAATTCAAAATGTTTAAAAGGAGCCAATTGTTTGAAACTAGCCCTGATAGAGGCGATATCCTCGTAATGAAATGGAGAGATAAAGCCGAAAGCAGGAAACCATGCCTGAAAAAAGCCAATTGTGATGCTCCTGAAACCCCAAAAAACGATAGCTATTAATCTAAGAACAATGAACTTAAGATTATTTAGCAAGAATAAACTATCTTTGCACAAATTACAGAATTTATGAACAATAAGGAAGGCAATAATAAAAGAGGCGGTTCGAGACCAAACAGCTCGAAATCAAACTCTAGCAAGCCAAAACCTCCTATGGCGAAGCGTGCGCAAGGGCCAAAAAAAGTGAAGCCGGCTGTGAAAGCTGCTGAAGAAGAAAAAGCAGAAAAAATTAAAAAACAGAATCAGGCTCCTAAAAGACAGAAAGCAGCAGACGAGATACGTTTGAACAAGTACATCTCTAATTCAGGTGTTTGCTCACGTCGTGATGCCGATATATACATTCAGTCTGGAAACGTTAAAGTAAATGGCGTTCCGGTTACTGAAATGGGTTATTTAGTAAAATTAAACGATGTTGTCAATTTTGACGGTGTTACTTTGACTCCTGAAAAGAAAGAATACATCTTATTGAACAAACCTAAAAACTTTACAACTGCACTTGACGAAGGTCAGGAATATCGTAACGTTCTGGAACTTGTTCGCGGTTCTACAACAGCAAAGATTGCTCCGATTGGAAGAATGGACAAAAACACGACTGGTTTGTTGTTATTCACCAACGATACAGATATGATTCGTAAATTTACTTTACCGAGTCAGAAATCGTCTAAAATTTATCAGGTTTCTCTAGACAAAAACTTAAAATTTGAGGATTTAGAAAAAATCAGCAAAGGTTTGGTTCTTGACGGACACCGTGTATTTGTTGAAGAGGTTAGTTATATTGATAATGAACCAAAGAGCGAAGTTGGGCTTAAATTACGTTCATCGAATGTAAAAGTGGTTCGCGCTATTTTCGAAAACTTCGAATATGATGTTTTACGTATAGATCGTGTATCATTTGCAGGTTTAACCAAAAAGAATTTACCAAGAGGTAACTGGCGCTTTTTGACTGAGCAAGAAATTATCAATTTGAAAAACGTTTAATAAACGATTCAAATTCAATAATATAAATCCTGTTTTACTTTTGTAAGATGGGATTTTTTTATTTAGAAGCTGAAAAAGTTGTGTCCAAAAAGGGTAAAAATAGATCTTCCCATAGATTGGTTTTTGTCTTCCACTACTTCATGACATGAAAATCCTAAGATAATTTTGATTCCGGGTTGAATACTGTTTAAAATTTCTCTTTTTTGTTCTTCAAGAAGTAATTTTAAACTGTCTAGTAATTGCATGTTGTTCTTAAGGTAAGAAACTACTAGTAAAGCTGAGAAGTTAAGTATTTCTCTTGCGGTTTCGCTTTTGATTCCGACTTCGTTTGAGATCATTTCAGAGATTCTTCCTTTTTTTTCTGTGAAGATTCCTTTCAATAAAGCATTTCCTTCTATACGGTAACAGTCATCGACTGATAAAATTCTTCCTGATGTAAAATCGACTTCCTGGTAAAAAGTGGAGTCATCTGCGATCATTGAAGTTAATTCTTTATAAAAACCAGATTCGCCGGCCCTATTATACAATCCCATTAAAACGGTTCCGATCGAGACATCGATTCCTTTGATTAAGAGTGCATCATTTTCAAAATAAAACTTGTTCAACTTGGAAACAACATTAGAAGAAATAAAACGTCTAAGTTCAATTTGTAGGTTAGGAGTCATACTTAATTTATTTAAAAAATTATTTATACTTATTCAAAATAACCGACAAAAGGGGCGTTTTTATCGTTTATCAGGATAAAAATATAAAATATTTTAACATTTCCAAAGATTAAGTTAAAAATATAATGGTGGATTTAACATTTATTTTTGTCAAAAACTTCGCATCCCCACTAAACATAACCCTTTTGTAATCAAAATAAAAAGGAAATATTTTTAAAAAAAATCAAATTTTTCTGTAATAGTTCTCAAAAAATAAGAAAAAACTTAGCTCAATGTTACATAATTAAAACAATATGTTTCGATATTCCCATGTTACGCGTAAAAAAATACCTAGAAAAATAATACAAAACATAAAATTGATAAAACTCGAAGCCAGAAAACCAAGCAAAGATCCGGTTGCGGCTTTTAAGGCTCTTTTATGGTTTTTAGAATCATAAATAAGTTCGCCAATAAACGCACCAACAAACGGTCCGATGATAACACCAAACGGAATTGGAGCCAAAATTCCAACCACCAAACCAATATTGGTTCCCCAAATTCCGTACGAACTGCCGCCAAATTTTTTGGTGCCTTTTGCCGGAATTACATAATCGAGAATTGTGATTATAATGGTTATTAAAAGCGTAATTCCAAGAACCCAATAGTTGTTTTCGACCGCTTTTGTTAAATACAACAATAGCAATCCCACCCAACAACTTGACAAACCCGGTAAAACAGGCAAAAAACTACCAAAAATCCCAATAATAGCGCATATAAATCCAAGTGCGAACAGTAGTAAATCCATATATTTTTTTGTAAATTTGTCTTGCAACCGTCAGAAAAATTAGACAATGCATAGACTTTTAAAATTATCTTTTATTTGTTTTTTGATTTTTTCAATCAACGATAGTGCTTATGCACAAGTTAAAAAACTAGCTGTCGATGATCAAATACTTCAGGACAGTATTTATAAAAGTAATAAGAAAAAAGTATTAAATTTTTCCATGAAGGAATTTGACGAGCTTTTCTTCGAATATTTTAATCGAAAAAATGACCCGAATATTACTTTAACAAAAACCGAGTTTTACAATTATACGGTTCAGATTGCTACTTTTTCAGATCGTTTGGCTCATTTGTATCCTGATCAAAAGGAAATTGCTGCGACAAACAAAGAAAAATGGCTTTCAGAAAGCTACGAAGAATATTTGCAATACAAAGCTTCTCAAAAAAAATAATCGTATTTTTATAATCTAATTAGTTTACAATCAATATTAAAGCCTTGAAGCAGTTTCCTATTTTTTTAGTTTTCATTATTTTCAATTCTTGTCAATATTTTGACAAGCAGATTCCGTCTGAAAAAGAATTACTTCAAAAAGAGTTAAAAGCAATTAACTGGAAAGAAGTTGACGAATATCCGTCAGTTGCTGAATGCGAAAAAATAGCCGACAAAAAACTGCGCCAGCAATGTTTTTTTGAAGTTATGGGACAACTTATTGAGGCAAAACTAGACATTGATACTTTATCAATCCTTTATCCTGAATTGGATACCATCGAAGTAAAAGTAACCGTTTTCCCGAACGCAACGATGAAATTCGAACCGCAGTTTCCTAAAGATACTGTTGCTTACGATACCATTAAAATTGATAGTATTCTACACGCCCGTTTAGTCGATTTCCCAAAAGTAAATCCGGCAATCAAACGCGGCATTCCGGTAAAAACACAATTTATTCTGCCTGTTATTATTAAGGCAAAAGATCAGAAATAAATCATCAGAATTTTAAGGAGCTATTTCCTGCTGTCCTTCCAATCTTTTGCGCCGAACCCCGGCACAAAAGGATTTTCCCTCCCATCAGGGCTAGGGCACTCATTTTCAAAAGACGCTTTGTCTATTTTTATTCCAAGGAACGAGGTATCACAAAATTGAGATTACATATTTTGGAATTTGGAATTTGCAAAAATTGGAATTTATTTCCCAAACCTTCTTCCCTTCCATTCATAACTTCCAAACAAGCTATACAAAGCCACAGCCGAACTAAAAAAAGGATAAAGCAAACTACTCAAGAATAGACTTTTTATTCGGCTTCTTGTCAGGAATTGATTCGTGATGTAAAGCAAAACAAAGTCAATTCCAAACTTACAAAAGGCGAACAAGACAAATATTGGGTAAGACCAAATTCCGAACAGTAAAAAGATAAATCCAATTACAAAACTCAGATTTCCGAAGAAAACAATCAATCCTAAAAACTTTCCGAAAGTACTTTTGTACGAACTTGTTTTTGCCGCCCAACGCACTCTCTGATAGAATAAGGCTCTCCAGGTTTCTGTTGGTTTGGTTATTACAATCGCTTCTTCCGCTTTTAAATAATGGACTTCTTTCGGGAATTCTTCTACCGCTTTTTGCAATAAAAAAACATCATCGCCGCTGGCAATTTTATTATTTCCGTCAAATCCATTCAGTTTTTCAAACAAAGATTTGGTGTAGGCAAAATTGGCTCCATTGCACATAAAAGCTTTATTTAAACCAAAACTTCCTATTGTCGCGCCTTGTAAACTCGTTAAATCCAATTGCTGAAAATGATGCAAAAACGAATTCTCACATTCATATGAAACGGCTCCGGCCAACATCGAAACCTGATTTTCCTGTATATAATTATCAAACGTTAAAAGCCAGTTTTCAGGCACAATACAATCGGCATCTGTCGTAATTACCCAATTGGTTTTTACGTGCTGCATAGCTATTGTGATGGCGTCTTTTTTAGGTGAATTTGAAACGCGAAGGTTATTGACAATCCTTATTTGGAATTTGGAATTTAAAATTTGGAATTTTTCTGCAGAGCTATCATCAACTAAAATTACTTCGAATAAATCTGTTGGATAATTTAGATTTGAAAAGCTATTTAAAAGATTCGGAAGATTCTCGGCTTCATTCCGAAACGGAACTATAATCGTGAAATTTGTTTTTGGCTGTAAACCTTTCTCTTGATATTTTTTTATTCGGCTAAAGCCAAAAATCAACAGACTTATACTGACGAAATAAATGGCTAATATGGCAAATAAAGTCAAAATCATTCGGCAGCTTTAGTTTTAAAATTCAGCACATAATAACTTCCCCAAACCACTGGTAAAACCACGTTTAAAAACCACATTAAAGTAGTCACGAAAACCACAATCCATTCGTTTACATGTAAAACTCCGAAGAAATAAACCGCAACACTTCCTTTTACAGCAAAATCTAAAAACTGAAAAGTGGGTAACGACGAAGCCAAAAAGTAAACAACCGCAATCGTTGAAATCAAAGTCCAATAAGGCAAATCGACATCAAAAGCCAAAAACAAAAAGTAATATTGATGGGAGAAAACCAAATAACGCAAAACTCCTAAAAGAATATTTCTACGATGAATTGGTTTTGGAATTTCATTGATTTTCTGAATTAGCTTTTCAATTGAGTAGCCTTTGATTTTTATACTTTTTAAGAAGAAAGAGGCAAGAAGCAAGATGAAAGATACTGCGATAATTGTTAGAACCCATTTCCAGTATCCTAGAAAAAGTAAACCGATTGTTCCAAAAATCACTGTCAAGATCATTTGGATTCCGTTGCAGATTAAATTCAGAAATACGACATTTTTAGCCTCTGATTTTGGATAATACAACGCTTTTCCGGCGTACTCTCCTACTCCATTTGGCGTAAAAATTCCAGCAGTTAAAGCAGCTAAAACTTGTTTTGTGGCTTCTCCTAAAGAAATTTCGTGAATAACTTTTGCCAGGTTCTGCCATTTTAAAATCTCAAAATACCGATTCAAAACACTCAAAAGCAATATAAACCCAATTCCTAAAACCGATTGATTTTTACGAAATAAAATAAGGAACTTCTGCCAATCGAGTTTATCGTTGTTTGCGAGCTGATTGTAAATAAAATAAAATGCACCGCCTACAATCAAAAGTTTGATCAGAAGAACTAGGAATTGCTTAGCTTTGTGAGGAATTGAAATCATGCCGCAAAAGTAATCAATTTGAAAATGTGGCAATGAGAATGTGCCAATTAGAAAATTAGAAAATGAGTCAATTTTCTAGAGCTGAAACTTGAAACCTGAAACTTGAAACAAAAAACTCCTTGACAAAAGAACGCATCATATTAGGAATCGACCCCGGAACCACAATCATGGGTTTTGGACTGATTAAAGTCATCAACAAAAAAATGGAGTTTTTGCAGTTGAACGAACTGCAATTGTCCAAATATGATAATCATTACCAAAAACTAAAAATCATTTTTGAGCGTACCATCGAATTAATCGAAACGCATCATCCTGACGAAATTGCGATTGAAGCACCTTTCTTCGGAAAGAATGTTCAGTCGATGTTAAAGCTTGGACGCGCACAGGGTGTTGCTATGGCCGCCGGACTTTCCAGAGATATTCCGATTACAGAGTACGAACCAAAAAAGATAAAAATGGCGATTACCGGAAACGGAAACGCCAGTAAAGAACAAGTAGCCAAAATGCTGCAACAACTTTTAGGCTTGAAAGAATTGCCTAAAAACCTCGATTCAACTGATGGTTTGGCAGCGGCAGTTTGTCATTTCTTTAATTCAGGAAAAATCGTTGCCGGGAAAAGTTACTCGGGTTGGGATGCTTTTGTGAAACAAAATGAAGACAAAATCCGTAAATGAGAAAATGTGTCAATTAGACAATGTGTCAATTAGAAAATTAGATAATTCTTGGATTGAGAATATTACATTATCTCTTTATCAAATTTCTAATTTTCCCATTATATTGACCATTTACATCATTATCTAATTGTCACATTATCTAATTATCTAATTAATGAGCGGTATCTACATCCATATCCCTTTTTGCAAGCAGGCTTGCCACTATTGCGACTTTCATTTTTCGACTTCGATGAAAAAGAAAGATGAAATGGTTTTGGCTTTGGCCAAAGAAATAGGCATGCGTAAAAATGAATTTGAACTTCTCGACTCCGCTCGAAGTGACAATCAAATTGAAACCATTTATTTTGGCGGTGGAACTCCTTCAATATTATCAAATGAAGAAATAAACTTTCTAATCTCAGAAGTCTATAAAAATTATAAAGTCTCAGAAAATCCCGAAATTACATTGGAAGCCAATCCGGATGATTTGTCTTCAGAACGAATTTTAGAATTGTCAAAAAGTCCAATAAACCGTTTGAGCATTGGTATTCAGTCTTTTTATGAAGAAGATCTGAAAATGATGAATCGCGCTCATAATTCGGCGGAAGCCAAAAAATGTTTAGAAGAAGCGACTAAATATTTTGACAATATCTCGCTGGATTTAATTTACGGGATTCCAGGATTAACTGATGAAATGTGGAAACAAAATATTGAGACCGCTTTGAGTTTTGGTGTTCCGCATATTTCGAGTTATGCCTTGACCGTTGAACCCAAAACAGCTTTGAGAAAACTAATTGACACCGGAAAAATTGCTGAACCACAAGATGAAGTAGCTTCAAATCATTTTATGATTTTGGTCGACACCCTTCAAAAAAATGGCTTTATTCATTACGAATTGTCCAATTTTGGAAAAGAGAATTATTTTTCCAGAAACAATTCGGCGTATTGGCTGGGTAAAAAATATATCGGAATCGGACCTTCGGCGCATAGTTATGATGGCGAAAAAAGAGGCTGGAATATTGCCAATAATTCACTTTACTTAAAATCAATTCAGGATAATATTTTACCGATTGAAACCGAAGTCCTATCAAAGTCCGATCGTTATAACGAATATATTATGACGGGATTACGAACGATTTGGGGCGTTTCCTTAGAACGAATTGAAAAAGAGTTTGGTTTGGAATATTTGAACTATCTGCAAAAACAAAGTCAGAAATTCCTAAACGATGATTTACTTTCAATTGAGAATAATATTTTAAAACCAACTGCAAAAGGAAAATTCTTAACAGATGGAATTGCTTCAGATTTATTTTATTTAAATTTGGAAGACTAAATTCGCCACAAAGACACAAAGGCAGAAAGAATAAACTTTGTGACCTCGAGCCTTTGCGGCATAAAAACCTTATTTGTGTTAGCAAAAATCAACAACTTCGAAATCGACTTATCAAAACCCATTGATATCTCCATTTCGTTAACCAATACAGAAGAAAACCCGATTGCCTGGTATATCGAAAAACCAGTTATTGAACCTGTTGTTTTTGGTGATTGGATTGGGAAAGTTTCTGAAGGAAAATCTTCGACGAATTTTAATAATATATTTTTCAACCCGCATGGGCATGGAACGCATACGGAATGTCTGGGGCATATTACGAATGATTTTTACAGCGTCAATCAGGCTTTAAAACAATTCTTCTTTTTTGCCAAATTAATCACAGTTGAACCTGAAAAGATTGGTGAGGATTTAGTTATTACAAAAGATCACATTTCGACTTCGCTCAATGTGACAAATGCTTCAACTTTACTTACTGAAAAAACGGAAGCCATTATTATCAGAACTCTTCCAAATCAAAAAGATAAGAAATCTAGAAAATACTCCAATACAAATCCGCCTTATTTATCCGAAGACGCAGCGACTTTCATCCGCGAAAGCGAAATTCAGCATTTATTGATTGATTTACCAAGCGTAGACAAAGAACATGACGAAGGAAAATTATTGGCTCACAAAGCGTTTTGGAATGTAAAAGACACACATCAGTTAAATGCCGACGCACGCTTTGAAGCAACGATTACTGAAATGATTTTTGTTTCTGATGAAATTCCAGATGGAAACTACGTTCTAAATTTGCAAATTGCTTCTTTTGAAAATGATGCAAGTCCGAGTAAACCAATTTTATATTCTATAGTAAATTATTGATTATTAATTAGTAGTTTTATATTAGTACTAATTAAGTAACTATTTTTGAATTGAAAACAGCTACAAAACAAAGCACAAATCAGAACAATAAGTATACACTTATATGTGTTTTTCTGGTGACTTTTTTCCTGAATTTCTCCTCACTTTATAGCCAAAATGAGAAATCTCAGGACACCGCTAATTTCATCTATTATCCTGATAAAATAATGATCAGGACCAATTTGAGCACTCAAAGTGACAACTATTTGCTCAATAATAAAAAGGGAGCAAATCTTGACTTAGAAACCAATAATAGCTACAAACTATTCCTAAGTGTCGATTATAAATTTATAGGTTTTAGTTATGGTTTTTACCCAAAGTTTTTTGGCGGAAATAAAGACGAAGATTTAAAAGGAAAATCTACTTTCTCTGATTATAATTTCCGTTTCTTTTTAGGACGCTGGCTTCAAACGGTAAATTACAGCAAAACAAAAGGCTATTATGTAGCTAATATGAAAGATTTTGCACCGGATTGGGTGGAAGGAAAAGATCCTTATCTTCAATTTCCTGATTTTAAAACCTTGCAATTAGGAATGTCGACCTCTTATATTTTCAATCCTAAATTCTCTCTTAAAAGTATTACCACATTTACAGAATGGCAGAAAAAAAGTGCCGGAAGTTTCGTTCCGTCTTTAATTTATAGTTACAATACCATTCGGTCAAAATCAGACGATATTGACGGTAAACAAAAAGAATTTGATCTTCGTCTTGCCGCAGGATATTATTATAATTTCATTATAAACAAAAGATTTTATGTGGCTTCCCATTTATCACCTTCTTTAGGCGTAAAATTCATGAAGGACAAAAGCATAGATTCGGGAGTTGAAACTATTGAGAAAGACACTTATTTCACGAGAAACCTTGATGGTGGCTTAAAAATGGGATATAATTCAGACCGTATACTTTTTGGCGCCAGTTTAAATTTCAGTGTCAGTTCTTATAATCAGGATAAATCTACTGTTATCAGTAATGACAAAATTTTCGGATTGTTGTATTTTGGCTACCGATTTGATGCACCCGGCTTTATTGCAAAACCCGTTGAAAAAATTGACGACAAAATTAAAATGTAGTAAAATAAGTTGCTAAGGTTCTTAGATACTAAGAAGCTTAGTTTCCTTAGTATCTAAGAACCTTAGTACCTCAGAACCTATTCAAAAAAAATGAATCAAATTACCGTTTCTACTGATAAAAACAAACTTGATGTTCAGTTCATACAAAACTTTCTAAAAGATATTTATTGGGCAGCCGGCCGAACTATTGATGAAGTTCAAACTACTATTGATGCTTCGGTTTGTTTTGGAATCTATCTCGATGATAAACAAATTGGTTTCGCACGTGTCATTACAGATTATGTGGTTTTTGGATATGTAATGGATGTTTTTATTACTGAGGAACATCGCGGCAAAGGCTACTCCTCTATTTTAATTGAAAACATGATGAACGAACCCATTTTAAAAAACATTCAAATTTGGAGATTGGCCACAACAGATGCCCATTTTTTATATGAGAAATTCGGTTTTAAAACTTTAGAGCATCCTGAAAAAATGATGGAGAAGAAATTATGAAAACAATAATAAAACTTGAAGAATTAGGTTTATTTATATTTGGAATCTATTTGTTTAGTCTTTTAAATTATCAATGGTGGTGGTTTTTAGTCTTAATTTTAGCACCCGATTTTTCGATGCTTGGTTATCTCTTTGGAAATAAAAGTGGTGCTTTTTTATATAATATATTTCATCATCGGGGAATTGCAGTTTTGTTGTATATTTTAGGCTGTTATTTTAAAGTTGAAATATTACAACTTACAGGAATTATTTTATTTTCACATTCAGCAATGGATCGATTTTTTGGATACGGTTTAAAATATGAAAGTGGTTTTAAATACACGCATTTAGGCGAAATTGGTAAATAATAAGGAATTATGAATCTAGAAACGTATTACGAATATTGTCTTTCTAAAAAAGGTGTCAGCGAACATTTCCCTTTTGATGAAGACACTTTGGTTTTTAAAGTGGGCGGAAAAATGTTTGCTTTATCTTCCTTATCACAATGGGAAAAGAATGAGCCTTCAGTCAATTTAAAATGCGATCCGGAACGCGCACAGGAACTACGAGCCGAATATGATGAAATAAAACCAGGCTTTCATATGAGCAAAGTACACTGGAATACTATTGCGCTGAACGGCAGTTTATCGACCGCTTTTATAAAAGAACTTATCGATCATTCGTATGAATTGGTTTTCAAAAGTTTGACAAAGAAAATTCAGAACGAAATTATCGACCCGAGGTAATTTTTTACCGAACAGGCGGAGCAATTAGAAAATTAGGCATTACATTTGCAGCATCAGTCAAAAACTTAGCAACTCAGTTACTTAGCAATTTATCAAACATGAAAGAACAATTTAAAAAATTTCTAAACGAAGAACAAGATCCAAAAGCGATTGAAAAAATCACTTCAAAACTCAATGATTTATTGATGAAGGGTGAGGAAGTTGGATATATCGCGGTTCAAAAAAAACCTGCAATTACTGTTTTTCCAGATAGTATTGTATTAACAAACAAAAGAATTATTATCTGTAAACCTAAAAACTTAGGTCTTTCAATGGACTTTACGGATTATACCTGGGATGAAATCGTGGGGACTTTTGTAAAAGAAAATATATTAGGATCAGAGTTCTCTTTTTCTACAAAAACAGACATTCAGGTTTCAATAGATTATATTCCTAAAATTCAGGCAAGAAAAATTTATACGTATGCTAAAGAGCAATTGGATATCTTGAAAAACCCAGTTGTCACTGCAACACCAATTCAGGAAGTTATTGAACCAGAATACGAATATGAAGAGGTAGAAGAAGCAATTGAAGAAGTAGAAACTGAAGAAGTAACGAATTATGCTGAAATTATGCCAGCTGTTACCCCTTCTCCATCTTATGAAACATATGAACCAATTCAACCTACTCCAACTTCAACAGGAGAACGTAAATTAAGTGAATTATCCAAAGAAGAACTTTTTGATAAATTACAGAATTATAAAAAACTTCTTGATAACGGATTGATCATGCAAGGTGAATATGATGCTTATAAAAAAGAGATTTTAAGTTATATGTAATTTAGTCGAAAGTCATAAAGTCGAAAGTTTAAAAGTCATTCACTTTATATAAAAAAGAAAGCCAGAAATAGAAATTTCTGGCTTTTTAGTTTTTCAGACTTTAAGACTTTCGACTTTCAAACTTTATGACTTAGAGAGTAGCTTTCTGTTTTTCTACAAAACTATTCGACTGTAATTCTAATAATTCTTTTGCATTTTTACGTTGCAGATCGTATAAACTTTTATCCTCAGCAATATCAGCATAAACCCTGTCGTGCATTTGAGCACTCGTTTTCTTAAGTAATTCGCGTTGGTATTTGTTTTGTTCCAATGTCGCTTTCATCGCTGTTTCCGCTTCTTCCTGTTTAAAGTCGAATTCGCCTTTTGGCGCTAACAATTTGGCAATAATTGGAGAGGTTTCGATCGCCAAAAACAATAACATTATAAAGAAAGAAGGCAGCCATGGTAATTTATTCAAAGCGTTAATCCTGGCCATTAAACCATCAAAACCTTCAATAATCGGTTGTGTTTGTGAAACTTTTTTATCTAAATCGGCTTGCAATTGTTTGCCTGCTTTTTCTTTCTCGGCAATTTTTGCTTCGTTAGTTGTTTTTAAGGTTTCGAATTCTTTTAAGATGGCATCGTGTTTCTCGCGTTTCTCTTTATAGACAGGACCCTTCCCTAACTTTTTAGTTCCGGAAGTTCCTTCTGCTTCTGTAATGTAAGTTGAATATAAAGCGTTTACTTCTTTTTCTTTCTTTAGTATATCTGCCTTTAAAGCTACAATCTCAGCTTTATTTTTATCTAAATCCGATTTGAAATAGGTTCCAATTTGTTTTTTATTGGCCAATTCCATTTCGTTTTTTTCCTTCAATAAAACAGTATTGATTTCTTTTTCGAAAATTTTAATTTCTAATGGTTTTGAAATTACGATGGCAATAATAATCGCCAGCGCAATACGGGGAGTCGCTTGCAGAAATTCATCCATAAATCGATCTCTCTTTTTGATAGTCGAAACAATAAATCGGTCTAAATTGAAGATCAATAAACTCCAGACAAATCCAAAAATAAGGGCAGGATAAATAGAATCAAAAACAGTAAAAAGCGCATAAGCACTGGCCAGAAAAGCCATAACTGCAGTAAAAAAAACGGTGGCCCCAATACCAACATATTTGGTTTGTTCACCTTCTGAACAGCCTTCGAGTAGATCTCGGTCGGCTCCAGAACAAAGGATAAAAAATTGTTTTAACATGATTGATGATTTTTGATTGATTGATAAGGCAAATTTAACGCCAAAAAATTAATTCTGAGGTAAATAGTTGATTTGTTTTTACTTGACAATAAAAAATTTGTTCTAAATAAATGTTATTTAAACATTAATAACTTTCTCTTTTTCGCAAGAATCATAACAGTATGTTAATTTTTTTAAAGGCTTTTAGTAATACTAAGGTTCTAGTTTCGCAACCAAAATCAAACTAAAAAACTAATGAAAAAAATTTATTTATTACTAATGTTTGCATTATTAACCTTTTCCGGGTATGCTCAAAAAGCAATTATCTCAGGAAAAGCATTAGATGCAGACGACAAGCTTCCTTTACCAGGAGCAATGATTCAAATTGTGGGTGAAAACAAATACACCGTTTCGGACTATAATGGTCGTTTTGAATTGCTTAATATTAATGAAGGAACTTATCAAATACAAGTAAAATATATTGGATATACGACAACAACTCAGGAAATCAAAGTAGAAGCAGGCAAAAATAATGTTCTTGATTTTGCACTTAAAACTTCGGGAACTGAGTTAAATGAAGTGGTGGTTGGAGACATTTTAAAAGGTCAGGCCAAAGCGCTGAATCAACAAAAAAATAATAAAAACATCGGAAACGTAATTTCATCTGACCAAATGGGTCGTTTTCCTGATGCCAACGTTGGAGATGCTTTAAAACGTGTTCCAGGTATTACCATGCAAAATGACCAGGGAGAGGCTCGTAATATTATTATTAGAGGTTTGGCTCCGTCATTGAACTCGGTAACTTTAAATGGTGACCGAATTCCATCTGCAGAAGGAGACAACAGAAACGTACAAATGGACTTAATTCCGTCTGATATGATTTCGACTATCGAAGTAAACAAAACCTTAACATCAGACATGGATGCTGATGCCATTGGAGGTTCTGTAAATTTAATTACAAGAGCAACTCCAAACGGCGAAAGAATTTCTGCAACACTAGCGGGAGGTTATTTGCCAATTCGCGAGCATGCTTCTTATACAGCCGGATTGGTTTATGGAAATCGTTTTTTCGACAATAAATTAGGAGCAGTTTTCAGCGGATCGTATAATAATGTAGATTACGGATCTGATAATATTGAAAACGAATGGGTAAAAGATGATTTCGGAAATGAATATTTACAGGCTTCTGAAGTTAGAAAATATGATGTTCAACGTATTCGCCGAAGTGGTTCTGTTGCTTTAGATTATAAATTTGACGAAAACAATACCATTTTTGCCAATGCCATTTATAACTGGAGAGATGATAGAGAAAACCGTTTCAGAACTACTTATGATGATATTGAACCTCTTTACAATGGAGAAGAAATTATTGGTTTTGAAGGTCGTGTAAAACGCCAGACAAAAGGTGGGGTTGACAACGACAGAAACAAAAACAGAAGATTAGAAGATCAGCGTGTTCAGAATTACTCAATTCGTGGAGAACATTTGATCAACTCTAAATTAGATTTAGACTGGTCTGCGAATTATGCAAAAGCGAGAGAATATCGTCCGCAAGAGCGTTATATCGAATACCGTCAGACAGGTTTGGAAATGATGGAAAATTTATCTGATCCTAGATTTCCTTTAATGACAACGGTTGGTGAATCTACAGATGAATTCGAATTTGATTCGGTTACAGAAAATACAGATGAGACAAGCGAAAGTGAATTTGGTGCAAAAATCAACATTCGTTTCCCTTTCACCGTTATTCCTTCGGAAAAAGGAAGACTTAGAACGGGGCTTAGATTGCGTTTGAAAGAAAAAGAAAGAAATAATATGTTCTATTCTTATGAGCCAATCAATGACGGAATGGGATTATTATCTGAAGTCCCAACAAGTTATTATGACGGAAAAGGATTCAATTCAGGAAGCAAATATGTACCAGGAACTTTTGCATCTGCCAATTTCTTAGGAAGTTTAGATTTGAACAATTCAGCGTTATTTGACAAAGAAGCAGATCCGGCAGAATATTTAGCAGTTAATTACAATGCTAAAGAAAATATCTATGCGGCTTACGTAAGATGGGATCAGGATTTTAACGACAAACTTTCCATGGTTTTAGGTTTCCGTTTAGAGAATACTCATATCGATTATACAGGAAACAGAGTTTTGGATGAAGAGGAATTAGAAAGTGAAATCAACACTACAAACTCTTACACTAATTTATTACCAAGCATTTCATTTCAATATAATGCAACGAAAGATTTGGTTTTAAGAGCGGCTGCAACAACAGCTTTGGCTCGTCCAAACTATTATGCACTAGCTCCTTATGTAAACAATATTGCTGCAGATAAAGAAATTACAGCTGGAAATCCAGATTTGGATGCAACGTATTCTTATAACTATGATTTCATGGCTGAGAATTATTTCAAATCAGTTGGTTTGATTTCTGGTGGTGTTTTCTACAAAAGATTAAATGATTTCATTTACAATTACAGCGATAATCAATACGACAGCGTAAAATTTGCTAATGATTTTCCAAATCAGATCAACCCAATTCCGGTTGGAGAAAACTGGTCATTTGTACAATCAAGAAACGGGGATAAAGTTGACGTTTACGGATTTGAAGTGGCTTTTCAACGTCAGTTAGATTTCTTGCCAGGTAAATTCTTAAAAGGATTTGGAATCTATCTGAACTACACGTACACAAAATCAAAAGCAAAAGGAATTGCTGACGAAGATGGAAATGAAAGAAATGACATTAGCCTTCCGGGAACAACACCACATATGTTTAATGGTTCATTGTCCTGGGAAAACAAACGTTTTTCAGCCAGAGTTTCAACCAATTTCACATCAGATTATTTAGATGAATTGGGTTCTGAGTCTTACAAAGACAGTTATTATGACAAGCAGTTTTTCTTAGACGCCAATGCTTCTTTCAAAATTACAAAACAACTTCGCGTTTTTGCTGAAGCCAACAACTTAACAAACCAACCGTTGCGTTACTACCAAGGAGTTGAAGCGCACACCAAACAAGCTGAATACTATCAGGCCCGTTACAATTTGGGATTGAAATTTGACTTGTAATAACCAATTTTAAAATTCTTAAATTAGACAGGACTTTGGGGTTCTGTCTAATTTTATTAAATAAAAATCAGAATGAAAAATAATTCTATAATCGCTTTTTTACTTTTAAGTGTTTTATTCATTTCCTGTAAAGATGATAAATTAGCGCCCGTTGCTGCAAACGCAGTTAAACCAACAACCGTTACTGAAGCTTTGCCTCACGATACTGATGATCCTTCTATCTGGATTCATCCAACCGATTCTACAAAAAGCATTATTGTTGGAACCGATAAAGACACTGACGGTGGTTTGTATGCTTTTGATTTAAATGGAAAAATTGTCGGTAAATCAGAAGTTTTAAAACGCCCGAACAATGTTGATATCGCTTACGGATTAATCATCGATGGAAAAAAAGTTGACGTTGCCGTTACAACAGAACGCGAAAGCAACAAAATCAGAATCTTCAGTTTACCCGATTTAAAAGCCATTGATAACGGAGGAATTCCCGTTTTTGAAGGCGAAGAATTACGTGATCCAATGGGAGTTGCCGTGTACACACGACCAAGTGACAACAAAATTTTTGCTGTTGTAGGAAGAAAGTCAGGGCCATCAGGAAGTTATTTATGGCAATATGAACTTTCCGGAAACGGGAAATTTGCAACCGCAAAAGTAGTACGCAAATTTGGCGCTTACAGCGGAAAGAAAGAAATCGAAGCTATTGCGGTTGACAATGAATTAGGAACGATTTTATATTGCGACGAGCAATTCGGAATCAGAAAATACAAAGCTGATCCTGCTTTAAATGACAATAAAGAAATGGCTCTTTTCGGAAAAACGGGTTTCAAAGCCGATAATGAAGGAATCGCGATTTACAAAAAAACAGATTCTACCGGATATATTTTAGTATCAAACCAACAAGCCAATACCTTTATGGTTTATCCAAGAGAAGGCGCAAAAGGCGACCCGAATAATTATCCTTTATTGGCAGAAATTCCAACTTCAACAATTGAATGCGATGGTGCTGATGTCACCAGTATTAATTTAGGAGGAAAGTATAAAAATGGTCTTTTTGTAGCCATGAGCAACGGAATGACGTTTCATTATTACACCTGGGATTTGATGCAGCAACGTATTGATGCCGCTAAAAAATAATATTTTAGGTTTTCAGCCGCAGGTTTCAGTGTTTTATTTATTTTTTTTTACTGCGGTTGAATACCAAACAAAAAAGCTGTTCATAACGAACAGCTTTTTTTAGTTTGAATTAGTAATTTTCCTTATTCCGTTTTTGGCGCTCCGGCCAAGATTTCTTCGTTTGCAAATTCTTCAAATTTGGCAAAATTAGCTTTGAATTTCGCAGCTAATTCTAACGCTTTTTTATCGTATAAATCTTTGTCTTCCCAAGTGTTTCTCGGATTCAAAATTTCTTCTGGAACATTAGGGCAAGATTGTGGTTTTGCAATTCCAAATACGGCATGATTTTTAAATTCTACGTTATCCAGTTCTCCGTTTAATGCAGCAGTAATCATGGCACGAGTATATTTTAATTTCATACGACTTCCTGTTCCGTAAGGTCCACCTGTCCAACCTGTGTTGATTAACCAAACTTTTACGCCTGCATCTTTCATTTTTTTAGTTAGCATTTCTGCATAACGTGTTGGGTGCAAAGGCATAAATGGCGCTCCAAAACAAGCTGAGAAGTTAGGTTGTGGTTCTGTTACACCCGCTTCAGTTCCCGCAACTTTTGCAGTATATCCTGAAATAAAGTGGTAAGCAGCCTGACCTGGCGTCAATTTTGAGATTGGAGGCAAAATTCCGAAAGAATCTGCCGTTAAGAAAAATATATTTTTTGGATTCTGACCAATAGAACCTGGCTGAATATTATCAATATGTGTTATTGGGTAACTTACACGTGTATTTTGAGTGATAGAAACATCATCATAATCTACTTCGTTTGTTCCTGCTTTGAAAACCACATTTTCTAAAAGTGCTCCTTTTTTGATCGCTCTAAAAATGTCCGGTTCATTCTCTTCAGATAAGTTGATTACTTTAGCATAACAACCACCTTCAAAATTAAATACTGTATTTTCAGCAGTCCATCCGTGCTCGTCGTCACCAATTAATTTACGTGCAGGATCTGCAGATAAAGTAGTTTTTCCTGTTCCTGATAATCCGAAGAAAATAGCAGTATCTCCAGCTTCACCAACATTAGCACTACAGTGCATTGGTAATGTATTTTCGAAAACTGGTAAAATGAAATTCAAAGCAGAGAAAATACCTTTTTTCATTTCTCCTGTATATCCTGTTCCTCCAATAAGCGCTACTTTTTTAGTAAAATCTAAAATAGCAAAATTAGACTGACGTGTTCCGTCTACAGCAGGATCTGCCATAAAACTTGGTGCACAAATTACTGTCCATTCTGGAGTAAAGTTAGCTAACTCAGACTCTTCTGGTCTTAAAAACATATTGTAACAGAACAAATTAGACCAAGCCGTTTCTGTTACTACACGAACATTTAATCTATAATTAGCATCTGCACAAACGTATGAGTCACGTACAAATACTTCTTTATTAGATAAAAACTGTGTTACTTTATTATATAATTTTTCGAAAGCTTCTGATGAAAACGGAATATTTACATTTCCCCACCAAACCTTATCTTCAGTAATACTATCTTTTACGATAAAACGATCTTGTGGAGAACGTCCTGTAAACTCGCCTGTATTGATCGCCAATGCTCCTGTAGAGTTTTCGACACCTTGTCCTGATTGCACTGTAATAGCATGCAGTTCATCTGCAGATAATTGATAGTGAACTTTTGCATTTTCAATTCCTAATTCCTTTAACGAAATCGATTGCGAGAAAAGTGTGTTAGTGTCCATAAATTTGTAGTTGTGTATATTTATTTTTTAACTGAAAACATTTTTTACTCCTGATTTTTAATCACTTATATTTATGATATTGAATTGTTATATTTTTTATTGATACCAACAAAAAAGAATAAAAATTCACAGAAGTAAAGTTTTATGTTATTTATGAGACAAAATTAAAGATTAATTCTTAGATAGAATTTTTTATTCTGTATTTTATGATTTTTGCTTAAAAATATTAACAAATAATGCCAACCAAGCGAGAATTAATAAAAATCCACCCAAAGGTGTTGCGAATACGATAATTTTAGAATCGAATAATGTAAGGTTTTTTGTAGCTAATAAATAGATAGAACCACTAAATAAAATTACCCCTGCAATTGTTAAATTATAGATTGTTTTTAATGCTTTTGGAGTAAACTCTTTTCGGGTTGAAAGAAAAAGCAAAAAGAAAGCATGATACATCTGATAACGAACTCCGGTTTCAAAAGTAACCAACTGCTCTACTGATAAGTATTTTTTGAGAAGATGTGCTCCAAAAGCCCCTAAAATAATAGCCAGCATACCTATAAATGCACCAGTCAGTATAATTCTTCTTTTCATAATCTTCTAATACTTTTAATTTTAAAGCAAAAATACTTCAAAGTATTCAAAAAGCTTTTTACTTTCTACAATCTTTTTTTGAGAAAAGGAATTCTTTAAAGTTTTATCTGAAATAAAATACATTTCATTTTTTTAAATCAATTCAATTGTTATATTTGTAACAAATTAATATATTTGTGTTACATATTTAAAACATGAGAAGAATTTTAATTATCGGAGCTGGAAGATCAGCATCATCCTTGATACGTTATTTACTATCAAAGTCAGAAAGTGAAAATCTACATCTTATTGTAGCTGACCTTTCTTTGGCCCTGGCCGAAAAAAAGACAGAAAAACATCCCAATGCTACTCCTATTGCTTTAAACATATTTGATGCCGATGAAAGAAAAGCTGCGATAGAAAAAGCGTCTATCGTGATTTCGATGTTACCGGCTCATTTACATATAGAAATTGCAAAAGATTGCCTTCAATTCAAAAAACATCTTGTCACAGCTTCTTATATAAGCGATGCTATGCAGGCACTTGATGAGGAAGCCAAAAAGAACAATTTGATTTTTATGAATGAAATTGGTCTTGATCCCGGAATTGATCATATGAGTGCCATGAAGGTTATTGACGAAATTAGATCGAAAGGTGGTAATATGCTGCTTTTTGAATCGTTTTGTGGCGGCTTGGTTGCTCCTGAATCAGATAATAATTTGTGGAATTACAAATTTACCTGGGCACCAAGAAATGTAGTATTGGCGGGTCAGGGTGGCGCAGCAAAATTTATTCAGGAAGGTACTTATAAATACATTCCGTACGGAACTTTATTTCGCAGAACTGAGTTTCTTGAAGTAGAGGGTTACGATAAATTTGAGGCCTATTCCAACCGTGATTCGCTTAAATATCGTTCTATTTATGGTTTAGATGATATTCTGACTTTGTATCGCGGAACGATCAGAAGAGTTGGTTTTTCGAAAGCATGGAATATGTTTGTGCAACTCGGAATGACAGATGACAGCTACATTATGGAAGATTCTGAAAATATGAGTTACCGTCAATTTACAAACTCATTCTTACCTTATCATCCAACCGATTCTGTTGAAATTAAAACGCGATTGATCTTAAAAATTGATCAGGACGATATTATGTGGGATAAACTTTTGGAACTGGATTTATTTAATCCTGACAAAAAAGTGAATTTACCAAATGCTACTCCTGCTCAAATATTAGAAAAAATATTATCTGACAGCTGGACTTTAGCGCCAGACGATAAAGATATGATTGTGATGTACCATAAATTCGGTTATGAATTGTATGGTGAGAAATCGCAAATCGATTCAAAAATGGTTTGTATAGGAGACGATCAAACGTATACAGCAATGGCAAAAACAGTAGGGCTTCCGGTTGCTATGGCGACCTTATTGATTTTGAATGGAAAAATCACAACTCCCGGTGTACAGCTTCCTATTAAAAAAGAAGTGTATCTGCCTATTTTAAAAGAATTAGAAGAGTATGGTGTCGTTTTTAACGAACAAACCATGCCTTACTTTGGATATAATCCGGACCTATTTTAGTTCTGATTACTTTTTTTTGAGAATTTTTTTTTAGTTTTTAATTTTATCCGCTTCAAGTTCCAGAAGCGGATTTTTTTTTTTGAAGGGACAAAGGTTCAGAGCTACAAAGGGACAAAGGTTTATCCCCAGTAAACCTTTTTCCGAGGGTACAAAGGCCCAAAGCGACAAAGGAACAAAGGTTCCATTGAAGATTATTTACTCCAACTTAAACCTTTGCCCCTTTGCTCCTATGTTCCTTTAAACCTTATCATCAGCTTGTATGATTTTTTTTCAAAGCACAAAGATTCAAAGCGAGCAAGGGACAAAGGTTTATTCCCAGTAAACCTTTGCCCCTTTGTACCTTTGCAACTTTGTACCTACTTTTCTTTATTTTTCAGCCTGAATCGTAATTGGCAGACTGTACATAACACGTACCGGTTTTCCATTTTCAGAAGCGGGAATCCATTTTGGAGAAAGTTTTAAAACCCTGATTGCTTCATCTGCTGAACCATATCCCAAATCTTTCACCACTTTAAACTCAGACAAACTCCCGTCTTTTTCAACCATAAATTCCAGAGCCAATTTCCCATCAATCTTTTGTTTTGAAAATTCTTGCGGAATTTTAAAATTCTGCCCCATAAACATATAAAACTTTTCTATACCGCCCGGAAATTGAGGCTCTTTTACATTTGCCGAAACATAATTAATTTTATCATTTTGATTTATTAGATTATTGCCTGATTGTGCCAAAGCGCCTGTATTAAAGGCAAATAAGGATACAATATATACAGCAGTTACAGAACTGATTTTTAAAAATATTTTTGATGGAGATTCTTTTTTTGTCATCATCAGTAAACGTTTTTTAGTTATTAAATAATTAATATTACTTGCCAAAGAAATTGTATGCTTTTGAGAGGCAAAACCAAGTAAAAGGTTTTGATAATTTCGAACCTCTCCAAATTGTTTATTGACCGCTTCATCAGCCAAAAATTCGTGATTGAGCTTTATTGCCTTTTTGTATTGAATAAAAATTGGATTAAACCAAAATAAAATCTGCAAAACCTCAACAAAAAGAATGTCTAAAGTATGTTTTTGCTCTAAATGTGCTTTTTCATGCGCAATTAGTTCTGATGGAATTTTACCATTTTTAAAATCTTCGTAATTGACAAAAACGGCATTCCAAAAAGAATGTGGCAAAATACTTTCTTTAGTCAAAACCATTTTCTGTCCATCAATGATCTCCACTTTGCATTTTTTTATTTGGTTATAAAAAGAATACACATTTCGCACAAAACGAAAAATCAAAATACCTGCAATAACAGCATAACTTATGCTTAGAAAGTTCATTATAATTTCGTTATAATTTACCTTATCCAAAATCGCCCTATTCGTTACAATCATAATTTCATCCAATTGAATGACTTTAATTTTATTTAAAAAAATCGATTCGATCGAAAACAATTGCAACGGAATGATCAAACCAAAAATCATACTACCAAGAAGATAAACACGATTAAAACGAAACATCTTTTCGTTTTCTAAAAGCAATTTATACACTGCAAAGAATATTAAAAGCAGTACTCCGGATTTTAAAAGATACGTTATCATTTTTTCTTCTTTTTAATTTCTGAATCGATTATTTTTTTGAGCTCTTCTAATTCCGAAGTGGATAAGTCGGTTTCGGTGGTAAAGAAAGAAGCAAACTGTGAGGCTGAGTTATTAAAGAAACTGCTAATTAATCCGTTTACGTGTTTGGAGAAATAAGCTGTTTTTTTAACCAACGGATAATATTCACGAGAATTTCCGAATTCATTGTAAGCGACAAATTTCTTGTCGATCATTCTTTTTAAAAGCGTTGCAACGGTTGTAGTCGCAGGCTTTGGCTCTGGATACGCTTCAAGCAAATCTTTCATAAAAGCTTTTTCAAGCTTCCAAAGATGTTCCATTAATTGCTCTTCTGAGTTTGATAATTGCATTTCTCTAAGGTTCTAAGTTACTAAGATTCTGAGACACTAAGGCTCTAAGATACTGAGATTCTAAGTTTTTAAGGATATTCTTTATTCTTTATTCTTTATTCTTTATTCTTTATTCTTTATTCTTTATTCTTTATTCTTTATTCTTTATTCTTTATTCTTTATTCTTTATTCTTTATTCTTTATTCTTTATTCTTTATTCTTTTTCTGATTTAATAGTTTTTCAATTTCAGGAAGTTCTTTTTTATACGCTTCAACATCCCAGGTCGCATTCCAATATTTAAGATAATCTGACATTGTCCCTAATCCTACAGAAGCTCTTCTTTTATCAACATTATCAGGGTCTTCAAGCGGAAAAACAAACGGTATCTTAGTAGTTGGATGATTGGAAACCTGACTTCCGTAAATTTGTTTTTTACCTTCTCTCAGGGCAACTCTGTCTTCAAGTAAGGCCAAAGAACCTGCTTTTGCATTCCCTTTTTTAACAGCATCTCTCATCATTGGTAAATACTTTTGCTGGTATTTTAAATCAGAATGCTGAATAACATAAAATAAAGTTTGATTGGCCTGCGATCCCACAACATCTTTTCCAACCCAGCCTCTTTCATCTAAAATCTTCATTACTCTGATCAGATTGATGCTGTCTTTTTTGCCAATTAATTTACCAATGCTGTCGATTTTCTTTTTATCAGCGTTAGGTGTTTTATAAATTTTCATATAATCACCACGAATTCCCTGATCCTCTGCATAAATATCCAAAAGTTCCTTTTGAAGGGGCTTGTCGTAATTAGCGCTCAAAATATCCATTTGTTTCTGAAGCTTATCTATTGTTTTTGTCCATTCTTTTTTACTGTGCAATGATTCTAAATCATTATCTATTTTTATGTGGGCAATGTCTTCATAACCATTATCAATTGCTAAATCCAGCCACTTAAAAGCTTTCTCATCATCATTGTTTAAAGCTGCAGCGCACGCACCATTATATAAATCTGTAGCTGATTTGTGTTCCATTTTAAATGCCTTGTCATAATAGCCAACAGATGCTTTATAATCTTTCGCTTTATAAGAATCATCCCCTTTTGCAACAAATTCTTTATAGGTTTGAGACTGCATCAATCCAATATTCATTGTAATAAAAAAGATAGCAATTAGTTTTTTCATAAATTAAATCGTTTAGTGGTTATTTTATTTTTTGTTCCGAGATTAATTCTCCGTTATTATACTTTTTGATTTCGGTTAATTTTCCTTTATCGGAATAAAATTTCCAATCTCCAAAGTAAAACCAATGTGTTTCTTTTGAATTACTTTCCATTTTCGTTTTTCCTGTTGATTGCACTTTTCCGTTTTCATAATAATATTTGACAGTACATATTCCGTTTTTGTATTTCTCCGTTTTGTAGATTTTTCCTCCAATGTAGGATTTCCACTTTTTTACAGGTTCATCGTGTTTGTAATATTCAAACGATTTGTACCTGACATTATCCTGCGTGTAATCGTCCATCCAAACACCTTCTTTTTTGTGATCGATCTTCTGATTGATGGGTTTGCTTTTA
Source organism: Flavobacterium saccharophilum (assembly GCF_900142735.1). Lineage (GTDB taxonomy): Bacteria > Bacteroidota > Bacteroidia > Flavobacteriales > Flavobacteriaceae > Flavobacterium > Flavobacterium saccharophilum. The sequence continues at coordinate 931,067 of NZ_FRBY01000001.1, read as the reverse complement.
CAGCCGGAAAGCATAATTCCACAAAATAATAAAACAAATATTGGACGCATGTTTTTTGGTTTTGTCTCTACATTTATAGATGTTGCTCTACAAATGTAGAGATTAATTTTAAATGTGCAAATTTTTTTTTGCCACAAAGACGCTAAGACGCAAAGTTTTTTTAAGGTATCCGCTTGCAGCGGAAAATTTTGACAAAAAAAATCCGCTCATTTCTGAACGGATTTATATATTTGAAAGTAATCTTTGTCAAAGTTTAGAACTTTGACAAAGAGCTGAAATTTAAAAAACTTTGCGTCTTAGTGCCTTCGTGGCAAATTCTTACTTACTTAACTCCACAAAATACTTGTAAAACAACGGAATAGTTTCGATTCCTTTTAAGTAATTGAAGATTCCAAAATGCTCGTTTGGTGAGTGAATGGCATCAGAATCTAAACCGAATCCCATTAAGATGGTTTTGCTTTTTAGTTCTTTTTCAAACAAAGCCACAATTGGAATACTTCCTCCTGAACGAACTGGAATTGCAGGAACTCCAAACGTTTCTGTGTATGCTTTGTTTGCTGCCTGATATCCAATACTGTCAATTGGCGTTACATAACCCTGACCTCCGTGGTGTGGCGTCACTTTTACGGTAACTCCAGCCGGAGCAATGCTTGTGAAATGTTTAGTGAAAAGTTCTGTGATTTCATGCCAATCCTGATTTGGAACCAAACGCATTGAGATTTTGGCAAAAGCTTTGCTTGCAATAACCGTTTTTGCTCCTTCACCCTGATAACCTCCCCAGATTCCGTTTACGTCTAACGTTGGACGGATAGAGTTGCGTTCGTTGGTTACATATCCTTTTTCGCCATAAACATCGTTTAAGTCTAAGGCTTTTTTATATTTTTCTAAACTGAAAGGTGCTTTTGCCATTTCAGCTCTTTCTTCAGCAGATAATTCCTCAACTTTATCGTAGAATCCCGGAATCGTAATATGATTGTCTTCATCATGCAATGAAGCGATCATTTTTGCCAGAACGTTAATAGGGTTTGCCACTGCTCCACCGTATAAGCCTGAATGCAAATCACGATTCGGACCTGTAACTTCAACCTCAACATAACTCAAACCTCTTAAACCTGTTGTAATTGACGGCTGTTGGTTTGAAATCATTCCGGTATCTGAAATTAAAATAACGTCATTTTTCAGTTTTTCCTGATTGCGTTCTACAAACCAGGCTAAACTTGCTGAACCAACCTCTTCTTCTCCTTCGATCATGAATTTTACGTTACAAGGCAAAGTATTGCTTTGTACCATATATTCTAACGCTTTTACGTGCATGTACATTTGACCTTTGTCGTCGCAGGCACCACGCGCGAAGATTGCTCCATCAGGATGGATCTCAGTTTTTTTGATAACAGGTTCGAATGGTGGCGATGTCCATAATTCCATTGGATCTGGCGGCTGAACATCATAATGTCCGTAAACTAAAACGGTAGGTAAATTTGGGTCGATTATTTTCTCTCCGTAGATAATTGGGTAACCCGGAGTATCGCAAGTTTCGACAAAATCGCAGCCTGCTTTTGATAAACTTTCTTTTACAGCCTCTGCTGTGTCGATAACATCTTGCGAATATGCAGTGTCGGCACTTACCGACGGAATTTTTAATAATTCGATCAACTCATTGATAAAGCGATCTTTATGTTGTTGAACGTACGACTTAATATTTTCCATTTAAAAGATTTTTATAGAATTTCAAAAATACAAAAAAGAGAATTAATATTTTTTTTCAAAAATGCTTTGAAAATTCGAAGTTATGCTTATCTTTGCACCCACAATTACGCGGATATGGTGAAATTGGTAGACATGCCAGACTTAGGATCTGGTGCCGCAAGGCGTGTAGGTTCGAGTCCTATTATCCGCACTGAAAAAAGCTTCTGAGATAACTCAGGAGCTTTTTTGTTTTTGATATACTTTTGAGTTTACTTTTATACTTTTGATAACTTACACGAGTTTTGCGCACTTTGAATTCTAACCTCACAATAATCAACTTAATATGAAAAAACCTCTAGTTATCATAAAAGATCATTTACTAATGCCAATACTTGCTACTGAAACAAGGGTTCATGAAATTAAAAAAGAAATAAAAACAGACACAACAAATGTTGTACTAAATGGACTTTTTTTAATGCTTGCTTCATATAATGAATCAATGAAAAAAGAAGTTGTTAAATATTATTTGAAATATCGACCTGAAAAAATATCTGATAAAACTATTATTATTGATAAAATGACATTAGTTAATAGCGAAGATTTTAATTTATCCGAAAGTATAATTGATGACTATCTGGAAAAAATAAAATATTGGGAATTATCAAAACTATTTTATAATCTTCTTTCAATAGAAAAACCCGCAAATGAAAATATAATTCAAAAAATTGTAGATAGAAGAAATGAACTTATTCATAAAAATTTAAAGATAAATTTTAAACATAAAGAAATTCTACAAGATTCTATAGATGAATTATATTTAACAAATTGTCTCAAAGAATATGAAAAATACTTAATTGATATTAAAACTAAAGTTTCTACAAATTTTATTGCATTTAGTAAACTTCGTGCATTAGAGAATTTATGGCATCACACTTTTCAAACCCCACTTTGCTCAAACTTTTCGGATTATTGGTATATTGATTCCGAAAAGGATTGCATAAGTGGATGTAAACATCCCGAAATTGTAGATAATTTATCATCAAGCGAGAAATTTATGCTTGGAATTTGGCAAAGTCAAGTATGTGGAGCAAAAGTGGATTTTCCAAACATGGCATCTCTTAGCAAACGAACTCAAAACAATCTTTATTTATTTTTAAAATTATCTAATGACCTTTTCTTTTATAGTTAATACCTAGCAATCTCTTAGTTTAACTCAGATAATTAAACAATCCAATTCTCATATTACAAAAAAAACTTCACTCACCATCCAAATAAGGATCCAAAACCTCCGCCAACTTATTTAGCCAATAAAAATTATCTTCAAGATTGTTGAATTCAGTTTCTACAGTTTCGCAGCCTCTAATTGCGCATAACGAAAGAACATAATTTACTTGTCGTATTGTCTTTGCCATTTCTTTAGGATCAATTGTCTTTGTAAAAAATTCTATTAATCTGTTTTCTGTTTCTTTGGAAAGCTTTTCTGTAGCCATTGTCTTATTTTTTATATCCTTCAAATATAATACTTTTGGACACAAATTTGTGTCCTTATAAAAAATAAATCTTATGACTTTTGAAATATGGATATTTCAGAAGAAACTTTTATTACAAATCTTGGAATTCACATTAGACAATTACGTGAAAAGAAGAATATGTCTCAGCAAGATTTAGCTAATGATTGTGATATACCTAAAAATCAAATAGGCAGAATAGAAAGAGCTGAAATTAATACAAGTGTAAAAGCTCTTGTAAAGATTGCCAATGCTTTAGATGTTGAACCTAAGGAATTGTTTGATTTTTCGATTAAATAAGAATTTTTTAACTGATTCTTTATTTTTAAATTTACAATGAAGTTAATCACGTAAAAAAGCAATTTTGAATATTCTACCTATAAAAATAGAGCTAATTTCAAAATGGATGAAACTCTATCCATACAGTGTTTGCTTAGATGAAATCTACTTTAGAGAAAGAGACAATAACGGTAATTTAGTTTATGAGCTAGTACTGAGTACGCATCAATTTGAATTTATAATTAATCATTATTATTCAAATTTTAGAGAACTGAATCCAGAAAGTCTAATATATAAATATCATATAAAAGGTTATGAAAACTGGAATGATTCTGAATCAAAAGAAGAAGAATGCAATAGAGTTAAAGAATTTTATGAGCAATTAATAAACATTAAAGAAAAAGTAGTTCAAGAAACAAGTGATGCTATAGAAGCGCTTAATGAGTTATTAAAGATTTGTGAATCTGTAATGAAGAATAAAAATAAATTTTATTCTTTTAGCGATTATTAATAGAACTAAAGCTTTTCCTTTTTTCAAAACATAAATTTTATACTAACCTGTATCGCTATTTTTACTTTTTACTAAATCATCAATCAAATCAATCTCTTCTTTTTAAACTCATCGTCATGTTCAAAAAATCAACTTTTGCAATTATTCTTCTTTTTGTTTTAAACTCCTGTCTCGTTCAGCGAAAAGTTTTACAAATGGACGATTGGTACGCTTTTACTAAAACCAATACAGCACAACAACAACCCTCCGATATTTATGAGTTTAAAGACGGAATGATTCGCATGCATGGAAATGACAATAGCTGTTTGATGACCAAAAAAAGCTATAAAAATTTTGAACTTGAATTAGAATACAGATGGAATCTGGAAGAGCAATACAAAACAACCAACACAAAAAACAGCGGTGTGATGTATAATATTCCTTTAGATACTTCTGACAAAATCTGGCCAAAAGGAATTCAATTTCAAATAAAAGAAAATACTACCGGCGATTTTATTTTCCTGGATCAGGTAACTGCAAAAGTAAATGGTAAATTAATTGAAGCTGGTGCAAGTGTTGTTTCTCCTACGTTTTTAGCCAATGAGAATCCGTATGGCGAATGGAACATCGTAGTTATTAAATCTTTCAACGGGAAAATTAAGCAATACTTAAACGGGAAATTGGTAAATGAATGCACGGATGCTTCTTCTACAGAAGGGAAAATTTCTTTGAATTATGAGCGTTCGCCAATTGATTTCAGGAATATTACGATAAAAGAGATTTCTAAAGAATAGAACTAAATTCTTTTAGTTTGTCATTCCGACGGAGGAGGAATCCCCGCAAGAAACTCGCCAACAGTGCGTGCTCAGCGTGTGGGGATTCCTCCTCCGTCGGAATGACAAACTTTGTGGTTACAGAATTGTAAAAAAAACCTTTGTCAAAGTTTTAAACTTTGACAAAGGTCTCTCGTATAGTTGGAATTTATTATCCCAATAACTCAATTATCTTATCCACATTAACCTCACTATAATCATTGATATAAAAATCACACGGAGGTAATTGTTCTTTTGTATGCGTACTTAAAACACCAACCACTTTCATTCCGGCATTTAATCCAGCTGTAACGCCCGAAAAGGAATCTTCGAAAACAACACAATCCGAAGGAGAAACGCCAACTCGTTCTGCCGATTTTAGATATACTTCCGGATTTGGTTTATGCTGTTTTACATCTTCGCTTGATAGCATCGAATCCATTTTTTCATCTAGTTTTAAAACATTGGCAATTAAATCCAGATTCGCACGTGGCGCAGATGTTGCAACAGCCGTTTTAAAACCACGAGACCTCAATTCACTTAAAAAATCCAAATAATGCGGAATAGTTTCGACTTTGTCTTTATAAACTTCACGAAACATTCCTTCTTTTTCATCTTCCAGTTTTATAAGTTCTTCTCCGGTAATGGGACGCTTAAAGAAATGCGACATGATATAACCGTTATGTTTTCCGTACATATGTTCTTCAAATTCCTGTGCTGAGTGCGGAATTTCATATTTATCGAAAAACGCCTGGAAAGCTTTTGCATGATGTGGATTGGTGTGACAAATCACGCCATCCATATCAAAAATTACACATTGCTGCTTCATTGTATGTTTTGTTTTTTAACGGCTGCAAGATAGGGTAATAAAGGGTTATTTCACAGAGAATCGCGGAGGTCTTTCGCAGAGATTCGCAGAGTTTTTTTTGAATCGCGCAATCCCGATAGCTATCGGGAGCAGAGTCGCAAAGTTTTTTTGTCTCTCGCAGATTTAGCAGATTTGGCAGATTTATTTAAAGGATTAAATATCTGCGGAATCTGCTAAATCTGCGAGAAAAAACTTGAAACCTGAAACTTGAAACAAAAATTTACCCAATCCAAATCTTACTTTTAACCAAAGTCATCGTTTGTTTTAAATGCTGATTTAATGCAATAAGAATGATCAAAACCACCAAACCATAACCCACAATCGTATAAATTTCCATATCAGCCAATAAAGTGGCTTGTTTGGTAATCGTTCCGAAAACTTTTTTCAAGGCCAAAGTATTCGCATTGTCTGCGGAATATCCTTTTGCCATAAAACTCTGTGCTGTTGATGCTATCGTTTGTTGTGCTTCGGGGCTTTCGCCGGTTACAAACTGACTTAGTTTTAAAAAGTGCTTTTTGTTCAGGAATACCACTGCATTCTGCATCACACAAAACCCAATTGTGCTTCCCCAAAAACGCCCTGAAACGCCGACAATTCCAGAAGAAACGGCCATTTTAGCCGGAACGGACGATGTGGTAAACAAGATTAGCGGAACGAATAAAAATCCAACTCCAATACCTTGTAATACATACGGAATGATAATATCGGATAAAGCCACATCTGGCACAAACAGAAACGTAAACCAGAAATGGAACAACGCAATAAGCGAAAAACCAATGATAAAAATGATTTTAGTTGAAACGGATTTCATTAAGAAATAAGCAGCCAAAATCAATCCAATTACATTTCCAAGTCCGTTAATGTATTGCACGCCCGCAACACGCGACGGATCCCAATTCCAAATCGAGAACATCACAGAGTGACAAAGGCTCAGTGTTGCTCTGCTGATATAAAAAAGGAAGAACAATAGAAACCCAATGCGCAAATTGGCGTATTTAAAAACTTCGAAGTTAAATGTCGGCCTTTTTACTAAAAGCTCTTTAAAGATAAACAAACCTCCTGTTATCAGGGAAATGATCAGCATTAAAACCATTTCAGAAGACTGAAACCAATATTTTTTCTCTGCATAAACAAAGAAGTAAGCACCACAAAGAATGGCTGTCAAAACCAAAATATAACTCAGCCAGTCGATTTGATACAGCGGAATTTTCTTTGTGATTCTATGTCCACGAAAAGTCACTAAGATCAAAAATACATTCAAAACCTGAAGTCCGCCTGAAACATACAGCATGTATTTCCAATCGTAATGATCCAGAAACCAAACGGCAATATTCATAATAAATGGCGTTGATAACAACAGCGAACCGTAATAAAAGGAGAAACCAATTATAATGGCATTTTTAGAATTAAACTGCTCAATCAACAATTGTCTGATCGTAATTACCGGAAGCGCCATTAAAATTCCCTCAACAACTCTCAGCAATAAAAACAGATAAAAATTGGTAATATAGGCTGATGAAATAATCGTAATTCCGATTACGGAATAAACCGCCATCAGATAATTTTTTGCCGGGAAAAAACTCGAAAATCGGCTTTCGATCAAAATCGTGGCCAGCAAAGTTCCGTACGTTACACACATTGCGAACTGCAAATCTTCTGGCTCGATATCCAGAAAACTTGCCGCGTAGGTTACGTTTGAAGTATAAACTCCCAATAAAATCATGGAATGCAGCAAACAGACAAACAAAATAATAATGATTGCCCATTTGGGAACCCAGGATTTAAAAATACTTTTATCTTCCATTTTAGTGGTGTTCGGCGATAACGGTGATATTCATTCCGGCTCTTAAAAAGTCGGCTTGCTTGTCGTTGTCTTTTAACTGAATTCTAACCGGAATTCTTTGTTCGATTTTTACGAAGTTGCCTGTTGCATTATCCGGAGGAAGCAAAGAAAATCTGGCGCCACTTGCCGGAGACAACGAAGTGATAATTCCTGTAAATTCTTTATTATTTATTGCGTCGGCCTCAATTCTAACTTCCTGCCCAACGGTTAAATATTGCAATTGTGTTTCTTTAAAATTTGCCGTAATCCATTTTTCTTTACTTACTATAGAAAGCAACGATTGACCCTCTTTCACCAATTGTCCCGGTTGTAAAGTTCGTTTTCCAACCCAGCCATCATAAGGCGCTGTGATAATCGTGTACGAAAGAAATAATGCCGCATTATCAGCCACAGCTTGTCTGGAAGCAATATTAGTCTGCGTTGTGGGTACATTTGCTTCCGCAACGGAGGTGCTTAAATTAGAAGAATGAATTCTTTCTTTCATTTCCTGAAAATGCGCCTGCGCCGACTCGTAATCTGCTTTTACTTTCTCTAATTGCTGAGATGTTGCCGCTTCTTCTTTTACCAAAGCTTTGTATCTTTCGTATTCTAATTTTGTTTTCCAAAGATTCGATTTCGAAGCTTCTAATTGCGATTCCCCAATGGCCGTTGTACTGGCTGTTGTCGCTACATTTTTCTCGGCCACAACACTACTTTGCTGCGCGCTTTGAACATCGGCAAGCGCCACATTCAATTTCGATTTGTATTCTCTGTTATCAATCACAACCAATGTATCGCCTTTATGCACAAACTGATTTTCATCAAAACGAACTTCCTGTACATAACCCGTAATTCTCGACATAATTGGCGTTACATATTGTTCCACCTGAGCATCATTGGTCTCTTCGTGATTGCTGTTGAAAACATAAAACCAAATCCCCAAAATAACACCGCTCACCACAAGCGCACAAGCAATACTTGTTATAATGATATGAAACGTTTTGTTTCTACTAGTTTCATTTTTTATCTTAACCATAAACTCTATATATTTTCTTGTCTATTTTCTATTCTCTATATTCTATTTTCTAAAATCTAGCCTCGAAAGTCTAAATCTTGTCTCTTGCTTCTTGCTTCTAAAATCTAACGAACTAAATCTGAGGCATCATCCCCGCTGTATGCAACAACTCATAATGTTTCAAAACAGCATCCAATCGGGTAGAAACTTTATTGTATTTCGCCTGTAATAAAGCATTATCAGCGTCTACCATTTCTGTTATTAAAACCAATTGGTTTAAGTATTTCAGCTTTACAATACGGTAATTTTCATTCGCTAAATCCAAAGCCTTGTCGACCACCACAAATTTTTCAAGAATTTCCTGATATTGCGTATGCTCTTTGTATAGCTTATCCTGAATTTCATCTTTAATAATTTCAGACTGCATTTGCTGCCATTCAATTTTTGTAGTTGCTTGTTGCATTTTGGTCTTATTTTTATACAAAGCCGAAATATCGAAATGCGCTTCTATCCCGATTTGCCCTAAAGTGTACAAATACGGATTTGGCGGAAAAAATTTGTAGTTTGGATAGTAGAAACCATAATTTCCGAAGAAGTTTACTGTTGGCAGATAGTTTCCTTTAACTAATTTCAACTCCGTTTTTTTGATATCCAATTCCTGGCTGGCAATTCGCATTTCTTCATTCTGAGTAGCTTTACTCAAATAAAAATCATACGGATCTAAACCTTGCATTTCATCCAGATTGGCCGTAGTATCAATCGCTATTTCTTCATTTTCAGGAAGCTGAATTAAAGTTTTCAGATCGTGAAGCGCAATTTTTATGTTTTTGGAATTTGTAAGCGCATTTAATTCACGATCCGAAAGCTGTAATTCGGCTCTAATGACTTCATTTTTGGTAAGCGTTCCATGTTTTTGAAGCGACTGTACTTCTTTCAATCGGCTTTTTTCTTCTTTAATGTTTTCTTCAAAAATCTTCTGAAGTTCCATCATTTTATAAATGGCCAAATAGTTGGCAACCACTTCAAGTTCGATATCATTTTCTGTTTTTTCTGTTTTTATTTTGGCAATTTCACTTTCCTGATTCGCAATTTTGATGGCGTTATTGATCTTATTTCCAGCATAAATGGGCATTATAACAGTGGAATTGACCTGATAAATTTCAGGAATTGCCTTGGTAACCTCTTTACCGTTTAGGAAACCGCTTCCTTTGAATTCGGTAATATTCGTAATTCTCGAATACTCTCCGTTTAATTCGATCTCCGGCAAGCGGAGTTCTTTTCTTTCTTTGATGTTTTGCTCTGAGAGCGTAGTCTCTAATTGAGATCTAAGGATTTTTTTATTGTTTTCTTTAGCCAATTTCAAAGCTTCACTTAATGAAACCGAATGAATTTCCTGTGCTTGTACACTATTGAACGTGAATACAATTAGAAATAAAAGCAGGATTTTGAGAAAACAATCTTCTGTAGAATTTGTTGTTTTATTAAGGAACATGAGTACATAAATAAATTATGGTGCAAAGTTCCCACATTATTTTGTTGACTGATAATTCTAAAAAGTCAATAACATATTCATTTCGGACAAATGTTAAAATTATGATTTTCGAAAACGTTATACTAAAACACTGGTAAACAATTTATTACAAATTAAGAAGTGGTAATTATTATTTTAAAGTCTCTCGCAGATTTAGCAGATTCGGCAGATTTTTTTCTTTTTTATCTGCTAAATCTGCGAGAGAAATAATTTTTTATCTGCTTTTTAAAACATCTTCCCCATTTAAGTAATCAGAAGGTCTTTGTCCAAGGATTTTAAAGAAAGTATTACTGAATGTCGGTACACTACTATAACCTACTTCCAGCGCAACTTCTTTTACTGAAAGTTTTCTGTCCAACAGCAATTCAATTGCTTTCAGAATTCTTCTGATGGTATAATATTGAATGAAAGACATTTTGAGATCTTTTTGAAACAAGCGATACAAAGAGCGTTCGCTATAACCGAATTCATGAGCAACTTCAGAAAACAAAATGGTTTCTCCTAAATTATTTTCAACATGTCGAAGGATTTTCCCTAGTCGTTTGTCTTTTGGCTGTGGTAATTCCAAAGGCAGATTGTTAGTGCAAATTTGAGGAAGAATTGCTTTTATCGCTTTGGCAATTGTAAAGTTCGGAGAACCTTTCTTCAAATCACCATTCCATTGATTGGTAAAAAGCATCATTTGAAGCAGTAAATTATTCACGGGATAAATACCTTCATTTTTATAAAAGGCATCTTCGTCCTTCTCTACCGGAAAATACAGATTTCGCATCATCACATTTTCCGACTTTGGCTGAATGCTGTGCTCTAAGCCAGCCGGAATCCAGATAAAATGTCTTGCCGGTAAAAAATAGCTTTTCGTTTCGGTCGTTACAAAAACCACATCACCTTCGGCATAGAGCATTTGTGCTTTATTGTGTTTGTGCGTCGGAACCAACAATTCTCCCATCAAATCATGGTGACAATAAATGCTTTTTCTATCAGCATCTACTTTTGTGAGGTAGTACTTGTCTATTTTGAATGTTGATCGTTCCATTTAAATAATTTCTTGCGATATATAAATGTAGGGAAAATTAAATTCCAATATTTTAAAATCCCAAATTCCAATTAGTACATTGGTCGTTTGGGATTTGGAATTTTTTATTTGGGATTTATTTTAGAAGACTTCCTAAAACAAAAAAGCCTTTCCGTTAAGAAAGGCTTCTTCCAATATTGCGGTCTGGACGGGACTCGAACCCGCGACCCCATGCGTGACAGGCATGTATTCTAACCAACTGAACTACCAAACCAACTGCGTTATTGTGAGTGCAAAAATACAACAGAACTTTGATTCTGCAAGGGTTTTTGCGAATAAAAATTCATAAATTTTTAATTAGCTAAATTCCAATATTTTATCCCGAGGCTTCGGGACCAAATTTTAATTAAACAGGGAAACCTTTGTCAAAGTTTGAAACTTTGACAAAGGTTTTTCGTACAGAATATCCATTATCTTGTCAAACATAGCCCGTGGTTTCAACCACGGGAAAACAATCATTAGGACACAATCATGATCACAATCCGTATCCCCGTGGTTGAAACCACGGGCTATGTTTAAAATCCAATTCAATAAATCATTATAAACGCAAAGGTTCGCAAAGCTATATATAAACTTTGCGAACCTTTGCGTAAATCTTTGCGAACTTTGCGGTTAAACCCAAAATCCCAATATGTCTTAAATCAAAAAAGCCATCCACAAAAGTGGAAAGCTTTTCATTGGTCTAACTACTAAACCAGCTACGAGTTACAAAGTCGTAGCAAACAACACAACTAATCTTAGATACCGTTTTTGGGCAAAAAAGCCTTTCTTAAAAGAAAGGCTTTTCCCAATATTGCGGTCTGGACGGGACTCGAACCCGCGACCCCATGCGTGACAGGCATGTATTCTAACCAACTGAACTACCAAACCTCTGCGTTATTGCGGTTGCAAAGATAGTACAGAATTTCATTTCTGCAAGTGTTTTGATAAAAAAAATTAAATATATTTTTAAATTCTTAGCCAAAGTTTTGTTTTTCAACTAAATATGTAGTCAGGATTTTTTCAAAATTATCACCAACATTGACCGGAACGTACTTAATTTGGTTCTTGGCACAGGTTAAAGCCAGGTTTTTAAAGTACGCCTCTGCCCTTTTTTCATATTCCACTTTTACATTATCAGCAAAAATCGATACTTCTTCGCCTGATTCTACGTCGATAAACTTCCTTGGCGTGTTATCAAAATCGAATTTTAGCTCGGTTTCATGATCAACTACATGAAACAAAACCACTTTATGTTTGTTGTGTTTTAGATGTTGCAAGGCATTAAAAAGCTTTTCGTCATCTTCTGATTGAAACATATCAGTAAACAATATAATCATCGAACGACGGTGCATTTTCTCCGCAATTTGATGCAGGTACGTTATCGTATCCGTGCTCTTTTTGACTTTTGGCTGTTCTAATAATTGCTCCAGTTTATTAAGCAGCATTCTATGATGACGGTCACTTCCTTTTTCGGGAGCGTAATATTCGTAACTATCTGAGAAAACGCTTAACCCAACGGCATCACGCTGTTTCTTTAAAATATTCATCAAAACGGCCGAGGCCAAAACGGCAAAACCAATCTTCTTTTCATAAAAAGGCTGATTCGATTTTAATTCCGGATAATGCATTGATGACGAATTATCGACAATAAGATGACAGCGTAAATTGGTTTCTTCCTCAAAACGTTTCGTATACAAACGATCTGTTTTAGCAAATAATTTCCAATCGATATGTTTGGTACTTTCTCCTGCGTTATAGACTTTATGCTCGGCAAATTCAGCCGAAAATCCATGAAACGGACTCTTGTGCATTCCGGATATAAAACCTTCTACAACCTGATTCGCCAGCATTTCGAGATGCTGAAAACTGGAGACTTTCTCTATTTCCGATTCAATTTTCATTCGGTTTCTTTTTTAATATTTTGAGCACGGTACAAACCGTCTCTTGCCTGCAATAATTTTCGTTTTAATATCGGACTAAAATTAGGATTTTCTTTTAAGAAACGCTGTACTTCATCAAAAGCATATTTTGACGAATAGCCATTTTCTCTGAAACGCCATTTTCTAAAACAAGATTTTCTGATAAAAATAAAATTTAAAACCTTAATAAATCGCCTTATTTATCTTTTTTATTAATTTCTATTGTTATCCCGTCTTCTTATTACCTAACAATCAGTCGATCATAAATTACAAGGCATTTAATTTAAGTTTCGTTGAAATCGCAAACATTAGATAATATAGCATAATACATTTTACTGTTTTTTTCTTATTTTGCTATCGATTAATTGTAAAATATTCAAATACAATTGCGTACGCCAAGTACTTTTAATTTAAAAAACCATCGCATGACAAAGACATTAAAACTGAGTTACTTCCTCCTACTTTTTCACACCTTTATTTTTTGTAATGCGTCAGCCAAAATTGTCAATGAAGATCCAAAACTGAATTACACTGTTTCGTTTGAAAATCCGGAATCGCATTATCTTGAGGTTACCTTAAATTTTGATAATATTCACGCTAAAAAAACCACTCTATCACTACCTGTATGGACACCGGGTTATTATTTAATTTTAGAAACGCCACGATATATTGTAGATTTTGAAGTTGTAGATGAAAACGACAAAAAGATTTCATGGAAGAAAAACACTAAAAATTCCTGGGTTATAGAAAATGGTGCTAAAACTAAATTCGCAGTAAAATACAGAGTCTTTGCAAATAAAAAATCAGTTGCAGAATCGTACGTTGATGCAAACAAGGCTTTTTTAATGCCCAACACTATTTTCATGCATATCGAAAACAGCATCAACAATCCTGTTACTTTGACATTGTATAAAAATGCAAAGTGGAGTACTATTTCGACAGGGTTAAAATGCATTGATAAAAACAACAATACCTATTTCGCTGAAAATTTTGACATTTTTTATGATAGCCCAATTTACATTGGTAACCAAAAAACTATTGATTTTGAAAATGAAGGAAAGACCTATTCATTAGGGATTGCCACGCCACAAGGACTGGATGACGAAAAATTTGTTGGTGATCTGAAAAAAATTATGAGCGCAACAACGTCTATCATGCAAAAGATTCCGTACGACCATTACAGTTATATTATGATGGAAGCCGGCGGCGGAGGATTGGAACACTGGAACTCACAAGCCATTTTCACCAAAGGTTCTTTTGATGCTAAATCAAAACAAGAATATACGGATTTCATGAATTTTGTCACACATGAGTATTTTCACTTATATAATGTAAAAGCAATCAGACCAATAGAATTAGGCCCTTTTGATTACAATAAAGAAAATTACACCACAATGCTTTGGGTTTCTGAAGGCTTTACGGTTTATTACGAATACATCATTATGATGAAAGCCGGTTTACTTGACGGCAAAGATGCACTGAAATACCTTTCGAGCTCCATAAAAAAATATGAAAACGAAGAAGGAAGCAGACATATGTCACTTGCCCAATCTAGCTTCGATATTTGGCTGAACTTCTTTAATAATGAAAGCAATGCCAAACAAACCGTGATATCCTATTATGACAAAGGCCCTACAATAGGTTTATTATTAGATTTAGAAATTAGAAACAACACAAATAACAAAAAATCGTTAGATGATGTGATGCGTTTTTTATATAACGAATATTATATGAAAAAGAAAAGAGGCTTTACTGAAGCCGAATTCTGGTCTGCCTGCGAACAAACATCGCAAAAATCCTTAGACGAAATAAAAACATACGTTAACACCGTAAATGAAATTGATTATCAGAAATACCTAAGCTATGGTGGACTTCAAATAGATTTAACACCCATTAGTACGGCAGAAAAAAACGACAAATTCACGAAGCGAAATTATAACATCTCTGAATTGCCAAATGCTACTAAACTACAACTGGAAATCAGAAAGTCTATTTTTAATTTTTAGGCAGTTTATTAAATAGAAAAGGTTTGACTTTCGTCAAACCTTTTTTAGATCAAGACATATACAATTGTAATTATCTTGGAGGAAGATTCACTTGCGTTACCTGCATACTTACAATCTTCCAAATCGCATTCTTTTTTTCAAAGACAGCCGTAATAAATTTGGTATTGACGCTTCCTTTTTTGACCATACCGCCCGGAACAGCATAATCCTCCTTTGCCGTTAGCGTTTCTTTAATATGAGCCACCGCCGCATTTTCAGATAATGATTGCGAGTCAATCCAGTCAAATTTCACTGACGTAGGCTTAATACAACAGTCATTAATATGAGAAAACTCGGTAATTATATTTGCTTTGCCCTTCCAGTACATTCCTAAGAAATTGATCAAAACAGCCTCTTCGCTAAATGGCTCAGAAAAGGATTTCATATCATTTTTATTCCAATCTAATTCTTGTTGCTGTATGATTTTTTTAAGCTCCTGTTCTTGATTTTGAGCCATGCCATTTGTTGCAACAAATAGAAGTAGTAACACGTTTATTGTTTTCATTTTCATTGATTTAAGTTTAACATTCCCTTATATTTATCAAATTTAGATTAAAATAATCTAGTAACAGTTTAATATAAAAAAGGTTTGATTTTCATCAAACCTTTCCCAAACTTACTAATTCAAGCTATCCAAAAACAAATTACTCAGTTTGTTGAAATTTAAAAGTTATATCTCCCGCATAATAAGTGTTGCGCGCGTTGGTCGGAAAAATGGTTTCTGCTGCCGTACTTGAGATATAAGCATAACCCGTAATAACAATATTTCCAGCTACGATAGGATATGTAGCTGCAGATCCGTCTGTTTTTGTTCTGTTGATCCAATCGTCACTATTAACGGTGAAAAAATAT
Source organism: Flavobacterium saccharophilum (assembly GCF_900142735.1). Taxonomy (GTDB): domain Bacteria; phylum Bacteroidota; class Bacteroidia; order Flavobacteriales; family Flavobacteriaceae; genus Flavobacterium; species Flavobacterium saccharophilum. The sequence goes on along the minus strand of NZ_FRBY01000001.1, from coordinate 915,183 downwards.
TCTTTGTCTTTAGTTAACGCAATTGAAGCTATTGTTTTTTCTACTGTAACATTTGCTGTTGGTACATTTATAGTTTCCGATTTTATAACTGTTTTCGTCGCTGCATCCCACAAAGTAATTCTTAGCGCGCTGTTTACGTCTGGAATTTTCACAATCAAAGTGTTAATTTTCCCGGTTACGGTGGGTTTAAAACTAAAGCCGTATTCATAAATTCCTGAGTTTTTCACGTCAACTGCTTTTTGGCTAAATCCAGATCCTGCCATATACGCGTCTAAAGGATTTTCTTCATTATATTTAATTGCTTCTGGTTTGTCGTCGTCACTACTGCAGGAAAAGGTTAAGGTTGCGATTGATAAAATGGTAAAAAGGATTTTTAAAGTTTTCATAATACTATAAGTTGAATGTTATTATTTGGTTTAATGGTTTCTTTCAAAAAATTAAGGCTGAATATTAAAATGCGCACAAACTTCTTCGTAGCTCATTTTAGCATAATCTGGTTTTGCAGCTTTTGAAGTGGCAGCAGTAACGCCACCCGGAATCAAAATATAGCGCCATGATAGTGAGGTTGGAATGTTTACAGTTCCTCCCTGATCATGTCTAAATCGGAATAATTTGATCTTTTTAAGAGAAGAAACAGCGGTTATCGTATTGGCAAATCCGCCTGCAGTTGAAGTATAAGGCAGTGTGAATGTGCCGGATCCAAAAGACACATAAACCAATATGGTTCCTTTTGAAAGAATTTCATCTGATAATTCTGGTGCATTAATAGTTGTAGACATTCCAGAAGTTCCGTCTACCGTTTCTGCGGCTGCTACAGGAGCATTAATCCATGCGCTGTAAATGACATTTGCTGTTCCTGGCGCTCCCGGAGCTCCTTGTTGTCCATCAACTCCGTTGGTTCCGTCGGTTCCGTCATCGCTGCTGCATGAAATGGTAGAAATGGCAACTAATAAAATGGTAAAAATGGTTTTTAAAAATTTCATAATAATTTAGTTTAAAAATTTATTAAATGGTTCTTATTTAATTCAATAGCATTATTTTTGTAAAAGTCAAAAGCCTATTTATTTTCTGCTGATGAAGTATTACGAGACAAATTTGCAGGATTAAAATCAGGCCAAAAACCACTAATAGACAGACGACATTTTAAATAGACAGACGACACAAAAACCAAACAAATGACCAAAAAATACACCTGTATTATCATTGACGACGACGAAATTGACAGGCTGACGGTAGTATCGTTTGCTAAAAAATTTCCTGTTCTGGATATTTTAGGTGTTTTTGAATCAGCTGAAGAAGCACTTCCTTTTATCGACACCACAGACATTGACATCTTGTTTCTCGATATTGACATGCCGGGTTTAAGCGGAATTGAGTTTCGAAAAAAAGCGTTGGAAATTCCCGTTTGTATCTTTATAACCGCGCATCCGGAACATGCCGTAGAAAGTTTTGAAATCGAAACACTCGATTTTATAGTGAAACCATTAAAACTTGATCGCTTTACCCAAACCGTAAGCCGAATTGAAGAGTTTATGGAAATCAAATTGAAAGCTTCTCTTTTTGAAGCCAGTATTGGCGGCGACACGATTTATATTAAAGAAGGTCACGAACAAACGAAAGTCAAACTGCATGAAATTTTGTATCTCGAAGCCTTAAAAGATTACACTTTAATTATTACCAATAAAAAGAGGCATTGTGTTTTATCGAGTATCGGAAATCTTTTGAAAGAAGATCATTTTCAATCGTTTATCCGAATTCACAGAAGTTTTGCAGTGCAGAAACAGTTTATCCAAAAAATAAACTCTTCCGAAATTATTTTAAACAACAATATTACAATTCCGGTTGGGAGAAGTTATAAAGAGAACCTAAACTTTATTTCATGAAAAAACTGGGATTCCTGTTATTGCTTTTTATAACATGCGCTGCCTTTGCACAGCCGGAACCCAATTTAACGCGCTATAAAACTACCGAACAAAAACTTCTTGCCTGGGTAAAATATTGCAACGAAATTCAAAATTCAGAACATTATTCAGCACTTTTTACGGCTGCAGAAAAAGGGATAAAACTTTCGCAAAAACACCCGGCCTTTCTCAGTAAATTTTATTATTTCAAAGGATATTCGTACGAGTTCAGCAACAATCGATATAAAGAAGCTTTAGGCAATTATGAAGCATCTCTGAAATATGCTAAAGAAGCCAGGCATCTTAAAAATTTGACCATTGCCCTTTCACGTCTTAATTATATGTATTACGCCCTGAATGAAACTTCAAAAAATGCAGCGCTCGCCAACTACGTAAAAAAAGTACTGGATACCACAAAAAATACCTACACAAAAGCGGTTCTTTACGGAAGCATAGCCGAATATTACCTCAACAATGCCCAATACGAAACCTTTATTGATTATCAGCTAAAAGCGATTACTTTCAAAAAACAGATTTCAAAAACGGTTGCCAATACAGAAAATATCGGAATTTCATACAGCCAAATCGCGGCGGCATATACCAAAATGAAGCAGTATGAAAAAGCACTCGAGTATTTACACGAAGCTAAACCGTATGTAAAAAGTTCCCCATATGTGAGTGCCTTTTTATGCAATTATTATTTGCAGTGTTTTGTTCCGATGAAGAAACCCGACAGCATTCAAAAATATTATCGCTTAATTTATACCTACCCAACCGTAAAAGATTCTTTATTTCTGAATTTGAGTTTTGCCAACCGAAGCCTTTCTGAATATTACGTAAACGAACGCCAGACCAATGCCGCTTATTATTACGCTAAAAAAGCAGTTTTGCTCGGACAGAAATCAAATGACGATGATATTATTATGGAAGCCAATGCCATTATGGGAAGGGTTTTATATGAAAAAGGAGAGTACAAAAAAGCCATCGAAATCCTGACGCTGGCCTCTAAAAACGCTTATACCTATGACAAAGAATCGTATGTTAACATCAATAAAAAACTAGCTCAAAGTTATGCAGCGTTAGGGCTTTGGAAAGAAGCTTATAAATACAACGAGATTTACAGTCAGACCAATGATGAAATGATGCTCGAATCGGCGAAACAGAATATTGCCAATGCCGAAGCCCGTTTTCAAAACAAGGCGAAAGGACAGGAAATTAAAAATCTCTCGGCTCAAAATACCATCAAAAACATTCAGATAGCCGATGCCAAAAAACAACGTATTTTCCTCATTTCCGGATTGGTACTGGTTGGAATTATTCTGCTTTTATTATTTAAACAAAGTCAAAACCGAAAGAAAACCAATCAGAAATTACAGCTTTTGAATGCCGAATTAGACGAAGCCAATAAAACAAAAGCACGCTTTTTTGCCATTTTAAATCACGATTTAAGAAGTCCGGTTTCGAATTTAATTCATTTTTTACATCTTCAAAAAGAAAATCCGGAACTCATTGATGAAGAAATGGCTTTGAGAATGCAGACCAAAGTAATTTCCGGAGCAGAGAATTTATTATCGTCTATGGAAGATATTTTGCTGTGGAGCAAAGGCCAAATGGAGAACTTTAAACCTCAATTTCATCCTTTTCCGATTGCGATTTTATTTGAAGAAACGCAAAAGCATTTTTCAAGCGTAGAAAACATAGAAATCTCCTTTGAAGATCCGGAAAACCTCATCTTAAATACAGATGAAAATTACCTGAAAACCATCATCAGAAACCTAACCGGAAACGCCATAAAAGCACTCGACAAATCTTCAAACGGAAAAATAATCTGGAAAGCCTGGCAAGAAAACAATCAAACCTTTCTCTCCATAACCGACAACGGCCCCGGCGGAACTCAGGAAAAGTTCAAAGCCCTTTACGACGACTCAGAAGTAATCGGAATCAAATCAGGATTAGGTTTGCACTTAATCCGTGATTTAGCAACAGCAATTAACGCTAAAATCGAAGTCGTTTCAAAACCAGATTCCGGAACTACTTTTACTATTATATTCTAACGCTAAGTTTTTTAAACACATAGAAACATAGTTATGCTGTGTGTTTAAAAAGGCGTTTCACTTGCATTAAAACACATAGCTATGTGAAAACAAATCTAATGCTTAATTTTTCACGCTCCCGATAGCTATCGGGATAAAAGGGATTTAAGCAGATTTGCGCAGATTTAATCTACCAAATTTACTGCTAACTTTTTTAAACACATAGAAACATAGTTATGCTGGATGCTAAAAAAAGCATTTCATTTGCATTAAAACACATAGCTATGTTTCTTTAAATTAATGAAATGCCTTTTTTTAAGTTTTCAAAAGCTATGTTTCTATGTGTTTAAAAAACTACGCTTCTAATAGCAATAAAAAAGGCTTGACTTTCGCCAAACCTTTTTTATATCAATTATAATCTTACGATTACAACAAAGCGTCTAAACTATCTGCGTAAGTTTGTTTCGGAGCAACTCCTACTTGTTTACCTACAACTTCACCGTTATGAAAAACCAAAACGGTTGGTATGTTACGCACACCATATTTTGCAGCGAATTCCTGGTTAGCATCCACATCCACTTTACCAACAACAACTTTACCTGCGTATTCGTCGCTTAATTGGTCAATGATTGGTCCAACCATTCTACAAGGACCGCACCATGCTGCCCAAAAATCTACCATTACTGGTTTATCTGATTTTAAAACTACTTCGTCAAAAGTAGCATCTGTTATTGCTAATGCCATAATATCTTAGGTTTAAATTATGTCTGAATTATTAATCTTCAAACTAGAGTACAAATTTAAAAATTAAATACGAATGAAACACCATTCCCAAATTAGTTTTGATTATAAATGTATTGTCATTAGTTATATAATTTACATGTTTGTGTTTCCTAAAATATTTTACCTCAATAAATTGAATATCAAATTATTAAAATAACATTAATTTTTATGTTATCTTTAATGTTGAGAAAATTCGTTCCTATGACAGCAACTTTACATAGAATAAAAAACTTTCTACAATCAGCCGGTTTTAAAAAATACGCCAAACGCTTTGGTTATTTTGTTTTAGGACTTGTCGCATTAGTCTTAATTGCCGGTGCCGGACTATCGATTTATTTTAATCGGAACAAAACCGAAATAATGGCCAAAATCAACACTAAAATCAACGATAATATAAACGGTGATTTTCATATTGGCGATTTTCAGTATAAGTTTTTAACCGGTTTACCCAATTTTACTGTGGCGCTAAAAGATGTCGAACTCAAAGACAAACAATGGAAAACGCATAAACATACGTTACTAAAAACCAAAGAAATAGAAGTCCGTTTAAACGTTTGGAGTTTGCTGCAAAAAGAAATCAACATACATAAAATCCTGATCAACGACGCTCAGATTTATCTTTATAAAGCCGAAAATGGCTATTCTAACTCGGATATTTTTAAACCAAAAAAGAAAAAAACACCCGAAACCCAATCGGACAGCGAAACCACCATTGATGAAATCGACCTCAACAATGTTCATTTTATTCTGGACAATCGCATTGGTCATAAATTATTTGATTTTGATGTTGCCAGCTTAAAATCGAAAGTAGATTACGACGGAGACGACTGGAAAACCGATGTGTTTTTAGATACTCAAATTGGCAGTCTGGCCTTCAATACCGTTCACGGAAGTTTCGCCAAACAAAAACGACTCAAAGGCACTTTTGCCGTTACCTATTCGGCTGAAAGAGAAAAAATAGACGTTAAAACAGAGGGTTTAAAAATTGGATCCGATTCTTTTGATATCGTTGCTTTTTTCAATTTAGCCAAAGGCAGCGCACTATTCGGCATCAATATCAGCACTACGATTTTATGGCAAAACGCATCCAATTTATTATCGGCAAACATCAGTTCGAAGCTGAACCATTTTAATCTGAAAAAAGAAATCGATGTGAATTGCGACATCAAAGGCGATTTTAATGCCGAAGGTGATCCGCGAATTGTGGTTCAGGCCGAAGTGCATAATAACGAATTGAGTATTCCGGACGGATTATTGACAGATTGTAATTTCAAAGGTATTTTCACCAATAATTTCAAACCAAAGGAAGGTTTTAGCGATGCGAATTCGGCTGTAATTCTAACGCGTTTTTCTGCAAAATACAGAAATGTGCCGCTTAAAATTGCGCAATTATCCATCAACAATCTCGAAAAACCATTGGCAACCGGAGTCGTAAATTCTGATTTTGATCTTCCAGTGATGAACGAAGAAAACACCGAAAAATGGATTCATTTTACCGAAGGCCACGCCACGCTAAACCTTAAATTTCAGTTTGATATTGTCAATTTATACATTACCAAACCGCGTTTTATTGGAAATGTAGACGTTAAAAATGTCTCTTTCCATTTTATTCCGAAAAACATTCATGCCGAAAAAATAAACGTGAAGCTACAATTTACGCAAGAAGCCCTGATTATTAATAAAATTGCCTACAAAAATAAAAACAACACTATTTTTATAGACGGAAAAATCAATAATTTCCTCAATCTATATTACGATGCTCCTGAAAAAATGGTCGTAAACTGGAATATCTATTGCCCAAGTATCGATGTCAGACAATTTATGGGCGTTCTGGCTACTTCTCAAAAAAAGAAAGTGAATACCAAAAAACCATCTATGTCCCAACAGCTACGTAATGCCATTGAAAAATGTGTTGTAGACATTAACCTCAAAGCCGATAAAATCACCTACAATAAATTGACCGCCACCAATACAAAAGCGGTGATTCAGATGATCGATTCCCGATTGGTAATCAAAAATGGTTCGCTGCAAACGTGTGGCGGAAGTATTAATTTTAGTACGACGCTTTCTCCAAATGGCAAAAATTACAATTTCGCTTCCAACGCACAGGTCAATCAGGTTGATATTACACAGTTTTTAAAGTCGTTTAATAACTTCGGAATCAAATCATTTACGCCAAACAATATTCGCGGACAGCTCACCAGCAATACTGATATGACCGGAATGATCCATAACGGCGAATTGGTCCCGAATTCAACACACGGAAGTCTGAATTTCAAGGTCAGTCACGGCGCTTTAATAAACTTTGAGCCAATTGTTAAAATCGGGAAATTTGCGTTTCCATTTCGCGATGTCAAAAACATTACTTTCAGCGATTTATCCGGCAATTGCAAACTTCGTGGCGAACTGGTCGACGTCAATAAACTCACTATAAGTTCCAGCGTTCTCAACCTCGATGCCGAAGGTATTTATTCCTTTGGCCGCGGCACCAATATGGCGCTCACCATCCCACTCCGAAACTCCAAAGACGACGCCAAACTCGCCACCAAAGCCGAACGCGACGCCGTTCGCGACCGCGGAATTGTCCTGCATTTACTTGCCGTCGATGATGGCGGAAAAATGAAAATTAAGTGGGGGAAGAAGGATAAGGGGAAGAATAAAAAGGAGAAATAACCTCGTTTTATTATTCCATAGAAGGCACAGTTTGCCACTCTGAGCGAAGTCGAAGAGTCGCACAAGAAACTCGACAAAGTTGCCACAATCTTGTCATCCTGAAGAGGAAGCCAAAGTCTTAATCAAGATATGAGCCATAAACTCGGACGAATGAATAGTGAACTTTAGCTTCCTTTCTCAATCATAAATCTAATAAATTTTCAAAAAACAAATCTAAAAGACGGAGGAAGGATCACACACGGAACTCGACAAAGATTGGCACTATAGTATAATCAAGTTTGCTATTTCACCCGAGTATAAACACACAGTTTGTCATTCCGAGGAACGAGGAATCCCCGCAAGGAACTCGACAAAGATTATCAATAAAGTTCTAACAAGGAAACAATTGGAATTCAAAATTTGGAATTTCTCATTAGGAGCTATTTCCTGCTATCCACTTGTATCTTTTTAGGCAGATCGTTTACGGTAAACGAGATATTTCCGATGGCCTAAAAAGGATACCGCTTCTATCAGGGCTAGGGCCTCTTTTTCACAATAAAATTTCTCTAAAGTTAAAATTTGTAAGAAAATTATTTTATTTTGATAAATATATTACATTCGTAAATAATAGGATTTTATTTACAATTAAATTAATGTAATATGTCGAAGTTAAAAATATATGGAAAAGCCAATCCTGTAGTAGGTATAAAAGAATATTATTCTATTAATGATTTTTTTGGAAGCTCCCATCCTACGTCATTAGATCAATCACAATTTCAAAGTTTATCTGATGATGAAATTAAATGGAGTATTTGGGTTTTAGAACGAGGTTCTTGGGTAAAAAAGTCTGATAATAATAAAACAGGAAGGACAGTGCACTATACATTTTACCAAAGAAGTCTTACTAGAAAAGGAATAAGAATGCTCGTAGATGTAAATGGCGAAAAAGCAGTCCTTGATATAAAAACAGAAAAATCCACACAAGGGAAAATAGTACATGTTGATTTACTGGACAATAATTATAATAAACCTACAAGACCATTTGCATACGGCGATTGGATAATTGCCAAAGTACATTGTGTAGATATGGAGTTGCTACCTGTAAAAGTAACTCTATGGGAAGATGACGGAGATAAAACGAAGCAAAACACAACAAATGTAAGGATCGAAACTAAAATAAGTGACATTTTAAACGGAATAGCTTATGGTAAATTTTATCTAAATCCTAGTCATGCCTGGCTGGCAAATGCGAAATTAGCTAAAGGAGACAAAAATGAAGGAGAATTTCATGAATACTACGTAACTGCCGAAATTTTTGAAAAAATATCAAAACGAGTAGCAAGTAAAAATGCAAATATACCCAATCCTGATTATAAACCCGAAGCTCAAGCACCTAAAAAGCAAACTCCGGCGGAGAAAAAAGGCCCGTCTAAAAAAGAAGAAAAAGGAATTGCGAAATCGGACAAGAACGTTCATGATTATTATGAAACAAAAGTCTCTGTAAAAAATGAAATTTCGACAAATCCTGTTTGGGAGAAAATTAATAGTGTCATGAAGGTTTGGATGCCTGATGAGAAAAACAAAAAAGAAAACACTTGTGTTTGCAAAGAGAATAATTTTTACTGGAGTAATAAATTAACCTGTAAAGAGCGTAAAAAAGTACTTGAAGTTTGTTCTAGTCTTTGGGGAGAAGCTAACAAGAAAGAAAAAGCTAGTGAGTTAATGTCAATAATTCATTTAGAATCAGCAAATACCTTTAGTCCATCGGTTGATAATGGAGTTGGATTTTCGGGACTTATTCAATTTAGTGATGCTGCTGCCAAAAGTGTTGGCACTACTCGAAGTGCTTTGAAAAAAATGACTTTTATAGAGCAAATGGATTATGTGAAAAAATATTTTGAACCAAAAAAAAATCAATTAATAACAATGACCGATTTGTATTTGTTAGTTGTAAAACCAAATGCTGTGGGCCATGGAAATAATCCTGATTATATTCTTTTTGATGAAAGTATTTCGGTGCCAGATGGCGACGGAAGTAATACAAGTTACGAGCAACGGATGATAAATATAAACCGAGAGCCTTGGGTTACTAAATATGGATATGCATCAAACCCTCCTTTTATGAAAGAAAACGATGAACACAAATTACGAGAAAAGTGGGTTTATACCCGACAAAGAAAAGAACAACGCTGGGGTTTTCATAATGGTAAAACAACCGTAGCAGAGGTAACTCAAGAATTAAAAGAAGAACATTATGATAGAGGCGCTTCTCAAATATTTAAAGGTAGATGTGAAGATATTGAAGAAGAAAAATCAGAAAGTACTGATTTCGAAAGAGCGCCTTGGATGAAACTGGCATGGATAGAAGAAGCAAAAAAATTAAAGGAAACAGGTTCTAACGAAGAAATTCAGAAATTTTTCAATAACACTCCCTATGAAAAATCTATGAAAAAGAAAACTGAGAATGAAAAAGATATTCCTTGGTGCGCAGCTTTCGTCAATTGGGTTATGACAAATTACGGGTATACTGGCTTAAACAGGTTTGATACCGTCCGTGCACTAAAATGGGCTACTTGGCCAGAGGGCAAAGATTTGAAAAAACCAATATATGGCGCAATAGCCGTTAAAACAAGAAAAGGAGGCGGGCATGTTGGTTTTGTTGTAGGGAAAAAAGGATCTAAAATAGTTATATTAGGTGGTAATCAGGGTAATGCCCTGCAGTGTGTAACTTATAATGAATCAGACTATTTTGCATATGTAGTTCCAAAAAATTATGACGTAATGGAAGATGAATATAATCTGGTAGAATATAACGGAAATCCAGCGAAGAAAACTTCTGAAAAGTAAAAATTATGAGATATAAAATTTTAATAATCTTTATTCCTGTCTTATTAAATAGTTGCAATGGACAGAATAAAGATATAAGCAAAAATAATAACCAAATGAAAATAATATTAAAGAATCAATTAGAATACGGAGTACCCAATTATAGTAATCCATATAATTACACTATTTCGGATTTTGAGGCTATAATTCCATTAACAAAGCAAGAATTAAAAAATAGAGGTTTCAAATTTCCAACAGATAATGATTTTGCCGATAGAATTAATTCTATTTTCAGACGAGTTTTGAATTCAAAATCAGATTCAAAATACATCTATGTTAATTTCTTAAATAAATGCGATAGAGATTTTATCTATTTTCCAAATAACATATATGATTATTTTGGTGTTTTTGTAATTAAAAATGACAACTATATTACAGAAAGTTTTGCCATACCTCAACTTATTGATTATCAAAAAAAATTTCCTGATTTAGCTAATGGCGAAAATTTATTACCAAAAACTTTTATATATGAAAATGGCGAGGAAGTTTCAAAATATTTTTGGAAGGATGATAAAAATTTAATGCAACGACGTCAACAAAATATCGAAACATTAGTCAATCGAAATAAATATTTATTTAATGATAATAAAGCAAGTTTGGTGTGGTTAAAATTTCATGATGAATATTTTCTCGAACAATTAGTAAAAACTTTTGGATATGTTAAAGATCAAGATTTACTTAAATGGGTATTAGATAAAAACCTTATAAAAATCGCAGATGAAGACTTACAAGAATTTGGCAAAATACTCTGGACCAAAACTTGTGATAATAATATAATAGTTCATAAAGAAGTTTTTGACTTTATTGCAAAACAAGATAAAACTACTTTCAAAAATTACAATCTGAGTTTACGTGTTTTCGCAGAAGATTTCAAAGATGACAATTTAAGTTTTAGTGAAGTTGCAAAAATTAAAGCCTTAGTTTGTTATTATGGAACAAAGATGACGGACGATAACTTATTTTCTTATTTCTTTAATGTTAGAGATCAAAAATATGAAGAGGAATTTAAGAAAAACAATTATTACAATTTACCAGATTTTAAAGAGATATATGAATTAACAAGAAAAGGAGGCATTAGCCTTCCCGGAGAAATTGAATAATAATGGATCGTTTTTAAAGGCTTTTCCATTCCTCTTTTATTTTCTAAATTAAAAAGCGAGATTGTTTAAAAGAAACAATCTCGCTTTTTTTATGAGCTATTTCCTGCTATCCACTTGTATCTTTTGCGCCGAACCCCGGCACAAAAGCATACAGCTTCTATCAGGGCTAGGGGACTTGGTTTCATGAGAAGGTTTTAGAAAATCAGATTTCTAGTATACTTTCTATTATACTAAGTTCTTTTATAAGTAAACGTTTTGCTTCAATTATAGAATCTTTTTTTAATGGTATTCCTAATACAAAAATCAAACTGGTAACTTCATTAATTGTGTTTTTATACTTTATTTTTTTTATTTCTAATTGGTCAGATGGATAGCAAAGAAAACCAAACTTCAAATCTGTTTTACCAAATGAAGAATAAGCCATGATCTGATGTAAATCATGTCTATAATCATCTTTAAGAGTTTCACTATTGCTAGACTTATTATACAGATTTGATTTATATTTAGCATCGATGAATACCATCAGATTTTCCTTTTGATAAATAGCATCCGGTTCAATATGTTTTAATTCCCAAGAATAGTGTTTAGAAGTTTTAGAATGAAATTTAAAATTTGAAAATAATCTACCGCCAGTTTCTTTAGCAACTTCTCTGAAAATATATTGAACAAATTTTTCAAAAACATCACAAAAATCCACTCTCCAAGCAGTAGAATCAATTAAATTAAAGTTTAATATCTTATTAGCTTGTTCTTTGCAAGATTTTACAATAACAGTATCAGATGTTTTAACTGTAATGTTATTCGTTATTTTTGGTTTGTGATAATACAATTTTTCTTCAATGAAATTTAACCTTGCTCTCATTGTATTTTTAATTCTTTGAGGAGTATTTGAAGAAAGTAACTCACCTTTACAAATGTCAAATACATAACGCACTTCTGCATACTCACTATGAAATTCGCTTAATATATTTTTTCGTACAGGAAACTTTAACCTATTTTCAATTTTGAATTCATTGTTGATGTATTTCTTCCAATTTATTTGACCATTTGGTTGATTTGATATTTTTTCAACATTATCAAATTTACACCAAGACTTCGACAATAACAGTTCAAGAGAGGAGATGAATTTTACTGCTTCTAAATACAATGGTGGTCTAAAATTTTTACCTGAAGCAAGAGGTAAGCTATCAATAATTTCTGGGCTTATTTCTGCACCAAGTAAGTTTAAAATTTCAATGTAATCTTCAAAACGATCACGACCAGTAAATCTTGGCATTACTACAAAATCACCTATTTGCTTACCTGTATCAGAGGCTCTTAATGGAATAGTTCCAATGAAACCTGATGATCGGAAAAACAACGAAGTATTTTGATCTGTACCAATTATAAATGGCTGAATCCCTAAGAATTTAAATTGAGCTAAATTATATTCTATAAACTTTTGAAGAGTCTGACCAATAATTCTTCTGTCAGCTGTTTTAAACCATTTTTTTTGCAAATAGGTTCCACTTAACTGAATAGATTGTTCAGTTAAACAAGACATCTCAAAAAAAACATCTAATGGCTTACTCATTCAAAAAGTGATTGATTTATACGTGAAGCAAAATAATTATTAAATTCTTCTTTGGCATTTCTAACCAATCCTTCTTGCAAATATTCTTTTATCAATGGAAATATTTCATATTGAATTCTGCTTTTCATTTCCTCTTCACTTTTTGCAATAAAGTAGCCTTGTCCCGGTTGTAGTGAAAGCTCATTACTAGAAGCATACCAATCAAAAATTTCATTAATTTTCGAGAAATCTTCAAGAAAGAAATATTCTTCAGAATTATTTATTTCAGACACACTCACATTTGCCAAATTTTTCTTTTTCCCGTTAATAGGTGTTGGCTTTAAATCATACCATGCAAACCTTCTTCTCAATGCAAAATCTACTACAGACAAACTTCTATCGGCCGTATTCATTGTCGCTATTACGTGAAAATTATCTGGTAATCTATTAATTTTAAAGTCTGGAGAAATTTCTATTTCAACATCCCATTTATCCATTTTATGTTCAAACAAATAAAAAATGGGACCCAAAACATTAGAAAGATTTGCTCTATTAATTTCGTCAATTATTAAAATTACTCTTTCCCCGCTATTTTCTTCTGCATACTTTAATGCCTTAGTAAAAATTCCTAAATTTTCTTTATAGAGAAGGTGATTGCTATTCAAATCTGGTCGAATACCAAATATGAAATCAGAAAAACTGGTCTCTGCATGAAATTGAGTAAAAAATGTTTTTGTTCTTATTTTTATTTTTTCTGCAACTTCCTTAGCCGTTCTAGTCTTACCAGTTCCAGGTGGTCCTTGCAGAACAATATATTTTCTATCTATAAGAAGATTATTTATTTCTTCAACTTCATCTATTTTCTCTTCTTTAAAAAAGGGCTTTAATGCATCTGAAATTGCTTTACGCTGTTCCTTATTAGATGACCAATTTCTAAGTTTTGCATAACCTGCCACAAATGCTGCTATTATTTTTTTTCCTTCTTCACTTTCAGGATTTTCAACAATTTGGCAAACTGGTAAAACTTTTGTGTAAGTCTTTATTGTGTTTTTTATTTGCTCTAGGTCTTCACTATTAGCAATAGTTTTAGGCAAAGGTGTTTCTATATCTGAAAAGTCCGATTTACAAAAACCTTTTTCATTAATAAGTTTCGAAAAAAGTCTTCTTACTCCAGGATAATTGGCAAGATCGTAATCATTTTTGAAACCGCTTGACCCAATACCTAAGCAAACTAACCAAGGTTTATCTTCAATACATGGGAAAATAGTTAATGAAAAGTCATGGAATGGCCCTCCAGATTCTTCCTCCGGATGAATAAAACCAAAATAAGCACCTTTATCTTTAAGAGAATCTGATCCAGTATTATTTCTTTCGATATATGATTTATTAAACTCTTTATCATTATTTGCACCAAATTCTATAGCTTTTTGCCTGATAAATTCTAATACATTTTTAATCCGTATATTTTCTTCGTTCATATTTTCTGTTGGAGTATTATTTTATAGATTTTGCTCAACTTTATTCATCATTATTACTATTCATCGAATAAGTCTTTTATCTTAACTTCTAAAGCATTCGCTAATCGCTCAACTACTTCAATAGAAACATTTCTTTCACCTTTTTCAATCGTTGGCAGATAGGTTCGATCTATCTCTGCTAAATTGGCTAGCTTTTCTTGAGACAGTCCTTTGAGTTTTCTAAGCTCCTTTATCTTAAGTCCAAATTTTTGCTTAATATCCATGTTAACAAAAGTTGCAAAATGTAGACTCTAAAACAACGGAGTATAGTCGGGTTTTTATTTATCTTTGAAATAAAATTCCTATGTTAAGCTTAAATGAAAAAATTCAACATTTAGAAAATTACTTATCGCAACCAAATGAAAATTATGCAGATAGCTTTAAAGAAGACATTTTTATGTTTATAGATGATTTTACTAATCAAAATAAGCTTTTGTCTTTTCTAAATAACATTAATTCTTTAGAAGAAATTGAAAATTGGGTTGATAAATTATGCTCTAGGATTGTTTTAAAGTTTGACCCTGAAGGAGAAGAAATCAACGATTTTATATATGATTATATACAATTTGGTTAATTTAAAAAAATATGATAGAATATTCAATCTTAGAAATCCCAACTGTTCTAAATCCACCCATAAAACTTGTAGATATTATTTACAATTGTCCTATTTGTGATTATGAAATTGAAATAGATATGGATGTAGATGATAGAAGTTTTGTAAAGTGTGATTGCTGTGAACACATAATTAAATTTAGAATTAAGAAAATCTAAATTAGGAATAATTACCTCTTGCCTTTTTTGTGTGCTCTTGATTGCCGAACTACTTGCGGGGATTCCTCGTGCCTCGGAATGACAAAAAAATACGCTTAAAATTTCATAATGTTTCCTTAACTCACTTGGCTTTTCATCTTAAAAAAGATAGCTTTGAGAAACAATCATTAAATATAAACCATATGAAAATTCAAATCAATACCGACAAAAACATCGAAGGACACGAAAGATTAGAAGCTTATTTTTCTGGAGAATTAGAAAAAGGGCTAACACGTTTTGAAGAAAAAATTACCCGCGTTGAAGTTCATTTCGGAGATGAAAATGGCGAGAAATTCAGCTTAAACGATAAGAAATGTGTAATCGAAGTCCGCACAGCAAAACTACAACCCATAACCGTTACAGAACACTCAGATACACTTGAAAAAGCTTTTAGTGGTGCTTTGGCCAAAGCCAAAAAAACATTGACGACTACTTTCGAAAAACAAAAAAGTTTTTAAATAGAAGATTTCATAAAAAAATCCGTTTCAATTGAAACGGATTTTTTTTTATATGTTTTCTAGAGGTTCAAAGACTCAGAGAAACAAAGGGACAAAGATCTGATTTCCTTTGTGCCTTTGAGCCTTTGTAGCTTTGCCCCTCCTTTAGGATTTCGGTAAAGGCTGACCTACTGCAATATCGCAACGGTGTCCTGGTTGTCCGTGTGCCGGATTCATTCCTTCGGCAACTTTAGGCGCTTCGGTGCTTAATAAGGCCGGGACTGCATTTTCAGTACCCGCTGGTGGTGTAACAGTAAAGGTTTTCGTAGTACTTCCACTTTGTGCTGACGTTGAAGTTGCAGCAACTGGTTTTGCAACAGGAGAATTTAAAGGCGCTCCAACCGGAATGTCACATCTGTGCCCTGGCTGACCGTGCGACGGATTCATTCCTTTCGCCACTTTTACCGGAGCTGCAGCAGTTGTAGTTGTAGTTACCACATTTTTCTGATTCGGATTTACCTGTACCGTTTGTGTTGGTTGAGCAGTTGCCGTTTGTCCTTGTGTTGGTGCCGAATTCAACGGCGCACCCACTGCAATATCACAACGGTGTCCCGGCTGTCCGTGTGCCGGATTTAATCCTTTTGTTTCTCCCAATACCGTATTCGGATTAGTCTGTGGCTGTGGTGCCTCCACTACCGACTTGACTTTCGCCGTATCTTTTACCAATCCCAATTTAACTAATTCAGAAGTTGGTGTACTTTCCTGAGGTTCTAATTCCTTTTTGCAAGACACAAAAAGTAAAGAAGTAATAACGATCGAACTGATAAATATTTTCGGATTCATGATATGGTATTTTAAAACAATCAAAGATAGTAAATGAATGTTTATAGCATATAAGTTATATAAGAGAATTTGAGTTTTTGCGAATTTCCACACAAAGGCACTAAGGCACAAAGTTTTTTAGATTAATTAAGCGTACTGTTTGTCATTTCGACGAAAAAGACTCGAGCGATAGCGACTGGCGAAGCAAATCGTCGCGAGAAGCTCGACAAAGATTGGATTTTCGTTGCGGAGTTACTTGCGAGGATTTCTCCTTCGTCGAAATGACATAAAATGAGAAAAAAAATTTGCGCCTCTGCTCCCGATAGCTATCGGGATTGCGAGAGATATTATGGGCAAAGTCTAAAAACCTTTGAACCTTTGCCTCTCTGAACCTCTGAACCTTTAAAAAGATTTTTTCTTATCTTTAACTCAAATAACCAAACCCATGAAAAAAACTATCTTACTTTTATTATTTGTGACCGTTTTTGCTAATGCTCAAAAGGCGGAAAAAGAAAAAATCAACAAAACACTGAACGACTGGCACAAAGCCGCTGCCGATGTGAAATTTGAAGACTATTTTAATGCAATGACCGAAGATGCGATTTTTATTGGGACAGACGCTACAGAAAACTGGGTGAAACCAGACTTTCAGACTTGGGCACAGCCTTTTTTCAAAAGTGGCAGAACCTGGAATTTTACAGCTCTGGAACGTCATATCTTTTTTGACAAAACCGGAAATGTGGCCTGGTTTGATGAATTGCTAAACACACAAATGAAAATTTGCCGCGGTTCTGGCGTTTTGATAAAAGTGGGAAAAGAATGGAAAATTCAGCAATACGTTTTATCAATGACCGTTCCGAATGACGAAGTTGATGCTGTAATTAAAATAAAAGCGCCAATCGAAGATGCTTTGATTGCGAAACTTCAAAAAAAATAAACATTTTAGAACTTTCTTATTATAAACCTAACTTTTATAGCACGTTACAAATCACGATAGCAATTTAATTATAACATATTTGGCAATTTGGACTCTTTTTTTTGATTCAGAAATACAATTCTATCAAAAAAAGGATCTGAATTTTACAAAATTAACTAAAATCAAACACCTACCTCTATTTTAACAGCCCTAAAAATCAAAATCTTTATTTTTTTTTAACTTTGACCCCAAAAAAAATAGGGTTCAATAAAGTATTTGAAAAATGAAAATAGAAAGACGCTGGATCATTTCCTTTATTATTATAAGTTTAGTTTGTATTACAGGCGCATTTTGGCCAACAGTTACTGAAAACAATTACGTTCTATCAGAATTTGGCACTTTAGACCAAATCGTTCCTGCCGACGTTGCCTGGATGTTAACTTCTTGTTGTCTGGTTTTAATCATGACGCCGGGATTGTCTTTTTTCTATGGCGGAATGGTAGGCAAGAAAAATGTGATTTCGACCATGTTGCAAAGTTTCATCTGTTTGGGCGTTGTAACACTTTTATGGGTTACCGTTGGTTTTAGTTTAGCTTTTGGAGATCCTGTAGGTTTTGGATCTGGAGAGCACTTTTACAGCTTCTTCGGAAATCCGACCACTTTTGCTTTTATGGATTACGTAAATATTTTACCCCATAAAAAACTGGCAAGCACGATTCCGTTTATGCTTTTTGCTTTGTTTCAAATGAAATTCGCGATCATCGCTCCGGCCATCATTACGGGTTCGTTTGCAGAGCGCGTTCGTTTTATTTCGTATTTAATTTTCATTAGTTTATTTACCATTTTCATATATGCTCCTTTGTGTCACGCCGTTTGGTATCCAACAGGAGTTTTAGGAAGTTACTTTGGCGTTAAGGATTTCGCCGGAGGAACTGTGGTACATATGAGTTCAGGATTCGCTGCTTTGGCCGGAGTTCTGGTTTTAGGAAAAAGAAAAAACAGTCAGCATATTCCAACCAATATTCCGTTTGTATTATTAGGAACGGGAATGTTATGGTTTGGCTGGTTCGGATTCAACGCGGGTTCAGCTCTTGCCGCTAACGGAACTGCAGCTATGGCTTTTGCAACCACCACCACTTCATCGGCAGCAGCCATGTTAACCTGGGTTTTCTTCGACCGAATGAACGGTAGAAAAGTATCGGCTCTAGGAGCTTGTATCGGAGCTGTAGTAGGTTTAGTTGCCATTACTCCTGCTGCAGGATTTGTATCGGTTCCTGAAAGCATGTTCTTCGGATTTGTTACTGCTTTGGTTTCAAATTCAGTTGTAAATTGCAGCTTCTCAAAAAGATTTGATGATACCCTTGACGTTTTTGCCTGTCATGGTGTTGGTGGAATTATGGGAATGATTCTGACTGCTATTTTCGCTCACGGCGAAGATGCTAGTTTATTACACGGAGGCTGGAATGTTTTCGGACATCATATGATGGCGTTGGTATTGGTTTCTATTTTTACTTTCTTCGGAGCTTATTTCCTATTCAAAGTAACGAACTTTATAATTCCACTAAGAGTTTCAGAAGAATCAGAACACATTGGATTGGATTTATCACAACACGATGAAACTTTAGATCCAAAATCAAAAGCAATTACGGAGCCTCATTACGGTTAAGAAAAAATATTCTTTGCATTAAAATTAGCCACAAATTCACGAATTTTTTCTGCTTGTATTGACGACAACAGATAATTAAAAATTCGTGAATTCGTGGCTAAAAATTTTAAAACCGAATTCAACCTATTTTCATTCGTTTATATTCCTTAATTTTGCTGAAAATTTTTGTAAAAGTGGGAAGTAAAAATAAACTAAAAAGATTCAGGGAAAACGAAACATTTCAAAACGTTTTTCAACCAACCAGAGAAGAAGTTGTAGGCGATTTAATGCCTTTAAAAGGAAAATGGAACTCTGATTTCTTTAAAAATGACAATCCATTAGTTTTAGAATTAGGATGTGGAAAAGGAGAATATTCTGTTGGATTAGCAGAAAGATATCCGAACAAAAATTTTATCGGAATTGATATTAAAGGAGCGCGTTTCTGGAGAGGTGCTAAAACCGCTGTTGAAACTGGATTGCATAATGTTGCTTTCATTCGAACTCAAATCGAATTGATTGATCATATTTTCAACGAAAATGAAGTAGACGAAATCTGGATTACTTTTCCGGATCCGCAAATCAAATACAAGAGAACAAAACACAGAATGACAAACTCTGAGTTTTTGAAATTGTACAAAAAAATCCTTAAAAAAGATGGTGTCGTAAACCTTAAAACTGATAGCGAATTCATGCACGGTTATACGCTTGGATTGCTTCACGGTGAAGGACATGAAGTTTTATATGCGAATCATAATGTGTATACTAACGAAGGAAGTCCGGAAGAAGTTACTGCTTTTCAGACCTTTTATGAAAAACAATATTTAGAAATTAACAAGGCAATTACGTATATTCGTTTTAAAATTAAAGACTAATTTAATTTTAAAAACAGATTTTACTAACCCATCACACAACTGAATGGTCTTAATTACTCCATTACTTTCAGGTTTTATTGCCGCTTTCATTGGAATTATTCCTCCAGGTTTAATCAACATGACAGCTGCAAAAGTAAACCTGAAAGAAGGAAGAAAGAATGCTTTGTGGTTTGTGGCCGGTGCGCTTCTGGTTATCTTTTTTCAGGTTTATGTGGCTCTTTTGTTTGCTCACGTAATTGATAATCGCCCTGATGTTGTGACTTTATTGCGTGAAGTTGGATTTGTTATCTTCTCCATTCTAACGATCTATTTTCTGTTTATCGCCAAAGAACCGAAAACCAAAAAGAAATCAAAAATCAAAAAGAGCAGTAAAAAAAGTCGTTTCTTTTTAGGAATGTTACTTTCGGGATTGAACTTCTTCCCGATTCCGTATTACGTTTTAGTAAGTGTTACTTTAGCTTCTTACCATCTTTTTGTATTTGAAAGCAATATCATTTTTACTTTTGTAATGGGTTCTGTTTTGGGTTCCTTTGCTGCTTTATACAGTTATATTGGCTTCTTCGGAAAAATAGAAAAGAAAACCGATTACCTGATGCGTAACATGAATACTATTATTGGAAGCATTACGGGTTTGGTTGCAGTGGTTACTCTTTTTAATATTTTAAATTACTATTTCAGGTAAAAATTGGTTTGCACAAATTAAGGGATTCGCTCTTTTGTGGTAAAAAAATATTTCACGCAGATTTAAAGGGATATTTTTGACTAAACTAATCTTTCTATTTGGTAAAATATTCAACTTATTAAAGGATTAAAAAGATTTATATTTGATTTGCTCAAATCTGCTCAAATCTGCGTGAAACCAATTCTAAAACCTATGGCAGAAGATAATTTTTTTGAAAGAGTTTATGAGATTGCCAGACAAATTCCGTACGGAAAAGTGACTTCTTATGGTGCTATTGCAAAAGCTTTAGGAACGGCGCGCTCTGCCCGAATGGTCGGCTGGGCGATGAACGCCTGTCATAATAGGGATGATGTTCCTGCGCATCGCGTTGTAAACCGAAAAGGACTTCTAACCGGAAAACACCATTTTCACGGAACGAATTTAATGCAGCAACTTTTAGAAAATGAAGGTATCGAAGTTATAGACAATCAAATTATAGATTTGGAAAAACATTTTTGGACGCCTGAAGTTTCCAGAATATAAGTTTATTTTAAAGTTTTTGTTGCTTTACTGTGGCATTTAATCTCGCAAAGGCACGAAGGCGCAAAGTTTTTCCTCTACACAATCTTGTCATTCCGAGGAACGAGGAATCCCCGCAAGTAACTCCACAATCAAAATCGTCAATCTTTGTCGAGCTTCTCGCGGGGATTCCTCGTTCCTCGGAATGACAAAAATGCGCTTACAAACTTTTGGCTAAAATCTTTGTCAAAGTTTCAAAAACTTTGACAAAGATGAATTCGTATCAAATCAAGCAAATAACAAAGCTCGTTTTATCTTCATCGGTTTGATAGCTCAAGTAACCGCCGTGAGCTTCGATGATGTTTTTGGAAAGCGTTAAACCAATTCCCGCGCCGTCTTTTCTGGTGGTAAAGAAGGGCAGAAAAACTTTGTCGCGAATTTCAGAATCAATGCCTTTTCCGTTATCCGAAATCGTGATGAAAAAACGATTGTTTTCGGTATAACTTGATAAAAACATTTTTTTTTCACTCTTCTCTTTCAAGGCATAAATACTATTCGTAATCAAGTTGATAATCACCTGTTCCATCTGATTTTTATCAATCAAAATCGAACGGGAACTATTAATATCATTTATCAATTCGATATTTTCTGCTTTTAAAATCGGATTCATGATTCGGAGGCAATCCTCGAAAAGCGTGTTGATTGGCGTCATCACTTTTGTTGGCGTTGGAAGCATGGCTAACTTTCTATAATTTTCCACAAAAACCTGTAAATGATCGCTCCTGTTTATAATTGTCGAAATACTGCTTTTGATGTCTTCAAAATCATCTTCTTCCAGTTTTTCCTGATCGACAATTTGGAGTAAATTCTGCGAAAGTGCACGTATTGGCGTTAAGGAATTCATTAATTCGTGTGAAATAATTTTCATCAAATTAATCCAGGCTTCTTTTTCCTTTTTCTCAATCACACGCTGAATACTATCCAATAAAATGATAAAATATTCTTTTTTATAGGTTTTTGTCAGTGAGGTTTGGAGCATAAAAGTCTGTAAATCCTGCTCTTCAATTTTAATCGAAATAGCCGATTTTAGTTCGGCAAAATCAGACTTTTCAATTTCATTACAAAGCGATGGCAAATAGTTTTTTAAGTAACTCCAGTGACTCACTTTTGGCACTTTGAATAAATTAGAGAAGCAATCGTTCATCAAAAAGATATTCCACTCGTCATTATCCTTTTCTAAAATCAGCGCTCCGGTATCAATGCTATTTAAGATCGATTGATACACCAATTCTTTTGAGGTTTGTTCTTGCTGTTGGATTTTTAAAGCATCGTATAAAAGATATAAACTTTCGAAATTGTCTTTTTTATTCTCTTCAGGAAAATTGGTCGAAAAGTCCTTTTGAAGCATGGAGAGCAATGTTCTGTCATAAAACAATAATTGGTTTTTTACGAAAAAATACATTTCGAAAAGCATTACAACCGCAAAAAGTCCGACCAAAATGGCATTGTAATAAAACATTTTATAGATCAGAAAAACGCAAAAGAAAAAGAGCACCATGACAAACAAGACTCTCACAAATAAGGCGTTATAAAACTTCCAATTTTTCATTGTTTTATTTTTTTGTTGCCACAGATTACTCGATTAAAAATGATTTCTTCACTTGACTATATAATTCTCTCGCAGATTCTGCAGATTTGGCAGATTATTAAAATTAAAATCATTTTTATCTGCGAGATCTGCAAAATCTGCGAGAGACTAATTTAAATCATTTTTAATCCTTTAATCTGTAGCAAAACTATTATGTGTTTTTCAAATCGTATTTTTCTATTCTTCTATATAAAGCGGCTCTTGACAAACCTAATTCTTCGGCGGTTTTGCTTATGTTGCCGTGGTGTTTGAACAAGGCTTTTTCTATCGCGGTTTTTTCCATTTCAGAAAGTGGATTTTCATCATTTTCCTGAACATCTTCAAAATCCAGAATATCCAAGTCGTGAACCGAAATTGTGTTGTTATCAGCTAAAATCAAAGCGCGTTCGATCTTGTTTTCCATTTCGCGGACATTTCCTTTCCATGGATATTTTTCTAAATACGGACTTGCATTTTGTTCAAACTGCCATTCCGAAGCTTCGGGACCATGATTGTATTTTTCGGCTATCTGATCGAGGATAAAATTAGCCATCGGAACAATATCATCTTTTCGCTCGCGCAAGGATGGCAAATGAATTTCCATTGTATTGATTCGGTATAACAAATCTTCTCGGAAGGTTTTGTTTTTCACTTCTGCTTTAATGTCGCTGTTTGTCGCCGAAATAATTCGGACATTTAATGGTCTTGGTTTGCTTTCGCCCAAGCGCGTAACGGTTTTGGTTTGTAAAACGTGTAATAATTTGGCTTGCAAATGCAATGGAATATTCCCGATTTCGTCCAGAAAAATAGTTCCACCCGAAGCCATTTCGAATCTTCCCGGAGTATCTATTTTGGCATCGGTAAAAGCGCCTTTTGCGTAGCCAAAAAGTTCGCTTTCAAATAAATTATCACTCAAAGAACCCAAATCAACATGAACAAAAGGTTGATTTTTTCGTTCAGAATGTTGATGAATAAATTCGGCAAAAACATATTTTCCGGTTCCGTTTTCTCCCAAAATCAAAACGTTGGCGTCGGTTTTAGCAACTCTTTCAGCAATAGAATAAGCTTGTTTTATTTTTTGTGAAGTTCCGACGAAATATCTTTTTTCGGTTTTTTCGATTACCGGTTTTTTACTATTTTTTCTACTTTCGGCGACAGCCTTATCAATTGTTTCGAGTAATTTTTCGTTGTGCCAGGGTTTCAAAACATAATCAAAAGCACCGATTTTTATACCTTCAACAGCCGTTTCAATTTTACCAAATGCTGTCATTAAAATCACAATCGTTTGAGGCGAAAGTGTTTTAATTTCTTTTAACCAATGAATTCCTTCTCGTCCATCTTCAAAACCAATGCGGTAATTCATGTCTAAGAGAACCACATTTATTTCATTTTCGCTTAAAAGAGAAATGATTTTTTTAGGATTGTTTGTGGTAAAAATGGTTTCAAAATGTTTTTTGAGAATCATTTTTGCCGAAAAAAGAATTTCTTCCTGATCGTCAACAATTAATATTTGGGCTAATTTTTTTCGCATCTGTCTTTTTTTGTCCGATTTTGAACGGTCAACTGTTCATTATCGAACACTCCTTTTTTTGAATGGTTTTTAAAGCTTCTTTAAAATCAAGGCTTTACAAATAATAAATTTTGTGGCACAGTATTTACCTATTGGTAATCAACAAATTATTTATAAAATGGACAAGGTAATTCCTCGTAAAAATAGAAAATTTAGATATCTCACAATAGCAATTGGAGTTTTTTTAGCTTTGGCTGTCATCATCTTTTTTTCGTTTAACACTAAAAGAAGTTTAAATGTAAAAGCAGAAGAACTATCAGTTCAAAAAATCGAAAAAGCCTTTTTTGAAGATTTTGTGGTTTTTCAGGCCAAAGTTGAACCTTTGAACGTGATGCTTGTAAACGTTACAGAAGGAGGATCTGTAAAAGAGATTTTTGTTGAAAATGGTGCGATGGTTACACAAGGACAATCTTTAGCTCGTTTGTACAACCCGAATACAGAACTAAATTACCTGACTCAGGAAACCGCCATTATTGAGCAAATCAACAATTTGAATACTGGAAAACTGAACATTAGAAATCAGGAATTGAATTTAAATAAAGATTTGGTTTTGATCGAACACGATTATAATGATGCCAAAAGATTATACGATATGAACGCGAGATTATATGAGAAAGAAGTAATCTCGAAAAACGACTGGAATACTTTTAAAGAAAGTCTTCGTTTTCAGGAAGAACGAAAAAGAACGATTCAGCAGAGTATTCAGAAAGAAAAACAAACCAATCAGATTCAGATTTCGCAAATCAACCGTTCGATTCAGACGATGGAGAAAAGCTTAGATATTTTAAGAAACAACAAAAAGAACTTTTTAATAACTGCTCCGGAAACTGGACGATTAACATCCTTTGAACCTGTTTTAGGTAAATCATTTCAGGCGGGAGAAAGCATCGGAAAAATCGATTCGAAAAAAGGCTACAAATTGGCTGCCGATGTTGATGAATTCTACTTAGAAAAAGTTCGCGAAGGTTTAAAAGGTCAGGTAGAATTTAAAGGAAAAACACTGGAAGTTTTAGTAACCAAAGTAATTCCGGAAGTAAAAAGCGGACACTTTACAGTAGAATTGGCTTTTACTTCTAAAGAAGAAATTGTTTTACAAGACGGACTTAGTTTTGGTGTAAAACTGATTTTATCTGAGAAAAACAAAACATTAGTCGTTCCGAAAGGAAGCTTCAATCAGGAAACGGCCGGAAAATGGATTTTTGTAGTCAAAGGAAATAAAGCCGAAAGAAGAAACATCAAATTAGGCAGAGAAAACCCTTCGTATTATGAAATTCTGGAAGGACTAAAAGAAGGCGAATCTGTAATTACTTCTTCTTATACGGATTATAAAGATGTTGAAGAGTTATCTATAAGTTCTCAATAAAAAAGGTTTCAAGTTTCAGGTTTCAAGTTTGAAAACCAACTCACAACTCACATTTTACAATTCATAATTTACAATTAATAAGGGTTTCAATCATCAATCAAAATCATCAATCAAAAAACGAATAATAACATTTCTAACACCTTTACCATTATGATAACAATTCAAAATTTAACCAAAGTTTTTAGAACAGAAGAAGTAGAAACATCAGCCTTGAGCGGTATTTCTTTAGAAATTAAAAAAGGTGATTTTTTAACTATCATGGGACCTTCAGGTTGTGGAAAATCGACTTTATTAAATATCATCGGGCTTTTGGACAGCGCTACCGATGGGAGTTATAAATTATTAGATCAGGAAATGATCGGTTTAAAAGAAAAAGGAAGAGCCGCAGTTCGTAAAGAAAACATCGGTTTCATTTTCCAGAATTTTAATCTGATCGACGAGCTTTCTGTTTACGATAATATCGAATTGCCTTTGCTTTACAACAACGTAAAAGCATCGGACAGAAAGCAAAAAATTGAAGCTATTGCAGAGAAATTAAATATTTCACATCGTTTGAAACATTATCCGCAACAGCTTTCAGGAGGTCAACAACAAAGAGTTGCCGTTGCAAGAGCTTTGGTAAATGATCCAAAAATCATTCTTGCCGATGAGCCAACCGGAAATCTGGACAGTAAAAACGGTAATGAAGTAATGGAACTTTTAACAGATTTGCACGCTAAAGGTGCAACAATTTTAATGGTAACTCACTCTGATTATGATGCTTCGTTTTCGCAAAAAACAATTCATATGAAAGATGGTGTAATATTCTCTGAGCGATTCAATCAGAGAAATGTAGATGTTTTTATGGACGCTAAATAATTTCAAAATGATAAAATTTATTGTAACTGCGATCACAATCCTAATTGGATTTGTTTGCCAAATATTAGCAATGATCTAAAAATCTAATGGTTTCAGAAACCTATTAGATCTTATTAAAAACTAACAACAACTATAAAAAATACACCATGATTTTTAACTGGTTTAAAATATTTATATATCATTTAAAGCAAAGCAAACTGTTTTCGTTTTTAAATGTTTTAGGATTAAGCATCGGAATTGCCGGAGTGATTTTCGCGATTTTATATTGGAACAATGAAAACGCTTATGACCAATGGAATCCGGAAAAAGAAAATGTATATCAGGTTTTAAACAAAATAGGAATGACAGGCGATACCTGGGCTACATCCTCTATTCCGTTTGGCGAAACCTGTAAAGCAACCATTCCTGAAATTGAGTCCATTGCTTTCCTTAATATCTGGTACAGTGAGGCACCTATAAAATATAAGGATCAAAAAGTAATGGATAAAAAAATCATGGGAGCAGACAATGGCTTTTTTGATGTTTTTCCGTTTCCAATTTTGAAAGGAGCCAAAACTAATATCTTAAAAGAAAATAATAGTGTGGCGATGTCTGAAGAGGCTGCAAAATTACTTTTTAAAGATGAAGACCCGATTGGTAAATCAGTGAGCTATGAGAGTAAGACTTATATTGTAAAATCCATTTATCGTTTGATGAAACCTTCTTCTATAGAACCAAATTTTGTTTTTGGAGGCGTTAGACGTGAGCAGGACAAAGACAGCTGGGGAAATTTCAATTATGGCTTGATGGTTAAAATTAAAAAAGGAGCTGATCCTGTTGCCGTTTTAAAGAAAATGCAAAATGTAGATTTTGTAAACAGAACATTAAAAGATGCAAAAGAAAGCGGTATGACTGTCGCACAACATATTAAGGAATATGGACAAACCACGGTAATACTAGACCAACTGAAAACTGCTCGTTTGTATGGAACTAAGTCTTCATCAGGGCGTAATTTTCCGGAAGGCAGAGGTAATTTGCAATTGCTTTATATCATGGTTGGTCTCTCTATTTTGATTTTGGTTTTATCATTAGTAAACTATATCAATTTGGCAACGGCTTCTGCTATAAAACGTGCTAAAGAAGTAGGTGTTCGTAAAATTGTCGGTGCAACAAAAAAACAGATTATTGCACAGTTTATTTTTGAGACAGCTATAATTGTAATTCTGGCAATCATTTTTGCTTTGGCAATTGTTGAACTTTCTTTGCCCTACTACAACAACTTTTTGAAGAAAACTTTAACCATGAATGGTGGCGAATTCTACCTGCAGCTCATTTTTATATTTGGATTAGTAATCGTTCTTGCAGGTATTTTTCCAGCCGTTTACATCTCAAATTTTGAGACTTTGAAAGTTTTAAAAGGGAATTTTTCAAGAAGCAAAAGCGGTATCTGGGTTCGAAATTCAATGCTGATTTTTCAATTTGGAATTGCAGCGTTCTTTATTATTGGCGCCCTGATTGTAAACTCGCAGGTTAATTATATGATGAACAAAGATCTTGGTTTTAGCGGCGATCAAATAATTCGAATTCCCTACAGCCTTCCAGATTTTCGTACCAAAACCGATAAATACCAGACTGCAAAACAAGAAATCGCCAAAATTACTGGAGTACAAGGAGTTACAACTTTTGCAGGATCGTTTGGAAACAGCACCAACTCAAGTTCCGGATTTACACACAATGGCATTTTTGTACAGCCAAGAAATGTTGAAATGGATTTTGGTTTTCTGGAGATGATGAAAATTAAAATTGTAAAAGGTCGTGATTTATCGCCTCAATTTGCCTCTGATACTATTGACAATTGGTTGATAAATGAAACTTTAGCAAAAAAACTAAATCTTAAAAACCCTATTAACACAATTATTACATCTGGCTGGGGCCGAGGAAATGATAATGAAAATATGAAATTTAAAATCGTGGGGGTTGTCAAAGATTTCCATATTACAGGATTACAGGATAAAGTACCGCCTATGATTTTCATCAATCTTAAAACTTTAAAATGGAATAACTTTGACAATATTTATGTAAAAGTTTCTCCAAATAATTTAAGTGAAACATTGGCCAGTTTAAAAGCCTACTGGGAGAAAAATGTAAATCCTGATTATCCTTTTGATTATGAATTTGTAAATAAAGGTTTCGCCAAAACATATGAAGAACAGGTAAAACAAAAAGATGTTTTCTTTATTCTAAATCTCGTTGTAATCATTATTGCCATTTTTGGATTGTTTGCTTTGGCATCATTTTCGATGGAAAGAAGATTGAAAGAAATTGCCATCAGAAAAACATTAGGTGCAGAAACAGATATTTTGCTTAAAGAATTATCAAAACAATATGTAATTTTTTGCCTGATGGGATTCTTAATCGGAATTGTTCCAGCTTATATTTTATTGCAAAAATGGCTGGAGAATTTTGCTTTCAGAATCAATGTTTCGGTTATTCCGTTTACTGTAGCACTGGTTTCATTATTGATTTTGACTTTAATGATTGTTTTGGCAAAAGCCTATCAGGTGACCAAAATAGACATTTTAAAATATTTAAAATACGAATAAAACTTGTAGACCATTTTTTTTAAGAAACCCGTCAGATTTAGTAGATCTGGCGGGTTTCTTTTTCTTATTAAGCTAAATTTTCAACCTTCATTAATTTTATTGATGACTAAAAAAGCGCAATAGTATCATTTTGAATAATTTCGATATCAATAAATACGATTCAAAAAGGGCAGAAATCCGAACATAATCTGTTATCTTTGCAGTCTGAAACGAGTTTAAATAAAGATAGTGTTTAAATAAGTTGCATCAATAGAAAACACCTACATTAAAAATGAAATTAGATAGAAAAGAAATTCTTAAAGCTCTGGAAACAATCACCATAGCTGGAGAAGGAAAAAATATGGTTGAAAGCGGTGCTGTTGCCAATGTTATTACTTTTGGTGATGAAGTTGTGGTAGATTTACTATTGCACACACCTGCAATGCACATTAAAAAAAGAGCCGAAGATGATATCAAAAAGACAATTCACGAATTGGTATCTCCTGAAGCAAAAGTTAAAGTAAACATTAAAGTTGAAGCGAAGGAAAATCCTAATGAAATAAAAGGGAAAGCAATTCCGGGAATCAAAAATATTATTGCCGTTGCCTCTGGTAAAGGTGGCGTTGGAAAATCTACAGTTACGGCTAATCTTGCTGTAACACTTGCTAAAATGGGTTTTGCTGTTGGAATTTTAGATGCTGATATTTATGGGCCATCTATGCCTATTATGTTTGACGTTGAAAACGAAAAACCGATTTCGATTACCGTTGACGGAAAATCAAAAATGAAACCAGTTGAAAGCTTTGAAATCAAAATACTTTCTATTGGATTTTTTACAGCACCAAGTCAGGCAGTAATCTGGAGAGGACCTATGGCTGCAAAAGCATTAAACCAAATGATTTTTGATGCAGATTGGGGAGAATTAGATTTCATGCTAATCGATTTACCTCCGGGAACGGGAGATATTCACCTTTCTATCATGCAATCATTGCCAATTACCGGAGCTGTTGTAGTGAGTACACCTCAGGCTGTGGCTCTTGCAGATGCTAAAAAAGGAGTTGCCATGTTTATGCAGGACAACATCAATGTTCCGGTTTTGGGAATTATTGAAAATATGGCGTATTTCACGCCAGAAGAATTACCTGATAATAAATACTATATCTTTGGACAAGAAGGAGCTAAAAACCTTGCAGAAGATTTAAATGTTCCATTTTTAGGAGAAGTACCAATTGTACAGTCAATTCGTGAGGCAGGAGATTACGGTCGTCCGGCAGCTTTACAAACAGCATCTGTAATTAAAACTATTTTTGAAGAAATTACTAGAAATGTGGTACAAGAAACAGTAAACAGAAACGATAGCTTACCAGCAACCGAAGCCATTAAAATTACAACTATGGCAGGATGTTCAGCGGTAAAGAAAAATTAGATAATTTAGATAATGAGAAAATTAGATAATGAATATTTGGATGATTTAAAATTTTCTAATTATCTCATTTTCTAATTGGCACATTGTTTAATTGACACATTAATAATTATGACAACAGAAGAATTAACAAGCAACGTACTATTGGCTCTAGATGAAATCAGACCGTTTTTAAATTCTGATGGAGGAGACATTTCGCTAATCTCTATCGAAGATGACAAACACGTTAAAGTTCGTCTTGAAGGGGCATGTATTAGCTGTAGCGTAAATCAGATGACACTAAAAGCTGGTGTTGAAACAACAATAAAAAAGTATGCTCCACAAATCGAAACTGTGGTAAATATAATGTAAAACTAAAGGCGTATTTTTCTTTTTACCATTTCAATTATTTAACAGGAATAATAGGCCTTAAGAACGTTTGTCTTGCAAATTTCGAATAAAGCTTTTAAAAAGGCATTTAAAATTGCGGATTTAACAAAAAACAATATAAAGATTTAAGAGTTTTAGTTAACGAATTAATACATTTTTAACTTAAATTTGTCACATAACCCTAAATCTTATATATATGAAGAATTATTACGCTCTATTTTTATTGTTATTTTTTGTATCTGCAAATTACGCACAACAAAGCACACAAACCCTGGTTGTTGATAAAGCATGGGTAAGCGAATCTGAAGAATGGTCAGATTTTCAATATGCTGGACAAATCGTATTCTCGACAAGTTCAACTGCTGAAGAAGGAAGCCTTAGAATTGGTAATTATGATTTCCTTTATGATTTTTCAGAAGGAAAAGCAAAATTCTCAAATAAGTCAACTTATAGTACAGCTGAATTTGCTCATCCGAGAAAAATCTCTGCTACCACTGACAAACAAGGAGTCATCAATTCAACTTACGAAGGAATGTTGATTTTTCAGTCAGATAATGATTATTACTCCGTAATTGCAGTTGTTACAATTTTAGAAAAAGGTGGCAATAAACTTGGTGTAAAAATGCACCTTAAAGAAAACGCTAGAAAAGAATTCGCATTTAGCCTGAAACCAACTAGCTAATATAAATAAGGATTTAGTCACGTTATTAAATCCGACCTATAAATTTCCAATTAATAAAATGGATGTATTAATAAAGATTAAAGATCGAGAAGGAGTTATACACGAGTTACAAGCTCCAACTGATATGGCAATGAATATAATGGAGTTATGCAAGGCATACGAACTTCCTGTTGAGGGAACCTGTGGCGGAATGGCCATGTGTGCCTCTTGCCAGTGTTATGTTCTTAATGATGTTGCATTACCCGAAATGGGAGATGATGAAGAAGCCATGCTTTCGGAGGCATTTTATGTTAAATCTAATAGTCGTTTAGGCTGTCAGATACCAATTACAACAGAATTAGAAGGACTGGAATTAGAACTGGCTCCTGAATATTAAAATAAATTACAATTTTTTTAAAATTCCAAATTCCAATAGAACATTTACACTATTGAAATTTGGAATTTTTGTTTGGAACTAATCAGACTACGGGATATTAAAAATAAAATCCCAATATTTGAAATTCCAAATCCCAATACAACGCGGTTTACACATCAATAGTTAAACCTGACAGGTTTTAAAAACCTGTGGAGTTTGCGTTACTCCTCAATAAGTTCAGTTATATTTTTTGTTACTTCCTTAATTTCTCCTTTTTCATGAAACCATGAATAAATTTTCTCACTTAACTGTTTAGCATCCTTTTCTAATGGAAGAAGAATTAAATAATCACCACATCCATTTGTAGCAATTGCAACAGCATTTTCGGGAAAATTATGCCACTCTTTAGCTTGTTTCGTTTCTAAAATAATATGATTACAAGTTCTGCTTATTCTCTTTTTATCCGATTTATCAAAAAAAGGGTAAAGTTGCCAATCATAGTCTTCTGTTATCAATTCGCCTCCATTCTGATTTATCATTTTTTGCTTAAATTCATATGGAAATTCAACACCCAAATGTTCTTCTGTTTCAATTATATATTTTACATCTATCGGAAATGCCATAAATTCTCTTGATAAAATTAAACCGCAATTTATAGTAAATCTCATTAACAAAAAAACCGTAATTACATCGCTGCAATTACGGTTTTTCCTTTATAACAATTTTCTTTAATCTCTGGTTTATACCAAACCTGCTGCAATTAAATATTCAGCAATTTGGATGGTGTTTGTAGCTGCTCCTTTTCTTAAGTTATCAGCAACAATCCACATGTTTAAGGTGTTTGGCTGGCTTTCGTCACGACGGATTCTTCCAACAAAAACATCATTTTTACCTTCTGCATAAAGTGGCATTGGGTATGTAAAGGTATCTAAATTATCCTGTACCACTACTCCATCAGTATGGTGTAAAATTTCACGAACTTCGTTTACATCAAAATCATTTGTAAACTCAACATTAACCGCTTCGCTATGTCCTCCCACAACAGGAACACGCACTGCAGTAGCTGTAACTCTGATAGTGTTATCACCAAGAATTTTTTGAGTTTCACGCACTAATTTCATTTCTTCCTTAGTGTATCCGTTTTCTTCAAAACTATCACAATGTGGAATTGCATTTCTGTGAATTGGATATTTGTAAGCCATTTCACCCTGAATTCCTGCGTATTCGTTTTCTAATTGTCTTACTGCTTTTACACCAGTTCCGGTGATCGATTGGTAAGTAGAAACTATGATTCTTCTGATGTTGTATTTTTTATGCAAAGGAGCCAATGCCAATACCATTTGAATAGTAGAACAGTTTGGGTTTGCAATAATTTTATCTTCTTTTGTCAATGTCGAAGCATTGATTTCTGGCACTACTAATTTTTTTGTAGGATCCATTCTCCATGCAGAAGAATTATCAATAACAGTTGTTCCGGCTGCAGCAAATTTTGGTGCCCATTCTAATGAAGTATCACCTCCGGCAGAGAAAACCGCAATATCAGCTTTCATATCAACTGCTGTTTGCATTCCTACTACCTTATATTTTGTTCCTTTATATTCAATTTCTTTTCCTACTGACCTTTCAGATGCAACAGGAATTAATTCTGTAACAGGAAAATTTCTTTCCGCTAAAACTTTAAGCATTACTTCGCCAACCATACCAGTGGCACCTACAACCGCTATTCTCATTTTTATATTTTTAGTATGAATTAAATCTAAATTATAATGCAAAAGTATACATAATAAAAGTGAAAACAAGACGCTTCACAAAAAATAACAAAATGTTATAAATTAAACAAAAGCAAAAAAACCGCCCCAATTAAGGAGCGGTTAAGTTAGACTTAGTGTAGCGGTATATATATTATATTATTGTTTATTTTTTAACAGATCTCTAATTTGTGTAAGCAATTCTTCCTGAGTTGGTCCGGCTGGTGGTGCTGCAACAACTTCATCCTTCTTCTTCACTTTATTTATTCCTTTAATAATTAAGAACAATACAAAAGCAACAATTATAAAGTTAATTACAGCCGAAAGGAACAGACCATATTTTACTCCTCCAAAAGCGGTTAACTCTTCAATGGTAGATAAATGCGCCGCATCTAAAGCCGGTTTCAATAACAATGGTGTAATTACATTTTCGATAAATGAGCTTACAATTTTACCAAAAGCAGCTCCAATGATTACACCGACAGCCAGATCAACCACGTTGCCTTTCATTGCAAATTCCTTAAATTCTGAAAAAAATCCCATAATTGTATATTTAGTAGTGATTAATAGATATCGAAAATACGTAATTTTCTTTAAAATCCCAGTAAACTATCGGAAAAATACCCTTTTTACACGTTGCGAAATACTCGTTAAAATTTCATACGGAATGGTTTTTAAAGCCTCTGCCATCTCCATCACTGTTGGGCTTTCGCCGAAAATAATAACCGAATCTCCTTCTTTACAATCAATTTCGCTTACATCTACCATTAACATATCCATACAGACACTTCCAACAATGAATGCTTTTTGATTTTTTATCGTAACATACCCAACCTGGTTTCCCCACAATCTCGAAATACCATCAGCATAACCAATTGGAATTGTGGCGATTTTAGTTTCTTTATCTGCCATAAAACGCCGACCGTAACCAACGCTATCACCGCCCGGAATTGTTCGAACCTGAGAAATAATAGACTTTAATGTACTAACGTTTTCTAAATATTTTTGTTCCGATGGATCATTGGAAACACCATACAAACCGATTCCCAACCGAACCATATTATATTGCGCATCAGGA
Source organism: Flavobacterium saccharophilum (assembly GCF_900142735.1). Classification (GTDB taxonomy): domain Bacteria; phylum Bacteroidota; class Bacteroidia; order Flavobacteriales; family Flavobacteriaceae; genus Flavobacterium; species Flavobacterium saccharophilum. The sequence goes on along the minus strand of NZ_FRBY01000001.1, from coordinate 880,443 downwards.
AAATTGCTTATTCCGGAAGTGTTCAGAATATGCCGAATAGGATTAATATTTAATTCTGAAATTAATTTAGAAGATAATTTTTCGAATAAATTTATCTGAGAAATCACAAAATCATAATGTTTCATTTCGTCGCTTGTTGCCAAATGAGACAAAGCACTTTTAACCTTTACGGTTGTATTTCCTTTTAAAGTTGCAATTAATTCTTCAAGCGTATTTTCTTCAAAACCCAAACGATGCATTCCTGTATCTACTTTTATATGAATAGGAAAATCTTTCAGATTCTTTTCACGTGCAATCTTCAAAAAAGCATTTAATCCTTTTATACTATAAATTTCAGGTTCTAACTGATATTGAATAATGGAAGGAAAACTGGTCGATTCCGGATTCAAAACCATAATGGGTAATTTAATTCCGCCATTTTTCAACGAAATTCCTTCATCGGCGAAAGCCACACCTAAATAATCTACTTTATGATGCTCCAGTAATTTTGCAATTTCCAAACCGCCATTGCCATATCCAAAAGCTTTTACCATTACCATGATTTTTACTTCGGGATTTAATTTCGCTTTAAAGAAATTCAGATTATGACTAATGGAATCTAAGTTAATTTCCAGAACCGTTTCATGCGTTTTTTCTTCAAGTAATGCAACGATTTCTTCAAACTGAAATGATCTTGCACCTTTAATCAAAATCGTTTCATTATTGAAATCTAAACTATCGAACTTCGAAATAAATTCGGCTGTATTTTCAAATGTAATAATGTTTGGAAATTTGGCTGCAAAAGAGGTAATTGTCTTTCCAATTCCAATTACACGATTAACTTTATTATCAGCAATGAGTTGTGCTACTTTTGAGTATAATTCTTCATTTGAAAAACCGCTTTGGAAAATATCCGATAAAATAACCGTTTTCGTTGCGTTCTTCTTTTGTTGGCTTTCCAAAAAATCCAGCGCAATTTTAAGCGACTGGAAATCGGAACTGTAACTATCGTCAATTATACTGCAATTATTGATTCCATTTTTCACTTCCAAACGCATTTTGACCGGATATAGCATTTTCATGCGTTCCTGAATCGTTTCAAAATCGTAATTAAAATAAAGCAGAACCAATAAACAAGAAATGGTATTTTCAACCGAAGCTGAATCACTAAACGGAATTTCTAAATCAAAAAATTCATTTTGGAACTGATACTGAACAATGGTTTTTTCATTTCTGCTTTCTTTTTCCAGAATAAAAACATCTGCCGTACGATCAGTAAAACTCCAGGAAAAAAGAACTCTCTCGTTTACTGGATATTCTGCACAAAATGCCTTTAAACATTGATCAACAAGTTCATTTTTTTGATAAATAATAACTTTTGATTGTTTGAAAAGCAATAGTTTTTCTTTGATTTTCTGCTCCAACTTTTCAAAGCCTTCATCGTGTGCTGGCCCAATATTGGTTAAAACACCAATGGTAGGCCTGATGATATTTTCGAGTTTGCCCATCTCATTTACCGTCGAAATTCCGGCTTCGAAAATACCTAAATTATGTTTTTCGTTAATGGCAATTACAGAAAGTGGAACACCAACCTGAGAATTATAACTCTTAGGACTTCTAATAATATTATAATCGGGACTTAATAAAAAATTAAGCCATTCTTTTACAATTGTTTTTCCGTTACTTCCTGTTAATCCTATTATGGGAAAATCAAAAAGATCACGATAATAACCTGCGAATTGCTGCAAAGCTTTAAGCGTGTTTTTTACCACCAAAAAATTGGCTTTTCCTTCGCTGTTTTTTGGAATGTGATGCACCACAAAATTCTGAACACCTTTTTCTATCAACTCCGCAATATATAAATGAGCATCATTATTAGCGCCTGATAAGGCAAAAAATAATGTTTGTGATCCGTTTTGCAACGAACGGCTGTCAATAGAAATATGATCAATAAAAATATCAGTGTCAGGACCTGTACATTTGGCGTCTAGAACTGAGATTAGGTTTTTTAAATTTATGCTCATTTAGAAAGTTTCTTTTGTCAAATTTAGAAAAAGGTTTGCCACGAAATTCACAAATTTTCACTAATTATTCGATTCGAATAAAAGTAAACAGGAAAAAGGTTTGCCACGAATTATCACGAATTATCACGAATTATTTTTCACGCAGATTTAAAAAAGATTTTAGCAGATACACGCAGATTTCATTTATTAAATCAATAAAATCTGCCTGAATCTGCAAAATCTGCGTGAAAAAATAGTAAGCGAAGATTAAAAAAAGTTAGCAACGGCCAGGGCGACAGTAAATAAACAATTGCAATACTATCCAAGAATTATTATATTCTTTTTTTTGCACTGCTTTAAAATGTTTTAAAGATAATTTGTGAAAATTTATATATTTCGCGGCAAAAAACATTATTATATTTGTTGAAAACCACAAAAGTATAGCGTTTTGAAAAAGATACTTCCACTATTCTCCTATATCCTGCATCCGATTTTTATTTCGATATATGCTACCTTGTTTTATCTATTTTGCAAGGGAGATATTTTTACCAATCAGGAGAAATATTATGTGTTGTTCCAGATCTTAATTATAACTTTTTTAGTTCCGGTCTTATTTTTCCTGTTACTTCGCTCAACAGGACACGTAAATTCTGTAATGGTTCCCGAAACATCGCAACGCAAAATTCCACTCGTTTTACAGTGTTTTTTATATATTCTTCTGGTAAAAAGAAGTATCGTAATTGCACGTTATCCTGAACTTCATTTCTTTTTTCTGGGTGCCTTATTCAGTACAATTCTAGCTTTAATATGCTCGCTTTTCAAAATAAAGGCAAGTCTGCATATGATGGCGATCAGTGGCCTGACCATTTTTGTAATTGGATTAAACATGCATTTACAAATGCAGAATCCTTATTGGGGCGCTCTACTGATCTTAATGACCGGTGTTGTGGCGTCTTCAAGATTAGAAATGGAAGCCCACACGCCTAAAGAAATAATGATTGGCTTATTACTGGGTGTTTTACCGCAGTTATTGTTTTTATATTTGTGGCTATAGAATATAAAAAACCAATCCCAGGTTTAATGTTCTCATATTGACACTGTCTCCGTTTATCGTCTTTACCGTCGATTTATACAACGGATTTAAACCATAATAGGCATAAATATTCCAGGTATTATATCCTGCTGAAATGTAAGCTCCGTATTGGAAATCATTTAAGTCTGGATTATTCTGAATTTTATAAGTATTCTCTCCGTCTTTCAAAACAGATTTTGCGGCAAAAACATAACTGAATTTTATTCCTGTATAAATTCGCCAGAATTTTGTACTATCAAAAGTCGAGTTTCGCCATCTGAATTCTATCGGTAAATCAACTGAATATTGACGAAATCTATTAGAAACAAATTCGTCATAATCGTTAACACCATAAAGTAATGTCCCGTCAGTAGCTGTTGAAACCGTTAGATTTTGATAATAATTTTGGTAGCTTATTCCCAATCCTGGTGCAATGGCAAAAGTTCTTTTTTTATTGATGGGAAAGTCACGTAAAAAACCTCCCGAAAATCCGGCAGAAAATTTATCTTGTTTTAAGCCCGGAGGTCCCTGAACTAATAGATTATAGGTTATCGTAAAATACAACTGATCTTCACGATATAAAGAGTCAATTTTAACCACTGGTTTTATTTCAGGTTTCTCTTCTTCCTGCGAAAAAGCATTGAAAAACGAAACTAAAAACAAACAACTTAAAAGGAATCGCATATCGTATTTTGGTTTTAAAGAGGTTCTCAAATAAACGTTTTTTAGCGTTGATTTATTTCACACAAATATAATATAATGCCACTTCAGGATACTATTTGAAAGCAATTATTCTCTTTTTCACGAAGAATAAAACCATTTACTGCACTATTTTCAACAAATCAGCAACAGAATCCAAAAAATGAATCAATTTTTCATTGCTCTTTTATACCTTTGTCCTGCATGAAAAAAAAGCAGCTCCTATTAAGTGTTTCCTTCGCGCTGACGATATTGTTTTCAATATTGTTTCAGTCGATACACAGTTATGAGCATATTGTAAAGCAACTTTCAGAAAAACAATGTCATCACGATTATAATGATCCTCAAGGTGAAATAACGCACCAGCATCATAATTATGATTTGTGTTATGTTTGTCATTTTGCTTTTGGAAGTTATATTCTTCCTGAAGATTTTGCTTTTCAATTTCGCACTTTTCACAAAGAAATCCCTTATTTCTTTACCGTTTCTGAGAGTGTTTTTTCGTTTTCAGGAAGCGCTTATTTATTGCGTGGACCACCAGCTATTATAGTTTCTTAGATTTCGAACTACTCGAAATAAAATCAAATTCTTAATTATAAAATCCGAAAAAATAAATTTTCCATCTTAACATATGTTAGGATTGGCAAGTTTGCTTTGATTGCTGATTTTATTTAAAAGAAAAAATCAATTAAACTATAGCATCATTTTCAAATGAAAAAAATCATATTAGCCCTTATTTTAGGGTTTTCGAGCCTACTTTCTGCTCAAAATACTGTTACGGGAACCGTTACTGATCCTCAGAATCAACCCTTACCGGGCGTTTCTGTTTATGCGCCGGAATTACACAAAGGGACAACCACTGACGCAAACGGAAAATACGAATTTACCAATCTTCCAAACGGAAGTTTTAGGGTTGCTTTTACTTTTGTTGGTTTTACGACTCAAAACAAAACCATCTCTAAATTATTAAAAGAAAACACTTTAGACATCACGCTTTCAGAATCTGTTTTTGAAATGGATGAAGTTGTGGTTTCTACTCCTTTCAACAAACTGCAATCGCAAAACGTTATGAAAGTCGAGCATGAAAGCATCAAAACCTTACAGCAAAAGGGAACTTCCACTTTAATTGAAGGTTTGGCTACAATTCCGGGAGTCTCTCAGATTTCTACTGGAACATCTATCGGAAAACCGGTTATTCGTGGTTTGAGCGGGAATCGTGTTTTAGTTTATTCGCAAGGTGTTCGTATCGAAAATCAACAGTTTGGAGATGAACACGGATTAGGGTTAAACGATGCCGGAATAGAAAGTGTCGAGGTCATCAAAGGACCGGCTTCTTTATTATATGGCTCTGATGCTTTGGGCGGTGTATTGTATTTCAATCCTGAAAAATTTGCTGACGAGAATACTTTTAAAGCTAATTTCAGTCAAAAATATTTCACGAATACAGAAGGAAGCAATTCTTCTATTGGATTAAAAACATCGACGGATAATTGGAAATTTCTAGCCAGAGGAAGTTTTAACACGCACTCTGATTACAAAATTGCCGATGGTGACCGTGTAACCAATTCACGTTATAATGAAACCGATTTTAAAACGGGAATTGGATATAGCAATTCAAGTTTCTCCAGTGTTTTGAGATACAACTATAATAAACTGGATCTTGGAATTCCGGAAGACGGTATTGCAGAACAATCATCAAGCAAAAACACCATGTTTCCGAGACAGGGAATCTTCAATCATTTATTGAGTTTAAACAATGTCATCTTTTTTGAAAACTCAAAGTTAGATGTTGATTTAGGCTATATCGCCAATGATCGAAGCGAATTTGAAGACAGCAACGATGCTTCTTTAAGAATGAAATTGAATACTTTCAATTACAACGCAAAGTATCATTTCCCGAAAATGGGCAAAATTGAAACGATTTTAGGTGTTCAGGGAATGCATCAGACCAATACTAATTTTGGTGAAGAATTTTTGATTCCGGATGCTACGACAAATGATTTTGGTGTTTTTGGAACAGCCAACTACGAATGGAACAACAGTGTTTTACAAGCCGGATTACGTTTTGACAATCGAAATATAACTTCTGAAGAACACGGAATCACAGGCGAAGAAGGTTATTTTCAGGCTTTAGACCGATCTTTTGACAGCTTTAATGCTTCTTTGGGATATAAAACCAAACTAGCAGAACCTTTAACACTTCGATTGAATGTAGCAACAGGATTTAGAGCACCAAATTTAGCCGAATTAACTTCAAACGGAGTTCATGAAGGAACGAATCGTTACGAAATTGGAAATCCAAATTTAAAAACAGAGCAAAACGTTCAAACTGACTTAAACTTAGAATATAAAAATTCGCACTTTGAATTCTTCGTAAACGGATTTTACAATCACGTAAACAATTATATCTATACTTCACCAACCGGAGATGTTATTGATGATAATGACGTTTTTGCTTATATACAGGATAACGCACAATTGTATGGTGGTGAAGCAGGATTACACTTTCACCCGCATCCGTTAGACTGGTTGCATTTTGAAACAAGTTTTGAAACGGTAACAGGTAAAAAAGATAACAAAGATTATTTACCTCTAATTCCGGCTAATAATTGGAACAATACCATTAGAACGGAATTCAAAATCAAAGATTGGTTCCAAGAAGGCTTCGCCACTTTAAATGTTTCTTCCACTTTCAAACAAGACAATGTAAGTGGCTTTGAAACGGCCTCAAAAGGGTACACTTTGGTAAACTTAGGTTTTGGTGGAACCGTAAAATTGGGTAAAACTGCTTTTGATGTTAACCTGAACGGGAACAATTTGTTTGATAAAGAATATATCGCGCACCTTTCAAGATTAAAAACAGACGGTATTCCTAATATTGGAAGAAACATTGTTTTAGGAGTGAATTTTAATCTATAACTTTTCACTTAACCGCAACGAACGCTATGCAATTACGCAAGGTTCGCAAAGCTTTGTTTTAAACTTTGCGAACCTTGTGTAAAACACTTTGCGAACCTTGCGGTTAAATATTTATCATCTAGCAAAAAATGCTATTTTTGTTACAACCGTTAAACTTAAACCATGAAAAAAACATTTCTAATAATGGCTATTACAACTGCAGGAATTTCTTTTGGACAAAATAAGATTCAATATCCGGAAACAAAAAAAGGTGAAACTGTCGATGTGTATTTTGATACAAAAGTAAACGATCCGTATCGTTGGCTTGAAGACGACAGATCTGCCGAAACAGGAGCCTGGGTACAAGCTGAAAACAAAGTTACTTATGCCTATTTGGATAAAATTCCGTTTCGTGATGCACTAAAAAAGCGAATGGAAACACTTTGGAATTATGAAAAAATAGGAGCTCCCTCTACAGAAGGAAAATATACGTACTATTCTAAAAACAACGGACTTCAGAATCAATCGGTAATCTACAGAAAAGGTTCTGATGGAAAAGAAGAAGTTTTCTTAGACCCAAATACTTTTTCTAAAGATGGAACAACTTCACTTGGTGGAATGGATTTTTCTAAAGACGGATCAAAAGCTGCTTATTCTATTTCTGAAGGTGGAAGCGACTGGAGAAAAGTGATTATTATAGATGCTGTTTCTAAAAAAGTTTTGGAAGATACTTTAGTGGATGTAAAATTCAGTGGAATCTCATGGCACGGTAACGAGGGATTTTATTATTCAAGTTATGACAAACCAAAAGGAAGTGAATTATCAGCTAAAACAGATCAGCATAAATTGTATTTTCATAAACTGGGAACTTCTCAAAAAGACGATAAACTTATTTTTGGAGCAGATCAGAAAAGAAGATATGTTGGCGGTTATGTTACGGAAGATGATCGTTATTTAGTGATTTCGGCTTCGAATTCTACTTACGGAAACGAACTTTATATTAAAGATTTAACTGTTGCAAACAGTCCAATTGTGACTATTGTCGATAACTTCAACAGCGACAATTCCATTATCGAAAATGAAGGAAGCAAATTGTTTATCGAAACCGATTTAAATGCACCAAACAAACGCGTTGTTACTGTTGATGTAAGCAATCCAAAACCAGAAAACTGGAAAGATTTCATCAAAGAAACGCAAAACATTTTATCGCCTTCAACAGGTGGTGGATACTTTTTTGCCAATTATACAAAAGATGCCGTTTCGCTTGTACAACAATACGATTATAGCGGAAAATTAGTTCGTGAAATCAAACTTCCGGCAGTAGGAACAGCAGGCGGATTTGGAGGAAAAAAGCACGAAAAAACTTTATATTACAGTTTTACAAACTACACTACTCCAGGAACAATTTATTCATTGGAACCAAAATCAGGTAAATCTGAAATTTATCAAAAACCGGTGGTAGATTTTAAAAGTGAAGATTACGAATCTAAACAAGTTTTCTATACTTCAAAAGACGGAACAAAAATCCCGATGATTATCACTTATAAAAAAGGATTAAAATTAAATGGTAAAAACCCAACGATCCTTTACGGTTACGGTGGATTTAATATTAGTCTGACACCGGCTTTTAGTATTGCAAATGCCGTTTGGATGGAAAATGGTGGCGTTTATGCTGTTGCTAATTTAAGAGGTGGTGGTGAATACGGAAAGAAATGGCACGATGCCGGAACTAAATTACAAAAGCAAAATGTGTTTGATGATTTTATTGCGGCGGGCGAATATCTTATAGCTCAAAAATATACCTCATCAGATTTCTTAGCGATTCGTGGGGGTTCTAACGGAGGTTTGTTAGTTGGAACTGTAATGACACAGCGCCCTGATTTAATGAAAGTAGCATTGCCTGCAGTAGGTGTTATGGACATGTTGCGTTACCATACGTTTACAGCTGGTGCAGGATGGGCATATGATTACGGAACTGCTCAGGATAACAAAGAAATGTTTGAATATTTAAAAGGGTATTCTCCTGTTCAAAATGTAAAAGCTGGGGTTAAATATCCAGCAACAATGGTTACAACCGGCGATCATGATGACCGTGTGGTTCCGGCACACAGTTTTAAATTTGCTGCTGAATTGCAGGAAAAACAAACTGGTGACAATCCTGTTTTAATTCGTATTGATGTAAAAGCAGGTCACGGAGCAGGAAAATCGGTTGCAGCCTCTATTCAGGAAAATGTAGATGTACAGGCGTTCACGCTTTACAATATGGGCTTTACTGCTTTGCCAAAAAAGTAAATAAAGCTTAAGTTTTTTTAGCCACGAATTCACGAATTAATATTGATTTTAATTCGTGAATTCGTGGCTAATTTTTTCAAGACTGCCTAGAATTTGTTTCACGCAGATTCTGCAGATTTAGGCAGATTAATTTGATTTTAAAAGAAAAAAAATCTGTGTGCATCTGCTTAAATCTTTTTTAAATCTGCGTGAAAAAATAATTCATGAATTCGTGGCGAACCTTTTTTAAATAATCCTTTTCGCTTAAATTTGAAAAACTAAAAAACCGAAAGATGAAAATCATAAAATGGGGCATTATAGGCTGTGGAAATGTAACCGAAGTTAAAAGCGGTCCCGCCTTTCAAAAAACTCCAAATTCAGCGTTAGTGGCCGTAATGCGAAGAGATGCCAAACTTGCCGAAGATTATGCCAAACGTCATAATGTACCAAAATGGTATTCAAATGCTATAGATTTAATAAACGATCCGGAAGTTGATGCGGTTTATATCGCTACTCCTCCATCTTCTCATAAAGAATACACTATTTTGTGCGCCAAAGCAGGAAAACCTGTTTATGTTGAAAAACCAATGGCTTTGACATTTGAAGAATGCAACGAGATGATCAGCGTCTGTAAAGAACATAATGTCCCTTTGTTTGTGGCTTATTACAGAAGAAGTTTGCCAAGATTCTTAAAAATTAAAGAGCTAATTGATCAGAACAAAATTGGAACTATACGACATGTAAACTGTGTTTTATATCATCCCTTTGAACAGCGTTATGATGACGAAATTAATTTGCCGTGGACGGTTTTACCACATATTTCAGGCGGTGGCATATTTGTCGATTTAGCTTGTCATACTTTAGATTTTCTTGATTTTATTTTAGGCCCGATCCAATCCGTTCGCGGTCATGCAAGTTCACAGCTTAAAGCATATCCTGCCGAGGATTCAGTTTCAATGTCTTTTTTATTCGAAAACGGAATCCATGGAACTGGTTTATGGAACTTTGCCAGTTTTGAGCGTTATGACAATACTGAAATTGTGGGTGACAAAGGAAAAATTTCGTTTTCTACTTTCGGAAATGACCCTATTCATATACAATATGTGAATGGCGAAAAAGAAAGTATTACGATTGAAAATCCGATTCATATTCAACAACCACTTATTGAAACTGTAGTTGCAGAACTTTTAGGTAATGAAGGTGTAAATCCTTCAAAAGGAACTTCTGCGGCCAGAACGAGCTGGGTTATTGATGAAGTTTTGAAGGAATTTAGGAATTCGAAATAGAAATAATTCGATACAGTTCTGTCATTTCGACCGAAGGGAGAAATCACACTAGTTGCTCGCCAAAGATTAAAGATTTTGATTACGGAATTTCTTGTGTGATTTCTCCCTTCGATCGAAATGACAAAAAAGCTTAAAACAAAAAAAGAGGATATTCATTTGAATATCCTCTTTTTTTATAAACTATAAATTCTTAAAAATTATAGGCTGTATTTAAGACCTAAAGTCAAACCTAAACCTGAGATTCCAACATAAGAACTTAATTCGTCCATTGCATCATTTGGACGTGTAGTATCTGTCGCGTCTGTTGTTGTTGTTGTATTAGGATTGAACAAAGGGTTATTAGAATTTACATCTAATTTTTCGTGATAATTTGTATGAATTTGAGCAGTAGTTCTAGTTGCTAAAGCATCTTGTCCATTCACTGTATATTCTGTAGTTTCTTTAGTTTTTCCGTGTACAGTAAAGTTACGGTATTCCAATTCAGCAAAAGCAGAAATGTGTTTTCCTAATTTATAAGATGTACCTAAAGCAGCCATAAATCCAATTGTTGGATTTGGTTTTACTACATCTTTAGAGTAAATATTAGATGTGCTTACTACATTATTACCAACATAAGATACTAATTCTCTATCAGTTTTAATATCTAATGTACCGTGAATTGGAACAATAACTCCAACTTTAGTGTAAGGTTCAAAACCATGAGCCTCACCTAAAAACATTACAATAGCTGGTGCTAAATCAAAAGCTTTAATTTGCCCATCTGCTGTGAAACTGATGTAAGTAGCTACGTTATTTGCAGGGTTAAAACCATAAAGTCTATCAGTAGTTTGCGCCATTGTTTTGCTATTACTAATATAGTAGTTAGCAGACATCTCAACTCCTAAACGAGTAGAAAAACGGTAACCAGCAGTAATTCCAGATCTGAAACCTTGTCCAAAAGAACCTGTAATAGCCTCTCTTGAAACCAATTTATTATTTGTTAAAGTACCTTCATAAACATCTCTGTTTGGTGCCTGACCTCCTACTTCTGGAAATTCAGTCGAAGCAGTTTGGTTGAAATAAGATCCGCCTAATTTAAAATACCAGCTTTCTGGCTTATCTGCTTTTTCTGTTTGCGCCATTGTGGCCATAGAGCAAACTAATAATCCTAATAAAAATAGGTTCTTTTTCATAATTCTGATTTAATTAATTTATGCAAACATAAAATATTTTAACATATTTTTTTGGTTTGCAAAGTTAGACTTGGAACGAAAACGTTGTAATTTCGGGCAATATTACTAAAAAAGTATTATGCATGCATATTTTTAACATAAAAATTTTACATAATTCTAAAATTTAACTGTTAAAATTTAATTCAGTTTAAAATTTATCTGAAGTTTTTCTAATTCCTGCAATAACTCTGTCGAAATCCTTACTTTTAATCTTCTGCTCGGCATTGTCAGTTTGGTTACTACCTTAATTTCCTCAACCTCTTTTACTTCCTGAATTTTAGTTTCTTCTAATGGTGAATCTGTATCTTCGCTTTCATCTACAAAGACAGCCTCTTCGGTTTCTTCAAAATCAGTATTGGTTTCAACCTCAACCAAACGTTTTATTTTTTCTAATTCCATGATTTCAAAAGTCACCGAATTATCTCCTTTATAAGCATTAAACAAATGACTCAGCGTATGAATAAAATCTGTTTGTAAATCTTTAATATTCAACAACAGTATCAATTTTTTTGCAAAAGCCTCCAATACATCCTGTAATTGTCTAACCTCAACAAATGTCAGTCTTGGATCAGACTTTTTACCTGTATCGTGATTTACCCAGCCATCTTTTATTAAAATCTTCAAATAAGCAAAGTTATTCTGAATCAGGAAATGCCTGAACTTTAAATATTCTTCACCAAAAATCTTAAACTCATAACTTTCATCATATCCTTCTAAATTAAATACCGCCCAGCCTTTTCCGTTTTTGGCTACACGGTGCTGCACATTATTAATAATTCCGGCAAAATTTAGATTTTTCCCCACATATTCATTCATACTTTTCAGCGCTTCTAATCGGGCGTTGCAGAAGTATTTCATCTCAAACCTAAAATCGTCCAAAGGATGTCCCGAAATATAAATCCCGACAACTTCTTTTTCCTTCGCTAATTTTTCCATGGTACTCCAGTCTTCACATGGGGGTACAACAGGTTCTGCTATTTGCACTTCGCTGGCTTCACCAAATAAACTTACCTGAGATGAATTTTCATTTTCCTGAAACTTCGATCCATAACGCATCGCCTTTTCATAAAAGGTAATTCCGTCACCATCATCATGAAAATATTGTGCTCTGGTTGTCCCTTCAAAAGAATCAAAACCTCCTGCTAATGCTAAGTTTTCAATTGCTTTTTTATTGGCTGCACGCAAATCAATACGTTTCGCTAAATCAAAAATCGATTTATATCTTCCGTCCTTTCTGTTTTCTACAATTGTTGCTACAGCTCCGGAACCAACTCCTTTAATAGCGCCCATTCCAAAACGAACAGCATAACTATCGTTTACAGTAAATTTATAATACGATTCGTTTACATCCGGACCTAAAACCTGTAAGCCCATTCGCTTACATTCTTCCATGAAAAACGAAACCTGCTTGATATCGTTCATATTATTCGAAAGTACCGCGGCCATATATTCTGCTGGATAATGCGCTTTTAAATAAGCTGTTTGATACGCAATCCAGGCATAACAAGTCGAGTGCGATTTGTTGAAGGCATAACTCGCAAATGCTTCCCAGTCTTTCCAGATTTTCTCTAAAACCTTTGCATCATGGCCTTTTGCCGATGCTTGCTCAACAAACTTAGGCTTCATTTTATCAAGTACATCCTTTTGTTTCTTACCCATCGCTTTACGCAAAACGTCGGCCTCACCTTTTGTAAAGTCAGCCAGCGACTGCGACAAAAGCATTACCTGCTCTTGATAAACTGTAATTCCGTAGGTTTCTCCTAAATATTCTTCGCAGGCATCTAAATCGTATTTGATTTCTTCATCACCATTTTTTCTTCGAACGAAAGACGGAATATATTCTAAAGGTCCCGGACGGTACAAGGCGTTCATCGCAATTAAATCTCCAAAAACCGTAGGCTTCAGATCTTTCATGTATTTCTGCATTCCGGGCGACTCATATTGGAAGATTCCAACTGTTTCTCCTCTTTGGAAAAGTGCATACGTTTCAGGATCATCAATAGGAAATGTATCGGGATCCAGATCAATATTGGTTCTATATTTTACCAGTTTAACGGTATCTTTTATCAGCGTAAGGGTCTTCAGACCCAAGAAGTCCATTTTCAGCAATCCGGCACTTTCAGCAACCGAGTTATCAAACTGTGTTACATATAAGTCGGAATCTTTTGCAGTTGTAACCGGAACGAAATTCGTAATATCCGAAGGCGTAATGATTACCCCACAGGCGTGAATTCCGGTATTTCGCATCGATCCTTCCAGGATTTTTGCCTGTTGAATGGTTTCTCCGGCCAAATCATCTTCATTGGCAATGGCAATCAATTCTTTTACGTTATCAAATTCATCTGAACGAAGTGCTTTTTTAACCTCATCTTCGTTTTCAGAAATAAAACGCGCCAAATTCCATTTTGACGGCATCATTGCCGGAATTAGTTTGGCAATTCTATCGGCTTCAAATAAGGGTAAATCCAATACACGCGCCGTATCACGAATCGCTGATTTGGTTGCCATTTTACCATACGTGATAATTTGCGCCACCTGATTTTTTCCGTATTTGTTGATTACGTAATCCATAACACGACCGCGACCCTCATCATCAAAGTCGATATCAATATCGGGCATGGATACACGATCCGGATTAAGGAAACGCTCAAAAAGCAAATCGTATTTAATCGGGTCAATATTTGTAATTCCCAAACAATAGGCTACCGCAGAACCGGCAGCAGATCCACGTCCCGGACCTACCGAAACATCCATTTTTCTGGCTTCGGCAATGAAATCCTGAACGATCAAAAAGTAACCTGGATATCCGGAATTTGAAATCGTTAACAACTCAAAATCCAAACGTTCCTGAATCGATTCTGTAATTTCGCCATATCTTCTTTTGGCACCTTCCATAGTAAGGTGTCGCAAATATTTATTTTCACCTCGAACACCGCCATCAGCTTCATCTTCAGCAACAACAAATTCTTCCGGAATATCAAATTTTGGAAGCAATACATCACGATAAAGTGAATACCCTTCAACCTTGTCGACAATCTCCTGAATATTGATAATCGCTTCGGGCAAATCAGAAAAGAGTTTTTTCATCTCTTCTTCCGACTTGTAGTAATATTCCTGATTTGGCAATCCGTAACGATAACCACGGCCACGACCAATTGGCGTCGCCTGTTTTTCACCGTCTTTTACACACAATAAAATATCATGCGCATTGGCATCTTCTTTATTTAAATAATAAGTATTATTGGTCGCTATTAATTTGACGTTGTGTTTCTTAGAAAATTCAATCAGCGTTTTGTTTACACGATTTTCATCTTCCTGATTGTGGCGCATGACTTCCAGATAGAAATCATCTCCAAATTGTTCTTTCCACCAAATCAAAGCTTCTTCGGCCTGGTTTTCACCGATGTTCAGAATTTTACTTTGGATTTCTCCGTATAAATTCCCGGACAAAACCATGATATCTCCCTTATATTTTTCGATGATATTTCGATCAATTCTCGGAACATAATAAAATCCATCTGTAAAAGCGATCGACGACATTTTTGCCAAATTGTGATAACCGGCTTTATTTTTAGCCAATAACACAACCTGGTTTCCGTTGTCTTTTTTGCTTTTATCTAAGTGATTCTCACAAACATTAAATTCACAACCTACAATTGGTTTTATTTCGGTTTCAGTTGGCTCCTCGCCAGCTTCAACCAAAGCTTTGTTTTTTCCGGAGGCTGCTTTATTGTGGTTCATAACGGCGCTCACAAAGTGGAAAGCTCCCATCATGTTTCCGGTATCGGTCATCGCAACGGCTGGCATTCCGTTTTTGGCTGTAGCCGCAACAATATTTCCGATTCCAATAGTCGATTGAAGAACCGAAAACTGTGTATGATTGTGTAAATGCGCGTATTTAGCTGCTTTAAAATCTTCTCTCTCAGAATGAGAAACTGTAGTTTCTTTACCAGTAGATTCTAAAGCTTTTAACTGCTCTCTGATTTTGTCAGAAGCCGCTTTTAAATTGATGTGTTTTAAACCGATTAAAGGGAATTCCTGCGGATTTCTCTCTTGAAATTCCTTGAAATAATCCTTCGGAACATCTAATTCTTCTTTGGTAAAAACCTCTCTTCTAATTAACTCTAAAAAGCAACGTGTAGTTGCCTCAACGTCGGCAGTTGCGTTGTGTGCTTCCGCGAAAGGTTTATTAAAAAGATAGCTGTGTAATTCTGTTAAGGTTGGTAATTTGAATCTTCCTCCACGACCTCCCGGAAGCTGTAATAACGAAGCCGTAACTTCGGTACAGGTATCCAAAACCGGCATCGTACTCATTGGAGAATCCACGCCCATTCTATGGAATTCAGCGCCCATAATATTGACGTCGAAACCTAAATTCTGCCCCACAATGAATTTGGTTTTGCTTAAAGCGATATTGAATTTCTCCAAAACTTCGGCCAGCGTGATTCCATCGGCTTCAGCCAATTCGGTAGAAATTCCGTGAATACGTTCGGCGTCATACGGAATATTAAATCCGTCCGGTTTTACCAAATAATCCTGGTGTTCGATAAGCTGTCCCATTTCGTCATGGAGCTGCCATGCAATCTGGATACAACGAGGCCAGTTGTCAGAATCGGTAATTGGGGCATCCCAGCGTTTTGGTAATCCGGTTGTTTCGGTATCGAATATTAAATACATAGGTTTTGTAAAAAGACAATTTTTAAATTCCAAATTCCAATTCTTACCATTGTAAATCATTGATTATATGGACTATGAAAAACGATATGTAGAATATGGAGGAAGTCCAAATTTACGCTTTTTTTTGGGAAAGAAAATAGATCAATCAACTATTATTGGATCGTTATTTTCAAAGATAATACACGTTAAATTTTTGTTAAAACAAGCAATGTCTTTCTAAATTTTCTTTCTTTACATTTATAACACTGAGAAACCAAATGTCTTCAAATCAACAAGGATTTACCAAAACGATATTAATTTTATTATTATTTCAACATTTATGCTTTTCGCAAACTAGCAATAAAGGAATCGTTTACTACGGACAAATTGAAAGCAGTTATTTTGGAAGTAAAAATGGTAAAGAACGCCTGGCAACTTTAGTTTTTAATAAAAAAGAATCCAGTTATGTGAGCCAAAAAGACTCTTTAGATGCATTAATGAATAATTTTCCAAATAGACAAGGAGGAACTACACTTTATACAGCCGGGCTACCTGCTACAGAAAACGGAAGCCAGGTATTTACCAGTTTACAAAAAGATAGTGTTTGGTGTAGTTTTTTAAAAAATGGCCTTCAATATGTCGCTGAAAAGAAATTTAGCTTTAAATGGAATTTACAAAATGAAACCAAAACCATAGGTAAATTTACTTGTCACAAAGCAACTTCTCAATTCAGAGGGAGAACATATATTGCCTGGTATACTCCCGAAATCCCTCTTCCATATGGTCCCTGGAAATTACAGGGATTGCCTGGATTAATCCTGGAAGCCTACGATAGCAGCGAAGAGGTTTATTATTATTTTAAAAGTATTGAATACCCCACAGTCAATAAAACTGGAATTGATTTTATAAAAAGCAATAATCGGAAGCCCATAAAATGGTTAAACAGAAAAGAATACATGCTATTTTGCGAGGAGTATTTGCAAAAAATGTATGAAAAAATGTTAATGGCCGATAAAGAAGCTCCAACTTCATCTCCATCAGAAAAGGGAACAATAGAGCAAAATTTCAAAGAAATTACAGAATGAAATTTTAAACTTTTTTTAATTACGCTTTCATAAACCTAAAATTTAAAGCTTATTAACAAATTGAAAAACAGCATAAAGCTTTCTAAAAATGAAAAAAACAATATTCCTTCTAGCCTTTCTAAATTTTTTGATAAGTACCGCTCAAAATAAAGGAATCATTTATTATGGTCACATTGAAAGCCCCGGGAAAGGTGGCCCTGTCGGGTTAGATTTTAACGCCTACTTAGTTTTTGATAAAAGTCAATCTTACTACGTAACAGCAAAAGATTCTTTAGAAAATGAAAGAAACATTGAAAATCAAAAAATTAAAAAAACAGATGGTCAAATAACAGAAATCTATGTTGGAAAACATACACTTACACAAGGAAAACAAGTTTATTACAATCGAGAAAAAGATAGCATTTGGTGGAATAAAAAATACCAGTCGCCAGTTTATGGAATAGAAAAGAGGACTAAAATTCCTTGGAAACTAATTAATGAATCAAAAAAAATTGGCAATTTCCTTTGCAAAAAAGCAACCGGAACATTCAGAGGCAGAGAATATACGGCTTGGTATTCAACAGAAATTCCGCTTCCATATGGGCCATGGAAACTTCAAGGTTTGCCTGGATTAATTTTAGAAGCATATGATACAAATAAAGAGTTATACATCTATTTTAAAGCTGTCGAATATCCGGTGAAAAAAAATATTGACTTGCATCCAATTAAGAAAACTAAAGAAGATAAAAACTTAAAATGGATATCAACAAATGAATATAATGAATTATTGAAGTCAATTGTTGAAAAAGGCAAAACAAAAGCCGTGTTAATGGCAAAGGAATATGGTGTAAATGTACAATCTGGAGAAATGAAAGATATTAGTATAGAAGTATTCGATTAAAATGCAAAAAAATATTCTTTTTACCATACATCGGTTCGGTAGAAACTACTAGTAGTGATCCTGCTGACTGGCAACGTATGGTAAACGCGCTTTGCAATATGTAGAAAAAAACCATCGCTATGGCTTACTATAGCAATGGTTAAATTTATAAAACAATTAAATGAAACCAATTTCAAAATTTATACTTATTCTATTTTTCTATTATTCCAATATTTACTCACAAAAAGGAATTATTAGATACGGCTATATTGAAGCGCTTCAAATTGGCAATAGTAGCGGTTATGACTATAATGCCTATTTAATCTTTGATAAAAATCAATCTTACTATGTTACAGCAAAAGATAGTTTAGAAAGAACCGAAAAGACTAATGAGCAAAAAACGTTAACAAATGAAAAAAATAATACAACATTAATCCACTTAGGTGCAAAAACAAGTAAATCTGGAGATCAGGTTACTCAAAATATCCAAAAAAAGACTACATGGTCAAGTCTTTATTGCAGGAAAATTTATTATACCAAAGAAATTACTCCAAAGATCGAGTGGAAATTAAGTAATGACACCAAACTAATAGGTAAATTTATCTGTAAAAAAGCTACTACTTTTTTTCGAGGAAGACAATATACTGCTTGGTTTACACCTGAAATTCCTGTCCCTTTCGGCCCATGGAAATTGCAAGGTTTACCCGGATTAATTTTAGAAGCATATGATGTAAATAAATATGTGTTTTGGTATTTTAAAACTTCTGAATATCCATCACAAACAAAGGAAACAATTAAATATTTTATGACCTCAGATAATGACATTCTAAATTATAATGAATTTAAAAAAATTCAAACCAGTCAAATTGAAAAAACTACCGACAAGCTCAAGATAGCACAAAAACAATTTCCAGATGTTACGTTCTTTCCGCCAAAATTAAATGATATGTTTATAGAATGTGAGTAATGAAAAAAAAAGTGATCTTATTATTACTATTTTTCCCAATTTTAGTTTTTTCACAAAGTATTAAAATTTCAGGAATTATAAAAGACAATACTAACAACAGAGGCATCGAAAATGTTTCTGTTGTTGTTTTAGATAATTCTGGAAATATACTTTCTTATACTTTCACAAATGAAGGCGGATTTTATGATTTATCATTCGAAAAACCACTTGATCTCTTAATAACTATAGAAGCCTCTAGCTTAGGATTTCTTAAAAAAAATCAAGTGATTAATATTAGTACAAAAACAGAAATAGAGCAATCTTTTCAGTTAGAATCAAAAGAAGAAAATTTGAATGAAGTTGTCATAGAATCGCATAAAAAAATAAAAATTGACAGAGATACCACGACTATAAAAGTGGCTTCCTTTTTAAATCAGACCGAACAGACCGTTGAAGACATTTTAAAAAAACTGCCTGGAATTGAAGTGCAAAAAGACGGTTCAATAAAAGCACACGGAAAATCAATTGACAAATTACTCATTGAAGGAGAAGACTTATTTGATAAAAATTACAAATTACTTTCAAAAAATTTAGATGCCAAAGTATTAGATGCTGTACAAATTATTGATGCTTTTGAAGACAATCCTATTCTAAAAAAAATGAATAATTCAGACAAAGTTGCACTGAATTTAAAATTAAAAAAAGACAAACAAAATATCTGGTTTGGTAATATTACGGCTGGTGCCGGAGTAGTTTCTGAAAACAGATGGAAAGAAAGCATAAATCTTGGGCTTCTGAAAAAGAAGCTCAAACTTTTCTATTTAGCTGATTATAATAATACGGGTGAAAAAGCTTCTTCTTTAATTAAGGAGGCAACTATAAGTACAGACTTTTTTGGTCAAGACCGAATTGAAAAAACAACTAAGAAGCAATACAATATTAACAGCAATGAAAACAGCTCTTTCAGCAAATCACAGAGTATTTTCAATAAGGCATTTTTCAATTCTTTAAGCTTTACTTCAAAAATAAAACCTTCGCTTACTGTTAGAGGTGTTGGATATTTTACAAATGATAATCAGATACAAAATTCATTTTCTGAGACGATTTATAGCATAAATGAAAACCCAATAATAAATACAGAAGCCAATAATTACAATGGAAAAAAAACACTTTCTTCTGGCGAAATTGAGTTAAAATATTTAGGCAATGAAGATAATTACCTAACCAATTTATTCATTTATAAAAACAATCCAAACACCATTAACTCTTATTTATTGTTTAATAATGCAAGAGTTAATCAGGATTCAAAGATTAGTAATCAGACTTTTTATAATCATTTTAATCACAGTTACAGTCTATCAAATAGGACGATTTTAAACAACTATATTTATTTTGGAAATGATGATCTAAATGAAAAAAATAATTTAAAATCTCCTTTCTTAAACGCATTTTTACAAGCAAATCCTGAGGCACAAATAAAGCAAAACAGCTTTAATAAAAATCAATATTACGGCATTAAAACCAAATTGATTACGAGATACAGTAAACTTGAATATATTTTAGCTTTTCAATTAGAAAACAGCAAAGAGTCTATCAATTCTGATTTTTTAATTGATGAAACTCCCGAAGCAACGTATGACGGAAACACGTCTTTAAAACAAATTCTCTTTTCCTTAGAAAACGGAATTCGATACAATTTCAATTCAAAAATAGATTTTACAGCTAATTTAAGTTACGTTCAAAACAGCTTTAAGCGAAATGATTTTAAAGAAAACTATTCTATATTCAACCCGACTTTATCCATTAATTTAAAGAAAACCCAATTTGGGAATTTCAGGCTGTCTTATTCAGAAAACAATTCTTTTCCCGAAATCAATTACCTTACTACCAATTTTCAATTATCTGATTACAAAACATTTGTAAAAGGAAGCAACGTAATAGATTTTCTGAAAAATAAAACAGCATCGTTAACCTACTCCTTATTTAATGATGAAAAAAGATTTTCTATTAATGCAAATTTATACTACGTAAACTCAAAAAAAATAGTAAATACGGATGATCTGATTACGGAGAATTTTAGTTTCAATAATTACATAATAACTAAGGGAGGAGAAAGTTATAATGGAACTTTTAATATTGTCAATTATTTTAGAAAATTAAAATGGGCAACGAAATTAGAAACACGCCAAAACTGGAGCAACAATCCAACAAAAGTTAACAGTCAGGAATTTTCTAACTTAAAAAGTTATAATAGTCAATATACTTTTTCGGCAACCACTTATTATAACATTCCTGTCAATTTTGATTTTGGGTTTAACTATAACTATTATCAAACAAATTTCAACAGCATCATTACGTCGAATGAAACCAAAGATGCTTTCATCAATTGTAATTATAAAATTTCAAAAACCTGGCTCGCTGAATTTAATAGTACTTTTTATGAAATGAATTCAAAAAACTACACTTTCATTAATCTTATAGTTAATTGTACTCCTCTAAAAAGCAGGTTCTCCTATAGATTGTTATTTAACAATATTTCAAATCAAAATGAATTTACACTGGTCACATTAGACAATTATACTTCTTACAAATCAACTATAAGACTTGTTCCAAGATATTTATTAGCAACCGTAAAGTATCGATTTTAAATCTTCTTTTTTTCTTTTCTTTCATAAATTTTCATAAAAATACACTTCTTGGATGTCGTAGTATTTGAATTAAAATTGAACTTACCGATATCCATTCTAAATTGATTTTTTAGCCTTCAAAATCACATTAATTGACAACTTCGTAAATTCTTCCAAAGAACAAAAAATCAACAATTATTACTATTTTTATTCATTTTTTTACATTTTTTTAAACAAAAACCTATATTTCATGTTGATTTTGAGATAAATTTGCAAACTATCAAAATTAAAAGCAATCCAATCAAAATTAGCGAGAAAAAGAAAAACAAAACCAATTTATCGTTCATTTTCCTGCCAAAATTCAACGTATAAATGCCAATAGTAATTTGTATTTTAGTTTGGGTATCGTATATAATGAAATATTGAAATTGACCACTTTGTATCTTTTTTTACTTTTGTTTTGCTATTATCAGGAATTGCTGCGATTATAGAAATTACAATTAAAAAAAATAAAAAATGAGTAAGACATTATTTGACAAAGTATGGGATTCACATGTAGTGCGTAAAATTGAAGATGGACCAGATGTGTTTTTTATTGACCGTCATTTCATTCATGAAGTTACGAGTCCTGTTGCTTTTTTAGGATTAAAAGCCAGAGGCGTTAAGGTTCTTTACCCAGAGCGTACTTTTGCAACTGCAGATCACAATACACCAACCATAAACCAACATTTACCAGTTGAAGATGCACTATCTGCAAATCAGCTTAAAGCGCTTGAAGATAATGCTGCTGAATACGGAATTTCGCACTGGGGATTAGGTCACATTAAAAATGGAATTGTACACGTAGTTGGTCCTGAAAACGGAATTACTTTGCCAGGTGCTACTATTGTTTGTGGAGATTCACACACTTCTACTCACGGTGCTTTTGGCGCTATTGCTTTTGGTATCGGAACTTCTGAGGTTGAGATGGTTCTTTCTACTCAATGTATTATGCAGCCAAAACCAAAGAAAATGCGTATCAACGTAAACGGTCAATTGAGCAAAGGTGTCGGTCCAAAAGACGTTGCACTTTATATTATTGCACAATTAACTACTTCTGGAGGTACAGGTTATTTTGTTGAATATGCCGGAGATGTTTTCGAAAACATGACAATGGAAGGTCGTATGACCGTTTGTAACTTAAGTATCGAAATGGGTGCTCGTGGAGGTATGATCGCTCCTGACCAAACTACTTTTGATTTCCTTGAAGGAAGATTATATGCTCCAAAAGGCGAAGCCTGGACTAAAGCTGTTGAATACTGGAAAACACTAAAAACGGATGCTGATGCTGTTTTTGATGCTGAATTAAACATCAACGCTTCAGACATTGAACCAATGATTACTTATGGTACTAACCCTGGAATGGGAATTGGTATCTCAAAACATATTCCGAATGCCAATCAAGTTGAAGGTGGTGAGGAAACTTATAAAAAATCGCTTGCTTACATGGGTTTCCACGAAGATGATGTGATGATTGGAAAACCAATTGATTATGTTTTCTTAGGAAGTTGTACAAACGGGCGTATTGAAGATTTTAGAGCTTTCGCTGAAATTGTAAAAGGAAGAAAAAAAGCAGATAATGTTACCGCTTGGTTAGTTCCGGGTTCTCACGTTGTTGAGGCTCAAATTAAAGAAGAAGGTATTTTAGATATTTTGACAGAAGCTGGTTTTGTATTACGTCAGCCAGGATGTTCAGCGTGTTTAGCAATGAACGATGATAAAGTTCCAGCTGGAAAATATGCGGTGAGTACATCAAACAGAAACTTTGAAGGTCGTCAGGGTCCTGGTTCAAGAACATTATTAGCAAGTCCAATTATGGCTGCCGCTGCTGCTGTTACAGGAAAATTGACAGATCCGAGAGAATTATTCTAGTCAATGACAATAGCAATAACAATTTCAAAAATTCAATAAAATTGCTTTTAGATTTAACATAGATTCTCATTTTCAGAAAATCTAAAATCTAAAATCCAAAAATCTAAAATTAAAATGGCATACGATAAATTTAATATACTTACTAGTAGTGCTGTGCCACTACCAATTGAGAACGTAGATACAGATCAAATCATCCCGGCTCGTTTCCTTAAAGCTACAAAACGTGAAGGTTTTGGAGACAATCTTTTCAGAGACTGGAGATATAACGGAGATGATACTCCAAAAGCTGATTTCGTTTTAAACGATTCAACTTATAGCGGAAAAATATTAGTTGGAGGAAAAAACTTCGGTTCAGGATCTTCGAGAGAGCATGCTGCATGGGCAGTTTACGATTACGGTTTTAGAGCTGTAGTTTCAAGTTTCTTCGCTGATATCTTTAAAGGAAACTGTTTGAATATTGGTGTTTTGCCAGTTCAGGTTAGCCCAGAATTTGCTGATACGATTTTCAAAGCAATTGAAGCTGATCCTAATACTCAATTAGAAATCAACTTGCCAAACCAAACGATTACTTTATTGGCAACGGGTCAATCAGAATCTTTTGCAATTAACGGATACAAAAAGAACAACATGATCAATGGTTTTGACGACATTGATTATTTACAAAACATTAAGGAAGATATTGTGGCTTTCGCCGATAAACTTCCTTACTAAACACAACCAACTTAAATGCAGTTACGTAAGTTTCAATTCTATAGTTGGGCTTTGTAACTGCTTTTGATTTTAATTTTTGAATTAGAAACTCTTTCTAAAAAATGAATGACAACAACATTGTATTGCCAAAATTTTATTCGGAAATCAAAACTGATTCTGAAAAAATTGCGTTTTCAATGCCGTCAGATTTACAAACAGGAAGTTTTCTTCGAACATTAATCGCAACAAAAAAAGATGGTCACTTTTTAGAATTAGGAACCGGAACCGGATTATCACTTGCGTGGATGATTGAAGGAATGAGTGAAAATTCAAACCTAATTTCAATTGACAATTCAGCAGAATATCAAAACATTGCAAAAAAATATTTCCAGCAATCAAATGTTTCATTCGTTTGTGAAGATGCTGAAAAATGGATTTTAAATTATACAGATTCAAAATTTGATTTGATTTTTGCCGATGCCTGGCCTGGAAAATATGTGGTTTTAGACGAAACTTTAAACTTATTGAATTCAGGTGGAATTTATTTGATTGATGACATGCTTCCACAACCAAACTGGCCAGTAAATCATGACAAAAACGTCGAAAAATTAATTCAGGATTTAGAAAAAAGACAAGACATTCAATTAACAAAAATGTGTTGGTCAACAGGTTTGATTCTAATAACCAAAATATAAGATATTAAGATTACTCATGCTTTCAAAGCAAACAATATTATAATGGAAAAAAGAAAAATTGAAATAATGGATACGACACTTCGTGATGGCGAACAAACCTCAGGAGTATCATTTTCTGCTGCAGAAAAATTAACCATTGCACAATTGTTGTTGGAGGAATTAAATATTGATAGAATCGAAATTGCTTCTGCACGCGTAAGCGAAGGAGAATTTCAAGCCGTAAAAGGTATCACTACCTGGGCTGAAGAAAGAGGATATATAAACAGAATCGAAGTGCTTTCGTTTGTAGATGGCGGAGTTTCAATTGAATGGATGAAAAAAGCCGGTGCCAAAGTGCAGAATTTATTGACCAAAGGCTCAATGAATCACTTAACGCATCAATTAAAAAAAACTCCGGAACAACACTTTTCTGAAATCGCACAAATCATTGCTTTAGCAAAAGAAAACAATATTGAAACCAATGTTTATTTAGAAGATTGGAGCAACGGAATGCGAAATTCTCCAGATTATGTTTTTCAATTTCTGGACTTCTTAGCAACGCAACCCGTTAAAAGAATTTTATTACCCGATACTTTAGGTGTTTTAATTCCGTCCCTGACTTTCGAATTCCTTTCAAAAATCAGAGCGAGATACCCTCAAATTCATTTTGATT
This sequence comes from Flavobacterium saccharophilum, assembly GCF_900142735.1. Lineage (GTDB taxonomy): Bacteria > Bacteroidota > Bacteroidia > Flavobacteriales > Flavobacteriaceae > Flavobacterium > Flavobacterium saccharophilum. The sequence goes on along the minus strand of NZ_FRBY01000001.1, from coordinate 854,903 downwards.
TTCACGCACATAACGATTACGATCTAAGTGTAGCCAATGTTATGGAAGCTGTTAAAGCCGGCATAAATGGACTTCACGTAACCGTAAACGGAATGGGAGAACGCGCTGGAAATGCACCGCTCGAGAGTACTGTTGCCGTTATAAATGATTATTTACCAGAAGTTAGTATCAATATCAAAGAAACCTCTTTGTACTCTGTGAGTAAACTGGTAGAAACTTTTACAGGTTATAGAATTCCTGCCAATAAGCCAATTGTCGGTGATAATGTTTTCACGCAAACTGCCGGAATTCACGCTGACGGTGACAATAAAAACAATTTATATTTTAATGATTTGCTTCCGGAACGCTTTGGAAGAAAACGAAAATACGCTTTAGGAAAGACTTCCGGAAAAGCCAACATCGAAAAAAATCTTCAGGAATTGGGTTTAAAATTAAACCAGGAAGATTTGAAATTGGTTACCCAAAGAATCATCGAATTAGGTGATAAAAAAGAAACCGTTACCAAAGAAGATTTGCCATACATTATTTCTGATGTTTTGGACAGTCATACTTATCAGGATAAAATTACTATTGAATCGTATGTATTAATGCATTCAAAAGGGATGCGTCCCTCAACAACTTTACTTCTCAAAATTGATGACGAAATCATTGAAGAAAGTGCTCAGGGCGATGGTCAGTTTGACGCTTTTATGAATGCGCTTGGCAAAATTTACAAAAGCAAAAAACTAACGCTTCCAAAATTAATTGATTATGCAGTGCGAATTCCACCAGGGAGTAGTTCTGACGCTTTATGCGAAACCATCATCACCTGGGTAAACAACGAAAAAGAATTTAAAACAAGAGGATTAGATTCAGATCAAACTGTTGCAGCGATTATTGCAACGCAAAAGATGTTGAATGTAATTGCTTAATATAAGGGGCAAAGGCTCAGAGGAACAAAGGAACAAAGGCTCAAAAATAGAGTTTACATCCCAACACCTCTGGACCTTTGTTCCTCTGAACCTTTGAACCTTAAATAACACACATAGAATGAAATTAAACATAGCCCTTTTAGCCGGTGACGGAATCGGACCAGAAGTAATTAATGAAGCTGTAAAAGTATCTGATGCTATTGCAAAAAAATTCAATCACGAAATAACGTGGACACCAGCTTTAACTGGAGCTTGTGCAATTGATGCAGTTGGAGTTCCTTATCCTGATGAGACTCACGAAGTTTGTATGGCTGCCGATGCTGTTTTGTTTGGAGCAATTGGTCACCCAAAATACGATAACGATCCAAGTGCGCCAGTTCGTCCGGAGCAGGGATTGTTATTGATGCGTAAAAAATTAGGATTGTTCGCTAACGTACGCCCAACTTTTACTTTCCCTTCTTTAATTGATAATTCTCCTTTAAAAAGAGAAAGAATCGAAGGAACTGATTTGGTTTTCTTAAGAGAATTAACTGGCGGAATCTACTTTGGAGAAAAAGGAAGGAAAGACAACGGAGAAACTGCTTTTGACAACTGTGTTTACACAAGAGCTGAAGTTCAGCGTTTGGCTAAAAAAGGTTTTGAATTGGCAATGACTCGTAGCAAAAAATTGTGTTGTGTCGATAAAGCAAACGTTTTGGAAACTTCACGTTTATGGAGAGAAACAGTTCAGGCAATGGAAAAAGATTATCCTGAAGTTACGGTTTCATATGAATTTGTTGATGCTGTTGCAATGCGTTTGGTTCAATGGCCAAACTCTTACGATGTATTGATTACGGAGAATTTATTTGGAGATATTTTGACTGACGAAGCTTCTGTAATTTCAGGCTCAATGGGATTAATGCCTTCTGCTTCTGTTGGAGAACACACTTCATTATACGAACCAATCCACGGATCTTATCCTCAGGCAACTGGATTAAATATTGCTAATCCGTTAGCAACTATTTTATCTGCAGCAATGATGTTCGAAGATGCCTTCGGATTAAAAGACGAGGCAGAAGCAATTAGAGCGGTTGTAAACAAATCATTAGAACAAGGAATTGTTACTGAAGATTTAGCTGCAAAAGGAACTAAAGCATACAAAACCAGCGAAGTTGGAGACTGGCTTGTAGCGAATCTATAGTTTTATTTGTTTCAGGTTTCAAGTTTCAAGTTATTGTTGAAACTTGAAACAATTTTAAACAAAAAAAAGGGATCAACTTTCGTTGATCCCTTTTTTTTGTTTTAATAATTGATTCTCTTTTAGCAAGGAACTTATCAGTTTTTTATTCTGATAATTTTCATCGATAATTTTTTTTATATCAAAAATTATCTTTTCAGAACTAAAGACCTTATTATCGAGATTATCAGTTAATTTCCAATCATCTGCACTTTCTACTTTCATAATAAAATATTCAAAATCTTTCTGAAAATAATTGCAAATTTCATTCATTAGTAAAAAATCAATTTTTCTGGTTTTTCCATTTTCAATTTTTGAAAGCTCACTTTGCGAAATTTTCAACTCATAAGCCAGCGTAGGTTGTGTAACATTTTTCTCCTCCCGGAGCTTTTTAATTTTAAATCCTATTGACATAAAAGGGGCTTTTTATTATTAATAGTCAAGAACGAATATTCTTTATTCCTGTAGGAATATGATGTAAAAATAATAATTATAATCTTTGGTTTACAATTTAATTAACCCTAATTTTAAAACTTTTTCTATGAAAAAATTATTTTTTAGTGCAATTGCACTTGTGGCTTTTAGTGTTGTTTCAACTGCAAAGAATGTTGAAGAAAAAAAAGCAGAAACTAAGGAATTTAAAGAGACAGTGCGCATTGAAGATGACAACCAAAGAACACCTTGTGATGCAGGTTGGATTCAAGCCTACGAAAATGCAGGTGGTGGAGCTGCAGGCTGGGCTGCAGGTGATGCATGGGCAAGTGCCCACAACTGTTAATTTTACAATAATCAACTTCCAGACATAGTTCTGGAAGTTTTTACTTTATATATGAAAAAATATATTTTACTAATTACCATTTTAATTACAAATTTCAGCATTGGACAAATAAAAAACGGCTCTGTACAATATGGAAAAGTTACAAGTAAAAATGTAGAAGGAAACAAAGAAATGGTCGATTTTTTCTCTAAACTTTTAAAAGAGGCAGATAAGATTGAGTACACTCTGAATTTTAATCAAAAAGAAGCATATTTCTTTGCAAACAGTACGTTATTAGAACCGGCAGTTGACTTCAATTTAGCGGCAACTCTTGGAAGAGGTATTTTAAAATATTACCAAAATGACGAAACTAAAGAATTTCGTAATTATGCAGATAATAAAAGAACAGGTACAGTCATTTTTAATTTAAAACAAAAATACGATTGGACTATGTTTAATGAGAGCAAAATAATTGACGGGTATACCTGCTATAAAGCGACAACACCTTATTATCAAGATGGCGAAAAAAAAGAGAGCATCATTTTTACCGCATGGTATACTCCAGAAATACCAGTTTCATATGGTCCAATTGGTTTTGGCGGACTTCCTGGTTTAATAATGGAATTGCAGACAGATAAAAGTGTATTTTATGTTAAAACAATCAATCTGTCGACAGAACCATCAATAAAAATTGACAAACTTCTTTCTCCAAAAGCAGTTTCTTTTGAAAAATATAATGAAATGCTTTATAGTAGTATTTCTGAAGAAAGAAAAACAGAAATTAAGACATCCAATTCCAAAATCAAATAAATTATTACTTGATGAAAAAGTACATCTTAATAATTTTACTATTTATTACCTCAAATGGTATCGGACAAATAAAATACGGCACAATACAATACGGAAAAATCACTAACAAAGAGATCAATTTGTCAAAAAATTCACCTGTTTATAAAGATGTTACCGACTGGGTTACAAAACTTAATACAGAAGCAGATAAAGTAGAATATACCTTAAATTTCACAAGTGAAGAAGCCTATTTTTTTGCAAATACTATTTTAATTGATAATGATGGCATTGGTTTTTCATTAGCGGCTACGGTAGGGCGAGGAAAATTAAAATATTACCAAAATAAAACTACTAATGAAAATCGAGAATATAGAGACACTCAACGAACAGGGAAAGTCATTATACAAAATGAAACTGAACAAGTCTGGACCATATTAAATGAATCCAAAAAAATAGAAGGCTATACTTGCTTTAAAGCAACTACCCCTTTTTTGACAGATGAAGATGGCAAGAAAAAAGAAAATATATTTTTTACAGCTTGGTTTTCACCACAAATTCCTTTCTCTTTTGGACCTCTAGGTTACGGAGGTTTACCCGGTTTAATTCTTGAATTACAAACTGACAAGGCTGCTTTCTTTGTAAAAAAAATCAATTTATCTCTCGACAAAACTCCAGAAATAGACAAATTAACATCTCCAAAAGCAATTACCGCAGAAACCTATTTACAAATGATAAGGGGAACTTATTCAAAAGAACAATTACAGGGAATACAAGAATTAGAATCTAAATAAAAATGGTTTTTAAAATAGGCTTACAGCAAATAACATTGCTAATAGTAATGTTATTTGCTTCTTTTTTTTCATACTCACAGACCAAAACTATTTCGGGTATCGTTTCTGATACAATAAATACTCCTCTTGAAAACGCCAATATTATAGCCAAACCCTCCCAAACTAATCAGCAACTTAAGTTTTCGATTACGGACAACAAAGGAAGATTTAGATTAGAATTAGACAGCTCCGCTAAATATGAAATTGTTGTTTCTTATATTGGTTTTGTAGATCAAGTTTTAGTTATAGAACCCAATTCTACCATCACATCTCATGATTTTAAACTCAAATCAACAGGTGAAAAACTCAAAGAAATAGTTATCAAGCAAGAATTTAAAGCCGTTATTATTAAAAAAGACACTATGACATTTAACGTCAAAAGTTTTGCAAATGGTAATGAACGGAAAATGAAAGAAATTTTGGAAAAACTTCCTGGTGTAGAAGTAGAAAAAAATGGCAATGTTACTGTACAGGGCAAAAAAGTGACTAAAATGCTGGTCGAAGGAAAATCTTTTTTCGGAGGAGGAACAAAACTCGCAGTTGAAAATATTCCAGCGGATGCTTTGGATAAAATAGAAGTCATTGATCATTTTAATGATGTTGGCTTTATGAAAAAGGTTTCTGACAGTGATGACTTAGTGATGAACGTAAAATTAAAAGAGGATAAGAAAAAATTCATTTTTGGTGATGTTCAGGCTGGAATTGAAGTAGCAAACGACAATGGTTTTTACCTTGCCCATGCCGGAATCTTCTACTATAGCCCAAAAACGAATATTAGTTATATTGGCGACAGCAATAATATTGGTAAAAGTACTTTTACATTTGAGGACTTAATGCAATTTGAAGGCGGAGCAAGCAGTTTTTTATCCGGGAGAAAATCACTTACCAATTTATACACTCTTACAGATGATAACACGGATGTTGTATTAAGCAAATCACAATTTAGCGCCATTAATTTCAGTCATGATGTCTCACCAAAACTCTCTCTATCCGGTTATGCTATTTTTTCTAAAATAATAACCAGATCCCATACTGAAAGCAGAAATGAATATTTACAAAATGCTTTACTTACTTTTGAAAACCAATCTGAAGTAAATCAAAATAATGGTCTTTTAGGAATTGGTAATATAAAATTAGATTACAGCCCGACTGATAAAGAAAAATGGTATTACAATTCGCAATATCAATCCAGCAATAATGATATAAACAACACTATAAATTCAGTAACAGACACAAACAGTAGCCTATTCGAAACCATTAACAAAGCAGATAATTTCTCGTTTAAAAATTATATAGAATGGCACAAAGAATACAATCAAAATCATAGCTCGACTTTTGTAATAAATCAGGCTTATGAGGTAAATTCTCCTACAAATCATTTATTAAGCAATGCCCCTTTTTTAGAAAATTTAATTCCGTTTGAAGAAGACAATCTCTATATCATTAATCAGGTAAAAAGAATTAATAATAATTCTGTCGATGCACTTTTTAAACATTACTGGATTCTCAACAACTTTAATCACTTGTATATAAATTTGGGAAACAATTACGAAACCTCCCATTTAACTAGTAATGAAAACCAATTGCTTACCGATGGAACTATAAATAATTTAGAAAATGCGGGTTTTAGCAATAATATCAAATACAATTTAAATGATTCTTATGTTGGTTTAGAATATAAATTTAAAATAGGAGGGTGGACTAACAAACCCGGTCTTTATATTCATCGATATCATTTAGTGACCCGCCAGGATTTAACGAACACCTTAAACAAAACTCTTCTTCAGCCTCAATGGACCAGTGATTATGAATTCAATCAGTCTGAAAATATCAAGTTTGAATATTTATTATCCAACAAATTTCCAGATGTTAATCAATACGCAAACGGATATACATTAAAAAGTTACAATTCGATTTTTAAAGGAAATGCATTGTTAGAAAATGAGCGATATCACTTGGCTTATTTACGATATTCAAAAGTTAATATGTATCGCGGTATTATGATAAACGCTATGATTAACTTTAATAAAAAGATAAAAACAATACGAAATGAAGTTCTACTAAACGGAATTAATCAGCTTTACAGCCCGATTCTTACAGATAATCCAGAAACAAATTGGCGTATAAACGGAGCTGTTAGCAAAAAGATTTACAAATTCAATTTAAAATTGAACACCAATTTAACCTGGTTTAATTATACGCAAAAATTAAATACAGTTACATCGGTGAACAGTCGAAATACACAAGAAATTGGAATTTTGCTTAAAACTGCCAATAAAAAATGGCCTGATTTAAGTATTGGATACACTAAAGGTTTTAGCAGTTTTGAAGGAATAACTACATCTAAATATCAAAATGACATGATCAATTCTGATCTAGAAATTGCCCTCTTCAAATCCTGGATTTTCAAATTTGATTATGAGTATTTACAAAACACGAATAATGATGATCAAAAAAATTACTCGGATATCGCAAATACTTCTCTTCGTTATCAAAAGAAAAACAGCCCTATTACTTTTGAAGTTTCTATAAATAATCTTTTCAATGTTAAAAATAAAAATAGTTACACATTCTCAGATTATATAATTAGTCAACAAGCAACCTACATTTTACCACGCGTAATTTTATTTTCTATAAATTATAAATTGTAAAAAGCTATAATTTTACTGCAATCAAGAACAATGAACTCTGAAAATAATTTCACACCACAAAAAAAAGGGATCAACTTTCGTTGATCCCTTTTATATATTTAGAAAAAAATATTAATATCCTCCTCTACCACCACGGTCATTTCCACCACGGTTGTTTCCTCCACCATAACCTCCGCGTGAATCTCCACCACGACTGTTATTATTGAAGCTTCTTCTTTCACCTTCAGGTTTCGGTTCAGATTTATTAACCACAATTGCACGACCTTGAACAGTAGCTCCGTTCAATTCATCAATTGCTTTTTGAGCTTCAGCATCGTTTGGCATCTCAACAAAACCAAAACCTTTGCTTCTTCCTGTAAATTTATCAGTAATGATTTTAACTGAATCTACTGCTCCGTAAGCCTCGAAAGACTCTCTTAAATCTGCTTCCTCAATACTGAATGGAAGGCTTCCAACAAAAATGTTCATATGTACTTATTTATAATAATGTAGCAAATGTAGTCTTATTTTTCTCTAATCTACTATATATTAGTTTATTTATGTTTTTATTTTGATTTAAAAAAGCAGAAACCAGCAAAATCAAACGATTGTTAATTAAATATTTTAATTCTTCAGATTTGGAGTAATCGGAATTTTATAAAAAACACCTTCTTTGAAATTTAAACTTGGCTTTTCGAGATCTTCCTCGTTTACATTTGGTGCAGTAAATTTAAATGTTCCTGAAATAGTATTATTTTCCGCATCAAAATCTGTAATAACAATCTGCCCGCTACCTTTATTGGTTCCGGTGGTAAACTCAGGTTCATCAACCGAAAACAAATTCGAATACGATGCTACGGTGATATCATCAATACCTAGAACATACGTTTTTGGTGTTGTAGAAGAAACTTTAAGAATTACGACATCAGTCCCTAAACTGCCTTCAATTTGCAAAACTTTATTTGCATCAGTAGTAGCTGAATAACTTTGAGCTCTCCAAAAAACATTATCTTTCAAACCCTGAAAGGCAGGATTATTGAATTTTATATCTTCAGTACAAGATGTAAGTATAAAAAGAAGTGATAAAAAATAAAAGATTTTTTTCATATAGAATGAATTTGCTGCAAAAGTACCTTATTTGAAATAAATATTTAAAAATTGAATCCTAAAACCCTGTAAAAATGATAAAAACTCACCTTAAATATATTTAATACTGTTTGGAACGCATAATTCATAAAAAAATTATATCTTTGCGCCCTTAATTAACAGAGGTCGAGTACCTCAAAATTTAATCATAAGATTATGTCAGTAAAAATTAGATTACAAAGACACGGTAAAAAAGGAAAACCTTTTTACTGGGTTGTAGCTGCAGATGCACGCTCAAAAAGAGATGGTAAATACTTAGAGAAAATCGGTACTTACAATCCAAACACTAACCCTGCAACTGTTGAATTAAACCTTGACAGCGCTGTAAAATGGTTACACAATGGTGCACAACCAACTGATACTGCCAGAGCAATTCTTTCTTACAAAGGTGCTTTATTGAAACACCACCTTGATGGAGGTATTCGTAAAGGTGCTTTAACTCAAGAGCAAGCTGATGCTAAATTAGCTGCTTGGTTAGAAGCTAAAGCTGGAAAAGTTGATGCTAAAAAAGACGGTTTAACAAAAGCGCAAGCTGATGCTAAAGCTAAAGCTTTTAAAGCAGAACAAGAAGTTAATGCTAAACGTTTAGCTGCTGCAGCTCAGGCTGAAGCTGATGCTATCGCTGCTGCAACTCCTGCAGTTGAAGAAGAAGTTGCTGAAGTAGAAGCAGAAGCTGCTACTGAAGAAGCTCCTGCTGCTGAAGAAAATAACGAAACAACTGAAGCATAATTTTAGCTAGCGAGAATGCGTAAAGAAGAATGTTTTTATTTAGGTAAAATCGCTAAAAAATTTAGTTTCAAAGGTGAAGTTCTGGCTTATTTAGACACGGACGAACCTGAGTTATACGAAAATCTGGAATCAGTGTTTGTTGAATGCAACAAACACTTGGTTCCTTTTTTTATTGAAAAAAGTTCTTTGCACAAAAATGATTTTCTTAGAATTCGTTTTGAAGATATGAATACCGAAGAAGATGCAGATGCTATTATGGGCAATGCTATTTATCTTCCTTTAAGTATGTTGCCAAAACTTTCCGGCAACAAATTTTATTTCCACGAAGTTATTGGTTTTGAAATTGAAGACCAGCGTTTAGGCGTTTTTGGAAAAATAGTCGCTGTAAACGATACTACAGCACAACCTCTTTTTGAAGTTTTAAATGGCGAAGTCGAAATGTTAATTCCGATGATCGATCATTTTCTTGTAAAAATTGACCGCGAGAATAAAAAAGTTATTATGAACTTGCCAGAAGGGCTTGTTGAAATGTACTTGTAAAGGAAAATTCCAATTTTTTTAAATTCCAAATTCTAATCTAACAGAAGTAAATTCCAATTTTTTAAATTCCAAATTTCAACCAAATTAGAGAAATTCAAAAAAAAGGAAATTCCAAATCCCAATAATAGAATTGAACTTCAATTTTATAAATGATCTTTTTACTAAAAAATAATTTGAAAGAAAAATCTTACTTAAAAATAAATTCTTATTTTTGAACTCCACTTATTGGAATTTAAAAAATTGGAATTTTATCATGACCAAACCTTATGATTTAGAGGAAAGGACTTTCCTCGTTGCAAAAGAATGTAGAATTTATATCAGATCATTAGCAAAAACTACGTCCAATATTGAAGATGGAAAACAATTAGTAAGATCTTCAGGCTCAGTTGGCGCTAATTATATTGAAGCGAATGAAAAGCTTGGAGATAAAGATTTAATATTTAGACTTAAAATTTCCAGAAAAGAAGCTAAAGAATCTAAGTTTTGGTTGAGATTACTTCACGAATTAAATCCTGATCATAAAATACTTTCAGATCCTTTATTATTCGAAATAGAAGAATTACGAAAAATTTTATCAGCGATAATCAGCAAAACTTCAAAATAAATATTAAGATTTTAATCTTACTTTTGCAACTCAAAATTACTCCGTTTTACATTAGAATTTGGAATTTCTTTGTTGGAATTTTATTTTTTTAGTTGGAATTTGGAATTTAAAAAATTGGAATTTACTTTTATGTTTACATTCAAACAATTTTCTATTTTACAAGACAAAACCGCTATGAAAGTCGGAACTGATGGTGTTTTACTTGGTGCATGGGCTCCAATAAGCCACAATCCTTTTAGTATTTTAGATATTGGTGCAGGAACTGGAATTATTGCTTTAATGCTTGCTCAGCGAACTCATGCGGAACAGATTGATGCTCTTGAAATTGATGAGGATGCATACGAACAAGCTGTCGATAATTTCGAAAATTCACCTTGGGGAGATCGTTTATTTTGTTTTCATGCCGGTTTAGATGAATTTATTGAAGAACCCGAAGACGAATATGATTTGATTGTTTCGAATCCGCCTTTTTATGCTGAAGATTACAAAACAGAAACTGAACAGCGCGATTTAGCCCGCTTTCAGGATGCAATGCCTTTTGAAGAACTAGTTGAAGCAGCCGATTTATTACTTTCCGAACATGGAATATTCGCTTTAATAATCCCTTTCAAGGAAGAAGAAAAATTCATCGCTTTGGCAAAAGAATCCGAATTATATCCAGTCAAAATTACGCGCGTAAAAGGAACTCCAAAATCTGAAATTAAGCGTAGTTTATTGGCTTTTAGCCGAAATGAAAGTCCTGAAATTAAAATCGATGAATTAATTATCGAAATTGACAGACACGTTTATACTCCTGAATATATTGAATTGACAAAGGAATTTTATTTGAAGATGTAACTAAAATTCCATCTTTTTATTCTCCGGCATTAGATTGCTATTTTTCCAGTATTCCGGGTCTTCGTTTAATTTCACACCTAACTTTAAGCGATCAATTGGACGTTTTATAGCAACCAACTCTTCTGTTTTGATATCCTGCGACATTAAATCATAGACAGAATTTAAAACGTATAATTGCTTTTTATCCTTTATTGAAAAATAAGTACTCTCCACCTTTTCATTACAATAATTAATAAAATATTTACCGTTAACATTCTTATATGTTTGTGTAATTTTTAATGAAGATTGTATTGTAATGTCGTCATTATCGTTCGACCTTTCATCCTTTAAAATAACATATTGCTCAAACTTTACAACCGCAAAAGATTCCGTTTCTATATAAATAAATCCATTTGCCGTATTGGCCTCAGGATTTCCAAAACCTGTTGAAAAAACATCAGGATCTAAATTTGTAAAACGTATTACATAAACTCTCTTACCATTGTAGATTGTTGTTCCTTCTTTCTTTAACTCAAAAGCATCTGTTTCATAAAGAACATTTTGGTTACTCAACAATATATTTCTAAAAATTACAACTCCAAAGTATCCTACTCCTTTCCAGTTATCAGTAGATTCCGAATTTTCATTCTTTCGGAATTGTTCTATTTCGCCAAAATAATTCTGTACGGCATCATCTGAAACCTTAATTCCATTTGCACTGAAAGTATTTAGCGATGCTTCTTCATTTACTGTAAAAATTCCGTCCCTAACCGTTTGTGCTCTAAAAAAAAATTTCTGATTAAACGGTTTTTGATAATAATTATCACCCAGATTTTCTTTTGCTTTCGTTAAAATAGCTTTAGCAGATAATGCTTTTGACTTATTTTGGGACGAAACAACTATCTTATCATCCAACGAAACCTCAGCATTATTTTCCTTTTTCAACTCAATTGCCAGGATTTTATTTTTCAGTTTTTCGAGTTCAGAAACCAAAATTGTATCAGAATAATATCCCAGCGCAGAAATAATTAATTTATCATTAAAACTAATTTTCGGAACACTAAACTGAAACCCCCCATCTTCATTTGCTACTACACTTTTATTACAATTAAGAAGATATAAATCAGCATGAGGAACTACGGCGTTTGATTTTGAATCTTTTATATTACCCGTAATTTTAAAAGAATCATAATCGTTTTCACGATTTTGAGCATACAAAATAGTCTGTGCTAACAGAACAGTAATTACAAACCATTTTGTAAATTTTGTTGTAGAATTTTTCATTTATTTTCCTGTTTTAACAAATAGTAATGCTCGGTCCAAAACCTCATCTTTACCTTGTTGAATACCTAATATTGTTGGCTTCACCTCAATATCCGGAACGATGCCAATACGTTGGGTTTCTTTTTTATTGGGATAAAAAACGCCATAACAAGTAAACGAAGTATAAAATCCTTTAATGATCGGAAATCTATAATTTGCTCCATCTGCACCTCCTGTCTGACTTCCTATCACTTTAACTTTTGGAGCAGTTTGCAAACTCATCGCATTAAATTCTGCGTGGCTCACAGCTTTTTCATTTACCAAAACAATTACTTTTCCTTTGTAATATTCTGGATTGTTTTTACCACACTTTAGAATTTCATTTCTCCACAAATAACGTCCTGGATAACTTACATCTGGATCTAAGAATTTAACAAACTCCTTAGGTTCAGAATTTAGCCAGTCCGAAATAGCAAACATAACATCATTCGGACGTTCACGATTATCAAAAATAATAGCGTTTGTATTATTAAGTGCAGAGATCAAAGCAGGGACATCACTTTCTTCTAATGCATCATAATTAACATAGCCAACATTATCCTCTAAAATTTTCCATTTTTCTCTATCTGGAAACTGAATTTTTAAGTCTTGATATTTATAACGATTTATTGATTTAACAGCCGTTTTTCCGTCACGAACAAACTCTACTTCAACAGAGGATGTTTTACCGTTAAAAATTGTCCAATATGCATTTCTTAAAACAGATGGTTCGTTTGATCCTTCAACATATTTTCTATTTTCTTTTAAAAGTTCAGCAATAGTTTTTCCTTCAACTTTCGTAATTACATCACCTATTTTTAAATCACTTACTTTTGCCAATGAATCGTTTTTTAAACTAATGATTACTGCCTTTTCATCAATAATTTTGACATCCGCAGGGATAAATTTATCTCCAAAATAATCAAATAACTGAGACATTTGAGTTGATGCGTGTGTATCATTTAATTTTATAGAAATTTCACGCATTGCCAAAACAAAATCTTTCTCAGATTCAGGAGCATAAAATCTAGGAAGCATCGTATTTAATACTTTATCCCAGTTTTCATCCATTTGATATTTGTAAGGGAAAAAGTATTCTATATAATTCCAATATCTGAACAATGCCAAAAGACGCAAATTTTTATTTGTCCATTTAAAATCTGTGTACTTAATTTCATTATTAAACTGCAACGGCACTTTACCAGTATTCAACTCGAAATCAACATAATATTGCTTTACCTGAATTCTGTTTTCTTCAATAAATTTTATTTTTTTTGAAAGTGATTTAGAGAATAAATCATTTTTTGAAAACCATGACAAATCAAAGTTTTTATCAAAATATTCCTTTTTTGAAGTAGGTGTCGAAATTTTATATGCTTTTACTTCGCCTAAAGATGTTATCCAATTTTCGATCACTAACGAAAAAGCTTCGGCAGTTTGTGCTTCTTCTACTTTTGGCAAAATTTGAAACAATTGTTCGTCCCAATTTTTACTTCCATCCGCCACATTTGGATGATAATACTTTAGAAAACCCCAAACTTTGCAGGTAGCAGCGAGTTTTTGAGTTTCGGTAATTGGTTTTGAAAATGCATTTTGAAATAATAAAACAAGGACAAGAAGTAATGTTTTCTTCATTAGAAAAAAATGGTTATGTTAGTTATTTAGGTTTGGGTTAATTTTAAACTTGCTCAAATATACTCTTAAATTGATATAAAATTCTTTCAATTAATCGTAAATCTTCCGTAACAATTTCAGCGCTTCCTTTCATTTCCTGCTGAAATACAATTTGTTTATTATACGAAGTTTGCAATCCATCAGGGAGCGCAACATCTAAAAGCAGATTACCATCTTTATCCGGAACAAGAGAAATATTCTGAATTTTGCCTTTTAGCACTCCAAATTCCCTATCGGGAAAATTGGCCAATCTGATATTTACTTTTTGTCCTACTTTTATTTTGCCTGAATTTAGTGCCGGAGCCTTTACCTTTCCTATGAAACCATTCTTTGCATCAGGAATAATAGAAAAGACATTATCGCCAACATTTATAGTTTGGTTTTCATTCCAGACCTGTAAAAAAGTAACGACACCACTAATTGATGATTTTAGCGTATAGGCCAATTCCCAATCTTTTATCACTTTTTTAAGCTGAAAAAAGGACTGTGCCATATTGCGACCAAGGTTAACTTCTTCTTTAGTGCCGCTTATCTGCGAATTACGGCTCAGTTTTGTGTTATCTATCAAAGAGGACCTTAATTCAGAAATCGACGTTAATAAACTCTTATAATTCTTTTGGGCCTGGAGGTAGCCTAGTTTTTTAGCTTCCATTTCCTGCGCTGAGATAATTCCTTTATTAAACAGTGTTTCAAAACGGGCGATTTCATTTTTCTGAAGCTGTAATTCACTCTCGTTAAGTACTTTTTGCTGCTGCAGAATATCTAACCTTTCCTTAATCTGAACTTTTTCAGAAATCTGCGCTCTGTTTTCGACTTCAAAAGGCTGTAAATTTTCATTTAGTTTGTCTGCTTCATAATCTTTTTGAAAAACAGCAAAAGCACTTTCAATTTCCCCTAATTGACTATTTTTTAAAACAGCAAATGGAAATGTTTTTTTGGGATCGTTGATATTATAATTTTCAACTATGCTTTTTAATAAAAAAACATCCTTATAATTTGCCGTGTTTTCAATAATTGCCAATGTCGTACCTTTTGACACTACGGCTCTATTCTTTACCAAAATCACTTCGATCCTTCCTGATGATTTTGATACAATCTTCTCCGGTGGAATATTGGTTGTAATTACAATCTCTGTATTTACAACATCTGGGTATTTTATGAACCACGAAATAAAAAAGAGCATAAAAATAATGGCAAATATCAAGACCGTTCCCCATCGGATCATCCAGTGCGGTACTTTAGTCAGGATGTCCTGAACTTCTTCACTTCTTAATTCGAATGTATCTTCAGCCATAATTAATTTCCTAACTGCAATTGATTTTTAACCAACTCAAAATAATTTCCTTTTTGTTCCACCAATGCTGAATGGTTTCCAATTTCGATAATCTTTCCCTTATCTAAAACCACAATCTGATCTGCATTTATTACTGTACTCAATCTATGCGCAATTACGATCACTGTTTTGTTTTTGAAGAATACATCCAGCTTTTGCATGATTGCTTTTTCATTATTAGCGTCCAAAGCCGATGTTGCTTCATCAAAAAATAGTATTTCCGGATTTTTATAAACCGCTCTTGCAATAAGTAGACGTTGTTTTTGTCCGGTACTCATTCCTACTCCTTCTGCTCCAATTTTTGTATTGTATCCCAAGGGCAACCCACTGATGTATTCTTTTATATTGGCCACATCTGCTGCATATACTAAACGCTCTTTATCAATTTTATCAACTCCAAAAGCAATATTATTCGCAATCGTATCACTAAAAATAAAACCCTCCTGCATTACTGCCCCAATATTGGATCGCCAGGCTTTTTGTGAAATATTTTTTAACTGGGCATTTCCAATATTTATTTCGCCTTTTTCGGGATCGTAAAACTTAAGAAGCAATTTCATCAACGTTGTTTTACCACTTCCGCTAACGCCTACAATCGCTGTTACTTTATTAGCCGGAATTACCAAATTCAAATCATTCAAAACAGGAATATCTGATCCCAAATAGCGATATGAAACATCTTTCAGCGTAATATCACAATCAACCGGAACTTCATTTGTCTGATGGACTTCCTGTTGTATTTCATCTTCTTTTTCATGAATTTCAGATAACCTTGCCAACGATATTTTGGCATCCTGCAATTCCCTTACAAATTCTATCAGCTGCGTTATTGGCCCGTTTAAACTTCCTACGATAGAGCTAATGGCCAGCATCATTCCGAGTGTAATTGAACCATCAATAACCAATTTAGCCGAAAGAAATATGATGAAAATGTTTTTTAATTCATTAATAAAAGAAGATCCTATAGTTTGGGTTTGTTCTAAAATAAGGCCTTTTATTGAAACCCTGAAAAGTCGTGCCTGCACATATTCCCAACCCCAGCGTTTTTGTTTTTCGGCATTGTGGAGTTTGATTTCCTGCATGCCATTTATAAGCTCCATCACCTTACTTTGCTCCTGAGACACTTCGGCAAAACGTTTATAATCCAGCACTTCTCTTCTTTTCAAAAACAAAGTAATCCAGCCAAAATACAACAAGCTTCCTATAAAAAACACAAGGAAAATTTTCAGGTTAAAATAGGCCAGAACTGCGCCCAAAACAACCATATTAATCATAGAAAACAATACATTTAAAGACGATGTAGTCAGGATTCTCTCTATGCGCCGATGATCATTAATCCGCAGCATAATGTCGCTTGTCATTCGGACATCAAAAAAAGAAATGGGTAAATTCATCAGTTTAATAAAGAAATCTGAAATAAGCGAAATATTGATTCGGGTAGACAGATGAAGCAATATCCAGCTTCTGATCAATTCTAAACCTGTTTTTCCGGCAAAAAGAAATAATTGTGCAAATAGAATCAAATAGACGAAACGAAGATTTTGATTCTGTATCCCAACATCAACTATACTTTGGGTTAAAAACGGTGAAATAAGCATTAATAAACTACTGGCAACCAAACCAATACTTAACTGCGTCAAAAAAGACTTATAGCGCAATACATATTGGGACAACAACTTAAAACCTAATCCTTTATTTTCCTCCTTATCAAAATCAGACTGAAAGAATTTTGGTGCTGCTTCCATCAGCAATGCAATGCCTTCTTTAGTCGCGTTATCTGCATTATTTCCAATCCAGAATTTTATAAAATCCTCTCTGTTGTATTCAATGAGTCCAAAAGCCGGATCTGAAATGTAATAGGTATTTTTCTTGATTTTATAAAGAACAACATAATGGTTTTTATTCCAATGCAGAATACAAGGCAAAGGCGCCTCTTCTAGTCTTTCTAAATTTAACTTTACCCCTAAAGTCCTAAAGCCAATTTTTTCTGCGGCATCGCTTAAAAACAGCAAATTACTCCCCTCACGAGTTGTCTCGCTAATATCTCGCAAATCCTGAATATTGATCGTTTTACCGTAATGTTTGGCAATAATTTTCAAACATGTTGGACCACAATCTTTAATATCAGCTTGTTTAAAATGGGTAAATTTTTTCAATTTCTAAATTATTTTTTTCAGTAGCAATTTAACATTATATTTTTTGATTTAACAGTAAAAAAAAACAGAGAAGAAATAAATCTACTCTGTTAAGTATCTAAAAAATAAAAAATTAGCAATACAACTTTTTCTCTAGGACATGGCACTGGCTAACCCTAACCAAATAAAATTAACACAGCGACCAATTTCCTGAGAATCCCGACACCAATCATCAATGTTGGGATATTTGCTCAATGTTCCACGATCGAGCGCCTACAAATTCAAAAAAAAACATGACTAAATTTCTGATAAGGCTTTATATTATTGCTTGTATAAAATTTAAAATCAACAGCAAAGGCGACTTGTATCGCAAATGCCCGGCATTTTATCTATGGGGCACGGTTCACCAACTGGAACTAAAACACATCCCGCTTCTATCGCATAAATCCAACATTCAGGAATTCCTCCTTTTATTGTCTTTTGCTCACTTTTACTTATATGCTGAGCATTTTTTAGATTTAAAATTTTCTTTAACATGGCTGTTATGTTTTAATTTTTAATCAATTTAATTGCCACAACTCTCTTCTGTCAGAATATGATGTACAATCTTCTTCACTAATCCAGGCCTCGCATCTTGGAGATACTTCTTTTACATTATTAGCAATAATCATTTTTTGCTCATTTGCTGTTAATTCCTGCGTTCCTTCAAGGTTTAAAATATTCTTTAGCATAAGTTCTAAGTTTTAGGCTTCAATCGTTTTAAGACATTTGAAGATTCTGTCTGCTTTTCTCCTGTTAGGCAATTTTCTCGAGAATTTCGACATCTTCTACATAATCGTTTAGAAAATATTTCAGCTCGTTTAGCTCGTATTCGTTCGGAAACAACTTCTCATTTACAATTTTAACCGGTGTATAATTAAAATTATTTTTCGAACACCACTCATATTGTTTATTAATCTCCTGATTAATCATCATGCTCACTGACTCAACATGCCATTTTTTAAGCCATTTTTTAAGACTCATCTTTTTAATATGCCAGTCTGAAATAGCTTCAACCGTTTTTCCCGGTGTAGATCTGTTTATTGTCAATAGTCTTTCTACAACCGCTTTATATGGATTATCTGTGTTTTCCGGGTTGATATTAAACAGTACTTTTAGAAATATTCTATCCGGAAATTTTAAAACCAATTCAAATGCTTCCTGGAATGTGGTGTTACATAAACCACAACTTGGGCTTATAATCACAGAGAGTTTTACTGCTGCGTTTCTGTTACCAAAGTTCAATCCTCTTAGATCATCAAATCCGTTTGTGTTTATTACTTTTCTAGACAGGAAGTTTAATAATGAATAATTTCTTTTGAATTTTTTCAACTCTTTAAGTGAGTTATCACTTTTCAGCATGCTTTTTATCATTGGTTTTGCAATAAGCCACATTGGTAAAAGAAGAGCCAAAGAAAATAAGAAAGGAAACATGCTTTCAAATGCAAAAGTCAGTGTGAAAAAATCTGATGCAAACCATATTGCACTTTGCGTAAAAATTAAGAACGATACTACCAGACACATTACGCACCATTTTTGAATTTCAAATTTTTGAATCCAAATAGAGGATACTATGACAGGGATAGCGAGTAAACTTAAAAACCCTATAAATATTGCCGAATCAAAAGGCTTTACTAAAATTGCGATCAAACTTGCACCGAAAAAAATAAGTGGTAAGTCTGAAAAATTAAGCAATTTGTTTTCGGTTCCTTCATTAGCATTAATAACAGAATTACATGAAGAATTTGAACTCAGATTGCAAAATTTTGAGATCATTGTATTTTTAAAACCTAATTTCTCCTGTACAATAAGTATGCTCACAACAAGACCGAATATAGAGGTTGCTAAAAAAGCAAGACTAAACCAACTATATGTATTATAAAAAAACGACAAGCCAACTAAAAGAAGAAAAGGCAGAGAATATTTTAACCAATTATATTCTACTTTCAAATTTTCTCTTGCGATTACATTATTTGGTTCGATCGCTACAATTACGCCATTCCAATCTAAAAGGAATTTTTCGTAAGCCATTTTATAAGGTCCCTTTTTTTCGGTTGTAACACGAACATCATTTTTGGCTTTTTCTACTAATATAAGTTCATCCTGAAAATAAGCTAAAAAATTTGCTGGCAAATCTACTATCTGTTCTTTCGGAACTCTTATTGCTGCGTTCTCTATAGATAAAAGATCTAACGAATCTGTTATCGCAAATAGACTTGGATAATTTGGATGAGAAAGAAACAAATCCTTAAACTCATTTTTTATCTCTGAGTATCTATTTATCTGTAGAAATTTTTGGACAAGTTTTAACATCTTTCGGATCGTTTAAAATCATAATTACAGTACAAAGATTAGTGTTTTTATCCAAAATAAAACGCTGAAGGCACACATTTTATCAATTATACTACATACAATTTATAAATTATATCAGTCTGAATTAAAGATTTAATCATTTGATTATCAATTAATTATCAAACAAAGTGTTTCGCAAAAACTTGCAAAAACCTATTCTCGATGAAGCGTTTTCCTTTTTGTCTAGTTTTGATATACAATAATTCTAACACACAATAAGATGGCAAATATGAAATTAAAATTCGAAGATTTTCAGGCAGAAAAATTATCTAAAAACCAACAAAAAATGGTTCGAGGAGGAGATGATGTACCTACACCACCACCAGCGGTTGATCCTGGAAAAGATGGTAAGGGAGGAGTTAGTTAATAAATTCCCTGATGGAGCTAAAGCTCTAAAGAAACAAATCAATGTAAATCATAATAAAAAATAATATTGCAAAGTATACTGAACTTTCAAGTATACTTTGCAATATTATTTTATAAAAACATTAGATTATTTTTATTTCATTCCGTTCTTCTTAGAACATTTCTTAAAAATAAGCTCTTGTTTTACTGAGATAATTTTAGCAATAGACTGATTCTTATTTTTTATTTTTTTTCGAAACATCAGAAATTAATGCAATCATTTTTTTCTGGGATTTCTTTTTATCTCTACTATTTTTAATCAGCAAAAAGACAATCCCAAGAAATAAAATCACATAAAACACATTTAGCATTCTATTCAAAAGGGAGTCTTCTTTATATTTTTTCTCAATAGAGAGCATTTCGGCTTTAAGATTATCTTCTCCTTGCTTATAATTTACTTTTACTCTTTCTTCATTCAATTTCCCTTCAAGTTTATCAAAAAGATCCAAATAAATTCTGGAATGCTTATGAGCAAGTTCAGGCATATTCAGCTTATTATAAATTCTTGCCTGATAGTAATTAGATCTTAAATAAGAGATTTCATTTGAATGGTATAAAACCTGAAGTGAATCCGTTTTTTTTAAAAAAGGCAATGCTTTGTAGTATTCTCCATTTGATTGAAAAAGATCCCCTAGATTATAATAAGCAGAGCTTAATAAATCAAACTGTTCATTTTTTAGCGCCAGATTTACAACCTCAAAATATATTCTCTCTGCGCTTTTGTAATCTTTTCTCCAACTCGCAATATTTCCTAAACTTAATCTAGAAGTTGCTTCGATATAAGGAAAGTTTCCAGAATATTTTATTGCCTTTTTATAAAAATATTCAGAAGAATCTAATAGTTTTATTCTTCGTTTATCTATATAATACGATTCATAAGCACTTCCTAAACCAAGATATACATTACTTCTTCTGTTTAAAAGTTCTGCACTGGTAAACAGATTTTCATTTTTATCTACAAAGTCAATGATTTCTCGGTCGTTTTTGATTGCTAATTTGTAATTCCCAACAGATTCATTGAGCAATGCGATATTTGCCTTAAATTTTATTATTTGTTTAATATCTCTTATTTGAGAAGAAACTTTAATTCCAGATTGAAATATTTCCAATGCAGCACCATGATTTCCTCTGTACCATTCTGCTAATCCTCCATAATTATATACGTCAGCTGTAACACGTTTTTTTTCTTTAGAGTCAGGTATTTTAGCTAAATAACCAAGTGCCAACTTGTATTTTTCTTTAGATTTATCTGTTTCACCTTTTAATTGTAATATACTAGCCATTGCACCATTTGCAAAAGCCAAATGTTCATAATTACTAGATTTTGCCATTTGCTCAGCATAGACTAGAGAACGATCAACAGAGGAGTTAAAGTAAAGACGGATCTTATCTTTCAAAGTTTCGTAATCGTCTTCAATGACTGTGTTTTTCTGTTGAGAAAATGTAGCAGTAAGGACAAAAAAGAATAGGAAACAATAAATTCGGTTCATAAAATTTATTTTGAGAATTAAACTTCTATTTTATTACTCAATTCCACCTTTTTCGTTTTAGATTTCGCAATTAAGACAACCATATTTTTCCGGGCCTTATTTTTTGCCCTTACATTTCTTATCAAAAGAAATGATATTCCTAAAAATAAAAGCACACATAAAACAGTAAGAACCCTATTCAAAAAAAGATCCTTTTTATATTCTTTTTCTAGCGAGAGCATTTCAGCCGTCAGATTATTAACTCCCTGTTTATAGTTTACTTCTAAAGCTTCTTTACTTATTTTCGTTTCGTATTTCTCATAATTAGCCAAATAAATTTTAGAATGTTGATACGCTAAATAAGGCTGTTTAAGTAGTGCATAAATTTTGGCCTGATAATAATTAGATTTTAAGTAGTCAAGAGTATTACCTGAAATCATTGAAATTGAATCTGACTTTTTATAAAAGACAAGCGCTTTGTCATAATTTTTGGTTGTATAGTATATGTCTGCCAAGTTATAGTTAGCAGTACCCAATATTCCCAATAAATTATTTTGTTTCGCTAAAAAAGCAACCTCGTAGTACATTTTTTCTGCATTCTTAAAATCGTTTTTCCAGCCATAGACATTTCCTAAACTCAATTTTGCAGAAACTGTATTTTCAATAAAATTTTGAGAATATTTAACTGTTCTTTTATAATAATATTCTGCAGAATCAAGCAAATATCTCTTACTTAAATTTTTCATAAAGTAACCTTCATAAGCAGTACCTAAACCACGACTATTATTGCTTTTGTAATTTAACATTTCCTCTTTGGTAAAAAAACCTTCCTTCTGATCTACAAAATCATTCAGATATTTTAGATTTTTAATACTTAACTGATAATTACCTACTGCCTCATGAACTAATGCAATATTAGCCTTAATCTTAATTATTTGTTTGATGTCACCTATTTGGGTTGAAAATTTTAAACTTTTCTGGTAATTTTCAAAAGCTTCACTATAATTTCCTCTAATAAACTGTGCTATAGCCCCGTAATTATAAACATACGATTTCATCTGTATCTTATCATGGGATTCTGGCATTTTTTCCAGATAATAAAGAGCCGCTTTATATTTTTTTTGGGATTGTTTTATATTACCTTTTGACTGATATAAAACAGTCATAGCACCATTTGCGAAGGCCAAATGCTTGTAATTGGTGGATTTCGCCATTTGTTCAGCATACATTAGGGAGCGATCAACTGATGAATTAAAGTATAATCGGATTTTACCCTTTAATGTTTCATAATCATCCTCAATCAATGTATTTTTCTGTTGAGCAAATGCTGGGTTGAAAACAAAGAAGAGCGACAAAAAGATAATAAGTCTTGGTGAAATTGTTTTTGAAAAGATCGAGGCAATAGGAAACATTAGGAAACTAAATATTACTGGCAAATTGAGCCGGAGACACACCTGTTCTTTTACGGAAAGATTTTGCAAATGAAACCGCATTTTTAAAACCTACACTTTCTGCAATAGCCTGTGTAGAGTATTTTCTATACATGTGATTGGTAATCATCTCGTTGATTACGTAGTTAATTTTTAATTCATTGGAATATTCACCAAAAGATTTACCAAATCTTTTATTTACTACATAAGATAAATAAGTTGTATTTGTTTTTATTTTTTTTGCGACATAAGGCAATGTAAAATCGGCATTCAAATATTCTAATTTATTTTCAAGTGCCAATAATTTTTCAACTATTTTATTCTCTTTTGCTTCATCAATACTTAAATTGACATTCTCCTTTTTGAGATGAATTTCTTCTTGTTCGAGTATTGCATCTTCTTTTTCTAATACTTCAAATTCAGGATTGTTTTTCTTCTCAATGTTTGCTTTAAATTCTTCAATTAAAGCATTCATCTTTTTATGGGCTTTATTTTTATCTCTAATGTTTTTTATTAATAAAAAGACAATTCCTATAAACATTAAAACATAAAAGACTTTAAGTCCTCTATTTAAAAAGACTTCATTTTTATATTTTTCTTCAATAGAAACCATTTCAACTGCCAAATCATCAACTCCCTGTTTGTAATTTACTTCTAAAGCTTCCTCACTTATTTTTGCTTCGTATTGCTCATAATTATCCAAATAGATTTTAGAATGCTTATAAGCTAAATCAGGTTTTTTAAGAATATTATAGATTTTGGCCTGGTAAAAATTAGATTTCAAATAATCAATCGTATTATCTTTTGATAATAATGCCAGCGAATCGCATTTTTTAAAAAAGATCAGTGCCTTATCATATTTTTTAGTCGAATAATAAATATCGCCTAAATTATAATTTGCTACACACAGCGTAGTGGTCGAATTATTTTGTTGTGCTAAAAAGATAACATCATAATACGTCTTTTCAGCATTCTTAAAATCATTTTTCCAACTGTACACATTTCCCAAACTCAATTGGGCAGAAATTTTATTTTCAGCGAAATTTTGAGAATAATTGATTGTTTTCTTGTAATAGTATTCTGCAGAGTCAAGCAAATATTTTTTAGTTAAATTCTTCATGAAGTAACTTTCATACGCACTACCTAAGGCACGATTATAATTACTTTTATGATTCAACAATTCTATTTTAGTAAAGGCACCTTCCTTTGCATCAATAAATGTAATAAGCTTTTTTAGATTTTTTATAGATAGCTGGTAGTTACCTACAGCCTCATTCAGTATAGCGATATTTCCGTTAATCTTAATAATTTGCTTAATATCATCTATTTCAGTAGAAAACTTTAAAGCCGTTTGATAACGTCCGAGCGCTTTACTATAATCACCTCTCCAATACTCTACTATGCCAGCATAATTATAGACATACGATTTCATGAGTGTTTTATCGCGAGATTCTGGCATTTTTTCCAGATAATAAAATGCTGCTTTGTATCTTTTTTGTGATTCCTTTATATTACCTTTTTTTTGAAAGAAAAAGGTCATGACACTATTTGCAAAGGCTAGGTGTTTATTGTTATCCGACTTCTCCATTTGGTAGGCATATACAAGTGCACTGTCGACATTTGCATTAAAATGAAGTCGAATTTTATCTTGCAATCGTAAATATTCCTGTTCACTAATTTGTTTTTTCTGAGCAAAACCAACATTAAGAACAAAAAGTAGTAGAAAAGAGATGATTAGCCTCATTTATGTGTTTTTGGATTTCAAAAATAACGCTTAAATTTTCAATAAACTAAAATTAATTTGCTACTTTGTTGTTAATTTTGTTACGAAATTAAAAAAATATAACAATTCAACGCTGTTTTGTTATATTTTTATTACGTAAATTTGTTTTAGTAAAACTATCAAAAATGAAACCAGATTTATTTCAAGCTCCAGATTATTACAACCTTGACGATCTATTAACAGACGAGCACAAATTAGTTCGCGAATCTGCACGTGCATGGGTTAAAAGAGAAGTTTCTCCAATTATAGAAGAGTACGCTCAAAAGGCCGAATTTCCTAAACAAATTATAAAAGGACTTGGGGAAATTGGTGGATTCGGGCCCTATATTCCACATGAATATGGTGGTGCAGGATTAGACCAGATTTCATATGGTTTGATTATGCAGGAAATAGAGCGCGGTGATTCTGGTGTACGATCGACTTCATCAGTGCAATCGTCTTTGGTGATGTATCCTATTTGGAAATATGGAAACGAAGAACAGCGAATGAAATATCTACCAAAACTAGCAACAGGAGAATTCATGGGCTGTTTCGGTTTAACAGAGCCTGACCACGGTTCTGATCCCGGAAGTATGATTACTAATTTTAAAGATATGGGAGATCATTATCTTTTAAATGGTGCCAAAATGTGGATTTCAAATGCTCCGTTTGCTGATATTGCCATTGTTTGGGCTAAAGATGAAACAGGAAGAATTCACGGTTTAATCGTTGAACGTGGCATGGAAGGCTTTACAACTCCCGAAACACATAATAAATGGTCGCTTCGTGCGTCATCAACCGGAGAATTGATTTTTGATAATGTGAAAGTTCCAAAAGAAAATCTATTACCAAACAAATCAGGATTAGGAGCACCTCTTGGCTGTTTAGATTCTGCCCGATACGGTATTGCATGGGGAGCAATTGGAGCTGCTATGGATTGTTACGATACTGCTTTGCGTTATGCTAAAGAAAGAATTCAATTTGGAAAACCAATTGGAGGAACACAATTGCAACAGAAAAAGCTAGCCGAAATGATCACCGAAATCACCAAAGCACAATTATTAACATGGCGTTTAGGTGTTTTGAGAAACGAAGGAAAAGCGACAACTGCTCAGATTTCGATGGCAAAACGTAATAATGTCGATATGGCCATTCATATTGCACGTGAAGCCAGACAAATGTTAGGCGGAATGGGAATTACCGGTGAATATTCGATTATGCGACACATGATGAACCTTGAAAGTGTTATTACTTATGAAGGCACTCACGACATTCATTTATTGATTACCGGAATGGATGTAACTGGAATTCCAGCATTTAAATAGTAAACGTTTATTAAAATATATACAAAAACAATACTAAAAGCTTCTTCTAACCAAGAAGCTTTTTATCTTTGCACAAAAATTCCAAAAATGAATATTGAAACTATAAACAATAGCATTCAACCTCAAAAAGAACAACTTTTACAACATTCTTTATACAACAAAATCCAAAGTATTGACGATTTACATATTTTCTTAGAAAATCACGTATTTGCCGTTTGGGATTTTATGTCATTATTAAAAGCTTTACAAGCCAAACTTACCTGCACAACAACACCTTGGTTTGCTACAAAAAACCCTGAAACAAGATATTTAATCAACGAAATTGTTCTTGCAGAAGAAACAGATTTGACGATTGACGGAAGAAGACAAAGTCATTACGAAATGTATCTTGAAGCCATGGAAGATTGTGGTGCTGACACTACTGGAATCAATAAGTTTTTATCAGAAGTACATTCGCTGCATAATATTTTTGTCGCCATAAAACAAAGCTCGCTACATCCTGATGTAAAAGCCTTTTTAGATTTTACTTTTAGAGTTATCGAACAAGGAAAACCGCATGAAATTGCTGCTGCTTTTACTTTTGGAAGAGAGGATCTAATTCCGAGTATGTTTACTGCAATCTTAAAAAACTTTCAAAAAAATCTTCCAGAAACGGATCTAAGCAAATTGCTTTATTATTTTGAAAGACACATAGAACTGGATGCAGATGAACACGGACCAATGGCAATGCAGATGATCACAGATTTATGCGAAGATGATGCTCAAAAATGGAAGGAAGTCGAAGAAATTTCGATTCTTGCCTTAGAAAAACGAATCGGACTTTGGAACGCCATTGAAGAAGAAATCGTTATGAAAGCAGAAATGGTATAAAACCAAATCAATACATTTAACGTAAATATTTGTTTAGAATGACTCAGAATCTAATTTATTCAAATTATGAAACCACATTTCAAACAAATAGTTATCGTTATACTTTCCATCTTTTTATTAAGCTGTAGTGCTGAAGAATCAGGTTCAGGCAATGCTGTTACTCCTCCTCCAGTTAAACCTCCCACTACACAGGTTCCAACTACTCCAATCTCAGGTTCAATCAATTATTTAGCATTAGGCGACAGTTATACCATTGGACAAAGTGTTTGCGAAACCTGCCGATATCCTGAACAGCTAAAATCGAACTTAAATGCAATTTACCCGCAAAGTAATTTTTCTTTAAAAATAATTGCCACTACAGGCTGGACAACTACTAATTTAATTTCAGCAATAAATACTCAAAATCCAGAATCAAATTATGATTTGGTTACGTTGTTAATTGGCGTTAATAATCAATATCAGCACATGGATTTTTCAGTGTACGAAAAAGAATTTCCACAATTATTAAACAAGGCTATCTCTCTCGCTAAAGGCGATAAAAACAATGTAATTGTACTCTCCATTCCAGATTATGCCTACACTCCTTTTGCAGCTAATTATAGTTATGAAAACCGAATGAAAATTTCAAATGAGATAGATCAATACAATGCTTTCGCTGAGACTTACTGCCTAAGTAAAGGCATAACTTTCATCTCTATTACTGATATCACCAGACAAGGCTTAAGCAATACTAATTTAGTCGCGTCCGATGGATTACACCCTTCAGAAACAGCTTATAAGATGTTTGTTGACCGTATACTGCCTCAAGTAAAAATGGCTTTACAGAATTAGTTTTTTTAGAAGCAAAAGATCCGTTTTCAAAAGACCACTCGTCCCGCTATCCACTATATCTTTTGTGGTGTCCCGAGGCTTCGGGACCACCACAAAAGGATGTCGTTTCTATCGGGGCTAAGTAAGAAGTTATAGATTTTCAAATCGAAACTTCGAGGATTGAAATTTAAAAAATTACCTTTGAAGAATTCATTAATCTATAGAATATCCTTTTAATAATGGAATTTTTCAAAACTACAAATGAAGATATCGATGCTGTTTTCGACATCTATAACGAAGCTACTTCTTATCAAAAAACGGTCAATAATAAAAGTTGGAGAGGTTTTGAAAGAGCACTTATTGAAAAAGAAATAGCGGAAAATAGCCATTTTATTATCAAAGAAGGAAATGAAGTCGCCTGTACATTTGTCATTACCTTTAATGATTTGGTTATTTGGAAAGAAGCCGCCAAAGACCCTGCAATATACTTACATCGTATTGCAACAAATCCAAAATTCAGAGGACAATCCTATGTCAAAAAAATCATAGAATGGGCTAAAATTTATGCCAAAGAAAATGATAAACAATACATCAGACTTGACACTCATAGCGGTAACGAAAGAATAAATAAATATTACTCAAGCTGTGGTTTCGATTACAAAGGAATTAGCACTATCGAATGGACAAAAGAACTACCTGAACATTACAAAGAAGGTTCTTTTAGTTTGTTTGAAATTAAACTATAATAATTTCTAAAAGCAAAAATCCCTTATGAATTTTCATAAGGGATTTTCTTCTTGCAGAGAGGAAGGGATTCGAACCCTCGATACAGTTACCCATATACTAGCTTTCCAGGCTAGCTCCTTAAACCACTCGGACACCTCTCTTTATTGGTCTGCAAAGAACACAAAAAAAACTGAGTTACAAAAACAAAATCAAAAATTAGTTTACATACTTTTTCTGAATTCTTCCATAAACAATTTTACTGCTTTTTTTTGGTACGCTCCTTCTATCGTTAACATAAACGAATCTCTTTGTGTTGCGACTCCTGTAATATTTATCGCTTTGATGTTATCCCAGCCTTTTAGGGCCTTCTCGGTCACAATTGTCGCCCAATAATCACTATCACCCACTAATCGCAATAAAGCATGAACTGCATTTAATTCTATTGAAACGGTGGGCTTCATATTGTTTTTCAAGAACAATTCATCAAGAAATTCTCTCGAATTAAATCCTTTTACAGGTAAAATAAGCGGAAGATCTTCTATTTTCTTAAAGGAAATTTTATCTAAAACAGCTAACGGATGCGTTTTTGAAACGGCCAAAACCAACTTTGAAGTAAACAATGGCACTTTTTGAAACGGAAGTTCAATTTCATTAGAGGAAATAACCAAAACCAAATCTAATTCGTTATTCAATAGTTTTTGTTCCAAAGGTTCTGTTGTGCCATATTCAACAACAATTTTTAAATGTGGGTAAGTTTTGGCAAACAAATCGACGATTGGCAAAACCAAAAGCCCGAAAATATAAGTTACTCCAATTCGCAATTCTCCACCAATCATTTGGTTTAAATCATCAATAGCCTGTTTACCGCTTTGGACATTTTCTATAATTTGTTTGGCATGAATTAAAAAAACAGATCCGGCTTCAGTAAGCTGCACTTTCTTTCCAATCCTTA
Source organism: Flavobacterium saccharophilum (assembly GCF_900142735.1). Lineage (GTDB taxonomy): Bacteria > Bacteroidota > Bacteroidia > Flavobacteriales > Flavobacteriaceae > Flavobacterium > Flavobacterium saccharophilum. The sequence continues at coordinate 825,351 of NZ_FRBY01000001.1, read as the reverse complement.
CAAACAAAGGCATTCCGAGTTCTTCTTCCAGTTTTTTAATTTGCTGTGAAAGTCCGGATTGGGTTACAAAACACAATTCGGCCGCTTTGGTAAAATGCAAAACGGCAGCTGTTTTAATAAAGTATTCCAATTGATAGATTTCCATATTGATAAGTTTTAATACTTGTTATCAGTAAAATTATTAATTTTTCTAATGAAATCATAATCCCGAACTTTGTAAAAAAATAATAAGAGTTATGTTTAAAGCGCTAAAATCAAAAAACTTCAAATTGTTCTTTTACGGACAATCGGTTTCTGTTATCGGAACCTGGCTTCAAAAAACAGCTGTAAGTTGGATGGTTTACAGCGTTACAGGCTCCGTTTTTTTATTAGGATTAGCTACTTTTTTAAGCATGATTCCGTCTTTATTTTTGGCACCAATTGCAGGAAGTATCATCGGGCGTTACGACAGACACAAAAGTATGATCCTGTTGCAGTCTTTGGCAATGTTTCAGGCTGGGGCTTTGGCTTTGCTGATTTATCTAAAAATATACAACATCAACTTTATTCTGGCTTTGAGCCTTTTTCAGGGAATTATTAACTCCTTTGATATGACTTGCAGACAAACCATGATGATTGATATTGTCAATGATAAAGAAGATTTACCAAACGCAGTCGCTCTTAACTCCACCTTAAATAATTTCGCCCGAATTGCAGGCCCAGCCTTAGCAGGAATTATTTTGCACCAATACGGAGAAGACATTTGTTTTATTGGAAACTTCTTAAGTTATATTCCCGTTTTGATCTCTTTGTTAATGATGAAAATCACACCGCACATTAAAGCAACTGACAAATTGAAAATGTGGGATGATTTTATTGAAGGTCTTGATTACGTCAAAAAAGAAACTGATATGGCAAAAATGCTGCTGATGCTAATGGTTAGCAGTTTATTCGTAATTTCTTTCAATACTTTGATGCCGGTTTTTGCCAAAGATATTTTTAGTGGAAACGCCCAAACTTTCAGCTGGTTTGAAAGTGCCGCCGGAATTGGATCCATCTTATCTGCAATATATTTAGCAAATCTTAAAAAAGCCGACAATATGAACAAAATAATGATCGCTGCGAGTCTATTATTAGGTTTTAGTGTCATTATACTTGCCTATTCAAATAGTTTAACTGTGGCGCTTATTTGCATGGCTTTAAGCGGTATTGGAATGATGGCGCAAACTTCATCGATAAATATTTATGTACAAACGCAAAGTACTGTAAAAATGCGTTCAAGAAGTATCAGTTATTATCTAATGGCGTATCAGGGAATGATTCCTGTTGGAAGTTTGATAATTGGGTATGTTTCGCATATTATTGGAACACGAGAAACGGTTGCAATTCAGGGGATAATTTGTATTATTTCAGTGATTGTGTATGTTTATTATAAGAGACATAGTTCTGAGGAAGAATTGGAGACTTGTACGGTAACCTATAGAAATTCCAAAAATTAAATTCCAAATTCCAATCTTTGGAAGGGAAATTCCAATAAATATTTATCGTAACCTCAAAGTATTTCATTTCCACGCAGGAGACTCGAGCGATAGCGACTGGCGTAGCAAATCCCCGCAAGAAACTCTACAAAGATCAGCAATTAGGAACGGAGCTACTCGCGGGGATTCCTCATTCTTCGGAATGACAAACTACACGAAAATCTCTCAATTACTAATAGTATATTTATAAAGTGACCGCAGAATATGTCATTTCGACGGAGGAGAAATCCTCGCGAGAAACTCGACAAAGATTGGTTATTAGGAACGGAGCTGCTTGCGGTGATTCCTCATTCTTCGGAATGACAAACTAGATCAATTCACTTTTAGACTTAAACTAAAATGATCCGATCTAAGATTTGGAATTTGGAATTTTTTTATTGAAATTTTTCTTTTTATAACGAAATCTCCCCTCGTAAAGCCGTTTCAAAAATCTTTTTGAAATTTTCCTGCTGAATATTATGTCCTAGCAAATACATCAATTTTGTAATTGCAGCTTCTGTAGTAATGTCTTTTCCTGAAATAACACCCAGAGATTTTAAGGCGGTACTGGTTTCGTATTGTCCCATATTTACACTTCCTCCTGAACATTGTGTAACATTTACAATATGCAAACCAGATTGAATGGCTTTCTGAATTAAATTCAAAAACCAATCTTCGGTTGGCGCATTTCCTGAACCATAGGTTTCAAGAACAATTCCTTTTAAATCTTTAATGGCAAGAATTGAAGACAGAACAACTTCGCTCATTCCGGGAAACATTTTTATAATGGCTACATGATTGTCTAAATTCTTGTGCACAATCAATTTAGCATCTTCCTTTACTGGAAGAAATAAATGTCTGTTTAATTTAAGATGAACGCCAGATTCTACCAATTCAGGATAATTTGGCGCTGTAAAAGCTTTAAAATGTTCTGCATTTACTTTTGAACTTCGGTTTCCGCGATATAATTTATATTCAAAATACAGACAAACTTCTGTAATAACCGGTTTTCCGTTTTCCTGAAGTGAAGCAATCTGAATTGCGGTGATCAGGTTTTCTTTTGCATCCGTTCTCAAATCTCCAATTGGCAATTGAGAACCTGTAAAGACAACTGGTTTTGTTAAATTCTCCAGCATAAAACTCAATGCTGAAGCTGAATAGGACATAGTATCGGATCCGTGAAGCACTACAAATCCATCAAAAGCATCATAATTTTGCTCAATAATTGTGGCAATTTTGGTCCACATTTCCGGATTCATGTTCGACGAATCTATTGGGTGTTCAAAAGAAACAGTTTCAATTTCACAATCTAATTGTTTGATTTCCGGGATCTTTTGCAATAATTTCCCAAAGTTAAACGCTTTGAGTGCACCGGTTTCAAAATCCTTGCTCATACCGATGGTTCCTCCGGTATAAACTAAAAGTATTTTAGCTTTAGATGACATCCTGGTATTTTAATTTATTGACTACAGGATTCGCATACATACAAAGAAATCCTTGTCTTGTAACAGGATTATCGCTTCCGATACGCATTTCTAAACGACGTAAAAAAAGTGATTTTTCACTTTCTCTGTACAAATGAGAAAATTTATCTGTTTCGTTTAAAATATCGTAAGCTATATAATTTGTTGGCCATAATCGGTAACTCTTCAAAATAGAATCATCAATAACTTGTGCCAAAGCCTGAATTTGTTTGTTTGCATTGTCATTCTCTGCAACAATCTGATCGATTTCAGTATCTAAAACATCTCCAACTGAAATATGTATTCTTTTTTTGGTTCCCATAATACCACTTAAAATGGTCATGAAATCCTCATTTTTCTCTTTAATATAAACTTCGTTCTTTGCTTCTGCCATTAATTGTGGCATTTTCAGAACATCTGTCGGATCGTATTCGTAGGAGATTGAAACCGGAACGATTTTTAATTTCTTAAAATAATCCATCAAATTGGCTTCGTCAGAACCCATACCGATCATTTTTAAAACTCCCGGATTGGTTTCGTCATTTCCGTCTTTCGTACGTCCTTCACGTTGTGCAATCCAAACCGAACGATTTTCACGAAGCAACAATTGCCCCATATATTCAGACAATAATTTAGAACTCTGCAACATTTCTCTTGGCGTTAAACCTCGTAAAACCAAAAAGTTTCGGTTTAGTTTTGCCAAAGTACTCAGGAAAGCTTTCTTAACTAAATTGTCTCCAATTGCAGATGCAGTCATTACTAAACCATGTTCGAATAAACAAACATTCAGCAAAGTAGTATCTAATAAAATATCTCTGTGATTCGAAATAAACAAATAAGAAGTATTTTTTTCAAGTTTCTCGAATCCTGAAGTTGTAAGGCCTTCAGAACTTTTCTCTAAAACCTTTTGTATTGTATTATAAATAAAGTTGCATTGAAAATCACGAATAGAATGTGTTTTTTTAAGCTGCTCTTTCCAAACCTCATCTTCTACTTCTGGAAAAGTAAAGTTCATCATGGTTTTCATCATCGGATGATTCACAACATCACGAAGTGCTTCATTTATTTCTGAATCATAAAACGGTCGAATGGCATCAAATCTCTGCATTATAAATATTTATTTAGGTGGGCAAAAGAACAAAAAAAAAATTAAAGTATTGTTAGTTGATGATTAAATCCCAAAAACGTCTTTTGAGTTTTGCGTTGTAATTTCTGCAATTTCTGCTTCAGAAATAGTATAAATATAAGATAATTTTGCTAAAACATTGACTAAATAGCTACTTTCATTTCGTTTTCCACGGTACGGAATGGGCGCCAAATAAGGAGAATCGGTCTCTAAAACAATATGTTTTAAATCGATTTGATTTAGAAACTGATCGATTTTTCCGTTTTTAAAAGTTACGACTCCGCCAATTCCCAACTTCATATTATAAGATATTGCCCGCAGCGCTTGTTCGTGTGTTCCGGTAAAACAATGAAAAATTCCGAACAAATCATCCGATTTTTCTTCTTCTAAAATTTCAAAAATTTCATCAAAAGCTTCACGGCAATGAATTACGATGGGCAATTTATATTGTTTTGCCAACTGAATTTGCCTTCTAAAAGCGATTTGCTGCTCTTTTAAATGCGTTTTATCCCAATACAAATCGATCCCGATTTCGCCGACAGCGTAGAATTTTCTTCTGGCTAATTCGGTTTCAACATGTTGTAATTCTTCTTCATAATTATCTTTCACATAAGTAGGATGCAAACCCATCATCAAAAAGACATAATCTGGATAGTTTTGTTCTAAATCGTACATTGATTGTGTGGCAGCGGCATCAATTGCGGGAATAAAAAAACGTGTTACTCCTGCATTTATGGCTCTTTGCATCATTTCGTCACGATCCTGATCAAATTCTTCAGAATATAAATGAGTATGTGTATCGGTAATTATGGGTGTTGAATTCAATGGTGAAATTTTTAAAAAGCCAAAATTACGACAATATTAAAAACTTTCCCAATCTTGATGAAATGGCACGCGGATGACACGGATTCACTTCATGAAAGCGCGGATGAACACGGATTTTTTATTTGATAATGATCTGAGCGAACTCATGTTATGTCGAGGAACGAGAGGTCTCCGCAAGTATCTTTGTACAGAGACCCCCAATCTTTGTCTAGATTCTTGTGTGACCCTTCGTTCCTCAGTCTAACAAACTATGTATTATTTTCCAGTTTCAACAAACAGCAAAGCGCGATCTAAAACCTCGTCTCTTCCTTCCTGAATTCCTTTGATAGTTGGTTTTACTTCAATATCAGGAACGATACCGATTCTTTGAGTGTCTCGTTTATCTGGATAGTAAACGCCAATTCCTGAGAAATTCGTATTAAATCCCTCAAAATCAAAAATAGAAACATTGCCGTCTGCACCAGCCGTTTGGCTTCCAACAATTGTAGCGTGGCCACAAGTCTGAAAACACATTGCTGTCCATTCTGCCTGACTTTGAGCGTCTTCATTTAATAAAAGGACCACTTTTCCTTTGTAATAATCTTTATTATCAAAACCAATTGAGGCTCCACTAGTCCATTTATATCTTCCTGGATAAGTTAAATCTGGAATTGTGTAAATGGCAAATTTCTTTTCCTGAGCGTTTAAAAAATTTCCTATTGGTTCAAAAGTCCCTTTTGGGTAATTTCTCATATCAAAAACAATTGCTTTTGTATTTTTTAGTGCTTCAATCATATCTGGAATGTTTTTTCTATCTATAATTCCCATATTAACATAGCCGATATTATTCTCCAAAAGTTTGAATTTTTCCTTCTTTTTTCGCGCTCCTTTTTTAAATTCATTTCTGTGAGAATCATGATAATCATACCAGGTCATTGTTTTTGTCACATACTTTTCATTTTGAAGGAATTCTACTTTTACCTTGTCATCTGTATAGGTTATTAAAATTTTCTCTGCCAGTTTGTCCAAATATTTAGGCTCGTTTGAAGCACAAATCAAATCTCTGTTCTCTGCAATAATTTCTCTTATCGTTTTATCATTTATTTTGGTAATTACAGTACCTACTTTGATATCATCGGCCTGAGCCAGACTATCGGCTAAAATCTCTGTAACGACCAGTTTCTCATCAATTATTTTTCCTCGAGCGGGAAAAAAATTCTTTGCTGTTGCATTGTCTTTAAGAGATGGGTACAAGTAAAACTCCGTATGACTGTCATCAATTCTGGATACTAATTTTCGCATTGCCAGATAAAACTCATCTTGATTCCCTGCTTTAATTGCAAGTGGTATTATTTTTTCTAAAGTAACATCCCATTTCTGATCCATTAAATATTTATCCGGAAAAAAATATTCTACCAGATTCCAGTACATAAATACCATTCGAAGTTTTGAGTTTTTATCTGCAAAATCCGGATGCTTCGTATTCTCATTTTTCAGACCAACATGACCACCACCATCTCTACCAAAAATATAAAATTGTTCTCCCTGAAATCTGTTCTCTTCAATAAATTTCAACTTCTTAGAAAGCTTTTTCGAAAACAATTTATTACTGTTAATCCACGATAAATCGAAGTTTTCATCAAAATATTCGACATCTTTTGGCTGTGCAATTGGTGCAATTTCTGGCACAACTCCCAAATCATCGATCCAGTTTTCGAGAACTAATGAAAATTCTGCTTTTGTTTGTGCTTTATCAATTTTAGGTAAAACATCAAGAAGCTGTTGATCCCAATTAAAATCGCCAGTGGCTATTTTTGGGTGATAATATTTTAAGAAACCCCAAACCTTGCAGGTTGCAGCAAGTTTTTCAGTTTCTGTAATTTTGGCTTGACCAAAGGTAATTTGTGTAAAAACTAAGAGAAAAAACAGGGCATTTTTTTTCATTTAAATAGGATTAGACTTTAAATAGGGTAGTTTATTAGATATAATTATTTTCCGTTTTTAGCAAACAATACAGCTCTCTCCAGAACTTCATCTTTACCTTGCTGGGCGCCTACAATAGTTGGTTTTACTTCAATATCCGGAACAATACCGATACGTTGTGTTTCTTTTTTATTTGGATAAAAAACACCAGCAGAAGTAAAGGACGAATCAAAACCTTTGATAATGGTAAAATAGTAATTGGGTCCGTCAGCACCTGAAGTCTGACTACCAATAACAGTAGCATTTGGTGCTGTTTGGAGACTCATTGCTGTTTGCTCACCAAAACTATGAGTTCCAGCGCCTACCAAAACAACTACTTTGCCTTTATAATACTCTGGATTAATTTTACCACATTCTTCCATCTCATTATTGAAATAGTAACGACCAGGATAACTCAAATCCTGATAAAGCAATCGCAATATCGGTTTAGGTTCTGGATTTAAATATTCGCTTACTAGAAAATCAGTATAGGTTGGTCTGTTTCTAACATCAAAAATAATAGCCTGAGTATTTTTCAATTTTTCCATCATTTCAGGAACTTCCTCTTTTGGCACTTTATTCATTTTTACATAACCAATGTTATTTTCCAGAATTTCCCATTTTGGTGACGTCTTTTGCGGTGATCTTTTAATTTTTTCACCTGGATAACGATGTATCTTTTTTTGTGAGGTGACGTTATCCCTAATAAATTCAATCTCTATTTCATCAGTATTTCCGCTAAACATCAAAAAACCGCCATTTACTGTTGCCACAGCCTTGTTAGAACCCTGCACATATTTAAAAATTTCTTCTAATCTTTTTCCAACAGTTACACCATCAATTTTGGTTACAATATCTCCTATTTTTAAGTCATCGATTTTTGCCAAAGAATCATTTGCTACCGTAGTAATTACCGCTTTATCGCCTATAAATTTAGTTCCGAAAGCAGTATATTTTTCACCGCCTAAGTATTTCATCATTCCCGAATTAAAAGTCGCGGCATGGCTATCGTTAAGTTTTATCGATATTTCACGCATGGCCATTAAAAATTCTTTTTCAGAAGAAGGATCTGCAATTTGTGGCAAAATTTCAACCAGAGCCTGATCCCATTTCTGATCCATTACATATTTATATGGGAAAAAATATTCTGTATAATTCCAAAAACGGAATAATGCTAATAGTCTCAATTTTTTATCTGTCCATTGAAAATCAGGATAAGCAGGTTCGTTTACAAATTGAAGCGCCACTTCTTTTCCATCACGATTTACATAATGATTTGAACCCTGAAATCTATTTTCATTAATAAAATTAAGCTTCTTTGAAAGACTTTTTGAAAACAATTTGTCTTTTTGTGTCCACTCTAAATCCAGGTTTTTATAAAAATAATCTCTTTTCTGATCATCTGCCAAAGGTTTATTTACGGATACAGTACCTAAGTCATCTATCCATTTTTCTATAACTATCGAATAGGCTTCTTTAGTCTTTGCATTTTCAATTTTTGGTAAAACTTCAAAAAATTTTTCATCCCAATTTGTTTTGCCAGCAGCAACTACAGGATGATAGTATTTTAAGAATCCCCAAACTTTACAGGTTGCGGCAAGCTTTTCGTTTTCAGTAATTTTGGCCTGGCCGAAAGTAATTTGTGTAAGAACTAAAAGAAAAAAGAGGGTAATTTTTTTCATTAAATAATGGTTAAGTTGTAAATAGTTTTGGGTAATTTGGCATAAAATAAATTCGAATGTAGTTATTAAAATTTGAATTTAATTACGGGTTTACGTAAAGACGAAAAAGGATTTTACCACAAAGTGCACAAAGAGTTTTCACAGAGATTCACAAAGATTTAATTTGAAATGCTACATTTTGTAGAGATCATACAGTTTCTCTATATAAATCCGTTTTAATCAGAGTAAATCTGTGGCTAAAAAAAATTCGCAAAGCTTTTAAAACTCTGCGAACCTCTGTGCTATTCTTCGTGTATCTCTGCGAAATAATTACTAATCTAAAGCATCTAAAAGCTCCTGAACTTCATCATAATCTTCATAGTCCTGAGAAATGGTTTGCAGGATTTGCTTACAGCTTTTATAATCTTTTTGCTTCAATTTCATTAAGGCTAAATTCCAAAGTGCCTTGTCTTTGTAAATTGGACTTGATGCTTTTAACTCATTAAAAACAGCTTCTCCTTTTTGGTATTCACTGGTTTCTAATAAAGAAACACCATAATAATATTGAACTTCTGGTGTTTTGTTGTCTTTTAAAGCCATTTCAAAAAACAGAATTGCCTCTTTAAATTTTCTGCTATTAAAAGCTTTTTCGGCTTGTAAGAGATGCATATCCGTAGTGCTTCTTTCCGTAAAATGAGCTTGCCCGGGATGATTGTAATCATGAAAAGACGGATTTTGATTGTAGTCAAAGAAGAACAATCCGAATAAAAGAACAACAGAGGCTGCCGCCGCTAAATACCACGGACGCATCAGTACTACCTTTGGTTTTTCTTTATTGAAATGTTTTTCTGCAATCTGATCCAGATTTTCCTTAAAAGCTTCTCTTTCGGCTTCAAATCCAAATTTATTTTGCAATTGAAGCTCTACTGCTTTAAAAGTCTCGAACTCTGCCGCAAATTCCGAATCTTCGGCTAATTGCTTTTCAAAATCAGTTTTTTCAGCAGCAGTCATTTCGCTTTGAAGATATTGATCAAATAATATATAGCGCTCTTCGTTCATGACTAATTGTTTTTTAGAGAATTAAAATTTTTAGCTTCCTGAATCCACTGCGTTAACTGACCAACGCACAACGATTTCTTTTTACGGACATAACCATAAGTTACGTTGAGTTTTTCAGCAACTTCTTCCATCGACTTAATTGAAAAACTTAGCTTTAAAAGCTCCTGACATTTCTCTCCCAATTTTTGAAACATACTATCAAAAAGCTGTTGTTTTTCGTCAAATTCTTCTGTTTGTCCAATCAAATCCAGTGCAGATTCATTCATAGATACTATATCTTCATGAATTGTTACCCCTTTATTAGATGTTTTTTTAAACTCATTCAGCCATTTTCTTTTGCACAATAAAAAGAAGTAGGCATCAAATGGGCAGGTCAATTTTAAGGTATTGGTTTTTGCCTGATTAAAAAGCAATATCATCACCTCCTGAACAATATCTTGTGCCTGCTCTTTATCGCCAGAATTATTCATGACAAAAAAAACGACTTTGGGAACGAACTTTTTATAAATAGACTGAATGATTGCCGAGTCATTTGCAGCAAGACCTTCAATATACATTTGGTCAGGATGAATTTTATTATTGCCCATAAAAAAACTTTTTGATAGCTAATTTAGAAAAAGAATCTGAAATAATACTCCTTTCATGGGGTAACAATTACAAAATCAAGTTGATATAGAACTGTCGTTATTCCTTACACCCAAAAAACAAGGTAAAATAGAAACGTATCAAGTCACCAACAAAAAAAAACTGAATCAATTTTATGAAATGACTTCGGCCAAAAAACGAAATGGTTTTGTCATTGTCGAATACGAAACAAATCAGAAAGATTTATAAAAACCAGAAATCACGAACTCAAAATTGCTAAAATTACGTTTTTGAATTACAAATGGATTCCAGATGCGCAGAAATGGTCTTACTACTGGAGCTCGTTTGCGTATTAAGGTTCGATCTCACAGACAGAAAAACATCAAATTATATCTATTACATCATTAGTTTATTGACTGTAATTGGTTTATTTTTGATACTCAATCACTATCGAAAATGGAAAATCTTCACGAGACTCTCAAGAAAAAGAATTACAAAAAAATAAAATTCAAAGTTACCAGAACACAGCATCTTTTGATAAAAGCTAAAATTAATGGTATTTTGGGAAATTTTATTCTTGATACAGGAGCTTCCAATACCTGCATAGGTTTTGAAGGTGTTGAACTTTTTAGTATTACAGCAAAAAAATCAAAAACCAAAGCTTCAGGAGCTGGCGGAACCGGCATGAGAACGCAAATTTCGGCTAGTAATCTTTTACAAATCGGAAGCTGGAAAAATGCAGATTTCAGTTTGGTCATTTTTGATCTTTCTCATGTTAATGAAGCCTTAGAAGCCTATAAATCAAAAGCGGTCGATGGCATTATTGGTGCCGATGTCCTACTTGAAGGCAAAGCTATTATCGATTATTATAATCATTATTTATACCTAAAATTATAAATTCTAATTGTTGAAATTCCGAATTCCGAAACTTTAAAATTCAACATTTCCTATTTTAAAGAAAATTTTAATTGCATTTATTTTTGCAAGAAAATTATGCTTTACACAATTGTAGAATAGCTTTTTGTATATATTTGTTAAGTCCATTTTAACAAATCTAATACTATGAAAAAAACTCTACTTTGTTTTCTTTTCTTGTTTACTACTACCTTTTTTTATGCTCAAATCAATGATATTGTGCACTGCCCCGGAGACAATAATTTTGATCTGGCTAAGCAAAAACCCCTTTTAATTGGAAATCTGAATCCGGATGAGACAACCGTAAGTTTTCACTTAAGTCTGGCTGATGCAACCAATAATACAAATGCAATCGCAACCCCTTCAAATTACAATGCAGCTGTAGGTGTTACAACTATCTACGTCAGAATTGATAATAACGGGACTATTACAACCAATTCTTTTAATATAAAAGTTGTTTCAGCTTTAAATATAACAGCAACAAACACCCCTGTTTTTTGTAGTGGGGAAAAGGTATCATTGACAGTTACCCCTTCTGGAGGAGTTGGTCCATATTATTATTCTTTAAATGGAGGTTCTTTCTCAAGTAACGCTACTTTTAATAATTTATCTGCGGGAGTTTACAACATACAAGTTTTAGATACTGGTACCAGCTGTCCGACTACATTTATCTACACCATAGCAGCGTCACCGCTTTTAAATGCAACCGCAATGATCTCAGGCCAAATGGTGACTATTACGCCAATTGGAGGAACTACACCTTATCAATATTCATTAGAAGGAATAAACTATCAGCTAAGTCCGAATTTTGCAAATTTAACACCTGGAAACCATGTTTTTATGGTAAGGGATATTAATGGTTGTATAGCAACTGTTTCAGCAACTGTCTTACCTTCTTTAACTACAACAGCCATTATTACCAAAGAAATGGATTGTAGCCCAAATAGCAACGCTTCAATAACCATAGCTGCTGCCGGCGGGCAATCTCCTTATACTTATTCTCTAAATGATGGACCTTTTCAAGCCAATAATGATTTTAATAATTTATTTCCGGGGACTTATTCTATAAAAGCAAAAGACGCCGTAAATACAATTTCAAATCCAACCGCAATAACAATAAATCCACTTGTGGTTTTAAGCACAACTGCTTTGGTTACAAACCCAACAAGTTGTAGTACAGGAACAATAACTGCCATGGCAACAGGAGGAAAAGCGCCTTATGTTTACTCTTTTGATGGCGGAATAAATTTTATCTCTTCTAATATTTTTAGCACTCCCAATCCTGGGACTTATGTTATAATTGTAAAAGACAGTAAAGGATGTTTATCTTCATCATTTACGACAACAGTACAGCCTGCTCAGGCATTAACTATTACAGCTTCAAATAAACCAATATTATGCAACGGAGAAACTGCATCGCTAACAATTAATGTTTCTGGTGGCAGCGGTTCTTACCAATACACCCTTAATGAAGCTTCGTTTGTAAATGACAGCTATTTACCCGCGGGAATTTACAACATAGAAGTACGTGATATTGCTACTGGTTGTATAGCCACAACTAACTATACGATCACGGAACCAACAGCTGTAACTGCGACCTATATGGTGCAAAATCAAAACATAGCCGTTATTACTGCTAGTGGAGGAACGGGTCCATATCAATACTCATTAGATGGAATCAGCTACCAGGCAAGCAATGTTTTCACGAACTTAATTCCGGGAACATATGATATAAGAGTAAGAGATGCTCAAGGATGTTCAACAACTCTAAGAGCAATTATTGCTCCTTTTTTACATGCTGCTGTCGCTATAACTAAAGAATTAGATTGTACAGGTAATGGCAATAATGGTGCGATAAATGTTGCTGCTATAGGTGGACAAGCTCCATATCTATATTCAGTAGATAGCGGATATACTTATCAAGGACTTAATATTTTTAACAATCTAAGTGCCGGCACCTATTCTGTTACGGTAAAAGATGCTTTAAATTCGGTTACTAATCCAACTTTAATAACGTTAGACCCGCCTGTTCCTGTTAACGGAGTTGCACTTGTTACCGCCGCTACCAGTTGCACAAGTGCATCGATGATGGTACATGCAACGTCTGGACAGTCTCCGTTTTACTATTCTATTGATAATGGACAAACTTTTACCAATAGCAATATTTTTAGTAATTTGAGTCCGGGCAATTATACTTTTTTTATAAAAGATAGTAAGGGTTGTGTTTCTCCTCCCCTATTTAATATGGTACAGCAATCTCCTCCTCAATTACTTGCAACAGCCTCAAGCACGCCACTAGTTTGTGCTAAAGACAAAACGACAGTAACAATTAATGCTACAGGAGGACAAACTCCCTATCAATATGCATTAAATAATGGTACTTTTACAGGTAGCAATACTTTTAATATTCCTCATGGAACTCATTATATTACTGTAAAAGATGCTGTCGGTTGTATGGTTTCTGTCGAACACATGGTAGTACAACCAACACCTATATATCCGGATATTGATATTGATGGTCAGACTATAACTATAAATGGTCAGGCGGGAACCGCGCCTTATCAATATTCAGTGGATTCTGCACCTTATCAGACTGAAAATGTCTTTACAAACTTAAGTGCCGGCAGTCATAGTATAAACTTAAAGGATGCAAAAGGATGTGAATCTTATGGCTTTAGTGTTACTATTTCAGATAAAGATCCTTTAATTGCTACAGCAGCTATTACAAAACAAGTAGATTGTATTAGTAACGCTGAAATTACAATTACCGCTACTGGTGGGCAACTTCCTTATCAATATTCACTTGATGGCGGAGTAAATTTTCAAGATAACCCTGTTTTTACTAATTTACCTGCAGGAACTTATACTGCTTTTGTAGCAGATGCTCTTTATAGTGCAGGCAATAGCAATACAATCAAAATAGAAGCGCCGGCAACGGTAACTGCAACTGTCGCAATCTCAAAGGCGGTAGCTTGTGGCGAAAGTGATACCGTGACTATTACTGCTGCCGGCGGAAAAGCCCCTTATTTGTATTCTTTTGATGAATCAAACACATACTCATCTGTAAATATTTCTAATAGCTTACAACAAGGATCGCATACTGTATTTGTAAAAGATAGTAATGGCTGTTCTACTATTCTCTCTGTTCTAATAGAATCTTCTGATGTATTATCTGTATCCCTAACAACTAAAAATCCGTACTGTTTTCATGATACAAGTGGAAAAATAATTGCAACAGCAACCGGAGGAAAGGCACCTTATGCTTATTCAATTGGAAACGATTATGTTGGAAGTAATACTTTTGATAATTTATCCGCCGGACAATATACTGTAAGCGTAAAAGATGCCCTTGGATGTATCAGTACAGCAATTGTATCTATCGTAGATCCTACTATTTTATCAGCAACTGCTAGTAGTACAAACTCAACGACAAGTACTAATAGTGATGGAACGATTACGGCTACTGCTACCGGAGGAGCTGCTCCTTATCTTTATGCAATAACAGATAGTAATGGTTTACCAATGAATTTTCAAAACTCTTTTGTTTTTACAGGCTTAAAAGCTGGATCATACGACATTCATGTAAAAGATTCATTGGGATGCACAACTTTTCAACCCAATATTATTATCGTTAATAAACCGACTCCAATTGTGGTTAATGTTGACATAACAGCAGTAACTTGTGTTAATCCGGTTGGAATAATAAAAGTTAATGCTACTGGAGGCATACTTCCTTATAAATATTCATTTAATGGTGCTAGTTATGTTCCTTCAAACATTTTTACTGTGGCACCAGGTAGTTATATAATAACGGTAAGCGATGCTGACAATAACCAACGCTCAATTGTTGCAGATATAATTCCGGTAAGCGCGCCTTCTGTTACAGCAGCAGTAACTTCAAATGTGCTTTGCAAAGGTGATAATACAGGAAGCATAAAAGCTGCCGCCATTGGAGGAAAGGCCCCTTATAGTTATTCTTTAGATGGCGTTAGCTTTAACACTACGGATACATTTACTAATTTACGTGCCGGTACTTATACTATTACGGTCAAAGATGTCAATAGTTGTTTTTCTACAACAACAATTACTTTAACTGAACCTATTGAAGCGCTATCAGCAACAGCTTTTCCTGTTAATGATCAATCAATAGTTGTAACTGCAAAAGGAGGAACTGCACCTTATAAATATTTTCTACAGGATAAAGGCGGCGTTGTAGTGGCAGGTCCGCAAGACAATGGAGTATTCGCCAGACTTCCTCTGGGGCTGTATGGTGCACAAATTACAGATGCTAACGGATGTGGCTACATTGTTGGTGGAATTAACATTATACCGTCACCTCCACTTTCTGCCACTGCTGATGTTGTTGCTACAAATTGTATAAATCCCGGAACAATAACTGTTCAGGCGACAGGAGGTTTCCAGCCCTATTATTATTCATTTGACGATGGTGCAACTTTTACCATTTCAAATGTATATTCAAGCTTTATACCAGGTAACTATGCAATCAAAGTTCGTGATTATAAAAACACTATAGTTTCTCTTACTGCGTCACTTACTCAGGGAAATCTTCCTGTAATTAATGCGACAGTTACCAACGTTACTTGTAAAGGCTCAGCTAGTGGTTCGATAACTGCAACTGTATCTGGCGGATATGCTCCTTATACTTTTTCCCTCAACAACGAACCATTTATAACTACTATTGGCAATAATATAATTTTTTCTAATTTGCAGGCTGGTGTTCATAGAATAACAATGAAGGATGCTAACGGGTGTCTAACAGAAAATCAGGTTGTTATTTCAGAACCTACATCTAAATTAACGACAGTAACAACAGTAAAAAATCAAACGATTACTGTCAATGCTTCTGGCGGTGCTGGCAATTACAATTATGCAATATCCCCTAACTTAGATAAATTCTCAACAAATAATGTATTCTCAGATTTAACTCCGGGCTTTTACAACGTTATTGCTATGGATGCAAATGGATGTTTTGTAATGATGAACGTTCTGGTTGATCCACCGGCTCCTTTAATAGACGGTAAAGATAAAATGACTCTTGAATTTAAACCAGGGCAAACATTAGCAGACCTTATCATTGATGGTGAAAATATCAAATGGTATAGTAGTCAAAATCCTTTAGCTGGTAAAAACAATAAAGCAAACGATACTCCACTACCATTAACAACTGTTCTTGTGGATGGAACTACTTATTATGCTTCTCAAACCATAAACGGAGTTGAGAGTAAAGAGCGACTTGCCGTGACTGCAAAATTGAATGGAGCGCTTTCTACTCCAAATTTTGTATTGCCTAATTTTACATTCTATCCAAATCCAGTACTGCATAGTTTAACAATAAGCAATACTGCTGTTATTGATGAAGTTGAAATATTCTCAGTTGCCGGAAAATCTATTTTAGCTAAAAAAATAAATAGCGAGCATTCTGAAATTGATTTGTCCAATATTGCTTCTGGCTTTTATTTCTTAAAAGTAAACTCAGAAGGTCAGACCAAAACAATCAAAATTGTGAAGAAATAAAGGATTGTTAAATTCCAATATTTAAAATCCAAATTCCAACCTAAAACTTCATCTAAATAAAAAATCCCAAATTCCAATTAAGGAATTTGGGATTTTATTTTTTACCAGTTCCAAAATTGGAATTTGGATTTTAAATATTGGAATTTTTAAAAATTCTTAATGTGTATGTTTAGGATTAAAACCGTCTTCACTTAATTCGGTATGCTCATAATCGGCAACCATTTCAGCTTCGTAATCGATTTTTTCTCCTTTGCTAACTTTAGCAATTATTTTTTCCATGATGTTATAAATAACCGGAACAACAATCAGCGTTAGGAATAAAGAAGAAATTAATCCTCCGATAATTACCCAAGCCAATCCGTTTTTCCATTCAGCTCCAGCTCCAGATGCTAATGCAATTGGGAACATACCAAATACCATCGCAATTGTAGTCATCAAAATCGGACGTAAACGAGCGTGGTTCGCCTGAATTAATGCCGTTCTTATTGATTCTCCAGCTGCTCTTCTTTGGTTCGTATAATCGACAAGCATGATTGCATTCTTACACACCAGACCAATCAACATGATGATACCTAAAATGGTAAAGATGTTTAATGAGTTATTTGTTAAAGCTAATGCCAACATCGCACCAATAAACGAAAGCGGGATAGCAAACAATACTACGAATGGGTGAACGAAACTGTCGTACAAACTCACCATTACTAAGTAAACCAAGATAATAGCGGCTAATAAAGCGATTCCTAAAGTACCAAAACCTTCTGATTGGTTCTCCTGGTCACCTCCCCAGATATAGTTAACACCAGCTGGTTTTTGAAGTTTATCTAACTTCGCCTGCCATTGTGTTACAATTGTTCCTGAAGGAACCCCAACGTTTTGTCCTTTTACAGTTACCGACGCTGATTTATCTCTACGCTCTAACTGGCTAGGTCCAGAACCTTCTGTAATTGTTGCAAATTGAGATAATTTAATTTGTTGGCCAGCTGCATTGATGAAAATCAAATTACTAACATCAGTAATACTTTTTCTATCGAATGCATTGTATCTGATGTTGATATCGTATTCGTATTCACCAGCTCTGTATTTACCATCTGTGTTTCCGCTAAAAGCAGTTTGCATGGTTAAACCAACTGTTTGTAATGTCAACCCTAAAGCAGCCATTTTATCACGATCTACTTTAACGTTGATCTCAGGGTTACCATCTTCAACTGTTAATTTGATCTCTGTTGTTCCAGGAATAGTACGTAATTCAGCTTCTGCTTTTTTAGCAAATGCCATAGCCGCTTCTGTTGAAGGACCTGTTACAATTAATCCTAAAGTTGCATCTTCAGCAGTACCTAAGATACCAACCGGAACTGTTTTTACTTTTGCGCCAACTAATACTTTTTCTAATTTACGTTTGATTTTTGCAGCGTATACGTTTGCATCATCTGTACGATCTTTTTGCTCGATCATTTTTACGTCAATCTCTGCTTTATAAGCTGTAGCTTGCGACGCTCCAAATCCTTCAGAAGTTTGTCCTACCGTTGTAATTTGGCTGTGAACATATTCCTGAGCTTTCAAATAAGCTTCTGCTTTTTGCGTCATGAAATTCGTTTGTTCTAACGAAGCATCTTTTGGCATTTCGATTTGAACTAAGAACTCTCCACTATCAGAAGAAGCGAAAAATTCTCCTCCAATGAAACCTCCACCCATTAATCCAACTGTAGATACTAAGAACAATACAATTACAACTACAAAAGTTTTAATATAATGATCCAAACACCAAGTCAATAAGTCAGAAACCCAGTTGGTAAAACGTGTTAAATAACTTTCGAAACCAAGAATAATTCTTCCGAATAAATTTTTTCCTTCAATATGCTCTAATTTACCAAAACGAGATGATAACCATGGAATAATAGTAAATGAAGCTAAAAGTGATAATAAAGTTGATATAATTACCGTAACACAGAATTGTGTAATGATATTAGAAACCAAACCAGAACTCATCGCGATAGGCAAGAATACCACCACAATTACTAAGGTAATCGAAGTTACGGTTCCACCAATTTCGGCTGTTCCATCATATGATGCACGGATTCGGCTTTTACCCATTTCCATGTGCCTGTAGATATTCTCCAAAACCACAATCGCATCATCCACAAGAATACCAACCACCAGAGATAATCCTAATAAACTCATTAAGTTTAATGTATATCCCATTAAATAAATACCAATAAATGTTGCAATCAAAGAGGCAGGAATAGAAACCATTACGATCAACGAGTTTCTAATACTGTGAAGGAAGAACAACATTACAAATGCTACCAGAATTACCGCAATCAATAAATCGTGAACAACAGAATCTGCTGCTTCAAGAGTAAAGATTGTACTGTCTTTTGCAACTTCTAATTTTAAATGATTTTTTTCATAATCTTTTTCAAGAATGGTAATTGTTTTCAATAATTGCTCACTTACCGCAACTGCGTTTGCATCCGATTGTTTAACGATTTGTAAAACAATCGCACTTTTTTGATCTACACGAGATATTTTCTCAGCTACTTTTTGAGTATCCTGAACGTCTGCAATATCACTTAAACGAACCTGAATTCCGTTTTGAGAAGAAACTACTAAGTTTCTTAATTCTTCAACACTTTTATATTTACCCGCTAAACGAATTAATATTTTTTGATTTCTCGTTTGGATGTTTCCTGTTGGGAAATCTAAGTTTGAACTCAAAATATTTTGTTGAACCTGAGGGATAGATAATCCATAACCCTGCATTTTTAATGCATCAAGATTTACCTGAATCTCACGTTCCTCACCACCGATAATATTTACCTGCGCCACACCTTGTACACGAGACAAAATAGGAGCAATTTTTTTATCAATTAAGTCATAAAACTCTGCTTCGTCCATTTTTCCGTTGGCACCAAGCGTCATGATTGGTAAATCACTCAGCGAGAATTTGGTTAACGAAGGCGTTTCAGCATCATCTGGTAAATCACTAATAATCGCATTGATTTTTCGTTGCGCATCATTTAAGGAAAAATCGACTTTTGCGTTTGATGTCAGTGTAATCGAAACGATAGATAAACTTTCGTATGATTTTGAGTCAATTTTCTTAACATTTTCCAGGGATGCAATTGCATCCTCAATTTTCTTAGTTACCGTGTTTTCTACCTCACTTGGAGAAGCTCCAGGATAAATTGTAGAAATTGTAATAACGTTTTGCTCAAATTTAGGGATCAGCTCATAGCCTAATTGGCTGTAGCTGAACAATCCACCAAGTGTCAGAATTGTAAACAATACAATTACTAACGACGGACGTTTTATGGATATTTCGGCTAATTTCATATATTTCTTTTAAATTTTATTAAGTCCTTAGTTTTTAGTCCTTAGTCTCTTGAGATTATTTACTTTGAATAATTCCAAGGACTAAGTACTCTGTACTAACCACTAATTACTTTTTTATTTAATAATTTCTACTCTGTTACCGTCTTGTAAGTTGATCTGACCGGTAGTAATTACTTTTTCGCCATCAGATAATCCATTGATGATTTCTACCTGATCTCCTAAAATTCTTCCCGCAGTTACTTTTCTCAATTTTGCGATACCATTCTCAGCTACAAAAATTTCGTTGCTGCTTACACTTCCTACGAATGCGTTTCTAGGCACAACCATTAACTGTTGTTTTTGTTGGTTTGAAGCAAAATTTGCCGTTCCGTACATACCTGCTTTCAGGTCATTGTTTGTATTATTTGCAATTTCAATTTCAACAGGAAAGTTTAAACTCTCGTCAGCTTTTGCAGCAATAAAAGTGATTTTTCCAGAGAAATTTTTATCAGGATAAACACTAGCAGATACATTGATAGTATTTCCAACTTTTAAACTTGCTACCTGATTTTCGTTTACTGTAACTACTAATTTTAATTTAGAAACATTTACGATATCAAACAATGCAGTTGCCGGCATTCCTGTTAAGATAGATCCTGGCTCAATGTATTTTTTATTGATAAATCCGCTGATTGGCGCTTTTACTCTTGTATCTCCAACATTAATGTTTGCCTGAGTTAAATTAGACTGAGCGTTTGTTAAAGCCAATTTTGCCTGATCTAATTGTTGTTTGGTAACACCGCCCGTTTTAAAAGCATTTTCATATCTCGCGTAATCTGATTTTGCATTTGCGTATACAGCCTGTGCTTGTTGTGCATTTACATTGATTACGTCACCTCTCATTGTCAATAAAGTTTGACCTACTCTTACGTAATCTCCTTCTTTTGCCAAAACGCTAATTACTTTCCCTGATTTCTCAGCAGAAAATGTTAACTGTTGGATTGGTTGGAAGTTTCCATTTGCAACGAAGTCTAATGAAACTTCTTCTGTTTTTACCGGAGAAATTTTTACTGAAACCGCAGCATTTTTTTCAGCAACGATATCGGTTTTAGCTTTATTCTCCTTCTTATTATTATTTAAGATATATCCAATCACCCCTAAGGCCGCGATTATGATTACGATTGTTATAATAGTTTTCTTCATTGTAATTAGTTATTTAATAAGAGTTTTTAGTTCGCCTTTTGATTTGATTAGTGTTATCTCAGCAATTTTGTAATTTAAAACTGCTCTTGTAAAATTATTTTGAGCCTCAAGAGATTCGTTTTCAGCATCTAATAAATCGGTTAATGACGCTAATCCCTGAAGGTAATTGTTTTTTGTATCGCTTAAAATCTCTTTTGCCAAACGCATGTTTTCTCTTTGATTATTAATCGTGATAAGGTTGTTCTCAATTTGAGCCATTGCGTTTCTGTAATCAAGATCCAATGAAAGTTTGGTGTCTTTAATATCTTCCTGAAGTGATCTAATTTCAACATCTGCCTGTCTTACTTTAGCACGAGTTCCGAAACCTGTAAAGATTGGCACATGTAAATTCAATCCAATTGCAGAATAATCAGACCAATAAACACCATCTCTTGGTTTTGCAAAAAGAGGCATTTCAGGACCCTGACCAATATAATTGTAACCCGCAACCAGGTTTAATGTTGGATAGTACAATGCTTCAGTAGCTTTCTTATTAAACACTAATAATTCTTCTTGTTTTTTCAAAAGCAAATATTCTGTTCTGTTTTCTACATTTGGAACTTCAGTTAAGGCAGCTGGAACCACTTCAAATTCTTCTTTCGGAATCTCGATTTGAGCTTCAATAGGCATTCCCATATAAAACTTCAAAGCATTTTCCTGTAAAGTAATCTGATTTTTAATTTGTTGACGTTCTGTATCAATGTTTGACATTTTTACAATAATACGGTCTAAATCAATTTTTTTAGCCAGACCATTATCAAATTGTCCTTGTACAATATTGCGGACTTTAGTTGTATTAACGTAATTGCTATCTAATAAAATTAATCTTTCACGTTGTACATATACTCCGTAGTAATTATTTGCAACTCTTTCGATAACTTGCTCCTCAGTCAACTGATCGTTTATTTGATAAAATTCACGAGTAGATTTAGCAGCTCTCAAACCTGTAAAAACAGACTGATCAAATAATGCCTGAGTCAAAGAGATTCCCGCTCCAGAAGTCCATTTTTGGCCAAAAGTCGCCTGAATAGTAGTTCCTGGCTGACCAAATGAACCTCCATCAATAACATTTGTTTGTAGAATTGGATTATAAGTTAAACTTGCGTTACCGGAGATTTGTGGCAAGGCTCTTGAGCGAATTTCCTGAATTTGATACTCACTATTTTCAACCTGAAGTTTAGATTTTTTTGCATCCGCTTTGTTTTGCAACGCGTATGTAAGAGCCTCTTTTAAGGTTAGGGTTTTGACTTGTGCGTTGGCAGTCAAGCCAATTGAACACAAAAATATAAGAATTACTCGTTTCATATAGATTGATTAATTAAGTACTAAATTTTTTAAGTTGTTTTTCTAATTCGATTATTCCCTTTTCGGTTGCCATTGCTCTGGTATGATATTCCAAAGCTTCTAATTCTATTTTTTGTGCTTCTCTTTCAGAAATTGTAGTTTCATTAATATGAAAAATTAAGGTGTAATAAAATTTCACATATAAATCAATATTCAAATCTGGTCTGTATAAGTTCTCACGGATTCCTTTTAAAATATTATCTTTAAAATAGTGATTGCACTGATCTATTTCATGTGTCATTACATTTTGATAGATTTCAGGATAATGTTTTTTTAACTGATAAAGAGGCGAAGTATCCGTCGCGTTTTTAAACATATCGCGAAACATTTCGCGAATTTCAAAGTTCTCATGAATGGCATTATAATCTTTCGCAACAATGGTATCAATAACCTCATGAACCTGTTTATGAACCATTGAAGTACTTTCTTCAATCAAAACTTCTTTATTACAGAAATATTTGTAAATCGTTTTTTTAGAAATACACATTTCGCCTGCAATATCATCCATCGTAACACTTTTAAAACCGAGCTTTAAAAACAACTCACTCGCTTTTGATATGATTTTCTCTTTCATTTTAAATTCAAATTACATTACAAATATAATTAGGAAACTAAAATTGAAAAAATAGTTTCCATTATATTTGTAATAATTTTACATTAATTTATTCATTATGTAAGATTTATATACTAAATTCCAGATTTGCAATAAGTTTAATATCCTTTCCTAATGCTAAACCACCGTTGAAGTTAAATGCATTATAATCTAAACCAAAGTCCTGACGTTTAATATCTCCCTTAATTTCAAAAGCAACTTTTTTCTGTCCGTTATAAGAATTGACCCCAATAAATTCTGCATCAAGTTCTACAACTCTGGTAACATCTTTTATAGTTAAATCACCTTTGAAAAAATTGATATTATCATTAATCTTCTGAAAGGATGTCGATTTGAAACTGATAATCGGATGCTCGTTTACATTGAATAAATCATTCAATTGCATATGAGAATCGATATGCTGAAAACTGTCATTTTTATTATTAACATCTAATGAAAATTCAACCGAAGCATCTTCGATTTCATTGTCTTCGATATTAACGTAACCGTCAAATTTATTTGTAGTTCCTCCTAAATAGGCAATAATCGAATGTCTCATTTTAATCAAAACATCTGATTGGCTAGAATCTAAGGTCCATGTTGTTTTCATAATTATTTGGTTTTGTTTAGTTTATAACTTATCTAAACTTAAAACGGAAACTTTTACAGTGTTCTGGGTTTCCATTTGAGATTGCAAATATAGACAGGAAACTCTAAACACCAAATAAGTTTCCAAGTTTTTTTTAAAAATAATTTAACAGATTAGAAATGAGATCAATTTTACCTGATTTTAAATCTTAGTTAGCATTTAAATTTTAGCAGGGAATAATTAACATTTGAATTGTATCTTTGAGCCTCGATAATCAGATTTTCATTTTATGCACGATATTAGTCAGTACCAGGAATTTTTCATTAGTTATTTAGAAAACCAAAGCATAGACAAAGAACCCAAAAATCTTTACGAACCTATTACTTATATCTTAGGGCTTGGTGGAAAACGAATGCGTCCGGTATTAACTTTAATGGCTGCAGAAGTTTTTGATGCCGATTATAAAGTAGCGCTTCCGGCAGCTATGGCGGTTGAAGTTTTTCATAACTTTTCGTTAGTTCATGATGACATTATGGACGATGCGCCTTTGCGAAGAGGAAAAGTAACCGTTCATGAAAAATGGAATATTAATACCGGAATACTTTCTGGTGATGCAATGTTGATTCTGGCTTATCAATATTTCGAACAATACGAACCAACTATTTTTAGAGATTTAGCGAAATTATTCAGCAAAACGGCTCTTGAAGTTTGTGAAGGACAACAATGGGATGTTGATTTTGAAGAAAGAAACAATGTTACCATTCCCGAATACCTGAAAATGATTGAATATAAAACAGCAGTTTTAGTTGCAGCAGCCATGAAAATGGGGGCTATTGTAGCGAAAACTTCTGAAAAAGAAGCTGATTTAATTTATGATTTCGGACTGAATTTAGGATTGGCATTTCAGTTGCAAGATGATTATTTAGATGCTTTTGGAGATCCTGAAACCTTTGGAAAACAAGTGGGTGGAGATATTATCGAAAACAAAAAAACCTATTTGTATCTAAAAGCAATTGAGTTTTCATCTGAAGAAAAAGCAGCAGAATTACAACAGTTATTCGGATTACAATTAGAAGATAATTTACAAAAAATAGAAACTGTAAAAGCCATTTTTAATGCATCAGGAGCTTCAAAAGCGACTCAGGAAGCGATAGAAATGTATACCTTTAAAGCTTTTGAAACTTTAGAAAAAATGGATATTAATGCCGAAAAGAAGAGTATTTTGAGAACTTTCGGTGAAAATTTAATGGGACGTAAGGTATAAAAACAATAGCAATAACAATTTCAAAAATCAATTATAAAAGATTGAAAATTGCAATTGACATTGAATTTTGAAATTGATAAAAATATGTTTGTAGCACCAATTAATACAGAATCTTTACTAGCAGAAGCTCAGGCAGAAACTTTATATCTCAACCTGATCGAACAAATCAACAAGGACTTTAATTTAGCGAATGAAGGCATCGATTTCCCGTTAAGTATTTCTCCCAACGAATTGAAGATCCAGCTTCACGAAAAAATCTACCGAATGATTCAGTATAAATTCGCTGAATACTTAAACCTCCTATATATTATTGATGTTTCTGAAATTGAAATAAAAAAACTTGATGGATCGGATTTAGTGATTCTTGCTGAACAAGTTTCGTTTTTGATTTTAAAACGAGAATGGCAGAAAGTTTGGTTTCGAAAGAATTTTAAGTAGAAGGTTCTAAGTTACTGAGATGCTAAGGTTCTAAGGTTTTTGGCCTGATAATACTTTTCAACTTATCTAATTCAGACCAAAGTCCAAATCCATTAGTATCTAGTTTACTTCCTATTATCTGAAAACGACCGCATTTAAAACAGATTTTTGCTATTCCAATCGTTTTTTCTTTCTTCTTAAAAATAAAAATATCCCGATATTCTGCAGCACAAGAAGCATAAGAATCTGGTGACGAATCTTTTTCGCTAAAAACATTTTGAATGTCTTTTTGCTGTTTACTAGTTAAGCTTGATTTTCTATAATTATGCTTTAATAGAATTTTCTCAAAATTTTCTTTTGGAATACTATCAGGAAAATGATGTACATAAATTTCAAAAAATTCTTCTTCCTTTTTAGTATTATTATCCTTCATAAGGATTTTAGTAAAATCATCTTCGGAAAAATCCAAATAATAATGATCGACTTTATCCGAATCAAAAAAAGGTCTTAGTTCTTTTTTTACAACTTTTTTGTTTTCAGTCTTATCTGCCTTTTGAGAATGATTACAACTCAAAGCTATAATTATTGCAATTATGAAAATGTATTTTTTCAAATTTTCTTGTTTTAAAAACCTTAGCAACTTAGTACCTCAGAACCTTAGCACCTTTTAAAAATACGCTCTCACAAAAGGCATAAATCCAGAACCATAAAGACTCTTATTTGGATTATACAAAACATCGTAGCGAGCACCAATCGTTACATTTCCTGTTCTGTAACCAGCACCAAGATACAAGGCCGTATTCCAAAAATCATCAGAATAAGCAGGGACATAATAGGTTTCTTCATAATCTGCATTGACTCTCACCTGCTCTAATTCGGCAGATAACTGCAATTGAGGAATTGGATTTACATAGGTTAGAAAACTTGCTCCGTACACAAAAGATTCATAATAATTTTTTTGATATAAATAACCAAATTGCAACCCAACACCCAGAGATACAATCTCATTAACATTATAAATTGCACTTGGCATTACAGAAATATCGGTGTAACCAGATCCAAATCCAAGACCTAATCCGCCTCCGAACTGAACTTTATCCCAAAAATCATTGTGGTTGTTTATAACATAGTTTTGCTGAGCGGTTGCATAACTAGAAAAAAAGACTGTCATAATCACAAAAAAAGATTTGAAAACGATTGAAATTTGATTTTTCTTCATAGTTAGATCTATTTTTAACAAATTTTTACGTAAAAGTACGTAAAAAAAAGATTTAAATAAATGTGATTGTTGTACTTTTGCCATTCTATTTAACAAAAAGTATATTCACTAATATTATGGATAGGTTTTCATTTTTAAATGCAGCGCATACAGAGTTTTTCGCACAATTATACGATCAATATTTAGTAAACCCAGACAGCGTTGAGCCTAGCTGGAGAAGTTTTTTTCAAGGTTTCGACTTTGGACAGACGACTTATAATGACGAAAATCCGGTTCAACAGATTGTTGAATATGTGACTAGCGACAACACAGATTACAGCAAAGTTTCAGAAAAACTACAAAAAGAATTCAATGTATTAAAATTGATTGATGGTTACCGTACGCGCGGGCATTTGTTCACAAAAACAAATCCGGTGCGTGATCGTAGAACTTCATCTCCAACTTTAGATATTGAGAATTTCGGATTAACAACTGCTGATCTTTCGACAGTTTTTGATGCGGCTAAGACTATTGGAGTTGGACCTTCTACTTTACAGGATATCGTAACGCGTCTTAAATCTATTTACTGCCAGCATATTGGAATTGAATATATGTACATCAGAAATCCTGGTGTTGTAAAATGGATTCAGGATAAATTAGCGGTTAATGTTAATCAGCCTAATTTTTCTACAGAAGAAAAGAAAACGATCTTAAATAAATTAAACGAAGCAGTTTCTTTCGAGAACTTCTTACACACTAAATATGTTGGACAAAAACGTTTTTCACTAGAAGGTGGAGAATCTATTATTCCGGCTTTAGATGCTTTGATCGAGCAAGCTGCTGAAAAAGGTGTTGAACAATTCGTAATGGGAATGGCACACCGTGGTCGTTTGAACGTTTTGGCAAACATCTTCGGAAAATCTACTCAGGATATTTTTGGTGAGTTTGACGGTAAAGATTACGATCAGGAATATTTTGATGGTGACGTAAAATACCACTTAGGTCTTACAGCTGACAAAAAAACAAGATCAGGAAAAAGCATCAACATCAATTTAGCACCAAACCCTTCGCACTTAGAAACGGTTGGAGCTGTAATTGAAGGAATCACAAGAGCAAAACAAGATAAATATTATGCTGACGATTTCTCTAAAGTATTACCTATCGCCGTTCACGGAGATGCTGCAATTGCAGGACAGGGTATCTTATATGAAATCATTCAGATGGCACAGCTTGACGGTTACAAAACTGGAGGAACAATCCATATTGTAATTAACAACCAGGTTGGTTTTACAACAAACTATTTAGACGCTCGTTCTTCTACTTATTGTACAGACGTTGCTAAAGTAACTTTATCTCCGGTATTACACGTAAATGCTGATGATGCTGAAGCTGTTGTACATGCAGTATCTTTTGCATTAGACTACAGAATGCAGTTTGGACGTGACGTATTTATCGATTTATTAGGATACAGAAAATACGGTCATAACGAAGGTGATGAACCTCGTTTCACCCAACCGGTTTTATATAAAATCATCGCAAAACATAAAAATCCAAGAGATATTTATGCTGAGAAATTATTGTCTGACGGCGTAATCGATGCTTCTTATGTAAACGCTTTAGAAAAAGAATACAAATCTAATATGGAGGAGAATTTAGAAGCTTCCCGTAAAAAAGATTTGACAATTATAACACCATTCATGAAAAACGAATGGGATGGATTTGTTCAGGTAACTGATACGCAAATGCTTCAAAAAGTTGATACTACTTTTGACAAAAAAGGATTAGATTCTATCATCAATACAATCTCAACTTTACCATCTGACAAGAAATTCATCAACAAAATAACCAAAATTGTTACGGATAGAAAAGCAGGATACGACAACAACACTATTGACTGGGGAACAGCTGAAGCATTAGCTTATGGCTCTCTTTTGACAGAAGGATTTGATGTTCGTATTTCAGGTCAGGACGTAGAGCGTGGTACTTTCTCTCACCGTCATGCCGTAGTTAAAGTGGAAGATTCTGAAGAAGAAGTAATTCTATTAGATGCTATCGAAAACAAAAAAGGAAAATTCGGTGCCTTCAACTCTCTTTTATCTGAGTATGGTGTTCTTGGTTTTGATTATGGATATGCACTAGCTAATCCAAATGCATTAACTATTTGGGAAGCACAATTTGGAGATTTCTCAAATGGAGCTCAAATTATGATTGACCAATATATTTCATGTGGTGAAGACAAATGGAACAACCAAAATGGTATTGTTTTATTATTACCTCACGGATATGAAGGACAAGGTGCAGAACACTCTTCTGCAAGAATGGAACGTTACTTACAACTTTGTGCGAGACAAAATATGTACGTTGCAGATTGTACAACGCCAGCTAACTTCTTCCACTTGTTGAGAAGACAAATGAAAACAAATTTCCGTAAGCCTTTGGTAGTTTTCTCTCCAAAAAGTTTATTGCGTGACCCAAGATGCGTTTCTACAGTAGAAGAATTAGCAACAGGAAGTTTCCAGGAAACTATAGATGATAACACAGTAGATAAAAAAGCAGTAAAAACGTTAGTTTTTGTTACTGGTAAATTCTACTATGACATTGTTGCTGAAAGAGAAAACAACGGAAGAAATGACGTTGCAGTTGTTCGTGTTGAGCAATTATTCCCTTTACCAGTGGAGCAATTAAAAGCAATTATTGCACAATATCCAAATGCTGATGATTATGTTTGGGCACAAGAAGAGCCTAAAAACATGGGAGCTTACAGCTTTATGTTAATGAACTTCGATCTTGTAAAATGGAGATTGGCTTCATTAAAAGCTTATGCTGCTCCGGCATCAGGAAGTTATACAAGAGCTAAACGTCGTCATGCAGATGCGATTAGAATGGTTTTCGATAAAAATTTATTCAGATAAAAAATTAGTTTATACGCTTAAGTTTTAAAGTTAGACCAAACGCTTTAATCTTTAAGCAATACAAACCTTAAACAAAAACAAAGATGATTTTAGAAATGAAAGTCCCATCACCAGGGGAATCAATAAAAGAAGTTGAAATTGCAACTTGGTTAGTAAAAGACGGAGATTATGTAGAGAAAGATCAGGCTATTGCTGAAGTTGATTCAGATAAAGCTACTCTTGAATTGCCTGCTGAAATGAGCGGTATCATTACGCTTAAAGCTGAAGAAGGTGATACAGTTGCAGTAGGAGCTGTCGTTTGTTTAATTGATACTGATGCAGCAAAACCTGCAGGTGATGCACCAGCAGCTCCGGCAGCAGAAGCGCCAAAAGCAGAGGCTCCAAAGACAGAAGTAAAAGCAGAAGCGCCTAAAGCAGCTCCGGCACCGGCAGCGGCTCCAAGTTATGCAGCAGGAACTCCATCTCCGGCAGCAAGAAAAATATTAGACGAAAAAAATATAGCACCAGCAACAGTTTCAGGAACTGGTAAAGGTGGAAGAATCACAAAAGATGACGCTGTAAATGCAGTACCTTCAATGGGAACTCCAACAGGAGGAAGCCGTGGATCTGAGCGTACAAAATTATCAATGTTGCGTCGTAAAGTAGCTGAAAGATTAGTTTCTGCTAAAAACGAAACAGCAATGTTAACTACTTTCAATGAAGTAAACATGACGCCAATCAACCAAATTCGTAATGAATACAAAGATGCTTTCAAAGCAAAACATGGTGGTTTAGGCTTAGGTTTCATGTCATTCTTTACAAAAGCAGTTACAAGAGCTTTACAATTATATCCAGATGTTAACTCTATGATGGATGGTGATTACAAAATCGCTTACGATTTTGCTGATATCTCTATCGCAGTTTCCGGACCAAAAGGGTTAATGGTTCCTGTAGTTCGTAACGCTGAACTTTTAACTTTCCGCGGAATCGAAGCTGAAATCAAAAGATTAGCTTTAAGAGCTCGTGATGGTCAAATTACTGTTGACGATATGACTGGTGGAACTTTCACTATCACTAATGGTGGAGTTTTTGGAAGTATGTTAAGTACTCCAATCATCAATCCTCCTCAATCAGGAATTTTAGGAATGCACAACATTATCGAGCGTCCAATCGCTGTAAACGGTAAAGTTGAAATTCACCCAATGATGTATGTTGCACTTTCTTACGATCACAGAATTATCGACGGACGTGAGTCAGTTGGTTTCTTGGTTGCTGTAAAAGAAGCTTTAGAAAATCCACTAGAATTATTGATGAATGGCGATGCTAAACGTGCTTTAGAATTGTAATTTGAAATAATTTTCAATTTATATAAAACCTGCTCAAATAACGAGCAGGTTTTTTTATATCCAAAATCAAGAAAACTTACTTAGAATAAATAAAAATAACTTGTTTTGTTTTGATTCTTAACTTAGATTTGCACTATTAAAATTTATTCTAAATAATAGTTACACGTTTTAAATTACTAATCATGATAACAATTGCAAGTCTAATCGTTTTTTTAGCTTTTTACACTTTGTATTACACATCAAAAAGAGCTGCTTTATCATATGATTTAGGTTTTGAAAAATGGATGCAGAAAAATCCAAGACAAACTAAAATCACAGGACTCTTGCTTCTTCTATCTGCTTATTCCATATGGCTCTTTTCGCAATCATTGTGTTGTGGTACTTTCATGTTTTTCATTCAGCTAATGACTATTGGTAGTTTGATTATTATATTGAAACCTCTGAAAAAAGTAAATAGCATCGCTCTTTTAGTGTTATTTATAATTGTTGCCTTATTAGAATTTTATTACTACTAAATTATTCTTAAGCTCTCTATGCCAGCAAATCCAAAATATTTAACCCAGTCCAAATGGCAACGTTTTGCCAAAATTACCGCTGCCATTCTAGGCGGCTACTTTGTTTCTGTTACCTTTCACTTGGCACTCGCTTCATGGTTTAACCGTGCAAACATATTGATGACAATGGCTTTTACTGGTTTTATCCTTTGGGTTGCACTTATGGTAATTGCTTTTCTGGCAAAAAGTGGCTGGAAAATTTGGGGCATTTATCTTCTTCTAACACTAGTTTTTTCTCTATTAATTTATCTGGGTCTAACCTACAATCCAACGGCACAATAAGCATGAGCAATCGCAATTATAATATCTACTTTCATACACATACCGTTAGCGGAATCGTTATTAGTGTTGTCCTATTTGTCATTTTCTTTGCAGGATCTTTTTCTTTTTTTAGGGATGAAATAATTAACTGGGAAAGAAGTGAATCTACTCCTATAACAAAGGAAATTCAACTAGACTATAATGCTGCTTTACAAAAGCTAGACAAAGAATATGTATTACACGGCAGAAACATTACCATTTCTAAACCAACTAATGAAAGAAGGGTTGCCATTTATATGGAAGGTACCAAAGATACTTTGGCTCCAGCCAAACAAAAAGAAGGATCGTTTTTTTATCTTGATACCAAAAACTTCAAAACCTTTACCTATGAAGAATCTTATTCTTTAGGAGAGTTTTTGTACCGATTGCATTTCCTGGCACAAGTCCCATATCCTGTTGGATATTATCTTTCCGGATTTGTAGCTTTATTTTTCTTATTTGCAATTATAACCGGCGTTTTATTACACTGGAAAAAAATTGTTTCTAACTTTTATGTGTTCCGTCCAAAGGAAAAATTAAAAACGTTGTGGACAGATGCTCACACGGCTTTAGGAATGATTGGATTACCTTTTCAGTTTGTTTACGCTGTCACCGGAGCTTTTTTTATGATTAAACTTCTAATCGTGGCTCCCGCTGTAATGGCATTATATAAAGGAGATCAGGACAAATTATATAAAGAATTAGAATACACCGATCCAGATTATAAATTTGAAAATAAAAAATTAGCCAATTCTTTTAACATCGATCAACTGGTTGCAAAAGCAAAAAGCAATTGGTCTGATTTTGAAATCACACGTGTTTTCATCCAAAATTACGGCGATACTAACATGCACGTTTTAGTTGAAGGTGAAATGCCAAACCACAAAAAATTTACCGGAATTGGAAAAGTAGTTTACCGAATTGCTGATGGAAAAGAAATTGCAAAGAAAAATCCTGTAACTGATAACAATTATCTGGATGTTGTGAAAAATGTTTTGTACAAAATTCATTTTGGCGATTATGGCGGTTATGCACTGAAAATAGTCAGCTTCATTTTAGGAATTATTACTTGTTTTGTCATCATTTCAGGTGTAATGATTTGGTTGGTTGCACGACAAAAGAACAATATGCCGGAAAAGAAGAGACGTTTCAATGCAGCTGTTGTTCGTATTTATTTGGCGATTTGTTTGAGTATGTATCCAATCACCGCGCTTGCTTTTATCGTTACCAAAATATTCTATCCATTGACTCAGAATAATCTTTACACCGTTTATTTTGTGGGATGGTTAATACTGACAGTATTTTTTATACTTAAAAAGAATGATGCCTTTACCAATAAAGTATGTCTGATTTCCGGAAGTATTTTAGGCTTCTTAATTCCGATTACAAACGGAATCGTTTCAGGTAATTGGTTCTGGACTTCTTTTATGGAGAATAAAATTCAGGTCTTCTTTATTGACGTTTTCTGGATTGCTCTGGCTTCAATTTCTCTTTATGTAGCTTATCATTTAAAGCCAAAAAAAGAAGTAGTTGCCGAAAAATAATTGAAATAATTTGCCCCTAATTGATTTAGCACATACTTTTACGCTTTTATTCAAAAAATGGGCTTCAAAAAACAAATACGTTTTCTACATAAATGGCTCGGATTAATTTCCGGGCTTATTGTTTTTATAATAAGTATTACCGGATGTATCTTTTGTTTTCATGACGAAATAAAAGATATTACAAGAAAAGAATGGCGATTTGTTGAACCTCAGGACAAATCTTTTTTGACGCCATCTGTTTTACAGCAAAAGGCAAAAGAAATACTTCCTAAAAATACAGCAAGCATGGTTTCGTATTACGGAAGAAATCGGTCTGCGATCGTCTATACCTACTCTGATACTGAAAATTTATACCTGTATTTTAATCCGTACACTGGAAAATATTTAAAAACTGAAAATCCAAAAACTGATTTTTTTATTATTGTCGAATACATTCATTTGTATTTACTCCTGCCCGATTATATTGGAAAACATATTATTGGCGGAGCAACCATAATCTTTATTTTATTATTAATCTCAGGAATTATTCAATGGTGGCCAAAACGAAAACATGATATAAAAAGAAGTTTTACAGTAAAATGGTCGGCCAAATGGCGTCGTGTAAACTATGACTGGCACAATACTTCTGGTTTCTACATTTCACTTATTGTACTTATTCTTGCCATAACCGGATTAACCTTTACCTATGAATGGGTTGGTGATGGTATTTACAAAACTTTCAATTTTGGCGGAGATAAAGCTGCAGAAACCAAAGCACCCGCAATTGACACAACAAAATTTAAAACAAATAGTATAACTGCGGTTGATCGCGCATTTATTGAAACTGCAAAATTGCAACCAAAATCCGAAATGTTTTTTATTTTGCTTCCGCAGAAAAAAGGAGACATAATCAGTACCGGAGCTTATCCGCATACCTTAAGATATGATCATCAAAGCAATTACTATTTTCATCCGCTTGACGGAAAACTACTTCAGAACGATCCTTATGATCAAAAAAGTTTAGGTCTGCAGGTTGTCGAAATGAATTATGGAATTCATACAGGACAAATTCTGAATTTACCCGGAAAAATTATTGCTTTTATAGTAAGTTTAATTGCAGCAGCTCTTCCCGTCTCTGGTTTTATAATCTGGTATGGAAGAAGAAAAAAAAGCTGCAAAAAATTAAAGGCATAAAAAAACCGCTTATAAAAGCGGTCTTAAATGTATCTTAGAAATTACCTTAGTTTCTATTGGCTAAAGCATTTTTCTGTAAGTTTTTAACTGAGCTTACTTTGCTATTTTCATAAGCAACCTCGCATAGGCTATTTTCATTAAAGAAAATCCATTTTCCAGTTTTCAATCCGTCTGTGTATTCTCCCACTGCAACTTTATTTCCTTTTTCATCATACGATACCCAAACGCCATCTAGTTTACCATCCTTAAAGAAACCTTCTTGTTGTACTTTACCATTTTCATGGTAATAAGTAGCTTTCACTTTATTTCCAACAGCTTCCAATTCTGGTTTTACCTCTTGTGCAACTAAAATTCCAGAGAACATCATTGCAACTAAAATCACACATTTTTTCATATCTTTAGGTATTAATGTTATCAAATTGTTATCAAATATAGTTAATAGTTTACATTAAACAAACTTTTACTTAACAATTTGGTAACATTGAATAAAAACTTAACATTGGAGATTTTCTAAAAACAAAAAAACCAACGCCGAAGCATTGGTTTTACTGGTATTTTAACGAAAATGCAAACGTACTATATCGTTATATATTTGGTAAATAAATTACTTCAATAATGCGTCTAATTGCGTTTGAAGCTCTGGAGACGATGGTCGCTCTGCATCTGGAGTCACAATATTTCCTTTTGGATCTATCAGGATAAATCTTGGAATTCCGGTCACACCATAACTTGTTACAAACTCAGATTCCCAATCTTTATCAGCAAACAATTGGGTTCCTCCTAATTGTTTATCCGTTACAAACTTTTTCCATTTTTCATTATCCTTTGCTTTATCAATAGAAACACTCACGAACTCAATATTCTTTCCATGGTATTTCTCTTCGATTTTTTGCAAATAAGGAATCTCAGCTCTACATGGCGCACACCAGGTTGCCCAAAGATCGATATAAACATACTTTCCTTTTAACTCAGAAAGTTTTGTTTTCCCTCCTTTAAAATTCTCATAATCAAAATCAGGTGATTCTTTACCAACCAATTTCTTTGCTTTCAAAGCTCTTTCATATTCTTCAGAAGCATATTGATTAAAGCTTTCGAAATTATGCTTTAAAGCTTCTTTAAATTCAGGATCAAAATCTCCTTTTTCAAGATTTTCTAAATCTGTTTTTTTCTTTTGTTCTAATAAAGTAGCAAATTCTACTGCTTCTTTTGAAAAAGCTTCATTCTGAAATTTTTCATCTTTTAAAGCTTGTTGTGCAAGGAAATTACTTTCATTGACACCTTTACCTTTATAAACAATAGTTTCATCAAATTCTTTGGCATTCATTGTTAAGCTAACATCTGAACTTGGTTTCAAATATAAACGTGAAGATTCTGTACCATCAGAAAACATATAAAACCCTTTTGGAGCATCAAAAGAAGCCACAAAAAGTTGTTTATTATTGATAGGAATTACTTGTTTAAAGTTATTTTTTCCTTTAATGACTAAAGTGTCACTATTTCTATTCTCAATTTTAGCAGTAAATTTAACTTGATTTTTGGCTTGACCAATAACATTCAAAGCGCTAAAAATCAACAGACCAGTTACAAAAAGTTTGTTCATATCTATTAAAGTTTGTTTTTAGTGATTCAAATCTAAAGAAATTACCGCGGCAAAATTTAAGAATTAACAAAATATTTCAAATTAAATGAGCATCAAGTTGTCACTTTACTATATTAATTTGAATTTTGTTGTTTACTTTTGCAGTCTAAAATTTTGATCATGTATAGAAGTCATAATTGTGGCGAGTTAAATGCCTCAAACATTAATACGGAAGTTACACTTGCAGGTTGGGTTCAAAAATCACGCGATAAAGGATTTATGAATTGGGTTGATTTACGCGACCGTTACGGAATTACACAATTAATTTTCGACGAAAGTCGTACTGATAAAACTGTTTTTGAATTAGCCAAAACACTTGGTAGAGAATTTGTAATTCAGGTAAAAGGAACTGTTATTGAGCGTGAAGCCAAAAACAAAAACATTCCGACTGGTGAAATCGAAATTTTAGTTTCTGAATTAAACATTTTAAATGCAGCTTTAACACCTCCATTTACAATTGAAGATGAAACGGATGGTGGAGAAGATATCAGAATGAAATATCGTTATTTAGACATTAGAAGAAATCCTGTAAAAAACAGTTTGTTATTCCGTCATAAAGTTGCGATGGAAGTTCGTAAGTATCTGTCTGATTTAGATTTCTGCGAAGTTGAAACGCCTTATTTAATCAAATCGACTCCGGAAGGTGCGAGAGATTTTGTTGTTCCAAGCAGAATGAATGAAGGACAATTTTACGCATTGCCACAATCTCCACAAACTTTCAAACAATTATTGATGGTGGGTGGAATGGATAAATATTTCCAAATCGTGAAATGTTTCCGTGACGAAGATTTGCGTGCAGACCGTCAACCTGAGTTTACACAAATCGATTGCGAAATGGCATTTGTGGAACAGGAAGATATTTTGAATGTTTTTGAAGGACTGACAAGACATTTATTGAAAGAAATTAAAGGTATTGAAGTAGATAAATTTCCAAGAATTACCTACGAATATGCTATGAAAACATATGGAAATGACAAACCGGACATCCGTTTCGGAATGGAGTTTGGTGAGTTAAACGAATTTGCACAACATAAAGATTTTCCAGTATTCAATGCTGCAGAATTAGTAGTAGGAATTGCTGTTCCGGGAGCAGGAAATTATACTCGTAAAGAAATTGACGGGTTAATTGACTGGGTTAAGCGTCCTCAAGTTGGCGCATCTGGAATGGTTTACGCAAAATGCAATGATGATGGAACATTCAAATCATCTGTCGATAAATTTTACGATCAGGATGATTTAGGACAATGGGCAAAAATTACAGGAGCGAAACCTGGCGATATGATTTTTGTACTTTCTGGACCTGCAAATAAAACACGCGCACAACTTTCAGCACTTCGTATGGAATTAGCAACTCGTTTAGGATTGCGTAATCCTGAAGAATTTGCTCCGTTATGGGTTGTAGATTTCCCATTATTGGAACTTGATGAAGAAAGCGGACGTTACCATGCAATGCACCACCCATTTACATCTCCTAAACCAGAAGACATGCAATTATTGGAAACTGAACCAGGAAAAGTTCGTGCCAATGCTTATGATATGGTATTAAACGGAAATGAAATTGGAGGAGGATCGATTCGTATTCACGATAAGGCTACTCAACAATTAATGTTTAAATATTTAGGATTTACGGAAGAAGAAGCAAAAGCACAATTCGGTTTCTTAATGGATGCTTTCCAATTTGGAGCACCGCCACACGGAGGATTAGCATTTGGATTGGACAGACTTGTTGCTATTTTAGGAGGTCAGGAAACTATTAGAGATTTTATTGCTTTCCCAAAAAACAATTCAGGACGCGACGTAATGATTGACGCACCTGCAACAATTGATGACGCTCAACTAAAAGAACTACATATTAAGGTTGATATCCAATAAAAATTCTAAAAATTATATTATACAAAACTGCAATTATCTTTAGTTGCAGTTTTTTTTATTCCTTATTGCGAATTTGACAAAGTCTTAAAAACCATAACAAACAAGAGACTTTACAATAATTATTACTAAATAATTGAACAAATTAGGATAATTGTCAAAATGACCTTAAATACAGGTTCAGTTTTCCTAGTTCGTTTCCTACAATTAACGATTCTCAAATAAAGCACATCTGTATAGGATTTGATGCAATATAAATAGCGAAAAGACTGTGAATCAATAATTTTTACAAAAAATTAACACCTTATTGTCTTTTGTATGAATTTATATCTTACATTTGCTTCATTATAAATTATTATTACAATTACAATGCGTACAGGTACAGTAAAATTTTTCAATGAATCTAAAGGTTATGGATTCATTACAGACGAAGAAACAGGAAAAGATATCTTCGTTCACGCTTCAGGAATTAACGCGGAAGAATTACGCGAAGGTGACCGTGTAAGCTATGAAGAAGAAGAAGGAAGAAAAGGGAAAGTTGCTGCTAAAGTAGCAGTAATCTAAGAAAAATATAGCAATTTATTTTTTTTGCCTCTGAATGGTTTTAAGAACGTCCCGAAGTATCGGGACGTTTTTTTTTGCTCAAATCTTAAAAAAATATTAAAATTCGAGATTGTTATTTATAATCAATAAAAATTAGACACAAACACCGTTTCTCAACATACTTAAATCATTTTTTATCTTGTGATTTACATAGTTGAAAGTTATCTTTGTGGCTTATTCTTTAAGTAAAAACCCTAAGTTTATGCAATCTGATCAATACAGTTACATTCCTATTCTAATGCAGTTCATTTTAGCTGTTGGTTTTGTGGTAGGAACAATCATAATTTCTGGAAAATTAGGACCAAAAAGAACCTCTGAAGTTAAAGACAAAAACTTTGAGTGCGGTATCGAATCTGTTGGTAATGCCCGTATTCCGTTTTCAGTAAAATACTTCCTGGTAGCTATTTTGTTCGTATTATTTGACGTAGAGGTAATTTTCCTTTATCCTTGGGCAGTAAACTTCAAGGAATTAGGAATGGAAGGAATGCTAAAGATGATTGTTTTTATGTCGCTTCTTTTAGTTGGTTTTTTCTATATCATCAAAAAGAAAGCTTTAGACTGGGAATAAGAAATTTTAGATTTCAGATCTTAGATTTTAGATTGATTTAGAATTTTAGATTTGAAAGACAATTTCTCAAAATATAATATTGACTTTTAAAATATTGATTTCGATTTACAAGATTTACAAAATCTAAAATCAGAAATTTAAAATCTAAAATAAAATGAGCGATTCAAATGTAAATATGGTTGCGCCGCCGGAAGGAGTTGTAGGAGAAGGTTTCTTCGCTACAAAACTAAATGATGTTGTAGGTTTAGCAAGAGCCAATTCATTATGGCCATTGCCTTTTGCAACTTCATGCTGTGGTATCGAATTTATGGCTACAATGGCTTCACATTACGATTTAGCACGATTTGGTTCTGAGCGTGTGAGTTTCTCTCCCCGTCAGGCTGATATGTTAATGGTAATGGGAACTATTTCTAAAAAAATGGCGCCTATTTTAAGACAGGTTTACGAACAAATGTCTGAGCCTCGCTGGGTAATTGCAGTTGGAGCTTGTGCTTCATCAGGTGGAATCTTCGATACTTATTCTGTTTTACAAGGAATTGATAAAGTAATTCCGGTTGACGTTTACGTTCCGGGATGTCCTCCAAGACCAGAACAAATTGTTGATGGAGTAATGAAACTTCAGGAATTGGTAAGAAGCGAATCTGTTAGACGCAGAAGCTCTCCAGAATACCAAGAATTACTAGCTTCATATAACATTTCATAAGATGGCCTTAGAAAATACCCTGATTCAAGACAAACTTACAGAAACATTTGATTCAAGTGTTTTTAACTTTCAACAAGAAAGAGATATTTTTTCAATAGAAACAACAGCAGATAAAATCACTGCTTTAATTCTTTTTTTGAAAAACGATTCTGATTTACGTTTTCACTTTTTAACTGATTTATGCGGAATTCACTATCCGGACAACGAAACAGATCGTCAGTTCGCGATAGTATATCATTTGCACAACTGGTACGAAAACAAGCGTATCAGAATCAAAGTATACCTTAATGGTGAAAAACCAGAGATAAAAACCATTTCAAATATTTTCTTAAGTTCAAACTGGATGGAAAGAGAAACATACGATTTCTTCGGGATTAACTTTATTGGACATCCGCAATTGAAACGTATTTTGAATATGGACGAAATGATCTCTTTCCCAATGCGAAAAGAATTCCCAATGGAAGACAGCGGAAGAACGGATAAAGACGACAGATTCTTTGGAAGAACAACAACAAATTGCTAAAAAATAAATAATTCAACATTATAAAATGTCAGAACTATTATTACCACCAGAGCATCGATATGCTAAAATAATAAAGGAGAAACTAAATGAAGACGGAAGCGAGCTTTCAGTACTGAATTTAGGTCCAACTCACCCTGCAACTCACGGTATTTTTCAGAATATCTTATTGATGGATGGTGAAAGAATTCTTGAGGCTGAACCAACCATTGGTTATATCCACAGAGCATTCGAAAAAATTGCCGAAAATCGACCTTTCTATCAAATTACGCCTCTTACAGATCGTATGAACTATTGCTCCTCTCCTATCAATAATATGGGATGGTGGATGACTTTAGAAAAATTGTTAAATATTGAAGTTCCTAAAAGAGCACAATATTTCAGAGTTATCGTAATGGAATTAGCCCGTATTACAGACCACTTAATCTGTAACTCGATTTTGGGTGTAGATACTGGTGCCTATACTGGTTTCTTATACGTTTTTCAATTTAGAGAAAAAGTTTACGAGATCTACGAAGAAATTTGTGGTGCTCGTTTAACAACAAATATGGGAAGAATTGGTGGTTTCGAAAGAGATTGGTCACCAGAAGCTTTCCGCAAACTAGAAGTGTTTTTAAGAGATTTTCCTGTCGCTTGGCAAGAATTTGAAAACTTATTCGAAAGAAACAGAATTTTCCTTGACAGAACTGTAAATGTTGGAGCAATCTCAGCAGAGCAAGCAATGGCTTACGGGTTTACAGGTCCAAATTTACGTGCTGCCGGAGTTGATTATGACGTTCGTGTTGCACATCCTTATTCATCTTACGAAGATTTCGATTTTATTGTTCCTGTTGGAAAATCAGGTGATACATACGATCGTTTCTGTGTTCGTAATGCCGAAGTTCGCGAAAGTTTAAGCATTATTCGCCAGGCTTTAGACAAAATGCCAGCCGGAAACGAATATCATGCAGAAGTACCGGATTATTACCTTCCTCCAAAAGAAGATGTTTACACTTCAATGGAATCTTTAATTTATCACTTTAAGATTGTAATGGGAGAAGTTCCTGTACCAGTTGCAGAAATTTACCACCCCGTTGAAGGAGGAAATGGAGAATTAGGATTTTACTTAGTTACTGACGGAAGCAGAACTCCATATAGATTACATTTCAGAAGACCTTGCTTTATTTATTACCAAGCTTATCCTGAAATGATTAAAGGCGCTTTATTATCGGATGCAATTGTTATCCTTTCAAGTTTAAATGTTATTGCAGGAGAATTAGACGCGTAAAGAATTGCAGATTTTAGAGTTTAGATTGCAGATTGAAAAATCTACAATTTAAAATCAGAAATCTAAAATTAAAAAAGATTGCAGAATGCTGATTCTAGATACAGATTGAAAAATCTAAAATCTAAAATCTAAAATCCAAAATAAGAATGGAAAGAAAACATTACAAACAAGAAATAAACATGACTGAAGCATTGATGACTCGCATCAATGAATTGATCAGTCATTATCCTGAAGACAAAAGAAAATCAGCTTTGTTGCCTGTTTTGCACGAAGTGCAGGATGCGCATGATAACTGGTTGAGCACTGAGTTGCAGGATAAAGTTGCTGAAATTTTGCACATCAAACCAATTGAGGTTTACGAAGTGGTTACTTTTTATACCATGTACAACCAAAAACCAATTGGAAAATACATGTTCGAATTCTGTCAGACTTCTTGTTGTTGTTTAAATGGTGCTGAAAATTTAATGGATTATACTTCTGAAAAATTAGGCATTAAGATGGGAGAAACAACTCCAGACGGAATGTTTACTATTGCCGGAGTAGAATGTTTAGGTGCTTGCGGATACGCTCCGATGATGCAGTTAGGCGATTTCTACAAAGAGAAATTGACAGAAGAAAAAATCGATCAGTTAATCGCTGATTGTAGAGATGATAAAATAATATTACACGATAAATAAGATGTCACAGAAAATATTATTAGATAAAATCAATGTTCCAGGTATTAAAACCTACGAGGTATATCGCCAAAATGGTGGTTACGCTTCTGTAGAAAAAGCTTTGAAAACACTTACGCCAGACGAAGTTGTTGAAGAAGTTAAAAAATCAGGACTTCGTGGTCGTGGTGGTGCGGGTTTCCCTGCCGGAATGAAATGGAGTTTTATTGATAAAAAATCAGGTAAACCAAGACACTTAGTTTGCAATGCCGATGAGTCTGAACCAGGAACTTTCAAAGATCGTTATTTGATGGAATTTATTCCTCACTTATTGATCGAAGGAATGATTACTTCAAGTTTTGCCTTAGGCGCTAACCTTTCGTATATCTACATTCGTGGAGAATATATGTGGGTTTTCAAAATTTTAGAAAGAGCAATCGCCGAAGCGAAAGCTGCCGGTTGGCTAGGAAAAAATATATTAGGAACAGGTTACGATTTAGAATTACATGTTCACTGTGGAGCGGGAGCTTATATTTGTGGTGAAGAAACTGCACTTATAGAATCTTTGGAAGGTAAAAGAGGAAATCCTCGTATCAAACCACCATTTCCAGCGGTTTCTGGACTTTGGGCTAATCCAACAGTAGTAAACAATGTTGAAACTATCGCAGCTGTGCCTTGGATCATCAACAACTCTGGAGATGATTATGCTAAAATCGGAATTGGACGTTCAACTGGAACTAAATTAATTTCTGCTTCAGGACACATTAAAAACCCTGGCGTGTACGAAATTGAATTAGGATTAAGTGTTGACGAATTCATGAATTCTGATGAGTATTTAGGCGGAATGTCTTCAAGCAGACCTTTGAAAGCGTTTGTTCCCGGAGGATCTTCAGTGCCAATTTTACCAGCTGAATTGATTTTCAAAACAGCAAACGGCGAAGACCGATTAATGACTTACGAATCTTTAAGTGATGGTGGTTTTGCTACCGGATCTATGTTAGGTTCTGGAGGATTTATCGTTTATAATGATACTGCTTGTGTGGTAAGAAATACTTGGAATTTTGCACGTTTCTACCACCACGAATCTTGCGGGCAATGTACACCTTGCCGTGAAGGAACTGGATGGTTAGAAAA
Source organism: Flavobacterium saccharophilum (assembly GCF_900142735.1). GTDB lineage: Bacteria > Bacteroidota > Bacteroidia > Flavobacteriales > Flavobacteriaceae > Flavobacterium > Flavobacterium saccharophilum. The sequence continues at coordinate 782,023 of NZ_FRBY01000001.1, read as the reverse complement.
AATCTTGTGGAGAATTGAAAACGGTCAGGGCCGTGAAGAAGATATCGAATTATTGTGGAGTATTCAAAGTAAAATCGAGGGTAACACCATTTGCCCACTAGGGGACGCAGCTTCCTGGCCAGTAGCAGCAGCGATCCGTCACTTTAGAGATGAATTTGAATACCACGTTCGTTTCCCTGAAAAAATTAAAAATAGAGATCATTTTGTTGCTGAACCTTTCTCGCAAGTGAAACATTTAGTAGGCGGTAAACTAATCGTATAAAGAAATATAAAGCAGAAAGTTATAAAGTTAATAATATAAAAAGGACAGCAAATCTTTTCAATATTCCGACTTTCAACATTCAAATCAATAAGAGATGAAAGTAACCATAGACGGTCAAAGTATAGACGTAGAGCCAGGAACAACGATCCTGCAGGCTGCACGTATGATTGGTGGAGATTTGGTACCGCCAGCCATGTGCTATTACTCAAAATTAAAAGGCAGCGGCGGAAAATGTCGTTGTTGTTTAGTTGAAGTTTCTAAAGGTAGTGAAGCTGACCCAAGACCAATGCCAAAATTAATGGCATCTTGTGTAACAGGATGTATGGACGGAATGGAAGTAAACAGTAAATCTTCTGACAGAGTAACGGAAGCCCGTAAATCTGTAACAGAATTTTTATTGATCAATCACCCGCTTGACTGCCCGGTTTGTGATCAGGCCGGAGAATGTGATCTTCAAAATTTAAGTTTTGAACACGGAAATCCAAAATCACGTTTTATTGAAGAAAAAAGAACATTTGAACCAGAAGATATCGGTCCAAATATTCAACTACATATGAACCGTTGTATCTTATGTCAAAGATGCGTACAAGTTGCAGATCAATTGACAGACAACAGAGTTCACGGAGTATTAGATCGTGGAGATCACGCTAATATTTCAACAGGAATCTCAAAAGCTATCGACAATGAATTCTCTGGAAATATGATTGACGTATGTCCGGTTGGAGCATTAACTGATAAAACTTTCCGTTTCAAATCAAGAGTTTGGTTCAACAAACCTTACAATGCACACAGAGAATGTACAACTCCGGGATGTTGTGGAAAAACCACCGTTTGGATGTTTGGAGGAGAAATTCAACGTGTAACAGGTCGTAAAGATGAGTATCATGAAGTGGAAGAATTCATCTGTAACTCTTGTCGTTTTGATCACAAAAACGTAAATGACTGGGTTATTGAAGGACCAAGAGAGTTTGAAAAAGATTCTGTTATCAACCAAAATAACTACACTCAAAAATTAGAGAAAGTAGAAATCGATACCGAAAAAACTATCCTTATGGGTAGAGATATTGACCGTAAAAAAATTAGTATGGCTGAAATTCCATTAAACACTAACAACAAAATTTCTTAATGATGGTAGATGGTACGTTTATTATAGAGAAAAGTGTTGTAATTGTTGTGGTCTTTGCTATAACAATGATCATGGCGATGTATTCTACCTGGGCTGAACGTAAAGTTGCGGCTTTTCTTCAGGATCGTGTAGGGCCAAACCGTGCCGGATGGGGAGGTTTATTACAACCACTTGCAGATGGTATGAAATTATTCTCAAAAGAAGAATTTGAGCCAAACACGCCTAATAAATTTTTATTCGTTGTTGGTCCGGCAATTGCCATGAGTACGGCTTTGATGACCAGCGCTGTAATTCCATGGGGAGACAGACTGCATGTTTTTGGACGTGACGTTTTATTGCAGGCAACAGATGTAAATATTGCTTTATTATATGTTTTCGGAGTAATTTCTGTTGGAGTTTACGGAATCATGATTGGTGGATGGGCTTCAAACAATAAATTTTCTTTGATGGGAGCTGTTCGTGCAGCTTCGCAAATGGTTTCTTATGAAGTTGCCATGGGATTATCAATGATTGCATTATTGATGATGACTGGAACTTTAAGCTTAAAAGAAATCTCTGAGCAACAAGCGGGAATGAACTGGAATGTTTTTTACCAGCCTTTATCTTTCTTGATTTTCCTGATTTGTGCTTTCGCAGAAACAAATAGAACGCCTTTTGACTTAGCAGAATGTGAGTCTGAGTTGATTGGTGGATATCATACTGAATACTCATCGATGAAAATGGGATTCTACTTATTTGCTGAATATGCGAATATGTTTATTTCAGCTACTATTATATCAGTGTTGTTTTTTGGAGGATACAATTATCCTGGAATGCAATGGATGGTAGAAAATGTGGGAGTTAATATCGCTAACGTTTTAGGAATTGCAGTATTATTTGCTAAAATATGCTTCTGGATCTTTTTCTATATGTGGGTACGCTGGACTATTCCAAGATTTAGATATGACCAGTTAATGAATTTAGGATGGAAAATTTTGATTCCACTTTCGATCATTAATATCATAATTACAGGGGTTGTAATTTTAAGACATGATATCGCAGCATACTTAGGGTTTTAATACCTGAGTGCCCTAGCCCCGATAGAAGCGGTATCCTTTTATGGTGGGGTTCACCATAAAAGATACAAGCGGATAGCGGGATTAGCTTCAAATTAAAAATAAAACAGATTTTGGATTTGACTTAACTGCCAAATTGTGAATCGTAAATCATACATTAAAAAATGTCAATAGAAACTATATCATTATCGGGTAGAAAAAAGATGGTCTCGAACAAAGAGATGACTTTTTGGGAACGATTGTATCTTGTGGCGATTGTGAAAGGATTGCTTATTACACTTAAGCACCTTTTCAGAAAGAAAGTAACCATTCATTATCCTGAACAAGTACGTGAAATGAGTCCGGTTTATCGTGGTCAACACCAGTTGAAGCGTGATGAGCAAGGTCGTGAAAACTGTACGGCTTGTGGATTGTGCGCTTTATCTTGTCCAGCAGAAGCGATCACTATGAAAGCTGCTGAGCGTAAACCAGATGAAAAACATTTATACAGAGAAGAAAAATACGCTGAGATTTATGAAATCAATATGTTGCGTTGTATTTTCTGTGGTCTTTGCGAAGAAGCTTGTCCAAAAGACGCTATCTATTTGACAACTTCAAAAGTTTTGGTTCCTTCTAGTTATGAAAGAGAAGATTTCATTTTTGGAAAAGACAGATTAGTGATGCCTCTTGACGTGGCTATCAAAAATGCTCAACTTAATAATGCTAACTAAATGATACATATTCCTGATTTTGCACACGCAACAACTGTACAAATTATATTTTGTTTCTTAGCGTTTATTACGGTAATTACCGCATTTTTGACCATTTTTAGTAGAAACCCAATTCATAGTGCTATCTATTTAGTGATTTGTTTCTTTTCGATTGCTGGTCACTATCTATTATTAAACTCTCAATTTTTGGCTATTGTACATATTATAGTCTACTCGGGGGCGATTATGATTTTATTCCTCTTTACGATCATGTTAATGAATCTAAACGAACGCCATCAGGTTCACAGACCTAGAATTACTCGTTTAGGTGCTATTGTTTCTTTTTGTTTAATTGTTATTGTATTGATTACAATTTTCATCAATTCTAAACCAATTGTTGGCGAATATGATTCAACCGGAGAAGATTTTCAGTCTATCAAAGTATTGGGTAAAATATTATTGAACGAATATATGGTTCCATTTGAATTTGCTTCGATTTTGCTTTTAGTAGCCATGATTGGAACAGTATTATTGTCTAAAAAAGAAAAATTAAATAAATAATGGGTAATATATTAAATCAAATAGGTATTGAAAACTACATCTTTTTAAGTGTTGTACTTTTTTGTATTGGTGTTTTTGGTGTATTGTACAGACGAAATGCTATTATCGTTTTCATGTCTATCGAAATCATGTTGAATGCAGTTAACCTTTTATTTGTTGCTTTTTCAACGTATCATCAAGATGCACAAGGACAAGTTTTTGTGTTCTTTTCGATGGCAGTTGCTGCAGCAGAAGTTGCGGTAGGATTGGCCATTCTGGTTTCTATTTTTAGAAATTTAGGCTCAATTAGTATCGATAATTTAAAAAATTTAAAAGGATAAATGGAAATGGATACCAATTTAGCTTTAGTCTTAGTTTTATCTCCTTTTTTAGGATTTTTAATCAATGTTTTTTTCGGGAAAAGCTTAGGAAAAACGGTTTCGGGTATTATCGGAACAGTTGCCGTAGCGGTTTCTTTTGTGGTTACTCTTATACTTTTTAATCAAATTACTTCAACTGGAAAAGCCATTCAGGTAACTTTATTTGACTGGATCCAGATCAGTAATCTTCATATTGATTTAGGATTTTTATTAGATCAATTATCTGTTCTTTGGTTGCTTTTTGTAACCGGTATCGGATCATTGATTCACTTATACTCGATCAGTTACATGCACGATGATGAGAATATGCATAAGTTTTTTGCGTATTTAAATCTGTTCGTATTCTTCATGATTACGCTTGTAATTGGAAGCAACTTACTAGTATTATTTATTGGTTGGGAAGGTGTTGGACTTTGTTCGTACTTATTAATTGGATTCTGGCATAAAAACCAGGATTACAATGATGCTGCGAAAAAAGCTTTCATCATGAACAGAATTGGAGATTTAGGTTTATTAATCGGAATGTTCATTATCGGTTCAATGTTCTCTACTTTAGATTATGCAACTTTAAAAACGGCGATTGCCGGAGCAACAAATCTAAACTTGCCTTTGCTTTCTTTAGCAGCTTTATGTTTGTTTATTGGAGCTTGTGGTAAATCAGCGCAGATTCCTTTATATACTTGGTTACCTGATGCAATGGCTGGACCAACTCCGGTTTCTGCATTGATTCACGCGGCAACAATGGTTACTGCTGGTATCTTCATGGTAACAAGATTAAACTTTGTTTTTGATTTAGCGCCAGACGTTCAGACTGTAATAGCTATTGTTGGAGCTGTAACTTCATTAGTTGCTGCAACAATTGGTTTGGTTCAGACAGATATTAAAAAAGTACTGGCCTACTCTACCGTTTCTCAATTAGGTTTAATGTTTTTAGCCTTAGGATTTGGAGCTTATGAAGTAGCTGTTTTCCATGTAATCACACACGCTTTTTTCAAAGCTTGTTTATTCTTAGGATCTGGATCTGTAATTCACGGATTGCACGGAGAGCAAGATATGCGTAAAATGGGTGGATTGCGCAAAGCAATGCCAATTACTTTTTGGACCATGTTAATTTCATCATTAGCGATTTCTGGTGTTCCGTTTTTCTCTGGTTTCTTCTCTAAAGATGAAATCTTAATGACTGCTTTCCATCATAGTATTCCATTATATGTTATTGGATCTATTGCTTCAATCATGACAGCATTTTATATGTTCAGATTGATGTTCCTTACTTTCTTTAAAGAGTTTAGAGGAACTGAAGAGCAAAAACATCATTTACACGAAAGTGACGGATTAATTACTTTCCCATTAATGATATTAGCTGTTTTGGCAACTTTTGGAGGTCTTATCAGTCTTCCTGGAAACAGCTGGTTAAATGAATATATGGCTCCACTTTTTACCAAAGTGGCTGGAGAAGAGCACCATTTAGGTACAACAGAATATACTCTTATGGGAGTTGCTGTTTTAGGTGGATTGATCGGTATCTTGATTGCTTATATTAAATATTTTAAACAAGATAATGTTCCTGAATCAGATGAAAACATCACTGGTTTAACCAAGGTTTTATACAACAAATATTATGTAGACGAAATTTACGATGCAATATTTGTACGCTCAATAAACGGATTGTCAAAATTCTTTAGAGACTATGTTGAAACTGGTTTATCAGCAGTTGTTTTCGGATTAGGTAAAGTGACTAATGAACTGGCTTTTCAAGGTAAAAAATTACAAAACGGAAGTATTGGATTATATCTGTTTGCTTTTGTTTTGGGTCTTTGTGCCATTATTTCCTATATATTTTTAGCTCAATAATTTTATAACTATGAACGTTTCTCTTATATTAATTATTCTTTTAATTGGTGCATTTGCCACTTATTTTGTTGGTGATAAACTAGCATCAAAAGTAGCTTTGTTCTTTAGTTTGGCAGCTTTGGGCTGTTCGGTTGTATTGTTAAACCATTTCTGTGCTGGTGAAGACATCAGTGTAATAAATGCGTGGATTACACAACCTAAAATTTCATTTGCTTTAAATGCTGATGGATTGGCAATTGCTATGCTTTTATTAACGGTAGCTTTAACGCCAATTATTATATTTTCTTCTTTTGGGAATGAATATAAAAATGCTAAAAGTTTTTATGCTTTAATATTATTTATGGCTTTTGCAATGACAGGAACTTTCCTCGCTGCAGATGGTCTTTTATATTATATTTTCTGGGAATTAGCTTTAATTCCGATTTACTTTATTGCACTTATTTGGGGTAATGGAGATGCTGAAGAACGCAGAAAAGCAGTCGTTAAATTCTTTATTTATACACTAGCAGGTTCATTGTTCATGTTAGTAGCTTTCATTTACTTATACCAAAAAGCTGGAAGTTTCTTAATCGAGGATTTATACAAAGTAAACTTATCTGCCGGTGAGCAGTTATGGATATTCTTAGCTTTCTTTTTAGCTTACGCAATCAAAATTCCAATTATTCCTTTCCACACCTGGCAGGCGAATGTTTACCAAAAAGCACCAACCGTTGGAACTATGCTTTTATCAGGTATCATGCTAAAAATGGGATTATATAGTGTTATTCGTTGGCAATTGCCAATTGCGCCTCTTGCTGCAAAAGAATACATGCATATTTTCATTGCTTTAGGAGTTGCTGGTGTAATCTACGGATCAATTGTTGCCTTAAGACAAAAAGATTTGAAGAAATTATTGGCTTATTCTTCTCTTGCTCACGTTGGTTTAATTGCTGCGGCAACTTATACGTTAACCGTTGACGGTTTACGTGGAGCTGTTTTACAAATGATCGCTCACGGTTTTGTTGTGGTTGGATTATTCTACGCAGCTGAAATCATTTATAGAAGATATGAAACAAGAAACATTTCAGAGATGGGTGGTATCCGCACACAATCACCAAAATTCACTTCTATGTTTCTAATTTTGGTTTTAGCTTCTGTAGCTTTGCCAGGTACTTTTAACTTCGTTGGAGAATTTACGGTTTTGTATAGTCTTTCTCAAATCAATATTTGCTTCGCTATTTTAGGTGGAACAACTATTATTTTAGGAGCTTACTATATGCTTAAGATGTTTCAGGGTGTGATGTTAGGAGAAACGAATTCGAAAACTTTTGCTGATGTAACTGTAAATGAAGGAATTTCATTAGTTGTAATTATCGCTGTTTTAATTTTCTTCGGATTTTATCCAAAACCAATTACAGATTTGATTACACCAAGTTTAGAAACGATTTTGAACGTTATCAATAAAAATTAATATTTTAAATAAAAATAAATTAGGACACTTGTAGTTTGAGTTTCCTAAATCAAAAAAGCAAAAATGAATACATTAATAGCTATAACAGGATTGGGTATTTTCTGCCTATTATTTGAAATTCTTAATTTAAGAAAAGCCATTGTTCCAATTACCATTTTGGGTTTATTGGGCGTTTTGGCAATTAATTTTTCTGAATTTGGATCAACAGAAAGTTACTACAACAATATGATCACAGTGAGTAAATTCTCTACTGCGTTTTCTTCATTGTTCATCATCCTGACCATTTTCCTAGTGGCATTAAGTCATAATTTCTATGAAAACCATCCAACCAAAATTTCAGATTTTGTAGCTATAAAAATATTTTTATTGGCTGGAGGAGTTGCAATGGTTTCTTTTGGAAACTTAGCAATGTTTTTCTTAGGGATTGAAATTCTATCAATTGCTTTATATGTACTTGCTGCAAGTGAGCGTTTGAATTTGAAAAGTAACGAAGCTGGTATGAAATACTTTTTGATGGGATCGTTTGCATCAGGAATTATCCTTTTTGGTATCTGTTTGATTTACGGTGCGATGGGAAGTTTTGATGTAGTTGAAATCAGCGAAAGTTCTTTATCTGCTGAATTACCAATATGGTTCCCTATTGGTATGGTTTTGATGGTAATCGGAATGTTGTTTAAAGTAGCTGCAGTTCCATTTCACTTTTGGGCTCCGGATGTTTATGAAGGATCACCTGCATTGACAACTGCTTTAATGAGTACTTTGGCAAAAGTTGTAGCTATTGCAACATTATATAAATTAATCTCAGCGCTGAATTTAATTCCATCACTTGAGAATCAAGATTTATTACCAACTTTTGAAACTATCGTAGTTATCATTTCTATTGCTTCTATGACTGTTGGAAATATTATGGCATTACGTCAGGTAAATGTAAAACGTATGTTGGCATTCTCAGGAATCTCACATGCAGGTTTTATGTTGATGACTTTATTGACAATTGCAACGTCAGCAGGAGTATTGTTATACTATACAGCTGCTTATGCATTAGCGGGAATCGCTGCATTTAGTGTTATTTTATACGTTTGTAAAAATCAGGATAACGAAGATATTACCAACTTTCACGGTTTAGGAAAAACTAATCCGTTATTAGCAGCGATCTTGACTGGATCTTTATTATCAATGGCAGGTATTCCAATTTTCTCTGGATTTTTTGCCAAATTATTCTTATTCAACCAAACAATCGAATCTGGTTACATCGCTTTAGTAATTGTAGCTGTTATCAACTCAATTATAAGTGTTGGATATTATTTCAAATTGATTTTAGCAATGTATTCTAAAGAACCAAATCAGGAACGTACCGGAAAACCATTCCTTATCTATGCTGTTGCAATCGTTTCAATGGTATTAAATATTGTTTTAGGTTTATTTCCATCTTTAGTTTTAGATTTATTGAACTAAATTTCATCAAAATAAATACAAGTCCATCAAGAGTTTTTTTGATGGACTTTTTATTTTAACGACTTTTTAGAGCGAAGAAAATTTCATGTTAAAAATTTAACGCAAACAATTGCACTTCAAAAAAACTCCATATATTTGAATACAATTAAATGTATTAGAAATATGAACTTCAATTCAAAAAATCCATTTTTAAGCGACAAGCGTTTTTCATCAAATGCTGTTTCAAAAGCTGAAGAAGTGCACGAAGCAAAGATTATTGATTACAATCAGGAAATGACTTTGTCAGGTACGATCAATAAAACAGCTATTTTATTTTTAATTTTGACAGCTGCTGCTATGGTAACATGGTGGATGGCATTTAACGGAATGAATCCTATTGTACCAGCTTTTGGTGGCGCAATTATTGGTTTAATTCTGGTTGTTATAGCTTCTTTCAAACAGCATCTTTCTCCTTATTTGGCCCCAGGTTATGCCTTATTTGAAGGTCTATTTATTGGAGGAATCTCTGCTATTTTTGAAATAAAATATCCTGGAATTGTTGTCAACGCTGTCAGCGCAACTTTAGTAACTTTCTTGGTTTGCTTAGGTTTATATAAATTTAAAATTGTGAAAGTTACGGAGCAATTCAAATCTGTTGTTATTGCTTCTACACTGGCAATAGCAACTTACTATTTATTTTCATGGTTAGCTTCTCTAATTTTCAATTTCACACCGGTACATTACGGAAACGGTATGATGAGTATTGGAATTAGTGTATTTGTAATTATTATTGCAGCTTTAAATCTGTTCTTAGATTTTGATCAAATCGAAAAAGGAGTTCAACAAAGAATGCCAAAATTCATGGAATGGTTTGGCGCTATGGGATTAATGATCACGCTAGTTTGGTTATACGTTGAATTTTTAAGATTACTATCTAAATTGTCAAGCAAAGACTAAAAACTTACTTCAACATATTTAAAGCCTTTTTGAGTTTTCAAAAAGGCTTTTTTTATGCGCTAATTTTACCTCCTCATTTTATCCTCTTTCTTAAAAAAGAAGAATGTTTTTAAGTTAAGCCATTAAAAAAGTAATCGAATAAATTCTTTTTTAATGAAAATTTACTGCCTTAAAAAATTAAAAAGTAATCTTTTTCATTCAAAAATATAGTTGTGTCCTAATAATCGATTTAAAATTGAAAAAGACTTTTGCAAAAATAAAGTTGCATTCTTCAAATTCAGGAAAGCTAATAAAATTAAGACTTTTCACGGTTTATTTTTTGTATGTAATAAATTACAATTAATGCAATTTATTACATTATTACAAATACAAAGCGTAATTTTTTACACAATATTATTTTTTATTACAAAAATATTAGGAATTTGAAAAAATCATATATTTTTGTGTAATCGATTACAAATAAGAATAAAATGTAAAAGATAAAAAACCACATTAACTATTTAACCACTTAAACCAAAACAATTATGAAAAAAAACCTACTTTTTCTGACTGTGTTTTTTATTACCATTCAAATTTGGGCACAACAAGTTCAAATCAACGAAGCATCTGGCTGGCTGGAGTCGGCTTTTGTAAAATGGCAGCCCGTTAGCGGAGCACAAACGTACAACGTCTACTACACCGGTCAAGGGGTGACAGACAAAAAAATTGATGATCAGCTTATTCGTAGTTACGGAAGTTATTTTAGAGCTGATATTCCAGGATTGCAAGCCGGAACTTATACGGTAAAAGTAAAACCAGTAATCTCTGGTGTTGAAGGAACCGGAGCAACAACCGGTAATTTAACTGTTGCCGCGCAGGACCGTAATGGCTTCGCTTTTTCCGGCGGTCGCGTTCCCGGAGGATATAAAGCAGATGGAACTCCAAAAGACAATGCGGTAATTGCCTACATTACTCCAAATACTAAAAACACCATTTCGATGAACATCACTGGTGCGAGCTCAAATCCTTGCGTTGGTTTACAAAACATTTTGTACGCTATCAAAAAAGGACAAGACACACGTCCGTTTATTTTCCGATTGATAGGAAATATTACCGACTTAACCGTAATGGAAGGCGGAGACATCGTTATCGAAAACGCCAATAACGCATCAAGCTATATTACTTTAGAAGGTATAGGAACAGATGCTGTTGCAAATGGCTGGGGAATCCGACTTAAATCAGCCTCTAATGTAGAAGTTAGCAATATTGGTGTTATGAATTGTAATAGTACTGCAGGAGACAATATTGGAATGCAACAAGCTAATGATCATATTTGGGTTCATAATTGCGATTTGTTTTATGGAAATGCAGGAAGCGATGCAGACCAAATTAAAGGAGACGGAGCACTTGATAATAAAACTTCAACTTACATTACTTTATCTTACAATCACTTTTGGGATAGCGGAAAAGCAAGTCTACTTGGACTTAGCGAAGGAACAACAAGTGGTTTATACATAACGTATCACCACAACTGGTTTGACCACTCTGATTCTCGTCACCCTCGTGTACGTTATTATTCAGCCCATATTTATAATAACTATTTTGATGGTGTTTCTAAATATGGCTCAGGATCAACATTAGGTTCTTCTTTATTTATTGAGGGAAATTATTTCCGCAATAGCAAAAATCCAATGCTTACCTCTTTACAAGGAACGGATATATGGGACGAAGCAAATCAGGTAAATAATGCCGGAACAATGGGAACCTTTTCAGGTGAAGCTGGTGGATCAATCAAAGCGTTCAATAATACTTTTGATGCCTCAATTGGAACAAATGACATGCGTTTTGTCGCTTATAATGATCCAAATCCTTTATACAATATTGCAGGGAAAATTAGTTCAACTACTGATTTTGATGCTTACGTAGCCACAACAAGAGGCGAAACGGTAAGCAGCGCTGTTAAATCTAAATCAGGCGCAAATGTTTACAATAACTTTGATACTGATGCTTCCTTATACGTTAAAAATTTAGTGGTGGATCAGCCTGCAACGGCAAAAACCAAAACGACACAATATGCAGGACGTATTTCTGGAGGAGATTTAAAATGGACTTTTGACAATAGTGTAGATGACAAATCTTCACTTGTAATTACTACTCTTAAATCGACATTGACAAATTATTCAGGAACTCTTGTTGCGGTACAGGGAGAAGGAAATCCTCCAGCAAGTTCTCAAACATTAACTTCTACAGGTAATAATAATCAAACCGTAACAAGCGGAACTGCCATTGCAACAATTGTATTTACATGGGGCGGAAATGCAACAGATGCTACTGTAACTGGATTACCAGCTTCGGGAATTAGTTTTGTAAAAAATACTACAGCTAAAACAATCACTATTACAGGAACTCCAACGGCAACATTATCATACTCAATTGCCACAACTGGTACTGGAACGCCTGCAACGGGATCCGGAACAATTACGGTTAATCCGGCAGGAACTCAAACACTAACTTCAACTAGCAACAACAATCAAACAGTTGCGAGTGGTACGGCTATCAGTTCAATTGTTTTCACTTGGGGAGGAACTGCAACAGACGCTACTGTAACTGGACTACCAGCTTCAGGAATTAGCTTTGTAAAAAATACAACGGCAAAAACAATCACAATTACCGGAACTCCAACTGCAACATTGTCTTACTCAATTGCAACGACTGGTACTGGAACACCTGCAACGGGTTCAGGGACAATTACGGTTACAACCGGAACACCAAGTGGAGATCAAATTCACAACTTTACCACTTCAGGAAAAACAAGTTCCTTTTATACTATTACAGGAAACATGAATTCGACTCCCGGATCTGTAACTTATGCAGGATTGACATTGACAGCACGCTTAAAAATTGAATCAAGCACTTCGATTACTTATACTACTACAAGTGCATCAACATTAACTTTGGTTTTTGATTCAAATTTTACAGGAACAATTAAAGTAAACAACGTTTCTTATACAGCAGCTGCCGGAATTGTTACAGCTTCAATCCCAGCTGGCTCAAATACTATTACAAAAGGATCTGTTGCAAACTTGTTTTACATTAGTACACATTATACTGGCGGTACAGCTCGCATGGCACAAACAACAGAAGTTGTTGCAGAACCAGAAACTGCAAAAATACTTTTATATCCAAATCCGGTTGCTGATACTTTATACCTTTCAAAATCAGCTCAAACAGTAGAAAAAGTTCAGGTTTACAATATGTCTGGTACATTAGTTAAAAGTGGAGGAAAAAATACTGAAAGTATCGATTTAAGCAACCTTATTCAGGGAACTTATTTAGTAAAAGTGTATACGAATGATGGTTCATTCAATCAGACCATTCTTAAAAAATAAAACTCATAAAACAGTTTTCAAAAATAAAAGGCTTCCAAATTTGGAAGCCTTTTACATTATGTAAGTTTTGAAGATTTATTACAAATCAAATTTAATTCCTTGTGCCAAGGGCAAACTTGTGGTATAATTGATCGTATTCGTTTGACGACGCATATAAATTTTCCAGGCATCAGAACCAGATTCTCTACCTCCTCCGGTTTCTTTTTCTCCTCCAAAAGCACCACCAATTTCGGCTCCCGAAGTTCCGATGTTTACGTTTGCAATTCCGCAATCAGAACCTACAACAGATAAAAATCTTTCGGCTTCACGTAAATTATTGGTCATAATTGCAGAAGATAATCCTTGTCCTACTCCATTCTGAATTTCGATTGCATTATCAACTTCACCAGAATATTTAACTAAGTACAAAACCGGAGCAAATGTTTCGTGTTGTACAATTGCGAAAGAATTTTCAGCCTCAGCAATAGCCGGTTTTACATAACAGCCACTTTCGTAACCTTCTCCTGAAAGTACTCCGCCTTCAACCAGAATTTTTCCGCCTTCAGCAACTACTTTGTTTAAAGCGATTGCATACATTTCAACTGCGTGAGTATCAATAAGTGGTCCGACATGATTGTTTTCGTCAAGCGGATTTCCTATGCGCAATTGTTTATATGCTGCCACTAAAGCATCTTTCACTTTATCGTAAATACTTTCGTGAATAATTAAACGACGCGTTGAAGTACAACGTTGTCCTGCAGTTCCTACAGCTCCAAAAACAGCTCCAATAACGGTCATTTTAATATCAGCATCCGGAGTTACAATTATCGCATTATTTCCTCCTAGCTCTAATAATGATTTTCCTAAACGTCCGGCTACAGCCTGTGCCACGATTTTTCCCATTCGCGTTGAACCTGTTGCAGAAATTAAGGGTATACGAGTATCTTTTGTCATTAACTCCCCTATTTTGTAATCTCCGTTAATCAAACATGAAATTCCTTCCGGAAGATTGTTTTCTTTGATAACCTGAGCTATAATATTTTGACACGCAATTCCGCATAAAGGTGTTTTTTCAGAAGGTTTCCAAACGCAAACATCTCCGGAAATCCATGCTAATGCCGTATTCCAGGACCAGACTGCCACCGGAAAGTTAAATGCAGAAATAATTCCAACAACTCCCAACGAATGATATTGCTCATACATACGGTGTCCTGGTCTTTCAGAATGCATTGTTAAGCCGTGCAATTGTCTTGATAATCCAACTGCAAAATCACAGATATCGATCATTTCCTGAACTTCTCCGTAGCCTTCCTGCAATGATTTTCCCATTTCATAAGAAACCAATTTACCAAGCGCTTCTTTATTCTGACGTAATTTTTCTCCAAACTGACGTACAATTTCACCACGTTGTGGCGCAGGAATCAAACGAAATGTTTTGAATGCTTCCGTTGCTGAACGCATTACTTTTTCGTAATCTTCCTGTGTTGACATTTTTACCGAAGCAATTAATTTTCCGTCAACTGGCGAAAAACTATCCAGAATTTCTCCTGATGAAAAGTTTTGCAAACCTGTTGATGTTCCGTCATTTATCAATTTGATGCCCAATTTATCCAGAGCCTCATTCATTCCAAATTGCGATGCTATTGTTGTCATTGTAACTTTTTTAGTTAAAATTGTTATATTTTTTCTGTAAAGATATTATTTCGCGTTGAATTCTGATCCAATTCTATTATTAAAAACAAAGTAAATTTAGTGCTATTTATGATGAATTTTGGAAATATGGATCGATTTATTCGCTTTAATTCATGAAATTTGCACTACAAAATTATTTAGATATGACCATTTTCAATCGGTTTTTGATTTGTTTCCTTTTAATTTCATTGAATGCTTTCTCGCAAAAAACAGAGAAACCTTCTTTTCAGGTTGTTCCTTTGGGAGTAAAAGGTGGTATTGATGAAAAAAATCTATCAGCCTATTTATTAGCTCCAATCAATACAAACGATTATATCAGTTTAGACGCCGGAACTATAAATGCCGGAATTGAAAAAGCAATTGAAAATAAAACTTTCAAAGTCTCAACGAGCGAAGTTTTGAGAAAATATATAAAAGGCTATTTCATTTCGCATGCGCATTTGGATCATGTTTCAGGATTGATTATTAATTCACCAGCCGATTCGTCTAAGACCGTTTACGCTACAAGTAAGTGCATGGAAATGATGGAAAACCATTATTTTAATGATCAGACCTGGGCTAATTTTGGAGATATAGGTCCCGGAAAACCCTTGAAAAAATATCATTTCCAAACTTTAAATATTGGCGAAGAAACTCCGATCACCAATACTACAATGACAGTTAAAACTTTTCCGTTAAGCCATGTCAATCCTTTTGAGAGCACCGCTTTTCTAATTAAAAATGGAGATGCTTATGCTTTATATTTAGGAGATACCGGACCTGATGCTGTTGAAAAAAGTAATGATTTGAAAGATTTATGGACAGCAATTGCACCACTTGTAAAAAGCAAACAATTAAAAGGAATTTTTATTGAAGTATCCTTCCCGAACGAACAGCCGGACCAATTTTTATTTGGGCATTTAACCCCAAATTATTTGATGAAAGAACTTCACGTTTTAGAAGAGTTAGCTGGAAAAGGAACTTTGAAAGGTTTTAAAATTATCGTGACGCATTTAAAACCGCCAACAAAAAATATTTTAACGCTTAAAGAACAAATTAAGAATCAGAATGATTTAGGAGTACAAATTATTTATCCGGAGCAAGGGAAACGATTTGAATTGTAAATCTTTTTTCCACAGATTATTTAGATTAAAAGATTTTATTGGTATCGATCTTTACCAAAGTTTTGAACTTAGACAAAGATTATGATAATTGAAAATTAAAATTTCTTTTGAAAACGGGTGCCCTAGCCCCGATAGAAGTGGAAATCCTTTTGTGCCGGGGTTCGGCACAAAAGATTGTAATGGATAGCGGGATTAGCTCCTAAAAATTAAACTACTTCTTCGCGACAAACCTCGGATCAGATTCCATTACAGTTCCGCAATTATCACAAGTTCTTAAATCTTCTGAATTATAGAAATGTTCGAAATGCGGCAAGAAGTCTTTCTCGATATTATGCAGTTCAAAATACACTTCGTATAATTTATGATTGCAGTTATCACAATGCCAAAGCAATCCGTCAGTATACCCTTTTCCGGCACGTTTGCGCTCGATTACCAAGCCAATTGAACCCGCAGAACGAACTGGAGAATGCGGAATTTTAGCAGGATGCAGGTACATATCTCCGGCATTTAACTCCATTTCTTTGCGTTCACCATCTTCCTGAATTACTACTTTTATACTTCCTTCGAGTTGATAAAAAAGCTCTTCGGTTTCGTTGTAATGATAATCTTTTCGGGCATTTGGACCCGCAACAATCATTACAATATAATCGCCTGAATCAACATAGAGATTTTTATTTCCAACTGGTGGTTTTAATAAATGACGGTTTTCGTCGATCCATTTTGTAAGATTGAAAGGTTTTGCTATTGACATGTTTTAAGATACTAAGTTTCTGAGTAGCTAAGTTAAGGAAAAGTTTTTGTAGAGGCGCACAGCAGTGCGTCACTTTCGTAAATGGAAAATGTTTAGACGCACTGCTGTGCCCTCTACAATTTCAAATTTTTTCTTTTATCAAATAAATATAAACCGGAAAGTGATCACTAAAACCGACTTCGGTTTGACTATGCCGAAGCGGATATCCTTTGTATTGACCAGAAGTCTGAACTAAAAAAGGCCGGTTAAAAATACCTGCTTTCCAAAACGTAAAAGCGGAATAATTGGGTTTTATAACGGATTCTGTCATCATAATCTGGTCAAAAATATCCCAGGAATCCCGAAATGCAATAGTTCCCATTCCTTTATTAGCCATTTCTTCAAAGGGATTGAAAATACCAAATTCGGGAACTTCACTTTTTTTCGCTTTTGCTCCCAAAGCTATTTTAATGCTTTTATTAAAAGGGCCATCATTTAAATCGCCCATTGTAAAAACTTTGGCGTTTGGATTAATTCGCTGTAGAGAATCGATAATCTTTCTATCTAATCTTCCGGCTGCTTCACGAAATTGGCTCGAAACTTTTTCTCCGCCTGATCTTGACGGCCAGTGATTTACAATAACACTTATTTCCTCACCTTCTAAAAATCCAGTTATTAAAAGCTGATCTCTGGTAAAAACACGGTTATTATCTTTTGTTATTTCTGTTTTATCTTCAAGTTCATCATCAGTTTCTTCCTTTTTCTCTTCCTTTACTACGACCTTATTTTTATAAATTAATAACGGAATATTAGAAAATGAAGTTGGTTTGAAATATTTCTTTTGATACAGTAAAGCAACGTCGATTCCGCGTTTATCAGGCGAATCAAAATGAATGATTCCGTAATCAAAAGGAAGCAGTTTGGGTTCTTTAATCAAATCTTCCAAAACTCCCCGATTTTCGATTTCAGAACCTCCAATAATTGTTGCTGCATTTGGGTTCTCGGGTGTTCCAATTTCAGAAATGACTCTGGAAAGATTTCTTAATTTTTGGTGGTATTTCTCTTCTGTCCAATGCTGCGCTCCCGTTGGCGTCCATTCGTCATCGTTTGTGTTGATGTCATTATTGGTATCAAAGAAGTTTTCGAAATTGTAAAATGCAACCGTGTGGATGATATATTTTTTGGATTGCGCCTGAAGTGAAATAGAAAATAGAATAATCAGATAAAAACGGAATTTAATAATCTGCATGAGTTAATTTTTTTAGGATTCAATAGTATGAAAAATATTTTAAAATGTAAGAAAATTCTAATAAAATATTTATTCAATTTGTTTGTATATCCTATAATCTCTCGTAACTTGCTTACTTAATTTACGGCTTCTCCAAAATGAAAAAATTGCTTTTCGCTCTTGCACTCTCTTTCTTTTTCCAAATTTCTCATTCACAAAAGAACAGCTCCTTTGCTGACAGCATTAGAATAAAATATCATATTCCGGAATTGGCGTATGCAGTAGTTTCGTCAGATTCTATTATAGAAATTCAAGCTTTAGGATATCAGCGTATCAATACTAATTTTAAGGCTAAGTTGTCGGATAAATTTCGTTTGGGATCGATAACAAAAACGGTTACCAGTTACTTGGCTACGGTTTTAGTTAAAGAAGGAAAGATTAAATGGGATACGAAATTTTTTGATTTGTATCCTGAATTAAAAGTAAAAAGTAATCCAGCTACTTATGATTTCACTTTGCAGGATTTCATCACTTTTAGAGCTAAAATTAATACATGGTCCTACGGAAATGAAACACCAACGCAAAATGAAATTAAAGGAAATAATCAGCAGCAGCGATATGAATTTATTCGTTGGTTTTTACAACAAGAACCAGCTTCAGAAAAACAAGATGTTTATTGGTCAAATCCAAGTTATGTTGCTGCGGGACTAATGCTCGAAAAAGCATCTGGAAAGACTTATGAAAATTTAGAAAAGGAATTAGGGAAAAGCTTAGACATCCATTTTGAATTTGGTCAGCCGAATTTAAAAGATATTAATCAGCCTTGGGGACACGACGAAGATTTAAAGCCTGAAGAACCGTCCCTAAACTACAAACTAAACTGGCTTTCATCAGCAGGAAATATAAGTGTTAGTTTGCCGGATTATTGTAAATTTATCCAAATGCAACTTCAGGGTTTAAAAGGAAAATCGAAAGCCTTAAGTACCGAAGAATTTCAAAGAATGCATTATGGTTTACCTGAATTTTCTTTCGGATGGAATTCAGAAATTAACGAAAAAAGTAAATTGTTATATTCTTTTCACAATGGAAATCCCGGAACTTTTTTGACCAAAGTGTATCTTTGTAAAAGCATCAACAAAGCATTTATAATTTTTGCAAATGTTCAGGCTGAAGAAGCAGACAAAGGATTAATGCTATTGTTAGAAGAATTACAAACCAAATATGGTGGCTGATACTACCCAAAACCGATTTAAAAAATAATTTTATAATTTTAAGCGAACGAAAAAGGAAAATATGAAAAAGGAAAATATCCGTTACTTAAAGAAACTCTCTATACGATGTAAATTCGTATTTCTTATTTTTGCTTTACAATCATTCACCTGTCAATCTCAACAAAACATGATCACACCACCTTATTTACAAAAAGGAGATACTGTAGCACTTTTAGCAACTGCCAGAAAAAATATCGACGACAACCTTAAACCTACTATAGATTTATTGCATAGTTGGGGATTAGAAGCTGTTGTTGGAAGTACAATTGGACTTGATTTTAATCAATTAGCGGGAACAGATGAACAGCGTGCAGCTGATTTTCAAAAACAATTGGATAATCCGAATATTAAGGCAATTTGGTGTGTTCGTGGTGGATATGGAACTGTGAGAATGCTTGATTTATTGGATTTTACCAAATTCAAACAACATCCAAAATGGATTATTGGTTTTAGTGACGTGACCGTTTTGCATAACCATTTAAATACAATGGGTTATAAATCGATTCATGGTGTAATGCCTGTAACGATTCCGCGAGCAACTCCGGCAGCTATTAGTTCTATGAAAGCGAGCTTGTTTGGAGAGCCTTTATCTTACTCAGTTGGTCCGGACAGAATGAATCGTTTCGGAAAAGCAACCGGTGAATTAGTGGGGGGAAATTTATCTATTTTATACAGTTTATTAGGATCTCCATCGGCTATAGATTGTAAGGATAAAATTTTATTTATAGAAGATTTAGATGAATACCTTTATCATATCGATCGTATGATGATGAATCTTCGTCGCAACGGATGCATCGAAAGTCTGAAAGGAATTGTTATTGGAGGAATGACAAAAATGAAAGATAACGAAGTTCCCTGGGGTAAAAATGCTGTCGAAATTATCGACGACGTAACCAAAAAATATAATATTCCTGTAATCTTCAATTTCCCAGCAGGACATATTCAGGATAACAGAGCCTTGATTATGGGAAATACTGTAACTATTGATGTAAATGCATCAGGAAGTACGCTTAGTTTTAAGAAATAAATTCCGCTGGCTATTCATTAATTGAAAAAGCCTTAAATACCACATATAATAATCTCGCAAAGACGCAAAGTCGCAAAGTAAATTAAAACTTTGCGACTTTGCGTCTTTGCGTGAAATTACTAACGCGCACTGCACAGCTGCAACTGAAAACTTAAAAAAAAATGGCTGAACACAATGAACTAGGAAAAGAAGGAGAAAAACTGGCCGCAAAATACCTCCAGGAAAACGGATATGAAATTTTGGATCAAAACTGGACTTTTCAGAAAGCCGAAATTGATATTATTGCACAAAAAGATAACTACTTAGCCATAGTTGAAGTGAAGACAAGATCGAGTTTAGATTTTGGAGATCCACAGGATTTTGTGAAACCCAAAAAAATCCAGTTACTCATAAAAGCAGTAAATGCCTACATAAACGATAGGGAAATGGATTTTGATGATGCAATGCAAGTCCGTTTTGACATCATTGCGATCCATAAAGACGGCGAAACATTTGCAATTGAACATCTTACCGACGCATTTTATCATTTTTAACATATTTTTTCATTGTTATAATTGTAACAAATTGTTTTTTTATTTATCTTTGTCAAGATTTATAACATCACTATTAAACCAAACCAACACAATTACGTTACAAAAAAAAAGAAAAAAAATTATGAAAACCGTTTCTTCAATCGTCGAAAATTACATCAAAACAAAGCCGTTTTTATTAAATGCATTATCATTAGGAATTATTAATTTAACCTCTCTTTCCCGGAACATTATGACCGAATTGGAAAGTGAATTTGGCAAAGAAGTAAAACAAGGCGCTGTAGTAATGTCACTTAAAAGACTGACTGAAGAATTAGATTTTAAATTGAACCATAAAATCAATAAAGTAATCAAGAATATTGGTGAAATTACCGTTCGTTCTGAGTTGACGGATTACACTTTTGCAGCTTCAGAAACTGTATTAAATAAACAAGCCGATTTAATTTCTGATATTAATGCTTTATCTGATATTTTCTACACCTCATCTCGTGGTGTAAATGAGACGAATATCGTTGTCAGCAGTAGCGTTAATCATTTAGTTGAAAAGCACTTTATGCGCGAAAAACTAATTCAGAAATTAGATAATTTAGCTTCAATTACCGTAAAATTACCAAAAGAAAACATCGTAGTTCCAGGTATTTATTACTTCATTTTCCAGCGTTTAGCCTGGGAAGGAATTATCATCAATGAAGTAATTTCGACTTCAAATGAATTCACCATTTTAGTGGGAGAAGATCAGGTTGATGTTGCTTTTAAAGTAATTAAAGATCTTAAAAACTAGTTATATTTTAATTTCCATTATAGAATCCTTTTGTTTTCAATTGAAGACAAAAGGATTTTTTTTTGAATTATTTTTGCCATTCCCTTTACATTTTCATTTTCGCAAATAAGAATATTCTCAAAAGACAAATTCTAAATTAAATAACATTTTACTAAAGCGTCAAAAATACACTTACTTGGTAAAAAGCGACTTTCGGGCTGTTTTTATATCATTCGTTCAAAATTTGTTATAAAAATCAGAATTAAGTTTTTTTATATATAATTTGTTGCGAATAATATTTTTATATATTTGCTACCAAGTCAAACGCAAGCCCTTCAGTTTGATGATAAACTATAATTAGAATTAAACAAAGACTAATTAAATTGCTGGAAACAAAAAACCATAGCGAACAATTATTAGTTAGTGAACTCAAAAATGGGAACGAAAAAGCCTTTCGCCAACTTTTTGATTTATACTATCAGGATATCTATGGTTACAGCATTAGTCTTTTAAAATCGAAAGAAGCAGCTGAAGAAAATGTACAGGATGTTTTTATGAAGGTCTGGTTGCATCGCGAAAACTTAAATCCAGATCAGTCATTTAAAGCCTACATTTTTACCATTGCAAGAAATCAGGCTTTTAACACCCTAAATAAAGCTGCAAACGATTTGGCTCTTAAAGAAGCTATTTTTTACGAAAGTCAAAAATCTCATGAATATGGAGATTATTCCATTCGGGAAGCCGATTGTAAAAAGCTTCGAAAGCAGGCCATGAAGCAGCTTCCTCCAAAACGAAAGCAAATATTTAAAATGTCACGAAAGAAAGGCATGAGTTACGAAGAAATTAGTCAGGAACTCGGCATCTCTATAAATACAGTCAGGAACCAAATGAGTAAAGCATTAGAATCGATGCGAGTCTTTTTTCACGTTCATGATGAAATTATCTAAACCAAAAAACCACAAACCATTAAAATCACTCTTTTCGAGTGATTTTTTTTGTACTTAACCGCGAGGAGCGCGAAGATCTACGCAAGGAGCGCAGAGTTTTATTCATTCCGTTCTTTGCATAAACCTTTGCGAACTTTGCGGTTAAATCTACAGCTCGAATGACAAAAAAATGATCTCTTGCAAAAAAAAACAAAAATTATTCTTCATGACAGAACTCAGCAAAATCAACACATAACAAAGATGTATTAAATATAAAAATGTTAAAATTTAAAAATTTACAACGTTTGAGTAGTACTCAACTTCCTTTCAACTGTATTATATAAAAACCGGACCTAAAAACAATTCGTAATGAATTCAAATTCTGAAATAAAAAACCTTTTACAAAAGTTTGTTTTAAACCAATGTACACCTGAGGAAACAAATGAAGTAATTGCGTATTACAAAAAAAATCAACTTACAGACGAGTTTCCAACTGTAGAAGACATTCAAAATCTTTTGGGCGAAATGCCAAAAATGACTGAGAAAACTGCTGATGATATTTTCTTAAACATTCTAAGTGCCACTAAAGAAAATCAAACAACAATTTCTATCGCACCTAAAAAATCAAATTTCAAAAAATACATTTCGATTGCCGCTTCGGTAGTTGTTTTATTAGGAATTGGTTTTGCTTATCAAAAAGGAGCTTTTAATACTAAATCAGAACCAAAATTCGACTTTAAAAGCACCGACATTGTATTACAATTAGAAAACGGAAATATTCAAATTATTTCTGAGAATAATAAAGTTGAAGTAAGAGATGCTGATGGGAATATTGTTGGAAATCAAGATGGAGATAAAATTACTTACGACAATAATTCTGATTTAGAAAAAATCGCTTATAACACCATCAAGATTCCATACGGCAAAAGATTTCAATTGCAGTTATCTGATGGAACTACGGTTCACTTAAACTCTGGAACTACTTTAAAATATCCTGTGAAATTTATTCCTGGCGAAAACAGACAAGTGTTTTTAGATGGAGAAGCTTTCTTTGATGTTGCCAAAGACAAAAAACATCCTTTTATCGTAAATGCTGACAATTTGAATGTTCGTGTTTTAGGGACGCATTTCAATGTGTCAAATTATGCAGAAGATGCTGCAACAGATGTTGTTTTAGTAGAAGGTTCAGTTGGAATGTATAATGTAAAAGAAGAGTTTGATGCTAATAAAAATACTGTTCTGAAACCTGGCTACAAAGGAAGTTTCAACAAACAGAATAACGTGATTTTTACTAAACCAGTTATTACCGATATCTATACTTCATGGATTAATGGTGGATTGACATTCAGAAATATGACTTTCAAAAATATCATCACCAAATTAGAAAGACGATACAACGTAACTATCGTAAACAAAAACGAAAAACTGGCCAACGAAAAATTCAATGCTAGTTTCAGCGATGAATCAATAGAAAAAGTAATGAGCTATTTTAATGACATTCATGGCATTAATTACACGATAAAAAACAATCAAATACTAATTAAATAACCACTAAAACCAATGAAAAAGCATGAAGAGAAAGTACTAAAATAAAAAAATCGGAAAGAGCTGCGAACAATTTCCGATTAACTAAGTGATTGAATATAACGAATTAACTACAATCAATTAACAAAATTATGAAAAAAAAATCAAAGAATACTGGGTTTCTATACCGAGTGTTCCAAAATGACCTAAAATTGAAATTAACTACACTACTTATTTTGGTCGCCATGTTTAATATTAGAGGGAATACTTATGCCCAAAAGACAAAAGTAACCCTGGAATTAAACAATTCAACAATCGAAAAGGTTATTGAGACCATAGAACAAAAAACAGACTTCAGGTTTATTTACAAACTGAATGACATCGATTTAGATCGCACGATTTCAATTAATGTAAAAGATCAATCTATTTATGTTGTTTTAGATAAACTTTTTAAAGGAACTCCAACTGAATTTAAAATCAGGGATACGCAGATTATCTTGAAAAAGCCAGAATTAAAAACGCAAATTATTGAATTTCAAAAACAAACTGTAAGCGGAATTATTACGGATGAAAACGGCCTGCCTTTGCCTGGAGCTTCGGTTCTGGAAGAAGGGACCAGAAATGGAATGGTAACCGATTTTGATGGAAAATACAAGATTACAGTTGAAAGCAGTTCATCTGTAATTATAGTAAGTTTTGTTGGATACAAAGAAAAAAAAGTAACCGCTAATCAAAGTATTATAAATATTCAGCTTATTCCGGATGCAACTGATTTACAAGAAATTGTAGTAGTTGGTTACGGTACTACAGCAAGAAGAGATGTTACCGGAGCTGTTTCGTCTATAGGGGCAAAAGATATGAATCAGGGAGCAATTGTTAATCCGTTGCAATTGATTTCAGGTAAAGCTGCCGGTGTAAATATTAACCAAATAGGTAGCGAACCAGGTTCAGGACCAAGTGTTCGTATACGTGGAGTGAGTTCATTAATTGGCGGTAGTGATCCATTGGTTGTGGTAGATGGAATACAAGGAAATTTAGACTTGCTAACTTCGATTCCCCCAACTGAAATTGAATCTATTGACATTCTAAAAGACGCCTCTGCAACAGCTATTTACGGATCAAGAGGAGCTGCCGGAGTTATTCTTGTAACTACAAAAAGCAACAAAAATGGAAAATCTACTATTGAATATGTTGGATCTACTTCTATAGATTTTATTCCGAAAAAATTAGATATGCTAAATGCTAGTGAATGGACTGCGGCAGCGGCTGCCAATGGTGTTCCTGCCTCTTCAAATCATGGCGCTGATACGGATTGGTATGGCGTATTAACCCAAACTGGCTTTACACAAACCCACACACTTTCATTTGGAGGGGGTACAAATAAATTAAATTACCGTGCTTCTTTGACTGCTATTTCGCAGGATGGTGTGGTCATCAACTCTAGTAACAAAAAATATATTGCCAGAGTACAAGCGACTCAAAAAGGACTGGACGATAAATTAAAATTAACTTTTAATTTAAATAACGGAGTTGAAACTAGCACAAGGAGTATAGCAGATTTGGGTAGATCAGGACAGGTTTCTAACTTGATTTCACAAGCTTACTTAATGCGTCCAACTGACCCTGTTTTTGATACTGATGGAAAATCTTATTTTACAGACCCAGGTTTGTTTCAATATATAAATCCTTATGCAGTAGCAGAAAAAACAATTAATGACTCGCAATGGGATAACTTATTTGGGAGTCTTAAAGCTGACTTAGACTTAGCTGATGGCTTACAAGCTGGTTGGTTTGGTAGCTGGAGAAAAACGAATTCAACAACTGGTTTTTATTTGCCATCATCATCAACGGATCCTGGCGCTGTTAGACAAGACGGTTTTGGAAACATTTCAAATAAGAGACAGAATGAGAAGTTGATGGACATCAGTTTGACTTACAAAAAAACCTTTGGTGTTCATAGTATTAATGCTTTGGCATTATACGAATGGCAAAATCAAACTTACGAAGGAAGTTTTTTACAAGCACGAGGATTTATTAGTGATGTAACTTCATATAATGCATTACAATATGGCGATATGTCTAAAGTATTGTATAATGATATAAATTCATATAAAAATGACAGAACATTAGCTTCATTTGTAGCAAGAGCTAATTATACTTTATTAGACCGTTATTTAGTTACCGCAAGTATGAGACGTGATGGATCTTCTGTTTTTGGAGCGAACAACAAATGGGGTAATTTCCCATCGGCATCAGTTGCATGGCAAATTACTAAAGAATCATTTATGAGCAATCAAACATTAATAAATGAGTTGAAATTGCGTGCAGGTTATGGTGTTACAGGAAACCAGCAGGGTTTAAATCCACAGGGTTCTTTATCTTTGGTTGATGGTGCTGGATCTACCTATTTTGGAGGTTCTCAAATTACCAATTTCGCCATTAGTCAAAATCCAAATGCCGATTTAAAATGGGAAACCAAAAAACAAACCAATTTAGGTCTTGATTTTGCCTTACTTGATAACCGACTAAGAGGTACTTTTGATGTATATACTGCTACAACTGACAATCTTTTATTTAATTACACAGTACCACAACCGCCTTATCCAAAAAGTGATATTAAAGCCAATGTAGGTAGTATTAGAAACGAAGGATTAGAGGTTTCTTTAGGTTATGATGTTATTCGTAATGAAAATACAACATTGACATTAGCTGGAAACGCTTCTTTTATGCGCAATGAAGTACTTAACTTAAGCGGAAGTATCAATGGTATACCTTTGAATACTGATTATGTAGCTTGGGGCGGAGGAACGCCTAACATGTATTTGATAAAAGGACAGCCAATTGGTACATTTAACATTTTACAACATGAAGGTGTAAACGCTTCCGGTGTTGAAACTGTAGTGGATCAAAATGGAGATGGGACTTTTGATCAGGGAGCCAGAAGCCCTGACCGCGTAATGGAAGGATCTGCCTTACCAACTTACACTTTTGCTTTCAATCCATCTTTACGATATAAAAACTTTGATGCTTCTCTTTTATTAAGAGGTTCAGGAGGTAATAAGGTCTACAACCTTGTTAATCAACGTTCAAGTTATTTAGAGAATATCGGTAAATCAAATGTATTAGACAGTGCTTTAGACAAAGGTATCAGAACTTCTACATATGGTTCAGACATATGGTTGGAAGATGCTTCTTTTATTCGTTTAGAAAATGTTACTGCAGGATACAATTTTGTTTTTAAAGACCGCTTTTTTGAGTCTATCAGACTTTCTCTTACTGGAAACAACTTATTTCTTATCACAGATTACACAGGTATCGATCCTGAAATTAACCTAAACGGAAGTAATGCTGATAATGCATATTTTGGTGGTGACAGAGGTATTTATCCTCGTACAAGAAGTGTTGCGTTTGGTGTAATTGTCAA
Source organism: Flavobacterium saccharophilum (assembly GCF_900142735.1). GTDB lineage: Bacteria > Bacteroidota > Bacteroidia > Flavobacteriales > Flavobacteriaceae > Flavobacterium > Flavobacterium saccharophilum. The sequence continues at coordinate 754,717 of NZ_FRBY01000001.1, read as the reverse complement.
ATTTAAATAGTAAAAGAAATGAAAATTAAAAATATATTGATAGCAGGAAGCATTTGTTTCTTTGCTCTGGTTGGCTGCACTAACGTTGATGAAACTGTGTATGACAAATATCAGCCTGATGAATTTTACGGAACACCAGAAGGAGCGGATATCGCTCTGGCAAGTGTTTATGCCCAGATAGGCGGTAATTGGAATGGTGTAGGTTATGCCGGTGCCGATTTAGGCTGGTATGATTTGAATTCAATGTGCGCCGATGAACAAGTTATTCCGCACAGAAATACAGGTGACTGGGGTACTGATTTTGCACGCACCTATAAACACGATTGGTTGCCAACAGATACAATGATAAATAATACCTGGAATTGGTTGTATTTATCTGTTTTCAATGCCAATTTAGCTGTTAATCAATTAGAGTTAGCAGGTGCAGATTCTTCAAAAATTGCTGAAGCAAAAGTATTAAGAGCTTTTTTCTACTACTTATTGATTGATGATTTTGGCGACGTTCCTTTTTATACAGACAATAATATTACTGTAGATAAAATTCCACAAGCGAGTCGTCAGGTAGTATTTGATTTCATAGTTTCTGAATTAAAAGCGAATGTTGATTTACTGCCAACAGGTAAAGGAGGAGAATTATATGGCCGATTCAATAAATGGGCAGGATACACATTGCTTGCCAAAGTATATTTGAATGCAGGTGTACTTACCGGAACACCAAAATGGGCTGAGTGTCTGGCAGCTTGTAACGTTGTCGACGGTGGTGGTTTTTCACTACACTCAGGTGCTGAAGATCTTGCCAATCCTTTATCAAGCAAATATTACGAATTATTTGGCGATGTACTTCCTCAGGATGAAACAATTTTATCAATTTATACAACTGTCGACGTGGTTTCGCGAAACATCTTTACCGTACGTAGTTTGTATGGTGCACATTGCCGAGCCTTATTTGGTTATGACGGATGGAACGGGACGATTGTTCCTAAAGAATTTTATTTGAAATATCAAGATGGCGATGTACGTAAAAACCAATTTTTAGTAGGACAACAACCAGGAGGAGCTAATTATACACTGGATGTAACTTCATTAGACGACCCGGGTGCTGGTGCACAAGAAGGAGTTCGTAATATTAAATTTTATCCTGTTGTACCAAGAGGTGGCGGTGGAGCATCTAATGATTTCCCTATTTACAGATATGCCGATCTTGTTTTAATGATGGCAGAATGTAATGTACGTTTGGGTAATCCCGCAGCAGCTAAACCATTTGTAGATGCTATTAGAACGCGTGCAGGAATTTCTGGTCTAACGGGAAATCCAACTCTTGAAGATATTTATGATGAAAGAGGTCGTGAACTAAATTGGGAAGGACACCGTAGAGAAGATATGATTCGTTTTGATAAATTTTTATTACCAAATCAATTCAGAGGTGTTTCACCTGAATATAGAAAAATATTCCCTATCCCAACTTCAGCTTTAAATGCTAATCCAGGACTTAAACAAAATCCAGGTTACTAAAAACAGTACACATTATGAAAAAATATATCAATAAATTAGTAGCATTACTCACCATTGTAATGTTTGCTACTTCTTGTGACAGTGATTCGCCATTGACAGTTTTACAATCTGTTAGTTTTCCGGCACCAATTACTTCTTCAGTAAATACAATTGTACTAACAGAAGCCAATGCAGACAATGAGGCCGTAACAATCTCTTGGCCGGCTGTTGTTTTCCCCGTTGAAGCTCCCGTTCTGTACACGGTTCAATTTGATTTAACCGTAAACACTAAAGGCAAAAATGCGTGGCTAAATGCCAAAGCTTTCGAGGCTGGAAATGACGTTTTGAGTAAATCTTTTACCGTAAGAGACTTAAATAAAATTGCTACAGACTTAGGTCTTAAAGCCGATGTTGCTAGTGCAATATCTGCCAGAGTTGTAGCCGTAATGGATAGAAGTATATATTCTAATGCTATTGACCTTACAGTTACTACTTACGAAAAAGCAGTTGTTTTTGGTGAAATCTATATGCCTGGAGCTTATCAGGGAGAATGGGATGTAAATACAGCTTCTGTTTTAACCGCCATCGAAAAAGGTATTTACCTAGGGTACGCAACTGTACAGCAAGGTTACGGAACTATATTTAAAGTAAATACTGCCAGAAACTGGACTGAATTTTATGGAGCAGGTCCCGGAGAAGGTAATCTGGAGAAAATGAATGACAAAAATCTTGAATTTCCTGGCGTTGGTTCTTATCAGGTTAAGGTAAATTTAAACACTTTAAAATGGTCTGCTACTCCTTATGCATGGGGCATTGTTGGACCTGCATCTGCAACAGCGGAGCAAACAGCCAGTGATCCAAATTACGGATGGAACCACTCAGTACCAATGTCTTATGATCATAAAACAAAATCATGGAAAATAACAGCTAATTTATTACCAGGTGCAGTAAAAATTAGACTGAATGATGATTGGGCTGTTAATTACGGACCAGCAAATCCAGAAACTAATATCATCGATAAAGATAATGGAGGTGCATATACCATTACTGAAGCTGGAAGTTACGAAGTAACTTTTACAATAGATGAAACCGATCCGGATTCTAAAGGTTATCCCGCAACGGCAACTTGCACTATAGTTAAAAAATAATCTAACATATTAAATATAAGCTAGATTAGTTTGAGTGATACCTGCCTTTTTTGAGCGAAAGGCAGGTTATCTATCAAACTTTAAAATCAATAATTACAGCTCAGCCTTATAAAAAATTTAAATTCCTGAATTATGAAGTCGAATACCAACATCGTTTTTTTACTATTGCTAGCTCTGGCATTTATATCCTGTAGTTCTTCTGAGGATAATCAGAATCCGGATCCAAAACCCAATCCAAATCCGGATCCAGTTTATCAGCAATACGGCGAACCATTTGCTAATATGCCTAAAAGCACCGATGCCATTATTTATCAGGTAAATATTCGCGCTTTTAGTAGCGAAGGAACATTAAAAGGCGTTGAGAAAAAATTAGATTCAATAAAAAAATTAGGGGCAAATGTGGTGTATTTAATGCCTATTTATCCTGTTGGACAAGTAAAAAAATCAGGGAAATTAGGTTCTCCTTATTCTGTTAAAGATTATAAAGCCGTTAACACTGATTTTGGAACTTTAGAAGATCTTCGTTCATTAGTAAATGAATCTCATAAACGCAATATGGCTGTTATTTTAGACTGGGTTGCCAATCATACTTCCTGGGATAACAAATGGATTACAGAGCACTCAGACTGGTATCAAAAAGATGCAAGCGGAAATATTATTATTCCTCCCGGAACAAATTATAACGATGTTGCGCAATTAAATTTTACTAATACTCAAATGAAAACTGCAATGATTGATGCAATGTCCTATTGGGTTTACAATGCGAACATTGATGGTTTTAGATGTGATTATGCCGATTTTGTACCAACGGCTTTTTGGACACAGGCAATTTCTACTGTTAGAAAGATCAAGAATCAAAATTTACTGATGATGGCAGAAGGTACCCGTGCCGACAATTTTACAGCTGGATTTGATTATAATTTCGGTTTTGGTTTTTATGATTCATTAAAAAAAGTAGTTGCCAATGGGCAACCTGCCTCAAATTTGCAGTCACAAAATACAAAAGAATATGGAACCACTTCAACTGGAAGAATTGTTCGCTATACAAGCAATCACGATGTGAATTTGTCTGATGGTACTCCGCTAGAATTATTTGGTGGCAAAAAAGGATCACTTGCAGCTTTTGTAGTCGCTTTTTCTATGAACTCAATTCCAATGATTTATAACGGTCAGGAAGTAGGTTACAATAAAAGAATTGATTATTTCGATCGTACACCAATCGATTGGTCAACGGCAGATTACGCAATGCTAAAAGAATACAAAAAATTAATTGCTTTTAGAAATACTAGTGATGCCTTAAGAAAAGGAAAATTAACAGGATATAGTAATACTGATGTGAGCGCTTTTATAATGCAAACTGATACCGAAAAAGTTTTAGTTGTGGTGAATTTGCGCAACAGTGCGGTAACCTATGGCGCTGCAACAGGAATTGCTGACACTACCTGGAAAAACGCACTAACAGGCGAATCAGTTGCAATAACGAATCAAATTAAATTGGAAGCTTATCAATATTTAATCCTAAAAAAACAATAAAAGCATCTAATAAAATTAGCTTTGCAAAAAACTAAATAACATGAATTTTCAATCCCAAAAAATGCTTCAAATTCGTTTGAACAAAAAACTAGCGCTTTTACTTTTCTTGTTTGTGAACTCCTTATGGATTCAGGCACAGGAAATCAATTCGCCAGACAAAAATCTTTCTTTAAAATTTGAATTAAAAGAAGGCGGAATTCCGTCTTACCAATTATCATATAAACAAAAAGCAGTTATAAAACCAAGTTCTTTGGGTTTAGAACTTCAAAATTTGCCTTCGTTTTTGGATGGTTTTACCATTACAAATACAGCACAATCCTCTGTTGATGAAAATTGGAATCCGGTTTTAGGAGAAGAAAAAACCATTCGTAATCATTATAACGAATTGGTTGTCACTTTAGCGCAAGCGAAAAACAACAACAGATATATTCGCATTCGTTTCCGTTTATTCAATGACGGATTAGGTTTTAGATATGAATTTCCAAAGCAAAATGATTTGAGTTATTTTGTGATTAAAGAAGAGCGTTCTGAATTTAATTTGGCCGGAAATCATAAAATTTTCTGGATTCCTGGAGATTATGATACCAATGAATATGCGTATACCACTTCGAAAATTTCTGAAATTCCTTCGTTGATGAAAAAAGCCACAATCGAAATCAATTCGCAATGGCCGATAAAAGAACTTGCTGTTCAAACGCCATCAATGATGAAATCTGATGATGGTTTGTACATCAACATTCACGAAGCTGGTTTAATCAATTATCCGGCAATGTATCTTGAAGTTGATGCTGTAAACAACAAAATGTGCAGTCATTTAGCGCCAGATGCTGTAGGTGCAAAAGGGTATATGCAAACTGATGCACAATCGCCGTGGAGAACTATTGTTGTTAGTGATAAAGCAACGGAGATTTTGGCTTCAAAGTTAATACTGAACCTCAACGAACCGACAAGTTATAAAGATGTTTCGTGGATCAAACCGGTAAAATTCATAGGGATTTGGTGGGAATATTTTGTAGCAGGAAGAAGTACGTGGGCTTTTGGAAAAGAAAACAACGTAAAACTAACGGATGATTTCACGAAGCTTACGCCGAATGGAAAACACGGAGCTACAACAGAAAGAGCAAAAGAATATATTGATTTTGCTTCTAAAAATGGTTTCGATGCCATCCTGATCGAAGGATGGAACATTGGCTGGGAAGACTGGATCAACAACTGGAAAGAAGAAGTTTTTGATTATGTAACCGCTTACCCTGATTTTGATGTAAAAGCAGTTCATGAATATGCAGCTTCTAAAGGAGTTAAAATTATCATGCACCATGAAACTTCAGGATCTGCGACCAATTACGAACGCCGTTTAGACCGTGCTTTTCAATTTATGAATGACAACGGTTACGATGCTGTAAAAACAGGATATGTAGGTAAAATTATTCCGCGTGGCGAACATCATGACGGGCAATGGATGGTGAATCATTATATCAATGTGGCCAAACGTGCTGCCGATTATAAAATTATGATTGACAGTCACGAAGCGGTTCGTCCGACAGGTTTAAACCGAACTTTCCCGAACTGGATTGCACAAGAATCTGCTCGCGGAACTGAGTTTGAATCAATGGGCGGTTTAGCACCGGATCATACTACTATTTTGCCTTTTACAAGATTAATGGGAGGTCCAATGGATTATACTCCGGGAATTTTCCAAACGGATCTTTCGTATTATGGAACTGGAAGTACACAGCGTGTTAATACGACTTTGGTAAAACAACTGGCTTTTTATGTTACGATGTACAGTCCGTTGCAAATGGCGGCTGATATTCCTGGGAATTACGAACGTTTTCCAGATGCTTTTCAGTTCATTAAAGATGTTGCTGTCGATTGGGACAACAGCTATATTTTAGAAGCTGAACCAGGAGATTACATCACAATCGCACGTAAAGCTAAAGGAAAAGACGCATGGTTTGTGGGAGGAATCACAGACGAAAATGCAAGAACTGCCAACATTACATTTGATTATTTACCTGCCGGAAAAAAATTCATTGCCACTATTTACGCCGATGCCAAAGAAGCCAACTGGGATAAAAACCCACAGAAATATACTGTCACTAAAGTTGTTGTAACCTCAAAAACAATTTTAAAACAGTATTTAGCTCCGGGCGGAGGTGTTGCTATCAGCATTAAAGAAGGAAATGCTACAGAATTAAAGGGATTGAAAAAATTATAGATCGTTACAAAATCTCCTTGTAACTAATTTTTCCGCCACGAATTCACGAATTATTAATTTATATAAGATTAAAAAAAATTCGTGAATTCGTGGCGAAAAAAAACTATTGTCCATTTTTGGGCATATTAAAAACAAAAAACTTGAAAACTATTAACCACAAAATGTTTGTCGAATTTAAAAACCAATGCGAGTGAGAATGAATTTTAGTTAAAGATGCTGACAAGCATGCAAAAAACCGAAATTATGAAAATCAAAATTACCACTAGATTATTTCATTTCACGAAAACATTGATTTGTTTTCTGATATTATTTGCAAGTTCCGTTTATGCACAAGATCCGCCTCAGTACGGTACGCCATTTGCCGGCGTTCCCGATACGCGAGATGTAAACATGTATCAGGTACATATTCGTCCGTTTAGTGCCAACGGAAATTTAGTCGGAGTAACCGCCCGTTTAGATAATATAAAAGCACTCGGTACCAATGTCATTTATTTAATGCCCATTTACCCACACGGTACTGACTCTCGAAGCTCGCCTTCTCCTTATTGTATTAAAGATTTTAAAGCTGTTGGATCAGAATACGGCTCTTTGAGCGATTTAAGAACTTTAGTTGATGGTGCCCACAGCCGCGGAATGGCTGTTATTTTAGATATCGCCATCAACGGAACTTCTTGGGACAATGCCTGGACAACCACGCATCCTGAGTATTATTTGAGAAGCGGTACAACCATTCAGCAATTAGGAAACTTCTCCGATATTGCAGCTCTTGATCTTAATAGTTCAGCTACAAGAAATGCGATAAAAGACGCTATGCGTTATTGGATTTTAGCGGCAAACGTTGACGGATACCGTTGCGATTATGCGAATAATCCTCCATTAGATTTCTGGTCAGAAGTTATCGGAAACATACGTGGAATTTCTTCTCATAAATTATTAATGTTAGCCGAAGGAGACAGACAAGCCAATTTCACTGCAGGTTTTGACATGAATTTTGGTGACAGATGGTTTTGGAATGCCTTAAAAGATGTGGCTGCCGGTGGTCCGGTTTCTACACGTTTGCAAACGATCAATGATTATGAATATGCCAATGCAACGGGTTCTAATCAAGCCGTTCGTTATACTGGAAATCATGATACCTACACAAATGATAATGGAGTTCAAAGACCGTTTGTAATCTTCAACAATCACAACGGAATTGTTGCTAATTTCTTAGTTTCAGCTTATATGAAAGGTGTTCCTTTTTTAATGAGCGGACAGGAAATTGACTACGAACCAAAAACAGACTGGCCTTGGCAAAGTTTTAAATTCAACTGGTCTCAAAATCCAACTGCCGCTGCCGATTTTGCTAAGATTTTAAATTTCAGAACTTCGAGTGCTGCCATTCGACGTGGTGATTTAACGATGTATGCCAATGATGATATCAGTATTTTTACCAAAACATTAGGTACTGAAAAAGTAATCGTAATGTCGAATCTACGAAACGCTTCTAAATCATATGTTATTCCCGCTTCTTTGGCGGGAACTTATGTAAATCCATACAACAATAATGCTTCTGTAACTTTAACAGCGGGTGCTACAAGATCCTTTGCGGCTTATGAATATTTGGTTTTAACGAATACCAATACGCCGGTTGTTGCAGTGACAGGCGTTTCTGTTAGTCCATCGACAGTAACTGTTGGTTTAGGTTCTACGCAACAATTAAGTGCAACGATCGCTCCGGCGAATGCAACAAATCAAAATATAAACTGGACGTCAAGCAATACTTCTGTCGCAACCGTTAGCGCTTACGGGTTAGTAACCGCTGTAGCAGCAGGAACAACTACAATCACAGCTACAACTGTTGATGGCAACAAAACAGCAACTTCGGCAGTTACTGTTGCAGCAATTCCAGTGGCTTCTGTAAGTGTTACACCAACTACTGCAAGTTTATATGCAGGAAATACACAACAACTTACGGCAACCGTTTTACCAGCAAATGCCACTAATAAAAACATAACTTATAGCTCAAGTAACACGGCTATTGCAACTGTAAATTCTAGCGGACTTGTAACAGCAATTTCGGCAGGAACAGCAAATGTTACCACTACAACGCAAGACGGAAATAAAACCGCAATTGCTACAATTACAGTAAATCCAAATAGTAATTTCACGGTTTATTTCTATAAACCATCCAATTGGGGAACTGGAATCAAAATTTATTACTGGAGTGCGTTGCCTACAGGAGTTTTAGCAAATGCAACCTGGCCGGGAGTTAATATGACCGATGCCGGAAATGGATGGTACAGTTATACGTTCACCAATGTAACTTCAACGAATTTAATTTTCAATGACGGAACCAACCAAACTGCTGATTTAAGCCGAAACAAAACAGGCTGGTACATGAACAATACCTGGTACGATTCGAATCCGGGAACTGTTGTTGCGGTGACGGGAGTTACATTATCGCCAACGACAGCCACTTTATTGGTTGGTGCAACACAACAACTAACGCCAACAGTTGCGCCTGCAACAGCAACGAACAAAACGGTTACCTATAGTTCAGGCAATACGGCTATAGCAACTGTAAACGCAACCGGATTAATAACTGCAATTGCAGCAGGTTCTGCAACTATTACTGTAACCACTCAGGATGGAGCAAAAACAGCGACTTGTGTGGTAACGGTGAACGCAACAAATGTTGCGGTAACAAGTGTAAGTTTGAGTCCAACTTCTGCTTCATTGGCTGTTGGCGGAACGCAACAATTGACACCAACAATTCTTCCCGCTAATGCAACAAACAAAAACGTTACATACAGTTCAAGCAATACAGCTGTAGCAACAGTAAATGCTTCAGGCTTAATTACAGCTGTAGCTAATGGAACTTCAACAATTACAGTTACAACTGTTGACGGAAGTAAAACAAGTACTTGCGCTTTAACAGTTTCAACTGCAACAGGAAATTATTACACTATTAAAAACAGATGGACTGGCGCTTATTTATCTGATGCCGGTGCGAATGTTGGTTACGGCACTACTATTTCAGGCAACAGTTACAAATGGCAAAAAATCGCAATTGATGCCACTTATTTTGTACTGAAAAATGTAGCAACAGGTGAATTAATCAATATCGAAGGACAAACGGGCAGTGTTCAATGTAATATTACGGATACCACTTTTTGGAGTGCCCAATGGTCAAGCGATTATATTGATGGAACATGGACAAGATTGAGAAACAGATGGCAGTCTGGAAACATTATTCATGTTGAAAACCAAACGGGTTCTGCACAATACGGAAATTCTCAGGATGGTTGGTACAGTGCACAATGGCAATTGGAACCAACAACAGTTGGAACAGGAAAATCGGTTTTAAAAATTGATGATGTTTCAGCGACTGAAGCTGTAATCGGAATTTATCCGAATCCGGCAACTGACAGTGAATTTCATGTATTAATGCCTGAATTACAAACTGGAGATGTGGCTTTGATCACGGTTTCAGACATGAATGGAAGAACGGTTTTAACAGACAGACTTTCAACTTCAGGGCAAATTAATCATCATTTAGCTTCTGGAATTTATATCGTAAATATTAATTCGAATGAATTTAATGTGACGAAGAAACTGATTGTCAAATAATAGATTTTAATTGAAAAAGTAAATGCCGGATGAAAATTTCATCCGGCATTTTTTATTTTTAAATCTTTAATATTATTCTGATAAAAATTTTGATTTAAATTCCTAAATACAGTTATTTACGTCAGAAAACTAATCCAAAAAATAATGACAAAAAAATTACTTCTGATAACGACTTTCTTAGTTGGGGGACTGATTGTTTCATGTTCAAGCGATGAATCTGGCAATAATAATACGCCGCCAGTAATAACAGTTCCATCACCAATTACAATTTCAGCTATTTCTCCTGAGCTTCTTGTTACTGGAGAAAACCTGGAAATCACAGGAACTAATTTTGTTAACAAAGATTACCCAACCAAAGTTTTTATAAATGAAATCGAAATAACTCCAAAAGAGATTTCAAATACTAAAATTATACTACCCATTACTGATGTATTAAAAGGAGGGTCGAACACTTTAAAATTACAGATAGAAAAAGTAAGCAGTAATATTATCAGCTTTTTTATCATGACAAAAGGCTGGAGTAAATTAACCGCTCTGGGAAATTTAGACATCCAGTCATCTTGTGTTCTTGACAATAGTAAAACTATATTTTCTTTTGTAGATAATGACACATCTGATAATAGTTTTTGGGGGGCTCCGAAAAAAATAGAGGGAAAATCTACCGGTTATGAACCAGTTTACATAAATCAGTTAGGGAGTTATGGCGATTTTAAAATGATTGATGAAAAAACGGGCGCTTTAACAAATACTAACGCTGGTTTTTTTACTGATAATGGTTTTGAAACACAAAAAAGAATTGATGTCGACAGGTATTTTAGTCCAGCTATTAATGGTGTAAAAGTTGGTTATCTTGATAATAACATTTGTATTCTTACAACAATGATTAGCGGTCAGATTTACACAGCAGATAAAGGAGCAACAACTATTAAAAGCGACCCTCCTTCTTGGGCCACAATTGTTAGTAATGGCGGAAGTGTAGCAACCAGATTGGCCATTTCAGCTTTTGGAAAATCGGTATCTGACAATAAATTTTATCAAGTTGGATTGCTTTATACTCTTAAAAATGGCCTGTATGATTTAAAAAACGTGGTTCTGCAATCTGAAACAGGTTATAATGATTGGGTTGTAAAAGACTCTATTTCCAAACAAGCCAACTCAAAAATATCTTCCGCGAGTTATAAGTTTGCAAATATCAATAAAATATTTGGACTGAATAAAGAAGATAAAACATTATATGCATCTACAGATATGCTTCAAACATGGGAGGTTATAAAAACTGATGTAAAAGCTTTTTTTCTGAGAACAGAGACAGAATGGTATATTCACTCAGGTGATAAATTATTTGTTACAAAAAATTCCGGTACCTCTTGGGAATTAGAACTGGAGTTACCTGCAGGTTCAGTTGTTAATGATATCTCTTTCTCTAAAACAAAAATTATTGTTTCAGGAAATAAAGGTTTACATTATCTCAAAATTGAGTAAATTTAGTTATGTCAAAAAAAAGGCGTATGAAATATTTTTCATACGCCTTTTTTTTAAACGGTAATAGAATTACAAAACGTCTAATCTAGCCCCGATAGGACTGGAAATCCTTTTGTGCTGGGGTTCAGCACAAAAGATTGAAAGGGATAGCGGGACTGGTAGTCTTTTGAAACTTGATTTTTCTGCTTCTAAAGAACAAAAAAATTACTCCCCTAATAATTCCATCAATTCCAATGCTCTTTTGGTCGATTTTACATTATCAAAAGTCAATAAAAGTCGTAAACCATTAGGGGTTTGTTTTTCTTTCATTTGACAAAGTGAACTGTGTTTTTGTACAAATTGTAAAACCTTTCTAAATTTTGACGACTGATAATAATCAGACTGTTGATCTGAGACAAAATAACCAATCATTTTGCCTTTTTTCATTACCAATTTTTCGATTCCAATGTTGGTTGCAATCCATTTGATGCGAATACTATTCATCAAGGCATTGGCGCGTGGAGGCATTGGCCCGAAACGGTCAATTAATTTGTTTTGGAATATAACCAACTCGGCTTCATTTTTTACAGAACCCAACTCGTTGTATAAACTCAGACGTTCTGTAACATTATTGATGTATTCATCAGAAAATAACAACTCAAAATCGGTATCAATTTGTAGATCTTTTACGTATTCTTTCGTTTCAATATCGTTCTCTTCCGGATATAAATCTTTGAATTCGTTTTCTTTCAATTCTTCGATAGCTTCGTTCATGATTTTTTGGTACGTATCAAAACCAATTTCGTTGATGAAACCGCTTTGCTCGCCACCTAATAAATCTCCGGCACCACGAATTTCAAGATCTTTCATGGCAATGTTGAAACCGCTTCCGAGTTCACTGAATTGCTCTAAGGCCTGAATACGTTTTCTGGCATCTTCGGTCATAGAAGAATACGGCGGACAGATGAAATAACAAAACGCTTTTTTGTTGCTTCGCCCTACTCGCCCACGCATTTGATGCAGATCTGACAATCCGAAATTATTGGCGTTGTTGATGAAAATCGTGTTGGCATTGGGTACATCCAAACCGCTTTCGATGATTGTGGTTGCCACCAAAACATCAAAATCACCGTTCATGAAGCCTAACATCAATTCTTCGAGTTTGGCGCCTTCCATTTGTCCGTGACCAATTCCGACTCTGGCATTTGGTACCAAACGCTGAATCATTCCGGCCACTTCTTTTATATTTTCGATTCGGTTATTGATGAAGAAAACTTGTCCGTTTCGCTGAATTTCATATGAAATCGCATCACGAATTATTTCTTCATTAAAACCAACCACATTCGTTTCAATTGGATAACGATTTGGCGGAGGTGTGGTAATTACAGATAAATCTCGCGCGGCCATTAACGAAAACTGAAGCGTTCTCGGAATTGGCGTTGCGGTTAATGTCAAGGTATCGACATTTGCAGCAATGGTTTTTAATTTATCTTTTACATTTACACCAAACTTTTGTTCTTCATCGACAATCAATAAACCAAGATCTTTAAAAACCACATTTTTGTTTACTAATTGATGCGTTCCGATGACGATATCTAGTTTTCCTTCGGCTAAATCTTTTAAGGTTTGTGTTTTTTGTTTTGCGGTTCTGAATCGGTTTAAGTAACCAATTGAAACCGGCATATCTTTTAGTCTCTCAGTAAAAGTTCTATAATGCTGATAAGCCAAAATAGTCGTCGGGACTAAAACAGCAACTTGTTTGCTGTTATCAACCGCTTTAAAAGCAGCACGAATCGCTACCTCAGTTTTACCGAAACCAACGTCACCACAAACCAAACGATCCATTGGGCGATCGCTTTCCATGTCGGCTTTTACTTCTTGTGTTGATTTGGTTTGATCCGGCGTATCTTCATAGATAAACGAACTCTCTAATTCGTTTTGTAAATAACTGTCCGGTGCAAACTGAAAACCTTTTTCTAAACGACGTTTTGCATACAACTGAATTAAATTGAACGCAATATGCTTGACACGCGCTTTGGTTTTTTGTTTTAAAACTTTCCAGGCGTTCGATCCTAATTTATAGATTTTCGGAGGCGTTCCGTCTTTTCCGTTGTATTTTGAGATTTTATGAAGCGAATGAATGCTCACATACACAATATCATTATCGGCATAAACCAATTTAATGGCTTCCTGCGTTTTGCCTTCCACCTGAATTTTCTGCAAACCGCCAAATTTTCCGATTCCGTGATCGATGTGCGTTACGTAATCGCCAACAGAAAGTGCAGTTAATTCTTTTAGCGTAATATTCTGCTTTTTAGAATAACCGTTTTTGATGTTGAATTTGTGATAACGCTCAAAAATCTGGTGATCGGTATAAGCCGTTATTTGATTTTCTTCGTCAATAAAACCTTGGTACAAAGGCAATACAATAGTATGATACTGCTTGCGGATATTCTCTGAATTCGCTTCATCCAAAGATTCGAAGATATCGTGAAAACGTTTTGCCTGCGTTTCATTTGAACAAAACAGATAATTTTTATATCCGTTAAAATGATTTTCGCTCAAATTATTCAACAGCAAATCAAACTGTTTGTTGAAAGAAGGCTGTGGCTGAAAATGAAATTCAACCTTTTTGGTAATTTTGAAAATGGGTTTTGAAGCCAGTTCTACTATCGAAAAATCCAAGGCACGTTTGATAAACGAACTCTGATTTAAGAATAATTGTTCTGGAGTGGCGTGTTTTATTTCTCCTGAAAGTTTCTCAAAAGCTTCTTCGGCCCTTGCGAATTGTTTGTCTAACTGACTAAAAAGTCCGTCGGTGTTTTGAATGAAAAGAACGGTTTTCTCTGCAATATAATCTAAGAAACTTTCACGGTTTTCCTGAAAAATCTTGTTTTCGACATTCGGGATAATCGTGATTTTTTTATGCGTTTCTACAGACAATTGTGTCTCTACATCAAAACTTCTGATGCTGTCAACTTCGTTTCCGAAGAATTCAATTCGGTACGGATGATCATTCGAAAAAGAGAATACATCGACGATTCCTCCACGAACGGAGAATTCTCCCGGTTCTGTAATAAAATCAACTCTTTTGAATTCATATTCGAACAAAACTTCGTTGATAAAATCGATCGAAATTTTATCGTTCAAAGCGACTTTTAAAGTATTTTTATCTAATTGCTGACGCGTTACTACTTTCTCAAAAAGAGCTTCCGGATAGGTAACAATTATGGCTGGTTTTTTTCTCGAATTTATTCGGTTTAAAACCTCAGCTCGAAGCAAAACATTAGCATTATCAGTTTCATCAACCTGATACGGACGACGAAATGAAGCCGGATAAAACAATACATCCTGCTCACCGATCATTTGTTCAAGGTCGTTCAAATAATAAGCGGCTTCTTCTTTATTGTCTAAAATAATTAAAAAAGGCAATTCGGTTTTTTTGAAAACAGCACGAATTATAAATGAAACTGCAGATCCCAACAAACCGCTAAGATGCATTTTTACTTGATTTCCTTCCAGTAAATTTGTTGCAATCTGCTCTGCTTTTGGCAGATTATCGTAGGTAGTATATAGGGCGTTTTTACTCAACTTTAGGCGTATTTTGTATTGGCGGCACAGGTCCTGAATTTGGAATTGCGCGTGTTGTATCTAACATTCTTAAGAAATCTTCTTCTCCTTCTTCTTTCGGAATTTTAGCTTTCTCAACAATTTTATCCATTTGTCTTTCTAAAGAAACCAATTCTTTGTTGATTTCTCCAATCAAAAAAGTTACTTTCTCATCTGGAATTGTACTGAGGTGAATAAATAAATCCAGCATTTTGACTTTGGTAATCAAAATAGAAATTCGGCTTTTTATTTGAGGTAGATTAAATTCTGCTGGAATATTATTGTTCAGCGCCATTGCTTTTTTTGAAATAGCAGTAGACTTTTTCTGAAATGCACCGATTGTTTTTCTAGGTTTTTCACCAAGTTCTTTTAAAAACTCACGCCATTCGTTCCAGGAGTTTACATTTTTTTCTGAAACTTCATTGATTGGTTCATCAATAAAAACCCAGGCCTTATTAATATTGTTAAATATTTTTTCGTTCTTTTTTGCCACTTTTAGATTTTCAGCAAGGCGTTTTTCATTTTCATTTTGACATGAATTCAACACAAAAATCAAAAGCAAAAAAAGAGATATTTTATATTTCATTTGGTAAAACATTAAGCTACAAAGTTACAAAGTAAATTTACAATTACGAATTCTGTTTTTTGCTAAAGAATCTATAAAACAAGGTTATTTTTTTGTCACTTCCGATAGGGCTCTCCATAATCATTTAAAAGGGTTCTTTTCACCTTTTATCCTCAATAAAAATGATTTTTAACAAAGACTTTTTAAAGGCACACAGACACATCCTTACCGGCACAAAGGCACACCCTTGGAAAAGAGAATTATCCAACAAACAAACTTTTTCATTATTGAATCTATAATTTATGATTCTAAAAAGCTTGCGTAATTGCGAAAACGTTATATTTGCTTAACTAAAAAAACTACAAAAAATGAATCCAAAAATCTTGATTATTGGCGCTTGCGGTCAAATTGGGACAGAATTAACCCAGAAATTACGTAAGTTATACGGAACAGAAAATGTAATTGCTTCTGATATCCGAAAATTAAATACTGATGTTGTTAATTCAGGACCTTTTGAAGTGGTCAATGCTTTAGATTTTAACCAAATTGAGCATCTTGTAGAAGTACATCAAATTACTGATATTTATTTGATGGCAGCACTTTTATCGGCTACTGCCGAAAAAAATCCTGCATTTGCCTGGGATTTGAATATGAATTCCTTATTTCACGTTTTAAATTTAGCGAAAGCGAAAAAAATAAAAAAGATCTTCTGGCCATCAAGTATTGCGGTTTTTGGGCCAACTACTCCAAAAGAAAACACTCCGCAATACACGGTTATGGAACCTTCGACAGTTTACGGAATTAGTAAACAAGCAGGTGAAAGATGGTGCGAATACTACCATAATATTTATGGTGTTGATGTTAGAAGCATCCGTTATCCTGGTTTAATTAGCTGGTCTACCCCTCCGGGCGGTGGAACTACAGATTATGCTGTTGATATTTTCTATAAGGCTATAGCCGATAAAAAATACGAATGTTTTCTATCATCTGAAACCAAAATGCCAATGATGTATATGGATGACGCAATTGATGCAACCATCAACATTATGAAAGCACCAGCTGAAAAAATCAAAATACATTCTTCATACAATTTGGCTGCAATGAGTTTTACACCAACTGAAATTGCTGCTGAAATCAAAAAACATATTCCGGAATTTGAGATTACTTATAATCCAGATTTCCGTCAAAAAATTGCAGACAGCTGGCCGGCAAGTATCGATGATGCTGAGGCTAGAAAAGATTGGGACTGGAAACATACTTTTGATCTTGAAACTATGACTAAAGATATGCTGGAACATTTGAGTTAAACTCAAATACCTAAATAATTTAAAGCGTGTTATTTTAAAAGTACTTCTTTTAAAATAACACGCTTTTCTTTTTGGAATATATTTTTAGACAAAAGTTATTGGTTATATAATTTTCTTACTTTTGGTTGCGTTAAAATAATTTCAAATTTTATCTAAAATCATCAATCAATCACAAACAAAATGTTAATCAAATGACAAATTCTTATCATCCTGTCGAACAAAGCAAACGAACTGCTATTGTCGACATTCTTCGCGGCTGGGCCATTTTGGGCGTTGCCATTGGCAATTATTCTGATTTTTTACACATTGGTGTAGAACACAAAATCAACAATAGTCTTGTATCAGATATACTATTCTATTTTAACCGTTATTTCTTCGCAGCAAAATCCTGGACTCTTTTAACGCTCTTATTTGGCTATGGTTTTGCCATTTTAATTAATAACGTAGCAGCGAAAGGAAAAAATCCCGTTACTTTTTTTGCCTGGCGAATGATCTTGCTTTTCATCTTGGCCTTTATAAATTCGTCTTTTTGGCTTGGTGACATTCTAAAAGACTATGCCTTTTTAGGACTTGTAATGCTTTTATTTTATAAGAGTTCAGCAAAAACATTAAGCATTATTTGTGCCGTTCTTGTTGTTACGACTCCTTTTATTATGGCATTTGTGAATGGCTTTACCGTCGAACATCCTGAAATTACCACAAATCCGGAATATTTAAAATTGTATCATTCCGGGAACTGGCTGGACTTTTTTAAGTTCAATTTACTGGCTTCTTTTTATGAACAAATCATTATTCCGGGTTACGCTATTACGGCACATATTGTAATGTTTGCGTGTATGCTTTTTGGGTTTCTGCTTCAAAAACTTGATTTCTTTAACCGTTTAAACGAACAGAAAAAGTTACTAGAAAAGACACTTTGGATTAGTTTAGGTACGGCTATTTTTATTGGTGTTGGTTTCAATTTAATGATTTTCTATAAGCTTGCTCCTCTTAAATTTTTTCATCCATTGTACTGGTTAGTTTTGAGTACAATGATTTTTATTGCAACCGGAATTTGCCTGCTTTATACCAACGGAAAACTAAAAACGATTTTCAGTTATTTTAGTGCTGGTGGTAAAATGACCTTAACTAATTATATTACTCAAAATATTCTGGCAGCTTTTATTTTCTCAGGAATTGGTTTAGGAATAGCCGATACAATGCCGTATTGGTTTTACTTCTCGCTGGCTGTTGTTGTCTTTATCATCCAATTATTCATTAGCAAATGGTGGCTTTCTAAATACAATTACGGACCAATCGAATGGCTTTGGAGATCTGCAAGTTACCTAAAGTTTTTTCCTTTTAAGAAAACACAACCTCAGACAGTTACTGAAATGAAAACGGTATAATTCTATATTTTAGATAAAATTTGAAAAAAGAAAAAGCCCTTAAAAAATAATTTTAAGGGCTTTTTGTATAAAGGATATTTCTCTTATTTCACTTCAAAAACATTGTTTGCAGGTTTTATATCAGCCATTAATCCGCTTGGATCAATTGTGATCTTTTTGATTACAGTTTTGTTCTTGTCGATTATAAAACTGTAGTTTGACTGTGCCCATGCCCAATCCTCCAAAACAGTTCTTTTTACGTTTGGATTTGGGTTTGGTTTAATGAAATTCATCATTCTTAAAGGAATATAGAAAGTCTCAGAAGTTCCGTCAGTATATTCAACTTTTAAGTCGATAGGCATTGGCATTCTTCCAATTCTTTCTAACGTTACAGTTGCTTTCCCTGCGTTGTCAGCTACGTCTTTAATTCCGTAATCAATTGTATTTGCCGTTTCAGCCCAATCAATTAAATACCAATCCAATTCAGCTCCAGAAACTCTCTCAGCAGATCTTTTGATGTCATTTGGCGTTGGATGTTTGAATTTAAAATCATTAAAATATCTTTTTAAAGTTGCATCTAAATTCTCTTGTCCGATAACATAACCCAATTGTGATAAAAAGATACATCCTTTTACATAAGAGGAAATACTGTAAGGTCTGTTTTCGTCGTAACGATCACCATGAGTAGTTTGTGGTTGTTCTTTTCCAGAATTTACTAACTGATAGTAAGCTCCATAAGCTCCTTTAAATGGGTTTTCTTCTTTTTTATCTCCTTTCAATTCATTCAAAGCACTGTCTTCAATGTAAGTTGTAAAACCTTCATCCATCCATGGGTGTTTTGACTCATTTGAAGCCAGAATATGTTGGAACCAAGAGTGTCCTAATTCGTGTGTTGCCGTACCTAAAATTCCTTCCAGTTTTCCGCTTCCTAACATCAAAGTACACATTGCGTACTCCATTCCACCATCTCCACCCTGAATAAATGAATATTGTTTGTATGGATATGGTCCAACTTTATGGTTGTAATAATCCATTACTTTTACCATTAAAGGTTCTAATTGTTTCCAGTTTTCAGTTGTTTTTGGATCATTTTTGTAGAAGAAATGTAAATCAACATCGTTTGGTCCTTTTACGACATCATGCGTATATGCTTTATCAGCAGCCCATGTAAAATCGTGAACATTTGGTGCAATAAAATGCCATGTTAATGTTTTTGCTTTTTTTGGATAAACAACTGTTACACCAGCATCCTGATACCCGTGACCAATTTGGTTTTTATCCTGCAAATATCCTGAACCGCCAATTGTATAGTCTTCATCAATTGTAATTTTCACATCAAAATTCCCCCAAACACCGTGAAATTCTCTTGCAATGTAAGGATCTGCGTGCCATCCTTCGAAATCAAATTCGGCTAATTTTGGATACCATTGTGACATTGAAAGGGCAACTCCTTCAGTATTATTTCGTCCAGAACGACGAATCTGAACCGGAACCTGACCGTCAAAATCTAAAGTGAAAGTTGTTTTAGAATTTGGCAAAATTGGTTTAGCCAAGGTCACTTCAAGAATAGTTCCCGAAGTTCTGGTTTGAGCCGTTACACCATCTTGTTTGAAATTTGTGATTTTTAAAAATCCAATTTCATTTGGTTTCAAAGTTTCAATTCTACTTTGTTTTACTTCTTTTCCATCGGCACCTTTTACTTTAGTTACCATTCTGCCATCCGGATCTTTAATAGAATGCAGACGCGCATCCATTTCGCTTCCTGGCTGGAAAGCATTTGGGTATAAGTGATAAAATACTTTTCTTAGAGTATCAGGAGAATTATTGGTATAAACCAATTCTTGTTTCCCTTTGTACAGGTAGTTTTTGACATCCATGGATACCTCCATTTTGTAATCGGCATGTTGTTGCCAATAGGGAGCATTTTGTGCAAATGCAGCGTTTAAACCAAAGCTCAGAAAGGATAATAGTATAATTTTTCGCATCATTGTTTTAATAAAAATGGAAGAGTTGCCACTCTTCCATCGTGATTAGTATTTTATATTTTTATTTCTTCGACATTTTTTCAGCCATTAGCAATGCATTATAAGCATTCACCATTTTAGCTGTTTTTGATGATTCAACTGATGAAACAGCCACTGGTGCTTCATTTGGATTAGGATTTTCTCCTAAAACTACTTTTGAAGGAAGTGCAACTCCAGAATCCATCAAAATTTGTTTTACCTGAGAAGCTTTCAATTTTGGATAGTAAGAACGAATTAAGGCAGCAACTCCGGCAGCATTTGGAGCCGCCATTGATGTTCCCTGCAAATATTTGTATTTATTGTTTGGAACCGTTGCGTAAATTTCTTCACCCGGAGCAAAAACATCTACATTGATTTTTCCGAAGTTTGAAAATGGAGCTATAACAGTTTCTCCATATGCTTTATTAATTGCACCAATTGTAATCACGTTATCTGTAAACTCTTTTAGGTTGTCTTCAGAATCATTTGGATAATTAATGTTTTTTGTTTCGTCAATATTGTATCCGTCATTTCCAGCCGCATGAACAATTAAAACATCTTTTTTCTTTGCATATTTTAAAGCGTCATACACCCATTGTTTGTGTGGAGAAAAACTTTTTCCGAAACTTCCGTTAATTACTTTTGCTCCATTATCTACTGCATAACGAATTGCCAATGCAATATCTTTATCATATTCGTCTCCATCTGGCACGGCTCTTACCGTTAAAATTTCAACGTTATTAGTGATTCCGTCTCCTCCTAAATTATTACCACGAACTTGAGCAATAATTCCGGCAACGTGCGTTCCGTGAAGTGCTTCTTCTTTATCCGGGCCAAAGACAACATTGTTTCCGTAATGATCGTTTTTAATATCTTCCGGATTATCGCCTACAATTTTTCTTCCGTCAAATTCTTTGTTTAAGCTGTAATCCAACTGATCATAGACTTGTTTTCTATACTCTTCTAATTCTGCTTCAGGATCAAAAGTCGGACCTGCATTTGTAAAAATTTGAGTCATTATATCTTTACTTTGAGCAACTTTTGAATCGGTTGAAGTGATTGTACTTAAATCTTCAAGTTTATAAGTCGTTTTATTTAATTCCTTTTTAATAGTATTGTGAACCTCCAATAAAAAGTCTACTTGTTGTTTATCTTTTAATGCTTTCTCGTATTTCTCATTATACTGAGCCAAAGCATTTTTATATTGTGCAGAACCATCATCTCCCTTTTTAACAACACGTGTCATTTCAAGATTTTCATGAACTGCGTTACCAAGGAAATTCCAACCGTGAACATCATCAATAAAACCGTTTTTATCGTCATCGATTCCGTTTCCTGGTATTTCTTTAGGATTGGTCCAAATCATTCCTTTTAGGTCTTCATGTTCTATATCAACACCTGAATCTACAATACCAACAATTACTTTAACACCCGTCTTTCCTTGTAATAATTCGGCATAAGCCTTATCCACACTCATTCCCGCAATGGTATCTTTTGCCAAATCAAGATGGCTCCATCTTTTTAATTCATTTTCAGTAACCGGAGCTTTTTTTACAATAGCTAAAGGAGCAGTAATCGCTGTTTTTGGAGTTGAATTTTGTGCTTGTAGCGTTACACTACAACCTGCTAAAACAAGTAATGCAAAAGCAGATAAACTATTTGGTTTTATATGACTCATGTATGTAATTATAATAAAAGTTAAAATATGGGCCTAAATTATGATTTTTTGTTACATAATACTAACGATTAACACTGTCTTATGATTTTTTAGTTATGATTTAAGAAAAGGTAAAACAACAACAAAGTCCTTTACTGCAAAGACTTAAACTATTTCTTACGAAATATTACTAATCCCCTTTTTTATTATCTCTTCCTCAAAATTAAATTATTGATAAAAAATAGCTCCTTTACGTCTTCCCGTAAGGAAAAACAATTTAAAATTTGTAGACTTGCGCGACCGAATCATAAACTTATTCTATGAAAACAAAACTACTTTTTTTATTACTGCTTTCTTTAACTACAATGGCCCAAACCAATTTGGTGCCTAATGGTAATTTTGAAACCTGGACGTCATCATCTCAGCCGGCTAATTGGTATCGTTTTATGAGCGGATGGGCTTCTCAGAGTTCAACGGCTCAAAACGGAAGTTCAAGTGTTAACATGCAGATTGTCAGCGGCACTTTTAATTTTATTAATAGTGAATATTTTGCTGTACAGGCAAATAAAACGTATCGTATAACTTTATATCATAGAGCTCTTTCCGGAACGTTTACTTCTCTTGATTTTAGTATCTATCATAAACCAGGTACTTTTAAAGAAGAAATAATCAAAAAATCGGATGTTACTTTTTCTACAACTGAATGGAGAAAAGTTGAATTTGAATATACTTCTACTGTTAACGAAAATATCGAAGTAGATGTTTATACTTACGGAAGCTTAGATTCTGAAATTTTAGTTGACAATATTTCTGTGGTAGATATTAATGAAGCACCTACTCAATACACAAAAATTCCGGACCAAAATTTTGAAAAAAAATTAATCAGCTTAGGAATTGATTCTGGCACTGTTGATGGCCAGGTAGCAACTAATTCTATTAATAAATTAACGACATTAGATTTAGCAAACAGTGCTATAACAGACGTTACAGGAATAGAGGATTTCGTTTCATTAACTTCCCTATTTCTAAATTCAAACAAATTAACAGGCATTAATGTAAGCAAAAACACTGCCTTAATTAAGCTAAATGTAGGATGGAATGCAATCACTGACTTAGATGTTTCTAATAACGTATCACTAAATCAATTAAGCTGTTATTCTAATAAGCTCCAAACATTAAATGTCACAAAAAATATCAATTTGACTATATTAGAATGTAGTCAGAATGAGATCTCAGCATTGGATTTGTCGAGCAACAGTAAGCTATCAGTTTTATCTTGCGTTACTAATAAACTGACCACTTTAGATACATCAAAAAATCTTGAATTGACAGCTCTTACTTGTTTTCAGAATCAAATAACAAGTCTTGATGTAACTGCAAACACAAAACTGACCCATTTACATTGTTTTTCAAATAAGATTAAAGCTCTTGATCTTTCGAACAACTTAAACTTAAAGTTTCTAGAAACAGAATACAATGACTTAACTACTTTGGATGTATCTAAAAATACAGCTTTAGTTACATTGCAATGTAATAACAATTTGCGCCTTGAATCAGTAAATTTAAGAAACGGAAAAAACACATTATTAAATACTGCTGATTTATCTTTTATAGCTAATCCAAGCTTATACTGTATATTAGTAGATGATGTTGCGTACGCAAATGCGACTTGGGCAGCAAAAAAAGATGCTTCTGTCCTATTTTCTGAAACTGAATGTGCAGCCCCAAAATACACCCTTATTCCAGACTTAAATTTTGAAAAATCATTGATTAAGAAAGGAATTGACGGAATTGAAGACGGCAAAGTGATGACGAGCAAAATTTCTGACCTTAAAAGCTTAAATTTAAGTGATTACTACACCAATCTAAAAATTACAGATCTGACAGGAATTCAAGATTTTACTGCACTTGAAGAATTAACCCTGCCAAACAACGGCAATGGTGTTTTAACAAGCATTGACGTCTCTCACAATTTAGCATTAAAAAAATTAGACTGTACGCAAAATGACTTGTCTTCTATAGATGTTTCTAACAATTTAGCCTTAACTGAATTAATTCTTTACGGCAATAATTTAACAACTCTGGATGTATCTAAAAATTTAGCATTGACTACACTTAACTGTTCGATGAACAGACTGCCAAGCATAGATGTCTCAAGCAACATAGCCTTAACAAAATTATCTTGCGCGGGATCAAATACGGAAGATGTTGGAAATGTGCAGCAAGGTTTACTGACCAGCATCGATCTTTCTCATAATCTTGCTTTAGAATATTTGGATGTGAGTACTAACAATAAAATTGTTGGACTTGATATCTCAAAAAACACAAAATTGACCTCGTTGAATGTGTCTAATAATAAGATGACAAACGTTAGTTTTCCTGAAAACAAATTACTGAAAACCTTAGTTTGCGAAATGAACATTCTAAAAACATTAGATATTTCAATCTATCCGGATTTAGAAATATTAAATGCTGGTTATAACAGCCTGACAACGGTTGATATAACAAAACATCCAAATCTAAAAAGGCTATCACTTCCGTCTAATGAATTAACAAATTTAGATTTTTCTAATAATGCACAATTAGAACTTGTATATCTATCTTATAATAAACTGACTACATTAGACTTCTCAAAAAACCCAAAACTATTTCAAATTATTTGCGACCATAATAATTTAATGAAATTAAACCTGAAAAATGGTGGCAATAAAGTACTGGACGGCAAAACATACAATAGTTTCAAAAGCAATCCTTCCTTATCTTGTATTACTGTAGATGATGTTGAATATGCCAACACTGTCTGGGCTGATTACAAAGATGCTATTGCCAGCTATAATACTGAATGCGGTTTTAGTTTGCCTACAACAAACTTTGCTATTGAAGTAAAAAGCGAATCTTGTGCTAACGAAAAAAATGGGGAGATCAATATTACTGCAACAGCAGCTGTAGCTTATGCAGCAACGATAAACAACAAAGCGTATACTTTTACAGGCAATGTACTAAAAATAGGCAGCTTAGCGCCTGGAACATATACTATTGTTATAACAGTACCTGGTGAAGTTTACGAACAAACCTTTAATGTTGCAATCGCGAAAGCAGCTCCTGTAGCAGGAACTTTAAGTACAAATTCTAAAAAAGTAAATGTTGAAATTACTGCCGGTACTGCACCTTTTACTGTTTTTGTAGATGGTACTGAACAATTTCAAACATCTGATGCTAGTTTTTCTTTAGAACTTAAAGAAGGCGGGCTAATTGAAGTTGCTACTTCAAAAGCATGTGAAGGAGTTTACTCGAAAAAGATCAATTCTCAAACTATTCTAGGATCAATTCTTTCAGTGTATCCAAATCCTACTTCGGGAGTTTTTGAAATTGAAATTCCAACAACTAAAAATGAAGCAGTAATAGAATTATACAATTTTGGAGGTCAGTTAGTATCTCATGATACTTATAAGATCGAAAATGGAACAGCAAAATTAAATCTTGAAAATCAGCCTTCAGGTATTTACGCAGCCAAAATCTATTTAGAAACTCCAGAATATATTAAAATCATAAAAAAATAAAAATGAAGAATTTTATATACCTATTAATTTTTGGATTCTCACTAATTTCATGTGGAGGCGGCGATGATCCGGTAACAGAAGAAAAAAATGTTGCACCAAGCGTTCCCTCTTTAGTTGGTCCGGTAGACAATAAATTATGTACCAATAATGTTGTTGAATTTCAATGGGGAATTTCAGCCGATGAAAATAAAGATGCCGTAACGTATCAAATACAAGTTGCAAAAGACAATGCTTTTGCTCAAATTGTTAATACAGTTGACGAAATTGCAGCTAACAATACTTCTTTTACGCTAGAGAAAAATACCGCATATTATTGGAGAGTAAAAGCAACTGATAGTAAAAAAGCATCTAGCGATTATTCTGCTACATTTAAATTTTATACTGCCGGGAATGCTTTTGTCAATCATTTGCCTTTTGCACCAAATTTAGTACAGCCAGTTATAAATACTACTGTTGCAGGTATAACAGCAACTCTAAAATGGACTGCCACTGATGTTGATACAGCAGACATACTTAATTATGATGTATACTTTGGAACTGCAAATCCACCAACAACGAAAATAATGGAGAATAATAGTTCCGTTTCCGTTGATGTAACACTTGAACCTGTAAAAGAATATTTCTGGAGAGTTGTGGTAAAAGACAACAAGGGAGGAGAAGCTGTTGGTCAGGTTTGGACATTTAAAACCCTTTAAAAATTGAACTTCTGAATTAAAATAAACTAAAATCCCATTTTTCATTTGTTTGGAAGTGGGATTTTTTTTTCAATTCTTTAGAATAAAAAACAAATGTTGATCTGAAAAAAAATGACTTCCATTTTCCTTTTTGATCTGCCAAAATTCAAAAACTAATCTATGAAAGCAAAACTACTCTTGTTGCTAATATTAGCAAACTTTTCTATTTATGCCCAACAATACACTGCAATACCAGATATTAATTTTGAAAAAAAATTAATTGCTCTGGGTTATGACACTGCGCCAGAAGACGGGCAGGTACTTACAGCAAATATTGCTTCATTAACTTCTTTAGATGTTTCTAAAAGTGCTATTTCAGACTTAACGGGAATTCAGGATTTTACTTCTTTAACACAGTTATCAGTTTCTGAAAATCTTTTAACAAATTTAGATTTATCCGCTAACATAAACTTACAACGTTTATCTGCCTCAAAAAACCAGTTAACTACTCTTAACGTTTCAAAAAATACAGCATTAACTGATTTGTCCTGTTATGCTAACAAGTTAACCTCTTTAAATATTTCGGCTTTAACTTCATTAACAAACCTTACCTGTTCGTCAAACATCCTTACTTCTTTAGACGTAGACAACAATCAGTCTTTAAACTACTTAAACTGTGGCAACAATCAGCTTACCGCTATAAATGTGTCGAAAAATACAGCGCTTATTACTTTTTATTGTCATACTAATAAAATTACCTCTTTAGATGTTTCTAACAACATTTTATTGGAATATTTTATGTGTCATGATAATCAATTGAAGGCTATAAATGTTTCTAAAAACGCAGCATTAATTATGTTTGATTGCCTAGATAATCAATTGACAAGCGTAGATATTTCTAATAATCCTAAAATTACTGAGCTGGCTTGTGAGAACAATAAGCTGGTATCATTAAATTTAAAAAATGGTGCTAATACAAATTTAGATCTTGCTTTTACTAATTTTAAAAACAACCCAGATTTAAAATGTATTCAGGTTGATGATGTAAATTATTCTAATGCAAATTGGTCGGCAATTAAAGATGCTTCTGCAGAATTCAATACAGACTGCCCTGCATTTACTTTGATTCCTGATGCCAATTTTGAAGATAAACTAATTGCTTTAAATATTGATAAAGACGGAAAAAATGGCAAAGTTATTACCAAAGATATTGCATCAATTACAACTTTAGACCTATCAAACAGTTCCATTTCAGACTTAACCGGAATTCAGGACTTTGCATCTTTACAATCATTAAACTGTTCTACAAATGTACTGACAGCTTTAGATCTTGCAGCAAACAAAAAACTAACGGTATTAAACTGCAGTGAAAATCAATTAACGACTCTTGATCCAGGTACATTGCCATTGCTGACAAGTTTAAACTGTTCTTATAATTCAATTACCAGTTTAGACATTACAAAAAATCCTGCTTTGGTTACAATTAATTTTTCGAACAATGCTTTAAACAGCTTAAATCTAAAAAACGGTTTCAACACCAACTTGGATTGGTTTAATGTTAACTTCACTAAAAATCCTGCTTTAAGCTGTATTCAGGTTGATAATGCTCAATATTCTAATGATAACTGGAACGGAAAACTAGATCAAACTTCTTATTTTACAGAAGATTGTACTGCTTTTACTTTAATTCCGGACAGTAATTTTGAAGATAAATTAATCGAATTGAAAATTGATATTGATGGTAAAAACGGAAAAGTTTTAACGTCATCTATTTCAAAGGTTACCGATTTAAATGTACAGTTAAGTGAGATTTCAGACTTAACAGGAATTGAAGGTTTTACTGCTCTTGAGTACTTAAACTGTCAGTTCAACAACTTGTCTTCTTTAAATCTTTCTCAAAATTCAAAGTTAATTGAATTGTATTGTCATGGAAACAAGTTGACTGCCTTAGATTTGGCGATAAACACTGAACTTACCACTTTGCAGGCTAATAAAAATCAAATCGCGAAACTAGATGTTTCTAAAAACACTAAATTGGTTTATATTAATGTTATGGAAAATGCGTTAATATCATTAAACCTAAAAAACGGTAATAATACCAATTTCCAAGGTGCTTTGTTAACCAAAAATCCAACTTTAAGCTGTATTCAGGTTGATGATGCCGCGTTTGCAACAACAAGAACAGCTATCTTTTATAAAGATAGTGCCGCGAACTATAATGTAGTTTGTGTTAATTATACTTTAATTCCTGATGTTAATTTTGAAAATAAATTAATCTCGTTAGGTATTGATTCAGGATCACCAGATGGTAAAGTTCAGACTTCAAAAATTTCTTCGATAACTGATCTAGATCTGTATAATGCTTCTATAACTAATTTAACAGGAATTCAGGATTTTGTTTCGTTGACAAATTTGAGCGTGATGTCTAATCAACTGACGACACTTGATATTTCTCAAAATTTAGCTTTAACTAATTTAAATGCAGGCTATAACAAACTAAAAAGCTTAGATACTTCAAACAATATAGCGTTAGAATACTTGTCATTTTATTATAATGAAATAACAAATCTTGACCTTTCTACAAATATTAATTTAAGTCTCTTAGCTTGTGGTAATAATCAATTAACAGCTATTGATCTTTCTAACAATAAGAAATTATCGACATTATGGTGTCCTGCAAATCAACTAACAAGCCTTGATGTTTCTAACACTTCTGTAGCATCTTTGCTTTGTTCTGAGAACAAACTATTAACCACTGTAAATTTAAGAAATGGTAATAACGGCAATATGCAATTATCTAAAGTTGCCATTGATTTTACAAAAAATCCACTACTAACCTGTATTTTAGTCGACAATGCCCTTTACTCTAATGAAAATTGGGCTGATTTTAAAGAGGCAACTGCTTCCTATTCTACAGTAGATTGTTCGCAAATTACGGCCATTCCGGATCCTGCTTTTGAAGATAAATTAATCGCATTAAATATCGATACTGATGGTAAAAATGGATCTGTTTTAAATAGTAGTATTTCAACAATTACTTCATTAGATGTGGCTTCAGCTGCTATCAAAGACTTAACAGGAATCAAAGGTTTTACAAGCTTAAGCACTTTAGATTGTTCCGGAAATGTTTTGTCAGTTTTAGATCTTTCTCAGAATCCAACATTAACAGTTGTAAATTGTAGTACAAACACATTAGTAAGTTTAAATTTAAAAAACGGAAACAACAACAATTTTGCGCTTACTTCTAACTTTACTAATAATCCTAACTTAGTTTGTATTCAGGTTGATAACGCTGACTATTCGACAACAAATTGGATGGCACTTAAAGATGCTTCAGCAAGCTACAGTCTTGACTGTACAGATTATACCTTAATTCCAGATTCTAATTTTGAAGATAAATTAATAGCATTAGAAATTGACAAAGATGGAAAAAATGGAAAAGTAGCAACTTCAAGTATTAAAGAAGTAACCTCCTTAGATGTTTCTAGTTCTAATATTTCTGATATGACAGGAATAGAAAACTTTAAAGCATTAATTTATTTAGATTGTAATTATAATAGCATAAGTACTATTGATATTAGCCATAATGCACTATTGAGGGTTTTTTCTATTCATGAAAACAAATTAACAAGTTTAGATATCTCTGCAAACACTGAATTATTTAATCTAACATTCAGTATGAATCAGGTTTCAAAAATTGATTTATCTCAAAACAAAAAACTTCATTATGTAACCGCAGACAGAAACTTGTTGACTAGTATTGATTTTTCGTTAAATCCTGAATTAGAAAGCATTTATTGCGGCAGCAATAACTTAACAACTTTAAACGTATCTAATCTCCCTAATTTAAATCAATTAAATTGTATATATACTAATATTTCTGAGATTAATGTTGCTTCAAATCCAAAATTGGTATGGCTATATATTAATGACAATAAACTTACTGAAATTAATCTTAGTCAGAATCCTCTTTTAAAATATCTAAATTTAGGTAACAATCAATTGACTAGTGTTGATCTTTCGCAGAACCCTCTTTTAGAACTTATTTTTGTTGAAAATAATCCTTTATCGTCACTTAATGTTCAAAATGGAAATAACAAAAACTTCGTTTTACCATCACAAACTGACAAAAAGGATGATGTTGCGATATATACTAGTTTTTTAAGAACCAAGACTTTAAGCTGTATTAAAGTAGACGATCCGGCATATTCAAACGCAAACTGGTCTAAGATTAAGGAAGAAAACACTATGTATTCCGCAACTTGTACCTTAGGTGTAGAAGAATCTGTTTTTGATAAAGTGGTTGTTTATCCAAACCCTACAAAAGGCGAAGTAAATATTAACAATATCGCCTTAGAAAAAGTAACGGTTTATAATACAATCGGGCAATTGGTAAAAACATTTACTCTTGATTCTGGCAGTACAAATAATACAATCGATTTGTCCGGATTGCCAAAAGGAGTGTACTACATTTATTTAATTAATGAAGATGCAGCATCGGCTAAGAAAATCATAGTCGAATAATCATAATCCTTGAAAGCTAAAATCCCATTTTCATTAAATTGAAAATGGGATTTTTTTTTGAATCTGTTTTACATTGCATTTTTATTCCTAACTTTAATTTTACAGCTGATAACCAACACAATAAATTCGGTTTATGAATAAAATTATATGCTTGTTTTTTATTTTATTCTTCTCTGCAATCTACGCACAAAAGTCAGATACTTTGGTGCTGAAAAACAATGATGTTATAATAGGCGAAATAAAATCAATGAATAAAGGAATACTGCAGATAGAAACGGATTACAGTAAAGATGATTTTAAACTGGAATGGAAACATGTTAAAAACATTTCTTCAACAAGAACCCATATTATAACATTGTCCTCTGGCGCTTTATTAAACGGAACGATTTCAAAAAGTAAGACTCCCAATAAATGTGAAATTAAAGATATCGAAACCCAAACTAAAACCGAAGTTAGTCTAACCGATATTGTATATATAAAACCTGTTGATGATAGTTTCTGGGACCGGCTCGATGCCAGTTTTGATGTTGGAATAAAATTGACAAAAGCCGAAAACTTACAGCAATTAACGATAAATGCAAATCTCGGATACACTGCAAAAAGATGGTTTGCCACCGGAACCTATAAACAAATTCAATCGGTTCAGGATGATAGCGATCCTATTCGGAGGATCGATACTGATCTAAGTTATGTACACCTTTTGGCGAAGGATTATTTTATTCCGCTATCCGTAACCACTTTATCTAACACAGAACAGGATATTGCCTTACGTATTATTTCTAAAGCTGGTTATGGAAAATATATTTTGCATGATAACAAAAAATATTGGGGAGTTGCCTCCGGACTGTCTTTCAATCATGAGCGCTATACAGGTGTAAGCGACGCTAATAAAAGTTTGGAGCTTTTTTTAGGAACCGATTTTAATCTCTATGATCTTGGTGATTTTAGCATTCAATCAAAAGTAACTGTGTTCCCAAGTTTAACAGAAAATAAAAGGGTGCGTACCGATTTTAATCTGGATACCAAATATGATCTGCCTCTTGATTTCTTTATTAAACTTTCGTTTGTTTACAACTATGATAACAAGCCAAAAAACAATGCCCCTAAAGACGATTATGTTTTTCAGACCACATTTGGATGGAAACTAGATTAAAAAATATCTTCACAAGTTAATACCTCTTTTAATCGAACTCCTTTTTCAGTCTGTTCAACTGTTATAATTTGGTTATGAGCATCGTGCTCCAGGAATAAATAATAATTTTGGTCAGCTGCGGTATTCAGTAGTTTTGCCTTTTCAGGCATTGTTAATAAAGGTCTTGTATCATAACCCATAACATACGGCAGCGGAATGTGCCCAGCTGTAGCCAATAAATCGGCACAAAAAACAATTGTTTTATCTTTATATTGAATATGTGGAATCATTTGTTTTTCGGTATGACCGTCAACGTAGTAAATTCCAAAATTCATTTCTTCAGAAAAACCAAAATCAGCTTCAGGACGTTTTATAAAATTTAGTTGCCCGCTTTCCTGCATCGGTAAAATATTCTCTGATAAAAAAGAAGCTTTTTCACGAGGATTTGGTTTTGTTGCCCATTCCCAATGATTTTCATTTGTCCAATATTTAGCATTTTTAAACGCAGGTTCATATCCGGTTTTGTCAGCATTCCATTGTACACTTCCTCCACAATGGTCAAAGTGCAAATGCGTCATAAAAACATCCGTAATATCATCTCGGTGAAAACCATATTTCGTCAATGATTTATCAATAGAATGGGAACCCCAAAGCGAATAATAACCGAAAAATTTCTCTGATTGTTTGTCGCCCATTCCGGTGTCAATCAAAATCAGGCGATTTTGATCTTCAATAAGTAAACAGCGTGCTGCAATATCAATTAAGTTATTTGCGTCTGCGGGATTGGTTTTGTTCCAGATTGTTTTAGGAACAACGCCAAACATAGCGCCTCCATCTAATTTA
The DNA here is from genome assembly GCF_900142735.1 of Flavobacterium saccharophilum. Lineage (GTDB taxonomy): Bacteria > Bacteroidota > Bacteroidia > Flavobacteriales > Flavobacteriaceae > Flavobacterium > Flavobacterium saccharophilum. The sequence goes on along the minus strand of NZ_FRBY01000001.1, from coordinate 722,013 downwards.
AAATTTCCGGATTCTATTGGGTAAAGTTTCATGAGAGTAAATTTCTGATAGAACAAATCTAGGAAATCCAATTTCCTTATACTAGAAATTTCTATTTAAAACTTCCCTTAAAAAACAGCGGTTATTCCAGCGTAATCGAAGTACTTCCAAAAATCTCCTGTTTGTCGAAGAAGTTGATAAAATAAGTTCCTTTTGGAAAATGACCATCATCAGAATTCAAAATCCCATAAACATTGACAGGTTTTCCCTGAAAATCTACAGCTACAATAAAGCTATAAACCAAAGCTTTATCATTTCCGAACTCGATTAATTTATCTTCACCCAAAACCTTGTTTCTTTGATCCAGAACCTGAATATAAAAAATTCTTTTTCCGGTTTTTGCAATCGAATTTCCATTTATAGTAAAACTTACCTTCAGTTTTTGAGCGTTCTTGGCTTTATCAGTCTCAAGTTCTAATCCAGACTTTTTCTCACGAAGCGCCACTACCTTAAAATTATTCATTGCTAATTTTGAAGCATCTTTTAAGGTCGATTCTAACTTCTTTTGTTTAGAAATTAAAGTATCATTCTCAGCCTTTTGTTGATACATAACCACATTCTGATCCTCAATTTCAGACAATAGATTCTTATTTTGAGATTTCAGTTTTTTAACTTCTAAAACACTTGTATTTAGTGACTGTCTTAGGTCTGAGAATTGTTTACGATAAAGTATAATCTGATCTGTCGAAGGATTTTTTGATGCTTTTATTATTTCCGTCAAATTTTCGATATTCTTTCTTTCCAGCTCTAATTGTTGTGACAAAGCCGTTTTTTCCAAAATAGCAACATCATAGGCCAATTTTAAAATATTCAAAGAATCTAAAATATCCTTTTGCGCAAGTTCTTGTTCGCTAAATTTGCCAATATCTTGTTTTTCCTTATTTATAATTAGAGATGAATCAGGATTAGACTCATTACTAAAAATATAAAATGTAGCACCTAATCCAAAAACAAATAATACTGCAAAAAGTGCTTTTATCCACCCATTTTTGTAATGTTTTTTCATAATTACCCATAATTTTGTGCAAAAATAACACAATTTCGCTATTTAAAATGCGTATAAATACGGTATTTTAACTTAAATTAAAGGTTATTATCAAATTATAAAGTTTTGAGGTGAAAATTGTGAAAGAAAATGAATTTTGTTTAGCCTAAAACAGAATTTTCTAAAACAAAATAACTTCTATCTATTTTAACATTTGTTATAATAATGTGAACCGTTATGGAAAAAGGTTTTTAAGTCGTATCTTTGCAGACAATTTCATTTGAACACTGAAACACAGTACTTTAAAAATGTAATAATTTCATTACTATTTTGATTGCAGATTAAAAATGAAAGAAAAAATAAATACCATATACAATGATAAAAGTTTCTGATACAGCCAAAAAGAAAATCATCGACTTGATGAGTGATGATGGTTTTGATGCCGCACATGACTACGTACGTGTAGGTGTGAAAAGTGGCGGATGCTCTGGTTTGTCATATGATTTAAAATTTGACAAAACCAAAGGCGAAGACGATAAAATATTTGTAGACAACGACATAACAATTGCAGTTGAAAAAAAATCATTCCTATATTTAGCTGGAACAATTCTAGAATTCTCTGGAGGGCTAAACGGAAAAGGATTTGTATTCAATAATCCAAATGCAAGCAGAACTTGTGGTTGCGGAGAATCATTCTCTCTATAATTTAATAAAGAATAACAAGACTAATAAAGCGTAATTCTTTGAAATTTTTGAAAAATTACAGCTTTAAATCTTTACATCAAAAATGAGCAAATACACAGAAGACGATTTAAAAATCGAACTCGAAACTAAAGAATACGAATACGGGTTTTACACCGATATCGAATCGGAAACGTTCCCTATCGGCTTAAACGAAGATATCGTAAGAGCTATTTCTCTTAAAAAAGAAGAGCCAGAATGGATGACCGAATGGCGCATCGAGGCTTTTCGTGCCTGGAAAGAAATGATTGAACCAGAATGGGCGAATGTTCATTATCAAAAACCTGACTTCCAAGCCATTTCTTATTATTCAGCTCCAAAGCAAGTAGATCCTACTAAAACATTAGACGACGTAGATCCGGAACTTTTAGAAATGTACAAAAAGTTAGGAATCTCTGTTGACGAACAAAAAATGATGAACAATGTCGCTATGGATATTGTTGTCGATTCTGTTTCTGTAGCTACCACTTTCAAGAAAACATTAGGAGAAAAAGGAATTATTTTCTGCCCGATTTCTGAAGCTATCAAAGAACATCCAGAATTAGTAAAAAAATATTTAGGAACTGTTGTACCTCAAAAAGACAACTTCTACGCAGCATTAAACTCAGCCGTATTCTCTGACGGAAGTTTCTGTTATATTCCAAAAGGCGTTCGTTGCCCAATGGAACTTTCAACGTATTTCAGAATCAATCAGGCAGGAACAGGACAATTCGAAAGAACACTTGTTATTGCTGACGAAGGAAGTTACGTATCCTACCTTGAAGGTTGTACAGCTCCAAGTCGTGACGAAAATCAATTGCACGCTGCTGTGGTTGAATTAATCGCTTTGGATGATGCTGAAATTAAATATTCTACTGTTCAAAACTGGTTCCCTGGAAACAAAGAAGGAAAAGGTGGAGTTTACAACTTCGTAACCAAAAGAGGTTTATGCGAAACAAACGCTAAAATTTCATGGACACAAGTAGAAACAGGTTCTGCTGTAACCTGGAAATATCCTTCTTGCGTATTAAAAGGAGATAATTCGGTAGGAGAATTTTATTCAATTGCCGTTACCAATAATTACCAACAAGCTGATACCGGAACTAAAATGATCCATTTAGGTAAAAACACTAAATCGACTATTATTTCTAAAGGTATTTCGGCTGGTAAATCACAAAACAGTTACCGTGGATTAGTGCAAATTAGCCCTAGAGCTGAGAATGCAAGAAACTTTTCGCAATGTGATTCCTTATTAATGGGTAACAATTGTGGAGCGCATACTTTCCCTTATATCGAAAGTAAAAATCCATCGGCTAAAATCGAGCACGAAGCAACTACAAGTAAAATTGGAGAAGATCAGGTATTTTATTGTAACCAAAGAGGTATTCCGACAGAAAAAGCGATTGCCTTAATTGTAAACGGTTTCAGTAAAGATGTATTGAACAAATTACCAATGGAATTTGCTGTCGAAGCTCAAAAATTATTAGAGATTTCTTTAGAAGGATCTGTTGGATAATTGAAAGATGGAAAGCAAAAAAGTCATCATTTTAGGTTCAGCCAGAAAAAACGGAAACACAACAAAAATTGTCGATGAAATTGCAAAAGAATCGGGAATTGATGTGATTGACTTAAGTGATTATAATATTTCTCATTATGATTACGAAAGCAAAAACAGAGAAGATGATTTTCTGCCTTTAATAAGAAGAATACTCGAAGAGTACGACACTTTAATTTTTGCAACGCCCATATATTGGTATAATATGAGTGGAATTATGAAGGTTTTCTTTGATCGTTTTTCGGATTTAATCCGAATTGAAAAAGAAACCGGAAGAAAACTTAGAGGAAAGAAAATTGGTGTGATATCAAATTCACACGACAACGAAATTGAAGAGAGTTTTTACATTCCGTTCAAAAAAACAGCCGATTATTTAGGCATGGAATATTTAGGACACGCGCATTTTAATGCTAACATCCTAAACCAAACAACAAAAATAGAATTGACATTTATATAAAAATAAAAAAAACAATGTTATCAATAAAAAACCTTCACGCCGGAATTGGTGATAAAGAAATCCTTAAAGGAATTAATATAGAAGTTAAAGCTGGCGAAGTACACGCTATAATGGGACCAAACGGTTCTGGAAAAAGTACACTTTCGGCTGTTATTGCCGGAAACGAAAACTACGAAGTTACTGACGGACAAGTTTTCCTTGACGGAGAAGATCTTGCTGATCTTGCTCCTGAAGAAAGAGCACACAAAGGAGTTTTCCTTTCGTTTCAATATCCTGTAGAAATTCCTGGAGTTAGTGTAACGAACTTCATGAAAACTGCCATCAACGAAACTCGTAAAGCAAACGGACAAGAAGAAATGCCGGCTAACGAAATGCTAAAAGTAATTCGTGAGAAATCAGAATTATTAGAAATCGATCGTAAATTTTTATCTCGTTCATTAAACGAAGGTTTTTCAGGAGGAGAGAAAAAAAGAAACGAGATTTTTCAAATGGCAATGTTAGAACCAAAATTGGCTATCCTTGACGAAACCGATTCTGGTCTTGATATCGATGCTTTAAGAATTGTAGCTAACGGAGTTAACAAATTGAAAAGCGAGAAAAACGCAATTATCGTTATCACGCACTACCAACGTTTGTTAGATTATATCGTTCCGGATTTCGTTCACGTTCTTTACAACGGAAGAATCGTAAAATCTGGCGGAAAAGAATTGGCTTACGAATTGGAAGAAAAAGGATACGACTGGATTAAAGCGGAGAATTAATACAGTCTGAAAGTCTAAAGTCATAAAGTCAAAAGTAAAGCATGAGTAAATTTAAATCTTTTGAAGAAATAAATTCATGGCAGAAATCCAGGATTTTCAATAAGAAAATATATTTGGTTACTGAAAATCCTAATTTTAAAAAAGACTTTGATTTCGTTAGACAAATAAGACGTGCATCACTTTCTATATCATCAAATATAGCAGAAGGTTTTGAAAGAAATACAGATAAAGAGTTTGTTTATTTTTTATACGTAGCCAAAGCATCTGCAGGAGAAGTTAGATCTCAATTATATTTAGCTTTTGATTTAGAATATATTATAAAAGAAGAATTTGAAATACTTTTGAACTCGGTAACTGAAATATCGAAATTATTAAGCGGTTTCATTAAATATTTGAGTCAAAAGTCATAAAGTCACAAGTCATAAAGTCCAAAACTTTATGTTTTAAAATTTTAACCTTTTGGCAAACAGTCGACAATCGCGAGTCTTTTGACTTTCGACTTTCGACTTTAAGACTAATAAACAAAATGGATTTAAAAGAAAAATTAGTATCGTCTTTTATGGCTTTTGAAGAGCGTGTCGATGTACATTCAGATTTGCATGACATTCGCACAAATGCCTTAAAAAACTTCGAAAATAAAGGTTTCCCAACCAAAAAAGAAGAAGCTTGGAAATATACATCCCTAAATGCCATCTTAAAAAATGACTTTACGGTTTTTCCTAAGCAAGAAAATGCAATTGAATTTAATCAGGTAAAAAAATACTTTTTACACGAAATCGACACTTATAAATTAGTATTTATAGATGGTGTTTTCAGTTCGCATTTGTCTTCTACTACGCATGACGGAATCGATGTTTGTTTGATGTCTTCAGCATTGACTAAACCAAAATATAAAATGGTTATCGATAAATACTTCAACCAAATTGCAAGTAAAGACGAAAGCTTGACTTCGTTGAATACTGCTTTTGCAAGCGAAGGGGCTTTTATCAATATTCCGCAAAAGAAAGTGGCTGACAAACCTATTGAGATCATGTATTTCTCTACAGCAAACGAATCTGCTTTGTTGGTTCAGCCAAGAAATTTGATTATTGTGGGTGAGAATTCACATGTTCAAATTATCGAACGCCACCAAAGTTTGAATGAAAATCCGGTTTTAACCAATTCGGTTACAGAGATTTTTGCTCAAAAACGTGCGATTGTAGACCACTACAAAATTCAAAATGACAATCTTGAAGCGAATTTAATTGACAACACTTATGTTTCGCAACAACAAGAAAGTCACGTTTATGTACATACCTTCTCGTTTGGAGGAAATCTTACTCGTAACAATTTGAACTTTTATCATTTTGGAGAAAGATTGACAAGTACGCTAAACGGAATCACGATCATTGGCGAAAAACAACACGTTGATCATTATACTTTGGTAAACCACGCAACGCCAAATTGCGAAAGTTTCCAGGATTATAAAGGGATTTTCTCTGATCGTTCGACTGGAGTTTTCAACGGAAAAGTTTTGGTAGAAAAAGAAGCTCAAAAAACAAATGCTTTCCAAAAAAGCAACAATATTTTATTGAGTGACAAAGCCACTATCAACGCAAAACCACAATTAGAAATTTTTGCTGACGACGTAAAATGTTCTCACGGTTGTACTGTTGGACAATTAGACGAAACAGCAATGTTCTATATGCAATCACGTGGAATTCCTAAAAAAGAAGCTAAAGCTTTATTAATGTACGCATTCTCAAATGCCGTTATCGAAAGCATCAAAATACCGGAATTAAAACAAAGAATTACTAAAATCATTGCCATGAAATTGGGGGTGAATTTAGGATTTGATTTGTAGAAATTGATAAATACAAAAAAACCACTCAAAAGAGTGGTTTTTTTATTTTGTAAAAAGAGCTTCCCAGATTTTTGTCCTGTCTAAAAGACTTCCCAGAGTATTATCCTGCTCTTTATACAAAGGTAATATTTTTATTCATTTAATAAATATATTCATCAACCAAAATTTCATTTCCTCTAACTTTAAACATTAATTTGATTGTGTCAAAATCAAAAATAATTCCATATTGACCATCTGATAAAGTAAAATTTTCTTTTCTTAAAGCTGTAATAACTGTCACTTCATATAAATTAAGTTCAATAAAATTATACTCAGCAATAACATTTAAAGTTTCATTCTCTTCAAAAATTTGTTTTAAAACTATCCTTATTGGTCTAATTTTTTTAGGTGGGAAATTTACAAACTGAAACTTTCCATTCTTGAAATTAAAATACTTCAATATTTTAAAAGATCTATTTACAACATCCTCTACCGTTTTTATATCAATACCTTCTCTTTTTCCAAAATCATCTCCATGTTGATCTCTAATAGAATAATGTTTATCAATCCAAAATTCTGTAATTATATTTTCAGATATATCATTAATCTTTTTTGCGTTTTTTGAACATGCGTTTTCAATATAAGCATCCTCATCAACTATAATTTCCAAAATTTTTTTAATTCGGGGTCTTTTATATTCAGACATAAAATAATATTTCGGCAAAAATAGTAATCTAATTCCTATGTTTTTAAAATTAAAACTATTTTTTTATAGAAGAAATTATCCCCTTCAAAAAACCATTAAAATCAAATCCTGGCTCTTCTTCCTTCACTCCCATCCTCACAATTACCATATCTAACGACGGAATAATCGCCACCATTTGTCCTTGGTAACCGCTACAATAAAACATATCACGAGGAACATCAGGAAATTTTCCTTCGGCGTTTAACCAAAACTGTGCTCCATATTTTCCTTCAGAAGTATTTGTTGGTGTTGCCGTATATTTTACCCAGCTTTCATCAAGGATTTGTTCTCCGTTCCAATTCCCTTTTCTCAGATATAATAATCCAAATTTTGACCAATCTCTTGGAGTTGCCCATCCGTAAGAGGAACCAACGTAAGTCCCTGACATGTCTTGTTCTACAATCATCGAATTCATTCCGATTTTATCGATTACGGCGCTGTACCAAAAATCAAGATATTCTTGTTGCGTTTTAAACCGACTTCTCAAAATTCGGGATAATAAATTAGTTGTTCCTGAAGAGTAATTCCAATGTGTGTTGGGTTTAAATTGTGCTGGTTTATCCATTTGCACTTTTCCCATATCTTCGGCCTGAAAAAGCATTTTTGTCGCATCACAGATCGTACTGTAATTCTCTTCCCATTCCAAACCAGAATTCATATGAAGTAAATCATTAATAGTGATAATTTTACGATCGTCTTTTTGCCATTCTGCAATTGGAGCCGGTTTATAAATATCAATTTTCCCTTGTTTGGCTAAAACGCCAAAAGCCGAACTAGTGATACTTTTTGTCATCGACCAGCCTAAAATTTTACTGTCTTTATTAAAACCGGTATCGTATTTTTCGGCTATCAATTTATCTTTATACAGAACCACAACGGCGCGCGTTCTCTTTTTCTTTCCTCCGTTTTTATCAAATGAATTATCGACAGCACTTTTCAATTTTGCATAATCAACATTTGAAAACGTAGTGTCTTTTGGTTCATTATTCCCATAAGGAAAAGGAAGATTATTAACTAATTTTGTTCTCTTTGGAAGCAAATACGGTTTCGAAACATCAAAATCTTCATTGATTAAAGTTGCCCCCAAACCTTCTCGATAAATCGCTTTTCTTTCTTTTAAACCATAAACAGAAGCCGTTGCAAACTTACCTGTTTCATCTATAGAATTTTTAGCCAAATCAATCATATCAATATCATTGTCCGTTTTCTGAATCAGATCTAAAGGCCGATTATCCATAAAATGACCAGAAGCGACACTTTTGGCTGAAAAACCAGAAATCAGATCAAGCTTCGGGTACGTAGTAAATCCGAAATACAAAAATGCAAGAACCAAAACAAGAACAAGTACTTTGAGAAATTTTTTCATAATGATGTCAGCTATTTTTAATGCAATATAATTAATTTATGATCACGATATTATGATCGAATTTAGATTTCCATTTCATATAATTTATAAAATCAAATCTAATTTTACGGAATCGACATTTAAACCTCTCGCTGATGGCGCTGTAAAAGGAAATTATAGTTTTCATGGAGAAACCAATTTAGTTTTAGTACTTTTGTAGATAGAATTTTTCTAAATAAGACATGCTAGATATCCAAAAAATAAGAGCTGAATTTCCGATACTTTCACAAAAAGTAAACGGAAAACCTTTAGTATATTTCGACAACGGAGCGACTTCACAAAAACCACAAATTGTGATCGATGCTGAAGTGAAATATTATCAGGAAATAAACGCCAATATCCATAGAGGTGTTCACACTTTAAGTCAATTAGCTACCGATGCTTACGAGATTTCTCGTGGTAAAGTGCAACAACATATTAATGCAAAATTTGCTCACGAAGTACTTTTTACTTCAGGAACAACGCACGGAATCAACTTAGTGACTAACGGTTTTGCTTCTATTTTAAAACCGGGCGATGAAGTAATTGTCTCCTCTTTAGAACACCACAGTAATATTGTGCCGTGGCAAATGTTATGCGAAAAAACGGGAGCAACTTTAAAAGTGATTCCGATGAACGAGGATGGTGAATTGATTATGGAAGCTTTTGATGCTTTGTTATCAGAAAAAACCAAAGTCGTTACCGTCAATCATATTTCGAATGCATTAGGAATCATCAATCCGATAAAATATATTATTGATAAAGCACATGCTGTTGGCGCTGCAGTTTTAATTGATGGAGCACAGGCGGTTCCGCATTTAAAACCAAATGTCCAGGAATTAGATTGCGATTTTTATGCTTTTTCAGGACATAAAATGTGCGGTCCAACCGGAACCGGAATTTTATACGGAAAAGAAGCATGGTTAAACAAACTTCCTCCATATCAGGGTGGTGGCGAGATGATCAAAGAGGTTACTTTCGAGAAAACGACTTATGCTGATCTTCCTCATAAATTCGAAGCCGGAACGCCAAATATTGCTGGCGGAATTGTTTTAGGAACTGCTATTGATTATTTAAATAGTGTTGGTTTCGAAAACATTCAGCAATACGAAAACGAACTTTTAGAATACGCTACAAAACGTTTATTAGAAATTGAAGGTTTAAAAATTTACGGAACCGGAAAAAATAAAGCTTCTGTGGTTTCGTTTAATATTGATGGAATTCATCCTTACGACATTGGTTCAATTATCGATAAATTAGGAATCGCCGTTCGTACCGGACACCATTGTGCTCAACCCATTATGAACTTCTTTTGTATTCCGGGAACTATTCGTGCTTCTTTCTCTTTTTACAATACCAAAGAAGAAATTGATACGATGGTTGAAGCGGTAAAAAAAGCAAAAACCATGTTAAGCTAAAAAACACATTTTATGAGAATACTATCTTTATTACTCCTGACAATTTTCTTCGGAACAGGCTGTTCAAGCCAAAAACTTGCTGATATGACAACAACACAAATGGAATATTCTGCGGTTTCGAGAGGAGTCTACAAAAAGATCGTTGTTCAGAATAAAACAGTTTCGGTTACCAATGGCAGAGACACACAACCGATAGAAAAGAAAATCACCGATGCAAAATGGAAACAGATTGTAACGGAGTTTTCTAAAATAAAATTAGAAAATATTCCAACCTTAAAAGCACCAACTGAAAAGCGATTTTATGACGGTGCGGCAATTGGTAATTTAAAAATAACTCAAAATCAAAAGACGTACGAAACCACAGGTTTCGACAATGGTTTTCCTCCAAAGGAAATAGAAAAATTGGTAAATTTGCTAGTTGATTTTGCTAAAGAATAATTATGACAATAAAAGAGATACAAAACGAAATAATAGACGAATTCTCAATGTTCGATGATTGGATGCAACGTTATGAATACATCATCGAATTAGGAAAAAGTCTTCCGTTAATTAATGAAGAGTATAAAACTGACGAGAATTTAATCAAAGGATGCCAATCGAAAGTTTGGTTGCACGGAGAACAAAAAGATGATAAAATTGTCTTTACCGCAGATAGTGATGCGATTTTAACGAAGGGAATAATCGCGATTTTAATCCGTGCGTTCTCCAACCAAAACGCAGAAGATATCATAAATGCCGACACTGAATTTATTGATGAAATTGGTTTAAAAGAGCATTTATCAGCAACACGTGCAAACGGATTAGTTTCGATGATTAAAAACATCAAAATGTACGCTTTGGCTTTTAATGCTAAAAATAATAACTGAGTATGAAAATTAATCTTTGTTTAATATTTTTAATAGTAGTCAACTTTGTTTTTTCTCAAAATAAAGAGAAAGCAACACATACAATTAATTTTAAATACGAACAAAGACCAAACTGTGTTCTGGTAAAAAAGGGATTATATGCTAACAAACAATATCTGGAAGCAAATTTTCCTAACTTAAAATTTGAACTTGTTGAAAATAATCAAACATCAACAGGATTTATTGCTTTAAAAGAGTTCTCTAAAGATGATTTAAAGAAACTTTCGAGTTTACTATCACATACATCACGTAGTATTGAAGGATCATACGATCCGGTTAAAAACTATACAAAATTTGTAATCAAATTAGATATAGACTATTTAAACAACTCATTCGCAGAAATTTTAAATACCAAATTTAGAAAACACAGTTACTCTTTAAAAATAGATTATAACAAGAAGAAAATTAAATATCTATCTTCTTCTTCGGCATATGAAGAGACATTTGATGAAAGCGTGAAAGAAATCAAGTTTACGGCAAACAATTCTTTAAACGGGAAATTTATTTATAAAACAAACAATAGAATTTACACAGATTCCGTAGAATTAAATGACCAATATAATAGTAAAATAACACCTTACATTTTATTCTCTAATACGGACCTTGGAGTTCAAAAAATAATCAATGTAGAATATACTATTGATTTAAAATCACATAGCAAATAAAAAATGGAACAAGAAATTGACACAAACGAATTAGGAGAATCAATCGTAAAAGTTTTAAAAGGCATTTACGATCCGGAGATTCCTGTAGATATTTACGAATTAGGATTAATTTACGACGTAATGGTTAACACCGATTACGAAGTAAAAATCTTAATGACATTAACATCTCCAAACTGCCCGGTTGCGGAAAGTTTACCAAGAGAAGTTGAAGAGAAAGTAAAAACAATCGAAAACATTAAAGATGTTGATGTTGAAATTACTTTTGATCCGCCTTGGAGTAAAGATTTAATGAGCGAAGAAGCAAAATTAGAATTAGGAATGCTTTAATTAGTCATAAAGTCTAAAGTCATAAAGTTCGAAAGTTAGGGACTTTATGACTTTGGACATTTGACTTTAAGACTTAAAGAATGGAAGAAATCATCAATAAAGTTGCCAATAGCGTACTAGAAGTATTTGATTTGGAAGATTACTATCCAAAGGGAATGCGTGTGCAAATTGACATCTCGCAATGGCTTTTAGAAGGCTTTTTATTGAAAGAAAAAGACTTTAGAGAGCATTTAAAAAATCACGATTGGTCGCAATATCAAGATCAATATGTGGCAGTAAATTGCAGTACAGATGCAATTGTTCCAGCTTGGGCATTAATTTTGGTAAGTGTTCACCTGGCGCCTTACGCAAAAAAAGTAGTTAACGGAACTATCGAAGATTTAGATGCAAGTTTGTACGAAGAAATCTTAAAAAACATTGATTATTCGTCTTATAAAAACAAACCCGTTATTGTAAAAGGCTGTTCTAAAAAACCGGTACCAATGCGTGCGTATATTTTAGCGACTACCTATCTGCAACCTTTTGCCAGAAGTATTATGTACGGAGAAGCCTGTTCAGCGGTTCCATTATATAAAGAAACTAAGAAATAACTTTCTTTTACAGGCAATAAACCCTGAACCTTTTGACGGTTTTTAGTATATTTGTTAATACACTTCTAAACTAAAAACTATGAGAAAGCTAGCGTTATTACTTTTCGTTTTAGTAAATTTCACTTTTGTACAAGCCCAAAATACCGAAAAAGAGTTAATTCAGAACACTGAAAAAGCAGTAAAAAAAATTAACGACACTATTGAAGGAGAAGGCTGGAAAAAGAAAGGAACTGTATCTCTTTTATTAAATCAATCGAGCTTTAATAACTGGATTGCCGGAGGAGAAGACAGTTTCTCAGGAACTTTAGGAATCAATTACGATTTCAACTACAAAAAAGACGATATAACCTGGGATAATAAAATCTTAGCGTATTACGGTCTTTTACAAACTAAGAATTCCGATTTCTCAAAAAAAACCGATGACCGTTTAGAATTCAATTCAATTGTTGGAAAAAAAGCTTTTGGACAATGGTATTACTCATACTTCCTTAATTTTAGAACTCAGTTTTCAATCGGCTACATTTACGGTCAGGATGCTAATGGAAAAGAAATCAGAACTGAAAACACCAAATTCATGTCTCCTGGATATCTGACAACTGGTCCTGGTATCTACTGGACAAAAGATGCCAACCTAAAAATCAACTTTGCACCGTTAACTTCAAAATTTACTTTCGTAGACAATGCTTATACCACAGGAATCAATCAGGCAACTGGCTTACCTTATGTAGATGGAGATTATTTTGGTGTTGATGAAGGCAAAAGTATGCGTTACGAATTAGGTTTTTATGCTTCAGTTTATTACAAACTGGCCATTATGACTAACGTAACAGCCGAAAATACTTTAAACTTATATTCTAATTATTTAGAAGATCCTCAAAATGTTGATATCGATTACTCGCTAAATATCGTCATGAAAGTGAACAAATTTTTGTCGGCCAATTTATCATTCCAGGCAATTTATGACGACAACGCCTATCAAGGTCTTCAAACCAGAGAAGTATTTGGTCTAGGACTTAATTTCGGATTCTAATCTGTAAATTTTACCGCAAAGAGCGCAAAGATTTTTATATTACATTATCATAAAACTGCAAAGTTCGCAAAGCTGGATCAACATCCAGCTTTGCGAACTTTACATTTATAAATAAGCTTTGTAAAAAACCTTTGCGCTCTTCGCGGTAAAAATTTTATTCTTCTTCTTCTTCTTTTTCTATTGCATCTTTATAATCCGGATACAAAAACTTATTATAAGGGAATCTGGTGATATGAATCTGACGAACTGCCTCGTAAACTCTTTCTCTAAATTCTTCAAAGTTTTGTTTATTGGTAGCCGAAATGAACAATGCATTTTCTTCTCCCAAACGATGCATCCAGGTTGATTTCCATTCATCAAGCGTATAATGTCTTGGCGTTTTCTCTGTCATTAAATCATCTTCATCAATCGTCAGGTGTTTGTAGGCATCAATTTTATTGAAAACCATAATTACTGGTTTTTCATGTGCTTTAATATCCTGCAAAGTCTGATTTACAGAGGCAATATGATCTTCAAAATCAGGATGTGAAATATCTACAATATGCAAAAGCAAATCAGCTTCGCGAACCTCATCCAATGTACTTTTAAAAGAATCTACCAATTGCGTTGGCAGTTTTCTAATAAAACCTACGGTGTCAGAAAGCAAAAATGGTAAGTTTTTGATCACCACTTTTCTAACTGTTGTATCCAGCGTTGCAAACAATTTATTCTCAACAAAAACATCACTTTTACCAACCGCATTCATCAAAGTCGATTTTCCAACATTGGTATACCCTACCAGCGCCACACGTACCATCGCACCACGATTACTACGCTGAACACCCATTTGTTTATCAATCGTTTTGATTTTCTCTTTCAATAACGAAATTCGGTCACGAACAATACGTCTATCCGTTTCAATCTCCGTTTCCCCAGGTCCACGCATACCAATACCTCCTTTTTGACGCTCAAGGTGTGTCCATAAACCAGAAAGTCGAGGTAATAAATAGATACATTGCGCTAATTCAACCTGTGTTCTTGCATAAGAACTTTCGGCTCTTTGTGCAAAAATATCCAGAATTAAATTGGTTCTGTCTAAGATTTTACAATCAATAATTTTAGAGATATTTTTTTGCTGTGAAGGCGACAATTCATCATCAAAAATTAAAGTTGATATATCGTTTTCTTTTACAAAAAGATTGATTTCTTCAATTTTTCCCGTTCCCATAAAAGTCTTCGGATTCGGGCGTTCCATTTTTTGCGAAAAACGTTTGATCACTTCACCACCAGCGGTAAAAGTCAAAAACTCTAATTCGTCAAGATATTCGTTAAGTTTTTCCTCACTTTGATTTTGAGTTACAATACCAACAATGGCTGTTCTCTCAAAATTTATAACTTCTTTTTCTAACATAGCTTTGAATAAGGTGCAAATTTAATGATTTGTAGCACACTAACCCTTATAGAATATTGTTTTTAAGTTCTATTTAAGAATTTGTCGCTTTAAAAAAACAAAACCATTTAGAAATTACTCTAAATGGTTTAATCTAACTAAAGATAGTGTTTTTATTCGTAGATAAATGTTTTCTCCGTTTTTACGATTCCGTTCTCTTCGATCTGAGTACAGAAAATTGGAAAATTCAATTTGTTATATTTATACTTTCTGCTTACAGCAACCAAAGCTGTAGAGGAAGGACTAAAATTCACTTCATTATTATAAGATATTGCTTCAAAGCTAAACTCATCTTCGTGGTAAGAAATCATTGGTACAATTACTTTATAATTATCACCAAACAAACTCTGAACAATAAGTTGATCTACTGATTTTTTATCATCAAAAGTATAGGTTTTAGAGATTTTATCTCCCACCAATCCTCTGTGTCTTACCACATTATCATTAGTATAAGCATATTCAATTTTACCAATAATAGCTTTGTTTCTGTCGCGTGAAGTACGTCTTACAATAATACCATTTTCAACAATATACTCAATATCGTCAACTAAGTTTTGATGGTTGGTACTTTTTTTAGTAGTTACTTTTATTCTTGCTCCTTCATAAAAAAAGGTCACCACTTTTGTAATATAATCTGGGCCTTCCTGATATTTTTTTACAAATTTTGTGATATTATTATCTGCATCATAAGTGTAGTTTACAACTTCTTTCCAGTCACTTCCCACCTTGTCTTTTACCGTCATGTCCAGCAATCCTGCTTTGTTGTAGAAGAAATGCTGTACAACATCTGAAGTGGTAATCGTTTGTATTTTACCATCTTTAAACACGACAGTTTTGTTTATAATTTCACCATCTGTAGAGTTTTGATAGTTTGTTTTTATAATATTGATTTGCTTTAAACGGACAGGTGCAGTATTGTCCTGGCTATGCACTAAGCATGGAAGTACCATCATCAGGATGGCGATAAAGTAGGTTTTCATAATTTAAAGTTTGTATTTGGGATGACCAAAATACAAAATTCCATCAAATTTTAACAGTTTAAATCTCAAAAAAAATACGCTATCAAATTATTCTCCAAAAAACCAATACTTTAAACTATAATCAAAAAAAACAAAACCTACTTTTCACCGAAAACTTTAATGTCATCAACCATAAAAGCACCGTTTAAAGTTTTATCTTTTCCTGAACCAATATATTTAAATGCAATATGAATGTTTCCTGAATAAGCTGATAAATCTACTGCACCAGAGCTTATAAATGTGCGTGCCGGTGTGGACAAAGAAGGAAATTTTGCTGCCAGTTTTGTCCATTTAGCTTTGGTAATACTTGAGCCGTCAAAATTTTCTGAAACATAAACTTCTAAAGAATTTAATGCTGAATCCATCTTCAAATCATGCTGTGCACTTCTAAAAGATAATATTGTATTTTTATAACCTGTCATATTAATTTTAGGAGAAACAAGCCAGGCAATGTTTTCTGCAGCTGTTGTACTTGTCGTATTAAACTCGGCGTAGCCGTTCCCTCCATACACCATGCTTTTCCATAATTTTGTAGCTTTTTCAACAATATTACTCCATCCGGGCAGTGCAAAATTTACATTATTTTTTACGGTTTGAAAATCTTCCGAAAAAAAAGGAATATTTCTTTTTCCATTCATCACGACATCTTTTTCTGATCGAATCATCATTTGATAATCTGAACCAAATTTGGTCAGAATACCACGAACCTTTCCGCTTCCTTCAGGTACTAAATGATCTGAAAAACTGGCATAACTGCTTGTTCTAAAAATAATCTGATTTCCTGTCTTATCACGCAAATTCCAGTTTGTCGAGCCTCCTACATTATTAGTTTCTTCAAAATAATGACGCCCCAACGCTCCTTCAGTGAACTCTACATCACTAAGTTCTACCAAAGTATTTAATTTAGTATCGTCTATTGCTTCTTCAATAGAAATTTTCTTTACCAATAGATTTTCATCAATCATAGTGCATGAAGCAGTCAAAATATTTTTATAATCATTCTGCGAAATCCGGCCAATAGTTGGATCTCCTGCATTGCTCACATTCAAACTTCCTATTCGTAATCCGCCGTAAAATAAATCTGTAAATTGGTTTTTTAATTTCACGTACACTTTGTTTCCAACACGATAATCGATATAGGTATTTGAAGCATCCAAAGGCACACTAAAACCTGTTGCCGAAATTCCTTCCTTTGGTAAAGTCTGAAACGAAATGGTCTTAAAAAAGTTCCCGTCTTCATCACTCGACACTACGTAAGCCTCTATAATATCATCATAAACGTATTGTTTCGCAACAGGGCCTGCAAGTTCATGCACTTTTTCGACTGTTTTATTCACAGTCAAATCGGGTTGGGTACATTCTAATTTTGGCGTTTCAACATCGTTATTACATCCACAAATAAGTAATAATGAAAGTGCAAAATTTGACTTTAAAAATATCTTTTTCATAACAATTCTATTTTTCAGGTTTATAAACCGATCGTAAGATTTACAAAATAAGTTCGACCGTATCCATAATAATATTTTGGTCCAAATGATGGTGTACCGCTAGAAACATCTTGATTTAGAGCCCTAAAATTGGCATTTCTTGCCTGCTCAAAACCGCCAGTTTTATATATGGAGTTCAAGGCATTATTTACACTTGAAAAGAGTCCTATATATTTTCCATGAACGCGCCAGGATTTTCCTCCTGAGAAATTCAATAATGTAATCGGGTTAAATTTTTCTTGTTTTAATAATGCATCTCCACGTTCTTTTGTGGCTTCCGGAAAAGGAAAACCATTCGCCGGATTGATATAAAATTGCGCCGTTCTCGCAATCGGAGAAATATCAATATAACTTTCTGAGAGATAATTTATGTTCGCACCAATCCACCAAAATTTTGGATCTCTGTATTCCAATCCAAATGAATAGGCTTGCTGTGGCATTCCGGCCTGTTTGTAATTTTTAATGTAAGCCTTCCCAAAATCAAAAGTGGTTTGTTTGTCCACTTTTACAGCATTTGCGTCATTCGTAATCAAAACATTAGGATTACTGTTAAATGTATAATTTCCATAAGCAGCAGCTAAGGTTGATTTTAAAGTAGATGAAATCTGATATTCAAAGCTTAATTCGGCTCCAACATTTTTCTTGTCCAAATGCGTTAGTGTCTGACTTACAAAAGCGTCAGTCGCATCATAACCGGCGCCGTTATCAAAAATACCTTCGGCATAAAAAAAGGAAGTTTTTGTACTATTTTTAATCAAAGTGTAATAAGTGGTGAAACGCATTTTTAGTTTGGGCGAATGATAAACGTAATTACCTTCGGCACTTGAAATATTCTCGCTTTCGATTCCGTCAACAATTGAATTATTTAAGCGTGAATTGGAGAATGTATTTCGGATGGATGGTGCCCGTGTTAAATGTTCTCCATTAAAAAACAAGGATTGTCTTCCCGAAATTTTATAGGTAAATCCACCTTTAAAGCCAAAATTTTCAAAATTTACTTTTTGGCTTTTGCCAAGAGACGTTGTTGAATAAATTCCGTTTTGATACAAACCTTCCCGTTGATAATTGGATACAGAATACGATTGTGCCAAATAAAAATCCGTTTTTTTATAAGCAAATCGAAACTGAGTAAAAGCATCAATTGTATTGCCCAAAAAATTATAATTGTAACCGTAAATATCGCCGTCTTTTACTTTCCGATTTGGATGCTGTAAATCCGATTGTGATTGATTCCCTTTATAAAATGGATCAATATCTTCGAAAGATTCACCTCCGAGTAAATCTAAAAGATATTGAAAATTATGCGATTTCAGGTTTCGAAAAGTAGCTCCTCCATCAAAAAAAATATTCTGCGTTAACTGTGAATTCAAATTAGAACTTACTGCAAAAGTTTTATCATCCGTTCGATCTTCATATAAAACATAACGACTTTGTGTGGGTTCAAAATCAAAACTATTTTGCTCTGAATTTGGAATTTGTTTTTGATTGGCGCGATACATTGCACTCCAGTCTATTTGATAATTTTCTAAAAATGAGATTTTACTTTTTTCTGCATTTTCATAGTCAGGAGTAAAAGCACCTGAAAATTCTCCCTGATCTTTTGTGTAAAGCGAAGTGAAATAACTTGTCAATTTTCGGTAGTAAGTTGGATCTGGGCTGTCTGTTTTTTGATAGTCTATATTACTATTTCCGACTTTCCCAAACTGATAGATTACGCTTGAATTGAGATTTGTTTTTTCATCAATTTTAAAATAATGATTCAGCATTAAAAGTGGTTCTTCCACTTTTTTAATTCTTGCATTTCGCTTTTCTCCATTCTGAAAACCCCAATACGAATTGTATTTTTCGTTTGTTAATTGGGTAACTTCATCTGTGTTTGCCGAATTTTTTCCTCGGGAATTTGGGGTATAAAAACCTGTAAAATTTAAAGCTTGTTTTGCATTTAATTTTTTCTCAACACTTATAAATAAAGACTCTGCCTTGAAGTTTGTTCCCTCAAAAAAACCTTCATCCGACCAACGTTTTCCTGCTGAAACTGCATATGCCCAGCCGGAAGCGTTCATCCCCGAAGCATACGTTCCAATGGCGCGCCAAGTGTATGATGTATTACTTCCGGAAAACGTTAACTGTCCTCCTTTTCTATACATTGAAGCTCTCGTAAAAATTTGCTGTGCCCCTAAAATCCCTCCGAAAGTGTAAGTAGAAGGGGCAGTTCCGACAGAGAATTCCTGATTGCGAAGAACATTATTTAAGCCTCCCCAATTGTTCCATTGTGGTCTGCCATCATAAAGTTTATTCATGACCATGCCGTTGAGCATCATGGTTCCGTTTTCACTATCAAGTCCTCTAACTCTAAATCGGGCCTGACCCCAATTGAAAGCTGAAGCTTGCATAAAAGCATCTTTTGAAGATTGCAAAAGCCCTGAAGTCATTTCAGATGAACTATTATCATCCGTTAAATCACTATCCAATAAAGTAATTAAAGCAGCTGGCGTTTCATCTGAAAAATTATCTTCCAGCTGTAATATGCCGAGGTTCACTTTAAATCCAAAATTGGATTCCAGTTTTAAAAGCAAATCTTTGTAACCCTGACTGTGAATTAATAGCAACTGTTCTCCCTTTATTGGAGAATGCAGTTCAAATCTTCCGTTGGCTGATGTAAGTTGCGTTAGAGAAGAATTTTGAATAGAAACCACCACATTCTCTATTGGAGCTTGTGTTTTGGCATCAATCACAAACCCAAAAAAGGTCGTTTCTTCTTGCGCAAAGAGTTGAATAAAAGGCAGAAAAACAAAAAAGAGTAAGTACTTTTTTATCATAAAAACACAATTTACTTTGAATAATGATTTAAACTAAAATGGTTAAACATTTCAATTCTGATTCAAAGGACAAACTGGTTTTTGGTCTAAATAAAACTCCGTGAGACAAAAGTTTTAAAATTCAAATATAAACAAAAAATTATATTTATAAGTTATTTCCTATAAATAAATATGTGTTTTTTAAAAAAGTTGAAAGAATTTTTATTAGGGAACTCTAATTTTAGAAACCATAAAAGCGATCAGAACACCAAAGATTCCGATAAAAGCAAAGGAGAATTGAAGTCCGAAATTTTGAGCAATATGCCCAATAACAGGAGGTCCCATTAAAAATCCGAGGAAACTAACACTTGAAACTATCGTCAAAGCTTCACCTGGTGGAACGGTTGGATTTTTTCCGGCCATACTGTAAACTGTCGGAACAATAGTCGCTACTCCTAATCCGACAGCCATAAAAGCAATCGTACACGGAATAATATAAGGAAGAAAAACAGCTGTAAAAAGTCCAGCCGAAATCATAACTCCACTAATTTGCATTACGCGTTCACGACCAAACTTGTTGATTAAACCATCGCCTAAAAAGCGTCCGCTGGCCATCATGATCATAAACGAAGTATATCCTAAAATCACTAAAGGTCCGGGTGCTTGTACAATATCTTTAAAATAAACACCGCTCCAGTCAAACATTACACCTTCACTCGCCATACTGCAAAAACCAATTACACCCAGCCAGATTAAGGTACTGTCCGGTTTTACAAATAACTTTTTTCCTTCAGAGGTTTTATGTTTGATTTTTTCTTTGGCTCTAACCAAAAATTTAAAATTAAAGGCAACCATAACGATTACAATAGCTCCAACAATCATAAAATGGTGCAATGGCGATAGATTTAAAGCTAACATTCCCAAGCCCACCAAAGCGCCTGTGAATCCGGCGAAACTCCACATGCCGTGAAACGAAGACATAATTGTTTTTTTGAAAAGTACTTCAGTATAAACGCCTTGTGTATTTACGGCAATGTTGGCTAAATTTCCAAACAATCCAAATAAAAACAAACCTACAGACAATTGAAAGGCTGTTGTTGCCAAACCTAAATTGGCCAGACACAAAACATACATTATTAAGGAGAAAACTAAAATACGATGACTACCGAATTTTGTAACCATTTTTCCTGAAAACGGCATGATTACCAATTGTCCCATTGGCAGGGCAAAAAGTATAGAACCCAAATCACCTTCGGTTAGATGCAAAGCGGTTTTTATATCCGGAATTCGGCTTGCCCAGGTTGCAAAACTTAACCCCATTCCGAAATAAAACATTCCCACGGCAAAACGAATACGGTTTAAATAAGAAGCTTTTGCTTCTCTATAGACTTTCTTGATTTTCCCTTTGGTTTGGAATAGTGATAACGGATTGAAGTTGATCAAAATGATGGATTTTTGGATTGGTAGTATAAAAATACAAAAAATGTACTTTAACCACTAACGAAGACAGAAGTTCGTGAATTTATAACGTTATATGTTTATAAGTTACAACGCTACAAAAGTTTTAAACACATAGAAACATAGATTTATTCTCCAACTATAAAAAAGGCGTTTCACTTGTCAAAAAGACACATAGCTATGTGTTTTTAAGCAAGTGAAACGCCTTCTGTAGACACAGAAAACTATGTCTCTATGTGTTTAAATTTATAAGTTAATTAACCTCTGTTCGGCACTACTTGCAATAGCAGCTTCAATAATCTGCATCACTTTTACACCATCTTGTGCCGTAACGGGTTCTGGTTTATTGTTTGCAATGGAATCATAAACGCCATCAAAAAAGGAAAAGTAATTTCCCTGAAGGGTTGGTATTTTTTCGCGGATAACTTCTCTGTTGATTTCTGTATGTAATAATCCTTGTAAGGCTTCCGATTCAGTTCCCCAAGATTCTAAATTTGGTTTTTTACCGATTTTCAATTCATCTTCCTGAACATCGCCGCGAGGTTTTAAGAAAGAACCTTTTTTACCGTGAATCGTATAGGCAGGATTGGCTTCTCTCACAAAAAAGCCTGCTTTTAACCTCACTCTGAAATTGTCATAAATCAATAACAAATCAATCCAGTCGTCTACTAAAGAATTTTCTCTGGTATAACGAATATCTCCGAAAACCGATTTTGGAGAACCAAATAAACAAACTGCCTGATCAATTAAATGTGGACCTAAATCTTTAAGGATTCCTGCTCCGTCATTGGCTGTTTCTTTATGCGCTTTTGGGCTTAATAAAGGATTATATCGGTCAAAATGGAATTCAGCTTCAACCAAATCTCCTAAGACACCATCTTTTATTACTTTCTGGATGGTTTTAAAATCACTGTCCCATCTTCTGTTTTGAAAAACGGCTAGTTTTAATCCTTTTTCTTTTGCGATTGAAGCTAATTCTTCGGCTTCAGCCACGGTTGTTGTAAACGCTTTTTCGACCACAGCATGTTTTCCGGCCAAAAGCACTTTTTTAGCATATTCATAATGGGTTCCAACCGGTGTGTTTACGATTACCAAATCGACATTGTCTGCTAATAAATCGTCGATGGTTGGATAACTTTTTACATAAGGATAATCTTCCTGAATGAGGTTTTTACTTCGTTCCCAGGAACCTAATAATTCAAATCCGGGGTGAATGTCTAAAAATGGAGCATGAAAAACTTTCCCCGACATTCCGTATGATAATAGTGCTGTTCTTATTTTTTGCATTTTGTAATTTTTATTAAAATAAATTTTAATGTTTTTTTTACCATTAAGATATTAAGAAAATTAAGTTTTGCTGCTTAAAGAAAAATTAAGTTCAAAGCTTAATGGATCTTAATGGTTCAAATTAAAACCTTATGGTTTATTTAATTTTAGCGCGTTCGTATTGTTTTGGCCATTGAATATCGTCATTTAAATCTCTGGCGAAATCTAAAGGCAAGTTAGGATTTCTAAGTGATTCTCTGGCGAATAAAACTAAATCCGCTTGATTGTTTTTTAAAATTTCTTCGGCTTGTATGGCGTGCGTTATTAAACCAACTGCTCCGGTTAAAATATTAGCTTCTTTTTTGATTTTTTCTGCAAACGGAACCTGATAATTGGGATGCAACGGAATTTGCTGATATGAAACCAATCCACCAGACGAAACATCGATTAAATCTACTCCTTTTTCTTTTAAGATTTCAGAAAGTTTTACTGATTCTTCCGGACTCCATCCGCCTTCTGCCCAGTCCGTTGCTGAAATTCTAACAAATAATGGTAAATCCGAAGGCCATTCGGACTGAACTGCTTCTACAATTTCTAACGTAAATCGGATTCTATTTTCAAAACTTCCTCCGTAGGCATCGGTTCTGTTATTTGTTAAAGGAGAGAGAAACTGGTGCAACAAATAACCGTGTGCGCCATGAATTTCTACAACCTGATAACCGGCTTCAACCGCTCTTTTGGTTGCCGATTTGAAATCAGAAATTACTTTTTGTATTCCGTTTTGATCCAATGCTTCCGGAAGAAACGGTTCATCATCGTGATACGGAATCGCACTTGAAGAAACCGTCTGCCATCCGCCCTGAGCGAAATCTAACTTTTTATTGCCTTCCCAAGGAGCTGTAACACTCGCTTTTCGACCGGCATGTGCCAACTGAATTCCGGGAATTGCATTTTGAGAAACGATAAATTGATTAATTGTCTTTAATTTCTGAATGTGTTCGTCTTTCCAGATTCCTAAATCGGCTGGCGAAATTCTGGCTTCAGGAGAAACTGCTGTAGCCTCCTGAATGATCAGGCCCACGCCTCCGCTGGCACGACTTCCTAAATGAACCAAATGCCAATCGTTTGCAAATCCGTCAACTGCTGAATATTGACACATTGGCGAAATAACAATTCTATTTTTTAAAGTAATTTTTTTTATAGTAAGTGGAGAAAATAATAATGAAGCCATATAATGTAACTTTTAATGGTTTTAGGCTACCAATTAGGTACGATAGCCTATAAAAAAGTAAAGTTACAGCATCTTAATAAAAGGAGAAATCTAAATGTTTATTAATTAACAAACATTTAAAACCTTATGTCTTATATTGCGCTATCAAATTAAAATAGAAACGTTACTTTTGTGCGTTAAATTACGAACTAAAAATACAAAATGGATATAGTTATCAAACTCTCTCAATTTCTATTGAGTTTATCTTTACTTATTATTCTTCACGAATTAGGGCATTTTATCCCTGCTAAATTATTTAAAACCAGAGTCGAAAAATTTTACTTGTTTTTTGATGTTAAATATTCGCTTCTAAAAAAGAAAATTGGCGAAACAGAATACGGAATTGGTTGGTTACCATTGGGAGGTTATGTAAAAATCTCCGGGATGATCGACGAAAGTATGGACAAAGAACAAATGGCGCTTCCACCTCAACCGTGGGAATTCCGTTCTAAACCGGCATGGCAACGTTTGATCATTATGTTAGGTGGTGTTACAGTAAACTTTATTCTTGCTTTTATTATATATATAGGAATGGCGTTTGTTTATGGTGATACTTATGTAGCCAATGCTGATTTGAAAGATGGTGTTTGGGTAACCAATCCTGCAATTGAAAATGCGGGAATTCAAACAGGTGATAAAATCATTGCTGTTAACGGTCAAAAAATAGATCGTTACGATGATATTGCTAAAAATCTGTTCATGGCAAAAGATGTCACTGTTGAAAGAAACAATGAAATAAAAACAATTAAGTTTCCTATTAACATTATTAATAAAATCAGCAACTCCGGAGTTAAGCGTTCTTTGGTAGAAATGAGAATTCCTTTTGTGGTTTCTGGCTTCGAAGAAACTTCACCAAATAAAAAAGCAGTAAAGCCAGGCGATATATTAACTCATATTAATGGAGTTCCAGTTAAATATGCTGATGAAGTAGCCGCTCAATTTAAAAATTTTAGTGGAAAAACGATTCCAATAACTATAAAAAGAGGAGATCAGGTTGTTCAGAGTACTTTAAAATTCAACAAAGAATCTAAATCGGGAGTAGCTTATGCTTCAAGATTACCATATTCTAATCTGGAGAAATTAAATCTTTATACGATCAACCGTCAAAAGTTTAGTTTTGCAGAGTCAATTCCGATTGGAATTGAAACTGGTGCTAACGGATTAGTTGAGTACGGAAATCAGCTTAAAACAATCTTCAATCCAAAAACAGAAGCTTATAAAGAAGTAGGTGGTTTTGCAGCTATTTTCAACATTTTTCCAAATACCTGGAGTTGGGAAGCGTTCTGGACAATCACCGCTTTATTGTCAATTATGCTTGGTGTTATGAATTTATTGCCAATTCCAGCACTTGATGGTGGTCATGTGATGTTTTTATTGTACGAAATAATTAGTGGCAAAAAACCAAGTGACAAATTCCTTGAAAACGCCCAAATGGTTGGTTTCGTTCTACTTATAGCACTACTTTTATTTGCTAACGGAAACGATATTTACAAGGCGATTGTCAAGTAGAAAAAATAATTAAAAAAAGAGTTAAAATATTTTTGGTAAATTAAAAAATCGACTATATTTGCACTCGCTAAAAAGAGCAACAACTTCCTCCTTAGCTCAGTTGGTTAGAGCATCTGACTGTTAATCAGAGGGTCCTTGGTTCGAGCCCAAGAGGGGGAGCAACTTTTTTTAGCAAACATATTTACCTTTAAGGTGATTCCTCCTTAGCTCAGTTGGTTAGAGCATCTGACTGTTAATCAGAGGGTCCTTGGTTCGAGCCCAAGAGGGGGAGCTTATTAAATACCACTTTACAATTTGTAAGTGGTATTTTTTTTTGATATTTACTCAAAAGGATCTTGTTAATCAGAGCCCCGATAGCTATCGGGGTTGGTTCGAGCCCAAGAGGGGGAGCTTATTAAATACCACTTACAAATATAAGTGGTATTTTTTTTTGCTATTACTCCATTAATATGAATTGCGTTTACATTCTACAGTCAATTAAATTGAACCGATTTTACATTGGATTTACATCTGATTTCAATGCCCGAATTGAATTTCATAAAAATGCTGAATGTCACAAATTCACAGCAAATGCTGATGATTGGGTATTATTTTTAAAAATACCGTGCGAAAACAAAACCCAGAGCTTAAATATTGAAAAACACATTAAGAAAATGAGAAGCAAAACTTATATTGAAAATCTTATTAAGTATCCAGATATAATTCTCAAACTCAAGGAAAGATATAAGTAAACTGTTAATCAGAGCCCCGATAGCTATCGGGGTTGGTTCGAGCCCAAGAGGGGGAGCTTATTAAAAGACTATCATAAAAATGATAGTCTTTTTTTTTGTGCTATTCCAATATTATATATTCTAACAAGGGAAAATTAGAGTTCATTATTAAAAAAAAGACTATCATAGAAGTGATAGTCTTTTTCTTGCTCTGAGAATACGTGGAACTATTCTTTCGCAATTCTATTATTTTGGTTTTTACTTTCAAACAATACCATCATCTCATTGGCTTTTTCTGTTTGGCCTGTCTCTTTCAATGACTGTGCATATCTATAATAATAAGACGCTTCTGAACTTGGTGCCAACTCCAGTAACTGTGCATAAAACTTGGCAGCCTCCGTCATGTCTCCATTAAAATAATGTTTATCTCCTACCTTTTTGAGCATGTCTGCTGAAGCATAACCTTTGTCTACCACTTTCATATACGTTTTGGTGAGGTCTACAGTAAGGTATTTTGCTTTTTGGGCTGGTGGGATCACCTCAACTTTTACGGGTTTTATCGTTATGACTGTGTCCTTAATGTTTTTGGAGAGCATTCCTATTTCCGTTGGTTTAACTTTTGCCTTTCTATAGACTGGTGTTACGGTTCTTGTATTGTTTGGTCCAAGATCATAGGTATTTACCATATCTAGTTTTGAAACATCGTATTTAGTAACTCTTCTTCCAAAAGACATATTAATGGTTTCTTCTACATGATAGTAATCCAATACAAGATTATCACCAGATTTGTTGTCAGTTTGTGAATGTGCATTTGCTATTGGCGCAATGACAGGAGCGTTAGAAGTAGCACGCTGTGCAAAACAGCTCAAAGAAAAAACACATGCAATTGTTGTAATTCTAACTGCATAAGTTTTCATGATGATTAGATTAATTTATTCTGAACCTTAAAATAATAGTAAAGGTACTTATAGTTCCTTTTTTTATTTTATTATACCCATAAACAACCTTAAAAACCGTTAAAGTGCTGTTTTTCAATAAAAAAACTCGTCAAACGGTAAACAAATTAAAATTATATGAAAAGCTTACGCTTTCTATTCTTTTGGCGACTTTAACTTAAAACAAAAAAAGCGCTGACAATTTTACTTGCAGCGCTTTTTCTATTTTAAAGAAGTCTTAAAACTAAACCCCTAATTTCTTAGCAAGGTCAGTTGGAATTCCGCCTTTGTTTACCATTAAGGCAGTTGTTTTATACTTCACAAAGTTTTTAGTAACAAACAAGAAACCTTTGTAGTCGTTTGTTTCTCCCCATGAATTTTTTACGATATAATATTCTCTTCCGGTTTGATCCTTTGCAAGACCAATAATATGCATTCCGTGGTCGTCTGTTGTTGTGTAATTATCAAAAGCAGCCTGACGCATCTCCGGAGTAATTTCCGGCTCTGGTTTTGGTCCGTTGAACATGTCTGCTTTTTCCTCAGCAGTCATCTCATCAAATTTCTTTGTTGGAACATAAGCTACACCATTTTTCCAGCTAAAGCTTTTCTCACTTACGTCAGTTGCCCATGCTACTGTGTATCCTTTTTTCAGCGCATTGTCAATAACATCAGTCATGTCATTTACCTTTACGTTGTAAACCTGATCAAATGACCAGTTGTCCGGCACCATCATGGTTGTTTTTTGGTAATATGGAGCAGTTGTAAAAGACGACATTTCTACATATTCATCAGGATTAATTCCAACAACTTCTTTAGCAAAAGATTGTGGTGTATAATTTTTTCCTTTGTATGTAAAGTTTTCCGGCACTTTTCCTAAATAAGAATCGATTACTGCAGCATATGCTTTTTGCCAGTTTGGAGTTAATTCTCCATTTGGATTTTTAACTACAGCAGCCAAAACGCCTTCGATAAGTGCTGCCATTTCTCCAAATTTATTTTTATCCGTTCCGTAGTTTAATCCTGTGTACACTTCTCTTGGAACGGCTCCGTATTTTTTATACATGTTCGTTACATCGTGCAATGCACCTCCGTCACCTAAAGTTACGGCACCATGCATACGAACGTAATTAATTCCTTTTTCAACATATACATTTCTCGCTGAATAAATCTGAGATAATTCTACAGGTTGTTTTCCTAAACGAATCATTTCTGATTCTAAAAAGGAGTTTGTAGCATAACTCCAGCACGTTCCTGAAGAACCTTGTGTTTTTACAGAAGTTGTTCCCAGGTTAATTTGCTCTGTGAATTTAAAGTTCTCTTTACTTTTATCACTCGCATTCATTTTTAGTGAATTCACTAAAACGTCTTGTGCAAAACAGCTGCTCACACCAACCAAAAATGCTGATGCTACGAAAACTGATTTCATCGTAATTTTATACATAATCAATGATTTAAATAGTTAACTTATTAGTAACCTTTAATTAATTTTTGTTACAAATCAATTAAATATTAACTAATAAAACTATCCCTTTGCCGTTAATTTTTACACAATATTTTTATTAATCTATAAAACCTTACAAAATGTGTAATATGTTAATTAGATAATTTGTCAATTAGATAATTAGATAATTTTTGTTTGAGTAGCATTAAACACTCACACTTCTTGTTGTACTTATAATCATACAAGTAAATCAACTTCAAAACAAAAACCCCGATGCTAATTATTTCATCGGGGTTTTTGTTTGTATTTATACTAAAGATTTATCACATCCAATTGATTCCAAAACAATATAATAAGCCCATTGTTCCGGTCCTTAGATTACATCAACTCCATCAGGAATCTTTCTCTTTCCTCTTGTCTCTTGTCTCTTTTTTCTATTTTCTATTTTCTTTCCTCACTAGCGCATCCAATTACTTCCAAAAACAATATAATAAGCCCATTGTTCAGGGCCTTTTGCCACATCGACTCCCATTCTTAATTTGAATTTACGAGCCAGTAAATATCTAAAACCAGAACCATAACTATAAACCACCGGTTTAGCAAAAGCCTGATCCCAATCATCAAAAGCACTTGCCAGACCACCATACGCCATAAGACTCCATCTTCGGTATACATCCCATCTAAATTCGGCTTCTGTAACTAAACTTGTTTTTCCCATGTACCTGGCAGCCGGAATTCCTCTTAAGTTTATTCCGGGTAAGAGGTAAAATGGCGGACTTCCAAAGGCCTGTTCTCCTTCAATCCTAAGACCTCCAATTAATTTTTTTGAAAGTGGATAATAGCCAATCGCCGATAAATTGACACGCCAGGAGTTATAATCAGAACCAATAGCCTTATCTGACCAGAAAAAATCAGATTGTACCCGAATCCCTTTATCAGGAGTAAAGATATTATCGCGACCATCAAACTGAAGTGCACCTCCTAACTGACTGACCAAACTATTTATGTCTTTTGGCTTGACAAAAGAAGGCGGGAGATTGAGGTTTAAATCAGGTAATGTTATATCTGAATTTAGAAATAAATATTGTGGCCCGGCACTCCATTTTGCATTTCTAAACTGTTTTAACCACTGTGTATAAAACATAGTGGACCTAAAATTAAGTTTAAATTCTATGTCGTCTCCACTCGGCATATTTTCATAAAAAGACAGATTCAAGTCGCCATAGGCAGCAAATACACGGTATAAAATTTTTGGTTTTATTAAAGTACTGGAGCGAAATGCTCCTGCCATCCAGCTTTTATTTCCGGTATACATTCCGAGCCCTCCGGTAATATCAGGATTTATAAATCGTTTTTTACCGTTTTCATCAATTACCGGTGCATGCTTTTTAAGAAAAATAGGAGCAACAGCCCCTCCAATTCCACCCAAAGCAGGCTCTGTTATAATGGTCGGAATCACAATAAAACCGTGCGCATAAATGATATAATCGCTTAAATCGACAGCATGGTCTAAAGAATCTCTTAAACTAATATGCTGTTTCTGTCCCATCATCATATTGAATGACAAAAGAAAAAAAACATTTGCGAGAACCATTTTTCGGAAGAGCTTTGTGTTTTTCATATTAGAATCTCGATATTTTATATTTAAACCAACCTTAGATTTTATTCGCACTCGATAAAAACACTCTCAGATTAAAAACAGTTTTCAAATTATTTCAACTATTCTTTCTTTAAACTAAACACGTGAGCCAGTGTCAGGAAAAAGGTGTTTCCCTGAAATCTGTTAATAGCATCAACCTCAGCCAGCCATCTAAATCCTGCAGAAGTTTTGCAACCAATATGAAAATAGTTGATCTCGGCTCCTATCGCTCCCACACTATCCTTATCACCTTCTACAATTCCAATTACAGGAACAGGAATTTTATCAGCAGTCACTTTATATTGCAAATAGTAAATTAAACCAGCGTTCAATATTCCTGTTGGCGCTGTTTTCTCCGTATTCATCATATAGAATGTTTTCCCCAAGCCACCTTCAACACTTAAAATATCTCCGGTTTTAATATCAGTGTCTTTCTTTTTCCCATTAATTTCATAAGATGCCAAGGCAGAGAAATGAAACGTTTTTTTATCGTTAAAAAACAAGGTTGTTCCTGCAGAAAATTCATTCATGAACATTCCCAGACCACTATTATCAGATGCACCTGCAGTAAATTTTCCGGTTGGTAAGTACATTTGGTAACTGACTACAAAATCGGCTCTTTTGTTATGCCAGCCTAATTGAATGGGCTGAATATAAGAGTCTGTCAATGCCAAAGAATTATTCACATCTGCACTATTACCCTGTATTGTGTTTGCCGCAAAAGCCAATAATGCTGTTGCACCATAATTGGCTCCCAAAATTTTAAAATCACTAACCCATGAAATACCAGCGCCCGTAATAGTCATGGTAAAATCAGGCTCTATCGGTGATTTATCTCCGTTGGGATCTCTTAAAGAGGATGCCGTATAAAAATAGCCCGGAATATAAACACTAAGTGTATTGGCCGGAGTTTGAGTTCCTGATTGCAATCCCATAGCACCCAAAATATGACCGCCTTTTAATTGCGCCTGTCCTATAAATGAAACAAAAAAAAGTAGTATTGCAAATAATGATTTTATTGTTTGTTTCTGTTTAAATTTCGTTTTCATCATTTCTGCTTTAAAAATTAATAAACCCTAACAAACCCACTCTACAAACTATATCTTTTTTAGTTTGAAGATTGTTTTAAATAATAAGTAGTTGTTTTTTCAGGATTTATTCTGATTATTTTGAAATATTCTGAAGGCGATTTTCCGGTATGTTTTAAAAAAGCCCTAAAACAAGTTGTTCTCGATTTAAAACCAGAACCCCACGCCATTCCTTCAAGAGATAAATCTTTCCAGTCAGGATCGTTTATTTTTTCTTTGAAATATTCAATTCTTTTAAGGTTTACATAATCCTGAAAATGAAGATTAAATTCTGAATTAATTAAATTTGAAAGATGATGTACCGATATTCCGGTCTCTTCTGCGATATCCCGAATCACTAAATCTTTCTTCAGAAAAAGCTCTTTTGTAGCAAAGATGTTTTCTAATTGGGCAAGATATTGTTGCTTTTTTTCTGTCGTTAATTCTTTCACTACCGGCAGACTATTTTTTGTTTCATTTGTTTTAATGATTACCAAATGATTTTCTGGCTGATCAAAGTCAAAATTCTCATTTACTTCATTACTAGTATTTACTTCTTCTATTTCATTTGCATCATAGAAAATTTGTGGTTTAAAATAAAGCCATCCCACTGTAAAAACGAGCACTGAAGAAATCAGTATATAACATGAAAAGTCGATACTATCAACACGGTTTACTAAAAAATAATGTACAAAAAGCGTCGAAAACAAAAACAAGATCATCAAATTATAAAGTCGGATCCAGCTTAAAACTTTTATTCTGTTAAAGTGTTGTACTTTGAATTTTTTCAAATCGTAGTTTAAAATCATCATAGTCTGGCAAAAAGCATACATCAGCCAAATCGTTAGACTTAGCATCGAAAACGGGCTCTCTATTCTAACTGCCAAATTATTAATAATAGGAAGATCGAAATAGCTGTCAACCCATACAATTAGTGTTAAACTAAAATAGAAGATAAAAGGCAGGAAATGCATCCAATCATACTTTCTAAATATCCTGTCTGAAAACAATACACTTCTTACATATAAAAAAGCAGAAGGTGCTACTAAAAACATAAAAGATTTTGTGATCATAAACAGATCAGGAAAAGTCTTAAAACTATTGGCCGATAAGTAAAAATTATAGATGCTCACAACTGCAAGACTGAACAAAAATAGCCCTAAAAAGAAACTTTTTGAATAGTTTTTCTTTGAAAAAAGAACCATAAATGAAGTTGCAAAACCAACTATTGTGGCTACAAAGAAGAAAAGAGAGAGTACTATATCGAGCATATTTTCCGGCTTAAATTTTAAAAGGTATTTCTTTTAATTTTAAAAGAACAGACTTGGGGAGTCGTTAGAAAGGCTATACTTATTTGCCGAAACAAATAAGTATAAACGCCTTATACATTAAATTTATAAGCTATAAACTGGTCAACTATTTTTTGGCTAATCCCGGAGGAAAACCTTCCAATATTTTTTTAATTGCACCATTGATAAATTCTTCAGGATTATCAGGTTTGCTATCAATTTGAGCGTTCCCGATTCCCTGCCAAACCAGTTTGCCTGTTTTGGTAGATACGATATCAATTATCAATGAACCATCAACATAATCGTAAGTATTAAATGTTGTTGAGCCACCGCCCATCATGGCACCACCACCCCAATATCCATAAGGACGGTACATTCCACCGTAACCATAGAAATTAGTATCGGCAGTAACTTGTGTTTTATTTTTTAGGATAGATACTGCATTTACTTTTAAGTCCGGATTAGAAGACGTTTCTGTAAAACCTTTTGCAGTCATTTCGGCACGAATAGCTTTTGCAACACGATCAACATTAAGTTGATTTACCTGACCTTCCTGAGCTTTCAAATCATAAACCGTGAAAGTCCTGTATTCGCCAAAATTAGCTGAATGGTCATAATCAGTAGTTACTTTAACAGTTGGAGAACAACTGATAAGCAATCCCATTACAAAAAACGGGATAATACGAAGATTCTTTCTTTTAATATTCATTTTGTGGTATTTAGATTAATGATTAAATTCGTTTAATGTGACATTATTGAAATCATGATCAAATCTAGCATGAAAGGCAAATCATGTTAAACAGTTGTTAAAAACACACAACTCCTTATATAACAATTCCTTACTATACTCTCAAAGATAAATCATTTTGTTTAATTAACATAACAGAGTGGATAAAATTCTTACTTATTTTAAGGTTACTTTATTTTTATTCATTCTAAGTACCCTCAAAGCCTATAGCATCATTTTTAGTGCAATAAATAGTATCTTTAAAGAGACCGTAATGGCATTTCTTATTATAAATTCAATTTTACTAATTATTGAAAGTTATATTTCTTCTGAAATTGGTAATCTTCCTTCTTTAATGGCTTCCAGCATTTTATAGTAATCAGCCTCATTTTGATTCGCATACGAAACCGAAAATTTTGCAATGGCATTGGCAAATTCATTTCCTTTGCCGAGATATCCTGATAAGATGGAAGGATCTCCGGTACGTGCATGCGATCTTGCCAGTGCCCAACCACAGGCTTTTGCATACGAGGCCATGTTTTTGGGTTTCATAATTTCAAGAACGGGTTTCACTTTAGCATCACGAAGCTGACGGATATAAAAGAACTTATCCTGACTATCGTTTGTCCATCCTAAAAACATATCCGAAGCGGATTGCATCAACTTTTGTCCCCTGACAATTCGTTCTCCCTGATGACTGTAGTTGCCTTTTGTTTTTACATGAGCTTCTAAAACACTTTGTCTGGCTTCTTTAAACTGCAAGAAGATAGGCTCGCCTGTTGCCGACATCAATAAACTGATACCGCAAAGTGTTCCTACACTTCCCACTCCCACCACTTTTATGGCAAAATCGTGTAAAGCATATCGGCTAAGAAGCACTTTTTTTTCATCAGACAATGTTTCCATATACCTTTTATGTATGGTCGTTGCTTCTCTCTCAAGTCGTTTCCATTCTTCTCCTATCGGATGGTATATTAAAGGCGGTTCATCTTTTATTCTGGCACGGTTACCTTCCATATAAGTCATTTTTGCAAACTCTTTTTCATGGGCTGTAAACTCTGATGCTTTTTTTAATCTCTTTTGCTGAAATTCTTTGAGTTCTTCATCGTCTCCTCTTTCAATCAATTCGGCAAGATCAATATCAGCATACCAAATTTGAAGCGCCGATAATTGACTATAATCCAACATATTTCTTTTGTAACTATCGGCAACCTGCCAGGCAAATTCTTTACAGTTTTTACCCGAGAATTTTCTCGATCTTCCGGCAATTACAAAACTTGTCGCTAACCTTTTAATGTCCCATTCCCAAGGACCTGGAAAAGTTTCATCAAAATCATTAATATCAAAAACTATCTTTCGTTCCGGCGTTGCAAATCCGCCGAAATTCATCAGATGACAATCGCCGCAAAGCTGAACCTCAATTCCTGTATTGGGAGTATTTTCTAAATCAGCAGCCATAATTGCAGCAGCACCTCTGAAGAAGGTAAACGGACTTTCCATCATTCGGCTGTATCGTAATGGCACTAAATTTTCCATTCTTCCAACACTCGTATTTATCAAAATTTCGACGGGATCTTCACGATTTTCAGACGGATTCCATTCTTCATGAACAGACCTTGGCACCAATTTTCTAATAGCCACTCCTTTATCAAACCTCGCTGCTTTGGATGCAGCGGGATTAAATAAATTATCGTCTGTATCTGTGAATTTCTCAGCCATACGAACAAGTGTTACTTCACTTCCTTAATATCGTCCATTTTCCAACTTTTATCAAAATAAGCCTGAGTTGGTCCGTAAAAACGCATGTAGGTAAACCAGTGTTTTCCTGGTAAAGTCTGTACCCAGTTTTTCTCTTTTCCGGCTGGTGCTTTTGGTCCAAAATACAAATCGACAGAACCATCAGCATTTTTTATTAAATACTTACGGGAAGATAAATCGGCATTTTTTTGAGGATTATCAATCAGACAGCGTGTTGCTACATCATAAATCGTAATCGACCAGAAATTTACAGCTGGCGGATTTGCTGGTACATTTAGCGTATAATTTTTCCCTCCATCTAACCAGTTTCCTGTATTATCAAAATAAGAACCTAAATAGGCCTGACCCACATTTGGAATTTTGGTAATCATAGCTTTTGAATATGTTACCGCTTCATAGAAATAGGAAGTTCTTTCAAAAAATTCATCATAATTATCAGCATGTTGTGACGGATCTTTGATAATCATTACGTAATCCCATTTTTTGTCCGGCCAGTGTTTCACGTCTTTAAAACGTTTTTCGAATGAATTTGCCATTGCCATTTGCTGTCCTTTCTCTGCAGCAGCAATTAAAATTTTCTTCTGACGCTCATCCGGATTAAAAGGTTTTCCTTTTTCAATACCCAAATTTCTAAGCCACGCCATAAAAAAGCGATCACGTTCTTCTACAGGTTCGTTTTGCAAAATAGCGTGAAGACGTTCCCAATAAGCAATTCCGGTTGGCTGAATCCCTAACCACTTTTTGCCGGCTGGCGGACTAATTACTCTCGTAGCTGTTGGATTTTCCCGTTTGTCATAAGGATATATTTTTACCTGCTTCAATAATGTTTCGGTCACTTTCGGATCCGGATCTAATGTTCTAAAACCAAAAAACACGTTAACAGTATTACATGGAACTATAAAATAACCTGCTGCTTTGAAATCTTTCATTGTTGGCGGCACTAAAATATATTTACCACCTTTTCCTTTATCTGGTCCCATTTCTCCAATTACCGCCTGCTCGCGTTGCCAGAAATCTGCTAATCCACCAGCTGTATGTCCTGCGGGCATGTCGATAACAGTAGGTCCGTTTGCCGCAAGATCTATAAACGAAACAATATAAGGCGTTGTAGCATTTGCTGTAAGAATTCCTAAACGATCGTTATAATTATTATAAAGAATCAAATCATTGCTTGTAGCTTTAAATGTTTTGTATTGCTGCTGTTGCCATTCGGCGAAAGCCACAATCGGTAATCCCCACAAATAACATTGAGTTGCCTGTTGAAAATCCATTTCGTCAAATAATTTTGGAATAGATTCTTTTGAAGGTAATTCTCCATCCATTTTTATTTCAGTTCCAGCAGTTGAAACTGCTGTTGAAGCAACATTTTCTGTTGCTGCTTTTTTACATCCAAAATTTAAAATAAGAGATGAAAATGCGATAATAATGAGAC
Source organism: Flavobacterium saccharophilum (assembly GCF_900142735.1). GTDB lineage: Bacteria > Bacteroidota > Bacteroidia > Flavobacteriales > Flavobacteriaceae > Flavobacterium > Flavobacterium saccharophilum. Next base: position 685,376 of record NZ_FRBY01000001.1, on the reverse strand, counting down.
ATTTGTTTTTCATAATGCTGTATAATTAAATGCTAAAACTTTAATTTCCTGAATTCCGATTTGTATTTATTTCACCTCTTCAATATCTCCCATTTTCCAGGTTTTATCAAAAAATCCTTTTTCCGGTCCATAAAAACGAGCCAGTAATTCAAATTTTCTTTTCGGATCAGTCGGAACCCAATTTGATTCTTTTCCTGCGGGAGCAGTAGCGCCAAAATAAATATCTACAGAACCATCTGAATTTTTTTGAAGTCCCGGACTCGTAGAAGCACGACTAGAGTATTTCATTCCTAAAATCAAGGCGTGCGTTTCGCGATCATAAGCTGTAACAGACCAATATAGTTTTACGGGAACTTTAGCTGGTAAATGGAGTTTATACAGTTTTGAACCGTCTAATGATTGTCCATTATTATCTTTTGTACTCATCAAATAAAATTGTCCTGTACCCAAATGTTTAGCACTGAAATAAGCCATCGAATAACTTATTGCTCTCTCGTCAACAGGATAAATATTTGGCACATCATAATTTGCCATAATAGCTTTAACAACATCCTGAGATGCAGGCAATGCCCACTTTGTTCCGTCATAAAAAGGAGGAGTAAAAATGGCCTCATATTTTTTATCGATCCAGCTGTGTGCAACTTTAATTGCAGCATTAAGAATTTCCTGTCTTCTGGCATCTGCCTGAAAAGTTTTTCCTTTCTCGATTCCAATAGATTTCAATTGGTCGATCATTACCATATCACGAGTCAGCCAAGGCTCTCTTTGAACAAACTGATTTAATATTTCGAAAAAGTGCAAATTATATGGAATGGTATTGCTAAACTCAATATTTACCAAATCAACAAATTGTGTTGGAGGCGGATTATCAGCTTCTGAAAACGGATATATTTTTACTTTTTTTCCGTAATCAACTGCTCTCTTAATATCAGCCGGACTTCCGTCTGTAAGATTAGAACGCAAGATGGCAAAACCTGTATAAGTAGAAGAAGGCATTGGAATATAGCCAAATGGCACAGCACCTTTATAATTAGGCGGCAAAATGAGATATTTTCCTCCTTTACCTTTATCTACTCCCGCTGGACCAATATCTTCAATAGCCGTTTGCCAGCCATCATCTAAACTACCTGTTAAAGAGGAAACCCCTTCTACTGCCGGAATTTCTAAAACAACTGGGCCTTGTCTGGTATCATACAATGGATTTATATAGATAACATCAGGATTAGGTGTTAAGGTTTGATTCTTTGAATCAATTAATGCTGACCAATAAACAATTTGGTTGTAATCGCCTTTTGCTTTTATAAGACTTTCGTGAAGTAACTCAGAATTAACTGCAGGCATTCCCCAAATAACAGCTTCGATTGCCCGATTATAAATTATTTGCTCCTCAAAATTTGCAGGTTTAAATGCAGCTGTTCCTGTAGTATCACTAACCACATTGGTTTCATTTGTTTTTGTCGATTTAGTACAGGATACTAAAAAGCAAACTGTTACAAGTGCTAAAATTTTTGATTTCATGTCTTTTTAGTTTTGTTTCTTAAGATGGATAATTATGAATTCAGATCAGTGAATAATTTACTGTGGAAAAATAAAAGCCACGACAGCTCTTAATCCCCAATCTGGTCTTATGTCGGAATGACCGACAATTGGTATTAAAGGCATAACAGCAAATTGCATGGTTTGTCCTCCTAATTTTGTAATAGCTCCCACATTCGGGCTCACCGTAATAAGGGTTGTATTTCCCTGCCAGTTTTGCGTAATCTCTGAAGTAATACCTAAACTTGCCCCACTTTTATAACTGTGTGTTAAGAATATTTGGGTGTAAAACTGATTGAAATCAGCACGATCTGCATTGCCCGCCACTGACCAAATTTGATTGGCTAAAAAACCTATAGAAAGTCCTTTTCCCTGATGCATAACGAGGACACTTGGTCCAATACCAAATTTTTCTGTTCCTAAAAATTTTTCGGTAGCAGTTGGAACCAAAAAAGCGGGACCAACTCCCAGAATAATTCCTTTAGTTTTAGGAGCAAAAAAAGCGGTTACGGTAGCATCGCTTAAGCCAAACTCATGTGTGTTTTCGCCAGTAACATCCTGTTGATCTACCACCGGAAGAATATAACGGGTAATTAAATTTAAATTTTCACTTAATTTAAAAGGAACTACGGGCTGTATATTGATCTGATATTTTGAACCGTTATAGGGGCCAATGCCATAAGTCAGATTATTTTGCAGCGGCACACTAATTAAACTCGCCACAGGATTTGCCATTTTATCGGCTAATTCCTGTGCGCTTGATCCGGTTTTTTCTTCTTGTGCAAAAGCATTAAAATTTAAAAGAAAAAAAAGTGCGGCAAATAAAGATTTAAGTGAAGTGGAATATACTTTCATAATTTTTTCCTTTTTGATTTTATAATAATTATTTATCCGGAAATATTTTTTTCCAATCGTCCTTCATGCTAATTACATGATATTTATATTTAGCGGCAGTATTTAAAGACAAATTATCTTTTTCCTGATAACTATATTCCCTAATAGAATCGTTATGGTTTACAATCATTTGAAAAGATGGATATTTACTTCCTGAAGAATATCGTAGCATGGCAAGATCTCCTGCTCCGCCTTCATTTCCACAGGCAAAAACAGGTCTCTGACCAATGTGTAATTGTATTCCAACTGGTTTTCCCGCTTTGTCATCTAAGAGATCTAAAGCAGGTTCTCTTTTAATGGAATTTGTTGCATCGTCAAAAGTGTATTTAAAAGATGTTCCCACTACTTGGTCTTTTGGAATACCATAAAAATCAGCTGATATTGCTCTTACTAATTCAACCGTTCCACCCGTTACAATGAAAGTTTTGAAACCATTTGCACGCAAATAATTTAAAAGCTCTAATTGTGGCTGGTATCTGATTTGTTTTAATGGAACATTTCTACCAGGATATTGGGCACCAGCAAAAAACTCTTTTGTAGCAGCTTCAAATTCATCTTCGGTCATGCCAGTATGTGTGGCAGCGACCAATTCGATTAAGGCTTTATCGCCTCCTTTTTCAAAAAAGGTTTTGTCTTTTTCTACAACAGCTTTAAAAGGTTGTTTTTGAGCCAAAGCAGGATTTTTTTCAATCATTTTTTTTACTCTGTAAAAAGCAAATAATTCCTGAACATATGGTTTTTCAGCCCAAAGTGTTCCATCATTATCAAACGTTGCAATTCTGCTTTCAACCGGAATAAAATCCGGGCTTCCTTCTTTTGTTACTTTAGTTACATACGCTATAATATCGCTTTTGAGTGTACCATCATTCCAGCTTGGCAACGGATCGCCGCTTGTTGCAACCGTAGTTGTACTGTCTTTTGAATCGGGAGTTGCAACGGTATCTGTTTTTTTACAAGAAACAAGTAACAATAAAAATAGGGGCAATACATATATTTTCTTATACATAATATTGATTTTTTAAGTTATTGAAAAGCTTGAGCCATTACTGACTCAAGCTTATTATTTACTCTTTTTATTTTTATTTTTTCTTTTTATCTGTTTTTGCATTGGCATCATCAACACTTTCTTTTCCATCACCTGGCAGAATTTTTCTTTCCTTTTCTAAAAATGCCTTCGCTTTTATTTGCAATAATTTTTGCTCCAATATAGTAGTTGGATTAAAACTTGGAGGTACAGAACGAGGAGGATATTTATCAAATGTTTCTGCAAAAATAAATACCTGCTCCATAAGACCATATACTGATGGAACGTGATTCATAATCCAATCCCAATAGGTATTCGAAGTTATATCTGCCCTTTCATAAGGATCTTGCATTAAATTGAATATTTTTTGCATACGAAGTTTTGTAAATGGCTCTGCCCAAAGTCCCATCGTACCCTGCATACGCTGTTCAGCAAAAACATATTTATAATCTCCCTGACGCAACCCTACCAATAAACCATCATCATCTGAATAAAAGAATTTATCTCTTACACTTGGTCCTGTCCCACGAAGGATTGCAGACTGATCAAATCCATCTAAGTGAACATTATAGTTTTTACCATTTGCACTATACCCGTTCAATAATTTTTTTGCTAAATCTGGTTCACCTGCAATTGAAGCCAATGTTGGCATCCAGTCATTATGACTCATCATTTCATTTGTAATTTGTCCTGGTTTGATTACGCCTGGCCAACGTACTAAACAAGGAACTCTAAAAGCACCTTCCCAGTTTGTATTCTTTTCAGAGCGAAATGGTGTCATAGCACCATCAGGCCATGTATTCATGTGAGGACCATTATCTGTAGAATAAACCACTAGCGTATTATCAGCAATACCTAAATCATCTAATACTTTCAAAAGATCTCCAACTGTTAAGTCGTGCTCAATCATACCGTCAATATATTCACTGTCACCATGTGTATATTTCCCTCTGTGTTCTGGTCTTACGTGCGTACGCAAGTGCATACGGGTACCATTCCACCATACAAAAAACGGTTTTCCTGCTGCATGCTGTCTTTTAATAAAATCGATTGCTGCCGCAGATGTTTCGTCGTCGATAGTTTCCATTCTTTTTTTAGTAAGAGGACCAGTATCTTCGATTCTTTGTTTTCCAATTTTTCCAAAACGAGGATCCGGAATACTTCCATCATCAACATTTGTTGCAGTACATTTTAAAACTCCTCTTGGCCCGAATTTTTTCAAGTAAGAAGGATCTTTAGGATAATCCGGCAATTCTGGCTCTTCTTCAGCATTTAAGTGATACAGGTTTCCGAAAAATTCATCAAAACCATTTACAGTTGGTAAACTTTCGTTACGGTCACCCACGTGATTTTTACCAAACTGACCTGTAGCGTAGCCCAAATTTTTCATAATACCTCCAATAGAAGGATCTAACTGGCTCATACCCATTGGCGCACCTGGAAATCCTACTTTGGTTAACCCGCTTCGAATACCATGCTGCCCTGTAATTAATGCAGCACGACCCGCAGTACAGCTTTGTTCTCCATAATATTGTAAAAATCGAATCCCTTCATTGGCAACACGATCAATATTAGGAGTTGTATATCCCATTAATCCATCGCTATAAGCACTAATGTTACTTATACCAATGTCATCTCCCCAAATTATTAAAACATTGGGCTTTTTCGTATTTTGAGCACTCACTTGTATCGTGAAGCATGAAAATGCCAAAAGCATCATTGTGTTTTTAAAAACACATTTAAGTCTAACTTGTTTCATGGTAGTAAAATTTGTTAATAGTTCTTGTTATAAATGATATGCGTATAAAATCTAAAAGAGTATTATTTTATTTTTCCAATAAGAAAATTCATTTAGCGTGGAACATGTTTCAAATTTTTTATTTTAAAATTCGGCGAATTTGAAACAAGAATTTTTCTTAACATTTTATTATGTTTCTCAAAATTAACTAATAAAAAAACGAACAATAGTATTTATAGGGGATGACATTGTTTCATTTTATAAAATGAAACGTTAAAAATCTTTTATTTTGCTCCATGATGTTTCATTTTATAAAATGAAACATATAAAAAGTGTCAAAAGAAGTAGTTATATTCTGAACTTTATTTTATAAAAAAGGATTTTTCGATGTAAAATTCTTTTTTTTTATAAAGTGTTTTTTGCAGAATAATGTAAAAAAGAAAGTGTTTTGTAATAGTTAATTCTCTTAGTAAGTGGTAAATGTTTACTATTTCAAACTAATACATTAAACATAGTTGTATAATAATTCAGAAAATACCTATTTAACAGATTTGTTTACAGCAACATTTTCACTGAAAATTTTAAATAAAATTGGAAAATTTTGGGCAAAAAAAAGCCGTCAAAATAATTTGACGGCTTTTAAATATGGTAAGTTTAGACTATTCTATTTCAGAAACTCTCATGGTATTTACCATTCCTTTATCTTTAATTGGCATTGCTGCAAGGTTGATTAAGTAATCACCTTTAACGGCATATCCTTTTTCAACTGCAATTTTATTCACATCTGTTATAGTGTCATCTGTACTTTCTTCATTATCATAGAAGTATGATTTTACTCCCCATAATAAATTCAATTGTGTTAAGATTCTTTTGTTTGAAGTAAACACCAAAATATGAGAAGATGGTCTCCAAGCCGAAATCTGGAAAGCTGTATAACCACTATTTGTTAAAGTACAAATGGCTTTTGCTTTGATTTCATTTGCTAATAAAGCTGCCTGATGACAAACTGTTTTAGTAACAAAACGTTTTGTTTTAATTTGTGGTGTATTTTGCGGAACCTGAATAAGCGGAGAATCCTCAACTGCCTCACAAATTTGAGTCATTTTTTGGATAACCTGTACCGGATAATTTCCTGTAGCCGTTTCTCCAGACAACATTACAGCATCAGCTCCATCCATTACAGAGTTGGCAACGTCGTTTACTTCAGCTCTTGTTGGAGTTAAACTTGTAATCATTGTTTCCATCATTTGTGTAGCAACGATAACCGGGATTCTAGCCGTTTTAGCTCTGCGAATCAAATCTTTTTGTACCAATGGTACTTCGTGTGCAGGAAGTTCAACACCTAAATCTCCACGAGCCACCATAAGACCATCGCAATAAGCAATAATTTTATCGATGTTTTCAAGAGCTTCAGGCATTTCAATTTTAGCAACGATTGGAATTTTAACATCAGAATGCTTAGCGATCAATTCTTGTAAGTCTTGTAAATCGCGAGGTGTTTTTACAAACGAAAGTGCAATCCAGTCAACTTTTTGTTCGATAGCAAAAATAGCATCTGCAATATCTTTTTCAGTTAAAGCCGGTAATGAAATTTTTGTGTTTGGAAGATTAACTCCTTTTTTAGATTTTAATTCTCCGCCCTGAATTACCTTAGCAACAACTTCTGTCTTTTTATCAGTAGAAATAATTTCGAAAATAAGTTTTCCGTCATCAAGCAAAATACGCTCTCCAACATTTACATCATTTGGAAAATTTTGATATTTCATGAATGCTTTTTGAGCTGTTCCGATAATATCTTCTGCAGTTGTAAAAGTGATTTCATCACCATCATGAACAACAGTTCCTTCTTCCATTACACCAACTCTAAGTTTTGGTCCCTGCAAATCTCCAAGGATAGCAGTTGTGTAACCAAACTCTTCGTTAAGGCCTCTAATAATATTAATTTTATCTTTTACTCCTTCGTAATCAGCATGCGAAAAATTGATTCTAAACACATTAACCCCTGCTTCGATCATATCCTTGATAATCTCTCTCGTACTACATGCAGGCCCTAGCGTAGCAACAATTTTGGTTTTCTTGTTTGTTAACATTTTTTTTAAAAAATTAGATTGTTTTTTGATTTTATTTTGTTGGTATCCACAGCATATATTGCTGCAATACTTTCTATTGAATTTAGTTGTTGCTGAATTTCTGAAAAATCGACAGCCTCATCGCTATTGTCTATTTTCAGGAAAAAATCTACCTTTTTGAATTCAGGAAGTAAATGAATTGTTGTCGAAACCTCGCTTGTTTCGCTGGAAAACAAATTCTGGAAATCATTTGTACTCACAGAAATGATTTCATTTTTATTCTGAATCAAATTCCAGGAAATGGCTTTTTCGGAATCATAGTAATAAAATCTGGAAAAATTTGCCTCACCTTCCTTAGTCTGAGCATGGATCTCGTTTTTGCTCTTACTTAAGTTGATCGGAAGGTTTTTATTGATAAAATAGGCCAATCTATAATCTTCTAATGAAGTATGAATTGCCATTAAATAATAATCAATCTCGTCAAATTCGTCTAAATCCAATCTATGAATAGCCATATCATGAAAAATCAAGGTGTAAATATACTATTTCTAACGGAGCATCAATAGTTAAGATGTGGATGTTTTTGTTAATTTATAAACGAAAACGTTATAGCTTTAAGAAAGTAACGGTATTTTTGTAGTTATTTCTTATCTATTTTCTCCTGAAATGCAAAATAAGCTCTTTGTGATGCTTTTTCTTCTGCTTTCTTTTTTGAAGTTGCTCGCGCTCTTGCGATTACTTTATCGTCTATACTTAATTTGACACCGAACAGGCGTTGTCCGTCAATACCGTTATCTTCAAAAATGTCATAATGAAAGACTCTCTTTTCTTTCTGACACCATTCGATAACCAAACTTTTATAGCTAATTACCTTCCCTTCAAGTCTTGCAATATCGACATAAGGTGTAATTACTCTTTTTTGTATAAATTTTTCGCAAAAAGCATATCCTTTATCCAGATAAATAGCTCCAATAAGCGATTCGAAAATATTACCATGAATATTTTCACCAAAGTGCTGAATAGGCACTTTACTTTCTACGAAACGCACTAAATTCAAGTCTTTGCCTAATTCATTCAAATGCTCACGACTGACAATTTTAGAACGCATTTTTGTCAAATAACCTTCGTCGCCATTAGGTGCTTTGTTAAACAAGTGCGCTGCAATTACAGCACTTAACATAGCATCTCCTAAAAATTCAAGTCGTTCGTAATTTATTGGATTTCCAGATTCATCAAGTTTGTTTGAAGACCGGTGCGTAAATGCTTTCTTATAAAAATCAATATTCGCTGGCGGAAAACCAAGTATTTTCTGAATAGTGTCAAAAAAAATCCCGTCTTCTAGAGAACGGGATTTAGAAAATATTTTTTTGATAATATTCATATACAGAAATTAGTCAACTAATTTTTTAAACAATACACAAGCATTGTGACCACCAAAACCAAAAGTGTTACTCATAGCAACATTTACTTCTCTTTTTTGTGGTTTGTTTAATGTAAGGTTTAATGCAGGATCAATCTTTTCATCCACAACTGTATGGTTAATCGTTGGAGGAACAAGACTGTGTTGCATTGCCAGGATTGAAGCAATTGCTTCGATAGCTCCGGCAGCACCAAGTAAGTGACCTGTCATTGATTTTGTTGAATTGATATTGATGTTTTTTGCATGATCACCAAAAACAGCACTGATTGCTTTCAATTCAGCTACATCTCCTAATGGAGTAGAAGTTCCGTGTGTATTGATATGATCAACATCTTCAGGATTCATTCCAGCATCTCTTAGCGTATTTTTCATTACTGCAATAACTCCAATTCCTTCCGGATGTGGGGCAGTTAAATGGTAAGCATCAGATGACATTCCGCCTCCACCAATTTCACAGTAAATTTTTGCGCCTCTTGCTTTAGCGTGTTCGTAATCTTCAAGAACCAAAGCTCCTGCTCCTTCTCCTAAAACGAAACCATCTCTGGTTGCATCAAAAGGTCTTGAAGCCGTTTCCGGACTTTCATTTCTTGTAGACAAAGCGTGCATAGAGTTAAAACCTCCCATACCAGCAATGGTAATCGCAGCTTCTGAACCACCTGATACAATAACGTCACACATCCCTAAACGAATGTAGTTGAAAGCATCAATTAATGCATTTGCAGAAGATGCACATGCAGAAACCGTAGTATAATTTGGACCCATATAGCCATTACGCATCGAAATATGCGCAGGAGCAATATCGGCAATCATTTTAGGTATAAAAAACGGATTGAATTTTGGAGTTCCGTCACCTTTAGCATAATAAATTACTTCTTCCTGGAAAGTTTCCAAACCTCCAATTCCTGCTCCCCAGATAACACCAACTCTTGTTTTATCGATATTATCATTTGTAAGTCCAGCATCTTTAATAGCTTCGTCACTGGCAGCAATAGCATATTGAGCAAATTTATCTAATCTACGAGATTCCTTGCGATCCATGTAGTCTTCAATATTGAAGTTTTTTACTTCGCAGGCAAATTTCGTTTTATGCTTCTCTGTATCATAATATGTGATAGGAGCGGCTCCGCTAACCCCATTCACAAGTGCATTCCAATAATCCTGGATATTATTCCCGATAGGAGTAAGTGCACCTAATCCTGTTACAACAACTCGCCTTAATGCCATAAATATGTATTTTGTACTTTAAACAAATAAAACCCACGCTTTCTTAACAGTTTTGTTACTTAAGAGCCATGGGCATTACAATATAAATATATCTTTTTGATTGAAAACCAATCGAAATTTAAATTTTAAAAAAAATAATAACACCCGATTCTTAGAAATTACAAAAATCAAAAGTCAAATTCCAATTGGAACTTGGAATTTCAAAAATTGGTATTTTTAGAAACCGGGTGCAGTATTATTATTTTTTAGCTTCCTCGATATAAGAAATAGCTTGACCAACAGTAGCAATGTTTTCTGCTTGATCGTCTGGAATTTGAATATCAAATTCTTTTTCGAATTCCATAATAAGCTCAACAGTGTCTAATGAGTCAGCTCCTAAATCATTAGTGAAGCTTGCTTCTGTTACAACTTCGTTTTCGTCAACACCTAATTTGTCTACGATAATCGCTTTTACTCTTGATGCAATGTCTGACATAATCTTTAATTTTAGAATTTAATTTGTTGGCAAAAATAAAAAACTTTATTTTAAAACAACTATTTAGTTTATAAATGTAACACTAATTTATAAAATTAATTTCAAGAAAGCCCTTTTAATACTATTTATTTTCGATTTTTATTCCGTTTTTTGCATTCTCAAAACATAATCAAAAATGAAAAAAATTATTGTTTTTGCCTCAGGATCAGGAACTAATGCAGAAAATATTATAAAATATTTTGCAAAAACCAAAATTGCAAGCGTCGTTTCGGTGTTTACCAATAATGCCTCGGCAAAAGTCATCGAAAGAGCAAAAAATCATCAAATTCCGGTCGAAATCTTCTCAAAAAACGAACTTTTAGAACGAAACGTCTTACAAAAAATACAGGAAATCGACCCGGATTTGATAGTTCTGGCTGGTTTCTTATTGAAATTTCCAGAAAATATAATCGAGAAATATCCTAATAAAATAATCAACATCCATCCGGCACTTTTACCTAATTATGGAGGCAAAGGAATGTACGGAATGCACATACACAGGGCTATAGTCAATAATAAGGAAAAAGAAACCGGAATCTCCATTCATTATGTAAATGAAAATTATGATGAGGGCGGCATTATTTTCCAAAAAAATGTGGCGCTAACTGAGGAAGATACACCGGAAACTGTAGCAGAAAAGATTCATGAACTGGAACAAAAGTATTTTCCAGAAATAATTCAGGCAGTACTAGAGGATTCAAATTCCAAAAAATAAATTCCAAATTCCAAAAAAAATTAAACCATGTAAGTCATATAAGTAAATATAATAGTAGTGGTAAATCTTACTTTAAATTAAAAGTAATATAAGCAACTTCAAATAATCTTATATTACTTTATACTGACCAGAGTGAATAGACAAAGTTTAAATTGACTTATATCACTTATATGGTGAAAAAAAATAAAATATGACCCAACACGAAGTACACATATATACAGATGGCGCTGCAAAAGGAAATCCCGGAAACGGCGGTTATGGTGTGGTAATGGAATTGGTTGGAACGCCTCATAAAAAAGAATTCTACGAAGGTTTTCGTCTGACCACTAATAATAGGATGGAACTTTTAGCTGTAATTGTTGGTTTGGAGAAACTAAAAAACCCGAATATGAAGGTTTTGGTTATTTCAGATTCTAAATATGTAGTTGATTCTGTGGAGAAAAAATGGGTTTTAGGCTGGGAGAAAAAGAAGTTCGTTGGTAGAAAAAATGCCGATTTATGGAAACGCTTTCTAATTGTTTATCGCAAACACCAGGTCAATTTTAAATGGATTAAAGGCCACAACAATCATCCTCAAAACGAACGTTGTGATCAATTGGCTGTTATGGCATCCATGCAGCCGAATCTTTCTATTGATGAATATTACGAAACCATCGGTTCCAAAATGGAATAAAAAAAATAAAAAACGCATCAGGAAAATATTCCTCGATGCGTTTTTTTAAAATACTAATTCGACAAGTCTTATTCCTCTTTATCCAGATCTTTTGCCTTTTTAAATCCGGCCAATAGACCCACTCCGGCCATGATAAAAATAATTGACGGATACACAGCACCGTCATTCAATGAAGTGTAAGTCGTTATTAATAAAGCGATAAATATTCCAACACCGCTTCCGATCAATAAAAAGGCAAAGTTTACTACAAATATTTTCCATGCCGAAAATCCTTTTCCTGTTCCTTTAAGAAAAATACTTGCGTCAACTCCTTTTTCTATAAGCGCTAAACGCTCTCTGTTTCTTGTTGAAAAAATCAGATAAACAATTCCGAAAATCATCAGAAACATACTAATTGGTACTAAAATGCCTGGTCCTCCCATAATGATATATTTTTTTTATTAATTGATTGATACTCCATATGACGACAGGTTTTAAATTTAGGTTACAGGTTTTTATAAAAAATTCCAAATTTTAAACTCCAAATTCCAAAAGTTGTTGACTATCAGTTAATTTTGAGTTTGTTTTATTTATAGAAATCCAACGCCTGAAAAGTGTTTAAGCTCGAATGTCAACAATTCTTGTCATTCCGAGGAACGAGGAATCTCCGCAAGTAGCTCCGCCCCTAAAAGCGGCCAATCTTTGTAGAGCTTCTTGCGGAGATTCCTCGTTCCTCGGAATGACAAAAATGCACTCAAAGTTTAAAATACTAAAGTTAGTACCGACAATAGTATGTTTAATCGTGCACTTTAAGATTAGAATTTGGAATTTTAAAAAATTGGAATTTATTTTCAATTTCTTGTAACCTAAACAAACAAACCGTCGTCCTATATAATATGAGTGCAATCAGTGATCAACATTATATCGATAAAATTCTGCAGGGCGAGACCAATTCTTTTGCCGTGCTGGTGGATCGTTATAAGGATATGATTTTTACTTTGGCTCTTAAGATGGTTAAAAACCGTGAAGAAGCCGAGGAAGTTGCACAAGATACTTTTATTAAGATTTATAGTTCGTTGAACAAGTTTAAAGGCGATTCGAAATTTTCGACCTGGATTTATAAGATTGCTTATAATACCTGTTTAGATCGTTTGAAGAAAAATAAAAAAGAAGACCTTAATATATCAATAGATGAATTTTCGGCACATTTAATCAAAACGATGGATAATGCTTTGAGTGCTTTGGAGGATAAAGAACGAAAGCAGACGATTCAGAATTGTTTGAATTTGTTGCCGAGTGATGAAAATTTCCTGTTAACTTTATTTTATTTTGAAGATCAGAGTTTAGAGGAAATCGGGAAGATTATGAATATTAATGCTAATAATGTCAAAGTAAAATTATTTAGAAGCCGACAGAAATTAGCTGTAATTTTGAAAAAGCAATTAGAACCAGAAATAGTAGCGTGTTATGAAAGAGAGCGATAAAAACATAGAAAATCTTATTGATAAAATGATGGCCGAAAACACTCTGGAAACACCATCATTTGATTTTACGTCAAAAATAATGTCTCAGGTTTTAGTGGCTGAAAAGAGCAAAGTTAAAAGTTACAAACCTTTAATTTCTAAAACAACCTGGATTATTATTGGCTTTGGTTTACTTGGCCTCGGTATTTACGTATCACTTTTTTCAGGAACCGAATATAATCTTGGAATTGACAAATCGTACTCAGAAAAATTCTCTGCTGTATTCTCAGGAATTCATATTTCTAAAAACATCTTGTATGCTCTTTTAGTAGTCCCTTTTATGATTTTAATTCAGATTGGATTATTGAAGAATTATTTCGATAAGAAGTATCAGTTGTAAAATTTAAAATGAAAAATAAAACAGCCATTTTTAAACACATACTAAGAGCAAAAAAAACAGGCCCATTTTATTATGCCTTAATGTTGCTGTTTTTTGTCACTAGTTATGCGTCACCAGTCCCACCAAACTTCACTACTAAGGAAATAAAATTTGTTAGTGAAGGAATTTCACTCGCTGGAACTATTTTTACACCTAACAACGTAAAGGCTGCCGTTGTGATTGTTCATGGATCTGGACAAGAAAAAAGAATGATAAACTTTGCTACAATCCTGGCCAGCAATGGAATTGCAGTTTTAACGTATGATAAACGTGGAGTCGGAGAATCAGAAGGTGTATATGCAGGACCCGAAGTAGGAACTAACAATGTTGATTTCTCAAATCTAAATCTTTTGTCTTTAGATGCCAGCGCTGCTATAAATGCTTTATCTAAATATTTATCAAATGATCAAACACCAATAGGTTTAATAGGAGGTAGTCAAGCTGGATGGATAATTCCATTGACCGCAGAGAAAAATAAGAAGGTCAAATTTATGACCATATTTAGCGGAGCTCTGATAACGGTTAAAGAACAATTGAGATTCCAATTTTATACAAATGGAGATATAAATTTTTGGGATGCGCACTCAGAAGAAGATACAAGAAAACATATATATAATGACCCAGACAAATATGAGTTTATTGATACAAATCCCAATGATATTCTTTCTAAATTATCAATTCCAGGAATCTGGATTTTTGGAGGCAAAGACATTCAGGTTCCTGCCAATCTATCAATCGAATATCTTATCCTATTAAAATCTAAAGGAAAACATTATGACTATAAATTGTTTCCAAACCTGGGCCACAATACAGCATTTTCAGACTCTGAAGAGCCTATGAAAAATGCTATCAATTGGATTAAAAATATAAAATAAATTAAAGAATCATACACAAAAAATTCTTCCTGTTTTAATCGGAAAAAGAAAAACCTATTCTTTTAAAAAACTCAGATAAAATTTAGACATTTTTCCAAAATAAATATTGCATTTTAAATCCAAAAAACATATTTTAATCCCTCAAAAGACTCAAATATAATTATCTCATTTACAATAGTTTTAGCCCCGCAAACGATATTGTTTTTTTAAGAAAATTTTGAGAACTTAAACCGTTGCAATATTGCAACTTATGAAGTATCTTTGCACCCTAATTCGAAATTCATAAAATGAATAAATTATTGATTGTTGGAACGGTTGCTTTCGACGCGATTGAAACTCCTTTCGGAAAAACAGATAAAATATTAGGTGGTGCTGCAACGTACATTGGTTTATCAGCATCCTTTTTCAACTTGCAATCGGCCATTGTTTCTGTAGTTGGTGACGATTTTCCTCAAGAACATTTAGATCTTTTAACTTCAAAAAATATTGATATCTCTGGTATCGAAATTGTAAAAGGTGGAAAAACCTTTTTCTGGAGCGGTTTATACCACAACGATTTAAACTCTAGAGACACTCTTGTAACTGAATTAAACGTTTTGGCAGATTTTCAGCCAAAAGTTCCTCAAAATTATAAAGACGCTGATATTGTGATGTTAGGAAACTTACATCCGTTAGTACAAAGCAGTGTTTTAGATCAAATGGAGAAAAAACCAAAATTAGTAGTTTTAGACACTATGAACTTTTGGATGGACTGCGCTCTTCCTGAATTATTGGACGTAATCAAACGTGTAGACGTTATTACTATTAATGACGAAGAAGCAAGACAACTTTCAGGAGAATATTCATTAGTAAAAGCAGCAGCTAAAATCCAGGATATGGGACCAAAATATGTGGTCATCAAAAAAGGAGAACATGGTGCACTTTTATTCCACAATAGAGAAGTATTCTTTGCTCCGGCATTGCCATTAGAAGATGTTTTTGATCCAACAGGAGCCGGAGACACTTTCGCAGGTGGATTCTCAGGATTCATTGCACAAAGCGAAAACATTTCGTTTAACAATATGAAAAATGCAATTATTTACGGTTCGAATTTAGCTTCATTTTGTGTAGAGAAATTTGGAACTGAAAGGATGGAAACATTAAGCAAAGCAGAAGTAGCGATTCGATTACAGCAATTTAAGTCGTTAACTCAGTTTGACATAGAAATATAATGCCCGAAAGCCTCGATAACACGGGGCTTTTTTTATT
Organism: Flavobacterium saccharophilum; assembly: GCF_900142735.1. Taxonomy (GTDB): domain Bacteria; phylum Bacteroidota; class Bacteroidia; order Flavobacteriales; family Flavobacteriaceae; genus Flavobacterium; species Flavobacterium saccharophilum. The sequence goes on along the minus strand of NZ_FRBY01000001.1, from coordinate 669,565 downwards.
ACGTTAATACACACAACTTACAACAACACAAAATACAAAACACAATGAGCGACGCTTTAAAACACGAATGTGGTATAGCCTTAGTTAGACTTCTTAAACCGCTTGAATATTACAAAGAGAAATACGGAACTGCTTTTTACGGAATACAAAAAATGTATTTGATGATGGAAAAGCAACATAACCGTGGACAAGACGGTGCCGGGTTTGCAAGCATCAAATTAGATGTTGAGCCGGGACAACGCTATATCAGCAGAGTTCGTTCGAATCATGCACAACCAATTCAGGATGTTTTCAAACAGATCAATGATCGTATCAATGAAGAATTAACTGCAAAACCTGAAATTGCTGATGACGTTCAAAAAATAAAATCAGAAATTCCATACGTAGGTGAATTATTTTTAGGACACGTTCGTTACGGAACTTTTGGAAAAAACAGTATCGAAAGTGTACACCCCTTTTTACGTCAAAGTAACTGGATGCACCGTAATTTGATTTTGGCAGGAAACTTCAACATGACTAATGTTAAAGAGCTTTTTGAAAATTTAGTAGAGCTTGGACAGCATCCAAAAGAAATGGCAGATACTGTTACGGTAATGGAAAAAATTGGTCACTTCTTAGACAAAGAAGTAATGCAATTGTATCAAGACTGCAAAACTGAAGGTTATTCTAAAAGAGAAGCTTCTCCAGTAATCGCAGACCGATTGGATATTGCAAAAATATTAACACGTTCAGCAAAAAATCTTGACGGAGGTTACGCAATGGCTGGATTATTAGGTCATGGTGATGCTTTTGTATTTAGAGATCCTGCCGGAATTCGCCCAGCTTATTATTATCAGGATGATGAAGTAGTGGTTGTAGCTTCTGAAAGACCCGTTATTCAAACTGTATTTAATGTACCTTTTGAAAGTGTTCAGGAAATTGATCCGGGAAATGCTTTGATTATCAAGAAAAGCGGAAAAGTTTCAATGCAGCAAATTTTGGAACCAACTGTTAAGAAAGCATGTTCTTTTGAAAGAATCTATTTCTCAAGAGGAAGTGATGCTGAAATTTATCAGGAACGTAAAGATTTAGGAAAACTAATTTTACCTGCAGTTCTTAAATCAATTGACAATGATACAGATAATACTGTTTTCTCCTATATTCCAAACACAGCTGAAACATCTTTTTACGGTTTAGTTGAAGCTGCTCAGGATTTCTTAAATCAGAGAAAGAACAATTATATCTTAGAAAACAAAAATACACTTACAGCCGAAACACTTCAGGAGTTATTGGCGGTAAAAATTCGTACGGAGAAAGTCGCTATTAAAGATGCTAAACTTAGAACCTTTATTACAGAAGACAGCAGCCGTGATGATTTAGTGGCTCACGTTTACGACGTTACTTACGGCGTAATCAAACCAACTGACAATTTGGTTATTATTGACGACAGTATTGTTCGTGGTACAACTCTTAAAATGAGTATCATTAAAATGATGGATCGTTTGAAACCAAAACGTATTGTAATTGTTTCTTCGGCACCACAAATTCGTTATCCTGACTGTTACGGAATTGATATGGCAAAACTGGAAGGTCTTGTTGCTTTTAGAGCTGCTTTGGCTTTATTAAAAGAAAGAAATCTATATCACATCGTTGACGATGTTTACGCTAAATGTAAAGCGCAGGAAAACTATTTAGATACTGATGTTGTAAATTATGTAACGGCAATTTACGATCAATTTACACCAGAAGAAATCTCAGATAAAATTGCAGAAATGTTAAGTTCACCTGAAATTAACGCTGAAGTAAAAATAATATTCCAAAAAGTAGAAGATTTACATATTGCGTGTCCTAAAAATTTGGGAGACTGGTACTTTACAGGAGATTATCCTACCCCTGGAGGAAATCGTGTAGTGAACCGCGCTTTTATGAATTTCTACGAAGGAAAAGACGCGAGAGCATACTAAAAGTATTAACAAAAGGTTAAAATGTGCATTTCATCGGTTTTTTTTGCCGTTCATCCTATATGTTTGGCAAAACCGAAATGCTAAATTACTTTTGGAATACCATAACATTAGTAGGTTAAGTTTATGGTAGATTTGGGGCAAAAAGGGTGGAAGCAATTCCACCTTTTTTATTGGAATAAAGTGATAGCTAGCGCTTTAAGTCGATTTTAACACACTTAATCGGATATATTTACCTTTCATCTATAAAGTTTTTTAAATAATTATAACTATCATACATTTACTAAACCATAACATTAGTAGGTTAAGTTTATGGTAGATTTGGGGCAAAAAAGGTGGAAGAGATTCCACCTTTTTTATTTTATCCTTTTTAGAGGAAAGAAAATGAAGCAAAGAACAAAGATTTTTACCCTTAGCTCAGACTATAGACAACAAAAGAGAAAAGAATATAGAGTAAAGAAGAAAGATTGTTGAACATAGCTTTACAATTACAACAAAAGAAAAAAGATAGAGAATAGAATATAGAACATACTTTTAGAGATGACAACAAAAGACGGACAGCTTATCAGCCATCCGTCTTTTTTATTTTCCCTATACTCTATATTCTATTCTCTATATTCTATCCTCTTTGCTCCTTTATCTTTGCCTTGGTTCTATCTTCATACTTACTTAATCGGATATATTTGCCGTTCATCTAAAAAATTTTCTATATAAATACAACTGCTATACATTTACTGAACCATAACATTAGTAGGTTAAGTTTATGGTAGATTTGGGGCAAAAAAGGCGGAAGAGATTCCGCCTTTTTTATTTTATTCTAGAAAAAAGAGAATAGAATAAAGAGTAAAGAGCAAAGAAGCAAGAGGAAAGAGAATAGAAAATAGAATAAAGATTGTTGCGCATATTTCAACTCTATAACTACAAACAAAAAAGACGGACAACCTATCAGGTCATCCGTCTTTTTTCTTTATTCTTTATTCTATTCTCTCTTAAGACTATTTGTCTAAAGCGTATCTTCTTGCCACTTCTGTCCAGTTGATTACACTGAAGAAAGCTTCAATATAATCCGGTCTTCTGTTTTGGTAGTTTAAATAGTAAGCATGCTCCCAAACGTCCATTCCTAAGATTGGAGTTCCACCGTTACCAGCAACTTCTGGCATTAATGGATTATCTTGATTTGGAGTACCTACAACTTCTAATTTACCTCCTTTTTGCACTGTTAACCAAGCCCATCCTGAACCGAATTGTGTAGCTCCAGCTTTAGCAAATTTTGCTTTAAACTCTTCAAAAGTACCAAAAGAAGACTCAATTGCAGCTAATAAATCACCTGTTGGTAATCCACCACCGTTTGGAGTCATTACAGTCCAGAATAAATTGTGATTGTAGAAACCTCCACCATTGTTACGAACTGCAGCGTTTGATTTATCTAAGTTGATTAAGATGTTTTCGATTGTTTTTCCTTCCAAATCTGTTCCCGCAATAGCTGCATTAAGATTTGTAGTATATGCATTATGATGCTTAGTATGGTGAATCTCCATTGTGCGTGCATCAATATGTGGTTCTAATGCGTCATATGCATAAGGTAATTGTGGTAGTTCAAAAGCCATGATATTATGATTTTATGATTTATAATAATTTATTCCAAATTTAAACATTTAACTTTGGAATAGAAAATACTATTTCGTTATAATTGAATTTAATTAATTGATAAATTGTTTTTTTAACCGCTAAATAGTTGTAAATCTTTATTTTCCGTTAAAAGTGGTCATGGTATTTTCTAATCCGGCGGTTCCGAATGTCTTAATAATTTCTGAAGAGACTTCTAAACGTTCCGGTAGTTTTGCTTTTTCTTCTTCGTCCCAATCGCCTAGAACGTAGTCTACTTGTTGTCCTTTTTTGAACTGATCACTAATACCAAATCTAAAGCGGGTATATTGTTGAGTATTTAAAACAAGGTTGATATTTTTTAGTCCGTTATGGCCTCCGTCACTCCCTTTTGGTTTGATTCTGATGGTTCCAAAAGACAGGTTTAAATCATCTGTAATCACCAAAATATTTTCTAAAGGAATATTTTCTTTATCCATCCAATATTTTACCGCTTTACCACTTAAATTCATGTAGGTGTTTGGCTTAAGCAGAAAAAAGGTTCTTCCTTTAAATTTATATTCGGCAAGCGCTCCCAACTTTACAGTTTCGAATGAAAGGCTTTCTTTTTTGGCTAAAAAATCCAGGACTTTAAATCCGATGTTGTGTCTTGTATTTACGTATTCGGCTCCAATATTACCTAGTCCTACGATTAAATATTTTTTACTCACGCTTTTTATATTGTTTTTTGGATGTTCATGAACCTCCGGTTTCCTATTATCTATGTTCTCTTCTTTTTGTGTTGATGAAAACAGTTTTGTTATCCATTTTATCATGATGCAAAAATAAACTTAATTGGGGAATGTGGCAATTGGTTAATTAGATAATTAGAGAATGTGTCAATTAGATAATTTAATCTTAACCGCAATGAGCGCAATCCCGATAGCTATCGGGATACGCAAGGTGCGCTAAGAATGGGACGCGGATGACGCAGATTTGAACTGATCGACGCAGATTTGCTTTGCACCTTTGTCTCTTTGTGCCTTTGAACCTCTTTCTTATAGAAATGAATCGTTCTTGCTAGCCCTGACAGCAGCGGCATCCTTTTTCTGGCTTCTTTAGCCAGGAAAAGATATAGCGAATGGCAGGAGCGTTGCGTCTTAAAAAACCCAAAAGCGTCTGCTTCTAAAAAATTAGATAATTAGGAAATGTGCCAATTAGATAATTACATCTAACCGCAAAGTTCGCGATGGTTTTACGCAAGGTGCGCTAAGAATGGAACGCGGATGACGCGGATTTTATTTGCGTAGTTTCCCTTTAGTTTGAGTTGCAGCAAAACCCCTTTGCACCTATGAACCTTTGTACCTTTGAGCCTTTCCTTAGAACCTCAGAACCTTAAAAGCAAAAAAAAAGCACCAATCTTTCGATTGATGCTTTTTGTATTGATTTGAAAAAAATTATTTTTTCTTTCCTTTTGCAGGAGCTTTTGCAGCTTTTGCAGCTTCTTGAGCAGCTTTCATAGCAGCACGAGAAATTCTTACCTGAGCAACAACAGTGTTATCTGGGTGCATTACTTTATAGTCAGGAGTACCAACTTTAGTAACGTACAATTTGTTACCCATTTCAAGTGGAGTAATATCAGCTTCAACAAAATCAGGAAGATTTTTAGGTAAAGCTTTAACTTTTAATTTACGAGTGTTTAAACGTAAAACACCACCTGCAAGAACACCTTTAGATGTACCAACGATTTTTACTGGAACTTCCATAGTGATTTCTTTGTCATCAAATAATTGAAAGAAGTCAATATGTAAAATTTTGTCAGATACAGGGTGAACCTGGATATCTTGTAAAATTGCGTTGAATGATTTTCCTTTTCCAAGCTCAATCACAACTGTGTGTGCGTTTGGAGTGTAAACCAAGTTTTTGAACGCTGCAGCGTCTGCTGAGAAGTGTACTGCCTGATTTCCTCCGTATAACACGCAAGGAACCGCTCCAGCATTACGTAAGGCTTTAGTTGACACTTTGCCCACGCTTTCTCTTTCTGATCCTTTAATTGTAATCGATTTCATTGTAAAAAAATATAGTTATTAATAAATATTCTATTTGCTTTAAGCTTTAGGCTTTTTTTGTAATAGTGAAACAGCTTATGGCTTAAAGCCTAAAGCATACCGCTTATTACATTATGAATTTTCCACTAATGGAATTGTTGTGGTGCACCATGTGCATAACTTCGGCAAAAAGAGGTGCACAACTCACTACTCTAATTTTCTTTGATTCTCTCTTTAATGGGATTGAATCGGTAACTATTAATTCGCTTAATTTCGAATTTTCAATTTTTTCGTAAGCTCCACCTGATAAAATAGCATGTGTACAAATTGCTCTAACGCTTAATGCTCCTTTTTCGATCATTAAATCCGCTGCTTTCGCTAATGTTCCACCGGTATCGATCATGTCGTCTACTAGTATTACGTTACGACCTTTTACTTCACCAATTAGTTCCATAGTATCGATAACGTTGGCTGCTTTTCTTTGTTTGTAACAGATTACTACATCTGATTCTAAAAACTTAGAGTAAGCATATGCTCTTTTTGAACCTCCCATATCAGGAGATGCAATGGTTAAATTTTCTAATCCTAAACTTTCTACGTATGGTAAAAAGATCGTAGATGCAAATAAATGATCTACTGGTTTTTCGAAAAACCCTTGAATTTGATCTGCGTGCAAATCCATTGTCATTACTCTTGTCGCTCCGGCAGCATCTAATAAATTAGCTACTAATTTTGCTCCAATCGGAACTCTTGGTTTATCCTTTCTGTCCTGTCTTGCCCAACCAAAATAAGGCATAACAGCTGTAATATGTCTTGCTGATGCACGTTTTGCTGCATCGATCATTAGTAACAATTCCATCAAATTATCAGCAGTTGGAAAAGTTGAACACACGATAAAAACGCGTAATCCTCTTATTGATTCTTCGTAAGATGGCTGAAATTCTCCATCACTATACGTTGACATCGTTACTTTGCCTAGCGGAATTCCGTAATGATCGGCAATTTTTTCTGCAAGATAAACACTTTGTGAACAAGCAAAAATTTTAGCTTCTGGTTCTAGGTGCGACATTATAATTTGTTGTTTTTACTCGCTGCGCTCCGTACAATTCGGCTTCACCTTTTTTGGTAAAACAAAACGTGTATAAATGCCTCGGGTGTAGTTAGTTGTGTGTGCTTCGTTTTAACGAGGTGCAAATTTAGAAAATTTATTGGACACTGAAAGGAAAAATTTAAGTATTTTTAGTAGAACATTTAATTTTATTTTTTACATTTGCACCGTGTTAAAGGAATGACGCCATTTATGACTTCATTCTATTGCGTTAAAATAATCGATTTTTTGATTGTTTTTTCGTCTGCTAAGCCCGGATGGCGGAATTGGTAGACGCGCTGGTCTCAAACACCTGTGGGAAACCGTGCCGGTTCGACTCCGGCTCCGGGTACTTAAAAAGTCTGTAATCACTTGTTTTTCAAGAGTTACAGGCTTTTTTTTATTACATCCAACCAGATCTTTACTCAAAATCCATAAAGATTAGACGCTAGCAATATTTCAAAATGTCCAATCTTAAAACAAGGTTTAGACTCTATTTATAGAAAGAAAGCAACTGAAGCATTAAAAAAATACTTCAGTTGCTTAAAAAATCATATGGTTTTATTTTACTAAAAAATAGTATAACCTACTATAAAATCTACCGCATTATACTTTGCAGAATAAGTTTGGTAGTCCATTAACTCTTTTTTTGTGTTGAATCTTGCTTCAACTGAAAATTTGCTTTTAAAATTATACCCTAAACCGAAAGCGAAATTGGTATCTGAATGACTTTCAAAATCTCCTTTTGCTATACTTCCCGGCGTCATATTTGTATAAGAAATTTTTGAACTGCCACTAATTTCGAAGGAATATAATGCGTTTATGAAAATTTTTGAATTTTGATTTAAAAACATATAGTGTCTAATCCCAACTGGCAGCTGCACCGAACTGTAATCTATTTTTGCATTATAAGGTGTTTCTGGATTTTCCATAGCACTTGTACTATAATAAATATAGTTCTTTTCGCTTTCATACTTTTGATACATCGGATTGGCAAATAAACTCCATTTATTTTTATTAAAAGGAAATACATATTCCACTTCGGCACCTATCTTGAAAACCATTTTATTATCAAAATCAACATTCAGGCTTGAATTTGCACTGTTTTTTGCTGATACCGATGCAAAACTTAATCCTGGTGTAACTTTAATAAACAGTAATTTTTTACTCGCTTTTGTAGCCTCATTTTCACCTGTGGCAGGTTGAATATTGTTGTATTTGGTAAAATATTTAATCAGATCTGACTTTTTGTAATTAAGATTATTAACATCTTTATCTGTTATTTTTGCTGATTTCACATCATTCGAAAGCTGTCTTATATACCCCGCGCTTTCTCCATCTTTAAGATAAGTTACACGCACTAACTCCTCTACAGGAACAGTTTGTGTAGAATAAAAGAATTTATTCTGATTGGCATCAGTATAACTATATAACGTTGCATCTCCTTCTACAAGTACTTTTAAGAATAATGTTTCTTCCATCCATTGCGGATTTCTTTTTCCTGTAGCTTCTTTTTGATCATCACTTGCACGATCTATTTTCACTTTAAATCTTTTGTATTTGCATTCGCTATCAATGCTAAATTCTTGTGCGGTTTCGATACTTTCCGTTTTAATCTCCGAATCGGCAAGCTGTATTTTATATTTGAAATTTGTTGGAGTATTCATCCAATCTAAATTTCTTATAAAGCATTGCGTTTTTTTTCCATCATTTGAAATAAAATATCCTTTTTCAAATTCAACTTGTGCATTAGTAAAAGTGTAACAAAACAATAAAATAATTAATAATTTTTTTTTCATAAATAGGTTTTGGTTTTTTGAGTAAAAATAACCAAACGAATGGATATGCAAATAAAAAGCTACATTTTTACACCTAATTATTTAATGTCTTGTAATTCGACTTAAAATACTTTTGTAATTATAATAACGTATAACCAAACGCAAATCCCTTTGTTTAATACAAAAACTTAATTAATTTACATCTTGAAAACCTCACAACTCGCATTATGCAGAACCGCAAAATTGCATGAATTTGCAATAAAACACAATTGATTTGCTTTTGTATGAAGTTCAATTGCCAATTCAATTTGATCTGAATTTGAGATTTTTACTTTTGGATTTAATTGAACGGCAACAAAACGCCCACTTCCATCTGCAGCAACTTCGAGCGTTGCTTCGGCATTATCTGAATATTCTAAAACTTCAATTTCGTTTTGCGAGCATACATATAAGTAGGACATCATATGACAGGAAACCAAACTGCTCAAAAGTAGATCTTCTGGATTGTATAATTCCGGGTCACCTTTAAAAGCTTTGGCTGCTGAAACATTTAAAGCAGGTTTTCCTTCAATTTTAATTTGATGGCTTTTGCTGTAAATTCTTTTTGTTGAATCTTCTTGGGCTTGACTTGATGTCCAGCTTACTTCTGCTTGGAATAAGTGTTTCATTGTTGTGTTTTTGCTAACGCTAAATTAAGATTTTTATAAATCTGCAAGTGAATTAATCTCGCAAGGGCGCAAAGTTTTTTGGCACAATCTTGTCATTTACGAAGAAGACTCGAGGGATAGCGACTGGCGAAGCAAATCCTCGTAAGTAACCCAGTAACGAATATCAAATCTTTGTCGAGCTTCTCGCGAGGATTTCTCCTTCGTCGAAATGACAAAAATGAGTACTTTGCGAAAATTCGTGTAATTCGTGGCCAACTTTTAATCCATAAAAAAACCTCGAAAGCATAACTTTCGAGGTTTCTTAGAGAATTACTAACTAATTAACATAATTCCAAAACTATTTTTTTACAGAGAATTTAAAAGTAGTTTTAGTTTTATAATTTTCTCCCGGGTTTAAAACTGTTGTTGGGAAGTTTTTCTGATTTGGAGCATCAGGATAATGTTCTGTTTCTAAACATAGTCCTGTTCTGTGCGCGAAGGTTCCGCCTTTAGGCATTGGTAACGTTCCGTCAAGGAAGTTTCCAGAGTAAAACTGAATTCCAGGTTCATCTGTTGTCATTTCCATAACTCTTCCACTTGCTGCGTGATACACTTTTGCAATGATTGTTTTTCCTTTTTCAGGATTGTTCAATACCCAACAGTGATCGTATCCTTTTCCTCTTTCTAATTGTTCGTTTTTAGCGTCGATGTCTTTTCCGATTAATTTTGGTGTTCTGAAATCGAAAGGCGTATTGGCAACGTCATCTAATTTTCCTGTCGGAATTAAAGTCGCATCAACCGGAACAATTTTATCTGCATTCAAAGTCAATTCATGATCTAAGATTGTTTTTGTGAAATCTCCGGATAAATTGAAATAAGAATGTTGCGTTAAATTCACAACCGTTTTCTTATCTGTAGTCGCTTCGTATAAAACTTCTAATTGATTATCATTTGTCAATGTATACGTTACAAAAACTTGTAAATTTCCAGGATATCCTTCTTCCATATCTTTACTTAAGTACGATAATTTCAAAGTTGCCGTATCTCCAGATTTTGCCTCAGCTTTCCAAACCACATTAAAGAACCCTTGAGGCCCGCCGTGTAAAGCATTTGGCGCATTGTTGATTGCTAATTGATATTCTTTTTCGTCTAAAGTGAATTTTCCTTTGGCAATTCGATTTCCGTATCTTCCGATCAAAGCTCCAAAAAATGGATTTTCTTTTTCATATTGAGCCAAATTATCAAATCCAATTACTACATTTTCCGAAACACCTTCTTTATTAGGTACTTTCAAATCTGTAATTCTTCCGCCAAAAGTGATGATATCAACTTCCATCCCATTTTGGTTTTTCAGTTTATAACTATCGACCTGTTCTCCTTTTGCAGTTTTTCCGTAAGAAGATTTTTCGATTGTAACTGTAGCTTTTTCGTCTGACGAAACTGTGGTAGCATCCATTTTTTTATCGCTTTTGCATTGAACTGAAACTGCGGCCAAACTCATTAGGCTTATTCCAAAAATACAACGTTTTAATACATTCATAAATGATATTTTTAAGTTAGTAAAGTCTTAAAGTCAAAAGTCTTAAAGTCTATAATTTCAAAGTTAACAAAATCTTTAAGACTTTAAGACATTCGACTTTTGACTAAATTATAGTCCGTGCTGAAACAAATGATAATAAGCTTCATTTGCATTGATCTTGTCTTTAAAGTCTCTTATAGTAGTTTTTTCATCAATCACCAACAATTCAATTCCAGCGATATCAGCAAAATCTTCCATATATTCTGTTGTTAGCGACTGGCTATAAACGGTGTGATGCGCTCCTCCTGCTAAAATCCAGGCTGTTGCAGCAATGTCTAGGTTTGGTTTACAATCCCATAAAACTCTTGCAACCGGTAATTTTGGTAACTCAGCCATTGGTTTAATCGCTGTAACTTCGTTTACAATTAAACGGAAACGAGTTCCCATATCTACCAAAGAAACGTTGATTGCCTCTCCTGCTGGTGAATTAAATACCAAACGAGCCGGATCTTCTTTTCCGCCAATTCCTAAAGGATGCACTTCACAAGAAGGTTTTCCGTCAGCAATTGATGGACAAATTTCCAACATGTGCGATCCTAAAACATATGATTTTTGAGGTGTAAAGTGGTATGTATAATCTTCCATGAAAGAAGTTCCGCCTTCAAGCCCCACGTTCATTACTTTTAAAGCACGAACCATTGCAGCGGTTTTCCAGTCTCCTTCTCCACCAAAACCGTAACCATCAGCCATTAATCTTTGTGTTGCGATTCCAGGCAATTGTTTCCAAACACCTAAATTTTCAAACGTATCCGTAAAAGCACCAAAACCTCCTTCTTCAAGGAAAGCTCTTAAACCTAATTCAATTTTTGCCGCTTCCGCTAATGAACTTCTTTGCGCTCCGCCTTCTTTTAAAGAATCCGTCAAAGTATAAGATTGTTCGTAAACAGCCAATAAATCGTTTAATTCCTTGTCTGTAACTTTCTCAATATATTTCGTGACATCTGATGAATCAAAACCGTTTACTGACATTCCGAAACGAATTTGAGCCTCAACTTTATCTCCTTCTGTAACGGCAACTTCACGCATATTGTCTCCAATACGAGCCACTTTTAAGTTTTGAAGTTCATCCCATCCTAAAGCTACTCTTGTCCAGATACCTAGTTTTTTCTGAACTCTTTCGTCTTCCCAATGTCCAACAACCACTTTGCGTTTTTTGCGCATTCTTGACATGATAAAACCAAATTCACGATCTCCGTGAGCAGATTGATTTAAGTTCATGAAATCCATATCGATAGTTCCCCACGGAATTTCAGCATTGTATTGTGTATGTAAATGACATAATGGTTTTTTCAGAATGCTTAGTCCGCCGATCCACATTTTTGCTGGTGAAAAAGTGTGCATCCAGGCAATAATTCCGATACAGTTTTTAGCCGAATTTGCCGCCAAACAAACATCTAAAATTTGAGAAGGTGATTTTACCACATCTTTATAAACCACTTTTACTGGTAAACTAGATGATGCATCTAATCCTTTTGCAATTATTTGAGAATGTTCCGCTACTTTTCTTAAAGTTTCTTCACCGTATAATTCCTGGCTTCCTACTACAAACCATACTTCTTTTTGAGATATATCAATCATATTCTTTTGTTTATTTTGTTTCAAGTTTCAGGTTTCAGGTTGTTGGAATCTGAAAATCTTGAATTGTTAATTTTTGTTTCAGGTTTTATTTGTTTCACGTTTCAAGTTTCACGTTCCAACAACTTGAAACAAAAAAAAACTGAAACCTGAAACAAACTTCTATTGTCCGTAATACGAATCTTTTCCGTGCTTGCGGTTGTAATGTTTCTTTATTAGGGAATCTTTTAATCTTGGTGCGTTCGGGTTTATTTGTAAAGTTAAGTAAGCCATTTCGGCTACTACTTCCAGAACTTTACTGTTGTAAACCGCTTTTGCTGCATTTTTTCCCCAGGCGAATGGTCCGTGATTTCCAATCAAAATCATTTCTACTTCTTCGTACGAAAGATTTTTTTCTTTGAAGCAATCCAAAATCTGAATTCCGGTATTGTGTTCGTAGTTTCCTTCGATGAGCGAATCTGCCATCGGTGGCGCACACGGAATATCTGCTGTTAAATGGTCTGCGTGTGTTGTTCCAAAAATTGGAATATCTTGTTGCGACTGTGCCCAGGCTACAGAATAAGTAGCGTGTGTATGTGCAACACCACCAATATTTGGCCAGTTTTTATATAAGTATGCGTGTGTTTTTGTGTCAGATGATGGACGCATAGTTCCTTCAATTACATTGTTGTCAAAATCGACGATAACAATATCTTCCGGTTTTAAATCTTCATACGGAACGCCGCTTGGTTTGATGGCAAAAACACCATTTTTTCTGTCAACCGCACTTACATTTCCAAAAGTATATACTACCAAATTCAATGCATTCAACTGCATGTTGGCTTCGTAGCATTCCTGTTTTAAATCTTTATAAAGAGAACTCATGTTTTGCTGTTTTTATAGTTGGATCTTCAAAAGCACTTAATTGATCGTAAGCGATTAATAATTTGTTATAAGCCGCTACTTTATCAAGTTGAGGGAAATATTCTCCATCAAAATCACTTCCTATTTTTTGGCTTGCTTCGATTACGTTTGGATAAATTCCGGCTGCCACTGCTGCATAAATCGCTGCTCCTAAAGCAGGAGTCTGATCTGAAGCTGCAATTTTAATTGGCTTGTTTAAAACGTTAGCCAAAGTCTGCATGATAAAAGGTGATTTTCTGGCAACACCCCCGATTCCGATAACGCTGTCAATTTTCACTCCTTCTTCTTCAAAACGATCGACGATTTTCTTCGCTCCAAAGCAAATGGCGTTTACCAAAGCTTTGAAAATATGAGGCGCTTTTGTTCCTAAAGATAAATTTGAAATGGCACTTTTTAATTCCTGATTAGCATCCGGAGTTCTTCTTCCGTTGATCCAGTCCAAAGCAATTGGGAGACTTTCTGAAACCGGAATTTTCTCCGCTTCTTTTGTCAATTCCACGATTAATTTATCGCTGAATTCTTCTCTTAATTGTTCTTTTTGAGCCTCATTTAAAACGGTTGAAGCAGTCAATAAATGATCTGTCGGCCACATTAATAATTCTTTGTACCAAGCCAGTAAATCGCCAAAAGCAGATTGTCCTGCTTCCAAACCAATAAAGCCCGGAATCACAGATCCATCAACTTGTCCGCAGATTCCACGAACGGTTTTTGTTCCGACTTCATCATAAGAACCCACCAAAATATCACAGGTTGAAGTTCCCATAACGCGAACTAAAGTGTTTTCTCCAATTTTTGCTCCAACAGCTCCAGAGTGTGCGTCGAATGTTCCAACAGCAATAACTGTGTCTGTTGAAAGTCCTAAACGCTGTGCCCATTCTTTGCTTAAATTTCCGGCAACTAAATCAGAAGTATACGTTTCATCGTATAAATTTCCGCGAAGTTGTGCCAAATATGGATGTAGTTTTTCTAAGAATTCCACTGGTGGAAGTCCATTCCAGTCTGCATGCCACATTGCTTTGTGACCCGCTGCGCAACGGCTTCTTTTGAAAGTCTTTAAATCTTTATCTTCAATTAATAAATACGTCATTAAATCGCAGTGCTCCATCCAGGTGTGTGCTGCATTTCGAACTGCTTCATCTTCTCTTGCAATGTGCAGAATTTTTGCCCAAAACCATTCCGATGAATAAATTCCCCCTACATATTTTGTTACGTTTTCTCCGCCCCAGCTTACTGCCAGTTCGTTGATTTCGTTTGCTTCGTTAATTGACGTATGATCTTTCCATAATACCATCATCGCATTTGGATTTTCCTCAAAACCTTTTGTCAAAGCCAACGGAATTCCTTCTTTTGTAACCGGCACCGGAGAAGATCCGGTTGTATCAATACAAATCCCTTTTATTAATGAAGGATCTACTTTACTTTCTTTTATAACGGTTTGAATCGTAATTTCTAAACCTTCTATATGATCTAAAGGATGCTGACGAAACTGATTTATCGACGCGTCACAATATTGTTTGTTTTTCCATCTTTTGTAATGAGAAACATTGGATGCCAATTCCTGCCCATTTTCAGTATCTATAAGCACCGCTCGAACAGAATCTGTTCCGTAGTCCAATCCTATAACGTAATTTTTCATTCGAAATTCATTTTTAATAATGACAAATATAATTATAATTCATTTATAAGTGTACAATAAACACTTAATAAAAACAGGCACTTGAATTTTTACAAATAATGCATCAAAACAAGGGTTTAAGGTCAAAACAAAAAACAAACGTAGCTTTTACATTTATTCTGTTGCGATTATTTCATCTTAATTTTCAAAACAGTAACAGAGTAAGCCGGGAAATCGTATTGAACTTTGCTTCCGCTTACTTTAAATTCGCTTTCTTTCGGGCTAATTTTAGTTGGAGCCTCAAAAGAATTCTCATCATTTATTCCATCTCCTTTTAAAGTTATTGCCGTTCCTTTTGTATCTAATTTTGCTCCTTTTACATCAATTGAAACATTTTGAGACGTTGCAGAAGTGTTCACGATTTTCAGAATTACTTCTTTAGAATTCACATCTTTTACTGCCGATGCAAACAAATCGTTTTGCCCTGTAACTGCTTTTCCGTCTTTAGTAATGTTGATTAAATCGGTTCCTTTATTGTTAGAAAACAATTTCTGAACATAATAATTTGGCGTTCCATAAGATTGTAAATTATTGAACCAAATCATATCCGGTGTCCATTGCCAGCCTTCGACGTGTGCTAATAAAGGTGCATAAGAAGTCAGGTGAACAACCTCAGCATTACGCTCCATTCCGGTCATGAAAGCCGCTTCAGAAAAAGCACATTCCCAGTTGTTTTTATTATCCGGACTTGCGATTGCTACACTTTGTGCTGCATATTCTCCGGCAAAAATCTTCGGTCCTTTACGGTCGTAATTATCGTAACGGGTTACATTTTTACGGAACCAGGCCGGATCTTTATAATAATGTTCGTCAACAATTTCTGCATTCAGTTTTTTAAGTTCTTTCATGCCGTAATCAAAATAATCTCCGTCAGGAAATGGTCCTGTTCCCGAAACAATAGTGATATTTGGATATTTTGCTTTGATGGCTTTTTGAAACACTTTGAAACGCTCGATATAATCTGGTCCCCATTGCTCATTTCCAACTCCAATGAATTTTAAATTGAATGGTTTTGGATGTCCCATATCGGCTCTAACTTTTCCCCAAGCTGTCGTTTGATCGCCATTTGCAAATTCAATTAAATCTAAAGCATCTTGTACATAAGGATCAATTTGATCCATCGGAACCAATTCTCCTGTATTGAATTGACAAGCCATTCCACAGCTTAAAATTGGTAGTGGAGACGCTCCAATATCTTCTGAAAGCTGGAAATATTCAAAGAATCCCAAACCAAAACTCTGGAAATAGTCTGGAGCCAGTTTATGTGCAAACTCCGTATTCCAACGGTTGATCATCGTTTCTCTGTCTTCTACATTTCCAATCGATTTTTTCCATTGGTAACGCAAAGCCAATGTTTTTCCTTCCACAATACAGCCTCCGGGAAAACGTAAAAATCCCGGTTTCAAATCGTATAATAATTGTACTAAATCAGCACGCATTCCATTTTTTCTTCCTTTCCAGGTATCTTCCGGAAAAAGCGAAATAACATCCAAATCAATTACCCCTTTTCCTTCAAAAGTAATTTTAATTTGTCCTTTAGCTTCTGTTGCAGTTGCAGTTAATTGTGCTGTATAATTTGTCCAGTCTTTAGATTTTGGTACAATTGAAGTTTCGCCTAAAACCTTTTTGTTTTTATCAATGAACTGAATTTTAATCTTCGTAATATCTCCGGATACTTTTGAAGCTCTAAGAGACAAATTATACTTTAGGTCTTTTTTAATTCCCATTCCTCTGAAACCTTCGTTAATCAACTCATAACCATTTGCATCGTTGATCGTAACTCTGCAATAATTATGATTGGTTCCTTTTTGAGAATACTGAACAATATTGGCAATTCCGGATTGCTCGTTTAGTTTATGTCGGTCGCTGTTTGGTTCGTTCCAACCCATCATTGGCGTTTCAAATTCAAACGATCTGTTTTTGATCATTTCGGCATACAAACCTCCATCAGCAGCAAAATTGATATCTTCAAAAAATACTCCGTACATCGTCGGTTCAATTTTGGTTACTGATTTCGCAGCATCAACCTGAAGATTATTTTTTTGTGCCGATGCATAAAAGCCGTTCAGCAATAAACCGCAAAGGGTAATTTTGGTAATTAAATTGGACTTCATTTTTATTTATTTAAATGTGTTTTATGGCACGCGGATGACGCGGATAAAACGGGTTTTTAATTTTGTTTTCTATTGTGGCTTTAATTTAAACACATAGAATCATAGTTATACATTGTCTAAAAAAGGCATTTCATTTATTTAAAATATACATAGTTGTGTGTTTAAATTTTCTCTCGCAGATTAGGCAGATCTATTTTAATCTTTTATCTAAATAGTCTAAAATCTTGCTTCTTTGTTCTATTTTCTATAATCTATATTCTATTTCAAAACAGGCCATAAATCAGTATCCCATTTCATTTCTTTTACGATTAATCTTGGTGTTCCGTTCGTTTTCTTTTCATAAGCGTGATAAAAAATGTAATCTTTTCCATCAAATGTATAAGCACTGTTATGTCCTACTCCAAAATAATTTTCATCGCCTTGAACTACAATACTTCCTCCACCCTCATTTAATGGTTTTCCGTCTTTATCGACATAAGGTCCGGTTACATTTTTAGATCTTCCAACCACAACTTTATAGGTACTTTTTTCTCCGCGGCAACATAAATCCCAAGAAAGAAATTGATAGTAATATCCGTTTTTCTTAAAAATAAATGGAGCTTCAAGTGCGCCGTCACCCGGATCAGAATCAGCTAATTCAAAAGTTCTTTTTCGTTTTGAGATCGTGTGCCATTCTTGAGGCTGGGCGATCGATTTTAGATCGGGATTTAATTTTACCATTTTCAAGCCTTCCCAAAAAGAACCAAATGAAAGCCAAGGCGTATTGTTTTCATCAAAAACCAAATTCGGATCAATGGCGTTCCACATGTCACGATTAGGCTGTGATTGAATTACAATTCCCTGATCAACCCATTTGTAATTTTTATCAGATGGATCTAATGTTGTATTAGTCGCAACTCCAATTGCCGATGTATTTTTGGCGAAAGCCGAAACCGAATAATACAGATAATAAACATTGTTGTGCAATGAAATATCTGGTGCCCAAATATGATTTTTGAAATCGGCGGCAACTCCATCTGCCCAAACAGGTTTATCTTTGAAAACCTGTGGCTGTCTGTCCCATTTTTTTAAATCTTTTGAACTAAAGACACTAATTCCGTTTCCGGTACAATATAAATAATAAGTATCTTTTTGTTTGATCACAACCGGATCATGAACAACAATTTCTTGTGCTATTGTTGCGGATCCCGTTAGAATAAATAGGAGTGATAATATTGATTTTATTTTGGTGTACACTTCCATGATTATTTTTTATTTTACAATTCTTATTTGAGAAATTTTAGACGTTTTTTTGCCATCTTTAGACTTAATTTTTAAATCAATAATTTGAGTATTGTCTAATTTGAATTGAATTATCTTATCTTTTTTTGTGACAATTGCAACAGGTTTTTCATTAATAAAAACATCTAGATTATCCGTTTTAAAGTCTCCTAAAAAACTAATTTCAATAAATTTGCCTTCTAGATTTTTATTTACCATTTGATAGGAAATATAAGAGCTGGTATTTCTCCAAAAACCATCTTCCTCATAGCCCGATTCACTTTTTTCTCCTTTATAATGGTGATCTACTTCAGGCTGTTGTTCTCCACAATTTATTTTATCAACCGTGTTAGCTTCAATAGCCATCGCTTCAATTTCCTGTTGTCTTAACAAAGCTTGTTTTTCTTTATAATCTTCTGGTTTATAGGTTTGAAAATACATCTGATAACGGGCATCGTGTATTTCAAAGAAGGGTTGTAATTCTAATGAATCTAACTTAAAGCGCATATTACCTAAATCTTTAAGTTTTGAAACATAACTTCCCTCTTCTCCTACTAGTGCATAAGCTTTGTCTAACGAAACGTATTTTCCTTGAGCAACATGTCCCATTCGGCTATCATCGGCAAACAAACCATCTAAATTTTCAGTAGAGGTTTTAGCAGCTAATACAATAGGACCATTTACAAATGCGGCCCAATTGGAGCCATCGCGCAACTTTTCCAAATGAGTCGAAGTCTGGAATGCAATAGTTATTTTATCTCCTGATTTCCATTTTCTTACCAGACTAACATAGTTAGCGGGTTTGGCGTCTGTTTTTTGCAATTTTTCATTGACTAAAATTTTGAAATTCGTTGCCCATTTTGGATAACGAATATTCAAAACAAAAGATGTAGGATTTTTAAGTTTTAGAACAATCTCAGTATTATTTTCATAAGGAAATTTTGTGGTTTGCTCTAATTCTATTCCTTTTTCCTTCCAATTTAAAGTGGATGGAATAAAAAGATTTACAAAAATATCATGCTCTGAATGGCTATAAATTAATTCTCCATATTTAGAATGATTTTCAAGTCCCGTCCCAACGCAACACCACATGCTGGTTTCTGGTTGCGAGTATACGCGATAATGATTTGGTCGAATTGGAGTAAAATACACAAAACCACCTCTATTAGGCTCTTGGCTAGAAAGAATGTGATTGTAAAGTGTACGCTCATAAAAATCAAGGTAACTCACATCATTTTTGTCTAAAAACAACGCTTTACTTAAACGTTCCATATTATAGGAATTACAAGTTTCCGGGCCTTGATTGGATTTTAGCATGCCACTAAAATCATTTATCGGATTGAAATGTTCAGCAACGCTATTTCCTCCAAACGCGACAGTTCTTTTTTCGGTGACATTTTTCCAAAAAAACTGCGCGGCATCGGACCATTGTTTATTATCCGATAGCTTTCCAATTTTCTCAAAACCAATAACTTTTGGTATTTGTGTATTAGCATGTAAACCCGTTAGTTTGTCTTCCTTTTTAATTAATGGGTCGAGAATGGCTTTTTGCGAAAGCTTTTCAGCCGTTTCAAGATATTTTTTGTTTTTTGTGATGCTATATAAATCGGCAAAAGATTCGTTTATACCACCATGTTCTGTTTTTAAGATTCTTTGAATTTGCTCATCAGAAAGAGGTCGGATCAATTCGATAAACCAATCTCCTAATTTTATTACAATTTCTTTTGCCTTTTCATTACCTGTATAATTGTAGGCATCAATTAAGCCTGCAAAAAGTTTATGAATATTATAGATTGGAACCCAGGTATTATTTAAACCAAAACCACTACCGTCTATATCTCCTTTATGAATTCTATCCCAAAAGACTTTTCCTTCAGGAATACCTCCAACATAACCAGTTCCGTCCTTTTGCTGGCACCGATCCAATTCAGAAATCATATAATCCAAACGGCCTTTAATTTCTTTATTTCCCGTAGAAGCATACATCATCGATAATGCCGCTAAATAATGACCTCCTATATGTCCATCAAGACCTATGTTTTCCCAGTTGCCATATCTATCCGCTTTTGTAGGCAAGCCGGCAGCTATCAAATAAGGTGCTAATAATCGATCTGGATTTAGGTCTAATAAATATTTAAGATCAACATTTTGAGCATTTTTAAAAGGACCACTAGTTAGTTTTATCTCTTGCAATTTAAATTCCTGCATCTGTGCGATTGAAGGAATAGTAATTAAGAAAGTTGCGATTAAATAAAATGATTTAATCGTTATTTTTTTCAAACTCACCTTCATGTAGGAGAAAACCATGTGTTTAAAATATAATTGTTAAAATACTTCTTTTGTTAACCATATAAGTGATATAAGTAAATTTAAGTTTTGGTTAACTGTAAACTTTTTTAGATCATATAAGCAGTGCCTTTAAAAACTGAAAACTGCGACTGAAAAACTAAACTGAACACTAAAAAACTGAATACTGAACACTAACTACTGAATTCCTTCAGAAGTCATAACCACACGTTTCATCGTTCCGTCTTTGTTATAATATAATTTATCAACACAGACTGATCTTCTGAAACTTCCCCCGTCTGGTTGTGTTGCTCCGTTGTGATAAATAAAATACGATTGCCCTTTAAATTCAATAATCGACTGATGATTTGTGTTACTGTTTCCAGCGATTTCATTCAAAATCCCCTTGAATTCCCATGGGCCAGTAATTGACTTACTCATGGCATAAGCGATTTTCTCCGGAAATTCATAAGCGTATGATAAATAGTACCAGTTTTTATGTTTGTGAATCCAAGGGGCTTCTGTAAAATGAGGCAACTCTTTGATATGATGAATTGGTCCATCTAATTCGATCATATTTTCTTTTAATTTAGCATAATGGCAGGCTGTATTTCCCCAAAACAAATAGGCTTGTCCATCTGTATCGATATACACTGTCGGGTCAATATCGTCCCAGCTTATATCGCTGAATTTAGTCATATCGTTTGTGATCAGGGCTTTTCCTAGTGCATCTTTAAAAGGTCCGGTTGGACTGTCAGAAACTGCAATTCCAATAGCTTTTCCATTTACGGAACCATGCTCAACCGTTACATACCAATAAAATTTTCCGTTTCTTTCAATCACCTGCGAAGCCCATGCATCTCCTTTTGCCCACGCAAAATCAGTGGTTTTTAAAGGCACAGGATGTGATTCCCATTTTTTCATATCTGAAGAAGAATATACCACCCATTCGTTCATTTTATAAAAATGAAAATCTTTTGGTGCTTCATCATGACCTGCGTATAAATACACTTTATCCTTGTAAACCAATGCTGCAGGATCTCCTGTATATTGATCTTTTATAATTGGATTATTGAATTTTGCCGGATCAATTTGAGTTGATTGCGCGACAGCTGTTTTGCCGGATGCAATCAAAACTAAAAGGGACAGGCTTGTAATTAGGTTTTTCATTGTAATTCTTTTAAAACATAGTTTCTATGCGTTAAATGTTTTTCACGCAGATTTTGCAAATTTTGCAGATTTTTTTTTCTTAAATTTTCTAACTCTTTTTAATCATCATAAATAAGTCCCATCGGGACAGAATGTTTATAGAAATTTTATTCGTTTCTTCCTAAGAGCCCCATCGGGGTGACATATTTTGATTAATTATAAAAACTTAGATGCCGCTCCGCTGGAGCTCTACCAAGAACACATTATATTGGCTATAAACATTATGCTCCTCTGGAGCTTTTAACAATACAAATCCCTTTTTTGGAATTTGGAATTTTAAAAAATTGGAATTTTCTAATTCCTTTTTAATTCACTTTCTTACCCCAAACTGGCAATCCCGCAGCTGTTAAACCAGAATAACTCAATGTTACTTTTCTAGTTGCTGATTCCCAATCCCAGGCATCCGTTACGTTGCATTTTACTCCGTTAACGGTTAAGATTTTTTTGGCACTGTCATACGACCAGGTTCCAGTTGCATCACCGCTTACTTTTTTATCAGCAGTTAAATAAATTGTTCCTGCTTTTTGCATCGTTTTGTATTGATAATTCATCGTAATCTGTTCCCAGGCACCTACAAAGCTTCCTTCAGAAATAGTCGTTGTTGGTACTCCCGCGTAGCGTTCTGCTTCAACAACCGGCCAGCCATCTTCTGTCCATTCGATACCACGAACATGCCCCATCATGATTGCATTTGAAGCTGCAATTCCTGGAACTCCTTCCGGTAAACGGGCTTGCGATGCATAAAACCATTTTTTAGTGTCTGGATTTTGAAATACAGCACAGTGCGCAAAACCCACCCAGCCTGTATGATTTTTAAATTGATACGGATGTGTTAGCATTGGAAAACATTCTGCTCCGCTTGTTATACTCATTCCTGTACTGGTAAGATAGGGTCCTAAAATACTTTTTGAACGTGCAACTCGTGTATTATACGCCACTGATAATTCATCATACGCCAGGAATAAATAGTAATATTGAGTTTCTGGATTGTACATAATTTCCGGGCCTTCAAGTGCCTGCCAACGGTTTGAATTAACATTTCCGCGACCGGCAATTCGTACTCCGTAGTCCTCAATTGTTTTTAATTTATCTGGTTTTCCTGTTGTCGGATTCAGTTTTAAAGCTGCAATTCCGGAATGCCAGGAACCGTAAATTAAATATTGTTCTCCTTCGGGAGTTTCAATAAAACTTGGATCGATAGCATTGAATTTGAAATAAGCATCCCAGTCATTTCCTCCGTTTCTAACGTAACTTTTTACTCCGTCAGGTTCAGAACAAACAACCATTCCTTTATCAACCCAATTGTTTGAAGCCAAATCATCCGTTTCGGCTAAGCCAATAAAAGCGCGCTCTGACCAGGAAGTATTGGTGTCTGTTCCTACAATTGGATTCGTTACGACGATACTGTAATACATTCTGAATTTATTCCCCACTTTACGAACGCATGGCGCCCAATATCCATAATTTGGATTTTCGATTGGAGGCAAAGCCGGAGACATTCTTGCTCTTTTATTGTTCAGGGAATCTTTTACCCAAGCCGGAGCCTGTGTCATTGAAGATCCCATGAATTCCCAATTGATTAAATCTTTTGATCTTCTGTAGAAAAAATGTCCGTTGCCTTCGTGTGCATTTCCATAAGAAGCATCAGTCTGGTACATATAATAATATTCGCCCGATTTTTCTACAGATGGATCGTGCACGTTGGCCAAATTCCATTGTGATCTGCTTCCCCAACCTGAAATTGAAGTGTAATTATCTGCATAAGTTGGTCCAGGAAAAACCGGTGTAACCACTGGAGGAACAACTACCGGAGGAACCGGATCTGGAGTTACAGGTGTTTCCGGATCACTGGAACAGCTTACAACCGCAAGAGCAATTGAAAACAATCCGATGTAGGCAACTTTTAAAATGGAATTTGTTTTTTTCATTTTTTCTTTATTTTATTTTCCTTCTAAAACAACAACTGAGAAAGGAGGAATAGTAATTTCAAGTTTTCCTTTTTTGTTTTCGAAACCTTTAAAAACTGTTGGAACAATTTTATTTGGTGTATCGAATGAATTGTAATCTTGTAATTTAGCCGATGTGATAATCATTCCTGTAAAAGTTTTTACTCCAAGATCTTTAACATCGATTTCTATTTTGTTTTTGTTTTTAGCGTCAACATTTACCAATGAAATATGAACTGCTCCGTTTTTATCTTTTGAAGCTGAAGCCGATACAGCAGGAAGTGATTCTCCTTTAAAAGTATACAATGGCGATTGGAAACTTAACGGTAATAATTTAGCATCCTGATGAACGCTATATAATTTCATTACGCTATACGTTGGTGTAGTAATCATTTTAGCTTTATCAGTAAGAATTACAGCCTGCAAAACATTTACACATTGTGCTAAGTTTGCCATACGAACTCTATCAGCGTGATTATTGAAAATGTTTAGAGTAGCTCCAGCCAAAACTGCATCTCTCATTGTGTTTTGTTGGTACAAGAATCCAGGATTTGTTCCTTGCTCTACTTCATACCAGCCTCCCCATTCGTCAACAATCATGGCAACTTTTTTCTCAGGATCGTATTTATCCATAATAGCCGAATGTTTGGTAACCAATTCTTCCATTTTTAAAGCAGATTGCATGGTTTTGAAATAACCTTCTTCAGTAAAGTTTCTATCATCTCCTTTTTTACCCCAGTCGATTACAGCATAGTGATGCACTCCAACTCCGCCTAACATATTTAGGGGAATGTTTTTCATTAAAACTTCTGTCCAATTATAATCGGCACTGTTTGATCCTGATGCAATTCTGGTAATTCCTCCAGTGTTTTCCCAATCCGACATGAAAGTGGCAAATTTGCGGTATTCTCCAGCATAGTATTCTGCTGTCATATTTCCTCCGCATCCCCAGGCTTCATTTCCAATTCCCCAGAATTTAACTTTCCAAGGTTCTGTTCTTCCGTTTTTTTTACGCAAATCGCTCATCGGACTTTTACCGCTGAAATTGGTATATTGTACCCAGTCAGATAATTCCTGAACCGTTCCGCTTCCAACATTTCCTGACAAGTACGGTTCTGCTCCAAGCAGTTCGCACATATTCAGGAAATCATGGGTTCCAAAACTGTTATCTTCAGTTACACCACCCCACCATTTGTTAACAATAGTTGGTCTCTGTTCTTGAGGGCCAATTCCGTCTTTCCAGTGATATGTATCGGCAAAACATCCGCCAGGCCATCTTAAATTTGGAATTTTTAAATCTTTTAAAGCAGCGACAATATCATTTCTCACTCCTTTTGTATTTGGAATTTTTGAAGTATCTCCCACAAAAAATCCACCATAAATACAGCGTCCTAAATGCTCTGCAAAATGCCCGTAAATGTTTTTGTCGATTGTTGGCGCATCTGCATTATTTTTAATAGTTAGTACTGTGGTTTCATTTTGGGCAAAACTTGCCTGATTACAAAGCGTAATAAGAAATGTGATTAAAATTGCTTTTTTCATAATTTGTTTTTAAAAGATTATAAAGAGGAAGGCTTTATGAAACCTTCCTCTGAATATTAAAATTAATAAGAAAGTGTAGGCCATCCTGATGACCATGTGAAATATACAATTTCTAGTTTTGGATTTCCATTGTCGGCTCCATCATAATAATGAACCGCACCTTTTTGTGTTCCGGTAATTCTTGATAAATGGCCCGGTCCGATATAATTTCCTTGTGTTGCTAAAACTGTTGTTCCGCCTCCACTTTTTAAATTGACTCCGTTCTTGTCTGTAAAAGGTCCAAACGGACTTGTTGAACGACCCACTACAATATAATACGTACTGTTTACGCCATTGCAGCAAGAACCTCTGTTTACGAACATATAGTAATAGCTTCCTTCTTTGATTAAACAAGGAGCTTCCCATGAAGCACTATTTCCTCCTGCAACAATAGTTCTTGTTCCGGTTGGTTTACCTGTTGAAACATTAATCTGAACAACGCCAATACCGGCATGCCAGGAACCATACGCCATATAAACATTACTTCCGTCTACTAAAATCGAAGGATCAATTGCGTTTACATCTGAGGCAGATGAAGAAGCCACAACAAGACCTCTGTCTGTCCATTTTGTTCCGGCACTTTGCGAAATAGAAGGAGCCGTTACCAATCCGATTGCAGAAGTTGCAGAACCGAAAGTCGAACAGGAATAATACATATTCCATCGATTGTTAAACCATGCTAAATCTGGCGCCCAAAACGTTTTGGTAAAACCAGGAACATAGCTTGTAATCCAGCTTGGCGTTGAAGTGAACACGGATGTTCCCCAAGTCCAGTTTGTTAAATTTGTTGAATACGTCATCGGTATATTGTCACCTGTTGTAAACACATAATAATTAACACCGCTTTTTATAATTGTACTTGGGTCATGCGACGGAACAGTGCCGCTAACCGTTTTTGCTGTTACATTTTTTACCTGAGAATTTTGAGTTGTCTCAACTGAAACTACCTCATCATTCGAAGGGATTATAGCATCTTCATTCTGGCAACCTACTAATAATACTGCTAATAAAACCAAACTTGTAATTGTTTTCATTCATTATAAAATTTTAGTTACTGTAAAAAAATTTAATTACTCTATAATCGTATTCCTTTTTAAGATAATATCATATGACAGGAGAAAATCTGCCATATGATATTAGGTATTCTAACTAACTCAAATAAATATTAATAACTTTCATTTTGAACAGTTCCCGGATTGTTATCCATTTCTAATTGTGGGATCGGATAATATTCTCTACCTGCAGTATAAGAATTAAACTCCGCATCTCTGGATTTCAACCATGCCAATTTTGTAGCATCCTGCAACCATCCCCAACGACGAATATCGTCAAAACGATGACCTTCAAGAGGAAATTCCAAGAATCTTTCGTGTCCAATTTGCTCTCTCATTTGATCCTGAGTCATTCCTGGTTTTGCTGTTGCCAAATCAGGTAATCCAACTCTGTTTCTTACCATTTGAATATATCCGTAAGCCCCTGGAGTATCACCTGTTTCGTTAAGACATTCTGCATACATCAAAAGAATATCTGCATATCTTAATAAACGTTCGTTGATACCAGAACGCCAGTCGTATTCGTCAGCAAATTCACCATCTGAGTTTTGATATTTTCTACAGAATATATCATTTAAATCGCCTGGACTTGCAGCATAAAAAGTAGCAAAATCTCTTCCATATAACTTAGCTCCCGGCTTGTTATAAAAAATAGTAGCATCTAAACGAGGGTCAAGATCACCTGTTTTTGTTTTCTCATCATGAAATTCATTAAACAATACCCAGGAAGGCTGTACGTCTGTCCATCCAAAAGCTCTTGGTGCATAAGTAATAGCACGCGCAGATGTTTTACCCCAACCTGAAGCAGGAGCACCTCCCCAACCTAAATCAACACCACCAGCATCTCTGCTGAATTGCACCTCGAAAAGAGATTCTGAATTATTTTCATTAGCGGTTGTAAAATTGTCGCGATAATTTGAAACCAAAGAGTAAACTCCTAAATCTATTACTTGTTTGAAAGCTGTTTTTGCATTGGCAAAATCTTTAATAAACAAGTAGGTTTTTCCTAAGTATCCTAAAGCAGCTCCTTTTGTTGCACGTCCTTTTTGACCAGCATCTATACCTGAAATACCATCGTAGGAAGTAGGAAGTAAGTCAGCAGCAGCTTTAAAATCTGCAATAACCTGAGCCCATCCTTCAGCCTGTGTTTTCTGAGGGTAATACACTGCTAAATCTGTTGGCAACGGCACATTTTTAAACATGTTTACCGCATGAAAAAGAAACAATCCTCTTAAAAAATAAGCTTGTCCCAGTATTCTGTTTTTAAGTGCTGCATCCTGAAATTCAATACCTGGCACGTTTACCAAAACCTGATTTGCGCGGTAAACTCCCTGATAATACGTTTCATAAGCCCATCCATAAATAGCAGCATCGGCTACATTTGAATTAAAGTGACCCGCATTATACATTGAACCCCATGGGCTATTTGTACGTGCGTCATCTGATCTTGCATCTAACAACAATGGTGTACTTCTCATGTAAGTCCCGTCAGTTAATAAACTTCCGTAAGCGGCATTCACACCTTCAATTGCATCCTGATCTGTTTTCCAGAAGGAATCAACCGCATCATTATTTGGGTCAACTTGTGTCAAATCTTCATTATCAACACAGCTTGTTGTTACAACAGCCAGTGAAAAGAAAATTGCTATATAATTAAATATTTTATATTTCATTTTAATACGTTTTTAATTGGTTAAACCGGTTTAGAAATTTACTTCTACTCCTAGAGAAATTGTTCTTGGATTTGGAAAAGATCCCGCATCATATCCTCTTGAAAGCAATCCGTCACTTGTAAAATCAGGATCATATCCAGAATACTTTGTAATTGTCCACAAGTTTTGACCATTTACATAAACTCTTGCTTTTTGAATAAATTTATCTTTCATCGGAATATTGAAACCCATTTCCATAGTTTGCAATCTCACATAATCTCCACTTTGAATAAATCTGTTAGAGTCTCTACCATTTCCATTTGGATCACCAATTACTGGTGCAGGAACATTAGTGTTTGTATTAGTTGGCGTCCAGTAGTTCAATTCATCTGTACTGTGATTTGTATATTGTCCAATCATTAAATTGCGGTACATGGCATTGAAAACTTTATTTCCTCCAGCACCTTGCCAAAACATTGAGAAGTCAAAATTTTCATACGAAGCACTAAAATTCAATCCGAAACCATATTTAGGAATAGATACCCCTTGAAAAGTTCTATCAGCATCTGTAATAATTCCATCACCATTTACATCTTTAAATTTCACGTCTCCAGGAGCCGCTCCTGTTTGAGTTGGTGATGAAGTTACTTCTGCAGCATTTTGAAAAATACCAATTGCTTCCCAGGCAAAAAGCTCTCCCACAGATCTTCCTACTTCTGTTTTTGAAACTGCTCCATAAAGAGGATTTCCTGTAGTTCCAATTCTGGTCACTTCATTTTTTAAAGTTCCAAAATTACCAGAGATATCATATTTAAATTTATGATGGTGATTACTATATGATGCTGTAAACTCAAAACCATTATTTTCCATATCTCCAGCATTTGTTGTAATATTTGCCGGAAAAGCTCCTGTAGAAAATGGCAATGGAACCCCTACCAACATATCTGTTACTTTTTTTGCAAAATACTCCGCTGTAAATTGTAAGTCATTATCTAAAAATCCTAATTCAAGTGCGATGTTTTTACTGGTTGTTTTTTCCCAGTGTACATTAGGGTCAAGTGCTGCAACCACAGTTGTTCCTGGAGCTAGCTCATTGTTAAAATCATAACCTGCAAAACTATTTACTGTTGAAGCAAAAAAGTACTGTGGAATTGTATTATTACCTATCGTACCATAACCACCTCTAAGTTTAATATTGCTTACCCATTCTGGTAAATGCAGGAACTTTTCATTACTAATTTTCCAACCTCCTGAAAAAGAGTAGAAGTTTGCTGAATTATTAATATCACTAAAAAGAGAGGTTCTGTCTTGTCTAAAATTAGCCTGTAATAAGTATCTGTCATCATAAGCATAATTTAGTCTGCTGATGTATGATATTCCTGTAATTGTAAATTTATATTCGCTTGCATTTCTTGCATCAGCATACTGAAGCATTGGAATTTCTCCAGGTGTGTAACCTACCCCTCTTGAGTTATATCTGTGATAATCTCTCTTTTCCTGAATCCAGCCTGCAAGAGCATCAATTTTATGTTTTCCAAGTGTAAGGTCATAAGTCAATAAATTATTAACGAAAGTTCTTAACTCATTTCCGGTTTCTACATCTAAAGAAGCTTCATCATTTGTGGTAATATAATACCATCCTAAATCACTTGGCGGTATAAATTTTCTGTTTTCCCAGTCTGTTCTGTCATAACTTACATCTAATTTATATTTAAGACCTTTCACAATCTCAAATTCTCCCCAAATGTCACCAATGAAGCGATTTCTTTTTCCGTTATTATCAATCAGGTTGTTATATCCAATTGGGTTCATAGAAATTGCACGTTGCGTCAGGTTGTCTGTACCTCCGTATCCCCCCAATCTGTTAGCATCATAAACTGGCATTGTTGGCACAGCAGTAAGCATGTCACTAATAAAGGTTTGTCCTGCATTATACTCGTTGAAAATCTCTTTATCAGATTGTGTATAAGCAATCTTAGCTCCATATTTGAATTTTCCTTTTTTACCATTCAAATTCATATTGGTTGACAATCTCTCGTACTCTTGTGGTGTTTTTAAATAACTAGTATTTTTAAAATAATCAATGTTCATGCTATAAGCAATACTCTCTGCACCACCTGTAAAGGTTAAAGTCTGATTTTGTACTACACCCGTTTGCATTGATTCTTTTTGCCAGTCTGTATTTACGTCATTGATATAAGAAGGGCTAGTAGGATCATTTCCTGGAGCAATACTTACCGGAACTCCGGCTCTGATATCTCTGTTTCTTTCTGCTTCGCTGGTAATTTTTTGATATCCAACACGATCAGTTACATCCCATTTTTTTGCCACATCCTGAAGTCCAACAATAGATTTAAACTTAACATCCATTTTGCCGGCTTTTCCTTTTTTAGTTGTAATAATAACAACTCCGTTTGCTCCACGAACACCATAAATTGCTGCCGAAGAAGCATCTTTCAAAACCTGCATCGATTCAATTTCTCCCGGTGCAAAATCATAAGGAGCATCAACCATAATTCCATCAATTACAAAAAGAGGACTATTGTTTGTGAATGAAGTTATACCTCTAATCTTTACATTCACAAATCCACCAGGCTCTCCAGATGATTGCACTGTTACTCCGGGAACTTGTCCCTGAAGCATTTTTGCAGCATCGTAAGTTACCGTTTTTTTAGCCGATTCTATATTTACAACACTTACAGATCCTGTTAAATCAGATTTCTTTTGCGTACCGTAACCTATTACAACTACTTCATTCAATTTGTTAGTATCCTCACCTAATGCAGCATTTATTTTAGATTGATTTCCTACTGTTATTTCCTGATTTTGAAAACCCAGAAACGAAAAAACCAAAACATCGTTTTGTGACGCTTTAATAGTATACTCTCCATCAAATCCAGTTACAGCAACTGTTTTTGTTCCTTTTATCATAATGTTCACGCCCGGCAATGGTAATTTGTCTTGTGCCGAAGTAACAACTCCGCTAATCTCTTTGCCTTGGGCCGACATTTGATTAACAGAAAATAATAGCATCATTAATGCTAATAGCCATTCTTTTTTTGGCAATAAAAAATTGCAATAAAAAAATAATCGTTGGTTTGTTATCATATTGGTTTTTTTAAGGTTGGTTAGTTGTTTAATTATAAGTGTTGATTTTACATTTGTAAATTTAAATAAAAAAAAAGCTTAAAAACAAATTAATATCATAAAAAAAAGCGACTAAAAAAGTACATATCGTAATTTAAGTGTCAAATAAACATTTAAAAGTCAGTGTTTTTTTCAAAAAAAGTGTCTTTTTTGAAAGTTAATTGTGTAAAATTTACACTTTTCATTAAAAAGCAGCTTTTTAAGCAAAAATTAACATCTTCTAAAAAAAACGAAAACGTTGTAATTTTGAAGAATTTAAACAATAAAAAATACTATTTTTGTAAATAAAATCCTGTTTTTGACTTCAGGCTTTTGAATATTTAGATACCATTCTTTCAAAAAACCGTCCTGCAATATTTTGTTTTCGTCTTAAAATAATCTTTAAACAGAAAAAAGACTATTATTTTTTTCTAAAAAGACATTTTTTTAACGTTACTTTTGAGTAGTTATTCATATAAGTGTAAAATACACATTAATAAATTATGAAACGTATTAAGAAGTTTATATATTTACCATAAAAAATTTAATATGCTAAACAGTTATAGCTCTGCTGATAAAGTCCTATTAGCAGTAGATTGTATCATTTTTGGATTTGACCATGAAGGGCTAAAAATTCTTTTGATTAAAAGAGATTTTGAGCCTGAAAGAGGAAAATGGTCTTTAATTGGAGGTTTTCTAAAACGCGATGAAGTCCTTGACAACGCAGCTATAAGAATATTACATACCTATACTGGGTTGCACGATATTTATATGGAGCAGTTACATGCTTATAGTGAAATTGATCGTGACCCTGTCGAAAGAACTATTTCAGTATCTTATTATGCCTTAATCAATATTGAAAATCACAATACAGAACTTATTCAAAATTATCATGCGCAATGGTTTAGTATAACCGATGCTCCAAACTTGATCTTTGACCATAACGAAATGGTAGATTATGCCATTAAAAGATTACGTTACAGAACTTCAATTAAACCAATTGGGTTTGAACTATTGCCTGAGAAATTTACCATGCGCCAATTATTAGAATTGTATGAGGCAATTTTAAGCAAAGAATTAGACAAACGTAACTTTATCAGTAAAATTAATTCATTAGAAATTCTAAATAAATTAGAGGAAAAAGATATGCAATCCTCTCGAAAAGGTTCGTATTTGTATACTTTCAACAAAGAAAAATATGAAGAAAAATTACTAAATGATTTTGTGCTGAATCTTTAAATAAAAGTTTCACGCAGATTTTAAAAGATTTAGGCAGATCAAACAGATTTTCTTCATCCATTTATTCCTTAATCTATTACTGTTTTTTTCTTATAAAACAAAAAAACCCTGAAAACTAAAAGCTTTCAGGGTTTTTACTTCAATAAAACTACTATTAAAAACTAAATAAATTTTCTTTCTTAAAAAGATCATCTCTTGCAGATTTTGCAGATTATTAGATTAAAAAAATCTGCGAAATCTGCGAGAAAAAATATTCTAGCTATTTCCTTTTTGGTAATCTGCTAAAAAGGTTGCCAATCCAATATCTGTTAAAGGATGTTTCAATAAACCTTCAATTGCACTTAATGGTCCGGTGATAACATCTGCTCCGGTTTTGGCACAATTAATAATATGCATTACGTGTCGAACTGATGCTGCCAATATTTGGGTTTCATATCCATAATTATTATAAATCAATCTGATTTCTTCAATCAAATTCATTCCGTCCGTCGAAATATCATCCAGACGTCCAATAAAAGGTGAAACATAAGTTGCTCCCGCTTTTGCGGCCAACAACGCCTGTCCTGAAGAAAATACCAAAGTACAATTGGTTTTTATTCCTTTATTAGCAAAATATCGGATTGCTTTTACACCGTCTTTGATCATCGGGATTTTTACCACGATCTGCGGATGCAAGGCTGCCAGTTTTTCTCCTTCGGCAATCATTCCTTCAAAATCAGTCGAAATTACTTCGGCACTAACATCGCCATCAACCAATTCACAAATTTTTATGTAATGATCCAGAATATTCTGTGCTCCTGTAATTCCTTCTTTCGCCATTAATGACGGGTTTGTGGTTACACCATCTAAAACGCCCAAATCATTGGCTTCTTTAATATCTTTTAAATTTGCTGTATCTATAAAAAATTTCATTTTCTTTTATTTTGAAATGTTATAATTATTCTGCTCTAAATATTTGATAATTTCTTCGCAGGCATTTTTACTTGTAAATCCGAATTTCTGATCCAAAACTGAAGCCGGAGCCGAATAACCGAAATGATCCAATCCGAAAACTTTTCCTTTGCTTCCCACTAAATTTTCAAGGTTAACCGGAAGTCCAGCCGTAAGTCCGAAAACCAATTGATTATGCGGAATAACACTTTCCTGATATGCCTTTGGCTGAGATCTGAAAAGCCCTTCTGAAATTATCGAAGCAACATTTATTTTTATTTTAATGATGTGTTCCAACTCTTCTGCAGCTTCAATAAGTGTTGCTACTTCAGATCCGTTGGCAACTAAAGTTATTGCAGGATCATCATTTGATTTGACTAAATAACCTCCTTTTTTGGCCTCTAAAGCATCTTCAAATCTGGAGTTTCCTGTTGTTGGAATGTCCTTAATTTCTTGTCTGGAAAGAATTAATCCTGTTGGTGTCTTTTTATTTTCAAGCGCCATTTGCCAGGCAACAGATGTTTCAATAGCATCAGCCGGACGAAGCGCTAATAAACTTTGATCACCCGAATGGTTTTTAATTTTTTCTAATAATCGAATTTGTGCTTCCTGCTCAATTGGCTGGTGTGTAGGTCCGTCTTCACCAACGCGGAAAGAGTCGTGTGTCCAGACATACTTTACCGGTAATTCCTGAATGGCTGCCAAACGAATAGCCGGCTTCATATAATCAGAAAAAACAAAAAAGGTCGCCACTACCGGAATTACACCACCGTGAAGTGCGATTCCGTTCCCAATTGAAGCCATTGTTAATTCAGCTACTCCTGCCTGTAAAAAGGCTCCGCTAAAATCATTTTTCTTCAAAACGGATGATTTTTTTAGGAAACCATCTGTTTTATCACTGTTGGATAAATCGGCAGAAGAAACAATCATGTTTTCTACATTTTCAGCCAAATATCCTAAAACAGCTGCAGAGGCATCTCTGGTTGCGGCATTTGCTTTTTGAGCTATTGAACCGAAATCTAAAGCTGGTAAATCTCCATTAAAAAACTGTTTTATCTTTTGAGCTGCCTCAGGATTCTGAGTTTCCCAAGTCGCAAATTTTGCTTTTCTTTCAGCAGATTCTGCCGTTTTCTGATCTAAAATAGTTTTGTAGTGCGCTTCAACTTCTTTATAAATAGCAAATGAATCTTCAGGATTTGCTCCCAGGTTCAATAATGTTTTTTCAAAATCAGCTTTAGTGCCTCCAATTGGTTTTCCGTGA
Organism: Flavobacterium saccharophilum; assembly: GCF_900142735.1. Taxonomy (GTDB): domain Bacteria; phylum Bacteroidota; class Bacteroidia; order Flavobacteriales; family Flavobacteriaceae; genus Flavobacterium; species Flavobacterium saccharophilum. The sequence goes on along the minus strand of NZ_FRBY01000001.1, from coordinate 635,093 downwards.
AGTTCGCATTGTCCTTCGTACATTGTTCCATCAGCAGTTACACAACCTTTCCCCATAATGGTTCTTCCAATAATTAGGGTCGGTTTTCCTGTTTCGTTATGCGCATCAGTCAAAGCTTTACGAATCTGAGCGTGATCATGCCCATCAATTGTAACCACTTTCCAACCCCATGATTCATACTTCATAGCGGTATTTTCTGTCGTTACCTCATCGGTCATAGACGAAAGCTGCACATCATTTGAGTCGTAAAACATGATGAAATTATTCAGTCCCAAATGTCCGGCAATACGTCCGGCACCTTGAGAAATTTCTTCCTGAACACCCCCGTCTGTTATGAATCCGTAAATTTTATGATCGAATAAATTCTCAAATCTTGCCGACAGAAATTTTGCTGCAATTGCCGCTCCAACTCCCATCGCGTGTCCCTGACCCAGTGGTCCGGAAGTATTTTCAATTCCTCTTTTTACATCAACCTCAGGATGTCCTGGAGTTACAGAACCCCATTGTCTGAAATTTTGAAGATCTGTTTTTTCGAAATTTCCTAACAAATAATATTGGGCGTACATTAATGCCGAAAGGTGGCCGGCATCCATAAAAAAACGATCTCTAAAAATCCAGTGCATATCACTCGGATCGTATTTTAAATATTCAGTATATAAAATATGCATGAAATCAGCACCTCCCATGGCGCCCCCAGGATGGCCTGAATTCGCTTTTTCAACCATCGAAATGGCTAAAGCACGAATATTATTTGCGGCTAATTGATCAATTTTGTTGTTCATTTTTAAATATTCTAAGTGGTTTGTGGTTAACAGCGGTTTTAAAATTTGCTTCGCAGTATTACGAAAAGAAAAAATCCATTCCATTAAAATCAAAACAAATAATAAGTGTAAAATTTACATTTGCAAATGTAAATAAAAAATGATCAGGAAAACAAAAAATTATATCCTTATTTTTTTACTAATAAATTATGCATTTAATAACCAAAAATAAGTTTAATTATGATTTGATTAGCGTTTAGTCAAAAAGACAAAAGAAAAGCTACAAAGAATTCCGCATAATTAGGGCCGACTTATTTTCGATTTGTACATTATTTCCTTTAATAACCATCTCGGCTAATATTTTACCCATCATTTCAAAATGGGTTGAAATAGTACTAATACCGTTGGCTACCACTTTTTTCAAAGGTGTTTCGTTATAAGATATAATTCCAAAATCAGTACCTAATTTCAAATTCTGATTTCTTGCATTTTCAATTACACGAACCAGATCACGATCATTCGGAATAATATACAAATCTCCTAAAGTAATTTCGCGGTCGGTAAATTCGGTTATAATTTCAGACTCAAAATGATACTCGGAACAAAAAGCTTCAAATCCCAATTTCATTCCAAGTGGCTCTCTAAATCCCGGGAAAATTAAAATCAATTTCTTGTATTTGCCTACCCTTGCTTTTCCTTTTACTAACCCTTCAAAAATGTCCTTTTCATGATTTTGATAAATCGCCGGATATGATTTTAAATCAGGATTGGTCTGGTCTAAAATAATAACATCATTCACTGGTAGGGTTTTTATCAAATTGACTATATCGCTTAAATTGGTCGGCATGATAATGTATTTCGTATAATTTCCATTACTGTCATTTATCAGTTTTTGAAATACCTGAAAATTGAAATGATGAAAGAAAATATCGACCTGAACATTTTTTCCAATGTTTTTTAAAAATGAATTATAGATGTCTTCCTTGAAAATATTCAATTCATCAAAAAGCAGGAATATCTTCTGTTTTATAGCAATTTCAGTGCTTTTTACGTAATATCCTTTACCTGGAATTGCGTAAATAATTCCTCTTTTTTTCAATTCGTCGTATCCCAGCAAAACAGTATCGCGCGACAAAGAAAAAGCCAGACAAACTTTATTAACAGATGGAAGTCGGTCTCCTTTTACCAATTTACCTTCTTCTATCGCTTTTTCAATTGAAAGAATAATCTGTTTATATTTTGGCAAACCGAGATTATTTTGGATAGAAATTATGTTCATGAAAAATAGATTTTTTACGCAATATACAAAAAACTGGTAGGTACTGGTATGTAAACGTAAAGAATGTTTCTATTTTTGAATTTCACTTTTGGTAAAAATAATATGGAAATAAAACACATATCGCATTTTCAAGATCAGTCTGATTGCAAATTATTTGGTTTAATGCCTGATAACGAAGAAATTCATTCTTTTGAATTGACTAATAAAAATGGAATGCAAGTTCAGCTTATTAATTATGGCGCAACAGTTACTTCCTTAAAAGTTCCAACATCAAACGGAAAACTGGTAGATGTTGTTTTAGGTTTTGATACTTTAGAATCTTATTTATCTTCTTATAATTTACCAAGTGCACCTTATTTCGGAACTACAATTGGGCGTTACGCAGGAAGAATCAGCAAAGGAACTTTCACTTTAAATGATGAAACATTTCAGCTTGTTGGTAATAATAATGGCAATACTTTACACGGTGGCAATATAGGTTTTGGAAGAAGAGTATGGAATGTAACTGATAGTACTGGTGGAGAAAATCCATCCATAACTTTTGGGCTTTTAAGCGAAGATTCAGACGAAAATTTCCCTGGAGAATTACACGTTTATCTTACGTATACTTTAACGGAGCAAAACGAATTAAAACTAGAATACAAAGCCACAACTACTAAAGATACCGTTATAAACTTAACCCATCACAGTTATTTTAATTTGGACGGGCACGATACCGCAGTCTTAGAGCAACAAATGTATATCGATGCTGATAAAATGTTAGAAACAGATGCAGAAGGTATTCCAACAGGAAAATTCACGGATCTTTCTAATCATAATTTCGATTTTAGAACAATTAAAAACTGTCCTTCCTCTATTGACAATTCTTTTGTAATTGATTCAAAAGATAAGATTGCTGCTCAATTGTTCAGTGAGAAAAACAACCTGAAAATGGATGTATACACAGATCAGCCAAGTGTACATATATATGTAGGCGGAAATTGTTTTGATATCCTTCAGGGAAAAGAAAACACAAAATATCATGCAACCAGCGGAATTTGTTTTGAAACCCAAAATTTTCCGGACGCACCAAATAAGGCACATTTCCCGAATTCAGTTTTGAAAAAAGGTTCAGAATACCGTCAAACCACCGTTTATAAATTTGATCGTATCAATTAATTATCCTAAAATATATTTTATGTGATTCTGATGATTTTTCATTCGAATTACAATACAACACTATTTCAATTACAAAATAATGAATGACATTTTAATACAAAACACCTCAGCCTTTTTTGAGAAATCGTTCGGATCTGTTCCTCAAAAAATTGTGCTTTCTCCAGGGAGAATCAACATTATTGGAGAACATATTGATTATAATGACGGTTACGTTTTACCGGCTGCTATTGATAAAGTAATTTGCTTTGCTTTTGAAAAAAATAACACCAATAAATCTAAAATAATAGCCATTGATTTAAATGAAGAATTTGAACTTGATTTAAATGAACCAATTCAATTAAGCGACGTCGTTTGGACCAACTATATTCGTGGCGTTGTAAAACAACTTCAGGACAACGGATTTTCATTTGAAGGTTTCAACTGTGTTTTCAGCAGTAATATTCCGGTTGGTTCTGGTTTATCTTCTTCAGCGGCTTTGGAGTGCGGAACGCTTTTCGGAATCAAGGAACTTTTTGATTTAAAAATTGAAAAAGTGGATATTGCCTTAATGGGGCAAAAAGCAGAACACTGGGTAGGAATTAATTGCGGCATTATGGATCAGTTTTCGAGCGTTCATGGTCTTGAAAACAAAGTAATAAAACTGGATTGCAACACTTTAGAATTTGAATATCACGATGCTGATTTCAAAGATTACTCTGTTATTTTATTTGATAGTAATGTAAAACACTCTCTTTTTACTTCTGAATACAATACAAGAAGATTAGAATGTGAAGAAGGATTATCAATCATTAAAAATCATTTTCCGGAAGTAAAAAGTTTCAGAGATTGTTCTGAAGCCCAACTTTTAAGTATTCAGGATCAATTTTCTCCGGTTGTTTTTAAGAGAGTTCATTTTGTGGTTAAAGAAATTAACCGTGTCATCAAAGCATGTGAGGCTTTAGATAATGGAAATATAGAACTTTTAGGACAATTGCTTTTTGAGACGCACTACGGTTTATCTCAGGAATATGAAGTAAGTTGTGAAGAGTTAGATATGCTTGTAGATACTGCAAAAGCTGACGATGCCATTATTGGAGCACGTGTAATGGGTGGCGGATTTGGTGGTTGTACCATAAATTTAGTTAAAAAAGGAAATGAAAATGAGGTTAAACGTAAATTTTCAAAACTTTATTTAGATACATTTGGAATTGAATTAAAATTCTATGATGTAAAAATCTCAAACGGAACAACATTACTTTAATACCTCAACCAGAATACAATGAAAAATTTTGACATTAACGAAGACCCTCACAGACGCTTCAATCCTTTACTTAACGAATGGGTACTAGTTTCACCGCATCGTGCAAAACGCCCTTGGCAGGGACAAAATGAGACCATTGCCACAGAGGCATTACCAAAATACGATTCAACTTGTTATTTATGTCCGGGGAATGTTCGTGCCAACGGAGTGAGCAATCCAAAATATGATAGCAGTTTTGTTTTTGAAAATGATTTTGCTGCCATGAAACAGGAGGAAATTATTTTTGAAGAAGACATAAAACATACCTTTTTTAAGGCAAAACCAGAACAGGGAATTTCAAGAGTGGTTTGTTTTTCACCAAGACATGATCTTACGTTACCGGAAATGGATCTTGACGGAATTGAAAACATTATTAGAACCTGGCAAAAAGAATATACTGATTTAGGAAGTATAAAATACATTAATCACGTTCAGATTTTTGAAAACAAAGGAAGCGTTATGGGGTGCAGCAACCCACATCCGCATGGACAAATCTGGGCGCAATCATCATTGCCAACGCAGGTTGAAAAAACGCATCATAACCTAAAAGCCTATTTTGATAAAAACAAAAGAACGCTTCTTCAAGATTATCTTCAGGCCGAACTAAAATCAGGAAGCCGTATTGTAATCGAAAACGATGATTTTGTGGCATTGGTTCCGTTTTGGGCAATCTGGCCTTACGAAACGATGATTTTAAGCAAAAGAGCCATCTCAAAAATTACTGATTTTACAGAAGCTGAAGTAAGTTCTTATGCTAAAATCTTAAAACAATTAACGATTAAATACGATAATTTATTTAGTACTTCTTTTCCCTATTCCTCAGGAATTCATCAGGCACCAACAGATGGTTTAGAACATCCGGAATGGCATTTCCACATGCATTTTTATCCACCTTTGCTTCGATCTGCAACAGTTAAGAAATTCATGGTGGGTTATGAAATGTTAGGCGAATCGCAACGTGATATCACACCTGAAAAAAGTGCAGAAATTTTAAGACAACAACCAGACGTGCATTACAAAAGTAAAGAAGTAGTTGTCGAAAAAGTTGAAGCGAAATAAGACCGTATTAAAATTTAACATAATAATTCACTTATAAATGTAAAAAACACATTTGTTAGTGATGTAAATATAGATTTTTATTATACTTTTGGCTTTCGTTCTTATTTTGATAAAAAAATAACATAAATAAAACACATATGATATTTTTAGTCAGAGAAACCTACAAAAAAGCTGATTTTATAATTTATAAACAAACAATCACCTATACTAATTTTTTAAAATACTACTAACAATGAACCAGAACCTTGCTTTCGCAGATTATGCGGTTTTTATTATTTATTTCATCGTAGTCTCGGTCTACGGTTACACAGTTTACCGCAAGCGTAAACAAGACGAACAAGATGCTAAAGCTTACTTTTTGGCTGAAGGAAACTTAACGTGGTGGGCTATTGGAGCTTCGTTAATTGCCTCAAACATTTCAGCTGAACAATTTATCGGAATGAGCGGTGAAGGTTTCTTTTTAGGAATTGCCGTTGCAGCTTATGAATGGCTTGCAGCTGTTGCACTTATTATTGTAGCAGTTTGGTTTATTCCTGTATATCTTAAAAATAAGATTTACACCATGCCTCAATTCTTAAAAACACGTTATAACGAATCTACTGCTTTGATTATGGCAGTTTTCTGGTTGTTTTTATATGTATTTGTAAACTTAACTTCTATTCTTTATTTAGGAGCTGTAGCTATTAATGGTCTTGCTGGTGGAGAATATCTTCACGTTATCATGGTTGGATTGGCAGTTTTTGCTTTAATTATCTCTTTAGGAGGTATGAAAGTGGTAGCATATACTGACGTTATTCAGGTTGCGGTTTTAATTATCGGAGGTTTAGTAACATCATACATTGCATTAGTAACTGTTGGAGAAAAGTTAGGAATAAGTAGCAGTGCAATTGAAGGCTTCAAAGTATTAATGACAGAAGCTCCTGAGCATTTCAAAATGATTATTCCAAAACCAACTGCAACTTCATCTCAGCTTGATATCGACAAATATTTAACTTTCCCAGGTTTGATGTCTTATGTTGCGGGTATCTGGATCATCAACTTAAACTATTGGGGATGTAACCAATATATCACACAAAGAGCATTAGGTGCCGACTTGCAAACTGCTCGTACAGGTATTTTATTTGCTGGTATGTTAAAATTATTAATGCCGTTAATCGTAATGTTGCCTGGTATCGCTGCTTACGTATTATACCAAAACGGACATTTACCACAATTAGTTGGAGGAAAAGACGGAGCTTATTCTGCTGTATTGACATTCTTGCCAACTGGTTTAAAAGGTCTTTCTGTAGCGGCATTGACTGCTGCAATCGTAGCTTCATTAGCTGGAAAAGTAAACAGTATCTCGACTATTTATACTTTAGATATTCATAAAAAATACATCCAAAAAGAAGCAGGTGAAAAACAACAGGTAAACATTGGTAGAATTGCCGTTTTTGCTGCAATGCTTTTAGCGGTGCTATTTACATGGAATGATATTTTAGGAATTGGTGGTGTTGGTGGATTCACTTACATTCAAAAATATACAGGTTTCATTAGTCCTGGTGTATTTGCTATGTTCTTCCTTGGTATGTTCTGGAAAAGAACTACTGGAACTGCTGCAATTGTGGGTGTAATTTTAGGATTTGTATTGTCAGTATTATTCAATGAATATGCTCCAATGTTATTCGGAAACGAAACATTGTTATACACAGCTTATCCTAACGGAAAAGGTGCATTCGAAATTCCTTTCCACATTTGTATGGGATTATCATTCTTCTTTACCATGTTAGCAATGATCGGAATCAGTTTCGCTGGTCCTAAAGTGAATCCAAAAGCGTTTGAAATTGACGCTGAAATGTTTAAAGTAAAACCACAAACTACAGTTTTAATTGTAATTACATTATTGGTAATTGTGGCTTTATATGTTAAATTCTGGTAGTATAAATTTTTTACTATATTATTTTTTGAAGACAAAAAGAGGATATCAAATTGATATCCTCTTTTTTTTCATCGCTTCTCTAGAAAGCAAATCTTTCTTGAATGATTAAAGTTTTTTCATAATAAATCAATTTCGAAATGAAGCCAAGTAAGTCTTTAAAGAATCTAACCCTACTTCCTTTCTTAATTTCTCAACTTTCTCCGGATATTCTAATTTATAAGGAACCACATCCCAACCACTATATTCCACTTGTGTTCCATAAAATTGAGGCAATCCTTTATTTTTTTTTACTCTATCAAATAAATATGCGTAATTCTGACTTGAAACATCTCCAGCTTTTAATCCCTTCTTCATTTCTTTCAATATTTCTTCTTGAAAATCCACATCATGATCAGAATGCTGGACGATTAACCAAAAATGTTTCCCTGCCACTTCTCCATCCTTTTTATTTCCAGGAAAACCAAAATCTTTATTATACTGTTTAACAACTTCGCAATTTTTTCTTATAACATTATTGAATAAAACATTCATTGAATCAATATATTTCTGATCTTCCAATCTTTTAGGATCCCAATTTTGATATAATTGATCCTTATCAAACATAGCTTTTAATTCTACTTTCATACTATCAGTATATGCTCTGGGAGTAGAGCAAGAACTTAAAACACCTAATAAGCAAACAGAAGCTATAATGCTTTTCATAATTTAGTTTTTTTCATTTAAATATCTTCCTAGTCTGCTAGATTACGAATAAAACATATTATTATTCAGCGCTTTGTTCTTTTTGCATATTCAGTAAATAGGCCATATTCTGGATCACATGATCGTGTTTTTTTACAAAAGGGTTTTCTTCATTCCAAACATATCCCGCTAATACCGCACAAATTTTTTCTTTCACATCCAAATTTTCGGGCTGATGAAAAAATAAAGTCTGAAGGTTTCCGGTGTACCATTCTTTCACGTAAGTGGTAAAAACAGCAATTCCCTTTTTCATGTAACCCGTGAATTCGGTTTCCCAATCGACTTCAATTCCCTGCGATTCTTTGATGTATAATTTTGCTGCCAGCATTCCTGATTCTGTCGCAAAAGCAACTCCTGAAGAAAAAACCGGATCTAAAAATTCTGAGCTATTTCCTGTCAAAGCAAAACCATCACCATACATTCTTTTTACAGCTCTCGAATAATTTTCCAGTTTTACCGGCTCAAACAAAAACTCGGTTCCTTTAAATCTTTTTATATAATAATCCGATTGCTGAATTGCATTTCGCAAAGCTTCGGCATTGTCTTTATTTTGGGATAGCGAATTAATAAAATCCGTCGGCCCCACAACACCTAAACTGGTATTTCCATTCGAAAACGGAATAACCCATAACCAAACTTCAGTTTCCAGAATATCAAATGAAATCTGAGTTCCTTCTTCGCCTTCTGGTCTGTTTATATCTTTTACGTGGGTAAATATCGAAGAATGCGGATCTAGTTTTGACGGTGTATCCAAATCTAAAAGTCTTGGCAAAACACGTCCGTATCCACTGGAATCAATAATAAACTTAGCGTGAATTTCTTTTAAATTTCCGTCTTTGTCTTTTACAATGGTTTTCGAATTTTTCCCTTCAAAAGAAACTTCCAAAACCTCTGATTCAAATTCTAAGTCAATTCCTTTTCGAACAATTTCCTGCGCCATCGTGTTGTCAAAATCAGCACGCGGTACCTGCCAGGTCCAATCCCAGCCTTCTCCAAATTTCTGACTGAAATCGAAAACACAAATTTCTTCTCCTCTGATAAAACGGGCGCCGAGTTTTTTCTCAAAATTCATCGCATCAAGACATTCAAAAAGTTCGGCTTCGGCAAAATGATCCATTACTCGCGGAATAAGGCTTTCACCGACCACAAGTCTTGGAAATTTTGCTTTCTCCACCACCTTTATCTTTATATTATTCTTATGAAGAAACGATGCCGAAACGCATCCAGAAGGTCCTGCACCAATCACTAAGACATCAACAAACTCCTTTGTCATAATAAAAATGTTATCGATTATTAACTTACATTTGCCTTCATCAAAATAACTACATTTATTTTGATAAATAAAATTAAATTAGCACAATCAAAACCGATTTAATGAATACAATTAATGAATATTTAAGTTTAGCCGAGTTCGAGTCTATCATTTTTGGAAATAACAAAGTTGCGATCAGCGATGTAGTTTTAAATCGGGTAAACGAAAGCTTTAATTTTTTGAAAGAATTTTCAGGGAACAAAATAATATATGGCGTAAATACTGGTTTTGGGCCAATGGCTCAATATCGTATTAAAGAATCAGACCAAATTCAGCTGCAATATAATTTAATTAGAAGCCACTCTTCAGGAACCGGAAAACCATTAAGCCCTGTTTGTGCAAAAGCTGCCATTTTAGCTCGCTTGAATACGCTATCCTTAGGGAATTCAGGAGTTCATCCTTCTGTTATCCACTTGATGGCAGAATTAATCAACAGAGATATTACACCATTAATTTTTGAACATGGTGGTGTTGGCGCAAGCGGCGATTTAGTACAATTATCACACTTAGCTTTGGTCTTAATTGGCGAAGGCGAAGTTTTTTATAAAGGAGATAGAAGACCAACTCCGGAAGTTTTTGAGATTGAAGGTTTAAAACCAATTCAGGTAGAAATCAGAGAAGGTTTGGCTTTGATCAACGGAACTTCGGTTATGACCGGAATTGGCGTTGTCAATGTGCATCATGCCAATAAATTATTAGATTGGTCTTTAAAATGTTCTTGCGCCATTAACGAATTGGTTCAGGCGTATGATGATCATTTCTCTGCAGAATTAAACCAAACCAAACGTCATAAAGGTCAGCAGGAAGTAGCAGAAAGAATGCGAAAAAATCTTTCTGACAGTACTTTAATCCGTAAAAGAGAAGACCATTTATACTCTGGAGAAAATACCGAAGAAATCTTCAAGGAAAAAGTCCAGGAATATTATTCTTTAAGATGTGTACCTCAAATTTTAGGTCCGGTTTTAGAAACCATTAATAATGTCGCTTCGATTTTAGAAGACGAATTCAACTCGGCAAACGACAACCCGATTATTGATGTAAAAAACAAACACGTTTATCACGGAGGTAATTTTCACGGCGATTATATTTCGCTTGAAATGGATAAACTAAAAATCGTAATTACCAAATTAACGATGCTGGCAGAACGTCAATTGAATTATTTACTGAATTCAAAAATCAACGAAATTCTTCCTCCATTCGTGAATTTAGGAACATTAGGATTTAATTTCGGAATGCAGGGAGTTCAGTTTACGGCAACCTCAACAACTGCCGAAAGCCAAATGTTGTCCAACCCAATGTACGTTCACAGTATCCCAAACAACAATGACAATCAGGATATTGTAAGTATGGGTACAAACGCAGCGGTAATTACCTCAAAAGTAATTGAAAATGCATTTGAAGTTTTAAGTATTGAAATGATCACGATTGTTCAGGCGATTGATTATTTAAACCAAAAAGATAAAATTTCATCGGTTACCAAAAAATGGTACGACGATGTTCGAAATATAATTCCTGTATTTAAGGAAGATCAGGTAATGTATCCGTTTGTACAAAAAGTAAAAGATTATCTGATCAACAGTTAAATTTTAATTTTCACATTATTAATATTGAACCTTTAATCATGAAAAAAACACTTATTTTTTTATTTGCATGCTGTATTCAATTTGTTAATAGTCAGGAACTGGCTTTAGTTAAAAAAAATTCTAAAATTGGGTATATTTCCAAAAACGGAGATTTTAAAATTGAGCCAAAATACAAATCGGCAAGAAGCTTTTCTGAAGGTTTGGCGGCAGCAGAAGAAAATGGAAAATGGGGATTCATAGATACAAAAGGAACTTTTACAATTCCGGCAACTTTTGATGATGCAAAAGATTTTAACAGCGGAATTGCCATTGTTAAAAAGGGTAAGGAATGGGTTTATATTGATACAAAAGGAGAAATTCAAAAAGCACCTGCCTCTGATAAATTATTTGATTTTAAAGATGGTGTTGCTTTTTTCAGACAGAATAATAAAGTGGGATTGATCAGCCCAAAAATGACCGTTATTCTGGAACCAAAATACGATCAGATTAAACCTTTTGAAAATGGTTTCGCCAGAGTTGAAAACAACAAAAAATGGGGAATTATTAATACCTCAGGTAAAGAATTAGTAGAACCAGCCTATGACGAAATAGGTAATTATTTTAAAAATACAAGCTGGGCAAGAAAAGATAAAACTTTTGGAGTTGTAAGTGCCGGAAATTTTATTCCTATTGACGGAGCAGAAAAAATCTGGGATTTTGAAACACAAGATTTGACTTTTGCTAAAAAGAATGGGAAAATTGGTTTTATTGACTTAAAAGGAAATTGGGTCATTACTCCTATTTATGATAAAGCAAAAGCTTTCTCAAAAAATTTAGCTCCGGTTTGCGTCGGTTCAAAATGGGGATATATCAATCCAAAAGCAGAATTTGTAATTGAGCCAACTTATAATGATGCAGAAGTTTTCGGTTCAAACGGACTGGCTCCAGTAAAAGAAAAAAACTGGGGATTTATCAATGAAACCGGAAAAATAGTTATCCCAACACAATACGGTATCACAGCAAACGGAATTATTGCCATGTTTGTGCAGCAGGATAAAGGATTTATTGATGGTGTAGCGAGAGTAAAAAATGAAGGAAAATGGGGTTTTCTTAACCCAGACGGAACTGTCGTAAGCAATCAATGGTTTGAAAACGCTGAACTATTTTCTCAAACAGAGAAAAAAGAGACAGTTGAAGTTGCCGCTGAAAAGCCAAAACAAGAAGTAAAACAGGCTAAACCTGCAACCAAAACCGCAGCTAAACCTGCAGTTAAAAAGAAGAAATAATATTTATCCCCCAATAAATAATAAAAAATGAAATGTGTATTAGTAACAGGCGGTTCAAGAGGAATTGGAAGTGCTATTTGTAAAAAACTAGCCGTCGAAGCCAATTATCATATTCTGATTAATTATCATTCGAATAAAACAGCTGCCGAAGCAACACTTCAGGAAATACAAAAATTAGGAGCAACCGGAGAAATTCTGGGTTTTGATGTTTCTAATTTTGAAGAAGTTCAAAACGTTTTAACAAAATGGCAGGAAGCCAATCCGGAAGCATTGGTTGAAGCTATTGTAAATAACGCCGGAATTACAAAAGACGGCCTTTTTATGTGGATGACTCCCGAAGACTGGAACGGAGTGGTGAACACAAGTGTAAACGGATTTTTTAATGTGACGCAGTTTTTCATCCAAAAAATGCTTCGCAACAAATATGGCAGAATTGTAAATATGGTTTCGGTTTCGGGCGTAAAAGGAACGGCGGGACAAACCAATTACTCTGCAGCAAAAGGCGCCATTGTTGCAGCAACTAAAGCTTTGGCACAAGAAGTTGCCAAACGTAATATTACGGTTAATGCCGTTGCTCCTGGTTTTATCAGAACAGATATGACAAGCCAGCTGGACGAAAAAGAATTATTAAAGCTAATTCCGGTGAATCGTTTTGGCGAAGCCGAAGAAGTGGCAGATTTGGTAAGCTTTTTGATCTCTAAAAAATCAAGTTATATTACCGGCGAAATTATAAACATAAACGGAGGGATTTATTCTTAAAAATGATTTTTAAACACATAGAAACATAGATTTTCATGTGCAAAAAGAATACAAAAAAGAAATACATTTCTTTCACATAGTTAACTATGTTTTTTCAAGCGAGTGAAACGCCTTTTTTGAGTTTACAAAAACTATGTTTCTATGTGTTTAAAAAATGAACGTAACGGATAAAAAATTACTTTGAAAGACGATGAATAAGAGAGTTGTAATTACTGGAATGGGAATTTATTCTTGTATCGGAACTTCTTTAGATGAAGTAAAGGAATCTTTATACAACGGAAAATCTGGTATTCAGTTTGATGCTGATAGAAAAGAATTTGGTTTTCAATCGGCTTTAACGGGCGTTGTTCCAAAAGCAGATTTGAAAAATTTATTGACCCGCAGACAACGTATGAGCATTGGTGAAGAAACCGAATATGCCTATATGGCCACCATCGAAGCATTAAAAAATGCTAATATTGACGATGCTTTTTTTGATGCCCGTGAAGTGGGAATCATGTACGGAAACGATAGTGTTTCTAAAGCGATTATTGATGCAACAGATATTGTTCGTGAGAAAAAAGACACAGCATTAATTGGTTCCGGAGCGATTTTCAAATCGATGAATTCGACAGTTACAATGAATCTTTCGACCATTTTTAAACTTCGAGGTATCAATTTAACGGTAAGTGCGGCTTGCGCGAGCGGCTCACATTCTATTGGATTGGCTTATTTCTTAATAAAAAGTGGTTTCCAGGATATTATTATTACTGGTGGTGCACAGGAAATCAACAAATATGCCATGAGCAGTTTTGATGGTTTGGGCGTTTTTTCAAAAAGAGAAAACGAACCTCAACAAGCGTCAAGACCTTTTGATACCGACCGTGATGGATTGATTCCGTCAGGCGGAGGTGCTACTTTGATTCTTGAAAGTTACGAATCGGCAATTGCCAGAGGTGCGAATATTATTGCAGAAGTCGTGGGTTACGGATTCTCATCCAACGGCGGTCACATCTCGACACCAAATGTCGAAGGCCCGTCTATAGCCATGAAACGAGCCCTTGACGATGCACAATTAAAAGCAACAGACATCGAATATATTAATGCACACGCCACTTCCACTCCAGTTGGAGACGGAAATGAAGCCAAAGCGATCTTTGAAGTTTTTGGTGAAAAAAATCCATATGTAAGTTCCACAAAATCAATGACTGGCCACGAATGCTGGATGGCCGGAGCCAGCGAAGTAATTTATTCTATTTTGATGATGCAGCATGATTTCATTGCACCGAACATCAATTTAGACAATCCTGATGAAGATGCTTCTAAATTAAATTTGGTCAAAACTACTTTAAACAAAAAATTTGACATATTTTTGTCCAATTCTTTCGGTTTCGGAGGAACCAACTCTGCGTTGGTGGTTAAAAAGTTTAAAGTGAACAATGAATAAAGAAGAGATTATAACGAGAATTAATGGTTTTTTGGTTGATGAATTTGAGGTAGATAATGATGAAATAGAACCAGATGCTAATTTAAAAGATACACTTGGGTTGGATAGTTTGGATTATGTTGATTTAGTAGTTTCAATTGAATCTAACTTTGGTGTAAAACTAGTTGAAGCTGATTTTGTTGGGATCGCGACTTTTCAAAATTTTTACGACCTTATTGAAACCAAACTAAAAGCTAAAGCTGTTTAATGAGTCAATGGGATGGCAAATCAAAAGGAACAGTTTTAGGCTATAGAATATTCGTTTTTTTGATACAAAAAGCGGGTGTCAAATCTGCTTATGTCTTACTTTATTTGGTTGCTTCTTATTATTTTTTATTTCTAAAAAAGAGCAATCGCGCTATTTTTTATTATTTTAAAGAAAGACTCCACTATTCCAATTTCCAGGCAAAAAAAATGGTTTTCAAAAGTTACTACACTTTTGGACAGACTATTATTGACAAAATTTCGATTTCGGCAGGAATGCGAAACAAATTCACTTACGAATTTGACGGAATAGAAATTCTGAAAAACCTTTTGGCCGAGAAAAAAGGAGGCGTTTTAATCAGCGCACATGTTGGAAATTTTGAAATTGCCGAACACTTTTTGGGCGATATTGATTTGGAGTTTCAAATCAATTTGGTTACAACTGACTTAGAACATTCCGCTATTAAAAATTATCTGGAGAGTGTTACCCAAAAACCTACCGTAAAATTCATCATCATCAAAGACGATTTATCTCATATTTTTGAGATCAATGCGGCACTGGCGAACAATGAATTGGTTTGTTTTACAGGAGATCGTTATTTTGAAGGAACCAAATCGCTTTCAACAGAAATTCTCGGCAAAGAAGCTAACTTCCCGGCTGGCCCCTTTTTAATTGCTTCAAGATTAAAAGTACCTGTTGTTTTTGTTTACGTAATGAAAGAACCCAATCTTCATTATCATCTATACGCACGAGAAGCAACGGTAAAACACCGCGATGAAAAAGGATTATTACAAGAATATGTAAAAAGCGTTGAAAGCATTCTGCAAAAATATCCTCTGCAATGGTTCAATTATTTCGATTTTTGGAATGATGTAAAAAGCTAATTTTTCGCCACGAATTCACGAATTATAACAATTTGATTAAAAATAAATTCGTGAATTCGTGGCGAAAAAACATTCCATTAAACAAGAAAATTCGTTTAAATAAATTTACTTATTTTTGTTTGCAACCAAAGTAAACAAACCTAATGAAAAATGTCCTCGTTATTTTTTATTCTCAATCTGGGCAACTAGAATCGATTGCGCGAAATATTGCAAAACCCTTTTTAAATTCAGAAGAAATAAAAGTAACTTTTCATGAAATTCAATTAGAAAAACCTTTTCCTTTTCCCTGGAATAAAACTACTTTTTTTGATGCTTTTCCGGAATCCTTTTTACAGATTCCGACAGCGTTAAAACCGGTTTCTGAGGAAATTCTGAATACAAAATACGATCTTGTGCTGCTGCATTATCAGGTTTGGTACTTGTCGCCATCCATCCCGATGAACTCTTTTTTAAAAAGTGCTGAAGCTAAAATCATTCTGAACAACACACCAGTCATTACTATAAACGGATCCCGAAATATGTGGATTATGGCGCAGGAAAAAGTCAAAGTTTTATTGCGTGATGTAAATGCAAAATTGGTTGGGAATGTGGCGTTGGTCGATCGCGTTGGAAATTTAATCAGCGTGATTACGATTGTAAACTGGATGTTTTCCGGAGTAAAGAAAAAATATTTAGGCTTTTTTCCACTGCCTGGCGTTTCTGATAAAGACATTCAGGAATCGGATAAATTTGGAGAAGTAATGCTTTCTCAATTCAATCAAAACAATTTAGACGATTTACAACCAAAATTAGCCGAAATTGGAGCCGTAAAAATCAGTTCGTATTTAGTTACAGTAGATAAAACAGCGAACAAAATCTTTAATAAATGGTCTAATATCATTCATAAAAATCAAAAAAACAGAAAAACGCTTCTTAAAATATTTTATGTTTATTTATTCTTAGCTATATGGCTAATCTCGCCAATAGTCTATATATTGCATCTTATTACCTATCCATTTAAGTTCAAAAAAATAAAAAAGGAAACTCAATATTATCAGGGAGTTTAGAAGAGGAAATTAAATTATGTTTGACGTATATATTACCAAAGCCGCAAAATATTTACCCAACGAAGCTGTTTCAAATGATGAAATGGAAAATTATTTGGGTCTTATAAATGATACTGCCTCAAAAGCAAGACGTATTATTTTGCGTAATAATAAAATTACAAGCCGCTATTACGCTGTCAACAAAGAAGGTAAAAGCACACACAGCAATGCCGAATTGACGCGCAATGCCATCGTACAATTGTTTGATGAAAAATTCACCGATCAGGATGTAGAAGTACTTTCCTGCGGAACTTCATCGCCAGATGTTTTGGCACCGTCGCATGCTGCTATGGTTCACGGTTTATTGAAAAACAGATCGGTAGAATTGAATTCTTCGATGGGAATTTGCTGTTCCGGAATGAATTCCTTGAAATATGGTTTTCTGTCGATACGTTCAGGAAATTCTAAAAACGCGATTTGCACAGGATCTGAAAAAGTTTCTACCTGGCTTTCGTCTCCAAAATACAATCACGAAATCATCAACTTAAAAAATCTGGAAGCGCAGCCTATTATCGCTTTCAAAAAAGATTTTTTACGCTGGATGTTATCTGATGGAGCTGGTGCTTTTTTATTAGAAAATAAACCAAGCGGAGACATTTCGCTAAAAATCGAATGGATGGAATCGTATTCTTACGCCTTCGAATTAGAAGCTTGTATGTATGCCGGTGGAGATAAATTAGAAAATGGAGAAATCAAACCGTGGAGTGATTTCAGACCAGATGAATGGTTAAACGAATCGGTTTTTGCTGTGAAGCAGGATGTGAAATTATTAGACGAATTCATCTTGCCAAAAGGCGTTGAAAGTATGAGTGATGCCATGGCAAAACACAACATTACAGCAGAAGATATTGATTACTTTTTACCGCACGTTTCGTCTCACTTTTTTGTTGAAGGATTGAAAAATGGCTTAAACGAAAAAGGAATTGTAATTACGGATGAAAAATGGTTTATGAACCTTTTGAGAGTTGGAAACGTTGGATCGGCATCGATTTATATTGCTGTTGAAGAATTAATGAATTCCGGTACATTAAAAAAAGGAGATCGTATTTTATTATCTGTTCCTGAAAGTGGAAGATTCTCGTTTGCGTATGCTTATTTAACCGTTTGCTAATGGAAACTACAGTGCTTTTAGAAAAAGAAGCTGTTGGAAATTTATTACCGCAGAAGTTTCCTTTTGTAATGGTAGACAGAATGTTTTCTTATTCTGAAACTTCATTGGTTGCAGGATTGAAAATTCAAAATGATAATATTTTTTTAGAAGAAAACACTTTTCTTGAGGCCGGTTTAATCGAACATATGGCGCAGTCTGTGGCTTTGCATACCGGTTATCAGTTTTTTTTAAAAAACGAAATTGCACCAACAGGCTATATCGGTTCGATTAAAGATATCGAAATTAAAAAACTGCCAAAAATTAACGATACGATTCAATCGAACATAACGATTTTGCAGGAGTTTGGCGGAATCACTTTGGTTGACATTGTGACTTTTTTGAATAACGAAGAAATTGCAAGCGGACAAATGAAAACCGTTTTAGCCAAATAAAACGAACTATGAAAGTGGGAGTTGACATTCAAAATTATTTACCTCATCGCGCTCCGATGCTAATGGTCGATTTGATTTTAGATATCGATACCAACTTCGTAGAAACCATATTTTTGATCAAAGAAGACAATATTTTTGTCGATAAAAACATTTTTACAGAAGCTGGTTTAATCGAAAATACAGCCCAGACTTGTTCATCAATCGTAGGCAAAAAGTATTTTTTTGATGAAGATGGCACAGAAAATGAGAATGTTAACGTTATAGGTTTTATCAGCGCCTTAAAAAATGTAAAAATACATTCGTTGCCAAAAGTTGGCGACAGCATTACTACCAAAGCAACTTTGGTTTCAAAATTTGTTGGCGACAATTACACTTTATGTACGATGAGCTGTCAAAGCTTTCTTGAAGAGAAAATACTTTTAGAATGCGAAATCAATTTGTTTATTCAAAAGACGATTTCGGCAGCAACTTAATCTAATCGAAAATAAACCCGTCATGGAAAAAGAAAATGTACCTCAGCACGATGGAAATTTAAGCAAAAAGAACCTGAAAGAGCTTGTTTACGCTACCGATGAAAACGGTAATTATACAACCGCTCTAAGTACGGGCTGGGAACCGAAAGCCATTGCCCTTTCTAATGCAATTGACGATATAAAAGAACGTGCCGAAGAAGCCAAACTAAAAGTTCAGATTGGAGAAGTTAGTCCGATTTGTTATTATATGGAACTCAATAAAATGGATCTTACGATTCTTGCCGGTTATGTTGATATGTGGAAATGGCGTGTAAAAAGGCATTTTAAACCGACTGTTTTCGCTAAACTAGACGACAAGACTTTACAAAAATATGCCGACGCCTTTGACATTTCAATAGCCGAATTAAAAAACTTTAAAACAGATTAATGCAAGTTACTTTTACACACCATCAATCTGCTCATTGTGAAAATGGAGTAGCGTCAAATTTGCTTAAAAACAGCGGACTGAACATCAGCGAGCCGATGGTTTTCGGAATTGGTTCCGGACTTTTGTTCGTGTATTTGCCTTTTATAAAAGTAAATCACGCACCGGCCATCAGTTACAGAACTTTGCCTGGACAGATTTTTAATAAAGTTGCAAGCCGTTTAAATCTTAAAATAAAAAGACAAAAATTTTCTTCTGTTTCAAATGCCACTCAGGCTTTAGACGAAAATTTAAAAAATAATATTCCAACCGGATTGCAAGTTGGCGTTTACAACCTTACTTATTTTCCGGATGAATATCGTTTTCATTTCAACGCACATAATTTAGTCGTTTACGGAAAAACCGAAACTGATTATTTGATCAGCGATCCTGTAATGGAAAC
This sequence comes from Flavobacterium saccharophilum, assembly GCF_900142735.1. Taxonomy (GTDB): domain Bacteria; phylum Bacteroidota; class Bacteroidia; order Flavobacteriales; family Flavobacteriaceae; genus Flavobacterium; species Flavobacterium saccharophilum. Next base: position 615,459 of record NZ_FRBY01000001.1, on the reverse strand, counting down.
CGTTACAACTTTAACACATGACGAATTAGAAAAAGTACGTTTTGCCAAAGGTGCGTTTGCGCCAAGAGGCCAAATGTATTATCCAATTCAGGTTCCGAATGAAGTTGATTTTAAAAGTGCGATCATCAAAGGAATCAAAGATACGTGCCGCACTATGCTGGCGCCAATGCCAATTGTAGGTGTCAACGGAATTAAATTTGTTTCCCGCCGAATCAGAAAATGGCCCGCAAAACACGGTGTCAGAAAAGCCAATCATTACCTGGCACAAATGGTGCGCATGCAGGAAGAAATTGGAACCGGAGGCGGTGGTTTCCGTTTTATTTACGCCGCGTTTTTACAAGAAGCTTCGGTTATTTTGGGTAATGAAGAATTGAAAAATCTTTCGAAAGAAATGACTCAAATTGGAGATTCCTGGAGAGATTTTGCCGTAGAAGCTTCCCGAATTTACAAAAACAGAAGTGCCAAAGAAGATGCTTACAACGCCATCGCGGATGAACTTTTGGCCATCGCGAATCGCGAAGAGATCTTTTTCAAAAAACTAAAAAAAGCAATCAGCTAACTATATTTTGAATTCCATTATAAAAATAGAATCCCTTTCGAAAAAGTACAAAGACGCAGAAATGTTTTCTTTGAACGACGTTTCGCTGGAGATAAACGAAGGTCAGATTTTTGGTTTGCTAGGGCCAAATGGTGCCGGAAAAACCACTTTAATCTCCATGCTCTGCGGATTAATCAAACCCACTTCAGGACATTTCACGATTAATGATCTGGATTATTCTCATCATGCCGCAAAAATCAAAAAAATCATTGGCGTTGTTCCTCAGGAATATGCATTATATCCAACTTTGACAGCGCGTGAAAATCTGCATTATTTTGGAAGTATGTACGGTTTAAAAGGTTCTGATTTAAAAGACAAAGTAATCGAAACTTTAGATCTTTTGGGACTTTTAAAATTCGCTGACAAACGCATTGAAACCTTTTCTGGCGGAATGAAACGAAGAGTCAATTTGATTGCCGGAATTCTGCACAATCCCAAAGTTTTATTTTTGGATGAACCAACCGTTGGTGTTGATGTACAATCTAAAAATGCCATTTTAGATTATTTGAAAGTACTGAATCAAAACGGAACAACGATTATTTATACTTCGCACCATTTGGCGGAAGCCGAAGATTTCTGCGACACGATTGCCATTTTAGACCAAGGCCGAATTTACGCCCAAGGCACGCCATCCACTTTGATTGCGTCTGTTGAAGAAGCGAGAAATCTCGAAGAAGTTTTTATTTCATTAACCGGTAAAGACTTTAGAGATGCTATATAAAATTTGGATGTCGATCGTAAAAGAATTTTTACTGCTTAAACGTGATTTAGGCGGTTTGATCATTCTGTTTATCATGCCTTTGATATTGGTAATCACGGTTACTATCATTCAGGATAGTACCTTTAAAACTGTAAGCGACAATAAAATTCAGATTTTATTGGTGGATAACGATAAAGGTTCGGTTTCAAAAACGGTTTTTGATAATCTGCAAAAGAATAATGCATTCGATATTATAACACAAATCGACAATCAGCCTATTACAGAAGAAGTTGCCAAAGAAAATGTGTACAAAGGAAAATTTAAACTGGCGATTGTAATTCCGAAAGATTTAAGTGTCGATTTACAAGCCAAAGTAGATCAGAATGTACAGAACATTGTGAGCAAGATGGGTTTTACAGATTCTATTGCCGAACCAAAAACTTCAAAAGTTTTACAGCAAAAAGAAGTTAAATTGTATTTTGATCCGGCTGTTCAAATGAGTTTCAAAACCTCGGTAATGAACGCCATTGACAAAATGATTTCTCAGATTGAAACGAAATCAATTTACACTACTTTTCAAAATCAATTGGGCGAAGAAAATGCACAATTCGAACAAAAGAGTTTTATCACTTTCAAAGAAATAATTCCAAGAATAAACAACAAAGAAGTATTACCCAATTCGGTTCAGCATAACGTTCCGGCCTGGACACTTTTTGCGATATTTTTTATTGTGATTCCGTTATCCATCAATATTGTAAAAGAAAAATCGCAAGGAACATTTGTGCGTTTATTGACCAATCCAACTTCGAATTTAATTATTATCATCGGAAAAACCATTACGTATTTAATGATCTGTATGATTCAGTTTTATATGATGGTTGCCGTTGCAATATTCTTATTTCCGCATATTGGCTTGCCATCCTTAAATGTTGAAGGGCATTTATTTTTAATGAGTGTTGTGGCTTTATTTTCAGGTTTTGGTGCCATTGGTTTCGGAATTTTATTGGGAACTATTGCCAGTACACAAGAACAATCAGCTCCCTTTGGCGCAACGAGTGTAATCATTTTAGCTGCCGTTGGTGGTGTTTGGGTTCCTGTTTTTGCGATGCCAAAAATTATGCAAATTATCGCCAAATCATCGCCTATGAATTGGGGATTAGAAGCTTTTTATGATGTGTTATTGCGCAACGGATCTTTCGTCGAAATCATCCCAAAAATAAGTTTGCTATTTTTGTTCTTTATAATCACAACTTCCATTGCCTTATTTTATGACAAAAAGAAAAGAACAGTATAACGAAGCCACTTCCCTAACCGTTTCACACGAAATCAGAATTCGTTTTAACGAAACTGATCCGCTTGGAATCGTTTGGCACGGCCATTATATTACCTATTTTGAAGATGGAAGAGAAGCTTTTGGAAGAAAACATGGACTTACGTATTTAGATATTGGCAATACCGGTTATACAACACCCATTGTAAAATCAAAATGCGAACATAAATTGTCTTTGCGTTACGGCGATGTTGTAACGATTGAAACCACCGTTGTCGATACACCGGCTGCCAAGATAATTTACCGCTTTAGAATTATTGACGCTCAAGGCGAAGTTGCCTGTACTGGCGAAACTGTTCAGGTATTTTTAGATAAAGAAGGAAATTTGATGTTGACAAATCCTCCTTTTTATGAGGAATGGAAACGTAAAGTTGGGTTGTTGAAGTAAATTTTAGCCATGACCCGAGCGATAGCGAATAGACGAAGCAATTTCACGAATTAGCACGAATTAAAAATAGAAATCTTTTTAAATCTGCTTAAATCTATATTAATCTGCGTGAAACCTTAAAAATTTGAAAATCACAAAATGATAAGAGAAGTATATATAAATGAAACCAATTGTATCACGCCTTTAGGTTTTGATGTTGACTCCAACATCAAAGCGATTTTGCGTGGCGATTCCGGAATTCAATTGCACCAGGATGTTTCTTTAATGCCAAATCCGTTTTATGCTTCTGTAATTGCTGATGAAAAAATAAACAGTGCTTTTGAAAAAATCAGCACTGACAAAAAATATTCTCGTTTAGAGAAAATGATGATTTTGGCTTTAGAGCCGATGATCAAAAATTCCGGAGTTGAATTAAATTCGAAAACCGCTTTTATACTTTCGACCACAAAAGGAAATGTTACGGCTTTAAAAGATAATGCTGAAGCCAGTTTTCAAAACGCACATTTAGATGTTTTGACTCAAAATGTTGCCAATTTCTTCGGATTCGAAACAACACCAATTGTCATTTCGAATGCCTGTGTTTCCGGAATTTTAGCGATTTCAGTTGCCAAAAGAATGATTCAGTCAAAGCTTTACGATAACATTTTTGTTGTGGCCGGCGACGAAGTTTCAGAATTTGTTTTGTCGGGTTTTAATGCTTTTCAGGCGATGAGCGATTTGCCTTGTAAACCGTATTCTAAAAACAGGACGGGCGTAAGTTTGGGAGAAGCAACTGCAGCTATTTTAGTTTCGGCGGAAGCCAAAAAAGCTAAAATAAAAATAATTGGAGACAGTTCGATAAACGATGCCAATCATATTTCGGGTCCTTCAAGAACTGGCGAAGGTTTGTTTAGAAGTATTCAGAATGCGATGAAAGAAGCGCAAATCAATTCTAATCAAATAGATTATATTTCAGCGCACGGAACGGCAACTCCGTTCAACGACGAAATGGAAGCGATTGCATTAAATCGTTTGGATTTACAAAATGTTCCAGTCAATAGTTTGAAAGGATTTTACGGTCATACTTTGGGCGCTTCAGGATTATTAGAAACGGTAATTGCAATTGAATCGGCGAATCAAAATCAACTTTTTGAATCAAAAGGTTTTGATGAGATTGGGGTAAGTGAAACGATTAATGTGATTGAGAAAAATGAACAGGCAAATATTCAAATCTTTTTGAAAACGGCTTCTGGATTTGGAGGTTGTAATACGGCTGTGGTTTTTGAGAAAATGAAATAATATGGAAAATCAAACAAGCTGGACACCATTTCCTGATGATAATTTACTTGGTTTAACTGATAAAGATAAAATCAATGAATTTGAAGCAACTGGTATTGCCAAAGCAGAACTTTTTACTTTTGAATTAGAAACTGATGTTGAAATTTCAACATCTCTTGTTTTGGAAATTCATAAAATTGCATTTGAACAACTTTATGACTGGGCCGGAAAATGGAGAACTACAGAAGTTACTGTGGGACAACTAATTCCTCCAAAACCTGTAATGGTTTTACAAGCGATGTATCAATTTCTAGACAATCTTAATTTTAAAATTTCCATTTCAAAAACTCTTAATGAACATATTGATTGCCTCGTTTATGCCCATTATGAGTTCATAAAAATTCACCCATTTAACAATGGAAATGGTAGGACCGGAAGGATTTTGATGAATCTTGTTGCGTTAAAATTTGGCTATCAACCTTTAGAATTATATTATCGAGAGGGCGAAAGCAGAAAATTTTATATTAATGCGATGAAAGCAGCAGACAGCGGAGATTTTAAAATGTTAACCGAATTAATTAGTGAAGAATTGATCTCCTTTTAATTCTTTGTCCTTTAAAATTCCATTTACAATTTTTACGATTTTAGTTTTCGAAACTTGTTGATCTTCTAAAGACATTGTAGAAAATACAGTATCCGTAAGCACTTTTGACAAAAAGCTTTTCTCTTTTAATTTCGGATATTTTTCGTAGAATTTCATATCTTGACAAAGTTATAAAAAATAATGACTCAAAATACCTACATACAATCCTATATCACCATCCAAAACAACGAAATTGTTTTAAACGGAACTTCTGTATTCAAAATTGAACCGACTAATTTTGCTGATTTCTCCAAACAAGCCTATCGTAATTTTGATATTCAATATCCGAAGTTTTTCAAAATGGATGCTTTGAGTAAATTGGCTTTTTTAGGTGCCGAATTGCTTTTGAGTCCGATAACTTCTTCGGAACAGGAAAATAATATTGCTTTGGTTTTGGCGAATAAATCTTCGAGTTTAGATACCGATGTAAAATATCAGGAATCTATTTCAGACAAAGAAAACTATTATCCGAGTCCGGCGGTTTTTGTTTATACGCTGCCAAATATTTGTCTGGGCGAAATAAGTATCCGTCATCAGTTGAAAAGCGAGAATTCTTTCTTTATATTTGATGTTTTCAACACCGAATTTATGTCGAATTATTCGAATATTTTACTAAATTCGGATAAGGCAGATGTAGTACTTTGCGGTTGGGTAGAATTTTTTAATGACGATTACAAAGCGTTTCTTTGCACAATAAGCAAGAAAGAAAACACAAAATATACGAACGAAAATATCAATACATTATATAATAAATAATCATGGAAGCATTAAAAGAAGAATTAAAAAATAAAATCATAACGACTTTAAACTTAGAAGATATCGCAATCGAAGACATTGCTGATAATGATCCTTTGTTTGGAGACGGTTTAGGTTTAGACTCAATTGATGCACTTGAATTAATCGTGATTTTAGATAAAGATTACGGAATTAAATTGGTGGATCCGAAAGAAGGAAAATCAATTTTCCAGTCGATTGAAACGATGGCGGCTTATATTAGCGCTAACAGAACTAAATAGACTTCTTAGACTGGCTTAGATTTTTAGACAACTTAGACAAAAACTCTAGGTCTAAATCCAAATCTAAGCAAGTCGAAAAATCTAGCAAGTCTATATCTAAGTAAGTCTAAGAAGTCTAAAAATCTAAAAATCTAAGCAAGTCTAAAATGAAAGGTGTCGCAATAACCGGAATGGGAATTATCTCTTCGATTGGAAATTCAGTCGAAGAAAATTATATTTCGTTGATCGAAAATAAAATTGGTATTTCCAAAATCCAAAATATTCCGACTGTTCATGCTGATGTGATTAAAGTTGGCGAGATCAAAAAAACCAACGAAGAATTGGTTTCCGAATTACAGCTTTCTGAAAATAATAATTTTTCGAGAACGGCGATGATCGGAACTTTGGCAGCAAAACAAGCGGTTGAAAATGCCGGAATTACCTTGATAAACGAATTTAGAACCGGATTGATTTCGGCTACAAGCGTGGGCGGAATGGATATGACTGAAAAGCATTATTACGATTATTTCGAAAATCCGGATCTTGTAAAATACATTTCCTGTCATGACGGTGGCGACGTTGCTGAAAAAATCGCTTCAGAATTAGGTTTAAAAGGAATGGTTACAACCATAAGTACAGCCTGTTCATCGGCAGCGAACTCTATTATGCTGGGCGCGCGTTTGATCAAAACCGGAAAATTAGATCGTGTTATTGTGGGCGGAACTGATGCTTTGGCAAAATTCACGATCAACGGATTTAAGACTTTGATGATTTTATCTGACGATTACAACAAACCTTTTGACAATACCAGAAAAGGATTGAACTTGGGCGAAGCTGCTGCTTTTCTAGTTTTAGAATCAGATGAAATGGTTGAAAAATACAACAAAAAAGTATTGGCCAGAGTTTCCGGTTACGGAAATGCAAACGACGCTTTTCACCAAACTGCTTCTTCAGAAAATGGAGACGGCGCTTATTTGGCGATGAAAAAAGCTTTTGAAGTTTCGGGTTTACAACCTTCTGAAATTGACTATATCAACGTTCACGGAACGGCAACTCCCAATAATGATTTATCTGAAGGAAGAGCTTTACTCCGAATTTATGAAGATGGAAAAGTGCCTGATTTCAGTTCGACTAAACCTTTTACCGGACATACATTAGCGGCAGCAGCTGCTATTGAAGCTGTTTACAGTGTTTTGGCGATTCAGAATAGTGTGGTTTATCCGAATTTGAATTTCGAAATTCCGATGGAAGAATTTGAACTGCAACCACAGACTTCCTTAAAAATGAAAAATATCGAACACGTTTTATCTAACTCTTTCGGTTTTGGAGGAAATTGTTCAACCCTTATATTTTCTAAAAGCTAATGACAAAAAAAACATATATAAATGGAGTAGGCTGTATTTCGACTCAAAAAACATTTGATACTGTTTTTTTAGAAGAAGCAGTCGTTAATACAACCGAAACGGTTCTTTCAATTGTGTCTCCGGTTTACAAAGATTACATTTCTCCTGCGGCAGCAAGACGAATGGCAAAAGGAGTAAAAAACGGAATCGTAGCTTCGGCCCTGGCCATGAAAGATGCGAACGTCGAAAATGTAGACGCCATTATTACCGGAACAGGTTTGGGCTGCATTGAAGATTCTGAAAAATTCCTGAAAAACATTCTAGATAATAATGAAGAATTTTTAACGCCAACATCTTTTATTCAATCCACACACAATACGGTTGGCGCGCAAATTGCTTTGTCCTTACAATGTAAAGGTTATAATTTTACGTATGTAAACGGAGCGGTTTCTTTTGAGTCAGCACTTTTGGATGCTAAAATGCAGATTGAAGAAAATGAAGCCAATTCGATTTTAGTTGGAGGAGTTGATGAAAACGGCGAATATACTTTGTCTCTTTTCAAATTGGCCGGAAGAATCAAAAAAGAAAATGATCTTCCATCTAATATTTTAAATACAACCTCAACAGGAGTTGTTTATGGCGAAGGCGCCAGTTTTTTTGTTTTAGAAAATGAAAGAAAAGATTCGACTTATGCTGAAATTCTGGATGTTGAAATCAGAAATACACTGGAAGAAAACGAAATTGAATCGGAACTAATTACTTTTTTAAAGGTCAATAATTTAGAAATTTCAGATGTTGATGCCGTTGTCTTAGGTTTTGGTGGAAATATCGAATCTGATGTTTATTACAAAAATCTGGCTGAAAATGCTTTCGCAAAAACACCTCAATTGTACTATAAACATTTAAGCGGAGAGTATGATACAGCTTCGGCTTTTGCTTTGTGGATGGCATCCAAAATTATAAAAACGCAGGACATTCCAGAAATCGTAAAAGTAAATTCGGTTACAAAACCTGTTTACAATATCATTTTATTGTACAATCAGGTAAATGGAAAAAATCATAGTTTTACGTTACTTTCAAAATGATAACGCATAAAAACATATCTCTGTTTTTTATTTTTTTATTGCTTTTATTGTTTCTTCTGAATCTCTATACAGCAATAAATTTACTGTGGTTTTTCGGAGTAATTTTAATCTGGATCGGGATAAATGCTTTTGGTTCTGCTCGAATTTCTTCAAATTATCACGTAAAAGCGTTCTGCCATAATCCATCGGAAACAGAAAAAAAAATTGCCCTTACTTTTGATGACGGACCAAGTATTTTTACTTTGGAAGTTTTGGATCTTCTAAAAAAATACAATGCCAAAGCGACTTTTTTCTGCATTGGAAAAAACGTTGAAAAGCATCCTGAAATCATCAAAAAAATTATTGCTGAAGGTCATCTGGTAGGAAATCACTCTTATAACCATTCGAAGTTTTTTGATTTTTATAATGCCGCAACAATCAAGGAAGAAATTCAGAAAACAGACGAACTTCTTGAAAAATACACTTCAAAAAAAATAAACTTTTTTCGTCCGCCTTACGGAGTTACCACGCCTTCGATTCGCAGGGCTTTAAAAACTACCGGACACAAAGTAATTGGCTGGAATATTCGTTCGCTTGACGGCGGAACAAAAGACCAAAATTTAATTTTCAATCGCATAATAAAGCGCGTTTCTCCCGGCGGAATCGTACTTTTGCACGATACGGGATTACACTCTGTTTTAGTATTGGAACAGTTTTTGCAATTTTTACAGCAAAATAACTATGAAGTGATTTCTGTGGAAGAACTTTTGAATCTTAAAGCTTATGAAAACTAAAATTTATATACTCCTTTTTTCTATTATTTTCAGCACCAATTTGTTTTCGCAGGAACAAAAAATGACCGATGCAGAAATTGCTTCTTTTAAACAAGATGTAAATGTGGTTGCCAAAAAAATAAAAACCTTAAGTACTGATTTCGTTCAATATAAACATATGGATTTCTTATCCAAAGACATTGAAACATCTGGAAAAATGATTTTTAAGGAGCCGAATCTTTTACAATGGCAATACAAAAAACCATACAATTACAGTATCGTTTTTAAAAATGGTAAAATCCTGATTAATGACGAAGGAAAGAAAAGTGCAGTTGATATTGGTAACAGCAAAATCTTTGGACGCATCAATAAATTAATTGTTGGAAGCGTGAGCGGTAATATGTTTGATGATAAAGAATTTGCGATTTCGTACTTCAAATCGAAAGGGCAAAATATTGCGAAATTTATTCCGAAAGATGCAACGCTGAAAAAATACATCAAACAAATCGAACTGACTTTCGATAAAGAAGAAGCAACAGTGGTTCAGGTAAAACTTTTAGAATCATCTGAAGATTATACTAGAATTGTACTTAAAAATAAAGTGATCAATGCAAAAATCGACGATTCAGTTTTTACTAATTAATTGCTTTCTCGCAATTGTTTTGGTTTCTTGTGGCTCTGTCACTAAAAATTATACGCCTAAAAAATTAGACAAAACGTCCTATGAAATTCCTTATTTTGCTGAACCCAAAACCGATTATGTTTACAAAACCAACATCACGGTTTACGGTCATGAAATGTCTGGAATTTTTATTGCCAAGAAAATAAATGACACCACACATCGGGTAGTTTTTACAACCGAATTCGGTAACAAATTGTTCGATTTTGAGATTTCTGACACGACTTTTAAAGTCAATTCAATCGTATCAGAATTAGATAAAAAAATCCTGATCAATACATTGAAAGAAGATTTTAGATTGCTTCTTAAAAAAGAATACCTGATTCAGGAACAATTCGAAAACGAATCGGATAACATTTATAAATCGGCAGACGGGAATCGTGATAACTATCTTTTCGTCTCCAAAAAAGAACAGAAATTAGAAAAGCTTGTTCGCTCTTCTAAAACAAAAGAAAAAATAACAATTACTTTTACTTTAGAAAACGATATTTTTGCCAAAAAAGTTGTCATTTTACATCAGAATATCAAATTGAGAATTGAGCTAAATTATTTTAAATCAGAGTAAAATTCACATTAACCTAAACTAAACCAAATGAAAAAAATAACCTTAATTGCATTCGTTTTATTTATTGGACTTACAACTTCGCAAGCCCAAATGAAAGTTAGTCCGGGAATTCGTGGCGGTTTGAATCTTTCAACCTTAACGAATATTGATGATAACAGTATGAAATCAGATTTTTATGTGGGTGGTTTAGTCGAAATCAAATTCAATAAATATTTTACGCTTCAGCCGGAAATAACGTATTCAAGACAAGGTTCCAACGGACGTGAATATTATTTGGGTGCTCCCACTCAAGATGTAAAATATGAATTAAATTATGTAACGCTTGGCGCTGTTGCAAAGTTTAACTTCGGAGGACAAGGTTTTCATGTATTAGCAGGCCCGTCATTGGACATAAAAACAGATGACAATTTTGGCCGATACGGATATGACCCGATTGGTACCGATTTCTCTTTTGTTGGTGGAATTGGTTATAGTTTGCCAAACGGATTAACGTTTGAAGCTCGATTCAAACAAGGATTAATCGATATTTACGGTTACGATGGTATTGATTATGATGACTATTATTATGATCAGGTTATTTTAAATCAGGTATTGCAGTTTGGTATCAGCTATACTTTTAAAGTAAAATAAGACCTTGAAATATAGAAATTTATTAATCGTTGCAATAGCATTTTTGGGATTCCAGAAAGGGCAGGCACAAACTTCTTTTAAACCAGGTTTAAGAGGAGGTTTTTCGTTTTCAACTATTTCAGAAACGCGTTCCAGTTATAAAACTGATTTTTATGTTGGTGCATTTGGAGAAATAAATATTACGAAAATATATGGGCTTCAGCCTGAAATAACCTATAGTAGACAAGGATCTAATAATGTGGGCTATTATTTTAATGATAATACGCAAACCGAACTAGTAAAATTTCGTGATTTGCAATTGGGTTATTTATCCTTTACGCTTCTTAATAAATTGACATTTGGACCTGGAATTCAAATACAATTTGGACCTGCGGTTGATGTTCTTGTAAATGATAATTTAGACAAAGTAGAAATGTATAATGACTTAACCCTTATTAGTGGTATTGCTTATCGTTTGCCTTCAGGTCTTACGTTTGAAGCCAGACTAAAAAAAGGGATATTAGATGTATTTGATAGTTCTTATTATAATGACCGAAATGATTATTTATTTGGAAGTTATAATACTAATGTCAATTTCCAATTAGGACTTTCTTATGCCTTTGGAGGAAAAAAATAAAAAAATGGTTTTAAAAGATTTTTACAAAGTTCTTTCGGAAGAAAAAACAAGCGATTCTAAATATACGATTACGATTTTGGTCAATGAGAAACACGAAGTTTTCAAAGGCCATTTTCCGGGAAACCCGATTATGCCAGGGGTTTGCATGATTCAGATTATTAAGGAACTTACGGAGAAAATTACCGAAAGTACTTTAATGATTCAGACACTTGCCAACGTAAAATTCATGGCGCTTATTAATCCGGAAAATAATCCGGAATTGCGCTTAGAACTTGATATTACAAGGACTGAAGATAATTTGGTGAAAGTAAAAAACACCACTTATTTTAACGAGACTGTTGCTTTGAAACTGAGCAACGTCTATAAAAAACTGGAGCTATGAAACTGCTATTAACATTACTTTTATGGGTTAATTTTGCTGGTACGCCAGATTTGGCTGCTATCAGGAAAATGTATACCGGCGTTACGAAATCAGAAAGTAATGCTAAGGAATTTTCAGCAAAACTGGCTGACGTTTCTAACAATGATGATAAAACTTTAGTGGCTTATAAAGCGGCTTCCATTTTATTGGATTCTAAGTTTGAAAAAAAATTAAATGACAAAATTGCTCGTTTTAAAGAAGGTGCAAAATTGCTTGAATCAACCATCAAAAGCGAATCAAATAATATTGAATTGAGATTGATCCGCTTGAGCATTCAGGAAAATGTTCCTGGAATTACGGGTTACAAAAAGAATATTAAAGAAGACAAAAAGTATATTACAGATCATTATGCTGAGCAAAATAACGCTTTGAAAGAGTACCTAAAAGACTTTATTTTACAATCGAAAAGTTTCTCTGAAAAAGAAAAACAATTCGTTAAGTAAGCAAAGCAAAACTTCAAAATGAAACCTACTTTGTCACAGCAAGAGCTTTTAAATTCAACTTCCTTTTGTGTTATTGTACCAACGTACAATAATCACAAAACGCTGCGAAAAGTATTGGATTCCGTTTTAGATTTCACTCCAAATGTGATTATCGTTAACGACGGATCGACAGACGAAACTTTCGAAATTTTACAATCCTATTCACAGCTTACGCAAATTCATCATCCTAACAATTTAGGAAAAGGCCGTGCGCTTAGAAATGGATTTCGAAAAGCGATCGAAATGAAATTTGAATATGCCATTACGATCGATTCTGACGGACAGCATTTTGCTTCTGATATTCCTAGTTTTATTGAAGAAATTCAAAAAGAACCGAATTCTTTATTGATTGGAAGCCGAAATATGACACAGGAAAATGTGCCAAAGAAAAGCAGCTTCGGAAATAAATTTTCTAATTTCTGGTTCAAATTTGAAACCGGAATTAAATTGGAAGACACACAATCCGGTTTCCGATTGTATCCTTTAAATTTAATTCCGAAGAAATTTTATACCAATAAATTTGAGTTTGAAATTGAAGTTATCGTTCGATCTGCATGGAAAGGAATTACAGTAAAAAATATTCCAATTCAGGTTTTGTATGATCCGGCAGAACGTGTTTCTCATTTTCGCCCCTTCCAGGATTTTACCCGAATCAGTATCTTAAATACTGTTTTGGTAACCAATGCCCTTTTATATATCAAACCAAGGGATTTTCTGAGAAGAGCAAAAAAAAAAGGTTTTAAAAAATTCTTTCTTGAAGATATTTTAGAAAGTAAGGATTCCAATTTTAAAAAATCGGCTGCCATTGCTTTGGGTGTTTTTATTGGGATTTCTCCTTTTTGGGGATTTCAGACTATTTTGCTTTTTACGTTTGCTGCCTTGTTTAAGCTTAATAAAGTCATTGCTTATTTGTCTTCCAATGTGAGTTTTCCGCCTTTCATTCCTTTTGTCATCTACGGTTCATTAAAAATGGGAAGCTATTTTGTGTCTACTGATGCCCCATTAATTTTAGACAGTTCTATCACGCTTGACGATATTCAAAAAAATGCAACACAATATATCGTCGGAAGTCTTATTTTAGCATCCGTTTCGGCGCTGTTTTTTGGTCTGTTGAGTTATTTGCTTTTAACGGCTTTTACCAAAAAAAGCATTGAATAAAAATCTGGAAAGTTTTGTCACAGATTAAAGGATTAAAAAGGATTTTTTTTCGCCACGACCCGAGCGATAGTGAACTGGCGAAGCAATTCACGAATTATTTTAAGCTAATTCGTGAATTCGTGGCGAACTGACAAAGATTTTAAATCAATTTAATCTCTTAATCTGTGGCAAAAAAACAATAAATAATAATTATGCATCACTATTTCTACGCCATTCATATGTTTGTTAACCGAAGAAAATCTTTGTCGGTTGCACTGGCTATTTTGATGCTATTTGTATTTGGCTTTTTTGCTTCTCAAATTAAATTTGAAGAAGATATCACGAAATTAATTCCGACAAACGACAAGGCTGATGTCACGGCAAAAGTTTTAAAACAATTAAATTTTGCCGATAAAATAACCGTGATTTTCAAACTAGAAAAAAACGGTTCTGATGAAGATATAAAAGAAATGGCAACCGCTTTTTCAGACAGTGTTTCCAAATCCTGCAAACCTTATGTAACCGGAATTCAGGGAAAAATTGACGAAGAAAATATTCAGCAAACTATAGATTTTGTTTACGGCAATTTGCCTCTTTTCCTGGATAATAAAGATTACGAAGTTATTCAGAGTAAACTGCAAAAAGACAGTATTGCCGCAACCGTTCAGGGAAATTATAAATCAATTATTTCACCTTCCGGATTTATTACGAAAGATTTTATTTTACAGGATCCACTTGGGATTTCGTTTATCGCTCTTAAAAAATTACAGCAATTAAATGTTGGCGACGATTTTACGCTGGACAATGGTTTTGTCATGACCAAAGACAAAAAGAAATTATTGCTTTTTATAACTTCCAATCTTCCTTCGAGCGAAACAGAGAAAAATACCCTTTTTGCTGAAAAACTCAAATCGATTCAGGAAAATTTAAATCAGCAATTTAAAGGCAAAACATCTATTAGTTATTTTGGTTCGGCTTTGATTGCCGTTGCCAATGCCAATCAAATCAAAAGCGATATTGTTTTAACGACAACCATCGCTATGATTACGCTGATGCTGATTTTGATTTTGTTTTATAGAAAAGTATTAATTCCGCTAATAATTTTTCTGCCAACCGTATTTGGTGCTTTGTTTGCCGTTGCCTTTTTGTATTTTGTGAAAGAACAAATCTCAGCTATTTCTCTCGGAATTGGTTCAATCTTACTCGGAATTACAATCGATTATTCCCTTCATATTCTCACGCATTACAAACATAACAGCGACATCAAAACCTTGTACAAAGACATTACGATGCCAGTAATTATGAGCAGTTCGACTACGGCTGTTGCTTTTTTGTGCCTGCTTTTTGTAAAATCTGATGCATTGAATGACTTGGGTATTTTTGCTGCAGTAATTGTTATGGCTTCAGCATTTTTCTCCCTTTTAATTGTTCCTCATTTGTACAAACCAAAAGAAAACAATTTTGAACACAAGAAAAATTTGATCGATAAATTGGCTCATTTTTCTTTTCACAACAATAAAATCTTAATTGGATTCTGTGTTTTAATTACGATTGTTTGTTTCTTCACTTATAATAATGTTGGTTTCAATAACGATTTATCACAATTAAATTTTGTTCCGAAGGAAATTAAAGCGGCCGAAAAAGATCTGGAAGAAAGCACCAGTTTAACTTCAAAAACAATTTATGTTGCTTCGTACGGAAAAAGCATGGAAGAAGTTTTGCAAAACAACAGTCAGCTTTTTTCTGATTTATCGAAGGACAGACAACAAAACAAAATTTTAAATTTCAGTTCTGTTGGAGGGATTATGCTTTCGCAGAAGGAACAACAGCAAAAAATTGATAACTGGAATTCGTTTTGGGATGCCAATAAAAAACAGCTTTTAAAATCAGAATTAATTGCTGAAGGTTCAACACTCGGCTTTAAGCCAACCACTTATTCTAATTTTTACGATCATTTAGACTTTAATTTTAAACCGATTTCAGCTCAGCAATATTTAAAAATTCAGGCGTTGCAACTGAAAGAATTTGTAACCGAAAAAAATGGTTTTTATACGATCTCGACTTTGGTAAAAGTGACGCCCAAACAAAGGGATGCTTTTGTGAAATCGGCTTCAGCCAAAAATAATCTGATTGCGATTGACCGCCAGCAAATGAACGAAACGTTTTTCAGCACTTTGAAAACCGATTTTAATTCGTTGGTTAATTATTCTTTTGTTGCTGTAATTCTCATTTTGTTTTTCTTTTTCAGAAGAATCGAATTGGTTATTGTCAGCTGTATTCCAATTGCGTTAACCGGAATCGTAACCGCGGGAATTATGGGCATTTTTGGCATTCAAATGAATATTTTCAGCATGATTGTTTGTACGCTGATTTTTGGACACGGTGTTGATTTTAGTATTTTCATGACAAGTGCGCTTCAAAAAGAATATTCAACTGGGAAAAACGAAATTGCCATTTACAGAACTTCGATTATTCTGGCCGTTATCACGACAATTTTAGGAATTGGTGCCATGGTTTTTGCACAGCATCCGGCTTTACGATCTATTTCATCTGTTTCCTTAATTGGGGTTTTCGCCGCATTAATTATTACGTTTATCTTCTACCCGATTCTCTTTAAACTATTTATATCAAATCGTTCGAAAAAAGGAAATCCACCTTTTGTATTGCGCACCTTTATTCACGGTATCATTTCGTTTACCTATTATGGACTTGGCGGTATTTTGATGTCCCTTTTCAGCTTTACCATCATGCCTATTCTTCCGCTAAAGGAAAAAACTAAAATGAAAGGTTTCCGATATGTGATTTCAAAATTCATGAAATCAGTATTATATTCGAGTCCTTTTCTTCGTAAAAAAGTCATTAATAAATTCGGTGAAAATTTTGAAAAACCAGCCATCATAATTGCCAACCATTCTTCGTTTATCGATATTCTGGCAATGGGGATGCTGAGTCCGAAAATTATATTTTTAGTAAACGACTGGGTTTACAACTCTCCTATTTTTGGCGGAACAGTTAGAAAAGCAGGTTTTTATCCGGTTTCAGAAGGAATAGAAGGCGGCGTTGAACATTTGCGCCAAAAAGTAAACGAAGGTTATTCGTTAATGATTTTTCCGGAAGGAACCCGTTCTGATAGTAATCAAATAAAGCGTTTTCATAAAGGAGCTTTTTATCTTGCCGAAGAATTTAATTTAGATATCCTCCCGATTGTGATTCACGGTGCTTCAGAAGCAATTCCGAAGGGAGATTTTGTAATTCATGACAGCTCTCTTACCGTGTCTATTTTAGAAAGAATTTCACCAGACGACCTTTCTTTTGGGAAAAATTACGCCGAAAGAACGAAACAATTAAGTTCGTATTTTAAAGCTGAATTTGCTAAAATTCGTCAGGAACTCGAAGGTCCGGAATATTTCAAAAAAATGCTTATTCATAGTTATGATTATAAAGAAATTGAAATCATCAACAGCGTTAAAAGCAATTTAAAAACACATTTAGAAATCTATTATCGCCTAAACAGACATCTTTCGGCGAAAGCCAAAATATTGCATTTGGCAAGTGATCATGGGCAGCTGGATGTTTTATTGACTTTGCAGGAACCACAGCGAAAAATACATTCGTACATTGCGGACGAAGAAAAATCGTTAGTAGCGAAAACCAATTATTTCCTCAAAAAGAGAAAGATCACTTATTTGGAAAACCTTGAATTGGCTTTAGAAAATCAATATGATATTGTTTTAATTTCTGATGAAAATTATAATCGTGCTATTGAAAAAATAGCTGCTGTAACTTCTTCTATTATTTTGATTGATAATTCCACTTTAAAACCCACTTTGATTAACTTTGGTTTTGAAAGTGTTTTAGAGGAAGATTCCATAATCGTATTAAAGAAAAATTAGAATGAAGGAGCAATACGATGTAGTAATTGTGGGTAGCGGACTGGGCGGTTTAGTTTCGGCCATTATTATGGCAAAAGAAGGCTATAGCGTTTGTGTGCTCGAAAAAAACAATCAATACGGTGGAAATCTACAGACTTTTGTTCGCGATAAAACCATTTTTGATACCGGAATTCATTATATCGGAGGTTTAGGTGAAGGACAAAATCTCTATAAATATTTTAAATATTTGGGGATTATGGATCATTTAAATCTGAAAAAATTAGATGAAAATGGTTTTGATATGATCTCTTTTGAAGACGATGAAAATGAATATCCACATGCGCAAGGTTATGAAAATTTTGTAAAACAATTAGAACATTTTTTTCCTGAAGAAAAAGAAAATCTTGAAGAATACTGCACTAAACTACGAACGATTTGTGACTCATTTCCACTTTACAATTTAAAATGGGAAGGCAAATATGACAATGCTATTTTAGAATTAAACGCCAAAGAAATAATTGACAATAGCACTCAAAATAACAAACTAAAAGCAGTTTTGGCGGGAAGTAATTTTCTGTATGCCGGTATTCCGGATAAATCGCCGTTTTATGTTCATGCCCTTTCTGTCAACTCCTATATACAAAGTTCCTGGCGTTGTATTAATGGCGGAAGCCAGATTACAAAACAACTTTTAAAACAACTTAAAAAATACGGCGGCGAATTTTATAAATACAAAGAGGTAACTCGTTTTAAGGTTGAAAATAACAAAGTAACAGGTGTAGAAATAAATGACGGAACTCAGGTTTCAGGCACACGTTTTATCTCTAATATTGATCCCAAAATTACGCTGAAACTAGTTGGCGAAGAGCATTTCAGAAAAGCTTTTTTTAGCCGGATTCAAAGTCTTGAAGGTGTTATTTCAGCTTTTAGTTTATATATCGTTTTTAAGCCCGAAACTTTCAAATATATCAATCATAATCACTATCATTTTAAAAAAACCAGTGAAGTCTGGAATGCTCATGATTACGACGAGGATTCATGGCCAAAAGCTTTTATGGCTTCCATGAATTCGTCAAAAAAACAAGAAGAATGGGCAGAAGGGATGACTTTCATCACTTATATGAAATACGATGACGTTGCTACCTGGAGCAATACTTTTAACACAACTGTCGAAGAAAATGATCGGGGCGAAAGTTATGAGGAATTTAAAACCAGAAAAACAGCTAAATTTCTTGATGAAATTGAACTAAAATTTCCAGGAATAAAAGATTGTATACAGTCGATTCATAATTCAACACCGCTTTCCTATCGGGATTATATTGGCGGTTACAATGGTAATATGTACGGTTATGTGAAAGATTCCAGCAATCCGATGAAAACCCTGATTCCATCAAAAACCAAATTAGACAATCTTTATCTTACCGGACAAAGTATTAACATGCACGGCGTTTTGGGAGTAACTATTGGAGCTGTCGTAACCTGTTCTGAAATTCTTGGGAAAGAATATTTAGTAACCAAAATCAATCAGGCATCTGAATAAAAAATGTGTATATGAAAAACCGGATTAATTTATTTTTATTCGTTAGTTTTTTATTGATGTTGGCATCTTGCGGAACATCAAAATCTATGCATCATGAGCCTGATATTTCAAAATATAATAGCACAAAACCTTTTGTAACAAAACAATCTCCTACTGTTTTTATATCCGGAAAAAATTCACTTTTAAAAAATAAACAAGGTCTTTGGGAATTATATGTCGAAGGTGATCCTTTGGAAATAGGCGTTACTACCGGCGCTTTATCTGATTCTCTTTTAAAAAAACAGGAGAATATCTTTTTCACAAAAATAGAAGATATTATTCCATCAAAATTTCAGCAGAAATTACTTCGTCAGTTTCTAAAATGGTACAATCGAAAATTATACACCAATGTTCCTGAGGAATATCAAACTGAAATTTATGGCGTTTCGCAATACACTTCAAATAATTTTGATAATATCGCACCGCAATACCAACGCAATTTGTATTTGCATGCCGCACACGACATTGGCCATGCCTTACAAGATTTAGCTTTGGTTGGCTGTTCGTCTTTTGCAGCCTGGGGCGAAAAATCTGAAGACGGCGATTTAATTCTTGGTCGCAATTTTGATTTTTATGTGAATGACGCTTTCGCGGAAAATAAAATCATCGCCTTTATAAAACCGAAAGAAGGACATAATTTTATGATGGTTACCTGGCCCGGAATGGTTGGAGCTGTTTCCGGAATGAATCAGCAAGGTTTGACAGTCACGATCAATGCCGGAAAATCTGAAATTCCATTGAGTGCCAAAACACCCATTTCGATTTTGACCCGGGAAATTTTACAGCATGCTCAAAATATTGACGAAGCCATCGCAATAGCTAAAAAAAGAAAGGTCTTTGTTTCTGAATCCATTATGGTTGGAAGCGCTCAGGACAATAAAGCTGTTCTAATTGAAGTTTCACCCAAAAAGATGGATGTTTACGATGTTGCAAATAGTAATCAATTAATTTGTTCCAATCATTTTCAGAGTGAAGCTTTCAAAAATGATGAACGAAATCAGATCCAGATTAAAGACAGTCATTCAAAATATCGCTTTGACAGAATGCAGGAACTTTTAGATGAAAATCCTAAAATGAATCCAAAAATTGCTTCTGAAATTTTACGAAATAAAGAAGGCATAAAAGATATTTCATTGGGTTATGGAAATGAAAAAGCATTGAATCAATTGCTCGCCCACCACGGAATTATATTTAAACCGAAAGAAAAACTGGTTTGGGTTTCGGCAAATCCGTTTCAACTGGGCGAATTTGTATGTTACAATCTGGATTCTATATTTGACAGAAAATCAAATTCAGCAATTTCATTCGAAGAAGAAAATTTAAATATTGCCGAAGATCCCTTTACGAGAACTGAAGCTTTTCAAAATTTTAAAAAATTCAAAGTTGAAAACCATAAATTCGATTTGTACTTAAAAAAGAAAGAAACTGTTTCATCTGAATTTATTAAGCATTACCAATCTTTAAACCCTGATTATTGGGTTGTATATTACAAAGCAGGGTTGTACTTTTATCAAAAAAAAGAATTCCGCGCTGCTCAGGTTAATTTTGAAAAAGCCCTGACCAAAGAAATTACTACCGCTCCTGAAAAAGCAAAAATTGAAAAATATTTAAAAAAACTCAAAAGAAAATTACAATGATTCCAGCGATAGAAAAAAATTCTTTAGACGAAATTAAAATTTTTCAGGAACAAAAATTAGCGGAACTTTTAACGTATATCAGCGAGAATTCTCCCTTTTATAAACGTCTTTTTGCAGGAAGAAATATTGATATTTCGACTGTAAAAACGATCGAAGATCTACAATATTTACCTGTTACCACAAAAGAAGATTTACAGCAATATAACGATGATTTTTTGTGTGTACCCCAACATAAAATTATTGATTACGCCTCGACTTCCGGAACTTTAGGTGATCCGGTCACTTTTGGTTTAACCGATTCTGATTTAGATCGATTGGCTTACAATGAAGCCATTTCATTTGCCTGTGCCGGAATTGCAGAAGGTGATGTGGTACAATTAATGACTACAATCGACCGGAAATTTATGGCGGGTCTGGCTTACTTTTTAGGTTTAAGAAAACTAAAAGTGGGGGTTATCAGAGTTGGTGCCGGAATTCCGGAATTGCAATGGGATTCGATTTTAAAATACAAACCTTCTTATTTAATTACGGTTCCGTCTTTTCTTTTGAAACTAATTGAATATGCCGAAATTCACGGAATTGATTATAACAATTCAAGTATAAAAGGAGCTATTTGTATTGGAGAATCGTTGAGAGATCAGGATTTTTCAATGAATACCTTGTCCAAAAAAATTGCAGAGAAATGGAATATTAAGTTATTCTCCACTTACGCTTCAACCGAAATGAGTACTGCTTTTACGGAATGCGAACACGGTATTGGTGGACACCATCATCCGGAATTAATTATTGTGGAAGTCCTTGACGAAAATAATATGCCGGTAAAAAATGGCGAAGTTGGCGAATTAACTTTTACTACTTTAGGTATTGAAGCCATGCCCTTATTACGTTTTAAAACAGGCGATATTGTACAGCTTCACAACGAACCATGCTCCTGCGGAAGAAATACTTTGCGTGTTGGCCCCGTAATTGGACGTAAAAAACAAATGATAAAATACAAAGGCACAACACTTTATCCGCCAGCGATGAATGATGTTTTGAGTGGTTTTGACAATATCGAAAATCATCTTATTGAAATTTCTACCAACGATTTAGGTACAGATGAAATTCTGATAAAAATTGCCGTGAAAAATCAAACATCTGAATTTCTTCAGGAAATCAAAGATCATTTCAGAGCCAAATTAAGAGTAACTCCAAAAATTGAATTCGCTTCAAAAGAAACTTTAAATCCTTTAGTTTTTAATCCGATGAGTCGAAAACCAATCAGGTTTTTTGATTATAGAACTTAATATAAGGTACAAAGTTGCAAAGTTACAAAGGCACAAAGCTTCTTAAAAGCCTGATATAAACCTTTGTAACTTTGTAACTCTGAACCTTTGAACCTCAATTTGGTACAAATTGAACTAAAAAGTTGTAATTTTGCACAAAATATTGAAGATGGTCAAGATTGGCAACATAGAATTACCCGAATTTCCTTTATTACTAGCACCGATGGAAGACGTGAGCGATCCGCCGTTTCGCAGATTATGCAAAACGCACGGGGCTGACATGATGTATTCTGAATTTATTTCGTCGGAAGGATTGATTCGTGATGCTATCAAAAGTAGAATGAAGCTGGATATTTTTGATTACGAACGTCCGGTTGGAATTCAGATTTTTGGTGGAGATGAAGAAGCAATGGCGCTTTCGTCTAAAATTGTTTCTACAGTAAAACCAGATTTAGTGGATATCAATTTTGGATGTCCGGTAAAAAAAGTAGTTTGTAAAGGTGCGGGAGCCGGTGTTTTGAAAGATGTCGATTTAATGGTACGTTTAACGAAAGCCGTTATCAGAAGTACAGATTTACCGGTTACCGTTAAAACCCGTTTGGGCTGGGATGATAGTTCAATCAATATTGATGAAGTTGCTGAAAGACTTCAGGATATTGGTGTTCAGGCTTTGACTATTCACGCCAGAACCCGTGCTCAAATGTATAAAGGCCACGCCGATTGGTCGCATATTGCACGTGTAAAAAATAACCCAAGAATTACAATGCCTATTTTTGGAAATGGCGATATCGACAGTCCCGAAAAAGCATTAAAATATAAAAATGAATACGGAATCGATGGTATCATGATTGGTCGTGCTGCGATTGGTTATCCTTGGATTTTTAATGAAATCAAACATTTCTTTAAAACCGGAGAACACTTACCTGCGCCAACAGTTATCGATCGTGTTGAAGCTGCCAGAAATCACTTAATGTGGTCAATGGAATGGAAAGGTGAACGTTTGGGAATTGTTGAAATGCGTCGTCATTATACGAATTATTTCAAAGGAATTCATTCGTTTAAAGAATACAAACAAAAGTTAGTTACAACCGATGCACCTGAAGATTTATTTGCGGTTATGAAAGAAATCGAACAGGTTTATGCCGGATATGAATTTGCTTAAAAACATAAAAAAAGACCTTCGATTGAAGGTCTTTTTTATTGAAGTATTTTTTACTTTACAGCTTCTAGTATTTTGGCGGCAATTTCGTCCTGCCCTTTTTCACTGCTTATATAATTTCTATCGTTTTGATTCGACAAATAGCCTAGTTCTAAAGTCACTGCCGGACAATTCGAATTTTTCAGAATATAAAATGGGGCTTCTTTTACTGTTCCTTTTACCAAAAATTCAGTTCCAATTTTTTCCATTAAAACTTCAGCACTTTCTTTTGATTGATCATAAAATGCTTTATTTGAAGAAATATAGGCATCTACTCCATTTTTAGTCACATCTCTGGAAGCATTAATGTGAACTGAAATTACTAAACTCGGATTTAGATTGTTGATAATTGAAACTCTTTCAGATAATTCCATCGAATGATCTCCATCACGAAGCAAGACAATTTCTAGATTGTCACTCTTATTTTGAGCTTTAATTTTTTTAGCAATTGTCTCTACTATTATTTTTTCCTGCAAACCATTTACAGTTGTACCATGATCATCTCCACCGTGACCGGCGTCAATAATGATTAACTTCTTAGTGTCTAATGACTTAAAAGCAAAAAGTCCAAACACGGCTGCACTTAAAATTACCAGTACTTTAATCTTAGTTTTCATATCAATTTGTTTTTGGTTATAAATTACCAACGATAAAATTTAAGAAATATTGTACAAAAAAAGAATCTAAACCTGAATGCGTTTCCATTTTCCTCTTTTATAAAGGACAATTCCCGCTAAAGTAATAGCAGTTTCTGCAACCGGAATTGCGATAAAAACTCCTGTTGGTCCCATATTAAAATGCTTTGCCAATACATAAGCTAATGGAATTTGGAACAGCCAAAATCCGAAGAAATTAATTCCGGTTGGTGTCCAGGTATCTCCTGCTCCATTGAACGTATTAATCAAAACCATTCCGATTCCGTAGAAAACAAATCCGATACTCATAATCTGTAATGCTTCAACGGCAACAACTCTAACCATTTCATCATTGGTGAAAAACGAAATAATGTACTTGCCAAAAACTAATGTAATGACCATGATTGTAGCCATAAAAATGACATTGTATCTTGCTGTTGTATATACTGATTTTTCGGCACGTTCAATTTGTTTTGCACCTAAATTCTGACCCACTAAAGTCGCTGCTGCATTACTCAATCCCCAAGCCGGAAGGATAAAAAACATCATAATTCTCAATGCCGTCTGATAACCCGCAGAACCATGATCGCCTCCCGTTGTAGCAACCAATTGCGCCAAAAAAATCCAGCTGCAAGAAGCAATAACGAATTGCAGAATTCCCGGAGCTGCTATCTTTACCAAAGCTTTTATCTGCTTAAAATCCGGAATAAAGTAAGAGACATAAATTCTCAAAACGCCATTACCAAAAAACAAATGATATACTTGATATAATACTCCGATACTTCTTCCTAGAGTTGTTGCCAAAGCAGCACCTACTAATCCAAAAGCCGGAATAGGTCCTAACCCGTTAATCAAAATTGGACATAAAATAATATTACAAATATTCGCCAACCACAAACTTTTCATTGCAATTGCGGCATTTCCGGCACCTCTGAATATTCCGTTAATTAAGAATAAAAGCATGATGCATAAACTGCTTCCGATCATTATTTGCGTAAATCGGAAACCATGTTCGGCAGCTTCAACAGATGCTCCCATCAAGATCAATATATCTTTGGCATAAATAACGCCCAGAATACTCATTACACTATTAACGGCACATGCAATAATAATAGCCTGCATTCCGGCTTTCGCAGCAGCGACTGGATCTTTTTCTCCAATACGTCGCGCTACAACTGCTGTCGCTGCCATACTCATCCCAATTGCTAAAGAATATATAATCGTTAGTACCGATTCGGTTAAACCAACGGTTTGAATGGCAAAACTGGAGTGCTCCAAATGGCCAACGAAATATAAATCGACTAAAGCAAAAACCGATTCCATCATCATTTCTAAAACCATCGGAATGGCTAGTAGAATAACGGCTTTTTTAATACTTCCGGCAGTGTAATCAAAAGATTCGTCGCCTTTAATAGCTTGTTTTAAAGTGGTAAAAATTTTAGAAAATAAACTTTTTTGTATAGTTGTTTCTGTCATGATATATAAATAGGATAAATGATAAAATTGGTCCAGATTGAATTATCTGAACACGAGAAAAAAAACGGAGGTATCCTAATTATTAAAAAATAAAATAGGATTAGGCAGAAACAATCATATGCTGTAGCTTTTTAAGACGATAAATATAGGTAATATTTTTTAAGAAGAAATATTAATCTAACAGCTTTTTACTTACTCTGCTGCTGGCAATTAAGGATGCCACAAAACCAAGTGAAACAATAGTTGTCATTACGATAAGTACGTTTTCTAAAGTGAAAACAACAGGATATGCTAAAGTTGGTGTCAGCATAATCAAATTGTATTTTTGCTGCAAAACAACCATAATAATTCCGAGAGCAAGACCAATAATTCCTCCAAAAACACTTAACAAAGTTCCCTGAAGCATGAATATTTTTCGAAGACTTTTAATTTCTGTTCCAAGATTAAAAAGGGTTTTCAAATTTCCTTTTTTATCCAAAATCATCATTATTAAAGCACCAACCAAATTAAAAAGTGCAACGATAATGACTAATGTAAAAATCAGATAAACCGCAATATTCTCAGTATTAAGCATCTTATACAAAGACTCATTAAGTTGCGCTCTGTTTTTGATTGTAATTTTATTTTTGAAAACACTTTCCAACTGAGATCGGATTGCATCTTCATTGGCATTCTCTTTTAATTTGAATTCTACTCCCGAAATCTGATTCGGTTTGTACATCAATAATTCCTGTGCCAAACTTAAATCGGCAAACACGTATTTTGAATCTAAATCCTCACTAATTGAATAAATTCCGACCGGCAAAACATCGGTTTTATTAAATGCTTCTTCCGGATTTTCAAAAGCTCCTTTTCCGGGTTTTGGTGCGAATATCTGCAGCGGATTTTCAAAATCCAAAACGCCCATAGAAAAATCCCTCGCGATTCCGTAACCCACTACAACCTGATACGTATCCGGTTTTACCCATTGACCATTAAAAAGTTTTTTCCTAATATCATTTACAACAGGATAAAGACTGTCAACTCCTTTTAAGTAAGTAACTTGTTGTTTGTCTTTAAATAAAAACAAAACACGTTCTTCGATAATTTTGGTATACGAAGCAACGCCATCTATTTTTTTAATTTTACTTTCCTGATCTGGTGTGATCAAAAATGATTTTCCCAGCGTACTTGTAATTTTTAAATCGGGATCAATTTCGTTTGTAAACGAAAGACTAAATACTTTAAGTCCGCTAAAAACAGACAAAACCACAAACAAAGCCATTGTGCCAACAATAATTCCCATGCTGGCAATGCGATTAATGATATTGATAGCATTGTTTTTACTTCTGCTAAAAATGTAACGTTTGGCTATGTAAAGGGGGAAATTCAACTTATGATTTTCTTCTTTTTTCTAAAAGATCACGGTTTTCAATTGGGTTTTCTCTGTTTGATAAAGCGTTGTCAATTTTCTCAATATAATCTAATGAGTCATCGATAAAAAATACCAGGTTTGGTACACGACGTAATTGCAAACGAACACGTTGTGACAAATCGTGTTTAATTAAGGTTGTATTCGATTTTATACCTTCTAAAGTTTCCTTTGCTTTTTCTTGTGGAAAAATGCTTAAATATACTGTTGCCACAGATAAATCTGATGTAACGCTAACTTTGGATACGGAAATTACCAAATTATTAATTCCGTTTTTTCGCACTTCACCTTGCAAAATATCAACCAAATCTTTTTGGATGACACCGCCTATTTTTTTCTGTCTATTTGTTTCCATAGTGCAAAAATACTATTTTTAAATTTCACTCGATACAATTTCCATTGAACAATAGAATGATTTTTACATTCTTACCGCCTTTTTCTATAACTTTTATTCTTTTTTTGATGAAAAGGCAATAAATGAGATCAGTCTTCTTAACTCTCAATGCTGATAAAAGTCATATTTTTTATCCGAAATATTCTACATATTTGATAGAACCATAATAACAAATCAATTATGAAAAAGAGAGAACCAATCAGTCATATTATGACCAAAACCGTAGTGACTGCAAATGAAAATGATGTCTTAAAACAAGTTGTTGAGAAGCTCAAGAAAAATACAATTCGCCACATTCCGATTGTAAAGGGAAAAGAAGTTGTGGGGATTATTAGCAGAACTGATATTAACCGATTGACTTTTGGTGCTTTGTTTGAAGGACAGGAAGGTGCAGATGAAGCCATTCTGGATATGCTGACAATTTCTCAGGTAATGACTTCAAAACCCAAAACAGTTTCATCTGATACAAGTATAAGAGATCTGGCTGAAATTTTTGCCAAAGAAGATTTTCATGCTTTGCCCGTTGTTGACAATGGCGAACTTAAAGGAATTGTAACGACAACCGATGTTGTGAAATATTTTTTAGAACAATATGACTAAAATAATTTTCAAATTTTAAATTCCAAATTCCAATCTTTGGAGTTCACGAATTAATTAAAGGGAGCTTAAATTGCTCCTTTTTTTATTCAAAAAACTGATTAACAGCTCTCTTTCTTCTTAATTCACATTTTCTTCACTACGAAATCTCAAAAAAACGTACCTCTAAAAAGTCATATTTTCAAAATAAAAACTTCAAAAAATGAATTTTACATAAATTACAAAATTCACATTGATTGCAAACTTTAAAGAAAAATAAAATCGTATTTTAGATTAAAAAATGAATATTTTTTATTAAAAAGTCTATAATTCAGTTTATTTAATAATTAGAGTATGGCGAAATTAGCACCAAGTTTAAATCATAGTGGATGGGATGAAATGTTTTCCAAAGAAGGTGTTAGGGATTCCTACAGTCAGGTTTTTAAAACTTTACAAAGTTTAAGTCATAAAAATTTAACCAACAAGCAACAACAGGCTTCTGACTTGTTCATGAATCAGGGAATTACCTTTACCGTATATAGTGATGATGATAATGGAATTGAACGAATCTTCCCGTTTGATATTATTCCGAGGATCATTACACAAAAAGACTGGCTTGAAGTAGAGTCAGGGATCAAACAGCGTTTAATGGCTTTGAATTTATTTTTAGAAGACATTTATAACGAACAGAATATTATAAAAGAAGGTATTATTCCGGCAGGTCTAATTGCTTCATGCCCACATTATATACAGGAAGTTCAGGGAATAAAAGTACCTCATAATATCCATGTTCACATTGCGGGAATTGATTTGATTCGAGGATCAAAAGGTGAATTTTATGTTTTGGAAGATAATCTCCGTTGTCCGAGCGGTGTCAGTTATATGCTGGAAAATCGGGAAATTACCAAACGTATTTTTCCGGATATGCTTTCGTCAAACCATGTAAGTATGGTCAGTAATTATCCGATGATTTTTCACAGCATTTTGGTTTCGCTTTCGCCGAGAAATGTTTCTAATCCAAATGTGGTTTTAATGACACCCGGCGTTTATAATTCGGCTTATTACGAACACACTTATTTGGCACGTCAAATGGGAATTCCGCTGGTTGAAGGAAGAGATTTGGTCGTAAATAATAACCGTGTTTATATGAAAACAACTTCCGGTTTACAGCAAGTCGATGTTATTTATCGCCGTCTCGACGATGAATATCTCGATCCTTTAGTTTTTAAACCCGACAGCGCACTTGGTGTTCCGGGATTAATCAGTGCTTATCGACAAGGAAATGTTGCCTTGGTAAATGCTGTCGGAAATGGTGTTGCTGATGATAAAGCCATTTATGCCTACGTTCCGGATATGATTAAATATTACCTGAACGAAGAACCGATTCTGAAAAATGTTCCAACATACAGAATGGAAAATTTAGACGAACGCGAACACGTTTTTGCCAATATGGAAACGATGGTTATTAAAGAAACCAATCAAAGTGGTGGTTACGGAATGATTATGGGCAATAAGGCAACACAGGAAGAAATGGACGAAGCTAAAATTGCAATTACCAAAACACCACGTAATTTTATTGCACAGCCCATTATTCAATTGAGTACCGTGCCCTGTTTGATAGATGGTGAACTAAAATTACGACACGTTGATTTGAGACCTTATGCTCTTTGCGGACCAAAAGGAATTCAAATTGTTCCCGGCGGGTTAACCCGTGTCGCTTTAACTGAGGGTTCTTTGGTTGTCAATTCTTCTCAAGGCGGTGGCAGTAAAGACACCTGGATTATAAAATAATATTACTTTTCTAACCTCAAAAAACATTCAAAAATGGGAGCAAATATGCTTAGTAGAGTTGCAGACGGAATGTTTTGGCTCAACCGATACATGGAACGTACAGATGGAATGCTGCTTACTTTAAACACTTCTTATATCTTATCTTTTGATAAAGAAATTAACGATTCTCAGGGTTATAAACCTTTATTAGAATATTATACAGATTTATCACGAGATAAAATTCATGCGATACAATATGACACCACTTATGTTCTGAAATACATTATCTGCGACAACCAGAATGATAATTCAGTTAAGAATTTAGTAGTGAAAGCCCGCGAAAATGCGCGTGGTTCGCAGGATAAAATTACCAAAGAGCTGTGGGAACACATCAATTCGATGTATCATTACATGAACTCGTCAGATCTTCCTAAAAAACTGGAAACCACTGACGCACTAAAAATTATTACTAAACTCAATAAAGATTTATTGCTTTATAACGGAATCCTTCAGGTTACAATGCCAAGAGGTTTGGGCTGGTGTTTTTCGAGCATTGGCAAACATATCGAAAGATGTTTACAAACCATTTCGATGACGCAAGCTTACTTTGCTCCTATTAATTATAATCTTGAAGGCGAAGAAGATTTAATGTATTGGCGCCGTTTATTACTGTCTCTGTCCGGATATGAATTATATCTCAAAAGTTACAGCAACATTTCACACAATCGAAAAGTAGTGCATCAGGTTATTTTTAATATGGATTTTGCGCATTCTGTAATTTACACTTTAGACTTTATAAATACTTATTTAAACTGTCTTTTCAAAGACAATGATTTGAGTGAAGCACGTACTTTAATGAACCAGTTTGGTCGATTGAAAAGTTATGTTGCTTATACAGATTATCAACATTTGACGAATCAGGAATTGGAAGAAGTTTTGCGAAATACCAAAAATCAACTTATTCAATTTTCGACAGATTTTTCAAAATTATTCTTTTCTTATACCTAAAAATATGGCGGTTTTCAAAATAGTTCACCTTACAAAATATCACTATAATCATCCCATAAAAGAAAGCATTAATGAAATCCGGCTATTCCCACATCACTTTGAAAATCAGGAAGTATTACAATATCAGTTGTTAATTACACACAATCCTGATGTTGATATTTCTGAAGATTATTATGGAAATCGCGTTGGGAATTTCAATGTTTTGGATACTCATACCGAAATGATAATTGAATCCCGAATGTTAGTTCGCGTGAATCATTCTCTTAAAATTCCGGAGATTGATGCCACTTCCGTGGAAGATATTCAGGCAGAAAAAGAAAAAAGCATAATGCTATTGCGTCTTTGTTATCTGGATGATATTCAAAAGCAAAATGAGATTGAAGCTATATTGAAAAAAATCAAAACAGAAGACAAATCCATAATTGAAATTGCACAGCAATGCAATGCTTACGTTTATGATAATTTCATTTACACTAAAGGAATTACCAATATCGAAACAACCGTTGACGAGATTTTAACGCTAAAAAAAGGAGTTTGTCAGGATTTTGCTCATATTCTTTTACAGCTTTTGCGCACAGCCGGAATTCCATCTCGTTATGTCAGTGGTTATATTTGCCCTAATGAAAGCGGGCTTCGAGGCGAGGGCGCAACACATGCCTGGATAGAAATTTATACGCCAAAACAAGGTTGGTTAGGATTGGATCCAACAAATAATATCTGGACTATGGACAATCATGTTAGGCTTTCAGTGGGAAGAAATTTTAATGATTGTACGCCAATTAAAGGAACTTTTAAAGGATTAGCAAGACAAACACTTTCCGTTTGTGTTTCGATTGGTTATGAAGATGGAAGACAGTTCGAAGAAATTAATGATGTCAAACTTCAGGAAGTTTCATCACGCGTTCAGGAGCAACTCGATTATATGGATCATTTACAACAGCAACAACAATAAAAAAGGGAGCTATGAGCTCCCTTTATTTTTTATCTGTTTTGTAACCATCCTTCCGGATTGTTATTTGATGTATTTTGAAGAATCAAAAACTTAATTACTGTTTTCCCGGTATCACCACTGGTTCTAACTTTTCCTAGACTTTGTTTGATACTTACTTTATCACCTTTTTCTACAAATACCTGACTTAAGTTTTGATAAACAGTGAAATAATCTCCATGCTGAATCATAACTGCTCTGTTGATTGGAGATAAAACAATAACACTTGAAACCGTACCTTCAAAAACGGCACGTGCTGTTGCACCTTGTTCTGTTGTAATCTCAACTCCAGAATTATGTACTGTAATTGATGGATGAAGCGGGTGTGGCTGATCACCATATCCTAATGAAATAAATCCTTTTTCAACTGGCCAAGGCAATTTTCCTCGGTTGGCTTTAAAGTCGGCTGCAAGGATTTTTCCTTCTGGAGTTAAAGCAATTTTAGAAGATGAAACAGGTGCAGTAGATACTGCAGATCCCGGATTTTCTTTTGCTCTTTCTGCAGCAGCTTTTCTATTCGCTTCAGCAATGGCTTCACGAATCAAACGATCAATTTGTCTGTCAATTCTTTTTGCTTCTGCCTGTTTAGCTCTGGTATCAGCAATAATTTTGTTTTTGTCTTTTTTGATTGAGTTAACCAATTTTTGCTGTTCTTTCTTTTCAATTTCCAAGCTTTGCTTTTCCTTTTGATTTTCAGCAATAATTTTTTTCTTAACCTGTCTTTGTCCATCCAATTTAGCATTGAAATCAACCAATTGAGCTGTTTTCGATTGAATTTCTAAACCTTGGTTTTTTCTAAAGTTTGTATATTGTTTTAAATACTGTGCTCTTTTATATGCCTGCAAAAAACTTTCAGAAGATAAAATAAACATTGCCCTGCTTTGCTCTGAACGACTTTTGTACGATTTCAGGATCATTTTGGCATAATCTTCTTTTAATACCTTCAATTCTTTTTTCAGTTTATTAACCTGAACCTGATTAATATACATGTCATTGCTTAAAAGCCTTTCTTGCTTTGCTGTTGTATTAATCAGTTTTTCTTTCAGTTTAATTTTATTAGCCTGAATTAAAAAGACATTTACAGCCGATTTCTCTTTTTTCTTTACTGACTGCAGCATTTTTTCATTATCTCTAATTTCCTGCTGAATCTGAGCTTTACGCTGCTCCAGTTTTTCTTGTTGCGAATCCTGTGCCCACGTAAAAGTTGTGGCACAAATAAAAATTAAGCTGAGGAGAAATTTTGGCATGTTTCTTTTTTCTTTTTGCAAATTTAATTAATTATAACTTTTTTATACCCACTTGGAACACTATATGGGAAAGAAAGTTCTTCATTAAATGAAATATTGTTATAATTTAAATTAATATTGGTTTTCCCTTTTGGCTGAGCAGCGTTAATTTCAATGCTAGTAGGAAGTATTCCCTGATCAAAAGTTTTACTGTCAGAATATTTTATTGCTAACATTCTGTTTTCTGCTGGTTGCGAAATCTCCTCTTTTTGAATCAGATATTTTTCAGAGTCCAAATAGAATGTCTTTTTTATTTTGGCTTCTTTTTCATCTTCTAACTTAAAAAGATTTTCTACAATTGTCTGTGTATATTTTCCTTTTCTTAAATCATCTAATGCTTCTCCAACCAATAAATTTTGAACTTTACTATAATCTAATTCGGTTCCAAGCCATTTGCTTAAAGTTGTAAAATCACCTTCATAATAAGTTCCTTTTATTTTTTCGTAATAACTTACCGTAGTCTGGGTAATTAATGCCTTTGCCATTGTAATTCCAAGAAAACGAACGCTTACTAGAATTTGCTTGTCTTTTTCAATTTTGATATCAGCGGTTACATTCTGACTTTGTTTTTCATCTTCATATTTAGCGCTTGCTCTTATATTTAATGTTTTGAAATCTAATTTATTGTCATAATGTTTTGCTATTGCTTTTTTATCCTCTTTTGGAGCTTCTATCGTTTTGTCTGTATTTTGTACCGCAACAGCTTTCGATTTACATGAAATCACAAAAACCGATAGCAATACTAATGCTATATATTTTTTCATCTCTTACTTTTTTTGTTTTAATAACTCATTTGCTTTCAAAAAGTATTCCTCTTTTTTCTTAGCGTCTCCTAAACCATTAAATGCCTCTCCAAGCTGAATATTAAAATTTGCCTCAAGTGTTCTATCATCGACCACATAATCGAGTCCCATTTCTAAAACGGTTTTTGCATTCTTAAATTGTTGTAACTTATTGCTTCCTAAGCCTGCATAATAATAAAACTGAGGCTGGCTCGGATAAACTTCAATCATAGTCATCGCTCTTTTTGTCATCGGCTCAAACTGTTTTGCCTGCGTATAGGCTTCAAGTAAAAGCAAATTGGTTTCGCGATCTGTATCTGAATTTGCCTTTAAATCTTTTTCGTAATATTTAATTGCATTTTCATACTGACCTTTACTATGATAAAATTTCCCTACTTCTTTTGCAACATCCACATTCGCATCATTATCAAAATAAGCAATTGCTTTTTCTAAATCTGGAGCATACTGCGGATTTTTATTCACATAAATCAAAAACTCATTTAGTGTACGATGTTTTATTTTGGAATCAATTTTTGAACTTGATAAAATTACATTCATCGACTTAATTGCCTGATCTGCTTTATTGGCATCTAAATATCCTTTGAACAAGCTAACTTGTGCCCATTCCGAATTCGGAATTTCTTTCGCCAACTGTTTTGCAACATCCAAAGCTTTATCTGTTTCCTCGTTTTTTGAATATAAAAAAATCAGATCAACATAGTTCGATTCTTCCTTCGGATTTTGTTTAATCTGCGTAATTAAATTTTCAATCTCAGAATTTTGATATTTCCCCTGAGATAAAATCTGCAGTTTATATCTTTCGCGATCATCCGATTTTCCGAATTTATCGTTCATCTCATTGATTGTCGAAAGTGCTTTATCATACTGATTCGTTAACATGTACAATGAAATTAAATCATCTTTGTACTCTTCGTCAAACGGAATAATTTTCTGAATCGTTTCGATGGCCAAAGGATAGTTCTTGGTTTCATAACTTACATCATAAATTCCAAGCCAATACCATTTATTTTTTGGATCCAACTGTGTTGCTTTTTCAAACGAACTTTGAGCAATACTATATTGTTTCAGAAAAAAGTAATTTTTTCCCAATTCAAAATAAGCTACAGCATCATTGGGTTTTAGCTTAATGCATTTTTCTAATGATACGATGGCTTTATCATAGTTTTCGATTCCTTTTTGTTTTAATGATTCATAAAAAGAGTCCTGATATTCATCGGTTGCCATAGCAATATCTTCCGGTTCAGTCTGAGCTAAAACCGACATTGAATTGCCAAGCAAAACGAAAAATAAAATTACAAAAACTCCTTTTTTCATCATTTACATAATTTTATTTTAAACTTTTATTATTCCAAAACAGAATAATCTCCAATGCTGATACTTGTAAATTTACCATCATAACTAACATGGTTTCCAATCATCGCATTATCTAAGTTAGCATTTTTTATTTGAGAAAACGTCTGAACTAAACTGTTTTTTATAGTACTGTCTGTTACATGACAACCTTTTCCTAAAGATACGTTTGGTCCAACGGTTGCATTTTTCAACACTACATTTTCTCCAATATAACAAGGTGGGATAATGGTTGCATTTTCCAATTTCACATCATAATCTACTAAATGCTCTCCATCATTATGCAGGAATCCAAGCATTCTTGAATTGGTTTCAACGGTAACATCTTTATTTCCGCAATCCATCCATTCATCAACGCTTCCGGTTTTAAAAACTTTTCCGTTAGCCATCATTGCCTTAATACCGTCATTGATCTGATATTCTCCACCATTCTGAATATTATTATCCAAAACGCCCTGAAGTTCTTTTTTCAAATCGCCAACTTCTTTAAAATAATAGATTCCGATAACAGCTAAGTCGCTCACGAATTCCTTTGGTTTCTCAACCAATTCTATAATTTCATTATTGTTATTTAATTTTACAACACCAAATGCTTCAGGCTGATCTACTTGTTTTACCCAAATTACCGAATCCGCAGACGGATCTAATTCAAAATCGGCTCTGATTAAAGTATCTGCATAAGCAATAACTGCAGGCCCTGATAAAGATTCTTTGGCACACATAATTGCATGACCTGTTCCTAATGGTAAATCCTGACGGTAGATCGATGCTTTTGCACCTAAACCTTTTGCCAAATCTTGTAAACTTGCAACAACATCATCTCCAAAAAATGCTTCATCACCTAAGATAAAAGCAACTTCCTCAATAGGTTGTTTTAATATTTTAGCAATGTCTTCGACTAAACGATGTACAATTGATTTTCCTGCAACCGGAATTAATGGTTTAGGAACAGTTAAAGTATGTGGTCTAAGTCTCGAGCCGCGGCCGGCCATTGGAACTATTATTTTCATTTTGTATTTATTTTTTATGGAAGATTATCTAAAATCTTCTTTAGTTGGTTCTTGCTTTAATTTTTAACCGCAAAGGCCGCAATCCCGATAGTTATCGGGATACGCAAAGTTCGCTAAGTTATTTTGTGCTTTTTGAGGTCGCAAAGTTCAAAACTGATTACTTAACTGCGACTGAAAACTTACTTAACGCCTGTACTGCCAAATCCGCCAGCGCCTCTTGAAGTTTCTGATAATTCTTCAACTTCAATCCATTCAGCTCTTTCGTGTTTCGCGATTATTAATTGTGCAATTCGTTCACCATTTTCGATTACGAATTCTTCATTTGATAAATTTACTAAAATTACCCCTATTTCACCTCTATAATCGGCGTCAACAGTTCCTGGTGAATTTAAAACGGTTACTCCTCTTTTAGCAGCTAATCCGCTTCTTGGTCTAACCTGAGCTTCGTATCCTATTGGTAATTCAATAAAAAGACCGGTTTTTACGATCGTTCTTTCTAAAGGTTTAAGCGTAATTGATTCTGTTAAATTAGCACGTAAATCCATTCCTGCCGAAGCGATTGTTTCGTAGTTTGGTAAATCGTGCTGTGATTTATTGATAATTTGTATTTTCATTTTTAGTTATAAAAGATTAAAAAGTACTACTACTTTCTATTCATAATTCCTTTGATTGTGTCTTTTTCGTTATGATAAACAAAATACATGAAGCCTAATAATAACGGAATTCCAACGAAATAATTTTCTCTAAATCCATAAAAAGATATAGCCGAGAATACAATCGAAATTCCAAGGTAAGCTCCAATTTTGTTCATATCATAAGGTATTGGATAATATTTATTCCCTAAAACATAAGAAATCAACATCATACTTCCGTAAGCAGAAATAGTGGCAATTGCAGAACCGTAGTAACTGTATTTTGGAATTAAAAAATAATTTAAAACCAAAGTTACGATTGCCCCAACAATTGAAATATAGGCGCCAATTTTTGTTTTGTCAGTCAGTTTATACCAAACTGATAAATTGTTGTAAATTCCTAAAAAGAAGTTTGCCAAAATAATTAAAGGCACCACTTTCATGGCTTCCCAGTATGATTTATTATCAAGGAGAAGAAACTTTAAAATATCTGCAAAAACAATTACGCCTAACAAAATTAAAGATCCGAGAATCACAAAATATTTGGTTATAACTGCATAAGTCTGAGGTGCATTTTCATTTTTTGCATGACTGAAAAAGAACGGCTCGATTCCTAATCTAAATGCTGTTGCAAACAACACCATAAATAAACCAAGTTTATAACAAGCAGAATAAGCTCCAACTTCAGATTTTGCCAAATTTTCAGGCAATAAATAGCCTAATAAAATTTTATCGAAGTGCTCATTAACAGCAAATGCAAGCCCGGCAACCAAAATTGGCAAACCGTATTTCATCATTTTTTTCCAAAGTACAGGATCAAATTTTCTTCCCAATGAAAGATAATTTGGCGAAAGCACCACAAAAGTGGCCAAACTCGCCAATAGGTTTGCAATGAAAATATAAGCAATCTGGAAATTCTCTACATATAAATTATCCCAAACCGAATTAGGATTTGAAGCAGCCAATTTTGGCAAATAGATTAAAAAGAAAATATTCAACAACAAATTGATTATAACATTTCCAATTTTAATCGCTGCATAAACCATTGGTCTCTGATTGGCTCTAAGTTTAGAGAATGGCACTAATACCAAAGCATCTAAAACTAAAATCCAAACTGAGTAAGTAACATATTGTGCATCTACTTCGGCAAGGCTTGCCAACGTATTTCTAAAAATTAAGGCAATAAATAAGAAGATTATCGATGACCAAAATATTGAAATTGTAGAAGTCGCAATTACGTTTTTCTTATCTTCTTCGGCGCTGTAGAATCTAAAGAAAGCCGTTTCCATTCCGTAAGAAAGTACGACGTTAAAGAAAACCATCCAGGATAAAACAATTGAAACTTCACCATATTCTGCAGTTGGTAAAATACCGGTGTACAATCTTACTAATAAAAAACTCAGCATTCGCGGTAATACCGTTGCTAGTCCGTAAATCGCAGTTTGTTTGAATAGATTTTTATATAATCCCAAAATAATTTAATAATAAGGTTTGTAAAACAAAAATAACCAATTCTTTGGTTTAATATTGATTTTGAAGGTTCAATAAAAAAAGTAAGATACTTTTTTATTGCGTTAGTTTATTTTCATCCAAAATTTTAACGAAATGAAATCCCTTCGGTCCGTAACCCTGATTATAATAAAAACGGTGTGCGGCAAAATTTCCTGTAAAAGCATCCAGAACAATACTGCTGCAGTCCAGATCAATGGCTTTTTGTTCAATATAATCAGTCAATAATTTTCCGATTCCTTTAGAACGATGTTCAGGGTTTACCACAAAATTATCAATCTCCAGATATTTTCCGGTCCACAATTTTGTTGCTGACCAACAACCAGTTATTCCTAAACAAACACCGTCTTCAAAAACACCAATCTGAATATAATTGTGCGGTACCATCTCTAAAAGAAATGATCTGTATTTTTCAATCGAAAGGTTTGGATAAAGAAATCGCATCGTATCAATTTGAGCCAGCATTTCTTCAATTGTGGTTAACTCCTGAATTTGTAGTTTCATTGTTTAAAAAAATAGAGACCAAAAATACTCATTTTTTTTTATTGCCTAAATATTAGTTAAAATAATGGACATGTGAAATCTATAAATAAAAGTTAATAATTATGTAACTATTAATTAATAGTCTGTTCTTAAATTTGTTATCACAGGGATCGAGAAAAGCTAGAAATACAACCCTTATAAAAAAGAAAAGCATTGGGACTAATAAAGCTAGTTTGTTCCCACAAAAGACAAAGCACATAGGGAGTGATTCTGCTGAAATGTAACCCTTAAAAAAACAGAGCATTGGGACTGATAAAGCTAGTTTGTTCCCATAAAAGACAAAGCACAAGGGATTGATTCTGCTGGATTGTAACCCTCAAAAAAACAGAGCATTGGGACTAATAAAGCTAGTTTGTTCCCATAAAAGACAAAGCACTGCAGATGGATATCTGCCTGGTAAATTTATAAAATGGTATTGATTCTTGGTTTTTGAGTAATCCCAGGAATCACCATTTTATAACTTATATTTCAAGATAGAAAAGATAAAAACTACTATATTTTAAAAAGAGCTGACAATTGGGGATGTCAGCTCTTTTTGCTTTTAAGATTCTTTATTTTTCATTTCTAAGTTAACATTTTGTTCCGTTTCCTTTGGTTCCGGAATATCTTCTTCTGTCAATGTTTTCAATACCTTGTTTGTGATTCTTTTTAATTTCACAATTCTGTTTGCCTGATTCTGGACACATTTCTCAAATAGATTCCTAACTACTCTGGCATTTCCAAAACTTTCGTTTTTACTTTCGTAGAGTAAATCAAAAGTATCTGTTAGTTTTTCTTTTGCATCATCAGAAATAATAAAGTCAGACTTCAAACAAAAGGATTCAAAAATTTGAAATAATTCAGTCGGGGTAAAATGATCAAAATGAAAATAGCGATTAAAACGAGAACGTAATCCAGGATTAGATTCTATAAAAATCTTCATTGGTTCTGTATATCCTGCAACAACAACTGCCAAATCCTCACGATGATCTTCCATTCTTTTCAAAAGCGTATTTACAGCTTCGGCTCCATAATCGTTCCCAAATGCATTTTGAGATAAGGCATACGCTTCATCAACGAATAAAACTCCTCCAAGACTTGATTCTACCGCGGCATCTACTTTTGTTGCTGTTTGCCCAACATAGCCCGCTACAAGTCCTTCCCGATCTGTTTCATACATTTGACCTTTGGATAAAAATCCCAAATGTTTAAAAATTCGGCTTAAAAGTCTTGCGACAGAAGTTTTTCCGGTTCCTGGTGGTCCTAGAAAAACGGTATGCAAAGTTATTTCAACATTCTTTAATCCTTGAGCAGAACGCTTTTTTTGTATTTCTAATAAATTAATAAGTTCAGAAACGTCTTTTTTAACTTCCTCTAAACCAACTAATGCGTTTAATTCTTTCAGCACTTTTTCCAGAGTATCTTCTTCAGGAAGAGGGTCTATTTCTTTTTTATCGATTTTTGATTTGTCTAAACTCAAACCAGTATAATTCTGAAAAGCTTTTACGTTTTCAAATTTTTTATCAAACGCAAAATGAACGAAGTTTTGATACTTCAATAAAATTTCTTCTAATTTATTATGCTTTTTTTCAAATAAAGCTTCAGGAAGTAAGTATTGATTTTGATGTGCGTTTGAAGCTATTATCTTGTTTTCCTTTTTTATTTTTAAAAGATGATTTTTGAATTCCTGTGTAAAAACCAATTGATTCAATTCATTTGCTGAAGTTGCATCTGCGAAATGTTTGTTGCGCAATGCATCATAATAGTACGCCAGAACAAACTCTTGCTTTTCACTTTTTTTTGCGGGTTCTCTTTCATAAAGATCTATAATATCTGAAAGAAAAAAATGTTCTGCTTTAAACAATAAACCTTTTGAGGAAACAGGATTTACAGCCTGATTTATTTTTTGAATAAAATCTGTGTCCTGATTTAGTGCATTGCACGTTTCAAGAATACTCGTTGTTTCTTTTTTTAGGTCACTAATAAATGAAGCCGTAAAAACGGCTTCATTAGAATTTATATTTGTTTCCAAATATTTTTTTAGAGACAAAAATGATTCTTCAATAATCGATATCGGATTGTTCTTTTTTGACATACGCTAATTTAAGAAATCATCATTTGATGAATAATTTCTTTTGATAATTTTAAGTGATCATCACAATAATCTTTCCAGGCTAAGCCCATATCTCTCAAATCATATTTCGCTACGATTGTTCCATAATGCTCCTTTTTTCCATTAATAGTTGGATAACCAATAACGTAAATAGTCTGCGCCAATTCAATTGCCAATTCAATATCGTGCGTAGAAAAAATAACCGTATTAAAATCTGAAGATTGACCAAGCAACTCAAAAGACTTTTTTACTTCTTCAATATTTCCGACATCCAATCCTGAGAAAGGCTCGTCTAAAACAATAAATTGATCCGATGAAAATAACTGTTCTATAATCGCCGTTCTTTGTCTTTGACCGCCAGAAAGTTCGTTAGGATATTTGTCTGCACAAGTTTCTAATCCCCATTCTTTAAGATACTTTTTTATTTTTTCTTCTTTTTCAGTGTTCGACAATGTTGTTTTTCTCAGTGAAAACCGCAATGCCTGAGTAACCGTTTTATGCCTGAACAAAGTATATTTCTGATCAACAAAACCAATGTCACCTTCGTTTACCGATTTAGCTGCATTAGGTTCTTTGTTTTCAAAATCTCTAATTAGAATTTTTCCGGAATTCGTCGGAATCAAACCAGTCAATGCTTTAAAAAAAGTCGATTTTCCTCTGCCCGATCTTCCAACAAAAGCTACAACTTGTCCTGTACAATGTACTCCGTCTCTGACTACGTCTTTTTCTATCAGCGTTATATCCTTTATAATAACCGTATCATCGTAGGCAACACTAAGATTTTCTACGTATAAAAGCGTCTCTTTATATTCGTGTTTCATGATTATATTTTTGAATATCTAAATAGTGCTTTTCTTAAGAAATTTATTCCTGCATCTAATCCAAGACCTATTAATAAAATGATAATTTGAAGTGCAATGATTCTTCCGGTATTCATGAATTTATCAGAGTTTTTAATTAAAAACCCTAATCCACCAGAAGCTACCACAATCGATTCAACTGTTACCAGCATCATCCATGTTATGGCAAGATTTTGTCTGATGACATCAATTACATAATCTACTCTTCCTAAAATGATAACCTGCCAAAGGACTTCTAATCGAGTACATTTTAGCATTTTTGCATGATCAAATTCTTCCTGTGGAATGTCTTTGATAACGGCAATTAATGATGTTGTTAGGAAGGTCGTCAGGAAAATTACCAAAATCCAAACCTGCATTGCTCTTGCATCGTGTACTACCATTGTAATATAAAATGAAAGTCCGGTAAAAGGCAAAAATCTAAATTTTGTAACGAATTCAGCAACCGGCTTCAATAACGGAATTGGCCATGCATACGCAAATAATAAAGAAATTATAGTAGCCAAAAAAATCGAAATAAAACATAAAGACAACGAATTGAAAATATGTACCACTAAACCTTCTCTATACAAATCAGAAAATCCAGTTAAAACCTGAGAAGGAGATGGGAAAAGATGTTTTTCGCCAGCAGTTGTCGCAAACCAAATAACAATCAAAAGAACTAACCAGCCTATTAAAATAAGCGTTCTGTTCATTTTTGATATTTTTTCAAAGGGAGTTAAAAATTTTACCATAGTTATTGTAAAAGGCTATCCGTTAAGATAGCCTTTTAATATTTTTTATTTTAATAAAGTGATAACCACACGTCTGTTTGATGCTTTCCCAGAAGCAGTATTATTATCTGCAACCGGATCGCTTTGCCCTTTTCCGTCAACTAATTGGAAACGGCTTGCAGGAATACCTTTTTGTTTAAGATAATTTACAACCGCTTCAGCTCTGCTTTTTGATAAAGCTAAGTTAGCATCTGCATTTCCAACATTATCTGTGTGACCAACAACTGTTAATTTTGTATTTTCTGCTTGTATTAAAAGATTGTAGATTTTTTCTACTTCTCTACTAGAAGAGTTTGAAATCTCAGCACTTCCAGTATTAAAATTAATTTTCCATTCTCCAGAAGCTACAA
Organism: Flavobacterium saccharophilum; assembly: GCF_900142735.1. Classification (GTDB taxonomy): domain Bacteria; phylum Bacteroidota; class Bacteroidia; order Flavobacteriales; family Flavobacteriaceae; genus Flavobacterium; species Flavobacterium saccharophilum. Next base: position 572,821 of record NZ_FRBY01000001.1, on the reverse strand, counting down.
CTTCTTTTGCCTCTGAACTATAATCTGCTTTATCAGCCGAAGTAGATTCGATATCGTTGATGTTTTTCAGGAAAAACAAGTTTACTGCCTGATCGTAAGGAACTACAGCTCCAACATTTTCATTAAATCCAAACGGATTCAACTCTGTCAAATATCCGGAAACCTGGTTGTAAACCGATTTATATCTGTTAACACCATCAGATAAACCAAAGTATTGCATTGCATCAGCATAGTTAAATACTTTAGATCCACCCATATTATAAGTCAGTCCAGCTTTTGTTCCTTGTTGTCCTTTGAACATTTTGTACCAATATTCAGGCGTTTCAAGTTTATAAGTATCAGCAACTGCTTCTGAAGCTCTTACTTTCCAGTCTTCATAATTTTTCATTTGATTTGAAGCCGTCAATGCCGATTTCAAAATATTAGAAACGATAGCAGGATTTTTTTCAGCCCATTCTTTAACTCCAATAAGAGCTGTTGGCATTTGGTTATTGAATTCTCTTGTAGAAACAATATCAACAAAACCAGTCAATTTATCAAAAACTGTTTTATCTCCAGGTGTCCATGTAGCACAACCGTCGATTTTTCTGTTTACAGATTTTCCAGTCAATTTTCCGTTAACTACTTCTTTCAAAGTAACAGTCCATCCCGTTGTCTGAGATTTGATTAATTCTTCAGCAGATTTAATATAATCATCATTTTCAGACGGATAAATGTTCACAGCATCTGCATCATATGTAGTTGGATCAGGATTCACTTTTAATCCGTTTGCAAAACAATAGTTTACAGTAGTAACCCAGTCACCATCTCCAAGAACAGCAGAGATAACAGAACCTTTCATCGTTTTTGGGTCCGATTTCCAGCTTGGAGGTCCAATCAATTTATCTTCACCATAACTCATCCCCACTACACCCATAACTTGTAAGTGGTATTTATCTTTTCCGTATTTTTCGTCTAATGATTTTTGAACAGAACTAATATAAAATGGTGCACCGTCACCCATGATCATAACAGCAAAAACACTTTTATCTGAAGAAGGGAAAGCTTCACCTTTATCAAATTCTTCGATAAATTTCATTTGCATATTACGCAATTCAGACAACCAGTCCTGACGGATAATCTCCAAATTAACTCCGTTTTTTTCCATCAATGATCCTTTTGTTGTTTTTGGACCACCATTAGAAACAATAATTCCTGACTGCGCGTTCCATGCATAAGCACCAATTTTTACTAAAGGTTTGTCTGCAACTTCTGTAGATATTTCTTTTGAAGGAAGTGATATTTTTTCGGCATTGGTAACATTATTAACATCTGTCGAGTTTAACTCCATTCCGTTTAATTGCTTAGAAACAGCTGTCTTAATTCCAGGAGATAAATAATAAACTCCACCTAAAATTATTCCAATTCCAACAATAACGATCAATAATTCAGAAAGAGTAGTTAACTTTTCTGTTCTTAAAATTTTTCCCATTTTTATTTAAAAATTTAATTGTATTAAAAAATATCTCCAAAACCACCACCAGACATTTTATCGTCTTTGGTCATTTTGTAATTTGGATTTGTATATTTTGTTGAATCCGGAATTGTATTATCACCTGTTTTAATTTCATCTGCCAATGAATCTAACCTTGAATAAAGTTCGTCGTTATCAACAGAATATTTAGAAGTCAACGCATCAATATCAATTAAATTTTCAGAAGTTTTAGCAATATCCTGGGCAATTGTAGAAGTTACAACTTCAAGAGCATATTCTAATTCCCAATCTTTAGTGAATAACATGGCGCTTTTAGCACTTTCTGTTGCTTCTTTAGCATTCTTAGCAAATTCATATTCTTTTTGAAGCATCTTAACTGTCACATCAAAATCAGCAATTTTAATATCGATTGCTGTTCCTGCTAAAGTCAATTTACGGTCCATTTTACCTAATACATTGGCACGAACACCATATTTTTGAATAAAACTCTTGCTCTGCTCATATTGCGTTGAAACCCTTTGAGAATCGCTTAACTTTCTGGCTAATTCACTTTGCAAGGCTACATATTCATCAGTATCCTTTGCCGCAACACCATTTTGTTTTACCATTTCATCCATCGCAGATTTCAATTTTTCTGACTGACGCTGTAAGCTTAAAACATCTTCCTGAAATTCTTTTGCCTCTTTTTCAGATTTATTGGCTTCAATTTCCATTTCATTTTTAAGACCTTTTAGCTTTGCTTTTGTATTCTTAAAAACTTCACGATTTTTAATCATTTTTTGTTTTTGCTCCTCTAACTCATTAAAAGGATTACTCTGAATCAACGCTTTATGAATATTTTTTGTCGCAAAACGAAGCGCTTTCATAATAACTGGAGCCATCATAACTAAAAAAACCAAAAATACTCCCGTCGCAGACAAAGCAATGGCCTGACCCAACATTGTAAATAATGGCGGAATAATATAGGTCCAGATTAAATAACCACCAACTCCTAATAAACCAAGTGCCAAAGCCAAAAACAATGACTTTTCACCTTTTTTAAGCGCGCCTGATTTTAAAGCAATTTCTCCTTTAGACTCGTCAAAGTGTTTTAAAATTGGCAATGTCAAAAGAGTACTTCTTTCTTGTTCGTATTTATCCATTATAAATATTGATTAATTCCTGTTATTACAGTATTGATTGAGGTTAATATTTTTTGTTTAGCTAAATTGTTGGCATCCATCTTTAATTGAATTTCTGATAGTTGTTCCATATTAACAGGATCAATTTTTTGAAGTTCAATTTTCTTGGCTTCTAATTCTTTTTGAAGTTCAATAATTTTGGCTTCCAAATCAGAAATACTTTTAGATAAATTATACTTTTCTTTTGTTATCGTATTGTCTAACTCGGCTTTTTTTGTTTTCCCAATAGTATCATATTTGGCATAAACCTTTTCGATTTCAGCAATATAAAAACTACCTTTCTGTAAAAGGAATTCTTTAGTCAGGTCAGACTTGATAGATTTACCCATAGTAAAAGCCATCTGATAACTTTGTGGATTTGTTACTCCAACCGCCATAACAGATTTATAAAGTTCGAAAAAATCAAAGCCAGACTCATTCAATGATTCAAAACCTTTATCGTAAACTTCGAAAATTTCGTTTAAAAAAGGATTTGTCAGCGAATTTGTTGGAAATGCTTCTGTAGCTTGATTCGGAAACTTCTTGTCAGTAGTTGTTGAAATGGGCGTCGATGGTTGAGTTGCCGCTGTGCCCTCTGAATTATTTGTCTCATCATTAATGAAGAGACTTTTCCAATTGAAACTTTCTTTTGCCATTGTTTTAGGTTAAACTATTTTTAATAACTTTTTGGTTGTTAAATGTTATACGCAGAAAGTGTTAAAAAGTTACTAATTATAAAGGCATAAATATATAGTTTTTTAAAATTAAATTGTAACTATTTAATTACCAAATAAGTTAATTCTCATAAATTTTCTAAAAACGAAAAAAATATTTCACGAATTTTACTAATTTATTGGAAACCACAAAAATAATTGCCAAAAAAAAAGAGCCAACAATAAGTTGGCTCTTTTTAGCTATTTTCTTAAAATACATCTTATCCGTTCAATGCTTCTGCACCACCAACGATCTCAAGGATTTCATTAGTAATAGCAGCCTGACGTGCTTTGTTGTAAGTTAATTTCAATTGGTTTCTTAATTCAGTAGCGTTGTCAGTTGCTTTGTGCATAGCTGTCATACGTGCTCCGTGTTCTGAGGCAAATGAATCACGAATTCCTTTGTATAGTTGCGTTTTCAATGATTTAGGAATCAAAGTTAACACGATTTCTTCTTTTGAAGGTTCGAAAATGTAATCTGCAGCTGAAACTGGTACATCAGATTTAATTGGAGCTAACGGTAAAAACTGTTCTGTCTGAACAATTTGAGTCGCAGCATTTTTAAACTGATTGTAGATCAATTCGATTCTGTCATATTCTCCAGATAAGAATTTTTCAGTCAAATTGTCTGCAATTCCGGCAACATTTTCAAAAGTTAAGTGATCAAAAATGGCATTATGATGACCGTGAACTTTAAAAGTTTTACTTAGTACATCATTTCCTTTTTTACCGATTGGAAAAACATCAACTTGTTTTCCAGCGTAAAAAGCAGCACGATTCTTAATCTCTTTAATTACGTTAGAATTGAATGCACCACATAAACCTCTGTTTGAAGTTATAGCAACAAGCAATACTTTTTTTACTTCACGTTGTGTCGTGTAATCACCTCCAACTTCACCATCAAGTGTAGCAGAAAGATTTTGTAACAACTCCGTTAATTTCTCGGCATAAGGGCGCATCGCAGTGATTGCATCTTGTGCTTTCTTAAGCTTTGCTGCAGAAACCATTTTCATAGCCGATGTAATTTGCATCGTCGATGAAACGGAAGTAATTCTATTACGGATTTCCTTTAAATTTGCCATTTGTCGATTAAAAAATGTGACAATTTGAAAATTAGATAATTAGAAAGTTTCCTGAGATATTTTCTAATTATCTAATTAACGAATTATCTAATTAGATATATTTTGCTGAAATTTCTTTTGCTGCTTTTTCGATAACATCTGTAATGTTGTCATCTAACTTACCAGCTTTCAACGCATTAAGCGTATCTTTATGTTTACTGTTTAAGTAAGCTAAGAAATCAGCTTCAAATTCTTTTACTTTATTTACAGGAACACTTTTCAATAAGTTTTTAGAACCAGCGTAAATAATAGCTACTTGATTTTCAACTGTATAAGGATCGTTCAAACCTTGTTTCAAGATTTCAACGTTTCTTTTACCTTTTTCGATTACGTTTAAAGTAACTGAATCAAGATCAGAACCAAATTTAGCGAAAGCCTCTAATTCACGGAATTGAGCCTGGTCTAATTTTAAAGTTCCAGAAACTTTTTTCATTGATTTAATCTGAGCATTACCTCCAACACGAGATACAGAGATACCTACGTTGATCGCAGGACGAACTCCAGAGTTAAACAAATCTCCATCAAGGAAAATTTGACCATCTGTAATCGAAATTACGTTTGTTGGGATATATGCAGAAACGTCACCAGCCTGAGTTTCGATAATTGGTAAAGCAGTTAATGAACCACCACCTTTTACGATAGACTTGATAGAATCTGGTAAATCGTTCATGTTTTTAGCAATTCCATCATCAGCAATTACTTTACAAGCACGCTCTAATAAACGAGAGTGTAAGTAGAAAACGTCTCCAGGATAAGCCTCACGTCCCGGTGGTCTTCTTAATAAAAGAGAAACCTCACGGTAAGCAACAGCTTGTTTAGATAAATCATCATACACAATAAGTGCAGGACGACCTGAATCTCTAAAGTACTCTCCAATTGCAGCACCTGCGAAAGGAGCATAAACTTGCATTGGAGCTGGATCAGAAGCATTAGCTGCAACAATAACTGTATAAGCCATTGCACCTTTTTCTTCTAACATTTTAGCAATTCCTGCTACAGTTGAAGCTTTTTGCCCAATTGCAACATATATACAGAATACAGGTTTTCCTGCATCGTAAAATTCTTTTTGATTTAAGATTGTATCGATACAAACAGTTGATTTACCTGTTTGACGGTCACCAATAACAAGCTCACGTTGTCCACGACCAACCGGGATCATAGCATCTACTGCTTTTACTCCTGTTTGTAATGGCTCAGTAACCGGCTGACGGAAGATAACTCCAGGAGCTTTTCTTTCTAAAGGCATTTCGTATAAGTCTCCACCAATTGGTCCTTTTCCATCAATTGGAAAACCAAGAGTGTTAACTACACGTCCTACCATTTGCTCACCTACTTTAAGAGAAGCAATACGTTGTGTTCTTTTTGCTGTTGATCCTTCTTTGATTCCAGTTGATGGTCCTAAAAGTACCACACCAACATTGTCTTCTTCAAGGTTCAATACAATAGCTTCAAGTCCGTTTTCAAATTCAACTAACTCACCATATTGTACATTCGATAGCCCGTAAATACGAGCAATACCATCTCCAACTTGAAGTACCGTTCCTACTTCCTCTAGCGTAGCACCAGATTCAAAACCTTCTACTTGCTTTCTTAATATTGCTGAAATTTCAGCAGGTTTGATTTCCGCCATCTTAATTTATAATTTAGACACTTTTATGTGTAATAAAACTAATTACTTAACTCTCTTTTTAATACTTGTAATCTGTTTGCAACAGAAGCGTTGTATTGTTGATCACCTATTCTTAAAATAAATCCTCCAATAATTGATGGATCTACTATATTCTCAATTGTTATTTTTTTATCTGACAAAGAAGCCACTTTTGCTAAAACTTTAGCTTCCAAAGCTGCATCCATAGGAATTGCTGTAGTAACTTTTGCTACTTCAACACCATTATTTTCGTCAAATAATCTTTTATATTCTAATGCAATTCCTTCCAGAATTTCGAATCTTTTATTTTCGAATAATAAATGAAATAAACCTTTAGTCACACCATTTACATCTGCAAAAACTTCTAAAAGAGCACTTTCCTTAACTTCAACTTTTGTAGTTGGGTTTTGAATAAAGGTACTCAATTCTGCATTAGTCCCAATTGCTGATGCAATTGACTTCATATCGTTATTGACAGCTTCGGCAACACCTTTAGAGTTTGCTAAGTCTAGAATTGCTTTTGCATAACGAATTGCTGCTCTTGTACTTGCCATAATCTTAGTTTAACTTTACGTCACCTAACATTTTCTCAACCAATTTAGTTTGAGATTCTTTGTTAGATAATTCATCTTTCAATAATTTTTCAGCGATGCTTAATGATAAAGTTGAAACTTGTGATTTCAATTCAGCCATAGCAGCATTTTTTTCACTTTCGATAGCAGCTTTAGCCTGCTCGATCATTTTTTGACCTTGTGCTTGTGCTTCGTTTTTAGAATCAGCTATCATTTTCTCTTTCATTTCGCGAGCTTCTTTTAACATCGCGTCACGTTCTGCACGAGCTTCATTCAAAATTCTTTGATTGTCAGCTTGTAGGTTTTCCATTTCTCTCTTTGCGTTTTCAGCAGAAAGTAATGCATCTTTAATACCTTGTTCTCTCGCAGTGATAGATTCCATAATTGGTTTCCATGCAAATTTTACTAAAAGTAAAATTAAAACCAACAAGATTAAAGCTTGCCAAAAGAATAAACCGAATGAAAAATCGTTAATTAACTTATCCATTTTATAACTATATTAAAATATTTAATTTCTTTTTTTAAAAGTAACAACACCTTTAACCAACCGTTAAAGATGTTGTTATTTCTCTCTTTATTATTTTCCTAAGATTAAAGCAGCGAATGCTAAACCTTCTAATAAAGCCGCGATAATAATCATCGCAGTTTGAATTTTACCAGCAGCTTCTGGTTGACGAGCAATCGCGTCCATAGCAGATCCACCGATTTTACCTAAACCTAAACCTGCACCGATTACTACTAAACCTGCACCTACTAAAGTTGGAATTGTTCCCATAAGTATTTATATATATAAAATTAAACTTCTAAATTAAATAATTGCTGTTTCATCTTCGTGGTGGTGAGCATGATCATGATCCTGCACTGCCATACCAATAAACAATGATGATAACATTGTAAAAATGAAAGCCTGTAAAAATGCAACTAAAACTTCAATAACCGAAATAAATAATGTCAAACCTAAAGAGATTGGCAAATCTGCAGCTAAATTTTTACCCACAAAAATCATTGCGATCAAACTCATAATTACTACGTGACCAGCAGTGATGTTTGCATACAAACGAATTAATAATGCGAATGGTTTTGTTAACGTTCCTAATATCTCAATTGGCGCTAAGATGATTTTCATTGGAACAGGAACTCCTGGCATCCAGAAAATGTGTCCCCAATAATCTTTGTTTGCACTAAATTGTGTAATGATAAAAGTAAAGGCTGCTAAACAAACCGTAATAGCAATATTTCCTGTAACGTTAATTCCTAGTGGAGTCATACCTAAAAGGTTTAACAACCATACAAAGAAAAATACAGTTAAAAGGTAACCCATATATTTTCTGTATTTTTTCTCACCAATATTTGGAACAGCGATTTCATCTCTGATAAAAATAATAAGTGGTTCTAATACTCTACCAAATCCAGTTGGGATTGGTCCTTTTTTGTATGACTTAGCTAAACCAGTAAACATGAAGAATAATAATACTGATACAAAAAGCATTGACACTACATTTTTTGTAATAGAAAAATCTAATGGCTTTTCGTTTTCTGGATGTCCATGCTCATTAAACGTAATTGTTCCGGCAGCATCTGTTTTGTATATTTTACCGTGAACTAATTTGTAGAAGTTTCCATCAACTTCTGCAACTTCTTCACCATGGTGTAATTTTGAAGATGAGAAAATTTTCACACCTCCGTCAATAAGAATAACTGGCAATGGGAAACCATAATGTTTATTTTCCTTTTCATCTGAAAAGAAAACAAATTCATGTGAATCCTGTAAGTGATGATCAATAAAAGCATCCACTTTTGCTTTTGGATCAAGAGCTACATGCTCTCCTTCCACAGGGGCATTGTGTGAAATTACTTTCTCTTCATGAGCTACCTCAGTTTGTACATGCGTTGAATCGTTCTCTGAATTTGCAAAACTCATTACTGGAGAACAAGCAACTAAAGCTGCAAGAATAAATTTGAGTGGTTTGTTTGAAATCACCATATTGTTGAAAATCTTATTTTTTACGTTTCTAAAATTTGGTGCAAAGGTACATTTTTTATTAATATTCAAAAGGATATGAAAAATTATTTTTGAACCTTCTTTTACAGAATCCTTATTTTAACGCTTTTCATTTAATAATCGGACAGTTAAAAGCGTCTCAAATAACAAAAACAAAATAAATGTTATAAAAAAATTGACTTTTTCAACCATAACCTCTTCAGACTTTATGTCTAAAATTGGTCTTAAAATCAAATATCCTATTAACATTTGCGTGAAGGTTCCAAACAAGAAAGCCATCCCAACAATTTCAAAATTCTTCTTTTTTACTATTAATAATATTAGGTATAACAATGCGGATATTCCGAAAAAAAATAAATACAAAAATTCAATACTGTAATAAAAGTTTTGGGGATTAACTTTTAAGAGTAAAAAAGCCGCTTTGTGTAAAATGTAAACAACCAAAGCAAAAATGAATAATTGTAAAAAAGGTTTGTAATTCTTTAAAAACATTTGAAATAATTTTTCCGCAAAGATGCAACAATTATTTAAAGCTGTCTAAAACTTAAATTACTTTGTCTTGTTGATGTCGTTAACCTGACGAATTACATTATATAAAGCTAGGCCTACGCCAAGCATTACAAAAATTGTATTATAATAAACTTTTGGACTTGGATGATTTTCATCTAGCCAGCTTCCAAAATAGGAAAACAAAAAAATAATAACTCCCATTTGAACTGGAATATTAATAAGCGGCATCCACTTATTCCTTCTGTTTTTGTTCGGCTCCTTTTCCATCTTTCAAAGTTACTTCTTTTGTATTTGCGAGCATCGAACATGTTGCAGTAAATTCTGCTCCTGGTTCTATAGACAGTTTACCTACCAGTACTTCTCCATGAATATGAGCTGTAGCTTTTATATTAAGGATTTCTAAAACTTTTAGTTTGCCCTGAAACTCGCCTTCAATATCAGCATTATGGCAAATAATTTCGCCTTTTACAATTCCTGATGGTCCTATAACCAGTTTTCCTTGTGAAGTAAAATTCCCTATCAACTCTCCATCTAATCGAAAATCGGCTTTCGAAACAATATCACCAATAATAGAAGTTCCTTCTACTATTCTATTTGTTTTTCCTAAAAGTTCTGTGCCGCTTTTTTTTGCTTTCTCAAACATGGTTTATGGATTTTTAGGCGCTAAATATGTTTCAAGATTTTTTTTGATTTGAATCACCTTATAATTATCACTCGAAATAATAATTGACGGATGTGTGATTTTGTACTTTTTGTCCTCTCTCAAAACTCCTGAAACATCTCTGGCATATGCCTCAGATTTTACTCCATGAATAACTACAAAACTTTGAGTTTTATTGTATTTATCTAATGAAGTTGTTAGTCTTTCATAGTTTTCAACTAGTAAAAATACTTTAATAGCTTCTTCAATTTTTTTAATTGTTTGAGAATCGTTATTAGAAACTAAATATAAAATTTTCCAATTTTTTCCATCAACAGCCGTAAAATCAAGCTTTTCTAAACTCGGGATTTGCTTCTCTAAAATTTCGCGGGCATTTTTACCTTCTTCACTGTTTGGATAATTATCTGCAACCGTTTCTAAACCTTTTTTATAAGCAGCCAATCCGTTTACTTTTCCTAATGTATTGGCTTTCAATAACTCATATTTAGAAACAATTTCATCACCAGCATATTGATTAATCAAATTATCAATATTATCTAAAACAGCATCAAATTTTTCTTCTTCATATAATTTATACCACTTATTATACTCTTTATCTGGTGATGTGAAATCACTCGTATTGGTATTATTTAAAAGTTGGGCATATCTGGAAGTTGGATAATTTCCTATTATATCAGATTTTACTTTTTCTGCTTTAGCCGGATTTGTAATCTGGTATATTTTATACAAATTATACATCGACGGCAACACCAATTTTTCTTCTGGGTTATTTTTCAATAATTGCTCAAATTTGTCGCTGGCTAAATTGTATTCTTTGAATTTTTCTTTATAAATAAGTCCCAACTGATAATAAGCAAAATTTCTTTCTTTGCCAATACTATCCATTACCACCGGACTTGTTGGAAGTTGTTTTTCATAAAATGCCGTGGTATACTTCTCAACGACAACAGAATCCTGCAAAGCATTAAGAGAATCCTGACGCATACTCAACGAATCTTTTAAGACCGGAGTTACGATTGTTTTTGAAGAAGCCAAACGCCAGTTTCCTGTTAAAGATCTGTTTCCCCACATTTTTCTGAATTGCACTTTTCCGTATGCAACCGTCGTTGGGTTATAAAAATAAAAAGTACTTGCCTGATCGTTTGCTCCCGGAGGGTTAAGTATACCTCCACCCGGCAAATCAGTAGGTACGGGTGCTTGCGGATTTATAGCGGTAGGTAAGTTTCCGGCCTTTGAGTTACGTTCAATATTTGCTAATTTCTCCTGTTCAGCTTCTTCTGCCAAACGCTTTGCGTCGTCTTTCTTTTTAAGTTCAGCAATATAATTTTCAAAATAAGATTTTCGTTCTGCTTCTGGTAAGCCATACACCATTATAATACTATCATTGCGTTTTGCAATTGCTTCGTATTTAATTACATTATCAAGGTTTTTTCGGTTTTTTTCAATAAACGCAAACTCTCTGCTTTTAGGATCTAATTTTACTAATGTACTATCATAATATTTGGCAGCCATAGTATAATCTGTATTCTTAAAATACATGTTTCCAATGTTTCTGTAAGTCGAAGCGACCAAATAAGGATCTTTAGATTTTCTGGCTAGAGATTTATTATAAAATTCAAGTGCGTTTTCCTGTTCTTTATAGTTGTCGAAAAAAACACCCATTTCGTAAAATAGTATATCGTAATACGGTCTGTTTTCACGGTCATCCACTAATTTATTGTACGTTTCAATAAACATATCCTGATCGCCATTCTCATAATCAAACATCTGTGCTTTCTTTGCGTAAGCATGCATCATATATTTTCGATCTGCTTTGCGGTTCATGTCGATCACAGCGTTATAAAAATAAATCGCACTATCTCGTATTCCGATTTCCTGATACATCTGCCCCAAAACAAAACGATAACGCGCTTTGTCTTCGTTTATACGCGAAAAATTTTCAGCAATTCTAAGTTTCGCTACAGCACTATCTTTTTTCTCCAGATGTAAAAAAGCTTCCGCCAATAATGCATTCGCATCTGAAAATGTTTGCTTATTTAAATCGGTATTTTTTAATAACAGATTAATATTTTTTACCACGATTGCATCATTTCCTAAACGCATATTGGTTTTTTCGCGCCAGATTTTTGCTGTATAAATATTACTGCTGTTTGGGTATTTATACAAGATATAATTGAATGCCTCCAGAGCCGGAATAAAACGCTGATCATAATACCGTGCTTTCCCAAGCATTAAATATGCTTCATCGATCTGCGAGTTTTTTTCTCTTCCCCCAATATTCATGGAGTGTTTCTGAATCGCTTTTGTTGCCTTTGTTTCTGCTAATTCAAAATCTGGATTTTTAGCTTTTTCTTCTCCCGAATAATTTTCGTCAACCTGCATTTTTTCAATAGGCAACATCTTCCAGAAATTATCCTGATCATTCGTGTAAATAGATTTCAGACCTTTATCAAGAGCAATACCTCCATTGTACAAAATGTTATATTTTGTACTTAAAGCATGGGAATTTCTAGACACAAAAGTGTTTTTTTTGGTAGAGCAAGCTATCAAAAAGAATAAAAACACGAACGGAAAACAATATTTTAGAGTATTCTTTTTCAATAGAAAAGAGTTTAAATCCATTAACTTCTAAAAAGGCTTTTTAGTATAATGACGTGTAAAAATACGCTTCTTTTTGAAATATAGAAACTTAAACAGCAAAAAACGATTCCAGCTCTTGCAAGGTTTCTCTTGAGGTTTGAATATCCTTGACAATTTCCCCTTTATTCAAGGCTACAATTCGATCGCAAACCTCGACTGTATGCTGCAAATCATGACTTGAAACTAACACAGTAATATTCGGATTTTCTGCCAAATCTTTAATAATCTTTTTTAAGCGACTAACTGTTGTTGGATCTAAATTTGCAAAAGGTTCATCCAAAATTACAACTTCAGGATTACCGATAAGGGTCGCAATTATCCCAACTTTCTTTTGGTTTCCTTTTGATAAATCTCTAAGATATTTTTTGTTATTTAGAATCTCTCCGTTAAAAAACTCTTCGTGTTCTGCTAACAATGCATCAATATCAGCTTTGTTTTGATGACGTAAATCGCCAATAAAATAAAAGTATTCTTCTGGGGTTAGATATCCAATTAAGAAACTTTCATCTAAAAATGAACCTGTAAAAGATTTCCAATTTTCATTTTCATTTACCTGAATATTATTGCTCGTAATATGACCTGTTGAAGGCTGAATCAAATCTAGTAATAAACTAAAAAAAGTTGTTTTTCCTGCACCGTTGTTCCCTACTAATCCAAAACTCTGTCCTTTTGGAATTTCAAGATTATTAATATTTAAAACTGTTGTTCCGTTATATTTTTTTGAAAGTTGATTTACTTGTATCATGGTGATTTTAGATTTTAGATTGTTGATTTTAGATTAAAAATCCATTCTTTGTTTTTAGATGTTCGATTTTAATGTGATGAAAATTATCTCATTATCAAATTGACACATTTTCTAATTAATTCTTTTGTTTGTAAGCACTTATCGTGCTGTATTTCTCTAGTTTATATCTTTTTTCAATAAGCGAAAAAACTTTTTCCTTAAAGATAAATCCTAAAACTCCAGCTCCGGCAACTAAAGCCAATGCAACAGTTTTATCAGCAAAATGAAGTCCAAGCCAATACAATAATAATGGCAAAAATATCTTTGGTAATGAAAGCAGCATCGCGCTGGCATTAAATGCTTTTTTATCTCCAAAAGCCCCACCGGCATTGCTCAAATCAATTGGTGTTTTAGTAAATGCACCACCCAAAAGAACTAAATGAGAATTAACTCCAATATTATAAATTGCACCAACAACTATTGTTAAGTACACTTCCCAACCATACAAAAGATAAAATGAAGCGATTATTGTTGATATAAAAGTCGCGATAACGATCAGCCACCATTTTGAAGTAATGTAACCACGATACGGAATATTTTGTGTCATCATTAATTGGTAGTACGAACTATCCCAACTTGGTACAAATTGTCCGAAAACAAATAAAAACCCACCTGATACAAATATTCCCGCAAAAATATGCATTGCCTCTGGCTGATGTGTGTTTCCAAAAAAGATCAATCCATAAAACAAAAAGACCACACTCATAACAATAGTCGTTTTAGATCTTTTATTTCTTCGGATTAATTTGATGTCATTTTTAAGAAACGTTCCCAGTGTTCCAAATTGATTTAACCAAACCAAATTTTCAGTTTTTGCAACATCTTCTTTTTTAGAAAGTCCAGCGTCCAAAAACAAATTATTCTTAAAATACTTAAACGTAAATTGATACAATCCTATCAACACCAAAATTGGAATTAAAAATAATCCCTTTTGCGCATACAATCCCTGAAAAAAAGGTGTTGTAAAAATGGTAATGTCAAATAATTTATAATATTGTGCCCCTCCTAAACCAATTGCAAGGCCAATAAAAACAACAAACAGTTTGTCAATATTACTTAGAATAATATTCAAAAAATTGTTGATATATATTAAAGAGAAAATAGCCACAAGCCACATTACGATTCCAATAACATCATAACCTTCTAATACCAGCACGATCGAAAAAGGTACAAAGAAGAGTGCGTGAACCCAGTTAAAAAAAGACAATGCTGTTTTTCCTAGCGAAAAGTGAACGATCGTTGGTTTTTTGAAAGGTAAAACCAATAACGGTTTGATGTTTAATACCGGGATTGACTGCATCAGTAAACGAATCACCAAATCAAACAGAAAATAATAGAGCAAAAATTTATTGATGGTTACTAAAGGCTCAAGGTTCATTTTTTTTAATATATAAAATGCTCCAACTCCTGCTCCAATAAAAATTAGCGAAAAATAAATCATTAAAAAACCTAGTAAAATTTTCATTGCCAGGTTTGCTCCAAATGAAGCCGATCTTGTAAAGGCTTTCCATTCGAGGTAAATAAACTTTTTAATCATGGTTAATTGGTTTTGAGTTTTGTAGTAAGAGATCAAATGTAAGAAAACGTTACAAAAAAAGTTAAAAATAATCGTTTAGTGTCTGTGAATTAACCGCCGTTTGCTACTTTTGCATAAAATATACAATCATGCCTTCATTCTTAAAACTGATAATTAAAGAGGTAAAACGTGAAACTAACGATGCTGTTTCTGTACTTTTTAATGTTCCTGAGGAACTAAAACCAGACTATAAATTTATTGCGGGACAATATATAAATTTAAAATTAACACTTGACAATCAAGAGATTAGACGTGCTTATTCTATTTGCTCCGCGCCAGAAAGCGGTGAATTGAGAATTGCTGTAAAAGCGGTTAAAAACGGTTTATTTTCTCAATTTGCTAATACAAAATTGAAAGCCGGAGATGTCCTTGAAGTAGGTCATCCTGAGGGAAAATTTACCTTTGAACCGGATGCTGAAAGACAAAAAAATTATGCTGCTTTTGTAGCAGGAAGCGGAATTACTCCAGTTCTTTCTATTATAAAATCGGTTTTAAAAAGCGAGCCAAAAAGTTCATTTGTATTGGTTTACGGAAATAGAACGCCCGAAGAAACTATCTTTCACCAGGAATTACACGATTTACAACTTAAATATGTTGGACGCTTCTTTGTACATTATGTGTATAGTCAGGCTAAAGCCGAAAATGCATTGTTTGGAAGAATCGAAAAATCGGCAGTAAATTTTGTGTTGAATAATAAACATAAAGAACTTCAATTCGACAAGTTCTTCCTATGCGGGCCAGAAGAAATGATCAACACCGTTTCTGGTATTTTGAAAGAGAAAAACGTAAAAGATTCGGCTATTAAGTTTGAACTTTTTACTTCTTCATCTCAGGAACATGAAATCAAAACTTCGCTCGAAGGACATACAAAAATTACCGTTTTAGTTGATGATGACGAAGTTTCTTTCGAAATGTCTCAAAAACAAACTATACTGGATGCAGCTTTAAAACAAGGAATTGACGCTCCTTATTCTTGCCAGGGCGGAATTTGCAGCAGCTGTTTGGCTCGTGTAACTTCTGGAACTGCAGAAATGACAAAAAATTCTATTTTAACAGATAAAGAAATTGCTTCAGGATTAATTTTAACCTGTCAGGCACACCCAACATCAGAATCTATTTATGTAGATTATGATGATGTTTAGAATCTGAAAATTCCAATAAAAAAAATCCAAATCCCAATTGTAAAGTTGGAATTTGGATTTTTTTATAGAAGAACTTATCTAAACTTTAATTTAAAAGCTGAGCTTCTATTTTAGCAATTATTTTCTCTGGAGAAATACTTCTAATCGCGTCCTCATACCCTTCTACAATCTTATTTCCGTAAACAGACGTTGGTAACTTTGGATATTGATTTCTGTCTGAAGTCAAAGTATTTTCTAAACTTTGATTGAATGGTAAAAATCCTGCGTATGGATGTGTTGCTCCCCAAAGGGTAATAACTTTTATGCCCAGCATTGCTGCGATATGTGCGTTTCCTGAATCCATAGAGAGCATGACATCAAGATTGCTTATGAGTTGTAATTCCTGCTGAAATTTAATTTTTCCAGCCATATTAATTACATTTTCAAATGGTTTTGAAAGTGAATCTAATACTTCCATTTCTTTCTTTCCTCCCCCAAAAAGCAATATTTTATGGTTTGGATTTTGTGCCAAAGTTGAAATAACTTCGGTCATTAAATCTATCGGATACACTTTCGAATCATATTGCGCAAAAGGCGCAATTCCGATTAATTTTTGACTTTCATTGCCAATGATTTCCAAAACAGCTGTGTCCAATTTTGCCTTTTCAGGAAATTCAGGTTGAGATAAGTTTAAAGGAAAACCTAGTTCTTCAAACACTTTAACATGTCTTTCGAACATCGTTGGCAATTGTTTAAAAATCTTATTTTCAGAACGTGTCAATTCTTTTTTCCCCTCTCTTCCTTTATCAACAGTTGCTCTTTTTTTTCCGCTTAAAGCGAAAAGCAAACTCACAACCTTAGATCTTAAAACATTATGAAGATCTGCAAAAGCATCAATTTTGAATTTTTTGACATCTCTATATAATCTTAAAAGCCCTGGAAAACCTTTATGTCTTTCTTTTTCATCAAAAGCAAAAAAATCAAGATTCGGAATTCCGTCAAAAAAAGGTTTAAAAAAAGGACGGGAAATTACTGTTAGTTTAACTTCTGGATACTGTTTTACAAAGGCGCGTAAAACAGGAACCGTCATGGCGACATCTCCCATTGCGGATAGTCTCATGACGGCTATATGCTTAATTTTATTGGACAATTCTGCCAATTATTTTTTATTTTGATATAAAACAGGATTCAAATCATCGTCGTTGTACATTTTCATTTGTTTGTACACCTTCATAAATTTATCCCCATTTTCAATGTCAGTCAATAAGTCTTCAATTGCTGTAGACAAATCGCTTCTTTGCTCCAAAAGAATATTTAATTTTTCCTGACATTTATCTCTATGCTCTTGTGAAGCCTCTGCACGAGTAGCTTCTTCATGCATATGATAGATTTTCAACGCTAAAATTGATAATCTGTCAAAAGCCCATGCCGGACTTTCAGAATTGATTTTTGCACCATCTTTTGCTTGTACAGTACTATATTTTTGCAAAAAGTAGCTGTCGATATATTCAACCATATCCGTACGTTCCTGGTTTGAAGCATCGATTCTTCTTTTTAAAGTCAAAGCTGCAACCGGATCAATTTGTGGATCACGAATGATATCTTCAAAATGCCATTGAACAGTGTCAATCCAGTTTTTTAGATATAATAAATGTTCAAATTTATCCTTCGGATACGGATTATTTATAGGCTGATCAACGTTATCAAACTGGTGATAATCTTTGATACTTTGTTCGAAAACAGAATAAGCTAATTTTGAAAACATGTCTTTAATTATTAGAGAGACAAAGATACTTTTTATACTTTTATAGTGTGAAAAAAACGATTGTTTTTTCATTTTAGTATCGCAAATCATTGATAATTCTAAAAACTCCTCATGAAAATTCATTATATATCTGAAAACAATAGCATATTAAACCACTTTTTAGGTCAAATCAGAAATGTAAATGTTCAGAACGACAGTATGCGTTTTCGCAGAAATATCGAACGAATTGGCGAAATTATGGCCTATGAATTAAGCAAAAATTTGTCTTATAAAAATGTGGAAATAGAGACACCGCTTGGCATTAAAAAAACGACAGAGATAGAAAGTGATTTGGTTTTATGTTCTATTTTAAGAGCGGGATTACCGCTTCATAATGGTTTTTTAAATTATTTTGATCATGCTGAAAACAGCTTTGTTTCGGCCTGCAGATATCATCCGAATAACGATCATGAATTTGAAATTAGAGTTGAATATCAAGCGCTTTCAGACTTAAATGATAAAACAGTTTTGCTTCTGGACCCCATGCTGGCAACAGGACAATCTATTGTAGCTGTTCATGAAAAATTAGTTCAGAACGCAGTTCCAAAAGAAATTCATATTGTAGTGGTTATTGCTGCTCCGGAGGGAGTGGCCTATCTTGAACAAAATCTTCCTGACAATTGTCATTTATGGGTTGCCGCCTTAGACGAAAAATTAAATGAGAAAAATTACATTGTTCCCGGACTGGGTGATGCCGGTGATCTTGCTTATGGAAGTAAATTATAATTGAGAGAAAAACGTAAATAAACTACAGCAAATAAGTACGTAAAACACAATTTCGTTGTTTAATTTTTGCTGTACATATTCAACATGACTTGCTGCCATAATCGTTAATGGCGTAATGCTAAAGATCAATAAATCATTACTTTTATTCGGCGAAAGAATAAAAACAAAGACAGCGATAAAAAAACAGGCCACCACTTTTTTATATGATGTGTGTACAATTTGAGGTCTGTTTGATAAGGTTGTCAGCATCGAAACTACAAAAAATAATGCTACAGCAACATATATTGAAAGTGCTCCGTTTTCGTAATTGTTCTTAAAATAATCAATCCTTAAATCAATTACTGCTCGTTTTTCAAAAAATTCAATGACATTAAAATGAAAAATTAAAGAGACCAATAAAAAGATGATTGCGACCGCCAGCAGTGCCACAAAGGGCAAAACCCAGTTTCTGTAATCTCTCGAAACGTGAAAAACAATTGATATAAAAACTAAAATAAGGAAAAGAATACACCAAAATTGAAACAAAGACGCTACTAAAATCCAAAAAGAAGCATCAAATATTTTTTCTTTTGAGGCCTTTAGTGACTGAAGTGAAATCAATCTTCGAAGCGCTAATAACAGAAAAAAGTTGGCGTAGATAACGTTTGGATTATTAAATATCGTGGGGAAAAATAAGATAAATAATAAATAGAAAAATATCGAATATCCGTTGTCTTTACTGAGTCCGTTCTTTTTAACGATAAAGTTTATCAGAAAAAAAGAAGCCGAAATAAAGCATAATAAACTTATTTTTTGAAACGCCAAAAAATAAGAACTCATCCATGATGGTTCCTGAATTTGAAACAGAAAAAAGAAAACCAGTATTAAAATTACGACCAAAGAATAATTTAATGGTGTAGATTTTTTAAAAACACTTGTTATCATAAGGATATTTTATACTTTTGTGATTGTAAATATAATACTTGTTTAAAAGGAAAAACCCAACAAGTTGAAAAAAGATTCTATTATCTGAATTTTGTCTTCAATGCGTTACAAAACAATAAATAACATATAATTTTATAAATTATGACAGCTTTTTTTGAAGGAATACAATACTTATTCGTTAACATTTTATTTGCTCCACTAGACTTTTTACGTCGTTTGGAACTTGTAACTTGGTTTGGTGCAAACACAATTAACTGGATTTTTATGATCATCTGTTCATGCGCAATCGTTTATTGGATTAAACAATTACGCATTTTTGATGACGCTGGAACAGAAAACCAAGATACTACAGCTCACTCTTTTTTAAAGTAAGTCGAAGCCGATATCTTTTCTAAAATACATCTTATCAAAGCTTAGTTTATCTATGTTTTGGTAAGATTTTTTTATGGCCTGTTGAAAATCGTCTCCATATGATGTTACAGTCAGTACACGTCCTCCATTACTAACGACATTTTCGTTATCTAATTTTGTCCCCGCGTGAAAAACGATAGAATCTGTAATATTTTCTAATCCTGTAATTACTTTTCCTTTTTCAAAATCTTCAGGATATCCACCAGAAACAACCATAATTGTAGTCGCACTTCTTGGGTCAACTTCTAATTCGAAAGTGTCTAACTTTTGATCTGCCACAGACTGAAACAATGCTACTAAATCAGATTTTAATCGTGGCACCACAACCTCAGTTTCAGGATCACCCATTCTTACATTGTATTCAATAACGATTGGTTCATTTTTTACATTGATCAAACCAATAAATACAAATCCTTTATATTCGATTCCGTCTTTTTGAAAACCTTCGATTGTTGGTTTTACGATGCGGGTTTCAATTTTCTCCATCAAAACAGCATCAACATAAGGAACTGGAGAAACTGCTCCCATTCCACCTGTATTTAATCCTGTATCTCCTTCACCAATTCTCTTGTAATCTTTTGCTGTTGGAAGGATTTTATAGCTTTTTCCGTCAGTCAAAACGAAACAGCTTAATTCGATTCCGTCCAAAAATTCTTCGATAACAACCTTTGAACTTGCTGCTCCAAATTTTTCATGAACCAACATATTTCTTAATTCCGTTTTAGCTTCTTCAAGATCGTGAATAATCAAAACTCCTTTTCCAGCTGCTAATCCATCTGCTTTTAAAACGTATGGAGGTTGTAAAGTTTCAAGAAATGCACATCCATTTTCAACAGTTTCGGCAGTAAAACTATCATAAGCTGCTGTTGGAATGTTGTGTTTCATTAGGAATTCTTTAGCGAATTCTTTACTTCCTTCTAGTTGAGCACCCAATTTTGATGGCCCGATTACCGGAATATGATTTAAACTTTCGTCGTTTTTAAAATAATCGTAAATACCTTTTACCAACGGATCTTCAGGTCCAACGACTACCATTTTTACATTTTCTTTTAGAACAAATGCTTTTATGGCATCAAAATCGGTTGGAGACATTGCAACGTTTGTAGCAATTCCAGCCGTTCCTGCATTTCCTGGTGCAACAAAAAGTTTTTCGCAAAGCGGACTCTGAATCATTTTCCACGCAAAAGCATGCTCTCTTCCGCCTGATCCCAATAATAAAATTGTCATGGTATAGTTGTATTTAGTTGTGGTGCAAAAATAATTGCTTTTACACGTAAAAAATAATTAAATCTTAAAAAGTTCGTGATTCTTCTCTGTTAGTAGTTCGTAAATATTATTTTTGATGAAAATTAATCCTCCAAAATGATTTCTCTTTTCGATATTTCGCTTCAAATAAATGGTTTTCCAATAAAGAAAGCTAAAGCCGAATTGGACCGAATTGTGAATTTATCTGAAGAAGATTATGCCGTTTACCTTCAAAATAAAAAAGAAGAAATTGTTGCTTTTCATTTACAAAACAATTCTTTTTACCAAGAATTAGTTGGAAATAAAACCGCTCCAAAATGGGAAAATTTACCCATTTTGAACAAACAAAATCTGCAAAAACCACTCGCAGAAAGACTTTCAAAAGGGTACACTTTAAAGAATGTTTACCTCAACAAAACTTCCGGATCTAGTGGAACTCCTTTTGTTTTTGCCAAAGATAAATATTCGCATGCGTTAACCTGGGCTTCTAATATTATGCGTTTTGGCTGGTTCGGAATTGATTTTAATCACTCGTATCAGGCTCGTTTTTACGGAATTCCGATGGATTTTGTTGGATATCAAAAAGAACGTCTTAAAGATTTTTTAAGCAGGCGTTTTCGTTTTCCGGTTTTCGATTTATCTGATGAAGTTCTGGAAAAATTTCTACAGAAATTCAAAATCAAAAAATTCGATTACCTCAACGGTTACACGAGTTCTATTGTTTTATTTTCGAAATATTTAGAACAAAAGAATATTATTCTAAGAGATATCTGTCCGACCTTAAAAGCTTGTTTTGTTACTTCGGAAATGCTTTTTGAATCGGATAAAAAACTTTTGGAAAAACAATTCGGCATTCCGATTATCAATGAATACGGTGCCTCAGAATTGGATTTGATTGCTTTTGAAAACCCAAAAGGCGAATGGCAAGTTAATGCCGAAACGCTTTTTGTTGAGATTTTAGATGAAAATAATAATGTTCTCCCTTACGGGGAAGAAGGCCGAATTGTGATTACTTCTTTATTCAATAAAGCGAATCCTTTTATAAGATATGAAATTGGCGACATTGGAATTTTAGATGAAAAAAGCACACCACAAAAACCAATTCTAAAGAAATTAATTGGAAGAACAAATGATGTAGCGATTTTGCCAAGCGGAAAAAAATCACCAGGATTGACCTTTTATTATGTAACCAAAAGTATAATTGAAGACGATGGAAATGTCAAAGAATTTATCATCAAACAAACCAGATTAGATACTTTCGAGATTGAATATGTTTCTGAAAAAGAATTAGATTCAGAACAAATTCAAAAGATAGATGAAGCGATTTCATTATATCTTGAACCAAATTTAAACTTCAGTTTTACCAGAAAAAAGGTTTTAGAAAGAACCAATCGCGGAAAATTAAAGCAATTCAAATCTTACTTATAATATAAATAAAATCTTACATTTGTTTTTGCTAATAAAAACTTATGGACAATCAATCTTTACTTTCAGAAGAAACTATTTCAAACAAAATATATTTTATCCGCGGTCAAAAAGTGATGCTTGATACTGACTTGGCATCTCTTTACGAAGTAGAAACAAAGGTTTTAAAACAAGCTGTAAAACGAAATATATCAAGATTTCCTGAA
The DNA here is from genome assembly GCF_900142735.1 of Flavobacterium saccharophilum. GTDB lineage: Bacteria > Bacteroidota > Bacteroidia > Flavobacteriales > Flavobacteriaceae > Flavobacterium > Flavobacterium saccharophilum. The sequence continues at coordinate 550,098 of NZ_FRBY01000001.1, read as the reverse complement.
GATTTCATGTTTGAACTTAATAAAATAGAATATGATTCTTTAAGGTCACAAATTGTGACCTTAAAGAAAGGACGAGGAGAACATCAAAAATATTTACCTTTTGCTTTTACAGAACATGGTATTTTAATGCTCTCAAGCATATTAAAAAGTGATAAAGCCATCCAAACCAATATTCAAATTATGCGTATTTTCACGAAAGTGAGACAAATGCTTTTAGATACAACTGAAATCAAAGTTGATATTCTTCAGATTCAAAAGAAATTGGAGAATCATGATAAAAATATTGAATTGGTTTTCTCTTATTTGGATGAATTGACTGAGAAAAAGGAAAACGAAAGCGAGAGAGTGAAAATTGGATATAAAAAATAATTGGAGGTTGCAAATTGAGACCTCCAATTCTAAATCTGATTTTCTAGGGTCACAAATTGTGACCTAAAAGAATTAAATCGTAATCTTGATGTCACAATTTGTGACATCAAGATTTAATAAAATATATCAAAATCTTCAAGGTCGCAAATTGCGACCTTGAAGAAAACTAAATCTTCTTTATGTATCGAGGTTTTATAATCAACTGTGTGAATAAAAAGCGCATCATCAACAAAACAGAAAACATAAAATTAAAACCATGAAATTCTCTGTAAACCCCAAAATTGTGTTTGATCAATTTAAATTTTGATGATGAAATAGAATCTTTTCTAATTCTATAAAAGGCTAAAGGTTCTGGAACTGGCTTTGTAAGCTGAATTTGTTTTAAAATCGTGAGCCATAAACGCCAATCTTGCCTTTTTTGTGTGGCTTCAATTACAATTTTACCAAAATAATCAACGTCGTAAATGGCGGTTAAATTGCCAACGTAATTGCAAAAAAACAGTTCGTCGTAAGTTAAATTTATCGGTGCTTCTACTCTTCTGTTTAGAGAGTTTCCTTCTTCGTCAATACAATCATAAAAACTAAAAGTGAACGGTAAAGTATTGGTTTTTAAAAACCCGATCTGTTTTTCTAATTTATTCGCAAACCACAAATCATCAGCATCTAAATAAGCAATATATTTTCCGACTGCTTTTTCTAAAGCTATATTACGGGCAAAGCCATTTCCTGAATTTTTTTCTAATTTAAACAGTTTTATTCTACTGTCTTTCTCAGCAAAATCAGCAATAATATTTACAGTTTTATCCGTGGAAGCATCATCAACCAAAATCATTTCCCAGTTTTGGTACGTTTGATTTTGAACTGATTTTAAAGTTTCTGTAATAAACTTTTCAGCATTGTAAGTTGGCGTTATAATAGAAACTAATTCACTCATTAACGCTCGAGATTATTTTATATAACTTGAAAAATCTTTGTGTTCTTCTTTTGAAAGTTCTTCTTTTGAAAGTGATCTGAAATAATCATACGTAATTTTCATTCCTTCAGAACGGCTTACTTTGGCTTCCCAACCTAATAATTCCTTTGCTTTTGTTGTGTCTGGCTGACGTTGTAACGGGTCATTTATTGGTAATGGATGATACACTACTTTTTGATTGGTTCCGGTCAATTTGATGATTTCCTCAGCAAAATCCTTAATTGTGATTTCGTCCGGATTTCCAATGTTTACCGGATAAACATAATCAGAATGTAATAATCTAAAAATACCTTCTACCTGATCGTCTACATAACAAAAAGAACGTGTCTGCAGACCATCTCCAAAAATTGTTAAATCTTCTCCGCGCAAAGCTTGTCCAATAAAAGCCGGAATTACACGTCCGTCGTTCAGTCGCATTCTTGGGCCATACGTATTAAAAATACGCACGATTCTGGTTTCTACACCATGAAAGGTATGGTAAGCCATTGTGATCGATTCCTGAAAACGTTTGGCTTCGTCGTAAACCCCGCGAGGACCAATTGTATTTACGTTTCCGTAATATTCTTCCGTTTGAGGATGAACTAACGGATCTCCATAAACTTCAGAGGTTGATGCAATTAAAATTCTTGCTTTTTTAACTCTTGCTAATCCCAACAAATTATGCGTTCCTAATGATCCTACTTTTAAAGTCTGAATCGGAATTTTCAAATAATCTATTGGACTGGCCGGTGAAGCAAAATGCAAAATATAATCTAAATCACCAGGAACGTGAACAAACTTGGTAATATCGTGATGATAAAATTCAAAATTTTCTAACTTAAATAAATGTTCAATATTTTTAAGATCCCCCGTAATCAGGTTGTCCATTCCAATAACAAAATAGCCTTCTTTAATAAATCGGTCACATAAATGCGATCCTAAAAATCCGGCTGCTCCGGTAATAAGTATTCTTTTCATAATTGATTTTATTGAACATTTTTGAGTTTCATTTGCCATAAAACCCAAGATAGAAGCACAAATGTAATAAAATATCTTTCCTTAAATTACAGATGAAAGTATATCTAAAAAAGAAGTTTGCATTTTTCAGATAATTATTAAACCCATTTATCTATTTTTACCCCCAATTAAATCCATTGTTTTGAAAGTTGTACATATTATTGAAGCTCTAGGTGGCGGAGTTTATACATATTTTAGAGATTTATCGACTTTCTTTGGAGATGATGAAATAAACAAAAACATAGAAACCACTATTATTTATAGTGGGAATCGAAAAGAAATTGATGCTCAAAAAATTAAATCTGAATTTTCAGATGGTGTCAAACTTGTCCAGATTAATATGGTTCGGGAGTTCTCTCCTTTTCAGGATTTAAAATCTGCTTTTCAATTAGCGAAAGAAATCAAAAAAATAAATCCGGATGTAATTCATCTTCATTCTTCAAAAGCGGGTGTTTTGGGTCGGATTGCCTATTTTTTCTTATTCAGGAAAAAGAAATTATTTTATACTCCGCATGGGTATTCTTTTTTAAGAACAGATATTTCAAATACTATGCGAAATATTTATTGGGGAATTGAAAAAAACTTTCAACGTTTTTTTGGAGGAATAATTGTCGCTTGTGGTGATACAGAACTTGAAATTGCGAAAGGAATTGGAAAAGCCAAATTAGTTCGAAATGGTATTGATATCACAAATGTTCAGCAACACTATGCACCTCATCAAAACGAAAAGCTAACTATCGGGATTATGGCCAGAATTACAGCTGCCAGAAACCCTGAAGTGTTCAATCAAATTGCTTTAAAATTCCCTGATTTTAATTTTGTATGGATTGGTGATGGTGAATTAAGGCCTTTAATTACAGCTCCAAACATTAGAATTACAGGTTGGATTTTAGATCGAAAAACGGTTTTGAAAGAACTAAATAATATTGATATTTATATCCAGATTTCTCTTTGGGAAGGATTGCCAATTGCCGTTCTTGAAGCGATGGCATTACAAAAGCCTGTTATTGCTACCAATATTATTGGAAATAAAGATGCTGTTCTACATAACGAAACAGGCTTTCTATTTACTGATATAAATGAACTGGAAAGCTATTTTGAAATTCTAAAAGATCCCAAAACAAGAGATGTTTTTGGAAAAAATTCTTTAGCAAGATGTCGTAATCTGTTTGATAAAAATCAAAATTTTAAACAATTGCTGGCGCTTTACAAAGAGTAGTTTTCTGCTGTAGCCAATAACTTCCAAAAATAGAAAACCATAATCCGCTAAAGGCAATTCCGTCAAAGCGGAGTAAAAAATCATCGGTTAAATTTGAGGTTAAAAAGATTAGGAAAAATGAAAGTATCATCGCGTTTTTTAAATCATAACCTAAGTAACCAATTGTGAAAATATAAAGAAAAACCACTAACGGCCCGAGAATACCAAACTTCAATAAAAAATCGAGAAACTGATTGTGCGTCGGAAATTCATATTTAGCTAAAAATTGCTGATTGGTTGCTTTATAATATTTATTTAATTCCGGTTTTCCATCTGAAGCACCAACTCCAAAAGGAAGATTCTTTACAGACAATTCCCAAGCCGATTTCCAGATGGAAACTCTTGTTACCAAAGAATTAAAAACCTTAATTTCAGGATGATCAATTTCATCTAATTTCCCTACTTTATCCATATAAGCAAATGTTGTTGTCGAATATTTTTCCTTCATATAGGGATCTTTCTGAACGAAGAAAAATATAATTGCAGTTACCAAAACAACAACTGTAACTGCAGTTAAAACAATATTTTTTATATTGACTCTCGAGTTAATTTCACAAAATAAAACAATGAGAAATCCTGCTAAAACATTCATTAACGCCATTCTCGTGTTTACAAAAAGAACAAAGAAAAACGAAAGCAGAAAAACAATTGCGCAGGCAATTTTATAGCGTGTTTTTTCATGATTTCTGAAACTATCAAAAACAAAATACAGCGCACAAACCGATACAAATGCCAGATGCATATTCAATGCCGGAGCATGAATTCCAATACTGTCTGCAAACTGATATCCCATTTCCCATAAATGAATTCCGTTTAGATACTTATTCATCAATTCAGCACTAATAATATTAAATCTGATAAAGAAAAATAACATGATTAAAGTTGTGGCAATCACATAAGTCTTAGCTATTTTTATAAAGTTTACCTGGTGATAATTTCCAATAATAAACAAAGGAAAAATCAACAATGAAGTACTTTTTTCGATTGCTTTTAGTCCTTTTGCAAAAGAATCATTGTTCCAAAACATCAGCAATTCTAATAAAATTGGCGAAGCTATACAGGCTATTAAAATCAATGACGTTTTACTGTATTTTAATTTTTTAAGGAAAATCAAATTAAATACGGCAAACAAAATAATCAGTACTGAACATGGTTTTCTGAAAATCATCGCAATGGCGATTAAACACAAAAAAACATGAAATATTTTATTGAAGTTCTTTTCGGAAATGTTCATAGTATAATGCAAAATAAATTAATGGAAAAACGCCGATTTTATGTCGAATAGATGATCCCAGATCAGGCTCAAAAACACCCTGAAGGATAAAGAAAGAAAACAAAATGAACATAATTAAAAGTTCATAATTGTATTTTTTCCTTTCTCTTAAACATTTTGAAAATCGGACTAAAAGAATATAAAACAATAATAATTGCCAGATTACGAAAACAATAATTTGAGGAGATAGTATGTGTTTTAAACCGTTTACCGGGACATTCACTGTAAAAAATCCATAAAAAATAGCTATAATTTCTCCGTACCAGGTATCTGGTTTTACGGGAGGAATAATTATTGAATTTGCATCAGACGCTCCTATTCGAGCTTTATTTACAACTTCGCGGCTCATTTCAGAAAAATATTCTCCTTTTAGTATTCCGTAACTTAGCGATAAAAAAAACACAATCAAAAGGCCATAAAAAATGGTACTTATAGTTTTATTTTTAAAATTAATAAAACTAACCCAATACATACCTCCTGCAATAATAGGAATCAAAGCAAAATAGGGTCTATATAAAGCGCCAAAAAGTATTAATAACCCAAACGTTATAATTACGGTATTTTTAAATAAGAATTGCTTATTTCGATACATAAACACTATTGGTGCAACAAACAAGAATGTGATAAATTCTTTTGAAGGCATCCCAATATAAATAGCGATCATAAAAATTCCCAAATAAACTAAAATGTTCTTCACCGTTAATTTTTCGAAATCTCGCGGAATTCCAATTTTATATAAGATATAAATCAAAATTGGAAACTGTAAAAGTGCAATTAATGGAAACGGTAAATAACGTAAAAGTGTGATTTTATAGAATAAAATTGTAAGCGGATAACTTCCAAAATACCCTATTTCATTATATTTATCATAGGCGATAATAGCTGCATCATAAAAAAAACGCGGTGGTAAAATATAAAAAGATAACAAGGCCACAACAAGATTTGCCATCGCAATCAGCAAAAATGCCAGTGTGCTTTTGTTGACCGTTCTTTTCATTATTCTAATATCGTTTTGTACAAAAGTATGTGTTTATTAACCATAAAATCAATATCAAATTGTTCCGCTCTCCTTTTTCCTGAATTTACAATACTCTCATAAAAATCTCTTTCATCAATTAATTTTTTAATAAAAAAAGCAAGTTCTTCAGCGTTTTCTTTTTCAAACAAAATACCAGCATCCTTTACATTTATCATTCCAGGAACATCTGAACTTATAAAAGGTATTCCTGCTGCCATACTTTCAATTGCAACCAAACTAAATCCTTCACCATTTGTACTTAAAATAGATATATCTGCTGTTTTTAAAAGTTGTGGTACATCTGTTCTGTTTCCTAAAAAAAGAACTTTATCTGTCAAGTTAAGATCATTTGCAAAATCTATACAACTTACTTTTAAAGGTCCGTCACCAACAAATACAAGCTTCACATTGTCTGGTAAGTATTTTAAAGCTTTTATTGCTGTTTGCTGATCCTTATGCTTATTAAAACTAGCAATTTGTATTATCAAGATATCCTGATCTGTAAATAAACCGGAAATCATTTTTTTACCATAAGGCTGTGCATCATAGATCTTTTGCAACTGAACACCATTTTGAATTATTAAAAATTTAGATTTCGTCTCTTTCAAATGTTTAATTATAATTTGATATACATCAGTTGTAATGCAAACAATCTTATCATAAAATTTATATATAAACCGATCTAATATGCTTAATAAATAATTTTTTATCCGTGGGTTTGTTGTACTGTGTTCTGTTACAATTATTTTTATTTTAGAGAAAGAAAGTATTTTAGCCATCACAATCCAATACTGCGAAGGAAATAAATGAACATGCGCGATATCATATTTTCTAAGAAAAGGAATCATTCTAAAAACATGAAAAGGATTATAAACGAATGTTCCTAAAGCGTAAATTTTACAACAATTACTCCCTTTTAAAGTTTCTAAAAAAGGAGTCTTTTTTCCGTTTAGAAGCAATAGATCTACTTCAATTCCTTTTTTATTGTAAAGTGGAATTGTTTCTAAAAGCAACTTTTCAGCTCCGCCTGTTTCTAAACTATTAATTACTTGCAGTACTCTCATTTCTAGATTAATTCAAAAAAACTTTTATTTTATCCTTCCGATAAACAACTACTGCCACTGCAACATTCCAGAAAAAAGAACTCGAAACAAAAGCAATCGCTGCTCCTGTCATTCCGTAGTCCGGAATTAAAAATCGATTTAAGACAAAATTAAGTACAACGGCAATAATCAAAATAATCTGAAAAATATGTTGTCTTCCTGTCATATTCAAATAAACGGATGCTGAACCAAATGCAGAACAAATTCCCTGACCGATAACTAAAATTAAAAATGCTTCTTTGGCCGCCACATACTGATGCCCAAAAAAAGATAAAATATATTCTGAAAAAATGCTGATTAAAATAATTACCGGAAGGGTGATTCCGAAAATTAAACGGGCACAATTTTTTACAATTTTTGTTAATTCTGACTTATTCTGACTTGCAAAATATTCCGAAATTTTAGCCGAAACCGTAATGTTTATCGTTAAAATTACAACTGAAATAATCGTCATTAACTTGACTCCAACCGAATAAAAAGCAACTGTTTCATCATTTCGATATTTTTTCAGAAACATAATATCAAAACACATTAATAAAAACAAGGCCATACCGCTAATTGCAATGGGATAGGATTTTAAGAAGACTTCTTTATGCGAAAATCCTTCTACAGATTTTACCGTGGTAGTATTATTGAAATAACTAAAAACTAAAATGGTGCTAATTAAAGCAAGAAATACAAATCCGATTAAAAAAACATCAACCAAATAGGTTTCTTTATGCCAATAAAATAAAGCTATTGAACCCAATATCAGCGGAATATATTTGATGACATTTCTAAATAATTCTGCTATATATAATTTATCCAAAGCTCTTATTACTTCAATATTTAAAGTTGACAATCCGTAAAAAAATAACGTTACAGATCCTTTTAAAAAGATGGAATACACTTCAGTATCACCAAAATAAGTATTGATTACTTTGTCATCAATCACCAAAATTATAATCAAGCCCAGGACAGAAGTCGATAAAAGCATTGCGATCATCTTCAGATAGATTTTTCTTAGCTCTTCGAGTGCATTCAGGCTTGCTAATTTTCCTTTAAAATATAATATGGACTGATCAAAACCCAACAAACAAATCGTTCCTACAGCTAAAAGAAAGGATCTTGCAAAATCATATTGTCCCACTAATTTCGGGCTATAGGATTTTGTTAAAAACACAGTAAAACCAAATAACAAGAGAACTCCCAAAATTCTTAAAAACAAAGTATTAAAACTTTGCCTTAAAAATATATTTTGTGAAAGTCTCTCAAAGATAGAATTGGTTTTCACTTGTTTTAATGTTGATTTGCATTTGAGATTGCAAGTTGCTTACGATAAAATTTACGGAACAAACTCACCAAAACAAAAAGGAAAAGAAAGAAAATAGGCAACCAGATTTTAAAATGGCCATTTACCGTTTTGCTTTCATTGATGTTGAGAGTCGCATTAATTTCTTTGATCGTTTTATCAAAACTGATTAGTCTGAACCTGTTTTTCCCCTGTTCTGTAACTAACTTTTGTTTGGTTTTTATAATATCGTTTAATTGTAAATTCTCACTGTAATAAACCAGTTTTTCGTTCTTAGAATTGTTTTTTGCAGTACTCGAAAGTCCGTTTAAAACCTGATCGATTTGAGCAATTATAGTATCATTTTGAGCTATTTCACGTTGCAGGTTTTTGTATCCAATTTTTTGAATAGAATTAAAATAGGCCGAATTGTTCAGATATTTTAGCAACGGTTCGACTACATCTTTTTCACTTACCACTCCATTTGACACAAAAGAAATAGTATGATAGGTGTAATTTTTGCTTGTAACGTTGTCTTCTAAAACCTTTTTTACTTCGCCAACCTCAGCCATTAATTTAATAAGTTCAAAGTTTTGTTCTTTGTCTTCAATAAATTTATAAACGTCAGGAACAGGTTTAACTTCTATTTTTTTTATCAAATTTCGGCCTGAAGTTCCAAAAACATGATTTAAAAAATCAATATCTCCAGCAGCAATTTTAGATTGAATCAAATCGACTTTGGCATACAAATAATCAACACTTTCAAAGTTTGGCGTTACAACAATCTGATTATTGTATGATTTTTTATTAGAATCTAAATAAAATCCAAGTATAACACCAAGTACAACCAAAACCAGCACCACAATCCAGTTTCGAATAAAAAACTGAATCGCCTTAAAAATAGACCTGTTTATGCGATCAAAAAAACTACCAATGCTTCTTGAAAACTGAAAAATATCTATTTCCTGATCTGAATTTTGGGGTACTTTTGTACTCATTTATTGTTTTATTTTACGTTGAAAATTTGTTCCAAAATTTTAATGGTAATCAAATACGTTGGTTTTACGCCCGTCGTTCCTAATCCGCCTGAAGCCAATGTGCTTCCGGTTTCCAATGGATTATCCGAAGCGTAATACGCATAACGAACCTTAATATCGTGCGGTACACTTTTTCTAATTTTTGATGCTGACTGAATTGCTTTTTGATAGTAAGAACCTTCCATTTCAAGGCCAATTACACCCCAGGTTGATTCGTGGAAAAATTTCAACAAATCTCTGTTTTGCAACGACGTTCCTAAAACGGTAACCATCGCACCCTCAAAAACGGCAATGTCGTTTCCTTCAAACATAGCGCCTGTCAATTCATTTTCAAAGAAATAATTATCAGCCGTTCCTTCGTTTATATGAGCAGTTGGAATCATGATATCTCCCTTTCCACCTTCCAGAATTCCGGCTTTTCCCATAATCGAAACCGATCGTACATTCAACAAAGTTTCTTTTTTGTAAGGTTTCAAAAGCTCGTCGATCGTTTCGTATGCCTGTTCTCCAAAGGCATAATCCATTACAATAATAACCGGTGCAGCTTCGCCAATGTTAGCTTTTGGAAATCCGGTTTTTGCCCAGTCAATTTTAGCTGTGTCAAAAATCTGAACATCGATATTCGTTCCAGATGTATCCGGTAAGGAAATCATTCCGTTTTTTAATGCCAGTTCTTCAACTTGTGCTCTAATTTCTTTTGCACCCGACTTACTTAATTCTTCATAAATAAAGAAATCTGACTTGTCTTTGAATTTCGTTTTCAACAACGGTGTTGCAAAAATCGAATTCATAACACTATGCATGTTTGCACTGATCACGTGAATTGGACGTTTTAAAAGATTGTTAGTCTTTAAAACCTCCTTGATGTTCGTTGCCCAAATTTCTCCATGAATGTGGTGTCCTAAACGTTCTCTTAAAACCGGACTGAACGTAATTGTTCGTTTATTATTTTCAATTACTTCTTCAATGGCTAATTTTCCTAACCAATAAATAACATGTAGGAAACGATCCGGAGCATTTTCAGATCCGAAAGCATCATAAATATCCAACACTTCTTCAAATGTTCTTCCTAAAATATTGGCTACATGAGAAATTGCTTTTTCTTTTTCTATTAAAGCTAGTTTTTTAGTCTGCGTTACTGCTTGTTCCAGTTTTAGCCAATCGCGTGAAACTTCTCCACCGTCATCTAATAAAACTCTGTTTTTAATTTTATGTGATTCGATAAAAATAAAAGTCAAGTGCGTCAAAATATCGTAGATGTCTGAACGTCCACGTGTGATTTCAACATTCATTTGTTCTTCGTCGATTCTGTAACAGTTTCTTCTTCTTTTTGGAGGAACAATCGCCTGAAAATGTGATTTAGAATATCCTTCATCCGAAGTTAAATTGATGAAACGGCATTGTTCAATTCCTATCGGAAGTCTTTCTATAACGTATAATAATCCGTTTAATTCTACTTTTTCTTCGCCTATATTTCCGTAAATCTCAGGGCGTAATGCCAGTAATGATTCGCGTAAGCTATCGCCCGAAACTCCCATTGGTTTATAAAAACCACGGTTGAATAAATGGCGCATTGTAATGTACATTTTTTCAATAGCCGCAGATGATTCCTGCGCTCTTGATCTTGATATATGTTTAGTTTCTTTCATTCTTTTTTATTTTGTAAACTCAAATTTAAGCAAATACAAGGCATACCTTGTATCTACCACATAATTTTTTAAAAAATCATTTTTATTTATCTGCTCTTTTAAATTTATCTTTCGCCCAATTTACCGGATTTGAAACAATATAATCAGAAATTCTTTGATAATCATTATTGTTTCTAATGATATTGTCATAAAATAATTTTTGCCATTGATGCGGATATCCTAATCTATTAGCATGTTTGGTTACCGCAGATTTATATGACCCAATAATTGACGAAATGGTATTTTTTCCAATGTTTTGAAAACGTTGCGAACCTGGTTTTGGTAACAACGGCAACGGTAGTGATGACGGTAGAGACAGGGCATGCCCTGTCTCTACCTGCCCTGTCTCTACATTATCAACATCTATATTATCCGATTGTTTATCAATAATCAAAATTCCGTGAATATGATTTGGCATGACTACGAAATCACCCAATTCAACGTTTTTATGGTGTATTGGGATTTGATGCCACAATATATCAGCAATAATACCGACTTCTGACAAAACCATTTTATTATTTTGAATTTCTCCAAAATAATGTTCTCTGTCCTTTGTGCAAATTGTTATAAAATAGGCTCCGTTCCAACCATAATCCCACCATTGCGCCCTTATTGAAGAAATACGGTATCTATTTTGAAACTTTCCCTGACTCATTAATTTTAATAATTCTGCATCCTATTCATAAGGATGATAATGCTTTAACTTTGGAAATATTATCTAAAGTTATTTCAAATTATCTGCAATCTTTCTGTCATTAGATAACCTCGGCGTTTTATTCTGTCCCCCCAATTTTCCTTGCGATTTCATATACTCCTGAAAACCATTTTTAGAAACTTTGGTTACCACCACTTTTCTTAAAACACTTCCGGTAATCAAATCGTCATAATAAATATTTTGCTTTCTCATAGAGCTGTCAATTGCTTCTGCGAAAACTTCCATATTCTCCGGTTCGGTTTCGAATTCTACAAACCATTCATGATACGGCAATCCGCTTGACGGATTAATTTGTGGCGCTACTGTAAATTCGTTGATAACAATTTTGGTTCCTGCAGTGGCTTCTTTCATAGCATTTTCGACTTCATTTGCAATGACATGTTCTCCAAATGCAGAAATATAATGTTTGATTCGGCCTGAAACTATCACACGATGCGGATACAAAGAAGTAAACTGTACTGTGTCACCAATATTATAACGCCAAAGTCCTGCATTTGTAGAAATGATTAAAGCATAATTTACGCCAACCTCAACTTCTCCAATAGTATAACTTTTTGGATTTGGTTCGAAAAATTCATCTGCTTTAATAAACTCGTAGAAAATTCCAGAATTCAATAACAGCAGCATTCCTTTTGCTTTTTGAGAATCCTGATAAGCAAAAAATCCTTCAGAAGCCGGAAACAATTCGATACTATCGACTTTTCTTCCAATCATATTTTCGAACTTCGCGCGATAGGGTTCGTAATTTACTCCTCCATAAATAAACAAATTAAAGTTCCTGAATAATTCGCTGATTTTTTTGCCGCCGCTTTTCTCCTGCAAACGCTCAAAATACATTTGAACCCAAGACGGAATTCCGGAAATTATCGTCATATCCTGCTCGATGGTTTCCTCAACAATCGCATCGATTTTGGTTTCCCAATCTTCAATACAATTTGTTTCCCAAGAAGGCATTCGGTTTTTTTGGAGATACTTCGGAACAAAATGTGCTCCAATTCCGGAAAGTCTTCCAAATTTGATTCCGTATTTTTCAACTAGAATGGGACTTCCTTGCAGGAAAATCATTTTTCCATCTACAAAATCAGCATTTCCGGTTTCGTATATATAATGCAGAATGGCATTTCGCGAAGCCTCAATATGAAATGGCATTGATTCTTTCGTAAGCGGAATATATTTTGCTCCGGAAGTTGTTCCTGAAGTTTTAGCAAAATAAAGCGGTTTACCTTTCCACAGAATATTCTTTTCGCCCATTCGAACTTTGTCGATATAAGGTTTCAAGTCTTCGTAATCGCGAATTGGTACACGTTTCTTAAAATCATGAACCGTTTTTATTTTATCAAAATGATGATCAACGCCAAACTGAGTTTCTTTCGCGCTGTTTATTAAACCCTTAAAAACCTCTTGTTGCGTTTCAACAGGTTTATTGGCCCAAGCCTTTGTTTGATAATATATTTTGCTGGCAAATAATTTTGCTGCTACAGATTTAATCGACATTTTTTATACTATTATTTCTTGTCACTTTTGTTTTTATTACCCTTTTTTTCACCCGACTCCTTCTCTATTTTCGCCACATCTTCTCTTAACTTCATTTCTTCTTCAGTAGCTTTCATATTTACTTCCGAAGGTTCATCAACTTCTGCTAAAATCGAATCTTTATTAAATTTCGCATAGTCCAGTTCTCCTCTTAAAACTTTTTGAATTCCATGAATATAAGCTTCGTTTTTCTTCAGAGCTGTTTCTAATGAATCTGATTTTATCGCTAATCTAGTTGCATCTCTTTTTAATTTAGAAGAAGAATATCCCGGAATAAATTCGCGTAAAGGCGTAAAAGCAATGATAAAAGTGGTAATTAAAATTAAGAATATACTTCCTAAAGACAACACAACAAAAACATTCATTAAGTTGAGTTTGAGCGAAAACGTTTCTTCAAAAGTATCTTCATTCAAAATTACCAGTCGGTTTTTAGTGAATAATTTTCTTCTGAAATTATGTTTTTTCTTGGTCATTTCGGTTCTTTATATGAGCAAATATAATAATTAATCGTCTTGTTGATGCCGGCCCGATTTGAACGAATCTGCTGAATTTACGATTTTATAAAATATTTAACGTTGCTAAGTCTAAATATTTTAATCCAAAAACACTTTTTGTTCGTATATTTCTATATACCTTTGCGGTACAACTTAGAAAAACAATTTGCTTCGGCATTAAATATACAATCATGGGAAGATTAGGTCTTACAGAAATCCTTGTAATAGTAGGTATTGTGTTATTACTTTTTGGAGGTAAAAAAATTCCAGAATTAATGAAAGGTTTAGGAAGTGGAATTAAAGAATTTAAGAACGCCGCTAAAGACGACCAAACTGCTGCTGCCAAAAAAGAAGAGGAAGAAGTAAAATAAATTTACAACTTTATAAAATTTAAAAATCCCAAATTACAATTGTTATGATTGTAATTTGGGATTTTATTTTTTAGAATTTACAATACCATTGTTAACTGAATTCTCTTTCTGTCTTCATCAACTTCTGTAACTTTTACATCAACGTGCTGATGTAATTTTACCACTTCATTTACATCGCTCACAAATCCCGCTTTTAACTGTGAAATATGTACTAAACCACTTTCTTTGATTCCGATATCAACAAAACAGCCGAAGTTGGTAATGTTATTCACAATTCCAGGTAAAATCATTCCGGTTCTTAAATCTTTGATCGATTTTACATTCGCATCAAATTCAAAAACCTTTGCAGACTTTCTTGGGTCTAATCCTGGTTTTTCAAGCTCTTTAATGATGTCTTTTAACGTAAGCAAACCTATTTCAGGTGTAATATAGTTTTCAGCTTTAATAAGCGCCGTTTTCTCTTTGTTTGCAATTAAGTCGTTTACCGAAAGTTTCAAATCTTTTGCCATTTTCTCCACAACCGGATACGCTTCAGGATGTACTGCCGAATTATCCAGTGGATTTTTAGCATTCGAAATTCGGATAAAAGCCGCACCTTGCTGATAGGCTTTATCACCTAAACGAGGCACTTTTTTCAGTTGTTTTCTATCTTCAAAAGGACCATTTTCTGAACGATACTGAACAATGTTTTCGGCTAGCTTCTCGCCGATTCCACTCACATAACTTAGTAAATGTTTACTTGCCGTGTTGATATTGATTCCAACAGAGTTTACGCAGCGAATTACTGTATTATCTAATTCTTCTTTTAATTTTGTTTGATCAACATCGTGTTGATATTGGCCAACGCCGATTGCTTTCGGGTCGATTTTAACCAATTCGGCCAAAGGATCTGAAAGTCGTCGCCCGATAGAAACTGATCCACGAACCGTTACATCATAATTAGGAAATTCTTCACGAGCAATTTTTGATGCCGAATAAACCGAAGCTCCCGCCTCTGAAACTATAAAAACCTGCAGCGGTTTGTCAAACGCTATTTTTTTGATGAAAAATTCAGTTTCTCTAGAAGCCGTTCCATTTCCAATAGAAATGGCATCAATTTGATACGCATTTACCATCGAACGGATTTTCTTAATCGCCATTGCTTCCTCATTTTGAGGCGCGTGCGGATAAATCGTTTCGTTGTATAATAAATCGCCTTTTTCGTCCAGACAAACTACTTTACAACCGCTTCTAAATCCTGGATCAATCGCTAAAATTCTTTTTTCTCCCAACGGCGGAGCTAATAATAACTGGCCTAAATTGTTAGCAAAAACCTGAATCGAGTTGGCATCGGCTTTTGCTTTTGCTTCCTGCAAAGTTTCATTTCCAATCGCCGGATTCAATAATCGTTTATAACTGTCCTCAATCGCTAACTGCAAATGAGCAGTCGTACTATTTTGTTTTTTAATGATAATTTCATCAATAACATCGTAAGCTTCATCCAAATCAACATCAACTTTCATCTTCACAAAACCTTCATTTTCTGCACGAAGCATTGCTAATAAACGGTGTGAAGGTGCTTTTGTCAAAGGTTCTTCCCAATCAAAATACTGACTGAATTTTTGCGCTCCCTCTTCTTCGGCTTTCTTTTTTACAACTTTAGTTCCGATAGTCGCTTTTCGCTGAAATAATCTTCTCAATTGCTTACGAACAAAAATATTCTCGTTGATCCATTCAGCAACAATATCACGTGCGCCTTGCATGGCAGCTTCTTCGTTAATTACATTTTCATTGATATATTGCGTAGAAATAAAATCAACGTCAACATTACTTTCCGATATGATAATTTTCGCCAATGGCTCTAAACCAAATTCGCGGGCCACATCGGCTTTTGTTTTTTTCTTCTTTTTGTATGGAAGGTAAAAATCTTCAATTTCCTGCAAATCAAAACTTAGCTCGATTTTTTGTTTCAACTCTGGCGTAAGCGCTTTTTGCTCTTCAATAGATTTTAAAACGGCTTCTTTACGTTTTACAATCGTTTCATACTCTTTTTGAAGTTTTGCAATTTGTTCAATTTGAACTTCATCCAGGTTTCCGGTTGTATCTTTTCGGTAACGGGAAATAAACGGAATCGTACAATCTTCCTCTAATAATTTTACCGTATTTTGGATGTTAATCGGTGCTGTCTGTACAGACTTGGCAATGAATTGTATGTTAGTCATTTTATTAATGAGATAATGTGTCAATTTGAAAATTAGATAATTAAGTCCGTCTTTTGCACTTAGATAAATGGATTAATTATATCGCTAAAATAATATCTTTGTTTCTAATTTTAAGCCAATGGAAATTTTATTATTGTATTTTTTATTTTTAAACATCTTCGTTTTTATTCTTGCCGGTTATGACAAATATCTAGCCCGAAAAAATAAACGAAGAATTCCTGAAAATACATTGTTTTTATTAGAAGCTATTGGCGGAACAATTGGTTTACTACTCGCCATGTTACTCTTTAGACATAAAACGAGTAAACCTTCTTTTATTGTGAAGTTTTTCGGGATTTTTTTGATTCAAATTGTTTTAGTTTATCTTAAATTAACTGATAAGATTTAAATAATTGGATTGTTAATAACTCGAAAACAGGTGAAATTTAAAAACTTAATAATCTGATTTTAAAACTATTAAATAAAAAACCGGATGAATTTAAAAAATCCGCCCGGTGTGTTTATTTTTATTGGTGCGGAGCACCGGATTTTTTTTGACTTTTTACGAACAAGCAATTTTATTCACTCTGTTTTGGTGTCTTCCACCTTCAAATGCAGTTGTTAAAAACGTTTCTACCATTTCTACTGCTTGAGGAACCGACGTAAAACGCGCCGGAATACTTATAATATTAGCATCATTATGCAAACGAACTAAAGCTGCAATTTCTTTAGTCCAGCATAAACCCGCTCTCACTTTTGGATGTTTGTTAACCGTCATGGCGATTCCGTTTCCGGTTCCGCAGATAACGATTCCAAAATCAGCTTTTCCCTCAGATACATCATTTGCAACCGGATGACCAAAATCCGGATAATCAACAGAATCTTCAGAATCTGTTCCGTAATTCGTTACTTCATATCCTTTTGATTTAAGCATCGCAACAATTGCTTTTTTATACTCTGGTCCTGCGTGGTCGTTTCCTATCGAAATTTTCATTGTAAATACTATTTAGTTGTGTTATGCAAATTTAACCAAACAATTACAAACATGTCTAAAAAGGAAATTAAATTTTTTTGCCACGAATTCACGAATTTTTAGTTTTATAAAATTCGTGAATTCGTGGCGAAAACTACTTAGTATATGCATTAGACTTTGTGACCCTTTTGACACAGATTAACACGTATATATAGATCCAAACTTTATTAACTTTGCGTAAAACTTTGTGTTCTTTGTGGTAAAATACACCCCATTCTCAACAAGCTTTATATCAAAAACTTAGCGTTATTAACAATTTTACTATCTCTATAATTAGCTGAAGATCAATTAGAAATAAACATATATTTTGTTAAAATTTTAGAATGTTAATACCAAAAGCTAATTCGTTGATATTCAGTTAACTTTAAATTAACATTATTTGTTAATAAGTTCAGATAGAAAATTAGAAGTTTTTTTTGGTCGTGTCATAAAAAAACCTAATCCAAAACCGGAATCAAAAAACCTAATAAAGTTTGAGGAATTTTTAGAAAAGTTATCAATATCAAAAATGCCATTTTCAACAAATATCAACATATGAACTTATCTACAAAATGAATTCATTTTTGGTTGTCAACCGTTGTTAATTAAAATACAAAAAGTCTTATAAACTAATCTTTTAGCTAAATATAAGTATGTTGATAACTCTATATAACTAAGCAAAACTTCATTTCAATACATTTAAAAATAAAATTATTGCACATATTAACAAGCTATAATAACAATCATAAATTAATTTAAATTAAATTTTTCTTTTTGTTGTATTTAATATATGTTGACAACTTTGAAAAGTTTGAAAAGAAAAAAAAAATTGAAATTGAAAAAATAGAACGGTTTAAACGATTTTGAGTGGACTGTTGAGATTGTCCAGAATTTGCTGAACTTCTTCGAAATCGTTAGGATGAACTTTGAGTTTGATTCCGCCCAACGCTGCCGAATACATTGGAGCCACAGAGAGCGTCATTTCGTTTTCAAAGAAATACGGAATCTCTTCTTGTTCTAATAAGTGTTTCAGAACAACGGTTTCGTGCTGATAATTGAATATGGCGATGGTTTTAAAGCTTTCCATACAAGGTCTTTTAGTAAAGATACAAAGTTATTTTTTTAATAATTTATTTGTTAAAATCTATAATCTGATATCTTATTTGTAATTTTAACTTTTTAAGAAAAGATATATGAGTAAGAAAATTAGAAAGCCGATAAAAAATGAGAAAGATTTCTCTAGTAAGATAGTAAAAATTTTATCGCAAAGCCCAAATAAAGCATTCAACTACAAACAAATAGGAGCAAAGTTAGAACTTGACGATACAAAAAGCAGAAACCAGATTATAAAAGATTTAAAAATTCTGGCTGCTTCGAAGAAAATTATAGAAACCGAACCTGGTAAATATTTAGTAAAAGCCGAAAGTCAGGATTATTACGAAGGAACAATTGATATGACCAGTAGAAAAACGGCCTATTTTGTTTGTCCGGATTTTACTGAAGATGTTTTTATTCCGACCAATAATTTGAATCGTGCGTTAGACAAAGACAAGGTAAAAGTTTATGTTTATAATAGAAGAAAAGGAAAAAGACCTGAAGGAGAAGTAATTGAAGTTATAGAAAGAAACAAAACAGAGTTTGTTGGTGTAATAGATATTCAGGCCAATTTTGCTTTTGTATCGACAGCGAATCCTAAAATGTATACGGATATTTTTATTCCGAAAGATAAAATTGGAGAAGCAGAAAATGGCGATGTTGTACTAGTTACGATTGAAGATTGGCCTAAGAGAGCGGATAGTCCGTTTGGATCTGTGATTAAAGTTTTAGGGAAACCTGGAGAACACAATACAGAGATTCATGCCATTTTAGCCGAATATGGTTTACCGGCAGATTTTCCGGTAGAAGTAGAGGTTTTTGCACAAAAAATAGATACTTCGATACAGGAATCTGAAATTGCAAAACGTCGCGATATGCGTGATACGCTAACGTTTACGATCGATCCAAAAGATGCAAAAGATTTTGATGATGCCTTGTCTTTCAAAAAGTTAGAAAACGGAAATTACGAAATAGGTATTCATATTGCCGATGTTTCTTATTATTTAGAAGAAGGAACAATCCTGGATGATGAAGCTTATCAAAGAGCAACTTCGGTTTATTTGGTCGATAGAGTAGTGCCAATGCTTCCGGAAGTTTTATCTAATTTTGCTTGTTCATTGCGTCCAAATGAAGAGAAATATACGTTCTCGGCTGTTTTTGAAGTTTCTCCAACATCACAGGTTATTAACCAATGGTTTGGTAGAACAGTAATTTATTCAGATCAGCGATTTGCTTATGAAGAAGCACAATATATTATTGAAACAAAAGACAATACGATTCCCGTTGATATTTCAATTACCGGAGAATCTTATGTAGTTTCAGATGAAATTGTGGAAGCAACTTTGAAATTAGATGAATTAGCTAAGATTTTAAGAAAGAAAAGAATGGCCAATGGAGCTATTTCTTTTGATAAAGTAGAAGTAAAATTCAATTTAGATGCAGAAGGAGAACCAGAAGGAGTATACTTCAAAGTTTCAAAAGATGCCAATCATCTTATTGAAGAATTCATGCTTTTAGCTAATAGAAAAGTGGCTGAATACATTGGAAAACAGAAGAAAACATTTGTTTACAGGATTCACGATGAACCAAATGAAGACAAGTTAATTGCGATGCAAACTGTAATTGCTAAATTTGGTTATAAAATTGATTTCAGAAACAAAGGCGATATTTCAAAATCATTGAACGCTTTGATGGAAGAAGTGAATGGTAAAAAAGAGCAAAACTTAATTGATACTCTTGCTATTAGAAGTATGAGCAAGGCCAAGTATTCAACAGAAAATATTGGACATTACGGATTAGCTTTTGATTATTACAGCCATTTTACTTCGCCAATTCGTCGTTATCCTGACGTTATGGTACATCGTTTGCTTCAATTTTATTTAGATGGAGGCGCTTCTGTAAACGAAGAAATTTACGAAACGAAGTGTCTGCATTGTTCCAATATGGAAAGTTTAGCAACCAATGCTGAACGTGACAGTATCAAATACATGCAGGTTAAATACATGCAGGATCACCAGGATGAAGAATTTTTGGGAGTTATTTCAGGGGTTACAGAATGGGGAATTTATGTTGAAATTGTTTCGAATAAATGTGAAGGAATGGTGAGAATCAGAGAAATAAAAGACGATTATTATACTTTCGATGAAAAACAATATGCTTTGGTTGGAGCGACTTCAAACAGCATATTGCAATTAGGAGATGAAATTTATGTTAAAGTAAAAAATGCCGATTTAGTTAAAAAACAACTGGATTTTCATTTTTTAAGAAGAGCAGAATAGTTATTAAATTAAAATAGAGAGATATGAAAAAGTTATTAATTGGTGTTGCAATTTTATTTGTACAAATGTCATTTGCACAGATAACAAAAGAAGTAGGAGATTTTGATGAAGTAAAAGTTTTTGATAAACTTCATGTTAAATTAGTAGCGTCTTCAGACAATAAAGTTGTCATTAAAGGAGCTCGTGAATCAGAAGTAGAGGTTATCAATAAAAAAGGGATCTTGAAAATAAGAATGACTATATCTAAACCATTAGCTGGAGATGAGCTGGATATTACATTGTATTACAAACATATAGAACTTATTGACGTTAATGAAGGAGCTCTTGTTACAAGTACAGAACCTGTAAAAGCAACTTCATTTAAAGTAAGTGCTCAGGAAGGTGGTAAAATTAATGTAGATTTGGATGTTGATAAACTAAAAGTAAGTTCAGTTTCCGGCGGAGAAATTACCCTAACAGGAAAAGCCTCAAATCAAGATGCAAGTCTGGGAGCTGGTGGTTTTTTATTAGCTAGTAAATTAGTTACCTCTCAAACTACAGTAAGCGTTTCTGCGGGAGGAAAAGCAGATGTGAATGCTACTACGCTTGTTGATGCAAAAGTGAGCGCAGGAGGCTCTATTTATATTTACGGCAAACCTAGACAAATTAATCAAAAAACGGTTTTTGGAGGTAAAATCGAAGAAGTGAAATAATAATTCTATTTGAATGATAAATGATATTTTAGCTGGACTGCCATGGGGACTTTTTTTAAGTTTTATGGTAGGTCCAGTATTTTTTATATTACTAGAAACCAGTATTACAAAAGGATTCAGAGCTGCAATTGTCTTTGATTTTGGTGTAGTATTAGGTGATATTTTTTTTATAGCCATTGCGTATTTAGGAAGTTACAGATTAATTCAGAGCTTAAAGGATAAACCGGCATTATTTATTTTTGGAGGTATTATTATGCTGGCTTACGGTTTAATTTCTTTTGTAAGATTAAAAAATGAAGAAAAAATAGATGATGAAGAAATTGACCGTGACATCATCAAAAGAAACTACGGAAGCTTGTTTGTAAAAGGTTTTTTACTGAACGTTATTAACATCGGAGTATTAGGATTTTGGCTGGCTGTTATCATTTCTGTCGGTCCAAAATTAGAGATGCAAAACTCCAGAATGATTACTTTTTTTACCTCCGTTATTATTACTTATTTATTAGTTGATTGTCTTAAAATTGTATTAGCCAAACAATTAAAATCTAAAATGACACCCAATAATATTCTTAAAATAAAGAAAATTATAAGTATTGTTTTGATGGTTTTTGGATTTGCTTTAATGATTCAGGGCTGGTTTCCAAAAGAAAAAGAAATGGTTAGAAATGCTTTTGAGAAGATTGAGAAGTAGTTGTTAATAACTAGAAAATATAAAATTAAACCTTTGAATTTCAGAGGTTTTTTTATGTTTATAAGTCAAACTGTTTTCTTACTAAGAAAGAAGCAATCGAATTACTATTCTCGTAGTAGTTTGTCATTTCGACGAAGGAGAAATCACATTCAGAGAGTAACGAACCGGAATTCTGTTATGTGATTTCTCCTTCGTCGAAATGACAAGATTGCGAAAAAATGAGTAAAAAAAGAGATACTTTGCAGTGTCTCTTCTTGAGACATCGTCCGGATTCGAACGTAAATCTTTATCTAATTTTTTCTAAAAATTAACCATAAAAAAAGAGATGTATTTCTGTAGGTTTTTAAAGGCATCGTCCGGATTCGAACATAATCTTTATCTAATTTTTTCTAAAAATTAAACATAAAAAAAAGAGATACATTTCTGTATCTCTTCTTGAGGCATCGTCCGGATTCGAACCGGAGTAGGAGCTTTTGCAGAGCCCAGCCTAGCCGCTCGGCCACGACGCCATTGCTTGAACGGATGGCAAAAGTAACTAAAATCTTTAAAATTCAAAACTTTAAAAGTAACTATTTTAAAAAATTACTTTTTTAATTGAAAGAATTACTTTCTAATTTCCGTCATTTTTATAGTAACTGATTCAACATCACCACCAATAGGGGGATTTATTTTAGAAACCCAAACCGTTGTTTTTTCTATCATTTCTATTTCAGCAAGTACTCGAATATTGATTCTTTTCGCCACATGTTCTAATAAATGTGAACGAATCGCCATTTCTTCGGTAACAATTTTATTCAAATGTACGTAATCAACAGTATCAAGAAGATGATCTGTTTGTGCTGATTGTTGTAAATTGGTTTTAATTTTTAGATCAACAGTATAGTCTGATCCAATTTTTCCTTCTTCAATTAAACATCCATGGTAGGAAAAAGTACGGATGTTTTTTAGTTTTATAACTCCCATTTTTATAATTTTATTCTTGTAGTGTTTGGATCTTGGTAATTTGATGTTACAGCTTGTATAGAAACGATTTTTTCATTTTCATCAACCGTAAAATGAATTGTATAAGGGAATTTCTTTAAAGGTAAAGTACGAACTACATTATATTTTTCTTCAAAAAAAGGAAATGTCTTTAGAGTTTCTACATAATCCTGATATTCATTTATGAATTTTGTTCCTAATCCGTTAGATAAAGATTCATAATATTCAGCAATCTCATCTGCTTCTAGGTCAGCACGTAAGAGAATAATTATTTCAAACATTTATTTATTCCATTTAGCGTTAAGCTTTTTTTTAGATTCTTCCCAACTTATATAATCTTCTGGTTTAGCATTTTTGATTCGATCTAAAACCATTTCTTGTTGCCAAAGCGGAATTTCATTCTCTTGAGTTTCATTTATAGAAACGTCTGGAACATGTTTAAAAAAACTAATAAAAGTTTCGTAAAAATCGTCTGGAATTGTAACAGTTAATTGTCTCATAACTTGCAATATTTATACAAAAATACTAATAAATTTAGTTTCAAGTTTAAAGTTTCAGGTTTAATGCCAGTTAAGTAACTTTAAACCTGAAACCTGAAACCTTTTTTTTATCTTTGCTAAAATTACTATAAAATAATGGCATCAGAAGAGAAATCACTCAATTTTATTGAACAAATCATAGAGGAAGATTTAAAATCAGGTCTTTCGCAAACTAAACTTCATTTTCGTTTTCCACCAGAACCAAACGGTTATTTGCATATCGGACACGCTAGTTCTATTGCTTTAAATTTTGGTTTAGGAATTGATTATCAGTCTCCTGTAAATTTACGTTTTGACGATACCAATCCAGAAAAAGAAGAACAGGAATTTGTTGACGCTATTAAAAAAGATGTAGAATGGCTAGGGTATACCTGGGCAGAAGAACGTTATGCTTCTGATTATTTTCAACAATTATACGATTGGGCCGTTTTATTAATTAAAAAAGATAAGGCCTATGTTGATAGTCAATCTTCTGAAGATATGGCCATTCAAAAAGGAACTCCATCTACTGTTGGTACAGATAGTCCATTCAGAAACCGTTCTGTTGAAGAAAATTTAGATTTATTCGAAAGAATGAAAAACGGTGAATTTGAAGCTGGAACTCATATTCTTCGTGCCAAGATAGACATGAAATCAACCAATATGCTGATGCGTGATCCTATCATGTACAGAATTTTACACAGACATCATCATAGAACCGGTGACGATTGGAAAATTTATCCAATGTACGATTGGGCACACGGACAAAGTGATTATTTAGAGGAGATTTCACATTCATTTTGTACACTTGAATTCTTGCCTCACCGTGAATTATACGATTGGTTTTTAGACCAAATTATTGATGAAAATCAGATTCGTCCAAAGCAAAGAGAATTTGCAAGACGTAACTTATCACACACCGTTGTTAGTAAAAGAAAATTACAGCAACTGGTTAAGGAAAAGCATGTTAACGGTTGGGATGATCCAAGAATGTCAACTATTTCTGGATTAAGAAGACGTGGTTATACAGCTGCTTCATTGCGTAATTTTGCGAATACAATTGGTATTGCAAAACGTGATAATTTAATAAATGTATCGGTTTTAGAATTCTGTATTCGTGAAGATTTGAACAAAATTGCACCTCGTGTAATGGCTGTTTTAGATCCTGTAAAATTGGTAATTACAAATTATCCTGAAGGAAAAGAGGAGTGGTTAGAGGCAGAGAATAATCAGGAAGATGAAAATGCTGGTTTCAGAAAAGTTCCTTTTTCTCGTGAATTGTACATTGAAAGAGAAGACTTTTTGGAAGAAGCTCCAGCGAAGTTTTTCCGTTTGACTTTAGGAAAAGAAGTACGTCTTAAAAATGCGTATATCATTAAAGGAGAAAGTGTTGTAAAAGATGCAGCTGGCAATATTACGGAGATTCACGTTACTTATGATACCGATTCCTTAAGCGGAAGCGGGACAGAAGCAAGTCAAAGAAAAGTGTCTGGAACTCTACACTGGGTTTCTATTCAACATGCTGTTGAAGCAGAAGTTCGTATGTACGATCGTTTGTTTACAGATGAAGCTCCGGACAGTTATAAAGAGAAAAATTTCTTAGATTTTGTGAATCCAAATTCGTTAGAAATTATCAAAGGCTTTGTGGAGCCAAGTTTAGCAACTGCTCAAAATGAAGATAAATTTCAATTTCAACGTTTAGGATATTTTACTGTTGATAAGGATTCAACTGCTTCAAAATTAGTATTTAACAAAACGGTTGGATTGAAAGATGCTTGGGAAGAAAAAGGTAAAAAGGAAGAAAATAGTATCAATAATTCTTTAAAAGATATTAATAAATATTTTAAAGTTGAAACTAAACCAGAACGAATTGCAATTGAAAGTGCGATAGGAGAGAGCATCAAAAATGTTTCTACCTTTTCATTGTTGCAAAATTCATTAAAGAAAAACATCAACAATAATAAAGCTTCGTTGTTATTTGCTCAGTTTATTTTGAAATATTCTCATTTAAAATCTGCTGATTTTGAAGAAGAGGATATCAAAAAATTATATACGATGTCATTAAGAAGTGAATCAACTTATGTTCGATCAAAAGCACTTTTGAATTTAAGAGATTTAGAAAATGAAAGTTTCAAAACTCAGTTTGAAGATGAAATTTTAAAATTATATTCAAATCCTCCAAAAAATGCTTCAGAGAGAGAAATTGAAATTCTTTCGGAAATGGTAAAGAAATAATATCACTAGAATCTATTAAAAAGCGCTTTTTATAAGCGCTTTTTTTATTATTTATATTTTCTATGTAAAATATAATTTCAATAAATATTTTATATTAAAAGTAACACGTATAAATTGTTTTTAAACGCTTTTTTTACTTCTTCCGATACAGAATTCATCTTTGAGAAAATAATTAAAATAAGCGTCTTATTTTAGTTTTAGGTCTCATTTTTGCCTTCTTTAGAGCTTATTAACAACAGAATGTTTATAAAGTTGTTATTTTAAATCAAGTTTTTGAAAATCTATGAATTTAATCATAATTAGAAATGAAATTTCATTAAATCAATTTTAATAATCATTTTTATTAATTTGAAAGTTTATAATTATTATATCTAAAATCTATTATGTTTTATTTTTTAATAGAAAATTTAAACTAAAAATGACCTTCATAATTTAATTTTAAGATCTTTTTTTATTTCTTCCATCTCGTAACTCATCTTTTGAATAATTGTTGATTTTTAAGCTTTATTTAAGTTTTAGACGTCATTTTTGTGAGTTTAACGGGTTATTAACATACAATTGTTTATAAAGTTGCTATTTTTATCCAAAGGTCAAATCTGAAATTTTTTAATTTTAAAAATGACACTTTAGGAATCAAATCTGAGTTTATCTAAAATTCGAAAATTTAGTTTTTTGTTTTTAGATTTTATTCTAAGTCTGCATTCCGAAAATTGGTTTTATGGTCAATTCTAATTGTGTTGATGTTTTTGATAATTCTTAAGTAAAAGTATTTTTCATAACATTTCATAATTTTCAAATTTCATGAAATTGGTTTTGTGATTTATAAATTTTGATTTTCATTTTTGATCAAAGAAATTTTTTAATCCTTAAATTTTATTATCATGAAAAATGTATTTTTTACTCTGGCTATTTTATTTGCAAACATTGCAATTTCTCAAACACATCAAATTTCAAAACACAATGGAGAAGAATTGGATGTCAATTTTATCAAACATGAAAATGATTTGATTCATTATTCGTTTAACGGAAGTGCTGAAGAACATAAAATTACGAAGTATGCCGTTTCAAAAATTACCAATAAACAAACGAATCAAACTAAAAAAATAACAGATAGAGTAGTAGTAGATTCAAAATCAGATTACAAAATGGTAACTGTTTTACCTCAGGAAAAGACAGTAGGTTTGAAACAAGTGGCTAATTTTACAGGAATATCGACGAAGACAAAAGGCGAGCCGCCAATTGCAAATCAAAATCAAACTGCTTTAAGGATCAAAACGCAGTCAGCTTCAAAGGGTTACCCGTTTGTGAGCATAGTTGAAAATGACGGTAAATACGAAGCAGTTGCTTACATGTATTAATTGTATTGTTAAATTATAGTAAATATCATTTAATCAATATTTTATATTTCAAAAAAGCAGTACCTTTATTAATCATTTAAATTTTAACATTATGTCAAAGAACTTAAATACTATTGCGGCAATATTAGCTGGCGCCGCTGCAGGTGCAGCAATTGGAATTTTATTTGCTCCGGATAAAGGATCAAAAACCCGAGCGAAATTGAAAGAAGGTATAGATGATGCAGCACATAATTTGAAAGATTCATTATCAGCAAGTTCTGAAGTGCTACGTGAAAAATTCACAGGTGCTACTAAAGGCCTTGATGGTACATTTGATGAATTGCTTTCGAATGTAAGCCATAAAACAGAAGAGGTAATTACGTTTTTAGAATCTAAACTAGCTGATTTAAAAGCACAGAACGCTAAACTTCAAAAATAATAAATACAAGAAGCACAAATTTTGATTACTTTTAAAAGTAATTTTTTGTGCTTCTTTTTTTAATTTAAACTACAATTATGGCTTTTGAGGAGTTAAAAGAAAATACTGAAAACATTCAGGATCAGGCTAAAGTTTATTTAGACAGTCATTTAGCGTATTACAAACTTTGGGGATTTAAGGTTGCGATGAAATCGACTACTTTAATTTTCAAGTTTACTCTGATTTTATTGTGTTTTAGTATGGTTTTACTTTTTGGATCTTTCGCTGCAGCATATGCTTTTGGATCTTTATTTGAAAGTACAGCTCTTGGATTTTTGG
Source organism: Flavobacterium saccharophilum (assembly GCF_900142735.1). Lineage (GTDB taxonomy): Bacteria > Bacteroidota > Bacteroidia > Flavobacteriales > Flavobacteriaceae > Flavobacterium > Flavobacterium saccharophilum. Next base: position 522,223 of record NZ_FRBY01000001.1, on the reverse strand, counting down.
CAGTAGGAGGGATATACCTTTTGTTTACCATTTTGCTTTTCTTTATAAAAGACAAGTTTGTGGAAGGTCCTATTTTGGAAAAATTCTCAGAAATCTTTTTTAACGACTAATTTATGGAACCAAAAAAATACGCATCATACGCTGAAATCGAAAGAGATTTGGAGATTCTGAAATTAGAAAAAGAGATTAACTATCAGAAATTAGTCTTAAGTTTTCAGAGAACTAAAGAAGGAATTACACCGCAGAAAATTGTTAATGGATTCTTTTCTTCTTATAAAGATTATTTTTCGAACAACTATCCTAAGATTTTGCAATCCATTTTACCACATATTATCAGTTGGTTATTTAATAAAAAAAGAGGCAATTAAGCCTCTTTTTTATTTGTATTATTCTTTTACTTCGGGTTGAATATCATCTTCATAACCAGATTGAAGTGGTTCAATCTTTTTAGGTTTTTCTATTTTTTTATTGTTTTTCTTCATCATTTCTCCAACCTGATTAGATGCTGAGAACGATGCAACCATATTATTCAGCATATCACTTCCGGCCTGTGGAGAATTAGGTAACAAAATTAAATTCGAATTGGCGTCTGCACCAATTGCCTGCAACGTATCATAATGCTGTGTGACAACAATTAATGCCGAAGCTTCTTGAGAATTGATTCCCACACTGTTCAAAACTTCAACACTTTCTACTAAACCTCTTGCAATTTCACGACGCTGATCTGCAATACCTTGTCCTTGTAAACGTTTACTTTCTGCTTCAGCTTTTGCTTTTGCAACGATTCTGATTCTTGAACTTTCAGCTTCAAATTCGGCAGCAGTTTTTTCTCTGTCGGCCGCGTTGATTCTGTTCATAGCATTTTTTACCTGGATATCCGGATCAATATCTGTTACCAAAGTATTGATAATATCATAACCGTAAGTAGTCATGGCTTCATTCAATTCTCTTTTTACTGCAATTGCGATGTCATCTTTTCTTTCAAAAACGTCATCCAATTTTAGTTTTGGGACTTCGGCACGAACGACATCAAATACATAAGCCGTAATCTGATCGTGTGGATATTCCAGTTTATAAAAAGCATCGTATACTTTTTCCTGAATCACTTTAAACTGAACCGAAACTTTCATTTTAATAAAAACGTTGTCTTTGGTTTTTGTCTCAATGATAACATCTAACTGTTGAATTTTAAGATTTACACGTCCGGCAATTCTGTCGACAATCGGAATTTTAAGTTGTAAACCTGAATTTCTTACGCTTAAAAATTTACCAAATCTTTCGATTACAACAGAAGATTGTTGTTTCACGGTAAAAAAAGAAGACATGAAAATAAAGAATCCGAAGACTAAAAGGATAATTAATGCTGTGTTCATGGTGATATTGTTTAGTTTTTATGATCTGGTAAATTACGAATATTCTTCCAATTTAAATTTTTTAGACATTAAAAAAACGCTAAGAACATTTAATAGATGTTTCTTAGCGTTTGATATTTTAAAGTAAATTATTTTATAAAGTACTTATTGCTTTCTGAATTCTCGAAATAGTTTCTTCTTTTCCAATGATTTCAACAATGTCAAATAGGTGAGGACCTTTCAAGGCTCCAACCAAACTCAAGCGAAAAGGCTGCATTACTTTACCCATTCCAATTTCGTTTTTCGTCAACCAGTCTTTTACGATTGCCTCGATATTTGCTGAATCAAATCCATCAATGTATTCAAGAGTAGAAATTAATTCCTGCATTAAAGCTGGGGTTTCTTCCTTCCAGTTTTTGCTTGCTTTTTCATCATAAGATGTTGGAGCCTGGAAAAAGAAATCTGTTAAATCCCAAAATTCAGAAACGAAATGTGCTCTTTCTTTAATCAAAGAAACGATTCTTGTAACGTCGTATTTAGAAACATCAACACCTTTTTCAACCAAAATAGGAGTGAAGTCTTTCGCTAAATCAGCATCATTTTGTTTGATTAAATATTGGTGATTGAACCATTTGTTTTTCTCAGGATCAAATTTTGCTCCCGATTTATGAACTCTGTTCAGGTCAAAAGATTCAACTAATTCTTCTAAAGAAAATAATTCTTTATCTGTTCCGTCATTCCAACCTAACAAAGCAAGGAAGTTTATAACCGCTTCCGGGAAAAATCCTTTCTCTCTATAACCAGATGAAACGCCTTCTTCGGTTTTCCATTCTAATGGAAACACAGGAAATCCTAATTTATCTCCATCTCTTTTTGATAATTTTCCGTTTCCAACCGGTTTTAGAATCAAAGGTAAATGTGCAAATTCCGGAGCATCCCAACCAAAAGCTCTGTATAATAAAACGTGAAGTGGCATCGATGGTAACCATTCTTCTCCACGAATTACGTGTGAAGTTTCCATCAAATGATCATCAACAATATTGGCCAAATGATATGTTGGCATTCCGTCACTTTTGAATAGTACTTTATCGTCAAGAAGATTCGTTTCAAATTTTACATCACCACGAATGATATCTTTTAAATGCAAAGTTTCATCAACCGGAGTTTTAAAACGGATGACATAATGTTCCCCATTTGCAATTCTTTTAGCAACTTCTTCTGCAGAAATTACTAAAGAAGTATCTAGTTTTTCACGATTGTGATGATTATAAATAAAAGTTTTTCCTTCTGCTTCGTGTTGTTTTCTATGTGCATCTAAAGCTTCCGGAGTATCAAAAGCATAATACGCCCAACCCGAATTGATCAATTGATCAGCATATGATTGGTATAAATCTTTACGATCACTTTGTCTGTACGGACCAAATTTTTCATTTTTACCAACGGTTTCTTCAGGAGCAATTCCTAACCATTCTAATGCTTCCATAATATAAGCTTCAGCACCAGGAACAAAACGAGTCTGATCTGTATCTTCAATTCTTAAGTAGAAAACACCATTGTTTTTTTTGGCAAATAAATAATTAAATAGGGCAGTACGAACTCCGCCAATATGTAATGGTCCAGTCGGACTTGGTGCAAAACGCACGCGAACTTGCTTTGACATTTGTTTAAATTTTGATGCAAAGATACAATATTAGTCAAAAGTCATTAGTCGAAAGTCTTAAAGGTTTTTAGTTGCGGATAGAACTTTTGACTTTCGGCTTTTGACTTTCAAACTTATAGTTATAATTACTACTTTTATAGGTTATAATCAAAAGAGATTTTATTTTGAAAACGACATCTGCTATATATCAAAAGTTAGAAGCTTTTATAAAGAAATATTACACGAACGAATTGATAAAAGGAGCACTTCTTTTTATTGGTTTTGGATTATTGTATTTTCTGTTTACGCTTTTTATTGAGTATTTTCTTTGGTTAAAACCAGTTGGAAGAACGGTTTTATTTTGGATGTTTATTGGAGTAGAAGTTTTCCTTTTGTTCCGGTTTATCTTGTTTCCAATTTTCAAGTTGTTCAAACTTCAAAAAGGAATTGATTATAATCAGGCTTCTAAAATTATTGGAAACCATTTTACAGAAGTAAGTGATAAGCTAACGAACTTTTTGCAATTATCATCTTCTGAAAATTCAGCAGAAAGTTCAGAGTTAATGTTGGCTTCTATAGAACAAAAAGCGAATTCGTTGCAGCCAATTCCTTTTGGGAATGCAATCAATTTTAAAGCAAACAAGAAATATTTACCATTGGCTTTGATTCCAGTTTTGCTTTTTGCTGTGTTTTATATTTCTGGAAACAGCAATATCATTTCTCAAAGTTTAAATAGAGTGGTGCATTTCAATGCTACCTTTTTGCCACCGGCTCCCTTCAAATTTGTGGTTTTAAATTCGAATTTACAAACGGAACAAAACAAGGATTTCGTTATCAAAATGGAATCAGTTGGAAAGATAGTTCCGGAGAATGTGATGATTCATATTGGAGATGAAAGTTATTTTATGGAATCATCTCAGCCAGGAAAGTTTGAATTCAAAATTGAAAAACCAGTTGATAATGTTCAATTTTCTTTTGAAGGAAATTCGGTTTCATCAGACGAATATGAATTAAAAGTTATTACAGTTCCATCAATTGCGAACTTCGAAATGGTGTTGAATTTTCCATCTTATTTAAAAAAGAAATCAGAAACTATTCAAGGTACAGGAAATGCAATTGTTCCAGAAGGAACTTTGGTAAGCTGGAAAATGAATACACAATCGACTCAGGAGATTGTTTGGAAGGATGAGAATGCAGTTTATAAGTTCAATAAAGCTGAAAACGAGTTTAAATTGGCTAGAAATATCAGTCAAAATACAGAATATCAAATTCTTACTTCAAATAATAAGGTTAAAAACTACGAAAAACTGGATTATCAACTGTCAGTTATCAAAGATCAGCATCCAACGATTACCGTTTCGCCTGCACCGGACAGTTTAAAATTAGATAAGAATTATGTCTTGGGAAGATTGGGAGATGATTATGGTTTGTCGAAATTACAGATTGTTTACTACGAACGTAACAAACCAAATACAGCGAAGCGTGGAACCATTCCTGTAAAGCAAGCCGTATTTGATCAGTTCGTTTTTAATTTTCCAAGCAACCTTGCAGTAGAAGAAGGGGTGTCTTATGAATATTATTTTGAGGTTTTTGATAATGATGCGCCACATCATTTTAAGAGTACAAAGTCTTCTGTTTTTTCAGATAGAGTTGCTACTACAGATGAAGTTCAGGATATGGAATTGCAACAGCAAAATCAGAACATAAATAGTTTGGAGAAATCTTTAAAGAATCAGAACAAGCAATTTTCTGAAATGGATAAGATTCAAAATACCGGAAAAGAAAAAGATAATTTAGAGTTTAAAGATCAGCAAAAAATCAATGATTTTATCAAACGTCAAAAGCAACAAGACGAATTGATGAAGCAGTTTGCTGAGAAAATGAATCAGAATTTAGATAAGTTCAAAGACGAGAAGAAAGACAAAACAGCTGAAGATTTACAAAAGCGTTTAGATAATGCAGAGAAAGATTTGGAGAAAAACCAAAAGCTTTTGGATGAATTAAAGAATCTTAACGATAAATTGAATAGTGAAGATTTGTTTGATAAGATGGAAAAGTTCAAACAAATTAGTAAAAACCAATCTCGCAACTTAGAACAATTAGTTGAGTTGACTAAACGTTTCTATGTAGAGAAAAAAGCAGATCAGGTTGCTGAAAAATTAAATAAGTTAGCAGACCAACAAGAGAAGCTTTCTAATAAAGACAGTGAAAATACAAAAGACAAACAAGATGAAATCAATAAATCTTTTGATAAAATTCAGGAAGATTTAAAGGATTTGAAAGAAGAAAATAAAACTTTAAAAGCGCCTTTAGATATTCCTTCTGATGCTTCAAAAGAAAAAGATGTTGATTCTGATTTGCAAAAAGCTTCTGAGGAATTAGCTAAAAAGAATACTTCTTCGGCTAAGCCAAAACAAAAAAGTGCTGCTCAGAAAATGAAGAGCATGGCACAACAAATGCAGTCGAGCATGGAAGGTGGAGATCAGGAACAATTAGAAGAAGATGTTGCAATGCTTCGTCAGGTTCTGGATAATCTTCTGGCTTATTCTTTATCTCAGGAAGATGTGATGAAACAATTTAAGTCGATGAAGTTGGGTTCTTCTGCATATACAAAAAACATTAAAGTACAGCAGAATTTGAAACAACAGTTCAAACATGTTGATGATAGTTTGTTTGCTTTGTCTTTAAGAAATCCAAAAGTAGCGGAAGATGTAACGAAGGAAATTGGCAACGTACAATATAATGTAGACAAAGCTATAGAATCTTTAACCGACGTTCAGGTTCCAAAAGGAGTTTCACATCAGCAATATGCTGTTTCATCTGCAAACAAATTAGCTGATTTTTTAAGTGACTTATTAAATAACATGCAGATGTCAATGTCGAAACCGGGTGCGGGAAAACCAAAACCAGGAGAAGGACAAGGAATGCAATTGCCAGATATTATTCAAAAGCAAAAAGGTTTGGCTGATAAAATGAAGCAGGGAATGAAAGAAGGAAATAAACCGGGAGAAGGAAAAGAAGGACAAGGTCAAAGTGGAGAAGGAAAACAAGGTCAGGGAAAAGATGGAAAAGGTAAAGACGGAAAGGGAAATCAATCTGGTGGAAAAGGAAACGAAAATAAAGAAGGAAATGATGGGGAAGGAGATGCCGAAGCGATTATGGAAATATATAAGGAGCAGGTAAAACTTCGTGAAGCGTTACAAAAGGAATTAGCAAAGCAAGGTTTAGACTCTCAGGGAAAATCTGTAATTGATCAAATGAAACAATCTGAAAAGCAACTTTTGAATAAAGGTTTTAAGAATGAGAACCTTCAAAGGATTTTAAATATTCAACAAGAATTATTAAAATTAAACAACGCAGTTCAGCAACAAGGTCAGGATACGAAGCGTCAATCTGAAACAAACAAAGCTGAATTTTCTAATCGTTCGAATGCTTTACCAAGTTCACTTTTGGAATATTTAAACAGTGTAGAGATTTTAAACAGACAATCACTACCTTTGCGCTCGAATTTTAATCAAAAGGTTCAAGAATATTTTAATACAAAATGATCAATTTTAATTACGAAACCGAATTTACTTTAGATAACGAACAAGCCTTTTCTGATTGGTTAAGCGCTGTAATCGTTTCTGAGAATAAAAACGAAGGAGAGATAAATTATATTTTTTGTGATGATGAATATCTTCATAAGATAAATGTAGAATATCTGGATCACGATACGCTAACAGATATTATCAGTTTTGATTATACAGTTGGTAACGAACTGAACGGAGATATATTTGTTTCCGTAGAAAGAGTAGAAGATAACGCAAAGGATTTTAATGTTTCTTTTGAAGAAGAATTGAAACGTGTTTTAGCTCATGGTATATTACATTACTGTGGTTATAAAGATAAATCAGATAAAGATGCTGAGTTAATGCGTTCAAAAGAAGATGAAAAAATTGCAATGTTTCACGTGGAACAGTAGATTAAAAATCCAATTTTTTAGATTCCAAATTCCAATTGTTTCACGTGAAACATATAATGAGTTTGAAATAAAAAGATGTTTCACGTGGAACATTTGACTTGAAGTTTGAATTTGAAGTTTGAATTTGAAGTTTGAATTTGAAGTTTTTTTAAGGTGTTCCACGTGGAACGTTGGTAACTTGAAAACTCAGTTTCTGAAGTGAAGACTTACAATGTTTCACGTGGAACAGTTTTCTTTTCTATTTGGAATTTGGAATTTGCCAAATTCGTAATTGCGAGTCAGCACCGTTCCACGTGGAACAAAAGAATAAAGAATTTAATTCTGAGAGCCAACTTAAACGGTTTCCCAGAGAATAGAAAATAAAATGTTTTTAGAAGAATACGATGTTATAGTAGTTGGTGCAGGTCATGCTGGATCTGAAGCCGCGGCAGCGGCCGCAAATTTGGGATCGAAAACCTTATTGGTTACGATGAGCCTGCAGAACATTGCGCAGATGTCTTGCAATCCAGCGATGGGTGGAATTGCAAAAGGACAAATCGTGCGTGAGATTGATGCGCTTGGAGGGTACTCTGGAATTGTTTCAGACCGAACCGCAATTCAGTTTAAGATGTTGAACAAATCAAAGGGACCTGCAATGTGGTCGCCGAGAGTTCAGAGTGATCGAATGCGTTTTGCTGAAGAATGGAGAATGATGTTGGAGGGTACTCCGAATTTGGATTTCTACCAAGAGATGGTAAAAGGTTTGATTATCGAGAACGGAAAAATAAAAGGAATCAAAACTTCTTTGGGAGTAGAGATTCGATCTAAATCTGTTGTGTTGACAAACGGAACTTTTTTGAATGGTTTGATTCATATCGGAGAAAAACAATTTGGAGGAGGAAGAGCAGGAGAAAGTGCCGCAACCGGAATTACCGAAGATTTAGTTAAAGCAGGTTTTGAATCGGGAAGAATGAAAACAGGAACGCCTCCGAGAGTGGATGGACGTTCTTTAGATTATTCTAAAATGAATGAAGAAAAAGGTGATGCAAAACCGGATAAGTTTTCTTATTCTGATTTGACAACTCCATTGACGCATCAAAGATCTTGTCACATGACATACACGTCTTTGGATGTTCATGATATTTTGAGAGAAGGTTTTGATCGTTCACCAATGTTCAACGGAAGAATCAAAAGTCTTGGTCCAAGATATTGCCCTTCGATTGAAGATAAAATAAATCGTTTTGCTGATAAGGAACGTCACCAGCTTTTTGTTGAGCCGGAAGGATGGAATACTTGTGAAGTATATGTGAATGGATTTTCGACTTCGCTTCCAGAGGATATTCAATTTAAAGCTTTGAGTTCTGTTGCCGGTTTCGAGAAAGTGAAATTTTTTCGTCCAGGTTATGCAATCGAATATGATTATTTCCCGCCAACGCAATTGAAACATACTTTGGAAACAAAGTTGGTTGAGGGATTATATTTTGCCGGACAGATTAATGGAACGACAGGATACGAAGAAGCAGCTTCGCAAGGATTGATGGCTGGAATAAATGCGCATTTAAAAGTGCATGAAAAAGCACCATTAATTTTAAAACGTGATGAAGCTTATATTGGAGTATTGATTGACGATTTAATTACGAAAGGAACGGAAGAGCCTTATCGTATGTTTACATCAAGAGCAGAATACAGAACATTGTTGCGTCAAGATAATGCGGATTTCAGATTGACTCCAATGTCACATGAAATTGGTTTGGCTTCTGAAGCTCGTTTGCGCCGAATGGAAAAGAAATTAAACGAGTCTGAAAAAATGGTTGCCTTCTTCAAAGAGACTAGTGTTTCGATTGCGGAAACGAATCCAATTTTAGAAGCAAAAGAAACGGCTCCAATTACACAAGGTGATAAAATGTTCAAAGTATTCTCTCGTCCGCAAATTGATTTGGAGGACATGATGAAGTTTGCAAAAGTAAAGGAGTATATCGAAGCAAATGACGTTGATCAGGAAATTTTAGAGCAAGCCGAAATTCAGGTTAAATATTCTGGTTATATCGAAAAGGAGAGAAACAATGCTGATAAACTTACTCGTTTAGAAGAAGTAAAAATTCCGGAAAATTTCGATTATGATAAAATCAAATCGATGTCGATTGAAGCAAAACAAAAATTGAGCAGAATTCGTCCTGTGACAATTTCACAAGCGTCAAGAATCAGCGGAGTTTCTCCGAGTGATATTTCGGTTCTTTTGATTTATATGGGAAGATAAAATAATATTGTTTCAGGTTTCAAGTTTCAGGTTTTGCCGGAACGTGAGAACTGAAACAAATTTAGTTTTGATACCTGAAACTTGAAACAATTTTTTAATTGTTCCACGTGAAACTATTTATAAGCCTTAAAAATATATTTTACCAAATCCTATTAAAAAACCTATAATATAAAATGGACGTTTTAAATAAAAAACATTTTCTTACTGTAAAAGACCATTCTGTTTCGAAAGAAATTTTTGAGTTGTATCATGATGAAACTTTAGACATGTTGATTACATCTCCACAACCCGCTTTGGAAAATCTTGGGAGATATTATGAAAGCGAAGATTATATTTCGCACACGGATAATAAACGTTCGCTATTTGAAAAAGCGTATCATTTTGTAAAAAATATTGCGCTGAAAAATAAATTGAATTTAATAAATTCTGAACAACAGCATAAAGGAAGAATTTTAGACATTGGTGCCGGAACTGGAGATTTTTTATTGACAGCAAAAAATGACGGTTGGGAAACTGTTGGAGTGGAGCCAAGCGAGCGGGCAAAAAATATTGCGATACAAAAAGGAATTTCTTTCGTGAACGAAATTGATGCACTTAAAAATAATTCTTTTGACGTGATTACAATGTGGCACGTTTTGGAACACGTTCCAAATTTAGAACTTCAAATTCAGGAATTAAAGCGTTTGCTAAAACCAACTGGAACATTAATTGTTGCGGTTCCAAATTTTAAATCATACGACGCAAAATATTATAATGAATTTTGGGCAGCTTATGATGTGCCAATTCATTTTTGGCATTTCTCAAAAAAAGCCATTCAATCGCTTTTTGAAAAAGTAGATATAAAATTGGAAAAAGTGCTTCCAATGAAATTTGATTCTTTTTATGTGAGTTTATTATCCGAAAAATACAAAACCGGAAAAATGAACTATATCAGTGCTTTTTTGGTCGGATTAAAATCAAATTTAAAAGCGAGTAGTACAAAAGAGTATTCATCCCACATTTATGTCTTAAAAAACAAGCAAAACGTAATTTAAGCGCGTTTCTGGCATCTTTTTGCCTTTATTGAGGGGAATTTATGTCTTTTTTGAGAAAACGTTTCTAATAAAAGCTATTAAAGCCGGTTTTAATAGTGTTGAATTATTGACATTTTTCTTTCCATAAATAAAAACAATATCATAAAATTATAGCATTTTTTAAACTTTATGTTGGTGCTATTTATTTTTTTATATTTTTGTCTTCAATACATTAAAAAAATAGAAATTTAGAAAATGAAAAAAGCATTAGTAATTATCGCACTTTCAATTTTGGTTGTTTCGTGTAATAAAGCAACAGAGGTTAAGGAAGTAAAAACAGCTTACGTTGATACTTCAGTTTTAATGAAGGAGTACACTGAAGCGAAAGATCTTGAGGCAAAATACAAAGCTCAGGCAGAAGAAAAAGGAAGACAGCTACAAGCGGAAATTACTCGTTTTAAACAAGACGCTGCTAATTTTCAAAGTCAGGCACAAGCAAACGGACAAGCTTGGGCACAACAAAGAGGAGCTGAATTGCAAAAAAGAGAGCAACAATTGGGTTATGCTCAACAAGCATTATCTCAACAATTGCAACAAGAAAGTGGTGTTGAAATGGATTCTCTAATCAGTGGAGTTAAAAAATTCATCAAAGATTACGGTAAGAAAAACGGTTATTCTTATATCTACGGTACAGGAGATGCAGCATCTATTTTATATGCTGAAGAGAAATATGACATCACAAAAGACATCATTAAAGCTTTGAACGATAAATATAAAGCTGAGCCTAAAACGGAAGCTCCGGCTAAAGAAGAAGCTAAAAAATAATACCAAACAAACTAACTAAATTTAAAACCTAAATCTGCAAAGATTTAGGTTTTTTCTTTTATAAAAAGGCGATACTTTTGGTATTTCAATACACGCCCAATGCAAAACGTTTCAGAAGCTGCTGCTTACACCTTACAATTCATCAATCAAACGCAAAAATCTATATTTCTGACTGGTAAAGCAGGTACAGGAAAGACGACTTTATTGCGCGAAATCATTGCGACTACACATAAAAACACCGTGGTGGTGGCACCTACCGGAATTGCAGCCCTAAATGCTGGCGGCGTGACCATTCATTCGATGTTTCAACTTCCATTTTCGGCTTTTTTACCGACTTATGAGGAGAGTTCACAGTTTACAGAAACGGTAAAATTTGAAAATAAAGAGTCGTTACGCAGGCATTTCAAAATGAATAATGTAAAGCGTAATGTGATCAGAAACATGGAATTGCTGATTATTGATGAAGTGAGTATGCTACGTGCCGATTTGCTTGATGCGATTGATTTTATGATGCAGACGGTTCGCCGAAATACACGTGCTTTTGGAGGTGTTCAGGTGCTGTTTATTGGGGATTTACTGCAATTGCCGCCCGTAATTCGGGATGAAGAATGGCGCACTTTGCGTAATTATTACAAAGGAAAATTCTTTTTTCATTCGCATGTAATTCAGCAAAATCCACCTTTATACATTGAATTATCGAAGATTTATCGCCAGAGTGATGATAAATTCATTTCGGTTTTGAACAATCTCCGAAACAATCAGATTACACCACAGGATATTCAGATTTTGAATGAATATGTAAAACCCGATTTCGATTTAAAGAACAATCCTGGTTATATAACATTGACCACACATAATGCGAAAGCTGATTCGATGAATGAACAGGCTATAGGTGATTTAGCGGGTAATGAATACGCTTATCAGCCTTTTGTGGTGGGAGATTTTCCTGAAAAAATATTTCCTGTTGAAGAAAATCTGAAGCTAAAGATTGGCGCACAAGTTATGTTTGTAAAGAATGATTTGTCTTTTGAAAAGCGCTATTTTAATGGGAAAATGGGCGTTATCAAATCCCTTTCGCCCGAAGAAATTTTTGTTCATTTTCCGGAGGAGAATAAAACGATTGAAGTGGAGAAGTACGAATGGAAAAACATTCGCTACAAAGTAAACGAGCTCACAAAAGAGATTGAAGAGGAAGTTTTAGGCACATTTGCGCACTATCCGCTAAAATTGGCCTGGGCGATTACGGTGCATAAAAGCCAGGGATTAACTTTTGAGAAAGCTGCGCTCGATGTATCGCAAGTTTTTGTTCCTGGACAAGCCTATGTTGCATTATCGCGTTTAACGTCTTTAAACGGCCTTATTTTGCTTTCTCCGCTGCAAATGAATGGTATTTCGAACGACCAGGATGTAATGGACTATGCTTTGAATAAAGCGACGGAAGAAGTCCTGAAAAATTCATTGCACTTTGAAACTAAAAACTTTATTCATAACTATTTGATTAACAGTTTTAACTGGACAGATTTAGCTCAGGAATGGCGAAATCATCGTTTTAGTTATAATGAAAATGCGGTTAATTCAGAAAAAGCGAAACATTCCGTTTGGGCACACAAGCGTTTAGAAACAATCGATTCGTTGGTTGATCCTTCGCAGAAATTCATTCAGCAGCTCAATAAAATTTTCAGCAAAGAAAATGTCGATTTATATTTTGTGCAGGAAAGGGTAGTGGCGGCCTACGATTACTTTTTCAAATCTATGGACAAGCTGGTAACCGATCTTTTGCAGAAAATGGCTGAAATTCAGAAGTTTAAAAAAGTAAAGGAATTTTACGAAGAACTAGCTCTTTTGGACGATTTGCAGACCAAAGCTGTTTTGCGCTTAATGAAGGCCAAATTACTCATCGAAATTGTTGTTGCAGGTGAAACCATCTGTAAAGAGAAATTGACGTCTACAGCGATTAAAAACTATAAAACGGACAAGGTTTCTAAGATACGCGAGGAATTTAATATGTTGAATACTGATATTTTTAAATTGGATGAACCTACAGTGCGTTATACAGCCAGAAAATTAGATAAAAGTACGCCAAAAGAAATAAAGAAGACTACAGTTGAAGAAACGCATGATTTATGGCTGGAGAAAAACTCCATTCAGGATATTGCCAGAATTAGAAAACTTAATGTTCAAACTATTGAATTGCATTTGGTTAAATTAATTCAGGCGAAGAAAGTTGATATTTCTGATGTCCTGTCGTACGATAAAATCCTGGCTTTAAGAGAAGCTTTTGAGTTTTATCAGGAAGAATCTCTGAATGGTCTGAAAGAGAAACACGGTGATGAATTCACCTGGGACGAACTTAAAATGTTCAAAGCCAGCATCAATTGATTTTCTATTTTGTAACTTAGTGTTTGAAAGTAGAACAAATCATTCAAACATTATGTAAAATAGAAAATTATGAGAAAGATAATTTACATCATATTTTTTGCTTTAGGCATTCAAAATATTTCCGGTCAGGATTTAAAACCAGCCTATCAAAAATTCGTTAAAAGCTTTATTGCCAATATAAAAAGTAACAACAAAGAAGGAGTGGCAGCTTTTATTCGTTATCCGCTTGGAAGAGAATATCCAATTCCTGCCGTTAAAAATAAAGCCGATTTTATAAAAAGATACGACCAAATTTTTGATGCAACGCTGAAGAAGGAAATCATAAGTTCAAATCCCGCAAAAGATTGGTTTGAAATGGGTTGGCGTGGCATTATGCTAGGTCAGGGTGATATTTGGATGGATACAACCGGCAAAGTAAGTACAATAAATTACCAATCGCAGGCCGAGAAAGATCTTAAAAACAAATTGATTGCAGGCGAAAAAGGAAAACTACACCCATCAATAGCCATTTTTAAAGCTCCGGTTTATGTTTTAGAAACTTCTAAATTTAGAGTTAGAATTGATGACTTAGGAAACGATAATTACAGATATGCTTCCTGGGCCATTAAAAAGCCTATGAGTCAAAAGCCTAATTTGATAATCACTAACGGAAAATGGATCTCAGATGGAAGTGGAGGTAATAGCCATTACGAATTTAAAAAAGATGCTTATTTGTATGAATGTTATATCATTGTGATTGGTACAGATGATTCTCCTCCGGCTTATTTATCAATCTCACAGAATGGAAAAGAGATACTCAATCAAAACGCAAAAATAGTGACCAAATAAGAAAGAACCTGTTTCATGTGGAACAGGTTTTTTGGTTTTTATCAAAATAATAATGAGCTGAATTAATGCGTTATAACCTTAAAGTTTTTTATGTGAAGACATAAATTAATTACTTTTATATTTGGAACTTAATAATCAGATTAATAATCAATTAAAGTGTTTTTAATATGAAAAAAGTAAATCTGTTTCTGGTTTTAGTACTGTTTTTGTGTGGTTTCGTTTCAGCTCAAACGGTAAAACCTGAGTATCAAAAATGTATAAAAAGCCTTATCGATACCATTAAAAGTGATAAGAAAGACGCTATTGCGGACATGGTTGCTTATCCTTTAAAACGTGAATATCCAATACCAGATGTTCTTGATAAAGCTGATTTTATCAAACGTTATGATGAAATTTTCGATACCACTTTAAAAAATGAAATTACAAAATCGGATCCCGCAAAAGATTGGACTGATATGGATTGGCGTGGTATAATGCTAAATAAAGGTAATGTCTGGATGGATTTTGACGGACGTTTGACCAGTGTTAATTACCAATCAAAAGCAGAGATTGACCTCAAAAAGAAACTGATTGCTGCTCAAAAGAAGGAACTGGATTCCAGTATTGCCTTTTTTCTAAAACCGGTCTGTGTTCTGGAAACAGAAAAATTCAGAATCAGAATTGATAATCTGGGAAATGAGAATTATCGTTATGTTTCCTGGCCAATTGAGAGGGCGATGAGTGAAAAACCTGATTTGATAATTTATAGAGGGAATTTTGTTGTAGAAGGGAGCGGAGGAAACCATCAATATGAATTTAAGAAGGAAAATTATACATATGAATGTGCCTTTATAGTAGCTGGCGAAAAAAATGAGCCTCCGGCGAAACTAACTATTTATCAGGGCGGTAAGGTGATTCTTTCTCAGAACGCTAAGATAATTGCCAAATAAAAAACCTGTTCCACATGAAACAGGTTTTTAAGGAATAAATTAAAAAAAAAGCCTAATCTTCTGATTAGGCTTTTTGAATGTTATAAATTTTCGACTAGAATCCAGGCATCTGGATTTTCACCTTTTTGTATTTCTTTTTGTGCTTTTTGAGCTTCAGACATTGTAGCATAACTTCCGTATAAAACCGGGAATAAGCCGTGCTTGTTTTCACCAAGCATTCGGGCCTCATAACCATCTTTAATCAGTTGATTATACGCTTTTCTTGCATTTTCTTCACTTCTGTATGCACCAGCCATAATATGATAAGGCATGACTTTTACAACTTCTGTTTTTGCAGAATCGACAGATAAAGTTACTGCAGGCAAAGGATTCTCAATAAAGAATGTAGCTTCCTGAATTTTATTCTCTACTTTTTTCTGAACCGCATTTTCTACTACAAGTGTTTTTGTAGTTATCTGATTTTGGTACAAAGGATAACCGATGCTTCCTGTAATTCCAAGGCCTAAAACAAAAATTGCCGCGTATTTCAGTAACGAATTTGAAGATCTTGATTCCTCTTCAGAATCGTGTAATTGATATACTTTCGATTCTTCAATTTCCTGTATTTTTTTCTCAAAAATTTCTCTTTTTACCATAGGAGCAACAAACGGACTAAGACCGAAAGAACTCGTTAGATAATTAGTTTGATCACTTGGAGTGAAAACCATATTATTATCGGCATTTAGACGAATATCACCGATGTTTTTGATATTTAAAACACCAGATTCCTCTAACGTCTTTTGCCAGCTTAAGACTTCAAATGCAATAGCACTTACAGCAAATCCATATGATGTTTTTTCTGTTAGCGCGATGTGATTTGCCAACAAACCATCATTGTTTTTCAAAAGACTGTTAAATGCGATCGTTTTTCTCGGTGGAGAAAACGAATTTGTACTTGAATTAAGCTGCGCCGATTGAATTTCGGTTAAAAATGCTCCAAACCCTGGAACCGTTACACACTGATAACGATACAATAACTGTGCTATATAAGTTTCGATTTTCATAGTAACAAAGTTATACATCCAATATAGTTATCAAAATTTTATTCACAATTTTTATTAACAATTCTGATAATTTTATAGACAATTAGTTTTCAGTTACTTAAATAAAAGTAGCTTTTTGTCAAAACTGGTGCGAAATCTTTAATATTTATTTTTTTATAAGAATTTACTTCTAATTTATATATTTGCGCTTCTTTTAATTTCAAAATAATTTGTTTTTAAAAGATATTTTTTATCCTTTCAATAATCTTTTTCGAAGCCATGTCAGACCAGGAATTATTTTATTTATTAGCCTTATTAAAAGTAGATGGCATTGGTGATATTATGGCCAAAAAATTATTGACGCATTTTGGGAATTCTGAAGCTATTTTCAAAGTAAAAAGTAATCAAATTGCTGGCATTGATGGAGTTGGTTCGGTTTTGTTACGGAATCTAAAAGATAAGACTGTCTTTGAAAAAGCGAATAAAGAATTAGAATTTATTAAATCGAACGCTATAAATGTTTCTTTTTTTCAGGATGAACATTATCCCGATCGACTCAAACATTGTATAGATTCTCCTGTTTTGATCTTTACCTCTGGAAATATTAATTTAAAAAACAAAAAGTTAATCAGTATTGTCGGAACAAGGCAGATTACCTCATACGGAATGGAATTCTGTAAAAAATTTATTGAAGATTTGGCGCCGCTTGAGCCTGTAATCGTTAGTGGTTTTGCTTACGGCGTTGATATTGTTGCACATCAATTGGCGATGGATAATAACTTACAGACTATTGGAGTTTTGGCACACGGCCTGAATCAGATTTATCCCAAAACGCACAAAAAATATATTGCCAGAATGGAAGAAAATGGTGGATTCATAACCGAATTCTGGAGTTCCTCAAATCCGGATAAGGAGAAATTTGTACGTCGAAATCGTATTGTGGCCGGAATGACAGAAGCCACAATTGTAATCGAATCTGCAGATAAAGGTGGGTCTTTGATCACGGCCAACTTGGCGAATGATTATAACCGCGACGTTTTTGCCGTTCCAGGGCGTGTTACAGACAAGTACAGCCAGGGCTGTAATGATTTGATCAAAACGCAAAAAGCAAACGTTCTGACAAGCGCTGCAGATTTGGTTTATGTGTTGAATTGGGACATTGAAAACAAGTCAAAACCCGTACAGAAACAATTGTTTGTAGAATTAGAAGTAGAAGAGCAAAAGATTTATGATTTCCTGCTCAAGAACGGAAAAGAATTACTGGATGTTATTGCACTTCAATGTGATTTTCCGATTTATAAAATCTCAGGTCTCCTTTTAAATATGGAACTTAAAGGAGTAATTCGGCCTTTGCCAGGGAAATTGTTTGAAGCAATTTGATTAAAAAAAGCCAAATAGAACCGTTCTATTATATCCGTTCAGTTTTGAATCTCCACTTAATTATCGGGTTCTTTATAATTCCAAAAAGCTTCCTCTATAGCACCTTCAAGAAGGCAAGAAGCAGTATATGATATATCAACTAACCAATCATCAATTTTTGATATTTGTTCGTTAGTAATCAAATTATTACTTTGTAACATTCCTTCAGGATAAAGTGCCCACATTCTTGCGTAATGACAAATTCCCCAAACAGAAGAGATTATTTTTTTATCTACAAAATCTTTTTCTAATTCTGGTGCCAAAACTTTCAAAGCCTGCATAATTAAATGATAATTTTCTTCATGTAGAATTCTGTTAAATGGACGTAATTGACCGAGAAAACCATTTTGCCATCTTTCACTGGTTATATTTTCATGTTGGGCGCTTTGGTACATTAATTCTTCTATTGCATCTTCTTTTGTCATAATTTCAATATTTTAAAGAATGATTATTTTCCAAATCCAAGAACTTCTCGAACTTTGGCCAAAACACCATCGGCAACAACAGAAGCTTTTTCAGCACCTTTTTTCAATAAGGCATCAACCTCTTCAAGGTTTTTTATGTAGTAATTGTATTTTTCTCTTTCGGTTTTAAACTTTTCGGTAATCAATTCAAACAAAGCTTGTTTGGCGTGACCGTAACCGTAATTTCCACCTAAATAATTTGCTCTCATTTCCGCAATTTGTTCTTCAGTTGCTAATAAAGAATAGATCGCAAAAGCGTTACAGGTATCTGGATTTTTTGGTTCTTCAAGTGGTGTACTATCGGTTTCAATACTCATTACCTGCTTACGCAACACTTTATCATCCAGGAAAATATTGATAATATTATTGGCAGATTTACTCATTTTTCCGCCATTTGTTCCCGGAATCAACATACTGTCTTCTTGTATTTTAGCCTCAGGAATTACAAAAGTTTCTCCCATCTGATGGTTGAAACGCGAAGCAACATCACGCGTAATTTCTAAATGTTGTAATTGATCTTTTCCAACAGGAACAAATTCAGCATCATACAATAAAATATCGGCAGCCATTAACATCGGATAAGTAAAAAGTCCGGCATTAACATCGTCTAAACGATCTGATTTATCTTTGAAAGAATGTGCCAGAGTCAATCTTTGGAAAGGAAAAAAGCAACTTAAATACCAGGTTAATTCGGCTGTTTGAGTCACATCAGATTGTCTGTAAAAAGTAACTTTATCTGGGTTTAAACCACAAGCAAGCCATGCCGCTGCGGTGCTATAAGTATTTTCTCTTAATGTTTTGCCGTCTTTAATTTGTGTAATCGAATGTAAATCAGCGATAAACAAATAAGATTCGTTTGCAGGATTATTCGATAATTCAATTGCAGGTATGATTGCTCCTAATAAATTTCCCAAGTGTGGCGTTCCAGTACTCTGAACACCAGTTAGTATTTTTGCCATTCTAGTTTTTCTTGATCTTTAAAAAGCAAAGGTCGTGATGTTTTTTTTAACCGCAAAGCCCGTAAAGATTTTACCAAATTTTTTAGAAAAGTTTTTGGCAAGTTTTTTTAACGCAAAGCGCGCGAAGGATTTTCGCAAAGGAAAGAAGGTGAATTACTTTGAATGATTGCTTTGCAATAAGTTCGCAAAGCTTTATTTATAAGTTGTTTACAACTCTTCTGATTCCGTTTTTTAAAAGTGTTTCACTAAAATTTATGAGTAGGCCTAATTTGTAATTTCCAAGTTTTAAATAAGTCAATGTTTGTGCTAAATGATTAACGCTAAGTGATTGTACGCTTTTTATTTCGATTAGAAATTTGTTTTCAACAAGCAAATCAATTCGGTACCCACAATCAAGTTTAACTTCTTCAAAAGTTAAAGGCATTGCTTTCTCTTTTTCTACCAGAAGTCCGCGTTGCGTAATTTTATAAAACAAACATTCTTTATACACATTCTCTAATAAACCAGGCCCAAGTTTTTTGTGAATTTCAATTGCGAGTCCAATTATAATATTTGATATTTCGTTTTCTGTCATTTGTGTGTGAGTCTTTTTAAACAATGTGTAAATTTAATAATTAATTTCTTATTAAATTTTAATTAATTAAATAAGCAAACAATTAAAGGATCAGGTACATCCATCCTCCCCGAACTTATTGCAAAGCAATTCTATTATACTATTTTAACTTCCTTCCTTTGCGAAAATTCTTAGTGCACTTTGCGTTAAAAAACTATAGATTTCGCGCTTAAAAAAAATCTTTATTAAAATTCGTTTCGCTTTTCTTACATTTGAAACCATGAAAGGAATTAAGATTGTTTTTTGGATTTTGTGGCGCATTTGGTTTTACGTTGTAATGGCCATTCCGATATTGATTATGCTGCCATTTCTGCTGATTTCGATTATATCTGAGAGTGGATATCCCTATTTCTTTAAAATGGCCCGCATTTGGGCTAAATTCATCCTTTTTGGGATGGGGTTCTATTACTTAGTCGAACGCCAACAGAAACTCGAAAAAGGAAAGAGTTATATGATAGTCGCGAATCATACTTCAATGACAGATATTATGCTGACATTAGCGGTGGTGCGAAATCCGTTTGTTTTTGTTGGAAAGAAAGAGCTGGTTAAGATTCCGTTATTTGGATTTTTCTATAAAAGAACTTGTATTTTGGTTGATAGAAATTCTTCAAGAAGTAAGAATGAAGTTTTTAAAAGGGCACAAAGCAGACTTAATCAAGGACTTAGTATTTGTATTTTTCCGGAAGGAGGAGTTCCAAACGATGAAAGTATTTTATTGGATGAATTTAAAGACGGCGCTTTTCGTTTAGCGATTGATCATCAAATTCCCATTGTTCCGATTGTTTATCCGGACAACAAGGAAAGATTCTCCTATACTTTTTTAAGTGGTAGCCCTGGAAAAATGCGTGTAAAAATATTACCTTTTATAGAAACTAAAGGATTAACCGGAGAAAGCAGGAAAGAACTTCGGGATAAAGTGAGACAAGTCATCTACAAAGGTTTACTCGAGTTTCAAAAAGTAAAAAATTAAAGAATAATTTAAAAGCCGACTAATTGTAATAATTAGTCGGCTTTTCTTTTGAATTAAAACCCCCCATTTTATATTCAAAAACTTATCTGTGGATAATTTTTTCTGAAATAAATCGTAATACTTTTTTAAATTTTAGCCTGGTTTTTTTACGGTTTTTATTCAACAACACTTCTAGTTTCTCTTTCATAATAAAAAAATCTTAAGGTTGATAATAAAGAGTTTTAGTTACAACTCAAGTTAATGTTACAATATTACAGATAGTGAAAAATGAAAAAGGTTGCGTCGAAATGAAATCATTTTTGTTAAAAGAATAAAAACCCGTCAGCACCAAACAAGCCAACGGATTTTTATTTAAAACAAATCAACCAAATTTATTCTAAAAACCTTCAAATTGGGTACCTATTAAGTACCAAACTCTTATGTCTCTTTATAAGATGAATTAGTTTTAAAAGGTTGCGTCATATTTTAATTTTTTTTTAAAATAAAAAACCCGACAAGTTTTAAGTCTTGTCGGGTTAGAATGTAAAGTCTTGTTTTAAGGTGACTTATATATGAATTATGCGTTTGCTAATTCTTTGATATGTGCTTTAATTTTAGCTTCTAATTCATCAGCCAATTCCGGATTGTCTTTAATTAAAGCTTTTACAGCATCACGACCCTGACCTAATTTAGTATCGCCATAACTGAACCAGGATCCTGCTTTTTTAACGATATCAAATTCAACAGCCAAGTCAAGAATTTCTCCTGTTTTAGAAACACCTTCTCCATACATAATGTCGAATTCGGCAGTTTTAAAAGGCGGAGCTACTTTGTTTTTAACCACTTTTACTTTAGTTCTGTTTCCAATTACGTTTTCTCCATCTTTAATTTGAGAAGAACGACGAATATCTAAACGTACAGAAGCGTAGAATTTTAAGGCATTACCACCCGTTGTAGTTTCAGGATTTCCAAACATAACACCAATTTTCTCTCTCAACTGGTTGATGAAGAAAACAGTACAGTTTGTTTTACTGATTGTTCCCGTTAATTTTCTCAAAGCCTGAGACATCAAACGTGCATGAAGACCCATTTTAGAATCTCCCATTTCACCTTCGATTTCACTTTTTGGAGTCAAGGCAGCAACCGAGTCAATAACCACAATATCAATTGCTCCTGAACGAATTAAGTTTTCAGCAATTTCCAATGCTTGTTCCCCATTGTCTGGTTGAGAAATGATTAAGTTTTCGATATCAACGCCTAATTTTTCAGCATAATTTCTGTCAAAAGCGTGTTCTGCATCTATAAAAGCAGCTATTCCACCAGCTTTTTGAGCTTCGGCAATTGCGTGTAAAGTTAAAGTTGTTTTACCAGAAGATTCCGGTCCGTATATTTCGATAATTCTTCCTTTTGGATAACCGTTTACTCCAAGCGCTAAATCTACACCAAGAGAACCTGAAGAAATAGTTTCAACTTCTACAATGGCTTTATCGCCCATTTTCATTACGGTACCTTTTCCGTAAGTCTTATCTAGTTTGTCAAGCGTAAGTTGTAACGCTTTTAATTTGGCATCTTTCTCTGAACTCATCTCTTTTTTTTCTTTTTCTTTCATCTAAATTTTTATAATTCTTTCATTCTCAAAACAAATCAGAAATTAAATATCGTACTGACTTAGATTTGTATCAGGCTTGTAATTTTGTAAAAATACTTCTTTTTTTTGAAGTTTCATTGTTCCAAATTGTATCAAAATGCACTATAAAAATAGCGCTTTTAATTCTGTAGCTTCGGCTGGTTTTATTTTTCCGGCAAGCAGTAAACTCAATTGTTTACGACGTAAAGCAGCTTCAAAACGCTGAATTTCTAAGTCGGTTTGCGGTATAATTGCAGGAACTTCTACTGGTCTTCCGCTATCATCTACTGCAACAAAAGTATAAATTGCTTCGTTAGCTTTGGTTCTGCTTCCGGATTCACGGTCTTCTACCCAAACATCAATAAAAACTTCCATAGAACTTTTAAAAGATCTGGAAACCTTTGCTTCTATTGTGACTACGGCTCCAAGGGGAATGGCTCTGTTAAAAGCAACGTGATTTACAGATGCTGTTACTACAATTCGGCGTGAATGTCTACGGGCAGCAATACTGGCGGCGCGATCCATACGGGCTAATAATTCACCACCAAAAAGGTTGTTTAAAGGATTTGTTTCGCTCGGTAAAACTAAATCAGTTAATATAGTCAGCGATTCTGAAGGATGTTTTGGATTCATTTTTTATAATGTAAAATTTAAAATAAAGCGGCTGATTAATTCAACCAATAAACAGCCATAACGGCTGGAATAAAATATATTACAATGGTTCTTGCGCCATCATAATCTTTAGCCAATCGTTGTCCGAAAAGCATCATTAATAAAGAAATGCATGAAAAAATAGCGCCATAAAAACCAAATTCACGACCACTATTTGTTAATAATTGTATGGCGCCGACAACACATAAAACTCCGGAAATTAATTCTAAAACTAAAAGATGTGCTAACGCAAGTGGCACTTGGTTTTTTAATGGAGTTTTGGCAAAATGCCCTTTGAGCCATTCTACATTATCTTTCCAGTAAAAAATTTTTTCGTAGCCTGATTGTAAAAAAGTTAAGGCCAAAAAAGCTAACAGTAAAATTGAGGCAACATTATTCATTTGAAAATTATTTTTTATGAATTAAACGAGTCAGTTTTATAGATAAATCAGTTAAAATTATTTTTGCATTTCCGTTTCTTTCAATGTGATACATGGCATCTGAAAGTTCTTTGAAAATATCATGAATGTTATTCCCGTTTACAAAAGGAGCAAAATTTTCGAGTTTAAACTTGTCGACTCTTGGTTCAATGTAAACTAAACTAGGAGCTTCATAATTTAACAAAAGCGCCTGTCTGAACATTTCAATACAAAACTGAATGAATTTTTTCTGGCTTTCGCGTCCAAGCCCTGCAATTTCTTCACTCCAGGTAATTAAGTCCTGAATGGCAGCGGCATTTCCTTTTGCCCTAAATGCGGCACGAACCCAATTGACAAACCATTGCTCAAAAGGATATTCCGAATCATCTTCTTTTAATAAGGAAACTGCCTTGTTGAAATTTCCCTGTGCCTGATGTGCAATTTTTTTTGCCAGATTTGCATCGATATTTTCCTGAGAAACTAATGCTTCAGCAATTACTCTTTCTGGTAAACCATTAAAGTGAATTACCTGACAACGAGATCGAATGGTTTGTATAATATCTTCTTCATTTTCAGAAATCAGAATAAAAATGGTTTTATCTGATGGTTCTTCTAAGAGTTTTAATAATTTATTTGAAGCGGCGATATTCATTTTATCGGCCATCCAGATAATCATAATTTTATAACCGCCTTCGTATGATTTTAACGAAAGTGATTTTAAAACTTCCTGAGCATCTTCAACACGAATTTCTCCTTGTTTGTTTTGAACGCCAAGCATTTTATACCAGTCAAATAAACCTCCATAAGGCATTTCCTGAATAAAAGTTCGCCAGTCCTGAATAAAATCTAAGCTCTTTGGTTTTGTTTTTACATCTTCTGTAGTAACTGTCGGATATATAAAATGCAAATCGGGATGTGAAATGTTTTGAAACTTCAGATTGCAGGAATCGTTTCCGTTTTCGTTTCCGTTTTCGTTTCCGGTGTTGTTGCATAAAATATACTGCGCGTAAGCAATGGCGGTAGATAATGTACCACTTCCTTCTGGTCCAATGAATAATTGTGCATGCGGAATTCGTCCTGAAGCAGCACTTTTTATCAAGTGACTTTTGATGTAATCCTGACCTAAAATTTGTGAAAATTGCATGAAGCAAAGATATAAGAAAATGATGTAGTCAAAAATTTTCGGGAAAAAGTTTATAAGGCTACTTTTTATTTCTGCTTTTTATGAAAGGTTTTTAACTTAATTTTTTTTGTTTTTGATCTCAGCTTTTGTTAATAAAGGGATTAATTGAGAGAGATATTAAGAATATTTTGTTAATAGTTTTTTTTAAAAATTGATAATTATGGTTTTTTTTTGGCTATAATTTTGTAAAAACCAAGAATTGTCATGTGTAATATCTTACAGTTTTGGCTTTAACGTTTTTAACAAAAAGCTCGTTAAAACGCACATTTTCTCGACATAAGACTGAATTTTAAGTTTTTTTTAAGGATTTTTTTTGAAAAAAGAAATCAATAAAGTTGCAATTTAAGTTAATTTATATATTTTTGTTTTCATCAATAACAACTATAAATAAGAATCTATGAAAGGGAAAATTATTTTATTTAGTGCACTTTTTTTATTGACAACCGGAGCTATTTCAGCACAGGCAAAAAATGCTCCGAGAAGTATAATTAGTACAACGGCTCTTATTCGTAAATACCATGACCAAAAAGAATTGAGTGGTATGCAAAAAGGTGAGCTTTTGGAATTATACATTGAGCGTATTAAAGTTTTAGTAAAAACTCTCCCTTACATTGCTTTGGTTACCAAACCAGGTGTTACGATGGCAGATTTAGGTATTCCAGACGATTCTGAACACAAAAAAGTGTTGGATAACCAAGCTATCGGAACAACAACATTCTTAGATACAACAGTAGAATTTCAGAGAAAAATGATGCCTTATTCAGACAAAGGGAATCTGATCGCTGCTATTTTATTTTACGAAAGCACATTGAAATCATTGCACGAATTCAACGATTTGAACGAGATGTAATAAAAAAATATTTTTTAAAACCTTTTTCAAAGTCTTTACGTAAATGAGCTAGATTTTCATAACGTTAAATTTTGAAAGAGATAAAAACAATAACTCGTTCTCGATGTGTTCTGAATAAGATCAGAAAACCAGAGATGAGTTTTTATCATTTACGCATACCCAAATTTATTATTAACCGTAATACCCCCTATCATGAAAAAAATTACTCAAATGATCTGCGTGCTTTTGACAGTTACTGCAATGAGTGCTCAACAAGAGAAAGGAATTATGGGCTACACTAATTGGTTGAACAACTGGACCGAATTTAAGCCTAACAAAGTAGAGTATGGAGAAGCAAACCAAATTTTAGCAGGAAACATTTCTGTTAATACTAAATTGCTGAAGAGGAATATTTATGTTTTGCAAGGAAACGTTTATGTTACAAACAATGCTGTTTTAACAATCGAGCCTGGAACTTTAATTATTGGTGATTTCGAAACAAAAGGAACATTGGTAGTTACAAAAGGTGCGCAAATTATTGCAGACGGTTTAGAAACTGATCCAATCGTATTTACATCAAACCGCAGCCAGAAAAAAGCTGGAGACTGGGGTGGAGTTGTAATTCTTGGTGATGCTCCAATCAACAAATTTGGAAATGTAGGTTCTTATAACTTAGATCTTGATCCAACGCTTACTACTTATGGTGGTGACAATGTTGCTGGAAACTCAGGAATTTTAAGATTTGTGAGAATTGAATTTGCTGGAAAAAAAGTAAAAGGAGCTGATACTTTCAATGGTTTAACTCTTGCGGGTGTTGGAAGCAAAACAGTTGTTGAAAACGTAATGGTTAGCTATTCTGGTGGTGACTCATTCGCTTTCTTTGGAGGTGATTTTAACGCTACTAAATTAGTTTCTTATAAATCAATCAACGACGATTACAAATTTACTCAAGGTGTACAATGTCGTTTATATAACTCATTAGCAGTAAGATCTTCTTATTTATCAAGTAATAAAGACGGATCTCGTTGCATGGAAGTAAAATCATTCGAAAAGAAAAATGAAACTGATTTTACTAAAAAACAAACTTTAGTTGTAGCCACAAATATTACAATGCTTAACGACAGTGAGAACATCAAAGCTGATATTCAGGCTGGTTTAGTAAAAGAGGCAATTTATGTTGCTGAAACTGCTTCACTAGAAATGAAAAGAAGCGTAATCTCTGGATTTAATCCTGCTGTTTTATTAGACAGTAAAACAGAGATTAACGATGCTAATCTTAAGAAAATCAAAATTGAAGAAATGTATTTTAACCTATGTAATGGAAACATCTTTACAGAATACAATTCTAACAATGAAGATTTAGAAAGCTGGTACGGAAATCCTGTGTTTTTCAATGTTATGGCACAAAGTGATAACAAAGAAACATTCATTGATATTTTCAATCCTAAAAAGCCGGATTTCAGATTACAATTAGGAAAAATCACAGCGTCTAGCGGTAACAAATAATTGATTTCGATTTTTATTTTAGAGCGTAAATTTTATTAATAAAGTCCCCAGACACAATTTATGTATCGTCTAATACCGGACTAAATAAAGATCAAAACATAATGGCCCCAACTATAAAAAAGTATTTTATTTATATAATATTTTTGGTATCTCCTATTGCGTTAAGTTTACATGCACAAAGCACAGAGGCTAGCAAAACAGCTTCTTTTACTGCAAAATGCGACAGAACCGCGTCAATTGTTTTAAACCAAAATAATGATATAGCTGATAAACGTATCAGTAAATTAGATGATAATTCTAATCAGTTAATAGCAGGGCTATCCATCCCCAAGGATAGCCTTTCTATAGCGACTGAAGCGAACACTCAATCTACTACAAATTGTCAGGAGAATTCATCGATTACAGCTTTTTATTCTGTTCTTGCAAAGGACATTATCGAAAACTATAAATATGACTTTTCTGAAACATTTATCGATATTCTGTTTTTTGAAGATATAGACTTAGCAAGAACTCGTACTATATGATTCAAAAAACTACTTTAACTTTATTGCGTTTTTTCCTTTTTTTTGGTATCATCTTATGTACTAAAACGAATACCTATGCACAGGTCAAAGCTATAAACCCACAAGTTTTATCGTTTGACAGAATTTGTGCAGATAATGCAACGGAGTATAATGCAACTTTTACGTATTCTGGTTTTCCAGCAGAAACTGTTTTCGTGGTAGAGCTTTCAACTAATAATTTTACAACAATTATTACTGCAAGAACGATATCAGTTTCAGATCCTGCGGTTAATCAAAAAACTATAAAATTTGCAGTTCCCTCTGATCTTCCAGGATCTGACACATACAGTCTTAGAGTTTCAACAACTGGTTTTTCAAGTAGTAAATTTGTTTCATTTGCTTTAAAGAATGCTTTTCCTATTTATTACAAAGCACATGATCGACAATATACAATAAACAATTTTAACGGAACAGCAACCTTTTGTTCCGGAGGTAGTATTTTGTTAACTATCGATCCAGACTCTACAACCCCGCCGAATGACTCTCCGTTAAAGTATTCTTTTTTGACCTATAACTGGTATAAGGACAATGGTGTTTCTACACCTCCAACTCTTATGGCAGGAGCTACGGGACCAAGTTATAGTGTTACTGCTGAGGGTGTTTATTACGTTGAAACAAATTACGGAACTTGTACTTCTGAATCGTATTCAAATCGTGTTACTGTTTCTACTTCTGCTTCTGGTTCTTCAGTTACAGTTGATTCAAGTTTAGGAAACCCATTTTGTGCTAATGGATCAGGAACAGTCTTAACGGCTACTTCTGGAAATAGTTATGTATGGAGGAAAGATGGTGTAATTATTAATGGAGTTAGTACTCGTACTTATACAACTAATGAATCAGGTACATATTCTGTAGAAGTTGATTTTGGTGGTTGTAAAGCTTCAGGATCTATCAATCTTACCAGTAATAGTTTTACTGCCAGTATTGATGTTGCCGATACAGTTGAACTTAAAGAAGGAGAGACTTTAAATGTTAGTGTTACAACAGATGCAACTACTCCAACTTATGAATGGTTTTTAAATGATAATAGTATTGCAGGTGCAACATCAAATAACTATTTGGTAGCCGCAGTAGGTAATTATAAAGTTAAAATTTCGCAGGCTTCAGGGTGTATTGACACAAAGGAATTTCTTTTTAAAGTTACCGGACCAGCCCCTCCGACAACTGTAATTCCTAATATAGTAAGCTTAAGTGGAAGTTATCCATACTGGAACATCCCTGATGTATATAAGACAGCCAGCACTAAGGTTATAGTTATGAGCTCAAATGGAGAAATTATGTATGATGATGTTGGAAGTAATTACGACCCCCAGGTCAATTCGTTTATTAAAGATTTTAAAAATGTAAATCCAGTTTACTACTATGTCATTCAATCAGACACAGGTGAAAAAAAAGGATCAATAACTGTGATAAAATAATATGAAGAAAATCCTACTATTCATAACTTTATTTTACGGTTTTTCAAATTCACTCTATTCCCAGGAAACTTCTGAGAATGGAGTTGTTTCGTTTTCATTACCTATCAGAAATTCATTAAAGTTCAATAGATATTTAATCAATCCGACATTTAGTTTTGTTCGCGAGTCCAACCCGTATGTAAGTTTTTATAACAAAAGACAATGGGTTCAATTTGATGATGCGCCAAATACTTATTTGTTTAATTACTCAGGCCGTTTTAGAGAAAACGAAGCTTTTGCAGTTGGCTTATTTCAGCAAAATTATGGTCTGATGACCGTTTTTGGCGGAGTAGTCAATTTTGCTCATAACATCGTTTTAGAGGAAGACAGCAACTTAACATTTGGTTTAAATGCAGGAGTGTATCAGAGTGGTTTAGATAAAGGAAAAATAGTTTCTGATGATCCAAATATCTTAAACGGAGATTATCCTTCAAATACATTGCTTACAGTTAATCCAGGTATTAATTATGGTACAGCATTGCTTGATTTCGGATTATCGGTAAACAATCTTATTCTTTACAATTTTGGTACAGGTGTGGTAAAAGAGGATCCGGAAAAGGCGATCGAATTGCATGCTATGTATACGGGATATCTTGATAGTTATGGCTTTTTTGACAGAAGTAAATTTTCAGGAATTGTAAAAACAGAAATTAAAAAAGATAAAACAGTTCTTTCTGGGCTTGCCATGATTGCTATTCCACAGGGAGTTTGGGCACAGGCCGGATACAATACATTGTACGGAATATCGGCAGGGCTTGGTGTAAATATTTCACCAAGCATTGCTATTGAATATAACTACGAAAGAGGAATGGGTGATCTTACGAATTTAGGGGGGTCCCATGAATTTGTAATAGCTTATAAATTCAAAAGTAAAAATTACTATTACGGTGATGATGATGAAGGTTCACTTATTGATCCTACAAAATCAAAACCGGTAATGGCCAAAAAAACGACTGCACCAGTTACACGAGTTGATGGGGCAGAAAAAGCAAAATTAGCTGCTGAGGCAAAGGCCAAAGCAGATGCAGAAGCACAACAAGTAAGATTGGCGGCTGCTGAAAAAGCCAAAGCAGATGCTGAAACGGCAAGAGTAAAATTATTAGCAGACAATAAGGCTAAGGCCGATGCTGCAGAAGCACAAAAATTAAAATTAGCTGCTGATTCGAAAGCAAAAGCCGATGCTGTAGCTGCTGCGAGAGCACAAACAGCAAATGCGAATAAAGCAGTTTCAACAGAACAAAAGACACAAGCTCAATTGGCGGCCGATAAAGCCAGAGCAGATGCTGAAGCACGTAGAATAAAATTAGCTGCAGATAATAAAGCAAAAGTAGATGCTGCTGCTGCTGCGAGAGCACAAGCATTAACTGCAAGTAAAACAGCAACTGGAGAACAAAAAACAGCGGCACAATTAGCTGCAGACAAATCTAAAGCAGATGCTGAAGCATTAAGATTAAAACTAGCTGCAGACAAATCAAAAGCCGATGCTGAAGCCGCAAAAGCGAAAGCGGCCGCTGCTAAGCAAGAGCCACAAAAAACAGCTGCACAATTAGCTGCAGACAAAGCAAAAGCTGATGCTGAAACACTACAGATTAAGTTAGCTGCCGACGCAAAAGCAAAAGCTGATGCTGCAGAAGCGAAAAGAAAAGCGGATGTAAAAGCAAAAGCGGAAGCCGCAGATCTTCAATCCATTTTAGCCGCAGATGCAAAAGCCAAAGCTGATTCAGATGCATATCAGGCTAAACTTACTGCAGATGCAAAAGCAAAAGCTGCTGCCGAAGTTAAAACGAAAGCAAGTATTGATGCTGCGAATAAAGCAAAATTAGCTGCTGATGCAAAAGCAAAAGCTGCTGAAGACGCTGCACTAAAAGAAAAATTAGCTGCTGATGCAAAAGCCAAAGCAGATGCAGAAGCAAGACAAGCATTAATTGCCGCCGAAGCAAAAGCTAAAGCTGATGCTGAAGCATTGAAAATAAAACTAGCTGCTGATGCAAAAGCCAAAGCGGATGCAGAAGCATTACAAGCAAAATTAGCTGCCGAAGCAAAAACTAAAGCAGATGCAGAAGCACTACAAGCAAAACTTGTTGCTGATGCCAAAGCTAAAGCTGATGCAGAAGCATTACAAGCGAAACTAGTTGCTGATGCAAAAGCCAAAGCAGATGCAGAAGCATTACAGGCAAAACTAGCTGCTGATGCAAAAGCCAAAGCAGATGCAGAAGCATTACAGGCAAAACTAGCTGCTGATGCAAAAGCCAAAGCAGATGCAGAAGCATTACAAGCAAAATTAGCTGCTGATGCAAAAGCCAAAGCAGATGCAGAAGCATTACAAGCGAAACTAGCTGCTGATGCAAAAGCTAAAGCCGATGCAGAAGCATTGCAAGCGAAGTTAGCTGCTGATGCCAAAGCTAAAGCGGATATGGAAGCATTGCAGGCAAAATTAATTGCTGATGCAAGAGTTAAAGCCGATGCTGAAGCTACTGCCAAAGCAAAAGCTGAAGCTGAAGCAAAACAATTACAAGAAGCAGAAGAGGCACGTTTAGCAAAATTAGCTGCTGATGCTAAAGCTAAAGCTGATGCAGAAGCATTGCAAGCGAAATTAGCTGCAGATGCTAAAGCGAAAGCGGATGCAGAGGCACTTCAGGCAAAATTAGCTGCCGATGCGAAAGCTAAAGCAGATGCTGAAGCTCTTAGGGTACAACAAGCGGCTGAAGAAAAAGCTAAAGTAGAAGAAGCAGCTCGTCAGGAAAAATTAGCTGCTGACGCTAAGGCAAAAGCAGATGCAGAGGCATTACAAGCAAAACTTGCTGCTGATGCTAAAGCAAAAGCTGATATGGAGGCTTTACAAGCTAAGTTACTTGCTGACGCTAAAGTAAAAGCAGATGCTGAAGCAACAGCAAAAGCCAAAGCTGATGCCGAAGCAAAACAATTACAAGAAGCAGAAGAGGCTCGTTTAGCGAAATTAGCAGCAGATGAAAAAGCAAAAGCGGATGCAGTAGCACTACAAGCAAAACTTGCTGCTGATGCAAAAGCCAAAGCGGATGCAGAAGCATTAAAAATAAAACAAGCAGCTGATGCCAAAGCGAAAGCTGAGGAAGATGCTGTGAGAGCTAAACTTGAGGCAGAAGAAAAAGCCAAAGCCGATGCAGACGCTCTTCAGTTAAAATTAGCTGCCGACGCTAAAGCTAAAGCTGATGCGGAAGCATTACAAGCCAGACTGGCGGAAGAAGCAGAATTGAAAGCTAAGTTAGCAGCAGATGCAGCAGCAGCAGCAGCAGCGTCAGCTCCAAAAGATGATTCGGCAAAAGAAATCGAGGCTTTATCAAAAGCCATAGATGCAGCAATTACATCACAAAAAGAGCTTTATGCACAGTTTACAACAACAGTGGCCAAAAAGCAAAAAGACCTGGATGATCTTAGAGAAGAAAATGATTTAAGTGAAAAAGGAATCTACAGAGAACCTAAACCGTTTAAGAGTGTTGCTGCAGAAAATAGTCAGTTAGAGGCTTTCAAAGTACAGCTTGCTGATGCAAACAGAACATCAAAAGAAGAACTTATAAAGCTTACCAATTTATATAACCAAAGATTAAGAAAAGTTCCAAATAAAAATGATGCTTTAAACAAAGCTTATCTTGAAAAGATAAACCAATTAAAAGCGGCTCAATTACAAATGGAACAAGATAGCGCTGCATTACTTGCAAATTTAGAGCGTATTAAGGCTGAAACTGAGATCGAGAAAAAACGTAGAATTAAGCGTGCAGCTTATGAAAATGATGAAGGAAGATATAATCAGGATATTGCTGCCCTTAAACGTATAAAGGAAACTACTAAAGTAAGTAGTACACCATTAACGGCAAGCGATTTTGATTTTGGTGAGGATCAGTCAAATATGCAGATCATCAAGAATATCAAAAACTCTGAAAACGGTTATTATATGATTATTGCGGTTCATAGTAGTGTTGAAAAAAGAGACGAATTCCTAACAAAAGCAGTTGCTGCCGGACGTTCAGATGTTAACTTCTTTTACAATATAGCAACAAGTAAATATTATATCTACTATGAAAAATTTGACGGTTTACCAGAAGCGACTAAGGCATTAGAAGCAAAAGGAAACAAACCATATAATGGAAAAATGGCTATTGTAAAAGTTGAGAATTAATACAAATTAGATTTTAAAGTTTAGCCTTCTTTGTGAGTTAAGAAGGTTCATTATTATAAATGTTTAAGAGTGCTGTAATTTATTTTTTGATGCCCCTTGAGGAATAAAATAAAAGCCAAAAACAAAAGAAGACCATGAAAAAACCTACTATTTTAAAAACGTTAATTGCAGTTGTATTTTTATTGCTAAGTTTTTCTTCTCATGCCCAGTTAAGAAAAGGCTTTACTACCAGATACACAACCAGTTTGAATGGAGATATTTTAGTTATTGGAAACAATAGCTTAAATAGAGATGGCGGAAGAAGAGAACGTCCTAATGTCAATTATGATGATCAAGGAAGTGGAAGTGAGGTAAATGACAATTTCGATATGAAATATATTGATATTGACAGCGAGACTTCTTTTAACTCAAGTTCCGCAACATTAAAAATTCCGGATGCAAGTAAAACTTGTTTTGAAATTGTTTATGCTGCTTTATACTGGTCGGGAACCTATCAGGGTACGGATAGAAGCAAAATCAATCATGTAAGATTAAAAACACCAACAGCAACAACTTATAAGGCTCTTACCGGAAGTATACTTTGGGATGAAGGCGGTACAGGTGTCAATAGCGCTTATGGTTCATTGCCTTATGCTTGTTTTGTAGATATTACAGATGATGTTAAAGCTGCAAAAGAAGGTGTCTATACCATAGCCGATGTGATGTGTTCTGAAGGTAAATTTTCGCCTGGTGGTAATTCAGCAGGTTGGTCAATTTTTGTAATTTATAAAGATCCATTATTGCCTAGTAAATATATTACTAGCTTTGATGGTTTTAGTATTATTAGAAGTAGTGATCCACCATTAGATATACCTATTTCTGGATTTAGAACAAATCCTTTTGGAAATGTAAATGTAAAATTAGCATTTAGTGCATTAGAAGGAGATAATAAATTAGAAGGAGACGGTCTTCAAATAATTGGTGGAAAAGCGTCAAGTGTATGGGGTGCAATTTCTTCATTAGTAAGACCTATTACAGCGGGTACTCCTCCCAAACCTAACTTTTTTAATAGTACCATAACAGATGGTGATGTTATTTTGGCAGGTCGTACTCCAAGTAGTAAAAATACATTAGGGTATGATGCTGGTGTGGTAACTCTTGATAATAGTGTTGGCGGGGTACAAAATAGTGTCATTCAAAATGATGAAACTAGTGCAACGCTTAGAATAAATACCTCTCAGGATTCGTATTTTATGTTTTTTAATGCATTGTCGGTAGAGATTATTGCGCCGAAAATTGTACTTAAAAAGAATGTTCTTAGTGATAAAGATGTAAATATTGGTTCTCAGCCAGTAACACTTAATCAGGAACTTAGGTATGAGATTAAGTTTAAAAATGAAGGTAACGATAATGCCAAGAATTTTACAATTACAGACGTTATTCCTAACAATGTAATTTTTAATGGGATTAGCGATATCTTAGTAATGGACACAAGAATTACTGCTACGTATACTGCTGCAACAAGAACACTTGTGTTTTCTATTCCTGATGAGTTAGTTATTGCAAAAGGAGCAGAGTTTACCCTTAAATTTAAGGTTAAAGTTGTAGACGATTGTAACGAGTTAATCGATGCATGTTCTAATGAAATTAAGAATACAGCTGTTTCTAAATATTATGGAGACAAAAATACTACACCTGGAGGTTTTGGAGAAGGTAGTTATTCTACTATATCTTCATGTAATGTGGGAGAACCTACATCTACAAACTTCTTGGTTGGTATAGATGAGTGCTTATTTAGTAGAGATGTTTCTTTATGCGGTACAGCAGTTTTAACAGCAGCAAATGGTTATTCAACCTATGTATGGAGAGATCCAAATGGTGTTATTTTTGGAGGTAACAATCGACAAGTTACCATCGATAAACCAGGAACCTACACTGTTAATAATAGCGGTGCGGCAAATTGTGAAGATATCCAACAGAAATTTGTAGTTATTGATTATCTGGCAAGCGCTAATAAGAATCCAATTAAAGGAGACAATATTGATCCTGCAACTGGATTAGCTTATGGTTGCGTTAGAGATAACAAACCGTTCCCTAAAATATTCTTGTGTGGTCTAAACGATAAGAGATTTATAGATACTCAGATTACGGGAGCCACAAGTATTACCTGGCAAGAAACAAAAGATGTAACTCCATCAACTAATCCTGATAGCTGTCCTTATGAAGGAGCTACAAACTGGACTACAGTTGAAAACGGGCCAACATTTACAGCAGACAGAGCTGGTGTATTTAGACTTGTAATTAATTACGGGAATAATACATGTGTTGCTACGCATTATTTTAATGTTTATCAAAACTTACTTGATCCTACTGTTAAGAAACAAGATATTGTTTGTAATACAAAAGGATCGATTACGGTTACAAATCCATTACCAAATACTGGATATGTTTACAGTTTGGACGGAACAAACTATCAGCCATCAAACATTTTTAATGATGTTGCTAAAGGATCTTATACAGTACAAATAAAACAGACAGTATTAGAAGTTGGACAAGTTTCTGCTTGTATATTTAAAATAGATGTAAACGTAGAGCAGCTTGATTTTACAACAGATCTTGAGGCAACACATCCACTTTGTAATGGCGAACAGGGAACTATTAAGGCAACTATTAATAATGTGCCGGGACAATACAATTTTATTCTAAGAAAGAAAGGTAGTACTGTCGAAATTCAAAACTCAGGTTTAATAAATAATAATATTATCACCTTCAATGGTGTTGATCCGGGAGTTTATGAGGTTCTTATGTCTACAGCAAATAATGGATGTAGTGTTATTAAAGAGATTGAAGTTTATGACTATCGTTTAACGGCTGTTGCTAATATTACTAAAACACCTACAGCATGTAGTGATGGTGAAATTACAGTTTCTGTTACAGGTGGAACTCCAAGACCAGGCCCACCACCATATTATTTATATTATGTAAATGGTAGTACAAACTTTGTTACAGATCCTAAAATTCCTGTAACAAGACCTTTGCCTGCCAGTGGCGAATATAATATAGTGGTTGTAGATGCTAATGGATGTACAGTAAATGTACTACCGGTAAAAGTTACTGAGTTACCAAAACCAAAAGTAACATTCAAAGCAGATAATATTAATTGTTATGGATCTAATAGTGGCGTAATTAATGTAGATATTACTCCTGGAGA
This sequence comes from Flavobacterium saccharophilum, assembly GCF_900142735.1. Classification (GTDB taxonomy): domain Bacteria; phylum Bacteroidota; class Bacteroidia; order Flavobacteriales; family Flavobacteriaceae; genus Flavobacterium; species Flavobacterium saccharophilum. The sequence goes on along the minus strand of NZ_FRBY01000001.1, from coordinate 486,054 downwards.
TTCTGGTTATGCAGTTTCATATAGTGTAAATGGAGGAGGTTTTAGTTCAATTGCTCCAATTACAAATTTGGCAGTTGGTAATTATTCTATAGTAGTTAAGTACACTTATAACGGTGTTGAGTGTCTTGATCCTGCTGTAAACGTTACTATTGACGGACCTGATGCTGCTTTAACAGCTTCGGCAGGTGTATCTGAATTAGCAGGTTGTGGACCAGCTGGATTTGAGCATCAAGGAAAAATTAGAATTACAAATGTTGAGGGCGGAACACCCGGTTATACTTATAGTTTTGATGATCAAAAAACTTGGTCACCAATAAACGAAGCCTTAGTTAATCCTGGAACATATACTGTATATGTTAAGGATAATGCGGGTTGTATTTATGCAATGTCAGGTATTGTTTTAGATCCTAAACCAGCAGACCCTAGTATTGAACCTGATCCTAAAATTGTTTACAATTGTGATGGTACTGGAATAGCAACTGTAGTAGTTAACAATACAGGAGGAGCAAATTATACATACGAGTATTATATTGATGGTACAGCAAATACGCCTATTACTAGTAATGTATTTAATAATGTTCGTACAGGAACACATGTAATATCTATAAAATACAAACTTGTAGGTGCTACAACATATAGTAACTTACTAAAAGAAGATTTTGGAAATGGAGTTGATGCAAAATCACCAGGTATTAATGTTAATTACTGCTGGGAAAAGCAAGATTATGTTACAGAATGTGGTGCGGGATTATGGCATGATTATCTTTTAAATGACGGAGAATATGTTGTTACAAAAGGAATTCTTGAAGATCATAGAAATGATTTTGGATGGGTTATCCCTAAGGATCACACCAATCCAGGATCTATTGATGGTAGATATTTAGCCGTAAACATTGGAAAAACAGCTGGAGAAGGTGGAATTTTATATAGAAAGACAATTTATGATATTATTCCTAATCAAGATATTAAAGTTCAATTTTACGCTTTAAACTTATTGCTTCAGGCAAATCAAAAAATAAAACCAAACTTAACGGTTGAATTACATAAAAATGGAGTTTTAATTCCAGGAGCATCTGTAAATACAGCTGATATTCTTCAAAATGAAAGCTGGAATTTCTTAGATAAATTATCTATTAATCCGGGTAATAATACGTCGCTAGAGTTTGTAATTAGATCCAATAGTGATAGAGAAGATGGTAACGATTTAGCTATTGATGATATTTTAGTATATCAAATGCCTAAATCATGTTTATCTGAGAAAAAAATCGATATTATTATTGATAGTAATAAAGCATTTAATGTTTTAGAACCAGAAATTCAAAATGTTGCTTGTAGTGGAGGTAATACAGGAGCAATTAAAATCACGGCTCAAAATTTCGATACTACAAATGGTTTCCAATATTCTATCAATGGTGGAACATGGAAAACGTCAACGGTATCACCTGTAACTGAAGGTGGACTAATTGCAGGTACCTATACTGTTGATGTACGTAGTGATGCTACAGGAACTTGTACTAAATCATTCCGTAAAACAATTGGTTCGGGAACTCCTGTAACAGTTACTGCATCGGTTACAGCACCATTGACTTGTACTTTAAAAGCAACAATTACGGCAGTTGCTGATGGAGGAACAGGGCCATATAAATATGAACTTAGAGGAGCTGATGGTGTAGCAGTTTTAGTTGCATTTCAGGATTTAGCAACATTTCCAAACATACTAAAAGGAAGTTATACTGTTGTTGCGCAAGATATTAATGGTTGTCCATCAGGGGCTTCTACTGTTGTAGTAGTAGATGATCCGATACCGCCTACAGCAAGTTTAGCTGATACATCAGATTTATGTTTTAATTCAGATAAAGCAACGATTGTTGTTACTGCCTCAGGAACAGGAACATTATCTTATAGTTTAGATGGTGCTCCGGGTGTTGGATCTAATACTTTTGCAAATGTTGGTGTTGGAACACATACAGTAGTAGTAACAGATAGTAATGGTTGTAAAGCAACAGTTTCTAATATTATAGTTGCAGAAGAATTAACAGGGAAGGCGAAAGTAACTAAAACGCTAGATTGTGACACCGTAGGAGCAACTATTAAGGTTGATATTGAAGGTGGTAAAACAACATTTACCTATAGAGTTAAAGAGGGCTCTAATCTTTACGGTCCAATTGTACCGGTTACAGGAACAACATTTAATTATACAGCTCCGGCTGCCGGAATTTATACTTTCGAAATTTCAGATTCTAATAGTCCTACAGCATGTAAAGCTGAAGTTACTGCAACAGTTAATTCAATCACAAAACCAACTGTAATAGCAACACCAGTTCAAGTTGCTTGTTATAATGCATCAACTGGAGAAGTTACTTTAACTGCCTCAGGTGGTTCTTTAAGTTATACCTATAGCTTCAACAACAGTTTATTTACAAATACTGTAAAATATACGGGATTAAAAGCGGGTATTCCTTATTCATATCAAGTAAAAGATACTAATGGCTGTACATCAGATATAGGGTCCATTACTTTGACACAACCAACAGCTGTTGACGGTACTATTTCTGCAACAGAAATAACATGTGGTACTACAGGAGTTGTTCCTGCAGTAGTTACAATTGAAGGTAAAGGCGGAAAAGCTGATTATACTTACAGCTTTAATGGTAATACAAATTATACAACAACAAACACTTTCCCTACAAGTACTGGTGGAACTATAACTGCTTATGTTAAAGACGCAAACGGATGCGAGGCTGGACCATTTTCTATTGAAGTTTTAGCTTTAAAGCAAATGGGCGGTATTACAATTACTGATAATGGTTACGATTGTTCTACAACTCCTCCGGGGGGTCATGTTAATATTGCAGCTATAAAGAATGGAGTTTCGGCACCAATTCGTTACCAAATTATTTCTGGCCCTGCTGGTTATAATACTGCAACTAATGCCGATGGAGAGTTTAAATCATTAACACCCGGACTTTATACATTTCAGGCAACAGATGAAAAAACAGGTTGTTTTGTTACCCAACCTTATACAGTAAAAGGAGCTCCGGATATTGTAGCTGGAGGGTCGGTAGTTACTACTATCAAATGTTATGGAGGTACAGGAAAAATTCAATTTACAGTTACCGGAGTAAAAAGCAGATATGATTATGTTGTTAGAGATGCTTTAAACAATTCTATTCAAAGCGGAAATAATATAGTTTCAACAAATACTACTGTTACGGTTAGCGCGGCTTTAGCAGCAGGTACTTATACCATTACAGCTAAAGACAGAACAACAAACTGTGAGGCAGTATATTCTGTTACTTTATCGCAACCAGCTAACCCGTTAGATGTTACTGCAACGGCTCCAAACGTAAACTGTAATAAGTACACAGTATTTATTACAGCAGAAGGTAAGGATGGAACACCGAGCTATACTTATGCAGTTGTTGAACACAATGCAACAGCTCCTACAGTTTTTGACGCTGATCCTAAATTATCAGTTAATACCGCTAATGGTACAAAATTGAGCTGGGATGTGTATGTTAAGGATGCTAACGGATGTACTGATTTTGTTAATGTAAATATTATAAAAGATCAGGTACCATCAGTTACGGCAACTTTAGATAATCAATGTACAGGTTCTGGAAATAAATTCAGAATTACAGCAACTGGTACTGGAGGTACTGGAACATTAGAATATGGAATTAATGGAGTTAATGGAGCATTTTCAACAAATAATGTATTTGATGTTGCAGCAAGTGCAACTCCTTATACAGTTTGGGTAAGAGATGCTAACTTATGTACAGCTTCAGCTACACCAATTACCGTTTATTCGCAATTAACTGCGACTAAAGTTGTAAAAGAGCTTGATTGTTCGCCAACAAAAGATGCAACAATTACAATTACTGCCAGTGGCGGAAAAACACCATATAAATATGAAGTTTCATCTAATGGAGGAACTACATACGGCCCAATGGCAACGAATGTTTACACAACTTCAACAGCGGGAACATTTTTAATAAAAATTACAGATGACAACAATTGTTCATTTGTAGAAAGCACTACAATTCTTTCAATTTCTAACCCAACCGTTACGATAGTTACGCAGGCAAACGTGAAATGTAATGGAGGATCAGACGGTTCAGTAAAACTTATTGGACACGGTGGTTCAGGCGGATTTACTTATAGCAATAATGCAGCAAGCGGATTTTCGAATGTAGATACTTTCTCAGGATTAGCTGCAGGAGATCATACTTTTTATGTAAAAGACAGTAAAGGCTGTACAGGAAGTATTATTGTTACTATTACACAACCAACGAAATTGGTTGCTACAGCAAGTGCTCCGGCATTTACTTGTAATACAAGCAATGTAAAACAATCTACTACAGTAACAATTGCTGTTCCAACAACTGGAACAGGTCCTTATGAATATAGTTTTAATGGAGGAGGATATAGTACTACTGTAAGAACTTTAGTTGTAAGCGATAACGGAACAGATCAGACAATTAATTTTTCTGTTAGAGATAAAAACCTTTGTGTTTTTTCTGACTCAGTTATTTTATCAAAATTAAATCCTCCAGCAATCACTTCTGTACAACCAAGTGTAGTTACATGTTTAGCTACAACTAGTACTGCGGTTGTGAATGTAACAACAGGAACAGGAGTTGGTGCTTTGCAATATGAAACAATTGCTCCTTCCCCAATTATCAGAGGAAAACAAACATCGAATTCATTTGCCAACTTAACTCCTGGAGATTACTTCTTCAAGGTTACCGATGCAAATGGTTGTTTTGATACAGAATCAATTACTATTAAAGCAGTTACTAATATTGCTATTAATGGTATTACTAATAATGATGTAAAATGTAAAGGAACTTCAACAGGAAACGGAACATATACTGTTTCGAATATTGCAACAGTTGGAGATTATACATTTTTATTGACAGCCGGAAACTTAGGATCTGGCACGCTTACAAAATCAAATAATACGTTATCATTAAATAATGTAGCAGTTGGCTCTTACACAGTACAAGTAACAGACAATGCAACAGGATGTTTCAGGAGTGCAACTATTGTTATTGCAGAACCTGCAAATAATGTAGATGTTACAGCTTTGGCTACCAAAATAAACTGTAATGATGATGTTGCAACCATTACGGCAGCTGGTGCTGGTGGAACGGCTACTTATAAATATGCAGTTGTAGAACATAATGCTACAGCTCCTACAACTTTCGCAGCAGGTGAAATCTTAACTGTTGACACTGCCGGCGGAACAAAAATGGAATGGGACGTTTACGTACAGGATGCAAACGGCTGTACAGATTTTGTTTCTGTTTTAATAGATACAGATCCAACACCTACTGTTACGGCTACTTTAGACAATCAATGTACAGCTTCTGGTAGCAATTTCAGAATTACTGCTACAGGTTTGAATGGAGTTGCTCCATTGAAGTATGGAATAAACGGAGTAAATGGAGCGTTTGGAACGCTTAATACTTTTGATGTTGCTGCACGTGCTACTCCTTATATTGTTTGGGTAAAAGATGCCAACGGATGTACTGCTCAGGCAGCAGCAATTATGGTTTACCCACAATTGACTGCACTTGCAAAAGTGACAAAACCATTAGATTGTACATTGTCACCAAAAGCTCAGATTACGGTTGATATCACTGGTGGAAAATCAACTTATACTTATAAAGTTGATTCAGGTTCTGGTTATGGTGCAAGCAATCCTGTATCAGGAAATCAGTTTGTATTTGATGCTCCAGCGGCAGGAGTTTACAAGTTTGAAATTACAGACTCAAATAGTCCTGCTTGTAAAATAGAAGCATCTGCTACTGTTATGGCCATTAGCAACCCAACTGTTGCTGCTGTAAATCAGGTAAATATTACTTGTTTTGGAGCAAATAACGGTTCAGTGAAATTAAAAGGATCTGGAGGTTCTGGAAGTGGTTATACTTATAGTAAGGATGGAGTTACATATTCAATTGTTGATACATTCAATGGATTAACACCAGGATTACATACTTTCTATGTAAAAGACGGTAAAGAATGTCCTGCGCAGGTAGATGTTACAATTTTAGAGCCATCTGCTTTAACAACAACTGCTAGTGCTGCTCCATTCTCTTGTAATCCAACTACGAATGCAAAACAGTCAACGACAGTAACAATTGTTCCTCCAACAACAGGAACAGCCCCTTACGAATATAGTTTTAATGGAACGTCGTATGATGCATTAATTAAAACATTAACAGTTCACGATAACGGATCAGATCAGGTTATAACTTTCTATGTTCGTGATAAAAACTTATGTGTTTACAGCAATACAGTAACTATTGCGAAATTAAACCCGCCAGTTATTTTTAGTGCTGTGCCAACGCCGGTTACTTGTACAGCTACAAAAAGCACTGTTACAGTAACAACAACAACTGGAACGGGAGTTGGAAATCTAGTTTATTCAATTACTGCTCCGGCAGCTTATGTAACTACGAATACAGACGGTATATTCGCGAATTTAGATCCGAATAATACGTATACTTTTAAAGTAGTCGATGAAAACGGATGTTTTGATACCGAAACTCTTAAAGTAAATGCTGTAACACCAATTTTAGTTACACCAAGTAAAATAAGCGATGTAAAATGTAAAGGCGACACCACTGGAATAGCGAAATATACAATTTCTGGATTTAGTGCAACGGCTAATTATGATGTAACAGTTACAACTGTTCCTGCTGGATTGTCATCTACATTAACACAAGTTGGAGATGTAATCACTTTAACTAATTTAAAAGCCGGTGCTTATACACTTTCAGTTGTTGACAAAACAACAAATTGTCCTGCAGATGCGACAGTTACTATTCTTGAGCCATTAAGAGCTTTAGAAGCATCATATGTTGCAGTAAATGCTAACTGTAAAGTTGGTACATCAAAAGTAACAGTAACAGCTTTGTATGGTACGTCACCTTACAAATACTCATTTGTACAAGATAATGCTGTAATAGGTACATTAACAAATGTAGCAAGTGCTAATTTAGACCCAAATGTAGCAACAGAATGGGATGTTTATGTAGTAGATGCTAATGGCTGTCAGGTAAAACTTGATGTTACAATTGAAAAAGATGATGCGCCAACAGTTACAGCAACGGCAGCGGGTCAATGTTTAGGAAATGGTACGTATACAATTACTGCTGTAGGACTAGGAAAAGCTCCTTTGACTTATAGTATTACTAATGCGACTACTGGTTTTGGTACTTCAAATACATTTGTAGTAGCGGCTTCAGGTAACTATAATGTATGGGTAAAAGACGGTAATGGTTGTGTTGCTCAAACAACTGCACCAGTTACTGTTTTAGATGCATTAACGATTTCAGCCAAATTAGATAAGAATATTACTTGTGTCCCAGGTTCTGTGGATGCCAAAATTACTTTAACAGTAACTGGTGGTAGTGGTTCTTATGCGTATAGTTATACAAGTACACCTGCTACTGCTACGGGAACTTTTTCAGGAAATGTTTTCACTCCAGATCTTTCGGGACTTGTCCTGCCAGCTACTGCTGCTGATTTTGTCTTTACAGTAACAGATACCAGTACTTTACCAATTGCTGACAGATGTAAAGCAACAACAACAGTACCAGTTCACATTACAATACCAGTTCCTCCACACTTTACAATGGTAGAAGGACCAAAAATTAGCTGTAATGGTGATGAATCAGGATCATTAAATATTACAATAGACCCAACAAAAGGATTAGCGCCATTTGTTATCAAGGTTTATAACAATGATATACCTAAAGATTATGGTACTCAAACTTCTGGTTTAGCTGCTGGTAATTATACAGTGACTATTACTGATGCAAAAGGGTGTTCTTATGAAGAAGATATTGAAATTAAACAGCCAGACCCAATTGTGGTTGATTATGATACAACACCTATGCAATGTGTTGGTGCAGGTGTATCAAAAGGTGAAATTATAATTAAAAGTGTAAAAGGTGGAACTGCCAATTACGATTATTATGTAACCGGTATTAACGGATACAATAAAGAAGTGCATGGTATTCCAGGTACTACGGTAGTTTTTGAAGTTGTAGATTTTGGTTTGTATCAAATTAGAGTAGTTGATAAAAACGGTTGTTCAAACATTATCAGTGATGTATTAATTGCTGCACCAGTAGATGAATTAGATGTTGAAATAGATACAGCATCTACCTGTGCTGCAACAGGAGGTTCTGCAACAATAACAATTAAAACTGCTTTTGCTGGAGATGGTCCATACCATTTCAATATATATAAAGGTCCAACCCCACCACAAATTTGGACTGCAGATGGAGTAGATGGATGGCAAGGTGAAACTAGTACGAAAGAAACTATTTATACTGGTTTAACTCCTGGCGTTAAGTATACTTTTATCATTTATGATGAAGACACAAAATGTTATTACTATCAGGTTGCACCTGATCCTGTTCCAACTAATTCTACTTTAACAGTAGAAAATAAAGTGGCAAGTAATATTACATGTACAACTGAAAATGATGGGAATGTTACATTTAATATTAAAAACATTTATACTTCATCAGTAGATGTAAGTTATCAAGTTTATGAATCTTTAACCAACAAAGCCATTGGTACTGCGGTTAATTTAACAATTGGAGCATCGACGTCATCGCCGAGCCAAAATGTAGGGCCATTGTCAGTTGGTACATATTATATTTTAGTAAGGGAAGTGGCAGGACCAAATTCTGGTTGTGCTGTCGCATCTACAACTTTTAATATTAAAAAATCGCCAATTTTATTATCACTTACAGCTTCTGCTACTTCAATTGCAGACTGTACGAACTTAGGTAAAATATCAGCTCAGGCAAAAGACGGAACAGGACCATATACTTACCAAGTTGTCCCAGTAGGAACAGCGTATGTAGATACTGATTGGGTTCCTGGTAGTACATTTACAAGACCAGGAAGCGTAGCCGGAATCACTTATGATGTTTATGCAAAAGATGATTACGGATGTATCAAATTTGTACCAGTTACGGTTTACAAATATGAAGTTCCAACAATTGATCCGATAGATCCTATTTGTTATGATGGTAAAACGCCATTTACATTTAACATCGTTGGTACAGTTGATCCAGCTATTGTAGGTGGTGCAACTTATAGTGTAAATTCAGGTGATTTCCAAGCATCTCCAAGTTTTACATTTAATGCCGCTGGAACCTATAATTTCGTTATCAAAGATGGTAAGGGATGTACAGCGACAACATCTGTAGAAGTTAAACCAATATTGAAACTTGATGCTGTTTTAACTAAAGAGCTTGATTGTTCTGTAACAGATATTAATTCTTCAAAAGCAATTATTACATTAACAGCTTCTGGAGGATACGGAACTACATATAGTTATGAATACTCTACAGATGGAGGAAGTAATTGGACTACAATGACTCCAACATTACAAGCAGATGGAGTTACAGTATTGCCAGACAATGTACTTCAGACGAATGTTCCTGGAGATTATATTTTCAGAGCTACAGATGAAGGAAACACAACTACTTGTCAGGTAACTAAAGAATTTACTTTAGATCCTATTCCTGCTATTGTATTTACTGTTGCAGAAACAAACATTACATGTCCTGGTGGTTCAGACGGTACAATTACTGTTGATGTTACTGCTGGTGTTGGTCCTTTTGAATATCAATTAGAAAAAGGAGGAGCAGTAATTGTAGGTTTCAATCCATCTAATGAATTTACAGGATTAGCAGATGGAAACGATTATGTGGTTACGGTTAGAGATGCAAAATTGTGTTTTGCTACAGAAAATGCAACCATAACAATTCCAGCCCCATTAGTAGCTACGGCAGTTTTAGATAAAAAATTAGCTTGTAATACTGATAATTCGACTATCAATGCAGAGATTATAGTTACTGTAACGTCTGGAGGAACTACACCATATCAATATAGTTTTGATAATGGAACAAACTTCAGCGATGATAATAAGTACACAACTAGCGATTCAGGTCCTGTAACAATTATTGTTAAAGACGGTAATGGTTGTGAAACGACATTACCAGTTGTGCCTATACCGGCATTAAATGCTCCATCAGGGATGAATATCAGTGGAACGCCGATTTATTGCTTACCAGCTGCAAGCCAAAAAAGTACCGTTACAATTAATAGTGTAACAGGTGGAGTTTTTGATGCTGCTAATCCTCTGCAATATGAGATTTTATCTCCTGTTGTGGTTGGTAAACAAACTTCTACGGTATTTGCAGATTTAGATCCAAGTACAGAACCTTATGTATTCCAGGTAACGGATATGAATGGTTGTACTTACAGAGATTCGTTCAAAGTAGATCCGGTAGTTAGTATTACGGTTTCTAGCGATTTGATTACGAATGTTTCTTGTATTGGTTTGAATGATGGTGCTGTGAAATTTACAGTGGCTAATTATGGTACACATGCTTATACTGCAGTTTTGACTACTGGAACAGGTACACTTACTAAAGTTGGTAATATCGTTACAGCAACAGATTTAGTAGCAGGAACATACGTATTACAAGTTACAGATGATATTACACAATGTACTAGTTCAGCAACTATGGTTGTTTCAGAGCCTACAGCATTATCATTAGCGCCAGATTTAAATCTGCATGCTGATTGTGATTCAGATGCGGTAGTAAGTGTTATCGCTTCTGGCGGAACAGGTCCTTACGAGTATTCATTTGTGGTAGCTGGTTCTGGATCAGGAGGAACTTACACTACTGATAGTGAGGTATCTTTAGATCCTACAACTTCTACCAATTGGGAAGTATGGGTAAGAGATGCACATAATTGTATAATTTCTGTACCGCTTGATATTACAATTGTAAAAGACCCATCGCCAACAGTTGCGATGCCAGCACCAATATGTTTTGAAGGTGTACCAGTAAATATAGATTTATCTATTGGTCAGAGTTTTGGAACAGGTCTTGGTCCGGTGACTTATAAAATTAATAATGCTACGCAGTCAAATCCTATTTATGCAATTACTGCTCCTGGATTATATGATATTAGTATTATAGATAAAAATGGTTGTGAATCTAATGTGGTGACTTACGAAGTGAAACCACAATTAGAGTTAGATGCTAAAGTAACAAGAGACTTAAGCTGTATCGTTGGAAGCGAAGATGCTCAATTTGAGTTGACGGCTAGTAACGGGCACGGTACTTATGTTTATTCATATACTTTAGACGGTGGAGCAAGTGTTCCAATGACATTAAATACGCTTACAAATAGCGCTTCGGGAACTTATGTATTTAAGGTAACGGACGCTGAAAATTGTGAAGCTACTTATACGATCGTAGTAGATCCAATAACTCCAATTGCATTTACTGTTGCTGAAACAGCTGTAAGTTGTAAGGGAGATTCTACAGGAATGATTTCTGTAAGTGTTACTTCAGGAAACGGACCGTACGAATACCAATTAGAGGATGGTGCGACTATTGTTACGCCTTACCAATCATTACCTCAGTTTACAGGATTACCTGCTAAAAACACTTATGTTGTAAGAGTTAGAGACGCTAAAATGTGTAATAATACTATGCCAGCGACAATAACTGAGCCTGTTGATGATTTAACAGCAATTTCAGATATTACAACAAAATTAGAGTGTACTTCTGGAAATGTGCCGTCACTTGCTGTTGTTACAGTAACTCCTTCTGGAGGAACAACGCCATATCAATACAGTTATGATGGTGGAGTTAACTATTCAGGTGATAATACATACGAAACAACTGCAGGAATTACTTTTGATGTTTACGTAAAAGATAAAAATGGATGTATTTTCATATTCCCTAATGGTGTTGATGTACCAGCTTTAACACCTCCAACAGGTTTTGGTTTCAATTTAGTTCAGGCGGTGACTTGTACTAAAGATGCTACAGTTGATGTTGTTAATGTATTAGGTGGAGCTTTACCGCTTCAATATGAAACGATTGCACCATCTCCTGTGATTAAAGGAAAACAACTTTCTGCAACTTTCACAGATTTAACTCCTGGATTCTATGTATTCCAGGTTACAGACAACAACGGATGTACGCGTAAGGAGTCTTTAACAATTTCTCCTGTAAACAACATTACTGTTGGAGGAAAATTAGTTAAAAATGTGTCTTGTAATGGTCTTTCTGATGGCTCTATTGAGTTTAAAGTAGAAAACCTTGCAGGTGGATACACAGCTACTCTTAATTCAGCTTTAGGTACTTTGGTAAAGTCAGGTAATATAGTTACTGTTACTAATTTGCCAGCAGGATCATATACTTTGACAGTTACTGATGCTATTACGGATTGTGTTAATACTGCCACTATTGTGGTTGGAGAACCGGCTGTTTTAGGCTTATCTCTTGTATCACAAACAGCTGCAAATTGTTACTTAGGTGCTGTAGTTACAGTGAAAGGAACAGGAGGAAGCCCGTTATACAAATATGCATTTGTTCGTAATAATGTAACACCAACAGCTTCAGACTTTACTGATAGTGATTTCGCTGTTTTAGATTTCACTTTAGATAAAGACTGGGATGTTTATGTACAAGACAAGAATCTAATTTGTTCTGCTAAAATTGATGTAGAAATTACAATAGATGATTTACCAACAATTGATATAAATAAAAATATATATTGCTATACTGGTGGTCCGGTTGCAATTGAAATTACCGGAACTACAGATGACGATATTGTTGCCCCACCAATGTACAGTATTGGAAACGGTTATTATGCAAGTCCATTCTTTACATTAAATGCACCAGGAACTTATGAATTCTTTATTAAAGATGGTAATGGTTGTTTGGCAAAAGCAACATATGTATTGAGACAAGAATTGTTGATAGAGGCAACTCTAACACAAGATTTGAACTGTACAACAAACGATGCAACAATTACATTGTCAGCGTCGCAAGGAACAGGTGCAGGAACATATTCTTTCGAATATGATTTTAATAACAGTGGAATTTTCACAGCAGTTCCAACATTACCATACAAACCAACTGCTGCAGGTACTTACACTTTCAGAGTGAAAGATGCACAATGTTCAACAGTTTCTGTTCCGGTAATTGTAACTCCACTTACGATCCCTAAGTTTACAGTAGATACCGTAAACGTACGTTGTGAAGGAGATTTAAACGGAAGTATTGAAGTTACGGCTAAAGATGGTGTAGCGCCATATCAGTATAGTATAACTGATGGAGCAACAACTTCACCATTACAAGCTTCAAATCTTTTCACAGGATTAAAAGCAGGTACCTATACTATAAACGTTGTAGACAGTAAAAACTGTCCGGCAACTTCTGCTCCTGTTACAATTACAGAGCCAACTAAATTAACAGCGTCGCATGTGGTTAGTCCATTTGGTTGTGATACTTCAAATACAGCAAAAGATGCAGTAATTACATTAACGGCTCATGATGGTACAGGACCTTACAGCTACAGTTTTGATAATGGTTTGACTTTTGGAGATTCTCCATCACATACTGTGAACACGGCAAATACTGTAAGTTATGTTATCGTTGATATTAATGGATGTAGAGCTATAGGAACAGCAACTGTTCCGGTATACAATCCACCAACAAAATTCGATTTAGCTGCTACGCCAATTTATTGTAATAATGCGGCTGGAACAGCAACAGTAACGGTATCAAATATTACCGGAGGTGAACCAGGATACACTTATGCGATTATTGAGCCAGTAGGTTCTGCTACTTCGAACACACTTGGAAGTTTTGATAATCTATTACCAGCAACATATGTAATAAAAGTTACAGATGATAATGGTTGTAGTACGTTAAATTCAATTGAAGTTAAAAAAGCAAGTGAAGTAAATGTTGAAGCTCAGTTGTTAAGTGATGTTGCATGTAATGGTGGAACAACAGGTTCTATAGCCTTTACAATCAGTAATTACATTACTCCTGCTAATTATACATTTGCATTGTCTCCTAATAACGGAACATTTACACAAAGTGGAGATGTAGTTACTTTTACAGGATTAACAGCTGCAAATTATACATTTACAGTTACAGATGTTACTTCAGGTTGTACAGATAGCGTTGCTAACTTCTTAGTTAATCAGCCAAGTGCTCCGCTAAGTTTTACTATGACAGCTACAAATATTAGCTGTGATAATAAAAATGCAACTATTATAGTAAATGCTGTAGGCGGAACTCTTGATTACAGCTACGCAGCTGTAGTTTCAGGACAACCAGCTCCAACAGCTTATAGTTTAAGTAATAAATTAGAAGTTGATACAAATAATGGAACATCATGGGATGTTTATGTGAAAGATTTTAATGGATGTACTACGTTAGTACAAACGCAAAACATTTTAACTGATGCTCTTCCAAGTGCTATAACTGCAAATGTTACTAGCCTATGTCCAAGTGCAACAGGAACTTATGAGATTGTAGTTTCTGCGACTGGTAAAGCTCCATTAGAATATAGTATTGGATCTGGATTCCAGTCTAGTCCTAGCTTCGAGGTAAATTCTTCTGGATCTTATGATGTTACCGTAAAAGATGGTAACGGATGTACAGTTACTGTAACAGCGGCTGTTGTAATCGATGGAGCTTTAGATTTACAATTAGACATTCAGGCATTACCAAGTTGTGATGCTCCTGATGGTAGAATTTTTGCAAAAGCAACCGGAGGTTCAGGAAATTACAGATATAGTTCTGGTGCGTATGTTCCGGTGACTGGTGCTACAGCTACATTCAACAATGTTTCATATGGTTCTCATACAGTGGTGGTAACCGATTTAACGACGGGATGTAAAGACACAGTGATTGTTGAATTATCAAAAGCTACTGAGATTACTGGTTTAGCTTTAGATAAAACAGATGTAACATGTAATGGAGGTTCTAATGGTAGAATCATTGTTAACCTTGCTCCAAATGCACCAGGTGTAAACGATAATCCAATTTACAGATATACTTTAACAGGAACAGCTATTGGTAATGTACCAGTTAGTGTTGGTCCTCAGGATAGTAACATATTTGATAATTTATTACCTGGAGATTATACAGTTAGAGTAACTTCAGGAAGAGGTTGTAATGCTCAGGTAGATACGAGAATTACACAACCAACTCCAATTGTAGTTAATGCACCAACAATTACACCTTTCAGTTGTACTGCTGGCACAAACACTACAAATTTTGCAAGTATTACAGTTAATTCTGTGACTGGAGGAACAAATCCTTACGTTCTTTATGTGTTCAGTAAAAACGGAACTGTTGTTCAAAGCAGCGATTCTAATGTTTACAACGAAACTGATCTTGCAGGAGGTTCTTACTCAGTAAAAGTATTTGACAGTAAAGGTTGTGAAGGTTCTTCTACAGCTCCAATTGTAATTGCACCGTTCATTACTATGAATGATATTAATGTTACTGTTGTAACTCCAATAACTTGTATTAATAACGAAACTATTCAGGTTTCTGTTGCGACAACTGGAGGAACTCCAACAGCATTAGTTTACACACTTACAGGTGCAAACGGAACTGTTTTCAATCAAACAAACCCAACCGGATTGTTCTCTGGATTAGCTATAGGGAACTACGCAATTACTGTGTTCAACCCAACAACAGGATGTACAATAAAAGATTTCCATTACATATTCGACCCTAATACTTTTGCTATCGAAGTAGCGCCTGTAAAAGGAGAAGTTTGTTACGGAGACTCTGACGGAAGCGTAGACTTGACATTTGTTGACAATCAATTGAACCCAACAAATGACGCAGGAGCATTTACGTATACTATTACAGGTCCGGTACCAAGTTCTGGAACTACGACAAATGCGGGTCCAATTAGAATATTAGGTTTAACAGCAGGTCAGTATTCAGTTACAGCGAAGTTGGTTAATAGACCAGAATGTACGGTTACGACCGTATTTACAATCAATCAGCCAGCAGCTGCATTAATGATTGCTAAAACTCAAGGACCTATTACATGCGTAGCAGGTAATAATGACGGAGCAATTACAGTATCTGCCTCTGGTGGATGGGATACTAATTATCTATATGAATTGGTAGGACCAGTTAATGTGGCATATTCAACTCAATATGAGTTTAAAGGATTAACTGCAGGTAACTACACTATCAATGTTAAAGACGGTAAAGGATGTATTGCAACAACAACGGCTCAATTAGTTAATCCAACACCAATTGTTGTTAATGCAACAGCAAGTGCTACAATGTTAACTTGTTTTGATAATGAGGACGGAGTTGTGACTGTTGACGTAGTAACGGGAGGTTCAGGAAATTATACTTATACCTTAAACGGTGTATTAGCTGACGGAACTGTAATCGTTGTAGAATCACAAGGCACTAAACAATTTACAGGATTAAAAGCAGGAACATATACAGTAACTGTAAAAGATACCTGGGGTTGTGAGAATATTTCTAACACAGTAGTAATTGATCAGCCAACAGAAGTGAAAGCTGAGCTTACTATAGCTAGAAATGAAACATGTCAACTAGTACCAATATTGAAAATTACAGCAACAGGCGGAAAAGCACCATACTATTATAGTGCTGACGGAACTAATTATTCAGTTTCGTTCAATTCAAGTATTGATATTACATTGCCAAAAACTACAGTTAAGACAGCTTACAAGTATTTTGTTAAAGACTCAAATAACTGTACAAGCACAATATCAAACACAGTTGAAGTTCCAACAGTTCCAAAACTTGATTTTACAAGCTTGGTAGATGTTGATATTAAATGTAAAGGAAGTGCCGAAGGTACAATTACAGCTATAGCAACAGGAGGATTAGGAAACTATATTTATACACTGCAAGATGCTGCAGGAGTTGATATTACTCCAGCGCCAACACAACTTACTCCAGGAGTATTTACTGGGTTAGCTGTTGGAAATTACAGAGTAAAACTAGAAAGTTCAGATTGTTCGGTAACTTCTGCACCAATTGAAATTTCGCAGCCTAATGTAGAATTATCAGCTGTGGCAATACCAACAGATGTTACATGTAATGGTTTCAATAATGGAAAAATTACGGTAAATGCTGCTGGTGGAACGGGAGTTTATAAATATGCTATCGAACCGGAATTCAGACAGTTCTTTGACAAAAATGTATTCGAAAACCTAAAACCAGGTTTCTATGATGTATTAGTTCAGGACGAAAATGAATGTTACATATTCATCAAAGATGTTGAAGTAAAAGAACCAGCACCATTAACAGCAGCGTTAGTAGATGGTACTTTATTCCCTGAAACATGTGCTGGTGAAAAAGATGGTTCATTTAGTATTATAATTTCTGGAGGTACAATTGATTACAGTGTGAGCCTGGATTCAGAAACAGGTCCATTTACTCAAGGTGCTGTAGGTCAGACAACGTTTGATTTTGATAATCTTTCAGGAGGTCCTCATATTGTTTATTTCGTAGATGCATCAGGTTGTAACGGTCAGGTAGACATTGCAATGGATGAAGCAGTAACGCTTAATCCAACAAACGTAGTTAGCTATGATTGTGTGAACAATACAGCTGCAAACATGGTTACAGTAGATGCTGGTTATGATGGTGACCCTGCTGAGATTGATTACCGTTTAGATGGTGGTCAACCACAAATGAATAATATCTTTACTAATCTTGCCCCGGGTAAGCACACGATTAAGGTTACACATACTAACGGTTGTAATGCAGATACTAGTTTTGAAATTCTGGCTGTTGAGAAGTTAGACATTACAGTAATTGAAGAGCCAGGTGTTTGGAACACTCTTATTGCTTCTGCAGTAGGCGGTGGTGGAGATTATATGTATAGTATCGACGGTGGTAGCTTTAGTCATGAAAATAAATTTATTATTTACAAAACAGGTACTTATACAATCACGGTTATGGACAAAAACGGTTGTACAGATTCTCAGGAGTACTATATTGAATATGTAGATGTTTGTCTTGATAATTACTTTACACCTGCCGGTTCAACAAATACTGCTTGGGGTCCTGGATGTACAAACATTTATACAAATTTAATTTTC
The DNA here is from genome assembly GCF_900142735.1 of Flavobacterium saccharophilum. Taxonomy (GTDB): domain Bacteria; phylum Bacteroidota; class Bacteroidia; order Flavobacteriales; family Flavobacteriaceae; genus Flavobacterium; species Flavobacterium saccharophilum. Next base: position 468,077 of record NZ_FRBY01000001.1, on the reverse strand, counting down.
TCAATTTTCGACAGATACGGACGTGAGATTGCTAAATATCACTATGGTCAAAAATGGGATGGAAGATACAATGGAGAGGAATTGCCATCTGGTGATTACTGGTATGTTCTTAAACTAAATGACGAGAAAGATGCAAGAGAGTTTGTTGGACATTTCACTTTATACAGATAACAAAATAATGCCCCTTATGATGTTGTCTAAAAAAATCATTACAATGAAAAAATTAATTTTATCCTTAGTACTCATGGCTGTAACATCAGGTTACAGCCAAGAGTTAAACCTACCAGTGTTTACCCAGTATTTGGCTGACAACCCTTTCGTGCTTTCGCCTGCTTATGCGGGGATTGGTGATAATCTTAGAATTAGAGCCAATGGACTAACCCAATGGGTTGGAATTAAGGATGCACCAGAAAATCAATCGCTCTATGCTGATTTTAGAGTCTTGGATCGTTCCGGGGTTGGAATCTCGGTTTATAACGATAAGAACGGTTATACAAGACAGACCGGTGCCAAAGTTTCGTTTGCGCATCACTTGATTTTGGATTACTATTCCAAGCAATATTTGTCTTTTGGACTTTCGTATAACTTCAACAGTTTCCGAATAGATATTGATGAATTCAATAATACTATTGAGCATCCTATTCTGGATCCTTCTGTTACAGATAATCGTTATACAACGAATAATAACTTTGATATTAGTGCCTTGTATCGTAACAAGAATTTCTACGTAAGTTTTAATGCCAACAACGTTTTAAAGAAAAATACAAATAAATACCGCGGTGTAGAACCTAATTTGCTTTCAAATTATCAGGTATATACGGGAATGGTTTTTAAGGACGGAGAAAACAGCCGTATCGAGTACGAACCATCTATTTTCTACCAGTATTTTGCAAGTGATAAACGTTCTACAACCGATTTTAACTTCAAGTACAGACGTTACAATCGTTACGAAGATTATTACTGGATTGGAGTTTCCTATCGTTTCTTAAACGACCAGTTTCCAAAACCATTATCAGTTGGGCCAATGGCAGGTTTTATGAAGTCTAAATTTTACTTTGGATATTCTTACCAGATAATGTTCAATGATCTTGGAAACTACAATACCGGTACACACGTAGTTACTATCGGATTCGATTTCTTACAGTCTATCAGTAACTGTCCTTGTACGCAAGGTCCTGTTCACGACTAATAATTTAAAGTTGAAAGTACTGCAGTCTGAATTTTTATTTTGAAGAAAATTTAAAGAAGATTTATACTGCAGTATGCTTAACTTCATAATGGTATAAGCAACCATTTTTCTCTTTTTTAATTATTAATTTGTTTTTTTTCATAAATTACATCGTTTTCGTTGTTATTGATAGGTTATTTTTACATATTTCAAATTTAATACTACTCTAAAAGTTCTATATTTGTTTTTCTTTCAAAAAATTAAAAAATTATCAAATGAAAACTTTAAACGATTTCGATTTTAAAAATAAAAAAGCGATCATCCGTGTTGACTTCAATGTGCCATTGGATGAGAATTTTAATGTAACAGATGCAACTCGTATCGAAGCTGCAAAACCAACAATTGACGCAATCTTAGCTCAGGGCGGAAGCGTTATTTTAATGTCACATTTAGGAAGACCAAAAGGTGCTGAAGAGAAATATTCATTAAAACATATTTTAAAAACAGCTTCTGAAATTTTAGGAGTTGAAGTTAAGTTTGCTACTGATTGTGTTGGAGAACCAGCTCAGACAGCAGCAGCAGCTTTAAAGCCAGGTGAAGTTTTATTGTTAGAGAATTTACGTTTTCATGCTGAAGAAGAAGCGGGAGATGTTGCTTTTGCAAAAGAATTAGCGTCTCTTGGTGACATTTATGTAAACGATGCTTTTGGAACGGCTCACAGAGCACACGCTTCAACAACAATTATTGCACAATTTTTTCCAACTGAAAAATGTTTCGGAACATTATTGGCAAAAGAAATTGAGAGTTTAAATAAAGTTCTTAAAAATAGCGAGAAACCAGTTACTGCAGTTCTTGGAGGTTCTAAAGTTTCTTCAAAAATCACAGTTATCGAAAATATCTTAGATAAAGTAGATCACATGATTATTGGCGGAGGTATGACTTTTACTTTCGTTAAAGCACTTGGTGGTAAAATTGGTGATTCTATTTGTGAAGATGATAAACAGGAATTAGCACTTGAAATTTTAAGATTAGCTAAAGAAAAAGGAGTTCAGATTCATATTCCGGTTGACGTTATTGCTGCTGACGATTTCTCAAATACAGCAAATACACAAGTGGTAGATGTAAAAGAAATTCCTGATGGATGGCAAGGTCTTGATGCAGGTCCTAAATCATTGGAAAATTTCAAAAAAGTAATTTTAGAATCTAAAACTATTTTATGGAACGGTCCTCTGGGTGTTTTTGAAATGGAAACATTTTCAAAAGGAACTATCGCTTTAGGCGATTATATTGCGGAAGCTACGCAAAATGGTGCTTTTTCATTAGTAGGTGGTGGTGACTCTGTTGCTGCTGTAAAACAGTTCGGTTTTGAAGACAAAATGAGCTACGTTTCTACTGGTGGTGGAGCAATGCTTGAAATGTTAGAAGGAAAAATTTTACCTGGAATCGCTGCGATTCTGGACTAAAAAATCACAATTAACATTTTTTTGCATATTTTTTATTGGTAATCTCTCTAAGTTTGCAAAAGTAAGGTTTCTATATTTTGTTGATTTATAGAATTTTAAAAAAATGTTATATGATTATAAAGAAAATCTCCTTAGCGGTTACAGCTCTTTTTTCGATAACGATGTTTGCGCAGGAAACTGCCACAACTTCGCTGGATATTAGGCCAGAAGTAAAGCTGTCGTACTTAGATTCTGTAAAGAGTTCTTTCAAAAAGGACGAGGTGGCTACAAAAGTAGATAGTCTCTGGATGAAGGAATGTTTGAGTTTAGATATCTACAATGATTTTTCAAATGATATTCAAACCGTAAATACAGATCAGGATGTTAATGCCGAATTGCCAACAGAGCTTTTAAAACAGCGCTTGCAGGCAATGAATGAGAAATCTCCTTTTAATATTGAATACAATCAGGGATTAGAAAACATAATAAAGTCATTTCTTAAGAACCGAAAAAAATCGATTTCCCGATTAATGGCTTTATCAGAATATTATTTCCCAATTTTTGAGGAAACTTTTGCCAAACAAAATATTCCTTTAGAAATTAAATATTTAGCTATTGTAGAATCTGCTTTAAATCCTAAAGCAGTTTCTAGAATGGGCGCCACGGGTCTCTGGCAATTTATGTACGGAACCGGAAAACAATACGCACTTAAAATCGATTCTTACGTCGATGAACGCAGTGATCCATTGAAATCGACTGCTGCAGCTTCAGATTATTTTTCTAAAATGTATACTATTTTTGGCGACTGGGAGCTTGTTTTGGCTTCTTATAATTCAGGTCCCGGAAATGTGACCAAAGCGATTCGTCGCTCTGGAGGTCAAACAAAATATTGGGATATTCGTAATAATCTTCCAAAAGAAACGCAAGGATATGTACCGGCTTTCTATGCAACAATGTATCTTTTTGAATACCACAAAGAACATGGTATTAATCCGGAAAGAGCTGTCGTTAAAAACTTCGAAACGGATACAGTTAATGTTAAAAGCGAAATGTCGTTCAAACAAATTGCCGATTTGTTAGACATGCCACAATCTCAAATTCAGCTTTTAAACCCTTCTTATAAATTAAATGTTGTTCCTTTTTATCAGGGAGAAAATCATTTTATTCGTTTACCAAAAGATAAAATCGCAACCTTTGTTAGTAACGAAGACAAGATTTATGCTTATGTGAGACATGAAGCTGAAAATAAAACAATGTCAAGTCGTTTGGCTTTAAAAGTTACGCCTAAGGCAAAAGCACACTTGAATAAAGCAATTGATACAGATGTTCAGTTGTACAAAATTCAAAAAGGAGATAATTTAGGTGCTATTGCTGAAAAGTATGATGTCAGTATTAGTGAGCTAAAGAAATGGAATAATCTGAGATCAAATTCAGTTGCACTGGGAAGAACGTTAAAAATTAAATCTAACGTTGATCCGCTTAAAATTTCAAAAGAAGCTAAAACAATTCCTGCAATAGACAAAAAATCAGACGAAGCCATTGCTGCAGTTGATGATAAAGAGAAAGCAGCAGCTCAGGCACAAGAATATGTTGTCGTGGCTGGAGATAATTTAGGAAGCATTGCTAAAAAATTCGGTACGACTATTGCTGATCTGAAAGAGCTTAATAATCTAACATCAAACAATATTGGTTTAGGAAAAACTTTAGTGATTTCTAAAGAAATTCCGGCGATTGAGGAAACCGCTACAGTTAATACAGCAATTGCTTCAAACGCATCAATCGATTCTTTCAAAAAGAAAACAGCTTCTGCAAAAAGCATGGGTGAGGATTATTACGTTAAAAAAGGAGATTCATTATATAGTATTTCAAAAAAATATCCTGGAGTTACAATTTCAGATATTAAAAAATGGAATGGCATTAAAAATGAAGATTTAAAACCGGGAATGAAACTCAAAATAAACGGATAAAAAAAAATCATTTAAATTTGGGTTTTATTTCATAAATTAATAAAATGAATAAAACCCATTTTTTATTGGTACTAATCCCGTTTCTGTTGTTTTCGTGTTTAAAAACCGAAAAACAACCTGAACCTGTTTCGGGTAAACCCAATACCATTTCAGTCATTATAGACGATCAGTTGTGGTACGGAGAAGTGGGTGATAGCATTCGAAATAAATTCGCCTCTCCAGTTTGGGGTCTTACTCAGGAAGAACCCCTTTTTACAATTAATCAATATCCCGCCAGATTACTCGAAGGTTTTGTTACCGATAGCCGAAGTATTATTGTAGTGAAAAAAGCCGCTACAGATAAATTTGAGATTATCAGAAGCAAAGCATTACCCCATAACACCTTTCGCATTTACGGAAAATCGGTAGATGATATCATTTGTAGTCTCGAAATGAACGGATCGCAAATTATCAAGCTCATTCGTGATGCTGAGATCGAAAAAATCCAGCAAGACAACAGCAAAGCCTTATTAAATCCTGCCGTACTGAAAAACAAATTTCATATTGGAGTTCAAATCCCGGTTGGATATGAATATATGCTGCATAAAAAGAACTTTATTTGGCTAAAAAAAGAAATTATCAGCGGTAATACAAGTCTTCTTATTTATCAGGTTCCTATAAAACAATTGACTAAAACTTCAGACATTGTTGGTAATATCGTTAAAATGCGCGACTCAATCGGACTCTACATCAAAGGCCGTGAACCCAATACGCAAATGATTACCGGAGAAGCTTATGCACCATATTTTTCGACTATTTCCTTAGATGGAAAAAAGACATTTGAAACCAAAGGCACCTGGGAGTTGAAGAACGATTTCATGACCGGGCCCTTTATCAATTACGCAATTGTGGATGAAGCCTATAATCGAATTTTAGTGATTGAAGGTTTTTGTTATTCCCCATCCAATCAGGAAAGAGATCTAATGCTGGAGTTAGAAGCCATTATAAAATCTGTCAAAATTGATAAAAGATAGTCTACAATAATTTTCATACTTTTGTTTTAACAAACATTAAATCAGTTAATTATGAAAAGTTTTTATGTAGGATTATCAATGTTGGTGCTGTGTTTTGTTTCTTGTAAAAAAGAAGTAAAACCAGAAACGGAAGCCGTTACAGTGACGGATAGCGTTAAAACAGAAGAACCAATTGCTGAGCAGCCTTTAGATTCTGCAACGCAAATGAAATTATGGACTGAATATGCTACTCCAGGAAATGAGCACAAAATGATGGCAGACGAAACCGGAACCTGGAATTGTGATATGACTTTTTGGGAAGGACCAAATGGGAAACCTAGTAAAGCTACCTCTACGGCAAATATCAAGATGATTCTTGGCGGCCGTTATCAGGAATCAATTTATAGCGGAACTATGATGGGACAGCCATTTGAAGGTAAAAGTACTCTTGCTTATAATAATGCGAGTAAAGAATTCACCACTACTTTTATTGACAACATGGGTACAGGCATGATGGTTGCCATTGGTAAATATGATGAAGCCAATAAAAGCATGAATTTTAAGGGCGATATGGTTAGCCCATTAAATGGTAAAAAAACACCTTATCGGGAAGTCTATACTATTGTTGACGCTAATACCCGTAAGATGGAAATGTATGATACTAAAAATGGAGAAGAATATAAAAGCATGGAAATTATCATGAAAAGAAAATAATCTTTGTCTTAAACAAATAAGGCGTAATACTTTATAGATCCCGATTGCAAATTGCAATCGGGATTTCTATTTTATAATATTTGATGTAATTTTACAGATTAACAATAACTAAAACGACAAACAACAATAGAATGGAACTAAAATGGAAAATAAAGCCGTTTGAGGCATTAACGGTTCATGAGTTATATGATTTGCTTAAAGTAAGAAGCGAGATCTTTGTAGTGGAGCAAAATTGCGTTTATTTGGATATAGATGGCAAAGACAAGAAAGCATTACACTTAATTGGCGAATACGATGGTAAAATTGTGGCTTATTCCCGTTTGTTTGATGCCGGAATTAGTTTTGATAATGCTTCCATCGGAAGAGTTGTTGTGGATGCCAATTACCGCGATAAAAAATGGGGCCACGATTTAATGCGTGAAGCTATCGCCGGAATAAAAGCAAATTTCGGAAAAGACAAAATCACTATTGGAGCACAATTGTACTTGAAGAAATTCTACGAAAGCCATGGATTTGTTCAATCAAGCGAAATGTATCTGGAAGATGATATCGAGCATATTGAAATGATTCGCGGAGAATAATTAGAAAGGGATTTTACTTTAAGGAAACAATGTTGCAATAAGAAAATAATTGTAATGTTGTTTCTTATAATTAGCTTTAAAAGAGATAATTATTAGTTTTGTTTAGAGTAAAACTTTAAATAAAAAAATTTGTGACTTTGCGTCTTCGTGGCAAAACCTTTATATTTTAGTAATCAAAAACTCAACACGTCTATCAAAATCATCACCTCTTCCTAAGGGATATTTATTGCCGCAGCCTTGATAGGTCATTCTGTTTTTAGAGACTTTTTTAGTAGACAGATAATTGAAAACGGTTTTGGCGCGGTTCCATGAAAGTCTTCTTTCTTTGGTGTCTTTGTCAATTCCGTCGCTATATATCTCAGGAGTGCAGCAAACGTGGCCTCTAATTTCAAATTGAATTTTTTTGTCCGTTTGAAGTTTTACGGCGATTTTATCCAGTTCTTTTTTTGAGGCAGGAGTAAGTTTTGAACTACCGATTTCAAATAATATGTTGTCTAAGTATATTTTGTCGCCAACCTTTAGATTGTCCTTAAAAGAAGTATAGATACCCTTCCCAAAACTATTCTTTTTTACGACAATCAAATCAACCCGCCGGTTTTTTGAACGCGTTTCATGAAGGTTTTCTACGGTGTCCGGTTTTAACACAACACGGCCTTTTCCTTCCAAAATAACAATTTTGCTTTCATTGAAGCCAGCAGAAATCAAGAGGTTCTGAATCGTATTGGCACGATTGTTTGATAATCTAAAATTATAGTCGTCGTTACCGCGATCATCGCAATAGCCATAAATTTGCACAGACTCCACTTTTGTAGTGTCTATACTTTTAATAAATTTAGTTACAACTTCGGTTTGTTTGGGAGTAAGATCATATTTATCAAACTCAAAATAAATGGTTTCAATAGGTTTTTGCTGTGCCGATAAATTGTAAATGAAAAAGAAAAACAAGAGTCTGCAAATTTTCATTTTTTTTAAATTTTTAAAATCGTCTTGTACTCGGTTTGATTATTTAAAACGTTTACCGCTTTTTTAATTTCTGAATTGTTTTTAATATAAAATTGATATAAACCTTCCTGATACTGGTATCTTTTGATAAGCTCTTCCTGAATCAAACCTTTAATTTCTTTTTGATTTTTATCCAATAGGGTGGTTTCGCTTTTTTCAAGTGCTGCTAATAATTGTTGATACTCAGGCGCAATTGTTTCGTCTATTTTTTCCGTTTTAGCTGCTGCCAAAGTGTTTTTCAAAGCCACTTCAGTCTCCGTATCAAAACTGATTTTATTCGCTTTTAAATATTGTTTAAAGCTAGCATAATCGGCATCTGTCAATACCGGAATCTTATCGCCTAAATTTGGATTTTTGTAATAATAGGTCGTAGCGTAATCAAAGATCCCGTCGTTCTTCAATAATGCCGTAGTAATCGGACTCATTTTAGTTTCATCCAATTCAATATCCGGCAAAACACCTCCGCCATCATAAACCGTTCTTCCTTTTCTGGTTTTAAACGCATTGAAATTTTTAGCATCGGTTTTTTGAGCAACACCGTTTTTGTCTTTATGGGCATAATCTAGTGCCTGAATGCAACGGCCGGATGGAGTATAATAACGTGATATAGTAACTTTCAATTGAGTTCCGTAAGTCAAGTCAACAGAACGCTGAACCAAACCTTTTCCAAAACTTCGGCTTCCTAAAATAACGGCACGGTCCAAATCCTGCAAAGCGCCCGAAACAATTTCTGATGCCGAGGCACTTCTTCCGTTTACTAAAATAGCTAGCGGGATTTGAGTATCAATTGGTTCTTTGGTCGTTTTATAAGTGTTGTTGTGTTTTTCAATTCGTGATTTTGTCGTTACAATAACTTCATTTTTCGGAACAAATAAATTGCAGATATCAATGGCTTCATTCAATAAACCGCCCGGATTTCCTCTTAAATCCAAAACAATTTGAGTGGCACCGTCGGCTTTCAGTTTTTCCAAAGCTTCTTTTACTTCAGCAGCAGCTTTTCTGCTAAAATGTGCCAAAACAATATAACCTGTTTTATCATCAATTTTTCCATAAAACGGAACTGATTTGATGTCAACTTCGTTCAAAATCAATTCTGTAGTAAAGGTTTTCCCCTGACGAAGGTACTTGATCTGGATTTTGGTATTTTTTGTTCCTTTTAATAATTGAGAAGCATCGTCTTTAAAATCGGCAATCAAAACGTCACCAATCTGTATAATTTCGTCACCTGCTTTTAATCCGGCTTTATCAGCAGGATAATTTTTATAAGGTTCGCGAACAATTAAACGGTCTTTTTTACGGGAAATCAAAGCACCAATTCCCGTATATTCTCCGGTATTGTTGATTTTAAAATTGACAACATCTTGTTCATTAAAGTAAACCGTATACGGATCCAAACTTCCCAACATGCTTTTAATGGCTTTGTCCATCAAATCGCCCGGATTGGTTTCGTCCACATAATTGGTGTTTACGGCTTTAAACAAAGTCGTAAAGATTTCGATTTGCTTGGCGATCTCAAAGAAATCATCTTTGAAACTGGTTCCAATAAATAAAAATCCTGCGGCAACGGCTGGTATAACGAACTTCTTTTTGAGATAAGGATACATGATTTATGCTTTTTTTCTTTTTAATCTTCTTCTAATAAAATAGGCTAATAAACAAAATAAGATGACAAACGGCCAAACGCTTAATAATGAAATCAATAAATCAGATAAACTAAAGAATCCTGATTTAATTGCGGTCCACAGTTTGGAGCCATACGATATTTTAACGCCTTCTTTTTCGGCAATTGTTTTGTAAAATTCGATAGTAATCGTGCTTTCAGAAACGCGGCTTTCCAAATATTTCAGTTGGCCTTCTTTGGCATCAATTTCCTCTCGAATAGTCGAAATTTGTTCTTCAATTTCTAAAATCTCACTTACTTTGTTTGCTTTTTTTAAGATTTCAAGATAACGTTCTTCTAGTTTTTTTTTGGTTTTTAATCTGGATGTCAGATCAATAAATTGTTCCGTAACATCTTCGGCAGATATACTTTTAACTTCAAAATAAGAAACCCCTTTAGAAATATCATTTATAAAACGATCAAAATTCTGACTTGGAACTTTTATCGTAAGATTTCTAAAAACAGTCGCAAAATCTTTTCCTTCAGAATCGTTTATTATTCTTGCTTTATTGGTGGTAACTGCTTTTTGAATTTGATTGAAAGCTGTTTCAAGATTATCAGTTTCAAATCTTAAAGTCGCTTCTTTTATGATTTTCTGTTCGATTTTTTCTTTTACCGCAGGAGGAGCTGCCGGATCTGGATTTTTGTCGTATGCAGCTGACTCATTTTTAGGAGTAAGTTTTACCGTTTGGATGGCCATAACATTCTCTTCGGGTTCGTACGATTTATTACAACCGGAAAGAATTAAAACAAAACAGAAAAAACAGAAAATATATCTCATAAAGTTCCAATTTAGAGCTAAAACTACAATTTTTTTATAATTTTTTCTCTAATTTGATAAACAAAGTTATATTTTGAGATTTAGATTTCTGTTTTGGTTTCAGAATCTGTCGTTTTGTTTATTTGTTGCAGAAATTTCTCAAACAACTGAATCGTCTTGGTATTGATTTCTTCGTAAGATAATTTGTCTTTCGTTTGATAGAAAAACATCAGAGAATAAGGCTGTTCGAGATTATCCCAAAGCAAATGTTTGTTTAATCGATAGGTTTCTCTAAGGACGCGTTTGAAATAATTACGGTCAACGGCTCTCTTAAAATATTTCTTAGAAACCGAAACCCCCATTTTAATTTTTTCTTCAGAATCAGCTTCCGCTTGACGGTAAACCAAACGCAACGGATATTTTGAAACCGATTTTCCTTCAGAAAACAGTAAACCAATTGTCGTTTTGCTCTTTAAGCGTTCATTTTTAGGGTAAGTGAAGTTCATTTAATTCAGAAAAAATTTGCAATTTCAGGTACAAAGGTAATTTTTTTATTTTCGGTTTAAAGTTGTTGATGGCTTTTATGAAATGAATTGGCACTTTTTTATAATGTATAATAGTCTTACAGCGCTTAAATTTGTAAAATCCAATTATTAATGTAAATATATTTCGTACAAATTGGGGTAATTTTTAAAGCATTTTTTCTTTTAAGTACCGTATATGTTGATACTTGTATAATTTTTATAGCGCTAAAAATTTATTTATTACTTTTGGCAATTAATTTTTTAAAGCATGCAAAAGATAATTTCGTATCCCATATCCGTAATTTACTATTTATTTTTTGGATTGTGTCTGGTTATTTTTCACCCGATACAATGGATCTGCCTAAATGTTTTTGGCTATCAGGCTCATAAAATTAGCGTTGATTATTTAAATTTTTTCCTTTTAAGATGTACAAATCTTGTGGGAACCAGATATACAATCGAGAATAGAGAGACAATTCCCACGGGAGTTCCTTTGATTTTTGTGTCGAATCACCAAAGTATGTACGATATCGTGGCAATGATTTGGTATTTTAGACGATTTCATTGTAAATTTGTAAGTAAGAAGGAGTTAGGTAGTGGAATCCCAAGTGTATCTTTCAATTTACGCCACGGAGGATCTGTACTAATTGACCGTAAAGACCCTAAACAAGCGATTCCTGTAATCAAGAGCTTGTCTGAATATATTGAAAAGAATACAAGATCTGCAGTAATTTTCCCCGAAGGCACAAGAAGTAAAACTGGTAAACCAAAAGAATTCGCCCAAAGCGGTTTGAAAATTCTTTGTAAATATGCGCCATCAGCGTATGTTGTACCCGTGAGCATCAACAATTCATGGAAAATGGTAAAATATGGCTTTTTCCCGGTTGGTTTAGGAAATCACCTTACCTTTACCGCACATAAAGCAATGGCTGTAAAAGATTATGATTTTGCCGAGTTAATGAAGTTGACAGAAAAGGCAGTTGTTGAAGGAGTAAACGAGTATAAATAGATTTTTGTTTTCAGAAATAAAACGGAAACACAAATCGCAATCTTAAATAAGTAATGTCTATAAAAAACATTAGATTAGAGGTTATGCAGTTTTTGGAAAAAAACGTAGATAGCTTCGTAGAACAGTATTTAATTCCAGTAGAAAAAATTTGGCAGCCGTCGGATTTTCTGCCTAATTCTGAAGGAGATAATTTCTTTGAGGAGGTTAGAGAATTACGCGAAATTGCCAAAGAATTACCATATGATTTCTGGGTAACTTTAGTAGGTGATACTATCACTGAAGAAGCTTTACCAACTTACGAATCATGGTTAATGGATGTTGAAGGAATAAATCAGATAGAGAACGGTGGAAACGGTTGGTCTAAATGGATTCGTCAATGGACGGGAGAAGAAAACCGCCACGGTGATTTGCTAAATAAATACTTGTATTTGTCTGGTCGTGTGAACATGCGTGAAATCGAAATGACAACACAACACTTAATCAACGACGGTTTTGATATCGGAACTGGATCTGACCCATACAAAAACTTTGTATACACTAGCTTCCAGGAATTAGCAACTTATGTTTCGCACAATAGAGTAGCTCAAATGGCTAAGAAATTTGGTGATAACAAGTTGTCTAAAATGTGTAAAATGATTGCAGGTGACGAAATGCGTCATCACCATGCATACAGTGAATTTGTTACCAGAATTTTCCAGGTTGATCCTAGCGAAATGATGTTGGCGTTTCAATACATGATGAAACAAAAAATCGTTATGCCGGCGCACTTCTTAAGAGAATCAGGTCAAAAGATCAGCTCTGCTTTCGAACAATTCTCTGATTCTGCACAACGTATCGGTGTTTACACTGCCAACGATTATGTGGATATCATGCAGAAATTAATTGACAAATGGGAAATTGATAAGGTTACTAATTTGACAGATGAAGCAGAAAAAGCACGTGATTACTTAATGAAATTACCAGCTCGTATGGCCAGAATTTCTGAAAGATTAGTAATTCCGCAGGAATCTCACATTTTTAAATGGGTTGAACCTGCTAGATTGTAGATTTTAGAATTTAGATTTCAGATTGATATTGCAATTGAATTTTGATATTGTAATTGACATTGAAAATATATTGTTGATTGTTGAAGTGTAAGCTTTGACAATCAACATTTTTATTTAAAATAGAAAAAAGCCAGTGTTAATCCGTTTCATCTGCGTGCCATTCTCAAAGCAAAATATAACTATGAATAATCCCAACTTAATAAATAAAACAATAGCGTTCGTAAAAGAAAAACTTAGTGATGCCGAAGGTGGACACGATTGGTTTCATATTGAACGTGTATATAAAAATGCCCTTTTAATTGCCAAAGAAACAGATTGCGATTTGGTTGTAGTGCAACTAGGAGCTTTGCTTCATGATATTGCCGACAGTAAATTTCATAACGGAGATGAAACCATCGGACCCAAAACTGCCAGATTATTTTTAGAATCTGAGAATGTTTCGGAGGAAATTATCCAGCATGTAGTAAACATCATCGAAAACATCTCATATAAAGGCGGAAATTTTGAAAAGAAGTTCACGTCTATAGAATTGGATATCGTTCAGGATGCGGATCGTTTAGATGCGATAGGGGCAATTGGAGTAGCAAGAGCGTTCAATTATGGTGGATTTAAAAATCGTGCCTTACACGACCCTGAAATTGCGCCTATAACAAATATGAGCAAGGAAGAATACAAAAAGAATAATGCACCAACGATAAATCACTTTTACGAGAAGCTTTTACTCTTAAAAGATAAAATGAATACGGAGACAGGAAAACAAATCGCTGCTGAAAGACATAAATTTATGGAAACGTTCCTATCGCAGTTTTATGCAGAATGGGAGGGAGTGAAGTAGTTTTTTTATTCCACAGAGATTCGCCAAGAAAACACAAAGCTTCACAAAGAAATTTAAATCTCTGTGAAGCTCTGTGTTTTTAAATCTGTGTATCTCTGTGCAATTCCTTTCCAAAACCTTTGTCCCTTTGAGTCTTTGCAACTTTGAACCTTCCTCTACGAACACCCACAATTCCCATCACCGCAATCCTTTTTCTTTTTAGATTTCCAAAAGAACTTCTTAATCAAAAAGGCAACAGCAATAAGTAATATTCCAAAGGCAATAATTTCTTGTATCATGGCCGTTTATTTTAAAAGTTGATAGGCTAAAAGTGCAACAAAATATGCTAAACCGCTCATTAAGAATAGTTGCATTGCAGGCCATTTCCACGAATTGGTTTCTTTTTTGGTAATCGCCAATGTACTGGCGCATTGCATCGCAAAAGCATAAAATAGCAATAGTGAAATTCCAGAAGCAAAATTAAAGATTTTCTCACCCGTTTGCGGATTTACTTCTTTCTGCATTTTGCTTTTAATGGTTGCTTCATTGTCGCTGTCTCCAACGCTGTAAATGGTGGCAAGAGTTCCAACAAAAACCTCACGTGCAGCAAACGAACTGATAATCGCAATTCCTATTTTCCAGTCGTAACCCAAAGGCGAAATGGCAGGTTCAATAGCTTTACCCATAATCCCGATATAAGAATTCTCTAATTTTTGAGAAGCGACTTCGTTTTCAAACTGAACTTTATTTAAAGTTGTATTGGCAAATCTTTCTTTTACGATAGTTTCGGCTTCATTAAAATCTCTTCCGGGTCCAAAAGAAGCTAAAAACCATAAAATAACAGATATAGCCAAGATAATTTTACCCGCACCAACGACAAACGCCTTGGTTTTCTCTACCACATTAATCCCAACATTCTTTAAAAGAGGCATTTTGTAGCTCGGCATTTCGACTACAAAATAGGTTTTAGAATTGAATTTCAGAATCTTATTTAAGATATAAGCAGATAAAATGGCAGTTCCAAATCCTAGTAAATAAAGCAACATCAGCGATAATCCCTGTAAATTTAGGATTCCTAAAACACGCTGATCCGGAATAACCAGGGAAATAATAATCGTATAAACCGGTAATCTTGCAGAACAAGTTGTAAACGGCGTTACCAAAATGGTGATTAAACGTTCTTTCCAGTTTTCGATATTTCGGGTTGCCATAATGGCCGGAATGGCGCAGGCAGTTCCTGAAATTAAAGGCACGACACTTTTTCCGGAAAGCCCAAATTTTCTCATGATTTTATCCATCAAAAATACTACACGGCTCATGTATCCGCTTTCTTCCAAAATGGAAATAAACAGAAACAAAAAGGCAATTTGAGGAATGAAAATCAAAATCCCTCCAATTCCCGGAATAATTCCCTGTGAAAGCAAATCGGTTAAAATACCGCTTGGTAATTCTGAGGCTGTCCAACTGCTTAAAGAAGCAAAAGTACTGTCAATGAAATCCATGGGGATCGTTGACCAACTGAAAATCGATTGGAAAATCAAAAATAAAATGGCTAGGAAAATTACATACCCCCAAACTTTGTGCGTTAATACACGATCAAGTTTGGCTCTTATGTCTTTTGCCATTGATTCATCAACCTGTAAACCTTCTTTCAGAACATCGTTGATAAATTGATATCTTTTGATGGTTTCTTTTTGCTGTAAACGCTTTAATTCTGAATGTGATTTGGTAAAAGTACTTCGGATTTCATTTCGCTCTAAATTCAAAAAATTTACATCCTGCGTAATAACCAACCATAATTTATACAATAATTGATTTGGAAACGCGTGTTGTAATTTTTCAAAATATTCAGCGTCAATAACCGATGCATTCAAACAAGGCTCATGCGGAATCGTTTTGTATGAAACGATTAGTTCTTTTAGTTCCTCAATTCCATGGCCTTTACGCGAACTTACTAAAGCAATTTTGGTTTTTAGTTTTTCTTCTAAGTAGGGAATATCAAGTGTAATTCCTTTACTTTCCATACGATCAGACATATTGATCACTAAAATCGTCGGAATTTCAAGGTCTTTTATTTGGGTGTAAATCAGTAAGTTTCGTTTCAGATTTTCAACATCTGTTACCACTACTGCAACATCCGGATATAATTTGTCGTTTTTGTTCAGCAAAAGTTCAATCACAACACTTTCGTCCATTGAACTGGCATTCAAACTATACGTTCCTGGTAAATCAAGAATATTAGCTTTAATGTTATGGGGAAGTTTACAGAAACCCATTTTTTTCTCAACCGTAATTCCGGGGTAATTTCCAACTTGCTGATTTAAACCGGTAAGCTGATTAAAAACCGAAGTCTTTCCGGTATTCGGATTCCCGATAAGGGCAACATTTATATTTTGAATGCTCATTACAAATTGGTTTTGATAAGTTCAACTTCAATTTCACGAGCAGTTTCTATACGAATGGCAACATGTGAGCCATTAATATCCAAATATAAAGGATCTCCAAAAGGAGCAATTTGAAGTAATTCGACCAAGCTGCCCGGCAAACAACCCATTTCTAATAACTTTAGAGGAATAAGATCGATATCAAAATCTTTGATAATGGCTTTTTCGCCTTTTTTCAGAGTGTGAATTGTATTTTGCAAGCTTATTTAGATTGAATTTAGATTGCAAAAATAGGTAATAATTCTTTATTTCAAGGCAATTAACAGTTTTGATTGTGCCAAAATTTACTTAAATAAGGCAATTTACTCTTGAGATAAGAAATCGATGTCTTCTATAAGTCTTTTGATTTCTTCTTTGTTTGTTCCGTCATAAAATCCGCGAACACGACGTTTTTGATCTACCAAAACAAAATTCTCTGTATGAACCATATCATACAATTGATCAGGGCGACCTAATTTCACTGCTAAGTATGATTTTCTGGCCATAGTGTAGATTTCTTTTTTATCTCCCGTAACCAAATTCCATTTGCTGTCTACAACTCCGTATTTTACAGCATACGCTTTTAAAACAGAAACACTATCTACTTCTGGAAAGACAGTATGAGAAAGCAATAATACTTTAGGATTGTTCAGAACGGCTTTTTGAACTTCTGATAAATTGGTAGACATCTTAGGACAAATTGATCCACAAGTCGTGAAGAAAAAGTCAGCTACATAAATTTTTCCTTCGTAGTTTTTCTGCGTAATGGTATCCCCATTCTGATTTACAAAAGAGAAATCAGCAATCGTATGGTATTTACTTTTGTATTGAATCGTACTGTCAACCAGTTCAGGATTTACGTCAGCCGGATTGTAAATGGGTAATGTTTTTTGTGGCTTTAAAGCCGAATAAAAAAGGGATATAGTAACTACCGAAAATACAATTAAAACAATAAAGAATTTGCGGTATTTGTATAGTAAAGATTTCATAAACAGAATTTGGCGCAAAAATACGAAAAGCAGTTTTCAAAAAACTAATTCTGTGTTGTTTTTAACAGGCTTTTGACTTTGATTAAAAGTAATGTTAGAATGTTTTAATCTCTCGCAAAGACGCTAAGTCGCAAATTATAACTTAAAAAATAAAACTTTGCGACTTAGCGTCTTTGCGAGAGATAAAAAGAAACTTAAATAATCCTTTTAATTCTTAGTCTTTCGAATAGACTTGTTAACCAGATACAATCCAATTAAAGTTACGACCGCTCCAATGGCAATGGCCTGCGTAAGTGTTTCCCCAAAAATGAAAGATCCTAAAACCATGGCGACTATCGGATTTATATACACATATATACTACTGATTTCCGTTGGAAGATGTTGTAATGTATAAATAAAAGCAATAAACGTTAAGACCGAACCTATAAGGATTAAGTAAACAATCGCCCACCAGGAATTTAGTGAAATTTCGCTTAAAGGAATATTGGCACCTGCAGCTTCAGTAATTCCAAATAAAAATACACTCGAAATCAACATCTGCAATCCTAGACTAAAATAGGGATTAAAACTGGCTGCTTTTTTCTTGGTTTCCAAAATCCCGAAAGCCCATGTAACAGTTGAAATAATGGTTAAAAGGATTCCGAATTGAAAATCAGGTCTTAAGAAATCAGATAAGTAATCCATGAAAATGATACAGATTCCACCAAAACTAATCAGGATTCCGAATAAAGCAACTCTGGCGATTTTTATGCCATTAAAAAAGTTGATGATAATAATCCAAATAGGGAATAGCGCACTAATAATGGCACCCAATCCGCTGCTGATATATTTTACTCCCCAAGTGCTTAAGCCATTACTTAAGGCAAAATTCAAAATAGATAAAATAATAATCGTTTTCCATTGCTTGCCTTTTGGCCAGGGTTCTTTCTTAATTAGAAAATAACCTACATAAAGCAGTCCTCCCAAAAATTGACGGATAGTGGCTACCTGCAGTCCCGGCATATGTCTAACTGCTTCTTTAGATGCTAACCAGGTTGTTCCCCAAAAGAAACTCACCCAGCATAAAGCTAAAATTGGAAATCCGATAGCTTCAATTTTTCCTGAAAAGGCATTCTGAATTTTTGCTCTCACTTTAATAAATTGTTTTAGCAAATATTCCAAAAACAATTTGAATTAAAGGCTTATAATCAAACATATATTCATGAAATGTTTTGTTGCTTATGATCGATTTTTTGCATTAAAAATCTCACTTGAAATTATTGCAGGAATTTTAACATAGAGTTCCGAATAATAACAATATGTTTGTATATATACTAAAACTATAAAGAAAAATGATTAAACAGCTTACTAAACCTATGTTTTGTGTAGTTTCTGCAATGTTTACATTCAGCGCAGTTGAGGCTCAAGATGCAAAACCAAAAGAACCGGGTATCAATGTTTCTTACATGAATACGAAGGTTAGTCCAAGTCAGGATTTTTTTCAATATGTAAACGGAACCTGGTTAGATAAAACTGAAATTCCAAGCGATCGTACAACTTGGGGAAGTTTTAATGAATTGATTAAAAAGACAGATAAAGATGCAATGGCAATTTTGAAGGAAGCTTCAAAAAATCCAAAGTATAAATCGGATACTGATCAGGGCAAGGCGGTAAATTTATTTAATACCGTTTTAGATACAGTAGGAAGAAATAAAAGAGGAATAGAACCTTTGAAACCGTACCTGAAAAAAATTGACGCTATTAAAAATGTAGCTGATCTTCAAAAGTATTTGGTAGAAATGGAACCTCAGGGTGGAAATGATTTCTTCGGAATTTATATTGGAGCTGATGAAAAAAACAGTTCAAAAAATTCAGTAAGCCTTGGCGTAAGCCGATTGGGTTTATCTGATAAAGATTATTACACTTCTGAAGATAAGGATTCAAAAGAAAAACGTGCGAAATATGAGCTTCATGTTGCCAGAATGATGCAGTTTATTGGAGAATCTCCTGAAAAAGCAAAACAGAGCGCAACAGAAATCCTTGCTTTGGAAACTTCTTTGTCAAGTCCGAGATTAAATCGTGTTGAGAGCAGAGACAGCCGTCTTCAATATAACCCAATGACTGTTGCTGAACTTCAAAAGTTAACTCCGGCGATTAAATGGGATGCTTATTTTACAGGACTTGGTTTGGCTAAACTGGACACAGTTGTAGTTATTGAACCACGATATATGAAAGCTTTGCAAACCGTTTTTACTGAAAACAAAGTACCACAATGGAAAGAATATTTAAAATGGACTTTATTGAATCGTTCAACTTCATATTTAACTACTGAAATTGAAACGGCAAATTTTGACTTTTACAGCAAAACTTTAAGAGGAGCAATTAAACAATTACCTCGTGAAGAAACGGCTTTGCAAGTGGTAAACAGAAGTATTGGAGAAGCACTTGGTAAGCTTTATGTAGAGAAAGTTTTTCCTGCTGAAGCAAAAACCAAAGCGATCGACATGATCCACAATGTGATTACGGCTTACCAAAACCGTATTAATAATTTAGCATGGATGTCTGATGCTACAAAAGTAAAAGCAATTGAGAAATTGAACAAAATCACTATAAAAGTGGGGTATCCGGACAAATGGAAAGATTATTCTGCTCTGGAAATTAAAAGTGTTGCCGAAGGTGGAAGTTATTTTGAGAATGCACACAATTTATCAAAATGGAATTTCAAGAAAGGTTTAGAAAAATTAAATAAGCCAGTGGATAAAACAGAGTGGGGAATGTCACCACAAACTGTTAATGCGTATTACAACCCATCTTACAATGAAATTGTTTTCCCTGCAGCAATTTTACAACCACCTTTTTACAATTATCAAGCTGATGAAGCTGTAAATTATGGTGGAATTGGAGCTGTAATTGGTCACGAAATTTCACATGGTTTTGATGATTCAGGAGCACGTTATAATGCAGATGGAAATCTTGTAGATTGGTGGACAGCTGACGATTTAAAACAATTTACAACATTAGGTAACGAACTTGCAGATCAATATAGCGCTTTAGAGCCATTGCCTGGAATTCACGTAGATGGTAAATTTACTTTGGGCGAAAATATTGGAGATTTAGGCGGAATTAATGCTGCTTACGATGGATTGCAATTGTACTTAAAAGCACATGGAAATCCAGGTTTAATTGACGGATTTACACCTGAACAACGTTTCTTTATTTCCTGGGCTACCGTTTGGAGAACAAAAACCAGAGATGAGGCAATTAAAAGTCAGGTGAAAACAGATCCACACTCTCCGGGAATGTATAGAGCTTATGTGCCAATTCAGAATGTTGATGCTTTTTATCAGGCATTCGGAATTAAAGCGGGAGATAAAATGTATATAGAACCAGCGAAAAGAGTAAAAATCTGGTAATCTTATAATCATAAAAAAACGGCGCTAATTTAGCGCCGTTTTTTGTTTAAGTACTTTGCAATTTATTTCAAATTGCTGTATATGTAAGCTTCTATTGCCTTTAATTCTTCATCAGACATTGCCTGCGTTACAGGAAAGTTAGTTTTCATAACTGAAAATTGACTCGGATCAACAATTGGATCTGCATTTCCTTTAAGGAAAGTAACAATATCGCCTTTTTTGTCTTTGTAAATTTTTCCGATTTCCTGAATACTCGGGCCAATAACTTTTTGATCAACCTGATGGCAGGAAATACAATTTCCTTTTCCTTCAAAAATTGATTTACCTAAAGCTTCGGGTGTTTTGACTTCCGCCGATTCTCCTTCAGAATAGGTTTCAGTTGTAGTTTCAGTTGATTTTCCAAAAGGTTCCTGCTCTTTTTTACAAGATGCTAAAGCTAAAACGGCACTTAAGAATAATACTTTTTTCATTATTAAATTAATTATTATTTCATTGCTTCAAATTTGTAACCATTATAAAGCAATTTTGCAACGATTTGTTTTGACAGTAAATCTTTATCTTCATTACCATAAAAATCCAGATTGAATTTTTCATGATCAGTAAGAGTTCCTCTCAAATTAAAATATTTGTTATCAGGAGTAATGATTTCGTCTTTAATATTTTTATCCGTATTAGGGTTTCTGTAACCTGTTTTTGTAGCATACCATGCAGCAACCACTCTTGTTCTCCTTTGTTCTCTGTTATTATTGTCTATTTCTGTAAAAGTAGAATTTACAGTATAAACTAAACTTGGTGGGAAGTTTGGCATAAACGTAACGTTACTTTTAGTCACATCACCAATTGCTACATATTCTAATACAGGAGCACCATTTTTATAAACCTCTTGTTTTTGGTAAATTGTACCACCAGCAACTTTTACATTCAGTGCAGTCATTGCGTCATATTCTGTTTTTAACTGCTCTTTTGTTTTTTGGTCTGCATCAGCAAATACTTTTTTAATATCTGTCGGAGTTCCATTAATAAACTCTAAAACACCTTTTTCGTCTATACCAGATGCACTAATAAATTTATATTTATCATTACAAACACTTGCCACGATTGTTCTTTGAAAACTTAATCCCTGATCTTTTCCGTAATCAATAATTTCATTGGTTTTATTGTTGCTTAGATCAGTAAGAAGTGACCAATAAACAGTTGAACCATCAAGTAAAGAATTGCTTTTACGCTCTATTGAAAAGATCGGGCGGTTGTCAAGAGATAAGATTTTGTAAACTACTTTTTCTTTATCTAAAATCGCAACCTCCGTTTCATCAATACTAATTTTATCTTTTTTAATTCTAATTTCTTGTGCCACAGCTGTTAAAGTAGTAGCCATCATAAAACTAAGTAATAAGTTTTTCATGTATTTTTAGGGTTTAAATTGAAACGCTAAAATATACTTTTTTTGTCACTAATTACTTGTTTAAAATAATTGCAGCTTCTTTCGCAAAATAAGTCGAAATTAAACTTGCTCCCGCTCTTTTAATACACATTAACTGCTCCATCATAATCTTATCATTATTCAGCCAGCCCCTTTCAGCAGCAGCCTTAATCATGGCATATTCTCCTGAAACGTGAAAAACAGTTACCGGAACATTTACCGCATTTTTTACTTCGCGTACAATATCCAGATAAGCAATTCCGGGTTTCACCATTACCATATCAGCACCTTCTTCGACATCCATTAGGGTTTCTCTGATGGCTTCGATACGATTGGCATAATCCATTTGATATGTTTTTTTGTCTTTCGGAACAACCACATCAGCTTCTCTTGGTGCACTGTCCAACGCATCACGAAACGGGCCATAAAATGCAGAAGCATATTTAGCTGAGTAACTCATAATACCCACATTATGAAAACCTACTGCATCCAATCCCTGGCGTAAACGCAAAATACGTCCGTCCATCATGTCGCTTGGTGCTACAAAATCGGCTCCGGCTTGTGCGTGTGAAACCGCCATTTTTACCAATGCGTCATTGGTAGCATCATTGGCAACATCTCCATTTTCGATTATTCCGTCATGACCATAAATTGAATAAGGATCAAGGGCAACATCCGGCATTACAACCATTTCAGGGCAAGCTGCTTTTATAGCTTTAATGGCGTTTTGCATTAATCCGTTTGGATTCCAGGCTTCTTTTCCGGTATTGTCTTTTAGTGATTCATCTACTTTTACATAAATGTTGACAGCGCGAATTCCTAAAGCAAAAATTTCTTTTACTTCTTCAACGGTTAAGTCGATCGAACGACGGAAAATTCCCGGCATGGATGGAATTTCAACTTTATAATTTTCGCCTTCTGCAATAAACATTGGGAACATAAAATCAGTTGGACTCAATGTTGTTTCGCGAACTAAACTACGGATAGATTCATTTACTCGTAGTCTTCTGCCTCTTTGTAATGGGAACATATTTTTTTGTTTAAAGTTTCATGTTTCAGGTTTTATCCTGAAGTTATTCTAATTTTTTTATGTAATTGAAGCGGTATAAATCGCTTTTATGGTTTTATCAAGTTTTTGGTTAAATTCTTCATCAGACTGTCCAGCAGAAAGACCTTCAGAAAGTGCTCTTGAGAAACTGGCAATCAAACCATGGTTTTGCGTTAGTTTAGCATTGGCTTCTTCTTCTGAATATCCTCCGGACAAGGCCACAACACGTACAACATGCGGATCAGACATCAAATCTTTGTAAAAGTCATTTACAGTCGGGATAGACAATTTCAACATTACTTTAACATCTTTATCCAACAAGTTAAGTTGCTTCTGGATTTCTTCCTTCAAAATTTCTTCTGATTTTTCTTTGTCAGCACTGTAAATATCAACTTCCGGTTCAATAATCGGCACTAGTCCTTTTTCGAATATTTGTAAACCAACTTTAAATTGCTGTTCTACAACTTCACGAATTCCTTCAGCATTTGCTTCTTTGATAACAGAACGCATTTTGGTTCCAAAAACGTTTTTATCTACAGCTCTATCTAATAATTCATCTAAATTAGAAATTGGTTTCATCAATTGTACGCCATTGGCAAGATCAGCAAGTCCTTTGTCTACTTTTAAAAACGGAACGATGTTTTTCTTTTCCCATAAATAATTGGCAGTCCATTGTCCGTCAATTTTGCGATCCATGGTGTTTTCAAACAAAATAGCACCAAGGATATAGTCGCTTTTAAATGCAGGGCTTTTAATAATACGGGTTCTCATTTCATGTACAAGCGTGTACATTTCTTCATCATTTGTGAAACTGCTTTCTTGTACTCCGTATTGCGCTAACGCTTTTGGTGTGCTTCCGCCACTTTGATCTAGTGCGGCAATAAATCCTTTTCCGGAATGCATGCGATCTAATTGTGCAATGTTCATTTCTCTCTTTTCCATAATAATGATTTTAAAGGGTTTTATTCATTATTCAAAAGCTCCAGAGGAGCATTATGTTTATAGATAAAATTTAACATCTAGGATTTAAGCTCCAGAGGAGCGAAATATATTATCCAATTCTAATTGATTGTAGATTTAAATAAATGCCACCCCGCTGGGGTTCAATAAAATAAATCTACAAAATTGCTATAAACATGTTGTCCCTATGGGACTTAATTGCATTAAAATTAGTCAATTAATTTTGGAGTTTTAATAAATGAAACCACATTTTAAATTGAAGCTCCAGAGGAGCATTATGTCTATAGATACTATTTAACGATTTGAATTTTAGCTCCGTAGGAGCGTAATGTTGTTATCTTAATTCAACTAATATTTAAATCCATTCCCTCGGATTTTCCAACACATTTACCAATTTTTCTTCTTCACTTCCTGCTTCTGCATGATGATCGTAAACCCATTGCACATGCGGAGGCAAACTCATTAAAATACTTTCAATTCTTCCGTTGGTTCTTAAGCCGAACAAAGTTCCTTTGTCATGAACCAAGTTGAACTCCACATAACGGCCACGGCGGATTTCCTGCCAATTTCTGTTTTCAGGAGTATAGGCTATATTCTTTCTTTTCTCCACAATTGGAACATAAGCTTCTAAGAAACTATTTCCAACTTCAGAAACGAAATTGAACCAATCTTCCATCGACATTGACTCATTTGCTTTGCAATAATCAAAGAACAAACCGCCAATTCCACGCGCTTCGTTTCGGTGCGCATTCCAAAAATAAGCGTCACATTGTTTTTTATATTTTGGATAAAACTCTGGATTATGCTTGTCACAAGCGGTTTTACAAGTTTGATGAAAGTGAGTTGCATCTTCTTCAAACAGATAATAAGGCGTTAAATCCTGACCACCGCCAAACCATTGTTCGATTACTTTTCCGTGTTCATCGTACATTTCAAAATAACGCCAGTTTGCGTGAACTGTTGGTGTCATTGGATTTTTTGGATGTAAAACCAAACTTAATCCACAAGCAAAGAAATCAGCTTCGCCAACGCCAAACATTTTCTGCATCGCTTCCGGTAATTTTCCATGAACGGCTGAAATGTTAACGCCGCCTTTCTCGAAAACTGCACCGTTTTCAATAACGCGAGTTCTTCCACCACCGCCTTCCGGGCGTTTCCAAAGATCTTCACGGAATTTTGCTGTTCCGTCAACAGCTTCTAATCCGGCACAGATTTGGTCTTGTAGATTTTGTATGTATGCGTAAAATTTATCTTTCATGAGTATTGTATTCTGATTTAAGCAATCCGAAATAAACAGTGTTCTGCAATTCGCCATCACCATTTCTAAATTCGTCTCGTAAAATTCCTTCTTGTTTGAAATTGTGTTTTAATGCAACGCGCTGACTTGCAAAGTTAATTTCTTGTGTGCAGATGAAAACTTTGTTCAGCTTCAATTCGTTGAAAGAGAATTCAAGTGCATTTGAAACCATTTTTGATGTGATTCCCTTTCCCTGATAATCTTCATCGGTAAAATAACCTAATTCACATTTTGAGATGCGATAATCTATAGTTTTTACGCATAAATAACCAATCAAAGCATTGGTTTTGATGTCTCTTGCGTAAAAATAAAACCATTCATTATTTTTTTCTTTATCCTGACTGACTGCCAGAAAATCTTTAGCTTTCTCTAAAGAATCAGAATTGGCAAGGGTTACAGGAAAAGTTTTGTGGATGTGATTTTTATTTTTATTGACTAGCGTGAAAAATTCTTCAGCAGTAACATTTTCAATTCGATCTATTTTCCAATCTGTAAAACTCATGTTTATTTGTTTTTAACGGATGTGATTTTGGCATTTATTCCAAAGGAGAAAACCTTGCTTTCTCGCTGGATGTATTGGTAAATAGCAAGTGCTTTACCTAAGAAATCAAATTGTTTTTCTTGAGATAAATGAATCAAAATATCAGCAAATTGCTCTTGTTGATTCCAATCTAAATGGCATCTCTGAAGCAGAATAATTAATTCTTCTTCCGGTATTTCAATTGTTCGTTCTAAACTTAAACCAAAACTCTTCAGTTGCTCATCTACCAGGCTAATATCTTCAGCGTTCCAAAACCTTGGCACAAAGATAAGTGCGTGTAAAGTTCGGAGCGTGTTTTCTATTCTGATACTTTCTTCGTCTCTAAGGCCTTTGTTGAGCATTTCTTATAAGTTGATGGTTGTAAGTTGATGGTTGATAGTTATGAGGTTCTAACAACTATCAACCATCAACTATGAACTATTTTACTCCGTATTCCTTAACCGCATCAATAAATGCTTTTGCGTGATCTACAGGGATATTTGGTAAAATTCCGTGACCTAAATTTACAACATATTTATCTTTTCCGAATTCGTCGATCATTTCGTGAACCATTTTTTTGATGGTTGGAATTGGGGAAAGTAGTCTTGACGGATCAAAATTTCCTTGTAAAGTAATGTTTCCACCAGATAAGTAACGCGCATTTCTAGCCGAACAAGTCCAATCTACTCCAAGTGCGGAAGCTCTACTTTTACCCATTTCACCAAGAGCAAACCAACATCCTTTTCCGAAAACAATAACCGGAGCATGATCAGCCAAAGCTTCAACGATTTGGTTGATGTATTTCCATGAAAATTCCTGATAATCAACAGGAGAAAGCATTCCTCCCCAAGAATCAAAAATCTGAACGGCATCAACTCCCGCTTTTACTTTTTCTTTTAAATATAAAATCGTTGTATCGGTGATTTTTTGTAATAATGTATGCGCTGCAGCAGGGTTTGAAAAACAGAAACCTTTTGCAGTATCAAAACTTTTAGAGCCTTTTCCTTCAACAGCATAACAGAAAATTGTCCAAGGCGAACCAGCGAAACCAATTAATGGCACTTCGTCGTTTAGCATTTCTTTAGTCAATTTAATGGCATCCATTACATAACCTAAACTTTCCTGAATGTCCGGAACATAAACTCTGTGAACATCAGCCAATGAACGAATAGGATTTGGCAAAAACGGACCGAAATTTTCTTTCATTAAAACTTCAATTCCCATTGCTTGAGGTACAACCAAAATGTCAGAGAATAAAATCGCTGCATCCGGAGCAATTCTGCGGATTGGCTGAACTGTAATTTCTGCTGCTAATTCCGGAGTCTGGCAACGGGTAAAGAAATCATATTTATCACGCAAAGCGATGAATTCCGGTAAATATCTTCCAGCTTGACGCATCATCCATACTGGTGGGCGTTGAACAGTTTCTCCTTTTAATGCTTTTAAAAATAGGTCGTTTTTTAACATGTTTTTTATTTTAGGTGCAAAGTCACAAAGGGACAAAGTTGCAAAGGTTTATTTATATTCTTCAATTACGTCTTCAATCACATCTTCAACCGTTGGCTGGTCTGCGATGATGATGTTTTTGGTAATTTTATGTAAAGCGTCTGCAGTGGTTTCTCCAATGCAAAAGCACGTTTCTTTTTTGATGGTATTGTCTTTCAAATAACTTTCAACGCCAGAAGGACTGAAAAATAAGATTGCGTCAACAGCTGTTTTTATTTTCTGAGGCGTTAATGAGGTATCATAAACCTGAATTTCATTAAACTTTACTTCGGCATCTTTTAAAGCTTTTGGCAACGTTTCTCTTCGAAGGTTTCCGCTGAAAAAAGTAAAGGTTTCAGAACGATAAATCAAAGTGATGATTTCGGCTAAATCTGATGCATAACCTGTGTAAGCCACAACATTGAAGCCATTTTCAGATAATAAGATCTTAGTTTTTAAACCAACGCAAAAAACGTTTTTAGTTTTCAGTTCTTCCGCTTTTGGATGAGATAAAATACTGTGAACGGCATTTTGACTGGTAAAAATCAAATTCTCGTTGAGGTCTTTTAGTTCGAAAGATTTATTTTGAGTCTGAATGAAATCGGTATCAATGACATCTAAATTAGCATCAGTTAATGCTTGTTTTTGTTCGCCCGATAGCTTTTTTGTGGATAATATCTGAATTGATTTTGCCATTATTTTTTTAAAGATTCTTTAATAGATTGCATCAATTCGGTTCCGCCATTGTTTAGAATTTCCTGTGCAGCGAAGAATCCTAGTTTTTTCCATTCTGAAATATCGACCGTTTTGTCGATTTCCAGTTTTTGTTTTCCATCGACAGAAAGCAAAACGCCCTGAAAATGTAAAGTATCTTCGTCTTCGTTATAAGTGACCAAAGCTCCAATTGGGGCAGTACAACCACCTTCAAGGGTTCTTAAAAACTGACGTTCGATATACGTGCAGATTTCCGTTTCAATATGATTTAACTGCGAAAGCGCATCTAAAGTATAATTGTCATTTTCCATTGCCACAACAAGCATTGCTCCTTGTGCCGGTGCCGGAATCATCCAATCTAAATTGATATAATTTTCTGGTTTTATGTTGATGCGCTCCAATCCTGCAGCAGCAAATACAGCTCCATCCCAGTTATTGTCTTGTAGTTTTTGCATACGTGTGTTTACGTTTCCACGTAAATCAACCACTGTATGGTTAGGATATTTATTGAACCATAATGCCTGACGACGCAAACTTCCGGTTGCAATTGTACTAGGCTGTTCAAAATCCGGATTTCCTTTGTGTACTAGAATGTCTAAAACATTGGCTCTTTCTAAAACCGCAGCCTGAACAATACCTTGTGGTAATGCCGTTGGAACATCTTTCATCGAGTGAACTGCAATATCGCAATCGCCGTTAATCATGGCGACATCCAGCGTTTTGGTAAAAATTCCGGTAATGCCAAGTTCGTAAAGCGGTTTGTCAAGGATAATATCTCCTGTAGATTTTACAGCAACAATCTCGGTTTTATAACCCAAATCGTTTAGTTTTTTCTCGACAGTATGTGCTTGCCAAAGTGCCAATTCGCTATCGCGAGTTCCTATTCTGATTGTTTTTTCAGCCATGTTTTAATTTTTTACCATTAAGATATTAAGGTAATTAAGATTTTCTTTGTCAAAGAACATTAAACTTAACTTTCTTAATATCTTAATGGTTCAAATACTCTAATCTATTAATCTTGCAAAATGATCATTTACAAGTGGTTTCATTGATTTTGTTATGTTTAGCGTATTAAAATTAATTAATAAACCTTGAGGTCTTTGTAGTAATTTCATATAAGTTAATAATTGTGCTTCGTGAATTGGTAGAAGATTTTCTATCGCTTTTAATTCAACCACTACGCAATCATTTACAAGTAAATCAATTCTTAAGTCAGACTCTAATTCAAGATCATAATAATCTATTTTTACAACTAATTGTTGTTTAACGTCATATCCATTTTGTTCTAATTCATATTTAAGGCATTGTTCATAAATGCTTTCTAAAAGTCCAGGTCCTAATGCTTTATGCACTTTTATAGCAAAACCTGTAATTTCATAAGCCAATTGTGTAACCTCTTTTTTTGTCATAGAACTTTTTATTTTTTTACCATTAAGATATTAAGCGTATTAAGGTGCATTTGCTAAAACACAAAGCTTAATTTTCTTTAATATCCTATTTCTAAGCGCAAAGACTTAATTAACTTAATATCTTAATGGTAAAGCCAAAATTTAAGATGCTTTTATTTTAAAGACTTTTTCGATCCATTCGATGCTTTCATCAACCATGGTGTCGTCGTCTTTTAAGTGGTTTGCGAAATGTGTAGTGATTTTTTGAATGATTCTGTTGCTGATGATTTCAGCCTGAGCTTCATTAAAATCAGTGATTTTTTTGCTTTGGAAGTTTAATTCTGAATCTTTAATCGCGTTCAGTTTTTCTTTTAAAGCATTGATAGTTGGGGCAAATTTTCTGCCTTTCATCCAAACCACAAATTCTTCTTTGATTTCTTCGATAATAGCTTCAGCAGCCGGAATATGTAATTTTCTGTTTTCCAAAGTTTCATCTGTCAACTGCGACAAATAATCCATGTGAATCAGGGTTACGCCTTCTAATTCCTCTACGTTTTCATGAACGTTTTTCGGAATCGATAAATCTAAAATCAATAAAGGTTTTTTAAGATTTAAGATGGCTTTGTCAACTGTTGGGTTTTGCGCGCCAGTAGCGACAACCACAACATCGGCTTTTTGAAGTTCTAAATGAAGTTCCGAATAATCTTTAACAATCAAATTTAGTTTTCCGGCCAATTTCTCAGCTTTGTCTTTCGTTCTGTTAATTAAAGTTATATGTTCGTTTTTAGTATGTTTTACAAGATTCTCGCAAGTATTTCTTCCGATTTTTCCTGTTCCGAAAAGTAAAATGTTTTTATTCCCGATGTCTTCTACATTTTTCATAATGTATTGAACCGATGCAAAAGAAACCGAAGTCGCCCCAGAACTAATTTCTGTTTCGTTCTTTATTTTTTTGCTCGCCTGAATCACAGCATTAACCAATCTTTCCATAAAAGTATTGGCCAAACCCATTGATTTAGAATGGGTGAAACTTGTTTTGATTTGAGAAATAATTTCGAAATCGCCCAAAATCTGACTGTCTAAACCAGTTCCTACACGAAATAAATGATTAATAGCTTCCTGATTTTTATAAACGAATCCCACTTTTTGGAAAGCATCTACAGATCCGTTACTATTATCGCAAATAAGTTTTATTAATTGAAATGGGTGTTCAGCAAAACCGTAGATTTCGGTTCTGTTGCAAGTCGAAGTGACAATTAAACTTTCTATTCCTTCTGTTTTAGCTTGCTCCAGTAAACGAGTCTTCGCAACTGCATCCAAACTAAATTGACCTCTTACCTCAGCATCAGCTTTTTTATAACTCAGACCAACTGAATAAAAATATAGGTGTTTCGGTACATTATTGTTTTCCATAAATTCACTTTCATAAAAGTGCAACAAAATTATTATTATAGTGGTTATAAAAGTAACGCTCAAAGTACTATTTGTATCGCTACATGTTTTTTTGTTTCTAATCCTCTGTTTTTGTGCAAAAAAGATTATTTTTGTAGCAAAATCAAGTCGTTTGAAATGATTTGTTTAGAGTGATTCTAAATAAGATATTCCAATTGCTATGATTTTCGTTTCAAAAAAATATCGCTATGAGTTCTCAGGAAATTATAAAAATTGAAGACGACTTTACGCTTATCCGTTTTCAAAACGACAGTTTAGAACCGTTTTTTGGACAGCATGAAGTGGGTAGTGGTCTGATACAGTTTCACTTCGGAATAAAAGGCAATGCCAAATTCTTGTTTAATCAGGGCTCTTATGCTCTGGATTTGAAGGAAGAAAAATCGTTGCTTTTGTACAATCCACAGAAAGAATTACCGCTGAATTTAGAACTCGCTCCAAATTCCTGGGTCATTTCTGTAATTGTATCAATCAAGAAATTTCACGCGTTGTTTTCTGCGGAAGCAGATTATATTACTTTTTTAAGTCCTGATAATAAGGACAAAAAATATTATAACGAAGCAAATATCAGTCCTTCTATGGCTATTGTGTTAAGTCAGTTGTTTCATTATAACCTTCATCCGTCGATAAAAAACCTTTATTATAAAGGAAAAGGATACGAATTGTTGAGTTTGTATTTTAATCGAACGGAAGATCCAAACGCAGAACAATGTCCGTTTTTGATTGATGAAGATAACGTTCTAAAAATTCGAAGAGCCAAAGAAATCATCATCGCCAATATGGCCGAACCGCCTGGATTACAGGAATTGGCAGATGAAATAGGGTTGAATTTGAAGAAACTTAAAATGGGCTTCAAACAAATTTATGGCGATACGGTCTACGGTTTTCTATTCGACTATAAAATGGATTTCGCCCGAAAACTTCTTGACAGCGGATCTTATAATGTAAACGAAGTGGGATTGAAAATTGGCTATAGTACTGGAAGTCACTTTATAGCAGCTTTTAAGAAAAAATTTGCCACAACTCCGAAGAAGTATTTGATGTCGATTAATACAAATGTTTAGATTTTTTGTTTGCCACCAATTTCACGAATTGGCACGAATTAAAAAATCTGCCGAATCTGCAAAATCTGCGTGCGAGAAAAACTTAGCAAATCAATTTTAGATATTCAACAATAAATAAAAAGTAATAATTATCATATTTCTAAAAAGTAGCAAGTTCTACTTTTGCCGAAAATTAAAACAAAAACAAAGCTTAAAGCCTAATGCTTAAAGCCTAAAGCAAAAAAATAAATGAAAGGCGTATTATTAGTAAACTTAGGATCTCCAGAAAGTCCAACTACAAAAGATGTAAAACCGTACTTAGACGAATTTTTAATGGATAAATACGTGATCGATGTTCCGTATTTGTTGAGAGCATTTTTAGTTCGTGGTATTATTCTAAGAAAAAGACCGGAAGAATCTGCACACGCATATGCTAAAATCTGGTGGGAAGAAGGTTCTCCTTTAGTGGTGCTGTCTGAAAGAATGCAGAAAAAAGTACAGCCTTTGGTAAACGTTCCTGTTTCGTTGGCAATGCGTTATGGAACGATGACAATCGAAAAAGGACTACAGGAATTGCATGAAAAAGGAGTTACTGAAGTGATGCTTTTTCCGTTATATCCCCAATATGCAATGGCTTCGACTTTGACGATTTTGGTTAAAGCTGAAGAAATCCGCAAGAAGAAATTCCCACACATGACTTTTACAGATGTTCCTGCGTTTTACAACAAACCAGATTACATCAAGAATTTAGCCGATTCGATTCAGAAACATTTAGTTGGTTTTGATTATGATCATTTGTTATTCTCGTATCACGGAATTCCAGAGCGTCATATCCGCAAGACGGATGTAACCAAATCACATTGTAAAATTGATGGATCTTGCTGTAATACACCTTCACCGGCACACGATTTCTGTTACCGTCATCAATGTTATGAAACAACCAGACAAGTGATAAAATTATTAGGAATTCCTGCAGATAAATACAGTCTTACTTTTCAATCGCGTTTAGCGGGAGACAAATGGCTTGAACCTTATACGGATGTTGAAATTGATAACATGCCAGCAAAAGGAATCAAGAAATTAGCCGTTGTAACGCCAGCTTTTGTATCTGATTGTTTAGAAACGCTGGAAGAAATCGCCATGCGCGCCAAAGAAGATTTTGAAGCAAAAGGTGGAGAAGAATTCTTAGCGATTCCGTGTTTGAATGATGATGATGAGTGGTGTCAGACTGTGAGTAACTGGATTAACGACTGGAGTAAATAATATTTGTTTCAAGTTTCAGGTTTCAAGTTAATCAACTTTGAGAAAAACCTGAAACTTGAAACCTGAAACAAGAATTATGGAATATTATAATTATCTAAAATCCCTTCATCTTATTTTTGTAATAACCTGGTTTGCGGGATTGTTTTATATTGTGCGTTTATTCGTTTACCAAATTGAAGCGAACGAAAAACCATCTCCTGAAAAGGAAATTTTACAAGCACAGTATAAAATTATGGCCTACCGTTTGTGGTACATTATCACTTGGCCATCAGCAATTTTGGCCAGTATTTTTGCTTTTTGGATGTTGTTTTTTACAGATTTAGGAAACGCCTGGCTGAAAATGCCGTGGATGCATGTAAAATTATGTTTCGTTTTCTTGCTGTATTTATATCATTTAAAATGCCATCAAATTTTCAAACAATTGCAAAATGATGAGGTAAAATATTCGAACAACTTCATGCGTTTATGGAATGAAGGCGCTACCATCATACTATTTGCCGTAGTGTTTTTAGTAGTTTTAAAAAGTGCCATCAACTGGATTTTCGGTGTAATCGGAATTGTTTTATTCTCGGTTTTAATCATGCTGGGATTCCGTTTTTATAAAAGAATTCGCGAGAAAAAATAATTGTAAATTGTGAATTGTTAATGGTAAATTATTATAGGAACCGAAATAATTCATAATTAACAATTTATAATTAAAAAATATGTTTAACAACTTCAAAATGTCGATGCTTTCTCTTCGTGTAAGGATATTCCTTTCGATGATTGTATTGATTGTTGTGGCATCTTTTTTATTGGCTTCGATTTCCATTATTCAGTTTAAGAATGAAGCCAAAGAATATCATCAGGAACGTTTAGAACGTAAAGAAAATGCGGTAAAAGAGCATATCAATTACGTACTTTCGACTACAACTTATCCGCTTAAAACCGCCAATTTAGATTTGATTTTTAAGGATAAAATCCACGAATTGGCTCAAATTCACAAAATCGAAATTAATATTTACAGCCTTGACGGAAAACTGCTAAAATCATCCAAAGAATCTTTTGCTGTTGATAAAGTAGCGCCGCCAGTTCCGGATTATATTCTGAAATTGGTAAAATCTTCCATCGAAAAGCGTTTTGTAGACATTAAAACCATCGATGGAGTCAAAAACAGATCTTCTTATAGTTTAATTAAAGATGAAAAATTCAAACCGCTCGGAATATTAAATCTTCCATATTTAGAAGATGACGGTTATTACGACAATGAGTTGAATACTTTCCTGATTCGTTTAAGTCAGGTGTATTCTTTCATGCTGATTGTGGCTTTTGCGTTAGCGTATTTTCTTTCAACCTATATTACCAAATCGCTTAAAACCATTTCAGATAAATTGGAAGAAACCAATCTGGATCAAAAAAATGAGAAGATTGTTTTAGAAGCCAATAGTAAAGAAGTTAACTTCCTGATCAAGGCTTACAACGGAATGGTGGATAAATTGGAAACCAGCGCCATAAAACTGGCCCAAAGCGAGCGTGAAGAAGCCTGGCGCGAAATGGCAAAACAAGTCGCGCACGAAATTAAAAATCCGCTTACGCCGATGCGTTTGACCGTACAGAGTTATCAGCGAAAGTTTGATCCGACAGATCCAGATGCCAAGCAGAAATTAAACGATTATTCTGAAACTTTAATCCAGCAAATCGATACGATGACCGCAGTGGCTTCGGCTTTTTCGAATTTTGCTTCGATGCCGGCCCAGCAAAACGAAACCTTAAATGTGGTTGAGGTTGTAGAATTGGCGTTAGATATTTTCAACGAAGATTATATTGTTTTTGAAAGTGAAGAACAGGAAATCATCTCAAAAATGGACAGAACGCAATTGATTCGTGTCATTACGAATCTGGTTAAGAATGCAACGCAGGCAATTCCCGAAAGTCAGTTTCATAAGTCTATTTTGGTCACCGTTAAACGTATAGATAATACGGTGGAAATTGCGGTAAAAGACAACGGAATCGGAATTCAGAAACAAGATACTAGCCGAATTTTCGAACCAAAATTCACCACCAAAACCAGCGGAATGGGTCTTGGCCTCGGAATTATAAAAAACATCATCGAAAATTACAAAGGAACAATTACCTTTGAATCAACTTACGGAAAAGGAACCACATTCATCGTTTCTTTGCCTATCACAAACTCATAAAACCACGACCATGAACTACGAAAATCTTTTAATTTCTATTGAAGAAAAAATTGCTACCGTAACCATAAATAGACCTACAAAACTGAATGCTTTAAACAAAGCAACCATCAGTGACCTGAATAAAGCCATCAAATTATTAGGCAAAAATGATGAGGTGCGCGTTATCGTTTTAACCGGAAGTGGAGAAAAAGCTTTTGTGGCTGGAGCCGATATTTCCGAATTTGCCAATTATACAGTAATTGAAGGCGCACAATTAGCTGCCGAAGGACAAGAATCCCTTTTTGATTATATCGAAAATTTAAAGAAACCAGTAATTGCAGCCGTTAATGGTTTTGCACTTGGCGGCGGATTAGAATTAGCAATGGCGTGTCATTTTAGAGTAGCATCAGACAATGCAAAAATGGGATTGCCGGAAGTAACTTTAGGATTAATTCCAGGTTATGGAGGAACGCAGCGTTTACCACAGTTAGTAGGGAAAGGCCGTGCGATGGAAATGATTATGACTGCTGCGATGGTTTCTGCCGAAGAAGCAAAACAATACGGTTTAGTAAATCATGTAGTGCCTCAAGCCGAACTTCTTGAATTTACAAACGGAATCGCTCAAAAAATCATTAAAAATGCACCATTTGCTATCGGAAAAGCGATAAAAGCGATCAATGCCAATTTTAAAGATGGAAAAGATGGTTTTGAAACTGAAATAAAATCATTCGGAAAATGTTTCGGAACGCAGGATTTTAAAGAAGGAACCACAGCATTTTTAGAAAAGAGAAAAGCAGAATTTACAGGGAAATAGAATTATACCACAGAGTAGCACAAAGATTTACACATAGACACACAAAGTTTTTCCTTGTGCCCTTTGCGTAAATCTTTGCGGACTTTGCGGTTAAATAACACAATACAGAGATTCAAAAGGTTTTAAAAACTTAGAACCTTAGCATCTCAGAACCTTAGAACCTTAAAAAAATGTACGAACCAATATTTGCTCTTTTTTGCGAGCGCGTCAAACAAAGCATTCAAAGCGGCACTTTTGCCAAACTTACACTAGCCAAAACGATTGGCGATACCGAGATCAAAAACATTTATTTCCGATTGGTTTTAAATGAAGATAATACCTATTCTATTTCATTGACTTCCCGTTACAAAACCGAAGAAATCGAAAGCATTCATACTTTAGATGAAGCTTTAATGGTTTTAGGAACTTATATCAAAAATCCGTTTTTGACGGCACTTTTGTTCACGACTGATAACGATGTAACATTCAAAGTAAATAAGAAAAACGCCGGAAGTATTATTGAACAAGAACCGACATTTAAAAATGCTTCGCCGGTAATGTTAGAAATGATTGAAAAAGGGATTGTTTAGTTTTTAGGAGCTAATCCCGCTATCCGTTGCAAACGAAGTTCACTGAACTCCAAATTAAAATAAAAATAAAGTGAAGTAATCTTTTGCTTTTTAAAGAAAAAAGCAAAAGGATTTCCACTACTATCGGGGCTAGTAATCCCGTTTTCAAAAAAAGTTTAGCGGCTAGTTGTCATTTCGACGTAAGGAGAAATCCTCGCAAGTAACTCCGCAACGATGATCCAATCTTTGTCGAGCTTCTCGCGAGGATTTCTCCTTACGTCGAAATGACAGTATTGTGTGTTTTTCGGACGGATTAATCTTTCCAGATAAAAAAACTAATAAAATCTTCGTGTATCTCTGTGTAAAAACTTTGTGCATCTCTGTGGTATAATCAATCCTTCCTAAATAAGCTTCACAAACAAATTAGAGGCAATTTTATTAGAAATAGATAATTCCCTTCCATCAACCTTAATTTTAACCGATAAATCGAATGATTCCTTAGAAAGAAATTCGATTTTCGAACCCAAAGCAATTTCCTGTTTGTCCAGATATTTCAAAAACTCCGAAGAAGTATCTTTTACACCTACACAAACCCCAACTTGATGTACTGATAATTCAGCAAGAAGTTGTTTTTCGATCTTAACGATTCGGCCATTTGCATCCGGAATCGGGTCACCGTGCGGATCTTCCGTCGGATTTCCAAGAAAATCATCTAAACGGTTAATCAATTGTTCCGATTTAATGTGCTCTAATTGTTCCGCAATATCATGAACCTCATCCCAGCTAAAATTTAATTTCTCCACTAAAAAAACTTCCCACAAACGATGCTTTCGAACAATCATTTTAGCAGCTAATTTTCCGTTTTCGGTTAAGGAAACACCCTGGTATTTTTTATAATTTACTAAATCTTTATCTGCCAGCTTTTTAAGCATATCCGTAACTGAGGAAGCTTTGGTTTCCATCATTTCCGCAATAGCATTTGTGCTCACTTCGGTTTCCAATGAAGCAGTAAGATGGTAGATAGATTTTAGATAGTTTTCTTCTGAAAAAGTCATTTTTTCTCTTTTTGAGGGACAAAGGTTCAAAGGGACAGAGGTTCAAAGTAAAAAACCTTTGTTCCTTTGCAACTCTGGACCTTTGTACCTAATTTATTTAACAATCAACAAAGGTATCGAAATTTTATGTCTCAATTTGTCTACGGTGGTACCAAATAAAATGTCTTTCAATCCGGTGTGGCCGTGGGTTCCCATAACTAAAATGTCATAATTTCCTTCGTTGATGATTTTCGGAATGACGCTGTTAGGTTTTCCAAAACCAAGTTCGGTCTTGATGTTGAAGCCTTTCTGCGAAAGCATTTCTTTATATTCCAACAATAATTTTTCATCGATAGTGGTTTCATGATCATCAACATGACCTCCGTACATTAAGGCGCCAACGGTTTCAACAATGTGAATCAAAGTGTATTGTGTGTCGAGTCCACCTAATTCAAAAGCTCTGTTTAGTGCAGATTCATCAGCTTTTGAGAAATCTACTGAAATCGCGATGTTCTTGTAGCTATGGCTTTCTTTTGGAGAAAAGTGAAGCTTTAAATTGTGCGGAGAATGATTGACAAATTTGGCCTGTGCTCTTACGATAAAAGGTTTTGCAATGATATAAAGCAGTAAAGCCAGAAATGCTAAAGCAAGAGGAATAACTGTAAACCACAATACTATCGGATTGCTGGAGCTTTCCAGCCAAGAAGTTATTTCATCATAAACCAATTTGGCATTTAATGAAACAATGATGGAGGCAATAATCCAGGAAACAACTTGAGTGGTTTTTGAAATATGAAAACCATTCATTTTCGATTTGTCACTCACAAAATGAATCAGCGGAATAATCGCAAAACCCAATTGCAAACTCAAAATAACCTGACTCAGAATCAGTAGTTTTCCAGTGACGCTTTCGCCATAAATATAGATTACAATTAAGGCGGGAACAATGGCAATCAAACGCGTAATGATACGTCGAACCCAAGGCTGGATGCGTAAATGAAGATAACCTTCCATTACAATTTGTCCAGCTAAAGTTCCGGTTATTGTCGAGCTTTGTCCCGCGGCAATTAGCGCAACAGCAAAAAGAATGGGTGCCCATTTGGTTCCTAATAAAGGTTCCAGAAATTTATGTGCATCCTGAATTTCGGCCACTTCAAACATTCCGTTTTTATGAAAGGTTGCGGCGGCAAGGATTAAAATAGCAGCATTTACGAAAAAGGCGAGATTCAACGCTATAGTCGAGTCAATCAAATTGTATTTTAAAGCTTGTTTGATTCCGGCTGGACTTCGGTCAAATTTTCTGGTTTGCACCAAAGAAGAGTGTAAGTAGAGGTTGTGCGGCATTACAGTTGCACCGATAATTCCGATCGCAATATATAAGGCTGCCGAATTTGGTATTGAAGGAACTAGTCCGGCAATTATTTTAGAAACTTCAGGTTCGGCAAAAATCATTTCGAAAATAAAAGAAAACCCAATAATAGCGACTAGTGCAATTATAAAGGCTTCCATTTTTCGAATTCCTTTGTTGATCAGGAATAATAAAAGAAAAGTGTCTAAAACGGTAATTAAAACCCCTTCCATTAACGGAATGTCAAATAAAAGATTGATTCCGATCGCCATTCCCAGAACTTCGGCTAAATCGCAGGCAGCGATGGCAATTTCTGCAAGGAAATATAAAATGTAATTGATAAATTTAGAATAGGTTTCTCTAGAAGCCTGCGCCAGATCGCGCTGTGTCACAATTCCAAGACGGGCACTTAAACTTTGCAGCAGCAAAGCCATTAAGTTACTCATTAACAAAACCCACACTAAAGTGTAGCCAAACTGACTTCCGCCGGCAATATCTGTGGCCCAGTTTCCTGGGTCCATGTAACCGACACTTACTAAATATGCAGGACCTAAAAAGGCTAATATTTTACGAAAACCGGTCTTTTTATGCTCTGTTGCAACCGATTGGTTAACTTCTTCTAAAGATTTGGTCATTTTAAAATTGTTGTTTTAACAAATGTATATAAAAATTACATTCGCTCAACAATATTTTTAGACGAGTCTAAATCTTAAATGTTAGAATTGGAACAATTTGGGCATAATCCTGACAATGTAAAGTTTATATCGTTCACTTTATAATTGTGCGGAATGATATAACTCGGCTTTACATTTTCAAGGCAGGTTATTTCAAGACACTTTTCACAGCTGAAGTGAGCATGGTTGTGAATGTGAACTCGCTGTGCATGATGATGGCATTTTGCATATTTGACGGTGCCATCGAGGTCAACAATTTTATGGACAATATCATCATTAACAAGACGGTCTAAAATTCTATAAACGGTAACCCGATCGCAGATTTCTTCGATTTGTTTGTAAATTTCTGTATGTGACAGTGCAGTCTTGGATTTTACAAAAATCTCTAAAACGGCCGTCTTTGCTGTGGTTTTTCTTGTTGTTTTCATTTTTTGAAATAAAAAAAATATTATTGCAACAAAGTTGCGATTGATTTTTATGTATATATTTGCAACAAAATTGCATTAAGCAAAAGTACACGAAATGAAGAAAACTACAACACCTTTTTACGATATTTTAGGAATTTCAAGCGCGACAATTTGTTTGGTGCATTGTCTTATTTTTCCGCTTCTGACTGTGTTGCCTTTAGGCTTAAGTCACAATCCGTTTATTGATTTGCTTTTTGCGACGATCGGACTTTTTGCAATCTTTAAAATTATAAAAAAATCGGGACTATTAATAGCAACCATTTTGATTCTTTCGATGGTGCTGATTTGGATCAGTGTTTTAAGCGAAATCATTTTAGATATTCACCTTGATCTGATTTTTATTGGCGGAATCGGAATGATCCTTGGGCATTTACTGAATTATAAAACACACAAAAGTAAAAATCATTAACACAATAGAGTTATGGAACAAAAACATTTTGAAGTGATTATTGTAGGCGGAAGCTATAGCGGACTTTCGGCAGCAATGAGTTTAGGGCGTTCTTTACGTCAGGTTTTGGTTATTGACAGCGGTTTGCCCTGCAACAGACAAACACCACATTCGCATAATTTCATTACACAAGATGGTGAAGTGCCAGCTGTCATTTCGGCGAAAGCCAAATTACAAGTTGATTTTTATAAAACAGTTCAGTTTTTTAACGGAATTGCTATCGAAGCTAATAAAACCAAAGAGGGTTTCGAAATCAAAACAGATTCTGAGGAAGTTTTTACTGCTAAAAAAGTATTATTCGCAACAGGAGTAAAAGATCTACTTCCCGAAATTAAAGGTTTGGCTGAATGCTGGGGTATTTCGGTTTTACATTGTCCTTATTGTCATGGTTACGAAGTGAAAACCGAGAAAACCGCCATTATCGCTAATGGAGAAATGGCTTTTGAATATGCAAAACTGATTTCGAACTGGACAAAAGACTTACGATTGTTGACCAATGGAAAATCAACCATAACATGGGAACAAAAAGAAATTCTTCAAAAGCATCAGATCGAAATTATTGAAGAGGAAATTGAATCTTTAGAGCATGAAAACGGAAATATTAAGCAGGTAATCTTTAAAAATAAATCAAATGCAGCGGTAAAAGCAATTTATTTCAGACCGCCTTTTGAACAGCATTGTCCTTTGCCTTCAGCTCTAGGTTGTGAATTGACAGAACAAGGTTTAATTAAAGTTGACATGATGCAGAAAACAACTATTCCTGGAGTTTATGCAAGTGGCGACTGTGTTATTCAGGCAAGATCTGTGGCGATGGCAGTTTCTTCAGGATCTTTTGCCGGTGCTTCTGTGAATAAAGAACTTATCGAT
Source organism: Flavobacterium saccharophilum (assembly GCF_900142735.1). GTDB lineage: Bacteria > Bacteroidota > Bacteroidia > Flavobacteriales > Flavobacteriaceae > Flavobacterium > Flavobacterium saccharophilum. Next base: position 426,651 of record NZ_FRBY01000001.1, on the reverse strand, counting down.
GAGGTTTTTAATATTTGAACTTGTCAGGTTTAGTAAACTTTTGTGCATAGCCCCTAGCTTCACCTAGGGGAGAGTTAGGTGTGAGTTAGAAAAGGGCTTTAGCCAAATCTGTCAAATGTGGCTAAAGCCCTTTTTGTTTCCGATTATATATTCATCCAACTAAAGCTGGATGCTATTCAACTTTAGAAAACAAAAATCTAACATATTGATTTAAATTGATTTAAAAATTTTAGTTTCAGAATCATTATTTGTCAAATTTAATTTTTAGTTTTGTCTAAATTTAATTTTATAACAATGAAAAACTCAATAGTAATATTGATTCTGTTTACTTTACAATTCTCTTTTGCGCAGGAAACTACTACCATTTCTGGTTTTGTAACTGGCGAAGGAAATAAAATACAAGGCGCGAATGTGCATTTACTGGGCACCAAACAAAAAACAGTTACCGATAGTTTAGGATATTATTCTTTGGGAAATGTTATGCGAGGAAAATATAATATTCGAGTGACCTCGACTGGATTCAAACCGATGACCGTTGAAATTTCAGTTGTTGAAGCACAAAATACGAATCAAAATTTTGAGTTAGAAGACAATGAAAATCAACTTAATGAAGTTGTGGTTTCGGGAACTTTAAAAGCAGTCAAAAGATTAGAAAGTGCGGTTCCGGTTGAGGTTTATTCTCCTGTTTTCTTCAAGAAAAATCCAACTCCAAGTATTTATGAAGCACTTCAGAACATTAATGGCGTTCGGCCACAGCTTAATTGCGGTGTTTGTAATACGGGCGATATTCATATCAATGGTTTGGAAGGGCCTTATACTTTGGTTTTAATTGACGGAATGCCGATCGTGAGCAGTCTTTCGACGGTTTATGGATTATCCGGAATTCCGAATTCTTTGGTCGAACGAATTGAAATCGTAAAAGGCCCGGCTTCGTCTTTGTACGGAAGTGAGGCAGTCGGCGGTCTGATTAATATTATCACTAAAAACCCAACGAACGCGCCGGTTTTTGCAGCCGATGTTTTTACCACAACTTATTTAGAAACCAATGTCGATTTAGGAATGAAATTCAGTCCCACCAAAAAATCAATGACACTTTTGGGAATCAATTACTTTAATTACAATGAAGTGGTTGATAAAGACAAAGACAATTTTACGGATGTGACTTTGTCTGAACGGATTTCGGTTTTCAATAAATGGAGTTTTTTGAGAAATGAAAATCGACTTTTTACAATCGCGGCTCGCGGAATGTATGAAGATCGTTGGGGCGGAGATGTGCGCTGGGACAAAAAATACCGAGGCGGCGATGAAATTTACGGCGAAAGTATTTATACCAAAAGAGGTGAATTAATAGGAAGTTATCAATTGCCATTTGAAGAAAAACTGATGCTTTCGTTCTCCGGAAATGTGCATTATCAGGACAGTCGTTACGGAACAACATCGTATATCGCGAATCAGAAAATTGGTTTTTTGCAATTAACCTGGGATAAAAAGTTGGGAAGAAACGATTTGCTTGCCGGAATTGCGAATCGCTATTCGTATTACGACGACAATACTACTGCCACAAAAGAAGCTGAAAAGACCTGGTTACCGGGAATTTTTGTTCAGGATGAGATTACGCTTTCGCCGAAAAGTCAGGTTTTGTTGGGAATGCGATACGACTATAATTCGATTCACGGTTCTATTTTCACGCCAAGAGTGGCATATCGCTGGAAGAAAAATGAAAACACGATTTTCAGATTGAATGCAGGAACGGGTTTTCGTGTCGTGAATTTATTTACCGAAGATCACGCAGCGCTTACAGGTTCGCGCGATGTTGTGATTAAGAATGATTTGAAACCGGAACAATCTGTGAATGCGAATCTGAATTATATTCAAAAAATAAACTTTGGTAACGGCACTTTTATCGGAATTGAAACGACCGCTTTTTATACCCGTTTCAGTAATAAAATCATATCCGATTACGAAACAGATCCGAATAAAATCATCTACGACAATATCAACGGGTATGCTATCAGTCAGGGAATCAGCACGAATGTAGATGTCAATTTTCCTTCAGGATTAAAAATGATTTTGGGTGCTACAGTTTTAGATAACAAAAATGTGGAAAATGGGGTTTCAGAACGTCCTTTTTTAACCGAGAATTTTACAGCAACCTGGAGCGTATCATATAAAATAGAATCCTTAAATTTATTGTTGGATTATACCGGAAATGTTTACAGTCCGATGAAGTTGCCTTTACTGAGCGATTTAGATCCTAGAGATCCAAATTCGCCTTGGTATAGTATTCAGAATATTCAGTTTACGTATTCTGGATGGAAGAATTTTGAGCTTTATGGCGGAATAAAGAACCTTTTGAATTTCACACCAATGCAGAAAAATCCGTTTTTGATTTCAAGAGCAAACGATCCTTTTGATAAAAACGTGCAATATGATTCGGCCGGGAAAGTTTTGGTAACACCGGATAATCCATACGGTTTGACTTTTGATACGACTTATGTTTATGGGCAAAACCAGTCGATTCGTGGGTTTTTTGGGTTGCGATATACTTTGAGATAAATTTATTTTTAAACACATAGAGACATAGTTTTGCAGTGGTCAAAAGGCGTTTCACTAATCTTAAAACACATAGATATGTGTAGAAACGTGTTTCTTTTCGCATCCTTTTTCAAGGTATAAAAATCTATGTTCCTATGTGTTTAATAACCTTTGAGCAATTAGAATTTATATGAAAAAGCTAGCGATAATAATCATCTTCTTAGGAATAACTTCAACGGGATTCTGTCAACTTCAAATCAGATCTTTTGAGGCGATTGATAGTCTGCAGCAAATTCAAAAGCGAAAAATTATCGTTTTTATTCATACCGATTGGTGTCAGTATTGTCAAAAAATGAAAAGCACGACTTTCAAAAATCAGGAAATTATTCAAAGTTTGAATTCGGATTTTTATTTTATTGATTTTAATGCTGAGGAGAAACAGGATATTTTATTTAATAATCAAATATTTAAATACCAGCCAACAGGTAATAATGTTGGCGTGCATGAATTGGCTTTGCAACTCGGAACGATGAACAATCAAATTGTTTATCCGGTTTTGTGTGTTTTGAATGAGAAAAACGAAATTATACTGCAATACAACAATTACCTCAACCCAAAAGATTTTAAACTGCTTTTAGAAAAATTGAAAGAATAAAATTCCTTATTTTTGAGAATGCATTCTTCACAAATAAAACATTTCAACTACATATTTACAGGGACAGGTTTATCGACTTTGATGACCGTTTATAAAATGGTTTTGTCTGGAAAATTCGCTGACAAGTCGATTTTGTTATTAGATGAAAGTCAAAAGAAAATCAATGACAGAACATGGTGTTTCTGGACAAAAGATGAAACAATGTGGAATTCGATTATCTCAAAAAAATGGGATTCGGCTTTGTTTGCCAATGAAGATTTTAAAAGAGATTTGGAGTTGAAACCGTATCAATACAATCAAATTCGGGGAATTGATTTTTACAATTTTGTTTTTGAAACCATTTCTAAAGAATCAAATATTACTTTTTTAAAGGAGAAAGTAACCGATATCAATGAACTCGAAACCCATGTTTTTGTGGGAACCGAAGAAAACAGATATACCTGTGATTACTTATTCAATAGTATTTATACGAAAGCTTTTGTTCAAACTCAAACCAAATATCCGGTTTTGCAACAGCATTTTGTGGGTTGGTTTGTGAAAACTGAAGCTAAAGTTTTCAATCCGGAACAGGCTACTTTCATGGATTTTTCGGTTGAACAAAAAGGAAATACACGATTTATGTATGTTTTGCCAACTTCTAAAACCGAAGCTTTGGTGGAGTATACGTTGTTTTCAGAAAATTTGCTTGAAAAAGAAGAATATGAAAACGAGATTAGACTTTACCTGCAGAAACTCGGAGCGGATAAATTTGAAATTATTGAAAAGGAGCAGGGAAGTATTCCGATGACGTGCTATCCTTTCTGGAAAAAAAACACCAAAAGAGTTTTAAATATAGGAACTGCCGGCGGATGGACCAAAGCGAGCACCGGTTTTACTTTTAGAAACTCAGATAAAAAATCATCTGAATTGGTTGAGTTTCTTCATTCTTCGACTCCGCTCAGAATGACAACAGAATCACTCAAAATGTCATCCTTCCATAAAAAAAGCCGATTCTGGTTTTATGATTTACTGCTTTTGGATATTCTGTACCGTCATAACGAATTAGGAAGCCCTATTTTCTCCTCTTTATTTCAAAAAGGTAATCCAGCATTAGTATTCAGATTTTTGGATGAGGAGACGAGTTTAATGCAGGATGTTAAAGTTATTTTAAAGTGTCCCAAAATTCCGTTTATAAAAGCGTTATTTAGAGTGATTTTTCTTTCAAAATAAATTTAACCAAAAACAAAACCTTTGAAAAATATTACTTTAGTACTTTGTCTCTTTTTTACTGCTCTATCTTTTGCTCAGGTATCAACAAATAAAGCACACGACGCAATTGTTGAAGAATTTTTAACCAACTGCGCGGAAAAACACAATTATGTTTTTGAAATGTCTGAGTGGCAGAGTTGTCTGGATCAGGGTTTGAAAAAAGACAGTACCGTTGCCTACTTGTGGCAACAAAAAGCAATGCCTTATTTTAAATGCAAAAAGTATGAAGTTGGAATGCAGTATTTAGACAAAGCTGTATTTTATAACAAAGAACGTTGGTTGTCGTACAGGGCTTTTATAAAATGCATTTTTGCACATACTTATAAAGATGCCATTAAAGATTTTGAAGAATGTATTAAACTTTATGGGAATAGCTATGTAATGGATCATACCTATAGTTTTTATATGGGAATTTGCTATTTACAATTGAATGAATACGAAAAAGCAGAAAAACTTTTTGACGATTATGTCGCTGATATCTATAAAAACAGACAGAATTTAGAACATCCAACAGCCTATTTTTATCAGGGCATCGCAAAGTATGAATTGAAAAAATGGGATGAAGCAATTGCGATTTTTGATAAGGCGATTAAAATCTATCCTGAATTTTCGGATGCAAAATATTACAAGGCAATTTGTTGGCTTAAACAAGGTAAACCAAGAGAAGAAGTTGTGGCTTTGGTTGGTGTTGCCAGAGAGGATTACGCAAAAGGATTTTCGATTAATGAAGACAATACAATTTATGAAACGTATCCTTATCAAAAGAAGTTTACCAAACAATAATGGGTTGTTAAACTGCTGATTTTGACCTTCGACTTTAAGACTTTTCAACTTTCGACTTTTCCAATCGAACTATAACAAAACTTTATACTTCAAATTAAGTAGTTGCGCTTAAACTTTGTAACTTTGCAAAATCAAAAGTAAAATTTAAAAATAAACAATATGTATCCAGAAGAAATGGTAAAACCAATGCAAGCTGAATTGACTGCTGCAGGTTTTCAAGATTTACATAGTGCTGACGCTGTAGATAATGCTATCAAAGCAGAAGGTACCACTTTAGTTGTTGTGAACTCTGTTTGTGGTTGTGCTGCAAGAAATGCACGTCCGGGAGCAAAAATGAGTTTAGAAGGCGCTAAAAAACCAGATCACTTAATTACGGTTTTTGCTGGTGTTGACAAAGAAGCAGTTGATGCTGCAAGACAACATATGTTTCCTTTTCCTCCATCATCGCCTTCTATGGCTTTGTTCAAAAACGGAGAATTGGTTCACATGTTAGAGCGTCACCACATCGAAGGACGTCCAGCTGAATTAATCGCTGAGAATTTGCAAGATGCGTTTAACGAGTTTTGCTAATTAGGTTCAAAGAAACAAAGGTACAGAGGTACAAAGGTTAAAAACAAAAAGCACTATAGAAATATAGTGCTTTTTGTTTTTTATATAAAGAGTATAAAACCTCTGAACCTTTGTAACTCTGAACCTTTGTACCTTCACTTAATTCCATCCCCCGCCTAAAGCTCTATAAAGCTGAATCATAGAAGCTAGCTGACTTTGGGTTAAATCGGATAGGCTTAATTCGGCGTCAAAAAGAGAGCGTTGTACTTCAAGAACTTCCAGATAAGATACATAACCGTTATAATATCTGGCCTGAGATAATTCTAGATTTTTTCTTGCTGCAATTACCTGTCTGTCTCTTGCAGCCCATTCTTCTTTATATGTTTTTACATTTTGCAACGATTGTTCCACTTCTGAAAGGGCAATGATACAGGTCTTTTGGTAAGAAAGTCTCGATTCTTCAGCAATTTGCCTGTAAATTTCTACTCTTCTCTTATTTTTTCCAAAGTTGAAAATAGGTCCGGCAATTGAACCACTTGCATTTTGAATATAGGAAGAACCGTCGAATAAAGTGCTTACTTTACTGCTTGCAAATCCTGCAATAGCAGCAATGTTAAAAGACGGGAAGCGCATTGCCTGCGCAACACCAATTCTTTCATTAGAAGCCATATAATACATTTCAGCCTGTCTAACATCTGGTCGGTTTCTTAAAAGAATAGAAGGGATAGAAACCGGTATGTTATTAACTACCTGAAGTTCTGTAACAGTCTTTCCGCGTTCAATTGGGCCAGGAGCCTGACCGGTTAATATCGAGATTGTATTTTCCCGCATAGTAATTTGTCTTTGAATAGAAGGTATCACCGCTTCGGCAATCGCGACTTGTTGTTCGATTTGAACTTTGTCTACTTCAGAAACATATCCGGCCAAGAACCTTGCATTGATGATATCAAATGCTTTTCGTCTGGTTTCCAGCGTTTGATTGGTAATAATAAGTTGATTGTCAAAATTGCGAAGTTCAAAATAAGCAGTAGCAATATCACTTACCAGATTCGACAGAATTACTTTTCGTCCCTCTTCACTGGCTATTAATTCATCCTGAACAGCTCTGTTTTCATGACGAATCTTACCCCAAAAATCGAGTTCCCAAGATAAGGAAGCAGATGCGCTTGACGGAATAAAAGCTTTGTCATTACTATTTATTGTACCATTATAGCCAATGGCGGGTAATAAATCAGCTTTTGAATAGCCTAATTCTGCTCTGGTTTGTTCGATACGTGCCATTGCAATTCGCAGATCATAATTGTTTTCTAACCCTTTATTGATGAGTCCTTTCAAAACATCATCATTAAAAAGATCAAACCATTTCACGTTGACTACAGAAGCAAGAGTATCAGCATATCCAGGGCCATAACGGAAATTAGCCGTTTGAGGATCTTCTGGCTTTTGATATTTTGGTCCCACAAGACAAGCTGTAGGCAATACTGCCAGAGTAAGAATAACGATTAGTATTTTTACTTTATTCATCATGATCTGTAGTTTTTGAATCCGTACTAATTTCAGTTGCTACAACTTCATCTTTCTTTTTTCCGATATTCTCAATCATTACAAACAAACCAGGAACAATTAGTACCCCAAGAACTGTTGCAATTAACATTCCGCTAAATACGGCCATTCCCATAACAATACGCGCCTGTGAACCTGCACCTGTTGCGGTAAGCAGCGGAACAACACCAAGAATAAAAGCAAAGGCCGTCATCAAAATTGGCCTAAAACGGAGTTTAGCTGCAATCATTGCGGATTCATACAGTGGTCTCCCTTTTTCATATTCTTCTTTGGCAAATTCCACAATCAAAATTGCGTTTTTGGCGACTAATCCGATTAAGAGCACTAATCCAATTTGCGCAAATACATTGTTTACGTAAGCATCACTTCCTAATCTTGCAAGAAACAATCCTAAAAAGGCTCCGAAAACTGCAAATGGTGCACCAAGTAATACACTGAAAGGTAGTTTCCAGCTTTCGTATTGTGCGGCCAGAATTAAGAATACAAAAACCAGTGCCATTAAGAATACAGTGCCTCCTCCAGGAGAATGTTTTTCCTGATAAGAAAGGTTGATATAATCGTAACTCATATCAGCAGGTAAGGTTTCCTTGGCTACTTCTTCTAAAGCATCCAGTGCTTGTGCGCTACTAAAACCATCGTTAGGACTTCCTCCAATCTCGGCCGACCTAAATAAATTAAGACGGTTGGTAAAATCAGGCCCTGCCACTTTTGTTGCGGTTACCAGAGTAGATACAGGCAACATATCGCCATTATTATTTCTTACGTAAATCTTATTTAAATTTTCAGGTCTTAATCTGTCAACAGCTTCACCTTGGAGGTACACTTTATATTGGCGTCCAAAACGGTTGAAATCATTAACATAAGTTCCTCCTAAGAAGGCACCTAGTACTTCGGTAACTTTAGAAACCGGTACTCCCAATTTCATGGCTTTTTCGTTGTCGATGTCCAGTTTTATCTGCGGTGTTCCTGCATTAAAAGTGGTATAAATTCTTTTTATTTCAGGTCGTTTTTGTGCCGCGGCAATAAAAGCTTGTGTTTGCTGAGCCAGATATTGTGGCGAATTTCCACCTCTGTCTTGTAACATTAAGCTAAAACCTGCAGATGCTCCTAAACCTTGAATGGCGGGTGGTCCAAATGCAAAAGCGGTTGCGGTTGTAATTTGTGTCGATAGTTTCATATTCAATCGATCTACCAATTGTTTAGCTGTTTCAGCTCTTTCCTCCCATGGTTTTAACGAAATGAAAATAAAAGCATTATTTGGCTGATAAGAGTTGGTAAGCATACTAAATCCATTGATTGTTGTATAAGACAAAATCGATTCTTCTTCTTTTAAAAAGCTATCTACTTTTCTTGAAATTTCATCGGTACGCTGAAGCGAAGATGCTGGTGGTAATGCAATATTTACGAGTACATATCCCTGATCTTCTTCCGGAATAAATCCTGGAGGGATTTTTTTACCTAGTAAAACAACAGCAAGGAGAATTACCCCTAACAAAGCGACAATTCGCAATGATTTTTTGGCGAAAAAAGTAGCACCTTTTATATAACCGCCTGTAACTTTTTCGAAGATTCGGTTGAATCCTGCAAAAAATTTAGCCAGCCATCCTGTTTGTTCTTCAACTGGTTTTGTGGGCTTCAGTAACATGGCACAGAGCGCGGGGCTCAGCGATAACGCACTAAATGCCGAGAAGGCGACCGAGACCGCAATCGTTATGGCAAATTGCTGATAAAAACGACCTGTAATTCCAGGTGTCATTGCCACGGGTACAAATACCGCAATCAAGATCAGTGCAATTGCAATTACTGGTCCGGAAACCTCTCGCATCGCTTGTATGGTGGCATCTTTTGGAGATTTTCCATGTTCAATATGGTGCATTACGGCTTCAACAACGACGATGGCATCATCGACCACAATTCCAATTGCCAATACTAATCCCAATAATGATAAGGTGTTTATTGAAAATCCCAATAATGGAAAAACGGCTATCGTACCAATTAAAGATACGGGAACTGTAATCAACGGAATCAGAGTCGCACGCCAGTTTTGAAGAAAGATAAATACAACCAGAATAACCAGGATAACAGCTTCAAAAAGTGTGTGAACAATATCTTCAACACCCGCTGTAATCGCAAGTGTGGTATCTAGTGATTCCTGATAAACAACATCCTTTGGAAATTTTTCGGACATTTTTTTCATTGCTTCTTTGGCAAGGGTTGCAACTTCAAGTGCGTTACTTCCAGGCATTTGGAATACGGTAATGGCTGCTGAAGCACTACCATTTCTACGGGCATTCGAGCTATAGTTTTCAGTTCCTAATTCGATTCTGGAAATATCGCTTAATAATACCTGAGCACCATCTGATTTACTTTTTACGACTATTTGACCAAATTGTTTTTCAGTAACCAAACGATCCTGTAGTGTAACACCATAAGTAAAATCTGTTCCTGGCGGGGTTGGCTCTGCACCAAATTTTCCTCCGGGACTAATCATGTTTTGAGCATTCAGGGCGTTCTTCACATCATCAACCGTTACTCCAAGTTTGCTCATGACATCGGCTTTAAGCCAAATTCTCATGGAATAGTCACTACCTCCAAATAGCGAAACTTCACCAACTCCTTTTATACGAGCCAACTGATCGACAATGTTGATGTTAGCGTAGTTATTCAGGAATTTTGAATCGTATTTTGGATTTGTAGAAGTAAGAGTGAACAACATCATCGGGAATGATAATGATTTTTTTACCACAACTCCCTGTTGTTTTACACTCGGAGGCATAAAAGGAGCCGATTGTGCCTGACGGTTTTGCGTAAGCATGTTGGCATTATCCAAATTGGTTCCTACGTCAAATGTTACTTCAATAGTACAAGCTCCATCAGAGGTATTTGTAGATTTTATATAAAGCATTTGTTCAACTCCATTTACTTTTTGTTCGATTGGAGTTGCAACAGCCTGCTCGACATTTAAGGCATTTGCTCCTGTAAAAGAAGTTGTAATTTTTACAACAGGAGGATTGATGTCTGGATACTGTGATATTGGCGTTTTTTGTAATGCGAGTAATCCGAGTATCACAATAATGATACTGATTACCATGGCTACGATTGGTCTTCTAACAAAAAATTCTCCCATAATGATGTTTCTAAATTATTTAGCTAGCGCGAAATTTAATTAACTGCTTGTCCCGGAGTCCATTCTTTTATTTGGGGAGTGATAACACTTCCACTTTTTAAGAGGGACGTTCCTCCAAGAGCAACTTTGTCATTGGCTGTTAATCCATCAAGTACGATATAGGAATCTTTGAATGCGGGGCCTATTTGTACTGCTTTCATTTCTACTTTATTGTTTTTGCCTAAAACATAAACCTGTGAAATTCCCTGCATCTCAATAACAGAACGTTGAGGTATAATCAATACGTTTTTACGAACATCAGTAACAACTTGTACTTTTACATATTGCCCGGGACGAATCAATTGGTCAGGATTGGCAAACGCAGCTTCAAAAGTTACGGCGCCGGTAGAGGGGTCAATTTGCCTGTCGGCAAAACTGATTTGACCTTTTTGAGGATAAAGAGAACCATCTGATAATAAGATAGAAACTGATTTTCCGGCACCTTTCAGGTTGGAATCTTTTTTCGCTAATTCTTTGAAGATTCTAAGATATTCCTGTTCACTCATAGTGAAACGAACTCTCACATCACCTAAGTCAGAAATAGTATTTAAAACGGATATTGCCCCCGGACGTACATAATCGCCAACTCTCACTTTTGATATTCCGATTAATCCTGAAATAGGAGCAACAATTTTGGAATAGCTTAATTCTATTTTTGAATTTTTCAGATTTGCCGATGCTGCTTTGATTCCGGCAACAGAAGCATTATATGCTGATCTGGCTCCAATCAATTCTCGCTGACTAATGGCATTCATTTTAGCTAATGGCTCCATCATTTCGTAGTCCGATTTGGTTTTGGCTAATCTGGCTTGTGATTCAGCCAATTGTCCTTCGGCTTCACTTACTTTCGTTTGAAATGGTAAAGGATCAATAGTGTATAGCAGTTGTCCTTTGTGTACTAAACTACCCTCTTTGAAATTAAGGCTTTCAATAACACCATCAACTCTGGGGTTAATTTGAATGTCTGATTGTCCAAAAGTTTCACCGGTAAATTCCGATTCCAGATTTACATCTTGTTGCAGCACTTTTACGATTTGAATTTCGAGAGGCTTGGGCGCTGGTGGAGTTTCTTTTTTACAGGATAACAATAAAAAAAGTAAGAAAATTGTTGGAGAGTAAATTCTGTTCATTTTTAATTTTATATTAAATTCTATTAAAACTCAACTAACTAAAAACCAAATAATTCATTAGCTAAGTTAACATTTTTTTATTAAGATTTGAAATATTATTTTTCATTCCTATTTTTTCTTAAATTTATATTTAATTGATATTCAATTGTTAATAAAATCGACTAAAAGCTGTAAAATACCGTCAAACTGCACTTTTTGTAAGGATTTATTTTTAATGTCTCCTAATTATAATTTTAAAAATTCCTAATTATGTCAAAAAAAAGTAAATTAAAATCAAAGAATTTAAATAGTGCTTCAAGCAATCTAAAGGTGTTAAGTAAAAAAGAATTACTGCATAAGGCAAAAAAGTTTTCAGAACAATATTGTGTAGGTGATGATAAAAATTTTACGTTAAAGGACAGACCAACTTCTTATTTTGGCAATGAATCAAAATCAGCGATTAAAGAAACTTTGCAAATAGGAGTAAGAGCATTGGCCGCCATGCAGGACATTCTATATGCACAGGATAAATGGTCAGTGTTACTTATTTTTCAGGCTATGGATGCCGCTGGAAAAGATGGTGCGATCAAACATGTAATGTCTGGTATAAATCCGCAGGGCTGTCAGGTTTCTTCTTTCAAGGGTCCAAGTTCGGAAGAATTAGATCATGATTATTTGTGGCGTTGTCAAAAACATTTACCGGAAAGAGGACGTATTGGTATTTTTAATCGTTCGTATTATGAAGAAGTTTTGGTAGTTCGCGTTCATGAGCAAATTCTGAAAAGTCAAAAAATACCAGAAAAATTGATCACTGAAAATATTTGGGAAAATCGTTTTGAAGACATAAGAAATTTTGAAAGATACCTTAACAGGAACGGAACTGTTGTAATAAAGTTTTTTCTTAATGTTTCAAAAGAAGAACAAAAAAGAAGATTTATAGAAAGAGTAGATAACCCGGATAAAAACTGGAAATTTAGTCCCACAGATGCGAAAGAACGTGGCTATTGGAATGACTATATGCATGCGTATGAAGAATTAATAAAGAACACATCGACTAAAAAATCTCCCTGGTATGTTATTCCCGCAGATAACAAATCGTATGCGAGAATTGCAATTGCGTCTGCAATAATTCATGCCTTAGACGAAATGGATTTAGAATATCCGAAAGTAAGCGAAGCTAAAATTGCTGAATTAAATGCGGTCAAACAGGCATTGCTCGATGAGGAAGATTAATGTAGTAAAAAATCGCAACTTTAGTTTTTCGATTTAAAAAAACCTTAGTACCTCAGAACCTTTGTGACTTAGAACCTTTTTCCCTACCTTTGCACCTCAAAAAAATTCTCAACTTAAATTAGTTTATAGCATGCAACTGTACAACACTTTAAGCGCAGAAGAAAGAGCCATCATGATCGATGATGCAGGTAAACAACGACTTACGTTGTCTTTCTATGCGTACGCCAAAATTCAAGATCCCAAAAAATTTCGCGATGATTTATTTTTAGCCTGGAATAAGCTCGATGCATTAGGCCGAATTTATGTTGCCAATGAAGGAATAAATGCTCAAATGAGTATTCCGGAAGAAAATTTGGAATCTTTTAGAGCAACTCTTGAAGTTTATGATTTCATGAAAGGCATACGATTGAATGAAGCTGTAGAACATGATGATCATTCCTTTTTAAAATTGACAATTAAAGTTCGTGATAAAATCGTTGCTGACGGTTTGAATGATGAAACTTTTGATGTTACCAATATAGGCATTCACTTGAAAGCCAAAGAATTCAATGAAATTCTGGACGACCCAAATACAATTGTTGTTGATTTTAGAAATCACTACGAAAGTGAAGTAGGACATTTTAAAGGTGCTATCACTCCGGATGTTGAAACTTTTAGAGAGAGTTTACCCATAATCAATGAACAACTTCAAAATCACAAGGAAGATAAAAAATTGGTAATGTATTGCACCGGTGGAATTCGTTGTGAAAAAGCAAGTGCTTATTTTAAACACCAGGGTTTTAAAAATGTGTATCAATTAGAAGGCGGAATCATTAATTACGCTAAACAAATTGAAGCGGAAGGTTTAGAAAGCAAATTCATTGGAAAAAACTTTGTGTTTGATAATCGTCTTGGTGAAAGAATTACAGATGACATTATCTCACAATGTCATCAATGTGGAAAACCTTGTGACAATCATACCAATTGCGAAAATGACGGATGTCATTTGCTATTCATTCAATGTGATGAATGTAAGTCAGCAATGGAAAACTGTTGTTCTACAGAATGTCTTGAAATTATTCACATGCCTTTAGTTGATCAGGTTCGTTTGAGAACTGGTAAACAAGTGGGGAATAAAGTTTTTAGAAAAGGAAAATCTGAGAATTTAAAATTCAAACATTCAGGAGAATTACCTGACACTGCTTTGGCTGCAGCCGAAAAGCCAGTTGATATTCGACAAAAAATAAAAGTAAAAAAAGTACTTCTTGGAAAAGCGGAGCATTATTATGTAAAAGCACAAGTAGGACAATTTACTATTGAAAACCAAGAATTGCACCTTGGAGATAAAATCTTAATTTCGGGACCAACTACGGGTGAACAGCAATTGATTTTAGAGAAAATGATTGTTGGCGGAGCAGCAACTACAACTGCTAAAATTGGGGATATCGTTACTTTTGAAGTACCATTTCGTATTCGTTTGTCAGATAAATTGTATAAAATTGTAAATTAGCCAAAAATTTGAGCTAATTTATTTATGTCACAATCCTTTACCAAATTATGGATTCATGCAATTTGGGCAACCAAAAATCGTCAGGAATTAATTGATTTCTCAATTGAGAAAAAACTGTACGATTTCATTTGGCAAGAGTTAACTGAACTAGGTTGTCCCGTTAGAATTATAAATGGCATGCCAGATCATGTTCATGTTTTATTTTTACAAAATCCACAAAAAACTATTACAGACATTGTAAAGCAAATAAAAGGAAGTTCTTCTCATTTTATAAATAGAGAAGAACTTATCCTTGAAAAATTTGCGTGGCAAACCGGCTATGCGGCTTTTTCTGTCAGCGAATCCCAGTTAAATGCCGCTTACAATTATATTAAAAATCAAAAGGAACATCATCTAAAGAAAAACGGTCAAGATGAATTTGATGATTTTGTAAAACTGCATGGATTAGAGAAAAAATGATTGCTCATCGATATGTTCCCCGTGGTTGAAACCACGGGCTATATTGAAATACCACAAACAAAAGCAAAACATAGCCTGCGGTTTCAACCGCAGGGACCCGATGGATATCCGCAACAATAATACGTCCCCGTGGTTGAAACCACTGGCTATATTGAAATACCACACACAGAAGTAAAACATAGCCTGCGGTTTCAACCGCAGGGACGCAATGAATATCCGCAATAATAATATGTTTCCCGTGGTTGAAACCACGGGCTATATTAAAAAAAAACACAAAAAACATTGCCAATGATTTTTAATCATTGGGGATAATACCAACAAAAATGAAATCACATACTAAAATTGAACTCATGGCTCCCGCAGGGAGCTTTGATTCACTTCAGGCTGCGCTTGATAATGGCGCAGATTCTATCTACTTTGGTGTAGAACAACTTAACATGCGTGCAAGAGCTACAGTAAATTTCACAATGGATGATCTGCAGGAAATTTCGAATCGCTGTGAAGCCAAAAATGTTAGAAGTTATTTGACGCTGAACACGATAATTTACGATCATGATTTATCTGTGGTAAAAACGCTTTTGAACAAAGCCAAGGAAGCCAATATTACTGCAGTAATTGCTTCTGATCAAGCTGTAATTGCCATGGCAAAAAGTATTTCGATGGAAGTTCATATTTCGACACAGTTGAATGTGACGAACATCGAAACCATAAAATTCTACAGTTTATTTGCTGATACCATGGTTTTAAGCAGAGAATTAAGCTTGCGCCAAATAAAGAAAATTACCGATCAAATTGAGAAAGAACAAATAAAAGGGCCGAACGGGAATTTAGTTGAAATCGAAATTTTTGGTCATGGAGCTTTGTGCATGGCGGTTTCGGGAAAATGCTATTTGAGTCTGCATTCGCATAATTCATCTGCCAATCGTGGTGCCTGCAAACAAAATTGCAGAAAAAAATATACCGTTATTGATCAGGAAACGGGTTTTGAAATCGAGCTGGATAACGAATATATGATGTCACCAAAAGACTTATGTACACTAGATTTCTTAGATCAGGTTATCGATTCTGGAATTCAGGTTTTAAAAATCGAAGGTCGTGGCCGTGCTCCTGAATATGTAGCGACTGTTATCAAAACGTATCGAGAAGCAATTGATGCCTATTACGATAAAACGTTCTCTAAAGAAAAGGTGGAAATTTGGATGGAAGTCTTGAATACCGTTTACAATCGTGGTTTTTGGTCAGGCTATTATCTGGGTCAGGAATTGGGAGAATGGAGTGATATTCCGGGATCTGCTGCAACTCAAAAGAAAGTTTATGTGGGAAAAGGCACCCATTATTTTCCAAAAGCAGAAGTAGGAGAATTCAAAATTGAGGCTTACGATATTAAAATCGGAGATAGAATTTTGGTAACAGGTCCAAGTACCGGAGCTCAGGAAATGATTATTGATGAAATGTTTGTAGGTGATATTGCTGCTGAAAAAGCGACAAAAGGTGATGATTGTACATTTAAATTGCCTTTCAGAATCAGAATGTCTGATAAATTATACAAAATAGTTGAGGCATAATGGTGATTATAACCTTACAAAGAGACAAATGCATCGGCTGTAATTACTGCGTCGAAATGGATCCGGTTCATTTTCAAATGTCAAAAAAAGACGGGAAATCGGTTTTGCTTCATTCTCAGAATTCAAAAGGGTTTTTTACTTTGAAATCCCCTAATCATACTATTGTTGAAAGTTGCGAATTAGCAGCGAAAGTTTGTCCTGTTAAAATTATTACGGTGAAGGAAATTTAAGTGTTTGTTCTAATAAATGGATATCCAAAATGTCTCAAAAACAGTTTAGGAAAAGAAGCTTTTTAGTAGACAATAGTTATATTTGTTTAAAACTTTCATTTAAGATTTCATGCTTTGATGATTCCTTATTGAAGAAGATAGAGAAAATAGAAATAGAGTATTTATGGAGAACGATTTAAAGAAGTTTATACTTTATACTGCACCAAGCGGAGAAATACGTGTTGATGTTTTACTTCAAAATGAATCAGTGTGGTTAACTCAAAAAACAATCGCAGAATTGTTTGGTGTTCAAAGACCTGCAATAACGAAACATTTAGGTAATATTTTTGATTCTGGCGAATTAGTAGAAAATTCAGTTAGTTCCATTTTGGAACATACTGCCAAAGATGGCAAAATTTATTCAACCAAAATTTATAATCTTGATGCCATCATTTCTGTTGGATACAGAGTTAATTCTACTAAAGCAACCCAATTCAGAATCTGGGCAACCCAAACCTTAAAAGAATATATTATAAAAGGTTTTGTTTTAGATGACAATCGTTTAAAACAAGGTCAGGCAATTTTTGGTAAGGATTATTTCAAAGAACTATTGCAAAGAGTTCGTTCTATTCGGGCTAGTGAAAGGAGAATTTACCAACAAGTAACGGATATTTTTGCCGAATGCAGTATTGATTATGATAACAATGCGGAAATAACTAAAAATTTCTATGCAATCGTTCAAAATAAATTTCACTTTGCTATAAGAGGAAAAACAGCAGCTGAATAATATTTGGAACTGCAGACGCTAAAAAAGAAAATATGGGTTTGACAACCTCGAAGAATAGTCCAAACGGACGTGTTTTAACAACAGATGTTGTCATTGCCAAAACACTATTTAGAGGAAAAAGAAATTAAGCAATTGGAGCGAACCGTAACGGGATATTTTGATTACATTGAAGGATTAATTGAACGTGAGAATACTTTTACGATGAAACAATTGGCAACAAGCGTAAATAAATTCTTATCGTTTAATGATTATAAAATAATGGAAGGAAAAGGCAAAATGAGCAAATTACAGGCTGATAAAAAGGCAATTGCAGCTTATGAAGTCTTTAATAAAACTCAAAGAATAATTTCTGATTTTGATAAAGAAATAAAAAAACTCAAATAATAAAATGAGTTTTAGCATAAATTCACTTCTAAAAAGAGTAAAAAAGCCTATTTTGCAGAATGTGAAATAGGTTTTTTTATTTAACAAGCATTTAGTTTTAATGCATAAAAAGCAAACTAAAAAAAATACTATCTTTACCGATTAAACGTTTATGAACTTAAGTTGCTTTTTGCAACACTACATATATAATTATGGCATGTACAAGTTGTTCAACCTCAGATGGTGGCGCACCAAAAGGTTGTAAAAATAATGGGACTTGCGGCACCGATAGCTGCAATAAATTGACGGTTTTTGATTGGCTTTCTAACATGAGCCCGTCTAATGGAGAGGCGATTTTTGATTGTGTTGAGGTTCGTTTTAAAAACGGCCGCAAGGAATTTTTTAGAAATTCAGAGAAATTAACTTTAAGTATTGGTGATATTGTAGCAACTGTTGCATCGCCAGGACATGATATCGGAATTGTGACTTTGACAGGAGAATTGGTAAAAATTCAAATGAAGAAGAAAGGTGTAAACCACGAAAGCAACGAAGTTCCAAAAATTTACAGAAAAGCATCTCAAAAAGACATTGATATTTGGTCTGTAGCGCGTGATCGTGAGGAACCAATGAAAGTTCGTGCGCGTGAATTGGCAATTCAGCATAAATTAGAAATGAAAATTTCTGATATTGAATTTCAGGGAGACGGATCGAAAGCGACTTTTTATTATACCGCAAATGACAGAGTCGATTTTAGACTTTTGATTAAAGATTTTGCTAAAGAATTTAGTACAAGAGTAGAAATGAAGCAAGTGGGTTTCCGTCAGGAAGCAGCTCGTTTAGGTGGAATTGGTTCTTGTGGACGTGAACTTTGCTGTTCGACCTGGTTGACAGATTTTAGAAGTGTCAATACATCTGCAGCGCGTTACCAACAGCTTTCGCTGAATCCTCAAAAATTAGCCGGACAATGCGGAAAATTAAAGTGTTGCTTAAATTATGAGCTTGATACTTACATGGATGCGCTGAAAGATTTTCCTGATTATGATACTAAATTAGTAACAGAAAAAGGAGATGCAATCTGTCAAAAACAAGATATTTTTAAAGGTTTAATGTGGTTTGCATACACCAATAATTTTGCAAACTGGCATGTTTTGAAAATTGATCAGGTAAAAGAGATTATTGCAGAAAATAAGCAGAAAAACAAAGTTTCTTCTTTAGAAGATTTCGCAATAGAAGTTGTTTCAGAACCTGAAAAAGACTTTAATAACGCCATGGGTCAGGAAAGTTTAACGCGTTTTGATCAGCCGAAGAAAAAGAAAAAACCAAATCGCAAACGCAAACCAAATGCGGAAGGCGCTGTTGTAGCTGCTCCGGCACCAAATAAACCTCAACAAGGAAATAATAATAACAACAATAATAAACCAGCTGGTGGTAATCCGAATAAATCGAATAAACCGCACAACAAGCAAAATCAGTCGAATAAGCCAAATAATTCGAATGACAATAAGCCAGCTGAGCCAAGAAAACCTATAATTATTACTAAAAATGAGAATAAAAAATAGCGGAATTCTTCTTTTGGCAGCAATACTTCTTTTTTCTTGTGATAAGAAAAGAGTTTTTGATGAGTACAAATCTGTTGGAAGTGCGTGGCATAAAGACAGTGTTGTAACTTTTGATTTGCCCGTTTTAGATTCCACCAAAAAATACAATTTATTTGTAAATTTGAGAGACAATAACAATTATCCATTCAATAATTTGTTTTTAATTGTGTCTCTTGAAATGCCAAATGGTTTCACGAAAGTAGATACGTTAGAATATCAAATGGCAAATCCGGACGGAACGCTGTTAGGAAACGGTTTTACAGACATTAAAGAAAGTAAACTGTTTTATAAAGAAGATGTTAAGTTTAGAGGAAAATACAAAGTACATATCAAACAAGCTGTTAGACAATCTGGTAAAATACCAGGTGTTGAGGAGTTAGAAGGTGTTACAGACGTAGGTTTTAGAATAGAACAAAAAGATTAGAAATATAGTTATGGCTGCTAAAAAAAACAATCAATCAAATAGCGTTAAAGATATTAATTACTATAAAAAGAAGTTTTGGCGGGTTTTTGCTTATACTTTGCTTGGTATTTTAGCTTTCTTTTTATTTGCCTCCTGGGGATTATTCGGTTCAATGCCGTCTTTTGAAGATTTGGAAAACCCGGATTCTAATTTGGCTACCGAGATTATTTCTTCTGATGGAGTAGTGCTTGGTAAATACTTTAAAACCAATAGATCACAGCTTAAATATTCAGATTTGCCAAAAAACCTTGTAGACGCTTTGGTCGCAACAGAAGATGCGCGTTTTTATGAGCATTCAGGAATTGACGGGCGTGGAACTTTACGTGCAGCTTTTTCGTTGGGAACGAATGGAGGAGCTAGTACCCTGACACAGCAGTTAGCAAAACAGTTATTTCATCGTGGAGGATCTAGTTTTTTGCCTTTTAGAATAGTACAAAAGATAAAAGAATGGATTATTGCGATTCGTTTGGAAAGGCAATATACCAAAAATGAGATCTTAGCCATGTATTGCAACGTTTATGATTTCGGAAATTACGCCGTTGGGGTAAGTTCTGCATCTCAAACTTATTTTTCCAAAGAACCTAAAGATCTAACTATTGACGAATCGGCAATATTGGTTGGAATGTTTAATAATTCATCTCTTTATAATCCGTTGCGAAACCCTGTTGGTGTTAAAAACCGTCGTGATGTGGTATTGGGTCAAATGGTAAAAGCCAAGATGATTACGGAGTCTGAAAAAGAGAAATACAAAGCATTACCAATAGCATTAAAATTCAAATTAGAAAGTCACCGTGAAGGAACGGCAACTTATTTCAGAGAATACCTTCGTGATTACATGAAAAAATGGGTTGCTGAAAACAAAAAGCCAGATGGTTCTGATTACGATATCTACAAAGATGGATTGAAAATTTACACAACCATCGATTCAAGAATGCAGGCTTATGCGGAAGAAGCGGTTACTGAACACATGAAAAATTTACAACAACAATTTTTCATCGACCAGAAAAACAATAAAAATGCACCTTTCGTAAATATCACCCAGGCAGAAACTGAGAAGCTTATGATGCAGGCGATGAAAAATTCTACGCGTTGGGCTATCATGAAAGATATGGATAAAAGTGAAGATGATATCATTGCTTCATTCAAAGTAAAAACGCAAATGCGTATTTTTACATGGAAAGGGGAACGCGATACCATTATGACTCCGTTGGATTCTATTCGTTATTACAAGCACTTTTTGCAATCTGGTTTAATGTCTATGGAACCACAAACGGGTAATATTAAGGCCTGGGTTGGTGGTATCAATTACAAATATTTCCAATACGATCACGTTGGACAGGGAGCAAGACAAGTTGGTTCTACTTTTAAACCATTTGTTTATGCAACTGCGATCGAACAATTAAATATGTCTCCTTGTGATTCAATTTTAGACGGACCATTTGTGATTCGCAAAGGGCGTCATCACGTAACAGAAGATTGGGAACCAAGAAACTCAAACCATACCTACCGCGGGATGGTGACTTTAAAACAAGCTTTAGCTGGTTCTATCAATACAGTTTCAGCAAAATTAATTGACAGAACTGGTCCTGAAGCTGTTGTAGAATTGACACAAAAATTAGGAGTAAAAACAGAAATTCCGGTACAGCCTTCAATCGCGTTAGGTGCTGTTGATATTACTGTTGAAGATATGGTTGCGGCTTATAGTACATTTGCTAATCAGGGTGTTTATGTAAAACCTCAGTTTTTAAGCCGAATTGAAAATAAAAGTGGTGAGGTTATTTACGAGCCAATTCCGGAATCTCATGATGTTTTAAATAAAGATATTGCTTTTGCAGTAATCAAATTATTAGAAGGAGTTACTGAAACCGGTTCGGGAGCGCGTTTGCGTACAGAAGGCGGAGGTAGTGGAGATAACCGTTGGACAGGATATCCATATATGTTTAGAAATCCAATTGCGGGTAAAACGGGAACAACACAAAACCAGTCAGACGGTTGGTTTATGGGTATGGTTCCGAATTTAGTAACTGGAGTTTGGGTTGGTTGTGAAGATCGTTCAGCACGTTTCAAAAGTTTAACTTATGGTCAGGGAGCTACAGCAGCATTGCCGGTTTGGGCTTATTTTATGAAACTTTGTTATAAGGATGAAGCGCTTCAAATTTCTAAATCAGAATTTGAAAGACCAGCAAATCTCTCTATAAAAGTAGATTGTTATCAAAGACCTGCTGTGGTAAAAGACACTACGCAAACAGAACAAAATACAGACGAATTCGAATTGTAAATTCAGTTCTCTTTAAATAAAAAATATCCTTTTGTGGCTTCTGAAATTCAGAAGAATGCAAAAGGATGTTTTTTTTGGATTGTGTTGACTTTATTTTTTACGAAATCGTTATAAATTAATCTAAAAATCTTATTTTTATCAAAATTATACGGTAATAAAGACAGTTTGTTATGATAACAAAAAAAGTAAATAATGTTCAGGAAGCAGTTGCAGGAATCGAAAGCAGTATGACCATCATGTTTGGAGGTTTTGGATTGTGTGGAATTCCTGAGAATACAATTGCAGCCTTAGTAAATACCACAATTTCAGATTTGACTTGTATCTCTAATAATGCAGGAGTTGATGATTTTGGTTTAGGATTGCTTTTGCAGAAGAAACAAATCAAAAAAATGATTTCATCTTATGTAGGTGAAAATGCAGAGTTCGAACGCCAGATGCTTTCTGGAGAATTGGAAGTGGAATTAACTCCACAAGGAACTTTAGCAGAACGTTGTCGTGCAGCACAAGCCGGAATTCCAGCTTTCTTTACACCTGCGGGCTACGGAACCGAAGTGGCTGAAGGAAAAGAAGTCCGCGAATTCAATGGAAAAATGCATATCATGGAAGAAGCTTTCAAAGCCGACTTTGCAATTGTAAAAGCATGGAAAGGTGATGAAGCTGGAAATCTTATTTTTAAAGGAACCGCAAGAAACTTCAACGCTTGTATGGCGGGAGCAGGAAAAATTACGATTGCAGAGGTCGAAGAATTAGTTCCGGTTGGGACTTTAGATCCAAATCAAATCCATATTCCGGGAATCATGGTACAACGTATTTTTCAGGGAGAAAAGTTTGAAAAGAGAATTGAACAACGCACGGTTCGAGTTAAGAATTAGATAATGGAGATAATTAGTCAATTAGATAATGAATTAGATTGCGCAGAGACAGGCATTATCTAATTATCAAATTTCTAATTGACACATTTAAAAAATTAGATAATTGAGATAATTAGTCAATTAGATAATGAATTAGATTGCACAAAGCCCAGCATTATCTAATTATCAAATTTTCTAATTGGCACATTCACAAAAGGCCTTATAAAAATAAAATAATGAATCGTATTTCTATACTTCTAATTTCTTTTCTCTCGTTTCAGAGTTTTTCACAAACGACGTCTGATCTTAGGCAACAATTAAATCAAATTATTGCAACTAAGAACGCTACAGTTGGGATCTCTATTAAAAGTATTGAGGATAAAGATACGATTAGCATTAACGGAAATCTAAAGGCACCAATGATGAGTGTTTTTAAATTCCATATTGCTTTAACTGTTTTAAGTCAGGTTGATGAAGGAAAGCTTTCATTAAATCAAAAAATCTTTATTAAGAAGAAAGAATTACACGAAAATACGTGGAGCCCAATGAGGGAAGAATACCCAAATGGGAATATGTTTTTAACATTAGATCAGGTGTTGAGGTATACAGTTTCACATAGTGACAATAACGGATGTGACATATTGATAGATTTAGTTGGAGGTACAAAAGTCGTTCAGAAGTTTATAGACAAACAAGGAATTAAGGATTTCGTGATTAAGGTCAATGAAAAGCAAATGGAAAGCTGGAAAAACCTTTATGTAAATACAACAACACCATTGGCCACGACGGAATTGCTGGAGAAATTCTATAAAGGAGAAGTTCTAAAAGAAAGTACAACTCAATATTTATATCAGATAATGGTAGAAACTTCAAGAGGACTTACCTGGATGAAAGCCGGTCTTCCCGCAGGAACAGAATTGGCACACAGAACTGGTACATCTGGAACTAATGATGATAACCTGAGAGTTGCCATGAACGATATTGGAATTGTAAAGCTTCCAAACGGAAAACATTTTATTCTTTCGGTTTATTTAAAGGAGATTACAGAAAAACAAGAAGATACTGAGAAGGTAATTGCAGACATTGCCAGAGCAACCTGGGATTATTTTTCCAAGAAAAATTAGATAATTATAAAATGTGATAATTAGATAATTACATAGATTATGCAAAGTGAGGCATTATCTAATTATCTAATTTCCAAATTGACACATTCAGTTTATGTTAACAAAAGAAGATATTGCAAAACGTATTGCAAAAGAAGTAAAAGACCGATATTTCGTTAATCTTGGAATCGGGATTCCGACATTGGTTGCGAATTATGTGCGTGAAGATGTTGCAGTTGAATTTCAAAGTGAAAACGGAGTTCTTGGTATGGGGCCTTTCCCGTTTGCAGGAGAAGAAGATGCTGACATTATCAACGCTGGAAAACAAACGATTACAACACTTCCGGGAGCGAGTTTCTTTGATTCGGCTTTTAGTTTCGGAATGATTCGAAGCCAAAAAGTAGATTTAACGATCCTGGGAGCTATGGAAGTTTCAGAAAATGGAGATATCGCCAACTGGAAAATTCCTGGAAAAATGGTAAAAGGAATGGGAGGTGCTATGGATTTGGTGGCTTCCGCCGAAAATATAATCGTTGCGATGATGCACGTTAATAAAGCTGGAGAATCAAAAATTCTTAAAAAATGTACTTTACCATTAACGGGTGTAGGCTGCGTTAAAAAGGTTGTAACGGAATTGGCAGTTCTCGAAGTAACAGAAAAGGGTTTTAAGCTCTTAGAAAGAGCGCCAGGAGTTTCTGTTGAGCACATCATTGCATCAACTGAAGCAGAATTGATAATTGAAGGTGAGATTCCGGAAATGGCAATTTAATTAACCTCAAAGGTTATTGCCACAAAGGCACGAAGGCACGAAGAAAAATTACATGTTAATTTAAATAATAAAACCGCCCTAATTCAGGCGGTTTTATTATTTATAAACTTTGTGTCTTAGTGACTTTGTGGCAATAATTTATTGCAAATTAAAAGAAGCGCCTAAACTAAAAGTAGCCTGATTGTTTAAATGATCAAATATGTCGTTGTTGTCGCTATATTTAGCAATTGGAAATCCAATTTCTGTGAAAACACCAAAACCGTCAGTGAAAAAATAACGACCACCAATATGTCCTCCAAAATTATGTAATCCAAGACTCAAACCAGGATAAATGTCTAATTGTTCTACGCCAATTACACTACTTAAATTGGCATTTATTCTTGCTTTTGCGTCAAAACGATCTTGAAATTCTGGTTTTTCATCAGTGTAAGGAGTTGGATTATTATGGTAATAACCGGTGAAATTATCTACTCCTAAAAGATAAGTCGAAACAAAACCAAAAGAGAAATTTTCTCCTAAACCAAAATCAACAGAACCCTGAATTCCTGAACCACCATCTTGTAAATTAGCACCAACGTTAACTCTTACATCACCTTTTCCTGTAAACGCCTGTTGCGCTTGTGTTAAACCGAATGATACTAAAAACAAAAATGTAATAACTTTTTTCATAAATTTAAATATTAATTATTTTGGATTGCAAATTTAATTTTTTATAGATTAATTCCTACCTTTTTCGTTAGAATACAATTCATTTAGCGGATCACTTTGCCAGAATTCTTTAGTGTCAACATTCATAATCGTTAACGGACCTTTAAAAGCTGCCCCTGTATCAACATTCCAGACACAGGCTCTATTAACTGGAATAGTTTGGCCAATTCTGGTTACCGGAGTGTGTCCAATAAATATTTCTTTGTAAACAGTAAAGCGTTTAGGGTAATAGGGATCATACATGTTAAGTTTTGGGTCTAACGAAAGTGCCGTTTCCCAAAGCGTTCTGTCCCAATAGAATAATTTTGGGAAATATTCCCAGACAACACCGTTCAAATTAGTAAAGCCAGCATGCACAAATAATCGATTTTGATCGTCATGGTAATAATCCTGTAAAGATTCTAAGAAAACAATATGCTCTTTTTTTCTTTGTTCAGACAATTTAGCGTAGCCTTCAACAGTGGCTTTACCGCCATGTTTGTACCACATTTCCTCATCAAATTCTTCATGTCTGTTCTCCAGCCAGTCCAATGCAAGCTGATCATGATTTCCTCTGATGCAAATACAGTTTTGCTTGTTTTTAAGATCAATCAAATATTCGATTACTTCTGCTGATTGACTCCAGCCATCAACATAATCGCCTAAAAAAATTAGAGTATCTTCTGTGGTAACTTCGGCTTTTTTCAACACTTGTTCAAGTGCGAGTAATCCTCCGTGTATATCGCCTATAACAAATGTTCGCATTTTAATTTATTTCGAATAGCATACAAAAATAAAGAAAATGATTTGTTTGCGATCATTTAGTTGTTAATCTTTAAATGAGTTTATTTTTATGATTTTTTTCATCTCATTTTCAAGCTTTCCTGTTTAAATTTGTAGTATGTCTGAAGCACCTACATACCGTAAAATTATCCATATTGATATGGATGCTTTTTATGCTTCGGTAGAGCAAATGGACAATCCTGCTTTACGAGGAAAACCTGTTGCTGTAGGCGGTTCAGAGAATAGAGGAGTAGTTTCAGCAGCAAGTTATGAAGCCCGTAAATTTGGTGTTCGAAGTGCTATAAGTGGGGTTTTGGCCAAAAAATATTGTCCTGAAATAATTTTTGTCCGTCCGAGATTTGATAGGTACAAAGAAATTTCAGGTAAAATTCACAAAATCTTTCATGAATACACAGATCTTGTGGAGCCATTGTCACTAGATGAAGCCTATCTAGATGTTACTCAGAATAAAAAAGGAAATCCGAGTGCCAGTTTACTAGCTCAGGAAATCCGGTTGAGAATCTTAAATGAAGTTGGATTGACTGCTTCGGCAGGAATTTCAGTGAATAAATTCGTAGCTAAAATCGCCAGTGATATCAATAAACCAAACGGGCAGAAAACAGTAAATCCGGATGAAATTTTATCTTTTCTGGAAGAATTACCTATTCGGAAGTTTTATGGTGTCGGAAAAGTAACTACCGAGAAAATGTATCAGTTGGGAATTTTTACCGGTGCCGATTTAAAAACAAAATCGGAAGAATTTCTGGAAAAGCATTTCGGGAAATCAGGCGCATTTTATTATAAAGTAGTTCGGGGAATTCATAATAGCGAAGTAAAATCATATCGGGTTACAAAGTCAGTAGCGGCAGAACATACCTTTGATGTGAATTTATCTTCGGAAATTTTTATGTTGGAGCAGCTGGAAAGAATTGCAACTTCTCTTGAAAAACGATTAAAAAAACATAATATTTCAGGAAAAACAGTTACTTTGAAAATCAAATACAGTGATTTTACACAGCAAACACGTAGCAAAACATTACCTTATTTTATTTCTGATAAAAGTTTAATCCTTGAAACCGTAGAAGAATTATTGTACCAGGAAAAGATGAAAGATTCTGTTCGCTTACTCGGAATCTCTTTAAGCAATTTGAATAATGAAGAGAAGAAAGCGGTTGTTGTTCAGTTAAAGTTTGCTTTTTGATAAACAAACTAGCGTTAAAAACTTAGAAATCTAGCTTTTATGATGAATTTTCTCTCTATCTTTACTGTAGAAAATTTTTCAATACCACTTCAAAAATGAAAAATACTAAAGAAGAAATCCCGCAACGGAATACCGTTCCCATTTTATCCTGGGATTTTCACTATGAATATCTAAATGAACTACGGGCAGTTTTTGCTGATTTAAAAAAAGTAGATAAAATTTCAAATCGTTTTAAATGGAATGATAAAAAACTGCAAATTAGAGACCGAATTTTAGATGAGGTTATTTTAGTTACCGATGTGAATTTGAAAATCGTTTTTGCCTCCAACGGAATCAAGAAAATGACGGGCTATACAGAAAGCGAAATCCTTGGGAAAACCCCAAAGATGTTCCAGGGACCAAAAACATCTGAAATAGCCTTAAATGAGATAAAAATGGCTATTCAGTTGCAAGTTCCGTTTGAGAAAACTATTGAGAACTATAAAAAAGATGGTGAAATCTATAAATGCAAAATAGACAGCGTACCTATTTTTAATTTAAAAGGAGAGCTGTCACATTATATCGCTTTTGAAAGTGAAGAGAAAAGTGCCTGATGTTATTTGCCACAAAGTCACTAAGATACAAAGAAAATAATTCCTTTAATGAAACAAAAAAAACCGCCCAAAAGGCGGTTTTTCAGTATAAAAAAATTTGTGTCTTAGTGACTTTGTGGCAAACCCTTAAAGATTTTCAAAGAAATCATTTCCTTTATCATCTGTAATGATAAATGCAGGGAAATCTTTAACGGTGATTTTACGAACAGCTTCCATTCCTAACTCTTCAAAGTCAACAACTTCAACTTTTAAGATATTATCCTGAGCTAAAATAGCTGCCGGACCTCCGATAGAACCCAAATAGAATCCACCATATTTGTTACAAGCATCGGTAACTTGTTTAGTACGGTTTCCTTTTGCAAGCATAATCATACTTCCGCCATGTTTTTGGAATTCATCTACATAAACGTCCATACGTCCTGCGGTTGTTGGTCCAAAACTTCCTGAAGCCATTCCTTCCGGAGTTTTTGCCGGGCCAGCGTAATAAACAGGGTGATTTTTAAAGTATTCCGGCATTGGTTGACCAGCTTCCAACATTTCCATAATTTTTGCGTGCGCAATGTCACGGGCAACAATTACAGTTCCGTTTAGTTTTAAACGTGTTTTTATTGGATATTGAGATAATTTTGCCAACATATCTTTCATTGGCATATTTAAATCAATTTCAACCGGAGCTTCTAAATGTGGAGCCGTTTCTGGTAAAAATTGTTTCGGATTTACTTCTAATTGTTCTACGTAAATTCCATCTTTTGTGATTTTTCCTTTGATATTCCTATCCGCAGAACAAGAAACTCCCAACCCAACCGGACAAGAAGCAGCGTGACGAGGCAAACGAATTACACGAACATCATGTGTGAAATATTTTCCCCCAAACTGTGCCCCAATAGCACTTTCCTGGCAAATTTGCTGTACTTTTTGTTCCCATTCATGATCACGAAAAGCCTGACCAGCCATGTTTCCTGTAGTTGGTAAATTGTCGTAATAACCAGCAGATGCTTTTTTAACCGCGCTTAAGTTCGCTTCCGCAGAAGTTCCACCAATAACCAAAGCCAAGTGGTACGGAGGACAAGCAGAAGTTCCTAAATCTTTGATTTTTGCACGAACAAAAGCATCCATAGACTTTTCATTCAATAAAGATTTAGTTTGCTGGTATAAATAGGTTTTATTAGCAGATCCGCCACCTTTTGCCATGAATAAAAATTCATATGAATCTCCCTTTTTAGCATAAATATCAATCTGTGCCGGAAGATTTGAACCTGAATTCTTTTCTTCAAACATCGAAATTGGAACGATTTGCGAATAACGTAAATTACGTTTTTGGTAGGTATTAAAAATTCCTCTGCTTAACCATTCAGCGTCATCAACACCGGTAAAAATGCTTTCGCCTTTTTTGGCCATTATAATTGCAGTTCCAGTATCCTGGCAGCTTGGCAACTGACCTTCAGCTGCAACCGAAGCATTTTGAAGTAAATTGTAAGCCACAAAACGATCGTTATCTGTAGCTTCTGGATCGTCCAAAATGTTTCTTAGTTTTTGCAAATGACTCGTTCTTAACATGAACGAAACATCTGTTAAAGCTTCTTCAGCTAATAATTCTAATCCTTTTGGATCAACTGTTAGAATTTCACGTTCTCCAAATTTTTCAACTTTTACAAAATCAGAAGTAATTTTGCGATATTGTGTGTCATCCTTTAAAATAGGATAGGGGTCCTGGTATATAAAATCAATCATTTCTTTGTTTTTGACAAAGTTAAAAATTATTTATCTAAGAAAGAATTTGAATTAGGGGTGTTTTTCGATCGTAATTTATACGCGAATAATTAAAAAAACCAGCTGGCCACAAAAATTGCCGTAATTACACAAATCACATCAACCAAAAGCATGGTTCCTAAAGCGTAACGCGTATTTTTTATGTTTACAGAACCAAAGTATACCGCAATCACATAAAATGTACTTTCAGCACTACATTGGAAAATACTGCTCAATCGTCCAGTTAAGGAATCAGCTCCAAAAGTATTCATCGAATCAATCAAAAATCCTCTTGATCCTGCTGAGCTAAACGGTCTTAGCATGGCAACGGGTAAGGCATCTGTGATTTGTTTGTTAACGCCCATATTCGAGAAAACAAAGGCAATACCATCACTGATAATTTCAAATAAACCGCTGTTTCTAAATAGTGAAATGGCTACTAACATCCCTAGAACATAAGGGAAAATAGTAACTCCGGTTTTAACTCCATTATTTGCCCCTACTACGAAGGATTCAAAAACA
This sequence comes from Flavobacterium saccharophilum, assembly GCF_900142735.1. GTDB lineage: Bacteria > Bacteroidota > Bacteroidia > Flavobacteriales > Flavobacteriaceae > Flavobacterium > Flavobacterium saccharophilum. Next base: position 396,341 of record NZ_FRBY01000001.1, on the reverse strand, counting down.
GTTGTATTGGCATCAGTGAATTTCTTTTCATGTATGAAGGAGAAAATCAAAGTAGCAAGAACGATCACCATCAGTATTAATGCAGAAAGATTAGTGGTAAAGTAGTTTTTACCAATTAAATCTAAATGGTTTACATACATTAATAAACCAATGATAGCGGCAATTAATACCATCAAACCAATAACAAGAGAAGCACTTTTGAAATTGATTTTTTGTTTGATTCCAACGATCAAGAAAGCAGCAATAGTACCAATAAACGAGGTAATGATACAAGGAAGCATAACATCAGCAGGATTACTCGCACCTGCTGCAGCGCGATACCCAATAATGGAAGTTGCGATTAAGGTTAAACCTGAAGCATGAAGACACATAAACATAATCTGCGCGTCACTTGCTTTGTCTTTGTCTGGATTTATTTCTTGTAAACTTTCCATTGCCTTAAGGCCAAAAGGAGTTGCAGCCGAATCTAGTCCTAAGAAATTGGCGGCAAAGTTTAATGTCATGTATGAGATAGAAGGGTGGTTTTTTGGAATAGTTGGAAACACTTTTACAAAAACCGGACTCAATACTTTGGCTAATTTTCCAGAAACTCCTGAAATGATTAAAAGCTCCATTAATCCACAGAAAAAGGCTAAATAAGCCATTAATGGTAAAATTAAATCAAGTAAAGTAGTTTTACAAGTTGGTAATAAACCATCAGATTTTTGAACACCGCTGAAAATTTTTACGGTTTTGTTTTTATAAACGTAAGTGGTGTCAGCATTAAGTGTATCACGATTGATGATCATGGTTTGATCAGGCGCTTTTTTGATGCTGTCTTTGATGAAAGCAGGAAGTTGTTCAGCGTATTTTTCGGAAATAAGAATAGGATCGTCTTTTTTGCCATTCAGAACATAATCAATGGTATAAGTGTTGGCAGTAAACAAACTGAATATAACAAAGATAATCGACGAAATAAAAATAGTTAACCAAAATCTACTTAATACCATAGCACTGTTTTTTTTGTAAATGTAATTATTTAGCAATAAAATGCACAAAGATTTTAATGTTGAAACGGGAAGAATTTATTTTGGAATTGTAATGTTTCAATTTGTTAGTTTGGATTTGAGGTTGTTTTTGATTGGTTAATGTCGCCCCGAAGGGGCTGTATAATTTGTAATAGATACTTATTTCTATAAATATAGCACTCCTAACGGAGTTGTTTGTATCCTGCTGGATTATTTATTGATAGGGCTTTTTATTAGGTAATACAGTTGTAGACCCAGAGGGGTAAAAATATTTACAGAAAATACAAATATTTGAGTTTTAATAGCTCCTTAGGAGCGACATAGATATCTCAATCCGAATTTATTCTATTACAATTTTGGTTTCCAAATAATTTTCAAATGCCTTAATGCCTTCAAAAAGAATTGCTTTTTTATGATTTTCAGTTTCATTAAAAAATTGCGTTTCTATTTTGGCGTGGTCTTTTGCGATAGTTCTTTTCCAGGTTCCAATGACTTTACTGTTTTCAAGAATAACAGGTTTGAAAATGCCATTATTGGTAAATGCTTTCGATTGATGTTCTAATTGAATCGAAGCTTCTCGGGTTTTGTATGAAATCAGAATCTCATCAAATGCGGGTAGAAAATGTACGCTTTCGCGGAAGGTGTTTTCATCAGAAATATCAATTTTAAACCAATAAATTTGATCATTAATTTGAATCGAATTCAATTGCAACTTAATTGCATTAAAGATATTTTGACAAGTTGTTGGAGGGAAACCAGACCACCACGAAAAGTCAACAAGCGTTGCAGGGCCATGGCTTTCTAAATATTTGAGGGCTAATTTTGCAAGGCCTTCTTCCTTGGTTAATTTTGATTTTGGTTTTGAAACCCGTTCTTCAAGTAGAGCATAAGTGATTTGTTTTCCTTTCATTCTTCCGTTACAAACCAAACCGTCCAATTCAGCATTCATCATAATGGCAGCACTCAGGAAATCTTCCTTGGAAGTTTTTTTGATGCCGAGTTCCTGCATGATTTCATCACGCGTCAAATGATTATTTCCGGAAAGGAGTTTTTCGATTTTAGAATTGGTCTGATCGAATTTTTTCGCATCGTAACCGTATTTTTTCCCCGCCGAAGCCGTAAATCTTTTTACCTGAGTCGCCGATACATCCAACATCCAATAAATATCATCAGCAGAAATAAAATGCCAGGTTGGTCGTAAAATATGAGTTCGGATGATTTGTGCAGAATTTATAGCTTCTTCAATCACTTTTTCAGTAGCATCACATCGCGAACCAATCGCCCATTTCGCCATCGAATAATCCTGAGCCTGCATGGCGCCAAGATGCTTTACAATTTCTTGCGGAGAGTTTGCATTAGTTTCGAGAAGCTTTTGCGAAACAAGCCTATAATGAGAGATTTCGTGATAAGTCATTTTATAAACCTTATAATAGCTAATAGTCGAAAACCTTTGTAACTCTGTGCCTTTGCAACTTTGAACCTTCAAAAAAAATCATACATGAATAATCTCCTCCTCAATCAACAAATCTTCACGACGCAAACGCAGGAAAATCTGTGCAACCGCAATCGTATCTTTTTCGCAATAGGTAACAATTCGATCAATATCTTTTTCAACATAAAAAACATGGGCAACCTGACTTCCGTCGATATCGCCTTTTGGAGATGGAACTCCCAGAATTTTAGTCAGTAATTTTAATGAAGTAAAATGTTTGTAATCGCCAAATTTCCATAATTCTAAAGTATCTAAATGTGGAATCTCCCAAGGTTTTTTCCCGAATAAATTCAATTTATCCGGAATGGCAATTTGGTTGATAATCATTCTTCTGGCAATAAACGGAATGTCAAATTCTTTAGCATTATGTCCGCATAAAAGATGATAGGGCTGATTAAAATGATTGTTCAGCAGATTATTAAAGTCTTTCAAAATCTTTTTTTCATCTCCAAAAAAAGAAGTTACCCTGAAATTCCGAATATCGCCTTTGATGGTAAAATACCCAACCGAAATACAAATGATTTTTCCGAACTCAGCCCAAATTCCGGCGCGATCATAAAATTCTTCCGCAGTAAAATCGTCTTTGCGCTGATATTGTGTTTTATGATCCCAAAGCGATTGCATTTCCGCGTCAAGCGAATTGAAATTCTCTTCTTCGGGAACGGTTTCTATATCGAGAAATAAAATGTTGTTGAGGTTTATTTTTTCAATCATTATTATTTGGGACTTCTTAGCTATTAGATTACAAGACTTCTTAGATTTATAAAAGTACAAAAAATTGATTTTATCTAAGAATTAACTTATATATTTTAGAATAAACTTTGTTGTGTGCTTGGATTCTCGTGTTCAAGTAGCCACTTTTTACGAGATAAGCCTCCGGCGTAACCGGTTAAAGATCCGTTTGTACCAATAACGCGATGACAGGGAACAACAATCCAAAGCGGGTTTTTTCCATTGGCAGATGCAACGGCGCGGATTGCTTTTACATCGCCCAGTTTTTTGGTTTGATCCATGTAACTTATGGTTTTTCCGTACGGAATTTCTAATAAAGCTTTCCATACTTTTTGTTGAAATTCGGTTCCTTGCGGATTTAGTTTTAGATCAAAATCCGTTCTTTTTCCTTCGAAATATTCTTGAAGTTGTGAAACGGCTTCCTTTAAAGTATCGGGAATATCTGCAGAAACTTCATTTTCACCAACATCGGAAACGGAGATTACAGCAATACCGTTTTCATCTCCAATTATTTTGGTGATTCCTAAAGGCGAGTTGATATATACTGTTTCCATTTTTTTACCGCAAAGAAGCTAAGGTTTTACGTAAAGTTCGCAAAGTTTTTGTTTTTTTTACCACAAAGGACACAAAGGTTTTTCACAAAGTTCGCAAAGGTCCTTCCTTGGATATTGTGTAAATAAACGTTTTGATTAGAGATCACGAAGCTTTGAGATATGCATTATATTAACTTATATTACTGATATGGTTTAATATTCGTTCAATTTGAATTGGTATTTTAAAATGTTTTCAATTTTTTCGCTTGAAATAACCTTTTTTATGTTTGATTTTTCAGTGCTGAATTTCGGTGAAACCAAGTTATATTCTTTTGCTTTTTGAGTGTAATACTTTTCTCTTGAAGGATGAAAAGGTGCTACGGCATTGAAAACTTCATTCCATTTTGATTGAAGGATGATTTCTTCGATGATATTGATGCAATCATTTTGATGAATTAAATTGACAGGCGCATCAGGATTTTCGAGGTTTTCTTTTCCTGCAAGAAATTTTACGGGATGTCTATCTTCGCCAATTAATCCGCCAAAGCGTAGAATGGTAGTTTCGAAGTTTTGATTTTCCTGTAGTATTGCTTCAGCTAAAAGCAATTGTTTACCGCTCTCTGTTTCCGGATTTGGGTTAGTTTCTTCAGTAATTAAATCATTTTGATCTCCATAAACAGAAGTGGAACTCACAAAAAGTACTTTTTTGATAGTTGATATCTCTATAAACGGAATTAAAGTTTGGACTTTTTCTACGAATACTTTTCTTCTAGAATCAGAAGTATCGGCATTATTTCCTCTTAATTTAGGTGGAATATCAATAATTAGAATTTCACTTTCGGCTAAAAAATCATTTATAGTTTCTGAAACACTTTCGCTTTCAAGCGCAACTAAAAACGGATTTATTCCGGCGTCTTTCAAAATAGAAAGTTTACTTTCAGAAGTTGTAGATCCGTTGACCGAATTTCCTTTTTCTATTAATTTTTTTGCTAGAGGCAAACCCAGCCAGCCACAGCCTAAAATACTTATTTTCTTCATTGTTTTTAAAAAGGTACAAAAAGGTACAAAAAGGTACAGAGGCTCAAAGGTACAAAGGTTTTACTATGCTAAAGTCTTAAAGTAAAAACTTAATAAAGCTTTTTCTTTGCGACTCTGCGACTTTGCGAGATTAATTTTTAAAGCATCACAAATCCAGAAAGAAGCAAATTTTGTCTTTTCCTTTTGCACCCATCCTATGGTAGAATTTTATGGCTCTTTCATTAAATTGGGGCGTTCTCCATTGCATATTGACGCAGTTTTTTGCTTTTCCTATTTCTTTTAATTTATTGATTAGAACTTCTCCGATGCCATAATTTCGGACTTCTTCTTCCAAAAACAAACAATCCATATAAATGAAATCGCCGGCACTCCAGGTTGAATACGTGAAATTATAAGAAACGTAACCTACAATGTCATTTTCAGTAGCTACTACTAAGCAAAATAATTTTGGATTTTCACTGAATAGTGCTTCTTTTAATCCTTCTTCTTTTCCTGTCGGATCGTAATCGGCTTTCTCAAATTCAGTATGTTTTTGACATAAGATGACCAGTTTTGGTAAATCGGCTATTTCGCAATTTCTTATTGTATATTCCATTTCACGTTGATTTCGGTTTGTAAAAAGGTTATAAAATGATGAAAATAGGCGGGGTATTCCTGATTGTCCCGAATGGCGATAAAATGCTTTCTTTTTAAGCCGTTTTTTCCAATTTTGATGGCTTTGATAGGATTGTTCTTTAAATGTGGTAATAAAGCCCATTTTGCCATCGACATGACGCCCATATCCGCTTTTACCATTTCAAGAGAAGCTTCGGTCAAAGGCAAAGCTGTAATCTTCTTCGGAGTCACTTTGGCTGGAGCCAAAATAAACTGATGAATCGTAACGGTTTCCATTGGAAGGGAATGAATCAAAAGATGTTCGTTGACAAAATCTTCGGCAACAACGTATTTTTTATTCGCCCAGGCATGGTTTTCAGAAACGGCCATGACAACTTCATCCTGAAAAAGTTCCAGATATTTGATATTATTATCGTTAATCTGATCGCTGATAATCGCGATATCAATCGTGTTTTCTAATAATTTTTGAAGAGGAATATGCGTCGCTTCGGTCACAATTTTCAATTCTACATTCGGATAAAGCAAATGAAATTGTTTCATCACCGATGGAAGCCAGTGATAACTGGAAAAACATTCGGTACTAATTCGGATTTCACCATATTCTCCAAAAACCATTTGTTTGATCTGAGTTTGGGTTTGCGAAAGTTTATCCAGAATTTCATTAGCAAGCTCGTAGATTTTCTCGCCGGCTTTTGTCAAAACTAATTTTTTGTTTGTTCTTAGAAAAATGGCTGTTCCCAATTGATATTCAGCCTCTTTGAGTTGATGGCTCAAAGCCGATTGCGTCAAATGAAGTTTATCTATCGCTTTGGTGATGCTTCCTTCTTCGACAATCGCTTTTATCAATCTTAAGTGACGTATTTCCATTTTTAGAGAATTTATACAAAGAAACAAAATTTTAGAACGGCTTTTTCATGAAAAAAAGTAATCAACTTGATGAATTCTTTTCGTTTTTCTGGTGTGTGATGTTGGTATACTTTTGAAAAAACTAAATCATAAAAACTAAAAGAAATGGAAGCACAAATTAAACATTATGAAAACAAATTGGCCTTTGAAATGGATCCTTCTGATTTGTTTAATGCCTTGAATAATGGGGAAAAAATTGTTGTTATCGATGCCCGAAAAACATTTGGATTTGAAGCAGAACATATTCCGTCAGCGATTAATATTCCGCATCGAGAAATGACAGCTGAAAGTACTCAACATTTAGATAAAGCCGTTTTGTACGTAACGTATTGTGACGGAATTGGTTGTAACGCTTCAACAAGAGGTGCTTTGAATATGGCCACATTGGGTTTCAAAGTAAAAGAATTAATCGGCGGAATAGAGTGGTGGAAGTTTGATGGATATGCGACTGAAGGAACAAACGGTGTAAAAGCAGGATTGAAAATCGAATGCGCGTGTTAAAAAAGAAGGCCAACTCTAGTTATAAAGTTGGCCTTTGTTTTATTTCATTTGTTCGGGTTTAACAACCGTTGGTGCTAAACTGTCTTTTACAACAGTCAAGCTATCTTTGACCGGAGCAGTTTCTATTACCGGCAATGGAGCGGTATATCTTTTTATTTTTTGCTGAATTAAAACGGCATCATTCAAAACAAAAGGTGTCGGCATCATCCAGTCAGCTCTAGGTTTCACTTTGAACAATGGATTGGTCATCAAATCAAAAGAACTTTCAATTAAATCCATATCGAAAATTGAAGATTTATTAATGTAGAATTCCATTACAAGAGGTTCGTTACCTACTACATAATAGCATAAAATCTTCATTCCATCTCTTTCCAGACGATTTCCTTTCTGGTCTGAAGTTGAAACTCCATTAGCCTTAAAATTAAAGAAATTCATTTTAGGATGGGCGAAAATATCATATCGATTTACCTTACGATTTGGCGTAATTTGAATTTTTATATAGCGGTTGTTGCCCACAACACTATCTTTCAGGAATGAAATTGTTGGTTTTGGAACATCAACAACCGGAGCAATAGCACTATAAGTAAAGCCTGAATTGTATTTGCTGGCAAGTGGCAAGGCATTTAAACCAACTGCTTTTTGATTTTTTTCTCCTAAGTACGTTTTGGTCCAATCGTCAAGGTTTACATCATATGTAGTCCAAACAGCAGAATTTGTATTGGCGTTGTAAACGTAAACTAAACTGTTCGATTTTGCTTCGCCATGCTCGTAACCGGAATGGTAGCCAGCGTAAATAAAAAAGCCAATTGAAACAAGAAAAAAGAATACTGTCCATGCACCTTTTCTAATAAAATCTCCAAAAATTGGAAGTAATAATCCGAAAAGTAAAACAGTAAGAACTGCACTTCCAAAAAGAATTTTTAAACCTAAACCAATTGGAAACATCACAATAAATGGGGCAACAATTACAAGCGCCGGCAATGTGAATATTAAGTTTAAGCCTAAACTATAATGTTGTGTAATAACAAAAATTCCAAATAAGAAGATTCCAAAGTAAACTGGAATAATCAGAAATCCTGCACCTGTCAAACTATTCGCCAAAAACATATTGATAACAATCCAAAGTAGCAAAGGCGCTACAAAATGATTCATCGTGGTTTTTGGTTCTGAAAAATGGTTGTAAAAAGCAAAACAAATGGCGATGCTTAAAGTTACAAATGCTCCAATGTAAGCATGTCCATTGTAGGTAAAGCCGTTCAGTAAATCGGAGTATTGCGGATAGATTTGTAAAACAATTTTCCATCCTAAAAAAGTAACCAAACCTGAAATGATCAAAGCACCCAAAAACGGGACAAAACCCTTAAAAATCTCTCTAAAAGTGATTACTCTTTTGGCTTTTCCGATAAAAATGAAAAGAATTAATAATCCTAAAGCGATTACAGTCATTGGGAAAACCCAAGTAAACGGATAACTTATAAAGGAGAACGGAATGGTAAAATAAACATCGTCTGCAGTTGAATTGGTTTCATTTAAGTCGATGTTTGAAAAATATTTTAATAAAGGCATCAAATAAGTTCCCTGATGGGCTAATGTCATTTTATTTAAATGCTGAACATCATCCTGTTGCGTGTGATAATTGTAATGTCCATCAATAAATGCAAAATTGAATCCCTGAATATTTCCTTGTTCTCTAAAAACGGTTAAATCTGTATCATTTGGGAGCATTTTATAAATGCTGTACATCAATGAATTTGAAACGGGATATTTGGTTTTTGCATTTGAAAATTCTTTTACAAGAGCTTCATTTCCTTTATTCGTTTCCATTAACATGTAACTTGGTCCTGAAGATCCTCTTGCTTCAAAATTAATAACCAAACCTACATCTTTTGCCCATGGATGTTTGTTTACAAAAAGTGCGGCCCCGTTTAATCCCAATTCTTCAGCATCTGAAAAAAGAATTATAATATCGTTTTTTTGTGGCGTTTTGGAGTACATAAAAGCACGAATGCCTTCCAGAATTGTTGCTACGCCCGAAGCATCATCACTTGCTCCTTTTGAAAAAGAATGTGGCGCACTGTCATAATGAGATAGTAATAAAAGTGCTTTGGAGTTGTTGGTTCCCTTAATACGGGCCAGAATATTTTTAGACTTCACTAAAAGCCCCTTGTCGTTTAGTGTAAATCCTTCCTGAACAGAAGTCTCTAAACCAATGCGGTTCAATTCAAGTTTAAGGTAGTTTGCTACTAATTCGTGATTAGTTGATCCCACATAATGTGGTTTTTGAGCAATAATTTCAACTTGGTTTAATGCCCTTTCGGTCGAAAATTCAGCAAGAGCTTCCTCTTCTTTCGAAATCCATTGCGGCATCATGGTAGCGTAAATAATACCAAGAATTGCTAAAATGCAGACTACGGCAAGAATTGAGGTGGGGTTTTTTTTCATGATGAATAAGTACTAAATTTCTTTTTTAACAAGCATAAAATAATCATTGTCCAAAGATCTATATCCCTGGTCATACAGGAAATAGTAGGTATTTCCTGTTTTGGTGTGCAAGATATTGGTAAAGAAATCAAAATCAAAACCTTTATTGATCATTTTATCCCTTGTAGCTTTTGATTTTCCTTCCGTGTTTAACTCGGCCAAAATACGGTAATTTTTTCGTAATTTGTTGTTTACATTTCGCATGAAATTAGTGCTGTCCTTATTTATTTTATTGTTGAAGGCATTGCGACAGCTATCCGAACAAAACTTTTTGTCTTCACGACCTACAATTTTTTCAGAACATTCGAGGCATGTTTTCATTGTTCAATTTTTTTAATTTCATATAAATCGTGTCGTCTGTCTTTTAATATTCGCACACTTCCATGTTCATGAAGTTGTTTTAAAAGGTTCAAATCGACATCAACAATTAATGTCATTTCAGTATTTGGAGTTGCTTCGGCCTTAATTCCATTGCTTGGAAAAGCAAAATCAGATGGCGTAAAAACAGATGCCTGTGCATACTGAATATCCATATTATTTACTTTTGGCAAATTACCAACACAACCGGCAATGGCAACATAACATTCGTTTTCTATTGCGCGTGCCTGCGAACAATGCTTTACGCGTGTATAGGCATTTTGAGTATCTGTTAAGAATGGAACAAAAAGAATATTCATACCTTCATTTGCCATAATTCTGGAAAGTTCCGGGAATTCGACATCATAACATATCAAAATTCCAATTTTTCCGCAATCGGTATCAAAAGTTTGGAAATGTGATCCGCCTTTCATTCCCCAATGTTGGACTTCATTTGGTGTTACATGAATTTTGGTATACATTTCTGAAGTTCCGTCTCTTTTGCATAAAAAACCAACATTATAAAGATTATTGTTGTCTAAATATGGCATACTTCCGGTAATGATATTGATGTTGTACGAAATAGCAAATTCCTGAAAGCGCTTTCTTATTGGGTCAGAATAACGGGCCAATTCACGAATGGCTTCGGCCTCAGATAAATGATTGTAATCTGCCATCAGGGGAGCGATGAAGAGTTCAGGAAATAAGGCAAAGTCGGCGCCATAACCCGAAACGACATCTATAAAAAATTCTGATTGTTCGAAGAATTCTTCTATATTATTCAATTGACGCATTTGCCACTGAATTAACCCAAGTCGAATAACACTTTTCTCAAGATTGATAAGTTTTGGGCTTTCATCGTAATAAACATTATTCCATTCTAATAAAACCGCAAATTCTTTTGATTCTTCGTCACCTTCCAGATAATTTTTGATGATTCTTAAAACGTGAAAGTCATTGCTTAATTGAAAAGAAAGAACAGGATCATGTAACTCTTTATGTTTTACCTTGTCAATATAAGTTTTAGGTGTAAATTTTTTGGAATGCTGTGCGTAATTAGGAATTCTTCCTGCAAAAACGATAGCTTTTAAGTTTAGCTGCTCACAAAGTTCTTTACGGGCATCGTATAAACGACGTCCCAATCGTAAACCACGATAATGCGGATGAATGAAAACGTCTATACCATACAAAATTTCACCATCTGGATTATGGGTTGAAAAAGTATAGTCTCCAATGATTTGTCTGTAATTATGTCTTTTGTCAACTAGTTTTTCATCAACGATTAACGATAATGCAGATCCGACAACAACTCCGTCTACCAATATAACTAATTGACCTTCAGGAAATATGGAAAGTAATTTTTTGATATCTTTTGATTCCCAGTATGAATTCGCCATTTCCGGATACGATTCAACCATTGAATTTTTCAATTGCTTGTAATCGTCTAATTCTAAATTTCGTAATTCAACTTTGTTAATTTGTGCCTGCATATAAGTAAGATTTATCTCAAATATACGAAAACATTTCCATTTACAAACGTTTACAAATAGTTACAACCGAAAGTAAATAGTTGCTAACCGACTAATTTTTGAAAGCGGCCACATCTTTGCACTGTTGAATTTGATAAACGAATTCGATTTTATAAGCACATTTAAAAAAGTATACGCCATGAATGCAATGAAAAACAGAGTTCAATTAATTGGTAACGTAGGGAACGACCCTGAAATTAAAACATTAGAAAATGGAAAAAAATTAGCGCAACTAACGATCGCAACACACGATTATTATAAAAACGATAAAGGGGAAAAAATAGAACAAACGGATTGGCATCGTGTTACAGCCTGGGGAAAAGTTGCTGAAATTATTGAAAAGTATGTTGTGAAGGGAAAGGAAGTTGCCATTGATGGAAAACTATCCCACAGAAGTTACGATGATAAAAACGGTGAAAAGAAATATATAACCGAAGTTGTTGTAAATGAAATATTGTTGTTAAGCAAGTAATACTTACTCTGTGGATTAAACCCGACAGGTTTTTTAAACCTGTCGGGTTTTATATATAATTATAAAACAGAAGCTCCATTTACGTCCGTTGTCAGTATTTCGCTCATATAATCAAAAAAAGGTCTCATGCTTTTGAAGGTTTCCAATGCCTGTTCTAAAAAATTAGGACTTAAAACTTCCTCATCAGTAAAACGTTTCATGACCAAGAACTGTTTGTACCGAAGTAAATCAATGGCTTCATGATTTACATCATAACCTTTTGGGGCTGTTTTGAGCTGTTCGCCCTGCAAAGTCCCAAAAGTGTTGATGAACGATTTTGAATTCAATATTTTTTTCATGGATTCCGGATCATGGGCAAATTCACTTCTTATGCGTTTTAAATCTCCGGCATTTGGGCCCCAAAATCCACCAGCGAGAAAACTGTTTCCTTGTTCTAAGTGAAAATAATAGCCACCACGTCTTGCCGCTGTTGCTCTGGTATAACTTCCTCCCCAGAAGGTTTTAAAAGGAGTTTTGTCTTTAGCGAAACGAATATCGCGATAAATACGATAAACGCTTTTTTTGCCGGAAGCTGTTTCCAAAACATCAGTTTTAGAAAGTTCATGCAGCAAAGCGCCTGCAAAATTTTCAATATGATTTAATTCGATTAAGTAAGTAGGCTTATTGGCCTCAAACCAGGGTTTGTTATTGTTTGTTTTAAGCTGAAGCAAGAAATCAAGAGAGGATTTAGGTATCGTAATCTGGTTTTCCATAGTTAAATTTTGAAACTTTTTAATATCAAAAGAGGGGATCGACGCTAAATGTTGTGGAAAAACATAAAGAATAAATCTACTAATTATTTTTTACCACAGAGAACACAAAGATTTTATCTACGAATACGGCAGAAAACACAGAGTTCACAAAGCTAGATCAATACAAAGCTTTGCGAACTTAATAAAGATCCTGCAAAGACTATATAAAAAAAATTTTGCGTGCTTTGCGGTAAATTTTTTTGCTGATCCACAGGTTTTCGTGTTGATCCCAAAAGAGGTCTGCAATTTAAAAAAAAAAACCACCAATTTGGTGGGTTTTGAATATATTGTTTAAGCAGTTTTTTTGAATAAATCAAACATAGGACAACGCGAACAACGCTTCTTCTCGCTTTTTTTGTATTTTTCACAACAAGAAGATTTACAGTTTTCTAACTTCTTAATGTTCTCAAGGATAGCTTTATTCTTCTTTTTCTTTTTATCCTTTTTTTTGTCCTTGTCTTTTTCTTTCTTGCTCAATTTTCCTCTGTATTATAAAAACAGAGGCAAATATAAAAGAATTTTGTTATTTTTAAGTATTCTAAATAAACTTTAACTTTTTTATTTTGGGTTGATAGCGATTGAGCTTGTAACTGTTAACTGCTGAATATCACGATCAAATAGGTAAAGTCCGCCTTTGTCATCACCAATTAAGTTGATTTTATCTAAGATTGATTTAGCAGTAGCCTCTTCTTCGATTTGTTCAGATACATACCATTGTAAGAAATTATGTGTTGCATAATCTTTTTCTTCAAAAGTGATGTGAACCAATTCGTTAATAGATTCTGAAACAAAAATTTCATGGCTATAAAGCGCTTCAAACATTTCTTTAAATGTAGTATAGCTTGTTTTAGGTGCTTTTAGATCTGTAATTGTTGCATGTCCGCCACGCTCGTTAACATATTTAACCAGTTTTAGCATGTGCGCGCGCTCTTCGTCTGACTGTGTGTACATAAATTGAGCAATTCCCTCTAGTCCGTGTACTTCAGCCCAACAAGCCATAGAAAGGTAGGTTTGCGAAGATTCTGCCTCTATGCGTATTTGCTTGTTTAAAGCTGATTCAATATTTTTCTTTAGCATAATATGTGTCTTTTTTGTAAAGTTAAAAAAAATAATCCATTCCGCTTTTTTGAAACGGTGATACCTAAGACATTTGGATTAATTCTCAATAAATTTAAGGCGTTTTTAAAAAAGGCCTTTTGAAGGAGGATGGAGTCTTTATCTCGTTTAAAAATGGGTCATCTGCATTAAACCCATCTTTGAATTTACGCATTATATATTGCTTAGAAGCACTGTCATAATAGCCAAGAATATAAAAGTCTTTATATTTTATAATATTATTTAAGGCTATCTTTTTATTGGTGTTTAAGAAGTAATAAATATTATCCATGGCCAAAGGCTCAATGTTTTCCTGTTTTAAAAAGGTGTAATTGGAATCAAAAACGCTTTCAAAATAGACACTTTCAGTATGAACAATACCTATTGAATTATATGCTCCCGGTAGCATTGCAGCTAAATCAGGGTCTAAATATTCAAAATTTGAAAAGGCATTCATTTCGTGTATTCTCGGAGTTCCGCCAATTGTAAAATAACTGTTTTCATTATTATTAAATACAGATAACCCAAGATCTAAGTAAGAAAGATGTTTTAGAAATTTTTTAGTCGTCTTTAACTCAGTTGGTTTTCGGCCTTCCCGTTGGATAAACAATGGCGAGATTTTAAATTTAATAGTATCATTTTTTGAAACTTTGATACTATGCAGGTTCTGCCCTGTGTTATAGTCTTTTATGTCAAATGAAAGTTCTTCTTCATTGGCTGTAACCTGATATAGTTTATCATTCTGAAAAAACGAATTACTAAGCTTTCTGCCTTTTTCACTAAGAGATTGCATGAAGTTTTTTTCTTTTATTTCTTCGGTTTCAGTATTAAAGTCAAATATTTGGGTGCTTTTTGGATTATAGTCCAAAGTGAAGATCATACGATTGGGTAATACATATAATTTCGTTTTTGCCGTACTCGTATACAAAGGATTATATTCCGTTTCATCCATTTTTTCAATAGGATTTTCTCTGATAATCTCAGTAAAAGTTCGCAATTTTCCATTTTTATCCTGAAAACGATAAGTTGAAAAATCAAGTAATTTTTCATCTACAGCTCCATTTTTAAAGGAATATAACATGAGTGTATGGTCATCAAGATCTTTAGTAAGTATGTTAAAGGAGTCATTCTGCTGAAATTGTGAAACAACATATTGTCTTGATGAGGCAAATTTGAAATATAAAATCCGGGATGTTTTGCTCTCAAGAAAACATTTAACCGCCAAAATGATTTCAAAGTCTGGCGTTGACCAATAAAGAGTTGGGTTTCCGTCTTCACTGAAACTGTAACCAATTAAGGACTTATTATTTATGTTTTTTAGTGGTGTAGTATACTTATCCTTTAAAAATAAAGAACTGCTATATTGTAAAATGGAAAGGTTTTCATTGTTGGCAGCGAAAACAAATACATCATGTGTTGCTTTGTTTTCAATGGTTAACAACTGATTGGATCTGTTTGATTCTCTTATTTCCAATGGAGTAGAGTTCAGTATTGTCTGGCTGAACAATACCGATGTAGAAAAGAGAAGAAATAAGAATATAGTTTTTTTCACAAGTATTTAACCACAAAAAACATTCCAACTTATCAGATAGATTATTTTGAATGATGAAAAGTACAAATTATTTCTGAGAGATTCTATACCTATTAAATGACAAAATAAAAAAGCCCTAAAGAAATTTAGGGCTTAATTTTAAAAAAAAAGTAATGTTTATTTTACTTTAAAAGTAACTCTTCTTGCTAATCTTCTTGCTTCTTCAGAATCTTTTTGAATAGACGTGTCGGCTCCTTCAGAAATTACATTTAATCTGGAAGATGAAATACCAGCTTTCTCCAGAATAGTTTTAACGTTGGTTGCTCTTGCCTTTGATAATTTATCATTATACTCTGAGCTACCAACCTGATCAGCATAACCAAGAATATCAAGAAAGGCCGAAGGATTTTTTCTTAAATAAGTTAAAACAACATCTATAGCAGCAGTTGAATTTTCGATTGGAGTCGATTTATTGAAATCAAAATAAACACTGTAGTATTTGTCGTTGATCAATTCTTTGATAACATCTTTGTCATTTACTACTGTATTAGTAACTGGTTTTTCAACAATTACCTGCTTTTCGGGCATTTTATTTACCTGAGCTTCAAGATTGGCAAGCTTATTTTCTAATGCAGCAACATCAGCATTTTCGGAGATTACAGTCCAGTCAGCATGTTTAGTGTTTTTACCTAAATAAATATTTAAACCGGCCGTTCCGGTAAATAATAATCCACTGAAGCCTCTTGAGTTTGTAGCGCCATTACCATCAAAAGTATGATCCTGGTAGGCATTTAAAATAGTTGAGACATCACCTGTTAAAGCAAAACGGTCTGATAATCTGATTTGTCCTGTAAGACCAGCAATGAAATTACCTACATTGTCTTTTACATGTAAATCTTTATTTTCTAAACGACCAACACCAAAACCGGCGTGTCCAAGTAGTCCAAACGTGTTTGTCCATGTTTCGAAATTCATGATTCTTCCCAGGTTGGCTACACCTTGTAAATCAACTCTGTAATATTTAGAGTCAAAATCAATTGAACTATTATTCTGGTCAGTGAAGCTGTTATATCCAGCATCAACTTTTAATCCAAATTTGTTGTTCAACATGTATCTCACACCTAAATCAACAGTAAAGGGATTAATTCGAGACGTGTAATAATTTCCAGAAGTAAAGGGACGTTGAGGTTTATTGAAACCACCGTCTAATTCTACAGACCACTTGTTGTAACTGGTTGTAGTATTGTTTTCTGTTTGTGCTTTTGCATGCATTAAACTTAAAGCAAAGGCCAGAGTAATTACAATTTTTTTCATTGTATTTGAGATTTTAAATTTTTCCCAAACCAACAATTATTTGCAAGAATTACTTTCTGCTAAAAGTCCAAAACATATTAAAATAAGGCTTATTAGGTAAGATGAACATTAGGAGTTCATTAGCTCTTGAAAAGAATCTACAAACTGACCTACATGTAAACCATCCATTAAACCATGATGTACATGTACAGACATGGCAATACTCCTTTTTCCAGATTCTGAAGTCATCATTTTTCCAAATGAAATTTTAGGACAACTATCCGGAAAGGTATAGCTTCTTGCATGTGAAAGTGATGTGAAATTCAGCCACGGAATCGCCGAAAAGTGAATTACATTATCATCATCAAAAGATCTGGTGAAAAGTCCGGTTGTATTTTGAATACGTTCGATTTCTGCCAAAGCAGTCTGCTCAAAAATCCTAAAATTACTATTATATTCAATTAAAGAAAACCCAAATGTGCCATCTTCACGGCCAATTGTTGCCGAGGCATCAACGCGATCGTTAATATAGATTTTTCCTTCTGAAATACGATATTTAAAATTCTCAATTGCATTTACTGCAACTAAAGTTTTATGTAAATAATAGAGGAAAAAAGAACTATTCAAACTTTTGGCAGTTTGATAGGCTTTGGTACAATCAATTGTAACAGTTGCACCAAAAAATGGTTCTTCCATTCGGCTAAAATGCGCAAAATGCTCTTTTCTATTCCAGTTTTCTAAGTCTAAAAGTGTTTTCATTACAGCAAATTAGGGAGTACTTCAGATATTTTCTCGAAAGAACTAAAATATTTGTGCTCAACTTTATGATTAATTTTCTCGTGTTCCCAAGTAGTATGAAATGGAATATGAACGGCATAACCACCAATTTCCAAAACAGGCAAAACATCTGATTTTAAAGAATTTCCAATCATTAAAAATTCACTCGCCTGAATGTCTAAACGACCCAATAATTTTTCATAATCAATCGTCTGTTTGTCTGACATCACTTCGATATGGTGAAAATAGTGCCCTAAACCAGAACGATGCAATTTACTGTGCTGGTCTTTCAAATCGCCTTTTGTGGCCACAACCAATTTGTATTTTCCATGTAAAGCCTGCAAAGTTTCTTCGATTCCATCAAGAAGCTCAATAGGTTTTTCGAGTAATTCTTTTCCGTATTGAATGATTTTCTCAATAACTTCTATCGGAATTGTATTGTTTGAAATATTCATCGCCGCTTCAATCATCGACAAAATATAACCTTTGATTCCGTAACCGTACAAAGGTAAATTGGCAATTTCAATTTTGAATAATTCCTGCGAAATGCCTTGATGTGAAAGATAATCCTCCATCAAAGCACAAAATTTATGTTCAGTTTCCTGAAAATAAGGTTCGTTTACAAATAGAGTATCATCTGCATCAAATGCGATTACTTTTAAATTTGGTATTTTGCTTTTATGTAACATAAGTTTTTTGTTTCAAGTTTCAGGTTTTTTTGTTTCAGGTTTTTCGCCACGAATTCACGAATTTTTTTGCCAAAGATTAAAATGATTTTAAAGGTTTTTTTAAAATATCTGCACTGATCTGATTAAATCTGCAAAATCTGCGTGAAATTTTTTTTAGCCAAAAATTGCTCAAATTTTCACTAATTTTTTTTCCTCTCCTGATCGCATCAGTGACTGAAGTTTTTTTAACCACAAATTACACAAATTTCCGCTAATTTTTTTACCACTGCTCCTCATAGCTATCGTGATAAATGATTAATGAAAATCTGCCTGATCTGCAACCCGAGCAATAGCGAACAGGCGAAGCAAATCTGTGTAAAACTTTTTTCGGCACTACTTAAAAAAAATCTGCGTAAATCCGCCCACATCCACGTCATCCGTGTGCCAATTCTCAATCTTAATCTTTAGAAAATAGTCTTTTTGACGAAATAGTCTTGTCGTAAAAAGTAATTCTAATTCCGAAAAGCAAAATGATCCCACCGAAAACCATCTGTAAAGTTATTTGTTCTTCTAAAAACAACCAAGCTAATATTGAAGTTATTACAGCCTGACTTAATAAACTCAATGAAACTCTGGTCGCGCGCATGTGTTGCGTCGCATAACTGATCGACAGCCAGGCACATAATTGACAAATTACAGCTTGCAAAACCAGCACAAACCAACCGGTATTTGAAAATCCGGTAAAAGGCTGATCCAGCGAATAACAAAGAACTCCCAAGTAAACACTCGAAGCCAATAGGCTAATGGTCATAAACGATAAAACATCAACTTCTGAAAGTACATTTTTGCTGACCAAAAGATAAATCGAATAGAGAATACCAGATAAAACCGCAAATAAGAAAGCCTGATCAAAATTCAATTCCATAAAAAAGCTAAAGCCAACCAAAGTCACCATTCCGAATAATGAAACCGCTGTTCCAATCCAGAAATTAGTTGCCGGTCTAACCTTCAAAAAGAAAAAAGAACCAATTCCGACCCAAAGCGGCGATAAATTCGTCAGCAAAGAAGCCTGAGTCGCACTCGAATCCTGAATGGCAATATTCCAAACGGCAACATCAGAAGAAAATAATACACCGCAAAGCATAGCCAAAAGCAAGAACTTTGGTTTTGGCAGCTTAAAACTCTTCGTTATAATTACATAAGGCAAAAGCAAAATAACCGCAAAAAACATACGGTAAAAAGCGGAAATTAGTCCCGGTGCCAGTTTCAATTTAACCAATATTGGGAAGATGGAAATACAAAGTATTCCACAGCTTAAAGCTAATCTTGGTTTGGTGAGTTTCATTATTTGTATTTTTTTAAATCAAAAAGCGTGAATCAATTAGATATATAATCGATTCACGCCATTTTATAGTAGTATAAAACTTTAGTTTACCGTTTCGCCATTAGGAGCGTCAGCATCCGGATTGATAAAAACCAATTTTCCTTCAGCATTTGTAGTCATTAAAATCATACCCTGACTTTCGACACCACGTAAAGCTCTTGGCGCTAAATTAGCTAATACAGAAACACGTTTTCCGATAATTTCTTCTGGAGAAAAGCTCTCGGCAATTCCAGAAACGATAGTTCGAACATCAATTCCGGTATCTACTTTAAGAACCAGAAGTTTATTCGCTTTAGGCATTTTTTCTGCTTCCAGAATAGTTCCAACACGAATGTCCATTTTAGCGAAATCCTCAAACTGAATCAAATCTTTTTGTGGTTCCGGCTGTTTGCTTTCTGCAAGATTGGCTGTTTTTGTAGCTTCCAATTTATTTATTTGTTTTTGTATTTCTTCGTCTTCTATTTTAGCAAAAAGCAATTCTGCTTCGCCAATTTTATGTCCTGCCGGAATTAAATCTGAATTTTCAGCAATATCATTCCAGCCTAGTACTTTATCAATAATGATGTCTTTTGCATCACGATTCTTCTCTTTAAGAAATTTACTAAATCCTTCAAAATGTTCTTTAAGATCTCTTAAATTAAGGATTTTAGAAAGTTTAGCCGATGTAAAAGGTAAAAACGGTTCAGCCAAAACGCTCAAAGCAGCAGCAATTTGCAAGGCTACATACATTTGAGTTTTAACACGCTCTGGATTGTCTTTCATCACTTTCCAAGGCTCTTCGTCTGCTAAATATTTATTTCCTAAACGGGCAACATTCATCAATTCACCTAAAGCTTCACGGAATCTGTAACGCTCCACCGAACTTGAAATTACAGCCGGATACGCTTTTAATTCGGCCAAAGTTTGCTCGTCAACTTCACTAAATTCATTTGGCGTCGGAATTACTCCTTCGTAATATTTGTTGGTTAAAACCACCACACGATTAATGAAATTCCCGAAAATAGCAACTAATTCGTTGTTGTTTCTCGCCTGGAAATCTTTCCATGTAAAATCGTTATCCTTAGTTTCTGGAGCGTTCGAAGTTAATGCATAACGCAAAACGTCTTGTTTCTCCGGAAATTCTTCTAAATATTCGTGCAGCCAAACTGCCCAGTTTTTAGAAGTCGAAAGTTTGTTTCCTTCCAAATTCAAAAACTCATTTGCAGGCACATTGTCCGGTAAAATATAACTTCCTTCAGCTTTCAACATCGCAGGGAAAATAATACAGTGAAAAACGATATTGTCTTTCCCAATAAAGTGAACCAATTTCGTTTCTTCATCTTTCCAGTATGGTTCCCAGTCTTTTCCTTCGCGCGCCGCCCATTCTTTCGTAGACGAAATATATCCGATAGGCGCATCAAACCAAACATATAATTTTTTTCCTTCGGCACCTTCAACGGGAACATCAATTCCCCAATCAAGGTCACGCGTTACCGCACGAGGCTCTAATCCGCCGTCAACCCAAGATTTAACTTGTCCGTAAACATTCGGTTTCCAGTCGTTTTTATGTCCAACCAAAATCCATTCTGTTAGGAAATCAGTATATCTGTCCAAAGGTAAAAACCAGTGTTTTGTTTCTTTTAAAATTGGAGTTTCTCCAGTAATTGTTGATTTTGGATTGATCAAATCAGTCGCATTCAAAGTGGATCCGCAATTTTCACATTGATCTCCATAAGCTCCGTCATTGCCACATTTTGGACAAGTTCCCACAACAAAACGATCCGCTAAAAACTGATCTGCTTTTGCATCATACAATTGCTCTGTTGTTTCTTCAATAAAATCGCCATTATCATACAAAGTCCTGAAGAATTCCTGAGCCGTATCATGATGAATTTTAGCCGAAGTACGAGAATAATTATCAAACGAAATTCCGAAATCAGCAAATGATTTTCTTATAATTCCGTCGTATTTATCAATAACTTCTTGTGGTGTAATTCCTTCTTTTTTGGCTTTCATCGAAATTGCAACACCGTGTTCATCGCTTCCGCAGATAAATGCAACGTCTTTTCCTTGCAAACGCAAGTATCTCGAATATATATCTGCAGGCACGTAAACCCCCGCCAAATGCCCAATATGGATAGGTCCGTTGGTGTAAGGTAAGGCTGCCGTAATAGTATATCTCTTTGGATTCTGTATCATAACTCAATTTTATTGAGTGCAAAAATAAGCAATAGAATTGAGATTTTGTTATTACACGGAGATTCGCAAGCAATTTGACAGAGTTGCACGATGAAAAACAGAGATTCGCTTAGTTTTTTAAGCTAAAGCCACAGATTAAAAAGATTAAAATGATTTTTAAATTAAATCTCCTAAATCTCCTGAATCTGCGTGAAACAGAAATTTAATGACAATATTTAGTGTTGATTGTTTTTTTAGGAGCTAATCCCGCTATCCGTTTCAATCTTTTGTGGCGAACCCCGCCACAAAAGGATTTCCACTTCTATCGGGGCTAGGGCACTCATTTTCATAAGAAGTTTCCCGTTTTTGTGATTCGTTATTTCTGAAGCTAAATACCGCTATCCGTAGCAATGTTTTTCTTTTTAAAGAGAAAAGCGAAGGATTTTTTCTTCAACCGAAGTTCATTGAACGCTTTTGAAGATAGTAGTTTAGCGAAGTAAACAGGGCTAGTTATTCCATTTATTTGAAATAATTTTCAAACTCAGCAGGCAGTTTGTTTATTGGTTTTATTTGAATGTTTTTATAGTAAACTTCACCAGCTTCGCTTTGCAATTGGATTTTTCCTTCGGTTAAAGGCATAAATTTTTCACCATCAAAATAACGGGAATTTTGCAAAACCATGACCACTTTACCGTTGATGATATGAAGACTTTTTCCTTCAAAACAAACCAATTCTATTTCTGTCCAGCCATTATTAGGTGTTTCAGCTCTCATTTTTCGCATGCAAAACCCGGTATTTTCAGTATGTGTCCCAAACGGAATGAATTTTTGATCCTCATCAGCTACAGCACTCATGCTTCCTTCCGGAATATAAGCTTTAATGTCAATGGCCGAATTAGCAATGTTCCAGTAATCGCCAAAATGGCCTTCCATTATTTGAAATTCTTGTGATAACATCCAGGCACGCCAGTAATCTACGCCCGCTTTTCCCTGCGAATGATAAAGTACACCCGCATCCATCAATTTTTCGGTTCTGGGTTCCCATTTTTTAGTTCCAAATTTAACTTTTAGCTTCAGTCGATAGTTTTTGAAATTTTCTTTGGTGAAGACACAGCCATAATATTCTCCGGAAACTTTAAGTACAGGTTCATTGTTTTCCTGAATTACCGTGAACATATTGTTTACATTTTTATTATAACCAATAGGCTCTATTTCTTTTCCATTAGCATCCGTTGGGACTTTACCGGAATAGCCATTCTGGTGTTTGTAACTTAGATACATATCCCATTTGCTAAGGTTATTATCTAGTAAATTAATCCAGTCCTCTTCGAATGAATTTGTTTTGTTAGTTGCAGAGGTTAGGATAAATAGAAGGGCAAATGCTATTAGAATGGAGTATTTTTTCATAAGTGGTTGATAATTTGGATAAAATGATTTCTCAAATCTACAAAATAATGTCTGAATGATATTGTCCTATTAATTCAAAATCAGATATCATTCTTACACTTTGTATTTCTTAAATAATGACATGATTGGAAATCTTAATTTGTTAAAAAATGGAGAAAATTAGTTTTAAATAGAACCAGTTTAAACTACGTTTGACGCTTATAAATAAAGATATATTTTGCAACCTTTGCCCAAGAAAAAAACAAAGACAATCTTATGAGCAAGACAAAACTTATCATCAATAAAAACGGATCAATCAAAATCGAAGGTGATTTTGAAATCATGGATTCAGAAGGAACAGTTTACGGACTTCAGGGAAGATCTGCATTAGGGCTTTGCCGTTGCGGATTATCTGCAAACAAACCATTTTGCGATGGTGGACATAGAAACAATTTCGAACACGACTCAGTTGCGTTTGATTTACCACCAATGAAAACGAATTAATTTCTGGTTGAGATATAAAAAAAGCTGCATTGTATAATGCAGCTTTTTTTTATGATTCGTGATTTTCAATTATAAATTGCAGCACATCTTCGAAATATTCTTTTAAATTTTGATATGGATGTTCACCAGGATACCAATTGGCAAACTTCCAATATCTCCACTGTTCATTTTTTGATTTTGGAGGTAGTAATAAAAAATACTGTTCTTCTTCTATACCTCCAATAAGAATGGAATTCTCTAATTCCGGTAAATAAGCATAAGCTTCGATTGCAAAAGGTTCAATATTCTTTAAAAAGTCAATATTTTCAATTGCTTCAAAAGTTGGTTCAATGTCATTTGGAGCTGAAAAGCCATTAGTTATTTTTAAAAACTCAATGTAATCGTTAGGTAATTTTATGCCAAGTTTGTTTTCAACGTGACTTATTTGTTTTTCTGAAGCAGGGATAGTTCCTAGCCAATTATTTTCAATGTGCTCAGATGTAAAATTGAAATCTTCATATTGAATTGCTTTTTCTGAAATTGAAATCAGTAAGTTTTTCATTATCTTTTATAAATAAAGTTCGCCTTTCATAGTAATAATCGAAGAACCACCAACCAAAATGTCTTCTTCGCGATTCATAACTTCAATCATGGAGGCCTGTTTTAGTTTTACACCTTGAAGAATTTTATATTCTTTCTCTGATTTGGTGAATTTCTTTTGTGTTAAAAAACCAATTAAAGGACCCGCAGCCGTTCCGGTAGCCGGATCTTCAAATATTCCAATTATAGGGTTGAAAAACCTTGTTTCAACTATATGTTCCTGATTTTCATCAGCAGGGGTGAAACAATAGAATCCTTCAAATTGATATTCTTTTGAGATCTCAATTAAGAGTTGATTGTCTGGTACAATACTATTGAGAACCTGACTGTTTTTTATTGGCACCATCGTATGGGCAACTTCTGTTTTAACGATAGTGGGAACAAAGGCGTTTACGTCTAAATCCTCGATTTTTAAACCAAGCGCCACTGCAATTCTATAAGTTGGGATTTCTTGTTTAATGACCGCCGATTTTTGATGCATTTGTACCACAGGATAATTCGTAATCGAATCAAAACTTACCGTTAATGGAATAGGTGAATTTTTCATCATTACAAAACGCTCGCTTTCATTTTGTTCTTCAAAAATGGGCATTCTTTTTAGCAAAGCGCCACAAACCGCACCCAATAAATTATGTCCGGCACCATCAATTTCGATTCCAGTTGGGGTAAAGGAACGAACATTGAGTGCTTTTTGCTTTGTAGAATAATAAACAAATGAAGTTTCAGAATAGCCAAATTCTTTTGAAATATTCTGATAGGTTTCTAATGCTAAATCACCATTTGTAAAAACAACCGACAATGGGTTTCCTTTATAACTTTTATTCGAGAATACATCTAAAACGTAGTATTGTAAGGTGGTTCTGTTTTCCATTGTTTATCTTTTTTTTTGATGATGAAATTATAGATAGAGGATAAAGTTACTATTTGTCGTGCAATCAAATTGATAAACATTTGTTATTTTTATAACATTCGTTTCTGCTCTTCGCTAAATTTTATTGCCTTCTCCAATCTGGAAAGTCTGGTTTTTTCTTGTTTGGCGCTCATAATTACATGAATTATTACTTTTTTGTACGATGGCGCCTGATTGTTGAAATATTCCCACGCTGTTTTATTGGCTTTAAATTGTTTTTCGAACTCAGGGTCTAGAACATATGCTTCATTTTCATGAGAGTAAATTTTAGATCTTTCGTCAGATTTTAATTCGAAAGCTTTTATTCCGGCTTCTTTCATCAAGCCGGCTTTTTTGAGAACTTCGACTTTTTTAATATTGATTACACTCCAAATACTGCTTTTCTTTCTCGGTGTAAAACGAATGGTATAACTTTCTTCGTCAATTGACTTACGAACGCCGTCGATCCAGCCAAAACAAAGCGCCTGATCTACAGATTCTGACCAGGTCATACATGGTTTTTTGGTGCTTACTCTATAGAAACCAACGATAAGTTCGGTTTCAGTTGCGTAGTGCTTTTCTAACCATGCTCTGAATTTTTCCTGGGTTGCGAAGAAGGTTGGGGTCATTTTGGGATAAGTTAGTTCAGTTACAAATTCACAATCGCTCTTATAATCCACAAAAGTATTATAAATCCAATAAACGAGAATTGCACTTTATTTACTTTTTGATTGCCAAACTTTCGGACTAAAAAGCGATCAATCAATATAACTAACAAAACCGGAATCAGGCAAAACAAAATGTAAATTCCCATTAAGCCGTCTTCTGCAGAGTTGCCGTTTATTAGCATTATCGCATAAATTATTCCTGCTATAATGGAAAGAATTCCTGAGACGTAGAATAGGGTTAGGTTTTTTGGGAGGTTCATTTGGGTTAAGTTGATTTTAGTTTTTTGAATATGTTTTTTCTAATTCAATAATCCTATCTCTCACAAATAGAGCATTTTTATGAGAACAGATCATCCTGTAATCTTGTGATTCATTTTCTCCATCAAGTTCCTTTGTGGTTTCGGCTTTGACTTTTTTAAAATACTGATCTCTTTTTTTAAGCCACGCCAATTGCTGGGTTTTTAATTTTTCCTGTTCTGGTTTGCTTAAGTTAGTTCTAATTTTTTTGTAAGTTATATTAAGTTGTTCGTCTATTTTGGTGTAATATACTTGGGTACAGTTCAACATATTGTTCTGTGTATCATCTAAACATTTTTGAAGTTCTGTATCTAGTTTTTGTATTGCTTTGTTTTCTTGTGAATAAGAATGGAAACTGATTAAAAATAGAATAGAGAATAGAGATGTTTTGTTTGAGTATTTTCTCATTGCAGGAATGGATTGCAAATATGTTAAGTTAGTTTTTTACTGCGAGATGATTACTTTTTTAATATAGATATTTTAGCACAATTAAATTGGTTGTCCTCTTTAAAAATTTTAAAAACGAAATTATTATGAGTGTTATTACCCATGTATTTTGTTAACATTATATCAAATTTATCTTTGCTAACTAAATTGTCAATCATATTATAATCGGCTAAGGTTCCTGCTATATAATCAGGGATTTTAATGAATTGGTCATAAAAAACATCAAAATTTGAATTGGATAATGATGAAACAAATTGATATGGAATCTGTTTGTCATACAAAAGGCAATGTAAATTGTTGTTAAAAATATTTACTATGAATCCATTTTGAACGTCAAAAATTTTATCTCTATCCGAGAACCAGCCAAATATTTCTATATTTTTAAGTTCATTTAATATTATATAGGAAACATAAGCGCCTAAAAATGCTACTAAAAAAACATCAATATATATGTTTATTTTTTTTCCTCTTTTAACTTCCGAAATACAAGAATCAATTGTTTTTATTATCTTCCTATAATATAATTCCTTTTCAGGTTGATTTTTAATCCAATTAGAGTATAAGTCTTTTGTTAAATTAAGTTGTTGTAAGACATTCTCCTTTCTTATATCATGCGTATGTCCAAATATCTCTTTTCTGTCATTTAAAATGAAGCTAAAGTTTATTAACGGATATTCTTTTAGAAAAGTTATGAATTTATCTTGAATCGATTTTGTGTTTTTTATATCTGTTTTTGCAATCTCTTTAATATGATTTTCAATAATAGAATAATCTGTAATGTATGGAACTAAAGAAAAAGTAACCACATCATTTGGTTTGTTTTTATCATCAAAACAATAGTCACTGAAACAACTCCATTTCGTAATATTCTTCAGATCTTTTAGGTAGTTATTTTTAATATTTTCTTTTACATTTTTATTAAGTGTATCGTCCAATAAACGTAAGAATAAATTGTCTTCATTTTTCATTTTTTATATGATCTTTATTTTAAATTCTTTATGAACGCTATTTTTTATTCTTAAGATACTCAATAAAAGCTAGGAATATTTTTTGCAACTCTCCTATAAATAAGCCGAAATTTTGAAGAGTAATTTTAATTTCACAGATTTCGTTCGTTCTGCTATTTATATCATTAAAAACCACCAAATCATTTTCAAAACTAACTTTCCCATGAGCCACAGAATTTCGTATATGTCGTAAATAATCGATATTTATAGAATCTGCATTATAAGTCGTTTGAGCTGATACGGTATTTAATTTTAAAAAAACATTCAAATCGCTAAATTCTTTTGGAAATTTATTAGAAATCAATTCTTTAGGTAATACAAGTATCGAATATAAGGTTTGAATTATTGTTCCATGGTTACCTATTCCAATTGAGGGAAGATTCGCTTTAATATATGAATCTTGAAAATTCATTTCTTTATATGCATTACTCCTTAAAAAATTGTTATTATTAAGTTCTGCAAGGAATGCAATTGTAAAATATGATTGTATTATTAAATCTTCTTCTGCTGAATACATAATTTTTTAGTTTTTTAACTTTTTTACTAACGGCGTTTTAATTGATAGTTGTTTTTGTTGTAAGTAATTATTTTTTGTCTAGCTAAAATACTGAATTTAATAGTACAAAATAATCTCACAAAACTAAATCTTCTAATGAAACCGTGAGCGTTAGGGATAGAGGCGGTATCTCCCGATTTAGAAAAACAAGGCTTTTTAGCCGTAGTTTTTGTTAATCGGGAATATAGCCGAAAGCCCGACCGGAGGGAACGCCCAAAAAATTATTCCCAATCGTATCATTATTTCACCGAAATTTGCAGAACAAAGTACTAAACCATAGAAATCATGGCAAAAGGACCTGAAAAGAATACGAAAAACAAAGCTTTACATACCAAATTGCTCAATCGGAAGAAAGCCAAACTTCAGGAAGAAAAGAGAGAACGCGCCTTGCGTTTGAAAGCTTTAGTGGCAAAAATGAACGAAAAAAATAATACGGACGGAGCTGAGGGCATATAAATTCAGATTGTATTTCTTTTCTGTTTTTATTTAACTGAAATTTGCAAATCAATCTCAAAACAAAATCAAATGGAGGAATTCGGTAGAATAATAGTTTCTGAAACGGCAATGAATAGTGAAAATCTTCATGATGTGATTCATTCTAATATTTCGGTAATCAATTTAATGCGTGAGGAAGGTGTCGATGACGAATTTATTCACGAAGATGCTTTGATGAGTTATTACCTGGATTATTACTGGTCGCAATATGCCGAAGGAAATTTTGCGCAGTTTGTTTATAAATCAGGCTGGAATAAGGAACTGAACGAATTAATCGAGGAAGGCCTGACTTTGATTGGTGCCGAAAAACACCTGGAATTGTTTCAACAGCAAAGTAAGAAAGTCAAATTGATGAGCAGCGTTAAGCTGAATAAATTTGTAAGCGGGAAATTTGAAGGTGTGAATCCGGTTCGCGATTCTTTGAACAATGATACTTTTTATGAACTCGAAGAAAATCTGGTTACACTAAATGCTAATTTTCTGAAAAATCACCCTGATTTCGAAGTGCTTTCGGTAGACGATATGTTTGCTACTTTAGAGGAATATGTTGGGCATGAGATTAAGAGAGCTTAAGGTTTTTTAAACCGCAAAAGGTTTTACCACAGAGATACACAAAGAAATTTCACAGAGTTACACAAAGAAAATTAAACTTTGCGCCTCTGCGTCTTTGCGAGATTAAATAAATTCTTTGTGTATCTCTGTGGTAAAATGCTTAATTTTAGTTCTTTATGAAATAGCATTTTATGGAAGAACTAACGCACATCAAATCAATTATCGGGATTATTCTTGGGTTGAGTTTAACGCATCTTATCAAAGGATCGGTTATTTTTATTCAGCATCCAGGACGGAAGAAAATCTATTTTGTGCACTCGCTTTGGGTGTTTTATGTTTTTTTGCTGATTATTCATTTTTGGTGGTGGGAGTTTAATCTGAAGCTGATAACCGAATGGTATTTTATAGATTACTTCTTCATTATCTGCTACATTCTGATTTATTATCTGCTCTGCGCGATTTTGTATCCCGACGATCTTGTGGATTATACGGGTTATGAAGATTACTTTTATTCTCGTAAAAACTGGTTTTTTGCCATTCTGGCCATCAGTTTTATTGCCGATATGATTGATACGGCTATAAAAGGCGGAAACTACTTTTTATACAATCAAACCGAATATTATGTCAGGATTGCAACACACGTTGTGCTTTGTGTAGTGGCGATAAAAGTTCACAATAAAACTTTTCATACCGTTTTAGCAATACTTTTTATCGTTTATGAGCTCTCTTATATTTTAAGATTGTTTAATGTAGAGTAAAAACGGTTTTTTGATGATTATTATTGAAAAGTTGGCGCTGAATATTTATTATATTTGTGTAAATAACAATTTCAGAAAATCCTAAAGAATCAAAGTCATGAAAAAGATCATTACAATTTTATGTTTTGCTGCAGTACTAATTCTAAATTTTTCTTGCGGAAAAGATGATATTGAAAAAGGAATCGACTGTGTTGCTGAATCGATATATCAAAAAGTGAAACATACAGCCGACGCTACAGATCCTAAAAAGATCAATTTTTCAGTTGAATATACTGGAGATAAGACATTAAAATCTGTGAAATGGACCTTTGGAGACGGAACGCCGTCTGTAGAAGGAGTATCGGTTTCTCATACGTATAGTGCTGCAGGAACTTATTCAGTAAAAGCAGAGATCACTGTTCAGGAAGGGAAAGGTACTTGTACATCATCTCCTGTAAAAAGTGTTACTGTAAATTAAACTATTCTGAACCCATTAAATGTAAGCTTTGCATTTAATGGGTTCAGTTTTTGATAGGTAATTTTCTGCCGGGTCCTTAAATTTTGCTTATAATGACTTTAGTTATTTAAAATAGATTCAAAATGAGATATAAATACGTGCAGATATTGCTTTTTCTTCTAGTCGAAACTGGCTTTTCTCAAAATAAAATCAATCTTTTCTCGGAGATTAATTATAGTTCTATTCCGGCTGTTTCTTTAAATGATTATAAATCCGTTCAGGAACGTAATACTAGATTTCAAAATCCTAATATCGCTTTAGGAATTGCCATTTCGGGTGGTGGTTCGAGAGCGCAGTTTTTCAGTATGGGTGTTCTTTTGGGTTTAGAGGAAATTCAGGAAGACAAGCAGCAACGTAACTTCTTAAGTGAAATTGATTATTTTTCGACCGTTTCCGGAGGCTGTTATTCGGCAGGATATTATTTAACGATTCTAAAAAACAGACTCAATCACGACAATTGTACTTTTAATGAGTTTTATTTTTCGAAAGCTGATGCGTTTAAAGACTATGTAGATAAATCTGCTACCATTTTGTCACTTTTAAACAATAGTCGAAACGAAAAAGGCGATAAAATTTCGATGGCACAGCGATTGGATTCGGAGATTCTACAATACGACAACACGAATCCTGATAACCCAAATAAGTTTTCAACCCAAATGTTGATGTCAGATTTTTTTGTTCCGAAGGAAAGTAAGATTGAACCTAGTTTACCTATGATGGTTGCCAACGGAACAGCTTATAACAACGGAGAACGTATTCCGTTTATGCCTCATATCATTCACGGTTTAAATTTAAATTCGTCTTTAGCACCAAATAAAGCTTCAATTCCATTAAATCATAATGAAGTAAATGATGGTTTTAATTTTCCGGTTACTTATGCTATTACTGCAAGTTCTGCTTTTCCGGGTGTTTTGCCAAAAGTGAAATTTGGAGTTAAAAATCACGATAAAATATTATGTATTATCGATGGCGGTGCCTCAGATAATATGGGATACAAAACACTGGTAGAATTATTGAACAATGATTCTAAAGTTGACAACAAAAACAAACGGGCCCTTTTTATTGATTGCCTGGGTCAGGGAAAAAAAGAACCTTACATCAGTGATCAAAAAATTAAATTGATTTCGCTTTTTGAAACCGCATCGTTATATACAGTCCAAACGCGCTATATCACTTTTGACAGAGATGTCGAAACTTTAATGGACCGCTATAAAATCCCGGTTACGAATTATCAGGTTATTGGTTTTACAACGCTTCGCGATTATTTATTAAAGATGCAGAAAGATCAGAAGTATGAAGATTTGGTAACCGAATTGAAAAATTCTGACGATGATTATTCGACCTGGCTTCGTTTTTATACTAATTTCAAGAAAGACTTAATTGATCAATTTGGAGAACTCAGTTTTACCAAAGACAAAGATGGTGAAGTGATCCTGGCCACTTTGAGCCGTGATAAATTTAATGAATTAAAAGCCAGTGAAATTCTTATTTTATATGAATTTGCCTCCCATGTTCAGACCAAACTACGAATTGCTCCCGAGGAAAGAGAGGTCTTATTACTTTCGGGCCGATTGGCAAGCTACTTAAAAGCAAATCAACTCAAGGAATTATTAGTGGAGCGCAAGTAAAACGATTTAGATCGATTCATTAAGAAAACACTTAGATATTTTGCCCCCATGTTGTGGTATCGTATATTATTTTTATGTAACTTTATGAAATAACTTACGAATTTCTAGAAATTATGTAAATCATCGGTGAATTTGTGTAACACATCGGGAATGCTTTAAAATTAATTTAGCATTATTAATTTTAAAGAAATCAAACATGAAAATTAGAAGCTTATTACTCGCCTTAACACTTAGTATTGGATTATTTGCAACATCTTGCAGCAATGATGATAACGAAGGGGAAACACTTGTTCCATTAGAAGGAAAATGGGATCTTAGTAAGACAGGAACTGTTGTTGGCGGAACCGAACAATTAATAGATGCGCCAGAAAATCAAAGTGGATGTAACAAAGATTATTTGGAACTAAAATTGGATAATACAGCACATGTTGGAGATTATAGTACAACTGCTTGTGCATTAACAGTTCAATCAGGAATTTATTCCAGATCACACAATAATTTAACTACGGTTATTAATGGTGTAACTAAAACTCAGGATATCGTAAATCTAACACTTAAAGAATTAAAAGTGAAAGATGCAGCAGGTATTATTACGGTTTATACAAGATAAATTATTCTATCCTATTTTGCTAGTTCTCATTATGGAGATTTAGCTAACGGAAACAGCTTGGGGGCTGTTTCCGTTTTTTTTTGTTTTATTAGGTGTTTCACAGAGATACGCAATCCCGAAGCATCGGGACGCAAAGATTTGCAAAAAAGACTTTGTGTCCCTCTGTGTAATTTTTGCGTATCTCTGTGGAATAACTTTTTAGGCTAAACTTTGTCGTATTCTTAGCAAACATTTCCTTAAATTTGCTTCCTTTATATAAAAATACTAGTTATAAACACAAAGCTATGTTACAAATCGCATTTATTAGAGAGAATCAGGAGAAAGTAATCAAGGCTTTAGCAAAACGAAATATCGATGCTAAAAGCGTTGTTGAAGAAGTGGTGCAATTAGACGAAAATCGTCGCGCAACACAAGTTGAATTAGACAACACTTTAGCTGAATCTAATAAATTATCCAAAGATATAGGGGAATTGATGAAAGCAGGTGAGAAATCTAAAGCTGCAATCTTAAAAGAAAAAACAGTTTCCTTAAAAGAAAAAAGTAAAGAATTAGGTGAAAAAGCAGAAGCTTTGGCAACCGAATTGACCAATAAACTATACACTTTACCTAACCTTCCGGCAGATATTGTTCCTGAAGGAAAAACTCCGGACGACAATTTGAATGTTTTCCAGGAAGGTGATATTCCCGTTTTGCATGAAGGTGCACAACCTCACTGGGAATTGGTAAAGAAATACGATATTATCGATTTTGAATTGGGTGTAAAAATTACAGGCGCAGGTTTTCCGGTTTACAAAGGAAAAGGTGCTCGTTTGCAACGTGCCTTAATCAATTATTTCTTAGATAAAAATACGGCTGCAGGATACAATGAAGTTCAGGTACCGCATTTGGTAAACGAAGCTTCAGGTTACGGAACAGGACAATTGCCAGATAAAGAAGGACAAATGTATCATTCAACTATTGATGATTTATATTTGATTCCAACTGCTGAGGTTCCGGTTACGAATTTATACCGCGATGTTATTTTAAACGAAACAGAATTACCGGTTTTACATACAGCTTATACACCATGTTTCCGTCGTGAAGCAGGTTCTTACGGAGCTCACGTTCGTGGATTAAACCGTTTGCACCAATTTGATAAAGTAGAAATTGTACGTATCGAACATCCGGATAATTCTTATGCAGCATTGGACGGAATGGTCGAGCACGTAAAAGATATCTTGAAAGAATTAAAATTGCCATACCGAGTTTTACGCTTATGCGGAGGCGATATGGGCTTTACATCGGCTTTGACTTATGATTTTGAAGTGTTTTCTACAGCACAGGATCGATGGTTAGAAATTAGTTCAGTTTCTAATTTTGAGACTTTCCAGGCTAATCGCTTGAAATTACGTTTCAAAGACAAAGACGGAAAAAACCAATTGGCGCACACATTAAACGGAAGTTCATTGGCTTTGCCAAGAGTTTTGGCCGGAATTTTAGAAAATTACCAAACGCCGGAAGGAATCGTAATTCCAGAAGTTTTACGCCCTTACTGCGGATTTGATATTATAAATTAAGTTTATAGTTCTTAAGACTAGACCTAACAGGTTTTTAAAACTTGTTAGGTTTTCTCAGTTTTAAATAGGAACTTTAATAAAAAAATACCAAGAGATGGACGGAATTTTAAACTGGAATGTGGATCCGGTTATTGTTATGATAACAGATAGTTTTCCTTTGAAATATTACGGAGCTCTTTTTGCTACAGGACTCTTACTTGGATATTACATTGTCAGGAATATTTATAAAAAAGAGCGTCTTTCTTTAGATAATCTGGATAGTTTACTGGTTTATGTAATTGTAGGAACGATTTTAGGAGCCCGATTGGGACATTGTTTCTTTTATGAACCGGAGTATTTTTTGAAACATCCCATCGAAATACTTTTGCCAATTCAGAAGATTGCCGGAGTTTATAAATTTGTTGGTTTTCAGGGTTTAGCCAGTCATGGTGGTACAATCGGAGTATTAATTGCTATAGTTTTATATTGCAAAAAATATAAAGTGAATTTT
This sequence comes from Flavobacterium saccharophilum, assembly GCF_900142735.1. Lineage (GTDB taxonomy): Bacteria > Bacteroidota > Bacteroidia > Flavobacteriales > Flavobacteriaceae > Flavobacterium > Flavobacterium saccharophilum. The sequence goes on along the minus strand of NZ_FRBY01000001.1, from coordinate 362,064 downwards.
TTAGGACTCTTGGACAGAATGGCGATTGGAGTTCCGGTTACCGGGGCTTTCATTAGGTTGGGAAATTTCATGAATTCTGAAATCTACGGAAAACCTACAAATGGAAATTGGGGCGTTGTTTTTCAAAGAGATGATTTGATTCCGAGGCATCCAACGCAATTGTATGAAGCATTTTCATACTTACTGATCTTTGCCCTATTATTTTGGATGTATAAATCAGAAAAAATAAAACAAGCAAAAGGATTATTATTTGGAAGTTTTTTGACATTGTTGTTTTTAGCCCGATTTTTAATTGAGTTTTTTAAAGAAAACCAGGAAAGTTTTGAAAACAATATGCTGATCAACATGGGACAAATTTTAAGTATCCCTTTTATTTTAATTGGCTTAACTTTGATTGTCTGGAAATCGAATGTTGAAATTAAATAATAGTTTGCAGTCACAGTCTCAGTTTACTGTTTTATACTGCGACTGAAACTAACGCTGAAAACTGCGACTAAAAACTGTGACTAAAAAAGCTGAAATATGAAAAACATCTTTATCTATATCATTTTGTTGTGGTCCGGTTTTGCATTTTCTCAAAACGAACAGCTGGCGCAATATTACTATGATAAAGGCGATTTCGAAAAAGCGAAGATCAGTTACGAAGAGCTTTTAAACAGCGCACCCTCCAATACACAATATTTTTTAAGAACGGTTGATTGTTATCAGCAACTCCAGCAATTTGCCTTGGCTGAAAAAATGATTCAGGATCGTTACAGCAAATACAAACAAGGTGTTTTTTTAGTAGAATTGGGATATAATTTCCAACTTCAGAAAAATGATGCAAAAGCGAAAAATTTCTACGATCAGGCTATAGAGAAAATCAAAACGAACGCTAATGATGTTTATGGAATCGGAAATTCTTTCGAGAAAAAAGTATTGTTAGAATATGCTTTAAAGGCTTACCAAACAGCAATGCAAGTGCAGCCGAATTACAATTTTAATTTCCAAATCGGAATGTTGTACGGGCAGTTGGGTAAGACCGATCAAATGATTGATCTTTTGTTGACAGAATCGTATAACAATCCACAAAATGCCAATTTAATTCAGACACAATTATCCCGTTTCATGAATGGTGAAACGGATAATACGGCTTTTAAAGATGCCATGCGAAAAGCATTAATCCTTAAAACGCAAAAAGATCAGGATGTATTCTGGAATCATTATTTGAGCTGGTTTTACGTACAGCAAAAGGAATTCGGAAAAGCTTTTATTCAGGAAAAAGCGATTTACAAGCGCGAACCTGAGTCGCTTTCTAGTATTGTCAATTTAAGTCAGTTTGCGTTGAATGAAGATGACACAGAGACGGCTGCGGAAATTCTGAACTTTATCCTTCTTAATACCAAAGATTTAGATCTATTGGTGCAGACCAATTACTATTTAATGCAAATTAAAATTGATAAAGCACAGGAAAAAGAGTATCCAATAATTGATGCTGAGTTACAACAATTGCTTACATCCTATGAAATAACTCCTTTTACCTTATCTTTGCAATTAATTCAGGCGCATTTTAAGGCATTTAATTTAAAAAAGCCAGAAGAAGGTATCGCAATTGTCAAACGGGCTCTAGAGCTTAATTTGAATGATTATCAGAAAGCGGATGCTAAGATGGAGTTGGGAGATATTTTGCTTTTACAGGAAAAATTCAATCAGGCGTTGATTTATTATTCGCAGATTCAATTGGATTTAAAGAATGATGTAATGTCGCACGAAGCGAGTTTAAAGGCAGCAAAAACAAGTTATTATAAAACTGATTTTGAATGGGCTTTAAAACAGTTCAAAGAATTAAAGTCGGCAAACACGCAGTTGATCGCAAATGATGCGCTGGAATATTTTTTATTGATAAATGACAACACCGTTGCCGATTCAACACAAACCGCATTGAAACAATTTGCTAAAGGTGATTTTCTACTTTATCAGAATAAAAAACAAAAAGCGATTACACAGTTTCAGAGCATTCTGAAAACCTATAAAGGACAGGAAATCGAAGCTGTAACAATGTTGCGTTTGGGTAAAATTTACGAAAGTCTGAAGGATTACACTTCGGCTTTAAGCCAATACCAGCAGATCATTGATCATCATAGCGACGGAATTTATGTTGATGAAGCATTGTTTTTTTCGGCAGAAATTCACAACGACGAATTAAAAGATATAGAAAAGGCAAAACCTTTGTATGAAAAGGTGATTTTTAACCATCAGGACAGTATTTACTTTGTTGATGCGAGAAAAAAATACCGGGAGTTAAGAGGAGATAAGAATTTGTAGAATTAAATTCCAAAAAAGAAAATTCCAAATTCCAAGAAAAAAAAGAATTTATAATATGAAGATTTCTTCAAGGTTTTTGAGCAACAAAAATAAAAACTCAGAATCTTAGAGACTTAGAATCTTAGAAACTTAAAAAAAATGATTATTTACAACGTTACAACAAATATACACGAGAGCGTTCATGACCAATGGTTAAAATGGATGCAGGAAAAACACATACCAGAAATTCTGGCCACGAACAAGTTTTCTTCAGCAAGAATTGTAAAAGTTTTAATTGAAGAAGAAATGGGCGGGATTACGTATTCTGTTCAATATGTTACCGATAACAAAGAAACTCTGGAGCGTTATTACATAGAAGACGAACCAGGATTTCATAGAGAAGCTTTAGAGCTGTTCGCAGACAAAATGCTTTCTTTCAGAACCGAATTAGAAGTTATTTCGGAACATTAAAATAGATTACATGATTATTTGATTTTTGGACTATTCGACATTTCGAAAAAATCTAACGATCTAAGAAGTCTAAAAATCTAAGAATCTAAAAAGAAAATGGAAAAAGTAAAAGCTAAAAAACATTTAGGACAACACTTCTTAAAAGACGAAAGTATCGCCAAAGCAATTGCGGATACCTTGAGTTTAGAAGGATACAATGAGGTTCTTGAAATAGGACCAGGAATGGGTGTGTTGACTAAGTATTTGCTTGACAAACCAATTAATACGCACGTGATCGAGATCGATACCGAATCTGTGACGTATTTGGGTGAAAATTATCCGAAATTAAAAGATCAGATTATCTCTCAGGATTTTCTGAAATACAATATCAATGAGGTTTACAAAGACAAACAATTCGCTATAATCGGGAATTTCCCTTATAATATTTCGACTCAGATCGTTTTCAGGACTTTAGAGTTCAGAGATCAGATTCCTGAGTTTTCCGGAATGTTTCAAAAAGAAGTTGCCGAACGTATTTGCGAGAAAAAAGGCTCTAAAGCTTACGGAATCTTATCCGTATTAGCACAGGCTTTCTATATTACTGAGTACTTGTTTACTGTTGACGAAAATGTTTTTATTCCTCCGCCCAAGGTGAAGTCGGGTGTGATGAAAATGACCCGAAAGGAAGATTACAGTCTTCCGTGCGGTGAAAAGTTGTTCTTTACTGTGGTGAAAACTGCTTTTCAGCAAAGACGAAAAACATTACGTAACAGTTTGAAAACATTAAATTTAACTGATGATTTGCGATTAGACACTATCTTTGATAAACGTCCTGAGCAACTTAGTGTAGAAGAATTTATTGAACTGACTCAAAAAATAGAAGCCGATGGAGTTCAAAGTTAGCAAAGATTTAATCCACCAATTAGAAGAGCATATTGTAAATAAAAACGACAAAGAACTTGAAGTTTTATTAAACGATTTGCACCACGCAGATATTGCCGAAATCCTGGATGAGCTCGATTTTGACGAAGCAACTTATATTTTCAGGGTTTTAGATAGTGATAAAACAGCAGAAATTCTTCTTGAACTAGAAGATGATTTGCGTGAAAACATCTTAAGCCGACTTTCACCTAAAGAGATTGCAGAAGAGCTTGATGAGCTTGAAACCAATGACGCGGCCGATATTATCGGGGAACTTTCGCAGGAAATAAAAGCGGAGGTAATCTCAGAATTAAATGACGTTGAGCATGCGAAGGATATCGTCGAATTGTTGCGTTACGACGAAAATTCTGCCGGTGGTTTGATGGGAAAAGAGTTAGTAAAAGTCAATGAAAATTGGAATGTACTAACATGTGTGAAAGAAATGCGTATTCAGGCAGAAAACGTTTCCAGAGTGCATTCAATTTATGTTGTGGATGATGAAAATCGCTTAAAAGGCAGATTATCATTAAAAGATTTATTGACTACTTCTACTAAAACGCAGATTGGAGATATTTATATCAGAAAATTAAATTTTGTAAATGTTGATACCGAAGATGTTGAGGTAGCACGTATCATGCAAAAATACGATTTAGAGGCCATTCCGGTCGTGGATGAGCTTGGTCGCCTTGTCGGAAGAATTACCATTGATGATATCGTAGACGTAATCAAGGACGAAGCTGATAAAGATTACCAATTAGCGGCGGGTATTACACAAGACGTTGAATCAAACGATAGTGTTTTGGAATTGACCAAAGCGCGTTTGCCATGGCTTTTAATCGGGATGGTAATCGAAATTGTAGCGTCTTTTGTCCTGAAAGGAAATGAAGATGTCTTCAAACTCCATTCTACCTTAATTATTTTTGTGCCATTACTTTCGGCAACTGCTGGAAATATTGGGGTTCAGGCTTCTGCAATTGTCGTACAGGGTTTGGCAAACGGAACGTTGAAAGAATTTAGCCGAGGTTATTTTACTAAAGAAATTACCGTTTCGATGATTTCAGGAAGTATTATTTCTTTGCTTTTATTAGGATATCATTCCATTATGTACCAACAATACTTAGTTGGATTTGCGATTTCGATTTCAATGATTGTAGTGATTTTATTCGCTGCGACTTTAGGAACTCTGGTGCCGCTTTTCCTTCATAAAAATAAAATTGATCCCGCTATTGCTACAGGTCCGTTTATCACAACAACCAATGACGTTTTTGGAATTATGCTTTACTTTGGAGTAGCCAAATTGATCCTTGGGGTTTAGATTTTTGCCACAAATTAATAGATTACAGTGATTTAAGATCCTTAAAATCTATGTAATTTGCGAATTGAAAAGATGCTATTAACCAGCCAATACATAAGCAATGAAAGTACATATAATTGGAGGAGGAAATCTTGGGGTTTCTATTGCCTTGGGAATTGCCAAATTCTCCAAAAACAACCAAGTTACAGTAACAAGAAGAAACACGGCCAGTATTCAATATTTAACTGAATACGGAATCACGGTTTCTAACGATAATAAGCACAATATTCAGGACGCTGATATAGTGATTTTAACTATAAAACCGTATCAGGTTGATACTGTTTTTGCTGAAATCTTACCGGTAATAAAAGGAAAAACGATTGCATCTGCAGTAAGCGGTTTGTCTTTGGATATGCTTCAATCCAAAACAAAGAACGAATATCCTGTTGTGCGTATCATGCCCAATATAGCAGCGCAGTTTGGAGAATCAGCAACTTGTATTTCTTTTCCTGAAACAGATCGTGAAGAAGCGATGCCAATTGTAGATTTGTTCCAAGATTTGGGAACAGCTCCGATTATCGATGAAAAATTAATGGATGCAGCAACAGTTCTTGGAGCATGCGGAACAGCTTATGCCTTAAGATATATACGTGCCTCAATGCAAGCAGGAATCGAAATTGGTTTTGATTCACAGACAGCTTTGGCAATTGCAGCACAAACCGTAAAAGGAGCTGCAAAAATGTTATTAGAGGAAAAAGTACATCCGGAACAATTAATCGACCGTGTAACGACGCCTCAGGGTTGTACAATCGTCGGTTTGAATGAAATGGAACATAATGGGTTTAGTTCTTCTTTGATTAAAGGGATTAAAACTTCTTTGAAACAAATAAAGGGATAAATTTAAATCCCAATCTTTTTAAATTCCAAATTCCAATTTTGTTGGGGTTTGGATTTTTTGTTTATAATAATCGCCTAATGAGTATTGTTTGTCATTGGAACGAAGGATCTCCGCGAGAATTTGCCGTAAAGTTTATTAATCTTTGCCGAGTTACTTGCGGGGATTCCTCGTGTCTGGGAATAACAATATTGCGGGAAAGTTGGAATTTGGGGTTTTAATATTGGAATTTAAGCTCTTTTCTTCTTCAAAACATATTTCAAATAAACAAATCCGAAAATTCCGGAAAGTACAGAAGCAATCAAAATAGCAATTTTAGAAAAAACAATGGTTTCAGGATCTTTGAAAGCCAAAATAGTAATGAAAATCGACATTGTAAAACCAATTCCACCCAACATTCCTGCACCCAAAATATGAGGCCATTTTAATTTCTTCGGAAGAGCACAAAGGCCGGCACTTACTCCTAAAAAAGAAAAAAGAAGAATTCCTAAAGGTTTTCCAACGACCAATCCTAAAACAATTCCAAATGTATTAGGATGATTTAATCCTTCATGCCAATCAGATTCTATGGCAATGCAGGTATTGGCAATAGCAAATAATGGCAAAATTAGGAAAGCAACGGGTTGATGTAAAAAATGCTGTAATTTATAAGAAACTGACTTTTCTCCACCATCACCAAACGGAATCACAAACGCTAAAATTACTCCAGTAATGGTCGCATGAACACCAGAGTTCAGCATAAAATACCACATAAAAACACCACCAACTAAATACGGAATAATATTGTTGACTTTCTTCCTGTTTAAAATAAACAAGAAGCCCCATATCGCTAATGCAATGCCAAGGTTTATAAAGGAGATTGAAGTAGTATAGAATATAGCAATAACAATGATGGCGCCTAAATCGTCAATAACCGCAAGTGCCGTTAGAAATACTTTTAACGAAGCAGGAACTTTATTTCCTAACAATGACAAAATTCCAATCGCAAAGGCAATGTCTGTCGCCATCGGAATTCCAGCTCCGTTTTGAGTTGCAGTTCCAAAATTTAAGGCCAAAAATATTCCGGCTGGAACCAACATTCCGCCTAAAGCGGCCATTAGTGGCAAAGAAGCATTTTTTATACTCGATAATTCTCCATGGTAAATTTCGCGTTCTAATTCTAAACCAATCAACAAAAAGAAAATCGTCATTAATCCGTCATTAATCCAATGTGTGATGGAATGTCCGCCTAAATCTTTTTCCCAAAAAGCTATATATTCAGTTTGAAAGGGCGAATTGGCAAGGTAAAGCGAAATAATAGTAACGAAAAGCAATAACAGCCCTCCTGATTTTTCGTTTTCAAAAAAAGATTTAAAAGTTTTGGTCAATATCATTAGTGAGGATTTTTGCTGATTTAAAAATGAATATCGGGTAGAATTCTCAGCGTTGTTATTTTCAAAGTTAAAAAAAATATAGGCAATAAAAAATTCTGGAACGACTATGGGCTTAAAGTTTGGTGTCAATTGATCTCCCAACAGATTAATTGACAAAGTTTTGAGCCTGAAACCTGAAACTTGAAACTTTCCAATATTTAAGAATAAATAATAAGCTGTATTTTTGTGTTTATTAAATCTATTTTATGAGCACAAAAATTCTACATATCGACAGCAACAATCCAATCCTTTGGCAACAACTTGAAGAAGCGGGTTTTGAAAACCATGCCGACTTCAAATCTTCGAAAGAAGAGATCGAGGCAAAAATTCACGAGTATAACGGAATCGTAATTAGAAGCCGTTTTAAAATTGATAAAACGTTTTTAGATAAAGGAACCAATTTACAGTTTATTGCCAGAGTTGGCGCGGGTTTAGAAAGTATCGATTGTGATTATGCAGAGGCAAAAGGAATCCACTTAATTGCTGCTCCGGAAGGTAATCGCAACGCTGTTGCAGAACATTCTTTGGGTGTAATTTTATCACTTTTCAATAATTTGAATCAGGCTGACGCCGAAATAAGAGCCGGACACTGGAATCGTGAAAGCAATCGCGGACATGAACTTGACGGAAAAACAGTCGGTATTATTGGTTATGGAAATATGGGGAAAGCATTTGCCAAAAAACTTCGTGGTTTTGACGTTGCTGTTTTATTTCATGATATTTTAGAAAACATTGGTGATGAAAATGCCAAACAAGTTTCGCTGGCAGAATTACAAAAAAGGGCAGATGTTTTGAGTTTACATCTTCCATGGACACCAGAAACAGACAAAATGGTAAACGCAGATTTTATAAACGCATTTGCAAAGCCATTTTGGGTCATTAATACTTCACGTGGTAAAAATATCGTTACAGCAGATTTAGTTGAAGCCATGAAGTCTAAAAAGATTCTGGGAGCAGGTTTGGATGTTTTGGAGTATGAGAAGTTATCTTTTGAAACACTTTTTCAGGATAAAAACACTCCGGAAGCTTTTCAATATTTATTACTAGCCAAAAATGTTTTGTTAACGCCGCATATTGCAGGCTGGACTTTTGAAAGTCATGAAAGATTGGCGCAGGTTATTGTAGACAAAATTAAGGCAGTTTATGCTTAATAATGCAATGTAGCTAAGGCTTAAAGAGTTGTGTTTTTTCTGTAATATCAATTTAGTTTTTAATAACAAGGCTTTTCTTTAAAAGTAACATTCAGAATTAGTTTTTAAGATTATTTTTTTCTAATATTGTTCGGAAAATTTTTAACAAAATTTTTGGACAGGAGCAGCCGAAAATCCTAAACAGAGTAGGATTAACTAACTAATTTTATAAATAATGATTGAATGGTACAAAAAAGTAGTTTTTAAAAACTATGGAAATTTTAGCGGAAGAGCTAGAAGAAGCGAATACTGGTACTTTATGCTTGCGCAGTTTTTAATTTTTATTGGTTTTGTAATGATTGGATCGTTAATAGGCTTAATTTTCGATAGCCCTGAAAATGGCTTCTTTATAGCTTATGGTCTTTTTGTTTTTTATTTACTACTTATGATTATTCCTTATCTGGCAGTTGTTGTTAGAAGGTTGCATGATACAGGAAAAAGCGGTTGGTATTATTTAGTTTCTTTTATACCATTTGTTGGAGGAATTTGGATGTTGGTACTAATGTGTACAGAAGGAGATTATGGAGCAAATGATTATGGAGCAGATCCTAAAAATGAGTTTGAAGAAATGAACGAAATCGGAAACGTTGAATTACAATAAATAATAATATAATAAAAGATGGAAACTACAAAACCAGAGGCTTGGAATACTCCAGCCGCACCAAGACAAGAAAATAAAAAAGTATTAGCAGGCGTTTTAGCTTTAGTTTTTGGATATTTAGGAATTCATAAATTTATACTAGGTTATACTCAGGAAGGAATTATTCAATTAGTAATTAGTATTGTTACTTGTGGACTAGGTGGTATAATTGGGTTTATAGAAGGAATTATTTACCTGACAAAATCAGACGAAGATTTTTATCAAACCTATCAGGTTGGGAAAAAAGGCTGGTTCTAAAACATAAAAAATCCCATTCGTCGCGGCGGATGGGATTTCTTTTTTTTAAAATAATTAATTTCAAATCTAAAATTAAAGAATATGGAAAATACACAATCAGAGTTTGGAGCTCCCAAGCCAGAAAATAAAAAAGTACTAGCGGGTGTTTTAGCTATAGTTCTTGGATATTTAGGAATTCATAAGTTTATATTAGGTTATACCAAAGAAGGAGTTATTCAGATTCTTTTAACGCTTCTTTGCGGAGTCGGTGCCGTAATTGGTCTAATAGAAGGAATTATTTACCTGACAAAATCGGATGAAGATTTTTACCAAACGTATCAGGTGGGTAGAAAACCCTGGTTTTAAAACATAAAAAATCCCGTTAGTACTTTACTAACGGGATTTTCTTTTTATATCAATTTGCAATTAATCTTCTTTCTCAGATAATTTGCGTTCTAATTCTATTTGAAATTCTTCAATAACAGGTTTCATTGTGCTTTCTGGAATATCGGCTATTCTAATGTACATTAAACCGTCAATTGCATTGTTGAATAAAGGATCGACGTTGAAAGCCACAACACGCGCATTTTGCTTGATGTATTTCTTAATTAAAACAGGCAAACGTAAATTTCCTGGTTCTAATTCGTCAATGATTTTATCAAATTTATTTAAGTCCGATTCGGCTTCATCAAAAATAAAGTCTTTATCAGCATCTTTCAGTTTTACTTTATATGCTTTTTTCGGATGAATGTATTGCGCAATATAAGGATCGTAATAATTTGACTTCATAAACTCAATCATCAATGATTTAGAGAAATCAGAGAATTGATTACTGATACTCACACCACCTAACAAGTATTTATGCTCAGGATAACGTAGAGTCGTATGAATAATTCCTTTCCATAATAAGAACAAAGGCATTGGTTTTTGCTGATAATCTTTGATGATAAAAGCACGACCCATTTCGATCGATTTGTGCATCATATCATGCAATTCTGGCTCAAATCTAAACAAGTCATTCAGGTAAAAACCTTCAATTCCGTATTTAGGATAAATTTCAGACCCCAATCCCATACGGTAGGCACCTGCAATTTTTTTGGTTTCATCATCCCATAAAAACATGTGGTGATAATATTGGTCAAATTTATCTAAATCGATAGATTCATTTGTCCCTTCACCAACTTCACGGAATGTGATTTCGCGTAGACGACCAATTTCATGCAGAATATTCGGAACAGATTTAGCTGTAGCAAAAAAGACTTCGTAATTTTTACTTTGCAACAAACGGCAATCGCTGTTTCTTAAAGCATCAACTTCAGCAATCATTTTTGATTCACTTGCCGGCGTAACGATTTTTTTAGGTGCTTTTGGTATTTTTAAACTTGCAGTATCAATTAATTTACTGTCCTTTTCAAAAGGATTGGCAAGCATATACGTTTTCTTTCTTAAGAATTCTGAATACTCTTCAAACGATTCAATTTCGTTTTGTTCGTTTACCGAGATCGGTTTACCAATACGAACTTTAATGACACGGTCTTTTTGAGTTAACAATTCAGATGGCAATTTTGCTGTACGCAAAGTATCATCAATTTTAGAAAGCCAATAAAATAATCTGCTGTTTTTAGCGTGGAAATAAATGGGTACAACAGGAACTTTTGCTTTTCTGATTAACTTCAAAGCGCCTTCTTCCCAAGGTTTGTCAACGACCAATTTCCCATCTTTATAAGTCGAAACTTCCCCGGCAGGGAAAATTCCTAACGGTTTCCCATCGCTTAAGTGACGTAAAGTTTCTTTGATTCCCACTACGCTTGATTTGGCATCCTTATGATTTTCAAAAGGATTCACCGGCATGATGTATTTTTTAAGCGGAACAATTCGGTGTAATAAAAAATTGGCGATGATTTTGAAATTGGGTTCTCTCTCAAGCATTAATTTCAAAAGCAAAATACCGTCAATCCCTCCAAGCGGATGATTTGAGATCGTAATATAGGCGCCATCTTTAGGTAAACGTTTTAAATCTTCTTCAGGAATTTCGAATTTAATCTCCATTTCATCCAAAATACCGTTCAAAAATGGAACATCCTCTAAGTGTTTATTGTGATCGTAAATTTTATTAAGGGTAGAGATCTTAAGAACCTTCATAAGAATCCAGCCAGAAAAAGTACCGAAAACTCCGTACTTATCAACATTTATTGCCTTTGCAACTTCTTTCGCGGTAACTAAACCCATGTACTATTTTTAATTTATTAGAGCAGCGAACAAAGATAACAAAAAACTCTACTTTTCGTTGATTCAAACGCAAACTTTCCACTTTTTTATTACATTTGGAATCCTAAAAAAAATACAGTGATGAAAATTATTTCTTATAATGTTAACGGAATTCGTGCAGCAATTACTAAAGGTTTTATCGAATGGCTGCAACACGCGAACCCTGATGTAATTTGCCTTCAGGAAATAAAAGCGACCCAGGAACAAATTCCGGTCGATGATATCACGGCCGCTGGCTATCCGTTTCAATATTATTATCCCGCAACAAAAAAAGGGTATAGCGGTGTAGCTATACTTTCTAAAATAAAACCCAATAATGTCGTTTTCGGAACCGGTATTCACCATATGGATTATGAGGGGCGTAACCTTCGTGCCGATTTTGACGACTGTTCTGTAATGAGTTTATACCTTCCATCGGGAACAAATATTGAAAGATTAGATCATAAATTTATGTTTATGGATGACTTTCAAAACTACATCAATGAATTAAAAGTAACCATTCCGAATCTGATAATTTGCGGCGATTATAACATATGCCACGAAGCTATCGACATTCATGATCCGGTTCGTAATAAAACCGTTTCCGGATTTTTGCCTCAGGAACGTGCCTGGCTAGATGCTTTCATGAAATCTGGTTTTATAGACAGTTTCCGTCATTTTAACAAAGATCCGCATCATTATTCATGGTGGAGTTACCGTGCCGGAGCCCGCGGGAATAACAAAGGTTGGCGTATTGACTACAATTTGGTAAGCGATTCTATGGAGCACAGATTAAAACGTGCGGTAATTCTTCCAGACGCCGTTCACTCAGATCATTGTCCTGTTTTAGTTGAAATTGACTAAAGTTTGGTATTGTTCTTGTTGAAAGAATAGCAGTTTAAAATTCAAAATTGATATTGTCATTGATATTGTCATTGATATTAACATTGAAATTGACATTGAAATTGATATTAACATTGAAATTGACATTGAAATTGAAATTGACATTGAATTTTGATATTGTATAATTATTAATACCCTCCAAATAAAAACAGAAAATAAAATGATTAAAAAGGCCTCAGTCGGATTACTAGTTGTAGCGATGTCTATGACTTCATGCGTATCCAAGAAAATCTACAACGATCTTGAATCCAAATATTCAGATCTTAAAAAAGAAAATCGTTCCATTGCTGATGAAAATGCAGAATTGCAAAAATCAAAAAATCAGTTAGAATTAGATCGTGATAAATTAACCAAAGATTTAGAAAGCACAAAGAATGATCTTGCCAAGCAAAAAGCAGATTTAGCTGCAGCTCAAAATAAATTTAAGGTTTTACAAGATTCGTATAATGCATTAGAGAAAAACAGCAACGATGCATTAGAAAGCAATATGGCTAAAAACCGTGAATTGTTAGCGCAATTAGAAGCAAAATCTAAAAAATTAGCCGAAGAACAAGCTCGTTTAGATAAAACAGCAAGTCGCCTAAATGAATTGGAAGCTATGATCGCAGCAAAAGAAGCAGCAATGAAAAAACTGAAAGAAACGTTGTCTAAAGCCCTAAACGGTTTTGAAGGAAAAGGTTTGACTGTAGAACAGAAAAACGGAAAAGTATATGTTTCTATGGAAAACAAATTGCTTTTCAATTCAGGAAGTTGGGCTGTTGGAGTAGAAGGTAGAAAAGCAGTTGTTGAATTAGGAAAAGTATTAGGAGACAATCCGGATCTTTCTGTTCTTATTGAAGGACATACAGATGACGATCCATACGCTGGTTCTGGACCAATTGCAAACAACTGGGATTTATCAACAAAAAGAGCAACTGCAATTGTAAATATTTTAAGTGAAAACACTAAAATCAACAAACAAAAATTAACAGCGGCGGGTCGTAGCGAATTTTCTCCTTTGGCAAGCAACGCCACTCCGGAAGGAAAGGCTAAAAACCGAAGAATCGAAATCATCTTGACTCCAAGATTAGATGAGATTGCTGAGATGCTTAATAGCATTAATTAAGGTACAGAGGTTCAAAGATGCAAAGGCTCAGAGTTTTTAACTTTGGGCCTTTTTTTTGCAAGGTTTCCAAAACCTTATTCTTTTTTTAACTTCTGTAGAATTTTCATTTGAATTTTACCTTTGTACCTTTGAACCTCTGCAACTTTGAACCTTAAAAAGAAAAGAATGAAATACACAACTTTACCCAATACCGATATAAAAGTTAGTAAAATCTGTCTCGGAACGATGACTTTCGGGCAACAAAATACAGAAGAAGAAGGCCATGCGCAAATGGATTATGCACTTGAAAGAGGCGTAAACTTTTTTGATACTGCCGAAATGTACTCGGTTCCGGCAAGTGAAGCGACGTACGGAAGTACCGAGAAAATTGTTGGAACCTGGTTTAAGAAATCAGGAAACCGTGAAAAAGTGGTTTTAGCTTCAAAAATAGCGGGTCCAAATGCGAATTTTGGCTATATGCGCGAAAAATTAGATTTCTCTCCGGCAAGTATTAAACATGCTGTAGAAAATAGCTTAAAACGCCTTCAAACGGATTATATCGACTTATATCAAATGCATTGGCCAGAACGCAAGACCAATACTTTTGGACAGCGTGCTTTTAAAGTTCAAAGTGACCATTGGGAAGATAATTTCAGAGAAGTCCTGGAGACTTTTGATGGATTGATTAAAGAAGGGAAAATAAAACATATTGGTGTTTCAAATGAAAATGCCTGGGGAATGATGCGCTTTCTGGAAGAAAGCAAGTATCAAAACCTTCCAAGAATCAAAACAATTCAAAATCCTTACAACTTATTAAATCGCCTTTTTGAGGTTGGTTCTGCAGAAGTTTCGATGCATGAAAATGTTGGTTTACTAGGATATTCCCCATTAGGATTTGGAACTTTGACGGGTAAATTCTTAACAGGTGAAGAACATCCAAATGCGCGAATCAAACTTTTCCCGCAATATACGCGTTACGCTAGCGAGCAATGTACGCAAGCAACAAAATTGTATTTGGAAATTGCTAAAAAACACGGATTAACATTGACAGAATTAGCAATGGGTTTCGTATTGCAACAGCCATTTCTAACAAGTGCTATTATTGGGGCTACAACATTGGCACAATTAAAAGAAAATATCGATACAATTGATATTGTGCTTTCAAAAGAGATCTTAAATGAGATCGAGAAAGTTCAGGCTATTATTCCTGATCCTGCGCCGTAAGGAGCTATTGCCACAAAGTCACGAAGTCGCAAATTTTTTTATTTAAAAATGAAAAACTTTGCGACTTCTTAGCTTTTATGATATTAAAATAAACACTTTGTGTCTTAGTGCCTTCGTGGCAAATCTTTAAAGATCAAATTCATCTCCAATAGCCAAAGAATCAACAGGAACAAGAGTCGAATCCGGTGCTTTAATTCTGATTAAAGAACGAGCGTTTCCAGAAATGTAAACAGGTAATTGCCCAATTGTATCTTCGGGAACTAAAAGTCCTCTTCTAAACATTAAGTTCTTTAAGAATTTCTGATTTTTTACAGCGTAATCTTTCAAATTTCCTTGTTCATTAAATTGATACATGAACTTTCGAGGCTTTGGGATAATGGTTGCCAAATACAAGCATTCGTCTACATTTAAGGCTGAAGGGCTTTTTTGGAAGTAAAAATGACTCGCTTCGCCAATTCCGTATACGTTTGGTCCCCATTCGATAATGTTGAAATATACTTCCAGCATTCTTTCTTTACTGGCAATTCGGTTGTTTTCTAAGATATAAACCAAGAGAATTTCTTCCAGCTTTCGCGAAAGCGTTTTTTCCCTTGTCAGAAAAACGTTTTTAATCAACTGCATGCTGATGGTACTAGCACCGCGCGAGAATTTTTTGGTTCTAATATTCTTCAGAATCGATTGTTTGAAAGCTTCATTTATAAATCCGCGATGCGAAAAGAAAGATGGATCTTCTGTTGTCAGAACAGATTTTCTCAAATAAGGCGATATCTGGTCTAAAGGTGTGTAATTTGGATTTGCATTTCCGACCAAAATTGGACGTTGTAATACGTTTTGAATAATGGCGCGATAGACAAATTCACCATTCAATTTGTTTAGATTGGCTTCTCCGTATTTCGTTATTCTTAAATCTTCCTTATTCATTTTGCTGTCAAAAACCAGCGTATTCGGTTTGTTTTTGTTGAATTTGAAGTCTAGTTTATAATCGAAATTTCCAGTCGCTTCCATTCCCTGGAAATGCGTAAACAATCCATCAGGCAAGGAAACAATAAAATCCTGTGCCTTCATTTTCGGAATAGTAACCTTCAAAGTATAAACAGTATCTTTTTCTGTATTATAAGAAACATAAGGTTTTACTTTTATCTTGTTCAATTGCATGGTTGAAGTGCTGTCAATCGAAATAAAATCGTCTCCCAATAAAAAACGATAATCAAAACGGGCATTTTTGATCACAACATCTTTACTGGCAATTTTGGGATGATTGATTTTTAAATTGGTAATCGAAGTATAACCATCAATATGCAGCTCGCTTCCGTCTTTATCAATATTTGCAACGTTCAGACGAATTGAATCAAAACTGGCTTTAAGATTATAACGTTCGTCTAAATAAGGAACGCGAATAGCGCCGGTATCCAAGTTGAAAAATCGGATATCTGCTTTTTTGTTTCTTGGATCTGCAAAACCTTTTATATTCCAGCGTTGATCGAAATTCTTGCTTTGTACATGAAGATTGGTTTCGAGCTGTTTGTTGTCTAAAACGAGTTTATTAATTGCAATTGACGCTTTTTTGCCATTGTCATCAATTTTAAAATTCAGATTTTCCAGCTTCATATCGGTTGGAACCAAATTCAATAGTTGTGAGATAATGCGATAAGCAAAAGTCGCATATTTACGTTTTTCGTTAGTATCCGACTCTGATTTATCTCTTTTTAAAAAGGCATCAAAATTTCGAACTTTTCCTTTTTTTACAAATTGAACATAGCCGTTGTTGATTTTCAAAGTTCCAACCTGAACGTCGCCAATCAATAAACTGGATAAACTGATGCTGGTTTCTATTTTATGGATGTGAAAAAGCGTGTCTGCATTTTTAGGAACCAGAATAACATCTGATAATTTAATCGTAGACAAACCGTCAAACGAAGCCGATTTCACTGAAAAAGTACTATTATAATCGACATTCATTTTGTGGGTTACTTTGGCAATAGCTTGTTTTAAAAGCGAATTACGGAAAAAGTAAAGTCCTGAAAAAAGCACTGCTAATACCAGGGCAAGTATTAAGAGTGCTTTATATATTTTTTGTTTTGGAAAATTCATAAAGTAAGTTTATAAATAATTAACCAAATAAAATACTGGCTACATCTTCAATTTTGGCCACAAGCTCAATTTTGATTCCGGTATTTTTTAAGGCGATTTTATTGTACTTGGATACAAAGATAGTATTGAATCCTAATTTTTCAGCTTCCTGAATGCGTTGGTCTACGCGATTTACAGGACGAATTTCGCCCGAAAGTCCAACTTCGCCGGCAAAACAGAATCCCTTGGTTACCGGAATATCTTCATTTGAAGATAAAATGGCGGCGACAACGGCTAAATCAATTGCGGGATCATCAACAGAAATTCCACCTGTTACATTTAGGAATACGTCTTTGGCTCCTAATCGGAATCCAGCTCTTTTTTCTAAAACAGCCAAAATCATGTTTAATCTTTTTGCGTTGTAGCCTGTAGTGCTTCGTTGAGGTGTTCCGTAAACGGCAGTACTTACTAATGATTGTATTTCAATCATCAACGGACGCATACCTTCCATAGTAGTGGCAATCGCAGTTCCGGACATTTCTTCGTCTTTGTGCGAAATCAATATTTCTGAAGGATTGCTAACTTCTCGCAGACCGCTTCCTAACATTTCGTAAATACCCAATTCGGCGGTTGAGCCAAAACGGTTTTTTAAGGAACGTAAAATTCGGTAAACGTGATTTCGATCGCCTTCAAATTGCAAAACGGTATCAACCATATGTTCGAGAATTTTTGGTCCGGCGATATTTCCGTCTTTTGTAATATGCCCGATTAAGATAACCGGAATATTGGTTTCTTTAGCAAATTTGATCAGCTCAGCGGTAGTTTCTCTAATTTGAGATATACTTCCAGCGGTTGATTCAATATAATCCGTGTGCAAAGTCTGAATCGAATCGATAATGACAATTTCGGGCTGAATGGCTTCAATTTGTTTGAAGATATTCTGCGTTTTAGTTTCTGTTAAAATATAACAATTGTCACTGTTTGGGGTGATTCGTTCCGCACGCATTTTTATTTGTTTCTGACTTTCTTCACCAGAAACATAAAGTGTTTTATAGGGTAGTTTTAACGAAATTTGAAGCAAAAGTGTACTTTTTCCTATTCCGGGTTCGCCTCCTAAAAGCGTCAAAGATCCAGGAACGATTCCGCCACCTAAAACACGATTCAATTCACCATCAGTAGTGTCCATTCGGATTTCCTGAGCCGAATCAATTTCGTTGATTTTTAAGGGGCGCGGAGCTTTGGTGCTGGAAGTTGGTTCGCTTTTCCAGGCCACTTTTTCCTGCTTCTGAATGATTTCCTCAGCAATAGTATTCCATTCTTTACAGGCATTGCATTGTCCTTGCCATTTGGCATATTGGGTTCCGCAATTCTGACAAAAAAAGGAAGTTTTAACTTTTGACATTATTTGGTTTTTTTGGCAAGTGTATTCATTTCATCAATTTTCTCATACATCAAATCCTTGTTCAAATCGCCAATTGGTTCCATTTGCGAAGCATTTTGATATTTTTTTGAAGCATGTTTCGGATCGCCCATTTTTTCATACATCAGTCCTAATTCATATTCTCCCAACATAGCTTTTGGATAATTTACATTTCCAATTTCGGCCATTTTTCCTAATTCGTCGTAGGCGTTCTTTTTTAATATAAGAGTCTCTATAATTTTGAAATCACTAATTCTTACAGGAATTTGAACTCCTAAAACTTTAGACATGACATTGTATTTATTCTCCAGATAATCAGCATAACCTGATTCAAGAACAGCGATTTTTTCATTGTATTCTGCAGAATTTATCGGTCTGTACACTTCAAAAATTTGATATAAAGCGCTTGGTATGGCATGTAATACCTGAGTGTAATGTGTTGTTCCTTTGAATAAATCGTATTTATAATTTACTAACGGATTGTTAGCAATTTTAATATTGCTGTCTAATTTTTCAATAGGTTCTTTAATTTTTTTATTGTCTCCATCAGCTACAGATAAATAGTAAAACAAAGGCTCAGTCACTTTGGCAAATTTTTCAGGAACCCTAATTTCCATTTTATTGGCAAGTTCAGGACTGAAAGATATGTATGCATTAAAAAGAGGTTGCTCCTTATATAAATAGAAATTAATGAAACTTGCAGTTATATCATGTCCGGCAATAATTCTAAAAGGCGCTGTGCGGTATTTTTTTTCAATGTACGGAACTAATTCGGCACCTATAAATTCATAAAATTCGGCACCTTTTTCAAAAGGAAGCCCAGTATTTTGATCAATAGTTGTATCGTCTTCGCGTTCATCATTTTTATTTTGATGAACCCCAATGATGATCATTTCTGGTAAATCTCCCCAGTAATTGCCGTAACTTATAGCTCCGGAGAAAGGATCAAATAAATAATCTCCATCTAATAAATATAGGACAGGATATTTTTTTTCAGGATTTGCTTCATAAGAAGCGGGAAGTCCGATCGTTATTCTTCTTTCTTCTCCCAATTTTTCAGATTGAATATTGTCAAATTTTTTCTGGGCAAATGAAGAAATTGACACTAAAATAAACAGTAGGTAAGCTTTTTTCATGATTTGTGGCATTTCAGTAAATTAAAAAGTATTGAAATAGTGTAGCAATATAATACTTTATTTGCTTTTTTCTTACAGTAGGATTTTAAAAAGCAAGTAACTTTTGGGTTGGAATCTGTTTTGATTTTAGACCAAAGAAATAGCGTTTGTACAAAATAAATTTTGCCAAAAAAATGGGAAGATAAAGTGTAAAAGGAATACTTAAGTTAACGAATTGTCGTTTTCATTAGGGAAAATGATCCATGGTTTGAAGGTTTTGGCTTCTTCAAAATCCAGGGTAGCATATGATATAATGATAATAATGTCATCTTTTTGAACTTTTCTTGCTGCAGGACCATTCAGTGTAATGTCACCTGAATTTTTTTCTCCTTTAATAGCATAAGTTTCAAAACGTTCGCCATTATTGATATTTACAATAGATACTTTTTCACCTTCAATAATATTTGAGGCTTCCAGTAATGTTTCGTCAATAGTAATACTGCCGATGTAATTTAAATCAGCTCCAGTTACTTTTACACGATGAATTTTAGATTTTATAACTTGAATTTGCATGTTGCAAAGGTAAATTAATTTAATGAAATGGTGTCAATCAGTCTTATAGAATTAACAAATACCGCTATAAACGCACGATATTTTTTATCGTTAATTTTGTTTTCTATAGGTAATAATGTGGATTCGTCAGCAATAACGAAATATTCAAGTTCAAATCTTGGATTGTCTTTGAAAGAATTTTCTACAAATTCTAAAGTTTCTTCCGGGCTTTTAGTTTTAAATATCTCTTTGGCTTCCGTTAATGTTTGATAAATAATAGCTGCTTCTTTTCGTTCTTCAGCAGTTAAGCGTTCATTTCGGGAGCTCATAGCCAACTGATTGTCTTCTCTGAAAATAGGACAGCCCACAACATTTACCGGCATATGATTTTTTTCGACCATCTTTTTAACGATTTGCAGCTGTTGAAAATCCTTCTCACCAAAATAAGCATTGGTTGGAGTAACAATTTCAAATAATCGTTTTACAATGGTTCCGACTCCGTTAAAATGTCCGGGTCTGAATTTTCCTTCCATTTGATTTTCCAGTCCGTCAAAATCGAAATCCTGTGATATTGTCTTTCCTTCATAGATATCTTCTACAGAAGGAGCATATAAAATCATTTTGTCACTTAAACCTCGCATTTTTTTCACATCTTCTTCAAGTGTTCTTGGGTATTTTGCAAGATCTTCAGGATTGTTGAATTGAGTAGGGTTGACGAAAATACTAACAACAGTATCATCGTTTTCTTTAAGAGATCGTTGCATTAAAGCCAGATGCCCTTGATGTAAAGCGCCCATTGTTGGTACAAATCCGATCGTTGAATTTGTGGTTTTGATAGTTTTTAAATAGGCTATCAAAGCTACTTTACCGTAGAAAATATGCATGGCGGTATTATTAAAATTTAGTGCAAACATAATATATTAGTTATAAACTGCATAAATTTTTGTAATTTTGCAACGTTTTTATTACCAAAAATTAAGTAAAATACTATTATGAAAGATAAGAGGATATTATATGTATCATCTGAAGTCGTGCCTTATTTGGCTGAAAATGAGGTTTCTTTAATGTCTTACGACGTTCCAAAAATGATTAATGATCAAGGAGGTCAGATCAGAATTTTCATGCCAAGATATGGAAATATCAACGAACGAAGACACCAGTTACACGAAGTAATTAGACTTTCAGGAATGAATTTGGTAGTGAATGACTTAGATATGCCATTGATTATTAAAGTAGCTTCAATTCCGAAAGAAAGAATTCAGGTTTATTTTATCGATAATGATGAATATTTTAAGCGTAAAGCAACTTTTGCTGACGAGGAGGGAGTTTTGTATCCTGATAATGACGAAAGAGCAATATTTTTTGCAAAAGGAGTTGTAGAAACAGTAAAAAAATTAAATTGGGTTCCCGATATTATTCACGTTCATGGTTGGTTGGCTGCTATGTTGCCAATTTATATGAAGCATTATTATAAAAACGAAGCCTTATTTTCTGAAACTAAAATTGTAACATCTGTTTATGGGCAGTCTTTTGATGAAAATTTAGATTTAGAAATGATAAACAAGGTGAAATTTGATGGTGTGCCACATGAGTCCGTGTCTGATTTAGAAACTCCTAATTACGAAAATATCTTAAAGGCCAGTATATTACATTCTGATGCTGTTATTATAGCGTCTGAAAACGTATCCCCAAGTTTAACAAAATTTATAGAATCTTCAGGAAAACCTTTTTTACCTTTCGCCACGAAAGATGCATTCGCTGAAGCGTATACAAATTTCTATAAAAGTATGGGTCTTTAAATTTTAACTTTATTATTAAACATGTATAATACTTCTTTTATTAAGAAAATTCTATTAGTTGCAACGGTTGTTCTTTTATATTCTTGCGATAAAGATTTTAATGCGATTGGTGATGATTTGATCGGAGATAATCATTTCGATCTTCAGGGTGAAAAATATGATGTATTGGCTTATAATCAGGAAGTAACACCAGTACAGTCAAATGCATTGGCAGTTAATGGTTTGGGAATTTATGATAATCCTGTTTTGGGTACAACTACTGGTAATTTTGCAACGCAGCTTACAATGGCTACCTACGCGCCAACTATCGGTGCAGAAGCTGTTGTTGATAGTGTAATGTTAAGTATTCCTTATTTTAAGCATGTAAAAAGTGTAGAAACGAATGGGAGTACTATCTATGAATTAGATTCTATTTTTGGATCACCTGAAGGGAAGCTTAAGTTAAGTATTTACGAATCCGGAGTTCAGATGCGTACTTCTTTTTATGATAATGGGTCGCAAATGGCACAATTATATTATACAGATCAAAATGCTGATTTTGATAATTTTAAGAAAGGAGATCGTTTGAATGATAACAACGAAAATAAGAATGAGCAAAATGATAAGTTCGGTTTTAGTGCTAAAGAGATTATTCAAGTAACAAAAGACGATGCTGACAAAAAAGTAATTACAAGAGTTGCGCCTGAAATGCATTTGAAATTAAATAATACTTTTTTCCAGGATAAAATTTTGAATGCACCTGCTGATAAGCTTGCAAACGCAAATGTTTTTCAGGAATATTTCAGAGGGTTGTATTTTAAAGTAGAAAAATCTGAAAGCAGCCCTAGTAATATGGCATTATTAGATTTTGCGAAAGGTAAAATAACGATTTATTATAAGGCTAAAACAGCTATTACAACCGACTTAGAGACTGTTAAGGAGAATAAAACTCTTGACATTAGCTTAGGCGGGGGCGCAACTGCCAGTTTATTGAATGATGTTAAGAATGTTAATTATGATACTGCAATAAAGAATCCTGACAATGTAAATGGAGATGAAAAACTTTATTTAAAAGGAGGTCAGGGATCACTTGCTGTTATAGATCTTTCAGCTTTTGGTACTAAGTTGGCTGAAATCAGAGAAAATAAGTGGATGGTTAACGAGGCAAATCTGGTATTCTATATCGATGCTGATAAGATGACTGGAGCAGAGGAGCCAAAAAGAGTGTATTTGTATGATCTAACAAATAATATTCCCGTGATTGATTATGCTGATGGAACCAGCGGATTTTTGGGTAGTGATTCTAAAGCAACAAGATATATTTTTGGTGGTATAATTGAAACTGATGCAACAACTAAACGAGGAAAATCATACAAGGTTAGAATTACAAATCATATCAGGAATCTTATTAAAGATGCTACTGCCACTAATGTAAAGTTAGGTTTAGTTGTAACAGAGGACATTAGTATTTTTGCTTCAAATAAACTTAAATTAAAGAACAGTGTTATTTCAGAGGCTCCAAAAGGATCAGTTACGAGTCCGTTAGGAACAATCTTGTACGGAAGCAAAGCTTCTGTTCCGGAAGCTCAAAGGCTAAGGCTTGAAGTTTACTACACGAAACCAAATTAATAAATAATATATGTGTGGAATTGTTGGATATATCGGCCATCGAGAGGCGTATCCTATTATTATAAAAGGATTAAAGCGGCTCGAATACAGAGGGTATGATAGTGCGGGTGTTATGTTATATGACAACTCAGGCATTAAACTTTGTAAAACAAAAGGAAAGGTTTCGGATCTTGAAGCTAAAGCAAAAGATGGTTTTACGACAAACGGAACTATTGGAATAGGACACACTCGTTGGGCAACTCATGGAGTTCCAAATGATGTAAATTCGCATCCGCATCTTTCTAATTCTGGTGAATTAGTGATTATTCACAATGGAATTATCGAGAATTATGCGCCTCTTAAAGAGGAATTGATAAAAAGAGGGTATACTTTTAAATCGGATACTGATACTGAAGTTTTAGTGAACTTAATTGAAGAAGTTCAAAAAAATGAAAACATAAAGTTAGGGAAAGCAGTGCAAATTGCTTTGAATCAGGTTGTAGGAGCATATGCAATTGCCGTTTTTGATAAGAAAAACCCGGATGAAATTGTTGCTGCAAGATTAGGAAGTCCACTGGCTATTGGTGTTGGTGAAGGAGAATATTTTATTGCTTCTGATGCTTCTCCTTTTATTGAGTATACTTCAAATGCAATTTATCTTGAAGATGGTGAAATGGCAAACATTAGATTGCATAAGCCTCTTAAAGTTAGAAAAATTAAAGATGACTCTTTGGTTGATCCTTATATTCAGGAGCTTCAAATGAATTTGGAGCAAATTGAAAAAGGAGGTTATGATCATTTCATGTTGAAAGAGATCTACGAACAGCCAAGTGTTATTAAAGATACTTACAGAGGAAGACTTCATGCAAATGAAGGAATTGTTCAAATGGCAGGTGTTGAAGATAATCTTGAAAAATTCTTAAATGCTAAACGAATTCTGATTGTTGCTTGTGGTACTTCATGGCATGCAGGATTAGTTGCAGAATATATTTTTGAAGAGTTTACGCGTATTCCTGTAGAAGTAGAATATGCTTCTGAATTCAGATATAGAAACCCGATTATAAATAAGGATGATGTTGTAATTGCGATTTCTCAATCGGGAGAAACTGCTGATACAATGGCGGCTATTAAGTTGGCTAAAGAAAACGGAGCTTTTGTTTTTGGAGTTTGTAATGTTGTAGGTTCTTCTATTTCGAGAGAAAGTCATGCTGGAGCTTATACACATGCAGGACCAGAAATTGGAGTTGCATCAACTAAAGCTTTTACCACTCAAATCACAGTTTTAACTATGATTGCCTTGAGGTTGGGGAAAGCAAAAGGAACGTTGTCAAATCCTGATTTTCATGCATATTTGCAAGAATTAGAATTGATTCCGCAAAAAGTTGCTGAAGCATTAGAAACAAACGATAGAGCAAAAGAAATAGCTGCAGCTTTTAAAGATGCGCCAAATTGTTTGTACTTAGGTAGAGGATATAATTTTCCAGTTGCTCTGGAAGGAGCTTTAAAATTAAAAGAGATCTCCTATATTCATGCTGAAGGCTATCCGGCTGCAGAAATGAAACACGGGCCAATTGCTTTGATTGATGAGCATATGCCAGTAATTGTAATTGCGCCTAAACAAGGACATTACGATAAAATTGTAAGCAATATTCAGGAAATTAAATCAAGAAGTGGTAAAATTATTGCCGTAGTTACTAAAGGTGATACACAAGTGCGTGAATTAGCTGATTATGTTATTGAAGTTCCTGAAACATCGGATGCATTGTCTCCGCTTATTACTACAATACCTTTGCAATTGCTTTCGTATTATATTGCAGTTATGAGAGGTTGTAATGTTGATCAACCGCGTAACTTAGCTAAATCGGTTACGGTAGAATAAAGTTTATAATTCATTATATGTTAAAAAAGCGAGATTTATGTCTCGCTTTTTTTTATTATCATATTTTTTTTCTTACCCCTCTATTTTTATTATATCCTCATTTTTTTTCTTAATTTTTATATGTATGCATACTATTTTGGTTTTGTGAAGCTTTGTTGTTGCTGTTAATTTAATAAAACACAATGTGAAAATGTTAAAATAGTTACCAAAAACATGCATTATATTAATTTTTTTTAAGGTTTTTTTAGTAATCTCAAAAATATTTGTATTTTGGCTAGATAAACTAACCAAAAAACTAACCCACATGAGAGTGTATTTGCTAATTATGTTGTTTTTCTGCGTCGCGTCCTTTGCGCAGAATACAATTACTGGTTCTGTTACCGATAGT
Source organism: Flavobacterium saccharophilum (assembly GCF_900142735.1). Classification (GTDB taxonomy): domain Bacteria; phylum Bacteroidota; class Bacteroidia; order Flavobacteriales; family Flavobacteriaceae; genus Flavobacterium; species Flavobacterium saccharophilum. Next base: position 336,474 of record NZ_FRBY01000001.1, on the reverse strand, counting down.
AACAAACAATCTATTCCTGGTGCCAATATAAATGTGGTTGGAAGTTCTACCGGAACTTCAACAGACTTTGATGGTACTTTTAAATTAAACACTACTGCAAAACCACCTTTTTCAATTAAGGTATCGGCAATAGGTTTTGAGACTAAAACAATCAGTGTTACATCTCTAAATCAAAAAATTGATGTAGTTCTGAAAGACGAAGAAACTAAATTGGATGAAATTGTAGTCTCGGCTTCGAGAACTCCTGAAAGAGTAATTGAATCGCCAGTAACTATTGAAAGAATGGGGATTCAAGAAATTAAAAATACAACTGCGCCAACTTTTTATGATGGTTTGGAAAATTTAAAAGAGGTGAATTTTAATACGAGTAGTATCTCTTTTAAGTCGATCAATACACGTGGTTTTGCTTCTGTGGCAAATACACGTTTTATGCAGTTGGTTGACGGAATGGATAATTCATCTCCCGCATTAAACTTTGTTTTAGGGAACTTAGTTGGTATTTCTGATATAGATGTGGCAAATGTTGAGTTGTTGCCAGGTGCTTCTTCTGCGCTTTATGGAGCGAATGCCTTTAATGGTATTATGTTTATGAACAGTAAAAGTCCTTTTACAAATGAAGGAATTAGTGTTTACTACAAATATGGACAAACTAGTCAGGATGCAGCAGGAACAAATGATTATAACGATTTTGGAATTAGAGCAGCAAAAGCATTTACAAAGCATTTTGCATTAAAAGCGAATTTCACTTATATGGAGGCATCGGAATGGATTGCCGCTGATAAAAGAAGTATGACTGGGGGTTCTGAAGGTCATGCAATGAATCAAAATTATGATGGATTAAATATTTACGGAGACGAGGTAACTACTTTTATTCCGAATGTAGGGCAGGTTAGTAGAACTGGATATCGTGAGCAGGATTTAACAGATAATAAGGTTAAAAATATAAAAGCAGATTTCGCTGCCCATATTAAGCCTTTTGCTGACGATACAGAAGTTATTTTGCAGTATAAAATTGGTTTAGGTAGTACAATCTATCAGGGAGCTAACAGATATGCGTTAAAAGATTTCATGATGCAACAAGCAAAAATTGAAGTGAAGGGGAAAAACTTTTTTGCACGATTTTATGTAACTGATGAAGATGCTGGAAATTCTTACGATATGAGATTTGCGGCATGGAACGTAAATAGAGCAGCAAAATCTGATCAGGAATGGTTTACAAATTATGCGACGGCTTATCAGTTTTCTGGGGCTGTTATGGGAACTAATGCAAATGAATCTGCTGCAATTGCAAGAAATTTTGCTGATTATAATGTGCTTCCAGGTGCTCTTTCTTTTATACCTAAACCAACAGGTTCGCCAAGATTTGAACCAGGTTCGGCTCAGTTTAATAATGCGTTAAAAGCAGTGATTTCTAATCCTGATTTAACGCAAGGTGCTAAGTTTATTGATCATTCAAAATTATATCATTCTGATGTGAATTATAATTTCAGGGATATGATTAAATGGGCAGAGGTTCAGGTTGGTGGTTCCTGGAGAAAGTATATAATGGATTCAGAAGGGACAATCTTTACGGATTATGATGGGCCAATTGATTATAAAGAATACGGTGCATATGCGCAATTGCAAAAAAAGTTCATGGATGATCGTTTAAAATTTACTGGGTCATTACGTTATGATAAGAGTCAGAACTTTGATGGTAACCTTTCTCCAAGAGTTTCATTTGTTTATTCTGCAGGTGAGTCTAAAAGACATAATTTCAGATTGTCTTATCAAACAGGTTTCCGCAACCCAACAACACAAGATCAATATATTGGTTTAGATTTAGGGCCATTCGCGTTAATTGGTTCTGCTGCTGAAAATTTAGATCGTTTTCAGGAGACCGTAAATGTAAGTGCAGCTGGACAAGCAATTGCAGGACAGCCGGCAACTATTGGTATGTCTGGTCAAAATGCTTATCGTAATGCATATACAGTTGCTTCTGTTCAGGCCTTTGCCGCTTCTGCAAATCCTGCAGATCTTCAGGTTGCTAATATTGGCTTAGTAAAACCGGAGCAGGTTCAGGCTTTTGAAATCGGCTATCGTTCAGTAGTTCAGAATGATTTATCAATCGATTTAAATGCTTATTATAATATTTATAATGATTTCATGAATACAGCGAGAGTAATTTCTCCTTATTATGGGACAGTAGGGACTGATTCTTCTAATCCGGCAGTGCAGCAAACTTATCAGGCGTTAGCATTTGGAGACAGAAGAGTTTATCAGGTATATACAAATACTACTGCAGAAGTTTCTTCATTAGGTTTTGGAGTTGGTTTATCCAAAAAAGTTTATAAAGACTTTGAAATTGGTGCGAATTACAACTATGCTCAATTTGATTTTGATCAATCAGAGGATCCTAGTTTTATTGCAGGATTTAATACGCCAAAACACAGAATTAAGGCTTCTCTTGGAAATGCTAAAGTGATTAAAAATTTAGGCTTTAATTTGAATGTGAGATGGAACTCAGAATATTTATGGCAATCTTCTTTTGGAGACGGTATGATTCCTGAAAATACAGTTCTTGATGCACAGGTGAACTATGCTTTTCCAAAACTTAAGTCGGTTATTAAAGTTGGGGCAACTAACCTTTTTGGATCAGATTATCTTCAGGTAATTGGTGCTGGAGCAATTGGTCAAATGTGGTTTGCTTCATGGACGATTAATCCATAATTGTAACAAGTTAGTATGATGAAGTAGGGTTTTCTTTCTGTTTATTCAGTAAAAAATGAAATAGAAAGAAGTAATAATTTTAAACTTTAATGACATGAAAAAAAATATAAAATGGCTTTTATTGGTTTCTTTAACCTTTATGGCATGTAATAATGATGAAAGTGACGCACCTGCAGAGGTTCCAGTTGTTCCTGGATCAGCAGTTTTTACAAAATATGTTGCCCTTGGGGATTCTTTTGCAGCGGGATATAGTGATAATGCGCTCTTTAAAAAAGGACAGGAAGGGGCTTATACTAATATTTTAGCGCAACAATTTGTTGCGGCTGGCGGAGGTGCATTTGCGACACCATTCATGAATGATAATATTGGTGGTTTGTTATTGGGAGGAAATGTGATTGCAGGGACACGTCTTTATTTTATCGGCGAAACTCTTTCTCCGACAAATGTTCCTGGAAAACCAACGACTGAGGTTACATCTCATCTTACAGGTACATTTGGTAATCTAGGAGTTCCGGGTGCTAAAAGTTTTCATTTATTAGCTGCTGGTTATGGAAACGTTGCTGGTGTGGCTACTGGTGCTGCAAATCCATATTTTGCCAGATTTTCCAGTGCGCCGGGAACTACGGTTTTGGCTGATGCAATTGCTCAAGATCCAACGTTTTTCTCTTTGTTTATAGGAGGAAATGATGTTTTAGCATATGCAACTTCTGGGGGAACAGGAAAAGATCAAACAGGAAATATGAATTTGGCTACATATGGAAGTAGTGATATTACGGATCCAACCGTTTTTGCAAGCGTATTTAATAATTTAGTTACAGGTCTAACGGCTAAAGGAGCAAAAGGGGTAGTGGCAAATTTACCATATATTACAGCATTGCCTTATTTTACTACTGTTCCGTACAATCCGCTTACACCAAAAATCCTTGGAGGAGGGAATGAAGCGGTAGGTAAAGCGACAATACAAGCGTTGAATGCGCAACTATATGGTCCGTTAAAACAAGCATTAACTGCTTTTAACGCGGGAGACAGGATTAATTTGTTGTCTGAAACGGCTACAAATCTTCCGCTTTTAATAAAAGATGAGAGTTTGACAAATTTATCCGTGCAGTTAACAGCAGCATTTACTCCAACATTAGGGGCACAAACGGCTGCATTTTATGGTGCAGTATTTGGACAGGCCAGACAGGCTAAAGCGACAGATTTAGTAGTTTTAACAACGAGACCAGACATTGGTACGGCTCCAACGGCTGCAAATTCAGGTTTAGGAATTGCACCGCCAGCTCCTTTAAATAAATTTGGGATAACTTATCCATTACAAGATAAACACGTGTTAATTCCAACAGAAGCTGCTGAAGTTAAAAAAGCTACGGATGCATACAATGTAACAATTGAGACAGTGGCTAAAGAAAAAGGCTTAGCTTTTGTTGATACAAGAGCAACCCTGACACAATTAGCTAGTGGGGGAATTAGATTTGGAAATTTCACTATGTCGTCTTCATTTGCTACAGGAGGTGCTTTCTCTTTAGATGGAGTTCATCCAAGTGCAAGAGGATATGGATTGATTGCTAATATTTTTATAGATGCAATTAATGCAAAATATGGTTCAACATTGCGTCGTGTTGATTTGGCTTTGTATCCAATTCAGTTTCCGCAAGTAATTCAGTAAAGCCAATTTTTTTTAGTAAGAAAGTCACTCGTTTCTAAAATGCAGTGGCTTTTTTTATTTCCATAAAAAAATGCCATTTTAGATATTTTTGACCTCTCTTTTAGGAATCAAACAAAATCATAGTATTTTTTATGAAAAAAAAATTGATTTTATATTTTAAAAAATTATCTTTGCGCTCTGAAAAAAGAGGTATTTTCGATAAACCTAAATAGCTATTTAATAAATACATAAGTAATGTCAAAAGTAATAGGAAAAGTTGCTCAAATCATTGGACCAGTAGTTGACGTAGTTTTCAACGGTAAGGATGTTGAACTTCCAAAAATTTATGATTCACTAGAAGTCACTAAAAAAGATGGAACTTTATTAGTTCTAGAAGTACAATCTCACATTGGAGAAAACACTGTTCGTACAATCTCTATGGACTCTACAGACGGTTTGTCTAGAGGATATGAAGTAGTTGGAACTGGTAATCCAATCCAAATGCCAATCGGTCCAGATGTATATGGAAGATTATTCAATGTAATTGGAGATGCAATTGATGGTTTAGGAAACTTGCCAAAAACAGGAGAAAACGGTTTGTCTATTCACAGACAAGCGCCTAAATTCGAAGATTTATCAACTTCATCTGAAGTTTTATTCACAGGTATTAAAGTAATCGATTTGATTGAGCCTTATGCAAAAGGAGGAAAAATTGGATTGTTTGGTGGTGCTGGTGTTGGTAAAACAGTATTGATTCAGGAGTTGATCAACAATATCGCAAAAGGTCACGGTGGACTTTCAGTATTCGCAGGAGTAGGTGAAAGAACACGTGAAGGAAATGACTTGCTTCGTGAGATGTTAGAGTCAGGAATTATTAAATACGGTGATGATTTCATGCACTCTATGGAAAATGGAGGATGGGATTTATCTAAAGTAGATATGCCAGGAATGAGAGAGTCTAAAGCTACTTTCGTTTTCGGACAAATGAATGAGCCTCCTGGAGCTCGTGCACGTGTGGCACTTTCAGGATTATCTATCGCTGAGTATTTCCGTGATGGAGCTGGATCAGACCAAGGTAAAGATGTATTATTCTTCGTTGATAATATTTTCCGTTTTACACAAGCAGGTTCTGAGGTATCAGCACTTTTAGGTCGTATGCCTTCTGCAGTAGGATACCAACCAACTTTGGCAACAGAGATGGGAGCTATGCAAGAGCGTATTACATCTACAAACAAAGGATCTATTACATCTGTACAGGCGGTTTACGTTCCTGCGGATGACTTAACTGACCCGGCACCAGCAACAACGTTTGCTCACTTAGATGCTACTACTGTATTGTCTCGTAAAATTGCTGAGTTAGGTATTTATCCTGCGGTTGACCCGTTAGATTCTACTTCAAGAATTTTGACTCCTCAAATTTTAGGAAATGAGCACTACGACTGTGCACAAAGAGTAAAAGAGATTCTTCAAAAATACAAACAATTGCAAGATATTATTGCGATCCTTGGTATGGAAGAGTTATCTGAAGAAGATAAATTATCAGTATCAAGAGCACGTCGTGTTCAACGTTTCTTATCTCAACCTTTCCACGTAGCGGAGCAATTTACAGGTATTCCTGGAGTTTTGGTTGACATTAAAGATACTATCAAAGGATTCAACATGATTATCGACGGTGAGTTAGATCATCTTCCAGAAGCAGCTTTCAACTTGAAAGGTTCTATTCAGGATGCTATCGAAGCTGGAGAAAAAATGTTAGCTGAAGCGTAATTGGTTGTTAGTTGTTAGTTGTCAGTTGTTAGAAAGCAACCATCAACCATCAACGACCAACTATTAACTAAAAAAAATATGATTTTAGAAATAGTATCACCAGAAGCAAAATTATTTTCAGGAGAAGTAACATCGGTTACATTACCTGGAGTTGATGGAAGCTTTCAAATATTGAACAATCACGCTCCTATTGTTTCTATTTTAGAAAAAGGAACTATTAAAATTGCAGCGTCAAGTTTCAATTTTTCTAAAGATGTAGCGGATAAATTCACGAAAGTAAATGACCAAACCTATACATTAGAGATCACGTCAGGTACTATCGAAATGAAAGACAATAAAGTAATTGTTTTAGTTGACTAAGATAATTTCAAAATAAATGAAAAAGCCAAACAGAAATGTTTGGCTTTTTTTATTTTTGATAAAATGGAGAATAATCAAAAAGATAAGTTAGTTTATATTTCAAAAAGACCATTTTGGCACTACTTAATTGCAACAGTATTTTATTTTGTTATTGTTTTAATGGTGCTTAAGATGTATGAACTTTTTTATTTAGGTGATGTTCTAAATGGATTGAAATTTGGACTGGCTATCTTAGTTATGTTTGTATGTGCAGCCGGATTAACGTTTGTCAAAAAAGTATATACAAATTCGGATTTAAAAATCGTCAAATTTAATTTTACATTATTTCGGATACAATTAGGTAAAGACGATGTTTTTAATGATGTGAAATATATTTCGGTCTATAAAAATTACTCGGATAGAGATTATGAGATTAAAATCTGGCTTTCAGATACTAAAAATAAAAAAGTGTCAGTTCATTTAGATGTAGCATCGGCTTTTAATCTTGCTAATTCTATCGCTGATGGTTTGGAGGTAGATCTTCTTGATGCTACTGAAAAAGGAAATTTTAAATGGGTTGATAAAGACAATCTCAAATAGTTTAATCTTTAATTTCATAACTTTGCTTTTATGAAATTACCTGAAAATCTTATTCAAAAGCTTGAAACCCGCAAGCAAAACAATGCGTTAAGACAATTGCCAAGTTTTAATAATCTTGTCGATTTTTCTTCAAACGACTATATTGGATTTTCAAGATCTGAAGCTATTTTTAAATTGGCGCATCATTATTTGATCGAAAATGATATTGTTCAAAATGGCGCGACAGGTTCTCGTTTAATTTCAGGGAATCATTCTTTATATCAAATTGCAGAAACTTTCATTGCTGAATTTCACGACGCTGAGTCGTCTTTAATTTTTAATTCGGGTTACGATGTCAATGTTGGGTTTTTTAGCGCTGTACCGCAGCGAAATGATGTTATTTTGTATGATGAGCTAAGTCATGCTTCCATTCGTGACGGAATCACAATGTCGAATGCCAAATCATACAAATTTAATCATAACGATTTTGAGGATTTAGAGCGACTCATCTTAAAATTCCCTGATACAACTATCTACATCGTTACTGAAACCGTTTTTTCTATGGACGGTGATAGTCCAAACCTGGAAGAATTGGTTATGCTTTCTGAAAAATACAATTGCTATCTGGTTGTCGATGAAGCCCATACTTTGGGTGTTTTCGGAGAGAAAGGGGAGGGCTTAACACAATACCTGAATTTACACCATAGAATTTTTGCGCGTATTATGACTTTCGGAAAAGGTTTGGGGTGTCACGGAGCCGTAGTTTTGGGAAGTCAGGAACTTAAAGAATATCTGGTAAACTTCGCCAGAAGTTTTATTTACACAACAGGATTGTCTCCACATTCTGTCGCAACAATTTTGGTGGCTTATCAGTCTTTAGAAATTGAAAAGGAAAATATTGAGAAACTTCGTCAAAACATTGTATTCTTCAATCAGCAGAAAAATTTATTAGGCTTAAAGCCGATGTTTGTGCGAAGCAAATCGGCTATTCAGTCCGCTATTGTTCCCGGAAATGAAAAAGTAAAACAATTAGCACAGCAACTACAAGATAAAGGATTTGATGTAAAACCAATTCTTTCTCCAACCGTTCCCGAGGGTCAGGAGCGACTTCGTTTTTGCATTCATAGCTATAATTCAGAAGAAGAAATTAATCAGATTTTAGAATTATTAAGAAATTTCGTATTTTAGCCCGCGGATGAAACAGGTTTAACGGATTACCGCTGCTTATTATGGGAGATTTAATGCACAAAGAAATTTCGAAACCAATTTTGAAGATTTTTTATGATGTTTATAATGAACTTGGTTATGGTTTTCTGGAGAAGTCTATCAGAATGCAATGTACTTCGAATTAAAAGCGCAAGGTTATAAAGTAGAAGCTCAGAAACAAATAAAAGTTTATTTCAGAAATCAATTAGTTGGCGAGTTTTATGCTGATTTACTAATTGAAGATACAATAATTGTTGAACTCAAGGCTTGCGAATATCTTATAAGTTCGCATATTGCTCAGTTGATCAATTATTTAAAGTCTACTCAAATTGAAGTTGGTTTACTTCTCAATTTTGGAGAAACTCCAGATTTTAAACGTTTAGTTTATACAAATAACAGAAAGTCAAACTTAAAAATCAGTGACAATCAGTTTAAATCCGTTTAATCTGTGGCCATTTTTTCTCTGTGAAACAGCCTGTATTTGCTCACTTTTAAAAAACTTTTAAATTTTTTGTAACGTTTTGATTATTCGATTACTTACGAGTCGTAATCAAATAATAGGGTTTTAATCATCAACTTAAATCACAACCAAATGAAAAATTTATTCAAATCAGCAGTTACAGCTATCGTACTTATTTTTAGTCTTTCAATTCAGGCACAGACAAAATCTCCAAAACTTGAAAACTCGCTTTTGTGGGAAGTCTCAGGAAACGGATTAGAAAAACCTTCTTATTTGTATGGAACCATTCACATGATTTGTGGAAGCGATTTTTTTATGTCAGAAAAAGCAAAAAAAGCATTCGAATCTTCAAATAAATTAGTTTTAGAAATCAATTTTGCAGATCCCAACGAAATGAGTGATATCCAAAAAATGGCGATGGGAAAAGAACCTTTAAGTAAAAAATTAAGCCCGGAACAGTTGTCCCGATTAGATGCGATTTTGAAAAAGGAAACCGGAATGACAGTACAACAAGTTGATGGTTTTAGTCTGATGACCGTAATGAGTTTGATCTCCATGAAAAGTTTTGGCTGTACTGATCTGAAATTTTACGAAATGGAATTTATTGAACAGGCTAAAAAAAGAAATATTGAAGTAGGCGGTCTTGAAACTGTTAAGTCGCAATTTTCAATTCTTGAAAATGCCTATTCTAATGATGAAATGATTGACTTACTAAGCGAGTCAACTCCGGAAGAAACGACTAAATTAGTATCTCTTTATAAAGGGGAGAATGTGGATGGAGCCTATGCCATTGCCACAGATTTGAAATTTACCAGTGAGAAAACTAAAAAAGCGATTCTTGATGATCGAAATAAAAATTGGGTAAAAGATATGCCCGAAGTAATGAAAAAAGAAAGTGCATTTTTTGCCGTTGGAGCAGCGCATTTAGGTGGGGAAGAAGGAGTAATTAATTTGTTAAGAAAAGCGGGATATAAAGTAAAACCAATATTGAAATAAGATTGTTTTGAAAGAAAAAGAGCAAGAATTTTTAAACCGGATAGAAAAACACAAAGGAATTTTGTACAAAGTCTCTAAGATGTACATGGATAACCATGATGATCAACAGGATTTGTTTCAGGAAATTGTTTGTCAGCTTTGGAAATCGTACGATACTTTTCGGAATGAAAGTCAGTTTTCTACCTGGATGTATCGGGTTGCTGTAAATACTGCAATTGTTTTCCTCAGAAAAGAAAAGCGTAAAGTTGATAAATATGAAATTGCTTCGGAGAATATTAAGGATGATGAAAGCGATTCGCATATCAAAGAAAGTCAGCTGGATCATTTTTACAAAGCAGTTCAGAAATTGGAAAAAATTGACAAAGCGATTATTTTCTATCAGTTGGAAGGTTTCTCCCATAAAGAAATTGGAGAGAATCTTGGAATTTCTGAAGGGAATGCCCGCGTAAAATTAAACAGAGCAAAAGAAAAATTAAAAGAAATTATTAAAAATCAAGGATATGGATTTTAACGATATACAAAACGCATGGAAAAACGAACAAACTGAAAATGTTGTTCTTCCAAATAATTTAGAAAAAATACAATCGGCCAAGACGCCTTTGGATAAAATTAGGAAAAACTTAAAAAACGAATTTATTTATCAAATCATTTCAATTGTTTTGATTGGACTAGCCCCTTTTTTATTGCATTTTCCAGCTAAAGGAGTGATTTTGTTTTACCTGCTATTTAGCCTTTTTGTGGCAGTTTGTGTTTACTATTTTATCAAGTTTTACTTTTTTTATAAAAGACTGAACACAATTACGTTAAAAACAAAAGACAGTTTATATGAAACTTATTTTGATATCAGGCTGAATATGGAATTGTATAAGACCTTCGGATTTGCCTTGACGCCTTTTTTAATTTTATATTTCATTGGGTTTTTTTACTATGAATTTTCTAAAATTCCAGGTTTTTTTGCCGATGGATTTACAAATTATCAATTAATAGGATTGTTTTCCGTTGTCGTTTTTTGTATGCTTTTTATGGGAATTTCACTGGAGTGGTGGGTTCATAAGTTTTACGGAAAATATGCCAAAGAAATTAGAAAAGTGATCGACGAACTAAAAGAAGAATAAAACACAACCCATCGTAATTGATGGGTTTGTTATTTTATTGGTATTTTTGCGTCATAGCCCGCAGATAAAAACGGATACTGCGGATTTACACAGATTATTATATTACTGTGTAGATTGAAAATTTAAAAAAATCCGCGATAATCCGTATAATCTGTGTTATCCGCGGTCTATTAATTATGAAAATATTTATAACAGGAATTTCAACTGATGTTGGTAAAACAGTAACATCAGCAATAGTAGTTGAAGCTTTAGAAGCTGATTATTGGAAACCCATTCAAGCTGGAGATTTAGACAATTCAGATAGTCATAAAGTAAAATCTCAGGTTTCAAATTCCAAATCTCAATTTTACCCAAACGCTTACCAATTAAATACACCAGCAAGTCCACATTTGGCGGCTGAAATTGATGGAATTACAATTGATTTAAAACAAATTCAGGAGCCAAAAACAGAAAATCATTTGGTTATTGAAGGTGCGGGAGGAATTTTTGTTCCCTTGAATGAAAAAGATACAATCATCGATTTGATTCAGTCAGACTATAAAGTGATTGTAGTTTCAAGACATTATCTAGGAAGCATCAATCATACTTTGTTGACTATTGAAGCGATTCAGCACAGAGGTTTTGAAGTAGCCGGAATTATCTTCAGCGGAAGCGAAAACAAATCGACCGAAAGTTTGATTCTCAATAAAACCGGAATAAAATGCATTGGAAGAATTGATGAGGAGCCGTATTTTGATCAAAACGTAATTCGGGAATACGCCGATTTGTTTCGGGAAAACTTGCTTTCGTTATAGAGTAAAGAATATAGAATAAAGAAAATAGACTTTCTTATCTTTGTCAAAACTATAGAGTATAGTCTTTATTCTATACTCTCTTTTCTATATTCTAATAAAAATGACTTTAACAGAAAAAGACAGCCAATACCTTTGGCATCCTTATACTCAGCACAAAACATCACAAACACCAATCGCCATTTCCAGAGGAGAAGGTGCATTGCTTTGGGACGAAAACAATAAAGAATATATTGATGCGATCGCATCTTGGTGGGTAAACCCATTTGGACACAGTAATAAATTTATTGCTGATGCGATTTACAAGCAATTAACAACTTTAGAACATGTTTTGTTTGGTGGTTTTACACATGAACCAGCTATAAAAGTGGCAGAGAAGCTGATCGAAATTCTTCCAAAGAATCAACAGAAAATCTTCTTTTCAGATAATGGTTCAACTGCTGTTGAAGTGGCAATCAAAGTAGCTTTGCAGTATTTTTTCAATAAAAATGAAAAACGCACCACGATAATTGCTTTTGAAAATGCCTTTCACGGAGATACTTTTGCGGCAATGGCGGCAAGTGGAATTTCGTTTTATACACAGGCTTTTCAGGGAATGTTTATTGATGTAGTTCGAATTCCGGTTCCGGTAAAAGGGCAGGAAGAAGCAAGTTTTCAAGCGTTGAAAAATGTGATTAAAACGCACAATTGCGCTGGATTTATTTTCGAGCCTTTGGTTCAGGGTGCAGCTGGAATGGTTATGTACGAACCGGAAGCCTTAGCAAAACTGATTCAGATTTGTAAGGAAAACAAAGTGTTGACAATTGCTGACGAAGTAATGACAGGCTTTGGTAAAACCGGAAAAACCTTTGCAATGGATTATGTTTCAGAAGATCCGGATATGATTTGTTTGTCAAAAGCTTTGACAGGAGGAACAATCCCGATGGCGATTACCACTTTTACACAAGATGTTTTTGATGCTTTTTATGATGATGATATTAATAAAGCATTATTCCATGGGCATACTTTTACAGCAAATCCAACAGGTTGTGCCGCAGCTTTGGCTAGTATCGATTTATTGCAGACTGACGAAATGCAAGCGAATATTGAACGAATCAATAAAAGTCATTTAGCCTTTCAGCAGAAGATTGAAAATCATGCAAAAGTAATTACGGCCAGAACATTGGGAGTTATTTTTGCAGTTGAAATCAAATCAGATGCTGAAGAAAGGTATTATGGATCCATGCGTACCAAATTGTATAATTTCTTTATTGATAAAGGCGTTATTCTGAGACCAGTAGGAAACATCGTTTACATTCTTCCTCCATACATAATGACAGACGAACAGCTTCAAAAAGTTTATAAAACAATTGAAGAAGCTATAGAAATGGTCTAATTTTGCCCACAGATTTGACGGATTAAACAGATTTACGCAGATTAATAATTAAAATCAGTGTAAATCTGTTTCATCCGCGTAATCCGCGTTCCATGTTTCCGAAAAGCTTTGCGAACTTTATACGCAATTAATTAAGACATTTTATAAACTTTTGCGACCTTTGCGGTTAAATGCAACTGGCATAAAAACAATATTTTGAATACACAAAAAATCTCCATAACAGCTTTTTCTTCTATTTCTCCTTTAGGAAATAATGCCGACGAAGTTTGGAAAAAATACCTCGATAACCAACATTGCTTTTCGAAACAATTTTTAGATCAGCAGGAAACTTCGGTAGCTGCTTTAGAGGTTGAATCGAAACAAATTGTTGCTGAGATTCGCGAATCGGATCCTAAATATAAATTTTTAGATGATTCCGTTTTGTTTGCATTGGCGGCTTCAAGAAAAGCAGTTGAGCAAGCAGGGTGGAGTTCAGAAGATATCTTCGGAATAAACATTGGATCTTCTCGCGGTGCTACTGATTTATTCGAAAAGCATTACAAAGAGTATATAGATACCGGAAAAGCGCAGACTTTAGCTTCTCCAACCACCACTTTAGGGAATGTTTCGTCCTGGATTGCTCACGATTTGCAAAGTGTGGGACCAGAAATTTCGCATTCTATTACCTGTTCAACTGCGCTTCATGCAGTATTAAATGGCGTTGCCTGGTTAAAATCCGGAATGGCAGATAAATTTTTAGTAGGGGGAAGTGAAGCCCCATTGACTGATTTTACTATTGCTCAAATGAGAGCTTTAAAAATATATTCTCGCATTAATCAAACAGAAGAAGCCTGGCCAAATCTGGCTTTTGATTTTGAGAAAACACAAAACACCATGATTTTGGGTGAAGGTGCCGCAGTTTGTTGTTTAGAAGCTGGAGAAAAAGAAAATGCAATCGCTTATATTATCGGTGTTGGTTATGCAACAGAAATTTTAGAACATAATATTTCTATTTCTGCGGAAGCAGATTGTTTTCAAAAATCGATGAAGATGGCTTTAAAGGAGGAAAATCCTGAAGATATTGATGTTATTGTAATGCATGCTCCCGGAACGATTAAAGGAGATTTAACAGAATTACGTGCGATCGAAAAAGTATTTGGCTCAAAACTGCCTTTGTTGACTACAAACAAATGGAAAATTGGGCATACGTTTGGAGCTTCGGGAATTTTGAGTTTAGAACTAGCGCTTTTGATGATGCAAAATGACACGTTTATTGGAGTGCCGTTTGGAGAAAAGCAAACACAAACTAGACCAATTAAGAAGGTAATGATTAATGCCGTTGGTTTTGGAGGAAATGCAGTAAGTATTCTGATTGAAAAGAGATAGTAAGATTTTAGATTTTACACACAAAAAAACTCCTTTTGCATAGCAAAAGGAGTTTTTTTGTGTTCATAGGTTTTATTTATTGAAATACAATTTTCTTGGTTACGACAAATTCATTTTCTAGAGTCACTTTCACCAATAGAACCTGATTGGCTGCTTGAAGAGCTGATATCAGAAGTTCAGTTGAACCAATTTTGTTTTTGCTTTGAAGCTGTTTTCCGTTTATATCAAAAATGGTTACTTCTTTAATGTTTTCTTCTGCCGATGTAACTTTTATCACTTTATCTTTCACAGAAACTAATAGTCCGTTTTCGATATTTTCGAAATCACCCGTTCCAAGTGTTTTGTTGGTATAACGAAGCACAAATCGATCTTCAAAAGTCCCTTTTTCAGTTGCAAACGTATAATCTGCAGCTCGTAAATCGACTGTTTTTCCAGTTGTTTTATCTTCTAAATAAACAGCTTGGGTATCAAAGAATCCGTCAGCCTCCTCGATAGATATGGTAAAATCTCCAACAATTTTACTTACATATCCTAGCGGAACAAGATCTGTGTCATTAAAAGGCAAGGCACGTCCCTGGATAGTTAATTTGTCAGTATTGTTAATACTATAAAAATCTACATATGCATTTCCACTATTAGTAGGTGCGTCATAGTTATAATCCAGGTTATCTGTGGCTCCATCAATGTAGCCAATTAGAGCTTGTTTAAAAGCACCTTCTGTATTAGAAAAATTTAACCAAAGGCGATTGTTTTCCTCAGTTGTTGTCTTTTCAGTCTTAAAAAACTGATCATTTTTACCGACCACTCTCATACCATTGGTAAACGAAATTTTATTACCTGAGTTAGGCCTGATAAAGAAAGACTCTGCAGCCGCAATATATCCTGTTGGCTTTGCATTATATCCTGGAGTATTCGAACCCTTAGTACTGCCTGTTAAGTTAAAAACGGCATAATCTGCGGTGTTGTAATAATATTTTTTATCTCCAGGAATAGAATTGACCGGAGGGCTATTGTGTGTCCAAAAATACAATGAACCTACATCAACACCTGCAATACTATTGTCATCGATGAATTTCTTGGCATTCAATGCTGAAGGATAGGGATTTCCTACCAAAATATTTTTATTTGCTTCAGGAGTTATTTGTATGGTTCCATTATTAGGCTTTCCGGTAAATGTCGCCGGGTAGACAGCAGCGGTGTTTATATCATAAGTTTGAGGTGCTCTCACAATGTAACCCATCCCAGGTTCCATAGGCAGGACTCCACTATAACTAATTTTCCATCCTGTTGATGGATTAAAGCTATAATATTTATCAGCCAAAGTAAGTGGTGAAACATCATGAAGAGTAAAGCCAGATGGACGGTTTACAGGTGTTGACCAACAAGTAAAGTCATATCGGCGTACTGGTGAAGTGTTTCTTTGCATCACAAATGAATCAAAATCTCCGGTATAAGCATCTGCTGCCACACTTGTTTGTAGTAAAGAAGCGTTGTTTTCTAGTAAAAGTTTACCACCAGCACCAACTGTAATGTTCTCATTTACCGTTAATGTTTTGTTGGAAGGAACGGTTAGTGTTATTCCCGGGTTAATTGTACAGGAACAAACTTCAAGATCTGTTTGTAAAGTTGTATTGCTTGCAATTGTTATTGCTGTTGTATTGGCGGGAGGTGTTCCTGTTCCATCGTAAATTACTGGAGTAGATTCAAATTTTATTCCCATGTATGCGTCTCCGCCATTTTCTTTTAAAAGTACCTCGACTTTCGAACTACTATTTAAAACAAATACTTCACCATTATTTATGTATTGAGGTGCCGTCTTATTGGTGGTAAGAGGGAATTTCAATACGCCGTTGACATATATTTGAACATCATCGTCATAATTTACAAGCTGTATTTTGTAGTTTCCACAAGGAAAACCCTGACGTCTGTGCGTAGTTGTAAAATTATCTATCGGCATCGGTGCTCCCTGCCATTCAGTATTAGCAGAGGGAGATTTCTCTTTAGGCCAGGATCCGGTTGTAGTAATATTTACATTAGAATCAACATAAGTACCGGCATAAACCGTTTGGCTAAGATTGAAATTATTTTGAGTAAAACCATATACATTCCAAACGTTAATACCATATGGTAAATTAAGATTATCCCCTTTTATTAATCCGTATGAAAAAGTGGCACGTGCCGCTCCTCCATTTTCATAATATTCGAAAATAAATTCATGACTGTCTGCAGTTAGCTCTATTAAAGCGCCATCAATGATGAAGCTGTGGTCGTTCCAACGTGATATAACCAATTTTCCATCTATATAAAGTCGTGCACCGTCATCTCCACCAATACTGAAATTATAAATTCCTGCAGCTGTGGTGGTTTTCATTTTATATCGGACTAGGAATTTGTCTAAAGGAGCGGGACCGCAAATGTTTATTGTAGTACCTGTTATTGCATTGTTACCAACGTTTCTGTCAAATACTTGTGATGATTCAGTAACTGTTCCAATATAAACAGTTGTGTCGTTGCCAGGTAATGCGGTAGGTTTGGGATCTGGAGCATTAGTTCCTGTCCATTTATATACATAACCAATCCAGGAGTCGTTACCAAATGCAATTTCATTACCAACCGGAGTACAAGTTTTAATTTCATAAGCACCCATGTAAGGCTTAACACGTATTGTGCCATCGATATCAGTAATAATATCAGTGATAGGGTCTCCTTTTAATATATTGTTTGCTGCATCAGTTGTATTTAAACGATAGGTAGAGGTGAAAGCAGGTGCAGTAACAACTGAGTTTGCATCTTTGATTTTCATCCAATCACTGAGTTTGTATGAGTTGTCTTGGTTACGAACTACATTGTCTGTATTACCTGATGTTACATAAAATGAATTATAATTACTAGTCAGATTAGCGTTGGCTATTTTTGAGTATAAAGCGTACTGTGTTCCGCTAGTACGGCTATTGTATAAGATATTGTTTTTTAGATCAACAGATGTAGCACCTTCAATATAAACACACGACGATCTTCCGTTATTTTGATTGGATGGAATCATTGCAATTGTGTTGTAATACAATTTGTTAATTCCATTTTTTATATAAATTCCATGACCCTTATAGTTGATGTTACTGTCGCCATTGTCGTTGGCCTGAGTATAAACATTGCTTATGATATTGTTGTAAATTGTAGTAGTGCTGGTTGCACTGTTGTCAATAAAAATACCAGCTGTATTGCTTTGGTTAGATTGGTGTGTATTGTTAACGTTATTTATTATATTGTTATAAATTGTTCCTGCCGTACTTGATCCCAGAATAGATATACCAGCCGCAGTTCTTATATTGTCATTGGAAAATTTTGTGATTCCCGAAATAGTGTTGCCGGAAACCGTATATCCATTAACATTATTTATGTAAATACCCACTGATGGTTGAATATCTGTGTTATCTGATCCCAGTTTATTTTTAGAAATAATCCAGTTGTTTCCGCCTTCGATGAAAATAGGTTGTTTGGTTTCAGTAAAAGTAATATTTGAGACCGTATTGTTTGAGTTATTGCCTGAACTGCCAATAGTGTTACCACCCGAAAAAATACCTGTTGCAAAAACATCTATAGTTTTTCCTAAGATGGTCATTTGAATATATAGGTTCTTGAAAGTATTATTATTTGCATCATTATAAAGCCAAATACCTAGTCGATTGTCATTGGCTCCGTTACTATAGTTATTAAACAATTTTAAGTTATTATCCGTAAAGGCATTATTCCCATCAATGATAACATTATCAGCACCATTTAAGGCTATCAACGCACCATTCCTAATGCTTCCGATAATACTAACGTTTTTGTTATCATTTGGTCTAATGGTAACTGTGTTCGTTGCGCTTGTGCCTGTAAACTGATTTATGGTTAACTGTGAAGCAATTGTTTGATTTTCATCGATCAGGAAAGTTACTGGTGCACTTACTCCAACATTATTAAGAGCATTAATGGCAGATTTAATAGATGTGAAATCCGAAACTGTACTATTCCCAATTATGTATGGACCAGCTAATGGCCCCATAAGTTTACCAGTGAATTTTAATGTATTTGGCAAAAATTGCCATTTAATTGCATTGAAATCGTTTCCTTTCGTATAGAAACGAACGATCAGTTTTTGAGTTGAGTTTAATGACTCGTTTATTTTAATGGTTTTATAAGGATTTCCTGAAATGGATTCTTCTGCAACTAATGGTGTGGCAGTGTTGTAAAAAGTAGATGCATCCGGAGTAGTTCCGTTCTGGGTAATGGCATATTTAGCAATATAGTTAGAAAGCCCTCCATTCGGAATACTTGATTGCTGAAGTATAAGATTTGAAATCCATATCACGTTATTGGTTGTTGGCACAATCGAAATCTCTACATATCTGTAGTGTACGTAATCTGAATTATTCCATCCTGTTACAAGTGCTCCTGTGCTGCCGTATGTTATGGGGTTTTGACCAGCATCTGATGTAAAAGAGGCGTTTTGAACATAATTTTGTTTGAAAGTGCTGTCTCCATTAGAGGTTAAAGACCATGTTGCTAAATCAATTGTTTGTGCAAATCCAAAAAAAGGCAATAGTAAAAATAAAAAAGGTAAAAGTAATTTTCGAATCATATTAAATCGTGGCATTTAATTTTAAAAAAAAATGTTTTTTTATTTTGTTTTGTTTAATGTTTGTATGCCATCAATTACTTGAAAAAGCTACATCAAAAAGAAGCCAAGTAGTCATGTTAAGTGGTTTCAATCAGGATGTTATGCTGGCATAGTATTTAACCTAGCAAAGATATATACATCTACGAGTTTCGAAAAAAGATGGTTTTAGAAATGGTAATTAATCGATGAAGTGTTTAGATTAATCGTTGAAGCGCATATTGAAAATGCGGTATCTATGGAAATTCTTATAAAATGATAAAAATAATCATAAGAAAAATCTCAGTATATTGAATAAAATCGTTTGATTTTTACAATTTTAAGCTAAAAAACGTCTAACATACTGCGTAATTCGCAAGTATTTGACATTTGTATAGGAAAGTATTTTCTGATAAATAACTTGTTTTTGAAGAAGTTGTTCTAGAGTGATTTGCAAGAAAAAAGGAAGTTATTTTAGCTCCATCTCTTTTGCTTTTTCATAAACAAAATGACTCTCATAACCACGACGAAGAAGATAGTCGCAGAACTTTTTCCTTTTCTTAAGGATATTTTTTTCTTGAATACCATCCCAACATCTTTCAGCAAGATTATTGAAGGTAGTTTCGTACTCATTAGCTGAAATTTCTTTAAGTGCCAGTGTAATATTTGTTGAAGAAATTTGTCTGGCTTTGAGTTCATTTGTAATTCTAATTTTTCCCCACGACTTCATACGATGTTTTCCTCTTGCAAAGCTGCAGGCAAATCTCGTTTCATTTAAAAAGTTCCCTTCAATTAGCTGAACAACAATAGAATCAATTTCATCCGCAGTCATTTTTAGACTGTATAATTTCGTAACCACTTCTGCATGACAGCGTTCCTGATAGGCGCAAAAGTGTTCTAATTTTACTAAAGCTTCCTTTGGAGTACAAATTGAATTCATGTGTTTTTTCTTGCTTTTTAACTATTATTGCTAAAAATAGTCATTTTGTTGTTAATTTTTTACCAATTTTATTGCTTTTTCTCAAAAAGAAAATCGGTAAAATGTTGTGTGTGTGCCGAATTATAATATTTTTGTACGGGATTATATCAAGTATAGTACTGTTTGGAAAACAGGATTTTAGCTTGATTTTTTTTCATTTTAAAAGCCAAATTTAAAGCATTGTAATAATAATGCATTGCTTTTATGTTTCTTTTAAAGCCAAAAACAAATTTAAATACCACGCTATATGATTAAAAAATTACTTTTATTCGTTCGTTCTTTATTTTGTTCAATAGAAGATAACTCTGAAATTACCTTTCATCAACAATCTTACAAATTGTATTATTTGGTTTTCTTAGCTTTTTTCTTTGTGAATTTTGCAGAGGCTCAGATATGGACGAATCCAATTACGGGTACAGCCCCTTCTCTTTCAAATCCTTACACGGCTTCTACTGGTCAAACTATTAATTCTAATATCACTGTAGGGGGTATAGGAAGAGGTAGTAGTGGTTTACTTCCGGGTACTGGAAATAATACTTATTCTGCTACTGGTTGGACAACTAATAATAATACTACTGGTATCGATAGTAACGACTATT
Organism: Flavobacterium saccharophilum; assembly: GCF_900142735.1. Taxonomy (GTDB): domain Bacteria; phylum Bacteroidota; class Bacteroidia; order Flavobacteriales; family Flavobacteriaceae; genus Flavobacterium; species Flavobacterium saccharophilum. The sequence continues at coordinate 315,913 of NZ_FRBY01000001.1, read as the reverse complement.
TTGAGTTTACTCTAACACCAAATGCAGGTTATGAAATAGATTTTTCTAGTTTAGTCTATACATCTACTAATAGTAATGGTCCACGAAGTTTTGTTTTAAGATCTAGTATAGATGGTTATGCAGTAAATATTGGAGGCGTTGCTACTAGTACTACTGGAAATACGTTTGTGATAAGTGCTTTTCAAAATATTACCACTGCTATTAAATTTCGTCTATACGGTTATAATTCAAGCAATGCTGTAAATTCTTTCAGTATAAATGATTTTACATTTACTGGTACAGTATCAATTTGTAGTCCAAATATTGCTGCAACAGGGGCGACTATATGTCAAGGTGATCCTGGAAAAACCATCTCATCTGGAAAGGGTAGTTCTACTATTTCAGGTAATACAATAACGGGAAGTTGGAATGTAGCAACAGACCCAACTGCACTTAGACCTATTGGTGGGCAGTCAGGATTTGTTAATACAACTACTTGCGGATTTAATACCTCGAATACTTCAAGATCTTACGTAGCGACTACATTTCAGGTTAGTGTGTCGGGTAACTATACTTTTACTATGGCGGATAATGGTGCCTACGATGGTATGGCGTATATTTATAGTGGAAATTTTACTCCGGGAAATTGTAGTGGAGGTGGTACATTTATTAGAGGTGATGATGATGAAGGTACTGGTAGTGGCGGTCAACTGGAGCCTATTATGTCAGGTGTGCCTTTGGTGGCTGGTATAACATACACTCTGATTTCAACTCAGTACTATGCATCTATAAATTCAAATTTTACATGGACTGTAACGCCTCCTTCTGGTGGAGCTTTAGTTGCACCAAGTTGGTATGTTGATGCTACAACTACTACTGCATTCGCAACAGGTTCATCGATTAATCCTGTAGGATTGTCAGGTTCTGGATTACCAGATACTAATACTGCACGAACAAAAACTTATTATGTTTCTTATGCGTCTATTTTGGGATGTAGAACATCTGTAGATTTTGTAATTAATCCTTCTCCAACAATAAGTGGAACTCTAGGTATATGTGTAGGTTCAACTACTCAGTTAACAGGATCACCAACAGCTGCTACGACGTCAGCTTGGGTGTCAGGTAATCCTGCTGTTGCAACCGTTAGCAATGCAGGATTAGTGAATGCTATTGCCGCAGGAACAAGCTTAATTACATATAAAAATAGTAATGGATGTACAACTAAAGCTACTGTAATAGTAAGTGCATTACCGACATTAACGATTACCAATCCTACTGCAGTTTGTGCACCGTCAACAGTTAATGTTACAAACTCATCCGTTCAAACAACGAATACAGGAACTACGACTAAATATTATAGTACATTGGCATTGGCAAATGCAGGTGGAGCATCAGATATTACAACTCCAGGAGCAATTGCTTTAAGTGGTACTTATCATATAAGAAGTGAATCCACTGCCGGGTGCTTTGTTGTTAAACCAGTAACGGTAACAATAAATCCACAACCCATATTAACTATTGTCGATCCAGCTGCAGTATGTTCACCATCAACGGTTAATATCACGACTACAGCAGTTCAGACAGCTAATACAGGAACGACTACTAAATATTACAGCACATTGGCATTGGCAAATGCGGGAGGGGTATCAGATATTACAACTCCAACAGCAATTGCTTCAAGTGGCACTTATCATATAAGAACTGAGTTGTCTACAGGGTGTTATGTTGTTAAGCCAGTAACGGTAACAATAAATGCATTACCGACATTAACGATTACCGATCCAGCTGCAGTATGTTCACCATCAACGGTTAATATCACGACTATAGCAGTTCAGACAGCTAATACAGGAACGACTACTAAATATTACAGCACATTGGCATTGGCAAATGCAGGAGGGGCATCAGATATTACAACTCCAACAGCAATTGCTTCAAGTGGCACTTATCATATAAGAACTGAGTTATCTACAGGGTGTTATGTTGTTAAGCCAGTAACGGTAACAATAAATGCATTACCGACATTAACGATTACCAATCCAGCTGCAGTATGTTCACCATCAACGGTTAATATCACGACTATAGCAGTTCAGACAGCTAATACAGGAACGACTACCAAATATTACAGCACGCTTGCCTTGGCAAATGCGGGAGGGGCATCAGATATTACAACTCCAACAGCAATTGCTTCAAGCAATACTTATTACATAAGAAGTGAATTCGCTACAGGATGCTTCGTAGTTAAGCCAGTAACAGTAACTGTAAACGCTTTACCAGCAGCGCCAGACACAAATACAACCCAGCCAAACTGTGCAGTTGCAACAGGAACGATTAACGTTACAAGTTCTGAAGCAACGTCTTATTTTATTACTAAAATTAGTGATGGATCAATTGCCACAAATGCAAATGGAATCTTTTCAGGACTTCCAGTTGGAGCTTATGATGTTACCATTCAAAATAGTTCAGGATGTATTTCGCCGGCAGTTAGGATAAACATTACTTCGGTTGTGGCAAAACAATGGATAGGAGCATCAGATACAGACTGGAATAACTCAGCAAACTGGTCACCGTCAGGAGTTCCGGGAACTGGAGATTGTGTTGTAATTCCGGATACACGAGCAATTAACAAACCAATTATTAACTCCAATATAACAGCTTATTCAATTACAGTAAATGATTATGGTTTATTGACCGTTAACTCAGACAAGATTTTGACAGTTTCTAAAGAGATAATTGTAGATGCAGGTGGCTCTTTTGTATTCAAAAACAATTCAAGTTTACTGCAATCGGATCCTAATGCTGCCAATACCGGAAATATCACCTACAAACGTATCACATCAGATGTACGCCGTTACGACTTTACATGTTGGTCATCTCCTATACAACGTACTCCTTATTTTACTCTTCATGATGTATCACCACTTACTTTGGCTGATAAATATTATAGTTTTAATCCGTCAACAGGATGGAAAATTAGTTATAATGGAATCTTGCCTATGGAAAAAGGTATGGGGTATATTGTTAGGGCTCCTCAACATTATGATATAGTTAATCCTGCTCCTTACGAGGCTTCCTTTATTGGGACACCAAATAATGGAACAGTAGACATAGTGGCAGAAGCAAATAAAAATATTTTGGTCGGAAATCCTTATCCTTCAGCTTTGAATGCCAAGAAATTCATCGATGACAATCATGCTCGAGGGGTTGATGTAGGTTCGCTATATTTTTGGACACACAATAGCCCTCCCGTTAATTCTATTCCGGGAGATAGAAAGTATTATTACAATACTGCAGATTATGCCGTTTTTAACTTAAGCGGTAGTACCGAGTCATTTAGTGGGGCGAATAGTAATAAGCCATCAGGCTATATTGCCGCTGCAGCATCTTTCTTTATAAGACCTAATCGTGATGATGTTAGGTTTACCAACAGCATGAGAGAGGGTATTAAAAATGATCAGTTTTATAAGACTGCAAAGAAAAATGATGAAGGGAAAAATCGCCTTTGGTTAAATTTCGCTAATACAGAAGGTGCTTTTAAACAAGCTCTAATTGGTTACATTGATGGAGCCACAGATAATCTGGATTATAATTATGACGCACCTACTAATAGTGGAAATGCTTACGTAGATTTTTATAGTATTAACAATACAGATAAATTAACTATTCAGGGTCGTGCCTTGCCTTTTAATGATGCAGATCTTGTTCCGTTAGGATATGTAAGTAAAATAGTTGGAGATTTTACCATCTCTATAGATGAGGCAGATGGACTATTTGATACACAGGCTGTATACCTGGAAGATAAAAAGACTGGAAAAGTTACCGATTTACGTGCTGAAAACTATACGTTTGCAACTGAAAAAGGAACTTTTGAAGATCGATTTGTGCTTCGTTATACAAACAAGACACTTGGAACGGGTGATTTTGAAGATATCGAAAACGGACTTCTAGTTTCTGTAAAAGATAAAACGATAAAAATTATCTCTGCTAAAGAAGCACTAAAAGAAGTTACAATTTTTGATATAAACGGTAAACTACTTTATGATAAAAAGAAAATCAGTTCAACTGAGCTACAGGTCTCAAATCTACAGGCAGCAAATCAGGTTTTATTGGTAAAAGTGATACTTGAAAATGGTTTTACAACTACTCGAAAAATTATTTTTCAATAGATAAATAAAAAAACAACAACAGTTTAAAGAGAGATGCACATTTTTGTGCGTCTCTTTTTTTTTAAATATCACCAAAAGTGGGTATTGCCCATTTTTATAAAACGGTATAATTTCAGGGTATTCTTCTAATATTAACCTGAAATTTTTCTATTTTGATTAAAAACATATTTTTTTCGCTGATTTTACTTTGTCTCGTTGATAAGACTAAAGTTTATGCACAACAAGGAAAAGTAGATAGTAGTTTTAATACTTTTGATGACGGCTCGATTGGAGATGGTTTTGATAACCCGGTGCGAACCCTATTTTTGCAGGACGATCAAAATCTAATTGTAGGAGGAGAATACTTAAATCTCAATGGAATTCCATCTCCTTACTTAGCTCGTTTAAAACCTGACGGAACCGTAGACGAGAGTTTTAATATTGGAACCGGTTTCAATGGTAAAATTTATGCCTCTTATGTTCAGTCAGATGGTAAAATAATTGTTGGAGGTAGTTTCAGTTCTTTTAAAGGAATAAGTTGCGGAAGATTAGTTCGATTAAACTCAGATGGCTCGTATGATGTTTCTTTTAATACTTCAATTGGAGCGACAACAGGAATCGTTTATGCAATTGCTTCGCAGCCCGATGGAAAAATTATTATTGTTGGCAGCTTCACTAAATACAATAATAACACTGTAAACCGAATTGCCCGGATTCTACCGTCTGGCGATCTGGATACTTCTTTTATAACAGGATCTGGTTCAATACTAAATATTATGAATGCCAGTGTTCTGACAGATGGAAAGATTTTGCTCACCGGAAATTTCGCTGCTTTTAATGGAGTTCCGGCCAATAGAATTTTGCGTCTGAATTCTGATGGTCGTGTTGATAACGATTTTAATAGTGGAATCGGTTTTGATGATAATGTAAGTGCGGTGGCGGTCCAGCAAGACGGGAAAATTATTCTGGGAGGGAAATTTACAAACTATAATGGAATTGTCGCCAACAGAATTATTCGGATCAATTACGACGGCAGTATTGATAACAGTTTTTTTCCCGGTACCGGTTTTAGTAACGGAGCAGTTCTGACAATTAAAACGAATAGTTTGGGTAGTATTATGGTAGGAGGATCTTTTAGCGGCAACTATAATGGTGGCGATGTCAACAGAGTTTGTCTTTTGAATTCCAATGGGGTTCTGAGTACAGATGTTGATTTTGGATCAGGACCTGCTACTGCTTCTGTTTATACGCTAGAAAACGACAGAGAAGGTTCCTGGTATATTGGCGGTTCGTTTTCGGTTTTTGATGGATTAAATCAGGGTAGGCTGGCTAAAATTAATTCGGAAGGAGAATATGATACCGGGTATTTATCCGCCGGAGTTGGTTTTGATAACTCCGTTTTAAAAGTATTGCCATTAGAAAACAAAAAAACAATGGTTTTTGGCAATTTTAAAAAATTCAATGGCGTTTTCATTTCCAGAATTGCCTGTCTTTTAGAAGACGGATCATTAGATACTGGTTTTAATACGCAGCAATCCGGAGCCAATAACCTTATAAAAAATGCCGTAATACAGTCAGATGGAAAAATCATTTGCGGAGGAAATTTTACAAAATACAACGAAACACTGATCAACAGGATCGTGCGAATTTCTCCTGATGGAAATATTGATGAAACCTTTACTGTTGGTACAGGTTTTAATAGTCAGGTGTATGCGCTGGCTGTTCAATCAGACAATAAAATAATAGTTGGAGGGAATTTTACGCGTTATAATGATATTCCTTCCGGAAGATTAATCCGATTGCTTCCAAATGGTTTGCCCGATTTAAGTTTTGATGTTGGTCTCGGAGCCGATGCTATTATCGAGACCGTTTTGATTCAACCTGATAATAAAATTTTGGTCGGCGGACATTTCTCCAGTTTTAATGGAAAAATGGTTTCCCGTCTAGTTCGATTAAATGCTGATGGTAGTATTGATCCGGCATTTAATATCGGCAATGGTTTTGACAAGTACATCTACACGATAGCATTACAGTCGGATGGAAAGATAATCCTGGGCGGAAATTTCGTAAATTATAACGGAACCGCGCAAAAAAGAATAGTCCGATTAAATGCTGATGGTAGTCTGGATTCCACTTTCCAATCAGGCTCCGGGTTTAGTAAAGGAGATGTTCGAAGCATTTTGATCCAGCCCGATGGCCGTATCATCGTGGGAGGTACCTTCTCCGGTACGTATAGAAATAATATTGCGATGCGATTAATTCGCTTGTTGAAGTCCGGTGATTTTGATCCTTCTTTTGATGCCCGTCTTAACAGTAAACTTTATACGATGGAATTTACTGCCAATTATCGTTTAATGATTGGTGGTGATTTTAATTCTATATCGGGAATATCCAAACATAGAGCCGCAAGATTGAAACTTTGTTTAGATTCAACTTTTTGGGATGGATTCAGTTGGTCAAATGGTCTTCCTTCTGGAGGAAAGGAAGTTACCTTTAAAGAGAATTATCCTTCTTTAACAACTGCAAATGTTTGCAGTTGTTCAATTGAGGAAGGAAAAGTGGTAACTCTTTTAAGTGGTCATACTTTAGAAATTGAATTCTCTTATTTCGGTCAGGGCACCCTAATTTTGGAAGATTCAGCAAATCTGTATCAATCCGATGATGATATGGTTAATACGGGAGTAATCAATCTTAAAAGAAAAACGTCACCTATCCTACGCTATGATTATACCTGTTGGTCAGCACCTGTTGAGTTTCAAAAACTAGTTGACGTTTCCCCAAATACGTTGTCTGATAAATATTATTCTTACGATTGTCGGATTAAAAGTTGGCAGCTCGAAAATCCTTCTAATGTTATGATTCCCGGAAAAGGATATATCATTAGAGGCCCCCAATACTTCTCTATTACTGATCCAACTGTTTATGAATCAACTTTTAAGGGAATTCCAAACAATGGCAAAATTGAAGCTGATTTAGGGGATGATGGTCATCTTAGTTTAGTTGGAAATCCTTATCCCAGCACTTTAAATGCAGATGCTTTTCTAAAAAAGAATGCCTCAAAAATTAAAGGAACATTGTATTTCTGGACCCATAATACTCCCGTTACAGATCGCAAGTATAATACTGATGATTATGCGGTCTACAATCTGCTTGGCGGTGTAGGGACTCGCGGCGCTTTTTCTACTGGGATTAATGAAAATATTCCGGATAAAACAATTGCTTCAGGACAAGCTTTTTTTGTTACTAGTAAAGGGAGCGGAACCGTAGACTTTAATGATAATATGCGTTTGAATTATAAAAGTTTAGCTTTTTTTAAACCCGGTAGAAATGAGAAAAGTAAAGAGGTTGATGAAGTGGAGAAGCATCGTGTCTGGTTAAACCTAAAAAATGAAGATGGTATTTTTAAACAAATACTCGTAGGATATATAACCGGTGCAACAGATTTTTATGATGAAGATTTTGATGCAGAATCTATCAATGGTAATAAGTTTGCTGATTTTTATAGTATTAATGAAAAGAGAAAATTAGTAATTCAGGGAAGGTCATTGCCTTTTGATGACACAGATTCAATTCCAATAGGTTATACCACTACTGTAGAAGGAGATTTTAATATTAGTATAGATCATGCCGATGGTGTGTTTTCAACTCCAAGAGATTTTTTCATAGAAGATAAGGAGTTAAAAATAATATATAATCTAAAAGATGGACCTTACTTTTTTAGTACAGGAAAAGGAACGTTTGATGATCGTTTTGTGTTGCGTTTTGTTGACAGCAGTTTAAAAATGCAAAATTTTGAAGGTCAAAAGGATCAAATTTTAGTGTCGGTAAACAAACAAAATATCTTTTTTGATAGCACTAATAATGACATAAAAAATATCGTGATTTTTGATCTTTCAGGGAAGCAGATTTACAATAAAAACGACATTAAAAACAGTAAATTTTCTATTCAAAATTTCCCTGTAAAAAATCAAGTTTTAATGATCAAAATAACATTAGAAAAGGGAAGTAGTAAAACATTTAAAATTTTTATTTAGTAGGTTTTTTCTTTAATTATCCATGCCTTTTATCGATAAAAGGCATGGTTTTTTTTTGAAACAAATTTTAGCTCAGTTTGCTTTTGCTGACGTTTTTTTTCGTGTTAAAATTAATTTTAACATAATTTTTTTTCAAATCATCATATTTTTTGATTAATAACTTAAAAAAGTGTATTTGCTTTATCAGATGAGTTGCATTTTTTAAATGATGAATTACATAAAAAATTTTTTTTTATGAGAAATAACTTAGAATAATAAAATCGCCGTTTTTTAGCCGAAATTTAAGGGCTTGATTTAGATTTGGTTAGATGGAAATTGTACATTGTTTAAGGCGTTTTAGCGATAAAATGGGGCTGTAAAAGCAACTTGAAAAATCGATGAAATGCAACTCGAAAAAAGCCGTTTTTTTAAGCGCTTTTTTTTGAAAATAATTTGCTTAAAAAATCTATTGTTAAATTTAAAAAGCACATAAAATGGACAAAAAATTACTTATCATTTTTTCGATGTTATTTTGTTTTGGATTTGCTAATGGGGCCACTATTACAAGTACAGGAACAGGGAATTGGTCTTCCGCCTCATCTTGGGTTGGTAATGTTGTGCCTGGCCCAGATGATGATGTTATTATAGCCTCCGGATCGACTATTACTATTAATTCAAATGTTTCAGCAAAATCTATAACAATAAATGGAACATTACTTGTTTCTGGTGATCGAACTGTAACAACATCAGCAGGGAATACTCTTGCTATAATTATTAATGGTACACTTGGTTTTTCATCAAATCAAAGTGACATAAGATTTCCGGAAGGAACGACCTTATTTATTAATAAACCTTCGGGAAAAATTGATGAGTCAGGAGGTTGCTCTAATAATGTTGCTTTGTACATTGGTTCGTTAAAATTTGCCGTTTGTGTTGGAAGTGGAAATGGAAATAATGCCACTTATACTTTTGAACAACTCAATGAATTAGGCGGAACTATACAGTCTAACCCTACTAGTGACGCACCGATTTGTGAAGGCAATACCCTTAATTTTACAGCAGCGAAGATAGGTGTTGATGGGACTGGATTGAAGTGGGATTGGTCTATAAAACCTCCTGGAACGGCATCTTTTGAACCCTACCTTAATAGTCAAAATGTAGTGTCTTTTGCAAATGCTGTCGCAGGAATTTACGAGGCAAATCTAACTTATACAACTACTTACGGAGGGGTAAGTTATACTAGTAGTAAAACTATTTTTGCGACCGTTAACGCAAAACCAGTTGCTAGTATTACTGCAAGCGGTCCAACAACATTTTGTGACGGAGGTAGTGTTACTTTAACATCAAGTGCTGGTTCGAGTTATGCATGGTCAAATGGTCAGACAACACAAAGTATAGTTGTGACATCATCAGATGATTATAGTGTTATCGTAAAAAATGCATTGGGCTGTGAAAGTCTTGAATCTGCCCCAATTACAGTAACGATGAGACCTATACTTGCAGTGCCAAGTGTTTTTAGTAATATTGGTGCTACTTGTGTTTCATCGACAGGGACTGTTGTATTGAGAAATTTACCAACAACAACTACAGCAATACCAAATTGGGTTATTCATCAGACTGGTACCGTGTTACAAACATATACTGGAGGTGGTGGTGCAGATCCAACTACATATACAATCTCAAATTTAATTCCAGGAACCTATAATTTTTCTATAGAATTTGGAGATTACTGTCCGGTTTCAATAAATGGTGTTGTGGTTAAAACAGCAGAAACAAATATCTGGCGAGGCCCCGGCTCCGGCCCCACCTTTGGATGGTCAAAAGGTAGTGACCCTTCTAGCGACGGGACTGAAAGCATAGAATTTGCTGCTGATTATCAATCTACAGGTGATTTGGCAAGTTGTTCCTGCAAAGTAAATGCCGGAAAATTGGTAACTATAAATGCTGGACATACATTGTATGTTGAAAACCAGCTGGTAGTGGAGTCTGCTGCAGGGGCGAAATTAACATTTGAAAATAATGCAAGTTTAGTGCAGCTTAACAATGTCGCTAATACTGGAAATATTATTTACAAACGTAATACAACACCGGTTCGTCGTTATGATTTTACCTGTTGGTCGTCACCAGTTACCCGCACACCTGCTTTTATGTTAAAAGATCTTTCTCCAGATACTTTAGGAGATAAATACTATAAATACAATCCAACGACGGGGTGGATTATTATTTATAATGGTGCAGCAGAGATGGTAAAAGGGGTTGGATATATTATTCGGGCACCGCAATATTGGGATATATATCAGCCTTTAGTGTATAGTGGCTCTTTTACTGGTGTTCCTAATAATGGACCAGTTACTGTTCCTCTAATTGCGGCTGAAAGATCAAGTTTGCTTGGTAATCCTTATCCGTCGGCAATCTACGCTGATTATTTTATTCGTGATAACCAGAATAATGTATATGGAACATTATATTTTTGGACCCACAATACTCCTCCGGCAAAAGTTCTTCCCGGCGATAAGACCTATCAGTATACAACTGATGATTATGCGATTTATAACTTAACCGGTAGTGTCGATGTTGGACATCTTTCTAGCGCGGGCGCCACAACTAGTCCTAATCAAGATCCCCCATCAGGATACATAGCAGCGGGTCAATCCTTTTTTGCCAAATCAAAAACGAATCTTAGTGCGGTTTTCACCAATTCAATGCGGGTTCGTGGTAGTAATGCTCAGTTCTTTAAATCGGTTGCTACTCAAAAGGAAAACACTGAGTCACATAAAGTTTGGCTTAATTTGAGTAATGCTGAAGGAGCTTTTAAACAATTATTAGTTGGTTATCTTGAAGGAGCAACAAATTCGTGGGACGATAATTACGACGGACTTACAATAAATGGAAATAAGTATGTTGATTTTTATAGCATTAATACCGATCAAAAATTAATAGTTCAGGGGCGCGCTTTGCCTTTTGAAGAGACCGATATTGTACCGCTTGGCTATAAGTCAACAATTGCGGGTGAGTTTGTGATTTCTATTGATCATGCTAGTGGAGATTTAGATACACATCCTATTTATCTGGAAGATAAAGCAAATAACATGCTTCATGATTTAAGAAGTAGTGATTATAAATTCACAACGACTATTGGAACTTTTAACGATCGTTTTGTTTTGCGTTATGTTGGTGAAACTTTAGGAAATGAGGAATTTCAAGATTCGGAACAAGCTGTTTTGGTTTCAACAAAAGATAAAGTTATCAAAGTGACATCAACGAAAGAAATAATTAATGTAATAACTATTTTTGATCTTACAGGAAAAGTTATCTACAGTAAAGATAAGATAGATTCTACAGAGTTACAGATAGCCAATATCCAGTCTGGAAGTCAAGTACTATTAATAAAAGTATCGCTTGAAAATGATGTAGCATCTACAATCAAGATCGTTTTCTAGACACTAAAAATAAAAAAAGTGAAAACCCATTCTATAAAAGGAATGGGTTTTTTTTATGTCTAATAACTATTTTTTTATCACCAGTTCGTATTTGAAAATGTTAAAGTGCTGTTTTTCAGTAAAATTATTTGGAGAGGTTGTAAATAAAATCGTACCTTGTTGTTGTTTTCTTTCGATAAAACACATAAAAGCCCGTTATACTGCATCTTTTTACATCTTTTACATTAAAAACTAAATAGAGATTTTAGTTTTTTACCCGCCTAAAATACAGATTGTTAATTTGAATACCGCGTTTAATGACAGAAGAAATTTAGATTCTCTTCGTGTGTTGTATGTGCTTGAAGAGCTTGTTTACATTCTGTTCAAAATGGGGTATTTAAAAATTTTGAAATGATTTTCATTGAGTTTGAATCTGATTTTTTAATTATTAAAATGCCACAGTATGAAAGAATATTTACTCCTAGTATTGATTTTTTTTCGGTTTTTAATATCATCTAGTTTTAGCAGGAAGCAGAAAAGAAATCTCGTTTTGTTTACAAAACTACGACTGGCATCCTTCTTATGTTTAATCTCTCTTTCTTTATGGGCACAACCGCCCCCACATACTTTTGATCTTAATGGATCTTTAGTTGTTCCAGCCGGAATAACTAAGATGACTGTGCAGGCCTGGGGTGGTGGCGGTGCCGGTGGTGGCGCTTCTGGTGCCACAGATTTACTTGGTGTTGTTACTGGTCGCGGTGGAGCAGGTGGTGGAGGTGGGGCTTATGCAACGGCTGAAATTACCGTTATACCAGGAGTAACTTTAAATGTAATTGTGGCTCGTCAAGTCGCTGGATCAAGTAATGTTACGGGTACTGTAGGGGAGACATCAACTATATCAGGTTTTGAAAATTTTATAAAAGCCGTTGGGGGACAAGGAGGTGGTGCGAATTATAATGGACAAGTTCCTACAGGCGGTCTTGGTGGTCAGGCTTCGGCTTGCTCTGGTACAGCGGTTGATGGTAGTACTGGCGAAATAGGTAGTACTGCAGTACTATCTTTAGGACTTAAGTCTGGAGCTGGAGGGAAAGGGGGTATTCCTGGTGGCGGAAATGGAGGTGCAAGCCTTATGGGGACCCTAGTATTATCAACTAGTAGGGCAGGTAATTCAGGAAGCGCACCTGGTGGAGGTGGAAGCGGTGCAATTGATGCTATAGGCGGTGCTAAAATAGGGGGAGCCGGTGCTGCAGGGCAGGTTATTGTAAGTTATACTTGTCCAACTTATAGTATTACATCCGTTACGGCTGAAAGTGTTTGTGCTTCATCCGGATCTTCTAAAATAACTTTACTAGGAAGTGCAGATTCTTTGCCAGTTGGTGATTATACCGTAACTTATAGTCTTACGAATCCGCCTCAAAATGATTTGTCTATTGCCATGACCGTTACAACAGCAGGAGTGGGCGATTTTACGCTGACAGGTTTTACTGCTGTGGGTACAAGAGATATCACAATTAAAAAATTAAGCTCAGGTGCTTGTTTTAAGGAGTTAACTTCTAATAATGTGGCCAGTATCATTACTTCCGCGGTTACAGCTGGTGGTACGGTAGCTGGCGGAACAGCTATTTGTAATGGTGCTACTAGCGGTACACTTTCATTGACCGATCATACTGGGTCGGTTTTGAATTGGGAATCCTCAGTAAGTCCTTTTACTACATGGGTTCCTATAACAAATACAGCAACAACGAGTTACGTATCGATGCCATTAACAGAAACTACCAGATTTAGAGCAGTGGTTCAAAGTGGAGGATGTGCTGTTGAACGTTCTGTTGAAACAACCGTAGTTGTTAATCCATTACCTCAGGGAAGTTTAACGGGCAATGGGACATTTTGCGCTGGCGGATCGCCGCAGCTGCGCTTTACAGCTACCTCTGGTACAGGACCTTATACAATAGTGTATAAAGAAAATGGAGGGGCAGACCGCACAGTGACAAACATAAGTAGTGGGATAGATTTTGCAGCTTTTACATCGCCGGTAAATAGTTCCGTGAACTATTCACTGGTTTCTGTTACAGATGCCAATAATTGTACACGAAATACAGCGTTCACGTCTCCTTTGACAACCATAACAGTTAATGCACAATCATCTACGCCAATAGTAGGAACTATTATTCAGCCTAACTGTCTCATTTCAACAGGAAGCGTACCCTTAACTGGATTACTCTCACCCGGGTCATGGACAATTATCCAAACCGGAGCAGTTAATAAAATTTATAATGGTACAGGAACTAGTTTTACAGTTCCTGATTTGGTACCTGGCAACTATCTTTTTACCATACAGGATGCTACGGCTTGTCCCTCATTGCCCACTTCCAGTGTTGAAATTAAACCTTCAGTTGTAAATACCTGGAATGGGAGTAATTGGTCAGAAGGTAGTGAACCAAAAAATAATACAAATGTTGTGCAATTCTCAGGCGACTATGAAATCAGTGACAATCTAAGTGGATGTTCTTTAATTATAGATTCAGGTGTAAGTGTTGTGGTTAATTCCGGGTATACCCTGACAATTGCAAATGCTGTAAATAATAATGGAGGAACATTAACATTTGAAAATAACGCAAGTTTATTGCAAATTAATGAGAATGTCAATATTGGAAACATTATCTATAAACGAGATACATCACCTGTACGACGCTATGATTTTACTATGTGGTCTTCTCCTGTTACACGTAATCCAGTTTTTAAATTAAATGATTTATCGCCTAATACACTTGCTGATAAATATTATAAATACGATCCGCTAACAGGTTGGATTGTAATTTATAACGGTGCTGAAGAAATGGAAGCAGGAAGAGGTTACATTATAAGAGCTCCGCAAAATTATGACATAAATAATCCATCTGTTTTTAGTGGGAGTTTTATCGGTACACCTAATAACGGCACGATATCTATATCGTTACCTGCTGCCGAAAAATCATACTTACTTGGAAATCCTTACCCTTCAGCAATATATGCAGATCAGTTTATAGTTGATAATACAGCAAATTTGTACGGAACCTTATATTTTTGGACACATAACACTTCTCCAAGTAAGGAAGCTGGTGGGGATCACAAATACTACTACGACACGAATGATTATGCTATATATAATTTATCGGGAAGTATTACTGTTGGAGCAATGCAAGGTGATGGAGCAATATCGCCTGGAAATCAAAGGGCTCTAGAGGGATATATTGCGGCGGGGCAATCCTTTTTTGTCAAATCAAAAACAGCTTTAAATGCAGTGTTTACGAATTCAATGCGGGTTCCGGGTCTTAACGATCAGTTTTTTAAAAGTAGTGCTGTCAAAAAAAAGAATGATACCGGTCACAGGGTTTGGCTCAATTTTACGAATACACAAGGAGCCTTTAAGCAAATATTAATTGGCTATGTGGAAGGAGCAACCAATTCCTGGGATAATAATTATGACGGACTTACGATGGACGCTAATAAATATCTGGATTTTTACAGCATTAACGAAATGCTGAAATTAGTAATTCAGGGGCGCAGTCTTCCTTTTCTTGAAACTGATGTTGTTCCTTTGGGTTATAGATCTATAATTGAGGGCGAGTTTACAATTTCTATCGATGACACTACCGGTGATTTGAGTACCCATGATATTTATTTAGAAGATAAACTAGCCCAAAAAATGCATAATTTAAAAACTAGTAACTACAATTTTAATACGGCTACAGGAACTTTTGATGATCGTTTTGTATTACATTACACCAATAAATCTTTGGGGACAGTTGATGTTGAAAATACAGAAGAAACAATTTTTGTTTCCGTAAAAGAGAATAGTATCAAAGTGACATCAGCTAAGGAAAATATTAGTGAGGTTGCGGTATTTGATATTACCGGAAGGCTTCTTTACAACAAATTAAAAGTTAATGCAACAGAATTGCAAATAACCAGTTTGCAAGCTGGTAGCCAGGTTTTGCTAGTAAAAACGACATTAGAAAATGGATATAGTACTTTGAAAAAAGTGGTTTTTTAATAGTAGTTCAATAAATAAAAAAACGGTTGAAATTTTAGTTTCAACCGCTTTTTTAATTCTATTATGCAGATTTTGCTAAATTCTCATTGGTATTTTCAATCGCTTTTTGATTTTTATAATCAATCCATTTTTGGCCTTTAAACCTTCTCATCATAATATCAAAATAACGCATAATGAAAACATTATAGGCGGCCTTGGATAAATTGGTAATGTTTTTTGGAAAAGCACGTAAACTCATAGAGAATCCCGGAGTCAAATATTTCATATAATGCCAATATCCTTCGGGCATATATAACATCTCACCATGTTTAAGATTGGTAATATAGCCTTCGGCATTTTTTAAGGCAGGAAATTTTTCATAATCCGGATCATCAAAATCAATATCTTCTCTCGAAATCAATGCATGGGGCACTTTATACATGTATTTTGACTGATCAGGAGGAAAGATCATACATTGTTTTTCGCCATGAAAATGAAAATGCAGAATATTCGAGTAATCAATATCAAAGTGCATAAAGACCTTTGAGTTTTCTCCGCCAAAAAACAGCATCGGCATTTGCTTCACAAGTTTCAAACCAATATCAGGCCATAAAAAGTCGTTTTTCAATACTGGGACTTCCTTCATTAAATTATAAAGGAAAATACGATAGTTAGTAGGTTTAGATTGTAAAAGAGTGATGTAATCGCTCATTTTCATTTTAGTATGTGCTTCGTTAAAGCCATCCTCATGATTTACAGGTCGATCATCGTATAGAGGAACGGTAATGTCACCGGCGATTTCATTAATATAGGATAATTTCCATTTATGATATGCTGGCCAGTCTTCGGTCAGTTCTTCAATAACAACGGGAATTTGTTTTTTGACATATTGGGAAATAAAATCAGATTTTGAGATTTTTTTTACCCTTTCGATTTGTTTTAACTTCATCTTTGATAAATAAAAAAATTGCTTCTGACACTAAGTCAAGAAGCAATTTAAAAATATTTATTGAGATTTATTAACTCTTTAGCTTAAATTTTTGATTTGATCGAAGCTTCAAGATTTCTTTCAATTGTATGTCCAGGTCTTGACCATTTAGGTTTTTCGCCTAATGGCGCGAACTGAGAATCTTCAGCTTCAACTGTTTGAGGCTGCGAAACTTTAACGAATGGTTTTTGTGGAATCAATCCTAGCATCTCAAACATTTTCATGTCTCCGTGTACATCCGGATTTGGAGTAGTAAGCAATTTATCTCCTGCAAAAATAGAATTTGCACCAGCAAAGAAACACATTGCTTGTCCTTCACGACTCATGTTAGTTCTTCCGGCAGATAAACGAACTTGTGTATCCGGCATAACAATTCTGGTAGTGGCTACCATACGAATCATTTCCCAGATCTCAACTGGTTTTTCTTCTTCCATCGGAGTTCCTTCAACGGCAACTAAAGCATTAATTGGCACTGATTCCGGTTGTGGATTTAAAGTAGAAAGGGCAACAAGCATTCCGGCTCTGTCTTCAACACTTTCTCCCATTCCAATAATTCCGCCACTACAAACCGTAACATTCGTTTTACGAACATTTTCGATAGTTTGTAAACGGTCTTCAAAACCACGAGTAGAAATTACATCTTTATAATATTCTTCAGAAGTATCTAAATTGTGGTTGTAAGCGTATAATCCTGCTTCTGCCAAACGTTGTGCCTGGTTTTCAGTAATCATACCAAGTGTACAACAAACCTCCATATCAAGTTTATTAATAGTACGAACCATTTCTAAAACCTGATCAAATTCTTCGCCATCTTTTACGTTCCTCCAGGCTGCTCCCATACAAACACGAGAAGATCCGCTTGATTTAGCACGCAAAGCCTGAGCTTTTACCTGACTAACACTCATTAAGTCATTTCCTTCAACGCCAGTGTTGTAACGTGCAGCTTGCGGGCAATAGCCACAATCTTCAGGACAGCCTCCGGTTTTAATAGATAGTAATGTAGATACCTGAACTACGTTCGGATCGTGTTTTGTTCTATGAATTGTGGCTGCTTCATATAGCAGGTCCATCATAGGTTTGTTATATATGGCGATTATTTCGTCTTTTGTCCAATTGTGTTTTGTAATGCTCATCGATACATTTTTTTGATGCTTCAAAAGTAGTTAAATTGTTCTAATCAACCAATGTGTATTTCTGTAAATGAATATTTGACAGCTATTTTCAAAAAAGAAACACTCTAAAATCATAGAATTATACTTTTTCATGATTTTAGAGTGCTTAAATGAGAGATTTATTTAATAAAAATTAATCGGCTGCATATTTGTTATTCCAATATAACATCATCATTAAAGTCACAATTACGGACGATGCGACTCCTTCAAAAAGCAAACAAATGCAATAAGTTGGTACAGAAGGATTTCCTCCAAACATAAATGTTTCTGATAAACTTTGCACATAGGCGTCTCCACCTCTTGCATAACTGTAAACTAGTAATCCGAAGACGCTCATGCACACACCAACTACAGAAGTTGTCATTGCTGACACTGCATTAGACACAAAGTTGGTTTCGCCCTCGCGAAGATTCATTTGCATTGTTCTGTTAACACCATAAAATATAAAGAATACATTTAGTGTACGCAGATAAAACAAATCTGCAAGCCCTAATAGATTCATCAATAAAAAATAAATTCCTATTCCGAGGAAAATTAAAAAACCGTTGGTTATTTCTTTAGGTAATTTCATAGTGGTTATTTTTAAAGAAGTTAATAGTAAATGATTGACAAACAGAGTTGTATATCAAATTTACTAAAAAAATAACTACGATGATTTAAATTTGGTGAAAAGTATGTTTGAAAGCTTTCTAAAGTTGAGAAACAAAAGCTAAAGCATCAATTTTATCTTGATTTAATTGCGCTTTTAGTAAATCAACTGAGCCAAATTTTTGTTCGTCACGAAGATAGTGTAGTAATGAAACTTCAATTTTTTCGCCGTAAATGTCAGCATCAAAATCAAAAAGATTCACCTCGATTGTTTGTTTTTCACCGTTCACTGTCGGATTAAAACCAATATTCATCATTCCAAAAACTTCTTTTCCACCAATTAAGGCTTTTGCAACATAAACCCCATTCTTTGGAATTAATTTATAATCTTCTTCAATTTTAATGTTGGCTGTCGGGAAACCAATGGTTCGTCCTAATTGTTTTCCTTTTACAACTTCACCTGATAAAAAGTAAGAATAACCAAGGTAATCATTGGCCAAATCCATGTTTCCTTCGTTTAAAGCTTTTCTGATTTTGGTAGAGCTTACAGAAACATCCTGAATTTCCTGTGCTGAAATTTGTTCAACTTCAAAACCATATTCGGCTCCAAAAGCAATAAGGTCATCAATATTAGCCGTTCTGTTTCTTCCAAAACGGTGATCATGTCCAATAATTATTTTCTGAATATGAAATTGATCTACTAAAATAGAATGCACAAATTCTTCGGCAGTTAATCTTGAAAAACTTTCATTAAAAGGATGAATTACTAAATTTTCAATGCCTGTTTGTTCTAAAAGTTTTGTTTTTTCAGCAATCGTGTTTAAGAGTTTAATTTCTGATTTCTCTTGTAAAACCATTCTGGGATGCGGAAAAAATGTAAGAACCAGACTCTCGTATTTTCCGTTTTCAGTGTTCTGAGTGATTCTTTCCAATATTTTTTTATGACCAATATGTACGCCATCAAAGGTACCAAGAGTTAAAATAGTTTTCTTGGTTGAATGGAAATCGTTTATAGAATGAAAGAGCTTCAAAACAAATAATTTAAGATGGTGCAAATTTATACTATCTATTTGAAATTTTACACTACCCCCGATTGATTTTTTGAAGAGATTTGACTACTTTTTGTGAATAACGGTCAACTGGTCGACTAAAAAGGATTAAATGTCGTTTATATGTAAGAATTTGATTTAATTCTCTTAATTTTGATTTTTCAAATACCGTTGAGTATGAAAAAACTACTACTTTTTTTATTTGTTATTTTTTGCTGTGTTGAAATTCACGCTCAAAATGATGACTTATGGCAAAGAACAACCTCAAATTCTGCTTTAACTAAGAGGGCAAGTTCATCAAATTCCGGAAGATTATATTACAGACTGAATTCGGATTTCTTAAAAAGCAAACTTGCTGCAACAACCGGAAAGACATCGAAAGCGATTAATTCTGAAATTACAATTCCAAATGCGGATGGTGTTTTAGAACGCTTTACAGTTTGGGAATCATCTAATTTTGAGCCAGAATTACAAGCGAAGTATCCTGAAATAAGGGCTTATGAAGGAAATGGTTTAGATGATAAATCGGCAAAAATACATTTTAGTGTTTCGCCATTGGGAATCCAAACTATGGTTTTTCGTGCTGATAAATTAACTGAATTTATTGAAGTTAATCCTGACGACAAAACAGAATATGTTCTATTTGCAAAAAACGAATCGGGTTCTAAAAAGTTGATTTGCAAGACAAACAATGACGTTTCAAATACTAATGCGACAGCGAAAACTGCCAAAGTAGCATCGAATACTAAAGTTTTTAAAACAATGCGTCTTGCATTATCCTGTACAGGAGAATATACTGCTTATTTTGGTGGTACAAAAGCAGGTGCATTAGTAGGAATGAATGCAACGCTTACAAGAGTAAACGGTATTTTTAATAAAGACCTGGCAGTAAAGCTGGTGTTAATTGCTAATACAGATGCTTTGATCTATACAGATGCAACAACAGATCCCTATGCAGATGCAGAAGAAGGAGCAGACGGTGAGTGGAATACAGATTTACAGGAGAATTTAACTGCTGTAATTGGAAATGCTAATTATGATATTGGGCATTTATTTGGTGCTTCGGGTAATGGCGGAAACGCTGGCTGTATAGGTTGTGTTTGTACAAATCCAACAACTAACAACCCTTTAGGAAAAGGGAGTGGTTATACCTCGCCTTCCAATGAAAGGCCTGAGGGCGATACATTTGATATTGATTTTGTTGCCCATGAGATGGGGCATCAATTAGGTGCGACACATACTTTTTCTTCTGAAGAAATTGAGGGATCTGGTACTCACGTTGAGCCGGGAAGCGGATCAACTATTATGGGATACGCAGGAATAACAGATTATAATGTTCAGAATAATTCAGATGATTATTTTGCTTATGCCAGTATAATTCAAATTCAAGATAATCTTGCTTCAAAGACTTGTCCGGTAAATACAGCAACAATAAATAACCCACCTACAGTTGATGCAGGCAAAGATTACACGATACCAATAAGTACAGCTTTTGTATTAAAAGGGTCAGGCTCTGATCCTGAAGGTGATTCGATAACTTATAATTGGGAACAATACGATAGTGCCACAACAACTTCAGGAGGAAATAGTATTGCCTATCCTACAAAGCCAGACGGACCTTTGTTTAGATCGGTAATTCCTAATTCAAGCCCAATTCGCTATATGCCGGCGCTAAATTCTGTTATTCAGAATCAATTAACTACAAAATGGGAATCGGTTTCTTCTATAGCCAGGACATTGCATTTTACATTAACGGCAAGAGACAATGCAGCTTCAGGAAAAGCCCAGACAAATACAGATGAGATGATTGTAACTGTTGCTTCTTTTGCCGGCCCATTTGAAGTAACATCGCACATAAATGATGATGTAAGCTGGTGGCAGGGATTGAGTGAAACGGTAACATGGAACGTTAATAATACTAATACACTTGAAGGTTCATCGGCAGTTAATATCAAATTATCTACAGATGGTGGTTTGAGTTTTCCAATAGTTCTGGCATCAAATACACCAAATGATGGTTCTGAAGTGATCACGCTTCCGACAAGTGTTCCTTCTTCTAAGAATTGCAGAATCCTGATTGAACCAACTGGCAATATTTATTATGCATTAAACCTTAAACCATTTGCAGTAGGATATACTTCAGCAACAACCTGTGATTCATATAGTTTCGGAAGTTCCTTTTCTATTCCAAACACCACAACATTTGTTACAAAAACCATTATGATTCCGGCAACTACAGCAACGGTTTCAGATGTAAATGTTTCGGTTAATGTAACACACACAAGGTTTTCTGACATTGAAATCCAAATTGTAAATCCACAGGGAACCGTGGTGAGACTGTTTAATAAAGACTGTGCATCAACAAATTCAACTTTAGCTATGCAATTTGATGATTCCGGTAATGCCTTAGATTGTAATAGAACAACAGAGCAAATCGTTTTACCAGTTGATTTGTTAAGTGCTTTTAATGGCCAAAACCCTGCGGGAACCTGGACTTTAAGAGTTCGTGATGCTGTCACGGGAATGTTCGGAACGGTAAATTCAGCTTCCATAAACATTTGTGGACAAACATATACCTTGGGAACGCCTGATTTTGAAAATATCGATTTTGTATTATCTCCAAATCCCAACAAAGGAAGTTTTACTATTCAATTTGAAAGTCAATCAAATAATGGAGTAATTGTTTTTGTACATGATATTTTGGGTAAGAAAGTTTATGAAAACACCTTTGAAAGTACAACAGACTTTAATCAAAACATTCAATTGCAAAATGTTTCTGCCGGAATCTATCTGGTAACAGTTGTTGATGGAGACAGAAGAACCGTTAAGAAAATTGTAGTCAATTAAACCCCCAATTTCTTAATTCCAAATTCCAATCCGTTGTCTTTTTTACTTTTAAAGTAAATTGTTTTCTAGACAAAGATTGGAATTTGGAATTTTTTTATTGGAATTTTAATTTTAAGAGTTCGCCATCGCCATACAAACAATGCTAATTTTTGCTCCAGGAATTTTTAATAACGCCCTTGAACAGGCTTCTAGCGTAGCGCCGGTTGTGAGTACGTCGTCGACAATTAGAAAATGTTTGTTTTGATTTTCTTCGGAAATATGAACGTCGAATATATTTTCGATGTTTTCAGATCTTCCTAATAGATTCTTTTTTGATTGCGTTTTGGAGTATTTCTTTCGATATAAAACAGCATCATCAAAAGTTATCTTTAAGCCTGCGGCCAAAGCTTTTCCAAAAGTGGTTACCTGATTATAACCGCGTTCCTTAAATTTTCTTTTATGGAGCGGAACCGGAATCACAACATCAAAAGGAATTTCTAAATTCAGGTCTTTTAAATCTTCTACATACCAGTTTCCTAAAATAAAACCAATTTCTTCATGACCTTTGTATTTTAAGTTGTGAATGAGTTCTTGGACAATTCCTCTTTTATTGAAATATAAAAAGGCAGAAGCATGTTGAATGTCAATTTTGCCGTAGAATTTCTTTACAGCTTCATTTTTGGTATCCAAATGATATTGAGTGAGAGGCATTTCGTGTCGGCAATATGTACAGATTACAGATTCATTTGACATTAAAAGAGTGTGGCAGGCGGCACAAACTTTAGGGAAAAACAGGTTAAGAAGATAATTAATCACAAATAGAAGGAATTTGGTTACAAAAATAACGAAATCAATCCTTCAATCTTTATATTTTTTCTTTTTTTTAAACGTACTTTTTATATTTTTGCATCACTATGGCAAAACAAGAAGATATATTTAAGAATGTGGTTTCGCACGCAAAAGAGTACGGATTTATTTTTCCCTCTAGCGAAGTATACGATGGATTGAGTGCAGTGTATGATTATGCACAAAATGGTGTCGAGTTAAAAAAGAATATCCGTGAATATTGGTGGAAATCAATGGTTCAGATGAATGATAATATTGTCGGTTTAGATGCTGCAATATTAATGCATCCAACAACCTGGAAAGCTTCAGGCCACGTTGATGCTTTCAATGATCCGTTAATTGATAATAAAGATTCGAAAAAAAGATATAGAGCCGATGTTTTAGTGGAAGATTTCGCTGAAAAGATCAATCAAAAAGCTCAAAAAGAAATTGAAAAAGCAAGAGCTCGTTTTGGTGATGCTTTTAATGAAGAAGAATTTGTTACCACAAATACCCGCGTTGTAGAATACCTTTCGAAATACAAAGAAATTTTATCAAGGCTTGCAAAAGGAATGACAGATAATCTTCAGGATGTAAAAGCTTTAATCGAAGAATTAGAAATTGCTGATCCTGAAACAGGTTCAAAAAACTGGACAGATGTAAAGCAATTCAACTTAATGTTCGGAACAAAATTAGGTGCTTCTGCAGATTCTGCAATGGATTTATATTTACGTCCGGAGACAGCTCAGGGTATTTTTGTGAATTTTCTGAATGTTCAGAAATCAGGCCGTATGAAAGTTCCTTTTGGAATTGCTCAAACGGGTAAGGCTTTTAGAAACGAAATTGTTGCAAGACAATTCATTTTCCGTATGCGTGAATTTGAACAAATGGAAATGCAGTTTTTCGTGCGTCCGGGTGAAGAAATGCAATGGTACCACCACTGGAAAGAAACACGTTTAAAATGGCACTTGTCCTTAGGATTAGGAAAAGAAAATTATCGTTTTCATGATCACGAAAAATTAGCGCATTATGCAAACGCTGCTGCGGATATTGAATTCAACTTCCCATTCGGATTTAAAGAATTAGAAGGAATTCACTCTCGTACCGATTTTGACTTAAAAGCACACGAACAATATTCTGGTAGAAAACTACAATATTTTGATCCGGAATTGAATGAAAATTACGTTCCTTACGTTGTAGAGACCTCTGTAGGTTTAGATCGTATGTTCTTGGCAGTTTTTGCAACATCATTGCAGGAAGAAACTCTTGAAGATGGCTCTACAAGAACAGTATTGAAATTACCAGCTGTTTTAGCGCCAACAAAAGCAGCCGTTTTACCACTAGTTAAGAAAGACGGTTTGCCAGATATCGCTAAAAAAATCATCGATGATTTAAAATGGGATTTCAATGTAGCGTATGATGAAAAAGATGCTGTTGGACGTCGTTACAGAAGACAGGATGCTCTTGGAACTCCGTTTTGTATCACAGTAGATCATCAAACAATCGAAGATGAAACAGTAACCATTCGTCATAGAGATACAATGAAACAAGATCGTGTAAAAATTAGCGAATTAAGAGCTATTATTGAAGACGAGGTTTCGATGAAAAACTGGTTGATGAAAATGTAATTTTTTTAAATTTTATCATATAAATCCCAAATTCCTTAGGTGGAGTTTGGGATTTTTTTACTTTTGAAAAGTGCATTTCGTCGATTTATTTTGCATTTCATCCTTATGTATTAACATTTTGCTGCAATGTGTTAACAATGAAATGTTTAGAAAATAGAAATATGTAAATTTAATTGGGCATAAAACATAAAAGCTAAACTTGAAAAAGTATTCCTATATAATAATTGATGATGATGCTGAAAGTATTATGAGAACCAAAACAACTGCGGAAGGTTTCTCAGAATTAATTTTTGTTGCATCGGCTACAAATTACCAAGATGGTTTGCATTTGGTTTTAGAGCACAAACCTTCTTTTGTTTTTTTAGAAATCGATCCGGAAGACTTGTCAAGTAATTTATCGCTTGCCTTTATTAATGAATTACATCGATATTTGGCTGCAATACCTAAAATAATTGTTACAACTACAAAAAAAGCATTGGCTTTTGATGCCATTCAATATGGTGCTTTTGATTATTTACTAAAACCTCTCGCACATATTGATTTACTTAAAGCGACTTTGAAATTAGAAAAGATATTTTTGGAGACTAATACTGTAGACATAATAAACGAAGCTGTTTCTGTTGCAACTCCTCATTCAGAAGTGTCACATGTCGCACAAATTGTCGAAAAACCTTTAATTATTTGTATTAAATCATATGGCGACTATCGTTATCTAAATGCGGTCGACATCGCCTATTTTCAAGCCGATAATAATTCGACAGATATTTATCTTAGTACAGGCGAAATGATAACAGCCTTTAAAACATTAAAGCATTTTGAGAGTATTTTATCTCATCCGTTTATTCGAATTCATAACAGTTATATCATAAATCAAAATTACATTGCAAGGATTCATAACGGAAACTCAGTTTGTTATATAAAAAACTCACCTAAAAAGCTTCCGTTTTCGAAGACCTATAAATCAAATGTCGATCTAATTATTGCCAATTTTTCAGCAGGTAACTACTTAGAGGTCTAAAAATTAGACAATTACATTGAATTAACGCTCATTGACTATCATTTGGGCATGTTCTACCATAAACTCCATTTTTCGTATACATTTTTTTTGATTCCATACCTAGTTTTACATCATCGAATAGCGAAAAGCATTCGACTCCCAAAAACAAAAATCAAAACAAAATACCTCAAGATTATGAAAAAGACAGCTTTAACATTCGGATTATTTTCTTTAGCAATGGTAGCAACTTCATTTGCACCTCAATCTTTAACTATAAACGAAGATGCTTCAGTTCAGAATAATAAAACTACTATAGCTCAAGAAAGTATTATTCCACCTGATGGAAGTATTGTTGGAGGAAACAAAAAACGTGATTTTCACGGAGTAACAGCAAAATTAGACATTAACGGAAGTATCGTTAGAGGAAATAAAAAATTAGACTTGTAATAAATTTTTACATTATAAACAAAAAGGTTGTCAATCTATTGGCAACCTTTTTTTGTGTCAATAGTTTTGCTATTTTTGGTAAAATTGTAAAACATCATTGAGAAAAAATTACTTCATATTGTTTTTTTCGCTACTGTCTTTTCTTAGTTGCACTGAGAAAATAAACAAGAATGATGACTCTTCATCCGGACAGGATAGTCTTAAAATTTATCTGTCATTAGCCGAAGATGATAAGCTGCCTCTGGAATATAAAATCAAATACAGTGAAAGGGCTTATGAATTAGTATCGAATCAGACTAATGATTCTTTAAACCGGGTCAATTTTTTTAAAGTTGCGAACCGGTTTTATAATAATAACCACTGGAATAGCTTTAAAAGAACGGTTCTTGTAGTTCTAAACAGAGCGCAGGCAGCCAAAGATTCTGTTTTTATTGCAAAATCATATACGTATCTGGGCGATTATTACAGTACTCGTGCAATTTCTGACAGCGCCTATATGTTTTACTTTAAAGCTGAAAAAATTTATTTTCAGTTGAAAGATAATTCAAACCTGGCGACAACGCGCTTAAGTAAGGCGTATCTGCAATATGCAGAAGGGGATCTTTTAGGAAGCGAAAAAGCCGTTTTTAATGTGCTAAAAGTTTTAGATACCCAGAAAAATGCTGAAATTGTTTACGAATCCTATAATTTGCTGGGTGCGATTTATAACGATTTGGAGGAATATGATAAAGCGTTGGAATTTCATAATAAAGCACTTTCAAGTGTTGACAGTAAAGTAATACCTGCTGAATTTCAATCAAAAGCAACTTCATTAAATAATATTGGCTATGTGTATAATAGTATTAAAAACTACAAAAGAGCCAAGGATTTTTATGAAAAAGCTTTAAAAGAGAAGAATTTAAAAACGGATAAACCCTCTTTATATGCCATGCTGATTGATAATTTGGCATACGCCAAATTCAAGCTCTTAGAAAAAAAAGATCTTCCGGACATGTTTTACAGATCGCTTAAATTTAGAGACAGTCTAAAACTTACTTCTGGATTGATTTCTAATAAACTTCATCTTTCGGAATTCTATGCTTTTAATAAAGATACGGCTAAGGCAATGAAATTTTCTGTCGAATCTCTTCGGGAATCAAAAAAAATGAGTAATTCGAGAAACGTTTTGCAGTCATTGAAACAGCTGGCTCTGATTGATCCAAAAAAAGCATCTCTCTATTCTGAGGAATATATTCGTATTAATGACAGTCTCCAGAAAGGAGAACGCCAAATGGGAGACAAGTTTACCCGAATCGAATATGAAACCAATGAAATAAAAGATCAAAATTCGAATCTACAAGAGAAAAACAGAGCTTTGGTGTATGTTTTTAGTATCTGTACCTTGTTAGGTCTATTTTTCTATGTTTATAAAACGCAACAAGCAAAACACAGGGAGTTGCTTTTTAAGCAAGAGCAGCAAATTGCAAATGAAAATATTTATAATTTGATGATTTCGCAGCAAAATGATATTGAGATGACCCGTATTAAGGAAAAGAAGCGGGTTGCACAAGAATTGCATGATGGTGTTTTGGGACGGATGTTTGGTGTGAGAATTAGTATGGACAGTCTTGATAGCATGGAAAATATGGATCAGGCAAACGCGGCTCAGAAAAGAAAAAAGTATTTAACGGAGCTAAAACATATAGAAGAAGACATTCGTGAAATTTCTCATGATTTAAATAGGGAAAAATCAGAATTAATTAATAATTTTATTGCAATTTTAAACAAATTGTTTGAAAATCAACAAAACACCTACGATTCTAACTTAATAACTTCTTTTGACCCGCATATTAAGTGGGAATTAGTTAGCAATGTTGTCAAGATTAACTTGTACAGAATTGTTCAGGAGGCCTTACAAAATTGTAATAAATATGCTGATGCTAATACAATTACAATAGATTTTAAAAGTGAGATCAATTATTTGATTTTATCAATTTCAGATGACGGAAAAGGTTTTAATACCAAAAGAGCGAAAAACGGAATAGGATTGCATAATATTCAATACCGTGCAAAAGAGTGTAAGGGTACAGTTACTATAAAATCTGCCAAAGGAGAAGGAACCATTCTCCTAATCAAAGTCCCAATAGACCAAAAACTAAACCTGAAAAAGAATGACATTTAACCTAACAACACCAATTTCGCCTATAATCAGCCGAAATATTTTAATTGTTGATGATCATCCTTTTATAATTGAAGGATATAAAAACGCAATTACACGTTATAATCCCAAGGAATATGATTTTGCTATTTCTCAGGCTTATGACTGCAGGTCAGCTTATGATTTGATTGAAGATGAGGCAACACCAGATTTCGAGGTGGCTTTTTTAGATATAAGTATGCCGGCGTATGAAGAAAAAGATCTTTTTTCAGGCGAAGATCTGGCCAAATTGATCATGAAAAAAATGCCTCATTGCAAAATTATTTTGCTAACGATGTATACCGAATTGCTAAAAATCAAGACGATTATCAGAACAATAAATCCAAGCGGGTTGGTAATTAAAAATGATCTTACTTTTGATGAACTGCTTTTTGCTTTTGATAAAGTCATGAAGAATGAAAAATATTATAGTCAGTCGGTGGTTAAAATGGTGAATCAGTCTACCCATAATTCAATAGAGATTGATGAGTTTGATAAGCAGATTCTGTTTCATTTATCAAAGAAAACTCCAGTTGCTGAAATGCCGCATTACATCCCAATTTCTTTGAATGCCATTGAAAAGCGAAAAGTAAATTTAAAAGAATTGCTTAAAATAAAGTCTGGTTCAGACGAAGAATTAATAAAAGAAGCTAAGAGTAAAGGGCTTTTTTAAAATGAAATTCCAAATAAAAAATTCCAAATTCCAACAGCATGAACAGCATTGGAATTTGGAATTTTTTTATTTGATTTTTTTAAAATTTATTCACTCAATGCATCCCAACCACGGGCTTTTAAAGGAATTTGAGTATTTGCACGTGTAACTAAATTTATTCCTTCGCTTTCATCTGCCATGTGGCCAATAATAGAAAAGTTTGGATTTCCTTTTATTTTGTCGAAGTCGTTAATGTCAATTGTAAATAATAATTCGTAATCTTCTCCACCATTGATAGCAACTGTTGTACTGTCGATATTAAACTCTTCACAAGTCGAAATAAACTGAGGATCTAACGGCAATTTATCTTCATATAAATTACAACCCACTTTCGATTGTTTGCACAAATGAATAATTTCTGAAGATAATCCGTCTGAAATATCTATCATCGAAGTTGGTTTTATTTCAAGAGCATGCAATAAAGTACGAACATCTTTTCGAGCTTCCGGTTTTAATTGACGTTCAATTAAATAACTGTACATGTCTAAATCAGGCTGGCTATTTGGGTTTACCTGAAAAACTTGTTTTTCACGTTCTAATACCTGCAATCCCATGTAGGCAGCACCAATATCTCCGGTAACTACAAGCAAATCGGTTTGTTTGGCTCCGTTTCTGTAAACGATCTCTTCTTCATTGGCTTCACCAATAGCGGTAATGCTTATAATTAATCCTTTTTGCGATGAGGTTGTGTCTCCGCCTATAACATCCACTTTATATTCTTTTGCAGCGTGTGTGATGCCTTCAAATAATTCTTCTAAGGCTTCTAGTGGAAAACGATTAGAAACGGCCACAGAAACCGTAATTTGAGTTGGTCTTGCATTCATGGCACAAATATCAGATAGATTTACCACTACTGATTTGTATCCTAAATGTTTTAATGGCATGTAAGCCAAATCAAAATGTACGCCTTCGATCAATAAATCAGTCGAAATAACTACTTTTTTATCTTTAAAATCAAGAACAGCAGCATCATCACCTATACTTTTTAAAGTTGACTCCTGAGTAACATCAAAATTTTTGGTTAAATGTTCTATTAAACCAAACTCGCCTAATTGCGCTATACTGGTACGTTGTGGGTTTTTATCTTCGATCATTTTGTCTCTTTATTATTTTTTTGGTTTTTACCAAGGTTGCAAAGGTACAATCCCAAGGCTTTGGGAACAAAGGTTTTGTCTAATTTTAATGATAATCAGTTCTTTTCTCTTGAATTCAAAAGTGAAAATCGGTTTTTTTTCAGACCTTTAAAGTGAATAAAAAGGAAAAAAATGAATTCACACGATATTATTACACTTACAGTAAATCCGGCTCTGGACAAAAGTACCCACTTTAAAGGTTTAGTGGCCGAACAAAAAATACGTTGTTCAGAACCCAGATTCGATGCTGGTGGCGGTGGAATCAATGTTTCTAAAGCGATATCCAGATTGGGCGGAAAATCTTTGGCTGTATTTACTTCCGGAGGACCCATGGGGAAAATGCTGGAAGAATTAGTAACAAAAGAAACCATTGAATTTAAGGCGATTCCCATTCAAACCTGGACGAGAGAAAGTTTTGTAGCTGTTGATGAAAATACCAATTCACAATATCGTTTTGGTTTCACCGGAGGAGAAATTACCGCCGATGAAGAAAAAGCGGTTTTAGAAGCGCTGAGCAAGTCAAAAGCAAAGTTTTTAGTGGCAAGTGGTAGTTTGAATGAAGGACTATCTTCAGATTTTTATCAGAAAGTTGCCGAAATTGCCAAAGCATCTAATTCAAAACTAATCGTCGATACTTCTGGTGAAGCTTTAAAGAAAGTTTTGGAAACAGGAGCTTATCTAATTAAACCCAATGTGGGTGAATTGGCAAAATTAATAGGAGTAGAACGCCTGGAAATGGAAGAAGTAAATGAAGCGGCTAAAAAAATCATTGCCAAAGGGGGAGCTGAAATTGTTGTCGTTTCGCTTGGTCCGCAAGGAGCAGTTTTAGTTACAAAAGACGATTATGAATATGTTCCTGCCCCAAATGTTGCTAAAAAAAGTACAGTTGGTGCCGGAGATAGTATGGTTGGAGGAATGGTTTGGGCACTGTCTCAAAACAAAAGCCTGAAAGAAGTTATACGCTGGGGAGTTGCCTGCGGATCTGCCGCCACCATGAACGAAGGAACACAGTTGTTTAAATTTGAAGATGCGAATCGTTTATTTGAATGGTTGAAGAATAAGTAAAACTTAGTTATAAGTTGTAAGTTATGAGTTTGAACCTTTGTCAAAGTTTTAAACTTTGACAAAGGTGTTGTGCGATTAATTAATTTTTTGCAATTATTTTTTTTCCTGCTGACAAACTGTTGTCACCGACCCTCAATAATTTTGAAGTATTAAATAATTAAAACTTTAAAATCATGAAAACATTAGCAGCCCAAGTAATTACTCCTGAAGATTTATTAAACCACTGGCAAGGACACCGCGCTCTTACACGTCGTGTGATTGAAGCTTTTCCGGAAAAAGATTTCTTCGAATTTTCAATCGGTGGAATGCGTACTTTTTCTAAGCTAACCGATGAACTTTTGGCTATTGCAGTTCCCGGTCTAACCGGAATCGTAAATAAAGAGACAAAACCTTTTACCGAAGATTCAGAGAAATTGATTTTTAAAGCGCAATACCTTGAAAAATGGGACGAAGCAACCGCAATAATTAATGAATATTGGCAAAAATTAAGTATTGAAGATTTTAATGAAACTTTTAATCTTTTTGGTCAGTATGAATTTCCGGTGATACAGAATATTTTGTATTTTATTGATAATGAGGTGCATCACCGTGGACAAGGTTATGTATATTTAAGAGCTTTAAATATTGAACCGCCTTTTTTCTGGGAAAGATAATCGTCCGATTTTCAAATTATAACTTTATAAAACAAATCTAAAATTTAGGACTATGAGTTTAAAAAAGATAATGTCAAATTATGCAGATTACAATTTATGGGTAAATCAACAATTTGTGAATTGGCTTTCGCCGAAATCGGACGAATTGCTTTACGCGGAAGTGCCTTCCAGTTTTTCAACTATTATGAAAACACTTGATCATATCTGGTCTACAGAGGAATATTGGTTTTCGGTCATTTCTGAAACTGCTCCGACAGAGAAGAAAATAGAAAATGAATTGTCGAGAGATCAAATATTTGAAGGACTATTAAATGCATCTGCAAAATTGAAGCAATTTATCCATTCATTGTCAGAAGAAGATTTAGTTAAAGAGGTTAAAATTACTAATCCGTGGTTTGAATGCGAATTACCCATTTCGGAGTATTTGATTCAGGTTATTAATCACGGCACTTATCATAGAGGTCAGATTGTAACGATGGGACGAAATATCGGAATTACAGATGCCTCAAATACAGATTACAATTTTTATAATGTGGTTAAACAGAAATAAAACAAAAAACTCCTGAGGATCTTTCGTCAGGAGTTTTTTTATAAAAGTCTTTGTCTGTTTATTTCTAATAATTCTAAAGCCCGGGTTTTTAATCTTTCGGGTTCCAGGATTTCGGCATAATCTCCAAACATTAGAAACCAGCGCGGAAAACCACTTTCGATGTCGCGGCACATAAAGGTCATTTCGATTTTACCATCTACTTCTTTTTCTGAAATATAACCGTGGTATTTTCGTTCGCTTTCGAGATATCGGGCTATTTTCTTTTCGATCAAAAGTCTCACTTTTATGGTCGGAATGGTTTCTGTTTTAGTAAGATAAGTTTCGAGAGAATCATGTTCAATTGTAAAATCACATTCTGTTTTCTGAATTCCCTGAATTCTGTCGGTTCTGAATTGTCGGTAATCTTTTCTTAAATGGCAATAACCTAGAAAATACCAATTGTTATGATCATGAAAAACTCCAACAGGTTCAATGTTTCTTTGGGTATTTTCGTCTTTTTCGACGGTTTTATAAGAAAGTAATATTTGTTTTTTCTCAGCAATACTTTCAAAAAGAACAGCCAATGTGTTAGGAGAATTATCATTAAACATAGGTTCTGCAGTTTGCATAACCACTTTTGATTCAATATTCGAGAGCCAGTCTTTATCTGTACTTCGCAAAACTGATTTTAGTTTAAACATCGCCGATGCATAATGATTTCCTAAAGAAGGATCTGTGAATTTCTGCATCAGTTTTTCTGCTGCGATAAAACTGCTTACCTCTTCACGCGTAAACATCACGGGAGGTAATCGGTAACCATCCATTAAGGCGTAACCTACACCGGCTTCACTGTATATTGGAACTCCGGATGCTTCCAAAGTCCGAATATCTCTGTAAATAGTTCGTAAACTAACGTCAAAGCGATTGGCCAATTCCTGTGCTTTTACAATTTTTTTTGATTGTAACTGAATGAGGATCGCGACAATCCGGTCAAAACGTTTTGGAGATTCGTCAAGCATATTTTTGAGTTACTAAGATTCTGAGTTGCTGAGTTACTAAGGTTTTAAGACTCAAAGATACAAAGGTAAAAATGGAATAAAAACAAAAAAGCTGTTCCAAATTGAGACAGCTTTTCAAACTTTTATTTCTGATTAGGCCTTATTTAATCTCGACTAAAGGTATTAAAAATCAGATGATTGAATTATTTTTTTATTTTTTATAAGGATTTACTTATGTAATTTTAATATGTAGTTTTCAAATAATGAGTAAATACAAGGCTTGCTGAAATAGTCAAATAAATAGAAAAATATTCATACAATTTGGATTGTCAATTTAATTATTTACTATTTTTAATCGACATAAAATAGAGAAAATGAATAATGAATTGCCAGGCAATTTATTTTAGAAACAGAGCAACCTACTTAAATCTGAAACTCATAGTTTATGTTATACGTTCTTTAGCACAAAGACTTGTATTAATACTTGTTTTGTCTAAATATTATTTCCCGCTGAAGATTAATTTTTAAATTTTAAACCCCAAATAAAATGATTAGAAATTACACCTTTGACGAGGCTTATAAGAGATTTGAGCCTCACGATCACCGATGCGCCTACTGCAGAAAGGCTGAAATGGAAAATATGAATGACTGTTATTTTTTACCGCTTATTGTGGAGGACGATAAAACTAATATCGTTGTTTACAAATCTGTAGAATATTCCAAAATCTTAATCGGAATACCCAGATGCCAGTCCTGCAAGGAGATTCATTCCGATGCAAGGAATAAAGCCATTAGCATTTCGATGGTTTCTGTTATTCTATTATTAGGCCTTTTGCTTTATAATTTTGTGAATCTAAACACATTCGTATTTATGCTGGGACTTTTTACGGTCATCTTCGGAGGGATCTACGGAGCAGCAAAATTAGCAGAACGATATGTTGCCAATAAAGGAATCTATACGGTACAATACGGAGCCGAAACAAACGAAGTAGTTCGTGATCTCGTAATATCAGGTTGGACATTTACTAACTCAATTGCATAAAAACAAAAAACCCGATAACGAAGTTATCGGGTTTTTCTATATTCTATATTCTATGCTCTTGCCTCTTGCCTCTATTTTCTAAAACAAGAATTAGTCGTTCAATTTCAAAACAGCCATAAACGCTTCTTGCGGAATCTCAACGTTTCCAACCTGTCTCATACGTTTTTTACCTTTTTTCTGTTTTTCTAAAAGTTTACGCTTACGCGAAATATCTCCACCATAACATTTTGCGGTAACGTCTTTACGAAGTGCTTTAATGGTTTCACGAGCGATAATTTTTGCTCCAATTGCCGCCTGAATCGGAATATCAAATTGCTGTCTTGGAATTAGTTCGCGTAATTTTTCGGTCATTTTTTTACCGATGTTATAAGCGTTGTCTTCGTGAATCAAAGCTGAAAGTGCATCAACTGTTTGTGCGTTCAAAAGAACGTCCAGTTTAACTAATTTTGAAGTTCTCATTCCGATAGGAGAGTAGTCAAAAGAAGCGTAACCTTTAGAAACGGTTTTTAAACGATCGTAAAAATCAAATACAATCTCGGCCAAAGGCATATCAAAATTCAATTCTACTCTTTCTGTAGTCAAATACGTTTGGTTGGTAATTTGACCACGTTTTTCGATACACAAACTCATTACGTTTCCAACGAAGTCGGCTTTTGTAATGATGGTTGCTTTAATATAAGGTTCTTCAACTCTGTCTAAACGAGATGGTTCAGGTAAGTCAGAAGGATTGTTTACTACGAATGGAGTTTCAGGATCTTTTTTGGTGTAAGCCAAATACGAAACGTTAGGAACTGTAGTAATTACGGTCATATCAAACTCACGCTCTAAACGTTCCTGGATAATTTCCATGTGCAACATACCTAAGAATCCGCAACGGAAACCAAATCCTAACGCTGCAGAGCTTTCAGGTGTAAAAACTAACGAAGCATCATTCAATTGCAATTTCTCCATAGAAGAACGCAAATCTTCATAATCTTCCGTATCAACAGGATAAATTCCGGCAAATACCATTGGTTTTACATCCTCAAAACCAGTAATCATATTAGTAGTTGGTGTTTTTGCATCTGTTAATGTATCACCAACTTTTACTTCTTTTGCTTCTTTAATTCCCGAAATCAAATAACCAACATCTCCGGTAGAAATAACATTTTTTGGAACTTGGTTCAATTTTAAAGTACCAACTTCATCAGCAAAATATTCATTGCCGGTAGCCATGAATTTAATTTTTTGCCCTTTACGAATTTCTCCATTCATAACTCTGAAGATTACCTCAATTCCACGAAACGGATTGTAATGTGAATCGAAAATCAATGCTTGTAATGGTTCGTCAACATTTCCTTTTGGAGCAGGAATTTTTTCGATAATGGCCGCTAAGATATTCTCAACACCAAAACCTGTTTTTCCTGAAGCATGAATAATATCTTCTAATTTACATCCTAATAAATCGATAATATCATCACTAACTTCTTCCGGGTTAGCACTTGGTAAATCAACTTTATTCAAAACCGGAATAATTTCCAGATCATTTTCTAAAGCCAAATATAAGTTTGAAATCGTTTGTGCCTGAATGCTTTGTGCAGCATCTACAATCAAAAGCGCACCTTCACAAGCTGCAATAGATCGTGAAACTTCGTATGAAAAGTCAACGTGACCAGGGGTATCAATTAAATTTAAAATATATTCCTCGCCTTTATAAGTGTATTCCATTTGAATGGCGTGACTTTTAATGGTGATTCCACGCTCGCGCTCCAGGTCCATGTTGTCAAGCAATTGTGCTTTTTCTTCACGAGCTGTAACGGTTTGTGTAGCGCCCAATAATCGGTCTGCCAGTGTACTTTTACCGTGGTCAATGTGTGCAATAATGCAAAAGTTACGTATCTTCTTCATTTTATTATTTCAATTCTCTTATGCGAGTTTTAGTAATTTCCGGATATAAATTTGCCCTGTAGCAATTGCGTTAGAGCATGTTATTAAGGCGCAAAGATAGCGCAAAGTTTTGGATTCTGGAATGTAGTTGTCTGATTGTTGGATTCTCTAATTCAAAACAGGCTTTAAAATTCAAAATTAAATCCTTTTTCAGTCAGTTTCTTGTAAATATCAGGATCAAATTTGTACAATTTTGCGGCTCTGTGTGAAACATCTTGTTGTTTTTCATCTAGGGCAACTAACAATTTCATATGCAGAATTTTTCTGCGGAAATTTGATTTTTCCAATTCAATTCCTAGAATTTCTTCATACAAATGCATTAATTGTAATAAAGTGAATTTTTCAGGCAAAAGATTGAATCCAATTGGCGCTTGACGCACTCTGTTACGAAGTTGCATTAAGCTAAATTCTAGGATTTCATTGTGGTCAAAAATCAAATCTGGAATTTCATTGATCCTGCACCATCTTGCCTCCTTTACTGCTAAACTGGCTTTAACATCATAATCTTCTTGGTTTACAAGAGTATAATATCCAATAGTTACAATACGACGGTCTAAAACCCTTTTTGGATTTGTAAATGCCTTTAGCTGTTCCAGGTAAATATTATCAAGAGTAGTAAGTTCATAAAGAATT
Source organism: Flavobacterium saccharophilum (assembly GCF_900142735.1). Lineage (GTDB taxonomy): Bacteria > Bacteroidota > Bacteroidia > Flavobacteriales > Flavobacteriaceae > Flavobacterium > Flavobacterium saccharophilum. The sequence goes on along the minus strand of NZ_FRBY01000001.1, from coordinate 278,961 downwards.
CTGTGTGCGGCATCATCGGCGCTTTCTTCTCTTTTCATCCAACCACCTAATAATCCCCAGTTTCCTTCGCTTTCTCCACTGGCATGCTGTACCAAAAGGACTTCAAGGCTGCCTTTTTTAAAACCAAAAATTACGCAATCAATTGAAATTCCATCAACTGCTGGTGTCGAACTATGTAAAACATTATCGATTTTAGAAATTTCTTTAGGATGTAATGATGCCATTCTTTGCTTGTGTCAGCGTGTTATTAAAATTCAAAATTGAAACCTTTTTCGGTTAGTTTATTGTAAATCTCCGGATCAAATTTATATAATTTTGCCGCTCTATGCGAAACATCTTGTTGTTTTTCATCTAAAGCAACCAATAATTTCATATGCAGGATTTTTCGTCTGAAATTTGATTTGTCCATTTCGATTCCTAAAATTTCTTCGTATAGATGCATTAACTGTAATAAAGTAAACTTTTCAGGCAAAAGATTAAAACCAATTGGGGCCTGACGAACTCTGTTTTGCAGATGTTTCAGACTGTAAGCCAGAATTTCGTTGTGATCATAAATTAAATCCGGAATAGCATCAATTTTATACCATTTGGCATCAGCCGCTGTAAAACCGGCTTTAATATTATAGTCTTCTCGTTTTACCAAAGCATAATATCCGATAGTGATAACGCGTCGCAGCGGAAAACGATCCGGATCTCCAAATGCTTTTAGCTGTTCCAGATAAATATTATCAAGACCGGTAAGCTCATTTAATAAACGATGTGCTGCATTATCTGTACTTTCTTTTTTATAAATCCATCCTCCCGGAAGACCCCATTTCCCTTTGCTGATTCCTTCGCCATGTTGAACTAAAAGGACTTCTAAGCTTCCTTTATCAAAACCAAATATGACACAGTCAATCGTGATCGCATTCATTGCGTTCTGTTCACTTTTGATGATTGCATCGGCAGTTATATTTTTATCCATGTGCGATAGAAATTTCGACAAATTAAACAAATAAAATGCATAAGTGTCTTTGTTGATTACTTAATATTTTTTTAACATAGTAAAAATCTGATATTCAATTGTTTGAAATCCGAATAAAATTGAATTTAAAAATCAGAATTCTTTAAATGATTGATTATCAAAAATATAATTCAGTATTTTTTTGATATTATTTATTTCATTTTTGACTATAAACTTGTCAGATCGGTAAAATTGAATCTGCATAAATCCGAATTAGAAAAAAATAACCTTAATATTTTGCTAATATAGAAAAAAAGTTTTACACTTGTAGTCAAATTTACCATAAGATAAGTTCAAATTGACTATAAGTTTTAAAAGAACAATTTTAGTAGTAAAAAAAGCAATCGAAAATAGTCTTATCCATTAAATATTTTTTGTTGACGAACGCAAGAACACTTTAATCAGATATAACCGTAACTAACTTAATTTAACCAACTTTTATTTATTATGAAAAGCAAAAATTGTATGAAAACAACAATGTCCTCGTTTTGTACGGCGCTGTTGTTTAGCTTATTTATGATACAGGCGGGCGTTGCACAGGCGCAATCCCGAGCTGTAAGTGGAAATGTGACATCGGGCGTTGATGGAATGGGGATTCCTGGCGCAAGCGTTGCAGTACAGGGAACTAAAATCGGTGCTTCAACCGATTTTGATGGGAATTATAAAATAGAAGCAAAAGCCGGTGATGTGCTGGTATTCTCTTTTATTGGATTCAAAAGTCAAAAAGTAACAGTAGGAACGCAGCAAACTGTTAATGTGAAGTTGCAGGAAGAAACTGCAGAACTTAAAGAAGTAGTTGTTATAGGGTATGGCTCGCAAAAGAAAACACTTGTAACCAATGCTGTTACGCAGGTTAGCGGTGAAAATCTTGCCAAAACAAATACAACAAATGCACTTCAGGCACTTCAGGGACAGGCCGCCGGACTTCAGATTACTTCTACTTCAGGACAACCGGGAGAAGGTTTGAATGTGGTTATCAGAGGGGCTGGTTCAATTGGAGGCAGCAGTCCGCTTTATGTTGTTGATGGAATATTAACAGGTGATATTTCTTATTTGAGCAATTCAGATATCGAATCTATTTCTGTTTTAAAAGACGCCGCTTCAGCTGCAATCTATGGTTCACAAGCTTCAAACGGTGTTATTTTAGTAACAACAAAAAAGGGTAAGAAAGGTAGTGCAGGACAAATTACATTTGATCAGTATTATGGCGTTCAGTCTGTAGCAAGAAAAGTAGATTTGCTCGATGCAACAGAATATGGTGTCATTTTAAATGAAGCAGCCGTAAATTCAGGTAAAGCTCCTTATTTTACAAATGATCAAATTGCAGCATTAGGATCAGGAACAAACTGGATGGACAAAATGTTTACTGATAATGCAGCTACTAAGAATTTCGCTTTTGGCGCATCAGGTGGTTCAGATACTTCTGTTTATTCTACTTCATTGTCTTACTTAGGACAAGAAGGAATTGTTGGTGGAAAAGATTTGTCGAATTATGACCGTTACAATTTCAGATTCAATTCAGAACATAAACTGTATAAAGATGTCGTTACTATAGGAGAAAATTTAAGTTTTGCCTATGTTGACAAAAATGGAATTGGTGTTGGAAATCAATACAGCAACTCTTTGAGAGGAGCTTTTCAGGCAACACCATTATTACCAATGTATGACGAAAATGGTAATTTTTACGATACTAGCAATGACAATGAGCCATGGTTAACAGGTGTTGCAAATCCTTATGCTTTGATGACTTACAATAATCAAAATGAGAGTAATAATCAAAAATTATTAGGGAACGTTTATTTGCAAATTCAACCTATAAAAAACCTTACACTTAGAACAACTTTAGGTCTTGATTATAATGTTAGCGAAGGGCATTCTTACTCTCCGGTATATCAATTATCAATTTACGCAAATAGTGCTTTTGACAGAGTAAATCAAAATATGTTTAAAAGCAAAAGTATCAACTGGGATAATTTGCTAACATATAAATTTAATGTAGCTGACAATCATCATTTTGAAGCTATGGCTGGTACTTCTTATATTAAATACGATCAAAGTTCTATAGAAGCAGCCAATGCAGATTCTGTTTTTAACGATTTAGAGCACGCCTGGATAGATAATACTACCAATAAGGATGGTGCAAGAATGTCTATGAAAGGAAGTAAGTTTGAGAATATATTAATGTCTTACTTTGGAAGATTAAATTATAACTACAAAGAAACTTATTTGTTAAATGCAACGCTTAGAGCAGATGGTTCGTCAAAATTTGCTCCTGGAAATCAATGGGGTTATTTCCCATCTGTATCTGGTGGTTGGGTAGTTTCAAACGAAGAATTTTTAAGAGATTCAAAAGCACTAAACTTCTTTAAATTAAGAGCAAGCTGGGGTCAGGTAGGAAATCAAAGTATTCGTTCTTTCCAATATTTAGCACTTGTAAAATCAAATACTACTAACTATAGTTTTGGTGACGAAGAAGGTGTATTAACTCCGGGAAGTTATTTGCAAAACATAGCAAATCCTAATTTAAAATGGGAAACTTCAGAACAAATTGACCTTGGTTTTGATGCCAGATTTTTAGACAACGCATTAAGTGTAAATTTTGATGTCTACAAAAAAACGAATAAAGACTGGTTAATTTTAGCTCCAATCTTAGCCACTGCTGGTGCCGATGCTCCATTTATTAATGGTGGTGATGTAGTTAACAAAGGGGCAGAGTTAAGTTTAAACTACCAGAATAAAATTGGAGATTTTAATTATACCATCAGTGCAAACGGTGCTTATAATAAAAATGAAGTTGGTAAAATTCCTAATGCAGATGGAATCATTCACGGTTTAAGTAATGAACTTTATGATAATGCAGGTGAATTCTACAGAGCACAAAACGGATTCCCATTAGGTTATTTCTGGGGATACAAAACTGGAGGTGTTTTTCAAAATCAGGAACAAATCAATAATTATAAATCAGCCAGCGGTGTAGTGTTGCAGCCAAATGCAGCTCCGGGAGATCTTATTTATCAAAATGTTAACGGTGATGATAAAATAGATGCATCTGATAAAACAAGTATTGGAAACCCAAATCCTGATTTTACTTTTGGTTTATCTATTTCTGCTAGTTACAAAGCTTTTGATTTCTCAGCTATGGGGAACGGTGTTGCCGGAAACCAAATCGTTCAGTCTTATAGAAACCAGGCGGGTGCTTACGGAAATTATACTTCTGCAATATTAAGCCGTTGGCATGGAGAAGGTTCTTCAAACACAATGCCGAGAGTAACTGAAGACAACAGAAACTTCACTCAATTTTCTGACTTATATGTTCAGGATGGAGATTTCTTCAGAATCAGTACGATTACATTAGGATTTGATTTAGCGAAAATGAAGCAATCAAAACCATTTTTTGCAAGTCAGTTTAGAATGTACTTCTCAGTATTAAATCTTTACACTTTTACAAAATATGATGGTATGGATCCTGAAATTGGATTTGGTTCTTCAAATAATGATCAGAAATTTTCATCAGGTGTTGACGTAGGGTATTACCCAAGACCAAGAACATTCATGTTGGGATTAAATGTTAAACTTTAATAAATAAAAAAATGAAAAATACATATTTATATATTTTCTGTTTTAGCTTATTGTCTCTGGGTTCTTGCAGTTTAGAAACAGAGCCTTTAACACAACAAACAGATACAAATTTTTTCAAAACTAAAGATGATGCTTATGCTGCTTTAGTAGGATGTTATGATGGTATGCAAGTTGCAACTGGCGCTTCTGGTTTGGGAGTTCCGGTTATCAGTGAGGTAATGTCAGACGATTGTTTTGGCGGAACTGGTGCCTCAGATGGTTACAACTACGCAGCTATAGATGAATTTGATATTACACGTTCACCTTCAGATGTAGACATGTTAAATAATAACTGGATAGCATATTATAAAGCACTTTATCGTTGCAATGTGTTTCTAACTAAAATGGATCAGATCCAATGGGATGGAGACACAGCCTTGAGAAATACGTATGAGTCTGAAACCAGATTTATCAGAGCTTATCTTTATTTTGAAATGGTTCGTTTATGGGGAAATATTCCTTTACTAACAGCGCCTTCGACTGAGAATATTCCACAGGCAAATCCAGATGAAGTTTATAAAGCGATCGCAGAAGATTTGGTTTTTGCTTCAGACAATTTACCTTCAGTAGCCTATAATGCTACAACAAGCGGACGTATCACGAAATGGGCAGCGAAATCTTTATTAGGACGTGTTTATTTATACTATACAGGTTATTATGGAAAAGCTGATTTAGCAGGAGTAGTTACTAAAGCTCAGGCTTTAGGTCATTTAGAAAATGTTATTGCAAATAGCGGACATGGTTTAGTGGCTGATTTCTCAACACTTTGGCCAGCAGCTTCTGTTGATAAATATGCAGGTGAAAATAATAAAGAAAACGTATTTGCTATAAAATATACTTTTACAAGTGATTATAACGGAAATACAGATGGTAACCATTGGTTGGTAATGTTTGGAATGAGAGAATACTCTTCTTACCCTTACGGACGTGGTTGGGGTATTACCGTAAATTCTAAATTATGGAATGCTTATAATTCCAATGATACAAGACGTGTCTCAACTATGATTGGAATTGAAGAAGAAGATATTGATTTTGATAAAATAAACAGCCAAAGAGAATATACAGGTTACTACAACAAAAAATATGCTCCAATGGTAGACAAAGATGGAAAAGATCTTCCGTTAACTATGGGTAGTCAATTTTGGGATATTAGTCAATTTCAGGATTATGTGGTGTTGAGATATGCTGACGTACTGTTAATGGCAGCTGAATTAGGAAGCGGAAATTCTCAGGCTTATTTTGATGAAGTAAGAAAAAGAGCTTATAAAGAGAGTTTTTCAACTTTACCTGTTACTGCTGAAAATATTTTGAAAGAAAGACATTTAGAGTTTGCACTTGAAGGTGTTAGATACTGGGATTTATTACGTCAGGGAATTGGAACAGCTTCTTCGACTATTGCTGAAACGACTACTTTATTAAGTGGAGGAGTTGCTGGAACAAAAACAATTACGGCTGCTAAAATTCAGGCAACAAAAGGATTACAGCAGATTCCGAATACTCAGATTACATTGTCAAATGGAGTATTAAAACAAAATGCCGGTTGGTAATTTTAATTAAAAAATATAAGAAAATGAAAAATATTAAATTATTAATGACGTCATTTTTGATGTTGGTAATGTTACTATCATCTTGTTCTCCTGAAACTTATTCGTTAGATGGTCAGATGAACAAATCAGATATTAAGTTTGAAATTACTCAGGATTTTGTAGCAGATCCAGGTGGAAATACTGTCATAATGAAAAACACAACCCCAGGCGTTATCTTAACCTGGGATTATGTAACTGGAAAATCAGACAAGGCTACTGAAACGGTAAAATATGCCTTTAAAGGAAATTATACTATAAAAGTTACAGCTGTAACCGGAGGTGGTATTGTTGAATTAGATCCTGTAACGATTACCGTTACTAAGGATAATTTAAACTATGTAAACGATCCTTTGTGGAATTTACTTTCTGGCGGAGTAGGAAAATCAAAAACATGGTATTTAGATTTAAATGCTGATGGGGTTTCAAAATATTTTATGGGACCGATGTATTTTTATGGTACTGACAACGCATGGTTAGAAGGTGGTGATAATGGATGTTATGGTGCAGATTGTTGGAATTGGAGTCCGGAATGGAAAGGCAATACATGGATTGCAGCTCAAGGTGATTACGGAAGTATGACATTTAGTTTAGATGGAGGTCCATTTTTAACAACAGATCATAAAATGAGTCCAGCTTATGGTAAAGAATCAGGAACATATTTTCTGGATATTAACGCAAAGACCTTAACTACTTCTAATGCTACTATTTTACATCCTAATGAAAATGAAAATTGTGTTGTTGATTGGAGATCGATGAAGATTATGTCATTAACTGAAAATACTTTGCAGGTTGGTGTTTTAAGAAAAGGCAGCTGTGAAGGTCCGGCGACTCTTGTTTTTAACTTTATATCAAAACAATATAGTGATAATTGGGTACCAGCAGTTGTTGCAGATCCAAATCCGGCTATTGATTTAAATGGAGGAACAGTAGATGATCTATTATCAACAACAACTACAACCACTAAAACATGGAGCTTAAGCAAAGACAGTCCTTTTAACTGGAGTGATTTGAATGGTGCACTTTTAAACAATTGGAATTCTGTTGCCGATTATGAAGCTGCAGGTTGGACAGGATATGTTGCTAGTGATCAAACAAACGTTGTTAAAAACAAAATAAGTTTCTCAAACGATGGTAAAGTATCAACTGTAGATAGCAATGGTGTAACAAAATCAGGTACTTATGCTACAGAAGCAGGTACTAACATTATCACATTTAGCGGTATTTCACCAACATTCCCAATAGGAAGTTCTTGGGCATCAGTTTCTACTACAGAAGAGAACCAGTGGAAAATCGTGAAAACTGCAAAAACTGGAAATGTTGTTACGGATATCTGGTTTGGAAAAAGAGATCCAAGCAAGAGTGAATATATGGTTTTCCATTTTGTCTTAAATTAAAATTGAATTAAATAGTAATACATTTTGGTTTTTAAAAGGTTATTAGCTACCAGGAGTTAGAATTAACACTAAACTCCTGGTAGCAATTCCAGAATATTTAGGATCTGTTTTTAACGAAGAAATGTAGAACTAAAGAGTAATAATATAATGTATCGATAGGTGGTGTATTTTAAACACTTATCGATACATTTATATACTTTAAACCATTTAAGAAATAATGAAATATTCAAACCTTTTTAAAACACTTATTCTTTTTTCGCTTTTTGCACTTTTGAGTTGCAGTAAAGGGAACAATGATGTTTTTACTTCTAGAAAAATCTCTTTTAATTCCAATTGGAGTTTTCATCTAAATGATAGCATCATAGATAAAGACACTATTGGATCTTCAACAAAATGGAGAACTTTAAATGTTCCTCATGATTGGAGTATTGAAGGGAAATTTGATGAAAAAAGCCCGGCCGGTTATGGCGGAGGAGCGTTAAACGGAGGTTTAGGCTGGTACAAAAAAACTTTTAAAGTTGCTGTTGAAGACAGCAGCAAAGTAACTTCAATCATTTTTGATGGAGTTTACAGAAACAGTGAAGTTTGGGTAAACGGACATTATTTAGGAAAACGCCCAAACGGATATATTGGTTTTCAATATGAAATTTCTCCTTACTTAAATTACGGAGACAAAAACAACGAAATAATTGTTAAGGTTGACAATTCAAAGCAACCCAATTCACGCTGGTATTCTGGTTCAGGAATTTTTAGAAACGTCTGGATCGAAACTACTGACAAACTTCATGTTGGTCAATGGGGAACTTACGTTACCACCCCAAAAGTTACTGCCGAAAAAGCTTCAGTAAATTTTGAAACTACCATTCAGAATCAAAATTCGGCTTCAAAAAAAGCAACAGTAACCACTACTATTTTTAAAGAAGACACTAAAGTAACATCCGTTACTCAAAATATAACGATTGGTGCAAATACGAATCAAACCATCAAACAATCTGCAGAAGTTGAAACTCCAATTTTATGGTCAGTTGAAAAACCGGAATTATACACCGCAGTTACAGAAATTGCTGTTGATGATCAAATGGTCGATCAATACAAAACCAATTTCGGAATCAGAGATTTTAAATTTGATTTGAACAAAGGTTTTATTTTAAACGGAAAACAAGTTAAAATCAAAGGTGTTTGTATGCATCATGATTTAGGTCCGTTAGGTGCTGCAATCAATACACGTGCCATTGAACGTCAATTAGAAATCTTAAAAGAAATGGGCGTTAACGGAATAAGGACTTCTCATAATCCTCCAGCTCCTGAGCTTTTAGACCTTTGCGATAAAATGGGTTTCATTGTTATGGATGAGGCTTTTGATATGTGGAAACAAACCAAAACAAAATACGATTACGGAAATGACTGGGATAAATGGCATAAGAAAGATTTAATCGATCAATTGCTTCGCGACCGTAATCACCCAAGTATTTTTGTTTGGAGCATCGGAAATGAAATTCCGGAACAATGGAACGAAAATGGTGTGAAAATCGCAAAAGAATTAGCGGCAATTACACGTCAATATGATAAAACGCGTCCGCTTACGGCAGCAATGAATCCGCCGGTTAATATGAATATTGATGAAGTGACGTTACAGTTTGAGAAAAACAATGTATCGATTAATCCGCTTGCCGCATCTGGTGTTTTAGACTTAATTGGATACAATTATGCACATCAAACGTACGAACATCACCTAAAAAACTTTCCAAATACACCTTTCATTGCAACCGAAACTACTTCAGGTTTACAAACTCGCGGGTATTATGATTCGGTTTCAGACACCATTAAAAAATGGCCGGTTAGTTGGGATAAAAAATTTGAAGGAGGAAATCCAGGCAATACTGTTTCAGCTTACGATCAGGTGCAGACGCCTTGGGGATCAACGCACGAAGCAACTTGGAAAGTAATTAAAAAACACGATTTCCTTTCCGGAATGTATATCTGGACAGGTTTCGATTACATAGGAGAACCAACTCCTTACGAATGGCCGTCAATCAGTTCCTATTTCGGAATTGTAGACTTAGCCGGTTTTCCAAAAGATGTTTATTATATGTACCAAAGTGAATGGACAGATAAAACGGTGCTGCATATTTTTCCACACTGGAACTGGAAAGCCGGACAAACCGTTGATGTTTGGGCGTATTATAATAAAGCGGATGAGGTTGAACTTTTCTTAAATGGAAAATCAGTCGGAATCAGAAGTAAAAAAGGAGATGATCTTCATGTAATGTGGAGAATTCCTTTTCAGGCGGGAACATTAAAAGCGGTTTCGCGTAAAGATGGAAAAACTGTTTTAGAAACGGAAATCAAAACGGCTGGAAATCCAGACAACTTAAAATTAACGGCAGACAGAAGCAATATTAAAGCAGATGGAAATGATTTATCATTTATAACCGTCGATATTTTAGATGCAAAAGGCGTTTTAGTACCAAACGCAAATAATGAAATCAATTTCTCTTTAAAAGGAAACGGAAAAATAGTAGGTGTTTGCAGTGGAGATCCGGTAAGTCATGAACCGTACAAAGGATCCAAGCACACAGCCTTAAATGGAAAATGTTTAGTAATAGTTCAATCTACTGATAAAACAGGAAGATTAGAATTAACCGCTAAAGCGAACGGATTAAAACCCGCAACAATTGTAATTACAGCTGAATAAAATAAAAGTAAAAGATACACGATGAAAAAAATACAAATAGCTTCTTTATCTCTATTCCTGGGATTGTTAGCGACGCCAAAAGCATCGGCACAAATTCAAAACGCAGATGTTTTGAATGCTCCAGTAGACATCAGTAAAGATTTTCAGAATTACCTGAACACTTTTTATTTTGCTGATGAATTAACTGGTTTTGATCCGGCAACCGGAAAAGGGACTATAAAATATTTGAGATACAATTACAAAACGCGTCAGGCTTTCAACAATATGATGATGAAACCTGATGTGGAGAAATCAAACGAATTTCCAACAACGGAATATGATGTTTCGCCTGAATTGCCTTTCCAGATTCAGTTTGTTTCAGACAGAACGATCCGAATCAAAACCACTTCCGGACCACAATTTCATCCGGAAAAAGAGTCTTTAATGTTGATTAACGGCATTGCGCCAAATCATCCTGAATTATGGAAATATTCTAAAATCGAAGGTGGTCACAGTTATACGAGTAAACATGGAAGAGTTGAAATTTTGACAAAACCATGGCACGTAAAAATCTATGATGAAACTGGAAAATTATTGACGAGTACGCTTCATGATTCAGATTTCAAAAATACCTATACACCAACACTTCCGTTCTCATATGTTCGCAGAAACAGTGATTACTCCAGAAGTATGGGCGCTGCTTTTAGCTTAGAACCAGACGAGAAAATATTTGGTTGTGGAGAATCATTCACACAATTCAACAAACGCGGACAAAAAGTAGTTTTATGGACGGATGACGCGAATGGAATCCAGAATGAAACGATGTACAAACCGGTTCCGTTTTACATGAGTAGCCGTGGTTACGGCGTTTTCATGCACCATTCAACACCCATTACGGTTGATTTTGGAAGATACTTTGGAAGTGCCAACGAAATGTATATTGGAGATGACGAAGCCGATTTGTTTTTCTTTATCGGAGAACCAAAAGATATTTTAGATCAATATACAGATTTGACCGGAAAAGCAGCGATGCCACCACTTTGGTCGTTTGGTTTCTGGATGAGCCGAATCACTTATTTCACTGAAAAAGAAGGAAGAGAAGTTGCCAAAGATTTACGTAAATATAAAATCCCAACTGATGTAATACATTTTGATACAGGTTGGTTTGATGTAGACTGGAGAAACAATTACGAGTTTGCAAAATCTCGTTTCCCGGATGCGCAAAAAATGATGTCGGATTTAAAAGACGATGGTTTCCATGTATGTTTATGGCAATTGCCGTATTTCACACCAAAGAATACCTTGTTTCCTGAAATCATGGAAAAAAACTTAGCAGTAAGAGACCGTAAAGGAAACCTTCCTTACGAAGATGCTGTTTTAGATTTCTCAAACCCGGAAACTGTCACTTGGTATCAATCAAAATTGAAGAAATTATTCGATCAGGGTGTTTCTGTTTTTAAAGTTGATTTTGGAGAAGCTGCTCCGCCAGACGGAATTTACCATTCAGGAAGAACAGGTTTCTACGAACATAATTTATACCCATTACGATACAATAAAGCTGTTGCTGAAATTACGCAGAAAGAAAAAGGCTATACTTTAATCTGGGCAAGAAGTACGTGGGCAGGATCGCAGCGTTACCCTTTACACTGGGGTGGAGATGCTGAAACTTCAAATGGTGCGATGTCGGCTGAATTAAGAGGCGGACTTTCATTAGGATTAAGCGGATTCAGTTTCTGGAGTCATGATGTGGGTGGATTTGCAACAAAATCGCCTGAGAATTTATACAGAAGATGGGCGCCGTTCGGAATGTTTACTTCACACGTAAGAAGCCATGGTGAACCTCCGCGCGAACCTTGGTTGTACAGCAAAGATTTCTTAGAAGGATTTAGAAAAGCAGATAATATGCGTTATGAATTAATGCCATACATCTACGCTCAGGCAAAAGAAAGTTCACAAAAAGGTTTACCAATGATGCGTGCTTTATTTGTAGAATATCCAAATGATCCGGGAGCATGGTTAGTAGATAACGAATATTTATTCGGATCAAGTATGTTGGTTGCTCCACTTTTTGAAGAAGTAACAGAAAGAGATGTTTATCTTCCGGAAGGAACATGGATTGATTACCAAACTAAAAAAGTATACCAATCAGGGTGGCATAAAATCAAAGCGGGCGAAGTGCCAATTGTGGTTTTAGTAAAAGACGGAACAGCATTGCCTCATATCGCTTTGGCACAATCAACAAAAGATATGGACTGGAGCAAATTAACGCTGAAAGTATATGCAAGTGATAAAACAACTTCGGCGACAGCCAAAGTATTTTTACCGGATGGTGATGCTGTACAAGAAATTAAAGTGAGCAAAAACGGAAACAATTTTGACGTAAATGCAAACCCATTAAACGGAAAAACCACTTTTAAAACAGAGTGGATTAAATAAAAAGTTTTGCCACGAATTACACGAATTACACGAATTAAATTTGGGATAATTAGTGATTCGTGGCAAAAAAACATCCCTAACAGGATAAAAAATAAGTTTTAGTTTAGTTTTTAAATCGGATGAAGTTTTGAGCGCCTCATCCGATTTATTTGAGAATTCAAGAAAAAATATCATGAAAAAAAATCTAGTTCTTTCCGCCGTACTGCTTTCCATTACGATTGGATACAGTCAGAAAAATAAAAACGCTTACGAATTGGCTTCGCCGAACGGGCAGAATAAAATCAAATTCGAGCTGGTAAAAAATGCTCCAAAATATGCTGTTTCACACGGAAAAACCGAGGTGATTACGCCATCAGATATGGGGTTTTTATTAAAAGGAAATGAAAACTTAAGTTCTGACTTCGAAATCAAAAATGTAAAAAATACTTCATTTGATGAAACTTGGGAACAGGTTTGGGGAGAAAAGAAAAACATCAGAAATCATTACAATCAGCTTTCAGTTGAGTTACAGCAAAAAAGCGGAAACAAACGCAAATTAGAAATTCAATTTCGTGCTTTTGATGACGGAATCGCTTTTAGATATGTGTATCCAAAGCAAAATGTAAAAGACAGTATTTTCATTATGGATGAAAAAACGACTTTTAACTTAAAAGAAGATGGAAAAGCATGGTGGATTCCAGCCAACAGAGAAAACCGTGACGAATATCTTTTTAAAGATGCTCCGGTAAGTACGTTAGATACTGTTTTGACACCGCTTACAATCGAAAGTAAAAGCGGATTGGCTTTGAGTTTTCATGAAGCCAATTTGGTAGATTTTGCCAGTATGACTTTGGTTAACACAACCGGAACACAATTGAAATCAGATTTAGTGCCTTGGGCAGATGGTGTAAAAGTTCGTGTAAAAGATACGTTTACTTCTTCCTGGAGAACACTTCAAATTGGAGAAACTCCGGCAGATTTAATTACTTCTTATTTGATTTTAAATCTTAACGAACCAAACAAATTAAAAAATACAGCAAGTTATTTTCAACCATACAAATACTTCGGAATTTGGTGGGGAATGCACATCGGGAAATATACTTTTTGGGAAAGCGACAAACAAGGAGCAACAACCAAACATGCCGAAGAATATATTGATTTTACAGCCAAAGAAGGATTTCATCATTTATTGATTGAAGGCTGGAATAAAGGTTGGACACCAGCATGGTATGAAAACCACATGCATATGTTCAGTTTCACAAAAAGTGCCGACAATTTCGACTTAGAAAAAGTGGTGGAATACGGAAACAAAAAAGGTGTAGCTCTTATTGGTTACCATGAAACGGGTTCAAACTTAATCAACTATTTAAAAGAAGTAGACGAAGGTTTTGCCTTGTACAAGAAATTAGGAATGCATTCGGTTAAAATTGGTCACGTAGGTTCTAAATTGAACATGAAAGAAAATCATTTCGGACAATTTGGAGTAAATTATTTCAGATATATTTTAGAAAAAGCAGCACAATATGATTTAGCTGTTTTATACCACGAATCTATAAAAGATACCGGAGAAAGAAGAACTTTTCCGAACATGGTTTCGAGAGAAGCGGCACGTGGACAAGAGTATAACGCCTGGAGCGAAGGAAATCCACCTAATCACTTAACGATTATTCCGTTTACAAGATTGCTTTCAGGTCCAATGGACTTCACACCTGGAATTTTTGATGTAGAAGTAAAACAAGGCTTCCCTGGAAAAAGAGTACACGGAACTGCAGCGCAGCAATTGGCGTTATACGTAACGATTTATGCACCAATCCAGATGATGGCCGATTTGCCTGAAAACTATGAAGGAAAACCAGCTTTACAATTCTTAAAAGATGTTCCAACTGATTGGGAAGATACAAAAGTATTGGAAGGGAAAATTGGAGAATACATCACTACAGCGCGTAAAGACAGAAACAGTGCCGATTGGTATTTAGGAACTATTACAAACGAAAAAGCAAGAGACGTAAATGTTGCTTTGTCATTCTTAGATCCAAATGCAACTTACGAAGCTCAGATTTATGCTGATGCAGAAGGAACAGATGAAACACATAATCCGGCTGAAATCGCGATTTCTAAGAAAACAGTAAAAGCTTCAGATGTATTAAAATTGCATTTAGGCGGTGCTGGCGGAACAGCAATAAGATTCAAAAAACTATAATTAATTTGATATCCTAACAGGTTTTTAAAACCTGTTAGGTATTCTTTACGCGACGATTTCCAAAATTATAATTTATAAAAATTTCAAACCAGGATTTTCAAATCCGGGTTTAGTAACCACAATTTTTTTAAATGAAAAATCTCATTCTGCATATCGTTTTTCTTTTGTCAGTCAATTTAATATTGGCGCAGCAAAAGCAATATCCCTTTCAGGATTCTAAATTAGATACTGAAAAGCGTATTGATAATTTGTTGTCATTGATGACGCTCGATGAAAAGATTCAGGCCTTAAGCACGAATCCGTCGATAAAAAGATTAGGCGTTGCGGGAACAGGTCATGTAGAAGGATTGCACGGTTTGGCATTGGGCGGACCGGCAGAATGGGGCGGAAAAAACAAACAGCCTATTACAACCACCACTTTTCCACAGGCTTACGGTTTGGGAGAAACCTGGGATGTCGATCTACTTCAGAAAGTGGCCAATGTTGAGGGTTACGAAACGCGATATGCTTTTCAGAAATACCAGCGCGGCGGATTAGTCGTTCGTGCTCCAAATGCTGATATCGCAAGAGATCCACGCTGGGGACGTACCGAAGAAAGTTATGGGGAAGATGCTTTTTTTAACGGAAAAATGACCGTTGCCTTCGTAAAAGGGTTGCAGGGAAATAATCCAAAATATTGGCAGACGGCTTCCTTAATGAAACACTTTTTAGCCAACAGTAATGAAGACGGGAGAACGTATACTTCATCTGATTTTGATGAAAGATTATGGAGAGAATATTATGCTTTGCCTTTTCAAATGGGAGTTGTTGATGGAGGATCGCGTGCTTACATGGCGGCCTACAATAAAGTAAACGGAATTCCGGCAATGGTACATCCAATGCTGAAAAACATTACCCAAAAAGAATGGGGACAAAACGGAATAATTTGTACCGATGGAGGCGCATTCAAATTATTGCTTTCAGATCATAAATATTATGCTGATAAATATCTGGGTGCTGCTGCAGCTATAAAAGCCGGAATCAATCAGTTCCTGGATGATTATACAGAAGGTGTTTATGGTGCTCTTTCGCATGGTTATTTAAAGGAAAAAGATATCGATGCTGTTATTCGTGGGAATTACAGAGTGATGATTCAACTCGGAATGTTGGATGTTTCAGATGAAAATCCGTATGCAAAAATCGGAACAGGAAAAGATACTATTGATCCATGGAAAACCGAGGCGCATAAAAAAATCGCTTTAGAAGCAACTCAAAAATCAATTGTTTTGCTTAAAAATGATTCTAATTTTTTGCCTTTTCAAAAAGATAAATTAAAAACAATTGCCATAATCGGGAATCGCGCAGACGAAGTGCTTTTGGACTGGTACAGCGGAACACCTCCCTATACTATCACACCTTTGGAGGGAATAAAAAAGAAATTGGGCAGCAATGTTGAAATTCTATATGCTAAAAATAATGTAGACGGCAAAGCGGCTGAAATAGCTAAAAAAGCAGATGCAGTTATTGTTATAGTCGGAAATCATCCGGTTTGTAATGCGGGCTGGGCAAATTGTCCGGTTCCAAGTGAAGGTAAAGAAGCTGTCGATCGTCAGTCGCTGACTTTAGAGCAGGAAGATTTGATTAAAGTTGTCTATCAGGCCAATCCTAAAACTGTAGTAGCCCTGATTAGTAGTTTTCCTTACGCCATAAACTGGACACAGGAAAACGTTCCGGCCATTGTTCACATGGCGAATAACAGTCAGGAAACAGGAACTGCTTTGGCAGATGTTTTATTTGGAGACTATAATCCGGCTGGTCGTTTAACGCAAACCTGGGTAAAAAACATTACGGATCTGCCTGAATTATTGGATTACAATATTAGAAATGGAAGAACCTATATGTATTTTAAAGGAAAACCTTTATACGCCTTTGGTCATGGATTAAGTTATACCACTTTTAAATACAATTCAGTTGAAACCAATTTAGAAAGTATTACTAAAAATGGCGAAGTAAAAATCACGGTTTCAGTTACCAATACTGGAAATAAAGATGGAGACGAGGTAATTCAATTATATGTAAAACAATTGGATTCAAAAGTAGAACGTCCGGAAAAAGAATTGAAAGCATTTCAGAGAGTTTTCTTTAAAGCCGGAGAAACCAAAAATGTTTCATTGATATTAAAAGCCAAAGATCTGGAATATTGGAATACAGCTAAACAACAATTTGAGTTAGAAAATAATTCAATTGAAATTCAGATAGGAAATGCTTCAGATAACATTCTTCTTACTAAAAAAATAACTGTCAAATAAATTATGATGAAAAGCAATTTAATACTACTATCCACTTTATTTTGTCTAATCAATATTCAATTGTTTGGACAAAATAACGCTGAAAACAGAATCATAAAAGTTGATTATAACAAAACTTCAGGAGCATTAAATACGATGTTCAAAGAATGTATTGGTGCCGGAAGAGCCAATGAAGGTTTGCGTGCCGATTGGCAACAACAATTGGCAATGACCAAAAAAGAATGTGACTTTAAATACATCAGAATGCATGGTTTATTGTCTGATGATATGGCAGTTTACCGTGAAGATGCAAAAGGAAATCCGGAATACAATTACCAATATATCGATGTTTTGTATGATTTTCTTCTGAGCATTAAAATGAAACCTTTTGTTGAATTAGGTTTTATGCCAGAGGCTTTGGCCAGTGGAAAAGAAACTATTTTTTGGTGGAAAGGAAACGTAACCCCTCCAAAAGATTATAAAAAATGGGAAGATTTAATTCGCAACCTAACGCAGCATTTCAAAGAACGTTACGGAGACGAAGAAGTAAAAACATGGTATTTTGAAGTTTGGAACGAACCTAATTTAACGCCAGGTTTCTGGACGGGAACGCAGGCAGAATATTTCAAACTGTATGAATATGCAGCACGAGGTATAAAAGCAGTAAATCCAGCTTACAAAGTGGGCGGACCTGCAACAGCAGGAGCGGGCTGGGTTCCGGAAACAATTGATTTTTGTGTTAAAAATAATGTACCGTTAGATTTTATTTCGACACATACTTATGGAGTAAATCAAGGTTATTTAGATGAATTTGGAACTTCGGGAACGGTTTTAAGCAAAGATGATTCCAGTATAAGCGGTGATGTAATCAAATCTCGCAATCAAATTTCAAATTCGGCTAAGCCAAAATTAGAATTGCATTATACAGAATGGAGTTCTTCTTATACTCCGGCAGATCCTATTCACGACAGCTATCATTCGGCAGCTTATATTTTGCAGAAATTAAAACAAGTTGGTAACGCGGCAAACTCAATGTCATACTGGGTTTTCACTGATATTTTTGAAGAACCAGGGCCAAGATTCACCCCTTTTCACGGAGGTTTCGGATTATTAAATACACAGGGAATTAAAAAACCGGCTTACTTTTCTTATTCTCTTCTGAATAAACTGGGAGAAACAGAACTTCAAAATAAAGACACTTCTTCATGGGCGGCTAAAAATGCAAAAGGAGATGTTCAGGTTTTATTTTGGGATTTTACCAATACACATCCCGGTGATAAGGTTTGGAATCAAACGTATTATGTTCAGGATTTACCGTCTCAGTCAAAAGGAACAGTAAAAATTGAAGTAGACGGACTTCAAAAAGGAAAATACAATTTGGAGATTTATAAAGTGGGCTATAAATCAAATGATGCTTACGCCGATTATTTAGCAATGAATAAGCCAAATCAGCTTACTATTGATCAGGTAAAGAAAATAAAAGAACATAATAATGGAGCTCCAATTGCAATTGAAAAAGTAATAATTGATTCAAAAGGTACCTACCGTAAAGATTTTAAAATTAACGAAAATGATGTTGTTTTATTCAATTTCGTAAAGCAATAAACTATTAAAAACCACAAAGTATAAAATAAATTACCAAGTATGAAAAACAAAATAATATACCTGTCAGCAGCAGTAGCTTTTGGGTTGTTTGCTTCTTGTAAAAAAGACGTACAGTCATCAGATTCTAATGCAGTACAGACAGAAAAGCACCAGGGAAAAGAGATCGGTTCTGAACACGATGAAGAAATAGATAAATTGGTTTCTCAAATGACATTGGAGGAAAAAATCGGAATGTTACACGGAAACAGTATGTTCAGTACCGGTGCCGTTGAACGTTTAGGTATTCCGGAATTAAAAATGGCCGATGGACCATTAGGAGTTCGTGAAGAAATTTCGCGTGACAATTGGGCTCCAGCCGGTTTAACCAATGATTTTGCAACTTATTATCCGGCAGGAGGAGCATTGGCTGCAACCTGGGATGCTGAAATGGCTTATACCTTCGGGAACAGTCTTGGACAGGAAATGCGCGCACGTGATAAGGACATGTTGCTCTCACCGGCCATTAATATGGTGAGAACACCACTTGGCGGAAGAACGTATGAATACATGAGTGAAGATCCGTTTTTGAATAAAAAGATTGCAGTGCCTTTAGTTGTTGGTTTACAAGACAATGATGTAATGGCTTGCGTTAAACACTTTGCAGCGAATAATCAGGAAACGAATCGTGATTTTGTTGATGTACAAATTGACGAACGTACACTTCGTGAAATTTATTTACCAGCATTTGAAGCGGCTGTAAAAGAAGGACATGCCTATGGAATTATGGGAGCTTACAATAAATTCAGAGGTGAGTACTTATGTGAAAATGATTATATGCTGAATAAAATTCTGCGTGATGAGTGGGGCTTTAAAGGAATTGTAGTTTCAGATTGGGCTGCGGTACATTCAACAGCTAAATCTTTAAAAAGTGGTTTGGATATTGAAATGGGAACACCAAAACCTTTCAATGAATTTTTCCTTGCTGATAAGTTAGTTGCTGCAGCAAAAGCAGGAGAAGTGTCTGAAGCAGAAATTGATATTCACGTAAAAAGAATTTTACGCACCTTATTTCAGGTCAAAGCTATGGGCCCAGACAGTAAAAATCGTGTAAAAGGAAGTATTTCTACAGAAGCACATTATCAGGATGCCTACAAAATTGCAACAGAAGCAATTGTTTTATTGAAAAATGAAAACAATGCATTGCCTTTAAAATTAGACGGAGTAAAATCTATCGCTGTAATTGGAAACAATGCAACCAAGAAAAATGCTTTAGGCGGATTTGGTGCAGGTGTTAAAACAAAAAGAGAAATTACACCTCTTGAAGGTTTGAAAAACAGATTACCATCATCAGTTAAAATTAATTATGCTGAAGGATATTTAGAGCGTTATGATGAAAAAAATAAAGGAAAATTAGGAGATATTACTTTAAATGGTCCTGTAACAATTGACGCATTAGATCCTGCAAAAGTAAACGAAGCGGTTGAGGCTGCGAAAAAATCTGATGTTGCGATCATTTTTGCGGGTTCAAATCGTGATTACGAAACAGAAGCTTCTGATCGTCGAACTTTAAAATTGCCTTTCGGACAAGAAGAATTAATTAAAAAAGTACAAGCCGTAAATCCGAGAACAATTGTTGTCATGATTGCCGGAGCTCCTTTTGATATTAATGAGGTAAGTAAAAATACTTCGGCTTTGGTGTGGAGTTGGTTCAATGGTTCTGAAGGAGGAAACGCATTAGCAGATGTGATCTTAGGAAAAGTAAATCCGTCAGGAAAATTACCTTGGACAATGCCTGTAAACATTATGGATTCTCCAGCACACGCAACAAAAAGTTTCCCAGGCGGAAAAACCGTTAATTATGCTGAAGGAATTCTGATAGGATACCGTTGGTTTGATACTAAAAATATCGCACCGTTATATCCTTTTGGTTACGGATTATCATACACCACTTTTGCTTTTGAAAATGCTAAAGCAAATAAAACTTCTTATGCTGAAAATGAAACTATCTCCGTTTCTGTTGACGTAAAAAACACAGGAAAAGTAGATGGAAAAGAAGTTGTTCAATTATATGCTTCCAAATCAGATTCAAAAGTAAGCCGTGCTTCAAAAGAATTAAAAGGATTCAAAAAAGTATTAGTAAAAGCGGGTAACTCTGAAACAGTAACTATTACACTTCCTGTAAAAGAATTGGCTTACTATGATGTGGCATCAAAAAAATGGGTTGTAGAAGCTGGAAAATACACTTTGAAAGTGGGTAATTCTTCAAGAGATATCAAAAAAGAAATTGCGATAACGATCAAATAAATAGATTTCACATTAATTGTGTGTGTTTTAATAGCTAACGACAAGTGGTACTTGAAAAGTTATTTCCTCAAATGCATTTAATGATTTTTAGAATAATAATAGCAAACCACTTAACTAACTATAAAACCACATAAAATGAACAGACTAATAAAAGTTTACCTGTTAAACACGATTTTGTGTTTATCCTGGATAAGTATTTTAGCGTGTAGTGCTGATAAAGAAGCTACTCCTGATAATCCGGGTCCGATTGCAAAAATACTTACGGTTGATATCAATAAAATTGATTTTCAGAGTGCGGCAAGTACTTCAGAATTCATTGTTACAGCAAATGCCACAAATTGGTCGGTTGCAGCATCAGAGGCAAACTGGTTGACCTTTACTCCGGTTACCGGTGTATCGGGCAGAACAACAATTACAGTTACGGCTTCAGAAAACACTAGCTCTATGGCAAGAACCGCGGTAATTACAATCAGTTCAAGTGAAGTAGCATCAGTACAAGTAAACGTTTCCCAGGCAGCAAAAACAGGAATTTACCCAAGTTATAATACAGCACCAATTGCTGCAGACGCAACCGGAATGAGTAGTACTGCGGTTCAGTTGGCTGCCAAAATAAAATTAGGATGGAACATTGGGAATACCATGGAAGCGACTGGTGGAGAAACGGCATGGGGAAATCCAAAAATCACAAAAGCTTTGATTGATGCGGTGAAAGCAAAAGGTTTTAATGCGATTAGAATTCCGTGTTCATGGAATCAATATTTAGAAAATACGGCGACAGCAAAAATAAAAGCAGATTGGTTAAACCGAGTTAAAGAAGTTGTTCAGTATTGCGTAGACAATGATATGTATGTTTTGATAAATATTCATTGGGACGGCGGTTGGCTGGAAAACAATATTACCGAAGCCAAAAAGGAAGAAAATAATGCCAAACAAAAAGCTTTTTGGGAACAAATTGCGACAACTTTACGCGGATTTGATGAGCATGTATTATTCGCAAGCGCTAATGAACCAGCAGTTGAAGATGCAGCACAAATGGCAGTTTTGACATCGTACCATCAAACTTTTATTGATGCCGTTCGTTCAACCGGAGGAAAAAATGCGCACCGTACTTTAGTAATTCAGGGACCATCAACTGATATTGAAAAAACCAACAAACTGATGTTGAACTTGCCTACTGATAAAGTGGTAAATAAAATGATGGTTGAAGTTCATTATTATACGCCATGGAATTTTGCAGGAATGACAAAAGACGAATCCTGGGGTAAAATGTTCTATTATTGGGGAGCTGGTTTTCATTCCGCAACTGATACAGAACGAAACCCAACCTGGGGCGAAGAAGCTGATTTAGAGAAAAACTTCAAATTAATGAAAACTCAATTTGTTGATAAGGGAATTCCGGTTTTGTTAGGAGAATTTGGCGCTATTAGACGTACAACTCTTACGGGTGATGCCCTGACTTTGCATTTAGCTTCAAGAGCGTATTACCTAAAAACAGTAGTGAAACAAGCCAAAGCAAATGGTCTATTGCCTTTTTACTGGGATGAAGGAAGCATGGGTAACAATGGTTTTGGAATTTTTAATAGAGCTGATAATACTGTTTTTGATACTCAGGCACTGAATGCCCTGATTGAAGGATTGGAATAAAAAGTATATATTTGAGATATAGATTGAACCGCAAAGTTCGCAAAGCCAGCACAATAATCGCAAAGCTTTGCGAACTTTGCGTAATTCATTGCGGCCTTTGCGGTTAAATTTTTAAGTTAAATTTCAAGATAAAGAAAATGAAAAAATATACAGCCTTTATTTTAGTACTGGTAAGCATAATTACAAATGCCAATGTCAAAATGCCATTGCTGTTCGCGGACGGAATGGTTTTACAACGCAACAAAGAAATCCCAGTTTGGGGTTGGGCTGATGCCAATGAAAAAGTCGAAGTTCATTTCAACAAACAAACCAAAACCATAGTTGCCGATAAAAACGGAAAATGGATGGTTCGTTTGTCTGCTGAAAAAGCCGGAGGACCTTTTGAATTAAGCATCACAGGAAAAAACAAAATCATCATAAAAGATGTTTTAGTTGGTGAAGTATGGATTTGCAGCGGACAATCCAATATGGAATTTCAGGTATCAAAGACCGTGAACGCCGAAAAAGAAATAGCCGATTCCAATTACCCTATGATTCGTCATTTCGGAGTAGCACAGGATTTAAGTGGAAAACCAAAAGATGATTTAAAAGCCGGTAAATGGGAAGTTTCAAGCAAAGAAACAGTTGGTAATTTTACAGCTGTTGGTTATTATTTCGCCAAAAAATTATATGCCGAATTAAAAATTCCAATCGGAATCATCAATACTTCATGGGGAGGAACCAATGTTGAAACCTGGACAAGCCGCGAAGCTTTTCAAAAAAGTGAAGATTTCAAAACCATGATTGCCGATGTTCCAACATTAAATATCGATTCTATTTCAAAATTGTACGCCAGACAAATGAAAGAAAGAGTCGAAAAAATTCAGGGAACTCCAGTAAGTACAGAAAACGAAAATACTTTCAAAGACCCAACATTCAACGATTCAAATTGGGGCGAATTAAATACGCCAAGTTTATGGGAAAATCAGCCTTTGGGTGATTTAGACGGAATTGTCTGGATGCGAAAAACCATTACACTTTCAGCAGAAGATATTAAAAATAAAGCCGTTTTAAGCCTTTCAAAAATCGACGATGAAGATATTACATACGTAAACGGAATTGAAGTCGGCAAAAATAGCCAATGGGATTTCAAACGTGTGTACGAAGTTCCGGCAAATGTCCTGAAAGAAGGACAAAATGTTATTGCCGTAAGAATCGTTGATAACAGCGGCGGCGGCGGAATCTACGGAGACGCAGCCGATTTAAAACTGACTTTAGGCAGCAAAACAATTCCGCTTGACGGAAAATGGAAATTCAAAGTAATTGTCGTAAAAACATCATTATCACCAAACAGTTATCCATCATTACTCTACAATGCCATGGTAAATCCGCTCGTTCCGTATGCGATCGAAGGCGTTTTATGGTATCAGGGCGAAGCTAATGTTTGGAGAGCCAATCAATACAAAAAAGCATTTCCGTTAATGATCAGCGATTGGAGACCAAAATTCAATCAGGGCGATTTTCCTTTTTACTTCGTTCAATTATCCACTTTTGATGAATTCAAAGGAAACAGTAAAGTCGGAAGCCGTTGGGCAGAACTTCGCGAAGCACAATCGGAAACTTTAAAATTGAAAAACACAGGAATGGCCGTAACCACAGATATTGGAAACGCAAAAGACATTCACCCAACCAACAAACAAGATGTCGGATTGCGTTTGGCAGCAATTGCCTTAAACAATGTTTACGGTAAAAAACAAGTTTATAGTGGGCCAACTTATAAATCTCAGGAAATAAAAGGAAACCAAATCATCCTGACTTTCGATAATATAGGAAGTGGATTGTCAGCTTCTGATAATTCCCAAAACGTAAAAGGCTTCGAAATCGCAGGTGCAGACAAAGTTTTTCATTCCGCGAAAGCGATAATTAAAGACAATAAAATAATCGTTTCAAGCGAAAATGTTCCAAATCCGGTTGCCGTTCACTACGGTTGGGCAGATGACGATACCGAAATCAATCTTTTTAACAAAGAAAAGTTCCCGGCATCACCTTTCAGAACCGATAATTGGGAAATGATTACGGCAAACGAGAAGTATAAGGTTAGTAAATAGTTGGGCGTGCCACCAATATAAAAAGGGGCTGACTTTAGCACCGCTTAGTCGCCCCTTTTTATATTGCTGTCGGGCTTTCGCTGCTACTGCGGTAGCTTAGCTCTATCCCTCACGCGGGTGAGCGGTAAACAAGAAAATATCATTTTTATAATTGATTAAACGTATATTATAATCGAAAATAGTTCCATAGGAACGAAATATCGGTAGCAACGGATGTAAATCCGTTGGTAAAAAATGAACATCACCATAAATAGTTCCATAGGAACGAAATGTTGGTAGCAACGGATGTAAATCCGTTGATAAAAAGTGAACATCATCATAAATAGTTCCATAGGAACGAAATATTGGTAGCAACGGATGTTAATCCGTTGATTAAAAAAGTCGATATCAGAATAAAGCTCCGTAGGAGCGACATATTTTAAACGCAATAAAAATGAACGCAAACCTCACAAAAAAAACATTTTTCATTTTACTAGTCACATTTTTCTATACAAAGGGAAACGCACAATCCAACCATGTTTTATGGTACAATCAACCCGCTGAATTTTTTGAGGAAAGCCTTGTTTTAGGAAACGGAAAAATGGGTGCAACTGTTTTTGGAGGAGCCAATTCAGATAAAATCTATCTGAACGATGCCACTCTTTGGTCAGGCGAACCCGTAAATGCTAAAATGAATCCGGAAGCCTACAAAAATATTCCGGCAATCCGCGAAGCTTTAAAAAATGAAAATTACAAACTAGCCGACGAATTAAACAAAAAAGTTCAGGGTAAAAACTCCGAATCTTTTGCGCCTTTAGGAACTTTAGAAATCAATAATGCTGAAAAAGGGAAAGCGGTAAATTATCGTCGGGAACTGGATATTTCGAACGCAATATCAAAAATAAGTTACGAAATGGCCGGCATAAAATATACCCGTGAATATTTTGTCTCGGCTCCGGATCAAATTATGGTAATCAAATTGACAACTGATCAAAAAGGAGCTTTAAATTTTGACATTAATTTAAAGAGTTTATTAAAATCAAATGTTGAAGTTCGAAATAATATTCTGGTAATGAGAGGTGCTGCGCCAATTCATGAAAACCCGGGATATACTGTTTTACCAAAATATCAGGGTGTAAAAGAAAGAGGAACACGATTTACCACGTTAGTCCAAATCAAAAAAACGGACGGGAAAATTACAAGTTCGAGAGAATCTATAAGTTTAAAAGACGCAACAGAAGCTATTATCTATGTTTCTGTGGCAACAAGTTTTAATGGTTTTGATAAAAATCCTGCAACAGAAGGTTTAGACGATATCGCAATTGCATCGCAAAATTTGAACAAGGCATTTGCAAAACCATTCGATAAATTGAAAGAATCACATACTACAGATTATCAAAAGTTCTACAATCGTGTCAATCTGGATTTAGGAAAAACAACTGCTCCGGATTTGCCAACAGATGAAAGATTACTTCGATACTCAGAAGGAAAAGAAGATAAAAATTTAGAGATTTTGTATTTCAATTTTGGACGTTATTTATTG
This sequence comes from Flavobacterium saccharophilum, assembly GCF_900142735.1. Lineage (GTDB taxonomy): Bacteria > Bacteroidota > Bacteroidia > Flavobacteriales > Flavobacteriaceae > Flavobacterium > Flavobacterium saccharophilum. The sequence continues at coordinate 252,663 of NZ_FRBY01000001.1, read as the reverse complement.
ATCAGCAGTTCAAGAACAATGGGTGTTCCGGCAAATTTACAAGGAATTTGGAATCCGCATTTAAATCCGCCATGGAGTAGTAATTACACTATGAATATCAATGTAGAAGAGAATTATTGGCTGGCCGAAAACACCAATCTTTCAGAAATGCATTTACCTCTTTTATCCTTTATAAAAAACCTTGCAGTAACCGGAAAAGTAACAGCAAAGACCTTTTATGGCGTAAACGAAGGTTGGGCTTCGGCACACAATTCTGATATTTGGGCAATGACAAATCCGGTTGGCCAATTTGGAAAAGAAGATCCAAGCTGGGCTTGCTGGCCGTTATCTGGTGCCTGGCTGAGTACACATATTTGGGAACATTATGTTTTTACCCAAGACAAAAATTACCTGAAAAATGAAGGTTATCCAATCATGAAAGGCGCATCTGAATTCTTTCTGGGCTGGATGATTACAGATAAAAACGGAAAACTGATTACATCTCCATCAACTTCTCCTGAAAACAAATTTATTGCACCAGACGGCTATATTGGAGCGACAATGTACGGCGGAACCGCAGATTTGACCATGATCAGAGAATGTTTTGATAAAACCATTAAAGCTTCAAAAGTTTTAAATATTGATACTGCTTTCAGAACAAAACTCGAAACAGCGCTTTCTAAATTTTATCCGTATCAAGTTGGTAAAAAAGGAAATTTACAAGAATGGTATTTCGACTGGAATGATGAAGATCCTAAACATCGTCATCAATCGCAATTGTTCGGACTTTTTCCTGGTGATCAAATCACACCTGAGAAAACACCAGATTTAGCTGCAGCATCCAGAAAAACACTCGAAATAAAAGGCGATGAAACCACCGGCTGGTCAAAAGGCTGGAGAATTAATCTTTGGGCAAGACTTTGGGACGGAAATCGTGCTTATAAAATGTACAGAGAATTGCTTCGTTATGTCGATCCGGACGGAAAGAAAACCGAAAAACCAAGAAGAGGAGGAGGAACGTATCCGAATTTATTTGATGCACATCCGCCATTTCAAATTGACGGAAATTTTGGTGGAGCCGCGGCCGTTGCAGAAATGTTGGTACAATCTGATGAAAACGAAATTCGATTATTGCCCGCCTTACCAGATGCCTGGGAAACGGGTTCTGTAAAAGGAATTTGTGCAAGAGGAGGATTTGAAATTGAAATGTCGTGGGAAAATAAATTACTTAAAAAAGTTACGATAATTTCTAAAAATGGAGGAAAAACAACTTTAATAAGCGGTGATAAAAAGCAAGATATCACATTGAAAAAGGGAGAAAAACTAGAAGTGAACTGGTAAAATAATTCTAAACGCAATCTTTGTCAAACCTAACAGGTTTTTAAAACCTGTTAGGTTTTGTTGTTACTGAGCTCCAGCGGAGCGATATGTTTATAGCAATTAGAATATTAACGGAAATAAAGCTCCAGCGGAGCGACATATATATTATCAACATTTAAAAATATCACCCCGCTGGGGTTGTTGTCCTACTGCATTTACATATTTCTATAAATATGTTACCCCGCTGGGGTTTCTGCCAACAGTGAACTGGTAAAATAATTCTGGATGTAATCTTTATCAAACCTAATAGGTTTTTAAAACCTGTTAGGTTTTGTTGTTACTGAGCTCCAGCGGAGCGATATGTTTATAGCAATTAGCGTGATATCGTAAATAAAGCTCCAGCGGAGCGACATATATATTATCAACATTTAAAAATATCACTCCGCCGGGGTTGTTGTCCTACTGCATTTACATATTTCTATAAATAGATCACCCCACAGGGGTTTCTGCCAACTGTATTCGTAAATTTCTATAAATATGTTGTCCCTCTGGGACTTAATTATTCTTTTTCAGAAGTTTGGGTGGATTTTTTCTCAGAATCTTTAGCATGTTCTTCTTTAAAAGATTCATACCATTTCTCAATAGAAGGATACACAAAAGCGGCCACTTTTTTTACCGGATTGTAAAAAATAGATTTATCTAAAGTTTCTTTTTTAGCAAAAGTATTGTCGAAGTTTATTTTCTCAAAAAGAGCAATAAAAACACTCATAATCAAGATGGTTTTCAAAACTCTAAAAAAAGCTCCTCCTAGTTTATTTGGTAATCCCAGAAAAGCGAAATCGGCAATTCCGGTAAGGATTTTGGCTAAAAAATAAACGCCAATTACCACTAAAATAAAAGTCAAAATAAAAGCCGTAACCTGAATGGTGTTTGGATTCCAGGAAACATATTTCATGATTATTTCTTTCATCAATGAAGAAAATTTAATCGCGATGTAAATTCCCAGCAATAATGAAATGAAAGAAGCAACTTCTACAAAAAGCCCATTTTTAAAGCCTTTGTACAAACTAAAAGCCAAAAGTGCCCCAAAAATCATATCGAAAAAACTCATATATCTATCGTTTTATTGAGGCGCAAATATAAAAGAATTATCTGTTTTTTGAGGCTCAGAGGTTCATAGATGCAAAGGGACAAAGGTTTTTATTTTCTGATGTTTTATTTTTTAAGGTCATTGGATTTGAAGTCCGTATCTTTGCAAACTAAATTTTATGGTTTTTGAATTCACAATTCACAATTCATAATTCACAATTATAAAAAATGTCCAGAGATACACAATTAAAAGAGCGTTGGGAAAAGCTCGTCGATATACTATCCAATCAGTTTTCACAAGGTGAAGACTTAGATTTAGATGCCATTATTTACTTAATCGGAGTTCAGGAACTCGGAAAAGTGCATCGTGAATTTAAAAAAGATGAAAAATTAAACTTAATGCACATCGCCATTTGCCGATTATTAGAACCTTACGGGTTTTATGAATTCGATTTTTTCGATGCTGAAGGATGGCCGCATTACAAAGTAAAAGAAGAGTTACCACCACTAAAAGCAGGTGAACAATCGGTTTTGATGAAAGAAGCGATTGTAAATTATTTTTTGGAAAGAGAACTTATTGATTAAAAATTTTAGATTATAGAATACAGATTTTAGATTTTATAGAAAAATGTAACAGAAGTGTAGAAATACTTATAACTTCTAACCTTTAACATCTCACTTTTTTACTTAAATTTGTATTCTCAATTATTGAAGGAAAATGATAGACAAGATAAAACAGCATATAGAGGAAGCCAAAGCCTTTAATGATAAAAATAAAGAATCTTTAGAGCAGTTCCGAATTAAATATTTAGGTAGTAAAGGGTTATTAAAAGAACTTTTTACAGAGTTTAAAAATATTCCGAATGACCAGAAAAAAGATTTTGGACAGGTAATAAATACTTTAAAAACTGTTGCTGAAGAAAAAGTAAGAGTTATTCAGGAAGAGCTGGAAAGCAAACAGGAGACGAAAGGTATATTTGGTGATTTAACCAGATCTGCTGAACCTGTAATCATTGGTTCGCGTCATCCTATTTCTATTGTAAAAAATCAAATTATAGATATTTTTGCCAATATTGGCTTTAATGTTTCTGAAGGTCCGGAAATCGAAGACGACTGGCATAATTTTACTGCGTTGAACTTGCCGGAATACCATCCTGCGCGTGATATGCAGGATACATTTTTCATTCAGACAAATCCTGACGTATTGTTACGTACGCATACATCATCTGTTCAGGTGCGTTATATGGAAAATCACAAACCGCCTATTCGTACTATTTCTCCGGGACGTGTGTTTCGTAACGAAGCTATTTCGTCGCGTTCACACTGTATTTTTCATCAGGTTGAAGGTTTGTATATTGATAAAGATGTTTCTTTTGCTGATCTGAAACAAACATTGCTTTATTTTACTAAAGAAATGTTCGGAAAATCTAAGATTCGTTTACGTCCATCATACTTTCCATTTACAGAGCCAAGTGCCGAAATTGATATTTATTGGGGTCTAAAAACAGAAACCGATTACCGTATTACAAAAGGAACGGGCTGGTTAGAAATTGGTGGTTGCGGAATGGTAGATCCAAATGTTCTTAAAAACTGTGACATCAATCCTGATGAATTTAATGGTTTTGCTTTCGGAATGGGAGTAGAGCGTATAGCGATGTTGCTTTATCAAATTGGAGATATTCGTATGTTTTACGAAAATGACGTTCGTTTCTTAGAGCAATTTAAAGCAAATATATAATTTAGTCGTAAGGTCATAAAGTCGAAAGTCTAAAGTCTCAACATAATGGCTTTAGACTTTCGGCTTTATGACTTTTGATTTTTAAAATTTTGACTAATATGAAAAAAGATATAACAATCCCAGAAGTAGAAAACGTATTCCTTGCCGCTGTTCAGGAATGGAGTGACGATTTTATGGAAAAAGTGTGGTACGCTTATCTGGTCAATGATAGTGATTTTAATTTAGACAGCGTTATGGTTGTTTCAAAAGCATTTGGAACAATAGATGGCGAAATGAAAAAAACCTCTGTTTTACGTCACGCCTTTGTTGAGGTTCCAGCTGTTTCTGTCGTTAAAATCGAAATGATAGAAAAAAGCCTTTTGGTTTTAAATAACGAATTCATGGTGACTTTCTTCATCGGAAACACTTTGTACGACAAGAAATTCATCTTCAAATCAAACCTTATCAACGAAAATGATACTGAAGAGGTACCGATTTTGTTTGTTGAGGGGGTTATGGTGAAATAAGAAGCTAGAGGTAAGAAGCAAGAGGCAAGAGATAGACTTTAGAATAAAAAAAAGAGTCAGGACGAAATTGAATTAGTCTTGACTCTTTTTTTTTATGTTCGTGCAGTAGAAAATCTATTCTCTTGTCTCTTGCTTCTTTCTTCTAAGAAAAAAACTAATCCAAAGACTCCGTCAATTTCTTAAACACAGTCTTAGCATCCTTTCCTTCGTATAAAACAGCATAAACAGCATCAATAATAGGTGTTTTGGCACCGTAACCCTGATTTAGTTTATAAGCACTTTTGGTGGCGTAATAACCTTCTGCAACCATGCTCATTTCCATCATGGCACTTTTTACGGTGTAACCTTTACCGATCATGTTTCCGAACATTCTGTTTCTTGAAAAGACCGAGTATCCTGTAACCAATAAATCGCCCAAATAAGCCGAATCATTGATGTTACGTTTCATTTTGTGAACCTTTCTGATGAATTTTTTCATCTCACGGATTCCGTTGCTCATCATAACCGATTGGAAATTATCTCCATAACCTAAACCATGCGCGATTCCGGCAGCGATTGCATAAATGTTTTTAAGCATTGCTGCGTACTCCGTTCCAATAATATCATCAGAAATTTTTGCTTTAATATAATTTCCTGAAAGCGATTTTGCAACGATAGAAGCCTTGTCCGGATCACCGCAGGCGATGGTCAAATAAGAAAGTCTTTCTAAAGCTACTTCTTCAGCATGACAAGGACCTGTAATAACGCCAATATTGTAATATGGAATATCGTATTGAATATGGAAATGTTCTCCAACAATTAAACTTGTTTCAGGAACAATTCCTTTGATCGCTGAGAAAATAATTTTATCAGCTAAAGAAACGGTCATGTTTTTCAATTCCGCATCTAAAAAAGCAGAAGGAATTGCAAAAATTACATAATCTGCATATTCAATTGCTTCGTTGATATTGTTGGTCAATTTAAGTTTTTTGGTATCAAATTCTACCGAACTTAAATAGTTAGGATTGTGTTTGTATTTTTGAATGTGCTCTATTGCAGCGTCATTACGCATATACCATGCAATTTCGGAAAGATTGACGCAAAGCATTTTTGCAATTGCTGTTGCCCAACTACCTCCTCCAATTACTGCAAATTTTAAATTTTCGCTCATTATTTTAATAATTTGAAGCAAAAGTACTTAATAAAGTAGTAATAACACAAAATCTCATTTAAGAAATTTATAATTGACCTTTAATTGCTGGGGTTTTCAACTTATTAAAAAAAATATTAAAAATATTTTCATCACTAATACAATAAAGTTGATATCATTACGTTTTAAGTAGTTATAAATTAGAATTTAATGAGTTTAGCAAAAAATGAGTTAGTTAGTTTTGTTTTAGTATTTTAAAAAGGCGTTCCTAAATATTTTAAGAACGCCTTTTTTGCTAAACTCAAATTCCAATTTTCTGAAATTTAAATTCCAAAAAATAAATTCCAAATTCCAATGATACAGCAAAGAGTATTGGAATTTGGAATTTAAAATGTTGGAATTTATTTCTTTAGTAGCTTAATTCAACAATAGATTTTACTTTATCTAGAGTTACCAATTGATTCTCGCCTAGACCTTTCCAGTTTCTTTCATCAAAACGTTTTACAATAAAATCAGCTGTTTCCTGATAATCGTTAGTGTATTGCGAAAGTTTAGTGTCCATGCCCATTGTATGGAAAAATTCAACCGTTTTATTGATCGCTTCTTTAGCTACTTCATGATCAGAACCTGTTAAGTTGAAAATTCTTCTTCCGTATTGCGCTAATTTTCCTTTTTTAGTGTCAAACATCACTTCGTATAAACTTGGGCCAATAATCGCCAAAGTCCTTGCGTGATCGATTCCGTATAAAGCAGTTAATTCGTGTCCAATCATATGGGTTGCCCAATCTTGTGGTACGCCTTTCTGAATTAATCCGTTTAATGCCATCGTACAACTCCACATAAAGTTTGAAGCCAAAGCATAATCAGCTGGGTTCTCAACAACCTTAGGACCAACTTCAATTAAAGTTTGCAAAATTCCTTCTGCAATTCTGTCTTGTAAAAAACCTTCATGCGGATAGGTTAAATATTGCTCCATTACGTGTGTGTACGCATCGACAACTCCATTTTGTAATTGTCTCTTTGGTAACGAAGTAATAACTGTTGGATCACAAATAGAGAATTTAGGAAACAAGGCACTACCGCCAAAAGCTAGTTTTTCCTGAGTTGAGGCAATAGTTACCACAGATCCGGAATTCATTTCGCTTCCTGTTGCCGGTAAAGTCAATACGGTTCCAAATGGTACTGCATTTTCTTTGATCAAGATTCGTTTTTGTAAAATGTCAATCGGATTTCCGTCAAAATTTACGGCTGCCGAAATAAATTTTACACCGTCAATTACAGATCCGCCTCCAACTGCGAGAATAAAATCTATTTTTTTGGCTTTTATCACTTCTACGGCTTTCATTAAAGTTTCGAAATGCGGATTTGGTTCTATTCCGCCAAATTCCACAATATCAAAACCTTTTAGATTGTTGATTACCTGTTCGTGAATGCCATTTTTAAAAATACTTCCACCGCCATAAGCCAGTAATATTTTAGCCCCTTGTGGAACTAAAGTGGAAAGTTTCTCAATTTGTCCTTTTCCGAAGATTAAATTCGTCGGATTATATAATTCGAAGTTTAGCATGTTTTTATTTTTAAGGTTCTGAGGTGCTAAGGTTCTGAGGTTCTAAGTTTTTTTGCCTTAGCAACTTAGTATCTTAGAACCTTTTTATATTTTAAATTTTTATTAGTTATGAATAAGAGGTTAGTTTTTAAGTTACTAACGGGAAAACCTTAGCATCTTAGTAACTTAGAACCTTAGTCCCTTATTTACCCAATTTTTGCAATAATTTTCCAGCCACTAATTTTGATGATGCCGGATTTTGTCCTGTAATTAAAAGGCCGTCTTCAACAGCATAAGGTTGCCAGTTTGGTCCTTTAGAGAATTTACCTCCATTTGATGAAAGCGCATCTTCCAATAAGAATGGAACGACCTTAGTTAAACCAACAGCCTCCTCTTCTTCATTAGTGAAACCGGTAACTTTTTTACCTTTTACTAAATATTCCCCATTTACTTTTACGTTTTTCAAAACGGCTGGTGCGTGACAAACAAATGCAACCGGTTTGTTATGAGTATAAAATGATTCGATTAAATCAATCGAGTTTTGATCTTCGACTAAATCCCAAAGCGGCCCGTGACCTCCAGGATAAAAAACGGCATCATAATCCTTTTGATTAATAGTAGAAAGTTTGTGCGTGTTTTTTAATTTTTCCTGTAATGTTTTATCTGCGTCAAAACGTTTGGTGTCTTCTGTTGCAGATGCCGGATCAGCACTTTTTGGGTCGATTGGTGGCTGGCCTCCTAGTGGAGAAGCTATCGTAATTTCGACGCCCTGATCTAATAGTTCATAATAAGGTGCAGCAAATTCTTCTGACCAAAATCCGGTTTTTTCTCCAGTGTTACCCAGTTTATCGTTACTGGTAACAACAAATAATACTTTTTTCATACCTTTTTTATTTGATTTTTGAGCCGTTGCAGTTATGCTGCTGGCAGTGAATGCTATAATTGCGAGTAATGCTATTTTCTTCATAGTTTTAAATTTTCATCAAATTTACGGCTTAAGTGATATTAGTAAAAATAAAATAAACTATGTTTGTAATAAATATATTTATATCATGGTAAATCTGGAATGGTACAGAACCTTTAAGTCGGTTTATAAAAACGGTAATTTTTCAGTCGCTGCAAAAGAGTTGTTTATTAGTCAACCAGCAGTAAGTCAGCAGATATCAATGCTAGAAGCGCATGTAGGTTATAAATTATTCAATCGGAAGTCAAAAGGGGTTGAAGCAACCGAATACGCTAAGTTACTCAATAATTTAATTATTGATGCACTCGACAGATTAGAAAATGTTGAAAGCGGTTTTAGGGCTAAAGCCGAAGATTCTAAGCGATTAATTTCAGTTGGAGTTTCAAAAGATTTGTTTAATAGTTTTGGAAGTACTTTAATTTCAAAATTTGATCTTATAGATTTTACTTTCGCTGAAGACGATGTTCTTTTTTCTCTGGTTGATGCTAAAAAAATTGATTTTGCGGTAGTAACTAAAAAGTTTGACACGTTTGATACGATCTATGAAATCATCGGAAAGATTAAACTGGTCGTAGTTGGATCAACAAATTTAGATACAACCGATTTTCGCCAAAAATTAAAATCAGATAATGCTACAGAAATAGAGCAGTGGCTCAATGATCAAAAATGGTACAGTCACGACGCCCGAATTCCACATGTAAAATTGTTTTGGCTTCATGCCTTCAATAAAAAACGACCGGCAATAGTGCCTAATTATATTATTCCATCAGAATCTGAGATGTTGGAAATGTTATCCAGAAATACCGGAATTGCCATCACCTGGAATTGTAATTCGAGAAAATATATCAAAGAAAACAAATTGCAGCTGTTGTGGAATAGTTTTCACGTTCCAGAGGAGTATGTGTATTTGTTGAGTGCTAAGAACAATAACTTAAACTCGTTTTTTGATACTATTTCTAAAGAATTAAAGTTGTTTTTTGGGAATAGGATGTAGTTATATTTTTAGTCACGAATTGCACTAATTTTCGCGAATTACTTTAAAATCTACAATCAAAAAATTAGTGGAAATTCGTGGAATTTGTGGCAAACATTTTTTTATTTCTTATAAAAATTATTGTGATCAATATATTCCCAAACTTTTGGAGGTAATAGTGGCTGAATATTTTTCCCTTTCTTGATATTATTTCGAATAAAAGTCGAAGAAATCTCCACAACAGGTGCATCAATAATATGAACCTTCGGATGCGATTTTAATTCAATATTTTCCGGTTCTTCAGAAATACGAGGATAAACATAGATTTCGTAATGATCTAAAATCACTTCGTAGTTTTTCCACTTGTGAAGCGTTTTCAAATTGTCTTCCCCCATAATCAGGGAGAATTCATTATTTGGATATTTCTCCTGCAAATGAACGAGAGTGTTCACTGTGTAATTCGGCTGAGGTAATTTAAACTCGATATCAGACGGTTTTATTTTCGGATAATCTTCTGTTGCCAGAAAAACCATTTCAAGCCTTTGATGATCGTCTAATAAAGTCGCTTTCTTTTTTAACGGATTATGAGGCGTAACCACCATCCAAACCTGATCTAAATCGGCAAACTCAGCCATGTGATTGGCAATAATCAAATGACCAACATGAATGGGATTATACGTTCCGAAATAAAGGCCTATTTTCATTTTTAGAGTACTTAGTTCTTAGTCCTTAGTTCTTAGTCTTTGAGATTTTTAGCAAAAGCACCTATCATTTTGCTTTCTTCTTCGATCAAAAACATAATCTCATTAAATAGATTATTGTCAGAAATAAATTCTAATTCTTTTGCAATAATTAATTGTGTTTCTATTTCATTCAGAGAACCTCTGGAAATATTCAAAAAATGGTTAAATGATTTATCGGTTTGGCGTCCAAAACCTTCTGCAATATTTGAAGGAATGGATACGCTTGCCCTTTTTAATTGACTTGTTAAGGCGTATATTTCTTCTTTAGGAAAACTCTTTGTGAGTTTGTAAACCAGAAAAACTATTTTTATTCCTTTTTGCCAAATAAATAATTCTTTGTACGATTTAATAACACTCATGTAAATCTTATAATTTAAATTCTTCCCAGACTAAGGACTAACAACTAAATGACTAATTACTTAGAGACAAAGTCTTTTACCAATTGATAAGCTTCTTCTTTGGCAGTATCTAAATCGTAGTTTTTGATAATCGTATCAAATTGTGGAGCAGTAGCCAATTCTACAGAAGCTTTTGCGATTCGCATGTTGATTTTATCATCGCTTTCAGTAGAACGTTGTTTTAAGCGGCGTTTTAGTTCATCTACACTTGGTGGTTTTACGAAAACGGCTAACGTTTGTTCAGGGAATTTATGTTTAATACGCAATCCGCCAGCAACATCAATATCAAAGATCACATTTTTTCCTAAAGCCCAGATTCTTTCAATTTCCGCTTTTAAAGTACCGTAAAAGTTATCGCGGTACACTTCTTCCCATTCCAGGAAATCTTCGGCTTTAATGTGTTTTTTGAATTGTTCCAACGAAATAAAATAATAATCTTTTCCGTGTTCTTCTTCTCCGCGTGGGTCGCGTGAAGCCGCTGAGATCGAAAATTCTAAGTTTAAATCTTCTTTCCCAAGTAAATGTCTTACTATAGTTGTTTTTCCAGATCCGGACGGTGCCGAGAAAACAATTAATTTTCCTTTGTTCATTATGGTATGCTTTAGGCTTTAGGCAGTATGCTTTAAGCTTTATTACTTTATGTTTTTTTGCTTAAAGCTTATAGCTTAAAGCTTACGGCTTTTTAAAGTACGTTCAGTACCTGTTCCTTAATCTTCTCCAATTCATCTTTCATCATCACTACCAGCTTCTGCATTTGAGCATGATTCGATTTTGAACCCATCGTATTGATTTCACGACCCATTTCCTGAGTAATAAAACCTAATTTACGGCCATTAGCTTCAGTTCCTTTAATCGTTTCTAAGAAATAGTCTAAGTGATTGGTTAAACGTACTTTTTCTTCTGTAATATCCAGTTTCTCTAAGTAGTAAATCAATTCCTGTTCGAAACGATTTTCATCTACGTTCACTTTCAATTCAGAAATAGCAGTTTGCAAACGATCTTTTATCGCCTGAACTCTTTCCGGATCAAGTGCCAAAGCGTCGTTCATGTATTGACGGATATTCCCAATTCTAAGATTAAATTCTTTTTCAAGAGATTCACCTTCGTCTTTTCTAAAAGTTAAGATATTTTGAAGAGCTTCCTCAATGATAACCTGAATCTGATCCCAATCGTTTTCATCGATTTCTTCACGCTCCGTTTTTAATGTATCAGGCATACGAACAGCCATTTTCATTAACTCCGTTTCATCAGCATCAGGGTAAACTTCTCTAAGTTGTGCAATGTAATTTTTTACAACAGGAACATTTACTTTCGTCGAAGTTTGTTCAGAAGTACTTTCAATGTAAATTCCGAAATCAATTTTTCCTCTTTCAAGTTTCGTAGAGATTTGAGTCCTTAAACCTAATTCCATTTCGCGGTACAGCGACGGCATTCTTACGTTTAAATCTAAACCTTTACTATTTAAGGATTTTACTTCGACCGTAATTTTTTTTGTAGGCAATTGCAAAGAAGCTTTGCCAAACCCTGTCATAGATTGTATCATATAATTGAGTATAAAGGCGCAAAGATAATTAAAAGTTTGCTGTGTTGAGTGGTAAAATGGTAATCTGTGAACAGGAGAAAGGGTTTATGTTTTTTTTACCGCAAATTTCACAAATTTTCACAGATTTGAAACGTTTAAACTTCGCAAATTATTTGAAAAAGAATTTGTCTAATTCAATTTATTATAAATTATAATTTGTGAAAATTTGAGTAATTTGTGGTTAACTTTTAGAGTAAGATTTAGTTTTTGGGCGTTCCCTCCGGGCCGGGCTATCCGCTCCAATCTTTTTTTGAGCAGAAAAAGCTCAAAAAAAGGATTTCCGCTGCAAACGAAGTTCACTGAACACTAAAATAAAATAAAAGTGGAGTGAAGTAATCCCTAACGCGCGTACCGTTTCTTTAAGAACTGTCAGGTATTATTTTTCCAAAGCTTTCATAGCTTGCAAAGTAACAGGCTGGCTGTTGCCGATATAAATTTTACCATCAATAATAAAAACCGGACGGCTCAGGAAAGTATAATGTTCCAGAATGTATTTTTTAAAATCGGCCTCAGTCAACGATTTGTTTTTCAAATCCATAGATTTATACAACTGTGCTTTTTTACTGAATAACGCTTCGTAACTGCCAGCAAGTTTATGCATTTCTTCCAATTCCGCTTCGGTAATCGGATTTTGTCTGATGTCATGAAACTCCAGGTTATGATTCGCCGGTAAGCCTTTAATGATTTTTCTACAGGTGTCACAAGAAGCTAAGTAATATATTTTGTTCATGATTTTAAATTTAGTGACTACAAAGAAAATTCATTTGAAACTGAAAAATGCCTAATTTTAGAAAAAAATTACAACTATGAATTCAGTTTTTGAAGTACAAAAAACCATTAGAGAAATTCTATTGAAGATTTTAGACGGCCATTCACTAGAACAGTTAAACAAAATCCCGGCGGGATTTAGCAATAATTTGATTTGGAATATTGCACATTGTGTATCTACGCAGCAAGTTTTAGTCTATAAATTATCAGGTTTGCCAATGAAGGTTTCTGAAGAATTTATAAACAAATACAAAAAAGGAACCAAGCCGGAAGGAGATGTCTCGCAGGCAGAAGTAGATGAAGTCAGAGCTTTGCTTTCCTCAACTTTAGATCAGGTGCAGAAAGATTTTGCCGATGGCATTTTTCAAAACTACACAGAATATACTACAAGTATGGGTTACACGTTAAGGAATATTGACGGAGCTTTAGAGTTCAATAATTATCACGAAGGAATTCACACCGGAATTGTAATGAGTATTAGAAAGTTTGTATAAAAAGGAATCCCGCTCAAGGCGGGATTTATTTATTCTACTATAGTCTCAATAGTGACTTTCATTGCACCGGCACCTTTGCTTCGGGTAATGTCCATAAAAGCTCTTTTTGAAAGGTCTAATTCACGGGTTTTAACAAATGGGCCTCTATCAGTAATTTTAACGATTACAAATTTCCCATTGGCTTCATTTGTTACTTTTATTCTTGTTCCAAAAGGAAGTTTTTTGTGCGCTGCAGTGTATTTATTGTTGTCAAATCTGCTTCCGTCTGCAGTTTTTCTGCCTGTAAATTTATCGGCATAATAGGAAGCATGTGCATTTTTTTTGTATGGTTTTAATTTTAAACCATTGTCTGTAAAAACAGAATCGATAGGTAAGATTAGGCCTGTTTTGTTGTTTTTAATAGTGTCCTGCGTAATTTTAGGTTCTGTTGACCTGACTTGTTGACTCATTACGTACGTTACACAACTTAAAAAAGTTATAGTAAATGCGCTGAGTAAAATGTTTTTTTTAATTCTCATGGGTTATTCTTTTTCAGACTTGGGGAGTTTGTACAAATAATATGCCGAGATAAAAAAAGCCCTGTTTTAAGGGCTTTAATTGGTTTTTAGAACCATAGGTTCCACGGGATTCTACTTAATATAAGTAATAATCCTAATCCGTAAAAAATAGCAAACGTTTTAAATTTAGCTTCGCTATTAATTAGTTTTTTATGTTTAGACCATCCAATAGTAATTAGGATAATGGCTATGATGTTAATTAAAGGGTGTTCTAATGAAGTTAATCGAAGTTCAGCATTAGACATTTCTCCAAAAGCTGCTTTTCCAAGCGGAGATACAAAATAAAGAATTAAACCAATCAACAATTGCGTGTGTGCTCCAATTAAGGCAAATAAGGCAATCTTGCGGTCTTTGGCTGTAAAATCTTTTTTAGAAGTTAATCCGATAATGGCATTTACAACGGCAATTAATAAAAGTAATAATGCCAGATAAGCCCATCCAGAATGGAATTTTTGTAGAAAATAATACATAAAACAGTTTTTTTGTTCAAAACAAATATAACAAAAAAGGCTATAAAAAAACGGCATCAAACTTAAAAGTCGATGCCGTTTATGATATTTATTTAGATTCTAAATATTAGAAATCGTAACGTAGTCCAAAGTTCCAAGTTCTACCAAATCCAAAGTATACCTGATTTGTAGTAGCGATACCTTTGTATGTTGATACAGTTGGCACGTCAGCTGCGAATATGTTTGTTTTCGCTTCTGCGATGTAAGTATAATCAAATACGTTGTTTACGTTTAATCTGAAACCAACTGAATTGCTTTTAGTTTTTCCAACTAACAATTTGTATGATAAACCAGCGTCAACTAAACCAAAAGCAGGTAATTCTAATGATCCTCTGTTGTCTTCTTTTGTGAAGTTTCCTGGAGAAATTGCAGCATATAGTTTTTCAGTATAGTTGTAATTTGCATCTACACTAAAACGAGGCAGTATTTCGTAAGTAGCTCCTAAAGCAGCAGTTAATTGAGCAGCATCACCAACTTTTACACCATCAAGATAAAGAATAGTAGTTGTTCCTCCACCAATAGGGTTGTTTGCAGAATCGTAACGGTTACTTGTACTTGTTCCTTCGTATTTCCAGTCTCCAATAGAGAACATTCCAGTAATGTTAAGTTTATCTGTAACTCTTGCTCTACCGTCAAACTCTAAACCTGAGTGGATTTCTGTAATTCCTGAGAAGTCATAATAACCTCCTGGGTTAGTTGTGTCATTATCGTTAGATCTTTGGTATCTGTCTTTCCAAGATGTACGGTAAACGTTTACGTTAGCAGTAAAGATTCTAGAACGGAAACCGTAACCAGCTTCTAAACCAAAGATTTTTTCGTTAGTTAAGTTACCATTTACTAAAGAAGCGTTGTTTGGGTAAACAGCGTTAAAGAATGGTTGTTTTGAGTAGTAACCTGTATTAAAGTAAACATTGTGGTTTTCATTAATGTTATAGTTAGCTCCACCTTTTACGTTACCACCAAGAATGTTTTCGTAATCTGTGCTTGATAATGGATTTGAAGCTAAATATTTGAAATAATCAACTCTTTTGAATCCTTGTTGAGAAATAGCTCCTTGTACAAAAACAGTTAAGTTGTCATTAGAGTATTCTAATTGAGTAAATCCACCATACCATCTTACATCTCCATCATTATAGAAGTTGATCTTTTCTTCATTATCCGTGCTTTTGAAAACGTTCCAAGCTGGGTATGTAGAGTATGTATTAGTTAGCACTCTATTAGGGTTATTTACATCATAGTTGTCAGCGAAAGCATCTCCTCCTAATAAGTTATTTACGTTTTGGTAGTGGATACCTTTGTAGCCTCTAACATCAACACCAACATCCCAAGTTAAGTTATCGGTGAATTTTTTGTTGAAGTTAACAATTGCTCCATACCAGTTGTGTGAGTTAACTGATGAAATTTGAGAAATACCATTTGTTGTATTGTTTCCAGTAAGTGCAGTATTTTGGTATTGACCACTTGTACCAGTAGTTGTACGAGTAGAAGCAGTTCCATTAATATCTACTGTCTGACCTGAGTTGTAAGCAACAATTTTGTCATAATCAACTAAACCATCTGCAGTTCTAAAAGCATTATTAACATAATTTAAGCCTTTAATAAAACCAGCTCCTCTAGAACCTCCTCCACGTCCGAAAGAAACGTAACCTACGGTAGATAATTTTGAAGTTTCATTAATCTGGAAATCATAGTTTAATGAAATAACTGGCTTGTGATAGTAATTTCTTACCATGTTAAATTCTTTTCCATCTTTATACCCCCAGTCAGAGTTATATTTGATATTTGGATCAGATTCTGTTCCGTATTTTTGATACTGTGCGATCGTGATGAACGTTGATCTTTGATCGTGCCATTGTGGAGCACCAGTTATAGTAAGCTGAAAATCGTGCTTGTTGTTTTTTGTAGCGTAACCAAGACCAATATAGTAGTTGTCTCCATTAAATTTTGTCGCGTCTACATAACCATCACCTTGAGTGTGGCTATACAATACAGATGCAGAAAATCCGTTGTCTAATTTTCCTGTGTTGTAAGCAACATTTGATTTGAAGAAATTATCATTACCGAAAGAAGTTCCTACTGTACCTCCTTGTTTTAAATCTGATGCTTTAGTAATGTAGTTCATAGTTCCTCCAACAGAAGCAATTGCCAATTTTGAAGATCCTAAACCTCTTTGTACTTGAATTGCAGATGTAACATCTGATAAACCAGACCAGTTACTCCAGTAAACAGATCCATTTTCCATATCGTTAACCGGCATACCATTAACCATTACGGCAATGTTATTTTGGCTAAATCCACGGATAGTGATTCTTGAATCTCCATAACCACCACCAGATTTACTAACATAAACTGAAGGTGTGCTTTTTAAGATTTCAGGAAGTTCTTGGTTTCCTAGTTTTTCCTGAATTTCAGAAGCTTTAATTGTAGAAACTGCAACAGGTGTTTTTCTGTCTTTTGCAATATCTACTGTAGTACTTTTTACTACAATTTCGCTTAGTTCGTTTGAATTAGAAGCTAAAACGATGGTACCTAAATTAGTAGTAGCTCCATTAGATACTGAAAATTTTACAGTTTGGTTTTGATAACCTAAAAAAGAAATAACGATTTCTCCCGCACTGCTTGTTGTGTTAAGTGTGAATTTACCGTCAAAATCTGTAGAAGTAGCTGTTGTAGAGCCTTTAATCACTACGTTAGCTCCCGGCAAAGAACCTGTACCGTCGGTAATTGTACCAGTAATTTTTCCCTGAGAAAATGCGGTCGAAACTATCATGAACAACAGTCCAGTAAGTAACCAATTTTTCATTGTCTTCATTTGTTATTTAGTTTATTGTTTTTGGCAAAATTATAACAAATAACTCAGATAGTGTTATCAAAATGTTAAGAAAAGTCAGTTTTATCTATTGTGTTGCGCATTAAAATGATTTTTTCTTTTTTTGTTAATTTAAACAATGTTTTTTTGAATTTAAGCACTTGTTTTTTGTTAAAATCATAATTATTCGAACAGTGCTGTAGGTCTAAACTTGCAATAATCAATGATTTAAGGTTTGAAAGTAGCTTATTTATACGAAAAAACGCCTTAATTTTAGTTAAATCAAGGCGTTTCAGTTTGTTATGAAAACTCGTAAGAATATGCTATTTGTTCTTTAAAAAGTGGTTCAACAAAAATGATGTCGAACTATCATGACTTTTTACGGTTTTTGAATTTATTTCGTCTAAAATTGAATTGGCCAATTGTTTTCCTAATTCAACTCCCCATTGATCAAAACTAAAAATGTTCCAAATAACACCCTGAACAAAAATCTTGTGTTCGTATAATGCGATTAAGGATCCTAAAGATTTAGGCGTTAATTTTTGAATCAAAATTGTATTCGTTGGTTTGTTTCCAGTGAAAACTTTAAAAGGCAATAAGTATGATGCTTTTTCTGCAGAAAGTCCTTGTTTGTCAAATTCAGCCTGAACTTGTGCGGGAGTTTTTCCGTTCATTAAAGCTTCAGTTTGTGCAAAAAAGTTTGACATTAATTTGTCGTGGTGATCTTCGTTTCCATATAAAGGTTTTACGAATCCAATAAAATCTGTCGGAATTAATTTTGTTCCCTGATGAATTAATTGAAAGAAAGCATGTTGTGAATTTGTCCCTGGCTCTCCCCAAATAATTGTTCCGGTTTGGTAGTTTACGGGTTTTCCGTCACGCCCAACACTTTTTCCGTTGCTTTCCATCGTTGCCTGTTGCAAGTATGGAGCTAATTTTTGTAGATATTGAGTATAAGGGATCAAAGCTTCGCTCTCAGCACCAAAGAAATTATTATACCAAACACTTAATAATGCTAGGGTTACCGGAATGTTTTCGTCAAATTCAGCCGATTTGAAATGTTCATCCATTTCGTTGGCACCTTTTAATAAATCATTATAATTATCAAAACCAACGGCCAAAGCGATACTTAAACCAACAGCGCTCCAAAGAGAAAATCGTCCTCCAACCCAGTCCCACATCGGGAAAACGTTGTCCGGATTAATTCCGAATTCGGTTACCTTTTGAATATTAGTAGAAACTGCCACAAAATGTTTCGCGATATCTTCCTGAGAAGCCGATTTCAAAAACCATTCTTTGATGGTTTCAGAATTCGATAAGGTTTCCTGAGTAGTAAAAGTTTTAGAAACAATTAAAAATAAGGTCGTTTCCGGGTTTAGTTTTTTGATTACTTCATTTACATGATCACCGTCTACATTCGAAACAAAATGTAAATTCAGGTGATTTTTGTAAAACTGTAAAGCTTCAACGGCCATTACCGGACCAAGATCTGAACCTCCAATTCCGATATTAACAATATCAGTAAAGGCTTTTCCGGTAAAACCTTTTCTTTCTCCAGAAATTACTTCGTTTGTAAAGTTTTTGATTTTGTTTTTTACTTCATAAACTTCCGGAATTACATTCTCACCATCAACTTTAATTGTTGCTGATTCCGGAGCACGTAATGCAGTATGTAAAACGGCTCTGTTTTCTGTTTGGTTGATGATTTCTCCACCAAAATATTGAGAAATTGCCTCTTTTAATCCAATTGAATTTGCTAATTCTAATAAAAGGGCAATAGTTTCCTGACTAATGTTGTTTTTAGAATAATCTACTAAAAAATCATTCCATTGTAAGTTGAATTTTTCAACACGAGTATTATCTTGTTGAAATAATTCTTGTATCGTAGTTTCGTGAATTGCATTATAGTGGTTTTGCAGATTTTTCCACGCTTCAGTCCCGGTTGGGTTTGTTGTGTTTAAAGCCATTTTTTGTATTTAATTGAGAAGTGGTTACTTGTGGTTTCTTAAAACACAAAAATACTGAAATAACTTTTAAAAGCTTTAAGCTTCACAATTATATAACAATTAGTTACGAAAACGTTTTATAAGATTATCGTTTCTGAATTTTTGTGGTTATGATTATAGCGCCGTCATTTTCTTTCTCATTATATATAATGCGACTGCTATTTTTGTTTAAAAAATCTACGCTTAATATATCTGATTTTTTAAGAGGCAGTAAAATTGTATCTTGTTTTTTATTGTAATTAAAAGGATTTCCGTCTATTACAATAAAAGGGGAATTGCCAATTTGGTCTTTCTCAAATGCATAGTTGATTTTTTCTAATACAAAGTATTTATTTTTCTCTGAATCATTTAATACAAAAGCATGTGGATTGGAACATCCGAGTAGCAATATCGATGAAATTATGGATAAAGTTCGTTTCATTTGGTAATTCGATTTATTAAATGAAATTTTTTCTACCAAATCTTCCACCAGGGTTTTTTATTAACTTCAATAGTTTTTTTTTCGGTATTAATTTCGATTCTTTTAGGTTGTTCGACTTTAATTTTCGAATCATCAAAAAATAATTCACCAGCATCATTCATTCCAAGAGGAGACTTTGTTCTTTCTCTCCAATCAGCTGTTTGTAATTCTGCAATTAGTGTTGAATGAATTTTATCCTTAAATTTTTTCTGTGCTTTTTCTATAATTTCTTCTTCCAGATTTGAAGATGAATTTTTAAAAAGTGAAATTGAATTGTCTGGAATGTTTAAAAGGAAAATCTGTGTTTTGTTTTCGATTTTCTGAATATCCAATACTTTAAAATATGCAATAGTATCTAAAAGAAAATGACCAATTTTTGCAGAGTCAGGATTGAATTTTGATAAATCTTTTGGATGGGCACTGGCAATTAAATATCTGGTATTGCCAGAAAGTCCGCCGCCCATAGACGACATATCAGTGAAGCCTTTTTCCTGAATTATTTGGCCTACTTTATAATTTGAAATTAAATTATCTGGTAAATCAGTATCCCTGTAAAATAGTTTTAGACCTGAAAAAGTTTCATTGTAAATTGCTTTAAGACGTGCATTTTTCATTCGACTTTATATTTCAGATATTTACAAGTTTCCAATACTATCTAATTCTCTTTTCAAAGGTTCCATTTGTTTCATGAAACGGTTTTTGTCATTTCCTGTCAAAGATTCGCCGGTTGGTAAGTTCAATCGAAGCGCATCAACCTGAATTCCGTTTTTCCAAAATCTATAACAAACGTGTGGTCCGGTTGCTAGTCCGGTGCTTCCAACTAATCCAATGGTTTGTCCCTGAGTTACACGTTGACCACGACGAACTAGAATTCGGGACATGTGTAAATATTGAGTAGAGTAGGTTCCGTTGTGTTTTACTTTTACGAAGTTTCCATTTCCGGCTGTATATCCGGTTGCTTCTACAACTCCGGCAGCCGTTGTTGAAATAGGTGTTCCGGTTGGAGCAGCATAATCAGTTCCTTTGTGTGCTTTCCAGGTATGTTGTACCGGGTGGAATCTGTTTGCTGTAAATCGCGATGTAATTCTACTGAATTTTATTGGTGTTTTTAGAAAGAAGTTTTTCAATGTTTTACCCTGATCATCGTAGTATTCAACTTTTCCTGAAAGTGTGTCTTTTTCAAAAGGAAAAGCATAAACGATTTTTCCTTTATATTCAAAAAATGCAGCTTCAAGATCTTCAACACCATCATACGTTTTTCCGTTGATAAATCGTTCAGTGAAAATTAAACCGTAACGATCTCCTTTTT
Organism: Flavobacterium saccharophilum; assembly: GCF_900142735.1. Classification (GTDB taxonomy): domain Bacteria; phylum Bacteroidota; class Bacteroidia; order Flavobacteriales; family Flavobacteriaceae; genus Flavobacterium; species Flavobacterium saccharophilum. Next base: position 231,784 of record NZ_FRBY01000001.1, on the reverse strand, counting down.
TAAGTTTGAAGAAGTCAATTGACCATGAAAACACTTTGGTAATTCTGCTTGCGAGGGCTGTTTCTACACTTGCGTTTCCTAAAGTTTCAGACAATGAACTTTTTAAAACACCACCTATTATTTTACGTTTAAAAGTAACCGGTTTTATTTTTTTATAAGCTTTTGCAATACTGTCTCTTAAGTCAACTACATAATAAGTTAGTGCATCGGGCTGATAAATAAAAACTTGTAATTTATTGGTTTTATTTTTAGCTCGAAGAAGCGTATAAGGTTTGTTGTATCGAATAGTTCTAACATTAAAAGAATCTTTTACCTGTTCGACAATATTAAATACTTGTTTGTCATCAATATTTTGATTTTGGATGATGGATCCAAAGGAATCTCCTTTTGATATTGTATCATTAACAACATTAAAGTCGGCGTAATTAAAACCAAATTCTACTTTCTTAGTTTTTGGTTTAGTGATTTTAGTTTCAACTTTCTCATCGGTTTTATTACATGAAAATATTGAGAATAAAACGATTATAATTACGAATGCTTTTTTCAAACTTTTATTTTTTGTGGAAAATTAAATGGTTTCTTCATTTCCCCAATTGGACAATTCATCTTCGGTCCACAATTTAGGAAAAAAGATGCGTCTTTGGTATTTTGGATGCATATATTTTTGCCAGTCACTTCCACCGGTTGCTTCTCCGTTACCTTTTCCGCTTTCCAAAATGTATTTTCTTGCCGTGTTTAAATGCTGCATAACCCAAGTAATATTCACGGTTTTATCATAATGACGCATTGCATTTATGAGTTCTTCATTTTGCTGATCCGTTTCTGGTAATTGAGTAAATTTTTGCCAAATATTTTTAGTTTTAAAAGTAGACATTTGTCTTAAAAAGGAAACTTTATATTTGTTTTCGAACTCCTGTAGTAGATATGATTTTTCACCTGTTTGATAATCTTTTCCGGCAGCCTGCCAGTATAAATGTTCAAAACTGGTTTCTAAGTCAGTGTTTTCGTCAAAATTTGCTTTGTATCTGCGATCTGTTAAATTGATTACATCAGTTGATGCAAATTCAATTAATCTATATTGTGCGCTCTGAAAACCACTTGCCGGAGTAAGTGTATTTCTGAATTTCATGTATTGATCTACTTCCATTCCGTTTTCCATGATACTAAACGAATTGGTAAGCATGTCAAAATATCTTGTGATTCTTGATAGTCTTTCGCTGAAAAAAGCAACCTGAATATTTTCGGTATTGGCAATCTGATCAATTTCCCACAAAATCATCTTGAAAATTAATTCATTTACCTGATGATACATGATGAAAACCATTTCGTCAGGTAGGGTAGTGCGCTGTGTTTGTAAGCTTAAAAGCGCATCAGTTTGGATGTAGTCCCAATAGGTAATTGGTTTTGACCAAAGTAAACCTTCAAGCTGCACCTCTGTTTTTTGATTTATAGCTTGAAATTTAAGGTCAATTTCATTTAAGATTGATTCTGAATGATCAGTAAGGTTCATTATTTTTTTGCTTTAAATGGATTTTTTAATCCTTTATATTCGTCTAGATCTGCTTTTAGTGATCCTACTGCAAGATCTGCTTTAATTCTAATTGGGACTTTGTTGTTGTCATCTGTTATCCAGAGTGTAACGCTTTCTTTTTCTTTAAAAACTCTTCCTGTTTGTACCAATGGTTTAAATACCATTGTAGAAACGGTGCCAAATTTAGTTGTAATATCCTGACGACCTATATATTTTAACTTAAATTTTGTGATTTCATCATCAAAAAACATGTCGATTGTAATAGCATCACCAGATTTAAGCTTGTCAATGTTCGGGTGATTTCGTAAATAATAGAACGAGGAAATAATGTCCTGAACGTTGTCTGTTGTAATAATAGTTTTTTCAGACTTTCGTTTGTAATCTTTTACTAATACGCGATTTTCTGCCTGATTAAAAATACCTTCCTGATTTTTGGTATAGCCGCCTTCGTCAATTTTTCGGATATATCTATAAGGGCTACCGGTTTCTTTGTCAAAGTAGCTTTCGTATAAATCCTCTACTTTAAAAAAGAATTTTGACATTCCGGTTGTATAACCTTTACCCACCGCATGATGCACTTTTTTGTTATTTATTGTGGCGTCTTTAATTTCGAGAGTGGCATAGCCAGCATTAACAATTCCGTAGTGAATCCTAAATTTGAAGAATTCTCCCGTACCAAATGCATCTTCTTTCTGAGAGTCGAAAGCAAAAGTAGTGAGAATTAATATGATGAGAATTAGCTTTTTCATAGTACAATCTTTACATTTCATTATAAAGATAATTAAATGCAAATTCTATTCCAAATGTACCAAAACAAAAAAACTCAGTCAAATAATGACTGAGTTTTTATGCTATTAACTAACCAAAAAACTATAAATTATGAAATTTATATCAATTCGGAAGGAAACCACCCCTTCCTGATTTGCGAGTGCAAAGATATACAGAAAGTTCAAAAAAGAAATAGTAAAAGGTAAGTTTAACATAACATTTGCATAAAAAGCATCGTTTTACAGAGAATTATCTTGTTTAATGTAAAAGTTTTGCGTTTTTATAATGTTCCTCTCAATTCTTGTTCTCTCTCAATCGACTCAAAAAGGGCTTTAAAGTTACCTGCACCAAATCCTTTTGCGCCCATTCGTTGAATAATTTCGAAAAATAGTGTAGGTCTGTCCTGAACAGGTTTAGTAAATATCTGTAATAAGTAACCATCTTCATCAGCATCGACCATAATAGCAAGTTTCTCAATTTCGTTTAAATCTTCTTTCATCATATCCATGTGAACACCTAATCTTTCAGGTATTGCCTGGTAGTAAGTATGCGGTGGAGCAGATAAAAACTCTACACCTCTTGCTTTTAGTTGTGATACGGTTTTAATAATATCATCAGTAGCAATGGCAATGTGTTGAATTCCAGGCCCACCATAAAAATCTAAATATTCTTCAATTTGAGATTTTTTCTTTCCTTCGGCTGGTTCATTGATTGGGAATTTAATTCTTCCATTTCCATTAGACATTACTTTACTCATCAAAGCTGAATATTCAGTATTAATTTGTTTGTCATCAAAAGATAGGAAATTCACGAATCCCATAACGTCTTCGTAGAATTTTACCCAGGTATTCATTTCGTTCCAGCCCACATTTCCAACCATGTGGTCAATGTACTTTAATCCGGTTGGTTCTGGATTGTAATCTGATTTCCATTCTTTGTAACCTGGTAAGAAAACGCCGTTGTAGTTTTTTCTCTCTACAAAAATGTGAACTGTTTCTCCATAAGTGTAAATTCCAGAACGAATTACTTCTCCAAATTCATCTGATTCTACAGTTGGTTCCATAAAAGAACGGGCACCACGTTTCATGGTTTCTTCGTATGATTTTGTGGCATCTTCAACCCAAAGTGCCGCCACTTTTACACCATCTCCATGTTTTTGAAGATGTGCATGAATTGGAGAATCCTGTGTTAAAGGTGTTGTCAACACAATTCTGATTTTGTCTTGTTTCAGTACATAAGAGGCTTTGTCTTTTACTCCGGTCTCTAATCCGGCGTAAGCCAATGACTGATATCCAAAAGCTGTTTTATAATAATGTGCAGACTGTTTTGCATTTCCTACGTAGAATTCTACATAATCTGTCCCTAATAGGGGAAGGAAATCTTGTGCTCCTTCAAAGATTTTTTCTAATCCGTATTCTACTGATTTTACTTCTTTTGACATAATGTTTATTTGTTTAATCGGTTAATCGTTTATTTGATTTCCGAAATATTTTTTAAGATTGTTTTTTTAACCGCAAAGTCCGCAAGGATTTTACGCTAGGTTCGCAAAGTGTATCATAGCGATCTTTGCGTAAAATCCTTGCGAACTTTGCGGTTAGATCGACTCGATGAATTTACTCCGTCCAGGATTTATAATATTGTCCATCATCCAATCCCATCGCTTCCTCAGTAACCATTAATGGCCTGAAAGTATCAACCATAACAGCTAATTCCTGGGTTTCTTTGTGACCAATACTGCGTTCCATCGCGCCAGGTGCGGGACCATGCGGAATTCCTTTTGGGTGTAAAGTGATATGACCTTGCTCGATATTATTACGGCTCATGAAATCACCATCAACATAATAAAGAACTTCGTCAGAATCTATATTGCTGTGATTGTATGGCGCAGGAATTGCTTTTGGATGGTAATCGTAAAGTCTCGGACAGAATGAACAAACGACAAAAGTAGCCGTTTCGAAAGTTTGATGTACCGGAGGCGGTTGGTGAACACGTCCCGTTATAGGTTCAAAATTATGAATCGAGAATCCGTATGGAAAGTTGTAACCGTCCCAACCCACAACGTCAAAAGGATGTGTGGCGTAAACTAATTCGTGAATCATGCCTTCTTTTTTGATTTTAATTAAAAAATCACCTTTTTCGTCATGTGTTTCCAATTCGTTTGGCAAAATAAAATCACGTTCGCAAAATGGCGAATGCTCTAAATGTTGCCCCGATTGGTTTTTATAACGTTTTGGAGTGTAAAAAGGAGAATAAGATTCAACGTAAAATAGGCGGTTTTCTTCAGTCTCAAATTCTATTTGATAAATAATGCCTCTTGGAATAATAAGATAATCACCATATTCAAATGGAATATTTCCTAACATGGTTCTTAATTTTCCTTTTCCTTTATGGATGAAAAGCATTTCATCGGCATCGGCATTTTTGTAGAAATAATTTCGAAGTGATTGTTTAGGTGCTGCCAATCCTATAATACAGTCTTTGTTGACTAACATGGCTTTTCGGCTATCTAAAAAGTCGTTCTCCGGTTTTAATTCAAAACCTTTAAAAAGTAATGATTTTATGTTTTTTCCGATTGCAATTTTTGGTTCAACCGAATAAGAGTTTAAAATTTCTTTGACCTGTGTTGGTCTGTGAGCATGATAAGACAACGACGAATGTCCGTGAAAACCTTCGGTACCAAACAATTGTTCGTAGTAAAAACCTCCGTTTGGTTTTTCGAATTGGGTGTGTCTTTTTTGAGGGAAATCTCCAAGTTTATGATATAATGGCATGGCTTTTCAATTAGATAATTTGTAAATTAGATAATTCGAAAAAGGTGAATTGTGTGAACAGATAACCAGCTCAACTTTTGTGCTGACTAATTATCTCAATTCAATAGCTTCACTCAGGATTTCTCTTGATGAGGAATTGAAGATATTCTAATAAACCTGTCCATTTTGTTTTCATTATAACAAATGTCGTAATTTTTATCGAGTAAAATTATAAATTATATCGGTTATAAATATTAATTCTTTTGATTTTTTTTGAAATAAATTTTAGATAGCAAAAAAATAGTACGCTTTTTTTGAATTATTCAGGATTATAATACTAAAACTGAAAACCAATACTAAACCAGGTAAAACTTTTTGACATTTCAGGAGACCAGGACTGTTTAACCTCAATTGGACCAATAATAGTTTCTAATCCATAACCTAAAGCATAACCTGAATATTTTGGCATTGAGATCCAGTCAACAGTAGTAAAAATATCATTCCCTAAATTGGCAAAATTGGCAGAAAAATTCACATGGTTTTTTTTGAAAATTTCATAATCTAAAGTGATATCTGATTTTATATAACTATTACCCGCGATACTTAGAAAATCATATCCATAGAAGTAATTGAAATTGTTGACTTTATTATAACCATAACCACCCAGAATAAAATCAAAAAAGGGTACACTATCACTACCGATATTAAATCCTGCATCTGCGCCAATTTTTACAGTTGCTTTTCTAAAAAGTGTTTTGGCGAAAGCGACTTCGGCTTTCGCAATAGAAAAAGGTTTAAATTGATTGGTATAATCTGATGAAGCCAGATAAGTTTGTAAATCAGAAGAAAAATATAATCCGGAATTTGGAAAACTCTTACTATCAAATGAATCATATTTCAAATACCCAAAAACACTAAGGTAATTGCTCTTATCAATTATATTTTCAGCATTAGAGAGTGTTGGAGAGTCTATCTTTAAATACTTGTATTCAAAACCTCCACCCATCAAAAATTTCTGTACAAAAATAGTTTGAAAGTAAGCCTGATTTGTTAAATCTAAAAAGTCTACATTTATAAGGTTTACATTTGGCGCAGTACTTAAATTGCTAATACTTGTGGTAACATTTCGATTGAACTGATTTAATCTGGAACGAAATCCGAAACTTATATTAAACCCATTTTCGACATAATAATTTAAATCATATCTAAAATTATCTCCCAAAATTATATCTAAGGAAGTGACATCATTTTTTAGAAATGTTTTCTTGTGGGTAAGATTTAGTAAAATTCCACTTTTATAAAGTCCGTCATAATGTAATCCCAGTTTCAAATACGTTTGAGTTGGGTTTTCTTTTAAGACAAGATCTAAATCATCTTGTTTGCCATTTGGCTGCAAACAATAAGATATTGTGCTAAAGTTCTGAGTTGCATTAAGATTGTTTATTCCGGTTTTCAGATCTTCATAAGTTATGGTACTTCCCGGTTTGAAACGAAGTTTACCATTGATGTATTCTTTGGTGTAGTTGTCTAATTTGTCACTGTTAATTTTTTGGATTTCAATAGTGTCTGTTGCGACTTTTAATTTTGGTTTTTTATAAAAATTATCTTCAGTAACTAATGATTTTATTTTTTCGTAAACCGCAAAGGTGGCTTCTTCACCTTTTCTAATTATTTCTTCTCCTTTGTCAAATGAAATTACACCAAAATCACGAATATCTGGTTTCACATAGATATCAGTGTCTTTTATTTTACTTTTCATTTTATCAATGGACTGCAGATTGGTAATCTGAACTAAAATACGGGTAGCATTTTTAAGATTTTTTCTTTTCAATAAATCATCCTGTACATCAACACCAATTATAATATCGGCACCAAGATTTCGGACTTCCTTAATTGGGTAATTATTGACAACGCCACCGTCGACTAATAAATTGCCATCAATTTCGACCGGAGTAAATAAGGATGGAAAGGCCGAACTTGCCATCATGGCCTGAACCAGATTTCCTTTGTTTAGCAAAACCTCTTCACCGGTTTCGATATTGGTTGCAATACATAAAAAAGGAGTTGGCAGTTTATTGAAGTCACGCACATGACGAACATTTCTGGTCAGACTGCTCAATAAATTATAATTGTACATTCCTTTTGAAAGTGCCTCCGGAATTCCAACTCTGAAATTACTAAAAGGCAAAACTATGGCATATAATTCATCATTTTTTTTGCCGTAAAAGTTTTTAGAAGATCGAGGAATATAATCATTTATTAATTCGTCGAAATTAGTTTGCTTGAAGATGGAATCGATTTGGGAACCATTATAGCCAGAGGCGTAAAGTCCACCAATTACAGCTCCCATACTGGTTCCGCCAATGTAATCAATTTTTATTCCGGCTTCTTCCAGAACTTTTAAAACACCAATATGTGCAAATCCTTTAGCGCCACCACCACTTAAAACTAAACCAATTTTAGGACGTTTAACGCTGTCTTGTTTTTGTTCTTGCGAGAAGGAGTTTTGAGAATTGAATAATAGAGTAAGAAAAATTATTATGCTCCAAAAGCTTCCGATAATTGTCGGGACAGAAGAAAATCCTTTTGACCGGGTATTTGAAATGGAAAGCTGAATTTGGCGCATAAAAATTTACTGGTTGGTTTTGTAAAAGTCGACAATTTTTTTGGCTTTTGATACTCCTATAACGTCAGATATTTCTTTTTCTGAAGCTAATTTTAATCTTTTAACACTTTTAAAATGTTGTATTAAAGTCAGCATGGTTTTTTCTCCAATCCCCGGAATGCTTTCTACTGAGGAATTTAATGCGGCTTTGCTTCGTTTGTCACGATGAAATGTGATTCCGAAACGGTGTGCTTCATTACGTAATTGCTGAATCACTTTTAACGTTTCTGATTTTTTATCGAGATACAGCGGAATAGAATCTCCCGGATAAAAAAGCTCTTCAAGACGTTTTGCTATTCCGATAATCGCAATTTTTCCACGTAATCCTAAATCATCTATACTTTTTAAGGCAGCAGAAAGTTGTCCTTTTCCTCCATCAATAATAATAAGTTGCGGTAAAGGTTCTTTTTCGTCCAGTAATCTTTTGTAACGGCGGTATACAATTTCGGTCATCGACGCAAAGTCGTCCGGACCTTCAACTGTTTTTACATTAAAATGGCGGTAATCTTTTTTACTTGGTTTTCCATCTTTGAAAACCACACAAGCGGCAACCGGATTTGTTCCCTGAATATTTGAGTTATCAAAACATTCTATATGTCGAGGTTCAACAGGTAAACGTAAATCTTTTTGCATTTGTGCCATAATACGATTCACGTGTCGATCCGGATCTACAATTTGCAATTGTTTTAATTGTTCAATTCGGTAGAATTTAGCATTTCTGATAGATAAATCTAAAATCTGTTTTTTATCTCCAAGTTGCGGAACCGTTGTTTTAATTTTTTCGCCCAAATCAACGTCAAAAGGAACAATAACTTCTTTTGATAATAAATGAAAGCGTTCACGAAGTTCGATAATGGCTAATTCTAATAATTCTTCATCGCTTTCGTCTAGTTTTTTCTTGATTTCTAAAGTATGCGAACGAATAATTGATCCGTGCGAAATTTGAAGAAAGTTGACATAAGCCGCACTTTCATCAGATACAATCGAGAAAACATCAACGTTGGTAATTTTCGGATTAACAATCGTAGATCTTGATTGGTAGTTTTCGAGAACTTCTATTTTTTCTTTGATTTTATGCGCTTCTTCAAAACGTAAATCCTGCGCATATTGATTCATTAAACGCTTGAAATCTTTCATACTTTCTTTGAAATTTCCTTTCAAAATTTCTCGAATTGCATCAACTTGTCGCTGATAATCCTCTAAAGATTCAATCCCTTCACAAGGTCCTTTGCAATTGCCAATATGGTATTCCAAACAAACTTTAAATTTACCCGAATTGATGTTCGATTCACTTAAATCATAATTGCAGGTTCGTAGAGGATACAATTCTTTGATTAACTCCAAAATCGTGTGCACAGTTTTGAAATTAGTATAAGGTCCAAAATATTCAGAGCCGTCTTTTACCATTCTTCTGGTAGAAAAAATTCTCGAAAAAGGTTCTTTTTTAATACAAAGCCAAGGGTAACTTTTATCATCGCGAAGCAAAACATTATAACGTGGTTGTAATGTTTTGATCAAGTTGTTTTCTAATAAAAGAGCATCGGTTTCAGTTGGAACAACGATGTGTTTTATGGTCACGATTTTTTTTACGAGCACATTTGTTTTTGCCGTATCGTGAATTTTATTGAAGTAGGAGGAAACCCTTTTTTTTAAATTTTTTGCTTTTCCAACGTACAATATTTTTTCGTCTTTATCGTAATATTGATACACACCGGGATTGTCCGGCAAGGTTTGTATTTGAAGTAATAAAGACGGTTTATGCATTCTGTTTTGTTTCTGAAGATGGTCGAAAAGCATTCCGAAAAACTATTCTGTTTTTCCTGAGAAAGCTTAACATGGATTTAGATTCAAATTTACGAAATCAAAAGAATAATTTCTATATTTAGATTTTATAATTCTATATGAAAAATAACAAGCCCATGATTATTTTTGGCGAACCGGTTTTGCCAGGAGAAAATAGAACGATAAACGTTGAAATTGCCCGATTACACACGACAACAAAGCTTAATATTCCGGTTATTGTGCGTCGTTCTAAAATAGATGGTCCGGTAGTTTTGTTCTCGGCCGGAATTCACGGCGACGAAATAAACGGAGTCGAAGTAGTGCGCCAGCTTATTAGCAAAAAAATTAATCGCCCAACAAGAGGAACCATCATTTGTATTCCTATTATCAATATGTATGGTTTTGTAAATAAATCACGTGAGTTTCCTGATGGTCGTGATCTAAATCGGGTTTTCCCCGGAAGTAAAAAAGGTTCTCTGGCCAGCCGATTTGCATTTCATATTGTGGCCGAAATTTTGCCGGTTATAGATTATGCTGTCGATTTTCATGCCGGAGGGGCAAGCCGATTCAATGCGCCTCAAATCAGAATAACGGAAAATAATCCGGAATTGAGAATGTTAGCAGATGTTTTTAATGCCCCTTTTACATTGTATTCAAAAAATATTGCCGGATCCTTTAGAAATACTTGTGAAAAAGCGAATGTAAAAATGTTGCTTTTTGAGGGAGGAAAATCATTAGATATTAATAATGCTATTGCCAATGAAGGTGTAATGGGAGTGAAGCGTTTGCTGAATTACCTGAACATGCTGGATCCAAAACAAGTTGTTGAAGATGCTCTCTTTCCTTCGATTTATATTAAATACTCAGTTTGGTTACGGGCAAAATGTTCCGGATTATTGCACGATTATAATTTGGTTGGAAAATTTGTAACCAAAGGAACTATCCTGGCGATTATAACTGATCCGTTTGGTAAATTCGAGCAAAAAGTAAAAGCACCACATGACGGTTACATCATTAACGCCAATCATTCGCCAATTGTTTATGAAGGCGATGCCATTTACCATATTTCTAAAACCCTACCTGATGGCGACGAATAAAAAAGAATTACGCTTACAATATAAAAATCTTCGAAAAGAATTGTCAATAGATGATATCGAAGAAAAAAGTCTGGCTATTGCCAATGAAGTTTTGCAATTGCCTGTTTGGGATAAAACCTATTACCATGTTTTTCTTCCGATTGAAGAACAAAAGGAAGTCAATACGGAATATATTCTGCATTTGCTTTCGGGAAAAGACAAAGAAATTGTGGTTTCGAAAAGTGATTTTGAAACCAGGAAGATGTTTCACTTTTTATTGACAGATAATACCAAAATCAAAAAAAACGAATATAATATTCCCGAACCGGTAAATGGTTTGCCAGTTCCATCTGAAACTATTGAAGTAGTTTTTGTGCCGCTTTTGGCTTTTGATGTTTTTGGAAATCGCATCGGATACGGAAAAGGTTTTTACGATAAATTCTTAGCAGAATGTAAACCGGAAACCATCAAAATTGGGCTTTCTTTTTTTGAAGCCGTAAATCAAATCGACGATGTTTTTGAATCTGATGTAAAGCTGGATTATTGTGTGACGCCTGAGCTGGTGTATAAATTTAAATATTAAACCATTTAAGGAATATAAGTAAACTTAAGTGTAATGCTTTTTAGTTAAAAATTAATTTATATCATTGATGGAAATATAAAAATCCCAAATCCCAATTTTAAAAGTTGGAATTTGGGATTTTTATATTGTAACTTCAAGAATTTTATATTGTAATTTCAAGAATTTTATTTCACTTCTTTGATAGTTGAAGAATCAATCCAACCTTCAGTTCCGTCTGTTAATTCTATTTTTTTCCAGTTTTGAAGTGTTTCCGTTACATAAACTTTCGCACCTTCATGCAATACGAAAATAGCCGATCCCGCTTTTTGAGGTTCGCTTCTCACTTCGCTCACTTCTGAAAAAACAATTGCTGGGCGATCATTATCATAATGGTCTTTCTCTGACATTGCCGCTGCAACACTTAGCAATACACCAACCAGTAATACAAACATTCCAATGAAATATAATCTTTTTGAAAGCGTAAGCTGTGAAAAGTAATATCCAATAAAACTCAACAAGAATAGAAAAGCAATCCCAACAGCAATTTTAGCCCAGGTATTGTAATCAAAAATTCCTGTAAAGTTCTGAATCAACTTCGCAAAACCTACTTTCGGAACTTCTTTAATCTCGTCAATCGTTAGTTTTTTGGCGAATTTTAAGTTGTTTAAAGTCTGTTCATCATGCGGTTTTAAAACCAATGCTTTTTCATAATTATAAATCGAAGGAGCAACTTTATTTAGTTTGTAATAGCAATTACCCAAATTAAAATACAATTCAGCAGAATGTTCTTTATTTTCTTTAAGAACATTTTCATACTCCTGCGCAGCCTGCTCAAACTTGTTATCCTGATACAAAAGATTCCCTTTTTCAAAGCTGCTTTGAGCAAAGAAAACCTGAGTAATTAATAAAAAGAGATATACTATATTTTTCATTTTATTTTATTTAAACCTAAAAGGTTTCATTTTTAAAACTTAGCGAACTTAAAATCAACACAATCCAAATCACTTTTCTTAGCGCACTTTGCGGTAAAATAATTTGCGGTTAAAATTTAAACAATCTGTTTTTCTAATTCAGAGATAATCAAAACAGCCTTATCAAAATCTTGCTGAATCGAAGCACTTGAAGCCGGAGCATAACGTGCAAACTCACAGTTTTCTGTCAAATTAATAAAACTCTGAACCGTTTCAGGATTCGCATTTCTGGATAATAACAATTCACGAATATTGTCTTTGCTCATTTCTGAAGTTTCGATATGCAGTTTCGCTTTCAGGAAATTATGCATCGCTTTCTCCAAAGCAATATAAAATGGCTCTTTGTTATTAAGCTGTTTTTTAGCTTCAGATAGATATTTCTTCGCCAGCTTATTGTTCATTTTAATTCGGTTTCCGAAAACATCGCTGTCAATTGCTTCTTTCTTCTTTTTCACCAAAACAATAATTGGTAAAATAAGGAAAGGTGCCAATAGTAATCCGTAGTATAAATTTGAACCATAAAAATCATTTTTAGCCATAGAGACTAAAGTAGTTTTTGGTTTGATATATCTGAATTGCTCGGATTTCGTAATAACATTTTTTGCTGCATTTGCTGTTGCGTTTGCCTCTGCCTGCATTGGTCCATCTAAAACGTCAACTGTAATTTCCTGAGAAGTTATGGTTTTGTATGATCCGGAACTCAAATCAAAATACGAAAACTGCATTGGTTTTATAACGTACTTCCCTTTGTATTGCGGAATTATAGTATACTTATCTGAAATTTTACCAGACATTCCAGCCAATGAAGTCGTTACTTTTTCGTCATGCACAGGATCATACATCTCTAATGCATTTGGTACAACCGGTTTTGGAAGTGTAAATAATTTCATGTTTCCGCTTCCCGCTGCACTTACAACCAAATCAAGACTTTCGCCATTTTTTAAAGTAGTTTTTGAAGGCGTAACCGTAAAATTGAATTTACCAACAGCTCCTGTGAAACCTTCAGGCTTGTTAGCTTCTGGAAGTGGTTTTACGTTGATTGTTTTGGCTCCGGCTGAAACAACTTTATTATCGTCTATTGTAATCATTTGGCCAAACATATCACGGCGGTTTGTCGGCAATTCAACGCCAATATCTAAGGAAAGAGGTTCAATGGTTAATCTTCCTGATTTTTGTGGGTATAAAATGGTCTTTTTTAAGATCACATAATAACATCTTTGACCTTGGTAGCTTCCTTCTTCAATTGCTAATTGCTTGATTTCAATATTTTGATTCCAGAAATCATTGTATTTTGGTTTTGCCAGTTCTTTAAAGCCGTTTACGCCAATATTATTAAAATACAATTTATAAACTACCGTAATTGGTTCATTTAAATACGGATTTGTTTTTGAAATCTCAGCAACCAGATTCAATGTTTCGCTTCCGGCGCCGCCTTGTTGTCTAGGATCGCTAGCATCTCTTTCTTCAGCAACAGCATTGGTTACAACAATTTTTTGAGGAGTTGTTTTGTATTTCTGACCATTAAACTCGATTGCAGCCTGTTTAATCGTTAAAGTTCCTTTTTGTGCTGGCTGTAATATATAAGAGTATATTTTTTGAAAAGAGCTTCTTCCGTTAACCCAGGATTGACTTATTTGCTGACTTGGTCCTGCTACAATTCTGAATCCGTCAAATGCAGGCTGTTCAAAGTTATCTCCGTCAACATTCATGATAAAGTCAATACGAAGTCTCTCGTTTATACCAAGCGAATTTTTGCTTACTCTGGCTTCAAATTGAACTTGAGCCAGAAGCCCTTGAAAAGTGAATAGTAATAGAATTAAATATCTTTTCATTAATTGTTTTTCAGTTTTTGTTTAACTGTTTAATTGTTATTTGTTTAATCGGTTTTTTTAAAGTTTTATTGTCTATTCGAATAAACAGTTAAACGAATAAACGATTAACCCAAAAAATTACCAGTCTTTTTCTGTTTTCTTAGGACTTCCTTTTACTTTTTGAGCATTTACTTTGTCCTGAATTTTCTTTTCTTCGTTGTTAACGGCATCTAATAAATTCTGAACACGTTCTTTTGAAATTCCGCCAGGCTGTGGTTTTGGTTCTCCTTTGTTGTCTGATTTATCATCTTTCTTCGGATCATTTTTACCATCTTTTTTATCCTTGTCTTTATCGCCTTTGTCGTCTTTTTTGTCTTTATCCTTATCCTTATTTTTGTCTTTGTCCTTGTCCTTATCTTTATTTTTATCCTTGTCTTTGTCTTTATCCTTATTCTTATCCTTGTTTTTGTCGTTTTTCGGAGGATTTTCTTTTAATTTTTGTTTGGCCAAAGCATAATTGTAACGGGTTTCATCATCCGTCGGGTCATTGCGCAAAGCTTGTTTATAAGCTTCAACGGCTTGCGTATAATCTTTCTCTTTCATGAAAACATTTCCTAAATTGTGAAATGCTTTATGTTTTTCAGGTCTTGTTTTCGCATTTTTGATGGCGCTTCCATAAGCGAATTTCGCTTCAGAAACCTGGTTTTGTTTGTAAATAGTATTTCCTAAATTATAAGAAGCTACTGCTTTCTTTGGGAATTTTGACTTCGAAATTCTATAATTTGCCTCAGCATCAACAAATTTATTCTGCTTATATTCTTCATTGGCATCAGGCAATGTCTTGTCTTTTTCCTGAGCTGAAACAGCTAAAGAAAACGTTAGTAAAATATAAAGAAGTAAATTTTTCATTCTAATTTTTTTAATTTTTTGTTCCGAAATAAAATCCGGAACAATTATTTCTTTTCGTTAAATAAATTCAACTCTTTTATCCAGTTTGTTTTTCTTTCCAAAAGGAAAATATCGACAAACAACAATAAGAAGGCAAAGCCCAAAAACCATTGAAATTGCGATTGAAAATCGGCCATTTGAGTCGCTTCAAATTCTGTTTTCTGAATGTTATTTAAGGCATTTTTTACGTAATCTAAAACCTCTTTGGTGCTTCCGCCGTACACATAACCACCTTTCGTTGCTTTTGCAATTGCTTTCAGCCCGTCCTGATTTAGCTTTGTAACAACAACTTCTCCGTTTTGATCTCTTTGAAAGCTTTTTACAACACCATTTTCTTTTAACGGAATAGTTCCGCCTTTTTCTGTTCCGATACCAATTGTAATGATTTTCATTCCCAATTTATTGGCTTCTTCCGCTGCTGCAGATGCACCTTCAGAATGGTCTTCTCCATCAGAAATCAAAATCAATAATTTGCTCGTTTTGCTTTTTTCATCAAAATAAGTCGATGATAAACGGATTGCTTCATCCAAAGAAGTTCCCTGAGACGAAACCATATCCGGACTCATACTTTGCAGGAACATTTTGGCTACGCTATAATCCGTTGTAATTGGCAAAACCGGGAAAGCACTTCCCGCATAAGCCACAATTCCAATTCGGTCGCTTCCTAAGTTATTGATGATTTGCGAAACCAATTGTTTACTTTTATCTAAACGACTTGGCGCCACATCTTCGGCCAGCATACTTTTTGAAACGTCGACTGCAAAAACAATATCGATACCTTCACGTTTTACGGTTTCCATTTTTGTTCCAATCTTCGGATTCACTAATCCGATAATCAAACACGCAAGTGCTAAAAGCAGTATAGATAATTTTAATACAGGTTTAAAAACAGAACGTTCAGGGCTCAGTCTTTTAACCATTTCCAAATCACCAAATTCACGTTGTTTTTTTCTTTTCCAATACATATTGAAAAGGAAAATACACACCACAATTGGGAGTAAGAATAAAAGGTATAAATATTTTTTTTCGTCTAATTCCATATAATTTTTAAATTCCAATTCCGATAGTTATCGGAACAAATTCCAAATTCCAATTCTTCTTTTTATTTAAAACTTTTCAAATTCCAAATTCCAATTTGTTATTTGGAATTTCAATATTGTAATTTTTTAATTTTGAAAAAATTAAATAAAGCTTCTGTAAACTGTATTTCTTAAACCAACTTCTAACAATAATAAAAAGGCTGCCAGTAAAACAAACCCTCTGTATTTTTCGTCGTAATCATAGAATTTTAATTCCTGAATTTCTGTTGTTTCTAATTTATTGATCGCGCTATAAATTTGAGCTAGTCTGTCATTGCTTGTTGCTCTAAAATAGGTTCCTTCGGTTTTACGGGCAATGCTTTTCATTAAAGTCTCATCGATTTCAACCTTCTGCATTTTGAATAAAAAACCTCCGTTTGGAGCGTATGCATAAGGAGATGGCGCCATTCCGTTGGTTCCGATTCCGATCGTGTATACTTTTATTCCGTATTGTTTTGCAATATCAGCAGCCGTTTCAGGTTCAATGAAACCGGCATTGTTAACACCGTCGGTCATCAAAATAATTACACGGCTTTTTGCTTTACTGTCTTTAAGGCGGTTTACAGCTGTTGCCAATCCCATTCCAATTCCAGTTCCATCTTGTAAAGCGGTATCGTACTTAATATCTTTTATAGCTTCTAAAATGATTGCTTTATCACTTGTAACAGGAGTTTTGGTATAAGCTTCAGAGGCATATAAAACCAACCCAATTCTGTCATTTGGTCTTTCCTCAACAAATTCTCCGGCAACTCTTTTTAAAGCTTCCATACGGTTTGGCTTTAAATCTTTAGCCAGCATACTTCCTGAAACGTCAATTGCCATTACAATATCAATTCCTTTTGTCGTTTTAGTCTGATTGCTGATGTCAACTGTTCTCGGTCTCGCTAATGCAATAATCAAAGAGCTTAGTGCAATAATCCTGAATGCGTACAAACAAGGTTTTAATTTGGTTAATAACGATTCACTGTTTTTAAAACCCTGAGTTGAACTCATTTTTAAAGTAGGCGATTGCTGGTTGCGTTTCCAGAAAAACCAAGCGATTGCAATTGGAATTAAAAGAAACAACCAAAAAAATTCTGGATTTAAAAAAGTTATCTTTTCCATTAATTGCTCGCTTTTTGAAGTTCAACAGAATTTAAAATTCGGGTTGTGATATCATTCGCATACGTATCGCCTTCCTGATGTAAAATCATAATTTGTTGTAATCCCTGATCTTGTTTAAAAAGCAAAATTTCATAATATGCTTTTGTGCTTGTTTTACTAACAGGATTTAAAACTGTCATTGTTCCGTATCCTTTTAATCCCTGTATTCCTGAATTGGTTTGGAAATCTTCTTGTTTCACAATAATATTTTGTCCGCCCTGAGCTTCAATTATTTTTAAAGTACCTTCTAAAGTTTTGGCTAAATCAAGTTCAACAGGATTTTTAAATTTACTGGTTGAAACCGTAACATAGAAATTGTCAATCATACTTCCGTATGCGAAAAGCTGCATTTCTTTAATCAGGGCCATCGCTTCTTTAGGTAATACTTTTTGCGTATCCATTCGCTTTAAAACCTTTGGGGTTTCAATTTGGACAGCAGGATTTCCGTAAGCACTTTTTACCCATTCGCCTTCTAATAATTCTTTAGATGGATGACCAATAACATTATCTTTTACATAAGAAAAGCCTTTTGTTACAACGAAAAAGGTCGTTGTCGCAGTTAACAAGAATACAACAGTTGCAGCAGCAAGAGTAATTCGTTTGTTGCGTTTTTTACGCAATTGAAGCTGAATTTGCTTTTGTCTTTGTGCTTCATTCAATAATTGATCTTCTTCTTCAGCCGGAACTTCCGTCGGAATTGCATTATCAAGCGTTAAAATTACTTTCTGGATTTTATTTCTATCCTCTGTAATTTCAAAATCCAATGGTTTAGATTTTGCAAACTTTACTAAATCCGCCTGACGTAAAACGCGTTCTAAATTCTCAACGGTTTCCGGTGTTAACGTCATTTTCTTTTTCGTAGAAGCTAATCTTATGGCCTGAATCAATTCAGAAGTGGTGCTTTCCATTGCCGGAATGTGAATCGCTTCTTCAATATAATTACGGGCAATATCCGTCAGTTCACTATAGTATTCTTTGATTTCGCCTTTTTGAACCAATTCTTTTGATTCCAGGTTATTCAATAAACTTGTCGCTTTTTCGATAGGCGTTTTATAAACTTCCTCTTCAATTTTTTTCTTCTGATGTTTTTTAACATACCAATATACAAAAGCACCAATGGAAAGAATTACAATTACAATCAAAACATAAATCCACCAATCGTTGTTGCTGTCTGCACTGGAAATATCTTTGATATCGTACATTTTTTGTTGTAGAGTATCCACTTTTACATTGGCTACTTCAACACGGATAGAATCTGATAAATAAGGTTTTTTATCAATTAAAATTTTGATACTCGGAATAGTGTATTTTCCTGAATCAAATTGGGTTAAGCCGTATTTTTTGATCAATTCGTAAGTGTCATTTTTCTTAACCGTGTCAATTGGGTACGATTGAATTACTTCTAAAGGACCAATATTTTTTAGTTTAGGAAAAACAACTTTCGATTTTGAGCTTACAACCGTTTTAAGTGTTAGCTTAAATTCGGCTCCAATTTTATTTTTTGTAGTATCAATACTTGTTTCAACTTGTTTTTGTTGTGCAAAAACAGCTGAAGTAAGCAAAAATAGCAATATGTAAAATTTTAATTTCATTTGATTTTTGATTCAGATTTTAGTCTAAAACGAATGCTTATTTTTGAAAATTTATTTTTTGAAACCTGATTTAAATCTCAAATTAACGGGACTTAAAATAACCGAGTAATTTTGTTACGTAATTTTCGTCGACTCTTGTGTTTACGACACCAGCTCCTGATTTACTAAAAATATCTTTGAAATAGTTGACTCTGTCGTGATAATGTTTTTCGTAATTCATTCGCACTGATTTGGAGCCTGTATCGACCAATTGAATTTTTCCGGTTTCAGCATCAAGCATACTTACCATTCCTAAATTCGGGATTTTTTCTTCGCGGATATCATAGACACGAACACCTGTAATGTCGTGTTTTTTAGAAGCAATTTTTAAAGTCTGCTCGTAATTTTCAGACATGAAATCAGAAATCACAAAAACAATAGCTTTCTTTTTTTGTGTTCCTGATAAAAACTTCAAAGCTTGCGAAATATCCGTTTTGTGGCTTTTTGGTTCGAATTCGATTAATTCACGAATGATTCTCAAAACGTGTGAACGGCCTTTTTTTGGTGGAATATACAATTCGACATTATCAGAAAATAATATTAATCCGATTTTGTCATTGTTTTGTGTAGCCGAAAAAGCCATCGTTGCCGCAATTTCGGTGACGATGTCTTTTTTGAATTGACTTTTTGAACCAAAACCTTCAGAACCCGAAATATCAACCATTAAAACCATGGTCAATTCGCGTTCTTCTTCAAAAACTTTTACGTGGGCTTCGTTGTAGCGTGCGGTTACATTCCAATCGATGTTACGAATATCATCGCCATATTGGTATTGACGCACTTCGCTAAAAGTCATCCCGCGTCCTTTAAATGAAGAATGGTACTCTCCCGAAAAGATATGATTGCTCAGTCTTTTGGTTTTGATTTCTATTTTCCGTACTTTTTTTAAAAGCTCTTTTGTATCCATTTGTGATTTGGTTTATGGTTTATGGTTGTTGGTTGATGGCAAATGTACCATCAACAAAAAACTATCAACCATCAACTTTTTAAGGTACTTCAATCTCGTTTACGATTTTGTTGATAATGTCTACAGAAGTAATGTTTTCGGCTTCAGCCTCATACGTTATCCCAACTCTGTGACGTAAAACATCATGTACAACTGCACGAACGTCTTCTGGAATTACATAACCACGACGTTTGATGAAAGCGTAACATTTTGCCGCATTGGCTAAATTGATACTTCCACGTGGCGATGCTCCAAAACTAATAAGAGGTTTTAAGTCGGCAAGTTTGTACTTCTCTGGATAACGAGTAGCAAAGATGATATCTAAGATATATTTTTCGATTTTTTCGTCCATGTAAACTTCACGAACCGCTTCTTGCGCACGCAAAATTTGTTCTACAGAAACTACAGGATTTACTTTTTCGTAACTTCCTTTTAAGTTTTGACGAATTACAAAACGTTCTTCATCAATTTTTGGGTAGTCAATTACCGTTTTCAACATAAAACGATCGACTTGAGCTTCAGGAAGCTGGTATGTTCCTTCTTGCTCTACCGGGTTTTGAGTTGCAAGAACTAAAAATGGACGATCTAATTTGAAAGTCGTGTCGCCAATAGTAACTTGTTTTTCCTGCATCGCCTCCAAAAGTGCAGACTGAACTTTAGCAGGAGCACGGTTAATCTCATCGGCAAGTACGAAATTGGCAAAAATTGGTCCTTTTTTAATAGAGAATTCGTTTGCTTTGATGTTGTAAATCATCGTTCCGACAACATCGGCAGGTAATAAATCCGGAGTAAACTGGATACGGCTGAAAGAACCCTGTACCGCTTGCGACAAAGTATTTATCGCTAAAGTTTTGGCTAATCCCGGAACTCCTTCCAGTAAAATATGCCCTTGTCCTAAAAGCCCGATTAATAAACGCTCGACCATATGTTTCTGGCCCACAATAACTTTGTTCATTTCCATTGTAAGAAGGTCTATAAAAGCACTTTCTCTTTCAATTTTTTCATTTATCGCTCTAATGTCTAAAGTCGTTGTATTTTCTTCCATATAAATATTTTTAAAACCCTTTTAAAACCTTTGATTTTTACGCCTTGTTTTTGAGAGTGCAAATTGAATATTTTTTGAGAAGTAAGATGTTAAAGAATGGTTAAAACTTCGACCAATGCACTAATTTTAAGGACGAATTGTGAATCTATTTTTATATTTTTAAGAACTTTGATGATTATGCTTTATAAAAGCATATTTATTACCAAAAATAACGCAATAAAACCATGAGCAAAACAACGTTATCGCCTATTATTTCAGGCACTATGAATTGGGGAGTTTGGGATAAAAACCTTACAACTAAAGAAATGGAAAACATGATACAGATCTGTATCGAAAACAAAATTACCACTTTTGATCACGCCGATATTTACGGATCTTATACCACAGAAGCCGATTTTGGAAAAGCTTTCCAAGCAAGTAAAATTTCAAGAGAAAAATTACAGTTAATTACCAAGTGCGGAATTCAGATGATTGCTGAGAAACGCCCGGAAAACAAAATTAAACATTACGAATATTCGAAGGAATATATTATTTGGTCTGTTGAAGAATCTTTGAAGAAATTAAAAACAGATTTTATTGATGTTTTTTTATTGCACAGACCAAGTCCGTTAATGCAGGCAGATGAAATTGCTGAAGCGGTGGAAAAATTAAAATCAGAAGGGAAGATTATTGATTTCGGGCTTTCGAATTTTACCAGTTCGCAAACCGAATTAATTCGTTCGAAAACAGAAGTAAGTTTTAATCAGGTACAATTTTCTGCGACACATTATGAGGCAATGGTTGACGGAAGTTTAGATTATATGCAAACACACGGAATTCGACCATTGTCATGGAATCCACTTGGAACTGTTTTTAGAGAAGATACTAAGAAAACACGTCGTTTAAAAAAGCTACTTTCTGAATTAGTTCAGAAATACAGTTTTGGTTCAGATACACTTTTATTAGCCTGGATATTAAAACACCCTGCAGGCGTAATTCCGATTGCGGGAACGGTAAATATTGCCAGAATTCAATCGTTGATGAAAGCCGCCGAATTAGAAATGGACAAAGAAGACTGGTTCGCGATCTGGACAGAAAGTATGGGAGATGATGTGCCTTAATTCTTTAAAATAACCATAAAAAAAACAGCTATTCTAATTCTGGAGTAGCTGTTTTTTTATGTTTTACTTATTTTTTTATTCTAAAATAAGCGTGTTCATGTTTGAGATTTGCCCATTAACCACAACCACATTAGGAACCACTAAAGGAGGAAATTCCGAAGTTATGTCTGGTGTAATTGTTACGGTATAAGTTCCCGCCGGGATACCGTTTAGTTGAAATGCTCCTGTTTCATTTGTATACGCTGAAACAGTTGTGTCTCCAACCTGAACTGATACTAAAGATTGGAAAGTAAAAGGTGTTACAATTCCTTTAATTATCCCAGATGTTGCATTTGTAGATACTCTGATTACCGGGTGTAAATTATAGCCGCCAGATCCGCCTGTCTCTACAACAACAGAATGTTCAACATCAAAATCTAGTAAAAAGTCGTAAGTTGCACCACCTGTCAAGGTTTGGTTGACTTTTAATTTTAAACCAGATTGCTGGGCACTTGGCGTTTTTAAAGGATAAGTTACACCATCTTTTTTTACTGTATTATGCTCGCCAAGAATTAATCTGATTTGACCTAAAAAGCCTGATGGTACTTCATTATCAGCCAGAAGTACATTTACTCCACCAGTTAAATCAAGTAAATTGTATATTCCAGGTGTAATATTTCCAATGCTTACCCATCCTTCTTCACCAGTTTCTGAAGTGCTTTTAATTTTAACATCTAATACTTCAACGTTTACTTCTTCATAATCACCCGGTGCATCCGTCATTCGTACCGTTACTTTTGAAGTTTGTGCGCTGCCGTTATCGTCATTGCTACTGCAACTTGTTATAAACAAGCATATTAATGTGGTTAGAAGAAATATTCTAAAATTTAGGGTTGCTTTTTTCATAACTTTCTTTTTTTTAAAATTAGTAAATTAATAACGCAAAATAGGATTCATTTAGTGCCTTAATACAGTAATTTTGCATAGTACTTAAGTAAATCTTAAGGGAAAGTTTGACTTTATCTTAAAAGACAGAAATTTAAAAGTTTGAAAAATGGTGTATTTAGAAAAATTTGATAAAAAGTTTTATTCTGAATTAATCGATTCTGTTAAAAATGCAAAAGATTTAATGCAGTTTGGTGGTCCTGAATTTATTTTTCCCTTAACAAAAAGCCAGATAGATAAAACACTTTCTGATGAAAATCGAATTGCTTTTAGAGTTGCCAATACTTCTGACGGAAGGACTGTTGGACATTGTGAAATTTATTTTAAAGAGGATTCGGCAAAATTGGGTAGAATTCTAATTATTGATAAAGATCAAAGAGGAAAAGGAATTGGCGAACAAATGGTAATTTTATTGCTGGAATTTATTCGTGAAAACAGGAAAGAACGAAATATTGAACTGAATGTTTTTGATTTTAATGTTGGGGCTATAAAATGTTATGAAAAAGTTGGTTTTACTATTAATCCGGATAAAAAACTGATAAGAGAAGTAGATGGTGAAACCTGGATGGCGTTAAATATGGTGTTGAATTTAGAAGAATGAAAAAATAAAAATTAAGAATATTTGCCACCGATTAAAAGATTCTCGCAGATTAAAAAAAATCATTTAATCTCTGGCAAACAAAATTGACAAGAATGAAAAAAACAGTTTTAATTACTGGAGCCACAAGCGGAATTGGAAAAGCAACCGCACAAATAATGGCAAAAAACGATTATAAAATTATCCTTTGCGGAAGACGTAAAGAACGTTTGTCTGAACTCGAAAAAGAACTTTCGGCATTTACAGAAGTGTATACGCTTTCTTTTGACGTTCGTGATAAAGAGGCCGTTTTTGAAAACATTAATTCATTGCCAGCAGAATTTGCTCAAATTGACGTTTTAATTAATAATGCCGGAAATGCACACGGTTTAGACCCAATTCAGAATGGAAATATTGACGATTGGGATGCAATGATAGATATTAACGTAAAAGGACTTTTGTATGTTTCGAAAGCAATTATTCCGCAAATGATAGAGAGAAAAGCGGGACATATTATCAATATTGGTTCTATTGCCGGTAAAGAAGTGTATCCAAACGGAAATGTATACTGTGCCTCAAAACATGCCGTTGATGCTATTAATAACGGAATGCGAATGGACCTGAATCCTTACGGAATCAGAGTAGGAGCAATTCATCCGGGAATGGTTGAAACCGAATTTAGTGAAGTACGCTTTAAGGGAGATGCTGACAGAGCGTCGAATGTATATAAAGGTTTAGATGCCCTACAGGCGGAAGATATTGCAGACATTATTCATTTTGTAGTATCAAGAAAATATCATGTTAATATTGCAGATTTAATTGTATATCCAACGGCGCAAGCCTCGGCAACGATAGTCAAGAAGAATATTTAGATTTTTTTCATGATAAGAATTATAAAATAAAGCCCCAGAGGGGCGTCATGTTTATAGAAATTTATAATTTAATTTTATAGAACCCATCGGGGTGGAATATTTATTGGGTGTGAAATATCGGAAATATCGCTCCGCTGGAGCTTTGTTTTTATTCATGTATATAATTAACTATAAATATGTTGCTCCGCTGGAGCTTTATTTTTGGCTATATAAAATATTTAAAATTTTAGATTGTTAGACTTCTTAGAAATTAGATTAATTTAGAATCTGAAATTCGAGAATCTAAGAAGTCTAAAATTCTAAGCCAGTCTAACATCTAAAAAGAATGATCAACAAGCGCCTTTTAATAAAAAACCTGCTCGCTCATAATGATGAGAGCAGTTTTTATGACAAAAAAAGGCAGTTGAATTTACATACGCGTGAAGGAAAAGGGAAGTTTCTGAAGCACATCTGTGCTTTATCAAATTCGAACCCAACCAATAATTCTTATATCGTAGTTGGAGTTGAAGATCAGGATAATGAAATTGTCGGTGATGATTTCTTTGATGATAGCCGAATTCAGAATTTAGTAAATGCTTTTTTAGAAAATCCACCTAAAATTCAGTACGAGAATGTACCGTTTCCGAATCTTCCAAAAGACAAAGTAATTGGACTGGTTACGATTAAACCCAAGAGCAAAATCTCGTATTTTAAAAAAGGAATTCACACTATTTTAGCGAATAGCGTTTTCGTGAGGCGAGGCAGTAATTCGATTCCGGTTGAAGGTGAAGTAGAGAAGAATTACCAGAATACTGAAACGGTAATTGGGATTGAAAACAGCTCCCGAAACAGCATTCAGTATACACTTGACGGCGTAATCGATTTCATGAATTTCAGGCATAAAGATATGTCGCCGAAATATAATGTTTTTAAAGAATTATTTGTGATTTGCTGGGCGGGAGTTCCTAAAAAATCGCGGGATAAGACCTTTCTTTCCAGAGTTGATATTGAATTGATCAACGAGCAAATTAAACTTTTTTATTCGGCGCAGGATGTTGTTACCATTGTTTTTGACGATGACAGTTTCACGATTACCGAATATGTTCCGTTAGGTTTAAACGACAAAACAAGTTATTATCCTTTAGAAGAACAAACCATTCGTTTCTTTGATAATGGTTATTACAAAATCGATCGAAAAATGCTTTTTCAGCCGCCGGAATTCAATCGAAAAATGCTGTATCATATTTACAATTCAAATATAGCATTACTTCAAAAACTACAAAAAGGATTTACATTGTCACACCGTGAAATGGTCGATCTGGAAAATCTACCTTCGACTTTTATGATTTGTCATTTGAATGGTTTTGATGAGGCCAAACAAAAATTAATTGATGCAAAATTGCTTCTGAAACCTTTTTCGCAGGTGTATTTGTCTTTTAAAGAAGCCTTAAGGATTTTGCGGAAAATGAAATATGATTTTCAAGAAGGTACAAAGTAGCAGAGGTGCAAAGGTTTTCCGTAGAGGCGCACAGCAGTGCGTCTAAGTCAAAGTGAAGTTTTATTGAATTGCCTCCAGCTTTAGCTGGAGATAGTAATTTGTCTGGTTATCTGGCTTTAGCCAAATGTTTTTTTAAGTCACTGATACAATAAATATTTATTCACTTCATCATAAGGAAATAAAAGCTCTTTTGGACCATCTGCATAAGATGCTGCTTCGTATGAGTTATAGTATAATAGTAAACCTTCTTCTGTATAAAAAATATTCTGAGGTAATTGAAATTTATCATTTTCGAACATTAAACCTGTTGCGTTGATGTTTGCTTTTGCTGGGATTTTATATTTGGTGCGGAATGCTTTTTCGGCGAAAACTTTAAATTCTTTTTCATTTTTAAAAATCTCATCAGAAAAAATGATTTTTCCTGTTTTCGGATTGAATAATAAAGAACGATACCCCTGATAACCATGCGCGCCGCCGGTAAATGTATAATGATCAATTTTTATGTTAATGATTTGGCCGGATTCAAATTCTACATTTCCTTTGATTTTGCCTTCCCATCCAAAAGTTTCATTGGGGAATTTTTTATGCATTTCTTCATAAGATTCAATAAAAGAAGCTGTTAGTGCTTTGTAATCGTTTGGTTGTACTGGCTTTTCCCCAAAATAAGTAATTTCTTTCACAACCAAAAATATTTTTTTATTGATGCTATCTGCGACAACAGGGATATTTTTTGCAATTGGAATGTCAATAGTAATTATTGGGCAATCTGCTTTGCAGGGAAGGTTGGATTTTTTCTCAAATGTTTTATTTTCAAATGAAAGCTCTTTGCTGCAACTTATGAATATTAAAAGTAGAATGACTAGAAAAGTATACCGTTTCATATAAGTTAAGTTATTTGTTATCGGTTATATGGTGTCGCATTTTATTTATATGTTTTTTGCTTTCATAAAGCTCTGGGTAATTGCGATTTCATACATTAAAGTGTTAATTATATACAAAGGTAAGAAGTTGTATCAGGATTAAAATAAATTAAACGGTAAATTTGTAGTTTAAAAATACGTTTTAAAAACATAACTATATGAAATTCAATACTAAAGTGATTCATGGTGGTCAGCATCATGATCCAAGTACGGGTGCAGTGATGCCTCCTGTATATCAAACATCAACTTATATTCAAACAAGTCCGGGACAACCTTTGGGAGATTATGAATACAGCAGAGCTTCAAACCCAACTCGTTCAGCGTTAGAGAATGCTTTGGCTAGTATTGAAAATGGTACTCGCGGATTAGCTTTTTCATCTGGTTTAGCTGCTACTGATTGTATTTTAAGAGGATTGAAAGCAGGTGATGAAGTCATCGCGATGGATGATTTGTATGGTGGTACTTATAGAATGTTTTCAAGAATATATAAGGATTCCGGAATTAAATTTCATTTTGTAGATATGACTGATATTGTTAAATTGAAGTCATTAATCAATGAAAATACAAAATTGGTTTGGGTGGAAACGCCAACGAATCCGTTAATGAAATTGGCGGATATTGAAGAGGTTGCCAAAATCACTAAAGAGCATAAAATTTTATTTGCCGTTGATAATACTTTTGCGACTCCGTATTTACAAAAGCCACTTGATTTAGGTGCTGATATTGTAATGCATTCTGCGACAAAATATCTAGGCGGACATTCTGATGTTATCGCCGGAGCTTTAATTGTAAAAGATGAAGCATTGGGAGAGCAATTGCATTTTCAACAATTTGCAACGGGTGCAACGTTAGGTCCAATGGATAGCTTTTTGGTTTTAAGAGGAATTAAAACACTTTCATTAAGAGTTCAGAGACATTGTGAAAACGGAGAAAAAGTAGTGGAATATTTAACGAAACATCCAAAAATTAAAACGGTTTATTATCCAGGATTAGCAAGTCATCCGTTTCATGAAATTGCTAAAAAACAAATGAAAGCTTTTGGAGGAATGGTTTCTTTTACTTTTACGTCAGGAAAAAAAGAAGATTCTATTGCCTTTTTAGAGAAGTTGAAGGTATTTACTTTGGCTGAATCATTAGGTGGAGTTGAATCATTAGCCAATCATCCTGCTTTGATGACGCACGCTTCTATTCCGGCAGATAAGAGAGCAGAAGTTGGTATTACCGATGATTTGGTTCGATTAAGCGTTGGTATCGAAGATGCTGAAGATTTAATCGCCGATTTAGAACAGGCATTAGCATAAAAGCTAAATTCCAAAATATAAAAAATCCCAAATTCCAAAATGATTAATTGGAATTTGGGATTTTTTATATTTTGAGATTTCTTTAAAATTCTAAGTAATGAATGTAACCAACATTTAGCCAAACCTGCCAGTCATTTGCTTTGTTTTCTTTAAAAAGGTCTTTGTTGGGATTTAAACCATCGACCCAGTCAGAACTAAAAGACTGAAAACGACACTCAAGCATTAAGTCGCTCATTGTTGTTAGTTTGTAATGTACACCTAAGCCAGCTGTTGCTGATAAAACGATACCATTTTCACTTGAAAAACCATATTGACGACCATCAGATGGAACTAAATATTTTGCAGGGGTAGTTTCAATGGTTCCCAACGGTCCAAGATCAGAACTTACTTTAGTGGAATAGTAACTTACTAAAAAACCTAAACTTATGTAAGGACTAAAACTACCAACATTGTTTTCAAAATCATGTATTTTAATAAATGAAAATTCTCCTTGAGCTCCAAGACTCAATATGTTAGATTTTCCATTCATTGCTCTCAATCGCAATACTCCTAAAGTCGGTGGGGTTTTTTCTACATAACGGCCAAAATGTTCAAGATTGGTATTAGTGTAAGTTAACTCCGATCTGACTTTAACATGTTCTGAGAAAAAAGTTTCGTGATTATTATTTGCTGAGAAATTAATAAAGTGAACTAATCCTATACCAATACCTCTATTTCCAACATTGGTTTCAAAATCATGCCTTTCGCCATAATCTGATTGAAGAGTAACAGGTCCGAATATTATTCCTACTTCTTGTGCAAAACTTTGTGCATTCGATACAGTTGAAATTCCGATGAAGGCAAATAATGTGAGTAATATAGGTTTAAACATAATTTTGGGCTTTCAAATCAAGGCAAATATATAAAAATCATGTACGATTCAAAATTTAATATTGTGCTATTAAAAAATAAGTAGCAAAATACTTAATTTGTTAACTTTAAGTTGGTTGTTTTGATGTAAAATTAGAAGTGTAAAATGCTATTATTGGTAAAGTTTGAAAATTACACAATTCAGCGCCGCAAACTAAAAAAAATCACATTAGATTCGCATTTTGTTATATCTTTGTGTGTTGAAACGAAAACGTTTTCTTAAACGTATTTTCTTATTTAATTGAGCGAAAATTAAAATAATTTATCTGAATAATTTATTTAAAAATGGAACAAAAAATAAATGAATTTATGGCTCTAGTAGAGTCTAAAAATCCGAACGAGCCAGAGTTTCTTCAAGCCGTTAGAGAATTTGCAGAAACGGTAATTCCATTTATTGCAGAACGTAAAAAATACGATGGAAAAAACTTACTTCTAAGAATTGCTGAGCCAGAACGCTCTATTATATTTAGAGTTCCATGGGTTGATGATAAAGGAGAAATAATTGTAAACAGAGGTTTTAGAATTCAGATGAATTCGGCAATTGGACCTTATAAAGGTGGAATTAGATTTCATCACTCTGTAAACCTATCAGTTTTAAAATTCCTTGCTTTTGAACAAGTATTTAAAAATAGTTTGACTACACTTCCAATGGGTGGAGGTAAAGGAGGTTCTGATTTTGATCCGGAAGGAAAATCGGATGCTGAGGTTATGCGTTTTTGTCAATCTTTCATGACGGAATTATGTCGTCATATTGGTCCTGATTTAGATGTGCCTGCTGGAGATATTGGTGTAGGAGCAAGAGAGATTGGATATTTGTTTGGTCAATATAAAAGAATTAGAAATGAATTTACAGGTGTTTTAACCGGTAAAGGAATTGCTTATGGAGGATCATTAATCAGACCTGAAGCGACAGGATACGGAGTTGTTTATTTTACAGATCAAATGTTGCGTACTATGGGACATGAGATTAAAGGTAAAAGAGTTGCAATTTCCGGATTTGGAAATGTGGCTTGGGGAGTGGCGCTAAAAATAAATGAATTAGGCGGAAAAGTATTGACTATTTCTGGTCCTGATGGTTATATTTATGATGAAGATGGGATTTCTGGAGAAAAAATCGATCATATGCTTGAAATGAGAGCAAGTGGTGATAATAGAGCAGAAAAATATTTGGATAAATATCCAAACGCTGTTTTTCATAAAGGAAAAAGTCCATGGGAAGTAAAAGTGGATATTGCAATTCCATGTGCTACTCAAAATGAATTAAACGGTGACGACGCTCAAAAATTAATTGACAACGGTGTTTTGTGTGTTACTGAAGCGGCAAACATGCCATCTACATTAGATGCAATTAAATTATTCTTAGATAATAAAGTATTATTTGCTCCAGGAAAAGCTGCTAACGCTGGTGGTGTTGCTGCATCTGGACTTGAAATGACACAAAATTCAATTCGTCTAAACTGGACAAGTGAAGAAGTTGATTTAAGATTAAAAGATATTATGGTTGGAATTCACAACCAGTGTAAAAAATACGGTGTTGGTGAAGATGGTTATGTAAACTACGTAAAAGGAGCGAACATTGCCGGATTTGTTAAAGTTGCCGATGCTATGCTTGCACAAGGTGTAGTATAATTTTTATTACAATATAAAAATGCCTTCATTTGTCTTAGGACGAATCGAAGGCATTTTTTATTTATAAAAGAACAAAATTCTAATACTGTCGTTTGTATTATATTTGTCTATCTGAATATATCAAATAATGAAGAAAAGGTTTCTCTATATTTTGTTTTTACTTTTTATGCAATCTGGTTTTGCTCAGAATTTGTCATGGCAAGGCTACTTTTCGTTTAATGAGATAAAAGATGTTTCAGAATCTTCGACAACGGTTTACGCAGCATCGGAGAATGCTTTGTTTTCAAAAAACGCCGCAACAAATACTGTGAAAACAGCAACTACTGTTGAAGGGCTTTCAGGTCAAACCATTTCGGCTGTATATTATAGTGAAGCTTTCAAAAAAACGATTGTAGGGTACGAAAACGGTTTGATGATCGTGATCAATGAAACGGATGGTAGTATGCTAAAAGTGGTTGATATCATTAATAAGCAATTAGCTCCAAATCTGAAAAAGATCAATCATTTTATGGAACATAACGGGTTGGTGTATGTTTCTTGCGATTTCGGAATTGTGCAATTCAATTTAACGACTTTGCAATTTGGTGATACTTATTTTATTGGTGATAATGGTGCGGAAATCAGTGTAAAACAAACTGCTTTTTTTAACGGATTTATTTACGCTGCGACTTCAAGTGGTATTAGACGGGCAAATAGTACAAGTCCGAATTTAAATGATTTTAGTCAATGGACAGTTGTAAATTCTGGCGACTGGTCAAGTGTTGAAGCTTTAGATACAGAACTTATTGCGATTAATACTGTTGGATATATCCATAGGTTTAATTCGGTTACTTTTGTAGGTTTTTTGCAGCTCCCGCAGCCTTCTGTAGATATGCGGGCGAAGAATCATAATTTGTTTATTACAATACCCAATTCGGTTTATATCTATAATAATCAAATGATTTTAAATCGGCAGATCTCAAACACTCAGGTTTTAGATAACACAATTAACATCACTTGTGCAACAGCTGTTGGTGATATAATTTATATTGGAACAAAAGAAAAAGGATTGTTTTCGTCCTCTTTTTCCAGTAATGGTGTTTTTGAGAATACCACACCAACCGGTCCGGCTAGAAACAATATTTACTCATTAGATGTAACCCCAAATGCTCTTTGGACGGTTTATGGCGATTATGATTCTTTTTACAATCCATATCCATTAGATAGTTATGGTGTAAGTAAATACAATACTTCCGGTTGGTTGAATATTCCTTATTCTGAAGTTTATGACGCCAAATCAATGACCAAAATTATTGTCAATCCAACAAATGAAAAACAGGTTTATGCGAGCTCATTTTTCTCCGGATTATTAAAAATAGAAGATGATGTTCCCAATTTTTTATATAACGAAAAAAATAGTGGTTTAGAATCCATTACTACCGAAGGTCCAAATTATATAGATGTCCGAATTAATGGAACTGCTTTTGATAAAACGGGAAATCTTTGGATAACCAATAGCCGGATTAAAAACGGATTGAAAGTTTTAAGAACCAATGGTCAATGGGGGAGTTATTCGATGACTTCAATTATTGATAATGCTGAAGCTTCAAGTTATGCCAATATTGTAATAGACAGGAATAGTGTAAAATGGATCGCTACGAATAGAGATGGTGTCGTTGGTTTTAACGAAGCAACTAATACATTTAGGAAAATGACATTTGGTGCTGATGCTGGAAATCTTCCAATCGCAGATGTGAGATCGATTGCAATTGATGCTAAAAACCAACTTTGGATTGGAACAACAAAAGGATTGCGTGTTTTGTCGAATATAAGTAGTTTTCAGAATGACAGTCAATTAAAGGCAAACCCGATTATTATAATGGAGGATGATTTGGCTCAGGAATTACTTTATGAGCAATTTATTACTTCTATCGCCGTTGATGGTGCTAATAATAAATGGATAGGGACTGCCGATTCAGGTGTTTTTATGGTGTCGCCAAATGGTCAGGAAACAAGATATCATTTCACGATTAGCAATTCGCCTTTGCCAGGGAATGTTATAAATGATATTAAAATTAACAGCACAACCGGAGAGGTTTTCATTGCTACAAACAAAGGAATGATTTCTTTTAAAGGAATTGCAACCGGTGCCAATGAAGATTTAAACAATGTTTACGTGTATCCAAATCCTGTCCGACCAACGTATTCAGGAACTGTAAAAGTGGCTGGGTTAATTGATAAAGCCAATATTAAAATTACCGATATTGAAGGTAATTTGGTGTATGAAACTACTTCAGAAGGCGGAACAATAGAATGGGACACAACTGCTTTTGGAAGATATAAAGTGGCCTCAGGTGTCTATATGATTTTTATTTCTGCTCAGGATGGAGGAGAAACAAAGGTCAAGAAAGTGATGATAATTAGATAATTTTTTAATGTAATGTCTAAGAAGTCTAGTGTCTAAGAGGGCTAAAAATCCAATAATCTAAAAATCTAAAGTTGTTAGTCAAAACCAAAGCAATAGTAATCTCCTCTTTAAAATTTCAGGAAAAAAGTCTAATTGTAAAGTGTTTTACACTTTCAAACGGGCTGAAGTCTTATTTTGTTCGCGATGCTTTTTCTAGTCGGAAAGCCAGTCAGAAAATTGCTTATTTTCAGCCGTTTTCAATTTTGGAAATTGAGGCGGTTCATAAAAATAAAGGAACTTTAGAAAATTTTAAAGAAATCAAAACCGCAGTTCCTTTTCAAACGATTCATACGGATGTAGTGAAAAGTACAATCGTAATGTTTCTTTCAGAGATGTTGCATTATTCCATTCAGGAAGAAGAAAAAAACGAATCGCTTTTTGAGTTTTTAGAAACAGCATTGACTTGGTTAGACCATCATGATGAAATAGCTAATTTTCATTTAATTTTACTTTTAGAGGCAACAAAATACCTTGGTTTTTATCCGGATACTTCTGAAAATGATTTGCCGTATTTTGAAATGATTGAAGGTGTTTTTACACTTTTTAGCGGAGTAAATTCTTTAACAGAACACGAAACAAACCTTCTAAAAAAGCTAATTGATTTACGATTTGATAACGATCAAAAAGTTTTTCATGTGATAGAAAGACAAATACTGCTGAAAATTCTTATAGATTATTATAGTTTTCATTTGGATGGATTCAAAAAACCTAAATCTTTAGAGGTTTTAAAGGAGGTTTTCTCTTAAATCTTCAAAAACAACAATTTTTTTTGCGGAATATACCTGAAATTTCCTTTCAGTACTCTTTTTTCTGTCATCTTTTATCTATTTTCCTCAAAATTCCTTACTTTCGCACCTCGTTTAAGAAAAGGATAAAATGAGCACAAAATTTACTGAATACAAAGGACTTGACTTACCAACAGTAGCGTCAGAAGTTCTTGATTTTTGGAAGAAAGAAAATATATTTGAAAAGAGTGTAACTACTCGCGAAGGTGCAGAGCCTTACGTATTTTTTGAAGGTCCGCCTTCAGCAAACGGATTACCGGGAATTCACCACGTGATGGCGCGTGCGATTAAAGATATTTTTTGCAGATATAAAACTCAAAAAGGTTTTCAGGTAAAAAGAAAAGCTGGCTGGGATACGCACGGATTGCCTGTAGAATTAGGTACCGAGAAAGAACTTGGAATTACAAAAGAAGATATTGGTAAAACAATTTCTATCGAAGAATATAACGAAGCGTGTAAAAAAACCGTAATGCGTTATACCGACGTATGGAATGATTTGACCGAAAAAATGGGTTATTGGGTAGATATGGAAGATCCATATGTTACTTATAAACCAAAATATATGGAGTCTGTTTGGTGGCTTTTGAAACAAATCTACGATAAAGGTTTGTTGTACAAAGGTTACACGATTCAGCCTTATTCTCCAAAAGCAGGAACTGGATTATCTTCTCACGAAGTAAATCAGCCTGGAGCTTATAGAGATGTTACAGATACTACGATTGTAGCACAATTCAAAACTTTACCGGAAACATTGCCATCGTTTTTACAAGGCTTTGGAGATATTCATATTTTGGCCTGGACGACAACTCCATGGACATTGCCATCAAATACAGCTTTGACAGTTGGGCCAAAAATCGATTATGTTTTAGTAAAAACATTCAATCAATATACTTTTGAACCAATCAATGTTGTTTTGGCTAAAAATTTAGTTGGAAAACAATTCGGAAAAGGATTTTTTGCAAGTGAAGATGATGCTGATTTCGACAAAGTAAAAAATGGAGACAAACAACTTCCGTATAAAATTTTAGCAGAAGCAAAAGGTACTGATTTAGTAGAAATTCGCTACGAACAATTATTACCGTACGTATTGCCT
Organism: Flavobacterium saccharophilum; assembly: GCF_900142735.1. Classification (GTDB taxonomy): domain Bacteria; phylum Bacteroidota; class Bacteroidia; order Flavobacteriales; family Flavobacteriaceae; genus Flavobacterium; species Flavobacterium saccharophilum. Next base: position 197,043 of record NZ_FRBY01000001.1, on the reverse strand, counting down.
TATCAAAATGCTGAAAATGCATTTAGAGTAATTGCGGGAGATTTCGTTACTACAGAAGATGGAACAGGAGTTGTGCATACCGCTCCGACTTTTGGTGCTGATGATGCTAAAGTAGCAAAAGAAGCTAAGCCGGAAGTACCACCAATGTTGGTTTTAGACGAAAATGGAACTGCAGTTCCTTTAGTAGATTTGCAAGGGAAATTCACTTCTCATGTAGGTGATTTAGCTGGTAAATATGTAAAAAATGAATATTATGATGCAGGTCAGGCGCCAGAGCGTTCTGTAGATGTTGAAATTGCTATTCGATTAAAAGAAGAAAATAAAGCCTTTAAGGTTGAAAAATACGTACATAGTTATCCACACAGTTGGAGAACTGATGAGCCGTTATTATATTATCCACTAGACTCTTGGTTCATTAAAGTAACCGATGTAAAAGATAGAATGTTCGACCTGAACGAAACTATCAATTGGAAGCCTAAGTCTACTGGTGAAGGACGTTTTGGGAATTGGTTGAAAAATGCCAACGACTGGAACTTATCTCGTTCTAGATATTGGGGTATTCCGTTGCCAATTTGGAGAACTGAAGACAAAAAAGAAGAAGTTCTTATTGGTTCTGTTGAAGAATTGTACAATGAGATTGAAAAATCTATTGCAGCTGGTTTTCAAAAAGAAAATCCGTTTGAAGGTTTTGAAATCGGAAATATGTCTGAAACAAATTATGATTTAATTGACCTTCATAAAAATGTGGTTGATCAAATTACTTTAGTTTCGGCTTCAGGCCAGCCAATGAAACGTGAGAGCGATTTAATTGATGTTTGGTTTGATTCAGGAGCAATGCCTTACGCCCAATGGCATTATCCTTTTGAGAATAAAGATAAAATTGACGAGAATAAAGATTTTCCTGCGAATTTCATCGCTGAAGGTGTAGATCAGACTCGTGGTTGGTTTTATACTCTACATGCTATCGGAACTTTGGTTTTTGATAAAGTAGCGTATAAAAACGTAGTTTCAAATGGTTTGGTTCTGGATAAGAACGGACAAAAGATGTCGAAACGTTTAGGAAACGCAACAGATCCTTTTGAAACAATTGCAGAATACGGTCCTGATGCCACACGTTGGTACATGATTTCAAATGCAAATCCGTGGGACAACTTAAAATTTGATATTGAAGGAATTGCTGAGGTTCGTCGTAAATTCTTCGGAACTTTGTACAACACTTACTCTTTCTTTTCGTTATATGCGAATATCGATGGGTTTAAATACGCTGAAGCGGAGATCCCGTTAAACGAAAGACCTGAAATCGATCAGTGGATTATTTCTGAATTACATTCTTTAATCAAATTTGTTGATGAATGTTATGAAGATTATGAGCCTACGAAAGCAGCGAGAGCTATTTCTGACTTCGTTCAGGAAAACTTAAGTAACTGGTATGTTCGTTTATGTCGTCGTCGTTTCTGGAAAGGTGAATATGCTCATGATAAAATTGCAGCTTACCAAACGCTTTATACTTGTTTATTAACGATAAGCAAATTAAGCGCACCGATCGCTCCTTTTTTCATGGATAAATTGTACCGAGATTTGACCAGTTCTACAGGATCTGAGCAATATAGCAGTGTTCACTTGGCTGAGTTTCCAAAATTTGTCGAAAACTTTGTTAATAAAACGTTAGAAAGCAAAATGCAGAAGGCGCAAACCATCTCATCTTTGGTTTTATCGCTTCGTAAAAAGGAGATGATCAAGGTGCGTCAACCTTTGCAAAAGGTAATGATTCCGGTACTTGACGAAAATCAGAGAGCTGAAATTGAGGCTATTTCTGAGCTGGTAAAAGCGGAAGTAAACGTTAAAGAAATCATACTTTTGGATGATGCTTCTGGTATTTTGGTGAAGCAAATTAAGCCTAATTTTAAAGCTTTAGGGCCTCGTTTCGGGAAAGATATGGGTCTGATTTCCAAAGAAATACAATCTTTTTCAGCAGATCAGATTAATCAGTTGGACAAGCAGGGAACGCTAGATATTGTTATTGCTGGAAATAATGTAACTTTATCACTAGAAGACGTCGAAATAACATCGCAAGATATTGAAGGATGGTTGGTTGCAAATTCAAACGGAATTACGGTTGCGCTTGATATTACAATCACTGAAGAATTGAAAAACGAGGGGATCGCAAGAGAATTGGTAAACAGAATTCAAAATATCCGTAAAGATTCTGGATTTGAAGTTACCGATAAGATTAAGGTTCAAATAAAAAGAAGTGGTTTATTAGAAGAAGCCATTCTGAAAAATGAAGACTATATTAAGTCTGAGACATTAACAGATGATTTGGTTTTTGTTGACGCTTTAGAAAACGGCACAGAAATTGAGTTTGATGATATTAAAACAGTGATATTAATTTCAAAATAATATAATAAAATGATAGATGAAATTACAAGATACTCTGATGCTGATTTAGCAGAGTTTAAAGAAATAATTCAAAATAAAATACAAAAAGCACAAGCCGATCTGGATTTAATTAAAAGTGCTTATATGAATGATTTGAATAACGGAACTGATGATACTTCTCCAACTTTTAAAGCATTTGAAGAAGGAAGTGAAACAATGTCTAAAGAGGCGAACTCTCAGTTAGCTATCAGACAGGAAAAGTTTATACGCGATTTAAAAAACGCATTATTCCGTGTTGAAAATAAAACATACGGTATCTGTAAAGTAACAGGTAAATTAATAAGCAAAGAAAGGCTTAAAATCGTTCCTCATGCTACAATGAGTATCGAAGCTAAAAACTTGCAACGATAATATTTGCAAATTGCAAAAGAATTAACGCTCCTTTAGGAGCGTTTTTTTTGATTAAATTATTACTTTTGCGCATCAAAAACCCATAAAATGTCATTACGAAAAGCATATCTCCTTATATTTTTAGTTTTACTTGTTGATCAGATTTCAAAAATCTATGTGAAAACCAATTTTGTTTTAGGAGAGGAAGTTGAGGTTTTAAACTGGTTTAAAATTCATTTTATTGAAAATGAAGGAATGGCATGGGGAACAAAAATTCCTGGTGAATACGGAAAACTGATTTTAACTGTTTTTAGAATTTTTGCCGTTTTCGGAATCGGGTATTGGTTGGCCGATGCTATCAAAAAGCGCCACTCTACTTATTTGATTGTTGCAATTGCTTTGATTTTTGCAGGAGCAGCCGGAAATATATTGGATTCTGTTTTCTACGGAGTAATTTTTGATGACAGTACACATAACCTGGCAACAATTTTTTCGCCTCATCCATACGGAACTTGGTTTCATGGTTTGGTAGTCGATATGTTTTATTTTCCAATCTGGGAAGGTAACCTGCCAACCTGGATGCCTATTTTTGGAGGTAAGCATTTTATGTTTTTTAATGCTATTTTTAATGTTGCCGATATGGCGATTTCTACAGGTGTAGGTATTTTGCTTGTTTTTAATAAAAGAGCATTTCCAAAACACTAAACTTACTTTTTAAAAAATCAAAAATAAATAAATTCCAATATTTAAAGTGCTCGTTGCATGAAAATATTGGAATTTGGAATTTTGCATTATTGGGATTTGATATTTATTGTGTTATTTTTACAACAGTAAAACCAAACTTATGCAAAGTCCGTCTTTCTCTATTTATGATGCCTCCGCAGGTTCGGGAAAGACCTATACTTTGGTCAAAGAATATCTTAAAATTATTCTTTCTTCTCCTAGAAATGATGCCTATCGTAATATTCTGGCGATAACTTTTACCAATAAGGCGGTTCATGAAATGAAAAGCCGTATCGTAGGGAGTTTGTCTGAGTTTGCCAAAGACGAACCTTCGGCGAAAGCCATGGATTTAATGGAAGACTTATCTCGTGACACAGGACTTTCCGTAATTAAAATCAAAATAAAATCTCAAAATATTATTAAGCACTTAATTCATAATTATGCTGCTTTTGATATTTCTACCATCGATAAATTCACGCACAAAGTAATTCGGGCTTTTGCTCACGATTTAAATTTACCAATGACTTTTGAGGTCACTCTGGATACAGAGAATTTATTGGTAGAGGCTGTTGATGCAATTATTGCACAGGCTGGTCAGGACGAAACGTTGACTAAATTACTGATTGATTTTACGATGGAAAAAACCGACGATGATAAGAGTTGGGATGTTTCTCGTGAAATTTTGGAAACGGGGAGATTAGTTTTAAATGAAAACAATCGGAACGAGATTGTTCATTTTCATGATAAGTCGATCGAAGAATTCGTTGCCATTAAAAAGAAAATGTCAATTTTATGCGCTGAATTAGAAAAAGAAAATGCTGAATTAGCCTCTCAGGCTTTGGCTTTAATTGATAAAAATGGTATCGATTTAAAATCATTTTCGAGAGGAACTTTTCCAAATCACCTGGAGAGTATTCGCGAAGGAAAATTTAATCCGCGAAACAAAACTTTTCATGACTTTGATGATATCGCTATTAATAAAACCGCAAGTGACCGTGCGTTAATCGAGAATATTATTCCTGAGCTCCTTTTGACTTTAGAAAAGATTTATAAAAATTTTGAAAAAAGAGATTTCTATAAGGCTTTCTTAAAAAATATAACGCCGCTTTCCTTGCTGAATACGGTGAGTAATGAGTTGGCTAAAATTCAATCAGAGCAAAATATTTTATCTATTTCTGAATTTAATGCCATCATTCATCGTGAAATCCAGAACCAGCCAGCGCCTTTTATTTATGAGCGTCTGGGTGAAAGATATCGTCATTTTTTTATTGACGAATTTCAGGATACTTCTGAAATGCAATGGCAAAATTTAATTCCGCTTATTGATAATGCACTTTCGGGTCAGGATGATTTTGGAAACAAAGGAACGCTGATGATTGTGGGTGATCCAAAACAATCTATATATCGCTGGCGTGGTGGAAAGGCGGAGCAGTTTATTGAATTAGGGAAAGAAGCGAATCCGTTTAATAATCCGGAAAAAGTAATTAAACATTTAGATACAAATTACAGGAGTTATAGTGAAGTAATTGATTTTAATAATGCTTTTTTTAAGCTGATTTCGACTGAATTTTCTAATGAAGATTATAAAGATTTGTATGAAAATCATAGTCATCAGAACTCTAATTCAAAAAAAGGAGGATATGTCAATATTTCTTTTTTATCAATAATCGAAAAGAATGATTTTGTTGATGAAGAAGAGGTTGTTGAGAAATCAGATTTATATGTTTTGGCAACTTTAAATACAATTCAGAAAGTACTTCGTGATGGTTTTGAATATCGTGATATAGTAGTTTTAACTCGAAAAAGAGATCAGGGAATTGCTATTGCAAATTATTTAACGGAGCAAAACATTCCGCTTTTGTCCTCGGAAACTTTAATGATTCAGAATGCAACGGAAGTTCGTTTGATTATTCATTTATTAAAGTATCTGAATAATAGCATTGATTTGGAAGCCAAAGCAAATTTTCTTCATTTTTTAGCTAGTACAAAAGAGCTTGAAATGCCAATTCATGATTTTATAGCTGCAGGAATGACTCAAAGAAATGAAAATGAGTTTGAAAAATGGCTCTTGGCTTTTGATGTTTCACTTTCTTTTGAAGATGTTAGAAAAAAATCACTTTATGAAGCTGTTGAGATTATCATTTCTAAATTTGTTCTTTCGTCAGAAGGTAATGCCTATGTGCAATATTTTTTAGATATTGTTTTAGAGCGCGATATTAGAAATCAGGCCGGGATTTCAGATTTTTTAAGTTACTGGGATAAAAACGGCGAAAAATTTAGTATTCCGTCTCCAGAGGGAAATAATGCTGTTCGAATTATGACGATTCATAAATCTAAAGGTTTGGAATTTCCTGTTGTAATTATGCCTTTTGCAGAAGAAGATTATAGCAGAAAGCCAAAAGATAAATTATGGCTTGATGCAGAAGATGCTGATTTAGGAGTTCCGAAAGCTTTAATTGATAATAGCAGTGCTGTTGAAGGTTTTGGGGAAAGTGCTTCTGCTGTTTTTAATTTGAAAAAACAAGAAGAATTACTTGATAATATTAATGTTTTGTATGTAGCTCTAACGCGTGCTGAGGAACAATTATATGTTATTTCTCAAACCATAAAAGAAAGGAAAGACGGAGAGTTTCCGGGTAATATGGCTTCTTTTTTTATTAAATATTTGATAAACAAAGGAATTTATGAGCCTGAAAAGCTAGAGTACGAATTTGGAAGTCGTGCAAAACTTTCCCCATTAGGTAAAACATTGGATTTGGTAAAGACAATTCCAATTGTTTCAGAAGTTTTGAATCCGAAAAATATTAAAATAGCACAGAAAGAATCTTTGATGTGGGGAACGCATCAGCAAGAAGCGATTGCGTATGGAAATGTGGTTCATGAGATTTTAGCCTTTGTAAAAGATAAGTCAGATGTTGAATTAGCAGTTACAAAAGCAATTGAGAATGGTTTGATAACATTTGACCAAATGGAGAAGGTTTTGAAAACACTTTATGAAATTGTTTCACATCCAGAATTAAGTATCTGCTTTGATGGGAAGAATAATGTTCTTACCGAGCAAACGATAGTTCAGAAAGAAGGAAGAATTTTAAAACCGGATCGGATTGTCTTGACCGAAAACAAAGAGGCTTATTTGTTGGATTATAAAACGGGAGCTATAAACTCGAAATACACGCAGCAGATTCAAGAGTATCAGGATGCGATTGAAGATTTAGGTTATAAAGTGTTAAAAAGAGCTTTAGTATACATTGGAACCGAAATCGATGTAGTAAATTTGTGAAAAAATTAATCAGTTGTTAATGGCTTAAGTGAGGTAAGTTGTTAATTTTTAACATATTAAATATAGTAAAATGTACGGTAAAATTAAAGAGCATTTGCAAAACGAATTGCAAACAATTGAAGAAAGCGGGATTTTTAAGAAAGAACGCATCATAACTTCGGAACAAGGAGCAGAAATAACTATTTCTACTGGAGAAACAGTTTTGAATTTTTGTGCCAATAATTATTTAGGACTTTCTTCTCATCCCGAGGTTGTTCAGGCAGCGAAAGATACAATGGATACACATGGTTTTGGAATGTCATCTGTTCGATTTATTTGTGGAACACAGGATATACACAAAACATTAGAGAAAAAGATTGCTGATTTTTATGGTACTGAAGATACTATATTATATGCTGCAGCTTTTGATGCAAATGGAGGTGTTTTTGAGCCTTTATTAGGTGAAAACGATGCGATTATTTCAGATAGTCTAAATCACGCTTCTATTATAGATGGTGTCCGTTTGTGTAAAGCAGCTCGTTATCGTTATGAAAATAGTAATATGGAAGATTTAGAGCAACAGCTGATAAAAGCAAATGAAGCTGGGGCTCGTTTTAAATTAATTGTTACTGATGGGGTTTTCTCTATGGATGGTCTGGTGGCGCCATTAGATAAAATTTGCGATTTGGCAGATAAGTATGACGCAATGGTTATGGTAGACGAATGTCATGCTGCCGGTTTCATTGGTGCAACAGGCAAAGGAACACTGGAAGCAAAAGGTGTAATGGGGAGAGTAGATATTATAACAGGTACACTTGGTAAAGCATTAGGTGGTGCAATGGGTGGTTATACAACTGCAAAGAAAGAAATTATTGAACTATTGCGTCAACGTTCAAGACCTTATTTGTTTTCTAATTCTCTTGCGCCTGCTATAGTAGGGGCCTCAATTAAAGTTTTTGAATTGCTGGAAAAAGATACTTCATTGCGAGATAAATTAGAGTGGAATACTAATTATTTTAAACAGGGGATGAAAGAGGCAGGTTTTGATATCATTGATGGAGATTCTGCAATTGTTCCCGTTATGTTATATGATGCAAAATTGTCTCAGACAATGGCAAACGAACTTTTAAATGAAGGAATTTATGTAATTGGATTTTTCTTTCCGGTAGTTCCAAAAGAGAAAGCAAGAATTAGAGTTCAATTGTCTGCTGCACACTCTAAAGAGCATCTAGACAAGGCAATAAGTGCGTTTAAAGTTGTCGGACAAAAGTTAAAAGTTATATAATTCCCATTTTAAATAATTTTTGTAGGTTTTTTTTAACATTTCATTTTGTATTTAAAAATTTTGGTGTTACTTTTGTCTGTAATTAACTAAATTGTAATTAAAAAAATTAAGTATGAAACATCTTAACAAACTTTTAGTTGCTGTGATGATGGTGATGGGTTTAAGTTCTCACGCACAAGACAGTAACAATCCATGGGCTATCTCTTTTGGAGTTAATGCCGTTGACACTAGAACTAGTGCTGGTGGAGGAAATGGTTTCTTTGACCAACACTTTTCTCAGCCATTTGATGCAAAGGACAACTGGAATATTCTTCCTTCTTTATCTTACATTGGTGTGTCAAGATATGTGGGCAGTGGTTTTTCTGTTGGTTTACAAGGATCTGTAAACAAAATTGACAAAGCGGTTTATTTCAGACCAACTGCTCCTGGGCACGATGGAAGAGGAATGGTTGTAACTAATCCTGGTGATTTAATGTATTATGGAATTGATGCTACTATTAAATATAGCTTCCAGGAATTAATTAAATCAAAAGTAATCGATCCTTCATTATCTGTTGGTGGTGGTTATGTTTTCTTAGGTGATGATAGCTATGGAACAGTTAATCCAGGTGCTGGCGTTACTTTTTGGTTTACTGACGCTATTGGTTTAGAACTTGCTACTAAATACAAATGGGCTGTAGCTAATAAAGATAATGAAATACCTGGAAGAAATGATTGGAATGGAGAAATTGATTCTCCGTCTCATTTCCAACATACTTTAGGTCTTGTATTCAAATTCGGAGGTAAAGATACTGACGGAGACGGAATCTACGATAAAGATGATGCTTGTCCAGATGTTGCTGGTTTAAAACAATTCAATGGATGTCCTGATACTGACGGAGACGGAATCGTTGACGCTAGTGATGCTTGTCCAGATGTATTTGGTTTAGCTGCATTAAACGGATGTCCTGATACTGACGGAGACGGAATTGCTGATAAAGATGATGCTTGTCCAGATGTTGCTGGTTTAGCTGCTTTAAAAGGTTGTCCAGATGCTGACGGTGACGGAATTGCTGACAAAGATGACAAATGTCCTACTGTTGCTGGTCCTAAAGAAAATGGTGGTTGTCCTTTCTTAGACGCTGATAAAGATGGTGTTGCAGATAAAGATGATGACTGTCCTACAGTTTACGGTCCTGCTTCTAACAGAGGTTGTCCTGAAGTAACTACTGAAGCTTTAGAAGATCTTAAAGTTCAGGCTAGAGCGGTTTACTTTAACTCAGGTAAAGCTACTTTCAAAACTGGAGACAAAGAAACTCAAGCTAGATTAGATGCAATCAAACAAATCCTTATCAACTATCCAAACGCGAAATTCAGCATTGAAGGACACACAGATAGTACAGGTTCTGCTAAATTGAATCAAAAACTTTCTGAAGACAGAGCTGCTGCTGTAATGAACGCTTTAATTGAAAGAGGTGTTAACGCAGAGAATTTAACTTCTAAAGGTTTTGGACCTTCTCAACCAGTTGCAAGTAATAAAACTGCTGCAGGTAAAGCACAAAACAGAAGAACAGAAATTAGACACATTGGTTCTAAATACCAAGGTAAACTATAATTTACTGTTTAAATAAATACTAAAAGCCATTCTTAATTGAATGGCTTTTTTTATTTTTATCAAATGATAAATACTTCTTTTTTAGAAAAAATAGCAGCTGTTGTAATTCAGGATTTTTCTGCAAAACTTGCTGAAACAACTATAATTTTGCCAAATAAAAGGGCAAAAGTCTTTTTGATAGAAGCTTTAAAAAAAGAAACGAACAAAACGATTCTTTCTCCTGAAATTATCAGTATTGAAGATTTTGTGCAGAGTGTTGCGTCAATTCGTTCTGTAGATTCAATTGAATTATTATTTGAGTTTTATGAGGTATATCTTTCTGTTACTGAAAAACAAAACCAACAATCATTTGAGTTATTTGCTAATTGGGCAAAAACACTTTTGCAGGATTTTAATGAAATCGATCGTTATCTTTTAGATCCCTCTCATGTTTTATCTTACTTAAAAGATATTGAGGATATTAAAAAATGGGGAATTGAAGTTGAAAATAAAACAAAACTCTTAGAAAATTATATTGATTTTTGGAAACTTCTACCGTTATATTATAATTCACTATACGAACATTTGCTTAATAAATCAATAGGATATCAAGGTCTTATTTATCGTGAAGCAGTCAATAATTTAAATCATTTTTCGAACACAATTTCGAATCGTACTTTTGTTTTTGCAGGATTTAATGCTTTAAATGCCGCAGAAGAAAAAATAGTGCAACATCTTCTTGCTCTTGATCAGGCTAAAATATATTGGGATGTTGATCAGGCTTTTTTGAATGATCCTTATCATGATGCTGGTCTTTTTGTAAGACGTTTTAAAGAAAACTGGAAACATTATAAAGCAAATCCTTTTGAATGGATTGTCGATGACTTTTCTCAATCTAAAAACATTCAGGTAATTGGTACGCCAAAAACAATAGGGCAGGCAAAACTTGCTGGGAGTATTATAGAAAATTTAATTAACGAAAATGAAATTTCTTCACTTGACAAAGTTGCAATTGTTCTTGGAGAAGAAAATCTGCTTATGCCAGTTTTATATGCATTACCCTCTTCTGTAGGCGCATTAAATATAACGATGGGATATTCAGGTAAAAATAACCCATCGCAAATATTGATTGCCAAATTGTTTAAAATGCATACCAATGCGCTTTCAAGAAAAAGTGAGAGTTATGTTCTTTATTACAAAGACATACTTGATGTTTTGACGCATCCTTTAGTTGAGCCATATGCGAACGCCGGCAATCTGGTAAAGATTATCAAAGAGAGTAATTATACTTTTATTAGTCATAACCGACTTATTGAGCTTAATTCTAATCCATCAAATTTATTTCTCTTATTGTTTAAAAAATGGGAAGATGGTGCGGTGGCAGTTTTGGAAAATATTTCGACACTTTTACTTTTGATAAAAGAAAATTTTAGCAATGATAATGAAGACGAAAAAATAGCGAAGGCTTTTGTTTATGCTATTTTTAAGGTTATTAATAAATTAACTAATTATTACCTGAAACATAAGCATATTGATAATATTGATACTTTGTACGCGATTTATAAACAAGTGATTGATGTTGCTGAAGTGTCGTTTGAAGGGGAGCCTCTTCGTGGATTGCAAATTATGGGAGTTTTAGAGAGTCGTGTTTTAGATTTTGAAACCGTAATTGTAACTTCTATGAATGAAGGAAAATTTCCTGCGGGGAAATCTCAAAATTCTTTCATTCCATATGATGTAAAGAAAGAATTAGGTCTTCCAACATTTAAAGAAAAAGATGCTATTTATACCTATCATTTTTATCACTTACTGCAAAGGGCCAAAAATATATACTTAATCTACAATACAGAAAACGATGGTTTAGATGCTGGTGAACAAAGCCGTTTTATTACGCAGTTAGAAGTTGAAAAGCGGGCTAAGCATAATCTAACTTTTGATATTTATAATCCTGTTTTGCCAACGACTGCTTATAAGCCAATGGTTGTCCCAAAATCAGAAGCTGTTATGGAACGTTTAAGAGAAATTGTAGTAGCAGGTTTTTCTCCGTCGGCATTGACTAGTTATATTCGGAATCCAATTGATTTTTACTTCCAAAAGATACTCCGTATCAGGGAAGTAGAAGAAGTAGAAGAAAACATTGCTTTAAATACATTAGGAACCATAATTCATGAAACTTTAAAAGCGCTTTATGATCCTTTTGTAGGTAAATTTATTTCTGAAAGTGATATTTCAAATTGTTTTAAATTGTTAGACGACGAAGTTTTAAAACAATTTAAATTGGTTTATAAAGAAGGTGAAATTAAAAAAGGAAGAAACCTTTTGGCTTTTGAAGTGGCTAAACGTAATGTATCTAACTTTCTGAGAATGGAGTTAGAATCAATTAAGAATGGTGATGCAATTCAGATTATAGCTTTAGAACAAACATACGGGCGTGAACTCGTTCATCCTAATTTACCATTTCCTGTTTTAATTAAAGGAAATGTTGATAGAATTGAGTTACGCAACGGAAAAATAAGAATAATCGATTATAAGACCGGAAAAGTCGAAAAAACGAGTGTAGTGTTGAAGTCCTGGAACGGATTAACGCAGGAGCTTAAAAACGATAAAATTATTCAGGTTTTGGCTTATGCGTTTATGTTTGAAGAGGAAGTGAAAGGTTTTCCGATAGAAGTGGGAATTATTTCTTTTAAAAATTTAAAATCCGGTTTTTTGCCTTTTGGATTTAAAGAAGAAAAAGAATTGAATATAACGGTCACAAAAGAAATTCTGAATAGTTATTTGGAAGAAATTGTAGTACTCTTAAACGAAATCTTCGATGATGCTATTCCTTTTGAAGAAAAAATTAATTAATTATCAGAAAGCTATCAAACATATTCGAGTTTTTTAAGACGACTTTGCTTGTGAATTTAACGATCTGCGCAATATCTGTTTTATTCGGGGGATTTGATTATTTTTTTATAATGTTTGTCGGATTTGGATTTTTAATGACTATTGGATTTAAAGAATTATATCGTAAAAATGATTATTTGTTTTATGCGAATAATGGTATTCCAAAATGGCAGCTTTTGTTAGTTAGTTATCTTTTTACATGTTTTACGGTTGTTATTGTTGGTTTGATAGTTTTTATAATAAGGAAGTTAATTTGAAAAAGCATATTCTGGAAGTCGATGGAATTCAAATCAGTTACAATGGTAAAGTGCTACTGTCTGATGTTTATCTGAAGTGTGAAACTAATGAAATTATCGGTTTATTAGGGAGAAATGGTTCAGGAAAGTCAACCTTATTAAAAATTATTTTTGGCTTGGTTTCAGTTCCAAATAAATGTATTAGAATTGATGGAATTTCAAGGAACAACAAAAATATGCTTGGTGAAATTGGATATTTGCACCAGTACCAATTTATTCCTAATCATTTGTCTGTAAAAAAAGTAATTTCTTTATCTATCGATAAAAAAGCAATGGAGGGTTTTTGTGAAGACAAACTGATTCAGTCAATCCTCGGAAAAAGAATAAAATATTTGTCAAGTGGTGAACTGCGGTATCTTGAAATTAAACTTGTGCTTTTCAATTCTTCTAAATTTGTTTTACTTGATGAACCTTATAATGGATTAGCTCCGTTAATGATTGACGTTGTTAATGAAATGATATTGAATAATACACATAAGAAAGGTATTATTATAACAGATCATAATTATCAAAATGTACTAAAGATTTCAAATCATTTAGTTTTAATTAAAGATGGTAAAACGCATCATCTTAAAGAAAAAAGAGAGCTTGTTGAAAAAGGTTATCTGTTAAATTCCCATTCTTTATAATCAAGTCTTTTTTAGGATCTATTTATGATTTTTTTAAAATACTTGTTACTTTTTTCTGGTCAAAAAGAAGTTAGCATGACGTTGAGTAATTGGAATATTTTTTTAAAAACGATAAAATGTTTTCTGGATTTAGAAAAATAGCTCTAATTATCAGATTGTTAATTAAGATTAACGAATCGTAATGTTATATTTTTAAAAGAATTCTTTCTTTTTGTTAAGATTTATTATTTAGTCTATTTTAAAAATAAAGAAAACATATAATTTAAATAAAAGTGAATTTTAGACTTCAAATCAGTCTTTTTTTAACAAATGTTCATAGAGCAATTACGAATATTAAAATATCTTTGACCCATCAAAAAAGGGTTCTATCGATTTGATAATACTAATCGTTATCTAAATCAAAAAATATATATTATTACAATAATTAAGATTTTTTGCCCCCACAAATGATAAAAAGGCTGTTTCAAAATTTTTGAAGCGGCCTTTTTTGATTTTACTTGCCAAAGAACTCTTGTAAAATGGGTTTTAATTCTTCTTTATTCTCAATGTGACTCATATGTCCGTCTTCAAATGAAATCAATTCGACAGTGGTGTCTTCAATTTGAGAGAGGCTATCTTCATAATTTAAAACCGGATCTTTTTTACCTAATACCAATAAAACCGGAAATCTGTTTTCATGTAAAAGAACTTCACGATCTTTTCTGATTTTCATTCCTTCCAGAGAAGCAACAATTCCTTGTAAAGGTGTTTTTAAGGCTTGTTCTTTTACCTTTTCAATTTCATCGACTAGTCTTGTTCTATTATTTTCGCTGAATAAATTAGCAATTGCCAAACTAACAAAACTCACATAATTCTGTTTTACTGCTTTTATAGCGCGAGTACGATTTAGTTTTTTCTCTGCACTGTCTTCTTTAGAAGTCGAATTCAGTAAAACTAACTTTTGAATATTTTTCGGGTATAATTCGGCGAAAGCCAAACCAACATAACCGCCCATAGAATGTCCCAGAATAATTGCTTTTTCAATCTTTAATGAATTTAAAACTTCTTGCACAGCATTTGCATTTTCTTCCATAGTATGAACGTAACCTAAACAATCTGATTCACCATGTCCTAATAAATCAATTGTGATAACACGGTATTGTTTAGAAAAAAAATCAACGTATTCCTGCCACATTTTTTTGTTTTCCAAAAAGCCGTGAAGTAGTACAATTGCATTTCCTTCGCCCGAATCGGTATATGATATTTCAGTGTTTTTATAGAGAATGTTTTTCAACATGAGAATTTAAATTTTAAAGAGCAAAGATAAGAAAGCGCTGGCTGTATAAGAAATATATATCCTTTTGAGTTAATATTTAGTCGATAATGGTATTAATTTTTTTATGTCAAATAACGCTTTGGAATAAAAAAAATGGCTTTCATTTTTGAAAGCCATTTATATTTTTAATTTAAAACCGATTGTCGCCATCTAGAAGATTTCCAAGTCCGCCAAGCAGGCTTCCTTCTTCACGGCTATTTCCGCCTGATCGGGGTGCCGATGCAATGATTCTGTCAGCCAATCTGCTAAAAGGTAAAGATTGTATGTAAACGGTGCCGGGACCTTTTAAGGTTGCATAAAACAAACCTTCACCTCCAAAAATAGAGTTTTTGATTCCGCCAATAAATTCAATATCATAATCTACATCTTTAGTAAAGCCAATAATACAGCCTGTGTCTACTTTTAGGACTTCCCCAGCAGCTAATTCTTTTTTAGCCATTGTTCCGCCAGAATGGACAAATGCCATTCCGTCTCCTTCTATTTTTTGCATGATAAAGCCTTCACCTCCAAATAAACCGCGGCCGAGTTTTTGTGAAAATTCGATTCCAACCGAAACCCCTTTGGCGGCACATAAGAAAGAACTTTTTTGACAAATAAATTTACCTTGAAATTGTGTCAGATCAATTGGGAGAATTTTTCCAGGATATGGAGAAGCAAATGAAACTTTACTCTTGGTATTTCCCTGGTTTAAGAAAGCTGTCATAAAAAGACTTTCGCCGGTAAGGACTCTTTTTCCGGCATTCAAAAGTTTTCCAAACAAACCTGAACCTGATTGTTGTTGGGATCCGTCGCCAAATATAGTTTCCATCTGGATATTGTTTTCCATCATCATAAAACTTCCAGCTTCGGCAATTACTATTTCCTGTGGATCAAGTTCTATTTCTACGTATTGCATTTCTTCTCCAAAAATCTTATAATCTATTTCGTGTGCTTGCATGATTTCTAGTTTTTTAGTTTTCTGAATAAGTCGAATGTGTGTGTTGAATGTTACAAAGGAGAAATTAAATTTAAATAAAAAAGAAGTTAAACAAAAACGGCTTTCAGAAATGAAAGCCGTTTTTGTTTTTATGATTTTAAAAAAGAATTTATCTCTCCAAAATATTTCTCTTTTGCATCCAGCCATCCATAATGTCGGCAGTTTTCAAGCAAAATCAGTTTCGAATTGGGTAGCGTTTTGTGAGCCAGTTCTCCAATTTCATTGCTGATCACATCTTCTTTTCCCTGAATAATTAAAACCGGATTTTTAAAAGATTTCAATTTGGCTGCGCAGTCAAAATTAATCTTTTGCATATCCTGCCAAAGCAATCCATTTATGGTTGAATTCCCCTGAGTAAGCCTTTCAGCAATAATCGGAACATATTTTTGATCGTAAACATAAGCCGGCGCCATCGCTCTTCCACGTCCTAATCGGGCAGCATACGAAGTATCGCCTTTTTCGATTTTAGCTTCCCAATAATTCATGGAATCTTTTTCAACTTTGCTTAAATTTTGTTCAATCAAATTTGGGCCTTTTAATAAGCTCAGGTCAATTCCGCCAGACGATGATAAAACCAGTTTATTAATGCTGTTTGGATAAATCGTTGCGTAATAAGAGGCTAACATTCCACCAAAAGAATGCCCAAGAATATTCCATTTTTTAATTTTCAGATGTTTTCTCAAAGCTTCAATATCTTCAGTCATAATTTTCATCGAAATAGTTTTCGAATTCAATTCTTTCAACTCCGATTTCCCAGTTCCGCGCTGATCATAAATAATAGTTTCCTGAGTTTCCGCCAAAATCTTAGCCATACCCTCAAAACCATTACTGTTCATTCCGGGTCCGCCGTTAATAATTAAAAGCGGTTCGCCTTTTCCGAATATTTTATAATAGGTTTTGCTCGAATCATCGTTAGTAGAATAACCTTCAGTTTGCGCGAAAGTATTTCCCAAAATCATCAAAAAAGCAAATAGAAAGATCTTTTTCATCGTAAGATTATGAGTTCATCAAACTTTCAATTTCATCTGCTTCAACCGGAATATTACGCATTAAGTTAAAAGGAGCTCCTTTTTCCTGAACCACAACGTTATCTTCCAAACGAATTCCGAAACCTTCAGCCGGAATATAAATTCCCGGTTCAACCGTAAAAACCATATTGGCTTTCATTGGTTCGTGAAGCAATCCATAATCGTGTGTGTCTAATCCCATGTGGTGAGACGTTCCGTGCATGAAATATTTTTTGTAAGCTGGCCAATCCGGATTTTCATTTTGAACATCGGCTTTGTCTAATAAACCCAAACCTAATAATTCCGAAGTCATGATTTTACCAACTTCAATATGATATTGTTTCCAAAGTGTTCCTGGAGTCAACATTGTTGTTGCTTCGTTTTTAACTCTCAAAACCGCATTGTAAACCGCTTTTTGTCTTTCAGAAAATTTTCCAGAAACCGGAATCGTTCTCGACATATCGCTTGAATAATTAGCATATTCTGCTGCAACGTCTAACAAAATTAAATCTCCCGCTTTACATTGTTGGTTGTTTTCGATATAATGTAAAACATTTGCATTATTTCCCGAAGCAATAATTGGTGTGTAAGCAAAACCTTTAGAACGGTTACGAATGAATTCGTGGGCCAATTCAGCCTCAATTTCATATTCCGTAACATTTGGTTTTACAAACGATAATAATCTACGGAAACCTTTCTCTGTAATATCACAAGCTTGCTGAATCAAATCGATTTCCTCGCTTTCTTTTACAGAACGAATGCGTTGCAAAATTGGGTTACTTTTTGCCACATTGTGCGCTGGGTAACGCTCTTTCCACCATTTTATAAAACGAGCTTCACGCGTTTCAGTTTCAACAGTCGCACGGTAATGTTCGTTCGTATTGATGTACATCGTATCAGCATACGTCATCATTTCGTTCAAAACTTTATGAAAATCCTGCAACCAATAAACCGTTCTGATCCCTGAAACCTGATAAGCACGTTCCTTAGTTAGTTTTTCACCTTCCCAAACCGCGATATGATCGTTGGTTTCTTTTAGGAAAAGCATTTCTTTTTGGTTCTCATAAGGCGCATCCGGAAACAAAAGCAAAATACTTTCTTCCTGATCCACACCGCTCAGATAAAAAATATCTCTATGTTGTGCAAATGGCAAAGTACTGTCAGCACTAACAGGGTAAATGTCATTAGAATTGAAAACGGCAACACTGTTAGGTTTCATTTCTGCCGTGAATTTTTTGCGATTTTTTACAAAAAGAGCGCTGTTTATTTGATGATATTTCATAATTATTTCGTTTTTGAACTTCAGATTTCAAAATTAGTGATTTTTGAAGAAGTGGTGCAAGATTGATTTATTAAAGTTTTCTTATTTGTTTGCACACCATTTTTGTCATTCCGAGGCACGAGGAATCCCCGCAAGTAGCTCGACAACGTTAATCGCCAATATTTGTCATTCTGAGGAGGGAAGAATCACACTCGAAACTCTGCAAAGAATCTCAGCAACTTAGCAACTCAGAGTCTTAGAATCTTAATAATGGCGTGTCCCTCCGGGTCGGGCTTTCGGCTATATTCCCGATTTAGAAAAACTACGGCTAAAAAGCCTTGTTTTCTAAATCGGGAGATACCGCCTCTATCCCTCACGCTCACGGTTTCATAAGAAGTTTATTGTTTGTAAAAAAAATGAGTTTTTTCAATTGTGGGAATTTGTATATTGGTGCTACAGATAAGGCTTTAATTATTCATTAAATAAATTATGCAATCAAACCTTCAAATAAGAAAAGTTCAAACCCAAGACCTAAATTTCGTATTCAAATCAATCTGCGAACTTGAAAATGAAGAATTAAACTTCGAAATCTTCGCGGCAATCTTCAATGAAAACATCGCCAATCCAAACAATCTTTATTTGATTGCAGAAAACGAGAACGAAGGAGTAGGTTTTATTAGTTTTCACACGCAAAATCTTTTGCATCATAACGGGCGAGTTGGCGAAATTCAAGAGTTTTTTATAAATCAAAATCATCGGGGCAAAGGCGTTGGAAGACAACTTATCGAAAAAATTATGCAATATGCAGAAGAGCATAACTTAAAAAGTATCGAAGTAACCACAAACAAAAGAAGAGTAGAAAATGTCATGATTTACGAAAACCTTGGTTTTACCTTATCGCATAATAAATTTACTATCTATAAGTAATGAAAGAATTAAATCCATCAATAAAACATCATCTGGTCGTTGGGCTTCTTATTTCATTATGGATTTTTGCCTTCGCATTCATCATAAAACCTTTTGATGACGGAACTTTAGATTTTCGATCCTGGTTCTTCATTAGTTTTGGTTTTAGCGTTTTGGCTTTTTTGTGTTACAGTGTTTTGGCAATTCTTCAAAAAAGCATTTACAAGAAAATCTCAAAATGGAATCTCAGTTTAGAAATAGGAAGTATTATTTTCTTTTTTCTAATTTATCTGTTGGGAATTTATGCCTTTTACAAAAGTCCAATTTTAAAAGGCGGTTATAGTTTTAATGAGTTTTTCACGATTATTTTTATAAAAGTTACTTTGGTTATAGCTCCCGTAGTTATTCTCGCTAGAAGATACTTAATTAAACTGATTCCGATCAAAGATGATGTTCTCACATTCACTGGAGAAAACAAACTGGATATTTTAAAAATTAATAAATCCGATTTAGTTTGTATTTCCAACGCTCAAAATTATGTAGAGATTTTTTATATCGAAAACGGAAAATTACATTCAAAACTGATTCGTTCATCACTCAAAAAGATTCTCGATGATTTTACTTTTTTAATTCAAATTCATCGTTCTCATTTAATAAATCCGACTCATTTTAAATCCTGGAGAAATTCAAATACTGTTATTCTAACTCAAATCGAGCTTCCGGTTTCTAAGAATTATAAAGAAAATTTAGAGAGCTATTTGCTTTAATTGAAAGTAAAAACGGAAGGAATTCTTGTTTTAATGTGTATTTTCGCTGAAGAATAATTGAAAATCCAAACAAAATTGAATAAACACCTAAAATACCTAATCTATCTCTTTCTCGCTTTCGTCGTGATTGCAAGTGATGGTACTTTGGTTTCTCAATCAAAATCGGCAGATTATTATCAATCTTCGTTTGTTATTTCAAAACGAGAATTAGATTCAAAAAAATCTCGTTTATACGTTTTCAATCAATTTGTTTCCAGAATAAAAATTGCGTTTTTAATTCCTTTAAACTACCTCGAGTTTAAACAGGTTCGCAGTTTTCAAATTCAGATTATTCAAAAATTACAAACGCTTCTTCATCAAAATATAACTTCATTTATAAGACAAACTGTTTTTATAAATGAAATAATCACTTCCAATAATTTATATAAAAGTTTATACAGTGCTTAGATTTTTCTAGGCATTTATGCGCTTCAACGCATAAGATGATAAAATAATGTCTAATCATTTATCATTTTCAAAATGTATAATCACAAAAATAAAACACGTTTAGGGCAATCTAAACAACCACTTCATTGGATAAAAAGAAAATTGCTTTTAATTATAACCGCCTTTATGCTTGGAATGTCAAACGGAATGCATGTCCATGACGAGGCTCTTAAAGGAAATCAAACTTATACAGAACAGCATAAGAAGGATTGATTTTTTATCTTGTTCTGAAGTTTTACCACGCTTTTTTGTCATTTCGACGGAGGAGAAATCCTCGCAAGTAACTCCGCAACGTGAATCCAATCTTTGTCGAGCTTCTCGCGAGGATTTCTCCTTCGTCGAAATGACAAGATTGTCCGTAATTATATTGCGCATAAAAAAACCTTTGTCAAAGTTTAAAACTTTGACAAAGGTTCCGCGCATTTAATTAATTGGAATTTGGAATTTAAAAAATTTGGAATTTTATTAATTAACCCATTTATAATATCTCGCCCCAATCAAATTAGGAATCTCTTTTTCAATTCGATCTAAAACCCATTCGTTTTTAGGAGTTCGAACGCTTTGTTTTTGTTGTTTTTTATGAAGGCTTTCGTAAGTTTCAAAACCAATTTCTACACTTTCTTCGAGATTTTCAAAAAGTTTAACTTTAGCTAAAGCCGATTGCCATTCCGGTTGAATCGTTCCTTCAAAAACTTTCGATTTCGATCCGCTTCCGTAAGCCAGGAAACCGAATTTAGTTCCGGCAACTTCTTTTTTAGTGTCGTAATAATGTGCTAAAGTTGATAATAATCCCATAAAAATAGAACCTGTATAAAGGTTTCCAATTAAAGAAGAAGCCAATTCCGCAGGTTGTAATTTCTCGGTTACAAACTTTTTATAGTCATCAGATTTTCCAACTTCTTTGATTTTATTCTGATAATCTGCCGGCTCGATATTTTCGGCAATAATTTTATCAGCACTGTCTAAAGCATAAATTTCAGATAACATTCTTCGGCCCTGAAAAGAATAGGGAAGGTGCATGATAATGCTATTCCAGGTTTTGTATAAGGTTTCGGTCGTATTTTTTAATTTCTTGAAAGAGAAATAGGCATTACGCGTACGATCCATATAACATTGATTTGAATACTGACCGTCAAAAACCGGTTGATCTTTATGGATTTCTATCTCAGCTTCTAAATTATCAAACCACGGATCGTTACTTTCGTTTTTCGTAATCGCTTCTTTCGAGATAGTTCTATAAGGTTTGAAAAAGTCAAAAACACCTTTTGTACTAGTTGCCCAATTTTCATCAAAAGCAATAATTCTTGGGTTTGAAGTTACTAACATTGCCAAAGCTCCAGCGCCTTGTGTGTATTCTCCGGTTGAATTTAAATCGTATTTTGCAAAATCAGTCGTAACCACAATAGCTTTTTTAGTCGGATTCAATTTTACAAAATCAATACAGTTTTGCAAAGCGTCAACACCGCCAATACAAGCAAAAGTAAAATCAACAACATCACATTCAGCAAGAGTATCTTCGCCAAATTTCTGTTCCATTAAATTAATTAAATACGAGCTGATTGGTTTTGAACTGTCGATACTGCTTTCGGTACCTACATAAATCCGGCTGATTTCGTTTAGGTTTATTTCGCTTTCCAGAATAAGTTTAGTTAAAGCGTTTGCTCCAAAAACTACAGCATCCTGGTGAACATCTGGTAAGGTCATTTTAATTAATCCAAGACCTTTTTCTAATTTTTCTGGTTCAATATTTCTGGCAACTGCCAAAGTTCTGATGGGTAAATGTATGTTCGCTACATCAAAAGAGATAGCATCAATTCCTGTTTTCATTCTCATTTTTTTTGAAGCCGATAAAGGTAAAATTATGTAATGGAATGACCATTTTTTTCGGCTATAAAATTGTGATGAACGGGCACTTTTGAAGAAAATAAATTAAAAGTTTGATTAAAATAGCAATTTGATAAAGTTTTGTGACCGTCAGTTGGGTTGGTATTGCTGTTAAATAATTTCTGTAAAGTGTGCGTTTTTAGTTTTTTATAATAAAATTATTTGATAATAAGTATTTTTTATACGTAAAAATACGTAATACTTAGTCTATTTTAAAATGATTATAAATAACAACGAAATGGTTGTAGTTCTTTGTTAATTGCGTTATTTTTGTCTAATTTTTTAAAACAAACTACTTAAACACTTATGGCACAATCTGCACAGTTGAATGCTTCCATCTTAAAGAAAGTGGCTATGGCTCTTTCGGGAATATTCTTAATCACGTTTTTAGCGCTGCATGTTACCTTAAATTTCATTTCTGTTATTAGTGAAAATGTTTTTAACGAAGCATCTCACTTTATGGGTTACAATCCGCTAATTCAATATGTAATGCAACCTGTTTTGGCATTCGGAGTAATTTTCCATTTCGTTATGGGATTTGTACTGACTGCTCAAAATAGCGCAGCACGACCAATTGCGTATGCAAAATACAACGGAGCTGCAAATGCTTCATGGAGTTCTAGAAATATGATTATTTCTGGATTGGTAATCTTGGCTTTCTTAGGACTGCACTTTTATGATTTTTGGTTTCCAGAAGTTAGTTATAAATACATTGCAGGTACAGCGCCAGATGCTACAAGGTATTATGGAGAATTAGTACACAAATTCCACGATCCAATTCGTACGGGATTATACTGTGTATCTTTTGTGCTTTTAGGATTCCACCTTTGGCACGGATTTGCATCTTCTCTTCAATCAGTGGGAATGCACAATAAATACTCTAGATTTTTAAGTAAAGTAGGTTACTGGTTTGCAGTTGTAGTACCAGCACTTTTCGTAATTATCGCATTATTTCATCATTTCAATAATTAATATCAATTATAATGGCATTAGATTCAAAAATTCCAAATGGTCCAATATCGGACAAATGGACAAATTATAAAGATCATATTAATTTAGTAAACCCTGCAAACAAACGTAATTTAGATATTATCATTGTTGGTACAGGTTTAGCTGGAGGTTCTGCAGCAGCTACTTTGGCTGAGTTAGGATATAACGTAAAAGCATTTTGCTTTCAGGATTCACCAAGACGTGCGCACTCTATTGCAGCACAAGGGGGAATCAATGCAGCAAAAAATTATAAAGGTGACGGTGACTCCGTTTACAGATTGTTTTACGATACTGTAAAAGGAGGTGACTACCGTGCACGTGAGGCAAACGTTCACCGTTTGGCTGAAGTTTCGGCAAATATTATTGACCAGTGTGTAGCTCAAGGAGTGCCGTTGGCTCGTGAATATGGCGGACTTTTAGATAACCGTTCTTTTGGAGGAACTTTGGTTTCTCGTACTTTTTATGCACAAGGACAAACGGGTCAACAATTATTGTTAGGAGCTTATTCTGCAATGAACCGTCAGATTGGTCGTGGTAAAGTGAAAATGTACAACCGTCACGAGATGCTTGACATCGTAATCGTTAACGGAAAAGCAAGAGGTATTATCGCTCGTAACCTGGTTACAGGAGAAATAGAAAGACATTCTGCTCATGCAGTAGTAATTGGTTCTGGAGGATACGGAAACGTATTTTTCTTGTCAACAAATGCTATGGGAAGTAACGCAACAGCAGCTTGGAAAATTCATAAAAAAGGAGCGTTTTTCGCAAATCCTTGTTACACACAAATTCACCCAACCTGTATTCCGGTTTCTGGAGATCACCAGTCAAAATTGACTTTGATGTCTGAATCTTTACGTAATGACGGTCGTATTTGGGTTCCTGCAAAATTAGAAGATGCTCAGGCAATTCGTGAAGGAAAGAAAAAAGCAACAGATTTATCTGAAGCAGAAAGAGATTATTTCTTAGAAAGAAGATACCCGGCTTTTGGTAACTTAGTACCACGTGACGTTGCGTCTCGTGCTGCAAAAGAAAGATGTGATGCTGGTTTTGGAGTTAACAAAACAGGTGAAGCAGTTTACTTAGATTTCGCAGCAGCAATTAAACGTTATGGAACTGAAGATGCTTATGTAAAAGGTTTAGATGATAAAGATACTGCATTGGTAACTAAACTAGGAGCTGCAATCGTGAAAAGTAAATACGGAAACTTATTCCAGATGTATTACAAAATCGTTGACGAAGATCCTTATACAACACCAATGATGATTTACCCTGCGGTTCACTACACAATGGGTGGAACCTGGGTTGATTATAACTTAATGACTACAATCCCGGGATGTTTCTCAATTGGAGAATCTAACTTCTCTGATCACGGGGCAAACAGACTTGGAGCTTCTGCTCTGATGCAAGGCTTAGCTGATGGATATTTTGTACTTCCTTATACTATTGGAGATTATTTAGCTCCAGATATTAAAATGGGAGAAATTTCTACAGATTTACCAGAATTCGTAGAAGCAGAGAAAGCTGTAAAAGATCAAATCGACAGATTTATCAATAATAAAGGAACTCATTCTGTAGATTATTTCCACAAGAAATTAGGAAAAATCATGTGGGATAAAGTAGGTATGGCTCGTAACGCTAAAGGTTTAACTGAAGCTATCGAAGAAATTGCCGCACTACGTGAAGAGTTTTATAAAGATGTAAAAGTTCCTGGAAGCGCTAACGAATTTAATCAGGAATTAGAGAAAGCGACTCGTGTTGCCGATTTCTTAGAGTTAGGAGAATTGTTCGCAAAAGATGCATTGCACCGTAATGAGTCTTGTGGAGGTCACTTCCGTGAAGAATACCAAACTGAAGAAGGAGAAGCACTTCGTGATGACGAAAACTTTGCATACGTTGCCGCTTGGGAATACAAAGGAAAACCAAGTGATGCCGTATTACACAAAGAGCCTCTAGTTTACGAAAACATTAAATTAGTACAGCGTAGTTACAAATAGCAATTAGTCAAAAGACAAAAGTCTTAAAGTCTAATGGCAAATGTCAAGACTTTCGACTTTCGACTTTATGACTTTCAAACTAAAACAGTATGAAACTTACATTAAAAATATGGCGTCAGAAAAACGCCCAAGATAAAGGGGGAATTGTTGATTACCCAATCGACGGAATCGAACCAGATATGTCTTTCCTTGAAATGCTTGATGTTCTTAACGAGCAATTAATCAACAAAGGAGAAGAGCCAGTAGCATTTGATCACGATTGTCGTGAGGGAATCTGCGGAATGTGTTCATTATTCATCAACGGAGAAGCACACGGACCAGACAGAGGAGTAACTACTTGTCAGTTGCACATGCGTATGTTTAAAGATGGTGATACGATTTTTATCGAGCCATTTAGAGCAAAAGCTTTTCCTGTAATTAAAGATTTAGTTGTTGACAGAAGTTCTTTTGACAGAATTCAACATGCTGGAGGATTTATCTCGGTAAATACTTCTGGAAATACAATTGATGCAAATACAATTCCAATTAACAAAGACGATGCAGACAAATCTTTTGATGCTGCTGCTTGTATTGGTTGTGGAGCTTGTGTTGCAACTTGTAAAAACTCATCAGCAATGTTGTTCGTTGGGGCAAAAGTTTCTCAGTTTGCATTGTTGCCACAAGGTAAAGTTGAGGCTACTGATCGTGTATTAAACATGGTTCACCAGATGGATTTAGAAGGTTTTGGTAACTGTACCAACACTGGAGCTTGTGAAGTAGAGTGTCCTAAAGGAATTTCTCTTGAAAATATTGCACGTATGAACCGTGAATATTTAGCTGCAAGTTTAAAAGGATAATCCGAAGAAAATAGTTTTAAATAAAAAAGCATCCGTTGTAGCGGATGCTTTTTTTATGCCTTATTCGTAATACAATTGCGAAGCACTTATTTCCTGTTTTTCTTTTCCTTCCTGCTGAATGAAACAACTTAAGGTAGTTCCGCCAATCTGATCAAAATAATTGATGCTGATTTTATGGAAGCCTTTTTCGAGTTTCGCAACTCCGTACGCTTCATTAAGCCAATGAATCCCGTCGTTATTTACAATCAATTCATTATCGATAAAAAGCTTCGATCCGTCATCTGAAAGCGTCGAAATCGTATAATTTGCAGTTTCCGGTATATAGATGTATCCGTCAAATTTTAAGCCGATATAACGCTCTGTTTTTGATCTCCATTTTTCGCTGCTTATTACGCCTTCAAAAATGCCTGAATTAATTGGTTTTACTAATTCTAAATCCTGAACTTGTTGAAATAAGGTTCCGGTGTAGTATTCATATTTTAAACCTTTTTTAGTTGGTTTTACAGCTAAAGCCGGTTTTTGCTCTGGATTTCTAATCAAAATTTTACTAATGGAACTTTTTCGACCGCTTGGGCTAATTTGAACCGTTTTTATAACTCTGAATTCTCCTTTTGGAATATTTATCGTGACAGGTTTTTCATAAAGTTCGGCAGTTTCATCTGGATTGTAACCGTCAATAGTGTAGAATATCTTTCCATTTCTGATTGTTGGTTTGAGGTCTAATAGATATTTTGAAGCGATTAATGCCGTTTCATTTGCTCCAACTGGTGCCGGAACTTTATATAATCTTTTTTGTAATTCTAATTTTTCAATATGATGCGGCATTCTGTTCAGGACAAAACTGTTGTAATTTTTGTTTTGAGGTTCGGTCCAGGCAATTTCTGCTAAAGCAAACATTCTGGGATAAAGCTGATAATTTAATTTTGCCGGACTCGTCAAATATTCTGACCAAAGATTGGATTGAACACCCCAAATATATTTTTGCTCTTCAACAGTTAGGCTATCAACAGGAGTTGGATTGTAATTGTATATTTTCTCAACTGTAACTAACCTTCCAACCGTTAAAGGTTCTTGTGGAGAATATCCCTGATTGTAATCTAAATACAGATATTGTTCGGGATTCATAATCACAAGATGTTTTTGTTTGGCCGCATTAATTCCCCCAGATTCTCCTCTCCAAGACATTACTGCTGCGTTCGGTGCTAGTCCGCCTTCGAGCATTTCATCCCAACCCAAAATTTGCCTGCCGTTTGCGTTTAGGAATTTTTCTATTCTTTTTGTTAAATAACCTTGTAATTCATGTTCGTCTTTCAAACCTAAATCTTTGATTCTCTTTTGGCAATTAGGGCAAACTTTCCATCGCGTTTTTGGGCATTCATCACCACCAATATGAATGTATTCACTCGGAAATAAAGCTATAACTTCAGTCAAAACATCTTCTAAAAAAGTGAAAGTTTCCTCTTTTCCTGCACAGAAAATATCTTCAAAAACACCCCAATATTCAACAACTTTATAAGTACGATCCGGAAAACAGGATAAATTTGGATAAGCGGTAACTGCAGCAGTTGCGTGACCAGGCATTTCGATTTCGGGAATAATATTTACATAATGCTCTTCAGCAAATTTTACAACTTCTTTAATTTCTTCCTGCGTATAGAAACCTCCATAAGGATTGCCATCAAAAAAATACGGAGATCTTTCGAATTTGTTGCCAACTAAAGTCTGTGCTCTTTTAGATCCGACTTCGGTTAATTTTGGATATTTTTTTATCTCAATTCTCCAGCCCTGATCATCTGTTAAATGCCAATGAAAATTATTTAATTTATAACTGGACATCTGTGCTATAAAATCTTTTATAACATCAATAGTAAAAAAGTGTCGGCAAACATCTAGGTGTAAACCTCGGTAAGCGTATCGTGGCGCATCATCGATGGTTACGCAAGGCAATTTTATTTCTTTTGTCGATGATTTATTTGGCAACATTTGCAATAAACTCTGAACGGCGTAGAATAATCCTTCTTCACTTCCTGTAACGGTTATTTTTTTTGTGCTAATATTTATTTTGTAAGCTTCTTTTTTTAATGAGGATGATGGATTTTGCGTAATAAATAATACTTCAATTCCACTCTTTTTCGAAGCAACATTTTTGTTTATAGCCGATTCGAAAATTTGAGCTGTTTTAAGTTCTTTTGAACTAAATTTATTTTTCTCAAAAGAAATTTTTATTTGCCCATTTAAATTAATACTATCCCCAGTTGCTTTATATGAATTTGGAGCAGGAATTATCGAACCGTTTTCAGAAGATGTTTGTGCATTGCTAATGGAATAGCAAAATATCAAGAGAAAGAATATATTTTTTAGCATGGCTGGTGTTCTGGTTTTGTTAAACAAAGTTATCGTTTGTAAATTAAACTGCATTTTTTTTGCAAATCTTATTTGTGTTTAAAAGTCTTTAAAATAGACTAATTAACTATTTTGTTACATTGTGTTGTAATTTGTTTCGCAATAATATTGCATTTATTGTTTACATTTGTTTTCAATAAAATTGAATTTGCATGAATAATGATAATGAAGTGATAAACTACAGCAAGGAAGAACGTAAAAATCTTATTTTAAAAGAGATTAACTTGCATACTCGTGTAAGTTTTGAAACGCTTTCGGCTAAATTATTTGTTTCAGAAGATACTGTGAGACGTGATATTAATGAACTTGAATCAGAATCATTATTGATTAAGGTAAAAGGTGGTGCAATGACAAAGGCGTACCATCATTCTTCTTCAAATCAAACTTATGCAGGAGAATCAAAACAAATCATTGCACAAAAAACTTTAGGTTTACTCCGTGACGGAATGGTTTTATTAATTGGTGGTGGAACTACAATTCGTGAGTTCATTCGATTAATTCCTGATGCCATGAATCTGACCATTTTTACGGTTACTGTTTTATCTGCAGTCGAACTTTTAGACAAGCCTAATGTTAAAATTATCATGATTGGCGGGAGCATTTCATCATACAGCCAAATGTGTGTGAGCGGCGATGTCTATAATCAATTGGCTAATATTAAAGTTGATTTGTTAATATTAGGAACTAATGCTTTAGATATCGAAGGTGGATTCTCAGATTCTGACTGGGAAACTGTTCAGGTGAAAAAAGCGATGATTCAGGCTTCTGAAAAAACAGCGATTTTAACTATTTCTGAAAAGTTGGATACGGTTTTAAAAATGAAAATTGCCAACTTATCCGAGGTGGATTATGTTGTTACCGAAGTTGATCCCGATCACGAAAAATTACTAGCGTATAAGAAGGCAGTTCCAAGTTTAGTTTTTATCTAATCCCAATTTTTTATTAAAAAATTTATCCAGTTCTGATGAAAGATTTTGTTTAGATCCTCATCAGAATAACCTTTATCTTTAAAGATAAGAACGAGTTTCTGTAAATCGGCAATCGTATTTAGATCATATGGAGACTGTTCTGTTCCAAACGCGCCGTCAAGATCAGAACCAATTCCGATATGATTTGCATTTCCCGCCAATTGGCAAATATGATCCATGTGTTTAAAAACAGTTTCTAAATCGCACTTCATTCCCAAAGGTGTAGAAACGCCTCTTTTCCAATCCGGAACCAGCATCCAGGCATCTAAAGCACCGCCAATAACAGCACCTCTTGAAATTAAGGCTTGTATCATTTCATCGCTGTATTGACGATTGTGATCTACAAGTTTTCTGCAATTGTTATGACTTGCCCAAACAGGTCCGTTAAAATGATCCAAAGCTTGCCAAAATGCATCATCGCATAAATGGGTGGCATCCAAAATAATATTCAAACGTTCCATTTCTTTCAATAAATCAAGACCGTTTTGATTCATTTTTCCGGTTGCATCCGTTCCATTTGCATATCGCCCAGGGCCATAATGTGCGGGTCCAATGGCTCTTAATCCGTAATTGTATGCTTTTTCTAAATAAGAAACATCAATAATAGAATCAGCTCCTTCTAAACTTAAAATATATCCAATTGGTTTTTTATCGTTTGGAGTGCCATCATTCCATAAATCAATTTGTTTTTGGAGCGACTTTTTATCTGTGATTGAAACCATTTCTCCGGCTGCTTCCATGGTTTTATACCATGTAAGTTGCCCCTGTGTTTGCGCCCAGGCTTGTTCAGGGGAATTCCAACCCGGAATAATACTATCCGGTTTTACAAACCTTGCAATTTGAGTGGCCACCACAATCCCGATATTTCCTTTTCGTAAATCAGGAAACGAAACCGTTGCACGTTCACGATCTGGTTTGTCGGTCATTCCCTTTTCTAAATGACGTAAAGCGGAAACGTCATTTCTTAAATCTCGATTCCATTCCATCGCATTCATGCTCAGGTCTAAATGGGCGTCTATTATAAACATATTGATGGACTTAAATTTTAAATATTAATTTTTCTGCTGCGAGCTACAACTTTCCACTCATCGCAAATTTGATGTTCTTTGTTAATTACCTGAACCGTATCATAAAGGGCGCAGGTTGGGCAAACATGATAAGGTTGAGCGTAAATTGTATCACCAACTTCATATTGATTTTTGCCTCGGTTTTCTAAAATGAGATGTTCTTCTGAATGTGAGGCCGGAATTAGATTTTCATCGTTTAAAATCACTAGTCTTTTATCAATCGGATTTTCTGATGAAACTGCTTTGTATCCAATATCAATACAAATTGTAGAATTTGTTGGTTTTGAAATTATGGTTCCAAGAATGACCAAAGCAGGTTTGAATTCTTGTTCCGGTAAATTAATTTGATAATTTGAATCCCAAAAAACAAATGTTCCGGGGCTGCATTCTACTTTATCCTGTTTGGCATAAAACGGAAATGTATTGGATCCTCCGGCTACAATTTTTAATTCGTAACTGAACTTTGATTGTAGTTTTTTGATTTCCTTTTTAATAATTGAAAATGGAACCGCGGCTTGTAATTCTCTCTCTTCAACACTTCCTTTTAAATGTCCGTCATAAATGTGAATTCCGGAAAAATGAATATTTTTTAGTAGAAGAATATCTTCAATTAATCCGATCCATTCTTCAGAAATTGATATTCCGGTTCTGTTCATTCCGGTATTCAGATCTAAGTAAATATTTAGTTTGAGCCTATTTTTTCCTGCAATTTCATTCAGGGCTTTCGCTGATTCCAGATTATCGACAATAGTTGAAAAATCGGTCTCGGGATATTTTTGTATTAAAGAAATCCATCGCTCTTTTTTTACACCGATAGGCTGATAGGCCAGAAGCACATCCGGAATTTTATGAAGTGCGGCAAGCTCCGCCTCAGCAATGGTAGCGCATTTCACTTTTTTGATGTTACAGATTTTAAACAGCTCAAGAATTTCGCCTATTTTATGTGTTTTGATGTGAGGTCTTAATTTTTGAGTATCACCATTTACGGCGCCAATAAGCCGTTCCAGATTAAATCGGATACGATCTTCGTAAGCGGCTAAAAATGGAGTGTCAGGGCGAGTTTCGGAATTAATTTTCCACCAATTTTTCTGCATAATCTAGTTTCTTGTTTTTTCTACAACTTCAATTAAATTTTTAAAAGCGTTAAGCGATTGCTCATAATTTAAATTCAAAAGCATTTCTTTTGAAAATAAATTGGAACCAATTCCAACGCAAACAACACCCGATTTGAACCAGGATTTTAAATTGCTCTCTTCTAAGGTTACGCCTCCGGTTGGCATGATTCTTAAATTTGGAAACGGTGCTCTAATTGCTTTTACATATCCCGGTCCTCCAATTTTATCAGCAGGAAAAAGTTTTACAAGATCAGCACCTAATTTATTGGCGTGAAGTATTTCATTAAGGGTTGCTGCGCCGGGAATCCAGTAAATGTTATTTTTAAGACAATAATTGCCAATTTCTAAATCGGTGTGAGGGCATACAATACAATCTGCACCTAATTTGTGATACGTTTCAGCATCGATAACACTTAAAATAGAACCAACAGCTATTCTGATATCCAGATTGTTGGTGTTTTTAAATGCAATCATTTGCTCAAATACTTCTTTGGCATCGTCTGCGCGGGCTGCGAATTCGATAATTTTTATGCCAGCATCAGCCGCTGACTGCAACACTATTTTGGCTGTTTCGATATTGATTTGTGTTACTAACGGAAGTACGCCTTGTGCTTTTAAAATGCTGTACATATTCTTAATTCTAAATTATCTATTGATTCTGTTACTTGCGCCATTTGCTATAAAATGACTTATTTCTGTTGGATTACTCATGGCAAAATCTCCGTGTATACTTTGTTTAATAACACCGCAGGCTGTAGCCCAATCGATGCATTGCTGTCCGGATAATTTGTTTGATAATCCGTATAATAGCCCTGCGTTAAAAGCGTCTCCGGATCCGATTTGATCGGTTACCAAATGTATTTTGTATTCTTTGGTTTCGTAAAAATGACCTTCGTGAAGCAGCATCCCTTTGTATAAATGAGCTAATCCATCAGATTTTCTAAAACTCATGGCCAGTGTTTGTAGAAAAGGCATTCTCTCTTTTAATAATTCGTATGTTTTCTGAAAACGATTTGCGTCGCTTTCGTTTTTATCGGTTTTTATTCCGAAGTAAATTTCAATTGCGTCTAAATCTGCAACAGTAATGGTACTATATTGAAGCAAATCGGGCATAATTTGAGAAGGATGTTTTCCGTACTGCCAAAGTTTGGATCTGTAATTAAAATCAGAAGAAATAGGTAATCCTTTTTCATGTGCTTTAAGAATCGCTTCTTTGCAAACCAAACCAGCTTCATTTGAAACTCCCGGACTAATTCCGGACCAGTGAAAATGAGTTACATCGGCGAAAGCCAAATCCCAGTCAATTTCATTTTTTTTAATAGTCGCAAAAGAAGAATTGCTGCGGTCGTAAATAACCTGCGATTGCCTGATTTGATTTCCGGCTTCTACAAAATATAAACCTAGACGTTCTCCGCCATATACACATTTGGATGTATTTACCTTATATTTTTGAAGTTCGTTTAAAGCTAACT
This sequence comes from Flavobacterium saccharophilum, assembly GCF_900142735.1. Classification (GTDB taxonomy): domain Bacteria; phylum Bacteroidota; class Bacteroidia; order Flavobacteriales; family Flavobacteriaceae; genus Flavobacterium; species Flavobacterium saccharophilum. The sequence goes on along the minus strand of NZ_FRBY01000001.1, from coordinate 164,173 downwards.
GTGCCAGATCATTTTGTGGTAATCGCGTGATATAATCGGTTTGGATGCCGAGTTGAGAAAGTAAAACACAAACATTGGCTTCGGCACCGCCTACATGAACTTTTATTTCACTGGCCTGCGTAAACCGATTTCCATCTGCAACACTCATCCGAAGTAATAATTCTCCGAAAGTTGCAATTCTTGTTTGTGAGCTAATTGTATTCATGTTTATTGTTTTTTTTGCCACAGATTAAATATTTTACCATTAAGATATTAAGAAAATTAAGCTTGACTTAATGAAACTTATTAGGTTAAGAAAATTAAGCTTAGCTTCTTAATAAACTTAATATCTAAATGGTTCAATTAAATAATCTGTTTAATCTGTAAAATATGTGGGCGAAATTCTTTAATCTAAAATAATTCGAAAACGGCTTCAACTTCAACAGGAATATTATCTGGTAAAGATCCCATTCCGACGGCGCTTCTTACTCCAATTCCGTTTTCTTGTCCCCAAACTTCAGCAAACAATTCGCTGCAGCCGTTTATCACGTACGGATGTCTTAAGAAATCGCCATTGCAATTCACCATTCCAAGTACTTTGATAACTCTTTTTACTTTGTTCAGACTTCCAAAATTGGTTACAATTGTCGAAAGCATGGTTAAGCCAACTTGTCTTGCGGCCAATTTGCCTTCTTCGATATCCATATCGTCGCCAATCCTTCCTATGATTAAAGATTTGTCATCACGAACCGGGCCGTGACCTGAGAGGTATAAATATTTTCCATCTACTAGATAAGGTTTGTATATACCAAGAGGTTGAGGTGCTGGCGGTAAGGATAAGCCAAGGGTTTCAAATTTTTCCTGAGGTAATAAATTCATGATATTAATGTATTATAGAGTTTAAAATAAAAACGAAAATAATTCCTAAAACAGAGACTAAGGATTCCATGACGGTCCATGATTTAAAAGTATCTTTCAGACTGATATTGAAATATTCTTTGAACATCCAAAAGCCCGGGTCATTTACATGGGAGCACATTAAACTTCCGGCACCAACTGCTAAAACTAATAGATTTGGATCTAGGTTGTTAGCTTGTAGTAAAGGTAGTAAAACGCTGGCAGTCATTAATCCGGCAGCTGTTGCAGAGCCAACGCAGATGCGAATAATCGCTGCCATCATCCAGGCCAATAAATACGGATGAATATTGGTTTGGGTTAGAAGGGACACGATAGTTTCGCTTACACCGCTTACGGTCATTACTTCTTTTAAAGCGCCGGCACCGCCAATAATCAAAACAATTAAAGCAACATCTTTTATGGCAACGGCATAATCATCCATTACTGATGTAATGCTTCGGTTCATTCTGATGCCTAAAGTGTATGTGCAGATCAGTAAAGAAATTAGCATAATCATACTTGGCTCGCCAATCGTTTTACAGATGTTTAGCAAGGTTTCATTAGCTGAAAGTAAAGGCAATATTGAAGTTATTGTTAATCCGAAAACTGGAAATAAAGAAGAAAATAAACTAAGCGCAAAACTGGGTTGCTTTCCTTCGTTTATAACTTCTTCAACATTCAGAATTTCATTATTGGATTCAGTTTTAAAATTCTTAAGTAAATTCGAAAACAATAAACCGGCAATGAAAATAGTTGGGATTGCAATTATAATCCCGTACACTAAAACTAGTCCGATATCTGCATTCAAAATACTACTTAAAGCCATTGGAGACGGATGTGGGGGCAAAAAACCATGTGCTACTGATAGAGACGCCAGCATTGGAATTCCCAGATATACTTTTGAAAGTTTAAATTGATGGGCTACTGAAAAGATTAGAGGTACTAACAAGACAAATCCAACACTATAGAAAAGTGGTATCCCAACAATAAATCCGGTAATCATTAATCCTAAACGAACATATTTTTTGCCTGTCCATCCCATAACAGTTTTTGCAATGACATTGGCGGCCCCTGATGAGACGGTAAGTTTACCAATACAGGTTCCGAAAACAATAATCAAAGTAATAGATCCTAACATATCTCCCAAACCTTTTTGAACCGTTTGTGACAAAGTGTTTATTGGCAGGCCTAAAAATAGACCTGCTAATAAAGCTGTTATGATAAAGGCAATAAACGGATTGATTTTAAACCAAGCTATCTGAATGATTAAAAACACAATGCATGCCGTAAGAATTAAAATGCTCATTTATCTTTTGTATTATTATTTATCCCACCAGATTTTAGTTGTAAATGTGTCTTCACCCTGGCGTTTGATCGCTTCTGCTAAGTTAGTTGAATTGACTGAATATTCGCTCGTTGGGTATTTGAAACGTCTTGGAATTGTACCGTTTGTAACGTTACCGGGGAAATTTACTGGTATTAAAACAGGGTATCCTGTTCTTCTCCAGTTGGAATAAATTTCTTGCTCATCTACAAATAATGCGATGTAAATCTGTGTGTGAATTTGGTTCATTTTTGCTTCAAAAGATCCCGCTGCATTAAACGGATTTAAAGTTAAATAAGCAGTTGCATCTGTAATGGCATAAGCTGCACCATAAATTCCCATGTTTAAGAACGAAGCTTTTACTCCTTTTTCGTATAAATCTTTGTCTGTTTCTCCAGTATACCATCCTCTTGCGGCGGCCTCTGCCAAATATAAATTGGTTTCTGCATTGCTTATCAATACAAGTGGGGCATCATATTTAAAAACAGTACTTTGATTAGGTTCAGAATAAGTTGCCTGCTCAGCTGCTGGTGGAGCAGTTTTAGTTCCGTTAGGGAAACCTTTTTGAACGGCGAGTGTTGTATTTTGCACTGTCCCTTGCCAAACTCCTGCATAAACACTGATTCGTGGATCGGCAGTTACTTGTAATAAATCAATAAAAGTTTTAGCCAGTTTTCCTCCTTCAACATTTTTCTGACCGTAGGATCCTGCTGTGAAATCTTGTCTTCTTGAATCAAAACCAACAGGATTTCTATTAAAATCATTTGGGCCGTCTGTATATTTCATAATGGCATTATCAGTTCCGTTTAAAATGACGCCACCCGCAATAGCTTTGGTAACCCATGTTTTTGCTAAATCTGCATCAACTTTAGTTAAACGCAATCCTAAACGAAGCATTAGAGAATACGAGAATTTTTTCCATTTTGCTACGTCGCCATTGTAAATAAAATCGGCTCCGCCAAAACTTGGTTTGGATGCGTCTAATGCTGTAGCAGCTTCGTCAAGTTCTTTTAGTAAATCTTTGTAGATAGATTCCTGAGAATCATATTTTGGAAGAAAGATTTGTTCACTGTTTGCTTTTGCAGCTTCAGAATAGGGAATGTCACCATATAAATCTGTAATTCTGTGATATAAATAGGCTTTCCAAATTCTGGCAATGTTTAATTTGTTACTATCATTGGCATTACTTTTTACCGCATTGATTACAATTTCTGTTTCATTTAATGCCAATGGATAAACCTGATTAAAATAAGCAGAATAATAAACTTCGTTGCTTAAATATTTATCTCCAACTCCAGAAGCTTCTTTGTAAGTTGCATAATGTTGTAGCATTCCGCCACATTCAAGAATGTTAGTGAAAAAATAATTATTGTTTAAACCGTCCAATTGCGCTTTACTGAAAATGTAATTCGGATTTGGTTTTTCAACTACATTAGGATTAGTGTTGATTTCTTCAAAATCTTTGGTACAGGAACTCATACTTCCTAAAAGCAGGCCTGTCATATATAAAATGGTTATCTTTTTCATGTCTTTTAATTTTAGAATTTCACATTTAAACTTAAACCGAAACTTCTGGTTTTTGGTACTCCAAATTGTTCTACACCCTGAGCATTACCGGCGCTAAATACCGATTCCGGATCTACATTTGGTGTTTTCTTGTAAAGAATGAATAAGTTTCTTGCAATAAATGAAACAGAAGCTCCCTGAAGTTTAGATAAACCTTTGATTTTTTCAAGAGGCAATTGATAACCCAAAATTACTTGTCTTAGTTTTATGAAACTGGCATCATAAATAAAAGTTGAAGATATGTTTCTTAAACCATCGTAATAAGTTCTAAGGTTTTCAGGAGCAATTACCATATCAACAGGATTTCCGTTTGTGTCAACACCTTTTATTGGTAGTCCGTTTTCACGCCCTTCTAAGGTCAATTTTGTTAATCCCATACGTGTTCCGTATAAATCAGTTCCGGAATATAGACTACCTCCGAATTTTCCATCGATTAAAAAGCTAAATGATATGTTCTTGTATTTTAATTCATTGCTGATTCCGGCCGCCCATGGATGAACGCCCTGGCCTAACTCTTCAAGCGGACCTTGTGCAATAGTTGCAGAACCGCCACTTACGTTGTAAACTGTATTTCCATTTGCATCTTTACGCGGTTTGTAGCCTTTGATTATACTGTAGGGACGTCCTACATCACTTGTTATCGTTACATATCCGTTTACAGAAGTTGCCATTGTAATTGAGGTTAACTGATCAGTAAGTGCCTCAACTGTGTTTTCATTATAAGATCCGTTGAAACTTGCATCCCATGAAAAATCTTTGGAATTAATAATTTTACCGCTAAGTAAGAATTCAACTCCTTTATTTCTCATTTTTCCAAGATTTAGCAACGCAGTATTGGCTCCTGAAGCAGTTGAAATAGTAGTTTCGACAATATCATTTGTTGTTGCGCGATTGTACCACGCAAAGTCAAGGTTTAAGCGATTACGTAAAAATCCTAAATCAGCTCCAACTTCAAATGTTGTTGATGTTAACGGACTTAAAGTAGAATTAGGAACTCGTGAACTTGTTGGTCCTTGTAATTGCTGACCATTGTGTCCCCCCTGAATCATTGAGTAAGATTGGTTCAATGCATAAGGATCCGGTGTCGCACCTCCAACCTGAGCCCATGAAGATCTAAGTTTTGTAAATGAAATCCAGTCAGGCATTGTTACGATATCCGAAAGGATAATACTCGTTCCAACTGAAGGGTAAAACACGGTGTTGTTGTCTTTTGAAAGCGTAGAGAACCAATCCTGACGACCTGTAACGTTCAAAAATACAATGTTTTTATAATCAAAATCTGCTGCGCCGTAAACCGAATTTGTTTTCGTTTTTCCGTAAGGATAGCTATACGTCAAAGTCGATAAATTACTCAAAGCATAAAAATCATCTAATACAAAATTAGAACCTTCAACTCTGATTTCGTCTCTTAAATTAGTACGGGAGTTGACACCAACTAACGCGTTTAAAGAGAAATCACCATAAATATTTTTCTTGGTATAATTAAGAATTGCTTCAGAATTCAGATTAGAAATTTTCAGTCTGGAACCTTGTGCATATCCAACCGGATTGTTTAAAGTTGTTTTTGGAATATATCCAAAGAACTCATAATCAGTAAAATCTTGTCCAATTCTTCCCTGTAGAAATAATTCAGGAGTAAAGTTCAATTTCACGTTCAACATTCCGATAAAACGGTTTTTAGTATCGCTGTTTTTGATTTTGTTAATCGTGTAATACGGATTTGTTGCTACTGCAACAGGATTCCAGGCTTCTTCGATACCATTTTCATCATAACCAGGAGAAAGGTTTCTAATGTCAACTGTATTAGCAATCATATAAGTTGCCCAGTTCGGATTAGCTTCAGCATCTGATACAGTTGTTCTATTATTTGATTTTTCGATATTGTATTGTGCCACAACGTCAAATTTTAACCAGTTCGTTAAGTTAACATCACTCGCAATATTGACGCTTTTTCGATTGAAATCAGAGTTGGGAACAACGCCTTCATTGTCCAGGTTTGTAAAGGAAAGGCGTCCTGTCGCTTTTTCATTTCCACCAGCTAAAGCGATTGAATTTATAAAAGTTGTTCCGGTTTCGTAGAAGTTTTTAATATTATTTTTTTGCGCAACGTATGGTCTGGCAACTCCGTCAAACTGTATTACATCTGTTCCGTCCATCTTTGCTCCCCACGACCAGCGACCAGCCGCTATTGCTTCTGCCTGTGTGGTTGGTTTTTTTCCAAGTGCTCCTGAACCATATTCATACTGCCAATCTGGTATAATCGATGGAGTTTCAAAAGTAAAGGAAGTATTGTATTCTACTCCAATTCCTTTTTGTGCTGAGCCTCTTTTAGTTTGAATTAAAATCACACCATTTGCGGCATTTGCGCCATACAATGCAGCAGCAGTTCCTCCTTTTAAGACCGTGATCGTTTTGATGTCATCAGGATTTATAACGGCTGTTCCGTCACCTCTGTCAACATTGATTCTTGTAGATCCGGCACCATTTCCAATTCCTGGAAGGTTAAGTTGCGTGTTATCAATTGGTAAATCATTTACAACATACATAGGTTGGTTGTTTCCGTTTAAGGAACCGTTTCCGCGAATTACTACTCTGGTTGAGCCGTTAGGGCCTGTTGCTGTACTACTCACGTTAACACCAGCAATTTTCCCTACTAAAGCATTTGCGATATTGGTTTCTTTAGCCTTTGTAAATTCGGTTCCTTTAAGTTCAGTTACTGCGTATGCAATTGATTTGCTGCTTTTTTTAACACCAAGAGCGGTTACTACAACCTGATCTAAAACATTTTCAGCAGGCTTTAATCTAATCACTAAATCTGTAGTTTTAATTAGGGCAAAAGATAAAGTTTCGTAGCCCATGTAGGTTATAATAACGTGAGCTTCGTTTTCTGGAACAGTTAATTTGAATTTTCCGTTTTCATCAGATATTGTTGCTAGCTTACTATTGCTTTCAGCATAAATAGTAGCTCCGGCAATTGGCATTCCGTCATCCTGACCTAAAATCTGGCCAGTGATTTCAACTTGATTGCTTTTTTGTTCAAAAAGGTGCTTTTTAATTGCAACCTCTTTTGCATTTGCTGAGAAGATTATCCCCCCAATAAACACTAATGAAATTAGCTTTGTTTTCATAATTCTTTGGTTTTCATGTTTTTTTTGGTTTTTTATTGGCGATCAAATATAAATATTAATTTTTCTTATTTGCATTTTTTTTGCAATAATTGCATTTTTTTTGCAATTATTTTTGTTTAACAATTTTTAAATTCCAAAATATTTGAGGTTTTTCGAGGTGTTTTGAAAATTTTTTGCAGAAAGTGATTTTTATGGAAAGAATAATTTTTATCTTAAAATTCGTATTTTTGAAAGATGAAAATTGTACTTATTCAATCAGATCTTTGCTGGGAAGACTCTTTAAAAAACAGAAATAACTTTGAATCGAAGATTAATCAAATCGATTTACAAGCTGATTTAATTGTTTTGCCTGAAATGTTCTCTACCGGATTTACTATGAACGCTTTAGTAATGGCAGAAGCTATGAATGGTGACACTGTGTTGTGGATGAAATCGATGGCAAAACAGAAAAGATGTGCTCTTACTGGTAGTGTGATTATTAAAGAGAATAATCAGTTTTATAATCGAATGTTGTTTGTTTTTCCTTCAGGAGAAATACAATATTATGATAAACGCCATTTATTCTCTCTTGCTGGCGAAGATCAAACGTATACAAGCGGAAAAGAAAAAGTAATCGTTGATTATTTAGGCTGGAAGATTTGCCTGCAGGTTTGTTATGATTTAAGATTTCCGGTTTTTGTGCGAAATGTCGAGAGTTACGACCTTATTTTGTATGTGGCCAATTGGCCAAAAGTGCGCACCAATGCCTGGGATATTTTATTAAAAGCACGGGCTGTTGAAAACCTAAGTTATGTAGTTGGAGTCAATAGAATTGGTCTGGATGCTCATAATTATGAGCATATTGGACATTCTCAGGTAGTTGATTTTTTAGGTAATTATGTATTGGAACCACAAGAAACAGAGGGAGTTTTTGTTGTAGAATTAGATAGAGACATAATGTTGGAAACAAGAAAAAAACTTGATTTTCTGAGTGATAAAGATGTTTTTGAAGTGAATATTTAAAACTCCTTTAGGACGAAAATTTCTTCTTTAGAATCTTTATTTCGAAGAATAATTTGCTTGTATTTCCATACTGTTCCAATTTTATCAGCAGAAATATCTAATTTACCATTTCCCTTAGTGCCTTTAATTCTAAAAGATAATGAAACTGAATTGTTGTTATTTGAATAGACGGCATTTCCTTCTAAAAGGGCTAATTTATCAATTGGCTGAATTATTCCGATGGACTGTACTATTCTTTTGTCGGAATTGGCCCTTTCAATAGCTTTTTCATAAAGTAAATTGTCATTATATGCCTGAACAATATCACTTATGCCTTCGGGAGAATTTGAAGTCAGAAAAAATCCAAAAATAGAAATAATTAAAATAGTTGTGGGAATTGACCATTTCCAATTTCGTTTAAGCCAGCTTTCCTTTTCAACTAATTCATTTTCCATTTTTAATTGGTTTCAAGTTAAAGTTTAAAAGGCTTTACTCTTCTTTGCTTGTTCTTTTTTCTTTTTGGCGTCTTCTTTTTTCTCCAGTTCCGGGTTATAAGGAATGCTCATATCAACCGTTTCGTCGACATCCCAATTTGTTCGGACATCAACTTCTTTTTGATAATAAAACACTTCTTCGGCATAGGTTTTCTTTAGGAAATTCCCTGAATCGTAGATTTTATTTTTGTTATCGTCGTAGGTTATTCTGAGTGTAAATGAGCTAGGTTCAAGTAAATCAAATGTGAGTTTGGTTTCTCCTTCAGAATACTGACTCGCAAGAACCGCATCTCCTTTTTTATTGGTCATTTCAACAATAATAGGGAAACGTTTTACATTCTTTAAATTCAAAATTAAATTACCATAATCAGCATATTCTTTAGTAGTTAATTTGTACGATAAAGTGTCATTTGACTTATCAAAAAAATCGGTTAAAGCGCCTGGTAAAAAGGTGAACTTGTATTTTTGTAAAGGTTCTTTCTTGAAATCAACATAGAGCTTTTGGTCGAATTCATCATATTCGGTAGTAAAGTCGACTGCAACCGAATCTTTATTGATTAAATTAATCTTTGATTTGTCAAATTTAACCAAAGGTGTCGCCGTTTCTAATGTAAAACGGTCTCTAAAATTAAGAACGCCACTTTGCTTAGCAGTAATATTCAGTGTGTCTTTTTTCTGGTCTTTAATTTTAAAGGTGAATTTCTTATCGTAATTCTCACTGCTGATTTCCATTGATAAAGAATCGACTTTTATGGGCTTGTACCATACCTGCAAAGAATCCTTTTTAGGAAATCTTGTTACAATAGATTCTAAAATTTCACCATTGTTTTTAAGAACTACTTTAGGTTTAGAATTGGTGAAATCCTGTTTACTGTCGTACGGAAGGAATAATCGATTTCCTGAAGCTTGTATTGGCTTTAGGGCCTTTAAAGGTTGTGATTCCTTAAAAAGCTCTAATTCAAAAAGAGTATCATTTGGTACTGTAATGTAATGTTTTATGAAACCTATCTTGTCGTCTTTCGGATTAAATTTATTGTTGCTTCCTTTGTCTTTTAAAGCGACTAAAAGATATTTTCCGGCTTTTAAATTCTCTAATTTAAAAGTTCGTAAACTATCTAATGTGTTTGTAATATATCTTGGAAATTCTTTGTAAACAACAGAGTCTTTAAATTTGTCATTCACGTCATAAAGCATTACCGAAACAAAATTATCGGCATTTTTCTCGTACGCATCTTTTATTCTTCCGCCTATTGAAAGGGAGTCGATATAAGATCCGGTAGAGAAAACATATTTGAATTGATTGTATGCATTTCCTTCGTTGTTATCTGCAATACTTTGACCAAAATTCATACTGTAAGTAGTGTTGGGCTGTAAAGTATCTAAAATTTTTATGGTAATTTCTTTACTTGCAGTAGTTGGCAAAATGATCGGTTGTTGCTTCATTGGCGGCGAAATGATCAACTGCTTATTGGTATTTTTAAGTTTTACATATTCATCAAATGTCAAAACAATCTCTTTAGCCTTAAAATCAGTGCTGAAATTTTTAGGTGTGCTGTATTTTAAAATGGGAGCCAGCGTGTCTTTTAATCCTCCGGTGATACTTCCTCTTTTGGCACAGCTCATCATTAAAAATACCAGTAAAAATGGAATATATTTAAAGTTGTTTTTCAACATAACAGTTTTTGAATTTGATTGCACAAAATAACGATTATATTTGCTTTAAGCGAAATTTTTTATCTATTTATTAGGATTTAGAGCATTTAAGTTTTTTCGTATTTCTTAAATTCAGAATGGCTAATTTGATATAATTTCTTACTTTTGAGATCCAAAATATAATTTCTCTTCGTTTTGATTAAAAAGTCTTTCCTGATTTTCTTCATTTTCTTAATAACCGCCTGTAGTAAAAATGATAAGCCAATTGTTGCTTTTTATTATTGGAAAACGGTTTTTAGATTGTCAACAACAGAAAGAGAAGTTTTGAAAGAGAATAATGTTAAAAAACTTTATATTAGGTATTTTGATATTAGATTACATCCCAAAACGACAGAGCCAATCCCAGTTAGTCCGATACATTTTCAGGAAAACATTGGTACATTTGATATTGTTCCTGTAGTTTTTATTCAAAATAAAGTCCTTTTAAAAGCAAATATTGATATTGATGATCTGGCGAAGAAAACACTTCATTTAGTAAATCAGATTAGTATCAGTAATAAAATAAATTGTTTTGAAATTCAGATTGATTGTGATTGGACACTTGCCAGTAAAGACAATTATTTAAAGTTTATAGAACGATTCAGGAAACTTTCTAATAAAAAATTGTCGGCAACAATTCGATTGCATCAGGTTAAATATTTTAAAAAGACTAAAATTCCAAATGTTGATTCAGGTGTTTTGATGTATTACAACATGGGGACAATTGCTCCCGATTCTGTAAATTCTATTTATGATCACGAAATTGCAGGAAGATATCTCAAGAGCTTGAAAAAGTATCCTTTGCATCTGGATATTGCGTTACCAATTTATTCCTGGGCAATTCATATTAGAAATCAGAAAGTGATTGGTCTGCGTTCTAAGCTGAATGTGGCTGAACTAAAAAAAGACAAAAATTTTGAACAGTTTGAAAATCTGTTTTTTAAAGTAAAAAAGTCAAATTATAAAAATGGATTTTTTTACGAAGAAGGCGATGTTTTGAAGATTGAAGCAATTTCTGCTGAAGATTTAAAAACGATGGGAGAGGAGTTGAATGAAAATGTAGCAAACACTCCAAAGGAAATTATATTTTACGATTTAGATGAATTCAATTTAAAAAATTATGAAAAGAATATTTTTGAACAAGTTGTTTCTTGTTTCTAGTGTAGCCTTATTTACTGTTTACGGAATAATTTATGCTTGCGGTGGTGGAGACGACTGGGATTTTTTTGGTTATAATTCGAATTTTACCCCTGAAACTTTTACAGATAAATCCTATTCTCCACTTTTTTTGTCGGGAGATGTTTTTTACGGAATTGGTTTTGATACACAACACAATTCAAGATTCAATGAAGATTTAAAATCAGACTGGAATACTTATTTGAAAGCAAAAGTAGATACGGCAACCGTAAGATATTTTTTAATTGGAGATCTTACACCAAGATATTCTGATGAAGCTAAAGCTGCGAAAAATAAAGCGGAGATTACAGATCTTCATGTGTTTTTTAAGACCAAAAAAGCAAATGCAGCTTCTTTAAAATGGGGAAAGAAATTAAATTTAAAAGATGATAAAATTAAAAGTTTTATCGAGTTTTTGTATTTAGCACAAAAGATAGAAACCGTTTCCATTGGCGAAGATTATTGGAGTTATGATCCTGTGGTAGCGAAGACTTTCAATGATTTAAAAATGATTCAGTCTATTGAAAATGTTTATAACACGACATCAGATGCGTTTTTGAAAAATAGATATTGGTTTCTAACGGTCAAAGCATATTTTTATAGTAGTAATAAACCAAAAACAGTTGAGTTTTTCAATAAAACAGAAAAATCGGTTCCTAAAAATATATTGTATTACCGTGCACTTTCTTATGTGGCAGGAGTAAAATATCAGCAGAAAAAATATTCGGAATCTAATTATTTATATGCTCAGGTTTTTGATAAATGTCCTGAAATGAGGGTTGTAACGGCTTACAGTTTTCATCCACAAAATGAAACGGACTGGAACAAGTCGTTGGCGATGGCAAAAGACAATAAAGAGAAAGCGGCACTTTGGGCGATTCATGGTTATTACAAAGATGAAACACAGGCTATTGAAAAGATCTATGAATTAGATCCTAAAAGTGAGCATCTAAATTATTTACTTACCCGATTGGTAAATAAAAAAGAGCAGGATATCAATAATTCTTTTGAAGAAAGTGCGAAGGAAAATGTACCGGCAAAAAAGCTTACTGTTGCTGAAACAAAAGAATTAAACAAAAGTAAAATTGATAAAAAAGCTTTTGATTTAGTTTCGAAAATTACCACTTCATCAAACACTGAAAAACCTTATTTGTGGAACATAGCTTTAGGATATTTGCAAACATTAAAAGGTGATTATGCTAATGCAGATAGTAACTTTGACAAGACAGAAAAAATAATGCCTAAAACGGAATTGGCTAAATATCAGTTAAGACTGCTTCGTTTTGTAAATAATATGAGCAAAATTGAGAAGCTAACCACTGCTAATGAAAAAACAATTTTGGCCGATTTAAACTGGTTGTATCAGGAGCTTCCTAAAACGTATAAAGGGCAGGAGTTTCGTTATCAGAATGCTTCTTCTTGGAGTAGAAGTTATTTGGCAACATTATATAAAGCATCTGCAAATCCGGTGATGACTGAGATATTTGGAGAATCTCGTTATAGTTACTGGAATGATGGAAATGCCTTTTATGATAACGAAAAGAATCTTTTAGCTATGAAAGCCTTTTTAACGAAATCGGATAAAACTGAAATAGAAAAAATAGGAGCAGGAATATATAGTTTGAAATTAAAAGATATTAATAATTTCCAGGCAGTTCAGGCAACTTTCAAAAATAAAATTCCTGAAGCAATTGCTTTTATTAAAGAAACAGATTCAGTTCAATATTATAATTTCTTAGGAAATCCATTCAATGGAAATATTAAAGATTGTCATGATTGTGAGCATGCCGCGTATCAAAAGAAGAAGTATTCTCAAATTGAATTTTTGAATACTATAAAGGCAATGCAGGATAAACTGGCTCAAAAAGAAGATGTGTATACGAATAGTTTGTTACTTGGAAATGCATTCTATAATATCACACATTTTGGAAACGGAAGAACTTTTTATGAGATTAGTATCGTAGGTTATGGTTCAAGTCCGTATTCATTTAGAGATTCAATGAAAAAAATGATTACAAATTGTGAGGTTTCTAAGATGTATTATCAAAAAGCATTTGAAGCGGCAACAACAAAAGAGCAAAAGGCGAAATGTATTTATTTATTGTCAAAATGCGAGCGTAATGAGTATTATAATAAAAAATATAATAATGTGACCAATTGGTGGAGTGTTGAAGATGATAAAATTAATTTTATCGCCTGGACAGGATTCAAAGCTTTAAAGAAGGATTATTCTGATACTAAATATTATCAGGATGTTATTGCGGAGTGTGGTTATTTTAAAACGTACATTAATCAATAAGTTGTAATTGTATCTTTGTGTTATAATAATTAAAAGAGATGGTAAATAAAATTGAACATATAGGAATTGCGGTTAAAAATATGAATGATGCCAATGTATTATTTGAAAAATTACTGGGAGTTCCGTCTTATAAAGAAGAAGAAGTAGAAAGCGAAGGTGTTTTGACTTCTTTTTTTCAAACCGGAACAAATAAAATAGAGCTTTTGACTGCAACTAATCCGGAGAGTCCAATTGCGAAGTTTTTAGAAAAAAAAGGTGAAGGAATCCATCACATCGCTTTTGATGTTGAAGATATCTACTCCGAAATAGACCGTTTAAAAAGTGAAGGTTTTGTGTTGATAAATGAAGTTCCGAAGAAGGGTGCTGATAATAAATTGGTAGTTTTTTTACATCCAAAAAATACAAATGGCGTTTTGGTTGAGCTTTGTCAGGAAATAAAGTAAAAAATCTTATTTGTTTATTAGGAAATAATACATTGAAAATCAATTGTGTTTAGAAATAGTGAGGTTACGATTTAAAATTAAATAGAAATCATATCTTAAAATATTTGCAGTGAATAAAAAATAGTAGTAATATTGCATCCTCAAACCGGTCCTATAGCTCAGCTGGTTAGAGCACCTGACTCATAATCAGGTGGTCCCTGGTTCGAGCCCAGGTGGGACCACGTAGTAAAAAAGCTTCATAAAATTATTTATGAGGCTTTTTTTATGATTAAAGTTGTAATTTTAAGAAAAACTTATACATTTGCTTCAGAATTGTAGCAAAAAACCTGTTTTTTGTGAGAAATTTCTATAAACGACCCCAAGTCTAATTATAAATACGGTGCTAATTATTAGCATGTTAAACTTATGAAAATAAAAAACATTTTATTGACATTTTTTTTGACTTTGATAAGTGTTTCAGAAATGAGGGCTCAAACGCCATCATGTCCTACTTGTCCAAATCAAGAGTTTCCAGAGATGCCAATCGATCAGCATATCATTTATCTGATAGGCGCTGCACTCGTTTTGGGTTTTGTAATGATATATAAGAGTATAATAAAAAAAGCTTCAGTATAAAACTGAAGCTTTTTTTATGAAATCATTTTTATTCTATTTGTTGATCGAATAAAGTCTTGAAATATATTTACCTACAACATCAAATTCAAGGTTAATTTTAGTTCCAACTTTAAAATTTTTGAAATTAGTGTTTTCAAAAGTATAAGGTATAATCGAAACACTAAATTCATTTGTTTTAGAATTTACAACAGTTAAGCTAACACCATTCACTGTAATTGAGCCTTTTTCAATAGTGATGTTGTTAAGGTTTTTGTCGTATTCAAAAGTGTAATTCCAACTTCCGTTTGCTTCTTCAATTTTAATACAGGTTCCGGTTTGGTCGACGTGACCTTGTACGATATGACCGTCAAGGCGATCGCCTAGTTTCATTCCTCTTTCCAGATTAACAATATCGCCGGTTTTCCAGTCTCCAATATTTGTTTTTAAAATAGTTTCGTCAATAGCGGTTACGGTATAAAATGAATCTTTTACAGCGACAACGGTTAAGCAGATTCCGTTATGCGAAACGCTTTGGTCAATCTTTAATTCGTTTGTAATAGAAGAGTCGACTGTGATGTGGAGATTGTTTTGGTCTTTTTGTATTTCGTGAATCCTTCCAAGGGTTTCTATAATTCCTGTAAACATTGTTGTTTTATTTTACTAAATTTGCACATCAAAATTAGTAATAAATAATCTGAGCTCATGAATAAAAAAGCAGAAAATATAATTGTTGGAATTTCAGTTGGAGATTTAAACGGTATTGGAAGCGAAGTTATACTTAAAACATTCGAAGATTCTCGCATGTTAGAAATGTGCACGCCGGTTATTTTTGCGAATGCCAAAATACTTTCTTTCGTTAAAAAAAGTATGACTTCTACTATTCAGTTTCATGGTGTTGATAAATTAGATCAGGTTTTACCTGGGAAAGTGAATGTCTTTAATCTTTGGAAAGAAGGGGTTGATATTAATTTAGGAACAAACGATGAAAAGATAGGAGAATATGCAATAAAATCTTTTGTAGCGGCTACTAAAGCTTTAAAGGAAGGTGAAATTGATGTTTTAGTTACGGCTCCAATTAATAAATATAATATTCAGTCAGAAGAATTTAAATTTCCGGGACATACTGATTATTTAGATCAGGAATTGGAAGGAAATGCGTTGATGATGATGGTTCAGGATAATTTGAGAGTTGGTTTGTTGACGGATCATGTTCCGTTAAATGAAGTTTCATCTCATTTGACAGAAGAATTAATTACAAGAAAAATCGAAACAGTAAGAAAATCGTTGATTCAGGATTTTAGTATTGTAAAGCCAAAAATTGCTGTCTTAGGATTAAACCCGCATGCTGGTGATGGTGGTGTAATTGGAAAAGAAGATGATTTGGTTTTAAAGCCAGCTTTGAAGAAAATATTTGAAGCTGGAACGATGGTTTTTGGTCCTTTTCCTGCTGATGGTTTTTTTGGAAGTGGCCAATATGAAAAATATGATGCTATTGTAGCGACATATCATGATCAGGGATTGATTCCGTTTAAAACATTATCTTTTGGTAAAGGAGTAAATTATACAGCAGGTTTAAATAGAGTAAGAACATCGCCGGATCACGGTACAGCATACGATATTGCTGGAAAAGACATGGCAGATTTCAATTCGTTCAAGGAGGCAGTTTATCTCGCGATTGATATTTTTCGTTCGCGTAATCAGTATGAGGAGATTAGCCAAAAACCTCTTAAAATAAAAGAAAAACAGTTATAAACAAAAAAAGGTGAATAAGATTATTAGTTTTATAATAATTTTATATCTTTGCACCCCAATTCAGGTATCTGAGTTTTAGATACGAATTGGTCAAATTGATGTTAAGATGAGCAAATCAAAAGAATTTTTAATTCCTTTCATAGGATTAAAGCTGGGAAAACACCATTTTGAGTATCAAATAAGTAACGCGTTCTTTGAGAACTTTGATTACGACGAATTTCAAAGTTCGGATATCAAAGTTAGTTTAGTTTTAGATAAGAAAAGCAACATGTTAGAGTTGGAATTCAAACACAAAGGGACCGTAAACGTACCTTGTGATCTAACTGGCGAAGATTTTGATCTTCCTATAAAAGGGAAAATGAAATTAATTGTCCGTTTTGGAGATGAATTCAACAACGATAATGAAGAGTTGTTAATCTTACCACACGGAGAGCATGAAATAGATGTTGTACAATACGTTTATGAAATGATTGCCCTTTCGGTACCTCTAAAACGAGTTCATCCTGGAGTTAAAGACGGAAGTTTACAAACGGAAGCCTTAAAAAAACTAAATGAACTGACTGTAAAAGAAGTCAAAGAAGAGAAAAAAGAGAGTAAAAAAGAAGAAGATATTGACCCGCGTTGGGACAAATTAAAGCAACTATTAACGGATAAATAATATAGTAAAATGGCACATCCTAAGAGAAAAATCTCGAAAACAAGAAGAGATAAGAGAAGAACACATTATAAAGCTACTGTAGCTCAAATCGCTACATGTCCTATTACTGGAGAAGCACATTTATACCACAGAGCTTACTGGCATGAAGGTAAAATGTATTACAGAGGGCAAGTTGTTATCGATAAATCTGTAGCGGTTGCTTAATACGTTTTTGTAAATTATACTAGAACTCTCACATAGTGAGAGTTTTTTTTGTTGGTTATAATTTTCTTTTTTTAAGAAATTATCTACAAATTAATTTCGTTTTTTTTTGTAATTTTCAAGTCTTTTAAAAATTTTTCAAATATGCTGTATTTGAAAAGAAATAATAAAATATAATGAATACAATCACAGCCGCAATTACCGCTGTTGGAGCCTATGTTCCGGACTTTGTTCTTTCAAACAAAGTGTTGGAAACTATGGTCGATACTAATGACGAATGGATCACTACTCGTACCGGAATTAAAGAAAGAAGAATTCTTAAAGATGCTGATAAAGGAACATCGTTTCTTGCTATAAAAGCAGCACAGGATTTAATAGCAAAAGCTAATATTGATCCTTTAGAGATTGATATGGTTATAATGGCAACAGCTACTGCAGATATGCCGGTGGCCTCTACGGGAGTTTATGTTGCAACAGAAATTGGAGCTACTAATGCATTTGCATACGATTTGCAGGCGGCTTGTTCAAGTTTTTTATACGGAATGTCAACTGCTGCAGCTTATATACAGTCAGGACGTTACAAAAAAGTTTTATTAATTGGTGCTGATAAAATGTCATCAATTGTAGATTACACAGACAGATCTACTTGTATTATTTTTGGAGATGGAGCAGGTGCTGTTTTATTCGAACCAAATTATGAAGGTTTAGGTTTACAAGATGAGTACTTGCGAAGCGACGGTGTAGGACGTGATTTTCTTAAAATTTCTGCAGGAGGTTCTCTTATTCCAACTACAGAAGAGACCGTTAAAAACAGACAACACAATATTATTCAGGACGGAAAAACCGTTTTTAAATATGCTGTAACTAATATGGCTGATGCAAGCGAATTGATCGTTAAAAGAAACAATTTGACTAACGAAGATGTTGATTGGTTAGTACCACATCAGGCAAATAAGCGTATTATTGATGCTACTGCAAGCAGAATGAACCTTGAAGATTCAAAAGTATTAATGAATATTGAAAAATATGGTAATACAACTTCAGCAACTTTGCCATTAGTACTAAGTGATTTTGAACACAAATTCAAAAAAGGAGATAATATTATTTTAGCTGCTTTTGGTGGTGGATTCACTTGGGGATCGATTTACTTGAAATGGGCTTACGATACAAAATAAATTAAAACTAAAAACGAATCATTATGGATTTAAAAGAAATTCAAAACCTAATCAAATTTGTAGCAAATTCGGGAGTTGCAGAAGTAAAGTTGGAAATGGATGATGTGAAAATCACAATCAGAACAACTTTAGAAGGAAACGTAACTGAAACTACTTATGTACAACAATTACCAGCTCAACAAGCATTACCGCAAACTGTTGCTCCTCAAACTGCTCCAGCTGTTGTTAATGTAACTAGTGAAGCGTCTGTTCCGGCTGAAGATTCGAAATTTATTACTATTAAATCTCCAATTATTGGAACTTTCTACAGAAAACCGTCTCCAGACAAACCAGTTTTCACTGAAGTAGGAAGCACTATCGCTAAAGGAGATGTTCTTTGTGTAATTGAAGCAATGAAATTATTCAACGAAATCGAATCAGAAGTTTCAGGTAAAATTGTGAAAATTCTTGTTGACGATATGTCTCCTGTAGAATTTGATCAACCTTTATTCTTAGTAGATCCATCTTAATTTTAGATCGTTAGATTTTAGATTTTAGACTTGTCAAGAGTACTTAAAATCTAATTATCCAATTATCTAATTATCTAATTATCTAATTTTAAAAAGATGTTTAAAAAAATATTAATTGCGAATAGAGGAGAAATTGCACTTCGTGTAATTCGTACATGTAAGGAAATGGGAATTAAGACTGTAGCGGTTTACTCTACAGCTGATGCAGAAAGTCTACATGTAAAGTTTGCTGACGAAGCGGTTTGTATCGGACCTCCTCCGAGTAACTTATCGTATTTGAAAATGTCAAATATTATTGCTGCTGCAGAAATTACAAATGCAGACGCAATTCATCCAGGATATGGATTTCTTTCAGAGAATGCTAAATTCTCTAAAATTTGTCAAGAGCATGGAATCAAATTTATTGGTGCCGCTCCTGAAATGATTGATAGAATGGGAGACAAAGCTTCTGCAAAAGCTACAATGAAAGCTGCAGGAGTTCCATGTGTACCAGGTTCTGACGGATTATTAGAATCTTTCGAACAAACACAAAAATTGGCTAAAGAATTTGGTTACCCGGTTATGCTTAAAGCTACTGCCGGTGGTGGTGGAAAAGGAATGCGTGCTGTTTGGAAAGAAGAAGAATTATTGAAGGCATGGGAAAGTGCACGTCAGGAAGCTGCTGCTGCATTTGGAAATGACGGAATGTACATGGAGAAACTTATTGAAGAACCACGTCATATCGAAATTCAGGTTGTTGGAGATTCTTACGGAAAAGCATGTCACCTTTCTGAAAGAGACTGTTCAGTACAACGTCGTCACCAAAAATTAACTGAAGAAACACCTTCACCTTTCATGACAGACGAATTGCGTACTGCAATGGGAGAAGCTGCTGTAAAAGCTGCAGAATTCATTAAATACGAAGGAGCCGGAACGGTAGAATTTCTTGTGGACAAACACAGAAATTTCTATTTCATGGAAATGAATACTCGTATTCAGGTGGAGCACCCAATCACAGAACAAGTTATTGATTATGATTTGATTCGTGAGCAAATTATGGTAGCTGCCGGAATTCCTATTTCTGGAAAAAACTATTTACCACAATTACACGCTATTGAATGTCGTATTAATGCTGAAGATCCGTATAACGATTTTCGTCCTTCACCAGGAAAAATTACTACACTTCATATGCCAGGAGGACACGGAGTTCGTTTAGATACTCACGTTTACTCTGGTTACAGTATTCCGCCAAACTACGATTCGATGATTGCTAAGTTAATTACAACGGCACAATCTCGTGAAGAAGCAATCAGCAAAATGCGAAGAGCTTTAGATGAATTCGTAATCGAAGGTGTGAAAACTACAATACCTTTCCACAGACAATTAATGGATGATCCAAGATATATTGCAGGAGATTATACAACTGCATTTATGGATACTTTTAAAATGAATCCAATCGAATAATTATAAAGGCTGTCAATTTTGGCAGCCTTTTTTTTATTTTACATTATACTTTAAACCCGATAGATTTTTGAAATTTGTCGGGTTTTCTTGTTTAAAATGCTTTAGTAAACACTGAAAGTGTATACTTTTTATACATTCTTTTTTAGAATTACACACTTTTTTATATTTTTCAATTTTGGCACGTTGGTGATAAGGCCTTTAAAAATAAGGGTTTATGCGATTTAGGGCTTTGTGTTTGGCTTACGGCATAATAATTTCATTATCTAAAGCGTAAACAACTATTAAACTAAATTACATTATGAAAAATTTATTCTTATCAGCCGCTATTGTTTTGGGAAGTTTATCATCATTTGCTTCGACTGTTCCAATGACAAATTCTATTATAAAAACGATTTCAATTCAGGATGATTACACAGAAATCAAATTAGAAGAAGTACCGGCTCCAATAACAGAAGCTTTAAAAAAATCATTTCCGGACGCAGTTCTTTCTAAAGCATATAAAAATACAAAATCGGAATACAAATTAGATGTTACCGTAGGAGAGAAAGTAGGTTCTCTTTATGCTAACGCAGACGGAACCTGGATTAAAAAATAATTTTAAATAAAGTGCTATGTTTATTCAGATAGCAAATACTAAAATTAAATTACGAATACTAAAATACAACTATTATGAAAAATCTATTTTTATCAGCCGCAATCGTTTTGGGAGGTTTAACATCATTTGCTTCAACTTCTCCAATTTCAAATACAATCGTAAAAACAATTTCTATTCAGGAAGAATACACAGAAATTAAAGTGGTAGAGTTACCAACTGCAGTTACTGATGCGCTTAAAAAAGCATATCCGGATGCAGTGCTTACTAAAGCATATAAAAATGCAAAATCAGAATATAAATTAGACGTTACTGTAGGAGACAAAGTAGGTTCTCTATACGCTAACGCAGATGGATCTTGGATTAAAAAATAATCCATTCAGAGATTCCGTTTAAATTTTAAATAGTATACACACCATTAAATTAAATATCATGAAAAATTTATTTTTATCAGCCGCAATCGTTTTGGGAAGTTTAACTTCATTTGCTTCAACTTCTCCAGTTACAAACACAATCGTAAAATCAATTTCCGTTCAGGATGAATATACTGAAATCAAAGTAGAAGAAGTACCATCTGCTGTTACTGATGCACTTAAAAAAGCGTATCCAGATGCAATCCTTTCTAAAGCTTACAAAAACACAGCTTCTCAATATAAATTAGAAGTTACAGTAGGTGACAAAGTAGGTTCACTTTATGCTAATGCAGACGGATCTTGGGTTAAAAAATAATCAACTAACTACTAAAAAACTATCATTATGAAAAAGTTAATCTTATCGGCAGCAATCCTGTTGGGAGGGCTGTCAATGCAAGCGGGAGTTATTGATATGGAAAATACAATAACAGAATCAGTAAAATTTCAGGACGAGTATAAAGAAGTTGATGCTGTTCCGGCAGCTATTAAAACAGCTTTAGATAATGCTTATCCAGGAGTAAAACTTGATAAAGCATATGTAAACGACAAAAAAGAATATAAAATCGAGGTTACCGTAAGAGGTGAAAAATCGATTGTTTACACAGATGCTACAGGAAACATCCTTAAAAAGTAACCATAAAAACCCCATAATATGAAAAAGTTAATCTTATCGGCAGCTATCCTTTTAGGAGGTTTGTCAATGAATGCAGCAACTCCGGTTGTTACAAATCAAATTATTTCCTCAGTAAATATTCAGGATGAATATACTGAAATCACTGCAGATGCTGTTCCAGCTGCTGTAAAATCAACAATTGAAAAATCGTTTGTAGGTTCAAAACTGGAAAAAGCATGGAAAAATGCTAAGGACGAATACAAACTTGAAATTTCAAAAGAAGGTAAGAAATATACTTTTTTTACAGATGCTTCAGGAAACATCATTAAAAAATAATTAAAAAGAACATTATGAAAAAGTTAATCTTATCAGCAGCAATAATTTTGGGGAGTTTATCAATATATGCAACAACTACAGAAGCTGAACCTGTAAAGATTGCTGTTAATGTTCAGGATGAATATAAAGAAGTTGCTACAGATGCAGTTCCGGCTGTGGTGAAAACAGCTTTAGAAACAGCTTATCCTGGCGCAAAGCTAGTGAAAGCTTATACAAATGAAAAAAAAGAGTATAAACTCGAAATATCAGTTGGTGACCAAAAGGCTACTGTGTATTCAGATGTCAATGGCAACTGGTTGAAAATATAATTAGGTGAATTAGATTTATGTTTTTGGTAAAAAAGAGGTTGCGACGTGCAATCTCTTTTTTTTTGCATAATTTTATGAAAATACAACTTTAATAGTATTATTTTAGCAAAAAAGACCCTAAAAACAGATGTCAAAGATATTACTGATAGAAGATGATATTTCGTTTTGCAAATTATTAGAGAAATTTCTAATAAAAAAAGCATACGATGTAACCGTTGCTTTCTCGGCAGAAGAAGCCCGATTGGCAATGAAAAAAGAATCTTTCGATTTGATTCTTACAGATCTGCGTTTGCCTGATTCTGACGGCATTGGACTTATGTCTGAATTTAAAACTTCAAACCCTGAAATTCCTGTTATATTGATGACCGGATATTCAGATGTGAATACTGCAGTGAAGGCCATTAAAAATGGTGCAGCCGATTATATCTCTAAACCTTTTAATCCTGATGAGGTTTTATTGGTAATTACAAATGCTTTAAAAAATTCTGAAGCAGATGAAATACCAGCAAAAGAAAAAAAAGTACCAAAAAAGAAAGAAAACAACTCGTCTGAAAATGAATTTGTCAGAGGTATTTCTGTCGCTTCCAAAAAATTATTAGATCACATTCACTTGGTTAGTCCAACGGATATGTCTGTATTAATTATTGGCGAAAGCGGAACAGGAAAAGAAATAATTGCTAAAAGCATTCACCAGCAAAGTACGCGTAAAAACAACAACTTTATTGCAGTAGATTGTGGGGCCATTCCAAAAGAATTGGCTGCAAGTGAATTTTTCGGACACTTAAAGGGCTCTTTCACCGGAGCAATTAGTGATAAAATGGGTTATTTTGAAGCTGCAAATGGCGGAACTCTATTTTTAGATGAAATAGGAAATCTTTCTTATGAAAATCAAATTCAGCTGTTGAGAGCACTTCAGGAAAGAAAAATTAAACCTGTTGGAAGTAATAAGGAAATTAACGTCGATATCCGCATCATAACGGCTACAAATGAAGATTTACGTGAGGCAGTAAAAAACGGTGATTTTAGAGAAGATTTATACCATAGAATCAATGAGTTTTCTATTCTTTCTCCTTCGTTAAAAGAAAGAGAAGAAGATTTGATGGTTTTTGCCGATTATTTTCTTGAAAAAGCCAATCAACAATTGAATAAAGAAATTATAGGTTTCTCTCCTGAAGTTGTTGCTATTTTTCAAAAATACAATTGGCCCGGAAATTTACGGGAGTTGCAAAACTGTGTCAAACGTGCTACACTGTTATCTCGTGGAAATTTTATTGAAAGTGATGTTTTGCCAGCCGAGTTTTTTCAGGTTCAAAAAACGAATCAGCAAAATTCAAATGAAACTTTTTCATTGTCTGAAAATGAAAAGGAGACTATTATTCATGCGCTTTCAAGAACGCAAAACAATAAATCGGAAGCAGCAAAATTGCTTAAAATTACCAGAAAGACACTTTACAATAAATTAAAGCAATATAACATAGATTAAACTTGCTCGAGTATGGAAGTTTTACCGTAAATTTCGCAAATTTGTGACCCGAGCGTTAGCGAATAGGCGAAGCAAATTTGCGGTAAAATTTTTTAGATAATCTCCTTTTGTAAAGCTTTAAAAAGCGAATCAGTTTTTGCTTTTAAAGCTTTGAAAATGTCTTTCAAATCAGAAATTTCAAAATCATTTTTATCCAATACTTTTAAAATGCCACCAATTTCATAAGCTTCAATTTGATTGAACATTGGTGCAATTCGATGCGCGATAGCATTTATTTCTGAAACATTCTCTTCTGTAACGGCAATTTCTAAATGGGCCAAATTTTCATTGGTACTTTCTATAAATGATTTTAAAACTTCTTTTAAAGCCTCCTCATCGTTACCTAAAAATTCCTTTAAAGTTTCTAACGAATAGGATTTTGTAGCAACTTTTTGTTCATTATCGTTAATGTCAACCGCAGGTAAAGTGTCGTTTGCTAAAATAAGATGTATGGTTTCCAGCAATATTTTTGGCGAATATGGTTTTTTTACCACAGTTGTAAAACCAGCTTTTGCATAAACCGAAGCATCCAAATCGGTTCTTCCGGTTAAGGCAATTACCGGTTGGTTTTTGTAAATAACAGTGTTTTTAAGTTTTTGAAGAAACATAAAGCCATCCATTTCCGGCATTTGGATATCGGTAATGATAAAATCAAAATTGGTTTTCTGAAGTGCTTCCAAAGCTTTAATGGCACTATTGAAAGAGAGTACCGTATGATTTTCCTGTCTTAAAACACCACTCGTTAAATTGAGGAGATTGATATCGTCATCAATTACAATAAAAGTTTGCTTTTTGGTATTGCGAACGATTGGTTTTTTTTCTTCAGAAACTAAATTTGTACTGGTGTCAAATAACAACGGGAGCTGTATTTCAAAAGTACTTCCTTTTCCAAAAGTACTTTCAAGTGCTAAAGTCCCGCCTAAAATCGAGATGATTTTCTGGCAGATAGATAATCCCAAACCTGTTCCGCCGTATTTTTTTTCAATACCTTCATTGGCCTGAGCAAATTCTTCAAAAACTAATTTCTGATTTCCTTTCTCAATTCCAATTCCGCTATCTTCAATTGTAATCGTGAAAAATTGATCATTTTCACTCAGGAAAGCACTGATTCTAATAAAGCCTTCTTCAGTAAATTTATAAGCATTTCCTATAATATTACTCAGGATTTGTTTCAAACGAAACGGATCACCAACAATTTTACTGTTCAGTTTTTCATCAACATTAATAATCAGTTCAATGCTTTTTTGCTTGTAAACGGTCTGAATACTTTTGGCTACTTCATCAATAACTTCAGGTAAGGAAAACGGAACTTTTTCAACTGTGATTTTTCCGGCTTCAATCTTCGAAAAATCCAATAAATCCTGAACCAATTGCGTAATATATTCCGATGAATTTTTGATA
The DNA here is from genome assembly GCF_900142735.1 of Flavobacterium saccharophilum. Lineage (GTDB taxonomy): Bacteria > Bacteroidota > Bacteroidia > Flavobacteriales > Flavobacteriaceae > Flavobacterium > Flavobacterium saccharophilum. The sequence goes on along the minus strand of NZ_FRBY01000001.1, from coordinate 138,677 downwards.
TTTTTAATAAAATACGATTGCTTCGTATTCACATCAGAATTGCCTAAAAGTTCTGAATAACCTACAATCGTACTCAAAGGCGTTTTCAAGTCGTGACTTACAGTGGAGATCAATTGTTCACGGCTTTTAAGCAGGTTTTTTGTTTTGAAGTTGGCAATTTCGAGCTGTTTTTTATAAACCTGCGACTTTGAATAATCGCTCACAATTAAAATCGAGAAAAACAGCGTCAACACCAAACCAATAATGGCTGATGCCGTAACAATCTCATTGACCTTTTTAAGGGATTTTTCTTTAAGGGAATTGTTTTTTATGGAATTGATGATAATCTCCCGCTCAATAATTCGAAGTACTTTTCGAAGTTGTTCAGAGATGGCGATTTCATTTTTCAGTAATTTGTTTTCCTGAAAATTTAGCGATTCTTTTTTCTTTTCTGCCTTTAGTTTTACATTGCTCAAAAGTTTTTTTGAATTGGCCAAAATAGAATCAGAAGCTTGTTTGCTTAGCGTATTGGTGCTGTCATCCGGAATATTCTGGTTAAGGTAGTCGACATATTTCTGAAGTACATTTCGTTGGTAACTTCCTAATTGATTGGGATTTTTATTAAAGTCCTGAAGTTCTAATTTGCGCAATTTAAACTCCATTTTGGTAATTTCGTCAATAGCAGAATTTACCGAAACTTCATCATCAGCTTTGTTCTTTATGGTCTTTAATTGCTGAATATTTTTGGTTTTTTCAGACAGATAATAGTTGACGCTGTCCAATAATGTTTTTTGATATTGTGTAGTAACAATTTGTTTTAAAGTGTCAATTCTGGAACGTAAAGAATCGGTTTCGATCAGATAACTTTTAAAGTCACTTTCAGAGTTCGTCTGAATTGTTTTTCGGGCCAAACTCTCTGTTTTATAGACATTCGAAAATAATTTACTGACTCTTAAAATCTTGGTTTTTTCGAAGGCAATTTTATCTTCCAGTTTGTTATAAACAACGTTTTCAGAATATAAAAACCATCCCACTGTCACAACCAAAGCGAGTAATGCAACATAGCTGAAAAGCACTTTGATAGCTGTGTAACTTTTTTTACTCTCCATAGATTGTTATTGTTGGGATTGGGGGTATTTTGTAATTCGAATTCCCTGCAATTTATTCAAAAAAAACTGTTTTAAAAAGGGAATCAAGCTGAATCTGTTACATAATTCAAAGGTCTGAAAAATAAAATAGCCGCAAATTATATAACAATTTGCGGCTATTAAATATTTATGTGGGTTTAACTTATAGTGTTTCGTTCAACCATTTGAAAAATTCACCTTGCCAAACCTGAGCATTTTGCGGTTTTAAAACCCAGTGATTTTCATCCGGGAAATAAACAAATCTACTTTTAAGACCTCTTAACTGAGCTGCCTGAAAAGCTTCTTGTCCCTGTCCGATTGGCACACGGAAATCTTTTCCTCCCTGGAAGATTAAGATTGGTTTGTTCCACTTCTCAACCATAGTTGCAGGGTTAAATGTTGTATACGCTTTTTGAGCAACAGCATTGTCTTTTTCCCAATAAGCGCCACCAAAATCCCAGTTGTTAAAGAAAACTTCTTCAGTTGTTCCTAACATACTTACGGTATTGAAAACACCATCGTGTGCGATAAAAGTTTTGAAACGGTTGTTGTGGATTCCGGCTAAATAAAATACGGAATATCCTCCGTAACTTGCACCAACGCAACCTAAACGGCTTTTGTCAACGTAGCTTTCTTTGGCAACATCATCAATAGCAGAAAGGTAATCGTCCATAACTTGTCCGCCCCAGTCTTTACTGATTTTCTCATTCCACTCCACTCCGTGACCTGGCATACCGCGACGGTTTGGCGCTACCACTACATAACCTTTAGCAGCCATTAAAGAGAAATTCCAACGGAAAGAATACGATTGTGTCAACGCAGATTGTGGTCCTCCTTGGCAGAATAACAACGTTGGGTATTTTTTTGTAGCATCAAAATTTGGAGGTAAAATTACCCAAACCAACATTTTTTTACCGTCAGTTGTCGTAACATAACGTTTTTCTGTTTTGCTTAATGCTAATGTTTTATACGTATCTGTATTTACATTTGAAAGTTGTTTCCAGGTGTTTTTCTTCAAATTAAAAGAATAAATCTCCGGAGCATGATTCATGTCATTTCTGGTTACGATGATATCATCTCCCGCGAAACCAACTAAATCATTAACATCAAAATCGCCTTTTGTAATTTGACGAACTTGAATTGCCATTTTGGTCAATCCCGGAAAGTTCACTACAAAAAGTTGTTTTGTACCGTCAACTGGCGCCACAAAATAAACGTTTTTACCGTCTTTACTCCAGATAAAATTATCTACAGTTCCGTCCCAATTAGCAGTTAAGTTGGTTTTGATTCCTTTAAACTCAACAATAATATCATTTTTGTCCGCTTCGTAACCATCACGTTTCATTTGCAGCCAGGTTAAATTTCCTGTTGGAGAAAACTGTGGAGCGGTATCGTAACCTAAATTATCTTCAGTTCTGTTGGTTGTTTTTTGAGTTTCTAAATTGTACTCATAAATATTGGTGTTGGTAGAAATAGCATAATCAGTTCCTGCTTTTTTCTTGCAAACGTATAAAATGCTTTTTCCATCAGGAGACCAGATATAATCTTCGTCGCCACCAAAAGGTTTTTGTGGAGAATCAAAATTCTCCCCTTTTAAGATGTCAATTCCGGCAGCACCTTCTTTGTTTTCTTTATAAAAAACGTGGTTGAATTTCCCTTCGTTCCAGGTATCCCAATGACGGTAATCCAAACCATCATAAATTTGAGCGTCTGATTTTGTAAGGCTTGGATAAAAATCTTTTCCTAAAACCTTTTCCAATTTCACTTCTTCATTGTACACTAAAAATTTTCCGTCAGGCGAAACATTTTTATCCGCCAAAACATCTTTAGTATCTTTAATTTCAGTTGCAGTTCCGCCACTTACTGGCAGGATGTAAAATTTTGAAGACGATTTGTTTTCTTCTACCGAAGGAGTAGAAACTTTGAAAACAACATTTTTTTCATCTTTTGAAAGTCCAAGTGCAGTCACTCTTCCTAATTTCCATAACAATTCTGGTGACATCACATTCTGTCCGATAGCGTTTAAACTCATCATTATTAAGGTTGTAAATAATACTTTTTTCATAATAAAATTCTAATATTCGTGGGGCTAAAAATACAACATTTAAATTCCAATAATTTAAAATAAATCCCAAAAAATAAATTCCAAATTCCAATCTGGACCATGATAAATTCCAAATAATTTAATTCCAAATCCAAAAAATCCCAAAGCTTATACTAAATTTTTTTCCGCCACGGCTCGAGCGATAGCGAACAGGCGAACCAATTCAGAATTTTTTTTCACGCAGATTCAAAAAGATTTGAGCAGATTCACACAGATTTTTTATTAAATCAAATAAAATCTGCCTAAATCTTTTTGAATCTGCGTGAAACAAATCTGTAAATCTGTGAGAGACAAATATTGATAATCTTTGAAAAGAAAATTCGTGAATTCGTGGCGATCGAAAGTAAAGTTTTAAATTTATTTCCTAAATTGGAATTTGGAATTTAAAAGATTGGAATTTAATTTAAGTCAAAGATGGAATTAAGTTATTGGGAACTTAAAAATTGGTTCACGAATGTTGATTATACTATTGTAGGAAGTGGCATTGTAGGTTTGCACGCCGCATTGCGCTTGCGCGAAAGATTTCCAACGGCGAAAATTCTGGTTTTAGAAAAAGGAATGTTACCACAGGGAGCTAGTACCAAAAATGCGGGTTTTGCCTGTTTTGGGAGTATTTCTGAAATTATGGAAGATCTCAAAACACATACAGAAGAAGATGTGATTGCGTTGATTGAGAAACGTTGGCAAGGTTTACAGTTACTCCGAAAAAGATTGGGAGATGCTGCAATAGATTTTAAACCTCATGGCGGATATGAATTGTTTTTGAAAGAAGATGAAAGAGGTTTCAACGAATGTGTATCGCGATTGCCTTTTATCAATGAAATTTTAAAACCACTTTTTAAGGCCGATGTTTTTACCAAAGAAATTGACCGATTTGGTTTTGAAAACATTCAGGAATATTTAATTTTTAATCCGTTTGAAGCGCAGATCGATACCGGAAATATGATGCAGGAATTGCTGAAACAAGCTGTTGCTGCGGATATTTTGATTTTGAATCAACAAACTGTAACAGCTTATGCCGATTTAGGAAATCACGTTGAAATCGCGTTGAGTGATTTTACTTTTCCATCCAAAAAAATATTGTTCGCAACAAATGGCTTCGCCAATACGTTAACAAAAGGAGCAGTGCAACCCGCAAGAGCTCAGGTTTTGATAACGGAACCAATTCCGAATTTAGATATAAGAGGCACTTTCCATTTGGATCGGGGCTATTATTATTTCAGAAATATCGGCGACCGAATTTTATTGGGCGGTGGGCGAAACTTAGATTTTGAAACAGAAAATACCACCGAATTTGGCCAAACCAAAATTGTGCAAAATAAGTTGGAAGATTTGCTGAAAAATGTAATTTTACCGAATCAGGAATTCCAGATTGCGCACCGTTGGAGCGGAATCATGGGAATAGGAAATAGCAAAAATCCTGTTGTGTCTCAACTGTCTGAAAACGTGTTTTGTGGAGTGCGTTTAGGCGGAATGGGCGTCGCAATAGGCAGTTTAATAGGAACAGAATTAGCAGATTTAATATAATGGCAGCAACCAAGAAACCAGCACCAAAAAAACCAGCCGCAAGCAAAACAAAACCAGCCGCGAAAAAGAAAACCAATCGCACGTTTGGTGAGAAAGTAAAATGGTTTTTTATTAAATTGTTTTTATGGTTTTTCGGACTTTCGATCGGATCCGTTATATTTTTTAAATATGTGCCTGTACCGTTTACACCTTTAATGCTGATTCGTGCTATCGAAAATAAAATGGCTGGCAAAGAAGTTTATTTTGATCATGATTGGGAACCAATTGATAAAATTTCGATGAATTTACAGAAAGCGGTGATTGCCAGTGAAGATGGAACTTTTTTATATCACAATGGTTTCGATTTCAAAGCGCTTCAAAAAGCCTATAAAAGCAACGAACGCGGACGCCGAATTCGTGGCGGAAGCACAATCTCACAGCAAACTGCCAAAAATGTGTTTTTATGGCAGGGAAAAAGTTATTTCCGAAAAGGTTTAGAAGCGTATTTTACTGTTTTAATTGAGATTATCTGGGGCAAAGAGCGTATCATGGAAGTATATCTGAATAGTATCGAAATGGGTGATGGTGTTTACGGTGCTTATGCTGCAACAGAACATTGGTACCGTCGTGACGCTTCGAGCTTAACACAAATGCAGGCCGCCGGAATTGCCGCAATACTACCCAATCCAAGAAAATTTAAAGCCACAGGATCTTCAAGTTATATCAACCGACGTAAAGAAAGAATTGTTCGTGAAATGCGTGCCGTTGGAAAAATAAATTATAATGCGAAGTAAAAAAGTCTTATTGGCAATCTTTCTTTTAACCACAGCTTTGGGTGTTGGCCAGTCAAAAACAAAAGAATTTGGTTTTATTACCGACAATGATTTATATACATCGTCTAAAAACGATATGTATTATACAAACGGTTTAGAACTTTTTTTCAGATACCTATCCAAAAACGAAAACGAAAAAATCAATAAAAAAATTACCGAATTTCGTTTGGGCCAATACATCTATAATCCCAGATTTATTAATAAAGAAGCCGTTTTAAAAAATGACCGTCCTTTTACAGGCTATCTTTTTGCTGAAGCCGGTCGTAGCTTTTTCTACCAAAGCGAATCCGTTTTAAAGACTGATTTTCAATTGGGTTATATGGGGCCGAATGCTTTTGGCCGCGAAACACAGGAAAGTTTTCATCACGTTATTGGTTATAAAAAAGTATATGGCTGGGAAAACCAGCTTCATAATGCACTTGCCGTACAGGCACATGTCATGTATTCGAAGAAATTATTCCCAGGTAAACACAACGATTTTGTAGATCTTCATTTTCAGTCAGAAGCCAATTTGGGGACTATTTTTGATGGTGTTTCTACAGGTTTTTTAACCCGAATAGGTTTCAAGAAATTACTTCCTGTTTACGATTCTAATTTGCACGATGCTTCTGTGAGTGCTCAACCGCAGTTTGATGTGAGTGAATTTTACTTTTATGCGATGCCAAGCGTTAATTACCAATTTTACGACGCTACTATTGAAGGTAGTATGTTCAGCGACACCAGTCCGGTGACTTTTGAGTTGGAACCGCTTCGTTTCAACGCCGAGTTTGGTTTGAAATACCGCCACAACAATTTCAATATTTCGTATTCTTTTCTTTACCGAGGCCGTGAATTGAAAGATCCTGAAACGAATACGAATTCAGGTTATTTTTATGGATCGATTCGATTGGGGTTTTTGATTAAGTAGGGTTTTTATTGCGGGCGTTTTTTTAACCGCAAAGTTCGCTAAGGGATTACGCAAAGAGCGCGAAGTTTCTTTGTCGGTGAGGTCGCAAAGCTGCAAAATTCTACCACAATATTGTCATCCTGATGAAGGAAGGATCGCACTAGAAGTTCGACAAAGTTGCCGCAATCTTGTCATTTCGACGAAGGAGAAATCCCCGCAAGTAGCTCGACAAAGTAACCACAATATTGTCATCCTGACGAAGGAAGGACTACACTAGAAACTCTACAAAGTTGCCACAATATTGTCATTTCGACGAAGGAGAAATCCCCGCAAGTAGCTCGACAAAGTTACCACAATCTTGTCATCCTGACGAAGGAAGGATCACACTAGAAACTCGACAAAGTTGCCACAATATTGTCATTTCGACGAAGGAGACTCGAGCGATAGCGACTGGCGAAGCAAATCTCCGCAAGAAACTCGACAAAGGATTTCAATTTAATTAAATTATGAAAAAAAATTACTCCTTCACTCTCATCGCCATAATAACCTCAAGCCTCATCCAAACCCCAAACAGAAATCTACCTCCCATTTGAAAATCGTGAGCTAACGATAGAAAAAGTGATGGCAGGAATAGTCATGTTATTTGTTTATTTTATACCAACGATTATGTCATGGAATAAAAAAAAACAACAAATACTTATTTGTCTTTAACCTTCTCACCGCATGGACAGTGCTTTGCTGGTTTATTTGTTTTCTTTTCTTTTTTTTATATATAAGCAGGAAACATTCAGTTACTTTTGCTGAAGAAGCGAAAGCTAAAGGAAGGCTAAAAAAAATCTCGCAAAGTTGTAAAGGCACAAAGTTGGATACTTTGTTGCAACGGATTACAAATTCGAGCATCGGAGTTACATAAAATACTTTGTATATAATTTGGCTAATTCTTCATCGTAGTTTTCGCGAAGAGCTACTTCAATAAGTTTCTTTAGATGTTTTATTTTCTTTATTTCTTTATAGATGGTTTCCCAATTAATAAGGAAAAGCCATTCGATTTTAAATTTTAATAAATCTGATTTCTCTCTGAAAAGAAAAAATTTCATGTAGTCGGTAAGATTGGTAAATAAGTCCAGTTTAGGATCGTTACTTTTTACATTCATATCGTATAAGAATATCAAAGCATTATGAAAATGAAAATTATCTAGTACAGGTTTATTGTTAACGAGTGAATATCCTGAATTTTCATCACTGGAATACCAACTATTAGAGAGGTTAATTGATTCGATGTATTGGTCGAAAAATATTCTATAATCTATGATTTTTTGATAACTAGCTTGTGTATATAGCGTTGGTTCAAAATCATTTTTTAAATTATTGATTAGTATAGATTCTAGTTTGTTTTTTAATTCCAGATTGGACATTTTCCATAAGGGAATAATTAGAAGATTATTTGTTCCATAATATTTAGAATCAGAAAGAATTTTTTGAACATATTCTTCAGTTTTTAAAAGTTCAAAATTGTTCTGGTTAGCTATGTATGAAATTGCTTCAAATGTGTCATATCTTTTTTGTTTTTGAATTTTTGCATGAGCAATTTTGATTAAACGTTCGCAATCTTTTACTGTGAATAATTTATATTTTTTTCGTAAAAAATTATTAAGATATTTGACATTATCTCCAAATATAAAATCTTCATATTCAAGAAATGTAATAAAAGCATTAGTGAATTCGGCACTTTTATTTTTCGTTACATCTATAGAGCACATTAATATAATTATGTTATTAAAAATAGACCTTATTTTATCACTATAGGAATTTCTGCTTAATTGATTGAAAATCAATTTGTTTTTGAAGCTACCTGAAGCTAATAGGTCGCTTTTTTTATATAAAGAGTTGAAAAAGTTAATGGAAAGAGTTAGTATTTCATCTATATCTGCTTTTTCAAATTCTAATTCCTTTACTTCATATTTTGCTAATTGTTTTTCTAATAAGTCTGAATTGCAGTATTTTACGCTAATGCAGAAAAAATCTTTGGAAAATTTCTTTAATCTTCCTGTATAGTTTTTATTTGTTGCATAACTTATGATAAGAGATTCTATACATTTTTGGATTAATTTTCTGAAATTCGAAAAACCATCGCTAATAATATAATTATATGTATAGAAATTTATTACTTTATATAATTCGATGTATATAAGTTGGGGATAATATGGGCTTTCAACTCTAGTGTAAGGGTGTTTATATTTAATATAAATATCTTCTACATGTTTATAAATGTCTTCAATTTGATCTCGTGAAGTCATTAAAATTGTGTCATCTCGAATGATTTTTAATAATTCATATTCTTCATTACTTTTATATGGAATTTGGAAGATTAATTTGTCGGCATCAATATATTCAATTTTGTTAATTATTTTATCCTTCTCTTCCTCATTTATATTGTACTCATTAAAGTTTATTAAACCCTTCAATGATTTCATGTTATTTTTTACGATGTAATAAGTAATGTACTTTTCCATTTGCCATGCTTTAGTTGCAATTTCTTCATGCATATTAAATGAATTTATATAATTACCAAATTTGTAATTTAAATAAGCTTTTTGTAAGTCTTCTTTAATATCAGATATTTCATTTATGATATAGCTATTAATCTCCGTTAAGGATTCATTAAATTCAAAACGTTCAAATTTACATTTTGAACAATTGCACTTTTTTTTTGAGTTCAATAGTATATTTTTTGTGCCAGTAATGAAATCTTTATTTGTAACATTGAAAATTAAGCTGTTGTTTAATTTTGTGATGATTTGATTAAGTTTTTGCTCATTCTCTTCTTTTTCTCTTTTGGTGATTTTAGATTTCGGATTATAAACAACTATATTATTTTCAATATTTATTTCTTCATAAAATAATTCTTTTACTATTCTATTTTTTAATACTAATGTGGTATTGTGAAGGAGATTTTCGTAATTATTTGAAGTTTTAAAAGGATACAACTTACTTATGAAGTCTTGTGGCAAAGCTTTTAATTCTGAAAATCTAAATAGTGATTTATGAATTTTATTTATTACATTATCGTTGGTAATATTGCTCTTTAAATCATCATAAAAACGAATGAATTTTAAAAAGTTAAATAGCAATTGACCTTTATCGCTTAAGGTTTGGATTTCTTGATAGTAATTTTCTTTGTACGCATTGTTTCCTTTTAAAAAATCAGTAATATAGTTTGATTTCAATTCATCTTTATTGATGAAATCTGCATCAAAATAATCGATAACATTTATACCCTTATTTTTTAAATATTGTTTGTGAGAATAATGAGTTTTATTATCTATTGAAAGTAAATATGCATTTTGGAAGTTATTACCTAAAATATTTCTAACATTTTGAATTATTTGTTTTAAATTATAATCATTATAACTATATCCTATAAAAAGAACGACTTTGGTTGCAAAAATTGACTTGATAAATGCTTCAATTAAGGGATGGTCTAGACTATAATTTAAATAATCATCTTCTTTTAAAACAAAGTTTGTATTATCTAAGTCTCCATGAATTTTAACCAATAATTTAGTATTATGCGAATAAGGGAGATCGGTATCTTGTTTTACTATAGAAAAAGGAAGTGATTTTTTATTTATTACTTGTTCTAATAGATCTTCAAAATTAGTTGTAAGAATGTGCTCGGGATTTAGTTCAAAAATTTCTTCATGGATTTCATTATGTTTTAATTTTCTATGGCCTAAAACATTTCGTATTTTCTCTATATATTCCTTTTCTTGCCTTTCATTGAAATAAATTTGAGGTATTTTTAAAAAATCAATTTCATTTTCAGGTAAATCAAGTTCGTTTTTGATTTCATCAATTAATTTGCCCCAGCTTGGTACTCCAGCATCTATAGAAATTCCGGCACCAGCAAAAATTACTAATTTTTTTGTGTTTATAGCATCCTTTATTATTCTTATGTCCGTTAAAAATTTATTTATCATCATACGTTAAAGCTATAACTCTTAAAATTAATTGAAATCTAAAAAGCTACAATATAAGAAAAATGTTCATTACATTTTTTATCAAAAAGTGAATTTGTATCTTAGAAGACATTCAGCTCGATAACGCGGATTTGCAATCAGTGCCCACAAAATAAATAAAAAATATAAAGAAATACCGAAACTAAAATTTCGGTATTTTTTATTTAAGAACTTTAATTGTGACTGTTTAGGTTTTGTCATGAAGTGTTGGGCTTCTGGCATAAATTTTTTTAAGTAACAAACCTAAAGTTTGATGTTCACAACATCAAATTTGGCGTCGTGAACTTATAAAATGAAGTCTAATAAGGTAAAATTAAAATGACATAGTATAAACGTTGAGTTTGAGAACGCCAAACTAAATAGAATCTAACTCAAAGATCTAATGAAAGCAATCATTGATAAATGCGTTTAATGATGAAAAATGCAACTTGTAGACTTTTATTCAATTAATATGTAAATTGCGTTATGCTAAAAGATGTAAAAAAGTTCAAAATAGTTTATTAATTTTAATTTGTAAATATTATGTCACAAACTGAGTCTGATTCTTGGGATCTAACTGATGAGGAATATGAAGCATTAGTTGAAGAAAATTATTTTAGTAAAAAAGAAGATCCTGGTAATTCAGGTTGTTTTAAGGTTATAATAGTTGTTATTATAATTATCATAATAATGGCGATCTTTAAATCATTACGTATAAGTAGTAATATACCAATGAAATAGTATTTAAGTAAAAAAGCAAATTATGAGATCACATTCGACGACAAACATCTTATAAAAACAAAAACGTCTAACCCGATAGCGAGGATTTACAATCCGTGCCCGAAAACTAAATCCACAACCCAACTCAAACATCTTATAAAAACAAAAACTTCTAATCTAGCCCCGATAGAACTGGAAATCCTTTTGTGCTGGGGTTCAGCATAAAAGATTGGAAGGGATAGCGGGATAGGTGGTCTTTTGAAAACGAAACTTCTGCTCCTGAATATTTATAGAAAATTCGATATTAAATTTTGTTTTTTGAAAATTAATTGACTTTATTTGCTAACGCTTTGGGGGATTAGCTCATTTGGCTAGAGCGCTTGCCTGGCAGGCAAGAGGTGATCGGTTCGAATCCGATATTCTCCACAAAAAAACCGTATTACTTTATTGTGATACGGTTTTTTTATTTTAATTAGAAAAGGCTTCGGGTGAAATTATTTTTCAAAACCGTAACTTTACGTTCAAATCTATTTTTATGAGTGCAGAAAATCTAAACGGTTCTTTATATACGAGTTTTAAAAATGCCGTTGCAACGGTACAATTTGGTCATCCGGCGAGTAATTCTTTTCCGCGTGAATTGTTGAATCGGTTGACATTGGAAATTAACGATTTAAGCCGAAATGAAGCGGTTTCGGTTATTGTTTTGCAAAGCGAAGGCTCGAAAGCATTTTGTTCGGGTGCATCGTTTGATGAACTTTTGCAAGTGGAAAATGAAGAACAGGGAACGGAATTTTTCTCTGGTTTTGCCCATTTGCTAAATGCCATGCGAAACTGTTCTAAATTAATTGTGGGACGCGTTCAGGGAAAAGCCGTTGGCGGCGGCGTTGGTATTATTGCCACCTGCGATTATGTTTTGGCTACGACTGAAAGTGCTATTAAATTATCTGAACTGGCTATCGGAATTGGTCCGTTTGTGATCGAGCCGGCTGTTTCGCGTAAAATTGGCAAAACGGCTATGACGGAAATGACGTTGGCAGCAACAGATTGGAAATCGGCAGCATGGGCTTTGGAGAAAGGGCTTTATGCGTCGCTTCATACTGCTGAGGAACTGGATGCTGCGGTAGAGAATTTCGCTCAAAAACTGAGTTCGTACAATCCGGAAGCTTTGTTTGAAATGAAGAAAATCATTTGGGAAGGCACAGAACAATGGGAATCGATATTGATTGAACGCGCTGCCATTACAGGGAAATTGGTTTTATCTGATTTTGCAAGAGAGGCTTTGACGCAGTTTAAAAAGTAATGCATTGCGCATAATTTTAAACACATAGAAACATAGTTTTGATTGTGTTGAAAAAGGCGTTTCACTTGCTTTAAAAAAACATAGCTATGTGTGAAAAGCGAGCTTTTTAATTTCCTTTTTTTCAAGGAAGAGAATCTATGTTCCTATGTGTTTAAATAAACGTACCAATAAATAATATTCAAATATGAGAATTATTTCTTTAGTTGTTCAGGTTGATGTTGCAGAGAAAATTAAGAACGCTCCGGATAGCGGTTATCAGATTGGAGTGATCATTGGATCGTTTATTCCTTTCGTGATTTTAATCGGAATTGCTTACTGGATGTATAACCGTGCTAAAAAAAGAGATGAAAACGGTTATTAATTCGTAAATTTGCAACCTAAAATTCAAATCGATGAGTAATATCAGAATTACAAAACAATTTAACTTCGAAACCGGGCATGCTTTGTACGGTTACGATGGAAAATGCAAAAACGTTCACGGGCACAGTTATAAATTATCGGTAACGGTTATTGGTTCGCCAATTACGGACCGGTCGAATGTGAAGTACGGAATGGTAATTGATTTTTCGGATCTAAAGAAAATTGTAAAAGAAGAAATCGTCGATCAGTTTGATCATGCAACTGTTTTTAACGAAACGACTCCGCATATCGAACTGGCAAATGAATTGAAAAACCGCGGACATCACGTAATTTTGGTAGATTACCAACCAACCAGCGAAAACATGGTGGTTGACTTTGCAGAAAGAATTATCGCGAGACTTCCTGCCGGAATTACATTATTCTCTCTTAAACTTCAGGAAACAGAATCGTCTTTTGCAGAATGGTATGCTTCTGACAATTAATTAGTCGAAAGTCAAAAGTCGAAAGTCAAAAGTTTCCCAAGCAGAAATCTAAGAAGTCTAATATTCTAAGAAGTCTAATAATCTAAGAAGTCTAATAATCTAAGAAGTCTCACAATCTAAAATCTAAATGAAAAAAATATATTTCGCTTCTGATCAGCATTTTGGTGCTCCAACTCCTGAGTCTAGTTTACCGCGTGAAAAGAAATTTGTCGCTTGGTTAGATGAGGTGAAGGAAGATGCAGAAGCTATTTTTTTATTGGGTGATTTGTTTGATTTTTGGTTCGAATACAAAACCGTTGTTCCAAAGGGTTTTGTGCGTATTTTAGGCAAACTGGCTGAGGTTCGCGATAGCGGAATTCCGATTTACTTTTTCGTTGGAAATCATGATTTATGGATGAATGATTATTTTGAAACCGAATTGAATATTCCGGTTTATCATGATAACAAAGAATTTACTTTTAACGGAAAAACCTTTTTAATTGGCCACGGCGACGGAAAAGGACCTGGTGATAAAGGCTATAAAAGAATGAAAAAGGTATTTACAAATCCATTTTCAAAATGGCTTTTTCGTTGGCTACATCCAGATGTTGGTGTTAGTTTAGCACAATATTTATCCGTAAAAAACAAACTGATTTCGGGAGATGAAGATGTGAAATTTTTAGGAGAAGAAAACGAATGGCTGGTTTTATACGCCAAACGTAAACTCGAAACGAAACACTACAATTACTTTATTTTTGGTCACCGTCATTTACCCATGATTATTCCGGTTGGTGAAGAATCTAAATATGTGAATTTGGGCGACTGGATTGGTTATTTTACTTACGGTGTTTTTGATGGCGAAACTTTTGAATTGAAGAAATTCGAAAAATAATTCCTTTTTATTTTCCCGGATAAATTCCGATTTTGTGTGTTCTCAAAATATAATTCGATAATTGTTTGCTATCTGAAAGCTGAAATTTAATCGCACCAGATGATTTTTTCGGCATATGACATTCTACACAATTATTGGCCAATAAACTTCCAGACATTGTTTTAAGTGTTTTGTCAGAATGTTTTATACCGCTTTGATGGCAACTCATGCAAATTTTAGAATAAGAAGCTAAGTTTTTAGAAGCATTTTCGTGTGGATTATGACAAGTAATGCAATCCATTTTTTCGCTGTTAATGAAACATTTGCTTTGCGCCATCAAGCGAAACTGATTTCCGTGAACGTCAAATGTTGCGGTATCGGTTATGCTTCTTGTACTTCGATAAAAGTCTGAAAGATTATCACCGGGTTTAAAATCGTAGCGTGATTTTAGTTTCATTCCGTCATTTCCACCATGACAAAGTGCACAGGCGTCTAATCTTTGTTGCTTGTTTAAGGTTTTAAAACTTGTTATACTATTGGCAACTTTTACATTTGGATTTTTTTGATGGAATTCAGCATGTTTTTTTGCCGGTCCGTGACAACGCTCACAATCAATTCCGTACACTATAGTTTTTGGGTCAATAATATCTTCAACATCCATTGACATAAAATTTCTTTCAGCAGAATTCTGCTCCACTTTTCTGCTGCTGGTATTTGAAGCATGGCAGGCATAACAATCTTTAACTACCATTCGGTCAAAATAAGGTTTGTCTGCAGGAAATCCCGGACTTGTTGCCCAGCCATTTATGGATTTATAGTAAGAAACGGGTAATTCGTAAGTGTTTTGATTGCGCCAGTAAACGGAGGTCTGTGCATGTTTGGTTCCGAAAACAATTTCAAAACGATGCGCTTCGACTTCTTTTCCGTTTTTGTATAAAACCTGATAGAGACTGTCGTTGCGTTTTTCCATGACTAATTTGGTGTTTTTGTCATAGATAAAAGTGTGATCTCCCTGATCAAAATCACCCATCACATTTTCTGAAAGTGCAGGGGCAGTTGCTTTAAAGTGAGAACTTTTCAAAGCCATTTCATATTGGGTCTGATGACATTGAATACAGCTTTCGGATCCCGCATAATCAGTTCCGCGAGGATCAATATATTCATCAGATTTGTTTGCGCAGTTGGATAGAAAAACGGCTAAAACGGTAATGGCAAAAAGAATTCGTAATTTTTTCATTGCCGTAAATATACTTTTTTTTGAATAAAATTAAAATATATTTAAAATATGAAAAAAATGTAGTTAAAATGTTTAGAATGTTTCTTAATTCATGCCAACCCCGTAAACATATTCGTCCAGTTCAATTCGGAATAAAGAACCTTCAACCAAATCTTTAATCGATTTCAATTCTTTTATAGAAACGGCTAAATCAATTTGAGCGCAAGGCGTTTTGAGTAGAAATTTATGACAGGAGTTTTTCAGTTCGCAGGCTTCGCAACAAGCATTTTCAATCATGCTGTCTTCGATTAAATCGCAAAAGTAATTGAGTTCCTGAACCGTAAAATAAAATCCGGTTTCTTTAAAAACCAATTGTACTTTGTCTGTAATGGTTTCGTTTTCCTTTTTCCAGTAAAAGGCAATTCCAAAATTGTTGTGGTATAATTGTTCTATTTCTCTCATTGCAATCCTTTATTTTAACAAATATAAATATTATTTATATTAATTCTAAATAGAAAATCATAAAATTTGGAAAAAATGTTTCACCATATAAGTGATATAAGATCATTTAATATAGATTGTGAAAGGTGATATAAACTTAGATGGTGGAAAAAAATGCTTAAAATTTATTGGCTATGTATCATGTTGGAAATTGCTGGCTGAAAACTACTTTATCCATAAATTCAACATTTTCAGTGATTTGAATTTAAAAAGTATAAATAAATTGATTTCATTGAATAACTTGCTATAAATTTTATTATAGATAATGTTTTTAAATGGGAATTCATTTAAGCCATTTTATAATATTTCGTAGAAATTGATTTTGTTGATCAACAAATAAATAATGCGAACAATTATCCAATAAATCAAAGTGATTTTGCCCGGCTATACCTTTTATAGAATTGATTTGTGCCGATGAAAAAATGCCGTCTTCTTTTCCGTAAATGGCATAAATAGGAATTCCGTTTTTCTTTATCTTATTTAAAGATGGTCTGCTGTCAATGTTATTTTGCTTTTCATTTTTGTAGAAAAGCAACGGTGCATTTTTGTTTCGAATATTCGTTTTGAAGAAATCACTCGCTTCATAATCATTGTATAGTTTTTTTGAAGCTTCCGTTGGATTTGGCATTTTGAAATAATTATTTTCGCTTGCCACATCAAAACAGGCTTTTCGATATTCAGCCGAATTTTTATTTAGTTTTTCAATTGCATTTATTTTAGCTAATTGAGTTGTATCTTTTTTGGCGGTTGCAATTTTTGTAACCGAGTTTAAAATATGATCATAGGTTTCCTGTTGCGAAAATAAGGCTCCGGCAAGGATGAGGTTATTCACGTTTTGAGGATATTTCTCAGTATAAAGTGTGGCAACCAAACCGCCAAAACTGTGCGCCAGCAGTGTGGCTGTTTTGAGATTATATTTTGTGTAAATCGTATTTAAATCTTCAAAGGCTTCTGCATAGGTAATTTTAGCTTCAGGATCTGCAGATCTTCCTTCGCCTCTTCGGTCGTAGATAATTACATAAAATCCTAAGTCAGCTAATTTTTGAGCCGTTGTGCTTTCAAATAAAGTGGAGTTGCCACTTGGACCGCCATGAATAAAAATTATGGCTTTCTCTTTTTTGTTTCCATAACTTTTGATGTAAAGACTTTGTCCGCTTGCAAAAAGGGAAATAGTAAAAAAGAAAGCCAATACTAATTTTTTCATTATTCCATATTTTGATGATCTTCCATGTCTTTTTGAAGATCTAAATTTCTAAAAGTAGGCGATGCTATTCCGAAGCCTAAAACGGTCAATAAGGTCATACTTCCACCAAAAACTACTGACGTTACTGTTCCCATTAATTTGGCTGTTAAACCGCTTTCAAAAGCGCCTAATTCGTTTGATGAACCCACAAACATAGAGTTTACTGCAGCAACACGCCCACGCATATGATCCGGAGTTTTAAGCTGTAAAATCGTTTGACGTATTACTACTGAAATCCCGTCTGCAACTCCGCTTAAAAACAGCGCCACAACAGAGAGCCAGAAAATGGTTGAAACTCCAAAAACAATAATACAAAGTCCGAATATGAAAATCGCAATCAAAAGTTTCATTCCGGCTTTTTTGTATAACGGAACATAGGCAGAAATCAACATCGTAATAAAAGCACCAATTGCCGGAGCAGCTCTTAAAACACCAAAACCTTCCGGGCCAACTTTTAAAATATCCTGTGCAAAAACAGGTAATAAAGCCACGGCGCCACCAAAAAGAACGGCAACCATATCAAGAGAAAGTACTCCTAAAATAGTTTTATTATTGAAAACGAATTTGATTCCTTCTTTTAAACTTTCCATAACCGGTTCACCAATCTTCGGATTCAAAATTGGTTTTTTCTCAATTTGAGTTAAAGCAATTAAGGCAGAAATAGAAAACCCAACAACAAGACACATCGACCAGTGAACTCCAATCCAGTTGATTGAAAATCCTGCAACCGCAGGTCCTAATACCGCACCAATTTGCCAAACCGAACTACTCCAGGTTGCAGCATTTGGATAAGCCTTTTTCGGCACAATTAAAGATAGAAGCGAAAATATCGTTGGGCCAAGAAAAGCACGAACCAATCCGCCAAGAAATACTAGAAAGTAAATTGAATATAAGATTATAGTGGGCGAAGCATCGCCGACAACTTTAGGCCAGGTTAATAAAAACAAACCAAAACTAATTATTGAAAAACCTAAAATACACCATACCAACATTCCTTTTTTCTCTCTTTGGTCGACAATATGTCCGGCAAATAAGGCCATCGAAACGGCTGGTATTACTTCCATCAAACCAATAATTCCTAATGAAAGCGGATTTTTAGTTAAGCTATAAACTTCCCATTCAATCACAATAAACTGCATGGACCAGGCAAATACCATGGCAAAACGCAATAATAAAAACATATTAAATTCTCTAAAACGCAGAGCCTGATAAGGGTCGTTTTTCTTTTCTTTATTTTCCATTTGTCCGAATATCTTTTAGCATAAGTTGAGTAGAAACATTTCCGTTCCACTCGTTTTCAGCGATAGTATAAGCCAGCTGAAAAGTATTTTGATTTTTTGTAATGTCTAATTTTTTTCCAAGTCCGAAGCCAATGGCGGCAATTCCTTCTGAGTTATTTTGTTTAGCAAACAATCTCAAATGTTCGTCTTCTGAACCCAGCGTTTTAGCATAACCAGTATCTTTTACCTCCGTAGTCATAAAAACCGGCGTCATATTCAATGGGCCAAAAGGTTCGAATTGTTTTAAAATTCGGATGAGTTTTGGGGTAATGTCTGAAAAATTAATTTCGGCGTCAATTTCGATTTCCGGAGTTCGCATTTCAGGTAAAATAGTTTCCTCTACCTGTTTTTCAAAAGCTTCTTTAAAAGTCTTGTAGTTTTCTGCTTTCAATGTCATTCCGGCCGCGTACATGTGACCTCCAAATTGTTCCAAATGTTGCGCACAGGCATCCAAAGCATTGTAAACATCAAATCCTTTCACTGATCTTGCCGAAGCTGCGTATTTATCACCGCTTTTAGTGAAAACCAAAGTAGGACGATAATATGTTTCGATCAATCTTGAAGCGACAATTCCGATTACACCTTTGTGCCAGTCTTCCTGAAAAACAACAGTTGAAAAACGTTCTTCTTCCTGATTTTCTATAATTTGCTGAAAAGCTTCTTTGGTGATTTTCTTGTCTAAATCTTTTCGGTCAGCGTTGTATTGTTCGATTTCTGAAGCAAATTGTTGTGCCTGCTCAAAATCAAATTCCGTTAACAGTTCCACCGCATGATTACCGTGTTTGATTCTTCCCGCCGCATTAATTCTTGGCGAAATAATAAAAACAACATCTGTAATATCCAGAACTTTCTTTTTTACCTGATGCACCAAAGCTTTAATTCCCGGTCTCGGATCGCTGTTAATTACCTGCAATCCAAAGTAAGCCAAAACACGGTTTTCGCCCGTGATCGGAACAATATCTGCCGCAATGGCCGTAGCAACTAAATCCAGATAGGGAACCAGATCTTCGATAGTTTCATTTCGATTTTGACCTAAAGCCTGAATCAATTTAAATCCGACACCGCAACCGCACAATTCATCATAAGGGTAGGAGCAGTCTTCTCGTTTCGGATCCAGAATGGCAACCGCATCCGGAAGAATATTTCCAGGTCTGTGGTGATCGCAAATAATAAAGTCAATGTTTTTTTCTTTCGCGTAGGCGATATGTTCAATGGATTTTATACCACAATCGAGTGCAATAATTAAAGAGAAACCGTTATCGTCGGCAAAGTCAATTCCTTTAAAAGAAATTCCGTAACCTTCGTCATAACGATCCGGAATGTAAGTGGCAATATTGGGATAATGTGATTTTAGATAAGATGAAACCAAAGAAACAGCAGTAGTTCCGTCAACATCATAATCACCAAAAACCAAAATATTTTCCTGATTTTCAATAGCCGATTCGATTCGGGCAACCGCTTTATCCATATCTTTCATCAAGTATGGATCATGAAGATGTGTTAATGAAGGACGAAAGAAATTTTTGGCATCTTCAAAAGTTTCAATACCACGCTGAATCAAAAGTGTTGCTACAAAATCTTCTACATTTAACGCCTGCGCCAAATGTTTGATTTTATCTTCAGAAGGTTTTGGTTTTAATGTCCAACGCATTTTTTTATTGTAGATTTTAGATTTTGGATTTTAGATTGGAGAAATCAAAAATCGTTTAATCTGTAAGAAGTAATATTCGGTTTTTAACTTTGTCAAAGTTTAAAACTTTGACAAAGTTTTTTGAGTTCAAATTTCAAAAGGCAGACTTCAAAAAATCTAAAATCTACACTCTAAAATCTAAAATTATTTTGCTTCCAACGCATTTCCCTCAAACTTAATCCCGTCCCAACCTAAGTTGATGAAATTTCTAATGTTTTGATGGTTTGTTCCGTTTGGATCTCCTAAAACTTCTTCAAAATAAAAAGCACCAAAACAGGCTAAAGTCTCTTCTTTGCTTAAGTTTTGCAATTTGGCAAAAGAGAATAATTTACAAGAACCTGAATTTTCTCCGGCAGCATTGTGCTGTGTTCCGTTTTGAAAAGCAGTTGGCGTAAAATTGTAGTTTTCCTCAATTACTGCAATAGTTTCCGGGAATGTTATTTCGTTTGGGGTTTGTTTTACTTTTTCTAAAAAGGCTTGAATGCTCATGATGTTGGTGTTATTTTTTTGCCACGAATTGCACAAATTTCCACTAATTAAATTCGTGATAATTTGTGTAATTCGTGGCGAACATTTTTTTAATTTATTGATTTTGTGAATTCGTGGCGAAATTATTCTTCGTCATCATCATCCTTAGAAAATTTACTTTTCTTAGGTTCTTTAATTACTGTTTTTCCGGCAACGACAACGACGATTTCACCGCGTGGTGCCGTTTTTTCAAAATGAGTTAAAACTTCTTTTGCGGTTCCGCGGACATTTTCTTCGTGCATTTTTGATAATTCTCTCGAAACACAAACTTGTCTGTCTTCTCCAAAATACTGAATAAACTCCGCTAAAGTCTTAACGAGTTTGTGTGGAGAAACGTATAAAATCATCGTTCTTGTTTCTTCGGCTAAAGCCAAAAATCGCGTTTGACGTCCTTTTTTGTCAGGCAGGAAACCTTCAAAAACAAATTTATCATTTGGTAGTCCGCTGTTCACCAAAGCCGGAACAAAAGCCGTTGCACCTGGTAAACATTCCACTTCAATTTTATTTTCGACACACGCGCGCGTCAATAAAAATCCGGGATCAGAAATTGCCGGAGTTCCCGCATCTGAAATTAAGGCGATAGTTTCGCCGGCTTTCAAACGTGCAATTAAATTTTCGGTGGTTTTGTGCTCGTTGTGCATGTGATGGCTGTGCATGTGCGTGCCAATTTCAAAATGCTTCAACAGTTTCCCACTCGTTCTGGTGTCTTCGGCCAAAATCA
This sequence comes from Flavobacterium saccharophilum, assembly GCF_900142735.1. GTDB lineage: Bacteria > Bacteroidota > Bacteroidia > Flavobacteriales > Flavobacteriaceae > Flavobacterium > Flavobacterium saccharophilum. The sequence goes on along the minus strand of NZ_FRBY01000001.1, from coordinate 117,353 downwards.
AATCGACTTCTTTAAGAATCCGAATGGCACGAAAAGTCATGTCTTCAAGATTGCCAATTGGCGTTGGAACGATATATAATTTAGACATATTTTAAATTTAATTTTTAACACGAATTGCACGAATTAACACATATTCCAATCGTTGCAAAAATTACACGGAGTAAAAATTAGTGTCAATTGGTGTAATTTGTGTTTTATTTTTATGAGAATTTCTTCTCTACAATTCCTAAGAAACGCTCAGCGTAATCGTCTTTTCCTTCCCAATTGTTATAATCTGGTTTTACCATATTTTCGATAAATTCCTGCGCTTCTCCGTAGGTATCAAAAGTCAATAATTGATTTAAAACGCGGCTGTAATCTTCAGCACTGTTTCCGAAAAGGTTTTTAGTGAAAGCAATTCGGTCATTCAGATCAATATGAAAACCTTTTGCCAGTTTTTCGTTTAATGTTGCCGCTTTTGGTTCAGCCGGAGTTTCCAGAACCTCTGTTTCAATTTTTGTCTCCTGAATTTCATTAAGTGATGGAAAAGAAGATGAAGGAACAGCTTCAAAACTGTCTACTTTTACAAACTGCGCATCTGCATAATTGATTCCGAAATCTTCAAATGCAAGAGGAAGTGGGTTTGATTTTGAAGTAGTTTGAATTGTTGGATCTTCTTTTTCTTCGATTTTTTCTGCTGAGTTATCTAATTCAAAAGCGGGTTTAAAATCCGGAATTGGGTTTGAATCGCTGCTTGTTTTAAACGAAAGATCTTTATTTGCTTCGATTGTCTTTTTAGCTTCAAGAACAGCTTCGTTGATTTGTTCAATAATTGGATCTTTAAAACTTTCGATAGTTTTAGTTTCTTCAACTGTTTCCACTTCTTCTGTTTCAATAACAGCTTTCTGCTCTTCAATTGTTTCAGCAATCGGTTCTTCGATAACTTCTTCAGTTGGTTCCGGAGTTATTTCTTCCAGAATTTCAGTAACTATTTCTTCAGCAATTACCGGTTCAGGAGTTTCTTCAACTACAGTTTCTTCAGCAACAATTGGAGCTTCTTCTTTAATTTCCGCCGGAGTTACTTCTTCTTTTTCAAAAATACTTTCAATTTGAGAAGTGATTTCACCATGGCTGATGGTTGGTTTTGCACCTTCGAAGTTTTCGTCTATAAATTTTAAAACCGCCAGTTTTTCATATAATTTCTGCGTTTCAAGATACAATTGATTGATATCGGATTTGTTTTTAAGTTTTAAAATTCGATGTGCAATGCTGATTAAATCGGCTTCCAATTTTTTTTTCATAGCTGTAGAAATTATAGTGAATAGGGGTAATTTATATGTTTTGTAATTGAATGTCTTTATTACGGAAAGAAATCAACAAGATTTTTTTTTATTTCTGTTAATAAGCGATTGCGAATCTCCGATTTGATAAAAATTTTCTACTTTTGAAAAAGTGTAAAAACAGCAATTTTTCACGTCGATTTATTACCAGTACAAAGTAATAAAAACTATTCATTTTTAAAGGTAGAAAAATACAAAATGTTTCTCGAAAATACAGTAAATCACAAAGAACAATTTGGTTGGATTGAAGTTATTTGTGGATCAATGTTTTCGGGTAAAACCGAGGAGTTAATCCGCAGATTAAAACGCGCCCAATTTGCCAAACAAAGAGTCGAAATCTTCAAACCTGCTATTGATACCCGCTATCATGACGAAATGGTGGTATCTCATGATTCCAACGAAATTCGTTCCACTCCCGTTCCGGCTGCAGCCAATATTGCTATTTTAGCACAAGGATGCGATGTTATCGGAATTGACGAAGCACAGTTCTTTGATGATGAAATCGTTACCGTTTGTAATGATCTTGCCAATCAGGGGATTCGTGTGATAGTAGCAGGACTTGATATGGATTTTAAAGGAAATCCCTTCGGACCCATGCCCGCACTTATGGCTACAGCCGAATATGTAACTAAAGTTCACGCTGTTTGTACCAGAACCGGAAATCTTGCCAATTACAGTTTCCGTAAAACGGATAATGATAAATTGGTAATGCTGGGTGAAACGGAAGAATACGAACCGTTAAGCCGTGCTGCCTATTATAATGCAATGAAAAAGAGTCAGGAAAAGTAGATTTTTAATTCCATTTAAGCCTTAATATAATGCAAGACAAAAAAACTAAAAGAAAACAAAATATCTTATTATTTGGTGTAATTGGAGTTGCAGTGGCTTTAGCGGTTTATTTTCAATTTTTTCTTTCTGAAACAGCCGTTGAAACAAAAACTGAAGTAAAGGAACTAGTTTCAAAATACAATAAAAATTGCCCGCTTAAAATTCAGGAAGGCATTCGATTAGATAGTGTAAGCTTACCTAATTTGCCTGAAGAAAAAGCAGTTCAATACAATTTAACATTACTAAATGTAGAAAAAGAAACCGCAGAGATTGAGGTAATAAAGACTGAAATCGAAAAAAGTTTGATAAGCACTGCTAAGGCAAATCCGGGACTTCAGGTTTTTAGAGACAATGATTATACTTTGATTTACAGCTACAAAGACAAAAAGAATGTTTCTTTGTTTGATGTGAAAATATTACCGGATCAATATAAATAATTATACAAATTCATTTATAAAATAAAACCCGACAGATTCAAAATCTGTCGGGTTTTTTGCTTTGTCTAAACTGGACTGAAGTCCAGCTCTACAATATAAAATGTTCCTCCGGAACTATAGAAGAGCCTTCGGCTCGAATTATATTGTAGGGCTGAACTTCAGTCCAGTTTAATATAGATTGTGATTGAATTATATTAAATTTTCCAAAACCTAAATCTTCTTCCTCATTCTCGCAACCGGAATATCAAGCTGTTCACGGTATTTTGCAATCGTTCTTCTCGCAATCGGGTAACCTTTTTCTTTTAAGATTTCGGCCAATTGATCGTCTGGTAGAGGTTTCTTCTTGTCTTCTTCTTCAATCGTATTTTTAAGTATCTTTTTGATTTCTAAAGTCGAAACATCTTCTCCCTGATCATTTTTCATCGCTTCAGAGAAAAATTCTTTAATCAGTTTTGTTCCGTATGGCGTTTCTACATATTTGCTGTTAGCAACACGAGAAATCGTCGAAATATCCAGACCAACCATATCAGCAATGTCTTTTAAGATCATTGGTTTTAGTTTGGTTTCGTCGCCGTCTAAAAAGTATTCTTCCTGATAATGCATAATTGCATTCATGGTTACAAAAAGCGTTTCCTGACGTTGTCTGATCGCATCGATAAACCATTTAGCCGAATCCAGTTTTTGTTTGATAAACTGAACCGCATCTTTTTGTGCCGAAGATTTATCACGAGAATCTTTATAGGTCTGCATCATTTCCTGATAGTCTTTAGAGACGTGGAGCGACGGAGCATTTCTTCCGTTTAAAGTCAATTCCAGTTCGCCATCCACAATTCTGATCGCGAAATCGGGAACTACATTTTCGGTAACTTTATTATTTCCGGTATAAGATCCACCCGGTTTTGGGTTTAATCTTTCGATTTCGTGAATTGCTTTTTTAAGCTGTTCGTTTGAAACCGCATATTTCTGCAATAATTTATCGTAATGTTTTTTCGTAAAAGCATCAAACTGATTCTCGATAATATCAATCGCTAAATCAACATATTCGGTTGGCGTTTTGTGTTTTAACTGCAACAATAAACATTCCTGTAAATCACGCGCACCAACTCCCGAAGGTTCCAGTTCGTGAATAACATGAAGCATTTTTTCGACCATAGCTTCATCAGTATAAATTCCCTGAGTAAAGGCCATGTCATCCACCATATCGGCAACGCTTCTGCGGATGTAACCCATGTCATCAATACTTCCAACAAGGAATTCAGCTATTTCGCGCTCTTCATCGTTCAGAATAAAAGTATTCAGCTGATTGATTAAATCCTGATGAAAACTAATTGGCGATGCAAAAGGCGTTTCGCGTTCTTCGTCTTCACTATAATTGTTAACCTGAGTTTTGTAATCTGGAGTATCGTCGTCGCTTAAATATTCGTCAATGTTAATGTCATCTGCTTCGATTCTGTCTGATTCTGCATCATCATAATCGTCGTAGTCTTCATTAGCGAATTCATCAGCTTCGTATTCGTCTTCTTTACCAGCTTCCAAAGCCGGATTTTCGTTCATTTCTTCTAATAAACGTTGCTCAAAAGCTTGCGTAGGCAATTGAATTAACTTCATCAGCTGAATTTGCTGTGGAGATAATTTTTGTGATAATTTTAAATTTAAAAATTGCTTTAGCATAATAAGGCACTAATTTTTTTTAGCCACTAAGACGCGAAGGCGCAAAGTTTTTTATTTTTTAATTGCCTCAAAGGCTTTTACTTGAAATCTTTTAAAATACTCTTTTCGTGTTTATAAATCTTTTAATACCACTTTTGATTAATGGTACATTGAAATTAATTAAAAAGCCTAAATCTTTATTTAACAATTTTAATTGACTTATAATTTGTGCTTCCCAAACTGGATTTATTTGCTCAACTGCTTTTATTTCTATAATTATAGAATCTTCAATCAGTAAATCTAATCTTAATCCTTCAGCAAATTCAATTCCGTCATAAAAAATCGGAATATCAACCTGACGTTTTACATCAAGACCAGCTTTTGTAATTTCATGAGCCAAACAAACTTCATAAACTCTTTCTAATAATCCCGGTCCAAGTTGTTTATGAACTTTAAACGCCGAGTTTACAATTATTTTTCCAATTTCTTCCGTTCTTTCAGAGAGCATAATATTTTGTATTTGCCACGAAGACGCTAAGGCGCAAAGATTTTTTTATTTTTGAAAGTTGTTAAATCTTCAGTTGTAATAAAATAATACTTTTGAATTTATGTCTTCGTGGTATTATTTTAATTTTTTTGAGTGTTTAATCAGTTTTAAAAAATAAACTTAGTGTCCTTGTGCCTTCGTGGCAAATTCCTTTTTTCTTAGAACTCAGCGTTTCCTGGAGTTCTCGGGAAAGGAATTACGTCTCTGATGTTTGTCATACCTGTTACAAACAATACCAAACGCTCAAATCCTAAACCGAAACCTGCATGCGTTGCAGAACCAAATCTTCTGGTGTCTAAATACCAGTATAACTCTTCTTCGTCGATATCTAAGGCTTTCATTTTCTCCACTAAAACATCGTAACGCTCTTCTCTTTCAGAACCACCAACAATTTCTCCAATTCCAGGGAAAAGAATGTCCATTGCACGAACTGTTTCTCTTCCAGGCTCTGTGTTGTCATTCAAACGCATGTAAAACGCTTTAATATTTGCCGGGTAATCGTATAAAATTACCGGACATTTAAAGTGTTTTTCTACTAAATAACGCTCGTGTTCCGATTGTAAATCAGCTCCCCATTCTTCAATGATGTAGCTGAATTTTTTCTTTTTATTTGGAGTTGAATCTCTTAAAATATCAATTGCTTCTGTATAAGAAACACGTTTGAAGTTGTTCTCCAAAACGAAATTCAATTTCTCCAACAAAGCCATTTCGCTTCTTTCTGCCTGAGGTTTTGATTTTTCTTCTTCTAAAAGTCTTCCTTCTAAGAATTTCAAATCGTCTTTACAGTTGTCTAAAGCATATTTAATTACGTACTGAATGAAATCTTCAGCCAAATCCATGTTGTCATCAAGGTCGTTGAAAGCAACTTCCGGCTCAATCATCCAAAACTCTGCCAGGTGACGGGAAGTGTTTGAATTCTCTGCTCTAAAAGTTGGTCCAAAAGTATAAATCTGACCCAAAGCCATAGCAAAAGTTTCACCTTCTAATTGTCCGGAAACTGTTAGGTTTGTTTCTTTTCCGAAGAAATCTTCTTTATAATTTACTTTTCCGTCTTCAGTTCTTGGTGTATTGTCAAAAGGCAACGCCGTAACTTTAAACATTTCTCCTGCACCTTCAGCGTCAGAACCCGTAATGATTGGTGTATTAACATACACAAAACCTTTATCCTGAAAGTATTTATGAACTGCAAATGACAATACCGAACGCACACGCATAATGGCTCCAAAAGCATTAGTACGAACACGTAAATGTGCATTTTCTCTTAAGAATTCCAAAGAGTGTTTTTTAGGCTGCATTGGGAATTTCTCAGCATCAGAATCTCCAAGGATTTCAAGCGTTTTAACCTGAATCTCATATTTCTGACCAGCACCTTTGCTTTCTACCAAAGTTCCAATTACAGAAACCGCAGCTCCGGTTGTGATTCTTTTTAAAGTTTCTTCCGGTGTATTTTCAAAATCAACAACACATTGTATATTATTAATGGTAGAACCGTCATTAAGCGCGATGAACTGATTATTTCTAAAAGTTCTCACCCATCCTTTTGCATTCACTTCCTGTAGCGTCGTCGTACTGTTTAATAAGTCTTTAACTTTTGTGTGTTTCATTTTTATATATAATATTGAAATTAAATTATTTGTTGTGCATTAACTGCAAATATAAACGATAATTATTAAAATTAGAAGCTGTTTCCCGCTATCCGCTATATCTTTTTAGGCAGAACGTTTACGGTAAACGAGATATTTCCGATTGCCTAAAAAGGATACCGCTGCTATCGGGGCTAGGGACTCGTTTTCAAAAGAACCAATTTTCTTTTTATTATTTATTTCTCTCATTTTTGTCATTCCGAGGAACGAGGAATCCCCGCAAGAAGCTCGACAAAGATTGGCGAGTCTCTGGATGGAGTTACTCGTGGGGATTCCTCGTTCCTCGGAATGACAATTGTTGTGTCTAAACCTTTGTCAAAGTTTAAACCTTTGACAAAGGTTCAAAATATCGTAATCCGCGCTAATTCGTGAAATTAGTGTTTCCTTCCAATCCCTCCAAATCCTCTTTTTTAGCCTTCTTCTTCTCAAAAGTCAAAACCAAAGCCGGTAAAACCAATAAATTCGCAAACATCGCAAACGCCAATGTGCAAGAAATTAATCCACCAAGCGCGATTGTTCCGCTGAAACTAGAAAGCGTGAAAGTAGCAAATCCTAAAATTAAAACCACTGATGTATAAAAAGTACTGATTCCAGTCTCTCTTAAAGCACTGAAGACCGATTTTTTTACTTTTCCGTTACTCTGTATTAAATCATGTTTGTATTTCGCCATAAACTGAATCGCATTATCAACCGAGATTCCAAACGCAATACTGAATACTAAAATAGTCGAAGGTTTTAGCGGAATTCCAAAATAACCCATCAATCCGGACGTAATGCAAAGCGGTAAAACATTCGTAATTACCGATGCAAAAACCATTTTGAACGATCGGAACAAATACAGCATCAAAATCGCAATTACTAAAATCGCAAAAATCAACGATTCAATTAAATTGTCAACCAGGTATGATGTTCCTTTCTGGAAAACCAATGCTTTTCCGGTAACGGTAACTTCGTAACGGTCTTTCGGGAAAATTTCATCAATTTTTGAGTGTAATTTTTTCTCGACTTTCGCCATTTCGTCGGTACCAATATCTTTCATGAAAGTCGTGATTCGGGCATATTGTCCAGTCGAATCAACATACGCTTTCATCAAATTTTCTTTGCTGTTTTTCGTCGCATTTTTAGCATAACCCAAAATAAAAGTCTGCTCTTGCGAAGTTGGCAATTGGTAATATTCAGGATTTCCGTTATAAAAAGCCTGTTTCGAATATTTAACCAAATTCACAATAGAAACCGGTTTTGCCAATTCAGGCATTTCTTCAATTGTGTTTTGCAACTCATCCATTTTACGAATCGTTGACGCCTTCATAACACCTTTTTTCTTTTTGGTGTCAATCATGATTTCAAGCGGCATGACACCGTTGAACTCTTTTTCGTAGAATAAAATATCTTTAAAGAAAGAAGCGCTTTTTGGCATTTCGCCAATCAAACTTCCTGAAACTTTCATTTGCGAAACGCCAATAACGCTGAAAACCAAAAGCAAACCGTAAATCGTATAAATTACTTTTCGTTTATTTTTCACCACATTTTCTACAAAATCTAATAAAGTAGAAATGTAAGTTTTAGTTAAGTGATAAAGGTGTTTTTCTTTCGGAAGCGACATGAAACTGTATACAATCGGCACAATTAAAAGTGTCAATAAATACACAGAAATTACATTGATAGAAGTTACCAAACCAAATTCAAAAAGCAAATCATTTCCGGTAATCATAAACGTTGCAAAACCTATCGCCGTCGTTAAATTCGTCATTAAAGTCGAAACTCCAATTTTCGAAATAATGCGCTGCAAAGCTTTTGCCTGATTGTTATGCAATTTAATTTCCTGCTGGTATTTGTTAATCAGGAAAATACAATTCGTGATTCCGATTACGATAATTAATGGCGGAATAATAGCTGTTAAAATCGTGATTTTATAATGAAACAATCCAAGCGTTCCAAACGACCAGATTACACCAACAATCAAAATACAGATTGAAATAAAAGTTGCCCTAAACGAACGGAAAAAGAAAAAGAAAATCAGAGAAACTGTAAATAAAGCCGCACCGATAAACAATCCGATTTCGCCTTTCATATTATCAGCGTTGATCGTTCTGATGTATGGCATTCCCGAAACTTTCAAATCGATTCCAGTTGTTTTCTCGAATTTATCGATTTTCGGAACTAAATTTTCCAAAATAAAAGTCTTTCTCTCAGCTGTATTTACAAGTGCTTTGTTCATGTAAATTGCCGAACGGACACTTCCGCTTTCTTTATTAAAAAGTAAGCCTTCGTAAAAAGGCAAGTTATTGAATAAATCGTGCTGAACGGTTTTCAAATAAGCCGGATCAACCGTTTTACTTTGATCAATAAACGGACTAAGAACGAATTTTTGGTTTACCGTATCTTTCTCTAATTTTTTCAAATCATTTAGAGAGACAACCAGATCAACTTCTTTTGATTTTTTTAAACCGGTCATCAACTCATTCCAGGCGGCATAATTTTTTGGAGTAAAGAATTTTTTGTCCTGAAAACCAATTACAATAAGGTTTCCTTCTTCACCAAATTTGTCAAGGAATTTTTGATAATCTTTATTTGCAATATGATTTTTTGGAAGTAAGTTGGCTTCGGTATACGTCATAGCAAGGTTTTTCCATTGGTAGCCAAGGAAAATTGTCAGGGCAGCAACCAAAACCAATATTGTTATTCTGTTTTTAAGAATAATTCGGGCTACTTTTTCCCAAAAACCAACGTGAATAGCGTTTTTCATAAAATCTTTAAAAATGGTTGCAAATGTAGTGAAAACTGCTCTAAATCATAAACAATCGAGGGTATTTTACTTAATGTTAACACAAATTTGAAAGATCTGGGTTTGTGATAAATTTTTGCTTTTTGCTGTTTACTCAGTAGCTTTTCTCATCTTTGTACTTAATTTAAAAATGAGACGAAAATGAACTGGATTTTATTAATTATCGCAGGGCTTTTTGAAGTTGGCTTTGCCTCCTGCTTAGGCAAAGCCAAAGAAACAACTGGAATGGTGTCAACGTATTGGATGGGTGGTTTTTTTATCTGTCTTTCAATCAGTATGATTTTATTGTATAAAGCCACGCAGGAATTACCCATTGGAACCGCCTATGCCGTTTGGACAGGGATTGGAGCTGTTGGAACCGTTTTAGTTGGAATATTTATTTTTAAAGAACCGGCAACTTTCTGGAGGATATTTTTTCTTTCAACATTAATTGCTTCGATTATTGGGTTGAAGTTTGTTTCCAGTCATTAAAAATATGGCACGCGGATGACGCGGATTGAACGGAAAAAATCTGTGCAAACCCGTTTTATCCGTGTCATCCGTGAGCAAAAAAAACACTATTTATATAAATAATTAGCAATGCAAGAAAACAACACCATCACTTTTATTTTTTTAGCAATTATTCTATTGCTGGTTGCCATCATTTGTTTAATGGTTTATCAATTAATGCAGGCCAAAAAATCAAAAGAGGATGCCGAAGAAAGTTTTTATGCTTTAGAAAGAAAAGTGAATGATTTGCAGTTAGAAACTTTAGAATCAAAACTGAATCCGCATTTGTTTAAGAATATTCTAAATTCGATTCAGTCACACGCGTATCAGACTTATTTTGCCTTAGATAAATTGGCGAATGTTCTCGATTATATTTTATACGAAAGCAAAAAGAAATTCGTCACGGCAAAAGAAGAAATTGATTTTGCCTTGAATCTTATCGAAATCAATAAAATTAAAATCAGTCCGCTTTTTGAGTTGAAGATCAAAACCAACATTAACAAAGAAGACAAATTATACGAACAGCCTTTACTGGCACCGTTAATTTCGATTGATTTAATTGAGAATGCCTTCAAACATGCCGATCTTCAAAGTGCCGATGCTTTTATTTCCGTTGTTTTTGAGTTCAAAGACAATGCTTTTTCGATGACGGTTTCGAATAAAATCTCCGATAAAAAAGTACTCAAAAAGGAGCGAAGCGGTTATGGCCACGCAACTTTAGAACATCGACTTAAAATTATTTATAGGAATAATTTCAAACTAGACCGATTCGTAGAAAATGATATTTATATTGCCCATCTAAAAATAGATTTACTTGAATACAAAACTGAAATGCTTGCTGCTGGACGATGAGTTACCTGGATTGATGTATCTTAAAATGCTTTGCGAACAAATTCCCGAAGTAGAAATAGTAAAAACGTATAACAATCCTGAAAAACTATTGGCTGAAATTCCGAATCTCGATTTTGATTTGTTAATATCAGATATCGAAATGCCGGGAATTGACGGCTTGCATTTGGCTGAAATGCTTCAGAATAAATTAGTGATTTTCTGTACGGCGTATAAAGAATATGCTGCCGATGCTTTTAACATTGATGCGGTAGATTATATTACAAAACCCGTAAAATTAGAACGTTTGCAAAAAGCAATCTCAAAAGCTTACGAACGATTCAACAAACCAGAAACGGCAAAAAAATTCATTCAGTTAAATACGGATAAAGGAAAAACGTTATTGTATTTCGACCAAATTCAATTGATAAAAACGGCAATCAGCGACAGTCGTGACAAAACGGTTTTACTTTCTGATGGCAGTTTTTTGAATTTAAAAAACGTCAAATTTGATACGCTTTTAAAGGAATTACCAGAAGCCGATTTCTGCCGAATAAATAAAAAAGAAATTCTGGCGGTAAAAGCAATCAAATTCTTTAATCATAACGAGATTGTATTGCATCATTTAGAAGAAAATAATAAAAATACGACTTTGATTTTGAGCGAAACCTATCGTTCTGACTTTTTAAAAAAGGTGAAAATCTAACTTATTACAAAGTTTTTCGGACTTGTTACATAGATTGAAAATTAGCTGTAAATTTACTTTCTCACTACGTTTTCAGTACTGATATTTGCGCCAATAAATCAAAAAAAATGAGTTATGAATAACATTAAAAACTCTTTATTTTACGTTACTGTAATTGGTGGTTTTACTGCATTAATATATTGGGTAATTTCTAAAGGAGCTTCGCTTGAAGTGGGTCGGGGAATTGTTCAGAAAAAAATAGAAAGCAACCATTGGAATGATTTTCTGCATTCGATGATTGAGAATTTACAGCATCCTTTAGCTATTTTATTGGCTCAGATCGTGACTATTATTTTGGCCGCACGTTTGTTTGGATGGATTTTCAGAAAAATCGGTCAGCCATCAGTAATTGGTGAAATGATTGCCGGAATTGTTTTGGGGCCTTCTTTGGTCGGAATGTACTTTCCGGAATTTTCAGCCGCTTTATTTCCAAAAGAATCATTAGGAAACTTACAATTCTTAAGTCAGATTGGTTTGATTCTTTTCATGTTCGTGATCGGAATGGAATTGGATTTGAAAGTGCTGAAAAATAAAGCACACGAATCAGTTGTAATTAGTCATGCGAGTATTGTAATTCCGTTTGCACTAGGTTTGACGCTTGCTTATTTTATTTACGCAACCTTTGCGCCGGTTGGAGTAGCCTTTTCTTCTTTCGGATTATTTATGGGAATCGCTATGAGTATCACTGCGTTTCCGGTTTTGGCCAGAATTGTTCAGGAAAGAGGCATGCAAAAAACAAAATTAGGGACTATCGCGATAACCTGTGCCGCGGCTGATGATATTACGGCCTGGTGTCTTTTGGCAGTTGTAATTGCGATTGTAAAAGCTGGTTCGCTTTTGAGTTCATTATATGTTATTGGCCTGGCGATTTTATATGTGATTATCATGCTTAAAATAGTCCGTCCGTTCCTGAAACGTGTGGGAGATTTGAATTCAACAAGAGAAAGTTTGAATAAACCGGTTGTTGCTATTTTCTTTTTAACGCTTTTATTTTCTGCGTATGCTTCAGAATTAATCGGAATTCACGCTTTGTTTGGCGCGTTCTTGGCAGGAGCCATTATGCCGGAAAATAATAAATTTAGAAACATTTTTATTGAAAAAGTAGAAGATGTTGCCATCATCGTTTTATTGCCATTGTTCTTTGTGTTTACTGGTTTACGTACACAAATTGGTTTACTAAACGATCCTTATTTATGGAAAGTTACTGCTGTAATTATTGCGGTTGCTGTAGTAGGGAAATTCTTTGGAAGTGCTTTCGCAGCCAAATTTGTGGGGCAAAACTGGAAAGACAGTTTAGCTATTGGAGCCTTGATGAATACAAGGGGGTTAATGGAACTTGTAGTATTAAATATTGGTTATGATTTAGGTGTTCTTTCTACTGAAGTTTTTACCATGATGGTAATTATGGCGCTAGTGACGACATTTATGACAGGACCGGCTTTAGATTTTATCAACTTTATTTTTAAAGATAAAGTTACGGCTGTTCCTCAGGAAATAGGGAACAAAAGCAAATACAAAATTCTGCTTTCGTTCGCTACTCCGGAAAAAGGAAAAAAATTATTGCAAATTGCTAACAGCTTAGTTAAAAAACAAGGAGACAATTCAATCGTAACGGCAATGCACTTATCGTTGAGTACGGAGATACATTCCTTTGATGTTAAAGATCATGAGCGTAAAATGTTAGTTCCGGTAATTGAAGAGTCACATCGATTGAATCAGAATATGCTGAGTGTTTTTAAAGTAACAAATGATATTGATACCGAAATTATAGATACAGCTAATCAAGGAGAGTACGATTTATTATTAGTTGGTTTGGGACAGTCTATTTTTGACGGAACATTGCTTGGAAAGATTCTTGGTTTTACAACGAGAATCGTAAATCCGGATCGTTTGATTGATAAGTTCACAGGAAAAGAAGGTTTGTTTGAAAATTCTCCTTTTGATGAAAGAACACGTCATATTATTGCAAAAAGCAAAATGCCGGTTGGGATTTTTATTGATAAAGATTTAGAAGAAGTCAATCAGATTTTTATGCCGATTTTTAGTCAGGAAGATGCTTTTTTAATTGATTATGCGAAGAAATTAATCAACAATAACGGGTCGCAAATTACGGTTTTAGATGCCAGCGGCGAAGTTAAAAGTACTCGTGATATTCAGGAAAGTATTCGTTCTATTGAACAAATTGCACCCAATCATATTATGATTATGCACGACAGAACAATTAAAAAAGAGTTTTTAGAAAGCCAGAACTTAATGATTATAAGTTTAGACAGCTGGAAAAAATTGATCGAATCACAAAGTATTTGGTTGAATAATACACCTTCGGTTTTGATTTTGAAACCCTAGATTTTTAAAAATTCCAATATAAAAAATCCCAAATTCCAATTCTATGATTGGAGTTTGGGATTTTGTTTTTTCTTTCTTTAGTATAATTACGTATTGTTTTGTCATTCCGAACGAGGAATCTCCGTAAGAAGCTCTACAATCAAAATCGCCAATCTTTGTCGAGCCACTTGCGGAGATTCCTCGTGCCTCGGAATGACAAACTGGATGTTTTTATTGGAATTTGGAATTTATTTTTTTTAGCAGTTTGTGGTTGGAATTTGGAATTTAAATATTGGAATTTAATTTTACAATCCCAAATCAAGCACATAAGAAATCTTAACCGCAATATTATCTTCAAATTTTAATAACTGATTTGGTCCGTAACGGTAAAAGCCACCCAAACCAAAACCTTTGAAAATTCGGTTTAATTCGATTCCTGATTCAAAGAAACCTTTGTCTAAAGTTTTATAAGCCGGGCCAACATGTTGTTCAGGATTTTCCATATTTCCCCATGCCATTCTGGTTACTAATACCAAAGAAGGACGAACTTTTTTCATGATTTTAATTCGGTCAAAACCATGTTTTACCTGGAAAAAGATATATTGACTAGAGAAGAATTCATTGAAAAACATGGTTTCGAAACTGTTTCTTCCGGCAAAAGTGATACGTTGTATTATTGTTTCTTTGGTTAAATTATTAGGCATTGTATTGTAAAGATGCGTAATCGGTACATCACCCATGGCGTAACCACCTTGCAGTAATAAACTGGTTTTTTGACCGTTCAGGTATTTTTTTTCATACTCGGTTTTGAAATCTATTTTACTGAAGGTAAAGTCATTTTCTAAAACGTTAGGAAGGGATTGTGTATACTGAAAAGTAAATCTCGGAAACCTTTTTTCGGTTTCATTTCTTCCTGTTGGCGTTTGCATGAAATCGCTAAACGGCGCCCAAACAATCGAGGCCATAGCCGTTGTCATGACATAGCTCGAGTATAGTTGTCCGTTTAAATTAAATAAATAATCAAATTTTGGTTCAACATCTGTTCGCGCTAATTCAAATACAGCTTCTGTTTTTGGGATAATCTTTGTCTGTACATTCGCTTTCCAGCTAATGTATTTGTAAAAAGTACTAATATTGATGGGGCGTGGATCGTAAATTTTGAAAACACGTTTGTCAACAGCGAACACCGTACTTGCAATTTCCCGCACATCGTCTGTATATGATCCGTTAAGCCAGGTATTAGTTGATTTATCCAATAAAACTCCGGAACCTAAGCTGTATTTAAAATTACCATCTTTTGTTCCGTATGCGGTATAACCTTCGATTCTGAAGTTTTTAGAAAAACGGTCGTTTGTAATTCCGCCAACGCCTAAACGAAATCCTTCATAATTATTATAACTGATGATTTTCTTTAAATCCAAATCGATTGGGCCAATAGGCAAATAACCGTTTATGATTTTTCGTCCAAGACCTAAACGCTTTTCAATTCTTTTACTTATCGAGATACTATCTAATAATTGATACGTTTTCTGGCTTTTTAAGTCTAAACTGTCTTTTCTGTAAGTATCCCAGAATTCTTCCGGCTTTTTGCTGGCATCGTCTTTAATTTCGATATAAAGCGATGGATCTTTTATTGGAGAATTGGTATTATAATGAATGTCGAAATTGTTACTTTCAGAAAGCAAATAAGTGAAATCTGAAGCCGTTTTTTTTCTGGGTTCAAAATTGTCCTCTATATCTCCGTCAAACTGAATCGTTCCGCCTAAAATTTTGATATCGTCATTACTTTTTCCTTTTACAATTTTGAAAGTGGTCTTGCTTTGAAACCAGATTTTCTCCTCCGGAACGTATTCAAATTCATGAATACCGCTAATATCCAGGACGCCTTTTATTCGCATTACCGCTTTGGCAACAGCGAAATTTTCCTGATCAATATATAAAACCCCTTCAAGACCATTTGATTTTCTTTTTTTCTTGTTTTTAAAGTAAATCATATAAGTGTCTCTGCCTTTTATCGGAACGGTGTCGAGTAATTTATAGTTGTAATCGGCAAAGCCATTGTCTGCTATAGGACTCTGGTGTTTGGTTTCGAACAATTCATATTTCGAACCATAAACTGAAATAGATTGTAAATTGAAGGCAATGATTTCGTAAACAGGCTGTTTAAAACCTGCCATTTTGGTACCGAGAATAGTTTCTTTCAGTTTATTGTTTCCAAACTGATATTGAGAAACTTTTTCAGTCTGAAATAAATGTTGCTTGCTTATAATTTCTTTAAACTTATAATCGGATGAATCTACGTTTATCGTTTTTTTATTGAAATCTTTATAGGCTGCGGAGGAATCAATTCTGCCATCAATAGAATCCGGATTGGCTGTTACAATAAGTTTGTTGTAGGTTTTGTATTCAAAACTGCTGAGTTTCTTCTGCGGATTATTTAGATTCTTATTCGCAATAACTTTTTTAATTATAGTTAAGGCCGGATTTTCATTAGAAACAACAACTTCCTTTAAATCATCTGTTTTTTCAGAAAGTGAAATTGAATAAAACGTTTTATTAGCTGTTAAAGCAATAATTTTAGTTTGAAAGCCAATATAAGAAACCGCAAAAGTGCTGGTTTTGGCATTGATTTTCAAATCAAATTTTCCATCAACATCTGTTATGGTATTGTGGTTGTCTGAAGTAGTGATTGTAGCAAACGGAAGAGGCCTCCTGTTTGCATCTGTTACAATTCCGTTTATTTGAAATTGCGCCTGAATAGTAAGCGTAAAAAACAAAGTCAATAAACAAAATAGCTTCATACTGAGGATTATAGTTTCAAAAACGAAAACATTGTGTTTTTGGTATGCAAAAATAAGAATAAAAAAATCCGTCTGGTATAATTTAACCAAACGGATTTTTAATTTATGTTGAATAAAAATTACACCTTCATGATTTCAGCTTCTTTCGCAGCCAATAATTCATCAATTTTTTTGATGTAAGCATTCGTTAAGTTTTGAACTTCTTCTTCAGCAGATTTACAAACATCTTCAGAAGTTCCTTCTTTTTCTAATTTTTTAATGTCAGTGTTAGCGTCTTTACGTACGTTACGAACACCAATTTTTGCATCTTCCGCTTCAGATTTTGCTTGTTTTGCTAATTCTCTACGACGATCTTCTGTTAAAGGCGGTACACTGATAATAATCATGTCTCCATTATTCATTGGATTGAAACCAATATTAGCAATCATAATCGCTTTTTCAATAACGTGAAGCATGTTTTTTTCAAACGGCTGTAAAGTAATTGTTCTTGCGTCTGGAACACTAATTTTGGACACCTGAGAAAGAGGAGTTGCAGATCCGTAATAATCTACAAAAACACTTCCCAACATCGCAGGAGAAGCTTTTCCCGCACGAATGTTTAGGAATTCTTTCTCTAAATGCGCAATTGAGCCATTCATTGATTCTTCAGTACTCTCTAATATAAAATCTATTTCTTCACTCATTTTTTTAAGTTTTCAGTTTTGAATCTCAGTTTTTAGTTAAGGTCAGCAAGTGCGACTGTAAACTGTTACTGATGACTATATATTTACAACGGTTCCGATGTTTTCTCCTTCACAGATTTTCAATAAGTTTCCAATTTTGTTCATATCAAAAACAACAATTGGTAATTTATTTTCCTGGCTTAATGTGAATGCTGTCGTATCCATTACGTTTAATCCTTTTTTAAGAACATCGTCAAACGAAATGAAATCAAATTTTACTGCCGAAGCATTTTTCTCAGGATCGCAGTCGTAAACACCATCAACGCGAGTTCCTTTTAGGATAACATCAGCATTAATTTCGATTCCTCTTAAAACAGCAGCGGTATCAGTTGTGAAATATGGATTTCCGGTTCCGGCTCCAAAAATTACGATTCTTCCTTTTTCAAGGTGACGGTCCGCTCTTCTTTTGATATATGGTTCTGCAATAGATTCCATTTTCAAAGCAGTCTGCAAACGCGTTTTCATTCCTTTGTCTTCAAGTGCGCCTTGTAAAGCCATTCCGTTAATTACGGTTGCAAGCATTCCCATATAATCGCCTTGTACTCTGTCCATACCAGCACTTGCACCAGCAACGCCTCTAAAAATATTTCCTCCTCCAATAACAATAGCAATTTCTACTCCTTTACTGTGAATTTGCTTAATTTCTTCAGCATATTCGGCTAATCTTTTAGGGTCAATTCCGTATTGTAAATCACCCATTAAGGCCTCGCCGCTAAGTTTTAGAAGAATTCTTTTATATTTCATGTTTGTGTTGCGTTAATTTGTGCAAATATAGACATATTCTGATTTTTAAAAATAATGTTTACAAAAAATTAATTGCTCTTTATATATTTAATTCTGAAAGACTTTTAAACTTTATTTGATTGAATCTGATAAAAGTCATTTGGTTGTCTTTTGAAATTTCTTAAATTTATAAAACCAAAACGAAAGAATTATGAAAAGTATCGTCGCTAAAGCATTATTCAACAGTCATTCCTATGCCGAATATCGAAAATTAGTAACCGATTTATTATCTGAAGGAAAATCAACCGGTGATGAACAATCTGAAAGTCTGACGCACTATACAAGTCTCAATGAAGCGCGAATGAACCGATTGGAAAAAACGATTAAAATTTCTGAAGAGACCATAACAAAACTTCAAAATTTAGACAACCATTATATCTGGTTAGTGATTTCTGAAGGCTGGTGCGGAGATGCCGCTCAAATACTTCCTATTCTGCATAAAATGGCAAATGAATCAAATAAAAAAGTTGATCTCCGAATTGTTTTACGTGATGAAAATGATGAATTAATGCGTCACTATCTAACAAATGGAGGAAGAGCAATTCCAAAAGTTATTGTGATTTGCAAAGAAGCCGGAATTGTGCGTGCAGACTGGGGGCCAAGACCAAAAGGCGCCACAGAATTAATGGCAAATTATAAAAAAGAATTTGGTGTGATTGATGAGAAAATCAAAACCGACTTGCAATTATGGTATTTGGCTGATAAAGGAATTTCTGTTCAGGAAGAATTGATGCAGATCATGGAAAATATAAAGTACGATCGATTTTAAGCTTCTGGTATAGATAAAATCGTTGAAATCGCTTATTTTCGGGGTAATCGACTGGAAACAAGAATTTTAGTAATAAATAATCCGTTAAAATATTTTTTTCTGATTATAATATTTTGTACCTTGTTATCATAATCCCACTTCTATTATTTATTTTCTGATTTACTCTGTTTATTGGTGTTTATTTAATGTCTAACAATTAAAAATACACTGCCATGATGAAGTTATTCGACAGATTTTACGATTTTATTTCAGGTTTATTGTTTGGAGGGAAAAATATGACTCATTATTAACCTCAAAAAAACAAGTACGGAAAGCAAAATTATTTTAGGAGTTGGCACATTACTATTACTGCCTCATTTTGTAATGTGCTATTTTGTGTTTATTCTTTAAGGCTTTCTTCAAACAAAGTAATATCAATCGCATCTTTTACATCGTAATCGCCAATTTTAGTTCGGCGCAAAACGGTTAAATGCGATCCGGAATTCATTGCTTTTCCAAAATCAAAAGCAAGGGAACGAATATAGGTTCCTTTACTGCAAACTACTCTAAAGTCAATTTCAGGCAATGCAATTCGCGTGATTTCAAATTCGTGAATTGTGGTTTTTCTACTGGCAATTTCTACAGTTTCTCCAGCACGTGCGTGCTCATACAAGCGAACGCCGTCTTTTTTTATGGCTGAAAAAATTGGTGGTTTTTGATCGATTTCGCCTAAAAACTGTTTTACGGTTTCATGAATCAAAGCTTCATCAATATGATCTGTTGGAAAAGTTTGGTCGATTTCGGTTTCTAAATCATATGACGGAGTAGTAGCTCCAATGTAAAAAGTTCCCGTATATTCTTTAGCCTGCCCCTGAAGTTCAGAGATTCTTTTGGTGAATTTTCCGGTACAAATTAATAATAGCCCAGATGCTAAAGGGTCTAAAGTTCCTGCGTGTCCAATTTTGAACTTTTTTGGAAGTCCAACTTTATTGATTAAAAGGTATTTTAATTTATTGACAGCTTGAAACGAACTCCATTTTAAAGGTTTGTCTATCAGTAAAACTTGTCCGTCTAAATATTCTTCAGTTGTCATTATATTATGGTAAGCGGGTGAATGAAAAAGTGGATAATCAATAAAATGACTCCGGCAAGAATTCGGTAATAACCGAAAACTTTAAAACCATTTTTAGTTAAAAATCCAATGAAAGTTTTAATAGCTAAAAGTGCTACAATAAAAGCAACTACATTTCCTATTACTAATAAATTAATTTGATCGTGAGATAATTCAAATCCGTCTTTATAATAATCATAACATTTTTTTACCGTTGCACCCAACATGGTTGGAACAGCTAAAAAGAATGAAAACTCTGCAGCAGTTGTTCTTGATAATTTTTGAGACATTCCGCCCACGATACTTGCACCACTTCTTGAAACTCCTGGAATCATCGCAATACACTGGAACAATCCTATTTTAAAAGCTTGTAAATAGGTAATTTCCTGAGATGTTTCTGCCGTACCTGGATTGTTGAACCATTCGTCAACTTTCAATAAAATCAAACCCCCTATTAAAAGTGAGATAGCAACCGTAACCGGATTTTCTAATAATCCATCAATAAAATCGCTCAATAATAATCCTAAAACTACGGCAGGAATAAAAGCAACCAAAAGTTTAAAGTAAAAATCAAGTGTTTGAAAGAAACGTTTGAAATATAAAACTACAACTGAAAGTATCGCACCAAGCTGAATAACAATCGTAAAAAGTTTTGTAAAGTCTTCGTGTGCAATTCCGAAAAAAGAAGAGGCAATAATCATATGTCCAGTTGAAGAAACAGGTAAAAATTCTGTAATTCCTTCAATAATGGCAAGAATGATAGCTTGTAATGTATTCATGTATTAGATTGTTAGATTTTTAGACTTTCTTAGACTTCTTAGATTTTCAGTAAAGATTAATCTAATAATCTAAAGATCTATGAAGTCTAAGAAGTCTAAAAATGTCTATTTTGATTTTTTGAAGATCGAGTAAATCGTGATTCCAAAACCAATTAAAACAGTTGTTGGAGCTAAACGAATACGTCTGAAGCTAAAAACATCTTCATTAAAAACATTCGGGTTATCACTTCCTCCGCCAGACATTAAGATAAATCCAAGCGCGATTACACCAATTCCAATCAATAAGATTTTGTAATTGATACCGTCAAAAAGAAATTCTTGTTTTTGAGGTTGTTGTTCTTCTTTTATATTGTTTTTCATTTTGTCATTGCGAGGAACGAAGCAATTTTCACCCTCTGTATATAAGTTTATTTTAATCTAAAATCTATAATCTAAAATCTGCAATCTTAATAAAGATCGTCTGTTCTTAAATTCAGGAAACGTTGAGTTGCAAAATGTGTACTTACCCAGGTAATCAAAACTCCTAATCCGAAAACGGCCAATAAAACCAATCCGATTAAAGCTTTGTCTTCTAAAATGCCTAAGCCAGGGAAATTAGTTTCTACATAAAGTAATAGTGCAATTAGGGCAACAATCGCCAATCCGGCACCTAACATTCCTAATTTTACACTGCGCATTACAAAAGGTTTACGAATAAACGATTTTGTCGCGCCAACCATTTGCATGGTTTTGATAATAAAACGATTAGAGTGAATAGATAAACGCAATGAACTATTGATTAATAAAACAGCAATTACCGCAAGGAAACCGCTAATAATCAAAATCCACATACTTACTTTTTTGATGTTGTCATTTACCAGATTTACCAATTGTTTGTCGTAAACAATATCTTCAATCATGGTATTTTGACGCAGGCTGCTTTCAATTTTAGAAATGCTGTCTCTCTCAACATAATCTGCTTTTAGGTGAATGTCGTACGAATTCAATAATGGATTTTCGCCCAAAAAGGTCAGAAAATCTTCTCCAATAATATCAGTATGTTCTTTTGCTGCTTTTTCCTTTGAAACATAAGCATAAGATTTTGCGAAAGGCGCTCTTTTCAATTCGGTATTGAATGCTTTAATAACACTATCATTTGCTTCATTTTTAAAGAAAACTGTCATTGCGATTTTTTCTTTAAAATCATTGGCCAGTTTTTTAGAATTGATAATGAATAATCCCAGTACTCCCAAAAGGAATAATACCAGAAAAACACTTAATACAACCGAAAAATAAGAGGAAATTAACCTGCGCTTTTGAAATTTATCAAAGTTAGAACTCATAGTATGCTTAAATTATGTGGTAAAAATAATAAAGTATTTCTTTATTTGAAGTTAATAACGTTCAAAGTTTTAACTTTCTTACCATAAATATACGATTTAGATATTTAATAAAAAGTTTATTAAGCGCAAAGTGCACTAAGTTTTACGCAATGACGTTTTTATTTAATCGCAAAGTCGTCAAGGGGCAAAGTTTATTTTTTTGTGGTGGTTTGATCTACGAATCTCCCAAGGTTGAAGCCTCGGGCTATGTTACAATTGTATTTTCTTTGTTTTTTAGATATAGCCCGAGGTTTCAACCTCGGGAGACGTATTGAATGAAATTAATATGCTTAAAATTTTAAATTTTGGGTTTCTTTTAAAGCAAAATCTTTAATACGTTTTTCGATTTCGTAGAAAACGGTAATTGCTTTTTCTCCGGCTTCGGTCAATTTTGCTCCGCCGCCACCTTTTCCGCCAAGTAGTTTTTCTACTAAAGGACTTTCAGCGCGCTGATTCATTTCTTCGACCAATTGCCAGGCCTGACGATACGCCATTTTCATTTCTTTGGCCGCATTGGTTATAGAGCCCGTTTTTCGAATATTTTCAAGCAGCCAGATTTTTCCAATTCCTAAATAGGCACCTTCGGTTTCTTCAATCCAAACCCGAACTTCAACTTTGTATTTTTTGCTGTCAGCCATTTTAGATTTTTTAAATGCTATTCAAAAATAATTCTTTTTTGATTAATAATTCTTTCGCTGGTCTCCGTTTAAACTGGACTGAAGTCCAGCCCTACAATATTTGTCGTTCCTTTGGAACTTTTGCCTTGCAATTGTTTTAACAAAAACGATATTTTTCTAAGTGTTAAAAAATAAAAATACGTATTTATACGTAATTATAAATACGTATTTTGTTATTTTATTTGTTTGTCAGCAAAATAGCTTTGGTACAATCTGTAATAAATGTAAATTTGCGCTCTAAATTAGGTGACAAACCTTTGAGCCTTTGTCACTCTGAACCTTTGAACCTTAAAGAAAGAATGAAATACAATCCAAACGAAATCGAAGAAAAATGGCAAAAATATTGGGCTGAAAACCAAACTTTTGCTGCAAGTAATAATTCTGAAAAACCAAAGCATTATGTGCTGGACATGTTTCCTTACCCATCTGGAGCGGGATTGCACGTTGGGCATCCGCTGGGTTATATTGCTTCAGATGTTTATTCTCGTTTCAAAAGACATCAGGGTTTCAATGTTTTGCACCCAATGGGATATGACAGTTTTGGATTGCCTGCCGAACAATACGCAATTCAGACAGGACAACGTCCGGAGGATACAACGCGCGTAAATATTGATGGTGGCGTTGATAAAGAAGGAAAACAAATTGCCGGATACAGAAAACAATTAGATAAAATCGGATTTTCATTTGACTGGAGCCGTGAGGTTCGTACTTCAAATCCTGATTATTATAAACATACACAATGGATTTTTATCCAATTATTTAATTCCTGGTATTGCAGAAAAGAAGGAAAGGCTTTTGATATTGCAGAGCTTGTAAAAGTTTTTGAAGAAGAAGGAAATGGATTGGTTGAAGCAGTTTGCGACGATAATGTTGCAATTTTTACTGCTGCAGAATGGAATTCATATTCTGATGATCAAAAAGAAAAAATCCTTTTGCAATACAGAATGACGTATTTGGCAGAAACAGAAGTAAACTGGTGTCCTGGTTTAGGAACTGTTTTGGCTAATGACGAAATCGTAAACGGCGTTTCGGAACGTGGAGGATATCCTGTAATTCGTAAAAAAATGACACAATGGAGCATGCGTATTTCTGCTTATGCAGAGCGTTTGTTGCAAGGTTTGAATGATATTGACTGGAGCGAATCTATAAAAGAATCACAAAGAAACTGGATTGGTAAAAGTGTAGGAGCAATGGTGACTTTCAATGTAGTCCCAACAACCAACAACCAACAACCAGAAACTATTTCTGTGTTTACAACTCGTCCTGATACTATTTTTGGAGTAACTTTTATGACTTTAGCACCAGAACATGATTTGGTAGCAAAAATCACAACTCCCGAACAAAAAGCGACTGTTGAAGCTTATATCGAAAAAACAGCAAAACGTTCAGAGCGTGAGCGTATGGCTGATGTAAAAACCATTTCTGGAGTATTTACGGGAGCTTATGCTGAACATCCTTTTACAAAAGAAGCAATTCCGGTTTGGATTGGAGATTATGTTTTGGCAGGTTACGGAACGGGTGCTGTAATGGCGGTTCCTTGCGGAGACGAGAGAGATTATGCTTTTGCGAATTTCTTCAAATCACAAAACGGAATGCCGGAAATCAAGAATATTTTTGCAAATGTTGATATTTCTGAAGCCGCTTACGGCTCAAAAGACAATGTTGAAATTGCTAATTCTGATTTCTTAAACGGATTAAATTATAAAGAAGCAACTCAGGCTGTAATTACGGCTTTGGAAAAAATAGGACAAGGAAGCGGAAAAACAAATTACCGTTTACGTGATGCTGTTTTTTCCCGTCAGCGTTATTGGGGAGAGCCTTTCCCGGTTTATTATGTAAATGGACTTCCAAAAATGATTGATGCGAAGCATTTGCCAATCATTTTACCAGAAGTAGAGAAATATTTACCAACCGAAGATGGTTTGCCTCCGTTAGGAAATGCAGCTGTTTGGGCTTGGGATTCAAAAAACAATAAAGTTGTCAATACAGATTTAGTAGATAATGTAACGATTTTTCCTTTAGAATTGAACACCATGCCAGGTTGGGCAGGAAGTTCATGGTACTGGATGCGTTATATGGATGCACACAATGAAAATGAATTTGCAAGCAAAGAAGCTTTAGCTTACTGGGAAAGTGTAGATTTATATATTGGAGGAAGCGAGCACGCAACCGGACACTTATTGTACTCTCGTTTTTGGAATAAATTCTTAAAAGACAAAGGTTTTGCTCCAACAGAAGAACCATTCAAAAAACTGATCAATCAGGGAATGATTTTGGGAGAATCTATGTTTTTAACTAAGTATAGTTTATGTAAATTTCCTTCTGAAATCCCTTACATTAGTACAGGGAAAGTTGTTTTAGCAAATTCAAAATATGATTATTTAAGTCCTGAGGAATCTTTTGTGGAATTTAATGGCAACAAATATGGATTAATATGCGAATATGTTTATCATGTTCCTGTCAATTTAGCTGAAAATAAAAAGATTTATATTGAAAAATTACAATCTCTTTTCAATTCTGATAATAGATTTGATGGCTTGACGATTAATGATGTAATTTGGGATGGAAAAGACGAAAAAGGTAAATACATTGGATTGAAAACTGAAGTTGAAAAAATGTCGAAATCAAAATACAATGTCGTAACTCCGGATGATATTTGTGCTGAATATGGGGCTGATACCTTACGTTTGTACGAAATGTTTTTAGGTCCGTTAGAGCAGGCAAAACCTTGGAATACCGCTGGAATTTCAGGAGTATTTGGTTTCTTGAAAAAATTGTGGAGATTATACATCGATGAGAATAACGGTTTAATCGTAAACAACGACGAACCAACAAAAGACAACTTAAAATCGTTACATAAAACGATCAAAAAAGTGGCAGAAGATATCGAGAATTTCTCTTTTAATACGTCAGTTTCTCAATTTATGATTTGTGTGAATGAATTGTCTTCTCAAAATTGTCATTCAAGAGCAATCTTAGAGCCATTAGCGATTTTGGTTTCGCCATACGCACCGCACATTGCTGAAGAATTATGGGCACAATTGGGTCATGCCACTTCAATAGCAACGGTCGATTTCCCTGTTTTTGATGCGAAACATTTAGTAGAAAGCAGTAAAGAATATCCTGTTTCTTTCAACGGAAAAATGCGTTTCACTATCGAATTGCCTTTGGATTTAACAGCTCCGCAAATCGAGGAAATTATCATGAAAGACGAAAGAACATTACGTCAATTAGATGGAAGAACTCCAAATAAAGTGATTATTGTTCCTGGAAAGATCATTAACCTTGTTGGATAAATAAAAACTCCAAATATTTAAATTCCAAATTCCAATTTTATGATTGGGGTTTGGGATTTTTTTTGTGTCCAGTTTGTCGAATTTCGTTGGCTTTTTTTGCCACGAATTACACAAATTTCCACAAATTTAATTCGTGCTAATTCGTGAAATTTGTGGCGAAAACTTCCGTATTAATTGGAATTTGGAATTTTTTTATTGAATTTTTCATTTTAATTGTAACATTTTAAATCTTCTCGTATCCAAAGGGCGGATCCGATTATTTAACAACTTAAAATTTATAAAAATGAAAAAGTATATTTTGATTATCGCCCTTTTATTTTCTGCATTGTGTCTAAATGTTTTTGCACAGACAAAACAATATCCGTTTGAAGTTTCTAAAACCGGAAAAGGCAAGCAAGCTATTATATTCATTCCAGGATTTGCTTCTTCAGGAGCTGTATGGGATGAAACTAAAGCAGTTTTCGAAAAAGACTATACCTGCTACACTTTAACAATGGCGGGTTTCGCCGGAGTAAAACCACAGCCGAATCCTTCTTTTGAAAATTGGAAAAATGAAATTGCCAATTATATCAAAAACAATAAAATTGAAAAACCCATCTTAATTGGTCATAGTATGGGTGGTGGACTGGCGCTTGCTATTGCAGCTGATTATCCCGATTTAATTGGAAAAATTGTAGTTGTTGATGCGCTTCCGTGTTTGGCGGCTTTGAGTGATCCTTCTTTTAAATCAAAAGAAAATAACGATTGCTCAGCAATGGTAACTCAAATGACAGCAATGAATGAAACTCAGTTTTATGATATGCAAAAACAAACTATGCCAAGACTTTTAGCAGATACTTCAAAATTAGAAACGGTTGTAGACTGGAGCTTAAAATCGGATCGGGTAACGTTTGCTCAAATGTATTGTGATTTTTTTAATACTGACTTGAGAGAGAAAATTGCGTCTATAAAATGTCCGTCGTTAATTTTATTAGAATCTTATTTTATAAATTTAAAACCGGCAATCGAAGGACAATATAGAAATTTAAAAACAGCTAATTTTCAATACGCCAGTAAAGGAATGCATTTTATAATGTACGACGACAAAGATTGGTATTTGGGACAATTGAATTTTCTAAAATCGTAAGAATGGAATTTGAACAAGTCTATAAAACCTATTGGGATAGAATATTCAGGCTTTGCATGGGTTTTGTTAATGATTATGACATTGCCCAGGATCTTGCTCAGGAAACTTTTATAATTGTGTGGCAAAAGCTGGACACTTTTAGAAATGAGTCCAGCATCGGAACCTGGATTTTCAGGATTGCTTCTAATAATTGTTTGAGGCAGATTGAAAAAGACAAACGTTTTCCAAAATCAGATTTGCCCATTCATCTAAGCGAGGAAAAGCAAACTTCAATTGAACCGCAGATTCAGTTTTTATACAAATGCATAGCTGAATTGCCCGAAACGGAACGTATTATTATTTCGTTGGAGCTGGAAGATGTGAGGCAAGCTGAAATCGCTAAAATCGTAGGGCTTTCAGAAGCAAACGTGCGAGTGAAAATCCACAGGATAAAAGAAAAATTGACTCAAAAATTTAAAGAAAATGGACAACAATAATATAGACTTCAAAGCTTTATGGAAAAAACAAACCGTAAGCCAGCCTAATATTGAGGATTTGATGGCGAGATTAAAACAGTTTAAAAAAGCGGCAATACGTAGTTTATGGATTACCAATGTTTTGCTTCTTGCAACTTCTGCTTTTATTCTTTTTGTTTGGTATTATTATCAGCCGCAATTTATTTCGACTAAAATCGGAATCATTATAACGATTTTGGCTATGGTGATTTATTTATTCACTTATAATAAATTATTGGGTAAATATAAAAATATTGAAACCACGCAAACGAATAACGAATACCTTCGGAACTTGATTTTAATTAAAAAGAAACAACAATTTTTGCAGACCAAAATAATGACTTTTTATTTTATAGCACTTACGACTGGAATTTGTTTGTATATGTATGAATACGCAAGCAGAATGACTCTTTTGGGAGTAAGCTTGACGTACGGATTAACTTTGTTATGGATGATGTTTAACTGGTTTTATATTCGTCCGAAACAAATTAAAAAACAGCAAACTAAAATAAATGAGCTGATTACGAAATTTGAGGATATCAATGCACAATTGGAATAAGAAATTCCGATACAGAAAATTCCAAATTCCAATTTTAAGATTGAGGTTTGGGATTTTTTTTGCGCCTAGTTTATTATCCTGACGGAGGAAGGATCACGGTAGAAGCTCGACAAAGATTGGCGAATTAGTGTGAGGAGTTACGCGTGTGATCCTTGCTCCGTCAGGATGACAAGATTGTCGAATTTCTTTTATTTTTTAGTCACAAATTTTACAACTTTTCACGAATTGAATTTGTGGGAATTCGTGGCGAACACTTTCCTGTTAATTGGAATTTGGAATTTTCTATATTGGAATTTAATCTAAATTTAGGATGTCATTTTGGCATTTTAGAAAAATGGTTCGTAAATTGTAGATTATTTTAAAAACATATTCTAAAAAAACAATTTAAAAAATATATAAAATGGGAAGTGGATATTTAATTATTGCCGGAGCAATTATGTTGTTCAGTTGGCTGGTGAGTTCAAAGTTGAAGAGCAAGTTCGAATTATATTCTAAGCTCCAATTAAGAAACGGAATGAGCGGCGCAGAAATTGCTGAAAAAATGCTGGCCGATAACGGAATCACAGACGTTCGTGTTATTTCGACTCCAGGTCAATTAACAGATCACTATAATCCGTCAGATAAAACAGTAAATTTAAGCGAGGCTGTTTACAATCATCGTAATGCGGCTGCGGCTGCAGTTGCGGCACACGAATGTGGTCACGCAGTACAACATTCAATAGGTTACGAATGGCTGACAATGCGTTCTAAATTAGTGCCTATCGTTAGTGTGGCGTCTAATTATGTACAATGGATTTTACTTGCAGGAATCTTAATGATTAGAACTTTTCCGCAATTATTATTAATCGGAATAGTTATTTTTGCCGCAACAACATTATTTACAATCATTACTCTGCCTGTAGAATACGATGCAAGCAATAGAGCATTGGCGTGGTTGGAAAATAAACACATGCTGACACAAGAAGAGCAAGCAGGAGCAAAAGACGCCTTAAAATGGGCTGCTCGAACTTATGTAGTTGCTGCAATTGGTTCTATTGCAACTTTACTGTATTATATTTCGATTTATTCTGGGAATAGGAGGAGTTAAATAATGTGCCAATTAGATAATTAGTCAATTAGATAATTTATAGCAAACCCGATACGTTAAACTTGTCGGGTTTTTTTAGTGCTTATTTTTTAATATATAAATTTCAAAGAATTGTAAAAAAGAATCCACAACATTGTCACTACGAATATAGCACTGAGATAATTTTTGCTTCCAGATTTAAAATATTTATAAAGAAGAATGATAGTGTAGATTATGCTGATTGGAATGGATAGTAGAAAAAAAATGTCACTAAGATTTGGACCATGTGGGCTGCCAGTTGGTTGAACAGCTCTTATAGTGAGAAATAATATAAAGTAAATTACAAAGAATAGTACGGTTTTAATCTCGGGTCTTAAATTTGAAACCATTTAAAGGATTTTTACAAGAATTATCTAATTGTCTAATTGCAGTATTATTTAATTAAAGCTGAATTTGTCTATCAATCTGCTGATCTAATGAAATAAAAGTTTCTGTTCTTGAAACTCCTTCAATAGCCTGAATTTTAGTATTCAAAAGCTGCATTAAATGTTCGTTGTCACGACAAATAATTTTAATCAAAACCGACCAGTTTCCTGTGGTATAATGACATTCTAAAACTTCAGGAATTTTTTTCAAGTCCTTTACAGCTTCTGAGTTTCGTGAAGCTTTGTCTAGATAAACACCTATAAATGCCATTGTATTGTAGCCTAAAACTTTTGGGTTTACAGTAAACTTAGATCCTGAAATTACACCCGATTGTTCCAGTTTTTTCAAACGCTGATGAATCGCAGCTCCGGAAATGCCTATTTTATTAGCAATTTGTAAAATAGGTTTTCGGGCGTCATCCATTAAGTAACGAAGAATTTCTTTGTCGATACCGTCAATTTCAATTATAAGCGAGTTGATTTTCATGAGTTGTAATTTGAAACTATTTTAGTTGTTTTGGTTTATAATAGAAATCAAATTTAATGATAAACTTTTTATTGATATGATAATCTTTGTCAAAGTTTAAAACTTTGACAAAGATTCGAACAGATTCGGTTTAAAAAGAAAAATTCCAAACCCCAACAGAAGTTGGAATTTGGAATTTATAATTTGGAATTTTATTTTATAAAAGGATTATTTCCCTTTGTTTGCTTCACTAATGTATTTTTCTAAAGCCATTGTCATAGAAGGTGTTTCAGGTGTTGGAGCAAGAATATCAATTCTTAAACCGTGATCCAAAGCTTCTTTTTGAGTTGTGCTTCCAAAAACAGCAATTCTGGTATTGTTTTGTTTAAAGTCCGGGAAGTTTTTAAATAATGATTTAATTCCGGTTGGACTAAAAAATGCTAAAACATCATAATAAACATCAGCCAAATCAGACAGGTCACTCATTACAGTTTTGTAAAAAATAGCTTGTGCCCAATCTACTTTTAAATTGTTTAATGTAACAGGCGCATCTGCGTTTAATTGATCAGAAGCTGGTAACAAGAATTTTTCATCCTTGTATTTTTTAATAAGAGGGGATAAATCAGCAAAATCTTTTGCTCCCACGTAAATCTTACGCTTTCTGTACACTACATACTTTTGCAGATAAAATGCAACAGCTTCAGATTGACAAAAATACTTCAATCCTTCAGGAACTTTGTAACGCATTTCATCAGCCACTCTAAAAAAATGATCTACAGCATTTCGACTTGTTAAAATGATCGCAGTGTAATGATTAAGATCGATTTTTTGCAATCGAATCTCTTTTGCGCTAACCCCTTCCACATGAATAAATGGTCTGAAATCAATTTTTATTTTGTGTTTTTGTTGGAGCTCAAAGTAAGGAGAATTCTCCACTTTAGGTTCAGGCTGTGACACCAAAATTGTTTTCACTTTCATATTATAAACATTTTCTAAGCACTCCCTTTTGTAATCCAATAATAAAGAAAATAATAAGGGGCTATTTCAAGTGCGCAAAGATATAAAATAAAATAAAATAACTTACCGATTATTACATTTTGATACGTTTTAATCGAAATAAAATACGAGTAGAGGCTTAGACACAGCGAAACGCCTATTATTGCTAGTGGAATAATTTTAGGAATATTGTCATAATAGAACAAAACAGCATTAATCGGCAGAATTAAAACGCCAATATAGGTTCTATAGGTTACTTTTTGTAAGTTAAAAAGGTCTGCAAAATCATCAATGTTGAAAGAAGTTGCTACAATTTTCTCAATTAAATACTTCGCAAGAATGAAATAAAGTAAAAAGGTTGCAATCTGAATGAATAAAATCCAGTCGGTTTTTAAGATACTATAAGTTCCTGTTTTTGGATCTTCTGAAAAAATATGCATCGTAAGCTGAATAAAAAACGCAAACGAAATAATCTGAACGAAAAACAAGCCAATGGTAAAAGTACTTTTCAAATGGTTGTTATCACGATAAATTTTCGCATACTTATCTGAAAAAATAAGCTTACTAAATTCGCTAAATCTAGTTTCGTAAGCTGATTTTGTCATTGCAACAACGGCAAAGGTCACCACAAATAAAAGTGTTGCCCAATCTTTGTTTTCTAGGATTCTGGGAGTAAGTTGTTCAATCATAACGACACAAAATTAGTAATTTTTTGTCTCAATAGTTTTATTATATATTTATTATGAATCAAATGCTATAAAAAGTTTACTTTTGCGGTGAAATTACCGAGAAAAATGAATGATTGTATTGTCATAATTCCCACTTACAACGAAATCGAAAATATTGAAAGTATAGTTAGAGCTGTTCTTTCGCAACATAAACCTTTTCATCTTCTAATTATTGATGATAATTCACCAGATTTCACTGCAAATAAAGTGATTGCATTACAGGAAGAATATCCTGGAAGATTGTTTTTAGAAAAAAGGGCCAAAAAATCAGGTTTAGGAACAGCTTATGTTCATGGTTTCAAATGGGCTTTGGAACGCAATTATGATTTCATTTTTGAAATGGATGCCGATTTTTCCCACAACCCCAATGATCTCGAAAAATTATACGACGCCTGTCATTTTGGAGGTGCGTCATTAGCTATTGGGTCTCGTTATGTAACGGGTGTAAATGTGGTAAACTGGCCGCTAAGTCGTGTGCTAATGTCTTATTTTGCTTCGGTTTATGTGAAATTCATTACCGGAATGAAAATTCATGATGCGACTGCAGGTTTTGTTTGTTATAAGAGAGAAGTTTTAGAGAAGATAAATCTGAACAAAATTAAATTTGTTGGTTATGCTTTTCAAATTGAAATGAAATATCGAACATATTGTGGTAAATTTGAAATAACAGAAGTTCCGATTATTTTTACGGATCGAACTAAAGGAGTTTCAAAAATGAGCAACGCCATTATCAAAGAAGCTATACTAGGAGTAATTTCTCTTCGATTAAAAAAATTATTCAATACATTATAAAGCCAGGGCGATGAACAGGATTTTAATTAAAAATGCTAAAATTGTAAACGAAGGATCAATTTTTGAAGGTGATGTTTTGATTGAAAACGACTTAATCGTTGAAATTTCAGATAGCATCAGCCTAAAAACATCTGATTGTAAAGTGATAGATGCCGAAGGTAGTTATTTAATGCCGGGCGCAATCGATGATCAGGTTCACTTTAGAGAGCCGGGATTAACACACAAAGGAGATATAGAATCAGAATCGAGAGCAGCAGTTGCGGGAGGAATTACTTCTTTTATCGAACAGCCCAATACGGTTCCGAATGCCGTTACTCAGGAGATTCTGGAAGATAAATACGAAATTGCTGCCGAAAAATCATTTGCGAATTATTCGTTTATGATGGGCGCAACAAATGATAATTTGGAAGAAGTTTTAAAAACGAATCCAAAAAATGTGGCTGGAATTAAAATATTTCTTGGTTCTTCAACCGGAAATATGCTGGTTGATAAAGAAGAAACTTTAGAGAAAATTTTCTCAAGTACGCCAATGTTAATTGCAGTTCATTGTGAAGATGAAACTACAATTCAAAATAATCTTGCTGCATACAAAGAACAATATGGTGATGATATTCCGGTAACGGCGCATCATTTAATTCGTAGTGCAGAAGCTTGTTATATTTCGTCTTCAAAAGCGGTTGCTTTGGCTAAAAAAACTGGAGCAAGACTTCATATTTTTCACCTTTCGACGGCAAAAGAAATGGAGTTGTTTACCAATAAGATTCCATTAGAAGATAAAAAAATTACAGCTGAGGTTTGTGTACATCATCTTTGGTTTACCGATGAAGATTATAAAACTAAAGGCAATTTTATCAAATGGAATCCTGCGGTAAAAACTGCCGAAGATCGTGCTGAACTTTGGAAAGCTTTGAATGATGGTCGTATTGATGTTATTGCAACAGATCATGCACCTCATACTAAAGAAGAAAAAATGCAGTCGTATTTAAAAGCGCCTTCCGGAGGTCCGTTAGTGCAACATGCTGTTGTAGCAATGTTTGAAGCGCATCATCAGGGTAAAATTACAGTAGAAAAAATCGTCGAGAAAATGTGCCATAATCCGGCTAAAATTTTCAAAATCGAAAAAAGAGGTTTTATCAAAGAAGGTTATTTTGCTGATTTGGTAATTGTAAATCCAAGTTTGCCATGGAGTGTTAAACCAGAGAATATTTTATATAAATGTGGCTGGTCACCGTTTGAAAATTTTACTTTTAAATCCAGAATCACGCATACTTTTGTGAACGGAGAAATGGTTTATAATAATTTCAAAGTAAAAGATATCCGTGCTGGAAAAAGATTATTGTTTGATAGATAAAAAGGATAAATGAAGAATTTTGTATTTATAATATTGGTTTTGTTTCTTTCTGTAAGTTGTAAAAAAGAATTGGTCAAAGAACCAAAAAGACTTATTGAGAAAGGGAAAATGATTGATATTATGTATGATTTGTCTCTTATGGATGCAATGAAATACCAAAATCCATTGTCTTTAGATTCTATTGATGCCGATCCGAAAAAATTTGTTTTAAAAAAATACAAGGTTGATAGTTTACAGTTTGCGCAAAGCAATATTTATTATGCGGCTGATTATGATACCTACAAGGATATGTTTGATGAAATTAGCAAACGTTTAGCGGTGCAGCAACGGGCGGCAGACTCAGTTGTAAAAATTGAAGAGAAGAAAGCTGCGAAAGCTGCTGCTAAAAAGCCTAAAGTAAAAACGAATGTAAACGATTCTATAACGAAACCTTCAAGACGTATAAATATTGATTCAATAAGAAGAACAAGACAAATAAGATAGTTTTTTACAACTTTGAGGTGTCTTTTATATATTGATGAACATCTAGAAAAACCGTTCCCAGAGCGGTTTTTATTTTTTCATTCGAATACAGGTTTTTTGAGTAAGAGGCTTTTGCAGTCGCTTTTGTCATTTGCCTTTTCTGAAAAAACAAAGTCGAAAAAATTCCATCGGCAATCCATAAGAAGTTCATAAAAAATGGATTTGCATGAAAGCGAGGCTTTTTTACTTTTAAAACTTCTGCAATCGTATTTAGAATATCCCTAAAAACAATATTATCTGCAATTAAGGTGAAACGTTCATTTTTAATGTCGCTTTTCATTAATTCAAAAGCAATTCTGACAACATCATTTACACTAACAAAACCAGTACTTCCGAGTGTGTAAAATGAAAGTCCGTTAGCAACTCGTATGTAAAGCTGACTGCTTCCTTCATTGTAAATTTTTGATGTAGGAATTGTGGCTAAAATAACGCCCGGATTTAAAATAATTATATCCAAACCTTCCTGAACAGCACGCCAAACTTCCATTTCGGCACCATATTTAGAAATGGCATAATCGCTGTGTGGTTTTTCTGGATTCCAATCTGTTTCCTCAGTGATATAGGTTTCGTGAGTTGCTATATCTCCTAATGCGGCGATGGAACTTATAAAGCAGAATTTCTTTATTCCTTTGGCTAAAGAAAAATTAACCATATTGGCGGTTCCTTCAATATTTGTCTTTCTGAGTCCGTCTTCATCTTTTGGATCAAACGAAATCAAAGCGGCACAATGATAAACATATTCAATATCAATAAAAGCAATTTCGAGTGAAGGAACGTCTAAAATATCGGCTTCAAGCCAATTAATTTTTTCAAATAAATCTGCTTTTCCATAAAGTTCAAAAACCGATTTTGTTTTCTGAACGTTATGTAGGTTTCGGTAAATTGCCCGAACGTTTTCTCCATTTTCAATTAAATGAAGTAATAAATGCGCACCAACTAAACCTGTTCCTCCAGTTACTAATACCATTTTGTAAATATATCGATTTTGGTTTAAAGGTGCAAAGGTGCAGAGGTTCAAAGGGACAAAGTTTTTTAATTGTTTTTTGAAATTGACATTGCTTTTTGATATTCATATTGACATTGATTACATTTGCACAAATTATTTTAAAAAATGAAGAATCTAGTTGAAGAATTAAAGTGGCGTGGGTTATATCATGACAGTATGCCTGGAACGGAAGAACAATTACTGAAAGAAGTAACTACGGCTTATATTGGTTTTGATCCAACGGCAGATTCGCTGCATATTGGCAGTATGGTTCAGATTATTTTATTGGTTCACTTAAACAGAACCGGTCATAAAGCAATTGCCTTAGTTGGTGGTGCGACTGGAATGATTGGTGATCCATCTGGAAAATCTGACGAAAGAAATTTACTGAACGAAGAAACTTTGGCTAAAAACGTAGCTGGAATCAAAAGTGTTTTGTCTCGTTTCTTAAACTTTAATTCAAAAGAAGCAAATGCTCCGGTTATGGTAAACAACTATGACTGGATGAAAGAATTCTCTTTTATTGATTTTGCACGTGAGGTTGGAAAACGTATCACGGTAAATTACATGATGGCGAAGGATTCTGTTAAAAAGAGATTGAGCGGAGAAGGTGAAGGAATGTCTTTCACAGAATTTACCTACCAATTAATTCAGGGTTACGATTTTTACCATTTATATAAAAACAATGGCTGCCTTTTGCAAATGGGAGGTTCTGATCAATGGGGTAATATTACCACAGGAACAGAATTAGTGCGCAGAATGGGTGGAGAAAATGCAAAAGCATTTGCTTTAACAACGCCTTTAATCACCAAAGCAGATGGATCTAAATTCGGAAAATCTGAAGGTGGAAATGTTTGGTTGGATGCTGATAAAACTTCAGTATATAAATTCTATCAATTTTGGGTAAACGCAACAGATGTTGATGCTGAAAAATATATTAAAATCTTTACTTTCTTAGATAAAGATACAATTGATGCTTTAATCGAAGAGCACAAAGCGGCTCCGCATTTAAGAGTATTGCAAAAGAAACTGGCTGAAGAAATCACGATTTTTGTTCACAGTAAAGAAGAATTAGAAAAAGCGATTCAGGCTTCGAATATTTTATTTGGAAATTCGACTGCAGAAGATTTGAAACAATTGGATGAAGCAACTTTTTTAGAAGTTTTTGACGGAGTGCCACAGGCTGAAATCGCAAAAGCTGATTTGGAAAATGGATTGGATATCGTTTTAGTTTTAAATGAAAAAACAGGTTTCTTTAAATCAAACGGAGAAGCGAGACGTGCCTTAACAGCAAATTCAATTTCGGTAAACAGAGAGAAAATCAAAGAAGATTTTGTTTTAACAGCAAACGACTTAATCAATAATCAGTTTGTGTTATTACAAAGTGGAAAGAAAAATTATTTTGTGATTAGAGTGGTGTAATTACAAAACCATTAAATTACAACCACGAATATCAGAATTATCAAAACGTCCCAATACCTCGAAAGAGTTGTTGGGATATTTTTTGCCCAAATCCTGCGTGGCGATAAAAGAACATGAATTGATATTGGCCAAGTCAATAACATTTATTCCGCCGGTTTTTCCATTATTCACGTAAGTGAGAGCATCTTCAGGATCGCGAACTAAAATATGCATCCAGGACGGGCATTCAAAAACACCTTCACCTAAAGAATAGGCTTGTGCCAAAAGTTCTGTCATTCCATATTCAGAATGAATAGACGAAACACCAAAACCTTTACAAAGCTGTTCGTGCAATTCTTCCCGAATCATTTCTTTACGTTTCCCTTTCATTCCTCCGGTTTCCATAATAATGGTGTTTTGAAGATTGAATTGATGTTTTTCGATCAAATCCAATAAAGCGTAGGTCACACCAATTAAAATCACATTTTGTCCTGATTCGTCTAAAGCGGTCAGTTTTTTAATTAGGTCATCGTGGTTGTGTAAATAAAACCCGCTCTCGACCTGATTGGATAGTTTTATCAAGTCTTCGACCATGTAAATTAACGAAGAGCCGTCGCGCTCCAAATAAGACGGCAAAAGGGCTAAAACAACGTAATCTTCGATATTGCCGTAAAACTGAGAAAATCCGTTTCGGTAGCTTTCTTCATAAAGAGAAACATCGGTAACTAAATGTCGGCTGGTGATCATTCCGGTTGTACCGCTGCTGGTAAAAGTAACCTGAGGAGAATCTGAATTAGAAACTACTTCGTGGCTTTTGAAAAACTGTATTGGTAAAAATGGAATCTGTTCCAAAGATTTTACCTGTTGTGGGTTTACTTTTAAAAAATCACAGAAGTCGCGATATACCTTATTATTCTCGTGCTGAAAACGAAACACTTTTAGTGCTATTTTTTCAAATTGTTTCTGACTCGAAATGGTAAAGATATCGTTGGCTGTGATCAAAACTTTTTTTTGCAAAGATATTGTTTTTTAGTTTTCAGTCTCGGTTTTCAGTCTCAGTTTTACAATGCAATATGCTTAACTGAATACTGCAACTGTAAAATAAAAAAAGCTCCCAAAAGGAGCTTTTTTTTATGTTTTACCGAATAATGAGCTTTCGGGTTGCAGAGGCATCTTGTTCGTATATTTTGATGATATAAACACCGGGAACCAAATCAGAAACGTTTAATTCTTTTGAAGACAAATGGGTTTGGATTACTTTTTTGCCTAAAACATCAAAAACGATTACCTCTTTTTCTAAGTCATTTTTAGAGGAGATATAAACCTTTCCGTTTGTCACTGGATTAGGATACAAGCTTAGACCCTCAATAGTTGTAGGCTCTTGAGGTTTTGGTAATTGCTTACTGTCTTGTGCCGAAACACTTACAGTAAAGAAAAATGCCAATAAGAATGTAATATAAAAGTAGTTTTTTGCCATCGCGTTATTTTGGTTACAGTAAATGTACAAAAAAGTTTTCAAAAATTACGCCAAAAAAAAACATCCTAAATATTTAGGATGTTTTTTAACATTTTGATTGTGATGATTATAGCTTCTCTAACAAGTTTACACCGTCAACAATTGCCCACGCTCCAGGAGTTAAAGCAGCTCCGGTTGCAGTTGTGCTTGTTGTGAAGTTTCCTGTTGGGAAAGCCACTGTAAATCCAGTAGCACCAGTTCCAGTTAAAGGAGTTGTAGTTTCAGCAACTTTTACGTTTAAGATTTTGATTTTTCCACCAGAAACCTGATCAGTATTTGTAGCAGCATCTTGAATTCTAACTGCTGCAGCACCTGTTGAAGTGTATCCAGAAATTACAATATTTGAATATTCACCGTTTCCTTGTTTTTTGAACTGAATTGCATCAATTTCAGTTACAGCACCAGCCTCAGTTACAGTTCCTGCAGCTCTTCTTAAAGTGATGTTAGAAACTTTAGGGAAGAATAAATTGTTTACACTTTTAGCTTCGATTTCCATTCCGAAATTACCTGCACCAGTTTGGTACGCAAACCAGTTAGTGTTTGTTTGACCCTGCCATCCATCTTGCCAGTCAAAAGAATCATCTGTATTTCCGTATGAAATTAAGTTTTTAGCACTTACAGTACCACCGTAAAATTCGAAACCGTCATCAGCACCTTTGTAAGCTACTAGGTTCTCTAAAACTGTTCCTGAACCAACTGCGTAGAATGAGAAACCGTTCATTTCTGAATTTCCATCAAGGATTTTCTTACCAGCATACTCTACACGAACATATTTTAATGATCCACTATTACTCGCAGCATTTGTACCACCGTAAACGATATTTGTACCATCTTCTGAAGTCGCAGTAGTAATTGGTGTCCCGTCAGCAGTTTTTCCTGATACAATTGGAGCGTCACCAAATAGGATAATTCCACCCCATGAACCTGCAGTTTTAGATTTTTCTGTAAAAACCACTGGTTCTGCAGCAGTACCTGCAATATTTAGCATACCTCCTTTTTCTACTAATAATACGTCAGTACCATTAGTTACATCAGCAGTAATAGTAGATCCTGCATCGAATGTTAAAGTTACACCACTTTTTATTCTTACTGTACCACTTAGGGTATATGTTCCTTTGATAAAAGTTTTTGAAGCTGTAATATCTCCTGTAATTTCACCTGAGCCAGTAGTTGGAGGTGTTACAACATCGTCGTCGCTAGAAGAACAGCTTGCGAAAATCAAGCTTAATAGAGAAAGACTTAAGACTAATTTTTTCATTTTTTAATGATTTTAAAATTATTTTTTTGTGTTATTTATTTGATTCAAAAGTACTATTGAGGTTTCTGAATTTAGTTAGCTAATTGTTACTAAAGTATTATATAACAATTAGCTGTATGTAAATTTTATGTTAGGTAATCAAAAAACAAAAAAGAGCCGTAAGGCTCTTTTTTGTTTTTTGATTAAAATGTGTATCCAAGATTAACAGAGAAACCAACTCCTTTTTTATAATCACGGACGATTAATGAACTTTCAGTAATATCTATAGTGCTGTCTTTTCCTATTTCTTTTTTATAGTAAGGATTTAATAAATTTTCTGCACTAAATTTTAATTCTATATTTTTTGAAAGATTACTTGTCCAGATAAAATCTAATTTGCTAAATGATTTTTCATAAATGTTATCAATTCCTGAAGATCCTACTGCGAAGATTCTGTCTCCATAAACATTATACACTAAAGTCATTGAGTTTTTCCAAGCGTTGTTCAATGTAAAATCGTATTTTAAATCACTGTTGATAATCCAGTTTGATGCTCCCTGAAGTTGACGATGTGTACTGTTTTCCAATTCGTTTCCTTGTTTTGTTAAATCAATTTTAACGTCAGTGCTCATTACTGAGGTATTAAATCCAAAAGTAAAGTTCGAAAGTGATTCATTAATTCTGCTTAATTGTAAACTCATTTCCAGTTCGGCACCATAAATTATAGCTTGCTCAGAATTTTTGAAAGTTGTAATCTGACCACCACTATTTGCGGTTGGTTTA
This sequence comes from Flavobacterium saccharophilum, assembly GCF_900142735.1. Taxonomy (GTDB): domain Bacteria; phylum Bacteroidota; class Bacteroidia; order Flavobacteriales; family Flavobacteriaceae; genus Flavobacterium; species Flavobacterium saccharophilum. The sequence goes on along the minus strand of NZ_FRBY01000001.1, from coordinate 77,032 downwards.
AAAACTCTTTCAATAGGATTTTCAATCATTTTTCCGAATGCACCAATAGCAAAAATTTCTTTACTGTTAGGGAACAATTCGTATTTAAAATCAACATTGTAGTTGTTACTGTTTAATAGATCAGCATTTCCGCTTTCAGAAGTCCCATCGGCATTAATGTAGTTTATAGGAAGTAACTCCATTGCCACTGGTCTTGTAATAGTTTTGCTTAAAGAAGCACGTAAATTACTATTCTCATTTAGGGCGTATTTACCATTTAATGATGGTAGAAAATCAAGCTTGTCGTCAGTTTTAATTCGGTAAGGGCTTCCAAAAGGGTCTCCTAATTGTCTGTATTTAATTTCGCGGGTTGAACTTTCAGCTCTTAACCCAGCATTTAAATCAAATTTTTCGCCAAACGTCCAATACAAATTAAAGTAACCAGCATTAACGAACTGATTTAATTTTACTTTATAATCTCCGTTTGATTCTTCTTGTACATACAAGATTCCGTTATCGATATCTTGGTTAATTTCAGAACTAATTGTATTTAGGTCGGCAGTGTAATTTTTGTCAATGCTTCTTTTTCCTGAAAAGAAACGGTAGCTAGACTCCATGTCATTGATGAAATTGTTATATCCTACAGTAAGATTGTTCATCTTTTCTTTGTCACCAAATTTAATGCTGTACTCTGCAAGAGCCGAGAAATAAAAGTTTCCACTTACATCTAAATACTGACGGTTTAAGTTGTTACCGCCATAAGACATATTGATCTCATCATCATTCAGTTTTAAACCTGTTATGAATTTTCTGTCAGGCTGCTGAAAACCTGTTTTTACGTATGAACCACCCGCTTTAATAGTTTGTTTTCCGTCTTCAGTCAATTTGTAATCACCAAATAATTGCGTATTCCAATATTGAGATTCCTCAAATTGATTCATTCGAATAAGATTGTTGGTTACGTTTGCCAAACTGTTGGTGTAACCTAACTGATCCTGAATTTTGCTTTCAGTAGCCTGAATAAACAAAGTGTTGAAGTTCAGGTTCAAACGATTTGTTTTGTATTTTAGACCTGCTAAACCGGAAAAAGTGGTTTGGTAAGCATATGTTGTGTTATATAAGTTGTTGTCGTAATTACCCTGACCAAGGTTAAAAGTTCTTTCAACTCCTTCTCTAAAAATGTATTTATTGTCAAAGTTAACCGACATGATGTAGCTTATGTTTCTTTCTTTTTCAAGACTAAATTTTTGCGAATGTAAAAAACCAATACTTGAATTTAACGGACTGGCAGTTTCATCAACATCCCAGTTTTTATCTCCATAAGCATTATGGTATTGATCCGGAGATAATTTTACTCCACTTGGAACTGATCCAAAAACTGATGGAAGTTCTCTTTTATTTCCTAAAAGTCCAAAAGTTCCTATAGTTGTGTTTGCATCATCCGATAGAAGGAATTTCTTTAAATTATTGTTTGTAGTATATCCAAATCCAACATTCAATTTAGTGATGTTTTTTGGTTGGCTGGTTTCGATATTAACAGTAGCTCCTGCAAAATCTCCTGAGATATTTGGGTTAAATGTTTTGTAAATATTTAAAACACCTACAATATCAGTTGGAAACAAATCAAGTGGAATTATTTTTTTGAAAGGACTGTTCGAAGGCGTTTGTAAATCATTAACCAATAAATTGTTGTAACGATCTTCAAGTCCTCTTATAAATAAACCTCTACCGTCTACTTTTGTAATTCCGGTAACTTTAGTTAATCCGTCTTCAACATCACTTACACCTTTTCTAGACATCTCTTGTGCCCCGATGCTTTGTTTAATAACAACAGCATTTTTTTGGTCTAATAATAAAGCGGTTTCTTTTTCTCTGCTGGTAGTGTTTTTTACTACAACATCTTTAAGAGTATAACCTCCTGAAGAAAGAACCTGATCAAGAGTAACAGTTTCATTTGCTTTAACAGTTACAGGTTTTTCTACAGATTCATATCCTACGAAACTAAAAATAATAGTATAAGTTCCAGGATTTACATTTATGGAATATTTTCCGTCAATGTCTGTGTTAGCGCTAATGTTAGTTCCTTTTAGTAGGACATTTGCAAACGGTAAAGGCTGATTGTTAGATTCTTTGTCTGTTAATAAGCCAGAAATTGTACCTTTGTTTTGTGCGATTGAAATCGTACAGATAAATAATGTGAATAATAGAAATTTTAAATTGAATTTCATTTCAGTGTTGTGTTTAATTTATTTTTGTGCAAAGAAATGACCGTACTGTAAAGTTCATGTTAGCTACTTGTTATGTTTTTGTTCCTTGAAGATTATCAAATTGTTACCAAATTAAATTACCGTTAACACGAATTTTTAACCGTTGATTTATTGTTATATTTACCATCGCAATTACAAATCATCGGATTTAGAAGAATAGAATTTGATGAAAAAAACTCAATTTTTGCTATTTTATGAAAAAAACACAAACCAAGATCTTATTAGTTGACGATGAACCGGATATCCTGGAAATTGTAGGCTATAACCTTGCTCAGGAAGGCTATCAAATTGTAACAGCTTCAAATGGAAAAGACGCCATTGCAAAAGCTCAAAAAGAATTGCCGGACTTAATTATTATGGATGTGATGATGGCCGAAATGGACGGAATGGAAGCCTGCGAGCACATCAGAAAAATTCCTGAATTAAATAATGTTATCATAACATTTTTAACAGCAAGAAGTGAAGATTATTCTCAAGTTGCTGGCTTTGATGCAGGTGCAGATGATTATATTACCAAACCAATAAAACCAAAATTATTGGTCAGCAAAGTAAAGGCTTTGTTAAGAAGGTTAAAAGAACAAGAAGTAGTTAGCGATACATTAAACGTTGGCGGCATCGAAATTAACCGTGAAGAATATAAGATCATTAAAGGTAATGTCGAAATTGCTTTACCAAGAAAAGAATTCGAATTGTTTTACTTATTAGCGTCAAAACCCGGAAAAGTTTTTAAAAGAGATGAAATCCTTGATAAAGTTTGGGGTAATGAGGTAGTTGTAGGAGGAAGAACAATCGATGTTCACATCAGAAAACTACGTGAAAAGATTGGAGAAGATCTTTTTAAAACAATAAAAGGAGTAGGATACAAATTTGAAGTTTAGTTTTTTTTAAAGATACTAAGGTTCTAAGATACTAAGTCGCTAAGGTTTTAGTGCAACGCTGGAATGTTGGTTAAGATTTAAACGGATTCAAATTGTTTTAAAAACATTCAATAAATTTAAACCATATAAGAAATTGAAGTTCATTACATTTATATGATCTTCAATTTCTTATATGGTTTTTGAGTTAAGCTTATTTTTTCTTAATCTCTTAATGGTTAAATAATATCAATGAAAATTAATTTTAAAAAAACATACAAGTTTGCTGTAAAATCGGCATTATACATAAGCCTTTTTGCTACTGCATTCGTACTGATGTTAATGTCGTTATTTTATAAAGGCCAATTGAATCATCAGATCGCTTTTGGAATAATTTTTATTTTGTCAATTTATATTTTCTCTTTTTTGGTTCTGCAATATCGTGTAGAACGCTTTATCTATAGAAGAGTGAAAAAAATCTACGATGAGGTTTCTTTATTAGAATCCACTACATTGATCAACCAACCTATTACTACCGATATGGAAACGCTTTCGCGAGAAGTGAAAAAGTTTGCTACCGATAAAAAGCTGGAAATCGAAATGCTCGAAATTCGTGAACAATACCGTAGAGAGTTTTTAGGAAACGTTTCGCACGAACTTAAAACACCTTTGTTTACTGTTCAGGGTTATGTTTCTACTCTATTGGATGGTGCGATGGATGATAAAAACATCCGAAAAAAATATTTAAAACGTGCTGAAAAAGGAGTGGAGCGTCTTATCTACATCGTCGAAGATTTAGATATGATTACCAAACTAGAATCTGGTGATCTGGATTTGAACATTACCGATTTTGATATTGTAGAATTAATTCAGAATGTTTTTGATCTGTTAGAAATGAAAGCGGACAAAAAGAAAATCAAACTGGCTTTTGAAAGCCGAAATGTAAAATCAGTTATTATTCGTGGAGATCAGGACAGAATTCAGCAAGTTCTTGAAAACTTGATCGTAAATTCTATCAAATACGGAAAAGACGGTGGTCTGACCGAAGTGGGTGTTGTGAATTTAACCAAGAAAAAAGTCCTAATCCGTATTAGTGATAATGGTGAAGGTGTTGAAAAACAAAATATCCCAAGACTTTTTGAACGTTTTTACAGAGTAGATAAAAGCGGAACCCGATCTGAAGGTGGTTCTGGTTTAGGTTTAGCGATTGTAAAACACATTATTGAAGCGCATAAAGAGAAAGTTTATGTAGAAAGTGAATTCGGAATTGGTTCTGAATTCTCCTTTACACTCGAAAAAGCGAATAAAACAGTAAAAGCTGAGGTTAAATAATTGTAAGTTCAGTTAGCATAAAGTCACGTAGAATAAGGCATATTGAGCTCAATAATAATTGCCTAACTATTTCGAAACAAATATTCTTATAATGGTAACATCCTGTTAATGATTTCTTAACATAGATGGTTACATCTTTGCACCCGAAATTGAGTGTCAAAGAAAAAAGAAATAATGAAAATAAAACTTTTAGCAATTTTGCTGCTATTGGCTTGTGTCTCAAATGCACAAGAACTAAGTAAAGAAGATGTAAAAAAAGAAGTAGTTCGACTTCTCGATTCCATCAATAAAGCAAAACTTCCGGAAACTAAATCTGGCGGTGGGGTCGAAGAGCATTGGTATGATAAAATATCATTAAGAGGTTATGCACAAGTTCGTTACAATGGTTTGTTTTCGACAAACGATAAAGTTGCTTGCGACCAATGTGACAAATCCTGGGGAACAACTTCAACCGCTCCAGACGCAAAAGCAAACAATGGACTTTTTATTCGTCGTGCTCGTTTAGTCTTTTCAGGACAGGTTCATCCTAATGTTTTCTTCTATTTCCAACCTGATTTCGCCAGTTCACCAGTAACTGGAATTCAAAATTTCGTTCAAATTCGTGATTTATATTTTGATCTTTCTTTTGATAAGAAAAGGGAATATCGTGTTCGTGTAGGGCAAAGTAAAATTCCGTATGGGTTCATAAACATGCAGTCTAGTTCACAGCGTTTAACTTTAGACCGTGCTGATGGTATAAACAGTTCAATAGCAAATGAACGTGATTTGGGGGTGATTTTTTATTGGGCTCCCGCAGAAATCAGAGAACGTTTTGAAATGCTAGTAAAAGATGGTTATAAAGGTTCAGGCGATTTTGGAGTTTTTGCCTTTGGAGTTTATAATGGACAAATCGCTAATAAAATTGATGCCAACAGAGATTTGAATGTTGTAGCAAGAGTAAGTTATCCTTTTGTAATTGGTAGCCAGATTATTGAACCAGGAATTCAGGCTTATGATGGAAAGTGGGCTTTTACAGACGAAATTTCTACAGGCGTTACTGTCAATAATCCAAAATACGTAAAGGATGAAAGAGTAGGGGCAACTTTTGTTTTGTATCCAAAACCTTTCGGAATCCAAACCGAATATAATATTGGTAAAGGCCCCCGATATAATACTGTAACAAAAACAGTTGATGTATCTAGTTTGAATGGAGGATATGTTTTACTGAATTATAAATGGGATATCAAAAAACAGCATATTTATCCCTATGCCCAATTTCAATATTATGATGGAGGCAAAAAATATGAAAAAGATGCAAGAAGTTACGTCGTGAGAGATTACCAATTTGGTATCGAATGGCAACCAATCAAAGCATTTGAATTAACTGCAGAATATGTTATTGCCGACAGAACTTTTGAAGACAGTGCACGCCCTATTAACAGACAAGAAGGTAATTTACTAAGATTACAAGCACAGTTTAATTTCTAAGCTAGTCTTCGAAAACAGAAAATAACTTGTCCCAATCAATATCATTTTTAAATTGAGACAAACCTTTAAACGACTTTACTTTTGAAAGATCTTCAATGGTAAAGTCGTCTTGCATTGCGTACGGTACCAAATTCTCTTCCTGAAGTTTAATAGCCAGATATTCCTGCTCATATTGTCCCGGAGTTGGAATAAAAAAAGCTTTTTTACCCAATTTTGCCAAATCCATAACCGTTGTATAACCTGAACGACACAGCACAAATTCACTCTCATTAAAAGTTTGTTCCAGTTGTTTTGAGTTCATGAAATTATAATAGGTAACATTTCCGGCTTGCCATTTGTTTTGGGTTTTCTCTACAATTCCCTGTACAAAAACAACATTGCCTTTAAAGTTTACGATTTCCTTTTGTAATTTCTCATCCAGATAAGTACGTTGAGGTTCCGGTCCGGATAAAATAACCATCAAGTCGTATACTTTTGGCGTTTCCTTTTGGCGCATTCTGCTTAACGGACCAATGTATTTTAAATTCAGGTCACTGTTTTTTAAATGTCCTAATTCACCAGTCAGATTGGTTGCTTCATTAGTATCCGGAATCCAGCATTCGGTATATTTTTTAATAATATGCTGATGACATTTGCTGGTAAACCAAGTGGTGTTTCCAGTCATCACGTTCAATTGATGCGTCATAAAAACAGATGGAATTCTTCTGCTAAAAACACCCAAACGATTGTCTGAAATAATGCCGTCAATCCCATGTTTTTTAATCCAGGAATTCACTATTTTTTTCTCATCCAGAATGGCTGTAATCATCTTTGGAAGATTCTTAATCAGTTTCCATTTGAAATTTTTACCATTTTTAGCATATTCAATATGATAAGAAGGTAATTCTAAGGTTTGTATGTAAGGAAATTCTTTTCGAAGTAAAGCAAGTGCAACTCCATCAGAAGCAATAATAGGAATAAAATTATTTTCTTGAAGCGCTTTAATAATCGGGATACATCTTGTGGCATGGCCTAATCCCCAGTTTAATGGAGCAACTAAAATTGTTTTGTTCGCAGAATAGTCAATGCTCATAGTTTAACGCTTTTTAAAAACGAAGATAAAGAAATATGTTTTTTATGGTATTTCGCACACATTACTAAATTATTAACTGTATATTTTATTTAAGGTTCTAAGATACTAAGGGGCTGAGGCTCTAAGTTTTTTTGCTTAACAAACAAAAAAGCCGAACTGTATGTTCGGCTTTCCAGTGTTGTATTACAATCTCAGAACCTTAGTACCTCAGCACCTTAGTACCTTCCTCTAATCCTGAATATAAGTTTTATTTCCGTTTTTATTAATGTAGTATTTTCCGCCTCTTGGACCTGTGTATACTTTTTTACCATTGTATTCCCCCGTTACTTTATCCGGAACGGATGGTGCTTTTTCGTTTGTTTCTTTTAGAGTTTTACTAGCTGTTTTTTTAGTTGCAGTTGCCTCTTTTTTAGCTTTTGTTGCGGCTGCATCGGCGCTGGCTGCAGATTTTTTAGCTTTATCAGCACTGCTTGTAGCTTTTGCTGCTTCTTTGTCTGCAGATTTTTTCGTTGCGCTTGCTGCTTCTTTTTTAGCTTTTGATGCCGCTACAGTTGCGTCATCTGCTGATTTTTTTGCTTTGGCAGCTTCTTTGTCTGCTGTTTTTTTAGTGGAGCTTGCTGATTCTTTTTTCGCTTTTGATGCTGCTGCAGTTGCATCATCTGCCGATTTTTTCGCTTTTGTTGATTCTTTTTTTGCATCGGCTGCTGCTTTATCGGCATCAGCTTTTTTCTTTTTTGCCGTTGCTTCACTCTTGGCTTTTGTTGTGGTTGCAGTTTCCTGCGCATAAAAATTACCAGACAAAACAACTAGAAAACATAATAAAAATAATTTTTTCATGAGGTTAAGAGTTTAAATTTCAATTAAAATTAATCAATTTATTAGTAGCTTTTTCGTAAAGCCTTAAAAATAAGCACGAAGCTGAACGTTTCCGGTATGAACCGTTGCACCAGTCTCACTTTTACGGCCCTGATAGTTTAAATTTATGTCTAAAAACTGTGTGATGTTTTTTTGCAAAAGCAATTTCCATACTAAGTTCTGTCCAGCCTGAAGCCCTTCCAACATCTGAAAACCTACAGATGAAAATTCATTTCCATCAAATTTATTTTCATAGAAAGAAAACTCTCCGTTTACCGTAACTTTTTTTTCACCCGCATAAGAAAAGGACGTTCCAAGTCGGTTTTGGCGTAAAGTTTCTAAATTTCCAATTTGATTTTCTTTGTTCTGAAATTCATAAAAGAAATCTAAACTGGTGTTTTTTGAAAACAAATAACTGATTTTTGGCGCCAACTGATATCCTTTTAAATCATAGTTTTTTTCGACAAAATCTTCTGAAACTAAATCGGTTTTAATGGTTTTGGTAAAGAAATTAAACAACCAGCTTTTTTGATACAAATGTGTGTATTGTAATTGATGTGAGTTATTTTTGACCGTTTGTGAACCAACCGAAAGCAGATTTTTTCCTTTATTCACAAGATAAGAATACGTAACCGAATGTTTCTGTTTCCCTCTATTGTAAAATAAACTGTTTCTGAAACTCGAATTTAATCCCAAAATATTTTCTTCAGAAGAAGCAAACGGATTCAGTTCTAAACGTTCTCCTTCACTTTTTACTTTTCGATCCATGATAAAGGAAGTCTGATTGTAAAAATAGGAGACCAATTTTTTAAATCCTTCTTCATTTTGCCATTGCAAAGGATTCAAAGTCACAGATTGCGAAAATTTATTTTGATTGGTTTTGATGTAAACCTGATTCGGCAAAAAGATCCTGATAAACCTGGCCTGATCCGAAAATTGTGCGATTTCAAACTCTTCCAATTCCTGAATTCCGTTGCCGTTATAATCGTTCCACGTATAAACTCCCTGACCGGTTGGAACTTCAATATAAGTGAATTCCTGTTGAGCGATAGTTCCTGAACTTGTTTCGTAAGCGGTTCCGAGTTGTATCAACTGATTAAAAAAACGATCGTTATATAGAATTCTGGAATTTAAAGAAGGTTCGTTTTTTCTCGAAGTATCCGTAAAATCTAAAGTTCTGTAACTCGCGTAAACAGCTAAATCTGTTGTTTTATTCTGAATTAGTTTTGATTTTAAAAAATACGTTTGCGAGTTGTTGACATGTTGCAATAATCCATTTTGCAAACTGTCATTGCGGCGTTGTAGAAAACCTAACTCCACAAAAACTTTCGTACTGTCTCCACGACCGATAAAAGCACCATATTCTGAAAATCTTTGGCTCAGGGCCGAAAACTGATTGGTAACTTTATCTTTTTCCTGATTGTCTTCAATTTGAAAACTTGCGCCAATCCAGTTTTTTCCAAAATGATATTTAGTTCTGGCCTGATTTCTAATGAATTTTGAAGTCGAAGTTGTGGCATCAGAATTCAGGAAACTACCTTGATTTTCAATCGTCCATTTATTTAATTTAAAAAAGGCCGTTGTGGTATGGCGTGCTCCCGTATAACTTTCTGTGTAATCTAATTTTTCGAATTGATACGTAAATAAACCAATGTTCGAAGTTTCTTTTTTAGCAAACAAATTAAAATTCAAACCGGTTACCAATAGACTTTGATTTCCAAAAAGAGTAGTGTTTAAATTCCAGTCACGGTTAAATTCAATGTTGTACAAACGCTCCACAGATCTAAAATCTTCCTGCACGAATTGATAATTCGCAAATCCGTCTAAAGTCCAATTTCGGGTAAAAAGTCGTTTTTTGATATTAGTTTTAAGCGCGATTCCATCATTATTTGCATCGTCGATACCAGAAAATAAATTTTTATCGTTGTTGCTCATGGCAATTTCAAAATCAACATTCGTTTTTTCGTCAGGATTGTATTTTCCTAAAAAAGTGGCAACCTGAATTTTTATTGGCGAAACCAATTGTACGATTGGTTCATAATTTCCTTGTGGAATTCCATTCACAGGAACAATATATTCAAAAATTCGTTCGACTGTATTACTGTTTTGAATGATGTAATTTCCGAGATTATTTCCAACAAGGCTAAATTTTACATTATATAAAACCTCATTAGAATCGCTGGAATATTCATAGATTTCAACTGAATTGACCAATGTTTTTCTGTACAGAATTTTGTTATCTGCATATTTGTCCACGTAGGCAGATGGCGCAGTCATAAGTGTCGGGTCATCTCCCGCCTGACTCAAAATCTGCACCTGTTCTGGTGAAAGATTCTGTTGCAAAGGCTGATTTTTTAAATCATTTTCAGAATATAGATAACCGCCAAAACTCCAGTTTTTGTTTTCATGTGTCGCACCTGCATACGTGACCAATCGATTGTAATTTCGTTCTGAATATTGATATTCGACATTAATTCTCATTTCAGAAGTAATCGTAAAAAGGGATGTAAATACAATTTCTCCAGCATTATAATCAATTACATAATCATTGTTCTCGCCACGTTTCAGTAAAACGCCGTTAACATAAACCCTCTCTGAACCAGAAATAACCAAAACATACAATTCACCATTTTGTCCTTTTAGTTTATAGGGTCCCTGATTGCCTTCCTGTCCGGTAAAAGTACTTTTAGCATATTGCCCTTTTACAAAAGCAACCGATGCAAAAACGTTGGTTTTACTTTCGTCATTACCAAAATTAAAACTCGTTGAAAGTCCCTGCACCTTTTTATTGAAACTTAAAAATTGCGTTTTTCTGTTTTCTAAAAAGACATCGCCTGCGCGGATGTTCCAGTCATCGCTAAAAAGTTCCATGAAAATATTATCGAACTGATCCAGCTTTTGAGAATATCCGCCATCCTGCAGCGGAATATTACTATCCTGAAGTGAAGCTCGTAAACTGACTTTATCTGATATCTTTCCGGTAATCTGGAGATCAAGATTGGAATTTAAAACGGTATTCTGATTGTTACCAATCGTGACACCGCGTGTAATACTTCCAGACGTATTCAAGCCATCAAACGGAGTTACTGTTTTCGCGTTCGGATTTTCTATTTTATACAATTTCTCCGTTCCAACATCATTACTCACCACCTGACTTTCCTTATAAAGACCATATTCTTTGGTTAAGAAATCAGGATATTTTAGGTAATTGACAATTAAAGTATCTGAAGTTGATGGGAATTTTTCGTTTAAAAGTAAAGTCCCCTTTTGGAAATCGATTTTATAAAAGGTGGAATCGATGGGCTCGTTTTTGGTATTTAAAAGCTGAAAAAAACTCGAATTAATACTGAATTCTTCGAGGTGAATGGTATCGCGCGTTGCTATTACTTTTTTAGTTTTATACGCTGATTCTGTTTCCTGGGCATGAAGTCCAGAAAACCAGAGGATAATCGTTAAAAACAGTAATTTTTTTAACATAAATACTTTAACTCTAAAAAGCCAAAAGTAGTATTTATAATTGGGAAATTTTGGATGTAGAGTTTCGCTCTTTAGAAAGAAATACTATTTGTAAAAATGAAAATGCCAGACCAAAAATTATCTGGTATTCCTTATTTGATTTATCATTAAAATAAAAAATGAAACCGTCAGAATAATTGAAATTATCATTTTAATATTATTTGTATCGTGACAGGAGTGGTAAAAAAAGTAAGCTAAGTAGGCGCAGAAAAGAATTGCAACACTATATTTTAAAAGATGTAATTTCATGTTTTCAGGAATGACAGTGGCTTACTAATTTGACATTTATGAAAAAATAAAAGCGATGGCAATTAAGACGATGACTAAAAAGACAGCATTTGGATTGGCGAAATTTATCGTCCATCCTAATTGTTTAATTCGTTTAGGTGGAAATAACCGGCTATCTTCAGGGTTATAATAAAAAAATCCCCAGATCCAGTTGTCCGGATCGTTTTGCCATTTGTCCTGATTTTCGGGTTCGTTATTTAACATATAAAGTTTTCTTATCAGGCTAAATTACAGTTTTGTAAACGCTTGTATTATGCGATTATCGGGTAATTATGTTATTTGTTGTTTTTTTTCTTTTAAAAATAAGTTGTTTTTTGTGAGTATATATTTATTAAAGTGTCCTCTATTGTTTTGAATGGAAAATAATGTGAATTATGAATATTCTGATAGGGAATAAACTCAAATTACTGAGAAAAAATAAAAATATGTCGCAAGAAGAAGCGGCAGATTATCTCCATATATCGCAATCGGCTTATGCCAGAATGGAAAGTGGGGAAAGTGGTTCGTGGGCAAATCATATGTTTAAAATCTGCAAGATTTTTGATGTAACCCCGGAAGATTTATTGAATATAGAAACGAATCAAAAAGAAGTATCTTCTTCTGGTAGTAATATTCAAATATCAGATACTATAATTGAACAATACGAAAAACGAATAAAAGATCTGAAAAAGATAATTAAAGATTTGAAAGCGAATAAAAAACACCAATAGCCGTAATTTTTTTTAGCTTTGTCGGGATAAAATAAACTTAAATCATGGATACAGGAAAGGAGCTTTTATTCTTTTTTAGTGCTTTGGGAGTTTTTAACGGAATTATTTTAGGCGTTTATTTCTTCTTCTTTACAAAGAAAAAGTACCTGACCAATTATTTCCTTGGAGCACTTTTATTCGCCCTAAGCATACGAATCGGGAAATCTGTATTTGTGTATTTTGATTCGGGTTTGCCAAAAATGTATTTACAATTTGGGCTTACGGCTTGCTTTTTTATTGGCCCTTGTTTGTATTATTTTCTTAAATCGGCAATTGAAGAAATCAATATAATGCCGAAATCCTGGAAACTTACATTTTTCTTCTGGGCGATTCTTATTATTACTGTAGGTGTTATATTTCCGTATGAAGAGTACCCAAAACTCTGGCGCTTTTATTTTATAAGAATTATTTATTTTCAATGGTTTGTTTACATTGTTTTTTCAGGTTTTGTAATCAAAGATATATTGGTAAAAATCATAAGCAGAAAGCACAAAGCAACTCCGGCAGAAACCTGGTTTGGAATGCTTTTTCTAGGGAATTTTTTATTATTTCTTTTTTATTTTCTATCCATAATGGGAGCTCCGGGTGCAACTTATATCAGTGGTGCAGTCGTTTTTTCTTTTATTTTGTACTTAATTATTTCGATTCTTTTATACCGAAAAAAGACAGACGATTTGTTTCTTTTGAATAATCAGAAATATTCTGGAAAGAAAATAGATCCGACAGAAGCAGCAATTTTATCTCAGAAATTGGAAAATGTAATGATTGAGAAAGAACTGTTTAAAAACTCTAATTTAACTTTACAGGATTTGGCTAAGGAAGTAAACATTTCAAGCCACCAACTCTCACAGTTTTTAAATAATAATCTGGGAAAGAATTTTACGAGTTTTATCAACGAGTTCAGAATAAACGAAGCCTGCGAAATTATAAAATCAAGTGATAAATTTACTTTAGAAGCTGTAGGTTATGATGTAGGTTTTAATTCTAAATCAGCTTTTTTTGCTGCGTTTAAAAAACATACCGGAAAAACACCTTTAAACTACCAATTGCAGGTTTTATAACGATTAAACAGAGTATTGATTTATAAATCCGTACTCCTGATTCCTTTTTCGGCGACTTCATTTAGCGATTTTCGATTGACTTTTGTCTCATAAAAGTCAAATTTATAATCGCTAAAATTTATGAAATTCAAAGTTTCAATTTTTTTCTCTATTTACAGTCTCCTCTTGTATTCGACAGGAGTAAAGGCACAGACAGCACAAACTACTTCAGATAAGATTGTCGTCAAGAATAATGAGTTGAATGAGGTTGTCATTAAAAAACAGACCCAGTTAGTAAAGTATTCTTCAAACGGAACGATCGAAGTAAATGTGGTCAACACACTGCTTTCGACCAGTAGTTCTGTAAATGAATTATTAAGCAGGGTTCCAAACGTAACTGTTGCGGAAGGGCAAATTAGTGTACTGGGAAAAGGAGAAGCGATCATTTACCTTAACGGAATATTGATTAACTACGAAAGGTTTGCTGCAATTCCGATTTCTCAAATTTCTAAAATTGAATTGATTCCAAATCCTTCCTCAAAGTATGATGCCGAGGGAAAAGCGGTAATTAATATTATTACCAAAAAAAATATTGAAAATGGAATTATGGGAACGGCAACTCAGCAAGTAACAGTTTCTGATTTTGCAGGGACAAGTACCAATACACTGCTTGATTTTAATTACACAAAAGGAAATTTTTCTTTTATAACCAATTATGGCTTGCAATTAGGAAAGGGGAGAGAACTCTTGTACACGACCAGAACCCGGCCAAACCCCGAAGAATTTATGAAATCAGAATTGACCACAGATTGGAAGCGTCAGTTTAATAATTATTCTAATTTCGGATTTGGAGTTCAATATACATTTTCTGAAAAGAATTACATTTCACTTGCCTTTAGCGGTAATATTGAAGATTTGGGTGGAGTTGTTGAAAGCCGAAATGCAATCGAAAATAATTCAGGGAATAGTTTTTATGCGACTGATATTGATAAAAATGACGTTCTGCTGAATCAGTTTGTGAATTTAAATTATAATGCAATAACGGATAAAAAAGGGTCATCATTATTTATAGGATCGCAATATTCCAATTATAACGGAACCGTCAGAGATTTTATTGATGAAAATGGTTTGGTAAATGAGGTTAATACGCAAAAGTATCTTAAGAATAATGTTGGCAATACCATAAAAATAGTAGCGACTCAGGTCGATTATTCGAAAAAAATTAAAGAAGACAGCAGACTAGAAACGGGAGCTAAGTATAGTTATGCGACCATAAAATCAGCTACAGATTTTTTGATTGCAGACGCAGCTGATATGAACTTTGAGTTTGATGACGAACTATCTAGTGATTTTAAATATCAGGAGCGTATTGGTGCGGCCTATTTTAACTACGGAAGTTCAATTGGTGACAAGTTTGATTTTTCTATAGGAGCAAGAGGTGAGTGGACCAAATATAATTTGTATACGAATGCAAATGGGGTTCAAAAATTTGAGAAAAGCTATGGAAATCTTTTTCCCAACGTACTTTTAAACATGAATTTTTCTGAAGATTGGAAAGCTCATTTTTCGTACGTCTCAAGAATTACAAGGCCAAGATACCAAGCCCTAAATCCGTATGTTATTTATCAGGATCCATTTACAACCATCGAAGGAAATCCTGATTTGCTTCCGGAAAAAATTCATGCATTTGAAATTGGCACAATGTATAAAAAGTTTGATTTTAAAATAGGTTACACGTATAAAATTGACCCTATTTCTGGAGCTGCTTTGCGGGGAGATACTCCAAACAGTTATATTTTACGATCGTTAAATCTTGATAAAGGGCATGTGTTTTTCACTTCACTTTCAAGATCTTTTAATGTAAAATGGTGGAATTCTACTAATACAGTAAGCATGAATTTGACCAAATCCGTAGATGATTTTTATGAGTTTGAATTGGGTCCGGTGAAACCTCAGATTTATTTGTACTCGAATAATACATTTGCGATTCCGAATCTTTTTAAGCTGCAGGTGCTTGCCTGGTATTTGGGAGACAGAAGTTATGGTTTGGGAAGTGATAACAGCCGTTCAACAATAACAGTAGGAATCGAAAGAAACTTTTTTAAAGATGCCTTAAAATTGAATTTTACCGCAAATGATATTTTTGATGACTTTATGGTTTCCGGAGATTATAATGTTGGGCAAACTCAGATATATTATCATAGAACCTATACAACAAACTACTTTAGACTTATGGCAACCTATAGTTTTGGAAATTCGAAGAAAACAAATTATAAGAAGTCAGAAATTGAGCAGACTGAGAATAACAGGGCACGTTAAGATTCAAAAAAAGGCTTCACGATTCGTGAAGCCTTTCTATAAATATATTTGAATTGAAATAATTACCTTTTATAAAGCAATATTAATTGAGTTCTTTAGTCACAATCTGCATTGTTTCTCTACTCACTTGTTTCAATAAAACCTCTTTATTCTCTTCAACGGTTTGTGCAGCTTGTTCTGTAAAATGGCGAATCGTGTACAAAGTCACATTTTCATTAAAATCTACTTTGAATTTTTTAGAAAGAATGGCATTCAATTCATTGAAATTTCCAAATTTATCTTCTACACAAACAGAAAAACTAATCGCAGAATTCTGAATTAAATTTACTTTGATTTTGAATTCGTGGAATAAACCAAAAATCTCACTTATGTTTTCTTCCATGATAAAAGAAAAATCAATTGAAGAAAGCGAAATCAAAAGCTGTTCTCTTTTTACGATAAAACAAGGATATTGTGGCTCAAGATCAACACCTTTAGAAACACAAGTTCCTTTTAATAATGGGTTGATAAACGATTTTACATACAAAGGAATTTCTTTTTTCTGTAAAGGTTGTAATGTTTTTGGGTGAATTACTGTCGCTCCGTAAAATGCTAATTCGATTGCTTCACGATAAGAAATCTGATTCAACAAACTCGCATTTTCAAAATAACGTGGATCCGCATTCATAACTCCGGGAACGTCTTTCCAGATTGTTACACTTTCGGCATTTAAGCAATAAGCAAAAATTCCTGCAGTATAATCAGAACCTTCACGGCCTAAAGTGGTTGTGAAATTGTTTTCATCTGCACCTAAAAATCCTTGTGTGATATTTAATTGTTTTCTTGGCACATTTTTGCTGATAAGTTGTTGTGTAGTTTCCCAGTCAACTTCAGCATCACGATAGTTTGCATTGGTTTTAATGAAGTTACGAACATCAAGCCATTGCGTTTTAATTCCCATGAAATTCATGAAATGACTTAAAATTGTAGTCGAAATCAACTCTCCAAAACTCACAATCTGATCGTAAACAAAATTGTAATTTGGAGATTTATTATGCGCTAAAAAATATTCTAATTCTGTGAATTGATCCTTTACAGCTGCAAAAACAGCGTGTTTTTCATCCTCAAATAAATCTAATAATATTTGATTGTGATATTTCTTAATTTCCTGTACAGATGAATTCAACTCTGGCGATTTATCAAAATAATTCTTGATCACAACCTCAAGAGCATTTGTTGTTTTTCCCATCGCCGAAACGACCAAAATCACATCTTCGTAACCTACTTTTTGCAAAACGTCATAAACGTTTTTAATTCCATCTGCATCTTTTACTGATGCTCCTCCAAATTTAAATACTCTCATTTTGTATATGCTGCTATTTTTTTATAAAATTCCAATTTTTTAAATTCCAAATTCCAATTGAATGGGATTGTAGAGACGCACATCAATGCGTCTTTTTTATGCCACAGTTCAGTGATTTTTTTGTTAATTAATTCGTGTGAATTCGTGAAATTCGTGGCAAACTAATTTTTATAATTTTTCCAAAAATGAATTAATTCCTGCTTCATCCATTTGAACGACTTGCCAGCCATCAAGAATTCGCGCGCCTGAATTCTTGTAAAAGTTAACGGCCGGTGTATTCCAGTCTAAAACATTCCATTCAATTCTTCTCACATTATCTCTTTTTCCTTGTTTCATGATTTCAGCATAAAGTGCAGAACCTAATCCTGTACCGCGCATTTTTTCTTTCACAATTAAATCTTCAAGATGTATTGTTTTTCCTTTCCAGGTTGAGTAACGATAATAATACAGTGCGATTCCAACAATTTCTTTCTGTTGTTCATTATTGTCAATCTCTGCAACAAAGACATGAAATAATGGTTTTTCACCAAAACCATCGCGTACTAAATCGGCTTCGGTTATTACGACAGCTTCAGGTTCTTTTTCGAATATTGCCAACTCCTGTATCAATCCTAAAACTGATTTCATATCCTCAGGATTTCCTTTTCTAATATTCATATTTATTTCAAATTTATTTTTAGCATTCTATTTTTAGCTCCCTTTTTGATTTTGAAAGCACCTTATTTTCAGAAGCTTTTTATGATATGCAATTTTCGTGTATTCTTATTAATATGTATTTATTAACCAAATTTTTTTGTTATTACAACGTTCTTTCTCCATTTAATTAGCAAATATACAATAGTAGCAAACTAACAAAATAATTTTTAAATCATTCTCACAAAATAAGCGATATTTGTGACTTAAAATTAAAACTATAACGATATAGCAATGGAAGAACGCAATAAAACACTGGGAGAGTTTATTATTGAGAACCAAAAAGCATTTCAGTATTCGTCGGGGGAGCTTTCCCGAATTATCAACTCTATACGTTTGGCGGCAAAGGTTGTCAACTATAAAGTAAATCAGGCTGGATTAGTCGATATTATTGGAGCCGCAGGCGAACAAAATATTCAGGGCGAAGACCAGCAAAAATTAGATGTCTATGCAAACGAAGTATTTATCCAGACGTTAATAAACCGCGAGATTGTCTGTGGTATTGCTTCAGAAGAAAACGACGATTTTATAACTGTTCAGGGGAGCGACAACAGTCATAATAATAAGTACGTGATCTTAATGGATCCGCTTGACGGATCTTCAAACATTGATGTTAATGTTTCAGTAGGAACTATTTTTTCTGTTTTTAGAAGAATTACACCAATTGGAACTCCGGTAACAAGCGAGGATTTTTTACAACCGGGAATCAATCAGGTAGCAGCAGGATATGTAATTTACGGAACATCAACAATGCTGGTTTATACAACCGGACATGGTGTGAATGGTTTTACTTTGAATCCGGCAATCGGTACATTCTATCTTTCACATCCAAATATGAAATATCCGAAAGACGGAAATATCTATTCGGTAAACGAAGGAAATTATGTTCATTTTCCGCAAGGAGTGAAAAATTACATCAAATATTGTCAGCGTGAAGAAGAAGACAGACCTTATACTTCAAGATATATTGGAAGTTTGGTCTCAGATTTTCACCGAAATATGATTAAAGGCGGTATTTATTTATACCCGACAAGCTCAAAAGCACCAAAAGGAAAACTACGTTTGTTATATGAATGTAATCCGATGGCTTTTATTGCAGAGCAGGCAGGAGGAAAAGCAACAGATGGTTTTGGAAGAATTATGGAAATCCAGCCAACTGAATTGCACCAAAGAGTTCCGTTTTTCTGCGGAAGTTATAATATGGTAGAGAAAGCTGAAGAATTTATGGCAGAAGCAATTAGTTAGCAGTGGTCAGTTTTTTGAGTATTCAGTCTCACTCGGAACTATAAAAGACAAACCCGATAATAATAGTATTATCGGGTTTTGTTTTAAGTCTCGATTTCAATTTTTTGTCTCAGTTCGAAACTGAATACTAAAAAAGTGAACACTGTTTACTATTTATTCATATTTTCCATTTCGAAAAGGAATGTATCCAAATCTACTTTTTTGTCCACTAAAGACAACGCCTTTCTAATAATATAATTTACGTTTCCTGGCGTAAATCCTAGAGCTAATCCCATACGGGTCAACATAACTTCTTGTTGGTCTCCTAAATGGTGGTCAACGTGAACCATTCTCGCTAAGTCATACAAACGCTCTAAACGCTGTGCATATAAATAAGGAGGGTTTATAGAATGTTGCCAAGGATCTTTAAGTATTTCTGTATATTCTTCTTCTGAAATTTCTAATCTTGAAGCTAGTTTGTCTAAAAACGATTTTTCCTCGTCATTAATTTTTCCGTCAGCATAAGCTACACGCACAATTGCAGAGAAATGACCTCTGTTTCTTTGTTTGAATTCGTTATCAAATAATTCTGAAAATGGCATAATTAATAGGGTTTTATATAGAACAAAGATAAATCTTATTTTAATTTAACATTTTAAATTTCTCATAAAATTTAACTTATTTTTCTGCGTTGTTTTAATAGTACGGTTTCTTTACTTTTCAAAATAAATCGTAAGTTTACATCCCCTTAATCAATTAATACCATTACCCCTATGTCAGAATTTTGGATTTATTTTCAGATAGGATTAAAGCACGTTTTAGATATCCACGCCTACGATCACGTTCTTTTTTTAATTGCCTTAACTATCCCGTATTTGTTTAAAGACTGGAAACGAATTTTGCTTTTGGTTTCACTTTTTACGATCGGTCACACTCTGGCTTTGTTGCTTTCTGTTTTTGGAATCATTGCTATTAAAGTAAATATTGTAGAGTTTTTAATTCCAATTACGATCTTGATAACAGCAATTTTTCATCTTTTTACTGCAGGAAAAGCAACTAAAAATGAAGGTGTGAATTTAATTTTTATGGTAACCCTGTTTTTTGGAATTATACACGGACTTGGTTTTTCTAATTATTTTAAGACTATTTTAGGAGGGTCGCCAAGCTCAAAATTATTACCTTTAGGCGAATTTGCATTAGGAATTGAAGCAGCGCAGTTAATTGTTGTTTTTGTAGTATTGATACTTTCCTATATTGTGCAGACCGTATTTCGTTTTTCAAAACGCGATTGGGCACTTGTAATGTCGGCTTTCATTATCGGAGTTGTGATTCCGATGATTATTGAAAGCCCAATTTGGAACAGATAAAATAAATGGATTTAAAAAAAATAAATAAGTACGATAAAGCGTACCTTCGTATTGCAAGAGAATGGGGTTCGCTTTCTTATTGCAAACGTAAACAGGTTGGCGCCATTATCGTAAAAGACCGTATGATTATTTCTGATGGATACAACGGTACACCATCCGGATTTGAAAATTGCTGCGAAGACGACGAAGGATTAACCCGTTGGGAAGTTCTCCATGCCGAAGCAAATGCAATCCTAAAAGTAGCCCGATCAACACAATCTTGTGAAGGTGCTACTTTATATATTACACTTTCACCCTGTAAAGAATGTAGCAAATTGATACATCAATCCGGGATAAAGAGAGTGGTTTATCAAAATGGATATCGCGACGATGCCGGAATTCAATTTTTATTAAAAGCAGGTGTAGAAGTTGAACATCTTCCTGTTTTAGAAGAGTAAATGAAATTTAATTCGAAATATTTGCCAATCGTAATCGGAGCGACTTTTGCTCTCGGAACTGTCCTCGGAAGCCTAATGAACGCTCCCGTTGATGACGGACTTTTGGCTAAAAATTACTCCAAAACAAAACTCAATAAACTGATTGATTTTATCAATAATGAATATGTCGACAGTATCAATACAGATTCAATTGTAAACCTGACAGTTGATAATATCTTATCCAAATTAGATCCGCACTCTGTTTATATTCCACCAAGCGAACAGGCTGAAGTGGCAGAAAGCATGAAAGGTGATTTTGTTGGAATCGGAATCAATTTTTATATGTATAAAGATTCGGTTGCGATCATAAAACCAATCGAAAATGGCCCTTCGGCGAAAGCCGGAATAAAATCAGGAGACCGAATTTTATTTGCCGGAAAAACGAAATTATATGGACGGAAATTGCCTTCAGATAGTTTGTTTTCGAAGTTGAAAGGATTGCAGGGTTCTGAAATTGAATTAACCGTTTTTAGAAAATCGGAACAAAAGAAACTGAAGTTTAAAGTAAAAAGAGATGTTATTCCGATAAAAAGCGTTGATGCTTCTTTATTACTTGGAAATAATGTCGGTTACATCAAAATAAATCGTTTTGCCGAGACTACTTTTAATGAATTCAAAACCGGTTTAACAAGATTAAAACAAAGCGGGATTCAGTCGCTTGTAATCGATCTTCGTGATAACGGCGGTGGTTATATGGAAGAAGCGGTTGCTATTGCCGATGAATTTTTGAAAGACAAACAATTGATCGTTTTTACTAAAAATAAAAACGGAACAACAGAGAAAACATACGCCACAAAAGCCGGAAGTTTTGAAACCGGAAAAGTGTATGTTTTGATTAATGAAAACAGTGCCTCTGCAAGTGAAATTTTGGCAGGAGCATTACAAGATAATGATCGTGGAATTATTGTGGGGCGCCGTTCTTTCGGAAAAGGTTTAGTGCAACGCGAAATGGATTTCAATGACGGATCTGCTGTACGTTTAACGGTGGCAAGATATTACACACCAACCGGAAGATCAATTCAAAAACCGTATAAAAAAGGAAACGAAGAATATTTTAAAGAATCAGAATCTCGTATAAAATCAGGCGAACTTTATGCTAAAGACAGTATAAAAGTAGCCGATTCGTTAAAGTTTAAAACGCCAAAAGGTAAAATTGTATATGGGGGCGGTGGAATTGTTCCCGATGTTTTTGTTCCGATGGAAGCAGAGCACGGAAATGAAAATGTTGGTTATTTGCTTCAAACCGGAGTAGTCGGACATTTTGTTTTTGAAGAATTGGATAAAAACCGAAAAGCTTTTGCCGGACTTAAGTTTAATGAGTTCCTGGCCGAAATGAAAAACTCGGATGTTTATTTCAAGAAATTCAAAAACTATATTTTCATGACGGGTCTGGATTTGAAATTAGACAAAACCAAACCTTTAGTGAATCGTTATATTACTGCTGAATTTGCCAGACAATTGTATGGTGAAATATATTACTACGATGTGATTTTGAAAGAAGATGCCATGATTAAGGCAGTTCAGAATCCGAAAAAATAACGCTCAAAACTTTTTAATATGAAAATAGAAGCCGTTGTAACTGCTGAAATTGAACTTTTGACAGCTATTAAAAATGCTGATGTTTTGTTTTTAGAAAAAATCCTCCACGACGATTTGCTTTTTAATTTACCTGATGGAAATACGATTACAAAAGAATTTGATTTGGCTACTTATCGTTCAGGAAGAATGAAAATTGATGCCCTCGAAGCGGCAGATCAAACTATAAATCTTATTGGTGATACGGCTGTAGTTGCAGTTACAGTTTCATTGAGAGGATCATTGGATAGTAATCCTATAAATGGTGTTCTTCGGTACATCAGAGTTTGGAAACAATTTGATGAAAATTTAAAAGTTATTGCGGGAAGCTGCATTCAATTACAATAAATAATAATAATTTATTAAAATATAATGTAACGAATCTTAGCTGATATAGTGCGAGATTTGTGGTTAAATATATAATATGAAAAATCTAAAAAAAATTAAGCTTTCTATTCGTTTTAATGACTTTTGTAATTTCTTGTAAAACTATGAAAGATAGCAGTTCTAATACAGTTACCGGAAAAGTAGATTCAATAGAAGCTGGAAAAGATGGTTATACAGCTAAAATTTCTACAGCTGCCAAAGAAGTGTATTTCGCAACAATCAGTATTGTAAATGTTGGCGGTCCTGAAAATTACAAACAATTAAAAATTGGAGATAATGTTTCTGTAAAAGGAGAAATCTGGAAAACAGAAGATGAAAAACATATTAAAGTAACTGAGATTGTTTCAGTAAAATAATAAGTAAGAAATAAAAAAAATAAACCATTAAGAGATTAAGTCTATTAAGCGCAAAGTCTTAATTTTTCTTAATCTCTTAATGGTTTAATTATATAAAAACTTATGTTTTAAATTTTATCGAATACTGTCATGAGCATGCGTCTGTATGCCGTTATTCCATAAAGTCAGAATATCTGTAGCAACAGCAGCACCGCTTCCTGCAGCGATAGCTAATTGGCTTCTCCAGCCGGCTAAAGTTCCAATAACATAAATACCATCGGTCACTTTATGATCGTCGTTTTTAAGCTGAATGCGTTGTTTTTCGGGAAGTGCTTTTTTGTGCGGTTCAATATACTGCATTAAACCTTCAATGTCGAAAGTATTGGCAGAACCAATTCCGATAACAATACTTTTAGTTTTGTATGAATTTTTATTTGTAGTCACAGTAAATTCAGGATAAGTACCTTCAATTTTGACTACTTTCTCGTTTGGAATCTGAGTAATGTGAGGATAAGTCATGGCCAGATCCTGTGTACTTTCTACAAGTAATTCAGATCCTAATTTACCAGGAGTTATTCCGTATGCGTTATAGAAGATCGCTTCCTGCAGTGAAGAATTCTTTTGATGGGTAAAAATTCCGATTTTTTTATCGGTAACAAAAGTTTTGTTTTTGGCAGAACCTAAAACGAGAGCACAAGACATGCCTGAAACGCCTCCGCCAATAATGAGAACGTCAAACATAATTATCTGTTATCGTGCATTTTTTCTTCAATTCTTTTTGAAATTCTAAAAATCAAAAGAATCAATACTGCGCAAAATGCTGCTGCGATTCCAATAAGCGCTACACCACTATCTCCCTGAAAAGGATTTTTAAAGTCTAATTGCGTAATATTAAAAACAATTAAGGCTAATGCTAAAAGCACTAAGATTGAAGTAAAGATTTTCATAATGGTTGTTTGTTTGTCTAAAAATTAAACTAAAACTCTATGCATATTGTAAATATGTTAAAAGTTCTATTTTAGAAATTTTATGGGGTAAATTTATAAAAATATCCGTTAGACGAACAAACCTTTAACATTAGCAGCGAATAATTTAACAGCAATTGCTAAAAGTATGACTCCAAATGTCTTGCGTACTACTCCAAGTCCGTTTTCTCCTAATAAATTTTCTATTTTTTTGGATGATTTCAAAACAATGTATACCAAGATAATATTCAACAATATTGCTATGATAATATTTATCGTATGAAATTGAGATCGAAGTGAAAGTAAAGTCGTCATTGTTCCTGCTCCGGCGATAAGAGGAAAAGCCAATGGAACAATAGAAGCTGATCCAGGTTCTTCATCGCGATAAATTCGGATACCTAAAATCATTTCCAATGCTAAAAAGAATAATACAAAAGATCCTGCAACGGCAAACGAATGCACATCGATTCCAATAAGATTAAGCAAACCTTCGCCGACAAAAAGAAAAACAATCATAATCATTCCGGCAACGATTGAAGCTTTTTCCGATTCAATGTGTCCCACTTTTGCTCGTAAATTGACAATAATTGGAATAGATCCTACAATATCAATTACAGCAAAAAGCACCATTCCAACAGTAATAATTTCTTTAAAGTCGATTTCTAACATATTAGTTTGATTTTAAGGGTTTAAAATTTTTGCAAAGGTAGATAATAAAGATAGGTGTTTTTTGAATACAATGCATTATTGTTATAAAAACACGTTTATAGTGTTAAAAAAGTGATATTTGTAACAAATGGTCATTTGTACCACGGAGATTCGCAAAGGTTAATTGTTTTTTACCACAGAGTGACACAAAGCTTTTCACAGAGTTACACAAAGATTTCAATAAGTTAATCTCAAATTTCGTGAACTTAAACTTCGCGCTGCTCTGTGAAAAACTCTGCGAATCTCTGTGGTACAATTTCTTTGCGAAACTCTGTGAAAAATCTTTGTGTCACTCTGTGGTAAAAATATTACCACGTAATGCAGTGAAATTTAATCTCATTTCATCTGCTTTCTTTGACTATCTTTGCACTTTATAAATTACAGTACTTTATTATCATGTTTCAATTAGGGAAAACCATTATTTCAGAAGATATTCTTGAAAAAGAATTTGTGTGCAACTTGTCAGCTTGTAAAGGAGCCTGCTGTGTTGACGGAGATGCCGGTGCGCCTTTGAGTGAAGCTGAAACTAAAATTCTGGAAGAAATTTACCCGAAAGTAAAACCATTTTTACGAAAAGAAGGAATCGCTGCGATCGAAGCGCAGGGAACCTGGGTAAAAGGAACTGATGGTGATCTTGAAACACCATTAATAGATGAAAAAGATTGTGCTTACGTTATTTTTGACGGAAAAACGGCCCTTTGCGGAATCGAGCAAGCTTACAATCAGGGAATCGTAGATTGGAAAAAACCCGTTTCTTGTCATTTATACCCAATCCGTGTGAAAGACTTTACCGAATTTGCCGCGGTGAATTACGACAAATGGGATATTTGCGATGATGCCTGTTCTTTAGGAAAAGAATTGGAAGTTCCGGTTTATAAATTTGTCAAAGAAGCTTTGATTCGCCGTTTTGGTGAAGACTGGTATTTGGAACTTGAAAAAGTAGCCGAAGAGCTTAAAAATTCGAAATAATTAAAGGGCTATAGTTACCGCTTTAAGAGGATATATTTTAACTCAAAAAATAAAGTTTTAACTCAAAAAAAACTTTTTAAAAACAATTAGAATTTCTTGCTTATTATTCCAAAAAGTCTATATTTTACAGGGGCTTTAGCGGTAAATGACTATATTAAATAGCTCATTTACAAATATTTAAATATTGTCTGAAAAGTATCTCATTTTTTAGGCGTTGTTAAAAACTACATCGAATTGTGAATAAGTTTGGCTTTCATTTTTGGCTACAAATGACAATCTTTGTAATCGTTCTGAATAAGTAAAAATTCAGCATAAAAATTAAATAAAACAGTCATGTCACAAGTCGAGCCAATATTACAAGAAAATAAAAATCGTTTCGTTATTTTTCCTATCAAACATCATGATATTTGGGAATGGTACAAAAAGATGGAAGCTAGTTTTTGGACTGCGGAAGAAATCGACTTACACCAGGATTTGACAGACTGGAATAATAAATTAAGTGATGACGAAAGATATTTCATTAAACATATTTTAGCGTTTTTTGCTGCATCTGATGGAATCGTAAATGAAAACCTTGCTGAGAATTTTGTAAATGAGGTACAATATGCTGAAGCGAAGTTTTTCTATGGTTTCCAAATCATGATGGAGAACATTCATAGTGAAACCTATTCATTATTGATTGATACTTATGTAAAAGATGAAGCTGAAAAAGCAGAGTTATTCAATGCATTGGAAGTTTTTCCTGCAATTAAGAAAAAAGCAGACTGGGCTTTAAAATGGATCGAGTCAGATTCATTTGCTGAAAGACTAATTGCTTTTGCTGCAGTTGAAGGTATATTCTTCTCTGGTGCTTTTTGTTCTATTTATTGGTTGAAAAAACGTGGTTTAATGCCAGGTTTAACTTTCTCTAACGAGTTGATTTCTCGTGACGAAGGTGTACACTGTGATTTTGCAGTGCACTTGCATAATCATCATTTGATTAACAAAGTACCAAAAGACAGAATTAAAGAAATCATCGTTGATGCTTTAGATATCGAAAGAGAATTTGTAACAGAATCGCTACCGGTAAGTTTAATTGGAATGAATGCGACTTTAATGACGCAATACTTAGAATTTGTTGCAGACAGATTGTTAGTAGAATTAGGTTGTGATCGTGTTTATGGATCAGCGAATCCGTTTGATTTCATGGATATGATTTCTCTTCAGGGAAAAACTAATTTCTTTGAAAAACGTGTTGCCGAGTATCAAAAATCAGGTGTTATGAACACAGACAGCGATGCTCAGAAAATTTCATTTGACGCAGATTTCTAGACAACAAAATATTTTAGCGACTCCAAAAACGCTAAAAGAATAAAATCATTTTTTTAAGATTGAATCTCTTTCCCAAATCGTAGATTCAGTAACAATTTTTTGCATTTTCGATCTATTTCATAGGTCGGAAGCAGACGACTATTGAGGATTCGATAATTCTCAAAAAATAATTTAAAAACACGCAATGTTTAAGGGCTGGAATTCGTTTTCTAGTGTCTTTCATTTTTTCAATAACTAATAAATAGTAAGCTTATGTATGTAGTAAAAAGAGATGGCCACAGAGAGCCCGTAATGTTTGATAAGATTACAGAAAGAATCAAAAAATTGTGTTACGGCTTAAATGAGCTTGTAGATCCTGTTAAGGTAGCCATGAGAGTTATCGAGGGATTGTATGATGGGGTTTCTACTTCTGAACTGGATAATCTTGCGGCAGAAACGGCGGCTTCTATGACTATTGCGCATCCTGATTATGCACAATTAGCAGCGCGTGTGGCAATTTCGAACCTACATTCAAATACTAAAAAATCTTTCTCAGAAACGATGAAAGATATGTATCACTACGTAAATCCAAGAAATGGACAAGAAGCACCATTACTTTCAGATGAAGTATTTAAAGTGATTCAGGAAAACGCTGCGTTTTTAGATTCTCATATTATTTACACAAGAGATTTCAATTACGATTACTTTGGTTTCAAAACTTTAGAGCGTTCATACTTACTTAAAATAAACGGAAAAATCGTAGAAAGACCACAACATATGTTGATGCGTGTTTCTGTTGGTATTCACTTAGACGATTTACAATCGGTTATTGAAACGTACGATTTAATGTCTAAAAAGTTCTTCACGCATGCAACGCCAACGTTGTTTAATGCAGGGACTCCAAAACCTCAAATGTCTTCTTGTTTCCTTTTGGCAATGCAGGATGATAGTATTGACGGAATTTACGATACTTTAAAACAAACGGCTAAAATCTCGCAATCAGCTGGAGGAATTGGTCTTTCTATTCATAACGTTCGTGCGACAGGATCTTATATTCGTGGTACAAACGGAACTTCAAACGGAATCGTACCAATGTTGAGAGTTTTCAACGATACGGCTCGTTACGTAGATCAGGGTGGTGGAAAACGTAAAGGAAGTTTTGCGATTTACATCGAAACCTGGCATGCTGATATCTTTGAGTTTTTGGATTTGAAGAAAAATACAGGAAAAGAAGAAATGCGTGCAAGAGATTTATTCTTCGCCATGTGGACTTCAGATTTATTCATGAAACGTGTACAGGAAGATGCTAGTTGGACATTAATGTGTCCGAATGAATGTCCTGGATTATACGATGTTTACGGAGAAGAATTCGAAACGATGTATTTGGATTATGAATTTAGAGGAAAAGGTAGAAAAACCATTCGTGCACGTGAATTATGGGAGAAAATCCTTGAATCACAAATCGAAACAGGAACACCTTATATGTTGTACAAAGATGCAGCAAACCGTAAATCGAACCACAAGAATTTAGGAACAATTCGTTCTTCTAACTTGTGTACTGAGATTATGGAGTTTACTTCTAAAGATGAAATTGCGGTTTGTAACCTGGCTTCTATTTCGTTGCCAATGTTTATTGAAAACGGAAAATTCGATCACCAGGCACTTTACAATGTTACAAAACGTGTAACGCGTAACTTGAACAAAGTAATCGACAGAAACTATTACCCGGTTAAAGAAGCTGAAAACTCAAACTTACGTCACCGTCCGGTTGGATTGGGAGTACAAGGTTTGGCAGATGCTTTTATCATGTTGCGTTTACCGTTTACAAGTGATGAAGCTAAAGTATTAAATCAGGAAATTTTCGAAACTTTATACTTCGCAGCTGTAACCGCTTCTATGGAAATGGCGAAAGAAGAAGGACCATATTCTACATTTGAAGGTTCTCCAATGTCTAAAGGAGAATTCCAATACAACATGTGGGGAATGAAAGATGAAGAATTATCTGGTCGTTGGGACTGGGCTTCATTAAGAAAAGAAGTTGTAGAGCACGGAGTTCGTAACTCATTGTTAGTTGCTCCAATGCCAACTGCTTCGACTTCTCAAATTCTTGGAAACAACGAAGCATTTGAACCATATACATCAAACATTTACACACGTCGTGTATTGTCTGGAGAATTCATTGTAGTAAACAAACACTTACTTCATGATTTAGTAGAAAGAGGTTTATGGAATGAGACTTTGAAACAAGAAATCATGCGTCATAACGGATCTGTTCAAAATATTGATGTGATTCCACAAGATTTAAAAGAATTATACAAAACAGTTTGGGAAATGTCGATGAAAGATATTATCGATATGTCTCGTCAAAGAGGTTATTTCATTGACCAATCACAATCTTTGAACTTGTTCATGCAAGATGCCAACTATTCTAAACTAACGTCAATGCACTTCTACGCTTGGCAGTCTGGTTTGAAAACAGGAATGTATTACTTGAGAACCAAATCAGCAGTTGATGCGATTAAATTCACATTAAACAACGATAAAAAAGAAGAAACAGCTCCAGCTTTAGTTGCAGAAACTGAAGAGATCAATATTGAGGAATATAAAGCGATGTTGCTTAAAGCACAAGCTGCAGGTCCTGAGGATTGTGAGATGTGTGGGTCTTAATTTTCTTTTAGAAGAAAGATAATAGAGTAAAGAGGAGAGATTTATTCTTTAATTTATAGAAAGCAGTTATTGTAATGATAGCTGCTTTTTTTTGGTTTAAAACTATTTTATGTAGCTTTTTTCGTATAATTGTAGCCTTAAGTGGAATTTAGAAAAAATTATAGTTTCACTTTAGGACAACTTTTATATATTTGCTATTATGAGTAATAATCAAAAGATTAGAACTGTTATTTTTTTTAATAATTACTTTAGAGATTTTTTTATAAAACAACGAGATAAGGTTCGAGCTAAAATTGTTTGGACAATTGACTTAATTGAGGAATTCGAAAGAGTTCCTGAAACGTATTTAAAATATATCGAAAATACCGATGGACTTTATGAAATTAGGGTAAAACAAGGAAGCGATATTTTTAGAATCTTTTGTTTTTTTGACGAAGGAAAATTAGTTGTATTGGCTAATGGATTTCAAAAGAAAACTCAAAAAACACCAAAGATCGAAATTGAAAAAGCACTAAAAATAAAAAAGGAATATGAAAACGAAAAGTAAAAATATTACCACTTTAGAAGAGTTTAAAGAAGAACATTACGGTAAAATAGGAACGCCAAAACGGGATGAACTCGAAGCCGGTTATGAAAATTTTAAAATTGGAGCAATGATTCATGAAGCAAGACTTCAAAAAGGAATGACTCAGGAACAACTAGCAGAAAAAGCAGGAACAACAAAATCTTATATTTCCAAGATTGAAAATAATGTAAAAGAAGCTAGATTTTCTACACTTCAAAAAATAGTAGAAATTGGTTTGGGAGGACATTTAGAGCTATCGATTAGATTATAATTATCTAAATTCTTAGCACCTTAGCACCTCAGAATCTTAGCACCTCACTAAAAACCAATTGCCTAAATCGCATTTTAAGACCTATTTATTAAATTATCCTACAAAACCAATAGATTTTGTTAAGAAATCCTTTTTTGTTTCATAAAATGCATTATTTTTTTTGGTGCGCTAAAAATAATTTATACATTCGCAGAGAATTTAAATAATAACACAAACAAAATGGCATCTAACCGTTTTTATTTTAGCAACTCTTTTTATTTCTTCTTTAGTAGAAGTGAGGATTGTGCTATGGTTATTTGAGAAATATAAAAGACAAATAAAACTAATATACAATCCTGATGAAAATCAGGATTTTTTTTTGAATATATGACAACTAAAATTGCAATACAAGGTATAAAAGGTTCTTTCCATCATCAGGTAGTGAAGGAGTATTTCTCTGAAAATGTGGCTATTGATGAGTGTTTGTCTTTTGAAGAATTAATTGACAGCCTTCTTTCAGGAAAATCGGATCAGGCAGTTATGGCGATTGAGAATTCGATTGCAGGTCCAATTATTCCGAATTATGCTTTGATTGACAAGAACAATTTACACATTATTGGAGAGCATTATTTAAGCATTCACCAAAATTTAATGGCTTTGAAAGGTCAGAAAATTGAAGATATAAAAGAAGTTCATTCGCATCCAATGGCCATTTTACAATGTATGGATTTTTTGAAACAGTATCCAAACATCAAATTGGTTGAAGATAAAGATACAGCTGAAACTGCCAGAAGAATTCAGGAAAAACAATTAACCGGAATCGCTGCAATTGCAAGTAAAACAGCATCTGAAATGTATGATTTAGAAATCATCGCTCCGGAAATCCAAACGATCAAAAACAACATGACTCGTTTTGTGATTATTAAAAAACAGAATTCATTTTTGCCTGAAAACGAAATCAACAGAGCTTCAATCAAATTTGAATTAGATCACAAAAGAGGAAGTTTAGCAGCGGTATTAAATGTAATGAGCGATTGCAAACTGAATTTAACAAAGATTCAATCGCTTCCAAAAATTGAAACACCTTGGAAATATTCGTTTTTCGTAGATGTAACATTTGAGAAATACGAAGATTTTGCAAAAGCCAAAACGTTACTAAATATAATGGCAGAATATTTCAAAATTCTGGGAGAATATAAAAACACGAAACCTTTGAGTAGCGAGTCATAAAGTTGGAAAGTCGAAAGTCTTAAAGTCCAAAAAAGCTTAGAGCTTACTGTCTAAAGCAAAAATAAAAGTTTAAAAAGAGCCTAAAGCTTACAGCTTAAAGCCTAAAGCAAATAAAAAATGATTACAACAGCAAAAAGATTAGATACAGTTGAAGAATACTACTTCTCCTCAAAATTGAGAGAAGTTCGTCAACTAATGTCTGAAGGAAAATCTATCATCAATATGGGAATTGGAAGCCCTGATTTGAGTCCGTCGAAAGCAGTAATTGAAGCGGTTGCCGCGGCAATTCAAGATGAAAACGGGCATGGTTATCAGAGCTATCAGGGATTGCCGGAATTGAGAAAAGGAATGGCAGATTTTTATCAGAATCAATTTGGTGTTGCGTTAAATCCGAATAACGAGATTTTGCCTTTGATGGGTTCGAAAGAGGGAATTATGCACATTTCGTTAGCCTTTTTAAATGAAGGCGATCATGTTTTAATTCCGAATCCAGGTTACCCGACGTATACTTCGGTAACTAATTTGGTTGGAGCAGTTCCGGTTTATTATGATTTGAAAGAAGCAAATGCATGGGAACCGGATTTTGAAGCTTTAGAAAAATTAGATCTTTCGAAAGTAAAAATTATGTGGCTGGGTTATCCGCACATGCCAACAGGTGCGAGAGGAAGTTTAGCGTTATTTGAAAAATTGGTTGCTTTTGCTAAAAAACACAACATATTATTAATCAACGACAATCCATATAGTTTTGTTTTGAATGATAACCCGATGAGTTTATTGCAGGTGGATGGAGCTAAAGAAGTAGCTTTAGAATTGAATTCATTAAGCAAAACTTTCAATATGGCAGGCTGGAGAGTTGGAATGGTTTTAGGAAATCCTGAAATTATCGATGCAGTGCTGAAAGTAAAAAGCAACATGGACAGCGGAATGTATTACGGAATTCAAAAAGGTGCAATTGCAGCGTTGAATTGTGATAAATCATGGTTCGAAGAGCAAAACAAAATTTACAGACGCCGTAGAGAATTAACGGAGAAATTAGCTGAAAAGTTAAATTGTAAAGTGTATAAAGAAGGAGTTGGACTTTTTGTTTGGGCAAAACTTCCGGAAGGGATTGAATCAGCAGAAAAGTTCATTGACGAAATATTATACGAGAAACATATTTTCATTACACCGGGAACCATTTTTGGAAGTAACGGAGAAGGTTATATCAGATTCTCATTGTGTGTGAAAGAAGAAAAAGTACAAGAAGCGATAGATCGGTTTTAGATTAAAGATTTTAGAAACAAGAGACAAGATTTTTTAATAGTCTGAAAAATAAAAGATCTTGAAAGAACGAGAGGCCCTAGCCCTGATAGAAGTGGAAATCCTTTTGCGCCGGGGTTCGGCGGAAAAGATTGAAACGGATAGCAGGAATTTGCTTCTAATAAAAAGAATTATGAAAGTATACGTAATAGGAATAGGGTTAATAGGAGGTTCGATGGTGCTGGACATCAAAGACCAACATCCGAACGCGACTATTTTTGGGATTGACAGCAACGAAAAACATTTGCAGGAAGCAATTGATTTGGGGGTTATCGATCAGGCAGGAAACTTTGAAGATTTGGCTGAGGCCGATTTTGTAATTGTTTCGGTTCCGGTTGATGTGGCGTTGGTTGTTTTGCCAAAAGTATTGGATTTGGTTGGAGATAAAACAATTGTTTTTGAAGTGGGTTCGACTAAAAAGCCAATTTGTGATGCAGTTGCCAATCATCCGAAAAGAAGAAATTTTATCGCAACGCATCCAATTGCAGGAACAGAGTTTTCCGGACCATCAGCGGCGATAAGAGGTTTGTTCAAAGGAAAGACAAACATTATTTGCGAAGTGGAAAAAACCACTTTTAAACTGCAGGAAAAGGCATTACAGCTTTTTAGCGAAATTGGAATGAGGATTCGATATATGGATCCGACTTCGCACGACAAACACATTGCTTACGTTTCGCATTTGTCGCACATTAGTTCGTTTATGCTTGGTAAAACGGTAATGAACAAAGAAAAAGACGAACAGGATATTTTTGATATGGCGGGAAGTGGATTTGAAAGTACCGTTCGTTTAGCAAAAAGTTCTCCGGCAATGTGGACGCCGATTTTTAAGCAAAACAAAGAACACGTCATTGAAACATTAGAAGAATATATTTCAAATCTCAGTCGGTTTAGGGATTTGCTAAAAGAAGAAAATTACAATGCCATTTTTGAAGAAATGGAAAGCACAAATAAAATAAAAGAAATACTAAACGGATTAACAACAACTAAAAAGTAAATTAGAATTAAGATGGAAAATAAGAAAGAAATGAGAAAGTGGTTAGAAGATTTCAATTTAAATCACCCACTTGTGATAGCTGGACCTTGTAGTGCAGAAACGGAAGATCAAGTATTAAAGATTGCTCATGAATTGAAAGATTCAAAAGTTAGTGTATTCAGAGCTGGAATTTGGAAACCAAGAACGCGTCCAGGAGGATTTGAAGGTGTTGGAGAAATTGGTTTAAAATGGTTACAAAAAGCTAAAAAAGAAACTGGTTTATTGATGGGAACTGAAGTTGCGACTGCAGCTCACTGTAAATTAGCTTTAGAACATGATATCGATGTTTTATGGGTTGGTGCTCGTACAACTGCAAACCCTTTCGCAGTTCAGGAAATTGCTGATACTTTAAAAGGAACTGACAAAATTGTTTTGGTTAAAAACCCAGTAAACCCGGATTTAGCTTTATGGTTAGGTGGTGTTGAGCGTTTACACATGGCTGGAATCGAGAAATTAGGAGTTATCCACAGAGGTTTCTCTACTTACGAAAAAACAAAATACAGAAATATTCCAGAATGGCAGATTGCTATCGAATTACAAAATAAATTCCCTGATTTACCCTTAATCATCGATCCATCTCACATTACCGGAGATCGTAAAATGATTTTTGAAGTAACGCAAGAGGCTTTAGATTTGAATTACGATGGTATGATTATCGAAACGCACTACGATCCGGACAACGCTTGGTCTGATGCTGCTCAACAAGTTACTCCTGATGCTTTGAAACAAATCATTAAAGATTTGACTATCAGAAAAACAGATGATACTACAGATGAGTACAGTTCAAAAATGACAAAATTAAGAGCTAACATCGACGTTTTGGATGCTAACTTATTAGAGTTACTAGGAAAACGTATGAAAGTTGCTGACGAAATTGGTCAGGTGAAAAAAGATGCAAACGTTGCGATTCTTCAAAACAATCGTTGGAATGAAATCTTAGGAAAAATGATTTTAGAAGGTGAGAAAAAAGGTCTTACTGAAGAATTCGTTTTGAGAATGTTCAAAGCTATCCACCAGGAAAGTATTGGTCACCAGGAAAAAATATTCAACGCATAATTTTTTCAAACATATAAGTGATATAAGTTAAGTTTAATTTTTTCTAAACTTTGTTATTTGGTTTTCTTATATCATAATTTTAAAAATAGATTGTTTTTTTAATCCCCATTTCTTCGAAAGAAGAGTGGGGATTTTTGTTTTATAATATATAGCCCACGGTTTCAACCGTGGGGACGTAATCAATAATCATAATCTTTATCCCCACGGTTGAAACCGTGGGCTATGTTTAAAATTATTCATTTATCTTTGCAAAGATTTAATTTCAATCTGAAATCTAAAATCAGCAATCTAAAATTAAAGAATGACAGGACTCGTATATAAATCTACAGGAAGTTGGTACACCGTAAAATCGGAACAAGGCGATTTTATAGAATGCCGTATGAAAGGGAAGTTTAGAATGAAAGGGATTAAAAGTACTAATCCTATTGCTGTAGGCGATATTGTCGATTATGAATTGGAAGAAACTTCAGATGCGGTAACCGGAACGATTTTTAATATTCACGAAAGAAAAAATTACATCGTTCGTAAATCGGTTAACCTTTCGCATCAAATGCATATTATTGCTTCGAATATTGATCGCGTTTTTTTATTGATCACGATTAATAATCCCCCAACGACATTCAATTTTATAGACCGTTTTTTGGTAACTGCCGAGGCTTACAATATTGAAACTATTTTGGTTTTTAATAAAATAGATACTTTTGATGAACCAACTTTGGAAGATCAATTGTATATGCAATATGTGTATCAGCAAATTGGTTACAAATGTCTTCGTGTTTCTTCGACTGAAATGAAAGGTGTTGACGAATTGAAAGAAATGATGATTGGCAAAGTAAGTATGTTCTCCGGACATTCAGGTGTTGGAAAATCGACTTTGGTCAATGCGATGGAACCTTCTTTACATCTTAAAACCAAAACCATTTCAGAAGCCAGTAAACAAGGCCAACACACCACAACTTTTGCTGAAATGTATGATTTGTCCTTTGATGCCAAAATTATCGACACACCGGGAATTAAAGGTTTCGGAATTGTAGATATGGAGAAAGAAGAAATCAGTGGTTATTTCCCTGAATTCTTCAAATTAAAAGACCAGTGCAAGTTTAACAACTGTTTACATAAAGAAGAACCACACTGTGCTATCAAAGCGGCTTTAGAAAGAGATGAGATCGCCTGGTCCCGTTATAATAGTTATTTGAAAATCCTCGAAGGCGATGAAGAAAATTATCGTACAGATACTTATGATGAGGATCGTAAAATTAGTGATGAAACAAGAAACCAGAAATAATTGTGAATTGTAAATGGTTAATTGTGAATTATGGCTGATAACGTTATAAAAACAAAATCTTTCAATTTTGCGTTGAGGATTATTAAATTGTTTCAGTTTCTAAATCAAGAAAAGAAAGAATTTGTTTTAAGCAAACAATTACTTCGCAGTGGAACTTCAATAGGAGCATTGGTTCGCGAATCCGAACAAGCAGAAAGCAAAAAAGATTTTATTCATAAATTAGCAATTGCACAAAAAGAAGCAAATGAAACGGATTATTGGTTAGAATTGTTGTTTCAGTCCGATTATTTAAATGAATCTCAATTCAAATCAATCAAATCTGATATTGTAGAAATCAATAAAATTCTAGCTTCAATCATAATCACAACGAAACAAAAATTGACTACAATCTAAAATTCACAATTAATCATTTACAATTAACCATTATTATGAAAGTTGTTCTTCAAAGAGTTTCACAAGCATCTGTAACTGTCGATTCTAAAATTATTGCTGATATTCAAAAAGGTTTATTAGTTTTAGTAGGTATTGAAGATGCCGATACTCAGGAAGACATCGATTGGCTGGTTGGAAAAATCATTAAAATGAGAATTTTTGGTGATGAAAATGACGTCATGAACTGCTCAGTTCAGGATATTGATGGTGATATTATAGTAGTAAGTCAATTTACACTTCATGCTTCTACAAAAAAAGGGAATCGTCCGTCATACATAAAAGCATCAAAACCCGAGTTTGCTATTCCAATGTATGAGAATTTCGTAAAATCTTTAGAAAAAGAATTTAATAAAAAAGTACAGACCGGAATTTTTGGTGCTGATATGAAAGTCAGCCTATTAAATGACGGGCCTGTTACGATCCTAATAGACAGTAAAAACAGGGAATAAAAAAAACTAAACAAATGTTAAGGATTTCTAAAAATAATATATATTTGAAGAAATTCCCTACTAATGAAAAGCCCTTTTTTTGCGTTGTTTTTTTTATTATTTAGCCTTATTTCTACTGCTCAAAAGAGCGATTTTTCTGTGTTAGGTATTGCAGATAGTCTTAAGGCAAATGCAGACGCTGTGGTGCGTTTAGACAAAATGGATATTGTCATTACTTCGCAACGCAGCATGAATATAAAAGTACAAAGAGTAGTAACGGTTTTTAACGGAACAGGGTTAAGTGATATCGATGCTTATCAGGGATATGATAAATCAACCTCAGTAAAAAGTATTGAAGCAATTGTTTATGATGCTTTTGGTAATGAAATCAAGAAAGTTAAAAGAAAAGATTTTAAAGACCAGAGCGCTGTCAGCGGAAGTACTCTTTTTTCGGACAATCGTGTAATTTTTTTAGAATATACTCCAGTTTCTTATCCTTTTACGGTGGTCTACAATAGCGAGATTGAAAGTTCAAATACAGCTTTTTTACCTCAATGGTATTTCTTGGGAGGTTATGCTGTAAGTATTGAGAAATCTGTTTTAAATGTTACTTTTCCTAATAACCTCGGATTCAAAAAGAAAGAATTCCATTTTTCGGGTTATACAATCAATAAAACTTTGGATACTGATACACAGGTAAGTTATGTTGCGACCAATATTTTAGCACAAAAATCTGAAGATTTAAGTCCTTCTCACAGAGATCTTTTTCCAAGAATTATGATGGGACTGGAAAATTTTCATTTAGAAGGTGTTGATGGTACAGCCAAAACCTGGGAGACTTTTGGTAAATGGTACAACGAAAAAATTCTAACAGGCACTACTGATCTGTCGGAAGAAACTAAAACTAAAATAAAAACGCTGGTTGGTGATGAAAAAGATCCAATAAAGAAAGCGAAGATTATTTATGATTTTGTTCAGAAAAAATCGAGATATGTAAACATTGCTATTGGTATTGGTGGATGGAAACCAATGCTTGCGACCGATGTAGATCGTTTAGGATATGGTGATTGTAAAGCCTTGTCAAATTATACCAAAGCACTTTTACAGGCAGTTGATGTTCCTTCGTATAATACTATTTTATATGGAGATCGTTACAAGTCTGATATTCAGTCTGATTTTGTCTCCATGCAGGGAAATCATATGATATTGGCAATCCCTAATGGAGATAACTATACTTTCCTGGAATGTACAAGTCAGGATGATCCGTTTGGTTATCAGGGAACTTTTACAGACGATCGTGATGTTTTAGTAGTTAAGCCGGATGGAGGTGTAATTGTCAGAACAAAAATTTATGAAGATAAAGGGAATTCCCAATTGGATAAAGGTGTGTATGCCATTGATGAAAATGGGAATTTTTCAGGTTCAATTTCGATAATTTCAGAAGGTTCGCAATATAGTTCAAAACAAAGACTCGAAAGTTTTCAGCCAACAGAAAAAGAATCATATTACAAAAAATACTGGGACAATATCAATAATTTGAAACTGGGGAAAATCGCTTTTTCAAACGATAAGGAGAATATTCGTTTTACGGAAGATATTCAGGTTAGTGCCATAAGTTACGCATCGCTATCAGCAAATAAAATGATTTTTGCAATTGATGCTTTTAATCAGAATACCGGAAATATTAAGCGAATCAGAAACAGAAAGAATCCTTTTCAGGTTCAGCGTGGTTATTTAGATACCGACGAAATAGAAATTAATCTTCCAACTGGTTTTACCATCGAATTTTTGCCTTCAAACTATGAGCTGAAAGGAAAATTTGGAGAATATAAAACTGAAATAATCAAAAAAGAAAATAATAAACTCCTTTACAAACGCTCCATGTTTGTAAATAAAGGTAAATATTCAAATAAAGAATATGACGAGTATCGCCTTTTTATGGAGCAAATAGCAAGAAATGATAACGCCAAAATTATACTAACCAAAAACTAACTCAATGAAATTAATCAAACTTTTTTGCCTCTCAGTTCTCTCCTTATTCTTTTCGAGAGTAGCGGCGCAGG
Organism: Flavobacterium saccharophilum; assembly: GCF_900142735.1. GTDB lineage: Bacteria > Bacteroidota > Bacteroidia > Flavobacteriales > Flavobacteriaceae > Flavobacterium > Flavobacterium saccharophilum. Next base: position 37,655 of record NZ_FRBY01000001.1, on the reverse strand, counting down.
AATTTAAACTAGGAAAAGTATCTATAGCCGAATTAGAGCAAAAAGTACATCCAAAAGATTCATCAGCGGCAGCTGCTATCTTGTATAAAAAGGGAAGTTCCAGAATTGAATATAATCAGAATGACGGTTTTGTTACGGTTACAGATGTCGAAACAAGAATTAAAATCTATAAAAAAGAAGGATACGATTGGGCTACCCATGAAGTTTGGTATTATAACAATCCTAACTTGTCTGAGAAAGTATCTTTTAATGATGCTGTTACTTATAATTTAGTTAATGGTAAAATTGAGAAAACTAAAATAAAAAGTGAAGGGATGTTTGATGAAGTTTTAAATAAATTCAGAGGACAAAAAAAAATAACAATGCCTAATGTTAAAGAAGGCTCAGTTATAGAATTTAAATATACAATTAGAAGTCTTGCCAGGATGATCAGAGAATGGGATTTTCAAACCAGTATTCCTGTGAATTATTCTGAGTTTACAACATATATCCCGGAGTATTACACTTTTAACTCTCAACAAAAGGGCTATGTTTTTCCTAAAGTAACTGTCGAAAAAAATAGTAAATCGATCGTGTTAAATTCTAAAGAAAGAGTTTCTTCAGGAGGTTTTGGAGGAGGAGTTACAAAAACAGAATTTTCTACGGATAAAATAGATTACATGGAAACAAAAACCACTTATATCGCGGAGAATTTTCCAGCAATAAAAGACGAGGCTTTTGTAAATAATATTGAAAATTATACTTCCAGTGTTCAATATGAATTGTCTATGGTGAAATTTCCAAATGAAACAATTAAGTCTTATTCTACAGATTGGAATTCAGTTGCAAAAACAATCTACGATTATGATACTTTTGGACCCGAATTAAATAAAACAGGTTATTTCGAAGAAGATTTAAAAACGGTTTTAGCAGGTAAAAACACAACTGATGAAAAAATATTAGCGATATTAAACCATGTAAAATCGAATATAAAGTGGAATAAATATACTGGTTACGATTGCGATCTGGGAGTCAAAAAAGCTTATAAAGAAAAAACGGGAAATATTGGTGATATTAATTTAATGTTGACTGCAATGTTGCGTTATGCAGGCTTAACAGCAAATCCGGTTTTAGTAAGTACACGAGCTAACGGAATTGCATTGTTTCCTAACAGAACTGCTTTTAATTATGTAATTACGCATGTAGAAACACCAGAAGGAAGTGTTTTACTAGATGCTTCTGATAAATATTCGGTTCCAAATGTTTTGCCTTTTCGAACTTTAAATTGGTATGGAAGATTGATACGTAAAGACGGAACTTCCGAAGAAGTGGATTTAATGCCTAAGAAATCATCAAATGATATGGTTTTTATGAATTATAGTATTGATGCTGAAGGTAAAGTTACAGGTAAAACAAGAAGACAATGTACAGATTACAATGCCTTGATTACAAGAGATAATATGGATGGGGTTGTGCAAGAAGAATATTTGGAGAAATTAGAAAATGAGAATAATAAAATTGAAGTTAGTGAATATGAAAGAAAGAATGAGAAAGATATTTTATTGCCAATGATCGAGACGTATACGTTTTCCGGAAATAATTTGTGCGAAATGATTGGCGGAAAAATTTATGTGAATCCTATGCTGTTTCTTACGAATAGAGAAAATCCATTTAAACAGGAAGTAAGAGAATACCCGGTAGATTTTGGATTCCCATTTACTGATAAATATAATATCACAATTAAAATACCGGAAGGTTTTATGGTTGAAACATTACCAACACCAGCTGTAATTACAATGGAAGACAATATTGGTACCTTTAAATTTAATATTGTGGCAAATGGCGGAACCTTACAATTAGTAGTTTCACATCAAATTAATGAACCAATCGTGTCAACCGAAAAATATGAAATGCTAAAAGAATATTATAAAGGGATGGTTGCAAAAGAAACTGAGAAAATAGTTTTAAAAAGAATATAAAAGATGGGATTACGTTTAATAATTGTCTCAGCTTTATTGATTTTGGGGACTTCAAAAGTCAATGCCCAAAATTATGAGTTGGGAAAAGTTACGATTGCTGAATTACAAGAAAAATCGAATGCAAAAGATACAGCGGCTCCGGCCGCTATTTTGTTTAAAAAAGGAAGAACCTTTTTTACCTACACTGAAGGGAAAGGGCTTGTAGCAAATAATGTCTATGAATTCAGAATTAAAATTTATAAAAAAGAAGGATTGAAATGGGCAAATCAGGAAGTTTCTTATTATGTAGGGTATGAGAATCTAAATGATGATACTGTAAAATTTTCTAATGCAGCAACATACAATTTGGAGAATGGCGAAATTGTAAAAACAAAATTGAACAGTGAGGGAAGTTTCAAAAATAAAATAAACAAGTATTGGAACCAGGCTACTATCACTTTGCCAAATGTAAAAGTAGGTTCGATTATAGAGTTCAAATATGTTTTGAAATCAGAAAATTTAGTCAGACTTCCTGATTTTGATTTTCAGTATAATATTCCAGTCAATTATTTCGAATATAAAACTGAAATTCCGGAATTCTTTATTTATAAAACGTTACTTGTCGGAAATTTAAAAATAGAAACTAACGCAGAAGTGGTTTTGAGTAGCCAGGTATTTGCAAGTGGTTACAAACAGATTAATAGTTTTTATACTTCAAAAGATATTCCGGCGCTTAATGAGGAAAGATTTGTCGATAATATAAATAATTATAGGGGGTCAATTCAAAATGAATTAGAAAAGGAAAGATATCCCGATAAACCAGCTATTAATTACACAAAAACCTGGGAGGGAGTCGCGACCTCAATCTATAAGAGTAAAGATTTTGGGGGTGAACTGAAACAAAAGGATTATTTTTCAGCAGATCTTAAAGAGATTTTACAGAAGACAGATTCTAAAAAAGAACAGTTAAACTTGATTTTTCAGTTTGTTCAAAACAGGATGAATTGCACTGGAAAGAGAGGGTATTTTGTAGATAAAGGTGTTGTAAAAGCATACGAAGAAAAGTCTGGAAATGTTGCTGAAATCAATTTTATTTTGATTTCGATGCTTAAAACAGCCGGAATAGACGTAGGCCCTGTTTTAGTAAGTACAGTCGAAAATGGTATACCTGTTTTTCCAAATAGAACTGTTTTTAATTATGTTATTGGTGTAGCGGAAATTGATGGACAGAAAATCTTGTTGGATGCTTCAAATAAGTTTACAACGCCTAATATTTTGCCATTGAGTCTTTTAAATTGGAAGGGCAGACTTATCAAGGAAGATGGTACGTCTCAGGAAATTGATCTTATCCCTAAAATCACTTCAAAAGAAAATTATACAATAACAGCTAGTATAAATCCTGCTTTGGGTGAAATTGAGGGAAGGTTGCGAATCAAGAAAACAGATTATGATGCTTTTCGATTTAGAGAAATAAACTCGAATGATAATGAGGATTCTTATTTGGAAAAACTAGAGAATGATTTGGGTAAAATTGAGATCGAAGACTATAAGATTGAGAATAAAACAGGGGATTTATCAAAACCAGTTCAGGAGGAATTCAATTTTAAGGCAAGAAATTCGTTTGATCTTATCGGTGGAAAAATATTTTTAAGGCCGATACTTTTTTTTACTGATGGCACTAATCCGTTTAAGCAGGAAAAGAGACAAATGCCTGTGTATTTCGGATACCCTGGTCAGGAAACATATAACGTGTTTTTAGATATTCCGGATGGTTTCGTTGTTGAATCGCTTCCAAAGCCAATGCGTATTGTAACAGAAAACAGAGATGCTTCTTATACAATGAATATGATTTCTGAAGAAAGTAAAATACATATTCAGGTTACGAAAGAAATTAATAAATACATTTTTGCTACTGACGATTACGATATGTTAAAAGAGTTCTTTCAAAATATAATAGCAAGTCAAAATGAAAAAATAGTTTTAAAAAGAATCTAGTATGAAATTCCAAAAAATTGTATTTGTTATTGTTTTATTTTTTTGCTTTTCTAAAATTAATGCACAGGACAATAAACTAGGAAAAGTAACGGTTGAAGAATTAAAAGAAAAAGTAAATCGAAAAGACACAACTGCGGCGGCTGCTATTTTGTTTAAAAAAGGAAGAACCTTTTTTACTTATAATAAAAAGAATGGTTTTTCAGCTAATCATGTTTATGAATTTAAAATTAAAATTTATAAAAAGGAAGGACTTCGCTGGGCTGATCAAAAAGTAAGGTTTTATATTGGCTACGAAAAGTTAAACGACGACCAATTGGAGTTTTCACAAGCAATTACTTATAATTTAGAAAATGGAGTAATTGCTAAAACAAAAATGGACAATCAAGGTACTTTTAAGAAAAAGGTAAATAAATACTGGAACGAAAAAACCATAACATTACCAAATGTAAAAGTCGGGTCAATTATTGAATACAAATACATTTTGAAATCAGAGAATATTGTGAAGCTTCCTGATTTTGATTTTCAATATGAAATTCCAGTAGATTATTTTGAATATAAAACGGAGATTCCTGAGTTTTATATCTATAAAACAATTTTAACAGGAGAAACAGCAATAACATCAGATTCTAAACTTGTCTCAGGAGGCCAAAGTTTTGATAACGAACATAATCAGACCAACACGATTTCCTACCAACAAATTAATTCTTTTTACACAGGAAAAGATATTTCGCCATTACTATTTGAACCTTATGTAAATAATATTGATAATTATAAAGGAAGTATTCAATTCGAACTTGAACGGGTTCGATACCCTGATGAGCCTGTAAAGGATTATGCCTTGACATGGGAGGGTGTAGCTTCAACAATTTTTAAGGACAAAGATTTCGGTAAAGAACTCAGCCAAAATGATTTTTTGATAGAAGATGTCAAAACACTTGTAGGCAATGTAGAATCTCTCAATGAAAGATTAAACATTATTTTCAAGTTCGTTCAGAATAAAATGAACTGGAATGAAGAAAACGGTTATTATAGCGATAAAGGAATTGTAAAAGCATATGCGGACCAAACCGGGAACATAGCCGAAATTAATTTTATATTGATCAATATGTTGAAATTGGCCGGTATAGAAGTGAACCCGGTTCTGGTTAGTACTATAGAAAATGGAGTTCCGGTTTATCCTACAAGAACTGGTTTTAATTATGTCATTGTAGCGGCTGAAATTGATGGGAAACAAATTTTGCTGGATGCGACTCATAAATTTACTTCACCCAATATTCTTCCCTTAAATGTTTTAAACTGGAAAGGAAGACTTATTAAGAAAGATGGTACATCGCAGGAAATAGATTTATATCCTGTTTTGTTATCTAAAGAATTTTCTAACACAATTGCCAAATTAGATGCTTCCGGAAAAATAGAAGGGAAAATCAGAGTACAACGAACAGATTATGAGGCTTATCGTTTCAGGATTCAAAATGTCGCTAAAAAGGAGGAAACTTATCTTGAAAAATATGAAGCAGAATTAGGAGATTTAAAGATATCAAATTATGCAATTCAAAATAAGGAAACAAATCTTGTAAATCCTGTTATAGAGAGTTTCTCTTTTAGTTCAGATAATCAATCTGAAATTATAGGTGATAAAATATTTGTAAATCCTCTTTTGTTTTTTACCAGATCTAAAAATCCTTTTACACAGGAAAAAAGACAAATGGCAATTTATTTTGGTTACCCAACGCAGGAAAAAATCAATCTAAATTTAGATATTCCGGAAGGATATATTATAGAATCAATGCCTAAACCTGTCCGTATTTCTTCTGAAGATAAAGAGATAGTTTATAGTTTTAATATTTCCAATGAAGGGAATAAAATTCAAATTAGTTGTTTAAAAGAGATTAACAGTAGTATTTTTGCAGCTGATGAATATACTGGTTTAAAAGAGCTGTTCCAGAAAATGCTTGCCAGTCAAAATGAAAAAATTGTTCTTAAAAAAATATAACGATGGATTTGAAAAATGCCCAACTTGATGTAGATACCTGGATAAAAGAGCACGGTGTTCGCTATTTTAACGAATTGACCAATATGGCGCAACTTACCGAAGAAGTAGGTGAAGTGGCGCGAATTATAGCGCGCAGATACGGAGAACAATCTGAGAAAGAAAGTGACAAAAACAAAGATTTAGGCGAAGAATTGGCTGATGTTGTTTTTGTAGTTTTATGTCTGGCCAACCAAACCGGAATCGATTTACAAGCCGCTTTCGATAAAAAAATGGATTTAAAGTCTGTTCGCGATAAAGACCGCCATAAAAACAATGATAAATTAAAATAATTGTGAAATATCAATCATAAGTTTTGAATTATGAGTTTTGAATTTTGAATTATGAATGGGGAGTGGTAAATTGCACGGCTGAATTATGTTTGCAATCATTCATAATTCATAATTTACAACTTACAATTAAAAAAATGAATTTACTACTTCAAACAACACAACATAATTTACAAGGACAAATTGCAGTAACAGGATCAAAAAGCGAAACGAATCGTTTATTGTTATTAAAAGCACTGTTTCCAAATATAACACTTGCCAATACTTCAAACTCTGATGACAGCGAAGTAATGCAAAAAGCTTTGGTTGGAAATGACGAAATTGTAGATATTCACCATGCCGGAACAGCAATGCGTTTTTTAACTGCTTATTTTGCTGTAAATGAAGGTAGAGATGTTGTAATGACAGGCTCAAGCAGAATGCAGGAACGTCCGATTAAAATTCTGGTGGAAGCTTTGGCGCAATTAGGGGTTGAGATCTCCTATGAAAAAGAAGTAGGTTATCCTCCAATAAAAATCAAAGGAAAAAAAGTCACCGCTTCAAAAGTAACTTTGGCAGCGGATGTGAGCAGTCAATACATTTCGGCACTTTTATTAGTGGCTTCAAAACTAGAAAATGGTTTAGAGCTGACTTTAGAAGGAGAAATTACTTCGATTCCATACATCAAAATGACTTTGGCTTTGCTGAATGATTTAGATATTCAAACTAGTTTTGAAGGAAATGTGATTAAGGTTTATCCAAAAGAAAGTATTGTTTCCAAAGAAATGGTGGTAGAATCAGATTGGAGTTCGGCATCTTATTTTTTCAGTTTGGTGGCTTTAGCCGATACGGCTTCGATAACCTTAACTAGTTATAAAGAGAATAGTTTACAAGGAGATTCTGAACTGGTTTCTCTTTACGAGAAATTAGGAGTAAAAACAACCTTTCAAAACAACAAAATGACCTTGGTAAAACAAGAGAATTTTAAATATGAAACAGTAAATTTCGAATTAAACAATACACCAGATATTGCACAAACTATTGTAGTTACTTGCCTAGGTTTAGGAATAGGTTGTCATTTGACAGGTCTTCATACCTTAAAAATTAAGGAAACTGACAGATTGGAAGCACTTAGAATTGAGCTTACAAAATTGGGAGCTAATATTTCTGTAACAAATGATTCATTGACTTTAACAGCTTCAGAAAACATCAACCATAATGTGAAAATTTCAACCTACAACGATCACCGTATGGCAATGGCATTTGCACCATTAGCACTGAAAGTTCCAATAATCATTGAGGATGCCGGTGTAGTTTCAAAATCATACCCGGATTTTTGGAATGACTTAAAAGCATTAAGTTTCGAAATTTCAGAATTATAAAATTTTCCGCCATATAAGAAAAATAAGTTCATTTAAATAAAATGAGTATAATTTGAATAGCCCCTGGTTTTAACCAGGGGTTTTTATTTTTTTGTCATTTCGACGAAGGAGAAATCACACGCGTAACTCTACAAAGATTGGCGATTTAGATTGGGGAATTTCTAGTGTGATTTCTCCTTCGTCGAAATGACAACATTGTGTTTAAATAATTGAATTTTTGATATTTGAAAATAAGAAATCCAATTTAAATGAACTTATATTTCTTATATGTTAAAAAACAGCAACCCGAAACACCACTAAATCAACGACTTTTGAAAATAAACAGCAAAACACTTGACAACGCCTATCTCACAATCGTATATTTGCACACGATTTATAATTTTAGATATAAAATCTAAGATCTACACTTTAAAATCAACAATTCAAATATGAAATTATCACATTTTCAATTTAATTTACCAAAAGAACTTTTAGCGGAATTTCCAGCAGAAAACAGAGATGAATCTCGTTTAATGGTAATTGATCGTCAAAAACAAACTATAGAACATAAAATGTTTAAAGATGTTATCAATTATTTTGATGACGGAGACGTTTTAATTCTTAATAATACAAAAGTTTTTCCTGCTCGTTTGTACGGAAACAAAGAAAAAACAGGAGCAAGAATTGAAGTTTTCTTATTAAGAGAATTAAATTCTGAGCAACGTCTATGGGATGTTTTAGTTGATCCGGCTAGAAAAATCCGTATCGGAAACAAACTTTATTTTGGTGATGACGATTCATTAGTTGCTGAGGTAATTGACAACACGACTTCTCGTGGTAGAACTTTACGTTTTTTATATGACGGTTCTTACGAAGAATTCAGAAACAAATTGACAGAACTTGGAGAAACTCCAATTCCTAAATACATCAACAGAGAAGTAACTGCTGAAGATGCTGAAAGATACCAAACTATTTATGCGAAAGAAGAAGGAGCTGTAGCTGCACCAACTGCAGGTTTACACTTCTCAAAACACCTTTTGAAAAAATTAGAAATCAAAGGAGTAAACTTTGCTGAAGTAACACTTCACGTTGGTTTAGGAACTTTTAATCCAGTTGAGGTTGAAGATTTATCGAAACACAAAATGGATTCTGAGGAGTTAATCATCAAACAAGAAGCTTGCGATATCGTAAACGAAGCAAAAGCAAAGAAAAAACGTATTTGTGCTGTTGGAACAACTTCAATGCGTGCTATTGAAAGTTCAGTTTCTTCTCAAAATACTTTAAATCCTTATGAAGGATGGACAAATAAATTTATTTTTCCTCCTCACGATTTTAGTATTGCAAACTGTATGATCACAAATTTCCACACACCAAAATCAACATTATTAATGATGATTTCAGCTTTCTGTGGACATGATTTAATGAAAAAAGCATACGACGAAGCGATCAAAGAAGGATACAAATTCTATTCCTACGGAGATGCGATGTTAATTATCTAATCTGAAATTAGAGATATATAAGAAACCTGTCAGTGATGACGGGTTTTTTGTTTTTAAAAGTGTTTTTTTTGTTTCAAGTTTCAGGTTTCAAGTTGTGCTCAACGTTAAACTTGAAACCTGAAACTTGAAACAAAAGAAACATTTTCCTATTTTTACGCCTCAAAACAAAAACAATGACTTTTCAAAATACACGCGAATTCGCACGAGAGCTTGATTCGCAAGACACTTTAAATCACTATCAGGAGCAATTTATTTTCCCGAAAGTGAATGATAAACGAGTAATTTATTTCACAGGAAATTCTTTAGGATTACAACCAAAACACACCAAAGCTTATATTGATGAAGTGATGAACGACTGGGCAGAATTGGCTGTCGAAGGCCACTTTTACGCACAAAAACCATGGTGGGATTACCAAGAAAGATTCGCAGAACCGTTAAGTAAAATTGTAGGTGCTTTGCCTTCAGAAGTTACTGTAATGAACACTTTGACTGTGAACCTTCATTTATTGATGGTTTCTTTTTATCAGCCAAAAGGCAAACGTTATAAAATTATCTGCGAAGAAAAAGCTTTTCCGTCAGATCAATATATGTTTCAGAGCCAGGTTCATTTTCATGGATATAAACCAGAAGATGCGATTGTAGAAATTAAACGTCGTGAGGGCGAACATAATATTCGTCTGGAAGATGTTTTAGCAAAAATTGAAGAAGTTGGCGATGAGTTAGCTTTGGTTTTAATAGGAGGCGTAAACTATTACACCGGACAAGTTTTTGATATTAAAACCATTACTGCTGCCGGGCACAAAGCGGGTGCAAAAGTAGGTTGGGATTTAGCGCATGCAGCAGGAAACATAAAATTAGAACTTCACGATTGGAATGTTGATTTCGCTGCCTGGTGCAGTTATAAATACATGAACTCAGGACCAGGAAATGCTTCTGGATGTTTCGTTCACGAAAAACATCATAATGATCCAGATTTACCAAGATTTGCCGGTTGGTGGGGACATAATAAAGAACGCCGCTTTAAAATGGAACCAACTTTCGATCCCGTTCATGGAGCAGGAGGATGGCAAATTAGTAATCTTCCGGTACTTTCATTAGCACCATACTTAGCATCAGTAGAAATGTTTGCTGAAGTTGGAATGGATGCTTTAATTGCAAAAAGAGATCATATTACCTCTTACCTGGAATTCATTTTACATGAAATAGATAAAGAAGTGAAAGGTAATTTTGAAGTTATTACACCTTCTAATCCTTTGGAAAGAGCATCTCAATTGTCTGTTTTTTTGCATGGAGAAGGAAGAAGCTTATTCGATTATTTAATGAAAAACGGAGTTATTACAGACTGGCGTGAGCCAAATGTAATTCGTTTAGCACCAGTTCCTTTATATTGTTCTTATGAAGACATGTACGACTTTGGACAAATTCTGAAAAAAGGAATTTTAGGAAAATAGTATAAAAGAAAGAATCTCGCAAAGCCGCAAAGAAAACTTAAAAAGAAAACTTTGCGGCTTTGCGACTTTGCGAGATTAATTTTTACAACCAGTAATTCTGTAACCTTTCTTCCAAATCTTATAACATCGAAAAATAAGATCTTCTTTACTTTGTAATGTATAATCATTAAAAGTATAATCATGAAAGCCTTATATATATTATTTGCCGCATTATCTATTGTTTCTTGTCAAAACCAAGGAAAAGAAGATGTCAATAAAGCCAAACAAGCCAGCATTGATTCAATGAAAGTTGAGATTAATAAACAGCGTGTTATTGATTCCATGAAAACGGAAATGGCGCAAATGCAAGAAGAGCATAAAGTAGAAGCGCAAAAAGTTGTAGTGGTACATCAACAAGACGGAACTGCAACAACAACCACAACGACTAAAAAGAAGGGTTGGAGTTCAACTGCTAAAGGTGCTGTAATTGGTGCTGGAGTTGGTGCCGCAACTGGTGCAATTATAAGTAAGAAAAAAGGTGAAGGTGCTATTATTGGAGGTTTGGCCGGAGCCGGAGTTGGTGCGGGAACGGGAGCGATAATTGATGGCAGTAAAAAGAAAGAATAGAAATATTTTAAAATAAAATAAAACCCCGATTTAGATTTCTAGATCGGGGTTTCTCTTTTATACCATTTCAGGAACTGGAATCTTTATAGAAGTTAATTCCAATTTATAAAAATCGATCTGATATTTAATTTTTTCTGTCTCGCTTTTGAAATAGAAAGTAGATTCAAACAAATTGTGATAATATTCAATTCCTTCTAAAAGGTTTGCTTTGAAACTATTCAATTTCTTAAGCTGATTGCTGGTGATTTCACCTGAAATAGTTTCAATTTCATTTCTGAAATATTCAACATACATTTTCAATTCCTTTACAAACAGATTAGGGCGATTATTAGCCCTTAAAATAGACTTATTTCCATAAATGTGTTCTACCATATGTTTTAAAGAAACTTCCTGATCAAAATAGGCCATATTGGGTCCAGGACAAATTACAACACCTTGCGCCTGACCTTTTATTTTGATATCATTTTCTAAATACGAGGAATTGGCCAAACCAACACATAAACACGATTTCTCTGTAATTTTTATTTTTGATTTTTCAAAAGCATCAGCCGAAAGAGTTTCTTTTTTATTTTCTAATTCTGCTAATTTGATATCCTGATATTTTTTGGATGCAGTACAAATTCCGTGTGCATCATATTCTTTGCTTAAAGCCAGAAATTTTTTTGGGCACGAGCTTCCTGCTTTATTCTCCTGAATTCGTTTCTGTTTCAAAATTTCATTTGTTGTTCCTTTCAAAGTATTAAACGGAACTCCTAAAGGTGAAATATGGCTTAAATATAAATCTCTTTCTTTGGCTTTAATTAATAAATTTCGGGTGGTCTGATCGACAGAAGTGGCTTCGGGAACTAGTAAAAATGGAGTGCCCCAGCCAACAGAATCGACATTGTAACTATTTAATAAAAATTCATGTTCTTCTGAAGTTCCTACGCCGCCCTGAACCGTAATTTTTAGATGTAAAGGCTGGTCAGGAAAAGACGCTCCTTTTTGCTGTAATGCCTTTACCATTAAGTTGTGTGCCGATTCAACTAGTTCTTCTTTTTTCTGTTTGAATTCTTCCAAAATAGTACCCAATAAAAGTCCGTCAGTAGCAAAAGCGTGTCCTCCACAATTTAGACCTGATTCAATTCGATATTCAGAAACCCAAAGTCCTTTTTTTGCTAAAAAATTGCCCTGAATCATAGCCGATCTAAAATCACTTACTTTTAAAATAATCTTCTTTTTAAGCTGATTATTTTCATTCGGAAAGAAATCTGGAAAATTCTCAAAATAACTGTAAAGCCTTGGATTCATTCCCGCAGAAAGCACAACTGATGATTCAAGATTACTGTTTGCAAAACCTCTTAAGGCCGCATGCGCATCATTAAATTCAAGCGGTAATTGTTCATCTTTAATGAAATTATCCTTGTCTAACTTCGTCATAATGTTCACATCAATTTCTCCAACAGAAAGATGTGATTCAATATAAGTTTGAATATTTTCTTTGAACGAAATCCCATCTTCAAGTAAATTTTGGAAACCTTTTTTGATGTCTGAGGTATTGGGTAACATTGACATAAAGTTCTCCAAAGAAGTTTTACTTTCAGCTAGTTCTGTTTTAAAACTTTCAAATTTTTGTTTGACAATTTTGTCTACTAAATTGAGGTAAGACGTAATTCTTTCTGCTCTGTAATCGTGAAATTTCTGACTTATTTCTTCATAAGGAAAATTAAATTTGGTGCTGTAGAAATTACGCATCTTCTCAATCAGATCATCATCTGCAATAGAGATTACCGATGAAATTCCATATTGCGCTACTCTAATCGGACTGTCAATCGTATAAGCAAGCCCCATCACCGGAATATGAAAAGTATGTAAGGGTGTTTTTTTCATTTGTTTTCAATTAAAATAAAAACAAATGTTAGAAAAAGGATTTTTATAAAACCTGATAAATGTCAGGTTTGAGATTCTCATTTTCACAATCTTGTCATTCCGAGGAACGAGGAATCCCCGCAAGAAACTCTACAATCAAAATCGCCAATCTTTGTCGAGCTACTTGCGGGGATTCCTCGTTCCTCGGAATGACAAACATAAATGAGTATATTGAATCTAAATCAAAATCTTCTTCAACGATTCTGCAATGCTTCTCCATAAAAAGTTGTAGAATGATTTTTCCTGAATTCGTTCCAATTCAACATCAGCCGTTTTTGCTTTTTCTTTTGAATCATTTTTGACTAGTAAATTAACAATCGCAGATTTTAGTTTAGCTTCTTTTTCAGGATTTTTTTTCTTGAATAACTTAACTTTTAAATCGTCATAATCTAAAGAAGCATTTCCTTTTGAAATATTGTCATTTCCGTAGAAATTAAAACGGTATTTATTAAAAACACCCGTGAATGAAGCATTCATATAAGGCTTGCTAAATTGCCCCATAGCGTTCACATCAAAATTTGAAATAACGCCCTGAATATGAAAACTGTCTTTTTGATCCAGGACATTAAAACTCCAATCAACATCTAATGGAGAAGTTTTCATGAATTGACAATTGATTTTAATCTTCACATCAGCCGTCTTTTTTAAACCAAAACCACTTCGAAGATTGGTTGCCTGCAAATTAAAATGATCAAAGTTTAATTTTCCGGGACCTTTAGAAAAGTCCATTTCTTCTTCGTAAACCAATTTTGATTTTAGAACTTGTAAAGTATCAATTTGCAGCGGGAATTTAAGGTTTCGCAATAAATGATTATAAAGATATTTTTTACTTAAATCATCTTTTGGCATTTTTCCGCGATAAATATTGGCATCAAAATGATTCATCACAACCGAATTTGCCTTGAAGAAAAAACGATCATTTTTAAATCCCCAATCCATTTTGTTGATGTGGACGGAGTCTACTTTTACCGTATAAATGTCTTTTTCTTTTTCTAATTTTTGAACAAAGGTTTTTCGGTTATACTCGGGTAACATCGAAAAATTCTTTACTTTCAAAAAATTGTTTTCCGTGCTTATTTTACTAACATCCATTCGATAAAAGTGATTGGGTTTATAGTATAAACTATCGCAAACCAAAACATATTTTTCAAAATGCATTGGGATTTTTTCTTTTAAGGTTGCATCGGTAATTAAAATGCCTTCGAGTTTCAGTAGAATATTTTTAACGCTGAAAATAGGTTTGTTATTTTTCAAATAAACAACATCAATGCTTCCGTCATTCAGATAAATATTAGAAACAGCAACTACTTTTCGAAAAGGTTCGATAATTTCAGTTCGAATGCTTTTACTATTGTTTAAAAGCTTATCATTCTTTTTATATAAAATAACTCTGGGTTTATTAATGATGATACTTTCAGCCTGTATAACATCGCGAAAAGCTAAATCCCAAATATTAAAATGCTTGATTGTAATCGATTCGATTTTAGAATAGATTCCCGTTTTTATTCTCGTATTTTCAAGCTGATTTTTTGGATGGACTAGTAAAGTTTGAGCGTAAATATTTCTCGACCAAAGTGAAACTTCAATTTTTTCGTAATTAATATGATAAGCGGTTTTGTTTTTCTCTTCAATAATAATCGGTAGTTGCTTTTTGATCCAATAGTTGAGTCCGAAATTGATTAAAAGCACAAAAACGAAGATTGAAATTACACCGATCGCTATTTTTTTGTAGATTGACATTTATCGTATTGATTTTAAATATAAATTTAGGCTTTTAAAAAATAGTGTTCCTTACAGGATTTTGTCTATAAGTTACATCATTACCGAATCATTTTTATCGCTATATTTTTTTTGAATATGAAGAAAATTAAAAAAATCCTGCTGGTTTTAGTTATCATAATTGTGCTTTTGGGAATAGGTTTATGTGCCTATATTTTTCATTTGAAACCTAAATATGAAGGTGAATTACTGCTGAAAAACCTTCAGAAAGAAACAACAGTTTATTTTGATGATTTTGGAGTTCCGCACATTTATGCCGATTCTGAAAAAGATGCCATGACAGCTCTGGGTTATGTTCATGCTCAGGAAAGATTATGGCAAATGGAATTGTTACGCAGAATTGCACCAGGAAGATTATCAGAAATATTCGGATCAGTTGCGCTTAAGAATGATATGTTTTTCTCAGGAATTGGTATAGAAGAAGCATCGGCGAAAGCCATTGCCAAATTAGATAAAAACAGTGAAAGCTATAAGTTAACGATGGCGTATCTGGACGGCCTAAATCAATATTTAGAAGAAGGAGTAACACCAATCGAATTCACGTTGGTAGGTGTAAAAAAAGAAAAATTTACAATAAAAGACGTTTATAATATTTTTGGATATATGTCTTTCAGTTTTGCCATGGCTCAAAAAACAGATCCTTTATTGACTGATCTTCGAGCGAAGTATGGTGCTGCATATATAAAAGATTTAGGAATTGAAGGAGAATTTAATGCAACCAAAATCAGAAGCTCAAAGGAGAATCTGGAAGAGTACAGCGAGATTTCAAAATCAGTTGCAAGTTTGTTGGATAAATCTCCAATACCGCCATTTGTTGGTAGTAACAGTTGGGTAGTAGGACCAAATAGAACAAAAAACAAAAAAGTTATTTTTGCAAATGATCCGCATATTGGGTTTTCGCAGCCGGCAACCTGGTACGAGGCACATATTGTAACTCCAAAACATGAATTGTACGGTTGTTATTTAGCGGGAACGCCATTTCCGTTATTGGCACACAACCGCGATTATGCTTACGGTTTAACGATGTTTGAAAATGATGATATCGATTTTTATCAGGAAACAAACAAAACGGATGATGCAAATCAATATAAGACGCCAACGGGTTTTGCTGCTTATGAATCAAGAAAAAAGACCATTAAAATAAAAGATACTGCAGATGTTGTTTTGACGGTTAAATCAAGTCGACACGGCCCAATTATAAATGATGTATTAACGAACCTGAAAAGCAAAAAGCCGATCGCCATGTCATGGATTTATACCCAACAACCCATTCAGATTCTGGATGCCGTTTATGGGCTATCACATGCGAAAAGCAAAGACGATTTTAGAAAGGCAGTACAATTGGTTGCTGCTCCGGGATTGAATGTTATGTACGGAGATGCCAAAGGAAATGTCGCATGGTGGGCAACAGGAACGCTTTACAAACATAACAAAGGAGTAAATTCATTTTTTATCTTAGATGGCGCAACTGGACAAGATGATATTACAGAATATTTAGATTTCAGTAAAAACCCATCGGCTGAAAATCCAAAATGGGGTTATGTATATTCAGCAAATAATCAACCGGAAGCTGTTGATGGTTATTTGTATCCGGGTTATTATTTACCTGAAGATCGCGCCAAAAGAATTTCAGGTTTAATGGATGCGAAATCAGATTGGGACAAAGAAGCAATTAGTAAAATGATTTTTGATAATACCTCTTTTGTTGCGACGGGTGTTGTTCAAAATTTAATTGCAAATCTGGATGCTAAGATGATTTCGGCTGAAGAAAAAAAAGTGCTGAATGTTTTGAAGGCATGGAGAGGAACTACAAATTTAGAAGACGTTGCGCCAACGATTTACAACAAATGGATTTATTTGTATTTGAAAAATACCTTTGAAGACGAAATGGGTAAGGAAGATTTTAATATCTTTCTCGGAACGCATTTAGGGAAACAAATTATTGCGAGACAAATTGTTAATGAGAATTCACTTTGGTGGGACAATATCAAAACAAAAAATGTCAAAGAGACCAGAAATCAAATTGTTTCAAAATCGTTTCATGACGCCGTTTCAGAACTTACAACGCAATTAGGCAGTACAATTGCAGACTGGAATTGGGGAAAAGTGCATACAGTTGAACACGAGCATCCGCTTGGAAAAGTAGCGGCACTTCGCAAATTGTTTAATGTTGGACCATTCGCTGCTCCCGGATCAAATGAAGTTATTAACAACCAGTTTTTTGGTTTTAATGATGAAGGAAAGTATTATGTAAAAGGCGGCCCTTCAACCAGAAGAGTCATAGATTTCTCTGATATTGAAAACAGCTGGAGTATTATTCCAACCGGACAATCAGGAAATCCATTTAGTGAACATTATCACGATCAGGCTGAAATGTTTAATGCAGGGAAATTCAGAAAAATGAAATTAAATAAAGAGGAGATTATAAAAACGTCAACAAAATTGGTTTTGAAGCCGAAAAAGTAATAGTTTCAAGTTTTCTTTGTTTCAGGTTTCAAGTTAAGGTTCTAAGGTTAGTATAAAAACCTTAGAACCTTAGTGTCTTAGAATCTTAGTACCTTACTTAGAAATATATTTCCCCTTAACAATATCATTCGCGAAAATATTCAGATTATTAAGCAACACTTTATTTGTTGTCATAATGTTTGTGGTCTGATATGCGGTATCTTTTTCATAAGCTTTTAATATAGTCTCTAATTCGACTTCATCATAAAAAGCAAAAATATTGTAGATAGCGTCTCTGAAATTTTTGTAGTTGATACTTTCTGTAATTTCCATTGCTTTTTGCTCATTCCAGCCTTCTTTGGCAGAAGCCTCATTTATTTTAGTTAAGCAATAATCAACAACATAAGTTTTATAATGCGCCGCTTCGATAATTCTGTCGACTATAATTTTATTTTGCTGAGTCGGCATTGCCGGAGGTGAAGGATTTGTCTGAGAAATACAAATATTAGTAATAAACACACATAGCGCTGACGCCAGAAAGGCAGGCTTTTTTAGATTTTTCATAGGTTATTGTAATGTTTTTGGGCAGGGCTAAAATAGTATTTTTTACGATAAATTATCTAACTTGATTGTTAGAAATTGTAACAAAAAAAACCTCGATGATTACCGTTTTTAAATTGGTAACCATCGAGGTTGGTTTGTTGTTTTTTAAAATTATTATTTTGAGATTTCTGCTAAAACCTTTTTCCCTGCTTCATTTTTTGGATCCAGTTCAACAGATTTTGTATAATTCGCAATAGCCAAATTTTTGTTCCCATCAGCTAAATATGCTTCGCCGAGACTGTCATAAACATTTCCTGATTTAGGAAAATTTTCTACATTAATCTTAAAGGCTTCAATAGCCTCTTTCTTTTTTCCACTTTGCAATAATACATACCCAACCCTGTTAATATCAGCTTCTTTAATGCCATAAGTTGGATCTTTTTTCAATTTATTATAAAGTGCTGTCCCAGCAACAGCTCCTTCTTCAGTATAAACATTTAAAAGTTCAACTGCCAGTGATTTTTTTGGTTCATTAAAAGGCTGATAGTATAAAATAGCTCTGATACTCTCGTTCATTTCACTTAAAATTGTTCCGCCAGTATTATTTAATAAGACGACTAAGTTTTTATCTGCAGGAACTCGCGAAATAATGGTATTGAATCCATTGATGCCTCCTCCGTGTTCAATAATTTTCAATTTAGCTTTTTCTCCGTTTGGAGCTTCTTCTAAAAACCAGCCATATCCATAAGAATCATTACCACCTGTACTAATATATGGTTTAAATAAGGATTCCATTGATTTTGGAGAAAGCAATTTAGTAGTATAAAGTGCCTGATCCCAAAGGTATAAATCTTCAACAGTTGAGTATAAAGATCCTGCCGCATAAGGAAGACTCATATCTAAATAAGCAGAATTGACGATTTTTTTACCTTGTTTTTCATAACCTGCCGCTCTGTTTTTAAGTATAACGTCACTGTGATCATATCCTGTATTAACCATTTTTAAGGGCGTTAGAATGGTTTCTTGTAAATATTGCTCATAGGTTTTTCCTGAAACTTTTTCAATAATATATCCCAACAAAAAATAACCGGAATTGCTATAATTGAATTTTTCGCCAGGTGTAAATTCAAGTGGCAAACTTGAAAAAGTTTTTACAAATTCTTCAGGCGAATATGGATTTCTACTTTTCTCTTTAAAGAAATTCGGAGCTGAAGTATAGTTTGGAATTCCGGATGTATGCGTTAGTAAATGATGAATGGTTATTTTATCCCCATTTGCTTTCGGGTAATCTGGTAAATAAGTGCTGATGGGAACATCAAGTTTCAATTTTCCATCTTCGGCTAATTTAACAAGTAAGAAAGCTGTGAACTGTTTACTGATAGAGCCTAATCTGAATTTAGTGTCGGGTTGGTTTTGAATATTCCACTCCATATTGGCAGAACCGTATCCTTTTTTGAAAATGACTTTTCCGTTTTCAGATACAAGCGCAGATCCGTTAAATTGTCCGTACTCATTGTATTTGCTTAAAAGCTGATCGATTTTTTTTGCCTTGTCCTGAGCAATGGCAGTAAATGTAAACAGCAGTGCGGTAAGGCATACTGTTAGTAGTTTGATTGATTTGTTCATGGTGATTGATGATTATTGATTAAGGTTTTTGATTGATGATTGAAACTGCTTAATCATCTGTTTTTTAATTTGTTATACGAATGTACGAATTAAAAATGATGATGATGTTCGTGTTTGATTCTTGTTAGACGATTCAAATTCGATTTGGTTTCAAAGCAATCAACTTTTTTTTGTTTTTCTCTAAAAAATAAAATTATAGGACAAAAAAAAGAGCTATTTTTTAATAGCTCTATGTTCATAACTAACAATTCTTTTTAGTATCCAATCACTGCCTTTTCGTTCCCAAATATGAATGAATTTTCCAGTTCCGCTAGGCTTTCCATCAACATAAAAAGTGTGTTCGCCAATTTGTACGGCTCCAAAATCACCTAATTTATCAATGGTACACGAGTTTAATTTTCGGGTCAGTTTCTCAGATCTTCCACATTTATCTAATAATGATTTAATTTCATTTCCTTTAGAGGTATTTAATCCGGAACGGTCGTCGTAAAATTCTATATCGTCAGCTATTATTTTTTTGAAAAGTGCAGCATCACATTGATTAAAAGAAACATCGAATAATAAACTGTCCATTTTCATAATTTCTGTTTTTAAAACATCCATTTTTAGAACTTCACTATTGGTTTGTGCTTTTGCTTCTCTGCTTAAAAATAGCATGAAAAGAATTAATATATTCATCATGGGTTCCATAGTTTTGATTGTATCAGTTTTCATTTTATTTCTTTTAAATGTTGTTTCTCATTATCTTCTAGTTTATGATCGTAGCTAAAAGATCTCGCCAATTTCCAGACTCCATTTTTAAGAAGCCAAACGTGAGTAAATTTTGCAATACTTCCGGGCTTGTCTTTTTGGCCTGGAGAAATTTCAGAAAATTGATGAATTCCAATCTGTAGAGCACCATACAAAGCGCCATTTTTTGTTAACGGATAAATTTCGGTACTGTTTGTTTTTAAGTCTCTTCTAACCTTGTAATTTTTACCGGGAAGACAAATACCTTTTTTTAAATTGACTAAAAAGAGTTCTTTGTCAGAAATACTATCCTGATCATGGTAAAATTCAAAATCGTCGCTAAAAAGGTTTTCGAACTGAGAGATGTCGCAAGTATTGAAACCAACATTAAAAAGAAGGCTGTCTTTGGACATAATAGTTTTGTACAATTCAGAATTTTTTTGTTCTTGCGAAAATCCACAGTGAACCTGGAAGAACTGGATTCCAATTAAAATAGTTTTTAACTGGAGAAAGGATGGATTGATTTTCATTTTGTAATTGATTATGATTGATGATTTTACAAAATTAAATCAATCCTAATTATCAAAATTGTATAAATGCGAAATCTTACCTTTTTTTGGAAAGAAAATACAAATCCGAATTGAACATTTTTGGAGTTGTTTTCGTCACATCTTTAAATTGCTTTATAAAATGAGACTGATCAAAATATTGGTTATACAGTGCAACATCGGTTAGTTTTAATTTGTCTAAACCAGAATTTACCATTTGATCAACCGATTTTCTGAATTTAAGAATCTGAATGTATTTTTTAATCGTAAGTCCGGTTGCTGATTTAAATTTAATTTGAAGTATTCGCTGAGAAGCACTTAAACTTTTCCCAATTTCTGAAACCGAAATTTCTTCATTATGAAGTTTGATAGTTTCGCAGATTTTTTCAATTGTATTTTTCGAGGTATTAATAGCATCTAATTCTTCGAAATAAGTATTAATAGTGCTCAATAAAACTGTGATATCGCTTTTTAAATTCGTTTTAAAAGGCAATTCAACGGAATCGATTTTGAGTATAGAATTGGTAAA
Organism: Flavobacterium saccharophilum; assembly: GCF_900142735.1. Classification (GTDB taxonomy): domain Bacteria; phylum Bacteroidota; class Bacteroidia; order Flavobacteriales; family Flavobacteriaceae; genus Flavobacterium; species Flavobacterium saccharophilum. The sequence continues at coordinate 16,401 of NZ_FRBY01000001.1, read as the reverse complement.
ACTGTTTAAATCATATTTTGGAAAAAACGAAAGTGTCCAGGCGTGTAATTGTATAATGGTAACTTTAGTTTCTGGCTGGATATTAACCAAAACTTTATTGGTCATTTGCGAACAAAAGTAAAAACCTTCATTCATTAGATATTTATTTTTGCTGGTATGAACTTCGATAGCATTCCCGCTTACAATAGCGAGATTAAAACAGCCATTGGGTAAAACGAGTTTGTTTTCAATCAGGCTTTCGCCGATGCTGTTGTCGAGACACCAAATTTTATTCACGAACCGCTCGCAAGTTTTGCTGACATAATGTTCTGAATATAGGTTCATTTGGATGTTTGCTAAAAATTAAGTTAAGGCATTAGATTAAAAGGGAAAGGCTGAATTAACAGCCTTTCTTATAATTATCTTTTAACTTTCCCTGTAAATATATCAATAGTCGAAGTTTTCTTAAAAGGCTCGTTGAAAAAACTTAGCACCACTAAATTAAAAAGTTCTGGTTTTTCATAGGAACCAAAATGAGTTGCTCCCGGCATTACAAAAAAGTTAGAGTTTTCGATGTTGCTAAAGATCTCAATAGAATGTTCTAATGTAATGGCATCTCTGTCACCCGACATGATCAAAACAGGACATTTTATTTTTTGCAAATCTTTATCTTTAATATCTGGCTGATAAGCTAATAGTGTGTAAAGGTTTTTAGTTCTCGGATCTTTTGTTGCTTTCAAGGTATCCATTACAAGTTTGTCGATTTCTGGGTAAACAGCTTTTTTGCCCGGATATAAATTGGCACCAAAAGCCGCTAATTTTGAGACTTTGTCAGGATTATGAATCGCTAAAAGTAAACCCAAAATTCCACCATCGCTTTGTCCCCAAACGTTAGCGTTTTTGATTTTAAGTGAATCTAATAAAACGCTTACATCATTTGCCATTTGATTGTAATTTAATTGTTTATTCGAATTGTCAACCGATTTTCCATGACCTCTGCTGTCAATAGCTATTACCTGAAAGTATTTTTTGAAATACTCAATTTTTTTGCTGTGTCCTTTAATAGAACCGCCATTTCCATGAAGTAAAACTAATGGTGTTCCGCTTCCATAAACTTCATAGTACATCTGCATACCGTTGATCTGTTTGAAATTTCCGGCGTCTTTATTATTTCCATACGGTATTGGAGTTTCGGTTTGAGCTGAAAGTTCTGCAAAAGTTAGAAAGAGAACTGCAAATAAAAGGAATGGTTTTTTCATGTTTTTGGTTTATTGAAAATAATGATTAATCTCTAATGGTATTAGACGACTTAATTCTTTTTTTGTTTCAAATTGAATTTGTTTTTCTATAGAAACTCTTCAAAATAGTGTCGTTTAGTAGTTTTCCATTCCTCCAAAATTACACTAAAATAAACATCATCTTTACTCTTTCCTTCAGAATCAATATAATTATTTCTAAAGATTCCTTCTTTAACTGCACCCAATTTTTCAATCGCTCTTTGTGATTTTTTGTTTTCCAAGTCAGCGCTAAATTGTATTCTTCTGAATTGAATATTTTCGAAACCAAAATTCAGTAACTCGTATTTACAAGCTTTGTTTAAACCTGTTCCCTGAAATGCTTTTCCGTACCACGTCCAGCCAATTTCGCATTTTTGACTGGCATGATTTAAGTACCCATATCTTGTACTTCCTGCAACTTTATTTGTCGCTTTGTCAATGATTAGAAAAGGATAACAAATTCCGTCTGCTTTTTGTTTTAAGGTATTTGTTATATAGTTTTCGAAGTCAGTTTCAGTTCGCACGTACATTCCCATATATTTCCAAATTTCATCATGGAAAATAATTTCTTTGAGTTCGATGTTTCTTTCGTTTTCAAAAGGGAGTAATAAAACGTTTTCGTTTTCTAAAATGATATTTGATTGTAATAATTGGCTGTTCATTGGTTTTAGGTTTTAGTACAAAAGCACAAAGTTTTTAGCTCAATCTTGTCATTTCGACGTAAGGAGAAATCACACGCGAAACTCTACAAAGATTGGTGATTTTGTTTGGCGGAATTTCTAGTGTGATTTCTCCTTACGTCGAAATGACAAAAAAGGTGTTTTTGTGAGATTATTTTCTCAAGCGAAAGTAGTTCTTTTCTAATTTCTAATAAATCTGTAAAAACGGGATTTTGTTATGAAAACGAGTCTTGCATGAGGGATAGGAGCGGTATCTCACGATTTAGAAAAACAAGGCTTTTTAGCCGTAGTTTTTGTTAATCGGGAATATAGCGGATAGCCCGACCCGCTTTTTTCTGCGGGTCATGCCCATATAAATCATAAATATTTCCTTTATTTTTAAGCTCTTGTAGAATTATTACTTATTTTTACGATCTTATATTTAGATTTTTCTTGATGCAAACTTCACTAAAAATTGCTGTTGTAGGTTCTGGATTAGTAGGATCGTTATTGGCAATTTATCTTAAAAAAGCAGGCCACACCGTTCATGTTTATGATCGTAGTCCTGATATTCGCAAAATTAATTTTTCGGGTCGTTCTATTAATCTGGCTATGTCAAATCGTGGCTGGCGGGCGCTTGATGGCGTTGGCGTTGGCGATGCGGTTCGTGAAATCGCGATTCCGATGGACAAACGTGCGATTCATTTGGTCGACAAACTCAATTTTCAGAATTACGGACAGGAAGGTGAATCGATTTATTCTATTTCAAGGGGAACTTTGAACCGAAAAATGATTGACCTTGCGGAACAAGCCGGAGCGGAGTTTTTGTTTGACCAAAAAATCTGGGATGTGACGCTGAGTGATGCAACTTTGCATATTGGCGAAACTGAAAGAGGGGAGTGGGAAGAGAAAAAATACGATATGGTTTTTGGAGCCGATGGTGCTTTTTCGAGAATTCGTCACAGAATGCAACGCCAGAGCATGTTTAATTATTCGCAGGAATTTTTGAATATGGGCTACAAAGAATTAAATATTCCGGCCAATGCCGATGCTACTCATAAATTAGATAAAAATTCGTTTCATATTTGGCCTCGCGGTAAATACATGTTGATTGCCCTTCCTAATTTAGATGGAAGTTTTACATGTACTTTATTTATGCCTTTTGAGGGCGAAAATTCGTTTGAATCGCTTACAGATCGTAAAATGGTTGAAGATTTCTTTGAGAAAAACTTCCCGGATTCGATTGAAGTGATTCCGAAGCTAGCAGAAGATTTCTTTAAGAATCCAACTAGTACTTTGGTAACGATGAAATGTTTTCCTTGGACGTATGAAGATAAAATTGCTTTAATTGGAGATGCCTGTCACGCGATTGTACCATTTTATGGGCAAGGAATGAATGCCGGTTTTGAAGATATTACGGTTTTAAACGAAATGATCGAAAAATACGGAAACGACTGGAAAAAGATTTTTTCTGAATATCAAATTTCACGTAAACCGAATGCTGACGCCATTGCAGAGCTTTCGTATCGTAATTTCATGGAAATGAGTACGAAAACTGCCGATGAGAAATTCTTATTACAAAAGAAAATCGAAAAAGCATTTTCAGATAAATATCCGGATAAATGGATTCCGCTTTATAGTCGTGTAACTTTTAGTGATCGCCCATACGCCGAAGCTTTGGCAATTGGAGATTTTCAAAACGGAATTATGGAAGAAGTTTTAAAATTAGATAATATTGAAAATATTTGGAACACCCCAGAAGTAGAAAAAAAGATTCTGGAGTTGCTGAAGAAATAATTTTCAATGTCAATTACAATATCAAAAATCAATTAAGAATTGAGATTGATATTGTAATTGATTTTTGATATTGCTATTGATTATTTTTTACTTCTTGAAGATTTTTGTCAATACGCCAAAAACACCTCTTATAAAGGTTGCACTTGTAACGACTTTCAAAACCGATTTCCCAACAACACTTGCCGTGCTTGGTTCAGATTTTGAAGATTTTGTTGGTGCCTGTTCTTCTTGTTCTGCTGCCGCTTGTGTGGCTTCTTCGATTTTTTTGTTTAGTAATTCGTAAGCACTTTCTCTGTCAAGTTCCTCGTTGTATTTTTTAACCAGTTTCGATTTGTTGTTTATTTCTTCAATTTCATCTGAAGTTAAAATATCCATTCTGCTTTCTGGCGCGCGCATCATGGTGGCAACAAGCGGAGTAGGAACACCTTTTTCGTTCAAAGCTGTAACTAATGCTTCTCCGATTCCTAAACTGGTAAGCAATTCTTCCGTTTTATAATAGGTAGAAGTAGGGTAGTTATCGGCTGTTTTTTTAATGGCCTGGCGATCGTTTGCTGTAAAAGCACGTAAGGCATGCTGAATTTTTAAACCTAACTGCGCTAAAACACCGCTCGGTACATCCATTGGGTTTTGCGTTACAAAATAAACACCAATACCTTTAGAACGAATCAGTTTTACAATGGTTTCAATTTGTTCTAATAATACTTTACTGGCTTCGTTGAAGATTAAGTGAGCTTCGTCAATAAAGATCACTAATTCTGGTTGTTCAGGATCTCCTTTTTCAGGCATTTTTTGGTAGATTTCAGCCAGTAAACTCAACATAAAAGTCGAGAATAACTTAGGTTTATCCTGAATATCCGTCAAGCGGATGATGTTTACGTAGCCTTTTCCATTTTCGTCTATACGCATCAAATCATCGATTTCAAAAGATAATTCTCCAAAAAACAAATCAGCCCCCTGTTGTTCCAACTCGATAATCTTTCTTAAAATCGTTCCGGTTGTAGCCGTTGAGATTTTACCATAACTCTCCGCAATTTCGTCTTTACCTTCTTCTGTAATATAATTGATAACTTTTTTAATGTCTTTTAAATCTAGTAAAGGCATTTGGTTGTCATCGCAATATTTAAAGATTACAGCAACCACCCCCGCCTGAGTATCATTAAGATCCAAAATTCTTGAAAATAATACTGGGCCAAATTCAGAAATCGTTGCGCGCAAGCGGACTCCATCTTGTTTTGATAATGACATTAACTCAACAGGAAATGAAGCTATATTATAAGGTAGGTTTATTTTGGTATGCCGTTCTGTTATAAAACCTTCTTCTTTTCCTTCTTTTGCTATACCACTAAAATCACCTTTTATATCCATCATCAAAACAGGAATTCCGGCATTTGATAATTGCTCAGAAAAAACCTGAATCGTTTTGGTTTTCCCGGTTCCGGTTGCGCCGGCAATTAGTCCGTGGCGGTTTAAGGTTTTAAGAGGGATTTTTACATGAGCCTCTGCAATTGCTTCTCCATCCAGCATAGCGCCTCCCAATATGATACTGTCACCTTTAGAAAGATAGCCCGTGTTTATATCTTGAATGAAATTATCTTTTTTATTCATGTTTTTATTTGTAATTTAGATGATTATAAGAGTATTGCTTTGTTTTTTAACAATTTCACATTATTTTTTTTAGTAGGAAAAAGCTTTTTCAGATTAAAAATACAATAAAAAAAAATTTCGCAACTTTTTAAGAAGATATCAACGGAATCTTTGAATATTTACTAAAACGTTGTAATTTTCCCATAAATCGTTCTGTTTTTTGTTTTATCACAAAAACAGGTTGGGCAATTTAATGAGATATTTTTTAAATTGACGTTAAATTTCCTTCAATAAAATTAAAAAAAGTTTTTTTATTTAAACTAAACGTATAAATTTGCTCCTCTACAAGTTAAATATAACTAAAAAATAAAAATTATTTAAAACTATTAAAATTAAAAAAAATGGCAAACGTTAAAGTTAAAAAAGAAAGCACTTCAAATGGAGGAGGAATGATCACTGGAATCATTATTGTAGCGTGTATTTTAGTTGGGGTGTTTATTTGGAAAGTAATCATGGGAGATTCTGCGAACTTTGAAGGTGGGAATCCAGAAACAGGTCATCCGATCAATACATTAGGACAAGTATATAAAGGAGGATTTATTGTACCAGTATTATTAGGTATGTTTTTAATGGTTGTTGTTTTTTCAATTGAAAGATTTATCGTTATCGGAAAAGCTGCTGGAAAAGCAAACTTAGATACATTTATGAAAAATGTACAAGCTAGTATCAAAGAAGGAAACATCGAGGCTGCTATTGCTTCATGTGACAAACAACAAGGTTCAGTTGCAAATGCAATTAAATCGGCTTTGATTAAATATCAAGATGTTAAAAAAGAAGGTTTCAACAGTGAAGAAGCTTCAGAAGTAATCCACAAAGAAATCGAAGAGGCAACTTCATTAGAAATGCCAATGTTAGAAAAAAATATGACTATTATCTCTACTTTAGTATCATTAGGAACTTTAGGAGGATTATTAGGAACTGTATCAGGTATGATTAAAGCGTTTGGTGCGTTAGCTTCTGCTGGAACTCCAGACCAGGCTGCTCTTGCAACAGGTATTTCTGAGGCACTTATCAACACTGCAACAGGTATCTCTACTTCTATCTTAGCTATTGTTTCTTACAACTTCTTTACTGCTAAGATTGATGATTTAACTTACTCTATCGATGAGGCTGGTACTACAATCGTGAATACTTACAGAAGATTCAGAGGAAGTTTGAAACAATAATTAATTTTTGATTATAATAATTAATTATATCAAAATAAAAATAAAAGAGAATGGCTAAAATAAAAATGAAAAAAAAGTCAACATCGACAGATATGACTGCCATGTGTGATGTTGCGTTCCTTTTGCTTACGTTCTTTATTTTGACCGCTACTGCTAAGGTGCCTGAAGCACTTCCTGTAGATATGCCTGCTTCTGTTGCTGAATTTAAATTGCCTGATACTGATTTGGCAATTATTACAGTAGGAAAAGGTGCTGACGGGAAAAGCAAAGTGTTTTTTGACCTAAAAGGAAGAGAGATTCGTAAAAGAACTCTTGAAGGAATGGGAGCAAAATTCGGCGTAGCTTTTACAGAAGATGATAAAACTAAATTTGCATTAATGGATGACTTCGGTGTACCTGTTGCAAATTTAAAACAAATCATTGCTATGAAAGCAGCTGACAGAGTGAAAGCAGATCAACCTGGAATTCCAATCGATTCTTTAGATAATCAATTAAAAGAATGGCTTTTAGTTTCAAGAAGAGCTTCTATTGATATTGACGATAAAGAATTGCAGATTGCAATTAAAGGAGATGCTAAAGAACAATATCCGCAAATCAAAAAGATTATGGATATTTTACAAGATCAGAAAATCAATTCCTTTAACTTAGTTACGGGTACGAGAGGAAAAGACTTTTAATTAAAAAAGATACACTAAAATGGCTGAATTAAATACCGGCGACGGTGGTGGCGGAAAAGGTGGCAAAGTAAGAAGTAAAAAGCAGAATTCTAAAGTCGATTTAACGGCAATGGTGGATTTGGCATTCTTATTGATCACATTCTTTATGTTAACCACATCGTTGTCAAAACCTCAATCGATGGATTTGTCTTTGCCAAATAAGGATGATGATACGACGAAAACAGTAGATACTAAAGTAGATGAAAATCGTACAATGACTGTAATCTTAGGGGAAAATAATAAATTGACCTATTATATGGGATTATTGGCTTCACCTATTGCGGGACCTAAAGATCTTCCATATGGCAAAGATGGGATTCGTAGAGAATTGCTTAAACGAAAAAAATCAGTTTTAGAATATTCTGCTGGTTTAGGGAAACCTAAAAATGGAATCATAGTTATTATCAAACCAACTAAAAAATCGAATTATCGTAATTTAGTGGATATCTTGGATGAAATGGCTATTACTGGAGTAGAAACTTATGCAATTGTTCCTGAGTTTACGCCAGAGGAAAATAAATTGATAGATAAAAAATAAGAGTTATCTTGTTTTAACATCCTAATAATCAAGAAAAATGAAATTAGATATTATAAAAAATCAGTGGCTTGATATCGTATTCGAAGGACGTAATAAGATATATGGTGCATATGAGTTAAGAAAATCGAACGGCAAAACTACGGTTAAGGCACTTATTATAGGTTCGATTATTTTTAGCTTTGCTGTAGCGGCTCCTCTTATTGCTAGTTTTTTACCAGACTCTGGTGAAGAAGAAGTAGATAACAATGTTAAGATCGCTACAGTAAAACTACCTCCTAAAAAAGAGGAAGTAAAGCCTAATCAACCGCCACCACCACCACCACCACCAAAAGTGGATCAGGTGAAGTTTACAAAACCAGTGGTTGCTAAGGCAGAAGAGGTTACAGAAGATCCTCCAAAAATTGAGGAACTTAAAGACAAGAAAGTTGGTGCTGAAACTATTAAAGGAGATCCAGATGCAGTTTTAACTGTTGATGAGCCAGTAGGTACTGGAACTGCTGCAGTAGTAGAAGAAGATAACCAAGTATATAACACAGCTGGTATCGAAGTAAAACCAGATTTCCCTGGAGGGATTGAGAAATTCTACAAATTCGTAGGAAACAATTACAAGACTCCGGAAGAAGAAGGTTTAAAAGGTAAAGTTTACGTTACGTTTGTAGTTGAAAAAGACGGTTCATTAACCGACATTAAAGTTCTAAGGGATATCGGTTACGGTACAGGAGCAGAAGCAATTCGTGTTCTTAAAAAATGTCCAAAATGGACTCCTGGTGAGCAAAATGGTAAAAAAGTTAGAGTACTTTACTCGCTTCCTATTACTATTCAATCTGCAGAATAATGTTAAAAGATATGCTTAATAATATTCAGAAGAAATCGCTCAAAGAGCGATTTCTTCTTGTTTTAGGAATACTGTTTTTTTTAATATATCTTGTGCTGGGTTTAATGATTATGTTCTGGAAGAAATTGCCATTAGATATGGAACCTAAATACAGATATGCTTTTGGTGGTTTGTTGATCGTTTATTCAGCAATCCGTTTTCTAAGATTAATTAATTCAAACGCAGAGTAAATATGTTAAAATATAGTAGAGTTTTCGGTTTGGTAGTTTTTGTTTTTTTGTTTGCCATGTGCAACCAAAAAAGCAAGAACGAATCAGATAAGGAAACAATTCTAAAAGGTTCTATTGATATTACGGTAGATGAAACGGTTAAGCCAATTGTGGATGATCAGGTTGCTGTTTTTGAAGGAACTTACTATGATGCAAAAATTACAGTTAAGCCAAAATCTGAAGCAGAGGTTATAAACGATTTATTAAATCAAAAGACTGAAGTTGTTGTTACCACCAGAAATTTGACTAAGGAAGAATTGCAAAGATTTGAAAAAAGTAAGATCAAGCCAAGGGTTACACCATTTGCAACTGATGCAATTGCTTTAATTTCGAACAAGAGCAATAATGATACATTAATTGCGTTGAAAACTGTACTGGATTTAATGCAAGGCAAACCGGATGGAAAAATTAAGGGGCTTGTTTTTGATAACCCAAATTCAAGCACAGTTCGCTTCATGAAAGAACTTGCAAAAGTAAAAGAGATTCCGACTAGTGGTGTTTTTTCTTTTAAAACCAATGAGGAAGTGATTAAGTTTGTTTCGGAGAATGATGGAATGATTGGAATAGTTGGTGTTAATTGGTTGTCTCAGCCTTCGCCAAATATGATTGAAACAATTAAAAAAATCAACATATTAAGCGTAAAAGGCTTAAAGGGTGATAAGTATTATGATCCAAGTCAAACTGACATTGCATTAAAAGAATATCCTTTGGCACGCGATTTGTTTATAATAAATTGTCAGGGTTATTCTGGATTAGGAATGGGATTTGCTTCATTCATTGCAGGTGACATTGGTCAAAGAATTGTATTAAAGTCTGGATTAATGCCTGTCAAAACTCCAACAAGAAAGCTTAAAATTAGAAGTCAGATTATAAACGATAAAGAATAAATTAATTACAATAAAGATGAATAAATTTAAAATTTTTAGTCTTGCCTTAGTTGCTTCAGCTTCTGTTGCAAAAGCGCAAGATATAAACCAGGCCAAAAAGGCAATTGATGCTGAACAATTTGAGAAAGCTAAATCTTTGCTGAAATCAATTATTAAAGCTAAACCTTCTGATGGAGAAGCTAACTTTGTTTTGGGTAATGTTTACCTTAATCAGGCTATTGTTGATTCTGCTAAAATTTATTATTTAAATGGAATAGAAGCGGCAGACCACAAAAACTTAAATTATATTGGTTTAGGTCAATTAGATCTTGATGCGAAAAATGCAGCGTCGGCTCAGGCAAATTTTGGTTTAGCGACAAAAGATATGAAGCGTAAAGATGTAAATGAATTTATTTACATTGGTAGAGCTTATATGAATTCTACAAATCCTGATTATACAAATGCAATTGCAAGTTTAAAGAAAGCTTTATTAATTGAGCCTCAAAACGCAACTGCACTTTTAGCAATTGGGGATGCTTATTATGGAGCAAACAATCAAAATGATGCTTACAAAGCTTACCGCGATGCGTTTACTGCTGATCCAACGCTTTTAAGAGCAAAAATGCAATTAGGTGTTTTATTAAAAGGGGCTAAATCTTACGACGAAGCAATTAAATCTTTCAATGAAGTTATTGCTCTTGATGCTAATTACGGACCAGTTTACAGAGAGCTTGCTGAAACTTATTACAAATGGGCAAGAAACAAGCCTTCTACAAGACAGGTGAATTATCAAAAAGCAATTCAAAACTACGAGAAATACTTGAGTTTAACGGATTACTCTATGAACTCAAGAATGCGACATGCTGATTTCCTGATCTTAGTTGAAGATTATAAAGCTCTTGAAAAAGAAGCTAACAAAATGATTGAGTTGGATAAAGTTAATCCTAGAATTTATAGATACTTAGGATACTCTGCTTACGAAAATGGTAATTATGATATTGCTATTAAATCATTGGAGGACTACATGAAAGTTCCTTCTAACAAAGTTATCGCAAAAGATAATTTATACTTAGGATTTGCTAAAATTAAAAAAGGAACTGATGCTGCTGGTGTAGTTGATCCTGCTGCTTTTGATGCTGGTTTGGCTGAAATCAAAAAAGCTGTTGCAGTAGAGCCGTTAGCTGTAGAAGATCTTGGAGATTTTGGAAAAGAATTGTTTGGTAAAAAACAATACAACCAAGCTGCTGCGATTTATGAATTGAGTACTAGCAATACAGAGCAAAAAAATTATCTAAATGATAATGTATACTATGGTATTTCTCTTTACTATGCAAATGCAAATAAAGAAAAAACTGCGATGGATGCTGCTGCTTTAGCTAAGGCTGATGCTGCTTTTGACAGAGTGTTGGTTGCTTCTCCTACTTATGATGAGGCTTACTTATACAAAGGTAGAATCAACAACTTATTGGAGAAAGATGATTTAATTATCAAAAACTACCAAGAGTATATCAATAAAACAACTGCAAAAGGTGCTGAAGAATTAGCAAAACCTGCAACAGTTAAAAAAATTGTAGAATCGTACAATTCAATCGGTGCTGCTTATGCTAACACTGACAAAGCAAAAGCTATTGAGAATTTCAATAAAAGTTTAGTTTTAGATCCAACTAACGCTTATGCTACTCAATCTGTGAAAGCTTTAAAATAAGAAAATTTATTTGACTAAATATAAAACCGATAGTTCCTTTGAACTGTCGGTTTTTTTTGTTCCGTATTTAATTGACTATCTTTGCACTTTAAAATAAAACAATGTTATCAAAAGAAATACAATTAGAAGTTAATAAAGGAGCGATGTTGCCTTTGATGGAAGAGTTTTATACTATTCAGGGAGAAGGTTTTCATACTGGTACAGCTGCATATTTTATTAGAATTGGAGGTTGCGATGTAGGTTGTCACTGGTGCGATGTGAAGGAAAGTTGGAATGCAGAATTGCATCCGCCGACAAGTGTTGATTTAATTGTAAAGAATGCTTCAAGTTATGCAGATACAGTTGTAATTACTGGTGGAGAGCCTTTAACATGGGACATGACTTTGTTGACACAGCAGTTAAAAGATAAAAATTTAAAAGTTCATATAGAAACCTCAGGTGCTTATCCGCTGTCAGGAACCTGGGATTGGATTTGTCTTTCGCCTAAAAAGAATAAATTACCTACTCAAACCGTATATGATAATGCGCATGAGTTAAAAGTAATCATTTATAATAAGCATGATTTTATCTTTGCAGAAGAGCAGGCAGAATTGGTAAACGATAATGCAATTTTATTCCTTCAGCCGGAATGGAGTAAAAAAGAAGAAATGACGCCGCTAATTGTTGATTATGTAATGAACAATCCAAAATGGAGAGTTTCGCTTCAGACTCATAAATATCTTAATATTCCTTAAATAGAAACAAAAAATCTCTTCAATTGAAGAGATTTTTTGTTTAGTTAGTGTTTACAATGGGTAAAAAAGAAACATATTTGTTTATTCCCAGTTTCTATATTTTTTTAAACTAGTAATATGCGCCAAATGATGATTTCCATGCCAGGCATAAGTTCCGATAATTTGTTTAATTCGATACTCAGAATTATTTTCCGGATGGATAAATGATTTTTTTAAATCAGTTTCTGATAAATTTTTCATTATAAAACCTAAACGGTAATGTAGTCCCTCCAGTAAATTTAGTGTAGGCCGAATAGGCATTTTTAAATTATCGGGTAATTCAGACCATAAAGTTTCATCATAAGCTTTTATCACAGGATTATTTTCCGTCAAAGCCCATTTAATTCGAATGAAACAATTCATGTGGCTTTCGGCACAGTGATGAATTACTTGACGCACTGTCCATCCTCCCGGACGATAAGGTGTGTCTAATTGTTCGTCACTCAAATGGAGCGTTTCTTTTTTGAGCCTTTCAGAAAATGATTCGATTTCAGCAATTCTATCTGAAATATATTCTGACGTAAAAGCTTCTGGTACTTCAAATTTTCCAATAGGAAATTTTAATTTCTGTAAATCTAATTCTTCCATGGTACTATAATAATGTATTTATATCGAAAGTCTGGCTAAATAATCGTAATGCTCGCCTTCTAAAATAAGTTCGCATTTTAGTCCATTCGCAATAGCAGCGTTTTGCAATGTATTATAATCAAGATACAACCAATCAAAAGGTTCTTCTTTTTCTCCTTTGTATGAAATATTAAATACTAATTCACCGTAATAATCATTATTAGACGGAATCCATTTGCCGCCGTCTTCATCTTCATCAAACATATAGATAATATCAGAGCTGTCTAATAAAATTTGACCTTCAGGATTCAAAAGTGATTTTAGCTTAGATAAATATTTATTGCAATTATCTAATTTTCCAAAAATTCCAACTCCATTCATTAATAAAATAATGGTGTCAAATTTTTCTCCTTCAAAATCTAATATATTCTGAACTTTTGCATTTTTAACACCACGAAGTTTGCAGGTTGCTATTGCTTTTTCAGAAATATCAATTGAAGTTACATCTAAATTTCGATCATTTTGTAATGACAAACTGTGACTTCCCGCGCCGCACCCAACATCTAATGTTTTTCCAGTGGCCAATTGCAATGCTTTTTGTTCCAGTTTAGGCATTTCGTTATAAGAACGGAATAAATAATCAACGCTCATTTCGTCCTCTTCAGAAATTGTCGTTTCTGTAATGATATCTTCAGGCGAATTATTGGTTTGAAAGTCGAACATCGCCTTCCCAAATAGATCTTTCATCGTATTTTAGTTCAAAGTTTAAGGTTTCAAGTTCAAAGTTGTTTAATTTTGCAGATCAACTTTAAATTTTAAACTTGAAACAAATTTTAAATAACTTAAATAAGTTAGCCAAAGATAAGCATATCGAAAACAAAAAGTATTTTGATAAGCTGAAAAAGAAGCAGCCGAAGAATTTAGATTACGTCATGCAGGATTTGCATGATGCCGAATTTAAAAAAATGGATTGCCTGCAATGTGCCAATTGTTGTAAAACAACCGGGCCGTTGTTTACTTTGGCCGATATTGAAAGAATTTCAAAATCTTTCAGACAAAAGCCACAGCAGTTTATTGATCAGTATCTTCGCATTGATGAGGACAAAGATTATGTTCTCAAAAGTGTCCCTTGTACTTTTTTGGATAGTGAAAACTATTGTATGATTTACGATGTGCGTCCAAAAGCCTGCAGGGAATTTCCGCACACAGATCGTAAAAAGTTTCATCAGATTGCAGATCTTACTTTGAAAAATGTTGCCATTTGTCCGGCAGCATATAATATAGTAGAAGAAATGAAAAAGAAATTACCACTTTAGAACTTAAATGTTTTGTAATTGTTTTTCGGAACAATTCTTTTTTGCTTTTTAAAATGTATTTTTGAATACAGACATAAGGCTGAATAAAAGACTAAATCATTAATCAGACAATATAGCAATTGAATCTAGAATATTTTATAGCAAAAAGACTTATCACTGCCAAAGATTATAAAAGCAGTATTTCAGCACCAATTATAAAAATTGCCATTTCGGCTATTGCCATCGGTATTATTATGATGCTGGTTTCGGTAGCAACCGGAATTGGTTTACAGCAAAAAATACGCGACAAAGTTTCAGCTTTCAATGGTCAGGTTATTATTTCGAACTATGATAATAATAATTCTGAAGTAACTTTGGTTCCAATTTCTAAAAAACAAGATTTTTATCCCAATTTCAAATCTGTTCCCGAAGTGAAACATATTCAGGCAATAGCAAGTAAAGCCGGAATCATTCGAACAGAAAATGCTTTCGAAGGAATTATTTTCAAAGGAGTTGGTGCCGATTACGATTGGAATAATATAAAAGAGTATTTAGTAGAGGGTAGATTGCCTGATTTTACGAAAGAACTAAATGAAGAGGTTATAATTTCAAGATTTCTTGCTGATCGTCTCAATTTAAAAGTAGGAGATCAATTCAATACTTTTTTTATAAAAGAAGAACAAGGCAAGATGCCAAATAGCCGCCGATTTAAAATTACTGGGATTTTTAATTCAGGTTTTCAAAATTTCGATGCAACATATATTATAGGAGATATTCGTCATATCCAAAGAATAAATAAATGGGCTCCAGACCAGGTCGGTGCTTTTGAGGTTTTTGTGAAAGACTTTACCAAAATTAAAGAAACAGGAGATGAAGTTTACGATCAAACTTCATCAACGCTAGATACAAAAACAATAATCGAAAAATACAGTTACATTTTTGACTGGCTTCAGCTTTTCGATTTCAATATAATAGTTATTCTTGCTGTTATGATATTAGTAGCTACAATTAATATGGTCGTGGCATTGTTGGTTCTTATTTTAGAGCGAACTCAAATGATTGGAATTCTAAAAGCACTTGGAGCAAATAACTGGACAGTTCGTAAAATATTTTTGTACAATGCATTTTATCTTATTATAAGAGGGCTCTTCTGGGGTAACTTAATAGGTATTTCGTTATTGCTCATTCAGCAGCAGTTTGGAGTTATCCATTTAAACCCCGAAAACTATTATGTCAACGTAGCGCCTGTGTATATAAACTGGGGTTATATAATACTTCTGAATTTACTAACAGTCACGGTTTGTTTCCTGGTATTATTAATTCCTTCCTATATCATAACGAGAATCTCTCCGGTAAAAGCCATTCGGTTTGATTAATATTTAAAACATAACGATTCCAAGCCCGACAAGTTCTTAGAACCTGTTGGGCTTGTTTTTTGTCTGTGTTTAAATGAGTATCATTTTCTACTATAATATATAAGAAGGATTTTAGAGAGGATTGTTGTTTTAATAAGGAGCTATTTCCCGCTATCCGCTACAATCTTTTGTGCCGAACCCCGGCACAAAAGGATTTCCGCTACTATCGGGGCTAGGGGAGTTGTTTTCAAAAGAAGTATTACTTCTATATAGTAGTAAGAAGAAAATAGAAAAAAGAGACTTTGTGCCTTGGTGTCTTCGTGGCAAAGCCAAAAAAGAGGGTAGAAGGTATGTTGTAAAGTTCTCAGAAAAGAATCGGTTGTCTTGTGAAGTCCATAAAAATGGCGTATTCTGAAACAAAAGAAATGAGACAAATACAAACACTACGGAATATTCTTATAAATGGTAAAAAAGGTAAAAAGCTAAGTTTTGTGTTATCAGACTGTTAAGAAAAAGTTTTAAAAAAGATCAAAAATAGTTGGATTAAAAGCTTGCAGAACTCAATAAAGGTGGTACTTTTGCACCCGCAACAGCGATAGACGTTCACTGAAATACTGACAAGCCAACGAATTTAAACTGAAAAAATATTTTCAAAAAAAGATTCAAAAAAGCTTGTGAGATTTGAAAACGGATGTTACATTTGCACCCCGCAAAACAAGGAAAGTTCATTGATAGATTGGTAAATAAGAAGAAGAAATTGAAACGAAAATTTTTCAAAAAAAAACTTCAAAAAACATTTGCCAGTTAGAAATAAGTTTTCTACTTTTGCAGCCGCTTTGAGAAATAAGCAAAACAAGATTGAAACACACGTTCGTAGACATATTGAATTGACAGCCGCTTTAACAGAGATGTTAGAGCAAAAGAATAAAGAGTAAGATAATCGAGAGATTAAGAAATGAA
>NZ_FRBY01000003.1 GCF_900142735.1 Flavobacterium saccharophilum | reverse complement strand
ATCCCGAACAGAGTAGTTAAGCCCGCCTGCGCAGATGGTACTGCAGTTATGTGGGAGAGTATGTCGTCGCCTTTCTTTTGAAAACCCTGTTTCTAGCGAAACAGGGTTTTTTGTTTTACAAAATAGGGAGTTATGTGGGAGCCCCGATAGCTATCGGGGGTCGTCGCCTTTCTTTTAAGAATCCTCATCATTTATTTGATGGGGATTTTTTGTTTTATTACACTTTTGGTTTTTTACCGCAAAGTACGTAAAGGCCTTTTTATCGAAGTGTTTACTGTTGTCTTTAGTAAGTTCGCAAAGCTGTGTGTTATAACTTTGCGAGCTTTTAGTAAATCCTTGTGTTCTTTTGGGTAGGATTTTTAACCGCAAAGAGCGCAAAGGTTTTTTTATCGGAATGTTTGCGGTTGTTTTTATTAAGTTCGCAAAGCTGTTCGAGAGTTACTTTGCGGACTTAACATAATCACGAGGCTTCGGGATTGTGCGTTTTGCGGTTACATAGCGGTTGCTGCATAAAGTTTCTTCTGAAAGTAAAACTATGCGGTACCTTGGATTGGAATTTGTGATTTAAGAATTGGAATTTCTTCTGAAAACTGTACTTCAAATTTATTGTAGACTGCGTTAGGGATGTTAGCGGCATCCTTTTGCGATAACCCGGACTTCTTTCTAAAACCATAACATCAATCGCAAAAGATATAGCGGACAGCCCGACCCAGAGGGAAACGCCCAAATGGCAATTATTCGTTTGATAATACACCATCTTATTTCTGTTAAATTAAAGTCAATTTTGGGTTTTAATTTATCGACGGTTAGCCAGTTTAAATGTGAATCTGTATTTTTGTGTAAATATTATAATTTAAGTATGAAAAAAAGTATTGTATTGTTGGCATTGTTTGTTATCGCAAATTTAAGTGCTCAACAACGACCTAAATTAGTTGTAGGTATTGTAGTTGATCAAATGAAAATGGAATATTTATATCGGTTTTCAGATGATTTTTCACCGAATGGTTTTAAGAAATTAATGAATAATGGATATACTTTTCAAAATATGCATTATAACTATATGCCAACTTACACGGCTCCGGGACATGCTTCAATTTATACTGGAACAACACCGGCAACACATGGAATTGTTGGTAACGAATGGTTTAGCAGAACAACTGGGAAAGAAATATATTGTACAGATGATGCAGGTGTAAAAACAGTTGGAGATGGAACAGTAGAAGAGGGAGCGATGTCTCCAAAAAATCTTCAAAGTACTACTATTACGGATGAAGTAAGAATGGCTACCAATTTTCAAGGTAAAGTTATTGGAATGAGTCTTAAAGATCGTGGTGCAATTTTACCAGCAGGTCATTTTGCTAACTGGGCTTTTTGGTATAGTAAAACAGGTTCTTTTATTTCAAGCACTTTTTACGGTGAAAAACTGCCGGAATGGGTAACTCAGTTTAATAATGAAAAACATTATATGCCCTATATAAACAAAGGTTGGGATTTGTATAAACCAGCTTCGACTTATAATGAAAGTTTACCGGACAATAATCCTTATGAAGGTAAACTGTACGGTAGTGCTGCGCCCGTTTTTCCATATGATTTGAAAACAATGTATGAAAAAAATGATGCAGGTGTAATAAGGGCTACTCCTTTTGGTAATGATTTATTAGCTGAGTTTGCTAAAAAAGCTATCGAAAAAGAAGAATTAGGAAGGGATAATATCACTGATTTTTTAACAGTTAGTTTTTCATCAACTGATTATGTTGGACATTTATTAGGACCGCGTTCGATGGAACTTCAGGATACTTATTTAAGATTGGATCAAACGATTGCTGATTTCTTAGCATATTTAGATAAAAGAGTTGGAAAAGGTAATTATTTGCTTTTCTTAACAGCGGATCATGCAGGTGCTGAAAATGTAATCTATTTAAAAGATCGTAAATATAATGTGGATAATTTTCCATCAAAAGACTTTAAAAAGAATCTACAGGATTTCTCTGTGAAAACTTTTGGTGTTGATTTACTTTTAAACTATTCTAACTTTAATATTTTCTTCAATAAACAAATTATTAAAGACAAAGGTTTGGAGTTAACAAAAGTGAAACAAGCTTTTAAAGAGTATATGATTTCACTTCCACAGATTAAAAAAGTGTATACTGAAGAGGAAATTTTAGCTAATTCGGGAAATGATTATTACTTGAATTTTGTTGCTAAAGGATATGATGTTACTCAGGATGGTGATATGGTTATCATTAATAAACCTGGAGATATGGAATATTCGGTTACTGGAACTTCGCATGGAACTCCATATAGCTATGATACTCATGTACCTGCTATTTTTTACGGATGGCACATTAATAAAGGAGAATCATATGATAAAAAAGCGATTACCGAAATTGCCCCGACAATAGCTCAGAAAATTAAAGTTAGTTTTCCTAATGGAACTGAGGCAAAAGTGTTGCAAGAAGTTTTAGATGAGAAAATCGAGAAAATAGAGAAAAAATAGTTTTTCTATTTACCTATAAAGCAAAACCTGTCATTATTTTATGACAGGTTTTTTTATGCTCAAAAAAAAGGTCTTTCAATTAAGAAAGACCTTTTGAATAGTGTTTTAGTAAGCACTTATTATAATGTTAGCACTATGCGTTTGCTAACACTAATTCTTCGTTAAAAGGAAGATTCCAAGCTTCAGCAACTCCTTTATAAAGGATTTTTCCGTTAGCGATGTTTAATCCTTTTTTCAATTCTTCGTTTTCGTTACAAGCTTTTTCCCATCCTTTGTTTGCTAATTGTACAGCATAAGGTAGAGTTGCGTTAGTTAAAGCTAAAGTTGATGTATAAGGTACAGCTCCTGGCATATTAGCAACACAGTAGTGAACAATATCATCAATAATGAAAGTTGGGTTTTCGTGAGTTGTAGGTGTACAAGTTTCGATACATCCACCTTGATCTACAGCAACGTCAACAACAACAGTTCCTGGACGCATTAATTTAAGCATATCACGAGTAATTAAGTGAGGTGCTTTTGCTCCTGGAATTAATACTGCTCCAACAATTAAATCTGCGTCTTTAATTGCTCTTGTAATATTGTAATGGTTTGACATTTCTGTGTTTACGTTTGCTGGCATGATATCGTCAAGTTGACGTAAACGTGGCAAACTTAAATCCATAATAGTTACCTGAGCTCCTAAACCAGCAGCCATTTTTGCAGCCTGAGTTCCTACGATTCCTCCACCTAAAACTAATACTTTAGCTGGCGGTACACCTGGAACACCACCTAAAAGAATTCCTCTTCCTTTTAATGGTTTTTCAAGATATTTTGCTCCTTGTTGAATTGCCATACGACCTGCAACTTCAGACATTGGAACTAATAATGGTAAACTACGATCTGCTTTTTCAACTGTCTCATAAGCTAAACAAACTGCGCCTTTTTCAAGCATAGCATGAGTTAATGGCTCTGATGAAGCAAAGTGAAAATAAGTGAAAAGCAATTGATCTTTTTTAATTAAAGGATATTCAGAAGCAATTGGTTCTTTTACTTTAATGATCATTTCTGCAATTGCATAAACTTCTTCAATAGTTCCTAAAACTACTGCTCCTGCATTTGCATATTCATCATCGCTAAATCCACTTCCTAAACCAGCAGTTGCTTGTACATAAACTGTATGTCCATGTTTTTTCATTTCAGAAACACCAGCAGGAGTTAATGCTACACGATTTTCGTTGTTTTTTATTTCTTTTGGAACACCTATTATCATCTTGTTATATTTTTTGTTTTTTTTTCTTGAATTTGTTTTACAAAGCTACTGATAGAGAATATATTATTGATATTGTAGTTATAAATAAGAAAATATTATTTTATTTTATACTTTTACAGAAAAATATTCTTTTTGGAAAGGTTTAGGGTTCTCAAAAAAGAAAAAAAGACTAAATTTTACTAATTAAAGAAAACGTTTTCGTTATGGCTTTAGATGAAATTGACAAAAAAATCTTACGACTTTTACAGGAGAATGCGCATTATACTTTAAAGGATATTGCAAATAAAATAAATTTGTCCCTTACACCGGTTCATGATCGGGTTAAACGTCTTGAGAAAGAGGGAGTTATAGAGAAGTATGTTTCGATTTTGAACAAGAAAAAACTCGGAAATAATCTTACCGTTTATTGCCAGGTTACCTTAACAAAACAGACTTACGATACTTCTGAAGGATTTAATCAGTCCATTCTTAATTTGCCCGAGGTTGTTGAATGTAATTACGTTTCTGGAAATTTTGATTATATGCTAAAAGTTATCATTCCGGATATGGAGAGTTATCATCATTTTCATCAGAAAAAATTATCTATTTTACCTGAAGTATCTTTAATAAACACTGTCTTTGTAATTTCTGAAGTAAAAAGCACTACAGTTCTCCCAATTTAAAATAAACAAAAAACCACCAAGAAAACTTGATGGTCTTAAGAATAGTTGGTTTTGGTTTTATATTAATAATAAGTAAAACGTCTAACTTTAGCAATATATTTTGCTAAACGAATTACCTGATGACTATAACCATATTCATTATCGTACCAAATGTAGAGTACGATGTTTTTGCCATCTTTAGAAACAATTGTGGCATTACTGTCATAAATTGATGGAGCAGAAGTTCCTACGATGTCAGAAGAAACCAATTCGTTATTTAAAGAATATTTAATTTGCTCTACAAGTTCTCCTTCTAAAGCGTATTTTTTCATTATTTTATTGATGGCTGCTATAGAGGTAGCTTTTTTAACTTCTAAGTTTACTACAACCAAAGATCCGTTTGGAACAGGAACCCTGATAGCATTTGATGTTAATTTTCCTTCAAGAGATGGAATCGCTTTTGCAACTGCAGTTCCGGCACCAGTTTCGGTAATAACCATATTTAGTGCGGCAGCTCTTCCACGACGGTACTTTTTATGCATATTGTCAACCAGATTCTGATCGTTTGTATAAGCATGAATGGTTTCTAAGTGGCCTTTTGAGACTCCTAAAGTATCTTCAATAACTTTTAAAATTGGCGTTATTGCATTAGTAGTGCATGATGCTGCCGAAAAAATATTTATTTCGTCCGGATTATATTCGTTATGATTTACACCGTGAACGATATTTGGAACTCCTTTTCCAGGTGCTGTCAATAAAACTTTACCAACTCCATTTGAAGTTAAATGTCTTTTTAATGTTTCTTCTGTTGTAAAAGCACCAGTATTATCAATAACTAAAGCATCACTGATTCCGTATTGCGTATAGTCTATTTCTTCCGGAGTATTAGCATTTATAATGTGAACGGTGGTTCCGTTTATGATTAGTGCATTATTCTTTGGATCAGCAATTACTGATCCCTGAAAATCGCCATGAATGGAGTCGTAACGCAGTAGAGAAGCTCGTTTCTCTAAAATTGACGCATCATTTTTGTCGCGGGTTACAATTGCTCTCAAACGCAATTGGTTTCCTTTACCAGTTTTTGACATTAATTCTCTTGCAAGTAACCGTCCAATTCTTCCAAAGCCATATAAAACAACATCTTTTGGTTGAATTTCTTTTGTTGATTTGGCTTTTTTCAATTTTTCCATCACAAAATATCTTGCGTCCGGATATTTTTCTTCCTCTAAAAGATATTCGTATGTCAATTTTCCTAAATCTAATTTTGCAGGTGGAAAATCTAATGACAAAATTACTTTTGCAATTTCAACAGAATCAAAAACACTAATAGGTTTGCCCACGAATTCACCTGCGTATTGATGTAAATTGATTATGTCACTGACATTTTTATCCAATAATTGGTTTTTGAATAAAACCATTTCGATGGATTTGTCATACCATAAATCGCTTATGACTTTTATTAATTCGACACCAGCTCTTCTTCGGTCGACTTGTAACGATACCTCTTTTTGGTACAAAGATTTTTTACTCATAATTGATTAAATTGAAAAAATAAAATGCTCACTATTTTAAAATTTTGCGCAAAAGTATCCATTTCAATCGATTTCGTAAACTATTTTGTGATTTATTTTTGAAAATAAAAAAGTCACCTTAATTTCTTAAGATGACTTTTTTTAGTTTTCAGCCTCAGTCACAGTTTTCAGTTTTTGACTGATGACTGAGACTGATTAGTATGATTAAATAATTATTCTGAAGATTTCTCCATTTCTATTTATCATTTCGATTCGGACACTTTGTCCTTCATCTTTTTTACTTAAAAGTTTCGAAACGGTTTCAACATTTGTGGCTTTTACATTATCAATGCTTAAAATAATATTGCCTTGCAATTCATTTTGATATTGCATTAAGTTGTCATTGGTTATGTTTTTAATTTTTACACCATAATCAATTCTGAATTTCTTTTTGTCAGCAGCATCGATGTTTTCTAATTCTATTCCTTTAAACTCCGTGCTAAAGAATTCATTTTTACTTAAAGTTACCGGAACAGTTCTCGTTTGTCCGTCTTTCATATAAGTAACTTTCACAACATCGTTTGGTCGTTTCGTGTTAATATAACCTGAAAGATCAGCATAAGTTGCAATGTTTTGATCATCTAATTTTACAATAATATCTCCTTTAGAAAGACCAGCTTTTTCAGCCCCTGAATTTTTGGAAACTTTACTGATATAAAATCCTTGGGTTTGAGATATACCTAATTCTTTTGATGCAGTACTATTTAATTCACCACCTTCAACACCTAGAATTCCTCGTTGAACATTTCCAAATTCCATGATATCTTCAATGATTTTTCGGGCAATATTAGAAGGGACTGCAAATGAATATCCAACATAGGAGCCAGTCATGGATGAAATCATGGTATTGATTCCAATCAATTCGCCTCTAGTATTTACTAACGCTCCACCACTGTTTCCTGGATTTACAGCCGCATCAGTCTGGATAAAAGACTGAATTCCGCTCGTGTCTAAATTTCTGGCTTTCGCCGAAACAATTCCTGCAGTTACCGTTGAAGTTAGGTTATACGGATTTCCAACTGCCAAAACCCATTCTCCAATTTTTACAGTATCTGAATTAGCGAAAGCAGTATATGGCAATTTTTCATCTGCATTAATTTTTAATAGGGCGATGTCCATTTTTGAATCGGTACCAATTAATTTTGCTGTATATGATTTCTTGTTGTTTAAGGTAATTTCTATTTCAGAAGCATCTTTAATTACGTGATTGTTGGTCACGATATAGCCATCTTCAGAAATAATAACACCAGAACCAGTTCCTACTTGTTCTTGTTGTTGCTGACCACCGTATCCGTAGAAAAATTCCATCATCGGATTACTGATTGTTCTTCTCGAAACGTTCTTTACGTGAACAACAGTATGGATTGTCTTGTCTGCAGCAGCAGTAAAATCAACTGTTTCAGCTGATAATGCAACGTTTCTGCCTAATGAATTGGGGGCTAAAGTAACAACAGAATTTTCTCTTCCAAAAAAAGAATTGTTGCCATCAAATAATAATTTGTAAGCACCAAGTGTAGTAGCACCACTTAGTAATGACACTAAAAATAAGCTTGAAAATCTTTTCATAATTAGGATTTATGTTTAAGTTACTAACGTAAAATTAAAGGAAAAAATTATTTCAAAAAATGCTTTAACGCTCTTTAACATTGATTAACATTTCATTAATTAATAGTTCGTACTTTTGTACTTATTAATAGACTAAAAATGCAAATAGAATTTTATAAATATCAAGGTACGGGCAATGATTTTGTGATGATTGACAATCGTACTAATTTTTTCCCAAAAGAAGATATTCAACTAATTGAACAGTTATGCGACAGAAGATTTGGCATTGGCGCTGACGGACTTATTTTACTGGAAAATGATTCGGATACTGATTTCAGAATGGTTTATTACAATTCTGACGGGAACGAAAGTTCGATGTGTGGTAATGGTGGTCGTTGTTTAGTAGCTTTTGCTAATCAATTAGGCGTAATCAATAGTCAGGCAATTTTCATGGCAACCGACGGATTACATCATGCTTCTGTTGGAGATGACGCCATTGTTTCTTTGCAAATGATTGATGTTGATGAAATACAAAAGAAAGATTCTTATACTTTTTTAAATACTGGTTCACCACATCACGTTCAGATTGTTGAAGATTTGAAAAACTATAATGTAAAAGATAACGGAGCATCGATTCGTTACGGAGAATTATATGGAGAAAAAGGAAGCAATGTCAATTTTGTAAAGAAAATTGATGAGGATACTTTTTCAGTTCGTACTTATGAAAGAGGTGTTGAGGATGAAACTTTAGCCTGTGGGACAGGAGTAACTGCTGTTGCAATTGCAATGAATGCGATTGGAGAAACGGATAAAACTTCTATCAATCTAAATGTTGAAGGAGGAAAACTAGTTGTTTCTTTTGATAAAGTTGGAGATCATTTTACCAATGTTTTCTTAACCGGCCCGGCAAAATTTGTTTTTAAAGGCAGTATTGAAATCTAAAATCTGCAATCTAAAATCTAAAATTAAATGATCACACTCAAAGGAGAAAATATCTATCTGCGTGCTTTAGAACCTAATGATTTAGAGT
Organism: Flavobacterium saccharophilum; assembly: GCF_900142735.1. GTDB lineage: Bacteria > Bacteroidota > Bacteroidia > Flavobacteriales > Flavobacteriaceae > Flavobacterium > Flavobacterium saccharophilum. The sequence goes on along the minus strand of NZ_FRBY01000003.1, from coordinate 757,677 downwards.
TTGTGTATGCAATGGAAAATGATCAGAGCATTTGGGAAGTTAGCAATACTTATACTCCATACAGCCGTTTTTTGGTTCGTCAATATCTTGAAAACGCACATCAGGACATTTATGAAGCTAAACAACTGCGATTGGCTATTTGTCAGGATGAAGATTTTCCGGCTATTGGATTAATTGATTTATTTGAATTTGATCCGAAGAATAATAAAGCGGGTGTTGGAATCGTTATCCAAAAGAATGAAAATAAAAGACAAAATATTGGTTCTGAAGCATTAGAGCTTTTAATTAAATATGCGTTTTATAATTTAAATTTACATCAGCTCTATGCAAATATTAGTGTTGAAAATGTAGCAAGTATAGCTCTTTTTACTAAATTTGGTTTTGAGAAAATAGGAATTAAAAAAGATTGGATCTTGCTGAATAACCACTATCAAGACGAAGCAATGTTTCAATTAATTAACAAACAAATTTAAAATTTAAACTTTGAGCTTAAAAAAAATTATCACGATAACTGCTGTAGCCGTAATTTCAGTTTTAATGATTTACGGATTTATTTTGATTAGCAGAATTTTTAGCGCCAACACAAAATTTGAGGAAAAAGAACTTTATGTTTATGTTCCAACTGGTGCCAATTATACCGATGTTAAAAAAATATTAGAACCTTATATTAAGAATTTCGAAAACTTCGAAATGGTAGCCAACAAAAGAAGCTATCCTGAAAACGTAAAATCGGGTCGTTTTTTACTTAAAAAAGACATGAATAATATCGATTTGGTTCGTGCAATGCGTTCTAATGTACCAGTTAAATTAGCTTTTAATAATCAGGAGCGTTTGGAGAATTTTGCCGGAAGAGTAGGATCTGAAATCGAGGCTGATAGTTTATCTTTAATGAAAGCGATTAAAGATTCAACTTTTATGGCTGCTAATGGTTTTAACGAAGACAATGTATTCGCCATGTTTATTCCAAATACTTATGAAGTGTATTGGAATACTTCTGCAGAGAAATTCCGTGATAAAATGATCAAAGAATATCATAATTTCTGGACAGATAAAAGAATTGCAGAAGCAAAGGAACAAGGTTTAACGCCAGTTCAGGCTACTATTTTAGCTTCAATTGTTCATAAAGAATCAGTCAAAAAAGACGAAAGACCAAGAATTGCGGGAGTTTATTTAAACCGTTTACGTTTAGCAATGCCGTTGCAAGCAGATCCAACCGTAATTTATGCATTAAAATTAAGAGATAATAATTTTGATCAGGTTATAAAAAGAGTGTTTTATAATGACTTGGTAATGAAATCTCCATACAATACCTATGTAAATATTGGGTTGCCTCCAGGACCAATTGCAATGCCTGATATTACGGCTCTTGAAGCTGTTTTAAATCCAGAAAAGAACGATTATATCTATTTTTGTGCTAGTGTTGAGCGTTTTGGATATCATGAATTTGCTTCAACTTTAGCAGAACACAATGTAAATGCAAAAAAATATTCTGACTGGATTGCTAGGCAGGGAGTAACGAGATAGTTTTTTTGATTACTTTATAAAAATATAACCGAAGTGTAAAAGCTTCGGTTTTTTTGTTTTTAGATGTTTCATTATTTTTTATGAAAGAGCATTATATGTAGATTTTCATTTCAGTCAATTTTTTGAAATTCTAAAAAGAATAAAATTGAAAAATGACTTCTTTTTAAATTTAAAAAAGGCAAAATTAAGGTTAAACGTCATTTATTTATCTGTAAATAAATTGTGAATATTGTAAGTTAAATATTATTATTTTAACAAAATTGCTAAAAATTTGATAAAAATGATGTTTTTAAAATTTATTTTTTAGTGCTTTTAACGTGAATTGGGAGTCTTCGATTTCTGCTCGAAAAGGGCATCAATAAAGGGATGAAGCCCAGTTTTATAATTTTTAAAAGAGGTTAAGTTATTGGTTATCAGTATTGTTTTGTTTTGGTTATCTTTGCACCGTAGAAATTTCAAGAGGGTGACAGCGTTTTGAAGAAAAACAATTTATGATAAAGAAATGGTATTTTTATGCGAGTTTAGTCGTTATTATTACATTTTTAACTTTGGGTTTTAAACCCTTTAATCTGGAAACCAAACCTTGGTTTTTAATAGAAAAAACAGATGGATCAGAATACTTATTTCCATCGCTAGATAAGGATGATTATCCTGAATCAAACAAATTAAACGTCCCATACACGGGAAATCATCTAATCGGTTTTAAAGAAGCAGTTGCATTTAAAGAGTCTCAGGGAAAATACCGTTTGGTAAATTCACTAGGTTACATGGGGAAATACCAGTTTGGTCCTCAGGCATTGAGATCGATTGGTGTTCGCAGTAGCAAAGCTTTTTTAAAAGATCCTGCATTACAAGAAAAAGCTTTTATAGCGCTATTATCCAAAAATAAGTGGATTTTGCGAAATGAAATCCAAAGGTATGAAGGCAAAATTATTAACGGTATTGCCATTACTGAATCTGGAATTTTGGCTGCTGCACATCTTGGTGGCGCCGGATCAGTGAAAAACTTCTTTAAAAATAAAGGAAACAGGTTTTTTAGAGATGCCTATGGAACTTCATTGAGAAGTTACATGAAAGCCTTTGGTGGTTATGATCTCTCTTATATTGAAGCAGATAGTAACGCTACAATAAACGACTAAAAAGTAAAAAACTAAAAAATCCCGATCAAATCGGGATTTTTTTTTGGAATACCTTTAATCAATTAATATTTCTAAAATTTTAATTGCTGCCTCACTGATTTTTGTTCCGGGACCAAAAACCGCAACTGCACCGGCATCAAATAAATATTGATAGTCTTGCGCCGGAATGACACCGCCCACAATTACCATTATATCTTCCCGACCGTGTTTTTTTAATTCTTCAATTACCTGCGGAACTAATGTTTTATGTCCTGCTGCTAAAGAAGATACTCCTAATATGTGGACATCATTTTCAACGGCTTGTTTTGCAGCTTCAGCCGGAGTCTGGAAAAGCGGACCAATATCAACATCAAAACCTACATCAGCATAACCGGTTGCAACAACTTTCGCACCGCGATCATGCCCGTCTTGTCCCATTTTGGCAATCATAATTCTGGGACGTCTTCCTTCTTGTTTGGCAAAGGCATCCGCTAATTGTTTTGCCTTTTCAAAATTTTCGTCATTTTTTATTGCTGCACTATACACACCGCTAAAGGATTTAATTTGCGCTTTATACCTGCCAAAAACACTTTCCAGAGCATCGCTGATTTCACCTAAAGTTGCTCTTTCACGGGCTGCTTCAGTCGCAATTTCCAGTAAGTTTCCTTCGCCAGTTTTGGCACAATGAATTAATTTTTCCAGTGATTGATTTACTTTTTCAGTATTTCTTCTTAATTTTATTTCTTCAAGACGTTCAATTTGTTGCTTACGGACCATTTGGTTATCGACATCCAGGATATGCAACGGATCTTCTTTCTCTAATCGAAATTGATTTACACCAACAATAATATCTTGCCCGCTGTCAATTCGTGCTTGTTTCCTTGCAGCAGCTTCTTCAATTCTAAGTTTTGGAATTCCGGCTTCGATGGCTTTTGTCATTCCACCCAATTCTTCAACCTCTTCAATAAGTTTCCAGGTACTTTCTAGAAGTTCATTTGTTAAACTTTCAACATAATAACTTCCAGCCCAGGGATCAACAGTTTTAGTTATCTTAGTTTCCTCCTGTAGAAAGATTTGCGTATTACGGGCTATTCTTGCCGAAAAGTCTGTTGGTAAAGCAATCGCCTCATCGAGTGCATTGGTGTGTAAGGATTGTGTTCCTCCAAAAGCAGCAGCAGTCGCTTCAATACAAGTTCGAGCTACATTATTAAAAGGATCTTGTTCTGTTAAACTCCATCCACTGGTCTGGCAATGGGTTCTTAATGCTAATGATTTATCGCTTTTTGGATTAAATTGCTGAATTAATTTTGCCCAAATCATTCGACCTGCTCTCATCTTGGCAATTTCCATAAAATGATTCATACCGATAGCCCAAAAGAAAGAAAGGCGAGGAGCAAACTCATCAATTGTCATTCCGGTTGAAAGTCCGGTTCTAATATATTCTAAGCCATCTGCTAAAGTGTATGCTAATTCAATATCGGCAGTTGCACCGGCTTCCTGCATATGATATCCTGAAATTGAGATAGAGTTGAATTTCGGCATTTTTTTGCTCGTAAATTCAAAAATATCCGCAATAATCTTCATTGAAGGGGTTGGCGGATAAATATAAGTATTACGCACCATGAACTCTTTCAAAATATCATTCTGAATAGTTCCGGATAATTTCCCGATAGCAACACCTTGTTCTTCTGCGGCAACAATATAAAAAGCCATAATTGGTAAAACAGCTCCATTCATCGTCATTGAAACCGACATTTCATCCAATGGAATCTGATCAAACAATACTTTCATGTCTTCAACAGAATCAATTGCAACACCCGCTTTTCCAACATCGCCAACAACTCTTTCGTGATCTGAATCGTAACCGCGATGCGTTGGTAAGTCAAAAGCAATGGAAAGTCCTTTTTGTCCGGCAGCTAAATTTCTTCTGTAAAAAGCATTACTTTCTTCAGCTGTTGAAAATCCTGCATACTGACGAATAGTCCAAGGACGTCTCACATACATTGTGGCATAAGGCCCGCGTAAATTCGGCGCAAAACCAGCCCCAAAATCAAGAAATTCTAAATTTTCAAGATCTTTCTCAGTGTATGTTTTTTTAAGCTCAATACCTTCAGCAGTAAAAAAGTTATTGGCTGAAATGTCTGACTTTTGACTTTCGACTTTTAACTTTTGACTGTCCAGATTAATATGTTTAAGGTCTTTTCTTATCATGGAGACACTTCGTTTTGTTTGGGTTATTAATTACTTTGAAAAAGATTTATTCAAGTTCTAATCGCTCTTGTTCCAGTTTCTCAGCTAATCTTTTTTCTATTATGGGTGTAATTAATGTTTTTCTTGGTTTTATTTTTACAAAAGGAAACAATTCTAAATCGTGTTTCATTTTGTCTTCTTTGTTTGGATATTTATTCGTTCCTAGTAAAACTTCTTTTTTTGAATCGAATAACTCTTGTTCTTTTGCTGCACTTTCCTGAATTTTCTTTTTGATTGTTCCGTCGTTCAAAAGTTTCAGAAAACCTCCGTTTGCTTCAATATCTTTAAATAAAGTCAAACTTTTTTCTGCTAATTGTGTCGTTAAACTTTCGATGTAATAGCTTCCATCGGCAGGGTTGTCAACTTTGTCAAAATAGCTTTCGTGTTTTAAAACTAATAATTGATTTCTGGCAATTCGATCTCCAAATTCGTTGTCTTTATGATATAAGGCATCATAAGGCAGATTCGCAACGGAATCAGCACCACCTAATATAGCCGACATGCATTCGGTTGTCGTACGAAGCATATTAACATTGTAATCGTAAATGGTTTTATTGCGTTTGGTCGGTGTAACCAATAAATGACATTCAATGTCAGGATTATATTCTTCTGCAATTAATTTAAAAAGCATTCGCAAGGCACGAAGTTTTGCAATTTCAAAGAAATAATTTGTTCCAACAGAAACCTGAAATACAAATGGCTTGGTAATATTGGGTAAACGATTTAAATATTCGTTTGCATGTGCCAAACTATAAGCAATTTGCTGTGTGATATTAGCGCCGGCATTTTGGTATAAACCCAGATCAATACTTAGTAATGAAAGGTTTGCCGTTGCTTTTGCAATATTATCAATCGTTTCAAAATTATTTTTGTCTGAGGTTGGAAACCAATTTCCTTCTCTTGCAAAATGTCCAATTGGATCAATATTACAGTAAAAAATAGCTTTTTTTTGTAAAGAAATAGCTTCTAATTTTTTTACGAAATCGATTGAAATAAAATTCAAATTAAAGTAAACGATTCTGTTTTCTAAAGGAAGTGATTCCAGTAAATTTTGGATGTCTATTTTTTCATTTTCAATTGTAAAACGTAAACTTTCAGCACCTCTTTCAATTGTATTAATAGCTCTTTGAATCGATTTCTCGATGTCGTAAACAAAAATATTTTGACAGATTTTAAAATTTGAAGCCTCAGTTTGTACGGCAGCCGCTTTTGAAAATTCATCTCTGTGATAAAAAGGCTTTACCTGAATGTCTTCGGGAGAATTCCAAATTACAGTTTGGTTGTATTCGGCTCCATCCAATTCAAACTGAATTTTTTGTTTCCATTGTTTGGATGAAATAGGATTAAAATCGTCGAATAGGGTAGTGGCCATTGGGTGTTTTTCTAATTATTCTTTGTCTTTATCTTGATCTTGAATGGTGTCTCCTTCAAATTGGATGATGTAAATATCTTCGCTGTCTTTTTTCATAAAGTACTTTTCGCGAGCATATTTTTCTATTTGTTCAGGATTTTTAAGTTGTTTGATCTGTTCCTGATCTTTCTTTATTTCTTCCTGATAGTATTTTTTATTGTCTTGTAATTCATTGATTTGCCCATCTAAAAAACGATGGTCAAAATAGGAATAATTGTCTAAAAATAACATCCAGATAACAAAAAACAGCAATACCCAAACATATTTATTGCCCAGGAATTTAAACCATGATTTGTCTTTATATGGATTCTTTATTTTCATTTTTAATTAATCGATTGTATCTTAGAGATTTGAGTCGTCTTTCTAGCCCCGATAGAAGTGAAAATCCTTTTGTGCCGGGGTTCGGCACAAAAGATTGTAACGTATAGCGGGAAACAGCTCCTAATTATTATGGACTAAATTTACAATAAAAATTATAAAATTCGCTGATTAATTACGGCACGAACTACATCAATTGCTACAGTATTGTATTTATCATTTGGAATAATGATATCTGCAAAAGCTTTTGATGGCTCGATAAATTGTTCATGCATAGGTTTTAAAGTGTTTTGATAGCGGTTTAAAACCTCGTCGATATCACGTCCGCGCTCTGAAATATCTCTTTTTAAACGGCGCACTAATCTTTCGTCAGAATCGGCATGAACGAAAATTTTGATATCAAAAAGTTCGCGTAACTCCGGATTGGTTAAGATTAGAATACCTTCAACAATCATTACTTTTCGAGGATGTGTCGATACGGTATCGTCAGTTCTGTTGTGCTGTATAAAAGAATACACAGGCTGATCAATTGTTTCGCCTGCTTTTAAAGCTTTAAGGTGCTTTACCAATAGTTCAAAATCAATCGATCTTGGATGATCAAAATTAATTAATGCTCTTTCGTCAAATGATAAATTGGTTGTTTCTTTATAGTACGAATCCTGAGAAATTACACCAACTTCAGTGTCGGGTAATTCAGTCATGATCTGATGTACTACTGTTGTTTTTCCACTTCCTGTTCCTCCTGCAAGTCCAATAATGAGCATAAATTTGATATTATATATTTGTCTGGCAAAAATAATAATTTAAGTGAATTGTGTAAGCATATTATTTATTTAAACCATATAAGTAATATAAGTAAATTTAAGCAAACAGATATTTAAACAAAGTATTATTTAACTGAACTTATAACACTTATATGGTGAAAATGATAAAAAAAATCCCGACAGCAATGCTATCGGGATTTAGTGCAATCAGTATAGTTTTAATAAAATATTCTGAATTTAGTAAGCACGTAAAATTATTTATTCTTTTTTGCTTTAATCATCATTTCAAGCTGATCCCAAAGTTCTTCCGGAATTGCTTCTAATAAATTGAATTGTCCGGCACCTTTCAACCATTCGCCACCGTCAATTGTAATAACATCTCCGTTTACGTAAGCTGAAAAATCAGAAACTAAATAAGCTGCTAAATTGGCCAATTCCTGGTGATCTCCTACACGTTTTAAAGGTACTTTTTTTGCCATATCAAACTTTTCTGCAAGATCTCCAGGCAATAATCTGTCCCAAGCCCCTTTTGTTGGGAATGGTCCCGGCGCAATGGCATTAGAACGGATTCCGTATTTTGCCCACTCTACAGCTAAACTTCTTGTCATGGCTAAAACTCCCGCCTTTGCAGTGGCACTTGGTACTACATAAGCAGAACCTGTCCAGGCATAAGTTGTTACAATATTTAAAATAGTAGCTGATGTTTGTTTGCTGTCAATCCAGTGTTTTCCAAAAGCAAGTGTACAGTTTTTTGAACCTTTTAATACAATATCGATAACAGTATCAAATGCATTTGCAGATAAACGTTCTGTTGGTGAAATAAAATTTCCGGCAGCATTGTTCAAAAGAACATCTACTTTTCCAAATTCTTTCAAAACCGCCTGAAGCATATTTTCTACTTCCTCATAATGACGAACGTCACATTGAAGCGGTAAACATTTTCCACCAGTTTCAGCTTCAAGTTCTGTTGCAGTATTCTTTAGCTTTTCTAAATCTCTTGAAGTAATTGCCACCTGAGCTCCTAATTCTAAGAAATATTTAGTCATCGCTTTTCCTAAACCACTTCCACCGCCTGTAACTACAATAACTTTGCCCTTTAAAGCATCGTCACGTAACATTTTATCTGTATAGCTCATACTTTTCTTTTTTTACAATATTAATTAAAATAATAGGATGCATGCATAACAATGTTATAAAATTTTGATAAAATTTATATATCGCACAATTTTTTTGCTGCTGACTCTAATGTGAAGCTGTCTTTGGCAAAGCAAAAACGTATTAATTTTTGATCTTTATGATCGGAATAAAAAGTAGAAATGGGAATTGCAGCCACCCCATGATCTGTGATTAGTTTTTTACAAAATGTTACATCGTCGTCATCAGAAATAGTAGCATAAGAAGCTACCTGAAAGTAAGTTCCTTCACAGGGTTTTAATTCAAATCGGCTGTTTTGAAGGAGTTTTTGAAAGTAATCGCGTTTTTCCTGATAAAATTTTCCAAGTAAATTCACATCAACAACATCTAAATATTCGCTGATAGCAAATTGAGATATACTATTAACACTGAAAACCAAAAACTGATGTACTTTTTTGATTTCTTTCATTAGATATTCTGGCGCCACGGTGTAACCAATTTTCCAGCCTGTAATGTGAAATGATTTTCCGAAGGAAGAAACCATGATGCAACGATTTAAAAGAAAATCTTTGGTATGGGCTGAAATATGTTTTTCTTCAAAAGTGATGTATTCATAAACTTCATCAGATAAAACCAATAAATCAGGATATTTTGAAAGTAATTTTTCTAATTCTAAAAAATCATTTTCCGTCAAAATTTTTCCTGTCGGATTATGCGGATTATTGATAATAATCATTTTGGTTTTTAATGAGCAGGCTTTCTCGATAGTTTCCCAATTGGGTGTGTAATCATCGTTTAAAGCAACGCGAACAGGTTTTGCATTACAAAGTAAAACGGGAGATTCATAAGAATCATAACTCGGGTCCAGAATAACTACTTCATCACCAGTTTTAATTAAAGCTAAAATTGTAGTGAAAATTCCTTGTGTTGCTCCGGCTGTAACCAGAAGTTCTCTATCAGGATTGATAGTTCTGTTATAAGAATTCTGAATTAATTTAGCAATCTGATTCATCAAAGGCGGATAACCTGCCATTGGTGTATATTGATGCACATTTTCCTTTGTTAACCTCGCTAAAATGTCTGTTAGTCTTTCATCAACAGGAAAATTTGGAAACCCCTGCGAAAGATTAATCGCATTATATTCTGCTGCCATTTTAGACATTACCGTAAAAATACTAGTAGTTATATTTGGAAGTTTACTCATAATTATATTTACAAAAATTGTATTTATAAAAGTAATTGTTTTTTAAAGTAAAATGATTTTTTATTTTTAAAGCATAAAAAAGACATTAAAAGAAAGCTGTATTTTAATGTCTTTTGTTTTTGGATTTTTTCTTATTTTACAATTTCCCCATTTGGTTTTACAACAATTTTACGAACAGTATTGTCTTTTGCGATTTTCAGGTTATATTCCTTTTTTTTGATATCACCTTCCTTTTGGGTATAAAGAAATTTGTCTTTTACTATGGTCCAACCAGGATATTCTTTGTAGATGGCGTAAATTACTTTAGCAGGAAGCTTTACATTCTCATAATTTTCAACTACACTGGTTAACTTTCCATTGTGATTATAGGTTGCAGATAAAGAGCCTTTTGGACATTCTAAGACTACTAAAAAAGAGTCAAAGCCTTCGTAGTCTTTTCCTAAATTATAAGAAATAAACTCTTGTTGAAGTGCAATGACATGTGCATCTGGATTTCTGTCTGGTAAGTAAACAGAAAAGTCTTTTCCTGCGCTTTTAATTACAACTGCAGGTAGTTCGTCCATTTTAATTTCGCCCTCTTTTAATCCAGAGTTTTCACCTTGTGAAAAAGAGTTTGCCGTTAAACTAAAAAAAGATAAAAATAAAAGAAATGTTTTCATGATATTTTATTTTTTAAATTATTAATAGTTTAGGTTAATCTTAATGATTTAAAATATATGAAGGCTTCTTTTTTTTCTTCCCCTTTTTGATGATGTTTTTCTTGTTAAATCATTAAAGTTCAAGGCTTTGAACAATTTTTTTTAATCAGATAAAAGTAACTCTTATACTAATATAGAAGCGTTAAAGTTATCTTTATTGATTGTTAATTAAACAGGATTTTGGAGGTTTTTTTTAAGAGGAAAATGTACTGCTTTATTTGTTTTTTAGTACGAAAAAAAGCGATAAATTACTATGTTGAAAGTAGGAATTGTAAGAAATAAACAATTTTTGTATTACATTTTATGGATGATAAATATAGTAGGTCGATTATGAAGGTCGACTTTTAATTTTTTCCAATCTGAAACTCGCATTGTTTTGATAAATTCTGTTGGCAAAGTAATATCAGTAGCAATACATAAATGTGTTGATGGATTTACAATCTGTAAAATATCTTCAACCAATTTATTGTTTCTATAAGGTGTTTCAATAAAAATTTGTGATTGATTTTTATCCTGAGATAATTTTTCAAAATGTTTCAATGCCGATTTTTTCTCGTCCTTATCAATTGGTAAATAGCCATTGAAAGTAAAACTCTGACCGTTCATTCCGGATGCCATCATCGCTAATAGAATAGAAGAAGGACCAACTAAAGGTACAACCTGAATTCCTTTTTCATGCGCTAATTTTACAATTACAGCACCTGGATCTGCAACTCCCGGGCAACCGGCTTCACTCATTAATCCAACATTTTTCCCTTCTAACAACGGTTTGATGAAGTCTAAATGTTCGCTTGGTTCTGTGCGTTTATTAAGTGTGAAAAGTATTAATTCTGATTGTTTCTTTTCAGGAGAAACTGCTTTTATTGATTTTCGGGCCGTTTTTTCGTTTTCAACAATATAATGATCTATAAAATCAATACTTCTTTTTACGGTTTGTGGTAAAACATCCATCGGATCGCTTTCGCCCATTGTGGTTGGAATTAAATATAGTTTTCCTAGAAGTTTCATGTGATTTATTTTATAGATTATAAAATGAAAATTTTCAATTATTTAATAATTAAACAATTGAAAACAGATAAATTAAGAATGTCTTTTGATGAGCTTTTCAGAGATGATGTCAGCCACTTCGTCTAACATTTGGTAAACGTTGTCAAAACCATTAACAGCTCCAAAATAAGGATCTGGCACATCTACATTTTCGTCCGGAAATAATTCGTTTAAAATAAGATAAACTTTTTCTTTATGTTCAGAAGTTTTGGCAAGATGAATGACGTCGCGGTAATTCGAATTATCCATAACATAGATATAATCGAATTCATCAAAATCTGAAGTTTTAAATTGCCTTCCTTTTTGATTGTCAATACATAAGCCGTTTTTTTGGGCAACTGCAATTGAGCGTTTGTCAGGTGCATGCCCTACATGCCAGGATCCTGTTCCAGCGGAATCAACTATGAAATTGTCTTTTGGTAATTTAGAGGCCAGAATTCCTTCTGCTAAAGGTGATCTGCAAATATTTCCCAAACAAACCATTAAAATTTTTACCGGCATGATTCGCGTTTATAGCGTTAGTTTTTTGTTGATGTCTTCGACAAATTTTTTGAATTGTTTGTCTGTAGAAACTAAATTGTCAACTGTTTTACAAGCATGTAATACGGTAGCGTGATCGCGATCTCCAATTTGTGAGCCAATGTTTGCCAAAGAAGCTTTAGTGAATTTCTTTGCAAAAAACATAGCCAATTGTCTCGCCTGAACAACGTGCCTTTTTCTGGTCTTCGATTGAAGTGTTTCAATATCCAACTGAAAATAATCAGACACAATTTTTTGAATATAATCGATAGAGATTTCTCTCTTCACATTTTTAACAAATTTCTCTACAACACTTTTCGCCAACTCGATTGTAACTTCTTTTTTATTGAAAGAAGATTGAGCAATTAATGAAATAATTGCACCTTCAAGTTCACGAACGTTAGTTTTGATATTGCGGGCAACATATTCAATAATGTCTTCCGGCATTTCAACACCATCGCGATACAAAATGTTTTTTAAGATTGAAATACGAGTTTCGTAATCCGGCTGGTGTAACTCAGCAGATAATCCCCATTTAAAACGGGATAATAAACGTTGTTCAATATCCTGCATATCAACAGGAGCTTTGTCCGAAGTTAAAATTACCTGTTTTCCGTTTTGGTGCAGATAATTGAAAATGTGGAAAAATACGTCCTGAGTTCCTGATTTTCCAGATAAAAACTGAACATCATCAATTATCAAAACGTCAATTAATTGGTAAAAGTGAATGAAATCGTTACGATTATTCTTTTTAACCGAATCAATATATTGTTGTGTGAAAATCTCGGCAGAAATATATAAAACCGTTTTTTCAGGATATTTATCTTTTACTTCAACACCAATAGCATGGGCTAAGTGTGTTTTTCCTAAACCAACTCCACCAAAAATCAATAACGGATTAAATGACGTTCCTCCAGGTTTATTGGCAACAGCCATACCTGCAGAGCGCGCCAAACGGTTTGAATCTCCTTCTAAGAAATTGTCAAAACTGTAGTTGGCATTTAATTGCGACTCAATTTTTAAATTTCTAATTCCGGGAATTACAAAAGGATTTTTAAGTTCAGGATTTAAGTTTTTAAACGGAGCATCAACCTCTTGCGGTTTCATTGGCACTCTGTTGGCACTTGGCAACTGTTCGGTAAACGGTTGTTTATTGCCATAAGTGTTCTCCATTTTAATTTTATAGAGTAACTTTGCGTTTTTTCCTAGTTCTTTGGTAAGCGCAACTTTCAATAATTTTACGTAGTGCTCTTCGAGCCATTCGTAGAAAAATTTACTTGGTACCTGAATATATAATGCGTTGTCGGTTAGCTCAACTGATTTGATTGGTTCGAACCAAGTTTTATATGCTTGATCTTGAATATTGTCCTTTATAAAAGACAAACAGTTTTCCCATACCGATTGAGCAGTTTTAGTCATAGATTCAGATAAATTTTTTATTATTGATAAAGATTCTCCTAATAAAAAAGGAGCAAAATTTTTCCGTTTTTCAGGATAACAAATATGTGAACAAATTTCTGTAAAAAAAAATATTTTGGGGTCTAATTTTATAAAAAAATGTTGTAAGTGAACTTTGGGAAGTTAATTTTTTTTAATCAATAAATAATGAAAAATCATCAAACGCAAGTGCGTGTTCGTTACTCTGAAACAGACCAAATGGGGGTTGTTTATCACGGAAATTATGTGCCATATTTTGAGATCGGACGCGTGGAATGGCTTAGAGACAAAGGGATTTCGTATAAAAGTATGGAAGAAAGCGGAATCGGATTACCAATTGTTTCTATGCAAATAAATTATAAAAAATCGGCGCGTTATGATGAGCTTCTTACGATTCATACTACTTTCAAAAGTCAATCTTCTGTTAAGATTGAATTCGACTGTGCGATCTTTAACGAAGCGAATGAGTTATTAACAACTGCTGTGTTTATTTTAGTATTTATTTCGTTAAAATCAGGTCGTCCAACTGCCCCTCCGGATTATATTTTAGAATTGTTTAAAACACTTGTATAATTGTTAAAACGAGGTAGGTTTTTATATCAATTTATATAATTTTTATATCGATTTCAAACATTAAATCAAAAATGTCGAATACGGATTCGGCATTTTTTTTTCGTGTTTTTGTGATTATTTTGCCAATTGGAAGTCCGGAATCTTCGTTAATTTCCATTTCCTGAGAATTAATTTCCAGTTTTTTTTCTTTGATAACACGCATAACTTTATTCATATTTTTATAATCAAAAGAGATTAAAAAATGAACGTCGATGGTTTTCTCGACAATTTCACAAACTTCAAGTGTCATTTGTGCAGTTGTTTTGTAAGCAGCAATCAATCCGCCAACACCCAATTTAACTCCACCAAAAATTCGAACTACAACAACCAAAACATTTGTTAATCCAAAAGACTGTATTTGGCCATAAATAGGAGCGCCGGCTGTATTACTTGGTTCGCCGTCATCATTGGCACGATAAGATATTTTTGGTGCCGTGCCCAATTGATAAGCATAACAGTAGTGAACCGCGTGAGGATGTTGTTTTCTTAAGTTTTCAATAATAGGTTTTACTTCTTCTTCAGTTGAAATGGGAAATGCATAGCCAAAGAATTTACTTCCTTTTTCTTTAAAAAGTATTTCTTCTGATTCAAAAGCAATGGTTTGATAGGTATCGTTATATTCCAAAAGTAAAATTTCTAAATTATATTGTTTTTTTGCCACAGCGTTAATTTAACCGTAAGGAGCGCAAAGTATATTTTTTTGGTGTATTCTTAGTTGACTTTATTAAGTTCGCAAAGCTTTGTAGCGAACTTTGCGTAAACCCTTTGCGAGCTTTGCGGTTAAGAGGCTAAAGTATTTTTTTATCAAATAAATCCACAACATCTTCCTGACCCACTTGTAAATTCCATATATTAAAACCTAAAGCTGCAGCTGAGTCAGTGTTTTCTTTTTTATCGTCAATAAATAAAGTTCGTTTTGGTGACAACTCGTGTTTGTTAATTAAGTATTGAAAAACGTCAGCATTTGGTTTTCGTTTTCCAATTTCAAAAGAAAAATAAACTTTTTCAAAACATTGGTAGAAATCGCTATAAAACGAAATGCCACTTTTGGTTTCGAAAGTTTCTATATGAATCGAATCAGTGTTGCTCAATAAAAACAATCTGTATTTTTTAGAAAGCATTTGTAGAAATTCTAATCGATATAATGGAAAGTCTGCTAGAATTGCATTCCACGCTTCCAGAATATCTTCGATTGAAGCATTTGGAAGTTGTTTTTGAAAACCTGCTAAAAAATCATCATGCGAAATATCTCCAGTTTCAAACAAAAGATTCAAACGATCAAATTCTGAATTCCATTCGGTCATACCTAGTTTCTGCAATCCCGAAATAGTAGCTTGTTTATCTAAATTGATAAAAATATCTCCAAAGTCAAAAATTATAGTATCAATCATGATTTCTAACGTGTATTAATTCGTCGTTTTGAATGCAGGTTTTGGCTATGGTTTTCTTTTGTATAATTGGAGCTTTTGTTCCTTTAGCAAAAGTGTTTTTTCCGATAAAAATACGAGCTTCATCCCAAATATCGTGGTCGATAAAAGCTTGTAAAGTCTTCAGTCCGCCTTCTATAATAATAGACTGAATTTGGTTTTGATACAAAACAGCTAAAATCTGTGGAATTATATTTTGATTAAAATCGATTACTTCAAAGGTAGTGTTTTCTGCTGAAAAGCTACTTTCAGATTTCGTAAATATGATGGTTTTTACACTGTCATCAAAAATAAAACTCTCTTTTGAAATGCGGTTATTTTGATCTAAAACAACTCTTACAGGATTATTCCCGTACCAATCCCTAACGTTTAATTTCGGATTATCATCAATTACAGTTTGAGTTCCAACTAAAATGGCTTGTTCTTCACTTCGCCACTTATGAACCAATTGTCTGGAATAGGTATTGGTAATCCAAACTGGTTTTCGTTCCTGATCAATTTGTTTTTCTGGTGCCAGAAAGCCGTCCTGACTTTCGGCCCATTTCAATACAATATAAGGCCTGTTCTTGTTATGAAAAGTGAAAAAGCGTTTGTTTAGTTCGTAGCATTCGGTTTCTAAAATCCCAACGGTAACATTAACGCCGGCTTCAATTAATTTTTTGATCCCTTTTCCTGCTACTTTTTCGTTTGGATCTACAGTTCCAACAACGACATTCGGAATTTCATTTGCAATAATTAAATCACAACACGGCGGTGTTTTTCCAAAATGACTGCAAGGCTCTAAACTCACATAAATAGTAGCTTTTTTAAGCAACGATTTGTCTTTTACAGAGCGAACCGCATTAACTTCTGCATGTGGTTCTCCGGCTTTTTTATGCCAGCCTTCACCTATAATTTGGTCATTGTAAACAATTACACTTCCTACCATTGGGTTTGGGTAAGTTGTTCCAAAACCATTTTTAGCAAGTTCTATACAGCGCTTTATGTATTTCTCATGTGTATTCACGGTACAAAAGTAATTATTTTTGAGTTTAGTCCTATAGTTATTGATGTATGATAAGAAACTATCAAAAAACTATTTTTACTTTTGTAGATATTACACGAATAAACTTAATATGGAAAATTGGCTAATTAGAGAAATTAAAAAAGAAGACAATCAGGCAGTTGCAAAATTAATAAGATCAGTTTTTGATGAAATGGAAATCCCAAAAGTGGGTACAGCCTATGAGGATCCCTATTTAGATTTGATGTTTGAGGAATATAATAAGCCACAATCTGTTTATTTTGTGGTTGAAAATGAAGGTAAAATAGTAGGATGTTGCGGAATTGCTCCTTTAGAAAATGGAGATCCTTTAATTTGTGAGCTGCAAAAAATGTACTTTTTACCTGAAACAAGAGGTTTGGGAATTGGTAGTAAAATGATGGAGACATGCTTGGAGCAGGCTAAAGTTTTTGGTTTTGAGCAATGTTATATTGAGACAATGCCGTTTATGCATGCGGCTCAAAAATTATATAAAAAATCAGGTTTTAAATATTTAGATGCGCCAATGGGGTCTACCGGTCATTGTTCGTGCCCAGTTTGGATGTTGAAAGATTTGAAAAATTAAAGTGTAACAAATTAGGTTTATCAATACTTATTTGAAGGAAAATTGGTTTGCGCCAAAAGATAATACTCAAAGACCCGAAATGAAAATTAAACAATACCGCACTCAATTTATAAAAGAATTATCGCCTTTTTACGATGCGTATGAAGCGGAAAGTTTTTTCTATTTAATTTTAGAAGACAGGCATCAATTAAGGCAAATTGACCTGGCGTTAAATCATGAATTGAATTTTTCAGAAAGCGATTTTGTTGTTTGGAATTCATTGTTGGGGCAATTAAAAAAAGAAGTTCCGATTCAGTATTTACTGGGAAAAACAAGCTTTTATGGTTTGGATTTTGAAGTGAATGAAAATGTTTTGATTCCGAGGCCAGAGACAGAAGAATTGGTTGAATGGATTATCAATGAAAATTCAATAGCTGATAAAACTAAAAAACTTAGAATTTTAGATATCGGAACAGGAAGTGGTTGTATTGCTATTTCTTTGGCGAAAAATCTCCCGAATGCTGAAGTCTTTGGAATTGATGTTTCGAAAAAAGCGATTGAAACGGCAAAGAGAAATGCTATCAATAATAACGTAGATGTGACTTTTGTCTTTTTAGATATTTTAGAAGCTGATGTACTTACTTGTAATTTTGATATTATTGTTTCGAATCCGCCTTATGTTCGGAATTTAGAAAAAGAAGAAATAAAAAAGAATGTCCTGGATTACGAACCACATTTGGCTCTTTTTGTGGATGATAATGATGCCTTGATTTTTTACAGAAAAATAGCTGCTTTGGCGAAAAGTAATCTTTTAGAAAATGGTCAGTTGTTTTTTGAAATCAATCAGTATTTAGGAAAAGAAATGAAGGATTTGTTGGAAACAATGGATTTTAAAAATATTGAATTAAAAAAAGATATTTACGATAATGACCGAATGATGAAAGGGAGTATTTAGTTTTCGGTCTCAGTATTCTTCAGATTTCCGGTCACTTTTATCTGTAATTTTACTTTATTGCTTAATTTTTAAAGGTTAACAAAAGTTCTTAAAAGTTAAAAACTTCTAATCTAGCCCCGATAGTAGTGGAAATCCTTTTTTGCTGGGGTTCAGCAAAAAAGATTGCAACGGATAGTGGGACAAGACGTCTTATAAGGCTATTCATTCTGCTTCAAATAAATAAAACTACTCGTAACGTAAAGCCTCAATAGGATCGAGTTGAGAAGCTTTTATTGCGGGATATAATCCTGATACAATGGCTACGGCAAAACTGGTAGCAAAAGCAGCAAAAATTGCCATCCACGGAATTACAAATGCGAAATTCATTACGGCTGCAAAAGCAGAACCTACCAGAATTCCTAATACAATACCAACTAATCCTCCAATTTGCCCAATTAATAAAGTTTCAATAAAAAACTGAACTGAAATGGTAATTTTTGTGGCTCCTAAAGCTTTACGAACACCAATTTCGCGGGTACGTTCTGTTACCGAAACAATCATAATATTCATTAATGCGATTGATGATCCTAAAATGGTAATAATGCTTATGATCCAGGCTGCCCATCCTAAATATTGAGTAATTCCCAAAATTCGGTTGATTAAATCGTCGCTTCGGCCAATGCCAAAATTATTATCACGAACCGGACTTAATTTACGGACTCTTCGCATGGTACTTGTGGCGTTGTCAACAGCTTCGTCAAGAAGTTCTTTTTTAGAAACCATTACACTCATTGTATAATTGATGTTTGGTGCCGTAAATAAGGAACGTGCCACCTGAATTGGAATCAAGACACGTAAATCCTGGCTGTTTCCAAACGTTGATCCTTTTTCTTTTAAAACGCCTATGACTTTAAAACGGGCACCACGAATCGAAATTATTTTATCAATTGGATTAACATCTTTTAATAAACCTTTTTCAAAATCAGAACCTACAACACAGGAATACGTATTGTTGTCAATATCAAATTGATTGAAAGAACGGCCTAGTTTTACTTCTAATCCTGAGTTGCTTATAAAATGTTCGTCGACACCTAGGATTTTGATTTCCGGATCTGTTTTTTGATCTAAATATTTTACTTCGGCTGTTGATGTTGCGGTAAAGGAAAGAGAAGTTTCAGTAAAAGGATATTTGTATTTGTTTTTGAAAGCAACCGCTTCTGGGTAAGAAATAATGGGGTTTACAATTTCGCGTTCATTTCCGCCACGATTTTTAACGTTGTTTTCGTATTGATTGATGTTGAAGGTGTTGGCTCCCATAGAAGCAAAATTGGTCGAAACGGTATTTTCAAGAGCCGTTACAACTGTCAGGATTCCAACAAGTGCTGTAATACCAATCGCGATGATTAATACGGTAAGAATAGTTCGCAGCAATTGTGTTTTGATGGAACCAAAAGCAATTCGGATATTTTCTTTAAATAATTTTAGCATCATGACCAATTTGTCACGAAAATACGTTTTTTGTTACAAGTTTGTTTTCGAACTGCCAATATTTATTTTAAAAAATAAGATATTTGCAGACTTATTTAAGTCGAAAGTTGGAAAGTCATAAAGTCGAAAGTCCAAAGAGCGAACAATCTAAAAGAAAATCTAGAAATAAATTAATTTTAAAGTTTTTAGATTTTAGGTCTCAAAGAAATCTAAAATCTAAAATCAGAAATCTAAAATAAAAAAGATGGCTTCAAAACCAAGCATCCCACAAGGAACAAGAGATTTTTCACCTGCCGAGGTGTCAAAACGTCAATATATTATTCAGACGATAAAAAATAATTTTGAGAAATTTGGTTTTCAACCGATTGAAACGCCTTCGTTTGAAAATTCAGATACCTTAATGGGAAAATATGGTGAAGAAGGTGATCGTTTGATTTTTAAAATATTAAATTCAGGTAATTTCTTCTTCAATAAAAATAAAATTGAATTACCAGAATCTATTGAATCGTTGCAAGTTAATTCGGCTGAAACAATTGATTTGAGTCAAAGAATTGAGCTGAATAAATTCACAGGAAAAATTTCAGAGAAAGCGTTGCGTTACGATTTAACAGTTCCGTTTGCGAGATACGTTGTCCAGCACCAAAACGAAATTGAATTTCCGTTTAAGAGATATCAAATCCAACCAGTTTGGAGAGCTGACAGACCACAAAGAGGGCGTTACAGAGAATTTTATCAATGTGATGCTGACGTTGTAGGTTCAAAATCGTTGTGGCAGGAAGTAGAATTGGTTCAGTTGTATGATACTGTTTTTACATCATTAGGATTAGAAGGTGTTACCATCAAAATCAATAATAGAAAAATATTATCTGGAATTGCTGAAGTAATTGGCGCTTCTGACAAATTGATTGATTTTACGGTTGCTCTTGATAAACTGGATAAAATTGGTGAAGACGGCGTTAAAAAAGAAATGATCGAAAAAGGGATTTCTGAAGAAGCTTTGGTTAAAGTACAGCCGCTTTTTAGTTTTACAGGAACTTTTTCAGATAAAATAAACCAGCTTTCAGATTTATTAGCTTCATCAGAAGAAGGAATGAAAGGAGTGCAGGAATTAAAATTTATTTGTGACAATGTGGCTACTTTAGGATTGTCGACTGCGACATTAGATCTTGATGTGACATTAGCGCGCGGATTGAATTATTATACAGGTGCTATTTTTGAAGTTGCGGCTCCAAAAACAGTTTCGATGGGTTCTATAGGAGGTGGCGGAAGATACGACGATTTGACGGGTATTTTTGGTTTGAAGAACATGAGTGGTGTTGGTATATCTTTTGGTTTAGATAGAATTTACCTAGTTCTGGAAGAATTGCAATTATTCCCGGAAACAGTTGCGGCAACATCAAAAGCGTTGTTTATTAATTATGGAGATGCTGAGGCGTTGTATGCTTCGCAGGCGATTCAGAAATTGAGAAAAGAAAATATAAAAGTGGAATTGTATCCGGACAATGTAAAAGTTGGAAAACAGTTTCAATATGCAGATAAAAGATTAATTCCGTTTGCAGTAATTGTAGGCGAGCAGGAGATTGCTTCAAATTCGTATTCAGTTAAAAATTTAGTGACAGGCGAGCAGGTTTCAGTTGATTTCGAAGGATTGAAAAATACTTTGTTAGGTTAACTGTTTGAAACGTAGGTTTTTGCTGTAGATTGCCCAGATTTAAAGGGATTTCTTTTAAAATCTCTTGTTGAAATAGTTGCTGGAGAAGAAAAAAAACTTTTAATTTGCCCACCTTAAGTTACGGGCGTAGTTCAAGGGTAGAATAGCGGTCTCCAAAACCGTTGATGGGGGTTCGAATCCCTCCGCCCGTGCAATTTTTTTACCGCAAAGGACGCAAAGAATTTGTTTAAGAGTACTTTTAAAAAATACAAAGTTCGCAAAGCTATATCAATAGAAAGCTTTGCGAACTTTGTGTTTTTAAAAAGCTTAAAAGTAAAAAACGTTGCGTCCTTTGCGGTAAAATTTTTTCGCTTTTCAGGTTTTAGGTAGGGATAAGCATAAAAAAAGCTTCGTCTCTTAAGACGAAGCTTTTTTTTAATATAAGGTAAACTTGAATTAATAATTATTTATGAGGCCGAAGCCAACCCTTAAATTCAATTTTGATAGGTAATAATTTAGTTTTTCATTTTGGATACCAAATATACTATAAACTATAACGTAATAGTCTTAAAATTATACTAAATTTTATGGTGCTGTTGTAGTTTTTTAACCCTCTCATTTTTAATAAAGTGACAATTTGACATTTTAAGAGATTTGGCAGTACTTTTGCAATCCAACAGAAAGAATAAAAATGAAGTTTAAAGATATTTTTAAAAATAAAAGTAATATGACTACGGAAAATACAGAGTTCGATCAGGAATTAGATGATGTAACGTTAGAAAACAATGCCAACGGTGAGCAATTAATTGTTGAAGAATTAAGTGTTGAAGAGCAATTGGCTCAAGACTTGGCAAAAGAAAAAGATAAATTTTTGAGATTATTTGCCGAATTTGAAAATTACAAAAAAAGAACTTCAAAAGAGCGTATGGATCTGTTTAAAACAGCAAACCAAGAAGTTTTGTTAGCAATGCTTCCTGTTTTGGACGATTTTGACAGAGCGACAGTAGAGATCAACAAGTCTGACGATGAAAATTTGAAAAAAGGAGTTGAATTGATTCACGAAAAACTTAAAAGCACTTTATTAGCTAAAGGTTTAGAGCAAGTTGAAGTTAGATCAGGTGATGCTTTTAATGCTGACTTTGCTGAAGCAATTACTCAAATTCCTGCGCCTTCTGACAAATTGAAAGGTAAAATTGTTGACGTTATTGAAAAAGGATACAAATTAGGAGACAAAATTATTCGTTTCCCTAAAGTGGTTATTGGAAACTAAAAATGCAAATAAAATTCTAAAATCCAGCTTTTTAAGTACTGGAATTTGGGGTTTGTTATTTGGAATTTAACCTAATTATGAAAAAAGATTTTTACGAAATACTAGGCATTTCAAAAAATGCTGACGCTGCCGAAATAAAAAAAGCTTACCGAAAAAGTGCGTTGAAATATCACCCGGATAAAAATCCAGGCGACAAAGAGGCAGAAGAAAATTTTAAACTTGCGGCAGAAGCTTATGAAGTTTTAAGCGATCCTAGCAAAAAAGCAAAATACGATCAATACGGACATCAGGCATTTGATGGTTCTGGCGGATTTGGCGGTGGTCATGGTGGTATGAATATGGATGACATTTTCAGTCAGTTTGGTGATATTTTTGGTGGAGGATTTGGCGGTTTCGGTGGAGGCGGAGGTGGTCCTCGTCGCGCTAAAGGAAGTAATCTTCGAATTAAAGTTAAATTGACTTTAGAAGAAATTGCAAATGGAGTTGAGAAAAAAGTAAAAGTAAAACGTAAAGTTCAGGCTAAAGGTGTAACGTACAAAACGTGTTCGACTTGTAACGGTCAGGGACAGGTAATGCGTGTAACCAACACAATTTTAGGAAGAATGCAATCTGCATCAACATGTCCTACTTGTGGTGGTTCTGGACAAATTTTAGATAAAAGGCCTTCTGAAGCAGATGCACAAGGAATGATTCTGGAAGATGAAACGGTTTCTATCAAAATTCCTGCAGGAGTTGTTGACGGAATGCAATTGAAAGTTTCTAACAAAGGAAATGATGCTCCAGGAAACAGTGTTCCTGGTGATTTGATTGTTGCAATTGAGGAACTAGAACACGAATTTTTGAAACGTGAAGGTGAAAATATTCACTTTGATTTATACATTAGTTTTCCAGAGGCTGTTTTAGGTGTTTCTAAAGATATCGAAGCAATCAACGGAAAAGTTCGTATTAAACTGGAAGAAGGAATTCAATCTGGTAAAATATTAAGATTAAAAGGAAAAGGTATTCCAAGTATTAATGGTTACGGAAGCGGAGATTTACTGGTTCACGTAAATGTTTGGACACCAAAAACGTTGAACAAAGAGCAAAAACAATTCTTTGAAAATGCTCTTAACGACGAACACTTTGTTCCAAGTCCTGAAAAATCTGAAAAATCATTTTTTGAAAAAGTAAAAGATATGTTTTCATAAGCTAAACTTTTTTAGAAATGTTTAAATAAATATAAAACCCATTCTAACATAAATTTAGGATGGGTTTTTTGCGTATTAGTACTCAGATTCGCTGTGAATTATTTACTTTTACAGGCGCAAAGCCACAATGGTCAAATTGACCGCAGAAAATCTAAAAAATCGCATGAGCAACTTACTCGAAGTACATAAAGTCGTAAAACAATACGGTGATTATGTAGCGCTTAACGAAGTTTCATTAAATGTGCCAAAGGGCAGTATTTACGGATTATTAGGTCCGAATGGAGCTGGAAAAACTTCCCTTATCCGAATCATCAATCAAATTACTTTGCCAGATAGTGGCGAGATTATTTTGGATGGAGAAAAATTGCAGCCCAAACATGTGCAGACTATTGGTTATTTGCCTGAGGAAAGAGGTTTGTATACTTCTATGAAAGTGGGAGAACAATGTTTGTATCTGGCGCAGATGAAAGGACTTTCTAAAGCCGAGGCAAAAGTACAATTGGAATATTGGTTTGACCGCTTGGGAATTCAGGGTTGGTGGAACAAAAAGATTCAAGAGCTTTCAAAAGGAATGGCGCAGAAAATTCAGTTCGTGGTTTGTGTTTTGCATAAGCCTAAATTGCTGATTTTTGACGAGCCCTTTTCTGGTTTTGACCCGGTTAATGCCAATATTATTAAAGATGAAATTTTGGCATTGAAAGAACAGGGTGCAACGATTATTTTTTCGACACACCGAATGGAAAGTGTGGAAGAGCTTTGTGATCATATTGCTTTAATTCATAAATCGAATAAATTAATTGAAGGAAAACTGAGCGATGTAAAACGTCAGTTTAAAACCAATAGTTTCGAAGTTGGAATCCTCACAAGCAATGTTGAAGGTTTGATGTATGATATTACACAGAAGTTTACGGTTTCGCCAGCAAATTTTAAATCACTAAATGATGATTTGAAATTAAACATCCAAATTGGAGATGCTGCGCCAAATGAGTTATTGAATATTTTAACGCAACGTGGACAAGTGACACATTTTGTAGAAAAAATTCCAAGTGTAAACGATATTTTCATTCAAACGGTTACAGAGAGCAAAAACTAAAATCCCAAAAAATAAATTCCAAATTCCAATTTGAACGTTTTAAAATTGGAATTTAGAATTTGAAAATTAAAATATTTATGAGCATCATTTCGCTGATTATAAAAAGAGAATTTATTGCAAAAGTCCGCAATAAGTCTTTTGTTGTCATGACTTTTTTGAGTCCGCTTTTGTTTGTGGCAATTGCTGTTTTTATAGGGTATTTGAGTTCAATGAAAGCAGATACTAAACGAATTGCTATTCACGACGAAACGGGGTTATTTGCAGATGATTTTGTAAAACAGAATAAAAAAGATGCAGAATACAAATACCTTAATTTGTCTGAAATCGATACACAATCTTTGAAAGACAGTATTGCCAAGGAAGATTTTAGTGGTCTGATTGTGATTCCAAAAACAAACAATTTAAAGGATTTAGAAAGTAAAATAGAATTTATTTCGAATAACAGTCCGAGTATTGCTTTTATTGAAAATACACAGGATGTTATTGCAGGAAAGATCACAAAACTAAATCTGGAAAAAGCCAATTTAGATACACTTGCGATTCAGAAAGCTCAGGCTAAAGTTAATATTCATTTGGCAAAAGCATCCGGTGAAGAAAGTTTAAAAGGATTAAACGAAATCAAAATCGGTATTGGTGGTGCTTTCGGATATTTGATAATGATGTTCATTATCATTTATGGAAACATGGTGATGCGAAGTGTTATCGAAGAAAAAACAAACCGAATTATCGAAATCATAATTTCATCAGTAAAACCATTTCAATTAATGATTGGTAAAATTGTTGGAACTTCGCTTGCAGGAATATTGCAATTTATGATTTGGGCCATCATTGGACTTGGATTAATGTTTGCAGCTTCGGCATTTTTCGGAGTAAATGTTGGACCAACAGCCAGAATTTCTCCTGAATTAATGCAATCGGCACAACATGAAATGGGAGGAAAAGCACAAATGTACATTAGTGAATTATGGAATTTACCAATTGCCAGTATCCTGATTGGTTTTGTGGTTTATTTTATCGGAGGTTACTTTTTGTATAGTTCGTTTTATGCAGCAATTGGAGCAGCAGTAGACAATCAAACCGATTCGCAACAATTTCTTTTGCCTATTATTATGCCGCTTATTTTAAGCGTTTACATAGGATTTTTTACAGTAGTAAATGATCCACACGGAACCGTTGCGGTAGTATTTTCAATGATTCCGTTAACGTCACCAATTGTCATGTTAATGCGTATTCCGTTTGGCGTGCCTTGGTGGCAAATTGCGATTTCGGTATCATTATTGTTTGCTACCTTTTTCCTTGTAGTTTGGTTTGCTGCAAAAATTTACCGTGTTGGTATTTTGATGTATGGCAAAAAACCAACATGGAAGGAGCTTTATAGATGGCTAAATTATTAAATTCCAACCCTTACGGGGAAATTCCAAATTCCAATAGTTGGTTTTGGAATTTTTTAAAATTGAAAATTACGAAGAATGAGTAGGATACTAATTATTGAAGACGAAGCAGCGATCAGACGCGTGTTGGTAAAGATTTTATCAGAGGAAAATGATACGTATCAGGTTGATGAGGCGGAAGATGGTGCTGTGGGACTTGATAAAATAAAAAACAACGATTACGATTTGGTTTTGTGTGATATCAAAATGCCAAAGATGGATGGTGTTGAAGTCTTAGAAGAAGTAAAAAAGATAAAACCAGAAATTCCGATGGTCATGATTTCTGGTCATGGTGATATGGAAACTGCTATTCATACGATGCGTTTGGGCGCTTTTGATTATATCTCGAAACCGCCGGATTTAAATCGTTTATTGAATACAGTTCGTAATGCTTTAGATAAAAAACAACTGGTAGTTGAGAATAAAATTTTAAAGAAAAAAGTCAGCAAAAACTACGAAATGGTAGGGGAGAGCGAAGCTATCAGTCATATTAAATTAATGATTGATAAAGTGGCGCAAACCGAAGCCAGAGTTTTGATTACGGGGCCAAATGGAACTGGAAAAGAATTAGTAGCACATCAATTACACGAAAAAAGCGAGCGTGCTAATTATCCTTTAATCGAAGTAAACTGTGCTGCCATTCCGAGTGAATTGATCGAAAGCGAATTGTTTGGTCACGTAAAAGGTGCTTTTACATCGGCGGTGAAAGATCGTGCCGGAAAGTTTGAAGCAGCAGACAAAGGAACTATTTTCTTAGATGAAATTGGAGATATGAGTCTTTCGGCGCAAGCCAAAGTGTTACGTGCTTTACAAGAAAGTATGATTACCAGAGTTGGTGCTGAAAAAGATATTAAAGTTGACGTTCGCGTAGTTGCGGCGACCAACAAAGATTTAAAAACAGAAATTGCCGAAGGTCGTTTTCGTGAAGATTTATACCATCGTTTGGCAGTAATTTTAATTAAAGTTCCGCCATTGAATGAAAGACGAGATGATATCCCGGCTTTGATAAGACACTTTGCAGAGAAAATTGCTTCGGAACAAGGAAATGTAGTGAAAGTATTTTCACAGCCAGCCATAAAACTATTACAGGAATACGATTGGACAGGAAATATCCGTGAACTTCGAAATGTAGTCGAAAGATTGATTATTTTAGGAGGAACAGAAATTTCTGAAACCGATGTAAAAATGTTTGCCAGCAAGTAGGTGCTTCGCGCAATAAGCTGTAGGCTTTAAGCTATTAACGATGTAGAATTTTTGCCTATAGCTTATTGCTTAAAGCTTATAGCATTTTAAATATAAATAATTTTAGCTTACGGCTTATAGCCTAAAGCCTAAAGCATTAAAAAATGAAACTAAAAAAAATAAACGAGAAGTTACAAGATGCCTTAATTGAAAACGGTTTGACAGAAGCAAATATATTGCAGATGGAAACTTTTTCAACCATAAAAAGTGGTGCAGACTGTATGATTGTTTCTCCAAAAGGAACCGGAAAATCGACAACGATCGTATTGAATGTAATTCAGCAATTGGCTGGACATACAGAAGAATCGCCACGCGCTTTAATTATTGTGGAAGACAAGGAAAAAGTATTGGCGATGGAAGCTCTTTTCGAGAAATATGGAAAATATACCAATCTTGAAGTTTACGGCGTTCATGACAAAGGCGATATGGACTACGATAAAAACTATATTTCAACAGGAGTTGATGTTTTAATTGGAACGCCAAACAAACTGAGTGATATGTTTACTACCGCTGGATACAATGTGAATCGCTTAAAAATGTTGATTTTGGATGATGCGGATCCTATTTTGAGATTGCGTAATGAAACTAAAATCATGCGTATTTCAAACAGTATCGCGAAAACACAACGTATCATCTTTGCTGAAATATTGACAGAGCGCATCGAAATTCTGGCAGATAAATTCCTGTTAGAACCTTATTTCTTTGATATGGATGAAGAAGGAGAAGAGGAGTTGGACGAGGAAGAGGATGGAATCGAAGAGGAGGAATAAGTTATCAGTCGCAGTTTACAGTGTGAAGTGAAAACTGGTTCTTTGTAAATCAGCTACAATAAAAAATAACAATAAAATAAAATGTCATGGGATTAATGAAGGTGTTTTCAGGGAGTGAAGTTTTAGCAATTGCTTTACAGGAAAGATTAGAAGAAGCGGGAGTAGAAACCGTAAAAAAAGATAATATTCAATCAGCTCGTTTGGGAGGCTTTGGCGGAACAGATTTGGCCGTTGAAGTTTTTATTCAGGAAACCGATTTTGCAAAAGCGAATCCGGTAATTGAAGATTTCAGAATGAGCATTTAAGAATGTCTTCAGTCCCAGTTTTCAGTCTCAGTACAGAAAACCGATTGTTGTTAATCAAGTAAAAGTTATAAATCGCAATTTTCAGTTCCCATTTTACTGAAAACTGAGACTGAAAACTCAAAAAAATATGCAGTATAAAATGTTAGTGCTCGACATGGATGATACCTTGTTGACAGACGATCATAAGATTTCGGAATTAAATAAAAAAGTACTTCTTGAAGCGCAGGCAAAAGGCGTTTATGTGGTTTTGGCTTCTGGCCGTCCAACATCTGCCATGACCGCTTATGCTAAAGAACTGGAATTAGATTTGAATGATTCTTATATTATTTCCTTTAACGGTGCTATAATTAGTACAGTTAAAGATGATCTTGTTTTATTTGAACAAAAACTGACTGTAGAACAAATCCATGAATTATACGATTATAGTGTGAAAATGAAAACGCATATTATCACGTATCTGGATAATGAAATTATCAGTGAAACAGATTCGGAGTATATTGAAATCGAAAAAGAAATCACAGGATTAGCCCATCTTAAAGTTCCAAGTTTTAAAGATGCCGTTTCTAAACCTGCTGTAAAATGTATTTTATTGGCAGAACCTTCGTATCTGAAAGGGCTAGAGCAGGATTTGAAATTAGCAATGCCTCATTTAAGTATTGCAATGTCAAAACCGTTTTTCCTTGAAGCAGCTCAAAATGGAATCGATAAAGCAGCAAGTATAAAAATCTTAGCAGAGAAATTAAACATCCATCAAAGTGAAATTATAGCGGTCGGAAACGCAGGAAATGATTTAACTATGATCGAATATGCCGGTTTAGGCGTTTGGGTTGATAATGTGATACCTGAATTGCGCGACAGGGCGAATGTAATTGTCGCGTCAAATAATGATAATGGTGTTGCTGAAGTTGTTCAAAAATATATCTTAAATAATTATGTTTATGAAGAAATCAATTGAAACAGAACGTCTGCTTTTGAGGGAATTTGAACTTTCTGATATAGAAGGGATGTTTGAATTGGATTCGAATCCAAATGTACATACTTTCGTAGGGAAAAAACCAGTGACGACTATAGAGGAAAGTATTGCGATGATTGAAAATATTCAACAGCAATACAAAGATTTTGGAATAGGTCGTTGGGCTGTCATTCTAAAAGAAACAAATGAATTTTTAGGCTGGTCCGGAATAAAATTCATTACCAATGAAATCAACAATCATAAAGATTTCTATGAAATTGGATACCGTTTTATAGAGAAACACTGGGGAAAAGGATATGCTACTGAAGCAGGGAAAGTCTTTGTGGATTATGCTTTTAACGAATTGAAAGCAGACGCACTTTATGCGTACGCAGATGAAGGAAATGAAAATTCAAGAAGAATACTCGAAAAACTAGGTTTGAAATACACCAATTCGTTTGAATATGAAGGAGAATCTGAAGTTTGGTATGAATTGAAAAATCCAAATTTGGTCTAAACCAGAGAAATGCGTCCCAAATCTTTGTAAACTTTCCTCATAAAGGTTTGCAAAGATTTGGAAAACAACTCGTAATTTTTTATTCTCTGTTTTTTGGTATTATTTTTTAGCTACAGAAACAAAATATTTATTTCCATCACCCATAGTTAATTTTACACGTTCATCACAAAGATCGATTGCAAAATTTACACTTTCGTAGCAGCTGCAAGTTGTGTTTTTGTCTTTAGACATTTCTGTTTTACAGTTGTTATTTTTGAAGGTTGCTAATTGTGGTGTATATAAACTCACTAAATCTGTTGAAGCAGTAACCAATGAAATAATACTTGCTGAATTATTGTTTGTAATTCTATAAACAATTCTATCAGTATAATTTACTTCATTTACAGTCACTTTACGAATGTAAGTATAAGCAGTTGAACCTTCACCTGGCTCTTTTACTTCAAATTTAAATCCAACCGCACGAATAGCAATGTCAAATTGTGACTGAGAGTTTAAACTCGCCCAAGTTGTTAAAGTGCTAATCGATGGAAAAGGATTACTTGCAGCCGGAGCATTAGTTTGCGCTTGCGAACTAAAAACGGTTAAGAACATCAAGCAGATTGTGGGTAAAAATGCTTTCATATAGAATTTAATTTATAATTTTCGCCTACTCTTTCTGGTTTTCGGCCTGCCCATTTTTTATTATAACAAAACAACAACATAACGAGTAAAAAACAAAATTGTTATGCGTAATTTGTTTATAAAATAATTTACTTGTTTTTAGCGAAGTGAAAAATACTCCTAAAAACTTTCTAAACAAAGTTAAATGTAAGAAAATTTCAATTTAAAGAATGAAAAAATGCATTTAATCGATAATATTTGCATTTAATCGATGTTTTGTCAATTTATTCTTATTGAAAATATTTTTTGTATTTCTAAAATTATCCTGTTTTCAAAATATACTTTGTCCTGCTAACTGTTTTTCAGGCAGATTCAAAATACATGTTCCGTGCAAAATGTTGATATATAGTATATTATTGATTTTATTTTAAAGAATATTGTACGTAAATTTGCAAACTCTTCAAAAGAGATGTAAATATAATATCTTACTACTTAAAACGTAGTCTATTCCTATGGAAAACAGAAAAAAAGTTGCCTTTTATACGCTTGGTTGCAAACTGAACTTTTCAGAGACTTCTACAATCGCCAGAAACTTCAATGATGAAGGTTTTGATCGTGTCGATTTTGAAGAAGTTGCAGACATCTATGTTATCAATACCTGCTCGGTTACAGAGAATGCCGATAAACAATTTAAGCAGGTTGTAAAAAAAGCAATGAAACTCAATGAAAAGGCATTTGTGGCGGCTGTTGGTTGTTATGCACAATTAAAACCAGAAGAATTAGCAGCGGTTGATGGTGTTGATTTAGTTTTGGGTGCTACAGAGAAATTTAAAATTACTGATTATATTCACGACTTAAGCAAAAACGATATGGGTGAAGTCCACTCCTGCGAAATTGCTGAGGCTGATTTTTATGTTGGAAGTTATTCTATTGGAGACAGAACCCGTGCGTTCCTGAAAGTTCAGGATGGTTGTGATTATAAATGTACGTATTGTACAATTCCGTTAGCAAGAGGAATTTCACGAAGTGATGCTCTTGAAAATGTTTTGCAAAACGCTAAAGAAATTTCAGCTCAGAACATCAAAGAAATTGTTTTGACTGGAGTAAATATAGGAGATTACGGAAAAGGTGAATTTGGAAATAAAAAACACGAACATACTTTTCTTGATTTAGTTCAGGCTTTAGATAAAGTTGAAGGAATTGAGCGTTTGCGAATTTCATCGATTGAACCTAATTTATTGAAAAACGAAACAATTGAATTCGTTTCTAAAAGCCGCACTTTTGTACCGCATTTTCATATTCCGTTACAATCAGGAAGCAATGATATTTTGAAGTTGATGAAACGTCGTTATTTGCGTGAAGTTTATACTGAACGTGTAAACAAGATTCGCGAAGTAATGCCGCACGCTTGTATTGGTGTTGATGTTATTGTTGGTTTCCCAGGAGAAACAGATGAACACTTTTTAGAAACGTATCATTTCTTGAATGAAATGGATATTTCGTATTTACACGTTTTTACCTATTCTGAAAGAGATAATACAGAAGCCGTTAATATGTCAGGAGTTGTTCCTGCAAATGTGCGTGCAAAACGAAGTAAAATGCTTCGTGGGTTATCTGTTAAAAAGCGTCGTGCTTTTTACGAAAGCCAATTAGGAACCAAAAGGACGGTTCTTTTTGAAAGTGAAAATAAAGAAGGATACATTCATGGTTTTACTGAAAACTACGTAAAAGTAAAAACACCATGGAATCCTGAATTGATTAATACGCTGCAAGATATTAATTTGACAAAAATTGATGAAGACGGAAGTGTTCGTTTAGAGTTTGTAAACAAATTAGCGGAAGTGTAAAATGATAATTGTGAAATGTAAAATGGTTTATTTTTCTAGAGTTTACAAAAACAGCAAAGCCCTTTAAAAAGGGCTTTGCTGTTTTTAATTTAATTCAATCTTTTTCTTAATCAATCTATAATTTTCATCATTTGGATCCTCTTTAAGGATATACAATGTATTGTTTTCAAGAAAGACTCTCTTTTGTAGCTCTTCGTTATTCAGTTCTTGATGTGCCGTTGGTATCAAAAACGTTTCTACGATTTGTTTCCAATTTGAATTTTGATGTGAATAGGTTGTCATTTCGTAAACAGTTCCATTCATTGGAGCCTGATAGACTGAAAAATCTTCTTTACCGTCCTGATTTAAATCGCCTTCGTTTATTAATTGAGCTTCACAACATCCAATAAGGATTGTCTTTAATTCTTTATTACTAAAAGAGATTGTGTATTCATCCGGAGTTCCATCTTCAACGGGATTTCCTTCACCTTGTTTTGTCTGAGTAATAATTGCGAATTCATCTTTACCATCACCATCAAAATCTCCTTCTATTTTAGGGCCAATTAAAATTCGGTCCGTTTTTTCCGGTTGAATAGATTTTGTTTCGCTTTTTGCAGTATCAATGCTTTTTGCAGTAGAAGAAGATGTCGTTATTTCATTATTGTTTTTTGTATTGCAGGAAAACACTAAAAAAGAAACAATCGTAAAACAGATAATTTTATTCATGCTTACTTTATTTCTTGCTCCAATACCAATTTCAAGGAATTAATATAATCCGTATCAAATTCAATAACTCTGATTTTTTCCGGATTGAAACTTAATTCACCACCAAACTGACCTCTTGTATCCAGGAAGTCGATAGTTAATTCTTCATCATTCAATTCAAGCAATTTGCCTAAATAAGCCGATTTGGCAGATTTTTTTGCAATCTGAAAAATGCCATATTTATTGGTTAAGAAATTTACAATCGAAGCTAAATCCTTAATTGGGATAATATCTTCGGCGCTTGTTTTCAAACCTTTTAAGCGGATCACTTTTTCTGTAAAGGCAAGATCCTGATCTCTGTGAATCGCTTCTATATTTTTGTTTTTCAGAATCACAAAACCGTCCAAAATGTAATCGACCGGATTATTTCGAAGTAAAATCCAGTCATCAGAATAATCAATAAGAAATCCAGTAAAAATTTCTTTTTTATCCGTGAATTCTATTGCAATTAATTGTCTTAAATATTGTTCCATCATTTTCGTTTTAGTAAAATTCCAATCCCGAAGCCTCGGGATAAATTCCAAATTCCAATTCAATCAGTATTTTGAATATGGAATTTAAATATTAAAATTTATATTTTTTAGGCTATTAGATCTTTGTAAAAGTTTTAAACTGTCACAAAGATTAAAGTACGATAGTTTTTAGACTCCAATTTTTTAAATTCTAATCATATA
The DNA here is from genome assembly GCF_900142735.1 of Flavobacterium saccharophilum. Lineage (GTDB taxonomy): Bacteria > Bacteroidota > Bacteroidia > Flavobacteriales > Flavobacteriaceae > Flavobacterium > Flavobacterium saccharophilum. Next base: position 723,924 of record NZ_FRBY01000003.1, on the reverse strand, counting down.
AGAGATGGAATTTGGAATTTAAATATTGGAATTTATTTTTTAAAATTAAGGATTAGTAGACCAAATACTGCTGTTTTTAATAAAAACTCTTCGGTTTAATTTAAGTTGCGCAATCAATAATTCTGCAATATCTTCAGACTGCATTACTTTTTCAGGATTTCCATCCGTTAAGTTTAAATCTTTTGCCATATCGGTTGCAACAGTACTAGGAGTTAAGGCAGAAACGCGGATGTTGTGCTTTCTCATTTCCTGCATTAAAGAATCTGTCAAACCTAAAACTGCAAATTTTGAAGCGCTGTAAGCACTCGTTAATGCGTTTCCAGCAAGTCCTGCAGTTGATGAAATATTAATAATATCACCAGTCTGTCTTTCAATCATATTTGGAATAACGGCGCGGGTTGTATAATAAGTTCCCATTAAATTCACCTGGATGATTTTTTCCCAGGCTGCGGGCTCTAATTCCATGAATTTTCCAAAAGAAGCAATTCCGGCACTGTTTATTAAAATGTCTATCGTTTTAAATTTTGATAAAGCTTTTTCTACAGCGCTGTTTATCGCATTCATATCTGAAACGTCTGCTGCTAAAGCCAATGATTTTACACCCAGATTAGAAGCTTCATCTGCCAATTGATCAATGTCGGTTTGGGTTCTTGAAACTAAAATTACATTTACGCCTTCTTTGGCTAAAGCAAGTGCAATTGCTTTTCCAATTCCTTTTCCCGCTCCTGTAATTAGGGCATTTTTATTTTTTAAGTCTGTCATGGTAGTATTTTTAGAAATGCAGAAAGCATCATTTTAGTAACACAAAAATACAGTTTTTGCTTCCTAAAATAATGCTTTAAATGTTTTCTTAATCTAAGTTTAACAACTTTCTTATTCGTCGTTATTGTTTTGACTATTCTTTTTTGTTGTAATAATTATAACCCCATTTTTTCCTTGATTTCCATAAATGGAAGTAGCTTCAGTGCCTTTTAAAACTTTTATGTCCTGAATATCATTTGGATTAACTTTAGAAAATTGCTTAGCATTTATCAGTCGACCATCAAGAATGTATAAAGGTTCATTTCTTTCCTGAATACTTTTAATACATACAATTCGTAAACTTGGTGGTGAAGAATCCGTTTTTACAAAATTTGAAGAAACTTTTACAGGTGATATCTCAACTTCCGTTTGGACAAATTTAGCTTCTTTTATTTCAGAAATTAAGTCAGTAACTATTTTTTCTTGTGCTTTAGTGCTGAGACCTATAAGCATAGCAATGCCCAATGAAAGAGTTTTGACATTTTTCATGAAAGTGATTTTTTAGATAATTGTTGAGATTTATCTTTGTCAAAGTGTAAAACTTTGACAAAGATTTTTAGGAATCAATTTGAGTTTTGTAATTAATTTTTAGGAGCAGGCTTTCCGTTTTTAGTCATAATAATAACAACTCCTTTTTTTCCTTTTTCGCCATATTTTGCAACGGCTTCTGTATCCTGAAGAATGGTAATAGTTTTTATCTCCTGTTTGTTTAAAGGAGCGTATGGACTAGTAGGGTTATTTCCGAATAAATCATTTTCTGAATAATAGACACCGTCAATAATGTATAACGGTTCGTCTAAAACCACTAACGATTCTACGTTTTCGGGTTGAAAGTTTGGTAATTCTGCCTGCATCATCTCATCTCTTTTTGCATCATTGCTATGAGACATTGCTTTACCATTTAAGATAACCAATGGTGTACTTTTTTTAGCTTTTTCAGCTTGTTGTCCAGCTGCTTTTGCTGCAAAAGCTTCTCTTTCTACCTTTTTTGAATAGCCTAAATCAGCAACTTTATCTTTTGCAACTGAATCTTCTTCGTCATTAACAAAATCTGAAGAAGACACAGATTCCGAAATTGGTGCGATGACTTCAACAGGTTCAGAAACAGTTCCTATACCAACAGCTTCTGCAACTGTAATTTGATCATTGTTAGCAACAACAGTTTGCTGTTCTTTTATTTGTTTGTCTAAGATCTTAACAGCTTCAGCTTTCGGAATTAGTTTTGAATCTTCGATAGCAACTCCATCCTTTTTAATTTCTGATTTCTGAATTACTTCTTTCTCCGTTTCATTTACGACCACTTCTGAAGCTGGAATCGTAGTGTTTTGATCTGATTTTAAAAATTGTGTCCCTAAAGATATTAATAATAAAAGAGAAGCAGCAATGGCAATTTTTTTCCATAATGAAATCGCTTTTTTATCTTCTTTTTTATCGAGTTTATCTTCAACGCGCGCCCAGACTTTATCCATTCCCGGAAACTCCTTTTGTTCCGAGTTGTGCGCGGCTTCTTTAAATTTATCGAATATTTTATCTTGATTGTCCATGACTACTTTGCTTTTTGATAATACAATTTGTTTACTAATTCCTTCAGCTTGGTTTTAGCTGCATTCAACTGTGATTTTGAGGTACCTTCAGAAATGTTTAGCATTGCTGCAATTTCTTTGTGCCCAAAACCTTCAATAACAAAAAGGTTAAAAACAGTTTTGCAGCCGTCCGGAATATGGTTTAGTAAATTGAGTAAATCTTCTTCTTCCAGAGAATTGATTTCTTCTGTAAAAGGTTGTGACAGCAATTTGACATCATCAAGATACATATTGAAATTGGTGTTCTTCCTGATAGTTGCCAAACAGTGATTGACGGTTATTTTTCGTGCCCAAGCCTCAAAAGCTAAAATTTCTTTTAACTGATCCAGTTTTGTGAAAATGGTATAGAAAGCGTCGGCCATCGCTTCTTCAATTTCCTCTTCCTTCTTTAAGTATCGTTTGCAAACGCGATACAATTTTGGAGCCATATGCTCATACACCTGACGCTGGGCATCACGGTGCATTTTTTTGCAGTTGGAAATAATGGTTTCGTTTATCACAATTGTTGTCTTTATACTAAAGAGAGCTTAAAAGATAAAAAGGTTGGGAAGGCTGTGGAAAAAAGTTTTTTTTAAAGGCTCAAAGTTGCTAAGGTTCAAAGGTACAGAGTTTTATTGTAAAGGTTTACAGCAGTGCGTCTTTAAGCGTGGTTTTTATTGAAATGGGTATTCTTTGCGGATTACATACTGCTGTGCACCTCTACTATTACCGACAATTTTTTCAAAATTCTTTGCGTCACTCTGTGATTTCTTTGTGAATCTCTGTGGTAAAGCTTTTACACAAAGATTTACAAAGAATCCGTAAAATTGCACAAAGTGAATGTGTTATTTACTTAACGGGCAAACTCAATTTAAAAATCTTAGTCTCCAATAATTCCGTATCATTATCCTCGCAAAGTAAAAACTCAATTTTATCACTTGATTTTTTATAAAAAGTCAAGCCTTCAAATTTATTGGTTGATGTTATTTTTTGAGTGAAATCGATTTTCATGGTTTTAAGATCTATTCTTCCAATGAAACTACCTAAGATATCACCATCATCATAAGTTGATTTGGTGTCTTCCGCAGTTGATAAGAAATAGATTTTATCTTCAACCAAAATAGCATCTGTAAAACTGGAACGAACTCCTTTTATTTTTGGCAATTTATAATTGGTTGCCACCAAAGCAAATTCTTCGCCCAGACTTTTGGCGTGAATGGTGAAAATGGTGTTTTTGTTGGATACTCCGTTACCGCGGTTGAATAAATACCAATTTTCGCCATCGAAAATAGCGCCTTCCAAATTGAAGTCTTCCGGTTTTATTTCTCCGAAACTTTGCATTAAAGCATATAAATCAACTAAATCATTTTTTTGTAAAATGGTTTTCGACTTAAGATCGAAGGCAATCATTTTGTTTCGTTTGTCTGTAGAACCCGAACCAAAAACATATAAGGTATCATTGTGATGTGTTACCGATTCAAAATCGGGTTTTATGTTTTTCGGAATGTTTTGCGACGGATTATCAATTAAAGGATGATGACTCAATTGCTGATCCTGCATATTGTATTCGTATAAAAATCCACTATTGTCGCCAATGATATAAAGAGAATTGTTATTGAAAAATAATCCTGATGCTGATCCGATTCCGATGATTTGAAATAATATTTCTAATGTAAATTTTTCCATGAATGTTGTTTTGTAAAAGTGTCGCTAGCCCTGATAGAAATGAAAATACTTTGAGGAGAAATTGTATTTTTTACTGACAGAACAAAGCGACCAGCGGAAGCTCTTGTTATGGCTTGTAAAAAAACAATTTATTGAAAAAGTATTGCAATGAATAGCAGGAATATGCTTCGTAAAATTAGTATATTTATAATATAAAATGGAAAAATATGAAATCTATAGACCCGAATGATTTTAAAGTTGTAAAAAAAATAAAGTTATCCAAGATTTCGACTTTGCTCGATATTGATGCAGACGAAGAGACAAAAGAAAAAAAACTGGATAAAGTTCAGGCGAAATTGAGTGACTTACAGGACGTTATGTATTCGCATAATAAATACGGTGTTTTGATTTGCCTACAGGGAATGGATACGTCCGGGAAGGATAGTTTAATCAGGGAGGTTTTTAAGGAATTTAATCCGCGTGGGGTTGTGGTGCACAGTTTTAAAACGCCGAATTCGACTGAATTGGAACATGATTATTTGTGGCGACATTATCTGGCACTTCCTGAGAAAGGAAAATTTGCCATTTTTAATAGAACACATTATGAGAATGTTTTGGTAACACGTGTGCATCCTGAATATATTTTGGGTGAGAATTTGCCAGGAATTAATTCGATTGACGATATTACGCCTCAATTTTGGGAAAATAGAATTGAGCAGATTAATAATTTTGAAAAGCATATTTCGCAAAACGGAACTATTGTAATGAAATTTTATTTGCATTTGAGCAAAGAGGAGCAAAGGGAACGTTTGTTACGCCGTTTGGAAGAAGAAAAACACCATTGGAAATTTTCTCCTGGCGATTTGAAGGAAAGAGAACATTGGAAAGAATATCAGGAATATTATGAAGAAGCCATCAATAAAACTTCGACAGATTATGCGCCCTGGTATATTGTTCCTGCCGATGATAAAGAAATGGCGCGTTATATTGTTGCTAAAATTATTTGGGAAGAAATGCAAAAACATACTGATATTAAAGAACCGGATCTTGATGACAAAATAAAAGCTAATATCGAAATGTATAAAAAAGAATTAGGGGCTTAATTATTTAATTAGATAATGTGCCAATTAGAAAATTAGATATTTTCTTACTGTATTAAACCCGATTGGTTTTTGAAACTTGTCGGGTTTGTTTTTTTTGGGTTGTGCAGACTTTATATAAACAACAAAACCCGACAGACTATGAGGATCTGTCGGGTTCATACCAAAAACAAAAGAATAAATGAACGTATTTTTATAAATCAAATCCGTAGGCAAGACGTAAAGCCACCTGATTGGTTTTGAATTTGTTGTAGTCCTCGTAGCGGACACTGATATCGATATATTTGTTGGCGTACCCAATTCCTGGCGCCCATAAAAAAGTAGTGTCGTCATATCCGTTTGTAACGGCAAAACCAGCACCCACTTCACCTAAAACATAGAATTGATCTTCCCAAATGAAGGCTTTAAAACCAGCTTTTGCAGGAATAAATCCAAGATCTTTTTGATCAACTCCATTGTCGTCTTTTCCCATAAATAGGTTTGTAAAACCTGTGGTCAATGTCAACGATGTTCTTTTAGACAAATCATATTGTAAACGAACATCTCCCCCAAGAGACCAATCGTAAGCATTGTCAGTTGGTAAACCTCCGTTTAAACCAAATCCCAATCTAAAACCCTGATCGTAATTTTTAATTTCACCTTCGGTTTTTGCAGTTGCAGTGTCTTGAGCGAAAGTTGTGTTGGCAGATAAAAAAGCTATAGCAGCTAGGCAGATAAATTTCAGATTTCTTGAGATCATAAAGACAATTTTTTTTGAATTATTAATAGTGTAAAAGTAGTATTGAGGTGTTTTGGAGTCGTTATATAATTTTCCGAAATTGTTATATAATTTTAAAACAGGCTTTATTTTCTATGTTTAAAGTTCTTGGAAATTAGAATTTATTTTTTGGAATTTTTAATATTAGCTTATCTTTTTTAATAATACCACAGAATTCAAAGCTTCTGATTATCTTTGCCGACTTAAAAACAATAGAATTGAACTTAGCACAGTATACAAAGGAGTTTTCGTATAATTTTAAGTTGGCTTATCCCGTAATTTTAGGAATGGTGGGCCATACTTTAATAGGTATTGTCGATAATATAATGGTAGGGAAGTTGGGAAGTACTGAACTTGCCGCAGTTTCGCTTGGAAACAGTATGGTTTTTATTGCCATGTCTTTAGGGATAGGTTTCTCGACAGCCATTACGCCAATTGTAGCAGAAGGTGATGCGGAGAAGAATGATACTAAAGTTCGTTCTGCTTTTCATCATGGCTTGTTTTTATGTACTATTTTAGGATTAATGCTTTTTGGTGTAATTGTTCTGGCAAAGCCAATAATGGAATTACTGCATCAACCCGCTGATGTTATTAAACTTGCAAAACCTTATTTGGACTGGGTTGCTTTTTCATTAATTCCGCTAATTATATATCAGGGATACAAACAATTTGCTGACGGAATGTCGATGACAAAATATTCGATGTACGCTATGATCATGGCAAATGTGCTACACGTAGGTATAAATTATGTTTTGATTTATGGTATTTGGATTTTTCCTAAAATGGGAATTATTGGTGCAGCTCTAGGAACGGTTATATCAAGAATATTTTTGGTCATGTTTATGCACATTATGCTGTCGCGAAGAAATGATTTAAAACGCTTTTTTCAAGATTTCAGTTTTCAGGAAATTAAAAAAGAAACCATAAAAAAAATAATAAGCATTGGTTTTCCATCAGCCATGCAAATGCTTTTTGAAGTGGTGCTGTTTACAGCCTCCATCTGGCTTTGCGGAAATATTGGAAAAACCAGTCAGGCAGCCAATCAAATTGCTTTGAGCCTTGCGTCGATGACTTTTATGTTTGCGATGGGATTAAGTGTAACGTCGATGATTAGAGTTAGCAACCAAAGAGGTTTGCAGGATTTTAGAAAATTGGTAGTGGTGGCCCGTTCTATTTTTTTATTGGCCATCATACTCGAAACCCTTTTTGCTATACTATTTGTTGCGTTCCATAATTACTTACCGTATCTCTTTTTGAATATGGAAAATGGAGGACAATTACTTGATAATAATGAGGTGATAAGTATTGCATCGAAATTACTTTTGATTGCCGCTATTTTTCAAATTTCTGACGGAATACAAGTGGTTGTTCTTGGAGCACTTCGCGGTTTGCAGGATGTAAAAGTGCCAATGTATATAACCTTTGTTGCCTATTGGGTAATTGGTTTCCCGATTTCGTATTATTTGGCAGAATATACGCCATGGAAAGCAGAAGGCGTCTGGATTGGACTTTTGGCAGGATTAACTTCTGCGGCAATATTTCTATACATTCGTTTTCACTACTTAACTAAAAAATTAATTAATAATTCAGTTTCAAATAGCTAAATTTGAAGCATATAAAAACAAAAATAAAATGGAATTACCTAAATTTTTACTTGGAGATAATACTGATTTTCCAGATGATATTTTCATCATTCACCTAGATTACCCAAGATTTATAATCAATTTAAAAGATGATGAGGTTGAGTTTTTAGAAGAAGCGGAAGATCTTGATGAAGCCGAATTAAATGCTGAAATGGAAGGTTTAATTGAAAAAGCAAATGAATTTTATGACAGAGAAATAAATCGTTACGAGGAATAATTTGTTTGATATTTTTTTTACGTTCTAAATCTTTCTAATGAAAAAATTAAGTTTTTTAAAACCTATTTTCAATTTTATAGCAATCGGATTGCTAATTACTACTTTAAGCCGAATATTTTTATTTTTTCTTTTTAAAGACAGGGTTGTCGAAACACCAAATTTCTGGTATATTTTTCCAATCGGCCTTCGAATGGATTTGATTTTACTATGTTATTTGTCTTTTCTTCCGGCTGTTTTAATTACTTTTTTACCGAATAAATGGTTAAAGTTCACTAATAAATTTCTTTTAATTTATAGTTTCTTATTCCTGTTTCTAATTCTGTTTGTAGAATTAGCTTCGCCTGATTTTGTAAAACAATATGATACGCGTCCGAATAAAATCTTCTTAGATTATTTAATTTATCCTAAGGAAGTTGTTGGGATGCTTTTAAAAAGTTACCTGAGTTCTATTATAGTTACGTTCCTGATTTTAGCAGCGGTTATCTATTTTGCTTTCAAAAAAGGAAAAAAATATTTCTATACTTCACTAGCTGATTATAAATTCAAATTAATGGTTTTTCCATTGGTTGCTTTTTTATTGTTTTTTGGAGCACGTTCAAGTCTTACTTCAAAGCGTCCAATTAATGCCAGCAATGCTGTTTTCTCTACAGATCAGTTGACCAATACTCTTGGATTGAATTCATTCTACACGGTTGCATTTGCAGCCTATTCGATCAAAAATGAAGGAAATACCAAGATGTATGGAAAAATGGATGAAGCCGAAGCTATTGCGCGTGTAAAGAAATACATGATTGCAGGTCCAAATGATTTTACCGATGCTGATATCCCGTTTTTACATGTGCAACAACCAGACTCAGCTAATAAGAAGCCTTATAATTTGGTTATCTTTTTACAGGAAAGTTTAGGGGCAGAATATGTTGGAATTTTAGGTGGGAAACCATTGACGCCGGAATTTGATAAATTGTCAAAAGAAGGTTTATTGTTTACCAATTTGTATTGCACTGGAACACGAAGTGTACGCGGAATTGAGGCGGTTGTAACCGGATTTTTACCTTCACCATCAGAAAGTGTGGTAAAACTTGGAAACTCACAACAAGGATTTTTCACACTTGCAGATGCCTTAAAACAAAAAGGGTATGACACTAGTTTTATTTATGGTGGAATGGCGAATTTTGATAATATGGCTTCGTTTTTCAACGGAAATGGTTTTCAGGATATTGTAGATCAGGAAGATTTTGAATCAGATGGAAATAAATATGCTTTCAAAGGCACCTGGGGTTATTCTGATGAAGATTTGGTTACCAAAGCAAATAGTTACTTTAAGGCAAAAGGTGACAAACCTTTCTTTTCTTTAATGTTTTCGACATCAAATCATGAACCTTTCGAATATCCGACAGGAAGAATCCAACCTTTTGACAAGAAACCTGCAACAGTAAATAATGCCATGAAATATGCCGATTTCTCCATTGGGAAATTCTTCGAAATGGCTAAAAAAGAAGCGTATTTTAAAAACACGATTTTCATTGTTATTGCGGATCATAACACAAGAACATACGGTAAAAACTTAGTGCCAATTAACAAATTCCATATTCCGGCTTTAATAATGGGGCCAGGAGTGAAGAAAGGTTCAGTTTATAGCAATTTGGCAAGTCAGATTGATATTCCGCCAACCTTATTAGGTTATTTAGGAATTCCTTTTGAAACGCCAATGGTAGGTAGAAACTTAAATAAGCTGGATGCCAAAACACAAGGAAGATCAATTATGCAGTTTAATGATATCAATGCCTTCAGAGTTGAAAATCAGGTTGTGATTATGCAGCCTAATTTGAAACCATTGCAGTTTGAAATCAAAAATGATACGACTTTAATTCCGGTTAAATTAAATGAAGAATTAGCAAAAGATGCTTTGGCGCATGTAATTACAGCAGGAAATTTGTATAAAGAAAACAAATACAAGTTGAAAGGAAAAGTTTCTAAGTAGCTAAGATTCTAAGGTTCTGAGTTTTTAAATTACTTAGCAACTAAGAATCTTAGCTACTTAGCTACTTTTAGAAAAATACAATTTTAATAAATTTTGAGCAGCTGCAAAAGGTGAAATTTCATCGTTTTGCACTGCTTTTTTATTTTCTTCCAATTGCGAAATAATTTCGGGTTGATTATAGAAGTTGAGTTTCAATTGTTCATTTATGGTTTCCATCATCCAAAAATGATTTTGTTCCTTTCTTTTTTCGGGAAAGAAACCAGTTTCATTTGTCATTTGAACATAATCAGATATGGTGTTCCAGATGTCTGAAATACCTTCTTTGGTAATAGCGCTACAAGTCGTAACTTTTGACTGCCAGTTTGATTTTTTGGGAGGAAATAAATGCAACGCCCTGTTGAATTCTAATTTCGCCTGATTTGCTTTTTTTATATTGTCGCCATCGGCTTTGTTGATGACAATCGCATCGGCCATTTCCATGATACCACGTTTAATACCCTGAAGTTCGTCGCCTGCACCGGAAATTTTTAGTAATAAGAAAAAATCCACCATACTGTGAACAGCGGTTTCACTTTGTCCTACGCCAACGGTTTCAATAATTATAGTGTCATAACCAGCGGCTTCACACAAAATAATCGATTCACGCGTTTTTCGTGCCACGCCGCCTAAAGTATCTCCCGAAGCACTTGGTCTGATAAAAGCATTTTCATCTTTTACCAATTCTTCCATACGGGTTTTATCGCCTAAAATACTCCCGTGCGAAAGTGAACTACTCGGATCAACGGCCAATACCGCTACTTTTTTTCCAAGTTGTGTTAGGAAAGTTCCAAAAGCTTCAATAAAAGTACTTTTTCCAACGCCGGGAACGCCTGTAATTCCTATTCTAATAGATTTATTGGCATTAGGCAAACATCCTTTAATAACTTCATTGGCTTTTTCAGCATGCTCCTGATTGGTGCTTTCGACCAAAGTAATAGCACGGCTCAAAGCTGTTCTGTTTCCATCCAGAATTCCGGCAATTAATTCTTGTGAAGAAGGTTGTTTTCGCCTATTTTTCTGAATTTGACTTATAGCCGATATATTGATAATTTCAGGAGGTGAAATACCGGCTTTTTCTTGTAAACTACTAGATGGCTTTTTTGGACTTGACAAAATACATTTTTTGGTATTGTAAAAGTACAGAAAACAAAAACAGTTTCAAAAAGGATTTTCTTTGAAACTGTTTTGATATGTAACACGAATTTCACTAATTAACACTAATTAATTCGTGTAAATTTGTGGAATTCGTGTTTTAATAACCCGCAGTAAAACGAACCTGGTGGTGTTTTGGAGTTTCTGCTTCATCAGCAATTACAACAGCCAAATCTTCTACAGATAAAATGCTTCTTTGCTCGTCATTGAATACTGGGTTTTCTAAACCTAAACGGTATTTCCCGGTTCTTCCTGTTGTAGTTCCGGCGTGCATTTCGAATGCAGGACTAAAAAAGGCCCAGTCCAGTTCTTTTTCTTCTTTAATGATGTTCAGGTAATCACGTGCAGCAGTCGCAGCAACATAATATTCTTTTGGAAAATCTGGTGTATCCACTGCTTGTAAACCGGGTGCAACAAACAAACTTCCGCCGCCTCCAATTACACTGAAACGTTTTACTCCTGATTTTTTCACTGCTTCCTGAACAGATTTTGAACCGGCAATAAAATCATCATAAATGTTTGGGTTGGTCCATCCGGCATTGTAAGCACTAATGATAAGATCATTTCCTTCTAAGATTTCGGCTAATGCATCTGAATTAAAAATATCAACAGCTACCCAATTTACATTTGCAGTTTCTTTTGGTGTTCTTGCAATAGCAGTAATGTCATGATTTCTGCTTGCTAATTCGTTTAAAATGGCTGAGCCTACAAATCCTGTTGCTCCAATAAGTGCGATTTTCATAATATATAATTTTTATTAGTAATAAAAAATGTTACAGTTTTGTGTAAAAAAATAGTTTTAGAACTGATTAGAAAAATCTTCTAAAGAAATTCCCTCTAATTGTAAACTAACTTTTTGATTCATATCCGCGTATAAAGCGGCTAAATTTTGATTGATTTTTTTTCCAACCGGACAATCCGGATTCGGCTGATTTTTAGCATATCCCAGATTAATGGTTTCAAAAGTCATTTCAAAAATTTCTTTCAAAGTAAGATTCGTTGGATCCACGGCTAATTTAGTTCCGCCATTTTTACCTTCTTTACTTTCGACAATATGATGTGCTTTTAGATTGGCAATTTCTTTTCGTACCAAAACAGGATTCAGATTAATACTTCCCGCAATATATTCAGATGATAAATAATCATTTGGATATTTGGTGAGTAAAGTAAGAATGTGAATCGTTATGGCAAATTTACCTGAAATCATACTGTAATAAAATATGTTACAAATGTAAAGTGTTTTATTGAACAAAAAAAATATTTAACAGTTTTTTAGTTCCTAGTCATTAGTCGTTAGTTCTTAGTAATTAGTTTTGATAAATAAGTAGTCATCTAGGGATTTTAGAAAAATTATCTTTAAAACGATTAGACTAAAAACTAACAACTAACGACTAATTACTAACGACTAAGCACTAATTACTAATTTAGAAATCCTTATTTTTGTCGGGAACCTACGATATGAACAACTTTATTCAGATATTCTTCTTCTTGTTTTTAGGATTGCTTTTGCAAAAGGTAAAGCGGTTTCCAACTCATATCTATAAAAGCATCAATAAAATTGTTATTTATGTATGCTTACCCGCAATCACTTTATATCATATTCCGAAAATAAAATGGAACAATGATCTGTTGTTTCCAATTGGAGCGGGCTGGATTAGTTTTTTCCTGGCATTTGTTTTCTTTCATTTTTTAGGGCGACGATTGGGTTGGTCAAATAAACTTATTGGTTGTTTGGTGTTGACGGCAGGATTGAGTAATTCCTCTTTTTTAGGTTATCCTATAGTGGAAGCCTTATTTGGAAAAAAAGGTTTAGAAACGGCAATTTTAGTAGATCAGCCCGGCACTTTTGTTGTGGTTTCTACTTTAGGTGTTTTTGTGGCGGCATTTTACTCAAAAGGAAGCCCGGATGCGTGGAGTATTTTGAAGAAAGTAATTTTATTTCCGCCTTTCATTACGTTTGTAGTGGCCTGCTCTTTGAATGTTTTTAATTATGATTTAGATCTAAATCTTCAATCTGTATTGTTGAAAGTAGGAAGTCTGGTTACGCCCTTGGCTCTGTTTTCTGTTGGGTTGCAATTAAATTTTGATAGAAGAAGTCAGCATTGGCGATTTTTACGATTGGGACTTTTCTTCAGACTTATCGTAACGCCATTCATTATTATGGTCTTATATGTTTTCATTTTCAATCAACATTCTGAGGCCATTAAAATTACCATAATTGAAATCGCAATGGCACCCATGATTACGGGTGCTATATTAGCTTCAACCTATGGTTTAAAGCCGAAATTAAGCAGCATGATGATTGGTTTCGGAATCCCGATATCTTTTATTACCCTTGCTATCTGGTACTTTATTGTTAGTTTTATTTAGATTGTTTTAAGCTATTTGAGTAGTTTAGAGTAAAATTGATAGAAAAAGTAGAGTTTAGTTTTTTTAATTATATTTTTTAGTAATTTTAGAGGAACTAAAAAAATATAATTATGTCAACATTAAGATTAGGCGATATAGCTCCGGATTTTCATGCAGAAACCACAGAAGGACCAATCAATTTTCATGAATGGTTAGGAGATTCATGGGGAGTTTTATTTTCGCATCCATCAGATTTTACTCCTGTTTGTACAACAGAATTGGGAACAGTAGCCAATTATCTTCCTGAATTTACTAAAAGAAATACAAAGGTTATCGCTTTGAGTGTTGATGGTTTAGAGTCGCACAAAGAGTGGATCAAAGACATTAACGAAACTCAAAATACAATAGTTAATTTCCCGATAATTGCAGATGAAGATAAAAAAATAGCCACTTTGTATGATATGTTGCATCCAAATGCAAGCGATAAATTTACAGTTCGTTCTGTTTTTGTAATTGGTGCTGATAAAAAAATCAAACTGACTTTAACCTATCCGGCTTCGACAGGAAGAAATTTTGACGAATTGCTTCGTGTTATTGATAGTTTGCAATTAACAGCAAATTACAGCGTAGCAACTCCGGCGAACTGGAAAGACGGCGATGATGTAGTAATTACTCCGGCGGTTCCGGACAGTGATATTCCTGCGAAATTCCCAAAAGGTCACACGCCAATAAAACCATATTTGCGTATGACACCGCAACCGAATAAATAAGGGGCTAAGATACTAAGGTTCTAAGGGACTAAGATTCTAGATTTGTTAAGAGTTAAACTCTCAGAACCTTAGAATCTTAGTCCATTAGAACCTTCAATTAAGCTTTTTTCATCAATTCGCTCATTCTTTTTTTATCTCCAACAACCCAGATAATATCATTTTTTCCTAATACGATATTGGATTCCGGGTTTAAGATTCGATTTCCGTTTCTTTCGATTCCAACTACCATTCCGCCCGTTTTTCCTCTAAACTGACCGATGCTTTTGTCAATAAATTCTTCTTGAGAAACTTCGAGTTGGCGTAATACAATTTGAGATTCTTCAACTGATGTAGGTGCTTCGACTTCGTTTTGATTTAAATATTTGGCAAACTCAGTAACTTGTGCATCTGTACCAATTACACATACTTCATCGCCAGGAAAAAGACGTTCATTTTTCGTTGGAATAGAGATCATAACATCACCTCGTTTTATGTAGGCAATATTAATTCCCATTTGCTCGCGAATGCGTAATTCTTCCAATGTTTTCCCCGCCAGATTGGATTCTTTTCCAATATCAAAAAATGACATGTGACCGTCCCATGGCATTAAGTTCGCATAACGTCTGTCTATTTTTTTGTTTTCACGATCGTTGAGGTTTTTTAAGAAGTGACTTTCAATTCTATGATATTGTTCGTTTAATTTTTTCGGGAATATTTGATAAGCGGCAATAGCAATGATAAGGGCTACAAAAGCAACTAATGGAGAGAAGAAAATATTCAGCAAGAAACCAATGAAAAATAATCCTAAACTCATTCTTATCAAAATCATCATCAACAAAGCACCGCGATATTTACGTTCTTCCCACAATAATTCCACTTCTTCGTCAGCTATACGTCGTAATGAAAGTGCCCATAGAAACGGAGCAATAATAACTAATGTTATAAGCGCAGCTAATGTATTTCCAAATCGGGTATCAGCCACTAATGGCGCAACAAATTTTGATGATAATAAAATGACGGCCGTAATAATAACGGTATGGAGAATAATCTGAATGATATAAGCATTCAGTACTTTTTGCCAAATGCTAACCGATTTTATTGCTTGCGCATTGACGCTATAACGGTTAATATTTTTGACCCATTTTCTAGGCAATTTATGTTCTAGAAAATTTGAAAATGGAACCGCATATTTTACCATAAATGGCGTAGTAAACGTTGTTATGGCAGAAACGGCTACCACAACCGGATATAAAAACGAACTTGTAACATTTAATGTCATTCCTAACGTGGCAATGATAAACGAGAATTCTCCAATTTGTGACAAACTCATTCCGGTTTGTACAGATTGTTTTAATGGCTGACCGGCAAGTAGGGCACCAATTGTAGAACTCACAGATTGTCCCACAATAGTGACAAGCGTTAAAATAGCAACTGGCAGCGCGTGTGTGTATAACATTTTTGGGTCAATTAACATTCCCACAGATACGAAGAATATCGCCCCAAATAAATCTTTTACCGGTTTTATCAAATGCTCGATATGTTCTGCTTGGGTGGTTTCGGCAATTATAGATCCCATTATAAAAGCGCCTAAAGCAGGTGAAAAACCAACATTTGCAGCAAAACTAACCATCATTAAACACAAGGCTAATGAAACAATTAATAGCATCTCATCAGTTAATAAATGCTTTGTTTTTTTAAGAAGGGTAGGGATAAAAAAGATTCCGCCTAAGAACCAAACGGTTAAAAAGAAAATCAGTTTTAATACAGACATCATAAGTTCACTTCCCGAAAATTGCTGACTTACTGCAATAGTCGAAAGTAAGACCATCATTAAAATGGCAACAATATCCTGAACAATAAGCGATCCAATAACAATTCCAGCGAACTTTTGTGCCTTAACACCCAATTCATCAAAGGTTTTTAAAATGATAGTAGTAGAGGAGATTGATAAGATAACACCAAGAAATATACTATCCATAGACGCCCAGCCCATCCATTGCCCGACGAGATAACCAATAATGACCATGGTAATAATTTGGGTAATAGCTGTAATAGAAGCCGTACCGCCGACCTTCATTAATTTCTTAAAACTAAATTCGAGTCCCAAACTAAATAACAAAATGATCACACCAATTTCGGCCCAAACTTCAACACTTTTCATTTCGGTGATTGATGGAAAAAAATCAAAATGATTTCCTGCCAGAAAACCGGCAATCAAATAACCTAAAACCAAAGGCTGTTTCATTTTTTTAAAAAGTAACACAGCAATTCCGGCAGTGATCAGGATTAATCCCAAATCACTAATTAAAGGTCTTAAATGGTGGGTAGTTTCTGCAGCAGCGTATAAAGAAATCATAAAGTGGTATTTTTTGTTCAGGAGCTAATCCAGCTTTCCATTTCAAGCTTTTATTCAAAAAACATATTTTTAAAGTAGTTACAGGAGCTTCCGTTGGTCGCTCTGTATCTACAAAAAAAATATAGTTTTTTTCACAAAAGGCTTTTCATTGCAATCTGGGCTAGTTTCCAATCGGGTTTATAGGGAATAAAAAAAGCTATCGTTAAAGATAGCTTTTTTTGAGAAAATATTTTAGGTTTTCTTTAGATTCCTGTGAAATTTGCAGGTGTTATCTGCATTAATTCTGCTTTAATAGCATCAGAAACTTCTAAAGTTGCAATAAAATTATGAATCGCTTTTTTGTCAATTGCTTCATTTGTTCTTGTCAAACCTTTCAAAGCTTCGTATGGATTTGGATACGCTTCACGACGTAAAATAGTCTGAATAGCTTCAGCAACAACTGCCCAGTTTTTCTCTAAATCTTCAGCAAATTTTGATTCGTTTAATAACAATTTGTTTAAACCTTTCAACGTAGCTTCAAAGGCAATAATAGTATGTCCGATTGGAACTCCAATATTACGTAAAACAGTACTGTCAGTTAAATCGCGTTGTAATCTTGAAACAGGTAATTTAGCTGCTAAATGTTCAAAAATAGCATTTGCAATTCCTAAATTTCCTTCGGAGTTTTCAAAATCAATTGGGTTAACTTTATGTGGCATTGCAGATGATCCAATTTCACCAGCTTTTATCTTTTGTTTAAAATATTCCATCGATACATACGTCCAGATATCACGGTCCAAATCGATTATGATATTGTTGATTCTTTTTAAAGCATCAAAAAAGGCAGCAAAATGATCGTAATGTTCAATTTGAGTTGTTGGAAAAGAGTGGTGTAAACCAAGATCTGTTTCTACAAATTTATTCCCGAATTGTTTCCAGTCGATTTGTGGATAAGCCACATGATGTGCATTATAGTTTCCTGTTGCACCACCAAATTTAGCCGCAAACGGAATGTTGAACAACAAACGCATTTGCTCTTCTAAACGCTCTACAAAAACCAAAATTTCTTTACCCAAACGAGTAGGAGAAGCTGGTTGTCCGTGCGTACGCGCCAACATCGGAATGTCCTTCCATTCTACGCTTAATTCTTTTAATTTAGAAATTAAAGAAATTAAAGAAGGCATATATACCTGCTCAAAAGCTTCTTTTGTAGAAAGCGGAATCGCAGTGTTGTTAATATCCTGAGATGTTAATCCGAAATGAATGAACTCTTTGTATTGAGATAAACCTAATTTTTCAAAAGCATCTTTGATAAAGTATTCCACCGCTTTTACATCGTGGTTGGTTACTTTTTCAGTTTCTTTAATCCAAAGCGCATCTTCAGTTGAGAATTTTTTATAGATATCTCTTAAACTGTCAAATAAATTTGGGTTTACACCTGAAAGTTGTGGCAATGGCACTTCGCATAAAGCAATAAAGTACTCGATTTCAACCAATACACGGTATTTGATTAAAGCTTCTTCAGAGAAAAAAGGTGCTAATGAAAGGGTTTTGCTTCTATATCTTCCGTCAATTGGCGATATAGCATTCAATTCGTTTAAAGTAGTCATTGTTATGTTGTTTGTTCGAAAGGTGCAAATATAAACAGAATTTGGGGATAAAAAGTCATGAAAAATCGCATTTATGGGTTTTAAAGTGATTTTAATCGATCTCTTAATTCCGCAACTCCTTCCGAAGCAATTTTGGCAATAACTTCTACTTTATTTTGGATATTCGGAATCGCAATTGGCTTTGGATCAATATAGAAAACCGGTGTAATGCTGTAAGTATAGGATATCAGTCCGGCCGCAGGATATACTTGTAATGACGTTCCGATGACAGCAAAATAATCTGCAGTTTCCGTAATTTCGATTGCTTCTTCAAGTGCAGGAACATCTTCGCCAAACCAAACAATATGCGGTCGTAATTGATGTCCGTTTTCATCAAAATCTCCTGTATATAAATCTTCGGTCCAATCGAGAATATGATTTCTATTTTGAACGCTTCTTACTTTTAATAATTCTCCATGCAAATGCAGAACCTTCGTGCTGCCCGCGCGTTCATGCAAATCGTCAACATTTTGTGTGATAATATGAACATCAAAATCCTGTTCTAATTCGGCTAAAATTTTGTGACCCAAATTTGGTTCTACTTCTTTTAGTTGTTGACGTCTTTTATTGTAAAAATCTAAAACTAATTCCTGATTTTTACGCCAGCCTTCTGGAGTTGCCACTTCCATTACATCATGACCTTCCCATAAACCATCGCTGTCACGAAATGTTTTGATACCGCTTTCAGCACTGATTCCGGCTCCGGTTAAAACAACTAATTTCTTTTTCATTTTTTAAAATTTAATTCTTTACGGAATATCCAGCAAAATTTATTGAAATGGTAAATTGATGACATAGTTTTTTCTTACTTTTATCAAATGAAAAAGCTGTTTTTATTAATGCTGTTTTTAGTTAGCACGATTCTTTTTGCTCAAACCAAAAATAAAAAATTATTTTGTGCTGATAGTACAATAACTTCTTTTTCATTTGTTAAAGTAGTACCATCTTCCATTAGTGACTATAAAAAGCTCCTCAATTCAGTAGAAGCATATTCGATTTATAATCCAAAACCTGGATTTGAGCCAACGAAGATAAAATTGCGAGACTATTATTCTTTGACCAATACCAATAAATTGTTAAAAAGAGAAATGAGTAATATAGAACCAGCGCCAATTTTTCCAGATCAGGAGAGACAGAAATCATTTGGACAAGCTATTTTTGAAGGTGTTGTAAATTCTATTTTGGATTAAAAATGAAAATAAAGCAATAAATACATTTCTTTAAAATGTATTTTTGCGGGAAATTATATTAAAATGATTGATTTAGATTACCTCGCTTTTCTTGAAAATATATTAACAGACAATCGCAAAGAAAGATTTCTAAATGTATTGGGAAATCGTACAAAGCATTTCACAATCGTGGTCGAAGACGTTTTTCAGATGCATAATACAAGTGCCGTAATGCGCAGTTGTGAAGTTTTCGGAATTCAGGAATTGAATGTTATCGAACAGCGTTATGGGAAAAAAATCGATAAAGAAATCGCAATGGGTGCCCAAAAATGGGTTGATATTAATCAGTTTGATTCCATTACAACCTGCGTTTCTACTTTAAAAAATCAAGGTTATCAAATTATTGCTACTACACCTCACGAAAATGATTGTTTGTTGGAAGATTTCGATATCACAAAACCAAGTGCCTTATTTTTCGGAACAGAAAGAGACGGATTATCAGAAGAGATTCTACAAAAAGCAGATGGTTTTCTTAAAATCCCGATGGTTGGTTTTACAGAGAGTTTGAATATTTCAGTTTCAGCTGCGATCATCATTCAAAACTTAACCAACAGATTAAGAAATTCAGATATCAAATGGCAATTGTCAGAAGAGGAAATTCTGGAGAAACGTTTGGCCTGGGCTAAAAGTTCAATTAAAGATATTAAACGAATTGAAGCTCGCTATTACGAAGAAAATTCAAAATAAGATACTAAGCGGCTAAGTTACTAAGTTGCTAAGAAAAAAACTTAGAACCTTAGCAACTTAGAACCTCAGTACCTTTTTTTACTTCCTCAAAAACAAAATAAAACCCAAAACACTAACAATCAAAATGGTCAAAGCCGCCAGAACCATTGTTAGATCCCGAATGTTTTTTCCTGCCCAATCCATAAATAAAAATTTGTGGAGGATAGCAAACGAATAACCTTCGATCCTATCAGAGCTTTTAATTTTAGCTGCTAATCTTGAAGTTGCCGTTTCAATGAAATAAGTTGTTTTTTCCGGAGTGTCATACGCCAATTTAACAACTGGCAATCTTTTATTTACAAAGCCGTATTCTCTGCTTTCAAAATCCGTCAGAACTTTAGATTCTAAAAGTTTTGTATTTTCTAATGAAGATTCCGGTTCGTCTGAACTTTCTACCATTTCACAACAAGCAGCTTTTGGAGCTCCATCTGTAAAATAATACGCCAAAAACTCGGCATAATGAATGTCCATATTTGGAACAATTTTATTCGTTGTAGCGTTGATATAAACTACTTCCGATTTTTTATCGTCTTTTTTATTCCATTTCGAATTAGAATCGGCTTTTGGTTTTTTGAATTTTTCTTTTTCTAATAATTGACAACGGAAATAGGTTGTGTCGTTTAAAGTAATAATACTTGCATTTTGGAAACGACTCCAGTCTAAATTCAAAGTGTTACTAGCTAAAGGAATTTCTTTGGTTTCAAAAGTTGGTTCGTAAACCATTTGCGATAAAGTATACGGAGCCCACTTTGTAGTAGCGTGATAAGCACCGCTAAAAGCAAAAGTTAAAGTGAAAAGCGAAACCCAGATCCCAATTTGGCGGTGATATTTTCTAAGTCCTTTTTTGGGTTGTAAACTATCTGTCTTTTTGAATTGTTTCCACAATAAACCATAAATTAAAATTCCGCTCAAAGCAGAAAATCCAATTATAGAAAGCAAGAAAATCATTGTGATAATTCGGATGCTGTTGTTTGAAATAGCATCTACAAAAGACCAGTTATGAAAAGTATCGAAAAACCAAATAAACCATTGTCTTGACGTTGGATTATAAGTAGCCAGTTTACTGGAAGAAGTTTCTACATAAACTTCCATAGTATCAGGACGATCAAAACTCAGTTTATAAACTGGTAAATAACGGTTTACATATTTATATTGTGAAGTGAATTCAGTCACAACTTCGCTTTTTGTTACAGTACTTTTTTGATCATCTAAAAAATAACGGGAAAGCCATTCAGCATATTTTTGATCTCCGTTTTCGAGTTTTTTTGCATTTGAAGTATCAAAATACAATAGAGCACCAGAAATCGTTTTTACCTGATAATAAGTACTATTATTAAAGGAAACAATCCTGAAATTCTTGAATTCGTTAATGTTGTTTTTTTGTAAAACTTCCTGAATCGAAAAATGCAGTTGATTTTTATCAATAATTTGCGGCTCCAGTTTATCATGGGCAATCTCCGGTTTGAAAAAATGCGCCATAAACGGGTGCATCAAACCAGACAATGTCCAGAAAATTACAGGAATAATGGTAATCAAGCCAATGGTACGATGCCATTTGTAAATATGCTGCTTGATTTTCTTGACAAGCTTAGAATCTTTCTTTTTAGACTTTTTCTCTTTTATTTCTTTACTCATTTGTTCCGTTTTAGCCCCGATAGAGCCGATATCCTTTTTATGGCTTTTTCTGCCATAAAAAGATAAAGGCGAAAGCGGGATTAGCTTCTAATAATTATTTTTTTAATGATAAATTGTACTGAATTCCGAAAACAAAAGTCCTTGGCGCCGCTGCTGTGTAGGTTGGCTGAGCGTTTGTTGTATTGGCTCTTGTAACGTTATAAGCATACAATTTGTCCGTTAAATTAAGTACGTTTCCATAAATTTCAATTCCTTTCCATTGATAACCAATTCGGGCATTGAATATGTTGTAACCATCGTATTTCACCGTATTGATCTGATCCTGGTAGTAACTTCCGACAAGTTGCCATTCGATCGACGTTCTTAAATTTGGAAGCCAGTTTGGATAATAACTTAACTCCGAATTTCCAGACCATTTTGGAGCTGAAGGCATTTCTTTGCCATTTAGGTTCTGAACCGGATCAGAGGGTTTGTCTGAAAGCTTAAAGTCGATATAGGTGTGTTGCGCATAAGTTCCGCCAAGACGAAAGTTGATTTGTTTTGAAGGTCTGTATGACATTCCAAATTCAACTCCTTTATGACGTGTCTCTCCAGCCGAACGATAATCAGTTGAATTATCTGCAAGTTTGATATTTAAAAGCTCATTTTTTCCTTCCATATAATACAAGGCGTAATCAAAATTTAATTTATTTTGAAGGAAAGAAAGCCACCCGCCAACTTCGTAATTGTTGAAAGTAGCAGGTTCTAAATTATAATAGAAATCAGCAGGAACACCAGTTGTTCCGCCAGTACCTGGTTTTGTTCTGAAAATAGAAGTAATTCCCGGAGGTGCAAATCCCTGAGAATAATTGCCATAGAAACCAGCAAATTCAAACGGATTATAGTTTGCTCCGGCCTTAAAAGTCATTTTGTCATAAACTTTACTTCCTGTCGAATTATCCAATGCGTTATCATAATTCACTTTCATGTTGTCATAACGGCCGCCAACAGTAACAACTAGTTTTTCTATCGGATTAAAACTTACTTGCGCATAACCAGCTGTGTTGAAAATATCAGCGCTATAATCGGCTAATTTAGAATCTGGATGTTCTGCAATAATTTCATAAGAATCTACGGTTTGTTTCCCAGGTTCTCCCGGATTTAAGTTCGCTTTCAAATCAATTACATAAGACCAATAGGTAACAGGAGAATAATCGTATAAGGCTCCGGCAACAATTTTAGTATTTAAGAAGTCGAATTTTTGAGTATGCTGGCCGATAGCACCATAACTTTTGAAGTTATTCGAATTTACTTCGCCTTTAGCCGTTGTTGGATTTACAGTTGGACTCCATTTAATCCCGTACGATGGATTTTGTCCTAATTTATTATCACGTAAATAAGCCGTAATATAACTGCTTGAATTATCGTTCCAATCGTGTTCTAATGTTAAACGAGTTCTTAAAGCATCCGATTTTCTGTAGGTAAAATCCGTTGTGCTTTTGTAAGTTCTGTTATTAAATGCCTCTTCGTTTACACTTCCACTCATATCAGAATAATATTTTCCATACATGGTATTACTAATCAATCGGGTAGAAGGAGAAATAGTATAGTCGATTCTTGCATTCAGATTGTCTTTGTTGTAATCAGAATACGTCATCCAGCCATTTTCCTGTAAGCTTGAAATTCCGGCAATATGAAAACCAACTTTTCCAATCGTTGCGCCACCGGCGGCCTGAAATCTTCTGTAACCATAATTATCAGCCTGAACGCCAAATTTAAATTCAGGATCAACAGGTGGTTTTACTGAAATTAAATTAATAGTTCCGCCAACTGCTTCCGGTCCATATAAAGAAGAAACTGGCCCTTTTACCACTTCAATACTTTGTAAATTGTATTGATTGATTTCGAGTAAAGCATTGTGATTGAAGATTCCCATCGGGCGAATTGGTAAGCCATCTTCCAAATACAAATAATAGGCGTTGGTTGTCATTGGCTGGCGAATCGACATCATATGCTGTTCGTTTCCTAAATTAACCATTAAAACTCCTGGTGTTTTATTGATGATTTCGTAGACTGCTGTTGCTTTGGTTTCGTTGATCGTTTTTGCTGTTATTTTACTAATAGCAACGGGAGTTTCCTTTCGAATAGTTGCAGTACGATTGGCAGTTATAAAAACGTTTTCTAATTCTTGAGATTTTGTTGTGTCCTGCTTAACTTCATTCTGAGCAAAGACACATTGCCCTATGATGAGTAGGGTAAAGTATATTTTTTTCATTTTAAATTATATAAATTTTAAAAAGTAACATGTCTTTTTCCCTGACATAAAGCCAAGAAAAAAATCTTCTCAATTTTGAAATTGAAAAGCGCAGCTAAAATTTATATAAAATAGGATGGAGGGTGGAAAGTGCTATTTGAAACCGAAATTGGTTTTTTATCAAAAGAAGCAAAAAGCTTTGCTTTGGATTCAATAGGAGTTACTAATTTAAAATTAGCAGTTGCTGTGTTTTGAATGTAAACTACTTCTGCTTTTTCTTTCAGATTGTTTTGCATTCTTTTTTCGTTGTCAGCGTATTTTTTTAAACTTTTTTGAAGTTCGCATCGACCATTACAGGAATTAAAAACCATTTTTCGTTGTACGCAGATGGTTTTTGAAATTTCTTCCTGATTTAATTTAAATGAGGTGTAAACAAAGAAACTACCAAATGATGGTAGCAAAAGCATGCAGGAAAGAAATATAATTAAAATTCGCTTCAAAGCTTTGTTTGTTGTTTACGCTGGCAAAAATACAGTTTATTCGTTTTAGAAAGAATAAATATTAGATTTTTTGCAAAAAAAAATCCCCAATTACTTTTGTAATTGGGGATTGAAAATGTATTTGTTTAAAATTTATTATTTAACAAGAACCCATTCGCCATTAGCGATTAAAGATTCTGCTTTTTTAAATTTCATTGTTTCAGTTTTGCCTGTTGCAACTTCCTGAACTGTTACAGTATCATTACGGTTGATTTTCGGCATATCTCTCACAATCGTTTCAGTAACCTGACGTTGCTGTGTTTCTCCAGCTTCGCGGTTAATGTCTTCGCTACTTGGAATTTCATCTTTGCTTAATTTGAAGTTTTCTTTCTGACGAACTTCTCTTGCTTCGTGAATTTCAGGAACGTTTTGAGCTGGTAAATCACCTTTGAATAAGAATGAAATAACTTCTTTATTAACGTTGTCCAACATTCCTCTAAACAAGTTGAAAGCTTCTAATTTGTAGATAAGTAATGGATCTTTTTGTTCGTGAACAGCCAATTGAACAGATTGTTTCAATTCGTCCATTTTACGTAAATGTTTTTTCCATGCCTCATCAACAATAGAAAGTGTGATGTTTTTCTCAAAATCAGCAATTAACTGAGCACCTTCGCTATCGTAAGCTTTTTTCAAGTCAGTTACCACATTCAAAGTTTTGATTCCGTCAGTAAATGGCACTACGATACGCTCAAAATGATTGTTTGGCTCTTCGTAAACTCCTTTAATAATTGGGAAAGCTTCTCTTGCGCTTCTTTCTGTTTTCTCTGTATAGAATGCTAAAGTCTCTTTGTATATTTTTCCTGTGATTTCAATATCAGTTAATTTCTGGAAATCAGCTTCTGAGATTGGAGAAGTGATAGAGAAATAACGGATTAAATCGAATTCGAAATTTTTGAAATCGTTAGCTGGTTTTGTCTGACTTACGATTAATTCGCAAGTATCATAAAGCATGTTGGCGATATCTAGTTTCAAACGCTCACCAAATAACGCGTGACGACGGCGTTTGTAAACTACTTCACGTTGTGAGTTCATAACGTCATCATATTCTAATAAACGTTTACGAACACCAAAGTTGTTTTCTTCTACTTTTTTCTGAGCACGCTCGATAGATTTAGTCATCATAGAATGCTGAATAACTTCACCTTCCTGTAATCCCATTCTATCCATTACTTTGGCTACTCTTTCAGAACCAAATAAACGCATTAAGTTATCTTCAAGAGAAACATAGAATTGAGAACTTCCCGGATCTCCTTGACGTCCTGCACGACCACGTAACTGTCTGTCAACACGACGAGAATCATGACGCTCTGTACCAACGATTGCTAAACCTCCGGCAGCCTTAACTTCTGGAGATAATTTAATATCGGTACCACGACCAGCCATGTTTGTTGCAATTGTCACAACTCCGGCTTTACCTGCTTCTTCTACAATTTGAGCCTCTTGTTTGTGCATTTTAGCATTCAAAACGTTATGCGTAACGCCTCTCATTTTCAACATACGGCTTAATAATTCTGAAATCTCAACAGAAGTTGTTCCAATTAATACTGGTCTTCCTGCATTTGATAATTCAGTAACATCTTCAATTACAGCGTTGAATTTCTCACGTGTCGTTTTGTAGATGTAATCTTCTTTGTCTTGTCTTGAAATCGGACGGTTGGTTGGAATTTCAACAACATCCAATTTATAAATCTGCCATAACTCTCCAGCTTCTGTAACCGCTGTACCCGTCATACCACCTAATTTGCTGTACATTCTGAAATAATTCTGTAATGTAACAGTTGCAAAAGTTTGTGTAGCGGCTTCGATTTTTACATTTTCTTTCGCTTCAATCGCCTGGTGTAATCCGTCAGAATAACGACGACCATCCATGATACGACCAGTTTGCTCATCGACAATCATAATTTTGTTGTCCATGATCACATACTCTACATCTTTTTCGAATAAGGCGTATGCTTTTAAAAGCTGAGTCAGCGTGTGAATACGCTCACTTTTTACTCCAAAATCCTGGAATAATCTTTCTTTAGCTTCTGCTTCAGCATCTTTATCTAGTTTTTGTTTTTCAATCGCAGCAATTTCAGTTCCAATATCTGGTAAAACGAAGAAATCGGAATCAGTATCTCCAGAAAGGTATTTAATACCATTATCAGTCAATTCAACCTGATTGTTTTTCTCTTCAATCACAAAATACAAAGCTTCATCCACTTTATGCATTTCGCGATTGTTATCCTGCATGTATTGATTCTCCGTTTTCTGAAGCAATTGTTTAACTCCTTCTTCACTTAAAAATTTAATTAATGCTTTGTTTTTAGGTAAACTTCTGTAAGCTCTCAATAATAAGAAACCGCCTTCTTTAGTGTTTCCCTCTTTGATTAATTTTTTAGCTTCCGCTAAGAAACCATTTGCTAACTGACGTTGTTGAGCAACTAAGTTTTCGATTTTTGGTTTCAATTCATTAAACTCATGACGATCTCCTTGAGGAACTGGCCCTGAAATAATAAGTGGTGTTCTTGCATCATCAATCAATACAGAATCGACCTCATCGACAATAGCGTAATTGTGTTTTCTTTGAACCAAATCATTTGGCGAATGTGCCATGTTATCTCTTAAATAGTCAAAACCAAATTCGTTGTTGGTTCCGTAAGTGATGTCAGCGTCGTATGCTTTTTTTCTTTGTTCTGTACTTGGCTGGTGATTATCAATACAATCAACAGTTAAACCGTGAAATTCGAATAAAGGCGCTTTCCATGTACTATCACGTTTTGCCAAGTAATCATTCACCGTTACTAAGTGAACTCCGTTTCCAGTTAAAGCATTTAAGTAAAGTGGGAGAGTAGCCACTAAAGTTTTACCTTCTCCTGTTTGCATTTCGGCAACTTTACCTTCGTGAAGTACCATACCACCAATTAACTGAACATCATAATGAATCATGTCCCAGGTAATTTCTTTACCAGCAGCATTCCATTTATTAGCCCATGTAGCTTTTTCACCTTCTATAGTAACATATGTTTTTGTAGCTGAAAATTCGCGGTCTTTTGGAGTTGCAGTCACTTCAATAAATGAATTGTCTTTAAAACGACGCGCCGTTTCTTTAACTACAGAGAATGCTTCAGGAAGAATTTCCAATAAAGTTTTCTCTGAAATTTCGTAAGCTTCTTTTTCAAGAGCATCAATTGCATCATAAAGATCTTCTCTTTTATCGATGTCTTCGATGTTTTCTACTTCCGCTTTAAGCGTAGCAATTTTAGCATCTTTGTCAGCTCTGGCTTCTTTTATTTTTTCTTTAAAATATGCGGTTCTGGCTCTCAATTCGTCGTGAGACAAACTCATTAAGCTGGTTTCGAATGTTTTAATTTTGTTTAAATAAGGTTGTAAAGCTTTGACATCTTTCTGTGATTTATCACCTACAAAGACTTTTATAATACTGTTTATGAAACTCATGATTTGTTATATTTCTATTATATGTAAATGTTGTATTTAGAACCAAAAAAAAAGCCTCTGTGATGAGACTTTTTCCTTTGGTTTATTTTTTAATATTCATCCTCATTCCAAAGATAATCTTCGTCTGTTGGATAATCAGGCCAAATTTCTTCCATTGATTCATATATCTCGCCTTCGTCTTCGATTGATTGAAGGTTTTCTACTACTTCTAATGGAGCACCAGCTCTAATAGCGTAGTCAATAAGTTCGTCTTTGTTAGCAGGCCATGGCGCATCACTTAAATAAGATGCTAATTCTAATGTCCAATACATCTGTTATCTGTTTAGTTTGTGCAAAAATAAATTTTTTACTGAAAAAGACAAGTAAATTTTGATTTATTTTAATAAAATTTAAGAACGTCCTCTTGAAATGCCAAAAAATAAATTCCAAATCCCATTAAAAGGAATCTAAAATTGCCAATATTTGAAAATTTCTATATTATTTAAATTCGCAGAATTTTTAATTTTTCCTTGGAATTTGGGATTTCAAAAAATTGGAATTTAAAGAAGTTTTACTTCCTCGGAATCCATTTCACTTCCTCCGCTTTTAAGTCTGAGGACAACTTCCGTGCCAAGACAAAAAGGTAGTCAGAAAGTCGGTTTAAGTACATGATTGCGATTTCAGGAACGTGTTCATTATGACTTAAATGCACTGCCAAACGCTCCGCGCGACGACATACACAACGTGCAATATGACAATATGACACGGTTTGGTGGCCTCCCGGTAAAACGAAATGCGTCATTGGCGGAAGGCTTTCTTCCATTTTATCTATTTCATTCTCTAATAATTCAATATCAGTATCAATGATGCCTAGATTTTTCAATCGAAGCTCGCCGTTTTTTAAAATTTCTTTTTCTTGTGGCGTTGCTAAAATTGCACCTACAGTAAAAAGACGATCCTGAATTTCAATTAAAATAGTTTTGTAATGTGAATCCATTTCCTGATCACGAATTAATCCTATATGAGAATTCAGTTCGTCAACAGTTCCGTAACTGTCAATACGAATATGATCTTTAGGAACGCGCGTGCCTCCAAAGAGCGCTGTTGTTCCTTTATCTCCGGTTTTTGTATATACTTTCATTTTTTTCTGAGTTGCTAAGGTTCTGAGATGCTAAGACTCTAAGTTTCCTTGCCATTTAAGGATTAACCAAATAAATGGTTAAACTATTTAGTCGTGTCGCTTTCGATTAAACCATCTCTTAAACGAATTACGCGATGTGCGTAAGCAGCAATGTCTTCTTCGTGTGTTACCAGAATGACAGTATTTCCTTGTGCGTGAATGTCTCCAAAGAGCTTCATGATTTCTACAGAAGTTTTACTATCTAGGTTTCCGGTTGGTTCATCGGCTAAAATGATCGAAGGTTTGTTAACCAAAGCGCGGGCAATGGCAACACGCTGACGTTGACCTCCTGACAGCTGATTGGGTTGGTGATCCATTCTGTCAGCAAGATTTACCTGTGTTAAAACTTCTTTAGCACGTTCATTTCGGTCAGATTTAGAATATCCTGCATAAATCATTGGTAACGCAACATTATCTAAAGCGGTAGTTCTTGGCAAAAGATTGAAAGTTTGAAATACAAAACCAATTTCTTTATTTCGAATTCCTGCCAATTCATCATCTTTCATTTGGCTGACATCTTTTCCATTTAAAACATAGTTTCCGGAAGTTGGTGTATCCAGACAGCCTAGCAAATTCATTAGAGTCGATTTTCCGGATCCTGATGGCCCCATTAGAGCCACATATTCTCCTTTATTGATTTGTAAATCTATTCCTTTTAAGACATAAACGATTTCATTACCGAGTACAAAATTTCGTTTAATGTCAGTTATTTTAATTAATGGATTTGCCATTTCGGTTTACAATTTTGGTTTTAAAAGTACAAAACACTTTTCAATAAACGATAAGTAGTGTGAAATTGATTTTTGTTACAAAAAACATCTTTTGGTTTACAGGCCTATTAAATGATGAACATAATTTTTTGAATTAATTATATTTTTTTTGATTTATTTTATAAAATTATCATTATTCTATGAGTTTTACATGTTTAATATCTTTTTAATATTAAAAACATGGTAATGATGTAATTTTTGATATTAGGTTATTAGATACATTTGTTAATGTATTAATTAAACAATCAATAATTATGAAAAACATACAATTATTATCAGGAATTGCATTAATTGCATTGAGTTTTACATCGTGTAAAGACGAAAAACAAGAAAAAGCTCAAAAAACAATTGACGCTTATGTAGCTTACGTTGACTCAGTAAAAAATGTCAAAGCTGATGATTTGAAAGCAGATTGGAAAGATGTTGAAGCTGAATATGACAGAAGAGCTGAAAATGCACAACTGGCACTTGCTGACATTAAAGATAACGCTGCTGAAACCGAAAGGATAAATGCAAGTAAAACAAAGTACGAGGAATTTAAAAATGAAATGACCACCGTTTTTGCCCCACCTGCTCCAAGTCCGAAACAACAATTGCGTAACGCTTTGTTTGGTGAAGGAAAAATTGGAGACGACATGAGTTTTTCTTGGGTAAATGCCCAAAATATTCATAGTGTTTACCAACAATTTGTTCATACAGTTGAGGATAATAAAGATAGTTATTCTCGTGAAGACTGGGATGAAATTAAAGTATTGTATGAAGCACTTGACAGCCGAAAAAATACGGTTGAAAAAGAAGGTTTAAGCTCTGAAGACAATAGAAAAATTGCAGGTTTAAAAGTGAAATTTGCTCCAATGTATACTGTAAACAGAATGGGAGCTAAATCTGAAGAAAATAGAGAAGCTAAAAAATAAAATTTAAATAAATTGAATTAGTACTAAAAATGGCAATCAGAAATGATTGCCATTTTTTATGCTCTAATCACAAAATGTTCTTTTTTCTGTTCGTATCTAAAAAAGACAAATCCCCATTGAAAAGTATCAATGGTAACGGTCACTTTTGGATGATTTTTAATGATTTCCCAGGCATCTTCCATTTCTTGCGACCAATGTATATCATCAAAAATCCAAACGGAATCATTGTTAATAGTTGGTAATAACAGATCAAAATAGGCTAGAGTTGCCTTCTTAGAATGATTACCGTCAAAATATATTAGATTATAGATTGTTGATTGTAGATTTTCAGAAATTAGAAAAGACTCAAATTCTGAAATTACATTTTCAACATTATTACAATCAAATTGATGTAGTTGATTTTGGGCAACATTTGCAGTTTGCGGACAACCTTCTAATGTAATTACATTTGCATTGGTATTACCCAAAGCCAGGGCAGAAGTCGCTAAACCTAATGAAGTTCCTATTTCCAGAATAGTTGCAGGTTGAAAATAATTGGTAACTCTAAATAATAATTCTGCCCGTTTTGGAGAAATTCCTGCAGTTGATGCAATCTTCGAAATTTGTCTTCTGTTTGATTTAAAAACCTTTGAACCGGCACCAAAATCGGTTACTTCAATAAAATTTTTATTTTGCAATAATGATTTTCGATAGTTTTTTAAAATTGCATACTCAGGCTTTGACTTCTTGTCATAAAAACATTTTGTCAATAAATTAAAAACAAATGGTGAATGTACTCCATGTTCGTTTTTGGAGTTCCAAAGAAATTTTAAATAGGCTTTAATTTGAAATAGCATAATCTTATTTGCAAGAGGGCACGAAGATACGAATCAGAAATTAAAATAATTTAATGAAAAAAGCCTAATCTAAATAAAGATTAGGCTTTTGTATAATAAAATTTAAATACTTATCTGTATACGTTTACACCATTATTTGCTTCCCATTGCTGTTTAAAATATTCAGCATCCTCGTTATTACGTGGATGAACGCCTAATACCACATGGCCGTCTTTAATTCCATCTTCATAAATTTTTGCTCTGTCTTCAGGAATTCCTGATCCTACTAAGGCACCAATTACACCTCCTGCAATTCCTCCTGCACCAGCACCCGCTAATCCTGCTGCCAATGGACCGGCAACAATTAATCCTAAACCAGGAATAACAGGACTAGTTCCTAATGCAGCAACAACTCCCGCAATTGCTCCAATTGTTCCTCCAATTGCAGAACCTGTTCCGGCACCTTCAGCTGCTTTTGTTCCTAGTTCAGAATGATCATCCTTGTCTGAATAATGTTTTTTTCTGGTTTCGTCAGACATGATAAGGTTTATTTCATCCTTAGTATATCCTCTTTCACTTAAATTAGCATACGCTCTTTCTATGCTGTCACGATCTGAAAACATTCCTGTTAAAACTTCACGTTTTGTTCCGTCGGGATTATGTAAATTTTCCATTTTTATATAGTTTTAGTTTGTGAATTTATTTTCACTTAAACAAAGCTCGGAAAACAGAAATAATATTATTTACACAATTTTTTCAAATCATTACATAATGAAATTCAGACTTTTGTAAAATAGAGGGTGCTTATATAGTATTACTTTAATTTAAAGAAAAGAATAGTGAGTTGAGGATAACAAAAAAAAAGGCCACAATAAAAATATGTTTTATTGTGGCCTTTTATAATGAAAAATAAGATTTTGTCTTACTAATTTACTGAAATCAATTTCACATCAAAAATAAGAACAGATCCTCCGGGAATACCTCTGTCGTCAAAAGGGCCATAACCTAAATGGGAAGGAACAAGTAGAGACCCGCTTCCGCCCGTTTTAAAATAGGGAATTCCTTCTCTCCAGCCTTGAATTACCTGATTTAAACCAAAAGACACTCCTTCTGCTTTACTTTGATCAAAAATAGTTCCATTAGAATAGTAACCTTTGTAAGCCACTGTTACATTAGAGCTTGCAGTTGGTTGAGCTCCTTCTCCGGGCTCGTTGATGATATAATACAAACCAGAATCAGTTCTTTGAGCTGTTAGTTTATTTTTGGCAATATAATCAACTATTTCTTTTTCGTTTTCAACAGTGTAATCTGTTTTTTTAGGTTCGTCGTTAGAATTGCAAGAGATAAAAAGGGTTAATGCAAGTAATGATGTTACGATGTATTTCATGATATTTTAATAATGTATTTTTTAATAGGTTAATATAATAAAATGTATTTTTTGTTTCGCAGAGATTCACAAAGAAAAAACAAAGATTCACAAAAAAAAAATTAGTGTAACTCTGCGTTTTCTTTGTGAATCTCTGTGTAATAATTCTATCCTTCAATTTTAGCAGAAAGCTCAAACCAGCGTTCTTCTTTCTGGTCTATTTTATTAATGATATTTTGTAGTTCATTTGCTTTTTTCTCGATATCAGCATCAGCAACCTTTCCGTCAGAAAATAACTGTTCGATTTTAGTTTTATCAATTTCCAGATCCTTAATTTCTCGTTCAAGTTTTTGATATTCTTTTTGTTCGTTGAAAGTTAAGTTCCCAGTCGGGTTATTTTGTTTCCAATCTTTCTTTTCGGCCTTGTTTTCTTCTTTTTGAGCAACATCAGCACTATCTTCATAAGCTCTAAAATCAGAATAATTTCCAGGGAAACTTTCAATTTCACCTTTTCCTCTAAAGATAAATAAGTGATCTACAATTTTATCCATGAAATAACGGTCGTGCGAAACAACAAGTAAACATCCTGGATAATCCAAAAGAAAACTTTCCAGAACATTAAGCGTTACAATATCCAAATCGTTTGTAGGCTCATCCAGAATTAAGAAGTTCGGATTCTGAATCAAAACGGTACATAAATACAAACGTTTCAATTCTCCACCGCTTAATTTTTCGACAAAATCATATTGTTTTTTAGCATCGAAAAGAAAACGTTCCAATAATTGTGAAGCCGAAATCATTCTGCCTTTTGCGAGCGGAATAAATTCTCCGTATTCTTTTATAATATCAATGACGCGCTGATTTGGTTTCGGATTGATTCCGCTTTGCGTATAATAGCCCACTTTTATCGTTTCACCTTTTACAACACGTCCACTGTCAAGCGGAATTGTTCCTGTAAGAAGATTTAAAAAAGTCGATTTTCCGGTTCCGTTTTTACCAATAATTCCGATACGTTCTCCACGTTGAAAATCGAAACTAAAGTTGTCCAGAATAACATGATCCTTGAATTTTTTTGAAATTTTGTGAAGCTCGATAATCTTGCTTCCCATACGTTCCATATTAATTTCAAGCTCTACTTTGTTTTCAAGACGACGACTTTGTGCTTTTTCCTTAATCAAATAAAAATCATCCTGACGCGATTTAGACTTTGTAGTTCTCGCTTTTGGCTGACGGCGCATCCATTCTAATTCTTTTACGAATAAGTTTTTGGCTTTGTCAACACTGGCATTTTCAGAAGTAATTCTCTCCTCTTTTTTCTCTAAATAATAAGAGTAATTTCCTTTGTACTGGTATAGTTTTCCGTTGTCTAATTCGATAATTTCATTACAAACACGCTCCAAAAAGAAACGGTCGTGCGTAACCATAAACAACGTGATGTTTTCTTTGGCAAAATAACTTTCCAGCCATTCGATCATTTCAAGATCCAGGTGATTCGTTGGCTCATCCAAAATCAATAAATCCGGGCGGTTGATTAAGATAATAGCCAATGAAAGACGTTTTTTTTGTCCACCCGAAAGATTTTTTACTTTAAGTTTAAAATCTTCCAGTTTCAATTTGAATAAAATCTGTTTGTATTGCGTTTCAAAATCCCACGCGTTGTGCTGATCCATTCCGTCAAAGGCTTTTTGGTAAGCTTCTTCATCGTCTGGGTTTTCAAGTGCTTTTTCGTAGGCTTCGATTACTTTTAAAGTTTCATTGTCTGAAGCAAAAATACTTTCTTCAATAGTTAACTCTTCCTGTAGATTATTATCCTGAGAAAGAAAAGCCATACGGATTCCTTTTCTCAAAACAACCTGACCTGTATCGGGCTCATCCAGACCATTAATAATACTCATAATGGTGGTTTTTCCCGAACCGTTTTTAGCGATAAAAGCGATTTTTTGGTCTTTATTGATTCCGAATGAGATGTTGTCAAAAAGCGTTCTTTCGCCAAAAGACTTCGATATATTTTCTACAGATAAGTAATTCACTTTATGAAATATGAGTTATAAATTATAAGTTATGAAGGTTTTACAAAACACAACTTTTTTGCAAAAGTAAGCTATTATATTGCTATTTGCGAATTATTTATGGAGATAGGAATTCAGAATCGGACTTAAATCAAAATAATGGATTTGTTGATGAACATTCAAAACAGGTTTTCGAACCAAAGCTTCATTAGTTAAATAATAATGCAAACCATCAGTGGTACTAATTCCTTCTATTTGATGAAAAGAAAGACCAATGTTAATTCTTCGTTTATTTCCGGACAAAAAAGCATGATCTTTAAAATCGTACAATAAATATAAAAATGGCTTTCCGAGTTTAGAGTAGCCACAAAGCACAATTAGCTTTTTTTCTTCTAAATAAGTTGCACCGGTTACCAGACCTTTTGTATCGAGGGTTTCCTTAAATTGTGCAATATGATTTCCGGATTGATTCGGTAAAACATAAATATTGGTTTTGGATGATTTCCATTGCTTGGTAAATAAGTAAATACTGTCTTTAGAAACGATAAAAGCTTCACAGTCAAAATCGTTAGTGTTTGTTTTTTTTGGAGATAAATCAGTCTGATCAATATATTTAAAAGCAATAGTTTCAATAATGGGATTTCCTTCTAAAAATGATTTTTTCTCTATTTTAAGAATGTTTAAATCAGTTCTGTTTCCTGAAGCATTATTTCCAAAATCGCCGATGTACAAATAAGAACTGTCCTGTGCGATTTCTTCCCAATCGTGATTTATTACTTTATGGAGAACGATTTTCTTTTTAATTATTCCTAGGGAATCTAATCCGTAAATCGTTTTGTCATGATCGTCATTGTGTGTCCATAGAAAGTTGTCAAAATGTATAAGCCCTGAGGTTTCTTTGATGGAATCGCTTAAACGAATTGAATGTTGAGGTTTTAAATTCAAAGAAATATATTGACAATTTCCATTATTTATAGTTGCGTTAGGATTGTAGTTTTTCGATAGAGGGTCTGTACAACCAGAGATTTGGGCTTGTAAGGGGTTAAGAGTCAGAAAGAAAAAGAAAAGGAGTTTTTCCATGTGTATTTTTGACTTGTTTATTGAATTTCAAAAGTAAGTTAAAAAGAAAAAATAAAGGCAATTTAAGAATTAAAGCTGCGTTTATCTTTATTCAAAATTTGTTTAACAAAATATTTCACTTTTTTTTGACGCACGATTTTAATTAGTAAATTATCACGTTTTAAAAGCATAAAAATAAGACATTTCTTGTTTTTGGATTTTTTGCATATATTTTAAGCTATTATTTTTGCAAAAATATAGATGAATTCTTTCAGGAGGACTCGTATCTGTTTGATTTTGAGTTTTATAGTGTATCTAGTTAATTTTGAAATAATTAGTTCCTAAAATTGTCTTAAAAGTCTAAAAATTGTCAATATATTTGCACCCAAATTGAATTTTTCTGATTTCTGGTAATGGGAGTTGGAAAGGCGAAGCCGTGCTTTGAAATTAAATGTTAAATTGAAGAAAAGTAAAAATGGACAAGAAAATTAAAATTTATATAGCAGGACATAACGGAATGGTTGGTAGCGCTATTTGGAGAACTTTGTCTGAGCAGGGTTTTACTAATTTACTTGGAGTTTCCAGTAAAGAATTAGATTTACGGGATCAAAAGGCAGTCCGTGAATTTATTGCCAGAGAAAATCCAGATGTTATTATAGATGCTGCTGCACGCGTTGGCGGAATTTTAGCCAATAATGATTATCCGTATCAGTTTATAATGGAGAATATGCAGATTCAGAATAACTTGATTGATTCCGCATTACAAAACAATATTGATAAATTTATTTTTCTAGGAAGCTCTTGTATCTATCCAAAATTAGCTCCTCAGCCTTTAAAAGAAGATTATCTTTTAACAGATACTCTTGAGCCAACAAACGAATGGTACGCTATTGCAAAAATTACTGGAGTAAAAACTTGTCAAGCTATCAGAAAACAATTTGGTAAAGATTATGTAAGTCTGATGCCAACCAATTTGTATGGTACCTATGATAATTTTGATTTAAATACGTCGCACGTTTTACCGGCTATGATCAGAAAATTTCATGAGGCAAAAGAAAATAACAATGCACCCGTAACACTTTGGGGCAGCGGAACTCCAATGCGCGAATTTTTATTTGTTGATGATATGGCTAAAGCAGTTGTTTTTGCTTTAGAAAATAAACTGCCGGATTATTTGTACAATGTAGGAACAGGACAGGATTTGACAATAAAAGAACTTGCTGAAACCATTCAAAAAATTACCGGGCATAAAGGAGAAATAATCTGGGATGCGAGCAAACCAGACGGAACTCCAAGAAAATTAATGGATGTGTCTAAGATGCATGAATTAGGGTGGAAACATCAAATACAGCTTGAAGAAGGCATTCAAAAAACGTATGACTGGTTTTTACAAAATATAGAAAAATTCAAACAAGTTAAAATGTAGAGAAATGAGAATTTTAGTTAGAAAGAAAGCCTTAGCTTGCTTCTCCGCTCAACTCAAAACTTATAACTTATAACTCAAAACTCAAAAAATGAGCACAAAAAAAGTAGCGCTTGTAACAGGAATTACAGGTCAGGACGGATCATATTTAGCCGAATTATTATTAGAAAAAGGATATCAGGTACATGGAGTAAAAAGACGTGCTTCTTCTTTTAACACACAAAGAATTGATCATATTTACCAAGATCAACATGAATCAAATGTAGATTTTAAGTTGCATTATGGAGATTTGACAGATTCAACTAATATTATTAGAATCATTCAGGAAGTACAACCGGATGAAATTTATAATCTGGGAGCTATGTCTCATGTTAAAGTATCTTTTGATTCTCCTGAATATGTTGCAAATGTTGACGGGTTAGGGACTTTAAGAATTTTAGAAGCAGTAAGAATCTTAGGCTTAGAAAAAAAGACGAGAGTTTATCAGGCTTCCACTTCAGAACTGTATGGAGGTTTGGCAGAAAATAAAAATGCAAAAGGTTTTTATGATGAAAACTCGCCATTTTACCCACGTTCACCATATGGTGCGGCTAAAATTTATGGTTTCTGGATAACAAAAAATTACCGTGAAGCTTATAATATGTTTGCATGTAACGGAATTTTATTTAATCACGAGTCTCCAAGACGCGGTGAGACTTTTGTAACCCGTAAAATTACCATGGCAACAGCTTCCATTGCAAAAGGGAAACAGGACTGCCTTTACCTGGGAAATCTTAACTCACAAAGAGATTGGGGACATGCTAAAGATTACGTAGAAGCAATGTGGAGAATTTTACAGCAAGATGTCGCAGAAGACTATGTAATAGCTACAGGTGTGACTACTTATATTAGAGATTTTGTAACGATGGCTTTTGCGGAGGTAGGAATGGAATTGACTTTTGAAGGAGAAAATGAAAGTGAAGTAGCTAAAATTGCAGCCTGTAACAATCCTTTATACCAGTTAGAAATAGGAAAGGTTGTAGTACGAGTAGATCCTGAATATTACCGTCCTACAGAAGTAGATCTTTTAATTGGGGATCCTACAAAGTCTAAAACACAATTGGGATGGGAGCCTAAATATGATTTGGCTGCTTTGGTGAAAGAGATGGTGGAGAGTGATTTGAAATTGTTTAATTAAAATTATAACTTGAATAAAGGATTCTACTTTAGAATTATTTGAGTATTAATAAAAATACTTTTGATTTCTTTATACTAAATATTTAGACAAATTAAATAGTAAATAAGATATGTTGGAGGTAGTAATGAATCATAAATGTTAAATTCGACAGGTAATAAACGTATAGCAAAAAATACATTAATTCTATATATTAGGATGTTTTTTACAATGGGTGTAAGTTTATATACATCTAGAGTGGTGTTAAATGCTTTGGGAATAGAAGATTATGGGGTTTATAGTATTGTGGGAGGGATTGTAACATTGTTTAGTTTTTTTAA
The DNA here is from genome assembly GCF_900142735.1 of Flavobacterium saccharophilum. Classification (GTDB taxonomy): domain Bacteria; phylum Bacteroidota; class Bacteroidia; order Flavobacteriales; family Flavobacteriaceae; genus Flavobacterium; species Flavobacterium saccharophilum. Next base: position 685,116 of record NZ_FRBY01000003.1, on the reverse strand, counting down.
TAGTGCAATGACATCATCTACTCAGCGTTTTTTAGCTTTTGATATTGGAAAAAATGATTTAGAACAATTAAAAAAAACTTTTAATGCTACGCTAAATATTCACATCGCTATAGCTTTATTTGTATTAATATTGGCAGAAACAATTGGGTTGTGGTTTGTAAATAATAAATTGAATTTGCCATTAGATAGGCTAATTGCTGCAAATTGGGTCTACCAGTTCTCTATTTTAACATTTTTGTTAGGGATTCTGCAAGTGCCTTACGATGCATTGATTGTTGCTCATGAAAAAATGAATATCTATGCGTATATGAGTTTTGCTGAAGCTGGTTTAAAACTACTAATTGTTTATTTATTAGTTGTCTTTGTTTTTGATAAATTAATCTTGTATGCAGTTTTATTATTTGTTGTAACATTTATAGTAAGATCTGGACACAAGTATTATTGTAAAAGAAATTATAAGGAAAGTAAATATCAGTTTTATTATGATAAAACATATTACAAAGTACTATTGTCCTATTCCGGATGGAATTTATTTGGAAACATAGCCGGAGTAGCGAGAGGGCAAGGTGTAAATATTTTATTAAATTTGTTTTTTGGAACCGTCTTAAATGCTGCTTATGGAATTACCATGCAATTACAAGTCGCTGTACAAACCTTTGTCAATAATTTTCAGATGGCTGTAAATCCACAAATAATAAAAAATTATGCTGCAGGAAACATTGATCAGTGTAATAAATTGATTTTCCAAAGTTCTAAATTATCTTATTTTTTAATGTTAATTATTGTTTGCCCCGTAATATTTAATATTGATTTTATACTTAAAATCTGGCTAAAAACTCCTCCGGATTTTACTTCTAAATTTATAATACTTTGCTTGATAAATTTATTAATTGATTGTATTTCTGGACCAATAATGACAGGTGTGCAGGCAACTGGAAATATTAAATTTTACCAAATTATTGTTGGAACTTTAGTTTTTTTAAATCTTCCCATTTCTTTTTTTTTGTTAAAAATATATAAAAATCCAGAGCTGGTTTTTTTTACAAGTATTTTAATCTCTATTTTTTCATTGATATTTAGATTGTTTTTTTATAAAAAATATTTACAAATATCTATTTCGAGTTTTTTAAAGCAAGTAGTCTTAAAGTTATTTTTAGTCAGTTTTTTATCAATAATTATTATTTTTATGTTTAATAAATATATTTTTTTAGAAAATGAATTTATTTTGGCCTTAACAAAATTAGTTGTGATAATATTTATCATTATAATAATTATATTTTTATTAGGTATTAATAATGATGAAAGATTTTTTATCTTTAATACTATCTCAAAAAAAAAAAATGAACCAAAAGTATAGTGTCTTAGATGTTGTTAAACAAGATTTGTGCACTGGCTGCGGAGTATGTGTCTCAGAATCAAAATCAACACTTAAAATGGGATGGGATAAATATGGTTTTTTGGTCCCACAAAAAATAGATGCTTTCATAAATTATGAAAGCATAAAAGTCTGTCCGTTTAATCCTTATCCTGATGAAGAGGTTTGTGACGAAGATAAATTAGCTGTGACTTTCCTAAAAGACGCTTCTAATTATGGGCCTCATATAGGTCGTTTTGAAAATACTTATGTTGGATTTGCTAATGAATATAGAGAGACATCTTCTTCAGGAGGAATTGCAACTTATATTTTCAAGCAATTATTAGAGGATAAAATTGTGGATCATTTATTTATTGTAAAAGAGGTAGAAGGTAGTTATAAATATCAGTTTTTTAGTGATGTTAATGACATAATAAAAATTTCGAAAACAAGATATATTCCAGTAACTCTTGAGGAATTATTTAATATAATTAATCAAGTTGAAGGGAAAATTGGTGTATCTGGGGTTGCTTGTTTTATTAAAGCAATACGCCTAAAGCAGCATTATAATCCACAATTAAAGGAAAAAATACCATTTTTAGTTGGCATTATCTGTGGGGGACTTAAGAGTAGATTTTTTACGGATTTTCTTGCTAAAAAGGCAGGTATTATTTCAAATTATTCAAATCAAGAGTATCGAATCAAAGATGTTAAAAGCACATCATCTAATTATTCTTTTGGAGCATATGATTCGGAAAACGAATTTCACCAAATGAAAATGAGTACTGTTGGTGATATGTGGGGAACAGGTTTGTTTAAATCTAATGCTTGTGATTTTTGTTCTGATGTTCTTACTGAATTAGCTGATATATCATTAGGTGATGCATGGTTAGATGAATACAAATTAGATGGGCTTGGAAATTCTATAGTTATTTCTCGTTCAAAAAAAGCAGATTATATTATACAAGAAGGGATTTATAAACGAGAATTAAATTTGCAGATTTTAGATGAAAGTTTAATAATAAAATCTCAGAAAAGTAGTTTTATTCATAGACAGGATGCTTTAAAATTTAGGGTTGATGTTTTTTCGCGAAAAAGAAAATTGATTCCATTTGTAAGAAAAAGAATTTTTAAAGAAATAGATTTAATTACAAAGATAATCCAAATATTACGAATGAAAACACGTAAAAAAAGTCTAATCATATGGAAAAATTATCAGTCTTCTATTTTGTTTGATGAAAAAATGAGTAATCATCTGTTTACGTTAAAAATGATGACAAAGGTAAGTCATAAAGTTAGAGCACTTAAAGCAAAATTTAGAATTTAAATTTTAAGCTCCAGGAAATAACAAAGTATTAATATTGTATTAGGATTTGAGCGTATCTTAGATAATCTTTATAAATTAAAAAATATTAATTTATAAACAAATAGAATTAATACTATTTTCCTGAATACAATAATATAATAATTCAATATACTATAATGAAAGTTGGAATTCTAACACTGCCTTTACATAAAAATTACGGTGGAATATTACAAGCATATGCTTTGCAAAATTATTTGCAAAAAAATGGATTTGAAGTTGTATTGATTGATAGACAATGGAATGTCAGTTTTTTAAGCTTAATTAAAAAAAACGTAAAGAAGAAATTATTAATCAATTCGCACCTTGTTTCGCAAGAAATCGTTAAAAACACAACTTACTTCATAGATAAATACTTTGTTCCTAAAACTGAAATTTTAGATTCAGAGAAAAAATTAAGTAAAATTGTTACTAAACTAAATTTAGACGCTATTATAGTTGGAAGTGATCAAGTGTGGAGACTAGAATATACAGGTGATACTGCTATGAATTTTTTTCTTGATTTTGTTAAAAAAACAAAAACAAAAAAAATCTCTTATGCAGCATCTTTCGGAGAAGATGTTTGGGAACATGAGCCTGAGATAACTAATGAGGTCAAAAGTTTATTGAATAAATTTGTTGCCGTTTCTGTACGGGAAGATAGTTCAATAGAACTTTGTAAAAATCATTTTAAAGTGGATGTTAAACATCATATTGATCCTACAATGTTATTAACCAAACAGGATTACGATAAATTGATTGCGATAGAAAATGAACCCAAAAGTAAAGGAAACGTTTTAATATATATGTTGGATATTAATAGTGATCGAAAAAAAACGATTGATGCTGTAGTAGATCGTATTGGAGGATCAGCATTTTCGGTGAATGTTAAGTCTACAAATATTAATGATAAAGTTGAAGACCGGACATATCCAACAGTAACTTCTTGGTTGAGAGGTTTTCAGGATGCTGAATTTGTTGTTACTGATTCGTTTCATGGTTGTGTTTTTTCTATTATTTTTAACAAACCTTTTATTGGGTATGGAAATGTAGGTCGAGGTTTATCTCGTTTTAACTCACTATTTAGGATGTTTGGTCTTGAGAATAGATTGATTTTAAAATATAGTGATTTAAATCAGGATCTAATTTTGGAAAAAATTGATTGGAATACAATCAATTCTAAACTAGAATTATTTCGCAAAGATTCTTTGGAATATTTTAAACAAAATATTAAATAATTTCTTAATGAGTTCTCCATTAATATCTGTAATAATTCCTCTATATAATAAAGAGGATTCTATTTTGGACACTGTTAAATCCGTTTTAAATCAAACTTTTCAAGATTTTGAATTATTGATTGTTGACGACGGCTCCACTGATAAAAGTCTCACGTTATTATCCAATTATAAAGATAGCCGTATTACTATAATATCTAAAGAAAATGGAGGTGTTTCTGCAGCAAGAAATTATGGAGTAGAAGCTTCAAATGCAGAGTATGTTTTTTTTTTAGATGCAGATGACATTATAACCAAAGATTGTTTATCTCTATTTTTTGAAATGCTAAAGAAAAAGCCGGGGATTTCTTTTTTTGTAGCAAATTTTAAAAAAACATTTGAGGATGGTAAGGAAGAGATTTATTCAAAATTAAAAATAGAGGGTATTGTTAAAGACCCCATCAAGAATCTGTGGAAGAAAAATATTTTTCCGAGGACAGGATCAATGCTTATTAAAAAAGAATGTTTTTCTAATATTGGAGGGGCTTTTAAGACGGAAATCAGTATATACGAGGACTTAGAATTAATTTTAAGGCTTATGAATAATTATCAAGTATATTATTCTCCAAAGGTAGTTTTATTATATCAGTGTGAATATAATACCCTAAGTAAAAGTATCGGATTACTTTCAAAAGAATGGATTTATTACCTGAAAGACATCGGAGTAGGTTTTTACGAAAAAATGATTACTGCTGAAAATGTTTATAATATTTATCAAAAATGCAAAAGTCAGAAAGATTATGAATCAATGAAATTTATTAAAGTCAAATTCCGTAGATATTTTATTTATATTTTATTATCTATTTTTGACAGAAAAAAAATGAATATTTTAAATAAATTTCGTAGTTGGTTATAGGCTCCTCATTCTAATATTTATTTTAAAGTAATTTAGAATTTCAAAAAATTTAGTGTAATCTAATGAAACAATTTAGAAACTAGGAATGATTCATTTATTAAAAAAAATTTGCAAATATTTTTATCAAAAAATAAAATATAAAAATTTAGTGAAGTTTGATTTATCGGTAAAGATTGGTCGAAAATCCAATTTTGAGGGTATGAATAAGCTTTATCCTGAATGTTCTTTTAATGGCGATTTAGGTTATGGTTCTTACATAGGGCCAAAATCAAATTTGAATGCTAAAATTGGGAGATTCACTTCAATTGCACCTAATGTCAATATAAACGGAGGGATTCATCCTTATTCCTATCCCTATGTTTCTACAAGTCCTGTATTTGTATCTTTACGAAAACAAAATGGATGCACTTTTACTAAAGTTCAGCGTTTTGATGAATTCCGATTTGCTGATAAAGAAAAAAGATTTGCTGTAATTATTGGGAGTGACTGTTGGATTGGTGAAAATGTATTTATTGTAGGAGGTACGACTATTGGTGATGGTGCTGTAATTCTAGCAGGAGCTGTTGTTACAAAAGATGTACCTGCTTTTGCTATTTATGGCGGTGTGCCCGCTAAGTTAATAAGGTATCGATATGATGAGGATACAATAAAATTTCTTTTGGATTTTAAATGGTGGAATAAAGATGAATCTTGGTTTAAAAGTAATATAGAATTAATGTCAAATATTGAAATGCTGAAAAGTATAATAAATAATAATTTAACCTGATGGAAATTTTAAAATTATTAATATTTAATGAATTATTTAAAGAAGAGATTATCTAGGTATACAAAGTCATTGCATTATATTATTTATGCTTTTTATTTTCCACGTGATATTATATTTTGTTTATATAAATTGGGCTACTGGAATAAAACATGGAGATTTAGAAGTTTGCCGTTAATTCAAAAGCATAATTCTGCCAAAATTGTTATTGGCAAAGATTTTATTGCGTGTAGTAATCCAAAATATAATTCTATAGGAGTTTTTCAAAAAGTTATTTTAAAAGCACTTTCACCTCAAGGTATTATAACAATAGGAGATAATGTAGGTGTTTCAGGAGCAACAATTTCTGGAAGAAATATTACTATAGGTAATAATGTTTTGATAGGAAGTGGTGTTTTAATTACAGATGGAGATGCACATCCAATACATCCATATTTGAGGCATAAATCGGAGTATATTAAATTTGCTCCAATTACCATTGAAGATGATGTATTTATTGGTGCAAGAGCAATTATACTAAAGGGTGTCACAATTGGGAAAGGTTCAGTAATTGGCGCAGGATCAGTAGTGGCAACTAATATTCCTTCTATGTCTATTTTTGCGGGAAATCCAGCAAAATTAATTAGTAAGATTAAAGATGTAAGTTTTTATGAATAAAGCTTAATAAAAATAGTTACAAATTATTTACATGCTGTACTTTATTAATAATCCAACTAGGTCAAATTTATCACAAAGAAATTTAGTGATAAAATCATTACCTGTTATGATTTACTTTTTGTTATTCTTTATTGTAAATCCTTTTTTTGCAATAATATTGCTGTTTGTCTATTTATTATTTAGCAAAGAAAATAATATTATACTTAGTGCATTTGCTTGTTTTCTAACGGCTCTTTTTAATGGATTGGTTAATTCTACTAAAGTGCCCGAAAATGATTTAGTTTGGTATTTGTCTGGTTATCTAGATGCTGGTAAAATGCCTTTTTTACAATATATTTTTTCATTTGGCCTTACAGGAACAGGTAAGGAATTGGGATTTTCAACGTTTAATTATTTTTTATATTTAATTGCCGGAGATAATACCAAGTTGTATATTATTCTGTATAGTTTTTTTGCTTACAGTTTTTTGAATTTAGCAGTTTTGAAATTTGGAAAATCATTAAATATTCCTAAAGCATATGTGGTAACAGCAGTTTTTGTAATGGCTTTTACACCTTTCGTATTTACAATGTCTGCTCAATTACTGAGGCAGTTTCTCGCAGCATCTTTATTAATGTATATTTTAGTTAATAAATTGTTTTATGGTAAAAATTCTATTTTATTAATTCTTTGCATGATATTTTGCCATTCTTCTGCTATTTTTTTTGTGCCCTATCTCTTTATGCCTTTCCTAAAGAAAACTTTTTCTGTTAAAACTCTTCTTTTACTTTGTGGAATCTTTGGTATACAAATTATTGCAAGTATAGGGGCATCATTATTTAGTGGTATACCTTTACTAAAGTATGCTTTTGATAGAGCTAGTAAGAATACAGTATTTGAATTGGAACCGTTAACTCCGGCTAAAATTATCACGGTCGTTGTAATAACTATCTTGCCTTTTTATTTTATTTATTATCTGAAGCCTCTATTTAAAAATAATAAGGGGTTAGTTCATTTTTTTAACATACTTGCCATTTTAAGTTTGTTCATTTTGGCGAATTTGAGTCAGGCTGAATTATCCAGTAGATTCAATTTTTATCTTTGGCCATTTTTTCCATTCATATTTTTAATTTATGCGTGGTATTTTAAATTTGGTCCTATTCAATTACAGTCCATTATTATTTTTCTACTAGCAACTTACATCTATTATTTAGATGCTGGGACCTGGACATATAGATTAGGAAATGGTATTTTCTCCAACACTTTTTTAAATTATTTATAATCTTTATGCTTAATATTGCTGTTATTTTAACTTGTTACAACCGTAAAGAAAAAACGCTGGAATCCTTAAATGCTTTATTTGATCAAGAAGCTCTGGAGCTTCTATTTAAAATTGACGTTTTCCTAGTGGATGATGGTTCTACTGATGGTACAGCTACAGCAATAAAGGCTAATTTTCCTTTTGTATCTATCATCCAGGGTAATGGTAATCTTTTTTGGAATCAAGGAATGAGACTGGCATGGGATACAGCTAGTAAAACAAAAGATTATGATTTTTATTTTTGGTTGAATGACGATACAATTTTAGACAAAAATGCTCTATTAAATTTGTATGATACTTATCAAGAAGCTAAATTAATTGTAGAAAAGGATTTGATAATAACGGCAGCCTGTAGAGCGAAAGTGAATAGTGACACCTTTTCTTATGGTGGTAGGACTGAACAGGGGCCTGTTTATCCTAATGGAGGATTGCAATTTTGTAAATATATAAATGGTAATGCTGTTTTAATACCGAAAACTGTTTTTGAAGAATTAGGTAATTTATCTAATGATTATACTCATGGTATGGGAGATTATGATTATGGTTTACGCGCCCTGAAAGCTAATTTTAATTTGTATACGACTAAAACATATATAGCCATGTGTTCCCCTAATGAAGGAATTCCGGGATGGTGTAATCCTAGTGTACCTTTAAAAAAACGTTGGCAATTATTACATTCTCCAAGGGGATTAAATATTAAAGAATACATTAAGTTTAGAAAAAATTTTTGGGGAGTCAAGTGGATAATTTTTGCTATTAAAGCATACGTGAAAATGATCAATCCAAAATTATATCAAAAAATAGTAAAATAACAAATGACAGAATTAGCACCAATAGTCCTCTTTACATACAAACGTGTCGATACCTTAATAAAGACGATCGAAGCTCTGCAAAGAAATCATCTTGCTTTAGGGTCTGATCTTTATATATTTTCTGACGCAGCAAAAGGTATTCATGATCAGGAGATGGTTTCTGAAGTGAGAAAATATATTCATTCCATTAGTGGTTTTAAAACTATTAAAATTTATGAATCAAATATAAATAAAGGTCTTGCAAGTTCTATTATAAATGGAGTGAGTGAGGTAATGAAGAAGTATGAAAAGGTCATAGTACTTGAAGATGATCTTGTTACAAGTTCTAATTTTTTGGATTTTATGAATACCTCATTAGTATCTTATGAAAGTAATCAAAAGGTATTCTCCATTTCGGGTTACGGGCTACATGTTCGGTTACCTGAAAATTATGAATATGATGTATATTTTACACCTCGCGGGATGTCTTGGGGATGGGCAACATGGAGAAATAGATGGGAAGGTGTGGATTGGGAATTGAAAGATTTTAAAAATTTTGTTTCTAGTAAGACCGAAAGAAGGCGATTTGCTATTGGGGGATCGGATCTTAATGATATGCTTCAAAGGCAGGTGGATGGCAAAATTGATTCATGGGCTATTCGTTGGTATTTTGATCAGTTTAAAAAAAAGCAACTTACACTTTATCCTATTAAATCTAAAGTTAAAAATTTAGGTTTTGATGAAATGGCTACTCATACAAATGCTTATAATAGATATAAAATTTTATTTGATGATAGTAATAAGCGGGAGTATTTATTTGAAACTGATGTGAAAATTAATCCAGTAATTTTTAAATCTTTTAAAAGTTATTTTGGCTTCTTTTCAAGAATATTTTATGGAAGAATTGTATCTCCAATATTTAGGAAAAAACAATTTTTTTTAACATATTTTAATAAAAAGAACTTAAAGTAATAAATATATATTATTAACTTAAGTTAAATTGTTTAAAATGAGGATTTAGGGTAATATTGGATCATTAAATCTTATAAGTAATAAAATAAAAATGCTTAAAACTGCCTGTACTGTTTCTTTAAAGGATTATAATATTTATAATGCAGAATTACTGAAATATGAAATAAACGATAAAATATTAATTAATACAATTAATCAATATTCCTATTGTATAGCTGAGAAGGATGCCGAATTTAAAAAGGCACTTCAGAATTCAGATATTTTGTTACCAGATGGAGTTGGAATTGTAAGTGCTATTAAATTTTTGTACAACAAGAATATTAAAAAAATTGCGGGTGCAGATATTCATCATTATCTTTTACAGGATCTGGATAAAAAAAAGGGAAAGTGTTTTTATTTAGGCTCTTCAGAAACTACCCTTAATAAAATTGCAGAACGAATTTCTAAAGAGTTTCCTAATATTCAAGTAGATTTCTTTTCACCTCCTTATAAAACAGAATTTTCTGAAATTGAAAATAACGAAATGATTGAAAAGGTAAATGCTTTTATGCCAGACGTTTTATTTGTTGGAATGACGGCTCCAAAGCAGGAAAAATGGTCTTACAAGCATAAAAATATGCTTGATGCTAAAATAATTTGTTCAATAGGCGCCGTATTTGATTTTTATGCAGGTACTATTATCCGACCTAATAAATTTTGGGTTGACTTATCGTTAGAATGGTTTATAAGGTTGCTCAAAGAACCTAAAAGAATGTGGAGAAGGTATTTATATTTTGGTCCCGTTTTTATTAAATTAATTTTAAAGGAAAAATTTAAAAACTAATTTTAAAGTATAAATGAATCTAAGTCATAATTCTTTTTTTGTCGTAATCTAAGTGAAAATATGAAGGTTTTACAAAAATTATCTCAATATCATTTTTCTCGTTATTTCAAACTTCTTTTTGTAGTTTGGGATGTTGTGTTGTTAAATACCGCTATTGTGTTTTCAGCAATATTAAGATTTGGTAGCATAGATAAACTGTTTTTAAAAGAAGTTGAGACAGTTTCACTATTGGCTAATTTAATTTGGATAGGTTTATTGCTTTATAAAGATTCTTATCGAATTATTAGAATAGAGCGAATAGAATCTATTGTAAGAAGAACAATAAAAAAAATAATCGTCCATGCAGCCATAACTGCTATTTTTGTCGTTTTTCTAAAATATTCTGATATATCCAGACTTAGATTGGTGTTTTTTTATATTGTTTTCTTTTGTCTACTGGTGATTTCCCGTTATTTATCCATGAAAATATTAAAGTACATTAGAAAAAAAGGTTTTAATTTTCGAAAATTTATTATAATTGGAGCTAACGATACTGGTGAAAGAATGCGTAAAATCTTAGCAAAAGATCTGACCTATGGCTATCGTTTTTTAGGCTTTTTTGATGAAAAAGTAGATCCTTTTGCTTTTATATCTTCTCCTGTTGTGGGAGGATTTGATGCTATAGAAGAATACATTATTAATGAGGAAGTTGATGAAATGTATGTAGCTTTACATATTGATAATATTGCAGTTATTAATAAATTAATCCATGTTTGTGAACATCATATGGTGCGCATAAAATTTATTCCTGACTTTCAATTGTATACCAAATCTAGTAAGGTCGAAATTTCATTCTATGAAAATACACCCGTACTAATGTTTAGGCGAGAGCCTTTGGAGTTTACAGTAAATCGTTTAGTAAAAAAGACATTTGATATTTGTTTTTCTTTTGCCGTTATAATTTTGGTTTTTCCATGGCTGTTTCCGATTTTAATGTTAATTATAAAGATTGAATCTCCAGGACCTGTTTTTTTTATACAAGAGCGTTCAGGGCGCGACAACATAAGTTTTAATTGTCTAAAATTTAGAAGTATGCGTCTGAATGGAGTCGCCGATCAAAAACAAGCTAAAAAGGGCGATAGTCGAGTAACAAAATTTGGTGCGTTTATGCGTAAAACGAGTATTGATGAATTGCCACAATTTTTCAATGTTTTTTATGGGCATATGTCTGTGGTTGGCCCTCGACCACACATGGTCAATCATACCAGACAATACACTGAATTGATTAATAATTATTTAGTGCGACAATACGCAAAACCTGGTATTACAGGGTGGGCTCAGGTTAATGGTTATAGAGGCGAGACAAAGGAATTAATTGATATGAAAAATAGAGTAGAATATGATATTTGGTACATTGAAAACTGGAGTTTATTATTAGATATAAAAATAATTATCAAAACTATTTTTAATGTATTTAAAGGGGAAGAAAATGCCTATTAATTTGGTGCAAGAATGTTTTGTTTGTATAGTTTATTAAATGTAAATAAATACACTTTTAAAAATTTAAAAAAATAATGGCATAAGGTATCTTAATTCCTATATTTGCCTGTAAAATTGTAGACCTAATGAAATTGAATTTTTCTTTGATTATAAAAATAACTAGTTTTTTATCACTTTTATTTTTGTGTTTTTCTTGTGCATCAAAACGAAATATAGTGTACTATCAAAACATTGATAAAACTAACATACAGAATAACGCAAATTTTTACGAAATTAAAATCCAACCAGATGATTTGTTAATGATAATAGTTTCAGCAGAGGATCCTGAAGTAGCTAAGCCATTTAATTTAAGTACGGTAGTTGTTGGAAATTCAAGCCGACTTGACTTAGCGACAGGACAACAAACCATTCAATCTTATTTAGTAGATAGTAATGGGATGATTGAATTTCCTATAATTGGTAAACTTCATGTTGGAGGACTTACCAGAAGTGAAGTACTTAAGTTATTACAAGATAAGATAGGTATCTATATTAAAAAGCCTATCATTAATCTTCGTATTATGAATTTTAAAATTTCGTTGCAGGGAGAAGTTAATCTACCAGGAACATATTCAGTCGAATCAGAAAGAATTACATTAATTGAAGCTTTAAGTATGGCTAAAGATTTAACAATATACGGAAAAAGAAATAATATCTTGGTCATCAGGGAGGTAAATGGTGTAAAATCCTACAGCAGGGTTGATATTACTAGTGCTGATTTCATTAATTCACCGTTTTATTATCTTGCACAAAATGATGTGGTCTATGTACAACCTAATAATGTAAAGGTAAATGCTTCTGCAGTAGGCCCTAATACTTCTGTGATAATATCGGCTATTTCGATCTTGATATCGCTTTGTGTCCTGCTTTTTAAATAATACTTATAAATATAAACAATGCAAGATTTTTATAATGATGTTGAAGACGAAATCAGTGAAGTAAACCTTCGTGAATTGTTAAATAAATATTTAATCCACTGGAAATGGTTTGTGTTAAGTATTTTAATAGGCTTGTCTTTAACCTTTTTGTATTTACGTTATACTACGCCGAGTTATGAAGCTACTACTTCTATCTTAGTAAAAGATGAAAAAAAGGGAGGTATGCTTTCGGAATTATCTGCTTTTTCAGATTTAGGACTAAGTGGGGGATCTGTAAATAATGTCGATAACGAGATAGAGATTCTAAAGTCGAGAACGTTAGCAGAATCTACTGTGGAAAAACTCAATTTGAATGTTAGTCTATTTGTTGAGGGTAATGTTGTAGATCGTGATATTTATGGAATAGCTCCTATAAATGTTCGTTTTGTTAATAAGAGCGAGTTATTGATTGAGGCGAATGTAATTTTAAACTTAGATTTATTGCCTAATAATAAATTTAGTTTAGAGAATGTAATAGATGATAAGTCTACCGTTCAAAATGTTATTTTATCAGATGAAAAGCAGTTTAGTTTTGGGAAAAAAATACCTACCAGATTTGGAATATTAATTATCGATAAAACAGAATATTACGGAGGAAATGATTTTGAAAATGATAAATCAATTAAAATAGTAATTAGTCCTATTGAGAATGTCACTGCGGGTGTTAGAGATAGGTTGAAAATTGAGGCCATAAGCAAGACTAGCAGTGTAGTAAATGTTTCTATATCAGATCCTGTGAAAAAAAAGGCAGAGGATTTTCTCGATAATATGATACAGATCTATAACGAAAATGCAGCAGAAGATAAAAATTACATTTCTGAAAATACTTCTAAATTTATTGCTGGTCGATTAGCGCTAATAGCGCAGGAATTAGACGGTGTTGAGCAGGATGTAGAAAGCTTCAAGAAGGCGAATAAATTAACCGATATTGAATCTGAAGCAAAACTTTTTATTGAAGGTTCAAGTGAGTATGATAAAAAAGGAGTGGAAACTGAAATTCAGCTGAGTGTTGTTTCTTCTATGTTGGATTTCATGAAAAAGAGTACAAATTCAGATTTACTTCCTTCTAACATGATTACGGATAACGGAGATGCTTCCGGGCTTATCAGTTCGTATAATCAATTGGTATTAGATCGCAATAGAATTTTAAAGTCGGCAACAGTTGAAAATCCATCAGTAGTGAAACTAGATCAGCAGATTTCGTCGCTTAAATCTAATGTAGCTGCCAGTTTAAGACGTATGCAGGCTAATCTGCAAATTCAAAATCGTGATATAAAAAGCCAGGAAGGGATCTTGAATAGTAAAATTGGAAAAATTCCGGTTCAGGAGCGTCAGTTTAGGGTAATTGCCAGGCAGCAAAAAGTAAAAGAAGAATTGTATTTATACTTGCTTCAAAAACGGGAAGAAACGGCTATTTCATTAGCGGCGACAGAACCAAATGCACGCGTTATTGATGCAGCGAAGGCAGATAAAGATCCTGTTAGTCCAAAGAAGAAGATAATTTATCTGGCAGGAATGTTATTGGGTTTATTAGTTCCGTTCGGAATTATTTATGCTAATGATTTATTAGATACTAAAATTAAGAGTAAGTTAGATTTAGAAGGGAAAACACAAATTCCTTTTATAGGTGATGTGCCAACTTCAGAAGATATTGCTGAGTTAATAAAATCGGAGAGTCGAACCAGTTCGGCAGAAGCAATACGTATTGTTAGAACCAATCTGGAGTTTATGCTGAATAAAGTCCCTGAGGGAATAGCGAAGACTATATTTGTGACTTCGACTTTTCCATCAGAAGGTAAAACATTTATATCAGTAAATCTTGCAGCTACTTTTGCTTTGTCAGGACGAAGAGTTTTATTAATTGGTGCGGATATTAGAAACCCAAAATTTGGTGAATATATTGATGTTCCTAGTTTAGGTTTAACGAATTATTTATCAGCAAATGATAAAAATGTTCAGGACTATATTATCAAACATAATGGTTATGAGAATTTCTTTATTCTGCCTTCAGGTGTAATTCCGCCAAACCCGGCTGAATTATTAATGGGCAAAAAAGTAGATCAGCTTTTTGCAGAGCTTAAAAAAGAATATGACTACATTATTGTGGATACTGCTGCGGTAAGCTTGGTTACAGATACGATATTAATTGCTAAAAATGCAGATACTTTTGTATATGTAATGCGTGCTAATGTATTAGAGAAACGTATGCTAGGCATTGCCAATACTTTCTATAAGGAAAAGAAATTACCTAATATGTGTATAGTTCTTAATGATACCGACTCTACAAAAGGCTATGGTTATGGCTATGGTTATGGTGTAAGGGAAGAGAAAAAAGCGTGGTATAAGAAGTTATTGTCGAAATAGACAAAAGAATAGGAAGCATAAAAAAAGGGATCAATTAGTAATTGATCCCTTTTTTTATGCTTTTATAAAATTAAAATTTAAAAAACTGATTGTTAGCGATAATTTCTTTTAAGGCTGGAACATTCGAGTTCTCAATCTTTATTTTTTGCTTAAAGGAGGCAATATGGTTATTATGATGCACATCAGTACCAACAAAATCATACATCCCTTTTTTAAGAAGCTCCTCAGCTACTTTAGTAATTTCGCTTCCATAATAACCAACCACTGCGAGTAGATTTAATTGAAACAGGCATCCGGCTTTTTTTAGCTTATGATATTCATTGAAGTTTTTATGATAGAACAAATATCTTTCAGGGTGCGCTAAAACCGGAATATAACCTGCTACCTGTAAATCAAAAAGGATTTTGTACAATTGAACAGGGGCATTCATATAGGACATTTCAACCAGAACGTAATTGTCTTTTAAGGTCAATAATTTTTCATTCTGAAAATGGGTTTCAAACCAATCATCCATGAAATATTCTGCAGCAGCCTGAAATGGTATTTTGATATTTTCTCCTTCTAATAAGAGTTTTGTTTCTGCGTGTTTAGCGATAATGGCCTCTGGAGAGTTATTCCAAATGTAATGGCTGATATGCGGTGTGGTAATAAATTGAGATACGCCCATTTCCTGAAAACATTTGGCAAGTTTACTTGTGTCTCCTATTGTTTTGGCACCATCATCAATTCCTGGTAACAAATGTGAATGAATATCGACATAATTTCCAGTCAGAAGGTCCTTTAAGTACGGTTTTGATTTTAAGAATGATAACATGCTGCAAAAATAAAGAATTTGATAGGATTTTTAAGGGTAAATTGTAATGATTTTATGGTAGATCATCAGGAGGGATTTATTATCAAATTCAAAATTTGATATTTAGTCTATTATTCTATATTTGTTACTATTAATAACGTAGTATTTTATGAGAGTTAAAGAGAACTTGTATAATAAGAGGATTATTTCAATTGATGCTTTGCGAGGAATTACCATTTTTGTAATGATTTTTGTAAATGAGCTAGCCAGTGTTAAAAACGTTCCGCAATGGATGAAGCACATGCCGGCAGATGCGGATGCCATGACTTTTGTAGATCTTGTTTTTCCATCTTTCTTATTTATTGTAGGAATGTCTGTTCCCTTTGCATTTAATGCAAGATTGCTTAAAGGTGATAGCACCAAAACAATCTGGAGTCATACTTTAAAACGGGCAGTGGCATTAATTATTATTGGTGTTTTTATGGTAAATGCAGAGTATGGTTATGATGCTTCAAAAATGCTGATTGCACCTGCTATTTGGGGACTTTTAGTTTATGCAATGCCTATTCCTATCTGGAACAAATATCCTAAAGATTTTCCTATTTGGTTAAAAAACACATTGCAATATGGCGGAATGTTAGTTTTGATAGGGCTTTACTTTTTATATGTTCAGGATACTGGAGATATCGGAATGACTCCGAAATGGTGGGGAATTTTAGGGCTGATAGGTTGGGCTTACCTTTTTTCAGTAGTTTATTATTGGCTGGTTTCCGGAAGATTGTGGGCGATGATTACTTTTTTAATATTTTGTATAGCAGCAAATTCGATGAATTTAATGGAAGGATTTCTAATACAGCAATCTTCTCTACTTAGTTTTATAGCGGGACATTTGACCCACGCTTCTTTAGTTTCTGCAGGTATAATTATTTCGCTATTATTTTTTGATCAAAAAGTTGCGCCTAAAATCAATTGGTCTATAATTGGTTTTGCGGTTTTCTTTTTTGCTGCGGGCTTTTTTCTTCGTCCTTATTTTGGAATTTCAAAAATAAAAGGAACACCATCATGGACGATGATTTCAGCTGGAATTTGTACAGTCTTGTTTTACTTTCTTTATTGGTTAATGGAAATCAAAAAACAAACAAAATGGAGCAATTTCTTCATGCCCGCAGCAGCAAATCCTCTATTGATTTATATCTTACCAGGTGTGATTTATTATTTCAATTTAGCTTTCAAAATAGAAATTATACCTGAATATTTGAGAGAAGGAGTTCCGGGAATTATTTGGAGTTTAGTCTTTTCAACAATTATGTTGTTCGTGATGAAAATCTGTAATAAGTATAAAATTCAATTGCATCTGTGAGGAAGTTGTTTTTAATTCAGGTTTCAGGTTCTGGAAAACCTGAAATCTGAAACAATTTTATCTAATACGTTTAAAAGAGATTGGTCCTTCTCTTTTTTTATTATCTACAAAAGTGCCTTCCAGTGTATTTCCGTCTTCAGATAATTGTAAAGTATGGATGCCTTTTGTTGCCCAGCCTTCAATTGGTAACGTAACAGAAACGGTATAAATAATGGTATTTCCTTTTCTTGTTCCTGTTCCGCTTTCTACAAACTTTTGTCCTTTCCATTCTAAATAATGCGAAAAAATTACTTTCCCATTTTGTTCAGATATAATCGCAACTGCATTTTGAACACCAGTATTAATGTCTTCCCAAACACCATTGATGTCAATTTTTTTAGCAGTTCCTTTTTTTTGGCTAAACCCAAAGTTGGAGATCATTACTAAAAAGAAAAAAGAAAGGAAAAGTTTAGTATTCATTTTGATATTAGTTTTTAATTACAACAGATTTTATTTCCAGTGTCGCACCAGAAACCGGATTATAATTCACAAAATTAAATTTGCATAAATTATTGATATTTAAAAGTTTTCCATCAGTTAATCCGTCTTGTTTAAAGTTTTTCCATGGAATTTTTAATGTAGTAAATTTATTTGGAGAAGCCGGCAGGTCAACTCTCGGATGCGATCCTCCGTGAACACAGCCAGTTCCTTCTTTATTTCCTTCGCGGGCTTGTAATTTTATAATTTGCGTCGCTTTATAAGTAATAGTTACAAATCCTGAATTTTTGGATAGGCTTTTCGGGATAGCATCATTTGTTTCTGATGGCGTAATGGTAACATTTAATTCGATTGCTCCAACGGGATTATCTTTTGCGGTAACTTTAACTATGCCCATTTTCAAACGAGCTGAATTAATGATTTCCTGATTTTCGTTGACAGGCCCGGCGATAAACCATGTATTCGATTTTACAAGATCGATATTTTTTTCGATTATATTTTGATTGTCAAAATTTGAAGTCAAAAAGAGTATTGCTGTAAATAAAAAAGACAAACGAATCATAGTCAAAGCTTATTTTAAAAATTATTCTATCTGTCAAATATACTTTTTCTAAACGATTTTGATTTCTTTCTTTAATTATTTTCAAAATAATGTATTTGTCTTAATAAAATTTTAAATTTGTAAGAATGCATTTCTAAAAGCTTTTTAATGAATAGTTTAAAAATCAAATTTATCTGGTTTGTTTTTTTTATTTCGCCATTTTGTTATTCGCAAAATGATAGTACGGCTGTGGAGAGCAGAGATATTTTAGATGTCATTCGCAAGATTTTCAAAAAGGATGATTCAATAAGTAAGCAAAGAAAATTGGCATTTTCATTATTGCCCGTTCCAGTTGGTGCTAATAACTCAAATGGTTTGGTAGTTTCTTTTTTAACCACTTTTTATTTAGATGAGAATCATGAGACAACCAATATGTCACAGGTTTCTTTTTCACCTTATTTTAGTTTTAATAAACAATTTGTATTTCCAATTCAGTCCTATATTTATACAAAAGAAAATAAATGGAATTTTATAGGAGATTATCGTTATCTCATTTATCCGCAGCTTACTTACGGATTGGGAAATCATAATACTACAGATGAAATGTCAAATTTAGATTACCAACAATGGCGTTTTTATCAATTTGTGACCCGTAAAGTAGTTGGGAATTATCGATTGGGAATTGGGTTTCTGTACGATAACTATCAAAACATCTCTGAAGAATCTTACATTGATGAAGAAACGGACTATGTGAAATATATGAACGGAGATTTTTCAGATGAAACTTCTTTTGGTTTTGCTTTTCAGGGTCTGTATGATTCCAGAAAAAATATCATTAATCCGGAAGAAGGCTTGTACGTTGAAGCCGATTTAAGAATAAACACAAGTGGTGTCGACGGAAATAAATGGCAATCTTTATATTTTGATGCCCGAAAATACCATTCTTTCAGTAAAACGAAACATCGGGTTTGGGCTTCACGTGCCTTTTACTGGTCAACTTTTGGCGGTAAACCCCATTATCTTGATTTACCGAGTATAGGCTGGGATCGTGACGGAAAAACCGGTAGAGGTTTTACTAAAAATAGATATCGCAGCAATGCCTTGATCTATTTGGAAACAGAATACAGAACGGATATCACCAGAAATGGTTTTTTTGGAGCGGTATTTTTTGGTAATATTTCATCGGTTTCACAGTTAGATACCTATAAATTTGATAAATGGCATCCGGCTATTGGAACCGGAATCCGAATTAAATGGAACAAAAAAAATAACAGTAATCTGGCCTTAGATTACGGAGTCAGTAAAAACGATTGGTCTTTGCGATTGGGATTAACAGAAAATTTCTAACTTTCCAAAAAATCAACAGTCCAATTTTTCATGCAATTATCAGTAATTATCCTTAATTATAATGTGCGTTACTTTCTGGAACAATGCGTTTTAAGTGTTCAGGAAGCAATCAGTGCGTTGGACGCAGAAATTATTGTCATCGATAATAATTCAACTGATGATAGCTGTTTGATGATACTGGAACGTTTTCCTTCTGTAAAATTGATTCAAAACAAAGAAAATTACGGTTTCCCAAAAGGAAATAATATTGGTGTTTCTGGGGCAAAAGGAAAATACATTTGCATTCTAAATCCGGATACAGTTGTGGCGGAAGATACTTTTACTAAAATTTTGGCTTTCGCCGAAGAGCAAAAAAATCTTGGAATTATTGGCTGTAAATTAATTGATGGAACAGGTGATTTTCTACCGGAAAGCAAACGAGGAGTTCCAACACCCTGGGTTGCTTTTACAAAGATTTTCGGTTTATATAAAGTTTTTCCAAAATTGAAGCTTTTTAATCAGTATTATGCCCAACATATAGATGTGAACGAAACCGGAAAAGTAGAAATTCTGGTTGGTGCTTTTATGTTTATGCAACGCGATTTGTACCTCGAAATTGGTGGTTTTGATGAAGATTGTTTTATGTATGCAGATGATATCGATTTGTCGTACCGTGCATTGCAAAAGCAAAAGTCAAATTATTATTTTCACGAAACTACAGTAATACATTATAAGGGAGAAAGTACAATTAAAGACGAAAAATACATGAATCGTTTTCAAGAGGCAATGAATTTCTTTTATCAAAAGCATTTTAAGAAATCATGGTTTTTTAGCTTTTTCATTAAAATTGGAATTGTAGTTTTTTCATTTGTTAAAATGTTTCAGGGAAAACCAAAAACAAAATTGGCACCTGAAACGTATATTTTTTACTCTTCAAATGAAATTTTGTCTGAAAAATTGCCTTTAATTTTAAAAAATAAAGTGCAGTTTTTCGATTTCAAAAAAGAAAAAATGGTAAATTCGTGCCTTGTTTTGAGGGCTGGTAAGACGGAGATAATTTTGGATAATCACTATGTTTCATTCAAAAAATGTATCAAAATCATAGAAACTCTTAAAGATAAGAACATTACTTTTAAGATTTTCCCCAAAAATGCAAATTTTATTATTGGAAGCGATTCGCGAAACGATAGAGGGCAAATTATAAAAATCGAGTAAAAAATTATATTAAATGTAATTTATATATAAAATATTCAGTAATTTCGCAATCGGAAAATCAAAATCACCCTTGAGGTTAACAATATGGCAAGATTTGAATTAAAGCTTCCTAAAATGGGAGAAAGTGTCGCTGAAGCAACTATTACCAACTGGTTGAAAGAAGTAGGAGACAAAATTGAGGCTGATGAGGCTGTACTGGAAATTGCAACTGATAAAGTTGACAGTGAAGTGCCGAGCGAAGTGTCAGGAATCTTAGTTGAACAATTATTTGGTAAAGATGATTTGGTTCAAGTAGGACAGACTATTGCAATTATTGAAACTGAAGGTGATGTTCCGGCTGCTGTTGTGGTTGAGGAAACTACTACTCCAACAGAAGTTGCGGAAATCGAAAAAACAATAGAAGCAGCTCAGGAAACTGTGGCAGCGCCGCAAGATTTTTCAGGATCTGACAAATTCTTTTCTCCTTTGGTGAAAAATATTGCGAAAGAAGAAGGGATTTCAATTGCTGAACTTGATAGTATTCAGGGTTCAGGAAAAGATGGCCGCGTTACAAAAGAAGATATTTTAAAATATATAGAAGATCGTAAATCTGGTGTCGTAACTCCAAAGGTTGCTGAACCTGCAAAAACGGTTGAACCAGTAAAAGCTGCAGAACCAGTTGTTCAAAAAAGCCAGCAAGCTGTTCCGGTTTCTGTAAATGGAGGTGATGAAATTATCGAAATGGACAGAATGCGTAAACTGATTTCAGGATACATGGTAGCTTCTGTGCAAACTTCAGCTCACGTACAATCTTTTATTGAGGTTGATGTAACGAATATTGTAAAATGGAGAGAGAAAGTTAAAACGGCTTTCGAAAAAAGAGAAGGTGAGAAGCTGACTTTTACTCCAATTATGATGGAAGCGGTTGCAAAAGCATTGAAAGATTTCCCTGGAATGAATATTTCTGTTGATGGCGATTATATCATCAAAAAGAAAAATATAAATTTAGGAATGGCAGCAGCTTTACCAAACGGAAACTTAATTGTACCTGTAATTAAAAATGCAGATCAGTTGAATCTTGTTGGAATGGCAAAAGCGGTTAACGATCTAGGAAATCGTGCAAAAGCTGGAAAATTAAAACCAGACGATACACAAGGCGGAACTTACACGGTAACAAACGTTGGTACTTTTGGGAGTGTTTTCGGAACGCCAATTATTAATCAGCCGCAAGTTGGTATTTTAGCACTTGGTGCAATTCGTAAAGTGCCGGCAGTTATCGAAACTCCGGAAGGTGATTTTATCGGAATCCGTCAAAAAATGTTCTTATCGCACTCTTACGATCACAGAGTTGTTGATGGTGCTTTAGGAGGAAGTTTTGTAAAAAGAGTGGCTGAGTACTTAGAAGCTTTTGATGTAGACAGAGATTTCTAAATCAATTAATAAATAAAATGAAACCCGGAAAATTTTTAAATTTTCCGGGTTTTTTCGTTTTGAAAAAAGATGAGACTAATTTAAATACGTGAGGAAAATAATCTTTTTATAAATTGAAATCACACATAAATGTCCCTTTTGACTAAAAAAAATAAAAAATAAGAGGTAGAAATTCCGCTTTAAAAATTACATTTGTAATCTTATAAAAACTAAAAATGGAACTGAAACTCAACAAACCAATCTGCTTTTTTGATCTTGAAACAACCGGAATTGACATCGGAAAAGATCGAATCGTAGAGATTTCAATATTCAAAGTTTTTCCAAACGGAAATAAAGAAAGTAAAACTTGGTTGGTGAACCCGACAATTCCAATTCCACCGCAAACAACCGCTGTTCATGGTATTACAGATGAAAAAGTAGCTAATGAGCCTACTTTTAATGAGTTGGCGCCACAAATCCATAATATGATTAAGGATAGTGATTTAGGAGGTTTTAATTCAGACCGTTTTGATATTCCGTTATTGGCGGAGGAATTATTGCGCGCCGGAGTTGATTTTGATATGAAAAACAAAGTTTCTGTCGATGTACAGACTATTTTTCATAAAATGGAGGAGCGTACTTTGAGTGCAGCCTTGAAATTTTACTGCGGAAAAAGTTTAGAAAATGCCCATTCTGCAGAAGCAGATACAATGGCAACTTACGAAATTCTAAAAGCACAATTGGATCGTTATCCAGATTTGGAAAATGATATGAAATCATTATCTGAATTTACAACCAGAAAAAAAATTGCTGATTTTGCCGGAATGATTGCTTTTGATGCAGACAACGAGGAAATTTTTACTTTCGGAAAACACAAGGGAGCAAAAGTCGATAAGGTTTTAGAAACAGAGCCTGGATATTTTAGCTGGATTCAAAATGCTGATTTTCCGTTGTATACAAAAAAGGTTTTGACGGCCATTAAATTAAGAAAGTTAAATACGAAATAAAGGTTCTAAGGTACTGAGGTTCTAAGATGCTAAGTTTTATACGCATAGTTTCTTAGAACCTTAGTATCTTAGTGTCTTAGCAACTTATAAAATAATGAAAATTATCTGTATCGGTAGAAATTATACCAATCATATCGAAGAATTAAAAAACGAGCGTCCAACAGAGCCGGTGATTTTTATGAAACCAGATTCGGCGGTTTTATTAAAGCAACATCCGTTTGTAATCCCCGAATTTTCTGAAGAAATTCATCACGAAATAGAGATCATTGTTAAAATTAATAAAGTAGGAAAGTATATCGAGCCTAAGTTTGCGCATAAATATTACGACGAAATTAGTGTGGGTATCGATTTTACTGCCAGAGATTTACAAGATAAATTGAAAGCAAAAGGGTTGCCATGGGAAAAAGCAAAAGCATTTGATGGTTCTGCTGTCATTGGAGATTTTTTACCAAAAACCAATTTTGTTTCAATGGAAAACCTTAGTTTTGAGTTAACAAATAATTCTCAAACCGTTCAAAAAGGTAATACAGCTCTTATGCTCTGGAAAATTGATGAGCTAATTGCATATGTGTCACAATATTTTACGCTTAAAATAGGAGATATTATATTTACAGGTACACCTGCAGGGGTTGCATCTGTTAAACCAAACGATGTTTTGGAAGGCTTTTTAGAAGAGAAAAAATTATTTAGAATACAGGTAAAGTAATGGCTTTAAAATACAACCTTTCGAAAGTATATGCACTTTCAGATAATGATCCGGAATTTGTAAATGAAATTCTTAAATTATTTGTAACTGAAGTTCCCGAAGATTTGAAACAAATCAAAGAGGGAATTAAAAAGAAGGATCATAAATACGCCTATGCCTATGCGCATAAAATAAAACCTACTTTAGATTTAATTGGTTTAAATGTAGCTTTTGAAGAAATTTTGCAGGTCGAAGCCTGGACAAAAGCTGAAGGTAAGAAAAAAGAAATTATTGAAACCTTCAAAAGCATAAGAATACAAGTTAAAGAAGCGATTAAGGAAATCAAAAAAGACTTTGACGTATAATTTGGACGTGCCCCTATTTTTGCCCTTTTTTAATTAGGTTAAAAATAGGGTCGGGTCATCCACTATATCTTTTGTTTTAGAAAATTTTCGTTTAACGACTTCTTGTTGTTTGTTACAAAAAGATGCCGTTTCTGCCCCTCACGCAAATCGTTCTCGCAACAACCTACTTTCTAATAATGACTTACGATCTGGTAAGTATAAAAATACATTTACATGAAAGCAACCATAATTACAATTGGAGACGAAATTCTAATTGGCCAAATCGTTGATACTAATTCTGGCTTTATTGCTAAATCACTGGATAGAATTGGAGTCGAAATACATGAGATGATTTCGATAAGCGATGATAAAAAACATATTTTAGATACGTTTGCACAATTGCAAAACAAAGTTGATGTTGTGATTATTACGGGGGGGTTAGGTCCAACAAAAGACGATGTAACAAAAAAAACTTTCTGCGAATATTTTGACGATGAATTGGTGGTAAATCCTGAAGTTTTAGCTCATGTAACGCAATTGATTGAAGGTTTTTACAAGCGACCAATTTCACAACTTAATAAAGATCAGGCTTTAGTGCCGTCAAAATGTACGGTATTGCATAACCAAGTGGGTACCGCACCCGGAATGTGGATGAAGAAAGAAAATACGGTTTTTATTTCACTTCCCGGAGTTCCTTACGAGATGAAATATTTGGTCGAAGAAGAGATAATTCCAAAGATTGTTCGCGAATACAAGCGTCCCTATATCATTCATAAAACCATTTTGACCTATGGACAAGGGGAGAGTATGGTGGCAGAGCGTATCGAAGATTGGGAAAATAATCTGCCGGATTTTATCAAATTAGCCTATTTGCCAAATCCGGGAAGAGTGCGTTTGCGATTAACCGGAAGAGGAACTAATAAGGAAGAATTAGAAGCGGCAATCGAAGAAAATGTAAAATCTTTAGATGCGATAATTCACGATATTATAGTAGGTTATGAAGAAAATGAAACAATTGAAACGGTAATTGGAAAAATATTAACGAAACAAAATAAAA
This sequence comes from Flavobacterium saccharophilum, assembly GCF_900142735.1. Taxonomy (GTDB): domain Bacteria; phylum Bacteroidota; class Bacteroidia; order Flavobacteriales; family Flavobacteriaceae; genus Flavobacterium; species Flavobacterium saccharophilum. Next base: position 659,991 of record NZ_FRBY01000003.1, on the reverse strand, counting down.
CAATTTCGACAGCTGAAAGTTTTACAGGCGGAAAAATTGCGTCGCTTTTAGCGGCCGTTCCGGGAGCTTCAAATTATTTCAAAGGGAGTGTCATTTCGTATGCGACGGAGGCTAAGGTTAATGTTCTCGGTGTCTCGCAGGATTTGGTTGATCAATTTTCGGTAGTTAGTGCTGAAGTTGCCTCGGCTATGGCTTTGAATGTGAAAGAGATACTCAAAACAGACTATGCAATTGCGACAACTGGGAACGCCGGACCATCAAAAGGTGACTCAGATGCTGAAATTGGAGCTGTTTTTATCGCTTTGGCTACACCAACTGATATAATTGTGGAAGAATTTAACTTTGGCCAACCACGTGAAAAAGTGATAGATAGAGCGACGATTAAGAGTTTAGAAATATTACAGAAAGAAATTTTAAAAAATGTGCATTAATTTTTTGCTACAATGGTTTATTTTTCTTTTCTTTGCACCCTGATTTTGAATAACGATAAAAGATAAGTATAATGTCAAGAGTTTGTGACCTTACAGGTAAAAGAGCGATGGTAGGAAATAACGTTTCTCACGCTATGAACAAAACTAAGAGAAAGTTTTCTGTAAACTTAGTTAAAAAGCGTTTTTATCTTCCAGAAGAAGATAGATGGATTACTCTTAGAGTAGCAGCATCTACGATAAAAACAATTAATAAAAATGGAATTTCTGCAGTTTTGAAAAAAGCGCAGTCAGAAGGATTTATCAAATAATCTTTTCCTAAATAAATATATAGCAAGATGGCAAAGAAAGGTAATAGAATCCAGGTAATTTTAGAATGTACTGAGCACAAGACTTCTGGTGTTCCAGGAACTTCTAGATACATTACAACTAAGAACAAAAAAAATACTCCGGATAGATTAGAGATTAAAAAATTTAATCCAATCTTGAAACGTGTAACTGTTCACAAAGAAATTAAGTAATAATTAGAGATTTTTGTAAATCTCAATGGTTTTGCCATTCGAGTTTTATAAAAGCTTCAAATAACATTTGAATCATGGCAAAGAAAACCGTAGCATCGTTACAAACATCTTCTAAGAGATTATCAAAAGCCATCAAAATGGTAAAATCTCCTAAAACTGGTGCATATACATTCGTAGAATCTATTATGGCTCCTGAAGAAGTTGATGAATTCTTGAAAAAGAAATAATTACAATCACATTATATAGAAAAGCTACTTTCATTCGGAAGTAGCTTTTTTATTTTTTATATTTGTCTAAAATTTAAAGAAGCTCGCCTAATTTTAGGTTTCTTTAAATATTAAGGATTATTTAGATGGTAAAATCATATAATCTAAAAACTAACAACCTATAAAAAATGAGTTTTTTTAAAAAATTATTCTCCACTGATAAAAAAGAGACTTTAGACAAAGGTCTTGAAAAATCAAAAACTACTTTTTTCTCAAAGTTAAGCAAAGCCGTTGCTGGAAAATCAAAAGTCGATGACGACGTTTTAGATAATCTGGAAGAAATTCTGGTTGCTTCAGATGTTGGTGTAAATACCACTTTGAAAATTATTTCAAGAATCGAAAAACGTGTTGCCGAAGATAAATATTTAGGAACAGATGAATTAAACCAGATTCTTCGTGACGAAATAGGTGCTTTGTTATCTGAAACCAATAGAGGTGAAGCAACTGAATTCGAAATTCCGAAAGATAAAAAACCGTATGTTTTAATGGTTGTTGGTGTTAATGGGGTTGGTAAAACGACTACCATTGGTAAACTGGCATATCAGTTTAAAAAGGCGGGTTATAAAGTGGTTTTAGGTGCTGCTGATACCTTTCGTGCCGCGGCAATTGATCAGTTGCAAGTTTGGGCAGATCGCGTTGATGTGCCTATTGTAAGACAAAACATGGGAAGTGATCCTGCTTCTGTAGCTTTTGATACCTTACAGTCTGCCGTTGCTCAAAATGCAGATGTTGTTATTATTGATACAGCGGGGCGTCTTCATAATAAAATCAATTTAATGAACGAGCTTACAAAAGTAAAACGCGTAATGCAGAAAGTCGTTGCCGATGCTCCTCATGATGTTCTTTTAGTTTTAGATGGTTCAACTGGTCAAAATGCTTTTGAGCAGGCTAAGCAATTTACTGCTGCTACTGAAGTGACTTCATTAGCTGTAACTAAATTGGATGGAACTGCAAAAGGTGGTGTTGTAATTGGTATTTCGGATCAGTTTCAGATTCCGGTAAAATATATTGGAATTGGTGAAGGAATTGAAGATTTGCAAGTCTTTAATAAATACGAATTTGTAGATAGTTTTTTTAAATAATATTTTAGATAATTCAATGAGTTTTTCTTCTTTAAAAAATATAACACCTGTTACTTTTTATTTTGCAAGTGTTGTGTGTTTTGTTTTAGCCAATGTTCTAAAAGATAAAAGTCTTTCTTTTTACTACATTCTATTGGTTCTAGGTTTAGGTTTATTTTTTGCTGGTATGATTAAAAGAATCCGTACTAAGAAATAAGTATTACTATGAAGTGCTATTTTCTTATTTTGTTTGTCTGTTTAATTTCTTGTACAAATAGGAATAATGAAAATAGTCCGGAAAAAATAGCAATTCAAAAAGTTATTGTAATTCAGCCTTTGGGTAATTTTGAATCAGAACAAGCAAATAAAGTTCTTTCTGAAATCAGAATTGTTAATCCAAATGTGGTTTTGAGGGGAGTTATACCTTTTCCTGGCAATTCCTATTATAAACCCAGAAACAGATATCGCGCTGACAGTATTATTAAAAGTCTTAAAAATAATATCGGCAAAGATTCAGTAATTGTTGGATTGTCACATTCTGATATCAGTACAACTAAAAATGGAATCAAAGATTGGGGTGTAATGGGATTGGGATACCGTCCCGGAAAAGCCTGTGTGGTTTCTGATTTTAGATTGTCTGTAAAAAATAAGAATGAACAGTTTTATAAATTAGTTTTACATGAATTGGGTCATACAGCAGGTTTACCTCATTGCAAAGTCAAATCGTGTTTAATGCGTGATGCTGAAGGAGGAAACCCACTGAATGAAGAAATAGGGTTTTGTGAAAATTGCAACAAGTTTTTAAAAAGCAAAGGTTGGCAATTGAAATAATAAGGCTTACGTTGTTCTATTTGTACAAAGCACTAATTTTTTCCCATAAAGTTTCATCAAAATCAGATAACGCTAAGTTTTCTCCGTCAGCAGCATCTCCCATTCTGATGATGACCATATTTTTGCTGGGTACAACATATATTTTTTGATCATTTTTACCCAAAGCCATAAACATATCGTTTGGCGCTGTTGGAATCACACTTCCTGGAAAAGTAAGTTGTGATTGTGATAAATGATAAGAAGTTTTCCCGTTTAACCACCATAAATAACCATAACCTAAATTAATATTTTGTGAAGTTGTAGTGGCTTCGTTAAAATAGGTTTCGTTTAAAATTTGATTGCTTTCCCATTTTCCTTTATTGAGCATTAATAGACCGAAACGTGCCATGCTTCTGGAGTTACTGGTATAAACGCTGTTTACACCAAGTTGTACCCAATTACCATTCATTCCTATTTTGTCTCTTAATTTGGCGTTGAAGTAATTCTCCCAGGTTTGACCGCTTGCTTTTGCGACGACATCCTGTAATTTCACGTACACATTATGATAGGCCCAACGTGTTCCTGCATCGGCTTTGTAGATAAGGTTGACTGGCTCTACATCATCTGTGCTGTCATCTAATCCGGATGTCATGGTTAATAAATGTTTGCAGGTAATAAGGTTTTCTTTTGCAAGTGTTTCACTTGTCCAGCCCATTCCGATATATTGTGAGACTTTATTATTAATATTCAGTAAACCTTCTTGTTGTGCAATTCCTGTCATGGTTGAAGTCAATGTTTTTCCGGCACTTGCCCAATACCAATTTTTCGTTGCATCATGTTGATTGAAATATTTTTCTAAAACGATTCGACCATTCACCAGGATAATAAAAGATTTAGAATTTTTCAGTTCGAGATAACCTAAAAGTGGCTGAACTGCATTTTGATTCCATTTTAGATCGGAGATTGATACCGTTTCCCAAGTATTTCCTGTTAAGGGCGGAAAATACATACTTTGTGTTGGAGTAGGTGTCGAATTATTATCTTCTTTGCTGCAGCTTACATACAGTAAGAGAATCAGGATTTTACAAATATTTTTGATCATGGTTTTTTGGTGTTGGTTTTGGGTTTGACCAAAAATATGTAAAATAGTTTAATGGGTTTTGTGTTTTTTTATTTCTTTTGAATGATATAAAGTTAACTTTGTAGTTCACGAAATTTCTTTTGAAAATAGGTGCCCTAGCCCTGATGGGAGGGAAAATCCTTTTGTGGTGGGGTTCACCACAAAAGATTGGAAGGACAGCAGGAAATAGCTCCTTATTTTTCTCCTGAAGTTAGGAACGATTCAGAATAAAAATAGATTGATTTTAATAGAGTAAATATGAAAAACACTTTTGTAATCTTGGTTTTGTCGCTTTTGTTTGTAAGCTGCAAAGAACAAATTAAACCGGCAGATATTGTTAAATTGAATGGTTATTGGGAAATTGAAAAAGTAGTTTTTGAGGAAGGAGAAGTAAAAGATTACGGAATGAATGAGAACTTTGATTTTTTTCAGATTAAAGGAACTAAAGGAACACGAACGAAGGTTATGGCACAGCTTGATGGAACTTTTTTGACCACAAATACATTCGAAAATGTTTCGGTTCGATTTACAGATAAAGGAACTTTTTTGGATTATAAAACAGATTATGCGAAGTGGAGTGAGGAATTAATTTCAGTTTCGGACAAAGAGTTTGTTGTTAAAAACGAGCAGCAAAAGGAATATCATTATAAAAAAGCAGCACCACTAAATATTTTAAAAGATGGCAAAGAGACTAAATAGTCAAAGTACGATTGGGGATGTTTTGAACCAGATTATTCAGGTGAATAAATTACAGCCCGGTATGGATCAGATTGATGTAAAAGAAGCGTGGAGACAGCTGATGGGGAATGGTGTAAATACGTATACTAAAAACGTTGTTTTGAAGGGAAGTACGCTTTATGTTGAACTTGGATCTGCTGTTTTAAGAGAAGAATTGAGCCATGGAAAATCTAAAATCGTTAAGATGATTAATGAGGAATTAAAACGTGAAGTGGTAAAAGAAGTTGTCTTAAGGTAGTTTTCAGTCCCGGTCTCGGTTTTCAGACTTAGATCGTATTTAAGTCAATATAAAAAAAAATCCCGTTTCAAATTTTGAAACGGGATTTTTTATGAAGTTTACTGTCACTGAAAACCGCGACTGAAAACTAAATACTAGAATTGCTCTCTTCCAGCAAAATGAAATGCACCTTCGATAGCAGCATTTTCATCGCTATCAGAACCGTGAACAGCATTTTCTCCAATAGAAGTTGCGTATGCTTTACGAATAGTTCCTTCAGCAGCTTCAGCTGGATTTGTAGCTCCAATTAAAGTTCTGAAATCTTCTACTGCGTTATCTTTTTCTAAAATAGCAGCAACAATTGGTCCGCGTGACATAAATTCAACTAATTCTCCGTAGAAAGGTCTTGCAGCGTGTACAGCATAAAATGCCTGAGCGTCAGCTACAGTTAATTGAGTTAATTTTAATGAAACGATTTTGAAACCTCCATTAGTAATCATTGCTAAGATGTTCCCGATGTGTCCGTTTGCAACAGCATCTGGTTTAATCATTGTAAAAGTTCTATTTGTTGCCATTTTATTGCTTATTTTTAATTTTGTGCAAAAGTATACTTTTTTTATGAATTGATTTTAATAAATTCATAATTAAAACATCGTGAAATGATGTTTTAGCAAGGAAAACTGTAAAATGTGAGTTGTAAAATGTAAAATATTGATATTAAATGTATTTCTAAATAAGAAAGACGCACTATACTGTGCGTCTCTACATATATTTTGGGAGAATATTTTAAACTTTGAAAATGAGTTTCTTTTTGTAGAATATCCACAATATAAAGGTCCAGATTGCAACATAAACCAATGCTCCTGCTAAAGAAGCTGTCATTGGATTGCTAAAGAATGGCGCTATCCCGAAACTGTATAAATAATTTAAAAGATTGATCTTCTCTGTTGGATTATGTGGATTCTGGAATTCAATCATCACTAATGCTTGCGGAATGATTTGCGAGGTAAAAAAAACAATCATAGGATTTACACCCCAAATTAAAAAAGGTTTGAAACCTTTTTTAAAATTTGCTATGTCAATTACATAATATAATATTGCTAAAAATGTAGTTGCTAGACCTGTAGTGTATAAAACGTAACTGCTTGTCCAAAGTGATTTGTTAATTGGGAAAATGGTATTCCATGCCAGGCCGCATATAATAAGGACTACACCAATTATGGCCATTGTTTGGGCTTTTTTAGTTTTACCTATATCTCGTAATAATATTTGACCAATCAATAAACCGATAATCCCGTTTAAAATTGATGGAATAGTACTTAAAATACCTTCAGGATCCCATGTTACAGTTCCGCGATACATATGTCCTTCAAGAAAGACACTATCTAGCCAGGAAGCTAGGTTGGTTCCTTTTTTCAGATTTGCAGCTCCAATTCCGGGAACAGGTATTAAAGTCATGATAGCCCAATAGCCTAATAATAAAACAACTCCAGTTATGATCTGTGTTTTTTGAGTGGTTTTTAGATGTAAAAGAGAAACAACAAAATATACTATTGCGATTCGTTGTAAAACTCCTGGAAGACGTACGTCGTGATAAGCTTCTATGCCGCTATAAGCTAAAAAGAGATAAATAATTAGAATGGAGAAAGCCAGAATGTTTTTGACTTTCGAACTAAAACTACCCATTAAAGCATAGCCAACAGCAATAGTAATGGCTAAACGTCCAACTAAAAGCGGAATTCCTTCAAGACCGAAAAGTTGTATTTTTCCAAAGAAATTAAAGAATATTCCAAGGCAGAGCATTCGTAAGGAACGAACGAGTATTTTATTGAAAGTGGTTCCGTCATAAATTTTATCCGGCATTGCCAAAGGAACAGCAACTCCCATTATAAAGATAAAAAATGGAAATACTAAATCGGTTGGCGTGCAGCCGTGCCATTCGGCGTGTAAAAGTGGTGGGAAAACATTGCCCCAATCTCCGGGGTTGTTTACAATAGTCATTAATAAAATAGTTAATCCTCTGAAGACATCTAGTGAAATCAAGCGCTCTCTGGTCATAGTTTTTGGTAAAAGGTTAAATTTTGTTTTTTAAAGTTACTATTTGGTTTAGAGAGGCAATAATTTCAGAAGAGGCGGTTATTTATTCTGATGACTATTACTTTATTGTTTGTTCGTTTTATATTGTTATAATATTAAAATTCGTTTCTAATGGTTTTAATTTTTGAATTAAAAGCGGAATCAATTGTTCTCCTTTTTCTAGATAAAACTCCGAAAAATTAGTCTGACGTTCTTGTAAACTTTGATTTGGGAAAAGTTCACATTGTAAATCAATAACACGTTGTAATTCGTTATCTAGTTTTCTTTTTTGTGCTTTTAATAATCTTTTTTCCAGGTTTTCTAATCCTTTTTTCTGTTTTACTTCCTGTGCTTTTACAGCTCCGGTAAATGATTTATCGGTTTGTTGTGCGAGCTCATAAAGATATTCAAATTGTTTTTCTAATGTTTCTTTTTGAGAAGTTAAATCAATTGGAAAAGCAGATAATTTATGTGTAATAGCATTGACTAAATTCGCAGGTTTTGTAAATAGATCTGCCCAGCTTAGTTCTAATTTATCAGCTTTTTTAGCTTGTTTTTCGGTGTTTAAAAGCACTGAATTACGAACTAAAAGCATTGGAAAAGCAATGTTTACAGCATCAAAAAAGGACTTTAATTCTAACCAATACGCAATTTCCCCGCCTCCGCCAATGTAACATAAATTAGGTAAAATGATTTCCTGATACAACGGACGCATAATTACATTTGGACTAAATTTCTCTGGATTACTTTCTAATAATTTGAAGATTTCTTCTTTAGAAAAGGATATTTTAGTGTTGTTAACGTAGTACTTATCATTCTCAAAAATGATTCTTTCTCTTACATCATCTTCAATATAAAACAAATTGATTTCGCGTGGATTTACCTGAACGGTGTAATCTCCAAATTTCGAAATAGTTTCCTCAACTGTTTTGAAAGAGGTCTGTTGTTCTAGTTCTTCTTTTACAAAAGGAATAAAGGCATGTTTTAAATTGGCGTCATCAGCATCTAAAATCACTAAACCATAATTAGCAAATAATTTATCTGCTAAAAAGCGCGTTGCATCGGCTAGGTTTTCATGTTTTAAATAAGCTTCTTCAAATAGTTTTTTTAGAACGCTGGCATTTGTACTGGAACCTAATTCAAGAGAATAAATTTCGAAAAACTCTGCTAAACCTTCTGTCGAAAGTCTTCCAACCGGACCTGTACTTTCTTTGTTCCAACGGAATTTTTTCCCTTTAAAATTAAAATAATTAATCTCTTCAAAATCGTGATCTTCGGTTGCCATCCAATAAATTGGGACAAAATTGTGTGTTGGGTATTTCGACTTTAATTCTTTCGTTAGATTAATCGTGGAAATGATTTTGTATAAGAAATATAAAGGCCCGCTAAATAAATTTAGCTGATGCCCGGTAGTAATGGTAAAAGTATTTTGATGTGCTAAAAGCTCGATATTTTGCTTGGTCAAGTCAGATATTTCGATGTTTTGATATTGCTTTTTTAGTGTTTCGACTAAAGGAATTCGGTTTGCATTATCAAAATTGCTCTGTTTTTCAGCTATTTGTTTTTCAAAATTTTCCAGTGTTGGAAAATGATTGTAAAAGGAGTTTAATTCGGGTTTTTGATCTAAATAATCTTGTATCAATTTAGAGAAATATCCTGAGGTTTGGTAGCTGATACAGTCGGTGGGCATAATTTTCGATTTATTTTTGATAGCTGTAAATTTAATGAAAATATATACTTAAAAGTGTTTTTAACGAATGCTTAAGATTTGATTTTTAGTTTTTAGTTTAAAATATTTGTAATCAGGATTTTAAGTTGCGCTTTGAGCTTATGTGGGTACAAGATTATTTGGCAGGGATTAAAACAACAGATTTGGGTTTTTTGTTAAAATTTTGAGAGTAATAGGAAACTGTTGTTTGTAAATGTGTGTTTTTAATAATGAAACTATATTTTTGCAGACAAATGTTTGTTATGTTAAATGAGTCGATTCATTTTTATACTGGCATTTTTCAAAAAAAAACTTTATCAACCACAATGAAAAATAACCCAAATCAGGAGAACTCCCTTCGACATGTTCTTTTTGGTTCGTTAATTGGAACCACAATTGAATTTTTTGATTTTTATATTTACGCCAATGCTGCAGTATTGGTTTTTCCACAATTATTTTTTCCGGGAGCGAGCAGTACAAATTCTACATTAGAATCTTTAGCTACATTTTCAATAGCTTTTCTTGCCAGACCTTTGGGGTCCGCTGTGTTTGGTCATTATGGAGATAAAATTGGTCGTAAAGTCACATTAGTTGTGGCCTTATTAACGATGGGATTATCCACAATTGCAATAGGATTTTTACCAGGATATGCCAGTATCGGAATCGCGGCACCCATTTTATTGATGTTATGTCGATTTGGACAAGGAGTTGGTCTAGGAGGAGAATGGGGAGGAGCCGTTTTATTAGCTATCGAAAATGCGCCACCACATAAACGTGCATGGTACGGAATGTTTCCACAATTGGGAGCGCCAATCGGATTGTTACTTTCAGGCGGTACTTTTTTAATATTAACTGATAGTATGACCAGTGAAGCCTTTATGGATTATGGGTGGAGAATTCCATTTCTGGCTAGTTCGCTGTTAGTAATTGTTGGATTTTATATTCGTCTAAAAATTAGTGAAACTCCTGCTTTTGAGAATTCTAAAGAAGAGCAGAAAGAAGTTAGAATTCCGTTTTTAACTTTGTTGAAATCATACAAGAATCAATTGATTTTTGGAACATTATCAGCTGTGACGACCTTTTTGGTTTTTTATTTAATGACGGTTTTTACATTGAGTTGGGCCACTTCTGACTTAGGTTTTACAAAAAGAGATGCGTTGCTAATACAATTGCTTTCGGTTTTGTTTTTTGCCTTTTTTATTCCAATTTCTGCTTTGGTTGCTGATAAAATTGGCCGACGAAAAATATTAATTATTACTACAGCTGCCATTGCCGTTTTCGGATTTTTCTTCTCGTACTTTCTTAATTCAGGAAATCCGGTTTTAGTAACCGCTTTTGTTTGTATGGGAATGTCTTTGATGGGATTTACTTATGGGCCTTTAGGGACTTTCTTATCAGAATTGTTTCCTACCACAGTTCGTTATTCTGGTGCTTCTTTGACATTTAATCTGGCTGGAATTTTAGGAGCTGCATTTGCACCTATGATTGCGATCTGGTTGGCGAGTACTTACGGATTAAGCTATGTAGGATTTTATTTGACCGCTGCTGCTTTAATTTCGTTAGTCTCATTTTTAGTGATTTCTAAGAAAGTGCATCAATTTTAAAATCAACTCTTAAACCCTTATAGAATGGGCAACAATTTAAATTGTTGTCCATTTTTTTTGTGGATTAGAAAAGTATTTAGATATTTGTCTAAATATATAAATGATGAACGATATTTTTAAAGCATTAAATGACGCCACCCGAAGAGAGATTCTGGAACTACTGAAAGAGAAAGACTTATCTGCGGGAGAAATTGCTGATGCTTTTAATATTTCAAAACCGAGTATCTCGCATCACTTAGATATTTTAAAACGTGCCGATTTAATTACTTCTGAAAAAAATGGGCAATTCATCATTTACTCCATTAATACCACCATTATGGAAGATGTCTTGCAATGGATACTAACCTTTAAAAAATAAAAAATGAATTTAGAATTGAAAAAGGAACTTCCAATAATTGGAATTGTTCTTACTCCTTTTGTCTATTTAGCTATTATTTGGAACAGCCTTCCTGAAAAAGTTCCTGTACATTGGAATTACAAAGGAGAAATTGACAGGTGGGGAGATAAGTTTTCACTTATTATTATACTGTTTTTATTGCCAGTTCTAATTTATGTGCTAATGACGGTTATTCCACTAATAGATCCTAAAAACAGGATTTCTTTAATGGGAGGGAAATTTTATCAATTGAAATTTATTTTAGTCCTTTTTATGTCTCTTATTGCTTTGCTTGTTCTTTACACAGCCAAAGAAAAGTCAATAAATAACCCGAATCTGGTTTTTGCATTATTAGGGACATTCTTTATAATTCTAGGGAATTATTTTAAAGTAATTCAGCCTAATTATTTTATCGGAATACGTACACCCTGGACATTGGAAAATGGTGAAGTATGGAAAGCCACACATTTGTTTGCTGGTAAACTTTGGGTTGCCGGCGGGTTGATTCTGGTACTGGGTGGACTGCTTCTGAGTAATGCATTTGCCAACGCATTTGTTTTTGTTATAATTATTATGGCACTAATTCCTGTACTTTATTCTTTTATCAAGTTTAAGGAAATTCAAAAAAGAGATCAAAAATCAATTTAATTTTATTCAATAATTTTTAAATCAAATGAAAAAAGCAATACTTATTATAATAACAATTTTAGCTTCCTCTTTAGCAATAGGGCAAGAAATTGAAGGTCAATGGAATGGTCTTTTGAAAGTTCCGGGAGCTCAGCTAAGAATTGTTGCCAATATTAGTAAAACAGAAACTGGATATGTTTCTACTGTGGATAGTCCGGATCAAAATGCGAACGGAATTCTGGTGGCAGCAACAACTTTTGAAAATTCTATTTTAAAATTAGAAATTCCTGTAATTAATGGTTCGTATGAAGGAACTCTGAATAAAGACAATATTATTGTTGGTAAACTTACCCAAAATGGACAATCTTTTGAAGTTAATTTGTCTAAAGAAATTGTTCAAAAGCAAGTTTTTTCAAGGCCGCAAGAACCTAAAAAGCCATATCCGTATTATACTGAAGATGTAAAATTTCTCAACAAAACGGCTAATATTACTTTGGCAGGAACATTATCACTCCCTAAAAAAGAAGGAAATTTTCCAACTGTAATTTTAATCACAGGAAGTGGAGCGGAAAATAGAGATGAAGAAATATTTGGACATAAACCATTCTTAGTTTTATCTGATTATTTGACTAAAAAAGGAATTGCAGTTTTGCGTTTAGATGATCGTGGAGTTGGCGAATCTACAGGTAATACTAATACATCTACTACAGTAGATTTTGCAAGTGATATACAGGCAGGAGTTGATTATTTAAAAACCCGTACTGAAATCAATAAAAAGAAAATTGGTTTAATTGGGCATAGCGAAGGTGGTTTAATAGCTCCAATGGTAGCAGGAAATTCAAAGGACATTAATTTTATTGTTTTACTGGCCGGACCGGGACTTCGTGGTGATAAAATATTGCTTTTGCAAAATGAATTGATAAAAAGACAAAGCGGAATGCCTGAAGTTGAAATTCAAAAAGAGAAAGAAATCTTTAAAGGTGCCTACGATCTTATTATTGCCTCTACTGTAAATGATGGAAACTTAAAAAATAATATCAGTAGTTATTTAAAAACACAATATAATGATCCGTCAAAGGATGCTGATGTGGAATTAATAATAGCACAAGTTACAAATACCTGGTGGTATAATTTTATAAAGCTAGACCCGGTTCCCTTTTTAGAAAAAGTAAAATGTCCTGTTTTAGCATTGAATGGAAGCAAAGATTTACAAGTTCCTGCTGAAGTTAATTTGGAGGCTATTAAAAAGACTCTTATAAATAGTGGTAATAAGAAAGTAACAACAAAAATATTACCAAATTTGAATCATTTATTTCAGGAATGTCAAACAGGTGCACCAAGCGAATATGAAACAATTGAACAAACGTTTTCTCCAATTGCATTAGAAGAAATTTCAAATTGGCTTTTGGTACAAACGAAATAAAAGTGATTATAAATAAGAAAGCCTTTAATTTTTTAAAGGCTTTCTTATTTATAATTCTTATCGTTTCAAACTAAAATGTCCTCTAAATTCTGTTCCGTTTAATCTTGTAACAGTAAACCAATAATCTGCTGTTGGTTCCTGCGTTCCTAAATAAGTTCCATCCCAAGCCATGTCCTTATGAAGTTCTTTAATGAATTTTCCGTAGCGATCAAATATTCTTATTGCGGTGTTAGGAGCTAAATAAGCAAAATCAATTGTCCAGGTGTCGTGAAAGGTGTCTCCGTTTGGTGTAAAGAATTTTGAATAAGGAAGTTCGTCAACAAAATTAATACAGTCGCCGTTCGTTGCTTCAAGAATTTGAATTGTAATCGGAATTCTATCACTTTCGCAACTGTTTATCGTTTGAGAAGCATAATAGGTAATTCCGTTTTCGAGAGGAGTTGATGCAGATAAACTAATATAAGAAGACGCATTCTCAAACCAATTTATGTTTTCTCCTTTAATATCTATATCACTAATTAAAGCATTCTTTTGAATACAAAATCTTTGTGGCGAATCTGCGATTGGGTTTTGTGTATCTTGAATTTCCACCTTAATAGCAAATCTTTTACTTTCGCAACTGTTTAAGGTTTGACTTACGTAATAAGTAGCATTTTGCAATAAAGTTGCCTCCGGTAAATTAGATCCATTTATTGCCGAGTTGTACCATTTAAGGTTAGTTCCAATAATACCAATAGAAGCAAGTGTTGCGTTTTCATCAATACAAAATTGTTTAGAAGTACTTCCTGTTGGTAATGCTGTATCATAAACACGAACTAAAATTGGAGTTCTGTCACTTTCACATCCCACAGTTTGTGAGACATAGTATGTTTTATTGTCTTCTAGTAAAGTAGTATTTGGTAAAACAGCAGCAGAAAAACTGGTATCATACCATTTTAGATTCTGTCCTGTTATTTGGATGTTATCTAGTGTTGCGTTTTCGGTTTTACAGAATTCTGTTTGTCCAGATAATATAGGAGCAGATGGTGTATTTACAATTGAAACAGTTATTCCAAATCTTGGACTTTCACAAGCATTGACAGTTTGCGAAGCATAATAGGTTTTTCCATCAACAAGACTTGTAGTTTCTGGTAACAGAGAGCTACCGTTTAATGCGTCATACCATTTTATTGAATTTCCTGTAACATCAAGATTTGCAATCGTTGGATTTTGTGCTGAACAAAAAGGCTGATTTGCACTTCCTGTTGGAGGAAGCGTATTTTGAATGTTTATTGTCACAGGGGTTCTTTCACTTTCGCAACCGTTTATGGTTTGTGAAGCGTAATAAGTTATTCCATTTTGAAGTAATGTTGTATTTGGTAAAAGTGTCCCAGTTGATTGAGCATTGTACCATTTTATACTTTGCCCCACGATTTCAATATCGTCTAAAGTCGCATTTTGTTGGATGCAAAAGGCTTGGGGCGTAATCGTAGTTGGAACTGGCTGGCTTGTTATAGTAACAGTTTGATTTTGCTGTGAAATATTGCCATTCCCGTCATCATATTTCCATACAATGGTATAAGTTCCGGGTAAATTATAGGATAAGGGATTTGAAGTAGAACCAGTAATTGCACCGGCACATGCGTCTGTTGCAGTCGGAATTACAGTTATTGTGGTATGGCAATCACCAGTTATTGGTGAAAGACTTGCTACATCAGGTATAGGACCTTCAATATCTCCAATAACAACATTGACTTTTTTGGTGTCATCACAACCGCTAGTTCCTGTAATTAGGCAGTTATATTCTCCGCTATTAAGTGTAGTTGCATTTATAATTGTCGGATTTTGATCTGTTGATGTAAAACCGTTTGGTCCAGTCCATGAATAATTGGTTCCTCCTGAAGCTTTAAGCTCTAATGTTCTTCCAGTACAGACTGGAGAATTGCTGGAAGCTGATGGATTAGAAAGACACTCTTGAAATTTTATCAAAAAAGCATCCCCTGTATTAAATGTATAACTATTAGTATCGGGATATAGATTTGGTTGAAATGTATTTAATGTGGCAATATTAGTTTTACTTTGTGTGGTTCCCGCCAGATATATGTTTGAATTATTTTCTACTTCTGTTAGCAATGCATTATCTGCCATTTCTCCACCAACATAAGTCGCCCATTCTCTTTGACCATTAGTGTTGAATTTTACCAAATAGGAATCTGTTCCCGTATTTTTAAATTCTTGATAACTATCAATTGTGGATTGAAAACCATTTTCAGCTCTTCCAGTGAAATAAATAGTACCATTTGCTTTTACAGATCCACCCAGTACTTCAGGAAAGAAATAACTTCCCCAGATTTTTCGACCATCAGGATTTAGCTTAAAAATACAGCCGCTTCTTCTTAATGTATTTTCAGTAAAATTTTCTTGAAATACACCTGTAGTGCTAATATTTAAATCGCTTTCTGTTTCTCCAAAACAGTAAAGATTATTTTCATAATCTATTCCTAGATTATGAAAATAATCTAATTTATTTCCTCCAATATATGTTCCGAAAATACGATTTCCGTCAACATCAAACTTAACTAAAAAACCATCCATCTGAGAACTTGAAATGCTTTGTTGGTAAGAAAGAGGTGTCGAAATGTTATTATTGCTGTCAGTTATTCCCAAAAAATAAATGTTACCATTGGAATCTAATTGAGAATCAGTAATTAAGTCATCTCCATTTCCTCCTATATAAGTGCCCCATTGGCGTACTCCGCTAGAATCAAATTTTGCAATAAATGCATCTGAAGAAGCTGAACCACTAGGTAATGGACTAATAATTAATAATGGTTGAAAAGAATTTTCAGTAGCAATATTTTTATCGCTTTTTGTTTCTCCAGAAACGAAAATGGATTCATCTGTATTAATAGTTAAGCCATTGATTATATCATAACCTTCCTCACCATAATAAGTTGCCCATTGAAGTATTCCATTATTGTTAAACTTGGCTAAAAAGCCATCATAAGAATTCCATTGTGTAGATCCTGGATTTGATTGATGACTTCCAACAGTTGAAATATTGGTCCTACTCAAAGTTGTTCCCGCAATATAAATATTATTAAGACTGGATAATTTAATTTTATTTATTAAGTCCGCATGAGTGCCTCCAAAAAATGTTCCCCAAACTCTAGTTCCATCAGAATTAAATTTAGCAAAAAACGCATCATAATCCCAAGTAGATAAATTTGTAGTTTGATATGCACCTGATGATGCTATATTATTATCACTATAAGTAATACCTGCCAAATAAACAAAACCATCTTTAGT
Source organism: Flavobacterium saccharophilum (assembly GCF_900142735.1). Lineage (GTDB taxonomy): Bacteria > Bacteroidota > Bacteroidia > Flavobacteriales > Flavobacteriaceae > Flavobacterium > Flavobacterium saccharophilum. The sequence continues at coordinate 643,728 of NZ_FRBY01000003.1, read as the reverse complement.
TGTAATTGCAGTAGAGGATTCAATATTTTCTCCTCCATAGTAAGTCCCCCAAAGTCTCGTTGGCACCGGATCAATTACAATCGTCTTTCCATCAACTGAATGAGCTGAATCAAACCCGTAGACATCCTTCTTAATCTTTCTATACCCAACCGCAATTTCCTTTTTACTTGATCCATCTTCGATCCAGCTCGCAGGCAATGTTTCTTCCATTTTTCCAAAACGGACATTTATTTGGATTTTGTTATCAACCAAATCAGTTTCAGCACCACTAAATTTTAATTGAATATCAGAGATTTTTCCTTTTGGATGAACTACAAAATTATATTCAACCGTTTTTTGCGGATCTTTCGGAATTGAAAATACAACATCAACATTGGGATAGATATTTTTGTAAGTAATTTGTTTGTATTGGTGAACACCTGTAATTCCCTCAGGCTTATTAGGAACATTGTAATAATTGTCAAAATCATTTGATTTCTGATCCGTAATAAATTCAACTTTAGAATTGGAGTTTAAAAAGTCAATATCAATTCGATGAAAAGTGTATTCAAGATTAAAGTCAGGCTGTTCTTCTTTTTGATTTTTTGGAAGGTTCGAAGAAAGTTCTCTTTCATTTCTTGGATTTTTTGAAGGTGTTTTTTTGACTTCATAAACATCATACGAAAATCCATTTTTCTTTAACTGGACATTTAGTCCATTAGAATTTAAGAGATATTTTACCGATATATTTGGTTTTCCTTTTTGATCAATAATCTGACCTTTATTTTCTTTAAAACCAATAGATTGGTTTTTACTTTGTGAAAAAGTTTGAATAGTAATTATTAAAAAAAACAAAAGTAATGTATGCTTCATTTGAAAAATTTGGATTGCAACAAATGTAATTAAATATCTACAAAATAAAACTAAAATTACCCTCGTCAATCTTTTCCTAGAAAGTCTCTAAATATCCCTTATTTTTGCAAAAACATTTCTTTTGAAAACAAAGCTTTTTATTATCACGCCTCCTTTTACACAGCTGAATACGCCATACCCGGCAACAGCTTATATAAAAGGATTTCTAAACACCAAAAATATCGAATCGGTTCAGGCTGATTTGGGTATTGATGTGATTTTGGAATTGTTTTCGAAGAAAGGACTTATAGATTTGTTTGATGTTTCAGGTTTCAAGTTTCAGGTTTCAGGTTTTGAAATCTCCGATAATTCAAAACGTATTTTTGCTTTACAAGATGAATACATCAAAACTATTGATGCCGTAATTCAGTTTTTGCAGGGAAAAAATCCAACACTAGCATTACAGATTTGTCAGGAAGATTTTTTACCAGAAGCTTCTCGTTTTGCTCAATTGGAAGAATTGGATTGGGCATTCGGAACAATGGGAACACAGGATAAAGCAAAACATTTAGCAACTTTATACCTGGAAGATATTTCGGATTTTATTGTAGAATGTGTTGATGAAAATTTTGGCTTTAGCCGATATGCCGAACGTTTAGGCCGAAGTGCGAATTCTTTTGATCAACTTTATGAAGCTTTACAGCAAGAACCAACCTATATAGATTCAATTTTAATTTCACTTTTGAAAGCTAAGATTGAAGCGGTAAAACCAACATTATTTTTAATTTCTGTTCCCTTTCCGGGGAATTTATATAGCGCGTTTCGTTGCGCACAATGGGTAAAACAAAATTATCCTGAAATTAAGATTTCAATGGGTGGCGGTTTCCCAAATACCGAATTGCGTTCCCTTTCTGATAAACGTGTTTTTGAGTTCTTCGATTTTATTACTTTGGATGACGGAGAAGTTCCAATTGAAGAATTAATTTTCAATTTAGAAAATCCAAACTCTGATTCCTATAAAAGAACTTTTCTTTTGGAAAATGGAGAAGTGGTCTACAAAAACAATTCTCTAAAACACGATTATAAACAAGCACAGGTGGGAACTCCGGATTATTCTGATTTGCCTTTGGATAAATACATTTCGGTTATCGAAATCGTAAATCCAATGCACAGAATGTGGAGCGACGGCCGTTGGAACAAACTCACGATGGCACACGGCTGTTATTGGGGAAAATGTACTTTCTGTGATATTTCATTAGATTATATCAAAGTTTACGAACCAGTTGCGGCCAATTTGTTGTGTGACAGAATGGAGGAAATGATGCTTCAAACGGGTCAAAATGGTTTTCATTTTGTTGATGAAGCAGCACCGCCAGCTTTGATGCGTGCATTAGCATTAGAAATTTTACGTAGAAAATTAGCCGTAACCTGGTGGACAAATATTCGTTTTGAGAAAAGCTTTTCGAAAGATTTATGTTTGCTCTTAAAAGCTTCTGGTTGTATTGCCGTTTCAGGTGGTTTAGAAGTAGCTTCAGACCGATTATTAAAATTAATTGACAAAGGCGTTACAGTTGAACAAGTAGCAAAAGTAACCCGCAATTTTACGGAAGCCGGAATCATGGTTCACGCGTATTTAATGTACGGATATCCAACGCAAACCATCCAGGAAACAGTTGACAGTCTCGAAATGGTGCGTCAATTGTTTGAAGCCGGAATTCTGCAGTCTGGTTTTTGGCATCAATTTGCAATGACTGCTCATAGCCCTGTTGGCTTGTATCCAGAGAAATTTGGCGTTACAAAAGCAACAGAAGCCATTGGAACTTTCGCTAATAACGATATTGATTACACAGATTCTACAGGAATCAACCACGATAAATTCAGTTTCGGATTAAAGAAATCCCTTTTTAATTTCATGCATGGAATCTGTTTCGACTACGAACTGCAAGATTGGTTCGATTTTAAAATCCCAAAAACTAAAATTGATCCCGATTTTATCTTTAATGCCCTTGAAGAAGGTAATGATTTCAATACAAAACCAAATGCAAAAGTAGTTTGGCTTGGCGGAAAACCTTCAGTAGAACATTTCACAAAATCAAAAAAAGGAAATTCCTGGGAAATGATGAGTTTTACTTTTCATGATAAAAAGGAAAGTTTCAACCTTCAGACCAATAAAAATGAAGGTGAATGGCTAGTCGAAATTTTGAGTAAAATCTCGATTTCAAACGCTAAGAATTATACTTTTCAGGAAGTAAAAACTGATTTTGAAACGCAATTGGATGATTTCGAATTGTTTTGGTATTCAAAGCCAATTAATACTTTACGAGAGTTTGGGTTGTTAGTATTATAATTTATTTTAGGATTTTTCTTATTTTTATTAAAAAAAGAATCTTACTAAATTATGCTATTTCAAGAAGGCTTTCATACTTACTATATTTATATTTTAACGAATAAACCTAAATCTGTTTTCTATACAGGAGTTACTAATAATTTACGGAAAAGATTAAGTCAGCATCAGGAGAATATTTTATTAAAGAATAAAACATTTGCCTCAAAGTATAATGTTGAATTTTTATTGTATTATGAAAAGTTTACTTGGATTCATGAAGCAATTGCTAGAGAAAAGGAAATTAAGGGCTGGAGAAGAGAGAAAAAAATAGAATTAATAAAGACAATTAATCCTGACTTTGAGTTTTTGAATTACTTATTTGAATAGGATTACGGAGCTACTTGCGGGGATTCCTCGTTCCTCGGAATGACATACTTTGTGGTTACTTTGTCAATAATTTAAATCAAGTGTTTACGTCCAGTTTGTCATTCCGAGGAACGAGGAATCCCCGCGAGTAACTCGACAAAGGTTATCAAAATTTACATTATCCGTCCAGTATGTCATTCCAACGGAGAAGGACACGAGCGATAGCGAACTAGCGAAGTAATCCCCGCAAGTAACTCGCCAAAGATTAGCAAGCAAAGAGTATAAAAATTCAATACTCCACAAAAGTCCCATCAGCAGGAACAGCCGTTTTAGACAAAAGATCATTTTCTAATAAAGCATTTTTCAACTGCTCTCTAGTTGTAGGACAATGATTCAAAGCTTCTAAATGATTCGCAAAAACTTTCCCAGGTGCCAATGCCGTGAACTTCAAAATATCGTTCATTCGCATTAATAAAGGCTGGCCAATATCCAATCTCGCCGTTCCGCAGGCAACGGTTGAAATGTCTGGTTTGAATTCAACCAAAACTTTTTGTACATGTTCCGTGAAAACGGTATCTGAACTTATATAAATAGATTTTTCATTGGCCAATTCAATAAAAAAGCCCATTACATTTCCCATGAATTTTGCGATAAATCCGTAACCATGAATGGCAGGAATTCCAGTTATTTTTCCGTCCAGAAAAGGTTGAGGTTCCCAATACTTTAAAGTTTGAGCGATGTTTAAACCTCTTTTAGTTAATTCTTTTTCAATTTGCACACTGCAGATTACCGGAATGCTTTTTCGTCTTAAAAAAACTTCGCCAGCTTTATCGATGTGATCCGGATGTAAATGTGTAATAAGGCAATGAGTTACCTTGCTTAAAATTTCCCGACTGTTTTTTGGCAAAGAAACCAAAGGATTTCTATGAGGGCTATAACGAAAGATGGTAAAGGGCGGAATCGTTTTTCTTTTTCCAAGCATCGGGTCAACTAAAATCACATGTTGCTCCGTTTCAATAACTAAAGTAGCGTTACGTAAATGATGTAATTTCATATCGTGGAAAATTAGAACTTAAAAATACAAAGATTTTTCAAATTTAATTTACAGATTATTCTTTATTTTTAAAAGAATTGTTATTATTTACGATTCAAAATTTTCAGCTTCAAGTAATTATATGATCGAAAATCTGAATCCAATTCCATGCAGATTTTCTATCGAGATTCCGTTTTCATTTGCCAGGATTTTGCGCAGTCGCGAAATAAAAACATCCAGACTTCTTCCCATAAAATAATCATCGGTTCCCCACAGTGAGGTCAAAATCTGTTCTCTTTTTAAAACCGAATTTTTATTATCGAGAAATAACTTCAATAATTCAGCTTCGCGTTGCGTGAGACCAATTTTTTCATTTTCATTAAAAAGAATAAAATTTTTGGTATCAAACTGGTATTTTCCAATTTCATAAACCGCTTTTTCAACCGGAATATTTTTCTGCGAGCGCTTTAAGAAAATTTCGATTTTCAAAAGTAATTCTTCAATACTAAATGGCTTAACCAAATAATCATCAGCACCCAAACGTAATCCTTTAATACGATCTTCTTTTAAAGTTTTGGCAGAAAGAAAAATAATCGGAATGTCGGTATTGGCTTTTCTAATTTCAGTTGCTAATTCAAAACCATCCATTTTCGGCATCATAATATCGAATATACAGATGTCAAAACTTTCTTTTTTAAAGGTTTCCAAACCCAGTTTTCCGTCGGGACAATGAATAACTTCGTAGTTATTTTGTTCCAGATTGTCTTTGGTTAAAAACGCTAAGGTTTCATCGTCTTCGGTATAAAGTATTCTGAATTGTTTCATTTTTTATAAGGAATTGACAAAGTTATAGTGATGCCTTTTTCGGAGTTATTTTCGGCTTTTATTTTCCAGTTTTGAAGATTGCAGATTTCTTTGACGTAATATAATCCAAGTCCAAAGCCATTTACTTCATTACTTTTTTCATTTTGAGCGCGATAAAACTTATCAAAGATAAGTGAAATGTTTTTAGGAGAAATTCCGATTCCATTATCAATAAAAGCGAGTTTCAAAATTTGATTTTCTACTGAAATCCGAATCGTAATATCAGGTTTTTCAGAACAATATTTTACAGCATTGTCAAGCAAATTGTAAACTAAATTGCTAAAATGAAAAACATCTGTTTCAATATAATATTCTGCTGAAGTACTATCGATTTTAATTGTGGCTTCAGGATATTTCATCTGAATATTTTCAATCGTTTCTTCAATAATCGGAACAATTAAGAGCGTTTCTTTTTTTAGTTCCAAAGGCGAATAATCTGCTTTCGAAATATTTAAAATCTGTTCAATATGACTGTTGAGTTTATTGCTTTGATTGATTATAATATCCGTATAAGTATGAAGTTTCTTATCTTCTTTAATTGGATTTTGTTCAATCAAATATTTGGAAGCAATTAAAATGGATGACAACGGTGTTTTGAATTCATGCGTCATATTATTGATGAAATCCCTTTGCAATTCAGAATATTTCTTTTGCTGTAAAAGCGTAAAAATAGAATAGACATAAATCAATAAAATCAAAATTAATGCAATCGAAAGGATAAACCAGAAACGCATCGAACTGAATAAATAAGTGGTTTCATTAGGGAAACGAACTGCAAAATAATAAACAAGATCTTTATGTTTTGGAAAGGAAACTGCTTTTTTTGCTTTTCCTTTTTCAGAGGATGAAATGTATTTTCCGTAAACCATTTCGTCGCTTTGGCAATTGTACACCGCATATTCAAAATCGGTTGTAATATGCATTTTCTTGAATTCTGATCTTAAATAGAATTCCAAAATATCTGGCTCAAAAGCATTTTCGATGTTTACGATATAATAATCATTAGAAATTTTTCGAACAGGATTTTGACACGATGGTTCATGATCTTTTCCATCGTATAATTTTCTGGCTACTTCCAGTAAAGCAATATTGGCCTTTTGACTTAGTTTTTTTTGTTCCAATGTAAAAGCCTCTTTGGTCCAAAGCAATTGCGCCACCAATATGCTGATAATGGCGATCAATCCTAAGAGGATAATACTATTAAGTTTATTTATTTTCAAGAAAAGTGTGTTTTTTAGAATGTAATATTAATGAAAATTATAGTGAAAAAAAGCGATTAACAAGTCGTTAACAAAGATTTGAAACCGGTTAACAGCGATTTGCTTTTGTCTGAAGTACTTTTGAAATATAAATTTAGAACTAATAACCATTAAATATAATAACTATGAAAATTATGAAAATCTCAATGTTGGCTTTGGCTTTAGGCCTAATGTCTTTTTCAGCAATTGTACCTGCAAAAGTAATTGCTTCTAAGATTGAAACAACGGCTGCAACAATTGCCTGGAAAGCTGAAACAATTGATGTAGGACAAATTCCACAAGGAACGCCAAAAGCAATTGTGTATGAATTTAAAAACACAGGAAAAACAGCAGTTGTAATTACAAATGTGCAAGGATCTTGCGGTTGTACTGCAACAGATTATACTAAAGAACCAATTTTACCTGGTAAAACAGCTAAAGTTACAGCTACTTATAATGCAGCAAACAAAGGTGCTTTTACAAAAACAGTAACGGTTACAACAAGTGCCGAAACGACTCCAAAAATTCTTACCCTTAAAGGAACGGTAATCTAAAATAAAGGTTGATTTATAAAGGGAAAAACTCCAAATATGTAATGTATTTGGAGTTTTTTTTATGCCTTTTACCGAAGCTGAATTAAGACGGAAATTTTGCTTTGTAAAGGCAATATTATTTTTCCCGGAAACGGTTTGTTTTCATTAAAACTTTTTTATTTTTATTAAAAATATTATTATGAAAATTTTCTATTCGCCTGTCGTTGTTATTGTTCTGTTTTTAGTTTTTTCATGTAATTCTAAGTCAGAAAAAAAAGATGATTTAAAGAAGACTTCAGAAAAAGTAGTGCCGGAATTAAAACTTCATATTGACAGCGTTGCTGTTTCTAAATTTTATGAATCTTATCCGAAGTTGGTTAAATTCCAAACTAAGGTTTTAGATTTATACAAAGAAAAAAAATCTACTCAATTGTGGTTGGACAATAAAGGCGTTGTGGAATTTGGAAATACGTTATTCAATAAATACAAAGGATTGGAAACAGAAGGTTTGAGTGCCAATTTTCCGTACAACGAAAAAATCAATGCTGTTTTTGATAATATTGCTGAAAATAAATTGTCAAAGATTGATACCGATTTGATGATTTCAAACTTGTATTTTTATTATGTTCAGAAAATCTCTGGTGCAGATGAAAAAACAGTAGCAAAATTAGAATGGCTTTTACCCAGAAAGAAACTTGATTATAAAGTTTTTTCAGATTCAATTCATGAGAAGGCCACCATCAGCGATGACAAGAAGAGCAAAATGTTCAGTCAATATTACAAGCTTCGCGATGCACTGCATCAATACAGAGAAATAGAGAAAAAAGGAGGATGGAAAACTGTTGAGGTTGGCGAGGATTTTAAAAACTTTAAAATTGGAGATTCTGTTGGCGCTATTGGTCAAATTAGAGAAAGACTTTATATTACCGGAGAGCTAAAAGAAAATGACAAAAGTAATGTGTGTGATAGTACTTTGATAAAAGCAATAAAAAACTACGAAATACATCACGGATTAACACCAAAAAATATAATTTTAAAAGAACATATCGACGAGTTAAATATTCCGGTTTCAGACCGAATCAAAACGATTATTGCCAATATGGAACGTTGTAGATGGATTGATCCGCAACTGGAAAAAGGTAAAGAATACATCGAAGTTAATATTCCGGAGTTTAGATTGTATTTGATTCGCGATCATGAAATTGCTTTTGTATCACCAGTTGTGGTTGGAAAAGCGATGACCAAAACCGTTATTTTCAGCGGAATGATGAATAATATTGTTTTTAGTCCGTATTGGAATGTTCCCACAAGTATTATCAACAAAGAAATCAAACCCGGAATGGCCAAAAACAAGAATTATTTGGCGCAGAAAAACCTGGAATGGAACAATGGTGCCGTTCGTCAGGTACCAGGGAAAAATAATTCACTTGGTTTGGTGAAGTTTTTATTTCCGAATTCAAATAACATTTATCTACATGACACGCCTGCAAAAAGTTTATTCGAAAGAGAAAACAGAGCTTTTAGCCACGGTTGCGTTCGCGTAGGGAAACCAAGAGAATTGGCTATTGAACTTTTAAAACAAGATCCAACCTGGACTCCAGCAAGAATTGATAAAGCAATGCACGCAGGAAAAGAAAATTGGGTGAGTTTAAAAAAGAAAGTTCCCGTATATATCGGTTACTTTACTGCTTGGGTAGACCGTAAAGGCGAACTAAATTTCTACAAAGACGTATATCAAAGAGATGAAAGTCTGATCAAATTATTGACAGAGGAGTAAAAGATTATCCAAAAAATTTCACGCAGATTTGGCAGATTTGAGCAGATTTAATTAGATTTTTTTAAGCTTTCACATAAATAAATCTGCGCACATCTGCTTAAATCTTTTTAAATCTGCGTGAAAAAAAAATTAGTTGAAATTCGTGTAATTCGTGGCTAAAAAAACTTATTTGCTCAAAACATCAATACATTTATAAAAACGATTGGTATAATGTTCTGTATCAAGAGAAGTAATCGTAACGCTGTTTACTTTTCCGGATGAAGCATGAATAAATTTAGATTGCATTCCGTTCGCTTCGCAGATAATACCGAGATGGCCAATAATCGTATTGTCTTTGTATCCGTAAAAAACTAAAATATCTCCCACCTTAAAATCTTCCGGTTTTAAAGCCTTGCCTAAATTTTTGTACATGCCTGAACTTCTGGGTAAGTCAACATTAAAATGATGATAGACATAACTAATAAATCCGGAGCAGTCAAATCCTGTTTTAGGATCATTTCCTGCATATACATAAGGCGTTCCCATGTATTTTTTAGCATAAGTTGCAATAGAATCCCTGGCGATATCCCTATCGGTTTTTTGTAGTTGAAATGTTTCTGTTTTAGGTTCTTCTTTTGAAGTAAAACAAGAACATAATACGACTGTTGAGAATATAGAGATGTAAAAGAATGATTTCATTTTTTTTGAATGTAGGTTTTTATAAAGATAGCTTCTTTTTAACTAGCAAAGAAGTGCTTAAGATGAATTTGTAAGAATAAAGAATAAAAAAGAACGATTTGATGTATTTATGTGGTGTTTTTTTATTGCATTTTGACGTTTTAGTATCTTTCTGACTTGTTCATTTCAAATATATTTGTGAATACTATTTCTATTTAACCAATAAATTATGTTTATCAGAAAATTTTCGTTTTTAATTTTGTTTTTGTTGATTTCGACCCTTTCGATTTCGCAGAATAAAACAACTTTTTTATATGCTGGCCGAATTGAAAAACTTCAAAATGACAATGTTGTTTTGATTGGAACGGCTTCCTCAGTTTCGTTTAATTTCACTGGAAACGAATGTTCAATTAAACTACAAAGTGTCGATTCGTACGAGCATCATAATTATGTTGCTATAGTTTTAGACGGAAAATATTTAGGAAAAATTAAAATTGAAAAAGGCGCTGCACAATCGTTCCCGATAAAAGTTACTTCAAATAAAAAAGAGCATCATCTTGAAATATACAAAAATACAGAAGCGCAAAGCGGTAATGTTTTATTTGCCGGAACAACTGCAAAACTGACTTCAATTTCATCTAAAAAGAAAAAGAAAATCGAATATATAGGCGATTCTATAACCTGTGCGGCAGCGAGCGATTCGGTTGATTGTGATAAAGGAGAATACATGGACCATCATAATGGTTATTATGCGTATGGACCGGTGATTTCCAGAGAAATTGACGTTGATTATCTTGTAAGTTCCGTTTCCGGAATCGGGATGTACCGCAATTGGAATGATGAGAATAAAGAGGAAGCCATTATGCCGGAGGTTTATCAAAATTTGTATTTGACGAAAGACCATTCAAAACCCAAATATGATTTTGCTTTTCAGCCAAATATTATCAGCATTGCTCTAGGAACAAATGATTTTTCTGGTGGAGACGGAAAAAAGGAACGTTTACCTTTTAATGCCGAAAAGTACATTTCTAATTACATTAATTTTATAAAAATGCTTTACGAACATAACCCAAAAGCACAAATTGTAATTACAAATAGTCCGATGGTTGGAGGCGAAAGAGGAATCGTTTTTGAAGATTGCCTGAATAAGGTTAAAGCAGCTTTTGCAGCAGATAATACTCATAAGGAAATCAAGATTTTCAAATTCAAACCCATGACACCAAAAGGCTGTTTAGGGCATCCTGATGTTGCAGATCAAAAAGTAATGGCTGATCAGTATGCCCCGTTTTTAAAAAAGCTGTTAAATGAAAAATAATATATTTAAGTTTGTTTTCTTTCTGATGATTTCCAGTACTATGATGGCAAACGTTTCCCTTCCGAATATTTTTGGCGACAATATGGTTTTGCAACGCAATTCTGAAGTAAAAATTTGGGGTTGGGCTAATCCAAAGGAAGAAATTAAATTGGTTTCAGGCTGGAACAATCAGGAATATAAAGTCGTTGCCAACAATCAGGCACAATGGGAACTCCATATCAAAACGCCGGAAGCGGGCGGACCTTATACCATTTCTATAAAAGGATACAACGAAGTTATTCTAAAAAATATTTTAATTGGAGAAGTTTGGGTTTGCGCCGGACAATCTAATATGGAAATGTCGGCAAGCTGGGGAATTGACAACGGCGAGGAAGAAATGAAAAATGCGACGAATCCAAATATTCGTTTTTTTACCGTTCCGAAATTAACCGCAACTACACCCCAAAATAATTTACTTGGAAACTGGACGGAATCGACTCCGGAAACCATGAAAAACTTCAGTGCCATTGGTTATTTCTTTGCCAAACGCCTGTGTGAAGATTTAAAAAATGTACCAATTGGATTAATTTCATCCAATTGGGGCGGAACTCCGGCGGAAATTTGGATGCCGGAAGAAGTCGTTCAGAACGATCCCATTTTATTAGAAAATGCCAAAAAACTAAACGAACAAGAATACGGACCAAGACAACCCGGACGTGCTTACAATGCTATGATTTATCCTTTTATCGGATTTAAAATTGCGGGAACGCTTTGGTATCAGGGCGAATCGAATGTAGGTTCTTTGGTTTACGACAAAACATTATCGGCTTTAATCTCTTCCTGGAGAAAAGCCTGGCAGGACGAATTCCCTTTCTACTTCGTCCAAATCGCACCTTATAAAACCGGTAGCAACAACTTCTCGAATGTTACGGTTAGAAATTCTCAAAGAAAAATATTAAATGAAGTTCCGAAAACCGGAATGGTTCTAACAAGCGATATTTCAGATACGATTGATATTCATCCAAAGAATAAAAAAGATGTCGGAATTCGTTTGGCCAATTTGGCTTTGGCTTATACTTATAAAGTCAATTCCAATTTGGTAAACGGACCACTTTTTAAAAACATTAAAATTGAAAAAAACAAAGTAGCCGTTTCTTTCGATTATGCTGACGGATTGTATTTTAAAAACAAAACATCGAATCAATTTGAATTGGCTGGAGCCGATGGAGTTTTTTATACGGCAGAAGCTTCGATAAAAAATAACAAAGTGATTTTGATGAGCAAGAAAGTTCCAAATCCAGCGAAAGTGAGATTCGCCTGGGGAAATACGATTCAGCCTGATTTGTTTAATAAAGTGAATTTGCCAGCTTCTTGTTTTATTACGGATTGATTTTTTTAGAGAATAGAACATAGAACATAGAAGATAGAGGCAAGAGTCAAGATTTTAGATTTTAGATTTTAGATTTTTTGCGCATTTTTTTTCACACTAAGAGATCCCGAGGCTTCGGGAAAAGTTCCGCAAAGTTTAGACACAAAGTATGTCATTCCGAGGAACGAGGAATCTCCACAAGTGGCTCTATAAAGATTGGCAATTCACTGTGTGGAGTTACTCGCGGGGATTCCTCGTTCCTCGGAATGACAAAAAATGCGAGGAAGCTTAGAGTTTTTTATATAAGTAAAAAACAACATTCTCATTTACCGTAAATCGCGTGAGGGATTGAGGCGGTATCCTTTTGTGAAGTGGAACGGAACAAAAGATATAGCCGAAAGCCCGACCCGGAGGGACACGCCCAAAATATAAACCACTATCTAACCATGAAAAATAAAAAATTACTAATTATTGGCGTTTTCGCCCTGTTTACTGGAAATATGAATGCACAAAAGAAGCCGTATCTGGATAAAACTAAAACCATTGAAGAACGTATCGATTTGCTTTTACCGTTGATGACTTTGGAGGAAAAAGTGGGGCAAATGAATCAATATAACGGTTTTTGGGATGTTACTGGGCCCGCTCCAAAAGGCGGAACTGCCGAATTAAAATACGAACACTTGCGAAAAGGATGGGTGGGATCGATGCTGACGGTTCGTGGCGTGAAAGAAGTTCGTGCGGTGCAGAAAATTGCAGTGGAAGAGACCCGTTTGGGAATTCCGCTGATTATTGGTTTTGATGTAATACATGGCTATAAAACGTTAAGCCCGATTCCGTTGGCAGAGGCAGCGAGTTGGGATTTAGAGGCTATTAAAAAATCGGCGGCGATTGCGGCTGATGAAGCTTCAGCATCTGGAATTAACTGGACATTTGGTCCGAATGTCGATGTGGCAAACGATGCGCGCTGGGGACGTGTGATGGAAGGTGCGGGTGAAGATCCTTATTTGGGGAGTAAAATTGCCATTGCGAGAGTAAAAGGTTTTCAGGGAGAAACTATTGCTGATTTGGCAAAAGTAAACACCATTGCAGCTTGTGCCAAACACTTTGCTGCGTATGGTTATGTTGAAGCGGGATTAGAATATAATATTGTAGATATCAGCAATTCTAAATTATACAACTCGGTTTTGCCTCCTTTTGAAGCGACTGTACAAGCTGGAGTTCGAACATTTATGAATTCTTTTAATACTTTAAATGGCGTTCCGGCAACCGGAAATACATTTTTACAAAGAGATATTTTGAAAGGAAAATGGAAATTTGATGGTTTTGTGATTTCAGATTATGCTTCGATTCGTGAAATGATTGCGCACGGTTATGCAAAAGACGAAGCCGATGCAACTGCAAAAGCGGTAAATGCGGGTTCTGATATGGATATGGAATCGTACTTATATGTGGCAAAATTGACTGGTTTGGTAAAAGAAGGAAAAGTAAAAGAAGCTTTGGTTGACGATGCCGTTCGCCGAATTTTGAGAGTGAAATTTGAATTGGGATTATTTGATGATCCGTACAGATATTGCGATGAAAAACGTGAAAAAGCAACGATTGGAAATAAGGCCAATAATGATGGTGTTTTGGACATGGCGAAGAAGTCGATTGTATTATTAAAGAACGAAAAGAATTTGCTTCCGCTGAAAAAATCAGGACAGAAAATTGCCTTGATTGGTGCTTTGGCAAATGATAAAAATAGTCCGCTTGGAAGCTGGAGAATTGCGGCGGATGATAATACTGCGGTTTCGGTTCTAGAAGGAATGCAGCAGTACAAAGACAATCAATTAACTTTTGAAAAAGGAGTTGATTTGTTGTCACAAAAAGCAACTTTTTTAACAGAAACGGTTTTCAACACAACAGACAAAAGTGGATTTGAAGCTGCAAAAACGGTTGCAAAAAATGCCGATGTTGTGGTAATGGTTTTAGGAGAATATGGTTTTCAGAGTGGCGAAGGACGCAGCAGAACAGATCTTAACTTGCCCGGTTTACAACAAGAATTATTAGAGGAAATTTATAAAGTAAATCCGAATGTCGTTTTGGTTTTAAATAACGGTCGTCCGCTTTCTATTCCTTGGGCTGCAGAACATGTTCCTGCAATTGTAGAAGCCTGGCATTTGGGAACTCAGACAGGTAATGCAGTGGCGCAGGTTTTATACGGAGATTATAATCCGAGCGGGAAATTACCAATGTCGTTTCCGAGAAACGTAGGACAGGTTCCAATTTATTACAACAAATACAGCACCGGAAGACCAATTGACAGCGATAAAAACGTGTTTTGGTCGCATTATATGGATGTGGAGAAAACGCCTCAGTTTCCGTTTGGTTTTGGTTTGAGTTACACTAAATTCGATTATAAAAATCTGAAATTGAGTAAAACTTCTTTTGCAAAAGGAGAAAAAGTTGAGGTTACAGTTGAGGTAACCAACTCAGGAAATTATGACGGAAAAGAAGTGGTGCAATTGTATATTCATGACCAGTTCGCTAGTATTGTTCGACCAATAAAAGAATTAAAAGGTTTCGAATTAGTAAACCTGAAAAAAGGAGAAACTAAAACTGTGACTTTTACTTTAACGGATAAAGAACTTGGTTTTTATGATAACGAAGGGAATTATTTAGTAGAGGAAGGAACTTTTAAAATTATGGTCGGAGGAAGTTCTGATAAAGGTTTGGAGAGTGGTTTTGAAATAAAAGGCTAGAAGTTTTTTGCCACAAAGACGCTAAGACACAAAGTTTTTTTTCGCCACGAATTCACGAATTATTTGTTCAAAAATTCGTGAATTCGTGGCGATTTCTATTTTAAATAAAAAGCTTAGCGTCTTAGTGTCTTTGTGGCAAAACTTCGTAAGTTTTTTTTACCTTTAAAACCTATTAAACGACAACCTTAAAACAATATAATGAAATATAACAGATGTGGAAAAAGCGGGTTACTGTTACCTGAAATTTCTTTAGGATTATGGCATAACTTCGGATCCGTAGATAATTTTGATAATGCCGAAAGTATCGCTGTGGAAGCTTTTGATAAAGGAATCACTCATTTTGATTTGGCGAATAATTACGGACCAGTTCCGGGTTCTGCAGAAACTAATTTTGGTAAAATTCTTTGGCACAATTTTCAGGGAAATTTGCGTGATGAAATCATTATTTCAACCAAAGCCGGCTACACGATGTGGGACGGACCTTACGGAGACTGGGGTTCAAGAAAATACTTATTGTCAAGTTTAGATCAGAGTTTAAAAAGAATGAAAGTCGATTATGTTGATATTTTCTATTCGCACCGCCCAGATCCGGAAACTCCAATTGAAGAAACTATGCAGGCTTTAGATTATGCCGTAAGAAGCGGAAAAGCATTGTACGTCGGAATCAGTAATTACTCGGCGGAGCAGACTCGTGTTGCAGTTGATGTTTTAAAACAACTGGGAACGCCATGTTTGATTCACCAGGCGAAATATTCAATGTTGGAACGTTGGGTAGAGAATGGTTTGTTGGATGTTCTGGAAGAGAAAGGAGTAGGCTGTATTGCCTTTTCGCCTTTGGCACAAGGACTTTTGACAGATAAATATTTAAACGGAATTCCGGAAAACTCAAGAGCCCACAATCCAAATGGGCATTTAAAGGAAAATGAAGTTACCGCAGAAAGAATTCAAAAGTTAGTTCAGCTGAATGAAATTGCTCAGAATAGAAATCAATCTTTGGCACAAATGGCTTTAGCATGGCTTCAAAAAGACAAACGAATTACATCGGTTTTAATTGGAGCAAGTTCTGTAAAACAATTGTGTAATAATATTGATTGTTTGCAAAATACAGAGTTTACATCAGATGAATTGAATGCGATTGAAAAGATATTATCGTAACAATTTTTAGATATGCATAATCGTAGAGACGCACAGCAGTGCGTCTCCGCCATGCATTAGAAGCACTGCTATGCGCCTCTACGGTAAAAAAGGACTTATTTTTTTAATTTTAAATTATAATTCCTGACAATCTCCAAAGTAGATTTATCCGAAGAAAAAACCGAATTCAATCCTTGTGGTTCTTGTGGCGGATCCGTTGTTAAAGGATCGCCCGGACTCCATTTTCCACTTTCATTTATGGCTTTTCCTTCGCCGCCAAATCCCCAGAAATTGGCGCCTTGCAACGGTCCATTGTTTTTAACGCTTTCGGCAACTCGACCAAAAATATAATTGTAAAAAACATCTCTGTTGGCAACCGATGCTGTTGGTAATAAACTTTCGTTTTCTCTTCCCAAACCAAACTCTTCTATAATTATAGGGCGTTTTAAATGATTGGCCACAGCGACATGTTTGTCAATATATTTCCCGGCATTTTCTAAAGTCGTTGGCAACGTTTTTTCAGCATTATCCGCTTTAAACCAATTCCAGTTTTTTGGCCAAATGTGCATTGTCAAATAATCAATATTCGGATTTTGATGCGTTCTTTCAAAAATCCCAATGTCATCATTCGAGCTGTTCAATCCTTCAGAACCTGTCGAAATCAAATGATTTTTATCCAAACTGTCCATCAAATTGACAATATTATTTAGCCAAACGGTGAATTTTGCTTCATTTTCTGGCGTAAAAGTGCGGGGTTCATTTCCAACCTGCCACGCCATAATCGTGTTGTCATCCGTATATTTTTTATGAGAATACGCATTCGTTCTTCCCATAATAAATTTTACATGATTTTCTAAAGCCTGCATACAAGGTTCGCAACTGTGAAACTGTTCCGTATACGCCATAAATTGTGGCCAGGTATTAGGCGCAATTCCAGGTACCGGAACCGGACCTTTGCCGTTCCATTCCAAATATTGCGACATTCCGCCCGACCATTCCCAGTTATTCGTCAAATACAAAACAGCGTACATTTTACGTTTTCGCATTTCGTTCATCAGGAAATCCAGTCCGTCAAGCAAATCTTCATCATACTTTCCCTGTTCATATTGCAACGCTGGACGAACGGTAAAATCATATTTTCCTCCATCGCCTCCAACCAAAATTCGAAGATTATCTATGCCGTTTTTCTGCATCAGCTCCAATTCGCGAAGTAATCTTTTACGATCGCCTATTTTTTTAGAAGCCAACAAACTTCCGTACCAATAATTTGTCCCAATGTATGCGTATGGTTTGTCGCCTTTGTAAAATTGCGTTCCTTTCACCGTAATTCTTTCCTGCGCCTGACAAGCCATTGAGGAAAAAATTAAAGCTAATCCGAGGGTTTTTAAAAATGTATTTTTCATTATTATGTTTTTTAGGAGCTATTTCCCGCTGTTCCTTCCAATCTTTTGTGCCGAACCCCGGCACAAAAGGATTTTCCCTCCCATCGGGGCTAGGGGTTTACGGTTTTTAAGAATTTTTTTTTGTTCAATTTCTTTAATCAATTCCAATTTCGTTCAGTTTGTCATTCCGAGGAACGAGGAATCCCCACAAGTAACTCCATCCAGTGAATCGCCAATCTTTGTCGAGCTTCTTGTGGGGATTCCCCGTTCCTCGGAATGACAAAAATGGAGAATAAAACTAGTGCAAATCCGTCAAAATCTGCCAAATCTGCGTGAAATTAAACCCTACTTCGGCAATTCATACATTTTCGGCAAAGAATTCACCAAAGCCGATTTTGTTTTTGAACTAAATGTTTTAAAATCACTTGCGTTCGAAACTGTGCCATTCGGAACCCAATAACCATCTTTGGTATTATTCCAAAATAGTACATAACTCACTTCAATATTGTTTGATGTCAAAGCACTGTATAAATAGGTAGAAAACCAATCTGCAACCGGAGGTTTTGTACTGGTAACCTGATAACCGGTTTCGGCCAAAGCTGTAATTTTTACTTTGGTTTTAGCCAAATCAGATATTATTTTTAATTTAGAATTAGCGATGTTTGCTCCGGCTGAGCCTTGATTGTCAAAATCTCCGTAATTATCCATTCCTAAAACATCTACATATTTATCGCCCGGATAGCGACTTAAATAATCAGTTTGGGTAGTAAAAGATCTGTCAGGTGAAAAAGCGTATAAAATATTATGAACGCCTTTAGTGTTTTTCAAATAATCAACCGTAAACTGATAAGCCGTTTTGTATTCATCAGGAGAGCAAAAACTAGCTCCCCACCAAAACCAACTTCCGTCAAATTCATGAAAGGGCCTGAAAATAATCGGAATCAATTCGCCATTTGCACCTTTTAAATTAGAAACTACACTGGCAATTTTGTCCAGTTTTTTCTTGTACCATTCGTGATTTGATCCGTTAGGCAAAATACTTTTAAAAGCAGTTGCTTTTTGTTCTGATGTCATTTCGGAGGTGTAAAAAGTTTCTTCTTTAGCAGGTTCTCTTAAATGCCAGCTAAACGTATTAATCATGCCTTTGGCGTAAGCAAGTTTCACATCAGCTACAATTTTTATTTCCTCTCCATAAAACCAGTTACCTACTTGATTATTGTTTGCTTTATCGGCAATAAACATAAAGTCTGAACCTAAAACAGCAGGATCATAACCCGTATTTTTTTTAATATCAGAATCTCCGCCTGCATCTTGGTAAAAACTATTAAAAGCTGCTTGCTGGCCAATAGCAAATTTAGTTTTGGCTAGTTTTTTTAAATTATAAAATAAAGCTACGGTTTCTTTTGTTGCATTTGCATCAACTAAATAAGATGCTGCATTTGCGGTGGTCAACGGATCAGTATCAACTATAACTGGTGGATCAACGACAACTTCCGGATCTGATTCGTCATTAGAAGAACAACCTGAAATTGTTAAAATAGATAAGCTTAAAAAAAGAATATTTAGAAGATGTTTTTTCATTTTGATTTGTTTTAAAAGCTAGTTTGATATACATGTTTTAGTCTTTTATTCTCTGAATAAGTTCCAGACAAGCGCGGCTGTTATGATAAGGACATTTCCAGAAACCTGCTTTGTCTTTTTCAATTAAGGAATAATCGCGATAAACGCCCCAAAACCATTCTCCGTTTTGCTTATCTAAAATGTATTTTTTTGTAAAATCCCAGTTTTTCAAAACGAGGTCTAAATACTTTTCGTCACCGGTTAATTGGTAAGCGTTATAAAAACCTATTAAAGCTTCGGCCTGAACCCACCAATGTTTTTCGGCAATCAATTCGTTATTTTCCGGATCTAATTCATACCATAAACCTCCGTCAGTATCCAAACCTTCCTGCGTAACTTCTGCCATTTGAATGGCGTGTTTTTTATAATTGGCAATTAAAGTTTCATCTTCTGAAATTTCAGCACAATGCAATAAAAGCCAGGCTGCTTCGATATCGTGTCCATAGGAGATCACGTCTGGTTTTTCGACCCATTCTTCATTAAAAAACAATCTTAAATGACCGGTTTCAGCATTGATAAAAT
Organism: Flavobacterium saccharophilum; assembly: GCF_900142735.1. GTDB lineage: Bacteria > Bacteroidota > Bacteroidia > Flavobacteriales > Flavobacteriaceae > Flavobacterium > Flavobacterium saccharophilum. The sequence goes on along the minus strand of NZ_FRBY01000003.1, from coordinate 624,041 downwards.
GTTTCTCGATCGTTTGTAATAACGCAACAATAACATTTTGTAGCTTTTTGTCTTTCCAAACCTTAAACAAATTTGCATACGCTTCAACGATATGCAAATGGGTATTCATCGTTTTTTTTTCGTTGGCATCTTTCTCACTAAGACGCAAATCGGCAATAGGTTTCCATTCTCGTGTAAAAGCTTCTAAGTAGCCCCCATTGATGGAGTCGTAACTGTGTCTTTCTATTTGTAAATATAGATTTATGGCAATCTCCAGAGCCTTCTCCTCTTTAGAAATAACGTAATATTCTGATAGTCCATAAATCGCAAAAGCTAAAGCATAAATCTGATTTTTAGTATCTTTTGGAGTTTTATCAGCATTAATACTCCAGAATAAGCCTCCAAATTCAGCATCATAAAAATAGTTTGAAAGAAATTCAAATGCTCTGGTGGCTATTTTTTTATGTTCTTCATTTTTAGTAACCTGATAGCTTGCAGAAAAAGACCATAAAATTCGGGCATTCAAAACAGAACCTTTTTCTGCAGTAGCAATCAAATGATCGTTAAAATCAATCTGACCAATAAAACCTCCATTTTGATTGTCAAGAGTATGTTTTGACCAATATTCTAAAATGGAATCAAGTTCAGCTGATAATTCAGATTTAAGCTCTTTTAGTTTTGACACGGTAGAATTTATATGGCGTTATTTTTTTCAATTTGATTGATGATTGTTTTTACAGAACCTGCTGAAATAAAGGTGTCAGCTGGTGTATTAGTAACATAATCAACTAGTTTTGCAACAGATGAAACCGCAACATGCATTCTTGTATCTGATGAAGCGTAGTATACGTAAACAGTTCCGTCGGCATCTTCAATCCATCCGTTTGAGAACAAAACATTCGAAACATCACCAACTCTTTCAATACCTTCAGGTCCCATAAAATGACCCGCTGGTACGTGCGTTACTTTTGTAATGTCATTCAAATCAGTCATAAACATATAAAGTGTGTAACGTAATCCTGCAGCGGTATTACGAACACCGTGTGCCAAATGCAGCCAGCCTTTATCTGTTTTGATAGGAGCAGGGCCAAGACCATTTTTCAATTCATAAATGGTATGATATTGTTTTCCAAAGATGATCTTCTCGTCTTTTACAACCGGATTTGTCATATCATCAACATAACCTAAACCAATTCCGCCACCAGCGCCAACATCAATAAAGCCATCTTGCGGACGTGTGTATAAAGCATATTTTCCGTTTACGAATTCAGGATGTAAAACAACATTTCGCTGTTGACCTGTGTTTGAAATCAAATCAGGAAGTCTTTCCCAATTCACTAAATCTTTAGAACGGACGATTCCCGCATTGGCTACAGCCGAACTAGTATCGCCTTTAGGTGCTTTAGGATCTTTTCTTTCGGTACAAAAAATACCGTAAACCCAGCCGTCTTCATGATTGATCAAACGCATATCGTACACATTGGTGTCCGGTTCTGCCGTTTGTGGAATCACGCATGGTTTCTCCCAAAACTTGAAATTATCGACTCCGTTTGGGCTTTCCGCAATAGCGAAAAAAGATTTTCTGTCAATTCCTTCCACACGAACAGCCAATAAATATTTGCCATTCCATTTCATGGCACCGGCGTTAAAAGCAGCATTCATTCCGATTCGTTCCTGTAAAAACGGATTTGTTTTTTCGTTCAAATCAAAACGCCAGTTCAGTGGCACGTGAGCCGCTGTAACTACCGGATTTTTGTAGCGTTGGTATATGCCGTTTCCGGCATTTTCTTCAGGAGCATTTTTTTGCTCTATAAGGGTTTTATGTTCTCTCTCTAATGCTACTTTTCTATCCTGAAATGTAGTGGAAGTGGCTATTGTTGTCATAGTAATCTTTTTCTGGTATCTGTATGATTTTAAAGGATCTGGTTTCTTTTTTCGTTTAAATCTTGTTCTATGATTTGGAGTTTTTCTTCAGATAAAGGATAAAACAAAATAAAAGCGACTGATATAAAAGCTGCAATTGCAGGAAGTATACTTAACATTAATTGAATTCCGTTTTGGGCAACAGCAGTTTGTTCGACATTCGCCTGAAAACCGTAATAACCTAACAGCCATCCGGCTCCTGCACCCCCAATAGTCCAGCCAAATTTTTGTGACATGGAGGAAGCAGAGAAAACTAATCCTGTAGCTCTTCGGCCTTGTTTCCATTCCGAATAATCGGCGCTGTCGGCGTACATAGACCAAACAAGCGGGAAAAAGCAACCGGCGCAAATACTAATTAAAAACTGAAAACTCATTATGAGTAAAATATCTTCTTTTCCGAAGAAATAGAAAACTAAACTTAAAATGGAGCATAAAGCCATAGCGCCAATAAAGGTTTTCTTTTTTCCGATTCTATTCGCAATTGGCGTAGCAAGAATAACTCCGATGATATTAGCGGCCTGACCCAGAATCAGATATATCGACGTTGGAGTCATGTGAAAATCAGTTCCAAAAAGTGAAAAATCAAAATTGACACTACTGCTTACATAATATTTAAAGTAATAAACGGCAGCGCCATCACGGATAGAATTGAAAATTAAGGCACCAATTCCGGCGCCCAATAAAATCCACCACGGTCTGTTTTTTAATAAATCCCTTAAGTCTGCTTTTAAGTTGCTTTGTTCATCAGCAATAGGTTTCACTCTTTCTTTTGTGAAGAAAAAACAACCCCAGAAAAAAGCGGTTGTCATTACTCCAAAAACGGCAATTGTTGCCAACCATCCTGTTTTAGAGTTTAGGCTTCCGCCGAAATAATTTACAAGTGGTTCAATTAACCAAAGTGCTAATAAACTTCCTCCAAAAGCAAAAACCATTCGATAAGAAGATAACGTGTTTCTTTCTTTTCTGTCAGATGACATTACGCCTAAAAGCGAGGCATACGGCACGTTGATTAGCGAGTAAATCATCATCATTAAAGAATACGTTACATAAGCATAAATTATTTTTCCTTTTTCGTCAAAATCAGGCGTGTAAAAAGTTAAAACTCCAATTACGGCAAAAGGTATGGCGACCCACAATAAGTACGGTCTGAATTTCCCCCATTTGCTTTTAGTTCTGTCGGCAATGATCCCGACAATTGGATCAAAGCAGGAATCCCAGATTCTGGTGATTAAAAACATGGTTCCTACGACGGCTGGTGCCAATCCGAAAACATCGGTATAGAAAAAGAGAAGGTACATGCTGAAAATTTTCCAGAACATGGATGATGCAGCATCTCCAAGACCGTAACCTACTTTTTCTTTTAAACTAATTTTGTCGTGCATTGGGTTCTTTTTAGAGGTTGTAATTTAGATTTGGTTATTATTTTAATGCTTTCTGAATGTCTTTTTCAAATAAAGTTTTGTCGAGGTTGTAAAAATCAACAAAGTCTTTCTCGCTTAACTGACCTGAAAAGGGAGCGTAATAATGCATTTTTTGTTCTTTTTCCTGCCAGCCATGATTTCGCCACAATAAAACATAGGAGATTTTATAATCTCCAATGGCTTTGTCTAAAGTGCCTGTCCACCATTTTGGGTCTGGAACGGCTTCGTAACCAGCTTCGGCGATAGCAATTAATTTGTGTTTTTCTATCCCGATTTCGTTTACGATTTTAAGCTGATTCTGCACTTCGTTAATGAATTTTGTACCGTCTTTATCGTCATTATTCTGATAGGAATCAAAACTTAACATGTCAGCATAATCGTCGCCTGGGTAATGCATTAAAAAATCTTCTTTGGAGCTGAAGCTACTTGTGTTATAGACATAAATTAAATTATGAACGCCTTTTTTTTGAAGATATTCAATAGTGAATTTCCATAAAGATTTAAACTCTTCGGGAGTGCAATTTCCTTTTCCCCACCAAAACCAGCCACCAGTAAGTTCATGATAAGGCCTGAAAAGAACTGGAATGTTTTTTCCTTTTTTATCTTTTAAGGATAATAGGTAATTAGCTGCTTTGTCCAGCCAAATGGTGAATTTTTGATGATTTTTTCCGCCGGGTAAAACTGTTTTTGCAGCACCTGGTGTGTTGTCCCAGGCACTTTTTCCTGTTGCCGGATTGTCAAAGTGCCAGCTTATGGTGGTAATTCCACCTCTTGCATGGCTCTCTTCAATATATTGTTTCATTTTTGTAAATGGAATTCCATCAATATTGTTTGGACTGTCTTTTTCTAGTCCTGCTAAATCCCAACCGTATACTGCAGGATAATCTCCAACTACATCTTTTATGTCACTTCGGCCGTCTTCGTATTTCCATTTAACACCATAAGCCAGGTCATCCTGATGACCAAAAAGATAGCCTTTTTGAACTAATTGATTTAGTTTTTTATAAAGAGAAACAGTTTCAGGTGTCGCTTTTTTATCTGAAAGTGACAAATTAGTATTACTAATAATAGGTTTAGAAGAACATGAAGTTCCAATAAGTACTGTAAGTATTAGCATTTGTATGTTTTTTTTCATTCGGAATGATTTGTTTTTCAGTTCAATAAGTGTATATGTTACAATTGATAAATGTATAATAAAACCTTCAGTTTTTCAATCTTTAAATTGATATTGTTTTTTAGTTAAACTTATTGAAACGTTAAAAACTTATTATATTAAAAATGATTAATGTTTATTATTGATATACTTTTTGTAAAAATGATAATTCTATTTTTCAAAGATAATCCGATGTTTATCGTATAATTAGTATTATTTTATCAATTATATATCATATTATTGCAAATCAAAATGCAAGAATTATTTATTAAAATTGATTTTAAAGATGAGTAGTGCTAAAAATTTTTACAGGGAAATTGCTCCGCTTTCGGAAGGAGATAGTTTTTTGGTTTTCGACAGAGTTAAAGACAGTTTTGATTTTCCGGTGCATTATCATCCGGAATTTGAGATCAATTTTATTTTAAATGGAAAAGGAGTAAAGCGTGTTGTTGGAGATAATATAGAAGAAATTGACAGTGTCGAATTGGTTTTAATTGGGCCAAATTTATATCATGGTTGGGAATTAAGTAAATGTACAAGTAAAAAGATTCATGAAATTACAATTCAGTTTCATAATGATTTATTTCATGAATCTTTATTGTCCAGGCGAATTATGAATCCGATTCGCGATATGTTTAATCGTTCGATTCATGGTATTTTATTTTCTAAAAAAGTGGCCGAAGAATTAACGCCGAGGCTTGTAAGGCTTTCTAAACTAGACGGAATGGATTATTTTTTGGAAATTACTTCCTTGTTATATGATCTGGCTAATTCAAGAAATCAACGTTTGCTTTCTACTTATACTGTAGATTATGATACGTTTGATGATTATGATAAAATGAAATTGGTTTATGAATATGTCCAAAAACATTTTGCTGAAAAAATTACTTTAGAAGATGTTGCCGGTGTTGCCAGTATGTCGATAATTTCCTTTAACAGATTTATTAAAAAGCGAACCGGAAAAACTTTTGTCAATTATATAAATGATATTCGGATTGGATACGCGGCGCGTTGGTTGGTTGAAAAAGATATGAGCGTTTCAGAAGTTGCTTTTAAATCAGGTTTTAATAATATCGCCAACTTTAATCGTAGTTTTAAAGCTATTAAAAATTGTACACCTAGTCAATATAGAGAAGATTTTTCTGGATTAAAACGTATTTTGTAATGATACTTTTTTTGCACAAACAAATATTATTTTTAACGAAATCGTTTGCTTTTTCGATGATTCGTTAGTTTTAATTTATAATTTATACTGATTCATGATGGTGTGATTACGAAAAATGCAATTTTTTAATGTTTTTATTTTCATATATGTTTTTTTAAACTGATATAGTAAAAATATTATCATTAAATGATATAATACTATTGATTTGATGTTTGGTTCTGTTATAGATTTGTTAAATAATTTAGAAAATAAATCATACCCTTTTTATTAACTAATTATGAATAACAAATTTAAACTAACCAACATTTATTATGAAAAAACTAATGACTAACTTTATTCATTGGAACGCTAACCACAGAGCGGTTCCTTTGATCTTATTCTTGTTACTGACTAGTAATTTTATTACTGCTCAGGTAAAAATATCAGGAGTAGTGTCTGACGACAAGGGACTGACCATTCCTGGTGCCAACATTACTGTTGTTGGAACTAAAACTACAGCGTCATCAGACTTTGACGGTAAATATAGTATTGATGCTCCTGCCAATGGAACTTTAGTAGTATCATTTATAGGATTCGATTCGCAAAAAATAGCGATCGCGGGCAGAACAAAAATCAATGTTTCTTTAAAATCAAGTTCTGAAGATTTAAAAGAAGTTGTTGTAATTGGATATGGAACTCAGAAAAAGAGAGATGTCAACGGTGCAATATCTTCGGTTAAATCGACAGACATAGAGAATTTAAAACAAGTATCTGTTGATCAAATGCTTCAGGGAAAAGCTGCCGGTGTTTCTGTAACCAATAACTCAGGACAACCTGGGGGAGCGGCTTCTGTAAGGGTTCGTGGAACGACCTCGATTACCGGAACAAATGAGCCATTATATGTTATTGATGGTGTGCCAATTTCTGGCGACGCCACAGGAAAAGCAACAAGTGGTCAGACATTGGCCGGAAGAGATGGTTTTTCTTCTTCGGGAGGAAGTGGAAATACTGCTATGAGTCCGCTTTCTATGATTAATCCAAATGATATTGAGTCGATGGATATTTTGAAAGATGCTTCTGCAACTGCGATTTATGGATCTCGTGGGGCAAATGGAGTAATCATTATAACAACTAAATCAGGTAAAAAAGGAAGTGGTAAAATATCCTATGAAAATTATACTTCTTTTGCATCTGTAACTAATAAATTAGACGTTTTAACTTTGCCTGAATATGCAACTTTAAAAACAAATCTGGCTAAATTATGGGGTTTTCAAACGCGTCAGGAATTTTCTCATCCCGAATTATTAGGTCCAGGAACTAACTGGCAGGATGAGGTTTATAGAACTGCGCTTTCAAACAGCCACCAATTATCATTTTCCGGAGCTAAAGAAGGAACGAGCTATTATTTATCGGGAAGTTATTTGGATAACGAAGGAACTATTATAAATTCCGGTTTAAAAAGATATACGGTAAGATTAAATTTAGATTCTAAAATTAAAAGCTGGTTGAGAATTGGAGGAAATCTTACTGGAGGTATTACGAATGAAAGAATCACAGTAAATCAAAGTTACTCCGGGTTAATTTCGAATACATTATTACAATCACCTGATATTCCAGTTCGAAATGCTGATGGATCTTTTGCGGGACCACCTTCATCAGAACAAAGTGTAACTTATTATAACCCGGTTGCGGAAGCGCTAACCAGAGAAAATAAATTAGTCAGAAAAAATTTCTTAGGAAATATTTATGCTGAAGCGGAAATTTTTAAAGGTTTTAAATATCGTCTTGAAATTGCTGCTAATACTGAATTTTCTGAAAATGATGATTTTAGACCTTCATACGCCTGGGGAAGCCAAACTAATTTATTGGCAGATCTTGATGTAAGAAGACAAAACTGGTATTCAACTAATATCAAAAACTTATTGACGTACGAGAAAGCGATTGGTAAACATAAATTTACAATTCTTGCCGGGCAGGAAGCAAATGATTCTCATTGGGAAGGTTTAATTGCATCAGCTCAAGGTTTTAAAACCAATTCAATCCATACGATTAATTTGGCCGATGTTGATAATAACACAATTACACAATATAAAGGTAGTGCTTCGCTTTCATCACTTTTTGCTCGTGTTATCTATGATTTTAATGACAAATACAGTATTACAGCTTCGATCAGACAAGACGTTTCGTCTAAATTTGATCCAACAACAGACAACCAGAAAGGTGTTTTTAATGCAATTTCAGGATCATGGAGATTGTCTAGCGAATCTTTCATGGAAGGAACACGTAAATATGTAGACAATATTAAATTTAGAGTTGGTTACGGAGAAACAGGAAATCAACAAATTCCAAACAATAGTTATTCTGCTATGTTGGGAACTCAGAATTCAGGTTTAGGAAGCGGGTTTCTTCCATCCAATTATCCAAATCCTGATTTAGTTTGGGAATCATTGAATCAAACCAACTTTGGTATAGATTTTACAATGTTCGAAAATAAATTTTCAGCAAGTTTTGATGTTTATGACAAAAAATCTGAAGGTTTCTTATTTCAGGTGCCATTGCCTCTTTATTTAACTGGAGGAGGAGGTCAATATGGAGGAGTTTCTGCGCCATATTCTAATTTAGGTACAATGAGTAATAAAGGTTTTGATCTTACATTAGGTTATGATATGAGATCGACGGGTAATTTCAACTGGAATGCTTCTATGGTTATTTCGCAGTATAAGAATAATTTAGATGAAATTGCTAACGGAATTGTATTAACTCAGGAAGTAAATACGAATGGATATCAGCCAGTTGTGGTTACTAATACAACAGTTGGAAATCCAATTGGATTATTCTACGGATATAAAACAGCTAGTTTATTCAAAGATCAGGCAGCTTTAAATAGCGCACCAATTCAATTTGGTCAGCCAGTAGGAACCGGAGCCGGAGAAACAGCTTTAGGAGATGTAAGATATGTGGACGTTAATAATGATGGAAAAATTGATGCAAATGATAAAACGTTTATCGGAAATCCGCATCCAAAATTCACTTACGGTTTTACCAATAACTTCAAATATAAAAATGTAGATCTTTCTGTTTTTCTTCAGGGATCGTACGGAAATGATGTAATGAACTTAACCAGAAGAGGAGGTACAACTAATGCATCTTTATATGACAATCAATTAGTCGAAGCTTTAGATTATTATTCGGCAACTAATATGGGTAGTAATAATCCTCGTCCAATTGCAGATTCGGCAAACAATAATTTACTTATTTCTGATCGTTATGTTGAAGATGGTTCTTATTTAAGAATCCAAAACATTACACTGGGCTATTCTTTGCCTCAGGATGTTATTTCAAAATATAAAATGTCAAGATTAAGATTATACGCATCAGCTCAAAACTTATATACGTTTACAGACTATTCTGGTTACGATCCGGAAATTGGTTCATTTAATCAAAATGTTCTTTTGTCAGGAATTGATAACGGAAGATATCCGGTTGCCAGAACATTTTTAGTTGGACTTAACGTAGAATTTTAAAAATTAAAGAAAAATGAAAAAGAAATCTTTTTTAAATAGATATAGCTTGCTACTTATGGCAACGGCACTATTGGCTTTTGGATCATGTCAGGACGATTTTACAGACCGACCTTCTGAAGACGGAATAAGTTTAGATTCTTATTACAGCACAAACGATCAGGTAACATCAGCTACAAATGGTATGTACAGCAGGACCTGGTTTCAAATGTATAATAAGTTTTGGTGGGCATTAGAAGTAGGTTCTGGAAATATGTATTCCGGTTCTCCGGATGTTAGTGGATTAAGAACATTTTCATTAAACGGAAGTGATCCTGAGCTAGTAAACGGATGGTCATCATTATGGGCAAACGTACAACAATCGAATATGATTATTAACTTTTTGGAAACGAGAGTTGGTCCGGATGTTTCTGCAAGTGTTTTAAATAATACTATGGGAGAAGCTTATTTTATGAGAGCGACTGCTTATTTTGATTTGGTAAGATTGTGGGGACCAGTGCCAATTATTGAAAATCCCTTAGAATACACAAGTAATCCTTATGTAAACACCAATACTGTTGCGGATATTTACAAATTAATAACAATGGATTACTTAAAAGCAATTGATTTATTGGTTGATAAAAACAGAGGCGCTAATTATGCTAATAACGGACATGTTTCTAAAGGTTCGGCAAAAGCAATGTTGGCAAAAGTATATTTGTATCAAAAGGATTATGCTAATGCCAGAGCAATGGCTGAAAGTGTAATTAATAGCGGTGAGTTTAAACTTTTAGGAGGTGATCAATTGTCTTCAAAAAGCTTTGCTGATTTGTTTACTTATGCAAACAATAATAATGAAGAATCTATTTTTGCAATTCAATGGAAAGGTGATGGCGCTTACGGATCGGCGAATAATTGTAATACACAATTCGGTTTTCAGGACGGTACATTATCAACTTCAAATGCCTCTTATGCGGGAGTGTTTGGTCCGAGTCAGGATGTAATGCTTACATTGTATGATGCTGCTGATAAAAGAAAACATGAAACTGTAATGGTTGGTGGGGATACTTATCCAAATATTAAGACAACACAAGGAATTGGTTTGACGGTTCCAACGGGTAAAGATTTGGCTCAGGCTTCAGGCGGTGCGATTAAAAAATATTGTATTGGTGTTGTAAACGGAAATGTTACCGGTCAAGCCGATGGATGGGCAATGATGGATAATAACACTTATGTTATGCGCTATGCCGAGTTGTTGTTGATTCATGCTGAAGCTGTCCTGGGTGCTGGAGCAAGTACTACTGATGCTTCTGCTTTAAGTTCAATAAATGCAGTTAGAAGAAGAGCTGGTTTAAGTAACTTGACTTCAATAACTTTTAATGACATCTTTTTGGAAAGAAGAAAAGAATTATGTTTTGAAGGTGATTATTGGTTTGATTTAGGACGTATTGATAAGGCTAAAGCTATCGATATTATGTCAAAACAAAATAGAGGTGACAGATATGGTGCGCGCTATTACACTCCTATATATAGTGAAGATCATGCTACAAATGATTTTTATATGGATTATCCGGATAATGAGGTGGCGAAAAACCCAAAATTATTGCAGGCACCAGTTCCATACACTTTTAAATAATTATTAAAATTTGAACATTATGAAAAATATAAAAATAAAATTCCTTTTGCCTTTATTCGCAATGGTTGCGATGGTAATAGGATTGTTTTCTTCCTGTGATAATGATGACTCAGCTTCTGGAGGAAGTGGTGGTGCGCCATCTATTACAAGTGTAGCAAAAGCAGTTGAAGGTGATTTAGTTCCAACGAAAGTTGGTGACCCTAAAAACTATTATATCATTAGCGGTACTGGTCTTTCAACGGTTAAGAAAATTTATTTTAATGATTTTGACACTTATTTCAATCCTGTACTGGTTACAGACACTGAAATATTTGTTTTAATTGATGAGAAAACGCCATATGCAAATGCTAGTAATAAATTAAAGATTGTTACCGGTCGCGGAACTATTCTCTACGATTTTGTGGTAGCACCGCCAACACCAAAATTTGGAAGTTATAATCCGATAAATGCTTCAGAAGGGGAAGTGGTGACTGTTTACGGAGATTATTTCCTAAACCCGGTCATAAAAGTTGGAACGGAAGATGTTCCTGTGATTTCTTCTACTTTAACTGAAATCAAATTTAAAATGCCGGCTAATGCAAAAGACAAGTACGTTACAGTCACTAATATTTCAGGATCAACAGTTTCTAAAGCTGCAATTGGGTCTGCTATATATGATGATGTCTCTTATTACGGATTAACTTTTCCTTCTTGGAATAATCATACGTATCCGGTTGATGGTACGGCAGCACAAGGATTGGTTTATATAAAATCAAAAATGGCTGCCTGGGGAAGTTTGCAGGGCGATTGGTCGTGGTTTGATCAATTAAGTTCTTATGGAGGTATTCGCGTTACAATAAAAGCAGCGGTTCCTGGTGCTGTGAAATTTGTTTTTAATGGAGATTGGAATGATGCAACTGCTCCTGTATTGAATGTTACAACAGAATGGAAGACTTTTGACATTCCGTGGTCTGCATTATCTTCTTCAGACCGTGTTCAGAATATTACATTCCAAAATATGACTAAGAATGCAGACGGAGACGGTATAGAGAATACCTTTTCTATAGATGATATTGGTTTGTTTTTAAAATAAGAAGCATTAGTTTTTTTTGAGTTTTGTTCTAGTATTCCCTAATCTTCTCAATTAGGGAATCTTTTTTTTAGATATAATTAATTTGAATTTTTAAAGATGAAAAGAATCATAATAATAATTGCCTTGAGTTTTTCGAGTTTTGTTTTTAGTCAGGGAAATACACATGCGCAAGGAGCGGGTAAATTTGAAGGTTTGGCTATGACACCCCCAATGGGCTGGAATTCCTGGAATACTTTTGAAACCAATATCGACGAAAAATTAGTAAAGGAGACGGCAGATATTATGGTTTCATCCGGGATGGCTGCTGCAGGATACAATTATATAGTACTGGATGATGGGTGGATGACCAAAGAGCGTGATACTAATGGAGATTTGGTTCCGGATCCGGCTAAGTTTCCCGGAGGAATGAAAGCTGTTATTGATTATGTGCATAGTAAGGGTTTAAAATTTGGATTGTATAATTGCGCAGGAACGCAAACTTGTGCCGGTTATCCGGGAACACGCGGTTACGAATATCAGGATGCTCGTTTTTACGCTAAACTCGGAATCGATTTCTTAAAATATGACTGGTGTAATACACAAGGTATTACAGCCAAAGAAGCTTACACAACAATGAGTAATGCACTTAAAACGGCTGGTAAACCAATTGTTTTTAGTCTTTGTGAATGGGGTGATAATCAACCATGGGAATGGGGAAAACCAGTTGGGAATCTTTGGAGAATCTCAGGAGATATTTATCCTTGTTTCGATTGTGAGTACAAACATGAGGTAGGAAATTGGTCTTCATGGGGGTTTATGAAAATTGTAGATATGCGAAAAGACATTCGTAAATACTCTGGTCCGGATCATTGGAATGATTTTGATATGATGGAAGTGGGTAATGGAATGACAAATATTGAAGATAAAGCTCACTTTGCAATGTGGTGTATGATGGCATCACCTTTAATTGCAGGTAATGATTTCAGAAAAATGTCTAAAGAAACATTGGCCATTTTAACTAACAAAGAACTAATTGCGGTGAATCAGGATAAATTAGGAGTTCAGGGATTCAAGTATAGTGCAGAAGATGGTTTAGAAGTTTGGGTGAAACCTTTATCAGATGGAAATTGGGCTGTGACATTTTTAAACAGAAGTGACGTTGCTAAAAAAATCAACTTCGATTGGAAAAAGAATACTATTAAAGATGTTGATTTTGACTACGAAGCAGATTTCAGTAAGTCGGTTTTTAAATTAAAAGATCTTTGGAGGAATAAAGAGATTGGCAATACAAAAAAGAATTTTCAGGCAGATATCGCTGCTCATGATGTAATTGCATTAAAGTTAATTCCCTAAACATGATTTAAAATGAAATCAAAAGCTAATTTTTTTACACTCATAATGCTGTTTGTGTTTTGTACTTCAAAAGCGCAATTTGTAAAACATCATGGGCAACTTCATGTGGAAGGAACTCAATTAACAGATCAAAATAATAATCCAATTGTATTACGTGGAATGAGTTTTGGCTGGCATAGTATGTGGCCGAGATTTTATAATGAAAAGGCGGTAGATTGGCTAAAGAAAGATTTTAATTGTAATGTGGTTCGTGCAGCAATGGGAATTGAACTTGGGAAAATGGCTTATATAAAAGAACCGGTATTTTCAAAAGAGAAAATTGAAGCCGTTGTAAATGGCGCAATTAAATCAGATATATATGTTATTATCGACTGGCACAGTCATAATATTAATCTAAAGGAAGCTAAAGTCTTTTTTGCAGAAATGTCTAAAAAGTATGCTAAGTATCCCAATATAATATATGAAGTTTTCAACGAGCCAGATGACGAAGGTTGGCCAGAAGTTAAGGCTTACGCCGAAGAAGTAATAAAGGTAATTCGAGAAAATGATTCGAAAAATATTATTTTGGTTGGTTCGCCACATTGGGATCAGGATGTTAATCTTCCTGCCGCTGATCCTATAAAAGGATACAGTAATATAATGTATACCATGCATTTTTACGCGGCCACACACGGTAAGGAATTACGAGAAAGGACAGATGAAGCTCTGAAAATGGGTCTTCCGATATTTATTTCAGAATCTGCAGGAATGGAAGCATCTGGTGATGGATCATTAAATAGGAAAGCATGGAAGGAATACATAGAATGGATGGAAGATCGAAAGCTAAGTTGGCTAACATGGTCAGTTTCTGATAAAGAAGAAACGTGTTCTATTCTTAACAAATCTGCAAAATCTGAAGGAAAATGGAAAGATGAGGATTTAAAAGAATCCGGAATACAAGTTCGTCAATTTTTAAGAAAATATAATTCACAAGACTAGAAAAAGTTATTTTTAACTTAAAACAGCCTGTTCAGTTTATGAGCAGGCTTTTTTTGTTTTAATTGTAAAACTTTCCGCTTTTGATTTGAAAATTATATTGAGTGTTTTAAGCTTCTAAGAAGGTTTTTGATTGTTGTTTTTTGTAGGAATTTTTAATTCATAAATATAACGCATTCAAATATTTTTAAAAATTTAAATTCAATGATAAATTCTGTAAAAAATTCATTTACCCCTATTTTGTTAGGGTCTTTATTTTTTTTAATGCGTTTATTGGTTCTTTTTTGGTTGTTTTAGTGCTGTTTTTAATCGTGTACCCTAAAAATTTTCTGATTTTTATCAAAATTGCGTTAGGGATTTTTCAAAATTAAATCAGTATTAATGTCAAATAACGATTATTGTTAATTTAATTTTTGTAATCCATAATTCTGCTTGTAAAACGTCAAAAAAATAGACTTCAATTCTTTTACTCATACAAAAGTTAATAAATTCGCTAATGAAAATGAAGAGGTTTTAGGGGGAGATTAGAGGTTTTAGAAGTGACTTATAGTAGCATATACATATATAAAAGATTAACTAACCAGAATCAATTAATAACTAAAAACCAATTAGAACATGAAAAAAGTATTACACATTTTAGCCGCGATGTTAACGAGTTCTTTTGCATTTGCTCAAGAAGATGCAGAAACTCCAGTTTCACCTGCGACAACTTGGGGAGGATCAGCGGATGCTTATTATAAATATGATTTTTCAAAACAAATGAATGGATTAACGAGCTTTACCAACTCACAAGATTCATTTGAATTAGGAATGGCATCTGTTAATGCTGGTCATACTTTCGGAAAAGCATCTGTATTTGTAGATTTAGGTTTCGGAAAAAGAGCGGGAGAATTTTCATATAATGAAACAACAGATAAAGATATAAATGCAAAATTTTTAATTAAACAATTATTTTTCACATACCAACTTACAGAAAAATTTAAATTAGTTGCGGGAAGTTTTGGAACTCATATTGGATATGAGGTGCTTGATGCTGTAGGTAATAAAAACTACAGTATGTCATATGCGTTTTCTTATGGACCTTTCTTTAATACAGGAGTTAAAGCGCAATATACTTCAGGAAAGTTTACCGCAATGTTTGGTATAACTAATCCAACTGATTTTAAATCAGCTATGGATGCAGGTTCATCACAAAAAACATATATAGGCCAATTAGGATATATAGGTGAAACAGGAAGTGCTTATCTAAACTTTACGTCAGGAAGTTCTAATCCAGCATCTGATGAAAACAAGACGCAATTTGATCTTGTGGCTTCTAAAACGATAAGTGATTCTTTTGCTTTAGGATTTAATGCTACTTATGCAAAAACGGCAAATGATTTTGACAGCACTTTAGATGGTGATTGGTTTTCATTAGTTGGATACGCTAATTATTCATTTAATCCGTCTTTATTATTGGCTTACAGAATAGAATATTTTGATGCTAAAGATGCTGCTCCAAGTTTAGGGACATTAACAGGATCAAATGTATTTGCAAACACGATTTCATTGAACTATAAAGTTGGAAAACTTACTATAATTCCAGAGTTTAGATATGATGCTGCATCAGAAGATATCTTTTTAGATAGTGATGCTGCTCCAACAGGAGGGTCATTCTACGGATTAATTGCTACGACATACTCTTTCTAGAGATAAAGATTGATATTTTTTTTTTTTTTTTGGAGCTGTCAAAACATGTAAATGTTTTGGCAGCTTTTTTATTTTTACTTTTTTGCTACACATTAAGGGATTAAAAGATTTTCCTGGAGTAATACGAAAACCTGTGTAGAGGCAAAATTAACGCAAAGCGCGCCAAGGTTTCTTCTGTTTTATGTTGTGTTTGCAGGGTGATTATGAAGTTCGCAAAGCTGTATGTGATTAACCTTTGCGGGCCTTGCGTAAACCCTTTGTGAACAACGCAATTAAATAAGCCTAAACAGGAGAAAAGTAAATAAATCCTTTTAATCCTGTAATCTGCGACTAAAACGCTCCATTTTTAATTCGTGTAAATTCGTGTAATTTGTGGCAAACTTCTATAATTCTACAACAAAAAAAACGCGTTTCTAAATGTTTAGAAACGCGTTTTGTATTTTTATTAATGATCTTTATTGAATTTGCTTTTTGTAAATCGAATAAATAGTATCGATCGTTTTTCGATCTAAAACAGATGTTGCATCTGTTTGAATATAGTGTAATTTAAAAGCTTGAATTGCCGCTGACAGATTTTTGGTATTATAACCAATAATACGCAAAGCAGGTTCTATTTTGAAATCAAAAGGAGCTTCTTCCAGAATTTCATCCGGCCAGATTCCAAATCCCTTTTCTGCAAGAGTTTTCCATGGAAATAATGCGCTTGGATCTTGTTTTCTTCCTGGCGCAATATCAGAGTGTCCTAAGATATTCTGAGTCGGAATATTATAATCTTTTTTCAGTTTTGTTAAAAGTGCTACAAGGCTGCTAATTTGCGCTTCGGTAAAAGGTTTAAAACCATTGTTGTCAATTTCTATACCAATAGAGCATGAGTTTAAATCTGTATTTTTACCCCAGGTAGATGCACCTGCATGCCAGGCTCTTAAATAGTCGTTTAGCATTTGTACCACCTTTCCGTTTTCAGAAATTATATAGTGCGCACTTACCTGTGTTCTTGTTTTTGTAAAAGTGCTTATGGTCTGTTGTACAGAATCTTGTGCTGTATGATGGAGAATAATAAAGCTCGGTTTTCTTAAATTAAAATTAACCGTACCAATCCATTCTGTGTTAATGCCATTTAATAAAGCAGTTGAACCTGTTTTTGATAAGGTGTCTTTTACAATTCCTAATTGCGAAGCATACGAAGTGTCAATAACCACAGGACTAACAGCGGGAATTGTTTTGGCTTCTTTGCTTGTAATTTGATTTTCTAAAGTTTTAAGCTGTTGGTCGTAAACTTTTTCAGTAGATTTATAAGGATTTGTTGAGCAAGAAGTTATTATAATTGCTAAAATCAAATAATAAAAATGCTTTGTCGTCATGATTAGTTACATTTTAGGATAGGTTAAAACAATTATTCGTGAACTTTTGTTGCTTCTGTTTCCTCTTTTATTTTTTTTACTTCTTTTATGTCAGAATCTTTTTTCTTTTTATTTTTCGTTTTCTTTACCTCTTTAAAATTTGCCATGAAATTGGTATATTTTTCTATTTGATCAGGGTTTAGAAATGCAGTGATTTTTTTAGTAGTACTTTCTCTTAAAGCAGTCATTTGCTCAATTTTTTGATCCTGACTGCTCTCTTCGTTTTTCAAAAGAATTCCTTGCTCCCTAACGCTGTCAGCGATAACATTTGTAATTGCAATAGCTTGTAAGTCATCCAATTTTACCTCGGGTCTCATTTGCTCAACAATTTTTGCAGCAGTTTCTTCAGCCGGAATTTCTTTAGGTTTGCTAGGAGTGCTTTGTTGGCCAGCCATCATACTTCTATCCATTCCCATTCCGCCACCTCTACCGTAACCGCCACCACCGTAGCCATTATTATATCCATTTCCATATTGCGCCGAAACAGAATTGAAACACAATAAAGTGAAAACTAAAATAAAAAGTGTGTGTGTAGGTTTCATAAAGATATTTTATCTAAAATTGATAATAGTTTACCGTAAATTTAAGCAGGTTCTCCGTATAAATCAAATTCTGTTGCTTCTATTATGCGTATATTAACAAATTCTCCTGTTTTTACATAATGCTTAGAGGCATCAATTAAAACTTCATTGTCTACGTCCGGACTGTCAAACTCTGTTCTTCCTACAAAGTGTGCGCCTTCTTTTCTGTCAATAATACATTTGTAAACTTGTCCAACTTTTTCCTGATTCAAATCCCATGAAATTTGAGATTGTAATTCCATGATTTCATTCGCTCTGGCTTGTTTTACATCGTCTGGTACATCATCTTCCAATAAATAAGCATGTGTATTTTCTTCATGAGAATAAGCAAAACATCCCATTCTGTCAAATTTCATTTCCTGAACGAAGTCTTTTAAAATTTCAAAATCCTCCTGTGTCTCTCCTGGATAACCAACGATCAAAGTAGTTCTGATGGCCATTCCCGGAACTGCTGCACGGAAATCTTTTAATAATTGAGTTGTTTTTGCTTGTGTTGTACCACGACGCATCGATTTTAAAATAGAATCTGAGATATGTTGTAGTGGAATATCAATGTAATTACAAATCTTTGGTTCGCGTTTCATGACTTCCAAAACATCCATTGGGAAACCGGTAGGGAAAGCGTAGTGCAAACGAATCCATTCAATTCCTTCCACTTTTACCAATGCTTCTAAAAGTTCAGCAAGATTTCTCTTTTTATAAATATCAAGACCATAATAAGTTAAGTCCTGAGCAATTAAGATTAGTTCTTTTACACCATTTTTAGCTAAACCTTCTGCTTCTTTAACTAATTTTTCAATTGATTGAGAAACGTGTTTCCCTCTCATTAAAGGAATCGCGCAAAAACTACAAGGTCTGTCGCAGCCTTCTGCAATTTTTAAATAAGCGTAGTTTTTAGGAGTTGTGGTTAAACGTTCTCCTAGTAATTCATGTTTATAATCGGCTCCTAAAGCTTTCAATAGTTGAGGTAACTCAGTTGTACCAAAATATTGATCGACATTCGGAATTTCTTTTTCCAGATCCGGTCTGTAACGTTCCGATAAACATCCGGTTACGAAAACCTTGTCAACTAAACCTTTGTCTTTTTTATCTGCATATTCCAAAATCATGTTTACTGATTCGGCTTTAGCGTTATCAATAAAACCACAAGTGTTGATTACGATAATGTTTCCTTCCTCGGCTGCAGGCGCTTCATGTTGTACTTCTTTGCCATTGGCACGAAGTTGTCCCATTAATACTTCACTGTCATATACATTCTTCGAACACCCAAGAGTGATTACGTTAATTTTGTTCTTTTTTAAAGACTTGGTTCTCATACTTTTATAAATTGGAGTGCAAAATTACACTTTTTTATTCAAACACCACTTGTTTCGGTTTCTTTTAGATGATTTTTGTGAAGCTAATCTCCCGAAATTTAGGGATTCGCTAAATCGTTTACTCATTCCTCTTTGTAAAAGAAAAATCCGGGAGGTTTAAAAAGGGTATCTTACGAAGTTTTTAGGATTATCAGGGCTAAAAAAAATCCGCCAAGCCAGGCCTGACGGAAATTTCAAATTAATCTATTTTAATTTAATTACAATTCAAATAATAAAGTCAAAGAAACATTATTAAGTTTCGATGAAATGTTGGCGCCATCAGTAAAGCCGGTGGCAAAAAATCCCTGATTTGATTTTCTTTCTAAATAGGAATAAGCTAAATCTATTTTAGTGGCTCCAAAGCTATAACCTAAACCGCCTGAGTAGCTGTTTATGTCTCCAATTGTTGATCCGTTTTTGTAAGGGCTTCCTTCAAATCGGTAACCGCCTCTCAAGCTTAATCGGTTTATTTTGTATTCAGCCCCAACTCTTAATTCACCATTAGTAGTTAATTGATTGCTAATGTCTCCATTTAATCCGCTAAAGCCAGGGTCGTTTGTTGGTTTGTATTTTGTGTTTGAATAATCTTTGATCGCATAATCAACACTTATTAAGCCTGATTTTCCAAATACATAAGCACCGCTAAAAGTCCATTTGGCCGGAGTTTGTAAAGTATAGCGTTCGTAAACGTTTATAACGTTCGGGTTTATATTTGTATATAATTCAGGTCCGTTTGTGGCTTGTCTTGTTGTATATAAACTTTGATGAACTTCGTCGTAAAGTTCGTACCATGTATTGGATTCATATGCTAAACCAAGACGGAAAGCTTCTGTAACTTTGCCAATTGCTCCAAGTTGAAAAGAAAAACCGTTTCCGTAAGTATATAATTCATTATTGAAAGTTACGTTAGAGATAGTTTCTCTAGGGACTAATGGATTATCGTTAGATTCGTAAAAAGTAGTAGATTTTCTGTAATCGGTAACATGAACATTTAAATTGGCTCCGAAATAAATTCTATCCTTGTAGGATGTGGCAATATTGAAACTAACTTTACTATTGTATCCGCTGGTATACACTGAATTTTCCTGGTAATATTTTTCTCCTGAAGGGATATTGGTAACATAAGGGCTGTTAGGATTGGTTGTGTCCTCAGGATTTATTATAAATCCTTGATAGCCTAACATGGCTTGCTGTGCGGAGTAGCCTGACAAGTTTGGATATTGGGAATTAGGCAAGTTAGCACCTAGAAAGCCATATAGGTCACTAATTGATTCTCCTGGTTCAAGATTAACAAATTGTTGAGGCACGGGAGCTCCTCCATTGCTATTGTTTGCATATGCTAAGAAATAACCATCAATAGAATTGGGGTTTACTCCAGCTGAAAAAACTTCATTATTAAAGTTGTTCGTGTTTTCGTAAGTTGCTCCAATAGCAATTTTTTTCCAATTATTATTTGGGTTTCGATCATTGAAAACAAATACGCCACCAGCCTGATTTAAGATAAAAGAATTTTCTTTATCACTGGTTTGAGTTCCATTATAATTAGAATTGTTTTTAATGTTTTGATTGCTAAAAGTTACACCGGTCTGATTGTTTGTGAATATTGCAGAACCAGCAGGGTTTACGGTTAAAGAAGATAAATCCCCTCCAACAGCACCAAAGGCACCACCCATAGCTCTAAATCTTGCGGTTCCGGTTATATTGTCTTGTGCATAACGAACAGCATCTGATACTTCCTGAGAATGTGAGACGCTAAAAGTTAGTCCTGTAATAAAAAGGAAAAGTATTTTTTTCATGTGGTTAAGTTTTAAATGTGAGTTGTCTGATTAGTGAGAAGGAGAAATTATCTTCTTCCACCACCGCCACCGCCAGATCTTCCACCACCGCCACCGCCGTATGAGCCGCCGCCACCACCGGACGATCTCATGCTTCCTCCGCTGCTATTCATTGAGCGAGATGGGCTAGGAGAGTAGGATCTTGTAGAGTTACTATTGGTGTTGTTGTAACTTCTGTTTGTAGTCGTGCCAGATCTTCTGTAGTCATAACTATTGCTTTGTCCTTGTGCTGTACCTCTTCTGTTTGTGAAAGTCGGGCTTGAGTAGTTTCTTCCATTTGCACTTGAACTTCTTCTAAAGTCTGAGTAGTCTGTACGTCTATTAGTAGTGTATCCGCTTCTGTTAGTAGTATAGTTTCCTCTTCCGGCATAACTTCTGCCAGTGCTGTTATATGGGCTTCTTGTAGAATATCCTCTGGATCCGTAATAAGCTGCAGATCCTCTTCTTCCATAATTATAAGAGTAGTTATTATATCCATAACCGTAACCTGGATAGTAGCCCGGATAACCCCAGCCTGGATAATACCCAGGATAGCCCCATCCGTAATATGGATAGCCCCATCCGTAGCCGTAGCCATAACCATAATATGGGTATCCCCATCCAAAACCAATTCCCCATGACCACATTGGATCGGAGTAAACGGTTACAGATACATCTGAATTAGCGCTTCCCCAAGCAGGATAAGCTTTCGCTGTAGTTTGTGTACTGTCATTTTCTGCATAATTACCATAACTATCTACATCAGTAAATATTTCTGTAGGCTGATCGTCAGTGTCTTGTAGTGATTTAAAATAATCTTTATATTGGTTGTTTGCAGAATTGTTTGTTGATTGTGCGTATGTTCTTGTCGAACCACCATAAACGCCATCACTGTCCTGATAGGATGTATTTTGATAAGAACCACACGATGCAACTAGTAAACTCAGTAATCCAATTAAGTAAAAATGACTTGAGTTTTGGCGGAGAGAAGTAGAAGTTTTCATATCTGTGGTGTTTTTTATTGTTGCACATTACAAAAATAGTTAGTTTTGTCAAACTATTTAGTTAAAATTATTAAAACAAAATTTGTGCCAAACTATTCAATATGAGTAAGAACCTCACTACAAGATCAGAAGATTATTCGAAATGGTATAACGAACTGGTTGTTAAAGCAGATTTAGCTGAAAACTCAGGAGTTAGAGGATGTATGGTTATTAAGCCGTACGGATATGCTATTTGGGAAAAAATGCAGGCGGAGTTAGATCGAATGTTTAAAGAGACAGGACATCAAAATGCATACTTTCCTTTGTTCGTGCCAAAAAGCATGTTTGAAGCGGAAGAGAAAAATGCAGAAGGATTTGCAAAAGAGTGTGCAATCGTAACACATTATAGATTAAAGAATGATCCGGATAAACCCGGAAAATTAATGGTTGATCCAAATGCTAAATTAGAGGAAGAACTTATTGTTCGTCCAACCAGTGAAGCTATTATTTGGTCTACTTATAAAGGATGGGTACAGTCTTATAGAGATTTGCCTTTATTGATTAATCAATGGGCTAATGTGGTTCGCTGGGAAATGCGTACACGTTTGTTTTTAAGAACAGCAGAGTTTTTATGGCAAGAAGGGCATACAGCGCATGCTACAAAAGCAGAAGCTATAGAAGAGTCTGAAAAAATGATGAATGTTTATGCTGATTTTGTAGAAAACTTCATGGCAATTCCGGTTGTTAAAGGTATAAAAACAGAAACCGAGCGTTTTGCCGGTGCAGATGAGACTTATTGTATTGAGGCTTTAATGCAGGACGGAAAAGCTTTGCAAGCGGGTACTTCTCACTTTTTAGGACAAAATTTCGCAAAAGCTTTTGATGTGAAGTTTGCTAATGCTGAAGGAAAACAAGAACATGTTTGGGGAACTTCATGGGGAGTTTCGACTCGTTTAATGGGAGCTTTGGTAATGACGCATTCCGATGATCAGGGATTGGTTTTGCCTCCAAATTTAGCGCCTATACAAGTTGTGATTGTTCCTATATATAAGACAGACGAGCAATTAGCTGAAATTACAGCCGCGGTTAATGACTTAACTGCGAAATTGAAAAAGTTGAAGATCTCAGTTAAATATGATGACAGAACAACACAAAAACCAGGATTCAAGTTTGCTGAATGGGAATTGAAAGGTGTGCCTGTTAGAATTGCCGTTGGACCAAAAGATTTAGAAAATGGAACTTTTGAAGTTGCAAGACGTGATACATTGACAAAAGAGGTGGTTTCTGCTGAAGGAATCGTTACTTATGTAAATGACCTGTTAGAGCAGATTCAGGCAGACTTATTTAATAAAGCATTAGACTATCGTAATACACATATTACGGAAGTAAATAGTTTTGAGGAATTTAAGGAAGTTTTAGAAGGTAAAGCAGGTTTTGTGTCAGCTCATTGGGATGGTACTGCTGCTACTGAAGAGAAGATAAAAGACTTGACAAAGGCAACGATTCGTTGTATTCCTTTGAATAGTGTAGAAGAAGTGGGAACCTGCGTATTTACTGGTAATCCGTCAACAAAAAGAGTGTTATTCGCAAAGGCATATTAATTTTTTTTAATTTTTTTTGCATCAGGTATTGTACATCTTAAAAATAGTTGTATTTTTGCATCCGCATTAGAGAAGCAGGCCCGTTCGTCTATCGGTTAGGACGCATGGTTTTCATCCATGTAAGAGCGGTTCGATTCCGCTACGGGCTACTACTTTTTCTGCGAAATTGTTCTTAAAATACTGAGAATTAAAATGGCCCGTTCGTCTATCGGTTAGGACGCATGGTTTTCATCCATGTAAGAGCGGTTCGATTCCGCTACGGGCTACAATAATACCTCTATTTAATTATAGAAAAACTTAGAAGGATATGGTCTGTTCGTCTAGGGGTTAGGACTCCAGGCTTTCGTCCTGGTAACAGGGGTTCGATTCCCTTACAGACTACTGAATTAGTTGTAAATAAGTTTTGTAAAATAAAAGTTGGTGTCTCGATTTTTGTTTTATTAGTTAAAACCAAAGTGATTGTTTTGCAATTGTGGGAGGTTTTTCTTTTTTAACTAGTATTTATAATAATTATTACATCTAAAATTAAAAGAAAATGGCAAATCATAAGTCAGCGTTAAAAAGAATCAGAAGTAACGAAAAAAGAAGAGTTCTTAACAGATACCAACATAAAACTACTCGTAATGCGATTAAAGCATTAAGATTAGCTACTGAAAAATCTGATGCTGCTTCTAAATTATCAACTGTAATTTCTATGATTGATAAATTAGCTAAAAAGAACATCATTCATGATAATAAAGCTTCTAACTTGAAGTCTAAATTAACTAAGCATGTTGCTAAATTGTAATTAATTACAATTTCCTAAATATATGAAAGCCCTGTTTTAGAGGGCTTTTTTTGTTTGTATAAAATAGGATAAATTCTAAATAAAAAAATCCAAATTCCAATACTAAGCTTTCAATTAAAGCAATATTGGAATTTGGATTTTTTATTTTATTTGAATTTTCTAAATATCTATCTTCTTTTTAAGATATTCTAACATTGGCAAGGTAATTGGCTTTGAAAGGAAATCAATAATTATGGGGTATTTTTTTGCTTTGGCTAAATCATCAGGATCAATTGTTGAAGATAAAACAATAACACTTGCTGCGTTGCTGAACTCAGTGTAGTCTCCGGAAGTAAAATGGTCCAGGAATTCCCAGCCACCCATGACAGGCATGTTTAGGTCTAGAAAAATTAATTCGGGTTTTTTGCTTACTTTGTTTTTGTTGTTGGTGTATTTTAAGGTGTTGAAGTGGAGTAGTGCTTCTTCGCCATTTTGAGCCGTAATAATTTCATTCGAAAATTCCGATTTTGAAATTACTTTTTTGCATAGCATTAAAGTGATTGGGTCATCATCGATGCATAAGATTTGCTCAAGCATAATAGGTTAATTTTTAAATGTTATTGTAAATGTGGTTCCTTTGTTGACCTCGCTTTCGATGCTTATGGTGCCACCCATGGTTTCGACCTGTGATTTTACCAGATATAATCCTAGACCTTTACTGTCAGGATAATTGTGGAATCTTTGATATAGGCCAAAAACTTTGTCGCGGTTTCTTTCTAAATCAATGCCAATTCCGTTGTCTTTAAAAGTTAATATGGCTTTATGATCTATTTGTTCGGCCATTATTGATATTTTTAATTTTCGATTTTCTGATTTGTATTTTATGGAATTCGTTAGTAAATTTAGTAAGATACTTTCTATGTAAGCTTTGTTTGTATTTAATAATGGAACTCTGTCGAACTTGAGTTTTATGATTGGTTTGTGTAATTCTATTTGAAATGATAATTGACTAAATACGTTTTCGAATACTTCTTGTAAAGAAACTTCTTCTTTTTGCATTGAAGGATTGTCTTTAATAATAATGACTTTTACCAGGTCATTGATTGTTTCGTTTAGCAGGTGTGTCGATTTCGTGAATCCCGCAATGATCTCTTCGAGTTCAGTGTTTTCGACAGGTATGTCTTCAATAAGATTTAAAAGACCGATTAAATTGGAAAGAGGGGCTCTAAGATTGTGTGATGTAATGTATGAGAATTG
Source organism: Flavobacterium saccharophilum (assembly GCF_900142735.1). Taxonomy (GTDB): domain Bacteria; phylum Bacteroidota; class Bacteroidia; order Flavobacteriales; family Flavobacteriaceae; genus Flavobacterium; species Flavobacterium saccharophilum. The sequence continues at coordinate 598,460 of NZ_FRBY01000003.1, read as the reverse complement.
TTTTAAATCCTTATTGTTTTGTGTTAATTCGCGAATAAGATGTTCCTTTTCTGTTTCCAGTTTTTTCTCATCGGTAATATCTCTTTGTATTGAAATCCAGTGTGAAATTACGCCTTCATTATTGAAAATTGGAATCATTGAAAATCGAACCCAAAATTCTTCTTTCTGTTTAGTGTAGCTAATGGTTTCTATTAAACATTCTTCTTCATTTTTTATAGCTCTTAATAGTTTTTTTAGTTCTTCTGAATCTGATTTTGGTCCTTTGAAAATATTTGGAGATTTTCCTATTATTTCATTAGACTGGTATCCTGACATTTGAGAAAATGCAGGGTTTACGTAAACAATCTTCGGAATCCTGCGGGCTACGGAATTTGCTTCTGTGATTAAAATAGAGTCTTTAGATTGTGTAATTACAGTTTCTAAAAGTTTTAATCGTTGTTCCTCTTCTTTTTGTTTTGTGATATCCTGGATCGCTCCAATCATTCTGATGGCTCTTCCTTTTTCATCTTTTAATAAAAAGCCTCTGTCTAATACATATTTATAAGTTCCGTCGGCACATCTGAAGCGATATTGATCCTGCCATTTTTCGGTTTTTTGCTCAATGAATGAATATAATTTTATAGACATCCTAATGCTGTCTTCAGGGTGAATTTTATCAAACCACCATTTTGAAGTTTTGCCAACATCTTCCTGGTTATAGCCAAATATCCCTTCAATACCTCTGTTCCAGCTGATGCTGTCTTCCTGAATTTTCCAGTCCCAAATGGTGTCGCTTGTTGCTTTGGCTACAATATCATATTTTTCGTTAGATTCTTTAATTTCTTCGTTAGTCTGTTTTAGTTTTTCAAAAACAGATTTATTTTTGACTTCATTTTTAGAGAGTATATATTTGAATACCAGTCCTGTGGCTAAAATAAAAAAAATATCTTTGGCAAGGAATAAATTATAGTTTTCTGTTGGTGAAAAGTAAATCGTGAGTAATTTATGACAGATTATAGTCATAAATAACGAAATGATAATATAAATCAGAGTAATTTGGAGAGTTTTACTTTTCATCACTCAAATATAGTTAAATTAACGATAATTCAGCAATTATTGAATGTCAATTTGACAGTTAAATTTACATTGTTCAGTGAACTAATTAGTTGGATATACGCAAACTATCAAAGAAACGTTTTTTATATCAAAATAAAGTGTACCTTTGCACCCATTAAAAATCACAGATGGAATCTATTAGAAACATTGCAATTATTGCCCACGTCGATCACGGTAAAACCACTTTGGTTGATAAAATTATGTATCACTGTCAATTATTTCGTGACAACGAAAATACAGGTGATTTAATTCTTGATAATAACGATTTAGAGCGTGAGAGAGGAATTACTATTACTTCTAAAAACGTATCAGTTCAATATAAAGGAACAAAAATCAATATTATCGACACTCCAGGCCACGCCGATTTTGGAGGTGAAGTAGAACGTGTATTGAACATGGCCGATGGTGTATGTTTGCTAGTGGATGCTTTTGAGGGTCCAATGCCACAAACTCGTTTTGTACTACAAAAAGCTATTGATTTAGGTCTTAAGCCATGCGTAGTTATTAATAAAGTAGATAAAGAAAACTGTACTCCTGAAGAAGTTCATGAAAAAGTTTTTGACTTAATGTTTGAATTAGGTGCTGAAGAATGGCAGTTGGATTTTCCAACAGTTTATGGTTCTGCTAAAAACAACTGGATGTCTGATCATTGGGAAAACGTAACTGATAATGTTGAAGCATTATTGGATATGGTTGTTGAAAATGTGCCAGCTCCTAAAGTTTCTGAAGGAACACCACAAATGTTAATTACTTCTTTGGATTTCTCTGCCTTTACAGGTCGTATCGCTATTGGTCGTTTAGAAAGAGGTGTTCTTAAAGAAGGTATGCCAATCTCATTAGTAAAAAGAGATGGTACTGTATCTAAGTCTCGTATCAAAGAACTTCATACTTTTGAAGGACTTGGTCGTAAAAAAGTACAAGAGGTTATTGCTGGAGATATTTGTGCAATCATTGGAGTTGAAGGTTTTGAAATTGGTGATACTATTGCTGATTTTGAAAATCCTGAAGGTCTAAAAACGATTGATATCGATGAGCCTACAATGAGTATGTTGTTTACAATCAACGACTCACCTTTCTTTGGTAAAGAAGGTAAATTTGTAACTTCTCGTCATATTAGAGAAAGATTGACAAAAGAATTAGAGAAAAACTTAGCGATGAAGTTAGGTGAAACTGATTCTGCAGATAAATTCATGGTTTTTGGCCGTGGAGTACTTCACTTGTCTGTTCTTATTGAAACAATGAGAAGAGAAGGGTATGAGTTACAAATTGGTCAGCCACAAGTTATCATCAAAGAAATTGATGGTAAAAAATGTGAGCCAATTGAGGAATTGACAATCGATTTACCAGAATCACTTTCTGGAAGAGCAGTTGAATTCGTTACAATGCGTAAAGGAGAAATGCTTTCTATGGAAACTAAAGGTGAACGTATGATTGTAAAATTTAATATTCCATCACGTGGAATTATTGGATTACGTAACCAATTACTTACTGCAACAGCTGGTGAGGCTATTATGGCACACCGTTTTATAGGATATGAGCCTTACAAAGGAGAAATTGCCGGACGTAACAAAGGTTCGTTGATTTCTATGGAAAAAGGAAAAGCTATTCCTTATTCTATCGATAAATTGCAAGATCGTGGAAAGTTTTTTGTTGAACCAAATGCTGAAATCTACGAAGGTCAGGTAATTGGAGAAAACTCTCGTGGTGATGATATGTGTGTGAACGTAACTAAAGAGAAAAAACAATCTAACGTACGTTCTTCTGGAAATGATGAAAAGGCCAGAATTATTCCTCCAATTATTTTCTCTCTTGAAGAAGCTTTAGAGTACATTCAAAAAGATGAATATGTAGAGGTTACTCCTAAATCAATCCGTTTAAGAAAAATTTATTTGACTGAAACTGATAGAAAAAGATTTAAAATCTAATATTTAAATTTTCAATATTTAAAATCCCAAATTCCAATTAAGGAGTTTGGGATTTTTTTTTGGAAATTTTGCAATTAGAAATTTACGGTGTTTGAGAGATCGGAATTTCTGCGCATTATCTTTTTAAGCTAAAATGACCTTTTGCTTCCCGATTATCTTCTAGTTTTAAAGTGTACCAGTAATCATCAGCTGGGAGAGGATTGCCAGTAAATGTTCCATCCCATCCTAAACTTGAAGGTTGAATTTGTTTTAATAATTTTCCATAGCGATCGTAAATAAGTATGATGGCATTTTTACTGTTTTCGTTTAGTCCCTCGATATTCCAGTAGTCGTGATAACCATCATCATTTGGGGTGAAATATTTTGGAGCTCCAATTACTGCAGTCGTTTTATGTACAGTACCACAATTTTTCTTGTCGTTTACATACACTTCATATATTCCAGGCTCCACATTATTGAAAATGTTAGATTCTTGAAATGGACCATCGGGCAAATTCAAACTAAATTCATAATCGCCTTTTCCAGATACATTTACTGTGATTTTATTTTCGTCTGATAAATCAATAATTTCAATGTTTTGAATAGTTGCTGTGTTCGATTCAAAAACCTCTATAATTCTCGTTTTGGAACAATTTGTTTTATTGGTTACTATTACTGTATAGATCCCCGTTTTGGTGACATTCAAAACAGAAGTTGTTTCATTCGGGATTGTTGTACCGTCTTTGGTCCATTTGTAGGAAAAATTGTTTACTGAATTATTAATTATTCCAGCGTCTAAATGCACTTGATACAAAGTGTTGTTTTCGCATACATTAGTACTTGTATGCGATTGTATGTTTGGCAATTGATTAACCTCTAGTTTTATTTTACTAATTCCAAAACAACTATTTTGTTCTTCAACCCGTGCAAAAACAAATTGGTTGTAGGGTGTTTCATTGTGGTAGGAAGCAGGATCTGTAATCTCATTTTGTTCTAATAAAGCATTGTTTTCATTAGAGAAATATTTTATATTTTGTGTTGTATTATACGGAATATTCGCCTTGGTTAAATCAAATACATGAATTCCATCTTCGAGGCCGTCATCATCACAGGCTGGATTAATAAAATATTCTGGCAATGTAATTGGATTTGTTTCTAAAGTTACAGTTGCAATACTCCAGCATTTAGTATCTAAATTGGTTATTTTGGCAAAAAGGGTTTGTGGATTTATAGTATTATGAAAAGTTACGTCAAGAGGATTTTGGTTATTTGCAGCATCAAAATTACTAAGAAAAAACTGTGTTGATAATTTTGAATCGTTATTAGTCAATTCAGCATTGGCCTGATCTAAATTATATAACACTAGTCCCGTTTGATTTTTGCTTGAATCACATTGAATTAAAGTGGTATGTGTTACAGGGGGTAGTGTATTTACTATTAATGAAATTTTCTGTGTCGTTGTACAGTATTTGTGGTTATAAGCTTTAGCGTAAATATATTGCTGATTTGGAGTTGTATTGTAAAAGGAGTTTACGAGCTCATTTGAATTTGTATTGGCATCGTTTAGAGCTGCATAATATTTAATAACTAAACCATCTTTCTCTGCATTTGGGAAAAGTGTTTCTGTAATATTTTTGAGATAAAAAACAATTTTTCCATTTGTACTGCTTCCATCACTCGAGTCATCACAATTATTAACTGAAGTAATAGGAAATTGAAGTTTGTTTTTAGTGACCTTTATTGTGAATTCTGTTGTTGAAAAACACTTTGTTAATGTATTTGTTAATCTCATGTAAATTTGCTGACTAATTGATGTGTTTGCAAATGCGCCGGGATTTTGAATGGCATTCTCGCCTGTGATTACATCATTGGCAGTTGTGTGAAATGTAACCTCTATATCTTGCAGGTTATCAACTGCAGCTTTAATGTTTGGAGTTAAATCAAATACAGTGGAGTCATCATCGATAATATCAGTATCGCATTTTTCGAGATCGAACGTGGTGCCAGGCTCCGGAGCTTTAAAAGTTGGTGGATCAAATAATAGTGCTGTTCCAGTCCATTTTATTGAGAATTTTGCGGTACCTGAAAATCGAGAAATCACAATAAAATAGCTATCGTTGTCATTTGTATATAGCCATCTGACAAAACCATTTCCAGTATATCCTAAATCTTTGCAATCATCTCTTGTGCCAATTCCGTCAAAACTTTCAGTTGCTGCACCATCCATTCCTGTGGTATTATTAGGAAGATTTGCGGCCACTGGACTTGTATAAGAGTATCGTATTGGAGTCTTCAAATTATCGCATGATACATTAGGGCCAAATACAAAAAAATCAAAATCAACATCCAGATTCTTGTTTTCAGGAGTTAATATAAATCCTAATGTTCCACCCTTTTTTACATCGATTTTTAACCAAAGACTATTGTATTCTCCGATTTTGCAACGACTAATATTGCTGAAATCTTCAATTAAGCCAGTTCCTTCAGCTGTCAAATCAGATAAATTGCTATTTCCACAAACCGTTATCATGTCGTGACAATCATTTTGCGCATAAAATAGGTTTGAAGAGAAAAATAAAAGCAAAGAAATTTTAACTAGATTCATCTTATAAAAATAAGATGCAAAAATAAGATAATGTGGATGTTATCTTATTTTTCAACACTGTTGTTTGTTGAGCGTTTTGAGCTTTATGTTGAATTTTTATAATTATTGTGTTAAAAAGAATGTTATTTTTTAATTTTGTTATTAAAAAAATGATGTTAATAGTTTTTTTGATTTTACCTTTTTAAACTAAAATGACCTTTAACATTTTTGCCGTTATCAAAAGTTAAAGTAAACCAATAATCGTCTGAAGGTAGTTCCTGACCATTAAATTGTCCGTTCCATCCAGTGCTACTTTTGTTCATTTGTTTTAATAATTTACCGTAACGATCAAAAATAAAAATTTTATAATCAGGAAGCAGATTAGAATTTTCAATTGCCCATAAATCATGATAAGTATCTCCGTTTGGTGTAAAGTATCTTGGGTAGTCTAAAACAATTACCTGAAAAGTATTAGATGGTCCGCAACCATTTTTATCACTTGCAATTGCATTGTAAATACCTGGTTTTACGTTGTTGAACATTGGGTCGTACTGAAAGTCCTGGCCATCTATTGAGAATTCATAATTTCCAGCTCCGGTATACTCGAGTAAAACCGAATTGTCATTAGCAGAAAAATCCTTGATTACTGCGCCAGTTATGGTTGCAGGCTCTGATAAAATAACTTTGAAAGTTTTAGTTTGTTTGCAGCCATTAGCGTCTTGTACGGTGACCAAATAATCGCCGGCATCATAGGCTATTAGTGAATTAGTGTTATTCGTAGGGTCAGTATTCCATGAATAGCTACTGAAACCTGGGTCGACAGTTAATGGAATATTGCCATCTTTACATAAAATTACTGACTCGTCCTCAAAATTAGGTGGATCAAAAGTATTTACAACAAGTGTTATGGGTGTGATATCATAACAATCTGGCCCGTTTACAACTCTCGCATAAATCGTCTGGGAAAAAGCGGTAGTGTTTTTAAAGATATTAGGAACGGCACTGGTTTCAGTTACTGCATCAATTGCAGTTAAATAATATTGCACAGTTAGCCCGTTTGGTAATCCGAAAACGATTTGAGGAGTTGCTAATGCATTCAGATCAAATTGATAAAAACCATCCTGAATTCCATCTTCGTCGCATGTTATTATTGGATTTTGGTTTGCTACAGCTGTATTTGAAATTTGTAGTGTTACTTCGGCAATTTTATAACAGCCGTATTTATTTTCTAATCTTGCAAAAACAACCTGATTAGGTGATTTATTTTCGTATTTATCAGGAGTTAAAATAGGATTTGTTTTTGCTTCAGCATTGGCTAATGATTCGTAATATCCATTATTTAAAATTTCGGAATCATTATTTTTTACAATGTTATCTGCTTTGGTTAAATTGAAAATAGATATCCCATCTGTATTATCATCACATTGTACTACAGTAGTATTTGTGGAAGAAATTTCCGGAGCATAATCAATTTTTATTTCACCAGATAATATACATGTTGTACTTATAACAGTTGCTTCAACCTTGTAGGTTCCGGTTTCTGTAACTTCAAAAGTTGAATTTGTACCCAGAATGGTAGCAGGATTGTCTTTTTTATACCATTTAAACGTATAGTCTGTAGGAGAAAGTTTGCTGTCTAAAAGGATTTTTTCTTTAAAACAAGCGGGATTATTGGTTGCCATTGTACGATCTTCTCCAAGAACAATTTTTGAAGCAAAACTGCCTGCTTCGAGGAAAATTGCCGAATTTTGATATCGAACGTCAGCATCGCCGATTACCAATTTTACATGGTATTTTTTTCCTGTAATCACAGTGCTTTGAGCAGTCATAACAATAGTTTGTCCTGCATAATTTATTGGACTAGTATTGGTGTTTAATCCATTAAAATAGCTTGCATTTGAAGCTTCACAGCCTGTATAAGAAATGCCGCCAGGTCTTGTCCCTGGTTCAATTTTCGGATGAATGTTTATAGATGAAACTGGTATACTGGTATTGGGTATTACAGCTAAATTTTTATACGGATCAGTACTTTCTGCTTCTTTTATTAAAAAAGCAAATCCGTCGGAATATTGGCAAGGATAATTATATTGATATTCATTTGAAGCAAAAATATAATTAAAGCTTAATAAACTTGTGTAAGCAATAAAATCAAACTCTAAAACTGTAGTATTCAGAGAATTAATGCTGAGTATCGCATCGAGATCGCTGTCATTACCCCACTGAGGACTATCGCCAGCACCTTCATTTGCATCACTAAGAAATGGTCCAACTGCACTTTGAGCTGTTGATGTTACTAAAACAATACCTTCATTAAAAGGAAAACTAGTTCCGTTGTTATTAAAATAAGCAAAACTTTTTTTTCCCGGGGTAAAAGTGTCTCCGCTACCAGAAAAATTTGAAGCGGAGGCACAAGAGCTATTGACTAAAGTGTTTTCAATAAGTTGTTGCGGTGATCTTTGATCATCAATAGTTATGACCTGTGCATTTATCTTTCCAGATAGACAGCATAAAAATAAAACGATTAAGAAACTTTTTACCTTATTCATAGTATAACAAATATACTATAAATCTCGATTTTTTAATAATTTGTAAGAGAAGTAAACAAATAAGAATGTCCAGACTAAAACAATTAAAATGGAAGAAAAATGAACATCATAATCTTTTATGTCATTAACTCCCATTTGTGTTCCGATGTTTCTAATTACAGATAATCTTGTAAAAGGCTCAACAATTAAATTAGACATTGCTTCTAATGGAAAAAACTTCATTATAGTATATCCTATAGTGCTTTCGGGGAAGATTTTAAAAACTAAAACTCCTTTTGCGATGGCCTCAAAAATACTCCAAACCAATAAAAATCCTAAGGCAAAAGCAGAACGTTTTACTAAAATCCCAAGAAATAAACAGAAAGAGAAGAAACCGGTAAGTTTTACAAAAAAGGCCAAAAGATAATCTAAATCACTAAAAACAATTCCGAATTCTGTGTAAGATGAAAAACTCAATCCAAGAATCAAGCTCATAACGAAAATGAAAATAGTTGAAAACAAAGCGAAAACAACTACTGTTAAGAATTTGGATAAAATGAATTCTTTTTTACTTAGTCCGTCAATTAAGTTTTGTTTTAAGGTACCATAACTATACTCATTTGCCATCATGGAAACGATTACAATTGCTAAGAAAAATTTAAGCCATGCGGCGATATAGGTATTAAAGTGCCAAATAAAAGGAAAGTTGAAAATTCCCATTTCGGCTAGATGAAATTTAATTACGCCAATGTCAAATTTTATAGACGCAATTAATGCAATGAAAGAAAGTAGAATAAAATAGGTTAAGGTAAGAACACGGCTGGCTTTGTTTTTCCAGATTTTTTGAAGTTCTATAGAGATAAGTCTGTTCATGGTTTAGTTTTTTTGGATGGTGGCGTTTTTTGTTAATTCTAAAAATTGTGCTTCTAAACTGTTTTTGCGTTTTACTAAATGGCCTAAAGCAATATTTTTAGAAAATAAAAACTGATTTAATTCTGAAGCTGATAATTCTGATTTTAAATACACCAAAACTCTTCCGTCTTCGTCAGCAATTCTGTCTATTGCAGGATGTTCTTGTAAAGCTGTTTTCAAAAGTAAATTGTCATCGGCCTGAACTTCAAAGAAACCTTCATTTGCCGACATTCCGTCAACTGAACCGGAATATAAAATTTCTCCTTTTCTCAGTACAATTACGTGTGAACATACTTTTTCTACTTCATCTAATAAATGAGAAGCCAATAAAATGGTAGTTCCCTGTGAAGCGATCTTTTTAATAATATCACGAATCTGATGAATTCCCTGGGGATCTAATCCATTTGTTGGTTCATCTAAAATCAAAATTTCAGGATCGTTCAAAAGTGCCGAAGCAATAGCTAAACGCTGTTTCATCCCTAATGAAAAAGTACTGAACTTGCTGTCTTTTCTTTCCGTCAATCCAACCAAATCAAGTTTTTCATTGATTTTAGCGTAGTTGATGCTTTTTATTTTGCACACCAATTTTAGATTTTCTTCAGCCGTCATATACGGGTAAAAGTTAGGTCTCTCAATAATAGCTCCCACTTTTTTCAACGCTTCATGTGTTTGCATTTGGCCGTTAAACCAGCGATAATCGCCTGAACTTCTGTTTACAACACTAAGTACAATTCCTAAAGTAGTCGATTTTCCACTTCCGTTTGGGCCTAGAATTCCATAAACACGGCCTTTTTGTATTTCAAAAGATACATTTTTTAAGGCCTGAATGCGCCCGTATCTTTTACTAAGATTTTCAATGGTAAGAATGGTTTCCAAATTTATTTCGGTTTTAGTTTTTAGTATGACGATCCAACTTGTATATTGTTACGCTAAATTTATTTATATCGTGCGATTCATGTAAATTTGTACTAAAGATATTTAAAAAATGAGTGAACCTTTAATGGTTTTAAAAAAACCGTCTTATCCTTTAACACCTTCTCTTTTAAGTTATTTAGAACGCTACGAACGGATCTCAAAAGTATCTGTGTTCTATGATGATTTGCTGCGATTTGCCGGTTCTATAAATGTCTACGATAAAAATGAAACGGATACTTTATGGATTCGCGTTTATTACAGTGAATTTGAAAGAAATGAAATTGACTTAAATCTTAAAAAAATCTATTCCCTTCTGCATTCTGATGGGAATAGTGAGATTATTCAGTTTCTAAATATTGATGCAATAGATTATTGTACTTTCGGAAACTCAAAACCTTTCCGAATTAAAGTCCGAAATATTCTCAATGATAATTACGTTCATTTTTATATTAAAAAGGCAGATGCTTCAAGAATTTATGGTTTAGAATTAGAAGATATTCTTTCGCCTGACAAAATCAATTTTCTGGTTTTTAAGGATACTTTAATCGAAGAACATATTATCGGAATTCCGGGTGATGTTTTTATGGATACATTACTAGATAGCTGTACCGAAACTGAAAAGTCTCAAATTGCAAAAGAGTTTGTGAAATTCAATGAACGCTGTATGATTCGTCTTTTAGGAGACATGCGTGCGTATAATTATGTAATTGTCCCGATTCATGATTTTGATCAGGTGGTTTATAAAATACGTCCGATCGATTTTGATCAGCAATGTTATGAAGGGAATTTTAAAGTTTATCGTCCACAGTTTTTCAAGGAAAATTATCCGATGATAAAACTGATTAAGGAGAAATTAGAAGAACGTTCGATTATTCAATATAAAGATGAAGAAAGGGCAATTCTGGCAAAACGTATTCATTCTGCCGAGAACAGAATTAAAAAACTATTGAATATAATGTGTCACGATACCATTTCGACAGAGGAACATCTTAATCAACTAAAAATGGAATTGTACCGTTATACCAATGATATGAAGTTTAAAAATGCCAAATCAATGGGACATATTATGTTCGCAGCATTTGAATTTATTACTCGTAACTTTAAAAATACAAACCTGATTTAAATTGTGATTGTAAAGGCCGCAAAGGGTTTATGCAAAGTTTTATTCGCATAGCTTTGCGAACTTATTAAAGCAATTGTAAACACATCAATAAAAAAAACTTTTGCGTGCTTTGCGGTAAAATTAACTGCAAACAAAGTCCGTTAAGATTTACATAAAGCTCTCAAAGCTATTGTTTGAAATGCTTAACTTTAAGTGCACAAAGGTTTTAATTAAACTAAAATAAGATTTATGAAAAAGTCTCTTTTATTGATAGCTTCTGTTTTTTTATTAGCTTGTCAACAACAATCGGATAATGATTTAAAAACACTTTATTCGCTTCCAAAAAAATTAAAAGAAGTGTCTGGAATTACTTATTTTCCTGAAAAGAAACTAATTTATACTTTAGAAGACAGCGGAAATAAAAATGCTATTTATGCTATAAACTCTGAAGGCAAATTAGATAAAACGATCACGATTTCAAATGCAAAAAATGTAGATTGGGAAGATATTACTAAAGATAAAAACGGGAATATTTATATTGGCGATTTTGGAAATAACGACAATGAACGAAAAGATCTTTGTATTTACAAAGTGAATAAAAATCAGCTTAGTAAAGATCAGGCTTCCGCCGAATATAAAATTTCATTTTCGTATCCGGAACAAACCGAATTTCCTCCAAAGAAAAAAGAAATGTTTTATGATGTTGAGGGCTTCTTTGAACACGGAAACTACTTTTATCTTTTTACAAAAAACAGAAGTAAGGGGTTTGACGGAACTGCTTTTATTTATAAAATAGCAAACAAGCCCGGAACTCAAAAAGCAACTAAAATAGGTGAGTTTAAAACTTGTAATAATTACAATCATTGCGTGTTAACCAGTGCAACCATTAGCCCTGACGGAAAAAAAGTAGTGCTGTTAAGCCATGATAAAATTGTCTTGTTTAAAGGTTTTAAAGGCGATTTATTCCATAAAGGAACTCAGACAGAAATTAGTTTAGGTAATTTTTCTCAAAAAGAAGCGATCGTTTTTAAAGATAACAACACTTTACTTATAGCCGACGAAAAAACGAATAAAGTAGGAGGTAACCTTTACGAGTTCAAATTAAAATAGTCTAAGTTTCTGAGATCCTAAGTAGCTAAGATGCTAAGAAAAAAGTTAGCCACGAATTCACGAATTTTTATTACAAATAATTCGTGAATTCGTGGCTAAAAAAACCTTTGTTACTTTGAGCCTTTGCAACTTTGAACCTAAGAAAAAACCTCAGAACCTTAGCATCTCAGAATCTTAGCAACTTTTAAAAGCTATATGCCGCACCAAAAATAACTCTTCCCACTTCATCAGGAGATTGGAAATAAGAGATTCTTGCTGTGATCACATTGATGGCATTTAACCAAAGTCCACCTCCGTAATCCTGATGCCATTTTTTAGAATCTTCACCGTCAAGCCATATTCTTCCGTAGTCAAAACCACCTAAAATACCATAGGTTAAAGGCGCAACAGTACGTTGAATTTTACCAATAGTATATCTTAAATCAGAACTCTGAGAGAAATAAGAGTTTCCTAAAAAGCGGTCATTTCTATAACCACGTAAATCAGTATCTCCTCCTAGAGCCGCACCATGATAAAAGTCAAAATTATTATTTAAAATGGCTTTTCCTTTAAAAAGTGTAGCCAAAACTAGCTTTCCATTATGATCAATTCGATGCGTAAAACCTAAAATACTTTCCAGTGTTGGGAAATTTTGTTTCGTATCATTTAAATTGGTTTGCCAGGTTGCTGATGCCATAAAAGCGATTCCCAAAGTTGGTTTAGATGCAAAATCAGCATTTTTAAATAAATATTTGACTTTTAAGCCTCCATAGTTCTGACTATCAAAAACAATTGGGTTCACTATATTCGGAATATCAATATATCGGTTTTCTGTCTCTTCAACTGTCATTCTCTGGAAAATAGGCTGTACACTAAATTCGCTTCCATAGCGTCCTACATGTCTGATGGCGCCGGAGATGTTAAACTTTCGAATTCTTACACGATTATAGTCTAAATCGTCTTCATTATCATATGGAGTTTCATTTCCGAATCCAAAATAGTTCATTGCAAAATTTGGTGTTGTATATAAGGATTCAACATCAATAACCCATTTCCCTAGCAAACCCGGAAAATGTGCAACATAATTAAATTCTAAACCTCCTGTAGCAAAATAATAAAAAGCATTTAAAACATGTCTTTGAGTATACGGGTTTTGCTTGAAGTTATTTACAGTATAGTTCAAATTAATTCCCAATTTTACTCCGTCATCAGGGTTGAATCCAATATTTGGTAATCCTGAAACCACATTATATTTTGGTTTTTCGTAATTGTATAAGTTAACATCGTAATCATCTGTCAACTCGGTTTTGGTTTTAGAATCTAAATTATAAGTGTTTTCTTTTGATTTAAAATCGTAAACAATAACTTTTCTTCCGTTTTCAATGTTGTAAATATCATTGTTTTGACCTCCAATCAAACGGATTTTAATAGCAGACTTTTGTTCTCCGGTAACCTGAAAAACATCGGCATCATCTAAACCATAAATCCATAGATTTTTAGTTTTTTTGTCATTTACAGTTTTGGTGTAAATCAATTCATCACCATCTTTCTTCATTCTGTAAACCTGAATTTCGATACTTTTACGGCCATTATGATTCAAAACGAATTTATCTTTTTTGTCAGTTCCGGCAATCATGACCGTTTTATCAAGAACATCTGAATATTCCGAAGCATATTTCTGAAGCTCTTTTTTTCTGCTCTTTAGTTTTTGCTTGATGTCTTCAATTGTTCCGTCCTGAACTTCTTTAGGTAAATTTTTAAATGCATTATCAATGTCGCTGTCCGATAAATTTTCCTGAATATATTTAGCTTGTTCAATCCAGTCTTTTTCTTCTGCTGTTTTTAAGAAAGCTAAATCTAACGGATAAGGTTCTCTATTAAGCCACTTTACATTATCGATTTTGCTTTTAAAAGTTCGCATATGACGAATCGCCGGAACGTTCATTAAGAGTGAAAGTAAAGTTCCGTCGTATTTAGGGAAAGCCTGATCGCGATCGCGTGGAATAGGCGTATAGACCACTTTGTCACCAATCTTGTGTTCTGCCCAACGCCATTGATCACTATGTCTGTCCCAGTCGCCAATAAGCATATCAAATAAACGAACCTTTATATATTCTTTTTGATCAACTGAATATTTTTCGTCTTTGTGAAGGTTCATCATCATGTCATCAGTGCTAATAATATTGGTTGGTTTGCCAAAGTTTTTTCCGTCAAGATGATTGTCTGCAGGTCTCTCTTCAACCATATATAGTTGGTCACCAAAATTCGAATTGAATTCTTTCAGTCCATTTTGTTTCGGAATATAATATAAAACCGGATTGGTGTGTAAAAGCCCCAATTGATCAGACAAACTAGCTATTGCAAAAGGTGTGTAAGGATGCGTTGTAGTATAAAAATCCAAAAGAAAATCTTCTGCATAGGTTTGATCAAAATCATTTACAACATATTGGTCCTTAAAAGCAACTGATTGCAAAAATACGGTTGCACTTTTTTTCATTGCACGCATTACATATTCTCTTCCTTTTGGATCAGACATTCTTAAAGAAACTGATTGATGTCCTCCGCCTTCACGAATAGGTTTTAAACCACCTTTTAAAGTGTCTAAAGTAGCTGTTCTGGCTTCAATTGGCATGCTGTAATATTTTCTGTAATGTTGACCGAACAGGAATTTATGAAACAAACCCTTATCCGTCATTTTAGTTGAATAAATAGAAGTCGTAACGGTTGGCGGAAACTTATTGTCTACAGTTGCAGCCCAGTTAATTTCTTTAGCTTTGATAATTTCACGTTCAAAAAGCATTTTTTCATGATTGTTTTCATTTCCAAAGAAAGCCACTTTCGCATCACCACTTTTAAATAAGGTTAGTGTTGCATATCCATTACCACCATATGAAAAATCATTTGGATTTATGGCTCTCGCCGCTTCAGATTTGGAACCGGCACCGCTAATAATCTGCGTGATGTTTTCATTGTTTATATATTGGAGATTGTGATCATGTCCGGATACTACAATAACATTTTTCTGGCCTTGCAAGAGCGTTTTAATTCGCTTAGCATAAATAGTATATTGTTTGTTTTGAAGATCTTGTGGACTTACCCCGGAAGTCTTTCGAAGTAAATTAATAAAAGAACCTATTACTGGTAGTGGAATCTTTTTCTCTAAAGGAAACAATTGTTTTTCCCAGGAATACTGCCCTCCATGTGATCCGTTGCTTAATAACGGATGATGAATGGCTAGAACAACTGTTTTTTCCTGATTTTTATTTAAAATATTTTCCAGCTCGTCAAAAAAAGCCTCACGTGTTTTAATGTCACAATTGTCGTTTATTGTTGGATGGTTGTCCCAATCCTCCAGAAACCATTCACTGTCAACGGTAATTAAGGTGGTTGTACTATCAATTTTTACATCTTCAATTGGACAACTTTTTCTAGGAAGGAATGCTTTTTTTTCATTGAGGTATTTGGTCACAAATTCAGCCTGATTTTCTAAACCTTTTATACCGCTGTACCAATCATGGTTTCCGGGAATTACAATGGTTTTTCCCTTAAAACCTTTAGTTAATTTTAATTGATTGGTTAGTTTGGTTTCGGCCAAAGCTTTTTGTGAATCATTTTTATCAGCAGGAAAACCTTTCGGATATATATTATCACCTAAAAAAACCAAAGTCGATTTTTTATTTGCTTTTTTTAATTTTTGATGCAATAATTCTAAGGTTTGCTGCGCCTGTTCTTCATCTGCATTTCCGGCATCACCCACTAAAAAAAGCGTGTGGGCAATTTTTATCGTGTCTGTTGCGTTCTCCGTTTCGTTAGCGCTTACATTTTTGCCATATTGAGCTTTATGTGTCGCACAAGAATTAAGTAAAAACAGTAAGGTTATTACAAAAGAATACGTTTTAATCTTCGTAATAAAATGGTTATACAAAAACAATTTCATAATTTAGTGGTATAAAAATATTCTCAATGAATCTTATAGAACAATCCGAAGATTTCGTCAGTAATTTACTCAAAGATAAACTTTCTAATTTATATTCTTATCATAATCTCAATCATACTTTAACAGTTGTTAGTGCTGTAAAAGAGTTATGCAAAAAAGAGGAAGTTAAAGGAGAAGAAAAAGAACTTCTTCTTGTGGCAGCTTGGTTTCATGATACCGGATACATTGTAGGTTTTGAAAATCATGAAAAGGAGAGTGTAAAAATTGCGACTGCTTTTTTGAAAGAGAAAGATCAATCTGATGATTTTATCGAAAAGGTTTCTACCTTAATTCTGGCGACTGTTAAAGAATATATTCCGAAAACACATTTGGAAAAAATTATAAAGGATGCTGATTACGCACATCTTGTTGGAGCTGAGTATGAAATTACCTGTGAGTTATTGCGTCTGGAGCTAAAAAACGCTTTAAATGTTTCCTATTCGAATACAGAATGGGCGAAAGAGAATTTGAGTTTTTTAATGAACAAACATCGTTTTTATACTGATTTTGCATTGAAAAAATGGCAGCCTCTAAAAGAAAGAAACATACTTTTTGTGCAGAAAAAAATTGAAAAACAAGAACAGAAAGAAGCTGATAAAATTGAAGAAGAGAATAAAAAGAGAGATAAAGTCGAGAAACCAGATCGCGGTGTTGATACTTTATTCCGCGTAACTTTAGGAAATCATACCCGATTAAGTGGTATTGCTGACAGTAAAGCGAACATTTTGTTGTCAGTAAATGCTATTATTATTTCTATTGCGCTTTCATCGATTATTCCAAAACTAGACAGTCCGAAAAATGCGCATTTAGTGATTCCGACTTTTATTATGTTGATTTCTAGTGTTGTGACCATTATTTTTGCTATTCTTTCGACACGTCCAAAAGTAACTTCTGGTTTTTTTACACGTGATGATGTCGAAGCAAAAAAAGTGAATTTAATGTTTTTTGGGAATTTCTATAAAATGCCATTGGTAGAATACGATTGGGCGATGAACGAAATGATGAAAGATCGTGATTATCTGTATTCAACCATGATCAAGGATTTGTATTATCTTGGATTGGTTTTGCAGCGAAAATACAACCTTTTACGAATCGCCTACAATATTTTTATGGTTGGACTAATCGTAACGGTAATCTCGTTTGTTATTGCTTTTAAATCAATTTAATTGTGGTTAAGAATTTTAAACACATAGAAACATAGATACTGAGAATCTGGTAAAGGCGTTTCACTAATCTAAAAACACATAGCTATGTGTGAGAAACATGTTTCTTTTATATATCCTTTTTTCAACACATAGAATCTATGTTTTCTATGTGTTGAATTAAAATTTTAAACAGAAAATTCAAAAAAGCTCAACTAAATTAATTGAGCTCATCTAATAAATCCTGATAGGTAATTTTTTTTGCCGGACTTGCTGTATTGTTAATCACTTTGACACGAATCGCTCTTAATCCTGAAACACCCTGAAGATCTTCAACTTCAAATTGTTCGATAGCGGGTTCCAGAATTTTTTTGTGCTGTAAATATTTGATATATTTCAAATACTCCGTTTCTTCGTTATTTTGAGAATAAACAATTGTGATTTTTTCTTTTTCTGTAATTCGTTCTTGTGTGCCTTTGATATTCGCTTTGTCAATTCGTTTTTTCACGACTTCATATCTGGCATTGTAAGTGCCGTCAACATCAAAACGTTTTTCATCCATTCTAAAACGAATCGAAAGTGGTGCACTGAAAACCAAAATTAAAGAAGTCACATCCAATTCGTATGGTAGTGATTCCTTAAGCTGATGATGCTCTAATTCCATTTCGCATAAAGTCTGCAATTGCCACAAACGTAAATTGTGCAAATACATAATATCAAAAGGTTTTGTCGGCGCAATTGAGGCTCCAATGTACAAATTATGCTCAACACCATCTGTTTTAAAACGTTCGTAATAATGAGGGTAAATTTGCTGTGCGTCCAATTGTTTTCTATCTAGAACAGAAGCTAATTTCTTATTGATAATAGACATTGCATTATCAAACTTCTTTCTCTCCTGATAAAATAAACCTGTTTTTTCATCTAAATTTTCAAAATACAATTGTTCTAATTTTTCATTTTTAGCAGAACCTTTTGTGTTTTTTAAAATCGGATGAATTTCTTCTTCAATATATCTTTGAATATGTTGCTCTGTATCTGCTTTTAATGGAAAATCCAATTCGTTTCGAAGGGACTCCAACTCAAATTTTCTTTGTTCCAGCAGCACCAGATTCGTATTTGGTTTCTGATTATCAAAAATTTCCAAAAGGGTACTCAGCTGACTTTTTAAATCTCTTTTTACTGTTTCATTTCGATGTTCAGATGAACCTTTAATATCGATTTGACCGTATAATGGATATACATTTTTAAAGACAATTTCTTTAAAAATATAATCTTTTGAAGGATTGTTATTTTGGAAGTAGTTTTGAGATTCTTTTCTAAATTTCCAATAAACACTAGGGTGTATCGTAGTATATTCACGTTGAATGATCGCTTCAATCTGGTGTTGCATATCCGTATTATAACGATCGATAGTATCTGTTAAATAGGGAAGGACCAATTCAAGTTTTTGAGCATTCACGCTATTTAGGGCTCTTGAGTTTGAAGAAACCAATTCTAAAACACCCAATAAATGATCGTCTTTTATAACCGGCGCAAAAATACAGCTTTGAATATTTTGACTTAGTAAATGCTCACCCAATTTTCTGTTTGGAGATTCTGCTATGAATTTGTTTACATTCGAAATAACAAACGGCTCTTTATTATTTAATAGATTTTCAAAAGAACATCCAAAGAAAGCATTTTTACAATCTATTTCCTGATCGTGTGAAAGTAAGAAACTCTGCAACTGACTTTCTAATTTTGCAGGTTTAACAAATTTTTCTTCTTCTGTATTGTAAATAATGAAGCCTACTTTTAAATCAGGAATTTTAAATATTGATCTGAAAATATTAGCTACAACTTCATCAGTTGTCACAGATTCTCTATCTTTTTTCAATAAGTTACTTTTCAAATTAGAGATAGAACTTTCTGTAGTGGCATCAAACAAAGAAACAATTCCAAAACCTTTTAATATCCAGCTTCCTTTCGGGAATTTAGATTTCCAAAGTTCAAGATCATCATAGTTGTCAATTAAGTTATCAATATCATCCTGAGTTAATTGTATTGCATTTTCTGTTGGAGTAATTTCCATAAAATCTGCATTGTACAAAATTCGATAATGTTTTTCGATACCTTCTTCATCCGGAATGTCATAGAAAAAAGGTCTGTTGAAATCGATGTGTTGTTTGTAATAACTGCTTAGAATTAAACAACAGTTGTTGATATAGAATTGATGATCATCAAAATCACGAATTTCCATATAAAACTCGTCACCGGCATTACGAAGAATTTTTTTGAAACGCTCTGTATAATTAAAAGATATATTTTGAAAAGGAATCGTAACGGCTTTTATTTCATTTTGAGTTAAAGCTGTTGGGAATAAATCAGCTAAAATATATTTGATTAAGCCTTCATTGTTTTTAATTATGGAATAATCCTCAATTCCTGTTCTTAACTCGGGAATTGATTCTATTTGTTGTAATATAGCCTTAGCATAGTTTGCACGATAGTCGATATTTGAGGAAGCTATTTCTTCAAAAGATTCGATTAGCTTGTGAAAAGAAATGATAGTTTTAAAAGGACTTTCGTTGTGTAAATGAATATCCATCTTATTTTGTTTTTAGAGTTACAAATTTAAGCAAAAATTAAGAATCTTTTGCATTTTGCCATTTGTTTCGTTTATAGTGTTATAGGCAATAGTTCTTTTATTTGGCTATGATATGTTTGAAATTATTTTCAGAATGTTTTGGTTATGAAGTTGTTAAAATAAAAAAAACGGCAGATACAATTTGTAGCTGCCGTTTTCTTTTGTAGTAAGTAAGTAATAGAAAATGAATGACTTCTTAGCTTTTTTCTTCTTTATTGAAATACACTAAGTAGTAATACATTTGTTTTTCTTCATCCCAACCTTTTTCAACAAATTTCTCTGCACTTTCAGGGTTGATGAAATCCATTTTAATCTGAATATGAGTATCCAGGTTAATAACGTTTTTAATCGATTTTCTGGCGTCAGAAACTGCTGCGTTTGCAATAGGGAATGAGGTTACATCTTCGATGCTGTATTTTTCTCCTTTATCAACTTTATAGTTTTTAAATTCAGGAATTAAGTCAGGATTATCTAATACTTCATTCAGGAAATTTTGCTCTTCAAACTGATCATTCTTAGCGAAATAATTCACAGATCGGTTCATGAACATCACTTCCTCTTTCTTGTCTTCTGCTGGCAAAACAACATCTTTTGCGAAGTTCTGGCAGAACTTTAAATATTTTTTAGTGATGAAGTTTTCATCTTCAAAAGCATCAACAGATAAAAAGTGCTCTAACCAGTAGCGCGCATCATAACGGTTACTATCAACAGTTAGAATTTTATATCCTTCTTCTTTTTTATAGTTGAAAATCAAACATCCTTTATCTAATTTACTCAGGTTAATACCTTGCTGTAAAATCATTTCGAGGTTGCTGTCTTTTTCTTCAAATTGTAAAAAGTCAGCTTGTAACTCACTTTTAAAAATTCCGATAGCATCAACAACGTTATTGTCGATACTTAAATTGGTTAAGTACGTTACATAAACCTCTCCGTTTTTAATATGCGGATGATTCGATTGCTCAAATAAATGTGTAGTGATTTTTTTTGAGATCTCTTGTAAATTCCCCGGATTGGTGAAAATCTCAGTTGCATATTTAAACATGTCGTTGTAATCCAAATCGACTTCGTGCGCAAACTGATAATAGTTTTCTTCTTTCTCTCTAAAAGGTTTAAAAAAGTACTCTTTTATCAGAGGCACAATTTCATCATTCAAATTAAAAGGCTGTTCCGATAAAAAAATCGCTTCGTTTCTGCTTTTGTTTCCTACGCGGTGTATCGCAAGCGTCTCGATGTGGGTGTTGAAAAGGTTGATCATATTTTGTTTAGGTTCAAAGTGGCAGAGGTTCAGAGGGGCAAAGGTTTATTTTCGGTCTTTTATTTTTCTGATAAAAGCACTTAACATTCGCTCTATTTCCCTGCTTTCTCCATTTGTCTTATTAAATTGAATTTGATTAATATATTTTAGATTATATGAAATTTCAAGTTGTGTTTGTATCTCAAACAATGATGAAATAGAGATATTTAAAAATCGTAAATAATCACTATTTCCATCTCTTCCGTAACCTTCTGCTATATTACTTGGTATTGATATTGCACTTCTTCGAATTTGTGAAGATAGTCCATAAATTTCTTCTTTAGGAAATGAATTTGTTAATTGGTAAATCTCAGTTACTAAGCTCATAGATTTTTGCCAGATTAAAAGGTCTCGAAAAGTTTTCATATTTGATATTTAAAAAATTAAACACAAAAATAAAAATATTCCTACATTTTAAATCAAAGATTTAAAACTCTGAACCTTTGCCCCTCTGCACCTTTGAACCTAGAAAAAACTAATTCCAATTCTCCTCAAATCCATAATCCTCAAAGCTGTCATCGCCTTCGAACATATCTAAGTCGTCTTCGTCCAGATCGTCTTCAAATTCTCCGTAGATGTCGTCGTGCATATCGGCTTCGAACGTTTTTTCTGTGGCTTCATCCGGCATTTCTCCGTGAGAGAATAATGTTTCAGGATAGATCGCTCCAACAGATTCTTCATCAATAGCAGCCAATTCAACTAAGAATGTCCACATACTGATAAAATCATATACGTAGATGATTTTGGTATTTTCTTTATCTAAAATAGACGATAAAGGATAATCGTTCATGGTTCTTTGTTCGCCAGGAACATCGCCAGTATCAAAAAGTGGAATTTCATCTTCCTGGTTCCAAGTTTCATCGCAAGTATAAAATGAAGCAACTTCCGTTCCGTCAAAACCAAAAGCGTTGAAGATCGCATTGTGCAAATCCTCAAGTGTATCGTCTTCAAGAATTGCAATGTCTCTAAAAATATCTTCTTCGGCGTCTAGAATTACTCTAAATTTATAAACCATAATCTTTGTTTTTATTGAAAGGTCAAAGGTAAAATATAATTAATGATTTACGAATTAGGAATTGTGATTTGTTGAAAAGATTTTAATTTATAGGAAAATCTTAATCTGATATATCATTTTTACATAAACTAGATTTTGTTTTCTTTCAAATATACCATTGCCTCTTTAACAGCTAATATCGATTCTTTTGGATTAAAACCCAATTCTGTTCTTGCTTTTGTGATGTCAAAATCTTGTTGAAGTCCTGAAAACATTGCGATGTCTTTGGTACTTAATAAGGGTGCTTTACCATTTAATAAACTGCCAATTTCCATAAACCAGGCAATGGTGAATAATATAGGCTTTGGAACTGCCAGAGGAAGTTTTATTTTCAAGTCTGGAAATAAATCTTGTGCAATTTTTGTTGTTTCTTTTATCGAAATACATTTTTCATTTGCTAAAATATAACGTTCTCCATTTTTTGCTTTTGTCGCTGCTAAATAACAACCTTCAGCAACGTCTTTAACGTCAATCCAATTTAAAGTGATGTTTGTTTCAACGGGTATTTGCTTGTCAAGAATTAAGGAGATAATATTATAAGAAACACTTAAAGGTTTGAAAGCGGTACTTCCAATCATTGCAGAGGGTAAAACAGCAACTAGTTCTATTTTATGTTTTTTGGCCAATTCAAAGGCTAACTTTTCGCCATCATTTTTTGAATTGTAATACATATCACGACGATCGGGATTTTGTCCATAACTTTCTTTGGTAGGTAGTTTAGAATAATTTAGGGCAGCAATAGAGCTTACGTAAACAATTCGTTTTACGCCTGCTTCCGCTGCAGCCTCCACAATATTTTTTGTACCTTCAAGATTAACATCATAAATTTCTTTTTTGGGGTCTTTGGCCCAAAGCTTAAAAACTGCTCCAACTGCATAAAATGTTTCCACACCCAGTAAAGCATTTATTAAGGATTGTTTATCTGAAATATCAGACTGAACTACTTCGCAATTTAAACCCATAAAAGGTTCTTTGTTTTTTATATTGCGAACTGAAGCTCTGACAGGAACACCTTTACTGATCAGTAATCTTACTAAGTTGTTGCCGAGATGCCCATTTGCACCAGTAACCAATGCTAAATTTTTCTGTGCCATTTTTTTTAATTTTTTATTACGGCACAAAATTGGTTTATGCTTTTTTAAATATACTTCACAAATGTTACTTAATCATTTGTTTTCTAATTCTACTCAGACTTTTTGGGTTCATACCCAAAAAAGAAGCAATGTGTTGAAGAGGTACATTGAAGAGAATTTCCGGATAATTTTCAATTAACTTTTTGTAACGCTGCTCTGCTGTTAAGTTTGCTAAATCTTTTGCACGGTTTTCGTTGTATGCAAGTGATTGCTGAAATACCCAGGTACTAAAATCCCTAAAGGCAGCACTATTTTGAATAAGAAAATCTAAGTCAGTTTTAGTGATTCTTAATAGCAAACAATCCGTAATGCATTCTACATTTTCATTAGATTTTGTACGGTCTATAAAATGGCTATAAGAAGTAATAAATCCCGGGGGGCAGTTGATATGCGTTGTAATTTCATCTCCTAAATTATTATAGTGAAACAATCGCATAACACCCGACACAACAAAATAAAGATATTTTGGAATTATGCCTTCGTGTTCAATAATTGTGTTTTTTGAAAATGATACGGTTTCAAAATACTTTTCGCATAATTCTTTGTCATAGTTAGCAAGGACAATCTTTTTAGTTATCAGATTTAATAATTGGTCATGCATTGCTTAAAAATTATAATGGCGAAATGATTAGATGTTGTTTTTTGATTGTTATTTTCGTGCCAAACGTTTTCTAATCTTATGATAATGTTTATGATAAGTACTATGACTCGGGTAACTTCTGCTCGAAGTCATATTATTAAAAACTAAAGCAGTCAGAAATAAAATCAAAACACCAACCAAAACGGGAGAAAGTACATACATATAACCCAGATCTTTTATTTTATCAGAACCTATCACTGCGATAAGTGCCGTTGCGCCGCCCGGTGGATGCAGGGTTTTAGTAATCTGCATGAAAATGATAGCGAATGAAACAGCCAAAGGTGCTGCAATCCAAATAATATCCGGAGCCAATTTATGAACCGTAACACCAATGAAGGCGGAAATAACATGTCCTCCAATTAAATTTCTTGGCTGTGAAAACGGACTTTGTATAATTCCGTAAACCAAAACACTCGAAGCTCCAAAAGAGCCAATTAAGTAAACCGCGTCATTTCCTGAAAAATGTATCGACTGAATATAAGCCAGAATTCCGATGCCGACAAAAGAACCTAAGAAAGACCAAAAGTGTTCTTTATAATCTACTAGAGTTTCTTTGTAAAGAATGTAACGTGTTTTGCGATATCCTCTTTTTATTTTTTGAACTGGCATTTTTTTTATTTTAATAAACTCGGTGAGTATGTGTAAACAGTATGTGGGTAAATCATTTTTGCGGTGTATTTAGAAATAAGGCAAACTACCAAGATTGGTAAAAACAAAGTGTAATCATTTGTTAATCCACAAACTAGAAATATTGCTGTAAAAGGAGCGTGAATACTCGCGCTTAAAACCGCTGCCATTCCGATAATCATAAAGTTAACCGGAATCACATTTACATGGAAAAAAGTATTTAAAACTGAAGCTAATAATAACCCTAAAAAGGCTCCAATAAATAAGCTTGGAGCAAATACACCACCATCGCCCCCTGAAGCTAATGTTATCGAAGTTACAATTGGTTTTAAAAGTAAAATTCCAATAAAAGTTAAAGCTAAAGTAAGTGTCATTATTTGATTTGGAGCAATGAAACTAGTTTTAATTGCATGATATCCTTCTCCATATAGTTGAGGAAAAATAAATAATGAAATACTTAAAACGGCCGATCCTAAAATGATTTTATAATAATGAGTGTTGATTTTTCCGAATTGTGATTTAAAAAACAAAACGCATTTTGTTAAGTAAACAGAGTTCATTCCGGCCAAAATTCCCAAAAGAATAAAATACGGAATCGCTTTTAAATGCCAGGTTGTAATGGTAACGGCAAACAAAGGTTCTTCTTTCAAAATAGTAAGCAATCCAAAAGCAATTGAAACGGCAATAACATTTGAAATGATAAAAGCACGTGTCACTTTTCTGGAAATAACTTCTAAAGCGAATAAGATTCCCGCAATTGGGCTGCTGAATAAAGCGGTAACTCCGGCTGCAACACCCGCGCAAATTAGTTCGGTTTTATATTGACGAAAAACATTTTCTTTTTGTTGTGCAACTGAACCAATAGTAGCCGTTGCAACCACGGTAGAAACTTCGATTCCGGTTGAACCTCCAAAAATAACCGTCAGTAATCCGTTTATAAAATGTGATGGAATCTTATAAGAAGGCAGGTTTTTTGAAGTTGACTTTGTACTTTCAAAAACCTCTTTGATGCCTTTGTTTTCTTTTTTCTTGAAAAGATATTGTCTTAGAAAATAAATTACGGATAAACCGAAAACAGGAAAAATGATATAAAAAATCGGGTTTACTGAAACTTCATGAAAGAAGATTTCTTCGTAATATTCGGTAATTTTTTTAAGTGAAATTCCGAGAAAGGCTGAAAGAAAGCCAATTAAAACAGAAACAATAACTAATTTTCGGAATTTAATAAATTGATGATTTTTCTTGATTTGCGCCGTTTTGTTCATCAGATGTGGATTTGTAGATCGCGAGATTTATTTGCGATTTCACAAAATTAGACAATCAAATCTGTTTTTTAATAATAAACGGTCTTTATAATTTGTTAAAATTATTAAGGCAACAAATTCTTTTAGCTAAAAAAAAACACTAAGTCGCTAAGTTTTTTTATTGAACTTACTGTTTGTCATTTCGAGGAACGAGAAATCACACTAGATATTCCGCAATCAAAATCGCCAATCTTTGTCGAGTTTCGCATGTGATTTCTCGTTCCTCGAAATGACATAAAATGAGAGAAAAATTTGCGCCTTCGTGTCTTGGCGGCAAAACTTATCTTTCATAAAACTCAATTGGTAATAAATCAGGGTCTGCGATAAAAGTAAAACGTTTATCAGTAGTTTCATCAATTCTGATAGGCTCAGATTCAATGTTCTTTGTATTTAAAAAAGCAATCGTTTCTTCTAAATTAATTACTTCAAAAGCCAAATGTCGCAAACCAACAGCTTCGGGTCTTGAAGGGCGTTTCGGCGGATTTGGAAACGAGAATAGTTCAACTACATAAGCACCATTCAAAGCCAAATCTAGTTTGTAAGACTGGCGCTCTTCTCTGTAGATTTCACGTATAATAGTTAATCCCAAAACTTCGGTATAAAAAGTTTTAGATTTTTGATAATCGGAGCATAAAATGGCAATGTGATGAACTTTATTTAAGGTAAGCATTATTTATTTTGATTCAGTTTCTTGATTTAATTTTCTAATAATTTTCGCCGGATTTCCAACGGCTAATGAGTTGTCCGGAATGTCTTTTGTAACAACAGATCCTGCTCCAATAACACAGCCTTTTCCAATTGTTGCGCCTGGACAAATTACGGAGTTTCCACCAATCCAGCAATCATCTCCAATAGAAATCGGCAGAGCATTTTCTAACGTTTTTCTTAATTCGGCGTCAAGCGGATGGGTTGCGGTATAAATTTGAACATTCGGTGCAAAAAACACATTGGATCCAATAGTAACAGGCGCACAGTCTAAAACAACACAATTAACATTGAAATAAACGTTATCGCCACAAACAATATTGTATCCGTAATCACAATGAAAAGGTGGTTCTATGTAAAAACTCTTTCCTGTATTCGGAATTAATTCGGCCAAAATTTCTTTGGCTTTTTTGGTCAAACGATATTCGGTTACGTTTAAGCGGTGCAATAAATTCTTGGCTTTTCGACGTTCTTTTACCAAAACAGGATCGCCTGCAATGTAATATTCTCCCGAAATCATTTTTTCTTTTTCTGTTTTCATATTGTAATCCTACATTTTTTTCTTCGAAATCTTCTCGTGAATTTTTACAGTTTCCTGCAAAGCCGCTGTCGCATACCAAGGCGTTAATTCGGCCTCAAGTAATTTTGCCTGTATCGCCGGGTCCGTTGCAACAAGTGCTTCTGCTTCCTGAACTGTTTCAACATTAAAAATGTAAATGCCTCTGTAATTTCGGTCGTTTTTCATAAAAGGTCCGGCAACAACCAATTTTCCTTCTTTGGCTAATTTGTTGATATTCTTCATATGACCTTCAAATAATTTTTGGGTTTCTTCTTTTGAAGCCGTTTTATTTGTCCCGGATTTCAAAAGACAGAAAACGTATTTCTTCATTCCGTATTCATCGGCGTTTAAAGATTTTGCCAAACTTTCGTCGAATTTCACTTCTGTTTCCTGTGAAAATCCCTCACAGCAAAACAAAAGAAATAGAATTAGTATAGATTTTTTCATCGTCAGCGTATTATTTATTTAGCATTCTGTTTTTTGTCAATTCCAAGTTCCTGATCGAGGCTACAGGTGCAATCTTGACTGTCGGATTTCCTTCTGATAAATAAAAGTAGTATGCAGTATTAGAACCAATTACATAAATATTTTCAGATTTATCATTCGTATAATTTAGCTTATAATTATAGTCAATTTTATTGTTTTTTATTTTTTGAGAAATATATCTGCCATCAGCAAATCCATATCCCAGGAAAATGGATATTAGAAAAGCAGCAAGAAATTCTATTGCAACGTTGTTATAATAATCTATTCTTTCCTTTTCCGGAACTTCATTTTTAGTTTTCTCAGTTTTAGTAATCTTCGATCCAAAAACCTTATGCAGCCCTTTCTTATCTTCATTTTTAAGCAAGATCTGCGGAAGTTTAAAAGAAAAAATGAATAAAATTAATACCGTTATAAAGAATATGGGATTTGATGTAATTGCGGCTACCGGACTTATCAAAATATCCATTATAGACGAATACCTCACGATGTTTATTCCAAGTTGATAATAAAATATGCTTTCTTTTGCTATTCCTAAAAGTATAAGAAAAAGATATCCTAAAGGAAGTAAATTTTGTACTTTATCAATGTTTTTCATATGGAATAGTTTAGACCAATTTCTTCAAAATAACGATCTGTCCCAGATGATAAACATCATGCTGAATAATGCCATGAATATCTTCATAAAAATTATGATTGTTATTTGGATCTATTTTATCAAAATCAGCATCATTAAAATCATTAAAAAAGGCGGTCCATAATTCCTGTGATTTTGCAAGACTTTGCAAGGATTGCTCCCATGCTGCTTCGGATGGATCTAAAACAGGAACAAAATAATTGTGACTAGGGGTTGTAATTATTTCTCCCTGAACACGTCTTAAAATATTTCTTCTCCACTGTATAAGATGATTGACAATTTCCCAAATTGTATTGAGGTTTGGATTTGCTTTTTTATAAGCTTGTTCAGCAGTTACATTTTTTAAAGTATCAGCCAGAGTTACTTCCAGCCAGGGATTTCCATTGTAAATGGATTGATATAAATTCGAAACTCTTTTACTTTCTGACATAGCTAATAGGGATTAATTGTGTTTTTTAATATGTTTTTTTAAGCTGTTTTTCAGTTGTGTAAATCAAATTTTTGCTAGATAATCTGCTTTATTACTTCTTCAGTTGTTGTATTAAAAACAAGTATGCCTTCGTTTTTGTTGTCGAGTTGCTCTGCTAGTTTTCCTTCTTTTGTCCAAACAGAACTAAAACCAATACTTACAAAATTATCACATTCTCCAATACAATTTGACATTAAAATGGGCATAGAATATTTTTTTGCCACTTCCGGGTAGTGTATAAAGGCTTTTTCTACTCCATTTTTTGATTTGGCTACGCTGGCAACATAAATTTCACCTCCAAGATTACTTCCTTTTTCGGCATGTTCTATTTGTAGGCTTTCGTAGCAAATTGCTGGGATAATTTTTTGGTTTTCAATTTTGATTATGACTTGTTCAGTACCATTTTCAAAATAAGAAAACTCATCTTCATGAAGTTGTTGCTTTGAATAGGAGATTCTCTGTTGATCCGGTTGAAACACAATCATACTAATTTGTAGTCCGCTTTTTGTTTTTGTTGGAATTCCAACTCCAATTGTTATCTTTTTTAGATTGCTAATTTTCTGAAAAGTGTCAAAACGATTATCATCTTTGTCAGTTGCCAGATCTTTGGCTAAATCAGGTTCATACCCTGTTAAGGAAAGTTCAGGAAAAAAAATAGAATTTGCATTTAATGATGATGCTATTTCTACAAATTTGAGGTGCTTTTCTATGTTAGCTGAAATATCTCCCTTTGCAGGCTTTATTTGTGCGACTGCTATGTTCATTTATTGTTTTTTATTTAATACTACGAACTAAGAGCTAAGATACAAATAAGTATTTTACAACTCATCCCCGAAATTCTACAATTGGGTTATTTAATATTTTTTAACAAGTACTGTTAAAATACATTTGCGTCATCAAAAACCAAGATCATGCAAACCAAAACACTTTTTACAATTGTCTTTTTATTTTTAACAGCTTTCCTTTTTGCTCAAAACACCATTTCCGGAAAAGTGGTTGACCAAAAAGGAAAACCGGTTCCAGGCGCTAATATTTATATCGACGGAACTTACGACGGAGCAACAAGTTCTGAAACCGGAGAATTTTCTTTCGAAACTACTGCAACAGGAAATCAGTCTCTAATTGTTAGTTTTTTACTTTACGAAACATTCAAAACAGAAATTGATGTTACCAATTTTAAAAATCAAACCATAAAATTAAGAGAAAATGTAAATGCACTTGATGCCGTTGTCATTACCGCCGGAACTTTAGAATCTGGAGATAAGGCAAGGGTTTCTGTTTTAAAACCGTTAGACATTGTAACCACAGCAGGTTCTGCAGGAAACATTATTGCAGCTTTGCAAACTTTGCCAGGAACGCAAACTGTGGGTGAAGATGGGCGTTTGTTTGTACGTGGAGGAGAAGCCAGCGAAACACAAACTTTTGTTGACGGAATTCGTGTAGCTCAACCGTATGGCGCTACAACCAATAATTTACCAACAAGAGGAAGATTTTCTCCTTTTTTATTCAGCGGAATTGCTTTCTCGACCGGAGGTTATTCGGCTGAATATGGCGAGGCTTTATCGAGTGTTTTATTATTGAATACACAAGACGAGCCAGATATGAATAAAACCGATATCGCTTTGATGACAGTTGGTTTGGGTTTGGGAAATACTCAAAAATGGAAAAAAAGTTCGTTGAGCGTAAATACTGCTTATATCAATTTAGCACCTTATCAGGCAGTAGTTCCGCAAAATGTTGATTGGAATAATCCGTACCAATCTTTGTCTGGAGAAACAGTTTATCGTTATCATTTCACAAATGGAATTTTCAAATTGTACGCCGCTTTCGATTCGGAGAAATTTGACTTAAATCAGAAAAATGTAAACTTCGAAGATAAAATCAGAACTGATTTAAACAACAATAATTTCTACCTGAATGCATCTTACAAAGGAACTTTTGGAACGGGCTGGCAATTAACATCAGGAATCAGTTATGGCTACAATAACAACAAAATAAAATACGATATTAACGATGTTGATAGTAACGAAAATGCAGCACAATTGAAATTGAAACTAAGAAAAAATGTATCGGATCATTTTAAATTGTCTTTTGGAGCTGATTATTTCATTACCAAATTCAATGAAAATTTCGATGACAATGCTTCTATTCAGGTTGCAAATGGTTACAATTCTAATATTGCCGCTTTTTATACCGAAGGAGATATTTTATTCTCTAAAAATTTAGCAGCAAAAGTAGGTTTCAGGCTTTCAAATAATAGCTTGTTGAATGAAACCAATATTGCGCCAAGAGCTTCAATTGCTTATAAAGTGTCAAAAAGTAGTCAGTTTTCATTTGCTTATGGAGATTTTTCTCAAACGCCTGTGGTTGATTATATTAAATATTCGAAATACCATCAATTTGAAAGTGAAAAAGCAAGACATTATATTTTAAATTATCAATTTACAAAACCAGGACAAACTTTTAGAGCCGAAGCGTATTATAAAGATTACCGCAATTTGGTTCAGTACGATACGAGAGATATTGCATACAATTCGGTTTTCAATAATAACGGTTCTGGATATGCGAAAGGATTGGATTTATTTTGGAGAGACAGTAACTTGTATAAAAACTTAGAATATTGGATTTCTTATTCTTATATCGATTCAGAAAGACAATATAAGAATTTCCCAACGATGGCAACACCAAGTTTTATAGCCAATCATAGTTTATCAATTGTAACCAAGTATTTCATTACCGATTGGAAATCGCAAATAGGTTTTACTAATAATTATAGTTCTGGAAGACCATATAATGATCCAAACCAAACACAGTTTATGAACGGAAAAACAAAATCATACAACAGTTTGAGTTTTAACTGGGCGTATTTATTGACAACACAAAAAATCTTGTATTTCTCTGTTTCAAATGTATTAGGAAGCCAAAATGTTTTTGGATACGATTACGCAAAACTTCCAGATGCCAGCGGAGTGTACCAAAGACAAGCCGTTTTACCAACCGCAGACCGATTTTTCTTCGTAGGCTTCTTTTGGACCATTAGCAAGAACAAAAATGAGAATCAGTTGAAGAATTTGTAAAGGTGCAAAGTGGCAAAGGTTCAAAGGAACAGAGGTTTCTTTTCTTAATTTTTAAGACTCCAAAATTCGCAGAATTTAGAAAAAAACCTTTGAACCTTTGCAACTCTGAACCTCTGCCCCTCAAAAAGAAACAATTCAGTCATCAAATTCGACAACTCAGTATCATTTAATTTTAAAACAGTAAAATCAGATCTACTTTTGAAGTATAATTAGAAATAACAATAACAATAACAATAACAATAACAATAACAATAACAATAACAATAACAATAACAGAGAGTTTTAATCATCAATAAAAAAAACTTAGACCCTTAGTAACTTAGAATCTTAGAACCTTAAAAAAAAGAAATCATGACCAAAATTATTACAATTACCACTTTATTTATTTGCAGTTTATTATCTGCACAAACACAATTTGAACAAGGAATGGGAAAAGCTTTTGGGCTTTGGAAAGAAGGAAAAAATGCTGATGCCTCGGCAATGTTTGAAAGAATCGCGGCGGCTGAGAAAACAAGTTATTTGCCAAATTATTATGTAGCTTTAATCAACACTACAACGGCTTTTAATGAGAAAGATAAAACAAAAATCGATTTGTTATTGACAAAAGCACAAGACGCTTTAGATGTAGAATTTATTAAGGATCAGAATAATGCAGAATTATATGCGATGCAGGCTTTGATTTATACAGCTTGGGTAGTTGCAGATCCAATGACTAACGGAATGAAATATTCGGCTAAAGTAATGGAAGCTTACGCGAAAGGAAAAGCGATAGACCCAAACAACCCAAGAATTGTTTTTGGCGAAGCAGATTATCAAATAGGTGGAGCAAAATGGTCAGGTGTTGATACAAAACCGCTTTGCGCACAAGTTGATAAAGCTATCGAACTTTTTGCTACTTTTAAACCAGAAACGCCTTTTTCGCCAAAATGGGGATTAGAAAGAGCTTTGGAAACACAGAAAAATTGCAAAAAATAAAATAATTTAAGAAGATTATAATGAGAGACAATAGAAATACATTTTCGAATTTAAAGAGTGGAACGATAGCTTGTTTCAGGATTTCTATGGTCTTTACAATAATTTTCTCCGCTTTTCTAGGTGCCGATTTAACTTTTAAAAATGTTCTGATTACATTCCTTTTAAGTTGTTTGTATTCTTTTGGCTTAGGTTTCGGAAACGGATA
This sequence comes from Flavobacterium saccharophilum, assembly GCF_900142735.1. Taxonomy (GTDB): domain Bacteria; phylum Bacteroidota; class Bacteroidia; order Flavobacteriales; family Flavobacteriaceae; genus Flavobacterium; species Flavobacterium saccharophilum. Next base: position 565,428 of record NZ_FRBY01000003.1, on the reverse strand, counting down.
TATAAATGTTCTTTTAGATAGAAAATGGGATTGGCTTGAGCAGACTAACTTAAGAGTGTATTACGGAATTTTAGTTACTGTTTTATATACTGTTCCAGCTGTTTTGGGAATCAATTATATCATTTTTGTAGTAATACAAAATATGCCTCTTGGTAGTTTTTTTAGCGAAAGAATGATCTGGGTGCATCTTTTCTATATCATTTTATCTCTTGGGGTTTCGACTTTCATGCAGGCCAGAAGCTTTATGGTAAAATGGAAACAGGCATCAAAATTTGAAATCACACAACAAAAGATTATCGCGGGAACGGCAAATGCGAAATTCGAAAGTTTAAAAAATCAGATCGATCCGCATTTTCTTTTTAACAGCCTAAATGTGTTAAGTTCTCTGATTGAAGAAAACCCGGATAATGCACAGCGATTCACTACTTCTTTATCTAAAATCTATCGTTACGTTTTGGAGCAAAAAGACAAAGAATTAGTTTCGGTTGATGATGAATTGTCATTTGCCAAAACGTATATGAATCTGCTTAAAATGCGTTTTGAAAATAGTTTGTTTTACGAATTGCCAACAACACCGATTAATCCGGATGCTAAAGTGGTTCCGTTATCATTGCAACTTTTATTAGAGAATACGGTAAAACACAATGTGGTAAGCGAACAGAAACCATTACATATTAGAATTTTTATTGATGGTGATTATTTAGCAATTCAAAATGATTTTCAGAAAAAAGAAGTTTTACAAGACAGACAAGGAGTTGGGTTGACTAACATCGTAAATCGATACGCAATTATAACCAACAGAAAAGTATTGGTCGAACAAAATGAAGAAACATTCACCGTTAAGATCCCAATTTTAACGAAACAAATAACAGTTATGGAAACAAGTGCAGACTATAGTGATGAAAATAAGGCTTATTTCAGAGCTAAGAAAAGAGTAGAAGAACTAAAAGGATTTTACGGAAATGTAATTTCGTATTGTTGTGTGATTCCCTTTTTAATTTTTATAAATTTGAGGTATTCTCCTGGATTTCAGTGGTTTTGGTTTTCGGCTTTAGGCTGGGGATTTGGAGTTGTAATGCACGCTTTTAAAGTTTTCGGTTACAGCTCAGATTGGGAAGAACGAAAAATAAGAGAGATTCTGGAAAAGGAAAACAACAAGCAAACCTGGAAATAATCATGGAAACAAAGTATGAAGAAGCTGAACGTTATTATCAGGCTCAAAAAAGAGTCAAAGAAATAAGAGAATTTTACGAACATTTGACTGTATTCCTGATTTGTAATCCGATTGTTATGGTTGTAAATCTTATGACTTCGCCTGGTTATTTGTGGTTTTTATGGTGTGTGTTTGGCTGGGGATTTGCAATTGTGATGCACGGATGGAAAGTTTTTAGAATTTCACCAGTTTTTAATAAAGATTGGGAAGAACGAAAAATTCGGGAGATTTTGGAGAAAGAAAGTAAAACACAAACTTGGGAATAGTCATGGAACCAGATTATAATGAAGAAAGACGCTATCATCAGGCTCAGAAAAAGGTGAAAGAGATAAAAGATTTCTATCAGCATTTAACAATTTTCATTCTTATAACGATAATGTTACTTGTTGTAAATCTAATGACTTCGCCAGAATATTTGTGGTTTATTTGGTGCGTACTGGGATGGGGAGTAGGAGTCCTTTTCCATGGATTAAAAGCTTTTGGAGTTTCACCATTTTTTAATAAAGAATGGGAAGAACGAAAAATTAGAGAATTTCTGGAAAAAGAAAAAGAAAGTAAAAAACAAACCTGGAAATAGTCATGGAAACGAATTGTAATTATAATCAGGGGAAATTTAAATTTGAAGCGATCTTTAGTAAAAAGATAGTTAAACTGAGATCCTTTTATATACATGCATTTATTTATGCTATTGCATTAATTCTCTATGTTTTAAAAGAGTTTTATGGAGTACCTCTAAATTTCTTTCCGGTGATATATTTGAATAGTGTTGTAATGCTAATATGGACAAGTGTATTTTTAGTGTCCGCAATTGATTTATTTGCGTACTATAAAATCTTTGGAGAAGAATGGGAAGAACGCAAAGTGAAAAATCTTTTAGATAAAAGAACAAAAACACAAAAATGGGAGTAATTATGGAAGTACATTTTAATGACGAGGATAAATATTATTTGGCTAAAAAGAAAGTCGAGAATATAAAAGGATTTTATGGCAATTTAACGTCTTTTATTGTTGTTAACATAGTTTTGATTTTTATCAATTTATATACAACACCAGATCATTTATGGTTTTACTGGCCATTAATGTGGTGGGGAGTGGGAGTCGTTTTTCATGGTTTGAAAGTTTTTGAAGTATTTCCGGTATTAGGAAAAGGCTGGGAAGAAAGAAAGATCAAAGAGATCATGGATAAAGAAAAAGAGAATCAAAATAAATGGCAATAATTTTTAAAATTTAAAAAATGGGACGTTTTAGAACACGTATGTACGAAGAATACGCACAGGAATTTAAGAATGACGAAAGCTTTGAAAGGGCATACAAAAAAGTAAAGAAAATAAAAGGTTTTTACTCGCACCTGAAGGTTTACATTATTATTAATGTTTTAATCATTATTTCGAATTTGGATGGAGATTTTTTTGGATGGAACCTTCAGGAAAATAGCTTATTAGATTGGCATACTTATTCGACAGCATTTTACTGGGGCATTGCTTTATTGATTCATGCATTTACAGTGTTTGGACCAGATATTTTTTTCAATGGAGATTGGGAGCAAAAGAAAATTCAGGAATATATGGATAAGGAAGCTTCAAATACCAATAAATGGGAGTAATTTTAAATTATTTTTTTTCAATTTTTTCAGTTTAGTAAATGACCACATTAATTATAGAAGACGAAAAACCGGCAGCAAGATTATTGCAGCGAAAGCTTGAAAAGCTAGAAATTTCCGTAGAAACCATGTTACACTCTGTAGAAGAATCTGTAGATTGGTTTACCAACAATGAACATCCGGATTTGATTTTTTTGGATATTCAATTGTCTGATGGTTTGTCGTTTGAAATTTTTGAAAAAATAGACATTAAAAGTGCTATCATTTTTACAACGGCTTATGATGAATATGCGTTAAAAGCGTTCAAGCTGAATAGTATAGACTACCTTTTAAAGCCAATTGACGAAGATGATTTAGAAGTTGCTGTTACTAAATTTAAGGCTCGAATGCCAAAGTCAACTTCAGAAAATCAGAATCTTCAGCTTGATTTTGAGCAAATACGTCGAATGCTTTCAAATCCCTTTGAGAAAAATTATAAAAAACGATTTACCGTTAAAATCGGTCAGCATTTAAAAGTAATAACTACAGAGGAAATAGAATGTTTCTTTAGCGAAAACAAAGGAACGTATATTCATACTTTCGATAACAGAAATTATTTGATCGATTCGACTTTAGAAATTTTGGAACAGGAATTAGACATGAAGGATTTCTTCCGCGTAAGCAGAAAATTTATTGTGCCACTTCAGGCTATAAAAGAAATTCAGGTATATACCAATTCTCGCCTAAAAGTTATTTTACCTTCATACAAAGAAGATGAGGTAGTTGTAAGCCGCGAAAAAGTACAGGATTTTAAGAGTTGGCTGGGCTAGGTTTCTTAGCCTCCAGAATCATGTAAAACTGTATTCCGAATAAGATTGATGCCAATACTAAATGAATCGCCTGACTTCCTATTGGGAAATCAAGATAAGCCATCGCCATTCCGGTTAGGATTTCAACCCCAATTAGAGCAATTACCCAGTTTATTTTTGAATATCCCAAACCAAATTTGGTGTTTTTAATGTATAAATAAACATTTACCAAGAACACCAAAATAGAAAAGGAACGGTGAACATAGAAAGTAATCGATGGGTTTTGTAACCAAAGAATACTTGCAGTCAAGCCATTTTTAACTTGTTCATCTACAAACTGACGCACTTGTGTTCCAATCGCTACCTGAATTAAAGTAAGTAAAAGCGAAAACAAAAGCACATTTCTAAAAGTAGAATTGTATTTTACAGTAGCTAATTTTGGTCTCGCCAATTGAATGATGTATAAAATTACAGCAACAATAACCAAGGCCATAACCATATGAACTGTTATTTTTATTGGGTTTAATACGGAGTAAACCACTTTTGCACCCAACCATGCCTGAAAGCCCATCATAAAGACTACCAACCAGGAAAGTAAAGTGATTTTCTTGTTTTGTTTCCAAAATCTAAAAGAGGCGATTGCCATGAAAAAGCATGCCAGTCCCGCTAAAGCACCACAAAGTCTGTTGATGTATTCAATCCAGGTATGTAATGGATTAAAAATTGCATAATCATGTTTAGTGTATTTTTCCCAATGTGCAGGATCAAAAGAAGTTTCAGTCGTAAAATTATCTTTTGCAACCAGTAAGCTTTCATCCTTAATGATTACCTGTCCTTTTTCAAATGCACGGTTCGGCTCCCAAGTCAATTCTTTTAAATCTGTTGGCGGAATATAATACCCAAAACATTTCGGCCAATCCGGACAACCCATTCCAGATCCTGTCATACGAACCAAAGCTCCTGCGACAATTACTAAATAAACTAAAACTAATGCTGTTTTTGCGATTGTAGGGAAATGTTTTTTCATTCTTTTTTAAGTGACTAAATTCTGAATTACTGAGTTTTTAATTTTATCTGAAAGGGAAATTTTCTGGATTTTGTCTGGTATCCCAAATATCCAAAATTGTAATTTGAGTACTTGAAATGTGATAGATTAATTCAAAATGACTTGCAATTTTAAGTCGGACATTTATATCATTTGATTCAATCGAACTTTCTGGAAAATTTACTATTTGATTTAATGATTCTTGAAACAAAGCATTTAATTTTCTACTGTAAGTTGTTGATTTATTTCTTTGATTCCAATATAAGAAAATTGCATATTTTGATTCTTTTGCAAAGTCGGTCCAAACTATTTTTCTTGTTCTTTGAACCATTTTTCTAATTCTATTTGCGCTTCTTCATTCGAGATCCACTGTCCGTTTTCATATTGCTCCAGTGCAATGTTTATTTTTTTTTGTTCAGCTTCGGAAAAAATTCTAATATTTCTGGTTTTTGAACTTTTATATTCGATTGCCGGTTCATTAACTATAGATGAATTTTCTTCTGATACTTCATAATTGTTTTCTTCCAATAAAGATTTTATTTTTAACAATAAATCAATGTCAGTTGTTTCGCTTATTTTTTTAAATAGATAGAGTTTTAATTCGGATGTTGTCATAACTTATTTTTTTACAAAATTAAGTAAATTTTCCTACAATTTTAAAGTAAGGTTTTAAACCTTTGTTACTATGCACCTTTTTTTAAACCCATTTTTTCTGCTCTTTTGATTACAAAATCATAAGCAGCCTGATATTCATTCGGAATATCACCTTCTAAAATTGCTTCTTTTACAGCTTCTTTTAAAACTCCGATTTCACGTGAAGGTTGCAAGTTGAAGATTTCCATGATTTCTTCACCAGAAATAGGCGGCTGAAAATTACGCACATGATCGCGTTCTTCCACTTCGACAATTTTCTTGCGGACAATATCGAAGTTTTTATGATACTTCTTGAACTTTGCTGGATTTTTGGTTGTAATATCTGCTTCGCATAAAGTCATTAAATCCTCAACATCTTCGCCGGCATCAAAAACCAAACGGCGAACAGCACTATCTGTCACAATATCCTGCGCCAAAACAATAGGGCGCGAACTCATAATGACCATTTTTTGCACAAATTTCATTTTGTGATTGAGTGGCATATGTAGGCGTTCAAATATTTTCTTAGCCATTTTTCCGCCAAGAAATTCATGACCGTGAAAAGTCCAGCCTTGTTTTTTAGTGAAACGTTTTGTCGGTGCTTTTCCAATATCGTGTAACAAAGCCGACCAACGCAACCAAACATCATCTGTATTTGGACAAATATTATCGACTACTTCTAGTGTGTGGTAAAAGTTATTTTTATGGGTATGACCTTCAATTTCTTCCACCTGATTTAAAGCTGTCAATTCAGGAAGTATAATATCTAAAAGTCCGGTTTGGTATAAAAGTAAAAATCCGATTGACGGTTTATCTGTCGAAAGAATTTTATTCAATTCATCGACAATTCTTTCTCCCGAAATAATTTTAATTCGCTCTGCGTTTTTAGTAATTGCATCAAGTGAATTTTTCTCTATTTCAAAACCTAACTGATTCGCAAAACGAATGGCACGAAGCATTCGCAAAGGATCATCAGAATAGGTTATATCAGGATCTAAAGGTGTTTTGATTGTCTTATTTTCCAAATCAGCCAACCCATCAAAAGGGTCAGAAAGATCTCCAAATGTTTTTTCGTTTAATGATAATGCCAAAGCATTTATAGTGAAATCACGACGATTTTGATCGTCTTCAAGTGTTCCATTTTCAACGATTGGATTTCGGCTATCGAAATTATAAGATTCTTTTCGGGCGCCAACAAATTCTATATCAGTATCTTCAAAACGTAACATTGCAGTTCCATAAGTCTTAAAAACCTGTACTTTTGGTTTTTTTGGAAGTAATTCAGAAACTTTCAAAGCCAGTTCGATTCCGCTTCCAACGGCAACAACATCAATGTCTTTTTTTGAGCCTCGGTTTAAAAGCAAATCACGAACAAAACCACCGATGACATAACTGTCAACGTTTAGTTCCTGAGATGCCTGCGAAATAATTCCGAAGATTTTATGTTGTAAAGCTGTTTTATAGTTTGTTTGTATAGCCACGAATTCAAGAATTTTTAAGTATGACATTTCTTTTCCTGAAGAAATTGAAACGTGTGCAAATTTACAACATAGAAAATGCCTTTTATAATCTAACGTGTACTTTTTTGAAGAAATTAATAGTTTCGATTGTCTTTTTTTGATAAAATAGCATTTATGAGATTTTAAGCTCCAGAGGAGCAGAATGTTTATAGCTAAATTTATTACGATTTTATTAAAGCTCCATGGGAGCGATATATAAATTACAGAATATTTATTATTTCACCACGCTGGGGTTTTGAAGTGCTGTACATTTCTTTTCTATAAACATTTTGTCCCGCTGGGACTTGTTACGATATTTCGCTTTTATACAGCTATCAAACAAATCAATTCTGATATCTCATTTTTAAAATTTCAATTTGTATTTTTGAATCATAGAAAAACGTACAAATGAAAATTGTTATATCGCCAGCGAAGTCACTGAATTTCGAAAAAGAATTACCAACTACTCAATATACTGAACCTTTATTTTTAAAAGAAGCGCGTCAGGTTCATAAAATTTTAAAAACTAAAAAACCAGCAGAATTATCTGAATTAATGTCTATTTCAGATAAATTATCTGATTTAAACTGGGAACGCAATCAGAAGTGGAAAACGCCTTTTTCACCTGAAAATGCACGTCCTGCCGTTTATACTTTTGACGGTGATGTTTATACCGGTTTAGATGCTTATACAATTCCACTGGAAAAATTAGATGGATTACAAGATAAACTTAGAATTCTATCCGGACTTTACGGCGTTTTAAAACCACTAGATTTAATGCAGGCGTATCGTTTAGAAATGGGAACAAAAATGCCAGTGGGTGAATACAAAAATCTACATGAATTCTGGAAACCAACCGTTACAAAAGCATTAAATAAAGAGTTGACAAAGGGGGAGTTGTTTGTGAATTTAGCCAGTAACGAATATTTTTCTGCCGTTGATGTAAAAGCATTAAAAGTTCCTGTAATTACTCCGGATTTTAAAGATTACAAAGACGGGAAATTAAAAATGATCAGTTTTTTCGCGAAAAAGGCGAGAGGTATGATGGTTCGCTATATTATTGATACCAATGCTGAAACTATTGACGATTTGAAAGGTTTTAATTATGAAGGATATCAGTTTGATGCGAATCTTTCTAAGGGGAATCATTTGGTTTTTACGAGATAGTTTTTTTAGATGCTAAGATTCTAAGTTGCTAAGACACTAAGATTTTTTGCGAAGGAGTCGGAGACTCCATTTATATTGTAGGCAGGGATTTCAATCCCTGTAATCTATGCGACACGAATAATTTTATAAAATAAAAAAGCCGGGTTAAATTAATTACCCGGCTTTTTCGTATTATAAATTATAAATCAATTATTATATTAACGCTATTAATGCATTGCATCAGCAGGATTAATCTTGTTTTTACCTCTTTTGATAAAGAGGATAATTGGAATACAACATAAGAACATGATTCCCAGATACATGAAAATGTCTATGTACGACATTACAGTACTTTGTTTCAATACAGCATAATCTATTGCCTGATAGGCTTTTTTAAGGGCAACATCGGCACTGTATCCTTTTGCCATAAAGGCGCGCTGCATTCCTTGAATACGTTGTTGCACTTCAAATTTTGCAGGATCTAGATTGTTGATCAGATTTACTCTGTGTTCCTGACTAAAACGGGTAATAAAAGTGGTAATAATAGCAATACCAAATGAACCTCCTAATTGTCTCATCATTCCGGTAAAAGCAGCTCCTTCACCAATATGTTTTCCTTTTAAAGTTGAAAGCGAAAGTGTGGTAATAGGTACAAAAAGCAATCCTAAACCAATTCCTCTTAAAATCAATGGCCAATACATATGTTCTACACCAGTATCAGGCGTCATACGAGTTTGCATCATAAAAGTAAAGAAGAAGAAAACTAAGAATCCAACTCCTACCATATAACCTTGCGGAACCCCTTTCTGGATCATGTTACCCACAAATGGCATCATGATCGCAGTGGTAATCGAACCCGGAATCAATAGTAATCCGGCATCCGTTGCGGTCCATCCTAAAATTGACTGCGTGTAAATCGGAATAATTAAAGTTGATCCGTATAATCCAAAACCAAGAATAAAACACATTACGGTTCCAATTCTTAAGTTACCATCTTTTAAAACACTTAAGTTTACAATTGGATGTTTATAGGTTAGCTCTCTCCAAATAAAAAGTATTAAACCCAGAACGGACACAACACTTAAAATCACAATTGTAGAATCGTTAAACCAATCGTCTTGTTGACCATGTTCCAGAACGAATTGTAAGGATCCAATAAAAGCGGATAACAATATAATTCCCCACCAGTCAACCTGATTTGCTTTCAATTTTTCTCCGTATTTCGGACTTCTAACAAATGTTAATGCCAAAATAGTAGCGATAATTCCTAATGGAATATTGATATAAAAGATATAAGGCCAGGAATAATTGTCTACTAAATAACCTCCCAAAGGTGGTCCTAAAGTTGGTCCCACAATAACCCCCATTCCGTAAATAGCTTGCGCCATACCACGTTTTGCAACGGGGTAACTTTCGGTAATAATAGTTTGTGCTGTTACCAGAAGGGCACCTCCACCCATTCCCTGAACAAACCTAAAAGCTACTAATTCCCAAATATTGCTTGCATTACCACATAAAAAGGAACAGACCGTAAATATTATGATAGAAGCCACAAAATAATTACGTCTTCCAAATTGCTGCGATAGCCAGCTCGTCATCGGAATTACAATTACATTCGCAATCGCGTATGCTGTAATTACCCATGCCACATCGGTCAAGGTAGCACCAAGACTTCCGCGCATGTCTGTTAGAGCTACGTTTACAATCGTAGTATCTACAATTTCCAGTAAAGCACAAAGTACCGCTGTAATTGTAATAATAACTCGTCTGTAACCGTATTCTACTAAATCGTCGTCTGCTTGTACTGCTGTTGCCATTTATTTATTTTAAATGTACGTCTACATCAACATTCATTCCTGGTCTCAAAAGTTTTACTTTCTCAGGGTCATTCGATGGATCTAAACTAATTTTTACCGGTAATCTCTGAATTGTTTTTACAAAGTTCCCTGTAGCATTGTCAGGAGGTAATAATGAAAAACGAGATCCTGTAGCTGGAGAGAATGAAGTAACAATTCCTTTAAACTCATAATTAGGATAAGCATCTACTTTTAAGCTTACTTTTTGTCCCACGATCATTTTGTTTAATTGTGTTTCTTTAAAGTTAGCTACAACCCAGGCTTCATTGTTATTGATGATGTAAAATAAAGATTGTCCTGGCTGAACCAATTGTCCTGGCTGAATATCAACTTTAGAAACCTGACCATCAATTGCAGCAGTTACAACAGTATAAGTAAGGTTTAATTTAGCAACATCCAACATTGTTTGAGCTCTTTTGATGTTTGCTGCAGCAACTTCTGTTTGTTTGTCAGAAGCTTTAGATTTAGACTCAATTACCGATTTTTGGTAAGAACTAGCTCTTTGTTGTTGCTCTAAAACACGTACTTGATTTTCAGCTTCTTCTTTTGCAGTCTGAGCTTGCTCAAATTGTTGCTTTGTAATCGTATGTGTTTTGTATAAATTATTATAACGGTTAAAATCGTTTGTAAGTTGTCTCAATCTGATTTTTGCACTTTCGATAGAACCGCTTGCAGATCTCATATTGGCATCTGAAACATTGATACTTGCGTAAGCACTTCCAATGTCTGCTTTTGCAGCTTCATATTGGCCTTCAGCTCCTAATAAAGCAGCATTTGCTTCGTCAATTTTTAATTGGTAATCTCTCTTATCGATAGTAAATAAAGTATCTCCCTTTTTTACAAAGTCATTATCTTTTACATACACTTTGCTAATGTATCCAGATACTCTCGGAATAATCGGATTCATTTTTTTCTCAATCTGAGCATCATCCGTTTCTTCGTGAGCTTGTCCGTGTAAGTATTTTGATACTCCGTAAGTTCCCCCCAATAAAACCAAAACGGTTAGTATAATGATGAATTTAGTATTTGTTTTTTTCTTTTCCATGAGAGCTATCGATTATATTTTAGAAAGATTGAATGATTGAGATAATTGTCCTGATACTGAAAGTAATTCGTAATATTTTTGAATTATAGTGGCTTTAGATAAAGCGGTATTGATTTTGGCACTTAAATGCTCAACATCAGCTTCAACTAAATCATTTGTGTCTGATAGGCCATTGTCGAATTTATCTTTCACAAGTCTATAGTTTTCAGATGCTTGTTGAAGTGCTTCGTCATAAACTACGCTTTGATTGATCGCTAAGTCATAATCTTCAATAGATTTCTGAACTTCATTTTTAATACGATCAGTCAAAATTGCTTCTGAACTTTTTGCTTCTAAAGCTTGGCTTTCAGCAACTTTTACATGTGCACTGTTTTTATAGAGACCTGAGATATCATATGATAAACCAAGTCCAAAATTCATTGCATATTTTACAGTAATAAAATCTTTAAGATCCAACGCTGTATATCCGCCTAATAAAGCAAGTGAAGGATAATAGCCCGCTTTTGCTATTTTGATATTAGCCTCGCTCGCTTTTTGTTGCAAACGAACTGCCTCTAAATCTTTTCTGTTTTCAAGTGCCACTACATCAGATGATGGAGCATTGCTTGTTTTCAAGCTAAAGAAATCCCCTTCATTAACAGTCAATTTTACACTTGGATCTAACTTAAGTAAAGTAGTCAGATAAAAGTTAATATTGTTGATATTGTTGTTAGCTTCATCAATAGATAATTGTGTTTTTGAAACCAATAATTGTGCTTTCAATAAATCATTTCTTGGAATGATTCCGTTTTTCTCTAGTTCTGTAAAATCAGTAACACGCTGTTTTGCCTGTTTTTGATTTTCGTTTAAAAGATCCAACGTTTTTTGCGCTTTGTATAAGGCAGTGTAATAAGTGATTACACGCAAAGCAACATCTTCTTTTGTTTTGGCAGCATAAGCACTTTCAGCTTCATATAAATTATCATAAGCTTCGATGCTGTTCTGAATTTTAAATCCAGAAAATATTGGCAAACTAAGCGTTGCCATTCCTAACAATGCCTGATCCGGAGATGGCATTGGCTCGGCACTAGCCTGATCATTATGCATATCGATTGAAGCTTTTGTCAATCGTTGATATTGTCCTGAAACTTTAATATCTGGATATTGATTGTTTTTGACCTCTTGTAACTCGTATTTTTTTGAGTTTACCTTAGTGTTGGCAAGTGTAACTTCGTTACTTTTTTCCCAAGCCATTTTTACAGCTTCGTCTAAGGTTAAACTTGTTTTTTCTTGTGCCTCTATTGATGAGATTCCGATGAAGAAAATACCAAAGAGCAATAATGGATTAATTTTCATAAACAAGTAGCGCTTTTATAGTTTGTTGAATGTGCTTTGTAAGACTGGTTTTAATGTAATTATTATACATTTCTTCGGTTTTTAAATTTAGTAACTCCACAAAAAAAGATTTATTCATGTGAAAGTGAAAAAAGGTTCCGATGATGGTTGGCGTAAGAAGCGGAATTATAACATCTTTCCTAAAAACGCCTTTTGCCTGCCCTTGTGCGATAATCGTTTCTACAGATTTTAAATTTCCTTTTTTTAATTCAGTAAAAGCGATCATGCTTTTTTCTCTTTTTTCTGAATTGAGTTCAAAATGTAAAACTCTGAAAATCCCTTTGTTACAACTGATTCTGTTAATGTAAATTTCGATTAATTTATTGACTTTTTCAATAGGTTCGAGATTTTCTTGCAGTAAATTTTCGAGTTGCAATTTTAAATCAGAAGTTTTGTAAAGAATTAAAGCTTCCAGTAGTCTTTCTTTTGAGCCAAAATAATACGAAACCATTGCAATATTAATTTTTGCATGTTTCGATATATCCCGTATCGATGTCCCCTCAAATCCTTTCTCAGAAAAAAGCTTTTCAGCAACCTCCAGAATCTGAATTTTTTTATCGTTTAATTCGATGTTTGACATAGTAGTGTTTCTAATCGGGTACAAAATTAAACAAGTGTTTAAATTAAACGATCGTTTAATTTTTGTTTAACATAATATTAACATAAAACGCTGTAGTGTTTTATGGGTTACTTTGGTTAAATCTACTACGTTTTCCTGGTTGTGATATAAAAATTAATATCAATTTTTAGAGTGTCGTCTGGCAATAGTTTTTTTACATCCATTGATTTCCATGTGGTTGTTGGGTAAATCCAGATATCTTTTGTAAGATTGGTTTTAATTGGCATCGCAAAATTATCATTACAGTTGCTGTAGCGATAAAGCAGTTGATTGTCTTTTATTTGATATTCTAAAACGGGAACAAGATTAGTTCTCAAATATTGATCAAACAAGTATTGAAAGTCAATAGCTGTATTTAAACTGATATAATTTTCTATTTGTTTTGTGGTAACAATTTTATGGTAGAAATCACGATTCAGGCCCTGAAGGACTTCTCTATATTTTGAATCGTTATCGACAATACTTTTAATCATATGCAAAATAGCCCATCCCTTTACATAATTGTCCTGGCTTCCATCTTCATTTATGCCGTAGCGCGCTATTATGGGCTTGTCGTTTTCTATAGTTCTAAATCTTCCAGCCATGAATTCATTACCAGCTTGTGTGCCAGATATGTCGGCGATAACAAGTTCTTCTGCAAGACCGGCAAATCCTTCCTGAATCCATCGGTCTGCAATATCAGCAGCGGTCATATTGTTGCCAAACCATTCGTGAGCCATTTCATGAACGATTATTTTATCTGTTTTTTTGCCCCAGCCGGTATTCGAGATATCACCGCCTTTTTTATTTGTACCTCTTTTATATCCACCTCCGTAGGCAATAGCACTCTGATGCTCCATTCCAATATAAGGTGCATCTGCCATTTTAAAACCATCGTCATAAAAAGGGAAGGCGCCAAACCAACGTTCTAAGGATTTCATTGTGGTATTCACTTCAGGAATCATATGCTTTTCAGCTTTGGTCTTATTGTAGTCAAGAACCCAGTAATCCATAGTTAATTTGCCTTTTTTGCCTTGATATAATTGACTAATATTTATATATTTTCCAATATAAAATGAAATCCCGTAATGACTTATCGGATTTTTAACTTCCCATTGATAGGTTTGAGTACCGTCATGATTTTTGATTTTATTTTTTAATCGCCCGTTTGAGATCGCAATTAAGGTATCTGGAGTAGTAACAGCAATCGAAGCCCCGTGATCGGGCTCATCATACATTGTATTTTTGCAGGGGTACCATAAACTTGCTCCCTTGTATTGGCAGGCTACTGAAATCCAAGGCCTGTTTAAGGAATCTTTAGCCCATACTAATCCGCCATCCCAAGGAGGTTTTATCGATTCTGTTGGTTTTCCAGAATAATAAATCGTGATTTTGTTTTTTTTAGAAGCTTGATTTTTAGGTAATTTTAAATACCAGATATTCTGATTTTGTGTAAAATCGACTTTTTTTTCTTTTTGAAATACACTATCAATTTTAAGGGGACTTACTAAGTCAATCTGCATTAAGTCTGAATGCTTTTTGTCTATAACGGTATATTCGATTACATTTTTTCCTGTTATTGTTTTATTGACATAATCAGGTTTAATGCTTAAAGCATAATGCTGAATATCCCACCAAATACGTTCCTGAGTTATTGAACCATTCAGGGTATCTTGTTTGGTTGGGATATTCAACTTTTGATTTTCCTGACCTTGTACTGAGTAAAACATCAGATTTAGAATCAGGAAAAAAAGTATTTTTTTACAAATTATCAAATGTTTGATCATAACACGGATTTTAAATTAACTTAAAAATCCCTGTAAATTACATTTAATTAGCGAATATCTCCAACAAACGCTGCAATTTTTTGTGAACCGCTTTCACTCAAATGTTTAATAAAAGCACTTCCGATAATAGCACCTTTTGCATATTTCGTAGCCTGATTAAAAGTTTCTTTATTCGAAATTCCAAAACCAACAATTTGAGGATTCTTCAAATTCATGTTCCCGATTCTCTCAAAGTAACTTTCCTGAATATTTCCAAATCCAGATTGAGATCCGGTAACGCTAGCAGAACTTACCATATAAATAAATCCGTTTGAAACGCTGTCAATAAAACGAATTCGTTCGTCTGAAGTTTGTGGTGTTATCAAAAACACGTTTATTAATCCGTATTTTTCGAAAATAGCTTTGTACTCGTCTGCATAAACATCAACAGGTAAATCCGGAATAATTAAACCGTCGATACCAATTTCTGCACATTTTTTACAGAAGGCTTCAACTCCATATTGCAGCATCGGATTAAAATAGCCCATGATAATCAACGGAATTTTTACGCTTTCGCGGATGTTCTTCAGCTGATCAAAAAGTATTTGAGTCGTCATTCCGTTATGAAGCGCCGTTGTTGAACTCGCCTGAATCGTTGGGCCATCTGCCAAAGGATCGCTAAAAGGCAAGCCAATTTCGATTAAGTCAACGCCATTTTTTTCTAAATCCTGAATAATCTGAACCGTATCATTTAAGTTAGGATATCCGGCAGAAAAATAGATAGAAAGTATTTTTTTATCTTCTTGTAATTTTTGAGTTATTCTGTTCATTTCTTTTATGTTTTTCTCCTAACAGGTTTTTAAAACCTGTTAGGTATTTTATTAAGTTACTTTTTCCAGCTACGTAGATTTTTGTTTCACGCAGATTCTGCAGATTAGAGCAGATTTAATTAAAAATTGTTAAAATAAATCTGCGCCAATCTGCCTAAATCTATTTAAATCTGCGTGAAATAAATTTCAGGCAGTAATCAATGAAAATCTTTTAATCTGTGGCATTATTTTTTAAATCTTGATAACTTTGCTTGTCCAATTGCCATTTTTATTTTCAACTAATAATAGTCCAGAATCCGAGTCATTCATTTGTCCAACCAATTCACCTTTATTATTCCAAAAAGCACTTTGACCTGCTGAAGGATAACCCCATGATTCTCCACTGAAATTAGACATCAAAACATTCATTTTATGTTTCTCAGCATAACTTTGCAAATCGCGATATGCATTCGGAATCCCGTTTGGTGTAAAAAAAATACTGGCTATGTAAATATCAGTTGCTCTTTTACAGGCATTTTCAGGATGCTGTGGATTATCAATATCCGCACAAATGGCAAATGAAATCTTTTGATCTTCAATTGTAATCATCGGATTATAATCAAAGGAAGGTTGAAAAAACTCATCTTCACCTTCATGTAAAAACTGTTTCGTATAAATGGAGACTGAATTATCAGGAGCAATAACAAATTCTCCAATGAACATTTGATCTTCGATTTGAATTGGAGCACCGGCAACAATAATAATATTGTTTTTAGAAGCCAGATGTTTCAAATGATCCAGTCGTGAATCGTCTTTTTTGAAAGCCAGTTTTTGAGCATTTTCTCTTTCGTAACCTGTAATAGACATTTCGGGAAATGCTATTAATTGTGCTCCGTATTGCACCGCCAATTCGATAAGACGATAATGATCTTCTAAATTCGCTTCAATATTTCCCCTGGTTGGTTTTGTTTGTGCTGCTGCTAGAATCATTTCTGGTGTTATTAATTTTCTATATAAATCCAGGCAACGATTCCTGAGTTCAATGTAACTTCAACTCTTTTATAAGCATTAGATTCGAATATGTCTATTTTAGCTAAATCCGAAGGTGAAATATTGTAAACAATACCATGTATAGGATCTGTAGCATCTTCTGTTGGTACTGCTACAACATAATCGGCCATTCCAAATTCTTCTTCGATCTGCAGACTTTTCAGTTTGTGATTCAAAAGTTGATCTTTAGTTCCAGTCAATACTTTATTAAAAAGCTGCATTTGAATCTGCTTTGACCTTAATGTTCCGTAAGAGAATAACTTTTCCATAATTATGATTTTCTCGTTTTATTTTACAACTTAAAATAATCAATATAATTGTCTAAATCTTTATCACCACGTCCCGAAAGGCTGATGACAACAATATCTGTTGGTTTAAATTTCTTTTGATCTAAAACTGCAAATGCATGCGCACTCTCGATCGCTGGAATAATTCCTTCTAATTTAGTCAATTGCAAACCTGCATTCATTGCATCGTCATCGGTAACAGAGAAAAATTCTCCGCGTCCGGTTTGTGCTAAATGCGCGTGCATTGGACCAACTCCAGGATAATCTAAACCAGCCGAGATCGAATACGGCTCGGTAATTTGTCCGTCAGGAGTTTGCATCAAAAGGGTTTTGCAACCGTGAATAACACCTACTTTTCCTAATTTACTTGTTGCTGCGCTGTGGCCGCTGTCAACACCTTTTCCTGCAGCTTCAACAGCTATGATTCCAACTTGTGGCTCGTGCAAAAAGTGGTAATAGGTTCCGGCTGCGTTACTTCCTCCGCCGATGCAAGCTACAACATAATCAGGGTTTTCGCGACCTTCTTTTTCTTTTAACTGCCATTTTATTTCTTCGGAAATTACACTTTGAAAACGCGTAACCATATCCGGATAAGGATGCGGGCCAATAGCTGATCCAATAATATAATGGGTGTCAACCGGATTGTTTATCCAGTCACGAATCGCTTCGTTTGTGGCATCTTTCAACGTTTTTGAACCCGAAAGTGCCGGACGAACTTCTGCACCTAACATTTTCATACGAGCCACATTTGGTGCCTGGCGCGCAATGTCAATTTCGCCCATATAAACGATACATTCCATTCCCATTAAAGCACAAACTGTAGCCGTAGCAACACCATGTTGACCAGCTCCGGTTTCAGCTATAATTCTTTTTTTGCCTAATTTTTTAGCAACCAAAATTTGTCCAATTGTATTGTTGACTTTGTGCGCGCCGGTATGATTTAAGTCTTCTCTTTTTAAATAGACTTTGGTGTTGTATTTTTCAGATAAACGCTTCGCAAAATAAAGCGGGCTAGGGCGTCCAACATAATCTTTTAATAACTGATCAAATTCAGTTTTAAAATCGGGTTCGCTTGTTATTTTTAAATAATTCTGACGTAATTCTTCTACATTCGGATATAACATTTCGGGAATGTAAGCTCCTCCAAATTCTCCGTAATATCCTTTTTCGTTAACGTTAAAGTTCATTTCGTTTCAAGTTTAAAAGTTGGCAACATCAAATTTTCGTTTGAAATTGCTAAATAGATTTTTGTTTTTCAGCCCCGGTTCGATTTCAAATTTACTATTTACATCAATAGCATAAATAGGTAAATTACTTTTTGAAATTTCTTCGATCGCTTTTAATTCATTTATTCCGATGCCGCCACTCAAAAAGAATGGTTTATCAGACTTGTATTTTTTTAATATCGTCCAGTCAAAAGTGGTTCCGTTACCGCCTGGCAGTTTTCCTTTGGTATCAAAAAGGAAAAAATCAGCAACCGCTTCAAAAGGCTTTATGGTTTCAAAATCAAAATTTTCATCAGCAGAAAATGCTTTTATGATTTCGATTTTTTTTGGTAATTGTTTTTTTAATTCTAATAAAAATTCAACAGCCTCATTTCCGTGTAATTGAACGGCTTGTAAATTGTATTTCTGAACTTTTTCCAGAATTTCTTCCTGAGACTGATTTACAAATACGCCCACTTTTTTGACCGTTTCTATCAGTTCCGGAATTTCTCCGTTAAAGTATCTCGCGGATTTCTCCCAGAAAATAAATCCCATATAATCGGGTAGGAGTGCACCTACTTCGAGTATGTTTTCAGGATATTTCATTCCGCATATTTTGAGTTTCATTTTTTTTGATGTTTTTGCCACGAAGGCGCTAAGACACAAAGTTTTTATTTTTACCATTAATTTCACGAAGTAGCACAAATTAAATTTGCGCCTTAGTGACTTTGTGGCAAATTTTTATAGACTTAGCTTATTTATAAATTGTGTTGCGGCTTCGCCGGCGTTGTCTGTTTTCATGAAGTTTTCTCCAATTAGAAATCCGCTGTAACCATAAGGCCTTAATTCTGAAATTGCTTCTATTGATGAGATGCCGCTTTCTGAGACTTTCACAAAATCATTCGGGATTTGTGCTGCCAGTTGTTTACTGAAATCCAAACTTACTTCAAACGTTTTTAGGTTTCTGTTGTTTACGCCAATCATATCTAAGCTCGGCATAATCGATTTTTCCAGTTCTTCCTGATTGTGAACTTCAAGTAAAACTTCTAAGCCTAATTTCTTTGCAAATTCAGATAGGGATTTGATTTCTTCACGCGTTAAAACGGCTGCGATCAATAAAATTAAATCGGCTCCAAAAGCTTTGGCTTCTAAAATCTGGTATTCATCAACAATAAATTCTTTTCGCAAAAGCGGAATATTTACACTTGCTCTTGCCAAAAGCAAATCGTCTAAAGAGCCTCCAAAATATTTTCCGTCAGTTAGAACTGAAATTCCGCACGCTCCTGCATTTTCATATCCTTTTACTACTTCTTCAACCGTAAAACTATGATTGATTACTGATTTTGATGGAGAACGGCGTTTGTGTTCTGCAATAATTCCAGTTGAACTTGTTCTCAGTTTTTGACTTAAAGAAATCGTTTCTCTTCCAAAAAATACTGAACTTTCCAATTGTGAAACGGGAATGATTGATTTTTTAAGAACGACTTCTCGCTGTTTATCAAATATTATTTTATCTAAAATATTCATGTTGTTATTTTTGCCACAAAGACACAAAGGCGCAAATTTATTAGTGCAAATTCGTGAAATTTGTGTTTGTTTTTTATTTACTTAATTCTTGTAACGTTGTCAGTGCTTTTAATCCTTTTCCTGAGAATAAACTTTCTTTTGCTAATTCAAATCCTTCTAACGGAGAACATTTGGTGACAGTTGCAATTGCCATTGCGGCATTGGCTAAAACCACATTGTTTTGAGCTTCCGTTCCTTTTCCTGAAATGATATTAGTGAACATTTCTGCTGATTCTTCGATTGTTTTCCCACCTTCAATTTCAGTTTGAGATAGAAGTCTAACTCCAAAATCAGAAGGGTTTAACATACCTTCCATATGTGATGTTATCGTTTTGGTTGGCCCTGTTAAGGAAATTTCGTCATATCCATCAAGCGAATGAAGTATTGTGAAATTGATATCAGTATTTTGGTATAAATAAGCATACATTCTGGCTAGTTCCAAATTGAAAACGCCTACCAATTGATTTTGTGGAAACGACGGATTTACCATTGGCCCCAACATATTAAAGAACGTTTTTACCGCCAGTTCTTTTCTGATTGGCCCAACATTTTTCATTGCCGGGTGGAATAGGGGAGCGTGTAAAACGCAAATTCCGGCTTTGTCAATACATTTTTCCAAAAAGGAAGGATCGTTACTGAATTTAATTCCCATTTTTTCCATTACGTTACTTGATCCTGAAATAGAGGATACTCCGTAATTCCCGTGTTTTGCCACTTTTATTCCTGCTCCTGCTGATATAAACGATGCTAAAGTGGAGATGTTAAAAGTATCTTTTCCATCGCCACCCGTTCCGCATAAATCGATGGTATTATAAGCTGATAAATCAACACAAATGCACAATTCTAATAAAGCTTCACGAAATCCCGAAAGCTCGTCAATAGTAATACTGCGCATCATAAATACGGTCAAAAATGCCGAAATCTGACTTGGATTATAATTTCCACTTGAGATATTAATCAATACGTCTTTGGCTTCTTCTTTTGTAAGCACTTCGTGGTTGATTAATTTATTTAATATAGTTTTCATTTATGTGAGTCTTAAAGTCAAAAGTCGAAAGTCTTAAAGTATTTTGACTTTTGATATTTTTAGTTTTTTCTATCTATAATTTTTCGCGCCGCATTTGACTTTATGACTTTCGACATTCAGACTTTACGACTAATTTATTAATGTTCATTTCCCTGATAAATCCACATGGGCTCTGTTTTTCCGGCTCTTTCGAATCCGTTCTTTTTGTAAAAATCAACTGATTTTCCGTCTGCGGTTAACATTTGCATGTGAAAGTGACTGTATTTCTCCTGCATTTTATCGACAATCATTTTTCCGATTCCCTTTCCCTGATAATCAGGAAGCACCAATAAATGAGGATAATAAACCGTTAAAAATCCATCAGAAATTGCATTCCCAAGACCAACTAACTTTTTTCCTTCCCAAGCTGTTATTAAAGTCTCTGAATTCAAAAGACCATTATATAATTCATTTGGTTTATTTGCCGAACTCCATTCATTGGCTTTGTATAAAATCAAAATGTCTTGAATGTTGATTTCTTTTGTTTCTGAAAGTTTTATTTCCATAAGTCTTAAAGTCTAAAGTCGAAGGTCTTAAAGTCTTCGAACTTGATGTTTTTTATAAAGTTGATTAAATGTTTTAGTTTTAATAAGAAAGATTAAATTCTATGTATTGACTTTATGACTTTCGACTTTAAAACTTTTGACTAACCTCTAACTCTTTATCCAATTCTCTAATATCAATTTCCCTTTTGGAGTCAACACACTTTCCGGGTGAAACTGAACGCCTCTTACGTCAAAAGTTTTGTGTCTTAGCGACATAATTTGTCCGTTTTCATCTATTGAAGTTGCTTCTAAAACATCTGGTAAATTAGCATCAACAACCCACGAATGATATCTTCCTACTTCAAATTCATTTCCTAAACCTTCGAACAAAATTTCATCTGAAACTACCGTTTTTACATTTGTCGCCACACCGTGATATACTTTATCAAGGTTTGAAAGCGTTCCGCCAAAAACTTCTCCAATAGCCTGCTGTCCCAAACAAACACCCAAAATGCTTTTTGTCGGTCCGTATTTCTGAATTACTTCTTTTAATAAACCTGCCTCGTCCGGGATTCCAGGTCCCGGAGAAAGTAATATTTTATCGAAAGTTGCGATTTCGTCAATATCAAATTCGTCATTTCTGTAAACGGTTACTTCGCAGTTTAAATCTTCTAAATAGTGTACTAAATTATAAGTGAAACTATCGTAATTGTCTATAACTAATATTTTTTTCATTTTTTTTGAGGTGCTAAGTTACTAAGGTTCTGAGTTGCCAAGTTTCAGTAACTTGAAACTTGAAACAAAGAAAACCTGAAACTATTTTTTTTTATTTTTCTCGAACGTACTTTTCTGTAATAATTCGATTGATGCCTAATTTTTCTACTTTTTCAATTCCTTTTTGAGTAAGTGTGTCATTTTTGATTTTTACTACGAACTCAAATTTTCCATTTTCCCATTGACGGTTGTTGAAGTACTCCAGATTCTCGGTGTAAACACTATCTTTCAAAGTATATTTTCCGCCTCCGCCAAAGAATACTGCTGCTGTACTGTCTTTTCCGTTATTCAAATCATGATTAAAGAAAGCAAAATGGGTATCATTTATAATTTTAATCATTTTTGTTTTTGGATTGAAAGTCGAGAAAGTCGAATCTTTTTCTGTGGTTTCAGCTGATATGAGACGCCAGGTTCCTTCAAGTGGATTCTCTTTTTTTTCCGAATTGCAAGAGGTTATAGTAATGATTAAAAATAAAATTGAAACTGCTTTTTTCATGATTATTTATGGTTTTTATGGTTTGTTTTTTTATTGTTTCATCGGGTTTTGTCAATCCTTATCTCCAACGGTTGAAACCGTTGGCTATGCTTATAAAGCATTCTTTTCATATTTGCTTTTCAAACATTATCCAAGGTTTCAACCTCGGGAGACATAACGCTGAATATTCTGTATTTCTTTCTCTGCGACTGAATACTAAAAAACTGAATACTGATTACTATATTTTCTCTGCCATTTCCAGCGCTGTATTCAAAGCTCTTAATTTATTATAAACTTCCTGCATTTCACTTTCTTCGTCAGAGCTGGCAACAATTCCGGCTCCGGCCTGGCAATGCAATTGATGATTTTTGCTTAAGAAAGTTCGAATCATAATGGCGTGATTAAAGTTTCCATCAAAATCCATGAAACCTATTGCGCCTCCGTAGAAATTACGATTTGTTTTTTCGTAATCTTCAATCAATTGCATCGCTCTGTGTTTTGGTGCTCCGCTTAAAGTTCCGGCTGGAAAGGTATCTGCAACCACTTGCATCGTTGTGGCTTTTTCGTGTAAATGTCCCGTAACTTTCGAAACTAAGTGTATAACATGTGAGAAGAACTGAACTTCTCTGTATTTCTCTACGTTCACGTCATGTCCATTTCGGCTTAAATCGTTTCTGGCCAAATCGACCAACATTACGTGTTCGCTGTTTTCTTTTTTATCTTCAGAAAGTTGTTTGGCTAGAACCGCATCATGTTCATCGTTTCCAGTTCTTTTGAACGTTCCGGCGATTGGGTGAATTTCTGCTTTTCTATTTTTTACGATAATTTGTGCTTCGGGCGAAGACCCAAATATTTTAAAATCTCCATAATCAAAAAAGAATAAATAAGGAGATGGGTTTATACTGCGTAAAGCTCTGTAAACATTGAATTCATCACCTTTGAAACCTTGTGTAAAACGACGTGATAAAACCAATTGAAATACATCGCCCCTAAAACAATGCTTCTTTGCCAAAGCCACATTGTGTTTGAATTCCTCATCAGTTAAGTTAGAAAAACCTTCGCCTTCTTTGGTGAATTTATAAGAAGCAATATTTCTTGATTGTAACAATTGCTCAATTTCAGAAATGTTGTTTTTTCCATCAACACTATGACAAAAGATGTAGGCTTCATTTTTGAAGTGATTGATCGCAATAATGTTTTGATAAACCGCATAAAAAACATCTGGAATTAAAGTCGCACTGTCTTTTTTAGCAATTGAAACTTTCTCAAAATAGCGAACAGCATCATAAGAAATGTATCCGAATAAACCGTTATTAATGAATTTAAAATCATTTTTCTCCGATTTAAACTGGCTCGAAAATTCCTGAATTACTTGCGGAATATTAGTCGAAGCATCAATAGCAATTTGTTCTGTAGTTCCATCAGGAAAAGTTTTAGAGATGATTTCGTTTTCAATCTTAATCGTCGCAATCGGGTTGCAGCAAACGTAAGAGAAACTGTTATCATTTCCGTGATAGTCACTACTTTCCAATAATAAACTGTTTGGAAATTTATCTCTGATTTTAAAATAAATACTTACCGGCGTGATGGTATCTGCCAGGATTTGTTTGTAGTGTGTGTTGAGTATAAAAGGTTTCAATGTATATAGTTTTTTAATTTTTAGAATATTTCAGTTTAGTTTTGGCCAAAAAAAAAGGCTTGTCGTGATGACAAGCCTTTTATATTTATAGTTTTACAATACCATAGGAAGCTTTGTTCACGACGTTTGACGTAAATTCTTCCACCACCAAGTATTGTTCATTAATGTTTTCATTTTCTTATTTTGATGTCACAAAGATATAAATGTAAATTGGAATAGGAGACATAAAATTTTAAAAAAATCTTTTCTTAATTTGAAAATTTGTTAAATTTCAAAAGAAACGATGATTTTTAAATCCTTAATTTCCAATAGCAATTGTGTTGTTTTGGTTCATTCTAAAGTCGGGATTGCCTTTAATATTGGGCATTGAAAACAATTCGCTATTTTTAAGTTTAGTGTAATCCAGGAAGAAAGTTGGATTTCCGTAAAATCCTTGAATTGCCGGGTTTGCACTTCCGGATTCGCTGGTAATTCCACCATTACAATTGTTAATTATTAAATTTTTGAATGTTATTTTCGATAGATTAGCTTCGCCGTCTCCAATATTTCCTTCCAGTAAAACAAAAGGAGTAAAGCCTGAAA
This sequence comes from Flavobacterium saccharophilum, assembly GCF_900142735.1. Classification (GTDB taxonomy): domain Bacteria; phylum Bacteroidota; class Bacteroidia; order Flavobacteriales; family Flavobacteriaceae; genus Flavobacterium; species Flavobacterium saccharophilum. The sequence continues at coordinate 540,927 of NZ_FRBY01000003.1, read as the reverse complement.
CAATACTATTAGACAGATTAAAAAAAGTATTTTCTCTAACATAAATAGATTCCCTAACCAATCCCTGATTGTTTTCTTCTAAATTAACTAAAGTGATGTTGCTCGCATTTATTTTAGTTAATTTTTTAGTCATATCTGTATTTCCTATTTTATCATAAGAGTCAACTTCAAAACATCTTGACCCGGAAACGTCTGATGAAAAGGGGTGACGAATGGCGATACTGTTATTTATGTTGATTTGTGCTCCCTGAGTAAAATCGAAATCATCATCGGTAGTGCGATAGGAAATTAGATTATTCATGTTTAACTCACCTCCGTAACATTCAAAAGAATCATCATTAGAATAACTAACCTGAATATTGCTTAAGACCGTTTTTCTTCCAACTCCTGCTAACGAAATTCCGTTAAGTTCTTTTAGCGAACTTAATTTTCTGCCTGCATATTCAACTCTTACATATTTTAAGATTCCGGAGTTGTCTTCAGCATCCTGACCTCCGTAGTGATTTAACATTGGTTCTAAATCAAAAGGAAGAATATGAATTCCGCCAATAGTATTTATCGGAGCTTTTCCAAGAATGATAATTCCGCCCCAGTCGCCTGGTTTTCTTTCTGCAATTTCTTTGTTTGAAGTAAAAACGATAGGATCAGTTTCTAAACCTTCTGCCATAATTTTCGCGCCATTTGTAATAACAAGGGTTCCACAGGTTTTATCATCGCCTCGAATAACGGTTCCGGGTTCAATGGTTAAAGTAGCGTTATTGGTAACATAAACTACGCCAACAAGCTGATAGGTGTTGCGTTTTGTTAATCGGGTATCTTTATCTATCGTTCCGGCAATGATATTGGTTGCTTCGTTGTATTCTATTTTAGCTGGATTAAAAGTGGTCCAGTTGGACATCCAGTTGGAGGTACCGGTAATTCCTTTTGGTTGTTGTTGTGCTTGTATAAAAAAACTGCTCAGCAGCGTTAGAATTGCAATTGGTAGTTTTGTTTTCATAACTGTGATTTGAATTTCTAGTTTCTTTTTTTAGTTGCCCAAAATTAGAAGCCGAATGTTAATCAAAGCATGATAAGCTATTACCAAAGTGTTATTTAAGTATTAAGAACGTTATGTTTTTGAAAAGAAAATCTCTTTTATTAAAGAGTGACAATTGTAAATTAAACTGTTTTAACGTAGAATTGAGAATGATTTGTGAGCCTAAACACAAACGCTTTAATCTTCAGGGTCTGTATTTTTATTTATAATGTGAATATCCTGTTGTGAAAACGGTATTACAATTTTGTTTTGTTTTAATGCTTTGTCAATGGCTATAATCATTTCACTTTTAACATCATAGTCAAAATCGAAATGCTTGATCCAATACATTACCACTAAATCAATCGAATTATCTCCAAATTTGGTAAACCAAATCGTTGGTGCCGGTTTTAATAGAATATTTTTATTCTTACCAATTATTTCTAAAAGTATTTTTTTTGTCAATTCTAAGTCGGTTCCATAGGCAACTCCAAATCGAATTTGTGATCGTCGCTGGTTGCTGCCCAGAGTCCAGTTGGTTAAATTTTGATTTAGTAATTCTCCATTTGGAATCACTACATCAGCTCCGTCGTATGTAGTTACAACGCTGCTTCGAATACCAATTGATTTCATTTTTCCGGATTGTGTGCCTACTTCAATAATGTCGTTTAGATTTACCGGTTTTTCAAAGGCAATAATTAATCCGCTTATTAAGTTGTTGACAAGGCTTTGCATACCAAAACCTATACCAACTCCAAGTGCACTTATGATTAGTGTTATTCTGTCTAACGGAATTCCGGTCGACGCAAATGCAACGAGAACACCGACAGTTACAATTGTAATTCTTGATAAAAACATCCAGCTTCCAATGTTTTTAGCCTTGTCTTTGTTTTTAATAACCTGATTATCGCTGGCTAAAAAGGAAACTACCTTTGAAATAAAACCAGACAATAAAATAATAAGAATGAATATGATTATATTTTCAAATGTGAAGGAGATATTTCCAATATTTCTTGTCTCGGAAATAGAGTTTCTAAAAGGATCAATGATGCTTTGAAAAATATAGGTATTTCTAATCATCAGTATAAAACACGCAACAAAAAGCAGTAGATAGAAGCTAAAGCTAAAATTATGCGGGATGCCTTTTATTGTTTTCTTCGAACTATCTTCGTCGGTTGTTTTTAAAATTTGAGAAACCAAATTAATCTCTTTTACAACTATTAAAGTATGGTAAAGAGAAAAAATTACCACTACGCAATAAACGGCTTTTGTCATTAAAAATTTCCCTAAATTATAGTGGCCGTTTACCAAATAATAGAAGGAGAATAATTGAAGAATAGCGCCTGCAAGAATATACCATAAATAGATTTTTCTTTGAAATTTGGCTCTGTTTAGGAAGGAATAAACCCCTATTCCGATACCAAGAATATTTATTGCTAAAATTAAAAATGATTCTCCGACAAAATGAATTAGTATTATAATATCAAAAAAGGCTAGTAAATTAAGGATAAAGATGGAAATCATTACTCTCCATACAAATGTCCTTATCGTGTGCAGCATCATTATGACCAATGCAATAGTTGATACTGTCCAGATAATTATAGAGAAAATTAGTGGTGGCATTGGAAGCACAAATTGATATAAATTCAACACAATCAAAATAGCGGCAGAAATAGGGCTGTTTAATATATTGATGTCAACTAACATTTCTTTTTTAAAGCCGAGATCAATAAACTTTCCTTTTTGCAATCTGAAATATATCGCAGTTCCAATTATCAAAAGCAACATTGTGAGGATTGAATTTTTATTGTTTATCAAATAAAAATACATTACTAGCGCATTTGTTCTGATAGAAGTAGCAAAGGGATCAATATTAATAAGGGGGCGCTCAAAAACAGGCACTTTTTTGGTAAACAATTGATCGAGTTCTAATCTTCTGAGCCTGTTATTTTCAATTATATCCGATTCAATTTTGTATTTCAACTGGTCGCCCATAATTTCCAATGTCTGGATGCTGTCGACTGCATTTTTTAACCTTTCAGAAATCAGTGTGATATCCTTACTCGTCCTTTCGGATTGAAGGCGGTAAATTTCTCTTGAAACAGAATCGCTCGGAATGTAATATAGATTTTTTTGCGCAACCAGAGAATCTATTTTTTCCTGAGTTCTGCTGAGCTGTTGGTTTTCAAGGCTGATTTTTTTTAAACGATCAGTGGAGCGGTTTAATAATTCGTCAAGAAGAATAGAAGTAGAACTAAGATTTCGATCCGTTAAAACTCTAAATTTTCTTCCAACAATTCCCTTAACAGCAAATTCTTCCCAATCTTTTAATTGGTAAATTTCTCCGGCAACGTCTTTGTAATTGAATCCTTTGGTTAAAAGAAATTTTGCATTCTGAATTTCGAGTTCAATTAAATTGAAAAGCCTATTTTGTTTTTGAACATTTTGATAGTTAATGTATTTTTCCTCCCTCATTTTTTTTTCTCTTTCGGCTTGGCCTTTAAGTAAAATGAGAGAAGCTTTATCTTTAATTCCCAATTCCTTAACAATCGAATCCAATTTACTTGTTGTATTTTGAGAAATACCAGATACAGAGGATAAGGAGGTGAATGCGATTAAAAAAAGTTTGACACTAATACTTTTGTATTTCTTTGCGATGTTTGGGAGTAGAAATACAAGGTTTGACATTTGGCTATATTTATTTCATTAGTTAATTAGAAATACTTTACTCGATGCATTAACCAAATTTAACAAAAAAAAAATATCTTTTTGTAATATATGTCTTTAAAAAAGAGTGAGTTATGAAAATGTAGTTTTTAAGCAAAAAAAAACCTGAACTTTCATTCAGGTTTTTTTGTAAAGAATTAGTAAGCCTCAAATTAGAATTTTAAAGCTACTGTCAATTCGAAATCGTCATTGATAGTTTTGTCTCCTAAATTTTCGAAGAAGTTACCAGAGTTGTATTTGATACCGTATTTAGTTCTGTCAACTTTGAAAGCAGTTGTAGCAGTGTTTCCAGCTACAGTGATGTCAAAAGTTACTGGTTTAGTGATTCCTTTGATAGTTAAATCAGCAGTTACAGTATAAACGTCAGTTGCTTTAGCTCCGATAGTTTTGAAAACTAATTTTGCAGTTGGGAATTTGTCAGTTCCAAAGAAATCGTCAGCTTTTAAGTGACCATTCAATTTTCCTTGGTATTCTCCAGTTAAGTCAGTTGCAGTTAATGAAGTCATATCAACTGTAAAGCTTCCTCCAGTTAATTTTTTTCCTTTGAAAACTACAGCTCCGTCTTTAAAGTTTACAGTTCCAGAGTGCTCTCCAGTTACTTTTTTACCTACCCATTTGATAGTAGATGCTTTTACGTCGATTTTTTTAGTTTGAGCATTTACTGAAATACTAGCCACCGCTACGAATAATGCTATTGCAATTGTTTTGAAATTTTTCATTTTGTTAAAATTGATTTTGGATTAATAATAATTATATAGTGATAAATAATTCCTCGTGAGATTTTCTAACCTTTTTGTAATGCTGAGCGTCGTCCTCATCATGTCTGTAACCAACAGTTGCAATAACTGAAGCATTTAAACCTAATTTGTCAAAACCTAAGATTTCATTAAATGCCGCAGCATTAAATCCTTCCATTGGAGTTGCATCAATTTTTAATTCAGAAGCAGCACTTAATAAAGTTCCTAAAGCGATATAAGTTTGTTTTGCTGTCCAGATGTTTTTGTTGTCATCTGATAAATTTGCAATAGTACCTTTCATCATGTCGCTGAATCCAGCCAAAGCATCAGCAGGAACACCTCTTGTTTCGCTAATGTTTTTGATGTAATCGTCTACAGAAACCGCGCCAAGATTTAAATCATTAGCAAATATAAACAATTGCGATGCATCTGTAATCTGAGTTTGTCCGTAAGCCGCAGCTTTTAATTTTTCTCTAATTTCCGGATTTTCAACAATAACAACTTTGTAAGGTTGTAATCCGTATGAAGAAGCACTTAGTCTAACAGCTTCTTTTAAAGTATTTAAATCTGAAGCAGAGATTTTTTTAGTTGCATCAAATTTTTTGGTTGCGTATCTCCAATTTAGATTTTCTAATAGTGTACTCATAATATTAATTTTGTTGGGTTCTGTATTTTTCTAATAACTGATTCAATAATTCTAATTCTTCCTGGCTTATATTGTTAGCAAACGCGCGCTCGTGCTCATCTACTTTCGGATCTAATTCTTTTAATATATCTAATCCTTTTTGTGTGATTAGAACTTCAATTTTTCGTCGGTTGTCCGGGCAAACATTTCGGGTAACATAATCTTTTAGTAAAAGTTTGTCTACTAAGCGTGTTGTATTACTTGTTTTTGCCAACATGCGTTCCTGTATCACACACATATTAGCCGGCTTTCCTTTTTGTCCTCTTAATATACGTAGCACATTATATTGCTCTCCAGATAAATCATACGGTTTTATCAACTCGTTAAAATGATCGTGAATCACATTCTGCGTGTACATGATATTCAGAATAACTTTTTTCGCATTATCCAGCTTTACTGTACTTTTTATAACCTCTTCAATTGTCATAGTCGTAAGTGTATAATTTGTATATACAAATGTATAACTTTTAATAGTTGTATATACAAATGTGATGTTAAATTTTCGTTAATTCGATTATAGCAAAATTTACAACTATACTTATCCTATGTAATTAATGTAAAAATAACGTAAAAATTTTAAATTATAATAATGTTTTAATGATGTTAACGATATTTTAAAGTGAAAATAATTTTGAAATTAAAATTGATTTTTGCCATTGAAATTGAAATTGATTTTTGACATTGACATTGACATTGACATTGACATTGACATTGACATTGATATTGAGTAGGGCGTGCCACCATCCCGATGAGAGGGCAAATTTACTTTGCGCGTATACGCCCTCTCATCGGGATGCTGTCGGGCTATACGCGCTACTTCGGTAGCCAGCTTCTATCCCTCACGCGGGCACAGTATAAAACAAACCCGACAGGTTTTCAAAATCTGTCGGGTTTAATATGTAATCTTAACTTTATCTTACTTATGATAATTGTTTCTCGTATGCTCTTCGTGCTCCACCTCTAAAATAGACTTCACCACAATAAGTATAGTTTAATTTGTCTAATATTTTCAACATTGGAACATTGTCAAAATTAGTGTCTACCTTAATGCTGTAAACATTATTTTCAATGCTTAAACCTTCAACGTGTTCAAAAAGTTTGGTAGCAATGCCTTTTCCTTTTGCCAATTTGGATACAGCTACACGATGCACAACAACATAATCGCCGTTAGTAAGCCATTTGCCTTCGATTTCTTCGTAAGCCGGTTCTATGTCGAAAATAATCGCAGCGTAACATAAAATAGTTTCGTTTTCTGTAAGCACATATCCAAAACCATTATTTATATCATTTGTGATGGAAAGTTCATTTGGATAACCATCCTGCCATTGTTTGCTTCCTTCTAATCGTCTTTGTTCAATAGCATCTTGTATAATTTCCCAAATTTGAGGTACTTCTGCAAGAGTTGCTTTTCTTAATTGTAATGCTGTTATACTCATTTTTTTAATCTAATTATATAAGGTATTAGTGAGGCAATTTGTCTTTAATTAAACCATAAAACCAGGTTCCTGCAATCGCACTTAATAAAGTAACCACAATTACGGTAACTCCAGTCCCAATTTGAGCGAACAAAGGTCCAGGGCAAGCTCCGGTAATCGCCCAGCCAAATCCGAACATCAGTCCTCCGTAGATTTGTCCTTTACTGAAAACCTTTGGCTGAATTTCGATTTTTTCTCCGTGAATGGTTTTGATGTTAAATCTTTTAATGATCTGAACTGAAATTACGCCAACAACAACCGCGCTTCCAATTACGCCATACATAAAGAAAGACTGCAATTGAAACATTTCCTGAATACGGAACCAGCTGATGATTTCGGCTTTTACGAATACAATTCCGAAAAAGATTCCAACCAAAAGATATTTTAAGTTTGACAAACCTGAATCTTTCAATTGACTTGCGTTGATTCCTTCTGTATCGGTATTTTTATTTTCTAAATTATTCATTTTTGAAATTTTAAAGTGAAAGAATGTTCTAAAGAGCAAGAATATAAGGTAAAATCAAATTTGCCATAATAAAGCCGCCAATCATAAAACAGATTGTCGCTACTAATGAAGGCCATTGTAAATTTGAAATTCCCATAATCGCATGTCCGCTCGTGCATCCGCCAGCGTAACGCGTTCCGAAACCAACTAGAAATCCGCCAACGACAATCATGATAAAACCACGAAGTGTGAATAAACTTTCCCATGAAAACAATTCTTTTGGCAATAATCCGGAATGATCCGTAATGCCATATGAAGCCAATTGCTCCGAAAGCTGCGGCGTAATTTCAACCGGATTTGGATTTGCTAAAAGATAAGCAGCAATAATTCCGCCAAGAAAAATTCCGAAAACGAAAAATAAATTCCAGCTTTCTTTTTTCCAGTCGTATTTAAAAAATGAAATATTCGCCGGAATACAAGCCGCACAAATATGTCTTAAAGACGAGCTAATCCCGAAAGATTTATTTCCGATAATCAACAAAATAGGAACAGTCAGTCCAATTAGCGGACCTGCAACGTACCAAGGCCAAGGTTCTTTAATAATTTCGAGTAGGTTCATGTTAAAAAAAAAAAATTAGATTTTTATTTTTTTTACCATTAAGATATTAAGGAAATTAAGATTTAGCAGCTTAATGAAACTTGATAAGAAAAATTAAGTATCACTTGCTTAATTCTCTTAATATTTTAATGGTAAAAAATTTATGTTCAATACTTTTAAGATACAGTTACTTAATAAACTTAATATCTTAATGGTAAAAAATTATGCTTTCAGGACTTTGCTTTGGCAAACAAAATCTGATTTTGGAATATCTGTTTTTGCAATGGCTCCAAAACCGCCGTCAATTTCAGTAAAGTTTCTGAAACCGCGCGCTTGTAAAATCGACGCCGCAATCATACTTCTGTAGCCTCCCGCACAATGCAAGTAAAAATGCTCCTTTGGATTAATGTCTTTGACCCAGTCATTAATATAAGCCAAAGGTTTGCTGTAAGCGTCTTCGATATGTTCTGCTTCATATTCCGTTTCTTTGCGAACATCAATAACTTTATCTTCTTCAATTTTAAATTCAGAAGCAAATTGGTCTGCTGAAATTCTATTTACAGTATCTACTTCAAAACCTGCTTTTTGCCAGGCTTCAAAACCACCTTCCAAATGTCCGATAATCGAATCAAAACCAACACGGCTTAAACGTGTTACGGTTTCTTCTTCTAAACCATTTTCGGTTACTAATATAATAGGTTGTTTTACATTGGCAATCAAAGTTCCAACCCACGGTGCAAAATCTCCGTTAATTCCAATATTAATAGATTGCGGAATAAATCCTTTATAAAAATCACCGCTTTTTCTGGTGTCTAAAATTAAAGCTCCGGTTTCTTCGGCAACAGCCTCAAAATCTTCTGCTTTTATTGCTTTCATTCCATTATGCAAAACCGATTCGAAGCTTTCGTAACCACCTTTATTCATGGCTACGTTCATACTGAAATAAGCTGGAGGAGGTAGTAATCCGTCGGTAACTTCTTTAATAAATTCGGCTTCGCTCATATCGGCACGCAAAGCATAATTGGTTGCTTTTTGATTCCCGATTGTTGAAACGGTTTCTTTACTCATGTTTTTCCCGCAAGCGCTTCCCGCACCGTGCGCCGGATAAACAATTACATCATCAGCCAAAGTCATCACTTTATCTCTCAACGAGTGAAATAAAATTCCAGCCAATTGATCTTGTGTCATTCCAGCCGCTTTTTGCGCTAAATCCGGACGGCCAACATCGCCTATAAATAAAGTATCTCCAGAAAAAATCGCGTGATCTTTTCCGTTTTCGTCAATCAATAAATACGTTGTGCTTTCCATGGTATGACCTGGAGTATGCAGTGCTTTTATCGTAATATTTCCGATTTTAAATTCTTGTCCGTCTTTTGCTGAAATGCAGTCGAATTCGCAAGCCGCATTTGGTCCGTAAACAATTGGCGCTCCAGTTTCTTTACTTAAGTCAATATGGCCTGAGACAAAATCAGCGTGGAAATGCGTTTCAAAAATGTATTTCAGCTTTACAGCATCGCGTTCTAAACGATCTAAATAAGGCTGAATTTCCCTAAGTGGATCAATAATCGCCGCTTCTCCATTTGACGTTATATAGTATGCACCTTGCGCAAGGCATCCGGTGTAAATTTGTTCAATTTTCATGATATGAAATCTTAAATATGATGTACAAAGGTAACTTTGTTTTTTCGTAAAATAAGTGACTAATGTTACAGAAATTCGAGTTTTCCAAAAAAAAGAAAGAAAAAACGAAATAGGTTAAAAGAATAAATCAACGGAAAAGCAATTTGATTAAAGATCAGGTATTTTGTAATTTTACAGGATTACTACATAATATACTTTATATGAACACAACAGCGTTATTGGATCAAATTGCTTTTATAAAAGAGATTGATAAAGTAAAATACATTCAGCGAAAAACGAAGCTCTTTAACAGCGACCGAAATGAAAATGATGCAGAGCACAGCTGGCATTTGGCATTGATGGCGATCGTTTTAGCAGAACATTCAAATGAACCGATTGATGTTTTGAAAGTAGTAAAGATGGTTTTAATTCATGATATTGTAGAAATCGACGCCGGAGATGTTTTTCTATATGATACTCAAGTAAATCATTCCAATAGCGATGAAGAACGATTAGCAGCGAATCGTATTTTTGGTTTGCTTCCGAAAAAACAAGCAGAGGATATGATTGCCATTTGGGAAGAATTTGAAGCTGGTGAAACCAATGAAGCCAAGTTTGCAAAATCGATGGACAGGTTAGAGCCTTTATTGCAAAATACATCCAACAACGGAGGAACCTGGAAGGAATTTGACGTGCCCTATAAAAAGGTTTTCGAAAAAAAGAGCGTCATAAAAGAAGGCTCTACAACTTTATGGAATTACGCGGAAGATTTAATAAATGAAAGTGTTGCAAACGGAATTTTGAAAAATGAATAAATTTTAAACACATAGAATCATAGTTTTTCATAGCTTAAAAAAAGGCGTTTCACTAATTTAAAGACACATAGCTATGTGTTTTGAAGCAAGTGAAACGCCTTTTTACGTTTCCAAAATCCTATGTCTCTATGTGTTTAATATTTTAGCTTTTAAATTTTTCAAAATTGTTGAAAAGTTTAACAAATACCAGCATATAAACTTTTTTTAAAGGCAGGGATTTCGGGTTTTAATGGGTAAATTTGTGGAACTTCATAAAACCAAATACCACTATAATGGAAGAAATGCTTTTTTATGACCGAATGCAATTCGCCTTCACGATTACCTTTCACTACCTTTTTCCGCAGCTAACAATGGGTCTTTCTTTGATCATTGTTTATTTCAAATGGAAATATCTTAAAACTCAAAATGAACAATACAATCACGCCACGCATTTCTGGATGAAAATTTTTGCCCTGAATTTTGCTATGGGCGTCGTAACCGGTATTCCAATGGAGTTTCAATTCGGAACCAATTGGGCTAAATTCTCTGAATTAACCGGTGGCATTATCGGTCAGACATTGGCGATGGAAGGGATGTTCTCCTTCTTTTTAGAATCCTCATTTCTCGGTATCTTTTTATTTGGAGAAAAAATCCTCGGACATAAATGGCATTTTGTAACCGGAGTATTAATCATGATTGGTTCCTGGGCCAGCGGTTATTTGATTATAGCCACACATTCGTGGATGCAGAATCCGGTGGGTTATGAAATTCTGGCAAACGGAAAATTTGTGCTAACTAATTTCAAGGCTTTATTTTTAAATCCTTGGCTTTGGCCTTCTTATCTGCACAATCAGGCCGCTTCTTTGGTGACGAGCTCTTTTATCGTAGCGGGAATTGGTGCTTTTTATATTTTGAGTCAGAAGAATGTTTCTTTCGGAAAATTGTTTCTTAAAACAGGCGTTATTTTCGGATTGATTTCGAGTATAATTGTCGCAGTTCCAACGGGAGATTTACTGGCTAAAAATGTAGTAAAATATCAACCCGTAACTTTTGCCGCAATGGAAGGAATTTTTCATACCGAGAAAAAAGGTTCTGAAATTGTCTTAATCGGTCAGCCTGATGTCAAAGACAAAAAACTGGACAATAAAATCGCCGTTCCTAATATTCTGAGTTTCCTTACTTACGGAAACTGGGATCAGGAAATTAAAGGTTTGGATCAATTTGAAGAAGATTTACATCCGACAAATATTTCAGGTTTGTATTATGCCTATCATATTATGGTCGGACTCGGAACGGTATTTATTGGTTTGATGGTTCTTTCTCTTTTTCAATTAATTAGAGGTAAACTGTTCGAAACCAAATGGATATTATGGTCGCTTATGTTTATGATGCCGTTTCCGTATATTGCCAATACTACAGGTTGGTACACCGCGGAATTAGGAAGACAGCCATGGCTCGTTTACAATTTAATGCGAACCGCAGCCGGTGCATCGCCAACCGTTTCATCTGGGAATACCTTATTTACTTTATTAGGTTTTATAGGATTGTATCTTTTACTCGGAATGCTGTTTTTGCTTTTAATTGGGAAAATTATCAATAAAGGACCTCATCATGTGGAACTTTCAACAGAAAAAATATAAGTATGGAATTTTTTTGGTACGTCGTTTTAATGGGAATTCTGGCCGTTTATATTGTATTAGACGGTTACGATTTTGGAGCAGGAATAATTCACTTGTTTTTTGCCAATACAGAAAAAGATAAAAAAGCAATTACAAGTGCAATCGGTCCGTTTTGGGATGCCAACGAAGTTTGGATTATTGCAGCCGGAGGTGTTTTGTTTTTCGCTTTTCCAACTTTATATGCTTCTTCTTTCAGCGGTTTTTATTTGCCGTTGATTATGATTTTATGGTTGTTAATTTTCCGCGCCATCGGTTTAGAAATGCGAGGTCAGGTACATCATCCAATGTGGGAAGCGATTTGGGATAAAGCTTTTGGAATTGCGAGTTTGCTTTTGGCTTTGTTCTTCGGAATTGCTTTAGGAAATATTGTTCGCGGTGTCAACCTCGGAATGGTGCAAAATGGCGTTTCAACGCAGGAAGCTCATTTTTTCTTTTTGCCTTTATGGAATCCGACCTTTAGTCCGCAGGCAAATGAATTGGGAATTATAGATTGGTTTACGCTTTTCCTCGGAATTGTGAGTGTTGTGGCATTAACGATTCATGGTGCCAACTGGATTATCTTTAAAACCAATTCGTCTTTAAATACGCAGCTTAAAAATGTGGTTTTTAAATTGAATATTGTTTTACTGGTTTTAGTTTTCATCTCCTTACAAATCTGGCATTTTATCGAACCTCAGCCTTTTCATAATTTTATTGAAAATCCAATTTTGTGGTTTTTTCCAATCATGACTTTTGTTGGTATTTTGGGATTGTTTAAAGTGCGTTCCTTCAAAAAAGACGGTCAGGCCTTTATATTCTCGACCTTATTTTTAGTGGGAGGATTCGCTTCAACAGCCGTTTCTATTTTTCCGAATGTTTTGCCTTCGACGAATAATGTAAATCCGTCCTTAACGATTTACAACACTGCTGCTGGAGAATACGGATTGAACGCTGGCCTAAGCTGGTTTTTTATCGCTTTGTTTTTAGTGATTGTTTATTTTATTATTCAGTATCGTGTTTTTAGTGGGAAGATGGATGATGTTGGGTATGGGGAGCATTGAAAAAAATATTTACATTAAATGAAAAAGAGCCACTAAAAAAGTGGCTCTTTGCATTTCTTAAACTTAATTACGTTACCATAGGCAAGAGGCTTTATTAAGTATCATGGTACAAATGTAAGAACTTTTTTTTATGTTTGCAAATAACAATATTAATCTTACAAATGAGATTTCAAAAAGTTCAACTATATTTTTCCCCTTCCCGAATTGAAAGATATCAAATAGCTACTGGATATATATCAACAAAATCTGTTAAGTTATATAAAGCAAATTTAAAAATATCTCAATCCTTTCATCCAATTCTAGGGATATTAGAAGTTATATTGAGAAACAAAATAAATATAATTTTGGCTGGGTATTTTGTAGATCCTGATTGGATAATTAATCAAAAAAACGGATTTATGATTGATCCTTCATTAACATATCTAGATCATCGTACCAGAAGAATTGTCACAAATGATTACCTAAAAACATCTGTTGAAAAATCCGAAAATAGATTTAGAAGAATTAGAATTCCTGTAACCAGTGGCAAAATAATTGCTGATCAAACTTTAGGATTTTGGACAAATTTATTTGAACTATCACATTATAGAATTTTACGTGGCAGGCCAATACAAATTTTCAATCATTTACCTTCCGGTATTGGAAGAATTCAGGTATGCGACAGATTGAATAAAATTAGAGAATTTAGAAATCGGATTAATCATAATGAACCAATTTGTTTCAATGGAAACAATATTGATTTTAGTTATGTAGAAGATGTTTATAATTCAATTACTCAAATAATAAATTGGATAGATCCTGAATTAATAAATTGGATTAAGGATATGGATTCAGTAATGATTAAAATTAATAATGCAAAACGAATATAATTAGTTTTTGAAGCTCATATTTTGTGTATATTTTCGCCACAGCCAAAATGCTAAAAACTAAAATACAATTATATGATAAAATAAAAATCTGCCGAATCTGCAAAATCTGCGAGAAACCAAAAAATCCTTAAAACAAAACCTCTTTAGTAATAATATAAAACCCCATTACCAAAACAAACCAGCCAAAAATAGGTTTCAATTTAGTTCCGTCAATTTTTTTAGAAAGCTGGCTTCCTAATACCATTCCGAGAAGTGCCATGCCGGAAACGCCTAATAAAAAAGGATAATTGATAGGAGTTCCGATGTATAAATCGCCTGCAAATCCTATTGAAGAGTTAATTGAAATAATTAATAAGGAAGTCCCAACGGCTTGTTTCATGGGTAATTTGGCAAAAAAGAGAAGCGCAGGAATAATTAAGAATCCGCCACCGGCACCCAGAAATCCGGTTATGATTCCGACAATGAAACCTATAAAACTGAGTTGAATATAATTTGTCTCGGCACCCTTTATTTCGGGTTGATTTTTTCGAATCATCGAAATCGCCGCCGTGATCATCAATACCGAAAAGATGATCATAATCAGAAAATCTTTAGATACAGAGTAAGAAGCAATTGAAAATAAAGTAGAAGCAATCTGCGGAAAAATAACTTCGCGAATAATCAAAATCGAAATCACAGAAGGAATAGCAAAATACAACGCCGACTTAAGCTTAAGATTTCCCATCTTATAATGACTGTAACTGCCAGACATTGCAGTCAGCCCAACAATAAATAAAGAATAAGAAGTTGCCTGCTCCGGATTTACTTTAAACAAATACACTAAAATTGGAATGGTTAGGATTGATCCACCACCGCCAATTAAGCCCAGCGAAATCCCGATAATAATCGAAGCAAAATAACCCAGATATTCCATTGCCTTTGTTTTTATGCAAAGGTGGTTTGATAAAAAGAAATCTACAGTAACATTTATCACATAAGGATTGTGAAAAATTATTTTACCATTAAGATATTAAGAAAGTTAAGTTTAGCTTCTTTGTGTTTTAAAGATTAGCAAAGAAAATTAAGACTAACTGCTTAATTTTCTTTGCTAAGTATTATCCTTGCAGACTACATGCACACAAAACTTAACTTTCTTAATATCTTAATGGTGAAAAAATAAAAAATTAAATGTTTAATTTTTGATCAAAAGCTCTATTTGGTTGCGGTTGAGTTTGACCAAACCTCTTTGTTCCATTTTTTTAAGTAATCTGGATATGACTTCTCTTGAGGTGTTTAATTCGGTTGCGATTTCCTGATGTGATAATTTAACTTCAGAGCAGCCACAGGCATCAGAATGTCTTTTTAAATAGAATTCCAAACGTTCATCCATGGAACGGAAGGCGATATTGTCGACAACTTCCAATACTTCTTCAAAACGGCTTCGATACGTTTCGATTACAAATTCGTACCAGGAACGGTGCTCCATCATCCATTTGTCCATCATTTGCAGTGGAATCATCATAACCGAAACATCTTCGACAACTTTGGCCATGATTTGGCTTTTTTCGCTTTTGGCGGTGCAGATCATCGAAATGGCGCAGGCTTGTCCGGGTTGTAAATAATACATTAAAAACTCGCCGCCATCTTCGCCTTCGCGGTAGATTTTGATTTTTCCTTTGGTAATTAAAACCGTGTTTTTGATGTATTGTCCGGTTCGCATTAAAATGGTTCCGGCTTTAAAATCCTGAGCGCTTCCGTTTTCTTCGATAGTCGAAAGGAGCTCGTTGGAGAAATTCGGAAATATATTTTTTAAGGTATTTTGCATTGGTGGGTTTTTAAACATGAAAAATATTTTTTTACCATTAAGATATTAAGGAAATTAAGCTTTAGGTGCGCATGTAATCTGTCAGCAGATTGCCTATTAAGAAAATTAAGCAGGAGAGCCTTAATTTTCTTAATATCTTAATGGTGAAATTTAAAATTCTATATGTTGAATTTTTTGCTGCTGATTTTCAATAATTAATTCGTGAATTCGTGGCTACCTTTTTATCAAAATGAAATTAAAACATCTCATTTAATACAAAGATAGCAGATTGAAATGGTATAAATTATCAGAAAATCATATTTGACAGTATTTTATGAAAATGAAAAAATCCTATTTTCTATCGATTTTCTAGGGTGTATTTTTAAAAATAGTGAGTAAATTTGTGTTTCACTGATTATAATACTTTCTCTAAAACGTTTTCTGAGAATAATAATCGAAATCGCATTTGGCACGTTTTTAATTAATAGAAACGTCGTAATTTTACAAAAACACATTTATTATGAATTTATCACAAGAAGATTGGGTTAATCAGCTTGCTGCTGACGAGAATGCAGTTATACTGGACGTAAGAACTGAAGACGAATTTAATGACGGTTATATCGAGAATGCCGTAAACATTGACATCAATAAAGGTCAGGGTTTTATTTATGAAATCGAAGAGTTAGATAAAAACAAAAACTATTATGTGTATTGCCGTTCTGGAGCCAGAAGTGCCAAAGCATGTCAGATTATGAATGAATTAGGTATAAATAATGCCTATAATCTGCTTGGTGGAATTTTGGACTGGGAAGGGGATACTGTGAATCCATAAAATAGAAGAAGA
This sequence comes from Flavobacterium saccharophilum, assembly GCF_900142735.1. GTDB lineage: Bacteria > Bacteroidota > Bacteroidia > Flavobacteriales > Flavobacteriaceae > Flavobacterium > Flavobacterium saccharophilum. Next base: position 524,616 of record NZ_FRBY01000003.1, on the reverse strand, counting down.
GGCAAGAAAAAGCCTCTTTTTTCGTTTAAAATGCTATTAATAACCAAACTATAAATTACCAGATTATGAGTTTAATACCTGAAGAATATCAGATTACAAACCTGATTAATCAAGATACTTATCTTGTAAATGGAGAATTGAAACAATGGACAGGGCAAACCACACCTGTGTTTTCGACTATTTCTTCTACAGAAAAATATACGCCAACATTATTAGGGTCAATTCCGTTTATGGCAGATAAAGAAGCTGCTGAAGTGGTTGAAGCTGCCAATGCTGCTTATAATAAAGGACAAGGTTTATGGCCGACTATGAAAGTGGTGGACCGTATTAAATGCATGGAAAATTTCGTAAGACAGATGAAGCAAACCCGCGAAGAAGTGGTGAAACTTTTGATGTGGGAAATTGGAAAAAACCTTGGCGACTCTCAAAAAGAATTTGACAGAACGGTTGAATATATTGAGGATACTATTGCCAGTTATAAGGAACTAAACGGACGTAGTTCACACTTTGAAAAAGTACAGGGTGTAAACGCTATGATTCGTCGTGGACCTCTTGGCGTTGTTTTGTGTCTTGGACCTTACAATTATCCGCTTAACGAAACTTTCTCCTTATTGATTCCGGCTTTGATTATGGGTAATACTGTAATTTTTAAACCGGCTAAACACGGTGTTTTATGTATATCACCTTTATTGGAAGCTTTCAGAAGCAGTTTTCCAAAAGGGGTTATTAATATCGTATACGGACGTGGCCGTGAAGTAGCTTCTCCGATCATGAAATCGGGTAAAATTGATGTTTTGGCCTTAATTGGAAACAGTAAATCGGCGATTGCTTTGCAGGATCAGCATCCAAATAAAAACAGACTGCGTTTGATTTTAGGTTTGGAAGCAAAGAACCCTGCGATTATTTTACCGGATGCCGACTTAGATTTGGCTATTCAGGAATGTATTGCAGGAAGTTTATCTTTCAACGGTCAGCGTTGTACTGCTTTGAAAGTATTGTATGTTCACGAATCTATAGCAGAAGAATTTAACAGACGTTTTTCTGAAAAAGTAGATGCATTAGGATTTGGAAATCCATGGGATAAAAATGCTTCTCTGACACCGCTTCCGGAAACAGATAAACCAGCTTATATTCAGGGATTGATTGATGATGCCGTTCATAAAGGCGCAAAAATCCTAAATGAAAAAGGGGGAAAACATACGGACAATTTTATTTTTCCGGCAGTTTTATATCCTGTAAATAAAGAGATGAGAGTATATCATGAAGAGCAATTTGGACCAGTAGTACCAGTTATTTCTTTTAAAGATATCAGTGAACCTCTTGAAGATATGGCCGAATCAAACTACGGTCAGCAAGTAAGTTTGTTCGGAAAAGATATTAAAACTTTGGCACCGCTTATTGATGCTTTGGTAAATTTAGTTTGCAGGGTAAACCTCAACAGTTCTTGTCAAAGAGGACCGGATGCGTTCCCATTCACAGGTCGTAAAGATTCGGCTGTAGGAACTTTAAGTATTCCGGATGCTTTGCGTTCGTTCTCAATCCGTACGTTCGTGGCTTCAAAAGATATCGCTTATAACAATGAAATTCTGCAGGAATTGCTAAACAGCAAAGAATCGAACTTCATTAACACCGATTATATTTTGTAGTTATTAAGGTTATATATTAATTGTAGATACCGTCTTTTTTCGCCAGAGAAAGACGGTTTTTCTTTTTTTCTAAGTTACTAAGATTCTGAGATACTAAGTTGTTAAGTTTTTTGCCACAAAGGCACAAAGCCGCTAAGTTATTTAACTTTGCGGCTTTGCGTGAAATTCTAGCCAATGAGTAAAAAAAATTAGCTTTGCGACCTTTGCGTAATTCCTTGCGAACATTGCGGTTAAGTGACACTCAACATAACAAAAAGTATAATTTTAGAGCGAGTTGTAACATTACGTTAAAAAAAACCACTAATATTATAATCAATATTAAATCATCAAAATCTTAAAACAAGTTATGAGAAAAGAATTACTTCAATTAGTGGTAGTTGCATTTGTTTTTCTTGCACAAAACAGCATTGCACAGGAACTGTATATGCCACGAAATATAAAAGATGCCTATGCTAAAGGGACCCGTTCAATGGACGGAAAGCCAGGGAAAAACTATTGGCAGAATCATGGAAAATATACCATGGAAATTACTGTTGATGCCAAAACAAAAATCGTAAGCGGAACAGAAACCATTATTTACGAAAACAACAGTAATGATACTTTAAGAAATCTTCCAATTCGTTTTGTAAATAATCTTCACAAACCATCTTCGCCAAGAAGCGGGAATGTAAGCCAGGATTTTTTAAGTGACGGATTAACTATTACATCTTTAAAAATTGCAGATGAAACCTATAAGGAAGATGGAAGAAAATGGGGAACAGTTGGAAATGTAAAATTGAAAAAACCTGTACCTCCACATTCTAAAGTTACCCTTAATATTGATTGGAATTATCCATTGTCTAAAGAGAGCGGGAGAGAAGGACAAATTGACGAGACCACGTTTTTTGTAGCATACAGTTATCCTCGTGTTTCTGTTTTCGATGATTATAATAAATGGGACAGATTACCCCACACTGATCGTCAGGAATTTTATAACGACTTTAACGATTATACCTATTCGGTTAAGGCTCCAAAAAACTATGTTGTTTATGCAACCGGAGATTTATTGAATCCTGATGAGGTTTTACAGCCGGAATTTGCTGCTCGACTGAAAAAGTCGTATACCGCTAATGAAGTGATGCATATTGCTAACGAACAAGAAATGAAAAGCGGTGCTGTAACCAAACAAAATGAGTGGAACGTTTGGAAATTTGAAGCTAAAAATATTGTAGACGTTTGTTTCGGATTGAGTGATCATTATTTATGGGATGCAAGCAGCGTTTTAGTAGACAAAAAGACAAATCGTCGTGCCAGCGTTCAGGCAGCGTATGATGTAAAAGGAACTGATTTTGTAGCTTCTGTAAAAAACAACCAATATGCTTTGGATTATTTTTCAAACAAATGGCCTGGAATTCCGTATCCGTTTTCAAAAATGACCGCTTTTCAGGGATTTGCTGATATGGAATACCCAATGATGTGTAACGATTCTCAAATGGGAGATGCTAAATTTGCTCAACTAGTGCAAGATCACGAAGTAGCACATACTTATTTTCCTTTTTATATGGGAATTAACGAAACGCGTTACGCTTTTATGGATGAAGGTTGGGCAACTACTTTTGAATATTTAATTGGAATTGAAGAACATGGTAAGGAAGCAGCGGATAAATTCTACAAACAATTTAGAGTAGAATATTATATAAAAGATCCTTCTACTGAAGAAGATCAGCCTATCATTTCAATGTCTTCTCAGGTTTCGGATGCTGGTTATGGGAATAACTCTTATGGAAAAGCTTCTCTTTCTTATCTGGCTTTAAAAGATATGCTGGGCGATGATTTGTTCAAAAAATCACTACATGCTTATATGGAGAATTGGAACGGAAAACACCCAATTCCATGGGATTATTTCAACTCTATGAATACAGCTTCAGGAAAAAATCTGAATTGGTTCTTTAATAATTGGTTTTTCACTAATAACTATATTGATATATCAGTTAAAAATGTTGCTAAGGATACAGTTTCTGTAGAAAATGTTGGTGGTTTTGCGATTCCGTTTGACCTTACTATTGTTTATGCAGATGGTTCGAAAGAAACCGTTCATCAAACTCCGGCAGTATGGGAAAACAATCAAAAGCTGGCAACGATTACTTTGAAGAACAAGAAACAAATTAAACAGATTGCAGTAGATGGAGGTATTTTTATGGATGCCACACCAAAAGATAATAATTTAGAATTGAAGTAAAATTAACTAATTTCTAAGCCGCCTTTTTCATTGAGAAAGGCGGTTTTATTTTTAGTATTAAAAAGCATTAAACTAAACCAATTTATGAAAAACAATAATTTTAAGTGTGTATTGGGGTTTAAGATTGTACTATTTTTTTTAATGATTGTTAGTTTTGGGTTTGCTCAGAACAGAAACAACATTCAAATTGGTACTATCGACAGTATTTCCTCGAAGGTCTTAAATGAGGAAAGAAAAATTTGGGTTCATCTTCCAAGAAGTGCTCAGAATGTTGGTTTTGCAAAACAAAAATATCCTGTAGTTTATTTGTTGGACGGAGATGCTCATTTTAGCTCAGTTGTAGGCATGATCGAGGAATTGAGTGAAATAAACGGAAATACCATTTGTCCGGAAATGATTGTGATAGGCATTACCAACACAAATCGTAGTCGCGATTTGACTCCGACACATTCAGATGTTGATCTTCCGTTTGTTCCTCAAAATATAAGTGAGCAATCGGGTGGTGGTGAAAAGTTTGCTGAATTTCTTGAAAAAGAGCTGATTCCGTATATTGATGGAAAATACCCAACCGCATCTTATAAAACCTTAATTGGTCATTCTTTCGGGGGATTAACTGCAATAAATATTTTGACAAATCATTCCAATTTATTCAACTCTTATATTGCGATCGATCCGAGTATGTGGTGGGACCACCAGAAGTTCTTAGCAGAGACTCAAAAAAAGCTGACCACTAAAAGCTTAGATAATATTTCCTTGTTTTTAGCCGCAGCCAACACGATGGATGATACAATGGATATTGTAAAAGTTAGAAAAGATACTACTGTGTTTACCAGACATATTAGATCAATTTTGGATTTTAATGATTTCCTGAAACAGGGCAAAAAAAGTAAGCTGAATTATCATTATAAATACTACAATGATGATAATCACGGATCAGTTCCTTTAATTGCGACTTACGACGGGCTTCGTTCTATTTTCAAATTCAATCAGCTAAAACTTTCGATCCCGGAACAAATTAATTTCAATAAAGATGTTTTAACTAAAATTGAAAAGCATTTCGAAGAGGTTTCAAAACATTTAGGATATAAAGTAAGTATTCCCGAAAATACAGCGAACGCTTATGCATATCAGTCTCTTGGTAAAAAAGATATGGATTTAGCAGGTTACTTATTTAAATTGAATGTCTCCAATTATCCTAACAGTCCAAATGTTTATGACTCACTTGGAGATTTTTATGAAGCCAGTGGAGATAAGAAAAATGCAATCTTAAGCTATGAAAAGGTATTGATTCTCGATAAAAATTTTCCTGAAACAAAAGGGAAATTAGAGAAATTGAAATAATTTAACCCAACTCAAAATGTCTGGAGAAAAAGATCTACAACTATTGCTAAAGAGTATGAAGCCGGAACATAATGAAGGAGATTATGTTTTTTGTAAAGTTGATCAATTAGGAAATTTTAATTTAGATGAAGTTGAAATGTTTTTTAAGGAAAAAGAAGCGATAACCTTAATTCTTAAAAAAGAAATTGCAGTAAAATTGAATTTAGAATATTCGATAACAATGTCCTGGATAACGCTCTCTGTACATTCTTCTTTAGAAGCGGTGGGATTGACCTCAGCTTTTTCAAAAGCGCTTTCAGACGCCGGAATTAGCTGTAATGTGGTTGCGGCATTTTATCATGACCATATTTTTGTTGGTAAAAATGATACAGAAAAAGCAATGCAAATTTTAAAAGCGTTTTAAACTAGGCTTTAATTTTTTTTTGGAAGAATTGTGTAGGGTTTTAACAATGATTACGGATAATTTATCGAAATAACCTTCTAGCGCCTGTTTTAATTATTTTAATATGTTAAAATTTCAGTATTCGTAATATAAATAAGGAATGGTATAATATAGTTAAGTCCGAACAATGTACTTTTGCAAAAAACAAAATAATACCTACAAATGAAAAAGCCACTAATTTTTCTTGTCCTACTATTCTCATACACGATGATTGCTCAGAACGATCCAAAGGTTGCATTTCAAAAAACAAGATACGAATTGGCCGTTTCCTGCTACAAGAAAGCTGATTTCGTAAAAGCACTTGATTTGTTTTCTATTGCTTCTAAAATTAAACCTGAAAATGAGCTGGGAAAAGAGTCAATTAAAAAAGTAGATACTTTAAAAATTATGCTTAGAAAAAGCACTTTGGAGAAAGTTATCGGGACCTGGAAAATGAATGGAGATCAACCACTTTGGTCTGTAAATGCTGGTAATACAGCCACTAGTAATGCGGTAGAAGAATTAGTTGAGATTACTCATAATCAGATTTTGTTTTATGAATTTGACACTAAAACGAAAGCAAAAAAGCTTATCAAATCGGAAGATTTAAAGTATTATAATAATGACGTATCAGATGCCTTGTTTTCGGCCATTATTTTGTCTGATGGAACTATTTGGAATTGCTCTTTAAATGAAGATTCAGATATCTTACATGTAATCAATATTGCCAAGCAAACTGAAAACGGTGTTGAGAAAATAAAAGCTGATAATCTTGAAAGATTTTACAGCAAAGTAAAATAAACAAAAGGGAATCATTTGATTCCCTTTTGTTTTATTAGAAGTTTTATAAAAATTTAAAGCCTACCGATAAATTAGAAATTCCGGTTTTGATACTTCGTCCAGAAGGATCGAGATCGGTTACACCGGCAAGATAACGATAGTCTACAGTAAATCGCCATAAATCTACACCGGCACCGCCAAGAAAACTGCTGTTGTTGTTCTCAAATGCAATGTAATTGAGGTTATTACTCGCTTTTATATCAGAATAGTTTTTCCAGTTGTAGCCAACAAAAATCCGGATGTTTCCCATTTTTCCTAACGGAACAATTTTAAAACCTGCAATCAATGTTGCGTCTGTTCCTCCCAATGTATATTCGGTTTCTCCAATTCCGGTTTGCGAAACACTAAATTTTGAGGAGGAGTATCCAAACTCACCCTGACCATAGAAAAGTAATAAATTCACTCTTACAAAACCAGCAAAACCAACGTCGGTTCCAGAGCTTTTTGAGCTAAAATCATCAGTAATTACCGAAGTGATATTGGTAGAGAATTGAGGTCCAATTTGTATCAATTGTGCAAAACCATTCACACTAATACATAATAATGCTGCTAAAATGAATTTTTTCATAATCGGGTTTATTTGTTTTACGTACCATAAAAATAATTATTATTAATCAGAATTGTATCATAATTTGGAATTTATTTTAATGTATCTTTTTGATAATGAATGTTCTGTGATTTATTTGGTCAGTTAATTAAATACGGTACAATTGCTTTAAATTTGTTTTGCATGATAAGCAATTACAATAAAATGAAAATTACATCAATCAAAGCTTCAGAAACCTGGGAAATTCGACATAAAGTTATGTGGCCGGATCAGCCATTTGAATTTGTGCAATTAGAAGAAGATGATTTCGGACTACATTTTGGAGTTTATGCTCAGGAAAAATTAGTTTCAGTTGTTTCGTGTTTTATTGTTGATGATGAAATGCAGTTTCGCAAATTAGCAACGCTTGTCGACTATCAGGGAAAAGGGATTGCTTCACTTTTATTAAATCATATTTTGAAGCTTGCAAAAGATAAAGGTTTGACAAAAGTATGGTGTAACGCAAGAAACAATAAGAAATCATTTTATGAGAAATTTGGGATGGCATCGAGCGGAAAAACTTTTATTAAATCAGATCAGGAATTTTTAATAATGGAAATTTTACTGTTGTAATTTAACCACTTTTGTGGAATAAAATGTTATACGTTAAATAATTACGATTTTGATTTTATAATAACTTTATTAGTAGGTTTTTAATTACAAATTGTTTTTTTATGAGATTTTGAAAGAAATCTTTAAGGTTTTATTATAATTTCTGAGCAAAAAAACGATGAAAACGTTTTCGTGTTTTTTTAATGTTAAAGCTTATAAAAATTTCTTTTTTTGTATAATTACTTTGCTTACTTTCGCACCCAAATGAGAAAGTTAGTAGTATTTTTAGTGTTTATGAATTTCCTTCTGCTAGGCGGAGGGCAATATCTTAATGCTGAAACGCATCAAAGTTCTCATCACTATCTGGAGAAAAGACACCGCGTTAAATTCACCAATCAAGATCAGGGAAGTTCTATTATTGAAGATGCCGATGTAGATCTTGACGAAGAATGTCTTGGTAATGATCTTAAAGATGGTTTAAGTACTAAATTTTTTGCAACAACTTACAGTCTATTAGATAGCTGGTATTTGACAATCTCTCGTCAAATCGTTGTAAAATCTTTTAATCGTTTTGAAATTTTCGGCTCATCTTGTGGCCAATCTAATCCTATTTATATTACTCAACGAGTATTAAGAATTTGATTTACAATATACATCAGTCACCTTTGTTGTGATCGTGCATATCTTTTGATGTATATTTTTTCTACTTCTTCTTATATGAAATTTTAAGATCTGACTTAGGCTTGCTGATGCATTTTTTCATCTCAAGGAATCATCGCATTCCAAGCATTTCAATCGCTTAAATTTCCATTAAAATCATGAAAAGAATTATCGTGTTAACGGGCATGCTTGCCTTGTTGTGCCTAACCAGTTGTACATCAAAAAAAGAAGAAAAAGAAGAAGTTGAAAAATTTACAGTGACAAGCCCTGTAAAAATCGACACTTCATTTACCAAAGAGTATGTTTCACAGATTAAATCTGTTCGAAATATCGAGCTCCGCGCTCAGGAAAAAGGGTTTCTACAAAACATTTATGTTGACGAAGGTCAGTTTGTAAAAAAAGGACAGTTGTTGTTCAAAATTATGCCAAATATGTATCAGGCTGAATTACTGAAAGCGCAGGCTGAACAAAAATCAGTAGAAATTGAATTACAAAATTCGAAATTACTGGCAGATAAAAATATCGTTTCTAAAAACGAATTAAGTGTAGCTCAGGCAAAATTACAATCAGCAAAAGCTGAGGTTGCATTGGCAAAACTTCATTTATCATTTACTGAAATCAGAGCTCCGTTTGACGGAACAATCGACCGTATTCCATTAAAATTAGGAAGTCTTATCGACGAAGGTGAATTGTTGACAAGCCTTTCAGACAATAGCCAAATGTTTGCTTACTTCAATGTTTCGGAACCTGAATATCTTCAATATCAAACAGATGTAAAAGACCGTGCAGAAAACAAAGTGAATTTACTTTTAGCTAATGGGGAGTCTTTTAAATACAAAGGAAATGTTGAAGTTATCGAAAGTGAATTTAATAATGAAACCGGAAATATTGCTTTTAGAGCGAGATTCCCTAATTCAGAAAAATTACTTAGAAACGGTGAAACAGGAAAAGTTCAAATGCTTGTTCCGCTTAAAAATGCGATTGTAATTCCGCAAAAAGCAACTTACGAAATTCAGGATAAAAAGTATGTTTTTGTGATTGGTAAAGACAATAAAGTAAGTTCAAGAGAAATCACCATTACAGGTGAAGTACCTGATTTGTATGTAGTAAAAACGGGACTTACTGAAAATGATAAAATCCTACTTGAAGGAGTTCAGAAAGTAAAAGAGAACGACAAAATTAATTTTGAATTCCAATCTCCACAAACGGTAATCAATCATTTACGCGTAAAAGCAGAATAGAAGTTTTGTTTCAGGTTCTAAGTTTCAAGTTTCAGGTTGCTTCACTTTGGCTTTAGGCCTCAGTTCAAGTTTTAAGTTCAGTTCAAAACTTGAAACCTGAAACTTGAAACACTTTTAAACTGTTGCATGGTTTAATCATAAAAAAAAATATAAAAATGTTTAATAAATTTATACAAAGACCCGTTCTGTCGATAGTAATATCGTTGGTTATTGTCTTTTTAGGAATATTGTCGGTGATGAATTTACCTATCACGCAGTTTCCTTCCATCTCGCCACCGATGGTAAACGTTACGGCAGATTACCCTGGATCGAATGGTGAATTGATGATCAAATCAGTTGTTATTCCATTAGAAAGAGCTTTGAACGGAGTTCCCGGAATGAAATACATGACTTCTGATGCCGGAAATGATGGTGAAGCAAGTATTCAGGTAGTATTTAACTTAGGTACAGATCCGAATCAGGCAGCAATTAACGTACAAAACCGTGTGGCTTCGGTTACGAATAAACTACCACCATTGGTAGTTAGAGAAGGTGTTAAGATTACCCGTGAAGTTCCGAGTATGTTGATGTATGTGAATCTTTATAGTACGGATAAAAATACCGACATGAAGTTCCTTTACAACTATGCTGATATCAACGTATTATCAGAATTGAAAAGGGTAAACGGAGTTGGTTCCGGAGATATCTTAGGAACACGTGAATACGCGATGCGTATTTGGTTAAAACCTGATCGTATGCTGGCTTACAAAATATCTGCTGATGAGGTAATGGAGGCATTATCAAGTCAGAGTTTGGAGGCTTCTCCTGGTAAAACGGGTGAAAGTTCCGGTAAACGTTCTCAGGCATTTGAATATGTATTGAAATATTCCGGACGTTTTACAACCAAAGAACAATATGAGAATATCGTTGTAAAATCAAATAGTAACGGGGAACTTTTGCGTTTGAAAGATATTGCCAAAATTGAATTTGGCAGCTCGATGTATGATATTTATTCTAATTTGAATGGAAGACCATCTGCGGCTATTGTATTGAAACAATCTTTTGGTAGTAATGCGAATCAAGTTATTGAAGATGTAAAAGCGAAACTGGAAAAAATCAAACAGAAATTTCCAAAAGGAATGGATTACGAAATCTCGTATGACGTTTCGAAATTCCTTGATGCTTCTATTGAGAAAGTAATTCACACATTGATTGAGGCCTTTATTTTGGTTGGTTTGGTTGTGTTTCTTTTCTTAGGAGACTGGAGATCTACAGTTATTCCGGCAATTGCGGTACCGGTTTCGTTGGTTGGAACCTTTGTGTTTATGACCTTCTTTGATATTTCATTGAACTTAATTACACTGTTTGCTTTGGTTTTGGCAATTGGGGTCGTCGTCGATGATGCGATTGTGGTTATCGAAGCCGTTCACGCCAAGATGGAGGAGGAACATCTTTCGCCATTGAAAGCAACTAAAAAAGCGATGCACGAGATTGCAGGAGCTATTGTGGCGATTACATTCTTAATGGCAGCGGTATTTATTCCGGTTGCGTTTATGTCTGGTCCGGTTGGAGTATTTTACCGACAGTTCTCAATTACAATGGCAACAGCGATTATCCTTTCTGGTATTGTGGCTTTGACATTGACACCGGCACTTTGTGCGATGATGCTAAAAAACAACCACGGAACACCGAAAAAGAAAACACCTGTAAACCGATTTATAGATGGTTTTAATAATAAGTTTAATCTTGCCCAGGGTAAATACCAAAATGTATTAGCTAAAATCGTCAACAGAAGAGCCGTAACTATTATTGCGCTCCTTGGATTTTGTGCGGGAACATGGTTGATTAGTAGCACTGTACCTTCAGGATTTATTCCAAATGAGGATCAGGGAATGTTTTATGCGATTATCCAGACACCTCCGGGTTCATCATTAGAAAGAACCAATAATATTGCGGAGAAATTGCAAAAAATAGCCGAAACGGTTGAAGGAGTTAAATCTGTTTCTTCATTGGCGGGTTACGAAATTTTGACGGAAGGTACCGGATCTAACGCGGGAACTTGTTTGATCAACTTAAAAGACTGGAACGATCGTAAGCAATCGGTACAGGAAATTATGATCGAACTGGAAGAAAAATCAAAAGATATTCCGGGTGCTAATATCGAATTTTTTCAACCACCAGCGGTACCGGGATATGGAGCTGCAGGAGGATTTGAGCTTCGTTTACTGGATAAAACCGGTGCAGGTGATTTCAAAAAAGTAGAAGAGGTTAATAAAGAGTTTGTTGAAGAATTGAACAAACGTCCGGAGCTATCAAACGTATTTAGTTTCTTTAGTGCGAGTTTCCCTCAGTACATGATGAAAGTAGACAATGATTTGGCACAGCAAAAAGGAGTTTCTATCGAAAATGCGATGAACACTTTGTCAACTCTTGTGGGAAGTAACTATGAGATCAGTTTCATTAAATACGGAATTAACTATAAAGTAATCGTTCAGGCGGCGCCGGAATACCGTGCACAGCCAGATGACATTTTGAAATTGTATGTGAAAAATGATCGCGATGAAATGGTGCCTTTTTCTGCCTTTATGAAATTAGAAAAAGTATACGGTCTTTCAGAAATTACGAGACATAATATGTATACCTCAACAGAAATTAGTGGTGGGCCTGCTCCGGGATATAGTTCCGGTACGGCGATTAAAGTAATTCAGGAAGTTGCGGCTAAAAAATTACCTAGGGGATTTGATATTGACTGGGCGGGTATTTCTGCCGATGAGGTAGCACAAGGAAATCAGGCAATTTGGGTATTCCTGATCTGTTTAGGATTCGTTTATCTGGTTTTGGCTGCACAATACGAAAGTTTCATTTTGCCATTATCAGTAATTCTTTCTTTACCGGCAGGTATTTTTGGAGCTTTCCTTTTATTGAAAGTAACTGGATTAGAAAATAATATTTACGCTCAGGTTGCGATGGTAATGCTTATTGGTTTACTGGGTAAAAATGCCGTGTTGATCGTAGAGTTTGCGATACAGCGACATGCTGCCGGCAAGACCGTTCTTGAAGCTGCAATGGAAGGAGCGAAAGCGAGGTTCCGTCCAATTTTGATGACTTCATTTGCTTTTATTGCCGGATTATTGCCACTTGCATTTGCTTCTGGTCCGGGTAAAATTGGTAACAGAACCATTGGTACTGCTGCTGCCGGAGGTATGCTTATCGGAACTATTTGTGGGGTATTTGTAATTCCGGGATTGTATTACATTTTTGGAAGAATTGCAGAGAAACACAAACTGGTTAAAAATGAAGAAGAGAATCCATTAACTGAAGAAATTGATAACAATCATGTCTAAATTCAAATTATATCAATATAGTGTTGCGGTAGGTCTATGTCTTGCTGTTGCAGGCTGTAAAGCTCCAGCGGCAGAGACGGCAACGACCAGCACACCTGTTCCTGAAGCCTTTGGTATTGCAAAAGCTCAGGATACAACCAATACGTCTACTGTAAAATGGAATGAGTTCTTTAAAGATCAAAACCTTGTTGATTTGATTGATGTGGCCCTGAAAAACAATCAGGAGTTAAACATGACGCTACAGGAAATCGAAATAGCAAAAAATGATGTTAGGGTTCGCAAAGGCCTTTTATTACCAACTGTCGGAGTACGCGCCGGAGCTGGAGTAGAGAAAGTAGGTAGGTACACCAGCCAAGGGGCTGGCGATGCCTCTACAGAAATAAAACCAGGTGTAGAAACGCCTGATCCGCTTGGAGATTTCACCATTGCTGCTTATGCTAACTGGGAAGTCGATATCTGGAAAAAACTACGCAATTCTAAAAAAGCAGCGGTAAGCAGATATTTGGCTACTGTTGAAGGTAAAAACTTTGTAGTGACCAATCTTATTGCTGAAATCGCTGATTCTTATTATGAATTATTGGCTTTGGACAGTCAGCTTGATATTGTAAAACAAACGATCAAATTGCAATCAAACGCTTTGGAAATTGTGAAAATCCAAAAGCAAGCTGCGAGAGCAACAGAATTGGGTGTAAAGAAATTTGAAGCTGAGGTTTTAACTTCAAGAAGTCTGGAATTTGATATTCTACAGCAAATCAAAGAAAATGAGAATAAAATTAATTTCTTGTTAGGACGTTATCCACAGGAAATTAAAAGAACAAATACCAACTTCTTAACGTTGTTGCCAGCTTCAGTTAGCGCCGGTATGCCATCACAATTGCTGATGAACCGTCCTGATGTTAAACAAGCCGAATTAGAATTGGTTGCTGCCAAATTAGATGTTAAAGTAGCTCGTGCCGAATTTTATCCGTCACTTGATATTTCTGCAGCGTTTGGAGTGCAGGCTTTCAAACCTTCTTATTTGTTTACGTTCCCTGAATCTATTTTGTATTCTTTGGCTGGCGATTTGGCTGCGCCTTTGATTAACAGAAATGCCATTAAAGCGGAGTTTTCAAGTGCCAATGCAAGACAGCTGCAGGCTTTATATAATTATGATAAAACTATTTTAAACGCTTATTTAGAAGTATCTAATCAGCTTTCTAAAATCGATAACCTTCAAAAGAGTTATGATCTAAAATCACAACAAGTTGATGCCTTAAACACTTCAATTGATGTCTCTAATGATTTATTTAAATCGGCCAGAGTAGATTATTTTGAAGTTTTAATGACACAACGTGATGCATTAGAATCGAAATTAGAACTGATCGATACTAAAAAAGAACAACTCAACGCTGCAGTTCATGTTTACAGAGACTTAGGCGGGGGTTGGAAGTAGAGTACCATTTTAATTAGTTATTAGTAGAGGCCTCTCGGAAGTGAAATTCTGGGAGGTTTTTTTTTAGGGGAAGAATAAAGAACAAAGAGGAAAGAAGATAGATTGATTCGGTTTGTGCGAAAATAAAAACTCCTTATTGAAATGAATATTTCAGTCGATATAGGATTTAGTTTTTTGAAATGTTGTTGTTAATCAATATTAGTTTGTAATAAATAAAAAGTCCTTTTTGCAATTTGAAAAAAGAAAATAATATATTTGAAAATAAATAAATACTGATATTTGTCAGATATAGCGCTCTGATTTAGGATAGATCAGTCGGATATCGTCAGACACATTTACAAGTTGTCGATAATGCTAAAAAACGACATCAAGATAACCGAAATACATAAAATTTAAATGGGTAAAACAAAATTTGACTACAAAACTGACTATGTTTTAGAAGACGAAACTGTACTTTTACGACCTTTGAAATCAGACGACTTTAAATATCTTTTAAACTTTTCAATTAACGAACCCGAAATTTGGGAATTTAACATTGGTGGTGCAAACGGAAAAGAAAATTTAGTAAAATATATCGACAATGCTATCAATCAAAGACAAAGCGAAAAACAATATCCGTTCATTATTTTTGATAAAAGGACAAACGAATATGTTGGAAGCAGCAGATTTTACAATATTGATTTGGAAATGAACACAATTGAAGTCGGCTACACTTGGTATGGAAAAAAATATCAAGGAACTGGTATAAATAAAAATTGCAAATACTTAATGTTCAACTTTGCATTTGACAAACTAGGAGTTGAAAGAATTGGACTTGGAGCTAACAGTAAAAACACAAGAAGTATAAACGCTATGAAAGGAGTTGGTTGTACAGAAGAAGGAATTTTAAGAAGCCGTAGTTTAGACCAAAATGGGAACAGAATAGACGCAATAATTTTGAGTATTTTGAAAAATGAATGGAATGAAATATGGAAAACAAAGCTTAAAGAAAAAATGATAAAATAAAGTACTACTGCCAACAGCTACAACAGATTTGGGCAATATGCTTAATATAAAGTTGGTTTTGTATTTGGTCCCGATAGCTATCGGGATTGGCAAATCCGAAGAATGGGCTTATTTTAGTCCCAAACCCGCTGTAATACCAGGACGTTAACAGTAATATTCGCAGAACAGAACTTTAAAATTATGATTTCAGAAATTCTAGACATAATAGCAAATCTTAGCAACTTGCCCAACAAGGAAAGTAAACCAGCAAATTCTGAAAAAAATATTGGTCTTTTTATGTGTTATTTTATTTCTGCAATTTGTTTGATATTTTTAATTCCAGAATTTAAAGAAATCAGATTAAATGAAAATTCATCGTTACTTATAAGTTTAATAATCATTGCTTCATTATTTTTAGCTTTAATTGGAGTTAAATTGATAAGGAAACTAAATCTATTTGAACAACAAACTTTTTCAAAATTCATAACTTTATTAATTTCTGCGTTTCTTTTTTTTATGTTTTCAATGTGTTTAATATTTAATAAATGCTTTTAGAATTTATTAATTGAAGAAAATGAGTATATCAAAAAATTGAAAGCGAAAAAAAATAAATAAATTAAGAAATGAGTACAAAAATACTACTGGTAACAGCTATTACAACAGATTTGGGCAATAGGCTTAATGGAAAAATGGTTTTGCATTTGGAAGATTCGGCAAATCCGAAAATAGATCTTAATTTAGTCCCAAACCCGCTGTAGTGCCCGAACGTTGGATACAATGCTAGAACAAATACAACGATAATGATAGTTTTAATTTTATTATTCTGTGGAATTTATATCCTCCCATTTATGGTTGGAGAAGGTAAAATATTGCGAAATCCTGAATATTTCAAATTATCGATATTATTTTCACTAATTCCAATAATATTAGCAATTATTCTACTGATGAAAAGTGGAGAGAATTTTATTTTTGAGTCCCTAATTCCGATATCAATTTTAATATTATTTAAACGGGCAGACAACTATGTATTGAAAAAATTTAATCACCATTTGTATTTTTCAAAAAAACACAGTTTTGACCTTGAATCTAAAAACGCAACTTGGTTGGAATTTTTCATTCAAATGTTTATTGCTTTCGGACCACTATTTTTTTGGTTTTTTATTGGTAGAACTTTAACTTAGTAAGCAGTAGAGTCGACAGCCGTTTGGCGAGATTGGGGTTTTAGTCTGAATTTAAAGATGGTTTGGAATTTAAAATTTAGAATTTAAATTTTGGAATTTCACTTTACTTCGGTATTGAAATTTTGACCTTAAACCCTTTATCAGGTTCTGTGTCAAAATTAATAGTTCCTTTAACGGCCTGAATACGGCTTTCCATGTTTTGGAGGCCATTTTTTGTCATCTTCGTTTTTTCGCAACCTACACCATTATCCGTGTAGTGTATTAAAATAGATTTGTGATCATTTTCAAATTTTATAAGCACTAAACTTGCCTTACTGTGTTTCTTCATATTCACCATTAGTTCCTGTAAAACTCGACTGATGGTAATCTTTTTTGTCTCGTCAATAATTTCCCAGTTGATATCTTCTAAATTAGTGGCAATGATATTTCTTTCATTGGTATTAAAAGCCAAAAGCATTTCTTTTATACTGTTGGTAAAATCTGTTCCGGTTTCAATTCTATTGTTCTCTTTTGAAATTCCTCTCACACGTCCGTAAATATCATCTAATTTTTCGAGTAGATTCTCTTTAGTACTTTCATTAGATAGAGGTTGAGATTCGGCAAAAGCAATTACATGATACACATCGTTTGCTAATTCGTCATGGATTTTTTTAGCAATTCGGGTTTCGGTGTTATACGAAGTTTTAAATGCTGTAACCTTGTTTTTATTTTTATAATAGCGAATTAAAATGGCTATTAAAATGACTAGAAAAATAAAAACAATTCCAAAAACAATCCGTAAATATTTAGCTTGCTGTAGGGATAATAAATTTTCTGCTTTTTCTAAACGAAGTTTTGCGTTTTCGTCTTTTTCTATTTTAGCATCGTATTTAATTTTGGCAAATTTATTTTTAAAGTTATTTCTAACTTTAATGATGCTGTCATTTAGTGTAAAATACTGTTGCACATATTTGCTGTGCTGACTGCTGTGATTATTTGAAATTATAATTTGAAGCGCTTCTAATCTTTCATCAACACTATTTAGTTTGGTAGCAATATTGTAAGCCTTAAAAGCATTTTCATCTGATTTTTGAATGTCTTTTTTGGAATAGTAATCAGCCAGGTGCAGATAACTTTCAATACTACCATAAGTATTCTTAATTTCAATTTTTCTATGGAGCGCTTCAGTCATTAAATAGAATCCTTTTTCATTCATTCCGTTTTTAAAATAGGAATAACCCAGATTATCTTGAATTATTGATAATGCTTGAGGAGTTAGCTTTTTTGATGTTTTTTCGCTTAATATAGATTCTATAAGGATAATCGCCTTATCGTATTTTTTTTGATAAATATAGACATTAGCAATATTGCTTAGGGGCGTGTATTTAGCGACAAGATCTGGCTCATCTTTTATGGATTCCTTATAATAAAAAATAGCATCATCGTAAAGGGATAATTCCTTATCAGCAACACCTAATATATTATATATTGAAGAGGTGTATACATTCCTTTTTTTATAATAAGCTAAGGCTTCGGTAACAGTCTCCTTACTTCCATAGTAGTCTCCATTGACTTGTTGAATGAATGCCATTTCAATAAGTATGTATCCAATATTGGCACTGTCTTTTAAAGTTTCAAAAAGTTGTTTTGATTTATTGAACTCGTAAAAAGCAGTATTAAAGTTTTGTTTGTTTTTATTTTCGATTGCTTTATCTCGTAAGCTAAGTGCTACGTTTTGTAAGGATTCTGAATTAGTAGTAATGGCCTTTTTTTCCTGGCAGGAAAAAAGAAAAAGCAGTATAATGAAATAAAAAAACGGGGACCGTAACATATAAATTTACTTTCCCCGAAAATAGTAATTAATTAAATACTAAAAATATATATTTATTGATCTTAATCTTTTATGGTTTCGTTGGCGGCGGCGGCGGTGTTGTAGGAGTGTCACCAGGACCACCAGGAATAGGAATTTCAGCCTGGATAGGATTAGTAATTTTTTCGATTTTCTTTTTTGGTTGAGTTTCAATCTCATCCGGAGTACAAGAAAATATAGTAAATAGTAAAGCGAAAGCGCTTAAAAGTATTAGTTTTTTCATTTTAATTTAATTTAGAAATTAGACATGGGTATGGCCGTCCGGAATATTCCGGCGCTTGTTAATGGCGACACCAAATTGATTTTGGGAAGTAAAAAGTGTAGAACTGTAAGACGTTATTTATACTTCCCGAATAAACTCGGTCTTACTGTTTTCCACAATGTTAATTTGAACTAGTTTTATATTTTTGTTTTAATCTGCAGACAAAACTTGAACTAATTTCTATGGCAAAGGAAAGGCGCTTTTAGCCCTTTGTTGATAAGGAATTCCCAGAATTCCCGCGTTTTCCTGAGATTCCCGCGAATTCCTAAAAAACAAAATACAATGCATAGTAATTTAGGTTTGTTAGAACATGTTTTGTGAATGTAAAACCACACCTGACCTTTATTTAATAGAGATAAAAACCACTAAAAAGGTTGTCTCGGACTATTAAAAAAAGATGAAAAATGGAGTTTTGAAGAAATCAGCCCGTTTACGGTTTTCCACATTTTTAATTTGAACTAGTTTTATATATTTGTTTTAATCAGTACATAAAACGTGAACTAATTTCTATGGAAAAATAAAGGCGCTTTGAAGTCTTTTTTTATACGGAATTATCAGAATTGTTACGTTTTTCTGAGATTCCAAAAAATCTTAAAAAATACCATGCATCATACATTAGAAGAATATAAAAAAGCGATTAAAATTAAATACGAGATAGAAAAAGAAGCAGAACATTTTGATTTTTTGTATAACCCTTCCCGCGGAAAACTCCGTGACTTGTGCTGGCTCATTTTTGAAAATAATCCAACGAAAGAGGACCTAAATGTTTTTAGAAATTTATTTTGTTTAGATTTTGATCATACTAAAAAAAATAAGTTTAAGGAACAAAAAGACAAGTTCAGGCCTATTGAAACTTTCTTTAAAGGCGAAACAGATCCATCAAATATTGATGCAATAAATCTCGCAGCAGTTATGGTCGATTTTCAACCGCGGCCTTTTAAAAAATTCAATGAAAAATATAGAATTGAAGAAGTAAAACAAATTGAGATTGCGCATAAAGCTAATGCAGTTGTTGAAATAGAAAAAGAAGTCATAGGCGTAGAGTGTTTAGTGAAAAATGAACATGAAGAGTCGAAAGAGCATCCTAAAAAAGGAAATCTTTTGTTTGATTTTGCAGCTACATTTTCTAAAAAAATAGGTCAGAAAATATATCCACGAAAAATAATTACGATAGGAATTGGAGCGGTTGCTCTGATGTCTTCTGCGCTTTTATATTTTGTGCAGAAAAAAGATTAGAAAGCAAAGTTTCTAAAGAATAGTGGAAAGCATTTTTTAGAAAAATAAAATGCGTAAAGAAGTAAAAAGAATAATTTTTTAAAGGGAAATTTTGACTTTGAAATAGTTTGTTTTTCGGCATATATCATCTGTTATTTATACTATAAAGATAAGAAAAATAATCCGTTAAACCTAATAAATATCAAGGAAATAGCGATTTTTTTTGCTATAAAATGCATTTTTTTTTAGAAATTTATTGGATGATTATAGCATGAAAAAATAAGGTATTTTTTAGATCATAATTTCGCAGGGAATGATAAAAAAAAGCCTGCAATTTTTATTTTACAGGCTTACGATTTTTCATTTGTGCAGATCAGTTACTACTAAAGTTGATTATTTGTTTTTGCACCATTTAGTATTTCTATAATTTTTAAAGCTACGTCGCTTGAGGATTGAAAATTTTGTCCGGTAACGATTCTCCCATCCGTTTCTACATGTGAAACATCACCTTTGGAAAACTTAAAAGTGCCACCTCTTGCTTCAATTGTCTTTTGAATTAAAAAAGGAAAGTGCTTAAAATAGGCTCCATCTTGTTTTTCGAAGGAATCGGGATAACCGCTAATTTTTTTCCCCGCTACTAAATATTTGCCATCATTTGTTTTTAAGTTCACAATTCCGGCGGTTCCATGGCAAACAGAAGAAATAACCCCTTTATTTTCTTCATATACTTTTAAGGCAATAGTTTGAATTTGCTTGTTCTCTGGTACATTGTACATAGCAGCTCCACCACCAACGTAATAAACCGCTTTATAATTTTTGGAATCTATTTCTTCTGGCTTTTTAGTATTTTTTATCGCATACATAAAATCCGGGTCAAATAAATATTGCTTTTGTAAAGTGTCGGAGGTATTGATGTAGGCTAACGGAATACTTCCTCCTTCCGGACTTACAAATTCGACGTTGTAACCTGCTATTTTAAAAGTATTGTAGGCGTTTACTATTTCAGCAAAACTATTGCCTGTTGCTATGGTCGATTTGCCATAATAATGAGCATTAGAAACAATAAATAGAATTTGCTGTCCTGATTTATTACTAGTCATACTGCCAGCGGACTTACTGATTATTTTCCACTCGCCCTGAATCTTTTTGAGTAAAAAAAGATCAATAAATTCCATTTTTTTGTCGGGTATTAGTATTTCTGCCTTAGCCAAAGCTATATTGTTAAATAAATCAATTGAAATAACTCTGCCTATGCGACCATTAAACTGTCCCTGCTTATCATTTTTAAACCATGAAGTATATTCACTAATGGGTACAATCCATAACTCCTTGTCTTTATGGCTCAAAAATAAATTGGCCTCCGGATAAAATGCTTTTTCGATGCTTTCCGGTTTGTTGTATGAGGTACCATCAATGTAATTCTGAATACATTTTTTAATAGCTGCCTCTTCTTCTGTTTGTGCCAATAAACAAGTTGGTAAAAATACCAGTGTGATAAAATAGATGATTTTTTTCATAAGCTTTTAGAATTAAAATTTTCACAAAGCTATTATGAGGACTATTGGAACCGGAATAAATTTATAATTCAGGAGTACTGATTTATAAATTAGGACAAAAAAGTACGTTTTTGATGAGTTTACAAGTGCTGTTTCTTTAGCTTTTTATAAGTTAGTCATTGAGAATTATTATGTTTAAAATATGAAAACTTCCTTTTTCCGGACAATTGATTTGTAATAAAATTATTTATATTTATAAAATATTACAATAGAGTCGATCACTTGTAACTAAAAACATTTTTATGAAAAAGCTCCTAATACTATTCATTCTTTTATCAACTTTTGGTTGTAAAAAATATGTTGTCTCGTTTGAACAGCCAACAAATATGAAACTTGATAAATTAAAACTAGAAGTACTTCTGGATAAAAAGAAAGTTCAGGATATTAACTTGAATGCAACAAATGCGCTGCCTTCGTATGAAACAGTAGCATTGTCAGCATCAGGTGATGGAAAACATCTGCTTCAGGTAAAAGTAAAAGATACTGTCTTTAGTTATGATATAAACTATCCCGAAGAAAAATATATTCTTTTGACAGCGCACTTAAAAGAGAATGGCAAGATTCATATTGGGATTTTAAAACAGCAGTATAAGTTTAGATTTCAAAGATAAGTAGTTGTGAATAGAAGCTTTTTTTAATTGAAAAAAAAATTCCTAAAAAAAATAATGCGTGATTAAAATCATACACATCTATCTTAATTTGGGTAGCTATGTATGATTTTATCATACATATAAAAAAGTTACCAGTAATGCCAAATCGAAATTCAAAAATCATAAAAAGTGGAAAATCAGTTTTTTGTTGGACAAGCAGAATTTAAAACCGGACATGTTTTGAGGAAAGACTTATCATTATTTATAACTGGCGGTGACAAAAATGAAATTTATGAAATTTTTGACTCAAAAAACAATGCGATTGAATACGCTAAAAAAATGAATAGCAAAAATCCTGAAATAGAATATTGGGTCGAAAACAATAGCAGAAAAACAGTTTTCTACATATCACAGAAAGAAATAAAGTTTTATGACTAAAGAAGAACTTAATAAAATAGAAGAAAGACTGAATAAGGCTCAAAAGGGAATTTGGAAAGCATATATTGAAGGGAAAGACCATACAAGTGGTTCAAGTTTTATAATGACAGGAATTGGAAGCGAAAGAGGAAATGACATAGAGCTATTTGGTGCAACGGAAGCGGATTATGATTTTATTGCAAATGCCAAACAAGACATTCCGAAATTGATTGCCGAATTGAGAAAATTAGCAGAATAAATGCAATACCCGCCAACAGCCACTACAACGGATTTGGGCATTGGGCATAATGGAAAGATGGTCTTGTACTTGGGATGATTTGGCAAATCGTAAAATAGTGCTTAATTTAATCCCAAACTGCTTATAGCGCGGGAACATTGCAGTGCATAACTTTTAAAATCAGAAACACATTAACTTTTAATCAAAAAATCATGAAACAAATTACAATTGGAAATTTAACTTTCTCAAAAAAAGCAATTCAAATAATTGCCTTTGGTCTTTTTTTTACAGGAATTATGATAGGATCTTTTATTGCTCTAAGCATAAAAACAGAAGCAGATTTTAACTTTGGTTTACTTTTGATTTTTAGTATTCCTCTTTGGTTTTTTTTGAGGTCAAAATTAAAAACTGAAATAGATAAAAAAACATAAAAAAATCTTGATTTGAAAATAAAAGCATTGAGAAAAACTGTAAGCTGTAAATGATTTTGAGTACTATTAGAAAAATTGAGTATCTAAAAACGGGCATAAGGAAGAAACCGTAAAAAAGAAAAAGTCAAGCCAATTTGCGGCCTAAACGGAAGTGAAAAGCAGAATACAAATAGAAACGGAAATGTTTTGCACAGATTGTTACGCCCTACCACACACGTCTATAGCGATTTGCGAATTTAGTGGAATTACCATTTCTCATCGAATTTTCGTTTAACCGAAAATGATCGTTTTCAAAATTCCAAAAAAGCCATAAGTGCGGGAACGTTAAGTAGAATTTGAACTAACAAAATACATATGAAAACACATTTAAAAATATTATTTTCTATTTTATTACTTTTTTTACTAACTAACCAAATACTTGCGCAGGATACCTCAAAAGCGCATAAAGACTCACTAGATACTGTAGTGAAGAAATATTACGATTTGAACCTTAAAATATTTCAGAAAAACTCAACAATCGAAGATATTGATCGCGCTTTTGAACTTTTTACGGATGACTTTGAATATGTTCATCCAAAGTATGGTGGAACTTATACCAGACAAGATTTGTATAATGGATACGTCAGAAATCAAAAAAAAGGAGGTTATGACGGAAAAATTACAGATATAAAAATAGTAAACAAAATTATCGGCCTAAACGCAGTAGTTGTAGAAAAAAGGTTTGTTAAAAAGAAAGATGATGGTATTAAAGTTGGAGACTCAGAAATGACACTTTTCGAGTTCAAAAATGGGAAAATTTCTCGAATCTTTGAATATTGGTAATGAACTGAAGACTACATCTAAAAGCTACTACAACGGATTTGGGCAATTGTATTTCCCGAAGTATCGGGAAGAAAGTTGGTTTTGTATTTAAGGTTATGTCGCAGATCAGAATAATGGATTTAATTTAGTTTTAGACCTACTTTAGTACTTAGAGTTACTATTAATAAAATCGCATATGAAAGAAAATTGGTTGTTTATAAAAACTCCGGACCATTATGGAAAACCTGAAATAATTCAGTTTGATGATAATGTAATTGATTATTTTAACGTTGAGAAAAATGATGCCTCTTTAATAAAAATAGTAAACGAAAACAGAAACGAAAAACTAAGCGAAACGGAATATAAATTTATAAATGAAAACCGAATCAGATTTTTTAGAAATGGAAAAATTTACAAAGTTTTAAGTGATGAAAAGACAATAACAGAAGATTGTATTGTTGAAGATGATTACGAAAAACTAAACGCTACTGAAACTGAATTAACAGAAAGTGAAATTCAGAATTTAAAGTTTGAGATCAATTGGAATGGAGAAAAAATGAATGTCAGGTTCAATGAAGTTTTAGATCCGCCATATATTCAAGAAATAAACGAACGTTTAAATAAGGAAGGAAGTAGAATTATACTAGAAAAACTAAATGAAACACTATTTCTTTCACTTTATACAGATATTTATCTTGATATCCTAATTCCAATAAAATACGTAGACAGACAAAAGATTATTTTATATGGTTTCCATAAAGAACCGTATGAAATTAGCTGTCAAATAATAGAATAGAAAAACAGCTAAAATTACTAATGTGAATGGATTTGAGCAATTGGCTTAATGAAAATGGATTATAAATTAGGATCATTATTGATCTCTACTTCATCAGATTTTTTAGTGAAGTTTAGCTCTTCTTCGATCTTTTTGCGGTCTTTTTTATTTTGCTTGATTAGAAAATAAACTAATATAGCAACTCCAATTACGATTGCAGAAATGATAAGCCAATTGATTTCCATAAGATTGCTATTTTAAGTTTATCAGAATTTTTATTTAAGATAAGAAGTCGCGAAACCATAAACCGGAATGCTTGATGGTTCTTTTCTGCGTTTCAAAATCAACGTGTATTAATCCGAAACGGGCGTTGTAACCTTCTGCCCATTCAAAGTTATCGGTAAGGCTCCACACAAAATAACCTTCCACATTTAAACCATCTTCTTTGGCCTTCAGAATTTGCTCTAAATGATCCTGAATAAAGTGTGTACGTTTGATATCGTAAACTTTTCCATTGGTAACCGTGTCGGGAAAAGCAGCGCCATTCTCCGTAATTATAATTTTTCGGATGCCTTCATATGCATTAAATCTTTTTAAGATATGATATAGGGCAGGAGGATAGACTTCCCAACCCATGTCAGTGGCAATGACATTTCTCTTTTCGGCACTGATTAATTCGGCACCAATGTAGGGCGTCAATAACGAAGCTTTTACAATCTCTCTAGTATAACATTGAAGTCCGATAAAATCAAAATCAAAGGCCAGATTGTTGAGGTCATCTTCTTTGATATAATTGTTCAGTTTTTTTAGTACTGCCAAATCTTTCTGAGGATAACCCATTCCTAAAATAGGTTCTATAAAAGTTCTGTTCAGTAAAGTATCAACGCGTTTTGCGGCTTCGATATCTTTTATGTTCTGAGAGAAAGGTTCAATATGAGTACAGGAAAATGTTGTTCCGATGTTAGCATCAGCCACTTTATCTCTAAGTATTTTTCCGCCGGCAGCTGTGGCCAACGTTACATGATGCATGGCTTTTAGGTAATTGGTAATTCCTTTTTTTCCGGGAGCATGAATGCCCAGAAAATAACCCGCTCCGGTAAAAACAGAAGGTTCGTTAATAACCATCCAGTTTTTTACCCGATCACCAAAGTATTTTGCACAAACCTCGACATAGTCAGAAAACCAGGAAACCGAATCGCGATTGGTCCATCCGCCTTTTACTTCGAGTGCGTGTGGCAAATCCCAATGATAAAGTGTAACCCAGGGTTCGATACCTTGTTCGAGTAATGAATCAATGATTTTATTGTAGTAGTCAATTCCGGCCTGATTTACAGGATGCGTTCCAGTAGGCATAATTCGCGGCCAACTGATCGAAAACCTAAAATTCGGAATATTTAAGTGGCTTATGAGATTAATATCGTTTTGGTACGAATTATAAAAATCACAAGCTGTTAGGGCATGATGACCGTTTTTTACTTTCCCTTTTTGAGATGTAAAAACATCCCAGATAGAAGAACCTTTTCCGTCTGCATCATGAGCCCCTTCAATTTGGAAAGCGGCAGTAGAAACACCCCACAAAAAATCTTGTCCAAATTGGTCTTTATGTAAAAATGACTTCTCAACTTTATTCATTCAATTGACTTTCCTTATTTTTTTAGACTAATAATTTATTTTAAAGTAATAAATTTATTAGTGAAGGAAAGTAGAATGCATCGCTCTTAAAAAAAGCCATTCTTTGAATGAAACCAGAAAATTTAGATTGAAGAATTTCATAATATTTAGTTTTACTCAAATTAATAAAACTAATGTGAATTGAGCGTAATGTTAAGATTATGAAATTGTTAAGAGATTTAAGTGCGTGCTAAAAACCGTTAGTCTTCCCAGCCGCACAGCGTTAATCCGTAGCCTTGTGCCTGTGAAAGAGTTACTTTTGTTAGTACGTGTCTACAGGCGGTGAGTCCGCGGCAATTTTCATTATAATGATATTTCTTTGCTCCCGTTGGGCCGCAGATATATACTTTGGTCTCAACGGGATGAAAAGAGGTCAGGAACATAAATAAAAAGAGTAGGGTATATTTCATTGGGGCGACTTTTATTTGACGATTAATTGGTATTCATTTCCTTTTTTATCAGTTGCTTTTAGTTTTCCAAAAGAGATCCACTCGGTATTAATTTCAAGATCAGCAATAGAATCATTAATCAATATTCCGGCACCATATTTTCCGGAAACGTTAATGTTTCCGAAAACAGAATCACCAACGCTGTTTATTCCTTTTACATCATAATTATATTCATAATGTCCGGAATTCCCTGTCCTGTATTTGTATTCATAAACATCATCTACATGATAAGTTTTAGCTTCTTCAGGAGTAATAGTTTTTCTGTCGTCAGCTGTAATCACCTCCTTATAAAATGTGTTTATTTTTTGAGGAGGCGGAGCAGCTGCTTTTTTACAGGAAACTATAGTTACCAGGAAAAATGATAGTAAGTAGTTTTTTAGCATAGGCTTTTGTATAAAATATTTAATGCCTGATAAAAGTAATTGGAACTGATATTTTATAAATGCGTAGTTATACGGGATTAATTACTTTGTTCGGTTTCATATAGCGCAACGGTTTCTAGTAACTCTTTTTCAAATTGATAAATGTCATCAATACTTGAAAGAGCAGATTTTGTTTCATTCTTATTGTCATTAAAAAGGCTGATATATTTTTTGCCACCATTTAAATGAAGTCTGCATAAAGGTTTACGATTATTGTCATCTAATAAAACTCCAAAATAAGATTGCGTATCGCGATGTACTATTCGGTTAATTGGCAATTTTCGTCGTAAAATGGCAACTACAATACGATAACCGTCTAGTTCTTCATCAGTTGTATTAACCTTATTGTCTTCTTCAATAGTTGTAATTTCTTCATCCTGTTGTTTAATCGTTTCTTTAGTAAGCGCAGCATTTAGTCTGTCATTAATTTTTTCATTAATATATTGACTAACTGATTTTTGAACTAAATCTTTAAATTCATCTACGACTTTTTCCGTAAGTCTTCCAGTATAAACTTTATTCGCAAAAAGTTTAGTAAAATCGTTAGAAGGATTTTCTAATTCGGCGTTGATTTGCTTTTTAATTTCTTTGATATATTTCAGCGAACTGGCATTACTTACAATATTATCAACATTAAAATTTGTTTTATGAAATTTCGCAATTTCATTAATCGTATTTTCTTTAAGGCTGGTAATATCAAATTCCAAAAATGGTTTTTCATCCATTTTATTCTGATCATCCAAATCAGTAAAAAATTGATACGTAATTCCATTTGTTAATAATGCGAATCTTGTTTTAGTAACATGGAAATATCGAAATAATTGCGAATTATGAACGGTCAATTTTTCTTTCCAACTTTTGCATTCAACAATAATGATGGGATCGCCATTTTGAAAAATTGCATAATCTACTTTTTCTCCTTTTTTGAGTCCCAAATCAGCTGTAAATTCTGGAACAACTTCTAGTGGATTAAAAGCGTCATATCCTAAAATATGAATGAATGGTAAAACAAAAGCATGCTTGGTAGACTCTTCAGTCTCAATTTTGCTTTTAAGCTGTGTAATTTTGTCAGCCAGTGATTTAAGTTGAATATTGATTTCCATAATAGTAAAATTTAGATTTGTTGTTTTTTTAATATAAAGTCATTGATGATTTTGTCCATATTCGATGGTAAATCGGCATTTTTAATTTCAAAATGTTTTATGTTCATTTCGGCAAACCATTTAGTCCAATATGCTTTTATTATTTTTTCTTCGTATGGATTGCTTTTACTTGGGTTTATTCCTAAGACTAAAACTTCGAGATTAGATAAATCACTATTTATTTTAATGAATCCAAAATCCTGATCTTTTATTTTCTTTTCCCAATCCTGAGTGTTTAAACCATTTTTGCGAATAAGTTCCGGAGTAATATAAGTACTTCTATTTTTTTCTTTTATTAAAGTACCATCATAATATATATAGCCATCAGTAAGAACAATAAGTATATTTCGATATCCATTTTCAATACATTGATCTTTTACTTTATTGTCGAAAAAGCTCCAAATATCAGACCCTATATAATTATCATCTTTTATCGCTGAGGTGTAAATTTTGGAAGTTTGTGCGGTATAATTTGCATTTATAGAGTTTAGAAAACCTTTTGATGCATTATTTTTATCAATGACAATTCTTAGATCTTTAGAGATTGAATTAATTTTTGGATCTAAAGGTTCCGGATTAAAAAACAATTGCATTTTGTCATCAATTTGCCTTATCCTTTTTTCTTTTAAATGCTGTGTAAAAGTTTCAGAAACTGATTTTATATAACCCAAATCTCTTTGAAAATATTCCATCGTTGGATTTGGATTTTTTTTAAGGCTAATTCTATCTGATAAATCGATTAGGATGCTGAGGTTGTAATTTTCTGCTCCATAGTTTTTAATGGAAATTTCGTTCTCATATTTATGAGTATCTTGTTTGCATGAAAAAATAGAAACTAATAATACAGCCATTAGTATTGTTTTGAAAATATTTTTCATCGTACTAGTTTTTAGAGTATACTAAATGTTGAAAGTCGGGGTCAACTAAATTCAGTTTACCAAGGTGCTCTTCGGATAAGTCTTCGCAACCTTCCAACAATTCTACTTTTTCTTTGTGTGGTAAAGCTATTTCAGTGTTAATTGCCTGGAACCAACCTTCTTTATACTGGTGATGATAATGAAGATATTCTTTGACAGGAAAAACAAAGCCATCAATTTTAGACTGTAATTCTGAAATTTTTCCATTGATAGTAATCACCTGTTGTTTAAAATCATTGATTTTAGCAATAACATCAACCTTCACTTTATTTAAGTCTATTTGTTTTTCTTTTTTACCTCTTATGAAAGCCCTGATTTTATCAATGTTTTCAAATTCTTTCATTACAAAATCAAAAACAAGTCCCCAAATAATATAAACTACAAATCCTGCGAATATGATCATCCAAAATTCAGCTTCGCCTAATGCAATATTTAAATTGTAAGGAGCAGAATCTGTTGTTTTGTTAAACTCGTAAATCTTTTTTTCAATTTGATACGCCAAAAGAGCATCAAATAAAAATGTTGTTACAAATAATCCAATTATTCTAAAGATGTTCTTAATACCTTTTTCTTTTTGAACCATATGAATTACATAACCTAATCCCATAAATACAAACGGAATCGTAATCACTAAAACACCTTCAAGCCAACTTGCTTTAAAAGAATTTGTTAAAGCATCTGCATCAAAAATGGCAGCTGTCAAACTATCATTTGCAAATTCCTTGAAAAAAGCAGAATACGACGCCGAAATATAAAAGACTAATAAATAAAGAGTTATTGGGAATAATAAAAATAAACCAATATAAAATTGTGCTTTTAAGCCTTTACCATCTTCAATACCGTATTTATCAGGATTACGTTTGACTTCGATAATATCATTT
This sequence comes from Flavobacterium saccharophilum, assembly GCF_900142735.1. Lineage (GTDB taxonomy): Bacteria > Bacteroidota > Bacteroidia > Flavobacteriales > Flavobacteriaceae > Flavobacterium > Flavobacterium saccharophilum. The sequence continues at coordinate 494,575 of NZ_FRBY01000003.1, read as the reverse complement.
TTTATTTGGTCAATTTCATCATTAATATCCTGTTCTTTCTTTTCGAAAATTCCTATTGCGGCTTCAGATTTTTTAAGTTCCGTTCTGTTTTTTTCCTGCTCTTCACGATAAGGCTGCTTTAAGCGATCTTGCTCAAGTTTTTGCTTGCGGCATTGATCTTCAAAACTCATATAGAGATTCTGTAAACATGCTTTTAAAACAATTGGTTTCCCAGTTGCTTTTACTGATGCAGCAAAACCACTTTGATAATAGGTTATTCTTATTTGTTCTCTATCTTCTTCATTGTCATCAAAAGTTTTGACAGGAGAATCTTCAGCTTTTTTTATACTGAATAATTGGGTAAGTGATTTCATAACTTAAGAATTTAATTGACTAATAATTTCTTCTTTCTGAATGTCTTTTTGAACACAATCGATGAGGTAAGAAGAAAGTTCATTTATGTTTTCATCCAAAAAATTGAATTTCCTACAATACTTTTTAAGCATGTTTAATTCGTCATCTGTAATTTTTCCATCGGCCCAAATGATTCTTGTAAAATCATATAAATATTCTATTCGGGTATTTAATTCTTCAGGAATAATAAGCTCTGTATTAATTGGATTTAGAAAAAGTTTATCCAGTTCTTCTCTTGGAATTCCTCTTTCATCGGCAAAATGATACATCATTTGCAGTTCTAATACATCAAATTGATCATCCGATAATGCCATTTGATATAATCTTAGGAAGTGACTTTTTAGTTCTAGTGTTATCATTGTTTTAGATTTTTATTTGCCTAAATTTTCGCATGCTATTCCGTCTCCATCAGAATCCAAATTTTTATAGCATTTTTTGTTGTTGTTGTAAGTTGATTGTGCTGCAGCTTGAGATGAAAAATCGCCGCAGGTTTTGGTCGGGCAATTTGAGTTTGAAGTGTTGCTTGATCCATTTGATGTATCTGAAGATTCTGAGCAAGAAATTACAGATCCTATTAATAGTGATAATAAAAAAATAAGTATACATCCGCTATTTTTCTTTGTAAAAGATCTTGACCTTGTATTAGCGAAATGCCCTTGAACATAAGTTCCATCTTTTTTATAATATCCTTTTCTATATCCCATGATTATAAATGTTTTAGTGTGAAAATTAAAAATGTTATGATTCCTGTAAAGGCAAACAATACAATACAGCCGCTATTTTGGTATCTCAATCCAGATATACCTGTTTTTACAGAATAACCGTTTTTGCTAAATGTTCCCATTTTTGTTCTTAAACTTGGAGAAATTCCGGATTTACTAATATTTAATCCAAGTCCTCCTCCAAGTGTAATTCTCTTTTGAAATCGAAATCCCATGATTTTAGAAATGTTATTTTCTTTTTTTATAGTGGTTATGGGTACTCGAATTTTTGTACTTTCCTCCTTTATGAGAACTTCCTTTTCCATTTTTATAATGACCACTTTGTGCTTCAATACTACCTCCCAGAACCAGGAAGAACAGACTAAATAAAACGACTAATTTTTTCATAATTTTGATTTTAATTTGATTTATAATCCAAACTTAAACCTATTTAAAACCAGTATTTTACGGAAATCCATAATCTCTAAATTATTAATTTTCAGAAATAAAAAAAGCCCCCGAAGGAGCTTTGTAAATTATATAGCGGCTGAGGTTAAATAATCCCCAGATCTTTTGCAATAAAAACCAATTGTACGGTATTGTTTGCTTTGAAAAAATCTTTTAATTTAGAAAGTCTTTTTTCCATGGCACTTTTACTGTTGGGTTTTATACCCAAGTCCTTAAAGATTTGTATGATTTCATCCTGCGGTGTTCCTGATGATAAATGTTTTAAAATCTGAATATCTAAATCATCTATTTCAAAATTGTTTTTCTCCTGAAGTGCAGAAGCAACTTCAGGCGAAATAAATTTTTGATCTGAAGTTGAGGTAATATGAATAGCTTTTTTCAATTCCTCAATGCTATTCAGGCCTTTTAATACAAATGCATCAATTTCGGCATTATCAAAAAGTGATTTAATTCGGTAATTTTTATCTTCAACAGAGTAGGCGATGATTTTGATGTCAGGCTGTAACTCCCGAACTTTCTGAACCAGTTCGTCACCATTAGCAATTTTTACTTCCCGATGATTTGTCTTGAAGGAAAGATCGCTGATCAATAAATCATACGGTTCATTTTTCTGAATAGCCGCGCGTATTTTAAGAAAAGCATCATCGCAATATTTTGAATGTTGAAAATCAACAATATCTAAATCTTTTAAGACTTGCTCGATTCCTAAACTGATAGCATCCAGATCTTCGGCTATTATTACTTTTTTAAACATAAGGCATTTATTTAGGCATGGATATTTTTACTTTGAATCCTTTTTCTGGTTCAGAGTCAAAAGTAATAGTTCCTTTTATGGCCAGAATACGGTTTTCCATATTTTGTAAGCCATTTTTGATAATTTTATCTTTGGGGCAGCCTTTTCCATTATCTGTATAATTGATTTCGATTGTATTTGCAGTACTTTCAAACTTTAACACTACTATTGAAGCTTCGCTGTGTTTTTTCATATTAACCATTAATTCCTGCAATACTCTATGAATGGTAATTTTTTTAATTTCATCAATAGTATCCCAATTTACTTTTTCAATGTTATTTATAATGACATTTGTGTTATCACTATTATAAGTAGAGAGCATTTCTTTTAAATGAATGGAATAATTTGTTCCGGTTTCAATTGTATTGTTTTCTCTTGAAATTCCGCGAACACGAGTGTAAATATGATTGAGTTTTTGTAGTAAAGTTTCTTTTATATCTTCTTTTGTTAATGATTGTGTCTGTGCAAAAGTGATGGCATAAAAAACATCGTTGGCGAGTTCGTCATGAATATCCTTTGCAATTCGGGTTTCGGTATCGTATGATGTTTTTATTTTGTCAATTCGGCTTCTATTTTTGTAATATCGTACGAGAATGACTATTACAATAATCAAAAAGATAATCCCAATTCCAGCCACTATTTTTTGGTATTTAGCTTCCTGAAGTGATAACAAATTTTCGGCTTTTTCTAAGCGAAGTTTCTGATTTTCGTCTTTCTCTTTTTTTGAATCGTATTTAATTTTGGCAAATTTATTTTTGAAGTTGTTTCTGATTTTGATTATACTGTCGTTTAAGCTAACATATTTTTGAGCATATATTGTATTATTAAGGGAATTGTTTGTCATTAAAAATGATAAGGCTTCCAATCGTTCATCAACGCTATTAAGCTTTGTAGCAATTTGGTAAGCTAATTGAGCATATTCATTAGACTTTTTAGAATCGGCTTTGGAATAATATTCAGCTAGATGTAAACAACTTTGAATATGACCGTACGAATCTTCAAGTTGAGTTCTTAATTCAAGACCTTGATTCATGAACAAAAATCCTTTTTCATATAAACCTTTTTTAAAATAAGCATAGCCTAAATTATCTAAAACTCTTCCCTTACTTTTTTGTGATCTTATTTCAGATGTTTTTTTGTTTAGAATTGATTGTAAGAGAGAAATAGCTTTGTCGTACTTTTTTTGTTTTATATATACAACAGCAATATTATTTATTGGAGCTTGTTTTGCCGACTGGTCTTTAGAATTTTTAATCGCTTCTTTATAATAAAAAATAGCATCATCATAAATAGAGAGTTCTTTATCTGCAATACCGAAAAAGTTATTAACTGCAGTTAGATAATTTTTGTCATTTGTAATGTAGGGTAATGCCTCTGTCAATGTCTCTTTACTTCCATAATAATCACCATTTACTTGCTGAATATTTCCCATTTGAATTAAACTGAAGGCAATATTGCTACTGTCTTTTAATTTTTCAAAAACAATTTTAGATTTATTAAAATAATAAAAGGAACTGTCGTAATTGTTTTTCTGAAAATAGGAAATTGCCTTTTCTTGTAAAATTGAAGCTTCTTTTTTGTTTGGATTTGGTTTAATTGCACTAGTTTTTTTTTCTTTACAAGAAAGAAAAAGAAGTATAATTAAAACAAAAAAAGGGGATCGTAGCATAAAAGTTACTTTCCCCGAATTTAGTAATTAATTACAGATTATGAATTTTTAATTAATCATTTTTTAGGCGGATCAATAATCACAGGGTCATCATCTGGACCAGCATATGATGGAGTCGCAGGATTAATTTCCTTTTTTACCTCCGTTGCAGACTTGTTATCTGATGTTTCATCATCATTTGTACAAGAGAAAATTGTAAGACTCAATAGCGCGCACGCTCCCAATGTAAATAGTGTTTTCATTTTTTTTATGATTTAAAATTTAGATAAAGGGCATTGCCGTTCAGAATGGTTCTGAGTTTTGTTATAGCAACACCAAATTGCTTGGGAAGTGAAGTATGTAGAACAGTAAGATTTTATTTATACTTCCCGGATAAACTCCGTCTTACGGTTTTCCATACTTTTTAAGTGAACTAGTTTTGTACATTTGTCCTTATCGCGAATAGAACAGCAACTAATTTCTGATACAAAGGAAGTACGTTTATAAGCCTGCATTGCTAAGTAATTCCGGTATTTCCGATCATTCCGATATTTCCAATAATTCCGTATAGCTTATGAATAACTTTACTATTGAAGATTATAAAACAGCCATTAGAGCTAAGTATAAAATTGCTATTAGAGAAGATGTGTCTGGTGTTTTATCAGATCCAACTCCGGCGCAATTGAGAGATTTTTATCTTAGACTTTTGGAGAGAGGCCTGAGTAAAATTGATGAAGAAATTATAAAAATGTTTTTTGAAGCCAATGAAAGCTTGTCATTAAAAAAAACAATTGGGAATTGTAATATTGGAAAATTGAAACCTATAATTTCTTTTTTAGAAGGTGGCAATACAGATAATAAATCTAGAATTGAAATGGCTGCAATTTTAGTTAATTTCAAGCCACGACCTTTTAGAAAATTTCAAGAAGAGGAAGATAATTTTGAAGATGATAACTCAAATAAGGATTCGAATAAATCAGAATCAATTATTATTGAAAATGAGAGCGGAATGGAAGAAAATGAAAACAAAAACGAAGCTAATTTTGAAAATATTCAAACAGCTAAAAAAACTTCTGTTTATAAATTTCCAAATCGATTTAATAAAAAATTAAAGTTGACTGCTGCTGGCATTTTAATTGTCTTTTGTTTAGGATTTGGAATCAGTTATTATGTTTTTCCAAAAGAACAATGCATGCAATGGTCGAATGATCATTTCGAAAAAGTAGATTGTGATGTGAAAACTGGAAAAATAGAACGATTTGATGAAAGTAAGTTTGGACTTAAAAAAATAAAAGTCTACGATACGACAAGCTGCTTTATAAATGGCGAAGCAGTTGTTTGGTATGCCAAAATTAGCAGTGATAAAGCAGATTTCTTTAATACGCACGGAAGACATCCTGAAAATAATAAGCCATTAAGACCAGTAACTGATTATATCAAAAAAAGATACGCAGAAAAAAGTGTTTACAAAAAATAAAAAAACCTCCAGAAATATCATTCAAGGAGGTTTATTCTCTATACTCTTTATTCTTTACTCTACATTCTATACTCTAAAAAAATCAATTATTAGCTGTCTTATACCCCGTATCCAAAGGAAATAGCAAGCTGTTAAGTTTAACATCACGTTCATAAACGTCAGGAAAAAATCCAATATCACCTTCTTTACTTACCCAGGCAGTGAAATAACCTATATAGATTGGGATTTTTTTAGTTAGCTTGAAAGGTGTTTCTTTTTCGCCACTCATCGCTGCATTAATTTTATCGAGAGTCCAGTCAGGATAGTCTTTCATCATCGAAACAGCAAGATCTTTTGCTTTTTCAACATTGATACAGCCGTGACTGAAGATGCGTTTTTCAAAACCAAACAAGGTTTTAGAAGGGGAGTCGTGCATGTAAATATCGTTTGGATTTGGAAACATAAATTTCACAAGTCCCAAAGCGTTTTCCGGACCGGGCTTTTGTCTTACGTTTCCGCCATTCCATTCCATATTATGATCCGCCAGATAATTTTTGTCTTCCGCAATTTTTAACTGTAATTCATTTTTAATGATACTTGACGGAACATACCAATACGGACTAAAAACAATGCGATCGATCTGTCCGCTAAAGATGACGGTTTTGGTTAATGGAGTACCGATGAAAACTTTAGATACAACATCGTAATTTCCATTTCGGACAAAATATAGCCTGAACGACGGAATGTTAACCATCACATATTCTTCCTGGTTTTCTAATGTTGGCGGAATCCATCGACAACGCTCCATATTGAGCATCAAAGTTTTGATACGATCACTTACCGGCTCATTCATTTGATTAATATGCTCTTTGTTAATAATATAATTTGGAGTGAGTACATGGCGAAGTTTGTATTTCATTACACCATCCATTAATTCCTGATCATAAAAATTACTTTTAGAATCCTGTGCCAAGTCACCAATCACAAAAAGTCGTGTTCTAATGTCCTGAATCGTAACTCCGGTATCATCTGGTCTTAAGTCTTTGTATGGATTTGGCATTGTAATGGTTTTCCAGGTATTGTTTTTTTCAATTTCCCTGTATTTTTTTAAAACATTCTGAAGTTTGTAATATTGACTAAAAAGAATATGATTATTTTCATCCAATAAATTGGGATTGGTAACAATAGAATCTAATAAGGTCTCATAAGAAAGTTTTTTCTTTGGCAAATACCATTCTATTTTATTTTGTTCAGCGGCATCCATTCCCTGAAAAACATGTTTTGCATAAAGAATATACATGGAACTCAATAAAAGCTCAGTATCAGAATCTGAAATCTTTTCAGTCAAATCTTCATCAAAAACCTTATCTATTTTATCTTTATACGGAATTCTGACCTGAACACCTTGTTCGTAAGTAGAGTTCAGTTTTTGATACATTAGATGTCCAAATTCGTTGATGTCATTGCCCTCGTACCAGATTGTTTTATATGATCTGTCTTTGTAAAGCGTTGAAACATCTTTTTGATACTCTTTTAATTGAGAATACTTTTTAAAAAAAGCCAACACAGTTGCATCGTCGATAATGGGGGCTGCGTAATTATCAAAAGAAGGAGCAGGAATAAAAAAAGTAGTTTTCTTATTTTCAGAAAGAGTTTTATCCTTTGAAAATCCAAAGGAAGAAACAGTAAGGCAGGAAATTAAAAAGATTGTCAGAGTAAAATTTTTCATTTTTTTTCATTTTACGTTACTACTATTTGCCAAAAGGTCAATGTAGGTTGAGGTAATAAAAAAAATGATTTGGGGAAATCGTATAGAATGCAAATTTCTATAATCAAATTTAGAAAAAAAATCTTATTATTTTTCCTTTTTCTCTGAGAATAATATTTGATTTAATTTTAAATAGAAAAGAGAAAAAAATAGGTTGTAATATTTTGAAAGTCAATAGTTTTAGGATTGCGAAATAAAGATTATATTTGATTAGCCAGATTTATTATCCAAATACGAAAGAACCATGATAAATGTAAGTTTTTTTGAGCTTTTAGGAATGTTTCTTATTCCTTTCTTCAGTATTTTAATCCCCATTCTTGCAGGTCAGTATTACGGTTTATTTGTAAAGAGTAAATCCGGAAAAGTAAACGATTCTCCAGTCGGATCAGTAGTTGGAGCGGCACTGGGACTTTTGGCTTTCATGCTGGCTTTTACATTTCAGATTGTAGACAATCGCTATAATAACAGAAAAGAGCTTTTGCTGGAAGAAGTGACCATAATCAGAAAGGCGTATCTTCAATCCGGATTAATACCGGAACCCTATCGTTCTTCTTCCCGAAATCTTTTAAAAGAATATACAGATTTGCGTGTTAGTCTTTTTAAAGATCTTTCAGTAAAAAAGATAGAAAATCTAAAGGAAAGATCACAAAGTATCCTTGATTCGCTTTGGAGCTATTCTGAAGCTCTGGCAGCGCAAGATCGCAGTTCTGAAGCGTATTCACTTTATACCGGTTCAGTAAACGAACTCGTTGACAATTATAATAAACGCGTCACTTTTACTTTCGAATACCGACTGCCTGCTACCATTTTATGGGTACTGTTTATAATAACTTTATTTACGATGCTCATTCTGGGCTATCAATTTGGAATTTCAGGTAAAAAGAATCATGTTTTAGCGGTTTTTATTTCCATTATTTTTTCTTCGGTAATGTTTCTGATTTTAGCTTTAGATCGCCCGGAGACGGGAATAATGCAATTAAATCAGGCTCCGATGGAAACGCTTTATAAACAGCTTCATAGTAAAAAATAGCTTTGTCTTTATTGAATCAAAAGACTTTTAGTTAAAACATTACCACTTGTTTTATTAGCTTCATCTGGCTGATGACCGCCAATGGCAATTTTAATTTCGCCATTATATTCCTGCGAAATACCTTCATTGGTAATATGCGATAAATCTTCGGGAGAAAGTGTAAAAGTTATGATTTTGCTTTCGCCTGATTTAAGATTGATTCGTTCAAAACCTTTCAAAGTTTTCAAAGGTGCTTTGATGGTTTTGTTTTGATTGATGAGGTATAACTGCGCTACTTCTTCGCCGTTCATTTTTCCTGTATTCGTAATGCGTACAGAAACAGAAACGCTTTTTCCTTTGCTAATTTTTGATGGCATTTTCAATTGATCATATTTAAAAGAAGTATAACTCAAACCATATCCAAAACCATAAAGTGGCTTGCCTTCAAAATAGCGATACGTTCTGTTGTCCATTTTATAATCTACAAATTCAGGTAAGTCTGAATCGCCTTTGTAAAAAGTAATTGGCAATCTTCCGGCAGGATTATAATCTCCAAAAAGAATATCCGCAACCGCAGTTCCGGCTGCCTGTCCGCCATACCATGCATTTACGATCGCAGGAATATTTTGAGCTTCCCACGGAATAGCGATTGCGCTTCCGGTCATCATCACAAAAACAACCGGTTTTCCAGTCGTTTTGAGTGCTTTCATCAAATCAGTTTGTACCGCTGGTAATAAGATGGAAGTACGATCCCCGCCTTTAAATCCCGGGAAATTCACTTTCATTTCTTCGCCTTCTAGTTGAGGTGAAATTCCACCAGCAAACACAAAAGCATCAACATCTTTTAAACGATTAACAAGCGCTGTAAAATCAGTTTTTTTATAATTTCCTGCATTCAGGGCAACATTTCCTTTTCCTTCTCCCTGCCAATATTCAACTACTAAATTATAAACCGTTCCTTTTGTTGTTTTTAATTGAAAAGTTTGTCCGCCCCAGCGATTCTTTTTCCAGGCATTTAGTTCTTCTTTTCCATTCACAAGAAAACGGTAACCGTCATCAGCAGCAAGTTCAAAAGTAATGCTGCCATCTTCAATTGCAGTGAAATTTGTTGTGTAACGGGCAGAAAAATTATTGGCTTTGATGTTTTGAACAACCGCTTCACCTTCCTGCCAAAAATGATTTAATTTGGGTTCAGTTCTTGTAATTTCCGGTTTCCCTGAAAGTTCGGTGTTGCTAAAATATTCGGCTTTAAAACCTTGTTTTCCTTCAAAAGTATATTGGTTTTTGACATCAGAATATACTAATAAAGTATCATTTGTAAAGTTGATGGCTTGCTCATAAATCACTTCGGTATTGGCACCTAATTTCTCTTTAATGCCTTGTAATACTGTGGTTAATTTGGATGGAGTTCCGTTGTAATTTCCTAGAATAGAAATCGAATTATCTGCGTTTGGACCCAGAACTGCAATCTTCTTTATTTTTTTACTCAGAGGTAAAGTATTGTTTTCATTTCTAAGCAAAACCATAGATTGTTGTGCCATTTTTAAGGCATGTTCCTGATGTGCCGGACTTTCTAAAACAGAAGCTGGAGTTTGAGCATATTTTACCATTTCGACAGGATCAAACATTCCCAATCTGAAACGAATCATAAAAAGACGTTTTACCGAAATATCAATTTGTGATTCCGGTATTTTTCCGGTTTTCACCGCTTGTACCAAAGCTTTGTAGGCATCCGTTCCGCAGTCAATATCCGTTCCGTGGAAAACGGCATCAGCTGAAGCAGACGCAGCATCCGGATGTGTTTTATGATTTTTGAAGAAATCATCAATCGCCCAACAATCTGACGTTACGTAACCATCAAATTTCCATTGATTGCGCAAAATATCCGTCATCAAGATATCGCTGGCACAACAAGGTTGAGTTCTAAAAGCATTGTAGGCACACATTACGCCGGCAACTTTAGATTCGGTTATCAGTTTTTTAAAGGCAGGTAAATACGTATCCCAAAGTTCGTACGGCGTTACATCAACATCAAAAGTATGGCGCAAAGGTTCCGGGCCGCTGTGAACCGCATAATGTTTCGCACAGGCTGCGGCTTTTAAATATTTAGGATCATCGCCCTGAAGACCTTTAACAAAAAAGTCCCCTAAAGCAGCAGTCAAAAAAGGATCTTCACCATACGTTTCCTGTCCGCGTCCCCAGCGAGGATCACGAAAAATATTAATATTGGGTGTCCAATAGGTAAGTCCAAGATAACGTTCGTTTGTTCGGCCTGATTCAACCGCTTTATTGTAAATCGCTCTTCCTTCTAAAGCAGAATAATCAGCCATTGTAAAAAGGGAATTTTTATCAAAAGTAGCCGCCATAGCAATAGCCTGAGGGTAAACGGTAGTTTTAAAAGGAGTTCTTGCAACGCCATGAAGTGTTTCATTCCACCAGTCATAAGCGGGAATGCTCAATCTCGGAATAGCAGGTGAAGAATTCAGCATTTGAGATACTTTTTCTTCCAGTGTTAAATGGCTTACCAAATCATTTACACGCTCTTCAAAACTTAAATTTGAGTTCTGAAAAATATATTTTTCTACGGTTGTTTGCGCATTAGAATGAATTGAAATGCATAAAATTATAATAGTTTGAAAGAAGAAGAATGATTTTTTCATAAGATGTTTATTAATAGATTAATAACTATAATTTCGTACCATAAAATTATTTCGCAACCGATTGTGTAAAGAAAGAAAAATAATTTAATTTTGACAAAGAATAGTAGACAAAATTCTATATATGGTTTTTAGAAAGGTTTTCTGTAGAGAAGTCCTTGTTTTTATTTTAGGATCATTTAATATCCATTTATTGGTTGATCTAAAATATATTTTATCAATTGTTTAGTATTTAAATTTTTATGGAAGAGAGCAAAGACGTTACCATTTATGATATTGCTGAACGAATGAATCTTGCCACTTCGACAATTTCAAGAGCTTTAAAAGATCATCCTGCTATAAGCGATAAAACCATAAAAAAAGTAAAGAAAGTCGCTGAAGAAATGGGTTTTCGGCCTAATATTTTAGCAGCAGGTTTAAGGGGAAATTCAACCAAAATTATTGGAGTTTTAGTAACCCGAATTAACAGGCCTTTTATCTCATCTTTAATTAGTGGTATTGAAGAGATTGCCCAAAAGGAAGGATATAGTATTATGATCACACAAAGCCATGATTCTTATGAGGCTGAAGTTAATTTGTCAAAAGCACTTTATGATAGCCGGGTTTGTGGTGTAATTTGTTCCCTGGCAATGGATACGCGCGATACTTCTCATTTTCAGAAATTTATAGATAAGAGTATTCCATTGGTTTTTGTAGACAGGGTACCAAAGGATTTTAGTACGTATCGCGTTATGATCGATAACTATTCTGCAGGTTATAAAGCGACAAAACATTTGATTGATCAGGGCTGTGTACGGATTGCACACATTACAGGTTCGCCATACAGAAACACTTATAGTGAGCGAAGAAGAGGTTATACCGATGCTTTATTAGAAGCTAATCTGACTGTTAATGAGGAGCTAATCATCGAAACTGCTTTGACTTATGAAGAAGGAGAAACGGCCGCTACAATCTTATTTGATCTGCCAAATCGACCAGATGGAATTTTTGTTGTGAATGACACAGCGGCTGTTGGTGTGATTCAGATTGCTAAAAAACGAGGCTTAAAAATCCCTCATGATATTGCTATTATTGGTTTTAATGATGACCCAATAGCATCTATAATTGACCCGGGATTAACTACTATTTCACATCCTGCCGTAAAAATGGGACAGACAGCAGCCAGGAAAATTTTAAGTCACATAAAGACAGGTAAAAAGAGTGATGAGGTTCTTAAAAAAGATAGTATTACTGAAGTTACTTTTCTAAATACCCAGGTTTTGGTTCGGGCATCTTCGAAGAGAAAATAAATTACCTGGATATAAATTGCTAGTTTCTTGTCAATTATTTCCTTTTTTAACAAAAGAATTTGTGTTGTGTGAAAATTTTTGCAGTAAAGTTTTTTTGTTAAAACACAATATCATATTTTTACGCAACCGATTGCAATTTTTTAATCATTCAAAAATAATCTGATGCGATATCAAAAGAAATATTTATTTATACTTTCTGTTTTTCTGCTTTTGTTTTCATTTAAAACAATGGCTCAAAAGGATTATAAATTGTGGCTTCAGTATGATAAAAAAACTGATGCGGAATTGGTTTCCAAATACCTTTCTAATGTTCAGGGAATTGTTTCTTTAGGGAATGCAGAAACTTCAAAAATTGCTTCAAATGAATTGCAATTGGGTTTACAAAATATGTTAGGGAAGAAGTTCGAAATTAAGGCAAAAATTGATTTAGATAAAACTGTAATTATTGGTTCTAAAGCATTACTAAGTGCTGAAATTCAAAAGGAAATTGGAAATTTTGATCAGATAAATGAAGAAGGATTTATCATTAAAACGATTTTCTTAAAAGGAAAAAATCAAATTGTCATTACGGGCAAAAAAGAGGTTGGGGTTTTGTATGGCGTTTACAATTTTTTGAGATTGATTCAGACCAATAAAAACATCAAAAATCTTAATATAGTCGATTCGCCAAAAACGAATATTAGAATTCTAAATCACTGGGATAATTTAGACCGAACTGTAGAACGTGGTTATGCAGGGTTCTCTTTATGGAACTGGCAGAAATTACCTGATTTTATCGATCAGCGATATATTGATTACGCAAGAGCAAATGCGTCTATCGGAATTAATGGAACAGTTTTAACGAATGTAAATGCCAACGCTTTAATCTTAACATCTCAATATTTAGAAAAGGTAGAAGCTTTGGCGAATGTGTTCAGACCTTATGGAATAAAAGTTTATTTAACCGCTCGTTTTTCGGCACCAATAGAAATTGGAGGTTTAAAAACAGCCGATCCAAAAGACGCTGATGTAGCCAATTGGTGGAAAAATAAAGCCAAAGAAATTTACAAAAGAATTCCGGATTTTGGTGGATTTTTGGTGAAAGCAAATTCAGAAGGGCAACCTGGTCCTCAAAATTATGGAAGAGATCACGTTGACGGAGCCAATATGTTAGCCGATGCTGTTGCACCTTTTGGAGGCGTAATTATGTGGCGCGCGTTTGTTTATTCAGAACATGACGCCAATGATCGTGCAAAACAGGCTTACGCCGAATTTGTAACGTACGATGGAAAATTCAAAGACAATGTAATTGTTCAGGTAAAAAATGGAGCAATCGATTTTCAGCCTCGTGAACCTTTTCATCCCATGTTTGGTGCCATGCCAAAAACACCTTTGATGATGGAGTTTCAAATCACACAGGAATATTTAGGTTTTAGTACGCATTTGGTTTTTCTGCCTAAATTATTTCAGGAAGTTTTAGCATCTGATACCTATCAAAAAGGAAAAGGGACGACTGTTGCCAAAGTTATTGACGGTTCTTTAACGAAAACAAAACTGACCGGAATTGCCGGGGTTTCCAACATAGGAAATGACTTAAACTGGACCGGTCATCCTTTTGCGCAGGCAAATTGGTATGGCTTTGGAAGATTGGCGTGGAATCCGGAATTAGATTCTGAAGTTATTGCGGATGAATGGCTGAGATGCACTTTCTCCAATGATGAAAATTTCATAAAACCAGTTGCAGCAATGATGATTGAATCACGGGAAGCGGTTGTAAATTATATGACGCCCCTTGGGTTGCATCATATTATGGATACAGGTCATCATTATGGGCCGGGGCCATGGGTTTCGAATTTGTCAAGACCAGAATGGAATCCGGTATATTATCATAAAGCAGATAAAAACGGAATAGGTTTCGATCGTTCTAAAACCGGAACCAATGCTACAGCGCAATATGCACCGGAAGTAGCCAAAATTTTCTCTACTTTAGAAACCTGTCCAGAAAAAGATTTATTATGGTTTCATCATGTTTCCTGGGATTATAAATTGAAAAACGGTCAGACACTTTGGAACGGTTTGGCTTTAAAATATCAGGAAGGTGTAAATCAGGTAAAAAACATGCAGGACGTCTGGAATAAAAGCGCAAAGTATGTTGATGAAGACCGTTTCAAAGAAGTGCAAATGTTATTAGAAATTCAGTATAAAGAAGCAAAATGGTGGAGAGATGCGTGTTTACTTTATTTTCAACAATATTCTGGTAAAGAATTGCCAGCAGGAGTAGAGAAACCAACACAAACTTTAGACTATTTTCAATCCTTAAAATTCCCCTTTGCACCGGGAAATTAAATATTCAAATTAAAAAAATATGAGCACAAAAGCAGCAATTGTAACCGGAGGGAATTCGGGATTGGGTTTTGCAACAGCAAAGAAATTATGTGATAACGGAATCAAAACCTATATAATTGGAAGATCAAAAGAGAAAACAGAAGATGCCTGCAAAGAGATCGGACCAAATGCAATTCCGGTTATTTTTGATCTAAATGATTTGGCAGGAATTCCTGCTATGATTGAAAACATAGCTAAAGAAAATCCGATTGATATTTTAGTAAACAATGCAGGAATCAATCTTAAAAAAGAATTTTTGGACGTAACAGATGAAGATTTTTTATCTATAATTCATACGAATCTTTTGAGTGTTTTTGCGGTTAGCAAAGCTGTGGTAAAAAACATGAAAGAAAATGGGACAGGAAGTATTATCAACATTAGTTCGATGGCATCACAATATGGTATTCCAAAAGTAATTGCTTACTCGGCAAGCAAAGGAGCAATTGAATCAATGACCAGAGCAATGGCGGTAGAATTGGCTCCATTTGGAGTTCGTGTAAACTGTGTCGCTCCAGGATTTATCAAAACAAAAATGTCTTCGACGGCACTTGATAATGATCCGGAAAGAAAAAATAAAGTGCTGGGAAGAACGCCAATGGGATTCTTAGGAGAACCATCAGATATTGCAGATGCTGTTTATTATTTCGCTTTAAGCGAATCAAAATATACAACCGGAACCGTTTTGCCAGTTGATGGCGGAAACAGTATTGGGTTTTAAGAAAAAAATTTAAACACATTATAGTTGTGTTGGAAAAGATTTAAACACATAGAAACATAGATTTGGTTTAACGTAAAGACGTTTCACTCGTTTTGAAAACTCATAAGCTGTGTGTTAATTTTTTTTAAACACATAGATACATAGATTTGGTTTGACGGTCAAGGCGTTTTACTTGTTTTGAAAACACATAAACTGTGTGTTTAAAAATCTAAACAGACAACATTAAAGGTTGTAAAAAATAAAATACATTAGTACACATAGCCTGCTATGTGTTTTTTAAACAAGTGAAATGCCTTTTTTCAACACAATGTTAAGCTATGTCTCTATGTGTTTAAAATTTAAAGTGTTTAAAATTAAAGTGTTAAAAAATAAAGTTAGTATTATGATAAAAATGCAACAAACCATGCGCTGGTTTGGCCCTCAGGATAATGTTACTTTAAGAGATATTAAGCAGGCCGGAGCAATCGGAATTGTAACGGCTTTGCATCAAATTCCCGTTGGGGAAATTTGGTCAATCGAAGACATCAAAGAAAGGCAGCAAATTATCAGGGAGGCCGGATTAGAATGGTCTGTTGTGGAAAGTTTACCGGTTCATGAAGAAATAAAACGTGCAACCGGAGCTTATTTGCAATACATCGAAAATTATAAAATCAGTTTAAAAAACCTGGCGGATTGCGGCATTAAAATCATCACCTATAATTTTATGCCGATTCTCGACTGGGTGCGAACCAATCATAATTTTATTAATGAAGACGGAAGTAAGGCCTTGTTATACAATCAGCTTGCTTTTGCTTATTTTGATGTGTTTTTATTGAAAAGACCCAATGCTGAAAATGATTATTCGGAGGAAGAAAAAGCAAATGCATTGGAATTCGGAAATAAACTTTCTGAAGAAGAAAAAGCATTACTTTTTAAAAATGTTTTATTAGGATTGCCTGGCAGTAAAATCAATTTTACAGCTGAGCAGATTCTTTCGTTATTAGATAATTACGCTGAAATTGATAATACTAAACTAAGAGAAAACCTGATTTATTTTTTATCGGAAGTAGCTCCGGTTGCTGAAGAATTAGGTTCTAAATTAGCGATTCATCCGGATGATCCGCCGTTTTCGGTTTTAGGTTTACCCCGAATTGTTTCCACAGAAAAAGATATCAAAACGATTTTGGAAGCTGTGCCTTTAAATGCAAACGGACTTTGTTATTGCACAGGTTCATTGGGAGCAGATCCAAAAAATAATCTGGAGAAAATTATTGATGATTGCGGAGATCGAATCCACTTTTTACACTTGCGAAATACCTTCCGCGAAAGCGAAAACATTTTTAGGGAATCTGCCCATTTAGAAGGAGATACCAAAATGGAAGTCATTATTGAAAAACTGCTTTTATTGATGAATAAAACAAAAGTGAGTTTGCCCATGCGTCCGGATCATGGCTTTTTACATGATGTGGATGAAAAAACAGAAGCGTATCCAGGCTATTCTCTAGTGGGAAGATTAAAAGGTCTTGCCGAATTAAGAGGATTAGAAATGGGAATTGCTTATAAATTGAAAAACTGAGTGTATGGGATTTTGACCTAAAAGATTTTTAAAATCTGTCAGGTCTTAAGGAAAGGAATTATGTTTTTTTATCAAGTGAAACACCTTTGCAGACAAAGAAAATCTATGTCTCTCAGTGCTTAGAAATTAACTATCAACCAAAAAATAAAAAAAATGAAATTAATTAAACCTTGTTTACTGGCAATAACCACATTGCTGTTTGTAAATTGTACGGCGCAAAAAAAAGCCAGCTCCCTGAAAGAGGCGTATAAGAAAGATTTTTACATCGGTACTGCTTTAAGTGCGAATCAAATTGAAATTAAAGATGCCAAACAAGACGCACTGATTCGTAAAGAATTTAATGCGATCACGGCAGAAAATATAATGAAATCGATGTTTGTACATCCTCAAAAAGACAAATATGATTTTGCAATGTCTGATAAATTTATAGCCTATGGCGAGAAGAATAAAATGTTTATTCACGGCCATACTTTAATTTGGCACAGTCAGTTAGCTCCGTGGATGGAAAAAATCAAGGACAGCACAGAAATGAAAGCTTTCATGAAAGATCATATTACGACAATCGTTTCAAAATACAAAGGAAGAATAGGTTCGTGGGATGTTGTGAATGAAGCTTTAAACGAAGATGGAACCTTACGAAAATCCGTTTTTTTAAATACACTTGGCGAGCAATATCTTACTGATGCTTTTAAATTAGCCGCCGCTGCAGATCCTAAAGTAGATTTGTATTACAATGATTATAACAATGAAGAACCTGCGAAAAGAGAAGGTACCATCAATTTAATTAAAAAAGTTAGAGCAGGAGGAGGTAAGGTTGACGGAGTTGGTATTCAGGCGCATTGGCGTTTGGAAAGTCCTTCATTACAAGAAATTGAAGAAAGTATTTTGGCTTATTCTGCAATAGGTTTAAAAGTTGCTTTTACAGAATTAGATATCACTGTTTTGCCAAATCCATGGGATTTAAAAGGGGCTGATGTCAATCAGAATTTTGAAGGTAGTGCCAAAATGAATCCGTATCCGGAAAAACTTCCAGCTGAAGTGCAGGACAAGTTAGCACAGCGTTATGCAGCTATTTTTAAGTTATTTTTGAAACACAAAGACAAAATCAGCAGGGTAACTTTATGGGGTGTTTATGATGGACAATCCTGGCTAAATGACTGGCCCATAAAAGGCCGTACAAATTATCCTTTATTATTTGATACGCAATTGCAACCAAAGAAAGCCTATGAGAGCATAATGCAACTAAAGAATCAGAAGAATACTGGGATCGACAAAGGGTTTAAAGATTAGTGCAACAGGTTGTTTTTCAAAAAAATACGCAATAAAGCAAAGTAAATTTGCATGATATGTTTTTTTTGCTAATTTTACACAACCGATTGCTTAAATAAAAGCCTTTTGAAAACAGTATACTAGCTAACTAAATAATCAAATTTAAATCAACTTTGATTATAAAATTAACCAAAATAACCACAAACAAATAATGAATTTTAATTCTCAAAAACTATCCATAAAAGAAAAAATTGGATACAGCTTAGGCGACCTTGCGGCAAATTTAGTCTTTCAGACACTGATTACTTACCTCGCTTATTTTTACACTGATATTTACGGATTATCGCCTCAGGATTCTTCTATAATTATGTTGGTTGTCGGTTTGATAGCAGCTTTTGTTTTTAATCCAATTATTGGGGTTTTGGCAGACAGGACCAGTACCAAATGGGGAAAATTCAGACCCTGGATTTTATGGACCGCAGTACCTTTGGGAGTTATTTCTTTGTTAGCTTTTACAACACCTAATTTTGCCTATCACGGTAAAGTAATTTATGCGGTTGTGACTTATACCTTTTTGTTACTGTTTTATGCCAGTAACAATTTGCCGTATTCTGCTTTAAGCGGTGTAATTACTGGTGATATGGGCGAACGCAATAGTTTATCATCTTATCGTTTTGTGGCCGTAATGTTTGCACAGTTTTTTGTTCAGGTTTTTATGCTTGGGATCATCAAAAGTGTCGGAAATGGTGATAAAGCAATTGGTATTGAAAAAGTAATGACAGCGTTGGCCATATTTGGTACCATAATGTTATTGATTACATTTTTTACAACAAAAGAACGTATCGTTCCAAAACCAGAGCAAAAATCAAGTATTAAAGAAGATTTAAGTGATTTGGTAAAAAATAAACCTTGGTTAATCATGCTGGCCTTGACGACTTTGGTATTTATTACTTTGGCAATGAAAGGCAGCGCTTATGTGTATTATTTTGAAAATTATGTAGACAAACAACAACTGGCGATTTTTATTCAGCCAATATTAGATGGTCTAGCCGGGATTGGACTGAATCAGTTTGGTGATGACCCTATTGCGGCTGGTTTTGGATTATTTAATGCTGGTGGTATTATTTTCATGATTGTCGGAATCACTTTGTCAAAAAGATTGGCGGATAAACATGGTAAAAGAAATGTTTTTGCATCCTTTTTATTCGTGTCGACTTTATTCATTTTAGCCTTTTATGTGTTTTCATCCAAATTCATCGGTCTGATATTTTTCTCCCAAATTTTGCATGGGTTTTTCTACGGAATCACCATTCCAATTCTTTGGGCGATGATTGCCGATGTGGCTGATTATTCAGAATGGCTAAATAACCGTCGTGCTACCGCAATCATATTTTCGGCTATGATGGTGGGTTTAAAAGCCGGGTTGAGTATTGGAGGCGCTTTAACAACTTCATTATTAGGATATTTTAATTACGTTCCAAATTCGTTAGTACAAACAGACGTCGCAATTAATGGAATCAAATTATTGGTAAGTATTTTTCCTGCGATACCATTTCTAATTGGTGTTGGATTACTGTTTTTTTATAAAATCAATAAGAAAATGGAAGTGCAGATTGAAGCTGATTTGAAAGAAAGAAGAGTTTAGATTATTTAAATAAAAATTAAAAAAATAGAGAGCAATATGCCTGAAGATAGCATTGAAGATATTGATTTTGCAGCGTTAGACAAACGCGCGATATCAAATCCGTTAGTAAATCATATGTATACCGCAGATCCATCTGCGCATGTATTTAATGGAAAAATATACATTTATCCCTCTCATGATATTGATGCCGGAATTCCTTTTAATGACAATGGAGATCATTTTGGAATGGAAGATTATCACGTCATTTCGATGGAAAACGTAAATGCGGAAGCCGTGGACAACGGTCTGGCTTTACATGTAAATGATGTTTCATGGGCAGAGCGACAAATGTGGGCTCCCGATGCCGCATGTAAAAACGGAAAATATTATTTGTATTTCCCGGCCAAACGTGCCAACGGAATTTTCCAGATTGGAGTAGCGATAAGTGATTCGCCAACTGGTCCTTTTATACCGGAACCAGAAGCAATCAAAGGAAGTTATACTATTGATCCTGCAGTTTTTGAAGACAAAGACGGAAAATATTATATGTATTTTGGTGGTATTTGGGGTGGTCAGCTTCAAAAGTACCGAAACAATAAATACGATGAATCGAATGAAGAACCTTCTTCAAATGAACCTGCATTAGGACCAATTGTAGCTTTATTGTCGGATGACATGAAGGAATTTGCAGAAGAGCCAAAAGAAATTAAAATTTTGGATGAAAATGGAGCTGTTTTATTAGCGGGTGATAATGATCGTCGTTTTTTTGAAGCTTCATGGGTTCACAAATATGATGGCAAATATTACTTCTCGTATTCAACAGGAGATACGCATTTCATCTGTTATGCAATAGGAGATAATCCGTATGGGCCTTTTACTTATAAAGGAAGAATTCTGAATCCGGTAATTGGCTGGACTTCGCATCATTCTATTTGTGAGATTGAAAACGAATGGTATTTGTTTTATCACGATTCAAGTTTATCAAAAGGAGTAACGCATTTAAGATCTATCAAAGTAACAAAAATTGAATATAATGCTGACGGTTCGATTGTTACGATTAATCCGTATGATAAAAAAGAGGAATAGGCATTAAAAAAATTTGAAGAAAATCACAACCGGTTGTTTGATAAAGATTTAATAAATAAGTCCCATCGGGACGCCATGTTTATAGAATTGATAAGATTAATATAAATAGCGAACCCCATCGGGGTGACATCATAGACTATGATATCGCTCCGCTGGAGCTCTTATAAAGATGAGGGACTTTTTGCTATAAATATTACGCTCCGCTGGAGCTTTTGAAAATTAGTATCCTGTCACCTCTTTTGAAAACGATTTGCGTGAGGGATAGCAGTGGAAAGCCCGGAGCCTGACGGAGGAAGAGCGAGGACTTGAAACGGATAGCCCGGCCCGGAGGGACACGCCCTAATTATTTTAAAAGTTAACATTTTTATTGTAAAAAGTATTTTTTTATTACAAACATTTATCTAATTTAGCATACCAGAACAGAACGGAACAGTATGTTAAACGAAGAGCAGGAAAAATTTGTATTTGTAATCAATCACGACAGTGATATTCCGAAATACCAGCAGTTGGTCAATGGAATAAATAATGCTATTGCAGAGAATATTCTGCAAAAAGGAGATTTGCTTCCGTCGGTAAATGCGATTTGCAAAGAAAATCAGTTGTCGAGAGATACTGTTTTTAAAGCGTATACTATTTTGAAGGATCAGAATGTAATTGATTCTGTTCCGAATAAAGGTTATTATGTATCGGGTGAAACCAGAAAAGTGCTTTTGGTATTAGATACTTTCAAGGCGTATAAAGAAGTTTTGTATCACTCGTTTGTGAATAATTTACCGGACAATGTTATTACTGATGTACAATTTCATCATTATAATATTGATGTTTTTAAAACGATCATTAATAATAGCGTTGGCAAGTATTACAAATATGTGGTGATGAATTTTGACCACAAAGAAGTGTCGCCAACATTATCGGCAATTTCGAATGATAAATTGCTTTTGATTGATTGGAATATTCATGTGAAGAAGGAGAATAATTATGTTTTTCAGGATTTCGGAAAAGCATTTTATAATTCGCTTAAAGAAGCCGTTGATTTGTTTAAAAAGTATAAAAACATACAATTTATTTATCCGGATTATACGAATCATCCAAAAGAAACATTGGAATCCTTTAAGAAATTTTGTGCCGATTTTCATTTTAAATATGAGATTATCACAGATTCAAAAAAGTTCAATATCGAAAAAGGAATCGCTTATATCAGTGTTAGTGACAGGGTTTTAGGAGACTTTTTGGAACAGTGCAAGGAGAAGGATTTAGAGCCGGGAACGGATGTTGGTTTTTTATCGTACAATGAAACACCAATGAAGAAATTTATTTATAAAGGAATCTCAGTAGTGTCGACAGATTTTAAGGAAATGGGAACAAAAGCAGCAGCATTTATCACAACAGATGAAACGGTGCAGGAATATATAGCAACAAGTTTAACAATAAGAGAATCATTATAAAGTATGTATTATATAGGATATGATATTGGAAGTTCTTCGGTCAAGGTTGCCTTGGTGGAAGCAGCAACAGGCAAAAAAATAGTCGTTTTGCACGAACCGCAAAACGAAATGGAGATCGTTTCATTGCATGCTGATTGGGCAGAGCAGGATCCGGAAATCTGGTGGCAGCACATTTGTGTTGCGACAAAGAGAGCGATTCGCGAAGCAAATATTGATGCCTCTAAAATTCAGGGTGTGGGTATATCGTATCAAATGCACGGATTAGTTATTGTGGATGAAGCATGCACCCCATTGCGCAATGCGATAATTTGGTGCGACAGTAGAGCTGTAGCGATAGGTGATAAAGCTTTTGAAGAAATTGGAGCAGAAAAATGTTTCAGCCATTTATTGAATTCTCCTGGGAATTTCACCGCTTCAAAATTAAAATGGGTTAAAGAAAACGAACCAGAAATATACAGTAAAGTTTATAAATATATGTTGCCGGGTGATTATATCGCTTACAAACTAACAGGCGATGTTACGACCACTAAAAACGGACTTTCTGAAGGAATGCTTTGGGATTATAAAGAGAACAAAGTGGCCGATTGGTTGTTAGATTACTACGGAATCGACCAGTCATTAACACCTACAATTGTGGAGAATTTCACGAATCAAGGGGTGTTGAATGAGAAAGGAGCCAAAGAAGCAGGACTTCCAACAGGAATTCCAGTAGTCTACAGAGCGGGTGACCAACCTAATAATGCATTGGCTTTAAATGTATTAAATCCGGGTGAAGTTGCAGCGACTGGCGGTACGTCTGGCGTATTTTATGCCGTTAGCGAAATGTCAGCCGGAAATAAAAGCACAAGAGTAAACAACTTCGTTCACGTTAATTATGAAGTGTCTAAACCAAGAATTGGGAAATTACTGAATATTAACGGAGCCGGAATTCAGTACAGATGGTTGCGCAATAATATGGGTGATGAAACCTATGAATCGATGAACCGCAAAGCATCAAAAATTGATATCGGATCTGATGGAGTTGTCGTTATTCCGTTTGGAAATGGAGCGGAACGTATGTTCAACAATAAAAACATCGGAACACACTTTTTAAACCTGAATTTGAATATTCACAGCAGTTCGCATTTGTTTAGAGCTTCTTTAGAAGGAATCGCTTTTTCATTTGTCTATGGAATGGAATGTTTAAAAGATGACAATGCGACGATTGGAGTAATCAGAGCCGGAAATGATAATTTATTCCGCTCCGAAATTTTCTCTAATACAGTGGCAACACTTATTGGGCATGAAATCGAAATTTACAATACAACCGGAGCAGTAGGTGCAGCGAGAGCAGTTGGTTTGATCGATGGTGATTTTGAAAAGTTTGGTTCAAGTATTACCACAAACGACCACGTAATGACTTTTTTACCGTTGCAAAACAAAGAGCCATACGTTCAGGCTTACCAAAAATGGAAACAGGAATTAGAATTAATATTAACATACAAAAAATAAAAAGATATGATAGTTTTAGGCAATAAAGAATACTACAAAGGTATAGGCCAGATTAAATTTGAAGGCAAAGAGTCTGATAATCCATTGGCATTTAAATATTATAATCCAGATCAGGTTGTGGCTGGAAAAACAATGCGTGAGCACTTTAAATTTGCGATCGCTTACTGGCATACTTTCTGTGGTCAGGGTTCAGATCCATTCGGACCAGGAACGCAACATTTTCCTTGGGATCAGCCTACAGATGCTATCGCTGCCGCAAAAGAAAAAGCAGATGCAGCATTTGAATTCATTACCAAAATGGGATTTGACTACTACTGTTTTCACGATTATGACTTGGTTAATGAAGGAGCTACTTTCGCAGAATCAGAAAGCAGATTGGCTACCATTACAGCATATTTGAAAGAGAAACAAGCTGCTTCCGGAGTGAAATTACTTTGGGGAACTGCAAACTGTTTTTCTAATCCAAGATATATGAACGGTGCTGCTACTAATCCAGATTTTAATGTATTGGCAAGAGCCGGAGGTCAAATAAAACTGGCATTGGATGCTACCATTGCTTTAGGAGGAGAGAACTATGTATTCTGGGGAGGTCGTGAAGGTTATATGACTTTACTAAACACAGATATGGGAAGAGAATTAGACCACATGGGACAATTCTTAGCTCAGGCAAGAGATTATGCAAGAGCACAAGGATTTAAAGGGAATTTCTTCATTGAGCCAAAACCTATGGAGCCAATGAAACACCAATATGATTTTGACTCGGCTACAGCTATTGGATTTTTGCATAAATACGGCTTAGAGAAAGATTTCAAGATGAACATAGAGGTGAATCACGCTACATTAGCGCAACACACTTTTCAGCACGAAATGGAAGTGGCTGCCAAAGCTGGAATGTTAGGAAGTTTAGATGCTAATAGAGGTGATTACCAAAATGGATGGGATACAGATCAATTCCCAAATAACATTCAGGAAGTTACAGAAGCAATGTTGGTTTTCTTAAAAGCAGGCGGACTACAAGGTGGAGGAGTTAATTTTGATGCAAAAATAAGAAGAAACTCTACCGATATGGAAGATGTATTCTTAGCGCACATTGGTGGAGCTGATACTTTTGCCAGAGCCTTATTGACAGCTGACAAAATTATCACATCTTCTCCTTATGATAAATTAAGAACACAACGTTATAGTTCTTTCGATTCTGGAAACGGAAAAGCTTTTGAAGAAGGAAAATTAAGTTTGACTGATTTGTATAAAATTGCCCAGGAAAATGGTGAATTGAATTTACAAAGCGGTAAACAAGAATTGTTCGAAAATATCATCAATCAATACATTTAATTGATTGACGACAGAAAAATAATTTTCGGTTAAAGTGAAACCGAAATCAAGATTGTTTTTTGTAGTTTTTTTGTCTCTGGCAAAATATTTTGGTTAGTGTATTTGCCAGGGAAAATGAAGTGAATTATTTAGTAATTATGGCCGTTGATGTTGAAGAGATCAACGGCCATTTCACTAATTTCTTATTCAAAACAGATAGTTTTTCAAATTGTCTTCACAGTGATTTCTTTCACTGTTTTTTTATATTTCAAATTATATTTCAATCATATTACCTGTTTCTAATTCATTTTTATGAATTGGAATACAATACTATTATTTAATCAAAAATAAACTTAAACCCAAAACCAATGAAATTTTTTATTGACACAGCAAATTTAGAAGATATTAAAGAAGCCCAGGCACTAGGTGTTTTAGATGGCGTTACAACAAATCCGTCTTTAATGGCCAAAGAGGGAATTACAGGAAAAGAAAATATTTTGAAGCATTATCTGGCAATCTGTAATATTGTAGATGGAGATGTTTCTGCAGAAGTTATTTCAACTGACTTTGACGGAATGATCAGAGAAGGAGAGGAGCTTGCTGCTTTGCACGAACAAATTGTAGTGAAATTACCAATGATTGCTGATGGAATCAAAGCGTGTAAATACTTTTCGGATAAAGGAATCAGAACAAATGTGACTTTAGTTTTTTCACCGGGACAAGCTTTATTAGCTGCAAAGGCAGGAGCGACTTATGTTTCTCCATTTTTAGGAAGACTAGACGATATCTCAACAGACGGAATGCATTTGATTTCTGAAATCAGAGAGATCTATGATAATTACGCTTTCAATACACAAATACTTTCAGCTTCCATCAGACATACCATGCACGTAGTGAATTGCGCTAAAGTTGGATCTGATGTAATGACCGGACCATTATCGTCTATTAAAGGATTGTTGAAACATCCTTTGACTGATATTGGTTTGAATCAATTTATTGAAGATTCTAAAAAGATGCAGCTTTAAAATAAAAGACAAATAGTTTGTTTCGATTGTCATTCAAATTTTCTACAGTCCCTTTTGTATAAAACCAGTTTTCATGCCGTAAATTGTTCATTGATTCCTGAAAGAAAAATAAAAATGAAAAAAATAGTAATCCTTATTGCCTTTTGTCTTTGCAGCGGTATGCATGCTCAGATAAAACTGCCTCGTTTAATTAGCGACGGAATGGTTTTACAACGTGATATTCCATTAAAAATTTGGGGTTGGGCATCGCCAGATGAAAATATTGAAATTAATTTTAATCAAAAGAAATTCAAAACGACAGCTGCAAAAGATGGAAACTGGATGGTTATATTGCCGTCTCAAAAGGCAGGCGGCCCTTACGAAATGACTTTATCAGCCAGCAATATTATTGTCCTGAAAAACATTTTGATTGGTGATGTCTGGCTTTGTTCCGGACAATCGAATATGGAACTTCCAATGGAGCGGGTTAAGGATAAATACAAAGATGTAATTGCAAAAGCTGATAATACCAACATCAGACAGTTTTTGGTGCCTGATCAATACGAATTTGCAAAAGAAAATACAGATCTTTCTTCAGGAGAATGGCTTTCGGCAAATCAGGGAAATATTTTAAAATTCTCGGCGGTTGCTTATTTTTTTGCCGATGAAATCTATCAAAAGTATAAAATTCCGATCGGGTTAATTAATAGCGCATTAGGTGGCTCGCCTGCAGAATGCTGGATCAGTGCCGATGCAGTAAAAAAGTTTCCGGAATATGATGCTGAATATCAAAAGTTCAAAGACGGAACTTTAGGTGCGCAAATTGAGGAAAGTGATAAGAAAATCAGTTCAACCTGGTATGCTACAATTAACAAAGAGGATGAAGGTTTGAAGAATAAATGGTCAAATCCTGAATTAGAAGATTCAGATTGGAAAGGCATGAATATTCCCGGATATTGGGCTGATAATGAAATAGGAAATGTAAATGGTGTTGTCTGGTTCCGAAAAGAATTTACAGTTTCAAACTTAAAAGAAAGTAACGCAAAACTTATTTTAGGAAGAATTGTTGATGCTGATTCGGTTTATGTAAACGGGCATTTTGTGGGTACAACCTCGTATATGTATCCGCCAAGAATTTATCCTTTTGATACTAAATTTTTAAAAGAAGGTAAAAATGAAATCGCGATTCGTGTTATTAATAATACGGGAAGAGGTGGTTTTGTAGAAGATAAATCGTATGAATTGATTCTTGGTAATGAAGTTATTGATTTGAAAGGTTTCTGGAAATATAAATTAGGAGTAAAAATGCTGCCATTGCCTGCACCGACTTTTATCAGATGGAAACCAGTCGGATTGTATAATGCAATGATTGCACCATTAAAAAATTATGGAATAAAAGGCGTGCTTTGGTATCAGGGTGAATCGAGCACTAAAAAACCGGAAGAATATTCGGCTTTGATGGAAACTTTAATCACGAATTGGAGAGCAGAATGGAAGCAAGGTTCCTTTCCGTTTTTATACGTACAGCTTACTAATTTTATGGCACCAAAAACAGAGCCGGGCGAAAGTAATTGGGCAGCATTGAGACAACAGCAAAAAAATATTTTAGCTGTTCCTAATACAGGAATGGCTGTTACTATTGATCTTGGAGAGTGGAATGACATTCATCCTTTAAACAAATACGATGTCGGAAAAAGGCTTTCTTTATTGGCGAGAAAAATGGTTTATGGAGAAAAGAATCTTGTTGCCTCCGGGCCGCTTTTTAAAGCATTGGAACAAAAAGGGAATAAACTTATTTTAAGTTTTACAGATATTGGAACAGGTTTAATATCCAAAGAAAATAAACCGCTTAAAGCATTTGAAATTGCCGGAAATGATGGAAAATTTGTTTGGGCTAATGCAGTAATTGAAGGAGATAAAATTATAATTTCGAACACAACTATTTTAAATCCTAAAAAAGTTCGATATGCCTGGGCAGATAATCCGGATCAGGCGAATTTATATAATAAAGAAAATTTACCGGCTTCACCTTTTGAAGCCAGTTTGTAAAATCATAATCGAATTAAAGAAAAAAAAGCGGGAGTTTTAAAATAGACTCCCGCTTTTATATTGATTTAAATCTTGAAGTTTAAGTTTTGGAATTTGGAATTTAAAAATTGGAATTTAATTCATTATTGAACCGGAAGATAAATATCAAAAGTAGCTCCTTTGTTCTTTTCACCGGTTGCAGTGATAATTCCGCTATGGTTGTCTACAATTTTTTTCACAATGGCAAGACCAATTCCAGTTCCGGTATATTCTAATTTCCCATGTAAACGCTGAAAAACTTCAAAAATCTTGGAGCTGTATTGCTGCTCAAAACCAATTCCATTGTCAGAAATTTTAATATGACAATAGTGGGTGTCTTTTTCTAGTTTTTCATTGTTTAAAAGTGCTCCGCTAACAATTTTACTTTGAATCTTTATTACGATTGGTGTTTCAGGATTGGAGAACTTAAGTGAATTGCTCACCAAATTATACAAAAGCTGTCTAAATTGAAACGGAATAATATTGGCCTCGCAATTTTCACAGTTTTCAATTGTGGCATTTTTTTGCTCAATTTCTTCCTTTAGATCGTCTTTAACTTCATCAATAATTTTAGAAAGATCTGTTTTCTCAAAAACGCGCTCCTGAATATTCGTTCTGGAGTACGAGAGTAAATCATTAATTAGCGTTTGCATACGTTGAGCCGCATTTTGCATGCGCTGAAACTTATCTTTTCCGGCATCAGATAAATTTTCAAACTCTTTTTCCAGGATGAGCGTAGCAAAAGTTTGAATTTTTCTAAGCGGTTCCTGTAAATCATGACTTGAGATATAAGCAAAAGACTGTAACTCCTGATTCATTTTCTCGAGTTCTATGTTTTTTTGCTCCAGTTCTAAAGCATTTAATTTTAATTTGTCATCTGCTTTCTTCTTTTCAGATAGATCATGTGTCACTTTTGAGAAGCCAATAACATGACCTTTTTTGTTGTGAACCGCAGTAATAACAGAACTCGCCCAGAAATAGGTTCCATCTTTGCGAACGCGCCATCCTTCATGACTTGATTTTCCTTTTTCTATAGCTACATTTAGTAGTTTTTGAGGAAGATTTTTCTTTATATCTTCTTCTGTGTAAAATTTAGAGAAATTGTGCCCAATAATTTCTTCAGCTTTATATCCTTTGATCTTTTGAGCTCCTAAATTCCAATTTTCTACAGTTCCTTGATGATCAAGGTATAAGATGGCGTAATCCTGTACCTCTTCCACCATTAAATGATAACGTTCTTCACTTTTTTGAAGTGATTCGTTCATTAAATTCAACTCTCTGGTTCTCGCAGCTACTTGCTGTTCTAGCTCATGCGTAAAGGCTTTTTCAGTATGAATATCGGTGAAGGCACCCACCCATTTTAGAATTTTACCATCAATATCTAAAACCGGTTCACCAATTACGGCGTGCCATCTGTAATTGCCATCTTTCCTTCTAACGCGAACATCACAACGATAGACTTCTCCGGTGGCCAAACTATGGCTCCAAATTCTGGTATTTTCTTCAAAATCATCAGGATGAATCATTGCTCTCCATTCGGCTTCGCCAGCGGGATGGGTTCCGGTGTATTCAAACCATTTTCCGGAAGCAAATAAAGCATTTCCTTTTTCATCCGTTTCCCAAATTAATTGCGGAATACTTTCGGTCAAAGAGCGAAATCTTTTCTCGCTTTCTTCGAGTTCGTGTTGATGGTTTTTTTCATCCGTAATATCCCGGATGGTTCCAATTAACTTTTCTGGGTTATTATCTTCATCGTAGAAAAGTTTTCCTTTTCCTTCAATCCAGTGAATTGAACCATCAATCCATATTGTTCGTGCTTCATAATGAAGATATCCAGAAGCAAGCGCTTCTTTAAAAGCTTTATTGCGAATGTGCATATCATCAGGATGAAGATGTTTAAGCAATTGATCATGGGTTAATTTTAGATTCTCTTTGTAACCACCAACAATTTCAAGATATCTATAAGAATAAATTGGTTCTCTGGTTTTCACATTCAATTCCCAGGTGCCTAATTCACTTGCTTCTACAATAATTTTTAGCCTTTCTTCGTTTTGTTCTATTTCTTTTCGGGCTTCTACTTTTTCGCTGACTTCTGTAACCGTTACGATAATACCTGAAATAGTCCCGTCTTCTTCTTTTAAAGGAGAATATAAAAAGTCGAAATATGAAATTTCCAGTTTTCCATAGCGATTTAAAGGAATAGGAACTTCATACCCGTGAAAAGGAATTCCGGTAGTTAAAACATCATGTAATAAAGAATTTACACTACTTTCGACTTCTGGTAAAGATTTAAATAATGGCTTTCCAACAAAAGTATGCTCTTCTCTGTCAACTAGTTTTAAGTAAGCTTCATTTGCCATTTCAACCATATAGTCAGAACCACGTAAAATAGTGATTCCAATCGGAGCCTGTTTTACAGTATTACGAAATCGTTTATCTGCTTTTTCAATTTCTTGTCTTGCTTTTACCTGAGGTGTATTGTCCAGAACCCAGATAGCGACTTTGGTAACTTTTCCTTCTATATTTTTAAGAGGTGCATATACAAAAGTCACATATACAATTTCTTCTTTACCATGACGCACAAGCATCATTTCTACTTCATTTGCATGAAAGGGCAGACCTTCATTTATAACTTTTTGTAATGCTTCTTCGTAGTAAGGTTTAACTTCGGCAAAGGAATCCCAATAGTGTTTTCCTGCAATTTGATCGTATGATTTTCCTGCGACTTCAATAAAGCTTTCGTTTACGATTTCGCTTATCAAAGTCTTAGCATCTAAAACACAGATGCCAATTGGAGCTTCCAAAACCATGCTCCGCAAATTATTCTCGTTTTCTTCTATTCTTTGCTTTGCGAGATTAAGGTCAGTTGTTTCGGCTGCCGTATTCATTACGCCATAAATGTTCCCATTTATATCGTATAATGGTGTAAAACTATAATCAAAATAAAAAGTTTCTAATATGCCATTTATAGTCAGATCAATACGGGTGTTTTTGGAGTGGAAAGATTCACCAGTTTCAAAAACACGAGTAATCTGATCAAAAACCAATTGATTGTCAAGTTCCGGTAAAATTTCGGTGTATAATTTTCCAACGACATCATTTCCTTTTCCCCAAACGTCCATAATCGATTGGTTAGCAAGTTCAATTCGTTTTTCTTTACCCACATACACACCAATAGGGAAAGGGGCATTTTCTACAAGCTGTCTTGCTTTTTGTTCTCCTTCGTGAATTCTTTCTCTGGCTAGAACCTGTGCTGTTACATCAATAGCAATTGCTACAACTCCAGAGATAGTGCCGTCACTTTCTTTAAGAGCATCATAAACAAAATTCAGATAAAAAGTTTCAATTTTTCCGTTACGTGGCAATTGAACCGGACGTTCATTTGCAATAAATTTTTCCCCCGTTTTATAAACGGTATTGATTAAGTTTTCTAAACCCTGATCTTTTGCTTCTGGCAAGCCTTCAAAAATAGGTTTATTTAATACTTTTTCTGCAGTTGTTCCCCACAATTGAATCATTTTTTCATTTGCAATTTCTACAATATGGTCTTTTCCTCTAACAACACACATTGCAACGGGAGCCTGCATAATATTATTTAAAAAACGGGAATTGCTTTCTTTTAATGCATCAGTAGCCCGTTTCTTTTCTGTTGTTTCAATGACAGTAACAAGGACACCTCCAACGGTACCATCTTCTTTTCTAATTGGGCTGTATGAAAAATCGAAGTAGCATTCTTCTACAAAACCATTTCTATTTAAAGGCAGCATAAAATCTGGAAAGCCAATAGGTCTACCCTCCATTACGCCATCAAACATAGGTCCTATAATGTCCCAGATTTCAGAGAATGTTTGTCTTGTGCCAATCCCCAGAGCATCTGGATGTTTGGTTGAACCTAAAATAGGACGATATCCATCGTTATACAATTGCGTATAATCGTCACCCCAGGCAATATACATTCCAAAAGGGTTTTCAAGCATAACCGCCACCATTGTACAAAGACTCTGAGGCCAGGTTGAAGGATCGCCTAATGATGTTTTACTCCAGTCTTTGGCACGAATCAATTCGCCCATTTCGCCACCACCGGCTAGAAAATAATGTTCCTCGTTTGTACGGTTCATTCTCAAAACTATTTAAGGTTGAAGAACAAAATGCTCTCGTACAGGTTGTTTTAATTTATTTTCAGAAACTACATTCAGGGCGTTGCCGATAACTTTTTTTAACATAGAGAATTCACCGGGTTTCCGGATATAGTAAGTAGCGCCTTTTTTGTACATCAAATCAACAATTTCTGTATCCAGTGATGTTGAGAAAATAATCACCGGCAGCGAATGGAGGTCGGCAATTTCTTTTATTTCTTTTAAGCATTCATGCCCATTTTTACGAGGCATATTAAGGTCAAGAAATAACATATCCGGTAAATTATCAGAAGAATTGGCAGCTAAATAATCCATAAGCTGAACGCCATCATTAACAACAGCAAGTGATACCGGAAGCGACAGTTCATCAAGGGCTTCTTTAAAAAAAGCGCAATCGTCTTCATCATCGTCCGCTAGTAAAAGATTGTAATGCTGTTTATTCATTGTATTGTAGGATATAATCTGGGTTAAAATGTTTTTTTGTTGAATGTTCTCATCCTGTTTAAGTTAGATAAGGTTTTCAATATTTTGTTTCTGCTAAGATAGCACTAATTACAATCTTAGGAATCAACAATATCGCAATAAATTTAACGATTTAAACTAGAAATTCACAATCTTTTTTTTGATTTTACTTTTTTATTTGTCTGTAAAGTACTTTTAAAGTGTAATAAATATTCAAAAAATAAAAACCTCTCAATCAATTGATTGGAGGTTTTTAGGGATTTATCTTTTAGAAG
The DNA here is from genome assembly GCF_900142735.1 of Flavobacterium saccharophilum. Classification (GTDB taxonomy): domain Bacteria; phylum Bacteroidota; class Bacteroidia; order Flavobacteriales; family Flavobacteriaceae; genus Flavobacterium; species Flavobacterium saccharophilum. The sequence continues at coordinate 461,586 of NZ_FRBY01000003.1, read as the reverse complement.
ATAACAGAAAGGAAAAAAAGTTTGAAATCAAACAAGCCACGATCCAGGAACGCATCCAAAAAAATAAAAAATTTGATTTGTCCGCACAATTGATACAAGCCAATGTGAACGTGATAAAAAATGTTGTTATGCAATTTTTTAAGAATGGGTTTGACTTTTTTTTCCTGTAAAAAGAAATGAATTTCACTTTAGTTCAGATTAATCAATTGAGGGCCAAATTCTTCATAAAATATATTTTCCTGATTGATATTCAAATTGATTAACGCTTCGTATTGCGTTTTAATAAACATTTCAGGACCACAGATGTAAAATTTTGCTTCTTCCAATAAAATAGCTTCTTTACATTTATGAAGATCAACGCGACCTTCAATTATTTCATTTGAAAAAGCTTCATCATTTGGTGCCGAATCATAAAAAGTAAAGGTTGCAAGCCATTCTGCTTCTTCTTTTAAAGCCGAAATTTGTTCTTTAAAAGCATGAACCGACTCATTTCGGCAGCCGTGAATCCAGACTGTTTTTTTATTTTGAAGCGCATTTAAATTGGTTTCCAACATGCTTAACATCGGCGTAAGCCCAACACCTCCGCTGATTAAAACCAAAGGACTTTTAGAGTCCTTTTCTAAATGAAATAATCCGGCTGGAGCCGAAATAGAAATCACGTCGCCTTCTCGTTTTGAATGTAAAGTTTGGGAAACCAGACCGGATGGATTTGGTGCAATTCCACTTTCTTTTTTTACTGAAATTCGGTAATATTCGGGATTGAAAGCACTCGATAAACTATATTGTCTTGGTTGTAAAAGACCTAATTCCGGAACAAAAACCTGAACGCTGATAAATTGTCCTGCATGAAAGTTGGCAATTTCTTTTCCGTCTTCAGGATACAGATAAAACGATTTGATTTCTGTTGATTCTTCAACAATCTTTTTAATGACAAATTTTCTCCAGCCGTTCCAGCTTCCGGGTTTGGCGGCATTTTCTTCGTATAAGCCTTTCTCAAGATCGATCATAATTTTTGCCAACTGATAAAAAGCAACTGTCCAGGCTTCTAATATTTCGGGTGTCGCAGCTTCTCCGACAACTTCGGCGATTGAAGCTATTAATTGTGTTCCGACAATTTTATATTGTTCTGGTTGAATATTTAAGCTTCTGTGTTTGGTTCCTATTCCTTTCAGAACGCCGATTAAAACACTTGGGTCTTCAATATTTTCGGCGTAAGCCAAAACGGCATTGGCTAAAGCAGATTTTTGTCTTCCGTTTGCCTGATTTCCCATATTGAACATATTTCGCAATTCAGGATGCTCTCTAAACATTCTGGCATAAAAATAATTGGTAAGGTCTTCGCCACTTGCTCTTAATATTGGAATTGTAGCTTTGATCAGTTCTTTTTGATTTGAATTCATTTTGTGATATTTAGAATTTATTTTAAATAAATGCTGTCTGTCGAACATTTATAAGGACAAATCTAATTATCACGTAAGGCTACTTTTTATGACTCAAATCATAAGAGGTAAAAATGATTCTATTTTTTAATGGAAATTTTCAAAAACAACCAGACATACAGAGAAAAAGAATCCAAATACAGTAAAAACTCCTGCCAGTTTTCCTCCATGTTCATAAGCTTCGGGAATCATAGAGTTTGCGAGCATCATTAAAATTGCTCCACCGGCAAAAGCCTGAATAAACGAAAGCCATTCCTGCGAGGCACTGCTAAAAACCGAGAAACCAGCAAGTGTTGCCAGTGCGCATAGCAATGCAATACAGATCCAGAGCAATATGATTTTTTTATTACTCCAGCCACTCGATTTCATTCCGGAAGATCCTGCGATAGCTTCCGGTAAATTAGAAATGAAAACCGCTACTAACATCGTAAGATTTCCTGAAACTCCTTCAAAGAGTCCTAAGCCGATAATGATGGATTCTGGAACTCCATCCAGGATAATCGCCAAGACCATCGGGATTATTAAATTGGAGTTTTTACTTTGCCCTAACTTCATTGGATTATTGGTCCCAAAATTGGCAATAAGCTTGTCTGAAAAATAAAATATGGATGCGCCTGCAAAAAAACCAAAAGCTGGATACATAGTGCCTCTCCCAAGTTTTACTGCTTCAAAGATTAACTCATATGATATGGCCGAAATTAATGTTCCGGCACCAAATCCCATAATGATACCAATGGCTCGATTACTTAGCGAATACCGAATTGCCAGTATGCCGCCAATAATTAGAGATGAAGTTGCTAATAAACCTGTGATAAAAGCTTGTAGCATAATAAATATGTTTTATGGCATGACCGTACTTTTGAATTGCTGATTTTAAATCTAATTGTCTTTTATTTACTTTTAAAAATATCCAATAACTCTCATCCACAATCCGCCAATTACCATGTAAATAAGCAACATGACAAGTCCGGTTATTAAACCTTTAACCCACCAGCTTTTTAAGTCGACATAACCGCTACCAAAGAAAACAGGTGCGGGTCCGTGACCGTAATGTGTTAAAGTTCCGTATAAAGAGCCTACAAATCCAAGCATGAAAGCAAGCAGTAAACCCGGAATTCCGATAGAAATACCAACGCCTAGTAATGCAGCATACATCGCAGCCACGTGTGCTGTTGCGCTGGCAAAAAGATAATGACTAAAGAAGTACACTAAAATAATAATTGGAAAAGCCATTTGCCAGCTTAAACCACCAATCTCCGCTTTTACCTGATCGCTAAACCAGCCAATAAAACCTAATTCGTTGAGCGAGCTTGCCATCATTACCAAAACAGAAAACCAGACAATCGTATCCCAGGCGCCTTTTTCGGCCTTAATATCTTCCCAGGTTAATACAGAAGTTAGTAACAATACAACCAGACCAATAAAAGCTGTTGTTGTAGCATCGATAGAAAATAAATCACCTGTGATCCAAAGAAATAATAAGATGAAAAACGTTAATAACATTAACCATTCATTTCGGGAAATGGGTCCCATTTCTTTTAGTTTCTGACTGGCGATTTGTGGGGCGTCTCCGGTACTTTTAAGTTCAGGTGGATAGATTTTGTACAAAACAAATGGAATGACAAAAAAGGAAACGATTCCGGGAACAATTGCTGCGATTGCCCACGACATCCAAGAAATTTTGATTCCAAGATTAAGCGCAAATTTTTGACACATCGGATTACTGGCTGTTCCTGTTAAAAACATGGAAGAAGCAATCAGGTTCATGTTGTAACTGTTCAATGTTAAAAACGCACCTAATTTTCTATGTGTTTCCGGCTGATCCGGCATGGAACCAAAACTCATAGACATTGATTTCATGATAGGATAAATAATTCCGCCGCCTCGTGCCGTATTACTTGGTACGGCTGGTGCGAGAACAACATCTGCAAGTCCTAATCCATAAGCTAATCCCAGTGAACTTTTACCGAATACTCTGATGAATAGAAAAGCAATTCTGTTTCCCAGACCAGTCTTAATAAAACCTCTCGCAATAAAGAATGAAATTCCAATTAACCAGATAACCTTATCTCCAAACCCCTTTAAAGCCAGTGTGATCGATTTTCCTGCTTCGCCTGGAGCAAGAACTTGTGTAAAGGCAGTCAATGCAATCGCAATCATACACATGGTTCCCATTGGAGCTGCTTTGAGAATGATTCCGAGAATAGTAGCCACAAAAATGGCAAATAAATGCCAGGCTTCAATTACAACGCCCTGTGGAGCCGGAATGAACCAAATAATAAGGCCAACGGCAAATGTGATAATGGTTTGGGTAATTTTTACTTCTTTCATAATGAACGAGAATTAAATTAAACTAAAGGCGGCATTGCAGCTGAATTAAAAATAAATTACTGCTATATACCGACGTATCCGGAATGTCTTTTTCATAATTATCAAGTGTGAATCCTAACTCGATGCGGCCGGTGTAGGCTTTACCAAATTCAAGGCTGATCATTGGCGTATACGTTTGTCTTACGTTTGAGTTGATTTTATAACTGGAATTAAAAGTTTCATATCGGCAGGAAACTTCTATGGAGGATAATCTGTTGTACGCTATTGAATATCTTAAATTAGGCAAAAAATAAAAACCTCTCATTTGATAATCTGCAACACTTGCCGTTCTGCCTTCAACGGGTAATGAAAAATATAAATTATGGTTTGTTCCTTGTTTATATTCAGCTTGCAGCTCTAAATGAAGTTTATCAGCAAGTTTAAAATTGCTTGTAATATCTGCACCAATAGCAAAAACTTCCTGGGTAGAAACTCTTCCGGTTCCTCCGTTTAAACCCAAATTTATGTTGTTCTTTTTTGATAAACCGAAAACCCATCTTGAAAAATATTGTTTTCCGTTATCCTTATCTTTTTCCTGATTCTTTCCATTTCCATTGACGATAGTAAAGGCATAATTTGCAGGAACTTTTCCAATATCAACTGATCCGAGAACAGAAGCTCCAATTTGAAAACTAGTCCAGCCATTTTTTCCGAATTCATAATATTGGTTAGAGAAATCAAAAGATTTTATGATATCCACTGAAACCTGATCTTCTATACCAAATGGGGCTCTAAACTGCCCACCAACTAATGCTGCATATTTATTAAATGTATATTTTGCGTAAGCATTCTCTAAAACTTTCCCTTTTGTATCCGATTTAAAATCGGCTAAGTTTACCAGAATTACGACTTCCGTTTCCGGACTAATTTTAGTGGTAAGACCAACACGCATTCTTTTGATATCAAATGACGTTTGAGTAACTTCTCCAGTGGTATGCTGAACGCCGAGCACATCAACATTATCTGTCATTGCTGCCAGAAACCTTCCCTGAAAAAGTCCTCTAAATTGAAATTGAGGATATTTTACACCACTTTCGGCTGTGGTAGCTTCCGTAGTTTGGGCGTGTATGGTAAGTGGAAACAGTAAAAAAGTAAAACCGGCAAATACTATTAAAATTGTACGGATACAGTTCATAAATAAAAAATTTTAGCTTCTATTATTGATCCTAAATTAGTAATTAAGAAAGGGAAAAGGAATGTAACAGATTGTTTATCAGTATTGATAAAGCCGTACTAAAATAATAAAAAAAAGAACGACTTGTAAAAAAAATAGCATTAAAATAGTGTTATTATTTTTGATTAAAAAAAGATCCCTTTAAGACTATCACCTTTAAAATCAACTCCATAAATTATTTCTTTTTCAATTTCAATTTAAAAAAATCAATAGTCCTTGTCCAGGATAAAGTTGCTGCAGCTTCATCATATCTTGGGGTTGTATTATTATGAAAGCCGTGATTAACTCCCGGATAGAAATAAGCGGTGTTTTCAACTTTGTTTTTTTTAAGTACTTCTTCAAAAGCTGGCCAGCCTTCATTTACGCGTGTGTCCAGACCGGCGTAATGCAGGAGTAACGGAGTTGTTATTTTTTCGGCTTCTTCTTTGGTAGGCTGCCCACCATAGTAAGGAACAGCGGCAGACAAGGTTGGTATTTTTACGGCCATCATATTAGAAATCCATCCACCAAAACAAAATCCGACAACACCTACATAACCGTTACAATCTTTGTGGGCTTTTAAATATTCATAAGCGGCAATAAAATCTTCGAGCATTTCTTCGCGGGTACGTTTTTTTTGTAGTTCGCGTCCCGCATCGTCATTTCCGGGATAACCTCCTAATGGTGTTAAAGCATCTGGAGCAAGTGTAATAAAACCTTCAACAGCGGCTCTTCGGCCTACATCTTCAATGTAGGGATTAAGGCCACGGTTTTCATGAACGACAATAATTCCGGGTAATTTTTTCTTGGTTGCAACAGATTGCGATAAAAGACCTTTAATAGATCCGCCACCTTTAGGAGATTGATAAGTGATATAGTCTGATTTTATTCGTGGATCTCCCGGTTTGATTAAGATGCTGTCCTCATAATTAGGCATCATAAAACTTAAAAGAGATGGAAGTGTAAGAGTTCCTACGGCGAAAATGGATAGTTTTTCGATGAATTGTCTGCGCTCAATTTTATTATGAGCATAATCATCATAGAGGTCAAATACTTCTTGTGAAATATCTTCTTTGGTTAATTTCTGCATGGCATTTATTTTTTGAAACTATATTTTGAAATAAAAATGATTGTTTTTAATTACAGTGCAACTTGTTGATTTTCAATTTTGAAAAAATTAAGTATTTTGAATTAATTCAATTCTTCCTACTGCTTCAATTATTTCTGTTACTAAATCTTCAGAAAGAATCAGGCTTGAAAGTATTTGATGGATTTTGTTTGGCGCTTCAGGCATTAAAACTAAAAGTTTAGAAAGATATTTTTTTGCTTTAATGTCTTCATTGATCAAAGATAGTGTAGCACATTTAAGCAGTGGATCCAAAAACGTTTCTTCAGAATCCATTTTTTCAGCCCATAAAAAAGCGTTTTTATATTCTTTTTTGGATAAATAATAGCAGCAATAACCAATATTAATCCACCATGGAGAATATGGATTTTTTTGAATGGCATTTTGCATAATAGGAAAGCCTTTATCAAAATATCCTGCAAAAATAAGTATACACCCAACTCCGGAAATGCGACCCGACGCATTAGGATTTATTTTAATGCATTGTTCAGCAGAATAGAGACAGGCGTCTGGATCTTTTTTAAATAAATTAATCGCAGTCAAGCTATGCCATGCCTGTTGGCAATGCGGATCTATTTTTAAAGATTTCATTACACATCGATAAGCTTCCTCAATAGTATTTTCATCATTGTCAATAGCAAATACAACTCCGTAAAGATGAAATTCGCCTAACATCGCCCAGGTTGTTGCGTGATTGGGATGTAATTTTGTTGCCTCAGCCAAATTTCTGAAAGCCGACCAGTAATTCTCAAAGGTACAGTCACATTGATATTTATAATAACTGTAAATTCCTTTCCAAATACTCAGATTGTCTGTAATTCTGGAAGGAGAAGTTTTAATGATTTCTTTAAAAATAATTCCATAATATCCGCCTATTTCACTAACAATACTGTGGGTGATTTCATTTTGAATATGATGAATGTCTTTTATATTAATATGATCGAAAGATTTCGTCATTACGAATTCTCCGGTCTTTGAGTTTAAAAGATTAACTCTTATTTGTATTGTTTTATCATTGCATTGAATATTTCCGGTAATAATAAAATCGGCACCTATTGACTTAGCTGCCTCCATAATATTTTGATTAATTTTTGAAATCATCTCTGAAGAAAAATTTCCTACAACAGAAAGATCATCAAATAATGAAAGTTGTGCGCTTAACTCTTCGCAAAGCATTAGCGAAAAAAGATCTAAATTTTGATCAGTAGTGATTGATTTAAATGGGAATATGGCAATGATTGGATTTGTGTTGTTATGGGGAAGCACAATGGGGAGCGCATTTTCCTCTCGATCATTGTTCTTTCGAATAAATTTTGGAATATAACAGCCTTTCGGAATGTCTATTATTAACGAATTGTTTTGGCCAATGGTCAAATAATATTCGTTCAAAATTCTCCTTAATCTACCCGCATGAATACGTACAACGGCATCATCGTTAGAATTAAAATCAGCTGATCTGTTAAGCACATTTATAGCAATAGAATATTCTTTGATAAAGTGTTGGTTCTCATTAACTGTTTCCTCCACGATATATCTCAAAAATTTACTTAAGATAGGAGAGTTTTTTAATGAGTGAAAGTTTAAAACAGATTCTAGTTCGGTAAAAATATCTTCATGCGTATTCTTTTTTAAATTCTCCATGTAAGTTTCATTAAATGAGAATAATAAGGTGAAAATTTGGTATGACTAAAGTTAAAAAAAATATTTTCATTTTATGATAAAATTTGGTTTTTTGTAAGAAAATTTACCAAAAAATAAGGTTTTTCCTGCATTTAACGGTTAAATTTAACGGTTTTTAACTGTTTTTCGATTATCTACTTTTTTATATTTGATTGAATATCAGTGTTTAATGAAAGATAAAATGGCAATTCCGGAGAAATTATATAGCGAAAAGCTTTCCAGTTTTCAAGAATCTATCAAGGTATTGTACCTGGTTGATGATGATTTCAAAAGCATGTGCGATGATTACTGCTGCAGTAAAATCAATGTTGAAAAATATACACAAATACTGCAGGATAATTTTCAGAGGAAGGTAGAGTATGAAAATTTGACAAAAGAACTCGAGGACGATATAATACACTATATAATAAAAAACATGGAATAAATTTTCTCCACTAATTATAAAACCCTTACAGTTAGTGGTTCGGCAATACTAGCAATCAAACAATTTTAAACCATAACCAATATGAAAAAAATGTTTTTACAAATGGCAAGGATTAGAGATCTGGCCATTATAATTTGTTTTCTGACGGCAAACCTTATGCATGCGCAGGAGGATGAGGGTAACAAGAGTATGGAAATTTATGGGTTTATCATGACCGATATTGGTTATAATTTTAATCAGATTCAACCAGACTGGTATGATGCCGTTCGACCTACTAAATTGCCATCCTATGAAAACGAATATGGACCGGATGGGAGTTATTATGCCTCTGTACGTCAGACCAGATTTGGTATCAAAAATTATTTTGATACCGGAATTGGAGAATTGAAAACACAATTTGAATTTGAGTTGTATGGTACAGGTGTTGATGCAGGTCAGACTACTTTTCGTTTACGACATGCTTACGCGGAGTTAGGAAAATTTGGAGCCGGTCAGACCTGGAGCCCTTTTATGGATATTGATGTTTTTCCGAACACATTAGAATATTGGGGACCAACGGGAATGGTATTCTTCAGAAACATACAAATACGCTATATGCCTATTCAGGGCGATACCCGTTTGACTATAGCATTGGAGCGACCGGGAGCAAGTGCTGATCAGGGGATATATGAAAACCGTATAGAACTTCAGGGCGTTAAAGGAAGGTTTCCACTGCCGGATCTTTCAGCAGAATATCACCATGGATTTGACTGGGGATATCTGGAGTTAGCCGGTATTGTGAGAAAGATTGAATGGAAAGACCAAAATAACGATCAGTTTGATTTATCCGGAGATGCTGTTGGCTGGGGATTGAATCTGAGTACCAATGTAAAACTTGGACAAAGTACCGTTTTCAAAGGTCAGGTTGTGTATGGTGAAGGAATTCAGAACTACATGAATGATGCACCAGTTGATATTGGTATTGAAAATAATCCGGGAAATCCTGTAACGCCGGTAAAAGGTGTGGCACTTCCGTTGGTTGGAGTAGTTGCTTTCCTTGATCATTCTTGGAGTGAAAAATTCACCAGCTCAATTGGTTATTCTATGATTGACATTGATAATTCTGACGGACAAACTCCTGACGCTTTCAAAAAAGGACAATATGTAATAGGAAATATATTGTATTCTCCAGCAAAAAATTGCCTGGTGGGAGCTGAATTTCAATGGGGGGATCGTGAAAATTTTAGCGACGGATGGAGTACTTCTATATCAAAAGTACAATTCTCATTTAAGTATAACTTCTCGCAAGCATTCTACAGAAAAAACTAAAAACAAATATCTCTCTAAAAGTTACCAAAAACTAAAAAACAGAACACCATGTGTAAAAAAATACATTATGTAATCCTCTTTGGATTATACATCAGCTTCCTTAGTGCTCAAACCCGAACTGAAAAAGATCTTTTGGGTGAGAAGCAAATTCCGAACAATGCTTACTACGGAGTTCAGACCGCCCGTGCCCTTGAAAATTTTCAGATTAGCGGAATGACAACACAATTTTATCCCGATTATGTAAAAGCTTTTGCTATGGTAAAATTAGCCGCAGCACGTGCCAATGCCGCTGATGGCCGACTTAAAAAAGAAAGGCTGGCGGCGATAGAAAAGGCTTGTCAGGCTGTTATGGACGGAAAATACCACGATCAGTTTCTGGTAGATTTGTATCAGGGTGGTGCAGGTACTTCTGCCAATATGAATGTCAATGAAGTTCTTGCTAACATCGGTTTAGAAATGAGCGGCCACAAAAAAGGGGAGTACCAATATTTAGAACCGCACGACGATCTAAATATGGGACAATCTACAAATGATGTTTATCCGACAGCGATTAAAGTCGCTTTATTACTTCATAATGATAAACTGATAAAAGAAGCCGATTTGCTTGCCAAAGCATTCCATAAAAAAGGAGACGAGTTTAAAGACATTCTAAAAATGGGTCGCACTGAAGGACAGGATGCCGTACCAATGACAATGGGACAGGAATTTCATGCTTTTGGAAATCAGCTTGACGCAGAGATTGCCACTTTACGAAAAGTAGAAGTGTTTTTATGCGAACAAAATATGGGAGCGACAGCAATAGGAACCGGAATTACAGCTTCGCCAGGTTATGCTGAAAAAGTAGCAACTGAACTGGCAAAAATTACAGGAAAACCTATAGTGATGAGTAAAGATCTTATTGCTGCCACTTCTAGTCAACAGGGATTTGTGATTTATTCTTCGGCACTTAAAAGTATGGCTATTGCCATGTCAAAAATAAGTAGTGACCTTATCTTTCTGGCCTCAGGACCACGCGCTGGTATATTTGAAATCAATTTACCCGCACTTCAACCGGGATCTTCGATTATGCCGGGTAAAGTAAATCCTGTAATGCCGGAGTTAATGAATGAAGTTTGCTTCAAAGTAATAGGAAATGACCTGACTGTTACGCTTGCTGCGCATTCCGGTTTACTGCAATTGAATGCTTTTGAGCCAGTTGAAGCTATTGCCATGATGGAATCACAAGGATTGTTTTTTAAAACATTTCCTTTATTCAGAAAAAATTGCATTGAAGGTATTACAGCAAATAAATCAGTGCAAGACCATTATATGGAAAGAAGCGTAGGTATTGTGACTGCTCTTAATCCGGTTTTGGGTTACGAAAAAACTACTGAGCTGGCCAAAGAAGCTCTGCAAACCAACAAAGGAATTCTGGAACTTATTCGCGAAAAGAAATTGCTTACAGAAGATCAAATTAAAAAATTGCTTGATCCAGCCAGTTTAACAGGACAAAAATAACCATCAACTAAAAAATCTATATTATGAAAGTATATACAATATCTTATAAAAAACTGTTTCTTATTATCTTATTATCATTAAGTACAGGTATAATTGCTCAAACGAAACCTAAAGTTTTAATCCTGGCAACCGGAGGTACCATTGCAGGATCTGCTGCAAGTGGTGTCCAATCGGGTTATACTTCCGGACAGGTAACCATCGATGCGATGGTAAATGCAGTACCAGATGCGATGAAGTTGGCAGATATTAAAGGGGAACAAATTTCGAATGTTGGATCTCAGGATATGTCATTTGAAATCATGCTGAAAGTAGCCAACAGAATTAATGAATTGGCAGGCAGTAAAGATGTTGACGGTTTTGTGATCACACACGGAACGGATACTATGGAAGAAACGGCTTATTTTCTGAATCTGGTGGTAAAAACAGAAAAACCTGTTGTACTTGTAGGATCGATGCGACCATCGACTGCAATTAGTGCCGACGGGCCTTTAAATCTTTATAATGCTATTGCTGTGGCTGCAGATCCTAAAGCTAAAGCTCACGGCGTACTTTTGGTAATGAACGACTGGATACATTCGGCACAATCTTTAACCAAAGTTAGTACAACTGCTGTTCAGACTTTTATGTCTCCTATACGCGGACTTATCGGAACTACTTCTTACGGTGTAAACGATTTTTATCATTATCCTGATCAAAAATTCGGAAAAAGTTCTGAATTTGATGTGAAGGGAGTTACGACTTTTCCTCGTGTTGATATTATTTATGCCGATGCCGATATGAAACCAGATTTAATAGATGCCTCAATTGAAAAAGGCGCAAAAGGAATTGTAATTGCGGGCGTTGGTAACGGAAACATGAATAAAGCTTCTCTTGATGCCTGCGCAAGAGCGAGTAAAAAAGGCATTATCGTTGTTCGAAGCACACGTGTTGCTACTGGTATTGTAGGGCGTAACGTAGAATGTAATGATGACGAATTAGGACTTATTGCTTCTTATGGACTAAATCCGCAAAAATCAAGAATTCTACTTACTGTAGCTTTATTGAAACAAAGAAAACTAGATGAATTGCAAAAAATATTCTTAGAATATTAATTCGTAAATAATGGTATTTTGAAAGCAAAACGAATCATAGCGAATTGTTCATTTCTGTCCCAATTGCGAGTTGGTTTGATTGTCTTTATAATGCTGATTTTACCTTGTCGATCCTTATGTCAGGAACTGCCAAAAACTGTACCTGACGGAACTGAAGGTGATGTGTTACAGGCTGCAGATACTACAAAGGCTGAAAAATTACCTTGGAATATGTTTGACACCAGTTTTACAACGATCAAATTGGGTGCTGGTTTTTTATATGAATATGCTGGTTACACCCAGAATGCAACCGGGAAACGACAAATGGATTCTATTGGCAGTGAATTGAAATATGATTTTGATGTTCGTGACTTTAGGGTTTTAATTGGAGGCCAGCTTAAAACAAAAAGAACCATAACCTGGAAAGCCGGTTTTATGTATGACGGAGATGCAAAAGAATGGTATGTTCGTGAGTCAGGAGTAATGATCGCAACTCCAGAAATCTGGGGAAGCATTTTTATAGGTCGAACTAAAGAAGGTTACTCGCTTAGTAAAGTCATGAATGGTTATTCCGGAGAATCTTTGGAACGACATATGGCAATTGATGCGATACCCATTTTAGGTGATGGTATAAAATGGCTTGGCTATCTTCCTAAACAAAGAATCGTCTGGAATATGGGGATTTTTGCTGACTGGTTATCGCATAATCAGGGTTTCAGTACGTATAGCTGGCAATTTATCACAAGAGCTGCGTGGCTTCCAATTCATTCTGAAGAAAAACAAACGACACTTCATATTGGAGGTAATTTCAGAATTGGACAGCCGGAAGATAATATGATCAGACTTAAATCAAGACCCGAGTCCAATACCGCTCCCATTTTTATAGATACAGGTACTTTTTCATCCAATCAGGGAACTTTTGTGGGTTGGGAAATCTACTATAACAAAGGACCATGGTTGTTTGGAACTGAGTATGGCTGGCAAATGTTTAATTCAAAAGAAAAAAACGATCCGGTTTTTCATGGTGGAGAAGTAATGATGAGCTACATTTTTACAGGAGCAAGCAGACCTTATACAACAACAAGTGGAATTTATACTTTCATCCCGGTTAAGAAATCTGTTTTTCAGGGAGGATTAGGAGAAATCGAGGCAGCATTGAGATATTCGACCAATGAATTAAATGGCGGATTAATCGAAGGCGGGCGTTTCTGGAGAATAACGCCTACGTTTAACTGGTATCTTTCTGCAAACTTAAGATTTGAATTTGCTTATGGTTATGGAATATTAGATAGATATAGCCTGAAAGGGGCAACCCAGTTTTTTCAATCCCGAATTCAGATCTTACTTTAATAACACAAATAAATATTCAAAAAATAAAGGTTGGCTTAAATTGTTTCATTGAAAATTGTTTTTTAGTTGAATATAGCGAAGTGGGTTTTGTTATATTGATGAATAATAAAGCCCATTGAGCTATATGTAGTAAAGAAGTTAAAAAGAATTTAAAATACAAAGGTCTGTAGAACTTAGTTTTACAGACCTTTCTTCGTTTGTATAAGTAATCTAATAAGGATACGTATTTTAATTTGCTTTAGCTAAATACCATTAGACAAAATAAATACTTGTTAAACAATTATTAATTTTTACATTTGCACTGTTTTTATTAATTCTAAATAAAAATAAAACCAATCAAATTTGAAAATCAATGAAATATCTTAGTTTAAAAACAGTATTCTTTTTATGTGTTATCACTCTTTTATTTTCAGTCCGTTCGTTTTCACAAAGTCATGGAAAGGTAAAAGGACAAATCACAACTTCAGATGGGGCTCCGGCTGCAGATGTAAACATTACGCTTAAGAACTCAAAATACAATACATCAACAAATGACGATGGAAGTTTTGAATTGACCAGAGTAAAAGCCAATACGTATACTTTGCAAATATCCCTGACAGGTTACGAAACTTCGGAACAAGAAATAAATGTTGCAGATAATGAAACGACTACAATTAGTTTGCAATTGAAAGTTTCAAACAAAGAATTGCAGGAAGTTGTTATTAATAGCAGAAAAAGTATTTTATCAAAAAAGACAACTTATGTAGCCAGAATGCCTTTAAAAAATCTCGAAAATCCACAAGTTTATAGTGTAGTTCATAAAGAACTTTTACAGGAACAAATTGCAGTCGAGATTGGAAGTGCTATTAGAAATTCACCCGGAGTAGTACCGCTTAATTATCCATCGGGTGGTTTTGCGGCGATTTTTAGAGGATTTGCCGTTGGGATAAATTCAAGAAACGGAATGGAAACATTATCAGGCCGTTCTTCAGTTGGGATTGCGAATGTAGAACGAATCGAAATTTTGAAAGGCCCTTCAGGAACTTTGTTTGGATCTTCGGCATCTTCATTTGGAGGAGTTGTTAATTTGGTGACCAAAAAGCCTTTTGAAGCTTCAGTAACTGAAATCGCGTACACAGGAGGAAGTTTTGGATTAAATCGTCTTACAGCCGATATTAATACGCCGCTTACAAAAGATAAAAATGTATTATTCCGACTAAATGTAGCGGTAAACAGAGAAAAAAGTTTTCTGGATTATGGCTTCAACAATACTCTCGAATTCACGCCAAGCATTACGTATAAAGCATCAGAGAAACTTACCTTTAATATCGATGCGGAGTTGTTTAGTACGAATAACACAAAACCTTTGTACCCTAATGCAACTGCTGCATCCGGTATAACAAATCCTGCTGATATAAAACTGGATTATAAAAAAGCATTAGTTCACGATGATGCTGACGCTAAATCATCATCAGCAAAAGCTTTTGTACAGGGAGAATATCAAATCAATGATAGTTGGAAATCGACTACTTTATTTTCTTATGTAAGTGAAAACGTGGAGTATAGTTATCAGGCTTTGCCAACCTGGACTTCACCAACAACGGTGACCATGCGTGCTACCGTTTTTGGTCCGATATCAAGTAATTATACCAACATACAAGAAAATATTAATGGTGAATTTGTAACCGGATTTCTAAAACACAAATTGCTAACCGGTGTGAATTACAGATATTATTCGGATACATTTTCAACTGTTACCACTCCTGTAGCTCCTTTTAGAACAATTGATGTGACAACGAACTTTGTTCCCGTGAGAAAAAAAGAGATTGATGATGTACTGGGAAATCCAACGATAAGAGCGGGCAGGGAAGAATTTACTTTTAGTGCCTACGTTTCTGATGTTATCAGTATCGCTGACCGATTTTCTGCCATGTTGAGTTTACGTGTAGATAATTTTGATCGTAAAGAAAGTGGTACTACGCCAGCTTATAATCAAACTTCTTTGTCTCCTAAATTAGGATTGGTGTATCAAATAGTTAAAGATCAGATTTCTGTGTTCGGGAATTATTTAAATGGATTTCAGAATCTTGCTCCCGTAAATCAACCTGATGGCGGACAGTTGATCTTAGACCCACTTTATGCAAATCAGTTTGAAGCTGGTATCAAAGCAGAAGTTTTCAATAAGAAATTAAGCACTACAATCAGTTATTACACCATTACGAATGATAATGCCGTAATGCGATATGCGGACTTAACTTATGAGCAAGGAGGAAAGCAGGTAAGTAAAGGCTTTGATTTTGAATTGATAGCCAATCCAATTGCAGGCTTAGATATTATTGCGGGATATGCATACAATGAAAATAAGATTGTAAAATCTACTACTTTTCAAGGAAATAAG
Source organism: Flavobacterium saccharophilum (assembly GCF_900142735.1). Lineage (GTDB taxonomy): Bacteria > Bacteroidota > Bacteroidia > Flavobacteriales > Flavobacteriaceae > Flavobacterium > Flavobacterium saccharophilum. The sequence continues at coordinate 445,792 of NZ_FRBY01000003.1, read as the reverse complement.
GCAGCAGATGCACCTGAAAATGTGGTGAACTTTTGGGCTTCCTATAAATTCCAGAACAAGTTAAAAGGCATAGGTTTAGGTTTTGGAGCTAATTATGTAGATGAGACGTATATGTCTACTGCCAATACCTTCTATATTCCATCTTATACTATTTTAAATGCGACTGTTTTTTATGAACGACCAAATTGGAGAATCGGAATAAAATTAAATAATTTAAGTAACGAACAATATTGGAGTACGTGGGGTGCTCCGCAAGCTCCAACTAATTTTTTGGCTAATCTTACTTTTAAATTTTAGTCTTCTTTTTTACGCAGAGGTTAAACATAAGAAAGGGAATAGTATTTTACTATTCTCTTTCTTATTATGTGCTAAAAGATAAACGTATCGACTATCCTCGTTTAAAAAAACATGTTTATAGCAATAGCGGTAGATAATATTGCTACTTTTTCTTCTTTATTAGTATAGTTGGTCGCAATATTTACATTATAGCTATTATCTGATCTGAGAACATTTTTCATTGATCCTTTCCAATCATTATTAATTGTACCTATTTGGTTTTCTGATGGGCCATTAATAATAAAATTAGATTTTTTCCAGACATCGCCTATTTCGGCAATGACTTCGTTGGCATTATTTAGAATTTTAAATTCAGGTTTAAAACGATTTAATTTTTTAGCAATGACTCCCACTTTTTTTCCGGAAGCATCCTGTACAATAATTTGAGATTTTGAAAAGATACCTTTTTTTAATATTGATGCTACTAGACCTCCATTGGCACTTCTAATTTCAATAGAAAAAGGAAATAATGTTTTGCTTACGGTTAAACGCAGTACTTTTTGTATTACAGTTAGTTTTTGTTTAATTCTGCCAATGCGTTCGCGCTTGTCGTTATAAACATTGTAGTGCTCCTGAAAACTATTTTTTTTGTCAACGAAATAGTTATTTGTATCAAAGAAATCTGAGATCATAATTTTGGTTCAAAATGAATTAGTTAAAAAATATTTTAAGGGGCTTTCAAATGTATCACTTAAGTTGAAAAAACAACTAAGTATATATACCTGTTCTTAAGGAATATATGTTGTTTGATTAGAAATTACAAAGTTATATTTGTCTTGTTTTCAGTTGGATAATTAATCATTAGGCCGCAATATAAATTTGTGAAATCATGATGCAAATTGTTAGTGTGGATTGCTATTTCAGAAGTATTTGGAACTAAAAAATAATTAGTTTTCCCTTAAAGTGATTTGTCATGATTAAATTTGTTGCTATAATTTTAGTTGAATTTATTTATATTTATACATTTTACTTTTAAAATGGACCACACAGAAGAACCAATACCGCACAATGAGCTGGCGCGTCTTGCCGCATTAAAACGCTATAATATTCTCGACAGTTTACCTGATCATGCTTTTGATGATGCAACTAAACTAGTTTCCTATATCTGTGGCGTACCCATCGCCCATATTTCTTTTATTGATGAAAGCCGTCAGTGGTTTAAATCTGAGATAGGAATAGGAGTTTCAGAGGTACCGCGAGAAATTAGCTTTTGCCGATATACCATTATGGATTCACATATGGTTGAAATACCCGATACTCATTTAAACGACAGATTTAAAGATGATCCCAATGTTGTTGGTGGTTTTAAGGTGAGATTCTACGCAGGAGTTCCGCTAACAACGCCAGATGGTTATAATATAGGAACTATTTGCGCTATAGATCATGTGTGTAAAGATCTGAATGAAAACCAACGTAATGCACTTTCAATAGTAGCAAAACATGTCATAAATCAATTAGAATTAAGAACAAAAAATATTGAACTCGACGCGCAAAAAAAAATTGCAGAACGTGCAGTATTTGCAAAAGATAGTTTTTTGGCAAACATGAGCCATGAAATCAGAACGCCGTTAAATGCTGTAATTGGTTTTACAGATCTTCTGGCTCAAACCAAATTGGATCCTGTTCAGCAGGATTATATTTCAAGTGTACAAATAGCCGGAGAAAATCTGCTTCTTATTATTAATGATATTTTAGATCTTTCTAAAATTGAATCAGGTAATTTGGTTATTGAAGCGCAGCCATTCAACTTAAAAAAGACGCTAAAACATATTTACAAACTGCTAAAAGTAAAGGTTCCGAAAGAAATTGAATTCAATCTTTTCCTGGATGCCGATATGCCGGACATAGTAATTGGTGATCAGGGTAGATTAAACCAGATATTGGTTAATCTGACAGGTAATGCTTTGAAATTTACAGAAGAAGGTGAAGTAACGGTTTCTGTAAAATTAGTTGATGAAACAGACGATCATTATTCGCTTCGGTTTTCAGTTAAAGATACCGGTATTGGTATACCGGAGGATAAGCTAGTAACTATTTTTGAACGCTTTAAACAAGCGGAAGAAAGCACCACGAGAAGATTTGGCGGTACAGGGCTTGGTCTCAATATTGTGAAGCAATTGGTTGAGTTGCATGGAAGTGAAATTCAGGTAAAAAGTAAACAAAACAGAGGTTCAGAGTTTTTCTTTGTGTTTCATTATAAAAAAGTAACACAGGATGAGATAGCGGTCGAATTAATTTCAGAAAATAAACTAGGGAAACTTAAAATTCTGCTTTGCGAGGATAATTTTTTAAACCAGAAATTGGTAAGAAGTGTTATTCAAAATTTTGGTTTTGAATTGGATATTGCCGAACACGGTGAAGCAGGAATAGAATTGTTATCTAAAAACAAATATGATTTGGTGCTGATGGATCTTCAAATGCCAGTTAAAGATGGGTACCAAACTACAGAATATATAAGGAATGAAATGAATTTATCGATTCCGATTATTGCAATGACGGCACACTCGTTGGTGGGTGAGCAGGAACGTTGTTTTGATGTAGGCATGGATGGATATGTGCCAAAACCATTTAAGCAGGCAGTACTATTAAAGGCTATAAAAACAGTAATGAACAAAGATCTTCATGCTGTAAAGAAAAGAAAAATAGACTTTTCTTACTTAGATGAGATGGCATTTGGTGATCCGGCGTTTAAAAAAGAAATGATAACACTTTTTATAGAAAAAATTCCGGCTGAGTTTGAGCAATTAGAAGAAGCATTCAATAGTGAAAGTTATGATAAAGTAAAGAAACTATCGCATAACATGAAGTCTAGTGTAGGCATGTTTATGCTTGCGGATCTTAGTCATTCTTTATCTATTATTGAGGAAGAAGCTACAATGGGACATTTCACTTCTGAAGCTGGAAATCAAATGAATCTATTAAAATGTGGCGTTAATGAAGTAGTTAAAATTCTAAATGAGCTATGAAAAGAGAGAAATATACTCTAGCTTTACGTTATAACCAAAAGTTTTAAAATCAAATTTGCCTCAAAATCAAGTAACCTATGAGAATCATTTTATCTGAAGATAATGATATTCTACGTAAATCATTATCCTTTTTCCTGGAGTCTAAGGGATTTACCGTTGACCAGTTTTCTGATGGAAAAGAAGCATTAGATGCAATTGAAACAAATAATTATGATTTAATCCTGACGGATATCAACATGCCCGGCATAAGCGGAATGGAAATTACTCAATATGTTAGAGAGACTATAGGTTCTGATGTTCCGATCATTATATTTACTTCTTCAGGTGTCGAGCAAACAGAACTAGATTCATTTGATCTTGGGGCAAACGAGTTCATTGCGAAACCCGTGAGTCCTGCCGTGCTTTTAGTGAGAATTAATAAATTACTAAAAACACGTGCTTAATGAAGTTGCTATATTATACAATTTTCCTGCTGCTTATTTCTCCTGTCGTACTGGCACAGGAAAATACTATTGATGAGGTTATGGGACGCGCAAAGCGCGAAGTAGAAAAAGGTAACTATGATGCCGCACTCTCACTTGTTGAACCTTTAAGTGCAAAATTTCCTGAGAATGAAGAAATAAAAATTTTCACCGGACGTATTTATAGCTGGAAAAAAGATTATAATACTTCTGTCAAAATTTTAGCACCTATGGCAGACCGGACTAATCCAAGTCCCGATGCTTTATTGGCGATTATAAATACGTACTATTGGTCAGAACAATTCGAGAAGTGTATTACGTATTGCGATCGGTATTTAGTAATAGAACCAAATTCGCTTGATGTTTTAAGGATAAAAGTAAATTGTCTGGAAAAATTAAATCGCAATGAAGAAGCTTTGGCCATTATCGAAGAAGTATCGATTACCGATAACAGTACTCAGGCTTTTAGAGGAGTGAGAACACTGATTGGGCAAAAGGCAAAAAATGCAATAGCGGCTTCCTATTTAAATATTTCTACATCAAATCCGGGACAATCACCTTTACATTATGGTTATGTCGAGTATTCTCATAAGTTTACTAAATCAGCACTTGTGGGTCGTGCCAATGTTGGTCATGTTAATGGTGATACGCAAATGCTGTTTGAAGCAGACTATTATCAAACTTTTGCTAAAAAGAATTATTTGTATGTAAATGGAGGTATTTCAACAGGAGAGACAGTGTTTCCTGTAGCAAAAGCGGGTGTTGAATATTATTTCGTTCCACATAAAAAATTTGATTATGCCTTGGGAGTTCGATACATGCATTTTGAAGCAGACGATGTAACCTTACTAACGGGACAATTGGCCTATCATATTGGTGTCAATACAATTGCATACCGACCTTATTACGATACGGCAAACGAACTATTTTCTCATGTTTTGAGCTTTCAGAACACAAATGACGAAAAAGAAAGGATCATAAGATTAGAACTGCAATATGGTAATGTACCCTATCTTTATCTTTATAATAGCCTGACCCAGCCTTTAAAGTCCTACAGAGCTGGTATACAATACCAACATCGTCTTGGTAATTCCTTTTTTGTCAGACCTGTTTTTCTTTATGAGTACGAAGAATACTTACCTGATGAATTCAGAAATAGATTCAATGTTCAGGTTATCCTAACAAAACGCTTCTGATATGAAACTGTGGGAACTTTATAAGAGTGGAACCTGGGTAGAACCTTTTTTAATGCTGTCAATAGGCTTGTTTATTATAACATCTATTATTCTTTACGTATTAATTATTAGTAGCCGAAGCAGGAATATTAGAAGAAACAGACGGCTTACAGATTATAATAAAATAATTGAAAATTTAATGTTTTCGGTAGTTTTTCAGGATATGCCATTTTCTGAAGTGAAAAAGGATGAAAATTTTCACCGACTTATGAATAATACTTTTTTCAGGGAAGTTCTGATAGATTCGATTATGAATCTTCATAAAAATTATGAAGGAAATTATGCCGAAAAACTAGAGCGGTTTTACAAAGATTCAGGATTGATAAAAGACTCCTTCAAAAAACTCAGGAGTCTGAGGTGGGAAGTAAAATGCAAGGGAATTACAGAATTATCAGAAATAAATTGTGCTGACGCTTTTGACAGGATCATAAAAGCATCTCAAGGCGGAAATAAAATTTTAAAAATCACCGCTGTAAATGCCGCTATAAAGCTTGGAGGTACAAAAAGTATAATTTATCTCATAAAGTATTCTTATCCTATTGATGACTGGACGCAGATCAATATTATAAATGCTTTCAAAAAGCATGATATTGGTGATACTAAAGGGGTTGAGTTATTGCTTGAATCTCAAAATACAACAGTTATAGCACTTGGACTTAAGCTTATAAAAGAGCTTAAACTGACACAAAAAATTCCTTACGTAACAAAGCTGGTTGCCAATGCTCCAAATACATTAATAAAGTACGAAGCACAAAACCTACTGCAGATATTAACCGTAAAATAGAATCAACAAATGACTTTTGTTACTACTGAACTATCACTGTTTTTTGAGGAATATCTTTTCCTCATAATTGGTTATGCGGTATTAATTATGTCTTCTTATCTAATATTGGCACACCTTTCTACCAGAGAGCTTAGAGAATATCTTAAAAAAAATAGTTTTGTTGATTATGATGTACTTCTGACAAGTGAATTTGCGCCAAGTCTTTCCCTAATTGCTCCTGCTTACAACGAAGGTTTTACAATTGAAGAAAATGTAAAATCGCTGCTTTCCCTTAATTACAATAATTATCAGGTTATAGTAGTCAACGATGGGAGTAAGGATAATTCTATGGAAATCCTGATTAAAAAGTACGATCTTCTGTTGACAGAACTTGATATTCATCCAAAAATAGAAACTAAAAAAGTTAGAGGAATTTATGCTTCCAGAAATGCCGCTTTCAAAAAATTGATTGTTGTAGATAAAGAAAATGGAGGTAAAGCTGACGCGCTGAATGTCGGACTTAATATCGCCCAGAATCAATATGTGGTTTGTATTGATGTTGATTGTATTCTGGATAAAGATGCGTTGCTCAAGCTGGCAAAACCTTTTCTGGAATCTCACGGTAAACGTATTATAGCAACCGGAGGCGTAGTCAGGATAGCGAACCAATGTGTTATTAAAAACGGTCGTTTGGTTGAGGTAAATATTCCGGATAAGATGCTCCCAAGAATACAGGTTTTAGAATACTTAAGGGCATTTCTTCTGGGAAGAATGGCATGGAGCAGGCTAGATGGTCTATTGCTTATAAGTGGGGCATTTGGTGCATTTGACAAAGAGATCGCTTTATTGGCGGGCGGTTATAGTACAAAAACAGTTGGAGAGGATATGGAACTGGTGGTAAGAATGCGCCGTTATATGTTAGAGAGTAAAATACCGTACGGAGTCAGTTATATACCAGATCCGCTTTGCTGGACAGAAGCACCTGAAGATTTTAAAATTTTCAAGAAACAGCGCAGCCGCTGGATGAGAGGAACTATTGAAACGCTTAGCTTGCACAGAAAAATGTTTCTGAACCCTAAATATAAATTGTTGGGTATGATTAGTGTACCGTACTGGACATTATTTGAATTCCTGGCTCCCGGGATAGAATTTATAGGTCTTGTAATAACATTTGTATTTATTGTGATGGGTTTACTCAACTGGCATTTTTTCGTATTGTTGGTTCTTTTTGTTTACTTTTTTGCTGTAATGTTTTCTGTGATAGCGTTATATAATGAAGAGCGCTCTTATCATAAATACCCAAAGCAAACCGATTTTTTTAAACTTTTAATAGCAGCTTTCATAGAACCAATTTACTTTCATCCACTAACAGTTTATGCAGCTTTAGTTGGTTATAAAGAAAAAATTATGGGAACCAAAGGTTGGGGAGAAATGACCAGAAAAGGTTTTACTAAGAAATAAAAAAAAACGTAAAGACTTTTTTTTAGTCTGTTACGGTTTTTTTGTTGAATTGATGGGATCTCAATTGACCACCTTTTTTTTCGATATAGATATTTCACTTTGATACAGGTAATCTTGTGACAGCAAAAATATTTCATCTTTACTTGAAAAAAGAAGGTTTTACAGCATACTACAGGACAGCTGATATCCTATCTTACTTTATATTTGAGAAATTAAGATGCAAAAGATGTTGTATATTTTTATGGAACATCCTTTAGAATATTGCAGTTATTAATAATACTATTATCTAACAACCATTTTTACTATGAATCAGCAATTAAAAAAAATTATCCTTTCCACATTTGTTTTACTCTTTGCATCACAGCTCTCTGCCCAAGACTTTTATAATACACAAACACGTGATAAATGGCTCAAAATAGCTAAAGATAATCAACCAAAGCTGGTAGAAAAATTGAAATATCCAGTTTCACTGGCAGATATTACTGCCGATGCAAGTGCTTTTCAGGGATATAAAACAACAAAAGGAAAAGACATACAGACACTTTATACAACATCTCTTAAAAAACAGTCTGGAAATGTGATAGATTTTGGAGAGCACCTTACCGGTTATTTTACATTTTCATTGCAAACATTGAATAGTACTGCCGATGCTCCAGTACGCTTAAAGTTTACATTTGGTGAAGTACCTTCTGAAGTTTCTGTGCCATTTGACCCATATACTGGAGGTCTGAGCAGAGCTTGGCTACAAGACGAAGTAGTTACAGTTACAGAATTTCCTGCAACTATAACAATTCCAAGAAGATTGGCTTTCAGATATGTTAAAATAGAGGTATTGGGTAGTTCGCCTTATTTCGATTTTGTATTAAATGATTGCTTTATCAAAGCAACAACATCTGTATCTTCCTTACCAGCTCCATTAGCTTCAACAACACCTGAGATATTTTCAAAAATAGATAAGGTAGCACTAAATACGCTTAAAGAATGCATGCAGACTGTTTTTGAGGACGGACCTAAACGTGATAGAAGATTATGGATAGGAGACGTGGTTCTTGAATCTCAAGCAAATATGTATTCTTTTAAAGAACATACTCTCACAAAACGTTGTTTGTATTTATTAGCAGGGCTTGCGCAAGAAGATGGTTTTTTATACAGCAATGTATTTGAAACCCCAGTACCACATGCTCAGGAAAAATCTCCCTTTTTATTTGATTATTCATTGCTTTATAATGTTGCTTTAAAAGAATATTTGGGTGCTACCGGAGATAAAGAGACTGCCGAAGATTTATGGCCAGTTGCTAAACGTCAGATGGACAATATTTCAAAATATCTTGATAAAGATGGTGTATTTAATGCAGCGCAGGCTGCAAAAGATGGATGGTGGCTTTTTGTTGACTGGAATGATAAGCTAGACAGGCAGGCATCGTTGCAGGGTATAATGATTTATTCCATGAAAGAAACTTTAGCATTAGCAAAGATGATAGGAAAGGAAAAAGAGGTTAACCAACTTTCTGGATTAATAACAAAAATGTCAAATGGTGCAAAAACAAAATTATTTGAGAAAAAACTTGGGCTCTTTGTAAGTGGCGCTTCTCATCAGGTTTCTTATGCTTCACAATCTTGGCTTGTTCTTGCGGGTGTCCTAAAAGATAATGAGAACCAGAAAGTTCTAGCAAACCTTCAAAAGTATAATGAGGCAGTTAAACCAGGAGCTCCATATATGTATCATTATTATGTTCAGGCATTAATAAATTGTGGTCTTACAAATGATGCCAAATCTATAGTCGAGACTTACTGGGGAGGAATGGTAAATAAAGGAGCAGATACATTCTGGGAAGTTTACGATCCAACTAATGAAAAACTTTCACCTTATGGATTTTATCCTATGAATAGTTATTGTCATGCTTGGAGCTGTACGGCTACTTACTTTATTCGTAAATATCCTAATATATTTCAAAAGCAGTAAAAACGTATAAAATAATTAGTCGTTAAGATATAATTCTTATAAAACATTTATGTAAAAGCGGTTTGTCATGTGACAAACCGCTTTTTTCCATTAAAAATAAAAATTTATGTTTATTTCCCTGATAACTCAAAAGTTTAAAGCATATTTTTGCGCAAACTACAATAAGAATGTTAACTTCATTCTTGAAATATTACGATTATGAAAGAGATAGAAATTAAAATTAATGAAGACTCAAGAGTTCCTAAATACAAGCAGATTGTAGACTCTATCATAAATGACATTATATTAGGGAAAATAAAAGTAGGAGAAAAAATTCCATCTATAAACGAATTGAGTGAATCTTGCTACCTTTCAAGAGATACAGTTGAAAAAGCTTATAAAACACTTAAGGATCGAAAAGTAATTGAATCCGTACATGGAAAAGGGTACTATACTACTAAAACAGATTTGATTTCAAAACTGAACATTTTTTTTCTTGTCAATAAGCCAAGTACCTATAAAATGGAGGTCTATAATTCTTTTGTAGATACTATCGGCATTAATGCTCATGTGAATCTTTATATCTATCATTGCGATCAATCACTCTTTATAAATGCTTTAGAGGAAAGTCTGGGTGCATATGATTACTATGTGATCATGCCTCATTTTAGAGATAAAAATTCAAACCATGTTAGTTATACTGATGAAGTTCTTAAAGTAATAGAGAAAATTCCGAAGGAAAAACTTTTGATTCTTGACAATTCAAAACCAATTATCAAAGGAAAATACAGTACCATTTATCAGGATTTTAAAGACGATATCTATAATGCTCTAGGAGAAGCGCTTGAAAAATTAAAAAAATACGATAAAATCATTCTGGTTTATCCCACCAAATCAGTAAACCCATATCCACGCAGAATTCTTAACGGATTTCTTCAGTTCTGTCATGAACATGATCTGGATTTTGAGGTTATGGAGGAAATTTATGAAGGAATGGAATTTACAGGTAAAGATGTTTATATTGCTATTCAGGAAAGAGATCTTGTGAAATTACTACGTCAGGTGCGCTCTAATAAACTTGTATTAGGAAAAGATCTAGGAATTATTTCATATAATGAAACTCCATTAAAAGAACTACTTGACATAACGGTTATCAGTACTGATTTTGTCGCTATGGGAGTTACGGCAGCTAATATGGTATTAGGAAATAAAAAAGAAAATATAAAAAATCCGTTTAATTATATCGAACGTAATTCGCTCTGATTTCCTGATTATACTTTAATTACAGTACACTACAGGACGGCACTCCTGAAAGTTCTAAATAAGTTTGGGGAAAAGAAATTTAGTAATGGATTTTTGCAGAAATTTTAACTGCAATATCCATTTTAAGATTTCTGCTTTACTAACCCAAAAAACTTAAATATGATTAAAGGTAAGATAAAGGCATTTATTCTCTTTGCCGTACTATCCCATCTACAAGGAATTGCTCAAAAGACACCACAACTTGGAAAAGATCCAATTGACAAGGTTATCAATGCCATGACTCCTGAAGAGAAAGCTAGCATGCTGCTCGGATCAGAAATGCATGGTGCAACTTTAGATAACCAACCAAGGCTTCTTGTGCCTGGTGCTGCAGGAGGTACCTTTCCTATTAAAAGATTAGGTATACCGGCAGCTGTTCTTGCTGATGGACCAGCAGGTATTAGACTTGATCCTAAAAGGCCAAATGATCCTAAAAATTATTATGCTACAGCTTTTCCAGTGGGAACAGCACTCGCATCTACCTGGAACACTACATTAATTGAAGAGGTAGGCAGAGCCATTGGGAATGAAGTAAAAGAATACGGAGCTGATATACTTCTTGCTCCAGCAATTAACATACATAGGAATCCTTTGAATGGTAGAAACTTTGAATATTATTCTGAAGATCCTCTTATCGCGGGTGAAATTGCAGCATCATACATTAAAGGTGTCCAGTCAAACGGAGTTGGAACATCTATAAAACATTTTGCAGCTAATAATCAAGAAACGAACCGACTTTCAATCAATGAACATATCAGCCAAAGGGCAATGAGGGAAATATACCTTAGAGGATTTGAAACGGCCATAAAAAAATCACAACCCTGGACTGTAATGTCTTCTTACAACAAAGTAAACGGAACTTATACATCAGAACGAAAAGACCTTTTAAGTGATATTCTGCGTGAAGAATGGGGATTTAAAGGTTTTGTAATGAGCGACTGGTTTGGTGGTTATGAAAGTTTTGAAAGCATAGGAACAACTGCAAGTAATGTAATAGCGCAAATTGAAGCAGGAAATGACTTGATGATGCCAGGTATGAAATTACAGCATGAAAAACTTGTTCAGGCAATAAAAGACGGAACAATTTCTAGTGTTTCTGTAAATAATAGTATTAGAAGAATATTGGAAACTATTATTAAATCGCCTGTCTTTAAAAAATATAAGTACAATAACAGTCCTGACCTTAAAGCACATGCTGCTATCACAAGACAAGCGGCAACAGAAGGAATGGTCTTGTTGAAAAATGAAAATAATGCACTTCCATATTCTGTAAGCAATCTTCCGGTCGCTGTTTTTGGAATTACATCTTATAACTTTATTTCTGGAGGTACTGGAAGTGGTGATGTAAACGAAGCTTATTCTGTATCATTACTTGACGGTTTGAAAAATGCAAATTACAAAATTGATCAAAAACTTGCTGATCTATATATTCCTTTTGTTCAGGACGAGGCAAAAAAAGAAAGCGAACGCCGTGAAAAATCGGGTGGTATTCTGGCAGTTCCAAAAAAAATGCCTGAACTTGAACTTGAGAACTCTGTAATTAAGGAAAAAGCAAATACCTGTGATATCGCCATAATAACAATCGGAAGAAACTCTGGCGAGAATGCTGACCGCCAAATTAGTGAAGACTTCTATCTGGCCCAGGATGAAATCTCTTTATTAAACAAAGTCTCCAAGGCTTTTCATGCACAAAATAAAAAAGTGATCGTAATATTAAATATTGGCGGCGTAATTGAAACTGCAAGCTGGAAAGATAAAGTTGACGGTATTGTTGTAGCATGGCTTCCAGGACAAGAAGGAGGTAATTCTGTTGCCGATATATTGTCTGGAAAAGTTAATCCATCTGGAAAACTCCCAATGACTTTTGTAAACGATTATAATAATCATCCTTCAGCAGCAAACTGGTTAGGAACTCCCGCATCAAATCCAAAAGATGTTTCTTATGAAGAAGGAATATATGTAGGGTATCGATTTTTTAATACTTATGGTGTAAAAACATCCTATGAATTTGGCTATGGAAAATCATATACAGATTTTAAATATTCAAATATAAAATTATCTTCTACAACATTTGAAAACGAAGTTACAGTGAGCGTAACAGTTACAAATACTGGCTCAAAAGCAGGTAAAGAAACTGTTCAGCTTTATCTATCGGCACCAGCGGTTCTGGTTGATAAACCTACTCATGAACTTAAAGGTTTTGCAAAAACAAATATTCTTAAGCCTGGGGATTCTCAGACAGTTTCTTTGATATTAAAGATAAAAGATCTTGCGTCATTTGTTGAAAATAAAAACGCTTGGATTGCCGAAAAAGGTACTTATTCTGTGCAGTTAGGATCTTCTTCCAATGATATCAGACAATCTATTGAATTTAATCTAAATCAAGAAAATATTGTCGAAAAAGTGCACGCTGCATTTCGATTAGATGAGCAACTGAAGGAAATGCATTCAAACTAGAAAATATACATTCAAAAACTGTCGCCTTGGAAGAAATTTCAAGGCGATTTTTCTTTATAAAAATCATAGAAAATTGTTTAAAAGCCCTTTAAAATTAAGCAATTTAAGTTTTTTTTAACCATCTCATAACAGTACAGGACACCTAAGATAACGATTTCGTTTAATATTGAATTATAATTACAAACTAACTTTTTATTAACTAACCAATCAATTTATTATGCTAAAATCATTGCCAATACCTAAAAAGTATTTTTACGGATTGCTACTGCTATTTTTTGCAGCTGCCAATGCGTTTGCGCAGAATAGTAACATCACAGGAAATGTAAAAGACAAAACAGGAGAAATTCTTCCTGGAGTTAACATCGCTGTAAAAGGAAACGCAGGAGGTACTTCAACAGATTTTGATGGGAATTTTTCTATAGCTGCTCCAGCTGGAAGCACATTGGTATTTTCTTTCTTAGGATTTCAAAGTCAGGAAATTAAAGTCTCAGGTAGTAACTCCTTGAAAATTATAATGTCTCCAGACACAAAATCACTTGATGAAGTGGTAATTGTTGCTTATGGTACGCAAAAGCAAAAAAATGTTACCGGAGCTGTACAGACACTTAGTGCTGCTACCTTAAAAGATCAGCCGGTTCCACAGCTGACACAAAAACTACAGGGAAAACTTGCCGGAGTGCAAATTACGCAGAATTCAGGTATACCTGGCCAAGGAATGACAATGAGAATTCGTGGTGCTGCATCAATTTCTTCAGGAAGTGACCCTCTTTATGTTGTTGACGGTTTTCCTTTACAAGGGAATCTTGCAAATATCAATCCTGATGAAATCGAAACGATTACAGTATTAAAAGATGCATCATCCACGTCTCTTTACGGTTCAAGAGCATCAAATGGAGTTGTACTTATAACAACAAAAAAGGCAAAAGCGGGCAAAAGTCAGTTTGCAGTATCTATTTATACTGGTGTTCAGTCAATACCATCAAATGGTTTACCTGATATGATGAATGCACAACAGTTTGCCCAATTTAAAAAAGAAATCGCTATTGAAAGAGGGCAGCCTGTCGCACCAGAATATGCTAATCCACAACAATATGGAGAAGGAACTGACTGGCTTAAAGCTGTTACGCGTGATGCTCCAATTACCAATTACTCAATTACCTATTCTTCTTCAGGTGAAAAGTTCAGTACATCTATTATTGGAGGTTATAATAAAGTAGAAGGTGTTTTACTAAATTCAAGCTATGATAGAATTTCTGTAAGAATGAATTCTGAATATAAATTTAACGATAAGGTAAAAATTGGAGTTAATGCGGCTCCTACTTATACACATAATAAGACTCCTCAAAGTGACGGTATTTGGTACAACTCGCCAAGTATTATACAATCTGCATTATTAACATCACCTCTTGCACCATATAAAAATGCAGATGGAACAATTCCTACCACTGTGGGTTGGGAATATGGAACTGCCGCATCACCAAACTGGTATAATCAGGTTCAGATTATTAAGAATACATCAAGTAACGTGGGGCTTTTATCAAATGCTTTTATAGAAGCAAAATTAGTAAAGGGTCTTACATTTAAATCAAATATTGGAGTAGATCTTGGGAATTCAGTAAGTGATTTTTTCTCGCCTTCAACTGCAGGAAGTATTTTTAATCCACCAAATGAAGCCGATGCGTCACGTATCAGCGGTGCTCACACTAATCAATTCGCATACTCATGGTTGTGGGAAAATACACTTTTATATGAAAAATCTATAGGAAGTCATAATTTTGATGCACTGGTAGGTTATACAACTCAGGCAGCCCATTCTGAAAGTGCTTCTATGACAGGTTCAGGATTTCCTGATAACAGGGTAGAGACTTTAAATGCTGCTAAAACTATTAAAGGATCCACTGATATTCAAGAATGGAGTCTTGCTTCACTTGTGGCAAGATTAAACTACAATTATAAAAATAAATATCTATTCTCTGGAGCAATCAGACGTGATGGTTCTTCAAGATTCGGTTCTGATAATAAATGGGGTAATTTTCCATCTGCATCTGTAGGATGGGTTGCTACAGAAGAGTCGTTTATTCCTAAAAATAACACTTTATCATTTTTAAAACTTCGTGCAAGTTACGGTGTTACAGGAAATAATAATATAGGGAATTATCTTCAATATGCTAATGTTGTAGCTACAAATAATCCGTTCAACAACCAACTATTGAGTGGAAGCAGTATCGCTGGACTTAATAATAATGAACTTGGATGGGAAACAACAGAACAGTTCGATGCCGGAATTGATATAAACTTTTTTAATGACCGTATTCGCTTTAACTACGATTATTACAAGAAAACAACTGATGATTTGTTGTATTCTGTTGACATTCCAATTTCATCTGGATTTTTTAACTATACAACAAACATAGGAAAAATTGAATTCTGGGGACATGAGTTTTCAGTTTCAACAGTCAATTTTACCGGTCCGTTCAGATGGACAACCGATTTTAATATTTCTTTTAACAGAAACAAAGCTCTTGCTTTGGGAACAGCAAACGCAGCTATCTACGGTGATATGACTATTACACAAGTAGGGCAGCCATTAGGGCAGCTATATGGTCTTCAATGGGATGGAATTTACGAAACACAGGCGGAGTATGATTCATCTCCAAAACATGAAGGTGCAAGTGTAGGAAGTGTTAAATATAAAGATATTAATGGTGATGGTGTTGTAACAAATGATTCAAAAGACCAAACTGTCCTTGGAAATACAGCTCCTAAATTTAACCTTGGATTTACCAGCACGATGAATTACAAAGATTTTGATTTTACTGTTGTGTGTCAGGGAGCGTATGGAAATAAAATTATAAATACTGCTGAAAGATTTACAGCAAATCTTGATGGTACATTTAATGTGACTACTGATGTTGCGAATAGATGGAAATCTGAGGCAGATCCTGGTGACGGAAAATACGGAAAAGCATCAGGGAATACAGGACCTGAAAGAGATTGGGCAAGTTCAAAATGGATGTATGACGGAAGCTACCTAACTATCAAAAATATCACTCTGGGCTATAGTTTCAACAATGCCGGAGCAGATTATTTAAAAGGTCTTCGTCTATATCTATCTATTCAACAGGCTTATGTGTTTTCAAAATATCCGGGAAATAATCCTGAAGTTTCAGCAGGTGCTGGTCTTTTCTCAGGGGTTGATAATACAACATATCCAGTTCCAAGAACATTAGCAATGGGTCTAAACTACAACTTTTAATGAATAAATCTAAAAAAAAATATAGCATGAAAATTAAAATATTAATCGCAGTTTCAGTATTGATGCTTTCAGCATCATGCTCTGAAGATTTTTTGGATAAACTGCCAGAAACGGTAGTCTCAGCTGAGAATTTCTATAAAACAGAGACTGATTTTAAATTAGCTACTGTTGGAATGTATGTACCGTTAAGAAATCTATACGGAACAGGACTTGCTGACTTTGGTGCATGGGCAATGGGCGAAATGAGGTCAGATAATACAGTGTTTATTTATAATTATAACAATCGAGGTTATGCCGACCGCGAATATGTAGATCAATTTATCGACGATTCAAATGGCGGAGGAGTAAGTAATAAATATCAAAATGATTATATTATAATAGGACGTGCCAACCAAATCTTAAGTAAAATTGATGCGGCTGATTTTGACCAGACCAAGAAAAACAATTACAAAGGTCAGGCATTATTTTTAAGAGCTTTCGCATACTTCGATCTTGTGAATTACTTTGGAAGTGTTCCATTGACTTTAGTTCCCCCAACTTCGTATGGTGAAACAATTACCCCGCAAAGCCCTGTAGAGGACATCTATAAACAAATTATCGCAGATGCAACCGAAGCAGCTTCATTACTTCCAACAAAAGCCTCACAGGACGCTGGGTTTGTTGCAAATGGCGCAGCATATACACTATTAGGCAATGTTCATATTACATTGAAACAATGGCCTGAAGCAGAAGCTGCACTTTTAAAAGTCCAAGGCTATTCTTTACTTGGAGATTATGCTGCACTATATGATCCTGCAAATAAGAACAATGCTGAATCAATTTTCGAAATTCAATATTTGGACGAACCGACAGCTAATGCTGCAAGTAATTTTGCTTATAATTTCCTGCCTATTTTAGCAGATCCTGGTGTTATTCCTGGTTTTCCGAGCGGAAGCAGTAATACTTATGCAGGTTGGAATACTCCTTCTCCTGAACTGATTGCAGCATATCAGCCAGGCGATCTTCGTAAAGCAAAATCAATTGCTTTTTATACTGGTGAAGGATATAACAATATTCCTTACATCAAAAAATACGTAACAGGAGCAGCAATTGCACCAAATACAAATAATGACTGGCCGGTTTACCGCTATGCAGAAGTATTACTTTTTCTAGCGGAAGCTATGAATGAGCAAGGAAAACCTCAAGCACTTACATACCTTAATCAGGTCCATGCAAATCCAAGAACTGGATTGACTCCTATAACAATAAGTGACCAGACTCAATTGCGTGATCTTATACAAGAGGAAAGAAGGATTGAACTTGCTTTTGAAAATAAACGATGGCTGGATCTGGTTCGAACAGGCAAAGCTATACAGGTACTGAAAGCACAGGGAGAAAATATTAAAGCAAATCCGCAAAAATATTATTATCCTGTAAATATCACTCCTCCGGCATCATCTTATAATGTATCAGAAAAACATTTGCTTTTTCCGATACCAGAGCGTGAAATTAGGCTGAATCCTAGCTTTAAGCAAAACACAGGATACTAACCAAATCCTGAATAATTAATAAAAAAAGTCACTATAGTTTTTTGGATTATAGTGACTTTTTTGCCCTCTGGATTAAAACTTTACTAACCAATAACCACAAAAGAGTATGAAACTAAAAATTTTATCCGCTGTCCTGTTATATCTGATATTTAACAGCTCCGCTTTTTCACAAGCGTTAACCAGTGCTGACTTTTTAAAAACAAATGGAACAGTTATCCGCAAGAATAACGGAACTGGAGCTATAGTCAATCTGCGAGGAACCAATCTGGGTTCGTGGCTCAGCATGGAGTACTGGATGGGACCTCTTGGAACAGGTTCCCTTAATCGAAGCCAATGGACAGCCACTGCTTTCTCAACATATGCGGGAACAAATGTTCAAAATGTCTTCGACCGTAATCTTACCACAAGATGGAGTAGTGGCCAGGCACAAGCGCCGGACCAGTATTTTACAGTTGATTTGGGAAAAAAATCGATCTTTAATAGGATTTCATTTGAAGCAGCAGGATTTACCGGAGACTATGCTCGCGGTTACAAAATCGAAGTTTCAGATGATTCAATATCTTGGGAAACAGCAGTGTCAGGTACAGCTACCACCGAAAATGTTTTTCTTCAGCTACCAAACATATATTACAAACGGTATGTGAAAATTACACAAACCGGTACTGCTTCAGCTAACTACTGGTCTATCGCTGAATTTAATCTGTATATGGAAGATGATATAGCGGTACGAAACAGTCTTTATGATAGATTTGGCGTTGCAGCAGCAGACACACTTCTAGATGGTTTTCAAAACACCTGGATTACAACAACTGACCTTAATAATATTAAAAATATGGGAATGAACATGGTCAGAGTTCCCTTCTACTGGATGGAAGTTATGAATAATGACGGTACAATAAAAACAAACGGTTTTACTCAATTAGACTGGGTTATTGCACAATGTAGCAGCAGAGGAATGTACGTGATTTTAGATTTGCATGGAGCACCTGGTGGAATAAATGGATTTATTACCAGCGGTCAGGCATATATTAATAATTATTGGACTGATGCTACTTCTCAGCAAATGACAATAAATTTATGGAAAGCACTTGCAAACCGCTATAAAACTAATCCGGCGGTAGCAGCTTATGATCTACTGAACGAGCCACTTAGCAGTAATCAAACCCTTTATCCTATCAGTCAGTTTTATAATACATTATACCAGCAGATTAGAGCAATTGATGCTAATCATATTATTTCCATTGGTGCTTTTCCGGGATTCTCATTTGTAGAACCGCCATCAACATATGGATGGACTAACGTACTTTATCAAGTTCATAATTATAACGAAGATAAAACCAACTACAATTCTCAGAGTGGCTTCATAGATGCTATTTTACTGGATATTGCTAATCATCAGAATAACTGGAACGTTCCTGTATTGGCAGGAGAATTTAACTTCTGGAATTTTCCAGACTTGTGGCAGAAATATCTGCGAGGTCTAAATGCACTTAATGCTTCTTGGTCTAATTGGGCATATAAGGTAAAACGTGTTGACAGTCCAGTTGAAAATTGGGGTTATTATCAAGGAAATACCAATCCTGCACCAGACATTCATTATGATTCTTCATCTGTAATTCAAAGTAAATGGAGTATGTTTGGTACTTCAAGTTTTACAGCAAACACGACATTGATCAATACGGTTACACCGTACACAACTGTTGTTCCTTCCGTACCACCAATTGGAAGAACAATCTGGCTTAAAGGTAATAATGACAAATACGTAAGTACTGAAGGAAATAGCAATCCAATGACATGCACTCGATCTACATATGCGGGATGGGAACTATTTCAGGTTGTAGATGCAGGAGCAGGAAAAATTGCATTGAAAGGTTCTAATAATCTGTATGTAAGTTCAGAAAATGGTACATCATCGATGATCTGCAATAAAACAACAATTGGTGCTTCTGAATCTTTTACTTTCATAAATGTTGGTGATTGGAAAGTAGCACTGAAGGGTAATAATGGAAAATATGTATGTTCCATGAACGGAACAAGCCCTGTTATTTGTGACAAAGCAGAAATTGCAGTATGGGAATCTTTTACTTGGGGAGATGGTACATCAACAGCTAAAAAATCTTTAGTTCAACCACAGGAAGAGGATATTGATCAAGGAAATCTCATTTATCCGAATCCAGCTTCCAATACTTTTCATATAAAAGCTGAAATCAATCAATATGCAATTAAAATTTATAACAACGCAGGGACGCTTGTGAAAAATATTGAAAAGAGCAGTGATGCTGAAGACATAAATGTAGAGAACCTTCCCGCTGGAGTTTATTGTGTAAAAATTGAAGGGGAAGGAAAAGTAGTAAACAAAAAATTAATGATAAAGTAAAGAAAGAATACAGAAATACTGTCTTTCATTAGGAAGGCAGTATTTGTTTTTATCATATTCATCAGAATAAAGAAACTGAATCTCTTCACTCTAACTTTGCCTTATTTCCAATTTAAAATAATAAAATTAATCTTTTAGAAAAACCGTAAGTCCTCTGGCGCCATGCGCACCTAAAACCAATGACTGTTCAATGTCAGCCGTTTTTGATGGTCCGGCGATAAAAGTTCCAAAACCATATTCCTGATTTCCAATTCTGTCATAAGCCTGGTGCATTGTCGGAATAATGTCTTTTTTATTTACTATGATAGCCAAATATTGTGTTATAAAAGGCGCAACACGTTGCCCTAGAATATCATCTGTTACCCAAAGTGCACTATTTTCAGCTACTCCAAAATGCGCGTTTATAATCGTTAATTCCACATCTTTAAGTGAATGCGGATCGTCGTTTGTCCAATCTAAAACAGCGATTTCAGAAAGCTCCGGAATTGTCGTTATAATACGTTTTTCAAGTGGATAATTATTTTTGATGTAAGCTATTGCTTCACTATAATCAGCCACTTCTATCGGATTTCCACCAATATTTCTTAATACTGTTTTATACATTTCCAAAACATCAAACTGATCAGAACCCAAAACATTTAAATCAGGCAATTCAGCAGCTAGATTCGGCTGACTTTGTTTTATTTTATTTAAAATTTCAGCTTTACTACTCATCTTTTTTCGCTTTAGACTCCCTTGAATTTTTCTTGTACCATTCTCTAAAAGATTCCTCGGGAACTTCTGGCATTTCGCGCTGGTCGTACCATTTGTTCATTTTATTATTCACTAATCCGGGAATATTTTTCATTACAAATCTTCCCGATTTTCCAGCCAAATTAAATACGGTAGGATTCGCTAAAACGGTTGCCATGGTTTTCATCGCAATAGTTTTGGAAGTTGGCGTATGACCTTTTTTTACCAAAACCTGACGCCATTTATACAACTGGTCGTGAATATCAATTTTAACCGGACATACATTCGTACACGAACCACAAAGGGTACTTGCAAAAGGTAAATCGGCATTTTTGCTCATGTCTAAATTAGGCGCTAAAATCGACCCAATTGGTCCGGCAACGGCATTATGGTAACTATGTCCACCACTTCTTCTGTACACCGGACAAGTGTTCATACAAGCACCACAACGAATGCATTTTAAAGAGTTTCTAAAATCTGCTCTTCCTAATTGTGTACTTCTTCCGTTATCGACAATTACAACGTGAATTTCTTTTCCGTCTCTTGGTTTTTTAAAATGACTTGAGAAAGTCGTAATCGGTTGTCCTGTCGCGCTTCTGGCCAATAATCTTAGGAAAACGCCTAAATGTTTACGCTCAGGAATCAGTTTTTCAAATCCCATACAGGCAATGTGAACATCGGCTAAATGCGCACCCATATCAGCATTTCCTTCATTGGTACAAACTACAAATTCACCTGTTTCGGCAATGGCAAAGTTAACTCCTGTTAAAGCGGCTTTGCGTGTTAAAAACGTATCACGAAGTTCACGTCTTGCAGATTCCGTTAAATACTGCGGATCAAAATTTCCTTTTTCAGTTCCCAAATGTTCGTGAAAAGTTTCACTTACGTCTTCTTTTTTAAGGTGAATGGCTGGCAACACAATATGACTTGGCGGCTCTTTACGAAGCTGAACGATATATTCTCCTAAATCAGAATCGATAACTTCGATGCCTTTGTCTGCTAAATAATCATTCAGATGACATTCTTCTGTAAGCATCGATTTTGATTTCACCATTTGCTTTACATCGTGTTTCTGTAAAATCCAATGCACAATTTCGTTATGTTCTTTTGCATCGGCTGCCCAATGCACAATGATTCCATTTTTTTGAGCATTAGCCTCGAAATCACTTAAATAATCGTGCATATTGGCCAGTACATTATTTTTGATTTGAGAAGCCGTTTCACGAAGCAATTCCCAATCCGGAATTTGATGTGCCGATTTATCACGTTTTTCACGGACAAACCAAAGCGTTTCATCATGCCAGTTTACACGCTCTACATCTTTATTAAAACGTGTTGCGGCCTGGCTATGTTCTATTATTTTTTCTGAAGACATCTTTTGTGAGTTAAAAGGAATCTTTTAATTTTCCAATGAATTTAATATCTCGGCAATATGAATCGTTTTGATGTTGCTTTTTTGTCTTTTCAGAATTCCTTCCAAATGCATCAGGCACGACATATCACCTCCTGTTATGTAATCAACATTATGGCTTTCATGATCTTTAATTCGATCTTGCCCCATTTTTACTGATACAGCTTCTTCAGTCACACAAAAAGTACCTCCAAAACCACAACATTCATCTTTTCTGGTCAAAGAAACCAAATCGAGTCCTTTTATATTGTGTAATAATTGTTCCGGTTTAGAGAAAAACGGAGCGTTTAATTCGGTCATCTGCGAAAGCTTTAAACCGCGCTGTCCGTGGCAGCTCGTATGCATTCCGACCCTAAAGGGAAAGCTCCCTTCTATATGATCTACTTTTAGAACATCAGTAATAAACTCTGTCAATTCAAAAACCTTCTTGCGCATTTCAGTCGCTAAATCTTCTTGTTTTTCATCATGCAAATGATCTTTTACATGCAAAACGCAACTTCCTGATGGGCAAACGATATAATCAAAATCAGAAAAATTGGCTATAAAATTGGCGTCACAGCCTTTGGTTAAATATTGGTAGCCGCTATTTGCCATCGGTTGTCCGCAACAGGTTTGTCCCATTGGAAACTGAACATCACAGCCTAATTTTTGTAAAAGCTCATACGTTGCAATACCTACTTTTGGATAAAATTGGTCGACATAGCAGGGTATAAAAAGCCCAACTTTCATAATTAAAATAGTAAAGGAACTAGCTTTTTCATTCTGTAATTTTCTTTTAGAAATTGAGAAGTAACCTGTTTATCCGAAATAACCATAGCCGCACCCAATGCCGAGCCAAGGGGAGAATGTGTAGATAATATCTTAAATGAACTAAAATGATGTGACATTAACTTCATAAAAACATCATTATCAGTAAAACCTCCATCAATATATATTTTTTTTATTTTACTGTTTCCGATAGCTTTATCTATAGTATCAACCTGCAGTTCCATTAGTTCAATCATCAATTGATGATAAGCCTCCTCAAATGTTGCAAAAGGTTCTAATTCCGTTTTCTGAGGAAGACGCTGAAGAGAAATGCCTTCAAACTTAAAATAAACCGCTGGTTTTTGAATCAGTCCTAAATATATTTCCTGATCAAATTTTACTTCACGATGATAGCCATATTCTTTATTGTAATAGGCAGATAATTTTTCGACTTGAAGGCGGTATTCATTACCCATAAAAAAACGTGAAGCCTTAACTCTCCTGCCGTCAATCCTTAAATAATTTAGGCAATTATTTGAAATATCTTCCTTACTTAGGCTTTCGGAATTAAAGGGATTTAATGCAATACTCCATGTCCCGGTTGAAAGTAAAAGAAAAGGCTTTTTTTTACTTAAAATATAGGGAAGTAAGGCAGATGAACTATCGTGAATTCCAACTCCAATTTTAATCTTTTTATCTTTATAAGTAGTATTAATACTTGCCGATGTAGGTACAATTGGGGGTAGTATTTTATCAATATCCTCTGCATGAACCCACGCATGATAATCTTCTTCATCGTAGTTCCAAAGATTAGTATGACAGCCAATACTAGTATATTCACTAACAGGAATACCCGTAAACAAATAAGACAAATATTGTGGCAGATGAAGACTATACTTTATTTTACCGAATAAAGCAGGCTGCATTTTTTTTAGCCAATAAAGCTGCATGCCCGAGTTTAACATTCCGGATTGTGGTGATGCAGTCTGAGCACCAATAGTAAGTGCGTCCCCATATTGACTGTAAAAACCATCAAGAATTTCCTGAGGAATTTCCTTAATATAGTTATAAAGAGGTGTCAATGGTTTTCCTTTGTAATCCAGATGTACCAAACTTGCTCCATAGGATGAAAAATTCAAAGTTTTAACATCAAAGCGAGTATCCTCTAAAACAGCATCAAAGGTTTCTTTGATCCAATTACGCAGTGCTTCAAGATCTTCAGATTCAAAACCATCTTCGTCCGTTGTCAGCGGCAAATTTGCATAATCTCGATAGACCTCATTATAATCGTCATCAAAAAGGAAAAACTTTTTATTAGTCTTTCCAATATCGAATACAGCGTTTACTTTTTCCATTGCTATAAGCCTGTAGCCATTGTTTTTAATCCTCTTTCACTGATTAGATTTTTTCTAATAGTCTGAGAACGATACAACTCAACTGGATTTAATGCTGCACCAGAACGCAAACGAGCTTCAGCAACCAAAGCACGAACGTCTGTGCGGAAAGCATTCTGCAAAATCTCCTGAGCTTTTACCACATCATTTTCTTCCTGAGCCTTCTCTAAAGCTTTTCTGTCAACTGAAAGCGCTTGTGCATAAGCAATCATAATTGCTTCAACTGACTGCAATAAATCTTCTAAAGGATCTTTTATATTGTGAGAAGCATCAATCATCCAGCCTAAATCTTTGGCGTGATTCATTCCTCTGGCATCCATTCCTTCCACTAATTCATTAAAAATTAAGAATAATTGGTACGGTTTTAATGCTCCAGCAGTTAAATCATCATCTCCATATTTTGAATCGTTGAAATGGAAACCGCCCAATTTACCATCCATTAATAATAAAGAAACTATCTGTTCTATATTAGCATTTGGCAAATGATGTCCTAAATCGACTAAAGTCTGCGCTTTGTCTCCTAATTTTTGAACATATGAATATGATTGTCCCCAATCTGCCACAGTTGTAGAGTAAAAATTTGGTTCAGCACATTTATATTCTAAAAATAATTTCCAGTTTGAAGGTAATGCATCGTAGATTTCTTCTAAACTTTCTAATGTATTTTGATACGCTTTACGGAAGTTTAATTGCCCAGGAAAAGAAGATCCATCTGCAAGCCAAATCGTTAAAGATTCTGATCCCAGTTCAATTCCATGCTGAATCACCTCAATATTGTGAGCAATCGCTTCTTTTCGAACAGCTTTATTAACATTTTGTAAAGAGCCAAATTTATACGAATTTGCCTGAGAAGACTGATCCTGAAAAGTATTGGAATTCATGGCGTCAAACTTTAATCCGTGTTGTGCAGCCAGATTTTTGATTGCTTTATAATCAGTTGGAATATCCCACGGAATATGAAGTGAAATGGCCCCAGAAGCATTGTTTAAAGCATGTAGTAAACCAACATCTTCAATTTTTTCTTCTAATGAACGAGGCTCACCTCCGCCCGGAAAACGCCCAAATCTAGTTCCGCCAGTTCCTAATGCCCAAGATGGAATAGCAATTTGAAAATCAATTAATTTTTGAATGATTGATTCTGTATTTGCAATTTCTGAGGCTGTAAAAACAAGTTTGTTTTGATGCTTTTTTAGCAGCTCCTCATTATGAGATGCTATATTATTCGATTCAATTATCATGTTGTTATCTTTTATTATAGAGCTTACAATTTATAACTTTTGACAAGCTGTGCTCCAAATTAACTTTATTTTTTTTGCCTTCAGATTAATAAAAATTTTGATTTAAAAAATCTAACGTTCGAAAACCAACCGAACGTTAGATTACAAAAAAAACTACTAATGCTTAAAAACAAAATTTACAAAAAACAATTTATCTATAAAAGCCCATTGCAACACCGCCGTCTACGTTTAGGGCATTTCCTGTCGATTTATTTAATAAACCTCCAACAAAGGCAAAACAAGCGTTTGCAATATCATCTGGCAATATAATTTCATTTAGTAAGGTACGTTTTGCATAATAAGCAGGAAGTTCTTCAACTTTCACTCCATATGCTTTTGCACGACCTTCAGCCCATCCGCCAGACCAGATATTAGAATCTGAGATAACAGCATCAGGATTTACAGTATTTACACGAATTTTGTCCACTCCTAATTCAGCTGCCATCAAACGTGTTAAATGTGCCTGAGCTGCTTTTGCTGAACCATAACCTGGATTATTTGGACCTGCAACAACAGCATTTTTAGATACAATATTTACAATGTCTCCCCCAAATCCTTGCTTACGCATTACTTCGATTCCGGCTTTAGAAACAATAAATTGTCCTTTTACTAAGATATCATATAATCTGTCCCATTCTTCAAGTGTATGCTCTGCGATAGATTTAGAAATGCTTATTCCGGCATTGTTCACAATAATGTCAGCGCCCCCAAAAGCTAAAGAAGCTTGATCTAATGCTTTTTCTGTACTTCCTTCATCTGTAACATTTAATAATGTACTGGTAACTGCATCTTTTCCGAAAAGTTTAATAAACTCAGCTGTCGCCAATTCTAAACGCTCTTCGTTAATGTCATTGATTACTACACAAGCACCTTCCTGAGCAAATTTTTTCGCAATTGCTTTACCAATTCCGCCAGCCGAGCCTGTAATTACAGCAATTCTTCCTGACAATGCTTTTGGTTTAGGCATACGCTGGAGTTTTGCTTCTTCTAATAACCAATATTCGATATCAAAAGCTTCCTGATGTGGCAAAGATGTATATTCTGAAACTGCTTCAGCACCTTTCATTACATTAACAGCATTTACGTAATATTCTGATGCCAAACGCGCCATTGTTTTATCTTTCGCAAAAGTGAACATTCCCACTCCTGGATATAAAATCACAACCGGATTTGGATCACGCATTGCAGGCGAATTCGACTTTTTACACGCATTGTAATAGTCTTTGTACATTGCTCTATAAGCTTCAAATGCAGGAGCTAATTTTGCTTTTATGGCATCAACATCTGATAAATCTTCGTTTGGGTCTAATTCCAAAACAAGAGGGCTGATTTTCGTTCGTAAAAAGTGATCTGGGCAAGAAGTTCCAAGCGGAGCCAATTTTGCCAAATCATTAGAATTGATGAATTCCAAAACTCTTGCATCATCTGTATAATGTCCAATCATTTGACGCTCTGAAGAACAGAAACCTCTTAAAATTGGAGCCACTTTTGCCGCTTTCAAATGACGATCAGGAACAGGCAAACTTTCTAGTTTTTGACCTCCAAAAACAGTACGTTTTTTTCCGTAATTATCTTCTAAGTAAGTGGCACATTTTTCGATTACTTCAAGTGTATTGATATAACTTTCGTAGGCAGTGTCACCCCAGGTAAAAAGTCCGTGAGAACCTAACATAATTCCGCGTAATTTTTTACCTTTCTTTTCAGCCTCTTCTAAACAACTTCTTAATTGAAGTCCCAGATCAAAACCTGGACGCTGCCATCCAACCCAGCCAATTTCTCCATTAAATAATTCCTCTGTAATCTTAGCTCCGTCTTTAGCAGCAGCGATTGCTATTGCCGCATCTGGATGCAAGTGGTCGATATGTTTAAAAGGCAAAAATCCGTGCAAAGGTGTGTCGATTGAAGGTGCTTTTGAAGCTAAATCGAAAATGCAATGGTTGAATAATTCTACCATTTCATCTTCAAATTCGATTCCTCTGTAAACGTTTTCAAGATTGCGAAGCCTGTCTAAATAAAGTGCTGCACAGCCAGATTTTGTCAGTGTTCCGATATCTCCTCCGGAACCTTTGATCCACATTACTTCTGAACTCTCTCCTGTTAATGGATCCTTGTCCGTAATTTTAACTGAAGTATTTCCTCCTCCATAATTGGTCAATCGCAAATCAGCTCCCAGTAAATTAGAACGATAAATGAAAAGTGCTACTTCATCTCCTGCCAAAGCTTTTGCTTTAGCATCATCCCAAAGATAACTTACATGCTTAAAAGTCATATTGTTTGTATTTGACATTGTGTTGTTTATGTTAGTTTGATTAATTATCTATAATGAATTCCCGATTCCAACTAATACAATTGAAAGCATGATCAATCCGATACCCCATAAAAAAGTTCTGAAGGTTTTTTTTGATACTCCTGACCATTCTTTCAAATAGAATCCCCAGAAATTGGCAGTCAAAATAATGGTTGCCATATGTAGAATCCATGAACTTGCGCCGTTTCCTAGTTTGCTCTCTCCCATACCGTAGAAAAAAAACTGCAGAAACCACATTGTTCCTGCAAGGGCAGAAAAAAGAATATTTTTAGTAATTGGTGATTTTCTATTAGTGTAGTCACCAAAAGTTTTGTTTTTAAAATTAAGATACATACACCAGATAAAATTCGTTGTAAGTCCTCCCCAAAGCAAAACGATATAAGTAACATTATTTTGGAATAAAGGATTACATCCCGCTACAACAGCTGCTTCTGCCATTGGTTTGCCAGCCTCGATTCCATAATTAAAAAACGAACTCAAAATACCCGATATCACTGCAATAACAAGTCCTTTTACAAGACTAAAATCTTTGTCTTTATCTTCGTGTCCGACTGCAAAATCTTTTTCCTTGAGGATTCCAGCTTTTCCAGAAATAGCAATTCCTAAAAGACAAACAGCAACTCCTAATAATACAAGTTGGCCACCGGGATTTGAAAGCATATCACTAAATGAAATTTTCCCTTCAGTAGGATACAAATCATAATAAATAGATGGGACCAAAGCTCCAAAAGCAGAACAGAATCCTAAAATAATAGAATTCCCAAGAGACATTCCAAGATAACGAACGCCTAAGCCGTATGTTAGCCCTCCAATTCCCCAAACAAGTCCCATCGAATAAGTAAAAGCTTTGATTGCAGGTGATGCAGCATCTATAATTTCAGGAAAATGTGGAATGGTTAAATAAGCTGCAATGGGTGGCACTATAAGCCAGGAGAAAAAACCTCCAATAATCCAATAGCTTTCCCAAGCCCAATTTTTAACTTTTTTGAATGGCATATAAAAACTGCCGGAAGAAAATCCTCCAATGGAGTGAAAAAGAATACCAAGTAGTGATTCCATTTAATAATTTTGGTTTGTGGTTATTGATAGTTAATCTGATAGTGTAAAATAATAAAAATAAAAAACTAGAACTGTCCTGTACACTCCTTGTTGATAACCATAATACACTTATTTTTTAATAATTATTACGAATTTTATATTTTGTTGATTTTACTGTTTATAGTCGCGTCTTTGGATGTTATACTATACCCCACTAATCGAAATAAAAAGTAAAATATAAAAGTTGATTTTATAAAGGCAGGGGGGGAGCTTAATGAGTTCTTTATATAAAAACTTTTGCCTTTTTTTTAACCAAAACAATATTTATATGTAAAAAAGTAAATTATATTATCTTGAAGGATGTACAATTGAAAAAACATGATGGTTGAAAGCTCTTTTCTTCGCTATCTATGGAAGTATACATTCTAAAATCTAACCCTTAAATAATGAAATCGTCAAATAGTCGTTAAAATTCATTTTTTCTATTTTTAACATGTTTTATGTTAGATAGTTGTAGATTTAAAAGGTACTCTAGTCAATAGTACCTTTTGAAATAGTTTTATTTTGGCTGATATAAAAACTGATTTCTACAGTAATAAAGGTATGGACAAGACATAACCCTATACAGCTTGTTTTATTGATATTTGTATTTTTAGCTTTTTGTAAGCCTTTGAATTAAGTGTAAATAATACACTTATTATTGGTTGAAAGGTAACTTAAAAACTGTGTTAGATTTGAGTATAAATATTAGTTTCAATTTTAAATTTAAATAGGCCTTAAATAAAAGATATTTACATGCCTCCAGTTATTTTATGAGCTTTTTTTGCGGTTTCGTGTTCTTTTAGCTCTGTTTAAAGACTAATAATCATAGACGAAATGCATGATAAAAATAAGTATTAATTAAGAATTTAATGCAAAAATCACTTCTAGCACAATTAATACTGGCTTTTCAAATTAAATTATATCATTAATAACATCATAAATCGTATTAAATTGAGTTGCTGAAAAGTTACTGGACTTAAACTATTATCTTTTAATTAAAACTAAATCAGGAGTTTTTTAGTTTAAGATTTTGCAGTATAAAGGGGTGATTATTGGCACCTAAAATAGCACCTAAAAAATAAAACCCTTGAAAATCAATGATTTGCAAGGGTTTTTGTGGAGTCGCCGGGAATCGAACCCGGGTCCAAACAAGCAACTAAAGAGCTTTCTACACGTTTATTTCCTGATTGGATTTTCGATGTTAAGCTAGGTCAGGAACAACCACTCAACACTTATCTTCTTAATTTCGATCTCCACCCGAAGCTCATGGAAATCTAGGTTTATTTTTACGGTTCCCCTAAACTGACCGCCACAAACCAAGGCTTTCAAGGAGAATCCAGCTTCCCTATCTTATAGGGACGTGGCTAATCTTACTATAATTCGGATTATGCAGCTAAAGCGTAGTTATTTTCGCCGTGTAAAATTGTAAGATCTTATATTTACGAGCAAGGTCTCAATGCTCGACGTGCTTACTTTCCAATTCGACTTGCTGTCAAAACCAGTCGACCCCAAAAATGAGTTTGCAAATTTATACTATTTGAAGTTACTTTTTACTAAAATTTTCAGAAAAATTGTATTATTCTATGTAGTCGAAAGTCAAATGTCATAAAGTTTTTAAAGTCACATACTTTCGTGCTTTTTTCACCCAGTTGGTGTGTTTTAAAAAAGTACGAAGTCAATATTGATAATACATTTGTGACTTTACGACTTTTGACTTTCGACTATTGTATTATTCTTCATCCTTGAAATTAAAAGGATAATCTCCAAAGATTGGTGCCAGTTTACGAACCGCATAAGTGTTTCTGGTCATTTTATTGGATAAGGCAATAATCGTAACATTTTCTTTCTTTAAAGTAATGTAAGAAGAGGTGTTACCATGCCACCAGCCATTATGAAAATAGAAATTTTGTCCCGTTTCCCAATTGATCATTCGGATACCTAACCCATAATTTTTTGTGCCTTTTCTTTCGTTGCTATAACCTGTATATACTTCTTTTAACAAAGCAGGCTTCAAAAAGTCAGGTGAATTTCTTGCTCTGTCAAATTTTAAAAGATCGCGTACAGTCGAAAATACGTTTTTGTCTCCATAAACATTATCCAGATAATCAAAACCAATTTCGGCACCATTTCCTTTGTATGACGGAACAATCGTTTTTCTTTCTTTATCATCGTCAAAAACGTAAGTATGCGTCATTCCTAAAGGTTTGAAAATGATTTCAGACATGGCTTGTTTATAAGTTAAGCCTGTAATTTTTTCGATTATAAGGGCTAGCATGGCATAATTGGTATTGCAATAGCCAAAACGCGTTCCTGTTTTGGATTCCAGTCCAATATCTTTTGTTGCTAAAATGTCTAAAATATCCTTATTAGTAAGCTGATTATGTCTGTCCCAAACCGATTTGTCGTGATCTGTAAAATAGGCATAATTACGCATACCGCTGCGATGCGTTAAAAGCATTCGAACCGTACAATCTTCGTACGGAAAAGTTTTTAAGATTGTATTTACTTTCTGGTCTAATTTTAGTTTACCTGCATTGACTAATTTCAGTACCGCCGTTGCAGTTAATACTTTACTGACAGAAGCAATTTGTACAGGTGTTTCTGCCGTTATTTTTGTGCCCTCATTTTTGTTGGCATATCCATTATATCTTTCAAAAATAATCTGACCATTTCGGGCAACAAGAAAGCTTCCGTTCATGCTGTTGTTTGGCCAGTTTTTATTGTAAAAATGATTTATTCTCCCTTTTACTGAATTGATATAGGCCTGTGAAATTCTTTTTTCAGGACCTAATGGCTTCATTCTTGGCATTGTATCTTCAACTGTTGAAGCGGTATCAACACTTGTTTTTTTATCTTTTCCGCACGAACTTAAAACTAAGATTAGGAAAAGTATTTGTGGTATATTTGTTTTTTTTAGGAGACTCATTTTCATCATTCTTTAAAAACAAATATATAGAATTCAATATTTATGTTTTCAGTTTTTGACTCTTTCAGAAATCTGATTTTAACATTGTTTTAACTTCTTTTTTTGTTAGTCGATTGTACATCAGGTATTAGCGTTATAAAAATGTTTAAAAAGAGAAAATCACAACAAAATTTTAACTAATTTTGTTATATTTGAAACAAATTGAATCTAAAAAGTTATATTAATATCTATCTTAATCTCGTATAAATGAAATTTGGAATTATAAAAGAAAGAAAATCCCCACCAGACAGACGGGTAGTGTTCTCGCCAAGTGAGCTTGCTAAATTAAAACAGCTTTATCATGAAGCCACTGTTGAAGTTGAAAGTTCTGATATTCGAATTTTTACTGATGTGCAATATAAAAGTATGGGCATAACAGTGACAGATGATGTATCTGATTGCGATGTGTTATTTGGGGTAAAAGAAGTTCCTGTCGAAAATTTGATTCCAAATAAGGCTTATTTCTTTTTTTCGCATACTATAAAAAAGCAGCCTTATAATAGAAAATTGTTGAAAGCAATTTTAGAAAAAAATATCGATTTATACGATCACGAAACTATTGTGGATGCTGAAAATCGCCGTTTGATTGGTTTTGGAAAATATGCCGGAATGGTTGGTGTTTACAACGGAATTCGTGCTTTCGGAATAAAATTTGAATTGTTTAAATTGCCAAAAGCAGAAACACTGGCTGGAAAAGAAGCTTTAATCGCGCAATTAAAACGTACTACTTTACCACCTTTAAAATTTGTTCTTACAGGAACAGGAAAAGTAGGAAGTGGTGCAAAAGAAATTTTGGATGCTATTAAAGTAAAAGAAGTTACTGTCGATAATTATTTGACCAAAAATTATACGCAATCAGTTTATGTGCAATTGGATGTTTTAGAGTATAATAAACGAATTGACGGACAGGTTTTAGATTTCAATGATTTTACCTCTCATCCGGAAGCATACGTTTCTGATTTTGAAAAATTCACGAAAGTGTCTGATATATATTACGCTGGTCACTTTTATGACAATGCAGCACCAATGATTTTAACTCAGGAAATGTTGAATGCCAGCGACTGTAAATTGAGAGTGGTTGCAGATATTTCATGTGATGTTAACGGACCAATTGCATGTACGCTGCGTTCTTCTACTATTGAAGAACCTATTTACGGTTATTTTCCATTAGAAAATAAAGAAGTTGATGTTTTTCATCCTGCTGCAATTGTAGTAATGGCGGTTGATAATCTGCCATGCGAAATTCCGAAAGATGCAAGTGAAGGTTTTGGAGAGCAATTTATGGAACATGTTATTCCGGCATTTTTTAACGGAGATAAAGACGGAATTCTACAAAGAGCCAAAATTACTGAAAAAGGAAAACTGACTCCGAGATTTGCTTATCTGCAAGACTATGTCAATGGTTAATTATTAATTATTAATGGTTAATTGTAAATTAATGATTTGATCTAATAAAAAAAGGTTTTATAAAAGTCTAGACTTTTATAAAACCTTTTTTTATTATTGAAACTAACATAATTGTTCGCTATTAAGAAGTGACTTTTCTTTAGGTGAAGTGACGCAAACCAAATCAATTAATAATTCACCATTAACAATTAACAATTAAATCAAACCATCTCTTCCGGTTTCACCCAGGCATCAAAATCTTCTGGGGTTACATAACCCAAACGAACCGCTTCCTCTTTAAGAGTTGTTCCGTTTTTATGGGCGGTTTGTGCTATTTCTGCGGCTTTATAATAACCAATTTTGGTATTTAAAGCAGTAACCAACATTAAAGAATTATCAACTAATTCTTTGATACGTTTGTAGTTTGGTTCGATTCCCTGAGCACAATGTTCGTCGAATGAGACGCAGGCATCACCTAATAATCTTGCTGATTGAAGGAAATTTGCTGCCATAACCGGTTTAAAAACATTCAATTCATAGTGTCCCTGCATTCCGCCAATGGCAATCGCCATATCATTTCCGATCACCTGAGCGCAAACCATAGTTAAGGCTTCGCATTGTGTTGGGTTTACTTTTCCTGGCATGATAGAAGAGCCCGGTTCATTTTCAGGAATATGAATTTCACCAATTCCAGATCGGGGTCCGGATGCCAGCATTCTAACATCATTGGCAATTTTATTTAAGGAAACAGCCAGTTGTTTTAGCGCGCCGTGTGTTTCTACAATGGCATCATGTGCGGCCAATGCTTCAAATTTATTCTCTGCTGTTACAAATGGATGGTTGGTGAATTTTGCAATATATTCTGCAACTTTTACATCGTAGCCTTTTGGTGTATTAAGTCCGGTTCCAACAGCGGTTCCGCCTAAAGCAATTTCTGATAAATGTGCTAAAGTGTTTTTTAAGGCTTTTAAACCAAAAGATAATTGAGCGGCATAACCTGAAATTTCCTGACCTAAAGTTAATGGCGTTGCATCCATAAGATGCGTACGGCCAATTTTTACCACATCCTTAAATTCGACTGCTTTTGCTGCTAAAGTTGCATGTAATTTCTCAACTCCCGGAATAGTAGTTTCTACAACCATTTTATAAGCTGCAATGTGCATTCCGGTGGGGAAAGTATCGTTTGAGGATTGCGATTTATTGACATCATCATTAGCTTTTATGAATTGTTCGCCTTCTCCAATTTCAAAACCTTTTAGAACCTGAGCGCGGTTTGCAATAACTTCATTTATATTCATATTGCTTTGTGTACCTGACCCGGTTTGCCAGACAACAAGAGGAAATTGGTCGTCTAATTTTCCTTCTAATATTTCGTCACAAACTGCTGCAATTGCATCTCTTTTTTCTATAGGTAAAACGCCAAGATCATAATTTGCATAAGCAGCAGCTTTTTTTAGATAAGCAAAACCTTCAATGATTTCTGGTGGCATCGATCCCGATGGGCCAATTTTGAAATTGTTTCGGGAACGTTCTGTTTGAGCGCCCCAATATTTATCAGCCGGGACTTGTACTTCGCCCATGGTATCTTTTTCTATTCTGTATTTCATTATATATGTGTGTTTATTATTTTTAAAATTAAAAAATGAAAGGTCTTTTGAAAATGAGTGCCCTAGCCCTGATGGGAGGGAAAATCCTTTTGTGCCGGGGTTCGGCATAAAAGATTTGGAAGGACAGCAGGAAATAGCTCCTGAAAACACTCATAATCTTCTAATTTAAGTAGTTAAATAATAATTGACGAAAACCCTTATTTAAAATCAGTTTAAATATACGGATAATTGTGTTTTTATAAAAATTGATTTAGATTTTATTGCTAAGGAAAAATATAAAACTTACATTTGTCCTTACATTCAAAAATTCCGGAAAACATGTTTGAATTTTCACAGTACTTAGGCTTTTTACTTTTCTTGACCATACTAACTATAGGGTTTTGGTTGATGTTTTTCTTAGTTGGTTTCGTATCTTATTGGGTTACGGGAGCAAGCTGGGAAATGTTCAAAGAGAAAAGAGCAAAAAAGAGACAAGAAGAGCAATCAATTTAATTTTAAATTGACTTCATAAAGAAAGGACCCGTTTTATACGAGTCCTTTTTTTTATGCTAAAAAAATAGAAATTCTAATGAAAAAAATCCAAATTCCAATTTGTAAAACTTTAATAGTAGTCTAACAAATTGGAATTTGGAATTTTTAACTTTGAAATTTAAATAATATTATCCTTGAAATTCTCCACCGCCGTCACCTTCGTTTCTAGGCTGCGCATTCTTTTCTCTTTCGTTTTTAGGTTTGTTGAAACGGTATGTAAACGATAAGTTGAATTGACGTTTACGGAACTGCATTTCACCATAAGAGGTTTGGCTCTCAAGAGTTGTGTCATTTTGAAGGTATGTATACGATCTCATGATTCTTGAGTTGAAAATATCGCTTATGTTGAAAGCAATAGTTCCTTTGTCTTTCATTACATCTTTGCTAAAAGCTGTATTCATAGCAAACTGACCTAAGTTTTTACCTTGCGCTGTTTTTTGTTCACCGTTATAAGTACCGTTTAATTGCCAGTCTATTTTGTATGGTAACGTTATTTTTGAACTAACTCTGGCAAACCAAGTGTTGGCTTGGTTATCAAGATTTTGAACAACGTCGTTTCCATTTACATCTGTATAAGTGTTTGATCCCGTAGTTTTTACATTATAAAGATTGAAGTTACTGTTTAATTTCCACCATTTGTATGGGCTATAATTGAATGTAAATTCAAAACCAAATTTTTGTTCTTTCCCTAAGTTGATTGGTCTGCTTAGAATAACAGGAATTCCGTTAACTTCTTCACCATTAGGAGTTCTTACAAAGCTGAAAACGTCTTTTGTGTCTTCAAAATAGGCAGATGTTGTAAACGTTACTTTGTCCCAACGTTTGATATATCCAATATCATATTTATCAGTCAAAGAAGGATCTAAATCTGGATTTCCCTGAAAGATATTAACGTTACTTGAATAGTTTACAGCCGGGTTCATGAAACGTCCTCGTGGTCTTGTTAAACGTTTACTGTAACTAGCTGTAAAGTTGCTTTGATCTGAGATTTCATAACTGATAAAAGCACTTGGAAACAAGTTATTGTATTTTTTAGTATTGTAATCGTTATTGTCTAACAGGTTAACCTCAATGTTAGTGTCTTCCCAACGTAATCCAAATAAATAAGAGAATTTGTTTACTTTAAATCCGTATGAAGTATAAAGTGCATTGATGTTTTCTTTATACTCTAAAGTGTTTGAAAGGTTCGGATCATTTACACCCTGATCATCAGTAACGAAATATCTATTATTTAAATCTCCGAAACTTCCTTTATATCCAGCTTCAAATTGACTTCCTTTTCCTAATGGCAATACATAATCAGCTTGCAATTGTACTTGCTTTTGAACTTGATTGTTTAATGTTGTATTGTAATTTGGTGACGCTGTAATAATACTATTACTGTCATCAGTATTTCTTGAAATCGATAAATCGGCAGTAAGTTTATGTCCTTTGTCGTTGAAGTTTTTAATCAAGTTAGAAGTATATTCAACATTTTCGCTTCCAGTATCGCCATTGTTTAAACGGAAAGAAGATCCTGTAAAGGCATGAGCGGCATCATAATTACTATAATTAATTAAGTCTGTCGTGTTACCTGAATTTTTTTGATAGTTAATAGCGTTTGTCCAGAAAGTATTTGGCGCCACTGTCCATTCGATACCAGCCCTTCCATTAAATCCATCGTTTGTTCTTTTCGTATCACGATCTTCATCTAAAAAGCCTTTTGGTGTTCCGTCGGCATTAAAGTATGATGTGTTAGTTTCACCACCACCTTCGTTAGTTCTATAATTGTAACCTGCTGTAGTGAAATAGTTTAATTTTTCTGTTTTATAGTTTAAATTGGCGCTTAAACCATAAGTTTCAGGAAGTCCGGTAGAGGCAATAAAAGTTCCGTTGAATCCTTGATTTTTACCTTTTTTAAGGATGATATTGATTAATCCTGAACCACCTTCAGCATCATAACGTGCTGATGGGTTGGTAATAACTTCAACCTTGTCAATCGCATCTGCAGGAAGCTGACGTAAAGCTTCTGCAACGTTTATTGCGTTTGATGGTCTTCCGTCGATTAAAATTCGGATGTTATCACTTCCTCTTAAACTTACATTTCCTTCTGTGTCAACAGAAACTGATGGTACATTATCTAAAACGTCACTCACGGTTCCACCTTTAACCATCATGTCCTGTCCAACGTTGTATACTTTTTTGTCTAATTTAATTTCAACTGTAGATTTTTCAGCACGAACAACAACTTCACTCAATTGTGCTGCATCTTCTGATAAATTTACAGCTCCTAAATTAGTATCGCCTGAAATATTTTTTCCTTTGATTTCGGTTGATTTAAACGAAATAAATTCAACTTTTATATCATAAGTTCCAGGAGCAACAGCTACTTCAAATTCACCTTTTGGGTTGGTGATTCCACCCGCGATAACTTTGGTGTCGTTTGGAGCCATGATCGAGATTGTAGCATACTCAAGAGGTTGTTTACTAACTTTTTCGAATACTTTTCCGGTAACTTTTACCTTGTTTTTACCTGTAGGAGGCTGTTGTGCATAGTTGTAAAAACTTGTAAAAAAAAGAACAAGTAATACAGCAAATTTGATTTTTTTCATTGTTATTTTTGGTTTCATTTACTCTTAGACGGCAAAAGTAGCTTTTGGTTTAAAGAGTAAAATCACAAAAAAATGTTAATTCGATATTTTATATTCAATCTAAAAAAGAGGCCACCAGATCTAAGTCTCTACCGATAATAGCTTTCCCATCTTTAATTACTATAGGACGTTCAATCAAAATGGGATTGTCAACCATCGATTGAATGATTTCGTCATTACTCAATGTTTTCCCTTTGTAATTTTCAATCCAGATTTTTTCTTTAGTTCTGACTAATTGAAGTGGCTCAAGATCTAATTTTTGCAATAAAACTTTTAAATCACCAAATGTTGGAGTCTCTGTTAAGTAGGGAATAATTTCATATTCCTGATTAGCTTGGTCCATAAAAGCAAGGCAGGTTCTTGATTTTCCGCAACGTGGATTATGATAAATTTGTATCATTTTGTTATATTTAGATTGTTGTAAGAATAGTTAATGCAAAAAAAGGTATTTTAGCAACACCAAAAATAAGATTTACTTATTAAATTGAATCCTCATTTTTAAATTTTAAACTATGTTTTTAGAACAGGGAATTAAACCGCAAAATAAATTTTGGCTCTATCTCATCGGGTCCGTTTTAATCATTATAGCATCTTTTATAGGGCAAATTCCTTTTTCTGCAGCGATTTTGTATTCCAGTTTTGTAAACAAAAAAGCTTTTCCTACAGACAATGAGGGGGCTATGAGTATTTTCGACCCAAATCTAACTTTGTTTCTGGTTATGATTTCTTTTGCTTTTGCCTTTGCGGGAATTTACTTTGTTGTAAAATACTTGCATAATCAAACACTTTTATCTGTAACAACATCGCGTAAAAAGGTAGACTGGAATCGTGTTGTATTTTCATTTGTGTTATGGGCTGTATTTTCAGCTTTAAGTTTTTTTGCACTTTATATGAAATCGCCTGAGAATTTTGTCTGGAATTTTAAATTGGTGCCTTTCTTAATTTTAATAGTAGTAGGTACCATATTTATTCCGATACAAACGAGTACTGAAGAGTATGTTTTTAGAGGGTATTTGATGCAGGGATTTGCTAATCTGGCTCACAATAAATGGTTTCCACTTCTCATGACTTCGCTGATTTTTGGGTCAATGCATTTTTTTAATCCTGAAGTAGCAAAAATGGGCTACGTTATAATGATTTATTATATTGGAACAGGATTGTTTTTAGGAATTATCACATTAATGGATGAAGGAATGGAGCTGGCCTTAGGTTTTCATGCTGCTAATAATTTAGTTGGAGCCTTACTGGTTACTTCAGATTGGTCAGTGTTTCAGACCTATTCTATTTTTAAAGACATGTCAGAGCCGTCAGCCGGATATGATGTTATTCTGCCGATATTTGTCGTTTACCCAATTTTGCTGTTTATTTTTGCTAAAAGGTATAAATGGAGTAATTGGAAAGAGAAATTAACCGGGAAAATTAGTATCTTAGAATCATCAAACTAAATACTTATGTTAGAGTTAACACACAAAAATGTTCACAATCATTTTAGAATAAATGGATACCATTTAAACGCAACTGATTTGTGCAGGGTGGCTTATGATTATATAAAAGAAGGTGATTCAAATGAACAGGCGATAGGCGAATTTTTACTGGATTGGTTCGATCATAAAGACTATATCGAAATGAGAACTTCGGGGACAACCGGACTTCCGAAGACAGTAAAATTAGAGAAACAAGCTATGATTCAATCAGCCTTGGCTACTGGAGATTTTTTTGAATTAGAACCTCGTAATAAAGCTTTACTTTGCCTGCCGGTAAAATTTGTTGCCGGTAAAATGATGCTGGTTCGAAGCTTAATTTTAGGCCTCGATTTAGATGTCGTAACGCCAAGTACAGAACCGTTAGCCTTAAATGAAACCAAATATGACTTTGTTGCAATGGTACCTTTACAAGTTCAAAATTCGATTGAAGAATTGGTAAATGTAAAAAAGTTAATCATTGGAGGAGCAAAATTAGATTCGGCACTTGAAGCTAAATTATTGCCTTTGAAAACGGAGATTTACGAAACCTATGGTATGACTGAGACGATTACTCATATTGCTGCTAAAAAATTAGGGGAAAGTGTTTTTACTGTTTTGCCAAATGTAAAAATAGCACAGGATGATCGTGGTTGTCTGGTAATTACCGTTCCGTCAATTTCTGATGAGCCGATTGTTACTAATGACTTAGTTGAAATAATAAGAGAAAATCAATTTATTTTTTTAGGAAGAATTGATAATGTGATTAATAGTGGAGGAGTGAAGCTGATTCCCGAACAAATAGAAGCAAAGCTGATTGAAAAATTAGATTCCAGATTTTTTGTGACCGGAATACCTGATGTTACTTTGGGAGAAAAATTAATTTTGGTTATTGAAGGGGAAAAACAAGATTTTGCTGCTGATTTTTTTGATGTTTTAGATAAGTACGAAAAACCAAAAGAAATAGTTTTTGTTCCGAAATTCAAGGAAAATGAAAACGGAAAATTACTAAGAAAGCCAAGCTTACTTTAATAGAAATTCCAATTAAAAAAATCCAAATTCCAATTTTGGTATAGTCCCTACGGGGCAGATAATCACTTCAGGTATTTTATAATCCTAAGAAACAAAAAAATCCAAATCCCAATTATAAAGTTGGAATTTGGAATTTTTTTATTGGAATATAATCCCAAAGTTGGAATTTAATTTTAAGCTTTACGTTCTAACAATGCCATATAAAATCCATCAAAACCAGACTCAGAAGCCAAAATTTTACGATCTTTTATGAATGTAAATTGTTTTCCGATTTCAGTTTTTAAGAATTTTTCCACTTGTTCCTGATTCTCTGATGGCAATACTGAACAAGTTGCGTAAACTAATTTACCGCCTGGCTTTACAATTTTAGAATAACTTTCTAAAACTTCACTTTGAACTTTACGGATATTATCAATAAATTCAGGTTGTAATTTCCATTTGGCGTCAGGGTTTCTTTTTAAAACTCCTAAACCGCTACATGGTGCATCAATTAAAACGCGATCTGCTTTTTCGTGTAATTTTTTGATCACCTTTGTAGTGTCAATAATACGATATTCAATATTAAAAGCGCCATTTCTTTTAGCTCTTAATTTCAATTGTTTCAATTTGCTTTCGTACAAATCCATTGCAATCAATTGTCCTTTATTTTCCATTAAAGAAGCAATATGCAATGTTTTTCCTCCGGCTCCGGCACAAGTGTCAACCACACGCATTCCGGGCTTTACATCAAGGAAACCTGCAACCAATTGTGAGTTAGCATCCTGAACTTCAAAAAGCCCTTGTTTAAAAGCATCTGTTAAAAATACATTGGCTCTTTCTTTTAAAACCAAAGCTTCAGGCTGATCTTTTAAATATTCTGTTTCAATATTTAAATCCATCAAGGTATTTCTTAAGCTTTCTTTAGTTCCTTTAAGCGTGTTCGTTCTTAAAATTACTTTTGCTGGTTGGTTTTGAGCTGCAATCTCTTTAGACCAAACTGCTTCGCCAAGTTCTTTTACACCCAATTCATCCATCCAGTCCGGAATAGATTCTTTAAGTGCTCTGGTTTTTGAAAGTTCGTCAAAACGGCCTTTTATTTTTCTTTCAGGAGTTCCTTCCAATTGTCTCCAATCCGGAATAGGGTATCCTCTCAAAACTGCCCAAACAGCAAACATTCTCCATAAATTGTCTCTGTCAAAAGGTTCTTTAACTTCTGCAATTTCTGCGTATAATCTTTTCCAACGAACAATTTCGTATATCGTTTCAGCAACAAACTTCCTGTCAGAACTTCCCCAACGTTTGTCTTTTTTTAATGCTCTTGCTACCACTTTATCTGCATATTCTCCTTCATTGAAGATAGCATTTAAAGAATCGATGGTAGTATAAACTAAATTTCTGTGTAATCTCATTTTAATTATTTGAGTTGCAAAGGTACTATTAATTGATTGAAAGTTAAATTTTTAATTTTGATTGTTATTTTTCAACTTTCAGTAAAAGAAGAAAAACACTCTGATAAAGTTTAAAAGAGTGTTTTTCGGCGTTATTTTATAAATGATTTTATTTTATAATTCGGGTCAATCCGATGTTTTCCGGAGCGTGAAGCACCATTGGGAATTTCTCGATTTTCACAGAACTACTATCTAAACCAAAAGCTCTTTCTTCAGACAAACTCAATTTCTTAATAAAGAAATAAGAGTTCATGATAATGTTTTCGTGCCATCTTAAATCGTTGTCATTGGATAAAAATTTCTCAGACAATACAAATTTAAAGTCACCAATAATATTGTTTTTGTTTAATGATTCGTAACGGCTGGTGATATCAACTTCTCCACGTTTTACCATGTCACGAATTACTTCTCTAAACATCAAATTGATTTTGGTTGGTTCTCTAAAACCTAAGTTAAAGTCAATTCTGTAAATATCGTCTTTCGCTATTTCAGTAACTTTATATTGTGTTTTATAAGGTTCAGTCAAAATGTTTACGTGTACGAACCAATAGATATCAGCTCTTTTTGGACGTTTTTGTAAAATAGAGTAAATCACTTTTTCCTCCAATTCATCAACACGATTCGCATTAGTCATATATACTAAATGCGTTGCATATTTAGGGATTGAAAGATCTTCGCTCAACTCCATTAAAACTTTCTTATAATCATCGATTTTGATGATTTTAGTGTAGCTTTTATTAATTTTCTTAGCCAAATACCAAATCGTCATGATCGAAATAAGCATTATTGCAATGATTAAAGTCACATAACCACCTTCGGCAAATTTGGTAATATTAGCAAAAAGGAAACTGAATTCAATTAATAAATAAATCGTGATTAGTGGCACCATAAAATATAGTTTCACACGTTTCATGATTAAGTAGTAATTCAGCAAAATTGTAGTCATGATCATACATAAAATAATGGCAAGACCATAAGCATGTTCCATATTTCCTGATTCCTGAAAGTGCAATACAATACCCACGCAACCAAAAAATAACAACCAGTTAATTGATGGAATATACAATTGTCCTTTTACTTCAGTTGGATATTTGATTTTTACTTTCGGCCAGAAATTCAAACGCATTGCTTCATTTATCAATGTAAATGAACCACTAATAAGTGCCTGAGATGCAATTACAGCCGCTAATGTAGCTACTACAATTCCGAATGGCAAAAACCAGTGCGGCATAATAAGATAGAAAGGATTTCCGTTTTCTCCGCCTAATTGTTGTAATGTATTTCCTTCATGGTGAATTAAGTAAGCTGCCTGACCAAAATAATTTAAAACCAAAGTTGTTTTTACAAAGATCCAGCTAATTCTGATATTTTTTCGTCCACAATGTCCCATATCTGAATACAATGCTTCAGCTCCTGTAGTACATAAAAATACAAATCCTAAAACGAAGAAACCATCAGGATGTATAGATAGCAAATGGTAAGCATAATATGGATTAATAGCTTTTATAACCTCTGGATGATCTAAAATTTGAATAGCTCCCAACGTACCTAACATCGCGAACCAAATTAACATCATAGGAGCGAAAAACTTACCAACTAGTTTAGTTCCAAATTGTTGTATGGTAAAAAGTATGAATAGAATTCCAATTACAATATAGACAATAGTTGAAGTTTCCATTGTTGGATAGAATGCCCTGATTCCTTCTACAGCAGAGGAAATCGAAATGGGTGGGGTAATAATTCCATCGGCAAGCAATGCACTTCCTCCAATAATGGCGGGCACGATGAGCCACTGAATTTTGGTTTTTTTAACTAAGGCATACAAAGCAAAAATACCGCCTTCACCATGATTATCTGCACTTAAGGTGATAAGTACATATTTTATAGTGGTTTGTAATGTCAGTGTCCAAAAGACACAAGAGATACCTCCTAAAACGATGTCCGCATTGATGATATGATCGCCTAATATGGCTTTCATTACATACAATGGAGATGTACCAATATCTCCATAAATAATTCCTAATGTGATCAATAAACCCCCAATAGACA
This sequence comes from Flavobacterium saccharophilum, assembly GCF_900142735.1. Classification (GTDB taxonomy): domain Bacteria; phylum Bacteroidota; class Bacteroidia; order Flavobacteriales; family Flavobacteriaceae; genus Flavobacterium; species Flavobacterium saccharophilum. Next base: position 401,671 of record NZ_FRBY01000003.1, on the reverse strand, counting down.
ACTTACTGTGTAAGTTTTTATGCGCTGCGCTCATGTATATTTTTATAAAAGACGGTTGCAAATTTACTGTTTTAAAATAAATTAGCGTCAATTAATAGTAAAAATAAAAAAAAGCACAATTAAACAATTGTGCTTTTAGTTTTTATTGAAACCTGGCTTAAGATTATATTCTTCTACCGTTACCTCTTGAACCACCAGAGTTGTTCTCTTTTTGTGAATTACCTCCTCCTCTTGATTCCTGACTTACTCTCGGAGCTTCAGATCTTTGAGGACTTTGAGTAGTTTGTGGTCTTGCAGTACTAGCTCTGTTTTCAGTGTAGTTTCTTGGAGCTTCTGCTCTTGGAGACGAAGCTGCTCTGTTTGTATTCATTCTTTTTTCTGAATTTCCTCTTGAGTTATTCGTATTATAGTCTGAGTTTCTAGGTGCTTCGGTTCTTGGAGTTGCAGCTGTTCTGTTTGTATTCATTCTTTTTTCAGAATTCCCTCTTGAATTATTGTTTTCAGAATAATCACGTCTTGGTTCAGTAGTTCTCTGTGTATTTTCAACTCTTGTAGGTGTACTTACTTTGTTTTCGTTATCTCTTGATGAAACACGATTTGAGTTGTAGTTTTTGTCAGAATTACCTCTGTTTTGAGTATTGTCTCTGCTTATGTTTCTGGTGTTGTTATCAGAAACTCTATTTGTATTAGATCTGTTACTGTTGTAAACATTAGAATTTCTGCTAGATTCTCTGCTTGCAACACGTCTTTGATCTAACTCATATCTATTACTAACATTCGAATGTCTTTGCGCAAAACTATTGTTCGGACGCATTTTTTCATATCCGTAAGTACGTCTTGATTCGTATAAAGCAGGAGCTCTGTAACTCCTTCTGGTGTTTACATAATTGTAATGGTTGTTTACATTAATACAAACATTGATGTTATTTCTGTATCTGTAGATTGGATAAGGTCTCCATGCAGAATAATAAGTAGGATAATAACCCCAGGTCCAGGTAGAAATATAAGGTCTGTAGTTTGTTATCCAAAATGAGGTATAAATTACCGGAACAACACTGTAAACAGGCTCATAAATATAGTTGGCTCCGTATAAGTAGCTGTTTCCAACAACCTGTACATTTACCTGATTGTAATTATCTCTTTCTACATCAATTGTAGCAATATCCTGATACACATCACGATCAAGAGCCGCCTGGATGATTACGACGTGCGTTCTGGCTTCTACAGATTCGATTACACGAAGATAATCAACCTGATCGTCTCCATTTAAATCAAGATTTGATATTTGATATTTTGGATCATTTAAACGTCTTTCGAAATCCTGTAGATTAGCTGATTCTCCAAAAATGGAGGCAACCGCTCTTAAATCTAAATTATCGCTGATATCTGAATTTTTCGCATATACTGTGGTTTGGCTTTGTGCAGAACAAGAGCTAAGACCTATTGCTAAGAACACTAAAAAAAGTACTTTGGCTTTCATGGCAAATCATATTAAGATTAATATTCAGGGATATCCAATTACTGTGCCAGAAAAAAAAACAAAAGCTATTTTATATGTTATAAATAATTGTATTTTAGCAACACCTAAATCTCTACCTATATGAAGAAAGTATTATTGTTTTGTTGCGCTTTTGTTTTATTCGTGTCCTTTAAAACATTGAATAAGAAAGATAAAAAGCTGTTTATTAATGGTTTTACATCGATGCAGGTGGATACTTTATTTCAGGATAAGATTAGTATTAGAGCCATTTCTATTGATAAAAATAAAATTTGGTATGGCGGAGATAATTCACGTTTTGGTTATTATGATTTAGAAAAAAAAGAAAAATTTGAAGAGCATATTTATCGCGATACTTTGAAGCTAGAATTTAGAAGTATTGCCCAAACTTCAAAAAATATTTTTTTATTAAGTGTGGGAAATCCTGCACTTCTTTATCAGGTTTCTAAAAAAGACCATAAAGTGAAATTAGTTTATAAAGAAATTAATACTAAAGTTTTTTACGATAGTATGCAATTTTGGAATGATAAAGAAGGGATTGCAATAGGAGATCCTACTGAAGATACTTTTTCTATTATTGTTACTCGCGACGGAGGGGAATCCTGGACAAAATTATTGTCGGATAAACTACCGACTAATGCTCAGGGTGAAGCAGCTTTTGCAGCCAGTAATACCAATATAGTAATAAACGGTGATGAAACCTGGCTGGTTTCAGGGGGTAAAAAAGCACGTGTTTTTTATTCTCCTGATAAAGGTAAAACATGGAAAGTAACTGAAACTCCTATTGTTCAGGGAAAAACAATGACAGGAATTTTTACTGCTGATTTTTACGACTCTAAACACGGATTTATTGCCGGTGGTGACTATGATCTTCCAAACAAAAAATCTGGAAATAAAGCTTTTACCGCAGATGGTGGAAAAACCTGGCAGTTAATAGGTCAGGATATGGGATTTGGGTACGCTTCATGCGTGCAGTATGTTCCCGGAGGAAATGGTAAAGAGATTGTTTGTGTTGGTTCTGAAGGAATTCAATATTCTCAAAATGGTGGCGAAAACTGGACACAATTATCCACTGATACAAAACTTTTTACAATTCGTTTTGTTAATCGAAATACTGCAATTGCTGCAGGTCATAATAAGGTGGTAAGACTGCGCTTTAAATAGAAAACAAGATAATTTAAAAATAATAAGCCCCCTAAATAATAAAGTAAGTATTATTATATAGGGGGCTTATCGCTGTTGTTGCTTTTTTATTTTCCAGCCTTATCGCGATATTGTTTTAGCAATTTTCGGTTAAAATCATCTTCTGATTTTTTAAGCTTTAATATCTTTTTTGCTGAAAGTATCTTTTTAAGATTTGACATGTATTTTTCACGCAAGAGATAAAGTTCTTTGTCTGTGCTTTCTATTTGAGATAGAAGAGTTGCAGCCTCTTTTTCTGAAATCGAATTAATCTTGTCATCATCTAGTTTACGCAGATAAGTTTTCATTTTCTCATGACGCAATTCATATTGCTTGTCATCAAAAGCATTATAAATAGGCCAGAATTTTTCTGCTTCTGTAGAAGTAAGCTCAAGTTCTGTTGTTAAAAATGATACTTTATAGGCTTTAATTTTCTCGCGTTTTTCATCTACTTTTTCATTTTGTGCATAAAATGAGAAACTGATTAAGAACATCAATAGCGGTAGTATGTTTTTAATTTTCATCTTTTTAAGTTTTTGTTTTATTCTGAAATTAAGTTTTCAATATTAGGATTGGAAGACAAAATATCTTCTAATGTTTCTTGTTCAAGTGCTACACCTTTATTTAGTTTGTCAATATCTTTTGTATCAAGTTCTTTCATTAAATCATATTGATTTAAATTGGATTGATACGATAAATAAGTTTCTAATGTCGCTTCATCAAGCTCTTTTGATGTTGCATTGTAATTGTTTACTACAGGAATCATAAGAGTTACTACAACTGCAGCAGCAGCCACTAGTGAAAGTACTTTTTTACGTTTGTAAATCGGAATTACTTTTACTTCTTTTTTGTCGTTTATTTGCTGTAAAACTTTTGCCGATAAAGTATCAAAATAATGATCCGGAGTTTTAAATCCGGTTTGTATTTTCGGTTCGTTTTCTAATTTAAATGCTTTCATAATGTCTATAAGATAGGTTTAGTTACAAAAGGTTTAATTTGACGTAACATATAATTCAATTTTTTTTACTGCATGATGATAAGAAGCTTTCAATGCACCCACTGACGTTCCTAAAATTTCTGCAATCTCTTCGTATTTTAATTCTTCAAAATACTTCATTTTAAAGACTAATTGTTGTTTTTCTGGTAAGGTAACAATTGCTTTTTGGAGTTTAATCTGAATTTCATCTCCGTCAAAATAAGTATCAGCTTTTAAATTGTCTATGGCTTTATTCTGTAAAGCTTCAGATGTTATTCCGTTTAGCTTTGCTTTTTGGTTTAAGAAAGTCAAGGCTTCATTTGTTGCAATGCGATATATCCAGGAAAAAAGTTTACTTTCTCCCTTGAAGCTTTTTAGGTACTGAAACACTTTTACAAAAGTATTTTGTAAAACATCATCAGTGTCATCATGATTCAAAACAATGTTTCGAATATGATTGTACAAGGGTTTTTGATAATCTGACAAGAGTTTTTGAAACGCAATATTTTGCGTTTTAGGATCTAATAATTGTGCTATAAATTCCTTCTCGTTTGTCAAGCTTTAACCTTTATCTTGTTACAACATATAAAGTTAGGAATTTTAACCTTATAATAATTAGAATGAATTTTTGGCAAAAGGTTTAATACCTTTATTTTTTTTAGAATTCTGAATCTTCTTCTTCAGCTGTTTTTGGTGCAGCCGGAGCAGGAGTTGCTGGTTTTGCAGTTTGTGTTTCTGTCTGAGGCTGATAAACAGGAACTTTTGCAACCGGAATTACTTTAGGTTTTGTTGGGAAATAGATTTCTGTCATTAGTTTTGATGGGCTTTTTGTGTCCAATTTGCTAATAGTTAAGATCTCAAGGTGTGACCAGCTTAAATCCGGAACAATTTTTTCATTATTGATAAAAGCAGTTGTTTTGGCAATTGCTTCATTTATGTGGGTATAATCTCCTTTTAGAGTTGTTTTTACAGCTTCAAATCCATTTAGCGTTCCTGCCGTAATATCGCTTCCTGCGCTTGTTGAGATCTCTTTGTTTATAGGTAAACATATTGAGATTTTTGCCAATCCACTTGCCGTGTCATAAGTATGATAAATGATAAAAGGTTTTCCGTTAGTAGCTAAACCATTTGTTTCGCTGAATTCGATCAGTTTCGGAATTACGATTCGGGCATTTTTGTTTACCTTCAGAATTTCACTTGTGAAAGTCTGTTTGATGTAAGGTGTCTCGATTTTTTTAACTACTCCATTAACTTTTATAGCATAAGTTCTGGTTTCATAATCCAGATTTTTATCGATGTTTGCCAGACTTTTTTCAGAAATGGTTCCAATGATGTTATCTGAACCACCATTTAAGGCAGTGTAAATTTTAAATAAGAAACTCATAGTTCCTTTGGCTTTCCAGGTTACTTTTGTTTTACCTGCCAAAGTATCTTTAAATGTCCAGTTGATATCTGCTGCTGTACCGTCAAAATTCATTTTTTGCTGAATACTTTCTCCTTCTTTTGTTTTAAGAGTTATCGCATTTCCTTTTCCATCAGAACCTTCCCAGTAAAACGAAGCCCCATTACCAGCTGTTTTGTTAGGAAAAGTCATTCTCATTGTAGGATCTTCTACTGACCAGGATTCAAAATCTTCGTAATTTCTAAAATCGTTTACGTAGTTATAAACAGTCGCGCGGGGAGAGTTGATGACTTTGCTTCTTTCTACAGAAAAAATCCCTTTTTGTGTAGCAACAAAAACGGTTAGCGCAACTAAGCTTAATAACGATAAAAGAAATAAATATTTTAAAATCTTCATTGGTGGTAGGTTGTTTGGTGTCGTAAAGTTATAAATTTTATTACTAGTCGCACTATAGCAGAAAAAAAATAAAAGTATACTTTTTAAATTGTTGTTTCTAGTTAAAATTAACTTTAAGCAGAACGATTTTGGTGAAGTTTAATTGCGAAACTTCGGCATTTATTTTATATTTTTAAATATAGAAATAATTACTGAATTACCTTTTAAAAAAGAATTTGATAACAAATAGTATCGCAATAAAAAGTAGAAAAACGATTAAGACTTTGTAATTTCCTTTGTAAAAAATCTTGTGTAATGCAAGATCTTTTCGATAAGCAAATATCATTACGATTACAAAGGCGATGAAAAAACATACTGCGAATATTAATTGTCCCTGACTAAACATAGTTTAAATAATTTTTGACAAATTTAGAGAATTGTATATGAATAGTTGCTAATTTGGCTTTTCATTTCATTAAAAAACAAATTTATCTACATATGAAAAAACAAATAGACGCAGTAAAGGAATTTCACGCTGCTTTTAAAATAGGACACAGCGAAACTCCGATTGCAGATGTGGGCGAAACCAAAAAATATCTTCGTTATAATTTAATGAAAGAAGAAAATGAAGAGTATCTTGATGCAGTGCAAAATAATGATTTGGTAGAAATTGCCGATGCCCTTGGCGATATGATGTATATTTTGTGCGGAACCATTATTGAACATGGTTTGCAGGATAAAATTGAAGCTGTTTTTGATGAAATTCAGCGTAGTAATATGAGTAAATTAGGTGAAGATGGTCAGCCAATTTATCGTGAAGACGGAAAAGTAATGAAAGGGCCAAATTATTTTAAACCTGATTTTTCGAAACTTTTATAACGAAGATTAACCGCAAAGAACGCTAGGTTTTTTTTCTTGAGTTCCTTTACAAACACAAAGTTCGGAAAGCTTTGTGTTATTTTTGTGAAAAAATAAAACCCGACAACTAAAGCTGTCGGGTTTTTGTATTTAATATCCTTTTTAATTACTGAACTTTAACAGTCCAGCCAAAAGTATCTTCAGAAAGCTTGTTTTGAAGACTTGTTAGTTTTTCTTTTAAAAGAGAAGCATAAGAATTTTCAATTGGAGTCATTTCATAGTAAACATCCTGATAAGAGAATCCTTTGATTACGCTAATTACGGCAGCAGTTCCGGCTCCAAAAATTTCTTTTAAAGATCCGTTTTTAGCAGCTTCTACTAATTCTGATACAAGAACTGGACGAACTTCTACATTTAATCCTTCTTTTTCAGCCATAGCAATCAAACTTTTTCTGGTAATACCATCTAAAATTCTTTCGCTTGTTGGAGCAGTCATTAAGGTATCGTTAATTCTGAAGAAAACGTTCATTGTTCCCGCTTCTTCTAATTTAGTATGTGTTGCATCATCGGTCCAGATTACCTGTTGGAAACCATCTTTGTTAGCCAAATTAGTTGGGTAAAACTGTGCAGCATAATTTCCAGCCGCTTTTGCAGCTCCAATTCCACCATTTGCAGCTCTACTATAGTGTTCAGCAATAATTACTTTCACTTCACCTCCATAATATGATTTTGCAGGAGAAAGTAAAATCATGAATTTATATTCGTCAGACGGATTTGCAATAACTCCAGGTCCTGTAGCAATCATAAAAGGACGGATGTACATACTTGCTCCGTTTCCTCTTTGAATCCATTCCTGATCGATTTTTAATAATTCATTTAAACCATCCATAAAAATAGCTTCCGGAACTTCTGGCATTGCCATACGTACAGCAGAATTATTGAAACGTTTGTAGTTTTCATCAGGTCTGAACAACCAAACATCATTATTTTCATCTTTATAAGCTTTCATTCCTTCAAAAATAGCCTGACCGTAATGAAAGACTTTTGAAGAAGGGTCCATTAAAATAGGAGCGTACGGCTTAATGACAGGATTTTGCCATTCTCCATTTTTAAAATCACATTCGAATAAATGGTCTGTGAAAACAGCACCAAAGCTTAAGTTTTCAAAGTCTACCGCGCTTATTTTTGACGACGTAGCTTTTCTGATTTCAATTTTGCTTGTTTGAGTTGTACTCATAATAATATATGTTTTATGTAATTTTCATCTCCAGAGAAAGGCTCCTAACGTGATGATTTGGTGTAAAATAGGTTTTATTAAATGCAAAATTAAGTAAAAATATATAAATTACTTGCTAAAACTGTATTAATTACGGCCTTTAACTGAGATTTATTTATCTTATAATAAACCTAAAAAAATGACTGACTTTTATAAAGAATTTATGAAAAAAGTATCGTTTTTTAAGGCTTTACGCATTTGTTTTGACTAAATTTGACTAGTAAAATGGTCTGAAACACAATAAAATCAGATTGTAAATATCTAAAAAGGTGGAAAGAGAAATAATTAAAACGCTAGATGGTTCAACAACAATTCATTTGAAAGAATGGAATGAGTGTTATCATTCCAAGCACGGTGCCATTCAGGAAGCTAAACATGTATTTATAAAAAACGGACTTTCATTATTCGAAAAAGGTCCGGTTAGTATTCTTGAAATTGGTTTTGGAACTGGGTTGAATGCTTTTATTACTTTTTTAGAATCAGTTAAAAAAAATCAGAAGATTGATTATGTTGGGGTAGAGGCCTATCCTGTAAATGCCGGGGAAGTTTTAGCGATGAATTATGTGGAAGAGCTGGAGGCATTGGAATTTCATAACATTTTTGAAAAAATGCATAAATGTGAATGGGATAATAAAGTGGAAATTTGCGATCAGTTCTCGTTAACCAAAAGGAAACAATTTTTTGATGAAATCGACGATTTTGAAACTTTTGATTTGATTTACTTTGATGCCTTCGGATATCGTGTACAACCTGAGTTGTGGAGCACCGAAATTTTTCAAAAAATGTACAATAGTTTAAAATCAAACGGCGTTTTAGTAACATATGCCGCCCGTGGAGTTGTTAAAAGAAGTATGATTGAAGTAGGTTTTACTGTCGAAAAATTAGCTGGTCCTCCAGGTAAACGTGAAATGTTTCGGGCCTTTAAAAAGGTTTAAATTAGTTATTTATAATGGTTCTATATTGATTTATCTGTACTAAGAAAACGGTTTCGTTGCTAAAGTTTTTAAAAAAAAATAGTTAAAATGAAGCTTTGTATGTGTTATTTGTTTAAATTTGGTGCGAGTTTAGAAATATAGATAACCCCCAAAAATCTTATTTTATTATGTCAAAAATGATGTTTGATTACACGAAATCAATACTTGAGAGAGTTAGTTTCGATCCGATACTTTTCTGCAAAGAGCTGGAAAAAGCTATCAAAACACTGTTACCGTATGAGATGGAACAATTGCAAGAATGGTTATTGAATTTTATTATTGAAAAACCAGAATTAAAACAAAGTCTACTACTAATTAAAGTATAAAGAAAAAGGAGCCAAATTGGCTCCTTTTTTATTTTTATTTCTTTTGTAGCGGACTAATGATTTGAACATTCTGAAAAACTATTGCTCCTTTTACAACTCCGGCAATGGTTGATCGAAGCGCGTCAATGATTTGCATTTTTAATTCGCTCTTCGGGTAAATTAAACTTACCTCACGAGCAGGCTTTGGTTCCTTAAAATTACGTAGTTTCAGTTTATCGGAATCCTTTAAATCCATGGTGTGCAAGTACGGTAGTAACGTTGTGCCCAAGCCTTCGTCGGCCAATTTTATCAGCGTTTCAAAACTTCCGCTTTGAATCTGAAAATTGTTTTGTTCGACATCGGTTCCGTTTTTGCATAAATTCAAAATACCATCTCTAAAGCAATGCCCGTCCTGCAAAAGTAAAATTTCATTAATATTTAAATCAGAAACCTCAATTTCTTCTTTCTGGAAATTAGCGTGATGTTCTGGTATATAAGCGACAAACGGCTCAAAGTACAACACAATCTCTTTTATCTTTTCATCTTCAAGTGGAGTAGCGGCAATTGCAGCATCCAAATGACCATTTTTTAATTTTACAATAATCTCATCAGTATTAAGCTCTTCGATTAAGAGTTTTACTTTTGGATATTTTTTAATAAAATTGTTAAGGAACATTGGTAAAAGCGTCGGCATAATCGTCGGAATAATTCCCAAACGAAATTCTCCCCCAATAAAACCTTTTTGCTGTTCTACAATATCTTTGATTCTATCTGCCTCGTTTACAATGTTTTTAGCCTGATTAACAATTTTCTGGCCAATGTCTGTAAGTTGAATTGGTTTTTTACTTCTGTCGAAAATTAAAATATTAAGTTCTTCTTCAATCTTCTGAATCTGCATGCTTAAAGTGGGCTGAGTCACAAAACATTTTTCCGCAGCAAGAGTAAAGTTTTTGTGTTCGGCAACTGCTAACACATATTGTAATTGAGTTATCGTCATTTTGATAGTATTTTGTGATGCAAAAATAAGAAAATATAATTTTTTTTTATAACTTTTTTTAAGATGTTCCCTTAAATTTGTAGTAACTTACTGTAAAATAATAAAAACATGAAAACGAATATTTTAGGATTGCCTGTAAAAGAGTCAGAATTATTAGTGAAAGAATTGAATGTCTTGTTGTCTAATTTTCAGGTTTACTACCAAAACTTAAGAGGAATACATTGGAATATTAGAGGAAAACGTTTCTTTGATTTACATGTAAAATTTGAAGAGTTATATACTGATTCTCAATTGAAAATTGATATGATAGCGGAAAGAGTTTTGACAATTGGTGGAACTCCTTTTCATACTTTTGAAGACTACATAAAAAACAACAAATTGACGGTTGGAAAAAATATTTCAAACGATGAAAAAGCAGTTCACCTGATCGTACATTCTTTATCAGATCTGCTAAAAATTGAAAGAGAAATCTTAAATCAATCCGCTGAAATCAATGATGAAGGAACAAATTCTATGATGAGTGACTTCATTGCGGAGCAGGAAAAAACGATTTGGATGATGAATGCATGGCTTGAAGAAGAGTTGTAATTCGTTGTTTATAAATAAATTAAAAAGCAGTATTGTCTCTATAGATGATGCTGCTTTTTTTATGAATGTTAAATTTCTATAAAAATTTTTGCTTCAAGCTTTGATTTTATTTGTTTAACACTATTTTTGCGACAATGAAATTACTCGCTCGCATATTATTATTCATATTTATTGCTTTCCTGGCAACGCCTACTGTTGTGACGTTGATGAAGAAAAGTAATGATACGTCTATATTCTTCAGTTTTTCTGAAGAGGAGCACTCACACAAAGAACTTAAGGCTGCGGTTTATCCGGCAATACTTCACCACGAAGTTGTAATGCCTGCTTATATTGAAAAAAAGACCATCGTGTCTGAAAATATTGTAAAATTAGACAATATTTCGCCGAGCATATTTGCTCCACCACCCAATTTAGTATAATACTTCCGATTATTTTAAACTAACTGTATTTATAGTAAACGCAGTAGATCTTTAATGTATCAATTTTTAGTATTGTATTATGTCAAAAAAAATTAATCTTTTTGCCAACCTTAAATCTGATTTTGCTTCAGGTTTGGTGGTTTTCTTGGTGGCTCTTCCATTGTGTTTAGGTATTGCAATGGCTTCTGGAGCGCCGTTATTTTCTGGAATTATCGCAGGTGTTGTTGGTGGTATTGTGGTAGGCTTTTTAAGCCAGTCACATATCAGTGTATCTGGTCCGGCAGCTGGTCTAACAGCTATTATTCTTACCGCTATCACTGATTTGGGTGCCTTCGACGTTTTTTTAATGTCTGTTTTTATTGCTGGATTAATTCAATTAGCATTAGGATTTTTAAAAGCCGGAAGTATTTCAAATTATTTTCCAACCAATGTAATCGAGGGAATGCTTGCGGGTATCGGGATTATTATTATTCTGAAACAATTGCCGCACGCTTTTGGTTATGATGCTGACTTTGAAGGTGATCAGGCTTTTATTCAGAATGATGGTAGCAATTCATTCTCCTTTTTATTCGATGTAATTAATCACATTCAATTAGGAGCTGTAGTTATTTCGCTAGTTTCATTTGTAATATTAATTGCCTGGGAAAAAGTTCCTTTTTTGAAGAAACTAAAACTAGTTCCGGGAGCACTTATCGCGGTTATTGCAGGCGTAGTCTTAAATGAAGTTTTTACTTCTACAGGAAGCTCATTGGCAATTGCAAAAGAACATTTGGTTTCTTTGCCAGTTCCAAAATCTTTTGACGAATTTAAATCAATTCTTATTACACCAAATTTTGCTGCCGTAACAAATCCGCAGGTTTGGGTAGTAGCTGTTACAATTGCCATTGTAGCTTCTATTGAAACTTTATTATGTATTGAAGCTGCTGACAGAATGGACGTTCAAAAACGTTATACCAATACAAACGTTGAGTTAAGAGCTCAGGGAATTGGTAACATTGTGAGTTCACTTTTAGGAGGTTTACCAATGACATCAGTTGTAGTTAGATCATCTGCAAATAATAATGCAGGTGCAAAATCTAAGATGTCTGCCATTATTCACGGTGTACTTTTATTAGTAAGTGTTTTGAGTATTCCGGCAATATTAAATAAAATACCGTTAGCTACTTTAGCTACCGTTTTAATACTAGTTGGTTACAAACTAGCTAAGCCGGCAACTTTCTTCCATTTCTGGGAAAAAGGAAAATACCAATTCGTACCTTTTATCGCAACTTTAGTATTTGTTGTAGCAACAGATTTATTGAAAGGTGTTGCATTAGGAATTATCATCAGTATTATTTTTGTATTGAGAGGAAACCTCAAAAGAGCATACAGCTTTAAAAAGGAACAATACGAGGATGGTGATGTTATTCATATCGACTTAGCTCAGGAAGTTTCTTTCTTAAACAAAGCGGCTATCAAGTTAACATTGAATGAAATTCCTGAAAATTCGAAAGTGATCATCAACGCGCATGATACGGAATATATCGCACACGATGTTTTAGATTTAATTCGTGAGTTTAAAGAAACGCGTGCTATTGATGAAAATATCAAAGTAAAACTGAGAGGCTTTAAGAAAGCTTACGAGTTAGAAAACACACCTGACAAAGATAATCACGTTACAATTGAACATTATTATGATGTTGCGAAGAGAGCATTGGTTAAAAAAGAAACAGTAAAAAAATAAATTAAGGTATTTCTGCAGTGGTAGAACCATCAAAATTTAGGTAACTTTACATAAGTTCTTTTGGTACGTTTAATCACATGGAAATGCCATTCAAAAATTAAAAAACAATGAAAGAGTTTTATAAGCAATTAATAGAAAACAACAAGCAGTGGGTTGAAAAATCATTAGAATTGGATCCAAATTATTTCGCAGATTTAGCAAAAGGACAAACACCGCCATTGTTATGGATTGGATGTTCTGATAGCCGTGTTCCTGCAAACGAAATTATTGGAGCTAAGCCAGGTGAGGTTTTTGTACACCGTAATATTGCTAATATGGTAGTGCACTCAGACATGAACATGTTAAGTGTATTAGATTATGCAGTAAATGTTTTAAAAGTAAAACACGTTATTGTTTGCGGGCATTACGGTTGTGGTGGTGTAAAAGCTGCTATGGGAAATATGTCTGTTGGAATTATCGACAACTGGATTCGTCACATTAAAGATGAATACCGTTTGCATGACAAATACTTAAACTCAATCGAAGATGAAACAGAGCGTTTTAATGCTTTTGTAGAAATCAATGCTAAAGAACAAGTTTATAACTTAGCAAAAACTTCAATTGTACAAGGAGCATGGAAAAATGGTCAGGAATTGATGCTTCACGGCTGGGTTTACGGTTTGAATTCTGGTTTTGTAACTGATTTAAATGTGAACATTGCTTCGAATGCTGAATTAGATGATGTATATCAATTGAGTAATCTGTAAGAAGATAAATTATAAGAATAAAAAATCGCCTCAAAAGGGCGATTTTTTTTATTCGTTTTCATCCAGGTTTTCGTTGAAAGCAGATGGTAACATGGTTGGAATAAACTTTATTAAGATCGGCAATAACAAACTTCCTCCGGGAAGTAAAAAGATGGTAAGCGACGGAATTGTTTTACAGATATCCAAAAGCTGTTTTTTTACTTTTTTCTTTTCCTTGGCATCCAGATCTCTGGTTGTAGAATAGGCCAGTAATACCATTAATTCTTTACTCTGAACAATTTCCTTAACCAGTCTGTTTTTGTTTCTAATAATCAATTTTACGACTGTGTGTGTCATCTGATCGTAAAAATGTTTCACCGGATTTGAATAATTGAAATACGGAATCTTCTTTTTATGTGTTGTGATGAACGAATTGGTAGTATCGATACTATGTGTTACAAAATCGTCTGAAACACGCATCATTGATCCTAAGGAATACAAGAAGTAAGCTTCTTCATTCTCAACCACGCCATCACTCCATAAAGCCATTCCGGCCATATCTATAAGGTAATAATGCTCTAGTTTATTGGTAAAATAATCAAGTTGTAAAGTTTCTAAAGTGTCAACCGTAACTTTTGAAAATTTTGAATAGCGTATTGACGCTTCAAAAAGCTTAATCAGTAAATCATCATGCTGCGATTTAACTGTTTTGGTCTTTAAGGCCAAGCCAACAATACCCAAAACGGTTTCTTCAATTCGTTTTAAATATTTCTCCGGAATTGCACCGTGTTCTAAATATTGTCTAAAAGCTAATACATCAATAAACAACAAAGCATTGGTTACCAGATGCGAAAAGTTTTTACTGATAATACTGTCATTCGTCTGTACTCGCTGATCGATTATACTTTCTAATGAAAGGGAAGGAGTATCTTTTGGAAGTAAAATTTTAAACAGATTAAACCCTTCAGGATTCATTTCTTTATAAAATTTTAAAACTTCGGCAGTGAAATTGTTGGGTTCAGAATTTCTTTTTTCCAGACAAAAAACGCCATATAAAGTATTTAGTAAAGCAATTTTAGAAATCTCGGTTTTAAACCAGCCTTTTATCGGAATAGGAATTTGAGAATCAATCGAAATGATATGGCCATAAATAAATCCCGTTGCTCTGACTTTATCGTAAAACGATTCATTAGTTTCAAAAGGAATTGCTTCTGAAAACTTTTGTTCGCTAAAAAACTTATCTATCCAACCTGGTGCTGATGGGTTAATCATTAACTTTTGTTTGAGGCTACAAAGCTATATCTTTTTCTTGTTTTAGAATTACTTTAAAATGAAATAACCACTAGATTTTGTGAAAAAATAGTGGTTATTGAATTTTTATTTGATGATACCTGCACAGGCAACCCTACCGCCGGCATTTCCGGTAGGCTGAGTAGTAAAATCATCTGTTCCCTGATGTACGATCAAACCTTTGCCTAAAACATCTTTGGATGCATCACCACAGCCAACACACCATTCGTCTGTAGTTAAAGTGATCGTTCCGTTACCTTTTGCATCAGCAGTGAAGTTTCCGATATCACCTTTGTGATATTCATCAACTCCCCATTTTCCGTGTTTTTTAAAGGTTGGATTCCAGTGTCCGCCAGCTGAACTTCCATCGGCTGCAGTACAATCTGATTTTTCGTGAATGTGGATTGCGTGTACTCCGGGTTGTAGTCCGGCTACTTTTGCAACAAAAGTTACTTTTCCGTTTTTCTCTGTGAAAGTTGCTGTTCCGCTTACGGTACTATTGCTTTTTGGCTCTAAATTTACAGTTAAAGTTTTGGCATCATTCGATTTTGTATTTGTCTTACAGCCAATAATTAGGGCAGTAATTATAGCGAAAGAAACAATTATTTTTTTCATACGTGAGGCTTTTAAATTAAAGATTAAGTAAATTTAACATAAAAATTACGATATAACTTAACATCTTAAGTTAAAAAAATCTAAAACTATTCGTTGTATTTTACTAATAGTTTGAGGCTGAAGACAAAAATATTGTTTAAATTCGTAAAGGTTTTTAACGAAAATTTTCCCAGATTCTATTTTCTAATTCATTAATATTTAATCTTTAACGTTATGATGAAGAATGTTTTTATCCTGTTTTTTTTAAGCACTATACTAATTTCGTGTAAATGCAAAAAAGTAGATTCCGTTTCTAAACTAGAAGGAAATTGGGAACTAAATTATATTTCGGGTCCAAGAATTGCTTTTGATGGATTATATCCGACTAAAAAACCAACAATAAATTTTGACCTGAAAGAAAATCATATTTCCGGAAACAGCAGCTGTAATTCATTTAACGGAAAACTGGTTCTCGACGGTAATAAAATTGATTTCACTCAACCTATGGCAATGACCAAAATGATGTGTCAGGACGGACAGGGAGAACAGGTATTTATGAGCACTTTGCAAAAAATAACTTCTTATGACGTGACAGATGATGGTAGGACGCTCAATCTTATTTCTGGTGATATTGCTATGATGCGGTTCACCAAAAAGTAAAACTTTCATTTATTAACTCTATTAAAAATTTATTTATGAAACGTAAATTATCCATTTTATTAGTGTTATTGTGCTTTATAAGCTTTCCGGTTTTGGCCCAGGAAAAAACAAAGAAAGAATTAAAAGCAGAGCGTGAATTACAGAAACAAAAAGAAATCGAAGCACTTATCGATTCTAAAAATTTTGTTTTTGAAGGACAAAAAGCAACTCCACAAGGGGGTAGGATGTTGAATTTAGATTACAATACCTATTTTCTGAAATTTAATACAGAGAAAACAACTTGTGATTTACCTTTCTTTGGACGCGCTTTTAGTGTGCCATATGGCGGAGATGGCGGTATAAAGTTTGAAGGCGTTCCTGAAGATATTAAGATTGAGAAAAAGAAAAAATCGTATACTGTTAAAGCAACTGTAAAAGGTAAAGATGATGTTTATACGCTTTATTTTAATATTTTTTTTAATGGAGGGGCCTCGCTTTCTATCAGCAGTAATAACAGAGCCTCGATTTCCTATGATGGAGAAATTGAAGCTCCAAAAACGGATGAAATTAAGAAATAAGAATAGTAAGAGCGTTTTTAGTTTTAATAATAATATCCCCGAATTCTTTACTTTATGCCAAAAAATACTTTTTATGTTTTGATTGGAAAACATCATTTTCTGATTTTGTTTCTACTAGGAATGTTTTCAGGTTTTAGCCAGGATTTAGAACCTCGGGTATATGCTAATGTTCCTAAAAAATTAAATGTAGCAGCCATCGGATATGCTTTTATGGATGGAAATGTACTAACAGAACCATCATTGCCAGTTTCTGATTTCGTTATTCAAAGTCATAATCTGGCTGCAACCTATGTGAGAACATTTGGTTTGGCAGATAAATTGGCTCGTGTGCAAGTTGCATTACCTTTTACTTTTATGGATGGATCAGCGAATGTAAGTGGTCAGAATATAACAGGTTCAAGAACGGGGTTTGGTGATATGAAAGTGCGATTTGGAATTAATTTATTAGGTTCCCCGGCTCTTGATAAATCAGAATTTAGAAAATTCGAGCAAAAGACCATTTTAGGGGTGAGTTTAGTGACATCAATTCCAACAGGAAAATATTATGATGATAAGCGCGTGAATATTGGTACAAATCGTTGGGGATTTAAACCCGAAATTGGTATCTCGCAGCGGTTCTCTCATTTTTATGCTGAAGTTTATGGAGGCGTCTGGTTTTATACCGATAACAATGATTTTTTAGGAAAAAAAATGGAACAGAAACCTACAGGAAGTTTACAGGCGCATGCTAGTTATTATTTTAAAAATGGTATGTGGCTTGGGTTTAATACAACTTGGTTTTTTGGTGGGCAAACCATAATTGATGGAGTAGGAGAAGCCAGTGAAGTGGATAATTGGAGAGTTGGAGGAACATTCTCAACACCGATTGCAAAAGGCCAGTCTCTTAGGTTTCAATACCACGTCGGGGCTTATACAAATAATGGCTTAAATTATTACGCTTTAACGGCAGCGTATCAATATTCTTTCTTTTAAAGATTGAAATAGTGTAATGTGTTTAAAATCAGTATATTTGATAATGAATAAATGTTTGAAATTAATCTAAAACCAAAAAACTATGAAAAAATTAAGTCTTATTCTTGTTATGGCAATCGCCTCGTTTTCATCGTATGCGCAATCTTCCTATAAAGAAGATGTAGAATTAGTGCAGAGTATTTATGGAAAATCTAAAAGTGACCTTGTAAAACAATATATGAATTTGTCTGATACTCAGAATGCTGCTTTTACAAAAGTATATGACAAATACGAAACCGAACGTAAAGCGCTTGGTCAAACAAAGTTGCAGCTAATTAATTATTATGCAGAGAATTATGCAACTCTTACAGAAGAAAAAGCAGACGAATTAGCTAAAGGAACTTTAAAAAATAATCAGGATTACGAAAAGTTATATTCAAAAACGTATGGTCAGGCCAAAAAGGCAATTGGAGCCATTAATGCAGCAAAATTTATTCAATTAGAGGTTTATTTGCAAACTGTTATTCGTAACGAAATTCAGGATACAATTCCTTTTATTGGAGAATTGGATAAAACGAAGGTTCAGATGTAACAACTTTTACCTTTACTAAAAAAAAGCGACAGTTATAGATTTCTACAACTGTCGCTTTTTTTATTTTTAAACTCTTTATTTAGCTACTTTAACTTCATAAATAGCATTAACCATTCCATTTTTCGGACTATCGAGAGTAAGTTCCCAAAACATGATGCCACCTAATTTTTTTGCTTTGGCATATTCTGTTTTTGCTTTCACAGATCTAATATCATCAGATGTTGCAAATGTTTTTGTTCCTGCGTTGTACCAATAAGGCGCTTGCGCTTTTTCATCATAAAAATATTTCCACCCATTTGCTTCTGTATAAGTTGTAGCAAAGTTTTTGAAATCGGCGCCCGGAATGTGCTCACCAGCCTGATATAAACCATTGTTGATGTTTTCAACATTCTTCCATGTTCTGGTATAAAAAGCAGCACCAATAACTAACTTTTCAGCAGGAACGCCTTGTTTTAATAGATAAGTAACTGCTCTGTCAGTAGATTCTTCTTTCGGATTTGTACTGTATAATGGCGTATGATGTCCAGTGACCTTAGAATACCCGTTTACTAAATCGTAACTCATAATATTAATACGATTTACATATGGTGCAACGCCTTTCCAGTCTATAGATTCATCCAAACATTTTTGAAAACCTCCCGCAGCAAAACTTAGTTCGTACTTTTTACCTAGAGTTGAACGCAATTTTTTTAACAAATCAGTAAAATTAGGTTTATCCGCGACTTGGTATAAATGTCCTGGAAGGCCTTCAATTGATGGGTATTCCCAGTCTAAATCTAAACCATCTACTTTAAAATAATCACTAACTTCTTTCACGGATTTTGCAAAAGCAAGTCTGCCTTCATCTGTCGAAAATGCCGCAGAGCAAGGTTCGCAGCCTCCCCAGCCACCAAGAGATAAAACAATTTTAAGTTGCGGATTCTTAGCTTTCAAAGAAACCAGATGTTTAATTGTTATAGAATCTTTAGGCGAATCAACACTTAGCTTTCCATTTTTTAAATGACAAAAACTAAAAATAATTTGATCCAGTTTGTTGATTTCGTATTCGTTAATCAATTTGTCATCGCCGGTGTAGTAAGCAATGATGTCCATTTTTTTGTTTTTTTGTGCAAAGCTATTTGTAGTAAATAGGCACAATAAAAACAAAGCTATCAGGTTAATTTGTTTCATTTTAAAGTTTTTTGTTTTTTGAATGCTAAATATAAGGCAATACATTTAATATTTAACTATGTTATTTGTATCGTAAAGCTAATTTTAACGAAAATTTGCAAATTTTTGCAAAAATATTGCGCCTCATAAATTGGATTTTCAAAGATTATTTTAATGCTTCAATCTGTCACAAAAACTATTTTATATGCGCTATGGTCTAGATACACTGCTGTGAGTCTCTACTTTTAAATGAACTTATATGACTTATATGGTTGAAAAAAAAGAAAAAAATAAACCCGCACAGTTTCGGACTTGTGCGGGTTTAAACAAATTAAAAGCTAAAAACTATTTTTGTATTAGAAGCAGTATTCGTTTTCTGCAACTAACTTAGAAGTAATCGTTTCTCTTAATGCTACAACATTTGGATTGTTTGTATATTTTGTGAAACGTTTTAATCCCATTAACATCATACGTTGTTCGTCACCTTCAGCAAAAGAAATAATTCCTTCTTTTCCTCTAGAGTTAACGATGTCTACCGCTTTGTATAAGTATAATTTTGCCATAGCAATTTGCTCTTGTACTTTAGCTTCACCTTGATTTTTGGCTAATTTTTCAGTTCTCAAAATAGTACTTTCAGCCATGTAAACCTCGATTAAGATATCAGAAGCAGCCATTAATAACTGTTGGTGAGAATCTAAATCCGGTCCGTATTTTTGAACAGCGCTACCAGCAACCATCAAGAATACTTTTTTCAGATTAGCGATAATTCCTTTTTCTTCAGCAAATAATTCAGAGAAATCAGGAGTATCAAAAGATGGAATTCCCATTAATTCTTCCTGAACTTTCATTGCAGGTCCTAATAAATCAACGTGTCCTTTCATTGCTTTTTTGATCAACATGCCTACAGAAAGCATTCTGTTGATTTCATTTGTTCCTTCGTAGATTCTTGCGATACGAGCATCTCTCCAGGCACTTTCCATTGGAGTGTCTTCAGAGAATCCCATTCCACCAAAAATCTGAATTCCTTCGTCAGCACAAGATTGTACGTCTTCAGAAACAGCAACTTTCAGGATAGAACATTCGATAGCATATTCTTCAACACCTTTCAATTCCGCTTCCTGGTGAGAAGTTCCTTCTGCCTCACGAGCAGCAATTCTGTCTTCGATATCTTTTGCAGCTCTGTAAGAAGCACTTTCTCCAGCGTATGCATTAGTTGCCATTTCAGCTAATTTTGAACGGATAGCTCCAAAAGATGAAATTGCAGTGTTGAACTGTATTCTTTCGTTAGCATATTTTACTGCATTTGAAGTAACTCTACGTTGTGCATCTAAACAAGCTGCTGCCAATTTAATACGTCCAACGTTCAAAGCATTCATTGCAATTTTGAAACCGTTTCCTCTTTCAGATAACATGTTTTCAACAGGAACTTTAGTATCGTTAAAGAAAACCTGACGAGTAGAAGAAGCACGGATTCCTAATTTATGCTCTTCTTCATTCATAGAAATTCCGTTTGAAGGATCGTTTTCTACGATGAAACCTGTAATATTTTTATCATCTCCAATACGGGCAAAAACGATGAATACGCTACAGAAACCTGCATTCGAAATCCACATTTTTTGTCCAGTGATTGAGTAGTATTTTCCATCTTCAGATAAAACAGCTTTTGTTTTTCCTGAGTTTGCATCAGATCCTGCACCAGGTTCTGTTAAACAATAAGCTCCAAACCATTCTCCAGAAGCCAATTTCGGAACGTATTTTTTCTTTTGTTCTTCTGATCCATAAAGTGTAATTGGCATAGTTCCAATTCCTGTATGCGCACCAAAAGCAGTTGAGAAAGATCCTGTAGCACCAGAAATGTAATCGCAAACTAACATTGTAGAAACGAATCCCATTCCTAATCCACCGTATTCTTCAGGAACTGCAACTCCAAGAAGTCCAAGTTCACCCGCTTTACGCATAGATGCTTCTGTATAAGCGTAATCTTTTTTCTCAAAACGATCTTTATGCGCCCATAATTCTTTGTCAACGAACTCTTTTACAGAGTCACGCATCATTAACTGCTCTTCTGAGAAATCTTCTGGTGTAAAGACATCTTCGCACTTTGTTTCTTTAACTAAAAACTGACCACCACGGGTTACGTTTTTTTCGATTGTATCTGCCATTGCTTTTTGTTTTTTGTATATTTTTTTATTTTATAACCTTGTATAATTTAGTATTTCCAGCTTTTTTGTCATTCCGACGGAGGAGGAATCCCCGCAAGTAGCTCCACAACGATTGACAAACTATGCGGATAATTGTCGCGGAGATTCCTCGTTCCTCGGAATGACAAACTAAACGTTTACTTTGTCGAATCACTAGTGTGATTTCTCCTTCGTCGAAATGACAAAGAAGACGTTTTACAATACCTCGTAAATCCCAGCACTTCCTTGTCCAGTTCCCACACACATAGAAACAATTCCGTATTTACTACCTCTACGTTTCATTTCGTCGAATAACTGAACAGAAAGTTTAGCACCAGTACATCCCAGAGGGTGACCTAAAGCGATAGCTCCACCGTTTACGTTTACGATATCAGGATTTAAACCTAACTCACGAATTACAGCCAAAGACTGAGAAGCAAAAGCCTCGTTTAATTCAACCAAGTCAATGTCTTTTAATTCTAAACCAGCTTGTTTCAATGCTTTCGGAATAGCTTTTACAGGTCCGATACCCATAATTCTTGGCTCAACGCCAGATGAAGCAAAATTTACTAATCTGGCAATTGGCTCAAGGTTTAATTCTTTAACCATGTCCTCACTCATGATTAAAACAAAAGCAGCACCATCACTCATTTGTGATGAGTTACCTGCTGTAACGCTACCATCCGCAGCAAAAACAGGTCTCAATCCAGCCAAAGCAGCAACTGATGTTCCGGCTCTTGGACCTTCGTCTTGTTTTACAACGTATGATTTAGTTTCTTTTTTTCCATTTTCATTGATGAAAGTTTGGTCAACAGTAATCGGAACGATTTGTTTGTCGAATTTCCCTTCAGCCTGCGCCTTTAACGCTTTCATATGAGAGTTGTAAGCAAACTCATCCTGATCTTCTCTTGAGATTTTGTATTGGTTTGCGACCGCTTCAGCAGTTAAACCCATTCCCCAGTAGTAATCTTCGTGACCTGCAGCAGCAACTTTATAATCCGGAGTTGGTTTGTAACCTCCCATCGGAATAAAACTCATGCTTTCAGCTCCACCGGCGATAATACAATCTGCCATTCCTGATTGGATTTTAGCAGTTGCCATTCCGATAGTTTCTAATCCAGAAGCGCAATAACGGTTAACTGTTACACCAGGAACATCTTCAACTTTTAATCCCATTAAAGAGATCAAACGTCCAACGTTAAGTCCTTGTTCTGCTTCCGGCATGGCATTTCCTACCATAACGTCATCAATACGTTTTTTGTCGAAATCAGGCAGTTCATCCATCATAAACTGAATAGTTTCTGCTGCTAATTCGTCAGGTCTTTTAAATCTAAAAACCCCTTTTGGTGCTTTTCCAACTGCGGTTCTATATGCTTTAACTATATATGCTGTTTTCATGTTTTTTTCTTGTTTAGATGAAAGAAGAAAGAGTCAAGAGAAAAGACTTTATCTTGCTTCTTGTTTCTTGTCTCTAGTTTCTTAATGGTTTACCTTTTGTTAGCATGTATTGAATACGTTCAAGAGTCTTTCTTTCTGTACAAAGCGATAAAAACGCCTCTCTTTCGATATCTAATAAATATTGTTCAGATACTAAAGTCGCTTCAGATAAATCACCACCAGCCATTACGTAAGCCAGTTTGTTAGCGATTTTTTTATCGTGCTCAGAAATGTATTTTCCAGCTTCCATTTGGTCAGTTCCAACTAAGAACATTCCAAGAGCTTGTTTACCTAAAACCTTAACATCAGTTCTTCTGATAGGCTGCGTATAACCTGCTTCAGCCATTAACAAAGCATGTTTCTTAGCTTCAGCGATCTGACGATCTTTGTTTACTACGATAATATCTTTACCATGTTGAAGAAGTCCGGTATCAAAAGCTTCGTAACCTGAAGTCGATACTTTTGCCATAGCGATAGTTAAGAAATACTCCTGAAGAACATTCAATTCCACATCGTTTTTGCGGAATAAATCTGAAGCTCTCAAAGCCATTTCTTTAGATCCGCCACCACCAGGAAGTACACCAACACCAAATTCAACTAATCCCATGTACGTTTCTGCAGCAGCTACTACTTTATCAGCATGTAAGCTCATTTCGCATCCACCACCAAAAGTCATTCCGTGAGGCGCAACCACAACTGGAATAGAAGAATAACGAACGCGCATCATCGTGTCCTGGAACAATTTGATCGCCATGTTCAATTCGTCATATTCCTGCTCAACTGCCATCATGAAAATCATTCCGATATTAGCTCCAACAGAGAAATTCGCTGCCTGGTTACCAATAACCAAACCTTGATATTCTTTTTCAGATAAGTCAATTGCTTTATTGATAGCCTGAAGTACATCGCCACCAATTGTATTCATTTTAGATTGGAATTCTAAGTTCAAAATTCCGTCTCCTAAATCCTGAATGATTGCGCCACTATTGCTCCAAACTTTTTTGCTTTCGCGAATGTTGTTTAGGATAATGAATGAATCTTGTCCAGGAACTTTTACTTGTGATTTTGTTGGAATATTATAGAAATAAGAAGCACCTTCTTTTACAGTATAAAAACTGTCACTTCCGGAAGCTAACATTTCAGTAACCCAAGCAGCAGGTTCCAGACCTTCTGCTTTCATGATTTCGATTCCGTTGGCAACACCAATCGCATCCCAAATTTCGAATGGACCATTTTCCCATCCAAAACCGGCTTTCATCGCATCATCAATTTTGTATAATTCGTCAGATATTTCAGGAATTCTGTTTGAAACATAAGCAAACATTCCTGAGAAACTCTTACGGTAGAATTCTCCCGCTTTGTCTTTTCCTTTTACCAAAACTTTAAAACGATTGATTGGTTTATCAATAGTTTTTGTCAGTTCAAGCGTAGCAAAATTTGCTTTTTTAGCAGCGCGGTATTCTAATGTATCTAAGTCTAAAGAAAGAATATCTTTATCTACTTTTTTATAAAATCCCTGACCAGTTTTGCTTCCCAACCATTTATTTTCCATCATTTTGTTGACGAAATCAGGAAGTTTAAACAATTCGTGTTGCTCATCGTTAGGGCAGTTTTCATAAATACCGTTGGCAACGTGTACCAAAGTATCCAAACCAACAACGTCAACTGTACGGAAAGTAGCCGATTTTGGACGACCAATTACCGGACCAGTCAATTTATCCACTTCTTCAATTGTTAATCCCATTTCTTTAACCAAGTGGAACAAACTCTGAATTCCGTAAATACCAATTCTGTTTCCAATAAACGCCGGAGTATCTTTAGCAACAACCGAAGTTTTTCCTAAGAATTTAGAACCGTATTCGTTTAAGAAATCCAATACTTCAGTTGAAGTTTTTGGACCAGGAATAATTTCAAATAATTTTAAGTAACGCGCAGGGTTAAAAAAGTGAGTTCCGCAGAAGTGTTTTTGAAAATCTTCGCTTCTTCCTTCGCTCATAAAATGAATCGGAATACCAGAAGTGTTTGATGTAACCAAAGTTCCCGGAGTACGGAATTTCTCGATTTGTTCAAAAACCAGTTTTTTGATATCCAAACGCTCTACAACAACTTCAATAATCCAGTCAACATTGGCAATTTTTGCCATATCATCAGTCGTATTTCCAGTTGTGATTCGGCTAGCAAATTTTTGACTGTAAATAGGAGACGGTTTCGATTTTAATGAATTCGCCAAGTGCTCGTTTACTACACGGTTGCGAACTGCTTTACTTTCAAGTGTTAATCCTTTTTTAGCTTCAGCTTCTGTCAACTCGCGTGGTACGATGTCAAGCAGTAAAACTTCAACACCAATGTTGGCAAAATGACAAGCTATTCCTGAACCCATAATTCCGGATCCAATTACAGCAACTTTTTTAATTGTGCGTTTCATAATTTGTTACTATTTGTTTTTTGTATTTTAAATCGAAATAAGCCGTCTCCATTTACGAATACTGCTTATTCCTTTTCTTTGTTTTCTGTTTGGGTAAATATGTTTTTGTCCTGAATCAACTCGTTGATAATTTCAGAAACTTCAATAAAATGTTTCAGCTTTTCGTCTGATACATGTTTTCTAACCGTTTCATTAAATTTCAGAACGGTATTCTTAGATAAATCTCTTTTTTCTTTTCCAAATTCGGTCAGGTAAATCAAAACACCGCGTCCGTCAGATGGATTTTTTTTGCGAACAATCAAACCTTTGTCTTCCATTGATTTTAATGTTCTGGTCAGGCTCGTGGCTTCCATTCCCATTCTTGGCCCCAACGCTGTCGAAGGTGTTCCTTCTTCCTTGTCGATACTCAAAAGAGCAAACCCGGTGGCCATAGTGGCATCGTACTTTGCAGCTTCTTCATTATACATTCTTGAAACAGCCTGCCATGTCGCTCTCAAAATATAATCTATTGTTTTGTCTTTCATAGGTAACTATATCGATTTCAAATATAATCAAAAAATACTATGCATGCATATTATTTTAAGATAAATTTTTGGTTAATAAATTTTTTGTTCTGGTTTTCAGTGTTTTATGGTTATTTTTAATTTGAAATATACTATTCTTTTTTTAGATTTTAACAAATTTATTGCGGTAAAAATTGTTTTATGACTTTAAAACGAGGTTAAATTCCGTATAATGTAAAAATTGATGTTTATAATGCAGAATTATTATCCAATTCGTATCTGGAAAGTGCCTTTTGCAGTATTTTTTGCATTCGCTTTCGTAAGTTTTCTGGACGAAGAATTTCGATTCCGTCGCCAAAACCCAATAAGATGCGTTCCATTTCATAATTGGGTAAAATAAACAAGTGCACAATGATACTTCCGTCTTCATTTTCTTTAATCAATCGTTGTGACGAATGCAGTGGTTTTGTCAAAACATAAGGCGCATTTACTGCATCAATCCAAAGCTCGATTCTTCGTGGCTGTAAACCCTGATTAACCGTAACGCCAATTACATTTTTATAAAACAAATCGGCATCAAAATCTTCTTCTATATAAGGAAGGTTAAAATCGTAGTCGATGGCGATAATTCGGTCCAAAGCCAAATTGGTAATCGGTTGTGAACTTTTTGTCTTTCCAACCAAAAACCAGCGGTTATTAAATTCCTTCAATATAAAAGGATGGAAATGGAATTTGGTTTCTTCTCTCGATTTAAAAGATTTATACGTAATCACAATAGCGACCTTTTTGATAATCGCCTGATAGATCTCGTCTAAAAAATGAAGCCCTTTCAAATTCTCATTTTTGTCCAGATAAATAACCGGTTTCGTATGCGATTTCTCCGCATAGATTTTATCCTCCAAACGCTGTAAAATATCCGATACATCGCTAAACAAAGAGAAATCCTTAAACTGTTTCAGCATCGAAACCGTTTCGGTCAAAACATTCATATCCGTTTCCGTCAGCGGAATATCCGTTATCGAAAATTCGTCGTCCTCATATTTATAATACTTTTTATCATAAACGACAATCGGTGCATTATAACCCAGTTTTTCACTGCGCATCAACTGAATATCCATCTGAATCGTTCGTTTACTGATCGGGTTTTCCCGACCTTCATATTCAAACAAAGCTTCAGAACAGCATTCGATCAAGTCTTCCAAAGTCCATTGCCGGTATTTATTCTGCAGACATTTATCAATCGTTTTGTAGCGTATTAAGGCATTTTTGTTTTGTGACATAGTTTTATGTTTTGCCGCGAAGGCGCTAAGGCTCAAAGTTTTGTTTCACGCAGATTTTGCAGATTTAAGCAGATTTTGCAGATTTTTTAAATCATTTTAATCCTTTAATCTGTGGCTATAAAAACTTTGCGACTTTGCGTCTTTAAGCGATTCAAATTTCCAGTATTTCAATTACGTATAATTATTTTCAGTTTTTGGGCGTGTTTCGCCGCGGCGAACCGGGCTTTCGGCTTTATCTTTTGTTCCGTTCCACTTCACAAAAGGATATCGCCTCTATCCCTCACGCGTCTCGTTTCATAATGGCGTTTATGTTATTACAATATTATTTACCGTCACAATATTTAAGTCCCAGCGGGACGGCATGTTTATAGAAACCAGCGGGACAACATATTTATAGAAATAATAAAACACGTTTTCATAAACCCCATCGGGGTGACATATTTTGTAATGTATTTACAGCCTAAATATCGCTCCGCTGGAGCTTTGATTCAACAATTCAATATTAAGCTATAAACATATTGCTCCTCTGGAGCCTTTAATTAAATTCAAAAAAATCCGCAAAATCTGCAAAATCTGCGAGAGAAAAATTTTGCGTCAAATTTTTTATAGCCACAGATTAAAGGATTCAATTGATTAAAAAATCTATTTAAATCTGCTTAAATCTGCAAAATCTGCGTGAAACAAAAACTTTGCGACTTCGCTCCCGATAGCTATCGGGATTGCGAGATTAAAACAATCCCAACCTTAAATTAATAGCTTTATTTCTTTTTCAATATTAACCCGTGCCTTCTCTTCATATAATTTCCTGAATTCACCCGTCTGAAAAATAAATTCATTCTCCAGAAAATGTTTCAACGCTTTTGCTCTTCCGGGTTTGTAGAGGAAATCAGGATAAATGCGGTATTCTTTTCTAATCTGTTCAAAATAGATTTTATAATTGTCCCAATCTCTCGCAAGAATCTTCAAATCAAAATCAATCAGCCAGTTAATATCTTCTATTTTATTATGCTGATGCAATTGCGTGGCACAAATCATATCAAAAACCAATGCCGAATTCAAAGTAGTTTCTTTCGGAAGAATCTTAACCGCATATTCAGCGCTTTTTAGTTCGTTGTCTTTTTTAGAAGCCGAATAAATAACATCATGATAAAAGATCGAATACATAACTTCATTCGGAAATTGAAGCTGATCAAAATACTTTTCATAACACGCAATCATATCTTGTATATGCGTCAGATTATGATAATGTCTTGATTTTTTGGAATAAGCCTTTTCTAAATCAAGCCAGTTTTTCTGAATTTCATTTGCTGAAAAGCCAATATTCGAGAGTAATTCAAAATAGATTTTCTGCAAATTCATATTGTTTTATATTTAAGTCTGATGTAACACGCTAAATGAGAGTGATATCTATAGAGAATTATATTTCGAATTGAGATAGCTCCATCGGAGCGATATATTTATAGCTAATTCAGATTGTTGGGCATTGAGCTCCAGCGGAGCGTAATATTTATAGCAATTTATCATAAGAGGATCAAACGCTCCAACAGAGCGACACTTCGGCTTTATGTTTAATCAATATATGTCACCCCGCTGGGGTTCTTGAAATGTTTCTAGAAAAATAACTATAAATATTTTGTCCCTCTGGGACTTTATTGGTTTGTAAAATTTAAAATAAAAACTATAAATGTGCCGTCATTATGAGACTTATGCGATTTCGCTAAATCAATATTTACTCAAATATAGAATTCTTTTTTTACTGCGCAAAATAATTGCGTAGTACTATTGAAATCTTTGTAATGTCAAAACGAAACAACATTGATTGTTTAATTTTAAAAACCAGAAATTATGAAATTCAATTTTTTAGCAAAAGAGAAAAACAATATAGTTAATTACGAAAAGGCACCGGCTTTTTCATTAACATCAGAATATGAATTGTATGCAGCAGTTGTAACAACAAGTTTAAATGCTTCATTTTATGAAAAAGATACTGCACGTTTAGATCGAATAAAAGATTTGATCAATAAATGCGATCCGGTTTTTGTAGCTAAGTTGGCGATTTATGCACGAAATGAAATGCACATGCGCTCAGTTCCATTAGTTTTAATCGTAGAATTGGCCAAAATATATTCAGGCGATTCCTTAATCAGTAAAATGATTGTGAAAGTTATACAACGTGCTGATGAAATAACAGAATTATTGGCCTATTACCAAATGGCAAACGAGCGAAACGATATCAAAAAATTGAATCGTTTGTCTAAGCAAATACAAAAAGGTTTGGCAACTTCTTTCAACAAATTCGATGAATATCAATTTGCAAAATACAACCGTGATGGTGTGGTAAAATTGAAAGATGCTTTGTTTTTGGTGCATCCAAAAGCAAAAGACGAAGCGCAGCAAATATTGTTCAATAAGATAGCGAATAACACTTTAGAAACGCCTTATACCTGGGAAACTGAATTGTCACAATTAGGTCAGGTGAAGTTTTTTAACGAAGCAGAAAAACAAAAAGCATTCACCCAAAAATGGGAAGAATTGATCGATAGTAACAAAATAGGCTATATGGCTTTGTTGCGTAATTTGCGAAACATATTAGAAGCGAATGTTTCTGGTTTTCATATCGCAAAAGTGAGTGATTATCTTTCAAATGAAAAAGCCGTTTTGAATTCAAAACAATTGCCATTCCGATTTTTGGCTGCTTATCGCGAATTGAAAGCCTTGAATTATAAATATACTACAATGCTTTTAGATGCTTTGGAAGATGCCGTTATGATGAGCGCACAAAATATAAAAGGTTTTGATATCAACACAGCTGTTGTAATTGCTTGCGACGTTTCGGGTTCGATGCAAAAGAATATCTCACCAAAAAGTAAAGTCATGCTTTACGATATCGGTTTGATGTTGGGTATGTTGATGCAAAATCGTTGTAAAAATGTGGTAAGCGGTATGTTTGGTGACCGATGGAAAATAATCAATATGCCAAAGCGAGCGATATTAGCAAATGTAAACGAATATTACAAGCGAGAAGGTGAAGTAGGTTACGCAACAAATGGTTATTTGGTTTTAGAAGATTTGATAAGCCGAAAAGAAATCGTTGATAAAGTAATGTTGTTTACCGATGTTCAAATGTGGAACAATGCTTACACCAAAGATAGTTTTGCCAATTCCTGGAACCGATACAAAAAGATCGCTCCAAATGCAAAATTGTATTTATTTGATTTGGCTGGTTACGGTCAGGTACCAATAAATGTCGAGAAAAACGATGTTTATTTGATAGCAGGCTGGTCTGATAAAGTGTTTGATGTATTGAATGCTTTAGATGATAAAAACAGCGCTTTGAATTACATTAACAGAATAGAATTGTAAAAAAAGAATCTACTGCGCAAAATAATTGCGCAGTAGTATTTGAATCTTTGCAATAGAAAAGTTCATTGAAAATTAAAAGTAAAAAAAACAAGTACCGTAAAAAAGAGCTCCTTCGTGTCGTGGGTTCAATTCCCATCAATTTTATTATCAAAGATAGAATTGTAGCTCAGTGGTTAGAGCAGAAAATATATCTTTTTGAATATTGTCTTGTTTTAAAATAAAAAAAGAATGTCGTAAATAAGGGTTACTTCGTCTCAAATTTGGGGAGGAATAGCGAAGTTGTAAAATCAGCAAGGCTATCCAGTTCGACTCTGGCAAGACAAGCCCCGTTTCTCTTATTGCTTTTTACTTCTTTTTAAAACTGAAAAATGTCGTGTGTCAGAGCTACTTCGTAAAGGATTCAAAATACTCTGGCCAATTATCACTTTTTCAAATTTATAAGATGCCGTATATAAGTATTACTTCGTTGGTAGATTTAATTAGGTTCGAATCCTAAAGGTTACTTATAAAATATTGCTCTTAAAAAAAAAGAGTGTCGTCAGGAAATGGTTCCTTCATTCCAAAGAAAATTAAACCATTCCTAAACATTACCTCTTTTAAAATTATTAAATAAAAAACTATCAAAAAAAAGAAATAATGAGTACACAAATCAACGGATTTGAATTAATGGAATTAGGATTCCCGGAAGGAAAAATAATCGGAATCGCATTAAAAATAAACAGTAAAAGACACGGGTTAAAACGCGATGAAATGATAACCAATTTCAAAAGCGTTTTGGAAACACCAGAAAATTATACAGACGATGCTATTTTTAGCAAACTTGCTATTGCCTTAATCGAAAAAGCAAATGAAAAACCAGAAGATTTCATCACTTTAAATCAAAATCCAAACACATATTCGGCTTACGGATTAGAACATATCGAAGATGGAGCCAGAAAACAAATGGAAGTGGCCATGAAATTGCCGGTTACGGTTGCCGGAGCTTTAATGCCAGATGCGCATCAGGGTTATGGATTGCCTATTGGCGGCGTTTTAGCTACCAAAAATGCGATTATTCCGTATGGAGTTGGAGTTGATATTGGTTGTAGAATGGCGTTGTCGGTTTACGATATTCCGGAAGATTTTTACTTTGAAAACGAAGCCAAATTCAAAAGAGAATTAG
Organism: Flavobacterium saccharophilum; assembly: GCF_900142735.1. Classification (GTDB taxonomy): domain Bacteria; phylum Bacteroidota; class Bacteroidia; order Flavobacteriales; family Flavobacteriaceae; genus Flavobacterium; species Flavobacterium saccharophilum. Next base: position 370,230 of record NZ_FRBY01000003.1, on the reverse strand, counting down.
TGGCACATTCTAAGTTTGGTGCAGGTCATGGTTTTCAGGGACAATACAAATCAGATCACGCGATTTTAGAAAATAACGCTTTCAATATGAATCCGTTTGTGAAGAATTTGAAAGATAAAGCCTGGTCGCAATTGGGCTCTTCTGGTGGAGGAAATCACTTTGTGGAATTCGGAATCATGGAATTTGCCAAAGATGATGCTGTTTTAAATATCCCAAAAGGGAAATATGTCGCTTTGTTAACGCATTCGGGTTCGCGTGGAATGGGCGCAACTATTGCCGGACATTATACCAAAATGGCCAAAGAGGTTTGTAAACTTCCGGAAGTAGCAAAAAACTTAGCGTATTTGGATATGAATTCGCAATTGGGTCAGGAATATTGGATGGCGATGAATCTGGCGGGAGATTACGCTTCGGCTTGTCATGAAATTATCCATAACAAAATGGAGAAAGCGTTAGGAGCAACGATTTTAGCCAAAGTAGAAAACCATCATAATTTCGCCTGGAAAGAAACCTGGAATGGAGAAGAAGTAATTGTGCACAGAAAAGGGGCAACCCCAGCCGGAAAAGGCGTTATGGGAATCATTCCGGGAAGTATGACCGCACCGGGGTTTTTAGTGAGAGGAAAAGGCGAGGAGAACGCGATCAATTCGGCGTCACACGGAGCGGGAAGACAAATGAGCAGAACTCAGGCGATTAAAAATATTACTAAAACCGAAATGCAGTCCATCCTAAAAGACCACGGCGTAACGCTTATTGGTGCAGGTTTAGACGAAGCGCCAATGGCCTATAAAGACATCAATCAGGTTATGGAAGCACAACAGGATTTAGTAGATGTTGTAGCAAAGTTTACCCCAAAAATGGTCAGAATGGCTGATGACGGGAGTAGAGAGGACTAAAAAAGAGGCAAGAAGCAAGAAGCAAGAAGCAAGAGGCAAGAAACAAGAAGTAAGAAGCAAGAAGTAAGAAGCAAGAAAATAGACTTTCCTCATTTTATGTCAGAAAAGACAAACATCGCTTAAAAAACTTTGTGTCTTAGTGTCTTCGTGGCAGAAAGAAAACTTAGTGTCTTCGTGGCATAAAGAAAACTTTGCGCCTTAGTGCCTTCGTGGCATTAAAATACTTTAATTTGCCGAAAAAAAACTGAATGAAATTTATACAGCAGCGAACCATAATCCTAAAGTCCTTTATTGCCGCATTAGCCATATTAGTAATTAAAAATTTTGTGTTCAAAAAACTTTCCCTTTACGGACAGGATTTTCACGATTTGATAGAATTATCCGATATCACGATTATTTTTACCGGAGCCTTTTTTGTATTTGGATTATTATTGGCCGCAACCATGACCGATTTTAAAGAAAGTGAAAAAATCCCGGGCGAAGTGGCCTCTAATCTCGAAGCGATCAAAGACTGGATTTATCTGGCTTTCAAGGCGCCAAGAACAGGAACTTCTGATTTGTGCAAGGAAGAATTAGACAGCACTTTTTTACGCGATCAAATGATTGCCATTACCGATGGTATTATTGCATGGATTTATTCCCACGGAAAAGATTCTACGGTTATTTTTCCCTTAATTCGAAAATCGAATGAGATAGCCTATTATTTTGCTGAAAGAGGTGTCGATAAAGAAGCTATAAAAGGCATACAGGAAAATACGAATGCGATGCGAAAACAGCTTACCCGTGCCTATTCGATTTCGAGAAACAACTTCATCAAACCGGCTTATACCTTGCTGCAAAGTATTTTGTTTATCGTAATGTCGCTTTTACTGATAACCAAATTCAAAAGCCCTTCAGCCGATTATTTGGTAACTTCTGCGATTACGTTTTTGTTTTGCTATTTGTATTTATTAATTAGCGGTTTAGACGATCCTTTTGATATTCTCAACGGAGATACCAATGTCGATTTGAAACCTATCGATCGATTTAAACAACGATTGTGTTCGGATTTTTTGGTTGGAAAAAAAGGAACTTCTTTTGATGAACTCATTTAGAGAAGGGAAGAAACTAAGTTTGTGAAAGAATTTATTTATGTTCTTTAAATCAGGTGTTTTTACTGACGTTAAAGGCTTTTTGTTTAATTACTTTTGAAGAATTCATGAAAGAAAAATGGCAATGATTAAATTACAAATATGAAGAAAAATAAACCTAATGAAATTATAAGTCTAGAAAAGCAACTTAATATTGTAATTTCTGAATATTCTAATTCAAGCTTCAGAAATAAAAATTACTTTTTACTTGATGTAGATGGTAAAATTGTCTCCTTGAATTTAGTTCATAATAAAATTTCGAATATATCTTTTTTAGATAATTTCCCTTTTTTATTATCTCTCAACTTAAGTTATAATCAAATTTTAGATATTTCATGCGTTCAAAATTTACAAAATTTAGAAAGTCTTAATTTAAGTGGTAATCAAATTTCTGATATTTATTGTTTGGGAGGATTAACAAATTTAAGAACTTTAATACTAAATGGTAATTCTATCTATGATGCTTCTTGTCTTGCTAATTTAATATACCTGAATAATTTAAATTTAAGTGAAAATCAAATTTCAGAACTCGAGTTTCTTTGTGAATTAACAGAGTTGATAGATCTAAAATTAAATTATAATATAATTCACAATCTTTCTTTTTTAGATAATTTAATTGGATTGAAATCTTTGCATCTAAATAATAATAATATTTCTAATATTTTTGTACTTGAAGATTTAAAAGAATTAAGTTTTTTAGATCTATCCAATAATGAGATTACTGATATTTCACACTTAGAAGGACTAAAAGAATTAACAAGTTTATATCTAAATAAAAACGAAATTTCTAATATATCTTCTTTGCAAAATTTATTAAAATTAAAAAATTTATTTCTGCAAGGCAATCGAATTTCTGATATAACGCATCTTGAAAATTTGATTAATTTAGAACTTTTACAATTAGAGAATAATAATATAGAAGATTTATCTTCTCTAAAAAATCTGCTAAAAATCTCTAATTTAGATTTAAGTAATAACAAAATTTCGAAAATCTCAACATTAGAAAATCTTATAAATCTTACAGATTTAAATTTGTCCAGAAATGAAAACATTTCGGATATTAATATTCTTAAAGGATTAAAAGAAATTTCTTTTTTAGATTTGAGCAATAACAAAAAAATATCTGATTTTTCTATCATTAAGAATTTAAAAAAAATTAACAGATTATTCTTAAGCAATGTTATAATTTTAGATTACTCTTTTCTTGAAAAACTAAATATCAAAACCTTATTTCTGGGTAGTAATAATATTGTAGACATTTCATTTTTAAAAAAAATGAAAAGTATTGTTACCCTATACTTGAATTATAATAATATTTCAAATATAGATGCGTTAAAAGATCTAATTGAAATCAATTCGTTATATCTAAGCGGTAATGATATTAAAGATATTTCGGTACTTAAAGAACTTAACTCTTTAAAAATTTTAGAAATAGAAAGTAATCAAATTTCAGAAATTGAGCAGTTCGAGTTTATTTATAATTTACCTTCATTAAACATAAAAACCTCTTATAATCCTTGTTTTAAAATTAATGGGATACGTTTAGAAGAAAAAAGCAATCATTATGATACAATTTTGAATGCTTTAAAAAAAATTAACGAGTCAAAAAAATTGTATAGGTTACCAGCTAAGGTTCTATTTTTAGGAAATACAGAAAGTGGAAAATCTACCTTATTAGATTATATTTTACAAAATAAGGAACCAAGAATAATAAAAAATAATCTTCACAGCACTCATATTGTACAAATTGAAACATTACCCAAACACCTTAGAAAAAATGCAATACCAAAAGCAGTTTTTTATGATTTTGGAGGACAAGATTACTACCATGGTTTGTATAAAGCCTTTTTAAGTAATGATTCAATTAATATTCTTTTATGGAATGAAAATTACGATAAGAATCAAATTAGAAGGGATAGAAATTTACAATTAACAAGAGACTATAATCGAGATTATTGGTTGAATCAGTTAAAATTTCAATACGACAGAGGAAAAAAAAATATAGATGTTTTAAAATTAGAAAAAAACGAGCCAATTTTATTAGTACAAACCCATGCTGATAAAGAAAATCATAAACGTCTTGCTTACAAAGGTGATTGTGAAATTTTTAATATTAAAAATGAGTTCTTTATAGCTCTTAATCAATTTTCAATTGAAAATTCTGTTACCCATAATATTGGGTTACGTTATTTAGAGGAGACTTTAAATGAGCTAATTAACCAAAAACAAATTGAAAAAAGGGAGCCAATCTGGTTTAAGGAGTTTTTAAATTATATTTTAAGAACAAGTACTCCAAATTATATTTTATTGTCTGAATTGGCAAATGAATATAAAAGGGATAGCGATAAAGAGAATTTGTTATTACCAGAAGTTTTAAGGGAATTGGCTCAAACAGGTTTAGTTCTATATTACAAAGATGATATTGATTTGAAGGATATTGTTTGGCTTGATCCTTCAAAAACAATTCAATACATTCATGATAGTATATTGTCTAAAGATAATATCATAGAAAAGAAAGGTATTGTTGAAAGAAGTGTCTTAGATGGATTTGCTGATGAAAGAATAGTTAAATTATTAATAAACCAGAAAGTTATATTTTTTGATGAATTTGATGATCAATATATCATACCAGGTTATTTATGTCTGACAGAAGAAGATGATAGAATATATGAGCTACTGACTTTTGATTTTATTGAGCCAAATTTTATAATGAAATTTGAATATTTTATTCCATTTGGATTAATTAATCAGTTAATATGTCATTATGGGAAAAATATGCATAAAAAATATTATTGGAGAGATCAGCTTTTATTTACAAAGGATAATTGTAAAATATTAATTAAACTTGATTTTAATAATTTAGAAATATCAGTTTCAATAAAATCAAAAAAGAGTAATAGTCGATTAAATAAATTGGAACAAGAAATATTTAGAGATATTTTAAATTTATATTGGGACAAAATACCTTTTGAGGGTAAACGAAATGATCTAAAAAGAGACAATATAAAAATTGAGGATATTAATATTGAAAATTTAATTGGAGGTGAGCTGGAAGTTAGTATTTCTCATGAAGATATTAAAGTTGAAAATTTAGTCCAAGATGCATCAGTAAGTAATGCTATTGAGGCTAACAATTATCCACTTGTTAGCCCAGATGATTTATATATTTCAACAGACAATAAATTTTTTGTAAAACATAAAGATTTACAAAATGAAGATAAAACGTTTAGTAAAATAATCTCTTTTGGTTTATCAATAAAAAAAGAAGTACAAAATGATAAAGAGATTGAAATTAGAAGACTTAATAAGAATTTAGTTGTTGAAAAAAGTACTGGCTTATTTAAGAATTTTACAAGTAATAAAAATACTGAAAAAATGAAAAAAATATTTATTAGTTATTCTAAATTTGATGATGATTACAAACGAGAATTTGTAAAACATCTTATTACATTAAAAGATGAAAATTTAATAGATCCATTTAATTGTGATGAAATAGATTTAGGCGATGACTCTCATGAGGTTATTCAACGTAAACTAGCAGAATGTGATTACATGGTTGCCTTGGTAAGTGTTGATTTATTAAATACTAAATATATTAGAGATTTTGAGGTTGATAAAGCGGAAGAATTAGGAAAAAAAATAATTCCTATTATTATAAAACCATGTGACTGGGAAACAAGTAAATTAGGGAAGCATCATGCTAGTCTGAGAGGAACTAATATTTCTTTGGATAAAAAATTATATTTAGACGGAGATATTAAGGAAGTATCAAAAATAGAAAGAGCAGCATTTTGGACAGCAATAATTAAAGAGTTTAGAGAAAAATTATTTAAATAGTATTAAAGAATCATCCAATAAAAAACAAAAAATGCGCAAAATCACTTTTGCGCATTTTGTATATAAATCCCATATAAGAATATTATTTCCCTTTCAACAATTTCTCTAAATACTCAACCTTTTCTTTTTCAGCCAAAACCAAACGTTCATAAAGTTCCACAACTTTATCAAGAGGATTGAATGTGCAATTGAAAACGACAATCGAAATTAAGAAGCAATCACATTCTCAACAGGCTTCAACCCACTAAAATCATCATCCTTCCTTTTCACAAACCTCAAATAAATAAAATACTCTACAAAAGGAATAAGCAAAAACAACAAGAAAAAAAGCAATTCATGTTTCAGGATTTCATTAAAAATAAGATCCAGTCCGGATTGTAATTTGCGTCCTATTTCAGATTGTATGGAGTTTTCGATTCTTTGCGGTTCTATTTGATCTAGTTTTTGTAAAAGCGTTTTGAATTTAGCGTAATCAATATCTTTTACGTTTTTCATGTCGGCTTTGTCGTCAACGACTTTCATAAAACCATACACGCAAGCGCTGTACACTTCCGACTCGTATTTTTGAAGCAAATACGATGTCGACGAATTCTTGAAATTATCTACAGTTTGTAAACCGCTATTGTTTTGTTTGATATAAAGGGCCAATGCCTGGGTCAAAGATTTGCTGACATCTTCTGAAGAATTAGAAAGCAATTGAAGCGAATGCAGAAAATCTTTTTTCTCCTTTTCAGATGAAAAAGTTGTTCCGATTGTTTTCGAATAAATATTGGCGGTTATGTTTTTGTTTTCTGATTTCAAAACAGATTTTCCTCCATACAAAAGGCCAATCATAGCAAAGAAATAAAGGAAAACAATCATAAAATACGGAATCCAGAGTTTGGCAATCCAATTGTAATATTTCCGGTCACGACTGAAAATGTTTTTCCCGTACAAAAAGACGTTGAAAACGATTCCAAGAATAAGCCCCAGAATAACAAATAAAACAAACCAGAATATAAACCAACCAATATTGGGTAAAATAAATTGTTTCGAAAATTCCCAAACTTCAGACCAAACAATACTGTCAATATATTCTTTCATAGGTTTCATTAAAGCGAGATAAAAATAATGAAAAGTAGCTTTCAAAATGAAAATATGTTGAAATCAACAGTAATTTTTTTGTGTTAATTTTAACATTTATAGGAGGAAAAGTTATATTAAATCGAAAAATGATTTATATTTGTCTAAGAATTAAAAATAAAAAACATTCATATGAACCTGTCAGCCATAAAAGTTAGCGATCGTTTAGCGGGATTTTCTCCGGCTAATGATTCAGGATGTCATATGTATTTAATGAATTAGAAATGTATTGTAGTTTCAAACTCAAAAATAAATAGATAAAGCGTCCTCATTGGGACGCTTTTTTTGTTTTAAGGCAGGTTTGTGTCCGGGACTTCGGAATCGGCTTCAATAAGTACGAAAAGAAAATGAAAGAAAAATAATATATAACTAAAAACGATTAAAAAATAAATTGACCAAATGTTTTATGAGTAAACAAAATAGCGAATTATAACTTGGAAAGTAATCTGATTGAGAAACAGTGAATTGATAAAAAAGAGTTCTGCACTAGCATGCGGACAGGAATTTCTTTGCTTTAATTTTGGGTATAAATAATTGATAATCAGCAAAATGATGTTAAAAAATATTTGGATAATTGATTTTTTCGACTTTATCTTTGCCAGACAAATCAGAACAAAAGATTTAAACAACACAATGATTTTAATATATAATACATATAAAATGAATTTTAAAACTAACAGCAGTAAAGCCAAATCTTTAGACGCCATTTCGGGTCTGGAATGGATTAACATATCGGTGCATCACTATAGGCATAGGATAATTTGTATTATCGTATCTGTTATGAAGCACCTTTTATCGGGTGCTTTTTTTATGCCCGTATGTTTTGCCACTTGCCACGAAGGCACAAAGGCACAAAGCTTATTTCCTTAGCGACTTTGCGTCTTTGCGCGAAAATTGCTTGCCAGCATGTACTGTGTCAATCTCACGCAAAGTCGCAAAGCAGCAAAGTTTATTCCTTTGTGTCGTAGTGCCTTGGTGGCAAAAAAAAATAATAAATAAAAAAATATACAATGAGTACAATATTAAAAGAATACAAAAAAGCGATTAAGATTCAATACGAAATCGAAAAAAAAGGAAAACACTTCGATTATTTGGAAAGTCCTTCTCGTGGAAAACTACGTGATTTTTGCTGGCTTATTTTCGAGAATAACCCAACGCAGGATGACTTAAATGTTTTTAGAAATTTATTTTCTTTAGATTTTGATCATACCAAAAAAAATAAGTTTAAGGAGCAAAAAGATAAGTTCAGACCTATTGAAACCTTCTTTAAAGGCGAAACAGACCCAGTAAATATTGATGCAATCAATATGGCGGCAATTTTGGTTGATTTTGAACCGCGTCCTTTTAAAAAGTTTCACGACAAGTACAGAACTGAAGAAGGTAAACAAATTGAAAATAGCGAGAAAAAAGTCATAAGCATTTTCAAATGGCGGAAACGTTATAAAGCAATCGAAAGAAATTTTCGTCAAATGATTGCCCTTTTTTAGAAATAGAATTATAGAATAGTAAAAATTAAAAAAAATGAAAATGACAGATAAAATTATTATTATCGATTTAGAAGCCACCTGTTGGCAAAGTGCGGTCCCACAGGGGCAGGAAAATGAAATTATCGAAATCGGATTGGCGGTTTTAGATTCAGAAACGGGTGAGATAACCCAAAATCAAGGTATTTTGATCAAACCGCAACGTTCCAGTGTGAGTCCGTTTTGTACGGAATTAACAACGATCACTCAGGATTTACTGGATAAAAACGGAATCAGTTTTGAGGAAGCAATTGAGAAATTAGTTGACGAATATCATCCGGATTTATATACTTGGGCAAGTTACGGTAAGTACGATCTCAATATGCTTAGAAAACAGTGTAAATCATTCGGAATCCAGTATCCAATGGCCGACGAACATATTAATGTAAAAGTCTGGTTTGGAGAAAAATTCGGTCTGCAAAAACCAAACGGAATGAATGGCGCTTTGCATTTATTGGATATTCCGCTGGAAGGAATACACCACAGGGGAATTGATGATGCAAAGAATATCGCGAAGATCTTAAATTGGTGTTTGCGCAATTAAAAAAGGCTGTTCTTGGGAGAACAGCCTTTTTCTTGGTTAATTATTTTGGAATGTTATTCGTGACCATAGATTTTAGCGTAAAGATCTTTGTAAATTTCTTTAACGATTTTACGTTTTAATTTCAGCGTAGGAGTAAGCTGTCCGCCGTCGATAGACCAAACATCAGGAGTTAACTCAAAACGCTTGATTTTTTCCCAGTTTCCGAACTTCTCATTAATTGTTTCAACTTCTCCGTCAATACGTTTAATCACTTCCGGATTAGCGCTTATTTCGGCATTTGTGCTTCCTAAAGTTATTTTATGAAGCTTTGCCCATTCTTTTACAAATTCAAAGTTAGGCTGAATAAAAGCAGCCGGCATTTTTTCACCATCTCCAATAACCATAATCTGCTCGATGAAACGCGATTGTTTCATGGCATTTTCGATCAGCTGAGGTGCAATATATTTTCCGCCTGAAGTCTTGAACATTTCTTTCTTACGATCTGTAATTTTCAGGAAACCTTCGCTGTCAATTTCACCAATATCTCCAGTATGGAAATAACCGTCTTGCATCGCTTCAGCGGTTTTTTCAGGATCTTTATAATACCCTAACATTACGTTTGGTCCTTTACAAAGAATTTCTCCGTCAGCAGCAATTTTCACTTCTACGTTGCGAATTACTTTTCCAACAGTTCCAATTTTAAATCCTTTATTTCTTTGATCGTTTACGGCAATTACCGGAGATGTTTCAGATAAACCGTAACCTTCCATAACCGGAATTTCTGCAGCAGCAAAAACTCTTGTTAAACGTGGCTGTAAAGCAGCACTTCCGGAAACCATTAAATCTAAATTTCCTCCCAAACCTTCTTTCCATTTGCTGAAAATCAATTTGCGGGCAATTTTTAATTGAAATTCATACCAGGCGCCATTGGCTCCGTATGGTTCGTATTTTAAACCTAAATCAATAGCCCAGAAAAAAAGTTTTTTCTTGATACCGGTTAATTCAGACCCTTTTGCATAAATTTTATCGTAAACTTTCTCTAAAAGTCTTGGTACAGCTGTAATTACAGTAGGACGAACTTCTTTTAAGTTATCACTGATTTTATCAATTGATTCTCCAAAATATACCGAAACACCATAATATTGATAGATGTACAAAATCATTCTTTCAAAAATATGGCAGATAGGCAAGAAGCTCAACGCAGTGCTTTTTCCCGGATCAAACGGAATTCTTGGCGCGCTGTCTAAAACATTTGAAACAATGTTTTTGTGCGAAAGCATAACCCCTTTTGGTCTTCCTGTTGTTCCTGAAGTATAAATAATGGTTGCTAAATCGTCAGTTTGAATACTGTCTTTTCTGGCTTCAACTTCGTTTTGATTACTTTGGTCTTCACCAAGTGCCAATAAATCACTCCAGTGTTTACAACCCGGAATTTCATTAAAAGAATACACTTCTTTTAAAGTTGGAACATTGGCCTGAATAAGTCTTACTTTTTGAAGTACTTCATCATCAGATACAAAGCAGTAAATACTACCGCTATGGTTCAATATATATTCGTAATCTTCTTCAGAAATAGTTGGATAAATTGGAACATTCTGAGCACCAGTCTGTAGAATACCAATATCCATGATATTCCATTCTGTGCGGTTATTTGAGGTGATTAAAGCGATTTTATCATCTTTCTGAACGCCCATGCGCAACAATGCTCTCGAAACAGCATTGGCTTTTGCAATATATTCTTCGCTAGATGTTTTTTCCCAGACTCCGTTTTTTTTAGTTGCTAAAGCAACCGGAAGGTTGTAAGTTTCTTGTTGATAATAGGGAAAATCAAAAAGGCGTGTGATTGAAACCATGTTTAATATGTTGAATTTTATCGCAAATTAAATAAAAAATAGGTATAATTTTTAATTTTGTGAAATTTTATGGGAAAATTTATAGGGACTCTTGAAAATCAACGAAAACGTTTTCTTTTTTGTGGTAATTTTTCCCAAAAACTAAAAATTATGTAATTTGAGGTCTAATTTTTTTTCAGATTATTGAACATCGTAATCGACATATTCTTTCACTCTTTCTCCCATCAAAAACATTTTTTTCTTTGTAAAATGAATAGAAAATTGAGAGTTAATCCATTCGTTGCTATCGTTTGGCCTGTACCAAAAAGTATAAGAGGCACTATTAAAGCCTTCTCTGAAAATAGGAGTTCCTTCTTCTGTACATTCAATTCCCCAATTCATCTTTGTTTTGCTTAAATCTTCAGACTGAATTACTCCGGTTCCATCAGGATTTAAAACGGTGCTTGGCTCTTTTTGTCCTGTCGGAATATAAGTACCGGGAACGGGATAACCAATTGTTGTGGTAATGTAACGATCACGACCATTATAAGAAATTTTATTTACCTCGACTTGTGAATAAGACTGTGCAACAGTAAAAAATAATGTAATTATTAATAAATGTAGTGCTTTCATTCTTTGTGGGTTTAAAAGTGTTTTTGGGGTTAAAAAAGATTTAGCGGCAAATATTTTTTACGAATATAGTCCAAATTTTAATTACAAATATGTATTATTTTAACTAAAAAGAACCTTTTTTTCTGTGGTGAACACGAAAGTCTATGGCCAGAAAATTTTACCGCAAAGTGCGCTAAGTTTTTTTTTACTGTGTGTTTATAATTGCTTTATTAAGTTCGCAAAGCTATGTGAATAAAACTTTGCGGCCTTTGCGTAGACTCTTTGCGGACATTGCGGTTAAATTCAATTCGTGTAAATTCGTGAAATTAGTGGCATAAAAAACGCCCGAAATTTCGAGCGTTATTTATAGTAATATAATTTTTAGTTTTTCTCAATCCATTTTCTGGCATTGATAAAAGCTTCATGCCAAGGGGTAAACTCGTCATTTCTGTCTTTTGGATAATGTGCCCAGTTCCATTGGAAAGTTGAACGCTCAATATGAGGCATTGTAACTAAGTGTCTTCCTGTTTTGTCACACATCATAGCTACGTCATAATGAGAACCATTCGGGTTTGCAGGATATCCTTCGTAAGCATATTTAGAAACAATGTTGTAGTTTTCTTCACCCATTGGTAAATTGAATTTACCTTCTCCGTGAGAAACCCAAACTCCCAAAGTAGTTCCGGCTAATGTCGATAACATAACCGAGTTGTTTTCCTGAACTGTTACAGAAGTAAAAATACTTTCGTGTTTGTTACTATCATTATGAAGCATTTTTCCATGAACTTCATGCTCCGGATTAATAACTTCTAATTCCATAAACAATTGACAACCATTACAGATTCCAACAGATAAGGTGTCTTCTCTTTTGAAGAAATTATCTAAAGCTGTTTTTGCTTTTTCGTTGTATAAGAAAGCTCCGGCCCAACCTTTTGCAGAACCCAAAACATCAGAGTTAGAGAATCCTCCAACAGCTCCAATGAACTGAATATCTTCTAATGTTTCACGACCAGAAATTAAATCCGTCATGTGAACGTCTTTTACATCGAATCCTGCCAAGTACATTGCGTTTGCCATTTCGCGCTCAGAATTACTTCCTTTTTCACGAATAATAGCCGCTTTTGGTCTTGGTTTTGAAGCATCAATTAAAGGAGCTTTTCCAGTAAAGTGAGCTGGGAAAGTATAATTTAAAGCCTGATTTTTATAGTTTTCAAAACGTGCTTTAGCCGTTCCGTTTTTAGATTGTTTTTGGTCTAATAAATAAGAAGTTTCAAACCAAACATCTCTGTAAGTTGGAATATCCAATTTATAAATTCCAAATTCCAAACTTGGTTTGCTTTGAACTGAACCAATTTTGAAGAATTCGATATTGTTGGCGTTTAATTTAGCTTCAACAGCAGCATCAGATTTAGCCTGGAATACAATTCCGATGTTTTCAGCGAAAAGGATTTTTAATAGATCTTTTTCTGCAAAAGCACTAAAATCAATTTTAGCTCCCAAGTTCACATCGGCAAAACACAATTCTAATAAAGTAGTAATTAAACCACCGCTTCCGATATCGTGTCCGGCTAAAATTTGGCTTTCGCCGATTAGCTCCTGAACCGTATTAAAAGCATTTTTGAAGAAAGAAGCGTCTTTTATTGTAGAAGTTTCATTTCCGATTGTATTTCTAATTTGTGCAAAAGATGAACCTCCTAATTTGAAATCATCCTGAGACAAATTGATATAATAAATAGAATCTCCGTCTTTCTGTAAAACAGGTTCAACTACTTTTCTAATATCCGTACAGTTTCCTCCAGCAGAAATAATAACCGTTCCCGGCGCAATTACTTCGTCATTTGGATATTTTTGTTTCATTGAAAGTGAATCTTTTCCTGTCGGAATGTTGATTCCCAATTCGATTGCAAATTCTGAACAACCTTCAACAGCGGCGTACAAACGAGCGTCTTCACCTTCGTTTTTACAAGCCCACATCCAGTTGGCAGATAATGAAATTCCTTTTAAACCGTCTTTAATTGGAGCCCAGATAATGTTTGATAACGATTCTGCAATAGCATTTCTACTTCCTGCAACTGGATCAATCAAAGCCGCAATAGGAGCGTGGCCAATAGAAGTGGCAATTCCTTCTTTCCCTAAATAATCCAGAGCCATAACTCCAACATTATTCAAAGGCAATTGCAAAGGTCCTGCACATTGTTGTTTGGCAACTTTTCCACCAACACAACGGTCCACTTTGTTGGTTAACCAGTCTTTTGAGGCAACAGCTTCAAGACGTAAAACGTCTTTTAAATAGGATTCGAAGTCTGCTTTGTCGTAAGATACTGCAGCATATTTTCTATCGATCGTTTTATCGGTCATAACCGTTTTTGGAGAACTTCCGAAGAAATCTTCTAAAGCATAATCCATCGGTTTTGAACCATTTGATTTTGATTCGAAAGTAAAACGGTGATCTCCCGTAACATCTCCAACCTGATACATTGGCGAACGCTCTCTGTCAGCGATTCTTTGCAAAGTATCAATATCTTTTTGACCAATAACCAATCCCATTCTTTCCTGAGATTCGTTACCGATAATTTCTTTTGCAGAAAGTGTTGGATCTCCAACCGGTAATTTATCTAAATCGATTAAACCTCCCGTTTCTTCCACTAATTCAGAAAGACAGTTTAAGTGCCCACCAGCACCGTGATCGTGAATAGAAACAATTGGGTTATTGTCACTTTCTACTAATCCACGAATCGCATTAGCAGCACGTTTTTGCATTTCAGGGTTTGAACGCTGAATCGCATTTAACTCAATTCCTGAACCAAAAGCTCCGGTATCTGCAGAAGAAACCGCAGCACCACCCATTCCGATTCTATAATTTTCTCCACCAAGAATTACAATTTTATCGCCTTCTTGTGGTTTCTTTTTGATTGCCTGATCTAATTTTCCGTAACCAATTCCACCCGCTTGCATGATTACTTTATCGTAACCAATTTTGCGGTCGTTTTCTGAATGTTCGAAAGTTAAAACCGAACCAGTAATTAACGGTTGCCCGAATTTATTTCCGAAATCAGAAGCTCCGTTTGAAGCTTTGATTAAAATATCCATTGGAGTCTGGTAAAGCCATTTTCTTTCTTCAAGAGCATTTTCCCATTTTCTGTCATCGTTCAAACGAGAATATGAAGTCATATAAACTGCAGTTCCTGCTAATGGCAAAGAACCTTGTCCACCTGCTAAACGGTCACGAATTTCTCCTCCAGAACCTGTTGCAGCTCCGTTGAAAGGCTCAACTGTTGTTGGGAAATTGTGTGTTTCTGCTTTTAAAGATAAAACCGAATCAAATTCTTTTATCTCGTAATAATCAGGTTTGTCAGCTGTTTTTGGTGCAAACTGCTGCACTTTTGGTCCTTTTACAAAAGCAACGTTGTCTTTGTAAGCAGACACGATATCGTTAGGATTTTCCTGTGATGTTTTTTTGATTAATTTGAAAAGAGACGTTTCTTTTTCTTCACCATCAATAACAAAAGTTCCGTTGAAGATTTTGTGACGACAGTGCTCTGAATTCGCTTGTGAGAAAGCAAAAATCTCAGAATCGGTTAACTTTCTTCCTAATTTTACAGCAAGATTATCTAAGTAATCTACTTCTTCCTGACTTAAAGCCAAGCCTTCAACTTTATTATATGTTGCAATATCATCGATTTCCAGAATTGGTTCCGGTTGTACGTTGATAGTGAAAATTTCCTGATCTAATTGAGTGAATTTTTGAAAAAGCATCGGATCAAAATCACTGAAATCAGCCGTTGCAGGATGAAATTCTTCAATTCTGATGATGCCCGGAATACCCATGTTTTGAGTAATTTCTACAGCATTTGTACTCCAAGGTGTGATCATAGTGGCGCGGGGACCAACAAAAAAATCCGTCAAGGCGGATTTTTCGATCTTATTAGAGTTGGCAAAAAGCCAGTTTAATTTTGAAATGTCTTGAGCCGAAATTTCGTTTTGCGTTTGTACCGCGAAAACAGTTTTGCTTTGGTTTTCAAAGAAATGGATCATTGTGATGTGTAGTTTGTTGTATTGAAGGTGCAAATTTAGTGTAAATAAATAGTAAGCGCAAATTTGAAAAGGAACTCTTTTAATGTTTTTTTGCCACAAAGACACAAAGGCACAAAGTTTTTAATTAAAGTAATGATTAATCGTACTGTTTGTCATTTCGACGAAGGAGAAATCCCCACAAGTAACTCCGTAACGATAGTCCCAATCTTTGAGGAGCTTCTCGCGGGGATTTCTCCTTCGTCGAAATGACATAAAATGAGAATTAATTTTGTGTCTTAGTGCCTTCGCAGTAAAACAAAAAAAAAGCGGCAATATGCCGCTTTTTAAATGAAGTAAGATGTGGTTTTAATTATTTGATAACGATGTTTTTAATAATCGTTTTGGAGTCTTTTGTGATTTTTACCAGATAAATTCCTTTAGCAAGATGACTTACTGAAATGGCAGGATCTGATGTGTTTTGTTTTTCAAAAACTTTTTGTCCGGCAAAGGAGATAATTTCAATAGAGTAAATTTCGTCTAAAGCAGAAAAACCAACATAGAAGTTTCCATCAGAAGGATTTGGATAAAGTATGATTTCATCTGAAAGTTCAATAATTTCGTTCTCTTCTGTTTGAGCCATTTTGCTGGCCAGATTATTACAAGTATCTGTGGTATACGAATCCCATTGCGAACTTAGATTAAATGTTGTTGAGGGAGAAGTCACGGTTGATTTTCTTCTTAAAGTAACATCGGTTGCAAAGTTTGCAGTTCCGCCGCTGAAAGTTCCAATAATATCAATTAAAACACCATTTTTGAATAAACCCACAGCGTCATTTCCGTTGAAAGTTAATTCGGTTGCCGTTGTCGAAATATTGGCTGCACTTGTAGAAAAACAAGCTGATGAAATCGAACTGTTTACGATTACAAATTTACTTCCAGTTGTTAGCGTTCCGGTTAAAGCTAAGCCAGTACTCCAGGAACCGGCACCGTTGGTTTGTTTTTTTATAGTGTAAGCGGATAAGCTAACGGAATTGCCAGTGTTATTTGCAATTTCCAAAGCTTTATTATTGCTTGAGCCTTCAATGTATTCAGAGAAAAGCAAATCGGTCGCGGTTCCGGTACCGCTGCTGTTTGTTGTTATGGCAATTGTGTTGCTTGAAGCAGAAGTAT
Organism: Flavobacterium saccharophilum; assembly: GCF_900142735.1. Classification (GTDB taxonomy): domain Bacteria; phylum Bacteroidota; class Bacteroidia; order Flavobacteriales; family Flavobacteriaceae; genus Flavobacterium; species Flavobacterium saccharophilum. Next base: position 353,571 of record NZ_FRBY01000003.1, on the reverse strand, counting down.
TACCGGCAGCATCTTTTGCTTTAACATAAATTGAATAATTTGTTGAAGCTGTTAAACCAGTAATCGTTGCTGTTACTCCTGAAACAGTAGTTTTTAAAACGCTGTTTGCATAAACATCATAACCTGTTACACTAACATTATCTGTTGATGCTGTCCATGCAACAGTGATTGAAGTAGCTGTTTTTGAAGTAGAAGCCAAACTCGTTGGAGTAGTTGGCGCCTGAGTGTCTCCGGAAGGAGTACCACCCCAAATTTGATTCACATATTCCGGATGATCGATATACGGATTTCTGTTGTTTTGACGCGCGTAGATTGCATTGTTTCTGGCAATTTCTCTCGCACTTACCGGGTCCTGTGTATGCCAGGCCAAAAGAAGATTTAAAAATGCCGTTGTAAAAACTTTATTGCTGGAACCATCAAACATGGCATACGAATATCCGGCAACGGTATTCTCATAACGTGTTGCAAAATAGAGATACATTCTGGCAATGTCGCCTTTAAAAGCATTTACAGGTTCAAAAACAGTTCCTGAATATCCAGATACAGAACTCGAACCTAATTTTCCTCCATTTTGAGCAGTATAAGTGGCTGAAGCTACAGTTCCATGAGGATAGTTGGAACGTATTCCGTTTACTTTTCCATCTGTTGGTGTGATAAAATGAGCATCAGAAACCATTGGAGATTGCTCGTTAAATACTGATTGCGGAATAATATGTTCTCTATTATAACAATCACCTTCAACCGAATAACTTCCGCATCTTTGTGTTGTTCCTGTGCTGTAATTGTAAGGATCTGTTCCCGAAGGATTTTCAGAATACATGTCCAGAACTGTTCCGTCATTTTCGTAAAAATTATCAACGTCAGAAGTTTGATAAGTGGTGTACAAACCAGCATACCCATTATCGGTATGTCCTTTAATGATGTTGTACAATTGTGTTTTTAAGGTATAACCTGTTCCGGTTGCAGTGTTGTAGTACCCACTTGGAATCTGGGCAAAACTTGCCGTAAAAACAAGTAATAAGAGAAAAGAGTAGTGTTTTTTCATAGAAAAATAGTTTTAGATTTGAGTGGTAACAAATTGATTTTAAGAATCTTAGTTTGTTGTTGTATCAAATTTACTATTTTTAAGAATATGCTGAGTTAAGGAATGTTTATTTTTAGATATATTTTCTTACGGATGGTTTTTCTGCCACGAAGACACAAAGGCACAAAGTTTTTTTAATTTCGCAAAGGCACAGAATCCCTAGGTTATTTTCATTTTTTTCCATTTCGAGAAATGAGATCTTTAGCTTAATTGTTTCTTAAAACAAAAAAAAAATGAGACTTTACGAGATTATTTCACCAGCATAGATTCACATAGAAAAATAAAAAACTTGGTGTCTTAGTGCCTTCGTGGCAAATTCTCTTTATTTAGGAAAGACTGCACTTTGATAAGCACCCAAATCCGGAGGAGAAGTTCTTGTTGCTCCAATAATATCCAACGGTATTATGTAAATCTGATTTCCTTTCGCGAAAGCGGGTGACGTATTATCAATGTTAAATTTATTCTGAGAAACATTATAAAATTTAGGGTTTTCATTCAGGATAATCTGATTGTAATGAACAGCATCCGTTTTAAATTGATAATCTGGGTCGGTTGAAGAGCTGCTAAATTTTAACAGACAATTGTTTAACTGATAAACAAATGGAGCGCTGGTACTTTTGTTTAAATTAAATTCATTGGTATTTGAACCGTAAATGATACAATTGTTAAAAGTTGCGTTCGTAAGTGGATTTGTTTCAGGTGTTTCGCCGGCCAGACTATTACTTAAATTAACAGCAAAATGTGTGCTGTTTTGCCAGTTATTATTGAAGGTACAGTGTGCAAAATTATAGTTACCGCCATACACACAAGATAAACTCGCCAAACCAGCATAATTAATTACAATGTTTTCGCCAATGATGTGGGTGTTTTTAGCTAAAATCCCATATTCGACACAATTGTAAATTTGGGTATTTTTTATTTCAACCGTATTAAATGGATTTTGGAAATCTAAACCAATAACAGCATTTTTTAGCGTTAAATGATTGATAGTATGATTTGCGCTTCCATTGGAAAAAATAACCGAATTCCATTGTCCTGGAATATCTGAATAAAGCGATTCCAATCGATCTCCCTCAAAAATAACTTCGTTTTCAAGTTTATCAGTTGTTGAAGCTGCACCATTAATTTGTAGCGAAGCATTGTCACCGATGTATAAGCCCGAATTAGCATGAAAATGAACTCTTGCGCCGGCTTCAAATTTTACAGTTGTAAACTCAGGAACTCCGGCATAACCATAAATTACATAAGGTTTATCATTCGTGAAAATCAATTCATTTCCGTTTGCCGCATCATTTTCATCCAAATAAAATCCATCAACATCTTTGCCGTCAATTTGAATTTTTTCCTTAGTTCCATAAGTATTTTGCTTCGGATATAAAAAAACAGCATCCTGAATTAAAGTCACTAAAGCTACTTGTTGCAGATTCGCTCCGCTGTCAAACTGAATTTCATCAGTATATAAAAAATCAGTAGGATCAGCATCGGTAATATCTGCTGTAGTTTCTACAAAAATATACAAACTGTCTTTGGCTAAAAGGGTAACATTATTGAAGATTTTTCCGTTGTTGCCGGTCATTCCGTCAACCGTCATTCGGTATTTAGAATTCAATCCTTTTTTAAGTTGAATAATCGGAATCGAAATATCGTTTTTAGTTTTATTGTAGACTTTTAGTTGGTAAGTACTCGAACCAATATTCTTAAAAACGGTATCCAAATAAACGGTATCTTTTGAAAACTTTAAATCTCCTGTGCTGGCAACGGTATCAAAATCAGTTCTGCAAGAACTTAAAGCTAAAAGTAGGCCGAGAATGAAGAGTGCAAAATAGTGACGCATTTAAATTCTTTTTTGTAAAAATAGCAAAAAAGGGTCAGGTTCATAAATGATTTTTAATATTAGAATTGGATTTTCTAATTTGTATCTCATCTTTTCTTTAATTTTACGATTTTAAAGCCTATTCTAAATGAAATATACAAAAGAACAAATTTTAGAGCGTTGCAATCAGTTTTCTAAAAACACTTTGATGGAGACGTTAAAAATTGAATATATCGATGCAGGCGAAGATTTTTTAACTGCAAAAATGCCTGTAAATCCAAGTGTTCATCAACCAATGGGTTTATTGCACGGAGGAGCTTCAGTCGCTTTGGCAGAAAGTGTTGGAAGTGCTGCTTCTTTCTTTTTTATCGACACAAAAGAGCAGGAAGTTCGTGGAATCGAAATTTCTGCAAATCATTTAAAAAGTATTCGCGAAGGCTGGGTTTTTGGCACAGCGCGAATCATTCATAAAGGTAGAAGTATTCATCTTTGGGAAATTAAAATTACCGATGAAGCCGGAAATCTTATTTCGCTTTGCAAACTGACTAATATGGTTTTGGATAAAAAGAAAACCGAATAAAAACATGAACGACTTTTTCTCTACTATAAGAAAACATCAAGAGCAAAAATTGCCTTTTGTCATTTATTCTAAACCTAATTCGTCAAGTGTTTTTGCGCTGTTGCAGCAAGATGATACTTTGTATAAAGTCACAGATTATAGCGAAAAAGGTTTCGTTTTTGCTTCTTTTGATGAAAAACAGCTGCTATTAATTCCGGAGAATGAATCGAAAATTATCAGTGCAGAACAAACGACTGGTAATTTTGAATTTAATGAAATTGAGGACCCAACTTTTGATTCAGAAGCAAAAATACAATATGAAACTTTAGTTGAAAAAGGAATTCAGGCGATTAAGAATGAAGAATTCAAAAAAGTAGTTTTATCAAGAAGCGAAATTGTTGACCTGACTGATTTTGATTTTATCGTCACTTTTAAACGTTTGATTCATTTGTATCCATCGACTTTCACGTATTGTTTTTCGCATCCCAAGATTGGATTTTGGATGGGGGCAACTCCTGAACAATTATTAAAAGCAAGTGGAAGTGTTTTTGAAACTACCGCACTAGCCGGAACCCAAAAAGCGGTTTCTGAAGAACATATTTCCTGGCAGCAAAAAGAAAAAGACGAGCAGCAATACGTAACCGATTTTATTATTAAAAGATTGCGAGAAGTGGCCTCGTCTGTAAATGTTACCGAACCATATAGTATAAAAGCAGGATCGATCTGGCATATTAAAACCGATATCTCGGGAGTTTTAAAAGAGAATTCAACTTTAGAAGAAGTTATTGATACTTTGCATCCAACACCAGCTGTTTGTGGCTTGCCAAAGAAAAAAGCAAAAGCATTTATCATTGAAAACGAAAATTACGACAGAACTTTTTATACCGGTTTTCTGGGCGAATTAAACAGCAGTTTTGCCCATAAAGCAGCAAGTTCTGATTTATTTGTAAATTTACGCAGCATGCAAATCAAGGACAATAAAGCGATTTTGTACATGGGATGCGGTATTACAAAAGAAAGTGTTCCTGAGAAAGAATGGGAGGAAAGCGTCAATAAGTCAATGACGATGAAAAGAGTTTTGAATATAAAAAAGAATAATAATTGTTAAAAAGTTTCAAGTTTTTGGAACGTAAAACCTGAAACTTGAAACCTGAAACTTGAAACAAAAAAAATGAAATTAGATATACTAGCCTTTGGTGCTCATCCTGACGACGTAGAATTGGGTTGTGCGGGAACAATTTTAAAAGAAGTTTCACTTGGTAAGAAAGTGGGAATCGTAGATTTAACAAGAGGAGAATTAGGAACCAGAGGAACAGCAGAAACCAGAGATGAAGAAGCGAAAGCTGCTGCAAAAATATTAGGTGTTTTGGTTCGCGAAAATTTGGCCATGCGTGATGGTTTTTTCGTTAATGATGAAAAGCACCAGTTGGAGGTTATTAAGATGATCCGAAAATATAAACCGGAGATTGTATTGTGCAATGCAATTGACGATCGCCATATCGATCACGGAAAAGGAAGTAAGCTGGTTTCAGACGCTTGTTTCTTATCTGGGTTGATGAAAATCGAAACGGTTGTTGATGGCGAAAAACAAGAAGCCTGGAGACCGAAAGTGGTTTATCATTATATTCAGTGGAAAAACATTGAACCAGATTTTGTTGTAGACATTACGGGGTTTGAGGATAAAAAAGTAGAAGCAATTGCAGCTTATAAAACACAATTTTATGATCCAAATTCTGATGAACCTGCAACGCCAATTACAAGCAAAAACTTTTTTGAAAGCCTAAATTACCGTGCTAAGGACTTAGGAAGGCTTGTTGGCAAAGATTTTGCCGAAGGTTTTACTGTTGAAAGATGTTTGGTAGTCAATAGCTTAGAGAATTTGATGTAAAAAGTTTAATATTTTTTCAATTTTTTATTTGCGGAAGTAAACATTAGTTGTATATTTGCAACCGCTAAGCAAAATGGTGGTTGTAGCTCAGCTGGTTAGAGTAGCGGTTTGTGGTGCCGCGGGTCGCCGGTTCGAACCCGGTCAGCCACCCAGAAATTTAAAGCCTTGAAGAAATTCAAGGCTTTTTTTGTGCACTTAATTTTTTCACCATATAAGTCACATAAGCTTTTTTTAAAATTACTGCGGAAGCTTGTGGAGTGATTAAGTTTAAGTACATAAATCTAGTGTGGAAAGGAAATATTTGAACTTCGTATTCTGAAGGAAAAACTCAAACAACACAAATGAAAACTTAAAAAGTCTTTATAAGTTCAAAGTAGTTTTTAAATGAACTTATGTGACTTATATGGTGGAAACAAAAAAAAGCATGACGTTTAAGTCATGCTTTTTCCTGGTTATTATAGTTTGGTTTATTAAATTATCGTATTTCTTCAAATGTAGTTCCTTGCTCAATGTCTCCGGTTTTAAAACCTTTTTTAAACCAATACATTCTTTGCTCTGATGATCCGTGTGTAAATGAATCCGGAACTACCTGATCACTCATTTTGCTTTGAATGGCATCATCTCCCACAGCATTGGCGGCGCTTAAAGCTTCGTCGATATCGTCAGTATCTAAGTTTTTCTGATTATAATGTGTCCATACTCCAGCATAAAAGTCGGCTTGCAGTTCTAATGCAACTGAAAGCTTGTTTGCTTCGGTCTCACTTTTTCCTTGCTGAGCCTGACGCATTTTTGCCGACGTTCCAAGTAAGGTTTGAACGTGATGACCAATTTCGTGCGCTATAACGTACGCAATAGCAAAGTCGCCACCCTTGGCACCAAATTTAGTTTTAAGCTCTTCAAAGAAGCCTAAATCCATATAAACCTTTTGGTCGCCCGGACAATAAAAAGGTCCGGAGGCAGATGATGCCCCACCGCAGGCTGTTTGTACAGAACCTCTAAAAAGCACCAATTTTGGTTTTTTATAGGTCATGCCATGTTCTTCAAATATTTTGCTCCAAATGTCTTCGTTGTCCGCAAGGATTACGCGCACAAAGTTTCCCATTTCCTCATCTTCTTTGCTTAATGGAGCAGCCGCTTCAGTTTGCTGCTGACCACCTTGAAGTTGTTCTAATGCAGATCCGACAGTTTGACCTGTTTCGCCACCAAAAACATTTAATAACAAAATAATGATACCGATAACGCCGCCTCCAAGAGCTACTTTTCCTCCTGAGACACCTCTTCGGTCTTCAACATTATCACTTTGTCTTCTGCCTAACCATTTCATAATATATTGGTTTTAAACTTTTTTAGGTTTTCTTTCACACGAATTTATGTATTTTTTGGGAATTACGCATTAAGAGAAACAATTTAGTTTAAAATTATTTTAGCCACTTTCGTATGGCTTCTTCAACAGTACCTCTTATAATAGGTTTTGAGATATAATCATTCATTCCGGCTGCCAAACATTTGTTTCGTTCTTCTTTTTCAGCACCGGCGGTTACGGCAATTATAGGTATACGCTGACCTATTTCAGTAACTCTGATCGCTTTTGTAGCTTCATAACCGTTCATAATTGGCATCTGAATATCCATAAAAACAAGATCAGGATTGATGCTTTCAATTTGTTTAACGGCTTCGTATCCGTTTTCACATTCAAAAATAATGGCATTCAGATTAAGATTTTTTACAATCGTTTTCAAAAGAAGCATATTTACTTTATTGTCTTCTACGATTAAAATGCTCACCTTTTTTCGATTAGAACTATAGCTTAGGGTATATTCTGGATTATTTTGCTTCGAAATTTCTTTGAATTTTTCATTGATGCTTTCATGACTGGTTTTTAAATTCAGATCAAAGTAAAAATTACTGCCTTCATTTATTCTGCTCTTAAGCTGTAAACGACTTTCCATTAAAGCTAATAATTGATTTGAAATCGTTAATCCTAAGCCCGTTCCTCCAAACTTTCTTGTTGTTGAGCTATCTTCCTGAGAGAAGGCTTTGAATATTTTTTTCTGATTTTTTTCTAAGATTCCAATTCCGGTGTCAATAACAGAAAAACGAATGATGTAGTTATCATCTGCTTTTTTATCCAAAACAGTTACGTTTAGTTTTATTGATCCTTCGTTTGTAAACTTGATCGCATTGGATAAAAGATTGATCAAAATTTGTTTAAGACGAACAATATCTGTCCAGATATATTTTGGTACTTCAGGATCGAGGTTTAATTCGAGTTCAAGATTTTTTTGATTGGATTCGTAAATAATTAAATCAAATATTTGCCCCAATATTTTCTCAACATCATATAAATCAATAAAAAGTTCCAGTTTTCCGGCTTCAATTTTAGAAAAATCAAGAATGTCATTGATGATTTCCAGCAGTGAATGTGCAGACTGATTGATGGTTGTCATGTATTTTTCCTGAATTTCTTCAAGATTGGTCTTCATCAATAAATGGGTAAAACCTATAATACCGTTTAAAGGTGTTCTGATTTCATGCGACATATTGGCCAGAAAGTCTGATTTCGATTTATTTGCAGCCTCCGCAAGTTCTTTGGCTTTAATTGCATCTTCACTTTCTTTTATTCTGGCGATATTTCTGTTTCGGTCTAAGGCAGAAGAAATGTTATTGGCTAATGTTTGAAAAATGTAAATTTCATCATCAGTCCATTTTCTCTCTTTGGTACAATCATCAAAACCAATAAAACCTGAAAAAATGTTGTTGGTAAACAGCGGTAATATTAATATGGATTTAATATTATTGGCAATTAGCAATTGCTTAAAAAAAGTGTCTTCCAAATCACGGGTTCGTGTATTTAAGACTTTTCTATTATGAGAATGAAGAATAATTTCTTTTAAATTGTCTTCAGTAAAATCTTGTAATTCAGTTATCTGGTGTTCAATTCCATCTCGGGACCATTTATACTGCTGACTTATAGTATTGGTTTCAAAGTTTTTATCATGGTAAAAAATATGATCTACTTTTGAAGCTTTTCCAATAATATCAAATGTTTCCTGAAACATTTTTTGCAGACTTTTACTCAGCAGAAACTTTTCGGTACATAAAGCCAATGCAGATAATAAATCACTTTTAAGTTCTAATTTTTTCTCCGCTTTGAGTCGCATTTGAGATGAAATAGCCAGTGAAATTACATCAGAAATAGTTCTGGCGTAGTTGATGTCTTCATTGTCCCAATCTCTTTTTTCTCCCGTACTTTCAAAACAGACTACACCGGCCAGTTGTCCATTTGAAAAGATAGGGACATCAAGCATCGATTTTATTTTATTTTTATTAAAATAAATTTCTTGAAATTCTGAGGTTTCTAATTTATCAAAAACATCAGGCGCATTTATTATGGCTTTGTTTTTTAGGGTTTCAAAATAAATAGGATACGACTCTTTGTCCAGAATGTTTTTATCACTTAAATTTTGATCATCACTACTGAATAAATTTCTGCAAATAATTACATCTCCCGTAAATTTCCAGAAACTCACTCTGTTTGCTTTTGAAATGGTTGCAGCTTCTTTAATTATGGAATCAATTACGGTTTGCAGATTGTTATATTCACGAAAATCTGTTGTCGATAATTTTTTAGTCGAATTATTATAGGCTTCAATTTTTTCTAAACGTCTTTTTTTCTCATTTTCAATATTTTTCATCTCCGTAATATCTCTGGCGATACCGGCAAAACCTATGATTTCGTCTAAATCATTTTTACGGACAATTACTTTTTGTGAGATCCATATTTCACTGCCGTCCTTCTTTATAATCGGAATTTCAATAGTGGGATAGTTGTTTCCGTTTTTTTCCAGATTTTCATAAAAATCAACAGCATTTCTAATATAATCTTCATGAATAAAATTAGAATAATGCTGTAAAATCACTTCATTTTCAGCATAGCCTAAAAGTGAAAAACCAAATTCATTGATAAACGTAAAATAACCATCTGCACTTATTTCAAAAATAATATCGGTCGCGGTCTGGATAAGATTCTTATATTGGTCCTGAACAATAATTTGTTCTGTAACATCCTGACCAATACTAATAATTAGGCGTTCTGAGAATTTTTTATCCTTCCATTGAATGTATTTAAATTCCCCGTTTTTGTTTTTTAATTTTCTGATGTATAATTTATTGTCAATATAGTTTTTTTGATAATTCTCTTTATTGAATTCGGGGTCTTCCGTAAGTCTCCAGAATTCCAGTCCTTTGACATCTTCTGGCTGATAACCTAAAATTGAAGTGATGGTTTCACTGCAAAAAAGCAATTCACCTTTGTCATTTGTGGCAATTGTCAGAGAGTTTCCTTTATGAACAATTTCATTGGTAAACCTAAAGTTGTCGCGGTTGTTTAATAAAACGGCATATTTTACCTGATTGATAATAAAAGTAACAATGCTGAAATTGATCAGTAAAACAGATGATTTAAGCGGAATTAAATTGAAAACAACCGTTATGGTTAGAAAAGTAAAAGTGAACGCAACGAATGCCCAATATATTTTTATTGGTTTTAAGATGTTGTATGAAAAGAAAAATGAAATTAAAAAAGTAATAATGGGCACAACATCATTTGGAAGATAAATAATATTGCTGACAACATAGCTTATATAAATAAAAAACGAGATAATAAAAACGCTCTGAATTTTATCACGTAGTACTTTTATTTTATCTGTAAGGACATAGATTATCAGTACAAAAACACCAATACTGACATTGGTTACCAGTAAGCTTTTTGGTCTTATTTTAAAGATTTCATTTATGATTTCAATTAAAATAACCGCAATACCAAAAAATAAAGTATATAATTGATATTCGTTGTTGGCTGTGTCGGCTTCTCTTTTTTTCTCTATGAAATTACCAATTTTAGCCTTAATTCTAAAAAACTGATAGACGAGAATGCTTAAGAAGCCCAAAAGAGATAAACCTAAAATAATAAGTTTCGGATTGTTGTAGAAAATAATCTCAGGAGCAAACACATACCAATTTGTTATAACTGCTTTCAGGGTATTACCAAAATAGGTAATTCCTGAAAGCAGTGAAGTGTAAAAACTATAGTTTACTACCATAGTATTCGTGGTATGTTGGTTTACTAAATAGCATTTTGAATTTTCTAAACAGAGTTGGTTAAGCTCTTAATTTATTTAGAATTTTCGTTTTATTCTAAATCTGACTGACCTATTGTGTCAATTGGATCTTCTTCTTCCATATTAAAAATTCCGTAGTAAGTCGCATAGGTCATTGATGTATTAAAAGCAAGCGTGAAAATTATTGCAATACAACATCCAAAGAAACCGATGAAAGAGCCTATAAAACCAACAATAACAAGGGCAAGGATTATTAGCGGATTTTTACTAATGATAATTAAACATGATTTCAAGGCGTCTAAGGCTTTTAGATTTCCAAAAATTACCAGTGGAATAGCCAAATAGGTAAGAAATGATATGATTAAATTTAACAAGATCGACATACCAATGATGCCCATTTCGTTGAAATAAGCGCCTATAATTGTTGAAATTGCACCGCTAATAATAGCGATGATAAAACCAACTGTAAATATCTGTGAAAAATGATGTGTTTTATAATAGGTAAAAATAGTTGAAACATTAAATTCTTCATCCTTGTCTGCACAGTCTGCCATTTTAAGAAAACCGGCGCTAAAAGGAGCGATAAGACCACTTATTACTGAAGTACCAAGCAAAGAAATAAGCATTTGTACCGAGCTTTGTTTCTGACTATCGAAATTTTCAAAAAAATCTTTACTCATACTTTCTACTCCATATATAGCAAAAAGCACACTAAAAAGGCCGAAAAAAAAGATAACTGAAAAGACTAAAATTATAAGCCCGAAGTAAAGTGCTATTTTTTTATAGTTTTCAAAAGCATGGTTAAAGACAGTTGAAAAATCTAAGGAATAGCCGTGATTTTTAATGTCTTCGATTTGATCAAGTGTAGATTTCATTTTAATAGTAGAATTGTTTTTTTATATTTTTTACGCTTATGTTAAATACTGAAACGTAAATATAATATTTTTAATCAATTACATATGATAATCTACAAAATATACATGGACACATTTTTGTTTATTTACATCCAATCCAGTAATCGTTTGATAGAGGCTAATTTATCTTTGTAAGGTGCATATCGCATAGGAAGATCTAGCCAATTTCCTTTTTTAACAATTGCTTTATGATGAGAGAAAATGTCAAAACTTAATTTACCGTGATAAGCGCCAATTCCGCTATGGCCAACGCCGCCAAAAGGTAATCTTTTATTTGAGAAATGAACGACGGTATCGTTTATACAGCCTCCACCAAAAGAATAATTTGCTATAAGTTTTTTAGCAAAAGAATGATTTTCGCTGAAAATATAAAAGGCAAGTGGTTTTTCATATTTGCTTATCACGTTGTGAATTTCAGCTTCAGTCTCATAAGTAAGAATAGGTAAAATTGGGCCAAAAATTTCTTCTTTCATTACAGGACTATCAAGTGCCGGTTCTTCGATTAATGTTGGTGAAATAAATAGCTTATTGGCATCTGTTTCTCCTCCAAAAATAACTTTTTCGCGCTCGATCATACTGTCTAGTCGAAGAAAGTTCTTAGTATTAATAATGCGGGCAAAATCGGGAGATTTGTCCAGTTTTTTACCGTACGCTTTTATAATTTCTTCCATTAAAAAGCTAATGAAATTAACTTTCATGTTTTTCTGAATTAGAATATAATCAGGTGCAATGCAAGTTTGGCCGGCATTGATGAATTTTCCCCAGACGATTCGTTTGGCGGCTAATTTTAAATTAGCAGTTTCATCAATAATACAAGGATTTTTTCCACCTAACTCAAGCGTTACAGGAGTCAGATTTTCGGCCGCTGCTTTGGCAACCACTTTACCAACAGCAACACTTCCGGTAAAGAAAATATAATCCCAACGCTGTGCCAGTAATTTATTAGAAACTTCAACGCCGCCTTCGTGTACTTCAACATGATTTACGTGGAAAGTCTTTTCAATAATTTTAGCAATGATTGAAGAAGTATTCGGAGTGAGTTCAGATGGTTTTAAAACAACTCTGTTTCCTGCTGCAACTGCTGCAATAAGAGGGCACAAAGCCAATTGAAAAGGGTAATTCCAGGGGGCAATTACCAAAACGTTTCCGTATGGTTCTTTATAAATATAATCAGTAGAAGGGAAGTTGAGAATGGAAGGAAAAACGCGTTTACGACCGGACCATTTGTAAATGTTTTTGATGGTGTCTTTTAGGTCTGAAATGACATAATTTGTTTCTGTTAGAACAGCTTCAAATTCTGGCTTTTTAAAATCATCGTGTAAAGCTTTTACAATTAAATCTTCGCTTTTTTGTATGTTATATAATAACTTTTTAAGCGTTTCTTTTCTGTATCCGATGTCGTTTTTATAGTCCATTTTTTGATCAACTTGTTTTTTTAGCCTATGCAAGTTAATCGATAAAATTTAAAAAAGTAACAATTAAATCATAAAATCACAACGCATTCCAAATGGTTTCATCAGGAGTAGGCGCAATAATTGTGATATTTTCTTTAGAGACCGGATGTACAAAAACAAGTTTTCTGGCATGAAGATGAATACCTCCGTCAGGATTACTTCGGTCAAAACCATATTTCAAATCCCCTTTTATTGGCGATCCAATAGCCGCTAATTGCGCGCGAATTTGATGATGACGACCGGTGTGAAGATTAATTTCTAAAGCCACATAATTTTGAAGTTCTTTGAAAACAGTATAATCCAAACTGGCAATTTTACTGTCCGGAACTTCTTTTAAATGTGCTTTTGAGGTATTATTTTTTTCATTTCTTTTTAAAAAATGTACCAGTTTGGCAGTTGCTTCCTGAGGTTTATTCTTGACAACCGCCCAATAAGTTTTTTGCGTTTCACGATTACTGAACATTTCGTTCATTCGTGTTAAAGCTTTACTTGTTCTGGCAAAAACAACAATTCCGGTTGTAGGACGATCCAAACGATGAATCACACCCAAAAACACATCCCCAGGTTTGTTGTATTTGTCTTTGATATACTCTTTAACAACATCAGATAAAGGTTTGTCTCCGGTTTTATCACCTTGCACAATATCACCCACGCGCTTATTAACTACAATAATGTGGTTGTCTTCGTGCAGGATTTGGAGGTTGTTTTTATCTGAAATTATTTTCATTTTTAGACTGGCTTAGATTTTTAGACTTACTTAGACTTCTTAGATTTTGGATTTAAGATTTTACAATAAAGTTGCTCTAAATCTTGACGTCATTTTTGTAATTTCCTCTAACATGTTTGTTAATTCAATTGTTTTTTCTTCATTAATAAATCCTAAGTCAGAAGAAATTAAAAGTTGTGTTTCCACTTCGTAAGCTGAGCCAATAGCAATTTCTAAAAATCGGGCAAAATCTTTATTAGAATTTCTAGATGAGCCCTCCGCAATATTAGAAGGAATTGAAACAGAAGCTCTTCGTAGTTGATTTATAATTCCAAATTTTTCTTCACTTGGAAAAGTGGAAGTTACATTATAAATTTTAGAACAAAACAATCTGCTTTTTTTCCAAATTAAAAGTTCTTTAAACTGATGCATTTTTTTTAGATTATTAGATTTTCAGACTGGCTTAGACTTCTTAGATTTTTAGAATATAGAATTAAAATCTAAGAAGTCTAATGTCTAAGAAGTCTAAAATCTAATTTAGTACTGTTCACTAGAATTCGGAAAGTCACTTGACTTAACATCAGCCGCATACTGACCAATTGCTGTAGTCATTTGTTCGTATAAGTTTAAATAACGACGTAAAAATCTTGGGCTGAATTCATTGTTCATTCCTAACATATCATGAATAACCAAAACTTGTCCGTCAACGCCGCCTCCAGCTCCAATTCCGATAACTGGAATCGAAATACTTTTAGCTACTTTCTCTGCTAAATCAGCAGGTATTTTTTCTAAAACTACTGCAAAGCAACCTACTTTTTCAAGCATTTTTGCATCTTCAATCAATTTTTCAGCCTCTTCATCTTCTTTGGCGCGAACGCTGTAAGTCCCGAATTTATAGATAGATTGAGGTGTTAAACCCAAATGTCCCATTACCGGAATTCCTGCGTTTAATATTTTTTTGATAGATTCTTTAATTTCTTTTCCGCCTTCTAATTTTACAGCATGTCCGCCACTTTCTTTCATGATTCTGATCGCAGAACGCAAAGCTTCTTTAGGGTCAGACTGGTAACTTCCGAAAGGTAAATCGACTACAACCAATGCTCTTTCGACAGCACGAACAACAGATGAAGCGTGGTATATCATTTGATCTAAAGTAATAGGCAAAGTTGTTTCGTGACCAGCCATAACATTTGATGCAGAATCTCCCACTAAAATTACATCGACTCCTGCGGTATCAACAATTTTAGCCATTGTGTAATCATACGCGGTAAGCATAGAGATTTTTTCTCCATTGCTTTTCATTTCGATTAATGATTTGGTAGTGATTCTTTTATAATCTTTTTTAGCAACTGACATTATATAAGTAAGTTTTAGTTTTTTTTGAATAGTTTTAAAAGCAGAATGTACTTTTAAAACGAAAATTTTTTGACTGCAAAATTAAGTAATTATATCCCAATAGTCGCAAGTCAAAAGTTTAAAAGTCAAAAGGCATTGTCTATATTGACTTTGCGCACTTTTTGAGTACACCATAAGGGTGAAAGTAAATGAACGAAAATCAGTAAGTACAGGACTTTAAAAACTTTATGACATTTGACTTGCGACTTTAGGGTAATTATATTCTAACAATCGGCCATATTAACCGCAATTGCCAATCCGCCTTCAGAAGTTTCCTTGTATTTAGAATTCATGTCTTTAGCGGTTTGCCACATTGTGTTAATTACTTTATCCAAAGGTACTTTTGCATTTTTAGAATCGGTTTCTAAAGCTAATTCGGCAGCATTTATAGCTTTTATAGCGCCCATTGTATTTCTTTCAATACATGGAATCTGAACCAAACCTCCAATTGGATCACAGGTTAAACCAAGATGATGTTCCATGGCAATTTCGGCAGCCATTAAAACCTGCGCAGGACTTCCACCCATTAATTCGCAAAGTGCCGCAGCAGCCATTGAGGATGAAACACCAATTTCGGCCTGACAACCACCCATTGCTGCAGATATAGTCGATCCCTTTTTGAAGATACTTCCAATTTCTCCGGCAACCATCAAAAATTGTTTGATTTCTTTTTCGCCGGCATTATGGTTTTCAATTACTAAATAATACATTAAAACAGCCGGAATTACACCTGCGCTTCCATTAGTTGGAGCAGTAACAACACGGCCTAAAGATGCATTTACTTCATTCACGGCAAGCGCAAAACAGCTAACCCATTTTAAAATCTGGCGGAATTTAACTTCGGTCTTTCTAATTTCTTCCAACCAGGATTGTGGATTATCATAATTGGCAAGACCAATTAAATTCTGATGCATGTCAAAAGCTCTTCGGCGAACATGTAATCCGCCAGGAAGAATTCCTCCTGTATGGCATCCAATATACATACACTCTAACATTGTATTCCAGATACGCATTAATTCCGAATGAATTTCTTCTTCGGGACGCATCGATTTTTCGTTTTCATAAACAATTTCTGAGATTGATTTGTTCTCTGAAACGGTATAATTTAAAAGCTCAACAGCATTTTGAATCGGGAAGGGGAAAGCGCATTTAATCTCTTCTTTGATCTTGGCATTGGTACGTTCTTCTTTAACGACAAAACCTCCTCCAATAGAATAAAAAGTAGATTCATATTCAGAATCATCAGCTTTGTAGGCTGTGAATTTTAATCCGTTAGCATGAAAAGGAAGGAAGTCTTTGTTGAAAACAATGTCCTGAAGAAAGTAAAACGGAATCGTAATCTGATTTCCTAAAATGATTTCATTTTTGGTTTCGATCGTTTTAATAATTCCCGCAATATTGTCTACCGGAATATATTCAGGATCCTGGCCACTTAAACCTAACATTACGGCCAAATCAGTAGCGTGACCTTTTCCTGTCAACGAAAGTGAACCATATAAATCAACCTTGACTCTGGTAACTTGTTCTAAAATAGATTCGTTTTTTAACTCTTCTAAAAAACGTTCTGCAGCGCGCCACGGTCCCAAAGTATGAGAACTTGAAGGGCCAACACCAATTTTAAGCATATCAAAAACAGAGATACATTCTTCCATTGTACAATTTTTATTAAGACAAAGATAATTGAATAATGCAATGATGATTTATTTTTGATTGTTAATGTTGCAGTTTTGTTAAAATAAATATTAAATATTAATAATTTGGCAAAGAAGTAAATTTAATTACTTAATATCGGTCTTTCATAAAAAGTTCGGGAATTTTTTAGGTATTTTTGTAAATAGCTATTACTAGAAGAAACTGATCTTTTTAGTTTTTAATAATCGAAATAAACTGCAACTTTGGGTATTTTGTCTGAATGCTAAAATGTCTTTTTTAGGACAATTAAAAAATACCACAGGAGCTAAAACCACATTATGATAGAATTTTTCAGGAATTTATTAGAAGAGTTTGAACTGCCACTTAGCAATCCAGTATTGATTTTTTCGTTAATACTTTTTATCATCTTATTATCGCCAATTTTACTAAAGAAAATTAATATTCCCGGAATTATAGGTTTGATAATTTCAGGAGTAATTATCGGGCCTCACGGACTTAATATTTTGGCTAAAAATTCGGCAGTAGATTTGTTCTCAACTATAGGACTACTTTATATCATGTTTATTGCAGGTTTAGAACTCGACATGAATGAATTTAAAGCCAACAAGAATAAGAGTTTATTATTCGGTTTTTTTACCTTTATTTTTCCGCTTTCCATTGGTTTTCCGGTTTGTTTTTACCTTTTAAAATATGATTTTAATGCCAGTTTTTTAACGGCAAGTATGTTTGCTACGCACACTTTGGTTGCGTACCCAATTGTAAGTAAATTGGGTATTGCCAAAAATCAGGCAGTTGCCATTACAGTGGGAGGAACCATTTTGACCGACACTGCCGTTTTGATTATTTTGGCCGTTATTATGGGAAGCAGTGAAGGAAATCTGAATCAGGCTTTTTGGCTGAAACTAACCGCTTCATTGATTATTTTTTCAGCCATTATGTTTTTGGTTATTCCACGAATTGCGAAATGGTTTTTCAAGAAACTGGAAAGTGAAAAACATGCCCATTATATTTTTGTACTGTCTGTTGTTTTCTTTGCTGCATTTTTAGCGCAGGTAGCAGGAGTAGAGCCTATTATTGGTGCATTCGTTGCTGGTTTGGCGCTGAATCCTTTAATTCCGCAATCATCGGCATTAATGAACAGAATTGAGTTTATTGGGAATTCATTATTTATTCCGTTTTTCCTTATTTCTGTGGGAATGTTAGTTGATATCAGTGTGATTTTAAGCGGCCCGACAGCCTTGATTGTAGCCGGAACATTGAGTGTGGTTGCTATTTTCGGAAAATGGTTTGCTGCATTTTTTACACAGATCGTTTTTAAATATACCAAAACCGAAAGACAGCTTATTTTTGGATTAAGCAGCGCGCATGCCGCAGCCACTTTAGCGGTTATTTTAGTAGGATATAAAGCTAAGATATTAGATGAGAATATCTTAAACGGTACAATTATCTTAATTTTAATTACTTGTATCGTAGCTTCTTTTGCAACAGAAAAAGCAGCTAAAAAAATTGCAATTTGCGAAGAAGAAATTTCTCATGAAGATACGCATAGTGATCAGATTTTAGACGAGCACATTTTGATTCCGCTGGCAAAAACCTCTGCAACAGCAAGTTTATTAGATTTTGCACTTTTGATTAAAGATAAAAAATCATCAAATCCAATTACTTTATTGACGATTGTTCCAAATAATGATCAGGCTGAAAAGAACATTTTAAGATACCGAAAAGCAGTTGATAAATTCGTAATTCAGGGTTCTGCCTCAGAAGTAAAAATCAATACGATTGCCCGAATTGACCATAATCCTGCGAGTGGTATTGCCAGAACTTCAAAAGAAATTATGTCGGATATTGTGATTGTGGGCTGGCCGAGAAAAACAGGTTTCTTAGATAAAATTTTTGGTGAGAACGTAGATTCAATTATAAATAACGTTGATAAAAGTTTGTTTATCTGTCGTTTCGAAAAGTCCTTTATAGAAGAAAAAAGAATGGTGTTCATTTGTCCGCCATTTTCTGAAAGAGGTGCCGGATTTCAACTTTTGATTCAGAAAATCGCTCGCTTATCTCAAGAATTAAGTGTTCCGATTGTGATTTACGCCGAATATAAAACGCATCAATCCATTCAGCAAATTGCCAATTATTTGAAGCTGAACGCTAAATTAGGCTTCAAAAGTATTTTAGACTGGGATGATTTCGATGCTATCTCAGATGAAATAAAACCAACCGATTTAATTGTTTTCAATTTATCCCGAAAAGGCTCTGTTTCGTACCAATCAATCTTTGATAAATTACCTCAGAAATTCGAAAAATCATTCAGTGAAAACAACCTGATTTTGGTGTATCCGCAAGATGATAACAAAGTAACTTCTATGGATGCTTACGAAGATTTTACCGCAACGCCTTTGACAAAAGGTCTTGAAGCAATTGAACAGATTGGTAGAGGTTTGGGAAATATTTTGAAGAAAGGATGAAAGAATAATTATTTTTAAAATAGTTTATAAATAGCAATATGACTGAACATTTAGAAAAGATCGTTACAAAATATAATTTTCCAAAAAGAGATGTAACTGATTCAGTTGAAATTGCAGAAATTGAATCCTATTCGAAGTTAAAACTTCCCAAAGATTATATTTTTTACCTAGAAAACTATCATGGGATAGATCAGTTTATTGGTGTTGAATTTATAAATCTTTGGAGTTTAGAAGAAATTATTACATCCAATAAAAATTATAATATAGTTGAAGGTTTACAGCAGACTATTGGAATCGGATCCAATGGCAGCGGAGAATTCATCGGGATTAAATTCGATCAGGATGAAAATGTCAAAATAATTCTTTCGCCTTTTATTAATTTGAATAGTAAACATAATATCGAAATCGGGACTTCTTTTACTGATTTTCTTGTACGTCTTGATAAAGGAGTTGATTGGTTTCCTTGATTTCAAATTAAATTTTTAATGCTAAAAAAAAATGAATCACAAAGCCCATTCCATCAGACCATTCATAGGAGCCAAAGATTTCGAAATCTCCAGAAGTTTTTACCGTGCTTTAGGATTTGAAGAAACGGTTTTAGATCCCAAATTTTCTGTTTTCAAAACAGGAGAAATTGCCTTTTATCTTCAGGATTATTATGCCAAAGAATGGATCGAAAACACCATGGTTTTTTTAGAAGTTGATGATGTCGATCGTTATTATCAAGAACTTTTGGTTTTAAATTTAACTGAAAAATATGGAGTAAAATTAACTCCAACGCGTCATTTAGATTGGGGTAGTGAATGTTTTTTACATGATCCTTCTGGTGTATTATGGCATTTTGGGAAGTTTAAGTGATTCGTTTTTAAAGTAAGATCATTTACGCTGTTGTATTTTGGTTCTTAATTGCATAAAGGGTTTTTCTATTGTTTTATTAAGAATATAAGCAACAATAAGACAGGACATAATGCAAATTATCAATGTAAAAGTGCTGTTGGTATCTACATTAAAAGCCTGCAGTAATTGTTGCGTAAGGTGAATTATTCCCTTATGAATCAAATAAATTCCATAGGATAGTGTAGCGATAAATGTGGTTGTTTTTGAATTCCATTTATATAAGAAACTTGTTGGAGATATTGCACCTAAAACCATAAACCCATATCCTAAGGCTACTAAGGGGAACCCGAAAACAGAGGCATAAAAAGATGTTTCTTCATAACATAAAAAGTAGGCCGCTGTTAATAAAAGAAGACTTACGATTAGAAATTCATTTCCGAATCTGGAAATCCTGTTCCATACATTTGGTAAAAATTGATATAGGGCGGCAATAGATACACCTATAAGCAAGCCATCCAAGCGATTGTAGGTTGGATAGTAAATATATTTAGACCAAAATAGCCATGGATTGTCTGTGCCACTGTTTGGAAAGTATAAAAATTTCCAACTATAAAATCGAATTATAAAACCGAAAACAAACAAGGCAACTAAAATCCAATAGGATTTGCTGAAAAGATTAGTGGATTGTAGAAAAAGCAAAACAAGAGGTAAAAGCAAATAAAAATGTTCTTCAACACAAAGTGACCAAGCATGTGAAAATGTTCCGTAGTCCTGAATATTTAATCCAAAATTTTGAGTGAAAGTTAGTAATTTCCATAGCGGAGGAAGTGCTTCTCTTTCTCTAAATGCCGGAACAAGAAAATATATGGCGGTAACGAACCAAAATAGAGGCAAAATTCTGAAAAAACGTTT
The DNA here is from genome assembly GCF_900142735.1 of Flavobacterium saccharophilum. Lineage (GTDB taxonomy): Bacteria > Bacteroidota > Bacteroidia > Flavobacteriales > Flavobacteriaceae > Flavobacterium > Flavobacterium saccharophilum. The sequence continues at coordinate 332,771 of NZ_FRBY01000003.1, read as the reverse complement.
TAAGAAGAAATCTTTAAAAGAGATTTTTATTCCATTTTTAATATTAAAAAAGAGTTGCGAAGAAATTAAAAATCCGCTTAAAACAAAAAATAAATCTACTCCGGTCCAGCCAAATTTAGCAATACTGGTTAACCATTCCGGATGCGCAAAAATTGGAATTTGATAGTGATATAAGAAAACGAAACATATTGCAAAAGCCCTTAAATGATCTAGTCCGTATAATTTTTTTTGCACTTCCGTATCTGTGTATTTTGTTTTTAAAAGCTCAAAGATAACAGAATCAAAAGACGTTATTTTTTGAAAATATAACTTTTATTAACAAAATAAAAAGGAGCAAATTTAAAAGCCTACAAATATAAATCTGACAGATTTATTGTGTTTTTTTTTCTTTGATACCAGTCATTATATACTAATTCCAATTTATCAACTGTAAATTCTCCAAAATCGTAATCCCGAAATTTTTCTACAACAGCCATTAATTTCTCCGGATTTTCTACTTTTTCCTGAAATCTCAAAACCGTTGAATGTGCAGTCGCTATGGCATAACGGCTGTCAATACTTTCCTCTAAAGTTGATTTTTTGAAATTCTCACGCAATTTATCCCGTAAAATATTCAAAGATTCATCCGTTGGAAATCCCTGAATCATTATTGCCGAAGTAGAGGCTGTAATTCCTCTAAATTCGATTTTAATTTTATCTACATCAATTAAACTTTTTTCAATAATTTCGATATATTTTTCCGTCCTGATTTTATCCAAAGTAAATCCTTTATAACAAGAAATAATCGACATTAGGGTAATATGAATGTCTGAATTAGGATAATAATATTGTTTGGAATCAATTTCTCTTACTTCGTTTAAAAACAATTGAATTTTAGCTTTGATTTCATCGTTGGGACGAATCAATAGTGTAATTCCGAATCGGGAATCCGATACGTCATTAATTTGGTCATCAACTTTGTAATTTCCTTCTAAAATAGCTTTTGAAGATTTTGTATAAAGTTGGTTGTAATGTTCTTGTAAGTTCATTTCAAAAAATTATTCAGCTTCAAATATTGATTTCATAAGCTGTTGTAAATCATGTTTGTTAATTTCGCCGCTTCCTTTCCATTTTCCAATAATCATTCCGTTTTTATCAATTAAAACTTTATGCGGGATTCCAAAAACGTAATAATCTTTAATCACTCCACTTCCACTATCCGATGTAAAAACATGGTTCCAATGCTCTATTTTTTCTTTTTCAATGGCTTTTTTCCACAAATCAGGTTTGTCATCTTTTGCAATGTTGATTATTTCAAAACCTTGTTGATGGTACTTTTTATAAAGTTCTTTGACATAGGGAAGTTCTTCCCGACATGGACCACACCAGCTAGCCCAAAAATCAATCAGTACATATTTTCCTCTGAAATCCTGTAGAGAAACCGTTTTTCCATTTATATCTTTTAAGGAGAATTTAGGCGCTGTACTGCCCACTTTACTCTGATTGAAAAATTTCAGCTTTTCAGTCATGTCTTTTCCCTGTTCAGAATTTTTAACTTCAGGAGTAAAATTTTGAAAAACTTCCACGAAAGTGTCATAAAAATTCATTCCTATAAAACGATTAACGCTTCTGCGGATTAACTGCAAAGCCTCGATCGAATTTGGATGTTGTCTGGCAAACTCAAAATCAAGTTTTAGTTCGCTTATTTCGTTTTGATCTGATGCATTCCATATCGTATCTAAACGAAGCATTAGCTGAGAAAGTTTAACTGAATCTTTTTCTGCTTCTATTTTTAAATTGTATTCTTTTTTTAATTTTGAAAGAGAATCGTTTATTGCTTTGGTCGGTTTGTGGAGTTCGATAATTTCTTTTTCTATCGAGGGGTCGCCTTGGGCTTTAATAAAATGGCTCGTAAATAAAACTGAAATGAAAAATAGGAATTTTAAATGCTTCATAAGAATAGCGAAATTATTATTGGAATTTGGTTTTCCGAATATAAGAAAATATCAAACAATTCTTATTTCTTTTTAGCTTTCTCCAAATTTTCTTTAACTCTGAATTTTACAATCTTGGTAATCAAATCATAAGGCATTTGTTGATTTAAAGGAAATTGTACAGAACCTTTTCCGGATTTATATAGAGAAAGTTCTTCTTTGAAAGCTTCGTGACCGGTGGGCAAAGCATACAAACCAATATGATTTTTAAAGGCGGCAAAGTAAACTACAATTCCGTTTTGCTCAAATGCCGGCATCGAATAACTGATTTTCTCCGTAGCATCTGGAGCTGCTTTGTGAATCGTCATTCGTACTTTCTCCAGAATTTGCTGAACTTCATTTGGAAAAGCGCCAATGTATTCGTCAATGTTTAAAGGTTTTTTGATATCCATTGTGGTTAGTTTTTTTGTTTCAGGTTTCAAGTTTGTAGGCAACGAACTTGAAACTAAAAAAACTTGAAACCTGAAACTTTTTTATGCAAGTCCCTTAGGGAACCTGTCTAAAATTAAATTTAGTAAAAGATGATGCTCTAAATATGCTTTTGCTCCGGCTAAAACCAACGTAAAACCTTCAGTAGAATTACGAACCTGATCAATTATTTTGTCCGTATCTCCTTTAAAACCTGAATTCGTTATGCTTACAAAGGTTTCGTTTTCATTTAATGCTGTGAAAATCCACTCTACCAAAGTGCTTTCTTCAGGGTTTCCCCATTCGATTACAATTTTTTTATTTTCCTGTAAAACATGAGTCGTGACAGTCAATGAAAAACCATACATTTCCCAGGTCCATTCTGTTTTTTTATCTTGTTCTAATTTGCCTGAGCCTTTTGTAAACCAGAATTTGCTTGTAATTTCCGGGTCAATAAAAGCCTGAAAAACTTCCGATACAGGCTTTCTAATAAGCATTTCGGCTTTTGCGAACTTATTATTTTCTGTTTTCATTTGGGTTGAATTAGAGGTTGTTAATAATATGAAAACAGCTTAAAAAAAGGTTTTAAGCTGTTTTTTAAAGCCCTAATTTAAGAAAAAAGTATTGCAATAAAAAAGCTTTACTAATTACGTAAAGCTTCTTTATTTATTTAATGCGATTTAGAATATCGAATAACCAAAAGTTAAAGCGAATGATTTATAGTTCGAATTCCATTCTCTGTTACTGTCGAGAACATTTTTTCCGAAATTAGCTCTAAATTCAGCACTGTACTTTTTCTTAAATTTATATCCTAGACCAAATGTAAAGCTGGTAGTTGGTTTTAATTCAAGAGTAGTATTTCTCTGTGTAGAATATTCAACATAAGCTTCTGAATTAACTGCATGTTCCATAACCACTTGTCCGTTGATAAATAGACTCGAATTATTTTTTAAAAACATATAGTATCTTATTCCAAATGGTAATTCGATCGAATTGTATTCAATACTTCCTTTTAATTCTTCATTTGTTCTTGAATCTAATCTTGATTTTTCTGCTTTATACCCTCCTACATAAGTTGGTTCAAATATTAGAGCCCATTTGTTTTTGTTGATTGGTAAAATAAACTCCGCTTCAAGACCAATGCGAAAACCAATTTTATTGTCAAAATCTCTATCGTAATCAGGTGTTGACATTGAAGAATTACTTATTGATATTGCCGAAGTGGTAATTCCTGGTCTAATGTTTAGATTAAATAAATCTCTTTTTTCAGTAGTTTCAAAAACCGTATATTTTGAGTTATTACAGTCATTGTATTTTTTGAAAAATTTTATCAGACTATTTTTTTTGTAACTAAGTTTTTCAACATCATTAGTCGTAATATTATCACATTTTAAAGTCATCCATAATTGCTGTTTGTATTGATTGTTTTGCGCAATTTGTACTTCAGAAGTTTTATAAGATTTGTAAACCAACTGATTAATGGACAACGAATCTGTTTTATAAAAGTAACGTTTGGTATTGCCTGAAATATACTCAAACAAACTAGCTTTTCCTTCTAATAAAACCTTCAAGAGCGAGGTCTCTTTTTTGAATTCTGGATTTTTCTCGTAAGTCATGTTGCTGATTACCTGAGTAGATTTATCTATATCTACAGTAAATCGTTCGTATTTGGAATGATTGTCAATTCCGAATGCTTTTATTTGTGCTATTGAAATATTTATTGGCTGATCTTGTTCGTCTAACTTATATTGAATTTCTGTTGGATTATTGCTCCAATCAACGTTTTTAATTAAGCAAGTTGTTTTTTTATCATTATTGTCAACAAAATATCCTTTTTCAAATATAATTTGTGAGTACGTTTGGAAGCTTAAAAGAAACAGTAAGCAGATGAATAATTTATTCTTCATTTTGGGGTTTAGGTTAATTAGTTTTTGATTTTGCACAAATATATATGAAATGTTTTTACTACAAAGAACTAATTTTATACGCTAATTAAACCTTCTGATTATCAATCCATTTTCCAACTGTGGGCGGCGTATAATTTCTCATTTGAAGCAATAAATCATCAATAGTATCGCTTACCAATAGCATTTTTTGATTGACATCTTTAAGTAAACCTTTTTCAACCATAGTTTCGGTTAATGCAATTAAAGAATCATAAAACCCATTAATATTTAAAATGGCAATAGGTTTTTTATGAAGTCCCAATTGTGCCCAGGTTAGCATTTCGAAAAGTTCTTCCAGTGTTCCAAAACCACCCGGAAGTGCAATCACACCATCGCATAAATCATTCATTTTGGTTTTTCTTTCGTGCATGCTTTCAACCAAAATTAATTCGGTTAAACCGAGATGCGCGATTTCTTTTGATCTTAAAAAGTTGGGTAGAACACCAATTGCTTTTCCTCCATTATTTAAAACACCATCGGCTACTGCACCCATCAAACCTACGTTTGCGCCGCCGTAAACCAGTTCTATGTTTTCTTTGGCAAATGTTTCACCAAGTAATGTGGCTTGCTCTGTATAAATTGCTTCGGTACCAAAACTTGATCCGCAAAATACTGTTATTCTTTTCATTTTATTTGTGTTATGGGTTATAGGTTAGGAGTTAGAAGTTAGAAGTTCAGTGTTAAAGATAAAAGAAGGTAGAAGAAGATTGTTTTTTTATTAATCAATACATAACCTATAACCTTCGAATAACTTTTACCCTTTTACCAATTCATATTCATAATGCAAAATGCCATCGGGAGTAGGCGGAAAATTCATCTCATTTACTTTCGTTGCACCCAATTTTAAAACCGCTTTTTGCGAACGGAAATTTTCAGCTCCGATATGAAAAAATATAGAATTCACATGCTCAAAAGCATAATCAATCAATAGCTTTTTGTTTGATTTATTATAAGCTCCGCCCCAATATTTTCTGCCAATAAAAGTGTAACCAATGGCAATACTTGAATTTTCTGGTTTGTAATCATAGAAGCGCGTAGTACCTATTACTTCATTGGTAACTGCATCCAGAATTAAAAAACCACTTTTGGAATCCAAAGCAGCATCAAAGAAACCCTGGAAAACTTCTTTTTTGTAACGGTCTTTTATAGGATGTTGTTCCCAAAGTAAAGGATCTGATGCTATTTCATATAAAGCATCAAAATCGGTTTCCTGAAGTGGTACTAATTTGGTTATATTGTCTTCTAAGATTTCTGGTTGTAAATTGAATTCTTGATTTTTCATTTCTATTGTTTTTAATTTTTGCTACAGATTAAAGGATTAAATTCATTTTTTTGCTCTTGTAGGATAATTAACCATAAAGTTTGTCATTCCGAGGTACGAGGATCCCCGCAAGTAATTCCGCACAGAAATGCGGATAATCTTTGTCGATCTACTTACGGGGATTTCTCCTTCGTCGAAATGACAAAAAAAAACGACAAAATCTTTATAATTATTTATATCCTTTTAATCTGAACACAAGAAACATTTTCCATTTTAATCTCGTTTCCTGTTTTCTTTAGTAATCCTGTTTTCTCATTTCTTTTAAAAACAACCACATTTCCCGTTATAACATTACTGGCAACTAAAAATTTCCCACTTTCATCAAGAGCAAAAATTCTTGGATGTTTTCCTAAAGTCGATTGATATCCAATGGTCTTCAACATTCCATTTTCATCAATAGAAAAAATAGCAATGTTGTTTTCTTTGCCCCGGTTTGTAGCGTAAAGAAATTTTCCATCAGGCGAAATATGAATGTCTGAGCTTTCAAAACCTTCTATGATTTTATCAGGATGTGTATTGATTCGTTGGATCTTTTTTAATGATCCATTTTCGTATTGATACACACTAATCGCGCCGGCCATTTCTTCAATACAATACCCAAATTTCTGATTCGGATGAAAAGTAAAATGTCTTGGACCGGCTTCTAAATCGGTTTTTATAAACGGATTTTTTGTTTCGGCTAAAGGTTTTTTCAGCGTTTCATCAAAACGATAACAACGTATTTTATCTGCACCTAAATCGGGTAAAAATATGTAATCATTTTGAGGAGAAAATACAGCCGAATGCACATGCGATCTCGTTTGTCTTTCTTTATGAACACTGCCATCTGTATATTGAAAATTCTGCGTAAGCGAATCTATTTTTCCATTTTCTAATAACGGATGAACGGAAACACTTCCTTCTGTGTAATTCGCATTAACCAACCATTTACCGCTTTTATGAACAGAAACATAAACCGGATTTTCGCCGCCGCTCCTTTGTTTGTTCAAAAAAGTCAGGGTTTTGCTTTTAGGATTAAATTCAAAACTGCTGACATTCCCGTCGTTTGGCGTTTTGGTTTCGGTGCAGGCATACACATATTTTCCATTTGGAGAAACGGTTAAATAAGATGGATTTATGACATTTTTTGCTGAGGTAACTTTGGTTAGTTTTCCTTTTAAAGTATCTAATTGATAAACCTGAATAGATTCTGCTTCTTTGTCTTTATTATAGCTTCCTAAGAAGACATAGGTATTTTGGGAAAAAAGATTGAAGGTTACCAGAAAGGTAATTACTATGAAGTTGATTTTTAGTTTCAAGGTTTTATATTGTTTCGCGTTTTTTAATTGTTTGCTTCGCTAAGTTGGCTTTTGTTCTCGTGTCCGATTTTAAATTTATGTTCAATTTTGTCATTCCGATTTCTATGATAACACCAAATCTGTTTTTCAGGAGCTAATCCCGCTATCCGTTACAATCTTTTGTGGCGAACCCCGCCACAAAAGGATTTCCACTTCTATCGGGGCTAGGCCAAAAATTTTCATAAGAATATTTTCGTTAGTTTGTCATCCCGAACGAGGACACAAACGATAGTGAACTGGCGAAGCAAATCCCCACAAGTAACTCCACAATCAAAATCGTCAATCTTTGTTGAGCTACTTGCGGAGATTCCTCCTCCGTCGGAATGACAAATGGCACGTTTTCTTATCAGTCTTTAATCTATTCTCTATATTCTATTCTCTATATTCTAAAATTATCTAACTCCTTTCCACCATTGTTGAAATTGTTGATTTTCATTTTTCAATTCGACTACTTCACCAATCTTAGGTGTAATTAACGGAATCGGATTTTCAGATAAACGATTCAATTCGGTCACTTTAATCAAAGGTTCATCCCAGGAATGCAGAGATAAAGGAAATTTTGAATTATGTACCGGAAATACTCTTTTTGCCTTTAAGTCTTTCATCGCTTTTATTACATCTTCCGGTAAATTGTGAATGTATTTCCATGCCGGATTATACTGGCCATTATCGAGCAACACCAAATCAAAAGGACCGTATTTATTGCCAATTGCTGTAAAGTGAGAATCGTAACCGCTGTCGCCGCCCAAATACATTTTAAAATCTTTGGTTTCTAAAATAAATGAAGTCCAAAGTGTATTACAGCGCTTGATGCTTCTGCCAGAAAAATGTCTCGATGGAGCAGTATAAAGTGTCAAATTTTGATCTAATTCTATTTTTTCATGCCAGTCTTTTTCGATAATATTTTCTAAAGAAAAACCCCAAAATTCAAAATGCGAACCAACGCCAAGTGCCGTGATTATCTTTTTTATTTTCGGTTTAAGTTCCATAATGGTTTTATAATCCAAATGATCATAATGGTCGTGTGTGATTAGCAAATAATCAATTTCCGGAATATCATCGTAGGTATAAATATCAGTTCCTTTAAAGGCTTTTGTAGTGCCGTAAATAGGAGAGGCGTTTCCGCTGAAAACAGGATCGATTAAAAAACGCTTTCCTTCCAATTGAATAAAATAAGAGGAATGCCCAAACCAAACTAAAACATCCTGATTTATATCTAATTCTTTCAAATTAGTTTTTATCGACGGAATAATATCAGTTGGGATTTTTCGATCAACTTTCTTGAAAAAAAATTGATTTAAAACATCATAATAACCGTAACCTTCGGCAAGTTCGGGAGTAAAACTTTCATTTTCGAATTTTCCATTTTTGTATTGAGGAGACTTTTGTATTACAGCCAGCCTTTCGCCAGAAGGTTGTTTTCCAAATCTGGGATGGAATAAAAAATAAAATATAACGGCTAGTAGAAGAATTGTTATGGTAAGGATCATGTTTTTTTATTTAGAAGGATATAATTTTTGTAAATATTCAACTGAAGCTGAAGTCATTTCTTTTAGAATTTCTACATTAATATCGCTTAGTTTTTTGATGTAAATACAACCTTTAGCAGCTCTATGTTTTCCTAATTTAGAAAGTAAATCTTCTCTGTTTTCTTCAGACAAATAAACATAAAGCGAAATAGCCGCCTTTCTTGGCGAGAACCCTGCGAGAGGAGCATCGCCTTCGTGTCCGCTGGCATATTTGTAATGATAACTTCCAAAACCAATAATGCTTGGTCCCCACATTTTAGGTTCAAAACCGGTTACGTCCTGCATTATTTTCACAAGCTCAAAAGCGTCCTTTCTTTTTGCTTCATCCTCTACAAAAGTGTTTATAAAATCGATAACACTGACTGCTGTTTCTTCAGTTTTATTTTTTGCCATGATTTATTTTTTTGGATGAACTAAATCGCTTTTTAATAAAATATCTTTGATTTTTCTTTCAGAAGCATAAAACAAATTTGAATCTTCATTCATCTGATTCTCAATAACAATCAAACTCACGTCACTTTCCGGGAAATACAAATTAACAGAAGAAAATCCATCACCTAAACCGGTATGACCAAGATATTTTACTGTGTCTTTTTCAATAGTTCGAATGCTGTAACCGTAACCTTCCTTTTCTTTTCCAAAGAAATTATGCTGTGATAATACCGAAGGTTTAACGATTGATTGATAGGATTCCGGTTTTAGAATTTTTCCTTTATGAAAATTATCGTTCCAGATTGCTAAATCGTGTACCGTCGAAATAATTCCATCAGCACCCAAATTTTCAGGTGTTATAAGGGATTTTTTTACAGCTTCGTAGGTGTTTTTATTATTTATGTATCCAGTGGTCAAATTTTGAATTTTGTCCAGATTATAAGCAAAAGTATGCTTCATCTTAAGTTTCTTGAAAAGCGCATTGACCACTTCGCTGTAACTTTTATTTGTAGTGTGCTCAACAATTTGACCAAGAAGACTGTAGCTCATATTTCCGTAATGAAAATTAGTTCCGGGCTTAAATTCAAGAGGTTTATTAATGTCCACAATTCCGTGTGTGTGATTTAAAAGTTGATGAACTGTAACAGAATCTGCCCATTTTTGACTAAGCTTAGGAAGGTATTTTTTGACTGGATCTTGTAAGTTAATTTTTCCTTTCTCGACTTCTAATAAAATCAAAACAGCAGCAATTAACTTGCTGTTCGACATAATTTCAAATTGGCTGTTGATTGTTAAAGGTTTTTTAGTTTCAAAATTGGCAAAGCCTTGTGCCTTTTCGTATTTTGTTTTTCCGTTTTGTGCAATCAGAATTACACCATTAAATTTAGGATCGGCAACTTTAATTAAGCTATCAATTTGAGTAGCATAATTATCCTTTTTTTGAGCAAAAGAATTACAGTTAGAAAATAGAAAAACGATAGATAGCAGAAAGGAGAATCGGGTAATAGCGTTCATTAAGAGGGTTTTGTTTTTTAGTTTGTTTTTTATTGTTTCAAGTTTCAAGTTTCAGGTTTCAGGTTTTTCAGTCACAGTCACAGTTTTCAGTTGCAGCAACTGTCAACTGTGACTGAAAACTAATTTCTAGAACATTCCGTTTTCGTTAATCGTTTCTTTTGGAATTGGCTGTCCTAAATCCCAAAGCTCTATTATTTTATCTGCTTCAAATCTAAAGATATGAACGACGGCAGTTCCTAAGTCGACCGAATTTTGTTTAACACAGGAATGCACCGCAACCAAATCACCATCTCTCAAGGCATGGTGAATTTTGAAAATCTTATTCGGATTTTTTCTGGAAGATTCCTCCATGGCCAACATCAAAGTATTGGCATCGCCTTTAAAATAAGCATTATGATGCTTAAAATTCTCGCCTATATAAAGCCGGAAAGCTTCGTGTGAATGCCCGTTTGCAGCGAGTTTTAAAAATTCCTGGGCAATATATTTCTTAGTCATGACTCTAAAATTAAAAACAAACTAAGTTATGAAATTTAGAGGTATGTTTTCAAGGAAATAAACCTTAGAAAGGAAGTTTTTATAAATGATTCAATTTGATTTTAGAAGTGTCAATAGCCAATTTTTCAAACTCTTTTTCAACTAATTTGAAATGTTTTAGCAGAGAGATTAAATGGTATTCTCTAAACTCTTCTTTTGACTACTTTAATTGCCAGATAAGCCATTGGAATATACGCAAAAACTAAATCTACAACCGTAAACCACATAGGCGAAGGCAATGAACAGACGCTCACAATACCGCCCAACAAAAAGAAAGCTCCAATAATTAAACCGAGTTTTGTTCTATGATTAAATGCAATTAAAGACGTTGTTAGCGCGCCGGCAAAGGTTCCGATGGCGTGTGCCAAAAAAGGGAAAAGAAAATGTTTTGCTTCAAACAAATGCATCGTTTTTTGCAAACCTTCCATAGTGGTATTATCCGCTCCGTCTGGGGGAGGAATAATAGAACCGCTCATTAAAATAATACTCATGTTAACAATGCTTCCAACAATAAGGCCAGCAATAACGGCCAAAGTATTTTTTAAAATGGGATTCATAAATTTGGTTTTTAATTGCACTAATTTATGAAAAATATCATTAGCGAAAAGAACCAAATCTATTATTTTAGGAGTCTAGTTACTTAGCGCTCAGTTTCTTTTCGTTTTCTGTTTGTGGTTTGTCTTTGCCATTTGGCATTCCTTTTCCCGTAGTAATTAGTTTCTTTAAACTGTTCTGAATGTAATTGGTCCACGAATCTCTGCAAATATCAAAACATTCATAATCCGGAACCAGACCAACATGCGTAAAGCGAAGTGCCGTTTTTCCGTTTTTTTCCGAGATCTCAAAAGTGGGTTTTGTGTCCGTCCATTCCGTTTTGTCTTCGGTAAATTTGAAGTAATTTTGCTCCACCAGCCAAACAATTTTCTGATTCGGAATCACCTCAATCAATTTGACTTTGCAGCGATGTATATCTTCATAATGATAATCAAATATGTCGTTCAATTGGGCTGTATGGCCATCAATTTGTTCAGACCACCATCCGCGAACATTGGTTACGGCATTAAAAACTTCTTCGGGAGATTGGTCAACTATAAGGGTCGTGGTAAAATCTTGCGCACTCATTGTATATCGTTTTTAGAAAGTTAGATAACAAATTTACAATCTAAAAATCAATATGTTAGGGTGTTTGCAAGACAATTATAAGGGGTGAATCAGACAAGTTAGAATTTTAGATTTTTGGAATTTGGAATTTATCCCGAGACTTCGGGATTGGAATTTGGAATTTTTTAATTTGGAATTTTAAATATCAGGAGCAGAAGAGTTATTTTCAAAAGAACGATCAGTCCCGCTGTCCACTATATTCCCGATTAACAAAAACTACGGCTAAAAAGCCTTGTTTTTCTAAATCGGGAGATGCCGTTCCCATCGGGGCTAGAGTAGAGGTTTAGTTTTTAAAAGAAATGAAAACTTTCTACTCCCTCATAATATCCATTCTACTGATTTTTTGGTCTTGTATTTCAAAAATAACGACTTGTTCTTTTTTTTCCTTACTTCCATTTCGTCCGTAAACATATTCATGCACGATTGCTTTATTGGTAAAGTAAATGGTTTTTATAAAATCGGCATTCAAATCAGGTGATTGCTCAAATAGTTTGATAAACATTTCCTCACATTCTTTTTTACCATTAATTACCAATTCATGATCTGAAAAAGTATAAATCTTTGTGTCGTTTGTATACAAAGACATCATCTTTACAATGTCTTTGTTGTTAAAGGCTGACATTTGTCTGTCAATTATTTCTTCTATTGTCATTTTAGTTTAATTGAATTAATCTTTGCGAACTTTGCTGTTAAATTAAATTTTATTATCAGTTCTTCTCAGCAGCCCAATCAATAACTACAAAACTTATTTTAGTAAAGTAAAAACGAAATCTATGAAAATCTGCTTAAATCTGCAAAATCTGTGTCCAACTTAATCGCAATATTTACGAATCCTATCAACAACTTCTTCAATTTCAATAAAATGCTTCGCCATCACTTTCTCCAATTCCAATGTTCCACCTAGAATCAACATTTCTTTATTTTCGAAACGTTTTCCAAGACGGTCTTCGAGCATAATGGTCTCCATACTCTGCGCCATATTTATTTCTTCCAAAAACGCATTCGGATGCCCGGCGGGACAAATCACAAGTCCGTACGGAATGGTTTTCATACTTTGCGAAGTTTCATTTTGTCCGTAAGCATATCCAACAGAATACACACGATCAAACCAACCTTTGAGTTTCGCCGGACAATCGCTCCACCACACCGGATAAAGAAAAATAATGCAATCCGCTTTTTCGATTTTTGCATGTTCATCCAGAACATCATTAGAAATAGGAAGTTCCGTTTTGGCAAAACCTTCTCTTTCATACTCTTGTTCCGACATATCACTCTGAAAATTATTTGCGTATAAATCTGAAATTTCGAGATTCCAGTTTTGCTTTAAAATTTGAGATTTCAAATGTTCCAAAACCTGAAAAGTATATGATTTTTTACTAGGATGTGCGTAAATGATTAAAATATTCATAAGTGATTATCAAAGTTAGGATAATGAATTCTGTATACTATCAAACGAAAATACAAATTAAAACGAGATTAAAGATAACGAATTGAAAAATCAAATTCAGAATAAATAATGCAATGTTTTACTTAAAACGATATTATTTTTTGTGATTTGTAGGTCATTGTAAAGTTAATTCTTATTTTTAACCATCTACAAATTCAATTCACTTATGAAGAAAACATTTTGCGCCGCAGTATTGCTGTTAATTACTTCTTTTTCTGTTTTTGCACAATTAAAAACACCATTAGAGTTTATTCCCAATTACGGAAAACAAATCAGCTACTATCATCAGGTAGAAGATTATTTTAAATATCTGACAGAACAATCTCAGTTCATTAAAAAACAGAAATACGGTGCAACAAACGAACAGCGTGACCTGAATGTTTATTATATCTCAACTCCTGAAAATTTAGCCAATCTGGAGCAAATAAGAAATAACAATTTAGCCGCAATTGGATTATCAGGAAATAAAACCACAACCGTCGATGATAAAATAATTGTCTGGCTAAGTTTCAACGTTCACGGAAATGAATTTGCCGGAACCGAAAGTGCTATGACAGTTGCCTATGAACTTTTGAATCCATCAAACGAAGCTACCAAACAATGGCTGAAGAACACCATTGTAATTTTAGATCCGTGTATCAATCCTGACGGTTATTCACGTTACGGAAATTGGCTTAGAGAAATCACAGGCAAAAAAAATCATCCGGGTTTATATGACAGAGAACATATGGAAGTTTGGCCAGGCGGACGCTATAATCACTATCTTTTTGATTTAAACAGAGATTGGGCATGGCAAACACAAATTGAATCACAGCAACGTATTAAATTATACAATCAATGGATGCCGCAAGTACATACTGATGTACACGAAATGAGTTATAATTCACCCTACTTTTTTCCACCTGCAGCAGAACCTTTGCATGAATTTATTGAGCAATACCAAAAAGATTTTTACAATGTTTTGGGGAAAAATATTTCCCAAAAATTCGACAAGCAAAACTGGATGTACAATACCAGAGAGCGTTTCGATTTGTTTTATCCAAGTTACGGCGATACCTATCCAACGTACAATGGTGCGGTTGGATTGACATTGGAACAAGGCGGAATAGGAGCAGGCCGCGAAATAACAATGGAAAACGGAGCCAATGTAACAATCAAAGATCGTTTAACGCACCACGCAGCAGCAGTTTTAACAGTTGTAGAAAGTGCGGCTTCGCAAAAAGACATTCTCTTAAAAGGTTTTCGTGATTTTCATACCAATGCGCGTATAAAAGCGAAAGGGGTTTACAATACTTATGTTTTAAAAGCAAATCCAAAACTGGATCAGTTGGCCGAAATGCTGAAGAAAAATGATATTGAATTCAGTTATGCAGATGCTTCAGGCAGCGCATCAGGTTTTCATTATCAAAACAAGAAAAATGAAAGTTTTAAAATCGAACCAAATGATTTAATTATCAAAGCAGATCAGCCAAGATCAGTTCTCGCGCAGGTTTTATTTGAACCCAATCAAAAACTAAACGATAGCTTATCGTACGACATTACGGCCTGGGCTTTGCCATTGGCATATGGAGTTGAAGGTTATGCGGTAAAAAATAACCTTTCCGTTAAAACAAAAGCCAAAATAGAAACAACTGCAAAAACGCTTCCGGCCAGCGTTTATGCATTTTATGTGCCATGGAATAACAGAACTTCAGCGCAGGTAATTTCATTATTACATCAAGGCGGAATTAAAGTGCGTTCGGCGATGAAAAAAGCGGTTTTCGGAACCATGACAATCGAACCGGGAGGCTTAATTATTAGCCGCGCCGATAATCCAAAAATAGCCGATTTTGAAAAAACGGTTTCAGATATCATTAAAATTAAAACAGACTATAGTTTTATCACAACCGGATTTTCAACCAATTCGAAAGATATTGGTGGGGAGAATTTTGTATTGCTAAAAGCACCAAAAATCCTAATGTTATCAGGTAAAGGAATTGTTTCAACCGAATTTGGTGCGACCTGGCATTATTTAGACGAAACGATCAGTTATCCGGTAAGTATTGTCGAAACAGCCAATTTCAACAGAGTTAAATTATACAATTACAATACTTTAATTCTTAATGACGGTTCTTATGATTTTTCAGACGATCAGAAAAAACAAATAGATGAATGGGTTAAAAGTGGTGGAAAAGTAATTGCTATGAGCAGTGCTATTTCTTTATTTCAGGACCGCGAAGGTTATGCTTTGAGTTTGTTTGCAAGCAAAGAAGACAAAGAAAAATCAGAGAAAGAAGAAAAGGAAATCGAACTTAAAAAGCGCTTTTTGGACTTCGAAGGGTCGGAGCGAAGAGAGATTTCAGGAACAATTCCGGGCGCGATTATCGAAAACAAATTAGACAAAACCTACCCAATGGCTTTTGGTTTGGGTAATACTTATTTCAGTCTGAAAACCAACGAAAGATCCTACTCGCTTTTAAAGAGCGCCATCAATGTGGCTTATATTCCAAAAGGATTTGTAAGTTATGGTTTCGTTGGACACACGATCAGCAAAAAACTCAACGAAACGGTTAGTTTCGCGGTAGATAAAAGAGGCGACGGAAGTGTCATATACATGATGGATAATCCGCTCTTCAGAGGCTTCTGGGAAAACGGAATACTGTTATTCAGCAATTCATTGTTTTTAGTTAACTAACAAAAAAAATGCTCTTCATATAAAAGTTTGAAGAGCATTTTTTTTTATTTAGAAGCAGAAGATTTTATTTTCAAAAGAGCGGAGCTATTCGTTGTGATTTTTTGTGTTATTAATTAAGCGCGAAGAAGATAATACACAAGTATAGTTTACCATGTATAATTTAGATCTTGTTATAATTTTATTAATTTCCTTTTTTTACAAAACGTTGCATTAAATCATTTTTCTCTAAAAAATTATATCCTAAGTCCAGAGTTATTTGTTTTCCGTTTTCTAATCTAAATTGAAAATATTGCCCATCAGAAAAAATATATTTATAAACATCATTTGACCAATATTTAATGGTATATTTTTTTTCAAAATTGAAAACATTTTCTTTTGCATTTAAAAGAAATGTCATTAAATAAAAACTTTCAGAATCTGTTAAGGCACATTCCTGATCTTTTGCTTCAAAAGTAATATCTCTAAAATTCAGATAATTTCGATTATGATTAATTTTCCTTAGTTTAAGTTTTTGATAAAAAAATCTTAAAGGTGTATACGTCCAGCAAAACTCTGTTGGAGATTCATTTCCATAATCCGTAATAGTTTTTATTATTTTATTATTTTTAATGAAAGTTATGGTTATTGTTTCATCATCTGTATGACTAGCAATGTATCGATCATTAAGTTTTTTCCAATTTGTTTTTTGAAAATCAGTTTCAATTTTCGTGAATAGTTTTGGATTAAATGAAGATTGATATAAACCTTTTGGATAGGTATAAAAAAGACCGTTATAGATGATAGATCCATTTTTATTAATTAATACACTTGAAACGGGACAATTTCCATAGCAGCCAGATGACGAAATAATAACATTATCAAAATTTGCCGTATTATCTATTACATATTTCTTTTTTAAGAATTGTGTTGGCTTTGCGTCACTTCCTAAAATTGTTAAAGTATCAGAGGTAATACTGGAGATTTTATACGAATCCCATGTATTAGAGCTTAAGTCGAAAAGCTTTAAGCTGTCATTTTTAATCTTATATTTAGATTTGTTTCCGAGAAAGAAATTATAACTTCCGTGAGTTTTGGTTTTTTTAATACGTTTATAAAAACCAAGTTTGTTGTCATAAATATCATTTTCCTTAAACGAATAACCGGGCTTTAAATTTCCTAGATACCATAGTGGAGGAGGTGGTAGAGGATGACCTTGTTCATCATATTGCATTTTTTGATTTTCTATTAATTGCCAATCACCAATAATTTTAGTATCATAATCTTTTGTGTTTTTTTTGCAAGAAATTAAGAAGAAAAAAGAAATAATTATAAATTTTAAATATTTTGTCATGGGTTAGAGTCTGCTTTAATATTTATTTTCTACTTCAAAGCCTTAGATTCATTCTCCAACATCTTTTCGATATTAAAATAAATACCATCCACTTTATATTTCCCTTTTTCAAAACTTAGATAATCGCAATTGCCAACTAAAGCCTGGGATTTACTCTCTATTTCAAAAACATTTAGCATTAAATATTCATGTTCAACAAGTATAACATGAAATCCGGTTTCACATTGTTTTCCGTCTCCGGTCGAAAAAATGGCATTTAAAATGTTGTGGAATTTTAAAGAGGCCATTTTTGCAGCTTCTTCATCTCCTTTTAAGTGATAAATATAACTTAGAAAATTTAACTGCTTTAAATCAAAAGGAAAATCACTTAAGGAATGATTCGCTAACTTGATGATTTCATCGTAGTCCTTGGTGTCAAGTTGTTCTTTGCCATAAAATTCACGAAGTTTTTTTTCGTCTGGAGATCTCCAGAAGGCATTGTATTTTGGTTGAAAAACATAGCCAAGATATAAATGCTGATAATCGTCAGTGGTTAAAAGAGTATCATTTTTCACTAATCGTTCCATTAATTTCGGATAATAGTAAGAGGAGTTCTTGTCTTTAATTTCTTTTTCGATCGCTTTATAATCTGGAATTTTAAAAGCCGGTTCCTGAGAGAAAACATGTACTCCCATAAATAATAGGACTAAGATGAAAATTTTTCTGATCATAGGTTTATAATTTAGTTTGTGGTTTTTGGTAAAACTAAAGTACAAATTAATACTAATGTTTTCTATTGTAAGAAAAATAGAATAGTAAAAGATTTGAGTTATGATAAGCGTTTTATTTTTAGCCAATTAAATGAAAAGTAAACGAGCCAGTTAATTTTATTTAATTGTTATGATTTCTGAGATCAAAGAGCCTTCTTGTGTGTAGCCTTGAACTGAAAAAAGATAACCTTGTAATTGTTTATTTTGTTTAATTTTAATGTAAGTTTCGCCACTATTTTCGAGCACTAAATCTGGTTTCCAGTCAATTTCCAGCCAATTAGAATATTTATTTTCGTCGAAATCGTAGATTGGTGCATAGTATTTTTTTTCTCTATCAAATCCGTCGGTCACAAGATATTCTTCAAAAAGTTCTATAATATCTTTTTGATAATTTTCTGAAGTGAAAACCTGAAAAATTTTGTTGCCCCGAATAGGCTGAACCAGAATATTATCTATTTCATTTATTTGCAATGAAACACTTGATAGCTCGTTTGAAGTAATATATTTTCCGTCAATATACAAAAGAGCTTCCTTATTTATGCCGGTCTCTAAGTGGGTTTCAATGCCATTCCATTTTACCAGTTTAGTATCCTGGTCAAAATTTAAAAAGTACATTAAATCTTTATTTTTAAAATGATCTGCTATTGGTAAATTGTCATATTTTCCGATATCAAAAACTAATGGTTTGTATTTTCGAATGATTTTTTTTCGCTCTGTATACGTTTTGTTTTTTGAGGTTATATTAATTTCATCGAGTTTTATAGAACCTGACGTGTTTAATTCAGTCCACAAATCATCGTGTAAGACTGAATCTGTTGTTTTACTTTTTTCTATATTAAAATTAAAAAAAGGAGATGATTGAACAGAATCCACATGAAGGTTTTCGGGTTTAATGGCCTCGTTTTGATTTTTTAAAAACGAAATTTTCATATGATCGCCTTTGTAGATCAGGAGATTATTAAAGCTGAAGTCTTTTTTTTCGTTTAAAAATATTTTGTCAATAATCACATTGTCTTTTGTCATTAAGGCTAGCTGATTAGTTGGTTTAGGAAAAACATTTCCCTTTATTTTAAATCCAGCCTCAAAATCATATTGGTATGGAGGATTTAAATCTGTTATCATTTCTTTTGTGGAAAATTGAGTCCATCCCTGGGTGAGTAGTAGTAAATCAAGATGTTCATTTCTTTTTTGGTTTTCTTTCTTAAAGTAGTAAGCAGGATTTTCAATGTGTCCTTTTACAAATGGCGATAATAAGAAGGCACTTTTGATAGTAACAGTTTCTGTGTAATTTGTGGCATTTATAGGAAGTACTGATACACTTAAATTGGCTTGTAAACTTTTGTCTGTCTTAATTTTATAAGAGATAGAATCATTTTCTACAGTGTCTTTTTCTATTGTAAGGTTAACTGTTTTTCCTTTGTCTTCCTTATAAAATTTACGTTCTGCAATAGGTTGATTGTCTTTGAATAGCGTAATTGTGTTAACGCCTTCGACGAAGTTTTTTTTGTCGAATTCGAAAATGGTATTTTGAGTTTCTAAATCTGGAATCTCTACGTAATCAATAATTTGATTGCGTTGGTGAAATAAGATTTTATAAGTGCTTTTGAATGCCGTATTGCGGTTCGTTTTAATGATTAATTTTAAAATGTCCGAATTGTTGTTGTCAATATTCAGGAGTATACCGTTTTTTTGAGCAGCGGGAAGATTTACTTTAAACAGCGTGTCATTAGTTTTAATTAAGGCGGTATAGTTTTCGTTCAGGTCATAGAAAAAACTGCACTTTGACATTCCGGAATGTTCACTTTTGAAACTTGCAATTTCCTGATTTTTTTGATTAATAATTTTTCCCGAAAAATCATGTCCCTTACCATTAAGTAATGATTTTATACCTATTACGTTCTCAGCTCCTTCTAATAAATATCCTCCTTCTGGAAAAAGTTGAACATCATAATTGTTTTTGCCCTTACTTTCTTTTGATACAAGTTTGTTTATAATGTTGATTTCCTGAAAAAAGCGATGATCTACTCCAAAATTTCTCATGTAATTTGTAGAAGCCAACAGGTAATAAGTACCATTTTTTAAAGTATCATTCAAAACAAACTGGCCTTTGCCGACACCTTTATTTATAAAAATATTCTGGTTTTGAATTGTTTTTCCTTCTCCATTTAAAAGAGAAACATGAAGACGGCTTGTTTGATTGGATGGCTTGCTTTTTATATCACTTACATAGGCTTTGAACCAAATGATATCGTCATCGAAATAAGAAGTTTTATTAAGATGAAGAAATACTTTTTCAAAATACAATTGGTTTTTTTGCAATGGCAGAATTACAGTTTCTTCAAATGTTGTTTTTGGTAAAATGTCTGTGTTTGTTTTTTCTGAAGAGTTTTTTATCCTTGTGTTTTCTTGTGAAAATGAAAAACTGCAAGAAAGTATTAGAATTGATGCCATCAGAAAGTGTAGTTTTATCTGCAGCGTATTCTTAGATTTTGATAAAAAAGAGTTAGTCATAAAAGGCATTTTCAAAAATAGATTCTTCAATTCTTTAATGATCACCGAAGCGGGTTCTTAATTTTTGGAGTTATTATTTAAAGTTCTAGTTATTTCAAAATATCATTTTAATCGTAGCAAAACTCCTTTTCGTTTGACGATGTTTTTATAATCCCACTGTATTTCTCTTGCTTTATTGAGCCAGCGTTTTAAATCGTCTTCATTGATTTGTTCTGATGAAGTATATCGAAATTCGGCTGCTTTAAATGAACCTTCGTTTGAAAGTTTTTCTTCGTCAAAAGATTGACCGCTCCAAAAAAGTAAGCGAACATTATTTTTTAATTTACTATAACCAACAATCGGATTTCCGTCTAAAAACCAAACGGGGTGGGCATGCCATATTTTATTTTCTGCATCGGACAGATTTTCGTTAATTATTGCGGCAAGTTGATTGCAAATTTCTTTGTCTGAATCACTTTGTAAATTGTTATAATCTTGTACCGTTGGATTCATATCAATATATTTTGTAGAAAATAATTTGTTGAATTTTTGATGATTTAATTCTTAATCTAAAATAGTCTTTTTTTATTACAAAAATTTATGAATAATATCTTCTTATGAAAACTGGACCGCGTGAGGGATAGGAATAAGCTACCGAAGTAGCATGGATAGCCCGACAGCATCGCGATAAGAGGGCGTATATGCGCAAAGTAGTTTTGCCCTCTTATTGTGATGGTGGCACGCCCAAATAAAAAAACCGACTTGCTTTCACAAATCGGATTTTGTTTTGAAATTCTATGTAGTGTATTTATTCTACAAATTCTAATATATCGCCGGGTTGGCATTCTAATACTTTACAAATTGCTTCGAGAGTACTAAAACGTACGGCTTTTGCCTTGCCGGTTTTTAGGATTGAAAGGTTAGAAAGGGTGAGATCTACTTTTTCTGAAAGTTCGTTTAATGACATTTTCCTTTTGGCCATCATTACATCTAAGTTTACTATTATTGGCATAGTTAGATTGTTAATTCGTTTTCTTTTTGTAATTCAATTCCTTTTGCAAACAGCTGTGAGATGAAGTATAAGATTCCGGCGAAAAATAAAAAGGCATCACCATGTCCAATATGTTCTGTTAATTGCGACAGGTTCATTCCCATAGCGGTGAATTTTCCTGAATAAGAAACTGTTATGTTACTGAAAATACCAATTAATAGAGAGAAGCCGCTCATTTTCTGGATCAATTTTCCAATTGTTTCATGAAATGGACTAACGTAATTAATTTTTAAGAAAATTTGAATAACGGCATAAAATAGTAATGCTTCGAATATAGTAATTGTCGTAATGCAGAAAACCATAATGGAATAATCTACAACGTCATAGGCTTTTAATTCAGACAGATCTAAACCCAATGACAGGTTTTTTGCTCCGACCTCATTGATAAACATGCTTACGCCATAAGAGCATAATAGTGAACCTGCTTTTATACAAAGTCCAATAAAAACAATCCATGAAACTACATTCAGGAGTTTTAAAATGTAAGTAGAATTTTTTGACATGATTTTTGATTTTAAATAAATATACAGCAAATATAAATAAAAATTTATTGTTTATCAATAAATTTTTATTTTTACGAAAGAAATATTTTAAGCGGATGTTATTCTAACTCTACAGCCATTTCATTTTAAAAAAAAATCCGATCTGTTTTCACAAATCGGATTTTGATATTTTGTTTGAGTTTAATTATAGCTCCACTACTTTTCCTGTATGTACATCATATCGCATAGAAACGATTTTTATCTGATGCTCTTTTACAATTGGATTGTCCTGAATTAATTTTACAGAATGTTCGATATTAGCGTTAATCGCCCCTAAATAATTAGTTGCTTTTGGGGTTGCTTTATCGGCATCAACTTCTTCTTTTTCCTGTGAAATTGTTTCTACAATGTTGTCAATATGATTGAAATGTTTTTTGTACGAACCGTCTTTATCGTTTATATACGCTTTTATAGCACCGCATTCTGTGTGGCCCAGAACAACGATTAATTTAGTATCCAGATGTTCGACGGCGTATTCGATACTTCCCATATCGATATCAGAAATTAGATTTCCGGCATTTCGAATTACAAATAAATCACCAATTCCCTGATCAAATACGATTTCAGGCGAAACTCTGCTGTCTGAACAGGTAATCACTACCGCAAATGGTTTTTGTCCGTCCTGATTGGCTAAAACGGTTTTTTTGTTTTGACGTGGGTGAGCTGATTTCCCACTTAAAAACCTTTGGTTACCCTCTGTTAATTGTTCGAGAGAAGTTAAAATTTTTTCTTCTACTGTTTTGTGTTTTTTGCAACTAATTACAGAAAAAGCGATTAAGACAAGTATTGCGATTCTTATTTTCATTTTATGAATTTTTAAAGTTATTTTAATGTTGAGTTCTTTGTGATTTTTAGAACCGCGCAAAATTATTTTGATTTCACTTTAAAATTTGCCACAAGAAGTTTTTAAAATATCATTTGAGTCTATTTTTTAAAGGAGTTGAATGTAGTAGTAATATTAGCGACGAATTCTTTTGTGTATTGTCCGCTGGTATCTAAATCAGGATCTAAAATGGTTATTTCGAGTCCTGATAATTTTTCACTTTGAAATAAATGGGAGGTAAGTTCATTAAATTCGGAATATGTCAGTCCATCAGGAGTTCTGCTATCCACGCACGGCATTACAGCATCATTTAAAACATCGACATCAATATGAAGCCAAAAACCATCCAAATTCTTTGTTTCAATTTGGGAAAGAAAAGATTTTACACCATTTTCAATACCTTGTTTACGCAACATTTCAAGACTTAAATAAGTAGCAGTAGAATTTCGAATCTCATTTTCGTATTCATCATCATATTCGCGATTTCCTACGCACCAAAGATTTTCTTCTTTTATATAAGGAGATAAATTAAGGATATTGGTTAGTTTTTGAGGTCCGTTTCCTGTTACGATTGACGCTGCCATTCCACCAACTCCTCCCGTTTCAGATAAAGAAACATTTATAAAATCGGTATGGCCGTCAAGATAGAACAAACCGTAATTTCCTTTTTGTTTTAAAGCAATTGCTGATCCTAATAGAATACTGCAATCACCGCCTAATATAAAAGGGAATTTATTTTGAGTCAATAAATTATTTATTAAATAGGCTTGTTCCCGGGCATATTCAACTAAAGAATTTGCATTGAGAATTTGGGTTTCATTATCCTTATTACTGGTATATTTTGGAGGATCAAGTCGGATAATATCTTTATGCGGAATGAATTTATGCAAATTGTTTTTCCATAACCAGTCTGGTAATTTTTTTACGCCGGGTTCTTTTCCGGGTTGAGGTTCTTTTAAACCCAGATTTGATGGAAATTCAACTATGTATACTTCTTTCATAAATAATTTTATTTATTGTAAAGTTATAAAAATAAATAGGTTTGTTTTTGATGAAGAATTAAATACAAAATAAAAAATCCGACTTGCTTTCACAAATCGGATTTTTAAATTGAAAATTATATGTAACTGTGGAGGCGCACAGCAGTGCGTCTCATCTTAGTTTTACAAGTGAATTACTTCGCCGTAAGCATCAGCCACAGCTTCCATAACAGCCTCGCTCATCGTTGGGTGAGGGTGAATAGATTTTAAGATTTCATGACCTGTAGTTTCTAGTTTACGAGCTACAACTGCCTCAGCAATCATATCTGTAACACCAGCACCAATCATGTGGCATCCTAACCATTCTCCGTATTTAGCGTCGAAAATTACTTTTACGAATCCGTCTGGAGTTCCGGCAGCTTTAGCTTTTCCTGAAGCTGAGAATGGGAATTTACCAATTTTTAATTCGTAACCTTTTTCTTTAGCTTGTTTTTCAGTTAAACCAACAGAAGCGATTTCAGGAGTTGCGTAAGTACAACCAGGAACGTTTCCGTAATCGATTGGGTCTACGTGTAAACCAGCAATTTTTTCTACACAGTTGATACCTTCAGCAGAAGCTACGTGAGCCAAAGCTTGTCCTGGAGTAACGTCTCCAATAGCGTAGTAACCAGGAATGTTAGTTGCGTTGTAAGCGTTTACTAAGATTTTATCTCTGTCAACAGCAATTCCAACTTCTTCTAAACCGATGTTTTCAATGTTTGTTTTGATTCCAACAGCAGAAAGTACAATATCAGCCTCAAGAACTTCTTCTCCTTTTGCCGTTTTAACGAATGCTTTTACTCCCGCACCAGTTGTATCGATACGCTCAACAGATGAATTAGTCATTACTTTAATTCCGGCTTTTTTCAAAGAACGCTCAAATTGTTTTGAGATATCTTCATCTTCAACAGGAACTACGTTTGGCATGAATTCTACAATAGTAACTTCTGTTCCCATTGAGTTGTAAAAGTGTGCAAACTCAACTCCAATTGCGCCAGAACCTACAATGATCATAGATTTTGGTTGCGTTGGTAATGTCATTGCCTGACGGTATCCAATAACTTTTACACCGTCCTGAGGTAAGTTTGGCAACTCACGAGAGCGAGCTCCGGTCGCAATAATAATATGGTCAGCACTGTATTCAGTAACTTTATTGTCTTTATCTGTAACGTCAAGTTTTTTACCTGGTTTTAGTTTTCCAAAACCTTCAATAACGTCAATTTTGTTTTTTTTCATTAAGAACTGAACTCCTTTGCTCATTCCTTCAGCAACACCACGGCTACGTTGTACAACTGCAGGGAAATCTTTATCGAATTCAGAAACTTTTA
The DNA here is from genome assembly GCF_900142735.1 of Flavobacterium saccharophilum. GTDB lineage: Bacteria > Bacteroidota > Bacteroidia > Flavobacteriales > Flavobacteriaceae > Flavobacterium > Flavobacterium saccharophilum. The sequence continues at coordinate 307,663 of NZ_FRBY01000003.1, read as the reverse complement.
ATCCGTAGTCTGAAGCGTGTTTTAAGTAATCAAAAACCTGAGCTGATTTTAGTAACGCTTTAGTTGGGATACATCCCCAGTTTAAACATACACCACCAAGGTTTTCTTTTTCAACTACAGCTACTTTAAAGCCTAATTGTGAAGCTCTAATCGCTGTTACATATCCGCCAGGACCACTTCCTAAAACAATAACGTCGTATTTCATTTTTTTGGTTTTTAGTATTTATAACCGAAAATGAGGTTTATAATTCCGAAACTCACTCTTCGATTTTTCTTTTGTTATTTGTGATTGCGAATTTAAGGATTTATTTTAAAAAACACTTTAAAATTTATTTTTACCCGCGCTGATTTTGACCTTTTCACAGAAACTTAAGTAATTGTTAATTGTAAATTGTGAATTATGAAGTGAAAAATCAGATTTAAAAGCGAAGTCTCAAATTAAATTGTTTATCAAAAAGAAACGAAGTCGAAGTCCTTTCGTATGAAAGACCTTCGACTTCGTGCAAAGTGACTGCAATGATCAATTAACCATTTACAATTCACAATTTATAATTAAACTTTCACGTGTCCCCAGTTTTCTCCGCTGGCAATACGTCTGATTTGCATTTCGCTTACGCCAAATTGTTTGGCAATCATTTTAAGACGAGTTTTTTGTTCCGGTCTTGCCAAAATTTTCTTGATCAACATAACTTTAGTCGTAGTTAATTTTCGTCCGTCTGCTTTTAAGTTGTGTTCAATAAGATTTTTCTTTGCCTGAATTACACGCGGACTTTTACGGCTGTGCGCCATCATTTCGGCTTTTGTTGCCCAGCGTAAGTTGCTGACATCGTCATTACTTCGGTTGTAGTCTAAATGCAAAACATAAGTTTGCTCTTCAGATTCTTTTGGAAGAAAATATTGGGCAACTAATTTGTATAAAAAGAGGTATTTGTTGACAATTTTGTCGTCTTTTTTAACTTTAAATCTAAAGGTAGGATAACCATCACTCAAACCGCCTTTTAGGATGCGGCCGTTTTCAATTTCGTCAGTAAAGCTTATTAAACGGCCTCTGTTTGAAATGGCGTAACGTAATTGTAATGAAGCATTTATTTCTATTTCTTTGAATTGTTCGTTTGGGTAAAATCTGTTTTGTGGCATTTTCTTTTACATTTTGATTTCTATATATCTCAAAGATAAAAAAACCAAAAGTTAAAAAAGTTACATAATTTCCTCAGATTATTACATTTATGATTCCTATAACGCTAATTTAACTTTTTTAAGAACTTTTTTAGCATTTCGAAATCTAGTTTGCAACTGAAAATTGTGAATCGTATAAATTTTTGTAATAACCTTCTGCCTTATTCAATAATTCCTGATGAGTACCTTGTTCGACAATTAATCCTTTGTCCATTACAACGATTTTATCTGCATTTACAATCGTCGCTAATCGATGTGCAATTATAATAGAAGTTCTTCCTTTGGTAATAGTTTCGGTTGCACGCTGAATTAATTCTTCAGAATAAGTATCAATAGAAGAAGTGGCTTCATCCAAAATCAAAATACTAGGATTGCTCACATACGAACGTAAAAAAGCAATCAATTGGCGTTGTCCTGAGGATAACATAACACCACGTTCTTTTACATCAAAATCATAATTATCAGGCAAACTCATAATGAAATCGTGTACGCCAATTTTTTTCGCAGCGTTCAAAACCTGTTCACGGGTAATTTCAGGATTTTGTAAAGTAATATTATTGTAAATTGTATCGGCAAATAAAAACACATCTTGTAGCACCACTGCAATCTGTTTTCTTAAGGATGCCAAAGTATAATTCTCAATATTATGTCCGTCGATAAAAATGGTTCCACTGTTGATTTCATAAAAACGATTCAACAAGTTAATGATAGTTGATTTTCCTGCTCCTGTAGAACCTACAATAGCAATTGTTTGTCCTGCATCAACAGATAAATCAATTCCTTTAATAACTTCTTCTTCCGGAATATAACTGAAACGTACATCCTTAAATTCAATACTTCCATCAAAAATAGGAGCTTCAATCGTTCCCGTATCCTGAATGTGATCTTGTGTATCGATAATATCAAAAACACGATTAGCTGCAATCATTCCTAATTGCATCTCATTAAATTTATCCGCAATCTGACGCAATGGGTTAAACAACATCCCGATGAACATTGTATAAGAGAATAAATCTCCAAAAGTCGTAAAATGATCTCCGTTCAGGATTTTAAATCCGCCATAAACGACAACTAATCCTAAAGTTATAGACGAAATAATATCAGCAATAGGGAAGAATATCGAGTTGTATAGAATCGTTTTGATCCAGGCAACGCGATGTTTATTATTGATTTCTTTAAAGTTCTCCGCTTCGATTCTTTCTCTGTTAAAGAGTTGTACGATTTTCATTCCCGTAACGCGTTCTTGTACAAATGAATTCATATTGGCAATCTGCGTACGAACTTCTTCAAAAGCAACCTGCATTTTACGTTGAAAAATTCGGGTAATGTAAACCAGAATTGGCATCGCGACAATTACAATCCAGGTCAGTTTCCAGTTCATATAAAACATAAAAATCAGTACGACCAGCATTTTCATCATATCACTGATGATCATAAACAATCCCTGGCTGAAAATACGCGCAATCGATTCAATATCTGATACTGATCTGGTTACCAATTGGCCAACCGGAACCAAATCAAAATATTTCATTCTGAAGCTCAAAATATGTTTGAAAAGTTTGGTGCGAATGTCTTTTACAATGTCCTGTCCCAACCAGTTGGCCCAATACACAAAATAGAATTGGGAAAAAACTTCCATTATAAGAACTAACCCCATTAATATAATGTACATCAATAAGCCGTACTTATCATGGGTCTTGATATAGCCGTCGACCGTTTGTTTTAATAAGTAGGGGCGAAGTGCAGCAAAAATAGAAAGTGAGACTGCAAAAATAATAACGCCGTAATAGCGCCATTTATAAGGCTTTGTATAGGTTAAAATTCGTTTGAATAATCCAGTATCGAATGCTTTTGCTTTCATTATGTTTTTTTGCTTTAAGCTTTAGGCTTTAAGCTATAGGCTAAAAAATAAGGCGTAATGCCTACAGCTTAAAGCCTAAAGCTATAAATAATCGTATTTAATTTCGGTTAAATATAAACCATGTGCAGGAACCGAAAACCCGGCCTTTTCTCTGCTTTTACTCGCAATGATATTTTCAACATCAGCAAGAGTAATTTTATGTAACCCAACATTTACCAAAGTTCCAACAATGGCGCGAACCATATTTCTTAAAAAACGATTTGCCGAAATGGTAAAAATTAGCTTATTATTTTCTTGTTTCCAATAGGCCTCAAAAATCGTGCAATCAAATGTGTTGACATCTGTATTTACTTTTGAAAAACATTGAAAGTCGGTATGATTTAACAAAATCTTTGCCGCTTCATTCATCAAAACTACATCTAATTTTTGATTAAAATACCAACTCAATTCCTCCAAAAATGGATTTTTAACAGTGTTGATATGGTATTCATATGTTCGTTTTGTAGCATCAAATCGGCAATGTGCTTCATCATGAACCAATATAATGTCAAATATCGCAATGTCTTTTGGAAGATAAGAATTTAGTTTGTGTACCAAAGTCGGAACATCAATCTGAGTTTCGAAATCAAAATGGCCATACATTTCCTGAGCATGAACTCCGGTATCCGTTCGCCCGGCGCCCATAACATTTATAGGAGCATTCAATAAAACTGAAAGTGCTTTGTTTAAAGTTTCCTGAACGGAAGAAGCATTCGGCTGAAATTGCCAGCCATGATAATGTGTTCCGTTATAAGCAAATTGAATAAAATATCTCAAGGTAAAGGTTCAAAGGTTCAGAGAGGCAAAGGTACAAAGATTTTTTTCTTTATAGGTTCAAAGTCACAAAGGGACAAAGGTTCAAAGATTTTTTTGTTGCAAAGATACATTGCTGTATAAAAAAAAGATAAATTTCTAAAGACGTTCAATTTTGCATTCGTCAATAAAAACCTTTGAACCTTTGCCACTCTCAACCTATGTACCTTTCTCAAGAACTGTTAAAACCCAAAATACCAATCATAGTTTACACAGCAAAAAATCGTGTCAGAAATTGACAATTCCAACGATTTAATCAAAGCATTTTTTTTACTTTTTTTTGAAAAAGTAGTTAAACGTTAATTTTGAAAATATTTCATTTTAACAGGAAATATTTCTCCTATGTTTGTAGTCTAAATATCAAAAATCATGAATGAAATTACTTCTTACTGGTGGATTATTTTAATCTTATTCTCCATCATTTTTTACAAATTTATTTTGCGCGTTTTCTTCGGAATGGTAATGGTTCCCGAAGATAAAATTGGTCTTGTGACCAAAAAATTTGTTTTGTTTGGTACCGACAGGTCGCTTCCGGATGGTCGTATTATTGCGACAAAAGGTGAAGCAGGTTATCAGGCAAAAACGCTTGCTCCAGGTTTGTACTGGGGAATGTGGATCTGGCAATATTCAATTGACATGACTGGATTTACCGTTATTCCGGAAGGAAAAATTGGATTGGTTTTAAGTAAAGACGGACAGGAGATACCAACAGGACGAATCTTAGCCAGAAAGGTAGATAGTGATAATTTTCAGGATGCTACTTTTTTCTTAGACAATGGAGGACAGAAAGGACGTCAGACTGCTTTTATTACAACAGGATCGTATCGTATTAATACGTTCCTTTTCGAAATCGTAATTGCGGACCAAATCAAGATTTATGAGAACATGATTGGTATCGTAACCGCTTTGGATGGAGAACCAATTCCGCAAGGACAAATTGCAGGTAAGTTTGTTGAAGGCCATAATAATTTTCAGGATTTTGACAAATTTTTAGATACTGGCGGAAATCGTGGTTTGCAGCCTCAGGTAATGTTGGCAGGATCTTACTATATTAATACATGGGGAATTCAGATTGAACAAAATCCAATGACTGATGTGCCAATTGGATATGTGGGAGTGGTGATTTCTTATATTGGAGAAGACGGTCAGGATGTAACCGGTGATACATTTAAACACGGAAACATTGTTTCAAAAGGACAACGCGGTGTTTGGATGGAACCTTTTGGTCCGGGAAAATATGCGTTGAATAAATACACAACAAAACTAGAACCCGTTCCTACAACTAATTTAGTTTTGAATTGGGCAAATGCCAGAAGTGAATCGCATGATTTGGATAAAAACCTTTCAACGATTACCGTTCGTTCAAAAGATGGTTTCCCGTTTAATTTAGATGTGGCGCAGATTATTCACGTGCCAGCGGCCGAAGCACCAAAAGTAATTGCGCGTTTTGGTAGTATGAATAACTTGGTTTCTCAGGTTTTAGAGCCTACAATTGGTAACTATTTCAGAAACTCAGCTCAGGATAGTGATGTAATATCTTTCTTAAGTACCAGAAAAGAACGTCAGGAATCGGCTAAAAATCATATTAAATTGGTATTGGATGAATACAACGTAAATGCAGTTGATACTTTGATTGGAGATATCGTTCCGCCAGATTCATTAATGAAAACATTAACGGACAGAAAATTGGCAGAAGAAGAGCAGAAAACCTATCAAACCCAAAGAATGGCACAAGAGCAGCGTCAGGGAATGGAGAAAGAAACTGCGATTGCAGATATGCAGAAAGAAATTGTTCGAGCTTCGCAAAGTGTTGAAATTGCTCAAAGAACGGCTGATGCAACGGTTAAAAAAGCAGAAGGAGACGCAACCAGTTTAAAATTGAATGTAAATGCTGAAGCAGAAGCTACAAAAATGCGTGCTAATGCAGAAGCCGAAGCAACAAAAGCAAGAGCAGGAGCACAGGCTGAAGCAACCAAATTGAATGCAAGCGCAGAAGCAGAAAGAATCTCGAAAACAGGTTTGGCTGAAGCAGAAAAAATCATGGCAATTGGTAAGTCAACTGCAGAATCGTATCAATTGCAAGTAAGCGCAATGGGTGGAGACAACTTTACAAGATATAAAGTTACCGAGGAAATTGGTAAAGGAAATATCAAAGTAATTCCAGATGTATTAATTTCCGGAAATGGTGGATCTGATGGTTCAATAAGCGGTTTATTAGGATTAAAACTAATGGAAATGATGGATACCAAAGATTCAAAGGATGGTAAAAATTCTAAGAATTAATTAAATCCAGATGTTATATAACAATACCTAACAGGTTTTTAAAACCTGTTAGGATACAAATCCGGTTTGCGAAAGCAAATCGGTTTTTTTTAATAAAAAAACTTAACAACTTAGTATCTTAGAACCTTAGCACCTTTAAAAAAAACCTTTGTACCTTTGTACCTCTGAACCTTTGCCCCTTAAAAAAGAATGATCAAAATCCTCCTCCTTTCCGATACTCACAGTCATATTGATGATACTATTTTAAAATATGTGGCTCAGGCCGATGAAGTTTGGCATGCCGGAGATATTGGAGATTTGCATGTTACCGATACCATTAAAAAGCTAAAACCTTTACGTTGTGTGTATGGTAATATTGATGGGGCAGAAGCGAGATTGGAATTTCCTTTACACAATCGTTTTTCATGTGAAAATGTTTCAGTTTGGATTACGCATATTGGAGGTTATCCGGGAAAATATAATCCGGCGATTAGAGAAGAAATGACGTTGAATCCTCCTAAATTATTTATTTGTGGACATTCGCACATTTTAAAAGTAATGTTTGATAAAAAGAACAATTTGCTACATATGAATCCCGGTGCATGTGGGAAAAGCGGATTTCATCAAATGCGAACCATGCTACGTTTTGTGATTGAAGATGATAAAATTAAAGACTTGGAGATTATTGAAATAGGGAAAAAATGATCTTTTCACTTAATGAGGAAGCGGAATTTTAATTCTAATCTTTGTTCCTTCATTGGGTTTTGAATCTATAGTAAAACTTCCTTTGAATTTTTTAATTCGGGCTCTGATTCTGTTAAGGCCGAAACCTTCTGCATCTTTTGTTTTTTTAGTTGTGAAGCCTTTTCCATTATCATGAATTACAATAACTAATCGATTGTTTTTTTCGATTAAAGAAATTGTGGTTTTTTCTGCTTCGCTATGTTTTATAATATTACTGAAAAGCTCAGAAACAATAAAATAAAGCTTCATTTCGAATTTTTCAACATATCTTTTTTCTGTCGGAATTGTACTTGAAAATTCAAAAACAATACTCGAATTAGAATTTCTTTCGCATAAATCTTCGAGGGCATAAAGGAGTCCAAAACGAACTAAGAGAGCGGGAACAAGATCGTGAGATATGTCACGCAAAAGATCATGGACTTCTGCCAGAATTGCTTTTGTTTTCTGAATTTCTTCCGAATTAATATTGTTTTGGGTAGTGAAGACATTTAAATGCAATCCTGCTGATGATAAAAGTGAGTTGACGTTGTCATGTAAAAAAGAAGCAATTTTTTTTCGCTCTACTTCCTGATTGTCAATTCCGGCATTAATGACATTAAGCAGTATTCTTTGTTTGATGTCTTTTCGTTTTATTTTCTGTTTTAGTTGATTGTTCTGGTAGAAGAAATAAAACAGAAAAAATAAAATTACAATTAAGATGATAAATAAGCTGACTACTTTTTTGTTTCTTAATTGTTCGTATTTATGAAGTTCAGAAATGGTAGCTTTTTTTGATTTCTCACTTGTTTGAATTTCTACTTTCAATATCTCTTTTTGCTGACTAAAAACTGGAATTCTATTAGACGTAAAGGAAAAGAGAAGGACGACTAAAAATCTAATAAAAAACATCTAAGGATTAATTAAATTGTTTTTTAAAGCGTATTTAACCAGACCAATAGTATTTTTAGTCTGCAATTTTCTCATAATGTTTTTGCGATGGGTTTCGACCGTATTGGTACTGATGAAAAGTTGTTCACTTATTTCTTTTCCACTATATTCCAGCGAAATTAATGCGACAATCTCAATTTCACGGGGAGTTAAAATCGGATTTTCGATGTAGATGTCTTTATTTAATTTAGAATTATCGTGTGTGAAAACGTGGAAGATTTTCTCTCTCACAGCATCACTAAAATACTCTTGTCCCTGATAAACATTATTAATAGCCTGAATGATATGTTCGCCGGCGCATTTTTTGGTCAGATAACCTTTTGCATTTAATTTCATTACTTCCTTAATGATTTTTAGTTCATCATAACTGGATAAAATAATGACTTTGCAAGAACTGTTGTTGCTATAAAATTCCTGTAATACTTTGATACCATCTTTCTCAGGCATGCTTATATCGAGAACTAAAATGTCAGCATTGTTTTGAAGAACATCGTCATATATAGTAGTACCATTCAAGGAATTTCCAACTACTTCAAAATTAGAAACGGTTTGCAATAAATTGGTAAGACCATCGATCAGTACCTGATGATCATCGGCCAGATGTATCTTTATTTTATTTGTTATCATTGATTTTGGAAATGAAGGGCAAAATTAGAAAGAAGGTGTTTTATCTAAAAGCCTCAATAAAGTCAGATTATGTCATTTTAAGGCACAAAAAAACCCGAATATAAATTCGGGTTCTCTTCGCACAAAAAAATTAAGTTTATAGGTTTACCTCAAACGGTCTACAGATTTTACGAGATCTTCATCCTTCTTGATGGCCTTATTAGCTAAAACTAATAACACGATAGCAACAATCGGTAGAAACATCCCAATACCTTTCTCTGAAACAGCGTTAACTGTCTCTCCAGATAAATTTAGAGAGCGATATACAAATAATCCTAATAAAATTAAATTTAATATTATGTTCAGTCTGCCCATAACAAACTGATTTTGTCTCTTTTTGTATGAAATAATGCTGATAATTGTAAGCATTGTACTTAGACCTAATAGAATGGTGTAAAACTGGTCTTGCATAAAATAGAATGCTTTTCCGGTGTTTAATGTCCAAAGCGGAATAAAAAACATTAAAACCCCTGTTACAACAAAGGTAAGAAGTAAATAAACGGTTTGAATTCTTTGTATCATGGTCTAAAATTGTTTTACAAAAATATATTTTCTTTTTTTAAAATACTATTGTATGATTAAATTTTATTCGTATTATTGCATCATAATACCGTAAGCACTTCATACTGCGGTCAATTGAAAACAATTATCTACCTATTCTTTTTACAGTATTTCCTTTAAAATAATTAAATTCATAGAATATTCATGTTTGATATTTCTGCATTAAAAGAAATGAAGCTTTCTGAGCTTCAAGAAATAGCTAAGTTAGCTAAAACTATAAAGTTTAATGGCGTTAAAAAAGAGACTTTAATAAGTCAGATTTTAGCACATCAGGAAACGACTGAAAAGCCGCCTGTCAATGTTGCGCCCCAGGCAGAAATAGCAGATGATAAACCTAAGAGAGCAAGGATTCTTCCGGTTAAAAAAGCAGCAATTAGTAAAGATGCTCCTGTTTTAGAGTTTAATAAGGTAGAGGAAACAGCCGAAAAGATAGAGGAGGCACCTGAAAAAGTGGTAACACCTAAAATTTCAAAACCAAACGCAAAAATTCAGCCGGCTCCAAAAGCTCACGAAGCTGCAGAATCAGCACCGGTAGAGAAAAAAGGGCCAAAAATCGTAAAATTTAATAAATCTGCTTACGAGAAAAAGGTTGCTTTACAAAAGGAAAAAGAAGTTACTTCTGAACAAACAACCGAAATTGAAGCAGAAACTATTGCTCCGGCACCAGTTACTGAAAAAGTTGAAGGAGCTGCTCCGGTAAAAAAGATAAATCCAAATCAGAATAAAAATCAAAATCCGAACCAAAACCCAAACCAGAATCCAAATCAAAATACAAATGGAAATGGAAATGGGAACGGGAATAACGGAAACCAAAACCCAAATCATAAAAATAAAAAGAATAATTTCAGAGATTCAGATTTTGAATTTGATGGAATTATTGAAAGTGAAGGTGTTCTTGAAATGATGCCTGACGGATACGGTTTCTTGCGTTCATCAGATTATAATTATTTAGCCTCTCCGGATGATATTTATTTATCAACTTCACAAATCAGATTATTTGGTCTTAAAACCGGTGATACTGTAAAAGGAGTGGTTCGTCCTCCTAAAGAAGGCGAGAAGTTTTTTCCTTTAGTTCGTGTACTAAAAATTAATGGTCACGATCCACAGGTTGTTCGCGACAGAGTTTCTTTCGAACACTTGACTCCGGTTTTTCCTTCTGAAAAATTCAAATTAGCCGAAAAAGGAAGTTCTGTTTCAACTCGTATTATCGATTTATTTTCTCCAATAGGAAAAGGTCAGCGTGGTATGATAGTCGCACAACCGAAAACCGGTAAAACAATGTTGTTAAAAGACATTGCTAATGCGATTGCAGCCAACCATCCTGAAGTTTATTTAATCGTGCTTTTGATTGATGAGCGCCCTGAGGAGGTTACAGATATGCAAAGAAGTGTTCGTGGAGAAGTTATCGCTTCTACTTTTGACAGAGAACCACAAGAACACGTAAAAATTGCCAATATTGTTTTAGAAAAAGCAAAACGTTTAGTTGAATGCGGACATGATGTTGTAATCTTATTAGATTCGATTACACGTTTGGCAAGAGCTTACAATACAGTTCAGCCAGCTTCCGGAAAAGTATTGAGTGGAGGTGTTGATGCTAATGCATTGCAAAAACCAAAACGTTTCTTTGGAGCAGCAAGAAATGTTGAAAACGGTGGATCATTAAGTATCATAGCAACAGCATTGACTGAAACGGGTTCTAAAATGGACGAGGTTATCTTTGAAGAATTTAAAGGAACCGGTAACATGGAACTTCAATTGGATCGTAAAATTGCAAACAAACGTATTTTCCCTGCAATCGATCTTACGTCTTCAAGTACACGTCGTGATGATTTGTTACTAGACGAGAAAACATTACAAAGAATGTGGATCATGCGTAAATATCTATCTGATATGAATCCGGTTGAATCTATGGATTTTGTAAACGATCGTTTCAAGAAAACTAGAAATAACGAAGAGTTTTTGATTTCTATGAATGACTAAAAAAGTTGCAAAGGTTCAAAGTTGCAAAGGTTCAGAGGTTTCTCTTTTAGGAATTTAGAATATATAAAAAAAGGGATGAGTTTTTAAACTCATCCCTTTTTTATTTTTGTCTTTATAAAATTAGTTGCTCAGAATTTAATAAACTTTAAAAAAGACCTTTGAACCTTTGCAACTTTGAACCTTTGTCCCTAAAATAAGAACCTATTTCTTATCCACTACCGGTCTATTTTCTCTATTGGCTAAATCCCAGGCCACAACAAACGCTAATTGTGTTCTTTTTGTTAAAGCGTCGTATTCAATTTTTTCTGGTTCATCACCTTTTTGGTGATAATCTTCATGCACTCCATTGAAGAAGAAAACGGCAGGGATACCAAATTTTGCGAAGTTATAATGATCAGAACGCTCATAAAAATGATTAGGGTCTTTAGGATCGTTAAATTTATAATCTAAATCTAATTTGGTGTATTTGTTATTTTGAGCAACAACAGCATTATCTAAATCTGTTGAAAGTCTGTCAGCACCAATTACATAGACATAATTGTTGCTTTTAGCATGTTCAACGTCACGACGTCCAATCATGTCGATATTGATGTCACTAATAGTGTTTGCAATTGGAAACAATGGGTTTTCAGAATAATAACGAGAACCGTGTAAACCATGTTCTTCACCAGTTACATGTAGAAACAAGATAGAGCGTTTTGGTCCATGTCCCTCTTTTTTTGCTTTTGCAAATGCTTTGGCCATTTCTATAACTGCTACTGTTCCAGAACCGTCATCATCAGCTCCATTATAGATTTCTCCTTTTTTAATTCCAATGTGATCGTAATGCGCTGAAATCACCAAAACTTCATCTGGTTTTTCAGAACCTTCAATGTAGGCCCAGATATTTTCAGAATCCGGTAGGTTTTGATTTCGCTTTGCATTTAAAAATGCTGCTGGAATATGTTGGTAATAATCTGTTGCACCTTTTGGGAACGAGACTTTATTTTTCTTGTATTGCTCAATCATGTAAAGTCCTGCTTTTTTCTGACCTTTTGAGCCAGTTTCACGGCCTTCCATTTCATCAGAGGCAATAACATAAAGCATTTTTTTTAAGTCCTTTGCTTTAATCGAGTTCATGTATTTGGTAGGGTCTGAGTTGTCTTTTGAAGTAACAGACTGTACATTTTTACATGAAAATGCTGAAGCAATTAGTAATAGAATTGCAATTTTTTTCATTGATGTAGTTTAGTGTAAGTTGATAAATATATATAGCACGTAAAAAGTGAGTAAAAATAGGATAAAAAAGAAGTTTATAAAGAATAAGATAAAACTTTTAACAAATGAAACTATTCTGGTTTCACCATAAAAACGATGATGTGCCGGATAAAAATAATAAGACATCCAGACAATTCCAACAAAATTAATAATATTACTGACGAAAGTAATTAGGCCATTTTCTCCAAATAAGCCAAGTATTCTGGTGATGATAAATAAAAGGAGAAATATTAAAAGTAAAAAGGAGAAATAATGTAAGGTGAAAATACCGTGATCAAAATAGTACCATTTCTTTTTGCTATGAAAAATCCATAAAAAGAAGGCAAAGAAAGGCATTATAATGAACAGAATTTTGGGGATATTATGAATAAAAGACTCGATGAATTTTGCGATAATTTCCTTTTTGGTATTATGCTCCGTAACATGCACAGCTTTTTCATAAACCCAATATTGAAAATCAGAAAGTTTTTCGCTCTCTTTTCCATACTTTTGAACAGAGTCAATTTCTTTCATTGTTTTTAATTGAAAGTAATTTTTATTGACTTGTTTCATTGTTTTTGATTCAATGTAGTTTTTATCTTTTAAAATTTCAGTTTTATCTTTACTGGATTTTTCAAAATTTGAACTAATTTCTTTTTCACCTTTGGTAAGATTCTCAGTTACCTTGTTCGGAAACATGGCAATTAAAAGGAAAGTAATAAAACTGATAAAAATATAAAGACGAACAGGGGCCAGATACGATAATCTTTTTCCGGATAAATATTCTTTAGTTAAAGTGGAAGGTTTAAAAAGAAGATTTTTGATCGTTTTCCAAAATGCATTTTCATAATGCGTTAAATCTTCAAAAAAATGAATAAATAAATGATGAAATGTTTTTCTTGAATCTGTATTTTCCTGCCCGCAATTTGGACAAAATTTTTGTTCAACGACATGCCTGCAATTTAAACAGGTTTTATCTTTTCTAATTGGACTATGTGACATTGGTTAGTTTTGGTTGTTTTTGGGTTTTAGTTTTTTTTTTGCCCGCGGATGTTACGGATTTAAACCGGTTTACGCTGGTTTTTTTAGCCAGTGGGAATAAATAATTATCTGCGTAAATCCGTTTAATCGGCGTCATCGGCGTGCCATTAAAGCAAGTGTTATTTTTTTAACACTTCATCAAGAAATAATTTCAAATGTTCAAATGATCGCTTAGCGGCAACAGCATTGTAGGCAGCTCCTTTAGAATTGTCATTTCCTGCTTCCGGATTAGTGAAAGAGTGAACAGAATCTGAATAGTAAATCATTTGCCAATCGGCTTTTGAATCACGCATTTCCTGCTGAAAGGCAGCAATTTCCTCTTTAGAAACAAAGGGATCATCAGCTCCGTGACAAACTAGAACTTTAGTAGTAATTGGTGTTGCAGGTCGGGCAGCGTCTTTACCTAAACCTCCGTGGAATGAAACCACTCCTTTTACGTTCAAATGACCACGTGCAGCTTCAAGAACTCCCGTTCCTCCAAAGCAGTATCCGATAACGACAATATTATCTGCATTTGCGCCAGATTTGATTAATTCCTGTAGCGCAAGATTGATTCTTTTGTGATAAGCTTCATAATTCGTTTTATAGAAACCTGCTTGTTTTCCTGCTTCTGCAGTATTTTTTGGGTAGTTTCCTTCGCCATAAATATCAGCGATAAAAACATGATAGCCTAGCTTGGATAAATTCCCAGCAATTTCTTTTGAGGCAGTGTCAATTCCAAGCCATGCAGGCAAAAGTAAAATTCCTGGATTGCTATCGCTTTTTTTAGCAGCTTTTATTGATAAACCATTTAATTTCTTATCACCGTCAGCGTATTTTACAGGTTTTAATTGTGCGTTCATGTTGCCCGAAAAGAGTATGGTTGCAAAAATAAGTGCGATTGAGTTTTTCATTTCTTACAATTTTTAACAAATATCAGAAATATTATGTTACAAAAAAACCTCGAAAGCTATTTCTTCCGAGGTTATTTAACAGATACGTTTAAATTTGATTATTCACCGGGGTGATAGGTTTTTTCGGCATGTTTTACAATATCTTCTTTGTAGAATAAGACATCCTTAAATTGCCCTTTTTGATACATTTCTGCCTGATCGGTAAAATGTTTTGAGTTTTCATCGCCACTATTTCCTCCGGCTAATACTGATTTAGCTTTTATTTTTGGGCCAAATTCCACGGCACACACAAAACTGTTTCCGTTGTAACCGTAACGTTTTTTAGAACCGTTTTGATAACTGCTTTTGAAAGAAGGCAAACTTCCCCAGGAACCCGGGCCAAAACCAATTGGCAAACTAGGTTTGGTATCCTCATATTTCAAATCGATAGCACCGCTTGAACGCTGAAAACGATTAATTTCTCCCCAGGCAACTTGCCAGGTTCCCCATTTCGATTTCAATTCTTTCAACACGGTTTCTAATTGAGGAATAAATTGGTCAACTCCTGCAGTTGCAGCAAAATTTTTGGTATTTTCAACCTGATCCAATTCGCCTTCATCAATGTACGCTTTTTGAATAATAGGGTTTAATTTATAGGCCCATTCAACTGCTAATGTGGTTGCTACTGAATTTTCTTTAGCATAATAATCCCAGTTTTTTAAAATTGAAATTGCTTCTGATAATTCATTATAATCAGGATAATCCGGTTTTATATTTTTTTCAAAAACATTGACCAGACTCGGAATCAAAACTTCAAAAATGGATAATTTAGAATCATAACCATCAATGATTACTTTGTCTAAAGTATATTTATCGCCTTTGCTGAAAATTCGAACGGCATTTACACCTCTGAAATTTTCTCCGTCAGGCGCCATATAAGGCAGATAATTTGCTTCTTTCGGACTGTTTTCTCCCGCAACAGAATACGGTGTTGAATTACAATTCTGAAGCCAGCCGTTTACCGGATTGTATAAATGAACTGTTTCATCAACTTCATGTAAGCCTTTCCATTGTGTAGTGGAAATCGAACCATCAATAACTTTTGACCAATTCAGGTTTTTATCTCTTATCGGAATAAAGTTGCCGTGCCAATATGCGATATTTCCTTTACTATCGGCATAAACCGTATTGTTGGAAGTGTTGGCTTTTAAATCCATTGCCTTTTTATAATCGTCAAAGTTTTTAGATTTTGTCCGAATCCAACTCTGAATCAAACTGGTGATCGAACGATTATTCGATTTTAAACTGATCCATTTCCCGTCACGTTTAGCTATAATAGGGCCATTGTTAGTGGAATAGGTTTTGAATTTCTTCGGAATTAATTTTCCGTTTTCCGTGTAATTTATAGTGATTTCCTTTTCGACTACCGGTAAAAGCTTCTTATCGAATTCGTAAAATAGTTTTCCGTTTTTATTGGTGATTTTCTCTGCATACATATCGGCAACATCTACGTTTGATGAGGTGTGCATCCAGCCACAATTTTCGTTGAATCCCTGATAGATAAAGAATTGCCCCCAGGTTACTGCTCCGTAAACATTCAAACCTTCTTCACTAGTAATTTGAACTTCGGGTCTGAAATAAAAAGTAGTGTGCGGATTAATGTATAAAATGGCATTTCCGTCAACCGTTTTTGATGGTGCAAAAGCAAATCCGTTAGATCCAGTCTGAACATATTTTTCTCGTTCTACATAAGCGACTTTATCATTATTTCCCGAATAAAAAGCTTTTAATTCTGCCGTCGTAAGATCTGCAGTGCTAATGGCGCCAATACTTCCGTCTGTCCAAAGCAAAGGAAACCAAGGTTCAAAATGCGTTAAAAGTACTGGCTTTACTTCAGGATGTTTGTAAAGATAAAAGTTGATAGCATCTGCATAACTATTCAATAATTTTTTAAGCCATGCTGGTGCTTTTTTATAATCGGCTTTGGCATCCTCAACATCAATCAAAAGTTTAATTTCTAAATCATTGTATAAAACAGATTGGCCTTTAATTTCTGAAAGACGGCCCAGTTTTTCAATATAATTCATTTCGATCCTTTTGAAATCGTCTTCGCATTGAGCGTAAAGCAAGCCAAAAACAGCATCGGCATCTGTTTTGCCGTATATGTGCGGAATGCCCCAATTATCCCGAATAATTGTAACTTGTTGCGCTAATTTCTCCAATCGGTTAACTTCTTTTGAATTGTTTTTTTGTGCCGAAATCTGAAAGTTAATGCAGCAAATAAAAAAGGTAAGTTTTATTATTTTAGAATAATTCAACATGCTTACTTGATATTAAATTTTTGTCCCGCCGTATAAATGCTCATTTCTAATTTTTCAATAGAAATAAGATTATTGTTTTTAGATTTTAAAATTCCCTTCGGATTTTTAACGACAATAACTTCGCTTTCTCCAGCAACTTCAATTTGATTGTTTCGAACGATAATTGCGGTCGCTTCATCAATTCCGATTCCGGTTAAAGTTGGAAATTCAACCAATGCAGAAAGCAGACGATTGTAACGGTTTCTCTTTAAAAAATGCTGATCAATAACCGCTGTTTTTAATAATCCCAAACCTTCTGAAGTTTCTAAATTATCATAACGAATATTATCAAAAGTGCCAGAATATTCTTTTTGAAGTTTCTGGTTTCCGGTAATCATTTTTTCAGACATTACAGCCGCTCCGGCACTTGTACCGGAAATAGTGCTTCCGTTTTCATATGCTTTTTGAATTGCCGTTTTGATTGGTGTATTTTGTACCACATTCATAAACCGACTTTGATCACCGCCGCTTATAAAAATCAATTTTGCTTTTTGAAGAGAGTCTGTCAAAGTTTTATTTTGAGCAGTTACTGCCGTGAAATTCAGCATTACAATTGGATTTTGAGTAAGCTTTACCATTTGGTTTTTAAAAAAGACAAATGAACTATCCGGCTCTTCACTCGACATGGGCAAAACCACGATATAATCTTTTTTTCCTAATTCGGCTATAGCCAAAACTTGTTTCATTAACGCGTCAGAACGATCTCCACCACCAATGATAAATAATTTTCCTTTTGGTGTTTGTGCATGGAGAAAATTACAAACGAAAAGAAATAGCAGCACAATAAATTGATTTGACGAAAACCTAAAAGGAAATTTATTTTTCATGGATTGAAAGGGTTAAGTAGATTCTCTTATAAAGTAATATTTCTTTTAAAAGCACAACCCAATTCAATAATCGAATCGGTTTTGGCAATGCCCGGAATACTGTCAATTTTTTCATATAGAATTCTTCGCATATGCTCGTGATTCTTCGCGATAATTTTGATGTAAAGCGTGAAAGAACCCGTTACATAATAACATTCAGTGATTTCGGGAATATCTTTTAGCGCTTCGATGATTCGATCTGAATCAGAATCTTTGTTCAATGTTATTCCGGTAAAAGAAGCCCAATCATATCCAATCTTTTTTTCTTGTATAATTGGTTTTATACCGCCAATTACCCCTTGTTCTATCATTCTGTTGATACGCTGATGCACCATCGTGTTTGATATTTTCAAATTAGCAGCAATTGCAGAAAAAGCCATTCTTCCGTCTTTTTCCAATTCCTTAATTATATTGATATCAAATTCGTCTAATGTTTCCATTCTTTAAATTGAGTTTACTTTTACATTCATAAAAGTAACTATTTTTTTTAATAAAAGGTTCTCAAATGGAATTTATGATAAAATCATATTTTACTTTTTAAGTAGAAAATTTACGTGTTTTGACTTATTTGGTTAAAATTAAAGTCAAATATTGATTTTAAATAGCTTAAATTAATATTTTTAAATACTTTTGTAGCTCTAAAAAAGAAAGATCATGATTCATACTGAAAATACCCTTTCGTCAAAATCAGAAATTTTGATTGAAAAAGAAAATAAATACGGCGCTCATAATTATCATCCGCTTCCGGTTGTACTGGAAAGAGGAGAAGGTGTATATGTTTGGGATGTAGACGGAAAGAAATATTATGATTTTTTATCGGCTTATTCTGCAGTAAATCAAGGGCATTGTCATCCTAAAATTGTGAAAGCAATGGTTGATCAGGCTCAAAAACTGACTTTAACGTCTCGTGCTTTTTATAACGATCAATTAGGAAATTACGAAGAATTTGTAACCAACTATTTTGGTTTTGATAAAGTGTTACCAATGAATACGGGGGCTGAAGCAGTTGAAACAGCATTGAAAGTTTGTAGAAAATGGGCTTATGAAGTAAAAGGAATCCCTGAAAATCAGGCGCAGATTATAGTGTGTGAAAATAATTTCCATGGAAGAACTACGACTATTATTTCATTTTCTAATGATGAAACTGCACGTAAAAACTTCGGTCCGTTTACAGATGGATTTATAAAAATTGAATACGATAATTTGGAGGCTCTTGAAAAAGCTTTAGCATCATCAAAAAATATTGCTGGATTTTTAGTTGAACCAATTCAGGGAGAAGCAGGAGTATATGTGCCTTCTGAAGGTTATTTAGCGAAAGCGAAAGCTTTATGTGAGAAACATAATGTTTTGTTTATTGCTGATGAAGTTCAGACCGGAATTGCGCGTACCGGAAAATTATTAGCCGTTCATCATGAAAATGTACAGCCTGATATTTTAATTTTAGGAAAAGCAATTTCTGGAGGAGTTTATCCGGTTTCAGCAGTTTTGTGTAACAACGAAATCATGAATGTAATTAAACCGGGACAACACGGTTCTACTTTTGGAGGAAATCCTGTTGCAGCAGCCGTTGCTATTGCCGCTTTAGAAGTAATTAAAGAGGAAAAACTGGCTGAAAATGCAGAACGTTTGGGAATCATTTTAAGAAAAGGATTAAACGAAATTGCTGAAAGAAATAATCTGATCACATTAGTTCGTGGAAAAGGTTTATTGAATGCGATTGTGATTAATTGCGGAGAAGATTCTGATCTAGCTTGGGAAATTTGTCTAAGATTTAGAGATAATGGATTATTGGCAAAACCCACTCACGGAAATAAAATCAGACTGGCACCACCATTAGTAATGACAGAAATTCAAATTCAGGAATGTCTTGAAATTATTGAGAAATCTTTGAATGATTTTAGAGATTAAGTTGATAATAAAATATACATAGCAAAAAAGCTGCAGGATAAAAGTCTTGCAGCTTTTTTTTTATGCATGTGAAATTATGTAACGATCTAAAATAATTATATAACTTTTAGATTAAGAGGTTAAGTAGTTTTGGATGTCTTCAATAAAGAAATTAAAATTAACCGTTTTATTTATTCGAAAAGAAGATAAACAACCAAAAACTGAGTTATAATCTTAAATTCAATTTCACAAATGGCTTATTCAAATACTGATATAACACGTTTTTTAGACGCGCAAAACAAACTTTATCTTACTGCTTTTTCTGAAATTAAAAAGGGAAAAAAAGAGACGCACTGGATGTGGTTTATTTTTCCTCAAATAAAAGGTTTAGGAAAAAGTACCATTGCTAATTATTATGCTCTCAATGGTCTTACAGAAGCAGAAGAGTTTCTTAATCATCCCATTTTATCAAAACATTTGATTGAGATTTCACAGCTTTTATTAGATTATAAAACAAAATCTATTGAGGCTATACTTGGAGAATTGGGTGCAAGAAAATTACGTTCTTCTATGACACTTTTTTCTCAGGCTGAAAATGCACATCCTGTTTTTCAGGAAATATTAGACACCTTTTTTTCGGGTTATTCAGATCCGTTCACATTGTCTATGCCAGCAGCATCCAGACAAATTGCTATGGCATCATAAATTTTAACTTTCATCATTTAAAAATAAAATAGATTTTATATTAATTTTCAACCTTATTTATAAAATCACATAAAAAAAACCATCCCTTAGTAGGGATGGTTTTTTTGTTTTATGGTGTGGTTTTAATTTAACTTCCGTAACCCGGGTTTTGGGTAATTAGTTTATTTGCATCCATTTCTCTTAATGGGATTGGGAATACTAAAGTTGGATCATCGTAAGGAATCAATTCTGATCCGTCTGCATTTACATCTATAGAACCTTTTGTTCTTTTTAAGTCATGAATTGCAAAACCTTCCATAGCTAGTTCTAATTCACGTTCTCTTAAAATAGTAGGAAGAGTCAGGGCTGTAAAATTTTCAGCATGTGCTCTGGTTCTAATCAAATTGATATCATTTAGTGCAGTATCTCCAACAGAAGTTCCTAATCTAAAGTTAGTCTCAGCTCTTATTAAATACATTTCAGCTAAGCGAATTATCCCCACATCTCCGTATTGGTTCGTGTATTTTGAAGTCAGTAATCTGTCGTTATCTGGATTTACATAGTTAAAATTTGCTCGATCATCATTCGGATCTGTAAATTTATTGATATAAGTATTTCTAATTTCGACATCACCGCCACGTCCTCCATTTCCTTCAGAGGCATACATGACAACAATTTCGTTTTCACCTGTTTGTTTTGTAATTTGAATGGCAAAGATATCTTCAATTTGGTTTTCATCATGATTAAAAGCATTTGCATAAGTAGTTGATAATGCTCTTCCGCTGCTTTCTATTACTTCGTTTGCTGCATCACGGGCCGCCGCATAATTTTGCTGTTGTAGATAGACTCTTGCTAATAATGCTTTGGCAGCATATTTGTCTGGATAAAAGCTATTCTCCTCAGGAAGTCCGTTATAAGCATCATTCAATTGCTGAATGATCAGGGTGTAAACTTCTTCGACTGTACTTCTTTCTTTTGAAAGATCGGCATTAAAATCATAAATCGCATTAGGTCTTATAATAACTCCAAGCTGTGTATTCTGTTTGCCCGCCTCATATGGCAATCCGAAGAAACGAACTAAATCAAAGTAAGCTAAACTTTTTAAAAAGTTAGCTTCAGCTATCATTCTGGTTCTTTTATCAGCATCTGCTACCTTGTCAATATTTTCAATTACGGTATTAGCGGCATTAATGATTTCGTAATTACGAGCATAGATTTGTCGAACAAAAGCATTATCTACCAGAACTGATTTGGTATACATTTGACGGAATTCACCATAACTTCCTCTCCATCTAAAATCAGTAGTACTGGTTAAGCCAGTTTGTGCCATTAAATCAGCAGAAACTAAGCTTCTTCCACCAAAAACATCTGCATCGGCGGCAATGGCGTACGCTCCGTTTAAAATATTTACGATACCAGTTTCAGTACCTAGGGTGACTTCGGAATCTTGATTTTGTCTTGGTTCAATTTCCAGTTCATCTTCACAGCTTGTTATAAAAGCTGTAAGCAGTATAAATAAGATAAATTTATATGATTTCATTTGTGTCGTTTTTAAAAATTAATATTTACACCTAAAGCAATTGTTCTGGCAGGAGGAGCAGAGTAAAATTCTTCTCCGATACCTGTATCATCTCTTCTGGCTTCAGGATCATAACCATTGTAATTGGTAAAGGTTAATAGATTTACTCCTGTTGCGTAAAAACGTACACTGCTTATTCCTGCATCTTTTAATGTAGTTTTTGGCAATGTATAACCAATTGTTAAGTTTCTTAGACGAACAAAATCGGTTTTATCAAGGAATCTTGTAGATTCGCCAGTTCCGTTACTTCCATATAATCTTGCTTGTGGTACATTTGTGATGTCGCCAGGATTTTGCCAACGGTTTAATTGATCTGTAGTTTGGTTGTCAAAATAATCGGCAGCTACAGATTGGTATTTTCCAGCCGAATTATAAATGCTGGCTCCCCATTCTCCCTGGAAAGTAAATGAAAAATCAATGTTTTTATAGTTTATCGTATTAGTTAAACCAGCCATTAATTCTGGAAATGGATTTCCTGCAATAATTCTTTTTGCTTCACTGTAATCATTAGTAGTGCTTCTGTCTAAGGAACCATCTGCATTTACAGTGTTTTTGTAATATAATGCATCTCCGTTTGCAGAATCAACTCCAGCATATTCAACTAAATAAAAAGATGAAATGTTTTCGCCAACTCTGTTTATTGTAAATGTCGAAACAATATCTTGTCCGTCAGGCATTTCTTCAACCTTAGAATCATTAGTAGTAATATTAAAGCTGGTCGTCCATCTTAAATTTTGATTCTCAATGTTTTTAGTATTTATTGTAACCTCAAAACCACTGCTTTTTACTTTGCCTATATTTTGAGTGATTGTTGTTGGACCTCCTCCACTAAGTGGTTTTGGTACGTCAAAAAGCAATCCGTCAGTACTTTTGTCGTAATAGTCAACTTCAAAGCTGAATTTGTTGAATAAACCCCATTCGATACCAACATCTGTCTGAGTTGATTTTTCCCAGGTTAAGTCATCATTTCCAGCCTGTACAAAAGAAAGACCTGATTTTAGATTGTAAGGTCTGGCACCGTATAATTGGCGCGAAGCGAAGTTTCCAATTTCAGCATTTCCTACTTTTCCCCAGCTTCCTTTTAATTTTAGAAAAGATAAAACATTGTTGTCTTTTAAGAAGCTTTCCTCAGAAATAATCCATCCTGCAGAGAACGCAGGGAAAGTTCCATATCTTTCATTTTTTCCAAAACGAGAAGAGCCATCACGACGAAT
Source organism: Flavobacterium saccharophilum (assembly GCF_900142735.1). Lineage (GTDB taxonomy): Bacteria > Bacteroidota > Bacteroidia > Flavobacteriales > Flavobacteriaceae > Flavobacterium > Flavobacterium saccharophilum. Next base: position 284,895 of record NZ_FRBY01000003.1, on the reverse strand, counting down.
ACTAGCTTTGAAAAGATATTTATTGTCGTAAGCATAGTTTAATCTTCCAAATTGAGACACAAAAGTACTAGCAGTTTCATTTCCTTCTCCTGCATTTACTTCTGCACCTCCATCAATGGTTTGAAAAGAATCATCAGGGAAATAGATACTTGTAACAGATTGATATCTGCGGGTGTATTTATTAAACTCCATACCTGCAACCACATTTAAACTGTGCTTTTCTGCGAAAACCGCATCATAAGTTAGATAGTTACTCCATATGTATGTTTCATTATTTACAGATGTTGCATAAGCTTCTCCGTCTGTTGCCATAAATGGAGCATTTTTTCCTTGCCAATAGTCTTCTGTTTGTCCTAAAAGATCATATGCAAAATCAGAATTTATTTTTAAAGAAGGAATTATTTGATATTCAGCAAAAACTTTACCGGTAATTCTTCTCATCATCGTTTTCCAGAACGAATTATCTGCAGCTAATAAATAGTTAGCATATAGTGTGTTTGGATTTGCTGTACCATCTTCTAAACGTGCTGGCGATAATGGAGACTGTGCTACAGCCTGAAGTGGTGTAGTAAATGAGTTATCATCTTGTACACGATCTATTATAGATCTTGAAAAACTTAAATTCATTCCCATTGTAAAATTATCAGAAATTTTATGGGATATATTTGACCTTGCTGTAATTCTTTCTAATTCGTTACTGTCAATAATACCCGTTGTATTATTGTAAGCACCAGAAAAGAAATATTTTGTTTTAGCATCACCGCCAGAAACAGAAAAATCGACATCGGTAGCAAGACCAGTCTGAAAAGCAAGATCTTGCCAGTCTGTATTTACTTCTCGGTTTCTCCAATCTGTTCCCTGAGCAAGAAAATCGAATGTACTTTCAGCTTCTGCAGCATCTCCCGTTCCATTAATCGAAGCTTCTGTAAATAATTCAATATATTGATCTGTATTTAACCATGATTTTTTGTGAGTAGCTTCACTGACACCCTGAGACATATTAAGTGAAAAAGTACCTTTTCCATCTTTTCCCTTTTTGGTCGTAATGATCACAACTCCATTAGCACCACGAGCTCCGTAAATAGCTGCTGAGGAGGCATCTTTTAATACATCAATAGATTCAATTTCATTAGGACTTAATGTTATTAAAGGGTTTGTCGCTGCACCATTTGTTGATTCGTCTGAAGTGATTAAAGGAATTCCATCTAACACATATAAAGGTTGTGTCCCTGCACTAATACTTGCAGCACCACGAACTCTAATATCCATTCCTCCATCAACTTTACCATTGGTTTGCGTAATTTGTACACCAGCTAATTTACCAACCAAAGCATTCTGTACATTCGCAACCGGTACCTGCTGAATATCTTTTGCAGTAACTCGTGCTATATTATCTGTCGATTTTCTTTTAGTTTGAGTACCGTAACCTACAACAAGTACAGCTTCCAGTTCGTTTTGAGTTTCAACTAATTCAATTTTCATGTCATTTGAAGCTGCTACATTTATAGTTGCAAAACTTAGATAGCTTAGAGTTAAAATAGCACCTTTTTTAGCTTCTATTTTAAAATTTCCATCAAAATCACTTTGTGTACTTGTACTAGTACCTTTCAAAACAATATTTACTCCGGGAATAGGAATTCCTTTTTTATCTGTGACCTTACCGGAAATATATCCTTCCTGCGCGGTTGCTATTTGCACGAATAGTATCAATATGAACCATAAAAAATGCTTTAACTTAATTCTCATTTTTCAAATATTTAGGATTAGTTTTATCAAATATCTTAAAAATATGTTAATGAATCTAATATTAGTAATGTAAAATATAACATTAAAGCGTGTTTTTGTACTATATGTAACTTAAAGGGGTGAATAAATGGATTTTTTAAAAAATAACACCCATAAATTATTTAATATTTAATAGCTATTGATTGATATGGTGTTTAAATTTAAGTGATTTAACATTTTTGTGAATTAAATATATGTATTTTTTGATTTTTAAAGAGTAAAATTTATTTTTTGATTAAACGTTAACAAAAAAGCGATTGCTGTTACAAACAATCGCTTTTGGTTATCACCCCTAAAATATCAAAAAAAGCAGTTATTTTTTTAATAGTGCACCACCAGGCATTACCTCTGGTTTTAATTTGAATTTGCTGTACTCAACAACTCCGGTTCTGTCTGCCCATTCAAAATAAGAAGCAGAAAGTTTGTTTACGATTCCCGGATTTTGTTGTGCCACATTGGTCGTTTCACCACGATCCGTTTCAATGTTGTAAAGTTCCCATTCATAAGAAGGGTAGGTTGAAACTAATTTCCATTTGCCATCGCGAACGGCTCTGTTTCCTGCTCTTTCCCAAAATAATGGTGCGCCTCTGTTTACCTCAGAAACATTTTCAAATAAAACGGGTAATAAACTTTTTCCTGCTAGCGGATTTGAATTAACTCCATTGTATTCCTTCGGATATTCAATTCCGGCCAATTCATAAAAAGTAGGAGCGAGGTCAATAATATGTCCGGTTCCTTTATCGATTCGGCCTGCTTTTATTTTTGATGGGAACCAGGCAATAAAGGGCGAACTGAAACCGCCTTCGTGCATATTATTTTTATATTGCTGAAGTGGAGTATTTGATAAATAAGCCCAGTTTTGTTCCTGATAATCAAACGATCCTGAAGTTCCAACTGGTCCGTCATTTCGAACTAAACCTCTTCCAAGGGGATTATAAGTATTAAATCCACCTTGAGCACCATTGTCTGAAATGAAAATGATAAGTGTGTTTTTATCTTTTTTGAGTGCTTTTAATTTGTCTAAAACTTTCCCCACATTTTGATCCATATTATCAACCATAGCGGCATAGACTTCCATTTTGGCCTTCCAGAATTGCCTTTCGTCATAAGTCAGTTTGCTCCATTCCGGAACTTCAGGATCTCTTGGTGCTATCGTTTGATCAGCAGGCAGAATGCCGTTTGCTTTTAGTTTTTCGATTCTTTTTTCTCTTAAAACATCCCAGCCTTCATCAAATTTCCCTCTGTATTTGGCAATATCAACCGGTTTTGCCTGCAACGGCCAGTGCGGTGCGGTAAAGGCTAAATACAAAAAGAAAGGTTTGTTTTCTTTGTTTTGCTCGTCTAAGAAAGTAACGGCATTATTCCCAATTTCATCTGTAAAATAATAGGAATCATCTTTTGGATGCAGTTCTTCATTATTGCGAATTAGTTTCACGGGATATGGCGTTTTTCCAAAAGGCAAACCTTTGGTGTCAAAATAATTCGACGCCCCTTTTAAGATACCGTAAAATTTATCAAAACCACGTTGATTGGGCCATTGTGCCTGATCTTCAGATCCAACATGCCATTTTCCTGAAAGTAAAGTGCTATAACCACCCGAACGAAAAACTTCACCTAAAGTCAAAGATTCTTTATTCAGATAACCCTGATACGCCGGCAATCCTAAATTAACATCAAAGAAACCCATTCCGGCTTTGTGCTGGTATTGTCCCGTTAAGAGAGATCCACGAGTTGGTGCACAAATCGAGTTATTGTAAAATTCGCGTAAGCGTAAACCTTCACCGGCTAATTTATCCAGATTTGGTGTTTTAATTTCAGAACCATAATTTCCTAAATCGGAATACCCCATATCATCCACCATAATCAGGATAATATTAGGTTTTGAAGCAGTTGAAGTCGTTTTGTTTTGTGCCTGAATCAGCATAACTGCCGAAAGAAAAAGGCTGAATGTAAGAGATAATTTTTTCATTTTATTTTAAATTTAATAAGTCGCTATTCAGACTTATAGTGGTAATCAAATTATTTACTAAAAAGTAAAAAAGCTATTAGTAGTGTGACAATAACATTGAATAATTGGGCTATTAGAAAAGCGTATAGCGGTTTTTTGCTATTATTCTGAAAGAGATCTTTAAAATTCGTTTCCAAGCCAATGCTCGTAAATGCCAATGCAAACCAGATTCCCTGTAGATTTTTTAAACTGTCTTTTACTCCGTCCCGAACTTCAGAAGTAAGGAAAAAGGAAAATACTATTGAGGCCAGAATAAAACCAATTACAAACTTTGGAAAACGTTCCCAAATCACTTTTAATGTAGGTTTTGAAGTTTTGGCTTCCGCCGAATTATTATGTGTGTACGTCCAATAAACAGAGATTGCAAAAGCCGCTAAACCTAACAATACATTTTGAGAAAACTTGACAATAGTACTAATTTTTAAAGCTGTTTCTCCAACCAAAGTTCCGGAAGCCACAACAGCGCCCGAAGTGTCAATACTTCCTCCAAGCCAGGCTCCGGTAACTTCTTCAGGAAAATTGAAATATTTGGCAATTATCGGCATGAAAATCATCATGGGAATGGCAGTTACCAAAACAATCGAAATAACATAAGACAGTTTCTTCGAATCACCTTTAATCGCACCCGATGTTGCAATTGCAGCCGAAACACCACAGATGGAAACGGCACTTGAAATCATCATTGTCAATTCATCATCCATTTTTAATTTTCGGCAAAGCCAAAAAGCAAAATACCAAACGGACAAGACAACAAGCAAAGCCTGAATTAATCCTAAAGAACCAGCTTTCAAAATATCTGAAAAAATCACGCTGCTTCCCAAGAGAACTAATCCAATTTTTACAAAAACTTCTGTAGAAAGGGCAGAACGAAACCATTCCGGAAGTTTAAAAAAGTTGCCAATGGCCAAACCAATTATCAAACTGAAAATTACGGCTTCTAAATTTAACGCTTTTATTTCAGTATTTCCTGCAATTATCAGAGCAGTTACCGTTAAGAAATAGACTATTGGAAAAACCAGTAAAAAATATTTAACCGATTTTCCGATTAAAAAAGCACCTAAAGTGCCAATCGAAATCAGATATAAAAATTGTATTCCGAGGATTTTCAGATTTTCGAAATTAAAAACATCTGAAATTAAATCGGTTCCGTTTGACCATTTGAAAACAGGAACTTCGGGAAGGAAAAGAAATAACGAAATTCCGATAATCAGGAATCCGAGGATAACGACTGTCCAGTCTTCGTGGATGGTAAATTGTTTTGTTTGGGTTGACATATTTTGTTTGAATTAATCTAAACAGATTAAATTTTATTTTGAATTGCCTCCTGCTTTAGCTGGAGGTAAATAGTTTGTGAGTTAAATTGGCTTTAGCCGAATAAAATTTTTGGCTAAAGCCACTACACTATGAAATTTTTACACCTCCAGTTAAAACTGGAGGCTATTCATTTTTCTGCTAAACCGACAAAGTATTTTTGTTTATGGAATGCGTTAAATTAGGCATAAAGGTTTAACTAAACCTTTTTTCAAGTTTTGTAAAGAAGCATGTAATTCTTTTAATTAAGCTCATAGTTTTATTGTTATTTTGAAGCCAATACCACATCAACATCATTTTGCAAATCTCCTAAACCATCTTTTTTGAAAACAATTTCTCCATTTTGATATAAGATCAAAGTAGGGAAGACTTTTACCGTTTTTAAGTCTGCTATAACCTGTGGACTTTCTTCCAGTTCAATTTGAACAATTTTCAGTTTCTCGCCATATTGTGTTCTAAGATTCTCTAAAATTGGTTTTACTGTTCTGCACGTTGCGCAATATTTTGAACCAATGTCTACCAAAACATAATTATTATCGGCAATGATTTTTTTGTACTCCGGTAATGTTAGTCTGCTTTTTAAATTGGTGTAAAAAGGTTTTCCGCCACCAATCCAGCTGGCAATTCCGCCTTCTAAAATATACACTTCAGAAAAGCCTCTTTTTATTAATTCGGTTGATAAAATTCCGCTTCTGTAAGCAGCGATCGAATAAATAAATACAGGTTGTGCTGGGTTTAAAATCGCAATCTGTTTTTCGTAGTCTTCTGATTTAAGATTGAAGTTTACAGCGCCTTCAATATGGTTTAGTGCAAATTCATCAGTTCCTCTGGCATCAATTATTTGCGGATTTTTTTGACTTTTAATTTTCGCATAAAAGGCATCCAGTAATACAATACTACTGGAGCTTTTATCTTGCGAAAAACCACTTGTGGTAAAAAGAAAAAATAAGACTGTAAAACTACTTTTGAATATTTTGTTTGTCATGATTTGAGATTTAGAATTTTCCGGGGCAATAAAAATTAGCAGTGCTTTCAAAGTTTAATTTTGATTACACTGCTACATTTAATTTTAGAAAACTAATTTTAGTTTTTAAGACTGAACCTGTTCGTAATAAACCGGACTTGGCGTAACGTTTTCTGGTTTGGCTTTTAATGGAAATGCAACTACACCTTCAGCAAGTGGGCTTCCTTCTTTTTTAGATTTGAATATTGGCCACAAAAACTGTGCGTACCATTCTTCTTGTTTATATGATTTTGTTCCGTATGATTCTGGGTATTTACGAGTGATTAAACCCGTTCCGAAAATCACATCCCAAATGAAAAACATATTACCGAAATTTCCTTTAAAGTGTCCAACACCGTCTCCACTTGTATCAGCATGATGTGCGTGATGTGTTGCCGGAGTTGAAATCAAGCGCTCTAAAACCCATGCAATAGGGTGTAATGCTCTGTATTTATAAAACGGTTTATCCCATTTAAGACTTGAGTGCGCTCCCAAAGTAATGATGCTTTTGATAACCAAAACAAATAGGGCAGGTAATCCTAAACCTAAATACGTTAAAGTGGCAGTCAAATATATTTGAGAGAAGAAAAGCGTGTAAATAAAGTTTTGTCTTGAAGCCATCGCCATTCCCATATATGGAGCAGAGTGATGCGTTCTATGAAAACGCCATAAAAACGGAACCTGATGATGCAATCTATGGTACCAGTATTGCGTTAAATCATCAGCAATTGCAATCAGGAAAAATCCGCCCCAAAAAGGAACCCATGAAAGTGAATTAGCCAAGTTCGGAATTAAATAGGGTAAAGCAGTCAAGCTAAAAAAAGCAATTACCGGTGGTAAAAGCAATTTTGGCGCTAAGAAACAAATGATATCTACTTTACGTTCCTGTCCTGTCCATTCGTCATCGTATAAACCTGCAGTAAATTCTACTGCCCCCAAAACCAGCATAAAAACAGTTAATCCCCAGGTGCGGATATTCTGGAAAGCCGGTTGTATAAATTCTAAATACGATGGCAAGGTAATATGCGATTCTGCTACAAGACCATTCGTTAATTTGAAATAAAGGAAAATTGCCAGTACAGGCAAACTGTAGATTAAAAGACTAATACTTAAATCTCTTGTTAGTTTTTCTTTTTGAACTATTGCCATGATTTCTTATTTTAAAAATTGATTAATTAATGCTAAACCTCCCGCCAATATGACTAGCGGAACTAAAAAAACGATCGCTCCCACGATGATTTTTTTTCCTATAATTTCATAGTCTACTCGTTTCATTGCCTTTTTTTTTTATTGCTAAATGCTTTATAAAATCGTTTAAAACCTGTTTTTAAAATCCACCACTAGATTGTTGGTGTAAAAATAAAAAATAAAACTATTAATTCTATCTAATTAGTAGAGTTAAATTTAATTATTTTGTAAGATTTTGTTATATAAGTTGTTCTAATTCTATTTTTGCGCTCTTTATTTTTTGCAAATTGAATTTACCCTGCAAGTTTTTATAGACTTGCAGGATAAAATTTTATTAATTAGAACTTCCTGCGCTTCCAGGTTTAGTCGCTTGTTTAATTAAATCCTGAACTGTTTTACCTTTATCGGCACCTGTATTGTGTATTCTTCTGTTGTATACATCTTGCCAGTCAATTAGCGGATAAACGTTATTTTCTTTGGCCTGTTCATCAAACAACTTTTTAAGCTCAGCTAATTTTTCTGGATATTTTTGTGCCAGATTGTTACGTTCATTAAAATCTTCATTTAGATTATACAATTCCCAAACATCTGTATCAAAATTGCTTGGCGCTGGTTTTTCATTTTTCCCAAAAGACTTTTTAACCGCAAACGAATCTGGTAAATGTGCTGCTCCGGCTTTCCAGCCATCTTTGTAAATCGCTCTGTTTCCAAAAATGTAATAGTACTGGACTTTGTGCAATGATTCTGCTTTAGCATTATCCAAAGAAGCATAAAAAGAAGAACCCTGAATAATATCCTGTTTCACGTTTTTGATATATTCAGGAGCTTTTATTCCTGTAATATCAAGAGTTGTTGGAAGCAAATCGGTTACGTGGCTGTATTGATTTCTGATACCGCCTTTTTCTTTAATTCCGTTTGGATAATAAACAATCAGCGGATTATGAGTTCCACCTTCAGATTGAGCATCTTGTTTCCAGTTTTTGAATGGAACATTGGTTGCCTGTGCCCATCCTAAGGGAAAATTGGTGTTTAAACCTTTTGCTGTACCAATTTCGTCAATATTAGCTAAGTTTTTCTTCAGGTTTTCTTCATCAGATGTTCCTTGCGAAAACAAACTTTGATTGATTGTGCCTTCTGTGGTTCCTTCTTTACTGGCTCCATTATCACCAATAGCCACAAAAATTACGGTGTTGTCTAATTGATTGGTTTCTTTTAGATAATTAACGACTCTTCCCACTTCATAATCAGTATAGGTCAGAAATCCTGCATAAACTTCCATGAAACGAGCATAGACTTTCTTTTGATCCGGAGATAGTTTTTTCCAGTCTGTAATCAACGGATTACGCTCTGGAAGAACTGCATTGGAAGGGATTACGCCTAATTTCTTTTGGTTTGCAATAACTTCTTCGCGATAAGCATCCCATCCCTTATCAAATTTGCCTTTATAAGGATCGCTCCATTTTGTGGCCACCTGATGCGGTGCATGAGCAGCTCCGGGTGCGTAGTATAAAAAGAAAGGTTTTCCAGGTGCCGCTTTTTGCTGAGTCTTAATATAACTAATTGCTTTGTCGGTAATCAATTCATTTAAGTGACGCCCGTCTGGTTTAACGTGAGTCTGATCCTCCACTAAATCCGGATTGTATTGATCTGTTTGAGAACCTAAGAATCCGTAGAAATGATCAAAACCTTTTCCGGTTGGCCATCTGTCAAATGGTCCTGCATCTGTTGCTTCTTCGTCTGGAGTTACACCGTATTTACCAACAGCAAATGTGTTATAACCGTTTTCTTGTAAAATCTCAGCAATCGTTCCTTTGTCTTCAGGAATTCTACCATCCCAACCAGGAAAACCGGCTGATAAAATTGTGTGCGAGAAACCACTTACATGCACTCTTCCTGAATTTCTTCCGGTCAATAATGCTGCACGGGTAGGAGCACAAATTGCGGTAGTGTGGAAGTTAGTATAACGTAAACCATTATTGGCTAACTGATCAAAAGTAGGAGTCTGAATCAGACCTCCAAAAGCAGTTGAAGCTCCAAATCCAACATCATCCAATAAAATCCATATGACATTCGGAGCACCTTTTGGCGCTTTTACCGGCTCTGGCCAATATTCTTTAGAATCGGCTAAAGTTTTTCCGATTACACCTTTAAATTCTTCTGGCGCTGTTTGGGCAAAACCAAATTGTACTGCCAGCAATGCAGTAAGCAAAAGTCCTTTTTTAGTACTTTTGATTGAAATGTTATTTTTAAATTCTTTCATAATTTATAGTTTTAACTGTGGTTAATTTTTAATAACCAGGGTTTTGTGGTAAACCATCTGGATTGATGCTTCTTTCGCTTTGCGGAATCGGATACAGATTATTTCTTTCAGAAACCGAGTTTTTAGCGGTTACTTTTTTTACTTCCGTAACTAAAGTTCCCCAACGCACTAAATCGAACCATCTTTGTCCTTCCTGAACAAATTCTTTTTTGCGCTCTTCCTGAATAGCAGCTCTAAAAGAGGTTTGCGTTAATCCAACTAAATCTACCGTTGGATCTGGCGTATTAATATCTTTTCCGTAAGCTCTTCTTCTAACCTGATTAATCAATTCATAAGCTTCGGGTGTTGGCGCTCCTTGTTCGTTTATCGCTTCCGCTAAAGACAATAGAATATCTGCATAGCGAATAAGGGGAAAATTGATTGCTACATTCCCTGGAGTTGCTAAATTGGTTAAATCCAAATACTTTTTGAAGATTGGCTTCGGAAAAGTATACAACGTTCCTGTTGCCGGATTTAGCAATTGTTTGGCATAACTTACATCTCTTCTTGTATCTTCAGGGGCATAAATATCATAAAACAAGGCTACATCCGAGATAATATCAGCCGGTTCTGTTGCTGTAAATCCTGTAAAAGCTGTAGATTGAAAAGTACTTCCGCTTGAACCGTTTCCGGCTTGGTTTTTTTCAAATTGAACAGAAAAAATATGTTCTTTACCATTCTTTTTTGCTTTATTAAAAATGTCTCCAAAGCTTTCAAAAAGAGCATATCCGTATCCGCCATTAATTACTTCTCTTGATTTTGCAATCGCATTTGGCCAGTCTTTTCTGGTCAGATATACTTTGGCTAAAATTGCTTTCGCAGCTCCGGAAGTTGCGCGTCCGGCATCAGTTGCAGGATAAGTTGCTGGCAAACTTTCAGCATCTTTTAAATCGGATATAATTTGAGTATAAACTTCTTCAACAGAAGCTCTCTTGGTTTTTAAGTTTTCCAATTCGATAGAAGTTGGCTCGTGCAAAACAATTGGAACACCTCCCCAAATACGAACGGCCTGAAAGTATAATAATCCTCTTATGAATTTAGCTTCATTAATCAATCTCGTCTTAACAGCTTCCGTACCAGTAACCTTAGGGATATTATCAATAGATACATTCGCCCTGTTGATTCCGGCGTAAATCTGACGCCATGCCACCTGAACACGGTCATTAGTGGCATCGTGTGTTAAACTGCTCATTGCTCTTACCTGTGGATTTGTTGCAGAAACTCCCGCAGCTGCATAATCAGATCCCATATCGGTTAAGAAATAAAGATTTCTTCCGAATAAACTTTGCTCTCCCGGATCAAGGCTTAACGAAGCATAAACCGCATTTACACTGGCAACGGCATCGTCTTGTGTTTTGAAGTAATTATCTTCGGTTACAAAAGAGGTTGGTGCTACCTCTAAATCTGTGCACGATACAAATAGTCCGGCACTAAGTATGAATGTTATAAATATCTTTTTCATCGTTTATTTTTTTTACTTAGAAAGTTATGTTCAGGCCCGAAATGAATGTTTTAGAGTTTGGATAAGAACCAAAGTCAATTCCCGGATATAAGTTGTTTTGTTCGTATGAACTTACCTCTGGATCATAACCAGTGTATTTTGTCCATGTAATTAAGTTTTCTGCCGATACGTAGAATTTAATACTCTTTGCTTTTAATCTTGTTGAAATGCTCTTAGGTAGTGTATAACCTAAAGTAATTAGTTTTAGTCTTAAGAAAGAAGCATCTTCTACGTAACGCTCTGAAACGATTCCTAAAGGAGAGCTTGTTGCTCTTGGAATTTCATTACTTGGATTTGTTGGTGTCCAGCGATCTTCAAGGGTAACATTGGCATTTGTTCCAAGAGTCGAAATCTCTAATTGTTGATTCAGTGCATTGAATATTTTTCCACCGTAAGCGCCTTGGAAAGAGAAATTCAGATCAAAATCTTGGTACGAAATTGTGTTGCTGAAACTTCCAACAAATTTTGGTTGAGAGGTTCCAAGATTACCTTTGTCAAGTGCAGTAATTACACCATCGCCGTTAGCATCAATATATTTTCTATCCCCAACTTTTGTATTGGCCAAACTGTTGATTTTAGGCTGCGTGTTAACTTCTTCCTGAGTTTGGAAAATTCCATTTGTTTTGTATCCCCAAAAAGTACCTAAAGGCAAACCTACTTTTACCGTTACAGGTTGTTGTTGCAATAATGAACCATTTGGAACAACCGGGAAGAATTGATCAACACCATTTCCAATAGCTACTACTTTGTTTTTGTTAGTTGAGAAAACGAAATTAGAATTCCATGAGAAATTATCTGTTTTGATGTTTTCAGTAATCAAACCAATTTCAAGACCTTTATTTTCAACTCCCCCAATATTCTGTAGCACACTTGCATAACCTGAAGTCAACGGAATTGGCACGCTTATTAGTAAATCGTTTGTTTTTTTGTAATAAACATCAAAAACAAAATTGATTTTTCTATCTAATAATGATAAGTCTAAACCGATATTGTATTGGTTTGTTTTTTCCCATTTCAAATCAGGATTTGCTAATCGGGTAGGAGCTAGACCTGTATATAAAGTTCCTCCAAATGCATAGTTAACAGAACCCATTTGAGCAAGCGAAAGATAATTTCCAATTTCCTGGTTTCCTGTTGTTCCTGCTGTTACTCTCAGTTTGGCTTCGGTTACGCCTTTTATGTTATTGGCAAATTCTTCATCTGTAATATTCCATGAAAATCCGGCAGATGGAAAGTAACCCCAAAGTGATTCTGATCCAAATCTTGATGAACCATCTGCACGTCCGGAAAGCGTGAAGTTGTATTTTCCTTTATAAGAATAATTTACTCTCGCCAGCCATGATTTTAATACACTTTCAAAGGCATCTGTATAAGGTTTTACCGGAACTCCATCTTGTAAAGCATTATACGTATTGGCATCGTTTACAAAAGTGTTTGCACCCGCATTTACTACTTCACCTTCTGTATATTGAAGCGTGTATCCAGCTAAAGCGGAGAACTTATGATTTTCGCCAAAATTAGTATTGTAGTTTAGTGTATTTTCATTCAGAACTGAACTCACTAATCGATCTCCAACAGAACCTAAACCTTTTGTTCCGGCTCCTGTAGTGGTTGTTGATGGCGCGTAATAGTTTTGTTTAGTATCAAGGATGTCCCCGCTGACAGCCACTTTTGCAGTAAGTTTTTTGGTGATCTTATATTCGCCAAATAAACTCGCTAAAATTCTATTGATTTTAGTTTCGTTAGTAGTATTTTCCAAATCATTAATTGGATTAGGAACAATACCATTTATAGCTGTTGCGTAAGGGTTATTAGTTAAGTTGTAACTCCCATCAGGATTTCTAATTGGAACTACCGGAGGTTGATATAAAGCAACTACTAATGGGTTGGGTTGTCTGCCGGCAGAAGAACCACCGTTTGTTCCAATACCATTTGATACCGAGTTGCTATAGTTAGTATTTACACCAAATTTAAAGTTCTGCGAATAATTTCTTTCGTAGTTGGCACGAAGTGAAATTCTTTTAAAATCTGAAGCAATTACAATTCCTTCTTGTTGAAAATAACCTGCAGAAACGGCATATCGTGATTTTTCGTCTCCACCTGAAAAAGATAATTGATGATTTTGAACCGGAGCAGCCGTTCTAAAAATAGCATCCTGCCAGTCATAACTTCCTGACGTTTTAAAAGCTTCTATTTGATCTGCTGAAAATGAAGGTGCCTGACCAATACTTGCCTGAACGTCATTACGCAGACTTGCCCATTGGCTGGCGTTCATTACATGCAATTTTTTAGAAACGTTTTGGAATCCGAAATAACCCTGATATGAAATATTATCCTGACCTTTTGTTCCTTTTTTGGTTGTAATAATTACAACTCCATTAGCCCCTCTTGATCCATAAATAGCTGTTGCAGAAGCATCTTTTAAGACCTCAATCGATTCAATATCCGAAGGATTAATGGTTGATAATACATTGACAGTTGCTCCGGCATTAGCTACACCTGCAGTACTGTTGTTATTGTCATTGTAAATTAAAATTCCATCCAAAACATAAAGGGGTTCATTACCAGCGGTAATGGAATTTCCTCCTCGAATACGCACACTCGAAGATGCTCCTGGACGACCGGAACTTTGTGTAACTACCACTCCCGGAATTGCACCACGTAATAAATTATCTGCCGATGAGGTAACCTGTGAAAGATTTGCTTTTGGAACCGAAGCTACAGAACCCGTAATGTCTTTTCGCTTTTGAGAACCGTATCCAACAACTACTAATTCATCTAGTTCTTGGCGTTCTTCTTTTATACCGATCGTTACTGGATTTTTATCAACAATAACTTCGGTTTTTTTATATCCAATGTAGCTTATAATTAGAGTATAAGGTAATTTCTGACCGGTTTGAAAATAAAATTTTCCTTCTGCATCGGTTTGTACCCCGTGAGTTGTTCCTTTAATAACAACCGAAGCTCCAATAATAGGTTGATTTGTAACGTCATCAACAATAGTTCCATCTAGTTTTGACTGTATTAGCGGCGTCGTATTTTGAGCATTAACTCCTGCCGTTAGAAGCAGGAGAAATAGTATTGAGTATATTTTTAAATTTTTTTTCATTTCTTTGTACTGGTTTAAGTAATTAACAAGACGCCCTGGGCACTGATTTTTCAGCACCTGTAAATGTGTTCTTGATTTAGCGATAAATATTCTTTAAGCCTCGCCATTTCTGTTGCCGCAGAAATGGCTTTTTTTATTTATATACAACAGCGATGCATCTTTTTCATTTTTAGTTTTTTTAGTTGTTAATTATTTTTTTTGATTTATAGATATAGTTTCAATAATCAGATTGATACAGAAATGCATCAAATAGATTATTGTAATTTTCAATAAGAATTCTTTTGGTGAATTTTAAAAAGATTCGTTTTTGGTTCCGATTTAGAATGAATAAGAAAATCATCGGTTAACGAAAAAAATTGCTGAGATTTAGCAACAGAAGCACATATAACAAAAAGTGTTATAAGTATATTTTTTTGGAAGATTTAAATACGATATGCTTGCGGTTGTTTTCAAAATATAGTTTTTTTGGTTTTAAATATGATTTTAAACTCTACTAATCCTATAGACAAAGTTAATTTTAATCTAATAAAAACCAAAAATTTCTGAAGTTTTTTTTAAAATTAGTTCGAAAGCTAAGATTATTTTATTTAGTTAAAGTTTGTAATATATTGTTTTTCAGGTATTTAATGTGTATTATTTGAGTTTGTGAAATGTTAAAAAGACAGGGTTTATAAACTTAAAAAAGTAAGTATTTTATATCTTTTTTTAAGTTTTAGTTATCTTTTAAAGAGAAAAAGAGAAAGCTAAAACGTCTGAAAAAGACCAATTTGGATTTTTCAAGATGTTTTTTATTTAAAAACTAGCTTCATTTTCGAAGTTGATTTTGAATAAATTAGACTAATTTTATAGGAATTAAAATAAATTCAAATTTTTTATTCATCCTATGAATAAATACTTATATTTGTAATAAGTATTTATACGTAGTTTATATTTCTTAAAATGATAAAAGTAAGTGAAGCTTTAGCGATAGTGGCTGAAAACAGTTCGAATATGCCGGTTCAAAGAATTCCGGTTCGTAAAGCGTTGGGTTATATTCTGGCAGAGACATTGTATTCTCCAATTGATATGCCACCTTTTCGCCAATCGGCTATGGATGGTTATGCTTTTATTCACAGCGAAAAACATCAATATGATGTGATAAGTACTTCACAGGCTGGAGATCATTCGAATATAAAACTGAATGAAAATGAAGCTGTACGTATTTTTACCGGAGCTTTTGTTCCAAAAAATGCAGATACAGTAGTAATGCAGGAACATGTTTTGGCGAACAAAGATTCGATTTTGATTGCAGCGATGCCACCACAATTTTCCAATATTCGTAACAAAGGAGAACAAATTGCAAAAGAAGAAGTTGTTTTTGAAGCCAATACTTTAATAACGCCTGCCGCAATTGGATTTTTAGCTTGTTTGGGAATTACAGAAATTACAGTTTATAAAAAACCGAAAGTGGCGATTTTAGTAACTGGAAACGAATTGGTAAAACCAGGTAAAAAATTACCGAAAGGTAAAATATACGAAAGTAATTCGGTTATGTTAGAAGCTGCGCTTCAGACAATCGGAATCAATAAAACAAAAGTTTATAAGGTAAAAGACAATCTTAAAGCAACAAAAAAAGCATTAAAAGGGATTCTTGAAAAATATGATGTTGTTTTAATTTCTGGTGGAATTTCTGTTGGAGATTATGACTTCGTAAAAGATGCCCTATTAGCAAATGGAGTAGAAGAGCTTTTTTATAAAATAAATCAGAAACCTGGAAAACCAATGTTCTTCGGATCTAAAAAGGATACGTTAGTATTTGCGTTACCTGGAAATCCGGCTTCATCGCTAACCAATTTTTATATCTACGTTTATCCTGCAATTAAAAACCGAATGGGATTCTCAGATATTCATTTGCCGAAATTAGTTCGCAAGTTAAATGACCCGATAACCAATACAACTGGAAAAACGCTATTTTTAAAAGCGCTCTATGATGAAACCAATGTGACAATTTTAGACGGTCAGGCTTCATCAATGCTAAATACGTTTGCAATTGCCAACAGTCTATTGATTGTTCCGGATGATGTTGAAGGGTTGAAAAAAGGACAGTTAGTGACTTTATTGCCGATTAATTAAAAGATTTTAAGAATAAAGAATAAAGAATAAAGAATAAAGAATAAAGAATAAAGAATAAAGAATAAAGAATAAAGAATAAAGAATTTCAAGCTTAAAGAGCAGTGTGTAATTTTAAACATATAGCATAGAACTTGAAACTTGAAACAAAGAAAAACCTGAAACAAAAAAATGAATCTCCTTAGTTCCGAAAATATCCTCCTTTTTAGCTTCGCATTAATTGTGATTGCATTTTTATATTCTAGTGTTGGGCATGGTGGTGCTTCGGGTTATTTGGCTTTGATGACGATTTTTGCTTTTCCAATTTCAGTGATGAAACCATCGGCTTTATTATTGAATTTATTTGTTTCGAGTATTTCGTTTTTCTTTTATTATCGAATGAATTATTTTAAACCGAAATTGTTTTATCCGTTTGCAATTGCTTCAATACCAGCTGCATTTATTGGTGGTTTTATCACTTTAGATAATACAGTTTATAAAATTATTCTAGGAGTTGTTTTGGTTTTTGCAGCCTTAAGATTGTTCGGAATATTCAATTTTAAAGAAAAAGAAGCAGTTCAGATTAATTTACCTTTTGCCCTGGCAATTGGTTTTGTTATCGGATTATTATCGGGAATGTTGGGTATTGGCGGTGGAATTATCTTGAGTCCAATTTTATTGTTTTTGGGATGGGCATCGATTAAGGAATCGGCAGCGATTTCGAGTTTGTTCATTTTTGTGAATTCATTCGCCGGAATTATGGGCTTCTTTTTAGGAGGAAAAACAGTTCCGACAGAAAGTTTTTATTTGGTCCCGATTGCCGTGGTAGGCGGTGTTTTGGGTGGTTACTATGGCAGCGGTTATTTCTCCAATAAAACATTAAAAATTGTTTTAGGAACGGTGATTTTAATGGCAAGTATTAAATTAATTTTTCCTTGAAACATTTATAATGCGTCTCCCAAGGTTGAAACCTCGGGCTATATTTGAAAAAGGAATTTAATAAACATAGCCAACGGTTCCAACCGTTGGGAGTGCGAGATGATTAATGATACGTCTCCCGACGTTGAAACCTCGGGCTATATTTAAAAGCAAATGAAAAAAATGCTCCAGAAATATAGCCGACGGTTTCAACCGTCGGGACAAAGATTGGCAAAACCTGAAACCTGAAACAAAAATAAAAGTCATGGAAACAATATCAGTATTTATTCTTTGTGGAGGAAAAAGCTCTCGAATGCAGTCAGAAAAAGGATTGGTTTTGTTTCAGGATAAGCCTTTTATTGAACATATTATTCAGGCAATTTTGCCGATTTCAGATCAAATAAAACTGATCACGGCAACCAAAGAATATGATTATTTACCGTATCAAAAAATACCCGATATCATTTTAGATAAAGGACCATTGGGAGGAATATATACGGCATTGACGAATTCTGAAACCGAGTTTAATTTGATTTTGAGTTGTGATATTCCGTTAATATCAACGGAGCTGTTATCAGAACTTATTTCAAAACATAATAATGAAGCTGAAATAACAGTTTTTGCTTCAGAAAGCAGATTACATCCGTTGATTGGAATTTATTCTAAAAAAGTATTGCCCGTTATCAAAAGCGCAATTGATAACGATCAATTAAAAATGATGGATTTAATAGCGGCCATTCCGCATCAAATCCTCAATATTGACGAAAGTGAAAACTTTCATTTAACAAACATTAATTCGGTTGACGAATTAAACGACCTGAATATCAATTTAAGTTAGAAGTTATGCGAAACTCAAAAACACCAAAATTAACAATTGTAGGGGCAGGTCCTGGAGATGTTGAATTGATTACTTTAAAAGCAATAAAAGCACTGGAAAAAGCAGATGTGGTTTTGTATGATGCATTAGTAAATGAAGAATTATTGCAATATGCTACGAACGCAGAAATTGTTTTTGTGGGCAAAAGATTGGGGTGCCACGCCTATACGCAGGATCAGATTAACGAATTGATTGTTTCGATGGCAAGTCGCCACGGCCATGTGGTGCGTTTGAAAGGCGGAGATCCTTTTATTTTTGGAAGAGGAAGTGAAGAAATTGAATATGTTGAAAAATTTGGTTTAGAAACGGCTATTGTTCCCGGAATTTCATCTGCTTTGGGTGTTCCCGCTTCGGTTGGAATTAGCTTAACACAGCGCCAAATTGCAGAAAGTTTCTGGGTAATTACCGGAACGACTTCTAACCATGAATTATCGAAAGATGTATATTTGGCTTCAAAATCGGCTGCAACTGTGGTGATTTTGATGGGAATGCATAAATTGGATGAAATTATTTCGATTTACAAAGAAAACCGAACAGATGATTTGCCAATTGCCATCATCCAAAACGGAACAAAAAATACAGAACAAAAAGTAGTTGGAACTATCAGTTCAATTGGTAATTTAGTGGCAGAAAAGAAGATTTCTTCTCCGGCCATTATTGTGATTGGAGAGGTGGTAAAAAATACGTCAAAATTGACTTCTTATTTTCAGGAGCATTTTGATGATGAGTTTATCTTTCAGAATTTAAATTTAGAATAATGATTGAAGTTAAATATTTTGGAGCTGTGGCTGAAAAGACCAAATGTGAATTCGAAAAAATCCCTTTTTCTGAAGTTTCACTGCAACAATTATTGCAGGATTTAGAAATAAAATACCAATTCGATTCCCTTAGTTTTAGTGTGGCTGTCAATCAAAAAATAGTGCCAAAAACAATCGATTATAAATTGCAGACAAGTGATGTTGTCGCTCTATTGCCACCTTTCGCGGGCGGGTAAATAATGAATTTTATGAATGATTCAACACGTTATAACCGACAAATAATTCTCCCAGAAATAGGAGAGGCTGGTCAGTATAAATTATCAAAAGCGAAAGTTTTGATAATTGGTGCAGGCGGTTTGGGCGCTGCTGTTTTGCCCTATCTGGCTGCGGCTGGAGTTGGTGAAATCGGAATTGTTGATGATGATGTGATTGAAGTTTCTAATTTACAACGTCAGGTAATTTATAAAACTTCCGCTGTCGGAAATTATAAAGTTGATGAAGCCAAAGCAATGGTTTCGGAATTAAATCCGTTAGTGAAAGTGAATGCGATTGCAGAAAAGCTTTCAGGAAAAAACGCGATTTTCTTATTCGAACAATATGATATTGTAGTTGATGCAACAGACAATCTTTCAATTAAATATCTAATTAATGATGCTTGTTTAGTAACAAATAAACCAATGGTTTACGGATCTATTTTTAGATTTCAGGGACAGGTTTCAGTGTTCAATTACCAGAGCGGACCAACGTACCGATGTTTATATCCGGATGAAAATAGTCAATCTTTAAATTGTACAGATGCCGGAGTAATTGGAATTTCAGTTGGAATTATAGGAATGCTTCAGGCCAATGAAATAATCAAAATGATTCTAGAAATAGGAGAGGTGTTGAGTGGTAAAATACTGGTTTATAATGTTTTAAATAATGAGCAGCAAAAGTATGACTTTGAGAAGAATACAATTGCAAAACTGGATAAAAAGACCTTTGAGGAAAAATATAAAGTAACTGAAAATCAAATAGAAGAAATTGATGCAGAGGTAATTTTGAATGAAATAGATAATGATGAGGTTTTGTTTTTGGATGTTCGAAATGAAGAAGAACTACCGAAATTAAATTTCAAAAATGGGATTCAGATTCCGTTAATAAAGTTAGAAAACGAAATCGAAAAATTAAATCCTAATAATACAATTTATATTTATTGTCAATCGGGAATCAGAAGTAATATTGCAGCTGAATTGCTTCAGAAAAAGAATTTCAAAAATGTAAAAAGTATAGTCGGAGGAGCTTTGGCTTTAAGCCAGATAGTAAAAGAAAAAATTGCAGATTAGAGAAATTTTTTCGCCACGAATTCACGAATTTAAAGAATAATCATTCGTGAATTCGTGGCGGAAAAAACCTCAAAAAAAATAAAAGAAAATGAGTAAAAATGTATTTGTAGAAGGACCAATTGCTCCTGAATTCATAGCTGAGTCTATCGCTAAACATCAGTCAAAACATACAATTGGCGCACACAATATTTTTCTGGGACAAGTTCGCGCTGATGTGATTCACGACAATACGGTTGTTGCGATTGATTATTCAGCTTATACCGATATGGCAAACGAAGCTTTGCATGCAATTCGTGAAAAAGCTTTCGCTAAATTCGACTTAACCTGCATGCACATTTACCATAGTTTAGGCGTGGTAAAAGCAGGCGAAATTTGTTTGTTCGTATTTGTTTCGGCAACACGAAGAAAACAAGTTTATGAAGCAACGGAAGCAATCGTAAACTGGATCAAAACCGATGTGCCGATTTTTGGTAAAGAAATGTTTGAAAACGATACATTCACCTGGAAACAAAATACTAATGGTTGATATTACGCATAAAATAAACACTTTAAGAGCCGCGACGGCCACGGCAATTGTCAAAGTTAGCAAACAGGAAACAATTGATGCTGTGGTGAATAATCTGGTTCCGAAAGGGAATGTACTTGAAATGGCTAAAACGGCCGGATTATTTGCAGTTAAAAACACGCATTTATCAATCCCGGATTGTCATCCTATTCCAATTGAATTTACTTCGGTGGAATATAAAATTGAAGGTTTGACGATTCAGATTATCTTCAATGTAAAAACAGTTTACAAAACCGGAGTTGAGGTTGAGGCTATGCACGGCGCTTCGATTGTAGCGCTTACGATGTATGACATGTTGAAACCGATTGATAAAGAAATTGAAATTTCGACAATTAAATTAATTAATAAAGAAGGCGGAAAATCTTCTTTCAAAAATAAATTTCCAAACGTAATAAAAGCAGCCGTTTTTGTTTGTTCTGATTCGATTTTTGCCGGAGACAAAGAAGATCGTTCCGGAAAAATCATTGTTGAAAAACTGGATTCTTACGGAGTTGAAACAGCGCATTACGAGATTATTCCGGATGAAATGGACATTATTCAGGAAAAAACTAAGGCTTTCGCCAAAGAACATCAATTGGTGATTTTTACGGGAGGAACTGGTTTATCGCCAAGAGATGTAACACCGGAAGCATTATCGCCGTTATTAGAAAGCAGAATACCGGGAATTGAAGAAGCAATTCGCAATTACGGACAACAAAGAATGCCGTATGCCATGTTATCAAGAACCGTGGCAGGAACATTAGGAAAAAGTTTGGTTTTGGCTTTGCCAGGATCAACCAACGGAGCCAGAGAATCGATGGATGCTGTTTTTCCGCATGTAATGCACGTTTTTCATATTTTAAAAGGAAAAAATCATGACACCCTCTAAAACCATTTTAACGGATGATTTTGGGCGAAAACACAATTATTTGCGTATTTCGTTGCTGGAGAAATGCAATTTGCGTTGTACGTATTGCATGCCTGCTGACGGAATCGCATTGTCTCCAAAAGCCAGTTTAATGACGGCTGAAGAGATTTTTTCATTAGCCCAAATCTTCGTAGAAAATGGCGTTGATAAAATTAGATTAACAGGTGGAGAACCTTTATTAAGAAAAGATTTTCCGGAGATTATTTCTAAATTAGCAACTTTAAAAACATCACTTTCGATTACTACAAATGGTATTTTAATAGATCGTCATATTCAGGCTTTGAAAGAAGCCAATATCAAAAAAATCAATTTGAGTTTAGATACCTTGGTTTCATCTAAATTTCACACGATAACGCTCCGAAATCAGTTTGAAAAAGTAATTGATAACCTGCATTTGCTTTTAAATAATGATTTTCATGTAAAAGTAAATGTAGTTTTGATGAAAGGTTTTAATGAAAACGAAATTACTGATTTTGTTCAGTTAACGCAGTTTTTACCAATTTCTGTTCGCTTTATCGAGTTTATGCCTTTTGCCGGAAATGAATGGGACAGAAGCAAAATGGTTTCTCAAAATGAGATTTTATCAGAAGTAAATAATGTATTCTCATCTGAAGAAATTCAAAAGTTGGAAGACGAAAAAAACTTCACGGCAAGAACCTATAAAATAAAAGACTTTCAGGGCGATTTCGGAATTATAAGCTCTATTACAAATCCGTTTTGTGATGGCTGCAACCGCATCCGCCTGACAGCAAATGGTAAAATCAAGAATTGTCTATTCTCTAATTCAGAAACAGATTTATTAACGGCTTATAGAAGTGGTGAATCCATTACCAATTTGATCTCAGAATCTATTAAAAATAAAAAGAAGGTTAGGGCAGGAATGGTTACGGTTTCTGAAATGGATGATCCGGCATTGCATTTTGACAATCGTAGTATGATTGCGATTGGGGGGTGATTTTGCACATTTCAGTCATTGCGAGGAACAAAGCAATCGCATGCCGGGTGTCAATTTCGGTTTTTAGTATTTGTAGTGTGGTTGCTTCGTTCCTCGCAATGACTCATTGGAGCGCATAAAAAAAGGTTCAACTTTTACGTTAAACCTTCTTCAATTATTTTTTCTTCTTTTTATCCTTTGATTTACCTTTTTTAGCTTTTTCTTTTTCAGCCTTTTTAGCTTTTGCCTTGGCTTTCTTTTCCTTCTCTTTTTTAGCCTTTTCTTTCTTCTTAGCTTCAGCTTTTAGCTTTGCTTTTTTGGCTTTTTCAAGTTTTTTTATAACCGCTTTTATCGCTTTTTCTCTTTTTTTAGCCTTTTCTTTTTTCTCTTTTAGCTTACTTTTTACTTTTTTGTCCTTTGATTTGTTTTTTACAATTTCCAGGGCAATTTCTTCAATATTCAAAATAGCCTGATGATCCTGAGGTTTATCAATGGTTTTAATTTCAATTATTTCAGGAGTTACTTCTCCAGTTTTTGGTGCAGCCGTCGTTACTCTTTTAACTACCGCTTTCGGAGTACTTTTTGAAGCTGGTTTTACCGGAGTTTGGGCAGTCGCTTTTACAGTTGCTGCCGGAGTTTTAGCCGCGGTTCTTGGTGCTCTTTTAACCGGAGCTTTTGGAGTTGCAGCTTTTGGTGCCGGAGTTTGTGTTGCTGCTTTAGCTTCCGCGGCAATTTCGGTCGTTTCTTTTATAGGTTCTGTTGCTGGTGTTTCAGCATTTTTTACGGCTGGGGTTCTGGTTGTTCTTTTTATCATAACGGTATGTTTTATTGAGTAAATAGACTTAACTAAATGATTATCATAACAAAACAATTAAGTTGTCACAACATTAAATTTTAGTTAAGCTAAATTTAATCAATATTTGAATACATAAATGTTAAGATTTTCCTTAAGAATCTAATTACTAACGCAATTAATTTTCCACAGCCTCCAGAATCTTAAAATTATTCTTCGGAGCTTCACATAAAGAACAGCAATAACTTTCAGCCAAATCTGTAAATAAGATTCCCTTTGGAATTCCCTGACTTGCATCACCGTATTCCGAATTATAAAGCGTTAGACACTCCTGGCATTGATAAATGTCCAATTGCGTTTTCTCTTTTTTCTGTGTGTTTTCTGTTGACTCTGCAACTGAATTACCGAGTTCTTCAAAGTATTTTCGGCTTAATTCGATCAAAATGGTTGGCAATTCTAATTTGTCAATATCTTGAGAATGCACTATATATTCGCGTGTATTGGGATCGAAATTCTTTGCAAATAAAACATTATAAGTATCACGGATTTTGATCGATTCTAAAGCTGCTGGCAATTCGTTTTTTTCAACTACGATCGAAGTAAAATAATGACCGTCACGATTGTATTCGGAGATTCCAAAAGTCAATCCATAGGTACTGATATCAAATTGATCGAGTGTTCGAACTAAAAAGGTTTTTAGGTTCAAAGCCCATTCCATTGCAACCGGTAAATGCCAATTTAATTCCAATAAAGAATGACGAACGTTGATTCCTTTTTTTCCTAAGAATTTCTCCCATTCCAGTTTTCGGTCTTTCGGAATTCCTTTCACGATAAACGATTTCCATGGCGTGATACATATTTTCCCAATTTTGCAATCAAAACACAAATCGCACATTTCTTTGAGGAAATCTAAATCATATAAATTATTTCTCCAATATAAACCCAACCAATACTGATCAATCCCCATGCGGTTCATTCCTTCGTAGTATGGAAAAGGATAAAAAGGAACATTTAGGGGCTTGTCAATCGTTCTGTTATTGGTGTCTAGTGCTTCACTTACTAAGCTGAAAATCATATCAATTCCATAAGATTCTTCAGAAACGATTTTTTCGATTTCGTAATAAAAAGTAGCGATATCCCAACTGTAAATCAGGACAGGATAGACTTCCATACGTTCCCATTTTGGTAAACGAATGTATAAGTACCAATAATCTTCATGCTCTGAAGCAATAAAATTTAAATGTCCGGTAAACAACGGAACCAACTGTTGTTTAGGGTCATTAATGTTGACTTTTAGTTTTGGCTGTTCTTTAAATTGCTCTAAAATATATAAGAATTTGTTTCCCGTAAGCCAATTGGTATTTCTGAAAATATCAGTTGATACATAGGAAGAAACAATGTTGTTACCGCTTTTTTCATTTGGAAAAACAAAATGATGTTTCCCGATTTTTTCTTTACTGGAGAGATTTAATCCCTTCGGAAAAATAATATCCTGTCTTGAACCAAATGAAATCGAATCCAAACCATGATCCATTGCCATATTGACTACTTCACGTAATTCTCCTGGCGAAATAACGCCTCCTTTTACTATTAATCTTGTCAATTCCATAACTTTTGTTTCAGGTTTCAAGTTTTTTTAGTTTCAGGTTTCTGTGCGTTCCAATAACTTGAAACTTGAAACCTGAAACAAAAGAAACTAAATTTTACACTTTGCGAGTATCTCTTTTACTTCGGTTTTACAACTTCCGCAGCCCAAGCCGGCGCCCGTATTTTTACATAAATCGGTGAAGTTGTTGACACCGCCTTTAATAGTTTCTTCAATGTTTCCGGCCCCAACCTGACTGCAGGAACAAACTAATTTTCCTAATACCGGTTTTGCGTTTGAACTTCCTCTTAATAATGAATTCCGCTTGTCTGATAATTCGATTTTGCTTTCGATCATCGTTTTGAACTCAGCAAATTCATTCTTGTCGCCCATTAAAATGGCTCCAACAAGCAAATCATTTTTAACAATGCATTTTTTGTAATAACGCTGTTTTAGATCGGCAAAAACAATTTCTTCGTACGAATCATCATTTTCCGGAATCTCAATATCTCCGATACTGCAGAGATTAATATCTTCCAGTTTCAGAATGTTCATTAAAACCGAGCCTTTGTAATAACTGCTGATATCACCGGCTAAATAATTAGCTAAAATATCAGCCTGTTCTTCGGCAGCAGATGTGATTCCGAATAGTTTATTATCAAATTCGGCTATTTCTCCAATAGCATAAATATCAGGATTTGAAGACTGTAAATACTGATTTACCTTAACTCCACGACCACAGGCAAGTCCTGTTTCGCGGGCAATTTCGATATTCGGAATAGTTCCGATGGTATAAACGATCGTATTTGCGGTAATGATTCTGCCACTTTTTAAGGCAATTTCTAATTCGTTTGGATTCTCGGTTTCAAAGACAGTACTTACTTCATTATCAAAATAAATCTGAATGTCGCGAAGCTGAACTTCCTCAGCCAATAATTTACTTGAAATCAAATCCAACTGGCGCTCCATCAAACGAGAAGCCCTTTGAATTATCGTGATTTTTACTTTTTTATGCTTTAAGGCCGCAGCCAATTCCAATCCTAATAAACCACCACCAATAATAACAACATGTTGTTCTTCAGGAGGTAAATTGGTATTGTCAAGATAGGATTTTAGTCGGTCCGCATCTTCTTTACGACGAACGGTAAAACGACCGGGTAAATGAAGCTGAGCATTTTCAGGAATGAAAGGACGGCTTCCTGTTGCTAAAATTAAAGAATCGTAAGTGTGGGTTTCGCCTAAACTATCTGTTATGGTTTTTGACGTCGCATTTATTTTATCAATTGCCACGCCGGCTTTCATCGTAATTTTTAGTTTACTTAAAGCTTCACCGTCTTTTACTTTTAATAATTGTTGCCAGCTAAATTCGCCTGTCATGTATTCTGGTAGCAAAACGCGATTATAAAACGGATTTAATTCATTCGAAAAAACAATAATTTCATCCGTCGAATTGAATTCGCGATAATTTTGAATAAATCGGAAGGCTGCTGCTCCGGCTCCCACAATGGCAATTTTCTGGAAAAGTTTTACATATTTGGTAATGGCAACAGTCGTATATTTAAAATCTGGTTCTTTTGAAACAGGATCCACAACGGTATTTGTTAAATTATTGGTTCGGTTCAAATCATTATCAAGTTGTTTTCCCCAATGCATTGGCAGGAAAACTACTTTCTCTTTTATGGAATCTGTAACTTTTGCTTTTACGCGAACTTCTCCATTTTTGCTCGAAACAATAACAATATCACCATTTTTGATGTCGTTTTTATAAGCATCAATCGGATTAATTTCTAAAACCGGACTTGGTGTATGCGTCATCAAACGGGATACTTTTCCGGTCTTGGTCATCGTATGCCATTGATCGCGAACCCTTCCTGTAGTCAGGATAAACGGAAATTGCGGACTTGGTTGCTCCGAAGTATTTTCGATAGCCGTTGGTAAATTGAAAATTGCTTTTTTTGATGGTGTATAGAATTTTTTATCTGTAAAAAGGCGAGGCGTTCCCGGATGTCCATAATCAGGAACAGGCCATTGAAAAGTACCTTCGGTTCTTAAACGGTGATAATTTAAAAAGGAGATATCAATATTAGTGTTTTTCGTCAGCGCGCAATGTTCTTTATAGACTTCTTCGGCACTATTAAAATTAAAGCCGTTGAAATTCATTTTTTTAGCAAAGCGAATTAAGATTTCAATGTCCGGAAGTGCTTCTCCGGGCGCATTGATTCCTTTTGGTAGATACGAGATACGACGTTCTGAATTGGTCATGGTGCCTTCTTTTTCTAACCAACCGGCGGCAGGCAATAAAAGATCGGCATATTTAGAAGTATCAGCATTATGTGAAATATCCTGAACCACCACAAATTTGGCATTTTGAAGTGCTTTTTCAATGCGACGAGAATCGGGCAAACTTACCATCGGATTGGTACAAATAACCCAAACCGCTTTCATTTTGCCTGATTCCAATGCTTCAAACATTTCGGTTGCTGTTAATCCCGGTTTATCTGAGATTTCGTCAACGCCCCAGAAATCAGCTACTTCTTTACGATGTTCCGGATTTGCAATGTCTTTGTGTGCTGCTAAAAGTGTTGCCATTCCGCCCACTTCGCGTCCGCCCATTGCGTTGGGTTGACCAGTTAGTGAAAATGGCCCGGAACCCGGTTTCCCGATTTGCCCTGTCAATAAAGATAAATTTAGTAAAGCGGTATTTTTGTCGACACCAACAGCACTTTGATTTAAACCCATTGCCCAAAGCGAAATAAACCCTTTTGCTTTTCCGATAATATCGGCGGCAAGTTTAATGTCGTTTACGGAAATTCCGCAAAGTTTAGAAGCTTTTTCAAGGGAAGTTCCTAAAACTAAATCTTTATATTGTTTGAAATTCTCCGCATGATTCTTTACAAAATCGTGATCAACATATCCTTTCTCAATAATACGTTTTGCAATAGCATGGTATAAAATGATATCAGATCCGGGAATAATTTGCAGATGTAAATCGGCGAAAGCTGCCGTATCTGTTCGTCTCGGATCAATTACAATAATTTTTATTTTTGGATTATTCTCTTTGTGTTTTTCAATTCTTCTAAATAAAATAGGATGACACCAAGCAGGATTGGCTCCGGTAATCAGGAAAGTATCTGCCAGTTCGATATCGTCATAAGCAATTGGCACAGAATCTTCTCCAAAAGTCTTTTTATAACCCACAACCGCAGAACTCATGCAAAGTCTCGAATTGGTATCGATATTATTGGTTTTCAAAAAACCTTTTACCAGTTTATTGACCAAATAATATTCCTCTGTTAAACATTGGCCAGATATATAAAACCCAACGCTGTCAGGTCCGTGTTTTTTTATGATAGAAGTAAAAACTGCTGCCGCGCGATCAAGAGCAGTGTCCCAGCTCACGCGTTCCAGCGGATAGGATTTGCTGCCGCGCATTTCAGGATATAAGATTCGGTCAGAAGTATCATTGACTACGTAATGCAAGTTCATTCCTTTAGAACACAACATTCCTTTATTTACCGGATGATCTTTATCGCCCGTAACCATCACACCATTTTTGGCGTCATTGGTGACGATAATTCCGCAGCCGACGCCACAATATGAACAGGTAGTTTTGATTTTGGTATTTTGCATTACAGCTTCTTTTTTAAATACAACTATAGTAATTATGCCCAGTCCTAAGTGCCTCACGTATTTGACTTAGACAAAAATAAGTATTTTTACGTATAAATACTTATTTTTTGAAATTATTTTTCTATTTTTGATGAAATAAATGAGGAACAACAAATTAGTTTTTAAATCGATTAAAATTTAGGACTCATGAAAGAAGAGCAAGCCATTTGTTATTCCTGCGCGAACGAAAACTGTTTTATTAAAAAACATCTGCATCTGGAGCAAATGAAACAATATGTTCAGAAGAAACATAGTTTTGTTTGTAAAAAAACGCAGCAGTTTATCATCGAAGGCGCTCCAATTCAGGGACTTTATTTTATTTGTAAAGGAAAAGTCAAAACGGTTAAAACCGGAATTAACGGCCGTGAGCAGATTGTTCGCCTTACTAAAAATGGCGACACAATTGGCTTTCGTGGTTTCGGAACCAGCAAACGTTATCTGATTGGTGCTTATGCTTTAGAAGATACAGTTTTGTGCAATTTCAGCAATGAAACCATGATGGAGATTCTTCAAAACGTTCCCGAATTTACATACGCTTTAATGTTGTTTTATGCCGATGAACTCAATAAAAGCGAGAACAATATCCGTAAAATCGCCCACATGAATGTACGTGAACGCGTAATCGATTTGCTATTATACATCCACAGAAAATTCGGCCAAATGAACGGCTTAATTGATATCGAATTGTCAAGAAAAGAAATAGCAGACTTCGCCGGTACTACTGAAGAGCAAGTGATTAGAGTGCTTTCAAGCCTTAAAAAAGAGTCGCTAATAAAAACCGTAGGAAAAAGAATTGGCATCCTCGCCATTCCAAAGCTCCAGTCAGAAATAATGGAACATAAGTATTTTTAGTTTTTTTTGTTTCAAGTTTCAAGTTTCACGTTCAGGTTTCAAGTTCAGGTTTCAAGTTTCAAGTTTCACGTTTGTACCCATAATAGATACAAATCCATTCCTCTTTTCTCTATATTCTTTATTCTATACTCTTTATTCTTGCCTCTTGCTTCTTTGCTCTATTCTCTTTCTTCCAAAAATTATCTAATTGCCAAATCATCTAATTCTCCTAAGTAAATTACGTATACCTCAAAAATCTCTTATTTCACGGGACTTAATCCCAAATTCATGCGAAAACGCAGAAAACAAATTGACTTTCAAACGCTTTTTATGGGTTAAAAAAAATGTTTTAACATGGTATAAGTATTGTACTTAAGTATTTATACGTATATAAATTTGCTTCATACAAATCAAAACAAATTATTATGAGCAAATTAACCAACCTTATATTAAAAAAACACAGCACTATTTTTTCATCAAAATTTTCAAAATCTATTTTATTGTTATTTTTACTTACCATGTTTGGAAGCTATGAAGCACAAGCGCAATTTACACTTACAGGTCAGTTAAGAGACCGAGTTGAAATGCGCGCCGGACAAGGGACTCTTCAACAAGAAGGAGATAAAGCTGCGTTGTTTACAAGCCAGAGAACAAGATTAAATGCCGGATATTCCGGATATAGATTTAAAATATTTACCGCAGTACAAGACGTTCGCGTTTGGGGACAAGATGCTTCTTCGATCAACAGAACAACAACAGAAGCGAATAACGGAATTATATTGCACGAAGCCTGGGCTGAGATTTTTTTGAATGATACGGTAAGTACGATTCAGAATCTGTCTATAAAAGCAGGACGTCAGGAAATTTCTTATGACGATCAGAAGGTCTTGGGGAGTTTAGACTGGTTACAACAGGGGAGACGCCACGATGCGATCATTTTTAAATTCGCTAATAAAGGCTGGATTGCTGATGTTGGAGCCGCTTTCAATCAGAATAAAGAAAATAATGCAGGAACAATTTATAATGGCACAAATCCGGCTTACGGTGCAGGAACTAACGGAATTGGGACGATGTATAAATCATTTCAATATGCTTATGTGGGGAAAAAATTCTTCTTTGGTGACTTGTCTTTTTTATTCTTCAAAGATGATTTTAATAAATATACTTTAGTAACCGCAGGAACTCCGCCAATAACTACTAAAGTAAACGGAACTGGAGTTTGGAGCCGAAATACAACCGGAGTTTACTTCAATACCAATGTGACGAGAAAATTAAATTTGACAGGTAGTTACTATTACCAAGGTGGAAAAAATAAAGATGGAAGATCATTAAACGCCAATTTGTTTTCGATTACATCAACTTTACAAGTAGGAAGAAAATTGTTTATCGGCCCTGGAGTTGATTTTTTATCGGGTGATGACGGAACAAAAACTGTTACAGCTGATTCAAAAGACAATCGATTTGATCCTCTTTACGGAACCCCTCACAAATTCTGGGGAAGCATGGATTATTTTTATGCTGCAAACGGCTTTGGAAAACAAGGTTTACTGGATTACTTCTTCAAAATAAAATATAACGCCAAAGATAATTTAAGTTTCGCATTGGATATCCACGGTTTTGAATCGGCTAACACTTTATCTAATGGCGCTGGCGGAAAATTAAACTCTTATTTAGGAACTGAACTGGATCTACTTGTAAAATACAACCTAACCAAAATCATCAATATCGAAGCAGGTTATTCTTTCATGAAAGCTACAAACTCTATGGCTTCTGCAGCGGTTAAAAATGTTGCCAATGCCGATTTAAGTCCACAATTTGCTTATGTAATGCTAAATATCAAACCTAATTTTTTAGCTAAAAAATAAAAACCAATAACTTTTAAATTTCTTAAAAATGAAAAAAATACAGACAAATACAACAGAAGTTTTTAAAAGAATAGTACTGACTTTAATACTCGTTTTAGCCGTTTCTTTTTCGGAAGTATCAGCTCAGAATGATCCAGTAAAACTCGGGTTTATTCCGCTAACGGATTGTTCTCCAATTGTAATGGCAAAAGAATTAGGATTGTTTAAAAAATACGGAGTCGAAGTAGTGGTAACCAAAGAATCTTCATGGGCCAATGTTCGTGATAAAATTTTAACCGGCGAATTAGACGGAGCGCACTGTCTGTATTCAATGCCGTTTTCGGTTTACACCGGGGTAGGAGGAAAAGCAGGTTCTGAAATGAAAATCGCTATGATGCTGAATGTAAATGGCCAGGCGATTACACTTTCAAAAGATTTTTGTGGAAAAGTAGGTTTCAAACAAATGAATAAAATTGCACCTGTCGTGGCGGCCAAACTTAAAGCGGAGAAGGAAGTGACTTTTGCCATGACTTTCCCGGGAGGAACACACGATTTATGGTTAAGAAACTGGATGGCCATTGCGGGCGTAAATCAAAAAACATCTAAAATTATTACGATTCCGCCTCCGCAAATGGTAGCGAATATGAAAGTGGGAAATATGGATGGGTATTGTGTAGGAGAACCTTGGGGTGGTGTTGCAGTGAAACAGGGAATTGGTTTTACGCAAGTAGCTTCACAAGATATCTGGAAAGACCATCCTGAAAAAGCTTTGGTTGTGAATAAAGAATTCAGCGAGAAAAGAAGAACCGATCTTGTAAAAGTGATGAAAGCCGTTTTAGAAGCCTGTATTTGGCTGGATAATCCTGCTAATCGTAAAAAAGCGGCTGGAATAATTGGAAAAGCCCCTTATGTAAACGCTCCCGCAGATGTTATCGAAAATAGATTAATGGGGAATTACGATTTGGGCTGTAATCAGGGAACGGAAGTTTATGCCAAAGATTATATGTTGTTTTACAAAGGCGGTCTGGTGAATTATCCTAGAAAATCATATGCTATTTGGGCTATGGCGCAATATGTTCGATTTGGCTATTTGAAAGAAGCGCCAAATTATAAAGCAATTGCCGATAAATTGATTCTACAGGATTTATACGAAGAAGTGGCGAAAAGCATGAAAGTAAAAGTACCAAATGATGATATGAAGCCTTTCTCGCTAACAATGGATAAAACGGTTTTTGATCCTTCAAATCCCGCAGCTTATTTAAAAGTGGTTAAAAAATAATTTTTTCCGCCACGAATTCACGAATTAGTTTTTCTATTCAGTGCTAAAATAAATTCATGAATTACTTCGTCTCTTTCCTTCGGTCGGGTCGTGGCGAAAAATCCCTAACATAATTGTCAAATTTAAATCAGAATATCATGTCTAATAAAGATACTTTAACGCTAAACGATATCGCGGATCAAACAGAAGTTTTGATGGAAAACACCGCGATTGATACGGTAAGAAATGAGAAATTAAAATTGATTTTAAATGCAATTGCCATTAAACTAAAATCAACTGCGTTTGCAGGAATCGGAATCGCTTTATTTATTGGTTTTTGGAGTTTATTGAGTGTTTATACGAAAGATGCACTTCCTGGACCATTGGCTACTTTTACCGTTTTGAAAGAAATGTTAAGCGATCCTTTTTACGATTATGGACCGAATGATAAAGGAATCGGACTGCAATTATTCAATTCTATAAAAACCGTTTTATTGGGCTTTTTATTAGGTTCATTAGTAGCAATCCCAATTGGGATTTTGATGGGAGCGAGCACGATTTGCAAACAAATTATGTATCCAATTGTGCAGCTTTTAAAACCGGTTTCGCCTTTGGCATGGTTTCCAATAGGATTGGTCGTTTTTAAAGATACGGGTATGGCGACTATATTTATTGTTTTCATTACCTCGTTATGGTCAACCTTAATCAATACTTCCTTCGGAATTGCCTCTATCCCCCAAGATCATAAAAATGTAGCAAAGGCATTCGGTTTCTCAAAAATGCGTTATCTCACCAAAATATTAATTCCGTTTAGTTTGCCCCACATTATAACCGGATTACGTTTGAGTATTAGCGTAGCCTGGCTGGTAATTGTGGCCGGAGAAATGCTTTCAGGCGGAGCCGGAATTGGTTTCTTCGTTTGGGACAGCTGGAACGCCTTAAGTCTTGAAAAAGTAATTTCAGCCATTATTATCATCGGAATAGTGGGTTTGATATTCGATAAATTCTTCACGTTTATAGAAAATAAAGTTTCTTATAAAGCTTAATCAGAGGTGCAAAGGTTCAAAGTTGCAAAGGGACAAAGGTTTTCAAACTTGAAACTTGAAACTTGAAACCCTCCCAAATCTAAAATCAACAATCTAAAATCAAAATCCATGAGTTATTTAGAAATCAAAAATTTAGAGATATCATTTCCAACTCCAAAAGGGAAATACATTGCTGTTCGTGATATTAATTTATCCATTCAAAAAGGAGAAATCATTTCGATTATCGGGCATTCGGGTTGTGGAAAATCGACTATTATGAATGCTATTGGCGGGATGCTGACACCAACTGGAGGTTCAGTAGAATTAGCCAATCAAAAGATAAAAGGGCCGGGACCGGATCGCGGAATTGTTTTTCAGAATTATTCGCTTTTGCCTTGGTTAACGGTAGAACAGAACATCTTTCAGGCTGTTGATTCGGTTA
This sequence comes from Flavobacterium saccharophilum, assembly GCF_900142735.1. GTDB lineage: Bacteria > Bacteroidota > Bacteroidia > Flavobacteriales > Flavobacteriaceae > Flavobacterium > Flavobacterium saccharophilum. Next base: position 250,872 of record NZ_FRBY01000003.1, on the reverse strand, counting down.
TGAATTGTTCTAAAAAAGAGAAACACGAGATTGTGATTCAGAATCTTAAAATGGTCAATTTGTTTGAACATAAAGATAAATTACCAGGGCAACTTTCGGGCGGAATGAAACAACGTGTTGCCATTGCGAGAGCTTTTGCGATTAATCCGGGAGTATTGCTTTTGGATGAGCCTTTCGGAGCTTTAGATGCCTTAACCAAAGGATCAATGCAATTAGAAGTTTTGAAATTATGGAATTTAGACAACAGAGAAAAAACAATCATTATGATCACGCATGATATTGAAGAGGCTTTGTTTTTATCGGATAGAATTGTGGTGTTGAATAATGGTCCGGCATCAACGATAAGAGAAATTGTAGAAGTGCATTTGCCAAGGCCAAGAAACAAAATAGAAATCGTAAAAATGCCTGAATATATAGCTTTAAGAGATAAATTATTGCATTTATTGACAGACAAATTCTCTATTGAAGATATGGGAATGAAATATAAAAATTAAAGAGAATTAAATTGAGATGTTCTGTTGAGACGCAAAGATTTGCGTCTCAACATTAAGTTTTATTTTTTCCTTCCAACAAATCGAATTACAGAACCTTTTCCGTTATGGAACAAACCTTCATTCAGTTCGATTTCTGTTTCTTCCAATTGAATGATTTCGTAGTTTGGGAAATCGGCTTTTATTTCTTCAATTGAAAATAAAGATTCAATATCTTTTGGTCCGCCAACTTTGTCATTTATTGCCAGATATTCTAAATGTTTTTTGCTGAAAGCTTCAAAAATAATAATACCGTCTTTTCGTAAATAAGTTTCAAGCATTTTATGAAGAGCCGATTTAATTTCTGCTGGAAAATGAGCGTAAATCAAAGCAATGGCATCAAATTGTTGAGGTTGATAATTTAGCGTTTCTAATGCTCCAACTTTATAATCGATGGTTACATTGTTGGCTTCAGCGAGTTTTAAAGCTTTGTTTTTTCCTTCTTCGCTGATATCAAAAGCAGCAACTTCCCAGCCTAATTTGGCAGCGTAAACAGCATTTCGGCCTTCGCCTTCGGCAGGAAAAAGAATCGTTCCGGCATTTAATTTTTCGATTTGTTCTTTAAAGAAATTATTGGGTTCTTCGCCATATGCAAACTCTTCGTTGCTGTAGCGGTCGTTCCATCTTTCCGTCCAGGTGTCATTCATTATTTATAGATTAAAGTTAATAATTAAAGGCTTGTGGTCACTGTGCATCGTCCAGTCGTGATAAGTTCCAATTTCAACATGGTCCAGGACTTCTATAAAATCATTTGATGCAAAACAATAATCCAGATGATAAGGTTTGTTTTCATGACGATAAAGATACAAAGTAGGATGCTCTTCTTTACCCTGAATTTGATTGAAATATTTGTGATAGGTACTGTAGATTTTCTTTGCTTCGAGTTTGTTTACCACTGTAGTATGGTTTCCTTCCCGACGTGGTTTGTCCCAAATGGTATTGCTGTTGAAATCACCAATTAAAATCGTTTTGGTCTCTCTAATTAGATCTTCGTAATAATTGATGGCTTTCCAGACCTGAGTGACGTATTGTCCGTCTTTATCTTCAGGATTATTGGCCCAAACTGCAAACAAAGTAAAGTCAATTGTTCCGCCAGAAACGGCAATAGGAAGAATGTTTTTAAAGCTCGGATTATGACAATCGAGCAATCGAAACCGATATTCACCATAAGAAAAAACGCCAATACCTTTATGCGGATTTGTACCATACCAAAGAATATCTGTTGGTAATTTTGTGTCGGCTGGGAATTTTAGTTTTTCAGGATTTTCACACTCAGAAATTACGACAATATCAGGATTGTACGGCAGAATGAATGCTGCCTTTTTTCTGAACGCCATGTTGCAATTCCAGTTTATGAGTTTCATTTATAAAAAAAATTAAAAAGAGAATAAAAGATTAGGCAATCCAAGTTCCTTCAACTTCATCAATAATCCATTTATTATTGACTTTTTTAATATAAATTCTAAATCCTTGTCCACAAAGCCTTCCGCAAGCAAAACCACCATCTAATATTCCGAATTTTTTATCCTTATCGAATTGTATTCTTGAAAAAAAAACCACTCCTGAAAATAGAAAGTTGTATTTAGTTTGCCAAATTACACCCCTTTCTTTTGGAAATTGAGAAATATTTTTAAGTGCAAATTTATTGTGAAGTTTAATGTTTTCAAATTCAAACAGGTATTCACTGTTTTTGTCTTTTAATTTGACGATCTGCGTTTTGAAGTGTTTTTGAAAATCTTTATTGAGGTCTTCATGGCTGTCTTTTATAACTGGATCAAATGCAACAATAATTTTAGAAGTGTCTTTCTTAATTTTTTCTGTATTGATTTTCCATTCTAACAATTTTTGCTCCTGTTCTTTCGTAGCTTTTGTGCTGTCAACGCCAATATAATGACCTGTTTTATCATATATTGATTCTCCGTATTCTGGTGGAAAATTGGTATATAATCTTATATCAATACAAGTTGAATCGATTAAACTTGGGAAAATTTCAGTCATTACATTTTTCTCAAATTCTAAATCTGTAACTTTCTTTTCACAGCTAGAAAAAAGAATAACTACTAGCATGAATATTACTTTTATAATTCTCTTCATATACCAAATATATCAATAAAAACTGCAAAATAATTTATGCAAATAAAAAAAATACCCTTTTCCAAAACTGAAAAAGGGTAAATTGAAAATGTATATTTTAGAAGATTGGATTAAATATAGCTTTGAACTTTTTAATCTTAACCCACAAGTTTTGTTATACCATTATTGATGTCAATTTCTGCAAAGTTATGTTTTCCCATAACGATAAGCAATTTGTCTGTATTATAGCCTACATATCTTATTTCTGGATTTCCATTTTTTGGTTTTCCGCAAATAGAAATTACATTAGTTTGCCATTTCAATTTGCTTCCTTTGTAGGCAGATATGGTTTGTAGATCGTTTTCAACATAATAAATAATGTTGTTTTTTTTAATTCCTCTTTTTTGTGTTTTTGCAAAATTAATTTCTGAGTTTTTTGAAATTAAAGTGTCATTGAATTTTTGACCAATGCCAGTGTGTGTGACAAAAAATGTCAACATAGATAGTTTTAAAAATTGTTTCATTTGGATAGAATTGGGGGTTCATAATCGATTCAAATATAATTAATTAAAGCAAATAATAACAATTTATTAAGAGAAAAAAAAAGACCCTTTTCCGAAATAGGAAAAGGGTAAAATATCTAACTTAATTTTAAAGAAAAACTATTTTTTCCAACTAAAAATTCTGGGATTCACAGAAACTATCATCCACGCCCAATTGTTGGTATGACCTGCGTCACCAGCTTTTAAAAATTCCAACGTTTTAGAGCCAAACATTTGAGAATAACCTCCCGTAAGTGTAATGTCTTTTTTGAAATTATAACCGGTTGTAAAATCAATTTCAGTTCCTAAATAATGTTTCAATTCTTCATTTTTAATTGGGTTTACAATTTTATTTGGAGTATTAAATACATGTGGAATCAAAGCAAATTGCCATTTGTTGCTGGTATAATTCAGTTTTAAATAAGCATCTTCTAAACCCATTGTATTTTGGTAATTACCCACATAAAAATAATCCATAAAGCCATTGTAAGCATGATTGTTACCGAAAATAGGAGAAAAAGATTTGATGACAGTACTTTTATCGTTTGTGTCTTTTCCTGATAAAAATTCGTAACCTAGACAAGCTTTAAAAGAATCGGTTACAGTATATCCAAAACTACCTCCGGTATACCAGGCGCTTACTTGTTTGTCAGCACTTTTTCCGGTTTGACCGTACAGACCAAGATTTGTGTCAATTTTTTTGGTTTTGTACGTTAGATACGTTCCAAAAGTTTGTTTGTAATCAACCAATAACTTTGCTTGCGTATTTGCGTATTCATAACCTGTATTCAAAAACAATAAGCTGGCACCAAAATTTTCATAATTAGAATGATACCATGCATATTGCATCGCTTTGTAATTTGTCACCGTATAGGGCGTCTGAATGATATTTTCTGCAGTTGAATTATAAGCTGCTCCTAAATCCAATTGATGATTTTCAGGATGAAAAGAAACCACTACTGCATCATGACTTTGTCCTTGTTGTGCCCAATCCATTTCGGCCATAATACGTTGATTATCGTAGGCTAATAATTGTCGGCCTATACGTGCACTCCATTTCTCAGTTATATCATATTGCGCCCAGGCTTCAAAAAGGGCAATGCTATTTTTATCAGCAAGTGTTGTGGTAGGAACATCTCCCCAGGTTCTGATATTTTGCAACGTTAATTTTGTACTTAACTGGTCTTGCTTGTAATTAAAATTTAATCTCGAACGCTGCGAAATTTGAGACGTACCTTCCTGACCTTCTGGTAAAAGTGTTCTGTACCCATTTCGATATTCAAAACGGGGTCTGATTTGTAAATTTGCCTCTAATTCTTGTGCCTGTACACCTGCTGTGATCATCCCCATCATCGCTAAAAGAATTATTCCTGATTTTTTCATATTGTGATTTATTAAAATAAGTCGCAATATTATAGGAATCGGATTATTTTTTAACTGACAAATGTCATAATTTTGATAAGGAAGAAGACATTAATTACGATCAATAACACGGGATAAAATAGGTTGTTTTTCGTTCATAATTTTAGTGATGGTATAATGCATCCAAATCAAACAAATAGCGGAAAAAACAAGAATGAAAATCCATGAACTAGACCAGATTCCGGTTGAAGTTAATAGGTAGCCAAAAATAATCGGTCCAAAGAAACCGCCTAATCCACCAATCATGCCAACCATTCCGCCAACAACACCCACTTCTGTCGGGAAGTATTCTGGAATATGTTTGTAAACCGCTGCTTTTCCAATCCCCCACGAAATTCCAATTAAAATTACTAATACAAGAAAAACCCACATATTGGCATCGAATTTAATTACCGTGATTCCTTTAGCCAGAAGCTCTTTTTTCTTCACTGTTTGGTTTTGTTGCACTACAACTTGCTGCCAGGAAGTTTTGGTTGGAAAAATAGCATCTTCGGTATCATTTTCCTTTTTTTGAGCAACAGCAAAGTCAGTATCGCCAATTTTTATTTTTTCATTTGAAACTTCTGTAATCGTTCCTTTTTTGGTAGCCAAAACTCCTGGTCCTGTAGTTGTGATTTCCATTTTCGGAATCATTAATAAAGCACTTAAAACAACAGAAGAACTCAAAACCCAATACATCACTTTTCGTGCTCCAAATTTATCTGATAAATAGCCACCAAAAGCTCTGATAACACCCGATGGTAAACTGAAAAGCGTTGCAAACAATCCGCCCATTACCAAACTCGTTTGATACACGTTCATGAAATTTGGCAACAACCATTGTGAATACGCCACGAAACATCCGAAAACTAAAAAGTAATATGCTCCGAATCGCCAAACTCGGGCAGATTTTAAAGACTGAAGCATTTGAGAAACGCTTTTGGTATTGTTTTCTATTTTTTTGTTCTTAGCGAATATTAAAAAGGCAATTCCAATAACGACCAATGCTACACCATAGATTACAGGCAATATTTTCCAGCCGTTTTGAGGATCTTGGATAGCAAAATGATTCAATAAGGATGGTGCTAAAAAAGTAGTGATTGCAGCACCGGCATTTCCCATTCCGAAGATTCCTAAAGCGCGTCCTTGCCATTCTTTAGGATACCAGATAGAAGTATATCCAATACCCACGGCAAAACTCGTACCGACCATTCCGAATAAAAAGCTTAGTAAAGCGAATGTTATAAAACTATCTGCAAGAGGCAATAAAAACAACGGAATCGAGCAGAGTAGGAGTAACAGTGAAAAAACATATTTTCCGCCAAATTTATCCGTCAAAATACCAATTGGCAAACGCATAATAGATCCGGTTAGAATTGGAATTCCAAGCAGCCAGCCCACCTGAACAACGCTCCAGTGAAAAATACCATTATCTACTAAAAAGGTTACTAAAACACCATTTAAAGTCCAACAGGCGAAACACACGGTAAAAGCCAGGGTATTTAAGAATAAAATTTTGTGTGATTGCGAGAGTGAGTTTGTAATTTTCATAGCACTTATATTTTTTAACAAAAATAAGTACTATAACGTAGTTAAAAACTGCGTTTTCGCAGTTTTTGAAAAATAATTACGTAATTATACGTAGTTTTCTATAGTAAGGAATACTCAGTCGCTTTATTAGAAAGTTCCATTAGATTTTTTACTTTCAATTTTTTCATCAGGTTAAAACGATGTACTTCTGCAGTACGCTTGCTGATATCAAGAGCTTCGGCAATTTCTTTGTTTCCTTTTCCGGATAATAAAAGTGTCAGGATTTCTTTTTCTCTTTTGGTGATCATCATTTCTTCACCTAAATTTTGCTTAGGTTCTAATGAAGCAGAAGAGTTTGTCAATTGTCCAATAAGTATAGAGGAAATATCTCCACTGAAATATTTTCCACCTGCAGCAACAGTATGAAGGGCCTTTAGAAATTCTTCTTTGCTTGAACCTTTCAATAAATAACCATCGGCTCCGGCTTTTATTGATTTTAATACGTATTCCTCTGATTCATGCATCGAAAGCATAATGATTTTTACCTCATTATTGTCGCTTCTAAGTTTTTCTACTACCTCGATACCGGTTAAGTTTGGCATACGAATATCTACTATAAGTAAATCGGGTTTACTGTCAGCGACAACTTCAAGAGCATCGGCACCATCAATAGCTTCGCCCACAACCTCAATGTTTGCTTCGTTTTCCAGTAAAGATTTTATTCCATCTCTTACAAATACATGATCATCTGCCAGGACAACTCGAATAGTAGCACTCATATTTTACTTAATTTTGATTCTGAATTTTTACGTATATTCATCTATAAAGAAGATGCTAATATACGTAATTTTTTAAATTAGATAATGGGTCAATTAGATAATTAGATAATGTGAGAATTGTTTAATTAGATAATGTGAGAATTGTTTAATTAGATAATGTGGCAATTAGATAATTAGATAATGTGAAAACAACTTTGTTATTTGGTTATTTTTTTGCGCAAACTTGTCATCTCGACGAAGGAGAGATCACACTTGTGGATCGACAAAGATTGGAGATTTTGATTGCGGAGTTTCGCGTGTCATTGATATATACAACGGGAAATTATCTAATTATCTAATTGGCAAATTATCTAATTATTCAAATTGGTATATTAAAAGTAATCCTTGTCCCTTCACCCGGAATCGATTTGAAGAAAACGCGCCCATTTATATATTGAATTCTTTCTTTCATAAACAACATTCCCATTCCGGATTCGCTGTTGCGTTTTTTATCGACAGCGGCTACATCAAAACCTTTACCATTGTCGTCTACAATAATACTTAGTAAAGAATTGCTGTGCGACAGCTGTACAATAATATGCGATGATTCGGCGTATTTAATGGCATTATTAATGGCTTCCTGAGTAAGGCGGTAGATGTTGATTTCGATCAAAGAATCCAAACGTTGGCTAAAATCGGTTTTATTGTAAAACAGGATTTCTTTTCCGGTTAGTTTAGAAAGTTCCTGAGTCAGTTTTGCCAGAGATGAAACAATTCCATGATCGCTTAATTCCGGAGGCATTAAATTGAAAGTTGCGGTGCGAACGCCTTTGATAATATCGAGCGATAATTTCTTTAGATATTCAATTTTTTGAGCCGATTTTTCCTTGTCGTCCAGATTGATACTCTCTAAACTGAATTTCAAACCCGTTAACATTTGCCCAATTCCATCATGGATTTCTTTGGCAATTCGGTTTTGTTCGTTTTCCTGATTCTCAACAATTTTACTCGAAATAACCTTTTGCTGATTGATTTTTTCGGTACTGTTTTCGATATTCAGACGTTCGACTTCACGCTGTGCTTTTTTGCGTTCTGTAATATTGAAACAAACAATTAAAAGTTCTAATTCATCTTTTTTAATCGTAACCGGAACCATTGATAAATCCAGCCAAATATTTTGACCTTCTTTATTGACAATATTAATTTCGCCCTGCCATCCGCTGCGCTGTTTTTCGAAAATAATACGATCAATATTCAGTTGTTCTTTCTCGTCGGTAGTTAGCACTTCTGAGAATTTTTTGTTGGAAGAAAACTTGGTATAATTTAAAAGTTTAGCAAATTTTTCTCCAATATGAATGATGGAACCATCAGGCGCAATACGGCAATAGAGCAGCGTATTTTCCATGGCATAATTCAGGGATTTTAATTCTTTTACGGAGTTTTCTTTTATCTCACTTATAATCTCGGTGTCGTAAGCGAGTTTTAAAGCTTTCTTTTCAGAAGATAAAAGTTTGGCAATCAGTCGCTCGATTTTTTTGTTAGTAGGTTTGAAGATGAAGAAAAACTCCAGAAGCAAAACCAATAGGGTAAAGGCAAAAATCCAATATTCGATTCTGCGTTGTTCGGTGACTTTTTCGTGCGCTTCCAGATCGTACTGACTCACAATCTGATTCATTTTCGAGAGAAAAAGACCTTCGTTTTTCAGAATGGTTTCAACCAGTTTTTGATTTGTTGCTAAGTTGTTTTTTTGCTCTAGATTCAGCAGAAATAAATCGGTTGTTTCTACAATATTGGTGAAACTAGGTTTTATTTCAAGGTATAATTTATCAAGCGTTTCGCTTTTTTCTTTCGGAAAAGCCAGGCTATCACTTCCATTTTCAAGTGAATTCTGATTGTTTTTCCAAACAGATAAAACGTTTTTTAAATGGGAAATTTGTTTTTGAGAAGCGGTATCAGAAACATAATGTAAAATCAAAACTTCTTTGACAATTTTCTGGCTCAGCATTCTCTGCTTTCCTGAAATATTAATGATTTTAGAATCGCTAAGCTGTTGTTTTAAATTGTATTGAACTAAAACCTGACTTATAATTATGGTTACAGCAATAGTCCAGAGTGCAAAAAAATACAGACGACGTAAATTTTTGAAAGTAATTTTATCTGCAGTTTCCTGATTGCTTTTTTTCATAAAATCAGATTACAACCCTAAAGATGCTTTTATCAAGTTTAAGTTTTCTTCAGAATAGTTGATTTTTAGGGCTTCCTGATGTCCTTTGTCCGACATTTTATCCCAGGTTTTTTTGATGATATTTTTTAGCTTTTCCTCATCATGTTTGTGCACAAAAGGATCTAAATAATATTCTAAAAACACCAAACAGATAACATCTTCAAGCAATTGTGTTTCGGCATCTTTTTTAAGTAATTTCTTTTCGATTAAAAAAGAAACGCGGTCAATAAAATCTTGATTATATCCTGCTTTTTCTAAGATTTCTGCAGTAAGTTTAGCATGAAATTTTTTCAATTCTTCTCTCCATCTCAAGTAGCCCACTCGATCCATTGGGTACGATTCGCGAGCGACTTTCCATCGGCAAATGTGTTGTGCTTTTGAGGCGATCTGAACTTCTTCTGAAGCTTCGGGCTCGAATTGCATCAGCCTTTCGTACATCCTGTTAGAATAGAGTAATTCTTTAGGATTTTCGTTGTTTTGGTCGATTTCGATATTTGGATCCTGAGCATTTTCAGCATCAATCCATTCGCTTGCTTTTTGAAAAGGTGTGTTCATTTTTGGTCAGATAATAGATTTCAAATATACTGAATTTAGTTTTAAAGCTTAATTATTTTCAGGAGCTAATCCCGCTATCCGTTTCAAACGAAGTTCACTGAACTCCGAAATAAAATAAAATTAAGTGAAGTAATCTTTTGTGGCGAACCCCGCCACAAAAGGATTTCCACTTCTATCGGGGCTAGGGCAATCATTTTTATAAGAATATTTTCGTCTAGTTTGTCATTCCGACGAAGGAGGAATCCCCGCGAGTAACTCTACAAAGATTGGCGATTTTCTGTGCGGAGCAACTTGCGGGGATTCCTCCTTCGTCGGAATGACAAGATTGAGTAACCGCAATTGTATAATTAATCCACAAACCCAACAAACACTTCGTCTTCAATAACTTTTATTGGATACGTTGCAATTTTTAAATCATCATCTCCATTTAAGTTTGAACCATCAACCAATGAAAAGGTTTTTTTGTGCATTGGACAGGCAATCTTCGGAATATCATCTGTTGAACCTGTCATTCCTCTGGCCAAAACCATTTCCATTTTATGCGGGCAGGCATTTTGACAAGCGTACCATTCGTTGCGGCGTGTAAAATTGAAAATCGCAATTTGCTTGTTTTTGTATTTGATACAGCCTCCGCGGTTGGTTGGAAAATCTTCTACTTTTCCGGCTTTGAACCAAATTGTAGCATCGTTTGGATGTACTGTTTCGTATTGACTTAAGATTTCTTCCATTTTGAGCATTTTTTTGTTCCTGTTTCTTATCCCTCTTTTTACAATCAAGAGAGTTTGATGGCGCAGTAAAAAAGAGGGTAAGAGGACAGCAAACGTTTGTGATATTTTTTTCTTTTTTTTGGAGCTTATTCCTTTAGGACGAAAATTTCTCGCAAAGACGCAAAGGCGCTAATTTTTTTTTCTTTAAGTTTTTATAATTTGACTTTGCGACTTTGCGTCTTTGCGCGATTAAAAAAACTTTTTTACGACCACGCTTTTGGCGCTTTTTGATCTCTTAACGGGACAAAAACAACATTGTCATCTTTCTCTTCAGAGTTTACAAAATGGTTGAAACGTTTTAATAATCTTGGTTTTTCTAATACTTGTTTCCATTCGCATTCAAAAGTGTTAACTAAAGTTTGCATTTCAGCTTCTAAAGTTTCGCAAAGGCCTAAACTATCTTCAATAATTACTTCTTTCAGATACTCTAAACCACCATCTAATTTTTCTAACCAGGTTGAGGTTCTAATAAGCGGACCAGCCGTACGGATGTAATACATTAAAAAGCGATCCATGTATTTGATAACCGTTTCTTTATCAATTTTTTCAGCTAATAAAAGAGCGTGTTTTGGATTGGCTCCACCATTTCCGGCGATGTATAAATTCCATCCGCCTTCAACAGCAATTAGACCAAAATCTTTTCCGCGGGCTTCGGCACATTCACGGATACAAGCTGAAACACCACCTTTTAGTTTGTGCGGAGAACGAATTCCTTTGTATCTGTTTTCCAGTTCGATGGCAAATCCGGCGCTGTCGTCCATTCCGTAACGACACCATGCGTTTCCGACACAGCTTTTAACAGCACGAAGTGATTTTCCGTAAGCGTGACCACTTTCAAAACCATTATCAATTAAGATTTTCCAGATTTTAGGAAGATCATTCAAATGCGCTCCGAATAAGTCAACACGTTGAGCACCCGTAATTTTAGTATATAAGTCGAATTGTTTGGCAACTTCTCCGATAACTATTAATTTCTCTGCAGTGATTTCCCCTCCGGCAACTCTTGGTACAACAGAATAAGTTCCGTTTCGTTGAATGTTAGCCAAAAATCTATCGTTAGTATCTTGTGTGGTTACGTGTTTGTTGGCTGTATCATTATAAATACTAGAGAAAATAGAAGCAACAACTGGTTTACAAACTTCACAGCCGTCACCTTTTCCATGATGATCGATTACATCGTAGAAATTCTCATATTTATTGATTTTTACTAAATCAAATAATTCCTGACGGTTATAATTAAAATGCTCGCAGATAACCTCTTTTACTTCTTTACCAAGTGATTTTTGAGTGGCTTTTACCAAATCAGAGACCATTGGTTTACAGCCTCCACAACCCGAAGTTGCTTTGGTATGTTTTACAACATCTGAAAAACTAGAGCAGGTTTCATCTAAAAGTGAACAACAGATAGAACCTTTTGTTACGTTTTCGCAAGAGCAGATTACGGCTGTATCTGGCAGATCCATAACACTTCCTAAACTTGAACCTTCAGACCCGTCTCTTGATCCTAAAATCAAATCTTCCGGATTTTTCGGCAAAGCCATGGCGTTGCTGTAAATCTGAAAAAGAGAATTGTAATCACTTGAATCTCCAACTAAAATCCCGCCTAATAAGGTTTTAGAATCTTTCGTAACATTGATTCTTTTGTAAATTCCAGATAATTTATTTTCATAAATAATCGCAGTTACATCGTCGTTTTCGATAAAAGGATCACCAAAACTCGCCACTTCAACACCAATTAATTTCAATTGTGTCGACATATCGATCGTTTCTCTCATGGTTTTAGAACCATTTAAGATTTGCTCAGCAGCTACATCGGCCATTTCGTAACCTGGAGCAACAAGTCCGTAAATGTTTTGATTGTATAAAGCCACTTCGCCAATCGCATAAATAGAAGGATCTGATGTTTGCATCTGATTGTTTACCACAACTCCGCCTCTTAAGCCAACTTCGAGTCCTGAAACTCGGGCTAATTCGTCGCGAGGTTTAATTCCTGCAGATATAACCAACATATCAACTTTTAACAATTCTTCGTTGGCAAACATCATTCCCGTTATGCAGGCTGCTCCGTCAATATATTGTGTAGCCTTGTTAAGATGAATTCCAATATTTAATTCTTCAATTTTAGATTGTAACATGTCGCTGGCGCCTTTGTCCAATTGTCTTGGCATCAAGCGTGGTGCAAATTCCACCACATGCGGATTCAGTCCTAAATCTCGAACCGCTTTTGCAGCTTCAAGACCTAATAAACCGCCACCTAAAACGGCAGCTTCTGTCGCACCTTTTTGCTTTATTTTTTTGGCATACCCCATAATGGCATCCAAATCTTCGATCGTTCTGTAGACAAAAACCCCTTCTTTTTCAACCCCGTCTATTGGCGGTACAAATGCCGAAGATCCAGTAGCAAGAACTAAGTAGTCGTACGTATGCGTTTTTTCTAAATGCGTATGTATTGTTTTTTCTTCACGATTAATATCTGTAATTAATTCAGAAGTGTTTAGAATAATATTGTTTTCTGCGTACCATTCACTAGTTGACATTGATAAGTCATCTGCGGTTTTTCCTCCAAAGTATTCACTTAAGTGAACACGGTCGTAAGCGCGTCTTGGCTCTTCACCAAAGACGGTAATCTGATACTTTTCCTGTCCTGATTTTGCAATGAATTTTTCGCAAAATTTATAACCAACCATGCCGTTTCCAACTACTATTACTCTAATCATGATTTCTTTAATTAAGTATTACTACGCAAATATAAGTATTTATACTTATAAAAATACGTATGCAATTTGATTTTTTGTTAGAAAACAATGAAAATTAATACGTATTTTATCGTAATCTCTTAAGTAGTGCGGATTTCAGACGGTTTCCCAACATTTTAAAATTTATGATTTTAGTACCCATTTTCTTAAATTTGAAAAGATTCTAAATAAGGATTTCAGAAAATTGTCGTAAATTCAATTCAATTTTTGAATTTGGATCTTAAAATTCAATTCATTTTAAATAGCAATCTCATGAAAAATATACTTGTATTTTTGTTCTTCTCGTCGTTGATAATCAGCTGTAAACCTGTGTCAACAGGTTCAAAAGAAACAGCTTCGGCATCAAGCACTCAGGAAGCCGATATGACCATCTATTTTAAAGCAACCGGAAATGAACCGTTCTGGGGAATAACAATAGGGAAGGAGCAAACCATTTTTACGTCGCTGATTCCGGGCAAAGAGAAAATCATTTTTTCATCTGTTGAACCAATTAAAGCAATGGATGCGAATGTAAAAATGTATAAATTAAGTAGCGAACAGGCAACAGCGAAAGTTACAATTCAGCAAGTAGATTGTCAGGATTCAATGTCGGGAGCAATTTCGCCTTATAAAGTTTCAATTGAAATTAAAAACAATGCAGAGCTTCAGTCTAAAAAAGTCGAAGGCTGCGGAAAATATATTACCGATTATCGCCTGCACGATATTTGGGTTTTGGAAGAATTAAATGGCTATAAAGTTTTCATAGCCGATTATCAAAAAGAGTTACCAAGAATTGAAATTCATGCTCAGGAAAGCACATTTATGGGTTTTGGAGGATGTAATTCAATCAGCGGAACACTTTTCTATGAAAAAGACGTATTAAGATTTACCAAAGTAATTTCGACTTTAATGGCCTGCGCGCCGGGTAATAAAGAGAGTGAATTTACCAAGGCACTTCAAAGTACGACCACTTATTCAATTGGAGATAACCGATTGACGCTTTCGAATCCTTCAGGGAAATTGTTGGTGTTTAGAAAGGTGGATTAGTTATAAATACCGATATTTTCGAATAGTTTGTCATTCCGAGGAACGAGGAATCCCCGCAAGTAACTCGACAAAGATTGGAATCTTTCTGTGCGGAGCTACTTGCGGGGATTCCTCGTTCCTCGGAATGACATACATCGCGGAAAATTGGTATTTGGAATTTAAAATTATTGGAATTTAAAAAAGTTATTCCAATAATTCCTTAGGATCTTCAGCGTCTTCTTCAATAAAATCCAGTTCTAAAGCACGTACCGTTTGAACCGCGTTTCCAGCGATACCACGAATCGATCCGTACATTCCTAAAGTGTTGTGAACTACTTTTTCGATTTGTTTTTCACGTTGTTTCCAGATACGTTGCATTGCTCTTTTTTCGGCATCAAGATCGCCTTGCATTTGCGTAAAACCTTCTACGATTCCTTCGATTTGTAAACGGAATTCATTGCTTGTTAAAAAATCATACAACATCGACATTTTATCACCTTTGTTTTCCTGCGCCTGAACCGCCTGACTTACCTGAATTAAAGACTGGCGTAAAACAGCGCTTAAACCTTTAAATTCTTCATAAGTACAAATCCAGATACCGTCGCGCATTCCCATTCGGTCCATTCCGGCTGGCATTACTTCGGTTACTAAAACACCGATATTGGCTCTTTTGGTTCGAATATCATTTTTGAATTTCTCAATCCAGGATGGCTGAAAAGCTTTGGTACGCTTGCTTTCGTAATAAATAGAACCACAATTTTGTAATTCGCGAGTGTTTACAATCTGAAGACAATCGGCACCATTTGCTCCTTTTTTAATTTCATCAATACTGTCTAACGGAAAATTATTCGCCAGCCATTCTTCGATGGCTAATTCCATTACTTCGCCTTGTAACTGCATAGAACCTTGTTCCTGCTTGCGTTTCATTTCTTCGATTAGCTTTTTCTGATCGTCAGATTGTTTTTGGTATTCTTTTATTTTAAGCTCGTTTTTTTCTTCTTCCTGTTTGCGGATTTTATCGCGTTCCAAAACCAAAGTAGCGTTCAATTGTTTTTGAGCCTCGGCTTCGATTGCTTCTTTCATTTCCAGTTTTTCACGTTGGAGTTTCGCAATTTCGCCCGTCATTTTATTTAATTCGCGAAGTTTCTCAGATTTCTCAGAAAGTTCCTTTTCCATTAAGGTCAAACGATCCTTGTTTTCTTCTTCGAGTTTGGTTTTTAGTTTTTCGGTAATTTCTTTTTCAGCTGTCTTTTTTTCGCGTTCTAAACGTTCAGCGAAAAGTTCATTTTCCTGTTTCTTTTTAGCTTCAAAGTCGGCTTTGGCTTTTTCGAATTGTTCATTTTTAAGCTCCAATTCTCTGCTTTGAGCATTGGCTTTTTGTTGAAATTCTTTACGGATACTATCTTCCAATTGATGTTTTAAAACATCATTAACATCGATTGGTGTCCCGCAATTTGGGCATATAATTGAAGATTGCTCAGCCATTTTTATTGTTTTTTTAACGAGAATTATAATTTGCTAAGGTATTTAAAAGTTCGTTGTTTTTAAGGAATTTACTTGTGATAAATTGTAACTTTTTTGACGTGAAATTGGCAGGATATTTTATTAATCGCGCAAAGGCGCAGAGTCGCAAAGCTTTTTTTATTATTATAAGTTGTAAGTTAAACGCACTGTTTGTCATTGCGAGGAACGAAGCAATCACGCTAGAAAAGCAAAAACTTATTCAGCTAATGTGGTTGTTTCGTTCCTCGCAATGACATAAAATGAGGAAAAACTTTGCGACTCTGCGACTTTGCGCGATTATCTTTTAAAATTCAACAAAAAATCAACGGCAGATTTTGTAATCTTAGAATCATCTTCTTTTGAAGTTATTAAAGAAACATCCGTAAATAAATTGACTTTTTTTAATTCAATAAAACCAATTTCTGGATCCTGATTATTCTTCGCAATGTTCGATGGAACGATCGAAATTCCCAAACCATTTTTGACCAACTGTACTATCGAATTAATGTTGTTTGATTCGTGAACGACTTTTGGTTCAAAGCCATAAAAGGCGCAAAGTTCCAACAAAACTTCATGATAATGTGGTGCGTAATCTTTATTGAAAAATACAAAAGTTTCCTCTTTTAGTTTCGGAATCTCTTCTTCAGATTTAATTTGAATTAAACTCTTATTATAAACTACAGAAAATCCATCCTTAAACCACAATTGCGATTTTATTTTAGGAGACTTTACTGGTGACCGAATAATACCTAAATCAATTTTCCTTTGTTCCAAAGCTAAAATTTGTTTGGTAGTGGAAACTTCAAATAATTTGAAATTTACATATGGGAATTGTTCTTTCAATTGTTTGATCAAGTCTGAAATAACGGAAGAGTAAATTGAACTGATATACGCAATTCTGAATTCGCCGGAAACATTCTCGGCAATCTTTTTTGTTTTAACGGAAATGCGTTCCAGATCTTGAAAAAGTGATTTGACTTCTTTTTCGAAATATTTTCCAGCTTCGGTAAGTTCTACTTTTTTGTTATTTCGATTAAATAAGCGCGCCTGTAGTTCTTCTTCCAATTCCATAATCTGCCGGCTCAAAGGCGGTTGCGAGATAAAGAGTTTTTCTGAAGCTTTAGTAAAGTTCAGTTCTTCGGCTACAGCCAAAAAATATTTTAAATGACGTAATTCCATAAATACCTATTAAGTATTAATAAGTGACAAAATAAGTATTTTTGAAGTATATATCAAAATGATAGTTTTACAAAAAAAAAATAATGGCACACGGATGACGCGGATTTAAACTGGTTGGCGCAGATTTTATTGTTTAAATTACTCATTTAAAAAATGTAATGGATTCAATGGATAACAAAACCAGCACATATCAGTTTAAATCCGCGTCATCCGCGTACCATCAATAAAGCAAAGAAAACTATGAAAAAATCAACAATTGAAGAGATCAGAGAACGTTTTGATAATGATGTCGAACGATTTTCGAATTTAGAAACCGGACAAGTGGCCACAATTGACGCTACTATTTCTTTAGAATTAATTACAGAAGCCTCTAAAAGGATTGTTCCAAATGCCATAAATGTTTTGGATATAGGCTGTGGTGCCGGGAATTATACTTTGAAAATGTTGTCAAAATTGCCCAATTTGAATAGTACTTTGGTTGATTTGAGTTTGCCAATGTTGAACAAAGCTTTTGAAAGAGTTTCTGCGGAAACAAATGGAAAAGTAGAAGTAAAGCACGGAGATATACGTGAAGTTCACTTACCCGAAAATCATTTTGATATTATTTTAGCCGGAGCAGTTTTACATCATTTAAGAGATGATGAAGATTGGGAAACGACTTTTACTAAAATATTTAAGTTATTAAAACCAGGCGGATGCTTTATGATTTCGGATTTGATAACGCAGGATACTGAATTATTAAACGAATATACCTGGCAACGCTACGGCGATTACTTGGAAGGAATTAGTGGAGCAGAATACCGTCAGAAAGTTTTGGATTATATAGAAAAAGAAGATACACCAAGGTCAATGAATTATCAATTGGATTTGATGAAGAAAGTTGGCTTTACAAGCGTTGAAATTTTACACAAGAATATGTGTTTTGGTGCTTTTGGAGGAATAAAGTAGTTTTTTTTTTCGCCACGAATTCACGAATTAATTTTTTTAAATCTATGCGCAAAGCATTTAAATTAATTCGTGAATTGCTTCGCCTGTTCGCTATCGCTCGGGTCGTGGCGGAAAACTATGCAATTTGTTTTGGTGCAGGAAATTTATTCCTCAAATCAAAAACCAATTGTGAAGGACCATTTTGCTGTAAATAATCTAATTTTTCTACGGCTTCTTCAAGTGTTGGGATATGTCCTTTTGGAATCCACCACATTGCTGTTGCTGCTTTTCCGAATTTTAGGAACCATTCTTTACGGCGTCTTAAAAATTCACTGTGAAAGGTTTTGTACATATAATGTTCCAACGTTTCAATATTCTCCCAAACCGAAACATTCACAATAATCTGTTCGTCGTTATATGGGTTCAGGTTTGTTGCATTGTAACTGTCATCTTTCAATCTCCATACAAAACCTTCGCTGTCTTCGGCTAACTTGTTCACAAGATCAAGATTATCTACAAATTCCTTCATGATTGGATCGTTTATGGTGACTCCTTTCATTTTGGCAATATTAATTTCGGCAAGATGATATTTACTCATGTTTAACTAATTAAATAAGAAGCAAGTTAATTTATTGATGCCTAATTATTGTAACTTTTTATAATGATTGTGTTGTTTTGTAAACCTGAATAGGAGAGGCAACCAAGTCTTCGCTTTGTTTGATAAAATCCTGTAAATACGGTTGATTGTTGTGGAAATCAAGCCCTGGCTGATCTTGCCATTCTTCCCAAATAATAAAAACATTTTCAGTTGTATGCAGGTCGTAACGTATGCATGCAGTTTCTTTTCTGGTTTCGGTAACCAAATGATGAACCATGTTTCGAACTTGTTCGATGTTTTCCTTTTTACTTTTGATGATTGCGGTAATAGAGATCATAGTTATAAAGTTTTAAAAATTTGCTCTAAGTGATTGGTATAGTTTTTCTTAAAAATGTCAATGTTTTCGGCAGTGGCACCTTTTTCAACGTCATGGAAATGGAAACCGTTTAGTTTTTCCATACCTACAAATTTATTCATTTTATGGAAACCAAACATAGCTCCCTCATCTACAGATGTTTCTTCAAAAAACTCTCCCGGAAGTGTGAAGGCAGTTGCAGGTGCGTTCCAACTTGTGGTTAGCATATATTTGCGTCCGTGTAATTGCCCGCCGGTTCCGTAATTGATGTCCGGATTTGTTCTGGTTCTTCCGTCGCTTCTGTAAATTCCTTTGTTGTGTCCGGCTGTGAAAACGTCGTCAATGTATTTTTTGAAAAGATTGGGTAATTGAAACCACCAAACCGGCGTGTGATACACTACAATATCAGCCCACACGAATTTTTCGACTTCTTCGTCAAGATCAAAGTCTTGTTTGATGTCGGTCGTTTTTATTTCGAATTGCTTGCTGTTTGTTAAGTATTCGATTGTCCAGTCGGTAACGGTTTGGTTGAATTTTCCGCCTGAATGTGCGAAATTTTGACTTCCGTTGATGATAAATATTTTCTTCATGTTTTTAAATCTTCTTATGAAATTGTGAGTGTGAGGGATAGGAGCAAATATCCTTTTTGTTTTTTCTTTAAAAACAAAAAGATATTGTGGATAGCCCGACCCCGCTTTTTCTGCGGGGACACACCCTAATTATTTTTATTGTTTTTGTAAATGTGTTGCGAGTAATTTTAAACGCATAGAAACATAGTTTTCTTTGGCTAAAAAAGGATGTGGAAAGAAACTAGTTTCTCACACATAGCTATGTGTTTTTAGGCTAAGTGAAATGCATTTCAACAGTGTGATTAGCTATGTTTCTATGTGTTTAAAAAACTTTTTTAGTTTACTTTTGAAATAGCTTGATGGATGAAATCTAATTCTGAAAGTGATAAATCAAAATCCATTGCTTTTGCATTTGAAATCGCTTGTTCTGCGTTTCTGGCGCCGGCCAAAACGATTGTGATTCCTTTTTGTAAAGTCGTCCAGCGTAAAACCAATTGTGAAATCGAAATGTGTTTTGCATTTGCCAATGAACTCAATTCTTCTACTAAAGTTTTTACTTTTTGAAGATCGAACTGACCAAAATACCCATTTCTGTGATCGTTGTCTTTTAGTTTACTATCTGTGAAATATTTTCCGGTTAATAAACCTCTTTCCATTGGGCTGTAAGCAATAATTCCGATATTTTCTGCAATTGTTAGCGGAATCAAATCGGTTTCGATTTTGCGATTCAGCATGCTAAACGGAACCTGGTTTGAGGCTAATTGAATTGTTTTTTGCGCTTCCTGAATTTGTGAAGCGCTATAATTGCTAACTCCGGCTGCTCTGATTTTTCCTTGTTGAATCAAAGTTTCAAGCGCTTCCATTGTTTCGTGAATTGGAGTAGTGGAATCTGGCCAGTGAATTTGCAGTAAATCGATATAATCGGTTTGAAGGCGTTTTAGACTTTCTTCGACTTCTTTAATAACATTTGCTTTTGAAGCGTATTTGTAAACCGGGATTTTCTTTCCGTTGTCATCGGCATCGAAAAAGAAATCGCCTTTTCCGTTGTTGCTTCCGTCCCAAACCAAACCAAATTTGGTTAATAACTGAACTTTTGAACGATCGTGAGATTTTATGGCTTCGCCAATCATTTCTTCGCTTAAACCAAATCCGTAAAAAGGAGCGGTGTCGATTGTGGTCACGCCGTGGTCGATTGATGCCTGAATAGAAGCGATTGAATCTGCTTTTTCGTTTCCGCCCCACATGTTTCCGCCAATGGCAAATGCGCCGTATGTAATAGTTGATAATTCAAGTTCGGTATTGCCTAATTTTCTATATTCCATAATGTTGTATTTTTAAATCTTAAATTTCACTTGGCAAAATTATACCATTTTTAAGAGTGATAACTTGTATATATTTGTCTTTTTTATGTAAATTTGCGACTTCAAATAATTTACATCTCATGAAAAAAGAAAATTTATACGAGCCGTTTACCGTTTCCTTTGAAACTCTGGATGAATATCCTGATGTGGGAGATCGTCATAATTTCTTCGAATTGGTTTATATTTTGGGAGGAACTGGTTCGCAATGCATCAATAAAAATATTTTTGAATATGATGCGGGACATATGTTTTTATTGACGCCTGAAGATTGTCATAATTTTACGATTGAAACCAAAACGAAGTTTTTCTTTTTGAGATTTAATGATATTTATTTGAAAAATTCGAGTTTACAAAATGAGAATATTCAACGTTTAGAATATATCTTACAGAATGCGAATCATCAGCCGGGCTGTATTTTGAAAAATGATGCTGATAAATGTTTGGTCAAAGTGATGATCGAAGCGATTTGTCGTGAACATCAGGATAAAGATGTTTACAATCAGGAATTGATTCAGCAACTCGTTAATACACTGATTATTATTGTAGCGAGAAATATTGCAAAGTATTTACCAGGACAGGTAAATGTTGGAACGGAAGGGAAAGCGATGGATATCCTGCAATATATTCAGAATAATATTTATTATCCGGAGAAAATAAAAGCAGAATCACTAAGTGAGTATTTTGGAATTTCGAATACTTATTTGGGGCGTTATTTTAAGAAGCATGCGAGTGAAACGATGCAACAATATATCAGCAATTATAAAACGAAATTAATTGAGCATCGTTTGCAATTTAGTGATAAACGGATTAATGAAATTGCTTATGAATTTGGTTTTACGGATGAAAGTCACTTCAATAAATTCTTTAAAAAGCAAAGAGGGAATAGTCCTTCGGAGTTTAGGAAAACGATTCGTGTTAGTGCGTAAGTGTTGGCACGCGGATGACGCGGATTCGCAAGCGAAAACACGGATTATTGCGGATTTTTTCTTTTTTTGACCACGGATTAAAGGATTAAAATGATTTTTAACTTGTGTGAATTCGTGAAATTCGTGGCAGAAAAATAAATTATATAATCTTCTTAATCACTCTCAGTTTATGGGTGTGTTTATTCAATTCGGGATTGTAAATTCCTAAATGGTCTAATCGGTCAATGCGAACTTTTCCACTTGCGTGAATTATGTAATTATTGTCCATAATGATTCCGACATGAATGATGTTTCCTTCGTCGTTGTCGAAAAAGGCTAAATCTCCAGCTTCGCTTTCTTCAATAAAACTTAGAGGTTCTCCGTCAAGTGCTTGTTGTGAAGCGTCGCGATGAATTTTATAGCCGTTTAGTTTATAAACCATTTGAGTAAAACCGGAACAATCAATTCCGAAAGGTGTTTTTCCGCCCCAAAGATACGGAGCGTTTAAGTACATAAAAGCAGTATTTATTAAAGCACTTTTAGGTTTTATACCGCTAGTTTTTGTTCCTTCGAAATCAAAGTTTGAGGTATTGATTTCGCTATTGTTTAAAAAGGTAAGGGAAGCGCCAAGCGGAATTGGCAATAATAAGTTGTCCGGAGCTGTTATGTAATCAATCAAATCAGCATTCAGAATAATAGCCTCTTTGCTTAACTGATTGTAATTTGCTTCAGAAATTACCTGATATTGTTTAGAATCTACCCAGCCTTCATAATCATCAAACTGAATTTTTATTCGGGCCCATTGATTTTGACGTTCTAAAATTTCGATGTGCTCGCCAAACAAAAGTTGTGTAACGATTTCACTTCTGTCACTTGGTTCAGATCGAACGGGTACTATGGCTAGATTGCAAATTCCGAACATTTAGGGTAATTTATAAGTTGAAAATTGGGAGTTACTTAAAGCAATAACTCCCAATCTATTGTATTAGTATTTAAGCTCTTTCGATAACAATTGCAGATGCTCCTCCACCGCCATTGCAAATTGCAGCAGCACCGGTTTTAGCATTGTTCTGTTCTAAAACATTTAGTAAAGTTACGATGATTCTGGCTCCTGAACAACCTAGAGGATGTCCTAATGAAACTGCACCACCATTTACGTTTACTTTATCGTTATCCAGATCAAGGATTTTTGAATTGGCTAATCCAACTACTGCGAAAGCTTCGTTGAATTCGAAATAATCAACATCTCCAATTGCGATTCCTGCTTTGTTTAAGGCTTTAGGTAATGCTTTTGCCGGACTCGTTGTAAACCATTTTGGTTCCTGAGCAGCATCAGCGTAACCTTTGATGTACGCTAAAGGTTTTAATCCTAATGCAATCGCTTTTTCTTCAGACATTAAAACTAAAGCAGCAGCTCCGTCGTTTATTGTTGATGCATTTGCAGCAGTAACAGTTCCGTCTTTGGTGAAAACAGCTGCTAATGAAGGAATTTTATCCAGTTTTACATTAGTGTATTCCTCATCTTTAGAAACGATGATTGGTTCACCGCGTCTTTGTGGTATTTCAACAGGTACAATTTCATTGTCGAATTTTCCGGCATCCCAGGCTTTTGCACTTCTTTCGTACGATTGAATAGCAAAATTATCCTGTTCCTCACGGCTGATGTTGTATTCAGATGCACATAAATCAGCGCAAACTCCCATTGCGTTGTTATCGTAAGCATCTGTCAAACCATCTTTTTGCATTCCGTCAAGCATTGTTGCAGGACCAAATTTAGTTCCGTTACGCATTTGAACGTAATGCGGAATCAAGCTCATGTTTTCCATTCCTCCGGCTACTACAATTTCGGCATCACCACAAGCGATAGCCTGTGCAGCGAACATTACAGCTTTCATTCCTGAAGCACAAACTTTGTTTACAGTTGTAGCGGCAACTTCTTCAGACAAACCGGCAAAAAGCGCAGCCTGACGTGCCGGAGCTTGTCCAACTCCTGCCTGAACAACGTTGCCCATAAAAACTTCATCAACTAATTTTGGGTCTAGGTTAATTTTTTGAAGTGCGCCTTTTATAGCGGCAGCACCTAATTTTGGTGCGGGTACGGTAGATAACCCTCCCATGAAACTTCCGATAGGTGTTCTAACGGCAGAAACGATAACAACTCTTTTGTTCATTTTCTGTTTAATATTAGTTAATGTAGCAAATTTACTCTTTATTTAAATAAATTCAAATTTTGTATCAATATGTATCAGTTTCATTGGATTTTAAATTTAATATCAATTTTTTGTTAATTCTATTCGTTTGATTGTGAAGTGGTTTTAAAAAAAGATTGAAAAAAGATTAAAAAAAGCGCAGAAATAGTTGTGAGATATGGAATGTTGTCTTACATTTGCAACCGCAAAACAGAACACGTTTCTTGAGCTTGGAGAGGTGCCAGAGCGGTAATGGAGCAGATTGCTAATCTGTCGACGGGTAACCGTCGCCAGGGTTCGAGTCCCTGTCTCTCCGCTTAAATTTTGCCTTCGGGGTGTAGCGTAGCCCGGTTATCGCGCCTGCTTTGGGAGCAGGAGGCCGCAGGTTCGAATCCTGCCACCCCGACAGAAACTTTACCATAAAGTTTTAAAACAAATGGTTCCATAGCTCAGCTGGATAGAGCAACGCACTTCTAATGCGTAGGTCGAAGGTTCGAATCCTTCTGGGATCACTTAGACTGATTTTTGACTTATTTAAAAATTGGTTAAAACACCGAAAACCCGCATCTTTACTAGATGCGGGTTTTTTTATTCCTTATTTTTAGTTTCAAAAACACACATTATTGCACTAAATTTTATGGCACATTCATGGCAATTTATTATGATGAAAAAAACTGCCACAGAAAACTAGATAAAGCCTTGTTTTTCAACAGGTAAAGCTCGTTAACGACTTGATTTTGAGATATTATAATTCGACCTTTATTAACTTATTAAATTGTTGAATTATGTTAGAAAGCAGTTTCGGAATTACCTTCTTTTTGAAGAGTTCCATAAAAAGTACAAATGAAAAATACATCTATCTAAGGATTACTGTAGATGGTGTTCCTAAAGAAACATCAACTAAGCGCAAGTGGGATATAAACCGCTGGGAGCAGAAGACGGCCAGGGCGACAGGAAATAAAGAAGATGCTAAGGCCTTGAATTTGTTTTTAAACTCTCTTGAGCTTAAAATAAGCAGATACAGGGATGAACTTTCTGAAAAACGTGACAATATCAGCAGTATAAAGCTCATTAACTACGTTTTAGGTAAAACTGCTTTAAAGTCTACAGTAATGCAGGAATTTCAGCTTCACAATGATCAAATGCTGGCTTTAGTCGAAAAAAAGGTGTTTGCTATTGGTACGCATGTACGCTACAAAATATCAAAAAATCACGTTAAAGAGTTTATGCTTTTTAAGTATGGGGTGGAGGACATGGAATTTAATGAACTGAATTTTGAATTTGTAAAAGATTATGAGTTTTATCTTAAGACGGTAAAGAATATTAGTAACAATACTGCTCTTAAATACATTACTAATTTTAAGAAAATTGTTCTCACTGCTGTTGATAAGGAAATTATACCGGCAGATCCATTTAAGCGTTTTAAATCAAAAAAAATTAAAGTTCCTAAAAAACCTTTGACTAATCATGAGTTAGCATTACTGGAGAAACATAAATTTTCTACAGCTCGTCTAGGTGTTGTCAGAGATGTTTTTGTATTTCAATGCTATACAGGTCTTGCCTATATTGATGTCTATAATTTAAAACAGTCTGATTTAAAAGTGGGTGTTGATGGTGAGAAATGGATAATGGCAGGGAGGCAGAAAACGGGAAGCCCCATTAATATTCCTCTGTTGCCTAAAGCTGTTGAGATTATTGAGAATTACAGAAATCATCCTCTTTGTATGGAAAGGAATTCAGTACTGCCGGTAAGTTCAAATCAGAAAATGAATGAATATCTAAAAGAAATAGCCGATTTGTGCGGAATTACAAGCGCTTTGAATACTCATAAGGCAAGAAGAACCTTCGGCAGTACCGTAACGCTGAACAATAATGTACCGATTCATGTGGTAAAGGAAATGCTTGGGCATAAATCCGTAAGTCAAACTGAGCAATATGCAATAACAGAAGAGGTTGCAATCGGCCGTGAGATGCAGGGTTTAATACAAAGACTGGCAGACAAGGAGAATAAAGCAACTGAGATAACTTTAGAAACAATTGAAAAAATGGAAGTGGAGTTAAAGGAAATGAAAAAAATGCTTGCTCTTATGCCGAATTTATTAAAACACAATCAGTAATTAATTTAATTGTGTTTTATTGTTTGGTTAAATAATAATTCCACTTCACTTTTATATTTAGGATTGTAAGATGGGGTATATTTTATATATCCCATTCTTTGTAACTCTTTGAAATATTTGTGATACGTAGGTAGAGTTTTAACATGTGATAATGACATAATTCTGCTTCTACTGACTCGTATGATTTTTGATTGACCTTGTCTGTATCCTAAATATAAAATGGCGTTAAGTAATGCAAAATGCCATACGGTTAGCCTAATATCTTTTTCGCATATTTTTAAATAGTTGAAAATATTGTAAATTTCCATGCCTAATTAGTCTTTAAAAAGATTATTCAGATCAGTTTTACTGTAGTAGTACGAACCGAGTATTTTTCGGCATCTCACTTTTCCTGTTACGCGTAGACTTTGAAGTGAAGCTGAAGAAATATTCAACGATTTTTTAACTACACGACTTTTTAGCCAATCAGGGATAAATTCTTCTTCTTTTTTGTTGCGATCATATCTAATTTCATTAATGATGATTTGACTAAATTGTCTTAAATCATCTTTTGTTACGTGTTCACTCATAATCTTTCGTTTTTTTAATTTTTAACTCCATATAAAAGTAAACAGCTTAAACACCTATTAATCATAATTGGCTTCTAAAAGGCTATTTTGACTTTGATTTTCTAGTTCTTAATACAAGATACAGTAGATCCAAAGTTGTATCGCCAAGATAAGCTTCGATTATAATATATTCCAGCCAATAATTCCTTTGCATCGAAAAGAAGACTCATTCATGTGCCATTTATATTGTAAAATTAAAATGAAAGAAATTAGTAATAACACTCAAAATTTATCATAATCTTTCATATAAGGAACCAATGAATCAGTCTATTTAAAAGTATAAATTACAAGGCATTATAAGTTATATCGAAAATTGGCAATATTAAATCGTTGGCAAAGGTTCTAAAATTTGTATCGATTAATTTCTTAAGCATGACTTATTGTTTCCATTTCTAATAATTCCTTTTTAAAGCCTTTACCAGATCGTATAAGCGCAATTCTGGAACTTTTTATAAATTCAATAAGACCATACGGAACTAATTCTGAAGTCAACTCGTCCACTTCGGATTCTTGCCCGGTAAGGTCAATTATGGTGTAATCTTTTTCAATTGAGATTAAATTTGCTCCATATTTTCTTAGTATTTGATTTATTACATCGTCATTCATAATTCTATCTGTAGGCAATTTAAATAATGCAGCAAGCGTAGTGATGATTTCTGAATCTCTGCTGTAATAGCACTTATAAACCTCAATAATTTTCTCTATCTGAAATGTCAGGTTTTTCACAATTTCAAAAGTTTCACTCACTACGATAGTAAAGCGGTACATATTATCAATTTCGCATGAGGAAATATTAAGGCTGTTTAAATTAATTTTCTTCCTAAAAAACATTATTGTTATTTTATTGATAAGACCTATTTGATCTTCTGTGTAAACTGTTAAAGTGTATTGTTCTTTCATAATTATTTTTTTTTCTCTTTTTTGTTAATGTATGATCTAAAATTATTTAAATCAATATGTCTTTATTGCATAAAAAAACCTTTCTCGTTAGAAGGAGAAAGGTTCGTATTTCGACAATAAAATCCTACTCCGTTATAAGAGACGAATAATGATTATTGCGATAATAATTGTTAATGAATTTTTCATGTTGATTTTAAACAAAAAAAACCTCCCGAGACAGGGAGGTTTTTAAATTGATATAGTTTTCTAATTATATAACAGCTCCTTCATGATTATCGAATGATAATAATGCAAATGATAATAATGCTGTTAATTAAGTTGTTCATTTCTATTTTTTGAGCAACAAATATATTAAAATTTATTATATTTAAAGTTCTTAGCCAGCGAAGTATTAAAAAAAATATTCTTTTATATTTGTTATAAAGATGCAGCAGCCTCCAAAATTAATTCAGATACTGCCTCTGGTTGTGATACTGCAGAAATATGACCAGATTCAAGATAAATAATTTTTTTAGCACTTATTCTCTCTGCCATTTCTTTTTGCGTTTGCACCGGAATCATATTATCGTTATTGGAAACCTGATACCAAGTTGGTTTGTTCTTCCATGCCGGTACTTTGGTTTTATCACCAAAACACTGCCCATTTATAGGACGCTGTGTCAAAGCCATTATCCTAGCAGTCTGCTTGTCTAAGTCCTGACATAATGCTTGATGGAACTCATCATACTTAATCCAGAAAAATCCTTTTGTGTCAGAATAAATGCTGGCTCCTCCAGATCCGGATCTTTTTTCTAATAGTCCAGCTATATTTTCTTCAGCATCAGGTGCAAATGCCGCTATATATACCAGTCCAACTACATTATCATTATTTCCCGCTCCTGAAATTACAGCACCGCCGTATGAATGACCAACTAAAAGTACATTTGAATCTTGTAAATCAATTAAATCATTTGTTTTATCGATATCTTCCTGTAGTGAGGTTAAATTATTTTGAACGCATCGTACTTTGTATCCCGCTTCAACTAAAACCGGAACTACGTGTCTCCACTGTGATCCGTCGCTCCAAGCACCGTGAACTAAAACAATAGTCAAATCTTTTGCCATCATATTTTTTGAATTATTTTTAAAGAGACAAAATTACCGGCTTAAAACTCAATGGACGTTAACTTAAGTTAACTAATGAAAATACGTTTTCTAATCCTGCTTAGTGATTGTGGAGTAACTCCTAAATAGCTTGCAATTTGTTTTTGGCTGATTTCCTGAAAAATTGAAGGATTTTCAGTCATTAAATTTATATATCGTTTCTCAGGAGTGTAGTACAATAAATCTTCAATTCTTTTTTTAGCATCAATATAAAGTTTTTCTTTCATCTTTCGGCCGAATTCCTGCCAGTACGCTCCTTTCTCGTAAAGTTTTTTTAGATCCTCTTTATGAAGAATTAATAGTTCTGTTCTTTGAACTGCCTCAATATTCAGTTTTGATTTTTTATAGTAAAGTAGGCTTTCATAATCAGCAAAAAACTGATTGATGAAGTGAAAATTAAAACTTATATCATTTCCAGATTCACTGATGTAGAAGCTTCTCATTGTTCCATGTTTAACAAATCCAATGTATTGACATTCGTCATCCTGTTTTAAAAATAATTCTCCTTTCTCAAGGGTTATACATCGAAGAAGGGAAAAAAAATCTTCAAAATGCTCAATGTCAATTTGAAGAAGTTTGCTGTATTTTTGAAAGTTTTCGGACATTTTTAATTTTTAATTTACGCTAAGATAAAATATTTTATGGCTTACCGTATCTGCTTCTTTAGAATATCATAAGAGGTTATTTAGGGGATACACTAAAAAAAAGGCACTATAATAATGAGATCAGTTTTGTATTGACCAAAGGAAGATTTTTTTTTAACTACTTCACTAAACACAGTACTGTAAAAGGTATTTTTTAACTTATGAATATTGAAATTTTACGATTGTTACAAAGTATTCTTCATTACAGCCTTCATTTTTTAGCACCTGGAATAATTGCATTTGTTTTTTTTAAATCACAATGGAAACGTGCCTGGCTAATCATGATAGCTACTATGATGATTGATTTGGATCATCTGCTTGCTACACCGATTTTTGACCCGACCCGATGCAGTGTTGGATTTCATCCCCTCCATTCTTATTATGCTATATGTGTTTATTTTCTGCTGCTAATTTTTCCTAAAACCAGAATAGTTGCTATTGGACTTCTTTTTCACATTATTACTGACTGGCAGGATTGTTATTGGTCAAATTGGATACTTCTTAATTCAAAATGATAAATTTCCTGCAGAGATGATCGATGGCAGTTTTTTTAATCCCAATTAATAAATTATAAATTAAAGTTAAACTTAAAAATTTAATATCAGTTATGTCTCATAGAATCGAAAAAATTAAATGTCTTATTATAGGTTCTGGTCCAGCAGGTTATACTGCTGCGATTTATGCTGCCAGAGCTAATATGAATCCAATATTATATCAGGGAATGCAGCCAGGTGGCCAGTTGACTACAACAAATGAAGTAGAGAACTTTCCAGGTTATGTTGATGGAGTTACAGGACCGGAAATGATGATTCAGTTGCAGGAACAAGCGAAACGTTTTGGTGCTGATATTCGTGATGGTTGGGCAACTAAAGTTGATTTTTCAGGAGATATTCATAAAGTTTGGATCAATGATATTATCGAATTGCACTGTGAAACTGTTATTATTTCAACAGGAGCGTCGGCTAAATATTTAGGATTGCCATCAGAGCAGCATTATCTAGCCATGGGAGGTGGAGTTTCTGCCTGTGCCGTATGTGATGGATTTTTCTATCGTAATCATGAAGTTGTAATTGTTGGAGCAGGAGATTCTGCGTGCGAGGAAGCACATTATTTATCTAAACTTTGTAAAAAAGTTACCATGCTTGTTAGAAGTGAAAAATTTAGAGCCTCAAAAATCATGGAAGATCGAGTTCGCAAAACCGAGAATATTGAGATTTTAATGAACCACGACACTGTCGAAGTTTTAGGAGATAACAGCGTTGTTCATGCTATAAAAACCTTGAATAAAACTACTGGTGAAGTTATTGAGATTCCTGCAACAGGATTTTTCGTGGCCATAGGTCACAAACCAAATACTGATATCTTCAAAGATTATATTAGGCTTGACGAAACTGGTTATATCATCAATACACCGGGAACATCAAAAACAAATGTTGATGGTATTTTTGTAGCGGGAGATGCGGCAGATCATGTATACCGTCAGGCAATTACAGCAGCGGGAACAGGATGTATGGCAGCTCTTGATGCAGAACGATATCTGGCTTCAAAAGAATAAATTATTTTAAGAAATATATTGATAGCTGTAGAACGTTTTGTAAAAAAAAGCAGCAAAGTAAATGAGAGAGTGATGGAAGTTATGAAGGGTAAAAAGTAATAATTTTGAATGCTATATTAATACAATCATCAAAAGAGATAGATGTTCCTTCTGTGCAAATATTTAAGCTCATTACTGATTTCGATCTTTTAATGGCTTTTGATAATGTCCCATTTCTCAAGGGACTTGGACGAATCGATCAGTCACAAATAAATAGAATTGCGGGCAGCGAATGTATTATTTTTTTTGAAGATTGTAATTCTGCCAGGCATATCTCATTGACCTTTATAAACGACTGGTCCTTTTCAGCACGGATTGATAATTTTACATCATTACTATTAAGTCCATTATCGGCAGTGGAGTATCAGTTTACTGTTTTTGATATTGGACATCAGAGTGCTATCGTGTCAGCAAGTTACCATTTTCAAATGCGTTCTATACTTGAAATGTTTTTAATTAAGATTCTTGCGGGGAAATTTATACGCAAACAAATCGATTTTTTTTTAAAAAGAATAATAGAAAGTTCTGAACAATATAAAATTGTGAAGGATAATTATTAAAAAGAGTCATATAGTTTTTATTAATGAGAGATTGCAGTAATGGAGATTACTTTTTAATGGTTTATGCGATCGGAAGTGAGTCTAAGAACTATAGGATACCCGCTGATGCTTATAGCAGCCGCAAGCGGTGGGGGCCGCGCAATGCGCGTTGCTAGATAAGTCAGCGCGTTATCCAATAGCTTCATCAGACCCTAAGACAGACCTAAACTTCTTTTGGCAATCCTTTTTCTTTAAAAATTATTTTAAACTCAAAACTTGTTGAAGTCCCAGATCTTGGAAGAGAACATGGCAATGTCGCATCATTTTAGGGTGATTGTTGTGATCGGAGAGAATTTCAAAAGTTGTGGAGATTAGTTTTTTTAAATATTAGAATTTTCTAAATCATACTTCGTCTAACTATCAAATTTAAATATCATGTCAAAAGGAATTTATAACATACCTAAAGCGATTAACGAACCTGTTAAGTCCTATGCCTCCGGAAGTCCTGAACGAGAGGAAGTTTTAGCTACTTTTAAAAAAATGTACAATGAAAGCGTAGACGTTCCTTTATATATAGGAGGAAAAGAAATCCGGACAGGAAATATCAAACCAATTAAGCCTCCCTTTGATCATAAACATACTGTTGGCCAATACCATCAAGCTAGTAAAGAACATGTTGAAAAAGCGATTGCTACAGCTTTAGTAGCGAAAAAGAAATGGTCTGCTTTATCATGGGAGCATCGTGCTTCAATCTTTTTAAAAGCAGCTGAATTAATTGCCGGGCCTTACCGTGCAAAGATAAATGCCGCAACTATGATTGCCCAGGCAAAAACAGTGCATCAGGCTGAAATAGATGCTGCTTGTGAATTTATAGATTTCCTGCGTTTTAATGCACAATTTATGACACAAATTTATTCAGAGCAACCAGTTTCTTCAGAAGGAGTCTGGAACAGGCTAGAGCATAGGCCCCTTGAAGGTTTTATATATGCTATTACCCCATTTAACTTTACAGCAATTGCCGGTAATTTGCCTGCAGCTCCTGCTTTAATGGGTAATGTTGTAATCTGGAAACCAAGCGCGGCACAAATTTATTCTGCCAATGTAATTGTAGAAGTTTTCAAAAAAGCTGGTTTGCCAGACGGAGTTATCAATGTAATATATGGTAATTCCGAGATGATATCTGAAACAGTTCTTGCGAGCCGTGATTTGGCCGGAGTGCACTTTACTGGATCAACTCGTGTATTTAATGATATATGGGCAAAAATCGGTCAAAATATCAGTAATTATAAAACATACCCTAGAATTGTCGGTGAAACGGGAGGTAAAGATTTCTTAATAGCGCACTCCTCAGCAATTCCGGCTCAAGTTTCGACGGCACTTGCAAGAGGAGCTTTCGAATACCAAGGACAAAAATGTTCTGCTGCTTCAAGAGCATATATACCTGAATCAATCTGGCCTGAAGTTAAAAGATTGTTAGTAGCTGATTTGGCTTCAATGAAAATGGGATCGCCCCAAGATACAGCTAATTTTGTTTCTTCTGTAATTTCTGAGAGTTCGTTTGATAAACTGGCTGGTTTTATTGATGAGGCTAAAAAAGACACTGATACCGAAATTATCGCAGGTGGAAAATACGATAAAACTGTTGGTTATTTCATCGAACCTACTGTTATCGTTACGACTAACCCTCAGTATTGTACGATGAAAATTGAATTATTCGGACCAATCTTGACTATTTATATTTATGAAGATGCAAAATGGGAAGAAACCCTAGCATTAGTTGATTCTACTTCTGAATATGCTTTGACGGGTGCTGTTATAAGCCAGGATCGTTATGCTATAGAATATGCTACGAAAGCATTAGAAAATGCTGCGGGTAATTTCTATATAAATGATAAACCTACAGGAGCAGTTGTCGGCCAACAACCTTTTGGAGGCGCAAGAGCATCAGGAACCAATGACAAAGCTGGATCTGTATTAAACTTATTGCGTTGGGTATCTCCAAGAACCATTAAAGAAACTTTTGTTACTCCTGAAAATTACAGATATCCATTTTTAGGATAACACTTTTCTTAGTACTACCTTATATAATAGTGGTAAAACTAATAAGAAAACCCCAAGAATCATATTATTTTTAATTCTTGGGAATTTTTTTTAATGATAACTTTCTGCCAAAAAATAGTTGAATAAAGAATTGAAAAAAAAATTAATTATTATAGTAATAGTACTATAATTATTTTGTCTTTAAGTGGTTGAAATATAGGAGAATAATATTTGTAGAACTGTGACAAAAAACACACAGTGTATGAATGTGATATTTTACATTCGCACTTTAATAATTATGTCATATTGAATTATAAATTATTTGATTTTAAAATTAAAGATACTGATCTATATTAATTTGAAATTTTAAAAAATAAGAAAAACACAGGACGAAGTAAATGAAATTAAAAGATATCGATACAACAGATAATTCAGGATTCTCCGAGAGAATAGTGAACCTGGAATCTTATTTCAGCGCATTTCGCAATGGAATTGTTGGAACAGAACAAAGTTTTGAATCTCCCTACGGGATTCAGAAAATTATTTATGCAGATTGGACCGCCAGCGGGAGATTATACAGACCAATTGAAGAAAAGCTGCTCAATGAAGTTGGACCCTACGTGGCAAATACCCATACAGAAACAGCTGTTACCGGCTCTGTAATGACGCATGCTTATCATGATGCGAGACAAATTATCAAAGACCACGTAAATGCATCGGCAGATGATATATTGATTACGGAAGGAACAGGAATGACCGGCGCGATTAATAAATTTCAGCGTATTTTAGGACTAAAAGTCAATGAAAACTTAAGAAAGCATACTACTGTTCCTGAGGAGTTAAGACCTATTATTTTTGTTTCGCACATGGAACATCATTCCAATCAGACATCATGGCTTGAAACTATTGCAAGAGTAGAGGTTATTCCGGCTGATTTAGATGGTTTGCCTTCGTTGACTGGCCTTGAAGATTTGCTTAAGAATTATAAAGATACACCTATAAAGATAGCGGCGATAACGGGTTGTTCTAATGTAACAGGTATACGAACCAATTATCATGCTATAGCAGGAATAATGCACAAACATGGTGGGCTTTGTTTTGTAGATTTTGCCTGTTCAGCGCCTTACACAGATATCGATATGCACCCTGGAAAAGAAGAAGAGTATTTAGATGCCATTACTTTTTCACCTCATAAATTCCTTGGGGGACCAGGTTCCTGCGGCGTATTGATTTTTAATAAAAAGCTGTATAAAAATCTGGTTCCTGACAATCCGGGAGGAGGAACTGTATCGTATACCAATCCGTGGGGAGATCGCGATTATATTGATGACATAGAAACCAGAGAAGACGGCGGTACGCCAGGGTTTCTTCAGACTATTAGAACAGCTATGGCCATTAGACTGAAAGAGCAGATGGGAACGAAGAATATTTTGGAAAGAGAGCATGAACTTAATTCAATTATTTTTGAAAGGCTCTCCAAAATAGAAAACCTACAGATACTGGCACCAAAAAACACAGATCGTCTTGGAGTATTTTCTTTTTATATTGAAAATCTGCATTATAATTTGATTGTAAGGTTGTTAAATGATCGTTTTGGAATCCAGACTAGAGGCGGCTGTTCTTGCGCAGGTACATACGGACATTATTTATTGAATGTAGATGTGTCACTGTCAAAATCAATCGAGCAGAAGATATTAGGCGGATGTCTGGCTGAGCGTCCAGGCTGGATCAGAATGTCAATTCATCCAACTATGACTAATAAAGAGATTGAGTATATATGTGATGCTATTGCGCTTGTTGCACAAAATACTGAGCACTGGCAGACTGCTTATTGTTATGATAATAAAAAGAACGACTTTATTCATCTGGCAGGTGAGTCAGTTGAAAAAGATATTATTAAAAATTGGTTCACTGCTTAAAGCTATTTAATTAGTATTATAAATAAGAATTACTAATTTTGGAAAAGATACATATTGAATGAGTTGCGGATAATGTTTTGTTTATAGCAATAAAATTTATCGGAAAGTGAGCCTGACAAAATTTTTTGCTTATTAAGAATAAAGCGTTTAGAAGCTACATTGCATTCAGTACTATAAAATTTGTTTAATATTTTATTTAAATTATTACGATGAGAATAATTTCTAAAATGCCAGTTGCAAATAGAGGAGAGATTGCACTGGGAAGATTCCGTACAGAAACGGAATTTGTAAAAAAAACTGTAGTAGTCAAAGAGCTATTGGTGCAGCGAATTTTATCAATGATTTTACACTTTGTAAGAGAACTGTTATTTCTATGGAAGTATCGGAACTTTTGAAAAAACGAAATTATAGTTAAGGCATTTCTTAATTAGAAAACGCATAAAAAAAATATGAAGTAATTCATATTTTTTTTAACCTATTTAACTATATCGATTTCGTGACTCTTAAATCATTTTAAAAATCAGCACACTAAATAACTTAAACAATGACTGACACAAAAAAAACAGTATACACTTTTGGGAGTAAAAAAGCGCAAGGGAATGCCCAGATGAAAGATCTTCTTGGAGGCAAAGGAGCAAATTTATGTGAGATGAATCTTTTGGGAATGCCGGTTCCTCCGGGATTTACAATAAGTACCGAAATGTGCGCACTCTATTCTGCCGGTGGGCGTTCAATAGTTCTAAACAGAATTAAAGATGAAGTACAAACGGCTATCACAGAAATGGAAAGCCAAATGGGAAACTTATTTGGCAGTAATACAGAACCACTTCTGGTTTCTGTTCGTTCTGGTTCAAGGGCTTCTATGCCCGGAATGATGGACACGATATTAAATTTAGGATTGAACGATAAATCGGCAGAGGGATTAGCAAACAAGACAGGAAATCCTCGTTTTGTTTGGGATTCTTACCGAAGATTTATTCAAATGTACAGTGAAGTCGTTTTACACATTAAGCCTTTAAACAGAGAAGCTAAAAATCCGTTTGAAGAAATTATTGAGGAATTAAAAAAAGTAAAAAACATAAAACTGGATAATGAATTCACAGCCGAGGATTTAAAAGAAATAGTTTATCTTTTTAAATCTATGGTTAAAAAGGTTTCAGGAACAGATTTTCCTTCAGATCCTTGGGAGCAGTTGTGGGGAGCAATTACAGCAGTTTTTGATAGCTGGATGAATGAAAGAGCTGTTTATTATCGTCAGTTAAATAATATTCCGGAAGATTGGGGAACAGCTGTAAATGTTCAGGCAATGGTATTTGGTAATATGGGAATAAATTCAGCAACAGGAGTAGCTTTTACCCGTGATGCCAGTACAGGTGAGAATATTTTCAATGGTGAATATTTAATCAATGCACAAGGTGAAGATGTGGTGGCCGGTATCCGCACGCCTCAGCAAATTTCATTGGAAGGTTCCAAAAGATGGGCGACTTCAGCTGGAGTTTCAGAGGATGAGCGTTTTGAAAAATTTCCTTCATTAGAAGAAACCATGCCTAAAATTTTTAAGGAACTTCAGGATATTGGATTAAGACTTGAAGAGCATTATAGAGA
Source organism: Flavobacterium saccharophilum (assembly GCF_900142735.1). Lineage (GTDB taxonomy): Bacteria > Bacteroidota > Bacteroidia > Flavobacteriales > Flavobacteriaceae > Flavobacterium > Flavobacterium saccharophilum. Next base: position 214,036 of record NZ_FRBY01000003.1, on the reverse strand, counting down.
TATGCAGGATATTGAGTTTACAATTCAGGAAGGTCAGTTATGGATGTTACAGACCAGAAATGGAAAACGCACCGGAGCGGCAATGGTTAAAATGTCTGTAGAAATGTTTGAAGAAGGAATTTTGACTGAAAAAGAAGCTTTGTTGAGAGTACAGCCAGAGCGACTAGACGAATTATTACATCCTGTTTTTGAAAAAAATAATCTGGAAAAAGCTGTTGTTTTAGGACAGGGACTTCCAGCTTCACCCGGTGCAGCTTCTGGTCAGATTGTGTTTTTTGCCGAAGATGCTGTTAAATGGGCAGAGGAAGGAAAAACGGTTGTTTTGGTAAGATTAGAAACCTCACCGGAAGATTTAAAAGGAATGGTAGCTGCACAAGGCATTCTTACGGCTCGAGGCGGAATGACATCACATGCTGCGGTTGTAGCCAGAGGGATGGGAAAATGCTGCGTGTCAGGAGCAGAAAGTTTTAGAATTAATTATAAGACACGTACTCTGAAATGCGGTGATATTGAACTTAAGGAAGGGGACTGGATTTCTCTTGACGGTTCTACCGGAAAAATTTATAAAGGACAGATTACAACAACTGCGGCAACGTTAAGCGGCGACTTTGATGCATTGATGAATATGACCGATAATCATGCTACAATGAAAGTTCGCACCAATGCTGATACACCTCAGGATGCAGAAGCAGCAAGACGTTTTGGAGCGCAGGGAATTGGATTGTGCCGCACGGAACATATGTTTTTTGAAGGAGATAAAATAAAAGCTGTACGTGAGATGATTTTAGCAGAAGATAAAGTTGGACGCAATGCAGCGCTTGCTAAACTGCTTCCGATGCAACGTCAGGATTTAGAAGGAATTCTTTGGGCTATGGAAGGGCTACCGGTTACTATTCGCTTATTAGATCCCCCTTTGCATGAATTTGTTCCTCATGAAGAAGCAAGCCAAAAAGAAATGGCAGAAGAGATGGATATTTCGGTTGCAGTGTTGCAGGAAAAAATAAGAACTATGCATGAGTCTAACCCAATGTTGGGGCACAGAGGATGCCGTTTAGGCAATACCTATCCAGAAATTTCAGAAATGCAGACAAGGGCAATTATAGAAGCGGCTCTGAATCTGAAAAAAGCAGCTATAAAGACTTTCCCGGAAATTATGATTCCTTTGACAGGAACTCCTGCCGAAATGGAAATGCAAAAAAAGATTGTAAATAAAACAGCAGAGCAGGTTTTTCGTGAATATGGCCAGCGCATAGATTATAAAGTGGGAACGATGATAGAAGTTCCTCGTGCCGCTCTTGTTGCCGATAAAATTGCTCGTAGCGCTGAATTTTTCTCTTTCGGGACAAATGATCTTACACAGATGACTTTTGGTTATTCAAGAGATGACACTGGTAAATTTCTTCCGTTCTATCTTGAAAATGGTATTTTAGAAAATGATCCTTTTCAGGTGCTGGATCAAAAAGGTGTAGGGCAACTTATGAAAATGGCTGCTGCTAAAGGCTTGTCTGAAAGACCTGATCTTAAATTAGGAATCTGTGGAGAACATGGGGGAGATCCATCCTCTATAGAATTCTGCCATAGTATCGGTATCGATTATGTGAGCTGTTCTCCTTTTCGAGTTCCAATTGCTCGACTTGCCGCAGCTCAGGCAGCAATTAAAAATCATAAACAGATAGAATCAGAATCATTCAACAGTCAGCCTGAGCTCTTAGAAATATGATTAATTATTTAGGGCAGTTTCTAGACGATTATTTTGTGCCCAAATAGGCTAATTTCTGCTGGTGAAGCAATATTTATGTCTGCTGGTGCTGCTGGTTAGTATTTGGCTTGTAAAGTCAATTTAAGATCATAATGAAAAAGTAAAAAGTACGGACAATCAATGTTCTACCATTCTCTGTATTATATGATTGATTAATGTATTTAGAAAGTATTTTTTTAATCTATCACTTAATTTTACAAGTTGTTATAAATAAGTAAATTACAAGCGCTCCTTAGGTAAGGAGCGTTTTGTTTTTGTTAAAACAAATGTTTTGAATGATATTTCGTGAAGTGCTTAATTATATATTTTAGAGTAATTTGAATTCATTTTTTTTCTCTAAAATATAATAAAAATAAAATTCTAATTGTAGTTAGTTTTTATCCTGCCTTGATAACGATAATGGATTTTAAATCGACTTTTGTTGACTTAAAAAAAAGTAGACCTGCTGTTTCAGAATGTTTCGCAACATCAAATTTTTAAATATTAATGTTAAAGTGGTTTTTTTCTGATTTTACCTAGTCAGAACCCTCTGCTTCACACCAAATCTAAAGCAACGATTATGAACAGTATATAAAAAAATATTCTTTTTAATTTATGAAAATGGAAATAATACATTCTTTAGAGGTGTTATTGATAGAGAATTCTTAAAAAAACAAGAAATTTATTTGTAGAAAGAAGAAAAAGTGTTGAAATTGTTATCTTTTGGTTAAATTGCAAAAATATTTGTATTACAGAATGAATATTACAGACGACGAAATACTTCAACGCCTCAAAGGGGGCGATAAAAAAGCGCTAACAATACTGTATGATACATATTGGAAACGTCTTTTTGCTTCATCATACCTCTTGCTTAAAGATAGGGAATTATGTGAGGAAATTATTCAGGATATATTCATAGAGATATGGAATAGGCGAGAGGAACTACAAATTAAAGTTTCTTTCAATAGTTATCTTTATGCTTGCGTACGCTACAAAGCTTTTTCCGAATTTAGAAAGGAAAAGCCCGAGCGCGTTGAATTGTATGATGATATTAACGGGAGGTTTCAATATTCCACACCTGAAACCAGAATGATTCATGAAGAATTAGAAGAACAGGTAAAACTATTGGTTGAGAGCTTGCCTGATAAATGCCAACTGGTATTTAAACTTAGCAGAAATGAACAATTAAGCCATAAACAAATTGCCGAGCAGCTTGGTATTTCGACTAAAACAGTTGAAAATCACATAACCAATGCACTTAAAGTATTGCGCGATGCTTTAGGGAATGTAATGGCGATCGAAATTATACTTCATTTTATACGTTAAAACCTAGTTAATTCTAAAATGTTGAATTATTATAGAATTTACGTATTGTTTACAATAAATTCATCATAATTAACCTTTTTTATATATAATTACCTGCGAAATATGAAAAAGTATCTCTTTTTTTAGGGGATACCTTCTTTTACCTACACTCTACTAATATACACTATAATGAACAAACAAAAATCAATGGATACTAACTACAACAAACAAGATTTTCAAGAGCTTATTGAAAAATATCTTGATGGTAAAATATCTTTGGAAGAGGTTAAACTGCTTGTAAACTATTACCATAGTTTTAAGCAGGATAACGACTGGGTTGACGAATTAGGTCCGGAGGATCCTATTAAGCACAGGATGCTTATCAATATTTTAGAAGCTATCCAGGATGAAGAGCCTCAGCAGTCTAAGGTAATTAGATTGTTTAGAAGTAATGTATTCAAGTTTAGTGTGGCGGCGTCAATTTTACTTTTTGTTTTTTTTAATGCAGTTTACAATGATGATAACTTGCAAAAAATTAAAAACCCTCAAACAATTGTTGTAAATAATGATATTAAAATCGGTACAGACAAAGCTACATTAACTACAGAGGATGGTACAACGATTGTTCTTGAAAAGGGGAAATCATATACGGCAAAAAACCTGGTTAGTAATGGCGAAGAGCTAATTTATAATAAGGAGAACAAAGCAAAAAGCGAAGTAGTATACAATTATTTGAGTATACCTAGAGGTGGAGAATTTTTTTTAAAATTAGCTGACGGAACCCAAGTTTGGCTGAATTCTGAGTCTAAGCTTAAATATCCGGTTTCATTTGTTGAAGGAGAAACCAGAAAGGTAGAATTGGTATATGGTGAGGCATATTTTACTGTGTCACCGAGTACTGCCCATAAAGGTGCAAAATTTCAAGTGCTGACTGGTCTTCAGGAAGTCGAGGTTATTGGTACTCAATTTAATATAAAAGCATATAAAGATGAAGATCTAATTTACACTACTCTAGTAGAAGGCAAGGTTGCAGTTGATATTGCGGATAAGAAGGAAATGTTAAAACCGAATCAACAACTGATTTTAAATAAAAGTAATAAAAACAGAGTGATTGCGGAGGTTGATGTTTATTCTGAAACAGCATGGAAAAAAGGATTATTTGCTTTTCAGAGCAAAACTTTAAAAGAAATTATGCAGGTACTCTCAAGATGGTATGATGTAGATGTTGTATTTCAAGATAAGAGACTTGAAAATATTGAATTCAAAGGCGTGTTAAATAAAAACCAAAATATTGAAGAAATACTAACCCTAATTAAGAAAACTAAATTTATAAATGCCTATGAAATAAAAGAGAAGAAGATAATAATAAAGAATTAAAGGGAACAAAGTTTAGACCGACCAAAGTATAAATGCTTTATCCCCTTAATAATGACTAATCAATTAATGCTATAACCAATTAGAACAACCAAATTTATGGAAAATAAATTAACCAGTGTTTTTTTTAACCGCAGAAATGAAATTTTAAAAATAAAGACCTTTCGCAATCTTGTATTTTTAATTTGTATTACCATTTTTGGGTTATTACCATATAATGCTGCAGCACAAAGTGCTAAAATAAAAATAGACCAAAATAAAAGCATGAGCGTCGATGAGATTTTTAATCTGATAATGAGTCAAACCAGCTATATTTTTATTTACCAGGTTGAACAGTTCAAAAATTACCCTAAAGTCAATCTTGAGAAAGGAAGTATTCAGACTGATGTTTTATTAAAAAAAGCTCTTTCACAAGGAAATTTTAATTATAGCTTCAATAATAATACAATTGTTGTTAGTGAATTGCCAAAACTTAAGGAAAAAAGTGAAATAAACATTTCAGGTAAAGTTACGGATGCCGCTGGATTGGGAATTCCGGGTATTACTGTTTATGTCTCAACTACAGGCGATGTAAAAGGGGAGAAAATTAGTAAAGATTTTTTGATCCGTGGAACTGCGACTGATTTTGACGGTTCATTCTCTTTAAAGGCAGAAACAGGAAACTTTATTTATGCAGCAGGCATGGGTTTTGAGGTATATACGGAGCGTATAACCGGTGCCCAAAAGGTTTTTAATATTAAACTTCGTGAAAAGGCAAGCGAATTAGAACAGGTTCTTGTTGTAGGATACGGAACAACTAAAAAGAAAGACTTAACAGGCTCGGTAGGTTCTGTTAAAGCTGAGGAAATTGCTCAGATCAAAACTCAAAGTATTGATCAGGCGCTTGGAGGAAGGGTAAGTGGAGTTTATGTGAGTGCACTTAACGGACGCCCAGGCTCTTCAGGTTCTATAAATATTAGAGGTCTTACCGATCTTAGAGGAGATAACCAACCTTTATATGTTGTGGACGGCGTGCCTATACAGCTTAATCCAAGTTTTGAATATGGAGGTTTAGGAAGTACAGGACAACGTGAAAATCCACTAATGGCTATTAATCCTAATGATGTTGAACGTGTTGATATTCTAAAAGATGCTTCCGCAGCTGCTATTTATGGATCAAGAGCTTCTAAAGGAGTTGTCATAATTACAACTAAACATGGAAAGAAGGGACAGAAACCACAGTTCACCTTTACGGCTAATTCAACCTTTCAAAATCCAACTAGAAGAATAGATTTTTTAAGTGCTGACCAATTCAGAGCATTCAATATCGATCTGGCTCAAAAAAGAATTGATGCCGGTACCGGTTCCCCTGATGATCAAAGTATTGTGGCCGGAACTTATTATGGAAATGCCAATACTGACTGGCAGAAAGAAATAAGCAACCAAAATGCACTTTGGAACGATTACCGCTTCAGCCTTTCGGGAGGTAGTGATAAGGTCACTTACATGACTTCAGGAAACGTTACTGATCAGGAAGGTATGCTGATTGGAAGCAAACTTAAAAGATATACTTTTTCAGCAAATGTAGATGCAAATGTAACTGATCATCTTAAAATAGGAACTTCTATTAATTATAATAATTCAATTAATAAAAGTTCAGATATACAGGGACTTCTACAAGGGGATTTCAGACCTGATCTTCCTGTCTTTGACGAAAATGGCGAATATACAACTGTACCTGCTCTATATGGAGTTAATCCGACTACGCGAAATCCGGTAGGAGGTGAGGGACTTGCTAGTAATAAAACACTAAGCCAGAATGTATTTGGAACTTTATACGCGGAAATTGAGATAATTGAGGGCCTAAAATTTAAATCATTATTAAGTGCTGCCTCAAATAGTGATGAAACTTCCCAGTTTGATCCCTCATTTTCAAGAGGTGCAGTGGTTAACCCAATTAGCGGTACTGCTGATGCTGTACTGAGCGTACAACATAATAGAGGTTATAGTACTTCTTTTAGTAATACTTTAAGCTATATTAAAACTTTTGAGAGCGGACATAGAATTGATGCTGTTGCGGGTGTTTCATGGGATCAGTCCCGCATTGAACTTGCACAACAAAATTATGCAGGCTTCCCGGATGATTTTATTTTAACAAATATAGGTTCGGCTAACCGTGCTACAACCTTTTTTAGTGAGGCTATTGAAAACGGATTAAATTCATTATTTGGAAGGGTAAATTACTCATACAAAGATCGTTATTTGGCTACTTTTACGGCAAGACGTGATGGATCAACAAAATTTGGAACAAATAACCAATATGGATTTTTCCCATCGGGTGCTCTGGCTTGGAATGTTCACAATGAAGAGTTTTTCAAAAATGATGTTATGAGCCAGTTAAAATTAAGAGCGTCGCTTGGAAAGACAGGATCAGATAACTTGGGATCATTTTCTTATTTGGCTTATCTGTCATCACTTCCAGGAGGAGAATCAGTTTATGCTGATATTAATGGTATTGCAATTAATTCACTACCTAATCTTGATATTAGATGGGAGGAAACAACTCAGCTTGATATAGCAGCAGAATTAGGATTCTTTAACAATAGATTGACAGCAGAAGTTGGTTATTTTAGTAAAAAGACAAGTGGAATTATTCTTTATACGCCTGTACCAGCTGAAACAGGAACTTCTTCATACAATTCAAATGTTGCAGATGTAAGTAACAAAGGATGGGAAGTCACAGTAGGTGGTGATATTATCAGAGGTAAAGATTTTAGATGGAATTCGTCATTTAATATTTCTTTTATTAAAAATAATGTTGACCGATTAAATGGTGGCTCTGTTTTCGCTTTTGGAAATATATCAGCAATTACTGAAGGTCAGCCTATTGGAGTTATCATGGGGTACGACGTACTTGGAATTGCGCAGAATCAGGCAGAGATCGATGCTTTAAATACTGCTTCGCCAACAGGAACGTATTACCAAAGTTTGAACCAGCCTGGCGACTTTATTTACAAGGATGTAAATGGGGATGGAAAAATAGATACTAATGACATAATTCCTTTAGGAAGTCCTAATCCTACCTATTTCGGAGGATGGAACAATACCATAAGTTATAAAAATTTTGATTTTGGATTTAATTTTCAATACCAGCAAGGAGCTGAGAAACTGGTAACAGTTGGTAATTTCACAAATGCTGTTTCTCCTGGTATAAATACTACTACGTTAATATATGATACTTGGACACCAGAAAATCCCGATGCCAAATATGCAAGGGTAGGTGCAGCAAATGAATTGTATGGTAATTCAAGACATATAGGGGACGCTTCTTATATCCGTCTGCGCTCTGCATCGATAGGGTATAATTTTCCATCTCAATGGCTTAAAGAAACTGGTATAAGCAACATAAGACTGTCATTACTGGGTAATAATTTATTTGTAATTAGCAATTATATCGGAGGAGATCCGGAGTCAGTTTTTCAGCCTCGCGGTGGGTCAACTACTGATTTGAACCGAGATGAATCATTTAATTATCCACTGGCTAAAACAATAACAGTTGGATTAAACGTGACTTTCTAATTTAAAAAAAGATGAAAATGAAATCAAAATACAACCTATATATTGCTGTCAGTTTTTTTTCCGTGTTTTTTATGTCATGCGATCTTACCAAAGATTTGGACGAATATGAACCACTTTATTCGCTGCCTGCAGAAACTGCAATATCGGATGAGTCCTCAGCTGAACTTGCACTGACCGGTGTTTATGCAATTCTGCAGCAGAAAGGCGGAGCAAATCCGCAAAATTCTATGATTGGAAGTACTCTAAGCGGTATAAATGCGGGCGGTTATCCGGCATTTTTATATGCCGAAGACTATTCTCTTATGGCTAATAATCCGATTACTGACGGTGATATAGTAGCCGGCATTTATGCAGGACAGTATACTATGATTAACAGGGCCAACTGGGTAATAAGCGGGGTCGAGAAATTAACTGCTAATAATTTTGTAAACGATAACCGTCAAGCTGAGATTGTTGGAGAGGCAAAAATACTAAGAGCAGTGGGGCATTTTTACCTGCTTCGTCTGTATGGGCAGTTTTATGATATTAATTCTGAGTATGGAGTCAATGTGAGATTAGAGCCTGCAAGGGATGCAACAGTACACCCTAGGATATCAGTTGGTGAAACGTACGATGCTATCATAAAGGATTTGGATGATGGTATTGCATCTGCCCCGGCCTTACGAACAAAGTATTATGTTAATAAAACATTTGCTAAAGGTTTAAAAGCAAAAGTACTTCTTTATATGGGGAAATATGCAGAAGCGGCAGCTTTGGCAAAAGATGTAATGCAGAATTCCGGCGCAAATTTCGCCTTAACTCCTACCTTCACAGAACTTTTTAATCATAGATCAGGCAATACCATTAAAAATTCCGAGTCCCTTTTTTCTATCTATGCTGATGATAATGAAACTTTGGGTAATGGGGCTTTCTGGTCCGTTTTTGCGGGAGTTTCGGACTGGTACTACAATCTGGCTAAAAATGGTTCGATGACTGTAGGTGGACAGGTTATTAAATATGATCAAAACAGAATTCCTTTTATGGAGACTGGTACTTATATATTCCAAGGCGCTGGTATAAACGGAAATATGAAGTTTGCCCAGTTCACAGGACCTGATGCAATTTTTGATACTCTTTATTACCTTCGTATGGCCGAAATGTATTTGATCTACGCAGAGGCAGCGGCAAGAAGCACAAATAGTGTTCCTGCAGATGCATTAACAGCTTTAAATGCGATTAGAATAAGGTCAGGCGCAACTACCACAGGTGGCAATGGATTCGTAACTTATCCATCATCTATTTCCTATGCGCAATTCTTAGAAGCTGTGCGAATTGAAAAAATGATGGAACTAGGTACTGAATTTGGAGAAGAGTGGTTTGACTTGGTTCGTTATGATTATGCTGATGGATTTGGTACCGGGTTCAAGGCTTCTGATGTAAAACCTACAGCTACGAATTCTGATAAGTTTATTCTTCCGATTCCTGCTATTTCAATTAAAACAGGTAAAGGAATAATCAAGCAAAATCCAACTTATTAAAAGTTAACATAACTGGGCCTTCGGGACGCTGAAGGCCCTTTTTTTCTCATCATTTATTATCTACTTAGCATATACAATATTGTATAATGCTGTGATGCTGCACTGTTATTTATAGTGCTCTGAGATGTCTATTTTTTCAAATATTTTGTAGACAAAGGGATAGATTGTTGTAGAATGATGGCCAAATACTGATATGATAGTCCTAAGAAATGTCAATTATTGCGTGATTTCTCGTATAGTATCTGGCATTCTGAATCCCAATTTTTGCCTAGTTAAGATAAAGAGCAGGTTTAAGCAAGCACAGGGTTTTGTTTTAAAGAGTATGCGGTACCGATTTAAATGAAATAAACTAAAAATAAAAATAAAAAGACCGACCATGAGTAAAAGAGTAAAAATTAATATAAAATCAAGTTTATTTGCGGCCCTTTTGGCTGTTCTAATGATCAGTTGTCAAAAAGAGCAGACATCGTACACCTTCACAGGTATTGTACCGGGCGCTGCTAATGGGACCAAAGTTTTTCTAAAGCCTGTAACTGAAAATCTAATTATGTCTGTATTTTCCACAGGTGATATAACAGACAGCACTGAGGTCAAGGATGGCAAATTCCAATTTACGGGAAAACTACCCCAGGCTAAATTATATCTTGTTGTTATCAATAGTAAAAAGCAGGCTGATGACCCTAATATGCCTAATTATCAGGCGTCTGTACCGGTCTTTTTAGAGAACGGAGAGATTGAGCTTAAAGCTACCCTTGACAGTATTCCCTTGGCAAGTAATCTAATTAATATCGGCAGATTTTCTTTCAGTAATATAACGGTTACCGGTTCTAAAAGCAATGATATTTATATGAATTATGCAAAAGGTCTTGAACCTTTCGCAGGGCAAGGAGATAAAATTTTTAACGAGGAGTACTTGCCATATTTAAATCCAGAGAAAGGAGCAGCTAAACAACCTGTTTTAAAAGGTGTTGATATTGTGACAAGAATGGAAGCCAATAATGACAAAACGAATGCATATGTCCTGGATTTTGTAAAAAATAATCTTACCAATAGTGTAGGTTTAACAATTGCAACACAGGAAGCTTCAAGGTTTAGCCTTTCAGAATTGAATGAAATTAGTTCTCATATCACAAGTGAACTTAAGGCAACCCCACTAGGAAAAGAAACAGCACTGAAAATTGAGGAATTAAAAAATATTGCTCCTGGTGCTCAATATGTTGATCTGCCTTTAAAAGACAACAATGGAAACGATGTGAAACTTTCTAATTACCTGGGTAAAGGAAAATATGTTCTGCTGGAATTCTGGGCATCTTGGTGTCATCCCTGCAGAGCTGATATTCCCCATTTAAAAGAGATTTATGAGTTATATCACCCAAAAGGTTTTGAAATTGTGAGTGTTTCTATGGATAATGACAAAGAAATGTGGCAGAAGGCACTTAAAGAGGAGAATATGCCATGGGTACAAATTTCCGACTTGCAGGCATTTACTGGAAATCTGACTAAAACGTATAAATTTCGTGCTATACCAACCTGTTTCTTAATAGATCCTACAGGCAAAATTGTTACGACCAAAATGAGAGGATCATTTATGGATAAAAGGCTTATCGAGATGTATGGTAACGAATTTGATAAACAAAAGTAAATAAGGATTTCCTGTACAAAGCGTTTGTTTAAACTCTGTGAGATTAAAAAGAAAAAAAAAGGATACTACATTATGATAATTTTAAATCGTCAAATATTGATTTTGTTTTTACTAGCTGGTTTTCAAGTATACAGCCAGAAGCAGATCAGTGAAAAATTCAGCAAAACAGTTGATAAAGCAGTTAAGGCGCTTAACGTGAAAAGTCCGCCTGTTTCAGATCCTGTTTCAGTTAACACTACTCTGGTGTACAATGATGATAAAACTCAGGTAGCAGTTATAGTGAAAGCTAAAATCCTACAGGGCTGGCATATCTATGCTTATGTACCTAAAACAGAACCTTACATCCAATATAAAATGATTTTGGATGCTCCAAAAACTTTGATACCGCTTACCGAATGGAGTAAGCCTGGTTCTTATCCTTATGAGGATAATATTTTTGTCTACAAAGGGGAAGTTATTTTTACAAGATATTTTTCGGTAAAAGGCGTTACCGCAGGAACTAAAATTAGTGCTGGATTAGCTTATCAAACTTGTGATATAAAACAGTGTTTGCCTCCCAATACAAAAGTTAAGGAATTGAAATTATAAAAAATAAAAAAAAATAATAATAATGAAAGAAATAAGAACTTTAGTGGTATTGGTTGCAATACTCATTTTCAGCAGTGCAGGCATTTATGCCCAGCAAGTTCAAAAAGAAAACCTTTCGGTTTTATATGTTGGTTATGATCCTGCTGTTCCTGTAAGTGAAGATATAATTAATTCCCCAACGGGCTCAGGAGGAATGACCCCGGAGCGTTTCAGAGAGGATGTAAAAACAAGGTACAGTGCATTTGAGATTTATCTAAAGCAATACTTTACAACAGTAAAAGCAGTCGATGCAAGAAGTTATACTATGGAGATGTCAAAAAGTTATGATGTTACCATTTTTGACCAGACTATAAATGCATGGGAACAAGCAGTACGTTCTCCAAAATATGTACCTGCAAAATATTTAAATGAGGACTTTGATTTTCCAACTGTTTTCATCGGGCATACTGCGCCGAATATGGGAAATAGTATCGGTTTAAAATTGGACTGGCTTTGCTTGTGCCTGGATGCCGATGCTCATCACATAAAAACGGAGCATCCCATTTTTAAAGGACCTTTTCCAGTAAATCTGACTATGGTGGTCAAACCAACCCCAGAAGGGGTTTATCATTATGCTACAGGTAAAGATGTTCCTAAGGAAATACCAATGTGGAAGGTTCAGAAAGAAGGCTATATTGATGGTAAAGGATACCGAATTGGCCTTGTAGCCAGAGGTGATGGTTTTTTAGATTCACCTGATGCCGAATATATTTCAAGTGGTGTTAATACAAAGGATGTAGGTGCCGTAGCGATAGGCCGTCACGGGAATTTCTTGCTATGGGGTTTTTCCGGATCTCCTGATTATATGACTGACGAGGCTAAACAGGTTTTTGCAAATGCCGTGGTTTATATAAAAAAGTTTAAAGGACAGAAGCCTATTGCCAGAAAATACAATGACCGCATTGCTACTAAAAATTCAATTGATGAAATGGTAGCTAATCTCAATACAGAATCATTCGAGAAATTTAAAGCCTACATGGCCGAGCTCAATGTGTCAAGGGAGATTAATATAAAAAAATTAGTAGCAAAAAAAGAAAAAGGTGAGACTCTTTCTGAAATGGATGAAGCAGTATTAGGGATGCAATCCCAGCCAATTCCGGTTCCTACATGGGAACAATACATGCAGCAGACTGCACAGACTTTCTACAAACCTGAATATCTAAAAAACGTTGGTAAGTTAAAAAAATATTTGCTGGACAATAAAAAATATATGTACTCTGAACCTGATGGTTTCTATGAGTTGAAAGTAGATGAAGATATTAAAAAAATGGGTATCGGAAATGAGGACATAAAATTATTAGAGCGATGCGTGTCTCTTTTAAAAAGTGGAAAGGATGCAGATTTAGCCAATAGAGTTCTACTTCATTATACGGGTATGCAAAAAAGTCCTCAGCAGTGGGAGGAGTGGCTAGGAGATAATTCTTCGAAATTATTCTTTACTGAGGCCGGCGGGTACAAGTGGATGATAGACACTACAAAATAGCAGAATTGTCAGTTTAAAATATAAAAAATAAAATATCAAAAAATGAGAAAAATAATTTATTTAATGGCTTTGGCATTTGTGTTTGTTTCCTGGCAAAAGAAAGAAACAGACTATGCTATTATATCGGGTACTATTACCCATAAGTCGGCAGACTGGAAAATTGTAAGTAAAGACCAATCCTTTTCACATACTCTCAAAATTAATGCCCAGGGAAAATTCAGTGATACTCTTAAAATTAGGGAGGGCATATATTTTCTATATGACGGAAAAAATTTCGCTCAGCTATACATTGAGAATGGGGCGGCAATAATAATCAATGCTGATGCCGCTGATTTCAATAAAACAATAAAGTTTACAGGCAAGGGTAGTGAGGCTACTAATTACCTTGCAGTAAAACAACAAACCGAAGATAAGATTGTAGGTGACCAGAAAGCGTTTTACATGCTTGAAGAAGCTGAATTTAAAGCGAAATCTAAAGAGATCAAAACCGGATTGGAAACAGCGCTAGGAGGTGTTAAAGGGCTTTCGGAAAGTTATAAAACAAAAGAGAAGAAAAATATCAATTACAGCTATCTTTTAAGATTAGACAATTACGAAAAATATCATGAGTATTTTGCTGCAAAACCCGGCTTCAAAGTTAGTCAAGGATTTTTAAACGATCTTGATGGATTGTCATATGAGAATTTTGAAGATTTCAATTTCTCAGAAGATTACAGAAAAATTATTGTTTCCTACTATGCAAGGCAAGCTGAGATCATGAGTAAATCAGGTTCAATTGCAGAGGATGTAGCCACTATAAAATCAATAGGCAGCATTTCAAATGAGGGAATTAAAAATGAACTTCTTTATTCGATGGCTGGCGTAGGAATCACTACAACAACTGATTTGAAGGGATATTATAAAGAATTTATGGCAGCTTCTACTAATGAAGAAAATAAAAAAACGATTACCCAAAGCTATAACAAACTCCTTATTGTTGATATAGGACAGCCTTCTCCAAAATTTGAGGGTTATGAAAATAATGACGGCGGTAAAACATCGCTGGCAGATCTGAAAGGCAAATATGTATACATCGACGTTTGGGCAACTTGGTGTGGTCCATGTATGGCGGAATTACCTTTCCTAAAAAAAATGGAGGAGAAGTACGAAGGTAAGAATATCACTTTTGTAAGTATTTCTGCTGATAAGGCTAGTGCTCATGACAAATGGAAAAAAATGATAATTGATAAAAAATTAGGAGGTATTCAATTAATCGCGGATAAAGACTTTGACTCTCAATTTTTAAAGGACTATTCAATTATGGCAATTCCGAGATTCATCCTGCTAGATCCTTCAGGGAAAATTGTCAGTTCAAATGCTCCTCGTCCGGCTGAAGAAGATAAAATAGTTAAACTATTTACTGATCTAGGGATTTAAATAAAAAAACTGTAGTACATCTGCAAGGCAGAATATTAGTGATTTACTTTGATTAAGCTGTGAAAAAGCTTTTTTTTTAAGTGAGTGGTAAAATTATTGCCTATCTGTAAATAAAATATTAAAATTTTAACAGTTTTAGGCAAGGGTATGAACTCGTTTTAGACTCTATATTTAAAAACAGCGTCATGTTTGAAGTTAGCATTGCCTGCCATTTTTAAAGTACTCTTTAAATATCAACACTTCTTTATAATATTTGTTTCAATAAGAAAATTTTGAATTAGTAAGCAGATTTGGAAACAAGTAAGGAAGAAAGAAAAGAGGACTCAATACAATTGGTCCTCTTTCTCTTATAAATAGTTAATAAAGTACATAAAAACGCGGCAACGACGAATAAGGCTGTTCTATAACCTTTTAATGATTCATCCCAAATAAATATAAATATCTATGAAAAAAGCAATTCTAATAATAACTCTCCTATCTGTTTGGTTTGGAAACGCGCAGGTTCTAGATCCGGTAAAATGGACAACTGCAGTAGAAAAAATTTCAGATACAGAGTATAAACTAATATCAAAAGCTGTTATACAGCAAGGCTGGCACCTCTATTCACAAAGCGTTCCGGAGAACGGTCCGATTCCTACTACTTTTAAATATGATAATGAAAAGGCAACGGTTAAGTTGATTGGTGGCACAAGTGAAGAGAAAGGGCATAATATTGACGATCCAATCTTTAGGATGCAGATAAAATATTTTGAAAAATCTGCCGTTTTTGAGCAGAAAATTAAGGTTACGACTGGTTTGACTACAGTAAACGGAGTAGTAGAATTTATGGTATGCGATGATTCCAGATGTATGCCCCCATCTGAAGTTGAATTAAGTTTTAATTTAAGCAAGGCAAAGAACATCGTTGAGCAGGCAGTAGCGGTAAAGCAACAGAACACGGAAATTTCGGATTCAATTGTTGAGCAAAAGGAAACCGTAGATGTAAATTTAAAGACCGAAAGTAGACAAATTGTTACTGTTGCGAAAGAAGGCCCGGCGAAAACTGAACAAGAAAAAGGGCTATGGGGAATCTTTTTTATCGCATTTCTTTCCGGTTTTGCCGCGCTTTTAACACCATGCGTTTTCCCTATGATACCAATGACTGTAAGCTTTTTTACGAAGCAAAGTCAGAATAAGGCTGTTGGAATAAAAAATGCCATTATTTATGGTGTATGTATTATAGTGATTTATGTGCTTTTAGGAACCGCTGTAACAGGTTTATTTGGTGCTGATGCTTTAAATGCTCTGGCAACCAATGTATGGTTTAACATTATATTCTTTATATTATTAGTGTTCTTCGCAGTTTCTTTCTTAGGAGCGTTTGAAATTATGCTACCGAACTCATGGTCTAATAAAGTTGATTCGCAAGCCGATAGAGGTGGGCTCGTTGGAATTTTCTTTATGGCACTGGCCTTAGCTATAGTTTCATTTTCATGTACGGGTCCTATTGTGGGCACCTTGCTTGTACAGGCTGCTTCTAAAGGAGGTCTTGCGCCAATTATAGGTATGCTTGGATTCTCTTTGGCTATAGCGCTACCTTTTGCTTTATTTGCAGCCTTTCCAGGGTGGCTGAATTCCCTACCTAAATCAGGTGGGTGGCTCAACACTGTAAAAGTTGTTTTAGGTTTTTTAGAATTGGCACTAGCCTTCAAATTCCTTTCTCAGGCAGATTTGGTTATGCAAACGCATTTACTTGAGCGTGAAGTATTTTTAGCGATTTGGATTGCCGTTTTTGGCGCTCTGGCTTTTTATCTTTTCGGAAAGATCACACTGCCTCATGATTCTCCATTACAGCATATATCTGTAGGGAGATTAAGTTTAGGCCTTGTTGTCTTATCCTTTACAGTGTATATGATTCCTGGTTTATGGGGGGCTCCTTTGAATTTAATCAGCGCCTTTCCGCCACCTCAGGATTATAGCGAATCTCCTTATGGTGTGGGGGCATCTAAGGGAGGTTCTTCTGCTGCGGAAAGCCACGCTGATCTACCAGATGGAGCGCATCTTTTGGCACCACATGATATAATGGCATTTAATGACTATGATAAAGGTTTAGCCTACGCAAAAAAAGTGGGTAAACCTGTGATGCTTGATTTTACAGGCTGGGCATGTGTAAATTGCAGAAAGATGGAGCAAAACGTTTGGCCTGACCCAGCAGTTTTAGCTATGCTTAAAAATGATGTTGTTTTAATTTCACTCTACGTAGATGACAAAAGAGAACTTGCTGCTAGTGAAATTGAGGAATCTAAATTACGTCCAGGCAAACAGCTAAAATATATCGGTCAGAAATGGAGTGAACTTCAGACCCTTAAATACAAAGCCAATTCGCAGCCATTTTATGTACTAATGGATCATAATGAAGAAAATCTTACGGTGCCAACAGCATATACGCCGGATATTGAAGACTTTCATAACTGGCTGAAAATTGGAATTTCACACTATAAAAAGTAATTAAAAAAGGTTGTTAATTCTTAGAAAGGAATTGCTTTGAGGATCGCATTCAAAGTGATTCCTTTTCTAAACTATTTAACTTATTAAATGTTTTGTAATGGAAGACAGTATATTATCGACAGTCCAGGATAACTTTGAAAAGGTTCCTTCACTGGAGCATTATTTTGAAAAGTTTAGAGAGAATATAATAGGCAATAATCATGTTTTTAATTCAGGTTATGGAAACCAAAAAATGATTTATGCGGATTGGATTGCAAGTGGACGCCTATATCGCCCAATTGAAGCGGTAATGTGCAGTAAAATCGGTCCAATGGTTGCCAATACACATTCTTTTTCAAGTGAATCTGGAAAAGCATCTACGTATGCATATCAGCACGCCAGAAATATTATCAAAAAACATGTCAATGCATCAGAAGCTGATATATTAGTTACCACGGGAACAGGTATGACAGCTGCTTTGTCTAAATTGCAGCGAATCATGGGACTGCTTAAAGTTGATTTTTTAAAGGAAGGATTTCATAACAGTAATGATGATCAAAGGCCAGTTGTATTTATTACGCACATGGAACACCATTCCAATCAGGTTCCTTGGTACGAAATTAACGCAGATGTTGTTATTCTAAAGGCTGGAAAAGATAATTTGGTTGACACTGCTGTATTAGAGGCAGAACTTAAGAAATACGCATCAAGAAGTTTAAAAATTGGCTCTTTTACGGCGTGTTCTAATGTTACGGGGATAATCACGCCTTATCATGAGCTTGCTAAAATTATGCATCAGCACGGCGGTTTTTGTTTTGTCGATTTTGCAGCATCGGCACCTTATGTGAAAATTGATATGCATCCTGAAGATCCAGGTCAGGAATTGGATGCAATTTTCTTTTCGCCACATAAATTTCTGGGTGGACCAGGAAGTTGTGGCATTTTGGTTTTCAACGAAAAATTATACAAATCCAATTTTCCTGATAATCCGGGGGGAGGCAATGTGAAGTATACTACCCCTTGGGGTGAATTTTGTTATAGTGATGCTATAGAAGTTAGAGAAGACGGAGGAACTCCCGGTTTTCTTCAGGTTATGCGGACGGCATTGTGTATGGAACTGAAAACACAGATGGGTATCGAAAACATGAAAAATAGAGAAAAAGAACTCCTTGAATTATGTTACTCAGAACTACGCAATATTCCAAATATTTCGCTTCTGGGAGACCAGAAAAGTGAACGTATAGGCTGTATTTCATTAAATATCGAAGACATACATTATAATTTGGTGGTTAGGCTTCTCAATGACCGTTTTGGCGTTCAGGTTCGAGGAGGATGGTCATGTGCCAGTACTTATGCTCACAGTTTGTTTGGAATTGAAAGGGAAAAATCTAATGAAATAATAGCCGGTATTAAAAAGCAGAATTTAACGGATAAACCCGGCTGGGTTCGTATATCACTTCACCCGACAATGACTGACCAGGAACTATTATATATCTGTAATGCATTAAAAAGTATAATACTTCACCATAAGGATTGGGGCACTGATTATAATTATAATCAGTGTAATAATGAATTTGAAAATATGCTGGGTACAGATCCATTAATTGATGAAGTGAAAGGGTGGTTTTCGGCAGAACTTGTATAAGATTTATAAAGGGAGATAATTAAATTTAAAAATTAAAATTAAAATGAAAAGTAAAGTTATTTTGGGTTTCGGTTCATTATTTTTCTGCGCAATGGTTACTGCACAGAAAAGCAATCCGAATTTTAGTAAAGTAAAAGTTTTAGGTGGGTTTGAAGAATATTTGTACCAACCTAATGGAATGAACGTCCTACTGTTACAAGACAACGCATCACCTGTTGTTACAGTGCAGATTGTATACAGGGTAGGGTCCAAAAATGAAGTTTTGGGAAACACTGGAAGTACTCACCTTTTGGAGCATTTAATGTTCAAAGGAACGCCGACTTTTAATAAAAACAAGGGAACTACAATCACTGACGTACTTCAAAATACAGGAGCCCAATTAAATGCTACAACATGGTATGACCGTACTAATTACTATGAGACGTTACCAAGCGATAAAATCGCATTGGCGATGCAGATCGAAGCGGACAGGATGCGTAACTCTCTGCTTCTAAAAGAAGATAAAGAGGCTGAAATGACGGTAGTACGCAATGAATTTGAGCGTGGTGAGAATGATCCTAACAGTTTACTTGATAAGGAAATATGGGCAACAGCTTATATTGCTCATCCATATCATCATTCAACAATTGGCTGGAAATCGGATATCGAAAAGGCACCAATTGAAGTGCTTCGTAATTTTTATAATACCTACTATTGGCCTGATAATGCAACTTTGACGATAATCGGAGATTTTAAAAAAGAGAATGTTTTTGAACTTATTGAGCAGTATTTTGGAAAGATTTCAAAGGCACCAAATGTAATGCCTCAGCCTTATACTGAAGAACCACAACAATATGGTCCTCGTAAAATTATAATTAAGAAACCGGGAGAACTTGGAGTAATTAATAAAGCCTATAAAATTCCTGGAGCTTTACATGAAGACCTGCCAGCGCTAAATATTCTTGCCGAAATTATTGGATCAGGACCATCAGCGATTTTGAATAAAACTTTCGTAGATACGCGTTTGGGAATATATGCATACGCAGGTGCCAGTAACTTTAAAGAAGTGGGACTTTTCTCTATTGGTGTTGGATTTCCTACTACATCTAAACACGAAGATATTGATGCAAAATTAAGTGAGGTTGTTGCTAAAATTCAAAAAGAGGGAGTATCTCAGGATGAAGTAGATAGAGTAGTGGCTAAAATAAGTGCCCAAACTATCCTTGGCAGAGACGGATCAGGTATCATTGCGTCTGAATTAACAGAAGCCATTGCCAGGGGAGATTGGGCAGATTATGTAACAGGTGTTGATAGACTTAAAAAAGTGACACCCGCAGATGTGCTACGTGTGGCCCAAAAATATTTAGTGGAAGATCAAAGTACCACAGGTTATTTTGTTCCAAAAGAATCAGGATCAAATGTAAGTCAGGATTCAGGAGCTAGTAAATTAATGGCAGAAAATGGACCTTTTTATTATAGAGATCCAAGTCATGGTCATTTAGAAGATTCTTCTTCTTCCTCTTCTTCTGTTTTAGTTAAAGAAAAAGAGGTTGTTGTAAATAAAACTTATGCAGAGCAGATTTCGATGGAAAAAACTGCTTCCTTTTTCAAAAGAGAAAAAGTAGCAGGGATTGATGTGGTATCGGTTAAGACTTCAGCTAAAGATTTTGTCACAGTTTCTGCAAGTATTTCATTGGGTAATTTTGCCAATGAAAATAAAAATTCTATGATACCGACGCTGACAGCGGCAATGCTATCTCAAGGTACAGTGCTTAATAACAAATTTAAATTCTCTGAAAAACTTCAAAAATTAGGAGTGACTTTAAATGTTTATGGTTCGGCTTCGAAAATAAGCATTGATTTTAAATGTCTTAAAAAAGATTTAGATCAGGTAATCACTTTGTTGGCTGAGGAATTGCGTTCTCCGTTAATGGATAAAACGGAATTTGAAAACCTGAAACAGCAGTTTACAGGAAATACGCAACAAAATTTAAATGATCCTCGACAAAGGGGAAGCATCGCTTTGACCCAAGCGATCTACCCAAAAGCAAACCCTAACTATGACTTAAGTGTTGAAGAGGATTTAAGCAACATTAAAAATACCACTTTGGAGGAAGTTAAAGCTTTCCACAAAAAATATTTCGGACCAAATTCTATGCATTTAGTAATCGTTGGTGATACGGACGGTGCCAATTTGAATAATTCTTTAAAGAAATCATTTAAGAATTGGAGTGGCGGAGTGACAGAAACTTTAAAATTTGAAGACGCTCCAAAAGCCTCAAAAACAGAGGTGATTACAATTGCTGAAAAACCAAGTGCAGAATTATTTATAGGACAGTACACAGGATTAAAAAGATCCGACGCTGATTTTGTACCATTTTATATTGCAACCTACACTCTAGGAGGTGGATTTGCAGGACGCTTGATGCAGACTGTCAGAGATGTTGATGGATTGACCTATAATATTACTTCTGGAATGGGAGGCAATACCATGACTGGTGGTTACTGGTATATCAACGCATCATTTAATCCGTCTTTATTTCAAAAAGGATTGGACGCCACAATGGTTCAGGTTAATAAATGGCTAAAAGATGGTATTACGGCACAAGAATTAGAAAACAAAAAAACAAACCTAATTGGTAGTTTTAAAGTAAGTCTGTCAACGACGACTGGACTGAGTAGAACTATTTTAGGATTTGTTGAAAGAGGGCTGGATCCAAGCTATATTAATCAATATCCAAAGGAAATTGAAAAGGTGACTTTAAAGGAAGTCAATGAAGCTATCAGGAAATACATTCAAACAGATAAAATGGTGATCATTAAATCAGGTTCACTTGATAAGGACGGCAATCCTATGAAATAAGTTTTAATAGTCTGTCTTTCATAATTTTTATTTTTTTAGATAATGTAATTTGTTAACTATTTTTTTGAAGGACTCATGAAGAGCTGTTTGCCGACAGCTCTTTATTTTTAAAACCCCTATCAATCATTATAGTTAGTGCTATCACGCTTTTCTAAGAATATTAATGGATTCAGTTTCTTTATATGAATCATATTTGCTTATTATTTTTTATGAGAAAAGAACTTCAGTCATTTATAATAGTATCAGCACCACTTGAAGAGGTGTTTTCATATTTTTTTTCATTAAATCCAACAGTTGTACTGCAAAATATTTGGTTTGTTCCTAAAAATGAAAAGAATATTTTAAATACAGACATGATAGAGCCTGGGGATGAAGAGCTGATTTATTTTCAAGATGGCTCAACAGCGCTTTATCAATTATTCAGTCTTATTCCTCGTGTTTCTTTTTCAGTTCATATTGACGAATTTAGATCCAAACGATTTAAAGGCTTCAACGCAATGCGCTGCCATTTTACCTTTACACAGTTAGAACATAATAAGATTATAGTGGATTGTCGCTATCAGTTTTATATGGACTCCAGCTTGCGCCAGCTATTTTTTGATTTATTTTTAAAGGGTATTATACAGAAAAAACTTAATGCCGATTTAGCTCTAGGCGCCGATAAACTACATGTATTAGTGTAATAGACATTGCTTTGCCAAATAATTAAAGTTTTGTTATCGAATAAAGCTCTATATCACTTCGTTAAAAATTGCTCATTGATTTTTATTTTAATTGTTAATCTTAAACGATGAATACAAATATTGAAACAAACCCGTTATTAGAGCGCTTGCCAAAACATTTAAAGCAATTTATCAAACCTCAGGATTATAGCGATTATACACCAATTAATCAGGCGGTTTGGCGCTACGTGATGCGCAAGAATGTAGATTATTTATCAAAAGTTGCCCATCATTCTTATTTGGATGGTTTGAAGAAAACCGGAATCGAAGTAGATTCTATTCCAAGTATGTATGGAATGAACCGAATCCTGACTGAAATTGGCTGGGCGGCGGTTGCAGTTGACGGTTTTATTCCGCCAAATGCTTTTATGGAATTTCAGGCTTATAACGTTTTGGTTATTGCTTCAGATATCAGACAATTAGAACATATTGAATATACACCTGCACCAGACATTATTCACGAAGGTGCCGGCCACGCTCCTATTATTGCGAATCCTGAATATGCAGAATATTTGCGCCGTTTTGGTGAAATTGGCTGCAAAGCGATTTCATCTCACAAAGATTATCAAATGTATGAAGCGATTCGTTTGCTTTCGATTTTGAAAGAAGCCGAAGATACGCCTCAGGAAAAAATTGACGAAGCAGAAAAAGCCGTTGCTGATTTGCAAAACAATATGGGCGAATTATCAGAAATGGCTCAGATTCGTAATTTACATTGGTGGACAGTGGAATATGGTTTAATTGGGACTATTGAAGACCCAAAAATTTATGGCGCCGGATTACTATCTTCTATTGGAGAAAGCGCCTGGTGTATGACGGACAATGTAAAGAAAATCCCTTATGATATTTCGGCTGCGAATCAGAATTTTGATATTACACAGTTACAACCTCAACTTTATGTGACGCCAACTTTTTCTTATTTGAGTTTAATTTTAGAGGAATTTGCCAATAAAATGGCATTAAGAACCGGAGGTCTTTCGGGAATTCAAAAACTAATCCATTCAAGTGCTTTAGGAACAATTGAATTAAGCAACAATTTTAGTTTAAACTTCTATATTCAATAGGGGTATACCCTGTATTTTTTTTAAACATTCGATTAAAATGCTGTGGATATTTAAAACCCAGTTCAAATGCTATCTGGCTGATCGATTTATTGGTATCAAAAATTCGTTCCTTGGCTAAATTAATTAATTTTAATTGAATGTGCTCCTGAGCCGATTTGCCTGTTTCCTTTTTAATCAGGTCACCAAAATAATTAGGCGAAAGATGTAAAAGATCCGCAAAATATCCTACAGAAGGCAGACCTAAATTTCGCGTATTTTCCGATTCAAAATAGTCACTGAGCAAATTCTCAAATTTTGATAGAATGTCTGTGTTGATGTTCTCACGGGTTATAAACTGCCTGTCATAAAAACGAACGCAGTAATTTAAAAATAGTTCAATGTTACTTGCTATGATACTCTTACTGTGTTTGTCAATAGACCGATTTAGTTCATACTCTAACTTATTATACAAATCTTTAATAATTTGCTGTTCTTTCAATGATAAATGAAGGGCTTCGTGCGAATCATAAGAAAAGAAAGAATATTGGCTCATTTGCTTTCCTAAAGCAGTTCCTTTTATCAAGTCCGGATGAAAAAGCAGCGCCAGACCAGTAGGCATATAATTTTCCTCATTTTTAACTTCGATTACTTGTCCCGGAGCAATAAAAACCAAAGTCCCTTCGTCATAATCATAGTTATTTCTTCCATAGCGCAGCTCTCCGCAATGTCCGGCTTTTAAAAAAACAGCATACAAACCAAAATGCATTCGGGAATTGTTGGGCAGGGCATTTGTTATTGAATTATCAAAAACACTTATTAAAGGATGTTGGGTTTCAACACCTTTCAGTGCGTTGTACTGTGCTATGGTTTCGACTTTTATAATGTGTTCCATGAGATGAAAATTTAATTAACAGTACAAATATACTAAGCAGATTGCTAATAAGTTAAGGTGAATGTTCAAATCAGTAATAATGGTAATAATAACAGTAATATGTATAATAACCCAGTGACATTATTGGAGGAACTTTGTATTGTCAAAAATGATAAGAGAATTATTGTACGTAAAACTATAAAAATGAAAACAAGAATTTTAGGAACACAAGGGTTAGAAGTTTCCGCCTTAGGAATGGGATGCATGAACTTAAGTTTTGGAACAGGAAAGGGTGTTGATATAAAGGAAGGAATCAAAGTAATCCGTTCTGCTTATGAGAAAGGAATCACTTTTTTTGATACGGCAGAAGCTTACGGACCTTTTACTAATGAAGAACTGGTAGGTGAATCGCTAAAACCTTTTCGTAAAGACGTCATTATTGCCACGAAATTTGGAATGATTTCAGACACCGGAATTAATAGCAAACCCGAACATATCCGTCAGGTAGTGGAGGCCTCTTTGAAAAGATTGCAAACCGATTATATTGATTTATTGTACCAGCACCGTGTAGATCCAAATGTCCCTATTGAAGATGTAGCGGGAACGATTAAGGATTTGATTCAGGAAGGGAAAGTAAAATATTTTGGACTTTCAGAAGCGGGTGCAGAAACGATTCAGCGTGCACATAATATTCAGCCCGTTTCGGCAGTTCAGAATCAATATTCTATTTGGACAAGAGAACCGGAAGCTAAAGTTTTACCACTTTGTGAGCAATTAGGAATTGGTTTTGTGCCTTGGGGACCAATTGGAACGGGTTTTTTAACGGGTAAAATTACACCCGATACCAAATTTGACAGTGATACCGACCTGCGCGCAGTTTTTCCTCGTTTCACTCCCGAAGCGATAAGAGCCAATATGCCTGTTGTGGAACTGCTCACAAAGATTGCCAATAGAAAAAATGCAACTCCTGTTCAAATTGCTTTAGCCTGGTTACTGGCTCAAAAATCATTTATAGTGCCGATTCCCGGAATGGATAAAATAGAGTTTTTAGACGATAATATTAAATCTGTAAATGTGGAGCTTTCCACAAAAGATCTACAGGAAATTGAGGATGGGCTGGCAAAAATCACTTTTCAGGGAGCAAGACTCAATGAAGGACTGCTGGGTTTGTCTGAAGAATAAAAAAAGAGTTCTTTTAAATTATTATTAAATTAATTTCAATAAAATGAAAAATATTGTTTTAAATAACGGAATAGAAATGCCTTTATTAGGATTTGGTGTTTACCAGATTCCAGATGCGGAGGAGTGTGAAAAAAGTGTGTTAACTGCTATTGAAGCAGGCTACAGATTAATAGATACAGCATCGGCTTACGGCAATGAAGAAGCAGTTGGAAAAGCCATTAAGAAAAGCGGTGTGGCGAGAGAAGATTTGTTTATTACCACAAAACTTTGGGTATCAGATACAGGATATGAAAAAACGAAGAAAGCATTTGAAGCTTCACTTGAAAAATTGCAGTTAGATTATCTGGATTTATACCTGATTCATCAGCCTTATGGAGATGTCTACGGTTCCTGGCGTGCCATGGAAGAATTGTATGGTGAAGGAAAAATTAAAGCAATTGGCGTAAGTAATTTTCAACCAGACCGTCTGATCGATTTGATTATACATAACAAAATTGTTCCTGCGGTAAATCAAATTGAAACGCATCCCTTCAACCAGCAGCTTGAGACGCAGCATCTTTTAAAAGAAAATAAGGTTCAGATAGAAAGCTGGGGGCCATTTGCTGAGGGTAAAAATGATATGTTTACTAATAAATTATTGGTTTCAATCGGGGAAAAACATAATAAAAGTGTGGCGCAGGTTATTTTACGCTGGCTGGTGCAAAGAGGAGTTGTAGCCATTCCTAAGTCCGTTAAAAAAGAAAGAATCATAGAAAACATCAACATTTTCGATTTCGAATTAGGCATAGAGGATATGGATATGATTTCAATTTTAGATACTAAAAAAAGTGTATTCTTTGATCATCGTGACCCTGAAATTGTAAAATGGATTGGCAGTCGATAATGATTTTTTGAGCAATTAAACTTCATTTACTTTAAGTAGATAGCATGAAAAAAGTATTAAAATTATTGCTTGTGTTTCTGATTTTAATTTCTACTGAAGCTCACACACAAACAAAATCAAAAGAAATTATGGAAGCCGATAAGATAGCTATAGAAAAATCACAAATCCTTGCTGTAACCCGCCAATTCACTAAGCTTATGATTGACAGGGATATTACAGGATTAAACAAAATAGTAGATCTAAATTTTACCCTTACACATATTACAGGGTACGTTCAGTCAAAAGAAGAATGGTTCTCAGAGATTGACAAAGAAAGCATGAAATACTATTCTTATGAAGAGGTGAAAACTGCAGTTACAATAGATGGGGACAAAGCCATTTTTACGGGACAGAATCTGCTGGATGCAAGAATCTGGGGAACACGAAACAATTGGCGCCTGCAGCAGACAATGAATCTTGAAAAACGAAACGGCAACTGGATTATACTTAAATCAGTAGCATCCGTATTTTAAAATAATATAAGAATTACAATTATGGAAAAGAGATTATTAGGGACACAAGGATTAGAAGTTTCTGCTCTTGGAATGGGCTGTATGGGACTGAGTTTTGGTTACGGCCCTGCAACTGACAAACAGAAAGCGATACAATTAATCAGGGAAGCTTACCAGCAAGGCATCACCTTTTTTGATACGGCAGAAGCTTACGGCATTGCCAATGAAGAATTGGTAGGGGAAGCCTTGGCGCCGTTTAGAAAAGAAGTCGTTATTGCAACCAAATTTGGTTTTAAGGAAGGGGATTCCACTAAAGGGCAAGACAGCAATCCAAAAAGAATAAGAGAAGTTGCAGAGGAATCTTTAAGACGATTAAAAACGGACGTGATTGATTTATTCTACCAGCACAGGGTAGATCCAAATGTGCCAATGGAGGATGTGGCAGGAACGGTTAAGGATCTTATTGCAGAAGGAAAAGTAAAACACTTCGGGCTTTCAGAAGCAGGGGTTGAATCGATTCGTAAAGCGCATGCCATTCAACCTGTATCGGCTTTGCAAAGCGAATATTCTATTTGGTGGAGAGAACCTGAACTGGAAATATTACCAACATTAGAAAAACTGGGAATCGGTTTTGTTCCCTTTAGCCCTTTGGGGAAAGGATTTTTAACTGGTGCCATTACGGAGAACACTCAATTCGATGCTTCGGATTTTCGAAATGTTGTGCCTCGTTTTTCTGAAGAAAACAGAAAAGCCAATCAAAGATTAGTGGTTTTGCTGGGTGAGATTGCCGCGCAAAAAAAAGCCACACCGGCACAAATTGCCCTGGGATGGTTACTGGCACAAAAACAGTGGATTGTTCCTATTCCCGGAACTACAAAATCACACCGACTGACTGAAAATATTGGGGGTGCTTCTATTGTATTATCAGTTGGCGATATTCAGGAAATTGATGCTGCTTTTGCTAAGACTGATGTTCAGGGAGCACGTTATCCGGCGCATTTGCAAAAAAGAGTTGGGAAATAGATTTCGAAATTCGTGTTTATGTAACTGTTTTCCGAAAAAGTAAAATTTATATCTTTGGTAAATGATAACATTCAATGACTTTACTTCATACAACCAATACATAGGATTAGCAAAGCCTTTAGATAACGATATTGATGTAGGCTATTATGACGCCCCGAATATGCTTTTGAAGTCAGAAGCTATCGCGGTAGATTTTTACAGGATTTCTATAAAAGTAGGATATAAAGATAAATTTGATCCCAATTCAAAACCTGTAAACGCTGTATTTTTCAATAGTCCGGAAATGCCTGTCGGATGGGATGTTGACCCAACCTACACAGGAATGTACCTGCAGCTTTCCAAAAAAGCAATTGAAGAAAATCGCTATTTGTTCAAAAGCTACCTGGATTATGGACAACACGAAGCCTTATACCTGACAGATGAAGAAGTACAGGAAATCAGTGCTGTTTTTCATTTGATGATGAAATATTACAAAGCTGAAAAACAAAATTTTAATGTGCTTTTGTCTTATGTAAACGTGCTGGTTTCCTTGGTAGAGGAGTTTTACAAAAGGCAGTTTTCAACCGATCCAAAGCAGTACAGCAGGATTGTCAGCGACTTTCAGCAAAGTCTGATTGATTACTACAAACAGCCTGTATCACAACTTCCAAATGTGCAGTATTTTGCAGATAAACTGGGTTTGACAGCTAATTATCTGGGTGATATTATGAGACACTTTACCCAAAAATCTACTTTAGAAAACATTCATGAATTTGTAATCAAAAAAGCAAAAGAATTATTGGTAGAAGATAAAAAACTAAACACTACTCAAGTAGCTTACGAATTGGGTTTTGAATACCCCAATTACTTTTCAAAATTCTTTAAAAAACAGGTTAATCTCACCCCAAAAGAATACCGATTGCAAGCCATCAGCAAAAACTAAATTTTATACAAACGCCTCCACAAGAGGCGTTTTTTTTATTATCAGGGATTTGTTTCTTTTTTAGTATTGGTCTGTTTCCGTTTGCCGATTTACTTCCCTATAACTTTGCAGTATAAATTAGATGAAAATGGAAACAAAAAATCTTTACGTACTACTTATTTTACTTTTAATGTCCTGTTCAAACGCTCAAAACCCTGTTGAAGAATTAAAAGAATCAAAACCTGATGAGATTTTAATTGTGTATTTATCCCGTACCAAAAACACAAAAGCTGTTGGGGAAATCATACATGAAAATATTGGAGGCGATTTAGTGGAATTAGAACTGCAGAATCCTTATCCGGAGAATTACAGAGAGACAGTTGATCAGGTTTCCAGAGAACTTGAAACAGGATTTTTGCCACCTCTTAAAACAAAGATTGAAAATATAGAAAAATACAAGGTAGTATTTGTAGGCTTCCCAACTTGGAGCATGGCTCTACCGCCGCCAATGAAAAGCTTTCTAAAACAATACAATCTGGAAGGAAAAACAATTATCCCTTTCAATACCAATGCGGGCTATGGTGTTGGAAGCGGTTTTGAAACGGTAAAAGAACTTTGCCCAAATAGTACAGTTACTGAAGGCTATTCTACAAGGGGCGGTGTAGAAAGAGACGGGATTTTATTTGTAATGGAAGGGGATAAAGCTGTTGCAGTAAAAGACGAAGTTCAAAATTGGCTGCAAAAAATAGGAATCATTCAAAAAAAATAATTTAAATCAAACACTATGAAAATTTTCATTTCCATCCTGATGTTACTGGCAGGTTCAATAGACAGTGAAGCACAAAACAATAAAAATTCGAAAAACAAAACTATGACAACAACAAGCAACGGAGTAAAAGTTGAAAAAGTAACTTTCCCCAACAGGCACATTACCATTGTGGCCAATATTTTCTTTCCAAAAGATTTTGATAAATCTAAAAAATACCCGTCTATCGTGGTAGGACATCCTTTTGGAGGAGTAAAAGAGCAGACTTCGGGTTTATACGCAGAAAAATTAGCAGAAAAGGGCTTTATTGCCTTGGCTTATGATGCTTCTTATCAAGGAGAGAGTGGAGGAGAGCCGCGTTTATTGGAAGACCCGGAAATGCGTACAGAAGATTACCGTGCTGCTGCTGATTATATTACAACAAGAGACTTTGTTGATACAAGCAAAGTAGGCGTCCTTGGAATTTGCGGCGGCGGTGGATTTGCAATTCATGCGGCACAAACCGAACATCGTTTTAAAGCCGTAGCCACTATCAGCATGGTTGATGGGGGTGATTTGAGAAGAAACGGAATGAACGGTTCTTTGACAGCTACCATTCAACAAAGGTTAGATGAAGTAGCAAAACAAAGAATTATAGAAGCCAATGGCGGACCTGTTCGATACAACAACTATGTGGCAAATACCAAGGAAGATCTACCTAAAAATGCAACTATAATGTACACTGAAGGTTACGAATATTACAGAGTGACACATAAACACGAAAGATCGCCAAACCAATACAGGTTCACCAGTTTGGATCAATTAATCAATTTCACGGCTCTGGATCACCTTGATTTAATTTCGCCTCGTCCCTTGTTGCTTATAGCCGGTAACAAAGCAGACAGCTATTATTTCAGCGAGCAGGCTTACGAAAGAGCAAAAGAACCAAGAGAACTATACACTGTAGATGGAGCAACCCATATTGATCTTTATTGGAAACCGGAATATGTAACGCCAATTGTAGAAAAACTAACTGATTTTTACGGCAGAAGCTTTAAATAGGACACCGAAAACTGACCCGCCGGATTCAGAATGAAGATTTCAGTGAATTAACTTATAGCATTGAAAAATTGTAAATATGAGATATCAGCATGCATGTAGATTAAAAAAAATTGCGGGCATTTCGATTATTGCAAAAAACAAATAGTGTAGAAACAGAATTGAGATTAAACATTAATGGTATAGAAATATAAATATGCTTTATGAGAACATTTAAAGACTTCGTATCCTTCAACCAGCACATAGGCCTGGCAGCTCCAATTGACAATAATATTGATGTTGGTTATTACGATGCTCCCAATATGCTTTTAAAGTCTGAATCGGTAATAGTTGATTTTTACAGAATATCCATTAAAATTAATTTTGTTGACAAATCAAACCCTAATGCGGTACCTATCAATGCCATATTTTTTTAACAGTCCTGAATTAGCAACTAGCTGGGATGTTGAAAAACCGTCTTAAGATTTTAATGCCGGAAGCTCTTTTAGATAGTATTCAAAATCTTTATATCATGAAAATAAAAAACAAAAAAATGAAACTAAAAATTTATGTAATGGTCTTTCTACTGGCTGTGATCTCGTGCGCAAAAGCCCAGGAGTCTTCCTCTTCAAAAGATAGAACTAAAACTGTTTTACTAATCAATGCCCATTTGACTTATAAGGGGCTATCAGAAGGAACCCTTAATAAATCTTTTTACGAGGAAGCTAAAAAGTTTTTCATCTCTGCAGGGTATCACATTTTGGAGACAAAAATTTCAGATGGATATGATGTTGATAAAGAAGTTGAAAAACACATGCTGGCTGATATCATAGTACTGCAGACCCCTGTGAATTGGGAGTCAACCCCTTGGATCTATAAAAAATACGTTGACGATGTTTTTACCAGTGCCATGTTTAGCAAAAAATTCCTCAACGGGGATGGAAGATCTGCTCAGGATCCTTCAAGACAGTATGGGACAGGTGGAAATATGCAGGGCAAAAAATTCATGCTTTGCGCGACCTGGAATGCACCTGAGGAAAGTTTTAATGATCCCTCACAGCTTGTTTTTAAAGGTAAAAGTGCTGATGATGCCTTATTTAATGTAGCAGTAAACTACACTTTTGTCGGTTATGAAGTACTTGCGGGATATCACTGTTATGATATATTCCACAATAAGCATATCAAAGAAGACTTAAAGAAATATCCGGCCCATTTAAGAAAGGTCCTGACATTATAATTACATCATAAAATACAATTTACAATCAATAAAAAATGGAGAATACAAAAAAGGTTTTATTAATCAATACGCATTTAACTTATCCGGAATGGTCTGAAGGTTCTTTAACTAATTCATTTATCCAAACGGCCAGAGACTTTTTCACTTCAAAAAAATATGAAGTTTTAGAAACAAAAATAGAAGACGGGTATATGCTGGAGGATGAAGTTTCAAAACATTTACAGGCAGAAATTATTATTCTGCAGATGCCCGTTAACTGGTTTGGCGCTCCGTGGATCTATAAAAAATATGTTGACGAAGTTTTTAATACCGGACTTTTTAGCAAAAAGTTTCTTTCCGATGACGGCAGAACAAGGGAGAATCCTTCAAAGCAGTACGGTACAGGGGGACATCTTCAGGGCAAAAAATTTATGATCTGTGCCACCTGGAATGCTCCGGCGGCAGCATTTGGAGATCCACAGCAAATGTTACTGCAAGGCAGAAGCACGGCTGACCTGCTCTTGCCGATATCAAGTAATTACCGTTTCTGCGGAGTTGAGATCATGAGAGGATATAACTGCTTTGATATCTTCAAAGATTCACAAATTGAGTTTGATCTGAAAAACTATCCGGAACATCTTCAGGAAATTTTAAATATTTCTTTTAGAGAATCTCATCAGTAGATATCACTATCCAATTATACTCAGATATGGCAGTATGCAGAAAATCGCTTGTGCAATTAAAGACAAAAAAAACATCGCTTTTCAGGCGGTGTTTTTAGTTCATGTAAGTCCGGTTCCCACAGACATAAAAAAGAGTTGTAATATTGTTTAAAAATTTAAAAAAAAATAACTTCTTACAGTAAAATGTACACTCTGAGTTATCTCTTTTACACCGAATTTTAAAGACAAATATTTCTTTTATACATTTTAGATTTTAAAAAATGAAAAATTAAAACTGTAATGTTTAGCGAAGGCTGAATTTCTTTTTTTTGCTAAAAAGTAGAAACAGGAATGTTCTAATTTTTTCTTCCAAAGACATTGCTAGCGATTTGTTTTTGTGAACTTCATAAAATTAGAGGATTATCTATCTTGGGAGATTTGAGAATCCCAAGAATTAGTTATGTTTCTTTCATCATTGAAAACATTTAATATAATCTAATCGTAAGGTTATTAAATGACCGTTTCGGTATTCAGGTTTGCGGTGGCTGGTCTTGCGCCAGTACGTATGCCCACTATTTGTTTGAGATTGATCAAGAGAAATCTATCTCAATTGTAAATGGAATTCTGCAGAAAGACTTAACAGTAAAACCAGGTTGGGTCAGGATTTCACTTCATCCAACAATGAAAAATGAGGAACTTTTATTTATTTGCGAAGCAATTGAGGATATAGTTGCTAATATAACAGAATGAGAGAAAGCTTACAGGTATAATATAGCAACAAATGAATATGATCATCTTCTTCTACAAGAAAGTATAAAAGAAGAAGTAAAGAACTGGTTTTGCATTGGCCTATGACTTCGTGGTCTGATTTAATTTAATGAATTCTAAAAATTGTATTAAGTTATCCTCTGATAAAAAATGGTTTTCAAATGTTATTTCAGCGTTTCTAAGATGTAGTTTGAGAATATCAATTGAAAACCATATCTGTTATAACTGATCAATTGAGCTGAATGTTTTTTTTAAGCGAGCTTTTATTAAGTATTAATTTAAATAATTTAGAATGTAAATTTATCAAGTTTAGTATTTATTGTTTATTTAATTCTTATAAATTTTGCTTTATTGTCAAATTGTTGATTATTGTTATAATACAATATAGTTTATGAATAATTTGATAAAATAAAACCTGTTTAGTGCTTGTGTATTGTGAAAAGTTAAAAAAGTATATTTTTTTTAGGGGTTAGGTGTTTCTTATTGGCACTATATTAATAGATGCTCATTTGAATGGATGATAAAAGGGAGATTTTAGCCGAATGCTCTCGCTTCTTATTGGCAGCACGCGCGGTAGTATATGTGTATAGCTAACCGTCCACCATGTTATGCAAGACTGAAGGTAGATTTAAGCAAAAGTATAAAGTGTTAGGAACTCCTTAAAATTAAATTATAATATATAAAAAATTCCTATGGACTAAAAACATAAAGCAACACCTTGGGAGATAACTTAAGACCGACCAAATTTATAAAGGTACTTCCTTGGGGTGTTAGCAAACAATTTAATGCTATAACCATTTAAACCCAACCAAAATTTATAACAACTAAATTATTCAATATTTTTATCCAATATCCACAAGAGGGTTCTAAAGTAAGGAAATGTAAAAAGTTTATGCGATTCTGCTTGTGACAATTGCCTTTGTTCTGATACCATATAATATGCTATCGCAAAGTGCCAAATTAAAATTGATCAGTACAAAATGATATGGAGAAGTTTTATTTTCAAATTTATTGTAATTGGGAACTTATTGAAAATTAACTATAATTAAGATCGAGCATGCAGGAAACGCTTAAGGAACATATATGTAAAATAGTTCAAATATCAAATGAAGAATATTTAGAAATAGAAGATTTCTTTGATAATAAAAAATATAAAAAAGATAAGTATATCATAGAGTCAGGAAATACATCAACACATGAGTTTTTTATTATTCAAGGACTGGTTGCGGCTTCTCATATTAATTACGAAGGAAAAAGTCATATTGTTCAATTTGCAACAGAGGGTCAATGGATTTCTGACGTGCAGTCCTTCAATACGGGATGTTCTACAAATATTAGTATTAAATGTCTTGAAGATACAGAGTTATATTGCATATCATATCAAGACAAGGAAAAGCTATGTGCAATTTCTAGAAAAATGGAATTTTTTTTTCGAAAGAGAAGCAATGCTAACAATATCATGCTGCAAAACAGGATCCTGCTTTTTATGTGCTCTAATTCAAAAGACCGCTATGAACAGTTTATCCGACAATATCCGAAAATTCATCGCAGACTCCCCAAGGTATTAATTGCCTCTTAGCTAGGCGTAACTAGAAGGACGCTAAGTCAATTTTGATTGAAAGTTTAGAATTAAACCAGTATTGATAAGAAATAGTATTTTTTGACTTGGGGCTATATACAAGGTAAACAATAACAAAATAAAAATCAATCTTTAACCTATAGGTAACTAATGGAAAAAATAACATTTTTAAATCCTGAATTTTTTTGGCTGTTTTTACTAATTCCAATTGCAATTTGGTGGTCTTTCTCAAAGCACAAGCATCAATCTGCTACTTTAAAAATGAGTTCAATTCAGGGTTTTAAAAAAAGCGAATCAATATTGACAAGATTGAAACCTTGTCTCCATGTCTTCAGGATTCTTGCATTGAGTTCTTTGATTATTGCATTGGCAAGACCAAGAACAGTTAACATCAGCAATGAAACTAAGACAACAAAAGGGATTGACATCGTTATGGCGATTGACGTATCCGGAAGTATGCTCGCCAAAGATTTAAAGCCTAATCGTATGGAGGCCTTAAAAAGAGTAGTAGCTAATTTTGTTGTCGAACGAAGTAATGATAGAATCGGTTTAGTTCTATATGCTTCTGAAGCTTACACTAAAACTCCCGTAACAAGTGATAAGGCAATTATTTTAGAAGCAATAAAAGGAATCAAATACGATAAAGTACTTCAAGATGGAACAGGAATCGGAATGGGGCTTGCAACTGCCGTAAACCGACTAAAAGCAAGTAAGGCAAAAAGCAGGGTAATTATACTTTTAACTGATGGGGTAAACAATGCTGGCTTTATTGAACCCGAAACAGCATCTGATATTGCTAAACAGTTCGGAATAAAAATATATACCATAGGAATAGGTTCAAACGGACTTGCAGAATCTCCTTATTCATATGCACCTGACGGAACATTGATTTTCAAAATGCAAAAAGTAGAAATTGACGAGCAATTATTGAAAAATATAGCTAGGAAAACTGATGGAGTTTATTTTAGAGCAACAAGTAATGAGACATTATCCAAAATATATCATTCTATAAATAAACTGGAGACGACTGAAATTCAGGAATTGAAGTTCTACGATTATGATGAAAAATACAGAGTTTTCGTTCTGCTTGCCGGATTTTTAATAGTGCTGGAAATAGTATTACGAAACACCGTTTATAGAAGTTTTATTTAGTTATTGCAAATCTGTAATAGAGATTTCGAAAAAAAGAATTTGTTTTTGTAGGCATTTTGAAATCTCAAGAATCAGTTCTGCAATTGAAAACGAGAAACCGCTGTAGTGGTGGCTTCTTCACATTGTGAGATTGTGTGAGGTTTTATGACAATCCTAAAACTTTAATTCCTAAAAAAAAATCAATTTGCAATATAAGAAATAACCGCTAAAGATAGGGCTTTTACAATGTTTGAATGGAGAAAGCACGAAAACAGAAAGTTACTGACCTTCTCTTACAAATAAAGACAATCCGAATTCGAATATTTAATTTATGAGATGTTCAGTCGACGAACAGAGTAAATTAAAATCAAATTAAATAGAGGAAAGGAAAACCACCAAATTTTAATCAGATCTGAAAAGATCAATCTATAAAGTCCGGTTCAAACTTGTTAAACCTCGATTTGCCATAAAGCTCAGAAGAGTAATATTTATTCAAATTTTGGCTAATAAAGTTTTAATTTAAGCTGGAATAGACACTAAGAATTTTTATATTTGAATGCTAATAGCATCACATATTTTTTAAACTAATTGCAATGGAAAAGGAGATGAAACTGAAGGTTCGGAAAGAACTCAATGGCAGGCAGCAGTCCAATATTATTAAATTAAAAGGCAGTATAATCTCAATGGGATATACAGAAATCATACACATTGTGGATAAGGATGATGATTTTCATATCAATTTTTTTGACATTGAGAAGGGTACGGCCAGCGAAGTGCAGGAATTTATCACTGCATTTATAGCAAGGGAAAACCTCGAAGACAGCATATCGATTTATAAATAAAGGCCGTTGATGGATCAGAGGTAAAGCTGAAACATTCATGAAAAGCATTTTCTTCAAAAAGTCAGCAGCTTTTCATGCGTGGTATTGCCAAATTCATAAAAACTTAACAGCAGGTTTTCGTGCAATAGAAAACCATATTCTGATCATAGTAATATTGGATAGATATCAGATTAATCATTTTTTAGGAGTTCTTCCTGCTATAATTTCCAATCTTTTGGGCCAGGCCGCGGCAAAGAGTATTTTACTTTTATCGGGGCTAAATGTGGCGGAAGAGCCTGTTTTGTCATGGAGTACCGCACGGTCAAGCCCAAAAGTTATGTTTTAACCGATACTGAATTTTCAGTTTTTTTAGTACCACTTTCGCAATTCTCTCACAAAGATATTGTTACTTACTTCCAAAAACTTTTATAATCCACCCGTGCATTTTAAAATTTAGCTACTTTTATGTTTAAATTTACTTATACCTTTAAATATTTTATGATATGAATATTGATTATCAAGACACGAATTTTTTTAATACAGATTATATATATCGAATTCAAACCTTTGAAAAGTACCTGGCAAGTGGAATGGCTTCGGAGGAGCATTATGCCAATTATAAAGTGGGCCTGATACCTAATATTTTCTATGGACATAATTTATCAACCGTTTTAAGTTTATTCAAAAAGGAGTTCGTAGATGTAAAATATGGTGTTGAAAGATATGAAAAGGATAATAATAATGATTTTCCCATGTTAAAATCCTTTATCAATACCGAGAGAAATTTACGAAAAGTATTGGATGAAAGCCAACTTGGGGATTATACAGCACTTTTAGAACGTTCCTTTGACAATCAGAAAACAGATGCCACAGCGGCAGCAGTGAGCCGATTTTTTTTAGCAACACCGATACTAAAAACATATATCTTTCAAGTTGAAAAAGTATTTGGGAAAGGTATTCTTGATTGATTTGTACTAATTTACAGAACTCTTAATAATTGATTTTTTGTTAGTTTGGGAATCTCATTATTGATCAATTTATGGAATTACATTTTGAAGATTTAGCGCTCACCATTAAAGCTACCGATTTGGATGTTCCTTATAATATGAGGGACGAGACTTTGTTTTTGACGGTTCGCTCTGACTTGACTGATTTATTATCTAACAAGAAAACAGAAATTTTCTACTTTGGACTTGCTCCCGACAATACAGCAGATGGTCAGGATGAACTTTTAGAAAATGGGATTTTCTATCGCATTATTGGCTATGAAAAAAATTTAGGGATTGATTTGGAAAGCAGCCCGGAGGAGATTTTAAGTGCTTTCCATTACTTAGTTAGTAATTTCCAGCCCAGATGGGCTACAATCTTTGTTGAAGAAGGAGTGAGCAAAAAAGAAGTTACAATTGAATTAATGTATCAGGAAATACTATTAAATGATAAAAAATAAGCAGTGATGAACCTTGATGATGGAATAGAGAGATTTGTTACGGCGCAGCAGTATGTTTACCACCAGGCTTTAAATGAAATCAAAAACGGGAGGAAGCAAAGTCACTGGATGTGGTTTGTTTTTCCTCAAATCAGAGGTCTGGGATTTACCGACTTTAATGTGTATTACGGGATTAAGGACCTAAAGGAAGCCGAGCAATATTTAAGTGATCCAATGCTCGGAGGACGCCTAATTGAAATTTCATTGGCGGTTCTTTCTCAACAGGGAAAAACAGCCATGGAAATTTTTGGTAAACCTGACCAGAGAAAACTTAAATCCTCTATGACCCTCTTTTGCCAGGTACAAAATACAAATCCTGTTTTCCAGAAAGTATTAGAAAGATATTATCAGGGATCGGTTGATGAAAAAACTATGGCAATACTGCTATCTCAAAAAAGTAATTTGTGAAACTTTCAATCAAATTAGCATCGAATTATTTGCAAGAAGACAATGAAGGGTCACCTCGATTAACTTTTTGATTATAAATCAATAAAAGTAAGTTTTACGTTCTCAAGATAATCATCCTGTATTTTGGTGAGTTCAGCGTTTAGTTCCTGCATTTTTGCCCTTACAATTGTATTGCGGTTTTCCTGCTCCATTTTATAGCTTTCAGCTTTTTGTTCAGCAGTTGGTTCAATTTCGATTTGGTCCGAATGTGATTGCTGGTCATCTGAGTTTGAAATTGCTTGTTCTTCACTCTTTTGCTGTTCCCATCTTTGAAATTGCGCTTCAGGATAGGCGTTGTACAGGTATTCATATAGAATTCCCTCACATCTGTTGAAGTGTTCCCAAGGAAAAAGGCCATCCTCAGTCATCTCATTGGGATAGGTGTAAAGGGTAATTTCCATACGCGAATACAAATCCAATTTATAGTAATCAATAAACTGCTGATTGGTAACTCCTTTAAAATAATCAATTTCTTCCATGGCTATATTTTTTAAACTTGAAATGCGATAAGATTTCCTTCATATGGAAATGCAAAATCTTCAATTTTAACAGACCCGTCCAGCCATGCCGATTCATCATTTCTTTTAAGCATTATAGGCATTCGGTATTTATGGTTGTGTACATAGGACATTATTTTATTTGCCTTTGTGGTTACCATTGTATAGGTGTTTTTTATTTCATTTGAAACAGGATCTGTCCACGAGGAATACAACCCTGCGAAGGTGAAAATTTCATCATCCTGCGAGTTGATCTGGTATTTATCTTTGCTTTTTCCTTTTTCATCATTCCAATGCCATTCATAATAGGCAGAAGCAATTATGAGACAGCGGTTGTGTGTTATATTTTTAAAAGATGCTTTTTCGTCTATGGATTCAATCCTCGCATTGAGTGTGTTTTTTCTAAATTCAATATCTTTTGCCCATGATGGCAGTAGTCCCCACGTATAGTCCGTTGTAATTAAACCGGGTGAGGAATTGAGGATTATTGGGATATTAGGATGCGCGAATCCATTTATAAAATCTGACTGAAGATAAGTTTCCTCGTTATCCACTTCTGCATTAAAACGTCGTTTTACATTTTCAATTGCCGCCGACTGCTGAACATAGTAACACATAATTTTTTTGATTATTATAGTGTGAAAACACCTTATTTTAATACTATTAAACTTTATTTGGGCAGTTTTGTCAATTGCCCTGTGATAGATTTGCCACAAAAATTGTAG
The DNA here is from genome assembly GCF_900142735.1 of Flavobacterium saccharophilum. Lineage (GTDB taxonomy): Bacteria > Bacteroidota > Bacteroidia > Flavobacteriales > Flavobacteriaceae > Flavobacterium > Flavobacterium saccharophilum. Next base: position 174,192 of record NZ_FRBY01000003.1, on the reverse strand, counting down.
TGATAAATCGGTATCAATTTGACGTAAGGCGCATTGAAAAACTGCTTTTGGAAAATCAACAAAGAAAAAATAATCTTCACCAGAAAAACAGCAATAAACTGTTAGTCCTCTTTATTATTGTCATCTTCATATTTTTCACATTCTATCAAAATTAGTTCATAATTGGGACTTTACATAAATAAAAAATCAAAATTTCATCCGATGACGCGGCAGGTTAATTTCGTGTTCCTGCGGATAGGGTTTCCGATCCGTACTGCTGATGTCCTGCTTAATCTGGTTCTGAGTGACAAACCGTTTGTCTGAATCCATATATCTCGGATCGGGAACAAATGGCATTTTGGCCATTTTGTTTATCGTTATAGTTGGAAAATGATAATCAATTTCTACAGTTCCCAAAAGCAGGTAACATCCGCCCCCCTGAAAAGGATATTGGACGAGACTGTCAGGAAAATGTGCCGTGTCAAAGTAAGCACCTTCAACATCAATCCAAGTTCCGAAATACATATTTCCTCTTTTTGTGGGCACCTGTTTTGTGGAAATTAAATAGGCAAGCATCCTTACCTGCTTTTTAAAATGCTTCAAAAGATCTTTAACCAGTACGTCACCACGGTGTCTGGTCTGCAATAGATCAAAAACAGTACAGGAAACCGGAAAATTTAGAAGTTCAATCTCATCAAATGCATCTTCAAAAACAGAGCGTTCCAAAACGGGGAGTTTAAATTCCTTGGCAGGTTCCTGAAGCAGCATCAAACCACGATTGGCGGGCTTAAAATTATTTAATAGTAAACTTACGAGTACCAAAAGCTGGTTTTTGGTTTGACCTGTAAAGCGGAAGGCACCGATAAAAATCAGTACTTTAATGTTCTCAATTCCCATTGGGACCCTGTTTATGAAATCTTCCAGAGAGAGATATTCACCGTTTTTGCTGCGCTCAAGGGAGATAAACTGTGCGAGCTTTGAATCAATGTTTAAAAGATGCATAAATCCCAGATAGATATCACTGCCATACAAGGCAGTTTCATACTCACTTTTGTTTACACAAGGGTTATGAACAACTGCGCCGGCCATTCTTGCCTCGTGGATGTAAATTTCTGTCCTGTAAAACCCTCCCTGATTATTTATTACTGCTACCATAAATTCAATAGGGTAGTGCACTTTTAGATAAAGGCTCTGATAACTTTCCACAGCATAAGAGGCGGAGTGTGCCTTGCAGAATGAGTATCCGGCAAAGGACTCAATCTGGCGGTAAATTTCCTGACTAAGCGCCTCGGGATGTCCTTTTGCGGCGCAGGAAATAAAGAAATCATCTTTCACTTTTTGCAGTGCTGCCTTGGATCTTCCCTTTCCGGACATTGCCCTGCGCAGGATATCACCATCCGCGGCTGATAGCCCGCCGTAGTGCAGTGCAATTTTTATAACATCCTCCTGATAAACCATAATGCCGTATGTTTCCCCAAGCTGCTGCTGGAAAACGGGATGGAAATATTCAAATTTTGATGGGTTATTGTGCCGAAAGATATATTCTTTCATCATACCGGATTGTGCAACTCCAGGTCGTATTATAGAAGATGCTGCCACAAGGGTTTTATAATTATCGCATTTCAAACGTCGCAGAAGGCCACGCATTGCCGGGCTTTCAATATAAAAGCATCCAATTGTCTTTCCCTCTGCCAGAAACATGTTGGCTGACTGCTCGTTTTTGGACAATGAGGTGTCCCGGATATTGATTCGAAGCCCTCTGTTTTTCTCAATTAGTTTAACTGTATCGTCAATATGGCCAATCCCTCTCTGGCTTAGGATGTCAAATTTTTCAAAGCCGATATCTTCTGCCGTATGCATATCAAAAAGCACAATCGGAAAACCCTTTGGCGGCATTTCCAGCGGTGTATAATTGGTGAGTGGCTCTTCGGAAATTAAAATACCGCAGGAGTGCATACTTCTCATGTTGGGATATTTTTCTAGCATCATCCCATATTGCTGTACCAATTTTACAATTTCATTGGTCTGGTGCATTTTCATTGGGTTTTTGGCCAGCAGGTCCAATTCGTCCTTTGGCAGCCCGAATACTTTTCCGACTTCTCGGAAAATAGACCGGTATTTGAATTCTACGTTTGTGCCGCAAAATGCCACATGCTCATAACCGTAGCGGTCAAAGATGTATTTTAGGATGACGTCACGCTCTTTCCATGACCAGTCAATATCGAAATCAGGAGGGCTTTTTCGGTTTTCATTCAAGAAACGCTCGAAATATAAATCGAGTTCCAAAGGGCATATATCTGTTATGCCAAGGCAGTAGGCAATTATGCTGTTGGCACCGCTACCGCGGCCAATATGAAGAAATCCCCTGCTGTTACTGTAGCGGATGATGTCCCAGGTAATAAGGAAATATCCGCTGAAATCAAGATCATTGATAACTTTGAGCTCTTTTTCAACCCTGGCTTTTGCGGCCTTATTTTGAGGGCCGTATCTCCAAATCAGACCCTCATATGCAAGTGTTGTCAATAAATTAATATCACCTTTCTTGTCTTTGGTATAATACTTTTTATTCCTTGGTATCTGGAATTCATAATTAAAATTGCAGTCCTGAATTATTCTTTCTGTGTTCTCAATAATATGGGGATAGTCTTTGTACCATTCAAGTAGCTGATCGGGAGGTATCATAAGGTCGCTTTTTTTACAAAAATCATCCTGAGTCAGTTTTGATAAAAGCTCATTGAGGTCCACAGCTCGAAGTATCCTGTGCAGGTTGTATTCTCTTTTAGTTCGGAAAACTACTGGCTGCAGCACAACCATTTTTTGCTGTCTGTCTTTCCAATTGGATAACACCAATTTTTGCAGCTGGTCAGGACGAATACCGATATATTCATTTTCTTTCAGGACAGAGGGCGCATTTTCCAAAGGATAAATGATAAAAACATGCTTAAAATCAGGGGCAAATTGCCCCAATACAATATTTTGAAAGTTATGCTGTGTTAGAAAATAGTTCATTTCTGCAAGTCCCTGTGCATTTTTGGCAAGTGCTATATAACGAAGCTGGTGCTCCGAGCGGAATTCCATACCTACAAGGGGTTTTATTCCTGCTGCAAGGCAGAGTTTTATAAACTCATAAATTCCAGTAACGGTATTGATATCGGTAAGGGCCATAGCCTTAACACCAAAAGATGATGCCTGCTGCACCAGCTCTTCAACCGGAATAGTGCCATAACGGAGGGAGTGAAAGGAATGGCAGTTAAGGTACATGGAATTAAGATTTACGTTTTAAAATTTCATTTTTATTGTTGGGCTTAAAAGACGCTCCGGCACATCGCATTACGGCATCAAATCCATAGCGGTTTTTCATTCTGTCCATGGCCTGATAGAGTGCCAGCATTTCTTCGGTATCCTGAAAAATATCAATCTGATACGTTCCCCGTACCAGTCCGCTAAAGCGCACCCCAATAAGGCGCAGTCTCATTCTTCTCTGATATAATTTGTTGAACAAATCCGTTACGGTCCCCGTCAGTATATGATCGGCCGATGTGTAGGCGACCCTGGACTGTTTGGTTTCGGTATCAAAGTTGGCGTATCGGATCTTGACTGTGACAGTGGAAGTCAGCCACTCTTCAGAGCGCAGCTGGTAAGCCAGTTTCTCCACCATTCCCTGCAGCAGCCTGTTTAATTTCGCAACATCAATTGTATCCTGGGAAAAGGTATGTTCGGTGGAAATTGACTTTCGCTCGGTATAGGGTTCTACGGGATTATTATCAATGCCATTGGCCTTTTTCCACAGTTCTATTCCGTTTTTTCCTATCATCTGCTGTAGTGGTTCCACCGGCATTTCTGAAAGGGTTTTGATGGTCCTGATCCCGATGCGCGAGAGCAGCTGGAAAGTTTTCTCTCCTACCATTGGGATTTTCTGGATGGATAGCGGATTTAGAAAAGACTGGACCAGATGTTCGGGTATCTCAAGGTTCTGCTTCTGCTTTCCTTCACCGGTGCCGATTTTGGAAACGGTCTTATTGACCGAAAGGGCAAAGGTGAGTGGAAGGCCGGTTTGCTCGGTGATCCGATGTGCTAGTTCATTAGTCCATTTATAGCTGCCGTAGAATTTATCAATTCCGGTAATGTCAAGGTAAAATTCATCAATGCTTGCCTTTTCCACTACCGGGGCTTTCTCCTGAATAATTTCCGTGATGTCGTGTGAAAGCCTTGAGTATAATTCCATATCGCCTTTCATAATCTTGGCCTGCGGACAAAGCTTCATCGCCATATGAATGGGCATGGCGGAACGCACGCCAAAACGACGTGCTTCATAAGAACAGGAAGCCACTACGCCTCTTTCGCCTCCTCCTATAATCAATGGAATGCCGTTAAGCTCAGAATTGGTAAGCCTTTCGCACGAAACGAAAAACGTATTCATATCAATATGTACAATTGCCCTGCTCATAATCCTTTTCTTTATACAGGTCAAAATTAGTATAGATTGGAACAATTTGTAAAATAAATTATGTTATAAATGATAACAAAATTAAAAATATCTTATTTTATGCGGGATTTCAAAATAGGAAAAAATGGACTTTTTGCCCTTTATTCAGAATTTACATCATCCTAATTTAATAGTATCCTTTACATATTCCGACGGAAATACTCCTTCATTTATCGAAGTGGATTTTTTACTTTTTAATATTTTTATAACGTTTTCAAGGGGAATTATTTATGAAAAATTCTTAAATTTAAAGCTTCAATGTTCCAAAAATATAATCCGATCGTGTAAAGTTTTATAAAGTCTGATGTTTTTTTAATAACATGCCCAGTTTAGATTCCATTTTCTTGAACTGCAATATAAAATAAGAAGCTATGGTACAACAGCAAAACTCGCAAAGAACGATTTTTATGGCAGACGATGATGAGGATGACAGAATGTTGTTTCTTGATGCCATTCTGGAATTAAATCTGTCGGTTGTTGTTGAGTCGGCAGTCGACGGACTCCAACTTCTCGATATGCTGTCACAGGCAGTACAGCAACTTCCGGAAATTATTTTCCTTGATATCAATATGCCTGGTAAAAATGGCTTTGAGTGCCTTGAGGAAATCCGAAGTGCAAAGGGAGATCTGCAAGGAGTCAAGGTTGTTATGCTCTCTACAAGCAGTAATCCCGAAAATATTGAATTATGTTATGAACTTGGTGCCGACCTGTATGCTGTTAAACCCAGCACCTTTGCGGATTTAAAAAAATTATTGCTAAAGGTATTTCAATTGGATTGGTATGCAGTTAAGAAAGGCAATAAAAGAATTCTGATGGCCTGATATTTAGGTATAATTTAAAAGAAAATCCGATTTAAATTAAGTGTGCTAATTGACCTTAATTTCATACTTTTTTAAAGGTCACATCAGGTACAGTTACACTTGATTTATTCCGGCTGATTCTCACTTTTATTCTCCTGAGGGCTTCGTCTGACAAGTAAGTAAAAATCTTTTAAATGCCACCATGCAGGGCACATATCAAGACTTCCTTTGTAATTGTTTATAGTGGAGTAGCAGCTTTTGAGAAAAACCTGCGAATCTGTGATTTTCGCCCAGGGTTTCCAATCCACTTCCTTAGGCGGGGGCGTGGCTTCAAAGTAGCGTTTTATTTCTTCTGGAGTCATGGGACAAAATTAGACAAAAATTAGAGGCCTGTCAAGGGATGCGGGGGACTTGTTTATTCAATATTACACTTCATTTCTGTACAATTTCTCCAATTGTACTGGCAGTCATAGAATTATCCTGCTGATTTTTTTTTATTTTTTAGGAGCATTTCCCTCTATGCGCTGCAATCTTTTTTGCCGAACTCCGGCACAAAAGGATTTTCACTTCTCCTATGTTTGCGAAAGTTATTGGTTTGATGTTTTAAGTTGATAAATTTGACTTTTAAGTGAAAGAAAATGAGAGCAGGTTCGCTTCAAAATAGTCTTCGAGACATATTCGCCGATAGAAACAGCCTCATTTTCTTTTATCTTTTAGAGTCTGAACAGAATGTAAGGAATCGGACAAGATTCGATATCCAGAATATCCAGCCAGGAGAAAAGACGAAGGAAGATTTATCACTTTATTTATCAGATTTAGGTTTATGAAAGAATTAAAACATGTATTAGGAGTTGATGTTGCCCAAAAAGAATTAGTCGTTACGCTAGGCAAAATGTATGAAGACTTTTCAATCAGTTTATATGCCTATAAGGTTTTTAGGAATTCCGAATCAGGAATCCTGTCCCTTATAAATTGGGTTCAAAAGCTATTGAAAGATGAAGCCTCTAAAGTTCATTATGTAATGGAAGCCACTGGTGTTTACCATCAAAAGTTTGCCTATTATTTAAATGATAATGGATTAAAAGTAAGTGTTGTTTTACCTAATAAAATAAGTAACTATATACGGACTTTAGAATTGAAAACTATAACTGACAAGACTTGTTCAGAGGCAATAGCAAGATTTGGTTTAGAGAGGAAATTAGAGTATTGGATAAAGCCAAAAGATGCTTACAGGGAATTGCAGCAATTGACCAGAGAACGCGATCAGATTGTAAATGAAAGAGTTGTTGTAAAAAATCAACTGCATGCAGAGCAATCCGAAGCCATTCCAAACTTAAAAAGTATAAGAAGGCTACAATTAAGAATCAATTTTTTGAATGGTCAGGAAAAGGAAATCAAGTTAGATATTGCTGAAATTGTAAAAGCCAATGCCGAACTAGTAGCTGAGATAGAGAGAATGACTTCCATTCCGGGAATTGGAGCCCTAACGGCTGTTATTATTTTAGCAGAAACCAATGGCTTTGAATTGATACGAAATAAAAAACAACTCGTTAGTTATGTAGGTTTAGATGTGAAAGAAAAACAATCAGGAACATCAATAAAGGGAAAGCCCAGAATATCAAAAAGAGGAAACAGAAGTATTAGAAAGGCAATGTATTTTCCAGCAATGTCAGCTGTTAAATGGGATGATCATTATAGAGAATCATATGCCAGATTGGTATCTAAACAAGGAATAAAAATGAAGGCTTTGGTATCGATTCAAAGAAAACTACTTGAAATGACCTATATACTATATAAAAATAAAACCACTTATGAGAAGCAATACAAAAATAGCGTGCAAACACAAATGGCTTAACACGCTATGGAGTCTAGTTTTAAACTGACTTGATAGCAAAATTAAAAAAAATAGATTAAATTTTGAAATCAACACAGAATCTATCGGGGCTAAAAAATTGAATCCATTGTTTATGTTTAGTCTTTTAGTTTTTAAAGCATTTCCAAATACAACACTAACTTTCCATTTAATCATTTTCTCAAAGCAGTTGTAGCTGGTAGCACCATTTATTCCTTCTCTTCTTCAAGGAGTTCTGTTATTTTTTTGTTTATTACTTGTCGAACACCATTGTCTAATGAGAATTTCTCCATCCTCAAATTACCATAAATATCAATTGTAAAATGATATTTCATTTTTGCTTCTCCAGCGGGTTTCATTGGAAGTCCGTTTATTTTCATATCAGCAAACTTTGTGTTTTTACTTGCTATCGGATTTTCGCCAAAGTGAATTGTAGATGCAGAACTAGTTTGGTTATCCGCAACTGTTTTAACAAATTCGGTTTTATTAACTGGTAGATATGTGTCTTTCGGTACAATTATTAAATACTTATTGTGTTGAAGACTTGAACCAATCGAGTGCTTCAGCTTGTATCGTTTTGTCAAATTAAGATCAAAAGCAGTCTTTTGAACTTCGATATTTTCAGGAGCAATTTGGAAAGCACTTTCTATAATCTCTTTGTTTCCGGTAGCTTTGGCTTGAAATACAATGTCATTTGCTAAATAATCCCTTGCACGTAATAAATTGAATTCATCAACTTCAAATTTTGTCAAAGGTCTAATCTTATCTTCTTTTTCAGTTAGTGATTTAAGCCTGTCAAATTCAGTAATAAAAGCGTTGATTGTTTCCTGTTCATCTTTTATAAGCATTATATTTTCTCTATTTCTGTCTTCTGCATAGTAAGTCCAATTATACGAGCCGTTAATAAGGATTTTATTATCTATTACACAAAATTTATTATGCATCGGATTAAAAGTATTTGAAAAATAAAAATCGCCTCCTTTGTCGATAAAGTCTTGAAAATTTAAACCTGTTTCTCTATTGTTAATATAGTCGTTGTGAATAATTAACTCAACTTTTAGTCCGTCAGCAAGTTTAGTCATTAACTTTTGAAATAAGGTCTGATTTGTAAACCAATAAACAGCAACAACTATTTTCTCAGTCGCTTTGTCAAGTTCTTCTATAATGTTATGTCTTATATTCTCAAAATGTGCTTTTACCATTGTCTGTTATAATTGTTGCTACTGTTTTGGTGCTTGGTGGTAGTCTTTATTAGTCATTAGATCAATAAAATGCTGTTTTTGTCTTCCGATATTTTTACCTGTAGAATAAAAATTTCCACTACCAATCAGCCAAAATATTTTATCAATGGCGTAAGGTGTGACATTATTTGCTTTTGCAATTCTGTCTATTACTTTCAGTGTAGCATAATCTTGCTTAATTACAGACTTTTCATTTTTATCAATTGCGTTTAATGCCTGAAAAATGTCTTTTAAGTGAACATCTGGTTTACCATATTCATCAAATCCCAGTTCTTTCAAAAAGTCACAAGCTAAAGGAAAACCAATTCCTGTTATTTCCATGCTAATCATTAACGGGAGTGCCGGTTTTGCTCTAACATCGTTTGCAAAAAAGTTAGCCCATTCATAAAAATTGTCTGCTGTATCGAATGATTTTAAAAAATGTGCGGAGTCAATAATTGATTTACAAAATTGAGGCCATAAACTTTTTGTCGTTGTTCGAAATTGTCCTGTTGGATTTAACTTCAGCTTGATGTCTGTTAGCAAAGTTTGAGTGTCGCCTTTTTTATAAATGTTTGCTACTTGATGCGGGTCAAAATCGTATAGAATTCTTTTGAGATTGCCTATTCCTCCAATTGAATTTCCAATAACCCTTGTGCTCATTTGTCTATTTTGCGCAGATTCACAAAGGCATCTGTAAATTATTTTAAGGTCTTTTGGCTTTTCATGTTCAGATAAAAGATGCTTGTCCAAATCTTCTTTGGTTACGTCTTTAAATGATAGTAAAAATGCAACTGCTGAATTATAAAGGTCTATGTCTGTCATCGTGGATTTGTGCCATTAGTAAGATTTTTAAGCGAATATAAGAATAAATACCAACTCTTCTTAGATGTGAAGTAATAGTGGTGAGTAAGTAATTTTAGCCACGTCGTTTACAATACTTCGCTGGTTCAGTGGTGATTGTTTTGAATTCATTCCGAAGCTTACTGCTTTAACTTCACGACTAATCTTTATCCACAGTATCCCAATTACTTCCCTTTTATTTTTTATCAAAGAACCTGTATGCTGTTGTCCGATTCAGGAGCAAAGGTAACTCCGTGTTCTTCACGCACCAGCAAGGCCGTGCCTTACAGGTTTGATAAATAATCTCCACCCATTCGGGTTGTATTTTTTATCAAAGCCTTGCTTTTGCTAAACACTCACCTTTTTATGCTCATGAAACGAAACATAGCATACTCCGGCTCTTTAGACGAATAAAAAAAAATGTCAGAAATGACCTTTGAAATATTGAAAAAGCAATGATGAAACAAAACAGCGCCACCTCTCATTGCCGAATAAAATTTCAAAAAAAATAAAATAAAAATTAATCTTTTAAAAACTAGAAATCATGAACATCACAGGACGAGTGACAAAAGATGCAGAGGTACGCACATTGTCAAACAGCAGACAGGTAGTAAATTTTTCAGTAGCAATAAACTACAGCTACCGCAGTAAAGAAGGCAACAAGGTAGAGCAGACAACCTTTTTTGAATGCGCTTATTGGATAAGCCCCAAAGTAGCCAGTATCCTTACTAAGGGCACTGTGGTTGAGCTTACAGGAAGGGTAAGCGCAAGGGCGTGGACAGGAAGTGACGGAGAACCGCGAGCAGGACTAAACTTCAATACCTCCAATATTAAACTGCACGGGGGCGGTAAGAAATCCGAAGGCACGCAGGCAGTCCAAGCGGAAGACAAAAACAAAAAAGTCACAGTTAAAGAGCCTGCGGACGACCTGCCTTTTTAAAGTTCAGTATATAAAAACAATTTATAAATTTTAAAATCAATTATCATGGCACATAATATCAATTACAACAGTACAACAGGAAATTATTCTTTTTTCAGCGTAAAGGAAAAAGCTTGGCACGGGCTTGGGCAGATTGTGGAACAGTACCCGACAAGCTCCGAAGCCATCAAACACGCAGGACTTGATTATGAGGTGGCTAAAAGCCCGCTTTACACCAAGGCTTCGGGAATCCAAACTGCTGACGGTATCGTCACAGCACAAACCGAACTAACAGTGCCTGACTGCTTTGCCACTATGCGCACTGACAGCAATGCCGTACTTGGGGTTGTAGGGAAAGATTATCATATCGTGCAGAACCGAGAGGCGTTCAGCTTCTTTGATGCCATCGTAGGCGGGGGCGATGGTATTCTGTACGAAACAGCAGGGGCGCTCGGGCAGGGAGAACGCATCTTTATTACAGCCAAACTGCCCGATTACATCCGTGTAGGCAACGGGGACGATGTGACAGAAAAATACATTTTCCTGACCACCTCCCACGACGGGAGCGGAAGCATCACAGCGGCTTTTACACCCATCCGCATCGTATGCCAAAACACCCTTAACGCTTCGCTTCGCTCTATGAGCAATGTGGTGCGCATCCGCCACACCTCGGGCGCAAAACAGCGTCTGGACGATGCCCATAAAGTAATGGGACTGGCTGACACTTTTACCACGCAGTTAGAAGGGATTTTCAACCAGTGGGCAAAAATCAGCGTAACAGATGCTGAGGTAAAAAAGCTTATACAGTTGGCACTATGCCCGAATAAAGAAACCCTGAATTTAATCAAAAAAGGGGCAGAGGATGAAATTTCAACAGTGTTTAAAAATACCGTCGACGATGCTTTTGCCTATGCAATGGCAAGCGAATCACAGCAGATGGAAACCACAAAAGGCACGCTTTTCGGGGCTTACAATGCGGTGACGGGCTACTATCAGAATGTTAGAAAATATAAAGACAGCGAAGCAAAACTGCAGTCTATTGTTATGGGCGGTACGGCACAGCTAAAGTCCCAAAAGGCATTTGAACTATGCACCTCCTTTGTAACTGGCGGTGCAGAAATCCTAAACCTTAACTAGATAATTACAGGCTGTCGCCTTCAAGGGCGACAGCCTTATAAATGGGCGAAACCAAAGCACTATATAAACAATTAAATCTTAAAACGATGAACACCAATTTTTTTAATCAGATAGCACAGTTGCCCATTACAGGAGATTTGCACCTGACCATAGCAAAAGGGGCGGAAAACAATCTTATCGTATCGGTTATGCTTCAAAACGAGGCGTGCGGTGACAAAGCAAAGCATATCATACCGCCCCTTAATCTTAGAGGGACAGCCGAGGAACTCGACAGCGGTTTCTTTCAGACTATTACAACGCCCTTGCAGACCGTTTCGGGTCTGATGGTGGATATGGAAGCATTTATGAAACAGTTGGAAGAAGCCAAAAAGCACTCAGCAGTTGAGAAAGAGAAAACAGACAAGAACAAGAAGGAACTCGACGGCAAAGACAAAAAGTTTGCCGATGCAATGGCAAAGGCTGAACAGTTGGAAAAGGAAGGGAAATTCCGTGAGGCTTGGATGAAAGTGCCCGAAGTAGCAGAATTTCCACTTAAGGCTGAGCAGATTCTAAAACGCAGGAGAGAACTCTCAGACCAGTTTTCCACGCCGAGCCTTTTCGGGGCAATGGAAGAACAAAAGCCCGAACCGCCCAAAGAAGCGCTTTTTCCCGAATATGCCACTAATGAGGCGGAAGAAGAAGAAATGCCCATAGAGGAGGACGAAGAAAACGAATACTAACCCTTAAATTAGAAGGAAATGTTATTAGCGACACAGTTACAGCGGGTTTTTATACTCAAAGACAAGGGACAGGAAATTAGATTGACCGACCCTGAACCACGATGGAGCACAGAAGCGGTGCTGAATTTTTATGCCCCGACATACCCCATTTTGACCACCGCCAAAATCTCAGCCCCTGCCATCAGGGATGATGCAGTAGAATATCGATTTGAAACCGTCATGGGGACTAAAGGCTAACCAAAATTTTAAAGCGATGAATTATGCACAAGCACATTATATCGGGGACAGTCAGAATGCCCGAACAAAAAAGACAGAAGCAACTGCACGAACAGCTAAACGGCTTCGCCCAATGGATGCAGAGAACCAAAGATGCAGACGAGGTGCAGAAAGACAAGCGCAGGTCAGTGCCTGCGGGGATGCTTCCAATGGTTTTCTAACAAGTTTATTTCTGCCTAAACTGCATCGTACCAAAACGGTACAGGCTTGTCAGGAAACTGAAAAAATGCAGAAGGATTTTTATACCTCCCTTTGCAGTCTTGCCGAGCATTACGGAATTGTGCCGATGCCGTCCCGTGATTTTGAATATCCTTACAATATGGCACTCGCTGTTTGGGATTTGGAAGAAAAACTCAAACAGAAGTTTTTAAACTGCCACGAACTGCGGGTGGTACAGGACTGTAAGAGAACCTATCTCGTCAGCGAGGAAAAATACAGCACGGGAACGACTCTTTATTATATCCCGATTGAACCGCTTTATCAGATGGCGCATGACCGCAAGCGCAGAAAAAATGCCCAGTTACTGATTTCGGTCTGCTCTTATCTGTACCATATTGCAGGGATTCCATACTACAGGGAGCAGGGCAGTTACCTCTACTGGCTCTATGAAATGCACAGGGAATGGACGGAGCAGGACGAGGACAGGGAGGAAAATGAAAGGTATGTGCGTGAGTTTGACAGAGCGGAATTGATTGGGGACATTTTGGAACAAAAGATTTTCAACCGCATGAGCCTGCAAATATTTGAAAAACGGCTTAACTCTTTTAAAAGCCTTGATGCATTTGACATTGCCTGTGCTGAGGTGGCAGGAAAAGCCTTTGAACTTTACCGACAGTACCCCAGTGAAAGCATTTTTAGAAATGCACCGACACACGGCGGAGAGGAAGAAGACACGGAAACCGAAAGCATCGGCATGGAAAAGTATATTTCCTTTATATCCCACACCAAAGGGTGGCTTTATGAAAGTATTGAAGAGAGCATCAACAATGAGTTCAATGAATACGCCCAAATGGACGAGCCGACCATTTTAAAATGTTTTGACGGCACTGATACAGCAGACAGCAGTCTTGATTTTGAAAGCAGGCTGTTTGCCCTTTTGGACGACCTATGCGAATTACTGTACAACTATACACAGCACGAAAATGAATAATTTAATTGATATAACAGAAAGTTTCGGGACATTGTACCACCCGAAATCCGCCCTTGTTTTCTACGAATCCAAAGGAACAGACAAGGAAATGTATGTAGAGCATTTTGACATGGACAAAAACGGCACGCCTATCAATGCCCACCCGCTTACAGAGCGGGAAGCGGAAGCGCTTGCAAAAGCACTGCACAGTGAAAAGCAGAAGGAGAACGCCTTTTTAAAATCAGGCGGGATTCTCCCGACAAATATACTTCATATCAACCCGAGCAGGGATAAAGGTGCAGTACTATGGTATACGAAATCCCAAAAAAGACCCCTTTACTTTATTGAGGGTTTAGGGATTCCGAGTGGTCAGGCTTTTGTACCTCCCATGATTTGGCAGGCAACCAAAAACAGCCTCAGGGTTTTTGCCCTTATGGGCAACAGCAGACCCACAGAGAAAACACCGCTTTACTACGCACCATTTTTCAACATCTACGAGGATGGCAGGGTCTGTATGGGTTCTGTCCATATCAATATTAAAAATTCTGCATGCGTAGAAGAATTTACCAAAGCTTGGGAAGACTATTTTTTCAACAGTTATTTCAGTCACCTGATGGGAGAGAACAGCCCAGTAAAAGGAAACTGCGTGAGTCTTTGGAAAGACCTAGTCGGCACAGGCAGAAGTTTTCCGACAGCACTATTAAAAGCCAATAATAAAACACTTAAAAATCTATTGTCATGAAAACCGAGAAAACAAAAATACATTTTACAGACCCATACCTGATAAGCCCGACCAATCCTATTGCAATAAACCTGATAGGCGCAGGCGGTACGGGCTCAAAGGTACTGACTGCCCTGATGGAAATGAACCACAGCCTCACGGCGCTTGGGCACGCAGGTCTGTCCGTTCGCCTTTGGGATGATGACAGGGTTACCAGTGCCAACCTTGGCAGACAGCGTTTTGCCCAGTCCGAGGTCGGTCTTTACAAATCCGTGGCACTTATCAACCGTGCCAACCGTTTTATGGGGACAGCGTGGAAAGCTGAAACCGTCAAATTTGAAAAGGATAACTTTGGGAAACAGCCTAAAAATACGCAAGGGTCTATTTATATATCCTGTACGGACAGCGCACGGTCACGCTTTGAAATTGCGGAGATTTTAAACCTGCTCAGTAACCGCAGACACCACAGGTACATGCCCAAATACTGGATGGACTTTGGCAACAGCAACAGCACGGGGCAGGTACTGTTATCAACTGTCGGGGAGATCCCACAGCCCAATTCCGAAAAGTTTGAAACTGTGGAAAGCCTGCCGTTTGTGACCGAAGAATTTGCCGACCTGTTAAAGGAATCGGAAACAGCAGATGACACCCCGAGCTGTTCGGTTGCCGAGGCACTCGAAAAACAGGATTTATATATTAATTCTGCATTGGCGCAGATGGGATGCTCTCTTTTGTGGAACTTGTTCCGTCAGGGGATGACAGCGAACAGGGGATTTTTTCTGAACCTGAAAGATTTCCGCACAATGCCCATTCCTGTTGCGTAAGCCCGAAATCGGGCGGCAAAAAGACACTCCCTTCCTTTGGTCGGGACAGTCTTTTTGCTTTCATAGGTGGAGCGACTTTGCCAAAATGCAGTGCCCGCTATTTTACCAAACCCGCTGCGTTTTTTTTTAAAGGGATGTTTAGCATCCCTTTTGCTGTTTTTGGCGCGCTTCTTTTCTTTTTGGGAGCGGCAAAAGAAAAGAAGCAAAAGAAAACCGCCTTGTTGCCGGCTTTTATTTTAATTGTTCGATCGGCTCTTTTTTCCATTTCGAAAAGCCTTTGAAAAGATAGGCGATGTTTTCAAACTCAATAAAGGCAATGAGCTCTTCCTTGCACTTTATTTTAAATCCCCTGAAATGCTGAAAATCCTTTAGTGGTATATCGGCAAGTTCCCCGATACTTTTGATCTCTAAGGTTTCCAGTACGCCTTGCAGTCTTCTGCTGAAAGGAAAAGCACTGTTAAGGAGCAGTTTCTGCCGGTCTTTATCCGTTTTTTCTTTTCTGATTTGAGCAGGGGTGGGATTTGGATTTACTTGGCGTTTTAGCTCCTGAAGCTTTTTTTGGTAACTTTCTATTTCCGAGAACATCTCAGCCATCTCTTTTGCTTTACTAAAGGCTCTCTGGTAAAGTTTCTCCACATACTGGGATGTAACCCCGTATTGCTGCGCCGCCTCCCTTAAGGAGATCTTTTCCATCAGCAGTTTCTCCAGTACATCATATTCCTTTTCAGAAAGTAATTTTCGGGACATTTCAAGGTAAAATCTGTTGGTGCGGTCTAAAATATTTTGCATAAAAATACAGCTAAATCCTTAATGCCAAAAATGGTTTTTGACTCTTTCAGTTCCATGCTAAGATACTAACGTTAATCGAGTTATGCAATTGCAATGCCAGCCGGGCACAGTTGTCGCAGGCAACAAAAAAAGCCCGAAGCATTGGCTTCGGGCAGTAACTAGATAAGGATTTTCCACAGGGCTGTATTATATTTACAATGCTAGTCAGTGCTGTTAAACTGGAAGCTCAGCTGTTTTTCATTGCCGAAATTATCCGATATCCAGACTTCAAACGACTGTGAAACAACCGACTGCGACGTATAGAACAGCCTGAACTCTTTGGCTTTGAGCGGGTATAAATCGTTGGGCAGGTAAGGCTGCTCGTCGTAATACTGCAGGGTTCCCAGGCCGTCAAACTGAAAATAACGTATAAAATACTCAGCACCTGAATAGCTTTCAGGACGCTCAATGCTAATCCTGATCTCCACTGTGCTGTGATTGGCGACTTCTTTTGGGACTGGCATGACTTTCAATTCAAAAGGAAAATTATGCTTTATTTCCGGCTCATCGGTATCACAGGACAGGAGCGTAAAAAAGCACATCAGCACTGGCAGTATCGTTTTTTTGAATCTGTTAAGAATTGCTTTCATGATGTTGTGTTTTAAAAATTATACCTTACTCCAAGTCCAGCCGAGGCACGGAACTGCTGCAGGTCAGTGCCCCATAATACTTTGATGCGTCCCTGCAGCAACAACACCAGATGGTCACACAGGTATGTTTCAAAAGACAGCCGTCCGCCGGCTCCGTAAAGGAAGCCATCTTCGCTTATTATTTTTGCCCCGTCCTGAAGGAGGTCTTTTCCGCGGTTGATATTTTCATAACCCAGAACGCCAGTAATTGCCACATTAAGAGCGACGTTCCTGCGGGAATCGCCGACCACGAAGAAACTGTAACCGCCTTCCGCGACATAGGTTTCCATGGGCAGGTGCAGCCCCTTATACTTTGAATACTGGTGGCTGTATTCTAAAGCCCAAAGTTGGTAACTCCCGTTTTTTCCGTTTGCAGTCAAGCCAAGGTTCACGTAATAATTTCGCCAAGGGCTGTCACAGGAGAGGCTGCCGGCACTTATTTCAAATCCCTTTTGTCGGGGAATCATGCGCTGTGCCTGCATCATTGTAATGCCGGTCAATACCAGCATCATTGCATAGATATACTTTTTCATTTGTATGTTTTTAATGGTTGCTAAAATTTCAGGTGCATCTCACTTATGAGCGTTGCTTTTACAAGATCTGAGTTCTCGATCTTCAGGGTCTGGTGCCTTCCACCATTTTTCTCGAAAATTTCAATAAGCAGAAGCTTGTCATCTGCTATTGTAAACTGGTCCAAAAGGAATACATTCTGGTCTGTAGCTTTTCCCTGAACCTCCGCAAGAGGCTTGTAGGTGCGAAGCGGTACAAGCGGTATTTCCTGCGCAGCAGTGCGTCTGGCTGTTTTTTTATCGACGACCTTGAAACTCATATAATCAATGTTAAAAGGGACATTGGTGCTGTTTACCAGCTGCGTATGGAAATAATACCTGCCGTTGTGGATATAGATTCCCCTTAAGCTGAACTGTACACCGAAACTCTCAGACGCGATATGCTTTACAATTCGCTTGTTGTTTTTGTAAATGGTTTTCAGGATCAGACCTGCAAGCGACGGCGCTGTTTTTCCGAGCTCTTCAAAAAGAATACCGTTTCCGTCGGCTCTGTCCAATGCCTTTTGCATTGTCTGCAGTTCATAGCTCAGGCTGCTGGGAAATGAGCTGTACTGCACGTTGAAGCTGTAAAAAAGGCCGTCATCGGTAATTACCGAGAAGTTGGTTTCCTCTTCAAAACCCTTGACCGACGCCTTGACACGAAGCACGTTTTCGGCATCTTCTGCCTTTGAGGCTGTCAGGTACTCACTTCCAAGATCCACATAGCGGATAGCGGACGGGAAAATAAGATGGGAAGTTTTGTCATAGGTAACCTGCATATTGTATGGCGGTATCGTTCCCAAATCGAGGTTCGCTGTTTGATTGCCCTGTGCAGAGGCAGATAGTGAAAAGGCTACTAAAAGGGCTGCTGCCCAAAATGTTTTTATAAGATGTTTCATAATTAATTTATTAATGGTTGCTGTTATTTTTTGGACACCAGAAAAACCTGATGCCCCGCTTTTAGGGTAACTTTCGGCGTTCTTACTTTTTTGGAGAAATAGCCCGAGATGCCTTGAACGACCCCTCGGCTCAGGTCGGCGGCCATCTGCTGTCCTGCCGACTGGGTCATCATAAGGCTCGTGCCGGACTGCTGGCTCATATTGCCTGCCATTTCAGTCACTGCACTGCTTTCGGCAGAATAGGGAACAGGAACCCCCTGCTGGCCGTCCAGGTCATAAATTGTAATGTCCACCGGTATAATAGTGCCCTCCAATTCGATGGAAGTGATTTTCAACTGCAGCCGGCCTGACTGTATTTTCGCATTTGCCGTTACTATTGTGCCCGCCGTAACAATAAGGCCTGAAATCTTTGCGGGTTCCAATAAACGAAGCGGTACGCCTGCCTCGCCGATAATGGTCTGGGTATGCTGTACGCAGGCCTTCACGCTGTTTTTTGACGGGTCTGCCTGCTCCGATGCTCCTGCGGCATGAAATCCCTGATTTCCGTCTTTACCGCGGTTGGCCAGAAATGTGCTATCTGAAATCTTTCGGTACAGTGAAGAAACCCTGCTTTTTTTAGCAGGAACGAGTGCCGAGAAAATCTCCTTTTGCGAGTCACTCGTTGCCGCAGCAGTGTTTTTTACTGAAGTCGCGGTTGGACTGGATGATGACGGCAGATATTTTGCCGCCATCTGATAGGATTTTTCCATAAGTGCCAGCTGGTCGTCAACTGTGGCAGCGACCGGAACATCCTTTTGCGCGAGCTCCTCTTTCAGTTCTGCGAGCTGCCTGCGCAGCTCTTTTGTCTCTCCGTTTTCCTGCTGATAGAAAGAGCCCAGCGTGCTCTGGGCAGTGCGATAGCTGTTCAGCGCCGGATTTTTGGGTTCTTCTGCTTCATCGGGAAGTGCTTCTCTCTGCGCTGAACTGTCCTCATTCCAATAATCGGACAACGTGGTTAAAGCGTCCTTTTTTTGCTGTTCCTTCTGCTCAAGCATTTCCTGCTCATAGGCTTTCTGCTTGTCGGACTGCAGTACCGATTCGCTTGCCTGCGGCACGCTGTCGTTCAGCCCTGGGTTTTCAATCTTTTTCCTGTCCGTCGACGGCTTAAAGATCAAATACATGCAGCCCATGCAGACAATTCCCATCAGGGTGAATATCAGCGGTTTTTTAAGTCGCTCCATAACGTTCTTTTTGTCAGGCAAAAATGACGCGCTGTTGTGGCCGGTCACTTCTGTGAGAAGGCTGCTCTTTTTTTTAGTTTCTTTCATGATCTTATTTTTTTATAATTGGCTTCTGAAAGTCCTGCTGCTGCGCAGTACTTTCTATCCCTTCCTGGGCAGGGTTATCGATATGTTCTACTGCCAATCTGTTTTTAGCCTCTGCCGTATCATGGCAGACGTTGAAAATGACAACTGCAGTCAGCAGCACATACGCTGTAAAAAAGTACAGTATTACCTGATGCTGCCTTTTGATCGGCATTGCTTCCCAATTTTTGTCCAGTCTGTCAAGCCATTGGTCAATATTTGCTCTTAATTTTTTCATACTTTTATGATTATGGGTGTTCACATTCTAAACCCTCTTTTTTGGGGAGCAATCTCTTCTATATGTTTATCCGACACTTGGGCAATTGCCTCCAGTACTGTCGGCAGTGAATCTGCTGTAAGGCCTGTTAGTTTAGACTGCTTCAATAACTGCCCGTAGCGGTCTGTACTTCTTATATACATTTCCGTCTGCTCCATGTCGAATTTTCCGTTCTCATATCTAACCCACATATTGCACTCCACCCTTGGCTTTTCTTCGCCATTCCATTCGAGGTAGGTTGATAAATGAAGAAAATTTGCTATTAAGGGCGCATCATTGCCGTTTTTCACAAGCTCCAAAAATTCACCAATGCTGTCCCTTAGTTTGCCTGCACAGCAGCTCTCTGTATGGAAATAACCGTCATATCCCTTATCATTCAGGGTTTTTACAAATTCATCTAAATCAAGTAAAAGTTTCATGCCTTTTAATTTTTAGCGTTCAATGACTTCCAGGTCCTTATTTTCCACCACGGAAAACTTTTCAATATTAAAGCCCTGCGGGTTATTGTCCGAACGCACCGAGTTGACCAGAAGGCAGGATGTCACCAGACTGCGACTCGTTACATTGCTGGAGCGTATGATGATCTGCCGTGCATAGCTTCTTACCGCATACGGGTAGGTCTCGAAATTGCAGACCACGCTGTCCATCTCGATACGCTGCTGCACATTGCCAGATATGATCCGGTTGTAGTAGCCTTTTTCCAAAAGGTCCTTGTAATAATCAAAGGCGCTTTTATCGGCGAGGTTAAATGCCCTTTTGATATTGCTTTCAATAGCATTTTTGTCCGGTGCCAGGGTAAAGAACAGCTCGTGAAAACGCCTTACATGCTCGCGCGCTTCCACAGGTCGGTTGATCGAGGCGTCCTGCGCCAGTGCGAGCATGAGCGATTTTCCGTTGTCCAGCACGTAAATCTTCTGGCGCTGCAGCTCGGCAAAACCATACGATTTCCACAGTGCATATCCGGTCACCGCTGCACACAGCAGGGCAAATACGATAGCGTAGAGCCTGATCTGCCGGAAACTGTTTTCTATATTTCTGAGTGTTTTGAATTCCATTTTATTGAATGTTTATGGGTTACTTATTGATAAGCCTTCCGGCAATGTTGCCAGCGGCCGAGCCTGCTCCTGCGCCTGCTATATTTCCGGATTTCATGGCAGTCTGGTGGATGTTGCGTGAAAAGTTTCCTGCGCCGCCTGCCTGGATTATCCAGCCAGTCACCGTGGGTATGGTAAAATAGCCCACAATGCCGATGATCATAAAAATAATATACACTGTGTTTGACGTGTCGGGAATGAACGCGGGATCGGCAAGCATTTCGATGTCCCTTTCAATGATAAGGGACTGGATCTTTGCAAGCATTGAACTGAACAGGTCGGCCACGGGAAGCCAGAGATAAACACTGACATAGCGGGTTATCCATTGGGTTAGCGTTGACTGGAAGCCATCCCAAACTGATATGGCAAACGCAATGGGTCCAAGGATGGACAGCACGATCAGAAAGAAAGTCCGTATGGTATCGATAACCAGCGCCGCGGCCTGAAATAGTATTTCGAGCAGGTTGCGAAACCATTCTTTTATTATTTTCTCTATCTGATAGGTCTGCCTGTCCATGTACATTCCAGCCATAGTCCCGATGTCCGAAGGCGTCCACCCGAGCTCATCTAGTTTTTTGTCGAACTCCGCGTCCGATACCATATAGGCAGTTTCGGGACTACGGATCATCGCTTCGTGTTCCAGCAGGTCTTTTTTTGCCTGCAGACCGTTCAGGTCCAGTACCTGGTCTTCCAAAATGCCGTGTGTTCCCTGAACTATGGGGCTTAAAACGGCATTGATTGTGCCAAGTACGATGGTCGGGAAAAACATGATGCAGAGACCCAGTGCAAACGGTCTCAGTAGCGGGTACACATCGATGGGCTCTGCGCGGCTGAGGGCCTGCCACACTTTCAAGGCCACAAAAAACAGCGCTCCCAGTCCTGCGACTCCTTTGGCAACTGCCGCCATGTCTGCGGACAATGGGAGCATTTCATCATACAGAGAGCGCAGCACCTCATGAAGATTAGTGAATTCCATGCTACCAGTATTTTTGGTTTGGTGTGCCGTAAAGTTCAAGCACCCTTTTAGTGCTGTTCTGCTTTTTTGCGCGCAGTATACTGACTGAAATATTCTTATTGGTGTAATAGCGCACCAGACTGTGGTATTCTTTCACCTCTTTGTATACTCGGTCGACGATGTCCATGCGTTCCTTATCGCTCAGCGACAGGCTCGATGAGGTGACAATCTGCTTTAGCTCCTTTAGAAGTTCCGTGCTCTCTCCCAGAAGCGCCGAATATCCTTTGGCAATAGCGGTAAGCTCCCTTGGGGAAAAATTGGGATCATTTAGCATCCTGCCGAAATTCTGTACATACATTTCAGATACATCGCCTACAAGAAGCACCGTCTGCTGTACCTTTCGGGCGTCTTTTACTAGATTGTTGATTGCCTGCAGTTTGTCGTAATATTCTTTGCCCTGCTTGTAGACCTTTTCAACTTCCTTGAAATTTTTAACCACATTGCTTACCGTTGAGGAAGTCTGTATGATTTCGTTTGCACTGTTTAATATTCCCGAGGCCAGGTTGGCAGGGTCGGTAACCACAAACTGCGCATTTGCTGATGGCGCGGCGGCAAGCATAACTGCCGCAGACACCATGAATAGTAATTTTTTCATTGTTATCGTTTTAAATAGTTATTGATTATTGATTTTCCTGCTCGCGGCGCCTTATGGCAATCTGCTTGATGGCGAGCTCTACATTTCCGCCAAGTTCATCGGCAAGCTGCATCACTTCCATTTTTTCAGTTTCTTCGGTGGTGTAGGCCAGATACTCTTCAGCGCTCACTTCTGTGGCGTATACGGCGGAGTGCGTTCCTCCAAGTCCGATCCATACTTCCTTGTAAAGACGCGAGGGATCATTGTTCATATTAATGGAAAGCACCTGCGCTTTTTCTTTGTCGGTCAGTCCCAGCATAGCCTGGATGTCATCAAACTTGTTCATGTATTTGCGCTGATCGAGAAGGATCTTGCAGTCCGAATTGTTGATGATGCTTTCCTTGACAATAGGAGACTGGATGATGTCATCCACTTCCTGGGTAACCACTATGGCCTCGCCAAAGAATTTGCGGACAGTCTTAAATAAATACTTAATATATTCGGCCATTCCTTCCTTGGCAATGGCTTTCCATGCCTCTTCAATCAGGATGAGTTTGCGGATACCTTTAAGCCTTCGCATTTTATTGATGAACACTTCCATAATGATGATCGTCACAATTGGAAAAAGGATTTTATGCTCCTTGATCGCATCAATCTCAAAAACAATAAAGCGCTTGGACAGCAGGTCCAGTTGTTTGTCGGAATTAAGCAGGTAATCGTATTCTCCTCCTTTGTAATAGGGCTCCAGTACATTAAGAAAATTGGCAATGTCAAAATCTTTTTCCCTTACGTGTTTTGCTTCCAGTACCAGGCGGAAATCATCCTTAACGTAGCGGTAAAAGCCGTTAAAGGAAGGGAACGCATCAAGTTGTTTGATCCTTTCAATATAGCCGCTGACGGCATTTGAGAGTGCGACTTCCTCAGAACGGGTAGGAGGCTCGTCATCACGTTTCCATAAAGTCAATACCAGTGTTTTTATGCTTTCCCTTTTTTCGATGTCAAATACGCCGTCATCGGTATAAAAAGGATTAAAGGCGATGGGATTGTCTTCTGTATAGGTAAAATACACTCCGTCTTCGCCTTTGGTTTTCCCTTTGATAAGTTCGCACAAGCCCTGATAGGAGTTGCCGGTATCAACGAGCAGGACATGGGCGCCCTGCTCATAATACTGCCTTACCATATGATTGGTAAAAAAAGACTTGCCGCTTCCCGATGGGCCCAGTATGAACTTGTTTCGGTTGGTAATGATGCCGCGTTTCATCGGCAGGTCCGAGATATCAAGGTGGATAGGTTTTCCCGTCAGCCTGTCTGCCATTTTGATTCCGAACGGCGATGGCGAATCATGATAATTGGTTTCCTCAGTGAAAAAACACAACGCCGGTTCAATAAAGGTGTAAAAGCTTTCCTCGCTTGGAAAATCTCCTGCATTGCCGGGCATTCCCGCCCAGTACAGCGACGCCGTATCAGTAGTATTATGTCTTGGCTTGCAATCCATAAGGGCCATTGCGCTTCCGCAATCATTTTTCAGCTGTTTAAGTTCGGAAGGGTCGTCGGACCACGCCATGATGTTGAAGTGTGCCCTTATTGATGACAGCCCAAAAGAATGCGCTTCATTCAGATAGCGTTCGATCCACTCTTTGTTGATCTGGTTGGCGCGGCTGTAGCGCGCCAGCGAATGCATGTTTCGGGCCGACTTTTCAAACTTGAGCAGGTTTTCTTCGCTGTTGTCCAAAAACAGGTACTGGTTGTAGATGTGGTTGCAGTTAAGCAGCAGTCCCACTGGCGCGGCAAAGGAAAGACGGCAGTCGCTGCGGTCGGTAGACAGCTTTTCATATCGCGTATCGGACGATACCGATGATGGCAGGTCGTCGGTGTCGCTAAGGGTATGCAGGGAAAGCCTTTTGTTTCCGACCCGCACCTCTTCACTGCCCAGCGCAATATCCTGCAGCTGTGTACCTGTTTCCCTTGACAGGGTCAGGTATTGTTCCAGCAGTCCCTGTCTACCATCAGCCCCAATAATGTCATCTTCACTCAGGCGGCTGATTTTGACAAATCCGCAGTCGTTTATAATGCGCTCAAACTGCGCCACGGCTTCCATAAAATGTTGCACTGTTTCCTTATCCCTAATTTCTTTTGGTATCACGGCGCCTTTGCACAGCGAGGAGAAATTGCTCTGCATCCGCATGCGTTCTTTGGTGGTCTTGGTCAGAAAAAGGTAACAGTAATGGTTGAGGAACGGACGCTCATTAAAGTGGCGGTCGTATGACCTGGCCAGAAAACTCTGGTCAACTTTATCCATTTCAGGATCATAATTCTCCCTGATGTACCAATCCTGTTTGTGGACAACGGTAAAATCAGGCAGCGTCTTAATGGCCTTATGCCATGCAGAGTGTATTGACTCATACTCGGCTGAAGCAACTGTGAAGAGTTCCGGGAGCCGGACTTCAAAGCATGCCGTAATATCGGCGTCCTTGGAAAGGATGCAGTTGTTCTCGACTGCCAGCAGCGGAAATCTGCTTTCCAGTGTTGTTGTTTTAGCTGTGTTTCTCATACCGCTCTGGATTTAGTAATTGATCTTAAGAAGCGGCGCACAGGCTTGCGGCAGATGATGTATCGGGGATGCTTTTTCTTTGCGGCGATTTTCATAAGTCCGTGTTCTCCGTACTTTCTGTTCAGTGAGAACGTCTGCCATACAATCAGTGAGGCGCCGCCCAAGCCAAGAAAAAGGCAGATGTAGGAACTTGTCCCGGCCATATACAAGATCATGACCAGGATAAGTGTTCCCAGCAGTCCGCCTGCGAAAATGAACAGGTACTGCGCCTTGAGTCCCCTGAACTCTACGGTTCTCCCGATGCCTTTGTTGATACTGTAAGTAGTCATACGGCGGGGTTAAAGAAAGAAGGAGCGCAGGATGGTGGCCGCGACAATAAGAAAGATACAGGCACCGAACCAGCTTGCCGCGGTTTTTGAGGTATCGGGATCTCCGCTGCTGAATTTGTTGTACACCTTGACCCCGCCAATTAAACCCACTACGGCGCCTATTGCATAGATGAGCTGTGTGGCTGGATCGAAATAGGAGGTTACCATCTGCGTGGCTTCTGTGATGCCTGCTGTACCGTTGCCCTGCGCAGATAACTTTAATGACGACAGAATTACAATTGCTGCCGCGACGATTTTTTTTCTCTGTTTTTTCATAACTAAACACTTTAGATTGTTACAGTAGTCCCGCACTATGCGGGCTCTGGAGACAAAAGTGTCATGAAAACCGAATGCCTGCAGTAAAGTGGCAGCAGGTGGAACCAGTTGGCAGTCAGAAGGACAGCAAGTAATTTTCAGACATAAAAAAAACGCCAAAACCGCGGCGTTTTGACGTTTAAATTGTTTATTTATAAGACGTGTTTATGCTAAAATTTTCGCCCGTTTTTTGCCTTTAATGGCAGGTCTGCCAATTCAATTGCAGACGTATTTTTTTCGTGCTGCCGCTTTTGTTCAAGATTCAGCCTGATGCTGCTGGGAATGCTCGTTTCTTCCCAAGAGAGAGTTTGGGCTTTAAAATGCATCTGAAATTCTTTTTCTTTGATGCAGTAAAAAGGCGCAAAGCCATATTTTATATTCCAGCCGACCCTGTCAAGTTCCTGAAGATGGGGAAACTTTACCACTATGATTTCTGTGGGTAGCTGCGTAATAGACAAATGATCTATTTCCTGAAATTCACGTGTTTTCGGATTATAGGGAATGATGTAGGCGTGCGCAATCCGGTCGTAATAATTAGTTATCTGGTCAAGACTGATGCCTTTGGATGCAAAGTCATCTTTTGGACGAAGCTTATTTGCTGGTATATCTACAAAAAATGAATGTCCGGCAATTTTTAAAATTGGCAGCAGTTTCTGGTTCCATCTTAAATCAAGACAACTTCCTGCCGGTATGGTCAGGTCAAAGTCTGACTTTCCTTCAATATTTTTAACAGTCGTATGATACCTTTCAGCCATACGGGAAGGATCGAGCACGGTTAGATTAGGTATTGTGATCTTCTTGACCGCTTCAATTTCTTTGAACCTGCTGGCAGAATCAAGACGTGCAAAATTCTTAGCACTAGCGTCATAATGAAATTGATAGCAATGGCCTAAATAAAACATGTTTTTAATAGCCATTATATTTTGCGGATTAGCTTTCTCCGCCAGTTCCTCCTTTGCCACGTCAATGATAAATTCAGTTCCTTCAATGTTTATTGTTGGCAGTATTTTTTCCATAAGACATACTTTTTTAAAATGATAAAGGGGATTTTCATCCTTAGACAAAATCCCCGATATCAAAATCATTCAAATCAATTTTCCGCAGATAGGAAGGACCGGAATCATTTTCAGAAGAAAGGCTCCCGTCCAGCAGCTCTGCTATCTTCCGGGAGGCACTCTCTATGGAATTTTCCAGCAGGCTGAATAAATCGGTTCCCTGTATTTTTTGAACTAATGCAATAGCTGTTTCCTTTTGGGAAGGCTCCAGTTTTTCTTTTTCCAGCAGCATCCCTACAGCGCTTAGCTCTTCAAAGGTAACCCCTTGGGCAAAACCGTCATTCCCTTCCGGTATTCCATAACCGTTCCATTCTTCTTCTTCCTCTTCCAGATCAGGCTGATTTCTGAAAACATCGTCCAGCTCTTCCCGCGGAATCTCTGCATCGACATCTTCCTGGCCGATTTCAATATCAAAATTATTCGTTTCCTGTTGCTGCTTTTTAATTCGGCTTTCAGGGGCGTTTATTGGCATCGAAAGGCCTCGTGCCGTTCTCGGCTGTCCCATGATATCGGGAAGATCACTATTAGCCCTCTCCTGTTTTGGCTTTCCCTTTTTACTTATTTGAATAACAATCTTATCTTGCAGTAGCAGGATTATTACAAGCATAAGGCAGATTATGATGAGTATTTCCATGATTAAAATATAGGTTTGTATTTATCATTGAAACTTTTTATAATCTGGTTGCCGAACTCCTGGAAATGAAATTCGAGGAGATTGTCCAGATAGGTGTAAATACTGATCTTGTCTTCTCCGATTACCTGTACGATCCGGGTAAGTTTTTCATGAAAATCAGGCCGGATATATACGGTTTTCCCATCCCGCGCGTTGGTGCCGGACTTTTTGAAAAAGAGCCTTTCGTAATCCTGATCATCTTCTTTCCTGATTTTGCTGCGTTCTTTTGCCCATGCCTTTTCCTGTATTGGCTTAATTTCGTCTGCACGATCTTCTTGCGGTATCCGAAGTCCTTCCTTCCTGACCCCGTCTACCATAAGGTTCATCATCATCTCTTCGTTAAATTCGGGGATGGTTTTTTTCTTATTGTTTTTTTCCATGATGTTATAATTGGGTGATTCTTAAAAATTCAGTTATAAACTGGTCCAAACGGCAATTCTTCATTAGCCGCTCGTCAGGCGGCATCAAGGTGGAGCGAAAAACATTTCTGGCTCCCGCTTCGCTCTCTTTTCGGAAACGGGTGCTGCTCATGATCTGGCAGTTCATAAGGCTTAGCCCGAGCTCAGCAATAATACTGTTATAGACTTCGTACAAAGGGGAGCGTTCACGTCCATCGACCTGATTCCAAAACAAATTGATGGTTTCGATCGATGTTTCTCCTTTTTTCATTAAAACATCCTTCAAAAGCTGGCTAAAAATAAGTGTGCTTTCCATTACAACACGGTCTGCTGTTATGGGTGTAAAAATATGATGCATACCTGTCAGCGCTTTTAATATGCCCGGAGTGTTAACTGTTCCGGGAAGATCAAAAAAGATATAATCCACCTTCCCTGATGAAGTCTCTACAAAATCATATGCAGCCTGAAGCACACCTTCCGCTTTATGCTGGAAGATCGGGTATGCTTTTTTGTTAATAGCCGTGTACTGCCTGAATGCTGCCTTCTTTAAAAATTCATTTTCCATTACCATAGATAAATCGCGGGCTTTCATCTTCATAAGGCTGTGCTGTGGGAAGTCGGCATCGAATACCGCTACATTATATCCCAGGCGGTAATGCAGGGTACTAGCGGCAAGTGCCGTAAAAGTGCTTTTGCCTACACCTCCCTTTTGGGATGAAAAGGCAACAAATACTGGTTTGTGTTCTGTTTTCATTTTTATTGTATTTAGTTATTACTTATGTCTGTAAGTGCGTAAGTCCTTCTCTATATGAATTTGTCACTGCGCAGTTACGCGGAAAGCTGCATACCCTTGCAGCTAGTTACTTTTTTGTTTACACACTTAAATATGCATTTGAGTTTATGGGCGGATATATAAGCATGTGCCAATCGACCTATTTATGTATAATTGCAATTCTGTAAATCTGAATCTATGCTAGTGCATACCTGATTAAGTAATTAGGTCACTACATAATTACCTCCCCGCATCTTACTGCACGCACAAAGAAACACAGATATGTATGTACTCGTTTATAGTTGGAACCAGTTGGCGTTCCATGGAATCTTTCGGCATTATGCTGCTGTGTAAGGTTTTGCCAAAGACTTTTTTACTTTGTAGAATGATATTTATTAGTGAACGTATCGAAAAACAGCCTGCATTATCTGGTGGCAAAAAGGACAGCTTAAGGCTGTCAATCCTTCTACATTTAATCCGTCCCGAAGGGCGGATTTTGTGTTCGCCAGAACACGGCAAGTTGTGTTTTGAGGCACTCGAAACGCTGTTCGTGCCCCAAAACAACTTGCCCTGCCGGGGGCTGAAAAAACCTTCCGAAGTCAGGTTTTTTGGAGAATTTAAAATGGATTTGAGATGAAAGAAAAAAATAACGCTAATGGCGGCAAAGGGGGCAGGAATCCCAAAATTGATCCCAGTATACACAGGCATGTATTTCGTCTGACCGAAAGGGAAAATGCTGAACTTTTATCACTGTATGAAACGTCGGGAATGCATAATAAGGCAAAATTTATCATATCGCTTCTATTTGAAAGGGAAATAAAAACCGTTAAAATAGACAAGGGAACAGTTGATTTTTATATGAGGCTGACCTCATTTCACAGCCAGTTCCGGTCGGCAGGGGTAAATTATAATCAGGTCGTAAAACTTTTGTACCGCAATTTTTCGGAGAAAAAGGCTGCCGCATACTTGTACAAACTGGAAAAACAGACCGCCGAATTTGCAGCATTGTGCCGAAAAATTATTCTGATAGCACAAGAATTTGAAGATAAACACTTGAAAAAGGAGCATTAAAATGATCGCGAAAATTGGAAGAGGCAGCAATTTATATGGCGCATTGGCGTATAATCAGCTCAAAGTGCAAAAAGAAGAAGGACAGGTACTGTTTACAAGCAGGATGATCGAAACTGCAGGCGGGACATATTCAACTGCACTGTTAGCACGGTCCTTTGAGCCTTACCTGCTTGCCAACCGCAATACGGAAAAACCCGTAGTACATATTTCACTAAATCCTGACCCGAGGGATAATGTAAGCGATGAAGGACTTATAGCGATCGCAGAGCATTACATGGTGGAAATGGGATACGGGCAACAGCCTTTTGCAGTTTTCAAACACACCGATATTGAACGTGCGCATATCCATATCGTGACGGTATGTGTAGATGAAGAGGGCAAAAAGATCTCAGATAAGTTTGAGAAGAGAAGATCTATGGCCGTTTGCCGGGAGCTGGAAAGAAACTATGGACTGATGGCCGCAGTGGACAAAGAGGGTAAGGGACAAGAGAAAATTTTCAATTCGGTGGATTACCTCGGAGGCGATGTGAAAAGCCAGATTGCATCTGTAGTCAGGCATCTTCCCAAATACTATCAATTTCAGACATTGGGCGAATATAATGCCCTTCTTTCACTGTTTAATATTACTGTTGAAAAAGTGGAGAGCCAGTTAGAAGGAAATATCAGGCAGGGGTTATTGTATATCCCATTAAATGAAAATGGAGAAAAGGCAGGGAATCCTCTCAAAGCTTCGTTATTCGGGAAGAATGCAGGGCTTCCGGCTTTGGATGCTCATTTTGCGCGATGCAAGGAAGCTGTAAAGGAAAATGGAAAAAAATCTAAACTAAAGGAGACAATAGGTATAGCAGTTCAATCAACTGATAACGAAGAAGATTTTAAAAGGCAGTTAATTAGGCATGGGATTAACCCGGTTATCCGCAGAAACGGCGCAGGTCGAATTTACGGGATCACTTTTATTGACCACAATTCCAGAACAGTATGTAACGGTTCGCGTCTGGGAACTGAATTTTCAGCTAATGCATTTAATGAGCATTGGAGCAACAAGACAGTCGCCAGTTCAACGGAAGACGCAGCGTCAAAGTCGAAACACGTACAGCACAATTATGACGATCTTCAGGATGAGGATCCACACGAACTTTTTAATTTTCTGCCTAAAATAAGAGAGGTACTATATGAAGAAAACTTCTTTTCATTAGAAGGTTTTGGAGGACTGATACCAGGAGCTCACGGAGAAGATTATCAGGAGGATAATTTTGCCGCTGAAATGAGAAAGAAAAGAAAGCGCAGGAAGAATAAATAGGTTTTACGGTTAATCTAATAACAAGTTATAAAGACACTCTCAGACCAAAAGCATAACTCCAGTAAAGGAGCCTCGGCGCGTTTGCCGTCTTGAACCGGTAAATGCCATATATGTATATCGCAGAAAGTACAAATACGAACCAGCTGATTACACTGTAAGCTAGATCTTGTTTCTCTTTCAGGTTAAGCATTGCTGCCACAAATGATTTCACTATAAGGGCTGGAGCAATACAGCATACCAGTAAACAGACTGCCCAGGGCACTATCCATAAATTGCTTTTCTTTGCCCGCAGGCCAATGACAATGCCCTTGAAAAAATAGATGATGCAAAAAATTAAATAGGTGAATAAAAGTGTAAGCGCCCAAATTCTAAATTGGCCGGTGTCTTCTCCACACAGCTTTTTTGACAGCATAAATCCAGCATAGAAATAGATGCCGAAAATAACAGCAATTTTAAAAGCCAAAAAAAGCAGGCCGCCAATCCCAAACATAAAACCGGTTGCGGATTGGCTTTCTATGCTTTTCCGTGTTTCATATTCAGTCTCACTTTCTTCCGCAAAAGCATCAGGATTATTATATTTCATTTTTGCTTAATGTTTACTTGTCTATCAGATAAGACTTTGGTATTCAGGGTTATAAATTTACTAAAAATATTGATATAAAAATTAAAGCCGACTGGAGGACGCGCGCCAAAGGAGGACAGAAGCAGCTAAAGTCCGCCTTGTTCTTAATGCCGCGGTGAACAGCATTTAATTTCACGCCCTAACATTAAACATTGTAAAATGCAGGGCGATGATGATTTAAGAGGGCTAGCCAAGATAATGGCATTCATGAGAGCAGTTAGTATACTGATAGTACTAATGCATATATATTGGTACTGTTATGGTTTTTTTCTGGAAAAAGGATGGACACAGCTAACCGTTAATAAGATATTGGGCAGTTTCGACCGTGCAGCGGGCCTGTTTTCGCATAAGCTTTATACGAAAGTTTTTGCCGTTCTATTACTTGCTTTAAGCTGCCTTGGAACTAAGGGCGTAAAGAATGAGAAAATTTCCCGGGCTAAGATCTATAGTGCTTTCGGTACGGGCTTTGTTTTATTCTTTTTAAATGCCCCGTTGTTGAGGCTGCCCGAGGAAACAGCAGCCTTCTTTTATATCCTTACATTAGGACTGGGATACATCGCTTTAATGGTAGCTGGAGTCTGGGCTAGTCGTCTTTTGCGCACCAACCTGATGGATGATGTATTCAATAATGAGAATGAAAGTTTCCAGCAGGAGACAAAACTCATGCAAAACGAATATTCGGTCAACCTTCCTACCCGGTTCTTTTATAAAAACAAGTGGAATAATGGCTGGATAAATATAGTGAATCCATTTAGGGCAACAATTGTGCTTGGCACGCCGGGATCGGGTAAATCATACGCTATCGTAAACAATTTCATCAAGCAGCAGATTGAAAAAGGATTTTCAATGTACATCTATGACTTCAAGTTTGACGACCTTTCCACTATAGCCTACAATCATTTACTGAAGCATCATAACAGGTACAAAGTCAAGCCTAAATTCTATGTAATCAACTTTGATGACCCGAGGAAAAGTCACCGCTGCAATCCCCTGAATCCCGATTTCATGACCGATATTTCGGATGCATATGAGGCCGCATACACCATAATGCTCAACCTGAACAGGAGCTGGATACAAAAGCAGGGAGATTTCTTCGTTGAGAGTCCTATTATTCTTTTGGCTGCGATTATCTGGTTTCTTAAAATCTATGATAACGGCAGACACTGTACCTTTCCCCATGCCATTGAGCTCTTGAATAAAAAATATGCAGACGTTTTTACGATTCTCACATCATATTCAGAGCTGGAGAACTATTTATCACCGTTTATGGATGCATGGCAGGGCGGGGCGCAGGATCAGCTGCAGGGCCAGATTGCATCAGCGAAGATTCCTTTATCCCGTATGATCTCCCCAAGCCTTTACTGGGTAATGACCGGTGATGATTTTTCGCTGGATATTAATAATCCCAAAGAGCCAAAAGTATTATGTGTCGGCAATAACCCCGACCGTCAGAACATCTACTCTGCGGCACTTGGGCTGTACAATTCCCGCATTGTAAAACTGATAAATAAAAAGGGACAGTTAAAAAGTTCGGTAATTATTGATGAGCTGCCGACTATTTATTTCCGGGGACTGGATAATCTTATTGCCACAGCCCGCAGCAACAAGGTAGCAGTCTGTCTTGGCTTTCAGGATTTTTCACAATTAAACAGGGATTACGGCGACAAGGAAAGCAAGGTTATCCAAAATACCGTTGGCAATATTTTCAGCGGCCAGGTCGTAGGCGAAACTGCGAAAAACCTGTCGGAGCGTTTCGGTAAGATTCTGCAGAGGAGACAAAGCATGAGCATAAACCGCAGTGACACATCCACCTCCATATCGACGCAATTAGACAGCCTCATTCCAGCTTCCAAAATTTCAACATTAACGCAAGGCTTCTTTGTAGGGGCAGTTTCGGACAATTTTGATGAGCGTATCGAGCAGAAAATGTTTCATGCTGAAATTGTTGTAGATAATGAAAAAGTAACTGCTGACGCCAAAGCGTATCACGATATTCCCCAAATATTAAATTTTATTGATGACAACGGGAACGATACAATGAAGAGGGAGATTGACGCCAATTATAAAAGAATAAAACTAGATATTGTCAAGGTTATAGAAGTAGAGCTTAACCGCATTAAAAACGATCCTTCTCTACAACACCTGATACAAAAAGAGCAAAAAAAAGGACCATCAGCAATTTGATGGTCCCTCAATCCTTAGTAAGCGTTACAATTTCGGCGAGCATTATTTTTTAGCTTGTCTTGTACCGAATTCAAAAAAGGTTCCCCCTTGTTCGTTCAGTACGATATAAGCGCTAAATTCCTTTCCGGCTTTGCTTTTCATACCGCTTATGAGAGAGGTCCTGCCGTGAAGAACAAGTTTTTCAATTTCAGACAAGCTTAAATGTACGCCGCAGATGCTGCGGTACTGAAACCAGTTACATGCCTCGTCTTTGCATTTGGCAATTTTGTCCCTGATAATGAGATTGTGATTTTTGCATTTGGGACATAAGAGCTGCCTTTGGCTATTTTGAACAGTGGAAGTTTGCATCAATTCATATGTGATGCAGGACGTGTACATTTCCATTTCCTTTTGAAAAACTTCCGCATCAGCTTCATTGTTTTCGATTTTTTTTAAGGCACCCTCCCACTGGGCGGTCATTGCTGCATCGGCAATTTTCTTGTCCTTAACCAGCTCGTAAACCTGTAGGCCTTTTTGAGTAGGCAGGAGTGACCTTTTTTTCCTCTCTATATAATTGCGGGCAAAAAGGGTCTCTATGATACCGGATCTTGTCGCGGGCGTACCGATGGCAATACTTTGCATAGCGCTGGATCCTTCCGGCTTTTCGATGTCCTGTCCGGCTGTCTCCATTGCAGATAAAATCCCTGCTTCGGTGTACAGAACCGGAGGAACTGTTTTCTTTTCCAGAACATAACCATTTTTGATTTTGAACTGATCGCCTTTTTTAAGATCTGGCAGTTCCTGCGGAGCTTCCTTTTCATAAAAGCTGCCTCTGATCGAACGCCAGCCTGGCTCTGTTATTCTACTGCTATGAAGTATAAAATCAAGGTGCAGAACCTCTAGTATGATTTTGGTTGTCTCTTTGATACACGGTTGTGAAACCGCTTCAAGCAGCCTGAGGGCAATCATATTATAAACTGCATTTTCTTTTGCGGGGAGGGACGAGGGGATTTTTTCTGTGGTCAGCAATCCATGGTGATCGGTAACACGAAGGTCATTGACGATTCGTTTGTTTAAATGTCCCAATTTTACTTTTAAAATCTCTTGCCTGAAGATTTTATTGTCCTGCAAACCACTGACCAGGCCTGGGATTGTATCCCATACATCTTCGGGTATATACTTGCTGCCGGTTCGTGGATAGGTTATCAGTTTCTTTTCATACAGGATTTGAGCGACGTTCAGTGTTTCCTGTGCAGACAGGTTTAGTTTTATATTGGCTTCTTTCTGCAAGCCGGTAAGGTCAAAGAGCAATGGAGGCTGTTCTGTCAAATTTATGGTTTCTGCCGATACAACTGTCGCGGTATTATCGTTTCTTTTGATGGACTTCAGTGTATCTTGAGCCCCCTTTATATCATTTTCCCATTTGTTTTTTGAAAGGCTTTTAAAATCAATGAAGTCTTTTGTATGCTGTAATTCTATCTGCCAGTACTGCTTAACGGAAAAGTTTTTGTTTTCCAGATAACGCCTGCAGATCAAGGCGAGGGTAGGGGTCTGGACCCTGCCTAGTGAATAAACGCCATCACCTGCCGCTATGCTTAGTGCCTGCGAGGTATTGATCCCAACGAGCCAATCGGCACGGCTTCTGCTTTGTGCAGCCTTAAAAAGTCCGTCAAAATCGCTTCCCGGTTTCAGATTTTCAAAGCCTTTCTTAATGGCTTTTTCAGTAAGGGAACTGATCCATAAACGCTCAAATGGCTTGCTGCACTTAAGGTATTGGTAGATGTAGCGGAATATTAATTCGCCCTCCCGTCCTGCATCGGTCGCAGCAATAATCTTTTCGCTTCGTTCAATGACATCCTCAATAATTTTTATCTGCGCCAAAGCGCCCATATCTGTGCTATAGATTTTATCCTTTTTGACCTTGCGTATCATCAATAAAAAAGGATTGGGTAATATTGGAAGGGAGGATTTCTGAAATCCGGTAATTCCGTAATCTTCCGGCATCGCCAGCCCAATTAAATGTCCAAATGCCCATGTAACAAAATAGCCGTTGCCTGTCAGGTAGCCCTCTTTTTTTTCTGTGGCTCCAAGCAGTACGGCTATTTCCCTTGCTACACTGGGTTTTTCTGCAATAACAGTTATCATACATTTTACCTTTTACGGCCTTTGGATTGAGAAGATGAATCGGATACTTCCAGTTGCCCCTGTTGCTCCTGTTGTTTTTTATTATCAGGATTTGACTGTCCCGATTTTAAAGGCTCGTTTATATTCTTAGTAGCCTCATTGGTTTTTCCTTCGGAATTGACAGCAGTCTGTGTTTTATGCGCCTCAGAAGGTTTTATCTGTTCTTTGATCTTGTCTGGGTTCTGGAATGAAAATTCTGTTTTATTAGTTTCCTTGCTGTACGTAATGTAGCCATTATATTCCTTGCCTTTCTTATCCACTAAACCGCTGATATAAACGGTCTGGCCGTCTTTCAGTTTTTGATGTTGCTCACTGTCAAGTTCTTTGTCACGAAAGATTTTTGGCGCCCCGGGAGTCTGGTTCTGCTGATTGCCATGTGCCTGTTTATTGGAGTCTGTTCTGTCAAAAAGAAACTCTACAAAACGTTTATCTGCATTGAATTGTACAGTTGCATCAAAAGCAGTTCCTTTCTTGGAAACCATATTTTCCAAAAGAAGAGGTTTTCCTTCCAGCAAAGTCTGTTTCTGCTGATCGTTCAGTTTTATCCCTTTAATATCGTCAGGGATTTTAATGAAATCAGTACGTAGCGCTACCACTTCATTGGTAAGTCTGTCAATACTGATAATAGAGGGCATGATCTCATTATTTTTTGGATTCGTAAGGTTCACTACGCGACCCATATTACCAGTCTGCTGCAGATTTTCTTTATCTTCCTTGCTAAACTCGTGACCGAAGAACGGAAAATTTAGATTAGGCCCTTTACGGATGCCGTGTATGGCCACGACAACCTGTCCTTCGTCGTTTTGTTTAAGGGATAATCGGGCATCCAATCTTGTAACCGCAGTACCAAGGTTAAGACTGACCGGTACAAGCTCATTTGTTTTGTATCCTTTAAGCAGCGGATCGAGCAGGCTCATTTTTTCAAGTTTTTCTTTGCTTAAACCCAAATGGTTTAATGTTTCCCAATCAATCTGCTCCGGTTTGAATTTGTATTCACTTGTTTCCGGATTTGTCTGTGTTGTTTCCATATTATTTTTATTTACTTGTTTATTATTTTCCTGCACTTCTGTTTTAATTTTATTCTGCTCTATTATTTCTTCTATAGTAGATGTCGGTTCATTGATGTTTTTCTGAAGTTCCTTCGCTGCATCAATAGCTAAAGGTTCGGGAACTTTGAAGAACATGAAATTTGTGGGGTTTTTCAGCTGGCTGAAAAAATTGGAGAAGAAATTGGAAAACAGATCGCCTTGCCTGTCCACACGCATAAATTGGTTCTGGTTTTTCTTTACAGGCTGCACGGTTTCCAGATTGCCGTTTTCATCCAGTCCCTTCACAGCCATAATTTTCTTTTTCTCTTTGTCAAATACCAGCAGTATATCTGTCAGTTCTTCATGAGGTCGGACTGTATTTTCAGTTTTTTTATCCATAGTCTGAGATTTTTGAATTCATTTGCGAAATTAAAAGATGCCTTACCGTTGAACGGCAAAGGGAGCCAACTGGCTTCATTTTTCACTTGTTGTCGCATCTAATAGGAATGCGGGCAGTAAAACTGTCCCTGATGAACTGATGTACATCCGACAGCTTGTAATATATCTTTCCGCTGATCGTATAGTAAGGTAGCCTGCCAGAAGACCTGTATCGCTGCAGTGACCTGGAACTTATCTTTAGCATCTGTAAAATATCCTGGTTGTCTAAAAGTTCTTCGCCGTCAACAGTTCCGCGCTTTTTTTCCAAATCATTGATATGCGCGGTCATGAGATCGAAACGTTCTATGATCCGTTCCATCCACGATATGAATTCCATTCTATCTATATTCATGTTGATATCCTTTGCATTAATTCTGCAAAGTTGAGTATGACAAAACTTTTAATCTGCCAATGAAAGCCAATGGAAAAATGTGTTTTATGAAGATTTTAACAATTATCGAGCATTTGAGATTTACCGTTTTGCAACTGTTGGCGAGTATTTTGAACTATTGCTCCGCCTTAGCGCAGCAGCT
This sequence comes from Flavobacterium saccharophilum, assembly GCF_900142735.1. Classification (GTDB taxonomy): domain Bacteria; phylum Bacteroidota; class Bacteroidia; order Flavobacteriales; family Flavobacteriaceae; genus Flavobacterium; species Flavobacterium saccharophilum. Next base: position 136,609 of record NZ_FRBY01000003.1, on the reverse strand, counting down.
GCCAATTGCATGACATTGGTAAGACAATTGCTGTGATAATGGTCTAAGCTTCCTTTTCCATATGCTGTTTAAGTGACGATTTCAGCTGGTCCAGAAAAATGCTTTTGCTGTCCGCCCTGTCTTTCATTCGATGGTAGGCATGATGGACATCACCTAGCTGGATTCTGAAAAGCAGCTGAAAAACCATACTTATTTTGCGGATTCCCGCTTTACCATGGGAAATGCTTCCTGAGGCATGAAGTGCGTAAATTAACTCGATCAGGGCATTTTTTGAGTCTGTCCAGAAAAAATCCCTGTTACTGTTATTTCCGTCTGCAAACAGATTGTTTTGCGAAGTATCGGGTTCAATTTTGGAAAGCAGGTAACTGTAAAGTAATTCGTTTGCAATTATGCGTGCTACTTTATAATCGTAATAGGTAGAGAATTGAGTGTCTATTTCAAAAACGAAACTATTGACTCCTTCATGCAGATCTATTTTTCCGAGACAAAAAAAATGATGGTCCCATTCAGTTCTTCCCGTGCGGTAGTACCGATAGAAATCAGTATTATAAAAGTGTTCTTTATATTCCTGTTTGAGCATGTTGAGCTCATTTGAAAAATATTTATGATGCATCTTGCCGCTCACTACGGGGCAAGCTGCCTCAATGCGAAAAACCTTATTATAGAAGATAAGTTTTCCCAGTATTTGGGGCTTAACACTTTTAAAAAAATTGATCTCTTCATTTTCATCTGAAAAACCTTTTTCTAATACATTTTTTTTAACCGTGCATAGCAAGTTGCGCAGCACGGTGGTCATGTGGTAGGATTTTTCAATTATATGTTCAGGATCTAAGCTGAATTCCTGTTCTGCTTTTCGAATAACCTGAAGCGCGTTATCACATGTAGATCTTATCATGGCAACAGAGTTTAGATTTATATGAACAAGGAAAAGCGAGGGCGTTACTGCCCTGAAACGTTATGAAGTCACTTTTCGTTGGAAATTAAAATGTGTTATATCAGCGCGCGGTGTTGGTTTCGTTCTGCAATGTCTGCATAAGTTCCATAGCGTAATTATCCCTGGCTTGTACATAAGCGACCTTCGGTAATATAGATGCGCCAAGTTTTTTCTTCTCGAAAGTTGCAGATATGCCGAAATCGATACGCTTAATCTGAAGTTCTCGTGCTCTTTTGATGGTTTGATAGAGAAGCTGCCTGTATAGATTGAAGCCATCGCCTGCAGCATAGTCCATGCCGATAAGTTCGGGCACATACACGGACGATGGATTTTTGTAGCAGAACATTATGCCTATGAAATCTTTTTCTGGTACATCTTTGAGGGTCAGGATTATGAATTCCCAGTTAGGAGAACTATTCATGTTTTGAAATACTTCCCTGCTATAAGTAAAGGTATTTATTGCGAGGTTGCGCTTTTTAACTTCGCGATACAGAAGGTAGGCCCTGTTTAGTTCTTCCTCGTTAAGGCAATCTTTTATTTTTACATCATAGAATTTTTCAAATGGCAGTATTTCCTTATTGAAGTGCTGGCGGGAGCGGCTAGAAAGAATCGAACCATAGTTCTCGAATACACGCAGATGATTATGTTCAATAACACATGATTCTGGCATATCGATCTTGAAATAGCCTTGGTTTCTAATCATTTCATCCCAGCGAAATCCAGGCTTGAAATCACGTAGAACTAGCATATCGGCACCTAGTGAATTGTAGTTTTCTTCAAGCTTATGCAATAGTATTTGCATTGATTGCTCTGCCAGGGGATGATCATCGTCAATATAACTGTGCAAGCCCTCGGTAAACAACGAGCCGGTACTTAGCACTTTGGAGGTCATATGCATAGGGTCTGTTTTTCGAGTTTCTTCGAGATGTCTGGACACTGATTCTGTAGAAAGCATATCATCTTTCCATAGACCGAATGTGCAGTATGTCATCAATACGATCTGCATCTTCTGGTCACGGATTATATAATAGAAGAAGTCCATCTTAGTGGCGGGATCCTGGCTATTTGCGAAAGTATGCTCTTGGTACAGCATTCCATCCCAATCAAGAATATTATAGGCACCCAAATATCTGTTCCATTCCTGCTTATCGATGTTCTTTATCGTAGTCTGCTCGTCGATTTGCATCAGGTCGCTGTGTTGTTTTTTAGCAGGAAGTTTTGTTCTGATTTCCATTCTAAAGGCTAGCCGTATCTTTTCATCACTGCTGCAGGTCTCTTCGACCGATTTATGGAAATGGTAATCCATTGCACGCGCAAGCTCGGAAATATCTTCGATCCGGTTATGTGCAGATATGGTGATACGTATTCCGGTATTTTTTATTGGTACAGCCGGGTATATGCCAAGGTTGAGGTAAAAGCCTTCTTTGAAGAGCCGCTTCGTGAAATTGTAAGCAGTAGCGGGCGTCCCCATTCCAAGAAAGAAAACAGGAGAATCGTTTTCAGATACCAGTGGCAGGCTGCTTTTTGAAAGTAGTGTTCCGAAATGAGCTGTTTTTTTTGCAAGCTCGGTCTGAAGCTCTTCGATTTCAGAAGAAAGATGTATGTTGCAGGATGCAATGGCTGCTGCTACCGATGCCGGCTCTAGTTGAGCAGAGAAGGTAAGAGGGCCGCCAAAAGTTTTAATCTTCTCACGTAATTTACTATCACTGCAGAAAAAGGTAGCGCCGCTGGCTCCAAATGTTTTGCTAAGTGTGCTGACAACCACAATATTTTCTTCCAGACTTCCAATGGCATCAAAGATAAAACCAGTACCATTTTTTCCTTTCCAGCTCATTCCATGGACATCATCAAAATAGAGGTGAAGCTGCGGATACTTTCGGGCAAGGTTCAACAGTTCCTGTACTGGCGCATAATCGCCGTACATAGAATATACACCATCGGCCATGTACCATATTTTGCCCGATTTGCCCATTAGTCTCCGAATTTTTTCTTCCAGCATTTCCAGGTTATTATGTCGTATCATCTCCACTGGTATTCCCCTAAGCTTAAGAACCTGACAGGCATTCTGTACACTCCAATGGGCCTGATGGTCCATAATAACCGCATCTTCATCTCTTATCAAGGTTGGAATAATTGCGATATGTCCAAGGGTACTGTTCTTTGTTATAATAGGAGGTATGCCGTACATCTGTTCTATCTTGTTTTCCAGTTCCGCATATAGGGGATGCGAGAGGTATGTTTTAGAAAGTGGGAACTGCGTCCCATAATTAGTTATGGCATTTATTGCAGCATCTTTTAACCTTTTGTCCTGTTCAAGCCCAAGATATCCTGTAGTGCCAAAATGAAGCATTTCGCTACCGTTAATTTTTATTGTTCGGCCATTGAGATATTCGCCTTCTGTGTAGAGGTGCAATAGGCCATTATCTTTTGCACTTGAAAAAACAGTGTCGACTGTATCGATAAAATTATTGTGCTTTATTTTTGCCATTTTTTATAAGATTTTAAGTTTTTGATTTAATTGTTAGGTGGGTTTCGAAAATTGATAGTTAAAATTCCTTATAAAAAATGAAACTACTTTTACTTACACATATTTTACTCCCAATTTGGCAAGCGTAATTCCCGATTTGACAACAAATTGCTTAGTTTTGCAAGAATTAATCCACATTTGACAATAATAATGTTTCTAAATCTTTATAATTTTGTTAAATTTCAGTTTTAAATAAACACGTCATGATTGCCTCATATGAATCTTTTGAGAATCAAAATGCAAGGTTTTGGATAGAAAATGGCATCCTCTTTTTCGAATATAAAGCTAATACAGCAATTGATTTGCAGGTAGCAATGCGCGTAGTTGCGGACAGGATTGCATTTCAAAATGATAGGTATCTATGTGTGTTTTGCGATACCAGGGGAATAATATCAATTGACAAGGCAGCCAGGGACTATCTGGCCAAGTCAGGATCACTGCTTGCTAAAGCAGTCGCTCTGATTGGCAGTGAAAATGTTTCTATAACTATGAGCACTTTTTATCTGGAAATCAGCAGGCCGTCCGTTCCCACCCGTATATTTACCGTTGAGAATGAGGCATTGGAATATCTAAAGGACTTCGTTTAATAACAACATAAACACGTAGACAGAAGTATATAAAAATTAACGTAGATGAAAAGCCCTCACAACCTTCAGCGGATGGTATCCATGCACAAGATGTTATTTGAAATGGCAAGGGGCAATTTCAATAACCATATTCCCTTAAGCAGTTATGATGACGAAATTGAAACTTTAGTTGTCCTGGTTAATATGGTCGCCGAGGAACTTAAGGAGTCCGCATTTCATTCCGGGTTTGTTAATCCATATATTACGCACAGGATGGCAACTCTTGCAATATTTATTCTAGATGAAAATAATCGCATAAAAAATGTGAATCAGGGTGCTTTGGAAATTTTAGGCTTTGACGCTAAAAATATGATCGACAGGCCCATCCATGATTTTTTAAAGATTGAAGACGAGGAAATATCCAAAATATCGGATGTCGAAAGAAATGCAATAAAAGAAAGGCTTCTATCTGGTGAAATTATTACATTAAATTTTATAACCTTCAAAAAACTAACTGTAAGCGCACAGTGTTCGGTATCTCGATTGTCGGAGGGAAGCTTCATCGCATTAAGTTTCGTGGCCCCTTTTCTTCAGGTTAACGAAACTTCTACCGAACCATTCGGAATAAAATTAGGACGCCATCACAATTTGACGAAAACAGATGCACGCTTAGTACAAAGAGTATACGATTACATATTAGCGAACTTAGCAGAACCCCTGCCATCGATAAAGGACCTTGCAAGGCAGTTCGGTACTAATGATTTCAAACTTAAGGATGGATTCAGATATTTTTTCCATACAAGCATTTACCAGTTTTATACTGAGGAGCGGCTCAAAAGAGCTTATCTCATGATTGAGCAGACAGATATTCCTCTAAAAAATATTTCATTTATGAACGGCTTTAACAGTTATCCAAACTTTTCTAAATCGTTTAAAAAACGTTTTGGATTTTCTCCAAAAGAGCTCGCCCGGAATAAAACGGAGAATTAAGTCTTGCAGGCGATATAAATCCTTCCTGAGTAAGTATCGCTCCCGATAGTACAAGTGTTATTGACTTGAAAATCTCAATTTTACATTGTCGATTTCAATGTACTGTATTATGATACTTATTGCAAATACTAAATTAAGATTATATATAACTGAAGTAGTAACTCTACTTTATATACTGCTTTTTGTTTATGCTGCAGTAAGCAAATTATTAGATTTTGAGAATTTCCAGGTTCAGTTAGGGCAGTCGCCCCTCTTAAGCGCATTTGCTTCCTGGGTTTCATGGTTGGTTCCGATTGTTGAACTGCTAATAGTACTAATGCTTATCATTCCGACATCCCGCAAGAAAGGCTTGATAGCGTCATTAAGTTTGATGACAATGTTTACAGCTTATATATTTATCATACTGCATTACAGTTCTTTTGTTCCTTGTTCATGTGGCGGCATATTGGAAAAAATGAGCTGGAATGTGCATTTGATTTTTAATATTGTATTTATGATTCTTACCACGGTAGCGATCATTTTCAGTAATTCCCCGGATGGGCATGACAATAGTTCGAGCCTTCTTAAATCCGTCAAATGGATTTCTGCTACAGTTGTCTTGAGCGCCGGCACCGTTATAATTTTATTCCTGAGTTCGGAAGATATAATGCATCATGATAACCCATTCATAAGACGATATTCACAGCATCCGGTTGTGTTTATCTCTGCAAAAGATTTAAAATTTAATTCCTATTATCTTGCAGGCTCTTACAATAATAAGGTATTTCTTGGGAACTTTACTGATCCGCTGCATATTCTATCAGTTGATGCCGGCATTCAAAATTCAAAAAAGAACACTATTGTTTTTGATCCTCAAAAAATCCCTTTTAGGAGCGTAAAGATTTTAGTTAGGGGTCGGTATTTTTATCTGACGGACGGTTCAGTTCCGGCTATATTTAGAGGAAGGATATCTAACTGGAAAGTAACAAAAGAGCTCAAAGGTATTCCATATTTTACTCTAGTTTCGCCTGTTGACAGCTCCACAATAGCATTCAGGTCCAATAATGCGAAAAATGCGGCAAATGTTCTGGGAACTTTTAACGGTGAGAGTGATCCCAAAATAATTTACCACAGGGACCTGCTGCAGGCGCAGGGCGGCGGGATATTTGATACAGACGGGACTATACTTTTTAGTGAGGAATTAAAAAAAACTATCTACCTGTACTATTACCGCAATGAATTTATGGTTATCGATCGGAGGGGAAAATTAGTTTATAGAAGTCATACGATAGACACAATTACTCATGCCAAAATAAAAGTAGCATCGCTTAATAATGGAAAACAATTTGCCATGTCATCGCCGCCATTTAGTGTAAATGCACATGCCGCTGTCTGTAAAAATTTACTTTTTGTTCACTCCGAGGTAAAAGGAAAATTTGAAAATGACAAGTTATGGGAAAAATCCTTTATCATCGATGTATATGATTTGAATAGGAAATCCTATTTAATGAGTTTTCCAATATTCCATACTGAAAGCAACAAGCTTAATTCTTTTATGGTAACTCCTTCACATTTGTATGCGCTGATAGGCAATAACCTTGTGGTCTACGAGATACGGCCTGTCCTTAAAAAAGAAATGAAACTTAATTAAATTTCATATTTAAAATGAATAATATACTGATCAGTGTCAGGAAGAAGATCGAACACCTGTAAAAAAAAGTAGATCAAATAATAATTTAAAATTTAATACCATGAAAAAGTTATTTATTAGAAACATGGCACCTATTGCAGTTGCCGTGTTAGGAATTTCAGGAGCTTTTGTAACAACCTCTATGCAAAATGCAGCGAAAAGTGTTGCTCCGCCTAAGATTGGATATCTTGCAAATGCTCAGGGTAAATGTACAGACACACCAGTGAACTGTAGTGATACCCCTAGTACTTTCATTTGCCGACTTGGAGTTAGTTCAGGACCTGTGGCATATAACAAAGATGCACAAAATAATTGTGTACAACCATTGTATCGTCCATAAGATGCAAGTACTAAAGTTCAGATCAAAAGGGCAATGCAGTTCCATTTGGAGCTGCATTGTTTTTTTGATCCAATTAGTTTTACAACAGCATTAAAAGTCAAAAATCATGAAAAAATCATTAAAAAATATTCTGCCAATTACTATAATAGCCTTTGGAATTTCTGGAGCATTTATATCAACAGCTATGGAAAAAGGGACCGCAAAAATTACTGCTCTACCATTAATAGGCTACCCTGTCAGTCCGGATGGAAAGTGTACGGATATTGCGGTCAATTGTAATGATCTTGGGACAGCTCTTTGCCGGGTTTCAGGATTATCAGGACCTGTAGCATATCAAAAGGACGCCCAAAACAATTGCCTACAACCGTTATATCGCCCATAATGATGGAAATGTTTATTACTCTAAAAAAACCATACATTTCGAAATGGAACTGTATGGTTTTTCTCTGTTACTAATACAATTTATTTAGTGCCATCGTTAATCCAACTGATAGATTTGTCGTCTTTTAAATAATAGTCAAACCATTGCAAAATTCGCTGAGTAAGATTGCTTTGATTTAGCGGTTTCAAAATAAGATGTTCTTCATTAGGATAAAGTAACAATATGCTTTTTTTGCCTAATCTGCGAAGCGCTAGATAATACTCTAAACTTTGGTGTATATCAACTGTTTTATCTTGTTTGCCCGACCATAACAGAACCGGTGTACTGATTTTATCAACATGGATAATTGGGGAATTAGCATTATAAATTGATAAAGCTTCATAGGGTGTTTTATTCATATTCCATTGTACGCTTTGAAATCTCCACATATCGGGTCTCCCATCGAGCTGACTGACAGTATGATAAAAACTGTTTAAATCTGTAATGGCTCCACTGGCAATTGCAGCTGCAAACATTGGTGTTTGTGTAATAATAAATGAAGATTCATAGCCTCCGAAAGAATGTCCCATGAGCCCAATTTTCTCAGGATCAATTATTGCTTTTTCCACTATTTTTTTAGTTGCTGATATAACGCAGTCTGTTGCTGATAATCCCGGGCTTTGTTCTTCGAGTATAATATCAGGTAAAAAAACAAAATAGCCATTACAAGTAAAAACAGAAATATTAAAACCATTCTCATTGTACAGGCTTGGATTGTCATAGACATGAAGTTCATCTGACTGAATCTCATAAATATTTATAATCATTGGATATTTTTTTTCGGGATCATATCCAGCCGGATAGAATAGCGCACCTTTTAATTTCTGGCCTTTTGAGTTCTCATATTCAATTAATTCTGACCTGCCCCAAAAATATTTTTGTTGTTGAGGGTTGCTTTTAAAAAAAGTTTTTCCTTTAGAGGAAAACGGTTTTACAATAAGCAAAGGTGACTGGTCAAATTTTTGTTCACGGAAATAAAAGTTTATTTCATCTGAATTGTATTTTAATTCATCCACAAAGCTGTTAGCGAAAACAATTGGTACTTCACCAGTCTTATTTTTCCATTTAAAAAAACCGGTTTTTTCATCCTGCCCATTAGCCCGTAAGAATAAGTTTTTTTCCAAGTCAAAAGTTCTTGAATCTTGACCATGGAAAACAGTACTCCCTAATGAATTATAAGTATATGCGGCAATTCGGTATCGGATCTTCGCTTCTCTTCCCCGGGTCAGCCTTTTGAAGGAAGTTCCCTGTGGGGAAACAGCCCAAATATCGTACTGATCATATAACAGAATTTCTTTGTCATCATTGCTCCAGCCAGGACTTCCACAAACAGACTCCGGTGCTAGTGTACGCTCCTTACCTTTAAATTTAGCACCTATTTTTGCAGTGATGTTATTATGCGTACCTGTTTGAATATTATAGACCCACCAGTTATTTTCCTTGAAATAGGCGATATATTTTCCTGCAGCAGAAAGTATTAATTCCCCGTCCAAACTGGGCAGTTTCTGCAGAAAAAGTTTTATTTCTAAATTGCTAAGGTCCATTATGTAATAATCCTTTGAGCATTCAGAATTGAATTGTGGTTCATAGTCAGTCGGATTTGATAAGATGGCATATTTAAAATCTCTGGAGATTATAAAGTCAGGCAGCTTTTCAGAATTGACAGAAGTTAATGTGCCCAGATCCGGCTGCCATAGTGCAATTTTTGGAATTTTCTCAAAATCACCATTATGCATCTGTTCGGTGGAGATCCATTTATCATTAGCGTTCCATATTTCAACAGCTGATTCCTTTTTTATTTTTGCCGTAGCCTCTTTGTTTTGAATATAGAAAAAGACTTTGTGAGCGTCATCCGCGATTGTCAACCGGTAATAGTCATCATAGCGTATATTGGATTCAGCGGGGAAATTCGGCTGTGAGTGCGGATCAAGTTTATAAAGTTTATCATTTCCTTTCTTATAATAAAAAACTCCATTAATCTGAAAATCAGAGGAAGCGGTAAGAAAAGCCACCGAACGACCTTCTTTTTGCCAGGTAATGCCTTTAAACTGATTTTCCTGAGCCAATAAAAGAAGTTTGGAATTCGTTAGATTTTTAAGATCGATTATGTGTAATGCATTTATATTATGGGATAATGTCGCATAAGTTAATTGATGACCTTTTGGGCTGAGGGAAAATTGCGTTACAAAATTGATTTCCTGAGCTGTATTATCTTTAAGAGAACGAATAATGAGAGTGTTTTCTTTTGGGCCAGTTCCTATCAGGTAAATCAAATGGTTACTTTCCGGACAATAGGCATACTTTACCACCCCTGTAATAGTTTCCTGTTTTGTGCTTTTCAAATTCTCAATTAGAAGATCCTCGTCGTTTTGGCAGATAAAAAAGTTACTAGGTGTAAAAGTAGAATTATAACCTTTTGCAAAAGCAAATGTTCTATTATTTGAAATGTTTCGTACAAATAAAGTATCCATGCCATTTTCATAGGATAGATTATAGCTTGCCCATTTTCCATCAAATGAAATTTTATCCAGATGAACTTCTCCCCAAAGGTGGAAGTCAGCAGCAGTCAGTTGTTTTTTTTGCACCACCTGCCCCCAAGAGGGACAGGTTACTAATGGCAAAATAAAAAATAAAAATAAAACTATTGAACAAGACAACAAAGAGGACTTGAAGTCTTTACTATTATGTACATTAAAGATGGCAAACATAGCTGTTGATTTAATATCCCGGATTTTGAGGGCGAAGATTTGGATTTGTGCTTAATTCGGTCTGAGGAATTGGAAATAGTTTGTCAGTTGTATTCCATCCCGGTTTTAATCCATTTAATACCGCGTCAAGCTGCGCAAAGCGTTTAAGGTCAAAAAAGCGATGACCGCGTTCGGTAAACAGTTCCCATCTTCTTTCCTGTAGAATGGAATTGAGAATTTCTTCTTTGCTAATGGCATCTGTATCGTTTAGTGCTGCACGTTTCCTGATTTTATTCAGATCTTCTTTTGCCCCGATTAGGTCACCCTGCCGGGCTCTGGCCTCTGCGCGGATAAGATATAGTTCGCCCAAGCGCAAAACAACTGAGTATTCTTTTGAAACTGCTGTCGCGTTGTTCTCTTTATATTTATAGGGGTGGTACCAAACATTAGTTCCGTTCGAAACTGATTTTATCCATTTTGTTTTACGCAGATCATTATCTGAAAAAGAATTAACAAGGTTATAACTGAGAGAAACCTGAGGGGGAGGAACGGAAGTAAAAGTAAAAAATGATGCTTCGGCAGTATTTCTGCCGGATTCTCCGGATTGCAGCTGCCAGATTGTTTCTTTCGAATCTATAAGAAATACGGTATCAATATTTTCCAAAAGATATCTTTCCTCTTGATTGAGAACAGCCGATGCCAAGTTTGAGGCTTCGGGATAAGAATTATTGTAAAGATATGCTCTGGCCATTAATGCTTTTGCCGCGGATTGGTTTGGCCTCAATCTTTCGAGATTATCAGCAGCTGGCAGCATTAAAATTGCCTCCTCAAGATCAAGGATTATACTTTCGTAAATTTTAGACGACGGCATTCTGGTAACAACCCTATTTTTTTTGTAATCAGTTTGGGTGATGTAGGGAATGTCTCCAAAAATATTAACCAGATATAAATGCAGCAATGATCGAATAAAAAGTGCTTCTCCCTTTAACTGTTTTTTCTGTTCGGCAGAAAGACTGCTGCTTGTCTGTAAACCCTCAATTATGGCATTGGCGGCATATATTTGATTGTAAGCCGAATTCCAGTAGCCTGCCACCACTGTATTGGAAGGCAGAAGAGCATTGTTATAAAAAGGAATGCTCGTATTGCCGGGATTTTCATTACTGGTCAATTCGTCTGTGTAATTTCCCAATTGGTTTGAAATTCCATAACCTTCTCCTGAGAGTATTCCTGTATCGCGAATGTTGGCGTAAATATCAGTCAACGCTGCATCTGCTGTGGCATAGTCTTCAAATACAGCTGTACTGGTTAATTGTGATTTCGGGAGATCTACTTCTACAAATGAATCGCAGGATACGGTGGTAGCCGTAATGCAGAATAGAAGAACAAATTTTGTGGTATGATATATTGTTTTCATAATAACTTATTTAGAATGTTAATTGTATTCCTGCTGTTATAACTTTTAATGGAGGCAGGAAACCATAGCTTGTAAATTCGGGATCGCCGTCGTCGTATTTGGTAAAAGTCAAAAGATTCTGACCCTGCAGCATGATCTTACATTGCATTTCCTTTAAATGCAGAGGAACATTATAAGTAAGTGATATGTTTTTTAGACGTATAAATGAAGCGTCAGTTATCGAAGCGTCGCTTTCAGAATACAGGTAATCTGCTGTTAATGCATCACTGTTATACCCTGTTGTAGCTATTTGGTACGGTTTTACATCACCTTGCTGTGTCCAGCTGTCTGCTATTCTTGCCTGTTGATTTGACATCATTCCGGCAGGCCCCATTGGATAGGTTCTGTTTTTTTGCTTTACAAACTGAAATAGGAAATCAAGTGTAAGGTTTTCGTAGGAAAACTGATTTTGAAGCCCTCCGTAATACTTTGGATTTAAATCTGCTATAGTCTGTTGGTCGTCTGGAAAAGATATTTTGCCATCCTTGTTTAGATCTTCAAATTCGTAAACCCCAGTTTGGGAATTAACCCCTTTGTACTTATAAAGCAGTTCAATATTCAGCGGCTGGCCGATGCGGTACTGCTGATTGTAGGGAGAGCTTTCAAGTCCGGGAAAATGCAGAAGTTTATTTTTTGCGAAAGTCAGGTTCAAACTTGTAGTCCAGTTGAATGAACTGCCTTTAAAATTTAGTGTACGTAGTGTAAGTTCCAGTCCCGTATTTTCGACTGTCGCATCCAAATTAGACTGAAGCACCGTAAAGCCGGTTGTTCCGGGAAGAGGAACACCTACAAGCTGGTTCGAAGAACGATTCTGATACCATGCAGCTGTAGTGAAAATACGGTCCTGCAGAAAGCCGAGTTCCATGGCAACTTCCAATTTTTTATTGGTTTCCCATCCAAAATCAGGATTAAAGAGCCTTGATGGTCTAAGACCAACAGTGCCATTATAGAGAACACCTGATGTGGTATATGTATTTAAGAACTGATAATCGCCGATTTGATCATTTCCTGTGGTTCCATAACTTGCGCGGATTTTCCCAAAGGTAAACCACGAGTTGTCATGAAAGAAAGTTTCATTGGAGAAAAGCCAGGCTGCACCGATGGCACCGAAATTGGCAAATTGATTTCCCGGTCCGAAGCGGCTGGAGCCGTCTCGCCTTGCAGTAAGATTGACAATATAACGTTGCTGCCAGTTATAATTAAGCCTGCCAAAAAAAGCCTGATATTTGTATTGGGTTTCATCATTCAGCAGGATTCGGGTTATAGAAGCGGCCGATAAATCATAAATAAGGCTGTTGGAGCTAAAGCCGGTGGCAGTTTGGATATTTCTGTCAGTTGTTTGGTTTTGAAAAGTTGCACCGGCAAGAAAGTCTATTTTTCCACCCCATAGTTCTTTTTTCCAATTAATCTGCGGCTCTATTATCCACGAAGACCGGTCTGTCGAATTTAGAAATATAACGGAATTGGCCGGACTTACATTATAAGCGGGATTGTATATAGTTGAAGGAATCACGCGTGTTTCCTTATTGTTAAGATTAGTATATCCCAGATTGCTTTTAAGCACTAGCTCCGGGAGTAATTCATATGATAAAACCGTATTGGCAACAAGATCATTTGTTGCAGACTCGAATTTTGTATTGAGATTCCGAAGCGGGTTTTCCCACGTCCCGTTCTCCCAGTTTAGTTCTCCATTTGGCAGATAAAGCGCCGGCGCATTTGGAGGCAGGGCACGCGCATCATATGAGAAATCATACGAAGGCTGATCATTTTTTTGAGCATTAAGTCCTGCTGAAAAAGTTAATCTGAACTTTTGATCGTTGGAATGATGGTTAATATTAAGCTGTCCGCCGCCTTTTTTATAGAGAAAGTCGCCTACAAATACAGTCGATTCCGTATGATAACTTCCACTGAATAGAAACTGAGTGTTGTCGGATCCTCCAGAAATGCTTCCCTGAAGATCTGTAATTTGTGCAGTCCCTCCCAAGAGCTCTTTTTGCCAGTCTGTGTACCGGTTTTGATCCCAAGTTCCATTGATGTCATAATCCCAAAAATTGTACTCGGTTAGTCCGTCATTTATAAAAGCCTGTTTTCGCATGGCTAAATATTGATTAGTATCCATAAGTTTTAAAAACTTAGTAACTGTTCCAGTACCTGTTGAGGCGGTAATGCTAAATTTTGTTTTTCCAGCCTTTCCTTTTTTTGTTGTTATAAGCACAACTCCATTCGCGCCTCTTGAGCCGTATATGGATGTCGCATCGGCATCTTTTAGTATTTCAATGCTCTCTATAGAATCTGGATTGATGCTATTCAGCGGGCTAGTTACATTTGGAAATGTAGTACCGGTATAATTGGAGCCAATGGGGTCAGAGGCAAATGGCACACCGTCAATTATATAAAGTGGAGCATTGCCTTCGCTTCGAATACTGTTCTGACCCCTTATTTTAATGTCAAAACCTCCACCAGGCACACCGGTGTTTTGTATGATGTTCACGCCCGCCATTCGGCCCTGCATTGTGGCCAGCACATTGGTTACCGGCTGTGTTTCGATATCCTTGGAGGTAATTCTGGCAATGCTTCCTGTGCGTTCGCTTTCTTTGACAGAGTAATATCCAGCATTAACTTTTACTTCCTGAAGCGTGGTAGTATCATAGGAAAGTATGATATTAACAACCGAGCGTCCCTGAATGGGAACAAGCGCAGTTTTAAACCCCATGTAAGAGACTACAAGTGTATCAAATGGGGACGTAGAAAGCGAGAACTGACCGCTGTAGTCAGTAATTACTATATTGTTTTTTTTGTTTTTAATGGCAATGGTTACGCCAGGCAGGGGATTGGTGCCATCCGTGACAGTGCCTTGAACTTTATGTTGCTGAAAAAACGAAGTGTAGTTCCTATCGGAAGATTTGGCAAAAATTGATGAGAAAGAGAAGCTTAGCCAGATAAAAAATAGGCAATAAAGAGCTTTCCCATCCTTGTAAAATGAAAAATTATTCATAATATTGGGATTGGTTAGTTAAACGTTGGTTTGATTGGCTACGGTCCTCTATACAAGTTTTGTCGCTGGTAGAGGGCCATTTTTTATGCATCCAGTAAACGGCTTGATGGTCATAATTTAATTTCTGGTCTTTTTACAAATAGAAATAGTTTAAGATTAGACATTTCGATTAACGCGAGACTAATTAAAAAAGCAATTGCTAAGAATTAAAGATGAAAATATGAATAGAACGCCCTAAAAAGGAGGCGTGGGTTTAAACTCATCTTATCGTTTCAAAGGTACTTGGCATACCTACCCACAAATAAGTGAGCCCACGCCTTTAAGCGTGAGCAATCTACTTATCATCCTGCGGGTTTAAACTGCCAAGTTTTTTGAAACAGGATTCAAAGCGAAATGCTTCAAATATTTTATATGAAGAATCGCAAATTTACACTTCTTATCAGAAGTAATTGCGCAAATATACAAAATAATTATTGCAGTACCTTTAAGGGTACCAGTTATTTTCTTTTTTCCGATGAAATTTAACGTATGAATGAAATTGACTTTATTAAGGAAAGAGTAAAATTTGGGGAGCATATTTTACAGTTAAGACGAAAAATTAAAAGCTCTGAATATCAAAACCGTCACATTTCACAGCAGGAACTTGCTGATCGAAGTGACTACTTAAACAAAAAGACTATTGGACAGGTTGAACGAGGTGAAGTAAATGTTCAATTCGATACTTTATTAGCTATAGCACAGGTTTTAAACATCTCATTAAAAGAACTTTTAGACTATTAAATTAACTTTTTGTATACTAAAAACTTAGCATAAGATATAGAAAACAAATATCACTTAATTTCAAAAGTTCAATCCTGAAATAGATTATAGAGTAAAATAAACAAGCATAAAAATGTTACTTTTTAAATAAATTATAGTAAGGTCGATTATGCTACTATGAATTTGAAATAAGTAATCGTTAGATGGAATTATTTAATTGTAAGTCTAATGCCGTTACGAAAGGAATTTGTATAAAGTGCTCATGTACATACAATTCATGATCAATCTCATCTATATACTCTTTAATCGCTGCAGAATAATCTCCAAGTTTTGTTTTCTTTTTAAAAATTTTCTTTAAAACTGAATTTGTGAAACCCTGCGTTCGATCAAAATATCTGCTTTTAATATTATATAATTCATTCCATGTATTAACCTTATCTTGCTCACCACCTTTTAATGTAATTTTAATCTGTTTTTGAGATATTTTTGGATTTAAATTATTGACAAGAATATCTTGGATAATATTTGTAAAATCCTTCGACAAAGTTATTTCAATTTGTATATTAGTTGGATTAGCTTGATATGGATAAAATGCTTTCCTCTCCTGTCCTAATTTCCCTAGTACTGGATTGAAATCCCTTTTGTTATCTGAGTTGCATTTACCACATAGTGGAGATAGATTATTTAGATTTATACTTGCAAAGGGAAAATGAGCTTTTGAAAAAAAATGATCTAAATCTTCTCTATTTTTACTAAAAACTCCTTCAAATGGCATATACCCACAACAAGGACAATTAATGAAGTTATTTAAGGATTGAAGCTCCTTGTAATATTCCATTTTCGATATAGGTGAAAGTTTTTTATCAAGGAGATCTTTATATAAATTTTCAAAAAATGGCTTCATTTTTAACTTTACAACATTTGGTAATTTATCAAGCATAACAAGTTGTACGTCATTTTCGCATAATTTTTCAATTTGGTTTGTTTTTATAAAAGCATCCTTTATTTTCCTTTTACTAGCTACTGATAGTTTAGAACACAGGGTATAGATATCATCTATATCTCTTTTTAACCATTCATATTTAGTATAAAGTTTTTTAAAATCCGCCATTAAAAGACTTTCAGCTGTACATACTAAGGAAGCTTCACACCAAACATTACACACTAAATGCTCGATCCAGTTATGTAATTGATTTTTATAGATACTTGCCGGTTGCTTTATATTTTGCAGCATATTAAAATTTCAATTTGTTAAGTCTTAAAAGAGTTAGATCTTTCTCTAAAGAATCTCCTAAAGTGGAGATTGATTTTTTTGCATTAAGTACATCTATTTCTGATTTTATATTAGAAAATTCGATATTCTGTAATTTACTTTTAGAATAGTCTCCGATAGTTTGAGTATTTTTAAAGATTTCTTCAGTTATGATATCAATTGAAGTTCCAAATGTATTAAATTTAGCATTTTCAGGTTTCTTACCTTTTTCAAATATAATAACTTTGTCCGGCAAACAATCAGAAATAATGAAAGGAGAATGAGAAGTTATAATAATGTCTTTTGATAAAAAGTTTTCGCCACCCGCTTCTAAGGTTTTACGAAGAATATAAATAAACTTTGAGCGCCAATTCGGATTAAAATGTGTTTCAGGTTCATCCAAAAGTAGTAGTGTCCTCTTGTTTTTTAGCATTAAGCATATTCCCAGTGTGTGTAAAAACTGTTGTTCACCGTCTGATAGTTGTTTTAAAAGTAAACTTTTAATTTTTTCAGTTTTCATATCATATTGCTTAATAAAGTAATTCGAAAAATTAAAAAACCAGTTGTACTCGGGTTTTTTGTAGTCCGTATAGTAGCCTTTTGAATTATAAACTTCAACTTTTTCAGAATTTTTTTCAACTCTTTCATTTAATGCATGTAGCATTTGAAAAATGCTAAAAAAATCATAAGGGTTGTTTTTAAATTTCTGCCGTATTAACTTTTTTGTGCAATCGTTTATCCAAAAATCAAGTGAGGTAAAATCTTCATTTTTAAAAGTACATGTAGCGCAATCTTCAATTTTTTTTAATTGTTCGCTAATGTGATCTAGTATTCGACCTTTATAATTCTTTTTTTCCTTATCATTTAAATAGTATTCATCGTTAACAGTTTCCATTTCCAATTCTCCCTCATAATTGCTAACTGTTTTTTGCCACTTGTTATTTAAATTTATTGTAAATTGTTGAATCCCTTTAATTCCTAATTCCTCATCTAATGGAAATAAAACGCTTTTTTTACCATCAATTTCAAAATCAAAAAATAATAATATTGTCAATAATACAGCTTGACTCATTTCATAATCTATAAACAATAAACTGCTTTTCGGCTTATCATAAATACTATTTTTTACAAAATCTTGTAAGTACTGATCATATTGAAAAAGCTTTGTTTTTATAAAAGGTAAACTTAATGTTTCATTTTCACCAGATGAATATGCTACTACAAGATCAGGTAAAAAACTTTTACCATAATCTTTAGTGACTTCTATAGACTCAGCACTGTTTATAGACATTTTAGGTGCGAATCCTTGATTTTTTGAAATTTTTATATGTGATAAATCATCAATTATTACTGAATTCACATTAGATATTAGATATTCAATCTCATAGACATCAGGTGTGCTTTCATGTCTTAAAAACGCATATTTGGGAAAATTACTTGTACAGCATTCAAGGTGGTAAAAAATATTGGCTAAAGCTTCTAAAATATTTGACTTTCCCGATCCATTTTGTCCTGCTAAACAAAAGGGATGGAATTCGGCTAAATTACCATTATTATAATCATGGAAGTTTATTTCAAAGTCATCTTTTAAACCTCTAAAATTATCTTTGATTTTCAATTTTATTAATTTCATGATTTATGAAATTTGTATTTGTATTTTTTCGTTATTTTCACAAGTTTGTGAAATTTTACTTTCACCGCTTTCTAGTAAATCAAACAGGATTTCTTTTGCTCTATCATATTCATTTTTTAGCTGAAAATCTTGTGTTGTAATTTTTCCAAATAATTCCTGTTGCAGAAACATATCATTCAAATATTTATGCAACTCAGTTTTTTCTTTACTAGTATTTTTTAAAAATGCAATTTGGAGATAGGATTTAAAAAGCATTTCTAATGTTTCCAGATTCGCAACAAGTTTTAATTTCTGCTTTTCAACTACTTTTATTTTTTTTTCAAATTTGTTCTGTAAATCAATAGGAGGAATAAAAAGGAATTGTTTTTTTAATAAGGGCGGACTGAAATTACACTGGTTTCCAGAGGCCTTTGCATAATTGAATAGCATTTTTTTTCCATAGTGAGAATTTAAAAACGCATTTATAAAATATGGATTTGCGGATTTTTTCAACTTAATCCTAACTAGGTATCCAGCAAAATAAAATTTTTCATCTCTATCCCATATAGCGGTTTTCCCCACTAGTTCTCTACTATTAGTTCTATTAAAAAGTAAGTCTCCTTTTTTAAGCTCATAAACAGAAGATTCTTTTGAATTTAATTTAATCCATTTTAGATCTTTTAAATCTAGTTTGCCGTCATAAGTAATGTTATTCATTCTTAAAATAGGAAAATCAGTTTTTTCTCTTGTTAAAGATTTTGGCAAGCCATATTGAGTAGTCAAAATTGCATCATTAAAAGTTCCTTGTTTCCATTCTTTCTTATTTTCTCCAAACATATCTAAAAACACAGATTGAGTTATTTCGTCAACGATTCTAATTGTCTTTTTTCTTAGTTCTATTAATGATTGAATTTTGTCTAAACTATTAACAATCTTATTTTGGACTTCAATAGATGGTAAGAATATTTCGGTACCTTCAATATCGGTAGTGCTTATATTAGCTTGGGCTCCACCCTTTTCTTTACTCTTTATCGAATCTATTATTTGAAATAAATAATAATATAAATATTTTATATTGACATCATTATTTAATGGTCTAATTAGAGCTACTCTTTGATTTAATAATGATGCTTGAGGATTGTCATACAGAGCAAATTTTCCTAAAGTCGCGCCTGATAATGCTATTAATATATCATTTTGTTTTACTAAAAAACTTGAGTGATCATTCAAATAGGAGTTTGGCAAATAATCCATATTCGTAAATGATAAGTTAACAGAATTTTCAGTAATATTCTTTATTTTAATTAGAGGAATACCAGATTTAATAAAGTCATCACTTTTAAAAGCAAATCCATTTTTTACTAAAAAATGATCTTTAATTTTTATCATAAAATTTCTTTTAATTCTTCAAGTCCATCAACAATTTCTTTTTCGAAGTCTAGTAACTTATTTAATAAAATTTTCGGATCTTCAAATTCTTGATTTTCATAAACAAATGATTTATATTGGTTAAAGCTTAATTGAAAATTATTATTCTTGATATCATCTAAACTGACAAAAAAATGATCTTTCTTACGATCAAAGTCTGAGAGTTGTAATCTATCTTTAAATGCATTTACAACTTGTGGTAAAGGCTTTTGTTTAAGCTGCTTTCTGCTCACATCTAAGCTGTAACCGTCGTTAATCATTCCGTAAAACCAAATTTTTTCAGTATTAAATCCTGATTTTTTAGTTTTCTTCTTAGTAAATACTAGTATTGAAGTTTTAACTCCTGTGTAAGGCATAAATACGCCACTTGGTAAAGAAATTACGGCATCAAGAGAGCAAGTATTTAATAATAATTCTCTAATGCTAGTTGCTGCCCTAGCTGATCCAAATAAAACTCCTTCGGGAACTATAACTGCCGCTTGTCCATTAACTTTTAGCAATTGAATTATTCTTTCTAAAAATAAGATTTCTGATTGGATTATTTGTTTGGCTCTCTTTCCATCTTTATAAATTGGTTTGTAAATTTTGCTAGAAGTTGTCGCTTCCAAACTGTCAATTCTTCCAGTAAATGGTGGATTCGCTAAGATTTTTGAGTAAGTAGTACCTTTCTCAATTTCATCAAATTTCTCAGATATTGAGTCGATATGTTTAATCTTTGGCTCTTTTATGTTGTGCATCAAAAGATTCATCATTCCAAGGCGAATCATAGTAGTATCTATGTCGTAACCGAAAAAAGTATTCTTTGTTAGTTTTTCTTCCTTTTTTGATCCTTTGATAATTAAATTTCCAGAATTTCTCTTTGGAAAGCCATTTTCATCAATTTTTACTTCTTCATCTGAATTTTGGCTTATAATATATTGATATGCACCGACTAAGAAACCTGATGTTCCAGCTGTAACGTCACAAATTGTATCATCAATAGTTGGTTGCAATATTTCACACATTAATTGAATTATATGTCGCGGAGTTCTGAATTGACCGTTCTTTCCAGCTTCACTAGTTTGTTTTAATATTAGCTCATAAAAATCCCCTAATGTATCCTGAAAATATTGACCTTCCTCTCTTTCTTTATCAGCCTCAGCATATATTACATTTATTAATTCTATTGCCGCATTTAATAATGATAATTTTTCAATCCGAAATTCTGCACCTTCCATAGCTGCAGCAAAAGACTCCTGTTGTGAGTACAAGTTTTTAATATAATTGAAGACTTCTTTCATATACGTAGGTAAGTCTGCTTTATATTTTTGCTCTGAAGTGTAAATACTCCATTTATATTTTTTTTCTTTAACAAGTCCTACATCCTCTGCTCTTTTCATAAAAAGTAGATATGATATTTGTTCTAAAGCTGTTAAAGGGTTTGCCATTCCTCCTGACCAGAATAAATCCCACAACTGATTGATTTTATTTTTTATTTCTTGATTAAGCATTTAATTTTCTTTATTTTATTGTATTTTAAACTATTGATAAAGCAGTCTAACATCAATTTAGTTTTTCACGAATTTTATTTTTTTTATCAAAATTTCTCGCAACTTAATGTATAATTTCCAACGAATAATTTACTTTAAATCGTTACTTGCAAATCGTATTATATTAAGACTTATCACTTTTCTGATCAATCTCAATGTAATGGTCCTTATTTCCAAATTTATATTTACGTGCTGACGAAAAATTGTAGACTAACATACTTGATTGAATTATCATACTATTTTGCTCCATTTAAATGATATAATTATAGTACGTACTTATAAATGATTTAAGTGCTTAGTAGCACTAGATTATATCGCAATTCTCTAATTAAAAATCCATTTTGTTCCGAAATGTAATATGCGCACGAAAAGCAAAATTATCTATAAGAAACCATTTGACAATATGGCTTTCAAAATTCTTCTGTTTCTGTGTCGTGCTCTGCCTCTTTAAGAGAATTTTATCTAAAATATAATTATTGCAATTTTCGATTAAAAATAACATTTTTTATTCTGGTAAATATATTATTGGACTCGAATTTGACGAAATGTTGATTATGTATACAAAAATAATTATTTCAATTTTTATTTTAGCTGATAGGAGTGATTCATGGTCGTTAGGATTGTCTAGCGTGTGACCGTGAATAATATTATGTCTTTCTTTTAAAAAATTATTTATGAAATCTTCCCATAGAGTTCTTTTCTTTTGGGTGTTCTCTTTGAGAGTTGGATTGTAAATACTTGTGTCAACTGTGTACGGGAAAGTCTGCGTGGACTTTTTACAGTACATTAAAAGTTTATTCCGCAGTTTCATGATTTTTGTTTTCTGGTCTTCAAAAACAATATCAAGATCAGAACCTTCTAGCGACCAAAAGAAATTTTTTATTCCAAATTTTTCTAAAATAGATTCAATTATTTGCGGCGTGGGATTTTTATTATCTACAAATAAAAATGGTCCATAATCTAACTTGCATGGATAATCTTTAAATGCCTCCCATAATCTTTGCCTGATAGTTTCAGAAGATTTGTCAGATTCACTTTGATGGATAAAATACGAGCAATAAGTCTTAAAAATTGGCCTTTTGATTTCATAAAATGTCGATCTGGAATTTAAATCGTCGATAATGTCCTTAGCAATATCTTTATACAGTCCTTCAAAATGACTAACTAGCATAACGTGGGCTGATCTACATAAAGATTGGTAAGTTTCTATATCAGATTGATACTGAACTGCTAATTTTATAAGTATCTCAACTTCATTAAACCGTTTTTCTATTTGTTCAAATCTTAAGCTTATATAAGTTTCGTTCATCTGAGAATTTCTTTGACTTTTTCTATTCTAAATTTAAGCTTAGTTATATCTAAATAACTTCCTGATATAGAATCATAAAAATCTCGGTCAAAAAACAGTTTTAAAAATTCCTGTTTTTTTGCACCAAACTCGAAAATTCCTTCATTAAAAATTAAATCATGACAAGTAGTCGCAAGTGCATCAAAAACTGCTACGTTATATTTGGACTGCAATTTTAGATTTTCATCATCATCTTTATATTTTGCAAACGCAGTATCTCCAAAATCACGATTAATTATAAAAAACGTTTTCTCAAATTTTGTTTTTAATGTTAGTAATTCACCGTCTTCTGCTTGTGAATATCTTTTCATGGTTGCTGAAAGAAAATCTGTAAAACCTTTATCTTTTGTTTTCTTGTAATTTTCGTAATTATTATCAATTAATGTAAAAAAACGCAAAACTATTTCTACATCTTCCATTTTTTTTACACGATTGTTCATTTCAGGAGTATCTATGTCGATCTGTAGAAGTTTTCTAAAATTAACATTTGAGCATAGGCTTTTACATAAATCATTAAATTTACCGCTATAAACAGCATTTCTTAATTCTTGTGCTTCAAGCTTAATGGATCCAGAATTTAGGCGTTCAAAAATATCATATTTTACTTGGGAATCGATTGTTGAATCGATTCTTAAACATTTTACACTTCTTTCCTCTAATCTTCTAATTAAAAATGGGGGTAAATCTTTATAGTAACAACCGTTAAGTTCGTCTAAGGTTTCAATACCAGTCAGAGCATACTTATTTTTTAAAAAATTATACATTGCTGTAAGTCTCTGTTGACCATCAATAACAGAATACCTGGATTCTTCAGTTTCTGAGTCTACATCTACATCCTGTGATATATAAACTATGGGTATTGGAATATTCAAGATAAGACTTTCAATTAGTCGTGAAGATGTTTTATCGTCCCACCTATGTCTTCTTTGATAATCAGGGTCTAGTTTCACAACACCTTTGTCGATCTTTTTAATCAAGGTCTCAATATCGTACTCAATACCTTGCGTTTTGACTGTCCGCTCTTTTGCTTTTTCCTGTAATGATGTAAGATTGTATTTTAAATTATCCATATGTAAAATATTAAAAACCAAAGATAGCTTATTTCACTAATTAAAAATCTTGAAATTAGACGTCGTGTTTACTTATAAATCTTTGTACTGCTACAAATGTGATTTAGTTGAATGTCAATTCAGATGGAAACAATTCAAAAACTTGGTTAAGTGTTTTTTTTTTGGATCTAAGAATTTTATTCTTAGATTTGTACATGCTTGTTGGCAAGCTTGCTCGTTCGTGCAAAGATTTTATCAGCCAATAGTTTAATAGTGCAAACCTTCCTGCATATTATCCAAACAAGATTACGAACGCTCAAATTCAGGATAATATTGCCGGTATTAAAAGGAATGTATTATGAAAACTATTGAGTACTTCAAACTCCAAGCAAAAAATCTTTACCGAGATTTTAAAACACAAAAGCCCTATTACGATCCCACTTATGGCCGCGACCTTTATCAGTATACGCCAAAGTATTTCGATGTAGATGCGCTAGCTCTCGATTTCGATATCGATGAAGGCAATTTCACCTTAATGAACGCTCAGCACTGCATTGCAAAGTTGGCGGGCTTTACAAAATGGACAGATATGCTAAAGGCATCTCCTTCGGCACTTCAATTGTCTAAACTACTATTCGAAAATATGCACAAAATCAGCATTATAGAATGGGATATATATCTTTCGGCAGAACAACGAGAGAAAGATTTTCTGTTCGATGACGAGGATAAACTGGATATTTTCCAAATTGTTTTTGCTGATGTAGACGGGCATCAAACTGATGGTTACGATTACCGTTTGAGCAAAAGCGAAAAATCTTCTGATAATAATCAAATATTTAAACCCATGAAAATTAAAAATAATTTGCAAATTTCTGCTTTACCACTGGCTGGAGCAGACAGGATTGAATTTCTCGAAACAGCTGAAGCATCTTTCGAAAGGGTAATGCAACGAGTTGAGCCTGATCATCCGGACTTAGTGAGGAACTTATGGAATGCGGAAAATTATATTGATGAAGTTTTACAACGGGATATGCTGCCTATTGATAAGGATTATGCACTTTCCCTGATTGATGCTTTTCTGGTTCAGCATGTTATTCAACTTGCAGTTGAAACGGACCAGCAGGCTGAATCACTGAATTAAAAAGTTTAGTCAATTAACGAAAATTAGTCGGGAATAATTAACTTTGCAATAGAATTACGATATTCTCTAGAATCAATAAGTAGGTTGTTTTTAAAACATCTAAAATAAATGTGGCAAAATCGTGGCAAACGGTTTTTGAAATTACTGAAAGTATAGTGTTGTTGCGGGTTTGTGACCTATGGTTCGAATCCTTCTGCGTTCACGTAGAAAGCCACTCATCAATTTGAGTGGCTTTTTTTGTTTATTTTAAGTGTTTTCAAAATCGATCAAAAAAATGTGGCAAAACCGTGGCAAAACGGTTTTTGAAATTACTGAAAGATAGAATTGATGCGGGTTTGTTGCCTATGGTTGCAATCCTTCTGGGATCACAACAAAAGCCACTCAATCGAGTGGCTTTTTTGTTTTTTGCATATTTTTCTAAAACTTAAAATCATTCCTTTTTATATTCTTCTTCTTTGGATATTTTAAGTTTATATTAAAAAAGCTCCAGGTTGTCCTTCGTTTTTATCATATTCACCTTCTAGGCCAATAGATTCCAATTCTTCCCAGTCATTTTCGTCGTATTCAGACTCCATATCATCTGCAAGATTTTCTTCCAAATAACCAAGTTCCAGGTTGTAATGGTTGCTGGCAGTCAATTCAGCCTCAAATGCGTTATCCAGATAATCATCATAATTTAATAACAACTGCTCTTCATAATATGTTATATCATCTATAGGTTCCTCAGATGAATAAAGATAATTTTCAGATTTCATATAAATTAGTTTAAAGTTAGTAGTTTGTCAGCAAACTATTTTTCAGTTAGACAGATTACGAAACTTCCTGTTCAGGGTTTTCAAAACTTGCAATTCCTGATTTTAAGACGTCTTTATATTTTGCAAGACCTATCCCTGCTATAGGCACAGCCAGTGATCCAATTATAGAGGCAGCATGCGTATGGCCTGTTTTATTTAAATAAGAAGATAAAATTATAGATCCAAGTGCGCCTGCAAGAATCAATTCTCCGGGAATATCTTTTATTTTGTTCTCTATAAGTTCTCTAATATCTTCGAGGTTTTCCTGATTAATTAAGTTTTCCATATGTTTTTATTTAAGTTTAATAACTTCATAAAATAAAATTACCTGTTTAGTAATAGATCATTTTATATAATAGGTCAGGTGTAATTATATAATTCACAGTACATTTAATTGTCAGAAATAAGAGTAATCAATTTTATTAGCTTTTTTTACGAGGTTAACAGTAAAGTATTTTTATTTTATTTTTATGTTGTTAAAATATACTTTTTAGTATATTTGTACTCTAATTTAGAAATTGCAATGCTAACAAAAGCAGAAAGAACAAAACAATTTATACTAGAAACTGCGGTGCCAATATATAATGAGAAAGGCATTGCAGGAGCGAATATTGATGATGTACTGGAAGCAACAAAGCTGACAAAAGGATGTCTTTATGGTCATTTTGATGGTAAAGATGATTTGTCGGAACAGGTTATTGATTTATCGCTTAAAATGGTTTCTGATAAAATCAGGGCAGAAGTTTATAAAGGAAAGACCATTAAAGCTAAAATATTTGCCTTTTTAGATTTCTATAAAAATCCTTTTGAAACTTATATTTCTGGGGGATGTCCGATATTTAATACTGCTGTACAAGTAGATGATAATTACCCGGTTATAAAGGAGAAAGTAGCAAAAGTAATTAAAATTGGTCAGCAGGAATTGACTGCTTTGCTTCAGTATGGAATTGATAATGACGAATTTTCAAAGGATCTTGATCCTGTAATTTTTGCCTTTAAATTAGTTGCTTCAGTTGAAGGAGGTATTGTAATGTGTAGAGTTATGGAAACAGCAAAACCAATGCAAGGTCTTATCAAAAGCTTAAAAATGGAATTAGAACAATATATAGTATAACTTTTTTTTATTACAAAATATACTTTTTAGTATATTTTGTAACATACTAAAAGTGTAAAAAATCTTCAGGTTATTCCTGTTGCTAATGCAAAACAATTTAAATAATTAGATTATGACTATTGAAGGAAAAACGATTTTAATTACCGGAGGTAGTTCTGGAATTGGTTTAGAATCTGCCAAACAATTTTTAGACGAAGGAGCTAGGGTAATTATCACAGGGAGAAATCTGGATAAATTAGAGGCGGCGAAAAAGTTACTTCCGTCAGTAATCATTATAAAAAGCGATGTTGAGAATCCTGATGATTCAAAAGTACTTTTTGATACAGTGGTTTCTTTAGGTGGAATAGATATTTTGTACAATAATGCAGGCGTTGGAAGTCCGGCGCTTAATCTCGGAATTAAAAATGAAGAAATTTTGAAGAATGCGATTTACGAAATGAATATCAATTATTTTGGAGTTTTAAGATTGAATAACCTTTTTATAGATATGTTGAAGTCAAGAGAAGAAAGTGCAATAATAAATACAACTTCAATTTTGAGTATTGTACCGGCTTTGGAAGAACCAACTTATTCGGCAACTAAAACGGCCTTGAGTTTTTATACCAGAACACTTAGAAAGAATTTGGAAATTTTAGGTAGTAAAGTAAAAGTATTTGAGTTGCTTCCTCCTGTTGTGGCAACAGAGATGACTGCCCAAAGAAAGGATAAGAAAATGACTCCGGAGCAGTTGGTAAAAGAGTTAATTACCGCTATTAAAAAGGATCGATATACCATTCGCGTAGGCGATACAAAACTGCTTTATATAGTGAGCAGGTTTTTTCCACAACTGGCTTTCAATTTGGTAAACCCTAAAAAAATATACCAAAGTCTGAAGTAATAAATAGAACTCTAAAATCGATAAAATGAAAGCATTTATAATTAATAAATATAGTAAAAAAGGAAGTTTGCAACTTACCGAAATGCCTGTTCCTGAAGTAAAAGATACTGATGTTCTGGTTGATGTTTACGCAGCCGGAGTCAATCTTTTAGATTCTAAAATAAAAACGGGCGAGTTTAAACTCATCCTGCCATACAAATTGCCATTAATTTTAGGGCACGATGTAGCAGGAATTGTTACGAAAGTTGGAAAAAATGTAAAAAAGTTTAAAGTTGGTGACGAAGTTTACGCTCGGCCGGCAGATCATCGTATTGGTACATTTGCCGAGTTTATTGTAATCGATGAAAGAGAGGTTGCGCTTAAACCTAAAAATATTTCGATGGAAGAGGCAGCTTCTATTCCATTAGTGGCTTTAACGGCTTGGCAGGTCTTGCTTGAAAGGGCACAAATTAAAAAAGGAGATAAAGTATTTATTCAGGCGGGTTCTGGAGGAGTGGGGACAATTGCAATTCAGTTAGCAAAATATTTTGGGGCTACAGTTGCTACTACTGCAAGTGCCAAAAGTTTTGATTTCCTAACAGAACTTGGAGCTGATGTTGTTATTGATTATAAAAATAGCGATTTCGAAAATAGACTGAGTAATTACGATGTTGTTTTGAATAGTCAGGATCAAAAAACGCTTGAGAAGTCTCTAAAAATATTAAAATCCGGAGGGAAACTCATTTCGATTTCAGGTCCTCCAACGCCAGATTTTGCAAAAGAAATTAAAGCACCCTGGTTTGTAAAAATAATTCTTTCTTTAATAAGTTCAGGTATTCGAAAAAGAGCCAAAAATAAAAATGTCGATTATTCTTTTTTATTTATGAGAGCAGATGGGCAGCAATTAAGCGAAATTACCTCACTTATAGAAGCAAAAATAATTAAGCCAACAGTTGATAAAGTCTTTTCCTTTCAAGAGACAAATGAAGCTTTATCTTATGTAGAAAGCGGGCGAGCCAAAGGAAAAGTTGTTATTAGAGTCAAATAAGAGTTTTTTAAAAGATTGATGATAAACTTCCAATTTGAAATGAGTATCTAATTTACAAATAGTTATAAATGAAATTTTGTAATTTCATTCATTGTGGCCCTATATGTAATTTAAAGGAAAATCAATTATGATTTAAATTTGGGAATGGGATTTAACTGATTTAGACCATAACCAAATGCTTGTTTTGAATTGGAATTGTTTATTATATTTAAAAATATTTTTTTATTTGAAATATAAGTGATTCTTTTTCAGTATGGTACTATTAATTGTCTTACATTTACGCTCAACAAATAATTATTAATATGCAAGAAGGTACAGTAAAATTCTTTAATGAAGAAAAAGGTTTTGGATTTATAACACCAAAAAATGGAGGAAGTGAAATCTTTGTTCATGTTTCTGGTCTATCAGAAAACATTCGTGAGAATGATGAAGTACGTTACGACGTAGCAGAAGGTAAAAAAGGACCTAATGCAGTAAATGTAGTTGTAGCTTAATACTACTTCTTTACAAAAAGTATAAAGCATCCGCCTATGGCCGATGCTTTTTTTTATTCCCAAAATTGATTTTATTTAGTTGGTCTGGAACTATAAATAAGGCTGCTTTGTTTTAAGAGAAAATAATCTATTAATAAATTTAACTCACTAATGATTGATTGAGACAAATCTCATTTTTATTGAGTCAATACCCTTCATTAAATTAATAGACATTTATAAAGTTTAAAAAATAACCCCAATTTAATCCTTATAAATGCATTTCAAATATCTATTCCTTTGTTTGATTTTCTTTTCTTTTCAATCCAATTCGCAAATTTTAGAAGAGAAGAAAAATTTTCGGGCTGCAGATTCACTACTAAAGGAACCTAGTTTTTCTGTTCATAAGGACAATTATTTTTTAACGGGAGTACCTTTGGATGAGCCTATCGATCGCAATTCTGCGGATGTGAAATACCAGATAAGTTTTAAACTGCGACTGAAATCAAAACCTTTGTGGGGTGGTTTTTTCCCTTATTTGATGTATACTCAAAAAGCCTTTTGGGATATTTATGCGAGTTCAAAACCATTTTCAGAAATTAATTTTAATCCGGGAGTAGCAGTAGTTCGCCCTTTTTATTTAAAAGGAGGGAGGCTTACTTACGGAACAATTTCGCTAGAACACGAATCAAACGGTAGAGATTCCATTTATTCTAGAACCTGGAATATGCTTGCTTTTTCTTTAAAATCGCAAATTTCACCACGATGGATTGTCGGGTTGAGAGGCTGGATTCCGATTGTGGATAAAGAAGATAATCCTGAACTTACGAAATATGTAGGATATGGAGAAGCTAGCGCAACTTATCAGATACAACCAGGAAGATGGAGTGCTGACATTCTTTTTAGAAAGGGAAGTGGTCTTATCAATTATGGCTCTTTACAGACACAGCTAAACTGGAGGCCTTATAAAAATGAGAATTATTATCTCACCCTTCAATGGTTTATAGGTTATACTGAAAGTTTAATCGACTATCAGGAACACAAAAATATGATACGTATTGGATTTACTATAAAGCCTGAAAATATGGGTATTTTTTAGAATAAATATTCGAATTTTACCCAATTAGATTCCAAAAAAGCCACTCCAATCGAGTGGCTTTTTATGATTGTTAAACAACGCTTTTTTAGTTACTTAATAAGATAGTTCGGTTTCTAATTTCTTTAATTGGACACTTTTTTCTCAATAGAATTTATAAAGAGTTGATGTTAAGATTACAAAATTTTAAAATTATATTTTTCCTATTAGATAATTTTGGTATAAAAAATTCAGTTCTTTGTAGTCATAACTTATTAAGTGAATCTTCAGCTATCAACTTAAAGGCAATATTATTCTGAGCATTGAGTTAAGACTAATGGTTATATTAGGATGGACAATAAAAAATTTATACTAAGTTTAAAAAAAGGTAATGAAGCTTCTTTCAAAGAAGCTTATTTGCAGTACTACGATAAACTTATAAATATTGCCAGACGCTTTAATTTTACGGTTCTTACCCCGCAAGATTTTGTTCAGGAGACTTTTTTGAGATTATATAATAAAAGAGAATTGCTTAATGAAGATGTTTTGTTTGATAAACAATTATTCACGATCTGTAAGAACATCATCATTAATCATGTTAATCGCGAGAATAAAATAATACAACTTGATTCTTCGCAAGTTGAAATGGTCGAAGAAACTGTAGAAACTGGTGTTTTTGAAGAAAGAAGAGAAAAATTACACAGCTTTATAAATCAGCTTCCTGAGCAACAGCAAAAAATATTTACTTTACATAAACTGGAAAACCTTAGCTATAAGGAGATTGCGGCTATGACGGATCTTTCTGAAAAGACCATTGCCAATCATATTTATCTTGCCAGTAAATTTATTCGAAAAAAAATCGAAGACCATTAGGAACTTTTTTGTTTTCGTTTGTTATATATAAAAACGAAACATAAATATGCGTATTGAGTCTTATAAAACTGACGTTAGAACGAAAGAAGATGCAAACTTTATTGTAATTCTTTTGCAGTTCGTTATTTCTGATTGTAAAATGAAATTTGATTTAGAAGATCACAATCATATTTTAAAAATTGAAACCAGCAGAGATATTAAGGAATTAGTTTATGGTGTTTTCAATAAGCAGGGTTTTTATTGTCAAAAACTTAACACTCCAAAAAAATGGATGACAAAAGAATAGAAGAAGAATTGAAAAAAGTTTGGGGAGAAATT
Source organism: Flavobacterium saccharophilum (assembly GCF_900142735.1). Lineage (GTDB taxonomy): Bacteria > Bacteroidota > Bacteroidia > Flavobacteriales > Flavobacteriaceae > Flavobacterium > Flavobacterium saccharophilum. The sequence goes on along the minus strand of NZ_FRBY01000003.1, from coordinate 105,361 downwards.
CCTGTTTCACATTCTGATGATACAAAGGAAGCTTCCTGGGAGAAATTTCAATCTGAAGCATTTCCTTCAAAAAAACGAAAATTTAAGGCTTGGCGTTATTATGCTTCTGCCGCTGCAATTTTAATTTGTGGACTTATAGGAACAGGAATTTATTTTAAGAGCAGTCCTTTGCAGGATACTATTTATGTGGCTTCAAATGTTGTTGAAAATACTACTTCAAAAGTAAAAACTGTTTTGTTACCTGATAATTCCAGGGTTGAATTAAGTCCGTATTCTAAAATTGTTTATGCGAATAATTTTGAAAGTAACAGAAAAATTAAGGTGGATGGAGAGGCTTACTTTAAAGTTCAAAAAGATAAAAAACATCCTTTTCAGGTTTTCTGTAATGAGACGACGACAACAGTACTAGGAACTTCTTTTACTGTAACAGGACAAGAAAAAAGTGGTGTAATAGTACAGCTTTATGAAGGAAGTGTTCAGATGAATGTAAAAGACCAGACTCAAAAATGGATCTTAAAACCTGGAGAAAAATTTACTTACGGAAACAAAATAGCTTCGGTAATAGGATTCAACAGATTTACTGATTTTGATAACGAAAAACTAACAGCTGTTAGCGCATATATTGAAGCTAATTATGGATACAAAATGATAATTCCGCAGGAATATAGCAATCAGCGAATTACGGTTAGAATCAATAAAAAAGAAGATTTAAAAACAATTGTGCAATTACTATCAGAAATGTATAACCTAAACTTTGAAATAAATGATGAATTAAAGCAAATTACTTTTCGATAGAAAAGAAAAGGATGCAAGCCGCGAAACTACACATCCTCCTCATAATCAGGGTAGCAAAGAGCTATCCCATTTAATATTATTCAAAAATACAAAATTTCATGAAGCATATAATTTCAGCGTGCTTTTTTTTATTCAGTTGGTCAGTATTTTCACAAAGCATAACCGTAACTGTAGACAAAACCGTAACGCTAAAAGAATTATTTAAACAAATTGAAAATCAGACAGATTATAAATTTGCCTTTACCGATCAGATAGATACAAGTAGAAAATATTTTACTAAAAAAAAGACGTATAACGGTATCGAAATAAAACAGTTTGTCAATGAGCTGAATAGTATTACACCAATTCAGTTTTCGATCGTAGGCAATAATATTTTTGTCAAGCAAAAGCCCATAAATGCTGCTAAAAAAACAAGTAAGCTAACGGGTCAGGTTCTTGATGAAAGCAGGCAACCTGTTATTGGTGCTAATGTTTTCATTAAAGAACTTTCGACTGGGGCTACAACAGATGCAAATGGAAAATTTTCATTAGAACTTGATAATGGAAACTATACTGTTTTAATTACTTATGTGGGTTTTAAAAATAAGGAAAAACAAATTACGGTTTCTGGTGATGTACGAACTGATTTTAACATTGAAGCGGACAGTCAGCAATTAGATCAGGTTATTATAACAACCTCTAAAGCGGTTGATGTAAGAAATACTCAAATGAGTGTTAATAAGCTGACTATGGAAGAAATCAAAAAGATTCCGTCTGCAATGGGTGAACCGGATCCTTTAAAATCAATACTGACATTGCCAGGAGTTACAAATGCCGGAGAACTTTCTTCTGGTTTTAATGTCCGCGGAGGTGCAGCTGATCAGAATTTACTTCTTTTAGATGGTGCTCCTGTTTATGGAGACTCTCACATGTTTGGGTTTTTCTCGATTTTTAACGCAGATGTAGTCAGCGGACTGGATTTATATAAAGGTGGAATTCCGTCTAAATTTGGGGGAAGAGTTTCTTCTGTACTAGATGTAACGCAGCAGATTGGTGATTTTGAAAATTACAAAGTAAATGGTGGGATTGGTTTAATATCAAGCCGTTTATTGGTACAGGGGCCTATTCAGAAAGATAAAGGCTCTTTTCTTGTGGCAGGGAGGACTTCCTATGCGCATCTATTTTTGAAATTGGCAGATAATAATAATTCGGCTATGTTTTATGACATTAATGCTAAATTAAATTATCGGCTGAATGCTAATAACACACTTGCTTTTTCAGGATATTTTGGGAATGACGTTTTCGATATAAATGATCGTTTTGGGAGTACCTACGGAAATACAATGGGAATCGTAAGCTGGAAACATAAATTTTCAGACAATATAAACACGAATTTAGCTGTTTTCTACAGTGATTATAAATTTAATCTTGACATTACTACAGAGAATTTTGAGTGGAATAATGTTATAAAAAGTTACGGACTTACTTATAAATGGAATCATTCATTATCTGAAAAGCTGAAGCTTAATTACGGAATTGATGGCCAGTATTATGATTTTAATCCGGGTACTGTTAAGCCTACGAGTTCAGATTCGCAGTTTAATTACAAACAGTTCAATAAAAAATATGCTTTAGAATCTTCTGCTTATCTTGATTTCGAACATCAAATTACAGAGAAACTGAATCTTCGCTATGGAATTCGTTATAGCATGTTTTATCGTTTAGGAGGTGAGGAAATTAGTACTTACGAAAATGGACAGTCGGTAGTCTATAATCCGTTGTATAATATTTATGAAAAAGGTACTCCCACAGGAAGTATCTCATACAAAAGCGGAGAAACGATAAGTAAATTTAATAATTTAGAACCTCGTGCTGCATTGTCATATGCTTTTAATGCTAATACTTCAGTAAAAGCAAGCTACAACAGGATGGCACAATATATTCATATATTATCCAATACGCAGTCTCCACTACCAATGAGTATCTGGACACCAAGCGGACCTTTTACAAAACCGCAGCTGCTGGATCAATATGCAGCAGGGTATTTTAAGAATTTTAAAGATGATACTTATTCTTTTGAAGGAGAGTTGTTCTATAAGAATATTCAAAATCGTATTGATTACATAGATGGAGCTGATATATTGGCCAATAATAATATAGAGCAGGTTATTTTAAACGGTAAAGCCAGATCATATGGTATGGAATTATTATTTAGAAAAAATACGGGTAATTTTACAGGATGGGTTTCTTATACCCTGTCAAGGGCAGAGCAAAAAACTCCTGGCAGAACAGCTGAAGAACCTGGAATAGCAAATGGAGACTGGTATTTGTCCGGATATGATAAAATGCACAATTTGAATATTGTAGGAAGTTATCAATACAATCCGAAATGGTCTTTTAATGCCAATTTTACTTTGCAGTCTGGCCAGCCAGTAACGTATGCAAATGGTTATTATGAATTTGGAGGAATCAATATCCCTAATTTTTCGCTTAGAAATGAAAATCGGCTGCCACTTTACCATCATTTAGATCTGGCCGCAACTTACACACCTAAACCGGATAAAAAGAAAGGCTGGCAAAGCTATTGGGTGTTTAGTATTTATAATATCTACAACAGAAAAAATGCTGCTTCGATGACATTTGCGACAAATGAAGATACAGGAGCGAATGAGACCAGAAGACTATCTATTTTTGGGATAGTTCCTGGTATATCTTATAATTTTAAATTTTAATGACTATGCAAAGGATTGAAAAATATAATTTTAGAAATAAAGTATTGACTTTATTGAGTTTATTTTCTGTGCTGTTTTTTTCATCTTGTGAAGATACAGTGACTCTTGATTTGGAAACTGGTGAAACAAAAATAGTTGTAGACGCAGAAATTATCTGGCAAAAAGGGACAACCGGAAATGAACAAACCATTAAGATTAGTAAAACCGCACCCTATTATAATAATACTACACCAAAAGTTTCTGGTGCTCAGGTAAGAATTGAAAATACAAATGGTGATGTTTTTACTTTTAACGAAACGCAGCCAGGTTCTTATGTGTGTACTAATTTTGTTCCCGTTATCAATATGGATTATACACTTTATGTAACTGCAGAAGGACAAAGCTTCACCGCTGTAGAAAAATTGACTTCGGTAACACCTATTGATAAAATAGAGCAGGCGATTGTTCCTGATTTTGATGGAAAAGATGTGATCGAACTTACATTTTATTACAAAGATCCAGCTAATGAAACGAACTACTACCTTACGGATTACCAAAGTGAATTTCTGCTTTTTCCAGAATATGAACTTACAGATGATGAATTATTTAATGGAAATGAAATTAGTACACGATACTCAGACTCAGACAAAATGAAAGCGGGAAATACGGTTAACATTACACACCGTGGTGTTTCTAAAAACTTTTATAATTATATGAACTTAATTTTAGAAGTATATGGAGGAAGTCCTTTTTCGATTCCCCCAGGAAATATTAGAGGTAATATTGTCAATACAAGTGATTCTAATAATTTTGCTTTTGGTTATTTCAGACTTTGCGAAGCAGATAAAGTCAGTTATTTAGTAAAATAAGAAACGGCATTTTAAATTAAAGCTAAAAACCATTCAATCGAGTGGTTTTTTTGTTTTATATTGTTTTGATATTGGAATTATTTTATTCTTTTAATTAATAGTAACCTTTTCTTATACTGCGATTTAACTTTTTTTTATTAAATTTGATGTAAGAATTTCTAGCCATTAATCATTATGGAAAAATTAAATCGCCCGGTTTATGTAAAACCTGGTACTGATGATTTTTTTAAAAAGATTCGAAAGGAAGTAAATGAAACGGTTTTAAAAAAAACATCCCTGTATCGGTTTAATGTAATTAAGTCTTTAGGACTAGTAGTACTTTTCTTTTTGTTTTATTCCTGTATTTTGCTTTTCGGAAACAGCACACCTTTATTATTTCTCTTTTATATTTTGTGCGGTATTACTATGATCGTACTTTTTATAAATGCATTTCATGATGCTGCGCATGGCGCATTGTTTAAAAAACCTAAGCATAACGAATGGTTTATGTATGTGCTGGAACTTTTTGGTGGCAATCACTGGCTCTGGACACGTCGCCACATCAATCTGCATCATGCGTTTCCAAATGTTCCTGATTGGGATGTTGATATCAAACAAAGTGATATTATCCGGATTTTCCCTAATAGTCCGCTGTTTAATTATCACAAATATCAGCATTTTTACATGTGGCTTATTTATCCCTTGTACAGTTTGAATTGGATTTATATCAGAGATTTTAAAGATTTTTTTGGGAAGAAAGATAACTATGTAAAAAAAGTAGTGGATAAAATTCCAACCATAGAAATCTATAAAATGTTTGCTGCTAAAATAATTAATTTAGTGTATGTGCTTTTTGTTCCAATGTTATTACTGAATCAGCCCTGGTATATGGTCTTATATGCGTGGCTGGCAATGCACATGTGTGGTAGTGCCCTGGGCGTAGTCGCGCTCGTATCGACGCATGTTGATGAAGACGCACATTTTCCGGGTACAGATGAAGAGGGGAATCTTTCGGCAACATGGGCTATGCATCAAATGATCGTGACTAAAGATTTTAGTACGGATAGTAAATTGGCTAATTTCTTATACGGCGGCTTCACACATCATGTGGCACATCATCTTTTTCCAAACGTTGGTCATACATATTATCCATATATTACGCCTATCATAAAACGATATGCTGAAGAGTATGATCTTCCGTACACTTCCTATCCTTTTTATCATGCCGTACGTTCCCATTTCAGAATGCTGAAACAGAAAGGTGTGCAGGAGAATATTTTGATGACTGGGGAGATATAAGAGTTTTTTTATAAAAGTTTTAATTAAATCCATTCGTGCCAGAGTGGATTTTTTTGTTTTGAAGTACCCTTCCTTAAAGTTCATTTCAATTTTTTTAACATAACAAAAAAATATTTGATTGTAAATTAAGATCTTTTTTGTCAATTCTCGTATTTCAGTCGTTTTTTGTAAGAATGTGCAATTCGTCGGATTATTTTGATTTTAATCGATTTTATTCCGCTAGTTATTTGAATATTAATACATATATTCGCAAAAAATTTTGTGGATGAAAGTAATATTACACTTATTAATATTTGGTTGCTTTTTTAACGTTGCTCTTTATGGGCAGAATGAAACAAACATAACCTACGGTTTAAAGTTGGGTGGATTGTCTTCTAAAATTAGTAATTTGCCTGAAAGCATAAAAGGCCGCGACAACACTTTTGACAACAGTGTAATGGAAAGCAAAGGCGCTTATGGCTTAGAAGGCGGATTTTTCATGAACTGCAAACTTTACGATACCCGTGTTGCCATTCAACCTGAAATTTTGTTCAGACAAGCCGGAGAAACCGTTAACTATCATGATACTACAGGAAAAGAATTTGAGTTAGGTCTGCACTATGCTTATCTGCAGCTTGGGGCTTTGTATAAAGTTTATCCTTACGAAGGCTTAAATTTAGGCTTTGGTGCATTTTACGGAATCAGCTTATCGGCCAATAATGTTACTTATGAGTCTAATGAGGCAGGAGGTATGTACGATGTTGCCACCAGACAATTTTATAAAGATGGTCTTGACGGCGCAGACGATTTTTCTTTGTGCTTTGCAGTTGGTTATGAATTACACCAAAGTATTCACTTCGATTTGCGCTATTATTTAGGCGTAAAAGATGTGGTCAAAAGTAATTCTTCTTCGTTTCAGTTTATCGAAAATCAAAACAAAAGCAGTGTCATTTGTTTTTCGTTAGGCTATAGTTTTCATCAATGGTAATTTCAATAAAAAACATGAAAAAAATTATTTTACTTCTTTTACTAGTAAGTACAAAATCACTATTTGCGCAAGGGGACAGAGAGATAACGTACGGCCTTTTTGCAGGTGGAATTTATTCGTCAATGTCTAATCTTCCAGATGTGATAGTTCCAAAAGGAATTTATGAAGGTTATACATTAGAAGAAGAGGGCAAGTTTGGGGGCACGGCAGGTCTGGTCATCAATTGGAAATATCCGTATGCCAAAGTCAGTGTTCAGACCGAGCTTTCCTATTCCGGCCAAGGTACTGATTTGAATTATGAAGATAACGAAGGGCTTAAATATAAAATGACCTTTGGTTATAGTTATATCAATGTTGGAGCCCAGTTTAAATATTATCCTGTTGAAGGATTTTACATTGGGGCTGGGCCTTATGTAGGTTTCAACATTGCGAGCGATAATATCAAATATACCTCTAATGCACAGGAAGTTTTTGGAAACTCAGGTGCTTATTTTGAACCGGACGCCAATGTGCAAAAAGTGCTCAAAGAGTCGTTGACGGGGAAAAATTATTTTTATGGGATGTTAGCCTTAGGATATGAATTTAATTCCAATTTAAACATTGGTGCAAGATATACTTTGGGGCTTACGGATGCTTTGGCTACGGAGGAAAATGGACACCGTTACAGCGAAAATAAAAATAAAATCAATAGTATTTCATTGATTATCGGCTACTCTTTTGACTTTGATGACTTAGCCAATTTCTAATCGTTGCTTATCCTTTAAAACATAGAAATTATGTGTAAAAAGATTATTTTGATTTCAGCTGTTGTGACTTTGTTGACAAACAATCCCATTTTTTCACAGCAAAAAGTTTTACCCGGTTTAGTTGAAGAACCGCTATACTGGATTAAATCCAGAAATAGTGGTGACGCTTATTATTGGCAAAGTCTAACAAAAAAAGAAGCTAAAATATCAGGTAAAAAGCACGATGGAAGTGCTTTCAATTTTAATCCAAGTATTGTTTTTGACACTTCACAGGATTCTCTGACTTTGCCTTTGGGAGTTGAGAGTAAAAGAAAACAAACGTTATTTATGGTTTACAAAGTCAAAGATAGTTTGAAAGAGCAATTTTTATGGACTATAAACGACCCTCAAAAAACACTTGCCGTTGGAACCAATAAACGTTTGGTGGATTTAAAAAGATATTCCTATCAATCGTATCAGGAAAAAATTAAACCTCATAAAGCTAACATTCATTTTTTTCAGCAAAACGTAACAGATAGTCTTGCAAAGTTATCATCATTAACGATTGGGCAAAAATCAAAATTTGAAAAACTTCCGCCAGAAGAATTTAAAGGAAATATCAGCGAAATTCTGGTTTATAACCGGGTTTTATCAGGCCTTGAAACGCAAAAAGTAGCCAGTTATTTAGCGATCAAATATGGCGTTTCGCTTTCGCAGTTTGATATCAAAAACTACTTAAACAGTCAGGGACAAACCATCTGGGATATCAACCAGCATAAAGGATTTGAAAATTCGATTACCGGAATTGGCCGTGATGATGCCAGCGGATTATTACAACCCAAAAGCAGTAATATGGCCGAAGAAGGACTTTTGACCATTGGTCTTAAAAGTAAATCAAATACGATTCCGGATAATTTCTTTGCATTTTGGAGCGACAATGGAAAAAATCTTCTGGTCAAAAAACAGGAACAGGGTGAGCCAGTTGGAGTTTCAAGAGAATGGCAGTTAGACTTTAGCAATCCAACGGATCTAAGTCTGGACTGGAGTTTTAATCCAAATTTTATTAAAAGTGCATTACCGAAAGATACCTACTACTGGTTGTTGGTAGATTATTCCGGCAAGGGAACATACGATGAAAAAGATTCAGAATACATTCGTTTGGCAAGCACATCTAGTAAAGAAAAATTGGTTTTGACAGATTTTAATTGGGACAAGCAAAAATCTGGTAAGACGAAATTCACGATCAAAGTGGCACCTGCAATGTTTAGCAGAGTCTGGATTACGGAGGCCACTTGTGGAGTAGCCGGATCTGGTGAGTTAAATTATACTATCGAAGGTGGTGAAGCTCCCTTTACTGTTACGGTCAAAAAAGAAGGAAGTGAGGCTATTGTAAAGCAATGGAATCAGGCTGCAAAAAGCACTTCGGGACTGAAACTTACATCAGGAACTTATGATTATGTCGTAAGGGATGCAAAAGGAAATTTATATGCTGAAACTGTGTTTGTGGCAGATAAACAAGGAACATTTCCAAACCTAAAATCAGATTATCTCTTAACGAACGGAAACGCTTTAACACTTGACGCGAGTGCTGGTCTACCGACAGGAAATTACGAATACCAATGGTATTATGAAGGTAATTTTATAGATAATACCCCTAAAATATTAATTGATCAGCCGGGTACTTATGAATTAAGATTACTGAACGACCTGCAATGTAAAACCGCTACCCAGTTTGCAGTAACAACAGATGGAAAAGAGATTACGGATTCGAGCATTCTGATTTTGTATCCCAATCCAACAGTTGACGGCCATTTTTCTGTGGCGATGCAATTTCCAACAAAGACAAATGCAACAATCAGTATCTATTCGCCAACCGGAGCCCTTATACAACAAAAACAATTCACACAAATAGAAACGTATTTGCATGATGAGGTTATAAAAAGCGCCGCCGGTCTGTATCTGGTTACTGTAAAATCTGATTTTGGAAGCAAGACTTTTAAAGTTATTGTGAAGTAATTTAAACTGTTTTCAGAATAAATTACACGAATTGGATCTTGAAATAATTAAAAAAAAATAAACGATTGCCCCATAAATCGATTATCATACGTATGAAAAAGAAAATTATAATATTGGTATTTTTAATAGGTTCCTTTTTGTTTGCAGCCAATTTTGGCCCGTACAAAATAGCTTCTTTATTTACCCAAAATAATTCAGAAAAAGAGTCAATTGTTTCCGTAACAGATTCGGCTGCAGTTTATCATAAAGAAAATAAAAACACAAAATCATTTAGTGCCGATATTGTTGAAGGTATAATTGGAGTTAAGGATGAGTCTGACGTTGACGATGCTTATGATAACGTTTTCCATCTTAAAGTAGATGCGCTGCCTTCTACAAGTGAAAATGCTTATTTAGAATATGAATTGTATGGTTATGATCAGGCAGCTTCTGTTTCAAGAAGTTTAAACAATCAGCCGAGTATTGGAGGACAATTTTTATCTCAAAATAAAAACTGGACCAAACAATCGGAGTTGCTTTCCGAGAAGTCTTTGAGGCCAGGTGATAACGTTTTGTTGTTTACAGCGCCGGAAGGAATTTCGAACGGGTATCGCATTAAGAATGTTCGAATTGTTTACAAATCGGCAACACCTTCTTTTCAGTATACTTTATTACAATCAGAAAATAAACTGTACATCAAAGGCACCAATTTTCCTTCGCAGATCAAAAAAATGAGTATTGGTGGAATGGCTATTGATGTCAATCAGCCTGAATTTGAATTGGTTTTCGATGCTGCAACTGTAGGAAAATCGATTCAGGTTACGAAAGAGACTGCTTCCGGTGTGCTTATAAATGAAAAATTAGAAATTAAGCAGTTTATAAAAGTAGATAGTTTCAGACCAATTGAAAATGCTAAAGAACGCATTTCTAAATTAATTGATTTTCAATCTGAAAACATGCTGGTTTATAAAGATTTTTTAGCTGTTTTTCCTGTTGGAGTTTTAAAAAATAACGTTTCCGTATCGGTAAGTGCTTTACGAAAAATTGATATTGCACCGCTAAATTCTGCCATGGTCAATGTTACCGGAACAAATGCCGGATTTAGATTATTGCCACACGGTACTATTTTTGAAAAAGCCGTAACCTTATCATTACCATTTGACAAAAAAGCGATTCCGGAAGGCTACACAGAAAAAGACATCAATGTATTTTATTTTGATGAAAATAAAAGATTGTGGCAGGAAGTAACCAAAGACTCTTTGGATATTAAACAAGGAATTATTAAAGCTAAAACCACGCATTTTACCGACTTTATCGCCGGAATCATCAAGATGCCGGAATCGCCTGAAACTTCTGGATATACACCAACCAGCATAAAAGATTTAAAAGCAGCAAGTCCATTAGTCGGAATTCAGTCAATAGCGCCGCCTTCTGCAAATGGAAGAGGAACAGCAAGTACAGGATTTTCTATCGTGATTCCAAACGGAAGAGGAGGTATGCAACCCTCCTTTAACCTGCAATACGACAGTGATGGCGGTCACAGTTGGGCGGGTACGGGCTGGGATATTTCGGCACCGGCTGTAAGTATCGAAACCCGTTGGGGAGCACCACGATATGATGCATCAAAAGAAACAGAAACTTATGCCATTGCAGGAGAACAATTAATTCCCAACTCCCATAGAGCGGACTGGGTGGGCAGAGCTTCCGATAAGCAATTTTATCCAAGACGCGAAGGTGCTTTTCAGCAGATCATCCGTAAAGGATCTTCCCCTAAAAATTACTACTGGGTTGTACGAGACAAAAGCGGTGTAGCGAGTTATTATGGTGGAACAGCTTCAGGACTTTCTACTGATGGCGTTTTGCAGGATGTTTCCGGAAATATCGGGCATTGGGCCTTGTGTGAGCAGGTCGATTTAAAAGGAAATAAAGTCACTTACGAGTACGATAAAAAAGACGGGGAACTGTATCTTAAAAAAGTGTACTACACCGGTTTTGGTTCCGAAAAAGGGAATTACAATGTGACTTTCGTAAAAAATAGCGATTTAGGAGAAGCAAACCGTAGAGATGTTCAGGTTTCGGCCAGATTAGGTTTTAAACAACTGAACAATCAATTATTAAGAAAAATTGAAGTACGCTATAAAAGCGAAATGGTTCGCAGCTACGAACTGAATTATAAGGAAGGTGCTTTTAAGAAAACACTTTTGGAATCCATTTCAGAATACGATTCGGAATCTAAATTGTTTTATACCAATAAACTGGATTATTTTGATGATGTTCGTGATGCTTCAGGGAAGTATAATCCGTTTGGGGTTGCTCAAAGTTGGAGTGTACCCAATGACAATCTTAGAAATAATTCTATTCCCTCCTTTAGTGATGTGTTATTTTCAGGAAAACATTCTTTGGTAAGTAGTTCTGAAGGTGCTACAAATGGTGTAAGTTACCGACTTGGAGTAGGTTTAGCTACTAATGCCGGAAGTTTAAAAGGTTTTACCGTTGGAGGTCACGGAGGAAACAGCTGGGGAACTTCGGATACGGCTGTCATATTAGAAGATTTAGATGGAGATGGGTTACCAGATAAGGTTTTTAAAACAAAAGACGGTGTTTATTACCGAAAAAATTTGGCAGCAAGCGGGCAAAACGCTTTCGGAGAATTGCAGTCGATTAATATTAGTGATGTCGGGTTTTCAAAGTCAACTTCGTTTAACTGGGGTGTCGATTTAAATTTAAAATACGGAAATATAGGGTACGACCAACAGCGTTCAAGCAGTAAAACGAAAGTCTATTTTATGGACTTTAATGGAGACGGACTGATTGATTTTGTTCGAAACGGACAAGTATATTACAATAGATTAGAAAACGGAATTCCAACATTTAAAACGAGTAGTACCGGAACTCCATCACCTGTTTTTGGAGGAGGAAATGTAACTATTCCCGGTTATACATCCATTTCGCCGGAAGAGATCGAAAAACAAAATCCGTTACACGATGTCGTTCGTATGTGGGAGGCTCCTGTAAAAGGAATTATCTCTGTTTTGCATAAATATCAATTGGTTCAGGAAGCAACTCCGGAAGGAATTAAAGCCCGTGCAGAATATGTTAATAATACCGGAAATGATAAGGCAGATGGTGTTCATTTGTATTTTCAAAAGGGAAATCAATTGTTGTGGAATGAAGCAATAAATGCGACTGATTATACTAGTAAAAGCAAACAAAATACTGCAATTGCTGTAGAAAAAGGCGAACGTTTGTATTTTAGGGTGAGTTCTCTAAAAGATGGAAGTTTTGATACGGTAATTTGGGATCCGGTTATTACCTATTCACAGGTAAAACAGTATGACCGTAATGTTAACGGAAATTTGGTGGAAAGCGATGTTGTAGTATCAACTACTTTGAAAGATGTCAATTCTTATTCATTAAGTACTTATCAGGTAAGTACAGATTTTTTGAGTAGTTCTCTGGCAGGAAAAACAATAGCCACAGCCGGAAATGTTTTAGTGAAAGGAATTTTAAATAAACCTGTCACATCAGACCACGTCAGACTTGTCATTACCAAAACGTATCTGGATCAGTCGAATGCTCCTGTGGTTGTTTTCGAAAAGACTTTTTTAGCCAATGAAGTTACTTCTTTTAATCTGTCTTCCATCGCTTTACCAGCATTCGAAGCCGAAACGCAAATTAGTCTTGCCTTAGAAACAGACACCAATATCAATTGGCAAACTATTTCTTTTGCGCCAACAGTAACAGTACCTGCTTATCCGGGAGGAATTGTAGAAGAAGTACCTATGGAGGTTTCTCATTTATTGTACAATAAGAGAGAAGGAAATTATACAATTCCGGGTATTACTTCAACCATAGCAGGAAAAGTGAAATTAAATATATTGCCTACAGACTTGGTTTTGGCAACAGCTTTTCCTCCGGGGTCTTTGAATACCTATAATGGCGATGTAATTGTTTCGGCTAAGCAAAATAATTTACTATTAGCACGTAAAAGGTATAAACTGACAGCCGGAACTTTGACTGAAGTGATCAATGCTTTTGACAATGCAGTTGATTATCCTTCTGCAGTAGCGGGAGTTCCCATTCAATTAGAAGTAACTGTTTCCAATCCGTCGTCAACGGCTATACTTAGAAATTATCCCAAACAAAATGCATTAAATATTCAGGTTCAGGTTACCGATTTAAAAGATTTGGCTGATCTTACTGATGATGTAATTTGGAATGCTGCAACCGATGATTTTGCCATTTACAGTCTTTTAAATCCGGATGAAAGAACATTAGGATTGTACCATAGAAATTGGGGAGGTTTTGTTATTAATGGAAATTTAGCTTCCAATACCATAGATCAAACGCAATTAAAACAATCAGACGCTTATAATACAGAACCGGATTTAAATAATACCGATCCTGATAATTATGATGGTAAAGGTTATGAAGTCGCAGACAGTTATTTTGTTTCTTTAAATCCTTCTTATACAAAATTGAAATGGGAAGGTCTTGAGGAAGGAATTTATATCAAAGGACAAACTATCGGAACTTCAAGATTGGGAGAAGATGATATTGCTGATTATGCCGATTTTTCATTACCAACTTTACAGGGAGGAAGCACCACTGCACTTGATATGATTAGCGAAAGCAAAAGTAAAAGTATCTCAGCAGGCGCTTCTGCCGGATTTGCCAATATAGGTTACAGCAAATCGATAGATGGCGATTCGTATGTAACTCAGACTATGAGTGATTTTAACGGTGACCGTTTTCCGGATTATATTCGTGGTGGAAGTGTTCAGCTTACTGCTCCGGTTGGAAAAATATCAGATGAAATCATTGATATTGGAGACAATTTCAGTCATGCAAAGACAACCTCTGAAGGGCCGAATTTTGGAGGAAGTTACAGCCACGGCTCTGCTAAAAGCGGATTAGGTATGACAGTTGGAAAAGTAGCAGCTCAAAGAGAAGCTTCAAAAACTTGTGCCGATGAAGAAGCAGAAAAAGCAAAAGACCAGATATCTGTTAGTGCTTCTCAGGGCAAAGGAACAGATCGTGCCGTAATGGTGCACAGTGATATTAACGGCGATGGTTTGCCAGATAAGATCACAGATTCAGGTGATGTTTTGCTAAATACAGGTTACGGATTTGTACCAGGTGGAAACTGGAATCTTGGAAGCCTGAATAAAGGATTTTCTACCGACTGGAGTGCCGGATTAGGTTTTAGCATTAAGCAGGGGTCGATCTCGGGAGGAGCCAATTATGCAAGATCAGAATCAGATGTTGATGAATCCTTTTTGGATATAAATGGAGATGGTTTGGCTGATAAAATTAGCTATCAGGGCAATACGATGCGTGTGGCTTTTAACTTAGGAGGCTCTTTTGATACACCGGTTGTTTATCCAAAATATTCAGAAATGAATTTAAACAAAGGGGTGAGTTATGGTATGAATGCCAATTTCTCCTTTGATATTACCGTTTGGCTGCTGCGTATTACACCAACCGTTGGAGGAAGTAAAGGATGGAGTACAAGCCGTTCTGAAGGAACTTATATGGATATTGACGGTGACGGAAATCTGGATTATATCGTTTCTAAAGATGATAATAATCTTACGGTACAGCTTTCAAATATTAAGAGAACCAATAAACTTAAAAGCGTTACCAACGGAGCTGGAAACAGTTACGTTGTCGATTATGAATTAGTAAAACCAAGCTACGAAAACCCGTCAGCAAAATGGGTTTTACAGTCTGTGAATATTTTTGACGGACATGTTGGTGATGGAATTGATCATTCGATTGCTAAATTCAGATACGAAGAAGGATATTACGATCGTCGTGAAAGAGAATTTTACGGTTTTGCAAAAGTAATTCAGGAACAAATTGATGCGGCTGACAATTCGGTTTTCTCAACTACGGTTCAGGAATTTTACAATCAGGATTATTTCCGTAAAAACCTTTTGAAGCACAGTTATACGTTGGATAAAAACAATAAAATGCGTCAGGAATCAGAAAACGAATATAGTTTTATTGATGTATCAACGCAGGCTAGTGTTTCAGTATCAGAACTAAATTTACCTTTATGCGATGCCAAACGTATTTTCATAGGATTGATTCACGCCAATCAAAAGGTATATGAGGGAGGAAGTGATTATCTGGAGACGAATACGTTTAATACCTATGATGCCAACGGAAATATTTCGCAATATGAAGATTTAGGAAACGGAACGGCGACTGATAAAGTAACTGCCAAAATTAGTTATTACGAAAGCACAACGCCGTATTATGGCGGAATTCCAAAACAATTAGAGGTATTTACTACGGATGGTTTACGCCGTAAAAGGGCCACGACCATCAATACGACAACAGCTGAAGTTATACAGATAAAAAATTATAGTGCTGCCGATAAAATAGCTTTAACGGATATTACCTATGATACGTACGGAAACCTTCAAAAAATAACCGGTCCCGCCAATTACAAAGGGCAGCGTATGACTTTGGAGTATGCATTTGATGCTGACAATCATCAGTTCATGACCGAGATTAAAGATGCATTTGGGTACCAGAACAAAATGGAATATGATTACCGTTTTGGAGCACCCTTAAAAACTACGGACCGTAACGATCAAAGTACGCTTTATACACTCGATGGTAAAGGACGTATCGCTACAATCAAAGCACCTTACGAAATCGCCTCAGGAAAACCCTATACCATTGCGTATGAATACTTCCCTGAAGCAAAAGTTCCGTATGCCAAAACTAAAAATTACGATCCGGAATTGGATAAGGATATCGAAACCTTTACCTACACTGATGGATTAGGCAGAGCCCTGCAGGTGAAGAAAACAGCCAGTTTATTTACAGCAGCCGGAAGCCCGGATCAGGAGGCGCAAATCGTATCTGGAAAAATAATTTATGACGGATTGGGAAGACCTACAACAAGCTATTACCCCACAACGACTGCCACGATAGACAATAATTTTAGTACCGCAATTTCCAACGTAACACCCACTAAAACAGAGTACGATGAAGTAGGACGCGCGGTAAAAGTTACTTTGCCTGATGGAAGCAGCAATACCACAACTTTTGCTTTAGAGAATTATGATGGAGTTCCGGCATTACGTACTACACAAACCGATGCCCTGAATAAAACAAGCCAGACGTATACCGACGCCACAGGACAAAACATGGCCAGTTTGCAAAATGATTTGCTAACCAAGTTTGAAACTAACGCATTGGGTGAAATGATAAAAGTAACCGATGCGATGGATCATGTTACCAAAAGCAGTTACGACTGGTTGGGAAGACGAATTGAGTTTACGCATCCCGATGCAGGAACCACAACGATGCAATACGATTTGGCAGGGAATTTAACCTCCCGTATTACGCAGGATATTAAAAATACAGTTCCAAATGGAGGTGCCATACAATACGAATATAATTTTAATAGACTCGAGTCTATTAAATATCCTAAAAACCCACAAAACAATGTACAGTACAATTACGGTAAAGCCGATGGAACTGCAGCGCGCCGTGGCCGATTATGGTTTGTACAGGATGCCAGTGGCGGACAGGAGTTTTTCTATGGTAAGCTAGGAGAAGTAGAAAAAGAAATTCGCACCCTTCGTATTACACCAACAGATATACAGACGTATATTTCACAATTCGAATACGACACCTGGAACCGAATCCAGAAAATGACGTATCCTGATGGCGAAGTAGTGGAATACACTTATAACCGTGCCGGAAACCTGCAAAGTATGCAGGGTAAAAAAGAAAGCCATACCTACGATTACATCAAACAATTGAGCTACGACGAGTTTGAACAGCGTAAGTATTTAAAATACGGTAACGATACCGAAACGACTTATAACTATGATGCCGTTATGCGTAGATTACAGCAACTGCAGGTAAAAAGTGGTACACGACAAGTCATGAATAACAGCTATAGTTATGATCTGGTTGGAAATGTTTTAGGGATTAAAAATACTGCCCCGGTAGTAAATAATACTTTGGGTGGAACATCCAACCACGAATATCAATACGATGATTTTTATAGATTAAAATCGGCAAAAGCAACCTATCAGGGCGAGTTTACCAAAGCGAGTTATGAGCTGAATATGAGCTATAATAAAATGCACAATATCACAAAGAAAGATCTGGTGCATACAGTAAACAATGAGCAGAAAGGCTATGTGTTGGATTATAACTATGATAATGAACTGCATCCTAACGCGCCCAACAAAATCGCGGAAGCAGGAAAAGCTATTCCGAGAGAATATGCGTACGATGGTAACGGAAACCCAACAGGTTATACGGAAGAAAAAAGTTTCAGAAAAATGACCTGGGATGAAGAAAACCGCTTGTCAGGCATTAACGATAACGGAAGAATTCACCAGTTTACCTATGATGCCTCAGGGGAACGCGTAATTAAAAGTTCGGGAGATTCACAAAACGTTGCCATTAATGGAGAAACGGCTGCGACGATAGTACATACGGATGATTATACCGGTTATGTTTCTCCCTATTTTGTAATAAGCAAAGGAAAATTCACCAAACATTATTTCGAAGGAGCAGGACGTATTGTGAGTAAACTGGGTAACGGGTCATTTGCCCAACCGTTAAAATTAACGGCGGGTGGTGTAAATTATTCCAAACTTACAGCTGAACAGCAAAAAGCATTAGACAATTACGTAAGAGGTTTGGGAGTTCCTCCGGGACCACCAACACAACAAGGCATTTATGCGACACCAGAATTTACAGGCGATCCTTATCCTAGCGAAGTATTAAAACCTGTTGAAGAAAACCAGGAACCACCGGAAGGCTGGCCGAGAAACCCAATTTTTAATGCTCCGGGCGATGTGCCGGGACCGCCTGTACAATTTGGCCCTCCCGTTGAACCTGAAACTGTAAAAGCCGGTGAAGGGTTTACCGGAATTGGCTTGCCAGAGAATGATATTTTTTATTTTCATCCTGATCATTTGGGAAGTACTTCGTATATTACAACCCGAAACGGAAGCATAAGCCAGCATGTGGAATACATTGCTTTTGGAGAGGTTTTGTTTGAAGAGCATTCATCATCTTTTTCCAGTCCTTATTTATTTAATGGAAAGGAATTGGATAGGGAGACGAATCTTAGTTATTATGGGGCTAGGTATTTGGATATGAAGACTTCGTTGTGGTTGAATGTTGATCCGTTGGCTAATTATAATCCTATAATCGAAGAAGAGTTCTATTTTAATGGAGATCATAATGGAGGAATTTATAATCCTAGAAATTTGAATGTATATGGTTATTGTTATCAGAATCCAATTAGATTAGTTGATCCAAATGGAAAACAGGTAGATATAGTTGCAAATGAACAATCTAATACAATTACCATGACTCAACATTTAGTTTTTTACGGTGCCGAAGCGAGTACAACTTTATCAGGCACCATAGCAAGAAATGTTACTGATCAATTTAATAGAGAAAATTTAACATATAATATGGGTGGCAAAACATATAATGTAAAATTAAGAACTACCTATCAAACTGTATCAGTAGATGATGCAATTGAAATGGCTGAAAATAATACAGATAATAAAGTTCAATTTATAAGGGTCAGTAGTAATAAACGATCGAGCTTTCATAATATTAATGAAAACAGTGGTTTTTATAGTACTAACGATGATTTACTAAATTCAACAACAGCTTCTCATGAAGGCGCGCATGGTTTGGGTTTAAATCATACACAAGGAAGTAACAGTAAAACTAAGAGTCGTCCGAATATCATTACTCCTAGAGGTACCAAAGTACTTCCAAAATGGTCTATTGGTGGAAAAACTAAAAATGGAATTAATCCCTATTTAAGAGTATGGACAAATAGTTTAGTGAAAAAAATTCTTGATAAAGCAACTTGGTCAGGAGATGGTAAAACAGGAAGTACAGGACAAGCTACTAATAAAATATATTTATCAAATGGAGAAAAGAGAGGTCTTTGGGACCAAATTAAAGATTTATTTTAATTTTATATTAAAAATTTTAAGCATATTCTTTTTAATAAGTTGCGCAAAAGAAAAGAATAGTAAGCCATTTAATAAATGGATTGATGACAAATATGGGTGTAAAGGTTATAGAAATATAGAATTAGCAAAATCTATAGTATCTACAAATAAAATGATCAATAATTCTTCAGAATCTAGTGTTGTAAAAATATTTGGAGAGGCTGATCTTATTGAGGGAAATTTACTCAATAAAGAATTATTTTATTTGTCAAATTCAAATTGTGAAAATGGTAATCTCGTGAAAGAAAGTGATAAGTGTTATATCGTGTTTAGTTTTGAGTTAAATAAATTAAAATCGATAAGTGAATTATGTGAGTAACCCATACTCCTCATGCTACCGAGAATATCTATCTCGTGAATGAAAACGCTTATTGTCATGAAAAAAAAATCCATATTTATACTAGACGTAAGATTTAAATTCATTAGAAGAACCAGATTATAAAAAAAACTCGTCCTTACGGATGATTTTTTTTATAATATTCACAGGAGATCCATACCCGAGTGAAGCGCTTAAACCAGTTGAAGAAAACCAAGAACCACCGGAAGGCTGGCCTAGAAACCCAATTTTTAATGCCCCTGGCCATGTACCGGGGCCCCCAGTACAATTTGGCCCTCCCGTTGAACCTGCAACGGTTAAGCCAGGAGAAGGATTTACAGGAATTGGTCTGCCGGAGAACGATATTTTCTATTTTCATCCTGATCATTTGGGAAGTACTTCGTATATTACAACCAAAAACGGCTCTATTTCGCAACATGTTGAATACATAGCTTTTGGAGAGGTTTTATTTGAAGAGCATAATTCTAGTTTTTCTAGTCCTTATTTGTTTAATGGGAAGGAATTGGATCGTGAAACCAATTTATCGTATTTTGGTTCCAGGTATTACGATGCTAAGACTAGTTTATGGTTGAGTGCTGATTTACTCACAGAGAAGCACCCAAGTGTAGGCTCCTATGTTTACTGTTTAAATAATCCTATTAATGCAAAAGATCCTGATGGTAATGATTATATCTATGTAAATGGAGATGGGAGCATTAATAAAGTTGTCGTTAATAATTCACCTTTTATTACAGTAGTTTTACCTAATGGGAAAGGAATTTTGCTTTCAGATCTGGATATTTCAGGAAGTACATTTAAATGGAATAATACTAATAGACAAATTGTGGCAAATGTTGCGGGTTATTATGGTAAACAAGCAGGAGTAACAGGAATTGGAGCTAATTACGATGTCGACGACAAAAGTTTAGCTTATACGGATCCGAATAATAAAGTGTGGGTTCATCCAAGTTCTAAGGGTGGGGTTGATGCTACTCTTAATAATAAGTACGATCTAATGAGTACTTTAATACATGAAAATTTACATAAAAAAGAAGGAAATAGGAAAAATTATACCTATTCTAAACATGCTAAGGTCTATTTAAAGCAATTTCAACATAATAGTTTTAAAAAGACAAGTAAAGCTTTCTCTGAGGGTCAAATGGCTAATTTTATCCAATATTTAGATTATGCAGCAGGAGCAAAAGAAACTGGCTGGGAAAATATCCTAAAAGAATTTAATGATTCTAATATTTTAGGAGGTTATCAAATTAAATATAGAGAATCAGGCGGAACACAATTGTTTAACAATGAAGGAAAAGAACTTAGAATTCAAATACGTGAAGGTTTAGATGGACCACATTAAATAAATAGAGGAATATGAAAAGTAAAATTTTATTATTGATGTTAATTTTTATTCTTTTTTCATGTAAAAAAAGAGATGAGTTAGGATTAACGAATCCTAAAAAAAAATGGGTTTATTATGATTCAGATAATAAATTTGATAAAGACAGTAGTGAATTTATAACCTATTTAAAGTTTGATAATAATGGAAAATGTGTGAATTATTTCTTTAACGGAAATCAATATAATGCTTACATGGAGTGGGAATTTACAAAAAGTGATAGTATTTTAAAAATCAGTGACAATAAATTTTTAATCACAAAGATTTATAATGATAGTATTCTCATGAAAGATTTAAAATATAATAGAAAAGTCAAATTTTTAAATTGGAATATTTTGGAAAAGTAGTTAGGCTCTTTGTGTTGGAGGTTGATAATTTTAGTAACATGTACAGATAATTAGAGATTTATCGAAATATCGCATAAATAAAAAAACAACCTTCGGGTTGTTTTTTTATTTAAAATGTCTTAAATCGAAAAAAAAATAGGTCAAACAGAACTAGATGTTGGTGACCTTCGAAACATGTTAAAGTATGGAAGGCCAAAATCTGGTAATCTGAGAGTAAAATACTGCCACGGTAGTAAATAATACACTGGGCGAAACATCCAACCACGAATACCAATACGATGATTTTTACCGATTAAAATCGGCAAAAGCAACCTATCAGGGCGAGTTTACCAAAGCTAGTTATGAGCTGAATATGAGCTATAACAAAATGCACAATATCACAAAGAAAGATCTGGTGCATACCGTAAACAATGAACAGAAAGGCTATGTGCTGGATTATAACTACGATAACGAACTGCATCCTAATGCCCCAAACAAAATTGCCGAAACCGGGAAACCTCTTCCTAGAGAATATGTTTACGATGGCAACGGAAACCCAACAGGCTATACCGAAGAAAAAAGTTTCAGAAAAATGACATGGGACGAAGAAAACCGCTTGTCAGGTATTAACGACAATGGAAGAATTCACCAGTTTACCTATGATGCCGGTGGAGAACGAGTGATAAAAAGTTCAGGTGATTCTCAAAACGTTGCCATTAATGGGGAAACCGCTGCTACCATAGTACATACAGATGATTATACCGGTTATGTTTCACCGTATTTCGTAATAAGTAAAGGTAAATTCACTAAACATTACTTTGAAGGCGCGGGACGAATTGTGAGTAAACTGGGTAACGGATCATTTGCCCAACCGTTAAAATTAACAGCAGGAGGTGTAAATTATTCCAAACTTACAGCAGAGCAACAAAAAGCTTTAGACAATTACGTAAGAGGTTTGGGAGTTCCTCCGGGCCCGCCAACACAACAAGGCATTTATGCGACACCTGAATTCACAGGCGATCCTTATCCTAGCGAAGTATTAAAACCTGTTGAAGAAAACCAGGAACCACCAGGAGGCTGGCCAAGAAACCCAATTTTTAATGCACCCGGAGATGTTCCCGGACCACCGGTACAATTTGGGCCACCCATAGAGCCTACGACTGTAAAGCCGGACGAAGGCTTTACCGGAATTGGTCTGCCAGAAAATGATATTTTTTATTTTCACCCTGATCATTTGGGAAGTACTTCGTATATTACAACCCGAAACGGAAGTATAAGCCAGCACGTGGAATATATTGCTTTTGGAGAGGTTTTGTTTGAGGAGCATTCATCATCTTTTTCCAGTCCTTATTTATTTAATGGGAAGGAATTGGATAGGAGGCGAATTTGAGTTATTATGGTTCGAGGTATTATTCCTCTAAAGAAAGTATTGGTATGGATTAGATAAAATGGCAGAGAAATACCCTGATTTTGGAGGTTATATTTATACTTTTAATAATCCAGTTCGTTTTATAGATCCGGATGGGAATGATCCAAAACCTGTATATAATGGCTTTTCGAATGTTTTAAACGTTCTGTCAGGAAAAAAATGGATTCCATATATGTCTAAGACAATCCAAGAAAGTGAATGGAATTTTAGTTGGGGTAAAGGGTTTTATAAACAAACATCTTATAGAACTGGTGAATGTGCTGATTACAGTCGATTACAAGTAAACCAAGGTTCAACAGGAAAATATTTTTCTGACGGAGCAGATGGTAATATTCCATATAATCAAAATAAGAAAGTTGAAGTAGGTAATCAAAATAAACAACCTGCTAGATATATTTTAACAGAAGTAAGAGACAATGAATAATGGAAAAAAAAATAAATTTTTTAATTATATTAGTAATGATGTCATTTTTTTTAGGATGTAACAACATTTCACAAAATGAAATATTAGGCGTATATGTTATCGATAAGCAACCAATAGAATTGGCAAATAACAACATGTACTATTACCTTATTTTAGAAAACAATAATAAATATTATCTTAAATCTAATAATAACAATAAAGAAAATATTATTAGTTCTTGGAGAATACTAAATTTAGAAAATGATACTTTAAATATTGAATTTAAATACATGAATAAAACTGTTATAGGAAAACTAAAAGGAAATACTTTTTTGTTTGAAAAAAACAATATTTTTGATAAACGCATGCCTGCTTCATTATATGTAAAAACAAATTTAGAAAGTGGGAAAATTATAGGTTCCAATTAAAATACCTTCTCTATTACTTATAGAAATGAAAAAGAGAATACAACACAACAATAAAAAAAGTATTAGTCCAATTAAAGAGAAAAAAGAGATTAAATGGACTAATATTGGAAGATTAAAATTGCTTTTAGTGTTTTCAGGAATTATTCTTTTTTTCGTTTTTTTTATTAAAAATGGTATTGAGGATCGTGAAAAAGAACATAATCTTGTAAAATCAGATTATAAAGTAACGAAAGGAATTATAACTAAAATGTTTGTTTATAAAGGCAAAACTATTAGAGTTAAATTTAAAATTAATGATAAAACATATATTGGAAGCGATGGTATGTTTGAAAGAAAAAACAAAAATGTTGGAGACTCAATTTTTTTAAAATATTATGCAAAAGATCCTAATCTTTTTATTACTGAATTAAACAAAAATTATTAAAGTGATTTAACTTAATATTCCCCTCCGCTCTTCAAAGTGTTATCATGAAACGCTGTGTAAAATAAGAAGACTTCACAGAGCGGGAACTATTACAGACCTTTTTTATGATAATGTATTTCGCATTAGAGGCTATGAAAGATAAAGGGCATTATATAATTAAAGAAAATTTTTAATGAAAATAATAATTTATACTTTATTGGTATTAGCCTATGTTTTCTTTCTGTGTATATGCTTTCTATGGTTAATTACTTATGGTAGTGGTCATAATATTCCGGAAGAAACGAATAGATGGTTAATTTATATGACAATCTTCAGCGTATTATTTGTGCTAGTTTTTTCTATAATGAAAAAGAAGTTAACAGATAATTAATGTTTAAATATCAGTTATCAAAAAGTATTAGAGACTGATTATTTTTGTTTGATTTTTCTTGTGTTTTTATTTGTTTGATAAAATTAGTTTATACTATATTTACTGTTAAAATAATCAAACATGAAAAAAATAATTTTACTGGTAATTGCACTTTTATTTGCAACTACAGGACATGCTAAATTTAGCAAAGCAACTTTGTATATGGAAGACGGGTCAACAAAAAAAGGACTTGCTGAAATGGTAGAGAGCGATGATTCTAAAGTCGTTTTTAAAACAGATGAAGAAGCTAAAAAAGAAAAAATTGCAAGTGCTGACATTAAAAAAATCGAATTTGAATCTGATGATAAAAAGTATGTTGCCGAAAGATTATATGCAACTACAGCGAATCTTTTGACAGGGAAATTTTCGAGATCCAAAAAAAAGGTTTGGTTTTATATTATATATGACAAAGACGTAAAAATTGGCGGTATTGGTGCTGAAGGTGGCCGACGACCAAACGCAGGCGGGACCAGCACTGTAGTTACTTTTGCCAATACAGCGTATTATTTTGGTAAAAAGAACAGTGAAGAACTTGTTTTTGGTAATGCTACTACAGCCTCAAACGGTTTTGCAATAGGAACAGATTCATTAATTAGAAAAATGGCAAAAGAAGCTTTTGCAGGCTGTCCTAAACTAATTGAAGCAATTGAAAAAGAAAACTTTAAAAACGGTGATGTTTTGAACCAATTAAAAGCAATCTTCGAAAAATATAAATGCAAATAAATTTTATAGTACAAAAAAGAAACCCACTCAAATAGAGTGGTTTTTTTTTTTTTTTGAAGGTAACTGTTCTATTTCTCTTTCGGAATATTAGCATTGAGTTTTTTGGTATTTAAGTCCTGCAATAGGGAATCTTTTAATACGATGCGGTAATCATCCTCGGCAAAAACAGTAAGTTTAGATTGGCTAAATTTATAGACATTGATTTTATTGTTTTTTGTATCAATATAGAGATCATATGAGTAAGTATTACAATCATGTTGTTTACACCCGCTTGCATGTAAAATTTCTCCTTCTTTTGTGAAAGGAGTCTCTGTGTTCCAGTGTTTAACCATTTGATCATAATCAGTTCCTAAAAGGCTTTTTAGCCTTGGTGAAAGCGAACTCTCTGTTAATAAATGGGTTCCAATGACACTTTTGTCAACTAAATTATTTAAAGTATCTGATGGATTAATTACTGCTGAATCCGATTTTAAGGAATGTGTTATTATTGAAGTTGAATCTGTCGCAGGAACGCTTTTAACTGTTTCTTTTTTGCATGAAATCAAAGCTAAACTACTCAATGCAACTATAAATAAATATTTTCGTGTCTCTTCGTTCATAGTTATAGATTTTTAAATTAAATAATTGATTTTTAAAATCTTACTTAGCTAATTTAATGAAAAAACATCAAACGGTTGTAGTGAACAAGTGTAAAAAGCAGGAGGTCTTCTTCTTTAAAAGGATTTTTGCAGGTCTCAAATCGGCTTATTTATTCCTATATTTACTTTTCAGAAAATCTTTCAATCTAAAATGTCCGTCATGTCAAAATACATTAACTCTATATTTTTTTTAATTGCCCTTTTTTCAGGATTAGTTGCCAATGCTCAGAATGAAGTATATACAAGTGAAGCAAAACAAGCGATTGCCGATACCGTTTTTGTAAATCTAAAAGACTTCAGTCAGGATTTTATTTATGACATGAAATATGCAACCGATGATAATTTTCTGAAAGCAAAAGTCTATGATTGCGCTGAATGTTTTTTACGTTATAAAACAGTTCAGGCGTTAATTGCAGCTAATAATGATTTTAAGAAAAAAGGCTATAAAATCAAATTATATGATTGTTACAGACCCTTATCAATCCAGAAAAAGATGTGGGAAATAGTTTCAAATCCCGAGTATGTGGCGGATCCAAAAAAAGGCTCCATCCATAATAGAGGAGGAGCCGTTGATATTTCATTAGTGGATAAAAATGGTAAAGAAGTTGATATGGGAACTCCTTTTGATTTCTTTGGTATACAAGCTAGTCATAATTATACTAAACTTTCAAATGAGGTGAAATCCAACAGAAAGTTGCTGAAAAAAGTAATGATTAAAAATGGCTTCAATTCATTTGATTCGGAATGGTGGCATTATAATTTAAAAACAGGTTTAAAAGATAAAGTTTCTAATCAAAAATGGAATTGCGAATAGTTATTCCACACATCTGATGTTTTCCATCAAATAAGTATCGGGTTTATATACTTTTCCGTTCATTTCAGACTTCAATTCATTTTTTACAATATAATCTTCGGTGGAGGTTAAATATTTAATACGCATTATGTTGATTGGAGATTTTTTTAGTTCCTCAAAATTATCTTTTAGGAACATAAAGATCCCTGTGTTTACACGGTTATCATAACCTTTGTCATCACGAATTAAAGTGCCGCAGTTTTCCTGATCAACATGCATTAAAGTCACAACTTTGCCATTTTGTAATTGTAAAAATACTCTTGAATTTTTATCAAAGCAATTGGCTTTTATAAAGTCCTTACTTTTTTGAATTAATTGTAAATTTAGGGTTGGTAAACCATCTGTTTGTGCTAATGCAAAGAATACGTAATTAAACGTGTTTCCAAAGTTCTTCTCACTGATTAGGCATTCATTTGTAATTTTATAGGTACCAATCGAATCAGTAACATTGGCACTATATTCACAAGGTTTTTGAGCAAATGCGGTAAAGGTTAATAGAAAAAAAGTTAGTGTAATTAGTTGTTTCATTTTTAAGTTATTTTTCTGCAAATTAAAACTATTTTGTTATCATTTTTATCTGTTGTAAAAAAACAATATAAATCCCCTCCATTTTTTATTTTCCATTTTTTCCGAATGTTTTCTACTGTGTCCGGAAAATTGCGGGTTGTGATATTGGCTTGCTGATTTAAAAGCTCGGTTTTCATGTCATTTTTGTTGTAGGAAATCACTTTTTCTATTTCAAAAGTTCTTCCCGGAAATGCAATTAGCTCTTCAGAAGTATATAAATGAGAATGTTTGTGAAGTTTATTTATTTTAAAAATAGAACTCACTTCATCAAAGCCGCCGGATTTCATTATGGACGAATTGGGTTCGTACAGGTATTTTTGAGGTAAATTATAGGTCGGGAAATCCGATTCATTGCCTAAAACAAATTCAAATGATTCAATTTTATCTTTTAAGATATTAGCCGTTTTAATTGTGATTTCACCTGAGTAATGATTGTGAATTTCAAAGAGCAATTCTTTAACCTCATTTTCCAAAGCAATAATATGAATATTTTTAACGAATTTTAATTCTGATAAACCGGCTGATAGATCTAACAATGGAGCAGTCTTAATTAAAATAGAGTTCGTTTTTTCAAAATAGAAATCCAAAAATTCAGGAACATTTGGCAAGCAGTCTTTCAGCATAAAAACTTTGCCTTTTGCGTCATTTCTTCTGGATGGATCAATGTAAATCCAATCCCATTTTTGATTCATTTCATTTAAGACATTCGTTGAATCATCAGCAAAAAAATAACAATTTGTTATTTGTAATTGTTCGAAGTTATGTTTAACAATTTCAGATAAGTCTTTGTTTATTTCGCAATGGGTAACTTTTTCAAATCTTTTCGAAAAATAATAATCATCAACGCCAAAACCTCCTGTAAGATCAATTAAACTTTTCCCTGAAATCAAAGAAGCCTTATAAGCAGCTGTTTTTTCAGATGAGGTTTGTTCGACTGATATTTTACTTGGGTAAATGATGTTTTCGGTTGCAAACCAGGTTGGTAATTTGTCTTTTGCTTTTGTTTTTGCTTCTATTTGGTTCAGAATCAAAATCCAGTCGACTTCTGGAAAAGGATTTTTCTGAAGTGCAAGCTTTGTAAGGGATGCACCAGTATTTTTAGCTATAAATTCCTGAATGTTTTTACTTAAAAGAGACAAATTCAATGTTAGATTTTTTCAGTTAATACGGAAACAATTTTATTGTCAGGAAAAAATTCTTTTAAAATTACTTTTAACATGGTAAATACCGGAATTGCAATCACCATTCCGATAATTCCAAAAGTAATTCCACTGATTAAAGTAATCAGAAATATTTCTAACGGATGCGAATTTACACTTTTTGACGAAATTATGGGCTGGCTGATATTGTTATCAATAGCCTGCACCAGTAAAAAGCCAATTACTACGTAAATGGTTGTTGGTAAAATTTCTGATTGAAAATCATTTCCAATTAAGCTAATCATAGTTAATATGGCTGCTAGTATAGTTCCTATAATTGGCCCGATGTAGGGAATAATATTTAAAATGGCACATAAAAAAGCAATTACCAACGCATTTTTATTTCCGAAAATCATTAAAACGATTAAGTATAAAATAAAAACGACGGTTAATTGCAGCAGTAATCCAATGAAATAGCGGGTGAGTAAATGGTTTATTTTGGTAATAGAATTTAAGATTTTATCTTCGTTAGAATCGGGAAGAATCCTTTTGGCACCTGCTTTAAAATTCTCCTGGTCTTTGATGAAAAAGAAAGTGATAAAAAAAACAGAAACAAGTCCCATTCCCATATCAGCCATAAAACCCATTATTGAATTTATAAAACTTGTAAAATAGCCAAAACTAAAAGCAGTTGTAATTTTTGATTCTTTCAAAACTTTATTCAGATCAACATGCTGAATATTGAAGTAGCTTTCAATACTGCGTTCTGTTTCAAAGAATTGCTGTTGAAGATGATTAGTGTCTAAAAGAGACAAGTTGTTTGCCTGAGAAATAATTAACGGGACAAACAGCAAAATGAAACCAACCATTAGTAAAATAAAAAATATAATAGTTGTGGTTGCGGCTAATGAATTGCTAAACTTTAATTTGTTTTTTAAAAATTGAACCAAAGGATTTGCGATCAGACATAGTATTAATGAAATGCATAAATAGACAATCACAGTTTGTATTTCATATAAAAAATATAAAATAGCTGCCACGATCAGGATTGTAGTTAGAGCTCTTAAAATTCCGTTCGAAATGATTTTTGATGTTACCATGATTAATTTTTAGACTATAAATATAGGAAAAGCTTTTAAATTTTTTACGAATAAAAAAAGCGAGATGGTGAGATCTCGCTTTCTTGTTTGGTATGTTTGGTATGTTTTTTCTTTAGATTCCAAATCCTGCTCTTGGACCTCCAGAAGTAAATATAGCTGCCATTCTGCTTTTTTGACCTAGTGAGAACATGTACATTCCTCTGTCATCTGTATAGTCCATATAGTTCATGGTCATTTCTACAGGTGTTCCTGTACAAGTACTGTAGTGTGGGTAAGCTGGTACACCATAGTTTGCAGTATTATGTGTAGGAGTATCAGATACTAAATCGCTTCCACAGCTTGCATCTCCCCAAATATGACGTAAATTCATCCAGTGACCAACTTCGTGAGTTCCTGTTCTTCCTAAGTTATAAGGATAATTTGCAGATCCTGAAACACCAAAGTATTTAGAGTCAATTACAACTCCATCGGTTGCAGATGATCCACCAGGAAATTGTGCATATCCTAAAATACCACCACCAATAGTACAAGCCCATAAGTTAAGTTTTGTAGTTGGAGATGTAGGATCTAAACCACCTTGTTTGGTTTTCTTCATAGCATCTCTTGTACCCCATGAAGTTTTTGTAGTTGATTTTCTGTTGATTTTCTCCAGAACAAAAGTAATACCAACGTTTGCTTTAACACCTGAAAATAAAGCTGGTACATCATTGTAATCTGAGTTTAACGCATTAAAGTCAGCATTTAAAACATCAATTTGCGATTGAATCTGAGCATCTGAAATATTTTCAGCAGCAGTTTTGTACAATACATTTACTACAACTGGTATTTCAACTTTTCCATTTACTAAACGGTTTGTTAATAATCTATTGCTTGTAAAAGCTTCGATTTCATTCATTCTAATAGCCAATGTTGGGTCTTCTTTTAACTGTGCTTCTAAAACTTCCTGGGTAGCACAGCCACGATGCGCGATAGCGGCTGAAGTTGAATCAGACGATTCTGTTTGTTCATTTTGACAAGAAAACAGCACTAAAGCTGTAAATGCGGTAATAAAAACTCTTTTCATAATAGTTTGGTTTTTTGTTATAAAAAAATACATTTGGTTAATGATTTAGCAATTTTATAACAAAATAGATATTTAACCAAATTTTAATAACAAATTTTTTGTGAGAATTTTAAGAACCCCCCGTACAGCTTGATTCCTACAAAAATTAACGAGTGTTAATTAAGAGGTTAATTCGTACAAAGCGATACTAGTCGCCTGTACTACGTTCATACTGCTGTTCTTACCAAACATATTTATATGTACAATTTGGTTTGCGATTTTTAGAAGATCATCTGAAATTCCATCAATTTCGCTTCCTATAATAAGTGCAATTTTTTGATTTTCAGGAATATTGACTTCCTTTAAGGGTTTGCTGTTACTTGCTATTTCTAACGCAATAATTTCGAAGTTATTTTGTAGTAAATAGGTAACTAAAGCAGATGTTTCTTCGATTATAGTGTGTAGAACATGAAGATGAGTGCTTCTTGATGTTTTATTGATTTTTCGTGGCGTTAACGGAATGTCTTTTCCTAAAAAAATAATATTCTCGACACCAAAAGCCTCACTTATCCTAAATAAGGAACCAATGTTTTGCTGAAAGTAAATGTTATCACAAATCAGTGTTATCGGAAATGTTTTTCTCTCAAATTGATTTTCTTCGTGAGTAAGCTGCACTTTCTTAGAATTAATTAGTAAAAATATAGTTGATGATATTCGCGCCCATTTTTAAGGCTTTATCACGAACAGTAGCAGGGTCATTATGTACTTCAGGATCTTCCCAGCCGTCCCCTAAATCGCATTCGTATGTATAGAGTAAAACCAGTTTGTTTTCAACGAAAATTCCAAATGCCTGAGGACGTGTTCCGTCATGTTCGTGAATTTTTGGTAATCCGTTTGGAAATGGAAAAGGTTTCTGAAAAATAGGATGATTTGCCGGAATTTCCACTAAACTGTTATTTGGGAATATTTTTTTGATTTCTTTTCGAATGTATTGATCCATTCCGTAATTGTCATCAATATGAAGAAATCCTCCGGCAGTCAGGTAATTTCTAAGATTTGTCGCATCAGCATCGCTAAAAACAACATTCCCGTGTCCGGTCATATGTACAAAAGGATAAGAGAGTAAATCCGGATTACTTGGCTCAACCGTTGATGGTTTTGCTTTTATTCTGGTATTAATATTCGAATTACAAAAACGGATAAGGTTTGGTAATGAAGTCGGATTTGCATACCAATCGCCACCACCGCTATACTTTAATAAAGCGATTTCTTGTGAAAAGGAAGAAATAGAAAAAAGTAATAATAAGTAAAAGATTTTTTTCATATAATTATAAATTATCTGGGTAATTTGCTTTTTACATATGCCGCTTTTTGTGACAAGATCACGATTTAATTAATAATCTCATTAAAAAAAACAACACTATGGCAAGCCACAACCGCAGCAGTTTCAGTACGTAAGCGGGTATTTCCCAGCATAACCGGCTGGAAATTATTTTCTAAAGCCAATGCAATTTCCTTATCTGAAAAATCACCTTCAGGGCCAATTAAAATCGTGATATTTTCATTGGGTTTCAAAACTTCTTTCAACGATTTCTTATCTGCTTCCTCACAATGCGCGATTAATTGTAAGCCTTCATTCTTTTGTTTGATGAATTCCTTAAACGAAATTGCTTCATTCAATTTAGGCAGATAAGTTTCATTAGATTG
The DNA here is from genome assembly GCF_900142735.1 of Flavobacterium saccharophilum. Classification (GTDB taxonomy): domain Bacteria; phylum Bacteroidota; class Bacteroidia; order Flavobacteriales; family Flavobacteriaceae; genus Flavobacterium; species Flavobacterium saccharophilum. Next base: position 73,111 of record NZ_FRBY01000003.1, on the reverse strand, counting down.
TTTCATTGCCGATAGAATTATCTTTTCAAAACGCTCTAAATTAACCACTTTCCTTTCTGATCGATCACAAAAAACAGGAGTGATTTCCTGAATTCCAATTTCGGTGGCTTTTTCCAGAAACCATTCAAAACGATCATTCATTTTGGTTGGAGCCACGGCTAAATGCAAACGGATTTTTGGTTCCGGAGACTTTTTTATCGACAGCACTTCAACTATACATTTATTATCAGAAGCCAATGTAATTTCTGTTTCAAACAATAAACCTAAACCGTTTGTGACATGTAGAATATCCGAATCTTTTTTTCGTAAAACTTTGATGATATGTCGGCTTTCTTCTTTGTCAAAAGAAAAAGTTTCGGTCGTTTCGTCTATATCAGGATTGTAAAATAATTGCATAATTAAAATTGAATTCGTGCTTTTGAAACTACAGCCTGAGTTTCAAAACGATTTGATAAATATTTTTGGTAACCCACAATTCCAATCATTGCAGCATTATCTGTAGTGTATTCAAATTTTGGAACAAAAGTTTTCCATCCGTATTTGCTTTCACTTTCTTTCAATCGGGTTCTAATTCCGGAATTTGCCGAAACCCCCCCGCCAATTGCAATTTGTTTTATTCCGGTTTCTTTTACCGCCAATTTCAATTTATCCATCAAAATTTCGATAATAGTATATTGAATAGAAGCACAAATATCATTCAGGTTTTCTTCAATAAAATTTGGGTTTTCTAATTTCTTCTTCTGAATAAAATATAAAATAGCCGTTTTTAATCCGGAAAAACTAAAATCTAATCCGGGTACTTTTGGCTTGGTAAAAGCAAAAGCTTTTGGATTTCCTTCTTTTGCATACTTATCAATTAATGGACCGCCAGGATACGGTAGTCCAAGAATTTTGGCACTTTTATCAAAAGCTTCTCCAACAGCATCATCAGTGGTTTCTCCGATAATTTCCATATCAAAGAAGCCATTTACTTTTACAATCTGCGTATGACCTCCACTAATAGTTAATGCTAAAAACGGAAATTCAGGTTTATCAAATCCTTCCTCATCAATAAAGTGTGCTAAAATATGAGCATGCATATGATTGACAGCAATTAACGGAATTTGTAATGCCAATGATAGTGATTTACTGAATGAACTTCCCACTAATAAGGATCCCATTAAACCAGGTCCTTGCGTAAATGCAATGGCTGTTAATTGTTCTTTTTGTACATTTGCTTTGCGTAGTGCAGCATCAATTACTGGAACAATATTTTGCTGATGAGCTCTTGAGGCTAACTCAGGTACAACACCGCCATATTGGTTGTGAATAAGCTGATTGGCCACAACATTTGAGAGTACTTTATCGTTATGTAGAACTGCAGCAGCAGTATCATCGCAAGAACTTTCGATGGCAAGAATAAAAACCTCTGAATTTTGCATATAAAGGCACGAATTTTGGATTATATTTGACAAATCAAATTTTTAATTTTCTTTGATTATAAGGAGAAGCCAAAATTAAAGAATTTTTATCAAAAACAGTCGCTCTTTGTCTGTTCAAAGTGAATTTAAAAGAAAACTAAAATTAAGAAGCTATCAAAAAAGTAAAGAAAATAATATCAAGAACCCTAATTGGGTTAATTTTACTTTTGTTAGCACTTGCTATAACGCTGTCTTTGCCTGTCGTTCAGACTGAAATTGCACAATATGTGACCAATTCGCTGAACGAAGATTTTAAAACAGATATTCATGTTGATAAGGTTGCCATAAACATTTTTGGAGGCGTAAAACTTAAGAAAGTTTTGATTTATGACCATCACAAGAAAGTTTTAATCTACTCTGATATTATTTCTACAGACATTTTAAGTATCAAAAGATTGCTGGATGGTGATTTGATTTTTGGTGATTTGCGTTTAACAGGTTTGATCTTTAACCTGAAAACTTACAAAAACGAAAACGAAAACAATATCAATAAGTTTATACGACTTTTTGATTCTGATAAGCCATCAAAAACAAACAAACATTTTTTACTGACAGCTAAAAACGCCTATATTTCAAAAGGGATTTTTTCTGTAGTTGATGAAAATAAAAAGACACCTAAATTTTTGTCATTCACAAAACTTAATGCTTACATCAGTGATTTTAAACTCTATGGACCTGATGTAAATACGACAATTCATCGTTTTTCATTTTTGGATCACCGCGGTCTTTATGTGTCTAATTTTGCAGGGAAGTTTAGTTATACCAAAAAGCAAATCAAAGTTGAAAATCTTGCCATAAAAACGAAGAGATCCTCTATTTACGGTCAGGCAATTTTAAATTATAAAGTAGAAGATTTTTTAAATTTTACTGATAAAGTAAAGTTTGATGTTAGAATTGATTCTTCATCAATTGCGACAAATGATATCCGTTATTTTTATGATGGATTAGGCAAAAACCAGCATTTTAAACTGAAGACAAAATTAAACGGCCCTCTTAATAATCTTAATTTAAAAGGTTTGAGACTTACAGATACCAATGGTTCAAGAATTATTGGTAACATAAATTTTAAAAACCTCTTAGGAACCAAAGAACAAAAGTTCTCAATGGATGGGAAATTTGACAGATTGGTTTCCAGTTATGATAATATGGTTGCTTTGCTGCCAATTGTGTTAGGTAAAAAACTTCCAAAAGAGCTTAAAAGAATAGGTAAATTTACGATTATAGGAAAGGCAAAAGTTTCTACAACTGCTCTCGAGGCCAAATTTAAAATGGTTACGGATTTAGGTGGCGGTGATATTGATCTGCATTTAAACAATATGGATTTTATTGACAAGGCATCTTATTCAGGAAATATTGTTTTGGAGAATTTTGATGTCGGAACTTTACTCCAGCGTAAAGATCTTGGCAGAACAACTTTAAATTTAGATGTTGATGGAATTGGTTTTACCGAGAAATACCTTAACACTATTATAAAAGGAGATATTATAAAATTAGATTATAATAAATACACCTATAATAATATAGTAGTAAATGGGAATTTTAAATTGCCTTACTACAAAGGACAAATTTCTGTAAATGATCCTAATTTATCCTTAACATTTGATGGTTTAGTTGATTTAAGTACGCGCGAGAACAAATATGATTTTCATATTAATGTGGAGAATGCTGATTTACGCAAACTTAAATTCATAAATGATTCTATTTCGCATTTTACCGGTGATGCAGTTGTTCAGGTTTCAGGAAATTCAATTGAAAATCTTCATGGAAATATTTACATAAAAGATGCTATTTATCAGAATCCAAAATCAACATATGAATTTGATGAAGTGACAATCAATTCAAGTTTTGATGCAGATAGATTACGAACCATAACAATTAATTCTACTGATATTGTTGATGGTAAAATCGTGGGTAAATTTCAGTTCGCCCAATTAGGTAAATTGGCAATGAATTCCGTTGGAAGTCTTTACACCAATTACAAGCCATATAAGGTTAAAAAAGGGCAATTCTTACGTTTCAATTTTCATGTATATGATAAGGTTGTGGAGATGTTATATCCCGAAGTTAATGTAGATTCATCCACTGTGGTACGTGGAAAAATAGATGCTGATTTAAATGAATTTAAGTTTAGATTTAATTCGCAAAAAATTACCGCTGCAAAAAACACATTCGATAATATCCGAATAAGTATTGATAACAAAAACCCGCTTTACAATGCCTTTATTGAGTTAGACAGTATTAAAACGCCCTATTATAAAATACGCGATTTTAATTTGATCAATGTAACATCAAAAGATACTTTGTTTGTTCGTTCAGAATTTAAAGGAGGAGAAAAAGGTGAGGATTATTTTAATCTTGATTTGTTTCATACTATTGATAAAAACAAAAATAACGTAGTCGGTATCAAAAAATCTGAAATGAAATTTAAAGACTATTTATGGTATTTAAATGAAGATGAAGGAGATGATAATCAGATTATTTTTGACAAAAACTTTAAAAACTTTACGATTGATAATATTGTGCTAAGTCATGAAGATCAAAAAATTGATTTAAATGGAGTCTTGCGTGGTACTGATTATAAAGATATTGTGCTGAATTTTGAAGATGTAGATATTAATAAGATAACGCCTTTAAATTCTAAATTTGTTTTTAATGGAAATTTAAACGGGAACGTTAATTTTAAGCAGAATAAAGATGTTTATCAGCCCACAGCATCTATACAGATAGATCATCTTAACTTAAATAATACGGAATTAGGAACTTTAGATTTTGATATTTCAGGAGATGAGAATCTGAGAAGATTTACTATAAACTCATCAATTCATAATGGCTTTACAGAATCATTCAATGCTAGCGGAAATTTTGCCATTGAAAACAAAGAAACTATTCTGGATTTGAAGCTTAAACTAGAAGGGTTTAATTTGGCAACGTTAGGAAAAGTTGGTAAGGATGTTTTGTCTAATGTACGTGGTTCCGTTTCCGGAAATGCTGCTGTTGTAGGAAATATTAAAAAACCTGAAATAAACGGAAGGTTGTATGTTGAGAAAGCAGGAATGACAATTCCTTATCTGAACGTCGATTATGAGTTAAGCGATAGAACTGTAATTGATTTAACTGATGAGAAATTCTTGTTTAGGAATAACCAATTAACAGATACAAAATACGGTACAAAAGGGCTGTTGAATGGCGCTATTGAGCATCATAATTTTGGAGACTGGAAATTAGATTTGACCATTACTTCAAAACGATTAGTGGCGCTTGATACTAAAGATAGTGACGATGCGGCTTATTTTGGTACGGCATTTATTAATGGAACAGCAAGTATTAAAGGTCCAACGGAAAGCTTATTTATAAAAGTAGCAGCTAAATCAGAAAAAGGTACTGAGGTTAAAATCCCAATTAATAATGTACAAAGTGTTGGTGAAAGCAGTTGGATACATTTTGTAACTCCAAAAGAAAAATACAATTTAGCGAATGGAATTGTTGAGAAAACCAGAAACTATGGAGGTCTTGAATTAGAATTTGATTTTGACATTACACCAGACGCTGAAGTTGAAGTTATTCTGGATCGAAATTCAGGTCATGGAATGAAAGGAAAAGGATACGGATCGTTATTGTTTAAGATTAATACCCTTGGTAAGTTTAATATGTGGGGAGATTTCCAGGCATACGAAGGAACCTATAATTTTAAATACGGAGGTTTAATTGATAAAAAGTTTGCAGTTAAAAAAGGAGGTTCTATCATTTGGGAAGGAAACCCGATGAAAGCGCAGTTAAATTTAGAAGCCGTATACAGAACGTCTGCAAATCCGGCCGTACTTTTAGAAAATTCTTCTTTCAATAAAAAAGTTCCGGTAGAAGTTGTCATTGGATTAAGAGGGGATTTAGCAAGCCCTGAACCTAATTTTGATATTCAGTTTCCTTCTGTTAGCAGTGTTTTAAAATCAGAGATACAATATAAGTTAGATGATAAAGATGTTCGTCAAACTCAGGCTTTGTACTTGCTGTCAACAGGTTCGTTTATGAGTCCGGACGGATTTAACCAAAGTGATTTATCTGGAACATTTGCAGAGACAGCTGCCAGTTTATTAGGGGGGATTATAAAATCAGATAATGATAAGTTTAATATTGATCTGAACTTTATATCTGCAGATAAACGAATTGGACAGGAGGCAGATGGTCAGTTTGTGGCTAATATTTCTTCACAGATTAATGAGAAAATCTCGATTAATGGAAAAGTTGGTGTTCCGGTTGGGGGAGTCAACGAATCTGCGATTGTGGGAGATATTGAAATACTTTACAGGGTAAATGAAGATGGGTCTATGAACCTTCGTTTATTTAATAAAGAAAATGATATTAATTATATAGGACAAGGAATTGGTTATACGCAAGGTGTCGGTATTTCATATGAAGTAGATTTTGATACTTTTAGCGAATTGGTAAATAAGCTTTTTAAAAGCCATAAGCTGGAAAGAACAATAAAAAGTTCTCCAGATGATTTGCAAGATTCTAATCTGAATCCTGATTATATTAATTTCTCTACTAAAAAAGAGAGTGAAAAGAATAAAAAGAAGAACGATAAAAAAGAAGAAGAGAAGCCACCACAGCCTCAAAATAATAATCAGGGATTAATTCCCGATAATGACGACTTTTAAGCTTTTGTTAAAAAAGTACAATTATAAAACCATTCGCTACAACGAATGGTTTTTTTATGCTAATTTTAGATGTTGCAATTTTTTTTACCAAATATAGCGACTGCATATTTTTATAACACTTCATTTATGTATTGTTAATTTTAGAGATTTAATTAAAATAAGGTGCTTTTATTATTTTAAATGAATTTTTTCATATCAAAAAACTTATTAACGAAAACGTTTGAATTTAACATATTTTATTAATTTATTACAATCATAACCTGAAAAGTGGTGAATGTTTGCTAATTTTACACTTTAATACTTAAATAATGCCAAAAACAATAAAAAAAGTTGGTGTTCTAACCTCAGGAGGAGATTCACCTGGAATGAATGCCGCAATAAGAGCAGTAGTTCGAACATGTGCTTATCATAATATAGAATGCATAGGGATTTATAGAGGGTATCAGGGAATGATCGAAGGAGATTTCAAAGAAATGGGACCTCGAAGCGTAAATAATATTGTAAATAAAGGTGGGACGATCTTAAAATCGGCTCGTTCTCTTGAATTTAGAACCCCTGAAGGTAGAAAGAAAGCTCACGAAAATCTTGTGAAGGCTGGTGTAGATGCACTAGTTGTTATTGGAGGAGATGGAAGTTTTACCGGCGGTTTAATTTTTAATTCAGAATATGGTTTTCCTGTAATGGGAATTCCTGGTACAATTGATAATGATATTTTTGGTACAACTCATACTTTAGGTTATGATACTGCTTTAAATACCGTAGTAGATTGTATTGATAAAATTAGAGATACTGCAAGTTCACATAATCGTCTGTTTTTTGTGGAGGTTATGGGTAGAGATGCAGGGCACATTGCTCTTAATGCTGGTATTGGAGCTGGTGCTGAAGAAATCCTTATTCCTGAAGAAGATTTAGGTTTAGACAGATTGCTAGACTCTCTTCAAAAAAGTAAAGCTTCAGGAAAATCATCAAGTATAGTTGTTATTGCCGAAGGAGATAAAATTGGTAAAAACGTTTTCGAATTAAAAGATTATGTTGAAGCTAATTTACCTGAATACGATGTAAGAGTTTCTGTATTGGGGCACATGCAGCGTGGTGGTTCTCCGTCTTGTTTTGACCGTGTTCTGGCAAGTCGTTTAGGAGTAAAAGCAGTAGAATCTTTATTAGAAGGAAAATCAAATTATATGGTTGGACTTCGTGAGGATAAAGTGACTTTAACACCATTAGAGCAGGCAATTAAAGGTAAATCTGAAATTGATAGAGAATTATTAAGAGTGTCTGACATCATGTCAACCTAAAGATAAATAAAAGTTTAAAAAAGGAAAGAAGTTTATTGTGAGGAAATTAGACTTTTAAATTAGTGTAATAAAAACAAAAGCAAAAATTAAGTAAAATGTCAAAAGTAAAATTAGGAATAAACGGATTCGGACGTATCGGAAGAATCGTTTTTAGAGAAACTTTCAATAGAGATAATGTAGAAGTAGTTGCAATCAACGATTTATTAGATGTTGATCACTTAGCTTACTTATTAAAATATGATTCAGTTCACGGTCGTTTCAACGGGACTGTAGAAGTAAAAGAAGGAAAACTTTATGTAAACGGAAGAAATATCCGTATCACTGCAGAAAGAAATCCAGCTGATTTAAAATGGAACGAAGTTGATGTTGATGTAGTTGCTGAATGTACTGGTATCTTCACAACTATCGAAACTGCAAATGAGCACATTAAAGGTGGTGCTAAAAAAGTAATCATTTCTGCTCCATCTGCAGATGCTCCAATGTTTGTAATGGGAGTAAACCATGAAACTGCAAAAGCTACTGATTTAGTAGTTTCTAACGCTTCTTGTACTACAAACTGTTTAGCTCCTTTAGCTAAAGTTATTCACGATAACTTCGGAATCGTTGAAGCTTTAATGACAACTGTTCACGCTACAACTTCAACTCAAATGACAGCTGATGGTCCTTCTAGAAAAGACTGGAGAGGTGGACGTGCTGCAAGCATAAACATCATTCCATCATCTACAGGTGCTGCAAAAGCGGTTGGAAAAGTTATTCCAGAATTGAATGGAAAATTAACTGGTATGGCTTTCCGTGTTCCTACTGCTGACGTTTCTACAGTAGATTTAACAGTAAAAGTAGCTAAAGAGACTTCTTACGAAGAAATTATGGCTGTTTTAAAAAATGCTTCTGAAACTACAATGAAAGGTATCTTAGGATATACTGAAGATGCAGTTGTTTCTCAGGATTTTATTTCTGACAAAAGAACTTCAATCATTGATGCTACTGCAGGTATTGGTTTGAATTCAACTTTCTTCAAATTAGTTTCTTGGTACGATAATGAGTACGGATACTCAAGTAAATTGATCGATTTATCTGTGCATATCGCAGGTTTAAAATAATATTATATATTTTTGCAAAATCCCGTTATTTAATTAGTAACGGGATTTTCTTATTTTGTTTCGTCTTTAATTAATGTAAAAAATACACTTTTTAATTAAATTGAAGAAAAACTAATCCAAAAACAAAAAAAAATGAAATTAATAGTTGATAGTGGGTCTACTAAAGCCGATTGGATTGCAATTGATGATAATGGAAAAGTATTATTCACGACACAAACTTTGGGATTAAATCCTGAAATTCTTGACGGTCCGGAAATTATTGAAAGATTAAACGATCGTTTTGACATTTTACAAAATAAAAAAAATGCCTCACATTTGTTCTTTTACGGAGCTGGATGTGGTACTGACAGAATGAAAATTGCATTGACTCAGATCTTTCAGGAGTATTTTGTTAACGCAATTGTAGAGGTTCATGAAGATACTTATGCGGCTGTTTACGCTACAACTCCAAAAGGAGAAGAAGCTATTGTAAGTATTCTTGGAACAGGTTCTAACTGCAGTTATTTTGATGGAAAAGTATTGCATCAAAAAGTTCAGTCATTAGGCTATATTGCTATGGATGATTGCAGTGGGAATGTTTTTGGAAAAGAATTAATCAGAAAATATTACTTCAATAAAATGCCTAAAGAATTGGCTGTTGAATTTGAAAAAGAATATGATTTAGATCCTGATTTTATTAAAAATAAACTATATAAAGAACCAAATCCAAATGCGTATTTAGCGACTTTTGCAAAGTTCTTAATTAAACATAAAGACACTGATTTCTGTAGAAAAATCATTTTCAAAGGGATGAAATCATTTGTTAAAAATTATATCAAACAATATGATAATTGTAAAGAAGTGCCTGTGCATTTTGTAGGCTCTATCGCTTTTTATCTAAAAGACGAATTACAAGAAACATTTGATAAGTATGAGCTTCAATTAGGGAATGTTTTAAGAAGACCAATTGATGGATTAATTGCGTACCATGTTGCTAATCAATAGTTCTGGTTTCATGGAGATTGCAATTATTGCTCATGATGGTAAAAAAGCAGATTTAATTGATTTTTTAATTAAAAATGAAGCTGTTTTACATCACGAAAAAATAAAGCTTATTGGTACTGGTACTACCGGAGGAAAAGCAGAAGCAGCGGGTTTTAAAACCCAAAGAATGCTTTCCGGACCTTTAGGTGGAGATGCGCAAATTGCTGGAAGAGTGGCGGAAGGGATTACAAAAATGGTTTTCTTTTTTAAAGATCCATTATCAAGTCACCCACACGAGGCGGATATAAATATGTTAATTCGCGTTTGTGATGTACATAATGTGCCGCTGGCAACGAATGAAGCAACGGCACAATTATTATTAGATGCTATTGCACTGCAATTATAGAGATTTCAACATTTACATTTTTTGGCAAACATGCCACTTGAACCGTTTCACGTGCTGGAGCGGTTTTTTCGTTAAAATAAGATCCGTAAATGGTATTGATAGCAGCAAAATTATTCATGTCCATAATGAAAATAGTTGCCTTAACAACGTTTTCAAAAGTCATATCTGCAGCTTCCAGAATTGCCGCAATGTTTTCCATCACTTGTTTTGTTTCGTCATTGATGTTTTCAGTAACAATTTCTCCTGAAGCCGGATTTATTGCAATCTGCCCGGAAGCATAAAGCGTATTACCTGATAATACGGCCTGATTGTATGGTCCGATTGGAGCAGGAGCCTTTTCGGTAAAGATGATTTTTTTCATAATAATTATTTTAATCGATGTGAATTATCGGTTTGAAGTACTTCGTTTATTCCACTTAATATCACTTAATACTCCGGATTTAATTCCGATGAAAAAGTTCCAGTTTGAGTTTTCTCCAAGTGGTGTCCAGTTAAAAGCCATTCTCCAGCTTAATAAATCTCTTTCAAAACGGAATTGCGTAAAAGTAACTCCTTTTTGAACAAAGTCGTAACCCGTAGAAACTCCACCTTTCCATTTAGGAGTAATGTCCATATTGATGGAAACCATTATGGAGTTGTTGGTGATCTTGCTTTCTCTGTTGGTGTTAGAATAGGTTAATGAGTAAGCCATTGTCATATCCCATGGAATCTTTGAATTGAAGAATTCGGTTATAACATCTTCTCCGTCATCTTTTTCCTGGGCAAACTGGCTGTTACGACTGTCGTTTAAGTCTGTATTGGTACCAAACAAGTCATCTTTACGACCTCCATTCCGCTCACTCTGTTTGTTTTCTTCTTTTGTTCCTTTATTTGAAAAAGAGTAATTTAACGTTAAGTTCGCACTTGTCATTCTGAATAAACTACCACCGTTTTCAATGTTGTAGGTGCTCATTCTTTTTCCAGAATTGTCAATAGCGTATGGGTCTAGAGTAGCACCAAAATTCACATTCATTTTGTTGTCAAGAAGTTGTGTTCCACCGCTTACCAATACCGGTTGCCATGCAAGAATGTCTTTACCATCAGCGTTAAAATTGTAGCTGGTGCTAAAATTTAAGTTGTTTAACAGCATGATTTTTTTAGGTTCAGTCTTTGTACTGTCTCTGTCTCTTACTTTAGCTTCAAAAGTGTTACTTAAGGCAAAACCTACGATGTTTGAGTTTTCTTTACTAGGAGCTCCGTAAACACCTCCATCAAAGCGTGAATAAGAGTTTGATATCTTTCCTGATGCATCTACGTAATAATTGTCGTAATATTTTTCGAAGCTAGGAGTGTATGCATACGTAACAGAAGGTCTCATGACGTGACGAATTGATTGAATTCTTTTGTCATCACCAAAATTAAACGTACCATAAATTGTAGTTCCTAAGTTAGAACTAAAGTTGTAGGTTCTGTAAGCATCAAAACCGTTGACAGTTTGGGTAACAACTTGATTCTGACTTGCATCATAATTTTTTTCTACCGTTTTAGTAACCCAGGTTTCCTGATAGTTTGTAGATGCTCCGGCACTAAAATATTTGAATATTTTAAAGTTTGTACTAATCGGAATAGACTGTTGTAGTCCAATTTGTGCGTCTCTAAACATTTGAGGTTTAAAGAATAAAGAATCTGTTGTTACAAATTTATTTTGGCCGGTAACATTATATTGTAAGTTAATGTTTTTAATAAAACCTTTTTTAACACCATCTTTACCAACAAAAGGATAAACACGATCAATACTACCTTGTAATGAAGGTAATGTCATTTGAATTTCTTCCGTTTGTGTATTTTGCTGATGTGTTGCTGTTAATGCAATACGGGCTCCTGGGATTGTATTAAAGGTTTTATTGTATGAGATAGATGAACTTAAGGTGTTGTTCAGATTCGATCCAACGTTTGCCTGATTAATAGATTGCTTAAAGTATTTACTGCTACCCATATTCACCGAAGCAGAAAAACTTGAGTTCGGGTTTGATTTTGTATCCTTTGAGTGCGACCACTGAATATTGTAAATGTTTTGCTTCGAATAGTCAGGATAACCTCTTTCGCTGTTGATCAGGTTCTCAAAACGTATATTTACATTTCCACGATATTTATATCTTGTAGCATACGAAGATTCAAAGCGCATGGCATAACTCCCGTTGGTATAGTAATCTCCTAAAACGGTCAGGTCATAATTATCGCTTAAAGCAAAATAATAACCACCATTCTGTAAAGAGAATCCTCTTGTATTTGAGTCGTTATAACTTGGAATAATGATTCCTGAAACACTTTTCTCCTGACTCATTGGGAAATAGGCAAATGGCAAGGCGAGAGGAGTGGGTACGTCTGCAATAACCATATTAGTTAAACCAGTAACTACTTTCTTTCCGGGAATAAATTTTACTTTATTAGTTTGAAAATAATATTCGGGATTGTCAACATCTGCTGAAGTTGTGAAGCGGGCACCTCTTAAGAAGTAAACAGAATCGTTTTCTTTTTTGGTAACTGCTGCTTTAATTTTAAATTCACCCTGTTCTGTTCTGGAATTGAATATTAAAGCTTTTTTTGTTTTGAAATTAAAACGAATAGAGTCTGGCTGAACTTCACTGGCTCCTTGCTTAAAATTAGGGTATTGACTCAAAACACCTGCAGAATCTTTTATTCTTCCGGCATATACTTCGTCCTTTTCATAATCCAAAACAATTATACCCGATTTTAATTCTACATCTTTATAGTATAATTCAGCTTCGTTATATAAGGTGATGCGTTTGCTTTTCTGGTCGATTTTCGCATAATCCTTTGCCCTATATTTTACTTTTCCATCAAGAAAAGTCTTTTTAGGTTTAACAGTATCCAGTTTTATAGTATCAAGTACAGTAGTGACAGGTTTATCTGTTTGTTTTACAGCAGGTAATGCGTTTTTTTTTGATTTTATCTCTTGCGAATATAATTTACCACATCCTAGTGTTAGGAAAAATGATAATAAAACGATATTAAATAAGTTTGTATGCAAAGGTTTAAATGCTATTTTTGTAAAAGTATGGCTTGTTTTTTGACATGTCAAACTTACATATAATTTTTTGGCAAAAATAATCAATTGTAAAAATTATATCAGTTGCATTTTATTAAAATTAACTTTTAGATTTATGAATATATTTAACAAAACTAGGCTAATATTTAGTTTTTTTCTAACTATAATTTCATTTTGCGCATACAGTCAGGCAAATGTTTTTAAGGTAACTCTTGATGCTGGACACGGTGATCATGACTTTGGTGCTGTATATAGCGGAAGAATAGAAAAAAATATTGCATTGGCCATTGTGTTAAAAGTTGGAAAAATATTAGAGGACAGTCCAAATATTAATGTTATTTATACTCGTAAAACAGATGTTTTTATCGATTTGGTGGAAAGAGCCAATATTGCAAACCGTGCTAATTCTAATATTTTTGTTTCTATACATTGTAATGCCAATAAAAATACGGCTGCAGACGGAACCGAAACTTATGTAATGGGTCTAAGTAAGGTTGCATCGAATCTTGAAGCAGCGAAAAAAGAGAACTCGGTTATTACATTAGAAAAAGATTATAAACGTAAATACGAGGGTTACGACCCAAATTCGCCAGAATCTATGATGGCAATGACCTTGATGCAGGAAGAATATTTAGATAATAGTATCGCATTAGCGACTAAAATTGAAGATAATTTTGACAGATTAGGGAAAAAGCTTCGTCAGGGTGGAGTGAAACAGGCACCATTTATGGTGTTGCACAAAGCGTATATGCCAAGAGTTTTGGTTGAAACTGGATTTGTATCCAATCCAACAGAAGGAAATATTTTAAATTCAGAAGAAGGACAAAATGATATAGCAAAAGCTATTGCAGAAGCTATTATAAGTTATAAAAGAGAGTATTTTGGTTCTGGAGTTCCGGAAATAGCGGATGCAAGACCCGTGAAAGATACTGCCAAACCAAAAACGGTTGCAACTCCTCCAGCAAATAAAAACACACCAAAAGGAACTGTTTTTAAAGTACAGTTAATTGCCAGTATCAAGAAAACACCATTAGAGCCTAAAAATTTTAAAGGACTGACAAATGTAACAATGTTGTACGAAAATAATATTTATAAATATTTCTATCAGGAAACTTCAGATTACCAGGCAGCACAAAAATATTTGCAAGAAGCTAAAAGTAAGGGATATGGAGCTTCTTTTTTAATTGCTTACAAGGACGGCGAAAAAATCAGTATTCAGGACGCTACTAAATAATAAGCACAAGTTCGAATATTTATATTAATTTTGTACAAACACTTAGAATTTTGAAACTAACAAGAGAAATTAAAACGGCTATTTTAGTCATCGCGTCAATTTTATTATTTATTTGGGGATACAGCTTTTTAAAAGGCAGAGATCTTTTTACAAATTATAAAACATTTTATGTAGAATATGATAATGTGGAAGATTTGGCTCAGTCTGCCCCGGTTACTTTAAACGGATTGGCGATTGGTAAAGTAAATAAAATCACTATCAACGAAAACACTGGTAAACTATTAGTAGAACTGCAATTGAAAACAGACTTTCCAGTTTCTAAATCAAGTACTGCATCTTTATATTCTCCAAGTTTAATTGGAGGAAAACAGATCAAGATCATACCAAATCTTGCTGACAAGGAACTTGCAGTTGATGGTCAAACATTAGCTCCAGCTGTTGAATTAGGTCTAACGGAATCTTTAGGAGGTAAAATCGAACCAATTCAGCAAAAACTGAATGTGATGCTTGAGAATATTAATACTTTGGTAGCTGGTTTAAACAATGTTCTTGATAAAAAAGGGCAGGAAGATCTTAAAAAATCATTGGCAGAATTGAGTCAGACAATGGAGCAGTTTCATAAAGCTTCAGGAAGTATCAATTCTATCTTAGATACTAATAAAGCACAGATCAATGGAGCAGTTACTAACTTTAATAAAATGTCAAGTAACTTCAATAAAATCTCAGATTCTTTAAATAAAGCTGATTTAGGAAAAACGGTTAGAAATTTAAATCAGACTTTAGCTAAGCTAGATGGTATTATGAGTAATTTAAACTCTGGAAAAGGTACTGCCGGTAAATTATTGAATGATGATGCTTTATATAACAATTTGGCTAAAACTTCAAAAGAGCTTGAATTATTATTACAGGATGTTCGCTTATATCCAACACGTTATGTGAATGTTTCTCTTTTTGGAAAGAAAAACAAACCATACGTTGCACCTACAGAAGATGCCAATACAACTGAAAAAAAATAATAAAGAATGAGTTATTTAGATAATATTTTATTCGCTATACTTCTGATAGCTGGTTTTGGTTTTTTTGCTTCAAGTATAAAGAAAATCATTAGAAACATAAATTTAGGAGTAGATGTAGATCGAAAGGACAATCCAAAAGCACGTTGGAAAAACATGGCTATGATTGCTCTTGGACAATCTAAAATGGTGAAACGTCCGGTTGCGGGAGCATTACATATCATAGTATATGTGGGGTTTATTATCATAAATATTGAATTACTTGAAATTATTATTGATGGATTATTTGGAACTCATAGAATTTTCGCGCCTTTTTTAGGTGTAGTTTATGATGTTTTAATTGCTTCTTTTGAAATATTAGCAATATTGGTAATCTTTGCTGTTACCGTTTTCTGGATAAGAAGAAATGTGATTCGATTGAAACGTTTCATTAATCCCGATTTGAATGGGTTTCCTAAAAGTGATGCGAATTATATTTTGTACTTCGAAACAGTTTTAATGCTTTTGTTTTTATTCATGGATGCAGCCGACTTGCATTTGCAAAATGTACCAGGAGGATTTTCGCATTTTCACAAAGCAGGAAGTTTTCCAATAAGCCAATTTATTGCTCCAATTTTTAATGGAATGTCAAATGAGTTGGTTGCCATATTGTTTGAAGCTTTCTGGTGGTTACATATTGCAGGTATTTTAGTTTTTATGAACTATTTGTACTTCTCAAAACATTTGCATATTCTTTTAGCTTTTCCAAATACGTATTTTGCCAATTTGAAACCAGAAGGGCAATTTGATAATTTAGAATCGGTTACAAAAGAAGTGAAGTTAATGATGGATCCAAATGCTGATCCGTTTGCGGCGGCTCCGGTAGATGAAAATGCTGCTCCGAGTAAATTTGGTGCAAGTGATGTTCAGGATTTAAACTGGGTTCAATTGTTAAACGCTTACACCTGCACAGAATGTGGACGTTGTACATCATCTTGTCCGGCAAATCAAACGGGTAAGAAATTGTCTCCTCGTAAAATTATGATGGATACAAGAGATCGTTTACAGGAAGTGGGTAAAAACATAGATGCTAATAAAGGTGTTTTTGTTCCAGATAATAAAACGTTATTAAACGATTATATTACACCAGAAGAATTGTGGGCTTGTACCTCTTGTAATGCTTGTGTTGAAGAATGTCCGGTGAATATTAGTCCATTGTCTATTATTATGGATATGCGTCGTTATTTGGTGATGGAACAAAGTGCTGCTCCGATGTCACTGAATGCTATGATGACGAATATTGAAAATAATGGAGCACCGTGGCAATACAGTCAGCAAGACAGATTGAACTGGAAGAACGAGAATTAGAAAAGATTTAATTGGTTATTTGTTTAATCGATTTAATAAAATATTTAGGTTTTTTAGTAGGGTTATAGTAGAGAGTGCGATTAACCAATTTAACGATTAACCGATTTAACAACAAAAGAAGATGTCAGAAAGTTTAGTAGTGCCAACAATGGCTGAAATGTTAGCCGAAGGAAAACAACCAGAAGTTTTGTTTTGGGTAGGTTGTGCAGGAAGTTTTGATGATAGAGCGAAAAAAATTACTAAAGCATTTGTGCGTATTTTAAATCGTACGAATGTTTCATTTGCAGTTTTAGGTACAGAAGAGAGTTGTACCGGAGATCCTGCAAAACGTGCTGGAAATGAATTTTTGTTTCAGATGCAGGCTATGATGAATATCGAGGTTTTAAATGCCTATGAAGCTAAAAAGATTGTTACGGCTTGTCCGCATTGTTTTAATACTTTAAAAAATGAATATCCTGAACTAGGAGGTCAATATGATGTAATTCATCATACAGAGTTTTTGAAGTCATTAATTGATGATGGAAGACTGACTGTTGAAGGTGGTCAGTTTAAAGGAAAAAAAATCACTTTTCACGATCCTTGTTATTTAGGAAGAGCGAATAAAGTATATGAAGCACCAAGAGATTTAATTCAGAAATTAGATGTTGAATTAGTCGAAATGAAGCGTTCTAAAGCAAACGGTTTATGTTGTGGCGCTGGTGGAGCACAAATGTTTAAAGATGCGGAACCAGGAAATAAAGAAGTGAATGTTTTGCGTACGGAAGATGCATTGGAAGTGCAACCGGATATTATTGCAGCGGGTTGTCCTTTCTGTAATACCATGTTAACTGATGGTATAAAACATAAGGAAAAAGAAGGACAGGTTAAAGTAATGGATATCGCAGAGTTAATTGCAAACGCACAAGATCTTTAAAAGATTCTGAGTTGCTAAGACACTAAGGTTCTAAGATTTCAAACCTGAAACTTGAAACAAAAAAAAACTAAATTTAATTAAAAATGTATATACCTTTTGAAAATTTACCTGGTGAATCCAGAGTTTGGATTTATCAATCAAACAGAAAATTTTCTGAGGAAGAATTTTCTGAAATTGAAACCGACCTAAAAGCTTTTGTGGAAGAATGGGCAGCACACGGAACAAGTTTAGAAGCTTCATATTTGTTGAAATACAACCGATTTATTATTCTGGCTGTAAATCAGGAAGTGCAGGCTGCTACAGGGTGTTCTATAGATAGCTCTGTTGAATTTATTCAGAGTTTGGAGAAAAAGTATAACGTTGATTTATTAGATAAAATGAACGTGACTTTTAAGAATGGGGAGCATATTGCACATAAAACATTAATCGATTTTAAGAAAATGGTTAAAGATAAATCGGTTTCTGAGAATACGATTGTGTTTAATAATTTGGTAAATAATATAGAAGAATTTAATGAATCCTGGGAAGTTCCTGCTGCTGACAGTTGGCATAGCAGATTTTTCTAAGAGAAAAATTATAATATATTTGAAAGGCATGAAATTTAGGTTTTATGCCTTTTTTTAGTTTAATGTGAATGTGAATTGTTTCAAGTTTCAGGTTTCAGGTTTGCCAGAATTTGTCAGGATGACAAGATTGAGAAAACCTTGTTCTTATGAAAATAAAAACCTCTAATCTAGCCCCGATGGGAGTGATATCCTTTTGTGCCGGGGTTCGGCACAAAAGATATAACGGACAGCGGGACAAGTCGTTCTTTTGAAAATGAAAATTCTGCTCCTTAAAAAAGTTAAAAGTTATTCATTAAAATATAGAAATTCAGGTTTCTCGTTCAACTTGTTCAGGATGACATTTAGAATTACGGAGGTATAATTTGAAATTCTAATAAAGCTAATTATCTGACAAATCCAATATTCACAAAAATCTAACAATTGAAAGCTTAGATTAAACGTGATTTTTGAGTACTTTCGTAGTACTAAATTTAATACATGAAAATAGCAATAGTTTGTTATCCGACATTTGGTGGTAGTGGGGTTGTAGCCACAGAATTAGGCCTCGAATTAGCCAGACGCGGACACGAAATACACTTTATTACCTACAGTCAGCCGGTTAGACTGGCACTTTTGAATCCTAATGTTCATTATCACGAAGTAAACGTTCCTGAATATCCTCTTTTCCATTATCAGCCTTATGAATTGGCTTTGTCAAGTAAATTGGTTGATATGGTAAAATTATATAAAATAGAAGTTCTTCATGTTCATTATGCAATTCCACACGCGTATGCGGGGTATATGGCCAAGCAAATGCTGAAAAACGAAGGAATTAATCTTCCGATGATTACAACGCTTCACGGAACAGATATTACGCTGGTAGGGAATCACCCGTTTTATAAACCAGCAGTTACTTTTAGTATCAATAAATCAGACTATGTGACTTCGGTTTCGCAGAGTTTGAAAGATGATACGTTGAAATTATTCAAAATCAAGAATAAAATAAAGGTAATTCCGAATTTTATTGAGCTGGATAAAGTAAAGACAGACCCAACTGCACCTTGCCATCGTTATGTTATGGCGAAGGAAAATGAGCGTATTATTACCCATATTAGTAACTTTAGAAAGGTAAAACGTATTCCGGATATTATTAAAATTTTCTATAACATTCAGAAAGTGATGCCTGCTAAATTAATGATGGTTGGTGATGGTCCTGAGAAAGAGAAAGCAGAAGTTTTATGTATGGAACTGGGAATCTACGACAAAGTAATTTTCTTTGGCAACAGTAATGAAATCGATAAAATTTTATGCCTGACAGATTTGTTTTTACTTCCGTCTGAGACAGAAAGTTTTGGTTTGGCAGCGTTAGAAGCCATGGCATGTGGTGTTCCGGTAATTTCAAGTAATTCGGGAGGTTTGCCAGAAGTTAATTTTGATGGTTTTTCAGGTTATTTGAGTAATGTAGGAGATGTGGAAGAAATGGCTGCAAATGCTATTAAAATTCTGGAAGACGATGCTGTTTTAAATCAGTTTAAAGAGAATGCTCTCGAAGTAGCGAAGAAATTCGATATCAAAAATATATTGCCAAAGTATGAAGCATTGTATCAAAGAGCAATTGATGACTATAAACATGAAAAACATTCATCTTAAAAATAGGCGATAATGAAAAAAGTAATTTCGGTTTTAGCAGTTTTTGTTTTAATTTCTTGCGGAGCAAAAAAAACATCAGATTCAAATGCATTATATGAAGTTTTGACAGCGCAATCTGACGGTGGTGGAAATATCAAATTTTATGAGATTTTGACAGAACCAAATGAGATCAAAATGTTGGAAAATGATCCTCTTTTGGCTGATAAAATGAAACAAGCCGATATTAGTAATTCTAACTATGTTATTTTAAACATGGGAGAGAAAAATACTGGAGGTTATTCTATTGGTGTTGAAAAAGTAGAAGAAACCGATAAAAATATCATTATCACTGTCAAAGAAAACAGTCCGGCTCCGGATGCTATGACGATGCAGGTAATTACTTATCCTTATACGGTTGTAAAAGTACGTTCGAAAAAGGAGATTATTATTAAATAAGATTAGATGAAGTCAGGATTTCTAAGCCTTCGACTTCGTTTAGGATGATAATCTTTTTCTTGATGAAAAACATAAAAAAACCTGTCGTAATTAAAGCGACAGGTTTTCTTTTACAATTATTTTTTAATTTTATTTTAGAATTTGAATTTGATTCCTAAACCAACATCAAATCCAAAGTTGTCATCGTCGTAATATCCTGAACCAATTTCAGGTCTTGCGTCTAAAGATAATAGAATTGGCACTTCTTTAAAGCCATATTCGATACCGATATCACCTGCTGCAAAAACGTAAGTTCCGCTGTCATTATATTTAACATTTCCGTTATAATAATCATGATCCCAGGCAGCGATACCAGCACCAACACCAGCGTACCAATTAAAACCTCCGTCGATATTCCAAACCCATTGGTAAAGACCAACTGCTTTAATAGCGTCAACATCACTGCTGTTTCTCCATCCTAAATCGAACTCAAGTCTGTTTTTGTCGTTTAATCCTCTTTGGTACGATATTTCTCCTCCAAATCCGTTATTGTCTCCTAAGCGTAATCCAAGAGCGTTTTTAGCAATGTCTTGTGCCTGAGCTGTAAACGCTAATCCAAATAGCATAATGGCTGATAAAATGATTTTTTTCATAAAAATGGTTATTAATTTTTTTCAAATGTAGTTTTATACGAAATGATAAAACGTATAATACTTTTTAAAATTGTTATATAATTCACATTTTTATCCTTGGTAAAAGTGTTTTTTAAGAGAAGAAGGCTAGTGAGACAGGTAACTCTTTGGTGTTTAATATTTTACTTTTTAATAATCATTGAAGTTATTATCTGGGAGGTTAAAATATCTTCCATTTCGAATAAATTTTCTTCTTCTTCAGTCAAATTTGATTCGGCATAGGAAAATAATTTCCAGCGTTTTTTGTGGTATTCAAGGGCGGTTAAATTTTCTACCCAATCTCCGGAGTTTAGATATAAAGTTGATCCGTGTTTGTTTTCTTTGGTGATAATTTTTGGTTCATGAATATGTCCACAAATTACATAATCGTAATTTTTTTCTATTGCCAAATCGGTTGCTGTTGTTTCGAAATCGGAAATAAATTTCACAGCTTTTTTAACACTTGCTTTTATCTTTTTAGAAAACGAATAAGGTTCGCGTCCTAATTTGGCCAGGCACCAATTTGCAAAACGGTTGCTCAGGATTAAATAGTCGTATCCTAATCCGCCTAATTTTGCAATCCATTTAGAGTGTTGTACAGAAGCATCAAAGACATCTCCATGAAAAATCCAGGCTTTTTTATCATCCAGATCTAAAACTAATTTATCGAGAAGTGCAAAATTTCCCATATTCATATCGCTGAATTTACGTAGAATTTCATCATGATTTCCAGTGATGTAATACACTTTTGTACCTTTAGAAGCCATTCCTATAATTCGTTGAATGACTCTTAAATGTGCTTTTGGGAAATAGGATTTTCTAAATTGCCAGGCATCAATAATGTCTCCGTTTAGGACTAAAGTTTTGGGTTTAATGCTTGATAAATAGTTGTTTAATTCTTTAGCATGGCTTCCATAAGTTCCTAGGTGAACATCTGAAAGAACAACTAACTCGACATTTCTTTTTTTCAATTTTTCCTGATTTGAAGTTTAGCAAATAAAAGAAACTTGAGTCAGTTTCATTTTATCAAAAGGTTACCAATTTGGCTTCAATTTTAATAAATTATGATTTTTATTCAACTTAGTCTTTACTTAATAATACCAACTTTAAATTTTTTAATTTAATTCATAAAACTTACATTTGCTCAAAACAAATTACAATGGCAGGAAATAGCTACGGCAACCTATATAAAGTTACAACATTTGGAGAATCTCATGGTGAAGCTTTAGGCGGAATTATAGATGGATGTCCATCAGGAATTGAACTTGACTTAGAAGCAATTGAGGTTGAAATGTCTAGAAGAAAACCAGGACAATCAGCAATTGTAACCCAAAGAAAAGAACCAGATGCAGTTCAGTTTTTATCTGGAATTTTTGAAGGAAAAACAACTGGTACTCCAATTGGTTTTATTATCCCGAATACGAATCAAAAATCAGACGATTACTCTCATATAAAAGATAACTACAGACCAAGCCATGCTGATTATGTATACGATCAGAAGTATGGTTTTCGTGACTATCGTGGAGGCGGAAGAAGTTCTGCCCGTGAAACAGCAAGTAGAGTAGTAGCTGGTGCTATTGCAAAACAAATGCTGCCTGAAATTAAAATTAATGCTTACGTTTCTTCTGTTGGACCAATTCATTTAGATACACCTTATCAGGATTTGGATTTTTCAAAAATTGAAAGCAATCCTGTTCGTTGTCCTGATGAAAAATCGGCAGCAGTTATGGAAGAATATATTCGTAATATCCGTAAACAGGGAGATACTGTTGGAGGAATTGTTTCATGTGTAATTCAAAATGTGCCGGTTGGTTTAGGAGAACCTGTTTTTGATAAATTACATGCTGAATTGGGAAAAGCAATGCTTTCTATCAATGCCGTAAAAGGTTTTGAATACGGAAGTGGTTTTTCAGGATCAGAAATGAAAGGAAGCGAGCATAATGACTTATACAATCCGGACGGAACTACAAAAACAAATCTTTCAGGTGGAATTCAGGGTGGTATAAGTAACGGAATGGATATCTACTTTAGAGTAGCTTTCAAACCTGTTGCGACTATCATGCAGACACAAGATTCATTAGATAATAAAGGAAATATTACACCAATGACCGGTAAAGGTCGTCATGATCCTTGTGTAGTACCTCGCGCAGTGCCAATTGTTGAAGCAATGGCAGCGATTGTTTTGGCTGATTTTTACCTGATCAACAAAACATATTAATAAAAGTTAAGACAGTGAGGGTCTTAATATTTTAATTTAAAACAAACAGATTAATGCAACAAGTTACAGAAACCAAAAAAAAATCATTTCTTTCAGGATTAACAGGGCAGATTATAATTGCTATGGTTCTGGGAGCAACTTTAGGAATTATATTGCACAATTATATTTCGCCTGAAGCTGCACAATCGTTTAGTAATAAAATAAAAATGCTTGCAACCATTTTTATTCGTTTGGTACAAATGATTATTTCACCTTTAGTATTCACTACTTTGGTAGTGGGAATTGCAAAATTGGGAGATATTAAAACGGTTGGAAGAATTGGAGGAAAAGCGCTTGCATGGTTTTTTACGGCATCTTTTATATCTTTATTAATTGGGTTGTTTTATGTAAATGTTTTGCAACCAGGTGTAGGTTTAAAACTAGACCATGTTGATATGGCAGCTGCTTCAGAAGTAACGGGTAAAACTAAAATACTTTCTGTTGAGAATTTTGTAGAGCACATCGTTCCTAAAAGTTTATTTGAAGCAATGGCAACCAATGAGATTTTACAAATTGTAATATTTTCTATCTTTTTTGGATTGGCAGCAGCTTCACTGGGAAGTACTGTAAAACCGGTAATAAATGCTTTAGATAAAGCTTCTCATATTGTATTGAGAATGGTGAATTATGTAATGAACTTCGCTCCAATTGGAGTTTTTGGAGCCATTGCGGGAGTTTTTGCTATTAGAGATGCAGAGGAGTTAGTGCTTACTTATTTTAAATTCTTTGGATCATTTTTGATTGGAATAAGTACATTGTGGGTTCTTTTAATTGCAATTGGATATATCTTCTTAAAAGGAAGAATGACTGAGTTGTTAAAACGTATTTTAGGACCATTAGCAATTGCTTTTGGAACAACAAGTAGTGAAGCTGTTTTTCCAAAATTAACGGAGGAATTAGAGGCATTTGGTGTAAAAGATAAAGTAGTATCTTTTATGTTGCCGCTTGGTTATTCGTTTAATTTGGACGGAAGTATGATGTACATGACCTTTGCCAGTATTTTTATTGCGCAATTTTATGGTGTTCATTTAGATTTAGGAACTCAAATGGTAATGCTTTTAGTTTTAATGTTAACTAGTAAGGGAATTGCAGGTGTGCCAAGAGCTAGTTTAGTAGTAGTTGCGGCAACGTGTGGTATGTTTGATATTCCTGTTGAAGGAATTGCATTGATTTTACCGATTGATCACTTTTGCGATATGTTTAGAAGTGCTACGAATGTACTAGGAAATGCTCTTGCAACTTCTGTTGTTGGACAATGGGAAAATAATAAAGAATTAGCAGCAGCTAATTTGGAAGAATAAAGTATAAAGTACTCTTCACCTCCTTGATTTAGTTAAGGTTAAAGAGGATAAGAAAAATAAAGAAAAGCTGTATTTTTAATGGAAATACAGCTTTTTTTTATTTTTAAGTGTATATTTGAGAAAATTAGCCGACCTATGTCCCGTATGCGGATTTTTTTCCTTCTTATGTTGTTTCTGAATTGCTTTGTCAATTCAGCTAATGCGCAGTCGGAAGTTATCTCAGATGCTAAAATTAATAAACTGGTTCAGCAGGCTTGGGATGATTTTAAAGATGCAAATTTTGAAAAATCACTAATTACTTCAAGAGTAGCTTTGAACTATGCTACGGCATCAAAAAACAATTATTTAATTGCGAAGTCTTATAAGATAATTGCTGGTAATTATAATGAATTATCAGAGTTTGATAAGGCTATTTTTTTCTATAATAAAAGTTTGAATTACGCAAATAAGACAAACAACGACTCTATTAAATATAGCCTTCATAATAATTTAGGAAATATATTTTGTTTTGAAAAAAAACAGTTTGATAAAGGAATTGACTATTATAAAAAATCAATAGCTTACAGTTTGAAGATTAATGATATGAGTCAGGTGTATTTTACGAATGTTAATATTGCCTGGGCTTATTTTGATATCGGAAAATTTAAAGAGGGTTATCCTTATTTGAAATTTGTCGGTAATAATATTGAAAAGTATGGCGATGAATCTACCGAGATCGTCGTAAATATGCTTAATGGAATGTATTCAAGTTATTTTAGTAATAATGATACAGCGAATGCTTATTTTTTATCTGCCATTGCTGCAGGACAAAACAGTGATGAAAAATCAGACTTGTCTTACGCACATTTAGAATATTCAAAGTTTTTAACTAAAACAAAGAAATTTAAAGAAGCTTATGATAACCTAACGACCTATAATCAGATTACAGAAGAATTGTATAATCAGGAAAAGCTTAAAAAAGCTTCTATTGCTGGTTTTAATCTGGAATTGGATGAATACAAAAGGCAAATTGATAAAATTGAGAGTGAAAAAATTTCGCAATCTCAAAGTCTTAAAAAATCCAGAATCATTGTAATACTTTTTGTTTTAGTTTCTCTTATTCTTCTTGTTTTGATAATTACATTGATAAAGAATATCAGATTTAAAAAGAAACATAATCTAGAGCTATTACAAGCAAAAGAAGTTGCAGAGGAAGCTTCTCTCCTTAAAACACAATTTATTTCGACTATAAGCCACGAATTGCGTACTCCCTTGTATGGTGTTGTGGGGATAACAAATATGCTGCTTGAAGAGCATAAAGAATTGGCACAAAGTCAACATTTAAGTTCCTTAAAGTTTTCTGCACGATACTTACTTTCTTTAGTAAATGATATTTTACAGATTAATAAAATTGAAGAGAATAAAGTTATCCTTGAAAATCTGACATTCAATATTTCGGATGAAATTACAATGATTAAAAATTCACTTTCTTTTCTTTCTCAAAAAAATAATAACAAAATCAAGGTTTATATTGATCCGTGTATTCCCGAATATCTTATTGGGGACAAATTAAGGCTGGCGCAAATTTTAATGAATTTGGTTAGTAATGCATTAAAATTTACGAAAGACGGAGAAGTAGAAATTATTGTGAATTTGAATAAAGTAGAAGAGAAATTTTATTTTTTAGAGTTCCATATTAAAGATAATGGTGTTGGTATTGCAGTTGTTGATCAGAACAAAATTTTTGAGAAATTTGTTCAGGTCGGAAGAAAGGAGGAGGATTATCAAGGTACTGGATTAGGGCTGAGTATCGTAAAGCGACTTTTAGGATTGTTTGGAAGTAAAATTAATCTGGAAAGCAATATTGGTGAAGGAACTTCATTTTCGTTTGTAATTCCGTTTGAATATGACCCACAAAAAACGAAAAAAATCATCAATGAAATAGAGGTGGATTTAACATCAAGTGAGGTTTATAAAATCTTAATTGTCGAAGATAATCTGATTAACCAATTGGTTACAAAGAAGATTATCGAAAAAAACAATTATGCATGCAAAGTAGTTGATGATGGTTTTGGTGCGCTGGATATTATTGAGAAAGAAGATTTTGATCTCATTTTAATGGATATTAATATGCCATTGATGAACGGATTTGAAACCACTAAAAGAATTCGTTTAAAGGGAATAACAACACCGATTGTGGCACTAACAGCTTTTGATAAGGATGAAATTACAGATGAAGCTATTTCGTCGGGAATAAACGATATTATAGTAAAACCGTTTGAGCCAATTAAGCTATTTAAAATTATAAGCTATTTAATAAAAGAAACAAAAAACGTTGGTTAATACCAACGTTTTTTGTTTTGCTTAGAAGCATTTGATTTTCTTGATTTATGAGCGCCGCCGCTTCGGTTTGAATTTTTAGGTTTTTCAGCCGTTGCTTCAGGACTTCCTGAATGCCATGGATAAGGATGATCCGTAATTATTTTTACGTCTACTTTTATCAATTTTTGAATATCTTTCCAGTAGGGTTCTTCATCTTTACCACAGAATGAAATAGCAATTCCGCCATTTCCTGCACGTCCGGTTCTACCAATTCGGTGAACGTATGTCTCAGGAATATTAGGTAAATCAAAGTTGATTACATAGGGTAATTGATCAATATCGATTCCTCTGGCCGCAATATCAGTAGCAACCAAAACGCCAACTTCTTTGTTTTTAAAGGCATCCAAAACACGTTGTCTTGCATTTTGAGATTTGTCACCATGAATGGCTTCAGCAGGAATATCTTTCTTACGAAGTGCTTTTACGACATTATCTGCCCCATGTTTGGTTCTTGAAAAAACCAATACATTTGATAAGTCTTCGTTTTTTATTAAATGATATAATAAATTTCTTTTCTCTGTTTTTTCAACAAAATAAACACGTTGCTCTACAGTTTCAGCAGTTGATGAAACAGGAGAAACTTCTACTTTTGCAGGATCCTGAAGGAACATTTCGGCCAGTTCGCGAATCGCAATTGGCATTGTTGCAGAAAACAATAAGGTTTGACGATTTTTAGGCGTTAATTTTACGATCTTTTTTACATCGTTTATAAAACCCATATCCAACATCTGATCAGCTTCATCTAAAACCAAGGTGTGTAAATGGTCCAAATCAAGAAATCCTTGTTTTTGTAAGTCTAATAATCTTCCTGGTGTTGCTACCAGAATGTCAACACCATTTTTTAAAGTATCCACCTGAGGATTTTGAGAAACTCCTCCAAAAATGGTCAATTGAGTTAGGTTCGTGTATTTAGCATAAGTATCAAAACTTTGTCCAATTTGAACCGCTAATTCACGTGTAGGTGTAACTATAAGAGCACGAATTTGTTTGGCTTTTTTTGATGAGCCTACAATTCGGTGTAACTGATGTATAATTGGAATAGCAAATGCCGCTGTTTTTCCTGTACCTGTTTGTGCACAACCAATTAAATCTCTTCCCGATAAAACGATCGGAATAGATTGTTCCTGAATAGGTGTGGGGTTTAGGTAGCCTTCTTCAAATACGGCTTTTTGTATACTTTTTGAAAGTGATAAATCTTCGAATAACATATCTTAGGTATTAAGATTTTAGTTTAAAGTACTAAAATTCTGTGCAAAGATAGGTTTATTCGACCAATCGTTTATTTGAATTGGGGTTTATTTGGGAAATTCATTAATTATCAGCGGTGAAAATTTTAGTTTAGATTAGATTTTTTCGTTGTTGGCCTTAATGAAATCGGTTACAAGATAGCCAATTAATTTTCCTATTAAATTGTTATTTGGAGAATCAGCTAAATCCGGAGCTCCTTCGCAAATATGCAAATAGGCAGCATTTTTATGTTGCCCAAAGAAAGAGACAAACTGTCTTAACTCTTCTACAGAGAAACCACTTATAGTCATAGCGCTACTGGCGATATTTGGGATGGCATCCAAATCAATTTCAATACCGAAAGAATCATTTTTGATGAAATCTAAAGCCATGATCATTTCTTTGTTGAATTCCTTTTCTTTTCGAATGTTTACACTATCATAAGTATTATAGCGAACACGATCTTCTAATTTTTTAATAATATCAAGAACGCTTTTCGATGTATAATTTTCATGAAGCCCAAAAATGAAATATTTTTTCAGGAAACCTTCTTCATAAGCATAAGAGAAACCGTTTCCGCTGTGACGCCCTTCTAAAATTCTAAAATCAGAATGGGCATCAAAATTAATGGCATTTATAGGTTTTCCTTTGGCTAAAGCCGAACCTTTTATATTTCCGTAAGCATTATTATGTCCTCCGCCTATAATAATTGGTGTTTTGCCTGCTTTTATAATGTTGAAAATAATATGGGAAACTTCCTTATCAATTTTCTCTACTAACTGACTTAGTTTGGAACGGTCGTCTATGTCATTAAAATCAAGATTCTCAACGTCACGCATTTCTTCTGCAACATTTATTTGGCCCAAAACAATAATTTGGCTGCCTTTGCAAAAACGATTATGCTGAATATTGGCAATACTTTTTATGGCAGATTGCCATGCCGATGCCGCTCCGGGTCTACCGTAGTTTGCACGCACGCCAATATCTTCAGGAATTCCCAAAAGTACATATTTAGCCTCACTTTCTTTTAGAAAAGCAAGTTTGTCAGCACCTTTCGGAATAACAATCATCTTCTCTCCAAACTTTATTTCGCCACTTCGGTGATTTGTGACTTTTGCTAAATCATTAACAGTAAAAGGAATTAATTTCTCCATAAAAAAAAATTATTGTCCAAAAATAATATAATTGTATTAACTTACGTTATTAGGATATATTAATTCTTAAATTTGTTTTAAAGAAAATTATTTAAATATGGAAAACCCAAAGAACAACAACTCAAGTCTAAAAGCGGTAATCGCAGTTTTAGCAGTCCTACTTATTGGTAGCTTAGTGTATATTTTTAAATTGTCTTCTGATACAGAAGTAGTTAAGACAGAACTTACAACCACCATGACGGAGAAAGAATCTGTTATGAAAGATTTGCAAGAATTGAAAGCAACGTATGATGCTGCTATCGCTGAAAACACATCAATGTCTGATGAGTTAATCCAGGAAAGAGATAAAGTAGTAGCGTTGATGGACGATTTGAATAAATCTAAAGGAGATGTGTCTAAATACAGATCTCAGGTTCAGGCAATGCAAGGTAAAATGAAAACTTTAGTTGCTGAAAACGACGAATTGAAAAAACAAAATGGTGTTTTGACAGTTCAAAGAGATAGTACTATTGTGGTTTTAGGTGAGTCTAAAAAGTATAACGAAGTATTAGTTGGTCAAAACGAAGAACTAGCTAAAACAGTTGAAAAAGGTTCTAAATTATCAGTTTTAAACACTAAAACTATTGCTTACAAAGTAAAAGGTTCTGGTAAACAAGTTGAAACAGATAAAGCAAGCCGTGCGGACGTATTAAAAGTTAGTTTTACAATTGCTGAAAATTCAATCGCTAAATCTGGAGATAAAACGTATTATGTACAAGTTATCGACAGTAAAAACAATGTTTTAGGAGATAAGAAAACAGAGACTTTTGGAGATAATACTTTGACTTACAGTTTTAAAACTACCGTTAAATATGAAAATAAAACGGTTCAGGTTTCTGAAGACTTAATTGGTAAAGATTTCGAAAAAGGAACTTATTTTATCAATGTTTTTGATAATGATGAGTTAGTTTCTAAAACTAGTTTCTCTTTAAGATAATCCCAGCGGGATACAATACCACTAAAATATTAAAGGTCTGTGAAGTTTTTCACAGACCTTTTTTTATTGGGATATTTTTTGATTAGTTTAAAATTGCTCCTTCAAGAAAAACGCTTTCAATTAAATTGCTGCCAAACGCATACGGAATCTGGTAATAAGACGAAATTGGTTTTGTCAGGATAAAATTGGCTTTTTTGCCTTTTGTAATACTTCCATGGGTTTCAGAAAGTCCCATTGCGTAAGCGCCGTTTATAGTGGCTGCGTTAATGGCTTCTTCCGGAGTCATTTTCATTTTAATACAAGCCGTTGCAACTACAAAATTCATATTTCCCGAGGGAGTAGAGCCAGGGTTGAAGTCTGTTGCTAAGGCTAAAGGAAGTCCTGCTTTTATCATTTCACGGGCAGGCGTATATGGAATGCTTAAAAAGTAAGAACAGGATGGTAAAGCAACAGGCATCGTTTCAGTGTTTTTTAAGGCTTCAATGTCTTCTGGGTTCATAATTTCAAGATGATCGACAGAAAGGGCTTTAAATTTGATTCCAGACTGAATTCCTCCAATAGAATTGAATTGATTCACATGGATTTTTGGTGTTAAACCGAATTGAATTCCAGCTTCCATGATTTTTTCTGTTTCTTCTATAGAAAAATAACCTGTTTCACAAAAAACATCAATATAATCAGCTAATTTGTTTTGGGCGATTTCAGGAAGCATATTGGTTATAATTTCATCAATATAGCCTTGCTTGTTTTCCTTGTAATGCACTGGAAAAGCATGTGCTCCTAAAAAAGTGGCTTTAATTGCAATTGGATAATTTTCTGCCAGTTTTTTAATAACGCGCAGCATTTTTAATTCTCCTTCAGTAGTAAGTCCGTAACCTGATTTTATCTCGACAGCTCCGGTTCCTAAGTGCATGACTTCTTCTAATCGAAGTTTGGATTGGTCGTAAATTTCTTCTTCAGAAGTTTCGTTGAGTTTTTTGGCCGAGTTTAAAATTCCACCACCACGGTTGGCAATTTCCTCATAGGTAAAACCATTGATTCTGTCAACAAATTCCTGTTCGCGATTTCCTGCGTATACAATATGCGTATGGCTGTCACACCAAGAAGGTAAAATAATTCGCCCTGTTGCATCAATAATGGTATCTGCTTTGATTTCTGGAAGATTATCCATTGATCCAAAATCTTCAATCAAGTTGTCTTTTAAAATTAAAAAAGCATTTTTAATAGTTGGAAGAATGGCCATTTCGGCTCCTGAAACTTTAGAAACTGAAGTTTCACGTACCTGAAGCAATTCTTTTATATTGGTTATTAAAGTAATCATATGTTGATATTGTTATAAAACACAAATTTCACAAATTAACACTAAATAATTCGTGAAATCTGTGAAATTTGTATTTAAAATTGGAATTTGGAATTTAAAATATTGGGGTTTATTTTAATTTATTCTGAAACTGTTATTTCAAACATTTTTTCCCAATATTTTCCAGTTACGAATATTGTTTTTGTTGCTGGATTATAGGCAATTCCGTTTAAAACCTCTGCTTCCGGATGTTTGATAAATTTACGTAATCCTGACATGTTTAAAATTCCTTCAACAGCCCCAGAAGTTGGGTTTACAACTGCAATAGCATCTTTTTGCCAAACATTTACATAGAATTTTCCGTTGATTAATTCTAATTCGTTAATGGCTTTTATTTTTGAAGTACCTGAGTACACATTAACGTAATCAATTAGTTTTTGATTACTTGGATCCATTTTCCAGATTTTCTCTGTTCCGTCAGAGTGGTAGATGTATTTGTCGTCATGTGTCATTCCCCAGCCTTCAATATCTTTGTCATATGTAAAGGTTTTTTCTAGCTTTAAGGTTTTTTCATCATAAATAAAACCGGTTTTTTCTCTCCATGACAATTGGTAGATTTTACCATTAATAAAAGTTATTCCTTCTCCAAAATATTTTTTAGGAAGATCTACCTGATTGAATATTTTTCCGGTTTTGTAATCGTATGATCTAAAGTAGGATGCGCCTTCCTGACCGGTACTTTCGAATAAAACACCGTCATGAAATTCTAAACCTTCAGTAAAAGCTTTTGTGTCATGAGGATAAGTATTGACGATTTTATAATTTAATAATTTTGGCTCAACGTTAGAAACTAATTCAATTCGTTTGGTTGCATCTGACGAATCAGATCCAAAATAAACAGTAGCTTTTAAATATTGGTAGCCTAGTTTTTGATCTTTTAATTCAAATTTGAATTTTTCTGCATCTTTTGTACTTCCAACTTTTTTGTCGTTAACGAAGTAAGCAATGCTATCAATTTCCTTTGCATTTGGATTTAAAATGGTGATCGAAACGGCTTCTTGAGGCAGAAAATGTGCTGGAAAAGCAGAATCATCGATAGTAAAAAAAGAATTTTCACCTTTATTTTTATCTCCACATCCAATTAATGTGATTCCTAATAAAATGACAGTTAGGAAGTTATATTTTTTCATAGTTAAAAATTTGAATAAGCCAATATACGACGATATTTTTATAGCAACAAAGCTCTTGCAAAAATATAAAAAGATTGTATATTTGCACCGGCAAGTCCTACACGACCAGCTCCTGCAGACTCCCCCAGGATGGGAACATAGCAAGGGTACGTGGTTGAGCGGTGCGATGTAGGTCGCTTGCCATTTTTTATTTTTTAGATTTAAAACAAAAGTAGTCTTCCTTCGGGAGGATTTTTTTATTTTTGGACCTTTCAGAAGTTAGAAGTTATTTGTTAAACGGTAAAAATTTAACTTATCTGCTTCAACTCATAACGTATAACCCCATAATACATAACTTTTCAAAATGAGTAAAGTCGTTTTAATTACCGGAGGATCCTCAGGGATTGGAAAATCTATTGGAGAATTTTTGCATAAAAAAGGTTTCGTTGTTTACGGAACGAGTAGAAATCCTGAAAAAGTTCTTAATTCTATTTTTCCATTATTGACTTTAGATGTACGTAATACAGAATCGATTCATTCTGCTGTTGCAAAGATTATTGAAGTTTCCGGACGATTAGATGTTGTAATTAATAATGCAGGTGTTGGAATTACAGGTCCATTAGAAGAAATTCCGATGGAAGAAATCAAAAACAATTTTGAGACTAATTTTTTTGGACCGATCGAAGTAATGAAAGCTGTTTTGCCACAAATGCGTGAGCAAAAATCGGGTTTGATTATTAATATAACGTCAATTGCAGGTTATATGGGATTGCCTTACAGAAGTGTTTATTCTGCCTCAAAAGGAGCTTTGGAATTAATTACTGAAGCTTTGCGAATGGAAGTAAAATCTTTTGGAATTGATATTACCAATGTGGCGCCAGGTGATTTTGCTACAAATATTGCTTCAGGGCGTTATCATGCGCCTGTTATTGAGGGATCTGCTTATGAGAAAGTTTATGGAGATACGCTTGCAACGATGAATGATCATGTTGATGCAGGCAGTAATCCGAATGAAATGGCAGAGGCGATTTTTAAAATTATGCAGCAGAAAAACCCAAAAGTACATTACAAAGTTGGTGTCTTTATGCAGAAATTTTCGATCGTGTTAAAACGTGCTCTACCGGATAAAGTTTATGAAAAAATGTTAATGAATCATTATAAGTTGTAATTTTGCACCGAACTTGCGTGAAGGATTACTTCACTTAACTTTTATTGTTTATAGGGGTTCGGTGAATATATTTGAGGCGGTATCTTTTTGTGAAGTGAAACGGAGCGAAAGATATAGCCGAAAGTCCTCCCGATAGTTATCGGGATTGGGTCACGCCCAAAATACTCAACACAATTAATTTAAATATATTATGAAATTTTTTATTGATACAGCTAATTTAGCGCAAATTAAAGAAGCACAAGCATTAGGTGTTTTAGATGGTGTAACAACTAATCCGTCATTGATGGCAAAAGAAGGTATTACCGGGAAAAACAACATTTTGAAGCATTATGTTGACATCTGTAATCTTGTAGAAGGTGATGTAAGTGCTGAAGTAAATGCGTTGGATTATGACGGAATGATCAAAGAAGGTGAAGAATTAGCTGAATTGCACGACCAAATCGTAGTGAAATTACCTATGACAAAAGAAGGTGTAATGGCTGCAAAATATTTTTCGGATAAAGGAATTAAAACAAACGTAACACTTGTGTTTTCTGCCGGACAAGCTTTATTGGCTGCAAAAGCAGGTGCGACATATGTTTCTCCTTTTATTGGTCGTTTAGATGATATTTCTACAGATGGTTTGAATTTAATCGAAGAGATTAGATTAATTTATGATAATTACGGATACGAAACTCAAATTTTAGCAGCTTCTGTACGTCATACAATGCATATTGTCAACTGTGCTAAAATTGGTGCAGATGTTATGACAGGTCCACTTTCTGCAATTGCAGGATTATTGAAACACCCGTTAACAGATATTGGTTTAGCTCAGTTTGTTGCTGATTTCGAAAAAGGAAATAAGTAATACGATTTAAACATTACATAGAATCGCCATCTTTCTTGTGAAAGGTGGCGATTTTTTTTATATTTTTATTCTTAAAAATAACCTACATATGAAAAAAGTACTAGTAATGTTTTTGTTTTTAGTAGCTGGTTTGCAGGTAAATGCACAAGCGAGGGTTTTGAAATCAGTAAATGAGGCGGGTGATGTCGCCACTTTTGAATTAGACTGTACGGTAAAGTTTCAGACACTCGCAAAAGGGCTGAGATATAATATTACACGCCACGAGTTCAAAGGTCCAGAGATGAAAAATTCGTACCGCTTATTGTTGGTAATGGATGGTTTTTATTCTAAAACTTTGAATAAAGAAATGACAATTTCAGCTGTTTTAAATGATGGAACTGTAATTGAGGCAAGAAAGACAATTGAAGATGATGGATTCTTTGATGGTGCCTGTACACTAAAAATTAAAGATCCTAAAGCGCTTTTAGAAGCTAATATAGCTAAAATTATTGTTCATGCTGATAAAGATGTGGTTTATACATTATCAGAGCAAAATAAGGCGATTTTTAAAAAGAATCTGAGTAACATCATGACGGAAAAATAGAATACAATTGACTGCGTATTAAGCTAAAAAAAATCCCAAATCTCAATTAGTAAAAATTGAAATTTGGGATTTTTTTATGTTTTATTTTTATGTTTTAATGACCTCCGCCGCCACCTTCAACGTGATTGATTCCTTGTCTTTTTAAAATTTTAGGACAGTAGTATCCGTAGAATCCTAAGTATGCAAAACCAATTAATGGAACGATATAAGAGAAATGTGTCCACGTGATTCCGAAAATACCTTCTGGACTTGTTAGATCAATATCACAAATACTTCCCTGAACTAAAGGAATAACCCCTCCTCCAAGAATCATCATAATTAAAAATGAAGAGGCTTTTCCAGTGTTTTTTCCTAAACCTGCAATGGCTAAATCGAAGATAGAAGGCCACATGATAGATAAGAATAAACCTCCAGAAATAAAGAAGAATTTTGCAATAGAAGGATCTGGACAAACCAAGCCAATCAACATCATTAATACACCTGATATGCCAAAAAGCATTAAAGTTTTTCCGGCATTTTTACCCCCCACAAAACTTACAGCGATAAATAGCAAGATCCAAATTGGATAGATGTAAAATGAAGAAACATCATGTCCGGCAAAAATATTAGCACCAATAATTACTCCAAAAGCTATAGCAGGAACGATGAATTTAAGGG
Source organism: Flavobacterium saccharophilum (assembly GCF_900142735.1). Classification (GTDB taxonomy): domain Bacteria; phylum Bacteroidota; class Bacteroidia; order Flavobacteriales; family Flavobacteriaceae; genus Flavobacterium; species Flavobacterium saccharophilum. The sequence continues at coordinate 37,396 of NZ_FRBY01000003.1, read as the reverse complement.
CAGTATTTACAAGGTTTGATGTGTTGAAAACGTTTACTCCACCATTCCAACGGCCAATCATTAAACTTCCCCAATAAAGGGCAATAAATGGTGCAATGGCATCTTCTAAAACGTTACCAAATTCAGCAGTATGCAACAAAGCTGGTAAGTTACTGATGATAGTTACCTCAGTTCCAACATAGATAAAGATACCTAACATTCCCAAATATAGTTGTGGGTAATCTAAAATGTTGAATTTTTCGTGTGCTACTTTAACTACTTCTTCCTCCTCTTTTGCAGGATCTTCAATTTTAGAGAAGTTCATGAAAATAGCTACTAATATAAAAGCAAGACCTAAGATGATAAATGGTAATTTGATATCTTCTAATGAAAGTGAAGTTTTCTTGTCATCTCCCATCCCAAATAAGGCGATCCCTAATAAGATAGCTCCAATAGTTGTTCCAAAAGAGTTAATACCTCCTGCTAACGTTAAACGGTGCGCTCCTGTTGCAGGGCTTCCCATTTTAATCGCTAAAGGATTGGCTACAATTTGTTGAATTGAAAATCCTAAACCAACAGTAAATAAAGCTGTTAAGAAAAAAGGAAAACTTTCCATTGTAGCGGCTGGAATGAATAAAAATGAACCTACTGCAGAAAGAATCAAACCTGCTGAAAGTGTTTTTTTATATCCAAACTTTTGTAAAACATCTACTTTTAAAGAAACTAAAAAGAAGATTATCGATCCTACAAAGTAAGAAACGTAGAAAGCCCATGCAACTAGCTGTGATTGGACCTGAGATAAAGTAAATACTTTTTTAAATACCGGAATTAAGATATCGTTGGCAGATCCAACAAAACCCCAAAAGAAGAAGACGATTATCAATGAGATAAATTGCCCCCATTTGGTTTGCACATTTTCTGAACTCATAATTGTAATAAGGTTAATTTTTAATTTATTGTTTTTTGAAGACCGTAAATATATTTGTTAAGTATATCAAAAAAAAATAAAAAGGCACAAATAATGTTAAATTTAAACCAACAACATCATTTTTTCAACAATGTGTTAATTTTTACCGTGTTAGAAAATGAGAAATGAAATGATATTTATTCCAGAATTTTAGTTTTTACATCTTTACTGTAGTTTCTTCCAATCGGAATAGTATAAGATTGTATCTGGACACGGTTTCCTTCAATAGATTTAACTTTGTTTAGTGCAATAACGTAGGATTTGTGGATGCGAAGAAAGCGATCTGCAGGCAATTCTTCAGACAATGAAGTTAAGGATTTATGGGTAATATAGGTTTTATCGGGAGTAACAACTTTTATATATTCCTTCATTCCCTCAATGAATAAAATCTCCTCAATATTAATTTTCATCATCTTTTTATCAACCTTAATAAAAATATGAGAATCACCTTTTGTGGTTTCTACTTTAATATTGTTTTTTAGATTAAATTCGGTTGTAATTTTATTAATACACTTTATAAATCTTGGAAGCGGAATAGGTTTTACTAAATAGTCTAAAACATCAAGATCATAACTTTCAGCGGCGAATTCCCTGAAAGCAGTTGTAATAATTACTTTGGTTTTGTTTTCAATGAGACTAATTAATTCAAATCCTGTCATCATTGGCATATTGATATCCAAAAAGACAGCATCAACAGGTGTACCGTTTATAAAGTCAAGCGCTTCTAAAGAATTATTGAAAGTAGCGATAACTTCAAAATCAGTAAAATTACTGAAATAATTTTGCAAGACTTTGATAGCTAATGGCTCATCATCAACCAACACGCATTTAATCTTCATTTTGAATAGGTATTTGCAAACGGATTATATAGTAATTTAATTTTGTTACTTGTTTTAAACTGAAATTATTTTTATAAATTAATTTCAACCTCTTTTTAGTATTGGTTAATCCAATTCCTCCTTTTGAGTTAAGATTTTGTGAAATTACAAAATTATTTAGGATTTCAAAATCTAACATTTTATTGTCAATAACTTTACAATTAATCTTAATTTTTAAGTTTCTGTTGTTTAACCCACCGTGTTTAAAGGCATTTTCGACCAGCGAAATAAAAATTAACGGAGGTACTACAATGTCTTCAATATTCGATTCTAAATTGATTGTAACTTCTACATTTTCAAAACGTAACTTTTCAATTTCGACATAATTTTGAATATAATCGATTTCTTTAATTAATGGAACAAATTTGGTTCCTTTTACATCATACAAAACATACTCCATCAAATTCGATAATTTAATAATTACATCGGGAACCTTGTCTGAAGATTCCAGAGATAAAGCATATAAATTATTTAGAGTGTTAAAAAAGAAATGGGGTTGAATCTGATTTTCAAGATATTTTAATTTGATCTTAAACTGATTCTCGCGTAAAGATCTGTTTCTTTCTCGCTCCCTTAACCAGGTCAGAGTTAGATAAACAGAAGAGGCCATTGCTAAAACATATAACTCACCAATACAAACCGCTACAATATGATTGATTTCGAAAGGATGATATTCACGATTAGCTTCAGGCCAGATATTTTCGGATATAATATAATAGGTAAGTGCCGTTTTAAGTAAATAAATTCCAAATAAACTCAATAGTAAAGAAAATGTATAAGTGATATACTTCTGTTTCAGTACATAACGAGGGACTAAAACAAAGAGATTAAAATATACTAAAGGAATGTGTAATGAGAACTCAACTAAGTTTGATTTGAATGAATAGGGGTAATCATTAAAGTAAGCGCCCCATCGTAAAAAGTTTAAAGTAAAGTAGCTCCCCCAAAACCAGAAGTGATTTTGAAGTTTTATGTCAAAGTTTAATTTTTGAATTTCGTTCAATTTAATTGCTAAGGTATTAACTCTTTTTTAACTATTCTTAAATATAGTGCAACTTTAAACAATTAGTTGGTAAAACGCAATTCTTTTAAAGAAAAAAACAATAAAAACTTAAAAAGGCGTAATATTTTCATAGGAAAACGTTTTCGGAAAACGCATTATTGATTGTTTTATGTCGTTTGTTTAAAAAATAAAGCTGTTTGTATAATTTATTTTTTTTAACAATACCTTAAGAATAATTTTACCTCATAACTAACAAAATAAATAAACATGAAAAAAATTTTCTTAATCTTTATGATTGTTTTTACGGCGCAAGTTTCGCTTGCTCAGGTAAAAAATGTTAAAGGTGTGATTACAGATTCTGATGGAATGCCGTTACCTGGTGCATCCGTTGCTGTGCAAGGAGGTCAAAAAGGTACGACTACCGATTTTGATGGATTGTATACAATTGAAGCGCAAAAAGGACAAACATTGGTTTTTAGCTATGTTGGTCAAGAGTCACAAAGTGTAGTTGTAGGAGATAATACTACAATTAATGTGAAGATGAATCAAGCTACTTCAAATGCATTAAGCGAAGTTGTTGTAACTTCGTTAGGTATCAAGAAAACTAGAAAATCTTTGACTTATGCAGCTCAAGAGCTTAAAGGAGAAGAGTTGACACGTGTAAAAGATGCCAACCTTATTAACACTGTTGCAGGTAAAATTGCAGGTGTTGCTGTAACAAAAGCTGCATCAGGATCAGGAGGTTCTACAAAAGTTGTAATTCGTGGTAATTCATCTTTCGTAAATAACCAGCCTTTATATGTAATTGATGGTATTCCTTTGTACAATCAAGGTAGTGGGCAACCAAATGGAACTTTTGGAGATTTAGCGGGAGGTAACCGTGATGGTGGTGATGTTGTCTCATTAATTAATCCTGATGATTATGATGGAATGACTGTACTTAAAGGTGCTGCAGCTTCTGTATTATATGGTAGCCAAGGAGCTAATGGTGTAATCTTGCTTACATCTAAAAAAGGAAAAGCTGGAGTTGAGTCATTCAATGTAAACTCTGTTACTACATTTGATAGTGCAGCTTACTTGCCAGAATTCCAATCAGATTATACTTCTAATGCTGGAGATCCAAGAAGCTGGGGTGCTAAACAAAAAGTTGAAGGAGATATCAAAGATTTCTTTAACACAGGAACAACCCAAATTACTTCTATGGCATTCTCAAAAGCTACTGAAGGAAACTCAACTAGTTTAACCTATGCTAATACAAATGCTTCAGGAATTGTTCCTGGAAATCATTTAAAGAAAAACAACTTCGGAGTTCGTCAAACTGGTAAATTTTTCAATGACAAGTTAAGTGTTTCAGTAACTGGGAATTATGTTGCTCAAACAATTAACAACAGACCAACAAATGGTTTATACTTCAATCCAATTGCTGGTGTTTTTTCTCATCCAAGAGCTTTCAGTTTGAATGATTTAAAAACGTATGAGGTTTTTGATCCAGTTAGAAATATGATGGTTCAAAATTACCCAGGTTTTGCTACAGTAAGCGAAAACAATGAAAATCCATATTGGCAGATTAACAAACAAAAGTCGGTTGATACAAACAATTTCTTTAACGGAGCTATTGCTTTAGATTATAAAATTGCTGAATGGTTTCATTTGACTTCAAGATATAGCTATAACAGAAGTGAAAGTAACTTCCAAAAAGAAATGTATGCTACTTCTGCAACTTCATTGGTTCACCCAACAGGAAGATACATTAATGCTAATTTGATTGGAACTCAAAATTATGCTGATATTTTAGCTTTATTTAATACAAAAATTAATGATAACTTTTCATTCAATGGTACAGTTGGAGCAAGTATTAATAATTCTAAAACTACTGGTTTGACTGTTGATTCAGGAATTGGTGGAGGTTTAAATTATGCTAACATCTTTACTTTAGGTAACTTTGTTAGTAATAATGGTAACGTACAATCAGGTGCTGAAAGAGAAGTACAATCTCTATTTGCTGCTACAACTTTTGGATACAAAGATTATTTGTTCTTAGATCTTGCTGCAAGAAATGACTGGTCGTCTACTTTGGTTAATACAGATGATCCAAGTTTCTTTTATCCATCTGTAGGTCTTACAGGTATCCTTAGTGATATGTTTACAATGCCAGAAGTTATCAGCTTTGGAAAAGTTCGCGCTACTTATGCGCAAGTTGGTAATGATATTTCTGCATTCATTACAAGCCCTACTGCCACTATCGTTGCAGGAAGTATTGTAAATCCACCTGTTGGACCAATGCCAGGAACTACACTAAAACCCGAATTAAAATCAGAGGTTGAGTTAGGTACAGAATGGAGAATGTTTAATAATAGATTAGGATTTGAACTTTCTTACTATGATTCAAAAACTAAAAATCAATTTCTTCAAGTTGCTGCTCCTTCTACAAACCCTAATGGTTATACCAATTATGCAATTAATGCGGGTAGTATTTCTAATAAAGGTTTTGAGGTTGTATTATATGCTGATGTTGTTAAAGGCGAAAAATTCAATTGGGAATCTAGAATTAATTACTCACAAAATAAGAGTAGAGTAAACGATATTCCTTCAGCAGAAGGCTCAAATGGAAGAATTGTTATTACTGATCCAGGATCTAACAGTTACAGATACTCATTAATTGAAGGAAGGCCTTTTGGAGTAATTGAAGGTAAAAATCTTAAAAAAGATGATCAAGGACGAATCTTGATTAATGATGACAATACAATCCAAAGAACAGATTGGGAAGAAGTTGGTAATGCAAATCCTGATTTTATGTTAGGTTTCTCTAATACATTCAAATTGGGATCATTTACAGCAAATATCTTACTTGATGGACGTTTTGGAGGTGAAGTTTTAAGCTTAACTCAAGCTATCAATGATTACAATGGTGTTTCTAAAGCAACTGGTGATGCAAGAAATGCTGGTGGAGTAAAAATCAATGGTGTAAAAGCAAGCGATGGTTCTGCAGTAACTTCTATGGATGCTTTAAATTATTACAGCACAGTAGGAGGTAGAAATGGAGCTTCAGGTGAGTATGTTTATGATGCTACTAATGTAAGTGTAAGAGAAGTTTCTATTGGTTATACTTTCAAAAAAGACAAATTGCCATTTGTACAGTCAGCTAGTATATCTTTAATTGCTAGAAACTTATTCTTCATATATAAAGATGCACCATTCGATCCAAACGTTGCTTTAAGCACAGGTGAAGGTTTACAAGGTGTTGATGTGTTCGGTTTGCCTTCAACAAGAAGTATTGGTCTTAATTTAAACTTAACATTCTAATCTTACAATCATGACAATAAATAAATTTAAAAGAACAGCAATATGCTTCTCTTTACTTGCAGCGTTCAGTTGTACAGATAATTTTGAGGAGATCAACACTAACCCTGAAGGGGCTAGTACAGCACAATTAGAACAAGATTTTAATAATATTAAAAGTTTGTTTAAACCAGCATTTAGTAGATTATACATTTCTGATATCACTTGGCAGTATCAATTACAGCAGAGTTTGCAGGCAGATGCATGGTCTGGTTATATGATTACTCCAGTTCCTTTTGGAAATGAAAACAACTATGATTATGCCTTAAATCCAGGATGGAATGGTTTTGCTTGGGATACAGCTTATGTTGATCTTATTGCAAATCTTTTCAAAGTTGAACAAAGAGCTAAAGGTAAATATGACCAATTTTATGCATGGTCGTTGATTATCAAAGTGGCACAAATGCAAAGAATTACTGATATGTACGGTCCTGCTGTGTACTCTAAATATGGTGCAGAGGGAACAGTTACTTATGATTCTCAAAAAGATATTTATAGTCAAATGTTTAAAGATTTAGATTTTGCAGTTGCCGAATTGACAAAAAGAATCAACGCAAACGAAACTTCAACTTTTACAGGGACAGATCTATCTCTTTACAACGGAAATTATACACAATGGGTTAAGTATGCTAACTCACTTCGTTTAAGAATGGCTATGCGTATTGTTAAAGCTGATCCTGCATTAGCAAAAACTGAAGCAGAAAAAGCGGTAAGTAATTCAATTGGTGTTTTCAAAGTAAATGCTGATGTCATGAAAGTTAAATCTCCTGTAGATCTTAACGTAATTGACGTAATGAGCCATGTTTGGGTTGGTTTAGCTATGGGTGCTGACATGCAGTCAATTTTAGAAGGTTATGGAGATCCACGTCTTGCTAAATACTGGAATACTTCAGATCAAGTTCCTGGTGAATATGCTTCAGTAAGAACAGGTGTAACTTATCCTTCAGGAACAACTTATGCAAAATTCTCGCAAACTGGTCCAAGAACTAAAACTGGTGAAGTTACATGGATGTCAACTGCCGAAGTTTATTTCTTAAGAGCAGAAGGTGCTTTAAGAGGATGGAACATGGGCGGAACTGGTAAAGATTTGTACGAGGCGGGTATAAAAGCATCTTTTGATCAAAATGGTGTTGAAGGTGCGGCTGCTTATGCTGCAGATAATACTAAAAAAGCAGCTGATTATGTAGATCCATTATTCCCAGCTAATAATACTCCTGCGGTTTCTAAAGTTACAGTGGCGTGGGGTGCTGATAATGAAACTAATCTTGAAAAAATCATAACTCAAAAATGGATTGCTACTTATCCTGACGGACAAGAAGCTTGGTCTGAGTTTAGAAGAACAGGTTATCCAAAATTATTCAGAATCGCAAACAACAAAAGCGGCGGAATTATCAGTACTGAATTAGGTGTAAGAAGATTGCCTTTTGCACAGTCTGAAGCAGCAAACAATCCAAAAGGAGTTGAATCTGGTGTTGCTGTTTTAGGCGGACCTGATAACGGAGCTACCAGACTTTGGTGGGATGTTAACAAAGGAAACTTCTAAAACATAAAGATTAAAAGAATTTAAGTTTGGTTGGTAAATGGTATAAACAGCGAAAGTTGTTTATACCATTTCAAAAACCAAAATTGTAAATACAAAAAAAGAAAAAAATGAAAAGTGCTTTAGAAATCAAACCTGATATTAGCTATAAAAGTGCAGGAAAATTTGAAGAAACTCGATTTGAAAAAATTCATAATGAGATCTTTAAAAGTTCTGCAGAAGCTTCAGTAATTGTGGCGCAGGAAATCGCTCAGTTAATCAGATCTAAACAAGAAAAGAATAAATCTTGTGTATTGGGTTTAGCAACAGGTTCTTCTCCTATAAAAGTATATGAGGAATTAGTTAGAATGCATAGAGAAGAAGGACTAAGTTTTAGCAACGTAATCACTTTTAATCTGGATGAATATTATCCAATGACAAAAGAAAATAATCAGAGCTATCACTATTTCATGCATCAGCATCTTTTTAATCACATCGATATCAAGCCTGAAAATGTAAATATTCCTGATGGTACTGTAGCTATTGATGAATTAAATCAATACTGTATCGATTATGAAATGAATATTAAAAGTGCTGGAGGTCTTGATTTTCAGTTATTAGGTATCGGACGTACAGGTCACGTAGGTTTCAATGAGCCAGGATCGCATATTAACTCTGGTACAAGAATTATTACACTTGATCACATAACAAGAGTAGATGCTTCATCTGACTTTAATGGTATTGATAACGTTCCGAAAAGAGCTATTACCATGGGAGTTTCTACGATCATGAGATCTAAAAGAATTGTATTAATGGCTTGGGGACAAAACAAAGCCGATATCATCAAGAGAACTATTCAGGGAGATATAAGCTCAGAAGTTCCTGCAACATTTTTACAAAACCACCCAAATGCAACGTTCGTTTTAGACCAGTCTGCAGCCGTAGAATTAACACGTTTTAAAACGCCTTGGTTAGTTGGAGAATGCATCTGGACACAAGAATTAAAAAGCAAAGCGATTGTTTGGTTATGCCAAAAAACAAAACAATCTATTTTAAAATTAACAGACAGAGATTACAACAATAATGGAATGTCTGATCTTTTGGCACAGGAAGGTTCTGCTTATGATTTGAATATCAATATGTTCAACGTTTTGCAGCATACCATCACGGGATGGCCGGGAGGAAAACCTAATACAGACGATTCTCATCGTCCGGAAAGAGCCAATCCTGCAAAAAAACGAGTGATTCTTTTTAGCCCACATCCAGACGATGATGTGATTTCTATGGGAGGAACTTTTTCAAAATTGATAAAACAAGGACATGATGTACATGTAGTATATCAAACCTCTGGAAATATTGCAGTTACTGATGATGAAGCATTAAAATTTGCTGAAGTTGCCAAAGATTTTATTGGCGAAGCAGGTAGTGGAATAAACTTTAAATCGGTAATTGAATTCTTAAATAACAAATCGGAAAATCAAATTGATTCTTTGGAGGTTCGAAAATTAAAAGGACTTATAAGAAGAAGGGAATCTTATGCAGCGACAAGATACATCGGATTAAAAGATGAAAACACACATTTCCTGGATCTTCCATTTTATGAAACGGGGCAAGTAAAGAAAAATCCGTTGGGTCCGGAAGATATTGCAATTGTTAAAGAAATTATCGCTAAAATAAAACCACATCAGGTATTTGCTGCAGGTGATTTGGCTGATCCACACGGAACACATGAAGTTTGTCTTAATGCCATTTTTGCGGCAATGAAAGAACTGAAACCCGAAAAATATATGGATGACTGTTGGTTATGGTTGTACAGAGGTGCGTGGCACGAATGGGATATTCATGAAATTGATATGGCTGTTCCCCTTTCTCCATCAGAAGTATTATTAAAGCGCCATGCCATTTTATACCACCAATCTCAGAAAGACAGGGTAATGTTTCAAGGAAACGATTCTCGAGAATTTTGGGTTAGGGCAGAAGACCGTAATAAAAACACTGCAATTCTATATGATGAATTAGGTTTGGCAGAATACGAAGCAATCGAAGCATTCAAACGTTTTGATTACTAAAATTAGTTTAAGATTCGAATAGCGAATCAAATTTCAAAATTCAGATTGATTTTATAGCGAAAGTGAGGTTCAATAGAGGTCATTCTGAGTTTTGTTTCTTTTATCTATTATTAATGTTATTTCCGGATAGCATCTTTCAAACACAATAAAATGAAATATTTATTAGTCCTACTATTAGCGGGTTTAACTTCTAGTGCTCAAATTCAGAAAGAGCAGCTAAATCTTATGCCTTGGCCTCAAAGTGTTGTTTTAAACGATGGTAACTTTACTTTAACTAAAAATTTTAAGGTAAACGTTACAGGTAATCCGAATCCAAGAATTTTTGGTGGTGTGACACGTTTTTTACGACGATTAGATGGTAGAGCCGGTATTTTTTTCGAGCAGGGTTTTATTACAAAGTTAAATGAAGTTCCAACGGCAGAACTTCAGGTTAACTGTACTAAGAGTGGAAAAATTGGTTTGTATGAAGATGAAAGTTATCATTTAGACATCAAACAAAATAAAATTACAATAAATGCAACAAGCGATTTAGGAGCTTTACATGGTCTTGAAACGTTATTGCAAATGTTGCAGAATAATAATACCTCATTTTATTTTCCAAACGCACAAATTTCTGATTTTCCAAGGTTTACCTGGAGAGGTTTAATGATTGATGCTTCAAGGCATTTTCAGCCGGTAGATGTTATCAAAAGAAATATCGATGGATTGGCCGCAATGAAAATGAATGTTTTTCACTGGCATTTGGTTGATGATCAGGGTTGGAGAATCGAAATGAAAAAGCATCCGAAACTGATTGAATTAGCTTCAGATGGAATGTATTACACACAAGAGGAAATTAAAAATATCGTAAAATACGCTGATGAGCGTGGTATTTTAATTGTTCCGGAAATAGATGTTCCTGGTCACGGATCTGCAATACTTACAGCTTACCCGGAAATTGGTAGCAAAGTGATTACGCTGACTGGTGGAACTTCAGAAAAAAATATTCAGGGAACCGCTATTGCGACCTATGGAATTGAAAGAAATGCTGGTATTTTTTCGCCAACTTTAGATCCTTCAAATCCTAAAACGTATCAATTATTAAGTGAACTTTTTGATGAGGTTTGTCCATTGTTTCCAGGAGCTTATTTTCATATTGGTGGAGATGAGAATGAAGGGAAAGACTGGGATGCAAATCCAAAAATTCAAGCGTTCAAAAAGAAAAATAACCTAACTACCAATCACGAATTGCAAACTTATTTTACCATGCAATTAGTACCAATGCTTAAAAAGCATGGAAAACAATTAATGGGTTGGGAAGAAATTTTGACTAAAAATATGTCAAAAGAAGCTATCATCCATTCCTGGAGAGGACCTAATGAAGGTGTTGTTGCAGGTCAATCATTGGTTGATGCAGTAAAAAAAGGGTACAAAACGGTATTGTCAAACGGATTTTATATTGATTTAATGTATCCGGTTGAAAGTCATTATTTGAATGATCCAATGCCAAAGGGAGCTGATTTATCAACAGAAGAGAAAGCAAGAATTTTAGGAGGAGAAGCAACAATGTGGACAGAGCTGGCATCATCTACGACCCTCGATTCTAGAGTTTGGCCAAGAACGGCTGCAATTGCAGAAAGACTTTGGTCAGCAGAAAATATTACAGATGTTGAAAATATGCGTAAACGTCTTGATGTAGTTTCGTTTCGACTGGAAGAATTAGGATTGACGCATATTCGAAATAAAGAAGTAATCTTAAGAAACGTTGCAAACAATCAAAATACAAAAGCATTAGATGAATTTACAAATGTTTGCGAACCTCTAAAAGGATATAAACGTAATAAAGGCGGAACCGAATATCAAATGTATTCTCCGTTAACATTATTTGCAGATGCTTGTACACCAGATGCTAAAGACTCTTTAGCTTTTGACGCCGCAGTTGCTCAGTATTTGGCAAATAAAACACCAGAGAATAAGGCTAAAGTTACCGCATTTTTCAATAAATGGATTGCAATGAATAAAGGATTAATAGAGCTGAGTTCCACTGCACCGTTAGTACAGCCAATTTTGCCTTTGTCTAAAAAGTTAACTGATGCATCGCAGGAATTGCTACTTGTTCTGGATAATAAATCAACATTAAAAAGTGATGATTTGAAAAATTTAATAGAACAATGTAATAGCAAAGATTACGCAGATGTTGAGCTATCAGTATATGAAAGTCTTAAAAAATTAATTTAAAGTTTGGTTTGAATTAGTACGTTGTAGTTAGCATTATTTAGTAATTATTTATCTCTACCGGAATTTCTGGTAGAGATATTTATAAGCTGATGAAAGCAATTTCAATTTTTTCAAATTATACAGGTCAATAAAAATCTTAAAATAACCATTAAACGAGTAATAACATTTAAAACCAAATAAGAGAATAAAACAAAACATGACAAAAAAATAGAATTTCAGATTGATGAATCCCCAAGTTTATCTTCTTGTATTTAATACTAATTTTTAAAAAATTATATCTAAATATCAATCAATACTATTGGCTAATGATTATGGTAGAATCGGTAATAGTAATATTTATTTATAGAAGTAATATGAATTAATCCACCTGACTGCAATCTCTCCAAATTGCAGTTAGCTGAAACTCCGGTTATTGTTTTTTTATGTGCTGCGTTTTGGCATATATCATATGGTAACCGGAATATTTATTTTCTATTAACCAATATTTATTAATTATGAAACATTATTACAGATTGCTTTTTTTGTTACTGTTTCCCTTACTAGCGTTAGCTCAACCAGCTCACGGAAAAAAGGTAGTAGGGTATTATGCGCAATGGTCTATCTATGCCCGGGATTTCAATATTCCGAAGATTGACGGAAGTAAATTGACGCATTTGAATTATTCTTTTTATGGGACAACTTATGATCCTGCCCATCCGGAGAATACAAAGTTATTATGTTTGGATTCGTATGCTGATTTTGAGCATATGGAAGGCGGAATTCCTTGGGATGCGCCTGTAAAAGGAAACTTTTATGATTTGATGAAACTCAAACAAAAGTATCCGCACTTAAAAATTTTAATTTCTGTTGGAGGATGGACCAAAGGACAGGATCTTTCTCCAATTGCAGCAAGTCCTGTTGCAAGAGCAGCTTTGGCCGCTGACATGGCAAACTTCATTGTCACTTATCCTTTTATTGATGGATTTGACATTGACTGGGAATATCCGCTTTCAGGAGGAACAGACGGTACTGAAGTTCTTAATGGTGCTCCAGTGCCTCCCCAAAAGTACAGCCCGGACGACAACAAAAATTTAGTGTATTTATTGAAAGCAATGCGTCAGGCAATGCCAAATAAATTGGTTACCATCGCAGCCGGAAATAATGTTCGAAATGTTGCCAAACAATATTTAGGGCCAAACACCAGAGCGCAATACGGAATGACAGAAGACATTTCTACTTATTGTGATTATATTACTTATTTTGGATATGATTTTGGAGGAAACTGGTTTGATAAAACCTGTTACAATGCTCCTTTGTATTCAAGTGGAAATTCAAATGATCCATTATACAATGCAACTCAATCTGAATCATTAGATGAATTGACAAATCAATATTTGAATGTGGTTGGTTTTCCTGCGAACAAATTAATCATGGGATTGCCTTTCTACGGGAAAAAATTCGACAATGTTGCGAATAATGGAACCAATCCAAACTTACCCGGATTATTCGTTTCTGCACCGAGATATATTGTTTCAGGATGTACAAATCCGCAAAATCCTGTTGGAACATGGGATGGACCTGCTGCCTGCGAAAAGTCGGGAAGTATTGAAATCTGTGATTTAGTTGGAAATCCGGTTACGAATTCACATCCTTATTTAGATCCAAACACCATGTTAGTTACGCCAACTGCAGCAGCTGCAGGATGGGTACGATATTTTGACAATACAACCAAAGTTCCTTATTTATACAATGCTACTTTAAAACAGTTTATCTCTTATGAAGATAAACAATCAATGGATTTAAAAGTGCAGTATATTAAATCGAGAAACCTTGCGGGAGGTATGGTTTGGGAATTATCTCAGGATACCAGAGGTTCTGTTTCAAATGCATTATTAAATCAGGTTGATACTTCTTTTGGGAGTATTATTCCAGGAACGGTTACTATTGCAGGTTCTGTAAAAAACGGATCAGCTTTAGTACCAGATGTAACAGTAGAATTGCGTGATGCAAGTAATGCCGTTTTACAAACAGTTGTTTCTACAGCAGGAAATTTTACATTCAATAATTTACCTTCTGGACAGACTTATAAATTAACAGCTTTAAAAGCGACGTATACTTTTACACCGGTAACTTTAACGAATGTTACAGTGAACCAAACAGCTGTGGTTATTAATGGAACTCAACCTTTGTACACCGTTAGCGGAACTGTTCTTGACGGAGCAACCCCAGTAGCAGGAGTTACTGTTACAGCAACTTCCGGAGCTACAGTTCTAACTGCGGTTTCAAATGCAAGTGGTGTTTACAGTGTTGCAGGCTTAACTGCGGGACTTAGTTTTACAGTTACGGCAGCAAAAACAGGATTTTCTTATACGCCAACTTCGACAGTTTATAATGCAATCGATGCCAATAAAACATTGAATTTTGTTCAGGGTGCACCCATTGTGTATTATACAGTAAGCGGAACTATTTTGAATAATACAACGCCAGTTTCAGGAGTTACAGTTACGGCAACTTCAACAGGAGGAACTTTCACTGCAACTACAAACGCAAGTGGAGTATATTCAATCGCTAATTTGCCATCAGGTGGAAATTATACAGTAACGGCTGCTTTGGCAGGACAAACGTATACGCCAGCTTCAACAGTGTATACTAATTTAACGGCCAATAAAACATTGAATTTTTCTCAGGATGTTATTGTAGTTGGTGCCAGTAAAATTAGTGGAACAGTTAAAAACGGAACCGCTGTAGTATCTGGTGCAAAAGTCGAATTGATTTTGCCTTGGACAGATAATACACATCCATATGTAAGTAAAATAGCTGTAACAGATTCTCAGGGAAAATACAGTTTTGATAATGCTATTTTAAATGGATATACAACCGTATCAAGTTTAAAATTAAATACGTGGGAAAACGGAGAAGTTGTTTATTTACCAAACAATTTAGCAAACTTCCCTGTTCCTGCAAATCCAACGGTTTACGATTTTAATACAGGTGTTGTTACGCCAGTATATTATACCGTAAGCGGAACAGTTCTTAATGGTTCAACTCCCGTTTCAGGTGCTACGATTTCAGCTGTGACAGGAACAACAACTTTAACAGCGACTTCAGATGCTTCTGGAAATTACAGTGTGGCTAATTTGGTTTCAGGATCAAATTATACCGTAACTATTGCTAAAACGGGATTGACATTTACTCCGGCTTCCACGGTTTATAATGCAATTAGCTCTAATAAAACATTGAATTTTACTCAATCAATTGTTACCCCGGTTTATTATACCGTTAGTGGAACAGTTTTAAATGGAGCAACTCCGGTTTCCGGTGCTACAATTTCTGCAGTTACAGGAACGACTACTTTAACAGCAACTTCTGATGCTTCTGGAAATTATAGCGTAGCTAATTTGGTTTCAGGATCAAATTACACTGTAACTATTGCAAAAACGGGATTAACATTCACGCCGGCATCAACAGTTTATAGCGCGATCAGTTCTAATAAAACGTTGAATTTTACACAAGTTGCAAATCCGGTTTATTACACTGTTAGCGGAACAACTAAAAACGGGACTACAGCAGTTTCAGGAGTAATCGTTTCTGCGACTTCAGGAACGACAACTTTAACAGCAACTTCTGATGCTTCAGGGAATTATAGCGTTGCCAATTTAGTTGCAGGTTCAGATTATACAGTAACAGCTGCTAAAACAGGTTTAAGTTTTAGTCCGGCTTCAACAGTTTATACTTCAATTAATGCCAATAAAATATTGAACTTCACGCAAAATGTTACCAGCGGTAATTTAATCAGCGGAACTGTAAAAAGCGGTTCAACTCCTGTTGCAGGTGCTAAAGTAGAATTAATTTTACCTTGGACAGACAGCACGCACGGTTATGCAAGTTATATTGCAACGACTGATGCTTCAGGAAATTTTAGCTATGCTAATTCAATTTTATCTGGATATTCAATTATTACAAGTTTAAAATTGAATGCCTGGGAAAACAATAGTATTGTTTATTCTCCTACGAATTTGGCCAATTTTGCTGTGCCGACAACACCTCAGGTTTATAATTTCAATTCAAATTCGGTTGCGCCTCAGGTTACAATTACAAGTCCTTCATTGGCAACTGTGGCAATTGCTCCGGGAACAGCAATTCAGTTAAAAGCAAATGCAAGTTTAACTTTTGCAGATCCAACGGTAACAATTTCTTCAGTTGTGTTTAATATCAACGGACAAAATATTACCGGAACGCTTTCTACAGGAACAGAATATGTAGCAAGTTGGACACCAGTTGCGGCCGATTTCAATAAAAACTATACTTTAAAAGCAACGGCGACAGCTTCAAATAGTATTACAGCAGAAAATACAAAAGCATTTTATTTACAATGTTCAGGAACTTCTTGTCCAAATACATTACCAGAAATTGCGTGGGTAACACCGGCAGCAACTTCTATTAATCAGGCATCAGGATTTCAGGCTGTTCCGGTTAGTGTAAATGTTACAGATGCTGATGGAACAATTTCTTCAGTTTCAATAAGTATTGACGGAACTTCTTTTGCAATGACAAAAGGAACAGGAAATGGTTATAACTACACTTTTACACCAAATGCATTCAAAACGTATGCAATTGTGGTGACTGCTACAGATAATGCTGGTGGAGTAAAAACATTCAACCAGTCTGTAAGTATTATCAGTTCCTCTTTCAATCCGTTACCGGCAAAAGTTATTGTGGGTTATGCTCATGGATGGGATAATGCCAGCGCGCCATTCTTATACTTCAACCAAATAGGAGATAAGAAATTTAATGTGGTTGTTTATTCGTTTATCGAAACTTTAAACAGAGATGGTTACACGCCAATTTTGGTTGTAAACGAACCGAGATACATGACAAATGGTGTTTTCAATCCGCAGTTATTAAAGAATGATATTAAATTCCTGAGAGATAAAGGAATTCCTGTTATTGTTTCTATCGGAGGACAAAATGGTCACGTAGAATTGCAAACAGTTGCTCAGAAAAACACTTTCGTAAACGGATTAAAAGCAATTGTAGATCAATATAATTTTGACGGGGTTGATATCGATTTTGAAGGCGGATCAATGAATTTTGGAGCGGGAGCTTTAAAAGATTTCTCTTATTCAGCGATTTCAGCATATCCAAAATTGAAAAATATTGTAGACGCTTTCAAAGAATTAAAAGCAAGTTACGGAAGCGGATTTATACTAACATCGGCACCAGAAACATTTTACGTTCAGGTTGGATATTCAGTATATTCAGATGGAGCAGGATCCTTCTTACCAGTAATTCACAACTTGCGTAACGAACTGGATTTATTAATGGTGCAATTATACAATACAGGATCTATAACAGCTTTAGATAATGTAGCGTATTCACAAGCAACACCAGACTTTTTAGTTTCAATGTCAGATATGTTAATGAAAGGATTCAATGTGGCTTCTACAGGTTTCTATTTCCCGCCATTACCAGCTTCTAAAGTAGTGATCGCGATTCCGGCTTGTGCGCCTGCAGCGCCTGCGGGAGGTTATTTAACTCCGGAAAAAGGAATTCAGGCATTCAATTATTTGAGATACGGAACTACTTTCTCAGGAAGAGCTTATACCTTAAAAGGTGGTCCTTATCCAGACATGAGAGGAGTAATGACATGGTCAATCAACTGGGATGCTTCATGCGGAACAGGTTACGAATTCTCAAATGCTTATGCAGCCTATTTTGCATCAGCAGGAAAAACATTGGTCCTTGATAAAATTGAAGCAAAAGGAAGCACTATCGCTTATTTTAAAAATGACGCTTTATCGGTTACAAACGATTCTGAAGATATTGCTCAGGTAGATGTATTTAATACGATCGGACAATTATTAGTAAGCAATAAAAACATTCAAAACAATAAAGAAGTTCTGCTTCAAAATCAAAGTTTCTCAACGAAACAATTGTTTTTAGTTGTCGTAACAGACAAAGCAGGAAACAGAAAATCATTCAAAGTAATGAACTTTTTAAACTAGTTACGATGAATAGAAATTTAGAAATAAAAAATTGGGACAGTTAAAATTGAGTTTGGTTATTTATTTTTTAATCTGGTTTTTATTTCAAATAAATGCGACGAATTTAAGTGATTTGTTATTTGGTTTTCACTTAGAGGAGCGTATTATAGACCCGGCAATTTATTGCCGGGTTTTTTTATGGCCTAAAATGTGAGATATAAAATGTAAAATGAGTTGGATTTTTATAAGGAGCTGTTTCCTGCTATCCGCTTGTATCTTTTATGGTGAACCCCACCATAAAAGGATACCGCTTCTATCAGGGCTAAAGGAGTTGTTTTCAAAAGAAGTTTTGTTTGACAAAGTAATCACAATCCTGTAGTGAACTTTGTGTAATGCCTTGCGTCCTTTGCGGTCAAATCAGCGCAATCTAAATAAAAAAATAGTTATTTTTGAATCCCAATTACTCGATTAAAATCTCATGCAAAAATCAATCAGCCTAATAATAGCATTCCTGATATTCACCATTTGTTCAGCTCAAAATAAATTCGGAAATCCCGAAGTCGATCCCATTCAAATTCAGAAAAACTTTAGTGAGTGGTCACTATATCAAAGCAAGAATATTATGCTTTCCAGAGATTTTGTGGCGCTTGATCTTCTTTCAAAAGAAATATCGAAAGAAACTTTTCTAAATGAATTGACCAACGGAAATTTTATCCCAATCCGATTAAAATCAGATGATTCAATTTATTATTATAAACTGTTTAAAATTGACCCCAATTCCGATTCGAGTATAAAAGCGACCATCAATCAAATAGGTTTTGATGCGCTTAAAAACTATAAAATGGAAGGGACCCCTTTTCCTAAATTTTCATTTAAAGATTTAAATGGAAATGAAGTTTCAAACGAAATCATGAAAGGAAAAATCATTGTGATAAAATGCTGGTACATTCACTGTACACCTTGTATAAGAGAATTTCCACAAGTAAACCGTTTAGTAGAAGAATACAAAGATAGAAAAGACATTCTGTTTGTAAGCTTAGCCGAAGATAATCCAGAACAATTAAAAGCATTTTTAGCGAGAAAACCATTGTCCTATGCTGTGATTCCAGAAATGAAAATTTACATGAATGAAACACTGGATTTGAATGCTTTTCCAACACATTTCATATTGAATAAAGAAGGTTTAATCGCGAAAGTATTGCCCAATTTTGAAAGTCTTGAAGTCGCTTTGGCGAAAGAAAGCGAATTGAAGTCGAATTAATCTCGCAAAGGCGCAAAGTTTTTATTTTGATTGCTATTTAAGTTTGGCTACTAACGAGCTTATTTGACTTAGTCTTTCAGTTTTTTACCTTTAAAATTTATTTCTCTGCGCCTTTGCGTCTTTGCGAGAGATTTTTTTAACAGCATAAAAACTTAGAGCCTTAGCACCTTTGCAACTTAGCACCTTTTTCCGTACTTTTGCACAAAATTAATTAAAAAGACATTCATGTTAACAGTCAATAATTTATCAGTTCAATTTGGCAAACGAATTTTGTTTGACGAAGTAAATACAACTTTCACTCACGGAAATATTTACGGCGTTATTGGAGCCAATGGTGCTGGAAAATCTACTTTTCTTAAAATCATTTCGGGCGATATCGACCCAACTTCTGGCCACATTCATTTAGAACCGGGAAAACGTATGTCGGTTTTAAACCAAAATCACAACATGTTCGACGAGCATACGGTTTTGGAAACCGTTTTGATGGGAAATAAAGTATTGTACGCTGTTAAAAAAGAAATGGATGAACTTTACTTAGACTACAACGACAAAAACGCGGACAGAATTGGAGAGCTTCAGGTTCAGTTCGAAGAAATGAACGGCTGGAATGCTGATTCTGATGCGGCTGCGATGTTGTCTAACTTAGGAATCAACGAAGAGCACCATTATACTTTAATGGGCGATTTAGAGGGAAAAATTAAAGTACGTGTGCTTTTGGCGCAGGCCCTTTTTGGAAACCCGGATTTGCTTATTATGGATGAGCCTACCAACGATTTGGATTTCGAGACAATCGCCTGGTTAGAAAACTTCTTAGCAAATTATGAAAATACTGTAATCGTAGTATCTCACGACCGTCACTTTTTAGATGCGGTTTGTACACATATTTCTGATATTGATTTTGGAAAAATCAATCACTATTCAGGAAACTATACTTTCTGGTACGAGTCTAGCCAATTAGCGGCGAAACAACGTGCTCAACAAAACAAAAAAGCAGAAGAGAAGAAACAAGAGCTGGAAGAATTTATTCGTCGTTTTAGTGCGAACGTTGCAAAATCTAAGCAAGCAACTTCTCGTAAAAAAATGATTTCTAAATTGAATATTTCTGAAATCAAACCTTCTAGCCGTCGTTATCCAGCGATCATTTTTGATCAGGATCGTGAAGCAGGAGACCAGATTTTGAATGTTGAAGGTTTAGCAGCTTCTGTAGAAGGAGATCTTTTGTTTAAAGATGTAGATTTGAATATGGCAAAAGGCGACAAAATCGTTCTTTTTTCTAAAGATTCACGTGCTACAACAGCTTTCTACGAAATTTTGAACAATCAACAAAAGGCAGATGCCGGAACTTTTGATTGGGGAATTACAACAAACCAGGCTTATTTACCAGCTGAAAATCATTCTTTCTTTGAAAATGATTTAACTTTGGTAGATTGGTTACGTCAATACGCAAAAACAGAAGAAGAGCGCGATGAGGTTTTCATTAGAGGTTTCTTAGGGAAAATGATTTTCTCTGGAGAAGAAGCTTTAAAAACAAGCCGTGTATTATCAGGAGGAGAAAAAGTACGTTGTATGTTGTCCAGAATGATGATGGAGCGCGCTAATATCTTAATGCTTGATGAACCAACAAATCACTTAGATTTGGAATCTATTACAGCTTTCAACAACTCATTGAAAAACTTTAAAGGTTCAGTAATTTTCACAACGCATGACCACGAATTTGCACAAACTGTAGGTAATAGAGTTGTGGAGTTAACACCAAACGGAGCAATCGACCGTTACATGACGTTTGACGAATATCTTGATGATGAAAAAATTCAGGAATTAAGAAAGAAAATGTACAATCTTTAGTATATAAAGTACAATATTAAAAATCCCAAATTCCAATTAAAAGTGGTATTTGGGATTTTTTTATGTTTTTATTTTCTGAAAACCTTGGCAAAGATCCAGATAATGATCGCAACAATAAAGATTACGATAAATATCCCGAATCCCATTCCGGCTTGAAAAATATCTCCAACTAGTTCGCAACTTGTAAATGAAAATAGTATTACGAATACCATTAACAAACGTGTAATGTTCTTTTGCATGATTTTGCTGTTTTAAATGTTTTAAAAAGAATTTAGTATTCTAATTATCGTTAGAATAAAATTACTTTAAACAGCGAAAAAATGTTTTATATAATTTGATTGAAAAGTTCTATGATTTGGTGATTTGTTTTAAAGTAATGAAAAGAAAATGTTATAGCGATTCAAAATTGATAGCTCCAGCGGAGCATAAGATTTGTAGCTAATTAAATATTTGTAATTGAGAAAAGACCCGGAGAACATTTTATTTACAGATAAATTTTAAGCCTTGGATTTAAGCTCCAGAGGAGCAAAATGTTTATAGCTAATTAATTAAACGTAAAAGAATAAAGCTCCAGAGGAGCGATATATATTACCTAATTATAATTGATTATTAAATCTCGCTAAACAGATATTCATCTTTAAACTCCACATTAAATAATTTTAAAAACTCAATATATTCTTCTTTGAATGTTTTTATTTTATGATGTTCTTCCTGACGTTGAATATAATTTATAACATTTGTTAATTGAGAATGACTGTATGAAAAAGCTCCAAATCCAATTTGCCACTCGAACTTTCCATTAATCCATTTTTTATCATTTATAAACTGTGATGAATTTGATTTTATATCTCTAACTAAATCTGAAATTGACTTATTTGGTTTTAGCCCAATTAAAATATGAATGTGGTCAGGCATTCCATTAATAGCGATTAACTTTTGTTCCTTATTTGTAACTATACCATTAATATATTTATAAATTTCTTCTTTCCAATTGGCTGAAATCAGACTTTGCCTTCCTTTAACTGCAAAAATAACATGAATGTATAATTGCGAATACGTGTTAGCCATAAATTGTGTGTTTAAATTATATGTCACCCCGCTGGGGTTCAATAAAATAAATCTACAAAATAGCTATAAACATGCTGTCCCTATGGGACTTAATTGTATTAAATTCAGTTATTTATTTAATATTGATTTTAATGAATATTTGTCTAAAGATATATTTGAGTAAGGGAAGTTTTAAATTAAAAGTTCCAGTGGAGTATAATATTTGTAGCTAATCAATAATTCGTAAAAGAAAAGCTCCAGCGGAGCACAATTTTTATAGCTAATCAATTACACGTAATAGAAAAAGCTCTGGAGGAGCGACATATTGTTTTCATAGTAGCATTAGAATATCACCCCGATGGGGTTTTGTAAACTATATTTACATATTTTCTATAAACATACCGTCCCGCTGGGACTTTCATACTGGATTAATTAATTATCGAGTTTAATGAATAACATCAATCCAGAAATGTATTTGCGAAAGGAAGTTTTAAATTAAAAGTTCCAGTGAAGTATAATATTTGTAGCTAATCAATAATTCGTAAATGAAAAGCTCCAGCGGAGCACAATGTTTGTAGCTAATCAATTACACGTAATAGAAAAAGCTCCGGAGGAGCGACATATTGTTTTAATCGTAGCATTAGAATATCACCCCGATGGGGTTTTGTAAACTATGTTTTCATATTTTCTATAAACATACCGTCCCGCTGTGACTTGCATACTGGATTAATTAATTATCGAGTTTAATGAATAAGATCAATCCAGAAATGTATTTGCGAAAGGAAGTTTTAAATTAAAAGTTCCAGTGGAGTATAATATTTGTAGCTAATCAATAATTCGTAAATTAAAAGTTCCAGTGGAGTGTAATATTTGTAGCTAATCAATACTTCGTAAATGAAAAGCTCCAGCGGAGCATAATATTTATAGCTAATCAATTACACATAATAGAAAAAGCTCCGGAGGAGCGACATATCACGTATCGTTCTATACCGAAAATGTCACCCCGATGGGGTTTTATGAATTTGATTCTTATATTTCTATAAACATTTTGTCCCGCTGGGACTTTCATACTGGATTAATTAATTATCGAGTTTAATGAATAACATCAATCCAGAAATGTATTTGCGAAAGGAAGTTTTAAATTAAAAGTTCCAGTGAAGTATAATATTTGTAGCTAATCAATAATTCGTAAAAGAAAAGCTCCAGCGGAGCATAATGTTTATAGCTAATCAATTACACGTAATAGAAAAAGCTCTGGAGGAGCGACATATTGTTTTTATCGTAGCATTAGAATATCACCCCGATGGGGTTTTGTAAACTATATTTTCATATTTTCTATAAATATACCGTCCCGCTGTGACTTGCATACTGGATTAATTAATTATGGAGTTTAATGAATAACATCAATCCAGAAATGTATTTGCGAAAGGAAGTTTTAAATTAAAAGTTCCAGTGAAGTATAATATTTGTAGCTAATCAATAATTCGTAAAAGAAAAGCTCCAGCGGAGCACAATGTTTATAGCTAATCAATTACACGTAATAGAAAAAGCTCCGGAGGAGCGAAATGCTAATATTCATCTTAATTATTGAAAATTCTTCAGAAATAATTTAATTTTTAAATAGAGTCTTGCCTCTTATTGTTCTGATTTCTAAAAATACAAGTCCGGCTATAATTACTATTTCTCCAAAAAAATAGGCGATGCCAAAAACTGATATACTTTGGTAATAATAAATTATAATTCCTATGGTCAAAAGGCAATAGAATACATTGGCAATGCAGATTATTTTTAAATACGATTTCCAATTATTAATTATCAGAAAGAAGCACGAAAAGGAATAAACTGAAAAAATTACCGCCAGCAAAGAAAGATATTCCAGGGTAGTTTTTGATAAACCAAGGAAGGTATTGAAAGTTTTGAGAACGAAAAAAAGTAAAAAAGCCGTAAGTATCGCACCAAAAGCATCTATTAGAAATATGTTTTTAGGTACCGCTATAAACTGTTTAAGGTTTTCTTTCATAAACTTTTTTATTTTCTGGGCTCAAATTAGAAAGCTCCATCGGAGCGTAATGTTTATAGCTAATTAATATGCACAATCGAAAAAAAAAGCTCCAGCGGAGCGACATATCGTTTGTATTTGGTAATGAAATATCGCCCCGATGGGGCTTTTTTGAACTCGACTTATTTAGTTCTATAAACATACCGTCCCGCTGGGACTGATATGATGTTGATTTTCTTATTCTCCAATAGTTCCCGTCTTAACCTCTCCAGCTCGTTTATAACTCACCGCAATCACCCCGCTTGGCGTAACTGTACTTTCAATTAAAGTAAATCCTGCCGGGGTAGAACTATCATCGAATAGTTTTTTTCCTTTACCAAGAATTATTGGATAAATTAAAAGTCCTAGTTCATCGACTAAATCATGTTGAAACAAATGCTGAACAAGTGTTGCGCTTCCCCAAACTTTAATATCCCCGCCTTCTGAATTTTTGAGTTTTTTGATGTTTTCTATAGTGGAAACAAATTCGGTATTTTGCCATTCTGAGCTTTTTCTGGTGGACGATAAAACGTATTTGGTAACTTCATTAATTCCCGGCCAGCCTTCTGCGTGTTTCGGCCAATAATCTTCAAAAATATCAAATGTTTTTCTGCCTAAAAGAATATCGGCAGGTTTCATTTGTTCCTGCATGACATTGCCATATTCTTCATCTCCAAAAGGCGCCACCCAGCCGCCATATTCAAAACCGCCCGAAGTATCTTCTTCTGGTCCACCAGGTGCCTGCATTACGCCATCGATAGTAATCATAGTTATGACGATTATTTTTCTCATGATGTTTATTTTTTCAATCAATATATGTTGTTTTCTAATTTCTTTTCTTGATTAGGAAATGGAATTCCTCTCGCTGTTTTTTTTGCTTGTGAATTTGTTTTTGAAAATTTATTGTAAATATTATGCAAAAGAAGAAGAACAATATCAAAGTATCTACCTTATTTGAGAAGTGATTTTTGTCATTTTCTGCAAATAGTTTTATATTTTGTTTTGTGATTATATTTTCATTCTTAATTAACTTGGTTGTGTAGAGGTCAACTTGTCTATTGTAATCTGAAGAAATATAGCTTCTCAAGAAATAAACAGTAGTGAAAAATATTAAGATAATAAATATTTGATAAAAATAAGAAAGGGTTAATCTAGTAATTTTGATCATAATTAAAATTTAATTCAGGATGGTTCATTTTTCAAATGTTGGCAACTAGTTGATGTGTAATATAAATCACATACATCTATTTACTTGTATAATAGATTAATGTAAGTATTTCATTTCAGCTAAAGTAGGAAAAATTTTCGTTGATGAAAAGTGAGTTTCTGCCTCAATTCTATGTCAATTTCAAAAAAAAATATTTCCCCACCCAACACCCCAACAAATAAATTCTGATTTCGTATATTTGCCTAACCAAACATCACACTTAATTATGAGCCAAAAAGTATTACTTAATTCAAAAGAAGTTACTATCATACTCCATCGTTTGGCTTGTCAGTTAATCGAAAAACATCTTGATTTCTCCGATACTATTTTAGTCGGGATTCAGCCGAGAGGCGTTTTTTTAGCTGAACGTTTAAAACAAATATTAGAAGACGAATATAAAGTTCCTGAAATTTCTTTGGGATATCTAGACATCACTTTTTTTAGAGATGACTTTCGCCGTACTGATAAACCGCTTGAAGCCAATAAAACACAAATCAATTTTATAGTCGAAGACAAAAAAGTCATTTTTATTGATGACGTTTTGTTTACCGGACGAAGCATTCGTTCTGCCTTAACCGCAATTCAGTCTTTCGGGAGACCGTCTGAAATCGAATTGTTAGTGTTAATCGACAGACGTTTTAGTAGAAATCTCCCTATTCAGCCCGATTATCGCGGCCGTCAGGTAGATGCCATTAATGATGAAAAGGTAAAAGTTAGCTGGAAAGAAAATGAAGGCGAAGATGTCGTTTACCTGGTTACCAATTAATTGAATTCTTAAAAATTGAAAAATATAATAATGACAGAAAACGAATCGTTTATTTATGAATCAATTTTTAATCAGGTCAGAATGGGATTTCTTTCACTTGATGAGATTCAGGAAAACATCATAGAAGAAATTGAAGACAACGAATTCGAAGATGAAATCTCAGAAGAGTGGGCTTTTGATAAAATAAGAGAAGAATACCAAAAGTTAATTGCAGAAAGTAAACAATGGAAAAGCCCCACAGATACTGAAAGGCTGATAAAAGCGTTTGATGAATTGTGCGATGAGAATATAATCGCACTTCACAATGCTGGTTACACAACAACCGACGGTGAATATGAAGTAGTTGAGGTTGAAAGAGATTTGCAGGAAAATGAAGTGGAATCTGATGGGTATTGTTTTTATCACGAACAGGATTTGGCCAGAGCAATCGATATTGAAAATCCAGGCTTGTATATCGCTTTTCAGAAAGTTGATAATACTGATGATGCAGTTACAATAGAAGTAGGGAAACGAGTTGCTGAAGTTTTAATAAATAACGATTTTAAAATAAAGTGGGATGGCTCTGCACGATCTAAAATCGAAATCCCGGGTTTCAGATGGCAGAAGATTTTTGATGAAGATGCGAGAGATCTGCAGGATTATAGTGAAGTTGTAGACAGAATGGTTCAATAGAGAAGCTTCTCTTTACAGCAGGATTGAAGAACTGAATATTTCAGAACTTCAGGATTTGACAACATAAATATTAAAGAAAGAAAAATGAAAGAATTAAGCGTAAATCATTTATTAGGAATTAAATACATCAACGAGAATGATATTAACCTAATTTTTGAAACGGCAGATCATTTTAAAGAAGTCATTAACAGACCGATTAAAAAAGTTCCTTCATTACGAGATATTACCATTGCTAACATTTTCTTCGAAAACAGTACCCGAACCAAACTTTCGTTTGAGTTAGCCCAAAAAAGATTATCGGCAGATGTTATTAGTTTTTCTGCGGCTCAGTCTTCGGTTAAAAAAGGAGAAACACTTATTGATACGGTTAACAATATCCTTTCGATGAAAGTAGATATGGTTGTAATGCGCCACTCCAATCCCGGAGCGGCTTATTTTTTATCTAAAAATGTCAAAGCAAGTATCGTAAACGCTGGTGACGGTGCGCACGAACACCCAACGCAGGCTTTGTTAGATAGTTATTCGATCAGAGAAAAACTAGGAGATGTTGCAGGAAAGAAAGTAGTTATTGTAGGCGATATTCTGCACTCGCGTGTAGCGCTTTCAAACATATATGCTTTGCAGATGCAGGGCGCAGAAGTAAAAGTATGCGGACCAAAAACGTTGATTCCAAGATACATTGAATCACTAGGAGTTACTGTCGAGCCGAATTTACGAAAAGCATTAGAATGGTGCGATGTTGCGAATATGCTTCGTGTACAAAACGAACGTATGGACGTGAACTTTTTCCCATCGACAAGAGAATACGCACAACAATACGGAGTTGATAAACCATTATTAGATTCTCTTGGAAAAGAAATCGTCATCATGCACCCGGGACCAATCAACAGAGGAGTAGAGATAACTTCTGAAGTAGCAGACTCTGACCATTCTGTAATCCTGAATCAGGTAGAAAATGGAGTAGCAATTAGAATGGCGGTTATTTATCTGCTCGCTTCTAAGATTCAATAAGTTTTATTTGTTTCAGGTTTCAAGTTTCACGTTGTTGGACGTCCAGCTTGGCAAACTTGAAACCTGAAACTTGAAACCTGAAACAACAAATAAAAAAACTTCGTACCTTAGTAAAATGAAAGTAGATCAAAAAGGACATACCGTTACGATTAAAGATACTCAGGGAGATTTTAATTCTTTTTTGGAGAAAGTGACGCAACAATTTAAAACCTTTGAAAAACAAAATATTATAATCGATTTAACAGCAGATACTAGTTTAGCGGAAAGCGATTTGAAACTTTTTCTGCCACTTTCTAAACAACACAAAAAAGCAAAGAAATCATTTGTAATTGTAGTTTCCGATCTTGATTTCAATGCAATTTCTGATAAATTATTGGTTGTTCCTTCTCTTTTAGAAGCACACGATATTATCGAAATGGAAGAAATAGAAAGAGACCTCGGGTTTTAATTTTAGATTTTAGAGTTCAGGTTTTAGATTTTTAATACTGAAATTCAGATTTTAGATTTTTTTAATGCTAATTTTTCCAATCTAAAATCTACAGTCTAAAATCTGCAATCTAAATCAATCTAAAATCTAAAATGAAATTAACCATACTTGGCTGTTATGCCGCAACTCCCAGAACGCTTACAAACCCAACTTCGCAGGTTTTAGAAATTAAAAACAGATTGTTTTTGATTGATTGTGGCGAAGGAACTCAGGTGCAATTGCGCAAGAACAAGATTAAATTCTCAAAAATTAATCACATTTTTATTTCCCATCTTCATGGAGATCATTTGTATGGATTAATTGGAACCATTTCGACTTTTTCGCTTT
Source organism: Flavobacterium saccharophilum (assembly GCF_900142735.1). Classification (GTDB taxonomy): domain Bacteria; phylum Bacteroidota; class Bacteroidia; order Flavobacteriales; family Flavobacteriaceae; genus Flavobacterium; species Flavobacterium saccharophilum. The sequence continues at coordinate 8,801 of NZ_FRBY01000003.1, read as the reverse complement.
TAGGGAGAACTACTGATTTGCATGTTTACGGACCAAAAGGAATAAAAGAGTTAATTCTGCTTCAATTAAAACTAACAGAATCCTGGACAACTTACAGTTTGTTTTTCCACGAATTGGAGTCGAAGGAAAGTGAAGTGATTTTTGAAGACCAGAAAGTTGTAGTAAAAACGATTCCGCTAAAACATCGTGTCTACACCAATGGATTTTTGTTTCAGGAAAAACCGGGAGACAGAAAACTAAATGTAGAAGCTGTTCAGCAGTATAATATTCATACAGCCTATTATCAAAAAATAAAGGGCGGAGGCGATGTTACACTGGATAATGGAACCGTAATCGAAAACAAGAAATTGTCTTTTGACCCAATTCCGTCCATGAGTTATGCTTTTTGTTCTGATACGGTTTATAACGAAGCAATTATACCCATTATTGAAAATGTAGATGTTTTATATCACGAGTCTACGTTTTTAGAATCGGAAGCATCATTGGCAGCAAAAACTTTGCATTCAACTGCCAAAGAAGCGGCAAGAATAGCTTTGAAAGCAAATGCGAAACAATTAATTTTAGGCCATTATTCAACACGATATGATGGAATAGAACGTTTTAAAGAAGAAGCTGAAAGTATTTTCCCGAATGTACTTTTAGGAGATGACGGAGTTTCTTTTGAGTTTTGATAAAAAAGGTTCTAAGGTTCTGAGATGCTAAGATTCTAAGTTTTTTTGAAACCTGAAACCTGAAACCTGAAACAAAATAAACTAAATTAAAAATCATGAACGATTTAAGCAATTATAGAAAATCTTACGAGAAGAGCGAATTATTAGAAACTAATATTCCCGAAGATCCAATTAATCTTTTTAACAGATGGTTTCATGAAGTGGAAGACTTTGGTGGAAACGGAGAAGTGAATGCTATGACAGTTTCTACTATTGGTTTGGATGGTTTTCCGAAATCCAGAGTAGTTCTTCTGAAGAAATTTTCAGAAGAAGGTTTTATCTTTTATACCAATTATAATTCGGAAAAAGGAAAAGCGATTGCTGCAAATCCACATGTTTGTCTGTCTTTCTTTTGGCAGGAAATGGAACGTCAGGTTATCATTAAAGGAATTGCGCAAAGAACTTCTGAAAATATATCTGATGGTTATTTTGATTCCCGCCCGGACGGAAGTAAATTAGGCGCGATTGTTTCTAATCAGAGCGAAGTGATTCCGTCAAGAACATTTTTAGAAGAAAACCTTAAAAAATTAGAAGCAGCATTTGAAGGAAAATCAATTCCGAGACCTGAAAATTGGGGCGGATTTTTGGTAACTCCCTTAGAAGTAGAATTTTGGCAAGGAAGACCAAACAGGTTACATGATAGGATTCGATACCAAAGTCAATCCGATTATTCATGGAAAATTGAACGACTATCGTCTTAGTTGTAAGAAAATTATCTTAAAAGAAAAAATTTAGATGTAGTTTGTCGATTATTTTTGTAGTTTAACGGTAAATTGAATACGTTTGGTGTAAGAAAAAACGATTTAATTTAAATATAAAAATTTAAAGGATTTGCCCCAACATTTACTTTAAGCTTGCGTAAACTACTGATGACTATGACGAAGAAAATTATGCACACCATGCTGTTCATTGCAATATTTATTGCAATGAACTCATGCTCTGCCGATACTGCCGAGGGAAGTGAAAGTAGCACTCCAACAAAAACTCTGATAACTGATTATACTTACAATGATTCAGAGTTAGAAACAATGCAGTTGATAAACAATTACCGTGCAACAATTGGTTTAAATGCATTGCAAAGAATCAATCATATTTCATCTCAATGTCTGGATCATAATAATTATATGATTGCTACTAATGCGGTTAATCATAATGATTTTACTGCTCGTTCCGAAAATATAATGCAGGTACTTGGCGCTACAAAAGTGGGCGAAAATGTAGCTTTTAATTATAAAACTTCTGAAGCTGTATTAAAAGCCTGGTTGGAAAGCCCTGGTCATAAAGAAAATATAGAAGGTAATTTTAGCCACTTCGGAATAGCTGTGACAATAGATCCTGCAACAGGAAAAAAATATTACACTAACATCTTTGTTAAAATTTAAGATAATTTAAAACTGGTTGGTTTTTATTAGTGATCGTTGCGACTCTAAGGGTTGCAGCGGTTTTTTTTGCAAAAAAAAGCTGTCTTTTTTAAGACAGCTTTTTTTAAATCTATGAAAATCTTAATTAACTAATTACAGTGCAGTAATAATAAATTCGCTTCTTCGGTTTTCTTGGTGTTCTGCTTCGGTACATGGTACATTATCAGCACATTTGTTTACTAGTTGAGTTTCACCATATCCTTTACCGGTTAATCGCCCTTTATCTATACCATTTTTAATTAACCATTGAATAGTAGATTTTGCTCTTCTGTCAGATAAGGCTTCATTGTATTTAAATGTTGCGCGGCTATCTGTATGCGAGCGAATATCAAGTTTCATTCCTGGGTTTTCATTTAATACAACCAGTATTTTTTCTAAATCAATGGCTGCTTCTGTTCTAATATTGGATTTATCTAAATCAAAATAAATCATTTTTATGCCAAAGCAGGTTCCTAAATCATCGCCTATAGTTACACGACAGGTGCTTTTATCCAAAGCGATGGGTAAGTTTGTTTTTCCACTGACTTTTCCTATTGTGATACTAACTTCTTTAGTTTCATATTCTTCTTTTTCGGCTCTTACATTGTAGGTTTTTCCACAGTCAACCGGGAAACTGTAATTTCCTGATGCATCAGCAATAATGCTATTTAATACAGTTTGGTTTTCATATAGACTTACTTTTGATTCTGGCAACACAACACCCGTTTTAGCATCTGTTATTGTACCGGTTAGCTCCTGAATACATCTTAATTTTTTAGTTTCTAAAAACTTATAAATATCATCTGAACCTTGTCCGCCATCTTTATTAGAACTGAAGTATCCTTTTCTTGTTTCAGGATCAATCACATAAGCAAAATCATCTTTTGGTGAGTTAATATCGGCTCCTAGATTTTGAATGTCACTAACTGTTCCGCTACTTCCAAGTTTGCCGGCAAACACATCCAAACCTCCAAGTCCGGGATGCCCGTCTGAGGCAAAATAAATTTCGTTTTCATCTGTTACATAAGGGAACGTTTCTTTCCCCTCTGTATTTATAGTTTTGCCCATGTTTTCGGGAGTACCAAAACTTCCATCACTGTTAATACTTACTTTGTAAAGATCAGATTGGCCTAACGTTCCAGGCATATCAGAAGCAAAATACAATGTTTTTTCATCGGGACTTAATGCTGGATGCGCTGTGCTGTAATTATCGCTGGAAAAAGATACTGGTGTTATGTTGGTCCATTTTTCTTTATCCAGAGTAGCTTTATATATTTTGATTAAAGTAGTTTTCTCGCCATTTTTTCCTTTTTTCCCGTCTAAATAATTATTTCTTGTAAAATATACTGTTTTCCCATCTTTAGTAAGGGCTGGAGATGATTCATGAAATTTGGTATTTAGATCTGTTTTGAATTTTTTTACTTTGGCAGAGTCGATATCGGCTATGTATAAATTTGTAAAATATTCACCTGTCCATTTGTGTTTTCGCTGAGAAAAATTTCCGGTATCTCTGGCTGAGGCAAAATAGATTTTGTTGTCATGGACAAAAGTTCCATAGTCAGAATATTTAGAGTTGATTCCTGCATTCTCAATATTATAACGTCCGGAATTGGCTTTTATCTGATCAAGATAATTCACATTTTGCTCATAAAGTTTCGCTCTGTTATCTGTTTTGTTTTTGGCATTAAATTCACCCAAAAGTCTATTGGCCTTATCTGCCTCTCCAATAGATTTTAAGGACTGGGCATATCGATAATAATATTCCGGTTCAACTTCAGAATTCATGGCAAATAGTTCGCCATACCATTTTGCAGCTCCTTCAAAATTGGAGTTGAAGTAGTAGGCATTCCCTAGTTTCTTAAACATGTCTTCGGACTTATATCCTTTACTTGCTACTTTCTCGTAGGTCTTTATTGCATCAACATATGCGTAGCTGTCGTATTTTTTGTCGGCAGCATTTATCTTTGATTGCTGTGCATAACTGTCAAATGAAAAAACATTTACAATTATTAGGCAAAGAAGTATGTAATTTTTCATAATCATAGTTTTTTAGAAGAAACGAGGAGTTGTCATTTTACCATTTTTTTTGAAGAATTCATAACGAAGGAATATCTCGTGTGATCCTGAATTGTAATTGTTTAGATTCGTGGTTTCACGATCGTAACCATAACCTAAATAAAGCCCATCCGTAATCTGAAATCCTACCATAGCACTTAATGAAGCGCTCCATCTATAAGCGACACCCACTACAAACTTATCATAGAACATAAAATTGGCTGACATATCTACCTGAAGCGGTGCGCCTTCTACCATTTTGGTAAGTACGGCAGGTTTAAATTTTATGTATTGGTATTTATCGAGGTCAAATACATAACCAGCCATTAAATAGTAGTTGATTTTATCTTTGAAAATAGCCACATCATTATCATCATATCTGTTAGTTTCAATAAAATTAGGAACAGAGAAACCAATATAGGCCTTATCAGAATGCCAATAAACCCCAGCTCCTACATTTGGTGAGAATTTATTATCCAAATCCTGAAACTGCGGATCACCAGCATCTTCCGGATTCAGTTTGCTGACATCCAAATTGAAAATATTAGCAGTTCCCTTGATACCAAAGGAAAGTTTGAAATTGGCGGATGTTTGAACAGTATAAGATAAATCAACAGAGATATTATTCTCATTTGTTGGTCCGATTTTATCATTTACCAGCGAGGCACCAATTCCCAGCTTACTATTGTTGATAGGTGTGTTAACTGAAAAAGTACTTGTTTCAGGAGCTCCATCCAGTCCGACCCACTGTGTACGGTATAGGCCAAAAACACTTAAGGCTCCACGAGAACCCGCATACGCAGGGTTAATATTTATAGTATTGTACATGTATTGCGTAAATTGAGAATCTTGCTGTGCAAAACCTACAATCGTTACAAACATTATGACGAAGGAAAATAATTTTGTTCTCATAGTAGATATGTATTATTTTATTATTACTATTGATTTTTATTAATGGGACTTCTAAAATAAAAGCCAATACATTCGTATATTCAAAAAATAAGGATTTTAATAATTTTATGTAATTCGCTATAAGTTTGTTATTTATAGCGAATCACATAAATAGTAATCTTTATTTTGACAGATATAGATAACCGTCTTTTTTATTATTCTGCATTACATTATTTCCATCCAAAGATTTATAAGTAATAATGTAGAAGTAAGTTCCAGTTGGCAGACCATCAGATTTTTTAACCGTGGTTCTTCCTCTGGAAGTTCCATCAAATGCATTGGTTGTATTGTTATAATTAGTAGTTTCAAATACTAATACTCCCCAACGGTTATATATTTCAACAGTATTTTCCGGATAACAATTTATTTCATCAATACTATCAATTGTAAAGAAGTCATTTATTCCGTCTCCGTTAGGAGAGAAGGCGTTGTGTATCACTATATTTCCGCATGGTAATACTTTACAATCATCTTTTACATCCATTGAAAGCAGTATAGTTCTAGGACAATCTTCATCAGTTATTTTATATTCGAACGTATAATTGCCTAGTGTAAGTCCAAATGGGTTGAAAACACTACCTTGTAAAGCGTTACTATTATTTGTGTCAGACCAGGTACCAGTTCTTGGTTCATTAGTTGGCAGCAAAGTCATTAAATCAATAAGAGAAGAATCTTCATTACAAGCTTCACTTGTAAGATTTGCTATAGTTGGAAGAACAGTTACTGTAATTGTTCGTGTAACGCAAATCTCAGGACGGTTTTTAAGACAAATTTGATAGTCATAATTATAGTTTCCTGCAGGAGTTGTACTTGCAACATTTACATTTCCTGATCCGTCAACAGTGATCCCCGGATGACCATTAGTACTAGGAAGTAATGTAAAGTTTAGTAAATCTATTAAAGCCGGACTAAGGTCAATTGTATCATTGCTTAAAACATTTCCAACATTTCCGTATCCTTCACAACTAACACTATAAGTATCTGCAAGAGCATTGATTACTGGCGGTGTGTTGATAACGGTTACAGTTACTATCGCTGTATCACAGTTTCCAAAATCAGCATTTTCACAAATTTGATAGGTTAGTATGTATGTTCCGCTAGGCGTATTTGCAGGCACATCTACAGAGCCATCAGGGTTTAATGTTAAAGTTCCTGTTGGGTCTGGCGTAACCGTAGTTAAGGTCACGTCGGAAGGATTAAGAACATTACCATTTAATGTATCATTTGTGTAAACATTTAGAACGTTTGTACCTCCGGTATTACCGCTAATTGGTCCTGCGTTATCGTCATTGGCTACAATTACAAATGTTGGACGGGCAATACAATAAGGATCTGATGGTGGGTAATTTACCACTATCGTTTGTGAAGGATTAAGACTTATGGTTAAAGTTGCGGTAGGACGTAATGCTTCGAAACCGTCGGCTCCCTCAATCCATTGATTATTCTGGAATAACCATCCTGGCCAATCTACTCCGTTTCCTGCTTGATCTACAACAGCGCCAGGCCATAATACTCGTCCTGTTAATGGTAAATCGTTCATTGTAGTAATAACATTGTTGTTACTATCTGCCCAGGCAATTGTTACACCGTTAACTGGAGTGAAATTACCAGGTGTTACTGTATAATCTACATAAGGAACATCATTTACACAAATCGCTGTCGCAGTCACGGTCATTATCGGAGCTTCAATAGTAATCGTTACCGTTGCAGTATCGCAATTTGAAGTTTGATCTGCTTCGCAAATTTGATAAACCATTGTTAATGTACCTACTGGGGCATTTGGTAAAATATCTACAGAACCATCAGGATTCAATTGTAAAAATTCATTTGGTGTTACTGTAGTTATTATTACATCAGACGCAGTTACCACTACACCTTCAATAGTATCATTTGGTAAAACATTTAGAACATTGGTAGTTGTATGGTTAACACCAGCAAATGGCCCGGCGCTATCATCATTAGCAATAAGATCACGGTATTCTTTGCAGTTAACACCAAAGTCAATGTCTAAATGAACTAAATCTTCCTGCGTTACATTTACAATATATCCTGCATCAGGACTTGTTGTACAAACTGTATGCAATTGTGCTTTATTGGTTTTGGATGGTACTTTTCTGTCTGTCACTGATGGTAGTACTTTCACTAAACCACCAACTCCTAAAGCAATTGCAGTTGTTTCTAAATTGGTATCGCGGACTAATTTAACAGTATATTGTCCATAAGGATTTTCAGTTTCTGGTCTGTCTCTCCAGTATCCCTGAATTCCTATGATTACTTCTTTATGGTATCCGTTTGGACCGTCGACAAATACATTAGCACTTGCTGCATTTCCGAATCCGCCCGCATTTAATTCACCAATATTTTGTGGACCTGCATAACTTCCATCTCCATTAAGATCGATCCATTCCCAAAGGCTGTAATCTATAGAGCCTTCGCTATCTGGAATGTTTTGAGTTATACTGCCATCATTGTTGGCGTCATACCATTCATCCTGAATTCCATTTGCATTTGTATCGTACCAAACATAATCTCCTAAAATAGGAAGCTTTGTTTTTCCATATTCAAAGTTATGTACCTGGAATTTACAATCTTCAAGAGTAGTAAAGAATAAGCTAGAATCTAAAGGAAATAACTGATAAACATTATTTAAATTAGCATCCTGAACCTGAACTAAATAACTTCCTGCAGCCATACCTGAGAAGGTATACATTCCATCTGCGCCTGTTAGACGGAATAAAATTGGTCCTGTGGTTGTTCCTTGAGGAATCAAAGTTACAGGTACATTTGCAATTGGTGTATTAGTGTCTACATTTAGTATTTGTCCGGAGATTTTAATTCTATAGTTTGGCTCAGTTATAATCACTGTAGCAGTGGCAGTACAGGTTTGGTTTCCACTATTTACAGATGATGTTGCAGTAAGTGTATAAGTTCCGGCTGGTAAATTTGTATTTCCAACCACTTCATTATTTCCATTGGTAATAACAACTGTTGATCCAGGGCTATTGGTTACTAAAATTGAACCATCGCTTTCTCCCATACAAGTTACATTTGAAACGATACCCGATACAGAAACTTTGTTTTCTACCGTAAAAGTTTGTGTCAATTCTGTTTTATTACCCGCGCAATCGGTTAAAGTGTATGTTCTGGTTAGGATATAGGCATTTCCTTCGCAGCCGCTTCCTCCATTATTAACATCATTTATTGTAATGTTTATATTTTGACTACAATTGTCTGCAGCATCAGGTATATCACTTGGACTTCCAACTGGGATATCAGCAATGCTTTGTAAATTAGCAACATCTGTTGGAGCAGTTCCGGTTGGAGCCGTTGTATCTTCTACTTTTATAATTTGAGTATGAGAAACTGTATTTCCACCACAATCGCTTGTTGTCCATTTACGGGTTAAGGTATAATTGGTATTACATTCATTTTGAATATCACTTTTGATTTCAGAATATACAATAGGTAAATTTCCATTACAATTATCAGAAGCTTCTAGTGTAGCCGCTTCTGGAACGGCATCACATGAAACTGTCATGTTTTGTGGAAGATCTCCGATAAATGTTGGAGAAGTAGTATCCTGAATATTGATTACCTGAGTAAAAGTTTCAGAAGTATTTCCACAGGCATCTTTTACAATCCATGTGTTGGTATAAGTACCTGCGTTAGAACATCCTTCAGAAGC
>NZ_FRBY01000002.1 GCF_900142735.1 Flavobacterium saccharophilum | reverse complement strand
GACCAGGCTGCTTTGGATGCTGCATTTGAAACTTTCAAATCAGGTTTTGGAGTAAGCGGCGGTTGTGATGCCAAAGGTGAATTTATAGGAAACCCTATGGCACCAACTTTATGTACAGGCGGAACGGTTAGTGTTAGTTACAAAATAACCGACAAATGTTATAGTGAAACAATCACCAAAGACTTTATCATAACTGCTCCTGCAGCTGTAGTTCCGCAATCACCAGATCCTGTAAACGCATCGGCTTGTGCTTATGCTGACCAGGCTGCTTTGGATGCTGCATTTGCGACTTTCAAATTAGGTTTTGGAGTAAGCGGCGGTTGTGATGCCAAAGGGGAATTCATAGGAAACCCTATGGCACCAACTTTGTGTACAGGCGGAACGGTTAGTGTTAGTTACAAAATAACCGACAAATGTTATAGTGAAACAATCACCAAAGACTTTATTATTACTGCTCCTGCAGCTGTAGTTCCACAATCACCAGATCCTGTAAATGCATCGGCTTGTGCTTATGCGGATCAGGCTGCTTTGGATGCTGCATTTGCTACTTTCAAATCAGGTTTTGGAGTAAGCGGAGGCTGTGATGCCAAAGGGGAGTTTATAGGAAATCCTGTGGCACCAACTTTATGTACAGGCGGAACGGTTAGTGTTAGTTACAAAATAACCGACAAATGTTATAGTGAAACAATCACCAAAGACTTTATCATAACTGCTCCTGCAGCTGTAGTTCCGCAATCACCAGATCCTGTAAACGCATCGGCTTGCGCTTATGCTGACCAGGCTGCTTTGGATGCTGCATTTGAAACTTTCAAATCAGGCTTTGGAGTAAGCGGCGGTTGTGATGCTAAAGGGGAATTTATAGGAAACCCTATGGCACCAACTTTATGTACAGGCGGAACGGTTAGTGTTAGTTACAAAATAACCGACAAATGTTATAGTGAAACAATCACCAAAGACTTTATCATAACTGCTCCTGCAGCTGTAGTTCCGCAATCACCAGATCCTGTAAACGCATCTGCTTGTGCTTATGCGGATCAGGCTGCTTTGGATGCTGCATTTGAAACTTTCAAATCAGGTTTTGGAGTAAGCGGAGGTTGTGATGCCAAAGGGGAATTCATAGGAAATCCTGTGGCACCAACTTTATGTACAGGCGGAACGGTTAGTGTTAGTTACAAAATAACCGACAAATGTTATAGTGAAACAATCACTAAAGACTTTATTATTACTGCTCCTGCAGCTGTAGTTCCACAATCACCAGATCCTGTAAATGCATCGGCTTGTGCTTATGCGGATCAGGCTGCTTTGGATGCTGCATTTGCTACTTTCAAATCAGGTTTTGGAGTAAGCGGAGGCTGTGATGCCAAAGGGGAATTTATAGGAAACCCAGTGGCACCAACTTTATGTACAGGCGGAACGGTTAGTGTTAGTTACAAAATAACCGACAAATGTTATAGTGAAACAATCACTAAAGACTTTATTATTACTGCTCCTGCAGCTGTAGTTCCACAATCACCAGATCCTGTAAATGCATCGGCTTGTGCTTATGCGGATCAGGCTGCTTTGGATGCTGCATTTGCTACTTTCAAATCAGGTTTTGGAGTAAGCGGAGGCTGTGATGCCAAAGGGGAATTTATAGGAAATCCTATGGCACCAACTTTATGTACAGGCGGAACGGTTAGTGTTAGTTACAAAATAACCGACAAATGTTATAGTGAAACAATCACCAAAGACTTTATTATTACCGCTCCTGCAGCTGTAGTTCCACAATCACCAGATCCTGTAAACGCATCAGCTTGTGCTTATGCTGACCAGGCTGCTTTGGATGCTGCATTTGAAACTTTCAAATCAGGTTTTGGAGTAAGCGGCGGTTGTGATGCCAAAGGTGAATTTATAGGAAACCCTATGGCACCAACTTTATGTACAGGCGGTACAGTAAGTGTTAGTTACAAAATAACCGACAAATGTTATACTACCACGATCACCAAAGACTTTATTCTTACTGCTCCAGCGCAAGTTGTTCTTCCAGTAGCCCCTGACACATTCAGTGGATCAGCTTGTAATTATGCTGATCAGGCTGCTTTGGTTACTGCTTTTGAAGCCTTTAAAGCAGGTTTTGGAGTAACAGGTGGTTGTGATCCAAAAGGTAGTTTTGTTGGAGATCCAATTTTACCAACTTTATGCGAAGGTGGTACAGTAACGGTAAGTTTTATGATCACTGATAAATGTTATAGTAAAACAATTACCAGAGATTTTACAATTCTTAAAAGTGATTTGTTAAGCGTTGAACGTCCTGCTGATAAAACAGTGGTTTGTGGTGAAGACGTGGATGCTGCATTTGCTGCGTGGATCTCAGGTTTCAAATTTACCGGAGGATGTCTTGGAAATGTTGATGCCACAGATTTATCTCAGTTTGTAAAACCTCAAATAGGAGTACCGTTAGTTATTGAGTACATTGTTTCTAACAGATGTGAAAGAGTTGTAAAAACTTCAACATTCTTGATTACGCCATGTACAACTCCAATTTGTACGTATACTCAGGGATATTATGGAAATGTAGGAGGTATGGCATGTGCCGGAGGAGTTTCTTACACTACCAAAGAGCTTATTGCGAAATCATTAAGTACTTATCCAGGAGGAACAATGCGAATTGGTATAGAAGGAAAATCCGTTTTAGTGTCTAACAATCCAGTTGATATCGATGCTGTGATTGCAGTTTTACCAGGAGGTGGAGCAAGTAAAGTTTTACTAAATGGAAATCCTCAAATAAGTGCGTTGCCACCATCCTATCTTAAAAAAGGAACTATCAATAATACCTTATTAGCTCAGACTATAACTTTAGGACTTAATTTAGGTATTGATAGTGAGCTAGGTAATTTCAAATTGCAGGCTGGTATACTGGCAATAGCGGAACCTGTTGGTGGTTGTGGATCTAAAGATCCAAAAGTTCGTACTTGTAATCCTGACGGAACGGTAAGTAATGAGTATAAATATTACACTATTCCGGGTAATGTAGTTAGTAAATTAGGTGGAGGTAAAACTGTTGGTGATCTGTTCAATTTAGCCAATCAGGCACTTGGAGGCGGAGATACTTATGGACTTTCTCTTTCTGATATTGCTAGTTTAGTAGATCTGATCAATAATGCATTTGATAAATGTAGAATTTCAATGGGATACAACATGCAACCTCTTGCCTGTGTAGCTACTGAAGAAACTATAGTTTTACAACCAATTACACCAGAAACGACTGTAGTTGAAGAGACTAGCAAAGGAGGTAAAAAAGCAGATTTTGATGCTTATCCGATGCCATTTAAAAACTACATCACAATTCGTTATAACTTTGATTATGCAAGTGATGTTAGAATTGAATTGTTTAATACATCTGGAGTATTGTTATCTTCAAAAACAGATACAGACTCTTACTCAGGTAAAGAATACACCTTTAATATAGATTTCTATGTAGGTAAATTCCAGGTTTATATTCTTAAAATTACCACAAGTAAAGGCAGTAGTTCTAAAAAAATTATTTCCGATGGTAATTAATGATTTATAAAATTTTATTTAAAAGCATCCGTTAAAATCGGATGCTTTTTTTTGAGGTTTACGGTAGGGATTGTACTTTGATTGTTAGGTTATTGTGCTTTTAAAGATGGCGCGAAATGGAAAAAACGGTTATGAATTTAAGAAAAAATTCATGAATTTTATTTTTTGGTTTGGTTTTTGGAAGTACCTTTATATATAAAACTTAAAAAAAAACAAATATTATGAAAAAGATACTTACCCTTTTTGCGGTTGTTGGACTTATAGCATTCTCTAGTTGTGAAGGACCAGAAGGACCTCCGGGAGTTCCTGGACTTCCTGGAGAAGATGGGTTAATTGCTGAAGTTTACGAAGTTAGTGGTGTTAATTTTACCGCTGCTAACGATTATAATCCTATAATTCCTCTAAATCCTGCCATTTTTGATTCGGATATGGTTGTTTTGTATAGATTAGCAGGAGTAGATAATGGCCAGGATGTTTGGAAAATGACTCCTGAACTTTACTATTTTGCAGATGGAAGATTTAATTTTGGTTACAATTTTAATTTTACGAAAAATGATGTTAGTATTTATATGGATGGAAATGATCTAGCTAGTGTTGAAAGTTCTTTCAGAACAAATCAAATATTTAGAATTGTGATTATTCCAGGATACTTAACCGGTACTAATAAATCTGCTAATAAATCTGATTTTTCTGATTATAACGCAGTTATTGAAAAGTATAATATTGACGATACAAAAATAAAATCAATTAAATTATAAGTTGATTTATATTCATAAAAAAAGGAGATCATATGATCTCCTTTTTTTATGAATATATGTTTCCGGAAAAATTAATCCAGATCTAAATCGGTTAGGTCTTTTTCTTTACCAAATTTAAGAGAAACTATAATTCCCACTAAAAGCGATAGTGCAATAAATCCTAAAGAAGCCCATTCCGGAATATGGATGAAATCGTGTAGAATCATTTTTAATCCAACAAAAGCTAAAATGGCAACAAGACTATATTCTAAATAACTGAATTTCGCCAGCATATTAGCCAAGAAAAAGTACATAGAACGTAAACCCAGAATTGCAAAAATATTAGAACTGAACACTAAAAACGGGTCAGAAGTAATAGCCAGAATTGCAGGAACACTATCAACAGCAAATAAAACATCCATTACTTCAATAACAATTAAGGCAACGAACAATGGAGTTGCAGCTCTTTTTGCTGTTTTTGTCGGGATGAAAAATTTCTCCCCATCTGTTTCGGATGTAATCGGAATAATTTTTCCTAATGTTTTATATACGAAAGAATCTTTTGGATGAAAATCTTCATCTTCACCAGAAAACAACATTTTTAGCGCAGTAAAAATTAAGAATGCACCAAATAAGTAAGTAGTCCAGGTAAATTTATTGATCAGCATTACTCCGAAGAAGATCATTAATCCTCGGAAAACAATCGCTCCTAAAATTCCCCAGAATAAAACACGGTGTTGGTATTTTTGTGGAATCTTAAACGAAGCAAAAATAATTGCAATCACAAAAATATTATCAACGCTCAATGATAATTCAATTAAATAACCTGTAATAAACTTCATAGAAGCGACCGCAGGCTTAAGACCATCTGGATTGGCAATATAATCTGTAGTATAAAGCCAGTAAATAACTCCTGAAAAGGCAAATGACAGTGTTACCCAAATCAACGTCCATTTGCTTGCTTCTTTAGTGCTGATTATATGAGGTGTTTTGTTAAAAACGCCCAAATCTAAAGCAAGAATAATAATTACGGCTAATAAAAAGAAAATCCAAACCATTATGAGATAATTTTAAATGATTTACAAAGATAGGTTTTGAAGTTTAACTTAAAAATTAATTATTTGAAAAAGTTTCCTTCAAATTAATATAAAATAAAAAAAAATGCCATCAATTAAGATGGCACTTTTTAGTATAACTTGAGCTTTGAATTATAGTGCTGATTTTACAGTTTTGATAATTCTTGCAGCAATTTTGTATGGGTCTCCGTTTGAAGCTGGTCTTCTGTCTTCTAACCAACCTTTCCATCCTTTTTGAACAGTCATTAAAGGAATTCTGATAGAACATCCTCTGTCTGAAACTCCATAAGAGAAATCGTGGATAGATGCAGTTTCGTGTTTACCAGTTAAACGTTGGTCGTTGTAAGCTCCGTAAACAGCGATGTGCTCAGCAGTAACAGGACGGAAAGCCTCGCAAATTCTTTCGTAAGTTGCTTGATCTCCACATGTTCTTAACACCTCGTTAGAGAAGTTAGCATGCATACCTGAACCATTCCAGTCTGTATCTCCTAATGGTTTTGGGTGATATTCAATATAGTAACCATATTTCTCAGTCAAACGATCTAATAAGTAACGAGCAACCCAAATTTCGTCTCCGGCTTTTTTAGCACCTTTAGCGAATAATTGGAATTCCCATTGTCCACAAGCAACCTCTTGGTTAATACCTTCAAAGTTAATTCCGGCAGCGATACATAAGTCAGCATGTTCTTCTACTAATTTTCTTCCGTGAGTGTTTTTTCCACCAACAGAACAGTAGTACATACCTTGTGGAGCAGGATATCCTCCAACAGGGAAACCTAATGGCAATAAAGTTTTAGTATCCATGATGAAGTATTCTTGTTCGAAACCAAACCAAAAATCTTCATTATCATCATCAATTGTAGCTCTTCCGTTAGAAGGATGTGGTGTTCCGTCTGCGTACATAACTTCAGACATAACTAAATATCCGTTAATACGTGTTGGATCTGGGTAAATTGCAACAGGAACTAAAAGACAGTCTGATGAACCACCTTCTGCTTGTTTTGTTGATGAACCATCAAATGACCAATTTCCAAGTTCTTCTAATGTTCCTTTGAAATTTTCGTGTTCTTCAACTTTAGTTTTACTTCTAAGATTTTGAGTTGGTTCATATCCATCTAACCAAATGTACTCTAACTTAATTTTAGCCATAATAATATAATTTATTTTTTTGTTTTTTTTCGCTGGGTCAAATATAGATTTATTTTTTTAGTCCTAAAAATTAGGGGGCTATTTTGTTTTACGGAGTATAATTTTTTAGAGAAGCGCAATTTTGGCAGGGGTATATTTTTAAAAAAGCAATTTTTAACACTATAAAAAAATAAATTCGTAATAATTACGGGAGTTTTTTGAATTTCTGGGTTAAGGAATTATGAAAAAATGTTTATTTAATGAATAATACCGGTGTATTTTGTTACATTTCTTTAAATTGAATTAATTATTCTTTGAAAAAAGGGCCTTCTATTGAAATATTACCACATAAATTTCCAAAATATATCTTTCAAATAGCCTCTTTTATTGCTTATATTTGTTCCTCTTTTTTTAGTGAAATTTATTACGAATCTTTAAACTTATATACATGTCAACATTACGTTTCCAAGCTTTAAAAGAAGCTTCGACAAGAAAGCCAGTACATTTTGAAGAAATTGATAGAAAATCTAACATTTTTGGTTCAAATGTATTTAATGAGAAAGCAATGAAGCAATATTTAACTTCAGATGCTTTGAAGGGAGTTAGGGATGCAATTCAGCACGGAACTAAAATAGACAGAAAACTGGCAGATTATATCGCCATGGGAATGAAAGAATGGGCTTTGGCCAAAGGCGTAACACATTATACACACTGGTTTCAGCCACTTACAGGAACAACGGCAGAAAAACATGATGCTTTTTTTGAAACATCTTATGACGGAAGCGATCCTGTAGAAAAATTTGGCGGAGCTCAATTGGTTCAACAAGAACCTGATGCATCAAGTTTCCCGAATGGCGGAATCAGAAATACTTTTGAAGCCAGAGGTTATACTGCCTGGGATCCAACTTCTCCAGCCTTTATATATGGTACAACTTTATGTATTCCAACTGTTTTCATAGCGTATACCGGTGAAGCTTTAGATAATAAAATTCCGTTGTTAAGAGCCTTATCTGCGATGGATGAAGCAGCAACAGAGGTGTGTCGCTATTTTGATAAAAATGTAAAAAAGGTAACGGCAACTTTAGGTTGGGAACAGGAATATTTCCTGATTGATAAAGCATTGGCTAATTCACGTCCTGATTTAATGATGACAGGAAGAACCTTATTAGGACATACTTCTGCAAAAGGACAGCAATTAGATGATCATTATTTTGGTTCTATTCCCACTCGTGCCTTAACTTATATGAGAGATTTAGAGCAGGAATGTATGTTGCTAGGAATTCCGGTAAAAACGCGTCATAATGAGGTAGCACCAAATCAATTTGAGTTGGCACCTATTTTTGAAGAAACAAATTTAGCGGTTGATCACAACTCTTTATTAATGGATGTGATGCAAAGAGTGGCGGAGCGTCATGATTTTAAAGTGTTATTCCACGAAAAACCTTTTAAAGGTGTAAACGGTTCAGGAAAACACAACAACTGGTCGTTGGCAACCGATACCGGAGTTAATTTATTGAGTCCGAGTAAGACTCCAATGAGTAATTTGCAGTTTTTGACTTTCTTTATCAATACGATTAAAGCAGTTAACGATTACGAAACTTTGTTAAGAGCTTCTATCGCAACAGCTAGTAATGATCACAGGTTAGGAGCAAACGAAGCACCGCCGGCAATCATCTCTGTTTTTATTGGAGCGCAATTAACAAAAGTTTTATCTGAATTAGAAAGTGTAACAACCGGTAAATTATCTCCTGAGGAAAAAACCGATTTAAAACTGAATGTTGTGGGTAAAATTCCGGATGTTCTTTTAGATAATACAGACAGAAACAGAACATCGCCTTTTGCCTTTACAGGAAATAAGTTTGAGTTTAGAGCCGTTGGTTCAAATGCAAACTGCTCGAATGCAATGACAACGCTAAATGCAATTGTAGCGAAACAATTGAAAGATTTCAAAATAGAAGTTGATAATTTGATCGACTCTAAAGACATGAAAAAAGATGACGCCATCTTTAATGTTTTGAGAGAATACATAAAACAATCTAAGAAAATACTTTTTGAAGGCGACGGATATTCTGATGCCTGGGAAAAAGAAGCAGCTAAAAGAGGTTTAAGTAATTTTAAAACTACTCCCGAAGCTATTAAAGCAAAAGTTTCTAAGCAAGCACTTGATTTATTTGATGAATTAGGAATCTTAAATCATGTTGAAGCAGAAGCCCGCTACGAAATTGAATTGGAAGAATACACTAAAAAAATCCAGATTGAAGGAAGAGTTTTAGGGGATATTTCCAGAAATCATGTTATTCCAACAGCGATTCGTTACCAAAATACATTAATTGAGAATGTAAAAGGTTTAAAAGAAATCTTCGGAAAAGAATTCGAAACTATTGCAAAAGAGCAAATTGTTTTAATTAAAGAAATTTCAGGTCATATTGAAGGAATCAATTCTAAAGTATTGGCCATGACGAACGAAAGAAAGAAAGCGAATCAATTGACAGATGCCCAAAAAATGGCAGAAGTGTACTGTAATAATGTAAAACCTTATTTTGAAGATATTCGTAATCACTGCGATAAGTTAGAGTTATTGGTTGACGACGAAAGCTGGACACTTACTAAATACAGAGAATTACTGTTTACAAAGTAATTAATAAAATAATTAGACTAAAACCCATCTTAAACAGGTGGGTTTTGTTTTTTAGATTAAGATACGAAGATAACTTCGTGATTTTTTTATCAATCAAACATCCGAATCAATAAAAGAATTAAAAAAAGGGATTATCTTTGCACCACATCAACACAAACTAATTTTCATGAGTTCAGATTCTAGCAAAAGGTACGCACAAAGAGGTGTTTCAGCATCAAAAGAAGACGTACACAACGCAATAAAAAATATAGATAAAGGTTTATTCCCTCAGGCATTCTGCAAAATTGTTCCTGATTACTTAACTCAGGATTCAGAACATTGCTTAATTATGCATGCTGATGGAGCTGGTACAAAATCGTCTTTGGCATATATGTACTGGAAAGAAACTGGTGATATTTCTGTTTGGAAAGGAATTGCTCAGGATGCTTTAATCATGAACATTGATGATCTATTATGTGTTGGAGCAACAGATAATATCTTGCTTTCTTCTACTATCGGAAGAAACAAAAACTTAATTCCTGCTGAAGTTATTTCGGCTATTATCAACGGAACCGAAGAATTAATCAATGAATTAAAATCTTTCGGTGTAACCATCCATTCAACTGGTGGAGAAACTGCCGATGTTGGAGATGTAGTTCGTACTATTATTGTAGATTCTACTGTAACAGCTCGTATGAAACGCAGCGATGTTGTGGATAATGCCAATATTAAAGCGGGTGATGTAATTGTTGGTTTGGCTTCTTTTGGTCAGGCAACTTACGAAAAAGGTTATAATGGCGGAATGGGAAGTAACGGATTAACATCGGCACGTCATGATGTATTCGGAAAATATTTGGCTAAAAAATACCCTGAAAGTTACGATGCTCTTGTTCCGGAAGAATTAATTTACTCGGGTCAGGTAAATCTAACAGATGAAGTGGAGAATAGTCCAATAAACGCTGGTCAGTTGGTACTTTCTCCAACAAGAACTTATGCACCAATTATCAAGAAAATTTTAGATACTTATACGCCAAACGATATTCACGGAATGGTACATTGTAGTGGAGGAGCGCAGACTAAAATTCTTCATTTCGTTCAAAATTTACACATTATAAAAGATAATTTATTCCCGGTTCCACCATTGTTCAAATTAATTCAGGAACAATCAAAAACAGACTGGAAAGAAATGTATCAGGTTTTCAATTGCGGTCACCGTATGGAAATCTATGTTCCTGAAAATATTGCTCAGGATATTATTGCGATTTCAAAATCATTCAATGTCGATGCACAAATCGTTGGTAGAGTAGAAGCGGCTGATATTAAGAAATTGACAATTAGCAGCGAATACGGAACATTCGAATATTAATTTTTAAGTTACAAAGGTTCAGAGGTTCTGAGTTGCAAAGGTTTTTTATACTGGAGTTTCAACAGGACCTTTTTTATTAATAATTAGTTTTTTTAGGAGCTAATCCCGCTATCCGTTACAATCTTTTGTGCCTCCCGATAGCTATCGGGACGGACACAAAAGGATTTTCACTGCTATCGGGGCTAAAAACACCAGAGTTATGTACGAGCTACTTTTTTGGAGATATTTAGATGAGATTTATTTAAATCATCACGAAGTTTACGAAGCACTTCTTGAAAAAGAAGAAGTTGAAGGATTAGAAACACTTCCTGTCGAGGTAATTTTTAACCGAATCGCTTCTGTATTCTCAGAATGGGAAAAAGTAGATGAAAACAGCTGGCAAAACACGAAAGGAAAAGGTGCTTTCCAGGTTATTTCAACTCCACAAAGCATCAAAATTGACTGCTACGGTACCGAAGGTAAAACCATGAATAAGTTAGTGGCTTTGATGGAAGAGTTTAAATGCCCATTATACGATCCGCAAGTGCCGGAACGTTATGACGAAATGAGTGAATAATTATTATAAAAAACTGTCCCAATTTTAGGGACAGTTTTTATTTATATGCGATTCTAATTTTTTGCCATTTCTGTTGATGGATTTAAAAGAACTGGTGCTCCAAAACCAACTTGTTCTAATTTTGGCAGCTGCGTTTTTGCATCGCCTGCTATTACATAAATCATTTCATTTACGTTTAAATATTTATTAGCGAGTTTTTGAATCTCCTCAATTGTCATGCCTTTTACAATATTTTCACGCTGTTTAGCATAGTCATTTGGAAAGTTATAATTGCCGATCTCATAAAGCATATTCAGTTTAGCCGACAAAGTTTCAAATGCCCTTGCATTACTTTTAACTAAAAAGTCTTTAGTGACATCAAGATCGCTCTTACTGAATTTTTTGCCGTACTGCTCTGTTATTTCTTTTATTAAACTAATTGATTCATAGGTTATATTAGATCGTACACCGCTTTCGATACTAAATGAACCTTTGTTGTTCGAACCTTCAAACATAGATGAAATACCATACGTATATCCTTTTCCTTCTCTTAATTGTTGTGTCAGTTCAGAGGCAAAACCACCTCCTCCCAAACGGTAATTCATAACTTTGGCAGGATAAAAATCTTTGTCAGTAGCGGCAAGAGCAAGATATCCTATTCGAATAACAGATTGTTTTGCATCAGGAACGTCATAAAAATAAATTTTTGATTTGACAGTACCTTTGGTGTTTTGTATTTTAGGAATAGTAATGTCTTTTGACTTCCATTCTTCATTTAAAGAATTTAAAGAATTATTCACATCTGATTCTGAAATGGCACCAACAATTTGAAAATTAGAAACGGAGGGAGAAATATTCTTCGTATAATAGTTTTTCAAATCTTCAATAGTAGTATTCTTTACAGAATTCTCTGTTCCAATATTATTATTGGACAGGATAGATGCTTCGCCGTGAATTATTTTTTTGAACTCATTGTCTGCAATATCGTTTGGACTTGCTTTTTGCTGTAGAATTTTACTTAAAGTACTTTGTTTGATCAAATCGAATTCTTTTGCGTCCCAGCGTGGTTGAAGTATTATTTCCTGAACCAGTTTCATTGTTTCATTATAGTTCTTTGCCAGTGTATTTCCCTTAATAAAAACAGCTTCATCAGTTGCATAAGCTTTAATTACTGCGCCAAGACTTTCGATTGCATTTTCTAATTGTTCAGGTGTTTTGTTTTTTGTTCCTTTTGTCATCAATTCTGCCATCATATTAGAAACGCCTATTTTATTTGCAGTTTCTAAAAGCATTCCGCCCTTAATTTGTAATTGAAACTGAACAAGAGGTACTTCATGGTTTTCAATTCCCAAAACGTTTATACCAGATGATAATTTCTTTTTCCAGACCACAGGCAATTTTACATTAGGGCTATCTCCATAGGGAGGCTCTACGCTTCTGTCAAAAGCTGAAGGTGTTTTTTTATACGTAGCTGCAATACTGGCATCAAAAGTATCTTCTTTACCGTTAATTATTTTTTCTTCCTCAAGCACAGCTAACTCAGAACCTTCCAAAACTAAATTGGCCTGACCTTTTGGTACGAAGCTCGTAGCTACAAAATGTTTTCCTTTTATATATTTATTATAAACTCGCATAACATCTTCAGAAGTTACTGCAAGAATATTTTTTATATCCTGATTAATATAATCTGGCGTTCCCGCATAAATCTTATATTGTGCCAATTGAAATCCTTTCCCCAGAACACTTGCTAACTCATTGTAAAATACAGTTTCCTGTGTGGCTTTAATTCTATTTAAATCCTGTTGTGAAATCCCTTCGGTCTCAAAATTTTTAAATGCTTCGTTTATTCCTTTCTCTACTTCGTTTAAGTTTGTTTTATCAAAAGCGGTAACCTGAACAAGATACTGTCCCGCTATTTCAGAATTATATTGAGACATATCGACATCATCAGTCAATTTTTTGTCTTCTACAAGTGTTTTGTATAGAGGTGCTTTTTTACCCCTTGAAAGGTAATTGGCCAAAACTTCTAATGCATAACTATCAGGGTGATATTTATAAACAGATGGCCAGTTGATCGTTAATTGCGGTAAACGGGCAAAATTATCTTCATAATAAAGTTTTTTAGATGCTGTAAGCGTTACAGGCTGCTTCTCCATATTCGGAATATCTACGCCACGCTTTATTTCGCTAAAGTATTTTTCTACCCATTTTTTTGCTTGATTTGTATCAAAATCACCAGCAATGGTTAACGTTACATTATTAGGCACATACCAGCGATTGTAGAAATTTTTTACGTCATCTAGTGTCGCATTTTGTAAATCTTCCAAAGAACCAATAACTTCCCAGCTATACGGATGTGAAGCAGGATATAAATTTTTATCAATTACGGCAAAGGTATTTCCATATGGCCTATTATCGTAACTCTGTCTTTTTTCATTTTTAACCACTTGTTTTTCTTTGGAAAGAACAGGATCTGTTACAGTGTTAATGAAATAACCCAGTTTATCGGCTTCAGCCCAAATCATTTTTTCCAAAGCATCTTTAGGTACCGTTTGATAATAATTCGTACGATCTCTACTTGTTGAACCATTCGCACCAGAGCCACCAATTCGTGCACTCATTTTATCAAGTCCTCCTTTTCCTAAGTTTTCTGATTCGAGAAAAAGTAAATGTTCAAATAAATGGGCAAATCCAGTACGGCCTTTAGTTTCTCTCGCAGACCCTACATGACACGTTAAAGCGACAGCAACAACCGGATCAGAGCGATCAATATGAAAAATTACATTTAGCCCGTTATCTAATGTAAACTGTTCAAATTCTACCTTAAATTCCTTCGACTGGCTTGTTTTATTCTGATTTTGAGAATAAGAAGAAAATCCAGTAAAAAAAACAACGAGAAGTATTAAAAATTGGTTTGATTTCATGGTTTGGCTTTTGTAGTTAAAACTTGGTTTTTTATTTTAAATAATTGGCTAATGAATTTGATAACGAAATTAATGAAATAAAAGAATAAATTATTGAATGTTAATAAGTTAAATTTGGTTAATTTTTGACCGAAATCGGTGCAAATGCGGTTTGTTGTAAAAGTTGATTTTTAATTTCTGTAAGATAATTTTTGGAGGCTTGGATGGTCAATGTTTAAAAGAACTTCGTTTCTTTGTAATCATCCAAAATTAGGTAGACATGAATTTGAATTTTCCTCAAAATGTAGAACTCGAAGACGAAATGGTGTTACTTCGCCCGCTAGAACTCACCGACATCGAAAATCTATTAGAAATCTCCATCAACGAACCAGAAACCTGGAAATATTCTTTAGTAGGAGCAGACGGAAAAGAAAACCTGATTAATTATATCCAATCGGCTATAAAAGCAAGAGAAGAAAAAAAAGAATTTCCATTCATTGTTTTTGATAAAAAATCTCAAAAATATGCTGGTTCAACACGTTTTTATGATATTCAGCTTCAATATAAAACCTTACAATTAGGCTACACCTGGTACGGTTCTGCTTTTAGAGGTACCGGTCTTAATAAACATTGTAAATTTTTACTACTTCAATTTGCTTTTGAAACCTTAGGAATGGAACGTGTAGAATTCCGCGCCGATAATAATAATGAGCGAAGTATTGCCGCTATGAAAAGCATCGGCTGCAAAGTCGAAGGCGTTTTAAGAAGCCATATGCCGACTGCAAACAGTGAGGTTCGTCGTGATTCGATAGTTTTGAGTATTCTAAAAGAGGAATGGTTTGAAGAGGTAAAAGAAAATCTAAAGCGCAAGCTCTAAAAAAGAGCCGTAGGCTCTAAAAATATTGTAGGGCTGGACTTCAGTCCAGTTTAGGCCGTAAAGTAAATTGAATTTGACATTCCCATTCCCATTGATATTGACATTGATATTGACATTGAATTTGACATTGAATTTGACATTAATATTGACATTAATATTGATATTGATATTGATATTGTCATTGATAGTGTCATTGACATTGAATCATCTACCCATCTTTCAATAATAACCCCTGATCTTTTCTTATTTTCTCGACTAGATTATCTACATAAGTTTTTATTTTTTGTGGTAATAAATTCCAGTTGGCATCTTTTTTAAAACTTCTGCAATAGTCTAAATCACATTCAACCGCACGAATCACATATTTTTTGTTTTTATAAACAGTGATAATTTTAACGCGGCTTATTTCATCATTTTCATTTCTTGTTCCATAAATAATAATGGGTTCAATATAACCATCTCCATCAAGATCTTTAGTACTGCAATATTTCGTCCAAAACCAGATGTTGGTTTCTTTTGGTTCTGTGATTTCAAGCAGATCGTTTATTTGCCATTTTTCCAGAAAACCTCCATGATCATTGATGGTACAAATGGCTTGAATTTTAGTATTTAAAGTATCTTTTTTACTAATTGTTTTTTGATTCTCACATAAAAGCAATTCGTAGACACCACCTTTATCACTGTACTCAAACGCTTTGTATATTGGAAAATCTGAAACGCCGTCCAGTTCTCGTTCTACAATTTGTTCTTTTGTGAGTCTGTAACTTTCTACTTTTTGGGCGTAAATAAATGTAGTAGAAAGAAGAAGCAGTGTGAAAATATAATTTTTCATGAATGGTATTACATTTTTAGTGAATCAAAGATATTTAAAACCTTTTTAGCTTAAAGAATTTTATATTTTTTTAAAGCATATTTTATTGTATTTTTCTAACCTAAAAGTATTGATAAAACGTTTTAGTAAATGTCTGATATTGTTTTGTCTAAAAAATAATGATTAAAAAAAATACCTGATGATTAGCAAAAATTTTAAAAAGATTCTTTTTGGATTGTCCTTTTTATTGATTAGTTACACCAGTAATGCACAGAAAAAAGGGAGTGAAAAACGAAATTTGATTCAGTATGTAGACCCCATGATTGGTACTGCTAAGATGGGGCATACTTATCCAGGTGCAACAGTGCCATTTGGAAGTGTACAATTAAGTCCTGAGACTGATACGATTGCTTATGGCATAAATGGGAAATATAACGGTGATGTTTACAAGTATTGTGCAGGATATCAATATGAAGACAAAACCATCGTTGGTTTCAGTCATACTCATTTCAGCGGAACAGGACATTCGGATTTAGGTGATTTTTTAATTATGCCAACAACAGGTAAGCTACAATTGAATCCGGGAGTGGCTTCAAAACCGCAATCAGGATATCGTTCTTCATTTTCTCATACAACCGAAAAAGCGGAACCGGCTTATTACAGTGTTCTTTTAGAAGATTATAAAATTAAAGCAGAATTGACAGCAACAACACGTGTAGGAATGCATCAATATACTTTTCCAAAGTCAGATGAAGCGCATATTATTCTGGACTTAACTTCCGGAATTTATAATTACGATAAAAAGAACGTTTGGACATTTGTTCGTATAGAAAATGATACTTTGATTACCGGATATCGTCAAACAAACGGTTGGGCAAGAACAAGAACTGTTTATTTTGCCATGTCTTTTAGTAAACCAATTAAGAGTTACGGACAAGCACCGCAGGACAAAAGTGTTTATAGGGGTTTTTGGGGAAGATTTGATCAAACCAAAAATTTCCCGGAAATGGCAGGTCAAAACCTAAAATTGTTTTTTGATTTTAATACTGAAGAAGGAGAGAAAATCAAAATCAAAATGGCTTTGTCGCCTGTGAGTTCTGCGGGAGCGTTAGAAAATATGAAGAAAGAAGTTCCGGGTTGGGATTTTGAAAAAGTAAAAAAACAAAGCCAGGAAGTTTGGAATAATGAACTGAATAAAATTCAGATTGAAGCCATTCAAAAAGAAGATTATGTAAATTTTTATACCGCAATGTACCACGCCTTTTTAGGTCCAACGGAATACATGGATTTAGATGGAAATTACAAAGGTTTGGATATGAACGTTCACAAGGCCGAAAATTTTAAAAATTACACCAGTTATTCTTTATGGGATACTTACAGGGCGTTGCATCCGTTTTTTAATATTGTTCAGCCAACAAGAAACTCAGATATGGTAAGTTCCATGCTGGCACATTCTAACCAAAGTGTACATAAAATGCTGCCGATCTGGTCGCATTATGCAAATGAAAACTGGTGTATGATTGGCTATCATTCGGTTTCTGTAGTGGCTGATGCCATTGTAAAGGGTAATACCAATTTTGATCCTGAAAAAGCACTTCAAGCTTGTGTAAATACAGCAAAAGTACCTTATTATGATGGATTGGAATATTATATGAAAATGGGTTATGTTCCAGAAGACAAAAATGGTTCTTCGGTTTCAAAAACTTTAGAATATGCTTATGATGACTGGGCGATTGCTCAGGCCGCAAAGAAATTAGGAAAAACTGAAATTTATAATGAGTTTATCGAAAGATCTAAAAATTATAAAAACGTCTACGATACCAAAACAGGTTTCATGCGTCCTAAATTAAATGACGGAACTTTCAAAAAAGAATTTGATCCGCTAGACACGCACGGGCAAGGTTTCATTGAAGGAAATTCGTGGAATTACAGTTTGTACGTACCGCAAGATCCTGCTGAAATGATTAAAATGATGGGCGGAAATGATAAATTCAATGTTCGTTTAGATTCATTGTTTAATATGCATTTACCAGACAAATATTTTGAAAATACAGAAGATATTACCAGAGAAGGAATTATTGGAAATTACGTTCATGGAAACGAACCCTCTCATCACGTTGTTTACTTGTACAATTGGACAAATTCACCATGGAAAGCACAGGACAAAATAAGAATGATCCTGAAAAAAATGTATCGAAATGGTGCTGATGGTTTAGGAGGAAATGATGATTTTGGGCAAATGAGTGCCTGGTATATTTTCAGCAGTTTAGGATTTTATCCGGTAGCACCTGGTTCTGACGAATATGCATTAGGAAGTCCGTTGGTTAAAAATGCTGTTTTCAATTTAGAAAACGGAAAAACATTTGAAGTTGAAACAGTAAATCAGTCGAATAAAAATGTATTTGTGAGCAAAGTACTTTTAAACGGAAAAGAATTATCGAAACCTTTTCTAAAACATGGAGATGTGATGAATGGTGGAAAAATTACGTTTTATATGAGTAGTAAACCGAACAAGAAGAATTATCAAAATTAATAAAAAGACAAACGTGACAGATTTTGAAAAAACTTCACGAAATTTGCATCTCAAATAAAAGACACGAATTATGAAAATAAATCTAAAATCAGGAATTGATAAATTGCTTTTCGGAATGAAGCAAAATGATGTTACAGCTGTTTTTGGCAAACCTGATAAAAACTATAAAGACGAAGATGATAATGTGATTTTCGTTTATAATGCGCATAAAATCAGATTAACATTTTATGAAGAAGAAGAACTTAAGTTAGGATATTTAGTAGCATCAAGCAATGATTTAGAAGTTTTTGGATTTAAGATTATCGGAAGAAAAATTGCCGATGTAAAGAAAGATTTAGCAACAAAAGGAATCACAAAATACACTCAGGAAACTTTTGATACTTTCGAAAACTATTTCAATGAAGACAATTGGTTTATTCTTCAAACGGAATTTGATGAAGTTGTAAAATTCGAAGTTGGTGCGATCATTAATGACAAAGACGAATTTGACTGGAAATTTCCGGTAAAGAAATAAATACAATATTGTCATTTCGAGTCTCCTTCGTCGAAATGACAAAAAATGAGAATAAAAAAACCGACAATCACTTGTCGGTTTTTTTATGTTTTAAAAGAACAATTATCCTTTCAACCATGCATTTTTAAGTTTCTCTTTAGAAGCATCTGTTGCTTTAAAAGTTTCTGTTTCTTCGTATGGTAATTTCACAGTTCCTTTGATAGTCTGTTCCACACCAGCACGTTTTATTTTAACTGTGATTGGATCGTTTTCTTTCCAGTTTTCACTTTCTCCAATTAGATCATAAATGTTATCTAAGTTGTAAGCTTTATCGTTAATAGAAACAATTCCATCACCACCTTTAAGATTTAAATTAGTAAAGAATACGTTCAGGTCAATATCTGCACGTACACTGATCGCTTTCGTTGCTTTGTCAACACCAATATAAGGAGTTTGCCCTTTAATGAAAATTGATCCTGGTTTTTTCTCAGTTGCTTTTGTTACGCCTACTTTTGCTAAATAAAAATCATAAGGAATTGGAGTAGTTCCAGCCACATATTTAGTTAAGAATTCACCAACTTCAGGATAAGTCAATTGGGTAATTTTTGCAAAAAGTTCATTGTCATTAAATGGTTTTTCAACACCATATTCATTAGCTAATTTATGCATTAAATCAAGGATTCCTCTTTCTCCGTTGCTTTTTTCTCTAATGATAATATCAATACACATACCAATTAAAGCGCCTTTTTGGTATACATTTAAGTATTGATCTTTATAAGGTTGCTCTAAAACATTTTTACTCATTACAGTAAACGACATTGTATCATTTAAGCGTTTTGCCTGTTCAATTTTGTCAGCAATACGAGTGTAAAATTCAGCTTCATTAATTAAACCCTGATTGATTTGAAAAAGATTCGCAAAATATTCCGTTACACCTTCGTACATCCATAAATGTTCGGACATTTGAGGTGCATTATAGTCAAAATACTGAATTTCTTTTGAGTGGATGGTAAGTGGAGTCACAATATGGAAAAATTCATGAGAAACAACATCTTTCATCGATTCTACTAATTTTTCTTTTGGCATAGATTCAGGTAAAACAACTGTAGTTGCAGTTGGGTGCTCTAAAGCTCCAAAACCATGTGCGTCATCTTTAGCCATGCTTGATAAATACAATAAAACGGTGTATTTTTTAGTAGCATTTACTTTTCCTAAAAAGGTTTTCTGAGCCGTCATCATCGTTTTCATTTCCGGAGTAATGCTTTCTGCAGTAAATTTTCCTGTTGGAGAATAAACAGCAATCAAAATATCCATTCCATTAACGTTGAAAGTAGTGTAATCTGGCTTAGAGTACATAATTGGATTTTCTACCAAAACGGCATAACGAGGAGTTTTAAAAACATCACTTGTTTTGCTAGCATCTTCATCAGTCATTGAAGTTGCTCCCCATAATGTTTCAGGGTGTGTTATGGTAACATTGTAAGGTACATCTAGTTTATCTTTAAAATAACCTACAAAACCGTGTGTGTTAACCATGAAGTTAACTCCTGCATTAATATTAGTTCCTGCTGGCGAAAAAACGTCGTCATTACCAAATCCCGTTCCTTTTTCAGTATCAAAAGTATCTCCAACTAAATAAGTAATCTTTTTTAATGTTTTTGCATTCGATATAGACCATGAATTATCGTCAATTCTTTTTACCGTTAATTCATTTCCTTTAGCATCAAAAGCTTTAAAACCATCTGAATATTTTCCGTAATTATCAGTAGAATAAGTTCCAGGAACTGTTTTTGGAATACTGTAGATAATTTCGTCTGTTTTAATTGCAGGAGGAGTAACGGTTACCAAAACTTTGTCGTCTTTTACATCGACAAGATTGATGTTTACATCTACAGTGTTGCTTTTTGCAGCGCCCGATGTACTACCAGTTTTACAGCTCCATAGTGTTACAGCAAGAGCTAAGGTGTAAATTATTTTTTTCATTTGTTCGCGTTTAGTTATGTGTATTTGACTGATAAAATTGAAAATTGTTACAATACTTATATAAAAATAAAAAAAACTCCTGAATTACAGGAGTTTTATACTAGTCGAGTTTGTTTTTTATATAATATTTGCCATCCAAATCCTCATCAAAATCATCTATTTTAACTGGTTTCGGTTTTGGTTTATTTGCAATAGCCTTCTTTTTCCACATTTCAAATTTTTCAAGCGGCATTTTCTTTTTCATGATTTCCAAAACTTCTTTTTCTGCCAATCCAAATTCTTTCTTAATAATTTCAAATGGATTTCTTTCTTCCAAGGCTAGCGAAACAAGTTTTTCCGTTTGTTCCCAGCTCAACTCTTTGCGGTTACTCTTTTTCATCACGTGAAAATTAATTCAAAATAGGGGTTAATGATTAATAGATTGATTTTCAATTTAAGTATCAATATTAATAAAAAAAATAATTAGTTGGTTCGATCAGGGATGTTTTTTTTAATGATTTTAACTGTTTTTTATTGATCTTGATTTTTGAAACGGAATTTGCAATAAATTTTTCAATTTGTTATGCTCTTCGGGCGCCATATGAGTATCAACTCCATAAATTAATTTTTCTTTGGGCAGAGTGGTAAAAGTGCCAAAAAGCCGATCCCAAACGGAAAAAATGTTACCATAATTACTATCGGTATAAGGCAAAACATAATGATGATGAACTTTGTGCATATTGGGAGATACGATGAAGTAGCTCAGAAAAATATCTAATTTAGTTGGTAATGAAATATTGGCATGATTAAACTGAGAAGCGACAACGGATAAAGATTGATATAGAAAAACCATCCACATCGGACTTCCCACAATTAAAACACCTGCAGTGGTAAATAAAAAACGGATTATGCTTTCACCCGGATGATGTCTGTTAGCCGTTGTAGTGTCGATCCAGGTATCAGTATGATGGATAAGGTGAAAACGCCACAGAAATTTTATTTTATGCTGAACAAGGTGTGCCAGATAAGCGCCAATTAAATCTAAAAGAAGCAGCCCGATAATAGTGTACAACCAAATTGGAATTTCAGGCAGCCATTGAAGAATTCCGAAATGATTCTCTGTAGTCCAACTAGCAGTTTTAATCAAAATAAAGGCTAAAACAAAATTGACAATAATGGTAGTAAGTGTGAGGAAAAAGTTGATTCCCGCATGATGCCATTTTCGGTATTGCATCTGAAATAAGGGGAATGTATTCTCAATTAACCAAAAAATAGTGATTCCCCCAACCAGAATCAGGCTTCGGTGCGAAGATGGAATTGTACTGAAATAAGCAATGATATCATTCATGGCAATGCATTTTAAAGGAGGTTATTCATCAAAATAAAGCAATAAAAAAAGAGAAAATCAAATATAAATATATTTGATTTTCTCTTAAAATTTTATAATTGAGTAAAAAATTACGCTGCGTCGTGATTCTGAAGCAAGGACTTATAAATAAAACCAGCCACAATTGCTCCTAAAATTGGTGCAACCCAAAACAACCAAACCTGAGATAGTGGTTCTCCACCAACAAAAACAGCTTGTGATAATGATCTTGCAGGATTTACAGAGGTATTGGTAATTGGAATGCTTATTAAGTGAATTAAAGTTAAACCTAATCCGATCGCAATACCGGCGAATCTTCCGTTTGCAAACTTATCGGTTGCTCCTAAAATGATTAATAAGAAGAACAAGGTTAATACAAACTCAGCAATAAAAGCTGATGATAGTGAGTATCCATCTGGAGAAAATGCACCAAAACCATTAGATGCAAATGCTCCGGCTTTAGTATTATCAATGGCAAAACCGGCTTTTCCTGATGCAATAGTGTACAAAGTTCCTGCTGCCGCAACTGCACCTACACATTGTGCGATGATGTATGGAATTAAATCTTTGGCAGGAAATCTTCCACCAGCCCATAAACCAAAAGATACAGCAGGATTAAAATGCCCGCCCGATATATGCCCAACAGCATAAGCCATTGTTAATACAGTTAAACCAAAAGCTAAGGCTACACCTGCAAATCCAATTCCTAATTCGGGAATTCCAGCAGCAAAAATGGCGCTTCCGCAACCTCCAAATACCAGCCAATAGGTTCCGAAAAATTCTGCAAATAATTTTTTCATAGTAAAATAATTTAATGGTTAATGTTAGAATGTATATTGGTAAGCCCAATAAATCAAAACAATTTGTAAGGGCAAACGTACAAATAAAATCCATTTTGGCAAGCCGAAACCAGCTTTTTTATCTTGAAACATGAATAGGTTAGCAGGAAATATAGCAATCAATAATGCTATAATTCCCCATGCAGCAAATCTTTTTGAAAAAGGAAACAATAGGAGAGTACCTAAAAGTATTTCGGCAGCTCCACTTAAAGTATTTATTAATTTGGGATTTTTAAATGCGGGCGGAATGATTCGGAGATACATTCCGGGACTTCTAAAATGATTAATTCCAGCAAGTATATACAGAAAAGCCATTAAATATAAATGCCAGGGTAGATTCATGATATCGTATTGTTTATCACGAATTTATAAAAAAATTAACAATTATAACATTACAAGAGGCTTTTTTTTAAGATCATATAAAAGGAACTAATTTTTACGTTTAAAATTTACATTCATTATAATAATAGCCAGGATAATTAAAACAATTCCAACCCATTGAGAAAGGATCACTTTTTCGTTTAAAAGGACATAAGCCATCATAACCGAAACAGGTAATTCTAAAGCGGAAACAATACTTCCTAAACCAATTCCTGTTAACGGAAAACCTGCATTCATAAGCATAGGAGGAATGATAGTACCAAATAAAGACAGTACAATTCCCCATTTCATAAAAATCTCAAGGTTGAATGGTGTTACCTGAGTAACAAATGCAAATGAAAACACAATTATCGCACCTCCTAAAAGCATATATAAACTACGTTGCGCTGATGAAATTTCAGTAGCAACACGATTTGCGGTAAACATAGTTGTGGTGAAAGAGGCCGCAGCCATTACTCCCCAGGCCAGTCCTCTCCAATCTAATTTTATATCATTATTGATGATGTTAGTAGCCAAAACAGTTCCAATAAGGACAATAAAAACAGCAATTACTTTTTGTTTAGAAGGTAGTTTTTTTTCTAAAATCATCTCTAGTAAAACGCCCATCCAAACCGTTTGCATCAATAAAACGATTCCAATAGAAACTGGAATATATTTTACAGCCAAATAATAAAACAAGCTTGTCATTCCTAAAGAAGTCCCAGCGAGCATTAAGCTAAAAATATTCTTTGGAGTAGCTTTTACAGCAGTACCCTTATTTTTTATTTTTTGGAATGCATTAATTAACAGAATTCCAATAATCCCCAAGACAAATTGAGAAGTTGTTACCTCGGCAGTTGTATATCCTTCAGAATAGGCCATTTTTACAAAAGTGGCTAACATTCCGTAAGTTGTAGCTCCTAAAGCAACTAAAAACACTCCTTTTAATACATTGTTTTGTGACATCTGAATTTGTTTTTTAAAAAATTTAAGCCGGCAAAGGTAAGCTATTTTGTTTAAGATTTGGCAGAAAATGATTGTAAACAGTATTATTGCTATTGTTTTGGAGGCTTATTTCTCTCTTAAATTGAAGATTTATCAGAATATTAAAAAAAGATTTGAAATAAAAAAGCCATCAAATTCTGTGATTTGATGGCTTTGTATTTTTACTTAAAATAATCAGAATGAATTACTTCACAGGTTGATTTTGATAAGTTTCTATTTCAAAAATTAAAGTAGCGTTTGGTGGAATTACACCTCCGGCACCTTTTTCACCATAAGCTAAATTTGATGGCAGGAAGAAAATTGCTTTGTCTCCATCAGTCATCATAGCTAAAGCTTCAATGAATCCTGGAATCATTCCGTCTTTTTTACCAACTGTGAAAGGAAAAGCTTTATAGCCGCCTTGTGCATCTCTGCTGGCATCATATTTACCGTACGCTTTTGCTACACCTGACATACTGCTGTCAAAAAGATTTCCATCTTCAAAATAACCGGCATAATGAAAGTAAATTGTTGATCCATCAGCACCTTTTACACCAGTTCCTTTTTGTGTTATCAAATATTTTAAACCAGATGCTGTTGTAGTCGCTTTTGCTTTTGTTGCTGCAAAATAAGCTGCTTTATCTTTGATCACTTTTTGTCCTTCTAGTTTTTTAGCTTCTTCTTTTTTGACATCATCAGCTAAAATCTTAACGGCATCGAATTTTTTTGCAGCGGCACCTTTGCGTGTAATCGTAATTTTCGTCATAATATCATCCTGAACAATTTTATTTACATTGTCCATTCCAGAAACTACATGTCCAAAAATAGTATGTTTACCGTTTAACCACGGTGTTTCTTTATGTGTGATAAAAAACTGGCTTCCGTTAGTAGCAGGGCCAGAATTAGCCATCGCTAAAATACCACCTTTATCAAATTTTAATTCTTCTCTAAATTCATCTTTAAACGAATATCCAGGGCCTCCAGAACCATTTCCATCAGGATCTCCACCCTGAATCATGAAATCATTGATAACTCTGTGGAATTTTAATCCATCATAAAATGGTTTTCCTTTTAATTTTTCCACTTTTAAATTAGGATTTTTACCTTCTGCTAAAGAGATAAAGTTAGCAACCGTAACCGGAGCTTTCACATATTCTAAAGAAACTACAATATCTCCTTTTGTTGTAGAAATCGTAGCAAAAATTCCATCATTTGGATCTGCTTTCGGTGCTACTTTTGTTGTTGTTTGAGGTTTTGCTGCAGGTTTTGTTACAGGCTTTTTTGTTGTCTGAGCCTGAATGTTTACTATTGCAAGGCAAAATAAAAATAGAAATTTAAATTTCATTGTATTCCGAATTTAAGTCTATGATAAGTTTTAAAATATATTATTGTGGTTTTTCTAACAATTGAATTTCGAAAACAATATTAGCATTTGGTGGAATTACACCTCCGGCTCCAGTTGCTCCATAAGCCAAATGAGATGGAATAAAAATAACTGCCTTATCTCCAAATGAAAGTTGTTCAATTCCTTCAATAAACCCAGGGATCAAACCTGATTTACTTCCTGCTGTAAAAGGAATTGGCTGATATTCTTTTGCTTCAGCTCTTGCAGCATCAAATTTTCCAAAAGTTTTAGATACTTCTTCTACACTTGAATCAAAAAGGGTTCCGTTTTCTAAGAAACCTGAATAGTGAATGTAAACCTGAGTTCCGGTTGCAGGTTTTTTTCCTGTTCCTTTTTCAGTAATTACGTATTCTAATCCAGTATTCGTTTTCGTAGCTTTTGCTTTTAATACAGCAAGAGCTTCCACTTTTTCTTTTTGAACTCCTGCATATTTACTTTGTTCTTTTGCTATTTCTGAAAAATAATCATGAAATACTTTTACAGCATCAAACTTTTTAGCTGCTTCGCCATTTCTGATGATCGTTACTGTAACAATTTTATCGTCCTGTTTTACCTGATTTACTACTTCTTGTCCTTTTTCAACTACATGACCAAAAATAGTGTGTTTCCCATCTAACCATGGAGTTTCAACGTGCGTAATAAAAAATTGGCTGCTATTTGTTCCAGGCCCGTTATTAGCCATTGCCAGAACTCCGCCTTTATCAAATTTTAAATCAGTGATTTCATCTTTAAATTTATATCCGGTATCTCCAGAACCAGTTCCTTCAGGATCTCCGGTTTGAATCATAAAATCTTCAATTACTCTGTGAAATTTTAAACCATCATAAAATGGTTTTCCTTTAAGATATTCTTTGGTTACAAATTCGTTTTTACCTTCTGCTAAGGTTACAAAATTTGCTACTGTAATTGGCGCTTTTTTATAATCCAATTCAACAATGATATGTCCTTTGTTAGTTTCAATATCAGCATACAAACCATCAGGCAAATTGCTATGCTCGTCCTTACAAGAATAAAATGAGGTAACGGCTAGTAGTAATAATAAAATACTTTTTTTCATTTTTAAAATGTTGTTTTTATGGGTTTATTGTATCTTTTTTAGTTTGAACTGCTGGTTTTACTGCCGCAGGTTTGGCTGCTACAGGTTTTGGTGTTTGTCCAGATGTTGTTGGAGCTGCAGTTTGTACTGTTGGAGTCTGTGTCGCTGGAACTGCCGTTTTTGGAGCTGCAGGATCTGGAACAAAATTACGTAGGGTAACGGTACAGATTAATGATTCATTAGGGCCAATTTTTTTGTTGTCGCCATGATATCCGTAAGCAATATGTGATGGAAATAAGAAAGTTACGGTTTCGTTTTTACGCATCAGTTTGATACCATCGCGTAATCCCATCATAATTTCTTGTTTGTCTACGTAATAGGTTTGTGGGCCAAGATCAGCTTCTGAATAAATCACGTTGCCTTTCATGTCTTTTACTTCCAAATTGAAATAAGCAATATCTCCTTTTCTGGGAGTTTGCGTTTCGTTTAGATTTCTTTCATCATAAGAAAGCCAATAGCCTTTTCTGGTTGCATAATATTTTACTTTTGGATTGCTTTTGATGATCTTCTTGATAACATTCTCTTCGTCTGCTATTAATTTCTTGTTACGATCAACTGATTTTTTCATAAACGATCCTGAAGCTCTCGAAATAGGTCTTCTGGCATCTTCATGTTGTTTACAGCTAACCAATAAAACAGCAAAAAGGAGCGTGTAAATGCTTAGTTTTATGTAGTTCATAGTAGGTTATATTTTTAGTTTAGTTACTAAATCTTCAAATTTTCTCAAAGTTTCTTCCATCGAAACATCGGATCTTCCACCGGCAGCATTGCTATGTCCTCCACCGTTAAAATGATCTCTGGCGAACTGATTTACATCAAATCCACCTTGTGAACGGAAAGAAATTTTGATAATTTTCTCGTCTTTATTTTCGATAAAAATAGCAGTAAAAACAATACCTTTTATACTTAACCCGTAATTTACAATTCCTTCCGTATCACCTTTTACATAATTAAACGAGTCAAGTTCGTCCTGAGTAAGGGAAGTATAAGAGGTTTTATGCTCTTCAAATACTTTCATATTCTGTAAAGCACGTCCTAATAATTGTAAACGACTGTAGGAACTATTATCAAATAATAATACTGGAATCTGGGTGTTTTCAACACCTAAATCAATTAATTCGGCAATAATTCTGTGCGTGTTTCCGGTAGTTCCCGGAAAACGGAATGATCCGGAATCCGTTAAAATTCCAGTATAGATACATGTTGCAATGGTTTTGTCTAAATCTTCTTTTTTGTTTAAAAAAGAAATGAAATTATAAACCATTTCGCAAGTTGATCCGAAAGATGTATCAGAGTAAGTGTATGCAGCATAATCATCAGGTTTTTGATGATGATCAATCATGATAAATGGAGCAGTTAACTTTGCTAAAGTATGTTCCATTTCGCCTGTACGGTGAAAAGCATTAAAGTCAAGTGTAAAAATCAACTCCGCTTCTTGTAATATTTTGGTACAGTTTTCAGTATCTTTTTCAAATATTTTTACGGTTTCTGAACCTGGAAGCCAGGCTAAAAAATCAGGAAAATCATTAGGAGCAATAACCGTTGGCTGGTGATTGTTTTTTAATAAAAAATGGTATAGTGCTAAAGTAGAACCCATAGCGTCGCCATCTGGTCCTCTGTGCGGTATAATTGCAATTTTCTTTGGAGTCGCAAGCAACAATTGTATTGCCTGAATATCTTGTATTTTCATAGTGTGCGAATTTACATTTTTTTAATGTAATGTTGAAAACATTTTGGAGATTAACACACTTTTATTAGTTGTGAGTTATTGGTTATAAGTTATTAGTTTTGAATTGTGAAATTGGGTGTTATTGTTCCGCAGAGATTCGCTAAGAATTCACAGAGATTCACAAAGGAATTTGATTCGTAGGTTTTGGAATTTGGGATTTTTAAAATTTGGGATTTCATTATAGATTGTAAATTGCCATTGCCATTGGAATTTGGACTCGAGCGTTAGCGAACAGGCGTAGCAATTTAAAAATTGGAATTTATCTTATGATACAACTTATATTTAGCTCCCTTTACAATTTGAGACTTATAAATCCCAACAGAACCTGAAGAAAAATAGGCAATTGTACAGGCAATTGCGATGAAAATTCCGGGTTGAATTCCAAATAATTCCATTCCCATAATCGTGCAGGCGATAGGAGTATGAGTTGCGCCAGAAAATACGGCAACAAATCCTATTCCGGCTAAAAGTGCAATTGGCATTGGAATAATGCCTGATAAAGCACTTCCTAAAGTCGCTCCCACAAAAAACAACGGAGTCACTTCTCCCCCTTTAAAACCGGCACCTAAAGTAAATCCGGTAAATAAAATTTTTAGTAAAAAATCATACCATTGATTTTGGTGTGAGAATGAATCTACAATAACTGGAACGCCTAATCCCGAGAATTTTGTAAAGCCGAAACCTGCAATTGCAATGGCTAAAAAGATTCCGCCAATAAAAGGCCGTAATGGAGGGTATTTGATGTTTTTTGAGAAAAGAGAACCCCAAAAATGCGTGCTTCTGGAGAATAATAAAGCAGCAAAACCGGATAAAACACCAACGATAGCAGTATATACGATATTGTGCAGGCTAATTTCCGGAATATTAGGAATACTATAATGGGTATGTTTTATCTGCCAAAATTCCACAGTAAAATAAGCGGCGTAAGCAACAATAAAAGATAAAATAGCACTTTTGATATTAATTTTGCTGAAGTATAAAACTTCCAAAGCAAAAATGGCACCCGCCAGAGGAGTTCCGAAAACAGAGGCAAATCCGGCACTGATTCCGAGTATAATCAATATTTTTCTTTCGGAATTATCTAAGTTGAAAAGTTTGGTGAATTGATCTGCGATGGCGCCTCCCATTTGTACAGCAGTTCCTTCACGACCTGCAGAACCTCCGAATAAATGAGTGATTAAAGTTCCTAAAAGGACTAAAGGAGCCATTTTAAACGGAATAACTTTCTTTGGATTTTCGTATTCTTCCAGCAATAAATTATTGCCTTTTACGACAGATTCTCCCCAATAATAATAACTGAATCCGACAATTAATCCGCCGAACGGCAATAGCCAGACGATCCAGTCGTGATGAACTCTAAATTGTGTAACCCATTCCAGTGAAACTAAAAAAAACGCTGAAGCAGATCCGGACAACATACCTATCAAAACACAGATCAAAATCCATTTGAAAGTGTTTAGGAATATTTCTTTTAGTTTTTGAGAAGTCATTAATGTATGTAAGGGCAGATTTTTCGCCACGAATTCACGAATTTAGAAAAAAATATCTGTTTTGATATTTTTAAAATATTAATTCGTGAATTTGTGGCGAAAAAAATTACTGAACAACAGCTGTAAATTCAATTTCAACTAGATATTCAGTGGCAACCAGTTTACTGATTTCATAGAAACCGGTTGTAGGTTTTACATCTTTAAAGAAAGCGGAGTGTGCTCTGGCAACTTCTTCAAAAGTCGAAATATTAGTAGTAAAAATTCTTGTTCTAATGACATCTTTCATTCCAACATTCAAATCTTCAAGTACTTTTTCAACACGTTCTAAAATATTATAAGTTTGAGCATAAGCATCATCGGCTTTTACTTTTTCGCCATCAACAATAGCCACAGTACCCGAAACTTCAATAATATTGCCAATTCGTACTGCACGGCAATATCCCATTTTGTCTTCCCATGGTGATCCTGTCAAGATGTTTTCTCTTTTCATTTCTTCTGTTTTTTTGAATTATTTTCATCAATTTTTAAAAACAATTCTGGTTAGTTAATACGGTTGCAATTTATAAAATATGTAACTGAAAAGAGTACAGATTTATTTGAAATCAATCTGTAAAATAT
The DNA here is from genome assembly GCF_900142735.1 of Flavobacterium saccharophilum. Lineage (GTDB taxonomy): Bacteria > Bacteroidota > Bacteroidia > Flavobacteriales > Flavobacteriaceae > Flavobacterium > Flavobacterium saccharophilum. The sequence goes on along the minus strand of NZ_FRBY01000002.1, from coordinate 1,030,427 downwards.
TCTTTTTTGTGATATTTAAAGAACAAATTTCGCATCCCTATTCAATTTGGTAGTGCTCAAAAAGGCGAAGTTTGTTTTGCGTTGCTGTTAAGTTTTGCTGCAAAACTTCAATTTTATTAAGCAGATTATAAATAGCATCAATTCCCTCTAGATTTATTTTGAGATCATAATGCATACGAATCATTTTTTCGATGGCTGGCAATTGTTCCTGATGTAAATATTCATCTTCCTCCTGAATAATAATTTCTACTAAACCATAATTATTCAGCTCCGTTATAAAGGTATTTTCAATTTCGTGGTATACGCAAAATTGTTTTATCTGGATTAAGTTTTTACTATTCATGATTTCTTATTTTAGCTAATTCTTCAAATAATTCTTTTTCTTTTTGAGATAATGTGGTTGGTGTTTTGATATTATAAGTAATATATAAATCGCCAAACTGATTCTCTTTTTTGTACACCGGAAATCCCTTTCCTTTTAATTTTACTTTGGTTCCGGTTTGGGTTTCAGCGGGAACTTTTACTTTTACTTTTCCATCAAAAGTATTCACGAAAACTTCGCCTCCTAAAACGGCAGTATATAAATCAAGATCTGCATCAGAATACAAATTGTTTCCTTCTCGTTTAAAGTCTGAATTGTTTTCGATATTAAAGGTGATATACAAATCTCCATTTGGTCCGCCGTTTGCACCTGGTCCGCCATGTCCTGGAATTTTTATAATCTGACCATTTTCAACACCGGCCGGAATTGTAATTCGGATATTTTTACCATTTACAGTTAAACTCTGCTTTTGTGTAGTGTAGGCAGAAGCTAAATCCAATTGTAATTCGGCATTAAAATCCTGTCCACGGTACTTCGATTGTGATCTGGAACTTCCTCCTCCGCCATACATCGAATTGAAAAAATCAGAAAAGTCACTTCCTGAAAAATCTCCGCCAAAGCCGGAAAAGTCCTGATTGCTGCCTTGCTGTTGTTGTCTCGAATATTGTTGTTGATTTGGATCGTAACCTGCTTTTTCAAATTCATCAGCATGTTTCCAGTCTTTTCCGTATTTATCATATTTTTTACGATTTTCTGGATTACTTAAAACTTCGTTGGCTTCGTTGATTTCTTTGAATTTTTTCTCCGCTTCTTTGTCATTCGGGTTCAAATCAGGGTGGTATTTACGAGCCAGTTTTCGATATGCTTTTTTGATTTCGGCTTCAGTCGCTGATTTTGTAACGTCCAATATTTTATAGTAGTCGATATAATCCATTTTATATGTTTTTATAAAATTCAATTAAAGTCTTGAAGTTAGGAATAAGTGCGTAATTATCAAAGTGATATAATTCTTTTTAAATAAAAAATAACGTATTTTTTTTATAGCAGTTGAATTAGTTTGGAATTTGGAATTTTTTAAATTGAACTTTAATTTCAAAGAGTAGTAATTCTTGGCAAGTTTTTTGTTTCCAAAATTTAGCCTAATATATTGTTATAAAAGTCTTAAAGTTAAAGTCAGTAATTAAATTATGCTATTTTTGCTTTGCTATACTATTATTTTATAAAATTATAAAAGCCGATTCGATAAAACTTTTTCAATGAAGCACATTTTATTTTTCATATTATTTTTTACCGCTGTAACAGTATCAGCCCAAACCGAATTTGGAACTAAATTCAAGAGTATTCCTGCTCCAAAGTTTAGTGCAAAACCAAAAAAAATCCCGAAACCTGAAACTTTAGATCCTTCTGCCCCGGAAGCAGAGGTACCGAGTATAAAAACGCCAAGTGTTTATGATAATAATACTATTACGACTAAATCAAAATTTCAGGTAGGAGAGCAAAAAAGTAAATTTACCATGTCTACAGAAACGGACTTTGCTAATCCGGGCGACCGTTATGTAGCTAAAATGGAAAAAGATCTGGATAAAGCTTTAAAAGATGCCGGACTCAGGGAAGGCAGAGGAACATTGGTGAAGAAAAATATTTCTTTAGGAGAGTTTAAAACTAAATCCAATTATCTTATTGTGAAATTCCGTGACTTTGGTGCTATTGATGGTGATTTGGTAAAAGTTTCGTCAAATGATGCGATTATTAGAGATCAGATATTTCTGGATTCTAATTTTAAAGAAGTAAAAATTAATCTCACAATTGGTTTTAATAAATTAGATTTTGAAGCTTTAAATATTGGTTCGCTGGGTGGTAACACTGCTGAGATACAGGTTTATGATGATAAAGGAGCCCTTGTGACCAATGATTATTGGGATAATCTTGCCGCAGGATTTAAAGCGTCGATTCTTGTTACGAAAGAGTGACTTTAAAGTTGCTAAGTTGCTAAGATACTAAGGTTCTAAGTTTTTCTTTTTTGAAGCTAAAATCTTAGAACCTTAGCGACTCAGAACCTCAGAACCTTTTAAAGAAAAAAAAATCAAAATTCCATTTTTCAAATTCGAATATAAAAAGTATTTTTGCGCATGCAACACAACGTACTTATTTTAGATTTCGGATCGCAATATACTCAGCTTATTGCGCGTAGAGTTCGCGAATTAAATATATTCTGCGAAATTTTCCCTTACAATCACTTTCCAAGTGATTTATCACCTTATAAAGCAGTAATTTTAGGAGGAAGCCCATTTTCTGTTCGTGCAGAAGACGCTCCACATCCTGATTTATCTCAAATTCGAGGCAAGCTTCCAATGTTGGCTGTTTGTTACGGAGCGCAATACTTAGCTCACTTTAGCGGGGGAGAAGTAGCAGCTTCGAACACCAGAGAATATGGTAGAGCTAATTTATCTTATATTAAAGAGAATGAAGTTTTCTTTAACGAAGTTTCAGAGAACAGCCAGGTTTGGATGAGTCATAGTGATAGTATCAAAGCTTTACCAACAAATGCAGTGAAATTAGCAAGCACGCATGACGTAGAATATGCAGCTTACAAAATTGAAGGTGAAACAACTTATGCTATTCAATATCACCCTGAAGTTTTCCATTCTACTGATGGATCAAAAATGCTGAAAAACTTTTTAGTAGATATTGCTGAAGTTCCTCAAAACTTTACACCAAACGCTTTCGTTGAAGAAATGGTGGGAGAATTGAAAGAGAAATTAGGTAATGATAAAGTAGTTTTAGGATTATCAGGAGGAGTTGATTCAACTGTAGCAGCAGTTTTATTACACCAGGCAATTGGTAAAAACCTATACTGTATTTTCGTAAATAACGGTTTACTTCGTAAAAACGAATTCCAAAATGTATTAGATCAGTACAAAGGAATGGGATTGAACGTAAAAGGAGTAGATGCAGGAGATCGTTTCTTAGGCGAATTAGCCGGAATTAGTGATCCTGAAACCAAACGTAAAACTATTGGTCGTGTATTTATCGAAGTTTTTGATGATGAATCACATTTGATCGAAGATGTAAAATGGCTGGCGCAAGGAACTATTTATCCTGACGTTATCGAATCGGTTTCTGTAAAAGGACCATCGGCAACAATTAAATCGCACCATAATGTTGGTGGATTGCCAGATTATATGAAATTAAAAATTGTAGAACCACTTAGAATGTTGTTTAAAGACGAAGTTCGTAGAGTTGGTGCTACTTTAGGAATAGATCCTGAATTATTAGGAAGACACCCTTTCCCTGGACCAGGATTATCAATTAGAATTTTAGGAGATATTACTCCTGAGAAAGTACAGATTTTACAAGATGTTGATGCCGTTTTTATTGACGGATTGAAATCTTGGGGATTATATGATAAAGTTTGGCAGGCTGGAGCAATTTTGCTTCCGGTAAATTCTGTTGGTGTGATGGGCGATGAACGTACTTACGAAAAAGTAGTAGCGCTTAGAGCGGTTGAATCAACAGACGGTATGACTGCTGACTGGGTTCATTTACCTTATGACTTCTTGATGAAAGTCTCAAATGACATTATAAATAAGGTAAAAGGCGTGAATCGCGTTGTTTACGATATAAGTTCAAAACCACCTGCAACAATTGAGTGGGAATAGTACTAATTTTCAAATTAAGGCGTTACATTTGTAACGCCTTAATTTTTTAAACCTACTATTTATGAGAGAACTTTTAACGATTTCTCTTGTCTTTATTTTGTCTTTTAACAAAATAATTGCACAAGATTCAATTATTGAACACAAAATTCAAAAAGGGGAGACCGCTTATTTTATTGCCCAAAAATATAAGGTTTCTGTTGATGAAATTTACAAACTCAACCCTGAATCACAAAGCGGAATCCAAGACAATCAAGTTCTTAAAATCCCAGTCCACCCGACAGAGAAACAAAATCAAAAGCAACAAATTACCCACATAGTTGCTGCAAAAGAAACGCTTTACGGTATATCGAAACAATACAAGGTTACGGTTGATGCTATCCAGAACGCAAATCTTGAAATTTTGGACAACGGACTTCAAATTGGTCAGGAATTAGTAATTCCACAAAACGCTGGAGATCTCCCAAAAACTGAAGTTGCAACCTCTTCAAAAGTAAGCCATCAGGTAGTTGCTAAAGAATCATTATTTAGTATTGCCAGACAATACAATGTTTCGGTTCAGGATCTTGAAAACGGGAATAAAGAATTGCTTCAAAACGGATTACAAATTGGTCAGACGATTGCTATTCCAAACAAAAGAAAAACGTTGGATGGAAGAGTTCGTGTTATCAATCAGGAAACCATTTTTCATGTTGTTGAAGCGAAAGAAACGAAATTTTCAATTGCCAAAAAATACGGCATTTCAATTGATCAGTTAGAATCTCAAAACCCTGAAATTGTAAACGGATTGGTTGTTGGCAATAAATTAGCCATTAATACAAAAGAGATTAAGCCCACCAATGAAAGCGAAGAATTGATGTTGGCACTTGCCGAAAAACAAGTTGTGGTAGAAAAAACAAAAGCCAAAACAGTTGAGATTGATGATTTAAAAGACAGGCTTGTTGTTCAGAAAGAAATGAATCAAAAGATCATTAAGATTAATGATTTGAAAGTCAATCTGAATGATATGAATGGTTCTAAGGAAAATTCGGTTGAAAAATTGCGTTTGGTTTTAGAAGCCAATAAAAATGTGCAGGATATTTTGATGGCCAAATTAGATTCGTTAGTCAATACGATGAATAATGATTTAGTTGAATTGAAAAGAATGGATGTTTTGAATGTTGATGAATCGAAACGACTAGAGAAACAATCGTATGAAAGTATTGGGAAAACAAGTGAATTGTCTTCTCAATTAAAAAAGGAATTAGCGGAAAACAGAAAAGCGTATGCAGGTTTAATGAATAAAGTGGAAAAAATCGCTGTCGAAGAAAATCAGGAATACAAGAAGAAAATCCGCGAAAGCGAAAAAAATAATAATATTACTTCATTGCAGCAACGACTTTCTTTAGAAGAAATAAAGCGTTATAAAATTGAGCAGGAGCAAGGTGATGCCCAAAACCAGCTTTTGATTGCCAAAATTGATTCATTGGATACCCAGAAAAAAATTGAGGTAAAACGACATATAAGCAAAGCGAATTATTACAGTATAGAAGCCCGTCAATTTGATGATAAACTGGCTTTGATCAAATTGAAAAAATATCAGGATGAAGCATTAAAAAATCAAAGCAAAACTACTTCTGACCAGGTTTCAAAAACAGTTTCTTTAGAAGAAATGAAGCGGGAACTGAAGGAAAATCCGCTTAAAAATGACAAAACAATTAAAGTGGAAGTTTTTGATAATCTTAAAGAAGTTTCAAATGGCTATTACTTAGTTTTAGGTATATTTACAGACGCGTTACCGAGAGATAAGTTTATTATGAAACTTATTGATTCTGGGGATTTTAATGCTAGTTTTTTCTTTAATATTAACAGCCTTTCGTATTATGTTTATTCAGACAGATACCAAAATATGGAAGAAGTTTTATATAAATGCAAGAAAAAGGAGGAAGATGAGTTATATAAAGACATTATTATTGCAAAGGCAGAAATTGACCTTAGATAATAATTGGATAAAAATTAACAAGTGGCCTGAATCTTGCTTTGATCAAAATTAGTATCTTGTTTTTGAATTAAAAATTAAATTGTTTAAGCCATATTATGAAGTATTATTTTGCCTTATTATCTCTAGTTTTTTTTGTTACTTTTTCTGCCTTTTCGCAGGATAAAGTGATAAAATATACCGTTTCTAGCGGGGAAACTGTTAATCAGATTGCCGTAAAATTTAAAATCACGCCTTACGATATTTATCAGTTAAATCCTGACGCAAGAAATGGAGTGAAACCCAATACGGTTTTATTGATTCCGACGACTGTTAGTAAAGTTACTGCGAATAAAACAGAAACAACTAGCACAAAAGTTGCTGCAAATTCAAAAGAAATAATTCATGAAGTTCAGCCAAAAGAGACTTTTTACAGTATCGAAAAAAAATATGGTGTTTCTGATGAAGCTTTAAAAGCGGCGAATCCTGGGCTTGAAAAAACGGGCGTTCAGATTGGTCAAAAATTAGTAATTCCGGGAAAAGGATCTGCTCCAAAAGCTAGTTCTGCTGCTACAAAAACAACTAAAGGGCCTGAAAAATACATCTATCATGATGTTGTAGCAAAAGAAACGAAGTTTTCGATTGCGAAACAATACAATACTACCGTAGCCGATTTAGAAAAGCGAAATCCGGAAATTGTGTCTAATTTACCAGTTGGATATCGATTGACTATAAAAGGAACCGCTCCTAAAACAGAAAATTCAGCACCAGTGGCTCATGCTGCCAAGCCTGTAGAAGCTCCAAAAAAAGTTACGACTTATATGGAGTATCAGGTAAAGCCAAAAGAGACTTTTTATAGCTTAGGAAGAACGTTTCATATTACTCAGGAAGAATTGACTGAATTGAATCCGTCACTTTCTGAAGGAGTGAAAGAAGGAATGGTTTTAAAAGTTCCGTCTGGATATTTGGCACCAACACCAATTATTGCACAAGCAGTGCCAGTTGAAAAGGCAGATGAGAAACCAATTGCTAATGCAGGTAGTGGTGGTATTTCGGTTTTAGAAAAAGTAAAATCTGAAACGGTTTCTGCAAATCCTGAGGTAGTAGAACTTACTAAAAAAAGAGGGCAGACAGAACGTAAAAAAATGGTTTTGTTATTGCCATTTAATTTAGCTAAAATGCAAAACGATACTACAAGCAGTGCTACTCGTATTAAAAATGATAAGTTTTTGAACATGACACTTGATTTTTATTCAGGTGCTATGATGGCAATTGATTCGGCTAAAACCTTAAAATTACCAATTGATGTTTCTATTTATGATTCAGGAGAAACTAAAACAGCTTCTAATGTTTCAAGTTTAATTGCTCAAAATAAATTGCAGGATGCGAGTGCGGTTATTGGACCATTTTATCAGACTAATGCTGAAACGACAGCTAATTCATTACGCTTGTATAACGTTCCTGTGATCTCGCCATTGTCAAAAGATACCGCGAATCCAATCGATAATTTGTATCAGTCTATACCAACAAACGACGTTGTTAGAAATGCTATTTTTGATTATATGCGTGCTAAAAACGGAAATATTGTAGCAGTCGTAGATAAGAAAAAAGAATCAGTAATTAGTTATATCAAACAAAATCAAAAAGGAGTTGTATTTGCTGCTTTAAGTGAAACCGGAGGTTTAGATGTTGCGAATTTAAAAAGCTTATTATTACCAAATAGAATGAACTATGTGGTAATGGAAACTGGAAATACAGCAATGGTTAAAACGACAATAAAAGCCTTGCTTGATGCCCAAAAATCATGTCAAGTGCAGTTGGTGATTTTAGAACCAAACAGTACACTTGATACGGATGAAATTAGTTTTGAAAATTTAATTAAACTGAAATTAATGTATCCGTCAGTGACGCGCGAAAGTGATGAACAAGGGGTTTTGATTTTTGAAAAAGAATATCGCCTGAAAAATAAGGTAAATCCAAATACCTATGCAACAAGAGGATTTGATGTCACTTTTGATACAATGATGCGTTTGGTACAAGGAAAAACATATCAGGAAACAGCTGATTTAATGACAACAGAACAAGTTGACAATAAATTTCAATATTACAAAAAAGAAGATGGAGGACACGCCAACAAAGGAGTGTACATTTTATATTACGACACAGATTTAACTTTAAAAGTAGCAAACTAATGACATCAAAAGTAACCTATTTAGGTGATTTAAGAACAAAATCAATTCACGTGCAATCAGGAAGCGAAATCATTTCAGATGCACCTCTAGATAATAATGGAAAAGGGGAAGCTTTTTCTCCAACAGATACTGTTGCCAATGCTTTGGCAAGTTGCATGATGACTATTATGGGAATCAAAGCGCGCGATTTGAACGTTGATTTTATTGGTTCGACTGCTGAAGTGACTAAAATAATGAACGCTGAACCAAGAAGAATTGGCGCAATTGAGATTGTTTTTGACATGCAGGGTGTAGAAGATGCAAAAAGCAGAACCATTCTGGAACGTGCTGGAATGACTTGTCCGGTATTTTTAAGTTTAAGTTCAGAAATTGAAAAACGAATTACTTTTAACTGGAAGTAATTTTTACAATTTTATAAAATAAGAAAAGGGTACTTCTAAAAGTACCCTTTTCTCGTTCTAACTAACCAAAATATTTATTCTGAGAATTCTAATTTTTGTAATTTGTTCCAGCCTCCACGCGTGAAATCTGGAATTTCTACCGGAGCAGAACCTTTATCAAGAGAGATTTCGGTTAATGGACCTAAACAAGACCATTCTGCTAAATCGTAAACATCCATATCTAATGGAAGCCCTTTTTGAAGACAGTGGATCAAACGATAATCCATTACGAAATCCATTCCGCCATGACCACCAACTTTTTTAGCCTGTTCTTCTATATTTTTAACGATTGGATGTTTGTATTTTTCCATCAAAGCTTTTTTTACTTCTGCAGGAACAAACGAATGTGCGCTTAATTTTTCATGATTTGGCTTAACGTCGTCACCTAATTCTTTTCCGTCTAAAGCATAACCTTCTAATGGGTATTTGTTTGCAAAACCTTTAGTTCCACTTACCTGATACATTCTGCTGTAAGGACGCGGAGAAGTTACATCATGCTGAATTTGAATTGTTTTTCCGTTTTCGGTACGAATCATAGTCATAGTATGATCTCCGTTTCTGAAATCTTTAATTTCCTTACCTGATTTTTCTTTGATATAAGCAGGGTTTCCAACCGCTTTTGTATCCATAGAAACCAGGAAATTCATTTTGTCACCACGGTGAATATTTAATGCCTGACACGCTGGCCCCATACCATGAGTCGCATAAACATCACCGCGATGCTTAATGTTGTAATCCATTCTCCAGTTGTTCCAGTATTCTCCCCAGAAAGGCTGTAAACCGTGAATGTAAGATCCTTCAGCATGAAGAATTTCTCCAAATAAACCTTGTTGTGCCATATTTAAAGTTGTTAACTCGAAGAAATCGTAAACACAATTTTCAAGTTGCATACAGTGTTTTCTGGTTTTTTCAGAAGTATCAATTAAGTCCCAAATTTCTTTCATAGTCAAAGCACCAGGAACTTCAATAGCCACATGCTTTCCATCTTTCATAGCCTGAACACCTATTTGTGCATGATGTAGCCAATCTGTTGCAACATATACTAAATCTACATTTGGAAGAGCCGTAACTTTTCTCCAGGCATTTTCATCCCCAAAAAATTCCTGAGCTTTTGGAAGTCCGGCTTTTGTTAAAATCTCATTTGCCGATTGTGTATTTTTTTCTAACATATCGCAAAGTGCAACGATTTCAACTCCCGGAATATGTGTCATTCTTTCGACAGCTCCAGGTCCGCGCATACCAAGCCCAATGAAAGCCACACGAACTGTTGGAAGCGGTGCTGTTGCCAAACGCAAAACATCTTGTTGACCTTTTGGACGAGTAGGAGTTTTGGTTTTAATCATTTGTGCTGATGCAATTGTCCATCCGAAGAAAAGACAAAAGACCAAAATGTACTTTAAAATAGTAGTTTTCATGGTTTAATTATTTTTTAATCAATTGTTTAAGGTAAGTTACTAAAATTTATTTCTGGTTTTTTATTGTTTAAAGGTCTGGTATATGTTGTTTTTGGTGTTGTATAATTATTGAAGAAACCTCCGTCTTTTAAATAAAAAGAATCTTTTTCAAGTCCTCCGGCAAAATCCATACGGTATCCTTGTGCACCAGTATTATCTGTAGTAAAACGAGCCGAATTCACCTCGATCCAATTTCCTTTTTCATCGCAAATCCATTGATTATTAAATAAAACGCGACGGGATAAATCACCTTGTTCCGGAACAAAATTTTCTAAAAAAGAATGGAATCTTTTTAGATAAGTATTCGTTTGAGGACGGTTAAAACTAGCAATTAAAAGCCATTTTTTTAATTCCGGAGCAAAAAAGTAAGCCGTATAATTGGTGCTATTGTTGTTTTGTGGAATTCCGTGAAGCAAAAACTTATAAGTCGTTCCTGCTTTCCAATTGTATTTCAAATAACTTTGACCACCTGAACCTTCATTTCCGAATTCACCTGTGTGTACTTTTTCGCCTTTTTTCAGCATTTTAATTTTATGAGAATCTGGAATGCTCTTTGGATCATCTGTCGAAAACGGACTCCAAACTGAGAATAAAATCCTTCTTTCAGTTGGCGAATTTACCTGAATTCCGAAGTAACCTTCTCCAAAACCATTTGCCATAAAATAAGAACCAATTTTGTCCTCGTTTACGGGAACGGTAACTTCGTTATAATACCATTCTGCATTTGTGCTTTCAGGAACCTGATAGTTTAAATGTACTGAAGGACCGCGACGTCCCCAATGATAAAAATTTCCTTCATCATTTGGTACATAAGAGATTTTTCCATCGTAGTCTGTGCTGGAAATAGTAAGGCGGTTAATAGACGGAAAACGATCCCCGCTTTTACTGATTCCTTTTATTCTGATGGCTACATATCCTTCATGATCGATTTTCCAGTTTCCGAGCGTTACTGCTTTTTTAGAAGAAGTAAAATTTACTTTTTTTGATTCTTTGTTTATTGAAAATTCAAGTTCTGCTTTTCCAAAAACTTCCACAGATTCCTCTACAGTAATTTGAAAATTTCCTGCTTTTGAAACTCTAAAATAAGCCGTAAAATATTCCTTTGAATCTGTCCAGTTTTCAATGCCATTATCTGTAATAGTATTGCTTCCGTCAATATGTTTGGAGCTAAAAGCATTCCCGGCCAAAGGAAGCGAAATCTTCATCTGAGGATCTGTATTTCCCTTTTTATTTTCGGCATACGAGCATGACACTAGTAAAGAGAGAATTAAGTAATAGAAATTTTTCATTTTTTGATGGATATATAAGTTTTTTATTTTAAAAATAACCTCTCTAATGAACCAAATTAGAGAGGCTTCAAAAACAAACAATTCTAAAAATAATTATGAGTTTTGAATTAAAGTTCCATTATTAGTATTAAAAAATCATTTTTTTTAGTGATTAAAATTTTTAGTTTGCTTTTGGTATTTCAACGGTTAATTCGTTGTTTTTTAAGTTTAATTCTTCTCGTTTCATTCCTTTGAGAAGAATATTTTTGCCTAACACATTTTCTCCTATTTTATTGCCACTGATTTCTACATTTTTGCAAGCCTCAATTCTGAAGTTATATTTTCCCGGATGCCAGGGCGTGAAAGCAAAACTGCGTGTGATTGTATTGTTTTTAAAACTTAATCCATCTACCGATACAGCATAAAGAATAGGATAATCTGATGGGTTAAAGCTGTTGTTTTCGATTTTTATATTTTTATGAAAAGGGTGTAAAGCATTTGGTTCCGGAATTTCAGGATAAATACTGATAATAGCTTCACAGAATTGATAACTAGATGAATTACATGGAAATCTAAATTCATTGTTCTTAATGGTTATATCTTTTACAGCGCCACTTTCATACCAATAATTGGCATCGCCGGCAATAAGGATGGCGGAACCACTGGTTTCAAATGTGTTGTTTTCAATTATGACCTTACCTGGTGTAGAAATCAAATAACCTCGCGCTCGGTTGCTGCCTACAAAACAATTTGTAATCGTGGCATTTGGAGTCCAGCTTAAGTTTTCTAAAACAAAGCTGGCGTCTATATTAGCTGGAATTTTTTCTTTGAATCTGATGATGAAATGATCTACATCTAAAGGTTCAAAACTTGCCACAGTTCCATAGGAAAATGTATTCATTTCTTTCTTTTGAATAAAACCAACCTTGTCTCCAACAACCGCCCATAATAATCCGTGCGACATATCTTGTCCAAATTTGCATTTTACAGCAAAGTCATCTACTTTTTCTATTACAGGTACATAGGTGCCATGAATGTTAATTGGGTCATCCATTAGTCCTTGTGCATCACAATTGTCGATTATGATTTCGCCCTTGCATCCCATAAAGTGCAGTCCATCATCGTGGCCGCTGAGATAACGATTTTTATGTGGATTGGGAATCATATTTACATTTCGCATTTCTATATTTTCGCAGTATTGAGATAAAATACCCAATCCGGAGGTGTGATATACATTTATATTCTCGAGCTTGGTGTTTTTACTATGAAATAAAAACATTCCGGCATGATCGCGCCTACCATGTCTAAGGATCAGAAAATTTCCAACCTTTGGAGTTTTGGTAAAATTGCCCTGCATTAATACTAATCCGGGTTTTACTTCACTGTATTTTACATTTTTCAGATCACCTTTTACACAACCATTATCGCCGGTGTTTGCTGGAATAATGTGATTTTTATCAAATTCAATTAACCAGGAACCGTCAGATAAAGCCCAGTTTTCGTTTGCATTTTCGCCTATGAAAGTCAATCCTTTTTCATGGATTTTATATGGAGATTGAGCGATATCAATTTTCATTAAAATGTGTTTTTCATCTGCTTCAATAACTTCGCTCTCGGAGGTTAGAGGTACGTCCCAATCGATGTTTACATTCTTTATACTAATGTTTTCTGCATTGTCTAATGTGAATGGCTGAATGTGCCCATGATATACAAAATCAGATTGTTGCGCATCTATGATGATGTTTTTTTTGTCTTTAATAAGTATAGCTAATTTTCGACTGTCGGCATCATAAGTATTGCTCTCATAATAGGTTCTGTAATATTTGGAATCCGGATAGAAGTCATACCGTCCTTTCGGAAAAATTATTTGTACTGATTCGTTTCCTATTCCTTCAATAAGCTGATTGACTTTTGCCGTCAGATTTTCCTTTGTATTAGCAAGAATACCATAATCCTTTACATTAATTCTTTTAACCTTTTCTTGCGCGGCACAAAAGGTCAAAACTGAAAATAAGATGTATGTTATAAAAAGTTTTTGCATAAGTATTTTTATATTATCGGGAAAAAGGAGCTCTCACTTAGTACTTCAATAAAGTCTTTGTTCGTGAAATCAGGATCTTTACTTGATTAGTTCTGTTTGGCAATACATAAAAAGTTTTTGAACTGTTTTTATTTACTCAGCCTTTTGATCGATCCTGTTACATGTTTTTTAGTGTCATCATCCAAAGATGATAAAGCTTTTTCTCCTTCAGAAGGTGCGTATTTAGTCAGACCAATTATACCTCCGGCAATTACATTGTAAGATTGATTTTTGATGCTTTCCTCCATTAATGCTTTATAAGAAACATCACCCGTAGCGGCTAATTTTATAATTGCATTTGTTCTTGAAGTTGTTTTTTTATCGTTTTTAGCAATATCAAGCAAGGTCTTAATTGCTTCCTCTTTAATTTGACTATCTCCTAAATCAATTGCTTTAATGCTAAGCGTTCGTAAATCATCCTGCTTATCTTTTAATCCTGCTAAAAGGATAAGCTGAGCGTCATGGCTTTTATCTTTAGCTGCATATTTTATAGCTTCAATACGGTTGTAATACGTTGGAACATTTTTGTATTGATACAGATAATCAGCTATTTTTTTGTTGTCCTTTACTTGCCCAACTAAGATTTTATCAGGATCAAGATCTACGAAAGTAGGTTGCGATGGAATGTCAAAACTGAAATTCTGTTCTCTTTGATCGATTAAAATTTCTTTTCTGATTTTCGTTCCGTTTACATAATAATCCACTTTTAATGGAAGACTAAAGGTCTGAACGGTACTTTCCTGAACTTGTTTTACTGCAATTGTCGCTTTTCCATTAGAATACCCGTACTCGACATTCAAAATCGGATTCCCGCCTTGGTAATACCATTGATTAAAATAAGGGCTCCAGTCTTTTCCGGTCACTTCTTCCATCGATAGACGCAGTTGGTGAGTTTCTCCCGATTTATAGGCATTTGTTGTCAAATAATGGTTTAGAGATTTGAAAAATGCTTCATCTCCCATTTGATTTTTGATGGCATACAAAATGATAGAACCTTTTGAGTAGCTGATATTGTCAAACATATCATCTTTGTTTTTATAGTGAAAACGAGCTAAAATCTGGCTGTCACCGTTTTTCTGAGAACTCAGATAATTTTGTAATTTTCCATATCTAGATCTGTCTTCTGCATCCTGTCCTTCATCATGTCCGTGCCAAAGAACTTCTCCAAAAGTGGCAAAAGATTCATTCATGGTTAAATTTGACCAGGATTCAGCCGTTACATAATCACCAAACCATTGATGAAAAAGCTCATGAGCTACGGTACTTTCTTCATTATCATCTAATAATTCTCTTTCCGTTTTTTGCACGTAACCACCGTGAACCGTTGCAGAAGTGTTTTCCATTGCACCTCCAAAAAAATCAGTTACAACAATCTGAGAATACTTTGCCCAAGGGTATTCTACACCTAACATTTTGCTGTAGAATTTCATCATATCTGGCGTTTTCCAGAAAATTTGTTTGGCGTATGGCGCATATTTAGGCTCTAAATAATAGCTCACTTCTTTACCATTATAAGTGTCTTTATATACTTTAAAATCTCCAACTGCCATCATAAATAAGTAAGGTGCATTTGGCTGTTCCATTTTCCAGATATCCGTTCTGGTTCCGTTTTTATTGTCTTTTTGAGAAGTCAATTTTCCGTTTGACAATGTTGTATACTTTGAATCCACCGTCATTGCGATTTCAGAAGTTGTTTTTTGATTTGGTTTGTCAATAGTAGGAAACCAGGCCGAAGAAGCTTCTGTTTCACCTTGTGTCCAAATCTGTACCGGTTTGTCTTCTTTTCCGTCAGGATTTACAAAATACAATCCTTTAGAATCCGTAATAGTTTCGCCGCCTTTTGTTTTTAGTTCATTAGGTTTTGCGATGTAATCAATGTAAACAACATATTTTTCAGTGCTTTTATATTTTCTGTTTAAAGTAATAAAAACCTGTTCGTTGTCCTGAGTATATTTTAATGGAATAGTTTTTTTGCCGTCGATGATCGCAATTTCCTTGAATTCCATTCCTTTAGCATCTAATGTAAGCTGATCAGTTTCGTAGAAATGAGGTTTTAAAGTAATCCACTCTTTTCCATTTAAATGACGTTTTCCATAATCAAACGAAACATCTAGTTTAGTGTGTACTAAATCATGCACTTTTAATGCCGTAACGCGGTAAGCAGTTAATTCATCTGCTTTTTTATCTGTAGTTTGTGCTTCCATTTTTTGTCCCATTATGGCAACAAGACTTAAAAAGGTATATTTTAGAAATTGTTTATTCATTTTAGTATATTTTAAAAATTTCAATTTTTGATTTGAAAATTAATCAGTCAGTGTTGTTATATCTAAAATTGGCTTAGGATAATTTTTCGATTTTATTTCATTTTTACAATCCATTGCCATTTTTTCGGTCATATTGTAATGATAGGCTCCGTAACAATCGCCATCGAAATTGCCCACATAAAAGAATCCATAGGAATCAAAAAAATCGGTTAAATCAACTTTACTAACTTCACATGCTGTTTTTATAAAATTGAGTTGGTAAACAGCCGGATTTTCATCGGCTTTTACTTTTAGTTTATCAGCATTGTGAGCCTGTTTTCTAAATGCTTCAAAAAGGTCAGGGTAGAAATCAGGATTTTTGCCTGCTTTTTCGAAGTATAATTGCAGTTGCCAAAAAGGTACAAGAGGTTCAAAACTTCCACCCACTTTTAAATAACTTTCTTTTTTCTCGATAACTTTCTTTCTTGCAGCATCATAGTAGTTGCCTTCTATAAGACGAGATTTAACTCCTAATGATTTGAGAACATACATTGTGAAAACATTATTACTTACTTCACAAAGTCCTCCCCAATTAAAATAGGGTTGCAATTGATGCACATGACCGGTTTCGTGGCTAAATCCCCATGCCGGATCACCCGCTATTACTTTTGCAGGATCAAGTACCATTCCTAATGCATAACCTGATTTACCGCCCATATAAGCTATTCCATCTTCGTCTCTAAACATATAGTAATTGTAGTTTACACGAGCCAATATCCTGTTGTTTGGTACACGATTGTATTTTATTAATCCCATAAGTCGATGCTGGCGATAGATCAAAGTGTCATAACAATTTAGTAATTCCACTCCCTTGTTGAAAGCATATTTTTTTAAATCTGCTTTAGGATAAATGGTTTGAATATACTTTCCTCTGGCATCTATCATAGGATAAATAGTGTTGTCCAAAAGTTTATTCCAATCTTCATTTTTTTGTTTTCCTGAATCAAAAAATCCATTTACTTCGGCATCAATAAAATGAATTTTAATTGCATTTTCCTTTTTAGGTTCTTCAGAATAATAATTGATATAAGCCAAACCATCGAAGTCTTTAACATCTATAATGTTTATACCATTTTTCAAAGGATATGATTTTTTTTCAATTCCCCAATTAGGGTCCTGATCGGGTGCAATTCCTGTAGGTGGCTGTCTGTTCCAATTAGGAATAACTAAATCGATAGTTTTGTTTTTTGCGATATTGTCTACCAGAATTACGTGTTTACCCAGAGGTAAATAAATACCTGTAATGTTTTCATATTTACTGTACCCATCACCAATGGATAACTTTTTTCCTAGGGTTGCTGGCGATAAATAAGCTTTGTAAGTAGCTAATCTATAATTGAAATCATAGTCGCCCTTAAGCATTTGTATGGCTGCATTACGAATTTCTTTATTTTTAATCTTATCTAATTGTTGAGAATTTATGTTCTTTTTTAATTTCGTAGCTAAATTATCTTTAAAAAAAGCTAAATCTTCTTTTACGGAAATAGAGTCTATAGAATTTTGAGCATAACTATTAGAAAGAAAAAATAAAAGGCAAAGTAAAACTAGGTGTTTCATTCGGGTTGGTTTTTATTAGCTGTAGTTAGTTTAGTCGGTAATTGATTATGTACTCAGTAGTTTTTTATAATTTTTCAATGATTCTGACTTCGCCATCTTTTTCATCTTCGCTTAAAATGTTTGATTGTTTTTTGGTGTACATTTCCAAACTCCATTGAACAATTTTATTTGCCGAATATAATTCTGCCTGCTTTCTAAGCCATTCTTCTGCTTGTTTTGAAGAAGCAGTTTTTTCGATAGCCCAAGCCGAAACCAGTTGGTTAGCCGGTAAAAAGTTCATAACTGTATTATCAATTTTTGGATTGAAAGCAACGATTTTTTCTAAAGATTTGTTTGCCGTTTCAGTATCGCCAAGGCTAGTATAACATTGGTAATCTAACCAGTTTTCCAGTCTTTCATCAATATCTTCCTGATATGGTTTTCCAACACCTAAATTTTCAGGCCATAATTTTGCTTCGCTAATAAATTGAAGTGCTTTTTTATACTGCTTATTTTTCATTTGTGCCAAAGCCTGCATCATTTTAGCTTCATGATACAATTGCCTTCCGCTTGTTGCTCCTTCAAAAGGAAGGATTTTCAGTTTCGTTAAAAAGGCATCTGCTTCAGCGTATTTTTTATTTAATAAAAGCGTTTTTCCATATAACATTCCCACTACATAATTTTCGGTGTGGCGTTTGTAAAAGGGTTCTATAGTCGCTAATGCTTTGTCATTTTGTTTTTGAATGATATAATGTTCAGCCAATAATTTAGGATATCTCCAGCTTTGAGCATCTAATTTAATTGCTTGTTGAAGGCTAGTAATTACCAATTGAGAATCATCTTTGAACAATGAAGCTTTAGAAGCATAAAAAGCAGGGTCATTCGGTTTTGCACCACATTGTAAAAACAATGCTGCCGCTTTTGAAATATTGTTGCGATTCCATTCGATCAAAGCCAAATGATATTTCAATTGCCATTGCTCATTCGTCTTGATCAGTTTTTCAAGAATTTCAGCAGTTTCGCCACGGAAAGGGAAACTAATTCCGGGTTGAATTTTGCTCAAATCAACTGCTTTGTTTTCTAAAAATGATTTCCAATATATTATTTCAGCACTTGGAGCCGCCACCGTAAAAACTTTTACAGCTTCGTCCGTGCGGCCCAGATGCTGATACCAAATACCTAATTCAAGATAAGTCTGCTCTGGCATTTCATTTTGAATTAATGAAGTGAAATCTGATTTTGAAGCATTTGAATTGCTCCAAAGGAATTTTTCAAAGCCAACAAAATGATTTAAAGGATCGACTTCATTAATTTTATCTAAGATCGAATGTGCTTTTTCAGATTTGTTTTGAAGACGATAGATTACTGCTAACAATTGTAAACCTTCCAGATTATTCTGATTGTTTAACAAGCTCTTCTCAGCATATTCAATTGCTTTCGTCTGATCGTTTTCTGCAAAATAAATTTTACTCAAAGCGGTGTAAGCAGGGCTGCGATATTCAACGCTTGCAGCAGCAATATCAAAACCATCTTTTGCATCTGTTGTATTACCTAAATGAAGATTTGCAATTCCATAGTAATAGTTTACCGCAGGATTATAAGTGTCAATTGCTAGTGCTTTGCTCGCAGTTATAATTGCTTCTTTGTATTCTAATTTTCTGATTTGCAAACCGGCTAAATCAGAAAGAGCAGGAGCGTAGTTTGGGTCTTTTTTAAGACAGTCATTTAAGAATTCTTCGGCTTTTATGTAGTCTTTAAAACTGATATAATTTTTCCCTTGTAGATATAAACCGTAAATCGAATTATTATCAAAATCTTTAGGAACTTCTAATGGTCGTGCCAGATTTCCATCTTCGGGAGCTGAATTCCAAACTAGTTTATTACCGCCTAAAACCAGTTTTAATTTGTTTGGATCAACAGCTACTTGAATCGAATCTTTGAATAATTGCAGCGTATTTAAAGCTACATCTTTAGAATACACTTTTTTGCCATTATCAAAAACTTCTAATTTTTCATTTAGTTTTTGAAGAGGAGAAAGATATATTTTCAGCCATCCATTTTCATTTTTAACATTAACAGCGCCGTAATTATTCGCTTTTACAAAACCTTTTGTTTGTTTTACCGGAAACCAATATTCTGTCCAGGCATCTGTTTGATAAGGTGCAAATGAACGTTGCTTGAAAGGGGTTAAATTACTGCCTTCGCTCGCCTGATTGAACAATCTTCCACTTTGTACTTCAACATATTGTCCATCAGTATCAGTTAATAATTTTTCCCAGATCATACCTTGTTGGGATAATCCCCAAATCCATATTTTTTTGCCGGGTTTATCATCGTGATTACCATATCTTCCCATTCCGAAATCTTCGTCATGGTAGTATCCTCCAAAGAAATCATTGTATTTACCAAAAACATGATACGATTTATAACCTCCAAAATCATTGTTTTTGTAAAAGGATAAATCTTTTCCGTTTTTCTTGTCAATTGGCCACGCATTATGTTCGCCATTGTGTCCAATGTAACTTTGTCCCGGATAGATAAATTGTAAACTTTGTGATGCCTTAATTCCAGTATTCATCCAGGTGTAATAAGGCTGTTCAAATTCAGTTGAGTTGAACCAAAAGGAATTTGTCGTAAAATAGGCTTTGTCTTTTGGTAAATTAATGTCTAATTTCCATGAAGTACGTGTCAGTAAATCTAAAACACCAATTACGCAGCTGATACTTCCGTCTTCTCTTGTTATGATTTTGTAATCAACAGGAGTTGCGCAATTAGGAGTATGACCTATAATTCCGTAATTTCCTTCAACACCACCGCTTGTCCATGGACCGCGCATGGCAATATCTCTAAATTTGATTACGTGATTATTGTAAATAAAATCTTTTCCAGTTGATTTTTCAACAGCCGACCAAACTTTTCCTCCAATTTCAGGAAGAATCATCAGTTTAATATAATCGTTTTCTATCTCAATTACTTTCCATTCTTTTTGAATTGGTTTATCTGTAAATCCATCAAAGCGGAAATAAGGATACACTTTTGTATCTGGTTTTGGAACTGGGTCCGGATCTGAAAAAGGATAGGTTGTAAAGACTTTTTTATATTCCTTATAGGTTGGTTTATTTTGTGCAGTGACAAACAGGCTCCCAAACAGTAAAATCGATAAGAAAGGTTTAAGTGTCATATGGAAAGCTATTTAGCGTGGTTTTGTATTTTATGAAGTCCCAGCGGGACGTTATATTTATAGAATTATTGTTTGTTTCAAATGAACCCCATCGGGGTGGCATTTATTACATGTCGCTCCGTTGGAGCTTTTTACCAAACGTATAATTTGGCTATAAATATGACGCTCCGCTGGAGCTTTAAACTTATTTAACAATCAACAACCATCCTTTTCCTTTACTTACTGGCAATTCGTCTTTTGTAGTAAAAGTTTGAGCAGGTTGGAAATTCGCAACTTCTGGAGCTGTTATTGTAGCTTTTGAAGGATCTATCCCTAGTTTTTTCCAGTCGATGCTTAATTTTACTTTTACATCGGTATCTGCCCAGCTTGCAATTGATATTAAGGTTGAACCATTCTTTTTATAAACAGTTGCCAATACTTTTTCGTTGTTTGTTTTTACCGGACAATTTTCACTCCAGTATCCAATCATTTCAGAACCTTTAATTCCGAAAGTATCCCACAATTTCCAGATTGGTCTTGGATCAGCATTATGACTCCAAGGCATTCTGTTTGTCATTCCGTAAACCATTCCTCTCCATGGATTTCCTCCATCTTGCAGCATTTCACCCATCAATCCAAAAGGAATTCCGCTTACTTCCGTTAAGAAAAAGTCAGGTTGATTTTTTTCGTAATCAAAATATTCTCCAAACCATAATTTATTGATGTACGGAAAGTGTTCCATGTATAAATTGGCGCTGTTATTAAATCCGTCACTTTTGTTATACTGATTTGCACTGTGTAAATCGATAATTCCAGGATGTCCGTCTTTAGTTAAAACTCTTTTGATACGTTTCATTGTGATTCTGTCAAAAGCAACATCATCAAGATAAATTCCGTCGATACCAACGTTTTGCGTTAACCAATTCATTCCTTCAACATAATAATTGTGCCAACGGTTCATGCCGCTGTTTACGATTGCAGCATCTTTAATTTCAGGTACAAACCAGGCTGCGATATAATCGTCGCCAACATGTTCCTGCAACCATGAGAATCCACCGCCTTTTCCTGGAGAGTAGATTTCGTGGCCTAAACTTCTTAGAGCAAATGTCTCATAAGCTTTGTTTGAAACTTCTCTAACCGTATTGTAAATTTTTACTTTTAATCCTTTTTCGTGCGCTTCATCGATATAACTTTTCATCTTTTTAAATTCAATAAAAGGATAATTGATATATGGATTAATTGCATTTGCGTGGTGAATATTAATTACCGTAGCACCAGTTTTAGCAATGGTATCGATTGGACTGTATTTGTGATAGAATTTAGTATTCCATTGAAAGTCTGTGTTTAATGCATGGAAAGGTGTGATTAATAAATTGAAGTTATAGTATAATACATCTCCTTTTTTAACGGTACGTGCTCCACTATAAGCATTTACCAAAACTGATTTTTGGTTTGGTGTTATTGTGATTCCACCTTTGTTATCATTACCCCATGAAGTTGGTAATAATAATGGTTTCTGTAAATAGAAATTGGTGTTTAACGGACGGCTGTATTTTTCATCTCTCAAAGAAAATTGCAAACCAGAATTTACATTTCCAATCCAGGCTCCGTCCTGGCTTTTATGAGCGACATCCCATTTCCAATCAAAATTTTCAGGACGATTCCCACCTTTTTGACCTAATCCCATCATATATTTTGCTGATGAAGACTGCATTGGTAAATGAAAATTAATATCATTAAAAGTAGCATCTTCAAGAGCCGTAATTTTAACAGTATAATGTACAAAACCATCAAATTCAATAGAAGCATTTACATCCATTTGAAGCGATTTCGAAGTAGAAACACTTTCCCATGCTACAGTTCCAGCTTCTTTTTTAAGGAATTTAAGTCCTGTATTTTTCCACTGTAATGATTCTTTTCCAGCACCATCTACAAAATGAAATGCAATTGGAGCAGTCAAAATATCATTGGCTTTTGTTCCGATAACAGTCATTTCAGGTGTGAAGAAAGTCTGAATTTGAGCAGGGAAACCATCAGATCCTAAAATTAATTTTCTACCTAATAAAGAGATTTCAGAACCTTTTATTTCTAATGGAGTATAAGGCGCAATCACAGTATTTTCCTGAGCTAAAGTGGAGTTTAACCATTTCAGACGTGTCATTTTTTCTGGACTATCTATTCCGCCATTTTTAGTAACTTCATTTGTTACTTTTATCTGAAGTGTAATTTCTTTTGATTTTCCGTCAGCAACAACCGTAGCTTTTCCTGTGTATGTTCCTGCGGCAGCAGTTTCCGGTACATCAATACCGCACCACATAGCCTGAACTTTTCCTTTTGAAACAGAAACAGTAGCAGCAAAATTAGAGGCGTCATAACGAGTACCATCTGTATTGATACAATTGATGTTTTTTGCTGAAATTACAGCACCACTTTCATTTTTTAAATCTGAAAACTGAACTTTTACATTGCTTAAATTTTCTAAGGCATAAACTCCTAATTGAAAAGCTAAATATTCACCTTTCATAGCAGTATCCGCAAAACTGTTTTGAACTCCTTTTTGAATCCATCTTTGAGGCAAATCATTTTTCATTCGGATAGAATACAATCTGTCTTCCGGAAAAACTAAAAAGGAATTATCACTGTTTTTTGCAATGATGTCTTTGGTTTCTGCTGCAGTTGCAATGACTTCCATTGGGTAAAAACTATTGAAAGCATTTACACTCTGAATTTCTTTAACTGTGCAATTATCTTTTAAATTCTTTTTGATTTTAGACAACCATGCTGCATCAGCTTTACTTTCCGGTTTTGCATAAACTCCTTTAGGATAATTAGCATCTCCTTCATCTATATAAGGCATATAATAAACGTAATACTTACCTTTTCCTGAAACTGGCTCAAAGTAAATTGTACCATTTTCTCTATTGATGTTTTCTGTTTTTGTGTTTAGAACTTCTTTTCCGTTCGCATCCTGAACAATGATTTTTTTAAGCTCCGGGTTTTCATCTCTTCTGCGCCATTCAATAGTGGTTTTGGCAACATTGTCTTTTCCGGTAAATTCAACAACAACGCGATGGTTTCCTAACAAATTAGGATTCCAGCTGTCATTTCCATCTGAATATTTTATTTGTTGTGCAGCCAATGAGATACTGAAAATGCAAAGGCACATAATCAATACTTTACTTAAAAGAGGTCTGTTTTTTAGGTTTAGTTTCATTTTTTTGATGTTCAGGTTAAAAGGGTATGCGTAATTAAAAAGTTAGTAAACTGCTTTCCATCCATTTTTTTTCCAGTAAGCAATAATGGGTTTGTAAGGCCCGTATTTGTGTTGTTCTTCGGTAAAATTGTCCTGAAAAGGACTATGTGAATAATCAATGGGTTTGCCCATTTTATTTGGATAATCAAGTGTTTTTGGATTTGGCCTCGGATGTATAGCGTCATCATTTACAAAGGCAGCAATATCCAATGCCTGCTGATCTGTTAGATAAGGTTTTCCAATAGTCACTTTATCATACGGCATATTGCTTTTTAACCACTGTGCCTGTTTGATGACACGGTGCATGCTTGAACCGGGCTGGTAGCCATAATCGCCCCAAAGAGGAGGATACGTATAACCTGATTTATCAGCATTGTAAACGCCTTCGCCATTATTTCCGTGACAGCGGGCACAGTTTTCAACAAACAGCGCTTTTCCTCTTTCAGGACTTGCGGCTACGTCCGGGAATTCTATTTCTAAGTTTTTAGCACCTTTAAAATCTCCGTCTTTAGGAACAAATTTGCTAATAAATTTAAAATAGGATAAAAAGGCAACCATTTCGTCACTATCAAGCGGAAGCGGTTTTCCAGAGTGTGGACGCATAATACAATTGTTTACACGTTCGGCAAGTGTAAGTACTTTATTTTCGCGTCCGCGGTATTGTGGATAATTGTCATGAGAAGACATTAAATTGAAAGCATAAGGTTTTGTACCTGCGTCCTGGTGGCAATTGGTGCAATTCATTTTATTGCCTAAATATTTTCCTTTGACACCATTTGGTCCAATATAATAAGCGGTTTTTAGCATCAATTCTCTTCCATAACGAACAGATTCTCCAAATTGATCGTCAGGAATCTTCGAAGTGTCTATTGTAATATAGGCCTCGTCTTCAGAAGTTTTTTCTGCTAAAGGTTGAGAATTTGAGGTATTGCAAGAATTGAAAACAACGATTGGCAATGCCGAAAAGATACCAATAAGAATTATTTTTTTCATGTCTAAAATTTTTAATCAATTATTTAATTCAGAAGAAATGGTTTCATATTTTCTTCGGGAATAAACTGTGTGCGATAAGGAGGAATTTCAGACTCTAAAGCCCAAAGTAAAACTCCTTTTTTATTTGTTAAAACCGTTATATGTCTTTTTGAACAGCAAACTAAAATGGTTTCTTTATCAATCATATAAGCGCTTCCCATTCTGTCGTTGTAAATATCTCTTGGTAAATTGATATGGAAATCCAGTTTTACCGTTTTGCCTTTTTCATCAACTTTCAAAGCAAAAACAGAAGATTGTTTTTTATCCACTCCATTATCAAAAAACATTAAACTTCCATCTTGGTTGATGTGTGCGGCATGTCCCTGAGAGAAATTAGTATCTGCAGCCATTTTCATGTTGCCATCTTTTCCTAATTTCCAGATTACTTTTCCGGTTTTTGAATCTACTTTCCAAATTTGACCGTTGTTGTAGAATGAGATTAGAAAGTTTCCATCTTTATCATAGTTCAGGCTATTGGCGTGCGTCCAGTCTTTTTTTGTTTTTAATATTGCTTTATCTTTTAGCGGATCTAAATCATCAAAAACGCTCCATTTCCAAAGTTGTTTTCCTTTTTTGTCCATGATCAAAATTCCGTCTCCGTTTATGGTGTCGTTCTTTTTTCCTCCAATGGAAGTTAAATCCATTATTTTTTGATCAACGGTTATAGTAACAATTTCATTAGCCGATTTTTTGATAATTTCATGGTGAATAGTCTGTTTGAAATCGCCTTGTCCTTTTTTGATATGCATTAACGTGTCACCTTGCAAATTGATTTCCAGAATCTCACTTCCGTAACTTGTTGGCTCATCATTTGTGCCTAGAATTGAAAGAATGGTTTGGTCTTTTGTAAAATGAGCCACCTTAAATCCGGTTCCTTCAACAGTATGGTACCATCTTAAGTTTCCTTTGTAATCAACAATATAAGCAACGCCGGGTGTTTCTCTTTTGGCTACAAGCATGAAACCTTTTTTGAAATTTGCTGGCAAAAGTTCCGGTTTTGGGCAATTTGCTTTGAATTGATTTTGTAACCACTCCGGTAAACTTCTGGA
This sequence comes from Flavobacterium saccharophilum, assembly GCF_900142735.1. Taxonomy (GTDB): domain Bacteria; phylum Bacteroidota; class Bacteroidia; order Flavobacteriales; family Flavobacteriaceae; genus Flavobacterium; species Flavobacterium saccharophilum. The sequence goes on along the minus strand of NZ_FRBY01000002.1, from coordinate 1,004,725 downwards.
CTTAAAATTGTAAATTTTACTACTGTCTTTTTGCTGCCCCTGAACGGTAACCAATTGAAAATTATAGTTGGTTTCAGGAGTAATATTGCAAAGCACTAAAGAGTGGGCGAGACCTGTTTTGGAAATAGGAGAACTTATTTTGCTTTTTATTCCTTTTTTCTCAGACCAATATTCGGCATATACCTGAACCTTGTCACTCGTAGTAACATCGATTTGAATCTTCAATTCGTTGTTGCTATGTGTCCCAATGTTGATATTTGTGATACTCGCCTGATTTTTAGAACAACTTGCTAATGCAAGTAGTGCCAAAATAAAACTCCCTTTTACTATTGTTTTTTTGATCATCTTAAAGCTTCTTTAATGAAACAGCAAAGTACTTATTTTGTATAAAAATCAGGAATAGACAGACAATTTTAACTGTCTATTCCTGATTAAACTTCTTATTATTGTCTATCGGCGTTGCTTAATTTTGGGTTAAGGTCCACCTGACTTTGTGGGTAAGTATAATATTTATTTTGTGGCATTTTTATTGGTGCACCATCACCAACTCTTACATGGTAGGCATTTACAAGAACATCATATTTGCCCATTCTAATTAAGTCAGCACGGCGTTTTCCTTCGTAGAAAAATTCCCAGCCTCTTTCCTGTAAAATAGCATCTCTTAAGCTCGCCTGAGTATGATCTGCTAAAACCAATAATTTTGCATGTGATCTTCCCTTAACCTGATTGATAAGATCAATCGCTTCTGTTGTAGGACCACTAATTTCGTTTAATGCTTCAGCTCTGCATAATAATACATCGGCATAACGTAAGATGTTTACACTATGACCATCATAATAAGTTGTGGTTTCATCATCAGCATATTTTCTTGTTGCCACATCCTGCATGTAAAATTCACCTTCAGGAGGTTCAGCTCCCAATGATGGCGCTTGTTTATATAATAAACCATCGATTCCTACGTATTCTGGAAAGAAACATTGTTTTCTTTCATCTTCATCACCAAATTGATTGTAGAAATCCCAGTTTACAGTATAGTACTGCCATCTGTTTTGAACTACAGGATGATTAACTGGCCCAAAGTGGTTTAATAATTCTGTCCCGTTTGTATTAGCATCACTTAACGAAGAGAAAATATTCTCACTGCACCACTTGTTACTTTCTTTAAACAATCCTAAGTAAGAAGGATAAAGACTGTATTCGTTAAGATTCATGATTGTTTGCGTAAGTGCGGCTGCTTTTTGCCAGTCATGACTACGCATATAAAGTTTCATTAATAAGGTAAGTGAAGCTCCCTTTGTCGCACGGCCAACATCATTACTATCATATATAGCATTTGCTTTGTAATTGACAGGTAATACATCTGCTGCTTCTGTTAATTCTTTAATAAGAAAAGCATCGATTTCTTCAACTGATGTAGGCGGCGTTTGATCTAAATATCCTGGGTTCCCTAAATTAGCCTCTGTTATCAAAATAACTGGCCCCCATGCATCAGTCAAATCCATATAAGCAGAGGCTCTTAAAAATTTTGCTTCCGCAATGAACTGTGCTTTTTCTGCACCTGAAATTCCGTTCATTGGCGCAATGTTGAAAATTGCGTTGTTTGCGTTGGCAATTAATTTATACATCGCATTCCAGTCTTCCCTAAGTAGTCCGTTAGTTGAGCTCCAGGTACCTAATGATAATTGTCCGGGATCTCCACCAAATTGACAATGTCCTAAGTCTGTTGCAATATCTGTTAGTGCAAAGTGTCTCGTTGCCCAATAAGAAAAGTTATCGCCAACAGAAGGCCCTTTTAACCGTCCGTAAATTGAATTGATTGCTGCTATAGCATCTGACTTTGTTTGATACCCATTGGTATTGGTCAAATTGCTATACACTGTAGGATCAAGATCCTGGTTGCAAGAAAATTGCACTCCTGCAGCAAGTAAAAGTAATATTAGTGTATATTTTTTCATTTTAAATAATTTAATGTTACCAAAAAAGCTTTTTTGATTAGTGAATAGCTACTTTAATACCCAGAATAAAAGTTCTTGAAGCTGGGAACGAGTTGAAGTCAATCCCTCCACCTAAATTGTTACTTGAGTGTCCATTAATCTCTGGATCGTTTCCAGAATAATTGGTAAATGTTGCTAAATTTTGACCAATAGCATATAATCTGATACTATCTATAAACTTAGCTTGTTTCAAAGCACTTTCCGGAATCGTATATCCAATAGAGATATTTTTTAAACGTAAATAAGATGCTTCTTCAACAAATTTTGAATTTACGTAGCTGCCATATTTGCTTTTATAGTAACCATCTCTTGGAATATCTGTGTTTTCGTTTGTTCCGGCAACCCAACGATTTAAAGCATCTGTACTTGTTGTTGATTCACCTACCATAGCAGTCATGTTATAAACAGAATAATCAAAAGCACCTTGGAAAAAGATATTCATATCAAAATTTCCATATCTAAAATCATTATTAAGTCCAGCAGTAAAATGCGGTGTAGAATTTCCTAAATAAGTTCTGTCAGCCGCTGTAATTGTTCCGTTACCATCCAAATCTTCAAATTTTGGATCTCCTGGTTTCGAATCAGGTTGTGCAGCATAAGTTTCTCCGGTTTTTATTACACCAGCATATTTATATCCATATAAAACACCCATTTCTTTTCCTGGCTCTAATCGTGTAAATTCTTGTCCTGAAACAGTACCACTCGGATTTGAAGTGTTTGTACTAATGATTTTAACATTATCAGCAAGTGATACAATTTCTTGTTTGTTGTAAGCAAGGTTCAATGAGGTATTCCATGTAAATTTATCATTTCTATAATTTACAGTGTTAATTCCCAATTCAATCCCTTTGTTATCAATTACTCCCGAATTTACTCTTTGTGTAGCAAATCCCCACCATCCTCCGACAGGCACATTTAGTAGCGCATCAGTAGTTCTTTTTTTGTAGGCATCAATGGTAACACTTAATCGGTCATTAAAGAATCCCATATCCAAACCTAAATTGGTTTGTGCAGTCTCTTCCCATTTTAAATTAGGGTTTGCTAAATTGGCTGGTTCCGTACCTGCAACAAAATCATCAGGAGCAATGATAACCCCCCATGACGTTAATCTGCTCATATAGGAATAATCACCAATACCATCACTTCCGGTAATACCATAACTTGCTCTTAACTTAAGTTCAGAAAAAGTATTTAAGTTTTGAATGAATGATTCGTTAGACATTTTCCAAGCAACGGCACCAGAAGGGAAAATTCCGAATTTGTTGTTTGGTCCAAAACGTGAAGAACCGTCTTTTCGTATTGTAAAAGTTGCCAGATACTTGTCATTAAATGAGTAGTTTAACCTTCCAAAATAAGAAGTCAATTTAGTTTCTGTTTTTTCTGTTTCCGGTTTTGAATAAACCGCTGCGCCCTGAAGATTGTGATAAGTTAATAGGTCACTAGAAAAACCAGTTCCTGCAGCTCTTAACCTTTCGTAAGTGTCTTTTTGATTCGAAGTACCGATCATGGCAGTTATAGCATGTTCGTTGACATTAAACTTATAAGTCAAATATTGTTCTGTACTCCATCTAAAATAAGTTTTGTTTTCTTCTGATCCTGAACCTTTTAATGCAGCTCCGGCTACTAGTGTACTTGGAGTATATTTTCCTTCAATGTTTTCCTGCCATTCTGCACCAGCCCCAAAATGATAAGTTAAGTTTTTGATAATTTCATAATCAAGGAACATGTTTCCATTAACCATTCTATTGATAATGTGATTTGTTGGTTCCAATAATAAAGCTAAAGCATTATCTTTTCCCTGATATTTATAATAAGAACCATCAGCATTATAAATTGGGATTGCTGGAGGAGCCGTTTGAATGGAGAACATTGGAGATAAAATATTATCACCGAAGTCACTGTTATTTCCTTCGCTTACAGCACCGTAAACATTGGTTCCCATATTTAATTTCTCATTAAATCTCTTTTCAGCACCCATTCTAACTGTATATCTCTCAAAATCAGTATTTACAATTGCTCCGGTCTGTTTCAGGTAGTTTCCTGAAAGGAAAAATTTAGAAGTTTTGTCGCTTCCGCTAAAGGTAAGAGTTCTGTTCAATACTTCTCCCGGGCGCGTAGCTGCATCAAACCAATTGGTATTGGCAACTGGAAAACTAGCTGGAAAAAGTGGCGGTATCTTATTTTCAATTGCAATAGCATTTTGAATGTCAGCATATTGTCGTCCAGTAAGTAATGAAGGTTCCTTGATAATATTTTGGAAACCATCTGAAATTTCGGCCTCAACCAACATTTTTCCTGATTTCCCTTTTTTGGTTGTAATAAGGATAACTCCATTACCTCCTCGTGCACCATAAATTGCTGTAGATGCAGCATCTTTAAGGATTTGAATATTTTCAATATCATTTGGACTAATAGATGCTCCAGTACTAGTAATAAAACCATCAACTACGTATAATGGCGAATTAGAGGTATTAATAGAGTTACCTCCTCTAATTACAACTGATGGAGTAGTTCCTGGTGCATAGCTGTTTTGCTGAACCTGAACTCCCGAAGCGCGTCCTTGTAAAGCCTGACCAACATTGGTTACCGTACCGCCTAAATTTAAGTTGTCTTTACTAATAGAAGCAACAGAACCCGTAAGATCTTTTTTCTTTGCTTTTCCGTATCCAATTACTATTTCCTGTAATTTTTGGCCTACTTCTTTCATTACAATTTTTAATGGAGCACTAGTTATTGTAATTTCCTGATCTTCCATACCTATGTAAGTCACAATAAGTTTGGTTGCATTATCTGGAACAGTAATGGCAAAACTTCCGTCAACATCTGTTTGAACACCTGTTTTAGTGCCTTTTACTGTTACGTTTACACCAGGTAAAGGGAGACCATTTTCATCTGTAATTGTCCCTTTCACCGTTTTTTCAAAATACAATACCGTATTGTTTTTGTGTGATGTAGTTATTGTTGAAGCAGCTGAAGCTTGAAATGTAAAAGCTAACAACGAAAGAACGGTTAGTTTAATTTCTTTTCCGGATAAATTGTTAATCCGAAAATCTCTTGGCTTTTTTTGGGTTAATAATTTCATACTTAAAATTGGTTTTGGTTAATGTTTAATTGTTTTTTCTTGATTGTAAGTTTTGGATTTCTTTTTTGATTCAGAAATTCATTTTGTTATTCTGTTTGACTTATATTTTTTTTTCAAATATTCAGTTCATTTTTCGATCTCAAAACGCGTTATTTTATTCGTTTTTTCACTTTTTTAAAGTCCTAAAATCTCCTAAAATTTTATCGATTTAACTTCGTTTTAAGATTATTGTCTGACGAAACTATAGATTATATTTTTATAAAACAAGAAAAAACACAAAAAATGTGCTCGAACACACAAAATTTATGTTCTCGAGCACATAAAAATGTGCTAATCATTTTTTTTGACTTAAAAAGTTGTGATTTTTGTAAATATCTTTGGAAATAAATGGACTTCTTTATTTGGGTGTATTTAATGCGAATTTGTTGTTTAGATGAATAATAAATGATGTTTTTGTAAAATGTTATGAATTTCGCAACATCGACATTAAATAAATAGTAATTAAACAGGTTTTTCTTATTGTTTTATTTAACAGAAAAAATGTTTTTATGGAAGTTTTATTTAAAATTTGCTGAACCGTTTTTATTCTTAAATTTTGGACTATATTGGTACTTCTAAAAACGACTTAAAATGAGCTCTTGTTTTTGTCATTTTACTTTTTTAGAAAATAAAAAATTAACAAAATTTAAAAACTCAAACGGTGAAAGAATATCAAGTTGTTTTAGTAGATAAAAATCAAAAAATAGATACAGAAATTATAGATGTCGCTTTATGGGGAAAAGCAAATTGTTTAACAGATTTTTCTTCTCCATGGAAAAATGATCCGATTTCAAAAATTGAATTTCGTGCCCTCCATGATAGGGATAATTTGTATTTTAATTTTCGGGTTTTTGATACAGATATATATATAGACCGAAAAGATGATAGTGTAGACAGTATAGGGAACTCAGATCGAGTAGAACTATTTTTTAGAGCTAATGATTCTTTAAATCCATATTATTGTCTTGAAATGGACACTGCGGCCCGAATAATGGATTTTGAAGCGAAACCAAATAAGGATTTTGATTTTAATTGGAATTGGCCCAAAGAGGATTTAAAAGTAAAAGCTTCAGAACAGGAGAATTCTTTTACTGTTGAAGGAAAAATAAGTCTGGCTTCTTTAAAGGCGTTAAATTTAATTCAGGGCAATTGTATTGAAACAGGAGTTTTTAGAGCTAAATTTTCTAAAGATGAAAATCAAAATTATCAACCTACCTGGATTTCATGGGTGGATCCAAATACGCCGGAACCCAATTTTCATATTGCTTCTTCTTTCGGTAAATTTATTTTAATGGAATAGTTATAATTTGCCACAAAGTCGCGAAGTCACAAAGAAATACAAACTTAGCGACTTTGTGTCTTTGTGGCAATTTTATTATGATACATAAAAGGAAGCATTCTCCACATTAATAATGTCAATAGGAAGTAAAATAGTTTCCGGAATTTCTTTTCGGAATAAAAAATGATCTACTAAAGTGCTGACTCCTAAATAAGCCTGTCTCTTTTGATTTTGGTGAATTAAAAAATGTACCAATCCCTGATTTAGGAAGTTGACATTTTTCTCAATTAAGTCATAACCTATAAGTGCAATTTTTCTATCTTTTAAAGAAGATAAAAAGGAGGCAATTTGATATGCTTTTGAAGTCGTAATGAAAATACCCTTTAAATCCGGATGTTCTTCCAGAAAGACAGGTAACTTAGTGTCAATATTGGAATATTTTAATTTTAATGTTGTTAAAGAAAAATCAGATAAGTTTTTTTCCTCAAAATAATTTCTGAAGCCTTTTTCTTTTTCCTGCATGTGTACTGCATTCTTTACACTTTCATCAATATGAATAATGGCAATTTGACCTTGGTCTAAAATCAGGTTCATTAAACTGGCAGCAACACGACCGCTTTTGTATAAATCCTGTCCAACAAAACTTTTAATAGATGACGATTCAACCTGGTTATTAAAAGTATTAACTATAATTTCTAATTCGTCGTACTGTTTAATAATTTCAATAGTTTCTTTATGAAATAAAGGAGCAATCAAAACAGCATCCGGCGACTTCTCGATTATTTTTTCGTTAGTAGTCAAAAATGATTTAGTACTTTCAGGATTGAAAAAATAGGTTTCAATAATAACACTGTAAGCTTTAAATTCTGTTATAGCATCCTGAATCCCATTAACGCAAGGATACCAATAAGGATCAATTTCCGGATCAGGCATTAAAACACAAATGCGATAGACTTTAGTATTCTTTAAATTTCGGGCAATTAAGTTAGGTTCGTAATTAATGACGTTTAAAACTTCATTAATCTTCTCGAGTGCAGTAGGAGAAACCTTTCCTCTATTATGCAAAACACGATCAACAGTTCCTTTAGAAACTCCTGCCATTTTTGCAATATCCTTAATTGTGTACTTTTTATCCATATAAGCAAATATAGAAACTTTGTTTTAATTAATGTAAAATTTTTTCGAAGAATTAATAAGTGTGCTCGAGAACATTATTTTAGTGTGTTCGAGCACATTTTTGTTTTTTTTCTTGTTTTATAAAAATATAATATATAGTTTCGTAGAATCAAAACCGAAATTATAAAATAAATTCATAATCAAAAAGCATTGTAATTATTTGTATTACAGTGTTTTAATACAAAATGTTAAAGTGATAAAAATTACTTCATTAGCCCCGGGTAGAACATGTCTCTTTGGAGATCATCAGGATTATTTAGGATTACCTGTTATTGCCTGCGCTATAAATAGAAATATTAAGTTGGTAGCCGAAGAAAATCAAACCAAAACGTTTGTTCTTAATATGATTGATATTAATGAAAAACGCGTGATCGATATTGATGCAACTTTTGAAAAATTAGAACCCCGCGATTATTTTGCATCGTCGCTTCGTGTTTTACGCAGACATGGTTGTATCCCAAAAGTTGGGTACGACATTACCGTTACAGGAGATATTCCAATTAATTCAGGAACATCGAGTTCGTCAGCTTTATTAATGGCCTGGATTCAGTTTTTAATTACAGCCTTTGGAGTTGATGACGAAGTAACTCCTGAATTTATTGCCAAAATGGGATATGCTTCTGAAGTTTTAGAACACGGAGAACCAGGCGGGATGATGGATCATTTTAGTATTGGAGTAGGGAATATTGTGTATATTAACACAAAAGATCCTTTTTCGTATAAAATTATTGGAACCAATTTAAAGGGCTTAATTACCGGAGTTTCAGGTGTTCCTAAAGAAACGATTGGGTTAATTGGCGAATTGAAAGGAAATGCTTTGATGGCGATTGATATGGTAAAACTTCATTTTCCGGATTTTGATTTAAATACTTCTGAAATTGGTGATATTGATCGTTATCGAAATTGTTTGCCAGATAGACTAATTCCATTTTTTGAAGCGGCCTTAAGGAATTACCATTATACCAAAGAAGCATTAAAAGAATTCGAAAAACCAGTTTTAGATCTTAAAAGAATTGGGGAATTAATGAATCAGCATCATGAAGTTTTGCGTGATTTATTAAAAATAACAGTTCCAAGAATTGATGATATGATAAATGCAGCTTTACGGGCTGGTGCCTATGGCGCTAAAATTGTAGGTTCTGGCGGCGGCGGAAGCATTGTCGCAATTTCAGATCCTGAAAAAGAAGCATCCGTAATTGAAGCGATTTTGAAAGCCGGAGCCAGAGAAGCATACGGTGTTACCGTTGATCCGGGTGTGAGAATTATTGAAAATATTGAAATTTAAAAAATAAATATGCACAACAATTTAGTTATTCTTGCGGGCGGAGCGTCTTCCCGTATGAAAAAAGAAGCCGTTTTAGATAATTTATCTGCAGAAGAAATTGCACAGGCCAATGAAAGAAGTAAAGGTTTGATTGGGGTAGGAGCAAGCGGGAGACCTTTGCTGGATTATCTTTTATTAAATGCTAAAAAAGCAGGTTATAAAAACATCTACATTATAATAGGAGAACAAGGTGAGTTGTTTAAAGAGTTTTATGGAAACCAAAATGAAAACAACAATTTTCATGGCTTAAATATTTCTTTTGCAGTTCAATACATTCCTGAAGGAAGAGTAAAACCTTTTGGTACCGCTGACGCTTTGTTTCAGGCTGTAGAACAATTTCCCGAATTAAATACGCAGGAATATTCGGTTTGCAACAGTGATAATTTGTATTCGGCGAAAGCCTTATTGGCATTGAGAGAAACACAAAGTCCTAATGCTTTTATCAGTTATGATCGTGATGCTTTAGAATTTCCTTCTGAAAGAATTTCTCGTTTTGCTATTGCTAAATTAGATCAGAATAATCAATTATTGGATATTTTAGAAAAGCCTACAGCAGACGATTTAGAACATTATAAAGATGTTGATGGAAAAATAAGAGTGAGTATGAATGCCTTCAAATTCAATGGAAGTACTTTGTATACGCATCTTAAAAATTGTCCTGTAAATACGGAAAGAGACGAAAAAGAATTACCGACAGTGCTTTTGAATTCGGTTAAAGCAAATCCAAATACAACTTTAGGGATCCCTTTTTCGGAACATGTTCCAGATCTTACTGCAAAAGAAGATATTGCAGATGTAAAAGAATATCTAAAGAAAAATTATCCGGTTTTAGACTGGAATGTTTAACAAATATTAACACAATATTGATATTTAAAGTAGTTAATGGTAGTGTATATTACCTTATTTTTGTGTTACTTTGCAAAAAAAACGCAATAATACGCGTTTAATTGCGAAATTGTCGCAAAAGTGTTGATGCTATTTTAGATGGATAAAATATAATCTATTAACAATCAACCAAAAAAGTATTATGTCAAACATTGAAAGTATCATACAAGTAGAAAAAAGAAGTGCAATTCTTCCGATGGTTATCCTGACCGCATTGTTTTTTATTCTCGGATTTGTAACCTGGTTAAACGGTCCTTTAATTCCATTTTTTGAATTGGCTTGTGAGCTTTCTTCTTCGCAGGCTTACTTTGTAACTTTTGCCTTTTATATTGCCTATTTTGTAATGGCAGTTCCGTCATCATGGGTAATCGAAAAAGTGGGTTACAAAAACGGTATCTCTTTAGGGTTACTGATCATTGCATTTGGAGCCTTTATGTTCTATCCAGCCGCAGAAAGCCGGACTTTTTTATTGTTTTTAATAGCTCTTTTCGTTATGGGAACTGGTTTGGCAATTTTGCAAACGGCATCAAATCCATATGTTGTTGTAATTGGTCCAAGAGAAAGTGCTGCAGCAAGAATTAGTGTTTTAGGAATTGCGAATAAACTAGCAGGATTTATAGCACCAATTATATTAACAGCATTGGTCTTGTCTAATATGCAGGAGTTTACAGCTGATAAAATTGCGATGCTGGATTCAGTTTCAAAATCAAATGCTTTAAATTCTCTTGCATTACAATTGCAAAGGCCTTATCTTTATATGGGGTTGATTATTATGGTGTTAGCTTTGTTAGTGAAGCTTTCTCCACTCCCTGAAATTGATTTGGATGAAGAAGGAAATATTTCAAATTTAAGTATTTTCAAACAAATTAAAAATGCATTCAGGCGTCCACAATTGGTCTTGGGAGTAATCACTTTAATGTTGTATCTGGCTGCAGAAGTTTTGGCTGGAGATTCAATTGGAGGCTTCGGGAAACAATTAGGAGTGTACGGAGACGAAGGAAACTTTTATTTAAAGTTGACTTCTTTTACGATGTCAGCCATGGTTGTTGGATATATATTAGGAATAACGCTGATTCCAAAATACCTTTCACAGGTAACGGCTTTAAAAGGTTCAGGGATTTTAGGAATCATTTTGGTTTTAGCAATTGTAATTATTTCACCTAAATTAACAATTCAATTGCCTGGAGTTCCAAATTTGCCAATTGTAATTCTTTTAGTAGCATTACTTGGTTTGGCAAATGCACTTTGCTGGCCGGCAATCTGGCCAATGGCTCTTGAAGATTTAGGAGGATATACCAAAATTGGAAGTGCCATTTTGATTATGGGAATTATTGGCGGTGCTATTTTTCCCCTATTATATGGATTAATTACAGAAACTATAAATACATCAAATATAGCCGCCGGAACGCAAGATGTTTCCAGGAGCGGAAATCAGTTGGCTTATTTAATGTTATTGCCATCTTATATAATGATTCTTTTCTATGCAGTTAAAGGTCATAAATACCGAAAATGGTAAAATAAACTCGAGAAATTAAAAAATACTATATCATGTTAAAAAGTAAAATCGACAAAGCAACAGGATTCGAAAAACGATTCGAAAACATCAACACGGTTGTTTTTGAAAATTCTTCTGATGCTTCAAAAGCAGTTGCTCAGGAAATTGCGGCTTTAATTCAATCCAAGCAAAAAGAAAATCAGCCTTGTATTTTAGGTCTTGCAACTGGTTCTTCTCCAAAAGGATTGTATGCTGAATTAGTTCGTTTGCATAAAGAAGAAGGATTGAGTTTTAAGAACGTAATTAGTTTCAATCTGGATGAATACTATCCGATGGAACCAAACTCCATCAACAGTTATGTTCGTTTTATGAAAGAATTACTGTTTGATCATGTCGATATTTTACCTGAAAATGCCCACGTTCCCGACGGACTTTTAACAAAAGAACAAATCGCAGATTATTGCCACGATTATGAAGCAAAAATAGAAGCTTTAGGTGGAATCGACTTGCAGATTTTAGGAATTGGAGGAAACGGGCATATCGGTTTTAACGAATCGGGGTCGCTTCAAAACTCTAAAACGCGTTTAGTCGCTTTGGATCATATTACAAGAGTTGCGGCAAGTAAAGATTTCTTTGGATTAAGTAATACACCAAGAACGGCAATAACGCTTGGAGTGAAAAAAATCATGGAAGCAAAACAAGTTATTTTGATGGCTTGGGGAGAAGGAAAATCAAACATTGTAAAAAAATCGGTAGAAGATGAAGTGACCAATCGAGTGCCTGCTTCATTTTTGCAGGAACACAACAACGCCGTTTTTATTTTAGATAAGGAAGCTTCTTCAAAGCTAACCAGAATCAACAAACCTTGGTTGGTAGAAAAAGTAATCTGGACAGATAAATTAATTAGAAAAGCGGTTTTAGGATTGGCACTTCAGCTTAAAAAACCAATTTTAATGTTAACTGATGCTGATTATATTGAAAACGGTATGAGCGATTTATTAGCAGATTCCGGTCCGGCTTACGACATCAACATCAAGATTTTTAATAAACTTCAAAATACAATCACAGGCTGGCCAGGCGGGAAACCAAATGCCGACGATTCAAACCGTCCGGAAAGAGCAGAACCGGCTAAAAAACGTGTACTGATTTTCAGTCCGCATCCAGATGATGATATTATCAGTATGGGAGGAACGTTCATGCGTTTGCAGGAGCAGGGACATGAGGTGCATGTAGCGTATCAAACTTCAGGAAATATCGCTGTAGCGGATGATGAAGCGTTACGTTTTGCAAGATTCGTGATTGATTACAACGAAAAATTCGGAATCAAGAGTGCTCAGGCAGATGATATTTACCAAAAAGCTGCAACCTTTTTAACCAATAAAAAGAATAGTGAAATTGATATTCCGGAAGTGCGTTATATCAAAGGATTGATCAGAAAAGGAGAAGCGAGAGCTACTAGTCATTTTGTTGGATTGACAGATGATCAGATTCATTTTATGGAATTGCCATTTTATGAAACCGGAACAATCGAGAAAAGACCACTTGGGAAAGAGGATATTCAATTGACAATGGATTTAATTGAAAAAATCAAACCACACCAGATCTACGCGGCAGGAGATTTAGCTGATCCGCACGGAACACATAAAGTCTGTCTGGATGCTATTTTTGAAGCGGTAAAAGCTTTAAAAACAAAATCGTTTATGGATGACTGTTGGTTATGGTTATACCGTGGAGCTTGGCAGGAATGGGGAATTGACGAAGTCGAAATGGCGGTACCAATGAGCCCGGATCAGGTTTTGGCAAAACGCCACGGAATCTTCAAACACCAGTCTCAAAAAGACGGGGTTGTTTTCCAGGGAACTGATGCAAGAGAGTTTTGGCAAAGAGCCGAAGACAGAAATGCAGAAACAGCAGCTTTGTACCAACAACTAGGTTTGGCAACTTATGCAGCTATGGAAGCTTTTGTGAGATGGCATTACTAAGTTGCTAAGGTTCTGAGATGCTAAGGCACTAAGTTTTTATTCGCCACGAATTCACGAATTATATTTAAAATAATTCGTGAATTCGTGGCGATTTTTTTTTAATCTATCCTCTAAAAAGTATAAAAAGTATTGAAATAATCATAGCTTTGTACCAACAAGAAGCAAGAAAGAGAATAAATCTATATTCTTCTCTCTTGCTTCTTTCTTCTTAAAAAAAATGGAACAAGACAAAAAACTGCTCATAAAATTAGCACACACTAAAATGCCTTTCGGGAAATACGAAGGTCGTTTTTTAATTGATTTACCTGAATATTATGTAGTTTGGTATCACAATAAAGGTTTTCCTAATGGAGAATTAGGGCAGCAATTACAGCTTATTTACGAATTAAAATTAAATGGTTTAGAAGAATTGATTCGTAATATTAAAAAGCAATATCCTAAGCTAATAAAATAGTAGGAAAAATCTTTGGTAGTTTAATTTTTTTTATTTAAGTTTGATAGATATAATATTATAATTTTTAAAAACTAATTGATACCACAGAATTCAAGCCTGAATTTGTAAATGTGTACAAGTCAATATTTTGAAATTATAATACACATAAAAAATATTATAATTTTTAAAAACAAATTGGCACCACAGAATTCAAGACTGAATTTATAAATGTGTACAAGTCGATGTTTTAAAATTATAATATTTTTTTTGCTTAAACTTTCCTGTAAAACTTATAATTTTAGGCAGAAGGTAAAATATTCTTCAGTTATTTATTAAATTGGATAGTAATAATTAGTCTCAATTTAAATACATTCTTCAAAAATAATCCTAATTAATTCTTAAAATTATCGATTACAAAAGCAATTAATCATTCTGTTTAAAATTTTGCAAATTATCTCATTCTCTTATTGACAAATTATCTAATTAAATTTGTACTTTTGCCAAGTTTTTTACACAACTACAATACAAACAACAACAGAATGAATCAAACAAAATATATTTTTGTTACAGGCGGTGTGACTTCTTCATTAGGAAAAGGAATTATCGCGGCATCTTTAGCAAAATTGTTACAAGGAAGAGGATACCGTACAACTATTCAAAAATTTGACCCGTATATAAATGTCGACCCGGGAACACTAAATCCGTACGAACATGGTGAATGTTATGTAACAGATGATGGTGCTGAAACCGATTTAGATTTAGGTCACTACGAGCGTTTCTTGAACGTTCCTACTTCTCAGGCCAATAACGTTACTACAGGAAGAGTTTATCTTTCGGTTATTGAGAAAGAAAGAAGAGGGGAGTTTTTAGGAAAGACAGTTCAGGTTGTTCCTCATATTACAAACGAAATCAAAGACAGAATGCAATTGCTGGGTAAATCTGGCGATTATGATATTGTTATTACTGAAATTGGTGGAACTGTTGGTGATATTGAATCTTTACCTTATATCGAGTCTGTTCGTCAGTTGGTTTGGGAATTGGGTGAAAATAACGGAATTGTTATTCATTTAACTTTGGTTCCTTATTTGGCTGCTGCAGGTGAGTTGAAAACAAAACCTACACAGCACTCTGTAAAAACTTTGATGGAAAGCGGTATTAAAGCTGATATTTTGGTTTGTAGAACTGAGCATGAACTTTCAGATGAATTGCGTAATAAATTAGCATTATTCTGTAATGTAAAAAGAGAAGCCGTAATTCAATCTATTGATGCTTCAACTATATATGAGGTTCCAAATTTAATGCTCGAAGAAGGATTAGATGTAGTTGCCTTGAAAAAATTGGATTTACCTAAAAAAGCGGCACCGGATTTAAAAAACTGGAATACTTTTTTACGCAGATTGAAAAATCCAAAACATACTGTAAACATCGGTTTGATTGGAAAATATGTAGAAATGCAGGATTGTTACAAATCAATTTTAGAGGCATTTATTCATGCTGGAGCTTCAAATGAAACTAAAGTAAATGTAATTTCTATTCACTCAGAGCATATTAATAGTGATAATGTTGCAGAGAAATTAGGACCTCTTGATGGAGTTTTAGTTGCTCCTGGTTTTGGTGAAAGAGGAATTGAAGGAAAAATAGAAGCAGTTCGTTACGCAAGAGAAAACAATATTCCGTTTTTCGGAATTTGTTTAGGAATGCAAATGTCTGTTATTGAATATTCAAGAAATATTTTAGGTTACGCTGAAGCGAATTCTACAGAGATGAATGAAAAAACAAAACATCCTGTGGTGAATTTGATGGAAGAGCAAAAAACAATTACAGACAAAGGTGGAACAATGCGCCTTGGGGCTTGGAAGTGTGATATTAAACCAAACTCATTGGCACATAAAATCTACGGTCAAAAAACTATTTCAGAGCGTCACCGTCACCGTTACGAGTATAATAATACTTATAAAGATGAATTACAGAAAGCTGGTTTAATTGCTTCTGGTGTTAATCCAGATACTGGTTTAGTAGAAATTGTTGAGCTTGAAAATCACCCATTTTTCATTGGAGTACAATACCATCCTGAATACAAAAGTACGGTTGCAAATCCGCACCCAATTTTCGTAAACTTTGTGGCTGCTGCAGTTATTGCGCATAAAAAATAATAATTAATATTCTAAAGGGATGTAACGTTTGAGACGAACTCATTACTAATAGCCTTTAACGAATAACTTTTTTAAATTAATAATGGAAGAAAAAAAATTTGATCTTAATTCAATCATTGGTTTTGTATTGATATTTGGAATTTTGATTTGGATTATGTACCAAAATCAACCTTCAGATAAGGAAATTGCTGCTGAAAAAGCCAAGAAAGAATTAGTTGCTAAGCAAGAAGCTCAGGCTAAAGCTGATAAAACTAAAACAGCTGTTTTACCTGTTGCCGCTGCAACACCTGGTGATACGGTTCAATTGGCAAAATTGCAACAAACTTTAGGTGGTTTTGCTTATTCAGCTACACTTCCTTCTGCAAAAGAAGGCTTTACAACTATTGAAAACGAAAAGATGATACTAAAAATCGCCAATAAAGGTGGTTATATAGTTGAAGCTAAGTTGAAAGAATTCAAAAGATTTGAGAAAAATTCTGGACAGTTAATTGAATTAATTAAAGATAATAATTCGAATCTGAATATCCAATTACAAACAACGGATAACAGAACTTTAAACTCTAAAGATTTATATTTTGAACCAACGTTGACTAAAAATGGATCGGATCAAATCTTAACAATGCGTTTGAAAGCGGGTGCAAACGAATTTTTAGAATATAAATACATCTTAAAAGCAAATGACTATTTAGTTGGTTTTGATATTCGTTCTCAAGGGTTGAATAAAGTTTTAAATTCTGCTAAGCCATTAGATTTAGTTTGGGATTTGAAAAGTTACAGAAATGAGAAAGGTGTTTCTATTGAAAAAAGATATGCTCAACTTGAATATGAATATGGGGATGAAAAATACAGCTCAGTAAGTGATGGTGTAGGAAAAGAAGATACTCCTGAAAAAGTGAGTTATATCGCTTTTAAACAACATTTTTTTACTGCTATTTTAGCGACAGATAAACCATTCGAAAAATCTAAATTGCAATCTGATGCATTAATAAAAGATGAAGCGATCGATACAATATATGTAAAGCAATTTAGAGCAACAGTTCCTTTAGCTTTTTCTAATGGAGAAGTTGACTATAAAATGAGCTGGTATTTTGGACCATCTGATTATAAGACTTTAAAATCATACGATAAAAACTTTGAAAAAATTATTCCATTAGGTTGGGGAATTTTTGGATGGATTAATAAATGGATTTTCATTCCATTATTCGGATTCTTGAGCTCTACTATTGGATTGTCATTAGGAATTGCAATTATCATCTTTACCATCATTATCAAATTGGCTATGTCGCCAATTACCTATAAGTCATTCTTGTCACAGGCTAAAATGAAAGTCTTGCGTCCAGAGATTACAGAGTTGGGAGAAAAATTTAAAAAAGACCCAATGAAGAAACAACAGGAAACAATGAAGTTGTACAACAAAGCAGGAGTTAACCCAATGGCAGGATGTATCCCGGCATTGATTCAGCTTCCGTTTATGTATGCGTCATTCCAGTTCTTCCCGTCAGCTTTTGAGTTAAGACAAAAAAGTTTCCTTTGGGCAGACGATTTATCATCATTTGATGCTGTAGTACAATTGCCATTCAATATTCCATTATACGGAAGTCATATTAGTTTGTTCCCAATTTTGGCTGCAATTGCGATTTTCTTTTACATGAAAATGACATCTGGAGATCAGCAAATGGCAGCTCCTCAACAAGAAGGTATGCCGGATATGGCAAAAATGATGAAAATCATGATTTATGTTTCACCATTAATGATGTTAATTTTCTTCAATACTTATGGTGCTGGTTTGAGTTTATATAACTTTATTTCAAACTTAATCACAATCGGAATTATGTTTGTGATCAAAAATCATATTGTTGATACAGATAAAATTCACGCTCAAATTCAGGAGAACAAATTAAAGGAGCCTAAAAAACAAAGTAAGTTTCAACAACGTCTTCAGGAGGTGATGGAACAACAAGAGGCTGCAAAAAAGCAAGATAAGAAGAAATAATATTTCGACACAGATAAAAAAAACCGCTATTTTAAAACAGCGGTTTTTTTTGTGCTTAAAAATTTGGTAATAAAACTTTATCAATTACATGGATAATTCCGTTTGCACATTGAACGTCTGTAGCAACAATATTACTTACTCTGTCGCTGACATCAGTAATTTTTGCTCCTCCAGTTAGGCCAATTGTAAAATTTTGTCCGGCAAATGTGCTCACAACTTGTCCGTTTGTTAATGTGGTCGATTGTACATTTGCTCCAGCAACAACATGATATTTTAAAGTTGTCTCTAAAACATTAGCAGGAATTGCAGCAAGTCCGGAAAATCCAGTTTCAGTTAGGAAACTTGTAAAAGCCGCATTTGTGGGAGCAAAAACGGTAAACGGTGAACTGGCTGTTCCTGATAGTATTCCTGCAAAACCAGATGAAGGGTTGAAAGTTAAAGCAGCAACAAGGGTAGTGAAGTTTTTATTGGCGACCGCATGATTAACAATAGTAGGTAATCCGATAACGCCATCAACTATATGAATAATTCCATTTGATGCTTCAACATCTGCAGTAGTGACTGTTGCTCCACCATTTGTTTTTCCACCATTGATATCGACACCAGAGCCTTTTTCAAGATACATACTTAAGGTATTTGAAGATGAAGCACTTCCTTTTGCTAGGGTCTTTACATATCCCGTTTCAATTTCTGTCGATTTTACTTTCGTAATTAAGACATGATTCAATAATATTTCTTTTAGAGCGGGAACGGGAACTGCATTTAAATTGGCATAACCATTGGCAGTTAAAAATGCACTAAAAGCAGTATTATTAGGTGCGAAAACGGTATAAGAACCGGAAGTGTTCAGTGTAGTTGCCAAATCTGCTTTTTCAAGAGCGGCAACCAAAGAGGTTAGATTAGGATTTGCTTTCGCAATAGAGACGATCGTTTGGGGTTGTTGAGATGAATCATCATCATCATTGTTACATGAAATACTGACGAAAGCAATTAATGCCAATAAAGCAATTAATTTAATTTTGATTGTTTTCATAATATTGATTTTTTGTTTGTTACTGCTAAGTTATTTATTTTGTTTAACAATTTTTAAAAAAGATTAAACAATTACTTTTTTTAATATTAATTTAACTTTTTTGTTGAAGAGTTTTAATGTGTTGGTTACTAGTATTTTGTATTGTATGCTTGATTTTTTTGTACTTATTTAATTTTTTTATGTTTCAGAAACGTTAAACAGAATTTAAATTTGATTTTAATTAAAAAAAGGGCAATTAATGTTGAAATGATCCTACTTTTGTAAATACTAAAAAGTAATTTTTGCTGTTATATAGAAAAACGAATTATGAGAAATTTTTGGATTTTATTTTTAATAAGCGTTGCTGCTTTTTCACAAGATTTCAACAAACTAGATGCTAATGGAAAAAAAGACGGGGTTTGGAAAGGAACTTACGAACTTTCAAAACGTCCGCGTTATGAAGGAACTTTTAGTCACGGAAAAGAAAGCGGGCTTTTTAAGTTTTTTGATGATACTAAAAAAGGGGATGTAGTAGCTACTCGTGATTTTACTGCTAATGACGGAAGTTCGTACACTGTTTTTTATGATCAGAATAAAAATAAAGTAAGCGAAGGTAAAGAAGTAGGTAAGGCTCGTGAAGGAGAGTGGAAATATTACCATAAAGCTTCAAAAGTGGTTATGACACTTGAAAATTATAAAAATGGAAAACTGGAAGGTGTGAGATCTGTTTTTTATCCTGACTCTAAAATAGCGGAAGAAATGACGTATAAGAATGGTTTAAAAGAAGGAACTTATAAAAAATACGGTCAAAATGCATTGCTTTTGGAGCAGAGCACCTATAAAAATAATGAATATAACGGAGAAGCTGTTTTCTACGATTCTGATGGAGTAATGGCTTCTAAAGGTAAATTTTTAAACGGTAAGAAAGTCGGAATGTGGCAGTTTTACTTAAAAGGAAAGTTAACTAAAGAAGTAAATATGAGCGATCCAAAAAGCAATTATAAAGCCGATTCGAAGCCTAAAATGGAATAATAGTTCTCGAAATTGCTCGAGTGAAAAGATTTTTTTTGCCACGAATTCACGAATTTAAATATTGATTTTTAAATTCGTGAATTCGTGGCAAACTTTTTTCTAAATTTGATTTGCTAATACTTTGAGTAAATGGATTTAAACGAACTTACAGGAAGATTTTTATTATTGTTTTTCTCAATTTTGGTTTTGTATTTTTTCTCTAACAGAAAAGATAATGAAACTATAAATCCACTGATGGTAATTGTCGGTCTTTGTACTTTTTCACTTTGCTATTTATTTACAAAAATCGAAATAGGAGTCGGAATTGGTTTTGGATTATTTGCTATTTTTTCAATTCTAAGATTCAGAACACAATCTTTTACGGTAAATGCCATAATTTTTCTCTTTGCAACTATTACGCTTTCCATTTTGGATATCATGTATCCGTATGAAAAAATTGAGGTGTTATTGTTTTTTCAGGTTATCATTATCGGATTTTATATTTTTGCTTCAATTTTAGTAAATAAAAAAGCTTCTAAATATTTGAATGTTGTTGATGTCAAAATTCCTTTGGAAGGAGATTTTTCATTGGAGCACAAAAAGATTCGTCAATCGGTACAACAAAAAATTAATGTTGACGATTTCGAGTTTAAAATCATCCTGATCAATACGGTTTCGAACGAAATAGATTTACAGGTTTTCTATTGATCATTCGTTAAAAGGCCGTACCTGTTTAATATATAAATCACGATTTTCTCCAACTATTTTAAATTCAATATCGACTGGATTTAATCTGTTCTTTTTCCAATATCGATTCATCTGGCTTTCAATTTTTTGACAGACAAGATTTAGCCTGATCATTTCTTTTCTACTTAGCAAAGGCTCATTATTGTTCAGATTAGAATTTGATGTGTAATCGACATTAAACTCTTCATCTTTATTTTGAGATGGTAAATAGTAAGCCGTGAATTGTTCGCAAATTTCCCCTGTGGCAGGTTTAACAACCGAGTTTTCTCCTTTTTGAATATTAACGGTAATACCTGGGAAATTTTTTCTGAAGATATTTTGAGTAATGATGACACCATTGGCTATTTCATCAGGAAAAGAACGATGCACCAAAACGCCTATTGCAACACTTTGTTGATCAATACCAAATAGCTCTCTTTCAGTATAGGATCCTTCATTCCAGACACTCGCCCAAACTTGTTTAATCGCCTTTTCAAAAGTTTTTATACTGTCACCTAAAATTCCGGTTTTAGAATCGTAAAGACCTGCGCCATTAAAATCATCTAAATCTTCAGCATTAGTTGACGATCTGAATCTGAAATTTTTAAAAGCGGCATTTTTAAAGGTTTCATTTAGCTTCCTGATTAAATTAGGATCAATAGGTTCTTTTTTAATGGCATCGCGAATTTTCTTTAATTGATGATTAATCCATACTGTAGAATCTTTATGTTGATTAGTTAAAAGCTCCCTAATTAAAGATGAAATTGACTTTTTCTCAATGTGCTCCGTATAAAAATAAAAAGGAATGGCGTGCGCATTTTCAGGAGTTTTAAAAGGAAGATCTTTGGCAATATCTTTTGAAATTGCAATTAAATACGCCATATTCTGAGCTTTAGAACCAATATAATTCACACCTTTTTTTGGAATTATATTTAAGTCGACCAAATCTGTTACACTCTTGTCAATAATTAATTGTTTCTTTTTTGAAATGCTTTTTTGTGCTATTTTTTTAGTGGTTTCTTTGATGTGAAAAGTATCAATTTCAATTTTTAATTCGACCTTCTTTGTAATTAATTTTTGGATATTATTGTCCTTCAAAACAGTAGTATAGGCCATAATAGGAATCTTTCTGTTTTTGCCTAAGAGAACTAAATGGCTTAATGGTGTTTGAAGTTCATTCACAATAATTCCTCTTACATCGGGTAAAATATCTGGTGTTCCATCCAAAATTATGATTTCATCTCGGTTTGGCTGAACCTTTTCCAAATCCTTTATTTTGTATTGTTTTAGAATGCCAACTGTATTTCCGGAAACGACTTCCTGATAGGTGATATCATTAAAAATGTAATCTGATTTTACACATGGAATTTTGAATTTATTTTGTTGAAACCATTCCGTTTTTTCAGGATTATTCAAATAGAATTTTAAATCCGAACCAATGAAACTTGATTTTAAAATTAAATTGTAAAAGTTTTCAATTAATGGAATTGGCATGCGATCTGAAGCTGCTAATTCGAAAATCCATTTTTCAGTTCCTTTGATATGATTTAGATTTCCTAATAAATAATTTCTGCCATTTTCGGTATCGCTATAATTTTCTTTGTTAAAAACATCTACTTCTTTATCATAATTTAAATAATTGGTTACAAAGTCATAATGATGCAAAATTAAAGTACTATTGAAATAATACATTTTTTTAGATTTCAGGTCATAAACGATTTTTACGGATTCGATATTGGAGAATTTATCCGATAATGGCTTTCCTTTAAAAGCTTTATATGCTTCATAATTAGACAAAGTAGCACTATAACTTTGGGCACTCAAAGAAGTGATTACAAAGAGAAAAATAAAAGTGTAAACAAATTTTAGCATGACATTTTTATTGAATAATAAAAGTAATTAAAAAATGCGATAGGTTTTATCTACTGCGGGATTATATAAACTAATCAAAACTACCAAAATAATCTAGAATTTGACTTACCTTTGCACCCTTGTAAAAATATAAACGATTTAGAATGAAACGTGTAGTAGTTGGACTTTCTGGTGGAGTAGATTCGAGTGTTGCAGCTTATTTATTGCAACAACAAGGATACGAAGTTATTGGCCTTTTTATGAAGAACTGGCATGATGACTCGGTTACTATTTCTAACGAATGTCCGTGGTTAGAGGATAGTAATGACGCTTTGTTAGTTGCTGAAAAACTTGGGATACCGTTTCAAACTGTCGATTTAAGCGAAGAGTACAAAGAAAAAATCGTTGATTATATGTTCAACGAATACGAAAAAGGGAGAACTCCAAATCCTGATGTGCTTTGTAACCGCGAAATCAAATTTGATGTTTTCATGAAAATCGCCTTAAGTCTTGGTGCTGATTATGTGGCAACGGGACATTATTGTCAAAAAAATGAAATTGAAGTAGATGGTAGGCCAGTTTATCAATTGATTGCCGGTGCCGATAACAATAAAGATCAGTCGTATTTTTTATGTCAATTGTCACAAGAACAATTGGCAAAAGCATTGTTTCCAATTGGGGCTTTAACAAAACCGGAAGTGCGTGAAATCGCTGCTGAAATGGATTTGGTAACGGCTGAAAAGAAAGATTCACAAGGTTTATGTTTTATTGGAAAAGTACGTTTGCCTGAGTTTTTGCAACAAAAATTGCAACCTAAAGAAGGTAAAATTGTTCAGATTGATAAAAATGATCCAATTTACAATATTGAAAAACCAGTTGGTTTATCATTAGAAGAAGAGTTAAAATTAGAAGCTCAGAAACGTGCTTATCTTCCAACAATGGGAAAAGTAGTTGGAAAACATCAAGGCGCTCATTATTTTACTATTGGACAAAGAAAAGGTTTGAACGTAGGTGGAACAACTGATCCATTATTTATTATTGCGACTGATGTTGAAACTAATACTATTTATACAGGTTTAACGAGCAATCATCCTGGTTTATTCAAAAAAGCTTTATTTATTGAAAAATCTGAAGTGCATTGGATTCGTACCGATTTGACTTTAAAAGCTGGTGAAACAATGGAAGTGATGGCAAGAATTCGTTACCGTCAGCCTTTACAAAAAGCGACTTTGCTTCAGTTTGAAGATGGAATGTATGTTCATTTTGATGAGCCGCAATCTGCCATTACTGAAGGTCAGTTTGTTGCCTGGTATTTCGATGATGAATTAGTTGGTTCGGGAGTAATTTCTTAGCTTTATACTTTTTTACAAAGGTTTATCCTTTAAAAAAGTAAACTATGAAATACTATTTCACGTTTGTTTTATTGTTCGTTTTTTCTGCGATGTTTTCGCAAGAAGATGCATGGGTTTATTTTAAAGATAAACCAAGCGCACAGCTCTTTTTGAATAAACCCTTAGATATGCTAACCCAGCATTCTTTAGACCGAAGAACGAATCAGAACATCTCTTTAGATGCTACTGATGTTCCAGTTGAAAAAAGCTATTTTAGTCAAATAAAAGCGAGTGCAGGAATTACCATTATGGCAAATTCAAAATGGCTGAATGCACTTCATATTCGTGGAACTCAGGCTGATATTTTGGCTCTAAAATCATTTTTATTTGTTGAAAAAGTTGTATTTGCAAATAAGGCTTTAAATACTACTTCTAAAAAAGTTTCAGAAACCAAGTTAATTCAAACAAATGATAAGCTTAAAACGTCTATTGATTATGCTTATGGAAATTCTGCAAATCAAATTCAAATGCTTAACGGTCAGGCTTTGCACAAGCAAAATTATACAGGTTCAGGAAAAATAATTGCGGTTTTAGATGCCGGTTTTCCAGGTGTAAATACAGCAACGCCTTTTCAAAATTTACAGGCAAAAAATCAGATTTTAGGTGGTTATGATTTTGTTAATCGAAACACCAATTTTTATACAGGTGATGATCATGGAACTTTAGTACTTTCAACAATGGGAGGCTATAAAGAAAATGAATTGGTTGGCACAGCTCCTGATGCTTCATATTACTTATTTATAACAGAAAATGATGCTTCTGAAAATCCTGTTGAAGAATCGCTTTGGGTGGAAGCAGCAGAAAAGGCAGATAGTTTAGGTGTTGATATTATAACCACTTCATTAGGTTATTTTGGATATGATAATGTTGATTATAGCCACACCTACAGTGATATGAATGGCAGTACTAATTTTATTTCCCGTGGTGCAGAAGTCGCTTTCAGTAAAGGAATAATTGTTGTTGCTTCAGCAGGAAATGAAGGCAGAACGGCTGAACCGCACATTGGAGCGCCAGCGGATGCAGTTTCAGTTATTACGGTTGGTTCTGTTGATTCAGCAAAAATAAAATCTAATTTCAGTTCTATTGGCCCTAGTTTCGATAATCGAATAAAACCCGATGTCATGGCTCAGGGAACCGCTACAGTTGTGTCTAGTGCTACAGGTAGTATTGGAACTGCTAATGGAACTTCATTTTCATGTCCGGTAATGGCGGGAATGATTGCCTGTTTATGGCAGGCTTTTCCAACGAAAACAAATAAGGAAATTAGGCAAATGCTTTTGGAAATTTCTGATCGATATGCTACTCCAGATAATAGTTATGGATATGGAATTCCAAATTTCGGATCTACTTTAGGAGTTGAAAATTTTCTGGCTTCTTCTGATTTTTCAGTATTCCCGAATCCATCTAAAACTTTCGTTTCTTTTTCTTTTTCAAATGAAAATTATGACGCATTAGTATCCATTTACTCCGTTTTGGGGCAAAAATTAATCGAAAAACAAATTACAAATCAAAATCCAATTCTTTCTGTAGAGGCATTAAATAGTGGACTTTATTTCTATACTTTTGAGGCCGAAGGTTTACATAAAACCGGAAAGATAATCAAACAATAAGAACCTGCCTGCATGAATAAAATCACACAACTTTTCAATATAAAATATCCAATAATTCAAGGCGGAATGATTTGGAACAGCGGTTATAAACTCGCTTCTGCAGTAAGTAACTCAGGAGGCTTAGGTTTAATTGGTGCTGGTTCAATGTATCCTGAAGTTTTAAGAGAACACATTCAGAAATGTAAAAAAGCGACTGATAAACCTTTTGGAGTTAATATTCCGATGTTGTATCCAAATCTGGAAGAAATTATAAATATCGTGGTAGAAGAGGGCGTGAAAATCGTTTTTACTTCGGCAGGGAATCCTAAAACCTGGACTTCTTTTCTTAAGGAAAAAGGAATTACGGTAGTTCATGTTGTGAGTAGTAGTCTTTTTGCTCTAAAAGCACAAGAAGCGGGAGTAGATGCCATCGTTGCAGAGGGTTTTGAAGCAGGCGGACACAATGGTCGTGATGAAACGACAACACTGACTTTGATTCCGATGGTGAAAGAAAAAATTCAGATTCCGATTATTGCTGCTGGTGGAATCGCAACAGGTAGAGGAATGCTGGCTACAATGATTTTAGGCGCGGACGGCGTTCAGGTTGGAAGTCGTTTTGCAGCTTCAATAGAATCTTCTGCACACAATAATTTCAAAGAAACAATAGTTAGAGTAAAAGAAGGGGGTACCCAATTGACCTTAAAGGAATTGGCTCCGGTTCGATTGGTAAAAAATAAGTTTTATCAGGATGTTCAGAACCTATATGAAAATTGCCCTTCAAAAGAGGAATTAATTCAGCTTTTAGGAAGAGCAAGAGCTAAAAAAGGAATGTTTGAAGGAGATCTTGATGAAGGCGAACTTGAAATTGGACAGATTGCCGGACTCATTCACGAAATTTTGCCGGTCGAACAAATTATTGAACAAATGATGACCGAATTTGATGTGGCAGCCAAAGAAAAGGCTAAATTTGAATTTTAATTTTCCCCAAGAAATACAATATGAATTCTATACGAACCTACATAATATTACTTTTTTTGGCATTTGGTCTGCAACAGGTTCAAAGCCAGTCTTATCAATTTAAAACATCAGGATTTAGTGTTTTAGAAAAAAATGAAAGAGGAAAATGGGGTGACTGGTCAAATCTTGATTTAGTGAATCTCTCGGTAATTTTAGACACTAATAAACACAGAATTGTAGTTTATTCGCAGGAAATTCAGCTTTTTAATATTTTAAATTATATAGAAAGAGAAGAAAATGACACCGATGTTGTTTATTCATTTATGTGTAAAGATAATGACGGACGAGAGTGTAAGTTGTCTATTATTACACGTAAAAAACAAGATTACCGCAAACAGCTTTACATTAACTATGATGATCATATTATTGTTTATAATATGACTAGTGTGTAAAAACATTCATATAAAAATAAAACAATAAACCCGACAAATTTTAAAATTTGTCGGGTTTATTGTTTTAAAACTTAATCTGAGACTTCAATAAGTTTTTTAAAAGAAAATACTTATTTTAAGAGTTTGTAATGAAAATTGTTATATTTGACTTGTTAAAAATATTCGTATTTTCTTGTTTATTTAGTAAAAATAATGAGATATTGAATCGTTTTTTAAAGAAAGTCCTAACTATAAAACAATTAACCTACATTGCGTATGAAGAAATTCTACTCTTTATTCTTGCTTACTTTTTTTGGAATTTTATCATCATATGCACAAACTTTTGATGAAACTTTTGTTCAGCCAACACCTTATAAGGCGGCTCAAATTGCCGTAACAAAAGAACTTCCTGACGGTAGAATTTTACTCGGAGGAAAAATTACATTTTTTAAAGATAAAAAAGTAAATAATCTTATCAGATTAAATGCTGATTATTCTCTGGATGAAACTTTTTTATTTAGCAACCCCGATGATTTAATAATTAGAAAGGTCCAGTTACAAAGTAACGGTGATATTATTGTTGTTGCTCACGTTGATAATCCTTACAACAATGCTTTTGAAAAAGCTATAATTTTTCAGCTTACTTCTAATGGTGAAGTAAAAGCTAAAATTACAGGATTAGAAGATATTACTTCTATTGCGATACAAAATGATGATAAAGTTTTGGTTTCTAGTGGTTCTGTTGCTAGCGGGTATGTTCATAGATATAATAGCGATCTAAGTGTTGATGCAACTTTTAGAAATGATCTTTCTTTTAATAAAAAAGTAAGCGATGTTAAAGTTTTTGGTAATGCGATTTATGTAGCAGGAATATTTACAGAAATGGAAGGGATAGTAAAAAATAGCCTTGTTAGACTGAATTCCGATGGAACTCTGGATGCTACTTTTGATGTAGGTCTTGGAGCTGGTGATCATGAATTTTCAATGATGCTGCAAGATGATGGTAAAATATTGATTAGCGGTAACTTTACTAGAGTTGTTAATGATTTACCAACATATAATATGTGCAGGCTTAATTTAGATGGTACATTAGATAAAACTTTTTTGTCTCAGTATTATGGTTATTCGAATGATTTTGTAGTAAAAGACTCTTTCATATATCTTGAAACTTTTTTAAATGATGATGTATTGAAAGGTTATCACATCATAAAACTTAATAATAACGGAACATTAAACAAGCAATTTACACCAATTAAACTCAATGAATTTTGGTACAATAATTTTTCTCTGAATTTAGTTAATGAGACACTTTTTTATAATAACTGTGAATACACAGGGAATAAATACGGTTTATCTATAGCTGATTTAAATGGAAATACAATTGATTCATCTGAATTAAAACCTAGCCAGTTTGGGAGTTTTCAAACCGGTGGTAATTTTGATGGAAAGTTGGTTGTTAAAGGAGATTTTGTAAAAATTAATGATGTAGAAACTTTCGGTATTGGTTTATTAGATGAAAATGGTGGCGTTGACAAATCTTTTATTTTTCCTAAATATCTTGGAGATATTAAGCAAGTTCAAATTATAGATAATACTACAATTTTTGTTAGCACTAAAGACAAATTGATAAAATTAGATAATAGTGGAAATATCGTAAAAGATTTTGACTATAAAACTGATTCTAAGTTATTAGGTGTAGAGCAGTTTAGAGTTTTAGAGAATGGTAAAATTTTGATTACCGATCAATGGGGTTTGTATTTGTTGAATGCAGAAGGTAAACAAGAAACGGAATATAAATTAAATACAAATTCAGACTATTGGACTACTGGAGTCAATTTTGAAATTCAAAATGATAAAATATTATGCAAGGCGCAATTTGAAAGTTTTGGTGCGGGATATGTTCCTAAAAGTAAATTGATGAGATTTAATATGGATGGTACACCTGATTCTAGTTTTAAAATTGGTGAATCTGACTCTGGAATTGCTAAAATTAAAACACTAAACTCGGGTGAGATTATAGTTGCAGGTAGATTTTTAAACTATAATGAAATTAGCACTTCTAACCAATTCCTTAAATTGTCTAAAGATGGAGAAGTTGATCTTAAATTTATAGAAAATCTTGAAATACCAAAAATAGGAATTAGTGGAGGGAAATATTACGATTACAGAAAAATAGAAGAGATGGATGGTGTAATTTATGTTACACAAGGAGATTCAAATATTACAGCAATCTATTTAGATGGAATACCTAAAAATGATTTTGAAATGCCTACAGTCATCGATAGTATTACAGATATTATTCCATTGGAAAATCAAGAAGAAGGTTCGACAACCGATCGTAAATCAAAAACAACTGATAACACAACTAATTACATGATTGCCATAGGTACAAATAATGTTACCAAAGGTCTATCATCAGTAATTGTAAAAGTTAATCTTGGAGCAAAAACGTTGTCAGTTAATCCGACACCAGAAGTGCTAAGTTCAAGTATACAGATGTATCCCATTCCGGTAAAGGAGAAGTTAACTTTGTCTTTTTCACGTTCAATTGTGCCAACAAAAATTGCCATTTATTCGGTAAATGGAGCGGAGGTATATACAGCTGATTTAAAAAGTACGGAAAGTCCAGAAATAGATATGAGCCAACTCAATTCTGGGATTTATTTTGTAAAAGTTTTTTCTGATGCAGGAACTGAAACTAAAAAGATAGTTAAAAAGTAAATTAGAATTTTAGGATCAAAAACAAAAGGCTCTGAATTTTCAGAGCCTTTTGTTTTTTAGTACCTCAGTATCTCAGAGTCTTTGTATCTTTTCTAAATATCTTTAATAAACTCATCATACTCTAAATAAAACATTTCAAGAGCATGCATTTTCTCATTAAAGAAATCAAAAATAGCATCCCAATTATTTCGATTGCTAAAGCCTAATCCTGTTTTTTCAACCCAAATGCGGCTGATAGTTTTACCACTTTCTAAGGTGTAGTTTTTCTCATAAACCAAATCCTGAACAAATTCTTCTTCCAGAATATTTTTTAAAGCTTCTATTTTTTCAAAATATGCTGTTCTTTTTTCGTCACTTCGGTGTTCAATATCAATTAAAACCTGAGCTTTTTTGTTATCAACGAAAAATTTAAAAGAAAAGTCCTTTATTTTAGTGTCATAAAGAACCCATTTGCGTGGGTATTTCTCGGCGAAAGCCACCCAAAATTCTCTTTTTATCTTCTGTGATTCTTCTTTACTGTACATTTTTATGGGCTTTGGTTCTGGAAAACTTGTAAAAACGCGTTTTCTGGACTATATTTATATTTTATTTGAAAATACAAAAATAAACTTTGAATATGGATTTTCAAGATTTTTTACAATATGTTCCTAATTTAATTCCAGTTGAATTGCCGGCCACTTTGGCCCACATAAAGATGGCTCCAAAAGGACGCATTGAAGAACTTAAAAATTTTGATTTAACAACTAAAACACCCAGAATTGCTGCGGTCATGATGTTGTTTTACCCTAAGAATGATGAAACACATTTAGTTTTAATTGTTCGGAATGCTTATAATGGTGTCCATTCTTCTCAGATTGCCTTTCCTGGAGGTAAATATGAAATTTCAGATATTAATTTTGAAGAAACAGCGTTAAGAGAAACGGAAGAAGAGGTTGGTGTTTCATCTGAAAAAATTGAAATAGTTAAGCATTTTACCCCGATGTATATTCCGCCAAGTAATTTTTTAGTACATCCCTTTTTGGGAATTGCCAAAGAAGAACTTTCATTCTTTCCTGATATCAGAGAAGTAGCTGATATTATTGAATTGCCGCTATCCGATTTTTTAAATGATGAAATTATTATTGAAGCCACATTGTCAACTTCTTACGCTGCAAATGTTTTAGTTCCGGCTTTTAATATTCAAAATCATGTTGTTTGGGGAGCAACGGCGATGATATTGAGTGAACTAAGAGAAGTACTTAAAATAACTTTTGAGGAAAATTCGTAAAAACGAAAAATTAATAATTTGATATTCATTATAATAACAATTTATTTCCGAAATTGCTTAATAGTATTGCTAAAAGAATAATTTTTGTATGTTTGCGACCTAATAAAAAAAAACAATAAGCACTTATGGGATTGTTTAAACGAAATCCTTTTGGACATATATTATTCATCAAGAAATGGTTAATCCGAATCTTGGGCTCTATGACGCACCGCAGATACAGAGGTTTTAATGAATTGCAGATTGAAGGATCCGAAATTATTAAAACACTTCCAGATAATAATGTATTGTTTATTTCGAATCACCAGACTTATTTTGCTGATGTTGTAGCAATGTTTCACGTCTTTAACGCAAGTTTAAGCGGACGTCAAGACACTATTAAGAACATTGGTTATTTGTGGCAGCCTAAAATGAATATTTATTATGTTGCTGCAAAAGAGACCATGCAAGCAGGTTTGTTGCCAAGAA
The DNA here is from genome assembly GCF_900142735.1 of Flavobacterium saccharophilum. GTDB lineage: Bacteria > Bacteroidota > Bacteroidia > Flavobacteriales > Flavobacteriaceae > Flavobacterium > Flavobacterium saccharophilum. The sequence continues at coordinate 973,469 of NZ_FRBY01000002.1, read as the reverse complement.
TTCTGGCTTACGTTGGTGCTATTACAGTAGAAAGGACATGGCGCGCAAAAGGCGTCGATGTTACAGAAAAACGTGAAGTTAACCCAAATGATACGGAAAACATTAGAATTGCCCTTGAGGATGGTTGGGTAATTACTTTTCCGCAAGGAACAACAAAATCATTTAAACCAGTTCGTAAAGGAACAGCGCATATTATAAAACAGCATAAACCAATTGTAATTCCGATTGTTATAGACGGTTTCCGTCGCTCATTTGACAAAAAAGGATTGCGAATGAAGAAAAAAGGGATTCTACAATCTTTTATAATCAAAGAACCTCTTGATATTGATTATGAAAACGATACTATTGAAGAAATTGTAGAAAAAGTTGAATATGCTATTGAACAACATCCGTCATTTTTAAAAGTTATTCCAGCCGAAGTAATTAAGGCAGAGGAAGAACTTAACGAAATGAGAAGATGGAGTTATAAGGAACCAGAAAATGAAAATTAGATTTTTAAATATTTTTTAGGTGTGATAAAATGATAAGCGGTTATTATTTTCTATTGACTTAAAAGAAAACCTTTGAACCTTTGCCTCTCTGAACCTTTGTACCTTTTTTAAAAATCAATTTTCTTCAACTCTTTATAATTAGCATATAATCTTCTAAGTAGAGTTCCGTAAAGTAAACGGTAAAAACACCAGAAGAGCCCAAAAAAGGCGCAGGAAACTAAAATTGCTATTCCAAAAGTTACAAACATAGCTTTACCATTTGCAGCCAATTTTTCTCTTATAAAGGCCATGTCAGGATTATATACAAAAGCCACAAAGAAACTTAGTATCGCTATTATAACAATCATTCCCAGATTATACCAAACATAATACTGTACTGTTTTGCGCGTTCTTAAAATGGCGCTCATCAGTGATTTGGTTGCAACTGTTGTTGAAATTGTAGTGTAGTTTTTATAGAAAATAAATACGAAAATCAATCCAACTAAATAATTTAGGTAAGTCAGGTATTCAAGTGCGTTGACAATTTCCGGATGATTTATTTTTTGTAAAGCATCATCAGTATTAAGGAATAAGTTTGAAAAAGTCCAAAATGAAATCTCCAAAATACTGATTATCAGAATCCACTTCACGATTGAAGATGATTTTTTGTGAATCATTTTGTAGATTTCCTGTTCAGAAATTTGTTGAAAAGAATCCGAGTTCTTTTTCCAGTCTTTTTTTAATAAATCCAGTTCTTTCATAATAATTTTTAAGGATTTAGTATTTTTTTAAGTTTCCCTTTAATTCTGTTCATTTTCACGCGCGCATTCACTTCGCTGATCCCTAAGGTCTCCGCTATTTCTTGATAATCTTTGTCTTCTAAATACATAAAAACTAATGCTTTTTCGATGTCATTAAGCTGATAAACGGCTTTATACATCAATTTAATCTGTTCTTCCTCTTCATAGTTGTAATCAACATCTTTTACAAAATGCTGATGACTTTCATATTCTACTGTCGATATGGTTCTTTTGGTTTTTCGATATAGGGTTATGGCAGTGTTTAAAGCCACACGATAAGTCCAGGTCGAAAATTTACTGTCGCCCCTAAATTTCGGATAAGCTTTCCAGAGCTGAATAGTAATTTCCTGAAACAAGTCTTTATGTGCATCTTCGCCAGCAGTATACAATCTACAAATCTTGTGGATTATATTCTGATTAGCCTTCAATTGCGTAACAAATGACTGTTCTAGATTTTCGCTCATATTAGTATTAGTAGTATTGAAATCTATTTTGTTACAGATGAGTTATAATTTTCTGGTTTTATAATAATTCACCATCAAATCTACAAATTTACTGTAACTGTCCATGCCATCTTTCTGATTGTTTGTTTTTAAGAAATTATCGTAAAAAACATGAAAACCTTCGTCTATAAAAGTGTCATACTTTTTCCAGAAATCATGACTTTCCTTATAGTTTTTTAAAATCCCAACATTAGTTTGTTTCTTTAATTGCTCGAAAATTTTCTCGTTCTTAACTTGCCAGATTCCTAAGCAATAGCGTAAAGCAAAACTATAACCGGAATATTGAAAGTATAAATTTTTGTTTTTTACAGAAGCTAAAACGCCAATAAAATTGCACTCACTTTCACTTGCAAAACCTATTTGATGTGCCATTTCATGACAAGTAGTAACCGGGAAATTGTACATTGGTAATAAGTCATTTACCTGAGCTTCATTAGTAAACGGATTGAGATATCCGCCAAAACCCATGTAGGTCAAAGGCAGGCTAAAAAGAGATTTTTTCACACTTAAAATTTCATATTTGAAATAAGGATGTTCTTTTGATAGGTTTTCGTAACCATCCAGATTCATATGAAAAGCTTCTTTTTGAGAGTAGGGAAACACGACTTTTGAACTGTCATTTTTTGCGATCTGAAACTGAATTTCATTGGTTTTTAAAATTAGTTTTTTGGTGAAAGCCAATAATTCAGCATCAGTATATTCTCTTTTGATCTCCATTTTTTCGAAAAGTGGTTCGCGATAATAATTGAATGCCCAGAGAACATGAAATAAAAAATAAAAAACAGAAATCTTACCAAAGATTTTTAGTAAATGATCCTTCCAGTCTGTTCTCCATGTTTTTCTGATTTGCCAAAACCAGATTATTATTGATATAATAAGAAGTGCATAAATAAGATCACCAATAGAAAAAGGAATTTTGCCTAAAAGAGTTCGTGAGAAATGCGAAATTCTAACAAATAAATTATTGCTATAGGCACCTTCAATAAAATCCGGAAAAAAAGGCAGAATCTTTAAAAAGATAATTTGAATTACTAGAAATAAGGGGAGAATGTATTTTGATTTCACAATGCAAATTTTTGATACGTAAATATAAATACAATATTAGAACTAAAAAAAGATTGTATTTATGGAATTTGATTTTAAAGTAGTTAATTAGTGCTAATTCGTGAAATTTGTGGCGAAAAAAAATATAAACTTTGTAACTTTGACATTCTTAATTGTTAAACTTCAAACAAAATATAATGAGTCAGGAAATAAGAAATCTGGAGCCTAAAGCGCTATGGAATAAATTTGCAGATTTAAACGCTGTTCCGCGTCCGTCAAAGAAAGAAGAACGTGTGATCGAGTTTATGAAAAATTTTGGAAATAGTCTGGGTTTAGAAACTTTTGAAGACGAAATTCGAAATGTAATTATTCGTAAACCTGCTACTCCGGGAATGGAGAACCGTAAAGCAATAGTAATGCAAGGGCATCTTGATATGGTGCACCAAAAAAATGCTGATACTGTTTTTGATTTCGATACACAAGGAATTGATATGTATGTTGATGGTGACTGGGTTCGTGCACGTGGTACTACACTTGGTGCTGATAACGGATTAGGGGTTGCAACAATTATGGCAATTCTTGAAAGTAAAGATATTCCGCATCCTGCAATTGAAGCTTTATTTACTATTGATGAAGAAACTGGAATGACAGGAGCTTTAAATCTTAAAGGAGGAATTCTTCAAGGTCAGATTTTATTGAATTTAGATACTGAAGAAGATGATGAGATTGATATCGGATGTGCTGGCGGACTCGATGTAACGGCTACAAGAACCTATCATGAAGAAGAAGTGCCGGAAGGATCAGTTGGTCATATTATTACGGTAAAAGGCTTAAATGGAGGTCATTCAGGAATGGATATTCATAAAGGTTTGGGTAATGCCAATAAAATAATGAATCGTTTGTTGTTTGACGCTTTTGAAAACTTCGGTTTGCAGGTTGCTGAAATTAACGGAGGAAGTTTGCGTAACGCTATCCCAAGAGAAAGTGTTGCAAAGGTGATTATTTCTGAAATGTTTGATGAAGCATACATCTTTGATATGCAGGAAATCATCAACGATATTAAAGCAGAATATAAAACGACTGAACCAAACTTATCTATCGAAATCGTAAAATGCGATTTACCAGAAAAAGTTATGGATCTAGGAGTTCAGGAAGGTATCATTAGAGCTATTTATGCTGCTCAAAACGGTGTTTACAGAATGAGTGCTGATATGGCTGATTTAGTTGAAACTTCAAATAATATCGCCCGTGTTATCGTAAAAGACGGTGAAATTTTAGTGGGATGTTTAACACGTTCCTCTGTTGAAACTTCAAAATTTGATTTAGCGAATTCATTGCGTTCTGCTTTTGAATTAGTAGGTTGTGAAGTTGAACTTTCGGGTTCTTATCCAGGTTGGACACCAAATGTAAATTCTGAAATTTTAGATACTTTAGTTGGAATCTACGAAAAGCAAAATAATGAGAAACCAAAAGTGGTTGCTTGTCACGCTGGTTTAGAATGTGGAATTTTAGGAACAAATTATCCTGAAATGGATATGATTTCTTTTGGACCAACAATTCACGGTGCACATTCGCCTGACGAAAGAGCAAGTATTTCATCTGCTCAAAAATACTGGAAATTTGTATTAGAGATTCTTTCGAATATCCCAGTTAAATAGTAGTTTTCAGTGTTCAGTTTTTTAGTATTCATTAAATCTGTATACTAAAAAGCTGAACACTGCTTACTTTTTTAATCTCTCTTCGGAGAATTTTTCTTCTCTCGTTTCTCTTCTTTCTTTTCCTTAGCCGTTTTTAACGGTTCTTTTTTTGCTGTTTTTTTAGCATCTTGACTCTTTGACATATTTTTTTGATTAAGTTATTTTATTAATTTTCAAGTAAATATACTTTCTATTTTTGGTTTATGATGTTAGTTTTGCTGATATACTTCAATTGAATCTTTGGCAAGTCTTTGTTTTAGCCACAATTTCATTTTTATTTGTGTTGGTTCATCAAGATCTTTTTTGCTCTGGAAAAGAATTACCGGAATAACTTTCGATCTAGTTGTTTCATTCTCAATAGTGTAATTTCCTATTTTGAGAGAGGTTACTGCAGGGAATAAAATTTTAGCTTCATTGCTAATCTGGTTCGTGTTGAAATTATATTGCGATAATTGATTTCTAAGACTATTGATTAAAATATCTTTTTGATCGACCACACTTTGATTGTTATTAATTTGATTCATAATATCTTTCCTCAAATTAACGGTGTCTTGTCTAATAATGAGTTTTGTATTAGGTAAGTCGTAATTAATTAGCTTCTTGTTAAGATTTGCAATTTCAGTATCATTAAATTTTTTGGTTAAAAAAGCTACCTCAATTTTTTTTGGATCTGTATTGTATCGTATTTTTTTATAAATGATTGGGTAATCTTTATTGTGAAATTCATCCTGAAGAAAAACTTCTACTCTGGAATTATAACTTTTTTGATTGTATAACTGATAAGCAAAATAGACACTTGGTGTAATTAAGAATAAAATTAAAATTGAGATTACGTATTTTACTCGTTTTTGATGTTTTTGATCAAGCTGTTTTGCAATTGGGTATTTTAGGTATTTTACAATCAAAAAGGTTGCAATACAAATGAAAACACAATTAATAGTATACAGATACATGGCTCCCAAAAAGTACATGTAATTACCTAATGCTAATCCGTAACCAGCGGTACAAAGCGGAGGCATTAAAGCGGTTGCAATAGCTACTCCCGGAATTGGATTTCCTTTTTCTACCCGTGTTACGGCTATCACACCCACTAATCCTCCAAAAAAAGCAATTAAAATGTCATAGATATTGGGAGAAGTCCTGGCTAATAATTCCGATTGTGCTTCTTTAAACGGGCTAATATAAAAGTATAGGGTAGAAGTAACTAAACTTACCAAAGTGGCAATAATCAGGTTTTTAATTGATTTTTTTAAAAGTTCAAAATCATACATTCCTAGACCAAATCCGGCGCCTACAATTGGCCCCATTAAAGGAGAGATTAACATAGCTCCAATAATGACCGCTGTTGAATTTACATTTAGTCCTACTGAAGCAATAATGATCGCACAAGCTAAAATCCAAATATTAGAACCTCGAAATGACACAGTACCTGATATATTTTCGATAACAGATTTTTTGTTCTCTTCACCTCTATGAAGATCTATAAAATTTAAAATTTTTTGAGTAATGTCTGTCATGGTTTGAAATTAAATTTTATATAGAAATTAAATTTTAGATAGAAGTAAGGATGTCTAATTTAATCAAAAAAAGGCATTAAATGCTTGATTTGTGAGAGAAACTATTTGAAATGGCTAGAAAAAGAAGGTAAAAGTTTCTCTTTCAGATATAAAAAAATCCTTAATTAAAAATTAAGGATTCGAATATTTTGATTTAAAACGAAATCTAATTTCGTTTTAAAACTTTGTATTGTTCGTAACAACCGCTAATAGCATCCAGAATTTGTAGATCATTTGCAGATTGAATAAAGGAGTCAGAATAGTTACAACGTGATAAAATTTCGGGAATTTCATCTTTACTTATTCCTAAAAGCACAGCAAGTGTTTCACGATCGTACTTCGATTCTAAAAGATTTCGAATAGTATCGTCTTTTTTCATATCCTTTAACTTCTTGAGTTCTTTGCCGCTTTTTCCAAAGAAATTATAGAGCATATCAGCTGGATTGAAAATCGATCCTAAAACTTTTCCAAAGGCGTTTGGAGCATATTCGCCTGCTTCATAGCCTTGTGTTAGTCCGGAAATACTATAACGGTAATTTTCTTTGGTTGGAATTAATTTAGAGTCAACTTCAAGATATCCTGTCAGATTAAAAGGGGCAATTACAACTTCTTCAAGAGCAATAGCTTTTTCTGTAAGCTGAATCCTTGTTATCTTATTTTTTATCCAGTCATTAGTTACTCTGATTCGCAGAGACTGAAATCCTAAAAGAGAGAAATGTAGTGTGTCGTTTGGCTGCACATCAATTTCAAAATATCCTTTAGCATCAGACTGTGCACCACGCACTTTGTTGGTGTTAATGATATTTACATTAGGAATTGGCTGTTTACTATTATCGTTGTAGATATAACCAGAAACTCTCTGAGGAGTGGTAGTTTCAGTTTCTTGTGCGAAACTGATGGTCGATACTAGTATAAAAAAGAAAACTGCGAAATATTTCATATCCTGATTTAAAGCACTAAAAGTAGTAAATAGGGATTAAATATTTCGCAGTCTTGGAATATAATTATAAGAAAATTAACAAAGCAAGTAGTGTTGCTTTGTTAATTGTCTTTGAATTAGAGAACTCAAAGATAGAGATATAAAAAAATCCCAAATTCCAATTATGTATGGAATTTGGGATTTTATATTTAAGATATTGACTTATTAGTCTCTTCTTGGTCTTCTTGGTCTTGGCGAATCACCAAAACTTTCAGAACGTCTTGGAGCTCTGTCCGAACCTCCTTCTGTTCTTGGAGTTGCGCTTCTAAAACCACCTTCTCTTTTAGGAGCAGATGAATTTCTGTCGCTTCTGAAACCACCTTCTCTTGGAGCTGAATTTCTATCGCTTCTGAAACCTCCACCACCAGAACCTTCACGTCTTGGTCCGAAACTTCCTCCGCCAGAACCTTCACGTCTTGGACCACCAGAGCTTCTTCCGCCACCAGAACGTCCGTTATGGTCACGTCTTCCGCCACCATCATTTTTAGAAATTTCAACATTAATACGACGTCCTTCTAATTGTACGTTGTTTAATACTTCCATTACTTTATCAGTGTGCTCAGGATCAGTGTTAAAGAAAGAGAAACCTTCTTTTACATCTACTTTGAAAACGTCATCACGACCTAAGTCTAATGTTTCTTTCAAGTAATCTTTTAGCGTCATCCAATCGAAATTGTCTCTTGAACCGATGTTTACGAAATAACGAACAGCTCCATTATTATTGAATTCTCTTGGCTCAGAATCACTTCTTTCACGTCTTTCTCCAGATTGAGTAGAAATATCTCTGTTCTTTTTATAGTAAGCAATAAAACGGTTAAATTCTACTGAAACCATTTTCTTAATCAACTCCTCTTTAGATAAACCTTCAAGAACATTGTTGATTGCTGGTAAGTAGTTGTCAATTTCGTGATCAACTTCAGTATCTTTAATTTTGGTTGCTAAGTGTAATAACTGAATTTCGCAGATTTCGATTCCAGATGGAATAGTTTTTTCTTCGAATTTTTGTTTGATGATTCTTTCGATAGAAGAAATTTTACGCAACTCACTTTTTGTAACAATTACAATAGAAGTTCCTAATTTTCCAGCTCTACCAGTACGTCCAGAACGGTGATTGTATGTTTCAATTTCGTCAGGAAGTTGGTAATTTACTACGTGAGTAATATTATCAACGTCAATACCACGCGCAGCAACGTCAGTAGCAACAAGCATCTGAATTTGTCTTCCACGGAAAGATTTCATTACACCATCACGTTGCGCCTGAGATAAATCTCCGTGCAATGCAGCAGCGCTGTATCCATCTTCAATTAATTTTTCAGCTACAGCTTGTGTATCTCTTTTAGTACGACAGAAAACCACAGAGAAAATATCTGGATTTGCATCGGCTAAACGTTTTAAAGCTTCGTAACGGTCACGGGCATTTACTAAGTAAAATTCGTGAGAAACTGTTGCAGAACCTGAGTTCTTAGCTCCAACAGTAATTTCAACCGGGTCGCTCATGAATTGTTTTGCAATTCTGGCAACCTCTTGTGGCATAGTTGCAGAGAACAACCATGTACTTTTTTGATCTGGAGTATCTGATAAAATAGATACGATGTCTTCATAGAATCCCATGTTCAACATCTCATCAGCTTCATCCAAAATACAGTAATCTATATTTTTAATGTTTACTAAACCTCTGTTAATCATGTCTTGCATTCTTCCCGGAGTAGCTACAATAATTTGTGCTCCTCTTTTAATGTCCCTAGCTTGCTCTGTAATACTAGCCCCGCCGTAAACTGCTACCACATTAATACCTTTCTCGTATTTTGAGTAGTTTTTAAGTTCGTTGGTAATCTGTAAACAAAGTTCTCGTGTTGGCGATAAAACTAATGCTTGTGTATTCCTGTTGTCAGCATCAATTTTTTGAATTAGCGGAAAACCGAAAGCTGCCGTTTTCCCTGTCCCTGTCTGAGCCAACGCAACCATATCCGTGTCTTTTTCCAATAATAGGGGAATCGCTTTCTCCTGTACTTCTGACGGATTCTCAAATCCTAGATCTAAAATCGCCTTCAGTAACGATTCATTCAATCCTAATTGTTCAAATTTATTCATATGTGTATTTAAAATAGGGTGCAAAATTACTGTTAATATTCCACATAAACTAATGCATTTTTAAGAATTATGCATTTGTTATGATTTGATTATCAAAAAGTTATGTTTATCGCAAAATCGATTTGATAAGAAAATGAATAATTTTACGTCGAGTAATATAAATTTTACCCTTTAAAATGTTGGATTTTAAACAATTATTTTGTGGAGTTCAGAAAATCAATTAGTTGCTGAGTTGCTTTTGCACGGTGACTAATTTTATTTTTGATTTCTGAAGATAATTCAGCAAATGTTTCTGAATACTTCTCAGGCTGAAAAATAGGATCGTATCCAAAACCGTGATTTCCTGCTTTATTAAAAGTAATCTCTCCCTTTGCAAGTCCGGTAAATAAATGTTGTTCACCGTTTAAGTTTAAAGCAATAACGGTCTTGAACTGTGCGCTGCGATCTGATTTGTCTTTTAGTGCATCCAAAAGTTTATTCATATTATCATCGGCATTACGTTGTTCTCCCGCATATCTAGCCGAATAAACGCCAGGTTCTCCATTTAAAGATGCAACTTCCAAACCAGTATCATCTGCAAAACAATCGAAGCCGTATTTTTCAGTTACATAATTGGCTTTCAAAATGGCATTTCCTTCAATAGTATCAGCCGTTTCCGGAATTTCTTCATAACAGTCAATTTCTTCGAGACTTAATAATTGTATCGATCCATTTAAGATACTTTGAATTTCTTTTATTTTATTTAGATTGTTTGATGCAAAAACGAGTTTCATAATAACGAGTTTAGTTGTATTAGTAATTGTAATACAAATTTAGAATTCTTATATTTGATAAGTTGCCTAAAAATAAAATAAAATAAATGGAGATATCCGCCTTATATAAAAAGATAACGCCTTTTGTCAGGCCTTATCGAAAAATGGTTATTGCAACCTTATTGCTTACATTTTTAGGCTCCTTTGCTGCACAGGTAAATGCTTTAATCTTAAAATATACGGTTGATACTATTAGTAACTTGATGGTTGCCCACGAACCATTATCAAAAGGATTTCATTTATTAGGTATTATTAGTATTGTATTACTTTCCAAAGAATTGATTTATTCAGTAGTTCAATTTGGACAAAAGTTTTACGGAGAGAAACTGCGAATCTTTATAACCCGTGATATTTCGCAAACTATAGTCGAAAAAATTCTGAGTTATAGAATGGAGTTTTATACTTCGAATGAAAATGAAAGCGGAAAACTTCAAACGAGAATTGATTTAGGAATCAGTAGTTTGACGAGATTGGTTCAGAATTTTTTTATTGATATTCTGCCTTTATTCGCCAATGCCTTTGTTGCTTTGATTTTAATGTTTTATGCCAATTTCTATGTCGGTTTGGTAAGCTTGTGTATTATCCCTATTTATTTTTATGTAAGTCAACTGCAGGCCAGTAAATTAAGTGGCTTTAGAAGAAGAATGCGTTCGTATCGAGAAACAAAAAATAACGGAATCATAAGTTTAATCGAATCGATAACCGTGATTAAATCTTTTGTACGCGAACCAATGGAAGCCGATCGTCATCAGAAGATTCAATTTGAAATGACAGAAAATCAATTGGCGACCAGAAAAACGAGTTTCATTTTTGAAAGCATCAAAGGTTTTATCGAGCAAATAGGAGTGGTAATCATCATCATTCTGACAGCTTATTTTGTTTTGAATAATACCATGACCATTGGCGCGATCATGTTCCATATTATGTTGTTTAATAATGTCTCATCGCCCATCAGACAATTGCATCGAATTTATGATGAAGTAAATGATGCGTTGATTTATTCCGAAGGATTTTTCGATATTTTAGAATCAGATCAGGAAAAAGAAACTAGCGGAAATTATATTCCAGAGAAAATTGTGGGACTAATAGAAGTTAAAAATGTCGATTTCAGTTATCCAAACGGGACAAAAGCACTATCAGATATTAATTTTACAATTAAGCCGAATGAAACCAGTGCTTTAGTTGGATTAAGCGGCGCAGGGAAAAGTACGATTATCAATTTATTAGATAAATTTTATCTGCCTTCATCAGGAAAAATTTATTTGGATGGAGTTGATCTAAACGATTATGATACTGATTTTCTTCGCAAAAATATTGGACTGGTATTACAAAAGAATCATATTTTCAAAGGAACTATAGCCGAAAATATTCTCTACGGAAATCCCGATGCGACACAATCTGAAATAATAGATGCAGCCAAACAGGCATATATTCATGAACAAGTGATGCAATTGCCAAAAGGATATGATTCTGATGCGCATCTACTTTCAGGTGGACAACAACAACGAATTGCCATTGCAAGATTGTTTTTAAAAAATCCGCCAATTATTTTTCTGGATGAACCAACGGCCAGTCTCGATGCAATTGCAACAGAACAAATTAAAAAATCACTGGATGCTATTAAAAAAGACAGGACCGTAATTATTATATCACATAGTATTTCTCAAATTATTGATGCTTCGCACATAATTGTTTTGGAAAAAGGAAAGTGCATAGAACAAGGAACACATGATGAACTGTATGATAATAAATCAGTTTATTATGGAATATTTACTGCGATGGCAAATAGTCTGAATATTGAGAAAATTACGCAGACACTTGATTAGTAAAGCGTTTTAAAATAATTCTTTCAACCAAAAAAGCAATTGCAACTCCAAAAGTGTAAGCTATAATATCAGTCCAAAGAAAACCTTGTCCAAGAACATATTTTCCAAAAAGTGTTTTTCTGAGTTCGATCATCCATTCGCCCTGATAAATTTGTAGAAATTCAATGGCGTAACAAATCAATAAAGAAATAATTACTATTTGAATTGCTTTGTTGTTGATTAATATTACTCTGGTAAGCACGTAAATCATAACGGCATACAATAAATCGCCCGTACATAAAGGTATGAAACTTAATTTTCTGGAAAGTATTCCGAGACAAATAATTCCGAGGCAAGCGAGGGAGTAATGGCTTCTAAATTTTTTCAAATTATATTTTAGTTTGTCTTCTTGAAAGCAAAATTACGACGAATCTTTGGCTCTTCCTCTTTGTCAAAGTTTTGAACTTTGACAAAGATTCTTTTTTTAATAATTCTATTAAAAATAAGAAAATTCTTTCTTTTTAATTTTTACTTTTGAGGATAAAAATTAAAGGTTGGATGGATATTAGAATGCAAAATTTAGAATCGGATTGTTTTTATCATATTTATAATAGAGGTGTTAATGGTAATAAAATTTTTGAAGAAGAAGAAAATTATATGTTTTTTATGAATAAGCTGGCAAAGTATTTACAAAATGTTTGTGATGTCTATGCCTATTGTTTGATGCCAAATCATTTTCATTTTTTAATTAAAATAAAGTCCAATCAGGAATTATTGAATTTTGCTAATAAAGAGCGTAAATTACCTAAAAATTCTGGTTTGCATTCATTGCAAAACTTAGCTAGCAAACAAATTAGTAAATTGATAAGCTCTTATACGCAATCTTATAATAAAGTCTATAATCGACATGGACCGTTATTTGAATCTCCTTTTAAAAGAAAGAAAATTGATTCTGAGCAGTATTTAAAAAATGTTATAATTTATATTCATCAAAACCCAATCGAAATAAAAAGAGATTTTAAAAAATATAAATTTTCCTCATATCCTGCTATTTTATCAACTCTCAAAACTAATGTGATGAGAAATGAAGTTGTTGAATTGTTTTATGATTTAGAAAATTTAATATTTTGCAATGATAAGATAAGTGACTTAAAGTTTTAGTTTTTTTTCGTTGAGAGAAAATCTTTGTCAAAGTTTAAAACTTTGGCAAAGAAGCCAATCTTTATGATAATATTGTTATTAGTAATTATTTAGGTAAACAAAAATACAAAGATTCGAATAGATATACTTTATTTTATAAATTTATCAATTCTAAAAAACTTTACAAAAATAACCACATGATTACAAGATTTACACCATTCATTTTATCCTTGTTTCTTTTAACGGGTTCTGTCTATTCTCAAAAAAACGATTCATTTAATGTTAAGAAACAACTTGAATATTGTGCTGAGCAAGCTTCAAAAACATTAAAAGTAATTCCGGATGACGGAACTTCTCCAAGAACGGTTCCGAATGGAAGCAAAGAATGGAAATTTGTTGATTATAAAGATTGGACAAGCGGATTTTGGCCTGGAGAATTATGGTATTTGTATCAGGCAACCGGCGATAAAAAATGGGAAAAAGAAGCCGATAAATTCAGCCGATTCTTAACGCCATTATCTGTTAGTAAGGCTGGTGACCACGATTTAGGTTTTCAGGTTTTCAATAGTTTTGGAAATGGCTATCGCTTAACAAAAAACAAAGAGTATAAAGATATTATTCTGAAAACGGCTGATACTTTGGCAACACTTTTTAATCCAAAAGTAGGAACAATTCAATCGTGGCCGCATAATAAAATGGGAGGGCATAATACGATTATCGATAATATGATGAATTTAGAACTGCTTTTTTGGGCTTCTAAAAATGGTGGAAATAAAAAGTTATATAACATTGCTGTAAAACATGCTGAAACCACAATGGCCAATCATTTTAGACCTGACAATTCATCTTATCATGTTGTTATTTATGATTATGAAACAGGTAAAAAAATAAAAGGAAGAACGGCACAAGGTTATAGCGATGACAGTATGTGGGCGCGTGGTCAGGCGTGGGGTATTTATGGATTTACAATGGTTTACAGAGAAACTAAAGATCCTAAATTTTTAGATTTTGCGCATAAAATAGCGCGAGTTTATTTGGATAAATTGACAACAGAAGACTTAATTCCGTATTGGGATTTTAATGCACCAGGAATCCCTAATGAGCCAAGAGATGCTTCGGCAGCGGCCATTGTATCATCGGCACTGATTGAATTGAGTTCTTATACAAAAGATGCAACTTTGAAAAACGAATATTTGACAAAATCTAAAAAGATGATTGTTTCACTTTCCGATAATTATCAGAGTCATGATGTTAATTCGGCATTTTTGTTGCATTCAACGGGTCATAAACCTGCCGGAAGTGAAATTGACTGCTCTATAAATTATGCTGATTATTACTATTTAGAAGCTCTTTTAAGGCTTCAGAAACTAAAATAAATTTAAAAGAAAATGATGAAAAAAATAAGCAGAATTTTATTTGTAGTTGCGATTGTATTGATGGTGTTAAGCTGTAAAAATACCAAACAGAAACTTCAGGAGTATGTGATTTCCTATAATAAAACAGCTGTCAATTTTAAAAGCGAAAATGTGACACTGACAACTGCCAGAGGTTACATGAATGACAACAAAATTGAATTGCGATTTGAAACGGATTTAGAGCAAAATGAATCTAATAAAACAAAGGCTTCGACAGAATTCCCGAAGCTATTGAAGGCAATGATAAACAAGGATCAGAATTTTAAGGAATTAGTTGAAGAAGGAGTACAGTTTGATGTCTACTATCTGGCAAATGATAATACTGTTCTGGAGAAAAGAATAATTAATAAGGAAGAAATGTCTTTATTGATGAAGTAAGTAATTCGAATTATCATTTTTAGAATATTCTAAGCCTCTTTAATCGTTTTTAAAGAGGTTTTTTTTGGAAAAACAATTCGTTTTTGGTTTTTGTAAATTCAATAATTTCTGACTATTAATTTATTTGTAGTTAAATAATTACGTTTTATTGTTTTTTTTAATGCATGTTGCTTTTGTGTTAAAAGTTTGTTATGTTTGAGTTAAAAAATAACTATAAAACCAAAAAATTATGAAAAAAATTACCCAAATCGCATTTGCTCTTTCCTTTGCTTTACTGCTTGTAAGCTGTAAAAACACCAAACAGAAGATACAGGAACATGTTAGTAATTATAATACTACTTCTTCTATAAAAGGTGGAAATGTTGTTAGTACAAGTGCAAAAGCATTTTTAAATGATAACAAAATTGAAATTAGAATAGAGACAAATCTGGAAGGTACTGATGCGAACAAATTGGCCTATAAAGATACTTTTCCTGAATTGTTGAAAGAAATGGTTAAAAATGACCAAATTTCGCCAGAATTAATCGAAGAAGGAGTAAAGTTTGATGTGTACTTTATATCTTATAATAATATAATTCTTGCGCAGCAATTAGTTGATAAGGAAGAATTGGCGGTTATAGAAAATGGTTCTGCAGCTGGTAAAGAAACTGCAAAGCTTTAATTGAAATAAATGTCAAAAAACATAAATTACCAAAATATAAGAAAGCCTCTTTGAAATTTACAAAGAGGCTTTTTTTATTCTTAATGTTTGGTGACGTTTGTTAATTGATCAGGGAAATACGAGTCTGATAAATTGGCAAATTCATCACCACGCATGAAGATGTTAATATCAACATCAGCAAAACTTTTCTTTCCTGCTGCTGCTAAAAGTTCATTAGCCGCATGCAAAGTATTTTTATGAAAGTGGTAAACACGCTCTGATTTATCGGTGACAACCAAACCTTTCATCAGCATTTTATTTTGAGTTGCCACTCCGGTTGGACATTCATTATTATGACAGCGTAAAGCCTGAATACAGCCTAATGAAAACATAAATCCACGGGCACTATTACACATATCAGCACCTAAAGCGATTGCGTGTAAAATAGAATAACCAGAAATGATTTTTCCACTTCCTATAATGCGTATTTTATCACGAATATTTAATCCAACTAATGTTTTGTTTACAAATATCAGGGCAGGTTCAAAAGGCATTCCAACTCCATCTGCAAATTCAAGTGGCGCTGCTCCGGTACCTCCTTCGGCACCATCAACGGTTATAAAATCAGGATAAATATCTTCTGCAATCATTTCGTGACAAATGGCTTCAAATTCGGCTGTATTTCCAATACATAATTTAAATCCGATAGGTTTTCCATTTGATAATTCACGCAACTGTTTTATAAAATGAACCAAACCTTTACTGTCTGAAAAAGCATGATGTCCGGGAGGAGAAAGAATGGTTGTATGTGGTTCAACCCCTCTGATTTTAGCAATTTGAACTGTATTTTTTGCAGATGGAAGTACACCTCCATGACCAGGTTTTGCACCTTGCGAAAGTTTGATTTCAATCATTTTTACATTCGGAAGATTGGCTTTTTCTGAGAATTTTTCAGGACTGAAAGTTCCATCAGCAGCGCGACAACCAAAATATCCTGTACCAATTTGCCAGGTAATATCACCACCGCCAGCCAAATGATATTCGGTTAAACCACCCTCTCCGGTATTTTGGTAGAAATTTCCTTTTTTGGCACCAATATTTATGGCACGAACTGCATTTTCACTTAGCGAACCAAAACTCATTGCAGAAACATTAAATAAAGAAGCTAAATAAGGTTGTTTACAATCTCTTCCGCCAACCAGAACACGTGGTAATTCTTCGTTTACTTTGGCAGGAAAAATAGAATGTTTTATTCCTTCGTAATTATCCTGGTTTAAATTTAGCTGCGTTCCGAAAGGAGAATTTGAATCGATATTTTTTGCTCTTTGATAAACCAAAGAGCGCTGATTTCTTGAGAAAGGTTTTCCGTCAGTAGATCTTTCAATAAAATATTGTTGAATTTCAGGTGCTATCATTTCGAATAAATACCTGAAATAACCCAAGACCGGGAAGTTTCTTAAAATGGCGTGCTTTTTTTGAATAATATTATAAATACCAACCACCAGTAAGATTGGAAGAATAATGACCAGTAAAAAACCACGTTTTGTATAAAAATAAATGGTAACAACAATTATTAACAATAAGAATCCGTAGATAAAGAATTTTTTTCTCATGTTATAAATATTAAAAAGTAATAATTAATTGAATCTCAAACGAACGTAAACGTGCTTAATGCCTTTTTTATCTGATTCTCTTTCGTCGATTTCAAGAATATCAGTCAATGATTTCAGCATAGGCGTAAGCTTAGAAAAACCGTAATTTCTAGGATCAAATTCAGGTTTTTTCTTTACGATCAAATTCCCAACATCTCCTAAAAAGGCCCAGCCATCATCATCTTCAATGTCTTCGATTGTAGCTTCAATAAGTTCAATGGTTTGTTTGTCAATTTTGTGCAATGCTTTTTCAGCTGGCTTTTCAACAGGTTTTTTGGCATCTGTAGCTACAGCCGTTTTTGGTTTTTTCTTTTGAATAGCACCGTCTAAAACTTCAATATAAATAAACCTGTCACAGGCGACTATAAAAGAATTTGGGGTTTTCTTTTCTCCAATTCCAATTACTTTCATACCAGATTCGCGGAGTCGAATCGCTAAACGCGTAAAATCACTATCGCTGGATACTATGCAAAATCCGTCTAGTTTTCCGGAATAAAGCAAATCCATTGCGTCGATAATTAAGGCCGAGTCAGAAGAGTTTTTTCCTATTGTATAGCTGTATTGTTGAATAGGAGTAATGGCGTGTTCCAGCAAAACACCTTTCCAGCCATTTGAGTTTGGCTTGGTCCAATCGGCATAAATACGTTTGGTGGTTGGTGTTCCAAATTTTGCTATTTCTTCCATCATACCTTTTACATTGCTGTAAGGTACATTATCAGCATCTATCAAGACTGCTAATTTTAAATCTTTGGAGTTGCTTAAGGGCATATCTGGATATTAAAAAATTACATACTTCCAAAGGTAAAAACTAAAATTGGTTTTATAAGAATTTGATGGTAAATAAGTCTTTTGCATTTTGTAAATTATTTTAGTTATAAATAAGTCATTATAACGTAAAAAATGCACCACCTTTATGTCAAAAAACGCCAATTAATACTTACAAAAGAAGAATAGATTTTAAAAATTAATCTTAAAATTTTAAGTTTAAACTTATTAAATTTATAGTATAATTGTTGGCTTTCCCCTTTAAATATTGATATTCAGATAAATTTTTAATAAAAATAATAGCCCAACTCTATTTTAGAATAATAATCATTATTTTTGCTCGCTGATAAATAAAATTATTACTTCAAATATATTATGGTAAAAGATTTATTCGAAAGAATCCAGAACAATAAAGGTCCTTTAGGAAAATGGGCGTCACAAGCAGAAGGTTATTTTGTATTTCCTAAATTAGAAGGAGAATTAGGTCCAAGAATGCAGTTTGGTGGGAAAAATATTTTAAACTGGAGTATAAATGACTATTTAGGGCTTGCTAATCATCCGGAAGTTCGTCAGGCTGATATTGATGCTGCAACACAATTTGGCGCAGCTTATCCAATGGGTGCACGTATGATGTCAGGACATACTAAATACCACGAGCAATTAGAAAATGAATTAGCTGAGTTTGTAATGAAACCAGCGGCTTATTTATTGAATTTTGGATATCAAGGAATGGTATCTATTATTGATGCTTTAGTAACAAAAAATGATATTATTGTTTACGATGTAGATTCTCATGCTTGTATTATTGATGGTGTTCGTTTACATATGGGTAAACGTTTTACTTATAAACACAATGATTTAGAAAGTATCGAGAAAAACCTGCAACGTGCTACTAAAATGGCTACCGAAACAGGTGGAGGAATTCTTTTTATTACTGAAGGTGTTTTTGGTATGAGAGGACAACAAGGTAAATTAAAAGAAATTGTTGCCTTAAAAGAAAAATATAATTTCAGATTATTAGTTGACGATGCACACGGTTTTGGTACACTTGGTAAAACAGGAGCAGGAGCAGGTGAGGAGCAGGGAGTTCAGGACGGCATAGATGTATACTTCTCTACTTTTGCAAAATCTATGGCAAATATTGGAGCTTTTGTGGCTGCAGATCAGGATATTATTGATTATTTAAAATATAATTTACGTTCTCAAATGTTTGCAAAAGCATTGCCAATGATTCAGACAATTGGCTCATTGAAGCGTTTAGAATTATTACGTAACCACCCGGAATTGAAAGATAAACTTTGGGAAAATGTAAATGCATTGCAAAATGGTTTACGTGAAAGAAACTTCAATATTGGAGATACTAATACTTGTGTAACGCCTGTTTATTTGGAAGGAAGCGTTCCGGAAGCAATGGTAATGGTAAATGATTTAAGAGAAAACTATGGTATTTTCTTATCTATCGTTATTTATCCGGTAATCCCAAAAGGAATTATTTTGTTAAGAATGATTCCAACTACTTCTCATACAATAGCAGATATTGATGAAACTTTAGTTGCTTTTGAAGCAATTCGTGAGAAATTAGTTAATGGAACGTATAAAGAAATTGCTAGTAGAACTACAGTCGATTTAGACGCTTAATTAGCAGTTTCAAAAAAAAATAGATTTCTTTTAAGTGGAAATTATGTAAAAGAATCCATTCGTTATACGAATGGATTTTTTTTATATGATGTAACTTTATAATTCAAAATCAGTAAATAATAAGAAGTATGAAAAAATTATCAGCATTAGTAATCGTTATTTTAAGTGTTTTTATTTCTTGTAAAAAAGAAACAACACTTCCACCTCCCCAAATAGAACCAAATCCGCCAAAAGAAGCAGAAATTGTAGAACCTGCAGGAGATCAATGTTATACTTCAAGACTTAATGGTAATATTGTAGCGATAAGTTTTAATGTGAACTCACATCAGGAAGTAAACGGAAAATTGAGTTATAACATCACAGGAAAAGATAAAAATGAAGGTACTATAATCGGTAATATGAAAGGTGATACGCTTATTGCAGATTATACTTTCATGTCTGAAGGAGTTTCTTCGGTAAGAGAGGTTGTGTTTTTACAAAAAGACGGTACTCTAATTGAAGGATATGGAGATGTAGTTGATGCTAATAATAAGGTTACTTTTAAAGATAAAAAGAAATTAAAATTTGATGCAAAAAATACGTTGACAAAATCAGATTGCCCACAATAAAAATGAAAAATTGTAAAATGAAAAATCCATTCCGTTAAGCTGGAATGGATTTTTTTTATTTAAAGGGTCACTAGGACTCAAAATTCTTAAAGATCTTTTCTATATGTTTTTCTCTGACAGTGAATTTTTGGGTCAAAGTTCTTCCAAAGTAAGTGAATTGCATTGTTCTCTAATAACTCTGGAGTTCTAATACAGTTTTGAATTCCTTTTTCTGAAAAGGTTTTGTAATATTCATCAAAAATAATAGCGGTAACACCTTTATTTTGATAATCCGGATGAACACCTATCAGATAAAAAACAACATCTTTACTGTGTTTTTTTGCTTTTAATAACTGCAAGAAACCAAATGGAAATAGTTTACCTTTTATTTTTTGCAATGCCTCTGTAAAACTTGGCATAACAATACTAAAGGCAACTAAATTATCGTCTTTATCAACTACAAACTTAATGTATTCAGGATTGATGAAGCTGATGTATTTCTTTTTAAAATATGCTTTCTGCACATCTGAAATTGCAACAAATGAAGCAAGATTAGCATAAGTCTCATTAAACAAATCAAACATTTTGTCTACGTGAGGCATAATGTCTTTAGTCTTAGTAAAATTTAATGCTCTTAACTCATAACGTTTTTTAATCAACGCCTGTGCTTTTAAGAAGAACTCAGGTTTTACATTCGAAAATGGAAATATACTTTCGATATATTGTTTCTCAACCTGAAACCCTAGTTGCTCTAAATGTGTTACATAATACGCATGATTATACCAG
This sequence comes from Flavobacterium saccharophilum, assembly GCF_900142735.1. Classification (GTDB taxonomy): domain Bacteria; phylum Bacteroidota; class Bacteroidia; order Flavobacteriales; family Flavobacteriaceae; genus Flavobacterium; species Flavobacterium saccharophilum. The sequence goes on along the minus strand of NZ_FRBY01000002.1, from coordinate 952,711 downwards.
GTAATCATGGTTCCAACCTGATCATAACCTTCGGTAAGAACACCAACTTTATCCAGGTTTGAAAATCCCATCGGTCCTTCAACGTGTTCCAGATTATGTTTTCTGCCGAGTTCGTTTACCTTCTCTAATAAAGCTTTTGTAACTTCAATGTCATCAATAACATCAAACCATCCAAAACGTACTTTTCTTTTATGTTGATTGTTAACTTCAGACCAATTTATAATTGCAGTAATACGGCCAACAACTTCATTGTTTTTGTAGGCCATATAAAAGTAAGCTTCTGCATGATCAAAAGCCGGGTTTTTTGTTTTGTCAAAAGACTCTAATTCATCAGCAATAATTGGCGGAACCCAATATGGGTTATCTTTATATAATGAAAACGGAAACTTAATATATTCTGTTAATTCCTTTTTGGTTTTGGCTTCTTTAATTGTAATCATTAAAAGTCTTAATTGTTTTCTCTTTTTAGAGAAGTTCAGTTAGTAATTTATTCATATTTAGCTTTACGCTTTCTTTCTTTTTCCTGATAATCTATATTTTCCTCAGCATCCTTATTTTTAGCTTTTTTATCCTTCTTAAAGGTCATCTCTTGCTTTTCCTTATACCAACCGTCGTAACGCCATGAAAAACCAACTCCGCCGTATAATACAGAAGGTGTGTTTTTAAAGTTGGTACTTATTGAAGCATCAATCTGCATGTTCGAATTTAGTAAATAAGCGGCACCTCCGCGAAGAATTGCATCACTGTAAAAATCACTTTTATATCCCTGATTTTCAATAAAACCAGACCATTTGTTGTTAAATCCGTGCGTCAAAGTTAATACATATCCGTAACTTGGATAATCAGTTGTGATATAATCGGCAATAAAATTAGTAACAAATACCCATTTTCCGTCTCCAAAAAGATTTTGGGTAATTAATACTACTTTAGGAGAAATGCTTGATTGTGGTGAAAATGAATAAGGATTATCTGCTCCAACAAAATTAGCTCCTGCAAATACTGAAACCGCAGGTATTAGTTGGTGCCAGTTAAAAGAATGATTTGCTTTGTAACTATAAATATTAGCTGTTTTTTCGTAATTATGATAAGGATCGTAAATCAAATATTTAGCTCCTAAAACGGTTTGTCTAAAGTTGTTTTTTTTATAACTGGTGTATGGAGTGTCAAAGTTTTCCATTTGATATTGCAGATCGAGAATAAATTCAAGTTTTTCCATAAATGCTCCATAACGCACTGTTAAATCAGTTCCGAAACCGCTTGCATCATAATCTAATAAATCGTGTTTTTCTTTAATTCCGTAAACACCAATTTCTCCCTGAATCACTGACTTGCCAACTGCGTAAGCAGACATAGTTTCGCCAGGACGATTTGAATTAATAACGTCTGTGTATTGTGCAAAGAAAAGTTGTGGTGATAAAAAAAGAGTTGTAATAAATAAGTTTTTAATTTTTAACATAAATGTATTTTTTGATTAAAAAACTATAACGCATTTCAAATGTACTATATTTTATTATTTATTTAAGATTGATATTTTAATTTTAAACAACGGATTTATTAATTTTGGCAAAAATTATACGATTATGCAAGAAGCATCTTTTACAAATTTGTTTAAAACGATAATGTGGATCATTGCGTTTTATTATATTTTCAAATTTTTAGCCAGAATCTTTTTGCCAGTATTGGTAAAAAAAGCGGTTGAAAAAGCAGGTGAGAATTTTCAGAGACAGCAACAATATAGCCAGGATAACTCATGGCAAAAAACACGTACTAACAATGATGAGATAATCATCAACACTGCTAATGCAAAAAATCCTCGCGAAACCAAAAAGGTTGGCGATTATGTTGATTACGAAGAAATAGATTAAGTTTGTGTCCTAGTTAATAGGATTCATCATTTAACCCAAACCAACCTAAATTGAAAATAGTAAATAAGTTCTATCCGCATGCCCTTGTTATATTGGGCTTTATTCTCGTTTCGTTAATTTATTTTTATCCAGTCTTACAAGGAAAACAAATTTTCCAGTCGGATATTGCACAATATACCGGAATGGCAAAAGAGCAAAATGACTTTAGAGCCGCTGAAAATGCAGAACCTTATTGGACAAACTCTGCTTTTGGGGGAATGCCAACTTACCAGTTAGGAGCCAATTATCCTAATGATTTTGTGGGTAAACTGGATGATGTTTTGCGATTTTTACCTCGCCCTTCAGATTACCTATTTCTATACTTCTTAGGTTTTTACGGTTTGTTATTAGTTTTAAAAACAGATCCGCTTAAAGCATTTATCGGCGCAATTGCGTTCGGTTTTTCTACTTATTTAATTATTATTTTGGGAGTTGGCCATAATGCAAAGGCGCACGCAATTGCTTATATGCCACTAGTTATAGCTGGTTTTATATTGGTTTTTCAGAAAAAATATATTTGGGGAGGCTTGCTCACCATGTTTGCGGTCGCGTTGGAAGTAAATGCGAACCATTTTCAAATGACGTATTATCTTTTGATCTTCTTGCTAATTCTTTCCGGATATTTTGCTTTTCATTTTATTAAGGAAAAAGATTATAAAGGACTTTTAAAAGCTATTGGTGCCTTAACTGTGGCCGGAATTTTTGCTATTGGTGCCAATGCAGGAAATTTATTAGCAACCAGCGAATATGCAAAGTACAGTATTCGTGATAAAAGCGAATTGACTTTTAATCCTGACGGATCTAAAAATGAAACAACTGCTTCAATGACAACGGACTATATTACAGAATATAGTTATGGAATCGCAGAAAGTTTAAATTTAATCGCACCAAGAATCTTCGGAGGGTCAAGCCATGAAAATGTAGGTACAGACAGCCGAATGTATTCGTTTATGATAGAACAGGGAGTTCCTTCAGATCAGGCACAGGATTTTGTTTCGGGAATGCCAACTTATTGGGGAGATCAGCCAATTGTATCTGCGCCAGCCTATATTGGTGTAGTGGTTTTCTTTTTGGCGGTTCTGGCTTTATTTATTGATGAAAGAAAAATAAAATATGTATTTCTTGGTGGAGCATTATTTACGTTGATGCTTTCCTGGGGAAAAAATTTCTCATTACTGACTAACTTTTTTATCGAATACGTTCCGATGTACGATAAGTTTAGAGCAGTATCTTCTATTCAGGTTATATTAGAGTTATGTATTCCTGTGCTTGCAGTTATGGGATTACAGTCCTTTTTTAAAGCTAAAGATGAACCAAAACTACAGCAAAAAGCTTTGATTCAGACTGGAGTTTTCGGGCTAGGGGTTTTATTGATCTTAGTTATTGCTAAAGGAATGTTCCATTTTACAGGGATGAGTGACAATGCTTACTTGCAGAGTTATGGCCCTGCTTTTGTTGATGCCTTAAAAGAAGACAGAATGAGTTTGTATTCTGCAGATTTATTGCGTTCAGGATTCTTTATTGTGATTACATTTGGAATTTTATGGTTGTTCATTAAGAATAAATTAGCTCAGAATACGACATTAATTCTTGTGGGTATCTTAATGATTTTCGATTTGTTTTTTGTTGATAAAAGATACGTTTCTGCTAAAGATTTTGTGAGTCCGGTGCAAATTGCAGCTCCATTTCAGGAAACTCCAATTGACGCTAAAATTTTAGAAGATAAATCAATCTATCGTGTTTTTGATGTACAAGGGCAGTTACAGGGAAGGTCTTCTTATTTTCATAAAACTATTGGCGGATATAGTGCTGTACGCCCAAGAAGAATGCAGCAATTAATGGATTATCAAATTCAAAAAGGAAATATTGAAGTGCTTAATATGTTAAATGTTAAGTATGTAATTCAAACAGATAAAGAAGGAAATGAAGTTCCAGTTGCAAATCCTGAAGCAAACGGAAATGCCTGGTTTGTTGGTGCGGTAAGACTGGTAAACAAACCTGACGATGTTATGAAAGCTTTAAACGACCTTGATACTAAAAAGGTAGCCGTTTTTAATGTTCATGATTATGAAAGTAAATTTGAAAATGCAAGAGCAAAAAAACAATGGGATACAACCGGTACAATAAAAGTTGTAGAATATAAACCAAACTACATTAAATATCAATCAGATAATGGAAAAGAAGGTTTAGCTGTCTTCTCTGAAATGTACTATAAAAATGGATGGAATGCTTACGTTGATGGTAAATTGACAGATCATTTTCCTGTAGATTATGTTTTAAGAGCCATGGAAGTTCCGGGCGGAAAACACACGATTGAATTCAAATTTGAACCACAAGTTGTAAAAACCGGAGGTACAATTACATTGGTAAGTTCTATCGGAATGTTATTGCTTTTGATTGGTGGAATTTATTTTGAAAAATTCTTCCGCAAAGATTCACAAAGAAATCACGGAGATACTCAAAAGTAAATTTAAATAATCTTTGCGAAACTTTGCAGGAACTTTGTGAGTCTCTGTGAAACCAATCAATCTAATGGAACAAAAAAAACTTTTAATTATTACTTATTATTTTCCACCAGCTGGAGGTCCTGGTGTGCAGCGTTGGTTGAAATTTGTTAAGTATTTACCTGATTTTAATGTTCAGCCAATTGTTTATGTTCCTGAGAATCCAACCTATCCAATTATTGATGAAGGTTTGGTTAATGAAATATCTGATAAGGTGATTGTTCTTAAGAATAAAATCTGGGAGCCATATCAATTAGCTGCTATTTTTTCAAAAAAGAAAACAAAGAAAATCAGTTCCGGAATTTTTCCACATCAAAAAAAACAAACCTTTTTAGATAAAACTTTTCTTTGGGTTCGTGGTAATCTTTTTATTCCGGATGCTCGTGTATTTTGGGTGAAACCTTCAGTTTCGTACCTGGAGAAATACATTAAAGAAAATAATATAGACACAATCGTAACATCTGGACCACCACATAGTTTACATTTGATTGGACTGGAGTTACAAGAAAAATTAAACGTAAAATGGTTTGCGGATTTCCGTGATCCCTGGACCACAATAGGATACCACAAAGCATTACGTTTGTCTAATTATGCTGCTAAAAAACATAAAAGTTTAGAGCATAAAGTATTAAATAGTGCTGACACAATCATTGTAACCAGTAAAACGACTAAAGCCGAATTTCAGGCTATTACCAGTAAGCCAATTTCGGTTATTACAAACGGTTACGATATTGAAAATGTAGAAAAACAGACTTTAGATGCTAAATTTACTTTAGCTCATATCGGATCTTTTTTATCAGACAGAAATCCAAAGTTTTTATGGGAATGTCTGGTAGAGTTGCTAAAGGAAATCCCTGATTTTAAATCGGATTTAGAAATCAAATTGATTGGAGCAGTAAGTCAGGAAGTTCTTGATTCGATTCAGGAGTTTGATTTGAATTCTTATTTAAATCTTCTGGGTTATGTTTCGCATCATGAAGCAATTGCACATCAAAAGAAATCCCAGGTTTTACTTCTAATCGAAATTAATTCGGAAGACACTAAAAGTATTATTCCGGGTAAACTGTTTGAATATATGGTATCGAACCGCCCAATAATCGCTATTGGTCCACAAGGTTCTGATTTTGCAGATATTATAAAAGAAACCAATACAGGAGTATTTTTTGATTATTCTGAAAAAGCGAAGTTAAAAAGTGTAATTTTGGACTTTTATAATCAATTTTTGGAAGGGAAATTACAGGCCAATGGAGTTGGTTTACAGCAATATTCAAGAAAAAACCTTACCAGGCAATTGGCACAATTGATTAATGAATCATAAGATTACAATAATCTAAAATCTAAAATCTAAATTCAGCAATCAAAACATGGGTATTGTTTTAAATCAGTCTTTCAAAAATACAATTATTACTTATATAGGCTTCGGAATTGGAGCTATTAATACACTTTATTTGTACCCAATTTATTTAGGAGCAACCTATTATGCCCTTACTAATTATATATTGTCTGCCGCAAATGTGATCATGCCATTGTTTGCCATTGGAATGCAAAATACCCTCGTCAAGTTTTATTCACAGTATAAAACCGAAGAAGAGAGAGAGCAGTTTTTGTCTTTTACTGCATTATTTCCAATCTTAATGTGTATTCCGTTAGGTATAATCGGTATTTTTTTCTTTGATGATATTACTGCTTTTGTTTCTAAGGAAAATCCCGTAGTTAGAGAGTTTATGCTTTTAATTCCATTTGTTGGACTATGCATGGCTTACTTTGAAATCTTTTATGCGTGGGCGAGAGTTCATATGCATTCTGTTTTTGGGAATTTTATAAAGGAGGTTGGTTTACGCTTAGTATCTACTGTTGCATTAATCGGTTTGTATTTTAAGTGGATGACTTTAATCCAGTTTGTTTACTTTACTGCGGCGATTTATTTTGTAGCATTTTTGATTACAATGTTTTATGCTTTCTATATTAAAAAGCCTAATTTTCAAATAGCAATACCTGCTAATGTAAAAAGTGTCATGGAATATACTTTTTATATTATCTTATCAGGAAGTGTGGCTAATTTGCTTTTAGATGGTGATAAATTGATATTGAATCAATATATGGAAATCGAAAATATTGCCTATTATTCGGTTGCGACCTATATTGCCTTGGTTATTTCGGTTCCTAGTCGTGCAATGCATCAAATTGTGTATCCGATCACAGCTAAATTAATGCACGAAAATAAACATGACGAACTTAATAGTTTGTATAAAAAAACGTCTATAAACCTTCAAATCGTGGGCGGTTTTGTAATGCTGTGTATATTTGTAAATATCAATCAATTGTATGAGATTGTTCCTGAAGACTATAGAGGAGGTATTCCTGTAGTTTTTATGATTGGCTTATCAAAATATTTTGATCTGATTTTAGGGAATAATAATGCTATTATTTTTAATACAAAATATTACCGCACCGTATTGTTTTTAGGATTAGGACTGGTTGTTTTAACTTTTGTTTTAAATGTAATTTTTATACCAATTTTTGGTATTATGGGTTCTGCATTTGCTACGTTATTGTCTATAACCTGTTATAGTTTGGCTAAATTACTTTTTGTGGTAAAAAAACTTGATTTATATCCTTTTACAAAACAAAACTTATATTCTCTTGCAATAACGACGCTTCTGTTTTTGATCTTTTACTTTTGGGAATTTCCAGTTTATCCTTTAGTTGGAATTGCATTAAAATCTATTTTGGTTACAATTGTATATGTTTATCTAAATTATAAATTTAATATCTCTCCCGATATTAATGAGGTGCTTAATAATTTATTGAAAAAAGCAAAAATTAGAATTTAGTACGATTTTATTTAGAAAGTAGGATGTAATTAAATTTCGAAGCTATTTTGTTTTTATATTTGTTAGAAAGGATAATCAATTTATTTCTGGCATTTTATGAAAAAGAAATTACTTTGTTTTTTACTATTGTTTGTTGTTTTATTTTCTCCAGTAGTCTTCGCTCAAAAAGACACTTTAAAAACTGGACAAACCACTATTCCAGATCCAAAGTTAAAAGGATATCCAATAGTTCCTTTTAAAGACACGCTTTTTTACGTTTATAATAAGGTAGGTTCTTTTTCTGCAGAAAATAGAGCAAATGCTATTACTGAAAAAATTAGGAAACTCTATCATGATTCTTTTTTTGAAAGCGATTCTATTGTTGTTGTTCCTTCAGATATTTCTCAGGATATCACTTATAAAGGTGATTTTATAATTATGTCTGTTCTGGATATTGATGGAAAGGTCGAAAATGAAACTCCTGCTTTTATTGCAAAACGCAATTTAACTTTAATAAAGAATGCGGTTGTTTATCAAAATGAAAATTATTCTCAACTTCCGAAACGCCTCGGTTACACGGTTTTACTGATTTTAATAATTGGTTTGGTTTTGTATTTTGTTGGTAAAATTTTTAATTGGATAAAATATCGAATCTTAAAAAAGAGCGATAGATATTTTAAGGGATTCAATTATAATAACATCAATATTTTATCACCTCACAAACAGCAGTTTGTATTGATGCGTTTATTTGGAGCTATTAAGATTATTACCCTGATTTTTATTGTTTACCTTTCATTACCAGTTTTATTTAGCATATTTCCAGCGACGGAGGCCTATACTACAACTTTGTTACGTTGGATATTGACTCCTGCAAAATTGGCTATAATGGGCTTTGTACACTTTTTACCAAGTCTGATTACGATTATTGTTATTATTGTCATTTTTAGATATAGTATAAAAATTATCAAATTCTTCTTTGATGAGATTAAAAAGGAAAACATAAAAATTGACGGATTTTATAATGATTGGGCTATGCCAACATTTAATATCATTAGATTATTAATGTATGCTTTTATGCTGGTTATTATTTTTCCCTATTTACCAGGTTCTGATTCTCCTATTTTTAAAGGTGTTTCCGTATTTGTTGGTGTTTTATTTTCTTTAGGCTCTTCGAATGCCATTGCCAATATGGTTGCAGGTCTGGTCATTACGTATATGCGTCCGTTTAAAATTGGTGATTTTATAAAGATTGGTGATGTAAGTGGAGAAGTAATCGAAAAAACGGCACTGGTTACGCGTATCAGAACGCCTAAGTTTGAGGATATTACGATTCCGAATGCAACAGTTTTATCTAGTACATCAACTAACTTTTCAGCCAATACAAAACAGGCAACGAATGGATTGCTAATTCACACAACGGTTACTATTGGTTACGATGTGCCATGGAAGGATATACATAAAGCACTAATTGATGCTGCTTTAAAGACAGAGATGACTTTGAAAACTCCAGAGCCTTTTGTCCTACAAACAAGCCTTGATGATTTTTATGTGTCCTATCAAATAAATGTTTATACGAAAGAACCTACGAAACAGCCAAGGATTTATTCGTCATTACATCAGAACATTCAGGACTCTTTTAATGCTGCCGGAATAGAAATTATGTCGCCTCATTATAGCGCGCTACGTGACGGAAATACTACAACTATTCCTGAAAATTATTTAAAATCAGATTATGAAGCTCCTGCTTTCAACTTTAAAAAGAAGGATTAAGAAAAAGGTAATTTATTAATATCGTGATGTTAACATTTGAAATTTAACAGTTATTCGTTTTGTTATTTAATCTATAAAAATTAATTTTATATTGAATTTTTAGCAATGCATTATTTGATTAGGGACAGAATATCTAATTAAATGCAATAAAAATTGGAGTATGAAGTTTTTATCTGAATTGAATACCTACTAAAATTGTTAAAGTTAAAAAGAAGTATTTAGATTAATTTTAAAAAAGGAGGGTTATGAAAAAGAATCAACTGAGTCAGGAACAAAGTTTACAAGTATTTTCAAAAATGATATCAAATAAGGTTCATAAAGGATTTAAGCTTGAAGAAAGAAATGATAAAATGCTTTTTGCGGTTCTTTCTAAGGGAGGAAAGGTTGTTAATCATGGTTTAAATTTTACCATTTTTTGCCTAACCTTAGGATTATGGTCATTTGCATGGCTATACCTTACTTTACAAGCATCAAAAGAGAAAAAAATACTAGTAGCTATCGATGAAGATGGTTTTCCATTTGAGGAGAGATGTTTGGTGGCATAACAATTTAAATCACAAAGTAAAAATTCCAAATTCCAATAGGATAATCGCTATTGGAATTTGGAATTTTTTTATTTGGAATTTTTTATAAATTATAGTTTGTCTTTTAAATAAACTCCTGTCACTGAATCTTTCACTTTTACAATATCTTCAGGTGTTCCAACTGCTAATAAGTGCCCTCCGTTTTCTCCGCCTTCCGGGCCCAGATCTATAATCCAGTCCGCACATTTTATTAAATCAAGATTATGTTCGATTACAATTATCGAATGCCCTTTTTCGATCAGGGCATCAAATGACTTTAGAAGTTTTTTTATGTCATGAAAATGCAAACCGGTTGTTGGCTCATCAAATACAAATAGGGCTTTGTCTTTAGTTGCTCCTTTTACAAGAAAAGAAGCCAGTTTAATACGTTGTGCTTCACCGCCTGATAATGTTGAAGAGGATTGCCCTAACTGGACATAACCTAAACCAACATCTTGTAAAGGTTGTAATTTCTGTGTTATTTTAGTTTGTTTATTTTTCTCAAAAAATGCTATAGCATCATCAATAGTCATGGTTAGAATATCGTTGATATTTTTCTCGTCAAAATTAATTTCTAAGATTTCTTTTTTGAAACGTTTTCCGCCACAAGTTTCACATGGTAAAGAAACATCAGCCATGAAGACCATTTCGACGTTTATGGAGCCTTCTCCTTTACAAGTTTCGCAGCGACCTCCATCAACATTAAAAGAAAAATGTTTTGCCTGATAACCTCTTATTTTAGATAATTTTTCTTTGGCATACAAATCACGAATATCATCGTAAGCTTTAATATAAGTTACCGGATTTGATCGTGAGCTTCTTCCAATCGGATTTTGATCTACATATTCAATGTGCTTTATTTGAGAAAATGAACCTTTTATTTCTGTAAACTGACCCGCTTTTTCAGCGGCATTTTCTAGTTTTTTCTGCATAGCAGGAAATAAAATTTTCTTTATTAAGGTACTTTTCCCACTTCCTGAAACTCCCGTGACAACTGTTAAAACGTCTAAAGGAAACGTTACATCAATATTTTTTAGGTTGTTTTCTCTCGCACCTATAATATCAATATGATTTTTGAATTTTCGTCTTTTCTTAGGAACTGAAATTTCCAAATCTCCATTTAAATATTTAGCTGTAAGAGATTCTGATTTTAAAATCTCATCATAAGTTCCCTGAGCTACTAAATTTCCTCCAAAAGTTCCTGCTTCAGGACCAATATCTATAATCATATCGGCAGCTTTCATGATATCTTCGTCGTGTTCAACCACAATAACAGTATTTCCTAAATCACGAAGCGAAAGCAAAACTTTAATCAATCGTTCAGAATCTTTTGGATGTAGACCAATACTTGGTTCATCTAAAATGTACATTGAACCAACCAGACTGCTTCCGAGTGAAGTGGCCAAATTAATACGCTGCGATTCTCCTCCTGAAAGGGTTGATGAGTTTCTGTTTAATGTTAGATAATCTAAACCAACTTCTGTCAAAAATGATAAACGATTGTTGATTTCAACCATCAAACGTTTAGCAATTTGTTGTTCATATTTGTTTAATTCAAGATTTTTGAAAAACGTAACCAAATGTTTGATTGGAAGATCGACTAAATCTGAAACTGTTTTACTGCCAATTTTCACATAAGAAGCTTCTTCACGTAAACGTTTTCCGCGACAAGCGTGGCATTTTGTTTTTCCGCGATAGCGAGATAGCATTACACGGTTCTGAATCTTATAATTTTTTTCTTCTAATTCTTTAAAGAAATCATTTAGCCCTTGAAAATATTGATTTCCTTTCCAAATCAAATCTTTTTGATCTTCTGTTAATTGGAAATAAGGTTTATGAATAGGAAAATCAAATTTGTAAGCATGTTTCACTAATTCGTCTTTGTACCAGCTCATGCTATCACCTCTCCATGGATAAATGGCGCTTTCAAAAACAGATAAAGAAGTATTTGGAACTACCAAATCAGCATCAATACCAATGATATTTCCATAACCTTCACAAACCGGGCATGCACCATAGGGGTTATTGAAACTGAATAAGTGAACATTTGGTTCTAAGAAAGTAATTCCGTCCAATTCAAAATTATTTGAATAGGTAAATCTTTTATCGGAATTCAATTCTTGAAGATAACAAATGCCTTTTCCTTCAAAAAAAGCAGTTTGCACGGCATCAGCTAAACGATTGTAGAATTCTTCTTCGTCTTTAATAACAATTCTGTCAATAATCAGAAGGATGTCTTTATTATCTAATTTATGAATTTCTGTGGGTGTAAATTCATCTAAACGAACCATTTCGTTGTCAACTAAAATACGGGCAAAACCTTGTTGTAAAAGCACTTTTAGTTTGTCTTCGAGCTGTCTTCCTTCTTCCAGATGAATAGGAGAAAGTAAAAGCCATTTACTGTCTATTTCTAATGTTTTTACATCAGAAACAACATCGGTAACCGTATTTTTTTTGACTTCTTGTCCGGAAATTGGCGAGTAAGTACGACCAATTCTGGCGAATAAAAGTTTTACATAATCATAGATTTCTGTTGAAGTACCAACCGTCGAACGGGCATTGGTAGTGTTAACTTTTTGCTCAATTGCAATGGCAGGAGCAATACCTTTAATGTATTCCACTTTTGGTTTGTCTAAACGACCAAGAAACTGACGTGCATACGATGACAAACTTTCAACATAACGACGTTGTCCTTCGGCATACAAAGTATCAAAAGCCAAACTTGATTTCCCTGATCCTGAAAGGCCAGTGATGACAACAAGTTTATTTCGGGGAATAGCGACATCTACATTTTTTAGATTGTGTACCTGCGCTCCTTTAATGATAATATTATGTTTTGGGTCGAGTGTTGAAAGATCAATTTGCATAAAAAAGTCAATTTTTACAAAAGTAATCAATTTTGAATTGAGTTTTGTTAATGCCATTGTTCCAAATCTTAACAGATTTACTTGGAGTATAGTTTATTAAAAAGCCGAAATTGTAGAACTGCTATTAAATCATAGCCCATAGTTTCAACCGTGGGAGCGCAATATATTTACCAAAAGACATTATCACAATCCGTTTCCCACGGTTGAAACCGCGGGCTATATTTATAATCGGATAGAACCAAATTTGATATCAAAATCTTATTCATTAAAAGCTTGCATTTTTATTACAAAATAAGCTATTTTAGAACTGCTTTAATACTATTTAATATTCTGACCAAATTTTGAAAACAAAACTAGCTGTACTATTATTTCTGATGAGTTTTTTCCTGTTTTCTCAGGAGTTTCCGCCAATTGTAAAATATTCTTCTTCTGTTTATGGTGCTGGAAATCAAAGTTGGATGATTTCACAGGATGACCAAAACTATTTGTATTTTGCCAATAATGATGGGCTTCTGGAATATAACGGAACCACTTGGCAATTGTATCCGGCTCCAAACGAAACCATTATTCGCTCGGTTAAAGTCATCGGAACAAAAATCTATATAGGTTGTTATATGAATTTTGGTTACTGGACCAGACAAACAAACGGTAAATTAAAATATACTTCGCTTAGTGACACCATTAAAAATAAAATACTAGACGACGAGCAGTTTTGGAATATCCTGAAGTACGATCAGTGGATTTTGTTTCAATCCTTAAACCGAATTTATATTTATGATACTAAAACGGGTAAATTCAAAATCATTGCGCCTAAAAATGGTGTTATAAAATCGTTTGCTCCAAAAAATGCAATCTATTTTCAGACGATAAAGCAGGGCCTTTTTGAAATTGAAAGGGGAAAAGCAAAATTAGTTTCAGATCATCCAATCCTTAAGAAATTTACGATTGTCAATATTTTCACGACAGATGATGGTTTACTGATTCAAACACAATTAGATGGTATTTATAAATTAGTTGGAAATAGTTTAAGCCGTTTTGTTACCGATGTTGATACTGAATTAAAGTCGAGTTTCGTGTATAGTAGTCAATTTCTTCAGGATGGAAGTTTTGCCTTAGGAACGGTTTCAAATGGAATTTTTATTTTATCGAAGAACGGAAAATTAAAATATCATATTTCACAGCGAAAAGGGTTAAGTAATAATACCGCATTATCACTTTTTGAAGATAAGGATCAGAATTTATGGGCAGGATTAGATAACGGAATCAATTGTATTAATATTAATTCTCCGGTGCACAGCTTTACAGATGATTCCGGCGTTTTGGGAACGGTTTATGCTTCAGCAACTTTTAATGGTATGCTATATGTTGGAACGAATCAGGGGTTGTTTTACAAACCCAATCAAAACAATACGGAGTTTAAATTTATAAATGGCACAAAAGGACAAGTCTGGTCACTTTTTGTATATGATAATACGCTTTTTTGCGGACATGATTCAGGAACTTTTATCATTACAAATGACTCGGCCAGAAGTATATCTTCAGCTTCCGGAACATGGAAGTTTGAATCTGTACCAAATAATAAAAATCAATTGCTTCAGGGGAATTATTATGGAATTTCAGTTCTTGAAAAAGTAAACAATCAATGGGTTTTTAAAAACAAGATAGAAGGTTTTGATTATTCGTCAAGATACTTTGAAATCACAAACAATTTTGATGTTTATGTAAGTCATGAATACAAAGGAATCTTTAGGTTGAAATTAGATAAATCATTATTAAAAACACGTGGTTTTTATACTTATAAATCTCCTCTTAAAGGAAAAAATGCAAGTCTTACTAAATTTAATAATCAGATTTATTATGCTTACAAAGGTGGGATTTTTAAGCTAAATCCAAATACTAAATTATTTGAAAAGGATAATTTGCTGAGTTCTATTTTTGAAAAGGACGAATATACATCAGGTAAGTTAATTGTAGATAATTCAAATAAAATCTGGCTGTTTTCTAAGAACTATATTCATTATTTCTCTGCCAGCAAATTGAGCAATCAGTTAAAGCAAAATGTCATTCCGATTCCGTCTTCCTTGACCAATTCCATGTTAGGTTTTGAGAATATTACCCAAATTTCAAAATCAACTTATTTAATAGGCACAACAGATGGCTATTATACTTTAAATATTGACGATTTAAGTTTTAAAAATTATACCGTTTTTGTAACCGATATCACGATTAACAAGCAAAATGAAATCCTGAAAAATGTGGCCATTCAGAATGAGGGAAGTTTTCATTCTAATGAAAATAATATTACTTTAAATTATACAGTTCCGGAGTATAATAAATACATTAATTCAGAATATCAATACTTATTAGAAGGTTTTCAGAATGACTGGAGCGAGTGGAGTACCAAAGCCACGGTAAATTTTAAAAATTTATCACCCGGAAAATATACATTCAAAGTAAGAGCGCGATATGCAAATACAATTTTGCAAAATACCGCCACCTATACATTTATCATTTTAAAACCGTGGTACCTGACTAATCTGGCGTGGTTTATTTATTTCCTGCTGTTTTTAGTGTTAGCCTATTTTATCAATAAGGCCTATATAAATTACTACCATAAACAAAAAGAGAAATTGATTGAGGAAAATAATCTTTTACTGGAGATTAAAGAATTAGAAAATGAACGACAATTAATGAAAGTAAGAAACGAACAACTTTCTCAGGATGTCGATAGTAAAAATCGCGAACTGGCAGTTTCTACAATGAGTTTAAATAGTAAAAATGAACTTCTTGCTTTTATTAAAGAAGATCTAAAGAAAACGAGTCAGGATGATAATAAAAATATCAAATCTGTAATCAGTACAATTAATAAAAATATAACGGAAGAAGATTCCTGGAATGTTTTTAAAGAAGCATTTGATAATGCAGATAAAGATTTTCTGAAAAGAATTAAACAGCTTCACCCTTTATTAACTCCAAATGACCTTAGACTTTGTGCTTATCTGCGACTGAATCTTTCTTCTAAGGAAATAGCGCCTTTATTTAATATCTCTGTTCGAAGTGTAGAGATAAAAAGATATCGTTTGCGTAAAAAAATGGATTTACAGCATGAAATTGGCTTAGTCGAATATATTCTGGCTGTATAGGAAGTCTAAAATCGCTTTCAAAAAACTATACATTACCTCAACATTAACGTTTTGTTGTGCTTTTGTGGTGTTTTTGTTAAAGAAATTAACATTTGTAATTTATAGCTAAATCAAGGGTTTTTTTGATATATACATAATTAAGTGATATTTTTTTTGTGATGTATGTTTTTTGTTGAGGTTAATTTTATCGTTTTCCTAATAGGATCAGATAAATTTATCTTTCAATAAAAACTAACTAATTATGAAATCAAAATTATTACTAACCGTACTATTACTGTTTACATCTTTTGCGTTTTCGCAATCTTTTGATGTTAACGGAACGGTACTAGATGGCGCAGGGTTATCATTACCAGGCGTAAATGTAAAAGTTAAAAATTCTTCAAAAAGTACAACCACAGACTTTGACGGATCTTTTAAACTTTCTGGTGTTTCAACCGGCACCACAATTGTTCTAAGTTATATTGGTTATCGAACACAGGAAGTTGTTGTTTCAGGTCCAAAAATTACAGTTAAAATGAGCGATGATACTAAATCTCTTGAAGAAGTTGTAGTTATTGGTTACGGTAGTCAAAAGAAAAGAGAAGTTACAGGAGCTGTTTCTGTAGTAGACAGTAAGACGCTTGATATTTTGAAACCGGCAAGAATTGAGCAGGCATTACAAGGTACAATGTCTGGTGTGAATGTTACGACGCAATCAGGTGCGCCGGGTGCACCTCTCGATATTCGTATTCGCGGTATAGCTACAAATGGCGAAAACAGACCTACAACTATTATTGATGGTTATGTGGGAGATTTGGGATTACTTAACCCAAATGATATTGAAACAATTACGGTCTTAAAAGATGCTCAGGCAGCTATTTACGGAACGATTGGAGCAAATGGAATTATTTTGGTGACAACTAAAATGGGAAAAAAGAATACTAAAACCAAAGTTTCTTTAAACAGCTACACAGGGTTTCAGTATACATCTAGAAAATTACCAATGCTAAACGCTACTGAATATGCGCTTTTATTAAATGAAAGTTATGCAAATGGCGGAAAAGCGCTTCCTTACCCAAATGTAAGCGGTTTAGGGAATGGTACAGACTGGCAGGATGAAGTATTTAAAGATGGAGTTCCAATCATCAGTAATGATTTGACAATTTCAGGTGGTGGAGAAAAAATTGCGTACTCAATAAGTGGTTCGCATTTAGATCAGGAAGGAATTGTTGGAGGCGACAAATCGGGGTTTTTAAGAAACACGGCAAGATTAGGTTTAACGGCTGATTTAAGTGATAAATTCAAATTGAAAACCAATGTGATTTATACTTATTTTACCAGAAATACATTAAACGAGAATGGACTTGGATCTGTCTTATTTAATGCTTTGAACGTACCGGCAACTTTAACTCCTTATGATGCAAACGGCGATTTTACTTTAGTGCCAAATACTACAGGATTAGGAAATGAAATTATTAATCCGTTAGCACAAATTGCGAACACTTATAACGATTATAATTATAAAAAACTGAATGGAAATTTTGGTTTGGATTATAAAATCTTTAAAGGGTTTGTACTTTCAAGTTCTATAGGTTTTAATACTTCAAACAGCGAATCCAAAACCTTTGGCAAACAAATAAGCTATGGCGGAAAAGTTTTTGATGTACAAAGAAGTTCGGTTACGCAAGGTGCTGTAAATGATAATAATTATTCATTTGACCTTTTTGGAACTTATAATACAAAAATTGCTGATAATCATAATATTGTTGGAACTCTTGGTACAACTATTTTTAAAGAATGGGGTAACGGACTTTTTGCAACAGGATTTGATGTACCTAATAATTCTTGGGATTTTGCAGATATTTCTTTAACAAAAGGAATTTCAGAAACTTTAACTAATAGTTCATACGTGTACGACCAAAGAAGATTGTCTTATTTTGGAAGAGTACAATATGATTATAAAGGTAAATACTTATTGTCAGCAATGTTACGTCGTGATTCTTCGACCAAATTTGGTCCTGGAAACAAAGTAGGGTATTTTCCTTCTTTTACAGGAGGTTGGGTAATCTCTGACGAAGGTTTCTTTGGAGAATCAAAAGCAATAAGCTTCTTAAAATTAAGAGCGAGTTATGGAACTTTAGGAAATGATCAAATTCCTAACTATGGCTATTTAGGACTTTTGACTGGTGAGGCGACTTATGTTTTTGATGGCGCATTGGTAAACGGAATAGCAACTGGACAAGTACCAAATCCGGATTTAAAATGGGAAGAAGCCAGAAAATTTGATGTTGGTTTGGATATGAAATTCCTAAACGACAAACTATTTGTTGTTGCCGATTATTTTATTGATACACGAAATGATTTATTGATTCCTAATATTCCGGTTTCAGGTATTACAGGTACAGGTGCTCCGGGCGCAAGTGCCCCAACTTTGAATGCAGGGTCAGTTAGAAACTCCGGATTTGAATTTTCGATCGATTATAAAGAGAAATTCTCAGATTCATTTTCAATGAGTGTAGGTTACAATGTGACATTTCTTAAAAATGAAGTGTTAGAAGTAAATAATGGAACCGGTTTTATTGAAGGCGGAAATTTTGGAGTAGGGCAGCCTGCACCTTCACGCATGGAAGTAGGAAAACCATTAGGTTACTTCTACGGATACAAAACGGATGGAATTTTTCAAAATCAGGCTGAAGTTGATGCACATCCTTCACAATTGGCATTAGGTGCAAATGCAGCTCCTGGAGATCTTCGTTATGTAGATTCAAATGGTGATGGAGTAATAGATACAAAAGACAAAGCCAACATAGGAGATCCAATTCCAGATGCTACAATGGGTTTCAATGTACAGTTAAATTACAAAAATCTTGATTTTGCTCTCTATACATTTGCTTCAGTAGGGAATGATATGGTTCGTAATTACGAAAGAACATTATCAGATGCAAATCGTTTAGATTACGTATTAGACAGATGGACAGGACAAGGAACAAGCAATTCTACACCAAGAGTTACTACGGGAGCGACAGCAAATACTGTTTTTTCAGATTATTATGTAGAAGATGCATCTTATTTTAGAATTCAAAACATTCAATTAGGTTACACCCTTAGTCCAAACATCTCTCAGAAGGCCGGAATTACAAAATTAAGAATTTACACAGGTGTAAATAACTTATACACATTTACCAAATACAAAGGCTTTGATCCCGGAGCTTCAAATGGAGCTCCAATCGGTGGAGGAATTGACTACGGATTTTATCCTATTCCGAGAACCTATTTATTGGGTTTAAACATTAATTTTTAATTTAAATTAAAATGAAAAAATATTTATTTACAACCATTATAACGCTAGCTCTTTTCTCGACAATAAGTATTTCTTGTTCAGATGAGTTCGTAGATCCAAAGGTAGAATATTCTATAGATTCTGAAAATTACTTTAATTCAAAAGCAGATTACGATCAGGCATTAGTTGCCACGTATGATTTGCTTCAGTCATCTTATGTAAATGTTTTATTAGGTGAAATTGCTTCTGATAATACATTAGCAGGAGGAGAAAGCCCAACAGACGTTATAGGTTTTCAGCAAATAGACGATATGATTCATACGCAGACAAACAGCAATTTAAGAGATATCTGGAACTGGATGTTTGCAGGAGTTCAAAGAGCGAATTATATCCTTGAATTTCAGGATAAAACAGATTTTGAGGGAAAAACCCAACTACTTGCAGAAACACGTTTTCTGAGAGCATATTACCAGTTTGAGTTAGTGAAATGGTTTGGAGGAATCCCGATGAAAGGAGATGCTAGATTTAAAATTGGAGATGAAAAAACAGTGCCACGTGCATCAGTCGAAGAAGTTTATGCTTCAATTGAAGCAGATTTAATTTTCGCTGCAGCTAATTTATCTCCAACGGCATCTCAAAAAGGACGTGTTACTAAAGGCGCTGCTCAGGCATTATTAGGAAAAGCTTATTTATACCAAAATAAATTTGCAGAGGCGGCTGCAGCTCTTGACAGCGTAATAACTTCTGGGAAATACAGTCTGCAAGCCGATTATAATGCAATGTTTGAATTAGACGGCGAAAATGGAACTGAATCTGTTTTTGAAGTACAATATACAGATGTTGAAGGAGCAGGTTTTGGATGTTTACAATGTAGTGAAGGTAACGTAGCAGTAGGTTTTAGCGGAATAAGAAATTATTCAGGGCCACTTTTTTCTTCTGGATTTAGTTTCAATGTTCCGACTAAAGAAGCGGCAGATGCTTTTGAAGCCGGAGACAAGCGTAAAGATGTTGCCATACTGGATATTGAGGCCTGGGCAGCAGCAAATACAAATTATGATGGAGGAAAAGGGGTTTCATTTGGAAAAGGGAATGAAGACACAGGTTACTTTAACAGAAAATATTTACCAAGAAAAAGAAGCTCAGAAGCTCAGGGAGATTTGAACTTAACAAATCCAAATAATTACAGAGCCATACGTTATGCAGATGTTTTATTAATGGCTGCAGAAGCGTATAACCGAGGCGGAAGTAATGATGGAAAAGCAAGAACATACCTGAATGAAGTAAGAAGACGTGCTTTTGGAGATAATAATCATGATATATCAGCTTCTGGAGCTGCTCTTACTGATTTTATTTGGGCAGAAAGAAGAGTTGAGCTATTGGGAGAAGGACATCGTTTCTTCGACTTGGTAAGGACTGGAAAAGCAGTTGGGAAAATACCTGGTTTTACAGCAAACAAAAATGAGTTATTTCCCCTTCCAATTGAAGAAATTCAATTTGCAAACGGAAATTGGCAACAAAACCCTGGATATTAAAAAAACATTATTATGAAAAAAATACATTTTATTATAAGTCTTTTCGTTCTAACAATTTTCAGCGGTTGTTCAAGCGATGAAAGCAGCAATATTGATTTAGATGGCATAAGTGCACCATCTAATATATCTGCTTTGACCACCATAGCACAAGATAATTCAGGTAAGGTCACTTTTTTGCCTAAAGGAGAAGGTGTTACACAGTACAAAGTAAATTTTGGAGACGGAAGCCCAGAATCAGACTATCTGGCGCCGGGAGCTACCGCTAATCATACATATCCTGAAGGAGTTTATCAGGCCAAAATTAAGGCGATGGGAATTAATGGAAAAGTAACGGAAGTAACTCAGAAAGTAACTGTTTCATTTTTGGCACCAACTAACTTGCAAGTAACTTTGGCGCATGTTACAGGAGATAATTTGTCAGCCTCAGTTACAGCAAAAGCAAACTTAGAAACTTTCTTTCAGGTATATTTTGGTGAAACTCCAAATGAAACCCCGACAGATTTCATGGAAGGTGAAACCATTAAACATACTTATGCTAGTGTTGGAGAGTACAAAGTAAAAGTGGTAGCATTGAGCGGAGGTATTGCAAGCACAACTTATGAAGAAACAATTACAATATCGAATCCGGTTTTATTACCTGTTGATTTTGAGTCTACAACGCTTAATTATGCGTTTAATAATTTTGGAGGAGCAAACACAGCTGTAGCTAATAATCCAAGTGTAAACGAAGAAAATCCAAGCGCAAAAGTGGCTAAGTTAAATAAAAGTGCAGGTTCAGAAGTTTGGGCCGGTTCTTTTATAGAATTAGGCGCTCCAATTGATTTTTCAACTTTGAAAAAAATCAAACTTAAAGCATGGTCGCCCAAAGCGGGAATTGTAGTTAAGATGAAATTAGAGAACTTAACAAATCCTGATATCAATACGGAAGTTGATGTAACTAATACAATTGCAAACGGTTGGGAAGAGTTAACTTTTGATTTCTCTGCAGTAGATAATGCTAAGAATTATCAAAGATTAGTAGTATTCTTTGATTTTGGAAATAATGGAACGGGAGCTGATTATTATTTCGACGATATTGAATTAACAGCAGGTGTTGAAACTGTAAAACTACCATTAACTTTTGAATCTTCTGTATTGACTTATGTATTTACCAGTTTTGGAGGAGCAAATTCAGTATTAGGTGATAATCCGGATAAAACAGGAATAAATACATCTGCAAAAGTAGGAGCTTTAACAAAAGGAAACGGAGCTGAAACCTGGGCAGGATCATTCATCGAATTGGCAAGTCCGCTTAATTTTTCAACTTTCAAAAAAATGAAGATGAAAGTATGGTCACCTCAGGCAGGAATAGTAGTTAAAATGAAGTTTGAGAACATGTCCGATAGTTCCATTAATAAAGAAGTAGATGCAACTACAACAGTAGCAAACGGATGGGAAGAACTAACTTTTGATTTCGATGGAGCCACAACGGCCAATCAATTTCAGCGAGTAGTAGTATTCTTTGATTTTGGGGTTAGCGGCACAGGAAAGACCTATTATTTTGATGACATTAAACAATCCAACTAAAAAAACGAAATCATGAGTAAAAAAATAATTATAAATATAATAGCGTTACTGTCACTATTTTTGACAGTAAGTTGCCAGAAAGATGATTATGCATTTGGCGATTTGTCAGCACCATCAAATCTTAAAGTAACAGCTGAAGTTGTCGGAAAAACTGCCGATGCTCCCGATGGAGATGGTTCAGGATTGGTAAAGCTGGTTGCAACCGCAGATAATGCGATATCTTATAAATATGTATTTAGTGACGGAACCTCAGAAAATTCTCCAAGCGGTGTGTTTACTAAGCGTTTTACAAAAACAGGCCTAAATACTTATACGGTTACAGTAATTGCAACAGGAAAAGGAGGTATAGCTACAAATAGTACTGTAGATGTTGCTGTTCTAAGTAATTTTAGTGATGACGAAGCTGTACAGTTCCTTACTGCCGGGACATCTAAAAAATGGTATTGGTCAGCCTCTGAACCAGCACATTTAGGAGTAGGTCAAAATGATGGAGATGCTACTAAAAATTATTATTCAAACTATTATTCAGCTGCACCTTTTGAAAAAGCAGGATCGCCAACAAGTAGCTGCTTATATGATAACGTATTGACGTTCTCTCTTGTCGGAGAACAATTGAAATTCGAACTGGATAATGGAGGAGCAACCTTCTTTAATGCAGCATTCAAAAATGTAGCAGGAGGAAGCGGAGACGGAGATGACTGTTTAGCTTATGATGCATCAGGAGTTAAGACAGTTTCATTAAGTCCATCTGAATCTGTTGTAACCAAAAATCCTGATCATGCAACACAAACAAGAGGTACAATGTTAAACTTCTCTGATGGTGGATTTATGGGTTATTATATTGGTCAAAGTTCTTATGAGATCTTATCAATTACAGAAAACAGAATGGTGGTTAGAGCTGTTATGGGCGGAAACTCAAGTTTGGCATGGTACCATATTTTTACAACTACCAAACCAACTCAGGCTCCACCAGCAGATTTTACGGAACTAGTTTGGTCAGATGAGTTTAATACAGACGGAGCTCCCGATGCAACAAAATGGAACTATGATTTAGGCAAAGGCGATAATGGTTGGGGAAATAATGAAAAGCAGAATTACACCAACGCAGCAACTAATGTAATTGTACAAGGCGGAAATCTAAAAATTACTGCGAAAAAAGAAGCTTCTGGCGGTGCAGAATATTCTTCGGCAAGATTAAAAACAGATGCTAAATTTGCCTTTACTTATGGAAAAGTTGAGGTTAGGGCTAAATTGCCAATTGGTGTAGGAACATGGCCGGCAATTTGGATGCTGGGACAAAATTATGCAACTAAACCCTGGCCTGCCTGTGGAGAAATTGATATAATGGAACATGTTGGAAAAAATCAGGATGTTATTTTGAGCACGCTTCATTATCCTGGACATTCAGGAGGAGAAGGAAATACAGGTTCTAAAACAATTCCGAATGTTTCAACAGAATTTCATGTTTATAAAGCAATCTGGAGTGCGGCATCGGTTACAACGTTTGTAGATGATGTTCAAATTCATTCTGTTCCTAATGATGGCACTTTACCTTTTAATAGTGACTTTTTCTTAATTTTAAATGTCGCAATGGGAGGTAATTTGGGAGGTAATATTGATGCGGCTTTCACGCAGTCTTCTATGGAGATTGATTACGTTAGAGTATATCAATAGATTATAGATTAATTAGTAATAATGAAATGAGAAGGTCAGTTTAGGCTGGCCTTCTTAATTTTGGTAATTTTAAAATGGGACTATGAAAAAAATAATGGTATTGCTATTAATTAGCAGTTTTTGTTTCGCACAAGAAGTAAAAAGAAAACTGGTTTGGGAAGAAAATTTCAATGACAAAAATTTAAACGAAAAAGAGTGGAATTTTGAAATTGGTGATGGTTGTCCAAATCTATGTGGTTTTGGTAATAATGAAAGACAAATTTATACCAAAACAAATCACGAATTTAAAGAAGGAAATTTAGTAATAGAGGCAAGAAAAGAAGGGAATAAATATACTTCTACCAAAATTACCACTAAAGGTAAAAAAGAGTTTTTATACGGACGAATAGAAGCAAGAGCAAAATTACCAATTGGTCATGGATTGTGGCCGGCATTCTGGATGCTTGGTGCAAATATTGATGAGGTACACTGGCCAAAAACCGGCGAAATAGATATTTTAGAATACATTGGTAGAGATCCTCACATGGTATACACCACTTTGCATACACAAGACAGTCATGGAAATACAATTAATACTAAAAGAACAGCTTTCCCTAATATTGAAGAAGGATATCATGTGTATGCAATTGAATGGACAAAAGAGAAAATTGATTTTTTTGTAGATAGTACTTTAGTATATACTTTTAATCCAACAGAAAAAAATGAAAATACCTGGCCTTTTAATAAGCCTTTTTATATCATAGTTAATTTAGCAATTGGAGGTAATTTTGGAGGCCCTGATGTAGATGATAAGGTATTACCGCAAAAGTATTATGTAGATTACATACGTGTATATCAATAGCAATTAAAACTTCTAAATCATAGATATAAATAACTTAAGTATTTAATTGTAAGTTATTTATGTCTATTTTTTTATAGCATCGCTATTCGTAAAAACTAATGTTTTAACGCACTTTATCGATAAAGTTTAACTTTTGTTTATTTTTTTTACTATATTTCTATTAATTATTCTCGCTTTTATTTGCTTTTTAAAATAATTATTTGTTAAATTTGGTCACGATATTAACATAAACTAAAAAAAGATCCGCCTATACAATAAAATTACTTTTTAGAAAAATTACTCCAAATTATAAAAACTAAAAAAGTAGTATTATGGCTGATCTGCATATTCCAGACGCTCTATTAGTAAAAAATTATATCGAAGGCAATGAAACTGCGCTTTCGATACTAATTAAAAGGCACGAGTCTAAAATATATGGATTTATATATTCAAAGATTGCTGATAGAGATATTTCAAACGATATTTTTCAAGACACTTTTATTAAGGTGATCAAAACCTTAAAAAGCAATTCATATAATGAAGAAGGTAAATTCTTGCCTTGGGTTATGCGTATTTCTCACAACTTAATTGTAGACCACTTTCGTAAAACTAAAAAAATGCCAATGTACAGAGAAACAGAAGAGTTTTCTATTTTTTCTGTAATGTCTGACGATTCTCTCACTATCGAAGGAAAAATGATCGTTGATCAGGTCGAAGTAGATTTAAAAAGATTAATCGAAGAACTTCCCGAAGATCAAAAAGAAGTGTTGGTAATGCGTATGTATCAGGATATGAGTTTCAAGGAAATATCTGAACTTACGGATGTTAGCATCAATACGGCACTAGGGAGAATGCGCTATGCATTAATGAATTTGAGAAAAATAATTGATAAACATCAAATTATTTTAACCAACTAATACTATTTTGAATATTAGCTCGTTATACTTTATATAAACATATTTATAGTATGGCGAAAATTTACTCTAAGAAGGAATTAGCTTCTAAAAATCTAAAACCTAAGAAAGAAGTTGTTTCTTTCTTACTAAACTATTCACAAGCATTAACAGTGGTGAAAGTTAAAGATAAAAGTTTTGAGATTATAGCTAATTAAACAGCCCACTATTTTAGTCGGATGTTTATTTTTAAAACCAATTAACTTTTGGTTTGAAAAACTCACTATTTGCAAATAAATGCAGATAGTGAGTTTTTTTATTTTTAAGTAAACAGAAAGTAAGATTATTATTTCTTTTTTGTTTTCTGTAATATCAAAACACCACTTTTTGTGTGATTTTTCTCGTGCTTTAGTTAAAATGTTATATTTAGGTTAAAATTTATTTGTTTATTCGGTTTTTAGTTTTATTTTAGTTAAAAAAGTTGGTTTTAATGCCGTTAATTTAGGTAAGTAAGGTGCTTTTTCGTATTAAAACAACTAAATGATTAGATAATTAACAATGATGTCAAATAATAAATGTTTAACCAATAACCAATAATCTATGAAGAAAAACTACACTGAATTGTTTTGTTTGTTTGTTGTAAGCGTATTAATGTTTTAAATAAAAACATTGATGAAATGGAGTGTTTTGCCAGCTATTCTCAGTTGCAAAATAAATTTTATCTGAACTACTCTTCTTAGACTTTTGTTCTGCATAAAGTGTTCAAAAAAAACCGAGGCATTTAACAACCAAACCAAACCCAAATGAAGAAAAACCTACAGATATTATCATTTTTTTTACTGATAAATATTGGAGCATTCGCTCAACAAGACCAGATCAAAGAGGCACAGTCTCTTTATGATAAAGGAAAAAGCCAGGAAGCGCTGGCGATTTTAAATAAAACAGAATATCTCATTCTTAATGCAGCTGATGAAGCTAAATCAGATTTTTATTTTTTAAAAGGAAATGTATTAAAAGATTTAGCTGTCAAAAATATAGATGCTGCTAATAATTTCACGTTGGCTTCGCAGGCGTATCAGGATGTATTTTTGTACGAGAATGAATCCGGAAAATTCAAATTTACTATTAAAGCTAATGCCGCATTAAAAGAAATGAAATCCAGCCTTGTTAATGGAGCAATGGCCGATTTTAATAGTGGTAAATTCAAAGAAAGTGCCGAGAAAAGCTATAAAGTGTATTTGTTTGATAAGAAAGACACGTTAAATCTTTGTAATGCAGCATCTTCCTCTTTAAATGCAAAGGATTTTGACACAGCCATTAAATATTATGAACACCTAAAAAAGATTAATTATTCTGGAAAAGGGGTTTTGTATTACGCTACAAACAAGAAAACAAAAGAAGAAGACGTTTTTGTTTCGCCAAAAGCCAGAGAGTCTGCTATTCAGCAAGGATTTTATGAAAAACCAAGAACCGAGTCAGTTCCTTCTAAAAAAATAGAGATCAATGGTAATTTAGCTTATGCTTATCTGGAGAAAAAAGAGTACGCCAAATCAGAAAATATTTATAATTATGTTTTAGAGCTTGATCCTAATAATGTTGATGCCTATATTAATATGGCTTATTTGAAGCTAGAAGAGAAAAAAGATTTAGCTAACGAAATAGCGGCTTTAGGAACTTCGGCGGCAGAGATGCAAAAATACGATAAATTAAATGCTAAGAAAGATGATATTGCCCGTAGTGCAATTCCATTTCTTAAAAAAGCCCTTACTTTAGAACCAAAAAATACAGATGCGACAAAGTCACTTTTAGGTATTTACAGGTCATTAGATATGACAAATGAATACAATGCCTTAAAAGGAAGCATGTAAATAAAAAGAAGCTGCTAAATTATTTTTTAGCAGCTTCTTCTATTATTGATTTTTTACCAACCGTTCTGGTAATAATATCTTTCTCTAAACTCCAGCCTCGTGCAGGTGAATATTCTCTCCCGTACCAAATAATCTGAAGATGTAAATCATTCCATATTTCTCTTGGAAAAAGTCTTTTAGCATCTTTTTCAGTCTGAACCACGTTTTTCCCATTCGAAAGATTCCATCTATACATCAATCTGTGAATATGAGTATCTACCGGAAATGCAGGAACGCCAAAAGCCTGAGACATTACAACACTGGCAGTTTTATGTCCAACAGCAGGTAATTCTTCAAGTGCTTCAAAACTTTGCGGAACTTCTCCGTTATGTTTATCAATTAAAATCTGCGATAAACCATGAATACCTTTCGATTTCATTGGCGATAAACCACAAGGACGAATGATTTCCTTAATTTCTTCAATCGACATTTTAACCATATCATAAGGATTATCGGCCTTCGCAAAAAGCAATGGTGTAATCTGATTCACACGCACATCGGTACATTGCGCCGATAGCAAAACTGCAATTAATAAGGTATAAGGGTCTTTATGATCAAGCGGAATAGGGATAGTAGGGTAGAGTTCTTTTAACGTATTTATAACAAATTGTACGCGGGCTTCTTTATTCATTTCCGTATTTTTAATCTCGTAAAAATAGTATAATTTTAATGATGTGCCTAATCCAGCTTTCCGTTTCAACTCCTCATTGTTAAAGCAACATTTTTAAGCATTAACAAGAGCTTCCTCCGGTCGCTTTCTTAATGCAAAAAAATGTAAGCTTTCACAATTCCGGGGTTTTCACTGCAATCTGGGGCAAAAGTTATGGGCTAAAAATTATGAGTTATAATTTATAAGTAGAAGGTATTGAGATATTGAGTCAAATCTTCACTCTTGACTCTTTATTCTATGTTCTAAAAAAAAAAACTAAAATCTAAAATAACAACATGATAACATTAAAAGCAGGAGATAAAGCGCCAAGTTTTTCAGGAGTAGATCAGGATGGTAAAACACATAAACTGGCAGATTATGCAGGAAAAAAACTAGTAGTTTTCTTTTATCCAAAAGCAAGTACGCCAGGTTGTACAGCAGAAGCTTGTGATCTAAGAGATAACTTTGAGCGCTTTAAAGCAAATAATTATGAGCTTCTAGGGGTGAGCGCCGACAGTCAAAAAGCACAGTTAAAATTCAAAGACAAATACGAATTTCCTTTCCCGTTACTGGCTGATGAAGATAAATCAGTAATCAATGCCTTTGGAGTGTGGGGACCAAAGAAATTCATGGGAAAAGAATATGACGGAATCAACAGAACAACTTTCGTGATCGACGAAAAAGGAATTATCGAAGAAGTAATCGAAAAAGTAAAAACAAAAGAACACGCTTCGCAGATTTTGAAATAAATTTTTTGTTTCAGGTTTCAGGTTTTATTTGTTTCAAGTTCCGTGTTGTTTCGTGTAACTAAAGAAACTTGAAACCTGAAACTTGAAACATAAAAAAATCCCCAAAAGAAAAATTTTTCTTTTGGGGATTTTTTTATTCTTGAGTGTTTTGCTCTAATTCCTTTTCCGGATGATATCCAAAAAGGTGATGTTCCTTTATAATTTCGGCAACTCCGGAAGGAAGCATTGGTTCCCAACCCGTTTTTCCCTGGCTGATCATTTTCAAAACTTCTCTCGAGAATACATTTAATATGTTTGGATCGTAATCTTTAATGTCAACTACTTTTCCGTTGAATTTAAAGAATTTATATAATTCTTTCATCCTTGGATGTACTTTTAAGTTATCAGAAGTAATAATTTCACCATTTTCTCCCAACATCGGATATAAGAATACTTTCATATCGCGGTAGAATAATTTTCCGAAAGCTTCCAGTATCCCACCACTTAAATGACGGTAGTATTTCTCATCAAAAATATCCACTAAGTTGTTTACACCCATTGCTAATCCCATTCTGGCTTTGGTATAATTTGAGAAGTACTCAACAACTTTGTAATATTCCTGGAAGTTCGAAATCATTACAGTTTGACCTAATGAACAAAGCAATTCTGCTCTATCCATAAAATCACGTTCGTCAATTTCACCGTCTGAGCGTAAATTAGAAAGTGTAATTTCAAAAACAACTAAAGTATTATCTTTCTCAACCTTGTTTTCTTCCAGAAACATTGTTAATGATTTCTGATACATATCAAGATTTACATTCGTAACCGGACGGAAACTTCCTCTAAAGGCCAAAAGGTTTTTCTTGTATAATACAGCGGCAGGCAATACGTTTTTCCCTTCAGGGTTAAACATTACGGCATCTGTCATTCCGTTTTTAACCAATTGTAAACTCATTAAACGATTATCAACATCAGCAAAACGAGGTCCTGAGAAGTTAATAGTATCGATTTCGAGCTGGTCTTTGTCTAAGTGATCGTATAAATAACGAAGTAATCGTTTTGGATCATTGTATTTGTAAAAAGCACCGTAAATTAGGTTTACACCTAAAATCCCTAATGTTTCTTGTTGTAGTCGGGCGTCAGTCTCTTTAAAACGAATGTGAAGAATAATTTCGTTATAAGCTTCGTCTGGTTCAATTTGGTATCGTATTCCAACCCAGCCGTGACCTTTAAATTGTTTGGCAAAATCAATAGTGGCAACCGTATTGGCATAACTAAAGAAAAGTTTGTTTGGATGTTTTTCTCTACTTAAACGCTCTTCAATAAGTTCACCTTCAAAGGTTAACATTTTTTTGAGTCGGTTTTCAGTAACGTAGCGACCGTCGCCTTCAATTCCGTAAACAGCGTCACTAAAATCTTTGTCATAGGCAGACATTGCTTTTGCAATAGTTCCCGATGAACCTCCGGATCTGAAAAAATGTCTTACAGTTTCCTGTCCAGCACCAATTTCAGCAAATGTTCCGTAAATATTCTCGTTTAAATTAATGCGTAACGCTTTGTCTTTTATAGAAGGAATCTGTTCGATGACCTTGTCACCTTTGAGTTTTATTTCTGTACCCATTTTATTTTAAATAGATTTGTTACAAAGTTAGCAAATTAGGCTTCTAATGAAAGAGAAATAATCCTATTTTTGTAAAAAAAATAAGTTCAATTGAAGGTATATTTTTTAGGCACTGGTACTTCTCAAGGTATCCCGATTATTGGGGTCGATCATCCCGTTTGTAAAAGCACTGATGCTAAGGACAAAAGGCTTCGTGTATCCATCTGGATTACATGGGACGAGCACTCATATGTAATCGATTGCGGCCCTGATTTCAGACAGCAAATGCTTTCATGTGGCTGTCGAAAACTCGATGCTATTTTATTTACGCACGAACATGCAGATCATACTGCCGGTTTAGATGATATTCGTCCGTTTAATTTCCGTCAGGGAGAAATCCCGGTTTACGGACACGAACGTGTAATTGATAATCTAAAACGTCGTTTTGAGTATGTTTTCGAGACCGTAAACAAATATCCAGGCGCTCCCAGCGTTAAAACGATCGAAGTTGTAAATAACGAACCGTTTGCTGTTGGAGATAAAATGGCGATTCCTGTAAACGTAATGCATGGTGATTTGCAGGTTTTTGGTTATCGCATTGATGATTTTGCCTATTTAACCGATGTAAAAACAATCGAAGATGCCGAAATTGAAAAATTGAAAAATCTGAAAGTTTTGGTTGTGAATGCTTTGCGTGTAGAACCTCATGATACACATTTCAATTTGCAGGAAGCACTTGATTTTATAAATTTGGTCAAGCCCGAAAAAGCGTATTTAACGCATATTAGCCATGTTCTGGGATTTCATGAAGAGGTACAAAAACAACTTCCTGAAAACGTCTTTCTGGCTTATGATAATTTAGAAATTACAATTTAATATAATACACAAAATGAAAAAATCCTTAATGCTTTACCTTTTTATCCTTGCGATACTAATGAATATTTTTACTTATATGTTTTACAGCAGAGAAGTAAAATTTGGTCAGGAAAGATATGATAAAACAACTAAAAAGCTAAGAGATAGTATCAATTTAGTGTCAGGAAAATTGGCAGAAGCAGACTATTTTTCTTTAGAACACAATGAAAATGCACAGAATTATTTTGACAACAGCGCTTCTGGTGGAAAAGTAATTTTATACGAAAAATTGATTCCGGTTGTAACCGAAAAATTATTGGATTTAAATGCTAATCCAAACGGAAATCCTTATACTGGTCAGGATAAAATTGGTCCTAACAAATTTATCATCAATAAAATAAAAATTCTAAACCACAGATGGATCATTGCAGATTATAGTAATGGAGAATTATGGGGAGAAGTCTTGTTAAAATATTTTGTTGATAACGATGATAATATTACTTTTGAGGTTAATCAAAGTTGGTTGTATCAAAAATAGTGTTTAGAATGCTATTTTTTACCCCCACTTTAAAAAATAGGATTTATGAAAAAGATATTTTTATTTTCGATTATTATTGGCCTTTCATTTTCTTGTGCCAAAAAAGTTTCTGAAGAAAAGAAGCCTTCACAAGAAACTACAAAAGCTGCAAAAGAAGATACTAGCTCTCCGACTGTTGTTGGAGGAGATTCAGATTCTCATAGCTGTAAAGCTTCTGCAGGTTATACCTGGTCCATTCTTAAAAAGGAATGCATCCGAATTTTCGAAAACAGTACTAAATTATCTCACGCTGAAGACGGAAAAACCTATACAACAGTTGCCTACGTAATTTTTGAAGGAGATAAAGCAGAACTTTTCTTAGATACCCAAAAAGAATCTATTATTCTGGAAAGAAAATCAGAAGGCGATTCCTGGATAAAAGACGATCTACAGTTAATTCCATGGAAAGGTTATGTTTTGAAAAAAGGAGAGAAGATTATTTATACAGGAGAATAGCAATTTTAAAAATTAAAAACCATCTTAATATAAAATACAAAAGGCGAGAACTATTTCTCGCCTTTTTATATATAGGAGTTTCTATTAAACTATTTCTTTTATAAAATCAGAAGTGACAACCTGAGCAAATTCTTCATTTAAACTTGCTAAAGCAGTTTGATGAATTGTTTCTGCAGAAAAATCTTCTCCGCTTATGCCTTTTTTATTAAAAGTTGCCGTTGCATCAGCAACTAAATACGTTGAATAACCAAAATTTCCAGCCATTCTCGTAGTTGTAGAAACACAATGATCTGTTGTTAATCCCACAATCACAAGATTTGTAATTTTTGCATCATCAAGTAGTTCTTTTAAATTTGTTCCGATAAAGGCGCTGTTTACGTTCTTTTTGATGATGGTTTCACCTTCAATCGGTTTTACAACATCCTGAAATTCATTTCCCGGATTTGTTTCGTTTAAAATTGAATTTGGATTTGATGAACAATGTTGTATATGGAAAATGGGTAGTTTTTTAGCCCTCCAAATTTCCAGAAGTTCACCAGCTTTTTGTTCTGCATTTATATTATTGCGATCGCCACCCCAATAAGAAACATCATTAAATCCTTTTTGAATATCGATTAAGACTAACGCTGGATTTTCAAGTTTTGTAATGTTCATTTTTTTTAGGATTTAGATTGTTGTAAACTGCAAACTAAGAAGCCAGCCAATTCTTAAAATCAAAGAAATTCTGTGGCGCAACACCATGTCCAACAGGATATTCTTTATAAGTAATTGGAATATTTAAACTTTCTAAAACAGCAGGTGTTTTTCTTGCCCAATCTACCGGAATAACCTGATCTACAGTTCCGTGTGAAGCAAATATTTTTAGATTTTTAAAGTCGTTTTTCTCGAAGCCTTCTTTGATAATTTCATTGTTAAAATAGCCACTCATAGCCACAACTCTCTGTACTTTTTCTGGGTAAGAAAGTGCAACAGAATAACTCAAAATTGAACCTTGGCTGAAACCAATCAATGTAACATCGTTAGCATCAATCGGATAATTTGCAACTAATTCATCAATGAATTTAGCAATTAAATCGCGTGAAGTTTTGGCTTGTTCGTTATCTGAGAATTTATTCTGATCAGCATCAAAGTTGATTGCGTACCAAGCGTAAGCTCCGTACTGTAAATCATAAGGTGCTCTGGCTGAAATGATATAGTAATTATCAGGAAGTTCAGTCGCAAACGAAAATAAATCGGCTTCGTTGCTTCCGTATCCGTGTAATAAAATTAAAACGGGATTTTTGTCTAATATAACTTTTGGTTCTTGTATTTTATATTCTAAAGATAGATTCATTTTTTTAATTGTGAATTGTAAGTAGTGAATTTTGAATTTTCAACTTTGTGGAGGTTTTAAACTTTCACAAAGATTTGGAATTTAGAATTTATCCCGAAACAGGGGATTGGAATTTAATCTATCCTATAGATTTAAACCATTTTTGAAAAAGATTTCCAACTAACGGAATTGGTCTTGTCTGACCTTGAATAGCACTAAAAATTCCATAAGTCCATAAAATAGAAATACAGATCCACATTGGAAAAGTGATCATAAAGCTATCAAAGTTACTTATAATAGCTCCGAAAGAGATAAATGTCAAAGACAATCCTAAAGCCTGACGGATATGAAAAGAGGCAAAACTATTTTTATTTTCAGAGTTCATCGACATCGCAATTAAAACACCAATGATCAAAATGTAACTGGTTATAGCGATTGATTTTCCCTCTTGTATTGAATTATTCATTTTAATTATTTTGTAACGAGTTTATTTTGATTTAAAATCCCGTAAACTGAACCTTTAATTTCAGTTCCTAAAAAGGCAGAATTTTTAGATTTTGAAAGAATATTTTCTTTCGTAAAAGTTGATTTTCCTTCAGGCGTAAAGAAAGTAAAATTAGCTTTAGAACCTTCAGCAATTGAATTGTTTTCGATTCCGAAAACCGCTTTTCCTAAAGTTAGCTTTTCAATTACAGTTTCTAAAGGCAAAACAGTTAACAAAGCTCCAAAAGCACTTTCTAAACCAATTGTCCCGTTTTTAGCCGTATCAAATTCCATTTTCTTGAATTCAATATCAATTGGGTTATGATCTGAAGTAATCATATCAATTGTTCCGTCTAAAACAGCATTTACAAGAGCCGTTCTGTCGGCTTCAGTTCTCAATGGTGGAGTCACTTTAAATCTCGTATCAAATCCTTCTAATTTTTCATCAGTAAGAACTAAATGATGTACAGATACGCTACAGGTAACTTGTAATCCTTTGGCTTTAGCTTCCTTAATTAATTCAACTGATTTTGCTGTAGAAATTGTTGGAATATGAAGTTTTCCTCCGGAATATTCTAATAAAAATAAGTTTCGGGCCACTTGTAATTCTTCAGCTAAATTCGGAATTCCTTTTAAGCCTAGTTTTGTCGAAACAATTCCTTCATTGGCAACTCCATTTCCTTTGATGTTAGCATCTTGCGAATAAGCAATTACTAAACCATCAAAATCCTGAACATATTGTAAAGCAATTTTTAGCAGATTGGCGTTATCAAGACTTTTATTATAATCTCCAAAAGCGATTGCTCCCGATTTCTTCATATCAAACAATTCAGCCATATCTTTTCCTTCGCTTGCTTTGGTTAAAGCTCCAATTGGAAAAAGTTCTGTCGCAAAACCGTTTGCTTTGTTTTTTACAAAATTTACCTGTGATTGATTGTCGATAACAGGGAAGGAGTTGGGTTGTAAAGCCACGCCTGTAAAACCGCTTTT
Source organism: Flavobacterium saccharophilum (assembly GCF_900142735.1). GTDB lineage: Bacteria > Bacteroidota > Bacteroidia > Flavobacteriales > Flavobacteriaceae > Flavobacterium > Flavobacterium saccharophilum. The sequence goes on along the minus strand of NZ_FRBY01000002.1, from coordinate 917,846 downwards.
TGCAGCGACATTTAAGCCGTTTGCAATGGTTTCTCTGTCTTCATAGCCTGGTTCTCCAAATGAAACACTGCTGTCAAACCAACCTTGAGAAATATGTAAATTATCAAATTTCACTTCGGTTGTATCCTCAATATCAAGAATTGAAGTTCCTATTTTTTCTATTAAACCATCTGCAATTAAAAGATCAACAGTCTGGTTATGAAACGGACTTTTTGAATCGATAATTTTGGCGCTTCTGATGATTATTTTCATATGTAGATAAATTTATTTTGTACTTAAATCGTAAAATGATTTTTGTAAAAAGTAAGATGCTCTAAAGAAACCTAAGCTTTACTTTACAAATTTGATAATTGCCATTTCTAATGCTAAAAATAACAGTGCAAAGATAACAAACCATTTCCAAATTTGGCTGTCAGTTCGTTCAGTTTGTAAGGTGTTAAATATGGTCGAAATTGTATCGGCAGTTTTAAAATCGGAAACTACATTGGTATTCACCAGACTCAAATCGCTTTCGCTTCGTTTGTAATTGAAACTCAGGTTTTCAATCGATTCTTTTTTGTCAAAAACAGTATAATTTCCAGCTGTTTCAGGAAAGTCGTTGAAAGTTAATTTTACTTTATTGTTTAATATCTGTTGAATAGGGATAAAAGAATCTTCGTTTCCTTTTACTTCCAGAATGGCATCTTTCGTCAATAAAACATCAACAAAATAAGGTTGATTATTGCCGATCGTTAACGCATTTACACCCGTTTTTTGATTATTCTGTCCCATTTTATAAAAAAGAGGTACAATCAGAGGCGATTGCTGAAAGTTTGAATTCTCTGAATTTATAGGTGCTGAAAAAACAGTAATTCCAGAAACCGGATTTTGAATTGCCGTTACAAATACGCTTTGATCTTCATAAGATAAAACTGCAGGATACGGACTTGAAATAGCAAACGAACTATTTGTCTTAGGATATTGAAAATTCGTGATTTTATTCTCAAAAACACCTGAAAACAAAGGATGATCAAAGTTGATTTTTGTAATTAATTTGTTTTTAGGTTCAAGATTTCCAAATTGAACTTTTCCAAAATTTCCAAGAAAAGAATTCAAATTTGAGACAGCAGTTTTTTCAGAAGGAATCACAACCAAATTTCCACCTTTAGAAACAAATGCTTTCAAAGTGGTTTGCAAAGCCTGTGGAACTTCAATTAATTCATTTAGAATAATGGTATTTTGCTCTTCAAGACTATTATAGTCTAAACTACTTATTGAGTAATTATGGTAATTGAATTCCGCCTAAGTATAGATTCGTGACAAGAAATTACTTTTTTCAGGTTCTCCGATGCTGATAACGTTTGTTTTTTTAGCTTTTGAAATGCTGAAATATAGTTTGTTATCGTATGTCAGGCCATTATCTTCAATAGTTACATATCCATGGAAAGCTTCTTTTGGAATGGTAAAATTGATTTCTTTTTTCTTCTTGTCGAAATTAATAATGGTTTTGGCAATCAGTTTATTTTGATTGTACAAGGCCATTGAAATGGGTTTAAAATCATCGCCATAAGCTGATAAATTAATTCCGATTTCATAGAAATTTTCTAAAGTCTGATTGATGAAAACGCTATCAATGGCAACATTGTTTTTTTGTTCTGCTTCCGGAACTATAAAATAAGGCTTCTCTTCAGAATCAATGTTTTTTACATCTTTTTCGGCTAAACCTACAGCATCCGTAATAATAACAATATCTTTCTTATGTGCCGATTTATGCGCTTTTATTTTTGCCATTATCGAAGAAAGTTCGAAAGGTGTGGCACTGTATTTTAAATTCTGTAAAGCACTTTTTGAAGATTTTATATCGGTATTCCAGAAGTTTTCAGTGTTGGTTAATAATGAAAATTGCGCGTTTTCAGGTGTGTTTTCCAGTAATTCCTGAACTGCGCGTTTCAATAATTCCCCTTTTTTGCCTTTAGCCTGCATACTGAAAGAATTATCCAAAACGATATACATTTCGTTTGATGCATTTTTACTGTCTTTGGCTTCGAAAAAAGGCTGGGCAAAAGCTACGATCACACAAGTCAATAATAGTAATCGTGTTGCTAATAATAATCGTTTTTTGATTTTAGAACTTTTACGCGTCTGAACAGCCAGTTCTTTTAAGAATTTGACGTTTGTAAAATAAGAAGTTTTAAAACGTCGTAATTGAAACAAATGCACCAAAATTGGAACAATCAATAAAAACAGAAAGTATAGAATTTCGGGGTGTTTAAAATGCATTCTGGCTTCGATTTACTTCACTACGTTTTGTAGATGCTGGTCAAAAATACAAATTTTTAGTTAAACCATATAGGGAATATAAGAGATTATAAGCAAGGAAAAATTAAAATGAACTTATATTCAGAATATGGTTTAATAGATTAAAATTGAATTGGAAAAATGTAACTTTTGATAATTCATTTGTAACAAAAAATGTAATTTCTAACAATATTATTGAGTATTTTAGCATATTCAAAAAACCACAAAAAACTATGAAAGGATTATATATGCTGCTTTTTTCAGCGTTAGCTTTTACCACTCAGGCCCAGAATAAATTTAATTTATTGATAGGGACGTATACTAATACATGCCCAAGCAAGGGAATTTATGTTTATGAATTCGATGCAGCTTCAGGTGAATTTAAATTTAAAAATTCTTCAGAAGGTGTTATTAGTCCGAGTTATTTATCAGTTTCAGCTGACAACAAATTTGTATATGCTGTAAATGAGAATGGAGATCAAAGTGCGGTTAGCGCTTTTGGATATAACGCAAAATCAGGAAAAGTTACTTTTTTAAATACGAATAAAGCTTTAGGAGCTGATCCTTGTCATTTAATAAATGATGATAAAAATGTAATTGTTGCCAATTATTCTGGAGGTAATATTGTAGTTTTTAAGAAACAGACAAATGGAAGTATTACTACAGTGCAGCAGGTTATTCAACATGAAGGAAAAGGACCTAATGCAGCGCGTCAGGAAAAAGCACACGTACATATGGTGATGTTTTCTCCAGATAAAAAATTCGTTTTGTCTAATGATTTAGGTTTGGATAAAGTGTTTATTTATAAATACAATCCGAATTCTAAAACCGAAATGCTTACTTTGAAAGGGAGTGTTGATGTAAAGCCAGGAAGTGGACCTAGACATTTAACATTTAGCAAGGATGGTAAATTTGTTTATTTAATTCAGGAATTAGATGCCACTCTGACAACTTTTAGCTATGATAAAAGCGGAAGCTTGAAAAAGATTGCTGAAACAAGTATACTGGCAAAAGATTTTAAAGGTGGAACCGGTGCAGCAGCAATTAAAATTTCACCTGACGGAAAGTTTTTATATGTAACAGACAGAGTAGATGCGAACAATATTTCTGTTTATAAGATTCTTAAAGACGGAAAAATTGAATTGATTGAACAGCAAAGTACTTTAGGAAAAGGTCCAAGAGATTTTGCAATTGACCCAACAGGAAATTATCTTTTAGTAGGACATCAATACACTAATAATATTGTTATTTTTAAAAGGGATAAAACTACGGGAAAACTTACTGACACAGGAAAAAGAATTGAATTGTGTTCACCGGTTGGATTGGTGTTTACGAAAATATAATTAGAATAGGTTCAAAGCTACAAAGGCTCAAAGGTACATAGGTTTTTTAATTCTGTACTTTTGAGCCTTTTTTTTATACTTTGTCGCTTTGTTCCTTTGAACCTTTGCTCCTATAAAAATCTATTTATCCTTATCTTTTCTCTTCTTGTCTCTCGTTTTCAACATATTTCGATTGACAGATCCGTGTGTTTTCTTTTTTGTTTTAGAAGGTCCTCCAAGGTTAACTTTCTTATTCTTTTTAGCTTTATCATGAAAAGCACCGTCACCATCCAGTTTTACTTTTTTCATTAAAAACTTAATGGGCTGTTTGTCTTTTTCAGGTTCAATTAATTTTGCCGAAATTTCAACTTCTTCAGGGAACTCAGCTATTTCTAATTCCTGATTCATTAAAACTTCCACTTCCACTTTAAATTCTTCTTCACGTGGTGTGATAAAACTAATGGCAGTTCCTGTAGCATCGGCACGACCTGTACGCCCAATTCTGTGCATATATAATTCAGGAAACTCAGGAAGCTCGAAGTTTATTACGTGAGAGATATTCGAAATATCCAAACCTCTCGCCATAATATCAGTAGTAATCAATCCGCGAAGATTTCCTTCCTGGAATTCAGCCATAGTGCTCAAACGGTAATTTTGAGATTTGTTAGAGTGAATTACACCAAACTGACCTTCAAAATCTTCTTCAATACGAGTATGAAGCATATCTGAGATCTTTTTATTATTCACAAAAACCAAAACACGTTCCATGCTTTCATTTGTTTCTAATAAGTGCTTCAGTAAGTTTACTTTAGTATTGAAGTTCGGAACATTATAAGTGATCTGAGTAATATTTTCAAGCGGAGTTCCTGAAGCGGCAAGAGTAACTTCTTCCGGAAAATCAAAAAAGTCATTCAACACAGCATCAACTTCATCAGTCATGGTTGCAGAGAAAAGAATATTTTGACGTTTGGTTTTCATCATCGCCAAAAGCGCCGTTAATTGCGTACGGAAACCTAAATTCAGCATTTCATCAAACTCATCAATAACTAATTTTTGAGTTTCATCAAAACGAACTACAGCATCCAAAGCCAAATCCATCATTCTACCAGGTGTTCCAACTAAAATGTCTACTCCTTCGTATACCGCTTTTTTCTGCGTATTTATGTTTACTCCACCAAAAATACCAAGCGTACTAACCGACATGTATTTGGTTAATTTCTCGATTTCATCTACCACCTGAACAACTAGTTCACGTGTCGGAACCAGAATTACAATTTTAGGCGTATTCGTTGGTGTAAATTTGTATAATTTTAAAAGAGGTAATAAATAAGCAAATGTTTTACCTGTACCGGTTTGTGCAATTCCCATCATATCTCGTCCAGACATAATCACAGAGAAAGATTTTTCCTGAATAGGAGTAGGCCTAACAAATCCTAATTCGTCGATTGCTTTTTGTACTGATTTTGGAAGATTGAATTTTTCGAAAGTGCTCATTTGCATTAAATTTTGTGCAAAGATAGCTATAAATAGCTGAAAAATTGATGTTTCTTAGAAATTACGATAGTTTGGGGCATTCGTATTTCTCAAAATTAGACTTTAAATTGCTATAAAAATCGTTTTATTCGTAATAAAAGCTCATTTGGATTAAATGGTTTTGCAATAAAATCATCAACACCCAATTCAAAAGCTTCTTCGACGGTGTTTTCTTCTTCTCCAAGTGAAGAAAGTGCAATAACCTTAATATTTTTGAAATTTTGTTTGATCTCACTAATAATTTGTAATCCCGATTTAAGCGGAATGATTATAGTAGTAATGACCAAATCGGGCATAATAATCGGAATTCGTTCTAAGGCATTTACTCCATCTTTCGCAATGCTTATTTTATAACCTTCTTTTTTTAAAATAAATTTTAGAATTTCGATAGTCATTTCATCATTATCGATAATAAGAATTTTTTTTTCGCTGCTATTCATGTTGGCTTTTATTTTTTATATAATTCTATTTCATCCATCATTAGCATAGGTTTTTTGTTTTTTCGTTTCCTCCAGCTAGGTAGTTCCGTTTGGGGTTTTATAATTATTTTTATTTTTATAAAGCTACTAAATTTTTGACTTAAAATTTCCCATGATTTTGTTGTAATTTGGTCATTTTCAGTTAAATTATCACAAGTTTTTTCTTCTAAAAGTATCCATTTTTGATTTTCATAACCATAAATCAATATTTTTTTCGGTGTAAAAATCCAATGCCTCTGATCTTCCAGAAAATTTAATTTCAACGTATTAAAATCTAGTTGTTTTGTTTCGATTTCAAGTGAAGGTTCCGTTCCATACCACCCAATCCAGTTGATATTGAAGTCTTTATAGCCTTTGTTTCCATCAACTAAACCGACAGCTCTTTTTCCCTTAAAATCATCTGACGGTGGTGTTATGAAGCTTACTTTTAAATCCTCACCCAAATGAGTTGTGGCGTTTTTGCAAATTTCCAGCCATTCCTTGTAATAGTTATCTGGTGAAAGTCCGCCTTCACTTAATTCATAAATTCCAAATTCATTGCAGGACTTTGTAAATTTCAGAACTCTTTCTGTTAAACCTTTTTTTACTTCTTTTTCGCTTTTATCATTTACGATAAACATTCCATGTTGGTTTTTTCCGTAAAATTTGGATTGTTCAAAATAGACAAATTCCAGCGCTAAACGTAATTTTTTAATTCTGAGATTTAGTGTTTTATCGTCTTCAACTGCGTTAGACGCTTTTTCCAATAATTGATCGTATTGATCCATCGCTTCCGGAGTTAAAAAAGTGTTTCTGGCTTGTACAGGACCTGAATAAATATCTAAAAATGCATTGTTTTTATTTTGATTTTCAGTTAAAAGATTCAAATAATTTCCAACAAATGGTGCTGCTTTTCCATAGAAACCTCTCAAAAAATCGGCAGTTACGGCTTTAATATCAATATCAGTATCCCACAGTAATTTGGCCAGAAGATATTGCCTTAGCTCTGAAAAATCCCCTGGAATATCAGCATATCCCTGAACAAATATACCCTTTACTTTATTTTTTTTAAAGAGTCTATAGTTGCTCTGAAAAGGTTCAAAATTGGGAAAAGGTGACATATAATTAGAAAACTGAACCGTATAATCCCAAAGGAATAAATGCGGAGACGTTATACTCCAGTTTTCCAGCGTTTTTACAAAAGAAGCCGAATTTTGAGCTGTAATTGCTTTTCCGCGATTTAATTCAATCGGACAAAAAATAGTATAAATATTAGGCTCGATTTTTAAATTTACTGGTGGCTTTAGAGTGTGTAAATAGGCGAGTGTCGTGATTTTTGTTTTTGGAAAATGTTTGGCAATTTTATTTAAAAAATAATAAAAAGAGCCTTGAGGACCACCATATTTGTCATTCAATTTTTTGCATTCTGCACATTCACAATACACCACATCATCATTTTGACTTACTGAATAAAACTGGGCATTGGGTGTATCGGCAATAATTTTAGTCATTTTTTTCTCAACCAAATCCACTACAGTATCATTGGTCATACACAAAGATTCTCCATTTCTTTTTCCTTCATATAGGGCAAAAAGTTTGGGATTACTTTTGAAATATTCTTTTGGCGGAACCAGAATACTAAACGAGTGTCCCCAAATACCAAAATCATCTACCTGCCAATCAAGTTTATGCCAATCTCTAAAATCTTCGTCATAGCAGTCAGGATAAAAAAGAGCCCTGTAGTCGAATGCTGGCTGATAGGTTTTTTTGCTGTTTTTTGAAAATGTCAGCTGTTCAACTTTTGGAATATAGGTTTCTGTCCCAGTAAATTTTCTAAACTCCCAAATTTCAAGTAAAGTATAAACGGCATAACGAAGATATTTTGGATTCTGTGCTATTAAATAAATTGATTTTGAATCACTTTTGATGATAAACTCATTTGCCTTTAGTTTTTCCTGGTCTGTGATTTCTAAGATTATGGCAGACGAATCGTCGTTACTATTTTCTGAGATTTCACCAAAAGGTTTTGCAAACGCCTTATCAAGGTATTTTTTTAAAAGCATAGCAGGACTCCGGGCATCTTCAGACTTTGAAATAATACTGTTTTTGTTCGATAAAGTGATTTCAGATTGTGCCATGGTGGTGTAGCTGAGTAAGAAAAAAAAGAGTTGAACTAAATAGATGAAGTACCTTTTTTTCATAATATTTAAAATTTGTATTGCAATAAAAAGGCAAAATCGAGTTCGGTTTGAAATTTATTTGCCGTGTATTCCTGTTCGTTATCTGTAATTAGAATTCCAATAATATAGTGGCTTTTAATCAATTTAAAAAAACCGGCACTTAAACGATAAGAACGTAAAGACATTCTTGCTTCATATTCTGCAGATCTTGTCCTGTCGTCTGGTGAAGTTCCGTAACCGGCAATAAGCGTAACATAATCATATTTTGTTTTATAATAATATCTGGAAGTTGCCGTAAATGAAGTTCCGTCTTTTTGAATGTAAGATCTTAGGTTAACCCAGTAGGAACCAAAATATTTTCCAACACCAATATTTAGTGTTTTTAAATCACTGTTATCCTGCATTATGATATAACGGGCTCCCAAATCGGCTTCCCAACCTTTTTTAAAGGTATGAAAATAAGAATAACCAAACCGCCATTCCGGAAAAGCATCATCCTGACTGTAGGCAAGATCAATATAGTGATAGTTATTTTTTTTAGCGAAAAGGTAGGATTCTGCTTCAAACTGTAAACCGCTTGACATAACAGCACTTGAAGATAATCTTCTGGCATAATTGACTCGGCCAATCAAACTTCCCCAGGAACGCTGCCTTACATAGTCGGTACTTACAAAATGCCAAGGCCCAACTCCATCACGATCAATAGTGGTGATATTATAGTAGGCGCCAACTCTGTCAAAATTTATTTTAGAATATAATTCATACAATAGCTGTTGAATTTCAGGATCATCAGGGAATTTTGCCCGAATCGATTTTAGGTATTTTTCTTCGTTTGCGGTATCATTTTGCAGGGAGTAAATTCCAATTCTTTTAAGTCTGAAAGTTTTATTAACAGGGTATAATTCGATGGCTTTGTTTACTAAAATTAAACCTTCATCATATTTTTTCTCTTCAATATCTAAATTAATCAAGTAATGAAAAGCATCTTCATAAACTGGATTTTTATCAATAACATAATTATAATAATATCGGGCGCTGTCTTTTACTTTGGTCAAATCGTAATTTCGACCAAGTATCAAATGAAAATCAAGATAATCGGGAGCCAGTTTCTTTCCTAATAAGGCTCTTTGAATATTTAGTTGATAATCAGGATTATTTGTTTTCATATCTGTAACAATGACAGTCAAAAGACTATCAGTATCTATTTTTTTTTGTGCTTTTGTATTTTGATTAGAAAATAACAACAAGCAAAAAAACAGTCTGGCTAAATAGGTTATTTTAATGTTTTTCATCTTCAAATTATTTTTTAACGGGTTTTTCGTAACCTTTTCGAACCATAACGCCCCATTTTTGCTCTTTTTGAGAAAAGAAATGCCAATAACCTTTTAATGAAGCATATACGTTTATGGGATGATATACAAGAGGTTCAATAATTGCCATTCCAATCAACATTAGTAATTCTTTGTAATTCGCGTAACTTTTATATAATACTTCATCAATTAAAATAGATATTATCGTTATCGAAAGATAAAAGAGGTAAATTATTGTCGTAATTATTAAAAGGTATTGAAAATCAGTAGTACGAAATATAAAACTGAAGATTAAAGTTACGATGCCCACCAGTTCGACTATAGGAACTAAAAATTCAAAGGTGAAAAAAAAGGGCAAAACCAGAAAAGCGGTTCGTCCGTATTTTGGATTTAAAAACATTTTACGGTGTAAATATAGTGTTTGTATCAATCCTCTTGCCCAGCGGATTCGTTGTCTTAAAAATACCTCTCTTGTACTGGGAACTTCTGTCCAGCAAAGTGATTCCGGAATATATTTGATTAAAAATTTTTCTTTATTGTCATGCATGTACTTTCTCATTCGGGTTATCAACTCCATATCTTCACCTAAAGACTGATGCCAATAACCTCCGGCTTTTATGACAATATCTTTATCAAACATCCCTAATCCTCCAGAAACAAGCAGAAGCCCGTTTATTTGACTCCATGCCATTCGACCAAATATAAAAGAACGAACATATTCTAATTCCTGAAAACACGGGTACCATTCTCTTGGGTAGTGCACTTTAAATAAAAAACCTTCTTTTATTTCACAGGAATTCGAGATCCGAATTCCTGCACCACTTGCGATAACGCGCGTTTCATTTTCCATGAACGGTTTTGCCAATTTTAAGATTGTATCACTTTTTAGAATACAATCGACGTCAGTACATAAAAATAGCGGATATTGAGACGTATTAATTCCGGCATTAGAGGCATCTGCCTTGCTTTTTCCGTTTACTTTGTCGACAACCAGCAGTTTTGAATATACAGGGTTTTTAGATTTATAGTGCCCTCTTACGGGTTGGGTCACAATTTTTTCCTGATAATAAAAATCAATTTTAACCAAATCAAATTCGGTAATTAATTTCTCAAGTGTGTCATCAGTGCTTCCATCATTTACAATGATAATTTCAAATTTTGGATATGTTAAGGAAAGAAGTGACTTTACATTATACACAATATTCACTCCCTCATTAAAGGCTGGCGCTACAACCGAAACGCCCCAGATATGGTTAGAGCGGAGGAGAACTTCTTCTTCCAGATATTTTAATTCTTTTAAATGTTTAATAATGGCCCAATACGATAATATTGCCAGAAAAATATAAAATAGAATATAGCCAAGAGAAAAAGTCGCTACAAAAATATCATAAATGCGAACCAGATAAGATAAAAAATCATATATCATAACGCTAACTTTCTAGTGTGATTAATCATTTTTTGTGTGTCAGCATCCTCGTTTCCTAATAAATCTAAATCTACAGGATCTAAATTATTTAGGGAGCAAACCATTTTCAATTTGATATCTTTTATTTGTTGCTTAGGAATTTCACTTTTTAAAAAAGCTATTGTTTTTTCAGAACCTATAACGCCGAGCGCTTCGAGCATTTCCAGCTGAATTTCAAGTGGTTCATTATGCAATAAGAACAATAAATCATCCTCAGCTTCTTCTAAAAACAGGTCCTGAATAGCCGTAATTACATCTACTTTTAATGCTTTGTTTTCATGATAGAGCAATTTTATTATTTCGGCTGATTTATTTCGGTAATTATAAAATACCATGGCCATTACGGCTAATTTTAAAACCATCGGATCTTGAGACTGAATCCAAAGATCGAGATGTATTGGCTGTGGAATTTTTTCCTTGTGCAAAACATCCATTACTTTTATAGTGGCTATGATAGATCGTTTAATAGGAACTTTGCCAACAGCTTTCCAATCGCCTTTTGAAAGGGCTAAATAAGCAACATTAACATTAGACCGAATTACTTTATTGGGATGAAACAGGTATTTTTGTAAAAGTGAAACCCCAGGTTTATAACCTAAGGCCTGAAAATGACGAATTCCTTCGTATTTTTTATATTTTCTAAAGTCCCGAATTAAACTGGCAGAATAGTGGTTTAAATCTAATGCTTTATAAATTATAAGAATGTTTTTGGCTGTTTTACCTTTCAGATTATTTTTTATTTTGATAAGATCCTCGACAAGTATCTCTTTGCACCATGTTTTATGAATTGGAATCTGAGATTTAAATTCGGCTATTTTTTGTTTAATTGTATTTTTATCATGGTTTGATAATGTGATTTCAGTTAAAAATCGCTGTGATTCAAGTGTAACGTGATATCGGTAAGGTAAATTATATTGATAATAGATTCTATTCAATAATAGAATAATAACCAGAGCTAAAGCTAAAATTAAAAAAAACGGAATTACATAGTAATGTTTAATGTTGTGGATAACATATTCCATATAAGCAGCTTTTATATCGTAATATTACGAAAAAAAAGCGAGAAATCCGAATATTAAGAGTTGATTTTCAGACTAAAAGCCTTCAAAAACACCTAGTCCAAAAAGGGCAAAATCATATTTTACCGGATCTTTTGAATCCATTTCACGAAGCTTAAAATCTAATTCAGCTAAAGCTTTTCCATCATTCTGTTTTCGCGAGAGGATGCCTAATTTGCGGGCTACGTTTCCCGAATGAACATCGAGTGGGCAAGATAACGAGGCTGGAGAAATGGTCTTCCAAATACCTAAATCAACACCTTTTGTATCCTGACGGACCATCCAGCGTAAATACATGTTGATTCTTTTTGCTGCCGAATTGTTTAATGGATCTGAAATGTGTTTTTGTGTTCGCGGTAAATGATCAATTTCGAAGAAGATTTTTTTGAACTCATGAATGCTTTTCTGTAAACTATTTTCATCCTGATTTTTAGCAAATACCGCTTCTAAACCATTGTGATTTTTATAAATATGCTGTAATCCCTTTATAAATCCACCGAAATCTTTTCCGTTGAAAGTACGATGTACGAAGTTTTCCAATCGCTCTAAGTCTTCATTAGAATGCGACATAACAAAATCGTAAGGTGTATTGCCCATTAATTCCATCATTTGATGTGAATTCTTGATGATCATTTTACGATTTCCCCAGGCAATGGTAGCGCTTAAAAAACCGGCAATTTCAACATCTTCTTTTTGAGTAAATAAATGCGGAATTTGCACAGGATCGCTCTCAATAAAATCCTGATTGTTATATTGAATGACTTTTTCGTCGAGGAATTCTTTGAGTTCTTTTTGGTTCATTTTAAATGAAAGTTCTTGTTATTTGAATGCCCTAGCCATTACTGGTCCCAAAGTCTCGGGAGAAAATCCTTTTGTGATCGGTACAAAAGATTTGGAAGGACAGCAGGACACGAGCGATAGTGACTGACGAAGTAAAACTCCTAATTACTAATCTGTCCGTCTACCATTATTAATTTTCGATCAGCCATATTAGCCAGTTCTTCGTTATGAGTTACAATGACAAAGGTTTGTCCAAATTCATCACGAAGCTGGAAAAATAACTGATGTAAGTTTTCGGCAGAATGGGTGTCTAAATTACCAGAAGGCTCATCGGCAAAAATAACATCTGGTTTGTTGATTAAAGCTCGCGCTACAGCGACACGTTGTTGTTCTCCACCCGAAAGTTCGTTTGGTTTATGATTGATACGGTGTGATAATCCTAAAAAAGTAAGGAGTTTTTCGGCTTCTGCCACTGTTTCAGATGGTTTTTTACCCGCAATATAAGCTGGAATACAAACATTTTCTAAGGCTGTAAATTCGGGTAAAAGTTGATGAAATTGAAAAATAAAACCTAAATTTAAATTTCTGAATTTTGATAATGTTTTGTCATTCAGCCCCAAAATATTTTCTCCATTAATGGTTAATGAAGTTTCACTTTCTGATTTTGACGGTTTATCTAAAGTTCCTAAAATCTGTAATAAGGTTGTTTTTCCGGCCCCTGAAGCGCCAACGATAGAAACAATTTCTCCTTTTTTAATATGCAGATCAACTCCTTTTAAAACCTCAAGCTGATCGTAGAATTTATGTATATTTTTTGCGTGTATCATTTTTGAAACTGTTTCTACAAAGAAACAAAGATTCTGATTAGAATCAAATTCCAATCCTGAAGTTTAGGGATAAATTCCAAATTCTAATTTGAAAAATATAATTGGCTTGAAAATTGAACGAGTGGTAATTAAAGAAAAAAATAAGTATTAGAAATAAATGAGTTAGTTAATTTCTTTTTAAATTCGAATAATCTCTAAAGGAAAAAAAATGCAAGATTTACAAGTAATAAAGGAAGAAGATAAAATGCGAAAACTCCTTTTGGGTTTGCTTTTGGATGGAATTGGTATGATTTCTTTCAGCATTCCATTAATTGGTGAATTTTCAGATGTGATTTGGGCACCAATCGCCGCTTTTATCATGACTAGAATGTATAAAGGAAGAGTAGGGAAAATGGCTAGTATTCTGACTTTTGTCGAAGAGATAATTCCATTTACAGATATAATTCCATCATTTACACTTACGTGGATTTATACCTATTATTTTCAAAAAAGGAATGATGAAATTTAGTCTTTGAAAAGAAATCCGAGTCCCATATTTTTAAGCATTTTCTTTTCGAAGTTCCAAAAGAAGCGAAATTGGCCGAAGACAGTTCCTATAGCTACCAGCAAAACCTGATAAATCGGGAATATAATCAACAAACGAATTAAAGTAAACCAACCACCAAAATCTTCTTTGGTGATGCCCAGCAATACACAAAAAGGTTTAGACAGCCACGCAGATGCCGATCCTGTGATGGCAAAAACGATAAGTATTATTATGGCTTGTACATTTGAGGTAATACCCCAACGTTTCTTTAATTTGTCCATGCTTTATTTAAAACGATTACAAATATAGCAACATTATCTGGATGGAACATACCCCCAAAGCTTTTGTTTGTAAGTATTTTGAAAATAAATCATATAGTTGTAAATCAAGTAATTTACTTCGTAACCATAATGAATGTCAGGTCTATAATCGATTGACATTTCGTATAAATTTGGATCATAACGTAGTGGTTGCAGCACACGATTATTCCATTCGGTGACGTACAAATAATTTTTTTGCTCCAGATAAGACAAAGCATGATAATTTCTTGGATATGCCCGCGAAGCCAGCCAGGTATTAAAACCGACATCTATAATAATAACTTCGTATTCTAAAGAATCATTTGCAATTCGAACAGTATCATTCACTCCCGAATTTGATTTAGGAGAAGTTGAAACAACCGCATTATTTTTTGAAGCCGTAGAACAGGCAACTATGGTAAAAATGATAATCAATATGTAAATTATCTTTTTCATGATCTACTTTTTGAACCTTAAATTTACGAATAAATTTTGGAAAAGGTACTAAGGTTCTAAGATACTAAGTTGCTGATATTTTTTAAAGACATAAAAAAAAGCTGTTAGAAACAGCTTTTTATATTTATAAAGTTGAGAAAACTCAGAACTGTAGTATTCAGTATCTTAGCCCCTTCTTTCTTATTTACTTCCAAATATTTTCCCAATAAATCCAGCTATACCACCTTTAGTTTTAGCAACAACCATAACATCAGCTACATCCAGTTTTCCATCAGCATTTTGATCTAAACCAAATTGAGTTCCGTATTTTGAAATGGTGTCCATAATGCTGGATGCCTGTCCGCTATTTCCAGAAATTGAACTAATGATATCAGAAATATTAAAACTGCTGTCATTTGGGTCTTTTGCTTTATTTACCAGGGAGCTTAGAATTTGTGGAATCATGCTTGCTGCAACTCCTGAAGACGCCTCGCTGCTTAATCCAAATTTTTCACCAAGATTTCCACTCACTTGCTGCGTTAATTGCTGTACAACCGGGTTAGAGCTGTCGATTGATGCTGTTCCGTTAAATAAACCTGCCAATTGTTCTGCACCGCCTTCTGAAGCAATTTTTTGCAAGCCTGCGAATATTGAATTACTAGTCTCACCAATTACGGCTTCATTATGCTCATTTGGGACAGCAGTGTTGTTTACAACAGCATCACCTCCGTATTGTTGTACTAATTGTGTTAATTGTTCAAACATGATTTAAAGAATTTAGATTAGATTTAAACTCAAATTTAATCAAAAAAAGAAAGGGATTTATTAAACGATGTTAATAAATCCCTTCTAAATAATTTAGTTATAATTAATTAGCTCAACAAAGAAATAATTTGTGATGCTAGTTCAGTACCAATTCTGTCTTGTGCTTCTCCAGTTGCAGCTCCAATATGAGGAGTCAAAGAGATTTTAGTATGCATTAAAATGGCCATTTCTGGTTTTGGTTCGCTTTCAAAAACGTCTAAACCTGCAAAAGCAACTTTTCCTGAATCTAAAGCTTTTACTAAAGAAACTTCATCAATAACACCACCACGAGCACAGTTTACGATTCCAACACCATCTTTCATAATTGCTAATTCTTTCTCACCAATGATATAACCATCCTGAGCAGGAACGTGTAATGTAATGAAATCAGCTTCTTTGAATAAAGATTCTAAAGATTGAGAAACGATTGTTGTAGTAATAGATTGTCCATCAAAGAACTCCACTTTTACATCAACTTGAGGAATAAAACTATCTGCAGCGATAACTTTCATACCTAAACCAAGCGCCATTTTTGCTGTAGCTTGTCCGATACGTCCGATACCAACAATTCCAAGAGTTTTTCCTCTTAATTCAGTTCCGTTTGCGTAAGCTTTTTTCAAACCATCAAAGTTTGAATCTCCTTCAAGAGGCATATTTCTGTTAGAATCATGTAAAAAACGAACACCAGAAAACAAGTGTCCAAACACTAATTCAGCAACAGATTCTGATGATGAAGCAGGTGTATTAATTACGTGGATTCCTTTACTTTTAGCATAATCAACATCGATATTATCCATACCAACACCACCACGTCCAATAATTTTAAGACCAGGACAAGCGTCAATAATGTCTTTACGCACTTTAGTCGCACTACGCACTAAAACTACGTCTACATTGTTTTCATTCACAAAATTAGCTACTTGTTCCTGAGCTACTTTTGTAGTTATAACTTCAAATCCACCTTTTTCTAAAGCCAGAATTCCACTTTTAGAAATTCCATCATTCGCTAATACTTTCATTTTAGTTTATGTGTTTATTTGGTTAATCGTTTAATCGTTAAGATTAGAAGATTAAGATATATATAATTTTTTCTTTTTTGATTTAGGAGCTAATCCCGCTATCCGTTACAATCTTTTATTTTTTTAAAGAAAAAAAATAAAAGGATTTCCACTGCTATCGGGGCTAGGGGTTTCGTATTCCATTCACGTTTTCGATCAAATAATATTGAAAACTGCGACTGAAAACTAAACTTTAGACTCCAAAGCTTTCATTACATCAACTAAAACCTGAACACTTTCGATCGGCATAGCGTTGTAAATAGAAGCTCTGTAACCACCAACAGAACGGTGTCCTGGCAATCCTGAAATTCCTGCTTCTTTCCATAAAGCATCAAACGTTGCAGTATGATCAGCATTGTTTAATAAGAAAGTAACGTTCATTTTAGAACGGTCTTCAACAGCTGCAGCACCTTTGAATAATGGATTTCTGTCAATTTCAGTATAAAGTAAATCCGCTTTTGCGTTGTTTAATTTTTCAACAGCAGCGATCCCACCTTTTTCTTTGATCCATTGTAATGTCAATAACGAAACATAAACAGCAAAAACAGGTGGTGTATTGTACATACTTTCTGCTTTGATATGTTTAGCGTAATCTAACATACTTGGAATTGTTCTTCCGTTTTTTTCTAAGATTTCTTCTTTGATTACTACCAAAGTAGTTCCTGCAGGACCCATATTTTTTTGAGCTCCGGCGTAGATTAAATCAAATTTTGAGAAATCTAAATCGCGAGAAAAAATATCAGAACTCATATCGCAAACAACAGGTACGTTAGTTGCCGGGAATTCTTTCATTTGAGTTCCAAATATGGTATTGTTACTTGTGCAGTGAAAATAATCTGCATCACTTGGTATTGCGTATCCTTTTGGAATATGGTTGTAATTTTCATCTTTTGAAGAAGCTACTACTACAGTTTCTCCAAAATACTTAGCTTCTTTTATTGCGGCAGTTGCCCATGTACCTGAATCTAAATAAGCTGCTTTTCCGTTTTCTTTCATCAAGTTGTACGGAGCCATTAAGAATGCGGTACTTGCACCACCTTGTAAAAATAATGCCTGATATCCTTTTCCCTGAAGTCCTAATAACTCTAAAGCAAGGGAGCGAGCTTCATCCATAACTGCAACGAAATCTTTACTTCGGTGCGAAATTTCAAGGATTGATAATCCCGAATCATTAAAGTTTAAAACTGCTTTTGATGCTTTCTCAAAAACTTCCTGAGGTAAAATACTTGGACCTGCGCTGTAGTTGTGTTTTTTCATGGTTCTTGTTAATAGTCGAAAATTTTAAAGATGCAAATTTCGGCAATAGGAGCTGAAAAAGCGATAAATTATTCGAAATAATTAAACATATTTTTACTTTGTTGTTAACAAAAACGTTATAGTATCTACGTTATCTGCGTAATCCCACAATTGAGGATTTTGCGTTTGCCCAAATGGGATGCTATTTTTGATTAAATCGTTGCTAACGACGCACTGAATTTGTTCAGAATCAGCCTCAAGGCGAGCCTGTAAATCTTCAATGTTTTCGTAAAATTCATAAAAAACACTTGAAATAGGTGAGGCATAGCTCGTATCTTCTTTTATAGTCAAAAAGCCATTATCCAATAATTTAAAATTGCTCATTAAAAATACGGCTTTGTTATAGTCGTAATTATTGGCGTATTTTTCATAATGAATAACATCCTGATATTTGAAAATAGCTTCAAAAAAGGTATCAAAAGAATAACCCTTCGGAACAAAAATCTTAGAAACATTACGACATCCTAATCCGAAATAACGAAAAATATCTTCGCCTAAAGCTTCTAATTCTTCTTTAGATTCTTTTCCGTTTAAAACGGCAGCCGAATTTCTATTTTTGCGAATGATCGACGGTTTGTCTTTGAAATAGTATTCAAAGTATCGTGCTGTATTATTGCTTCCGGTAGCGATAACAGTGTCAAAATTTTCCAGTTTACCTTCCACGAAAGTGATTTTATCTTGTAAACTTTCATTTACAGCAATTAGATATTTGGCTAAAAAAGGTAATAAATGCTGATCATTTGAAGAAGTTTTGATTAAAGCTTTATTTCCGGTAATCAAAACAGATAAAAAATCATGAAAACCAACCAGCGGAATATTTCCGGCTAAAATTAGTGCGACTGTTTTTTCTGTGTTATCATTTTGAGAAAATTCTTCAGTATACGTAGACAGCCATTTATCAAGATTTTCTTCGTTTAAAGCATCTGCCCATGATTTTATGGCAAAATACACTTGTTCAGGTGTGTACCATCCATTATGAGATTGTGATAAATTGATCAGCTTTTCGAAATCATCAAAAAATAAATCGTTATGCAGAACATCCGATTTTCGACTTGTATCGTTTTCGGAAAATTGTTTTAGAAATTTTCCTAATTCAACAAAAACACTTTTTTTTGTTTCTAATGTCATAATGTTTGTTTATGAATAGTTTTGATTGTAATTTTGCACAAAAATAAGCTATATTAAGTTATAAGACAAAGCAGAATAAAATCTTCGTATTATTATTTCTGAACTTGTAACTTTTAACTCGTAACTAAGAAAAAAATGGCAATAATTATAACTGACGAATGCATCAATTGTGGGGCTTGTGAACCAGAGTGCCCAAATACAGCAATTTATGAAGGTGCTGATGACTGGAGATACAAAGATGGAACAAGTCTTAAAGGGAAAGTGATTTTACCTGACGGAACTGAAGTGGATGCAGAAGATGCTCAAACTCCAATTTCTGATGAAGTGTATTATATTGTTCCTGGAAAATGTACGGAGTGTAAAGGTTTTCATGATGAACCTCAATGCGCAGCTGTGTGTCCTGTTGATTGTTGTGTGCCAGATGATAATCATGTTGAAGATGAAGAAACTTTGTTGAACAGACAAGCATTTTTACACGGATAATAACGATTTTAAATTAAAATTTAGATATTTAAAAATCCTGAGTATTATGCTCAGGATTTTTTTTATTTATAAATATAAGTTTTTTTTGATTTTTTTGCGGTAGTTTACTGTTACTTAATTATTTATTTTGTTAATTTGATGATAATATTCTAACAATTGCCTATGAGAGGATTACTACTATTATTAATTATTTTCGTTAACACTACTGTCTTTGCTCAGAAAGTCGAGTATTCTATTGTCGTAAAAGATATTGAAACACAACTGCCTATAGAAAATGCAATCGTGTTTATCATGAAAACGAAACAAACATTAATAAGTAATCAGGACGGAAAGGTAACTTTTGAATTGAACGGTGCATCCAGTCTTCAGGTTTCGGAGACCAATTATGAGAAAGTGACACTCCGTTGGGGACCTTTAAAACCAGATTTATTTGTAGTTTATCTTAAAAATAACAACAATAAACTAGAGGAAATTGTTGTATCAAAAGAAAAACCAGAAAAAAATCTTCAAAAAATTGTTTCTAATTCAAGGGAAAAACTAGCTAGCGCTTATAGGTTAAAAGTCTATGTAAGGGAGTTTTTTATGCTAGATAATAAATATTCTTATTATAATGACGGATTGGTAAATTTTCAGTTTGAAGGAAACCAAAAGAAAGTAACCACAACCTTATTAGTAGAACAAAATAGATCTTACGGATTGTTGGAAACAGATGTTTCCGCCGATTTAATGGGGTATAATTTGAATAATATCATGGAGAATTATGCAAATTTAAAATATTTTGATCCTCTTCTTGATTCAAAAACAAAAAAAGAATACGAGTTCACGACAACAGGGCATCCAAATAATAAAGAGTATTATATAACGTCGGTTACGCCTTTGGATAAATCTAAGAAAGCGTTGGATACTTTTGAGATTATTTATGATCCAGTTAAAAAGTTAATTGTAGAATTCAGTATTTTTATTGCGCCAGGAAATCTTGCTCAAATTGAAGAACAAACAAAAGTAGGTTCCAAGAATTTAACCAGATCACAAGTTAAGGTAACTTATAGAATTGATGGTGAAGATTATTATTTATTGAGTGCAAATGAAGAAATCGCGTATGATTTGATTTTAAAAGATCAGGCAAAAAAAAACATTCAGGTTCGGAATAATTTTATCACTACCAATTTTAACAGACAAAACTTTACTTATAAAGAAAGTGATGTTTTTAAAGAAAAAACACTTTTTAATAAACAGAATAAAATTCTAACAAAGTACTGGGATATATCTGGATTTACTGCTACGGAAGAAGAAAAAGGAATTATAACTTCATTAGAATTTAAGCTGTAATTTTTTAAAGCAAACAATAAAAAAATCCTGAGTTAAACACTCAGGATTTTTTGTTTTTATAGTTTTTTCGAAACACATAGAAGAATAGAAGGCGATCTAAAGAACGCATTTCTCTTTTAAATCATAGAATAGAACTATGCGAAATAAGTTCTTACCTATACTAATTCGATAAAAGAGAGAAAATCTACGTTTCTATGTGTTTTAAAATTTTGATTAGAAATTAAACCCAAGTCTGGCATAATAATAAGCTCCGCTGAAACCCATTTGGACAGCATCCCAGTAACCTCCGGCCTCTGTATTACCTTGTTCGTCTTGTTTAGTTGGATATACATTGAATAAGTTATTGCTACCAATACTTAATTTTAGATTTTTGTTAATTCTGTAACCTAAAGTTAAATCAGTTACCAATCTTGGGTTGTATACATCATCTTCATCAGCATAATCAACCAAAACTACTTTACTGAAACGGGTAAAAGCTAAACCTCCGTCAAATTTGTTTTTTGAGTAAGTCAGGTTTAAACCAAATTTGCTGTCAGGAGCGGAAGCTAATAAAAATGCTTTTTCACGTTTTCCAAAGAATGTATCTGCATCTAAATCACCATTTTTAACTTCATCAATTTTCATATCATTGATGTTTCCAACTAAAGTTGCTCCAATATTTCCAAAATCGTATGTTTTTTTCCAGGAGAAAACTAAATCTAAACCGTGTGTACTAGTGTCAACACCATTAGCAAAAAATTGAGCTTCAGAAACACCAAGATTTAAACTGCTCGCATCAAAATATCCGGTCAGAACAATACGATCCTTTACTTTAATATAATAGCCATCAACAGTTGCTGTGAAATCTCCAAAAGTTCCTGTAAATCCTAACGAACCATTTAAGGCTTTTTCTTCGTTTAATTTTTCAATTCCAAAAGCTCTTGTTACAGGGCTGTCGTTTGGAGCTAAAAGTACTTCGGTTGCGCCACTTGCATTGAAGTTAGTGAAACGTAAATTATAATAAACCTGAGCTAATGAAGGCGCTCGGAAACCTGTGCTAATAGATCCTCTCATATTAATATGATCGCTTAGTTTAAGTCTTGAAGCTAATTTTCCGTTTAAGGTACTTCCAAAATCACTGTAGTTTTCAAAACGAACAGCTCCACTTACCATAAAACCTTCGGTAACATCTAATTCGGCATCCGTATATAAAGAGAAGTTAGTACGGCTTTCGTTTACCTCATTTGCAGGGCTATATCCAGGGAAACCTTGTGAGCTTCCCGGTCTTGGTTCTCCAGAAATAGGATCTATAGGAGCGCTTTGAGTTGTTGGGTCGGTAATTGGTTGCCCGTTGGTGTCGTAAGTAGTGTAAGAGCCTTCTTCACCAGCGAAAATTTTAAATTGCTCTACTCTAAATTCAGTTCCAAAAGCAATATTAAAACCGCTCATCACATCAGCATAGTTTTTTGAAACGTCAAAGTTGGTTGTGTTTTGCAATAAACTATGTCCTCCTGCATCAAATTCTGTTGGGGAATTTTCTTCTAGAGAAGCATTTAAAGTTCCTTTGATATCGTATTGAAATTTATTTTTTCCAAAGGTATTGCTCAAGTCCATCTTCCATCCGCCAGAAGTTTCTGTTCTAATTCCGGCTGCGATCGAATTGTCATTTATTTTTGATGTAATTCTTGGTGTGTAACCGCCTGGGTAAATTTCTTCAACAACTCTTTCCCCGTCATTACGTGTAAAAGCATAAGCGTCAGTATCTCTAAAATTACTACCTCCAAAAGCATAAAATTCTGTTTTATCAGAAATTGGAATAGCAATATTGGCAAATAAATTCACACCTTGAATTTCTGCATCACCAAAACCTTTTCTAAAATCATAACTAGGTCTTAGTGTTTTGTTTTTGTTTAAAAACTCACCGGTAACATTTATATAACCGCCTTTACTTCCAATTGATGTACCGTAATTGGCTGCTATTTTTACGGACCCACCGTCAAAATCCTGATCTTTTCCATAAGAATTTCCGTTACCATCCTGATCTAATCTAAATCCTTTTGTATTTGGAGTGCCTGGTAAGAAATCGCCTTTTGCGTTGGTATTGAAAACACCATAAGTTACAGAACCGGTAAGTTCATTTACATTGTCATTAGTTACGATATTAATAACCCCTGCAATAGCATCAGAACCGTATTGTGCTGCAGCACCATCTCTCAAAATTTCAATTCTTTTAATAGAAGCTGCCGGAATTGCATTCAAATCCGTACCGGTATTTCCACGTCCACGCGTTCCGAATAAATTGATTAGAGAAGATTGGTGTCTTCTTTTTCCGTTGATCAAAACTAAAGTCTGATCAGGTCCCATACCTCTTAATGAAGCAGGGTCAACGTGGTCAGCTCCGTCAGAACCTGATTGTTTGTTGGCATTGAATGACGGTGCAACATATTGTAAAAGTTCGTTGATTTCTAATTTTCCACTTTGTGTTGTAACATCTTTTACATTTATAACATCAATTGGAACAGCAGAATTTACAACCGTTCTTTTCGTATTTCTTGAACCCACAACGACAACATCATTTAAAACTTGTCCGCCACTTTCGTCTAAAGTAACTTCAATTTTACCACCTGAAGTTGATTTTTCAACGGTTGAATAACCAACATAAGTAAAAATTAAAGTAGCACCTTCTTTTACTTTTATAGTAAAACCACCTTCATAATCAGTAGAAACTCCGTTTGTTGTTCCTTTTTCAACAATATTAACCCCTGGTAAAGGTGTGCCAGTTTTGTCTTTAACGATTCCTGTAACTTCTTTTTGAGCAAAAATAAACGCCGTATTTAGAAGAAATAATAATAATACAATCTTTTTCATGGTTTGGTTAAGTTTGGTTTATTGTTTTGTTTGTTATTTGCTAAAAGTAATATTTTTTAACAAAAACTTAATAAAAAGTTTAATTTTTTTTAAGAAGATGTTTTAAAATACATTAATCGTCATTTTTACTTCACTTACGAGCTATTAAATCTTATATTTGCAAAATTTTAAAGCCAAAAAATATCATTTTGGCAGAAACAAAAAGTAAGACATAAAGTTATAAACCATTAAAAGTGACTTCTATATAATAAGGTAGAAGTATTGATGGGAAAAACCTGAGTTACACAGGAATAAATAAAAAATAAACAGAAACAACAGATGAAAGCAGGAATTGTAGGATTACCAAATGTTGGAAAATCAACATTATTTAATTGTTTATCTAATGCAAAAGCGCAAAGTGCGAACTTTCCGTTTTGTACAATCGAACCTAATATTGGTGTTGTAAACGTTCCGGATCCAAGAATCAATAAATTAGAAGAATTGGTAAAACCAGAGCGTGTACAAATGGCAACAGTTGATATAGTAGATATCGCAGGTTTGGTAAAAGGTGCAAGTAAAGGTGAAGGTCTTGGAAACCAGTTTTTAGGAAACATTAGAGAGTGTAATGCTATCATTCACGTTTTACGTTGTTTTGACAATGACAATATTGTTCACGTTGATGGAAATGTAAATCCAATTCGTGATAAAGAAACGATCGATATCGAATTACAGCTAAAAGATTTAGAAACGGTTGAAAAACGTTTAGAAAAAGTAAATCGTGCTGCTAAAACCGGAAATAAAGAAGCGCAAACTGAAAAAGCACTTTTAGACAGAATCAGAGAGGCATTATTACAAGCGAAATCAGCTCGTACTATTACTCCTCAAGGTAATGACGAAGAAGTTTTAATGGAATCTTTCCAATTAATTACGGCAAAACCAGTATTATATGTTTGTAACGTTGACGAAAATTCAGCAGTAAACGGAAACAAATATGTAGATCAGGTTCGTGAATTAGTTAAAGACGAAGATGCTGAAGTAATTATCCTTTCAGTAGGAGCAGAGGCTGATATTACAGAATTAGAAAGTTACGAAGAGCGTCAGGTTTTCCTTGAAGACATGGGATTAACTGAGCCAGGAGCGTCAGTTTTAATTCGTGCTGCTTACAAATTATTAAAACAACAAACGTATTTTACAGCTGGTGTAAAAGAAGTTCGTGCCTGGACAATTAACATCGGAGCAACAGCGCCTCAGGCTGCCGGAGTTATCCACACTGATTTCGAAAAAGGTTTCATCCGTGCAGAAGTTATCTCATACGAAGATTACGTTCAATACGGTTCTGAAGCAAAAGCAAAAGAAGCTGGAAAATTCAAAGTGGAAGGAAAAGAATATATTGTTAAGGATGGTGATGTAATGCACTTCCGTTTTAACGTGTAATTTTTTTAGAGAATAGAATATAGAATAAAGAGAATAGATTTGAACTGCTGGAGAAATTCAGCAGTTTTTTTATGTTTAAAATTTAATTCTTTCAATTCATTGCACAAAGTATGTCATTTCGACGAAGGAGAAATCCCCGCAAGTAACTCCGCAACGAGAACCCAATCTTTGTCGAGCTTCTCGCGGGGATTTCTCCTTCGTCGAAATGACAAAAAATGCGAATAAATCTAAATTTTACAAAAAAATAAAGAGTAAAAAATCCGTGTAAATCCGCGTTTTCGCTTTAGCGAATCCGTATCATCCGCGTTCTGTTTTCGCATACCAATCTACTTTTAAAATTTAAAGTTTATTTTTTGGCTCAAAAATTGGTTACAACAAAATAACCTAATTTATTAATCCAAAAACGACCAACCAAATGCTAAAAAAAACCTTCAAATTTCTCGGCTGGACAATCCTCGGAATGATTACTTTTCTCGTTTTATATTTAATCGCGATGTATCTAATCTCGAAAATCACGGTCAATTCAGATATTGCGAAAGTTGATGAAAAAGACGGAATTCCGATTTACATTCTTTCCAACGGAGTTCATACGGATATTGTAGTTCCGGTTGCAAATGAAATTAAAGACTGGAGAAAGGAAATACAATTCAGGCAGACACAGTCTAAAGATTCACTGGTAAACTTAGTAGCATTCGGTTGGGGCGACAAAGGTTTTTATCTGCATACACCGGAATGGTCAGATCTTAAAGCAAGCACGGCGTTAAAAGCAATCTTTGGAGTAAGTTCATCAGCTATGCATACTTCATTTTATAAAAGTCTTGCTGAAAACGAAAAATGTAAACGAATTTATATTTCAAAAGAAAACTATCAAAATTTGGTCTCTTATATTTCTGAAAGTTTCAATAATCCAACAAATCCAGAATGGATTCAGGGTTATAGTTATGGAAAAAAAGATGCTTTTTATGAAGCCAAAGGAAGTTATAGTTTATTTTATACTTGCAATACTTGGGCAAACAGCGCATTGAAAGCTGCCAATCAAAAAGCAAGTTTATGGACGGTTTATGATAAGGGGATTTTTTGTCATTATCAATAGAGATATTTTTTATACTTTTTTAATATAGTCCCTACGCGACAATAATATGAGTGACGGAATTATTTTTTTTCTACCAATATTTAATCTCTACGAGATTTTTAATTAAATGAAATAAAATTTCGATGTATTGAATATAATGTTTATTTTAAATAACTCCGTTAGGAGTTAAATGTTGGTAGAAATACAAATTAGAAGATACAAATGTCCCGTAGGGACTATATAAATAATATGATGTTCGATTATATATAACATGGTAAAAATATAATATTTGCTCAAAAAGCAACAATTCAAAATTTTTGACTAATTCTTAAATTTGGGGAATATCAAAAATAGAGCATATGAGAATTAAAAACATATTTGCCAAGTCTTGGTTTCTTCTAAAAAATACCTTTTTAGAATTTAACGATGATAATGCTATTAAGCTAAGTGCGGCATTGGCTTATTATACCATATTTGCCTTACCACCTTTATTAATTATTATCATCACAATTTGTGGTTTCTTTTTTGGAGAAGAAGCTGTAACAGGAGAATTGTACGGACAAATTAATGGTTTGGTAGGTAACGGCGCGGCGAGTCAGATTCAGGAAGCGATAAAAAACGTACAATTATCAGGCGATAATGTTTTTGCAACTGTATTCGGAATCGTAATGTTATTAATTGGAGCGTCTGGAGTTTTTGCTGAAATACAAAGCTCTATAAATTTTATTTGGGGATTGCGTGCAAAACCAGATAAAGGCGTTAAGAAATTTATTCAAAATCGCTTAATGTCATTCTCGATGATTGCTTCGGTTGGATTTTTAATGTTGGTCAGTCTTTTTATAAGTACAACTTTAGATTTACTTAGTTCGCGTTTAAAAGTATATTTTCCGGAGAGCACCGTTTATTTATTTTATGTGGTTAATATAGTAATTGTGCTTGCGAGTATTACAACTCTCTTTGCTATTATATTTAGAACATTGCCTGATGGAAAAATAAGATGGAAGGATGCTTTTATAGGATCAGGAGTTACAGCTATCCTTTTTATGATTGGTAAGTTTGCCATCGGATTTTATTTAGGGAGTTCCACGGTTGCCTCGGTTTATGGTGCAGCGGGATCTGTAATTATTATTTTGGTTTGGGTCTATTATTCGGCAATAATTCTGTATTTTGGAGCAGAATTTACGAAAGTTTACGCAAAATCTTACGGAGGAAAAATCTATCCAAACGAATATTCAGTCGAAATTGCAAAAGAGATTTATGAAATCGACAAACCAAAAAAAGAACCAATAGAAGAAACATTACAAAAAGAGAAACCATGAAAATAGTAGCCTTTGGAGGAAGTAACAGTACGCAGTCAATTAATAAACATTTAGCCACTTATGCGGCGAGTTTATTCGAAAATGCTGATATTGAAGTTTTAGATTTAAACGATTTTGCTATGCCATTATTTAGCGTTGATCTTGAAAAAGAAGTAGGTCAGCACGACTTTGCAAAAGCATTTCTTGCTAAACTGGGAAGTGCAGATATTTTAGTAGTTTCTCTGGCGGAGAATAACAATAACTATTCAGTAGCATTTAAAAATCTATTTGATTGGTGCTCCCGAATTGCCAAAGAAGTTTTTCAGCAAAAGCCAATGTTGTTATTAGCAACTTCGCCTGGCTCAAGAGGCGGTGCTTCTGTTTTAGAAATCGGACGTAATGCTTTGCCACGATATGGCGCAGATATTAAAGCGACTTTTTCATTGCCTGCTTTTAATGCCAATTTTGATTTAGATCAAAATAAAATCACAAATGCTGAGTTAGATAAAGAACTCAGAAACCTTATTAAAGAATGTTTCTAATTCCATGAAAATAAAAAAGATTTTTTTTCTGTTCCTTTTTTTGAGTGTATTTTTTTTCCAATATTCTCACGCTCAAAAATATAGCGCTGTGGATAAGGCTGTTTTAAAGTATCCAAAAAGTTTTGATACCACAGAAGAACTAGCCCAACGAATCGATAAAGATTTTAATTCAGATTATGACAAAGCGAGGGCTATTTACAGTTGGATAGCCTTCAATATTAAATATGATTTTAACGCTTATCTTAATCCTCCAAGAACGCAAAGTTTTTCTTATCGAAACGAGGCTGAAAAGCAGAGAAAAATACAAGAATTGAATGATAATATGCTTCAAAAAACATTCAAATCTCAGAAAGCCGTGTGCGAAGGGTTCACACTTTTGTACCAGCATTTAGCAGCCTTAGTCGGAATAAAAGCGGAAATTATTCGTGGCGATTCCAAAATCAGACTGGCAGATATTGGTCGAAAAAACACTACTTCAAATCATGCCTGGAATACCGTTTTAATTGATGGAAAATGGCGTTTGGTTGATGTTACCTGGGGGCAGGGTTATTATGATAGTTCTAAAGGCAGAATGGTAAAAGATTTTGAACCAGCCTATTTCGATACTGAATCCGATTATTTTTTCGCGAAACATTTCCCGGATTCGGGTTCATATTTAGGCCGTAGAATAAGTAAAGAAGATTTTCTTAACGGACCTTTAATTTATAATAAAACAATAGCCGGAGATAATAAAATTATTGCTCCTGAATCTGGAATCATAGAAGTTAATAGAGGTCAAAAAATCACATTTCAGATAAAAAATATTTCAAAATCTAGTCAGTTTTTTTATTTAAATAAAAGAAATCAGGCTGTCAGAGTTGTAAATGCAAAAGAAAAAAGAGGAGGTTTGGAATTTCAAATTACAGTTGACAATACGATAGGCGATTATATCACATTTTTCCTGGATACTAATAGTATTGCTTCTTTTAAAATAGTTTCAAAATAAGTACACAAGGATCTTTGTTATGACAATTTTATTCTTTTCTCAAATTGCCGTATCTTAGCAGTTAGGGAATTTGAAAAATAGAAACTTGTCTTATGGAAACTACTTTTTTGAAATCAATCTTAGATAATGATTTCTATAAATTTACGATGCAGCATGCCGTAATAAGGCTTTTTCCAAAAGCAAAAGTACGTTATGGTTTTATTAATCGCGGTAAACATATTTTTCCGGCGGGTTTTGCAGATTTGCTCCGAAAATCAGTAGACGCAATGGCAGATCTTCGATTGACAAAAGACGAAAAACATTATTTATCACATCATTGTCCTTATCTCGATCCCACTTATTTAGATTTTCTGCAAGGATATAGTTATGATCCGTCTGAAGTTCATATTTCTCAAGAAGGGTCTGAAATAAAAGTTACAATTGAAGGTTTTTGGTATCGCACTGTTTTATGGGAAGTACCCTTAATGGCTTTAATTTCTGAACTTTTTTATAAATCAAATCACCTAATTCGTTTGAATGATGAAGCTGTCAAGGAGTTGACAAAAAATAAAATTGACAATTATAATAAACTTGGAGTGTCAATATTAGAATTCGGCACAAGACGTCGTCATTCTTATGATATTCATGTTTTGGTCAACGAAACGTTAAACACTTACGGTTCGCAAAGTTTTATTGGCACAAGCAATGTACATTTTGCAATGGTGAATAATAAAAGACCTTTAGGCACGCATGCACACGAATGGTTTATGTTTCATGCCGCACAGTATGGATTTAAAATGGCAAATTTGATGAGCCTGGAACATTGGACACAAGTGTATGGTGGTGACCTCGGAATTGCCTTAACAGATACTTACACTACAGAAGTTTTCTTCAATCAATTTGATAAAAAATATTCCAAACTTTTTGACGGCGTGCGACATGATAGCGGCGATCCGATTGAATTTGCCCAAAAAGTAATTATGCACTATACAAAAATGGGAATAGATCCAAAATCTAAGATTATTGTTTTTTCAGATTCTCTTAATTTTGAGAAAGTAAAAACGATAGCTGATTTCTGTAAAGACAAAATCAAAATGTCTTTTGGTATCGGAACCAATTTTACCAATGATGTGGGACTTCCTTCCATGAATATGGTTATTAAATTAACCGATACAAAACCAGATAATACACATTGGCAAGGTGTTGTTAAACTTTCTGACGAAAAAAACAAAAATACGGGAACGCCCGAAATGATTGCTTTGGCAAAAGAAGTACTCGGAATCAAGTCGTAATTTTTTGTTTTAAAACTGATTTTTTCTACTTTTAAAGCTTGTATTTTTTTAAATTCAGTTTAAATAAGATTAAAAGCTGTTATTATTCATAACAAAAAAAAAATACGCTTTTATTTTTTGTGTAGAAATGGTACATTAGCCAAAAATCCAATTCATTTATGCTAGAGCAAAATCAATATAACGAAGATAATATACGATCACTCGATTGGAAGGAGCATATTCGTATGCGTCCTGGAATGTATATCGGGAAATTGGGAGATGGATCTTCGCCGGATGACGGTATTTATATTCTTTTAAAAGAGGTTTTAGACAACTGTATCGATGAGTTCGTAATGGGCTCGGGAAAAACTATCGAAGTGACTATCAAGGATAAAACGGTTTCGGTTCGTGATTACGGACGTGGAATTCCGTTAGGAAAAGTTGTTGATGTAGTTTCGAAAATGAACACGGGGGGAAAGTACGATTCTAAAGCTTTTCAGAAATCAGTTGGTTTGAACGGTGTCGGAACAAAAGCGGTAAATGCTTTGTCCAATTATTTTCGTGTAGAATCAGTTCGTGATGATAAACAAAAAGCAGCTGAATTTTCAGGAGGAAATTTAGTTTTAGAAGAAGATGTAGTTGATACAACAAAGCGAAAAGGAACGAAAGTAACTTTTACGCCAGACGAAACGATTTTCAAAAATTACAAATTCCGTATGGAATATGTCATTAAAATGGTTAAAAACTATTGTTACCTAAACAATGGTTTGACGATTATTTTCAATGGAGAAAAATATATTTCTGAAAATGGTCTTCGTGATTTATTAGAAGAAACAATCAGCGAAGAAGATTTAGAATATCCAATTATTCATTTGAAAGACCACGATATTGAGATCGCTTTAACGCACAGTAAAACACAATACAGCGAAGAGTATCACTCTTTTGTAAATGGTCAGAATACAACACAGGGAGGAACGCATTTAGCGGCTTACAGAGAAGCACTTGTAAAAACCATTCGTGAGTTTTATAACAAAAATTTTGAAGCATCAGACGTTCGTAAATCGATTGTAAGTGCGATTAGTATTAAAGTTATGGAACCTGTTTTTGAGTCTCAGACCAAAACCAAACTGGGTTCAACCGATATGGGTTCTGATGATGGAACGCCAGCCGTTTCAGTTCGTACTTTTGTAAATGATTTTGTGAAGAACAAACTGGATAATTATTTACATAAAAATCCGCAGACTGCAGAAGCGTTATTGCGCAAAATTTTGCAAGCTGAAAGAGAGCGTAAAGAATTATCAGGAATTAGAAAACTGGCAACAGATCGTGCTAAAAAAGCCAATCTTCACAATAAAAAACTAAGAGATTGCCGTGCGCATCTTCCAGATACTAAGAATCCCAGAAACTTAGAAAGTACCCTTTTTATTACCGAGGGAGATTCGGCTTCCGGATCGATTACAAAGTCGCGTGACGTAAATACACAAGCCGTTTTCAGTTTGCGTGGTAAGCCTTTGAATTCCTACGGAATGACGAAAAAAATCGTCTATGAAAATGAAGAATTCAATTTACTGCAAGCTGCATTAGATATCGAAGACGGATTGGAGAAATTAAGATACAACAACATTGTAATCGCAACTGATGCCGATGTCGACGGAATGCACATTCGTTTGTTGTTGATTACATTTTTTCTTCAATTTTTCCCAGAATTAATCAAAGAAGGGCATTTGTATATCTTGCAAACACCGCTTTTCAGAGTTCGAAATAAAAAAGAGACCATCTACTGTTATTCTGAAGAAGAAAGAAGAGACGCGATCGAAAAACTAAAACCAAAACCAGAGATCACCCGATTTAAAGGTTTGGGAGAGATTTCGCCAGATGAGTTTAAGAATTTCATTGGAGAAACGATTCGCCTTGACCCAATTATGATGGATAAAAATACTTCAATTGAGCAGCTTTTGTCTTTTTATATGGGAAAAAATACTCCGGATAGACAAGAGTTCATTATAAAGAATTTGAAGGTGGAGTTGGATGCGGTTGAGGATGTTGCTATTTAAAAAATAATATATAAAAACCGTAGTCACTGACTGCGGTTTTGAAGTTTTGAATTTCGTCAATAATATCTACTAAATTTATTGTTTTATAATTAGAAATTGAATAACTATATGAAAAGAATACTGTTTTTGATCATAATTTTAGGTTTAATTTCGTGTAATAAGAATAAAGATTCTGAGGGAAATGTTGAAGTTGACCAAATAATAGATTATTCGGATAATATTGATTTCGAGCTAGAACAAATTGATAAGGTAGAAATATTTTCTTATCCAGACAGATTATCTTGGGATACTCTGAGGCATAGAGAAGAAATTATTAGAAACAATAAAATTGATTTTGATACTTCAATGATTAATGAGAAAATAACATTACTGAAGAAGCCAAAAATCAAAGAATTATTTGATTTAATAAAAAATCATTGTAAAAATGAAGGGGATATTGCCCCGTATTCTTCATGCTATATGCCCAGAAATTTGATACTTTTTTATAATAACAAAAATAAAATAATTGCTCATATAGAAGTTTGTTTTACATGTGGAACATCAAGCAGCTCAAATAATTTGAAAGAAAATTGGGATTATTGTAAAGATGATTTAAAAGTTTTTTTGAAAAAAGAAGGAATCAAATATTTTGTTGATACCGAAGAATTGGAGAAAAAAGAAATATTATTTTTAGATAGCTTAAAAGCAAAGAAGAAAATAGTTGACTAAATAATAAAGTTATACATATAAATACTGAAATAAATTCAGCATATAAAAATGAAAGACGAAGAAGACGATAACATAATTCCAAACGACGACGAGAATAATTCAGATGAAAATCCGCTTGACGAAAATCAGGAAGGAGATGATTCTGAAGAAATAGTCAACGTAGATGCTAAACATTTTGAAGGACAGCATTTTTACGAAAATCAGGAAGAAGAAGGCGAAGACGTAATCACGAAAGTAACCGGTATGTACAAAGACTGGTTTTTGGATTATGCTTCATACGTAATTCTGGAACGTGCAGTTCCGGCGATTGAAGATGGTTTTAAACCAGTTCAGCGTCGTATTATGCACTCTTTAAAAGAACTGGACGATGGTCGTTATAATAAAGTTGCCAATGTAGTAGGTCACACCATGCAGTATCACCCACACGGAGATGCGAGTATTGGTGATGCCATGGTACAAATTGGTCAAAAAGATTTATTGATTGATTGCCAGGGAAACTGGGGAAATATTTTAACAGGTGACGGGGCAGCAGCTTCTCGTTACATTGAAGCACGTTTATCTAAATTTGCTTTGGAGGTTTTATATTCTCCAAAAATTACCGATTGGGGTGTTTCGTATGACGGTCGTCGTGCAGAACCCAACAATCTTCCTGTAAAGTTCCCATTGCTTTTGGCACAAGGAGCAGAAGGTATTGCGGTTGGACTTTCGACTAAAGTTTTACCTCATAACTTCAATGAATTAATTGATGCTTCGATTAAAATTTTAAAAGGAAAACCTTTTACATTATATCCTGATTTCATGACACAAGGTATTGCCGATGTGTCAAATTACAATGACGGATTGCGTGGCGGACGTGTACGTGTGCGTGCTAAAATTGCCCAGTTAGATAAAAATACATTGGTGATAACGCAAATACCGTTTTCGACCAATACAACGACTTTAATTGACAGTATTTTGAAAGCCAATGATAAAGGCAAAATCAAAATCAAGAAAATTGAAGACAATACTGCGGCTGACGTAGAGATTTTAATTCATCTTTTCCCGGGAGTTTCTCCAGATAAAACAATTGATGCATTATTTGCTTTTACGGCTTGCGAAACTTCTGTAGCACCTTTAGGTTGTGTTATTGAAGACAATAAACCGTTATTTATCGGGGTTTCTGAGATGTTGAAAATTTCGACGCACAGGACTGTTGATTTACTTAGACAAGAATTAGAAATTCAGTTAGAAGAATTAAAAAATAAATGGCATTTCTCTACTTTAGAAAAAATCTTCATTCGTGAAGAAATGTACATCGATTTCAAATTGTATTCTGATAGAGAATCACTTTATAAATATTTATACGATCGTTTTGAGCCTTTCAAAAAATCATTCGTCAGAGAAATCAATGACGATGATTTGCAAAGACTAACTCAGATTCCAATGATTCGTATTACTCGTTTTGACTCTGATAAAGCTGATGATTTTATCTCTAAGTTAGAAGAGGAAATGAAAGAAGTTGAGCATAATTTGGCTAATTTAACCGATTTTGCTATTGCTTATTTTACAAAGTTAAAAGAGAAATACGGAAAAGGTCGCGAACGCCAGACCGAACTTCGTGTTTTTGATAATGTTGAAGCTACAAAAGTAGTTTTAAGAAACACAAAACTTTACGTAAACCGAGAAGAAGGTTTCGTAGGAACAAGCTTGAAAAAAGACGAATATCTTACAGATTGTTCTGATATTGATGATGTAATTGTGTTTTTGCGAGATGGTAAAATGATTATTACTAAAGTCGATGCTAAGACATTTGTCGGGAAAGATATTATACACGTTGCAATTTTCGATAAAAGCGATAAACGTACGATTTACAACATGATTTACCGTGACGGAAAATCAGGACCTTCATATATTAAACGTTTCAATGTGACAGGTGTTACGCGCGATAAACCATACGATTTAACAAATGAAACAGCAGGTTCGCAAGT
Organism: Flavobacterium saccharophilum; assembly: GCF_900142735.1. Classification (GTDB taxonomy): domain Bacteria; phylum Bacteroidota; class Bacteroidia; order Flavobacteriales; family Flavobacteriaceae; genus Flavobacterium; species Flavobacterium saccharophilum. Next base: position 883,142 of record NZ_FRBY01000002.1, on the reverse strand, counting down.
AGTTTATTTTTCGCATAATCCAAATGGAGAAGCGGAAGTGATAACTATTTTATTACGTCAGGTGGGAACGATTAAGAAATTGAAATTCGATATTGATTTTGCCAAGTTAGCCATTAAAGGACGTGCTTCAAAAGGAAATTTAGTGACTAAATATCCAATCAAGAAAATCGAATTAAAAGAAAAAGGAATTTCGACATTATTGCCAAGAAAAGTTTGGTTTGACGATACTGTAAAACGTTTGAATGTTGATGCTCGAGGAGAACTGCTTGGAGAATTTAAACCAAGTGATAAAATTTTGATCATTAATCAAACAGGAAAGCTGAAAGTTATTATTCCGGAGTTATCGACGCACTTTGATGAAGATATGATTGTTTTGGAGAAATGGAAACCTAAAAAACCAATTTCTGCGATTTATTATGACGGAGAAAAAGAACGTTATTTCTTAAAACGTTTTCTTGTTGAAAATGAAGGTAAAGAAGAAAGTTTTATCACAGATCATCCAAATTCACAATTAGAAATTGTGTCGACAGATTATCGTCCAGTTGCGCAATTGGTTTTTGCAAAAGTAAAAGGAGTTCAGAAAGAAGATTTGCATATCGATGTGGAAGACTTTATAGCCGTAAAAGGCTTTAAAGCTTTAGGAAATCAATTAACTACAGATAAATTAAAACAAGTTAATTTATTAGATCCGCTTCCTTATGAAGAGCCAGTTGAAGAAATTCCAGAGAAACCGGAATTAGCAGAAGATGATGATTCAGTAGAAACCGAATTAGATGATGACGGGCAAATTGGACTAGTTTTAGAATAAAAAATGAAAAACGCTAAGAGAATTTCTTAGCGTTTTTTTTAGTTCTATTTTTTAGTTCTATTTTTTAGTTTAATGCTCAGCTAAAATTTCTTTTTTAATCCACTTTATTGTGTCATTATCAATTGTAACGATCATTTTGTCTCCATCTTTGACTTCTCCTGAAATGATTTTCTTAGCTAATGGTCTTCGTAAATGACTTCTGATGATACTTTTTATTGGTCTTGCTCCGTACTGAGCATTATAGCCATTTTCAGCCAAATAAAGTTTGACTTCCATAGGAATGTCAACTTCTATATTAATGTCTCTAAGTAAGTCTGTAAATTCTTTTTTGAGATGAATTTCAAAGATTTTCAGAGCATTCTCCTTAGCGATAGGGGCGAAAGGTACAATTTCCGTCAAACGCCCTAAGAATTCTGGTCTGAAATAATTCGCCATGATTTCTATTAAAGAAGTTGATGTTGGAATCTCACCTTTACTGTAAGTTTTAACTATATGATCAGCTCCAATATTCGAAGTAAAAAGGATAATTGCATTCGAAAAATCTCCTTCTTTTCCCAGTCTGTCATGCAGTTTTCCTTCATCCATAATTTGAAGAAAAACGTCAAAAACAGAAGCATGTGCTTTCTCAATTTCGTCGAATAATACAATCGAGTAAGGCTTCTCTCTGATCTTATTTACTAGTACTCCACCAGATTCATACCCGACGTATCCAGGCGGGGCACCAATGGCAGCACAGAATTGTTTGAATGGATGACTAATAATTTCGAAAGAAAGGATGGTTCTGTAAAATTCATCAAGCGTGATTCTAATGCTACTTTAAAAGAATTAAAATTCATTGAGGCTTACATGGTTAAATACAAGGAGAATTTTGATCATAACAGTGATAATCCGTTAACGGAAACTTTTATGATTTCGGCTCGTAAAATTTCGATGGGTGGAGGTGAGTTTGATAATGCTTGGGTTTAAGTATCTAAAGACTTTAATCAAACTTAATTAAGCTTGAAACTATTAAAGGAAGTCTATCTGAAGGACTTCCTTTTTTGTTAGTAGACTTTTATTCTAAAACACGTGGGTTTACTTACTTATAATTAATTAACCAAATACATTTAAAAAATGAGTTTTTTATCAAAATTACATATTGACGGAGAAGAGTATAATGTTCTTGAATTTAATATCAGTTTTAAGCAAGATATTGATACAGCAAGTAAACCAACAGGAAATGCAAAAGGTGGAATCATTAGAATAATAATTGAAGCGACCCAAAATAGCCTTTTTTTGTCATGGATGTTAAGTGGGGATTTAGCTAAGGATGGCAAAATTGTTTTTTACAGAAGAGACGCTCTAAGCAAAATGAAAGAACTAAAATTTGAAAAAGCATATTGCATAAATTACGATGAACAATTTACAAGTACAACGGAAGTTCCGATGAAAATTACAATGGAATTAGTAACCAAAGAATTGACTTTTGGCGACGCCAAATTCCTTAACAATTGGATCGAATTAGATTAAATTTTATGCCAAAATGAAAATCAAATTCATTTTAATGATTTTATTGTTGTGCAGTTGTTCGAACAATAATTTTCAGGGGCATGTGTATGATTATGATACAGAAAAGCCGCTAAGAAATGTTAGTGTAACAATAAATGATCAAATTACTCAAACGGATAGTGTAGGCTATTTTGCCATGAAAATAAAATCCAATTCAACTATTGAAATATTTCTAAAAAGAAAAGGATATGCGTCAAAAAAACTATTTAGGAAACCTGATTCTTGTGGAGAATTTTCCAAAAAAAACTTAAACGAAAATAGAATTTATTTATACAATCAGGAAAGTGATTTTTTTAATAAAGATGAAGAAATTAAAAAATTAAATCATGAGGCAAGAACGAATTAAAGACAGAGTATTAAAAAGAGCAGCCAGGGCATGGGGGTTTTCTGATGTTGAAATAGAGAATTCCTTCGATCCTGTGGTGTCCTTGATGCTGAATGCACTATCATACGAATTGGAAAAAGTAGCCCATGAACTTGAAGATTCTAAAACACGTGTTGTCGAAAGAGTCTTAGAAATAATGTTTCCAGAAGTAACTTCTGGAGCGACACCTGCAAGGGGAATTTTACATGCTTTCCCTATTGAAAATAATCTGAAAGTCTCGTTGTATAATCAAATGAAGGTAAATAAAAGAATTCATAATATTTACAATCCTTTAATTCCGATAACAAAAGAAGTTGTTCTTTCTCCAACTTTAGAAGTTAAATTATCGTCTTGTGAAGTTAAGTACGTTGCCTACGAAAGAAATCTATATGAAATTTCAAATCTTTTTTATAAAGATGCTGTTCGTGATTATAGCTCTATCTTACCGTCCGGGGAAGTCATTTTAGGAATCGAGCTTAAAGCCAATGTAGAGGAAATAAAAGATTTAATGCTTTACATTGATATTAAAAATATATATCAAAAAGAAATGTTTCATTACTACTTTAAACAAATGAAATGTTTTTATGATGATAACGAGATTCAAGTTGAGGAAGGATATAATGTACCAATTAACAATCTTAATGTAGAAAATATTATTAATCGCAATTATACTCAGTTAAGTGAAATAATGCAGGAGGTAAATGAATTCTATTTTGATAATTTTTATACATTAAAAGGTCTTTTAAAGCACAAAGAAATTAGCGAATATAGTTCTGACTATACTCATTTTGAAGAAATAACTAAAAATAATGACAAGAAAGTTATTTGGATAAAAATGGTTTTTCCGGAATCACTTGTTCCTCAAATAATCGATAATATCTCATTTACTACAAACTGTTTTCCGGTTATTAATAAAAAGCATCATTCTATTGGAAAAACTTTTGGTAGCTTTTTGTCCTACGTATCGCTTGATACAGATAATCATATTTATCTCGATGTTGATTCAGTAGTTGATTTTCTGCATCATCATTATGAAATAAAAGAGTTCAAGGACGACATTATTGAAGAAGGGAGTGCTGTTTTGAGAACAGGAGGAGTGTCTAGATTTGATTCAAGAAGTGCTTCTGAACTCCTTCAAAATGTACTTGATTTGCTAAAAGATGAAAGTTCAGCATTTTCTGGTTTAGGAAAAGATTTTATGAATAGCTCTTTGAATCAAATAAATCAACTGTTATCTTCTATTCACCAGCAGACTAAAGAGAATAGCTTTTCTAAAAGTAACGATCCTTATTTAATGATAAAGCCCAAGAATGATGACACGGTTGGTAAATCATTTACCATTAATTATTGGTCAACTTGTGCAGAAGAAGGAAATGATATTAAAGCTGGAACTATTTTAGAATCTAAAGATGATTTATTTTTTATAAGTCAGAGATGTACTTTAATGACAAATACTGTTGGAGGTTTAAACAAACAGAATAATAAAGACCGAATTTTAGCGTATAGAAATGCATTACTTACAAGAGGAAGAATCGTGACTTTTGCTGATATTAAAGCATTTGGCTTTAATCATTTTAAAAGCTCAATCGCAGATATTAAAATAGAAAAGGGAACTCGGAAAGAAATATCCATAAAAGCTGGTTTTAGCCGAACTGTAGACATCTTTATTACTAGAAACACTGAAGAGATTGGACATTTGTCAAAAAACGAGTGGGATTATTTATGTGACAGCTTTTTGAAAAACCTTAAAAATAGATCTTCAAATGTATTTCCGTATCGAATATTTGTAGATTAAAATCAAAAATGCCAGAAAACTTAAATTCTGGTATTTTTGATTTAATTTATTTGAGTTTTTATTGGTATTTTTTATCGGTCAACGTTTTCATAAAAGCAACAAGAGCTTGTTCCTCTGTCACAGTTAAATTCAATTTATCAAAAGGGAGTGTTTGATTTTCTACTTCATAACCCAAACCTTGTCCACCTCCTTTATTGTAAAATGAAACTACTTCTTCTAGCGTTTTAAAAACTCCATTATGCATATAGGGAGCAGTTACAGCTACGTTTCTAACTGTTGGTGTTTTAAATGCACCAACCAATTGTGGCATTTTATTGTATAAATATCTTCCCAAATCAGGGCTTATTTTTTTTCCTGATGCTTCGTTAGGAGTTCCTATAACTTCATGTTCGGTTTTAGAATAACTTGGAGGAACAGTTCCATTAAATATTGGTGTGAAATGACAAGTGGCGCATTTCGCTTTTCCCATAAAGAGATTCATTCCTTCAATTTCCTCATCATTCAAAATATTTTTTTCTCCTCTCATATAATTATCGAATCTGGAATCAAAAGAATTCAGAGAACGCACATAACTAGCAATAGCATTTTGAATTTGCCAGGCTTCTGTTTTCGCGATTTTAGGGAAAGCTTTTTTAAATAGTTTTATATAATCTTTATCTAGTAAGATTTTAGCATGAATATTTTCCATAGAACCATGCATTTCATCTTTATTCTGAATTACATCAACACTCTGTTTTTCTAAATCTAATTGGCGCATATCCCAAAACTGTGCATTCTGCAATGAGGCGTACGTTAAGGTAGGAGTGTTTCTTGCCAGATTGGATCCGGTTAAGGAAACATTCGTTTTTAAACCATCTGTAAATGCTTTTTCAGGATGATGGCATGTCGCACAGCTTCTGTCATTATTTTTAGAGAGACTTTTGTCGTAAAATAATTTTTCTCCTAAAAGGGATTTATCAGGAGTAAAATTATAATCATCTGAAAGAACAAAGCCATTTACGTCAAAAGCATCTTTATCAAACAAAGTTTCAATAGTTGGTTTTAACGGACTGCTTTTTTTTACGTTTTTAATATTTTCTTCTTTCTGAAAAGCTTTTATTTTCTTCGAAATCGGATTTAAATATTCGGTTATAAAAAGGGCTCTGTTAAAGGTATTGAAATTATTGTTTTCGATACAGTAGGTTTGCGCTTTTTGTACCAATTTTTTTATTTCAGACAATGATTTGTTCTTAGAATTGATTTTCTCCAAAGATTGAGGAATCACAATCAAACTTTCACCAGCTTCTAAAACTGAAGATTGTAAAATTGGACTGTCAAAACCTGTAATCCCTAATGAAATAACCCTGAAAACATTTTGCTGTATTGCATCCAAAACATAATCATCACTTATCGTTATTACTTCAAAAGAGGTTGTGATCTGCTTAATATTCGATTGAAAAATATGTAATTCTCTAATTAAATTTTCCTTATTTTCGATTTGATACGCTGGATAAATTATTTCTTCGATGACCTGAAAACCATGGGGTTCAAAAGATTTGTTCTCTTCTAACTCCATTTCATCCAATGCTGGTCCATTCATAAAGCGGGCTGTTTCCGGAATAAAGTATTCAATCGCCCATTCGACTTTTTTATAAGCTAAACGAGCTTTTTTAAATTGCTCTAAAATTTCTTTTTGTGATGAATTGTTGTTGACGAGCTTTTCAAACTGAATGACTTCATTGTTTAGTTTGGTTAAATCAATCAGTAAATCTTGTTTAATTGTTGTTTTTGAAATTTCATTTTTTTGGCATGAAAAGAAAAAACAAAGCATTAAAAGTAGAAAGATAAAGTGCTTTAATTTCATAATAGTAGATAATAGAACAACCCTTACTGAAAAATAAGGGTTGTTTTAAATGTTATTTTGACCGAATTATTATCGTTGTACATTTCTAATAATTACAGTTTGTCCGCCCTCTTTGTTAGTTTGAGTTCCTGAACCATCAGCATTTTTAAAGGCATCAGTTTGCCAGGTGTGTGGGTGAATATTAACCGTGAATGTATCCGGAACACCAATGATATCTGAAATATCTTCCATAGCACCAAATTCCCAGCTTCCGAATCTCATTTCACCAGTCTGGTTGTATAAAGTATTCCACGCAGTATCCGTTCTCTTATGGTTCATGTTTAACCATGGCTTATTTTGTTTTGTAGCGATGTTAAATTGCCAGATATAAGAATCATGTTTAGCATCAGCATAATAACTGTCACCATCTTCCTGAATGTAAACGTAATTCTCAGTCACACATAAGTTATCTGGATTGATGATTCCTGTTCCCGGAGTACTATCACCTTCTACAGCTAATTCTAAAGTACCTTTAAGAGGGTCATTTGCATCCATTTTTAATCTGTAAACGCGTCCCCACATCGTATAACCTTCAACAGGTGCATTTGAACTCGCTTGCCCTGTAGCGGTAAAATAAATTTCTCTATTATTGCTTGCGCTTCCTTTTCTGTAATCAACATCTTCAACTCTTGAAAAACGAATTGCTCCTAAAGCGTTTACAGTTGTATTGATAACAGCACCAGTTAAATTTTTAGCATCTGGAATTTCAACAAATGAAACAGGATATGAGTTGTTCAATTTCATAGTTGTTTCTACTTGATTTCCGTCTGTTCTTTTTAAAGCGTATAATTTTCCATTAGATAAATCTCCAACCGTACTCATATACATAATTAATTGTCCAGCACTTGCGTGTGAAGTTGCATAGGATTGATCTTCTCCAATAAGAATAACAGTTTTCCCCGGATATGCTTCTTTTGGAAGCGGAACCGCATTTTCCATACTTGCTTTCCCTAGTGCTGGTAAAACCCTGTCTGTTTTGCTTTTATCTGCTGATGAACCTAAAGGATTAATCCCGTGTACCATACTTTCCTGACCGCTTTCTCCAGCTGTTAAGAAAAGTGGACCAAATCCGTGCACTGCAGGAGTTGCCAAAGTTGCTGAACACAAACGTGTCATTCCACCAATCCCGTCAACAAGATAGTCTCCTTTTACAGGTTTGAATGTCTTGTCAAGATAAACTCTTGAAACAGATTGTAAAATTTCATGATTGGTAATCAAAATATAACCTTCTCCACTTGGGTCTTTCATAAGTCCGGCTCCGTCAGGCTGAGCTCCGTAAATAAATGAAGGAGAACCAGGCAATACATCTGCACTCGTAATAAGGGTACTGATTTTTAGGCTTTCGAATCCCGTCATTGGATAAACAAAAGCAGGTACTTTTGAATGTGATGTAAAGTCAATGTCAGCATTAACATCTTTTGAAGAATCTTTGTCATCATTTTGACAACTAATTACAGAAAGACCTGTAATACCTAACAACGCAATTGATTTGAAAAAATTAAGTTTCATAACTGTTTTTTGTTTTTTTTGATTAGAGCAAAGCTATCTCTCAAAAACAAAATGCATGTTATGCTAATCTTTTAAAATTGCTAACAAATAATAAGGTATGTATTACTAAAAAGTAAATTTTGTAGTCTAAATGTAAATTTAAGCCTCACAAATAAATCTTAAGAAACAGTTTTCATTATTTAAATAATGAATTAAGGTTAACGGCTTTTTTTTCTCTCAGTTTTTTTACAATTTTTAAGAAAGCAATTGCAGTTATGTAAGCATCTCCCAAAGCGGTATGTCTGTCTTTTTTAGAAATATCAAATTTGTCGGCAAGATCGTCTAACGTGTAATGATCTTTTCTTTCAAACAAATGAGATTTTATTAAGGTTTTTTTATACAAAAAAGCAGTGTCTAATCTATGGTTTTTCAATTCAGGTAAGCCATTTCGCTCTAAAGCCTTGTTGATCATGGTAACATCAAAAATAGTGTGATGAGCGATAATAATAGAATCTCCTAAAAAAGCTAAAAATTGCTGTAAAGCCTCTATTTCACTAGGGCGTTTCAAAATAAATGCTTTTAAAATACCGTGAATCTGAGCTGTTGATTTATCATAATGAGCTTGCTCAATATAGACCTCAAGACTATTTTGAACCGAAATAACTCCGTTTTGTAAAACAAGTGCTCCAATGCATAAGATCCTGTCATTTTCATAATCAAAGCCTGTCGTTTCAGTATCTAAAACTACAAAACGAGTTTCTTCAATCGAAATGTTCTCATCGAACAAATTTTCTTCTTTTTTCCAAAAATTGAGTAAGCTCATAATTATACTACGTTTGAAACATTAAATCTTACGCTTATTAATTCCTGAAGCTCTTTAATGGTTTTAAAAGTTCTTTTGAGCTTTATTTTTTCCATTTTAGATAAAGATTCTAAGGCGATAAATTGCCCTGAATCATGGTGTAAGAGCCCTTGTTTTGTTCTGAATTTCAATAGGGCCTTAAAAGAATAGGAACAGGATAAATACAATTCACTATTAGTAGGTTCCAGTTCGGCCAATTTTTCAAAACGTTCCGCTGTGTTACTGATTCCTTTAACAGAATGAGATAGAATCAAGACACGTGCGGCATCTGTCAAAGGCATTAAAGCTCTTCTTTTAATATCAAAATTGTCTTTGTTGGCACCATCTTGCTCTACTAAGAATTGCCTGAAAAAGCCCGTTGGTGACGGACTTTGTAAAGCACCACTAACTAAATGAACATAAAAAATAGGATTTGCCTTTACATCTTCAAAAATAGAATCAGAAAGCTGACTCGCGATCTCCGTGTCGCCATAAGTTACACTATAATCAAAAAATATGAATGATAATAAAACTTCATTTTTCCCCGGATTTGTAATCCAATGATGCACCTGACTTTTCCATTCATCAAGGCTCATACACCATTTTGGGTTTGAGGCCATCATTTCAGCCGGGCAATAATCATAACCAATTTCAAAAAGTCCTTTGTTGACAAGGCCGGCAAATTTCAAAAAGTATATTCGCGTTTCGTCTCTAAAAACTTCAGAAACATTTTCATAAACAATTGCATTATCCTGATCGGTATGCAGCATTTGCTCACTTCGTCCCTGGCTTCCAAGGGCCAGCCATGCAAACTTTACCGGTGGGGGACTGCTCATTTTTTCAATACACATTTCAATAACACGTGTCGTACAGGCTTCATTTAATTCGGTTATGATTTTAGAAATCAATGTCATTGGAATATTTTGATCTAAATATCCCTGAAGCAATTGCATAATTCTGTTTCGGATGGGTTTAATCTCCTTGATCTTTTTTGCTCTTTTTAAAGCTTTAATCAGAACTGCAGGATTATTTCCTAACGCAACCATTACATCATGTTTGGATAGAATTCCAACTGCTTTTGTATTTATAGTGCCGTCTTTCGTCAAACACAAATGACTAATATTACTTTTCATCATCGCCATTTGAGCCTCCGTAACGGTCATTTTCTTCGGATAAGTAATAACCGGTTTCGTCATAATGGTTTCGGCCGTTGTCATAATCGAGTATTCTCCGGTTACGATTTTATTGCGCAAATCTTTATCAGTCAAAATACCAATCGGAAGCATTTCATCAACAATTAATATGGCTCCAACCTTCTTCTTGTTCATGATTTTGGCTACATCTTTCGCGGTAGTTGATGGCGAACAAGTAACAATTTTTTTTGAATATTTTATAGGGGTTAAATCAAAGGAATTAGTGTCTGACTGCATCGTGTCATGCGCCAAATCATCGCCATATAATTTATCTTTATGGATATCAGAATAAGGGTTTTTAGTGTTTGAAGCATAACTCTCAATCAGAAAATTACCAACTGTTCTATTCTCTAGTGCATAAGGTTTGAAAACAGCAATCGGAATGGCATATAAAATACTTTCTTCATGCGCTACAGCTTCCATAATATAATTTTCCTGCGCCAAAAGCGGGCGTAATCCAAAAATATCTCCTTCATCACACATGTCCAAAACAGTATTTTTGGAGTTTTTCTTTAAAGCCACGGCACCTTTATGAACAACATAAAAAGAATCATGTGTTTTTTCGTTTTCAGCAAAAATCACAGCATCTTTATCTTTGTAGATAATCGAAATTTGTTCTGATAGCTTTTCTAAATCCATTTTGTGTAAAAAGCTAAAAGGAGGGAAGTCCTTTAAAAAGTCAGCAACTCTATGTGATATGGTATTTTTCATGCGTGAGATTTAGGTTCTAAAATACTATTTTAAAATAGAAATGTAAAAGAAACACGTTAATTTTTTATAGCGACAAAGGCACAAAGCCACAAAGTTTAATAATCTTAGTGTCTTTGTGCCTTTGTGGCAGAATGTAACTTTGCTGTTTTTAGTTTTGTGATTGTTTTTTTCGAATTCGCATATTAACAAACTCAACTGCAAGTGAAAATGTAATAGCAAAGTACAAATAACCTTTTGGAACTGCACCAATATGTTCACCGGCAAGTGTAGCATCTGACAAATGCATACTTTCAGTTATTAACATAAATCCAATAAGGATTAAAAAAGAGAGTCCTAATATTTGAATTGACGGGTTTTTGTTAACAAAATTCCCAACAGGAACTGCAAATAACATCATAATTAAAACAGAAATAATAACTGCCGTAATCATGATCGTTAAAGCACCCTGAACGCCATTGGTCATACCTACTGCGGTTAGTATCGAATCGACAGAAAAAATTAAATCGATAAGTAAAATTTGCACAATCACATTCGAAAAAGATTTCTTTGCAGCCGTTTTAATTGTTTTTTCTTCCTCTCCGTGGTGATCTACCTTTTCACTTATTTCTTTGGTACTTTTATAAATTAAGAACAGACCTCCTAAGAATAAAATTAAAGCCTGACCTGTAAAATCACCTTCAAACCAGCCCCAATGAATACTGAATATTGTGGCTTTCATGGCAATCAAATATGAAATTCCCATTAAAAGTCCGATACGCATAAACATAGCCAGAAATAAACCAATTCGTGTTGCCTTTTTTCGATCTTCTTCAGGTAATTTACCGGTTACAATCGATATAAAAATGATATTGTCAATTCCTAAAACAATTTCAAGAAAAGTTAGTGTCAATAAAGCGATCCAGGCGTCAGGATTAAAAAGTATTTCCATTTTTAAAACGTATTTTATTTAATTCAATAAACGATCAGTCTATTTTAGTAACTGTACCACGCTGCTTTTCTTCAGAACCCACCATTCCGAATTCAAAAGTATAAGAATCTTTAGAAGTAGTTAAAATCTTCATGCTGATTGCTTTTTCCTCAGCCATGTTTTTTGGATGTTTTTTCTGTAAAACATACTCACAATCACTTACCCAGCGTACTGTTGAGGTATCCGTTTTTCCATCAAAAGTCTCGATTTCAATATTGTCTTTTCGTTCAAAGACGGTTGTTTTTTTAACACCATTTACTTCAAACTCAAATTTGAACTTTCCGTTTTTAAAGTCTTTGCAATTGTGTTCCGCGTTATAGCAGGAGAATAATGTGATTAACGGTAAAAGGAATATAATTTTTTTCATTTTTAAATAAGTTGTTTTTTTAGGAGCTGTTTCCCGCTGTCCTTCCAAATCTTTTGTGCCGAACCCCGGCACAAAAGGATTTTCCCTCCCATCGGGGCTAGAAAAATATCGGGTAAACAAGAAATATTGTTATAATTGAGGCGATTATAATATTAAGAAAACTTAAAAAATATAAATTTCGTCTTCGGTTTTTATCAGCTTGTTCGTCAGCTAATTTTGTTCTGCAAAACCGAATCAGAATCCACCACCAAAGACCGCCAAAATAAGCATGAAATTCTATCATTTCAATCTTTTTAATTCATCATCCGTAAAATTCTTGATTTCTTTTTCTTTGGCAAACTTTTCGGCATTGTAATTTCCGGATTTATTCTTCGGAATCGATAAACTTTCCCAATCACTATTTTTTAATTGTTTGGCATAAAAAATAATTTGACCAACATGATAAGGATAATGTGCCAATTGACGATTTATCGCTTCAATAACAGTATGCCCTTCATTTCGAATATAAATAATATCCGAAAGCTGTTCTGGTTTTAGATTATTTAAAGCATCTAGAAAACAAGCCCAGCCTTTATTCCAAACTTCCAAAACTTCTTCTTTAGATTGTAAGTCATTTTCGAATTCGGCATCACGATTGCGCCATTCTTTTTCGCCATCAGAAGTTAAAAAATCTGTCCAGCGAGAAAGCATATTACCGGAAATATGTTTGATGATGGTCGCAATACTATTGGTGTCTTCATTTATTTGGACAAAAAGCTGCTTTGGTTCTAATTGATCCATAGCTTGTTCACCCAGCATTTTATAGTATAAAAACTGCTTTTTAACGCTTTCTAAATACGATTCACTAGCTTTCATATTTATACAATTTTAATGTCATACTTATCTAAAAGTCCCACAATTCCCTGATTCGAAAATTGCGCTTTACGCATCGGATTAAATTCGGGATCAATTTTATAATTGTAAGCTGTTCTAAAATCAACGGCTGCCAATTGGGTTTCATTAAAAATAGCGCCATCCAAATCGCAATTATCAAAAACGGAACTTGTTAAATTAGTTCCTATAAAAGTAACTTCTCGTACAGAACAATTTATGAATTTGGTTTTCGGCATTTTTTTGTTGGAAAAAATAGCATAATCTAAGGCAGTTTCTTCAAAATAAACCTGAAATAGAAAATCATCACATTCGTTAAAGGCAATTCCTAAAAGTTTGCAGTTTTTAAAAGTGACATTCTTTAAATTCGTGCCTGCCAAACTAGTCATCGACAAATTACAGTCAATAAATTCACAGTCTAAAAAAGTATTATAAGCAAAATTGCTGTTTGAAAAATCACAGTTCTTAAAAACACAATCTTCAAACTCCCGATTGTTTATTTTTTTGTCAATATAATTGACTTTCTCGAATGTTTTCTGAATATGAATTATACCTTCCATGAATGTTTTTTGGATTTTCGTGCGTTGTGACGTACACGAAGAATGTAGATTGAATCATTATTTATTTGATAGGAAATGCTATAATCATAAACACTATAAACTCTAAAACTTCCATCATTGTTAGTTTTTTGTTTATCAAGTTTGTAAATTTCTGGTTGTGTTTTTAGTATTTCAGTGCTTTCAAAAATGGTATTAGCTACTTTATCTGCTATTGTAATAGACTTACTTTCAAAGAAAATATAAAAATGAATGTCTTCTAATTGATCTAAAGCATCTTTTGACCAAATTATTTTCTTCCCCATTTTTTAGCAATTTCTTTAGCTTCGTCTTCAGTATAAAAATTTCCTTTTTTGATGTTTTCTAAAGCATTTTCAATGTCTAAATTGTAAGATGCATCTGAATCAGCCGTAGTATTGTTGATTGATTGTAGAAGATGTTTTAATTTTTCTACAAAAGAAGGATCTTTTACTTTATCAATTTCTTGATGAATCCAGTTTATTTCTGCTTGAATATCCATAATTGTGAATTTTAGTAAAGATACAAATTAGTCATTAAACAAACCTTTCATAATGATTTTCAATCCGTAAAAAATCAAAAACATCGCACTTAAACAAGCGACAATCCCAATTCCTAAAACTAAATAATGCCAATTCGTATGCTGATTCATAAATGCATTATAAATCAACGAAGGGCCAATAAATAATAAAGGCAACGAACCTGATAAATATTTAATTCCTTTTCCTAATAATTCTTTATTTGTTGCCATTTTTTTTGTTTCAAGTTTCAAGTTTTTCTTGTTTCAGGTTTCAAGCTGGGTTAATCTTTGTCAAAGTTTTAAACTTTGACAAAGATTAACAGACAACAACTTTGTGATCTTGAAAAACTTGTTTTTAAGTTAAAGCTTAGTGAACTTTGCGAAAAACCTTTGCGGACTTTGTGGTTAAATCAGCCCGCGTTTGACAGCGGTAAAACTTTTTTAAGCGTTATAATTATCCACAGCATTTCTCACACTGCCGTATTTTTTCAATAATTCCGAAGCCTCTTCATAAGAGACAGGAATTTCTCCCATGATCATTTTTACACCACGATCGACCAATTTGATGTTACTCAACTGCATATCGACCATTTTATTTCCTTTCACTTTTCCAAGCTGAATCATCGCTGCAGTCGAAATCATGTTTAAAACTAATTTCTGAGCTGTTCCGGCTTTCATTCTGGAGCTTCCGGTAACGAATTCTGGTCCAACCACAACTTCAATTGGAAATTGCGCTGTCAAAGCCAACGGACTTCCCGCATTATTAGTGATGCATCCTGTAAGAATATTATTTTGATTGCAAGTTTCTAAACCACCAATTACATAAGGTGTAGTTCCCGAGGCAGCAATACCAATTACAACATCATTTGCACCAATATTATTTGCTTGTAAATCGATCCAGGCTTGTGTTGCATTGTCTTCGGCATTTTCTACGGCACGGCGAATTGCAGTGTCTCCACCGGCAATGATTCCGTTTACCAAATCAAAAGGAACACCAAAAGTAGGAGGGCATTCTGAAGCATCAACAACGCCCAAACGGCCAGAAGTTCCAGCTCCGATATAAAAGATTCGTCCGCCTAGTTTTAATTTAGCCACAACCTGAGCCACTAAAGCTTCAATTTGTGGAATCGCTTTTTCAACCGCATTTGGAACAGTTTTGTCTTCATTATTGATATTGGTAAGCAATTCATGAACCGACATTTTTTCTAAATGTTCGTATTTTGATGCTTGTTCTGTAGTTTTTGTAAAGGTCATTTTTCGTAGTTATAGAATAGCCCAAAAATACTCATTTTTATTGCAATTTTTAAAACCTTTTTAAAACAACTAAAATATTATATTTGTTGAATAATCAAAAGAAGGAATGGATAAATTAGGCTTTTTAGATGGCATTGCTAGGATTGCTGTTTTTGTTTCATTACTGTTGGCATTTTTTTTACTTACAGTAAAAACGGAAAATAAATTAGCCAATCGATTATTTGCCTGCTTTATTATTTTTTCAGGAATTGATTTCAGTGGACTTCTAGCTTATTCTTTTCCAGAGGAATATGTAGATTTTGAGATTTTGAGAAGTACAACATGCTTGCTGGAAATGCCTTTGATTTATTTGTATGTTTTAGCGGTGTGTTATTCTGACTTTCGATTAAAATGGAAGCATCTGATATACACACTTCCTTTTGTTGTGATGAATTTAGTTTTAATGCCAAGGTTTTATTTGAAATCAGGTATTGAAAAAGAGCATTTTTTGGTTAATTATAGCCAAATGCCTGAAATTTACTTTTTCCAAATTTTAATTGAAATTCAATATTGGTTTTATATTATCAGCGTTTTTTTAATTTTGAGGAAATACCGAAAAATTTATCTCGAAAATTATACGAATCCCAGTACTTCGACTTATAAATGGCTTTTTCAGATGAATTGTGTTTTTGTAGTGATGCATTGTATTACCGCTTCAAAAAACTTATTACGTTATACAGCATCAAGAGAGACTTTTCTTTGGGGCAATGTTTTTATGGTAATTATGGCGTTGTGTGTAATATGCTGGTTTGTAATGAAAGCACTAAATCATCCGGAACTTTTTAGAGGAATTAATTCTAAATTAAAGCTAACGAAAGATATTCTTCCGCAAAACAATGAAAATCCAATTGAAGTAAAAGAACATCAGAATGAAGTTGTTGATGCTCAAATCTTGACATTGAAACAATATATGGCCGAGAAAGAACCTTTTCTTGATCCATCGCTTACGATTCAGGAATTGGCCAATCAAATTGATATTCCGGTCCGGGATTTATCCGTTTTAATTAATCATAAAATGGATCAGCACTTTTTTGATTTTGTAAATGAATATCGAATCCAAAAAGCAATGAATATTTTAAAAGATGAGTCTAAAAGTCAGCTTACCGTTTTAGAAATTTTATACGAAGTGGGGTTTAATTCAAAATCTTCATTCAATACTTCTTTTAAAAAATATACAAATCTCACGCCTACGGCTTATAGAAATGCAGTATAATAAATCAGTAAACAAAAAAATAAATGGATATAGATAGCTTTTTGAGTGTTATGGGCCGGATGTCAGTTTTTGTTTCTTTATTGCTGGCATTCTTTTTATTCACTGTAAAAACCCAAAATAAATTAGCAAATAGACTATTTGCTTCTTATTTACTATTTTTTGTAGTTGATGATATTGGAATTTTTATTAGTGAAGCTTTCATTAAAGATTATCTTAATTTAGAATTTTTCAGATGGACTACTTGTGCTTTGACACTTCCTGTTTTCTATCTGTATATAATCTCCGTTTGTTTTGCTGATTTTCGATTAAGAACCAAGCATTTGCTTCATGCAATTCCATTTGTATTTATAAATGCAGTTTTTATAAGCAAAATCTATTTTTTAAACGATGTAGATAAAATGCAGTTTTATGAGCAGCGTAGTCAAATGCCTGAATTTTACTTTTTGCAGTTGATGTTGGCTTTACAAATTATATTGTACAGCATTGGAGTATTTTTAGTTTTAAAAAAGTATAAAGAAATATATCGGGAAAATTATACTAATCCTAAGACTTCTATTTTTAAGTGGTTGTTTCAAATATCGACTGTATTTTTTAGTTTATATTACTTATCAATAGCTAAAAATATTTTAAGATTTACCGATTTTGAAGTACTATGGATTTGGGCAAATGTAATCATGCAATTTTTAGCCTTGTTAGTAACTTGTTGGTTTGTATTAAAAGCATTGAATCATCCCGAACTTTTTAGAGGTATAGATTCTAAATTACAATTAACAAGAGATATTCTTCCTAAGGAAAATGAAAGTGCTGTTGAAATAAAAGAGCATCAAAACGATTTAATTACAGCTCAGATTTTAGCATTGAAGAAATATATGACCGAGAAAGAACCTTTCCTTGACCCGTCGCTTACGATTCAGGAACTCTCAAATCAAATAGATATTCCGGTTCGTGATTTATCCATTTTGATTAATCATCATATGGATCAGCATTTTTTTGATTTTGTAAACGAATATCGCATTCAAAAAGCCATGATTATTTTAAAAAATCCTTTAAAAAAGGATCTCACAGTTTTAGAAATTCTCTATGAAGTAGGTTTTAATTCAAAATCGTCTTTTAATACGTCTTTTAAAAAATATACTAATTTAACGCCTACAGCATACCGAAACGCTTCATAATAAAGGTTTTGTAAAAAGTCGTACGCCATGCTAAATAAAGTCGAACTGATTTCCTAAATAGAAATTGGTTCGACTTTTTTTTGTCGGTCGCCTTCTCAAAATTTCTAAGGCAACTTTGCTTCAAATTAATCGAACAAGTTAAAATTAGAAATTATGAAAAAAGTTAACCTCTTTATTTTTTTACTATTGCCTCTTTTTTGTTTAGCACAAACATCCTTAAAATTAAATGGAAAAATTGCAGACGAAAAAACACCAGCAGCGTGGACAGATGTTGTAATAGTAAATCAAGATGGTAAAATTATAAATGGAACAACAACTAAAGAAGACGGAAGTTTTGAAGTCATTTTAAATAAAGGATTCTACAAAGTGAAAATTAATGCACCGGGATATTCTGAATTTGAGAAAGAAATTACCGTTGAAAAAGACATCAATTTGGGTTTGATTATTTTAAAGGAAAATGTAACCAATTTAGGAGAAGTTGTTATTCAATCCGGAAAAAATACGATTGAGCAAAAAACAGATCGTTTGGTTTATAATCTGGAAAATAATGTAACAAACGTTGGCGGAGATGCCTTAAGTGCTATAAATACAGCGCCAGGCGTTGTAGTACAAAATAATGCTATCAACATATTGGGAAAGGGGACTTCTCGTGTAATGATTGACGGAAGGATGATTGAATTAACTGGCGAAGAACTTAATAATTTCCTGAAATCTATTTCGGCAAGTGATATTAAAAATATCGAAATTATAAGTAATCCTTCGTCAAAATATGAAGCAGAAGGAACTGGCGGACTGATCAATATTATTATGAAAAAAGGCGCTCGTAATTCCTGGAAAAACACAACCACAGCTTCATATGACCAGAATAAATATGGAATTTATGCTTTAAGGAATAATTTCTTTTATAATAAAAACAAGTTTAGAGTTTCGGCCAGTATAAATGGAAAAACAGGTTATAGAAATATTGAGGAAGGTCTTGATATGTATTTCGATGAAGGCCCTTCAAAGATGAAGGCAGTAACGAAATTAAATGAAGATAATCTATCTGGAAAAGTAGCTTTGGATTATGATTTGTCAGAAAAAACGAGCATTGGTTTTCAATTTTTAAAAGATAAAAGCAATCCTGATTTTGACTCGGATATTAGAATAGATCAGTACAATACTCAAAATGAATTAGAAAGTTATATAGTCAATGAGAGTTTTTTAGACAGGGAAACAGGCAATCAAACTTATAATCTACATTTGATTACAAAACTGGATTCTCTAAACCGAAAATTGTCTTTTGATGTGGATTATTTTGATTATGATTCGAAATTCGACAGAGATTTTATCGCAAACAATTATGCATCAGATGGAACTTTTGTGGATATAAATCAGTCAGGACGAAATATTTCGAATCAGGATATTAATAATTTGAGTTTCAAGGCTGATATGGAACATCCGCTTCAGGCGTTAAATTTATCTTATGGAGCAAAAATGAGTTTTACAAAAAGCAATAGCGATGTGGTTTTTTTTAACACCATTACAGGAACTCCGGTATTAGATACAAATCAATCTAACCAATTTGAATACACCGAAAATAATCAGGCGGTTTATATTAGTGCAGATAAAAAAATCAATGAAAAATGGAATTTTCAAGCAGGACTACGATTAGAAAATACACAGACAAATGGGTTTTCAAAAACTTTAAATCAGGAAACCGTAAATAATTATTTTAAATTATTTCCAACTTTTTATACTTCTTATCAGAAAAACGAAAACAATACATTTAGTTTAAACTATGGAAGGAGAATTAAAAGACCGAGTTTTTCATTATTAAATCCATTTCGAGTTTATATCAGCAGCAATAGTTATTCAGAAGGAAATCCATTTTTAAAACCTTCTTTTAGTGACAATTTTGAGTTTGTACATTCGTATAAAAAAATATTAAGAACCAGTATTTATTTGAATTCAGTATCAGATGGATATGGCGTCATTTTTACTGCAAATCCAGAAACATTGACACAGGTGGTATCGAGAGAGAATTACTTTAAAGGCCTTAATTATGGAATTGGAGAAACGTATTCAGCCACATTTGCAGATTGGTGGGAGAGCGAGAACTCTTTGTATTTTTTAGGCTCAAATATTAAATTCATAAAAGATATTAATGCCACACCAGTAAATGGTCTTGAAGTCGATTTTTCGACCAACAATACATTTTCACTTGGCAAAACGAGTAAATTACAAATAGATTTTAATTATACTACACCTTATAAAAGCGGTTTGTATGAAACAGGATATACCTCAAGTTTGAATATTGGTTATAAACAAGATTTGTTAAACAAAACCATGCAGATTGCCTTTTTAGTAAATGATATTTTTAATACGTCGTATTTAAAAGATGATGTTTCAATTGTAAATGGTGTAAAGCAAGTCTATAGCCAAAATGAAAGCAACCGATTTGCACGATTATCGGTAGTTTATAATTTTGGAAATAATAAAATAAAAGTACAAGAAAGAGCTTTTGGAAATCAAGACGAGAAGAAGAGAGCTAATTAAATTAGATAATTAGAAAATTAGTCAATTAGATAATTTATGTAATATCCTAACAGGTTTTAAAAACCTGTTAGGTATTTTTTTACGTGTGAAGTTTTTTTGCGTGAGGGATAGGAGGAAGCTACCGAAGTAGCCTGGATAGCCCGACCGAATTTGCGAAAGGCGCACATAAGCGGTTTGTTAAATAGCGCCTTTTGTGAATTTGGGCACGCCCTAATTATAATACAAATGCCAATAGAATTCCGAGAACAATCATGGAAACTTTGGCGACATTGAATTTATGTCCTTCACTGCTTTCAAAAATAATAGTCGATGAAATATGGAATAGGATTCCGATAACAACGGCTGTGATTTCAGTGTAATATTTGTTTAAAATAGGTAAATATTCGGATGCGATTGTACCAAGCGGCGTCATAATAGCGAAGGTCAGCATGAACGCAAAAATGGCTTTTTTGTTCAAACTTGCATTGATGAAAAAAGTGGTTAGAATCACGGCAATTGGCAAATGATGAATCGCAATACCGAGTGCTAAACCATGATGATGACTTACGGGAAAACCTTCTAAAAAGGCGTGAATACACAAACTGATGAAAAGCAGCCACGGAATCTGAGACATTTGTGCATGTCCATGAACGTGTCCATGTTCGGCTCCTTTTGAGAAAAATTCAAGGATAATCTGGAATAAAATCCCGACCATGATGAATAAACCAATATTGTGATTGTGAGATTCGTAAACTTCAGGCAACAAATGCATTACGGTTAATGATAATAAAAATGAACCGCTAAAAGCAAGCAATAATTTTAGATTGGTTTTGTTTTTTGGTTTTATAAATAAAGCCACAGCATAACCTAAAAGTACAGAAAATAAGGGTAGTAAGTAATTCATTTTTTATTTTGTGTAATCGTTGATTTGTTTAATCGGATAATTGTTTCTTGTTTGCTCAATCGATGAAACGGTTAAACAATTAAACGATTTACCAATTATTTAAAAATCATGATTAATCGTTCGCTTTCGGTTTTATGAAATTTTTTGAGTTTATAATCTCCAAAAATATCCAACAGAAAAATTCCGGCTTCGGCCATTAATTCTTCAAAATCTTTTAACGTTAAAGCTTTTACTTTTTCGGTAAAATGATATTTATGTCCTTGATCTTCAAAATCAATTTCTTTAAAAATATGTCCGTCTTCAACGTATCTTTTGATTTTAAAATCGATTCCGTCAACAGTTTTTACTTCTTCGGGAACCAATGTTTCGATTACCTGAGCCACATTCATAAAATCAATCACAGCAAAACCATATTCAGATAAACTTTCTTTGATCGCTTTTAAAGTCGTCAAATTATCATCATCGCTTTCGAAATAACCAAAACTGGTAAACAAATTAAAAATAGCATCGAATTTTTCTTCGAAGGGTTCGCGCATATCGTGCACTTTAAAATGCAGGGTTTCGTTGCTGTTTTTGCTGGCTTCGGCAATACTATTTTCAGACAAATCGGCGCCTAAAACATCAAAGCCAAGTTGGTTTAAATAAATAGAATGGCGTCCTTTACCGCAGGCCAAATCCAATACTTTTGCCTTTTCAGGAAGATTTAGGTAATGCGTAAGATTATCCATAAAAATCTGAGCCTCTCGGTAATTTCGGTCTTTATAAAGAATGTGATAATACGGAGTATCAAACCATGAAGAGAACCAGTTTTCGGTGTTACGCTCCTGATTTGGTGTTGATGAGTTTGGTGCTTCAGACATTTATTCTATTTCAATTAATTCAAAGTACCGCAAATTTAGTGTATTTTTGCCGAAAAATAACTATTTCGCGAGGGGTAATATGCCTTTGCGATTGGAGTTGTTTTTTTAAACAAAAATAAAGATGGAAGAAAATTTTAGAATGATTGCCAAATGTTTTTTTGGTTTCGAAGAAATATTAGAAAAAGAATTACGTGATCTTGGTGCTCAGGATGTCGAAAAAGGAGTGAGAATGGTAAGCTTTAAGGGCGATAAAGGTTTTATGTACAAAGCCAATTTATCGTTGCGTACGGCACTTAAAGTTTTAAAACCGATTTATTCGTTTAGAGCAAACAACGAGCAGGCATTATACAAAGGGATTTCAGGCGTAAACTGGTCCAAATTGCTAAATGCCAACCAAACTTTTGTAATTGATGCGACAGTGCATTCGACTTATTTTAATCACTCTGAATTTGTTTCTCAGAAATGTAAAGATGCAATTGTAGATCAGTTTAGAGAAAGAACAGGTCAGCGTCCGAGTATTGATAAAGCTTTTCCAGACTTAAGAATCAACGTTCATATTGATAAAGATCAGGTTTCGGTTGCATTGGATACTTCAGGGAATTCATTGCACCAACGTGGTTACAGAACGGCTACAAATATTGCGCCGATCAACGAAGTTTTAGCAGCAGGAATTCTGTTGTTGTCAGGCTGGGAAGGTCAAAGTCACTTTTTAGACCCGATGTGCGGATCTGGAACATTTTTAGCAGAAGCAGCTATGATTGCTTGTAACATTCCGGCAAACATCAACAGAAAAGAATTTGCTTTCGAAAAATGGAAAGACTGGGATAATGATTTATTTGATCAGATTGTAAACAGTTTGATGAAAAAAACAAAAGAATTTCATTATACCATAAAAGGTTTTGATAAAGCGCCAAGTGCTGTAAACAAAGCTAAAGACAATATCAGAAACGCGAATTTAGAAGATTACGTTACGATTTCTGAAGACAACTTTTTTGATACTGAAAAAGCAGTTGAAGGAAAGTTACATATGGTTTTCAATCCGCCATACGATGAGCGTTTGGATATTCATATGGAAGAATTCTACAAAAATATCGGAGATACTTTAAAGAAAAGCTATCCGGGAACAAACGCCTGGTTTATCACAGCAAATCTTGAAGCCTTGAAATTTGTTGGATTAAAACCTTCAAGAAAAATCAAGCTTTTTAACGCAAGTCTTGAAGCGCGTTTGGTAAAATACGAAATGTACGAAGGAAGCAAGAGAACGAAATTTCAAGTTAACGAATAGTTGCAAAGGCTCAGAGGTTCAAAGGTGCAGAGGTTTAAAAACTTTGTCCCTTTGAACCTCTGTAACTTTGAACCTTAAAAGAAAAAAAATGACTAAACTACAAGTAAGAGGTTTTTTATATCAATTAGGATGTTTCGCAATTTTATTTATTGCAGGGAGATTTGTAATTGCAAACTATACACAATTAACAGGAATCTGGATTCCGATGACGGCTTTTATTGTTGCTACTTTGATTGCACCTAAATTTCAGGCGGTAAAAACAAAAGATGGCGAGAAACTTTTCATGAAATGGATTTTTATAAAAGGAATTAGAGAAATTGGATAACGAACTATTTTATATGAGGAAAATTGGACTTATAGGGGGTATTAGCTGGGTTTCTACGGCAGATTATTACAAACTTATAAACGAGGGAATAAATGAAAAAATGGGAGGATTGAACTTCTCTGAATGTTTGATTTATTCGTTCAATTATTCTGATATAAAAAAGAACAATGAAACCAATAATTGGGATTCTACTTTTGAAATGCTTTTTAAAGGATGTCAATTCTTAAAATCGGGCGGGGCAGAAGCGATTGTTTTATGCGCCAATACCATGCATCTTATCGCTGATCGATTGGAAGAAGCAATTGATTTGCCTCTTATTCATATTGCAACGGCTACGGCTGTTGAAATTGAGAAACAGGAAATTAAAAAGGTTGGTTTGTTAGGAACTAAGTTTACAATGGAACTCGATTTCTTTACAGATAAATTGAAAGCAAAAGGAATAGAAGCTATAATTCCGGAAAGTCAGGATGATAAAGATTTTATTCACACTACGATTTTTGAAGAACTGGGAAGAGGACTTGTGACTGCGGAAACAAAAAAACGATACTTAGAAATTGCCAATCAATTAATTGAAAGAGGTGCTGAGGGAATAATTTTGGGTTGTACTGAGATTCCATTAGTAATTAAACCAGAAGATCTTTCTGTACCGGTTTTTGATACCACATTAATTCATTCAAAGGCGGCAATTGAATTTCAGTTATCGTAGGAAGAAGAAAAATTATAAATAAAAAAGCCTCAAATTCAGAAATTTGAGGCTTTTTTATTTATCTGTAAAAACTATTTTTTTGGAGCGTCTTTTTTGATTTGAGGAATAACTGTTTTCTTCTTATAAATTGGAATGAAATAAGAAACAGTGTAATTAAAACCAATTCCGAAACTTCCGTCATAAGTCCTGTTAAAACCTGGAATATAAAGGTTATCAAAACCATCTGGTTTTGTATTTGCAACTAACATTTTTAGTTGAACGCCAAAACCTACAAACACATTATTAAAAACTTTTGCTTTTACGCCCATAGCAACTTCAAGCCATCCGGCTGTAAGTCCGTTGTATTTTTTATCAGCAATAATTGCAGGCTGTTCTCCCCAATATGGATTTGGATTATAGATTTTATAACTGTTTAAGTTCTGACTAAAAGTACTAAAACCTCCTCTTAAACCTATTGTGATTAAGTTCTCCATATCAAGCCAGTTTTGGTACAAATTGTAATCAAAACCACCCTTAATGTAAGTTCCTGTTGCGGTAGAATTTAACCTGTCGTCGTCTGTCGTCTTATCCTCGAAACCAAGCTCTGCAGCGATATAGTATTTTTTAGTTAAACGAAAGTCTCCAACAATCTCAATTCCTTTATAATCTTTATCATATAAACCACGGGTTAGTTTATATAAATCAACTCCAACACGAAGACCATAACGATCTGTTTTTATACTATCTGGTTTAGCAGCTTCCTGAAGTTCTGGTTTGGCACTTTCGGTTTTCGGTTTTGCGGGAACAGCTTCTTTTGTTACTGTTGTAGTTGTTGTTTCCTGGGCCTGAACCAAAACCATTGAAAACAATAAACAACTACTAAAAAAATACTTTAATGTGTGTTTCATTTTCGTTTTCAATGTTAGGATTTATTACAAAAACTTCCTGCATCCAAAGTCCGTTGCCATCTGTATCAGTTTGAACAAAAGGAACGCTAAATGGAGGGCTAGTCGAGAGCGGGTCTAGTGTAAATGTGGTTTTAAAACCGCAAGCTCGGGAAACATATACATCCTGATGCGTATAATTGAATTTTATAGCATCAGTGTTTATCGCAGCAGGATTATCATTCTGAGAATCTAAAATAAAAGTATAAGTTGTAGAATTTACATTTGTTTTTAGAGGAATAGAAATGGTACTTCCGTTAGCTAAATATTTTGTTGTATCCGTTGCGGTTTCATTAAAAATAATTCCAGTCTTCTCATCTTCACCAATAACCATTAAATCAGTTACATTTTGAAGTTCACTAGGGCTATTAATTTTATAAAATGTAAATACTAATCTTGGAGTAGTAGGCGTATCTGGATCACAAATATCATCTTTCTCGCAGCTCGACAAGCCAAAAGTAAAGACTAATAAAAGAGAAATTATTTTTTTCATTTATAAATTTTGTTATCTAAGTTCTAAAAGTACAACATTTTCAACATGATGCGTCTGCGGAAACATATCAACTGGTCGAACGCGGGTAACTTTGTATTTTTCATCCATTAAAGCAAGGTCTCTCGCTTGTGTAGCCGAGTTACAGCTTACATATACTACTTTTTTAGGAGCAATTTTCAGGATTTGATCAATAACTGCTGCATGCATACCATCTCTTGGCGGATCTGTAATAATAACATCCGGTTTTCCGTGTTGTGCAATAAAACTTTCATTGAATACCACTTTCATGTCTCCAACAAAAAACTCGCAATTGGTAATATTATTGCGTTCTGCGTTTGCTTTAGCATCTAAAATGGCTTCAGGAACACTTTCTACACCAATTACTTTTTTTGCTTTTTTAGATACGAATTGGGCAATCGTTCCAGTTCCTGTATATAAATCGTAAACGGTTTCATTACCGGTAAGACCTGCAAAATCACGTGTTATTTTGTACAATTCATAAGCCTGATCAGAATTGGTTTGGTAAAAAGATTTAGCATTGATGCTGAATTTTAAACCTTCCATTTCTTCCAGAATATAATCTCTACCTTTATATAGTTTAATATCCTGATCGTAAATCGTATCGTTTTGTTTTGAGTTTACAACATATTGCAATGAAGTAATTTGCGGAAATTTCTCGTAAAGATGATCTAAAATCAATTCGCGATTTTTCTTGTCATTTTCGAAAAACTGAATCAAAACCATAATTTCACCAGTCGAAGCGGTACGAATCATGAAAGTTCTTAGTAGACCTGATTGCTCTCTTGGATTAAAAAAAGCTAAATTATGCTCGTTTGCAAAATCTCTGATTTCATTTCTGATGGCATTTGAAGGATCTTCCTGTAGATGACATTTTTGAATGTCAAGAATTTTATCCCACATTTTAGGAATATGAAATCCTAAAGCATTTCGGTTTCCTAAATCTTCAGTGCTTTCAATTTCTTTTTCGGTTAACCAACGGCTGTTAGAAAACGAAAACTCCATTTTATTTCTATAGAAAAATTGTTTTTCTGAACCCAAAATAGTTTCGAATTCAGGAAGCTCCACCTTTCCTATACGCTGCAAGTGGTTTTTTACTTCATTTTGTTTGTAATACAACTGTTGGCTGTATTTCATATTTTGCCATTTACATCCTCCACAAACTCCAAAATGTTCGCAAATTGGTTCAATGCGATGTTCTGATAATTCATGAAATTTTACGGCTTTGCCTTCATAATAGGCTTTTCTTTTTTTGAAAGTTTGTACGTCAACGACATCACCCGGTACTACATTCGGAATAAATATTACTTTTCCGTCTGGAGCTTTAGCTACTGATACACCTTTTGCTCCAGCATCAAGAACCTGGATTTGATGAAAGACAACTTTGTCTGTATTTTTTCTTCCCATAGCGCAAAAATAAGGGTTTGTAAACTTTTATAAATTTAAATTTTAAAATATTTTATCAAATTGTTGAATTTATTAGTTTAATTAAGTTTAAAAGCTAACTTTGTTTTTAGTATTTTCCCTAAATCCTACATTTTTAACCAGTAGTTTTGTTATGTTTTTATGAATTTGTATCACAATCTTTCACAAATAAGCTTTCTGAAAAAAAGTTATGCATTCAAATTTCTGTTTGTTGCTTTTATCGGTATTCACATTCCTTTAATCGGAATTTTATTTTTTGTGCTATTTTACTCGCATAATATTTCGCCCACTTCTATTTTAATTTTTGCTTTGATAATGACGTTATTAGCTACAGCTTTGACGCTTTTAATTTTAAATCAACTGATAAAACCTATTTCAATAGCTTCAAAATCATTAGATGATTATCGAAATAATAGAAAACTTTCAGTTTTACCTACTGAATACACTGATGAGGCTGGTTTGCTAATGTGTAATATTCAGGAATCAATATATGAAGCAGAAAGTTTTATAAACGAAAAGCAAGATTTGATTTATATGCTTTCACATGATTTGAGAAATTTTGCCGGAAATCCGCAAGGATTAGCAAAATTGATTCTTAGTGAAAACCCATCAGAATCAATCAAACATTTAGCCGATTTAATTTGTGAATCGACCAACTTGCAATTTCGTTATATCGAGAATTTTATAAAGTTATTAAAGGAACAAGATCAGGTTGCAAAATTTAATCAGGAGCCACGAGAAATTGTTTTCCCTACTATTTTGCCTTTTATCAATGAACAGGTCGAACAACGCTTAATTGATAAAAATATTAAATTAAGTCTAAGTTTAGAAACTGTATCGGCTACCGTTAAAATAGATGAAGGTTTACTGATCCAGGTAATCGTCAATTTAATAAGCAATGCTGTTAAGTTTTCTTATTTTGACAGCGAAATCAAGGTCAGAATCTATAATGAGGACTCAAAATTAATAATTACAGTATTAGATAAAGGAATTGGGTTTAATAAAAACCAGATCGAAGAACTGTTTAAAAAATTCACTAAAATGAGTCGTTTAGGGACGGCAAACGAATCATCGACAGGAATTGGCTTGTATTTGTGCAAGAAAATTATTGAAAGAAATAAAGGAACTTTAAGTGCTACCAGTGAAGGTAAAAACAGAGGCGCTGAGTTTAAGATTGAATTTGACATTTAGATTTCTCTCTTTTTGATAATCTCATAATTGACAATTGTAAAAAAGTAAAAACATAAATCGGCAGCTATTTTCCCAAAAATAATTCCGAAAAAATAATTCCCAAATAAAATAGGCATCCAATACATACAAAAAGGACGAATTACCAAAAAGTCTAAAAATGCCGGATAGCCAAATTCTAAAACCAAATTTTTCAGCAGTAAAACAATTTCCTTGAAAGTAGTGACTTTGTTCAGCGCTTTATTTTGCTGAACCAGTTTTTTATAAGAAGAAATAAAAATGACGCTGTAAAAAGCCAAATATTCTGAAAAAGTAATAATATAGGCTGTCGTTAATCCACTATAAATTTTACTAAAAAGAGAAGCAGTAAGCGCGGCACTTGTACTTGCTAATTCAGCATATTTATAACGATCAAACCATTCTTTAAATTTTGATTTTTTCAACATTTTTTTGTCACTAAGTTACTGCCCCGAAGTCTCGGGGCTAAGTTACTAAGTTTTGTCAGATTTTAATTGGTCTATTATTCTGACTTGGAATTTTGGCAATTATGATTATTTTCCAGATTGAGCTATGTAAGAAAGTTTTGGTTTTCCTTCTACGCATTCAATGCTGGTAGGTGGTGATACGACATCGCAAGTTGAGACTACATTCCATTTTGTGTTAAAGGCAGCCTCCGCATCTGTATAAGTTTTTACCTTAGCAAGAAACTCAGTTTTGTCAATTTTTTTTGAATAAGCAATATAACCTGCAGATCCTCCACAAGATTTAGAACCAATTGCGGTATAGTCCCAGTTATCGGCATCTGCACAAAGTTCTGAATTAATTTTAGAAAGCGAGAGTATCTCCCGAAACATCTTTCCTAAATTTTGATAATCTCTTTCTCTGTCAATACTATCGTCATTGCTGCACGAAACAAATATGAGACAAAGTGCACAAATAATAAAAGTCAGTTTTTTCATTGGTAGTGAAATTATAAGTTGTTTTATTATGAGATGCTTTAACAGGAAAAAGGTTGCGTTAAAAAGGATGTTAAGTTTCTAAAACTTTACTTTTTTAGATTTAAGTATCATAATTAAAAAAAAACTTAGAGTCTTAGTGTCTTAGAACCTCAGAACCTTAGATTACCATAAATGATGAACAGAGGGTTTAATGTATTCTTCATAAATCGCGTTCATGGCTTTAATTTTTTCCGGAGTCAATTTAGGTAAATCATAAACAGATAAATTTGACATGACATGATTTGCTGTGGAAGCTCCAGGGATAATACAACTAATATCCTCAAAACTCAAAATCCATTGTAAAGCAATAGGAGCAAGATTAGTTGTATCAGGAAACAATGTTTTTAGTTTTTCTACTGCTTTTAATCCAAGGTTATAATCGATACCTGAAAAAGTTTCGCCTTTATCAAAAGCATCGCCATTACGATTAAAATTGCGATGATCTTGCGGTTCGAAAATTGTTTTTGAATCAAATTTACCGGTTAAAAGTCCGCTTGCCAAAGGAACTCGCGCAATGATTCCGATGTCTTTTTTTCTGGCTTCAGAGAAAAACAATTGCGAAGGACGCTGACGAAACAAGTTAAAAATAATTTGAACCGTCGTTACATTCGAATATTCGATTGCTTTTAATGCTTCTTCAACTTTTTCAACACTCACACCAAGATTTAAAATTTTCCCCTGATCTTTTAAACGATCGAACATTTCAAAAATTTCAGGTCGGTAATAAACTTCAGTAGGAGGACAGTGCAACTGAATTAAATCTAGTGTTTCTAAATTCATTCTTTTTAAACTGTCTTCAACAAATTTCTGAAGTACTTTTGGCTGGTAACCTTCATTAACATGCGGATTAATTTGACGTCCGCACTTTGTAGCTACATAAATTCGTTCTGATCTTGAACGAACAACGCGCCCAACGGCAGTTTCGCTTAAGCCGTTTTCATAAACATCAGCAGTATCAATAAAATTTACACCATTGTCAATTGCGGTGTTTAAAAGTTCGTCTGCTGTTTTATTATCAAAAGCTGATCCCCATTTTCCACCCACCTGCCAGGTGCCAAGTGAGATTTCGGATATATTAAAGTCTGTTTTTCCTAGTTTTCTGTAGTTCATGTTTTTTCTTTTTGAGGTTCAAAGTTTCAGAGGTGCAAAGGTTCAAAGGTTTTTCTAAAAAGGTTCAAAGCTGCAAAGGTTTTTTAGGCAAGTTAATAAAACTCTGAACCTTTGTAGCTTTGAACCTTTGTGCCTTTCTTAGTCAAACAAATCCGAAGAAAGATATCGATCGCCGCGATCACAGATAACAGCTACAATAACTCCTGATTCCAGTTGTTCTGCTATTTTTAGCGCCACGGCAACAGAGCCTCCGCTGCTCATTCCGGCAAAAACACCTTCTTCAAGTGCTAATCTTTTGGTCATTGCTCTGGCTTCTTCTTCGCTAACGTCTATAACGGTATCCACTTTTGAGGCATCAAATATTTTCGGTAAATATTCCTTTGGCCATTTACGAATTCCGGGAATTTGAGATCCGTCGCTCGGTTGTGCGCCTACGATTTGAATCGCCGGATTTTTTTCTTTTAAGTAAGTTGAAGTTCCAATGATTGTACCTGTTGTTCCCATTGCCGAAACAAAATGCGTTACAGATCCTTCAGTGTCATTCCATATTTCTGGTCCGGTAGTTTTATAATGCGCTTTCCAGTTGTCATCATTCGCAAACTGATTTAACATCAAATAGCCGCCTTCTGCGACTTTTTTGTCGGCATAGTCACGTGAACCAATAATTCCTTCGCTAGCGGGCGTTAAAATCACTGTAGCGCCATAGGCACGCATGGTTTGAGTTCTTTCCTTTGTAGAATCTTCCGGTAATACCAATTCAATCTCTATTTGAAACAATTGAGCAATCATGGCAAGGGCAATTCCGGTATTGCCACTTGTAGCTTCAATTAATTTGTCGCCTTTTTTAATATCGCCTCTTTCCAGAGCCGATGCAATCATGTTGTAAGCCGCCCTGTCTTTTACACTTCCTCCAGGATTATTTCCTTCAAGTTTCAGTAAAAGCTTTACGTTTTTATTTTTAACCAAATTGACCGTTTCCATTAATGGAGTATTTCCAATTAGGTTTAACAATTTCTGTGGACCCATTTTATTTTTTTTCTTTTATTTTAACTTCAGTTGTAGTGGTGTTCAAAACGATAGAATCATTGGGTATCGATTTGGTAATCCAGGCATTTCCTCCAACGATACTGTTTTTTCCAATAGTGGTTTCTCCACCCAAAATTGTTGCATTAGCATAAATACAAACATTTTTTTCTACGGTCGGATGACGTTTTGCATTTTTCATTTCTTTGCTTACACTCAAAGCTCCGAGTGTAACGCCCTGATAAATTTTTACATTTTTTTCTATAATGGTAGTTTCACCAATTACAATTCCGGTAGCGTGATCGATAAAAAATGGCGAAGCAATTTTGGCTCCTGCATGAATGTCAGTTCCTGTAATTCTATGCGCATATTCGCTCATTAATCTTGAAAATAACAATAAATCAAGCTGGTATAGTTCGTGACTTAATCTGTAAATAGCAATCGCATAAAATCCCGGGTAACCTAAATACACTTCATCAATGCTGTTTGAGGCAGGATCATTTTCTAAAATATATTCGGCATCCTGATTTAATTTTTCCAAAACTCCAGGAAGTTTTTCCAGAAAACGATCCCAAATAGATTCACACAGGTTTTCTGGTTTTTTGCAGGCTAAAACTGCAATTTCTTTAAATCTTATTTCTAGTTCGTCGATGCTTTGATCTAAGGGTGCATTTGAATCAAAAAGGGTATAGAAAAGTTTTTCGGTAAAATCTTCTGTTTTAGTTTTGATTCCGTAGTTAATATTGGAATGGCTTTTTAAAGCTTTTATATTTTGTATGATGAGATTTCTAGACACAATTTTAAAAATTGAATGGATAAATTTGAAACGTTAAAAGTAAGGTGTTTTTTGTAAATAAAGGCACGAAATGCCTAAAGAAATTTTGTTCTGAGAATTCGATTTGTGATAATTAAAGGAATTTTAGAAACATAGAAATTATGTTATTGCTAAAAAGTTAAATGCTTAAATTAGCCAGTAAATTTTATAAAAATGAAAAACAATTCAACTTTTAAGAGTGCTATTTCTAATCTTGAATTCCCAGAGAGTGAGAAAATTTATGGAAAATCAATACATGATCCTGTTTTAGGGCTTATTACTAAAGATCATCCATCATTTTGTGATACCGATTGCATTGGGGTTCAGGAGTTAAATGTTTATCGTCAAAAATACATTTCGAATTATTTATCTGCAGAAATGGGTGCGTTGTCGGATCTGGAAAAAAATGTAATTGCATCTTTAAAAGAAGATAAATCGATAGTAAGCATTGTTGAAGATGAAGAAGAAACAAGAAACTTAGGTCAAAGAATAGCAGATCAGGTAGCTGATTTTGGCGGAAGCTGGACATTTATCATTTCGTTTTTGGCTTTTATTGTAGTTTGGATTGGTTCAAACGTCTACATTTTGGTAAACAAAGGTTTTGATCCATATCCGTTTATTTTACTGAATTTAATTTTATCCTGTATTGCAGCGTTGCAAGCTCCGGTAATTATGATGAGTCAAAATCGTCAGGAAGAAAAAGACCGTAACCGTGCAAAAAAGGATTATATGATTAATCTTAAATCAGAATTAGAGATCAGAATGATTCATGATAAAATTGATCATTTGATCATGCATCAGCAACAAGAATTAATCGAAATTCAGAAGGTACAAATCGAAATGATGAATGATATTTTGAATCAGATCAAAAAGTAATTCTTACAAAAAATACAAATAGAAATGTTTGTAATAATATCCGCCAAGCATAAAAACGAGATTTAGGATTGCCATATTCCAGGCCATTTTTTTTCGGGTCTGCGATTTATTTAAAAAATAAAAAAACAAAAAAACAAAAAATAATAGGGTCGAGTAGAGTGCCGGATACATCTTAAAAGCGGCTGAAAATTCACCCTTAAAAAGTAAGAATACGGAGCGCTGAAAACCACATCCTAAACACTCAATTCCGAAGAGTGTTTTGAACAGGCAAGGCAGCATATATTTCTCTAAAACCACGGCGTTAATTTTTTACAATTTTACAAAAAAAATATCGATAACAATTCAGGAGTTTGAAACTGCTATTTTAAAGTTTCATACTTTTGAAGTCTTATACTCTAAAATATGAAAGCTTTTAAAATTTTAATAATGATTCTTGCGATTTCGGTTGCGTTATACGAGCAGGTTTCAGAAGAAAAAAATATCTATATAATGGTAATTGCAATAGCAGTTTTTATGTATGGAATGATGCAGTTAAGTACAAAAATACCAAGTAAAAATCAAGATAAAGAGGAGCAGGATGTTGACTAAAGGAGATAAGGTTTCAGTCTTAGACGAAGCCATAAACGGAATAGTAGTTTCAGTGAAAAACAATGAAGTTTTGATTGAAACAGAGGATGGATTTATGATGACATTTTTTGTCAATGAGTTGCTTAAAATTCAGGATTCCAGTAATTTAATGAACTCTATTAAAAGAATTGATTTAGATGCTGTTTCAAAAGAAAAAGAAGAGCCAAAAGCAAGGAGTTTTGTGAAAGAAAAGAAAGATAAGCGTGAAATTTCGGCACCCGAATTTGATTTGCACATCGAAAAATTAGTTCCGAATAAACGCGGAATGTCAAATTATGATATCCTTACTTTGCAAACAGAAACAGCAAAAAGACATATAGAATTTGCGATTAGAAATCGGATTCCAAAAATTGTTTTTATTCACGGTGTTGGGGAAGGAATTCTAAAAGCAGAATTAGATTTTTTATTGGGTCGGTACGATGGAGTAGATTTTCAGGATGCCAATTATCAAAAATATGGC
Organism: Flavobacterium saccharophilum; assembly: GCF_900142735.1. Lineage (GTDB taxonomy): Bacteria > Bacteroidota > Bacteroidia > Flavobacteriales > Flavobacteriaceae > Flavobacterium > Flavobacterium saccharophilum. The sequence goes on along the minus strand of NZ_FRBY01000002.1, from coordinate 848,983 downwards.
TTAGGTGCAACAGAAGTTTATTTTAGGCAAAACAATAAATAGCAGTAATTTTTGCGTTTAGAATAGCTGTTTTAAAAGCATAAAAAAAAATCCATTTTTCTTTCTGACTTTGTAATAAAATCAGTTTTGAAAAATGGATGTTTTTGTAAGAATTTAAGATTGCTCTTTGTTGCTGAATCTAATTCTGAATTTACGGTGCAATAGTTGTAACTGTTCCTAAAATAAAATTAGTAGCAAGTTTAAAAGTATTGTTTCCTTTTTTGAGTGTTGCGTTTTTAAGTACAATCTGATGCTTGAAAACCTTAAGGTTACTTGTTGTAGTAACTTCGATAATTCCACTTACATTTGTTACCCCCGCTACACCTACCCAAGTACTCTGTACAGTTGGACTAGTTGGTGTTTTTTCCAGACAGTAATAATTTTCATTTGCGGCTAATGGAAGGTTACCGTTATATGTTCTGTAATAAAGATTGTTTGTTGTAGCATTCAGATTAATTAAGCTCGTTCTAGGGAATCCAGTTGGAGTATCTTCGTTTTTAATTAAGTTTGTTCCATCAAAGTTTTCAATAACCAATGAATTTGAAGTGTTATTATTGAAGACTTTCTTGAATTCAGGACAATATTTAGCATTGTCTGCTTCTAAGAAACTTACAATTACAGGTGTGATTTCGGTTTTAAAATCACCAAAAGGGTATTCTGCTTCAACTTGTGGTCCAGAAGGTTTAGAAAAAGTTATATTTTTAAAAATAATGTTATGGTTATAGCCAACGATTTCAGTATGTCCATCAGGTGGTGCAGGAGTTTTATAAACTGCTCCTGTAATAATTTGAATTTGTCCTCCTGTTCCTACCCATTCTTCTGTTACACTCGGTGTTTTTGGTGGTATTGTACCACAAATATTTTCTCTTGAAACTTCACCATTGTAAGCTCTGTATAAAACGCGGTAGGTTGTGTTATCAATATCGTAAACGATAGTGTCCTTATCTTCGTTTATAATTGATTTAGGAAGCATTTGTAATAATAATGCTTCTTGAGATTTTAATTTATAAACTAAAGTATTGGTTGTATCACAGCTTGTAGAAGTGACTTCATCAAAATCGATCGTATCAACTTTTAAATCACCATCATCGCAACCGTTTAGTAATAGCGCAAATAATAGAAGGCTTGCATATTTTTTCATTGTAAATTTTATTTGGCTCAAAAATAGTGAAAAATTTGGCAAATGATATTTAAGATTTGACAATTGATATTTCTTAACTTTGCAGCAATGAAAAAAGTATATCTCGATAACGCCTCAACAACAGCGATGCGTCCTGAAGTTGTTCAGGAAATGACTAAAGTTATGACGGAAGATTTTGGTAATCCGTCTTCTACACATAGTTTTGGACGAAATGGTAAGACTATTTTAGAGCTTTCCAGAAAAAGTATCGCCAAACATTTAAATTGTTCTGCTCAGGAAATTATTTTTACTTCTGGTGGAACCGAAGCTGATAACTGGATCCTTCGTTCTGCTGTTGAAGATTTAGGCGTGGAGCGCATTATTACCTCTAGAATCGAACATCATGCAGTTTTATACACGGTTTTAGCCTTACAAGCTGATTATAATATTCAGGTTGATTATGTAAAAATAAACCACGATGGTACCATTGATTTGACGCATTTATCTAATTTATTGTCTGAAGAAAAAAAGACTATAGTTAGTTTGATGCATGTTAATAATGAAACCGGAACTATTTTAGATCTGGATAGGGTTGGTGTAATCTGCAAGCAATATAATACTTTATTTCACTCAGATACTGTGCAGTCAATTGGTAAAGCCGAGATGGATCTGCAAAAAAATACGGTTGATTTTATAGTGGCTAGTGCACATAAATTTCATGGCCCAAAAGGAATTGGTTTCGCTTTTGTTCGTAAGAACTCGGGTTTACAGCCTTTACTTTTTGGTGGAGAACAAGAAAAAGGCCTGCGTGCCGGAACTGAAGCTGTGCATCAAATAGCAGGAATGGCGAAAGCTTTATCTCTTTCTTATGAGAATTTGGATAAAGAAAGAAAATACATTTCGGATCTAAAAATGTACCTTATTGAGCAACTTGAAATCCATTTTCCAGATTTTAGAATTAACGGAAGTAAAGAAGATTTTTACAATATTATCAATATCATTTTACCTTTTTCTGAAGAAAAAACTTCGATGTTATTGTTTAGTTTAGATATGAAAGGAATTGCAGTTTCAAGGGGAAGCGCATGCCAATCTGGAAGTATCAAACCTTCACATGTTTTGAAAGAAATGCTTTCGGAGAAGGATTTAAAATTACCAAATCTCCGAATTTCATTTAGTCATTATAATACCAAAGAAGATATTGATTGGTTGATTGAGAGTTTGAAAGAAATTAATAATTAATAATTATCAATTATTTACGTATCACTTTCACCTGCGAATCATTAGTTAGTTTAATAATTGTTGAGGGTTTTCCGGCAACTTTATCATGATATAAATTTACTACATAATCAACTCCCTTCACAATTTCGGGATTGATATCTTTGAATGCAATTGGAGTTGGTTGTCCTGAAATATTTGCCGAAGTTGAAACTAAAGGTTTTTTCATTCGCTCTAATAATTTAAAGCAAAAAGGTTCCTTTACTATACGAATTCCAAGAGAGTTATCTGTTGCGATAATATTAGGAGCCACATTTCTAGGCCCATCTAATATTAACGTAGTTGGTTTTTCAGATAAATCTAAAATCTGCCAGGCAACTTCTGGAATGTCCTTAAAAACATTATACATCATTTTCTCTCCATTCATCAAAACAATCATGCTTTGTGTTTCGGCACGTTGCTTTAGTTTATAGATTTTGGCAACAGCCTCCGGATTTGTTGCATCACAACCAATTCCCCAAACAGTATCAGTAGGATAGAGGATAATTCCGCCTTCTTTAATGACTTCGTAAGCGTTATGGATTTCAGTATTTATGTCTTGATTCATAATTCAAATAATATTTTTACCCAGCTTTCCTGGCTATATTTTTTATAAATAATTTCAGGAAGTTGCTGATAGAGTGTGTTTAAGAAATAATCGGGTATTTGATATGTGTCTTTTTCCCAGACAAAGATATTATTTGGATTATGAAAATCATAATTTATAATATCGGCATTTGTTGTAATTAACTTTTTTCCTAACCTCTAAGTTCAAAAACGCTAAAAGACAATCCATGTTGAATCTCTATATGGATAGCTTAAACAATTTTTACTTGTTTAAGAAGTTTGGTAGTTTTTTCAAATATGAATTTTTTAGAATTTGTAGATAGCCAGGAACAGCATCTTTTCAATTAAAAAATACTGCTCTTTTGTGTAAATTTTAGAAAACGAATTTTTCAAAAATAACATTATTGACCCATCCTTGTAAGGTATATTTTTCAAAAATTGAATCTGGTATTTTCTCGTATTCATTCTCGAAAAAGGATACTGGTATAACAGGATTTTGTTCATCTATTACAAGAATGTTATTCGGATTGTAGAAGTCGTAATTTTTGATTTCAGCGTTTGTTGTAATAAGCTTTTTTTCTAAACCCAGGCTTTCAAAAACTCTAAAAGTCAAACCATTCTGCCCTGTTCTATGTATATCAAGTAATACTTTTGATCTGTTGGTATAATGATTAACCTCTGATAATGACATATGTTTATTTATATAAGTAATAATGCCATCTTTTGCTTTATGTTTTTTATCATAAACAATAAATTTGAAATTTATTTTTTTTGATTTTAATTCGTTTGCTATTAGCGTTAATGTAGAAAGTCGTTTGTCGATTGAGCTAATATTGAAAACACCGTATTCTAAAGCAGTGTTATCATTTAAACCAGCATTTTCATTATAAATCCAGTTGGGAGCAAATTTTAAATTAAATTTTTCGCAATCAGCTTTTTCGAATGAATAAACTTCATCATAGCAATGCAAAACGCGTTCGATTTTAGGACAACGATATATATTGTCGTTAAAAAATGCAATCGTTTTTTTACTATGTTTTTTAAATTCTAAAGTACTTTTAGGATCAATAAAATCCCCTTTTATTGTTAGGATTACATCTTGAATTTGATTGTTTTTCTGTAATTCTTCTATTATTTTCTTTCCATGATGCTCGAGCTTTAGATTTCTCTTTAAAAATGCTTTTAAAAAAAAATTATAGGCTTTATGAAGTATAGAAGGATATTTGTATTTGTAATCTCTAAAATTAATATGAGTTACAGTATGCCCCTGTTTCTGTAGAGTTGACACAATATATTCATTGAGGCCCAGATTATCGAGACTTATTAACGTAATGTACATAACTTAGTGTATTGTGAGATAATATTATTTATAGGTTTTCTGCTAATGCATTCAAATGTCTACATTTAAGTTTAGATTCGTTTTTTTTGAACTTTAGTAATACAGAGTATCACAGATGAAACTATATACCCCTGTACACTTTTAAATATTCAGCAGCTGCAATTTTCCAATCGAAACTTGTAGCTCTTCTTTTTAACTGGTTTTCAATTTCTGTTTTATTATTCTCGAAATTTGTTAATCCGTTAAAAAGAATTTCTTTCATATATTCAGGGTCAAAATTAGTCCAGTAATTTGAGACATCACCTCCAATTTCAGGTAGTGAAGTTTTATCCGATAAAAATATCGGTTTACCAAAACTCATTGCTTCAATTGGCGGAAGTCCGAAACCCTCACGAATAGATGGAAAAAGAAATGCAGTACAGTTTTTCATGTAAAACTGTTTTCCTTCATCAGATACTCTTCCTGTTAAAAAAACCTGATTGCTTAAGCCATTATCAGTAATTAATTTTTTAATTTCTTCACCATATTTTTTATCGTTATTTCCTGAAATGATCAAATTAAAATCTTTAATTTCTTTCATCATAAGGATAATCGAACCAAAATTTTTTCTTTCGATAAAATCTCCAATTGAATAGAAAAAGGGCTTGTCTACTGGAACAGCCGAAACGAAATTTGAGGTGTTCAAAATGGTCGAAACCGGATTTCCGTTATAAATAATATATTCAGGAACATTAGGAACATTAAAGTGTTCATGAGTATTTTTCTTGGCAAACTCTGAGATATAAGTAATTGCCGTAGATCTTTCTAATTTTTTTTTAAAAAGCTTATGCAGCTTATAACTTTTGTCTGACGAAACTTCCTCTACAAAATGAATATCATGAACCGTAAGTAAGTAATTAGTGTTAAAAAAAGGTTCAACTTTTATATTTTGATTTACAGAATGCCATAAATCATATTTTTTTCGAATTCTAAATAAGGGATGACGCGAAAGACTGCTGTATTTATGATATTTGAATTTGTCACTGAATTCATGTTTAAGAAGCTCTGGTTTTGCGCTGTTTAAAGTTAATTCTAAGTCGTTAAATTCTAATGTCGACAATCCTTTAATTAATTCATAATTGAAAGTTCCTAAACCGGACGCTCTGTTGTTGATATTATGCGTTTCCAGAAAAATACTTTTCTTATCTGACATGTTTTTTTTAACGAAAATACAATAATAATTTGAAGTCTAAAATTCTATACGTATTTTTGTTTGTTTATAAAATTAACTGATGAATTTTAAAGTAAATCCCATTTTTGAGAATAGTAAAGAATCGATTCTTGATCAAATTAAAACATTTAATAGCTCAGGAACTCTTTTTGGCAATGGTGACCGAAATAAAATTAAACTATTTGATTTAAACGGAAAGACGATTAACATCAAATCGTTTAAAATTCCAAACATCGTTAATAAAATTGCCTATAAATATTTCCGAAAATCAAAAGCCAGGCGATCGTTTGAATATGCAACTATTCTACTTGAAAAAGGCATTGGAACACCGCAACCTATTGCATTTCTTGAAAATTTTACTCCAGTAGGTTTAAAAGATAGTTATTATGCGAGCGAACATTTGGTGACCGAATTAACTTACAGAGAATTGGTAGAAATTCCTGATTATCCAGATCATGATAATATCTTAAGACAGTTTGTGAAATTCACTTTTGATTTACATGAAAAAGGAGTGGAGTTCTTAGATCACTCACCTGGAAATACTTTGATTAAAAAAGTTGATGAAAATAAATACAACTTCTTTTTAGTTGATTTAAACCGAATGAATTTTTATGACACCATGAGTTTTGAACAACGCATGAATAATTTCAGTCGTTTAACACCGCAAAAAGAAATGATTGCGACAATGAGCAATGAGTATGCAAAATTGTACACAGATAAATCGGAGAGTGAAATTTTTGAAATAATGTGGAAAGCGACAAGTGATTTTCAGGAAGAATTTGCTAGAAAGAAAAGACTTAAAAAGAAACTTAAATTCTGGAAATCTTAGTTTGCCCTTATTTTTTTCAATTCCTGAAAACGAACGGCGACACTTAAAGCATTTAAATAGCAGATAATAATTCCTTTTTTCCCATCTAAAATTCCAAATCTTAGCAAATATTGATTTAAGAATTGATAAACAGGACGAATATAGAAATGAAAAGCGTTAGGTTTTGTGTTTTTTAAAAACTCTTCCTGCGCTTTTAATTGCCCGTAAAAAACCATTTTTTGTTTGTAATCTTCAAAATTAGAATACGAATAATGAATTAGTTTATTTTTTAATTTACCAATTTTTCCGTTTACAATTAATTTTTCATGAACGATTTTTTCATGGTTGTAAATAGCGCTTTCTTTTCTAAAAAGACGAATTATTTTATCAGTCTGCCAACCACTAAAACGTAATTTACTATTTTGAAACATAAAATTTCTTCGAACAAAATAAGCCGATGCGCTATTTTTTTGATTGATGATAAAACTGATTTCCTTTTGAAGTTCTACAGTTAATCTTTCGTCAGCATCAACGAAGAGAATCCATGAATTAGAAGCTAAACTCAAAGCAAAATTGCGTTGAGAAGCAAAGTTGTCAAAAACACGCTGAACTACTTTTACATTCTTAAAGTCAGAGGCTATTTCAAAAGTTTTATCATTACTAAAAGAATCAACCACAATAATTTCATCGGCAAAAGCCAAATGATCAAGAACAGTTTTGATGTTTTGTTCTTCATTATAGGTTATAACCAATGCCGTTAAGAGTTGTTTTTCCTGTAAAATCATTTTGCAGAAGAGCTTAGATTTTGCTTTAGGAAAAATTCGATTTTATCCTTAAAAAATTCAGGTTGAAACTCTCTATATAGAGATAAAGCTTCTTTTTTGAGCATTTTTTCATTTTTTTGCTCAAATAATGCAGGGCGATAATCTTTTAAATGTACAGAAAGATGATGAATCCCATCTTCAAATGTAGCCCAGATTTTCTTTTCTATCCAAGGAGAAAAAATGATGAAAGATGGTTTGTCTAAAGCTTTCGCCATATTGATTGCTCCACCGTCATTTCCAATAATCAAATCGCATTTATTTACCAGGCCAATAAAAGAACGCAAATCTCCTCCAAGCAAATCAAAATAAACTTTTTCCTGAGTTGAAGGTTTGCAACCATTAAAAACGGTTTTAGCTTCTTGAATTTGTTTGGGGAAATAATTAAATAAAATATTTACATCAGCATTATCGGCAACATAATCAACTACTTTAGACATAAATTCTAAAGGGTAAGTTTTTAATGTTTCACTTCCTAAAAGACTGATCATAACGGTCTTTCGATCTTTTTGGACATTATGTTTTTCAAAAAGAGCAATAGCCTCCTGGTTTTCTTTTTCAGAAACAAATAATTTCGGAATTGGATCTAGTTTTATTTTTAAATTCAAAGGTTCTAATAACGAAAGTCTTCTTTCAATTGCTAGTCCTAAATTGGTTTTAGGAAAAGATTCAAATGAAACATTATCAGTATACAAGAATGTTCTTCCTGGTTTTTTATAAGAGATTTTTCTTTTAGCATTGCTTAATAAAACCAAAATCCAGCTTTCTAGTTTTGAATAGGCATCAATTAATAAATCATATTTTTCATTTCGAATTTGAAAACCCAGATTTAATAATTCCTTTTTGCTCTTTCGATGTTTTTCTTCAAAAAGAATAATATTGTCAATACTTGAATTGCCTTCTAAAACTGGCGTTGTCGAGGCATAAACCAAATAATCGATTTGAGCATCAGGATAAGCAGTACGCAAATTATTGCATATAATACTGCTGATCAAAACATCGCCAATCATTTTTTGCTGAATTACAAGTATCTTCATATAGTAAACGGAATCTTATTTGTTGGTTACAAATTGAAGCAAAAAAAATCCAAATTCCAATCATTAAATTGGAATTTGGATTTTTTAATTTGGATTTTTTAAAATCTATACAGCAACATCGTATTCACGAAGCGCATTGTTTAATGATGTTTTCAAATCTGTAGATGGTTTACGAGTACCAATAATCAAGGCACATGGAACCTGAAATTCACCAGCGGCGAATTTTTTTGTATAACTTCCCGGAATTACAACTGAACGAGCAGGAACAAAACCTTTCATTTCAACAGGTTCATCACCAGTAACATCGATTATTTTTGTTGAAGCAGTCAAACAAACGTTAGCTCCAAGAACAGCCTCTTTACCAACATGAACACCTTCTACAACAATACAACGAGAACCGATAAAAGCACCATCTTCAATGATAACCGGAGCAGCTTGCAATGGCTCTAAAACACCACCAATTCCAACTCCACCACTTAAGTGAACGTTTTTACCAATTTGAGCACAGCTTCCAACAGTTGCCCACGTGTCTACCATAGTTCCTTCATCTACATAAGCACCGATATTTACATAACTTGGCATCAAAATAACACCGCTTGAAATATAAGCTCCGTAACGTGCAACAGCGTTTGGTACTACACGAATTCCTTTTTCAGCATAACCTCTTTTTAGCAACATTTTGTCGTGATATTCGAAGATACCTGACTCCCATGTTTCCATTTTTTGAATTGGGAAATACATTACAACTGCTTTCTTAACCCATTCGTTTACTTGCCATTTATCACCAACTGGTTCAGCACAACGTAATTTTCCTGCATCAACCAATTCGATAACTTCTCTAATAGCATCAGTTGTAGTAGTTTCTTGTAATAAAGCTCTGTTTTCCCAAGCTTGTTCAATTATAGTCTGTAAAGAATTCATAAGTTTTAATTTTTGGCAAAGATAGCGTATTTGTGGAAAAGCAGAAAAGTAAAACCTTTTGAAAATGTTATATATGTAACTTTTTGTTTTTAATTTGATAAATAAAAATAGCATTCTTATCAAATGCAAAATACTCAGACTACCCCTAAAGGTTTTTTTACTATCAGAATATGACAAAAGTCAGATTTTGAGTTTTTTCTTCGCTTTACTTTCGCGGTATAATTCCAAAAGCAAAACGGAATTATAAATACCATTCCAAACTAAACTATATAAGCAGTAAAACATGAATCAGGAAAATCAGCTTCAGAATCGAATTACAGTAATTGACAAAGAGGTTACTTGGGACAAAACGCAAGTAATTATGAGTAAAACAAATGCTTTTGGTATTATTGAATATGCCAATGAAGTATTTGTTGATGTTTCCGGCTATGAAGATTACGAATTAATGGGGCAGCCGCATAATATTATTCGTCATCCGGATATGCCGAAAGTCATTTTTAAAGTGCTTTGGGAAAATTTGAAACAGGGTAAAAACTTTCATGCTATTGTGAAGAATTTAGCCAAATCAGGTAGGTATTATTGGGTTATAACTGATTTTGAAATCGCAAAAGATGAAAATGGTGTGATTGTTAATTATTTTGGAAGAAGACAAGCTGTTCCTCAGGAAGTGATTTCATTGCATATAGAACCTTTATATAAGAAACTTTTACAAATTGAAGCCGCAAGTGGAGTTGAGTTTAGTGAGAAATATTTGATCGGATTTTTAGAAGAAAAAAAGAGATCTTATGTTGAATATATTAAGGAGTTAATTTATGAGCATGAAAAAGCCCAATCTAAGTTTGCTCATTATGAAGAGCAAGAGGAAGATGAGGCGGAAAGAGGTTTTTTAAGACGTTTATTTAATAGATAATTATTGATTTTTTTAGGTTTTAAATATTTGGAATAAAAATCCGTTTTGAATTTTCGAAACGGATTTTTTATTACTGAAAATTGGAAAATTAAAATAGTTATCTTTGTCAAAAATTACATAATGCCAAGAATTCTTTCTATAGACTACGGACAAAAGCGTACCGGAATTGCGGTCACCGATGAAATGCAAATTATTGCTTCAGGTTTAACTACGATCCCTACAAACACTGTAATTGATTTCTTGAAAGATTATTTTGCAAAAGAAAAAGTAGAAGCTGTCTTAATTGGCGAGCCTAAGCAAATGAACGGACAACCATCAGAAAGCGCTTCAATTGTTAAAGGTTTTGTAACTCATTTTTCCAATATTTTTCCAGATATGAAAGTCGTTCGCGTAGATGAACGTTTTACTTCAAAAATGGCATTTCAAACTATGATTGATAGTGGTTTGAGTAAAAAACAACGCCAAAATAAAGGTTTGATTGATGAAATTTCAGCCACAATTATGCTTCAGGATTATCTTTCTGCAAAACGGTTTTAATTTTTTTTTAACCTACAACGGTATAGCCTTTTAATTTTTAGAAAAACATAACTTTTATCATAGAAAATTAGTTTTTTTTTGCAATTATAAAAAGTACCTTTGCATTTTAAATAAAATACTGTTATGCCTGACGAAACAATACGTTCAAATAGTGAAGTAGTACTCATTGGAGCTGGAATTATGAGTGCCACTCTTGGAGTAATTTTGAAAGAATTACAACCTGATATTAAAATTGAAATTTACGAAAGACTGGATGTCGCTGCAGCTGAAAGCTCAGATGCCTGGAATAACGCCGGCACGGGACACTCTGCTTTTTGTGAATTAAATTACACTCCCGAGAAGGCAGACGGAAGTATTGACCCTAAAAAAGCGATAAGTATTGCAGAATCATTCGAGGTTTCTCGTCAGTTTTGGTCGTACCTAGTACAGCAAAACAAAGTACCGTCTCCAGATAATTTTATTAAAAGTGTTCCTCATATGAGTTTTGTGTGGGGTGATAAAAACGTAAAATATCTTAAAAAACGTTTTGAAGCTTTGCAAAGCAATCCAATTTTTTCTCAAATGGAATTTAGTACCGATTTTGAGCAATTAAAAAAATGGATGCCGCTTGTAATGGAAGGCAGAGAAGAGGGTGATAAATTGGCAGCAACTCATATGGAAATTGGTACCGATGTAAATTTCGGGGCCCTAACCAGAAGTATGTTCAATTATTTAGAAAAGTTGGATGGTGTCTCTTTATACTTTAACCATGAAGTTAAAAAGTTAAGACAACGCGAAGACAAATCATGGCGTATCAAAATCACAGATTTAGATACCGGTAAAGTGAGAAAAGCATATACAAAATTTGTATTTATTGGTGCTGGTGGAGGTTCATTGCCTTTATTGGAAAAAGCAAATGTACCTGAAGGGAATGGTTACGGCGGTTTCCCGGTTAGCGGACAATGGTTAAAATGTACAAATCCGGAAGTTATTGCGAAGCATCAGGCAAAAGTTTATGGAAAGGCTAGTGTTGGTGCGCCTCCAATGTCTGTGCCGCATATTGATACTCGTGTAATTGATGGCGAGAAAGCATTGCTTTTTGGACCATTCGCAGGGTTTTCAACTCGTTTCTTAAAAAATGGTTCTTATTTAGATTTACCATTATCGATAAAAGCTAATAATTTAATTCCGATGTTATCAGCGGGATTTCACAATATTCCATTAACAAAATATTTAATAGAGCAAGTTCGTCAAAAACCAAAAGACAGAATGGCCGCTTTACGCGAATATTTGCCATCAGCGCGTTCTAAAGACTGGAAATTAGAAAAAGCAGGACAACGTGTTCAGGTGATTAAAAAAGATGAAAAAGAAGGTGGAGTCTTAGAATTTGGAACAGAAGTAATTAATACACATGACGGAACTTTAGCGGTTTTACTAGGAGCTTCTCCAGGAGCATCAACTGCTGTTTCAATTATGGTTGACTTAATAAGCAGATGTTTCACAAGTCAGATTAAAACACCAGAATGGGAAGCGAAAATGAAAAATATGATTCCTTCTTACGGCCAGACTTTAAACGATAAACCAGAGCTTTTGGCAGAACTTAGAAAACATACTTCTGAAGTTTTGAAATTAAAAAATAACTAAGCTCAGGTTTTAATATAAAAAGCAACAAATCCAGATGAATTAATCTGGATTTGTTGCTTTTAGGTCTTTTGTAATTTTTAGAATCTTTTCGGCTAGATTACTCATCCAGATCAATTGTTCAATAACCATTTGGGCTTCTTGCATTTTAGCCTGACGTGTTTCTTTGTCCAGATCTTCATCTGTGGCCAGACGGGTAAAGTTTTTGCGTTTTAACTCTTCAAATTGCAGTGTAACATCTTCTTTGTCAAAAAAAGTATCTTTTATTACAGTCTCATTCTTTAAAATTGATATGGACTGATCTAAATTTGATAAAATAGTTTTTATAATATAGTTGAATGAATCTGATGCTGATGTTGTTTGATGCGATTGAATATAGGTTGATAATGAAGCCAAAGCAGAAAGTATCGAATGATTTAATACGACCAATTTATTGACTAATGGCAACGTTTTTTGTTTCGATTTAGGCTCCTGCATCATTCGCTGAAAAGAAGTCATCAAATTGCCAATTTCAACAAAAGCATTTTTTCGTGCAAGCCTATACGAAGTCGGAATTTCTCCTTTTTTATTATAGTAATCTGCGATTTCTTTTAGATAATTTCTGTTGGCACGAACAGCATTTTCAATATGTATTGGTGTATTGATAAATTCCCAGGCCGGCCATAAAAATTGATTGGCTAAAAATGCTAAAATAGCTCCTGCAAGCGAATCTAAAATTCTAAACTGAATAACCTCTACAACATCTGGTGTCAAAATTCCGTAAATAAAAACCACATACATAGTTACAAAAGTCGCGCTGATTTTGTAATTGATTTGTGTAAACGAGATTCCAAGCAACATACAAACAATCGAGAAAATACTCAATGCAACATGGTTTTGAACAACAGATACAATTCCGAAAGCGAATAATCCTCCTAAAATAGTTCCGAAAATCCTATTATAAGAACGTTCTTTTGTAAGTCCATATCCAGGGCGCATGATTACGACTATGGTTAGTAAAATCCAATAAACGTTTTGAAACGGAAGAATTTTTCCAATAAGAAAACCAATTAAAATGGTAATGGTCAAACGCAGAGAATGTCTGAAAATAGAAGAAGAAAAACTTAAATTTTCAATCAAAGTACGTAACGGATAATATTGTGGAGTAAGGAATTTTTCAAGCTCTTTATCTTTGTCTTTCAATTTGAAGGATTGCATTGCCAATGAAAAAGCACGCTGTATAATTTTGATTTTTCCAACCTGATTTTTAGCATATTTCAGCATATTGGTCAACATCAAAACGCCTTCTGAAGCTTCGTCTTTTCCTAACTTTTTTTCATAGTCAAAAATGGCAAATTCCAGCGCATCCAACTCATTTTTCAAATCATTCTTATCTACATAAACGGCAATATGATGTACGTTTTTAGAAAGTTTCTTTAAAGTTGAAGCCAGTTTGTAAGCCACGTTTTGATAGGTTCGGAGTACTTCAGGATGTTTGTCAAATTTCTCATGAAGTTTGCTATGATCAAAAGATGTGTATAGAGCGAGTTCCTGAATCTCAACCAAAGTAATAAAAACCAATAACATTTTTCGGTTTTGGGCTGTAGCCGCTGATGTATTTTGGTTGCCAATCAGCATTTTTCTTAAATCTTCATGAATCAAATTCAATTCAACCTGAACTGCTAATTGCTTTTCGATAATGGTTTGGCGATTGGCTTCAGGATTCCATAAATCACCTCTCAATTTCAGGTATTTTGCAGTTAGCTTTATGCCTTCAGCTATTTGTAACTCAACATATTTATAAGGTTGTATAAAATGAAATACAAGCGATACAATCAAGTATAAAATTCCGCCAATAAAAATAAAGCCAGAATATTCAAAAGCTTCCCAACCTGTATGTAAATGACCAAATGATAAAGAAATGGATAACAAAGCAGAAAACGATACCAATGTGGCGCGTTGCCCATATACAGAAATCATAGAACACAAAAACAGTAAGAATCCGAGAAAGGGATAAAATATAAAGGGATAAGGATAAGCAAGATTGATTAATAAATTGACACCTGAAACAATTAATGAAGCAACAATTAAACCTTTTATTTTATGACTTAACGAACTTGGAATATCACTAGGGTAGGTATAAAAAGCACCAAGTGCAATTGTAAAACCAATTTCAAAATGACCTAAAAAGTTTAAAATCAGCACAGGAACTACAGAAGCAATGGTTACTTTTGAGGCGTTTAAAAAAGAGGTACTGTTCGTGAATTTCGAGATGCGATCAAACATATAGTGAGGTTTACTAACAAAGGTAAGAATTGTACGAATTAATTTGGCATAATTATAGCTGAGATTTTAACAGACAGGCAAAAAATACGATTTAATATATTGTTTAGAATTATTCGTTGACTATTTTTTACTATTTTTGCCAGCTGAATTAGGAGAACTAAATTCAGGTTTTTTCAGTAGATAATACATAAATTAATACAAATGATTTTACCAATTGTAGGATATGGTGATCCTGTTTTAAGAAAAGTGGGTGAGGCGATTACGCCTGATTATCCAAACTTAAAAGAAACAATAGCAAACATGTATGAAACGATGTACAATGCTTATGGCGTTGGGCTTGCTGCGCCACAGGTAGGTATGGCGATTCGTTTGTTTGTTATTGATACGACTCCTTTTAGTGATGATGACGATTTACCGTCTGATGAACAGAAAGATTTAAAAGGTTTCAAAAAAACTTTTATCAATGCTAAAATTGTTAAAGAAGAAGGTGAAGAGTGGAGTTTTAACGAAGGATGTCTAAGTATTCCTGATGTTCGTGAAGATGTTTACAGAAAACCTACTGTTACAATTGAATATTGCGAAGAAGATTTTGTAATGAAAACAGAGGTTTTTGATGGTTTGATCGCAAGAGTTATTCAACACGAGTACGATCATATTGAAGGTGTTTTGTTTACAGATAAAATATCCTCATTGAAAAAGCGTTTGATTCAAAAGAAATTGAAAAACATTACTGAAGGTAAAACTTTTCAGGAGTACCGAATGAAATTTGCTGCAGCTAAAAAAGGAAGATAATTGTTCTCAAGAACATTAGAACGTAATAAAATATAAAAAGAAATTCTTAATACTAATTTTAATAAACATGAATTTAGATAAAATTTTAGCCATTTCTGGTAAACCAGGTTTATATGTATTGAAAGTACAAACTCGTACAGGTTTTGTGGCAGAATCATTAACAGACGGAAAAAAAATCACTGTAAACTTAAAAAGTAATGTAAGTTTATTGTCGGAGATTTCAATTTATACATATGAAGGCGAAAAACCTTTAACAGAAGTAATGCAAAATATTGCTGTTAAAGAAAATAAAGGTCAGGCTATTTCTCACAAAGAGGACAATTCAAAATTAATAGCTTACTTTAAAGAAATTTTGCCGGAATACGATGAAGAAAGAGTTTATCCTTCAGATATTAAAAAAGTATTAAACTGGTACAATACACTTCAGGCTAAAGGTTTAGTTACTGATTTAGCGCCAGCTCCAGCTGAAACTGCGGAAGAAGCTCCAGTAGCAGAAGAAAAACCAAAAAAAGCTCCGGCTGCTAAAAAAGCAAAAGCTAAAAAAGAAGAATAGTAATTTTTTACATTCAAATATATTAATCCTGTTAAGATGTTTTCTTGACAGGATTTTTTACTTTTACATCATTCGGTTTCAACCAAAAAAAACTTCAAAAATGAGCAGAGAACTTCAACTAAAAGCCTTCGAAAGATTATTAATTATCATGGATGAACTTCGTGAGCAGTGTCCCTGGGATAAAAAACAAACTTTGCAAACTTTAAGGCATCTTACGATTGAAGAAACTTACGAATTAGGAGATGCTATTTTAGACAATGATCTAAATGAAGTCAAGAAAGAATTAGGTGATTTATTACTACATATTGTTTTTTATGCTAAAATCGGTTCTGAAACCAATGACTTTGATATTGCTGATGTTTGTAATGAAATCTGTGATAAATTGATTCACCGTCATCCTCATATTTATAGCGATACCGTGGTTAAAGATGAAGAAGAAGTAAAGCAAAATTGGGAGAAATTAAAACTGAAGGAAGGTAAAAAATCAGTTTTAGAAGGGGTTCCAAGAAGTTTGCCTGCACTGGTTAAAGCAAGCAGAATACAGGATAAAGTAAAAGGTGTTGGTTTTGACTGGGAAGAACCACATCAGGTTTGGGATAAAGTACAGGAAGAGCTGGAAGAGTTACAAGAAGAAGTGAAAGCTGGTGATCAGGATAAAATTGAAGCCGAATTTGGAGATGTTTTGTTCTCCATGATCAATTATGCCCGATTTTTAAATGTAAATCCGGAAGATGCTTTAGAACGTACCAATAAAAAATTCATTAAACGTTTTCAGTACTTAGAAAGTAAAGCGGGTGAATTAGGAAAACCTTTAGCAGATATGACTTTAGCAGAAATGGATGTTTTTTGGAACGAGGCTAAAAAACTATAACTAATCCGCTATTTTTTTTAACGCTTTTAAATCCTTAAGTAGAATCTTTTTACCAGTTAATTCAATCAGCCCTAATTTATTAAAGTCAGATAATAAACGTATGCAGCTTTCAGTTGCAGTTCCTATCATTCCGGCTAATTCTTCTCTGGTTAATTGTACCTTTAGCGTTTTATCTTCGTTTTCTCCAAAAAAGTCATGTAAGTAAAGTAAAGTCTCTGCTAAGCGTTGTTTTACTGTTTTTTGAACTAATGCAATCTTATCATTTTCAGATTCTTTCAAATCTTCACAAACGGTCTGCATCAATTTCATTGAAAATTGATTGTTGGTATTAAAAAAGCCAATAATCTCAGATTTCGGAATAAAGCAAACTTCCATATCGGCTACAGCTTTTGCTGTTAAATTGGCAGGTTCGTTACTGATCATAGAGCGCTGTCCTAAAAGCTCTCCGGATTTAACCAGTTTCACAATCTGGTCTTTTCCGTTTGCGCTTAGTTTAGAAAGTTTGCCAACGCCATCTTTAACACAAAAAACGCCATTGGTTACGTCACCCTCTTCAAAAATAGCCTCGCCCTTCTTTATTTTATAAGTTGTTTTGCTATTGGCTAATTTTATAACTTCTTCTTTATTTAAGGCTTGCAAAGAAGTTAGTTGGCGTACAATACACTGGTCACATTTATTCATGACAAAAATTTTAAGCAAAATTAACCATTATTCGCGTGTTAAGGCACAATAATTACATAAAAAATATAAGAAATAATGTACGAGTGCTATTTGCCTTTTTTTATTTCTTAAATTAGAATCATAATTTATTAAAACGTGATAAATGTCATATTTATAGTCTTTTTCAATTTATAAACTTTGCATAAGTTAAAAAAAACAAATTATGAGTGACCAAGGTTGTTTTCATTGTGGGTTGACCATTGCCAAAAATGAAGAAATCAATTTTGACGAAAAAAAGTTTTGCTGTAATGGATGTAAAACGGTTTACGAAATTTTCAGTCTTCATGATTTGACGTGTTATTATGATTTTGAAAAATCTCCTGGCGCCACTCCTCAAGACATTCAGGGTAAGTATGATTTTTTAGAGAATGAAGCCATTCTTTCAAAAGTCTTAGAATTTCAGGAAGAGAATACTGCCATAGTTTCTTTAAATATCCCGCACATTCACTGCAGTTCTTGTATTTGGATTCTGGAAAATTTAAACAGAATCCAAAAAGGTATCAGTATTTCACAAGTTAATTTTCCGGAAAAAAGAGTTAGAATAACCTTTAATTCTGACGTGGTTTCACTGAAATCTATCGCATATCTGTTAAGTTCCATCGGATATGAACCCTACATAAGTTTAGAGAACTACGAAACAGGCAAAAATAATGTAGACAGAAGTTTAACGTATAAATTGGGAGTTGCCTTTTTTTGTTTTGGAAATATAATGTTATTGTCATTCCCTGAATATTTTGAAATCAAGGAATTTTGGCTGGACAACTACAAGCCTTTTTTTAGAATTTTAATCTTTCTATTAGCTTTACCAAGTTTTTTGTATTCCGCTAGTGGTTATTATGTTTCGGCTTACAAGAGTATTAGATCCCGAATGTTGAATATTGATATTCCAATTGCATTAGGAATCATAGTAATGTTTATCCGAAGTACTTTTGATATTGCAATGAATTATGGATCAGGATTTTTTGATAGCTTAACAGGTTTGGTTTTCTTTATGTTGCTAGGGAAAATGTTTCAAATTAAAACCTATAGTTTCTTAAGCTTCGAAAGAGATTTTAAATCGTATTTTCCTATTGCAGTTACTAAAATCAATACGGACGCTTCAGAAGAAAGTGTAGCAATTTATGATGTTATAAAAGGGGATAGGTTATTGATTAGAAATCAGGAATTGATTCCGGTTGACGGTATTCTAATTACTGAAAAAGCAGAGATTGATTATAGTTTTGTCACCGGAGAAGCAGTTCCTATAACTAAAAAATCGGGAGATAAAGTATTCGCTGGAGGAAAACAGATAGGGAAAGTGGTAGAAATGGAAGTACTGCATTCTGTTTCACAAAGTTATTTGACACAGTTGTGGAGTAATGAAATTTTTCAAAAAAATGTTGAGCAGAAACACAAAACAATTACCGATAAAATTAGCCGATATTTTACTCCAATATTACTATTAATTGCTTTTGCTGGATTTGGTTACTGGATTTTTATTGATGCCAATACAGCTTTTAATGTTTTTACAGCAGTATTAATAGTTGCCTGTCCATGTGCTCTTGCACTAACAGCGCCGTTTACTTTCGGGAATATTTTGAGAATTATGGGCAGGCAAAAAATGTATCTTAAAAATGCTTTAGTTATTGAACAATTGGCAAAAGTTGATACTATAGTTTTTGATAAAACAGGGACAATTACAACAAATAAAAAATCGAACATTGTTTATGAAGGAAATCCTATTTCCGATGAGAATTATATATTTATAAAAAATGTACTTCGTGCTTCCAATCACCCATTAAGCCGAATGTTATATGACTTTTTACCAGATTCAAGACGACTTAAAGTGGACAACTTTGAAGAGATAACAGGAAAAGGAATTTTAGCTTTAATTGAGAATAAAACGATTCAAATTGGTTCAGCAGCATTTATTGGTATTTCAGATTTAGAAGCTGGTGAAATAGAAAAAACGGCGCTCCACATAAAAATTGATACTGAATATTATGGGCAGTTTAATTTTCAAAACCAATATAGAGATGGCCTTGCAACGTTATTTTTAACCCTTAGTAAAAAATATCAATTAAAAGTACTTTCTGGTGATAATGATGGCGAAAGAAGTAATCTCGAAGCAATCTTGCCAAAAGGTACTGAGCTCATCTTTAGTCAGAAGCCTGAGCAGAAACTTGAATTTATTAAAAACTTACAGGAAAAAGGTCAGAATGTTATGATGGTTGGCGATGGTTTAAATGATGCCGGTGCATTGGCGCAAAGTAATGTTGGGATATCTATTTCTGAAAATGTCAATGTTTTTTCTCCTGCCTGTGATGCAATATTAGATGCGAATGAATTTTCGCGATTAGATTATTTTTTAAAATTATCTCAGAAATCTATATTGATCATCAAAATGAGTTTTGTTTTATCACTTTTATATAATGTGATTGGCTTGTCCTTCGCGGTAACTGGTAATTTGCTGCCATTGGTCGCGGCTATCATTATGCCACTAAGTACAATCACTATTGTAAGTTTTGTGACTTTAATGTCTAACTATTTCAGTAATAATAATTTAAAATGATTATAAATAATTGTAGATAAATTTTTATTAAATTTAACTTAAGTCTTTGACTATGATAATTATCATATTTTAAATGCCTGCAACCTACTAATTTTGTTAACATAAATTTAAGGTATGAGTGTAATTTATCTATTAATTTCAGTTAGTATTTTCGTAGCAATCGGCTTCTTCATAGCTTTTATTATCGCTGTCAAATCTGGACAGTACGATGATGATTATACGCCTTCAGTCAGAATGCTTTTTGACGATGAAACCAAAATTACCCCTCAGAATAATAATTCACCAATCGAAGAAAAACAAGTATAATTATGGAAATGGAACAGTTTTATTACGACAACAAAATTGTAAAAAAATTCATTTACGCCACTATTCTTTTTGGAGTAGTAGGTATGTTAGTGGGACTGACCCTGGCGGTTATGTACCTTTTTCCCAACATGACTGATGGGATTTCATGGCTGAGTTACGGACGATTAAGACCGTTACATACAAATGCTGTTATTTTTGCCTTTGTGGGTAATGCTTTTTTTGCAGGTTTGTATTACTCCCTTCAGCGATTGTTGAAGGCCAGAATGTTTAGTGATTTTCTGAGCAACTTGCATTTTTGGGGTTGGCAACTAATTATAGTGGCTGCAGCAATAACATTACCATTAGGATATACTTCTTCAAAAGAGTATGCTGAATTAGAATGGCCAATCGATATTGCCATTGCCTTAATTTGGGTAGTAATGGGTATCAATATGATTGGTACAATGTTGAAAAGACGAGAAAGGCATTTATATGTTGCAATTTGGTTTTATTTAGCGACTTTCGTTACGGTAGCAGTTCTGCATATTTTTAACAATATTGAATTACCCGTTTCTGCTTTAAAAAGTTATTCAGTTTACGCTGGTGTTCAGGATGCTTTGGTACAATGGTGGTACGGTCATAATGCAGTTGCATTTTTCTTAACCACTCCATTTTTAGGATTGATGTATTATTTTATTCCTAAAGTTGCTAATCGCCCTATCTATTCTTATAGACTATCTATTATTCACTTTTGGTCTCTGATATTTATTTATATCTGGGCTGGTCCTCACCACTTATTATATTCAGCTCTGCCAAACTGGGCTCAGAATTTAGGTGTTGTATTCTCAATAATGCTTATTGCTCCATCCTGGGGAGGTATGATAAACGGACTTTTAACATTGAGAGGTGCCTGGGATAAAGTTAGGGAAGAACCGGTTTTAAAATTCTTTGTTGTGGCGATTACCGGTTATGGGATGGCGACTTTTGAAGGTCCAATGCTTTCTTTTAAGAATGTAAATGCTATAGCGCATTATACAGACTGGATTATTGCACACGTACACGTGGGAGCATTAGCTTGGAATGGATTTATGTCTTTTGGTATTATTTACTGGTTGATTCCCCGAATGACAAAAAGTACTCTATTCTCAAAGAAATTAGCCAATTTTCACTTCTGGATTGGAACTTTAGGAATCATTTTATATGCGTTACCAATGTACGTGGCAGGTTTTCAACAAGCTTCAATGTGGAAACAATTTAATCCGGATGGAACCTTAACTTATGGAAATTTCCTTGAAACAGTGACAGCGATCATGCCTTTGTATTGGATGAGAGCAATAGGAGGGACTTTATATCTGGTTGGAATGTTGACATTGGTTTACAATATTATAATGACAGTCAAAGCAGGTCAAACTATTGAAGACGAATTAGCTCAAGCTCCAGCTTTACAGAGGATAAGCAGTAATAGACTTAATGGCGAAAAATTCCATACCTGGTTAGAAAGAAAGCCAATTCAGTTAACTATTCTTGCTACAGTAGCTATTTTAATTGGTGGTGTAATTCAAATTGTGCCAACAATTATGGTAAAGTCTAATATTCCAACTATTTCAAGTGTAAAACCCTATTCTCCTTTGGAACTTGAAGGACGTGATTTATACATTAGAGAAGGTTGTGTAGGATGTCATTCTCAATCAGTTCGCCCGTTTAGGAGTGAAGTTGAGCGTTATGGACCACAGTCAAAAGCAGGGGAATTTGTATATGATCACCCATTCCTATGGGGATCAAAACGTACGGGGCCTGATTTACTAAGAGTTGGTGGCAAATACAATGATAACTGGCATTTTAATCATTTTTGGAATCCACAAAGTACTTCTGCAGGTTCAATTATGCCAGGTTATAAATGGTTATTCGATAACCAAGCAATGGATGTATCATTGACCCAAAAGAAAATGCAGGCTATGGTTTCACTTGGTGTTCCTTATACGGCAGATGAAGTTGCCAATGCTCAAAAAACATTGAGAAAGCAGGCTTTATTAATTGAGAAGAGTTTAGAAAACGATCCTGATTTTGTAAAAAGTTACCAGGACAGTAAGAACAAGGCAGCTGCGAAAGGGGAGAAGTTTGTTCCAATGAATGAAAGAGAAATTGTTGCTCTTATTGCTTATATACAAAGACTTGGAACAGATATTAAAGTAAAAGAAACGGCTAAAAAATAAAATCATGTTTGAACAGATAAAACACAATATGGAGAATATATCGGGTATAGAAATTTACCCGATTCTGTCTCTCTTAATTTTCTTTTTCTTTTTTGTGGGATTAGGCTTTTGGGTATTCTCCTATCAAAAGGATAAAATTAAAGAAATGAGTGAAATTCCTTTAAATGAAGGACTTGGTGTAATTTCAAAAGATAAATAAGATGAAAAAGTTTTTCCCGGCATATGTAAGAGTACCATTGTTTTTTTTCATTGGTTTTGCTTTGATGGAATATTGTATAGATTCTGGAGATAAACCAGCTTTTATAAAGTATCCGATGGTATCTGTTTTTTTGTTTGTTTTTCTATTTATTTTGATTGCTATCGAAATTACTTTGAATGCTGTTAATCGTGTCATGTATCAATTGTTGACACCTGAAGAAAAAGCAAAATTGGATTATGAAAATAGTCTGAGTTTACAGGAAAGCACTTGGTTTAAAGACTTAATGCAAAAGCTTACGAAAACGCAACCTATTGAAAAAGAAGGAGAATTGTTATTGCATCATGATTATGACGGAATTAAAGAGTTAGATAACAATTTACCGCCATGGTGGGTATATTTATTTTATATCACTATAATTTTCAGTGTTGTTTATCTTGCACGCTTCGAAATTTTTGGAGCAGATAATCAGGAAATGGAGCTTAAAAAAGAAATGGCACAAGCAAAAATTGATGTTGAAGAGTATCTAAAAACGGCTCCGGATTTAATGGATGAAAAAACGGTTGTTTTATTAACGGATAAGGAAAGCTTAGAAGCTGGTAAAGAAATTTTCACAACTAATTGCGCTGCTTGTCACAGAGCTGATGGTGGAGGACAAATTGGTCCAAACTTAACAGATGCTCATTGGATTTTAGGAGGTGGAATTAAAGAAATTTTTCACACTATAACAAATGGTGGACGTGATGGTAAAGGAATGGTTTCCTGGAAAACTAATGGTATGAAACCAAAGGAAATTCAAAAAGTGGCAAGTTACATTTTGTCTTTGCAGGGAAGTAACCCTAAAGATCCAAAAGCTCCCGAAGGAGAAATTTGGGTGGATGAAAGTACTCCTAAAAAAGATACCACAATTAAAACAACAGATAGTACAGAAGTTAAAAAATAAGAATCATGTCAAATTTACCAGACGAAGCTTTTAGAGATACCATTGGAACTATTGATGAAGGTGGTAATCGAAAATTTATTTTTCCTAAAAAACCGTCTGGTAGATTCTATGATTATCGAAAAATTGTCAGTTATGTTTTATTGGCCATTTTAATTGCAAATCCGTTTATAAAAGTAAATGGTAACCAATTCATGATGTTCAATGTTTTGGAACGTCGTTTTAATATTTTTGGGTTCCCTTTTTGGCCACAGGACTTTTATCTTTTTGTAATATCGATGCTCGTCGGTGTTGTTTTTGTGATTTTGTTTACGGTTGTCTTTGGCCGAATATTTTGCGGTTGGATTTGTCCCCAGACTATTTTTTTGGAAATGGTTTTCCGCAGAATTGAATATTGGATTGATGGCGACCGTGGTGCACAATCCCGTTTAGCACGCCAGGAATGGAATGCGGAGAAAATCCGAAAAAGACTTATTAAATGGACAATCTTTTTTATAATTTCTTTTGGTATAGCTAATATCTTTTTAGCTTATTTAGTCGGTAGTGATACATTATTTTTAATGATCGAAGAGGGACCAATTAAGCAATCTAGTAATTTTATAGCACTTCTGATTTTTACCAGTGTTTTCTATTTTGTTTTTGTTTGGTTTAGGGAACAGGTTTGTATAATCGCTTGCCCATATGGTAGATTGCAAGGCGTACTTTTAGATAATAAATCTATTAATGTCGCTTACGATTTTGTCCGCGGAGAAAAGGAAGAAGGACGTGCCAAGTATAATAAAAAAGAAGACAGAGCCATAACAGGAAAAGGAGATTGTATTGATTGCCATCAATGTGTTCATGTCTGTCCAATGGGAATTGACATTAGAAACGGAACGCAATTAGAGTGCACCAATTGTACCGCTTGTATTGACGAATGCGATACCATAATGGAAACAGTAGGTTTGCCTAAAGGTCTTATTCGTTATGCTTCTGAAGATGAAATAGCCAAGAAAGAACCTTTCAAATTCACAGCCAGAATGAAAGGTTATACAGCTGTTTTATTCATATTATTAAGTGTTTTTGTTGGAATGTTATTTTTACGAACCAATGTTGAAGCTATCATTCTTCGTTTACCAGGTCAATTATTTCAACACAAGGGTGATAAGATAAGTAATGTTTATACTTATAAAATTGTAAACAAAACAATGAGGGATTATAATGACATTCACTTTGAATTGATTGATCAGAAAGGTGAAATTAAAAATGTTGGAAAAGAACATTTTAAAATTCAAAAAGAAGGTATTTCTCAAGGAACTTTATTTATAGAAATTAATGAAGTGCTTTTGGAAAGTGATAAAACAAAAGTTAAAATAGGTGTTTACAATGGCAAGGAATTGCTCGAAACAACCACAACAAACTTCTTAGGCCCACGAAGTTTTAATTAAAAATAATACCACCATGAAAATAAATTGGGGAACAGGAATTGTAATTGCTTTTGCATTATTTATGACTTTTATATTATACTTTGTTTTCGAGGTACAATCTAATAGTAAATATGACAATGATTTAGTCGTTGAAGAATATTACAAACACGATTCGCATTTTCAGGAAGAAATGGCACGCATTCAAAATGCACATGATTTGCAGCAGAAGCCTTCAATTGTGTATAGTGAGGAAGGGGTAAAAGTTGCTTTTCCCGCCAATTTTGAGAGTGATAAAATAAAAGGAAATATTTTGTTATATCGTCCTTCAAATAAAAAGTTTGATTTCAATACTCAAATTATGTTATCCAATTCAGCTTTGCTAATTCCAAAAGATAAACTGGTCAAAGGTCGTTGGGATGTCAATATGGAGTGGCAATATAACGGAACAAAGTATTTAACTAAAGAGGTTATTTACGTAAATTAAGTACATATGTTATATTCTGCATTTATATTAGGTTTAATCAGTAGTTTGCATTGTATCGGGATGTGCGGTCCAATTGCTATGATGTTGCCTGTAGACCATCAGAATGAAGCTAAAAAAGTCACTCAAATTGTGACTTACCACTTGGGTCGATTAACTGCTTATGCGACAATAGGATTGATTTTCGGGCTGTTAGGAAGAGGTTTTTTTCTGGCTGGACTGCAACAAAAGATGTCCATTTTTATTGGTGTAGGGATGATAATAATGGTACTGATTCCTGAGAAAGTTTTTTCGCGATATAATTTTTCAAAACCTGTTTATAAAATCATTTCAAAAATTAAATCAAGTTTAGGAAATCAATTCAAAAACAAGAGCTATAAATCTCTTTTTACAATTGGATTATTAAATGGGTTTTTGCCGTGCGGAATGGTTTACGTTGCTTTATTTGGAGCAATCGCTATGCAGAGTGCTGGTTTTGGTATTTTGTATATGTTATTGTTCGGATTAGGAACTATGCCATTAATGACCATTGTAGTTTACATTCATTCTTTAATAAAACTACCCTTTCGAAATAAAATTCAAAAAGCTATTCCGTATGTTGCCGTTATTATTGGAGTTTTATTTATCCTTAGAGGCTTAGGTTTAGGAATTCCTTACGTTTCTCCTTCTAGTATGAGTTTGTTTGTTCAGGGAACTCCTAGTTGCCATTAAACGGTCATTGAAAACAAATTCGTTTCCGGTGATTTTCTTTTTAGATGTAAATCAAAAGCCATACAAATATTTCTAACAAATGGTTTTCCGGCTTCAGTTATGGTAATTTTGTTTTCGTCAATTACAATTAAGTTGTCTTTTTCTAGTTCTCTTAAATCAGAAATTACATTTCCAAGATCGTTAAAGTAAAGACTTTCTTTTGTCCATGAAGTTTCAAATTCACAAGTTAAGTTTAGAATGTGTTTACGGATAATCAAATCTTCATTATTTAGAATATGACCCTTTACAATAGGCAATTTATCCCACTCCAATAATTGGTAATAATCTTCTAAATTCTTAGTGTTTTGTGCAAAACTATACCAGCTGTCGCTAATAGAAGAAACTCCTAATCCAATCATCAATTGCGTTTTTGAAGCACTATACCCCATGAAGTTTCTATGTAGACCTTTATTTTCGGATGCTTTGTATAAACTATCAGATTCTAAGGCAAAATGATCCATTCCAATTTCGTGATAACCGTTTTTAGAGAGTAATTTTTTCCCTACTTCGTATAGCTTTCTTTTTTCAGCATCTTTTGGAAGGTTCTCTTCATTAAATCCTCGTTGTCCATTTCCTTTAATCCAGGGCACGTGTGCATAGCTGTAAAAGGCTAGTCGGTCTGGTTTTAAAGAATTAGTTTTTTCAACGGTATCGACAACATCCTCGATAGTTTGAAAGGGAAGGCCAAATATTATATCATGACCGATAGAGCTATAACCAATTTCTTTAGCCCAAAAAGTTACTTTTGCCACGTTATGAAAAGGTTGAATTCTATGAATCGCTTTCTGCACTTTTTCGGCGTAATCCTGAACGCCAAAACTTACTCGGCGAAAGCCTAAATCATATAACTTTTGAAGTTGTTCGTAGGTAGTGTTGTTAGGATGCCCTTCAAAACTAAATTCATGTTTATCTGCTTTATTGGCGAAAGTAAAAATGCCATTGATAAGATGTTCCAGGTTATTTTTTGAAAAAAATGTTGGAGTTCCGCCACCTAAATGGATTTCTTTTATAAAAGGCTTTTCAGGTAATAATTTGCAGTATAAACTCCATTCTTTTAAAAGAGCTTTGATATAGTCTTCTTCGACAGAATGATTTTTGGTTATTCTTTTATTACAACCGCAAAAGGTACACATACTTTCGCAAAAAGGGAGATGAATATATAAACTGATTCCGTTTTGAGAATTGCTTTCTGAGAAGGCTTTTTGAAAGGATCCTTTCCATTTTTGTTCTGAAAATTCGGCTTCATTCCAATAAGGAACTGTTGGATAGCTAGTGTATCTTGGGCCTGGAACATTGTACTTCTGAATCAGTGAAATTTTCATAAAAAAGTATTTTGGATTATCAAAATTACTTCTTCATACCTGCATATAAAATGATAAATGTCATACTTGAAGGCATAAAAAAAAGAGACTCAAAATGAGCCTCTTCCCTGAATTAAATAACTAACACTAAATAGAATCCTGAATGATTTTAAGCCATTTTTTTGCAAACATATGATCTTGATACGCGCTAATTTGTTTGATGCGATCGTCGTCAAAATCATAGAATGGAATTGTAATTTTTTTAGAAGTTTCTCTTTCCTGAAATTCAAAATCAATTTTGAGAATAGTATCTGAATTTCCATCAGTGGTTAAAATTAGTTTGCAGGATGAAACTGATTTTAGATCAACAAAGGTTGACTCTTGCTGATTTGGATTAAAATTCATTAAAATGAATTTTCTATGCTTTTGGTCTATAGTCAGCGTTTTATTGCTCTGAGACTCGGTTAAATCAAAATCTTCCGGATGATTCGGATTGAATTTCTTTTTAATATTTAAAATTTTTGATTTGTTTGCAGCACTCGTTCGTGCAGAAAAATATATTGGAATGGCTACTATGATTGCAATCACAATACCAATAATGGTTACACTTGTTTCCATGTTTTTGAATTTGATAAATAATATGAAATAGCAAACTGTTTTCAGAAAGAAAACCGTTCGATTCTTTTTGAAGAAATAAAATCTTCTAGCTAAATTTTCATGTATTTATCTACCAGAAAAAATGGAAAGGGTAGAGTAATAACAGGACTTTCTTACTCTGAGTGGAGAATTGATTTGTAAAGTTTGATGTTGTCGCAGTTACCTGATGTTGTGGAATAACAACTAGTAAAGAATCAAACCACTTAATGATAGTAGGATGGTCTGTCTTAATATTTGTAGCAAACTGATAACTTGCCTGTGGTTGTATAAAAGCCAGCGAATCAGCGTAATCTTTAGAAAAATTGGTATCCGTTTTTTGAATATCGATTTTTTGCATAGCCACATTGCTTTCTTGCGATGCAAAAAAGGCAAAGATCAAAAGTGATACAAAAATAACAGTTTTACGAATCCAATTCATGTTTGCGAATTTAGTTCATAAAACACAATTAAAGAAATTTTAAAATGCTAATTACTTCTTAAAAACAGCTTTATTATTTTATCCTCAACATTTATTGAGATAAGTTGAGGATAAAATGTGTATTATTGCTGCATTTTGAAATAATAATCAGCCGAGTGTTTTCCGCCTCCATAAAATAAGAAGAAGATACAAAGTAATAGTATAACTATTGCTAAGATCAAACTTTCAGAATGCATACGTCCCATAAAATTTACAAGGACCGCACCAAAAAGGATAGGTAATTGGGCAGCAATCGCCCAGCGGGTGAGTAGCCCAAAAACAATCATTATTCCTCCAATCATGTGGGCTGGAGCGATATAATGCAAAAGAAACATTCCGCCTCCATATTGATCAATGGGAGAAATTAAATCATGTAAATATTGAGCATTGGTTACAAATGAAACTCCTTTCATAAATAAAAAAACACCCAATACAATACGTACTAAATCGACTGGTAAATAAGTGTGCGAATTTGCCCATTTATTCAAACTTTTTACATTTTCCATGATACTACGTGATTTAAAATAATATACTAAGTTACTAATTTTTAGTGATATAATTATTTTTAAGTAGCTGGAAATAAGTTTTTTACTTTTTATTTAACTTATTTTGAGGATTCGTGAAATGAAATTAAACCTGAATAACGCCTAAATTAAATGCTTTCTTAATTGGGGCGTGATTGGCGGCTTCAATACCAATAGAAATCCAGGTACGCGTATCAAGTGGATCAATAATGGCATCTGTCCATAATCTTGAAGCGGCATAATAAGGTGAAGTTTGTTCATCATAACGGGCCTTTATTTTGTTAAATAGCTCAGTTTCCTTGTCCTCATCTATGATTTCTCCTTTTGCTTTAAGCGATGATGCTTCAATTTGAGCTAATACCTTTGCTGCCTGAGTTCCTCCCATAACGGCAAGTTCTGCACTTGGCCAAGCAAAAATTAGTCTTGGATCATAAGCTTTTCCGCACATCGCATAATTTCCTGCACCATACGAGTTGCCAACTATAACAGTAAATTTTGGTACTACAGAATTACTCACGGCATTTACCATTTTAGCACCATCTTTGATGATTCCGCCATGTTCAGATTTTGATCCCACCATAAATCCTGTGACATCTTGTAAAAAAACTAAAGGAATTTTCTTTTGATTACAGTTTGCAATAAAACGAGTAGCTTTATCGGCACTGTCAGAATAGATAACACCACCAAATTGCATTTCGCCTTTTTTAGTTTTTACTACTTTTCTTTGATTGGCAACGATTCCAACTGCCCAGCCATCAATTCTGGCATATCCTGTAATAATGGTTTGGCCGTAACCATCTTTATAAGGTTCAAACTCTGAATTATCAACCAAACGGTTGATGATTTCCATCATATCGTACTGTTCGTTTCTTGCTTTTGGCAGGATTCCGTAAATATCCTTAGGTTCTAAAGCAGGTTTTTCTGCTTTGATTCGGCTATAGCCAGCTTTATCAAAGTCACCAATTTTATCGACTATATTTTTTATTTTGTCTAGAGCATCTTTATCATCTTTAGCTTTATAATCTGTAACTCCGGAAATTTCGCAATGCGTTGTGGCTCCGCCTAGAGTTTCATTGTCTATAGTTTCGCCAATTGCCGCTTTTACCAAATAACTTCCGGCAAGGAAAATACTTCCTGTTTTATCTACAATTAAAGCTTCATCGCTCATAATTGGTAAATAGGCTCCTCCGGCAACACAACTTCCCATAACAGCTGCAATTTGCGTAATTCCCATGCTACTCATTTGGGCATTATTTCTAAAGATTCTTCCGAAATGTTCTTTGTCAGGAAAAATTTCATCTTGTAAGGGCAAATAGACACCTGCACTATCTACTAAATAGATAATTGGTAATCTGTTTTCCATAGCGATTTCTTGTGCACGCAGGTTTTTCTTTCCTGTGATAGGGAACCATGCACCCGCTTTTACAGTAGCATCATTAGCGACAACAATACATTGTTTTCCTCTTATGTAACCTATTTTTATCACAACACCTCCAGAAGGACATCCACCATGCTCGGCATACATTCCTTCGCCAACGAAACCGCCTATTTCTATACTTTTAGAATTTTCGTCTAATAAATAATCAATACGCTCGCGCGCTGTCATTTTACCTTCGGCATGCAGTTTTTGAATACGTTTTTCGCCACCGCCTAATTTGACTTTGGCAAATTTTTGTTTTAATTCAGAAAGTAAGAGTTTATTGTGATCTTCGTTTTTATTGAAGTTTAAATCCATAAGATATTGATGTTTTTACAAAATACTGTTGGCTAATTTACAAAATCAATTGAAAATAAACTTAATATTCAAATTATCTTTAAAACTAATATTTTGATTTCGTAATGACTTATAAAAAGAAAAACCAGAAGATAGCTTCTGGTTTTTTATAATGTATGTTTTTTGATTATTTTTTAGAATCGCAAACCATTCTTTTTAAGATTGCCCATTGTTTTAAGGCGTCACGAGCTTCAACTGCTGGATAACCCAACATTGTTTTTCCGGCAGAAACATCTCCGGTTACTCCGGATCCAGCCCCAACAATAGCCCCATCGCCAATAGTAGTATGATCTTTTATAGAAGCACTTCCGCCAATTATAACACCATTACCTAAAGTTACGGAACCTGCAAGACCGCTGTTTCCGGCCATAATACAAAATTTACCTAATTTACTATTATGTCCAATTTGAACTAAATTGTCAATTTTGCATCCGTCTCCCAGAATGGTAGAACTGAATTTGCCTCTGTCAACACAAGTGTTTGCGCCAATTTCAACTCCGTTTCCAATAATTACATTTCCAATTTGTGGAATTTTCACTAAACCTTTTTCTTTGCAAGGACGAAATCCGAAACCATCTGCACCAATAGTTGCATTTGGATGGATAATACAATCACTTCCTATATGACAACGCTCACGAACAACTGTTCCTGACCAAATAATTGTATTTTTTCCGATTGTGCATTCGTCTAAAATAGTCACATTTGGATAAATAGTTGCGTTAGCACCTATTTCTACCTTTGGACCGATATAGCATCCAGCTCCAATTCTGGCTCCTTCGCCAATAATTGCGGTTTCATCGACCGTTGCGGTTTTGTGAATATTGCTATGGAAAATAGGAGTAGGAGGAGCAAAAAGAGCTAAAATTTGAGACATTGCCAAATCAGCATTTTTTACTTTAATGAAAGCACGATTTTCTCCAGGTTCTATTGAAATATCTTCGTTAACAACTGCAATAGATGCATTTGAAGCCGACCAGTATTTTTCATATTTTTTGTTTCCTATAAATGAAATTTCTGAAGTAGTGGCTTTTTCTAATTGCTCTGTTGCTGTTACGCTTTGCGAAGTAGTGCCGTATATTACGCCATTTATAACTTCATTGATTTCTTGAATTGAATAGGATTTCATTGAATAAATTTAATTGACTTGGGGTTATTTTTTGCCAAATAAAATCAATTAGAATTTAATTACCTAATAAAATTTTTAAGTTTTTTAGTATATTTTTAAAATAATAGTTTAAATATTACAAAATTAACAGTTTAGCTATTAATTTATTGAAAGTACTCTAATTTGCTGAGGATGTGGTATAATTGACTTTTTCAATTGGAATGGCTTGAAAAAAGCATTATTTCTTAAAATAAATTTTATTATTGTATTGATAAGTAGCGACTTACACTTTTTTTGTTAATTGTTTTCTTATCATAAATAAGAAAGCGATTCTTTTAAAGGAATCGCTTTTCTTGAAATTATTATTTTGTAACTTTTGATAAAGAAATGGCATTAATACAATATCGTAATCCGCTTGGTTGTGGTCCATCTGGGAAAATATGTCCCAAATGTGAATCGCATACATTACAAACAACTTCAACACGAATCATTCCGTATGATTTGTCAGCATGATAGGCAACAGCATTTTCTTTGATCGGTTGCGTAAAGGAAGGCCATCCAGTTCCTGATTCGAATTTTTCAGAAGCATCAAAAAGTAAAGTACCACAGCATTTACATTCGTAGATTCCAGGATCAAATAAACTGCAAAGTTCAGAACTGAAAGATCTTTCAGTACCTCTTAAGCGTGTTACCTGATATTCTTCAGGAGTTAAGATCTGTTTCCATTCGTCTTCCGTTTTTTCTACTCTTTTCTCAGGAGTCGGATTTCCCTTATTTGTAAAATGAATTACATCTGCCCATTTTATCATAACTTATCTTTTAGTTTCAGGTTTCAAGTTTCAGGTTTTAGTCACTGTTACTAAAAACTGAGACTGAATACTGCTAATTATTCCTCTTCTTTTTGTCCCATCATCATTAAAAATGCTTTTAAGAATGGGTCAATATTTCCGTTCATTACGCCATCAACATCGCTGGTTTCATAACCGGTACGAACATCTTTAACTAATTTATAAGGTTGCATAACATAATTACGTATTTGCGAACCCCATTCAATTTTCATTTTTCCGGCTTCGATATCAGCACGTTGCGCTTGTTGTTTCTTCAACTCGATTTCATACAATTGAGAGCGTAACATTTGCATGGCACGCTGTCTGTTATCTTGCTGAGAACGTGTTTCAGAACATTGAATCTGAATTCCGGTAGGTTTGTGTACCAATTGTACTTTAGTTTCTACCTTATTTACGTTTTGTCCTCCGGCACCACTAGAGCGGGAAGTTGTAATTTCGATATCAGCAGGGTTGATGTCAATTTCGATACTATCATCAACAAGCGGATAAACATAAACCGACACAAACGAAGTATGGCGTTTCGCATTACTGTCAAAAGGTGAAATTCGGACTAAACGATGTACTCCGTTTTCTCCTTTTAAGTAACCAAAAGAATAATCTCCTTCAAACTCTAAAGTTACGGTTTTAATACCGGCAACCTCGCCTTCCTGAAAGTTTAG
The DNA here is from genome assembly GCF_900142735.1 of Flavobacterium saccharophilum. Classification (GTDB taxonomy): domain Bacteria; phylum Bacteroidota; class Bacteroidia; order Flavobacteriales; family Flavobacteriaceae; genus Flavobacterium; species Flavobacterium saccharophilum. The sequence goes on along the minus strand of NZ_FRBY01000002.1, from coordinate 815,452 downwards.
TTCTTTTATTTTGTAACCATAACTTTCGCCCCACATCATGTACATACGCATTAACATTCCGGCCCAGTCACAACTTTCGGTTCCACCGGCTCCGGCAGTAATTTGAACAACGGCGCTTAAACTGTCACCTTCGTCAGAAAGCATGTTTTTAAACTCGATGTTTTCAATATGATCTTGCGTTGTCTTATAATGTTCATCTAACTCTTCCGCAGAAAGTTCTCCTTCCTTATAAAAATCATAAGCAAGTTGAAGCTCGTCAGTAAGTTCGATGGCTTTATTATAATCTTCGATCCATTTTTTTTTGTTTCGAAGGTTTTTTACAATGACTTCGGCTTCTTTTGCATTGTTCCAAAAGTCGGGAGCAAAGGTTTTCTCTTCTTCGTTGGCAATTTCAATTAGTTTGGCATCAACGTCAAAGATACCTCCTCAACGCACCAAGGCGCTCCACAATACCTTTTATTTGTTCGGTAGTTGTCATAAATTAATAGTAGTTTTATATGTTTTTTATAAATATTACGTTAATTTGGTTGTATGGTAATTTGCTAGTTAAAATTTACTAAAACTTGCCGAGATTAACAAACAGTAATACGTAATTTTGTTGCACAAAAATAAGATATAGTTTTTAGAATATGGAAATAAATTTAATTAGCGATACCATAACAAAGCCTACCCACGAAATGTTGCAGTATATGTTCAATGCCCAGGTTGGGGATGATGTATACAAACAAGATCCAACAGTTATCGAATTAGAGGCCAGAGTAGCTGAATTTTTTGGTATGGAAGCGGGACTGTTTTTTCCTTCTGGAACTATGGCAAATCAAACCGCAATTAAATTACACACACAGCCTGGAGAACAGTTGATTGCTGATAAATATGCACATGTTTATCATTATGAAGGAGGAGGAGTTTCCTTTAATAGTGGTGTTTCTTGTTGTTTGTTAGATGGAGACAGAGGAATGATAAACGCAACTCAGGTGGCAGCAGCCATTAATGATCCTGAATTTTATCATAGCCCGTTAACTAGTTTGGTTTGTGTAGAAAACACAACCAATAAGGGAGGTGGAGCTTGTTATGAGTTAGAAGATTTAAGAGAAATAAAAAAGGTTTGTGACGCTAATAATTTGAAATTCCATTTAGACGGTGCGCGAATTTGGAATGCCTTAGTTGCTAAAAGACAAAACCCAAAAGAATTTGGAGCTATTTTCGATACTATTTCGGTTTGTTTGTCAAAAGGATTAGGTGCTCCAATAGGATCTATATTATTAGGAAGTAAAGCTGATATTCGCAGAGCGTTGAGAATCAGAAAGATACTTGGTGGTGGGATGCGTCAGGTTGGTTATTTAGCAGCAGCAGGACTATATGCTTTGGCACATAATATTGAAAGATTGGCTGAAGATCATCGGAGAGCCAAAGAGATTGCAGCGGTTTTAAGTACGAAGTCCTGGATTGCAGCAATTGAGCCTGTAGAAACTAATATTTTGATTTTTTCATTGGCTGAAGGTTACAGCGATCAGCTTTTAATAGAAAAGTTAAAACAAAAAAATATTTTAATCAGTGCACTTGGACATAACAAACTCCGAATTGTAACGCATTTAGATTATAAAGAAGTAATGCATACTTATGTGATTGAAACGCTTCAAAAATTTTAATTTTGTTTCAGGTTTCAAGTTTCAGGTTTCAAGTTTTACGTTACGAAATAACCTGAAACTTGAAACCTGAAACAATTTAACTTTCTACTTAAATAAGTTATCCATCCCCGGAATCATTGGCATATCCATTTTGGCAACGGCATCCAATTCTCTTTCGTTTACGTTTGTTGCTTTTTCAATAGCTTTATTTAAAGTTACAATTAAGTAATCTTCCAATTGTTCTTTGTCTTCTAATAAAGAGTCGTCAATAGAGATTGATGTAACTTTTCTATTAGCAGTTAATGTCACTTTCAATAATCCGTCAGCGCTTTGTTCGTCAATTAAAACAGTATCCAAACGCTTTTTTGTATCTTCAATTTTTTGTTGGGTTTCTTTAAGTTTACCCATCATTCCCATTAAATCCATTTTGTTGATTTTTAAATTATTTCAGACAAAATTAGTATATTGCTGTATTATATCAATACAATATTTTATGAAAAAATTAATTCCGTTCTATTGTGTTTATAGTATTTTTGCCTCTTCTTATTTAAAAATTAATGCTCAATCAATGCAAAACGATATAAAGGCTCCACAGGCCAAAGTAATTCCAAAAAACTTAAAAAAACATAAAGAAACCCGAATCGATAATTATTTTTGGCTCAATGACAGAGAAAATTCAGAGGTTATTGATTATCTAAACCAAGAGAATGTCTACTATCAAAATATGACTTCGCATACAAAAGAGCTACAAGAATCTTTGTATGAGGAGATGAAGGGCAGGATTAAAGAAGATGATGCATCTGTGCCTTATTTTTATAATGGGTACTACTATATTACCCGATTTGAAACGGGACAGGATTATCCAATTTTTTCAAGAAAAAAAGGAAGCCTTTCTGCAGAAGAAGAAATTATGTTCAATTGCAACGAAATGGCAAAAGGGCATGCTTACTTTAAATTAGGAGGTTTAAGCATTAGCCCAGATAACAAATTTGCGAGTTTTGGACTTGATCTTGTTGGTAGAAGAATTTACACCATACAGATTAAAAATTTAGAGACAAACGAAATTCTGGCTGACAAAATAGAAAATGCGACCGGCGGATCTGTTTGGGCAAACGATAATAAAACTATTTTTTATGTTAAACAGGATGAAGTTACGTTAAGATCTGATAAGGTTTTTAAGCATAAAATAAATAGTGATTCTGCAACCGATGTTTTGGTTTTTAATGAAACCGATGACACTTTTAATGTTTCAATCAGTAAAGAAAAATCAAGAAAATATATTGTAATTGGCTCGGGAAGTACATTAACGACTGAATACAGAATTTTGAATTCAGATAATCCGGATGGAGAGTTTGAAGTTTTTCAGCCACGTGTACGCGGTCTTGAATATAGTATTTCTCACTATGAAGACTCTTTTTACATTTTAACGAATAAAGATAAGGCTACCAACTTTAAGTTGATGAAAACGCCTGAAAATAAAACAGCAAAAAAATATTGGGTAGATCTTATTCCGCATCGTGAAGATGTTTTGCTGGAAGATATTGAAATCTTTAAAAATTATTTAGTTGTAGAAGAACGTTCAAACGGATTGAATCATATTCGCATTATGCCTTGGAATGATGAGCTGGATTATTATTTACCTTTTGGAAGCGAAACTTACAATGCTTATACCACAACGAATATTGATTTTGATACAGATGTTTTGCGTTACAGTTACCAATCACTTGCAACGCCATCGTCTGTAATTGATTTTAATATGAAAACTAAAACCAAAGAAATTCTAAAGGAACAACAGGTTTTGGGTGGAAAATTTGATAAAGAGAATTACATCGAAGAGAGAGTTTGGGCAACGGCCAGAGATGGTGTTAAGGTGCCAATTTCGATGATTTACCGCAAAGGATTAGTAAAAAACGGTAAAAACCCGTTATTGCTTTATGCCTATGGTTCTTATGGGATAACTATGGATACGTATTTTTCTTCAACACGACTTTCTCTGTTAGACCGCGGATTTGTTTATGCTATCGCTCATATTAGAGGAGGAGAGGATTTGGGAAGACAATGGTATGAAGACGGAAAACTGTTAAAAAAGAAAAATACCTTTACAGATTTCATCGATTGCTCTAAATTTGTGATTAACGAAAAATTTACTTCTGCTGAACATTTGTATGCAGAAGGAGGATCTGCAGGAGGACTTTTGATGGGCGTTATTGTAAATGAAGCGCCGGAATTGTACAATGGAGTGATAGCTCAGGTACCTTTTGTGGATGTTATTACAACAATGCTTGACGATAGTATTCCGTTGACAACCGGAGAATATGATGAATGGGGAAACCCAAACAATAAGAAATATTATGATTATATGTTATCCTATTCACCTTATGATAATGTAAAAGCACAAAAATATCCTAATATGTATGTTTCCACAGGATTGCACGATTCACAAGTGCAGTATTGGGAGCCTGCAAAATGGGTCGCCAAGTTGAGAACTATGAAAACAAATGATAATTTTTTGTTTTTAGACACCAATATGGATGCTGGACATGGTGGCGCTTCAGGAAGATTTGAAGCTTTAAAAGACTTAGCAAAGGAATTTAGTTTTTTATTAGATTTAGAAAAAATTAAAAGCTAATTAGAAATTTTTTGTTAAATTTGCAACCTATCGGGGTTATTTTAAAATGCCTTCGATTAACTATTTTTTTATGAAAGAAGAAATAAATGCTTATAATAATGTTTTAGAGTTAATAGGTAACACCCCACTTATTAAACTAAATAAAATCACCGAAGAGTTAGAAGGAAATTTCTACGCAAAGGTAGAAGCTTTTAATCCGGGTCATTCCTCAAAAGATAGAATAGCGTTATATATTATTGAAGAAGCCGAGAAAAAAGGAATCCTTTCTCCTGGAGACACGATCATCGAAACTACATCTGGTAATACTGGTTTTAGTTTGGCAATGGTCAGCATTATTAAAGGTTACAACTGTATTTTGGCAGTAAGTTCAAAATCATCAAAAGACAAAATTGACATGTTGAGAAGTTTAGGCGCAAAAGTTTATGTTTGCCCGGCTCACGTTTCAGCTGATGATGAAAGATCTTACTATAATGTTGCCAAACGTTTACACGAAGAAACTAAAGGTTCAGTTTACATCAATCAATACTTTAATCAGTTGAATATTGATGCACATTATAACACTACAGGTCCTGAAATTTGGGAACAGACAAAGGGACAAATTACACACCTTGTTGCTTGTAGCGGAACTGGAGGAACAATCTCAGGAACAGCTAAATTCCTAAAAGAGCAAAATCCAAATATTAGAATCTTAGGTGTAGATGCTTTTGGATCGGTACTGAAAAAATACCACGAAACAAGAGAATTTGATAACAAAGAGATTTATCCTTACCGTATTGAAGGGTTAGGTAAAAACTTAATTCCGTCTGCTACAGATTTTGATATTATTGATAAATTCATGAAAGTAACCGACGAAGAAAGTGCGCATTCTGCAAGAGAGATCACTCGTAAAGAAGGTTTATTTGTTGGATATACTTCTGGAGCTGTAATGCAAGCCATCAAGCAATATGCTGAGGAGGGGGAGTTTACAAAAGATAGTAATATTATTGCTATTTTCCCTGATCACGGTTCTCGTTATATGAGTAAAGTCTTTAGTGATGACTGGATGAATGAACAAGGATTTTTTGATAGTATTAATGAAGAAGAAGTTCAAAAAATTGAATTTGTGAAATAAGAAGAAAAAGTCTTAATAATATAAAACTCCGAATATTTAATTATTCGGAGTTTTTTTGTTTTAAGAGCTGTACTGTAGAAAAAAAAGGTTTTCGTATTGTCAAGTATGTCTTAAAAGTTTATGAATACCGTATTTATACGTAAGAAATTAAAGTTTTACATGAATTTAATTTAGTATTTTAATAATATTGTTAAAAGTATAAATAAATGTAATTAACTACGTAAAATGATCGATTTAGGTTATTTAAACGATTATTTAGGTTTTTTGTCGGGAAAATTTCCGACTAAAAGCTTAAAAATATAGATTAGAGGTATTAAAATGACACAATGTTTTTTTATACCCTAAATCTACTATAATGAAAAAAATACTACTAACATTAATGTTTGTAAGTTTTTTGAGTGTAAATGCTCAAAATCCAATACAGGAATTCGATTTTAATGGAACTTTGGTTAATGCTAAAAATACAACTTCATTTATGGGAACAAACAACTTTGTTGCCGATAGAAATGGAGTTGCAAATAGTGCTCAGCGTTTAGTTAATAAAGGTATGGAGGCTATTATAGCCGACCTTCCTCAAGATAATAAGGCACGTACAGTTACGATTTGGGTAAAACTTAATGATATTGCATCGGCAAATTATATTTGGGGTTACGGAACTGCATACAATGCTCAATATTGTGGCTTGTTGCAACAAGGTACAGCCTCTTCTAATTCGGATCTAAGTTTAGCAGGTTGGGGGGCTTCAAATGATGTTATTGTTTCGACTCCTTTAGTAAAAAATACCTGGTATCACTACAGTATCACTTTTGATGGCACAGTTTCTAAAATATATCGCGACGGACAATTATTAAAATCAGTGAGCGGAATATCGCGCTCTACAAAAGGAGATATTTTCAGATTGGGCGAAATTAACACAACAGTTGGTATAAATGCTGATATCGACGATTTAAAGATTTATAATGTCGCAATGACAGATGAACAGATTTTAGATCAGTATAATAACTCCAAGCCATTAATTGTTGCTAAGGAACCGATAGTAGCTTCAAATGCCGGGAAAAATGTTGAAAAGGTAAAAGTTGCTACAAAAACGGCTCCATCAAATTCAATTATTACAACCAGTGAAATAAACGGAGTGACTAAAAATATAGAAGTATACTCTCAGGGACAAAAAATAGTTGGCGACAGTACAATGAGTATTAATGATTTGCCTGAAGGGACTTATTTATTAAAAATTACAAATAAGCCTGCGAACAAGATAACTTCGAAATAAAATTTGGTTTATAAAGATAGTTAGTTAGTTTTTTTTGTGTTAGTAGAATTAAATTTTTTGAATAGTTGAAAAAGCCTTTTAAAGTTGGATTTTAAAAGGCTTTTTTGTTTTTATTAGTGTTTTTTCTGTTGTCCAGGTGCGTAAGCTTTTGCGCTTTTACTTCCAGACATTTTTTTAGCTTGTCCCGGTGGAACTTTGCCTGAACTATGGCTGTGTGTATGAACACTACAGCTTATTACGCTAATAACTACAAATAGAATAACCATAATGATTACGGCAACTTTTGTATATTTTGATGTTTTCATATTTTCTTTTATTATTATTTTGAGGAGCCACAAATATAATAGTTAATATGAACTTTCATAATTCTGTGTTTTAGTTTAAAATCATTATAAACAATGTATAATTTCAAACTTAAAATTCTTCGGGAGGGTATTTTTTTTGGGAAATGGTAAACTAGTTTTGAACAAAAAGATTGTTTTGTAAAAATGTCTTTACAAATATTGGGTTTTGTTACTCTGAAAAATATTATTTTCTTTATTTTAATGAGAATACCGTATTTATACGTGATATAAGTTTGTTAAATTGAATTAAATTTATAGTTTTAACAAAATATATAAAAGTATAAATAAATGTAATGAGCGGCTTTTAACTATCAATTTTGATTATTTAAAAGGGTTTTGATTTAATTTATTAAATTTTTACTAGCTATATTATTATATAGAAGTATGTTGTTGAGATACACTTTTCTAAATGCCTAAAATCCATAAATATGAAGAAACTATTACTAACTGTAATGTTTGTAAGCTTTTTTAATACTAACGCCCAAAATCCTGTTCAGGAGTTTAAGTTCAACGGGACATTAAGTAGTAAAGATAATACGATTTCGCTTTTAGGAATACCGAATTTTGTAAATGACAGAATGGGAGTTGCTAAAGGGGCACAGCGACTTACTAATAAGGCTTTACAAGGTGTAGTAGGGGATCTTCCGCAAGATAACAAACCAAGATCAATATCTGTTTGGGTAAAGTTTAATAATATTGCTTCAGTCAATTATATTTTAGGGTATGGCAGTACAGTGAATACACAGTATTTTGGTTTAGTGCAACAAACTCCTGTTGCCGGCAATTCAGATCTAAGTTTGGTTGGATGGGGTGATACAAGTAATATTGTTGTTTCAGTTCCGCTTCAAAAAGAAGTTTGGTACCAATATAGCATTACTTATGATGGTACCAGCTCAAAAATATACCGCAATGGCGAATTGTTACAATCAGTAGACGGAATTCAACGCTTAACTAAAGGTTATATCCTTAAATTGGGACAATTAAATGCTGCGGTTAGTATCAATGCCGATCTAGATGATCTTAAAATATATAATGTTGCCATGACGGGCGAGCAGGTTATGGAATCTTACAACAGTTCGAAACCAACAGTTTCAGCAGTAGCTGAAACTTCACAAACTTCAGGCATAGTTAAAAAAGTAACTACACCAATTGCAAAGACTCCAGCAGCGGTAAAAACTGTCGCTTCTGCACCAATAAATGACACACATATTCCTAAAACTGTTGAGGTTTTCTCGCAAGGAAGACAAATAACAGGGGCCAATGCGTCTAATATTGGTGATTTACCGGAAGGAACTTATTTGATTAAGGTGACGAATAATGCTGTGAAGAAGTAAAACAATTATTTAAACTTTTAAAAAATTATTCTAGAATGTAATTCACAAATTCATCTCTCTTATCATGAGGAATATCATTATGATAAGATTTTAATGTCATAGTATTCCAAGGTTTCCATTCATCAGAAAGTTCACTGTTTGTTACTTTATGATGTTCCAAAATTCCCTCTACAAAATAATCTTTTAATGGTAAATCTAAAATTCTTTCTTTTCCATCTTTAGTAAGAACTATTTTGTAGTCTAAACTATTTTTTTTATTAATATGGAAAGTGAATTTACCACTGTCCCAAGAACTTAAATATTCTAAGTCACCGTCTGAATCATATTGAGTAGGGACAAGATTATTATCTTTTTCATATTCGAATATCATAGATATCATTCGATCGTTTACCCATCTATAGAAAACTTCTGCATAATGTAGTAAATCTTGTTTTTCTTTCTGATTATCCCATCTGTATAATTCAGTGTAATTACCTTCTTTATTAATTTCTATTTTTACATAATTAAATTTCTTTGTAGAATCTTTTAATTGATTATATGTTTCAACCATTTGGCGAACAGTTTCTCTAATTGGTTTGTTAGAAATCTCGGACTCTGTATAATTAGTTCCATTCTTGTATGTTACGATAAAATTGTAGCTGCCCTGTAAAGTGAAAATATACTCCACAACTAATTTATCATAATTAAATTCTGTGTAATTTTTTATTATTTCTGAAACTAAATAATTTATGTCCATTTTTTTAATTAGGGATTAGTTATACTTTCTTTACTTAGTGTATTATTGTATTTACCATCAACATACACGTTAACATCAACTGCATAAGGTCTTTTCGAATCTCCTTTGAAATAAAATTCCATTTCTACTTTTAGTTTGCTATTTGGATTTGCTCTTTTAAAATCTGATACTGCTGTTTCCATTTTGTACCAATCTCCACCAGCTCTATTTTGGACTGCATTTTGAGAGAAATAATTTATTTGTTCACTTGGGCCACCCCTTGCTGGCTCGAGCGTCCCGCTCGTGCACTCAAAGATAATAATCTGATCGTATATGTTATATAGTTGAATTTTAAAATAGATAATTTAGCTGTCTTGTAATTTTGAGGTTTACATTTATTAAATTATTTTTTAAAAACTTAAAAATTATTCTAGAATGTAATTCACAAATTCATCTCTTTTATCATAAGGAATATCATAGTGAAGAGATTTTAATATCATGGTGTTCCAAGGTTTCCATTCATCAGAAAGTTCATTATTAGTTACTTTATAATGGTCTAAAATCCCTTCTATAAAATAATCTTTTAAAGGAAAATCTAGAGTTCTTTCTTTTTCGTCTTTTGTGAGAACCACCTTATACTCTAAATTATTTTTTTCATTAATATGGAAAGTAAATACACCACTGTCCCACGAACTCAAATATTCCAGATCACCATCTGAATCATATTCAGTAGGGACAATATCATTATCTTTTTCATATTCAAATATCATAGACATCATACGTTCATTTACCCACTGATAAAAAACTTCTGCGCTATTCAATAAATCTTGCTTTTCTTTTTTGACATCCCAGTATTGTTTCTGAGAATAAGTTTTATCATTATTTATTTCTATAATAAATCGATTGAATTTTTCTTCAGTGTTAATTTTTGTTTCAAAATATTCTGAAACTTTTTCTATTTCATCATCAATAGGATCAGAGTCTATTTCGGTTGGAATTAACTCTCCTGAATCTGATACGTATCTTATCAAAAATTTGTAGCTTCCCGATTCAGTAAATTCATACTGTATAATTAATTTTACATATGTAAATTCATTATAGTAATTATATATCGCTTCTACTATTGGAACTAAATTTATACTCATTTTTTATGGGTTTTTAATTTTTTGCACACTTAGAATTTCATTATAATTTCCATCGGTAAAAATATCGATACTAACTTCATAGGGATGCTTTGAATCTCCGGAGAATTTAAAATTCATTTCTGCTTTTATTTTACTGTTTGGATTGACTTTCTTAAAATTGGATAATTGTGTTTCCATTTTGTACCAATCTCCACCAGCTCCATTTTGTGCTGTATTTTTAATGTAAATGCCACAATCCACAATTAAAATTTTTCATTATTTGTGACCTTTAATTTTTGCAATTATCTCGTCTGTTAAAAGCGGATCTTCCCATATACAAGCAACATAAGTAATATCTTCTCCTAATTGATCTTCTGTGGCACTACGAGGTTGTTTTTCAGAACTCCACCTTTTGAATTCAATTAAAACATATTTTTTTCCTTCGTCTTCAATTAAAATAATTTCTCCAGGAGTAGTATATAATGCGTTTATTTTTAAAACACTAAAAAAGTATCCTTTATGTATTTTATGTTCTTCAATTTCAAATTCATAGGTTTTTGATAAAAACAATAATTCGTTAATATTAAAATACTCGTTTGAATTTACAAATGGATTTACTATTAGTTTTTTTCGATAAACCTTCCTTTTTTCAGAAGATATGATACTTCCATCCAAATTTAGAAATTTAATTGAAGGTCTAATGAATTCTGTTTTTATAGAAACTATACCTTCTATAGTTTTTTCAGAACCATCTCCAAAAAATTCAGTCTGGATACAATAAAAATTTTCAATTAGTTTCATTTGCAATGAATTTTAGGTATTATTTATTCTATTTAGAAAGTTAGGTCTTCAATTTCAACGCCCTATTTATCTTAATCTTACTCCAGCTTAAGTAATGTATGATTTCGAATATAACACTTAAATGATTAATGTATTCTATTTGTAAATTATCTATTAGCCATTTTTTTATAAGCTATTTTTATGTAAAGTTTTAATATTTGTAAGTGGCTCAATTTCAAATATTCCGTAAATAAAAAAGCTCCAATATTCCCTATACTCGTCAATATGAAAAATGATTAGATATGTATTGTTACACTCTTTAGGATGTAATAGTTGATATCGGTAAAAAAAAAGATTTGCATCATTTTTTAGATTTTCAAGTTTACTAACTTGATGTTTTGCTAAGGTTTCGATAGTTATTTGTCCGTTTTCGATCAAGTCTTTCAGAAAAACGGAGGTCTCAAATGATAAAATTACCTCATGTTTAATTCCTCCATTTCCACAATAAAAACTAAAATTTAATTTAGAATAAAAATTTTCAGCGGGAAAACTATTTTTTCCTAATTGTATTTTTTTTATAAGATGAATTTCATTCATGATTCTATTTTTTCTTCATTTTTTTTTTAATGTTTTCTAAATTAATAGAATCTAGCTCTTGTTGTAAAAGATTACTATTACGATAAAATTGGTTTTGATCCTTTTCTTCAATACTTTTTTGTTCCTTCTCCAATTCTTCAATACTTAAAGAATTAAGTCTTTGTTTTCTTTTTTCATAATTTAACTCACTTACTTTTTTACTTACCAATAGTCTTTCATCATCAGTTAAAATTTCTAATGAAATTTTTCTCCATTCAGGCAATACAGGTATTACTAATGCCATATTTGCAAGAATATTTATATTTTCCGTATTCATTTCTATTGGGAAATCTGCAGGGTTTATTGTTTTCATATTGAAAATATTCTATTAGTCTCTAGTCAGTAAGTTTTTAAATCCTTCCAAAACAAATATAATTGTTTATCTGAATGTCTTTTTTAAATTATTTAAGATTCATGCAATAAAAAAGCCCTGAAATACTAATTCCAGGGCTTTTGTTATTATAAAAAGAAAATATTATTCTTCTTTCATCGTATGATAAACGTTCATTACGTCATCATCTTCTTCAATTTTTTCGATTAGTTTTTCAACATCTGCAATTTGTGCTTCTGTCAATTCTTTAGTGATTTGAGGAATACGCTCAAAACCAGAAGATAAAATTTCAAGGCCTCTGTTTTCTAATTCTTTTTGCAAAGCTCCAAAGCTTCCAAAAGGAGCGTAGATTAAGATTCCGTCTTCGTCTTCAAAAACTTCTTCAGCACCAAAATCAATAAGTTCTAATTCTAATTCTTCCGGATCAAGATTACCTTTTGCAATTCTAAAGTTACAAGTATGATCAAACATAAATTCAACTGAACCCTGAGTTCCCATAGTTCCGTTGCACTTGTTGAAATAACTACGAATGTTTGCTACAGTTCTATTATTGTTATCAGAGGCTGTTTCAATTAAAATTGCAATTCCGTGAGGAGCATATCCTTCAAACAAAATTTCTTTATAGTTGGCAGTATCTTTATTACTTGCATTTTTTATCGCGCGCTCCACATTGTCCTTAGGCATGTTGGCCGCTTTCGCATTTTGTATTACAGCTCTTAATCTAGAATTGGCATCAGGGTTAGGTCCGCCTTCTTTAACAGCCATAACGATGTCTTTACCAATTCTGGTAAATGTTTTGGCCATTGCTGACCAACGTTTCATTTTTCTTCCTTTTCTAAATTCGAACGCTCTTCCCATTTCTAATTTTTAGTTTTGTGATGCAAAAATACGGTTATTCCTTATTTTTCCAAAATCAATCGTATTCTTTTTTAAATTATGTTCTTATGAAATTTTAACTATGATTTTAAAGACATTCATGCCGAATTTAACTGCAAGGTTCGCAAGGCTTTTACGCAAAGCACGCTATGAATAGCTTTGCGAACTTAAGAAACATCTGCAAACGCAACGAAAAAAAACTTTGCGAACTTTGCGGTCAAAATCTATGTTCAAAGTGAGACAACCTGAAACCTATTTCGAAGCGTTGAACTCCGTAATAATATTCACCGCTTCATTCAGGTAAGGATTTGTTTTCAGATTATCGATCTGGTATTGGTTTATTGTTTTTTCTGTAGGATAAACACCTAGCAAAAACTGATTGACAGTCGAATTGTAAACGTCCAGAGGATTGTTTTCATCATTAAAGGTGTTAATCTCTTTCCAAAGTGAATTCACTAATTTTTTCTGATTAAAAACAGCATCAATTGTCATCGGAATTTCTGATTTTGGAGTGTTTACCAGTTGATCTATTTTTAAATTGATTTTTTTTACGTCGTTAAAAAAATAGTTATCTGCCAAACGTGCTGTGCTATTTTGGGCAAGCTTGTCAATTAAAGGGCGTTTGACAAAAGGTTTGTATTTTAAAAAAGGCTCTATACTATCATTTTTAATCGCTGTCGGAAAATCACTTTCCTTTTGATAAACCCCTTCGTAAAATTCCGGCACTATAACGTCTGGAGTAACTCCTACATATTGATGACTTTTTCCTGTCACTCTGTAGAATTTATTAATAGTGATTTTCAAAAAATCAGTATTTTTTTCTTCATCAAGCGAAAGAATGGTTTGCATTGTCGCTTTACCAAGTGTATTGCTGCCCAGTATTAAAGCGCGATTGTAATCCTGTAATATCGAAGAAAAAAACTCGCTTGCAGATGCGGTATTACTATTAACCAAAACTACAATTGGACCTTTATAGATCATTCCTCTGTACGGATCATTAATGACAGATGTACCTTGTTTGTTGTCTATTACAATCGAAAGTGGGCCATAATCAACAAACATTCCGGCTAGCTTGATGGCTTCCTCCATAGATCCGCCACCATTGTCAATTAAGTCAATCACAAGGCCTTTTATGTTATCACGATCCAATTTTATCACCTCTCTGGCGACATCATCGGCACAACCTTTTCGGCTGTTTCCATCCAGGTCAGCATAAAAACTAGGAATTTTGATATAGCCAATTTTACTTTCCTTGCCTACAATAAAACTAAAAACAGAGTTTTCTTCATCTTTCATGACTTGTTTTTCGATATAAACATCGAAACTTTTGCCAGAATTCCTTTTTAGTGTAAGCGTAATACTTTTATTAGATTCTGATAAAATCATAGTAGAAATAGACTCTAAAGACGAACAAGAGACTTGTAATGTGTCTTTATGATTGGAGATCGAAACAATCTGATCGCCTTTTTTTATTTGACCCGTTTTAAATGCCGGACCATTCGGATCTATTTCATCAATAATAATTTCGTTTTTCTCGTTCAGATTAACGGTCATTCCAAGCGACAAATGTTCTTTTGATAAAGAAGCTACGAAACTCGATTTTGAATCATCACTAAAATAAGCGGTATGCGGATCAAAATAGGTACAAAAGAAGTTGTATATTTTCTCTTCCAGTTTTGTATTGGTCTCTAAGAGTGTATTAAAACGACAAATTTCATTGGTTAAAATAGTAGTTCTTGAAGCCAGTTCAATCGATTTAAAGTTCGCTTTAATAGAATCCAGATTATCACTGCTTTCAGCTATATCATCTAAAATCTGATAGCGCAATTTCTTAAGCCATACTTTCTCTAAATCTTCTTTTTTGAGATAAAAGGGAAATGATTTTTTATAAAACCGAATGGTGTCTTTTTTAGTATAATCTATTGTCCCGGTTTGAATTTTCTCTAAAACAGTTTTAGTTCGAAGTAATCCTTCTCTGTATTTACCGGATATATCATCTACAAAATTACAATCGCCTTCCATAATCATATCGTCTAAACTGACACGATATTTTTTGGATAATTCATCGTATTCTGTCTTAAAAAATATGTTTCTCGAAGGATCCAGTTCATTGATAAGATTATCAAATACAAAAATCGATAAGCTATCATCAACTGGTTTTGGCCTGATATGTTCAGTTTGAATAAGTCGATTTATCTTGAATAGAATTTCGCATGTGGATGCGCTATTTTGACTAAATAGAACGCTTGTAGTCATCAAAAAAAATAATAGCATTTTTTTCATAAATCGAAGATCTTCGTTTAGCTTAAAATTACGCTTATTTTTTTGATTGAAAGTTATATTTTTTCTAAAATATCTTACATTTAAACGATTTGTTTTCGATGAAATGCATAGTAAATTTGTCGTAAAAAAAATGCATTACTATTTAAGTAATGCATTTTCGTACTAATATGTCTTAAAAATTATTTCTTGTAAAAAGGTAATTTCACCACTTTAGCAGCAACATCATTTTTTCTGATTCTGATAAAAATATCACTGTCAACAGCACTATTGCTTACGGTAACATATCCTAAACCAATTCCTTTATTCATAGAAGGAGACATTGTTCCAGAAGTTACAATACCAATTACAGCACCAGAAGCATCAACAATTTCGTAATCATGTCTTGGTACGGCACGTTCCTGCATTTCAAAAGCAACTAATTTTTTAGTAACACCTTCTTCTTTTTGTTTTTTCAAACTTTCAGAATTCGTAAAATCTTTATTGAATTTTGTAATCCATCCTAATCCAGCTTCAAGTGGAGAAGTAGTATCATTAATATCATTTCCGTACAAACAGAATCCCATTTCTAAACGTAACGTGTCACGTGCAGCCAATCCAATTGGTTTAATTCCGTAAGCTGCACCAGCTTCAAAAACTTTTTTCCAAATCGCTTCAGCATCAGCATTTTTGCAGTAAATTTCAAATCCGCCAGAACCTGTATAACCAGTTGCAGAGATAATTACATCATTAAAACCAGCAAAATCAGCTACTTCAAAATGGTAATAAGTAATCGCAGCTAAATCAATAGACGATAAAGGCTGCATAGCCTCAACCGCTTTGGGCCCCTGAATAGCCAATAAAGAATAGTCATCAGAAAGGTTTTTCATCTCAACACCCAAATCATTGTGCGAAGAAATCCAATTCCAGTCTTTTTCAATATTTGAAGCATTTACCACAAGCAAATACTCTTCCTCTTTCATCTTATACACAATCAAATCATCAACGATTCCGCCGTCATTGTTTGGTAAACAAGAATATTGCGCTCTTCCGATAGTCAAAGTCGAAGCATCATTCGAAGTCACTTTCTGAATCAAAGCCAAAGCATTTGGTCCGGTAAGTAAAAATTCTCCCATATGCGAAACGTCAAAAACGCCCACACTATTACGAACTGTTTCGTGTTCAGCATTTACGCCTTCATAGGTAATAGGCATGTTATAACCGGCAAAAGGCAGCATTTTCGCTCCCAAACTCTCATGTATGTGCGTAAGCGCAGTATTTTTCATTGTGTGTTGTTTTATAAAAGTGAGTCGCAAATTTATTTAAAAAATATCGGAAATTAATAGTCTAAATTATAAATTTCGCAATATTTAGTAGCTATTCCAGCTTTCCGTTACAAGTCCTCGTAAAAAAGCAAAATTTCTAATGTTCTAAAAAGAGCTTCCGCTGGTCGCTTTTTTAGAACAAGAAATTTTTGCTTTTTTTACTCCGGGCTTTCCACTACAAATGAAATTCACTGAACTCCGATTAAAATAAAAGTATAGTGAAGTAATCTGGGCTAGGGGACTCAGGTAATAAGAAAGGAATTTTTTCTTCAAAATTTATGTAACTTTAATTCATAAAACCGATTCAATGAAAGCTCCGTTTTTAATCACAAAAGAAGAAATTCTAAAGTTTTACAAACCAGTAAATCCTTTAACTCATAAAGGACTTCAAGGCCACGCTGTAATTATTGCCGGAAGTTATGGCAAGATAGGAGCTGCCGTTTTAGCTTCAAAAGCCTGTCTAAAATCAGGTTGCGGTCTCGTAACCACGTTTACACCAAAATGCGCTTACCAAATTCTGCAAATCTCAATTCCGGAGGTTATGGTTGTCACCGATGAAAATACAAATTCTATCACCAATATTCATTTTCCGATAGTTCCACAAGCAATTGGTATTGGTCCGGGAATCGGGCAGGAGCTTGCAACCCAAAAAGCCTTATTTGAATTTTTAAGAACCAATAAAATACCTTTAGTTCTCGATGCTGATGCATTGAATATTTTAGCAGAAAATCAATCCTGGCTAGAATTGGTTCCAGAAAACACCATTCTGACTCCGCATCCAAAAGAGCTCGAGCGTTTAATCGGAAAATGGAATTCAGAATCAGAGAAGTTTCAAAAAACAATTGCCTTTTCAGAGAAATACAAAGTGATTATCGTGATGAAAGGCGCGCCGACTTATATTGTCAACAAACAAGAAATCTACGAAAACACAACCGGAAACGCTGCACTCGCAACTGCAGGAAGTGGCGACACTCTAACCGGAATCATTACAAGTTTTCTGGCACAAAATTACGAACCTAAAGATGCAGCAAAATTGGGTGTTTTCATACATGGTTTAACCGCAGATATTGCTTTGCCAGAAACCGGTTATCAATCTTTTATAGCTTCAGATATTATAGCCAATTTAGGAAAAGCTTTTTTGCAATTAGATAATTAGAAAATTAGATAATGTGTCAATTTGATAATTAGATAATTTTCATCACCATGAAAAGTCTTTTTTCTTTATTCTAGTTTCTTTTTTCTAAAATCTAAAATTCTAAGAAGTCTAAAGATCTAACAATCTAAATTAGTAAGTTTGTATCTATGAAAAACAACTTCGATCTCAGAACGGTAAATGTTACCCGTTACATCACACCACTGCGCGAAGGCGGTTCTTTACCCGCTTTGGCAGAAGCCGATGACGATTTTAAATATGTCTTAAAATTCAAAGGAGCCGGTCACGGTGTAAAAGCCTTGATAGCCGAATTAATTGGCGGACAAATTGCAAAAGCCTTAAAACTACAGCTTCCAGAACTGGTTTTTGCCAATCTCGACGAAGCTTTTGGAAGATCTGAAGGCGACGAAGAAATTCAGGATTTACTGCAGGGAAGTCAGGGTTTAAATTTAGCACTTCATTTTTTGTCGGGTTCAATCACTTTTGATCCTGTTGTTACGACTGTAGACGATAAATTAGCTTCACAAATCGTTTGGCTAGATGCTTATATCACGAATGTAGACAGAACATTCAGAAACACCAATATGTTGATTTGGCACAAAGAATTATGGCTGATTGATCATGGTGCGTGTTTGTATTTTCATCATTCCTGGAACAATTGGGAACAACATGCCAAAAGCCCGTTTGCACTGATAAAAGACCACGTTTTACTGCCTCAGGCTTCCCTTTTAAAAGAAGTGGATGCCGAATATAAAGCGCTTTTGACAAACGAAAAATTAGAAGAAATTGTTAATACAATTCCTGAAGAATGGCTAGTTTGGGAAGATACCGAAGAAACACCAGAAGCCTTGCGAAATGTATATTTACAATTCTTGCAAACGCGATTAAATAATTCAAAAATCTTTGTAAATCAAGCTCAAAATGCAAGATAATCACTTATATGAGTATGCCGTAATTCGTGTAGTACCCAGAGTGGAGCGCGAAGAATTCCTAAATATCGGAATCATTTTGTTTTGCAAAAAAGCCAAATTTATAAAAGTATTGTCGCACATTGATGACGCTAGAATAGAAGCCCTTTCCAATGATTTTGATATAGAACAATTGCATTGTAACATAACTGCCCTAAAGAAAATTGCAGCCGGAAACAAAGACGGTGGGCCAATTGGGCAAATGGAAATTCCAGAGCGTTTTAGATGGCTTACGGCGATTCGAAGTTCAGCTATTCAAACGTCAAGACCTCATTCTGGACTATGTGAGGATTTGGAGAAGACAATTCAAAGATTGTTTGAGGAACTTGTGCTTTAAAAAGGTTCAAAGGGGCAAAGGAACAAAGGAGCAAAGGTTTTAAAAATAGAATCTCGCAAAGTCGCAAAGTCGCAAAGAAAATTAAAAAAGCTTTGCGACTTTGCGACTTTGCGAGATTAAAAAAACTTAGCGAATCTCTGTGCAAAACCTTTGTGTATCTCTGTGGTATAACTTTTTATTAAAAATCCAGTATTCCAAATAGGCATTCATTTGAAAAATTAAGCATTATATTTTCCTTTTTTTGATTTTCAATAACTAACAGATCATAAGGTTTAAGATTATATGATTCCCCATTAATTTTAATAACTGTTATATCTAAAGAAAATAAAATTAGTATTTCAGCATTACAATTCTGGCTACTATTCGTTATTTTCAGATTGTGATGGCCTATTTTTTCAGAAACCATCCAGTTAAAATCCATACCTTTTGTATAAGAAGTCACTTCATCATCGGAATTAAATTCCATGATTTCATATTTCTCATATACTTTTTTTTCTTTGTTTACTTCAATATCTAAGCCGTTATCAAGCATAACCAAATAGCGATAATAGCCCTTAAATTTGGTAAACACAGAAGGTTCTTGCTCTATTGTAGCACTGCTAATTCTGAAAATAAAATCTCTGTCTGCATAGCTTGATGTTTCCGGATATATCATATATTCATATGTTAATCCGCCACTCCAAACTGAGGCTTTACTGTCTTTTTTGGACAAAAGGCGTATATTCATTTTTTATTTTTTAAAAAAGGTTCAAAGTTGCAAAGTTACAAAGAGGCAAAGGTTTCCTGTAGATGCGCACAATTTAAAATCGCGCAAAGGCGCAAAGACGCAAAGAAATGTAAGAGATAATAAAACTTTGCGTCTTTCCGCCTTTGCGCGATTAAAAACTTCGTGCCTTAGCGCCTTCGTGGCAAAAAACTTAAATCCTTTTCTCCAAATAAATAAACTCCAAAGGCGTCTCAGAAATCGTAACATGAATTTCGCTTTCAGGAAAAGCTTCTCTTTCGCCTGTATCAACATAACCGTGACGTTTGTACCACGCAATAAGCTCTTCACGAACCGAAATAACCGTCATAATTATACTGGATAACCCCAACGCTTTAGCATGATTTTCGGCTTCAGCCAGCATCTTTTTACCGATTCCGCTGTTTTGCAATTCGGGAGAAACGGTTAACATTCCTAAATACAATTGGTGTTCTTTTTCTACTAACAAAACTGATCCAATAATCTGATCGTCCTCAGTATATTTCAAAATAGTGTTCTTCGGATTCAGAATCGTCTCAGTCAATTCTTCTTCGTTCGTTCTTTTTCCTTCTAATAAATTGGCTTCCGTTGTCCAGCCTTTTTTAGATGTTTCTCCTCTGTAAGCTGAATTGATTAAAATGTTTAATGCGGGAATATCTTGTAAGGTTGCTTTTGTAATCATGGTATGCGATGCTTTAATAATTTGAATTACATTCGGTTTTTGATAAGGAACAAAAATACAATATTGAACAGTTAAGTAGATCTAATTAAAAATTTTTAAATTGCAATCAATTGCAAATTTCAGTTTTTGATTTAATGTATATTTGAATTCAACAAATCGATATTCACTAGAAGAAAAACTCTTTTCTATTATTTTAAATATATTCAATGAAAAATAAAATAGTATTCTTTGCTTCTTTACTGTTTTTTGGAGCAACCATATGTTCTGCTAGTAGTTTTAATACTCAAACACAAATGTCGTCTGCAACACAAATCAGTTTTGACGGGCAGTTAAAAGTTCTTTCTTTAAATACATGGCATGAGGGGACCTCGGTAAATGGAGGATTTGATGCAATAGTAGATGTAATCCTTCAATCGGAAGCGAATATTGTTTTGTTGAGTGAAATACGAAATTATAAAGGGGTAATTTTTACGCAACATATTTTGGAGGCACTTAAAGTCAAAGGCATGGTGTTTTACTCTTCTGTTCTCGAGAGTGATGCGGTTGTTTTGTCAAAATTTCCTATCGAGTCTACATCATTGGTAAATTCGACTTCAATAACCAAATGTATGATAAGATTAAACAAGAAAACCAGTATTGCCATATATTCTGCTCATCTGGATTATACGCATTATGCTTGTTATTTACCAAGAGGTTACGATGGAGTCGATTGGAAAAAATTACCCCAGCCAATTTTAGATACTGAAAAAATCCTGAAACAAAATATAGATTCTCAACGCGATGAAGAGATTGCTCCCTTTGTAAACGATGCTCTTGCAGAAAGTCAAAAGGGAAATCTGGTGCTTTTGGGAGGCGATTTTAATGAACCATCGCATTTAGACTGGACTGCAGCAACAAAAGATTTATTTGATCATAACGGAACGATTGTACCATGGCATAACAGTCTGACGCTTCGCAACAATGGCTTTTTGGACGCCTATCGTTTAAAATATCCTGATCCGGTTAAAAACCCGGGATTTACCTGGCCAGCTTATAATACCGATGTAGAGTTATCAAAACTATTATGGGCGAAGGATGCCGATGAAAGAGACCGTATTGATTTTATATATTTTTATCCAAACAAAAAACTATCCTTAAAGGATACAGTAATTGTTGGGCCAATTGGTAGTATTGTAAGAGGAAAAGGAATGGAAATTCAGGATCAGGATAAGTTTTTAAAACCAAACGGTATATGGCCGTCAGACCATAAGGGCGTTTTGGCAACTTTTTCGATCGCTGATTGAGCATTCAATTATTTAATAATCATAAACATGTTCAATAGTAACATTTTCACTCTCGGCCTTCTTAATAAAAGGCAATAATTGCTCAACCGGGATAAAGCAAACATTCCTTTTCAAGTGATCATCCGTAACAATGCTGGACTGGTACAATAATTTTCCACCATCCAAATTTAGATCTTGTGATTTCTTCATAATAGTTGAAACAGCAATTTCGTCATTCCCTGAAATTTCATAAATTTTCACATCCTGATTGGCCAATTTTTTCATTTCAGTCGTAAAAATTGCCCATCTTGTAACCGTAATAATCATTTTATCGCCATTACCTTTTTTGATGATTTTTAAGTCTTTACTTTCTGTAATAGTATCAGTATTAGAAACAATTAAATAAATAAGATTTGATGGCGTTTCGTAACTAGATTTTGCGCCCCATTCAATAAGTTTGGAATAAAAAGCCTTAAATGAAAATTCCATTGTAAACAACATCGTTCTTTCCCATTTTCTTAAAGTACTGCAATCCGAATTATCAGAAGCTGACCATACTTTTTTAACCCACGACAGAAATTCAAATTCATACCAGGCCGTTTGATACACAAAGTCGCTGTAGGCTTTTTGAGCTTCGATTATGATTTCTTCTTGTTTGGATATTTTGTCTTCTGCAAATAAAGAAAAGAATCGTCCTGTTGTATTTTCATATATGATTTTTAAACCATATTCCATCGTCATGCTTACGCCGATGACTTGCAACATCGTTTTATATTCGCTGTTTTCAGGATAAGCTTTTGAAGTCAGTTTTATAGAACGGTCGTACAATTTCCAATATTCATCAATCGATTTATAAAAAGGAAAATCAGACGAATTTTTGCCACTTTTCAAATAATCTGTATATTCTTTTGGATTGTAAACCAAATACCATTCAGGAACCGTCAAAACCGTTTGTTCTTCTGCTCTGAAGTATTCTTTTATTTTCTTTTTTTGATGCGCTAAATTGTCTTTTGTATACGGATTATATTTATCCAATAACTTGTTTGTAAAGCGCTGGTCCGGATCTAATTTATTTTTTAAATCGAAATATTTACCACTATTTGGATATCCTTTCTGAAATTGTTCAACAGTTGCGTGAGGCTGATAGGGAAGGTACCAGGTTCCGTTTTCGCTTAAAATAGCGTCCGTCATTTCAAGCGTCCATTTCTTTACTTGCTCTTTTGCTTCGGGATTGGTTCCTTGTTTATAATAAATTACAAAAGCAAAAACCTCTCTGTTGGCCCACGAAAGATAACTTTCATGATCCGGCAAAGCATGTCTCAGCGAAACATTAATGACATTCACTTTATTGTTTTGAAAAATGGCACCCATTTTCGGAATAAATGCTTTTATATTTTCCACCGGAATAAAATATTCCTGCAATACATAAGTTGATTTTTCACGAGAAGAAGGTTCTAGTTCCTTCACATCATAACTTGCTTCTTTATTGCGCCATCGAACCGTTTTCGGAATAAAATATAAAGGATCAATGGTGTATTCGCGAATCCATTTTCCCGAATTTCCCCAGGAAACCACTCCGGATAAATTCGATTCCAGCCAATAGTTTTCATTTTCATCTATTAAACGGTCGGTATCGGTTAAGGGTCTTGTGGTTTTCTCCCATGAAATACTCATTATTTTGTCGTATTTCGGCGGATATAAATTTCCATTCTGAAAAACGACTTTGTCATTATTTCTAATGTTTTTATCAAAATATGCTTTGTACTCTTCGATAGGCATTACGTCGTGGAATCTTTCTACTTTTTCGTTATCAACCAATTGCAAAGTAGCTTCGGCGATAACGCCAATTCCGCCATAACCGCCAATTGTGGCATAAAAAACATCCTGATTTACTTTTCGGTTCGCAATGATAATAGCACCATTTGCCGTAATTATTTTCAATTCTAAAACCGACGAAATAATCGGGCCATAACCCACATATCTTCCGTGGCAATTTACCGAAATCGCACCGCCAACCGTAAAATTAGAATACGTCTGCATGATTTTGATAGACAAATTCAAAGGATCAATTACCGTCTGAATATCTCTCCATCGAATTCCGGCTTGTACCGTAATCTGCTTTTTAGTCGTATCAATACGGACAATTTTATTGAAAGATCGCATATCGATATGCAAACTATTTTCGAAGGCCGTTTGTCCGCCCATACTGTATTTTCCTCCGCCAATAGAAATAGGGCCGGTAGTATTTTTTATAGCGTAAACAATTTCGTTTACTGTCTTGGGTTTGATTATTTGATTGACCTGAATTGGGTTGATTTGCGTAATATCATTCAGGGTTTTATTATCAATCGTCGTATCGAATTTTGAATCACCAGAGAATTGTATTAATAAGAAAATGTATAAAACGAATAAAAGGAAACCGTAAAACGGAATTGCCCTGCGCTTTTTTCTATTGATAAACCGAATCGCCTTTTTGATTCCGGCGTAAAGGAATTGTATGATTTTGAGTAAGCAGACAAATAGCAATTGAATGAAACGGTAGATTTTCTTCATAAAGACGTATAGAAAGGGATTAGATTTTGATAAAAACCATTAAAGCATTTTTAGTAGGATCGCCTTTTTGATACAATGTTTTTTTATTGAATTTAAATCCGATGTTTTCAACAAAAGCACAAATAAAGTCCAAAGAATAAAAGTTTCGAACCTCTTTGGCATTGTATTCCCAGGTTTCGTTTACGCCCAAATTGAAGACATCGTGCGCCAATGCCACTAATACTTTTTGATCCTCGGTATCGCAATTATGATCTCTCAAAATCAATTTTCCGCCCACGCGCATCGTATCTCTGATCGAAGAAATATATTGCGTTCGCAATTCTAACGGACAATGATGAAAACCGATATAAACCGTAACCAAATCAACACTATTGTGTGGAACATGATCCCCAAATTTGGTTTCGTAATTGGTAAAGGGAATGTAGTCTGCGCCAACGGCAATTTGCCCGCGCTCGACCATTTCGGTAAAGGAATATTTTGGTTTTCGGCCATCAGCGTAATATCTTTTTCCTTTGATGGAAATACTTTCTTCCAGATAATCCAGATACCGGCCAGAAGAACCAATTTCTAAATAACCATTATAGGAAGTGCCTTCTCCCAACAAAGCAACCGTTTCTACCGACATTTCATTTTTTTGATGCATCAAAGCAGGAAGCTGATAACGGACGCTCGATAACATAGGCGTAATGTCGTCTAACTGCGATTGTGTAGCGGTATAGATCTCTTTATCAGTGCTTTTTGAAATTGTGTTGTCATAAATTAATTTATGGAATTCGGCCTCCGGATATAAATTAAATACGTTTTTCAAAAATAAAAAGAACTGATTTTTAAGTTTAGCATTCGTATAAATGTATTTGAAATTACTTCTAAGGAATGAAGTGGATTCAAGCAATTTGTTAGGAAACAATTGTACCGATGTGACAAAAAGTAATGTTGTTTTAACGAAGTCCCTTCTTTTCATAGTTGGTTTTTGGTGTATCAAACATAATGATTATGCTTACAAAAAACTAATTTCAAGATTAGAAAAAATAGAACTACTAGTTCGCTAGCGCGAGCGTCTCGCTCGTGCCCGATCCAATGAAATCTGTACATCTTTGCGTTCACGAGCGGGACGCTCGCGCTAGCAAGGGTAAAAGCTAAGAACTTAAAATTTATTTTTTCTCTCTCAACTATTTCAGAGATTGGATGGTATTTTTAATAATTCTCTAAATGCTTTTATATTTGAATTGTTACAATATTTGTCGTAAAAATTTTTCGCAAGATAAAAAGTGAAAATAAAAGACAGCAATGAAAAAATTCCAGCAATAATAAAATTTGATTTATATTGATCAAAAAGAACGTTTGCTTTTTCTATTTTCCAATCTGCTAGATTGAAAACGTAAATTATAGTACTAAAGAATATTACTAAACATATCAGGCACTGAATCAATGATTTTCTTTGCCATTTTTTCACTTCATTGTCTAGGTATTTTTCTTTTTTTTCGTTTTTAATTTGTTGTTCCAGTTTAAGTTTTTCGCTTTTTTCTGCTTCAAGAGCATTATTTAAACTTTCAATTATTAATTTATTTTGTTGAGATTCTTCTGCTAATTTTATTTTAGATTGATCAAGCAAAAGTTCTTTTTCTTTTAATTGTTCTTCTTTACTATTTGTTTTTAATCTAGCTTTTTGTAAACCAGTCATTTGGTTTTCAAATTTTTTGAATAGCTCATCAAATTTCTCTATTCTTTCGTCTTCAAATTTTTGTTGTATTTCTGCTTGAGCTTTAAGTTTTGAGACAAATTCTGCTGTATTTGTCTCAGCTAATTTATTAAGATCTGAAACATTTTTTAATTGTTTTTTAGCAATTCTAGTTGATATATTTAAAATGTCTCTATCAGAAATGTCCTGCCCTCTATATTTTTGAATATTTTTTTCTAAGTCCCTTATGATATTTGCTTTAGGAAGTGATTCATTTAATGTGTAGGCGACAATAGACGATAATCCTATCTCGATTAAATCGTCGTTATCTAAACTGGAATTTATTCTTGGTTGGCTTAACCATAGGATGTTTAGTAATTCATCTACTTTAATAGTTTCTTTTTGATATTCAAAAGTAGTTTTATGTTCTTCCCTAATATCATATATATCATGAGAGGTAGAATTGTTTACAAACCAGCAATTAACCTTTTCAAATTCTCTAATTTTTTTTGCTCTTTTTTCTTTTACATAAAGAATTGCTATTGTATCATGTAAAGCGCTAATGGTAGAAGACCTAATTTTTTTAAAATTTTCAAATTCTTGGCTTTTATTAGCTTTTGTCTTTAATGCTTCAGTATAAATATTAATTGAGATACCAAATGATTTTATTGTTTCATCTAAATTGTCGGCAATTCTTTCGAGGTCATTGGAATTTAGGTTTCGCCTTTCACATGCATTGTAAATATCTTCGGGATTGATTCTTCTAGACAAGAAAGAATTATCCAAAGTTTCTGCTTTTTTACGAATCAGAAATCTAATTTCATCAATTGTTTCATTTAAAATTGTAAATTTAAAATGCAAATTTTTCCCAACCTCAATCAATTTTCTACAAGTATTTGTTGATTCAGGTGTATTTAGATCTATTAGACTTATTATAAAGTTTGTATCAAAAAGAAGTTCAACTTCTAGCTTTAAATTTTCGGTTTTATATTCTAGGAAGCTGGAAATTATTGATCCTAAATATATTCTCCTAACAATATCGAAAACTTTAGGAACCTTTTTGAAAAAATCCACAAAATGCGCTTCGATACTATAATCATGTCCATTTGGGGCAACTTCGTTAGATAAATATCTTGATATTGAAAGCTTATTTTTGTCAATAAAATTAAATATTGAAGTATTGTCCTTGGCTTCCAAATTATGAATTTTACAAAAATCTGCAAAGATTTTTTCAAGACTATTCGTTTCTCTTTTTATTTCCTGAATTTTGTCTTCAAAATCTTCAAAATAAAATGATTTTAGAAGAAAAGAATTATCGTTATTTATTATAAATTTTTGCTCGTCATTAGTATTTATTTCATTTGCAATTTGAGAACAAATAGTTTTTAGGACTGGAAGGGGGAAATCAATTGAATATAGTTTTTGGGCCTCACACTGTATCTCCATTAATGATTCTCCTTTAAAAATGCCTTTATCATTTAATTTATGCAGAACTCTTTTAATAAGAGGAACAAAAACATCAACAGGACCATTCATCAATGCTCCGGAATTTCTAATATGTGCTAAAAGACTGTAAGTAATTGCTTTATTTTCTACCATTTCTTAAATTATTTCTAGAATTCAAACATAAAATTTTAAATTATGTTTTCTTTAGAAAAATAACATAAGTTGCTAACAATAATTTGTTAATATTTGCAAATTATTTAATAATTAGTTTTTATTTGGTGCTAATTTGTGAATATATCAAAAAATAAATCCACAGATTCAAGAAAATAAATTCTTGTAATCTGTGGATTGGAAATTTATTAAGAGTAAGCTAACTACCCCAAAAACGCCTTCAATTCCTCATAAGTCTTAATTTTCACACTCACTTTATCCTCATTCATAACACTTTCAATTTGTTCTGGAATCGGAAGTTTAATACCTAAAGCAGGCTCAACAACATCTAAGAATTTAATTGGATGTGCGGTTTCCAAGAAAACACCAATTGCGTTATCGTGTTTTTGCAATTCTTTTTTCAATCCTAAATAACCCACAGCGCCGTGTGGTTCTGCGATGTAACCGTCGGTATTGTAAATTTGTTTTAGGGCTGTAAGCGTTTCTTCATCTGTAAAACTGTACGATGAGAAATCTTTTTCGAAAGCTTTTAAATCGTTGTTGTACAATTCCTGAATTCTAATAAAGTTACTTGGGTTTCCAACATCCATAGCGTTAGAAATAGTTGTTTTAGAAGGTTTCGGCTCGTATTTTCCGCTTTCTAAGAATCTTGGTACGGTATCGTTTACGTTGGTAGCCGCTACAAAATGTTCAATTGGCAAACCTAATTTTTTTGCCATAATTCCCGCGCAGATATTTCCAAAATTTCCGCTTGGACAAGAGAAAATCAACGGTTTGTTTTGGCTTTTCAAAGCTTTGTAAGCAAAGAAGAAATAGAACATTTGTGGCAACCAGCGCGCAATATTAATAGAATTCGCCGAAGTCAGGTTTTTATGCGCTAAAGTTTCATCTAAAAACGCTTTTTTAACCATATCCTGGCAGTCATCAAAAACGCCATCTACTTCAAGTGCTTTAATGTTTTTTCCTAAAGTCGTCAATTGTTTTTCCTGAATGTCGCTCACTTTTCCTGACGGATATAAAATCACAACATCAACGCCATCAACACCCAAAAATCCGCTCGCGACCGCACCGCCCGTATCTCCGGAAGTCGCTACTAAAACGGTATTTTTACTGTCTTTTTTATCTTTATTAAAATACGCCAGACAACGTGACATAAATCGCGCTCCAACGTCTTTAAAAGCCATTGTAGGTCCGTGCCATAATTCTAACGAATAAATCCCGTTTTCAACTTCCACAACCGGAAAATCAAAAGATAAAGTGTCTTTAATAATTTCTCTTAAATTGTCCTCCGGAATGTCATCGCCTACAAATTGCTGAATCACATCAAAAGCAATATCGTTATGGCTTAAATTCTCGATTACATTAAAAAATGCAGGATTTAAAGGCGTAATGATCTGCGGAAAATACAATCCCTTATCACTCGCTAATCCTTGTATTACAGCTTCTTTGAATGAAACTTCTGGTGCATTATGGTTTAAACTATAGTATTTCATTTTTGTTAAGTTCTTAGTTATTAGTAATTAGTCCTTAGTCTTAATCTTTAGTTTTTTCAACTAAGGACTAATTACTGTGAACTAATTACTCGTTTTAAATAATTCTTTGTCAATAGTGCCTAGTCCTTTAGTCTTAATCTTTAGCTTTTCGAAACTAAGGACTAATTACTAAGAACTAAGTACTCTTTTTACAAAATCCTAACCCCATCAGGATTTATTTTCGAAACGTGAATTTCATAAGGCAAATTCATCTTTTCATAAACATCGCTCATGGCTTTGGCGATTTGGTCGGCGGTGTTTTTTCCTCGGCTTAAAGCAAAAATCGATGGACCTGAACCTGAGATTCCGGAACCTAAAGCGCCGTTTTCAAGAGCCGTTTGTTTGATTAAATCAAATCCGGGAATCAAAACACTTCTTAAGGGTTCAACGATTTCATCATGAAGCGATCTTCCGATCAAATCGTAATCTTTGGTGTATAGACCGGCAATTAGTCCGCCCACATTTCCCCATTGCATAATCGCACTTTTCAGGGAAACGTTTTGTTTCAATACCGAACGCGCATCTGAGGTTTTCAATTCAATTTGAGGATGAACTACCGTAGCGTACAATTCTTCCGGACTATCAATTCGGATAATATCAAGCGGTGCATAACTTCTTACCAACGTAAAACCGCCTAAAAGGGCAGGGGCAACGTTGTCTGCATGCGCATTTCCGCTGGCTAATTTCTCGCCCTGCATGGCAAACTGCACCAAATCTTTACGGGAATAAGGTCTTCCTAATAATTCATTTATCCCGAAAACCGCTCCGGCAGAACTTGCAGCACTGCTTCCAATTCCGCTTCCGGCTTTTATGTTTTTGTAGATTTCGATTTCAAAACCAAAATCTAGTTCGTCTAAAGTTTCCAACATCGCCAAAGCCGCAACACCCGAAACGTTTTTCTCGGTTTCCAAAGGTAAATCGGCACCGACAATTTTAGTAATACGAACGCCTTTTTGATCGACTTTTCGAACAATCATTTCATCGCCCGCATTGTCTAAGCAAAGTCCAAGTACGTCAAATCCGCACGAGAGATTCGCGATAGTTGCCGGGCAAAATAGTTTAATCTGAGTCATAAATTTTGTTGTTGGTTGTTAGTTATTAGTTGATGGATTGCCTATCAACCATCAACTAATAACTAACAACTAAATTATATATTCCCTATTCGAATTACATCCGCAAAAATTCCTGATGCTGTAACCGCAGCTCCGGCTCCGGCGCCTTTGATCAATAACGGCTGGTCTACGTAACGATCTGTGTAGAACAATACGATATTGTCTTTTCCTTCTAAATTGTAGAATGGATGATCTTTTGGAATGAATTGCAGGCCAACGCTTGCTTTTCCGTTTTCGAATTGTGCTACGTATTTCAATCTTGAATCTTTCGCCAACGCTTCTTCATAGATTTTCTCAAAATGAGGAGCGTGTTTGATTAAAGATGCAAAAAAGGCTTCGTTGTTTGTTGTATCCAAACATTCGGCTGGCAGGAATGATTCGTTTGCGATGGCGTCAATATCCATTTCGTAACCGCTTTCGCGAATAAGAATCAGGATTTTGCGGGCCACATCAACACCGCTTAAGTCAATTTTTGGATCTGGCTCAGTGAAACCTTGAACTCCGGCTTCTTTAACCACATCGTGAAAAGAATTGTTCTTATCAAAATTGTTGAAAATGAAGTTCAGACTTCCAGATAAAACCGCCTGAATTTTATGCACTTTATCGCCGGAAGCAATTAGGTTTTTTACAGTATCGATAATCGGTAATCCCGCACCCACATTCGTTTCAAATAAAAACGGAGCGTTATATTGACGCGATAAACTTTTTAGTTTTTTATAATTGTCATACGCTGATGAACAGGCAATTTTGTTACAAGTTACAACGGCAATACTCTCTTTTAAGAATTTCTCATACATCTCAGAAACACTTGCGTTTGCTGTAATGTCCACAAAAATACTGTTACGTAAATTCAGTTCTTTGGCACGTGCAATAAACTCTGTTGGAATAGCATGTTCGCCTTTGTCTAAAGTCGATTTCCAGTCTTTTAATGAAATTCCATCTTCGTCAAAAAGCATTTTTCTTGAGTTTGACAAAGCGATAACACGAACGTTTATTTTTAAATTATCTTTTAAAAATTTTCTTTGATTGTGAATTTGCTCGATGAATTTTTCGCCCACATTTCCAACACCCATTACGAATAAATTCAGCTGTTTCGTGTTTTCTTCAAAGAAGTTTTCGTGTAAAGTATTCAGCGCTTTCTTAACGTCTCTTTCGTTAATTACAGTCGAAATATTACGTTCAGAAGCACCTTGCGCAATCGCACGGATGTTAACGTTGTTTTTTCCAAGAGTACTGAACATTCTACCGCTCAAACCCTGGTGGTTTTTCATGTTTTCTCCAACCAAAGCAATAATGCAAAGGTCTTTTTCTACAATCGCAGGATCGATTTTGTTTTGAAGAATTTCTACTTCAAAAGCTCTGTTGATCGCTGCTTCGGCATTATCTGCATCCGAATTTAAAATTCCGATACAAATGGAATGTTCAGAAGAAGCCTGAGTGATGAAAATAACATTGATTTTTTCCTGAGACAATACTTCGAACAAACGTCTTGATGAACCCGCAACTCCAATCATTCCCGGACCTTCCAATGTTACAAGCGAAATATTATCGATATGGCTAATTCCTTTTACAACAGTATCATTTGAAGAAACCTGATCAGAAATTAAAGTTCCCTCAGCTTCCGGCTCAAAAGTATTTTTGATTAAAATTGGAATATTTTTTCTTAAAACAGGTTGAATTGTAGGCGGATACAACACTTTAGCACCAAAATGCGATAATTCCATCGCTTCCTGGTAAGAAATTGTCGCAATTGGCCGTGCTTGTTTTACAATTTTTGGATTAGCAGTAAACATTCCGTTTACATCTGTCCAGATTTCTAATTGTGATGCATCAAGTGCTCCGGCGATAATGGCCGCAGTATAATCAGAACCGCCACGGCCTAAAGTAGTCGTGATTCCGTCAAGAGTCAAGGCAATAAATCCAGGTAAAATATTGATTTGCACTTTATTCTCAGCAAAATAATCCTGAATCAATTGATTTGAAATATCAAAATTTACAGCAGCTTTTCCAAAGTCAGCATTTGTTTTGATGATTTCGCGGCTGTCTTTATACACTACATTTTTATCGATTTGCTGATATGCCTGCGCAATGATATAAGACGAAAGCAATTCTCCAAAACTTAAAATAGTGTCAGCCGTTCTTGGAGATAATTCGCCTAATAAGAAACATCCATCAAGTAAAGTTTCTAAATGGTTGATGATTCTTTTTACGTGACTTAACAAGCTGCTTTGTTCGCTTACCGGAATAAGTTCTTTTAGAGTGTCAAGGTGTTTTTTCTCGATTTCGGCAACAATCTCTCTGAAACTTTCATCGTTAGCTGCTGCTTTTGCTGCTGCCAATTGCAATAAATCGGTTACTTTGCTTAATGCAGAAACAACGACAACTAATTGATCTTGTTTAGATTTTTGATTTATAATTTCGAGAACGAGTTTTATATTTTGAGCATTGGCAACCGAAGTTCCGCCAAATTTTAATACTTTCATTTTGATGATTTTTTTCTTTTTATGCAAATATTTTTATGTATCCAATGCCTTTCTTCTTTCATGAAAAAAGTATAGATAACCAGGATTATATGTAAAATGTATACCCCTAAGGGGTAGTAGTTGTTGTAGAAATTGTTGTAGCAGCAATTGCAACTCCAGTTTGAGTTGTCATTGTAGATTGATATTTTGCGCTGTTACTTTTCATTTTTGATGTTTCAAAAGTACAGATTTTTATAAAAGCGAAAAACCTTTATTTTCTTTTTGCGAATATTTTAATAATTCAAATCTCATTCATTTAATATTGAGATTTTGTTAAGATTGAATATCATAAATTGATGGATTCGTATATTTAAACCCGTATTTATGGCAAGTGTAGGAGCTTAAAAAGCTGATTTCTAATCGGAATATTCGGCATAAACTGTCATTAGTCTATAAAATAAGTAGGAAAATAATTTTTTAGAATAAGTTTTGAAGGTTGATTTTGGTGAAGAAAATTAAAGTGCTGATTTTGTATGATTAGTATTGTCAAATACCTAAATACGTAGAATTTGTTTTATTGAAATTTTAATTATTATGAACAAATGTTGCTTTTTAATATTGATTTGTTGAATTTTGATGCCTTAAATTAAAAATGACATGAGAGAAGTCCATTATATAAGTACTGAAACATTAGGTTTAGAAGATTTACAAGAAATTATTGTTAATCAGAAAATGCTTGAATTATCTGAAGAAGCAAAAGTAAACATTCAGAAATGCCGTGATTATTTAGATAAAAAAATGGCTACACATTCAGAACCTATTTACGGAATCAATACTGGTTTTGGATCACTTTGTAATGTAAAAATCTCAAATGAGAATTTATCTAAGCTTCAGGAAAATCTGGTAAAGTCTCATGCTTGTGGAACTGGTGAAGAGGTTCCTGCAGAAATTGTAAAAATAATGTTATTGCTTAAGATTCAATCTTTGAGCTACGGACATTCTGGAATCCAATTGCAAACGGTAAGTCGTTTGGTTGATTTCTATAATAATGATATCCTTCCTATTATATATACGCAAGGTTCACTTGGAGCTTCTGGAGATTTAGCGCCTCTAGCACATTTATCTTTGCCTTTATTAGGAGAAGGCGAAGTTTTGTTTGAAGGAAAGAAAGTGGCTTCCGCCGAAGTTTTAAAACATTTTAATTGGGAACCAATCGTTTTACAATCAAAAGAAGGTTTGGCGTTGTTAAACGGAACTCAATTTATGAGTGCTTACGGAGCTCATATTTTATTGAAAGCTTATAAATATTCGTATTTGGCAGATTTAATCGGAACTATTTCTTTGGAAGGTTTTGATGGAAGAAGCGAGCCTTTTAACGAATTGATTCACTTTATTCGCCCTCACAAAGGACAAATTGTAACAGCACAGCGTATTAATGAATTTTTAGAAGGAAGCGAAATTATTGAACAAGAGAAAAAACACGTTCAGGATCCGTATTCTTTCCGTTGTATGCCTCAGGTTCACGGAGCTTCAAAAGATGCTATTGATTATGTTCGAAAAGTATTCAAAACAGAAATTAACTCGGTTACAGATAATCCAAATATATTTATTGAATCTGACCAGATTATCTCTGGAGGAAATTTCCACGGACAGCCTTTAGCCTTAGCCTTAGATTTTATGGCAATCGCTTTGGCAGAATTAGGAAGTATTTCTGAAAGAAGAACGTACCAGTTGATTTCAGGTTTAAGAAATCTTCCAGCATTTTTGGTTGATAATCCGGGATTAAATTCAGGATTCATGATTCCACAGTATACTGCTGCAAGTATTGCAAGTCAGAACAAACAATTGGCAACTCCGTCAAGTATTGATAGCATTGTTTCAAGTAATGGTCAGGAAGATCACGTGAGTATGGGAGCAAACGGAGCAACAAAAGCGTTGCGTGTTATGGATAATTTGGAGCGTATTTTAGCGATTGAATTAATGAATGCTTCACAGGCAATTGCGTACAGAGAGCCTTTAAAATCAAGTGATTTCATCGAAATGTTCTTAAGTAGTTATAGAGAAGTGGTACCTTTGGTTAAGGAAGACAGAATCTTACATTACGATATTGAGAAGACAGTTGCGTTTCTGGATAGTTTTCAAATTGAAAACGATTTGTTAACACTGGCTTAACATAACAGAATATTAATGAAGTAATTTTGCACTATCAAAAATATAAAAATGTCAATAAACAGTATTTTCCAATTTTTAGTGCCGAAAGACAAAAAATTCTTTCCACTTTTTGAAGAAGCTTCAAGCAATTTAATTGAATTAGCTTCTAATTTACACGAAGCTGTAAACCTTCCGTTAAAAGAAAGAGAAGTTCTTTTTCAAAAAATTGATGAGTTAGAGCAAAGAGGAGAAGACATTACACGTCAAACCAATCTTGAATTGAGCAGAAACTTCATTACGCCATTTGATAGAGAGGATATTCACACTTTAATTACTTCTATTGATAACGTTGCTGATTACCTTCACGGTGCAGCAAGCAGAATGAGATTGTATCAGGTTGATAAGATTACAAAATCTATCAGAAAGATGACAGAAATCAACCTTGAAGCTTGTCAAAACATTGACAGTGCTGTAAAAGAGTTGAGCAATCTAAAAAACATGAACATTATTAAGGATGCTTGTGCTAGAATTAACAAACTAGAAAACAAGTCTGATAATGTATATAACAAAGCAGTTTTTGAAATTTTTGAAAACGAAACAGACGCTAAAAATATCATTAAATATAAAGAGGTGTTATCTGTTTTAGAATCAGCAACTGACAAATGTAAGAGTGTTGCGAACATACTGGAATCTATTTCTGTAAAACATTCTTAATTCAATTTATTTCATTCTGAAGTTATAATTTTATGACGCTACTTATAATTATTATAGTATTAGCTTTAATTTTTGATTACATCAACGGTTTTCATGATGCGGCAAATGCTATAGCGACTGTTGTTGCTACAAAGGTTTTAACGCCTTTTCAGGCCGTTCTTTGGGCAGCATTTTTTAACTTTCTGGCTTATTGGGTTTTTGGATTTGGTGTTGCAGATACTGTTGCAAAAACAGCGCACACTATGGAAATTAACCTAGTTGTTATCCTTGCCGGTGTTATTGCAGCTATTTGTTGGAATTTATTGACTTGGTGGCTAGGAATTCCTTCAAGTTCTTCACATACTTTGATTGGTGGTTTCGCCGGAGCGGCTGTTGCTCATGCGATCGCTGTACACGGTTTTTCAGGTTATGCCGGAGAAGATGGAACTACACATTATTGGTACGAAATTGTAAGCTGGTACAAAGCAGGAAAAGATGGCGGAATGCCTTCGGGAGTTCTTATTATAATTGCTTTCATTGTTTTAGCGCCATTATTGGGAGCATTAGCTTCTTATTTAATATCGATTTGGTTGTTAAATGCTTCTCGTAAAATCATAGGACCTAAAATATTCACGGTTGCTTTAATGATCGCAACAGTTTGGGTTGTTAGTAATCTAATGGTTCCTTATGCTGATATTGAAAAGCCTCGTTTTGAATCTCATTTTTGGAGTGTGGCTTTTGATCCACATAATATTAAATGGTGTTTAGTTGGGTTTATTATCCTAACAGTGAGTGCTTTTTGTTTAATATTCAGTAGTTTAAATCTACATCAGGCTGATGCAGCTTTGAAAAAAATGCAATTATTATCTTCTGCGGCTTTCAGTTTAGGACACGGAGGAAATGATTCTCAAAAAGTAATGGGTATTATTGCTGCAGCAGTAGCGGTATATATTAATACAAATCCCGGAGTTCATATGGCATCTTGGTTAGACGTTGTTTTACCAAATGATGATTTAGGGATAAAAGGAGTAATGCCAGGATGGATTCCATTAGCATGTTATTCTGCTATTGCGGCTGGAACTTTGAGTGGTGGTTGGAAAATTGTGAAAACAATGGGTTCTAAAATCACAAAAGTTACTTCATTTGAAGGTGTTGCTGCTGAAACTGCAGGTGCTTTGACGCTTTACTTTACAGAACACTTAAAAATTCCGGTAAGTACAACGCATACTATTACAGGTTCTATCATCGGGGTTGGATTAACTAAACGTGTATCTGCCGTTCGTTGGGGTGTAACTGTAAGTTTGATCTGGGCGTGGATATTAACGATTCCTATTTCGGCTCTTTTAGCTGGATTGGTTTACTTTGTATTAAGCGTATTTATTTCTTAGTAAAATGATTTTTTTAAAATGTGAGAAGTTTTAATCGCATTTTATCGACATAAAAAAAGCCGATTTCAATTTGAAATCGGCTTTTTTTATTTGAGTAAAATAATGTAGATTTAATAATTGCATTTTATTACTTAACAAAAGAATGTAAAACAAGAATGGAAGAATTGAAGCAGTTAGAAAGGATTAAAAGTAAGCTGTTAATGGCTAAAAATGCCGATAATAAATTAGAAGTATTTGGAGCAGACAGTCATAAATATATTTTAGGAAATACTGTAAAACAAGAAGATATCTTAAATTTTGAAAATGAATATCAGTTGGAACTTCCTAAAGGTTACAAATCATTTTTGTTTAATATTGGTAATGGCGGAATTTCTTATTCAGATTCAGGTGCTGGACCTTCGTATGGAATTTATCCTTTTGGAAAAAATACAGATGAATTTATCTATGAAAATTCAAAAGAATATTTAAAAAAAGATTGTAGAATTTCTCCAAATATGTCAGATGATTTTTGGAATAATCTAAACAAAAACATCGAAGAAAATGAAACTATTTCTGATGAAGAATTTGATATAGAGCTAGGAAAAATATTTTCGGGATTATTACCTATCGGAAGTCAGGGATGTAGTTATTATCATGCACTTGTTTTGAATGGGGAATTTAAAGGAAGAGTTGTACATGTGGATGTTGACAGGCAAAAGCCCTATTTCGCTTTCGAATCAAATTTTTTGGACTGGTATGAAAGATGGCTCGATGAAATTATACCTGAAAATTTAAAATCAAGAAATTCTGATTTATTTAGATATACTCTGGGGGGATCGTCAGCTTATATCTTAGAGGTGTATTTTTCAACCAATGAAAATCAAACTAAATTAGAATGCCTAAGAAGTTTTTTAAAGAAACGAAATCTTGATTCTGAAACGATGACTGTTCTGGAGGAACAATGTAAATTGAGTGCAGGTGGAAATCAAAGGCTATTAATTCAGATACTTACAAAATTTGATTATCAACGTGCTTATCCGTATTTAGTTGCTTTTGCAAATGAAAGTTTATTAGATGTTTTTCAATTTGTATTTTGGTATGCAAAGGATAAAAGTTCTGATTGGCTAGAATTTATAAAGGAAAATATTAAAAAAATAAATGAGGAGGAAACATTTGAAATTTGTACTTATTTATTAAAAGAAATGAAATTGGATTACGGAAGTATTATTATTCCATTTACTACAAATATAAATGAAAAGATAAGAGTTAGTGCTTATTATTCACTAGGGTTGTTGAAAAATAAAAGCAAATATTTAGATACTTTTATTTTAGGTTTAAGTGATCATTCAAATCGAGTTGTACATGCTGTTTTGCAAGCTCTCGATGGAGTAGAAGATCAGAAACTTTTGAAGTATTACAAACTACTGGCGGAAAAATTCCCCAAAGAGCAAGACTATATTTTAGCTAATCTTAACCACAGATTAAAAGCTTATGGTTTGACTAACAGAACGATTAGGGATATTAACATAGAAAACCACTTTCAAAACAACGTTAAACGTAAGCAATGATATGAGTTTTGGAAATAAAAAAAGACTGGCATTCAATTGAAACCAGTCTTTTTTTTTATGTAAATCACAATAATTTAAAATTCCAAATCCCAATGTTAACACGCTTTTCAGATTTGGAATTTGGAATTTTCCTTTTGGGATTTTTTGAAGTTTTATTTTCTAAAATTCTTATGATTGTGTTTTCTTTTGTAATGTGTCTCTTTTAAATTGGTTTTATCTTTCGAAATGATACTAATTGTACCGTCAATTTCTAGCGTACAGAGCTTTATATCGGTCAAATGCTCTAAACCATGTTCACGTGCCGCTTCTTTTAATTCTTCATGTGAAATGTCTAATTTGCTCAAAGCATTAAAATCTAATGTTCCATTATGAATTAGGATTTCGGGTTTATCTAAAAGTAAATCGTTGACTAGTTTGTATTTGTGTGTTAATTTCTTAATGATAAAGTTAATCACAAACAAGGCTAATGCAGCTACCAAACCTCCCCAAAGACTGGTGTCAGGACCAACCATGGCGTTTTGAACTGAATTACTGATTAGTAAAATCAAAATAATATCAGCAGTATTTAATTGTGAAAGTTCTTTTTTTCCGAAGATTCGCAAGGCGATTGTCATAAAAAAGTAGACTGCGAGACTTCTGAAAATAATATCTAAATAGGGGTTGAGCATTGTTTTTTATTTTAAAGGTAAAAAAAAACTTTGTCAAAGTTTTAAACTTTGACAAAGTTGCTAAAATAAATATCGAACATTAAGTTAGAATGAACTAACTAATTATTTTGAAATTCTTCTCAATTGCTTTGATCATTTCTCCGGCAATATCTTTGTTGGTTGCGCCCTCAATTCCTTCAAGTCCTGGAGAAGAGTTTACTTCCAGCAATAATGGTCCTTTTGAAGAACGAATAATATCTACACCTGCTACTTTTAAGTCCATTGCTTTTGCAGCTTTAATAGCGATCTTTTTCTCCTCAGCAGTAACTTTTATTACAGATGCTGTTCCGCCAAGATGGATGTTGGCTCTGAATTCCCCTGGCATAGCTTCACGTTGAATAGCCGCAACGACTTTTCCATCAATTACAAAACAACGAATGTCTTTTCCGTTGGCTTCTTTAATGAATTCCTGAACTAGAATGTTTGCATTTAAACTTTTGAACGCGTTGATAACACTTTCTGCCGCTTTTTTGGTTTCTGCTAAAACAACACCTTTTCCTTGTGTTCCTTCTAATAATTTTACAATTAAAGGCGAACCTCCAACCATTTTAATTAAATTGTCTGTGTCCAAAGGAGAATTAGCAAAACCAGTAGTTGGGATATCAATTCCGCTGTTTAAAAGCAATTGTAATGAATACAATTTATCACGTGATTGTGTGATGGCTGTAGCCGAATTTAAAACGAAAACCTTCAAGGCTTCGAATTGGCGTGTCAGCGCACAACCGTAAAACGTAATGCTTGGACGAATTCTTGGAATAATTGCGTCAAATTGATTTAATATTTTTCCACCTCTGTAATGAATCTCAGGAGTCTTGGCATCCAGTTTCATGTAGCATTCTTTGATATTCAAAAAATGCATTTCATGGCCGCGCATTTCGCCGGCTTCCATGATTCTTTTGTTGCTATATAATTCAGGATTACTCGCTAAAAGTCCGATTCTTAAACCAGAAGTAGCTTTTTCAGAATTTTGATATAATTCTTTTAAAGCCTCAGTTGTAGGTTGTCCTAGCAAATATTTTTCTTCCGGGTCTACTAAGACACGTCCGCTCATGGCTTCACGACCTAAAAGCATACGGAAACCCATTGAGTCACGATTGGTCAAAGTCATCTCTATTGGCCATTTTACATCGCCAATTTTTAGGTTGGTTTGAATAACATAACGATGTTCTCTAAAACCACTCGAGCTTTTTACAATTCTTTTATCAACCAACGGAGCTTCACAATGAATGATGGTTTTAATATTATTCTGAATTGGATTAATATCAAATTTTACCCAATTGGCATCATTTTTTATAAAAGGAGCTATGTTGATGGCGTGCATTGCAGAAGTTTTGGCACCAGAATCAACACGAGCCTTGATTGTAGGGATTCCTAGTTCTGGAAATGAGCACCATTCTTCACTGCCTAAAATGACTTTATTTTGAAGCATACGTTGTTTTATTGTTATTTAATTTAAATTCAAAAATAGCTATTTGCTTTTATTAAAGATAGTAAATTATCCAAAAAAAATACCCGTTATGTTATGAAAACGTAACGGGTATATTATTTTTGTTATAAATTTAAACTAATTTATTGATTAGTCGGCTCTTCTGCTTTGTGTATTTCTACTGAAAGTTCTTGAGAGTCATCTTTCAAATCCATTAAGATTTCGTCTCCTGAATGAATTTTTGAAGTGATGATTTCTTCTGCCAATAAATCTTCAACATATTTCTGAATCGCTCTTTTAAGCGGTCTTGCACCAAATTGTCTGTCAAAACCTTTTTCAGCGATAAATGCTTTTGCTTTATCAGTAAGACTTAGTTTATAACCTAATTCAGCAATACGAGAATATAGTTTTTTAAGCTCGATCTCGATAATCAAATCAATGTCAGCTTTTTCTAAAGCATTAAATACGATTACGTCATCAATTCTGTTTAAGAATTCAGGAGCAAAAGTTTTTTTCAATGCATTTTCGATAATGCTCTTAGAGTTTTCATCAGCCTGAGCCACTTTTGCAGCAGTTCCAAATCCAACACCTTGCCCAAAATCTTTTAACTGACGTGCTCCAACATTTGAAGTCATAATGATAATAGTGTTTTTAAAGTCAATTTTGCGACCTAAACTATCTGTCAAATAACCGTCATCTAAAACCTGAAGCATCATATTAAACACATCCGGATGCGCTTTTTCGATCTCGTCTAGAAGCACTACACAATATGGTTTTCTACGAACTTTTTCAGTCAATTGTCCACCTTCTTCGTAACCAACGTATCCCGGAGGCGCTCCAACTAAACGAGAGATAGCAAATTTCTCCATGTACTCGCTCATATCGATACGAACTAATGCATCTTCAGAATCGAATAATTCTTTTGCTAAAACTTTTGCTAATTGTGTTTTACCAACTCCAGTCTGACCTAAGAAAATGAACGAACCAATTGGTTTGTTAGGATCTTTAAGTCCAGCTCTGTTACGTTGAATAGAACGTGCGATTTTCAATACAGCTTCATTTTGACCAATTACTTTATTCTGAATTAATTCAGGCAATTTAGCCAGTTTGTTGCTTTCTGTTTGTGCAATTCTGTTTACAGGAATTCCGGTCATCATCGAAACAACATCAGCTACATTATCTTCTGTAACTTCAATTCTGTTATTTTTAGAGTCTTCTTCCCATTGTTCTTGTGCAACAGCCAGATCTTTTTCTATACGTTTTTCATCATCACGAAGTTTGGCAGCCTCTTCATATTTTTGTTTTTTAACTACCATGTTTTTGTTTTCACGCACTTCTTCTAACTGACGTTCTAAATCAAGAATTTGTTTAGGAACATCAATATTGGTGATGTGTACACGAGAACCAGCTTCGTCAAGGGCATCAATAGCTTTGTCTGGTAAAAAACGCTCAGACATGTATCGGTTTGTTAATTTTACGCAGGCTTCAATAGCTTCCTGAGTGTAAGTAACATTATGGTGATCTTCGTATTTGTCTTTTACATTATTCAAAATTGCAATAGTTTCTTCAACCGAAGTTGGTTCAACAATTACTTTTTGGAAACGTCTTTCTAAAGCACCATCTTTTTCAATATATTGTCTGTACTCATCAAGAGTCGTAGCGCCAATACATTGGATTTCGCCTCTTGCTAAAGCGGGTTTGAACATGTTTGAAGCATCAAGAGAACCTGTTGCTCCACCAGCACCTACAATAGTGTGAATTTCATCAATAAAAAGAATGATATCATCATTTTTCTCAAGCTCGTTCATAACGGCTTTCATTCTTTCTTCAAACTGACCACGGTATTTTGTTCCGGCTACTAAACTAGCCAGATCAAGAGTTACCACACGTTTATGGAAAAGAATACGAGATACTTTCTTTTGGATAATACGCAAAGCAAGTCCTTCTGCAATAGCAGATTTACCAACTCCAGGTTCTCCAATAAGTAGTGGGTTGTTCTTTTTTCTACGGCTTAAGATTTGCGAAACACGTTCTATTTCTTTCTCGCGTCCTACAACCGGATCTAGTTTTCCTTCCTCAGCCATTTCTGTTAAATCTCTCCCAAAATTATCTAAAACCGGAGTCTTAGATTTTTTGTTTGACTTATTGGCCGGATTGTTAAAACTACTTTCTTTAAGACTGTCATCTTGTCCTGAATCGTCATTGTACGATTCGTTTCTTGGCAAGTTTTCTAAGAATTCTTCTTCGTTTGGCGTCATGTTTAAATATTGTTCTTTAGCTATGTCATAATCTATTTTTAGCTTATTCAATAACTTGGTTGTTGGATCGTTTTCGTTTCGTAAGATGCATAAAAGCAAGTGTGCCGTGCTAATCGACGAACTTTGAAATACTTTTGCTTCAAGAAAGGTGGTCTTCAGGGCTCTTTCTGCCTGTCGGGTAAGATGAAGATTTTTCTTTTCAGCATTTACTTCAACGCTCTGGTTGGCTGGACTCAGTATTTCTACCTTCCTGCGTAAATGGTCTAAATCGACTGCTAGGTTATTAAGTATATGAATAGCTTTCCCGTTACCATCTCTTAAAATGCCCAGCATTAGATGTTCAGTACCAATAAAGTCGTGTCCTAAACGAAGGGCTTCTTCCTTACTGTATGTAATAACATCTTTTACTCTTGGTGAAAAATTATCATCCATAATATATTTATTGGTATTGTAAATTTAGTGAATTACAGTTTGAAAAACAAAAACCGTACCCTTCGAGAACTACTGTCAGCTAATTGACAAAAAAAATAACAATAAAAGCGTTAAAAAACGCTTAATTTATTAACCAAAAGAGGAAAAAAAGTTGTTAATAAATCATTGAAATAAGTGTAAGGAAATAGCTGAAAAAATTCGAAAAAAACGTATCTTGGCACGCTTTGAAACTAATATAATTATTTAATATAACAACTTATGTCTGAAGGAGAAAAGTTAATTCCTATTAACATAGAAGATGAAATGAAATCAGCTTACATCGATTATTCGATGTCAGTAATCGTATCTAGAGCACTTCCTGATGTTAGAGATGGCTTGAAACCAGTGCATCGAAGAGTTCTTTACGGAATGTATGACTTAGGAGTAACATCAAGATCTGCCCACAAAAAATCTGCGAGAATCGTAGGAGAGGTTCTGGGTAAGTATCACCCACACGGAGATACCTCTGTTTATGATGCCATGGTACGTATGGCTCAGGAATGGAGTATGCGATATTTATTAGTAGATGGTCAGGGTAACTTTGGTTCTGT
Organism: Flavobacterium saccharophilum; assembly: GCF_900142735.1. Lineage (GTDB taxonomy): Bacteria > Bacteroidota > Bacteroidia > Flavobacteriales > Flavobacteriaceae > Flavobacterium > Flavobacterium saccharophilum. The sequence continues at coordinate 771,800 of NZ_FRBY01000002.1, read as the reverse complement.
TGATGGTGACAGTCCGGCAGCAATGCGTTATACTGAGGCCAGAATGCGCAAAATTTCAGAAGATATTATGGCAGATATCGAAAAAGAAACAGTTGATTTTCAATTGAACTTTGACGATACCTTATATGAACCAAAAGTAATGCCAACCAGAGTTCCAACTTTATTAGTAAACGGAGCGACAGGTATTGCGGTTGGTATGGCAACTAATATGCCGCCACACAATTTAACAGAAGTAATCAACGGTACTTTAGCGTATCTTGATAATAATGATATTGAAATAGACGAATTAATGACACATATTAAAGCTCCGGATTTTCCAACCGGTGGTGTAATATATGGTTATGAAGGCGTTCGTGAAGCTTTTAAAACTGGTAGAGGACGTATCGTTATGCGTGCCAAAGTTGGTTTTGAAGAAGTGGACGGAAGAGAATGTATCATTGTTACTGAAATTCCATATCAGGTTAACAAAGCCGAAATGATCAAACGTACGGCTGATTTGGTTAACGATAAAAAAATTGAAGGTATTGCAAATATTCGTGACGAATCGGATAGAAACGGTATGCGTATCGTTTACATCCTGAAACGTGATGCTACACCAAACGTAGTTTTGAATACCTTATACAAATTCACATCATTACAATCATCTTTTAGTGTAAATAATATTGCACTTGTAAAAGGTCGCCCACAAATGTTGAATCTAAAAGATATGATTCACTATTTTATTGAGCACCGTCATGATGTTGTGGTTCGTAGAACGCAGTTTGAATTACGTAAAGCAGAAGAAAGAGCGCATATTTTAGAAGGATTAATTATTGCTTCTGATAACATTGATGAAGTTATTGCTATCATCAGAGGTTCTAAAAACACTGAAGAAGCTCGTGAGAAATTAATCGAAAGATTTAAATTGTCAGATATTCAGGCTCGTGCTATTGTTGAGATGCGTTTACGTCAGTTAACAGGTCTGGAACAAGATAAGTTAAGAGCTGAGTTTGAAGAATTGATGAAATTAATCGAACATTTGAAAGCATTATTAGCGGATGTAAATTTAAGAACTAACTTAATTAAGGAAGAGCTTGAAGAAATTCGTGAGAAATACGGAGATGAGCGTCGTTCTGTAATTGAATATTCTGGTGGAGATGTAAGTATCGAAGATTTAATTGCAGATGAGAATGTAGTTATTACCATTTCACATGCAGGTTATATCAAACGTACTAACTTGACAGAATACAAAACTCAAAATAGAGGAGGAGTTGGACAAAAAAGTGCAGGAACAAGAGATCAGGATTTCCTTGAACATATGTTCGTTGCAACCAATCACCAGTATATGATGTTCTTTACGCAAAAAGGAAAATGTTTCTGGATGCGTGTTTACGAAATTCCGGAAGGAAGTAAAACCGCAAAAGGTAGAGCAATTCAGAACTTAGTGAACATTGAAAGTGATGATAAAGTTAAAGCTTTCATTTGTACACAAGATTTAAAAGATAAAGATTATATCAACAGTCATAATCTTGTAATGGTAACCAAACAAGGTCAGGTTAAGAAAACTTCTTTAGAGAAATATTCTAAACCAAGAGTAAACGGTGTTGCTGCTATTACTATTAAGGAAGGTGACGAATTAATGGGAGCGCAACTAACAAATGGAGAAAGCCAAATTATCTTAGCAGTTAAGTCGGGTAAATTGGTTCGTTTTGAAGAAACCAAAACACGTCCGATGGGAAGAACAGCTTCAGGAGTTCGTGGAATTACCTTGAAAGATGAGACTGATGAAGTAATTGGTATGGTTACTGTAGATAAAAATGATATTAATGATTCACAAATCTTAGTTGTTACTGAAAATGGATACGGAAAACGTACCAAATTAGTTGACGAAGATGGTGAAGATGTTTATAGAATCACAAACCGTGGTGGTAAAGGTGTTAAAACACTTAATATCACAGAGAAGACAGGAAAACTGATTTCTATTAATGCGGTAACTGATGCTGATGATTTAATGATTATCAACAAATCTGGATTAACAATTAGAATGGCAATTGAAGATTTACGTGTTATGGGTCGCGCAACTCAAGGTGTTCGATTAATTAACCTAAAAGGTAAAGATTCTATAGCTGCTGTAACAAAAGTTATGAAAGATGATGTTGAAGAAGTTGTTGTTGATGAAGAAGGAAATGTAGTAGGACCTGTTATTGAAAGAGTTAAACCTGATTTAGAGGTTCTTGAAGATGACGGAACAGTAGAAGATGATGACGATGACGATTCTGAAGATGAAATAGTAGACGAGGATGATTCTGAAGAAGAAGAATCTGAAGAATAAATAAAAACCACTTATATTAAAATTAAATACACAAATTGAATATTATGAAAAGTAAATATGTAATACTTGCATCAGCATTATTGATTTCAGTAGCTACTTTTGCTCAAAAAGATCAGATTAAAGGTGCTGAGAAAGCATTAAAAAGCGGAGATGCTCAAGGAGCAATTACGATACTAAAAGATGCGGAAAATTTAATAGTTAATGCTAAAGATGTTGAACAAGCACAATACTATTCTGTACAAGGAAATGCTTATTTGGAATTAGCGAACAAAAAAGTTGAAGAAAGTAAAAACTTATCTCTTGCAGCTGAAAGTTATAAAAAGTTAATTGAGATTGAAAAAACTTCTGGAAAACAAAAGTATTCTACACAGGCTGCAGCTTCAATTACGCAAATTAAAGGTTTGTTGATTAATTCGGCTATTGCAGATACTCAAGCAAATAAAAATTCAGAAGGTGCGAAAAAATTGTACGATGCTTATGCATTAGATAAAAAAGATACTATCAATTTATACTATGCTGCTTCTACTGCCGTAAATGCTCAGGATTATGATGCGGCTTTACCAATGTATGAAGAATTAAAAAAATTGAATTATTCAGGTAAAGGTACTAGTTACACTGCTGTAAATAAAGTTTCAGGCAATGAAGACGGTTTTAATACTGCTAGTGAAAGAGATTTAGCTGTGAAATTAGGAACTCACGAAAAGCCTAAAACAGAAGCTATTCCTTCTAAGAGAGGTGAGATTTACAAAAATTTAGCTTTAATTTTAGTTCAAAAGGGACGTATTGAAGATGCTAAGAAAGCAATTGCTGATGCAAGAAAAACAAATCCTGAAGATGGTTCTTTAATTCTTACCGAGGCTAATTTGTATCTTGAAACTAAAGATTTTGAAACTTACAAAAAATTAGTTGGTGAGGCTTTACAAAAAGATCCAAACAATGCAGATTTAGTTTTCAATTTAGGAGTTATAAGTGCTAATGCTAATAACAAAGCAGATGCTGAGAAATATTATTTGAGAGCAATTGAAATTAATCCAAATTATACAAATGCCTATTTGAATGTTGCTGCATTAAAATTAGAAGCTGAGAAACCAATTATTGATGAAATGAATAAATTGGGAACTTCTGATAAAGATACTAAACGTTATGAAGTTTTAAAGAAGCAAAGAGAAGGCGTTTTTAAAGGGGTTATTCCTTACCTTAAAAAAGCAAATGAATTAGATCCTAAAAATGAAGATGTATCTAAAACATTATTAGGTGTTTATAAAGCTTTAGAGATGACTGCTGAAGCAAAAGCATTAAAAGCTACAATGAACTAAGAATTATTCTTTTATATAATAAAAAACCATTCGCCGCGGCGAATGGTTTTTTTTATGCGTAATCATTAAATGATTATACTAAAGTTGCTGTTAGTGTAATTGTGGTATTTAAAAGTTTAGATATCGGGCAGATCTCTTTGGCTTTTGCAGCTGTTTTTTCAAATTCTTCAGATGAAATTGATGGTACTTTTCCTTTTAGGTCTAAATGAATTAATGTTATGGTTCCGTCTTCAAAAGTCACTGTAGCTTCTGTAGATAAATCATCTGCGGTAAATCCCCCTTCATTCAGTAAAAAGCTTAATTGCATGGTAAAACAGCCTGAGTGCGCTGCAGCAACAAGTTCCTCTGGGTTGGTACCTACACCATCTGCAAATCTTGTTTTAAATGATAATTGTGCATTGTCTAAAGTGGTACTTTGAGTACTAATAGTTCCTTTTCCTTCCATACCGGTTCCTTTCCAGTTGGCGTTTGCTTTTCTTGTAAATTTCATTTTATAATATTTTAGGATTAATGTTTGTTGTTAAGATATTGATTATCAAATATAAGTAATATTTTGCATTGTTGTTTTATGAATTTGTTACCTGAAGATAAACACAGGAATATAAAGACATAAAAAAAGGAGTAATGAATTTTCATTACTCCTTATATTTTGTGATTGGTTTAAATCTATTCCTGACCTAAATTACGCAGTTGTTTTAATTTATCTTTCCAAACGTCAAGGCTTTCCTTGTGGATAGCGATGTTTTTACGAACTTCAAGAACAATTGAATTTTCCTTTTTTGCGTTTTTAGTATTCGTGAAAAATTGAATATTATTCTCTAACTGAAATATTTCGTTTTGAACTTCTTCAATCTTTCGCATTAAGAAGATTTTTTCGTTATCTAATTTACGTGTATCGTTACTTTCAGATAAAGAATCGATTCTGTTAGAAAAACGCATCATCTCCGTTTCTTTTTTACTCAAACTTAGTTTTTCAAAAAGTGCATCTAAAATTTTATTGAATTTTCCTTCGATATGACGTCTTGAAAATGGTACTTTTCCAAATCCTTTCCAGGTTTCAATATGTAATTTAATGGCGTCTAAATCTGTTTTATGGTCTCCTGTTAACTGATAAGCTCTCAAGGTATCTAAGTATGTCTTTTTGTTGTCAAAAGCTGCTACTTCGTCTCCATTTTCCTCAGATTTGTGTTCTTTTAATTTGTTAAAATAGTGATTACAAGCATCTTTGAATTCTTTCCAGATTTTATCTGAATATTTTTTAGGAACATGGCCAATTTGTTTCCATTCTTCCTGAATTTGCTTCATTATTGGAGTTGTGGCACCAAAATCTGTACTTTCTTGTAATTCTTTTGCTTTGGCAACAAGCGCCATTTTTTTGTTTAAATTATCGTTTTGATCTTTTTTAATGTCTTTATAAAATGAATTTTTAAAAGAATTAAAGTTTCTAACAGCAGTTTTAAAAGCAGCCCAGGTTTCTTCGTTTACGTCAGATGGAACTTTTCCAGCAGAGAAAAACTCATTTCTAAGTGCTTCTACTTTTTGAATTTGTACCAGCCATTGTGCGTGAGATCCAACTTTTTCAGTAGCTAAAACCTCTATTGTAGCGATAATACCTTTTTTAACTTCAAGATTTTGTTGCTCATTTGCTCTTTGGCTTTCGAATAAAAGTTCTCTTTTATCGTGAATTTTTTTAGTTAGCTCGCTAAATTTATTCCATATTGCATCTCGATGCTCTTTAGAAACGGGTCCGATATCTTCTTTCCAGATTCTGTGTAAATCTTGTAATTCACGAAATGCCTTGCTGATATCAGTTTCGTTTACTAATTCTTCTACACGAGCAATTATTTTTTGCTTTTGGTCAAGATTGTATTTGAAATCTAAATCTCTGGCTTCACGATCTAAATGCAGGTAATCATAGAAATTCTCTACGTGAAAATGGTAATTATTCCAAACGTGATTGTATTTGTCTTTTGGGATTGCTCCGGCATTTTTCCATCTTTCTCTTAAATCATTAAAATGTTTAAGTGTGTCTTTAATGTTTTCCTGAGGATTTATAAGTTCTTTTAGTTCCTCAACAATGGCAAGTCGATTCTCTAAATTTGATTTTAAATTGGTTTGCAAATGTTTAAAATGGGCATTCCTTTTTTCTCTGAAGACATTATAATATTCATCAAATTTAGATTTTAGCGGAGAATGATATTCGAACTCTTCGTTAGGATCTTGTTTAGAAGCATTAAATTCCTCTTTTTTCTCCTCAATCAGATGATTGTATTGTAATAAAAATGATTTTTTAATTTCTTCAATATGATCTTTTACAGACATTACTTTATCTGTATTGACAAGCTTTCTTAATTCATCAACAAGGGCATCTAATGAAAAAGTATCATAATCCTGCATAGGAATATCATGGCGCTCTTTTAGCGTCTCATCTTCACTTTCTTCAGCATTAGAATTTGTTATAGCGTCAAGTGCTGTTTGATGATTGGTTTCTTCAACTTCTACCGTATTTTCTATTTCATTTTCAGGCGAAATTTGGTTTTCCGGCGTTGTTTCAGAGCTCAATGTTTCAATAGCATCATTTTGTAAAGAATCGCTAATTTCGATTCCTGATTTTCCATCTGCTTCCTGCAGGTTATCATTCTTTTCTTCTAACATTTTAAATGTATAAGGTTTTTATTTTAAACAGTGCGAAAGATAGTAAAGGTGTTTCTAAATACAAAATAAATCCTTTGTTTATACGCTATTTTACGATTAAATTCATATTTATTCAAAGAATTTGCGATTCTGATACGATTTTTTTTATTGATTTTTTAAAGTTAATTTAAATTAGAAATAAATACTGTTTTAAGAAAAACGGTTATAAATTTATATTTTTATTAAAGAGTAGTTGTCTTTTCCGAATATTGATGGGCTTTTAAATAATGAAGATTTTTTGAATTAGTCGCAAACTAGAATAAAATCAGAACACCCGCTTCTATGCCATAATTATATGTTTTATCTCCACCAAATGCAACACTTGGATGAATATATACCAGATTAGTGGGAGTTATTCTTCTGCCGTATTCTACGTAAGCATTATTTTGGTACCCACTTAAAGTACTGTTATATCGTAATGCAACGTCACCAGCGATCCAGTTTTTACCAAAAAAATGAAATAGTACGCTCTCAAATACAGCAATACTGATATCATTGCGTTCACTTGAACCGGCAAAACTTTGTTGGTATTCAAAGGAGGAAATCCAGAGATTTTTTTTGGAATTAAGATATCTGCCATAAAAAAAAGCAGGCATGACTACCCATTTTCCGGATCCGAAAGCAGGGTCTACGGCTGAATTAGCATAAACCCTTGTTCGTAAAGCAATACCCTGGTTGTTTTTCATAAAAGGGATATAACTAATACCCATACCAACATCTCCAAGCCCGGTTTTGTTTTGCTCATTAGTATTAGCTGATATCAAAGGAAGGTCAAATCTTAAATTCCATGCTTTGCTTCCAATTGGAAGTAAGCCACGTACTTGTGTGGTATTAAAAGAACCATTATCGGTATCGAGGTATTCGTTAAAGAAAAGTAAAGTTTGCAGATAATAACGAAAACGCGGTTCAGTAAATGGAATTTTTTCTTCAACTTCGGTTCCTTGCGCTTTTGAAGTTGTAATTCCTAGAAATATAAAAATACAGAGTAAGTATAATTTTATCATAACTACCTATTAATGAATAGACTAAGTTACGAAAATTACTTTAACATTTTATTTGTTAAGATTTTTTTTATTTATTCCATATTTTCCATGCTTTTTCAGCTTGAAAAATAAGCATGTCGTATCCATTTTTAGTAATTGCTCCGTATTTTTTAGCATTTTTCATAAACTGTGTCTCTGCAGGATTATAAATTAAATCGTATGCAATATGTTTATCAGTAAAAAACTCGTATGGCAAATCAGGGCAAGCCTCAATATTAGGACTTGTTCCCACTGGAGTACAATTGATTATAATTTGGAAATTGTCAAAAGTCGTCGCATTGATTAGATCATAATCAATGATGTTCTCCTTAGCTTCTCTAGATACAAAAGTGTAAGGAATATCAAGCTCATCTAGAGCAAATGCAACCCCTTTTGAAGCACCACCTGTTCCTAAAATAAGCGCTTTTTTATGATGCGGTTCTAATAATGGTTTTAATGATTTTTTAAAGCCATAATAGTCGGTATTATAGCCTTTTAGTTTTCCATTTTTGGTAAACTTAATGGTGTTAACAGCACCAATTAATTTTGCTTTTGTTGATAGTTTATCCAAATAAGGAATTACTTGTTCCTTATAAGGAATAGTAACGTTTAAACCTTTTAAATCCGGGTTGTTTTTTAGCAATCCGGTGAAATGATTGATTTCAGAAATATCGAAATTTTCGTAGCTGTTACCGACAAAAACTTCATCACTAAATTTTTCTGTAAAATATCCCTTTGAAAATGAGTAACTAATATTACGCCCTAATAAGCCAAAACGTCTTTTTAAAATATCAATCATTATTGTTTTCTATGTTTTTCAATATAATTTTTAACCATTTTTTTTGTCCATACTACAGGAAATAAATCTTCGATCAAAATATAATTATCAAAGTTTAAACGCAAACCATTACTTAAATGGAATTTTGCTTTTGTGTTATCCTGAATCATGAAATACAATCCAGCCAAACGATATTCGATCTCGTTTTCCTCAGGAAAGTATTCTGAAGCTTGCAATAAGGTTTGAATAGCACTTTCGAATTCACCTAAAAATTGTAAAATATCAACCCAATATAACCATGTATCCAAAGCATAATCACCAAATTCTACCGCTTTTCTATAACCAAATTCTGCTTCTTCAAAAAAGTTCATTTGTTTGTTGATCGTTGCATAACGTTTCCAATACAAACGATTTTGATTGTCAATTGCTAAAGCCTTATTGACAAAAAATAATGCTTTTTGAAAATTTTTCTGGCGTACGTAAAAATCGGTAATGGCAATCCATCCTTTGTCTAAAAGAGGATCTTCATGAACGGTTTGGTTGTAATATTGAAGTGCCTTTACAGCATTTCCAAGTTTTTCGTAACATTTTCCAATGCGTAATAGTGCGTATGAAGTCGCATCGTCCAATTCGATAGTTCTGTTGTAGCTTTCAATTGCTTCAGCGTATTTTTTCAAGCGCTCATAAGCTTTTGCTTTTTCCATGAAAGCACCTAAAAACTCGTCATCGATTAGTGTTGCATAATCAAAAGCACGAATCGCATTTTCATATTCTTTAACCCCGTAATGCAAGCGCCCAAGCTGATGCCAGGCGATTTCGCTATATGGGTTTTTATTGATGTAATCGTTTAGGTATAGAATAGCTTCCTGATTTTGATCTAAAAATTCAAAACAATATACTACGTTATACAAGGCAGACTGGTCTTCTAAGTCCTCTTCAAGACATTTGATGAAGCTGTCTTTTGCTAACTCAAGGTTATCCATAAAAAGATATTCCATTCCAATCAAGTTGTACACGTCAGCGTAGTCGTCAGTATATTGCAGGGCAATTTTAAGCAATTCTACCGCTTTTTCGTGTTGATCTCTTTTAGAACAAATATTGGCTTTCTGGATGTAAATTTCCTCGTTGTTAGGTTCAATTGCATACAACTCATTTAAAAGCTTTTCAGCGATTTCAAGTTTGTCGTCATAAACCAGCATTTCTACTTGTACTAATTTTAAGCCTGTAGATTTTGGATGTTGGTCTAATGCAAGTTTTAAGGCCTTTTTTGCTAAATTAGCCTTACCTATGTCTAAGTAATGAAGAATGATTTCTTCGAATTCTTCAGAATCAAAAAAGAGTACTTTGTTAGTTTTTAACATTGACTCAAATTTGGATAGGGATAGGTTATAATCTTCTTCTTCGTTGCTTAATTGCATACTGTCTTTATTTGAAATTAGCCTGTTATAAATTTAGGCAACCATATTATTGTTGTGGGGAAAGGAAATTAATTGTTTTGAACAATTTAATTAACAATATGGACAGAATTTTGATTCTGTTTTTAGTCATAATCTTCTGATATATAAAAGATTATTTTGATTATTATTCTAATTTTTATTTTTGTCGGATAACAAATTCAGATCACTTTAAACTAAGCTTTTTGTTCTTTTTTTATAATGTCATCCATAACGCTTAAAATTATAGCGCAACCTTCTTTTATTTCTTCTTCAGAAATGGTCAATGGTGGTGTAATTCGAATGGCGCATCCTTCAAACAGCAACCAGAATAAAATCAATCCTTTATCCTGACAATTTAAAATAACCTCATTGGTTATTTCAGCTGTTTCAGTCATCGCAGCAAGCATTAATCCTTTTCCTCTAACTTCCTTTATCAAAGGATGTACCAAAAGTGATCTAAAGAGCTTTTCTTTCTCTAAGGCTTCCTGCATTAAATTAGTCTCAGTTAATTCCTGCAAAGTCGCTAAACAAGCTGACGCAATGACAGGGTGACCACCGAAAGTTGTAATGTGTCCTAGCTTCGGATTTTCTGTTAAAAGATCCATTTTTTCAGCAGATGCTGTAAAAGCACCAACAGGCATTCCGCCTCCCATTCCTTTGCCCATCACTACAATATCAGGAATGACATCGTAATTTTGAAAGCCAAAAAGTTTTCCGGTTCTACCGAAACCAGGCTGAATTTCGTCTACGATCATCATGGCTCCAACTTCATCACAACGTTTACGAACTTTCTGTAAAAAGTTATTCTCCGGCTGAATAAATCCGGCACCTCCCTGAATAGTTTCTAAAAGAATTGCTGCAGTTCGGGTTGTTATTTTTTGTAAATCTTCTTCGTTATTGAAAGTGATAAAATCGACATCTGGTAGTAAAGGACGAAAAGCTTGTTTACGCTCTTCAAATCCCATAACACTCATCGATCCCATTGTGTTTCCGTGATACGCATTATGGCATGAAATAAGCTGACTACGACCTGTTGTTCGTTTAGCCAATTTAAGTGCGCCTTCAATTGCTTCTGTTCCGGAGTTTACTAAATAGGTTTTATTAAGAGGTTCCGGTAGGAGCGAAGCTAGTAATTTGCAATACTGAACGGCTGGGCTTTGTGAATATTCACCATAAACCATCACATGCGAATATTTATCCAACTGATCTTTGATAGCTTGATTCACTCTCGGATGCTGGTGTCCAAGCGTACAAGCAGATACGCCGGCAACAAAATCTAAGTACTTTTTATCGTTTGTGTCGTAAATATAGGAGCCAATAGCGTGTGAAACTTCCATTCCGAGTGGATAAGGAGAAGTTTGTGCCTGGTATTTTATAAAATCTGGATTCATTTTTTTGAGGTTCTAAGTTGCTAAGCTACTAAGATTCTAAGTTTTGAAAATTGTGACTAAATTTTAACCGCAATCCCGATAGTTATCGGGAGCAAAGTTTTGTGTGCTTTGAATTGACATACCATTTTATAAGGTCACAAAGCTTTACGCTGAAAACTGTGACTGAGACTGAAAACTACTTCTTAGCCTTTGCTGTTCTCGTTGTATCCGCTTTAGCTGCATTTGTTTTTACTGCGGGTTTCTTTTTGTCGTAATCACGCGTTTCTTTCCTGACTTTCAGTGGGACGTCTTTATCTTTGGCTTCCTGGTCTTTTCCTGCCTGAATTAGTTTGTCATTTTCTTCATTTTCTTCCGCAGTAAAAATATCATCTTTCGATTTAATTCTTTCATCGCCACGCCAGACTAAACCTCTTAATTTTCGTGCATTTTCAGGTAAATCGGCTTCTGGATATATATCGCCGTCTACTTTATTATAAAATGTGATAGTTTCAACCGCATTATTCTCTAAAATAAGATTGATTTTACTGCTGACATTTTTATTAATTCCGATGAGCTCATTCGCTTCATTTCGCATATAATAAATTACTTCGGTATTTTTGATGACATCTACATCATGGAGCTTTCCATCTCTGAATTTCCCAAATAAATTGAGTCCTTTTACCTGGTTAAATCCTGTTCCCAGTGTATCCCGCGAGACGAGAAAAGTATTATTGAGCACTTTTAAGGAATCCAGTTTTTTGGTAGTATTGTCACCAATTAAATGCATTACATCGCCCGTAATTTGATTGTCACCATTCCATAGGATTGGATTTCCTATTAATTTTGTCAAAGCTGTTTTGGAGTTTGAATGTATAGAATCACATTTTCCGCTCATATCTATTTTAAAAAAACGAACATTGTTGTAAGCTCTCAGGATTCGTTCACCTTCTTTTCCGGTAACCATTAATTTTTTTCCGTGAATGTAAACTGAATCGTTCTCAACAAAGTTAACTGCTACAGCTCTTTTCGTTACAAACATAGAATCTTTCAGTTTGTAAACTTCTGCATAATGTCCTTTTACGATTCCGCGATTTATGGAATCGGTAATTTTTACATTTCGCGTTGCTGATGCAAATTCGATATTTCGATTATAATACAAACTGTCACCCTCAATACGTCTGTCATCATATTTTATATACGATTTTCTAAGAAAATGCGCGAGGTTTTTCTTGGTATCATAAAAGCCTTTTTCGGTATAAATATAGTTGGCTTTACTCGTAATTGTTGATGGCCCAAGTAAGTAGGTGTGTCCTGAATTACTGTAATAATCCAGATGATTTGATTTTACGACATATTTAGGATTCGTTAGTGTTACTTCGGTTAAAAACTGAAATTTTTTCTCAGCTACATAATATCTGCCTGATTTACTAACTAAGGTATTGTCTTTATTAACGATTGTACCTTTTGTATTGTAAAATACTTCCTGAACATTGCGGTCAAAATTAATGGTATCAGTTGCTAAGGTTGCATCTGGAGAAGTCATAACAGCATTTCCAGTAGCAAATGCCTTTTTCATATTCCCGTTATATTCAGCATACTTACTATTTAAAAATAAAGTATCACCTTGCACTAACTGTACGTCTCCAAAGGCTTTTAGATAATTTTCTTTCTGAAAAAAATAGGCTTTATTACAAGTTAGGACGACGCCATCATGATTTATTTTTACGTTTCCAGCTAACAAAAGAGCATCAGGTACTGCTTCCTGATCCACATAAGAGTTATCGGCATTTTCTACAATAATTTTTTTTGGTGCCTGCGCAAAAATGCTTTGAACACTTACTAGAAGCAAACAATAAAATATGAAAAAGAGTGATTTCTTCAATTGATTAAATTTTTGTCAAATTTATGAAAAAGGATACAACCTTTATGGATATTAGGATTAATTTATATTTTTTAAGTGCAATCCCGAAGCTTCGGAACAAAGAGGCAAAGGCTCAAAGGCTTTAGGGTTTGTTGAGTTAAGCAGTTTAGAAAACGTTTGTCTCTTTGTCTTTTTTAAACTTTGTAACTTTGAATCTTTTAAGTTACCAACAAATCGGATAACTATTACGTTGTAGTTTTGTTTTTTGATTAGAAGTTAAAATCACTTTCTTTTGAGTTTTAAAAATTAGATTAAATTTAGAAAATGGTTTTTTAGAAGAAGTGATTTAATTTTAAAACTCAGAAAGATCAGATTATAAAAAAGAGTATGATAAATAAAAAAAATATAGTTGCAGGAATGGCTGTAACCGTGCTGTTTTCGGCATGTAAAACAAAAGATTTGAAAATGAATACGTCTAAGGAAGAAATTGCTACAGAGAAGAAAACTGTAGTCTATCAGGTTTTTACACGCTTATTTGGAAATAAAAACACCACCAACAAACCATGGGGAACCATTGAAGAAAATGGAGTTGGAAAGTTCAATGATTTTACAGACACTGCTCTTCATGAAATTAAAGATTTAGGCGTAACTTATATTTGGTACACCGGCGTTCCTCACCATGCATTGGTTAGGGATTATACCGCTTATGGAATTTCAAATGATGATCCTGAAGTGGTAAAAGGTCGTGCAGGGTCACCTTACGCGGTTAAAGATTATTATAATGTAAATCCTGATTTAGCTGTAAATCCTGCAAATCGATTACAGGAATTTGAAGCATTAATTGCTCGTACACACAAAGCAGGTTTGAAGCTTATTATTGATATTGTACCCAATCATATTGCGCGAAAGTATGAAGGGAAAAATAATCCGGAAGGGATAAAGGATTTTGGAGCCAATGATGATGTAAGTGTGGAGTATAAGAGAGATAATAATTTCTACTATATACCGAAAAGTCATTTTGAAATCCCTGATGGAGATGTCCCGTTAAATGGTGAAAAGAATCCCTTAGTTGATGGTGTATTTGATGAGAATCCTGCAAAATGGACAGGTAATGGTTCCAGAAAAGTGAAACCGGACCAGAATGACTGGTACGAAACGGTAAAAGTAAATTACGGAATTCGCCCTGATGGTTCAAAAGACTTTCCAGAACTTCCGGCTGGATTTGATCAAAAATCATATCAGGAACATTTTGCTTTTTGGCAGGATAAAGATGTGCCTGATTCATGGAAAAAGTTTAAATCGATTGCTTTGTATTGGACAGCAAAAGGTGTTGACGGTTTTCGTTATGACATGGCTGAAATGGTTCCATACGAATTCTGGAGTTATATGAATTCGGCTATTAAGATGAAAAATCCAAATGCTTTTTTATTGGCAGAAGTTTACAATCCAAATGAATATCGCAATTATATTCGTTTAGGAAAGATGGATTATTTATATGATAAAGTAGAAACTTACGATAAGCTGAAAGATATCATAAAAGGAAAATCATCACCAGACGGTTTATCAGATATTCAAAAAGGAATGTCAGATATTGAACATCATATGCTTCATTTTTTGGATAATCATGATGAACAGCGTTTAGCGAGTCCTGAATTTGCAGGATCTCCTGAGCGCGGTAAACCTTTAATGGTTATTTCAACTACAATTAGTACCTCGCCAACAATGGTTTATTTTGGACAGGAAGTAGGAGAGGCTGGAAATGAAAATGCCGGATTTGGAACGCGTTCCAGAACTTCTATCTTTGATTATATAGGAGTGCCAAATCATCAAAAATGGATGAATGAAGGAAAGTTTGACGGAGGACAACTTTCTGATTCAGAGAAAAATTTACGTGACTTTTACAAACGATTACTGAATTTTTCAATTAATAGTTCAGCTTTGATGGGAAGTTATCAGGAAATTCAATCTGTAAACCGTCAGAACCATGCCGGTTATGATGAATCACTTTATTCTTATGTGCGTTGGTCCGAAAAGCAAAAACTAGTTGTTGTTGTGAATTTCTCTTCTGAAAAAACAAGTGAATTTGAATTAAAAGTTCCTTCGGAGATTATTTCAAAATGGAATTTAAAAGATGGAGAATACCAATTGACAGATCAGTTGTATCAAAAGGATGCAGTGCAGTTAAAAGTGAATAATGGAGAAGGAATTGCAAAAGTAAAAATTGCACCTTCTGAATCGTTTATATTCGAATTGAAATAAGATTCGATATAAGAAGACATAAAAAAAGCTGATACATTGTATCAGCTTTTTCGTTTTATACTTTTTTGACTTTCTTTAAAGCCTCTTTATAATTTTCGTTTACCTTTTCCCAGTTAACATGTTTATAAAAAGCATCAATATAAGTTCCTTTTCTGTTTTGGTAATCTAAGTAATAAGCATGTTCCCATAAATCAATTCCCATAATTGGAGTTCCGGGAATCAAGGCATTTTTCATTAATGGATTATCCTGATCTCCTGTAAGGGTTACTTGAAGTTTTCCATATCTGTCAACAACCAGCCAAACCCATCCCGATCCAAATTGTTTCGTTGCCATCGCTTTAAATTGGTTCGTTAAGTTATTAAAAGAACCAAATTCTTTATTGATAGAACCTGCTAAAGTGTCTTTAGGAGTCTGCTCTTTTGGTGTCAAAAGATTAAAGTACATCGTATGATTGTAATATCCTCCTGCGTTTTGACGAAGCTTAGCATTACTAAGATCCATTTTTTTCAGAATATCTTCAATCGGCATGTTTTCAAATTCCGTCGAAACAATTTCTTTGTTTAAATTATTCGTATAAGTTAAATAATGTTTCGAATAGTGTGTTTCTAAAGTTAGAGAACGTATGTCAGGTGCTAGTCCATCATAAGCAAAAGTCAATTTCGTAAGTTCAAACGAACCTGGATCGGCTTTCACTTCTTCAGGCGTCCCAATTGTTATTTTCTCTTCTTTTGTTGGTAGAGGAACTTCAACAACTTCGGTTAATTTATTGCTATCATTACAAGAAAATAATACGAAGAATGAAGTTAAAATGCCAAAGCGAATAAAATTTTTCTTCATAATGTAATTTATTTTGATGTTAGAGAATTTATGATTTCAATGTAATTTTCCTTTGCTTCGTCAATGGATATATGACTAATTTGCATCCATGCATTTGTTTTAAATGCATCACGTAAATCAAAGTTCTCAGATTGGTTGTATACTGCCGTACCAAAAGTAGCCTGTTTATAATAAGCATACAGTCTTAGCTGCACATCTTGTGGCAGTGAGGACTGAGTCATTTTTAAAGCAATTTCTACAGCCTCTGAAAAACGAGTATCTAAATCTTTTTCGGTCATTTATGCTTTTGTAGCAATAATGGTTTTTCCACCAATTGCTTTTTGATTCAATTCTACATTAATTTCGGTACCTAAAGGTAAAAATAAATCTACTCTTGAACCAAATTTTATGAAACCTGCATCAGTACCCTGAACGACCTGCATTCCTTCTTGAGCGTAGTTTACAATTCTGCGCGCTAAAGCACCTGCAATTTGTCTGTATAGTATCTGACCAAAGGTTTCGTTTTCAATAACAACAGTGGTTCTTTCATTTTCTTCACTTGCTTTTGGATGCCATGCAACCAAAAACTTACCCGGATGATATTTACTGAATTTGATAATTCCGTCCATAGCATAACGCGTAACGTGTACATTTATTGGTGACATAAAAATAGAAACCTGTAAACGTTTGTCTTTAAAAAATTCACCTTCATAAACTTCTTCAATAACCACAACTTTTCCGTCTACCGGAGCAAGAATGTGATTGCTGTTTCTAATTGCGATTCTTTTTGGGTTTCTGAAAAATTGCAAAATAATAATCAATACTGCTATACCGGCAACTTGCACCAGAATTCTTAACCAACTAATATCAATGAATTTGTCAGCAATTAAAAGTACAGCAACTGCAAAAACAGTACCTAATAAAATGGATGGGCCTCCCTCTTTATGAAACATAATATAAAATTTGATAAAATAAAAATATAATTGGTGCTACAAATATAACACTATCTAGTCGATCTAAGATGCCTCCATGACCTGGCATTATGGAGCCGCTGTCTTTTACACCGGCAATTCTTTTAAATTTTGATTCAATCAAATCTCCAATGGTACCAAAAATGCTTACAATTAAAGCGATTATCGTCCAGATTAGAATAGATTTACTGCTAAACTCAGGTTTTGGCTGAATGTATAATTTAGAAATTAAAAATCCTGCGAAAGCAGCAAATACAACACCGCCAATAAAACCTTCAATAGTTTTTTTAGGAGAAACGCGTTCAAATAATTTATGTTTTCCCATCGATTTTCCAACCAGATAAGCAAAAGTATCATTGGTCCAGATTAAGATGAATAAGCCAAGAATGATTTTTGGATTATAATCATTGGTGCCAAAAGAAATTTTAACAATAAATATAAATGGTAATACAATGTATCCTAATAAATACAAATATTTTGAAGAGGTACTTACGCTTTGAATATTGTCATAAAACAAAAATAAAATACATTTTATAGCAATCACCAATGTTACAGCCAGTAAGACAAGATCTAATTGCTGAATATTGGTGTTTAAAACTAAGTCTGAATTGAATGTAGTGTTTAAATACGAAGTAGTCTCTTTGTTATAATGACTTACTAACAGAATTGAGCTGTATAACAGGATTCCAAAAAGAATAGAAAAGACTTTGCTAAGATTAACTAAATTGCAAAATTCGTAAATTGTAATTATTAAGAAAAGACCAAAAAGGATAATAAAGCTTTCAGTAGAAAACAGAATTGCAGTTAATAATAAAGCGATATAAACAGCACCAGAAATGGTTCTCTTGAGTGTTTCGTTCATCTTAAAGGTCTTCTAAAAGCAATAAATAAAGATTTTTTGCAACACTTCCGTATTGTGTAAAATCTTCCTCTTTTGCTTTTTCGAAATATTTTATTGTAGTAATATTGGTAGGGTAGTCTCTTTCGTATTTTCGTTTAATAGCACTTAATCCGTCACTTTTCATTGGTAAGATCTGGCTGGTAGTGGCTATAATAACGATATTTGCCGGCAATTCATTTGGTTTATCCTGTCTGATTTGTTTTGATGAAAACAAAATCGAACCTTCATCGGCTATAAGGTTTTCACAAGAAGCTAATAAAAATTTAGGAGCTCTTGGTGAAACATAAATGAGTTTATTCTCCTCCAGTAAATGAAAAAGACCTGGTTCATAACATAAAACTTCGTTTTCGAACCAATCATTTTCTTCTAAAATGTTTTCAAATTGTTCCGCAACTTCCTGTTTGTTTTCACAATACAAAAACTTACCACCATTTTTCTTGAAATTGAAAATGAATTGCTCGTCAATAGATAAATGACTGTTCGGAATTGGATTACCTCCTCCATATTCGCTTTCATGTTCTTCGTCAGATGCGGCGTCGCTAGAACCAAATATTTTTTTGAAAAAATTCATTTTATATGAAATACTTTACATGTTAATTGAAAACGTTCAAAGATAAAAAAATCTTAATTCAAAAGGCTATTTTGAATTAAGATTTTAAAAAATATTACATATTTCTGAATAATTTACGAAACCACTTCTTCCAGATTTTTGTCAAAAGTACGTTTTCCGAAAATTGTTTCTAAGTCATCTTTAAAAATAACTTCTTTTTCTATTAATATATCAGCAAGCTGATTTAACTTGTCTTTGTTTTCTTCTAAGATTTGAATTGCTCTTTGGTATTGACCTTCAATTAATTCTGAAATTTCTTTGTCAATAACTTTTGCAGTCTCATCAGAATACGGTTTAGAGAAGTTGTATTCACTTTGTCCGCTTGAGTCATAATAAGTAACGTTTCCGATTTTTTCATTCAAACCGTAAATCGTAACCATAGCACGAGCCTGACGTGTAACTTTTTCTAAATCGCTTAATGCACCAGTCGAAATTCTGTCAAAAGTTACTTTTTCAGCAGCTCTTCCGCCCATAGTTGCACACATTTCGTCTAACATTTGATCTGTTCTAACGATTTGTCTTTCCTCTGGTAAGTACCATGCAGCTCCTAAACTTTGTCCGCGAGGCACAATTGTTACTTTAATAAGTGGTGCAGCATGCTCTAACATCCAGCTTACAGTGGCGTGACCCGCTTCGTGAATTGCAATTGCTCTTTTCTCTTCTGGAGTAATAATTTTATTTTTCTTTTCAAGGCCACCAATGATTCTGTCAACAGCATCAAGGAAATCTTGTCTGTCTACTGCAGTTTTGTTGTTACGTGCAGCAATTAAGGCAGCCTCGTTACAAACGTTAGCGATATCAGCACCAGAGAATCCCGGAGTTTGTTTTGCTAAAAAGTCTAAATCAAGGCCTTCAATTTTTTTGATAGGAGCTAAGTGAACTTTAAAGATTTCAGCTCTTTCGCGAATGTCTGGTAAGTCAACAAAAATTTGTCTGTCAAAACGCCCGGCACGCATTAAAGCTTTGTCAAGAACATCAGCTCTGTTGGTTGCAGCCAAAACGATGACGTTAGAGTTTGTACCAAAACCGTCCATTTCTGTCAATAATTGGTTCAAAGTATTTTCTCTTTCGTCATTTCCGCCTGACATATTGCTTTTTCCTCTTGCTCTACCAACAGCATCAATCTCGTCGATGAAAATGATAGCAGGAGATTTTTCTTTAGCTTGTTTGAATAAGTCACGAACACGTGAAGCACCAACCCCAACGAACATCTCAACGAAATCAGAACCTGATAGTGAGAAGAAAGGTACTTGAGCTTCACCGGCTACAGCTTTAGCTAATAAAGTTTTACCAGTTCCCGGAGGTCCTACAAGTAAAGCTCCTTTTGGAATTTTTCCTCCAAGGTTTGTATATTTTTCAGGGTTTTTCAGGAATTCTACAATTTCTTGTATTTCTTCTTTTGCACCTTCTAAACCAGCAACATCTTTAAATGTTGTTTTGATATCTGTTTTCTCGTCAAACAATTTAGCTTTCGATTTTCCAATGTTGAAAATTTGTCCGCCACCGCCACCAGCGCCGCCTGACATTTTACGCATAATGAAAATCCATACACCAATAATGATGATAATTGGAAGTAGACTGATTAAAATGTCACTCCAATTGTTTTTCTGCAAGAAATTAAAATCTTTCAGTTTGCCTTCGCCAACTGCTTTTTCTAATTTAGTTTGAAAAATCTGGTCGTTACCAATTTCTAAAGTATAGTGTGGACCTTTGTTTACTCTGTCAAACATGTCCTTTGCTACCTTCTTATTGGCTGCATCTTTAAGAGCAGCGGCAGTTAAATAAACTTCTGCTTCAGCTTTATTATAAACGATCACTTTTTCAATTTGACCTTTTTCTAATAAAACATTGAATTTAGAAGAAGTTAATTGAGCAGGTTCGCTTAAGTTAGATCCTCCGGTTGCAAAACTTATAAATAAAAAAACTAAAAGTATTGCGGTATATATTAACCAAGGACTTATTTTAAATTTACTCGGATTTGGATTATTATCTTTAGCCATTAGAAAAAATTTTCTTTAGTATTTGTTTTCGATTGTAGTTATTTTGGCATCACCCCAAAGGCTTTCGATATTATAGTATTCACGTATGTGTTTTTGGAAAACATGTACCACGATGTGCACATAATCCATAAGAACCCATTCCGCGTTATCGGTTCCTTCTACGTGCCACGGTTTATCTTTTAAATCTTTAGATACTGTTTTTTGGATTGAGTTTACAATGGCGTTAACTTGAGTGTTAGAGCTTCCGTTGCAAATGACAAAATAGTCACAAACAGCCGTGTCTATTTCTCTTAAGTCAAGAATATCAATATCATTTCCTTTTACTTCTTCAATCCCCTTTATTATGTTCGCCAGTAGAACATCATTATTAATAGTCTTTTTCGCCATGAATTATTTTATATGAATTTGTAAAGTTACCAAAATTTGTGATTATTTTTGAACCTTAACAAAATATTAAATTAAGTTATTTAAATTATTTGAATGAAACTAATCAAACTCGATGCCATAGATTCGACAAACGACTTTCTTAAAGCATTATCAAGCCAGGATGAACTTGATAATTTTACTGTGGTAACAGCTGAAAATCAGACAAAAGGCAAGGGGCAAATGGGGGCGAAATGGGAGTCGGAATCGGGTAAAAACTTAATTATGAGTGCCTTGGTCAAGGATTTTCTTTATGATAATGAGCAGGTTTTTAATTTGAGCTTAATCGTTTCCTTATCCGTAATTGAGGCTTTAAAATCATTAAATATTCCTGATTTAAGTATAAAATGGCCTAACGACATTATGTCATACAATAAAAAGATTGGTGGCATACTAATCGAAAATACCATCAAAAGCGATGGCAGGATCGTGTCAGTAGTTGGATTAGGACTGAATGTAAACCAAACAAATTTCGACGAATTACCAAATGCTTCTTCCTTGGCAGTTATTTCCGGACATCCTTTTAACAAAGAATTGCTACCGGCTTTAATTATTGAAAAAATACAACAGAAAATTGCGTCTTGGGAATCAAATTCGGCTATTTTTTGGAATGAATATTTTAATACGCTATTCAGAAAAGGTATCCCAATGCCATTTAAAAGCCTCAATTCCGATGCGTCCGGACAAAACTTCATGGGAATAATACAAGGCGTTTCTTCAGTGGGAAAAATTCAAATTTTATTGGAAGACGATTCTGTTTCGGAGTTTGATATTAAGGAAGTTCAAATGCTTTATTGAGAGGTTTAAAGCTGCAGAGAAACAAAGGTTCAGAGGTTTGCTACGAATGCGATAAAATGTAATTAAACTTTGCGGCTTGGCGTCTTTGCGAGATTATTCTAAAAAAAAACTTAGTGCCTTAGCGCCTTTGTGGCAAAAAAAAGCCCGATCGTAAAATCAGGCTTTATATTTTATGTAAATAGCGAATTAACAATTAACAATTTATAATTAACAATTACAATTTAGTCATATTGTTAGCTAAAGTTTCAATGAATTTACTAATTGGTCCTTTGATCATCATCGCCATCATGGCGTTGAATTCTCCTTCAAATAAAAGTTGTACTTCACTTGATGAATCTGAAACGCTGTCAATGTTTGAAACCAAAGTAAAAGGAAGTTTATCGCTTGCAGCTCCCAAAACAATTTTGTTTGGCGCAACTTTTTCTTTCATTTTTAATTTTATTTCCGGCATACCTTTCAATCCAAAAATAAAAGCATCTTCACCAATCACTTCAAATTTAGCGATATTATCCGGCATTAATTTTTCAAAATTCTTAACATCAGTCAATTGATCAAAAAGATCTTGAGCTGATTTCTGAACAGTAACTTTTGGACTTTCTAAGTTCATATTTTATTTTTTATTTTTTATTTTTTTTTAACCGCAAAGGGTGCAAAGGTTTTTTTTATATTGTAAATTTATTATAAACACAAAGTTCGCAAAGCTAGATCTAATCTAAAATCGACAATCTAAAATGTAAAATTAATCCTGTCCCCAAGTTGATGGAATTGCGTTCCATTCTTGTAAAGTAGATTGCTGCTCTTCGGTAATATATTGTTTTTGAACTGCTAGTTCCAATAGGTTTTCGTAGTTGCTTAGCGTGTATAAGTCAATATTTGCGCTTTTAAAGTTTTCTTCAGCAACACCAAAGCCGTAGGTGAAAATCGCTGCCATCCCTTTAATATTAGCACCTTCATTGCGTAAAGCTTCAACAGCCATCAAACTGCTGTTTCCGGTACTAATTAAATCTTCAACGACAACTACATTTTGTCCTTTTTGTAAAAAACCTTCAACCTGGTTTTGTCTTCCGTGTTTTTTAGCTTCTGGGCGCACGTATACAAATGGTAATCCAAGGCTTTCAGCAACAAGAATTCCAATTCCAATAGCTCCAGTGGCAACACCGGCAATAACATCTGGTTTTCCAAATTGTTTTTCAATGTTTTTCGCAAATTCATCACGAACGTAATTTCGGATGATCGGAAATGAAAGAATTAACCTATTATCACAATAAATAGGCGATTTCCATCCAGAAGCCCATGTAAAAGGATTTTCTGGATTCAATTTAATTGCATTTATTTGCAAAAGCAATTCGGCTGTTTTTTCGGCAGTATCTTTATTAAAAATCATAATACAAATGTATAAAGTTTTTGTGAACGACAAACCACTTTTTTTGACAAATGAAATCTCAAGAGAGACTAATTTTCAATTGTTCCTGTTGGAGAGTATTGATATTGAACAGCTTATAGTGAAAATTTTTCAAAATAAAATTCAAAAGGCTTACCTATATCATCCTGACGAAAAGGAAATTATGAAGACATTAAAAGCTAAAATCCCAGTTAGTAAAGCGGGAGGAGGCTTTGTGTACAATAAAAATGGAGAAGTTTTATTCATTTTCAGGAACGGAAAATGGGATTTACCAAAAGGCGGAATCGAAAAAGGCGAGGAAATAGAGGACACTGCCATGCGTGAAGTCGAAGAGGAAACCGGCGTAGGAAAACTCCGAATCGTAAATAAGCTCCAGAAAACCTATCACGTTTTTAAACGAAACGGAAAATACAAACTCAAAATCACACATTGGTTCGAAATGTTTTCTGATTTTGAAGGAACGCCGCAAGGTCAAATCGAAGAAGGAATCGAAAAAGTAGCCTGGTTAAATCCCGAACAAATCAAAGAAGCTTTGAAAAACTCTTACGAAAACATTAAATTACTTTTTGAAGAAGAGAGTAAGATTTCTGTTGAAGAGTAGGTTAGAGGCAAGAAGAAAGAAGCAAGAGGCAAGATAAGACTTTATTTGCAACGCTTCGAGATAGAATATTAGTTGTTAGTAAATCTAAATTTTTATTTGTATTTTCGTATATATAGATGAACCAACTAATAAATATTGTTATGTCATTTCAAGGATATTTAAGAACAATAAAAGAAAAGACTGGTAATGGTCCGGCTGAATTCAGGACTTTGGCAGAACAAAAAAGCTTCACACAAGACGGAAAACTCAAACCCGATGTAAAAGCTGGAGATATCGTTACTTGGCTTAAAGAAGATTTTGACTTAGGTCAGGGACATGCAATGGCAATTTATGCCTTGCTTAAAGGTATAAAAGACGAGAATAGTCAGTAATTAATTCCATTTATTATTTTAGCGTATATATAATTAGGGCGTGCCACCATCCGGATAAGTGGGCAAATTACTTTATGTATATACGCCCACTTATCAGGATGCTGTCGGGCTATCCGCGCTACTTCGGTAGCCAGCTCCTATCCCTCACGCGAACTCATTTTCAAAAGTTTGTTTCAGTTTTCATATTAATTTTCATTCTCCATTTATTCAAAGCTAGAGAAGATAAAAATCCACATAAAGTTAGCAGAATTAAGAACAGGCTTCTAAAAGGTCTTTCATTAAATGCTGATAATGGTAAAATGCTAGTTAGAATTAAAAGACAAAATCCGATCCAATAAATATTTCTCCTGAAAAATTCCAGATAAAAATTGAATAAAAAAATTGAAAATATAAAAACATATCGAGTGGATAATATGGTCAATCCAAAACCAACTGATCTATGTTGTATTGGATAGAAATAATTCAGACTTTGATGAATAATTGCTAAAACAACAATTTGAATTACTGAAATTATTATTGGGCTTAGTATTTTTCTAATCATTTTTAATCCTCTTTTTGTTTACAAAGATTTTAACGAACAGCTTTGCGATCTTAGAGTCTTTTCAATCCACGCAATTTCAAAAAAAAATCTTAGCTCCCGATAGCTATCGGGATTGCGGTTAATTAACTTAAAGCAATCGATAAACAGGATACTGCATATGAGCCTTTTCATAATAAACAGAGTTCTTATAAATCCAGTTTAATTGCGCTTCAGCGTTTTTCGCAAATTCGCGATCGTTTTGTTTTTTTGTTTCTAATTCAGCTTTTAGTTGTGGATTATCCTTTAGCAGCTTTCCAGCCGTATCTTCAAAAATATATTCTGAATAATGCTCTTTTTGCTGTAGAATAGGATCAAAGAAATTCCAGTTAAAGAAAGAATCAACGCCTTCTGGTTCAAAAGCTTCTACTAAATATTTTACGCCTTTCTGTTTTGTTGAAACAAGATAGTCTCCTTTGGCAAAAGCCATTTTCACATTTTTAGAAGTTACTTTCGTATTGTAGTGTAAATAATGTCCTTCGTAAGCATTTGAGAACGTTTTAAAATCTGCAATTCTATAACTTTCTACTTCAATAATGGTATCGTTTTTAAGTTGTGTAAACGCAATATTATTGTTCTTCAAAAGATCAATAATATTCCAATAACCACGCGGAATGATATAAGCAGACGGAATAACAACATCTTTGAGTGATTTGAATTCTTTTATATAAGGGACATCTTTTTTATACGGTTTACTACGATCGTAATACAAACGATTTCCGGTTGTAGCGTCACTTTTTTTGTATCCGGCTTCGTAGCCTAAAAACGAAAAAGTGGTCGCTTTTGTGCTATCCAGTTCCCATTTTAAGGTATACGGTTTTTTGGGCTGATATTGTTCCAGATTTTTGACACGCAATTCTTTTATTTTTTGATAATTGGCATCAGTAAAATCCATAGTCGATTTCATGTATTCATACGTCATCTTTACGCGCTCAGCATATTTTTTTAACATATGTGTTTCAACTACAAACCCGATAGTGTTAAACAAAGATGTATAACCTGTTGTATATCTGGGACTGTCGACAAACTGCCCAAAACCTTTGTCTGGAGTATCTTTAAATGAATCGACATAAGGCGTTGTCTCGATTTTCTTTTGCTGTAAATCTTTCACCAAAGCCGGCATCATTACATCGTTCATATAATCGCCTAAAACAGTTCCTAATTTGTTATGTTGTGTCATAATATAAGTCAGTTTGTATTGGTAATCAGAACCATTACTCACATGATTATCGATAAAAACATCGGCATTTATTTTTTGAAAAATGGCAACAAAACTCTTCGTATTTCGAGTGTCCGATTTCATTAAATCACGATTCAAATCATAGTTTCGGGCATTTCCTCTAAAGCCATAAACTTCCGGTCCGTCCTGATTAGCCCTTGTAGTTGAATTTCGGTTTAAAGCACCGCCAATATTATAAACCGGAATACAAACTAAAACCGTGTTTTTGGGCGCTTTCATTTTTCCGATGGCCAAATCTCTGTAGAATTGCATAGTGGCATCTATTCCGTCGGGCTCTCCAGCGTGAATACCGTTGTTGATAAAAAGAACTGCTTTAGTTTTCTGAATCTTATCAAAATCAAATTCCTTATCCGGATTAAAAGTTACCATATGCAAAGGTTCTCCTGAATCTGTTAATCCCATTTCTTTCATTTGAATGGTCGGAAAATCATTGGCTAAGAGTTTAAAGTACTTAATTGTTTCCTCATAAGAGGCCGATTGATTTCCGTTTCCTTTCTCAAAAAAGGTATCGTATTTTTTATTGTTTTGAGCGAAAGTAGTCAGTGTGAAAAGTGAAATGACAATGGTAAAAAATTTCATGAATTTGGGTTTTTAATAGAAGTCAAATATAGAAAAAATTAGTTTCAAGTTTTTCTTGTTTCAAGTTTCAAGTTGAAATGAGAATAGAGCAACTTTGACATTTACCGCAAAGCACGCAATCCCGATAGCTATCGGGATACGCAAAGTTCACAAAGCTTTGCGAACTTTGTGTTTGTCAACACATTCTAAACACAATCTATTAAAAAAACCTTTGTAAACTTTGCGGTAAAAATTATAGACAAAGTTTAGAAAACCTGAAACCTGAAACAAGAAAAACCTGAAACAACTTTTTTTACCTACTTTTGCAAAATGAATAAAAAACACCATTCCAACAACATACTTTCGAATTTAGGAATTGAAAGCCTGAACGAAATGCAAGAAGTTGCTCAAGACGCAATTTTAAACGATAACAATGTTTTACTGCTTTCTCCAACAGGATCAGGAAAAACATTAGCTTTTTTACTTCCGGTTTTAGAATTATTACAGCCTGAAATTCTTTCAGTGCAATGTTTAATTTTAGTGCCTTCGCGTGAATTAGGTTTGCAAATTGAGCAGGTTTGGAAGAAAATGGGAACACAATATAAAGTGAATATCTGTTACGGTGGACATTCAATCGATACTGAAATCAAGAATTTAAGCAATCCTCCTGCGGTTTTAATTGGAACTCCGGGTAGAATTGCTGATCATATCGACAGAGATACTTTCCGTACAGATAAAATTCAGACTTTAATTTTAGATGAATTTGACAAATCATTGCAATTGGGTTTCCACGAGCAAATGTCATACATCATTGGAAAATTAACGAAACTGAATAAACGTGTTTTGGTTTCGGCTACATCAGATATTGAGATTCCAAGATATACAAGAGTGGTTAATCCAACCGTTTTAGATTTTATTCCGGAAGAAGAAGAAAAGGCAAACCTATCCATGAAAATGGTGGTTTCACCAGCAAAAGATAAATTAGAAAGTTTATTTAACTTGATTTGTTCGTTAAAATCACAATCGGCTATTATATTTTGTAATCACCGTGATGCGGCAGAACGTATCAGTGATACTTTGAACGAAAAAGGAATCTACGCGACCTATTATCACGGCGGTATGGATCAGGATGAGCGTGAGCGCGCTTTGATTCAGTTTAGAAACGGAAGTATGAGTTATTTAATCACAACCGATTTAGCGGCACGTGGATTAGATATTCCTGAAATGAAACATGTAATTCATTATCATTTGCCTTTAAAAGAAGACGAATTTACGCATCGTAACGGTCGTACGGCACGTATGCAGGCTTCAGGGACGGCGTATATCATCATTCACGAAAGTGAAAAAAAACTGGATTATATCGACTATGGTATGGAAGTACTAAAAGTCGAGAATACTACAACATTACCAAAACCTCCGGAATATCAAACGATCTACATTAGTGGTGGAAAGAAAACAAAACTAAATAAGATTGATATTGTTGGTTTCTTTTCTCAAAAAGGAAAACTCGAAAAAGGGGATTTGGGTTTAATTGAAGTAAAAGATTTCATTTCGTTTGCAGCAGTACGATACAATAAAGTAAAAGACTTGCTGAAAAACGTGAAGGATGAAAAAATGAAAGGCAAGAAATTCAAAATTGAAGTTGCGAGAAAAGTAGTGAAGAAAGAAGAAGAAAGATAGTTTTTTTGTTTCAAGTTTCAGGTTTGAGATTTTTTTGAAGTTAATTCGTTATAATTTTAAAAACCTTAGCCTCCATTTTTAATTGTTTTTGTAGTAATTTTTTTTCTTTTTTAAACCTTTTTGAGGTCTGTAAAAGCGTGATTTTAACTTGTTTTTCGTAGTTTTTTAGTATCTTGAATGATGGTTAATTTATTGATTGTTAATATTTTAATTTGTTGTTTTGCTAAGGCTAGATCAATTTTAAACAACAATCTTAATCTTTTGTTAATAAATTAACCGGTAACGCTTTATTTTATCATAATTTCTGCGTTTATTGTACTAGTAAATAATAAACCCCAAATTAATTATGAAAAGAATTATTACGATTGCCGTTTTATTGTTAAGTGCTGTCTCTTTCGCACAAATTAAAGTTTTGGAAACTGTTCCGGTTGAGAAGTTAGGAAAAGTAAATAACAACTACATTCAGAAAATCGGAGATGAATACACAGTATACTACACAAGTATTCAAAACGATGATGAAGAAGGTTCGTCTTTGAGAAAATTTACGTTTAAAAACGTTAATAACGATTACGCAAGTCTTTACAGTATTATCATGAATGGTTTTGGTGCAAGCCCATTATATGATATCAAATTAGAATTGCCAAACAATTATATCTGGTTGCATTATACAGGAAGTGTTATTCCTGAGAAAGCTACAGTTCAGTTTATGGTTTCAAGCAAAGAAGCTTCTTCAGCAACAAGCAGTATTTCTGAGCCATTCGTGAAAGATCAAATCAATAAATTATTCCAAAAATAATTTTTTTTAGTTTCAGGTTTCAGGTTTTATTTGTTTCAAGTTAAACCTTTGTCATGAAATTTTAAAACTATAAAAAAAAGGCTATTCAAATTTGAATAGCCTTTTTTGTTTGTTTGCTTCGCCAATTCCGCTAAAGCCTCGGGTCAAGTTTCAGGTTTTTTTAGTGTCAAGTTTAAAAAAAAACTTAGAATCTTAGCATCTCAGAACCTTAGTATCTTCAAAAGATTATATTTTCTTCACGTACTGTGTGATAATCACAATTTGCTGTCCATCTACTTTTCCTTCGATATATTCAGCATTTTCGTGGTCTAAACGGATGTTTCTAACTGCAGTTCCTTGTTTGGCAACCATGCTAGAACCTTTTACTTTTAGATCTTTGATTAAAACTACAGAATCTCCATGTTCTAAAATAACGCCATTACTGTCACGGTGAACCAGTTTATTTTCATCGTCTTCGCCTTCTCCGGTCGCTTGTGCCCAGGCTAAAGTATCTTCGTCTAAATACATCATGTCTAACAATTCCTGTGGCCATTCTGCAGCGCGCATACGGCTTAACATTCTCCAGGCTACAACTTGCACGGCAACATTCTCATTCCACATACTGTCGTTTAAACATCTCCAGTGATTTAAATCGACATTGTCTGGGTTTTCAATTTGGTCAATACAAGTACTACAAGCTAATATACTTTCGTCAAGTCCGCCTTTTTTGGTTGGCAATACCTGATATATTTTTAGATTTTCTTCGGCGCCACAAAGTTCACATTTAGATCCACTTCGTTTGTTCAATTCTCTTTCGATGCTCATTATTTCTGTTTGTTTTAAAGATGCGAAATTACTTATAATTGCTTTCGCTTGCAAGTTTATGTTTTTTAGATTATAATAAAATTACGGTCTATTTAAGGTTTGTTATCCAGTTCACTATATCATTTAAAGCCTTATTATTTATTTGATATAATGTATCAAATTCTTTCGTTTTTTTCCAGGTATCAGTATCAGCTTTCAGAAAGTGATTTAATCCGCTTAGAGTTTTGACTTCGATGTTTTTATTGTTTAAAGCATTTACTAGTGCTGCTGTTTTTTCGCAGTGGAAAAAACTATCATTTGTACCTGCAATAAAAAGCATTGGGATCTGTAAATTTTGAAAAAGTGTTTTGGTACTTACCTTAACTTCGGGATTAGTTTTTGAACTATATTGGGGTTGATTAAATTTATGGAATTTTTCTATTGGTGTGGCCATCAATATTAAAAAATCTATTTTTAGTCCTTCGTGATAAGCATCAATCGTTGCAATTCCACCTAGACTATGTCCTGCCACACCTATTTGCTTTTTATGTAAACTATCATTTTTTTGAATATTATCTAAAGCATAATAAAGGTCTTTTATAATTTGATCAACACTAAAATTAGCTTTTCCGCCTGATTTCCCAACGCCTCTGTCATCAAAGCGATAAACTGCTATTCCATTTTTTAATAATTCTTCGGCTAAAATATAATGCGAATTGCGGGTATCGTTTCCACTGCCGGGTACAATAACGACAATTTTTGAATATTCCGTTTTGGGGAATATTAAAGTTCCACTTAATTTAGTATTATCTTCTGAATCAATAAAGTTTATTTCTTCGAAATTATATTGGTCGGCATTTTGGATTTCTTTCCCAAAGTCATAACTCTTCTGAGCCATTAATCTTTTTACTGGGAGTAAGATCAAACTTAAAAGTATAATCTTAGAAATTAAACAAATTTTGTTATCTGCCATTTTACTTTTTAACCCTAACCGCATCCGGAACCAGCATTTCATACTCACCGCCATTTCGCAATACATCACGAACAATACTCGAACTGATATAAGATGTTCTTGCAGCAGTTAATAAAAATACCGTTTCAATTTTAGAAAGACGTCTGTTAGTATGGGCGATCGCTTTTTCGAATTCGAAATCGGCGGGATTACGCAAACCTCTTAAAATGAAATGCGCTTTTTCCTTATGCGCTAAATCTATGGTTAATCCTTCATAAGTGATGACCGAAATTTTTGGTTCATCTTTGAAAGTTTCTTCAATAAACTGCTTTCTTTCTTCGAGTGAAAACATATATTTTTTTTCGGCATTGACACCAATGGCAATTACGATTTCGTCAAAAAGAGAAATTCCTCTTTTGATAATATCTTCGTGACCAAGTGTAATAGGGTCAAATGATCCTGGAAATATGGCTTTTCGCATTTTTTTTCTTTTTAGGTTCAAAGCTGCAAAGGCACAAAGGCGCAAAGGCTTTTTTATTTTGTTATTGGAATTTGGAATTTTTTATTATTGGAATTTGCTTTATGTTATTCTAAGTGTTTTAATAGCCGGAACCCATTCGTCTTTATGGCAAACTTTACATTTAGCTGTTCCCTTTTTTTGTTCTTCGGTATGGCCGCAAAAAGTGCAGGCGTGCACGCCTTCATTTAATATGTTTTTACTTTTGTCGTTAAATAAGCCCGGTAGAATAGGTAAACCATATTTCACCTCTTTATCTTCATAGAAAAATACGCTTATTTCTCCGCTGGTTTCTATAAAAGCATGTTTAATCTGTCCTAAATGCTCGATAGATTTTATGCGTAATTCAGAGAAAAATTCATCTTGTGCCAGACTTTCTTTTTTAAAGCTGGCTATAGAAAATTTGCCATCCTGAATAAGACATTCGGTTTTACCTTCAATAAATTCTTCAAATTTTTTGCTTTTACCTGTCAGCCAGGTGACAGAACGATATAAAATGATAATTACCATAAAAACGATTGCTGCCGGAATAATGCCAACATCTTCGTAAAACATTGGATCTCCTGCTGCAGAGCCTAATGCAATGATAATTACAGTTTCAAAAATGGATAATTGTTTTACACCTCGTTTTCCTGCTAATTTTAAAGTCAGCAATAAAATGATAAACATGACAGTAGAACGAAATACAACTTCTAAGGCGAAATTTGCCGGTAAATCATTGTAAAATAATCTATTCCATTCGAAGATTTCTTTCATTTTTTTCTTTTGAGGTTCAAAGGTTCAGAGTGACAAAGGTTCAAAGTTTTTTTTGGAAACCAGATAAATTGGTTTTATGTAAAAAAGGTTCTGAAATCTTTGCATCTCAGAACCTTAGTATCTTAGTAACTTATGCGAGCGCTAGCTCGATTGCATTTGTGAATAAATCTTCAAGAGAAATTCCGGCTGCTTTGGCTTGTTGTGGAATCAAACTTTCGGTTGTTAGACCTGGAATGGTGTTCATTTCAAGCATGTAGGGCTCGTTGTCTACGATGATGAATTCGCTTCTTGAGAAACCTTTCATTTTTAAGACTTCGTAAGCACGTTTAGCAGTTTCGCTAACCTTTTGTGTTAGTTCGTCAGAAATTCTTGCAGGTGTGATTTCCTGTGATTTCCCTTCGTATTTTGCTTCATAATCGAAGAAATCATTGTCAGAAACAATTTCGGTAATCGGTAACACTTTAATTTCGCCTTTGTAATTGATTACGCCGACAGAAACTTCAGTTCCGTCAAGGAAACTTTCGATAATGATTTCGTTATCTTCTTTATAAGCAACTTCAATAGCAATTGGTAATTCAGCTTCTGATTTTACTTTTGAAATCCCGAAACTTGAACCTGCTTTATTTGGTTTTACGAAACATGGTAAACCTACTTTTTTAACGATTTCCGCTGTATTGATTACGTCACCTTTGTTTAGGTAATAAGAAATAGCGGTTTTGATTCCGTATGGTTTTAAAACCGATAATAAATCACGTTTATTGAAAGTTAATGCTGATTGATAATAATCGCAAGAAGATTGTGGAATTCCTAATAACTCAAAATAAGCCTGCATTAATCCGTCTTCGCCCGGAGTTCCGTGAATGGCGTTGAAAACACAGTCAAAAGTGATTTTTTGATCGTTTACAGTTACAGAAAAATCATTTTTATCAATGGCAAATTCGGCGTTGTTTTCGTCTACATAAACCCATTTTTCTTTAAAAATATGAATGCGGAATCCGTTGTATTTTGTTTTGTCAAGATATTGATGAACGACGTTTCCTGAGATAAGAGAAATTTTATATTCACTTGAATACCCGCCCATGATAATGGCAATATTTTTCATGTTTTACTGTTTATTTGTTTTACTGTTGTTTATTGTTGTTTATTGTTGATTTGTTTAATCGTTTAATTGGAATCTTCTTTTGAAACTGAGTCTCCTAGCCCTGATGGGAGCGGCATCCTTTTGTGCCGGGGTTCGGCGCAAAAGATACAGCGGACAGCAGGAAACAGCTCCTAATAATAACGAGTATTAAAAGCTTTCTTGCCTAAAACAAAATTATCATTTTTTTTGAAACGAAATAGCTTTATCTTTGCCACTAATAAAAATAAATTTATGAGTTTACGTCAGTATTTAACAAGCCGGGTTTTTTTCGTGCAAATTTTAATAGCATTAGCTATTATTGCTGTTTTAGGTTATTTGTTTATGCATTGGTTGACTTTTACCACCGATCACGGACATGAAATTGCGGTTCCGAATTTAGCAAAATTGACTGAAGAACAAGTCGAAGAAAAATTGGACGAATTAGACTTAGATTACGTGCTTTTGGATAGTGTTGATTATAGAAGTGAATTCCCAAAATACAGTGTTGTTGAGCAAGATCCGTTGCCGGGAACGAAAGTAAAAGTGGGAAGAAAAATATATATTAAAATTAATTCTTCAGGATTTTCATCAGTTAAAATCCCTGATTTAATTGAGAAAACGTATCGTGAAGCGGTTCCGACTTTGAAGGCTTTAGGGCTTGAAGCGGGAACGATAACTTATATTCCGAACCTTGGAAAAGATATGGTTTTGGAGATGCGTTATAAAGGAAGAAACTTAAAAGTAGGAGACCGTGTGCTAAAAGCTTCTAAAATCGACTTGGTTTTAGGTGACGGAAAAGCAACTTATGTAGATGATAGTCAGGCAACAGACAGTTTAGCAGTGCCTGAGACAGAAACCCCAAAAGATGAACAATAATATTGAAAATTTAGATCTGGAAGACGAATTATTCGAACATTTCAGATTTGAAGTCCCTAAAGGTCAGGCGCTTTTGCGTATTGACAAATATTTAATGAATTTGATTCAGAATGCGACAAGAAATAAAATTCAGAACGCCGCTACTGAAGGAAACATTTTTGTAAATGATATTCCGGTAAAATCAAATTATAAAGTAAAACCATTTGATGTTGTAACGGTTATGTTATCGCATCCGCCATTTGAAAACCATATTCTTCCGGAAGATCTTCCGTTGAATATTGTTTATGAAGATGATGCTTTGTTATTAATCAACAAAGAACCTGGAATGGTGGTACATCCGGGTCACGGAAATTACACTGGAACTTTGGTAAATGCATTGGCACATCATTTTGATAATTTGCCAATGAACAGCAGTGAACGCCCGGGATTGGTACACCGAATTGATAAAGATACTTCAGGACTTTTAGTTGTGGCTAAAACGGAAGCGGCCATGACACATTTGGCAAAACAATTTGAAGCTAAAACTTCTGAACGCGAATATATTGCCCTTGTTTGGGGAAATGTTACTGAAGAAGAAGGAACGATTGAAGGAAACCTTGCGAGACATTTAAAAGACCGCATGCAAATGGCTGTTTTTGCTGATCCTGAAATTGGAAAGCCAGCGATTACACATTATAAGGTTTTGGAGCGTTTTGGTTATGTGACTTTGATTTCTTGTAGATTAGAGACCGGAAGAACACACCAGATTCGTGCGCATATGAAACATATTGGACATCCGTTGTTTAATGACGAACGTTACGGAGGTCATTTGATTTTGAAAGGAACTACGTTTACTAAATACAAACAGTTTATTGAGAACTGTTTCAAAGCATTGCCACGTCAGGCGTTGCATGCGAAAACACTTGGTTTTGTACATCCTAATACAGGCGAAATGATGCGTTTTGATACGGAACTGCCTCAGGATTTTCAGGATTGTATTGAGAAATGGCGTAACTATGGAAAGACGCATAGTATTGAAGACGAGGAAAATTAATTAGATAATTTGTCAATTAGAAAATTAGATAATTTCTCAATAGTTATAAAAAAAGCTCCTTTGGAGCTTTTTTTATTTGAGACTTTTAATCTTTAAATCTATTATTTTCGCTTCGCCGTTGGTTAGGAAACCTAATTTTCCTTGTGGACTCAGCTTGCTTTTTACGATGGAACATTCTAAGAAAGTTTCATTATTGACCGAAAAGTACAGTTGATTATTAGCAACTCTAATTTTGACCGCGTACCATTTGTTATTTTCTAACTTCATTGGTTTTTTGAATAAAGTTGGGCCGCCTCGTTTACCATATTCATCGCTGTTTTTACTGTAAACCCCTTGTCCAATCACGATGTTTTGATCGATTTGATACAGATACGCTCGGATGTATTTTTCTTTATCGATGTTTAACATTACCTCAAATAAAGATTCTTTAATCATGTTTACTTTAAAATCGATTTCATAATTTTTAGGGAGCTGTTTTTTAGATTCTATAACGCCCCAATGCATTGGACCTCCAATTCCGATTAAGGTATCTTTTTGCAGCAACCATTCTTTTGAATTAAAGTCCCAATCTGATTTGAATTTAGAAACTTTGGTAATTTTATATTCTTTATTTGCTGTTGAAATTGTTGTAGAACATGAAATTGCTATTAACGCTACAGCTGATACAGCTATTGATTTGATTCTCATTTGTGTGGTTTAGTTCAATTCCGAATGATATTTTATTTCTCCAATTGATCCTGTTGATGTTGGTAATAATTCAAAAACAGAAGTAGGAGCTAGGCCTGATTCGATTCGGTGCGAAACGTATAAAATACTCACGTTGGTTTCTTGTTTTATTGTATTGATTAGCTGAATAACCATATCTACATTTTCGTCGTCTAATCCTTCTACAGGTTCATCTAAAATTAATAAAGGCGGATGTTTTAAAACGGCACGAACAATTAATCCAACTCTTTGTTGGCCAATTGAAAGATCAATGAAACGTTTTTTTCTTAAATGTGTCATTTCGATTACTTCAAGCCATTGCGAAACAATTTGTTTTTGATGCGTAGTTGGTTCGATATAAAGTCCGATTGAATCGAAAAATCCGGAAAGAATCATTTCTTCCAGCGTATGTCCTTTTTGAAATAAATCGGTCATGGAAGTGGTGAAGATTCCGATTTGCTTTTTAATGTCCCAAACGCTTTCTCCAGTTCCTTTTTTTCTTCCGAATAAATATAAATCCTTGCCAAAACCTTTTGGATTATCGCCTGTAATTAAAGATAAAATAGTGCTTTTTCCGGAACCGTTTGGACCGATTAACTGCCAGAATTCACCTTGTTTGATTGTCCATGAAATATTGTCCAGAATTTTTCTATCATCGTAACTTACGGAAACATTTTTCATTTTGATTAATACACTTTCGTAAAAAGAATGTGGTTCAATCGCTTTTGGAATGGCAGCTGTATTTAAAGTTTTAAAATGATTTTCGGCTTTTGAAATGGGGTGTAATTCAAAAGAGTTGTCTTTAATCTGAGCTTTGTTTGGAACAAAAGGAAGAACATCAACAACACGATTTACGATTTGAATAATAGCAATTATGTTAGCTAAATTTTTTAAAGATTCAGCTAAGATTACTCTTGAAGCCTGATCCAAATGATCAAACGGATTATCAAAAATGATAAAATCAGGCTTTTGGTTGATGCAGTATTTTAAAAACTCTTTTTTGCGTTCTCCGGATGAAAAAGTTCGCAGTTGTCTGTGTGATTCCGGAGAAGCTTCTACCGAATCATATTGATATTCTTTTTCAATAAATTTTTCAATGGCAATGTCTGAAAACAGAATTCCTTTTTGGTTGTTAAAAACGGCTAATTCTCCTTTGGCTTCGCCGGAAAGCAATATGTCTATAAAGGCTTTTTTATTTACTAAATTTGATAAAAGGATATCCCAATGCTGCATTTCTGTATTTTAAAATAATTATTCTGTTTCTTTTGTAAACATTTCGCGATCGTTTCTAGACCATTCGCTCCAGGATCCTACGTAAAGTTTCGGAATTTCAATTCCGGCATAATCCATTGCTAATAAGGTATGGCAGGCAGTTACTCCTGAACCGCAATGTACAATTACATTCTCAGGTTTTGTACTACCTAAAAGGGTATTGTATTTTTTATTTAATTCTTCAGCGGATTTGTAGAAGCCTTCTTCATTTAAATTTTCGCTGAAAGGAACATTAATTGCACCCGGAATATGGCCGGCAATTAGATCCAGCGGTTCTGTGAGACCATCAAAACGATTTTTATCCCGAACATCGATTACAATATTTTGATTGCTATTTCGTGCTTTTTCTACTTCTTCGATATCAGCGACAGCCAGTTTCCATTCTGAAACTTTGTATTCGGTAGCATCAAAATGTTCTATTTCTAAACTTGTTGGAAAACCAGTTTTAATCGCTGCCTGCAAACCTCCATTTAAAACCTGAACTTTTTCATGACCAATTGCTCTTAACATCCACCAAAATCTTGATGCTGAATTTGATCCGTTTTTATCATCATAAATAATAACGTGACTTTTTGGAGAAATTCCGAGTTTGGAAAGTACTTCTGAAAACTTTTCTAAAGAGGGTAATGGATGTCTTCCACCATTTGCAGGATCTTCTTCAACAGTTGCCAAATCCCGATTCAAATCGACGTAACGCGCACCTTTTAAATGCTCGTTTGTATAGTTTTCTTCGGCATTGATTCCGACTCTGGCATCAATTAAAATTACGTCAGCAGAATCCTGTAATTGAAATAATTCTTCAGGATTTATTATTGGAGATAGTTTGTGTGACATTTTGAAATCATTTATTTTTTTGAATTTCCGAATAACTGCAAAGCATTCAAAATTAATTTGTTTTGATTCTCATTTTCAAAAGTATTTGAAAGTGTTTTGTTTGTTCCGTGTTCGTAATCTATGTCGTTATGACCCATGTTTACATAGAGCATCTTATATTTTATATTTGTCCAAACGACAGGGTAGTAGCCGCTATGCCAAATTTCATGTGCTTTTGGTCCGGTTCCTAGCGGGAAACTGCTTTCGTCAATTGCTACAAGTATTTTAATATTTGGGTTTTTAGTCAAATCATTGCTCCATCGATACCATTCATTGGGTTGTGATGAAAAAGTTTTAGTAAGTCCTTTTGTTATCGGATCTTTATTTTCAACTCTTAAAACTGCCGATGTTGGTCGCCACGTATTGCTTCCGTATTCGCCTGAACCTAAGAAAGTGTTATGATACCAATCCCAGTTTTGAGGATAAGAAGAATCGTTTAAAGCAAAGGCCGAAAAATGGAATCCGATAAAACCGCCGCCGTTTTTCATATATTTTTGGAAAGCTTCACGCTGACCTGACGTTTCTGGCCTTGTGTCTAAAAATAAAACTACTTTGTATTGCGCTAAAAATTTGGCATTCAGATTATCCCAATTGCTGGTTGAATCATATTCAAAATGATTTTCTTCCGCTATTTTAGGAAACCATTTATTGGCTTCATGAACAAAGCTGATATGTGCCTGATCATTTTTTGCGGTATAAAAAGCAATCACTTTAAATTTTGAATTTGCTTTTTTAGACTGAGAAAATCCTAACAAGCAAATCGAAAAAAGAGCAATCAGAATATATTTTTTGGACATGTTATCTATATTTATAAGACTAGCCAGGAATCTTTTCGATCAATATTTCGTTTTGAGCCAAGTCAAAATAAGTACAGGTCATTTCGATAATGTCAACTCTCCATTTTGCTATTCCACATTGCCCGGATTGATTACAAAAAGTCATATAATCACTCTGTCCGTCCTGATGCGCTACTAAAAATTCGATAAAACGTTCTTTATTTACCGTTGTTGAAATCGGTATTAAAGCATATTTATCATCAGAAGCGACAGTATAATTGTTTACGCCATAATATTCTGTATGTCCGTCATTGACAAATGTATCATAGCCTTTTACGCCTAGAATGATTAAGTCTTGTATGTAATTGGGGAAATCTGCTCCGCTTTTTACTTTTGCATGTGCTTCTTTAATTTGTTCTATTGTAAACATATATTTTCAGTTTTTAAGGTTAAGTTTGCCACGAATTGCACTAATTTACACTAATTTTTACTTTTGAGGACTACAATAATTCGCGTCAATTCTTGAAATTTATAGCAAAAAAAATTATTGTTTCAAAAATACGATTAATGGTTTTATAAATTGATCGAAAGATTCAATATGAGGCAAATGCCCTGTGTTTGGTACTTCGACTAATTTTGAATTCGGAATTGCTTTTTGAGTTTTTTTGCCCAATTCGGCATAGTTTCCCATTGTTTTTTTGACTTCTTCAGAAACCAGGTTTTTGCCTAGAGCTGTTTTATCTCTTGTTCCGATAATTAAAAGCGTTGGACTTTTAATATTTTTGAATTCGTATACGACAGGCTGTGTAAAAATCATATCATATAAAAGTGCCGAATTCCAGGCAACGCGATCATAATTGGGGGCTGAAGTCCAACCAGCGCTAAGTTCAGCCCATTTTTGGAAATCGGCATTCCATTTTCCATCATAATAATTGGCCATCTGGTACTTTTTGATGGCTTCGTAATTTTGTTTTAATTCTGATTCATACCACCAATCAACAGGTTTGTAAGGAACAACTAATTTCCAGTCTTCTAAACCAATCGGATTTTCCAGAATTAATTTCTCGGTAGTTTCAGGATACATTAATGCGAATCTTGTCGCCAGCATCCCGCCCATAGAATGTCCTAGAATCGCTGTTTTTTCAATTCCCAAATGAGCTAATAATTGTTTAGTATTCTCAGCCAATTGCTGAAATGTATATTGAAAATTATCTGGTTTGGAAGATTTTCCAAAACCAATCTGATCCGGAACGATGACACGAAAACCTTCTTTAGTCAAAGCTTTAATAGTAGTTTCCCAGTTGGCTCCGTTGAAGTTTTTACCATGAAGGAGTACAATATTTTTTTTATTATAATTCTCAGGAATTATATCCATATAAGCCATTTTCAAAGATTGGCGTTGGTTGCTTAGTTCTATAAATTTTACTGGAAAAGGATATTCGTAATTGGTTAAGTTAATGTCTAAAGACTTAATGTTTCCTTCCTGAGAAAAACAAACAATAGGGAAAAGCACTAAGAGCAGTTTTATAATTTTCATTTTAGGACTGATTTAGGATTAAGAACTATAAAATTACCGTTAACCATTTTGAAAAGCAAAAATTAAAGTCTTAAAGTTATCAGAAAAGTGAGACAGAAAATGATTTTAACAACACTGTTTCTTTTAAAATTTAACTACATGTAAGAAGTTAGTTGTTAAAATATTACACTTAATCGAGTAATATGGTTATTTGAAGAACTTCTTTTATTAACAAGAAAAATAGATGTAAATTAGAGTAAGAATGTTGTCAGCTAAACTTGGTATTATGAAAAAAACAATACTATTACTCTTGCTCACAGTCCCCACATTTGCCCAGGAAATCAACACATTTGATTTCGCCGTTATAAACTCTACATTAATATCTGCAAATATCGATCTCGATAAGGGCCGAAGCGTTGTCGCGGCCAATGAAGATCAATATTCGGCCTATTTCCAGTATGCATTTAATATGTGTGATGACGATATTATTTTTGGTGCCGGAATCGATAAGTCAGAAATTGACCGAACCTATATTGGTTATATCGGAAAAATTTGTGGCAAATTTAGGGCTACAATTGGTCTTGGCTATATGGAATCGAGAAGCGGTTATGATGGAACGTTTACCGGTTTTAGTGTTTCGTGGCATTTTTCTGAAAACACTTATATTGGTGGTAACCTAGAAAATCTGCATTCTACCAGTGTCGATTACGAAACCGATGAAAGCTTCGATTACTATAAAAAACTAGTTCCGAAGGTTTTTGGAAGTTATGAAGTTATTCCCAACGTTATTGTTTTCGGACAATTGAGCAGCAGGGTAAATGATATTGCTTTGAAATATCAGGTTCGTCGTTTTTCAGCAGGTGGATTTTATTCCGGACATGGGGTAGAAGGTATCTTTGGAACCGTTAACTTGGGCCGATTTGCAATTTCCTGCAGTACAACTTTTGATAAAGTGAATTTTGGATTGAAATTTCAGTAAAATGTCAGGCCACGGATTTGACAGATTAAACGGATTGTCGCGGATTTTTTCTTTTTTGCCTATTTTGCGGATTCTTCAGCGCTTGTTTTATCTTTCTTTAATGTGACAACTCGCTGAGGATACGGAATATCTATGTTTGCTTCGTCAAAACGTTTTTTAATGCTTTGGAGTAAGTCGCAATACATTACAAAACCTTCTGTCGAATTTTTTGCCCACGCCCATGCTTTTAAGGTTACACTTGAATCGGCTAATGCAACAACGCGCGCTACAACCAATGGCATTTTTTGCTTTTTAGTTTCAGCAGTTCTGGTATCAATAAAAAGAGGATGTTTAGCAATTTCGTCCTTCATGATTTCTAATGCCTTCTCAACATCAGAATCATAACCAATTCCAATTTCTATTATTTTACAGCATTTTGTGTCGTGCATATTAGTGTTGACAATAATCTGATTGCTGATCACCGCATTCGGAATAATGATTCGGTTGTTTTCAGCATCTTTAAGAACGACTTGTCTTAAATTAATATCTTCAACCGTGCCCACAAAATTATTGATCGTGATTTTATCATTGATTCTGAAAGGTTTAAAAATGACAAGAAAAATACCGCTGACGATATTACTTAAAGCTTGTTGAGAAGCCAAACCAGCAACTAAAGAAATCATTCCGGCACCGGCCAAAACCGAATGACCAATAATTTTAAACTCCGGAATTTGTATTAGTGCAAAAGCAAATCCAAGAATATAAATTACCGTTATAATTAAATGTTTTAAAAACTTGAATCCGGTCGCATCATAATCTTTATTGGCCTGTTTGCGATACAGAAAATAGCGAAGCACTTTATCAGTTATCGCTCCAAGAATAATTGTAGTGATCGCAATAATGGCAATGAAAATTCCTATTCTAAAGTCTTTTAAGTAATCAATCATAATTTTTGATTTAAGAAAAAAATCCAAAAAACACATTTAATAAATGTTTTTTGGATTTGATAAAGTTATGAAAAATGAAGATTGTTTTTATAAACCAATAAAATCATCACTTTTTGGGAAAATACTTAAAGCTTCAATAGCGATTTCCGGAGTAGGAGAAGCCAATTTACGAAGTTTTGTATCCATCCAGGCGCCATCAACGGTAATGGTAGCGCAAAGTGTATCATCTTCTCTTCTAAATTCATGAATGATAGACCAACGCGAAGCATCGGCTTTCATTTTTGATGTTTTGGTATGAATAAATATTTTGTCTGAAAGTTTTAGTTCTTTTCTAAAAACACATTCTTCTCTAAATAAAACCGGACCAAAACCCTGGGTTTGCATTACTCTTAAGGTTAAACCAAGTTCTTCAAGAATTTCAATACGATGTTGTGCGCCAAAATCGTAATAAGCACTATGACGAACGTGGAAATTAGGGTCAAGATCAGACCAGCGAAAAGAAATTTCTTTAATAAATGAAGCCATTTTTATTGTATTTTAATTTTTATTACGATTGTTTTTAAAAGAACTTAGTCTTTAAAATAGCAATCCTTTTTGGAAAATCGAAATTACGAATAAAAATGTAAAACAGGTTAAAAAACTATAAATATTATGCATGCATATAAAATTACATTCTGAAAAATGAAGTTATTTAATCGAATTGATGTTTTTGATTATTGTCGCCTTATCCGCCGGAGAATTAGTAATTTGAAATGCCTTTTCGAAATTTTCTATGGCTTTTTTATTGTCAATATCAGTATAAAGATTTCCTAATAACGAATAATAAAAAGGATTTTGAGTAAGATTTAGTTTTTCGGCTTCAATAATAGCTTCCTTTTTTCCATTTGTTTTGGCTAGAGCAAAAGTTCTGTTCAAAGCAGCAATAGGCGAATATTCTAAAAAGAGCAAATGATTATAAAGTTGCAGGATATTTTGCCATTTTTCAGGAGTATCTTCTTTCTGCGTATGCCAATACGCGATGCTGGCTTCAAGATGGTATTTTGAAAGTGTATTTCCGGTGGATGCCTGACCGAGATAATATTGACCTTTTTCGATTAATTCCTGATTCCACAATGTTTCGTCCTGGTCTTGATATAAGATCGTTTCACCATTTTCGTTTGTTCTGGCATCAAATCTTGAACTATGAAAGCACATTAGGGAAAGTAAGGCGTTTGCAGCCGGAAGATTAGTTGTTGGATTTTCAATTAGTAAAAAAGTTAATCGCATAGCTTCTGCACAAAGATCT
Organism: Flavobacterium saccharophilum; assembly: GCF_900142735.1. GTDB lineage: Bacteria > Bacteroidota > Bacteroidia > Flavobacteriales > Flavobacteriaceae > Flavobacterium > Flavobacterium saccharophilum. The sequence continues at coordinate 728,639 of NZ_FRBY01000002.1, read as the reverse complement.
TTTCGGAGAATTGTGTTTTGCGAAGTCGAATAATAACCTTCAGAAAATAATAAATACAAGGTCGTTAAAACCGTTTCCAGACGATCAGTGATTTCAGAAATGGTCGGTTGTTCAATTTTAATATTAGCTTCTTTGAGCTTTTCTTTGGCGCGATTGATTCTTTTGTAAATGACTTCTTTATTGGTTAAAAAGCCATCTGCTATTTCCTGAATTCCGAATCCGCATAATAAATTTAAAGCCAGAGCAATTTGTGCTTCAGCTGAATTTACCGGATTGCAAACCGTAAAAATCATAGCCAGCTGACTGTCGTTTATATTTTTGTTGGATAAATCAATTTCAATTTCTTCTGATTTATTTGCTGTGTGTTTTATTTCAACAGAAAGTTTTTGTTCGAAAAGAGCATTTCTTTTCAGATAATTTTTGGTTTTGTTTTTAGCCACAGTATAAAGCCAGGCCGTCGGGTTATCAGGAATACCTTTTATGCTCCAGGTTTCGGTTGCGGCAAGGAAAGTATCACTTGTAATGTCTTCGGCAATTTCGATATTATCGATTCCAAACAAATAACAGAGTACCGAAACTATTTTTCGATACTCTGTTCTGAATAAATTGGGTAAAAGTTGACTTTCTTCCATAATTTAAATGCAATCAGGAAATAAAATTAAAAATTAATAGGTTGCTGTAACCGCCATGCGTATTTCAACGTTGCCGCCTAAACCTAGTATTGGGCATCCGTTTGCAATCGCAACGGCTTCGTTGTAATCAGCTGCTTTTATCATTATTAATCCGCCAATCGACTCTTTGATTTCAACGTAAGGGCCATTGATGACGCTCTTATTTTTAGTTACAATTTTTCCTTCGCTATCCCAACGCTGCAAAGGTTTTGCCAGTTTGTCCTGCGCCGCAATTCCGCCCAGCCAGTCCTGCCATAATTTTAATGAATCCTGCAATTCCTGTGGTGAAGGCTGGGTTTCTTTAGTGCTAAAATCTCTGCGAAATATTAATACAAATTCGTTCATACTATTATTTTTTTGATGTTGTAAATCAGTTTTCCTTTTAGTTTTTACTTAACCGAATTGTCCCACTTTGTAAGTTCCGGGTTCATTAGGAAAAGCAAGATTAATACGGTTCCAGGTATTAATGTTTGTGATAGCTAAAGTTAAATCAATTAATTCTTGTTCTGAAAATTCTTTTGCCGTTTCGTTGTAAACAGAATCGTTTACCTCACATTTAGTTAAAGCTTCTGCCCAGGCAAATGCAGCTCTTTCGCGGTTAGTGTAATATCCTGCTTCTCTCCAGGCACTTAATCCGTATAATCTTTGTTCTGTTTCGCCTTTGTCACGCGCGTCTTTGTAATGCATGTCAAGACAATAAGCACATTGATTGATTTGAGAAACTCTAAAAAGAACTAATTCGATAAGGGATTGCTCTAGAGGAGATTTTTTCAAATATCCGCCAATTGGATAAAGGGTTTTTAATGCATTTTGTCCTTTTTCGTGAATGTTGATTCGATTTTCCATTTTGTTTAAATTTTATATTTATAAATGTTGTTATAATGGAATAACAATCGAACTTTCAGAATTGGACAAATTATTTTATTTTTTTTTAGTTGTTTTTTTCGTCTTAGTTCGAATAGCTTATTTAGTTAAAAAAGATTCTGGTTTTAATTGGAATAAATCTTCTTTTGAAAACGAATGCCCTAGCCCCGATAGAGGCGGTATCCTTTTTTGAAGCGATTTTTCTTCGCTTTAAAAAAGATATAGCCGAAAGCGGGAAACAGCTCCTAAAATAACAACAAAAGCTCTTGATAATGACACGTAAAGTACTGATATGCCACGTCTGTCAGGTTTTAAAAATGTCATGTTGTCAGATGATTTTTAATGTGCCGACATGAAAACTGACAATTTACTTTGGTTTTTTATATTGGCACAAAGATTGACTTATGCCACCTGAGTTATAAAATGTATATCAAAATTAAATATATAAAAAATGGGTAAAATAATCGGAATTGACTTAGGTACGACGAACTCTTGTGTTTCTGTAATGGAAGGTAACGAAGCAGTTGTTATTCCTAACGCAGAAGGAAAAAGAACAACTCCATCTATCATCGCTTTTGTTGAAGGTGGCGAAATTAAAGTAGGTGATCCTGCAAAAAGACAAGCAGTAACTAATCCAACAAAGACTATTGCTTCTATCAAACGTTTTATGGGACATTCTTTTGCTGAAATCACTGAGGAAGCAAAAAGAGTACCTTATTCAGTAGTAAAAGGTGACAACAATACTCCACGTGTGGATATTGACGGTCGTTTATATACTGCTCAGGAATTGTCAGCTATGACACTTCAAAAAATGAAAAAAACTGCTGAAGACTATTTAGGTCAAACTGTAACTGAAGCAGTTATTACTGTTCCTGCTTACTTTAACGATGCACAACGTCAAGCTACTAAAGAAGCTGGTGAAATTGCTGGTCTTAAAGTTATGCGTATCATCAACGAGCCAACTGCTGCTGCACTTGCTTACGGATTAGATAAAAAAGGAACTGATCAAAAAATTGCTGTTTACGATTTAGGTGGAGGTACTTTTGATATCTCTGTTCTTGAATTAGGAGACGGAGTTTTCGAAGTATTGTCTACTGATGGAGACACTCACTTAGGAGGAGATGATTTTGACCATACTATTATTGACTGGTTAGCTGACGAATTTAAAGCTGAAGAAGGTATCGATTTGCGTCTTGACCCAATGTCATTGCAACGTATCAAAGAAGCTGCTGAGAAAGCAAAAATTGAATTGTCATCTTCTGCAGAAACTGAAATCAACTTACCTTACGTAACTGCTACAGCTTCTGGACCAAAACACTTAGTTAAAAAATTAACTAGAGCTCAATTTGAAAAATTAACTGATTCATTAGTAAAACGTTCTATGGCACCAGTTGCTAAAGCGTTGAAAAATGCTGGTTTATCTGTTTCTGACATTGACGAAGTTATCTTGGTTGGAGGTTCTACTCGTATCCCAAGAATTGTTGAAGAAGTTGAAAAATTCTTTGGTAAAAAAGCGTCTAAAGGAGTTAATCCTGATGAAGTTGTTGCAATTGGAGCAGCTATTCAAGGTGGAGTTTTATCTGGAGATGTAAAAGATGTATTGTTACTTGACGTTACGCCTTTATCTTTAGGTATCGAAACTATGGGTGGTGTTATGACTATATTAATTGAGGCTAACACAACTATTCCAACTAAAAAATCTCAAGTTTTCTCTACTGCTTCTGATTCTCAACCATCTGTTGAACTACACGTTCTACAAGGAGCTAGAGCAATGGCTGTAGATAATAAAACTATCGGTCGTTTCCACTTAGACGGTATTCCACCAGCACCAAGAGGAGTTCCTCAAATCGAAGTTGCTTTTGATATTGATGCTAATGGTATCATCAAAGTAACTGCTACTGATAAAGGAACTGGTAAATCTCACGATATTCGTATCGAAGCTTCTTCTGGATTAACTTCTGAAGAAATCGAAAGAATGAAACAAGATGCTGAAGCTAACGCTGAATCTGACAAAATTGCAAGAGAAAGAGCTGAAAAAATAAATGAAGCTGACAGTACTATCTTTCAAACTGAAACTCAATTGAAAGAGTTAGGGGATAAGATTGCTGACGATCACAAAACTGCAATCGAGTTTGCTTTGACTGAATTAAGATTTGCTCACCAATCTCAAGATCTTGAGGCTATCCAAAAAGGATTAGACAACGTGAACGCTGCATGGAAAACTGCAACTGAAGCTATGTATGCTCAAGGTGATCAAGGTCAACAAGCAGCTCCACAACAAGAGCAATCGCAAGGTGACAATGTTGAAGACGTTGAATTCGAAGAAGTCAAATAATTCTTCTTTCATAATAATAAAAACCGGACTAGGAATAGTCCGGTTTTTTTATGGTTTAAATTTTCGATATCTTTCAGGAAGTTAGCAATGACAGGTCTTCACTATTTATATATCTTCACAAAATGACATTTGTCATTTCGCGTTCGAAATCTTTTTTGTAATATTACTATATAAATCATTTTGAATGAGAAAGATAAAATACAAAAAAGGACGTAAACTGCAACATACTAGTTTAGAGTATACTGGATCTCATAAAGATCACGAAACTGAAATGCAGCTTTTTGTATATAACGATGCTGATGTTATCGAATATGAAAAATTTACCGTTTTTGCCTTAAATACCTGCATAGATTACACTAAAAATAATTGGCTGAATATTCATGGATTAAATAATCTCGAATTAATTAAGACGATTGGAACACATTTTAAGCTTGATGATTTTTTATTAGCAGATATATTAAACACTACCAAAAGAACGAAATTAGAAGAACAACAAGATGTTTTGTTTTTTAATATCAAATCGCTTTTGCCTTCTGAATATTCAGATGGTCTTAAAGTAGAACAGCTGAGTTTTATTTTGAAAGATGGAATTTTGATTTCATTTCAGGAAAAACGAAGCGATTTCTTCACTCACATACGGGAACGTTTACGCACGCATGCTGGAATCGTACGAACCAAAAAAGTAGATTATTTACTGTATTTATTGTTAGATGCAGTAATGGAAAATTTTTACATTACGATTGAAGACGAGGAAGAGAATATTGAAGAATTAATTGATCTGACTAAAAAAGGTGCTGATCCGGTTATTTTGGAGAAGATTGAAAATCACCGCGATAATTTTAATTTTTTAAAACGTTCTATCATACCCTTACGTGATTCATTGTATTATTTGAAAACTATAAGAGATGACGAAACGAACGATCTGATTCAAAAAGAAACGTTTAACTTTTTCATCAGATTGCATCAAAAGAGTTTAGAGCTTTTAGAACAAATTGATTCGGATATGAGTTCATTAGAAAGTGCTTCTAATTTTTATTTTTCGGAACAAAGCCGAAAAATGAATGAAATTATGAAGACACTAACGATTATTTCGGCCATTTTTATTCCGCTTACTTTTATTGTTGGGGTATACGGAATGAATTTCGAATATATGCCGGAGCTTAAAGAAAGAAACGGGTATTTTATGGTCATGGGAGCCATGTTTTTATTGGTGATAGCCTTGATTATCTATTTCAAAAAAAGACGTTGGTTTTAATGTTTATTAATTATTATTTCAAACTTTAAATTATGAGTAAAGCAGTATATATAGCTACCAGCGACCATAATAGCGGAAAATCTATTATTACTTTAGGCTTGATGAGCATTTTAATTGGTAAAACGGCTAAAGTGGGTTATTTCAGACCTATAATAGAAGATTTTATTGATGGAGAACAGGACAATCATATAGAAACAGTGCTGTCTTATTTTAACCTTGATATTAAGTTTGAAGAGGCTTATGCTATTACCAAAAGTAAACTGATCAAGAAAAAAAATAAAGGAAAAATAGGAGAGGTTCTTGATTTGATTATTGAGAAATATAAAAAACTGGAAGAACGTTTTGATTTTGTTTTGGTTGAAGGAACTAGCTTTACAGGAGAAGGAACTTCAATAGAATTAGACCTGAATGTTCTAATTGCTAAAAATCTCGGAATTCCAACCATGATTATTGGTTCAGGAGTTGGGAAAACTTTAGAAGAATTAGTAGACAGCCTTTATTTGGTTTACGATTCCTTCAAAGTAAAAGAGGTTGAAGTTTTATCTGTTTTTGCCAATAAAGTCCAGCCTGAAAATATTGAATTAGTTACTAAAGGCCTTCAAAAAAGTTTGCCGACCAACGTTTTGATTAATACAATTCCATTGATTTCAAGTTTGAATAATCCGACAATGCAGGAAATTGTTAATCAGCTTAATGCAAAAGTTTTGTTTGGAAGTGCTTATCTGAATAATGAAATTGGACATTATAGTGTAGGGGCAATGCAATTGCACAATTATCTGGTTCATTTGCATGATAATGCCTTGGTAATTACACCTGGCGATCGTTCTGATATTATTCTTGGAGCTTTGCAAGCTAACGAATCAGTTAATTACCCAACCATTTCAGGGATTATTTTAACTGGGAATATTATTCCGGAAGACAGTATCTTAAAACTTATTGAAGGACTTTCGGCAATTGTCCCAATTATTGCTGTCGACGGAGGTACTTATAATATTACCAATAAGATAGGTTCGATACGATCTGAAATCTATGCTAATAATACACACAAAATCGAAACTTCAATTACCACTTTTGAAAAATATGTAGCAATTGAAGCTTTATCTGAAAGAGTGATCACTTTTGTACCGGAAGGAATGACACCGAAAATGTTTCAGTACAATATGGTCAAAAGAGCCAAACAACACCGTAAACATATTGTTTTGCCTGAAGGAAATGATGATAGAATCATTACTGCTGCGTCGAGATTATTAGATATGGATGTGGTTGATATTTCAATTATTGGCGATAAAAAACAAATAGAAAGTAAAGTTGCTGAACTCGGAATTACTTTTGATTTTTCAAAAATAAAAATCATTAATCCGGCTGAGTCTGAGTTTTATGAAGATTATGCAAATACCTATTATGAGCTCCGAAAAGCAAAAAATGTCAGTATTACAATGGCAAGGGATTTAATGGAAGATGTTTCTTATTTTGGAACTATGATGGTGTATAAAGGCCACGCTGACGGAATGGTTTCAGGTGCTGCGCATACCACGCAGCATACCATTTTACCAGCATTACAATTTATCAAAACGAAACCTAATTCATCTGTAGTTTCCTCTGTGTTTTTTATGTGTTTAGAAGACAGGGTTTCGGTTTTTGGAGATTGTGCCATCAATCCAAATCCAACAGCAGAGCAATTGGCAGAAATCGCTATTTCATCGGCAGATTCAAGTTCAGCTTTCGGAATTGAACCTAAAATAGCTATGCTTTCCTATTCTTCCGGTAATTCAGGAAAAGGTGATGAAGTAGAGAAGGTAAGAACGGCAACAGAAATAGTGAAACAAAAGCGTCCTGATTTAAAAATTGAAGGACCAATTCAGTACGATGCCGCGGTAGATCGCGCCGTAGGAAAAAGCAAAATGCCGGATTCTGAAGTCGCAGGACAAGCAAGCGTATTAATTTTCCCCGATTTAAATACAGGAAATAACACGTATAAAGCCGTTCAAAGAGAAACCGGAGCATTGGCGATAGGACCAATGTTACAAGGTTTAAACAAGCCAGTAAACGATTTAAGTCGCGGTTGTACTGTCGATGATATTATAAATACGGTTGTCATTACTGCCATTCAGGCGCAAGGACTTTAATTACTTATTAATTGTTAGTTATAAATTATTAATGATAAATTTTGCGAGGTAAGTTATTACCTGAAACCTTGCCCAATTTAAATTAAAAATTGAAATGCTTTGCTCATTTTATAAAAAAAAAACTCAGAAACTTAGTGTCTTAGTACCTTAGCAACTAAAAAAAAATGAAAATACTAATCATAAACTCAGGAAGTTCATCAATAAAATATCAACTAATGGTTATGCCAACAAACGAAGTAATTTGTTCCGGTATGATTGACAGAATTGGTTTAGAAACTTCAAATATTACTTTTAAAACTGCATCTAATTCTCATGAAGAAATGTTGCCTATTCCCAATCATAAAGTAGGTTTGCAAAAAGTGGCTAATATGCTTTTAGATGTTGAAAAAGGAGTTATAAAATCGACTTCAGAAATTGCAGCGGTTGGACATCGTGTCGTTCATGGAGGAAGTGATTTTAGCGATACAGTAAAAATTGACGAAAAGGTAAAAGCAAAAATCAAGCAGCTTTTTGAACTGGCTCCTCTCCATAATCCTGCTAACTTAGAAGGAATTAATGTTGCGGAAGAAATCTTTAGCTCGGCTGAGCAAATTGCCGTTTTTGATACTGCATTTCATCAAACAATGCCAGAAGTGGCTTATAAATATGCGATTCCAAATTATCTTTTGACAGAAAATAAAGTGCGTGTGTATGGTTTTCACGGAACGAGCCACAAATATGTTTCTGAAAAAGCAATCGATTTTTTAGAGAACAATTCTAAAATCATTACCATTCATTTAGGAAATGGCTGTAGTATGGCAGCTGTTAAAAACGGAAAATGTATTGACACTACAATGGGGTTTTCTCCGTCAAACGGACTGATTATGGGAACACGTTCCGGCGATATTGATCAGTCGGTTATTTTTTATATGATTAAAAATCTTGGTTATACAGCTGATGAAGTAAACGCAGTTTTATTAAAGCAAAGTGGTATGCTCGGACTTACTGGCTACAGTGATTTACGTGATATTGAAGCGGAAGCTGAAAAAGGAAATAAAGAATGTCAGTTGGCTTTGCAAATGAATGCTTATCGTATTAAAAAGTTTATTGGCGCCTATGCAGCAGCATTAAATGGATTAGATGCTATTGTATTTACGGCTGGCATTGGCGAAAACTCTTCGTATATGCGTAAATTAGTTTGTACGGATATGGATTATTACGGAATAGAAATCGATGATGAAAAGAACCAAATACGTTCTAAAGCGATTAGAGAAATCAATAAAACAGGCTCAAAAGCTAAAGTTTTAGTGGTTCCAACAGATGAAGAATATGAAATAGCAAATCAGGTTTATCATTTGCTTCAGAATTAGATTATATCAATCAGAATAAAAAAGCTTCTCATTCGAGAGGCTTTTTTACTTATTAAATATTTGTCAGTATCTTTGACTATAAAACTGAATATTTTGAAATCGATACTTCTAAAATCACTTTTCTTCTTTTTCATCGCTTCTCAAATTCAAGCACAAGAATTACTTCCTTTCGTTGAAAATTATAATAAATCAAATTATCAGGGCGACAATCAAATTTGGAATGTTGTCCAGGGTAAAGATAATGCTATGTATTTTGCCAATAATCATTATTTACTGCGTTATGATGGAGTAAAATGGGAGAAATATACATTGCCCAATAAAACGATCATTCGTTCAATTTTGATTGAAGGAGATAGAATCTATTCTGGTTCTTATAAGGAATTTGGTTATTGGTATCGAAAAGAAGGTAAAATGCATTATGTTTCAATTACCAAAAACTTACGTTTGTTTGATGAGAAAGACAATGAAGAGATCTGGAAAATTTTCAGATTCAATGGTTCGTTATATTTCCAATCCTTCAACGATGTTTTTATTTATAATGGAATACACATTCAGAAAATTAAATTTCCATTTCTAATTTCGTATTGCTTTGTTGTAGATCAAAACCTGTATGTTGCCTCTGTAGCGAAGGGTACTTTTAAAATGAATGGTTCAAGAATTGCAAATCCTAAAGGATGGAATGTTCTTAAAAATTGTGTCGTTCATGCTATCGAAAAGTATCAAAACAAGACTTACATTTTTACGCAGAAAAAGGGAATTTTTACCGTAGAAAAAGAGGGTTTAAAGCCTTGGAATAATTCATTAAATGAAATTTTAAAAAGCGCTACCATTAATGTGGGTAAGTTTACTAAAAACAATAAACTTATTGTAGGTACCGGAAACAGAGGTGTTTTTATTTATGATTTTAACTCTGATACTTATAAAAATATTGACAGAAAAAATGTTTTAATGAATAACTCTATTCTGAGTATTGGTTTTGACAAAGAAAATGATTTGTGGCTGGGATTAGATAATGGAATTGCTCATGTTGAGATCAATTCACCTATTGCAATCTTTTATGATAATTCAGGTATTTTAGGTTCGGTTTATTCTGTCGCCACAACTAACAGTGGTTATTTAATAGCGACAAACCATGGTGTTTTTGAGTTTGATTCGGGTAAATTTACAATGATGCCCAATACTCAGGGACAAGCATGGAATATTACAGAAATTAATAATAAATATATTATAGGCCATAATGACGGTACATTTTCTTATGCTAATGGTTCGTTATCTAAAATAAACAATATTAGTGGAGGCTGGAATTTATCGAAAAGCAGTATTAATAATACTTATTTTCAATCTACTTATAGCGGTGTTATCGCATACGATAATCTTTCAGATTTAAGTCAAAGGAAAGTTATTAAAGATCTTTCTAAACCAATTAAATATGTAGCCCAGAACAAAAAGAATGAAATTTGGGCAGCAGATAATTATCGTGGTCTATATCGTGTAGTATATGATGATAATTTTAAAACTAAAAAAGTTGAAAATATCACACAACAAAGCAAGATAAAAAATGATTTTGGGGTTAAAATATTTGAGTTTAGAAATGAAATTTTATTTCTCATCAATAATTCATGGTACACTTATAATTCAATAACCAACAAGTTAGAAGAAAACGAATTATTTAATCAGAATTTTAAAAATGTTTCTGATATAATTAGTATTGATGAAGATCATTTTATGGTACTTCAGGATGGAATTCTATACCATATTAAAGCGACGGGAAATAAATTTTTATGGAATATTATTCAGGCAAAGTATTACAAGGGAAAATTGATCAACGATAATTTAAGGATTTTTAAGCATGCCAACCATTATTTGTTAAATCTTGATGACGGTTTTATATCCTTACAATTAAAATACGAGAATAAACAAAATTCAGCCGTTAAGATTGAATCCTTTAATGATGAAAATTTAGTTCCAAACGATTCAAAAATTAAATATAATACGGAATTGCAAATAAATGTTATCTCTGGAATTTACGGAGCAAGCAAACCGAATTTGTTTTATAAATTGGATAATAACAAGGAATATATTCCGGTTTCAAACGGATTGATTGTTCTAAACAATTTAAGCAGTGGAAGCCATACGGTCAAAGTTTACAAACACGATGGAGCAAATTATGATAATGTTGCCAATTTTGATTTTAGTGTCGCCAAACCATGGTATTTTTCATTTTGGATGATTCTCTTATACTTGCTAATAATAGGAGCGGTGCTGTTTTTCTACTACAAATGGAACAAACTTCGTTATATGCAAAAATTAAGATTGCAGGCAGAAGAATTAAAGCATCAGAGAGAAATTCTTGAAATGGAATTAAAAGCTGAGAATGAACTAAATATGCAGGAATATCAAAAGCATATTTTGGAACTTGAATTGCAAACGAAATCCTCGGAAGTTGCCGGAAAATCATTATCAATAGCCAAACAAAGCGAAATGATCGAAAACATTCAGAATATTCTTGATTCTGAAAAAGACTTTAATAAGCTAAAAAGTGAAATAAAGAAAGCTATTAAGATTAATGAAGTTAACAAACACGAATGGGAGATTTTTGAAACCAATTTGAATCAGATTCACAACGAATTTATAATAAACCTTTCAAAGAAATATCCAATCCTTACTCCGAAGGATATTAAACTGTGTGTTTACTTGAAAATGAACCTTTCTTCAAAGGAAATTGCACCTATGATGAATATATCATTTAGAGGAGTAGAATTGCATAGATATCGCTTAAGAAAGAAATTAAATCTCTCGCAGGAAGAAAACCTGTCAAAATTTTTATTAAGTGTGTAAGATTTGCATGTAAATTTTACATTTTTTACATTTTTGAATATAATTTTTTATATAATTCCAATACATCATTACTACATCATAACGTTATGTTAAAGAAATAAATTTAACATTTATTATATTGGTTTTCAGTAATGTATGATTGGTTTTTAACATAATGATGTAGCTATGTAGTAGTGGTATTTGATGTACTACAACGTTGTAATTGTTTAATTTGGCTCTACTAACTTAAACGATTACGAACTGTATGAAAAATTTTATTTTTAGCTTTTTAGCACTTTTGCTATTACCGGCATATATGTCTGGACAAGCAATTAAAGGAAAAATAGTAGATAGTAGTGGAATGGGAATTCCGGGAGCAGTTATTAGCGCTCCGACCTCCAGAACTACTGCTGATGCTGATTTCGATGGTAATTTTACAATTAATGCTAAAGAAGGCGAGGTTTTAAAGGTCTCAATGCTCGGTTTTACCGCAGTTTCTGTACCCGCAACAACAGCTCCAATGACAATAACCTTAAAAGAAGCAGAAGATACTGCTTTAAAAGAAGTAGTTGTTATTGGATATGGTACAAGAAAGAAAATTGACAATACAACGGCAATATCTTCTATAAAGGCTGAAGATATTACAAAAACTAAGGTATTGAATGCTTCTCAGGCTATTCAGGGAAAAGCGGCAGGTGTGCAGGTAACCTCTTCTGATTTACCAGGAAGCACTCCTTCTGTAGTTATTAGAGGTTTAGGTACAGCATTGGGGGGTAGAACTCCACTCTATATTGTAGATGGTATGGCAACTGAAAACATCAATAATATTAACACCAATGATATTGTTACTTATGATATTTTAAAAGACGCCTCTGCACTAGCTATTTACGGTACAAGAGCTGCAAACGGGGTTATTATCATTACAACCAAAAAAGGTAAAGGAGAAAAAGTATCTATTGAGATAGAAAGCTTTGGAGGTGTAAGAACACCACTTAAGAAAGTAAAAATGGCAGGTAGTAATAAATATGCTTATTACACCAATACAGCTTTACAAGCTACTACATATTCTCAGGATCAGCCTGTTAATACCGATTGGTTTGATGAGATAACAAGAACAGGATCATATACTCAAAACAATGTTTCTGTTTCAGGAGCTAGTGAAAACATAAATTACTTTTTCAGTTTAGGAAACTATGAAGAAAAGGCTATTTTAAACGGTTTAGATTATGGCCGTACTACTTTTAGAAATAATAATGAATTTAAAATTTCAAAGAAACTTAAGTTAACTCAAAACTTTAGTGTAACCTCTACTAAATCGGCTCCAAAGCCATTAGGAGCTTTTACAAATGCATATAAACAATCTCCTATAGTTCCAGTTTATTTTGCCGATGGTAAGTATGGTGTTGCACGTGTTGGTGAGAATGGTTTTGCAAGCGAAGTTGGTAATTCAATTAATAATGTTGGAAATCCAGTTGCTCAATTAGATTTTTATGATGAACAACAACGCAGTGTGATGTTGCAGGGTGGTTTAAAATTAGATTACGAAATCATACCTTCCTTAAAGTTTACCTCTCAATATAATGGTGAATATTATACATGGAATCAATATAATTTTGATGATACCAAAAATATATGGTTAGCTGCTAATCCTAATAAAGAAGCAAGTGACTATGAAAAAGAATTTCCAAATGCTAATATCAACTTATTAACAAAAGGACGAGAAGAATACTACAACTGGAGTTTGTCTAATTATTTGACTTATAATAAAGTATTTAATGAAATTCACGATATCGAAGCAACAGCGGGTGTTGAAACATATGTAAAAGGTGCCAGACAAAAATTAACTATAAAAAGAAAAAATGTTAATCCGGATTCTAACTATTGGGCGTTAAAAGATGTCGAATATGCTACAAATGTAACAAGCTACAAGGATGAAGTTTTTAATGAAATTAAACTTGCATCTTACTTAGGTCGTTTCCAGTACAAATTAATGGACAGATATTTAGTTACAGGAACAGTGAGACGTGACGGATCTTCAAATTTTGGTAAAGATTATCGTTGGGGAACCTTTCCAGCATTCGGTGCAGGATGGATCATTACCAAAGAAAACTTTATGGCTGATGCTAAAATGATCAATTTATTGAAATTAAGAGGAAGCTGGGGTAAATTAGGAAATCAAAATGTACCGCTTAATAGTCAGGGGTATACTTCTGGTTTGAATGCATACTTAGGTGGTTCGATTTTGAATGAAGGAACAACAATTAACTCTCAAATTGATCCAAGTTTATCTTGGGAGGTTACTGAAGAATCTTCTGTAGGTTTAGATGTTGAACTTTTAGACAGCAGATTAAAAGGGACTTTTGACGTGTATGATAAAAATACAAATAATGTAATTTTAAATACAAAACCTTATATGTCATCTGGAATTACGACTGCGTCACCAGCACACGTTGGAGAAGTATCAAACAAAGGATATGAAATCTCTTTACGTTGGGATGATAAAATTGGTGAAAATTTCAGCTATTATATTGGAGGTAACTTTTCAAACAACAAAAATGAACTAACAGGTTTAAAAAATGTTGTTTTATCTCCTGTTATTGGTGGAGGTTTAGGAAACGGTCAGGATACAAAATTACTTGATAATACAACAATTGGTCAGCCATTAGGAAGTTTTTATATCTATGAATACGCTGGTTTTGATGCAGCAAACGGAAAAATGCTTTATTACAATGCTGCCGGAGACAAAGTTACTCAGGATGCATTGAGCGCTACTGCTGATAAAAAATATGTCGGTTCAAGTTTACCAAAATCTAACTATGGGGTTTCTTTAGGTTTCAATTACAAAAACTTTGATTTTTCTGTTGATGGATATGGTACGTCTGGTGCAAAAGTTTACAATGGTAAAAAAGCACAGCGTTTTTATGGAGAAAACATTGAAAATTCACTCGCTACTGATTTCTGGACGCCAAATAATTTAACAGCTTCAAATCCTGCACCTTTTAATCAGGTACCGGTAGCTTCAACTTATTACTTAGAATCAGGTGATTTTTTCAGAGTTAATAATATCACAGTAGGATATAAATTGCCTTTACAAGAGAATTCTTTCATAAGCGCATGCAGAATTTATGTAAATGCAATTAACCCATTTATTACGCAAAAATTCTCAGGATTTTCTCCAGAATTAAACGGAGATGGAAATCCTTATGGAACTCAGGGTGTTGAGCTTGATGCTTATCCAACATTGAGATCATTTGTAATTGGTGCTAATTTAAAATTTTAATATTATGAAAAAGATATATATAGCAACGTTTGTATTATCAGCATTCTTTTTTACAGGATGTGCAGACGATTATTTAGATGTAGACCAAACGGAGTCTATTTCGACAGGCGATGTGGAGTTATTTAATAATGAAGCTGGGGCTGCTCAGTTTGTAACTTCAATTTATAACAAGTTTTTAAATTGGGACATGACCTCTTTCGGTTGGATTGGTTTATCAAGTATTACGTCTGATGATGCTGACAAAGGATCTTCTGCCGGTGATACAGGAACAGACAAAGATGTATTGGATGCTTTGACTTATAATGCTTCTAATCCTTCTGCTGAGAGCACTTTTATTGCGAATTACGATGGAATAAACAGATGTAATCAGGCTTTAAACATGCTTCCAAAATTAGATAAAGTAGATGCTGGTTTAAGAAACAGATTAGCTGGTGAAGCTAAGTTTTTAAGAGCTTTTATGTATTTTACATTAGTGAAATGTTATGGTGGTGTGCCAATTGTAGATCATTTACCGGTTCCAGGCTCAGATTCTGACAGAATTATGCAGTTAACTCGTAAAACATCTGCTGAAGTATACGCATTTATTGAAGCTGATTTAAATGATGCTATCGCTGCATTACCTGAAAAAACAGCGTATTCAGCTAATGAAAAATCAAGAGCTTCAAAAGGTGCTGCTTATGCATTGTTAGCAAAAGTAAGTATGTATCAAAAGAAATGGCAACAAGTAATCGATAATGCTAACAAAGTTACAGGTTACGCTATCGTTACTGATTATGCATCGATGTACAAAGCAACTGGAAAATTTGATTCTGAATCAATTTTTGAAATTTATGCTCAAGGAGCTGTTCCAGCTAAGGGAATTGAAGGTTATTCTAACACGCAAGGTGCTCGTGGTACTGGCGGTTGGGGTTGGGGCTTTAATACACCATCTCAAAGTCTAGTAAATGCTTACGAACCTGGAGATGTCAGAAAAGCGGCCACCATTATTTTTAGAGGTTCAACTTTATATGATGGAAGAGTAGTACCAACAACAGTTGAAAACGAAAGATACAATTACAAAGCCTATTCATCAGCTTATACAGATGCATGGGAAACAGATGTTGATATTAAATACCTAAGATATGCTGAAGTTTTATTAATGAAAGCTGAGGCTTTGAATGAGTTAGGACAAACTACAGATGCGATTCCATTGTTGAACCAAATCAGAAATAGAGCAGGTTTAGCTAATACAACTTATTCTTCACAGGGAGATATTAGAAATGCAATCTGGAGAGAAAGAAGAGTAGAAATGGCTTTTGAACACGATAGATTTTTTGATTTAGTTCGTACAGGTCAAGCCAAAGCAGCTTTTGCTGTAGATGGAAAAACTTTTACTGAAGGTAAAAATGAATTATTTCCTATTCCGGCATCATTCATCAAACAGGCCGATGGTTTATCACAGCAAAATCCTGGTTATTAATTCTAAAGACATTAAAAATGAAAAAAAATAAATCCATTTTCTTGCTTTCTTTCGCTTTAACTTCAGCATTGTTTGTGAGCTGCGAGGATAGTATTGATAAAGTAAATAGCCCAATTCCTTACGAGTCAATTGGTGGTTATGATAATTCTGATGATGTTGCGGCTGCACATTTAGTATCTAAATTTAGTTTTGATGGTAATATTGCCGATTCAAAAAATGGTATAACAGATGGATCAGGAACTAATGTAGCATATGGTACCGGTATAAAAGGAGAAGCTTATCAAGGATCTGCAAGTTCTTTTATTGCATATAACACAGTTGCTAGCTCGATAGTAAATTTAAAAAGCGTTACAATTTCAATGTGGATTAAAACGGATCCGCATACTGGTGGCGCACAATCGTTATTTATGCTTCCTAAAAAAACAGATTTTTGGGGTAATATCTTTACACTTATTGAAGGAACAGGGCCAGCAACAACAATGTTGTTAAAAAATCATGTTCAAAAAGATGTTATGCCTAGTATTCCTTGGGCAGGACAATTTATTGAACATGGAGGAACAAATGTTCTGGCTAATATGTTTGGATCATGGAAACATTTATTATGGACTTATAATGGTACAAGCTCTACATATAGTCTTTATATTGACGGGCAAAAAATAGTTTTGCCTGAATCTATTTCGAAAAGGTATGCAAGTGATCCTTTAACCGGAGGTCTTCCTTATGGTGAATTAGCCAATTCTGAAGTTTCTAAATTTATTATTGGAGGTTACCAACAACATTTGGGGACTCCTTGGGGAGCTCCTGATGGATGGATGCTTAATTATACTGGTTCAATGGATGAGTTCAGAATTTATGACGCAGCCTTGACTGATAATGAAGTTGTTGCTCTTTACAAATTAGAGAAAGACAAACGATAAATTTTCTTCAAAATACACCTGGAGTAAATTCCAGGTGTATTTTTTTAGTTATTAATATTACAAAATTTATAAAAATGAGAATTGGTTTATATATCATATTACTTGTTGGTGCTTTTTGCTCTTGTTCTTCTTCTTCGCCAGATGAAGGAAAAAGCGGCGGTACTCCATTACCAACAAATCCAACGACCCCAACAAAACCTCTAACCGATAATGAGGCTATGGATCAGGTTCAAAAAGATGCAATTAAATATTTTTGGGATTATGCTGATCCTAATTCAAAATTAGCAAGAGAAAGATATCTTACGGAAGATCCAAATTTTGA
The DNA here is from genome assembly GCF_900142735.1 of Flavobacterium saccharophilum. Taxonomy (GTDB): domain Bacteria; phylum Bacteroidota; class Bacteroidia; order Flavobacteriales; family Flavobacteriaceae; genus Flavobacterium; species Flavobacterium saccharophilum. The sequence goes on along the minus strand of NZ_FRBY01000002.1, from coordinate 711,244 downwards.
ATCAAACATTATTACTACCGGAGGTTCAGGTTTTGGATTAATGACTATCGTTGTAGGCGTAGAAAGAGGTTTTTTGCCAAGAGCTGAAGCTGTTTCTAGACTTACGACCGCATTAACCTTTCTTGAAAAAGCAGACCGTTTTCACGGTGCGTGGCCACACTGGATGGATAATAGAGACGGAAAAGTAATTCCGTTTGGAACAAAAGATAATGGGGGAGATTTAGTAGAAACTTCTTTCGTTTGCCAGGCTTTAATTACCATCAGAGAATATTTTAAAAATGGAAGTGCGGCTGAAAAAGCATTGGCTGTGAAAGCTGACGAACTTTGGAAAGGTGTAGAATGGGATTGGTATACTCAGGGACAAGATGCATTATACTGGCACTGGTCTCCAAATTATGGCTGGGAAATGAATTTTAAATTAGAAGGCTATAATGAATGTCTGATTACGTATGTAATGGCAGCTTCTTCACCAACGCATCCTATTTCTGCAGAAGCGTATCATAAAGCATGGGCGAGAAGTGGAGCTATTGTAAATGGAGGTTCTCAATATGGAATTCCAGTTATTTTAAATTATAACGGAGCCACAGGAAATGTAGGCCCAATGTTCTGGTCACACTATTCTTATTTAGGTTTAGATCCAAATAATTTAAAAGATAAATATGCTGATTATTGGGCGTTGACACAAAATCATGCTAAAATAATGGTTCAGTATAGTGTTGCAAATCCAAAAGGATTTAAAGATTATTCAGATAAATGCTGGGGATTAACTGCAAGTTATACCCGTAATCCTGATGGAACTACTGGATACACTGCTCATCAGCCTAACAATGATAACGGCGTTATTTCTCCAACAGCGGCATTGTCATCTTTTCCATATACTCCAGTAGAATCTATGAAGTTTTTGCACTATTTGTATGATGACAATAAAGCAAAATATGTTGGAATCGCAGGCCCGTACGATGCTTTTTCACCTCAATATAATTGGGTAACAGCTCGTTATTTAGCAATCGATCAAGGAACAATTGCTCCTATGATTGAGAACTATAGAAGCGGTTTGTTATGGAAACTGTTTATGAATGCATCAGACACTAAACAAGGATTAGTAAAACTAGGCTTTAGTTCAGGTAAATACGGATTTTAATCCTTTTTGAGTAAATGAAATACAAAATAACTTTATTGATACTGCTATTTTCTGTTTTGAGCTTTGCACAAAGCGAAACTACAGGATCAATAAAAACGGTCCAAGTCGTAAAACATGAATTAGGTTATATATTGCACAAACCGGCTAATATAGAAGAGAAAAAGCCATTAATAGTTTTTATTTCTGGTGACGGAGAAAAAGGAACTGACATTGAAAAAGTAAAGATTCATGGCCCTTTAAAATATTTAAAAAACCATCAATTAAATGCTTACGTTTTGGCTCCTCAATGTAAAGAAGACGAGAGTTGGGACATTGAATCTATTAATGAATTGATTCTAAAAGTTCAAAGAGAAAATAAAATTGATGCTGCCAGAATTTATGTTACCGGTTTAAGTTCGGGTGGCTGGGCAGCTTGGAATTTGGCGCTTTCCTATCCTGATAAGTTTGCAGCAATTGTTCCGATTTCGGGGTTTGTTGATTTGATTGAGTTAGAAAGTGTTTGCAAAATTGCCAATATTCCAACGAGAATTTTTCATGGATTGGCAGATGATGTAGTAAAGGTTGATTATGCCATAACGATTTACAAAGAATTAAAAAAATGCAATGCTAAAGATGTTCAATTGACCATTTTTGACGATGCAGGCCACGACAGTTGGTCAAGAGTTTATGACAATCCTGAAATTTATAACTGGATGTTTAAACAAATTAAAACGAATACGAATAAATAAATATATTAGAATGAAAAACAAATTAGTCTTACTTTTTTTAGGATGTGCTGTTTTGGGTTATGCTCAAAAAAAGAACACTAAAAACACAGTAACAATTAAACCAAAATCAGAGTTTGTAGCTGAGCTTTTGTCAAAAATGACTTTAGACGAAAAATTAGGTCAGCTTAATTTACCAACTTCTGGAGATATTACGACAGGACAAGCAAACAGTTCTGATGTGGCTAAAAAAATTGCTGAAGGTAAAGTAGGTGGTTTATTCAATATTAAATCTGTTCAAAAAATTAAAGAAGTACAAAAAATTGCCATTGAAAAGAGCCGTTTAAAAATTCCATTGATTTTCGGTATGGATGTCATTCACGGTTACGAAACAACATTCCCAATTCCGTTAGGATTATCTTGTACGTGGGATATGAATTTGATCGAAAGAAGTGCTCAGATTGCGGCTCAGGAAGCAAGTGCTGATGGAATCAACTGGACATTTTCGCCAATGGTAGATATTTCCCGTGATCCTCGTTGGGGAAGAATTTCTGAAGGTTCAGGTGAAGATCCTTACTTAGGAAGCAAGATTGCAAAAGCAATGGTAAACGGATACCAGCAACATGATCTTTCTAAAAATAATTCGATTATGGCATGTGTAAAACATTTCGCTTTATACGGAGCACCAGAAGCAGGTCGTGACTATAACACAGTTGATATGAGTCATATCAGAATGTTCAATGATTATTTTCCTCCTTACAAAGCAGCTGTTGATGCTGGTGTAGGTACTGTAATGGCTTCTTTTAACGAAGTTGACGGAATTCCTGCAACTGGAAACAAATGGTTAATGACAGATGTTTTAAGAAAACAGTGGGGCTTTAAAGGTTTCGTAGTAACTGACTTTACAGGAATCAACGAAATGATCGAACATGGTATGGGCGATTTACAAGCGGTTTCAGCTTTGTCTCTAAATGCCGGTGTAGAAATGGATATGGTTGGTGAAGGTTTTTTAACAACTTTGAAAAAATCGTTAGACGAGAAAAAAGTAACGATCGAGCAAATCGATAATGCTGTTAAACTTATTTTGGAAGCAAAATATGATTTAGGATTATTCCACGATCCATACAAATATTGCGATGAAAAAAGAGCTAAAACAGAGATTTTTACGTCAGCAAGCAGAAAAGAAGCACGTCAGATTGCAGCACAGTCACTGGTTTTGTTAAAAAATCAAAATCAGGTATTGCCTCTCAAAAAATCTGGTACAATTGCACTTATCGGGCCATTGGCAGATGCAAAAGAAAACATGCCAGGAACCTGGAGTGTTGCTACTAAAATGGAAAATGCTATTTCATTATTAGCAGGAATCAAAGAAGTGGCAGGACCTTCTACAAAAGTATTGTATGCAAAAGGAAGTAATTTAGATTATAATGAAACTTTTGAAACTAACGCGACAATGTTTGGTAAAACTTTACACCGCGATGGTCGCTCTAAAGAAGAATTATTGGCAGAAGCTTTAAAAGTAGCCAGCCAATCTGATGTTATTGTAGCAGCTCTTGGAGAATCTGCAGAAATGAGTGGAGAATCTAGCAGTCGTACAAATTTAGAAATTCCACAAGCTCAAAAAGACTTGTTAAATGCCTTATTAAAAACAGGAAAACCAGTTGTTTTAGTTTTATTTGAAGGTCGTCCGTTAGTTTTAAAAGAGGAAAACGAAACGGTTCCTGCTATTTTAAATGCTTGGTTTGCCGGGACTGAAGCTGGTTATGCTATTGCTGATGTTTTATTTGGAGATGTAAATCCTTCTGGAAAATTAACTACAACTTTCCCAAGAAGCGTTGGACAAGTGCCAATTTATTATGCACACAAAAACACAGGAAGACCTTTGGCAAATACAGAAGGTAAATTCGAAAAATTCAGATCTAATTATTTAGATGAAAGAAACGAGCCATTATTCCCATTTGGATTTGGTTTAAGTTATACCAACTTTGACTATTCAAACCTAAAAATTTCATCAGATAAGATGAATGAAAGTGGAAAATTGAAAGTTACTGTTGATGTTACCAATACAGGAAATTATGACGGAAAAGAAACTGTTCAATTGTACATCAGAGATTTAGTAGGTTCAGTAACAAGACCGGTTAGAGAATTGAAAAATTTCCAAAAAATAACACTTAAAAAAGGTGAAAAACAAACTGTGACATTTGATATCACGGTTGAAGATTTAAAATTTTATAATTCTGACTTACAATTCGTAGCAGAAGCTGGACAGTTTGATGTTTTCGTTGGAGGAAACTCAGCTGCAGATAAGAAAGTTAGTTTTGAGTTAACTAAATAGTTGGTTTGTTAGATTAGTAATTAGCCCTTCGTCTGGTTAACGAAGGGCTTTTTCATAAAAAGAACTTTTTAAAAAATGATAAATTTTAAAACAATGAAAATTTCTAACGAATTTAAAGTATCTCTTTTATTCATGTTGACAGTTATTTTTCAGTCTTGTGAAGTGGAAAAAAATGCTATTGTTGCACATCGTGGGGCATGGAAAAAGAATAATCTTCCTGAAAATTCTATCGCCTCTTTGCGACATGCAATTGATTTAAAACTTCCAGGTTCTGAATTTGACGTATGGCGAACAGCTGATGATTCGCTTGTAATCAATCACGATGCGCATTATAACAAATTGCTTATTGAAGAAACTAACTATGCAGATTTAATAAAGTTTAAACTTTCAAATGGAGAGAAGTTGCCAAGACTGCACGAGTATATTACGGAAGGCAAAAGAAATAACAAACACACTCTTTTGGTCTGCGAAATAAAACCATCACAACTAAGTAAGGAAAGAGGTAAAAAGACAGCCTTAAAAACGGTTGAAATAATCAAAAAACTGCATGCTGATAAAATTACCTGTTATATCAGTTTTGATTACGAAATCTTAAAACAAATTAGAGAAGTGGATCAGAAAACAGTTTTACAATATTTGGAAGGTAATAAATCTCCAAAAGAAGTAAAATTAGATAAGATTTCAGGTGTTGATTATCATTTTTCTGTTTTTAAAAAACATCCGGAATGGGTGAAAGAAGCAAAAGATAATAAAGTTATTCTAAATGCCTGGACGGTTAATGAAGCTTCTGATATGGATTGGATTATTGAGCAAAAATTCAATTACATAACCACAAATGAACCTGAACTATTAAAAGAAAGAATAAAGGAGAAAAAATAATCTTTTAAACTTTCCAAATAAAATGAAACTATGAAAAAAGTATATCAATTCACACTATCTATTCTATTGTTTTTGATGATTTTCAACAACAATGTTTTCGCACAAAAAACGAATATTCCGGGAAAAACGGAATGGTTCGATCCGAATAAACCGGCAACGACTTATTGCAACCCAATTAATATTGGTTACAATTACACAACACACAATCATAACGGAATTCCGGAATCACGCCGTTCAAGCGCGGATCCGGTTATAATTACTTTTAAAGGAGAATATTATTTATTTGCTACAAATCAGGCTGGATTCTTTTGGAGTAAAGACATGTCAGATTGGAAATTTGTTTATGGTAGTTTTCAAAGAAAACCAGGAGATGATGATCAGTGTGCGCCAGCGGCATGGGTCGTAAATGATACATTATTTTATGTGGGTTCAACCTGGAAAAGAGATCATCCAATTTGGAAAACAGCCGATCCAAAATCAGGACAATGGTTAAGACACGTTGATAAAGCGATGCTGCCAACCTGGGATCCTGCAATTTTTCAGGATGACGATAAAAAAGTATATATGTATTACGGTTCAAGTGGAAAATTACCTTTAGTTGGGGTAGAAGTGGATTATAATACCTGGCTTCCAAAAGGAAATCAGGCAGATTATGAAAAATTATACAAGGCAACAGAAGTAGAAGATATTCAGCGCCCATATGGTCAGGTAAAAGAAGTGGCTATTTTGGATCCTTCAAATCACGGCTGGGAACGCTTCGGTCCAAACAATGATATGGAGCCTGCACCTTGGGGGAATTTTATTGAAGGTGCCTGGATGACCAAACACAATGGTAAATATTATATGCAATATGGCGCACCAGCAACTGAATTCAAAGGCTATGCAAACGGTGTTCATGTTGGAGATAATCCTTTGGGACCATTTACGTATCAAAAGCATAATCCAATGTCCTACAAACCAGGCGGATTTGTAATTGGAGCCGGTCACGGAAATACTTTTGCAGATAATTACGGAAATTACTGGAACACCGGAACCTGTAAAATCTCCATAAAGGACCGCTTTGAGCGTCGTATCGATATGTTTCCTGCAGGATTTGATAAAGATGATGTAATGTATTCGATAACTTCTTATGGAGATTTCCCAATTGTACTTCCAACAAGTCAGCGCGATCAAACAAAAGGAGCTTCATCAGGATGGATGCTGCTTTCATACAAAAAACCAGTAACCGTTTCTTCATCAGAAGAATGCATGGAAGTAGAAACACACAGAATGGATAACGGAGGTAAAAAAGTATACGAAAAGTTCTGTTATGGTCCTGAGAATTTAACCGATGAAAATATTCAAACCTATTGGTCGGCAAAAACAGACGCACCGGATGAATGGATGCAACTTGATTTAGGCAGACAAATGGAGATTAATGCACTTCAAATCAATTATGCTGATCATAAAGCAACACAGTACAACAAGGCTATGGATATTTATTATCAATATAAAATCTTCATGTCTGATGATGCTCAAAACTGGACATTAGTGGTTGATAAATCGCAAAATGCAAAAGACGTTCCGCATGATTATGTAGAATTATCAAAGTCAATTAAAGCACGTTATATCAAAATGGTAAATGTTCATAATGCTTCGGGATTGTTTGCAGTTTCAGATTTTAGAGTTTTTGGAAATGGATTAGCAGTAAAACCAAAAGCAGTTTCTAATTTCAAAGTGACCAGAAATGCAAAAGATTCCCGAAATGCAATGATTAGCTGGAAAAAACAGCCAGATGCAGTTGGTTATAACATTTATTACGGAATAAGTCCTGATAAATTATACAACAGTATTATGGTGTATGATGAGGCTTCATATGACTTTAGAGGTTTAGATAAAGGCTCAAAATATTACTTTACGATTGAGGCATTTAATGAAAATGGAATTGGCATACAAAACAAGTTAATTGAGGTAAAATAATTTGATAAAAGTTGCAATGAAATCTGTGGCAGGTCTAAAGAATTTTGTTCCTTTGTGCAACAACCCAAAAAACATAATTAAACCTATGAAAAAAACGATTCTTTTAACTGTTTTAGTTTTAAACGGATTGACATCTTTTGCACAGTCAAATGATGAAAAAAACATCAAATTATTCTATAAAAAGGCTTTAACCGAGTCAAAATGCTATACTTGGTTAGAGTATTTATCTAATGATATCGGAGCTCGTTTATCTGGCTCTGCAACTGCCGAAGAAGCAGTACAATACACTAAAAGGCAATTAGAAACATTAGGACTTGATAAAGTATACCTTCAGGAAGTTATGGTACCTCATTGGGTTCGTGGCGAAAAAGAAACGGCTTTTATTTTAGATAATAAAATTAAAACTGCTGTGCCAATTTGTGCTTTAGGAGGATCAGTTGCAACGCCAAAAACAGGGCTTACTGCTGAAGTTGTTGAAGTACAGGGTATCGATGAATTAAAAATATTAGGAGATAAAGTAAAAGGGAAAATTGTGTTTTTTAACAGACCAATGAACCCAGAAAATATCGAAACTTTTACATCATATGGTGCTTGTGTAGATCAAAGGTTTGCAGGAGCAAAAGAGGCAGCTAAATTTGGAGCTGTAGGAACTATTGTTCGTTCAATGAATTTACGTTTAGATGATTTTCCTCACACCGGAGCACAAAGTTATGGTGATTTGCCAAAAGAGCAATATATTCCAACTGCTGCAATAAGTACAAATGGAGCTGAATTATTAAGTAAATCTTTAAAAGTTAATCCAGCTTTAAAGTTTTATTTTAAACAATCTTGTGAGACTTTGCCAGATGTATTGTCTTATAATGTAATTGGAGAATTGACTGGAACAGTAACACCGGAGAACATTATTGTTGTTGGTGGCCATTTAGATTCCTGGGATCTTGCAGACGGTTCTCATGATGATGGAGCAGGAGTAGTACAAAGTATGGAAGTGGTGCGAATTCTTAAAAATTTAAACTACAAACCTAAAAATACAATTCGTGCAGTATTATTCATGAACGAAGAAAACGGCGGAAAGGGTGGTGCTAAATATGAAGAAGTTTCAAAACAAAAGAACGAGAATCATATTTTGGCCGTAGAAAGTGATTCAGGCGGATTTACGCCAAGAGGGTTTTCAATACAAGCTGATGATGCCAACTTCAAGAAAATACAAGGATTTAAAGACTTTTTTGAACCTTATTTAGTCCATAGTTTTACAATTGGTCACGCAGGTTCAGATATTGGTCATTTAACGTCTAAAACAATCGTTAAAGCAGGTTTAAAACCAGATTCACAACGTTACTTTGATTATCACCATGCAGCAAACGATAAATTTGATGCTATTAACAAAAGAGAGTTAGAATTAGGAGCTGCGACAATGACATCATTAATTTATTTAATTGATCAATCAGGAATTGTTCTTCCAACAGCGAATTAATTAAAGATTTAATTTATAAAGAAAAAGCGATGAGTAATCATCGCTTTTTTTTATGAAATCTATTTGTAAAAATCTGTTTTATACATAAAATCCCTGGTCTAAAAACATTTTGTTTTTTAATATGTATTAATAACAGTTTTTAGTAAGTTAGAATCAACAAGATCAGATGGCGCAACCACTTTTTCTTCTAGCGGAATATCGTTTCCATATCGTTCCTTAATTATTTTCTGAACTCTTTCATCAGTCAAATTAAAAACCTTCAATTGTTTTAATTTTGATAATTCTATTCCGGCTCCATTTTTATAAATCTTCCAGATTAATTCAGAACAATAAATTCGGTTATCCGTCCATTCAAAATAAGCATCGTATTCCTTCCCCAGAAGTTGTTTACCATACGTTTTCATCTTATCAAGAGTTTCCTCGTTCAAAACGGTATCGGTATTTTTTAGTCTCTTCACAACATATTTATGATCTTTTCCGTGAGAGATCCATTCTTCAAGAGGTGTTATTTTTACAGGCTGTACCGCTTCTAAAACAAATTGTCCGCCATTGACGAAGAAAATAATGCCGCAATGCGAGAATTTAGAGTTGGTAGCAATTCTTACTGCTTCACATTGTTTTGATTCTGATGTCTGAAAGATAAGATCTCCATCATGAATTTTATCCGAAATAGCATTTTCAGACTTTTTTCCAGAAAAAGGATTATTTGGAAAAACCTTCATCGCAACAAATAAAGCACATCCAAAACTGAGCAAGAATGTAATAACTGGAAATAGATATTTTGATTTTTTCATCTTATGGTATTAACTTGTTTTAATAAAAGTATCAATTAAAGTTTTTTACAAAATAGTAAAACTTAATGTATATCGCTAAAGCTAAAAAAACTTTGCGCCTTTGCTCCCGATAAATATCGGGATTGCGAGATTCTTTTCTCATACAAAGCTTAGCAAATAAAAAACAAAAAAAAATAGTTACCAAAATGATAACTATTTTTAAGTATACTTTATGAGATGTTAGATTCTAAAAATTCCTCCCACAGCAATAATTCTTTGAAAGAAGAAAAAGTCTTGCGAAGCTTTGTCTTCATTGCTTACTGTAGTTCTAATATCCTGCATGTTAATGTAACCTCCTTTTAACTCACCTTGCAAGTAGAAGTACTTGAAAAAAGTAAAGTTGATTCCCGCTTTTGCAGATAAACCGTAACCAGAAATATGAAAATCGTCATGACGCTCTTTTCCTAGAAGAGTAGTATTGGTTTTAGGATATAAAACTCCGGCACCTAAACCTTCAGTTAAGTTGATCTGAACTTTATCTGTATTTGGTAAACCAAACCATTTCGAAATATCGTCATGTCTGGAAACCTCAGTATTAATATAGTTCAAACCATCTGTATGTTCGTACATTAAGAATGCAGGAGGGTTTCCCTGAACAGTACCTTGATCAAAACCACCTTCCTGAGCTCCATATAGAGACATATCTACAGGTGTATTATTATAAACTCCGTTGTAAAAAGATCCGGCCTGATCAACAGGTAAATTAATAGTACCAGTAACATTAGCTATTTGATTTTGTGTCATCACATATTTCATGTGATCCCAACCAATAGAAACGCTATAGTGGTCGTTAAAGAAATACCCCATTCTAAAATTAGTTTGTGGGATAGTCATGTTTGCCGGATTCACATAATCAATATGGTATCCTTTTGGTTTATCATGAGCTTTCATATCAGCAACCGTAAAGTTGTAATCTTTTCCTCTGAAATTTACATCAGATTCAGTATAACTGTCTCTGTTACCACCCCAGGAAACGAAAAATTTGCCTTTATTATGCGCTGTGTATCTTTCTACTGCGATTTCTTCCTGAGCAAAAGTGTTTAATGAAAAACACAGCAGGAAGAAAAATAAAATATTTGTTTTCAATGAACGTGTATTAAAAAATTAGAATGAGTTAACTGTTTTTCTAATGGCAACCAATTTAGTCATTAAACCTTCAAAATAGTCTAAATGAAGCATATTAGCACCATCGCTTTTTGCATTAGCAGGGTCAAAATGAGTTTCGATAAAAATACCATCAACACCTACAGCAATACCCGCTTTAGCAACAGTTTCAATCATATCAGGTCTTCCGCCCGTAACACCCGCAGTTTGGTTTGGCTGTTGCAATGAGTGTGTTACATCAAGAACCGTCGAAGCATATTGTTGCATAGTAGGAATTCCTCTAAAATCAACAATCATGTCCTGGTAACCAAACATAGTACCACGATCTGTAACCATAACATTTTCATTATGACAGTCTAATACTTTTTGAACTGCATGTTTCATGCTTTCAGGACTCATAAATTGTCCTTTTTTCAAGTTCACCACTTTTCCTGTGTTAGCCGCAGCTACAACAAGATCAGTCTGGCGTACTAAGAAAGCCGGAATTTGTAATACATCTACGTATTGTGCCGCCATATCAGCATCTTCATTGGTATGAATATCTGTTACAGTTGGAACGTGAAAAGTCTCTGAAACTTTTCTTAAAATTTTTAATGCTTTTTCGTCACCAATTCCAGAAAAACTATCGATTCTAGAACGGTTGGCTTTTTTAAATGATCCTTTAAAAACATAAGGAATCTGAAGTTTGTCGGTAATACCAACTAATTTTTCAGCAATTCTGAGAGCCATTTCTTCTCCTTCAATAGCGCAAGGTCCCGCCAATAAAAAGAAATTACCACTATCAGTATGCTTAATTTGTGGAATATGTTGTATGTTCATAATATGATTTTTTGACAGTGCAAAGGTAGTTATGATTTATGAATAGCGGATGAGGATTTAAGATTATTTTAAGAAGCTAATCCTGCTATCCGTTGCAATCTTTTTCTCCAAAACCTTTTTTTATTGGTCTTTGCAGGAGCTTGCTCCGGTCGCTCTGCAAAAACCATAAAAAATAGGCTTTCTCAAAAAAGGATTTCCACTTCTATCAGGGCTAGGAGTTTAGTGGAATTAAGAGTTTTCAAGAAGTTTTGAATTGTAAAGTTCTAAGATTCTACTTTCAAATTGAATTCTGATACTAATATATTTTCTAATTGTTCGTCTTCAAAAGAAAGAAGTTCAGTTATTCCGTTTGTTACTGATTTTAAGGAATTTTTAGATAATATTTTTTTGCCCAACGGATTTTGTAGCACCACAATTAATTTTTGGGTAAAAACCGAATCAGGATGTGAGTAATTGTAATAATTGGCAGGTTTAAAATCGATCCATCTTTGTGGTGACAAATCAAACGAATATAAATTAGTCCATTCTTGTGCAATCAGTATTTGGAGTAGATAATCATTATCTTCTGTTTTTACCAATGTAAAAGTATCAGAATCGTGCTGAATCTCAGTTCCAATTTCACTCAGTTTCAAAGGTTGTCTAATACTGTTTCCTCCAAAACCTAAATCAATCAGATAATCTTCATTCTCAATTGTCGCAATGATACCCAAATGTGTTTTAGCATTCTGTCCGGGATTTACCAAAGGGCGCGCCGCAACATAATAATGCGGAATACCAATTTCCTGCAAAGCCAATGAAAATAAACCATTGATCTGATAACAGTAACCGCCTCGATTTAGATTCACAATTTGATTTACAATATCATCACCGTTTAATGATATAACTTTTCCGGCCTGAACATCAATATTCTCAAAAGGAACGCTAAATAGTTGACTGCGCATTAGTTTTGTAATGCCTTCAATAGTTAGTTCAATTTCTCCTGAAAATTTGATTCTGTCTAAGTATTGCTGTAAATTGAAATTTTCTGCTTCAATTTTATATTGATTTTTTGATGGTGCCATTTTAATTTTTTCTATACAATCAAAATTAAAGCATTTAAATAAGTAGAAGGAAGAGTTTAACTTATTTTTTTTGAGATTTTAAGGTAGCACTCCTTGCGCTAGCGTGAGCGTCCTAATTGTGCCTTTATCAAAAATAATTTAAATTTATTTCTATAAAATTATAAGGGATTTGCAAGTCTAATTCCTTTTTCTTTTAATGATTCTATGGAAGCCTTACCTTTCAAAAAAAACGCACGGCATTTTTATCAGCAACCATTTTAGCTACAGATTCAATTACCGTTTGTTTATTTTTTATAATCTTTTTCATACTTGAAATTTATAAAGAATGTTTTAAATAAAGCAAAAAATCAATTATTTTTTAGAAATCTCACATAAAATATCCAGAACAGGATTTGTCCAAGTAAGAAAAGAATATTGGTAAAAATACGTATGTAAACAACTATTTTAATTTGAGATGTAAAACCTTCAAGATCTTTAAAATTCATATTAATAAAATCATACAAATAAAGCTTTGTAGCTATAATTGCAGGAAAGGTTAATAGTAAGTGAATCAAAAATATTTTATAATTTATTTCTAATTTAATTTTAGAAAGCTTCCAATAATAAAAAGTAACAATGCTCAGAATTAGAAACTTAATTAAGTTTGAAACTATTTTTATTCCAGTAATATTTGTATTCCAGCCTGGAATTATTGATGATAAAAAATCTGATTGCAGATAAATAATGCAATATGGAAATATTGTGAAGGATAGAATTAGAAAAATAAAAAAAGCTATTCTTGTGTTCATTACGATTTATTTGATCTCAGATTATTTTCTTTTCCTATTTTTATAAAATACTGGACAGCTATTGTCACGAATAAAACAATAGTCAAGAATACAAGGAGAAATATTAAACCCGCGATCGGTGTTAGACATCTGGTCTTGTTTGGATGTTCATCAAAATATTTCGAAAAATTATAATAAGCAACGCCAAAAATAGCAGTTGAAAATAGTATTTGTAAAATAAAACTTGTCAAAGACACTTTTCCAAATGTCATCGAAGTTGTTTTGCGAATGGCTTTTGTTCCATATATAAACTGAAAAAGTAAAGGGAATAGCATTAAGATTAACGATAGTATTCCTAACATAAACTTAATTTTTAATAATGGTTTCTATTAATTTTTCTTCTCATTTAATCAAAATGCGAATTTTCTTGATTTAAAATTGGTTTAAAGGATATTTAAAGGCTAGATTTCCTCCATTTATACAACATTGCCCTTTTACGATTATCAATGTCATTTATTCTAAAACCAGTAACATCTTCAATTTTATACACTACAGGTCCCTCATCCTGGCCTAGTTTACCAACACAATTTAAAATAAAGTCGCTTTCTGAAACTTCAATAACAAATCCCGAAAAATAATCAGAGTTATTAATTTCAATACTTGTAATAATATCCAAATTGCCTTCCATTTGTTTGATAATTTCATAATCCCAATTATCATTATCAGAAATAGCAATATTAATTTTTTCTTCTTTTTCTAACTCTTTCGAATAATCAATAACGACTTGCATAGCCTTTGCATAATCATCATTAAAATCAACATTTTGAATTGCTGAAATCTGAGCTATGATTTGTCCGTCAGGTTTTCCGAAACTTGTATAATGCTGAATTTTGATAAGAGTTTCATTAAAATCAATAACATAACCACACCAGAACTTATCATCGTCGCGATATTTCCAAACTCCTATTAATTCTTTATTTAACTTTGATCTTTCTAATACTTGATTGAAAATGCTCATTTTTATTTTTTGTCGTTTTTAGTAATTTCTATTCCTTCTTCAAACTCAATCCCATTGGAACCATCAAAATTCCTTTTTCGTAAACATTCAAATAAAGGGTAATAGGTTTCTTTTGCCCTGGCCATGTTAATTCGTATACATTTAAAAAACCAGCACCCATATCGCTTCTTTTCGTTGGAAAAGGACAGCAGGTTTCTAATCTTTTATAAGTTATTTTTTCACCGTTTGGACCGGCAAGAGCGTTTAGAAAACGAGTTTCGTTCAAAGCTTCGTCTCGGGTATTTCGGAAAAAAATATTTACAGGATAATCTGGATCATAGCCGTATTTTTTGTCTTTGCTAAAAAGTGTAATGGCAAAAGTGTTGTCTTTTTTTAAAACCAAATCAGGAGCATTATCATCAACATTTTTTAAAGTCGATTTTGAACTCACGCAAGAGGTTGCAGTAATTAGTAAAATGATAAAAAAAGCTATTTTTTTCATGGTTTAAGAGTATTGGTCTTACAAATGTAAAGAGTAAAATAGTTTTTGCCACAGATTAAAGGATTAAAAGATTAAAAAAATAAATCGGTGAAAACCTTTCCTATCCGTTTGATCCGTGTGCCATTATAAGCTATTCTGCTTTTTTGGGATTCAGTTTTAATATTCCAACTACAATCAGATATTGTGCCACAAGATAAGTCAGCATAATAAAAAAGGAACTTCTTTCTACTGGTGCATAGAATTTGTTGATCGCCAAAATGCTATCTGAAATTACAAAAACAATGGCACCCACAAAAATGTATTTATTTCCTGGTTTTTGCCAAACTAAAAATCCGTTAAAAGCGAATAAAAGCATGATTGAAATTACGCTCGCATAAATAATAACCGGTATTTTCAAATCGCCCAAAGAAGGTAATAAAATAGAAAGCATTCCGATAAGATAGAATGCGACAAGAAGACTTCCAATTGCAAAAGTAATTTTGTTTTTATGAACTCTGGATTTTATTTGCTTGTTAAACAAGACGCAATAAATAATATGGGCCGTTAGAAAGGAAACGAGGCCAAGTATAAAATAAATTTCAGCGATATCGGCAAAAAGCAAAATTACGTCTCCAATCCATGAAAATAATAAAGCAGCTAAAAGTGCCTTTTTAGTGGAGAAACTTCGATAAAAATAATTACCAAACGCTAATAACGGAATTAAAACAGGTTTTAAAAAGAGATCTAAAGTTTCATATTCGGCAAGTAAAATAATTAGGTAGAGTATGCTAAAAGCAACGTAAATTTTAAAAATGGTGGAATTTCTCATAATTGGGGGTTATGAATTTATTAATTGATTTTGGGTAGTTTTAAAATCTTTTGTAATAAAATAAGCGTATGTCACGAATGACAGACTTAAGTAACCTAATATAATATAATTTGAGAAAGGAAAAACCTGATTTAAGCCAAACCAATCCCCATAATACGTTATAATTGCAATGGCTGTGATAAAACGCAATCCTTCCCAAAAAAGGGCATATTTATTTTTATCCATCAATTCACAATAACTGTAAATAGTAATTAGAATAAAAAAGCCATAGATGAAGATGTTCGGCAGACCAATTTTTGCAATATTATCAAACAAATACGTTACAAATAAAAGCGTTATTAATACCTGAGCAACTGACCAGTAAATAAGCTTTTGAGAATTTTGTGTACCGTATTTTTCAAAATCATAAACATTTTCAATTTTGTGTACTGGATATTTTTCTTCAAAATTTTCAGGACGCCAGCCGGTTGGTTTAAACCAGATGGTAAGCTTGTCTTTCCAGCTTTCCGCCCGCCAGGCATCTTTAATTAGTAGCTCAAGATGCTGAAAATTAATTTTAATCGGATTCCAGGTATGAGCTGGTCTTGTGATTCCGAAAACCGGTGGAACATCATCTAATTCGGCCTGAAAAGTACCAAAAAGTTTATCCCAAAAAATAAAGATTTGCGAATGGTTTTTATCTAAATATTCCGGATTTATGGCATGATGTACACGATGATGTGAAGGAGTTACTAGAATGTTTTCAAGAACTCCCATTTTTTTAATGTGTTTTGTATGATACCAAAATTGTAAAAATAAATGGAGAGGCAAAGTAATCGCAATTACAGAAGCCGGAACGCCTAATAATGCCGCCGGAATCAATAAAAAAGTAAACAGATTAGCTAAACTCGCAATGGGCTGACGTAAGGCGCAGGCCAAATTAAATTCTTCACTACTATGATGAATGGCATGTTTGTTCCAAAGAAAATTAATTTGATGTGCCCATCTATGACTCCAATATCCGTAAAAATCGATAACAAAAAAGGCAATAAAATAGGAGAGAACATTGGTTTCAAGATGATAAAGTGCAATATTAGAAACCAGCCATTCGTAGGAAATAAAAGTCAGGCTTAAACCTAAAACATCTTTAACGGAATTAGTAATTCCGGAGCTGATACTCGATACGCTGTCTATTAAGGGCGCAGTATCTTCTTTTTTATAGATGCCGTAAATTTTTTCAATTATAATTAAAACTAAAAAAATAGGTGTGGCAATAATTAATATTTTTCCGTATTCTTCCATAAAAAAATGTTATAAAATATTCAAATATAGAATATTTTATAACATTTTTTGAATTATTCGAAATTAAACAATTTCCGCGCTAAGTCCAGCTTCCAGAAGTTGACTGCATAGTGGTTTTAGTTTGTCCATTGGCCCTGTTTTTACAGTGCATTTTCCATTGTAATGTACAATTAAGGAACATTGTTCTGCTTGTTCAGCCGTGTGACTGCAAACACGCATTAAAGTGTCAATTACGTGATCAAAAGTGTTTACATCGTCGTTATAAACAATGATTTCGTTATTGAAACCAACTGCTTCTTTTACCTGAACTCTTTCTCTTACTTTTTCTTTAGTACTCATGTTTTTAGGTTTTTGTACTGTTGTAATTACTAAAACTAATTTACGTATTTTAATGAAACCCAGTTGTTTCTTTGAAATTTTTTAACATATGTCAATCCTTTTTCAGTGCACGAAGCATCAATAAAAGGAATATCTTCTTCGTAAAAACCGCTAAATAAAATGATCCCATCTTTATTTAAACAGTCGACATAACTTTGCATATCATTCAACAAGATATTTCTGTTGATGTTAGCAATAATAAAATCATATTTTTTGCCGGCCAATAAAGCAGCATCGCCTTCGTAAACAGTAATGTGTTTGCAATTGTTACGTTCTGCATTTTCAATAGAATTCAGGTAACACCAATTGTCAATGTCAATAGCATCAATTGGCTGAGCGCCTTTCATTTCAGCTAAAATGGCTAAAATCGCAGTTCCGCAACCCATATCTAAAGTTTTTAAACCTTGAACATCCATTTCTAATAAATGCTGAATCATCATGTGTGTCGTTTCGTGATGACCTGTTCCAAAACTCATTTTAGGTTCGATTACGATATCAAACTCGGCATCTGTTTTTGGATGAAATGGAGCACGAACATGACATTTTCCGTCTACATCAATCGGTTCAAAGTTCTTTTCCCATTCTTCGTTCCAGTTTACCTGATCGATTTCTTCAACGGTATATTCGATTTTAAATTCTTCAGACTGTAAAATATAAATGTCATCCAGTATGTTTTCATCCCATAAATCTTTCTTCACATAAGCAGAAATTCCGTTGTCCGTTTCTGTAAAAGTTTCAAACGCTTTTTCGCCTAATTCAGCAATTAAAATTTCTGATCCCGGTTCTTTCGGCTCAATTGTAAAATGATATCCTAAATATATATTTGACATAAATAATTTTTTTGCAAAGGTAATAATAGAAAGTAGAAGTTGCTTATAAATCTAAAAGAACATTATTAATTTAAGAATTATTTAAACCACAAAAAAAGCGTTCGCACAGCGAACGCTTTTATATATAATTAGATATCAAAATCTAAAATCTAAAATCTAAAATCTAAAATCTAAAATCTAAAATCTAAAATCTAAAATCTAAAATCTAAAATCTAAAATCTAAAATTAGATAGCTGTTACAATTGCTAAGAAATCATCAGCTTTTAAAGCAGCTCCTCCAATTAAACCACCGTCTACGTCTGGTTTAGAGAAAATTTCTTTTGCGTTGTCTGGTTTTACAGAACCACCGTATAAAATAGAAACTTCGTCAGCGATATCAGCACCAAAGGCTTTACGCACAACTTCTCTAATGAATTCGTGCATTTCCTGAGCTTGTTCTGGTGAAGCAGTTTCTCCAGTTCCAATTGCCCAAACTGGCTCATAAGCTAAAACAACATTTGCCCAGGATTCT
Source organism: Flavobacterium saccharophilum (assembly GCF_900142735.1). GTDB lineage: Bacteria > Bacteroidota > Bacteroidia > Flavobacteriales > Flavobacteriaceae > Flavobacterium > Flavobacterium saccharophilum. The sequence continues at coordinate 692,861 of NZ_FRBY01000002.1, read as the reverse complement.
TTTGCGATATGGAATAATCCGTCACGCAATTGATTCTCAACAATATTGAAATGATTTCCTGATTGACGATCTTTTAATTCTTCTCCAAAACAGAAAATTACAGTCATTTCATGTTTCAAAGCGGTATCAACCTTGCTTGCGATTAAAGCATCTGTTTCATGAAAAATAGCACGACGCTCAGAGTGACCAAGAATTACTGTGTTTACACCAATACCAGTTAACATATCAGCAGAAATTTCTCCTGTAAAAGCACCACCTTCCGCCTGATGAACGTTTTGAGCCGAAACTCCAATAGTTGTGTTTTTTACTTTTGCAACTGCAGCCTGTAAGTTTACAAATGTTGGTGCAACGATTACTTGTGCAGTAGTTTGTGCAGGTATTTTTGTAATTAATTCACTTAATAATTCTTCGGTTTGTGCTGCGTTTTTATGCATTTTCCAGTTTCCTGCAACAATCTTTTTTCTCATTTTGGTAGTTTTTATTATTCTTTTAATTTTTGTTTTTTGTGGTAATTTGCGAAGCTATTTAGGCTTGTTTTAAACTTTTCAGGGTTTCATTGATTTTGTCAAAATCAGTTTCAATAGCGCGGTATAAAACAATTTTTCCTGTTTTATCAATGATAATGTATCGCGGAATCCAGTCTAAATCAATTGCTTTTCCAAAAACACCTTTCATTCCGTCGTTCATCATAAAATGATCGCCTTTTATTTCATGTTTTTCAATTCCTATTTTCCATTTTTCAGCCGTTTTATCAGCAGAAAGAAATAGATAAGATACATCAGGATTGTTGGCTTGTAGTTCTTTTACTTTTGGCATTGCTTTTACGCAATCTCCACACCAGGATGCCCAAACTTCAATAACTAAAGTTTTTCCTTTGTATTTTTTTAAAATGTTTTTGAAAGATGTCTGACCTCCATCAACAGTTAATAATTTTTCAGACAGAGCTTCTTTAGAGAAACTGGTTTTTTGTGCTTGAGAACATGAAAAAGTAATCAATGCAATAACAACTAAAGCTATTTGTTTCATATTATAATTATAGTTTAAAAATGTATGAATTGTCTTTTCTGAACTGAATCTGCAAATTCAAATCAGAACAATTTCATAAATTAAGGTTCCGAACAAAGTTAAACAAACAATTTGAATGCCAAATGGAGATTAACAAAATTTGAAGAGTCGTTTATTTTGTAACAAAACTTGAATTTTCGGTTAGAAAAACGCGATTGAAATCGTAATAGTTCGCCTGAAAAATGAAAAAAATGGGGAATCATTTTTTTAATGAACTAAAATTTGGAACGATTTTTTTGCTTTTGGAAGGATTTTAGGAACTAAAAACGTCGGATTTTAATAAAAAAATCGGCAGACTAAATTATTTATAGCCTACCGATTTTTATTTTTTATTTAGAGGAAATTACAATTTCAAATCTCCAATATCATTGTAATGAACTTTCTGAATCACCGTTCCGTTGTGTAAAACAACTATACTTGGATTTGCTCTTTCAATCGTTTTTAAAGCTGTTGCATCACAGAAATAAAAATCAACATTTAAGCCGTATTCTTTTTTTGCTTTAGCAATTTCATCAGCTCCAGAAGCTGTCATGGCAACAACTTTATAGCCTTTAGCTTTTGCTTCTTTGTTTAAAGTTTCTAATTTTTTCATTCCGGCCGGCTCTGATAAAGCCAGGTCGTAAGTAACAAAAAGTAATAATTTGGGTTCTTTTAAAAGTTCTGCTTTATAGTCAGAATCGTCTTTTGTCATCGTGAAATCGTGAATTGGCGGAACATATCCTTCCGTAATCACTTTGTCTTTTCTATCTACGAAAGTAGCTCCAGCCGGAATATTTGCTAAATCTTTTTCACCAAATTCTTTATCAACGCCGTTTACTTTGTAAATGAAAATCATTTCAACTACAGACTTTGGCGCGCCTTCCGGAATTTCCATTCCTTTTTCAATATTAGTTCCTACTTTGTAAGGACGGAAATCTTTAATTGGATTATGATTCAAAACCCAAACTGCCATAAAAGCACACAAAACAACGCTTACATAAACAGCAAAATTGGTTTGTGGAGTTGAAAATAATGGTTTTATTAATTTTTGATTGAAGAATAAAATCAAAATAAAGAATAATAAAACAACATCTTTAGTGAATGATTGCCAAGGCGTTAAATGCAAAGCATCTCCAAAACATCCACAATCTTTTACCACATCAAAATAAGCCGAATAGAAGGTAAGGAAGGTAAAGAAAACGATTAAAAGCAATAAAGCCCAAATTGTTTGTTTTGCTTTATAACCAACTAATAACATTACACCTAAAACAACTTCCAGAATCACTAAAAAGATTGCTAATCCTAAGGCGAATGGCTCTAAAAAGGGCATATTAAAAACCGGCTCGCTAAAATATTCAGCCAGTTTATAAGAGAAACCAACCGGATCATTTAGTTTAATTAATCCTGAAATGATAAATAATACGCCGACAAATATTCGGGAAAATTGGGTAATAATGTTTTTCATAATATAGGTTTAGTTTAAATTCCTCCCGATAGCTATCGGGACCAAATTTCAAAGATTAGGATTGGAATTTGGAATTTATTTTTTGGAATTTTATTTATTTATAGGCTCAAGAATAAGTGCAAAAACAGCATAATTTATCATATCCTGATAATTAGCATCGATGCCTTCAGAAACTAAAGTTTTACCTTTGTTATCTTCAATTTGTTTTACGCGAAGTATTTTTTGCAGAATCAAATCAGTTAAGGAACTCACACGCATATCGCGCCAGGCCTCGCCATAATCGTGATTTTTAGCTTCCATTAACTCTTTGGTTAATTTAATTTTAGCATCGTATAATTCGGTTGCTTTTTCGACATCAAGATCAGGCTGTTCTGCAACGCCCAATTCTAACTGAATCAAAGCCATAATCGAATAATTGATAATTCCGATGAATTCTCCTTTTTCATCTTCATCCACTTTACGGATTTCGTTTTCCTGTAAACTTCTGATTCTTTGGGCTTTTATGAATATTTGATCGGTTAGCGAAGGCAGTCTTAAAATTCTCCATGCACTGCCATAATCTTTCATTTTATTGATATATAGTGTGCGGCAAACCGTAATTACATTATCAAATTCAAGGGAAGTATTCTTCATTTATTGCTGTATATTTGCTAAAATTTCTTCAAAAATAAGGAATTTTTCAAGAGTTTCAAGTTTCAGGTTTTCTTTGTTTCAAGTTTTTTCTAAACAAATTGTTAATGCCGCAACTTTAAACTTTAAAAAATTAATGTTTCAAGTTTCAGGTTTCAAGTTTCAAGTTCTGGAACTTACACAATCTACGTCAACCTGAAACTTGAAACCTGAAACAAAAATAACAACACATGACGATTAACTGCAAAGGCCAACTTATTGATTTGTCAATTCCTAAAGTAATGGGAATTTTGAATGTGACGCCAAATTCCTTTTTTGACGGAGGAAAGTATAAAAACGAAGAAGAGATAATCGCTCAGGTAGATAAAATGCTTTCTGAAGGTGCGACATTTATAGATATTGGTGCTTATTCAAGCAAACCAAGCGCTGAATTTGTGACCGAAGCCGAAGAAATTGAACGTATTGTTCCCGTAATTGAATTGATTTTAAAACACTTTCCACAAGCTTTATTGTCGATAGATACGTTTAGAGCGAAAGTTGCAAAAGCAAGTATAGAAAGTGGTGCAGCGATTATAAATGATATTGCCGCCGGAGAATTAGACGATAAAATGTTTGATGTAATTGCAGAGTACAATGTTCCATACATCATGATGCACATGCGTGGGAATCCGCAAACCATGCAGAGTTTGACGCAATACGATGATATTGTAAAAGAAATGCTTTTCTATTTTTCTGAAAAAGTAAAAAAAGCAAGAGCTTTAGGAATCAACGATTTAATTTTAGACCCAGGTTTCGGTTTCGCGAAAACAATCGATCAAAATTATGATGTTTTGCAAAAAATGGAACTTTTTAATTTATTAGAATTGCCAGTTTTGGCAGGAGTTTCAAGAAAATCAATGATTTATAAAACACTTGGTAACACTGCACAAGAAGCCTTAAACGGAACAACAGTTTTGAATACTATTGCATTGACAAAAGGTACGAAAATTTTGCGTGTTCATGATGTGAAAGAAGCCGTGGAATGTGTTACTTTGTTTGGGAAAATGAGTGTATAAGAGGAGCTTAAGCGACAGATTTGTCATTCCGAGGAACGAGGAATCCCCGCAAGAAACTCCGTGTAGGAATTCGCCAATCTTTGTCGAGCTACTTACGGGGATTCCTCGTTCCTCGGAATGACATACTTTGGGCTAATTGATACTTGCTAAGGCAAATGCCTTTCGTTAATTTAAAATTTTTAATGCTATATTTATGAAGTACTTCAGTTTAATTTTAACTTTTCTTCTTTTTTCCTGCGAAGAAAAAAAAGATGTCTTACTCCCAAAAGCAAATGTTTCAATTGTAAAAGACGTTCAGGATCATTCGCCAATTTATATCTTCTTCAAAACGGAAGGCAAAGACACCATCGCAGAAGTAAACAGAAAAAACAGCATCATCTCAACCAACTGGATTTTCAATATTGACAAGCGTTTGCCTTTGAGATTGGTAATTCCAGAAGTATTGAAATTACAGGAGAAAAAGCGAGGAGACAGCGCCCATAAAAACGAAAAAGCCGAAAATTATTATTCCTATGCAGATTCCATCGGAAAGAATTTAGCCTTTTTGCCTTTCACGAAAGTGTATTATAAAATGGAGTCTGTTAGCAAAAACACTAGTCAATTGTATTTTAGAAAAAATGGGATGATAGAATATAGAGGGAGAAAAACCTATGATTTTCCTAAACATAATCTGGAACCTTTTCTGGATAGCTTAGTAATAAACCCAAAAGCTGAAATTATATTTTCATACGATAAAAAGATGCTTTACGAAGATTATATTCAATGTAAAATCCTGGTAAAAACTATAATTGATAAAAAGATCCCATTTGTTTTTATAAGTGAAGAAGAAGAGTATATCTACTAAAAACTTGAAACCTGAAACAAAGAAAACCTGAAACAAAAGTCTACTGGTGATGATAAGGTTCATTTCGTAAAATCGTAAATCCGCGGTACAATTGTTCGATAAAAAATAAACGAACCATTTGATGGGAGAACGTCATAAGTGAAAGCGAAATTTTTCCCTGCGCTTTACTGTAAACGGTGTCTGAAAATCCGTATGGGCCACCAATTACGAACACCAATGTTTTAATTCCCGAGTTCATTTTCTTTTGCAATTCTTCAGAAAAACCAACGCTGGAGAAGTTTTTCCCGTTTTCATCCAATAAAATCAATTGATCTGTCGGAGAAAGTTTGGACAAAATCAATTCGCCTTCTTTTTCTTTCTGTTGGCTTTCAGATAAATTCTTCACGTTTTTGATATCCGGAATAATCTCCAAATCAAATTTGATATAAAACGACAAACGTTTAGTGTAATCGTCGATTAAAGTCTGCAACGATTTATTGTCGGTTTTGCCAATGGCGATAAGTTTGATATTCATCTTTTATTTTTATTTTTTGCCACGAATTACACGAATTTCCACAAATTAAAATTAGAAAAATCTGTGAGGATCTGTTCAATCCGTACAATTTGTGGGCAATTTAGCGGCTATTTTTTATTCTCAAAAACAGTTTCAAAATGCTCTACAATTGGAAATGGTTCATAATAATGATGCAGAATCTTTTTCCATTCCAGATACGCTTCTGAAGTTCTAAAACCTATGGTATGATCTTCCAACGTATTCCAATCAACCAGCAAAAGATATTTATTTTCGACTTCCAGACATTTTTCTAGACGATGTCCTAAATAGCCATCAATTGATGAAATATATTGGCTTGCTTTTGCAAAATCAACCTCGAATTGATTTGCTAAATCCGGTTTTATAAATAAGAAAACGGCTTCTAGAATCATATAATTAAATGAATTTATCTGCTTGATCTGCTAAATCTGCGAGAAAAAATTATCTCTCGCAGATTTAGCAGATTCGGCAGATTTTTATTTTTATTTAAAATCTGCGTCAATCAGCTTCAATCTGTGTAAATCTGCGTGAAATATTTTTACACAAATTTCGACAAGTTTAATTTTTAGAAAATTTGTCTTCAAAAGTTTTAAATCTCGTATCCAAATCTTTCAATAATTGCTTTTTTACCGAAGCATCCTGAATAAAACTATAATTGATACTATTGTAAACGTATTGTTTTATAGTTGCATACGAAACATCAGAATATCTTTTGGCCAATAAAACATATTGTTCAGTCATATTGGTTCTTAATATTCCCGCATCGTCTGTACTGATTACAATTGGCACATTAAATTCTTTGTAAAGCGTAAACGGATGACGACCGTCTTTTACTTTTAAAATGAATTCGTTACTCGCCAAATTAATCTCAATCGGAATATTGTTTTTTGCCATGTAGTGTAATAAATCGTACGAGTTTTGCTCGTAGGCAATATCAACCCCGTGACCGATTCTGTTGGCACCTGCAATGTGAATTGCATCATTAATATGCCAAGTTAAATCTTCTGGCTGAACCAAACCTAAAGTTAATTCGCCAGCATGAAGTGTATATTTTACCTCTGGGAATTTAGAGTGACAATATTTAAACATGACCATGTGTAGCCAATAATCTTTCATAGAATTTTCACCATGCTCTGGAGAAACAATGTTTACGCCGGCAACCAATTTACTATCGTTCGCTGAGATAAATGCAATAGTCAGGTTTTTAAATAAATCAACCGGATCCATAAAACGAAGCACAAAATTTTGATAGCGCATCGTAAATTTATCATCGTCAATTTTTAGGTCTTTGTGCAATTTTGCAATGAAATTAGTATTGAAATCGGTCGCATATTTTTTAGCATCTTTTTGCTGAATCGCTTTGTACAATTCGTCTAAAAGTTTCGTTGCCGCTTTTTCATCTTTTTGAGCAGAAGCCTGACGTAATTTTGCGTTGAAATCAGTCAAATCAGAAACATTCATATCGCACGGAATAGTTGATAATTGTGTTTCTATATAGCTTACATTTTCTGCAAGGGCACGTTTTTTTAATTCGAGCATTCCTTCTGCAAAATGACCTTGAATGGTAGGTTCAAATTTCATAAAAGAGTCGAAAAACAAATCGTCAGAAGGAACAGAACCATTATAATCCTTAGCCGACCAGGTTTGCATTACTTGTTGTTGATAGAAGGATAATTTTCCTTCGTTCTTAAGAGAAGAGAAGTTTTGCCAATTGCCTCCTGAAGGTTTTGTTTTAGCGACTGCCATCGTTTCTAAATTCAGATAAAAATCTTCTGCAATAGCTCTTTCCAAAAGTGGTTCTGCATAGATTGATCCCGAAAAATGATGGTGTAAATCGCCTCCTTTAGGCATTTGTTGAAAAAAAGCTGTTAAGAGAGCTTCGTTGTTTCTGATTTTTTCTAAATAGTCGCCAGCCGTTTGAGAAAAGCCGATTTGCGCTATAAAAAAACAGAAAAGTGTAATTATCCTCGTCATACTCTAAGTTTAAATTACATGCAAATGTAAGGCTTTTCGAGGAGATTTGAAAATTTTGTTTTCTCTTTGTGTTGATTTAACCGCAAAGATCGCAAAGGTTTAGTTATATACTAAAACTGAATATAAACACAAAGTTCGCAAAGCTTTACCTAAAACTTTGCGAACTTTGCGTAATTCTTTGCGTGCTTTGCGGTTAAAAGAATCTTAGAACCTTAGCAACTTAGAATCTTAGCATCTTAGCATCTTTAAGAAAAAAGTACATCACGAATTTCCTCCGTCTTATCAAAAACACTTTTTGCAAAAGGACAAAGCGGAATAATTTTCAAATTGTTATTTCTTGCATAATCAACTGCAGCCAATACCAGTTTTTTACCGACACCTTTTCCGTTGAATCCTTCGTTAACTTCAGTATGGTCGATAATGAATTTTGAATCTCCAGCCCAAGTGTAGGTCATTTTTCCGGCTTCTTTTCCGTCTTCTATAGCTTCAAAATAGCCTTTTCTTATATCGTTGATTTGATTTATTTCCATGGTAAGTTATATTAATGTGGTTTTTATTTCGATTGAATGTGTTAGTGTTTTATGAATTGGACAGCTGTTGGCAATGGTTTCCAATCTTTGTCTTTGTGTTTCGTCAACTTCACCAATTACTTCTATTTTTCTTGTGAATACAGATACACTTCGCTCAGAATCTCTTTCAAAATCAATTTTGACATTTATTTCTGAAACGTTCCATTGTTTGCGATTGATGTACATTCTCAAAGTAATTACAGTGCATGAAGCTAATGAAGCTGCCAACAGCTCTGTCGGATTTAAACCTAAATTTTTACCGCCCAGTTCTTGGGGTTCATCAGATATTAAGACGTTATCACTTGCTGATTTTACTTCTGTTCGATACAAACGTGTATCTATTTTTGCTGAGATCGTATCCATATTTTATTTGATTCTTGGTTCAGGTAATGGGACAAATTCAGTTTCGCCAGGGACTTTTGGGAAAGTTTGTTCTGTCCAGTCTTTTTTTGCTTTTTCGAGTAATTCTTTATCCGAAGAAACAAAATTCCAAAAGATAAAATGTTCTTCAGGAAACGGCTGTCCTCCAAAAATATAAACGGTACTGTTTTCTGCGATTTCAAACTCACATAAAGTGCTGTCATTGGTAATCAAAATTTGTTTTGGATCGTAAACATGTTCGCCACTTTTAATGCTTCCTTCCAAAATATACAATCCACTTTCTCCGAATAAATCTTTTCCGATATTGATTTTTTTAGCTTCTTTGCTTTTAATTTCAATAAAATAAAGCGGACTATAAACCGGAACTGGCGATTTTTTGCCAAAAGCTTCTCCGGCAATTAGTTTATACGAAACACCATCTTCTTCCCATTTCGGAATATCATCTGCTTCAACGTGCGCAAAATTCGGATCCATCTGTTCTAATTCTTTTGGCAACGCAACCCAAATTTGCAAACCGTGAAGCATTTTGTCAGAATGTCTCAAATACTCCGGCGTTCTTTCAGAATGTACAATTCCTTTTCCGGCCGTCATCCAGTTTACGGCGCCCGGTTTTATTTCTAATTCGGTTCCTAAACTATCGCGGTGCATAATGCTTCCTTCAAATAAAAAAGTTAGGGTTGAAAGGCCAATATGCGGATGAGGAGGAACATCCATATTTTCATGATCACTTAAATGAGCAGGCCCCATATGATCAATAAAGACAAATGGTCCGACAGCTCTTTTTTCACGGAAAGGCAATAATCTGCCTACCATAAAATTGCCAATATTGGCAGCACGTTCTTCGATAATTAAACTGATATTTGACATGGTTATATTTGATTTGAAAACAAAATTACAGTGGTAACCGCGATCTGTAACTTAATTTAGATTAAGATTTCTTTTGTATTTATAAAAGTAGGGAAAATGGTTGAGTTTGTTTTTATGGTGTTGATTAAATTTTAATTTATCCACGAAAAGTCTCGGAGAGACGAAATGTTTATAGAAAATTTAGATACCAGATTGCACCAGCCCCAGCGGGGCGAAATAATTGTGATAAGATATCGCTCCGCTGGAGCTTTTTGTTTGCACGTTTTCTCTTCGCTATAAATATGATACTCCTATGGAGTATTACTAGCGCATTGAAATTATTTAACTAATTCAAACTCCAATGCATCACTTTCTGTTCCATTAATTATAATCGACAATTGATGCATTCCTGTATGAAAAACTCGAGTGGTAATCAGTTTAAAAGATTGATTTCTTTCGACTTTTGTCAATTGATGTGGCTGATAGATTTTCTCACTAATTTTAAATACTTTTTTCGCCAAATGACCTTTTGATTTTTTATAATGAACTGCGTATTCTAAACGAATGGTTTTAGCTTCGTCATTTTTATTATTCAAGTGAAATTGAAACTGTAAATAATCGCCAATTTTGACTTTTGGTGTTTTGATTTCAAAATTAGAAAGTTCAATATTAGTGCTTTCCAAACCATAATGACTCAGGATTTCAGGATGACCTTGTTTTAATAAAGTACGACAGCCGTGTTTGATAATTGCATCTGTTTCCTTGCTGATGCCTTTCCATTTTTGAGCAATTTCAAGAACTATTTCCGGATTATCTTTTACAATATCATTTAAATTATTGGCTACACTTCGGCGAACATATTCGGACGGATCATTTTTTAAATTTTCTAAAATAGGCAAAATTGAAGTGGGATCTTTCTTTAAAAATGGAATCGCCATTGCCCACGGTAATCTTGGGCGAGAACCTTCGCTGGCTAATCTGCGAACGTGATGATTTTCATGCAATGACCATTTTGTCATTTCATCAATCATCTTTTCTTTGTACTTTAAAATAAAAGGACGAACAGCAAATTCACAACTAATAAATTGTGTTATAGAAACAAAGGCTTTCGCCGAAGTTTTAAAATCATCCAAACCATATTTTTCGATATAATCGGCAAAGAAAATGAAAGCCAGATTACCATCAGTAAAACTATTTCTCTTTAAGTTTTTTATAATTCTATCAATTAAAGCAACGGCTTCCGGAAAATTCTCAGGCATAAATTGATGCAAAACAACAGTAGTATGTTTCATGCGGTCTTTCCATTCTTTTTGAGAAAAATCGCCTTCGTAAATGGCTTCAATAAATTTTTGTTTGTTGAAAGCTGGATGTACTTCGGCGACAGCCTGACCAAATTTCTCGTAGAAAGAAACAGAATAAATATCTTTAATTAATCCCATGATTTTATTTGAATGAACTTCAAAGATATTTAATGTTTTCAATTAAAGATGTAGATTTTGAATGAAAATTAAACACATAGAAACATAGATTTAGGGGATCAATTTTAGGAGTTTTTAAAAAATCAAGATTTTAACACATAGTCTCTAATGTGTTTTTATATGAGTGAAACGCCTTTCCGCACAATCAAATTCTATGTCTCTATGTGTTAGGGAATTTTAATACTTTTCTTCCAAATATTTTTAGATATTTTGATGTTTCGGCATTTTTAGGGGAATTGAAACTTTCAAATCCCCAAAATAAGTCCTACTTTAGCATCTTATAAAATTTAAGAAAAATGATTAGCGAAGCACAATTTCAAACCGAATTACAATTATTGATCAGCAATGCAATTCGAGAAGATGTAGGTCCTGGAGATTATAGTTCATTGGCCTGCATTCCTGATACAGCGCACGGACAAGCTAAATTATTGGTAAAAGATCAGGGAATTATTGCCGGTGTTGCATTGGCAAAAATGATTTTTGAATATGTAGATCCAAAATTAAAAATAAAGACTTTCATAGAAGACGGAACGAATGTAGAATATGGCGATGTGGTTTTTGAAGTTTCAGGAAGTTCACAGTCTATTTTAAAGTCAGAAAGAGTGGTTTTGAATACCATGCAGCGTATGTCTGCGATTGCTACCAAAACCAGTCAGTTAATGCAGCTTTTAGAAGGAACGGGGGCTAAAATATTAGATACACGCAAAACAACGCCAAATTTTAGAGTAGCCGAAAAATGGGCAGTAAAAATAGGAGGAGGCGAAAATCATCGTTACGCCTTATATGATATGATCATGCTGAAAGATAATCATATTGATTTCGCTGGCGGAATTACACTTGCTATAAAGAAAACAAAAGAGTATCTGAAAGCCAATAATCTCGATTTAAAGATCATTGTTGAAGCACGAAATTTAGATGAAATTCGTGAAATTTTGTTGAGTGATGGCGTTCACAGAATCCTGATCGATAATTTCAATTATGAAGATACTAAAAAAGCAGTGGCTTTAATTGGTAAAAAATGCCAAACAGAATCGTCTGGAAATATCAATGAAAAAACTATTCGCGAATACGGACTTTGTGGTGTAAATTATATTTCTTCTGGCGCATTGACGCATTCAATTTATAATATGGATTTGAGCCTGAAAGCTTTTTAATTAATTATTAATTGTTAATGGTCAATTGTTTACACGGCACAGAATGTTTTAATCTAACAATCCAAAAATCTAAGAAGTCTAAAAATCTAAAAATATATGTCTCAAGAAATTGAAGATCGGATTGAAAAGGTCCCGGTTGTACGTTCTGTAGCTCGTCTTTTTAAGAGTATAAAATTTCCTTGGCTTGAAGGATTTTCGTTGTACGATTTGCTTGAAATGTATGTACTTGGAATTTTAGAAGGCGCTTTCTCGTATCATGCGAGTGCGGTTTCTTTTAGCTTTTTCATGGCATTGTTTCCTTTTGCATTATTTATTTTAAACTTAATTCCGTTTATTCCTATTGAGGGATTTCAGGATGATTTTCTTCAGTTTGTGCAACAGGGAGTTCCGCCAAATACATACGATGCGATTAGCAAAATTATCAGCGATATTTTAAATAATAGTCACTCCGGATTACTTTCTTCCGGATTTTTGCTTTCGATTTTTTTAATGGCAAATGGTATTAACGGAATCTTAAGTGGTTTTGAATCTTCGAAACATGTTTTTGATAAACGCGGATGGTTTAGTCAATATTTAGTAGCACTGGCTATTTCGCTTATCATGACAATTATTTTGTTTGTTACCGTGGCTACAATTGTCGTTTTTGAGGTATTTATTCAAAAAACAATCATTCAGGATGTATTGAGTGATCGTATTCCCTTGATTATTTTAGGACGGTATTTGTTCGTTATTTTAATGATTTTGATAACATCTTCAATATTATTGCGTTATGGTACAAAACAGTATAATAAAGTGCCTTTTATTAGCATAGGATCTGTTTTTACAACGATCTTAATTGTTATATCTTCGTTCTTTTTTGGGATTTGGGTTATAAAATTCTCAAAATATAACGAACTTTATGGTTCAATTGGGACATTATTAATTCTAATGTTTTACATTTGGATCAACTGTATGATTCTGCTTTTAGGGTTCGAATTGAATGCTTCTATCAGAAAATTAAAACAAAAAAAAAATAAATAATATGAAAAATTGGATGTTAGCAATTGGTGTTTTTTTCTTGACATTAAGTATGCAAGGACAAAGCGTTATTGGAAAATGGAAAACGATTGATGATGAAACTGGTGAAGCAAAATCAGTAGTAGAGGTTTATGAAAAATCAGGAAAAATATACGGTAAGGTCGTAGAGATACTTCGCGAAAATCATAAAAAGGATGTTTGTACTAAATGTGAAGGTGCAGAAAAAAACAAACCAATTTTAGGTATGGTTATCATTAACGGACTTAAAAAAGATGGTTCTGAGTATAATGGAGGATCAATATTGGATCCTACAAATGGTAAAAAATACAAATGTTATATTGAATTAGAATCAGCAGATAAATTAAAACTTCGCGGTTATGTTGGGATTTCTATTATGGGAAGAACGCAATACTGGACACGAGTGAAATAAAAAGAATATGCGAAAATTAGCTTCGATAATTTTATTCTTAGCAATACTATCCAATAGTTTTGGACAATCTAAGAATTCACCATTACAAATAAGTCATCTTACAGGTGACTTTTATGTTTATAAGACATTTCATGATTACAAAGGAACTTTGATTTCTGCCAATGCATTATATCTTGTTACAGATAAAGGTGTTGTGTTGTTTGATGCGCCCTGGGATCAAACACAGTTTCAGCCTTTATTAGATACAATTAAGGCAAGACATAATAAAGATGTTATTATGTGTTTTGCAACGCACTCTCATGATGATCGTGCAGGAGGTCTGGGGTTTTACAGACAAAAAGAGATTAAGACGTATACCATAAAAGCAACGGATAAAATTCTTAAAAAGAAAGATCAAAATAGGGCTGAATTTGTAATACCGAATGATACTATATTTACGGTTGGCCAACATACTTTTCAGGTTTATTATCCAGGAAAAGGACATGCACCGGACAATATTGTAGTTTGGTTTGATAAAGAAAAAGTGCTTTACGGAGGTTGTTTTATCAAGAGTGCAGAAGCAAAGGATTTGGGATATTTAGGTGATGCCGATGTTAAAGAATGGGAAGAATCGATTAAAAAAGTACAATCTAAATTTATGAATCCACAATATATCATAACAGGTCACGACGATTGGAAGGATATTACCTCTTTAAAACATACTTTGCATTTGGTTCAGGAATATAACGCTGGAAAAATTTCGACCAAAAAATAATTCTTTCAATCTCATAAAAAAATCGCATGTTTTTTGTCGAAGTTATTTTGCCACTTTCCTTAGCTAAAACCTTTACTTATCGTGTTTCTGAGGCTGAATTCCATTTTATAAAAATAGGAATGCGGGTGGCGGTGCCTTTTGGTAAAAGTAAAATTTATACAGCCTTGGTAATTGATATGCATCAGAATGAGCCAAGTTTATATGATGCTAAAGAAATTCATCAAATACTAGACGAAAGACCAATTGCTACCGAAACTCAGATTAAACACTGGCTTTGGATTGCTAATTATTATATGTGTGGTATTGGAGATGTATATCGTGGTGCTTTTCCAACGGGATTATTATTGGAAAGCGAAACTATGATTTCCCGTAAACCAGAAGTTCTTGTAAATGATTCTGAACTTTCTGATGATGAATTTTTAATTTATGAAGCTCTTCATCATCAAAATTCACTTAAAATTCAGGAGATTATTTCGATTTTAAACAAAAAAAATATTCTTCCGGTTCTTCAAAAATTAATGGAAAAGGATATCATTGTTTTAGAGGAAGAAATAAAAGAAAGTTATAAACCAAAACTGGTTCGATATGTAAAACTGCATTCAAAATACGAATCAGATAATGGTTTGACTGAATTGTTGGAAGTATTGAAAAGTGCCAATAAGCAAAAAGAAGTTGTTTTGGCTTACTTTCAACTTAGTGCTTCAGAAAAGAAACCGATTACAGTTAAGAAATTGACTGAGGTTTCAAATTCAACTTCAACGATTGTAAAAACATTAATTGAAAAGGAGATTTTTGAAGAATATTACTTACAACACGATCGGGTTTCTTTTGATGGAAAAGCTTCTGAAAAACAATTGCATTTAAGTGAAGCACAGGAAAAGGCTTTCAATGAAATTAAAAATAGTTTATTACAAAAAGAAGTTTGTCTGCTTCATGGTGTTACATCAAGCGGAAAAACTGAAATCTATATCAAGTTAATTGAGGAGTATCTAGAAACAGGGAAACAGGTTTTGTATCTATTGCCTGAAATTGCTCTGACGACACAATTGGTTTCTCGTCTTAGAAATCATTTTGGCGATAAGGTTGCTGTTTTTCATTCTAAATATAGTAACAACGAAAGAGTAGAAGTTTGGAAGCAAACTCTTGAGAATTCTGATAAAGCTCAAATTGTAATAGGAGCGAGGTCGGCTTTGTTTTTACCTTTCAATAATCTTGGATTATTGATTGTTGACGAAGAGCACGAGCAGACTTTTAAACAAACAGATCCTGCGCCGAGATACCATGCTCGCGATTCGGCAATTGTTTTGGCTAATTTTCATCAAGCCAAAGTGCTTTTGGGATCAGCAACTCCAAGTATTGAAACGTATTTTAATACACAAATTGAAAAATTTGGTTTAGTTACGATTACGGAACGTTATAATAATGTTCGAATGCCTGAAGTTCTTTTGGTTGATTTAAAAGACAAGCATTTCAGAAAAAGGATGACGGGCCATTTTAGTGATCTTTTAATAGAAGAAATTGCAGAAGCTTTGTCTTTAGGCGAACAAGTGATTTTATTTCAAAATAGAAGAGGATATTCTCCTATAATAGAATGTATGACTTGTGGTCATGTTCCGCATTGTCAGCAATGTGATGTGAGTTTGACTTTTCATAAAAATAAAAATCAATTGAGATGCCACTATTGTGGATATTCGATCGCAAAACCAACACATTGTCATAGTTGTTCCAGTATTGATCTGACTACAAAAGGTTTCGGAACAGAACAAATTGAGCAGGAATTGGTTTCTCTTTTTCCGAAAGCCAAAACAGGAAGAATGGATCAGGATACCACGCGCGGAAAATTTGGTTTTGAAAAGATTATTGATTCTTTCAAAAATAGAGAAATTGATATTTTAGTCGGAACTCAAATGCTGGCCAAAGGTTTGGATTTTGATAATGTAAGTTTGGTCGGAATTATGAATGCCGATAATATGTTGCATCATCCTGATTTTAGAGCTTTTGAACGCAGTTTTCAGATGATGACACAGGTTGCAGGAAGAGCAGGAAGGTCAGAAAAACAAGGGAAAGTGGTGATTCAGACGTATAATCCAAATCATAATACAATCCAGCAGGTTACAACACATAATTATATAGGTATGTATAAGGAGCAATTATACGATCGGCAAATTTATAAATACCCACCTTATTTCAGAATTATAAAACTGACTTTGAAGCACAAGGATTTTGAGAAGTTGAAAGAAGGATCGATGTGGCTGTACCAGGTTTTAAGTCAGAATTTAACTATGCCGGTTTTAGGACCTGAAGAACCTGCAATTAGTAGAATCAGAAATGAATATATCAGAACGATTTTGATTAAGATTCCGCAAAACCTGCATTTAGGAAACACAAAAAAAACTATTCAGAAAATGTTGAATAGTTTTGAAGCTGTTGCTCAGTACAGGGCTATAAAAGTAATTGCCAACGTCGATTTTTATTAATTAAGACGATGTTGACAATGCTTTGACTAAATCTTCTTTTTTGTTTCGGCTTAACGGAATTTTTGTAATTCCAATTTCAGCAAATTTACTATTGAAGCGTTCTACTTTGTCTATATTAATAATATAGGACTTGTGGACGCGAATGAATTTGTCTTTTGATAAATCATTTTCAAAAGATTTCATTGTCGAAAGAACCAGGTTGCTGTCGTCTTCTGTGACTACTCTTACGTAATCTCCAAAAGCTTCAATCCATTTAATTTTCGACGTGAAAATTTTAAGTTTTTTCAGATTACTTTTGATAAAGATATGTTCGCCTTCTTCTTCTTTTACTTCTTTTTTAAGCAGATGCATGTCGATTGCTCTTTTTACAGAAGCATTAAAACGGTCAACGGCAATCGGCTTCTGAAGGTAATCAGTAGCATCGTAGTCGAAAGCTTTTAATGCATACTCCGCTTTAGAAGTAATAAATATAATCTGAGGCTTAGATTTTAGTCCGTCAAGGAAATCAAAACCATTGATAACAGGCATTTCAATATCTAGAAAAATGAGATCGATATTATTTAAAGAGATACAACTTTTTGCTTCTATTGCATTAGAAAAGTCCCCGATTAAGTGCAAACCTGGGTGATTATTAACTAATTTTGCAATAATTGTCCTCTGTATAGAACTATCATCTACAACAACACAGTTTAGTTTCATAACATTTAAATTTAGAATAAATTCAGGATAGCAGTAGTAAATGTATTATTTTTCTAGAAAAAAAACTAAACTTAAGCCTTATTTTTTACATTACAACGAATAAAGATAAAAAAGTGTTGTATATATAAAAATAATGGTTACTTTTGCACCCAATTTTAACAAATAAATATTGTATTTATGAATCATTATGAAACTGTTTTCATTTTAAATCCCGTTTTATCTGAGGTTCAGGTGAAGGAAACAGTAACGAAATTTGAAGAATTTCTTACTAGTAGAGGAGCTGAAATGGTATCGAAAGAGGATTGGGGTCTGAAAAAAATGGCTTACGAAATCCAAAACAAAAAAAGTGGTTTTTACCATTTATTCGAATTCAAAGTAGCTGGAGAAGTTCTAATTGCTTTTGAAACTGAATTTAGACGTGACGAAAGAGTTATGCGTTTCTTAACTGTAAGTTTAGACAAACATGCTATTTCATGGGCTGAAAGAAGAAGAGCCAAATTAAAATCTACTAAAGCTTAATTATTATGTCTACAATAGAGCAATCTGCAAAAGGAAAAAAAGACGGAGATATCAGATATTTAACGCCTTTAAACATTGAAACTAACAAAACTAAAAAGTATTGTCGTTTCAAAAAATCAGGAATCAAATATATCGATTATAAAGATGCTGATTTCTTATTGAAATTCGTTAATGAGCAAGGAAAAATTCTTCCTCGTCGTTTAACTGGAACTTCATTAAAATACCAAAGAAAAGTTTCTGTAGCTGTAAAAAGAGCTCGTCACTTAGCTTTAATGCCATACGTGGCCGATTTATTAAAATAATTAAAAACTCTAGTCGCTGGTTTCTGTTAAAGCAGAACCTAACTTCTAAAATATAAGGACAACAACATGGAACTTATTTTAAAACAAGACGTACAAAACCTAGGATTTAAAGATGATGTAGTATCTGTAAAGCCTGGTTACGGTCGTAACTTTTTAATTCCTCAAGGTTTTGCTTCACTAGCAACTCCTTCTGCTAAAAAAGTTTTAGCTGAAAACCTAAAACAAAGAGCACATAAAGAAGCTAAAGTGGTTGCTGATGCTAAAGCATTAGCTGAAACTTTAAAAGCTCTTGAAATTAAACTTACTGCAAAAGCTGGTGGAGAGAAACTTTTTGGTTCTATCACAAACATCGACATTGCTGAAGCATTAGAGAAATCAGGTAACGCTATTGATAGAAAATTCATCACTAGTGGTATCGTAAAACGTACTGGAAAATATTCTGCTAGCATCCGTTTACACAGAGATGTTATCGTTGACTTACCATACGAGATTATCGCTGAAAAATAACATTTTGTTAACTTCTTGTTAATAAAATATAAAAACCACTCTTAGGAGTGGTTTTTTTTTTTCTAATTTTGAGAATAATAACTCACTCAAAATCAGGAAAATGAAAAAAATCTTTGCATTATTGTTATGTTTGCTGGCCTTAACCGCTGCCGTTGGGCAAACGACAACATCGAGTATTAAAGGTATTGTAAAAAGCTCCACCAATGAGCTATTGCCAGGTGCTACGATCTTAGCGATTCATACTCCAACAGGAGGTAAGTATTCAGCCGTTTCTAATGAAGATGGAAGGTTTAGTATTTTAAACATGAGAATTGGAGGTCCTTACAAAATCACAGTAAGTTTTGTAGGTTTTCAAAATCAGGAATATGATGATATCTATCTTGATTTAGGTAAACCTTTTAATATTGATGTGGTTCTTGCAGATGCAAGTCAGGCATTGGAAGAAGTTAAAATTGTTTCTAAAGACAAAGTTTTTAAAAGCGGTAAAACGGGTGCTGAAACTACAATTGGCAGAAGGGAATTGACGGCTTTGCCAACCATTTCAAGATCTGCCGAAGACTTTACCCGATTAGAGCCAACGGCAAGTGGAGGTTCTTTTGGAGGAAGAAATGATCAGTATAACAATTATTCTTTAAATGGAGCTGTTTTTAATAATCCATTTGGATTAGATGCAGCAACTCCGGGAGGTCAAACTGGTGCTCAGCCAATTTCATTAGATGCAATTGAGCAAATTCAGGTGGCGACTGCACCTTACGATGTAACGCTTTCTGGTTTTACAGGGGCTTCCGTAAATGCCGTTACAAAATCAGGGACAAATGAATTTCACGGTACAGCTTATGCTTTTTATAGAAATGAAGATTTAACGGGAAGTAAAATAAAAGGGGAAAAAATATTTGTACCAACATTAGAGCAAACTCAGGCAGGATTTAGTTTAGGGGCGCCAATCATTAAAGACAAATTATTCATTTTTGGAAATTTTGAAATCGATAAACGAAGCGATTTAGGATCAAATTTCGTTGCAAACAATAATGATGGTGTAACCGGAATTAATGAATCAAGAGTTATGGAATCTGATTTAATTGCGGTTTCAAATGCATTGGCCACTTTGGGATATGATACAGGTGCTTATCAAGGATTTTTGCACGAATCTAATTCTAATAAAGGAATTATTAAAGTAGACTGGAATATTAATGACAATCATAAATTAGCTGTTATTTATAATTTCCTGGATGCTTCAAAAGATAAACCGGCTCACCCAACAGCCTTAGGTTTCAGAGGGCCAAATGCTTCAATTTTGCAGTTTAGAAATTCTGGTTATCAAATCAATAATAATTTAAGTTCCTTTTTAGTTGAACTAAATTCTAAATTCAGTGAAAAAGTTTCGAATAAACTACAGGCTGGATACTCTCATTTTAATGATTACAGAGTGCCATTTTCAGTTCCTGCTCCCGTAATTAATATTCAGGATGGAGCTGGTTCTAATTATATCATTGCAGGCCATGAGCCTTTTTCTATCAATAATACATTAGACCAGAAGGTATTTCAGATTACAGATAATTTAACTTATACTGTTGGTAAGCATGTATTTACTTTTGGAACATCTTTTGAAAAATTTGGGTTTAAAAATTCTTTTAATTTAGCAGGATATGACAATTTTGGAAATCCAAATGGTTATGCAGGAACTTTTTTTACTCCTTATTTTACTACGCAGGATTTCTTAAATGATGCTGCTCAGCCTTATGCAACAAGTATCGTTGCTCAAAATCTTCAATATGCGCAAGATACATTTAATACAAAAAGTCAGTTTAAAGTTGGAGAAGATGGTGGATGGAAACTGGCAGAGCTGAACGTAGGACAATTGGCATTTTATGCACAAGATGATATTAGTTTAAATGATGATTTTAAATTGTCTCTTGGTTTAAGAATTGATAAACCTTTGTATTTTAATACAGCTGATTTGATTCAGAAATATATAGATACTGATAATGGAGGTGCAGGAAGAGATAACAGTATTGATTATTATGATCCGCAAACTGGTGAGGCAGTTAAATTAATATCAACAGACCTGCCAAGCGACAGAATTTTATGGTCACCAAGAATTGGTTTCAACTGGGATGTTAAAGGCGATGCAACTTCTCAGCTTCGAGGAGGTTCTGGGATTTTTACAGGAAGAATTCCTTTCGTATGGCTAGGGAATCAGGTAAGTGGTGCTGATGATAGTTTCCTGCAAATTATGGATCCGGATTATAAATGGCCACAAGTTTGGAGAACAAGTTTAGGATTCGATCATCGTTTTGAAAGTAATTATATTGTAACATTAGACTTGTCTTATAATAAAGATATCAATGCAGTGCATGTTCAAAACTGGGGATTGAAAGATCCGACAGGAACTTTAGCAGGAGTAGATAACAGAGCAATTTATGTTGCGGCAGATCACGGAGCAAATGATGCTTATGTCATGACTAATTCAGATAAGGGAAGCGCTTTCAATGCAACGGTTAAATTGCAAAAAACTTTCGAAAATGGTTTGTATGCTAGTGTTGCTTATAATTATTTGAAATCAAAAGATGTGAATTCTATTGAGGCAGAAATTACAGGAGATGCTTTCGCTTTTAATCCAGCGCTTGGAAATGTAAATAATGATGTATTGTCAAATTCTAAGTACGGTGATAATCATCGTTTCATTGGAGTGGCTACCAAAAAATGGAAATATGGACATGACAAGTGGGCAACCACAGTTTCAACATTCTTAGAATATGCACAGGGAGGACGTTTTAATTATACCTATGGAGGCGATATTAATGGAGACGGTTCATCTGTAAATGATTTAATATATATACCTACAACTGCAGAAATTGGCCAGATGACTTTTAGTGGAGCTGGTCAGGCTGACGCTTTTGATAAATTTATAGCTCAGGATAAGTATATGAGAGACAGAAGAGGACAATATGCAGATCGTTATGGGGCAATATCTCCATGGAGAGGAAGATGCGATTTAAAGCTATTACAAGATTATAATTTTAGAGTTTCATCTGCTTCAGAAAAAAAGAATACAATTCAATTTAGCATTGATATTTTGAATTTCGGAAATTTTATAAACTCAGATTGGGGAGTTGTTCAGGTTCCAACCAGTGTTCAGCCAATTGGTGTGACTGTTGCAGGAAATACACCAACTTATACCTTCAATAATGCACCAACAAAAACGTTTAGCTATGATGCCAGTTTAACATCAAGATGGCAAATGCAATTTGGTATCAGATACATTTTCTAGTAAAGGAAAAAAAGTTATAAATTTGCCCTCGCATTTGCGGGGGCTTTTTTTTGAATATTTACAGCAAAAAATGGTAAAGCTCTTTTTAGAATGTTTAAAGAAAAAAATAAATGAAATACGCAAGACTTACAAAAGAGCAATTTGATGAATTGCACGCAGAATTTGCCAGCTTTTTGGCTACACAGGCTATTGATAAAGCGGAATGGGATTCTCTTAAAATAAATAAACCTGAGGTTGCTGAACAGGAACTAGATGTTTTTTCTGATTTGATCTGGGAAGGTGTTTTATCAAGAGCAGAATTTTTAGAGCATTTTTCAAAAAATCACATCTTTTTGTTTCAATGTTTTGAAACACACGTTCAGTCAATAGTATTAAAATCAATGGTTCCGGAAACAGATTTTTTAACTAAGGATGGTTTGCAATGGCTAAGTGATAATATGTTTACAGAAACGATTGAAATGAAAGTTGGAAAAAAAGTATTTACTGAAGACAGAAATGCATCTATTTTTGAATTGATTCAGCAAGGTGCTTTTTTAAGTGACGGTCAATTGTTCAAACAAATTAATACTATTTTGGAATCTTAAGATTTAAGTAAGTCAAAAATAAGCTCTAAGAAAGGCAAACAATGATTGTTAAATTGTTTGTCTTTTTTTATTTTTTTAACTTTTGTTTAAACTTTTATATTTTTTTTACCCCGTATTTCTACGCTTTTTTTCTCAATAATGAAATAAAATATCTTTTTTATTGATAATCAATGTTATATAAGTTAAAATCTACTTGTTTAAGCCTGTTTCAATCGAATACTTTTTATTTTTGTAAGTTTAAACTTTCTTTTATTGCACTCTGTTAAAATATATTAATTTTTTTTTGTGATGTATTAACGTTTGTTTTATCCGTAAAAGTGCCATTTTTCCTGCTATTTTGCACCCCATTTTAACACATAGCTATTTTTTATAATTTAAAAAATAAGAATTTTATTCTTGTTTTATATTTTCATTTTAATTAATTTTAGTGAAAGAAAGGTTAAACAAAATGTTTTTGCAAAGACACTTTATGAGAACTAAATTTCCTTTCCTTTTTGAATGAAATAAAATATTAGTAAAGATTTTTTATTGCATTAGAGCTTAAAGGTTTTTTTAAAATAACTTAATTAATTTGCTTATGGAATTGACAATTACTCTACTTATCAAATTTGCATTAGGTCTTCAAATTATTTTAGCCTTATTTTTTATTCTTTCAGATAGAATTAAGCTTGTGCAAAAAAAAGCAAATTTCAATCTAATTATAAACGTTTTTCAAAAAAGTCAATATTACGTCAGCTTTTTATGTAACAAGCCCAGTCTGCGGTTTTGTATATAAAAGGTATTGTCGTAATTTTTTTATTGATAATCCTTGATATTAAATAATGTTTTCAAATTTTAGAATTTTGTAAATTTTCTAAATAATGATAAGGTGTCTAATCAACATTTTATCGAATTGACACATACTCTCAATATTTAATAGAATTCCCCAAATTCTGCTAATAGACATAGATTTTCTTTTCTGAAAATTAACTACCTAACAAATCACTCTGTTTATTTGGAAATTGATTCATATCAATATTCCACCAAAGTTTTTGAGACATTTTTTATTCAAAAGAATAAGAAGTGGTCTTTGTATACTTCTGTATACGCGATTTTTTTAATGAAATGTAGTTTAAAATAGTAGACATCTGATATTTTAAATTTCATTTTAAGTAGCTGATTATTAACGTTTTTTAAAATTGCCTAAGCATACGTGCTTATCGCAACAGGTATTTTATTGTCCATTTTCTAATCTTCCAAATTATGAAAAAAACTTTTACTTTTTATGATCTCATTGTAAAGAAGAGATTGTTATTTTTACTCTTTTTATTACTCTTTTGTAATAAAAACTTTGCACAAACCTTTTGTAGACCAGATTCCCAGACAAATAGTACGGGTGGTGTTTTATGTGTAGGAATGAGTGTGACGAATCCCAATAATGCATTCGATTCGAGCATGACAACTTACGCGTCGATTACAAATACGCTTGGTTTGCTGTGTTTTGCACAAGAGACATTACATTTTAGCCAGACTGCAAAGGCAGGCGACCAAATAGTTATATATTTTGGTGAAGGTAATGGACTGCTAGATGTTGATTTGTTGGCAAATGCAACTATTCAGGCAAAAAATGGATCAACAAATGTTGGTGGCCCGGTAGCGATGAATAATCCGCTATTAAATCTTCAATTATTATCTGCTACCAATTCTGCAGTAATAAGATATACACTACCAGGAGATGCAAATCAGATTCAGATTCAATCTGGAGGACTTTTATCTGTATTGGTAAGCTTAAGGATTTATGATGTGCGCTTGCAATTTGCAAAGCCTACTATTACGGGAGGTGAGACACAATCAATATGCTCGGGCCAATCTATTGCACTTTCAGCAACTGCGGCAGCAGGAACAACATTAGCCTGGTATGATTCTCCAACATCAACCACGGCACTTTCAAACGTTGGCACATTTACTACTCCCGCTTTAACAACTACAACTACTTATTATGTAAGTACTTCAAGAGTTGGCGATTGCGAAAGCGACGAGCGATTACCGGTAACCATAAACGTTATTGATCCTATATTGCCAATTATTAGCAGTACAGGGACCACATTTTGTTCTTCAGGACCAACTCAGGCGACTACATTATCAGTCGAAAACCCGGTAGTCGGAACAACCTATTCCTGGTTTAGTGTGCCAGCTGGCGGTATAGCCCTGGCAACAGGAACAACTTATTCACCAACTGTACCAACAGGTGTTACTACTTTTTATGTAGAAGCATCAATTGGAGCATGTAAAACACCAACACGAACTGCTGTTCCTGTTACTTCAACACCAGTTCCTGCACTAGCAACGGTACTGACACAAAGTGTATCAATATTATCGGGACAAAATGCTACTTTAAATGCTTCAACTACTGAAGCAAATGTTGTTTTGGACTGGTACGATGTTCCAACAGGAGGAACGAGATTATTAGAAAATTCAAATACTTTTATAACTCCAGCTTTAACTGCAACTAAAATTTATTATGTTGAATCACGCAATACTATTGGTGGCTGCGTAAGTGCCACCAGAGTACCTGTTACAGTAACAGTTTTGGCAACTCCCTTAGGAACTTGTTTAGAAGCCAATAGTCAACAAACAACGCAAAACGGATTGTGTTTACTTTGTTCTTCAACAACACCAAATAATTCTGTAGATGGAAATATTGCTACTGCGGCCAGACTTACTCTTCCGGTAGGTTTATTAAACGGATGGATTCAGCAAACCTTACAATTTAATAATCCTGGAAAAGCAGGAGATATTGTAGATGTTGAATTGGAATTGCCGGGTGGAATTACCGATATTTCATTATTAGGAGCGGTTAGTTTGGCAACTTATAATGGAGCAACATACAACAATGATAGAATTTTTACTAATAACCCTTTGGTTACTTTGCAATTACTATCAGGAAATCGCTTTAGAGCAAGTGTTGTTGCCGGAGCCAATTTTGATCGTGTCGAAATTAGATTAGGTGGAGTGGTAACAGCTCTAACGAGTTTAGATATTTATCAGGCAACTTACAGATATAAAGCACCTGTAATTTCAGGCAATAAAACTATTTGTAGTGGAACTGCCACCACTTTGACAGCAACATTGGATGCAGGTGAAACAATCAGCTGGTATGATGCTGCAACAGCAGGAACTTTATTGTCCAGTACAGATGCATACACGACTCCTGCCTTAACAGCCAACACAACTTATTATGTTGAAATTACTCGTAATGGCTGTGTAAATAGTGAAAGAAATCCTGTTATCATAACCATTACCGACCCTGTGTTACCTACTATCAGTACTACCGGCACGACGATTTGTTCTTCAGGACCAACGCAGGCGACTACGTTATCTGTTGCAAATCCGGTAGCCGGAACAACCTATTCCTGGTATGATGTACAAACGGGAGGCGTAGCCCTGGCAACGGGAACTACATATACACCAACTGTACCAACCGGTGTTACTACTTTTTATGTAGAAGCATCAATTGGGGCATGTAGTTCATCAACCCGAACTACGGTTACTGTTACTTCAACACCAATTCCTGCACTAGCAACGGTACTGACACAAAGTGTATCGATATTATCCGGGCAAAATGCGACTTTAAATGCTTCAACTACTGAGGCAAATGTTGTTTTGGACTGGTATGATGTTCCAACAGATGGAACAAAATTATTAGGAGATTCAAATACTTTTACAACTCCTATTTTAACAGCGACTAAAACTTATTATGTTGAATCACGCAATACTGTTGGTGGCTGCGTAAGTGCCACCAGAGTACCTGTTACAGTTACAGTTTTGGCAACTCCCTTAGGAACTTGTTTAGAAGCCAATAGTCAACAAACAACGCAAAACGGATTGTGTTTACTTTGTTCTTCAGCAACACCAAACAATTCTGTAGATGGAAATATTGCTACTGCGGCCAGACTTACTCTTCCGGTAGGTTTATTAAACGGATGGATTCAGCAAACCTTACAATTTAATAATCCTGGAAAAGCAGGAGATATTGTAGATGTTGAATTGGAATTGCCGGGTGGAATTGCCGATCTTTCATTATTAGGAGCGGTTAGTTTGGCAACTTATAATGGAAGTACTTATAATGGCGATAGGGTTTTTCTAAATAACTCCTTGGTTACTTTACAATTACTATCGGGAAATCGTTTTAAAGCCAGCATAGTTGCCGGAGCCAATTTTAATCGTGTCGAAATAAGACTGGGTGGAATAGTAACAGCTCTAACGAGTTTAGACATTTATCAGGCAACTTACAGATATAAAGCACCTGTAATTTCAGGAAATAAAACTATTTGTAGCGGAACAACTACTTTGACAGCATCATTAGATGCAGGTGAAACAATCAGCTGGTATGATGCTGCAACAGCAGGAACTTTATTGTCCAGTACAGCTAACTATACAACTCCTGCCTTAACAGCCAACACAACTTATTATGTCGAACTTACTCGTAATGGTTGTATAAATAGTGAAAGAAATCCTATTACTATTACAGTTACTAATCCTGTGGCACCAGCAACGGTTGTTGCTAGTCCTTTAAATGTATGTAGTGGAGGAACAACGACAATAGTTGTACAATCACCAGTTGTCGGCACTATCTATAATTGGTATGATGCTGCCACTGGTGGAAACTTATTATTTACAGGTACATCTTACACAACACCATCTTTATCAGCTTCTATAACTTATCATGTTGAGGCTGTAATTGGTACTTGTTTAAGTCCAACTCGTACATCGGTTCCGGTAAATGTAAATCCAAGACCTTCAGTGCCTGTTCCTACTTCCTCAAATGTAATTATTCAGTCTGGTCAGACAGTTACTTTATCAGTTGCAACTACCTCAGGAATTACTTATGATTGGTATGATGCACCAACGGGCGGAAATCTTTTGCAACCAAATTCTAGCACTTATACTACTCCGACTCTAAATACCAATAGAACGTTTTATGTACAAGCGAGATCTTCATCAGACTGTACTAGTAGTACTAGAGCTGCAATTAATGTAATAGTAATTAGTACAGTTAGTACTTGTTTACAGCCAAGTACGGAAGCTGTAACTGTTGACCCTGGCTTATTATGTGTTTTATGTAATGGTAGTAATACGGGTAATTCTATTGATGGAAATGCAAATACATTTGCTTCTCTGACTATTACTGCGGGGGTTCTTAATTCATATATACAACAAGAACTAACTTTTGCAACACCTGGTCAGACGGGAGACATTATTGATGTCATATTAGAATTACCTGGTGGACTTGCTGATATAGCATTATTAGGATCTGTAAGTATAGGAACTTCAAATGGAGGGGTTGCAAATCCTGGAAGGCTTGCAGTAAACAATAGTCTATTGAATTTACAGGTTTTGTCAGGAAATAAATTTAAGGTTAGTTATCCAGCAACTGCAGCATTTAATAGAGTTGATATCAGATTGGGAGCATTAGTTGGTTTATTAACTACTTTAAGAATTTATGACGCTTCTTATAGATTTCCAAATGCTACAATAACCGGAGCAGCAGCGCCAATTTGTTCAGGAGGAACTGCTACATTATCTGCATCTTCTACTGGAACAGAAACATTTGCCTGGTATGATGCTCCAACTGGTGGAAATATAGTGGCTGTTAATCCAACTCTTTCATTAACTTCTACCACAACTTATTATTTAGAAGCAGCACGTGGTACATGTATTAATAGTGTTCGTCAACCTGTTACGGTTAATGTATTAGATGTTCCAACGGATGCAAATATTACAATTGCAAGTCCTTTGACGGCTTCTTGTGGGGGAGGTATTGTTTTGGCTCCAACATCGGCTTTAGCTGGAGCGACATTTAAATATTATACAGATCAAAATAAAACAGTTGAGATTACATCAGGAACTGTTGGCGGAGTAACTTATGTTAAAGATGGTACAACAGGTGCTTTAACTATTAGTGGACTTATTGCTGCAAATGCTCCTTATACTTATTATGTTTCTGTTCTTAACGGAGGTGTTTGTGAGAATATAAATGGAACTTTGAAAGAAGTGGTTGTAAATTATCCAACAGGTTCTGCTTTAACAGTTCAAACTCCACTTGTTCGTTGTGGTAAAGCTAATCTAAAAGATGCTATCACAAATTTTGATGTATCAGGAAACACTACTTATACTTTCTTTGATCCATCAAATAATCCAATAACAGATTTAGCTGCAGAGAATATTACCGTTACCGGAATTTATTCAATTCAGGCTCAAACAGCGGGTGTTGATTGTCCATCGGTTAAATTACCGGTAACAGTGACGGTAAATCCATTACCAACATTAACAGGAGTTACAAGTTCTGTAGTAATTACAAAAGGATCTTCGGCGGCTTTGGCAGCAACATCCAATGGAACAATCACTTGGTACGATCCTCAGGGGAATCCTTTACCATCAAATAATACTGGAGTTCTTAGTACTGTAGGTATTTATACTTATACAGTAATTGCCAGTAATGGATCTTGTACCACTAGCCAGACGGTAACTATTAGTGTTATTGATCCTGTAGATTGCGATGTATTATTAGAAAGAGTCTATGCTAATTCTCAATCATCAGATTCAATTATTACAGGAGTAGTAACAAATGGAACGTTGGGTGCTGATGGTAATCCGAGTACTTACTCTACAATAACAACAGGTTTAGGCCTTTTAGGAATCGGAACTACCTGGCAAAATTTACAATGGCCAACAACTATTCCTAAAGGAACTCCGGTTACAGTAAAACTAGGTTTAGAAAATAGCGTCCTTGCAGTAGGACAGAATGTTTCTGTAGTAGGTACTAAACGTGATGGATCTAATAATCCTATTGACATTGGAGTTTTACAATCCGTATCAGGATCATTGTTGAATTTATTACCAGGTCAAAACTCATTTGAATATACATTTGTTCCTTCTAATGGCTCTGGTCCTCAGGATTATGATGGTATTAGAGTACAACTTGGCTCTATCTTAAGCGTAGCGCAAAATGTAAATGTCTATGACGCTTATTACAAAAAACAAGTAACACAAATCGCTTGTGGACAAGGTGATATAGAAGATGTTTTCTCTGGAGTAAGAGATTTAGGAGTTGGAGCATTAACATCTACAGTGGGTGTTTCTAATCCATTTAATGTAGCTGATGGCGACGTTTCTACTTATGCAACCATGTTTACGGGAGTAGGAGTACTTGCTGCAGCCGAATTAACTGCAACTTTTAGAACACCTTCAATGGTGGGAGATAGTTTGCGAATTACGATTTCAAAACCACAAACAGTGTTGACAGTTGGTTTACTTGGAGGATTTACTATTCAGCTTTATTCTGGAAATATAGCTGTTGGTGGACCAATACAAAGTAATAGCAGTTTATTGACTTTGAAACTACTTTCTGGTGATACGATGGCAATGACAATTATCTCACCACAAACACAGCCATATGACAAGGTAGTAATTACATTTGGAGGTGCTGCTACCTTAATAGATCAGCTTAGGGTTCATACTATTGATCGTGTAACTAATACTAAAGTTAATGGTAGTGACGACGATAATAATATTACTGCTTGTCCAGGACAAGAGCTGGAGCTCGCAGTTGACACAAAAGCTTGTGCTAATTATGTCTGGTATGATTCTCCAACAGGAGGAAATGTAGTGGCTAATGGTCAAACGTTTACACTTCCTGCTACATTAGCTGCTGGTACTTATAAATATTATATCCAGCCAATTCGTTACGGATGTCCTGCTTTAGAAAGAGGAGAAGTTACGGTAGTAATAGGTCCAACAACTCCTGCAACTGCAATAGCAAATGTGACAATAAATGGAGGAAATAACACTATCATTTGTAGTGAAAGTGGTACAGTCACATTGGATGCATTTTTAAGTGGAACGCCAGCCCTAACAAATCCTGTCTATCATTGGTATAGTTTTAATGGTACAACTCAAACTGCGCTAAGCGAATCAACAGCAAAATTAGAATTGATTGGATTAGCCCCAGGAACGTATACCTATTATGTTGGAGTTAGTTCAACACAATTTTGTGCAACTGCGCCAGCAGATAGAAAATTAGTTACATTCACGATTTTACCAAGTTCACTTGAAACTGATATCGTAGTAGACAATGCTTCTATTTGCCACAATACAGTTGCTACCTTGACACCGACAAGTACTTTAGCAAATCCTGTATATTTCTGGTATTTAGATGCTAATAAAACTCAACCTGTCTTTACTGGTGTAATAGGTGGGGTAAGCTATACAATTAGCGGCACTGGAGTTTTGACAGCTGCAGGATTAACGACAGCTATGAGTCCTATGGCTTATTATGTAGCGGTTTCAAGTGATAATACATGTCAGAATAAAAACGGTGAACTTAAAGTCGTTACTGTAACTGTTAATGACCCAGAAACACCAACAACTACTGACTCAACTCAGGATTTCTGTCAGGTTAGTAATCCAACAATTGCTAATCTTCAGGTAAATGAAGCAAATGTAGTATGGTATAACATACCAAGTGGAGGAACTGCATTGGCAACAACAACAGCCTTGGCTAATGGTCCTTATTATGCAGGAATTTTAGATCCGATTACTGGTTGCGAAAGTTCAGTCCGATTATTAGTTACAGTAACAGTAACTGATCCAGGTACACCAATTATTACAGATACTACTCAGGAATTTTGCCTGGTAAATGCTCCAACTTTTGCAAGTATAGATGTTAGCCCGGCCACAAATATTGTTTGGTATGATGCGTTAAATGGTGGAAACTTAATAGCTTCAACAGCGACATTAACATCAGGAACGTATTATGCAGCAATTAAAGATCCGATAACTACTTGTGAAAGTAGTGTTAGATTAGCTATTACAATTAGTGTAACTGATCCAGGTACGCCAATTATTACAGATACTACTCAGGAATTTTGTTTGGTAAATGCGCCAACATTTGCAAGTATAAATGTTAGCCCGGCGACAAATATTGTTTGGTATGATGCTCTAACAGGTGGAAATTTAATTCCATCAACAACAGTATTGACAAGTGGAACATATTATGCAGCTATAAAAGATCCAACAACAACTTGCGAAAGCAATGTTAGATTGGCTATTTCAATTAGTGTAACAGATCCTGGAACACCAGTAATTGCAGATACCGATCAGGAATTCTGTTTGGTAAATGCACCGACATTTAGCACAATTAATGTAAGTCCGGCAGTTGCGGCAAATATCGTTTGGTACACCGCTTTAGTAGGTGGAACAGTAATTCCATCCACAACAGTATTGACAAGTGGAACATATTACGCAGCCATAAAAGATCCGGCGACAACTTGCGAAAGTAATGTTAGATTGGCTATTAATATCAGTGTGACTGATCCTGGAACTCCAATAATTAACAGAACGACTCAGGAATTCTGTGTGGTTAATGCACCAACATTTGCAAGTATAGATGTTAGCCCGGCCACAAATATTGTTTGGTATGATGCTCTAACTGGTGGAAACCTAATTGCATCAACAGCAACATTAACATCAGGAACGTATTATGCAGCAATAAAAGATCCAACAACAACCTGTGAAAGTAATGTTAGATTGGCTATTAATATTAGTGTTACAGATCCTGGTACTCCGGTAATTACAGATACGACTCAGGAGTTCTGTTTAGCAGATGCGCCGACATTTGCAAGTATAAATGTTAGCCCGGCTACCAATATTGTTTGGTACGATGCTATAACTGGTGGAAATTTAATTCCAGTAACAACAGTATTAACATCCGGAACGTATTACGCAGCAATAAAAGATCCTATAACTACTTGTGAAAGTATTGTTAGATTGGCTATTAATATTAATGTTACCGATCCTGGTACACCAACCTTGGTAACGGCAGGAACTCAAAACTTCTGTTTGATAGATGCACCAACATTTGCAAGTGTTCAGTTGAATGAAGCAAATATAGTATGGTATGATTCATTAAGCGGAGGAACTTTAATTCCAGCAACAGCGACATTGACTAGTGGGGTTTATTTCGCAGTAATCAAAGATCCAACAACAGGATGCGAAAGCGCTACAAGATTGTCAGTAACGATTAGTGTTACCGATCCTGGTACACCAACTTTAGTAACGGCTGGAACTCAAAACTTCTGTCTGGCAGATGCGCCAACATTTGCAAGTATTCAGTTAAATGAAGCCAATATAGTTTGGTACACAGCTTTAACAGGTGGAACAGTAATTCCATCAACTAATGCGCTTACAAGCGGAACTTATTTTGTAGTAATCAAAGATCCAACAACAGGATGTGAAAGTGCGGTAAGATTATCAGTAACGATTAGTGTTACCGATCCTGGTACACCAACCTTGGTAACAGCAGGAACTCAAAGTTTCTGTTTAATAGATGCGCCAACATTTGCAAGTATTCAGTTGAATGAAGCCAATATAGTTTGGTATACAGCATTAACTGGCGGAACAGTAATTCCATCAACTAATGCACTTACAAGCGGAACTTATTTTGCAGTAATCAAAGATCCAACAACAGGATGCGAAAGTGCTGCAAGATTATCAGTTACGATTAATGTTGCAGACCCAGGTACACCAACCTTGGTAACAGCAGGAACTCAAAACTTCTGTTTGATAGATGCACCAACATTTGCAAGTATTCAGTTAAATGAAGCCAATATAGTTTGGTATACAGCATTAACTGGCGGAACAGTAATTCCATCGACTAATGCACTTACAAGCGGAACTTATTTCGCAGTAATCAAAGATCCAATAACAGGATGTGAAAGCGCTGCAAGATTATCAGTAACGATTAACGTAACTGACCCGGGTACACCAACCTTGGTAACGGCAGGAACTCAAAACTTCTGTTTGGCAGATGCGCCAACATTTGCAAGTGTTCAGTTGAATGAAGCCAATATAGTTTGGTATACAGCATTAACTGGCGGAACAGTAATTCCATCAACTAATGCGCTTACAAGCGGAACTTATTTCGCAGTAATCAAAGATCCAACAACAGGATGCGAAAGCGCTACAAGATTGTCAGTAACGATTAGTGTTACCGATCCTGGTACACCAACTTTAGTAACGGCTGGAACTCAAAGTTTCTGTTTGATAGATGCGCCAACATTTGCAAGCATTCAGTTGAATGAAGCCAATATAGTTTGGTACACAGCTTTAACAGGTGGAACAGTAATTCCATCAACTAATACACTTACAAGCGGAACTTATTTTGCGGTAATCAAAGATCCAACAACAGGATGCGAAAGTGCTGCAAGATTATCAGTAACGATTAACGTAACTGACCCGGGTACACCAACTTTAGTAACTGCTGGCACACAAAACTTCTGTGTGGCAGATGCACCAACATTTGCAAGTGTTCAGTTTAATGAAGCCAATATAGTTTGGTACACAGCTTTAACAGGTGGAACAGTAATTCCATCAACTAATACACTTACAAGCGGAACTTATTTTGCAGTAATCAAAGATCCAATAACAGGATGCGAAAGCGTTGCAAGATTGTCAGTAACGATTAGTGTTACCGATCCTGGTACACCAACCTTGGTAACGGCTGGAACTCAAAACTTCTGTCTGGCAGATGCGTCAACATTTGCAAGTGTTCAGTTGAATGAAGCGAATATAGTTTGGTATACAGCATTAACTGGCGGAACAGTAATTCCATCAACTAATGCGCTTACAAGCGGAACTTATTTTGCAGTAATCAAAGATCCAGCAACAGGATGTGAAAGTGCTGTAAGATTATCAGTAACGATTAGTGTTACCGATCCTGGTACACCAACCTTGGTAACAGCAGGAACTCAAAACTTCTGTTTGGCAGATGCACCAACATTTGCAAGCATTCAGTTGAATGAAGCCAATATAGTTTGGTATACTGCATTAACAGGTGGAACAGTTATTCCATCAACTAATGCACTTACAAGCGGAACGTATTTCGCAGTGATCAAAGATCCAACAACAGGATGTGAAAGCGCTGCAAGATTATCAGTTACGATTAACGTAACTGACCCGGGTACACCAACTTTAGTAACTGCTGGCACACAAAACTTCTGTTTGGCAGATGCACCAACATTTGCAAGCATTCAGTTGAATGAAGCCAATATAGTTTGGTATACTGCATTAACAGGTGGAACAGTTATTCCATCAACTAATGCACTTACAAGCGGAACGTATTTCGCAGTGATCAAAGATCCAATAACAGGATGCGAAAGCGCTGCAAGATTATCAGTAACGATTAGTGTTACCGATCCTGGTACACCAACCTTGGTAACAGCAGGAACTCAAAACTTCTGTTTGGCAGATGCGCCAACATTTGCAAGTGTTCAGTTGAATGAAGCCAATATAGTTTGGTACACAGCTTTAATAGGTGGAACAGTAATTCCATCAACTAATACACTTACAAGCGGAACTTATTTTGCAGTAATCAAAGATCCAATAACAGGATGCGAAAGTACTGCAAGATTATCAGTAACGATTAGTGTTACCGATCCAGGTACACCAACCTTGGTAACGGCAGGAACTCAAAACTTCTGTTTGATAGATGCACCAACATTTGCAAGTGTTCAGTTGAATGAAGCAAATATAGTATGGTATGATTCATTAAGCGGAGGAACTTTAATTCCAGCAACAGCGACATTGACTAGTGGGGTTTATTTTGCAGTAATCAAAGATCCAACAACAGGATGCGAAAGCGCTGCAAGATTATCAGTTACGATTAACGTAACTGACCCGGGTACACCAACTTTAGTAACTGCTGGCACACAAAACTTCTGTTTGGCAGATGCACCAACATTTGCAAGCATTCAGTTGAATGAAGCCAATATAGTTTGGTACACAGCTTTAACAGGTGGAACAGTTATTCTATCAACAAATGCCTTGACAAGTGGAACTTATTTTGCAGTGATCAAAGATCCAACAACAGGATGTGAAAGCGCTGCAAGATTATCAGTAACGATTAGTGTTACCGATCCAGGTACACCAACCTTGGTAACGGCTGGAACTCAAAACTTCTGTTTGGCAGATGCGCCAACATTTGCAAGTGTTCAGTTGAATGAAGCCAATATAGTTTGGTATACAGCATTAACTGGTGGAACAGTTATTCCATCGACTAATGCACTTACAAGCGGAACTTATTTTGCAGTAATCAAAGATCCAGCAACAGGATGCGAAAGCACTGCAAGATTATCAGTAACTATCAGTGTAACTGATCCGGCTACACCAACGACAACAGCTCTTGCTCAAGCTTTCTGTTCTGAAAATAATCCAACTGTTGGAGACATTCAGGTTAACGAAAGTAATGTTGTTTGGTACACAGCTTTAACCGGTGGAACAGCAATTGCTTCAACTACAGCTTTAGTAAATGGAGATTATTATGCAGCTTTAAAAGATGCAACTACAGGTTGTGAAAGTAGTATAAGACTAAAAGTAACAGTTACTGTTGGAAGTTCAAATACTCCAACAACGGATAATGTTGCTCAGAGTTTTTGTATAAACATTGCTCCAACGTTTGCTAATATTCAGGTAAACGAAAGTAATGTTGTTTGGTTCAGCAGTGCTAGTGGCGGAACACCAATTCCAACAACGACAACTTTAACGTCTGGTATCTATTTTGGAGAAATTACAGATGCTGTAACTGGATGTAAAAGTGCAACTCGTTTGCAGGTAACTATAACAATTGTAAACCCTGCCGCGACACCAACTACAAATTCTGGCACTCAAAACTTCTGTACATTAAACACATCTACCGTTGCTGATATTCAGGTTAATGAAGCAAATGTAATTTGGTATAGTACAGCAACTGGCGGAACTGCGTTGCCAGCAACAACAGCTTTGGTTACCGGAACTTATTATGGTGCTGTCGCAAGTACAGTGAGCTGTGAAAATCCAGTAAGATTAGCAGTTGTAGTAAATGTGAATGTCCCTCGTGTAGTAACTACACCAAGAACTACACAAACATTCTGTTTGTCTAAATTGCCAACGCTTGTTGATATATTGGTAAACGAGACAGATATAGTTTGGTATTCTTCAGCAACTGGAGGTACACCTTTAGCAGCTAATACACAGCTTACAGCTGGAACATATTATGCAACAGCACTTAATAACACAACAAATGGTTGTGCTAGTGCCACAAGACTTGGAGTAACAATCAATTTCGAAGATGATGCTTTAGTACAACTTGCATCTTCTGATGATACTCCTTGTGTTTTCCAAGGTGTAACATATTCAATTGCGAATGGAAAATCCAATTATGTGTGGTCAGTAACAAACGGAACAATTACTTCAGGCGGAGGTAATGCTGATGGTTCTGCAACTATTTCATGGTCTGATGTGGGGCCTGGTACTGTAACAGTAACATATACCAATAACTGTGATGAAACTACGACTAAATCTCTAAATGTGGTTGTAGCTACATGTTCTGATTTAACAATTACGAATACAGTTAATAATCCTAAACCAAATTTTGGAGAGCAGGTGACCTTTACTGTAACAGTGAATAATGTTGGGGAAGGTAATTTTATAAATACTGTGATAAGTGATTTATTGCCTAGCGGTTATGACTTAGTTAGTACAAGCACAACTTCAGGAACATACGATCCAACAACAACACTTTGGACAATTCCAACACTAAATGCTGGTCAAAGCGTAACCCTTACGATCGTAGCTGAAGTATTACCTGCAGGTGATTACTTAAATGTTGCAACTATTGAAATTTCAACTCCTTTAGATGTTGATGCAACAAACAATACTGCTTCAGCTTCTGTTGAGCCTGTTTGTTTGACCGTTTATAACGAGTTTACTCCAAATAATGACGGAACAAATGATCTTTTCAGAATAGACTGTATTGAATCCTATCCAAACAATGAGTTAAAAGTTTATAACAGATATGGTGCATTAGTATACAGCAAACAACATTATGAAAATGATTGGAACGGAACTGCCAATGTATCTGGAGTTATAAATAGAGGAGATATGTTGCCTACAGGTACTTATTTTTATGTGATAGACATTGGAAACGGAACGGTTAAAAAAGGATGGTTATCTATAATGAGATAAGCAGCTATATTAATCATCTAATTAATTAAACTAAATAAGTATCGTTATGAAACTATATATAAAATCATTAGAAACGTATTTCATCATAATATGTTCTTTTATCTCGGTTTGCGTCAGTGCACAGCAAGATCCGGAGTACACACAATATATGTACAACACTATGGCGGTAAATCCAGCTTATGCTGGGTCTACCGGCACTTTAGAAGCAGCTCTTTTATATCGCTCACAATGGATTGGAATTGATGGAGCACCAGAGACGCAATCATTCACTATTCAATCACCGCTTCGAAATGAGCAAATAGGTCTTGGGTTAAGTATTGTTAATGATAAAATTGGTCCATCAAACGAATTATACATTGATGGAAATTTTGCCTATTCTATTCCTCTTGGATATGAAAAAAGATTAGCATTTGGTCTTAAAGCAGGTATGAGAATGTTAAATGTGGACTGGTCAAAAGGGAGATATTACGATCCAAATGATGTTTTGCTAAATCAGAACATTGACAATCAGGCAAAATTAGCCGTTGGGGCGGGAGTTTATTATTATACTGACAGATGGTATGTAGGACTTTCGGTTCCGAGTTTTATTCAGAGTAATTATTACGATGATATTCAGGAATCGGTAAACTATGATCGTTTGCATTATTACCTAATGGGAGGCTACGTTTTTGATTTAAATCCAAATTTAAAATTCAAACCCGCATTTTTAGTAAAGGCAGTAAGTGGAGCACCATTAACTGCTGATATTTCGGCGAATTTTATGATTGCTGAAAAATTTGTGATAGGTGGTTCTTATAGAACAGACGATTCTATAAGCATTCTGGCAGGTTTTCAAATATCTAAAAGTTTTTATATCGGATATGCATTTGATTACACCGTTAGCGAGCTGAATAAGTACAATGATGGGTCGCATGAAATTATTTTGCGTTATCAGTTTAACAAAAAAGAAAGTAAAATCAAATCTCCTCGCTTCTTCTAAAAGTAAAACCTATGAAAAAATTATATATCCTAAGTTTAGTTTTGAGTTTTACGTTTAGTTTTGCTCAGACTAATTTAAAAAAGGCAGATGCTCTGTTTAGAAATTATGCTTACGCAGATGCTTCAAAAGCCTACGAAGAAATTTTACAGAGTATTAAAAGCCCTACAGCACAAACGTTAAAGAATGCCGCCGACTCGTATTATTTTATTTCAGATGCCAGAAATGCTTTAAAATGGTACAAAAAATTATACGAGGTACAAGGTAATAATTTGACAGACATCTACTATCTGCGTTATATTCAGTCCTTAAAAGGGGTTATGGATTATGATGAAGCAGATAAAATGACAAAAGAATATCTTTCTAAAAAAGGAGATCAGAACGAAATAAATAAATATGTTGCTCAAAAAAAGCAAATGGATAGTTTATCTAAAGCGAAATCTCTTTATACAATTAAAAATCTGGATATTAATACAAGTAAATCTGATTTTGGTGCTACTTTTTTTCAGGATAGGGTTGTCTTTACTTCTGCAAGGGATACAACGAAGTTTAGCGAAAAATTATATACCTGGAACAATCAGCCTTTTTTGAATTTGTATACTGCTGAAAGAAATCCTGCCGATGGAAGTTTGTTTAATGAAACAGTATTCCTTCCAAATGTAATGACCAAGTATCATGAAGCAACCGCTTCTTTTGATTCAACGGGAAAAACAATTTATTATTCGACAAACATCGTTAAAAAGAATAAATTGGTTATTGATGAAACCAAAACGAATAATTTTCAAATTATCAAAGGCAATATTGTAAATAACAAATTAGAGAATCCTCAAAAGGTTTTCTTTGATAGTGATGATTATTCTGTTGGGCATCCTTCTTTAAGCGAAGACGGACAATGGCTTTTCTTTGCATCAGATATGCCGGGAGGTATTGGAGAAACCGATTTATATTACGTAAAAATTGCTGCAGACGGAACGATGAGTTCTCCTGTTAACCTTGGATCAAAGATTAATACAATTGGTAATGATCTTTTTCCATATTTCCGTAACGGAAAACTGTATTTTTCTTCTGATGGACATTATGGTTACGGCGATTTGGATGTGTACGAAAGTTCACTTTTAGCCGATGGTAGTTTCTCAATTCCGGTAAACTTAGGTCCTCCAGTTAATAGTAATAAAGATGATTTTGCTTTCATAATTGACAGTCAGGAAAATTATGGTTATGTATCTTCAAACAGAGCAGAAGGAAAAGGAGATGATGATATTTATTCCTTTACCAAAGGAAAACCTGTTTGCAGCCAAAGCATCTCCGGTATGGCAATAGACCGCAAAACAAAATTACCACTTGCTGATGTTTCTATAATGGCTTATAATTCTTATAGTGATGTTCTTGGGGAAACCAAAACGAATTATGAAGGGAAATATGCCATTGAAGTTCCGTGTGGAAAATTAGTTAAAATGATCGCAGCAAAACCAAATTATAGCAGCGATGATAAAACAGTAGAAACTACGAACGAAAATGGAGGGGAGATCAAAGATGTTAATTTTGAATTGAGTAACTACGATGACTTAGTGGTTAAGAAAAAAGGAGTTGAAAAAGTAGATGTTAACCCAATTTACTTTGATTACGATAAATATGATATCACTCCACTTGCAATTGAAGAGCTAACAAAAGTGGTTTTTATAATGAAAAAATTTCCAAATATTAGAATCAAAATTGAATCGCATACCGATTCGCGCGGAAAAGATGCATATAACCTGAAACTCTCTGATAACAGGGCTAAGTCAACCCGAGACTATATTGTTTCACAGGATATTGATCCATCCAGAATTGAAAGCGCAATTGGTTATGGGGAAAGCCGATTGATTAATAAATGTAAAAATGGAGTAAAATGTACAGAAGAAGAGCATTTGTTAAATAGACGTTCTGATTTTATCATTATCCAAAAATAGTTTTATATTTACGATCTAATTATTTGATAATCAGTGATAAAGTATAAAACGAAGAAACCATTTGGAAGTTGGTTTTGTTTAATTCTTTTTTAAGAATAATGGACAAGAAGAAAATCAAGTTGCATCTTTTTGCAACTTGATTTTTGATTTTTTAAAACTTTTGTTTTTTGATGTTTTTCAGCGAAAATAATTCTAATTTTGATATTCAGTTATTCAACATTACAATCCGCATCATTTTAATATTTTATGAGTATTCAAGAAACAATTCAGGCTTTACGAGAAGAACTTAATCAGCACAACTACAATTATTATGTGTTAGATAATGCCACAATTTCAGATTATGATTTTGATATTAAATTAAAGCAGCTTCAGGATCTGGAAGAAAAGAATCCAGAATTTTTTGATGAACATTCGCCTACACAACGTGTTGGTGGAACTGTTACCAAAAATTTCAAAACTATTGCTCATCAATATCGCATGTATTCTTTGGATAATTCCTATTCCAAAGAAGATTTATTAGATTGGGAAAACCGAATTCAGAGAGTTTTAGGGAATGTTAAATTAGAGTACACCTGCGAGTTAAAATATGACGGTGCTTCTATTAGTATTACTTATGAAAACGGAAAATTAACTCAGGCATTAACCAGAGGAGATGGTTTTCAGGGAGATGAGGTTACAAATAATATCAAAACGATAAAATCGATTCCGTTAAAACTAAAAGGAAATTATCCGGACAAATTCGATATCCGTGGTGAAATTATTTTGCCTTTAAAAGGTTTCGAAAAAATGAATCAGGAATTAATTGAAATTGGAGAAACGCCTTATTCAAATCCTAGAAATACAGCTTCAGGAAGTTTAAAATTGCAAGACAGTGCTGAGGTTGCAAAACGCCCGTTAGAATGTTTATTATATTCGGTAACGAGTAGTAATTTGCCTTTTTCTTCTCAAATTGAAGGACTGGAATCTGCAAGGAATTGGGGATTTAAGGTTCCAAACGAAGCCAAGCTTGTTAGTAATATGCATGAAGTTTTTGACTTTATAGATTATTGGGATATTCATCGCCATAAATTACCGTATGAAACTGATGGAGTAGTTATTAAAGTAAACAGCATTCAGCATCAGCAAGAATTAGGATATACTGCAAAATCACCACGTTGGGCTATTGCCTATAAATTTAAGTCAGAACAGGTTTCGACTAAATTAAAATCAATTTCATATCAGGTAGGACGTACGGGAGCAATTACTCCGGTTGCAAATCTGGAACCGGTACAATTGGCAGGAACTATTGTAAAAAGAGCTTCCTTGCACAATGCAGATCAAATTGAGAAATTAGATATAAGAATAAATGATACTGTTTTTGTTGAAAAAGGAGGAGAGATTATTCCAAAAATTATTGCTGTCGATTTAGAACAACGTCCTGAAAATTCAGTAAAAACAGAATATATAACCCATTGTCCGGAATGCCAGACAGAATTGGTTCGTTCAGAAGGTGAAGCAAACCATTATTGTCCGAATTTCTACGGATGTCCTCCCCAGATTATTGGCCGAATTCAACATTATATTTCAAGAAAAGCAATGGATATTGAAGGTCTTGGTGGCGAAACGGTTGCATTATTATTCAATAACGGATTGGTTCATAATTATGCTGATTTATACGAGTTAAAGGTTGATGATATCTTACCTTTAGAAAGGATGGCGCAAAAATCAGCTGAAAACCTGGTAAATGGAGTTGAGAAATCAAAAGAGATTCCTTTCGAAAGTGTTTTGTTTGCACTCGGAATTCGTTTTGTTGGTGAAACGGTTGCTAAGAAACTAGCGAAGCATTATAAAAACATTGATGCACTAAGGAAGGCTTCTTTAATGGAACTAATTTTAGTTGATGAAATTGGAGAACGAATTGCAAGAAGTGTAATTGAGTTTTTTGAAAATGAAGAAAATCAAAAAATAATTGAACGCCTAAAAAGTTATGGAGTTCAATTTGAAATAGTAGAAAAAATAAATCCCAATGCAACAGAAAAATTCATCGGAAAAACTTTTGTTGTTTCAGGGGTTTTTGCTCAGTTTTCGAGAGATGAATTAAAGAAAACAATCGAAGATAATGGAGGAAAAGTTGGTAGCTCCATTTCTGCAAAAACTGATTTTGTAGTCACGGGAGATAATATGGGACCTGCTAAATTAGAAAAAGCGAATAAATTAAATATTCCGATATTGTCTGAGGAAGATTTTATAACTAAACTGAATGAAAGCGAATAAACCGTCGTTGATTTTGTATTTTATGGCGTTGCTGCTGACCATTATTTTTGACTGGGCAGAGCAGGATTTTCTGGCAATCTATGCAAAAGCTATAGTATTGCCAGCAATATTTTTTTATTTTTTTATCAGCAACGAATCTAAAGTAGGAAAAACAGAAGCTTTTATATTTCTATTTTGCTTTGTAGGTCAGGTATTTGATTTGATGGATGTTGAGGTTTCTGAAATTGGTGCAGTTTTAAGTTTTTTGATAGTTTATCTGCTTCTCTTGAAAATTTTTATAGTAGAGCGCGAGAAAGTTAAGTTAAGTAAGAAAGACATTTTACCAGTCTCAATAGTGGTCATCTTTATCGTTTATTTACTCGTTTCTGTATTAAGTCTGCAATCAGATAATATGAAAAAGTATAACGCACTTTATACTTTTTATGGTATCGTTCTTAGTATTATGAGTTATTTCTGTTTTGTACGTTATATTACAAAAGGTACGCACATTGCCTTAATCATGTCCTTAATGGCAGTTTGTTATATATTTTCAGATATATTCTATATTTTCAATGAATACTTTTCCCACTCTGTCGTTCTCGTTTTAATTCGTGATATAACACAAATTTTGGCCTACTATTTTATGGTTGAATATTTTCTCGAAAGATCAAAAGGGCAAAGAAAAGTATTATACAATGATTGATTTTCCCTGATTGGTGTGAGCTTTATTTTTATCAAAATAAAAATCGATACGACCTAAGTTTATTCCGTAACAACCTACCTGATTTACTAATACATTTTCGCCGGCTTTATTTTTTACAATAGTTGGTTTGTCAAGAAATGTATGCGTATGTCCACCAATAATTAAATCAATATCTTGTGTTAATTCAGCCAATTTCAAATCACAAATTTTAGATTCGTCATTTTTGTAATTATAGCCTAAGTGGGAAAGACAAACAATCAGATCACATTTTTCTTCCTTTTTTAGTTTTTGCGTCATATCTTGTGCAATTTCCACCGGATCATTATATACAGTTTCTTTGTACATTTTCTTGTCAACCAAACCATTAAGCTCAATTCCTAATCCAAAAACGCCAACTTTAATTCCGTTTTTATTGAAGATTTTATAAGGTTTTACCAGTCCGTTCATTACGGTATTTTTAAAATCATAGTTAGAATTGATAAATTCAAAAGTTGCGTGAGGCATTTGTGCATACAAACCATCAAGACCATTGTCGAAATCATGATTTCCTATGGTTGACGCATCGTATTTCATCATACTCATCAACTTAAACTCAAGTTCGCCTCCATAATAATTAAAATAAGGAGTCCCTTGAAAAATATCACCTGCATCTAACAAAAGTACATTTGGATTTTCCTTTCGGATTGTTTCTATAAGGGCCGCTCTTCGAGACACGCCACCTTTATTTGCATTACGTGGATCATCAGCCGGAAAAGGGTCAATATGGCTATGAACATCATTAGTA
Organism: Flavobacterium saccharophilum; assembly: GCF_900142735.1. Lineage (GTDB taxonomy): Bacteria > Bacteroidota > Bacteroidia > Flavobacteriales > Flavobacteriaceae > Flavobacterium > Flavobacterium saccharophilum. The sequence goes on along the minus strand of NZ_FRBY01000002.1, from coordinate 648,646 downwards.
TGCAAAACAGTTAAGTGTTTAATATCGTTACTTTCAAAACTGCTTAATGATAAGCCTAAACTTAATAGGGCAGTACTTGCGGCTGTTTTCTCGATAAATTCTCTTCTTTTCATTGTATATTTTTTTTGCGTAAGCGCAGTAATTTTAATTTTGATCTCGTAATGTTTTATTCGACTGTAATTCGAACATCGTTTTTAACCGGAATAGTATCAACTTCTTTAAAATAGTCAATTAAGACGTTTCTGATTTTGTAATTCAGGTCAAATTTAGCAGATGCTTTTAAGAAGAAATTCATGTTGTCTCCACCATTAGCCAAATAATCATTCGTAACCACATAATAGGTTTTACTAACATCGACAGGTTTTCCCTGAATCAGAATGTTTTTAGCTGTATTTTCTTTTGATATCGTAAAAGTCATTCCGGCTAGAGGTTGAGGTTTTTTCTCCTTAATAATATAGCTCGCAATTTCAAGAATTTGATTACCACTTAATGCAAGAACAATCAAACTGTTTTCAAAAGGCATAATTTCATATGCTGTTCTTGTAGTTACATTTCCTTTTGGTAATATAGCACGGATTCCTCCGTGATTCAATAAACATAAATCGATGTCTTTTTTCTCACGTGTCTTAAATACTAAATTTCCTCTTTGTAAACAAACATCAGCCATTAAACTCCCAATAGTAGTTTGCCATTTCCCGGTGCTTTTATCTAAAGTTTCAGGGCAATACGCTAAAATACTGTCTAAATCTTTATTAATATGATCACGATAGGGTTTGATGAAATTTTCAATTTCAGGAGTTTCATTTGCTTTTTCTGTTACCGGAAGCTGTTTTCCTTCTATCTTCGTCAGGTTATAATTTTTCTGACTGCAGGAAAATATGAAAAAAAGTGTTAAGAATATAACAAAAAGTTTTAAAAATCCGTTATACTTTTTTAGTTTTACCATCTTAAATGCGACTTAAATAATTAATTTTGTAATTGGTAAAAATACTATGTTTTTAAATTATATAAAGGAATTTTTTGTAAAAAAATCATTAAAAAATAACCTGCATATTGTAAAAAACGAAGTGTTTACTAGTAATGTGCAAACGATTGGTTTGTTGATAGATGAAAGTGAATTTCGTCATTCAAAGGAACTGGTAAAAGAACTGATCCTACAAGGGATTGTCTTTGAAAACATAAAAATCGTTGCATATAGAGGTAAATTAAAAAAGAAAAAAGCATATTCGCGACCTACTTTTTGTAAAAAACACATCAATTGGAAGGGAGAGTTTACTGAAGAATTTCTAAGTGAATTTACTGATTCAGAATTTGACCTTTTGATTAGTTACTATGAAATCGAAAAACCGATTTTAATGATGACAACAAGTAAATCAAAAGCGAAGTTTAAGGTAGGATTTTCTTCGGTCGATAAGACATTAAATCGATGGATGATTGATACCGAAATGGAAAATTATAAACTATTCGTTTCCGAATTGTTTAAGTATTTAAAAAGTATAAAATAAATTATAAATAGAATATGCAATCATTAATAGGAACTGGTGTTGCGCTTGTAACTCCATTTAAAAAAGACTTTTCAGTTGATATCGAAGCTTTGCAGCGCATCGTTAATTTTTCGATTGATGGAGGAGTTGAATATCTTGTTGTTATGGGAACAACAGCTGAAAATGCGACCTTGACACAAGCCGAAAAAGAATTAGTTGTAAAAACAGTAATTGATACCAACAAAGGAAGATTGCCTTTAGTTCTTGGTGTTGGTGGTAATAATACAATGCAGATTGTTGAGGAATTAAAGACCGGAGATTTCTCTGCTTTTGAGGCTATTCTTTCAGTTTCTCCATATTATAATAAACCAACGCAGGAGGGAATTTATCAGCATTTTAAAGCTATTGCAGAAGCTTCACCAATTCCGGTAATTTTATACAATGTTCCCGGGAGAACATCTAGCAATATGTTGCCTGCAACGGTAGTTCGTCTGGCAAATGATTTTAGTAATGTTGTAGCAATAAAAGAAGCTGCCGGCGATATGGCTCAGGCTATGCAACTAATAAAAAATGCACCAAAAGATTTTCTTGTAATTTCTGGCGATGACATGATCGCTTTACCAATTGTTTTAGCTGGTGGAGCTGGGGTAATCTCAGTTATTGGACAGGGATTTCCTAAAGAATTTTCAGAAATGATTCGTTTGGGGCTGAATAAAAAAGTAAATGAAGCTTTTAAAACGCAGTACTTTTTATCAGATTGTATTGATATGATTTTTGAACAAGGAAACCCAGCTGGAATCAAACAAGTGTTTCAAGCCCTTGGTATTGCTGATAACACAGTGCGTTTGCCTTTGGTGGCAGTTGATGATTCATTGGCAGAAAGATTAAATAAATTTGTTAAAAGCAGCATTAAATTAGAGTAAGGTTGCCGGTATTTTATTATACCAAAAAATATTTTGTAGTAGCTAAATTAATAACTAAATTTGCCACCGGAACTTCGGTGTGATTTTGCTTTGGCATAATTGTCTAAGAAATCATAATAAAAGTAAGAAAATGAAAAAAATAGTATCTCTATTAATTGTTGTTGTCCTTTTTTGTTCTTGTAGTGATTACCAAAAAGCTTTGAAAAATGAAGATGTTGCAGCTAAATTTGATGTGGCAACAAAGATGTATGATGCTGGAAAATATTCAAAAGCGATTCGCCTTTTTGAACAATTAGCACCAACATATAGAGGTAAACCTCAGGCTGAAAAGCTTTTTTATATGTTTTCACAATCTTACTACAAAACAAAACAGTATTATTTAGCTGGTTATCAGTTCGAAAGTTTTGTTTCAGGTTATCCTCGTAGTGAAAAAGTACAGGAAGCTGCATTTTTAGGAGCTTATAGTTATTCAAAATTAGCGCCGGTTTATAGTTTAGACCAAAGTGATACAGTAAAAGCTTTAGAAAAATTACAAGCGTTTATTGATAATTACCCAAATTCAGAATACATTGCTCAGGCTAACGAGGCAGTGAAAATTTTGAATGGTAAATTGGAGAAAAAAGCGTACGAAAATGCTAAAGGATATAATACTATTTCAGATTACAAATCTGCATTAATAGCTTTTGATAATTTTATCGCTGATTTTCCGGGGACACCTTTAAAAGAAGATGCATTGTTCTACAAATACGATTCGGCATACAAATTGGCAATAAATAGTATTCCATCAAAAATGGAAGAACGTTTAAATGTTGCTAAAGTTGCCTATAACAACTTATTGAAGTACAAAAGCGATACAAAATATAAAAAAGAGGCAGACGAAATGTATGCCAGAGTTGAAACAGATTTACAAAAATTTACTAAATAAATAAAGTCATGGATTTAAAAAAGACGAATGCTCCTGTAAATACAATAACATATAATAAAACTGTTATTGAAGAGCCAACAGGAAATGTGTATGAAGCAATTACCATTATGGCTAAAAGAGCAAATCAAATTAATTCTGAAATCAAAAAAGAATTAACTGAGAAATTAGAAGAGTTTGCTACTTATAATGACAGTCTTGAAGAAGTTTTTGAAAATAAAGAACAAATTGAAGTTTCTAAATTTTACGAAAAATTACCAAAACCACACGCTTTAGCTGTTCAGGAATGGTTAGACGGAAAAACTTACCACAGAGGTTCAAACAAATAATATAGTATAATGTCAGTTTTAAACGGGAAGAAAATTTTACTGGGAGTTTCTGGTGGAATTGCAGCCTATAAAACAGCATCATTAGTACGACTCTTTATAAAAGCAGGTGCACATGTCCAAGTGATAATGACACCTGCTTCTAAGGATTTTGTAACTCCACTTACGTTATCTACGTTATCAAAAAATCCTGTTCACTCTACTTTTTTTAATCAGGATGATGAAGATGCAGTTTGGAACAATCATGTTGAATTAGGTCTTTGGGCTGATTTAATGTTAATTGCTCCGGCAACGGCTAATACTTTATCTAAGATGGCTACAGGAAACTGTAATAATCTTCTTATTGCAACTTATTTATCGGCTAAATGTCCTGTCTATTTTGCTCCGGCAATGGATTTGGATATGTATAAACATCCTTCAACTTTATCTAGTTTTGCTGCCTTGAAACAGTTTGGAAATGTAATGATTCCTGCAGAAAGTGGTGAGCTTGCCAGCGGTTTGTCAGGAGAAGGAAGAATGGCTGAACCCGAAAATATTATTGCTTTTCTTGAAGCCGATTTAGAAAGTAAATTGCCGCTTAAAGGGAAAAAAATACTTATTACGGCTGGACCAACATACGAAGCGATAGATCCTGTGCGTTTTATTGGAAACCATTCCTCAGGGAAAATGGGTTTTGATATTGCTAATGAAGCAGCGAAATTAGGTGCGCAAGTAATTTTAGTTGCGGGTCCAACCCATTTTAAAGCAAAAAATAATTTGGTTGAAGTTATAAATGTGGTTTCGGCCCAGGAAATGTACGACGCATGCCATATTTATTATAATCAGGTTGATGTTGCTATTGCGGCAGCAGCAGTTGCAGATTATAAGCCTAAAGTTGTTGCTTCTCAGAAAATTAAAAAAGCTGCAGATGATTTCTCGATTGAGCTGGAAAAAACGAAAGACATTTTAGCATCATTGGGAGTAATTAAAAAAGATCAGTTTTTAATTGGATTTGCTTTGGAAACTGAAAATGAAATTGAAAATGCTAAGCTGAAAATTCAGAAAAAAAACTTAGATTTGATTGTTCTTAATTCCTTACAGGATGAAGGGGCAGGTTTTAAAAAAGAAACCAATAAAGTTACTTTTATTGATAAGGATTTTAAAATTGAGCCAATGGAATTAAAATCAAAAGAATCAGTTGCAATTGATATTTTAAATAAGGTGATTTCGCATTTTGCAAAGTCATAATTGTTTTAAGATCTCATAATAAGTATCAGTATTTTTATATTTACGCCAAGGCAAATAGTATTTTTCTATGAAAAAAATAGTTACTCTTTTAGTATTTTTAATTTTTGGCTTTACACAAGCGCAACAGCTAAATTGTACCGTAACTATTAATACCGAAAGGCTGCCAAATCCTAATCAGCAGGTATTTAAAACGCTCCAGACATCCTTGTCTGAGTTTGTAAACAAAACAGATTGGACAGGATCATTGTTAAAACAAAATGAACGTATCAATTGTTCAATGTACATCACGTTATCATCAAATAATTCTGATCAGTTTTCCGGAACAATACAGGTACAATCATCCAGATTAATTTTTAATTCAACGTACTCTTCCCCTATATTCAATTTTAACGACAAGGATTTCAGTTTTCGTTACACAGAATATGAACCATTGTTGTTTAATCCTACCACTTTCGAGTCAAATTTAGTATCTGTCGTTTCTTTTTATAGTTATTTAATTTTAGGTATGGATGCAGATTCGTTTCAAATGGGAGCTGGAAATCAATATCTTGAAACGGCCCAAAACATTGCAAATGTTGCGCAACAAGGCGGATATAAGGGTTGGAGTCAAGCTGATGGAATTCAGAATCGTTATTATTTAATAACAGATATGATTTCGCCAATGTATAGTGATTTGCGTCAGGTTACTTTTTTATATCATAGTGGTTTGGATAAAATGAGCGACGATTTAAAAGGTGCTAAAGAAAGAATTAAATCTTCAATATTACTTATTGGGAAATTCAATTCGGTTAAACCAAATGCTTTTTTAACCCGAGTGTTTTTTGATGCAAAATCGGATGAGATTGTTTCTATCTTTTCAGGTGGTCCAAGTATCACAGTAACTGATTTGTCTGATGTCTTGAATAAAGTATCGCCTCTTAATTCTACTAAATGGTCGCAAATTAAGTATTAAATGATTTTCGATTTTACTATTTCATAAACTTTTATAATTTACATTTTTATCCTATGATTACTTCACTGTCAATTAAAAACTATGCTCTGATTGAAAAATTATCAATAGATTTTTCAAAAGGCTTTTCTATAATTACAGGTGAAACCGGTGCCGGAAAATCTATTATTTTGGGTGCTTTGGGATTGGTTTTGGGAAAAAGAGCCGATTTAACTTCTTTAAAAAATAAAGAGGAGAAATGTATTATAGAGGCACAGTTTGAAATTTCTAAATATAATTTAAAAGAATTTTTTGAAGCAAATGATCTTGATTATGAAGATGACACTATTATAAGACGTGAAATTTTGCCTTCAGGAAAATCTCGTGCTTTTATCAATGATAGCCCTGTAAATCTTCAGGAATTGCAGGATTTGAGTTTGTTTTTGATTGATATTCATTCGCAACAGCAAACTCAGGAGTTATCAGATGAAACAGTTCAGTTTAAAATAATTGATGCTATTGCAGATAATTTTGATGTGATTACATCGTACCAAGAGTTATTGAAAGGGTACAAGTCAGATAAAACAAAATTGAATGCTTTGTTGAAAAAGCAAAGTGATTCAGGAAAAGAGCAGGAATACAATACTTTTTTACTGAACGAATTAATTGCTGCTAAATTAAAAGCGGGTGAGCAAGAAGAGCTCGAAGCTGAATTTGAAAAACTAAATAACGTTGAAGTTATAAAAGAAGCAATAGATAAGTCTTTGGTTATTGCAAATGAAGAGCAATTTGGTGTTTTTCATAACTTAAATGAAATAAAAGCATCACTTCAAAAAATAGCTCCATTTTCTGTAGAATATCAAAATTTATTTGAAAGGGTGGCAAGTGTAGCAATTGAATTTGATGATGTTTCAAGAGAGATGCAGAATGTTTCTGAGAAATTATTAAATGATCCTGAAAAACTGGAGCTTACAAATCAGAAATTGCAATTGATTTATAATTTGCAGAAAAAACATCAGGTGATTTCTGTTGATGAATTACTTCAAATTCAGACCAATTTGGAAAACGCTGTTATTGAATTAGGAAATATAGAAGAAGAAATCGCTTTATTGACCAATTCAATAGCGCAAAAAGTAGAAGAATTGGATGCTTTTTCAGCTTTAATTCATCAAAACAGAGCAAATGCAATTCCGGTTTTATCAAGTAAATTAATTTCGATTTTAGAAACTTTAGGGATGCCAAATGTTCGTTTTAATATTGAGCTTTTGCCATCAGAAACCTATTTCCAAAATGGAAAAGACGAATTGCAATTTTTGTTCTCAGCAAATAAAGGAACCGATTTCGGTTTACTGAAGAAAGTAGCTTCAGGAGGAGAGATGTCACGTATTATGTTGGCTGTTAAAGCGATTTTAGCTCAATATTCAAAATTACCAACTTTAATTTTTGACGAAATTGATACAGGAGTATCGGGAGAAATTGCCATCAGAATGGGGGAAATCATGAAAGAAATGAGCAGGAATATGCAGATTTTTGCCATTACGCATTTACCTCAAATAGCGGCAAAAGGTGATTCACACTTCAAAGTATTTAAGTCAACCGTTGATGATGATACACAATCTGAATTAAAGCTTCTGTCTCAGGACGAAAGAGTTATCGAAATTGCTCAGATGTTATCGGGAGCAGTTGTCTCAGATTCGGCTTTAAATCATGCCAAAGCCTTGTTGAACTAAAGAAATACTTTATATTTGTCATCTTAAAACTAATTCACTAAACGTAAATAAGCGAATCATTTACCTCACTTTAATGAGTAGCGAATGAACGAATAAACAATAAAAATATGATTATAGAACCTAGAATGAGAGGCTTTATTTGCTTGACAGCCCACCCAAAAGGAGCCGAGCAAAATGTTAAAAATCAAATTGAGTATATAAAATCAAAAGGAGCAATTGCTGGTGCTAAAAAGGTATTAGTTATTGGTGCTTCAACCGGTTTCGGATTGGCTTCAAGAATTACAAGTGCCTTTGGTTCTGATGCAGCTACAATTGGAGTGTTTTTTGAAAAGCCACCAGTTGAAGGAAAAACAGCTTCTCCAGGATGGTATAATTCTGCAGCGTTTGAAGCTGAAGCTCATAAAGCAGGTCTATATGCAAAAAGTATTAATGGTGATGCTTTTTCAAACGAAATAAAAAGACAAACATTAGATTTAATTAAAGCTGATTTAGGTCAGGTAGATTTGGTTATTTACAGTTTGGCTTCACCAGTACGAACAAACCCTAACACAGGTGTATTACATCGCTCGACTTTAAAGCCAATTGGACAAACTTTTACAAATAAGACGGTAGATTTTCATACTGGGAATGTAACTGAAGTTTCTATTGCTCCGGCGAATGAAGAAGATATTGAAAATACAGTTGCTGTAATGGGCGGTGAAGATTGGGCTATGTGGATGGATGCTTTAAAAGACGAAAATTTATTGGCTCCAGGTGCTACAACAGTTGCTTATTCTTATATCGGGCCATCACTAACTGAAGCGGTTTATCGTAAAGGTACAATCGGGCGTGCGAAAGATCATTTAGAGGCTACAGCCTTCTCTATTACAGATAGTTTAAAATCAATTGGAGGACAAGCTTATGTTTCTGTAAATAAAGCTTTGGTAACTCAGGCTAGTTCTGCAATTCCGGTAATTCCATTGTACATTTCTCTTTTATATAAAATTATGAAAGAAGAGGGAATACATGAAGGTTGTATTGAGCAAATTCAACGTTTGTTTCAAGATAGATTATATACTGGATCACCTGTTCCTGTTGATGAAAAAGGCAGAATTAGAATTGATGATTGGGAAATGCGTGATGATGTTCAGGCAAAAGTGGCGAAACTTTGGGAAGAAGCTACAACTGAAACATTGCCAGCTATTGGAGATTTAGCAGGATATAGAAATGATTTCTTAAACTTATTTGGATTTGAATTTGCAGGAGTTGATTATAAAGCTGAAGCAAATGAAGTTGTAAATATTGAAAGCATCAAATAATAGTTTACTTACTATAAATAAAAAACCATCAACCTAAAGTTGGTGGTTTTTTTATGAATATAACATATCTTTGTTAAAATTTTGAAATTAAAAAAATTGCCACTTTAATACCGCACATCGCATTATGATTTTTTCTTTAATTATACCCGTGTATAATCGTCCAGATGAAGTTGATGAACTTTTAGAAAGTCTCTCAAAATCTGATTATAATGAACCTTTTGAAATTGTTCTTGTTGAAGACGGTTCGTCGATTCCATGTAAAGATGTTGTAATGACCTATCAGGGAAAACTGAATATATCTTATTATTTTAAAGAGAATTCAGGACCGGGAGATTCGAGAAATTTCGGAATGCAAAAGGCGAGAGGAGATTATTTTATCATCTTTGATTCAGATTGTATTATTCCTCCTAATTATTTAACAGAAGTGCGTAAAGCATTAAATGAAGGATATGTGGATTGTTTTGGTGGACCTGATAAAGCATTAGATAGTTTTTCTGATATACAGAAAGCGATCAATTTTGCAATGACTTCATTTTTGACAACTGGCGGAATACGTGGTGGTTCAGAAAAAATTAATAAGTTTCAACCAAGAAGTTTCAATATGGGAATTTCTAAAAAAGCTTTTGAAGCATCAAAAGGATTTGGTAATATTCACCCGGGCGAAGATCCCGATTTGTCAATTCGATTATGGAATTTAGGTTTTGAAACTAGATTGTTTTCTGAAGCATATGTTTATCACAAACGCAGAATTGATTGGGAGAAATTCTCTATTCAGGTGCATAAATTTGGAATCGCAAGACCAATATTAAATAGTTGGTATCCAGAGCACAATAAGATTACTTTTTTCTTTCCTACTGTTTTTATACTAGGGCTATTATTAGCTTTTTTACTGTTAATTTTCAATATTGATATTTTATTACAATTATATTTCGTATATTTCGTTGTAATTTTTCTTACAGCAAGTTATCAAAATAAAAGTATTAAGATAGGATACTTGTCACTAATTGCAGTTTGGAAACAATTCTATGGGTATGGAACAGGGTTTTTAAAATCATTTGTAAAAATCATTCTTCTAAAGAAAAAACCACAAGAAGCTTTTCCTCGTATGTTTTTTAAAGTATAATATGACAAAGGTTATTGGTTTAACAGGAGGCATTGGTAGTGGAAAAACAACCATTGCTAATTATTTTGCAGAATTGGGAGTTCCTGTATATATAGCCGATGATGGTGCAAGAGTAGTAATGCAGCTGGATCATGTTATAAAAGAAGTAAAAGATGTATTTGGAGAAAGTGTTTTTGAAAATGATGTCTTAAACAGAGCAAAACTAGCCGAGATTGTATTTAATGACAAGGAAAAGTTAGCTAAATTAAATGCAATAGTACATCCAGCCGTAAAAAAGGATTTTGAGGTATGGTTATTGCAGCATAAAAATTACGATTACATAATTTATGAAGCTGCTATATTATTTGAAAGCGGGAGGTATAAAGAATGTGATTATATTATAACAGTAACCGCACCAGAAGAAATTAGAATTGAAAGAGTCTTAAAACGCGATAATACCACCCCGGCGCAAGTTTTAAGCAGAATTAAGATGCAATGGAAGGATGAAGATCGAATTTCCAGAAGCAATTTTGTTATTAATAACGTAAATCTTAAAATTGCTAAAGAAGAAGTTGTTAAAATTCTTAAAATTTTAGATATTAAACAAAATCAGTCTTAAATGTTAATATTTGGTTAATGTATTATTTAGTATATTGTTAAAATATTAATTTTGTTTCGATGAATAAATTATTTTTTAGAATACTTGTTTTGCTTATGAGTTTGTCTCTTATTGGGATAATTCTGGTTCAGGTATTTTGGTTCAACTCTTCGTTCAAAAATAATGACGAACAATTTAAATACCACGTTACCCAGGTAATTGGTAATGTTGCTGATAAACTAGAGCAGCAGGAAGAATATAGTTTTTATGACAAATACAATCGTATAAAAGACAGTACTGGTAAAATCCCTAAGAAAGAAGATTTACTGGAAGTTCTTTATGTGCAAAGAAATACCAAAACAAATAAGACAATTGTTTATTCTAATACTTTAACCTCTGAAGATTATGATATAAGTGGTTCACTTTTTAATAAGAAATTCAGTAGTGAAAGATTTAAAAACTTTAGTTCAAAACGTGTAACAGAGGTTTATAATAACAACAATGGTATCGATAATAATCCTTTAGGACAAAGTATTATACCGGATTTAAAAATCGAAAAATCAGGAAGCTTAGATATTTTAAATAAAGTACAGCAACAAATTCAATATAAGGATATTGCTTCCTTAACGCCAATTGAAGGAAGAATAACAAAAGATAAGCTTCAAAAGCTCTTAAAGAAGGAATTATTAGAATATGAAGTAAAAACCAAATTTGAGTTTGGTGTTTTGAACAGCGGTTTAGTGACAAAAGTGAAATCGGATGGATTTCATTATGATAAAGACGCAAGTTATCATGTGCCAATATATACTGATAATGAAGGAAATAGTAAATATGAATTATATATCACGTTTCCTAATAAAAAGAAATTTTTGCTATCAGAGTTATTGAGTATTACAATATTATCCATTGTATTTACGCTTATTATAATAATTGCTTACACAAGTGCATTAAACCAATTGTTGCGTCAAAAACATATATCTGAAATTAAAACGGATTTTATAAATAATATGACGCATGAGTTTAAGACTCCAATTGCAACTATAAATTTGGCACTTGACGCTATTAGAAATCCTAAAATTATTGAAGATAAAGAGAAAGTATTCCGTTATCTACAAATGATAAGGGATGAAAATAAAAGAATGCATGCTCAGGTTGAAAACGTTTTACGTATCTCTAAATTAGAAAAAAGAGAATTAGATATTACAAAAGAACCAACTGCAATTCATGATATTATTGATGATGCGATTGAACATGTAAATTTAATTCTTGAGGATAGACAGGGTACTGTTGTAAAACATTTTAATGCTTCAAGAACAACATGTTTGGTAAATGAAGTACATTTTACCAATGTTTTGGTAAATATTTTAGAAAATGCCATTAAATATTCTCCGGATGTTCCGGAAATCGAAATTTTTACAGAAAACATCAAAGATATGATTCTGATAAAAGTAAAGGATAATGGTCTTGGTATGAGTAAGATAGCTCAAAAGAGAGTTTTTGAGAAATTTTACAGAGAACATACGGGAGATTTACATAATGTTAAAGGGCACGGTTTAGGTCTGGCGTATGTAAAACGAATAGTAGAAGATCACAATGGTCAAGTATATGTTGAAAGCGAAAAAGGAAAAGGTAGCACCTTTATAATAAAAATACCATTAATAAATTAAAATATGGAAAATAATAACAAAAGAATACTTTTAGTAGAAGATGACCTTAATTTTGGGGCAGTTCTTAAAGATTATCTAATGTTAAATGACTTTGAAGTTACTTTAGCTAAAAACGGTATGGAAGGTTTCGAAAAATTCAAGAAAGATGTGTATGATTTATGCATTCTTGATGTAATGATGCCTTATAAAGATGGTTATACTTTAGCCAAAGAAATTAGAGAAAAAAATAGTGAAGTGCCTATTATCTTCTTAACTGCAAAATCTATGAAAGAGGATGTGTTAAAAGGATACAAAGCAGGTGCTGACGATTATTTGAATAAACCTTTTGATTCAGAAGTTTTATTGATGAAAATCAAAGCTATTATTCAAAGAAAATCTGCTGATACTAAAGCGGAGCAAGTTCAATTTGAATTTAATATTGGTAAATTCCACTTAAATTCTAAACTTAGATTTTTGACTTTCGAAAATGACGAGCCGATAAAATTATCTCCAAAAGAGAATGAATTGCTTAAAATGTTAATTCTTCATGAAAATGATTTAATGCCAAGAGAATTAGCATTAACAAAAATCTGGAGAGATGACAACTACTTTACATCGAGAAGTATGGACGTTTACATCGCTAAACTTAGAAAATACTTAAAAGCTGATGAAGATGTAGAAATCTTAAACATTCATGGAGAAGGTTTCAGATTAGTTGTTAAAAGCAAAGTAACTGAATAACAAGATTCACCAAACAATAAAATAGTAAAGCTCTGAGAAATCAGAGCTTTTTTTTGTCATTTGTTTTTTTCAATATTTAAAAACATGTCGTTGTATAATTCTTATTATCAGTTAAATAGCTGGTATTTTATTGTTGACTTATAGTGTTTAAAGTATTTTTTGATGAATTTTCTTAAAATAAATTTGGAAAATAGAAAAACAATTATGAATATTTGCAAACGAAAAAATAATAACCCTAATAAAACGAAGAGAAATGTTTGTACTTACATCAACATCACAAAGCTTCACACCAAACGGATTTGGTGCAGCGCTTCTTCGTGGCTTATTTCAATCCTAGAAATTCATTTTTAGATATATAAAAAAGCCCGAAGACATTTAGTTTCGGGCTTTTTTTATTCTAGACACTTCAAATTTTCCCGAATAACTGATTTTACTATTTATCCAAAAAGGATAAAAGATTTCGCACGCTTATGTTTTGGTTGAACTTTCAGTTTTGACGAGCATCGGTTTGCAAAAAAAACAATAAGAATAATTAAAAATTTATGGGAAATAAATTATCCGGAAAGGACCTAATTAAATTAGGCTTTCCGAAAAACAATTCAATAAACATCGCCTTAGGGCAAATTAACAGATACAGAAAAAGAGAAAAAAAAGAATCCATTCTAACAGAAGCTAAGGAAGTATTGCTTCATCCTGAAAAGTTTGAAGGAAACGGAACCTGGGGAAAAGTAGCAGAAGGTTTGATAAACCCCGTTCAGGTAAGAATGCACCAGATGAAAACAACTCGTGCTCCCTTTACCATTTTTGGTGAAAATGAAATTGATCAACAAGCTAAATTTCAGTTGTATGATTCTTTAAAATTACCAATTTCAGTGGCAGGAGCTTTAATGCCAGATGCACATTCAGGTTATGGATTACCAATTGGAGGAGTTTTGGCAACTGATAATGCTGTTATTCCATACGGAGTTGGAGTAGACATCGGATGCAGAATGAGTCTTTCGATTTTTGATTTACCGGCTTCCTATTTCAAAGGAAAAGAACATCAATTAGAAGCAATTTTAAAAGATAATACCAAGTTTGGAATGAATGAAGTTCATGCTTCAAGAGTAGATCATGATGTTTTTTACAAAAGTGAGTTTCAGGATATTCCGTTATTAAAGAATCTTTTGCCTAAAGCATACAAACAATTGGGAAGTTCTGGCGGAGGAAACCATTTTGTGGAATTTGGAATTGCAAAAATTGAGAATCCTGAGAATGAATGGAAGATTGGAGTTGGTCAGTATTTTGCTGTTCTGTCACACAGTGGCTCGCGAGGATTAGGTGCTAATATTGCTAAACATTATACCTATCTGGCGACAAAGCAATGTCCGTTGCCTAAAAATGTGCAGCACTTGGCTTGGTTAGATTTGAATACGCACGATGGTCAGGAATATTGGCTGGCAATGAATTTGGCTGGAGAATATGCAAAAGCCTGTCATGATGATATTCATAGGAGAATAGCCAAAGCGATTGGTAAAAGAGTAGTGGTAACAATCGAAAATCATCACAATTTTGCGTGGAAAGAAATGGTTAATGGTCAGGAATGCATCGTGCACAGAAAAGGAGCGACGCCTGCTGCAGAAGGTCAATTGGGAATTATTCCGGGTTCTATGACAGCACCTGGCTACATTGTTAAAGGAAAAGGTAATGCTGAAAGTTTAAACTCGGCTTCGCATGGAGCGGGACGTTTATTTTCGAGAGCGAAATGTAAAAGTACTTTCACGCAAAGCGAAATTAAAAAGGTTTTGAAAGCGCATGAGGTAACCTTGATTGGAGGAAATATTGATGAAGCTCCGATGGCTTACAAAGACATTACAAAAGTGATGGCTAATCAAACTGATTTGGTAGAAGTTCTGGGAACTTTTACTCCAAAAATTGTTAGAATGGACCGATAAAAAAAATTAAAGTGGAAAAAATAATTCAGATAACAGCAGGTCGCGGACCTGCAGAATGCACTTGGGTAGTCGCCCAAGTGCTTAAAAAAGTTTTGGAAGAAGCTCAGGAACAGCAATTAGAAACTGTTTTGCTACAGAGAGAAGCGGGTCAGGAAAATGGAACTGTTGAAACGGCTTCGATTTCTGTAAAAGGAGAAAATGCAGCTCAATTTGTTAGTTCATGGATTGGAACAATTCAATGGATTGGACAAAGTCAGTTTAGAAAAATGCACAAACGCAAAAACTGGTTTATTGGAATTTTTGAAATCGAACCACAAAAAAACGGATTAGTTTCGGTAAATGATATTCAATATCAGGCCATGCGAAGTTCTGGCGCTGGTGGGCAGCACGTCAATAAAGTAAGTTCAGCTATAAGAGCAACTCATATTCCGACAGGAATTGTCGTAGTTTCGATGGACAGCCGATCGCAACACCAAAACAAAAAACTGGCGACAGAAAGATTATTAAAAAAATTAGAAGACGAAAAACTAGTACAACTTAAGAATCATGTAGGGAAACAATGGGAGAACCAACTCAGTATTGAGCGAGGAAATCCTGTTAGAGTTTTTACCGGAAGTGATTTCAAAAAGAATAAAGTAGAGAAAAACTATAAAGGAACTCGTCAGAAATTAAAACAAGATTTACGAAATGAGCATAATTAAAAAGTTGGTCGCAGAAAACAATCATGATATGCGAATTATATGTGGCCAAAAGAAAACAATAAATAGCAACACATAAAATGAAAACAATTGATAAATATCTTTTTCAGGCTTTGGATAATTATCCGTATTCGCTTGAAGAAACGATTGAATCTTTAGATTATGCTTTTTCATATGATGCGAAAAATACAATGGTTTTGTGTTTGTATGGAAGAATCCAGGCAGAGCAATTATGGAATTATGAAGAAGCAAAAAACTATTTTCAGGAAGCTTTAGCTATTAATATTCATGCACTTGAAGTGTATCCGCATTATTTGCAGACTTTAATTTTAAATGAAGATTATGAAGAAGCGCAAAAGCTGATTGATTTTGCTTTAACAATAAAAGGAATTAATAAATCTGATATTTATGTAAAGAAAGCTATTCTTTTAGAAGCGCAACAGCAATTTAAAAATGCGCTTAAAGAAATTAAGAATGCTAAACTTTGCACTTTACAATTTGCTTTTGATTCTGATATTACGGAAGTAGAGAAAAGAATTAAAGGAAAATTGGAATTGTTAGAAAAGAAAAAAAAGCAGAATAAAAATAAAAAAGATTCAAAAAAGAAATCAAAATGATTTTTGATTTAAATAGAAAAAACGATGCGATTCTAATTTGAATTGCATCGTTTTTCAATTTATAGGTTTAGATAAATGTGTAGTCCCTATGGGACACTTTATAGGTGTTCTAATTTTTTTCTTTTTCTACCTACATATAACTCCTAAAGGAGTATTTTGTTTTGTAGTAGATTTTTATAATATCTCGTAGAGATTAAATATTGGTAGAAAATTATTATGAGAATGAATATTTGTCCCATAGAGGCTATGCAATCCGAAATGTATAAGTATTATTTCCAGTGCAATTCTAGAGCAAAGCAAGTTTTTTCATTTTTGGTGATACTGAATGTTGCAATAGTATGATCATCATCTTCACTTTCATGAATTACGACATTATCTTTTAATGAAAGCTCTTTCATGAAATTCATTTCGAAGCTTTTAACTTCCTGTTTCATAATTCTTTTTGGATCAACGTGATCAAGACACCATTCTAAATATTTGACATTGTTAACGTGATTTACAATGTCTAAATCAGATAAATAAACTGTTTTTTCAAAAACCGCTTCTTTTTCATGATTGATATTGATTTTAGAAAAACCTTCAGCAGTAGCTCTGTTTTCAGGAAATAATTCAAAGTGTTCATAGGGTAAAGCCAAAGCTTCAGGGCGTCGCAATTGCGTGTTAAATACAGCCCAATATGTTTCGCAGCCAACAATTTTCTTTCCGTTAACATACATTTCGAGAGCACGAACAGAGCGTGAATTTTCTAAGCTGTTAATCCATGTTTTTACCGTTACAACATCTTGCCATTTTGGCAATTCTGAAATCTCAACTCTCATTCGGCTTAAAACCCAGGCCTGATGAAATTCCTGCATATCAAAAAAACTGATTCCACCAACTTCAGAATGTGCAGCAGCGGTTAATTGTAAAATATTACACAAATCAGTGTATTTTAAATAACCGTTTGGTGTGCACTGCGTGAAATTGATTTCCCAGTCTTTACTTAAAACTGATGTGAAATTTGGAGATATTGGCATTTTGTAATTTTATATTTATTTTAGAGAATAGAATAAAGAGCACAGAAAAAAGACTTTGATCTTACTTTATTAGATTTTCTATGTAATTGGTGATGTATTTTTTATCTGTTGCGTAATCAAACCATTTCGTGTTTTCATTTCTTTTGAACCACGTCAATTGTCTTTTGGAAAATCTTCGGGTATTTTTCTTGATTTCTTCGATGGCAAATGGCAAGGTGAAATCTCCGTCAAAATAACTAAATATTTCTCTATAACCGACCGTTTGAAGCGCATTTAACGCTTTATTAGGATACAGAGCTTTTGCTTCATCTAGTAAACCTTCGTTCATCATAATATCAACGCGTTGATTAATACGATCATAAATTACTTTTCTGTCTGCTTCTAAACCAATTAAAACAGGAGTAAAGTTTCGGTTGTTTTTTTTCTGATTTAAAAAAGAAGAATATGGCTTTTGAGTTCCGATACAAACTTCTACAAAACGCATCATTCGTTGTGGGTTTTGAAGTGTTTGCGGATTTTCTAAAGTTATTTTTTGAAAATAGTCTGGATCTAAATTCTGTAATTGTTCTTGTAAATAATTGATTCCAAGTTTTTCATAATTTGAATTTACTTCAGAACGAATTTCTGGATTGATTTCAGGAAATTCGTCAAATCCTTTCAAAACAGCATCTACATACAATCCTGAACCACCAATTAAAATAGCAAAATCATTTTTCTGAAATAATTCTTCTAATTTTAAAAGTGCTTCTTTTTCGTAATCACCAACGGTATAATTTTCGAAAATGGATTTGTTTTGAATAAAATGGTGCTTAGCGGATTTTAACTCCTCCTGATTTGGAACTGCTGTTCCGATCGTCATTTCTTTAAAAAACTGACGGCTGTCACAGGATATTATTTCACAATTGAAATGTTGTGCCAAAGCAATACTCAAGGCTGTTTTGCCTATAGCTGTTGGTCCGACAATGGTAATTAAGTATTTCATATTTCTTCTAGCCCAGATGGGAATGAAAACCCCGGACTTATATTTGTTAGTTTTTTTTGGGATAAAAGAGCGACCAGCGGAAGCTCCTTTTATACCTTAAAAAAACAGCAAAGATAAGGAGGAGTTGCAATGTACAGCTGGAAATAGCTCCATAAATTAAATATTAGGTAATTCTGTTCCACATTCGTAGCAGTACTTTGCATTATCAAAGTGGACTTGTGAATTACAATTTTGGCATGTTTTTTTCCCGCTTACAGTATTATTTTTTAAACTGTTTTTGGCAAATTCTGCAGTAACAATTCCGGTTGGAACGGCTATAATTCCGTAACCCAAAATCATAACGAATGAAGCAACAAATTGACCTAAAGGGGTTATCGGTGAAATATCTCCATAACCGACTGTTGTCAAGGTTACTATAGTCCAATAAATACTGACTGGGATGCTTGTAAAACCACTTTCTTTGCCTTCTATCACATACATAACAGAACCGATAATTACAGTACTGATCAATACGAAATAGATAAAAACAAGAATTTTTTCTTTACTGGCTTCGATTGCCTCACGCAGCTGTACAGACTGATGTGAAATTTGCGGAATATGAAGTATTTTGAATAATCTGAAAAAGCGTAACGCTCTTATAACCGATAAAATACTAGCTCCCGGAAAAAATATGGAAAGATACATGGGTAATACAGCAAGTAAATCGATGATACCATAAAAACTAAAAATATATTTTACAGGTTTTTGAATGGAGATAATACGTAAAATATACTCGATGGTAAAAAAGACGGTGATAATCCATTCACAGATAATAAGTTGGGAATGGTATTTTTGGTTGATTCCCTGAACGGTCTCCATCATGACCAAAAGTACACTCAGTAAAATTAATCCGAGTAAAACCAAATCGAAAAGTCTTCCTAAAACGGTATCTGTTCCGTAAAGAATTACTTTTATTTTTTCTCTAAAGCTTTCGTATTGGGATTTCATTTTTGTCATATCACTAAGATAAAGAAAATTAGGGTATTTTAAAAATGAAGAATTTTAAGCGATTTACTTTTGCGCATGTAATTTTGAATTATGTTTTTTACATCGCGATTGTTTTGCATTGGAATTAGAATGTTTTTTAAGATTTCGATGTTCGTAATCTGATAATTCAAATCGTAAAAAGCATAGCCTTTATAAATACCATCTTCGATTAATACGGCGCTTCGTTCGTTTACATTTCGGCCTCTGTCAATAAGAATCATGCTTTTGTTTTCAAAACTATGTTCTGAAATGAATTGTTGTACTCTTAGGTTATACGTTTCAGGTGAAACTTCGCCAATGCAAGCGCCATCACATTCCTTGATTTTATATTGAAAACACTCTTTCTTAGTTTGATATAAACCGGTTAATTTTTGGCACAGAAAATATTTTGAAGTGAATTTGAAAAGCATATTTTTACCTTCCTGTAAAGAAGCAAAAGAGGTAATTTCTTTTTTACGGCCATCCGCTTTTTGAAGTTTTATGTTCAAATAACCATTTGAATCTTTTTCTGCATACAAAGCAAAAGGAAACACCGTTTTTTTCTGTGATCGATTATGTCTCGGTCGGTTTATTTTTACTTCTTCACTTTCTTTTAAAAGCGCAATTAATTCGCTTCCGGTTTCGTCATAGGTTATTGTGAAAACTTCAGCCTGTATTTTTTTGCTTTTTGTAGTAATTCCGGTGAAATGTTGATTGACCCTTTTTCTGATATTTTGGCTTTTACCAATATAAATTAAGTTTCCACCTTCATTATGAATATAATAAACACCTGTTTTAGTTGGCATTTGTCCGACTAAATCTAACAATTTTGGTGCAATACCTTTTTCAACTTCTAGTTTTATAAAATCTTTTACAATTGTTTTTTCAAGATCTTTTTCTAAAAGCATCTTAAATAATTTTGTCGTTGCCATAGCGTCGCCACTGGCACGATGACGATCTGCCATTGGTATGCCAAGCGCACGAACTAATTTTCCTAAACTATAAGAAGGTTGTTCCGGAATTAATTTTTTAGCTAATTCGACTGTACAAAGTGTTCTGGCTTCAAAGTCATATCCTAGACGTCTGAATTCGGTACGTAAAATTCGGTAATCAAAAGAAGCGTTGTGTGCTACAATTATACAATCTGAAGTGATTTCTATGATTCGTTTTGCAACTTCAAAGAATTTAGGAGCTGAACGCAACATAGCATTATTTATTCCGGTTAATTTCACCACAAAAGGCTGAATCGGAATTTCAGGATTAACAAGACTAATGAATTGATCAACTACTTCATGGCCATCAAATTTATAAATGGCTATTTCGGTAATTCCTTCTTCATTAAACTGGCCTCCAGTGGTTTCTATGTCTAGTATTGCGTACATTTTCAATGTCAATTTCAAAAATCAATGGCAATATCAATTTCAAAAATCAATTTCAATTTCTGAAAATTGTTATTGTTATTGCCATTGTCATTGTAATTGAATTTATTTTTTATTAATTATCATTTTTGATGAAATCGCAATTAATTGTTCAACTTCAATTAGAAGTTTATTGCGCTTATCATTATCGCCTTCTTTTATGTAATCTAAAATTTTCAATGAGTTTCTGGATTCTTTTAACTCTTTTACAACTAATGAAACTTTGAAAATAAAATCTTTATCAGTTATTGTTCCCTGTGCTTCTCCAAAATTTAATGATGCACTTCCGGAAGACCTAATCAATTGATTTTTATAATATTCATTTTCGAATATCTTTTCTAATTGTCTTGTAAAGAAAATACATTCTCCTGCAAATCTCACCAACCTATCTTCAAAATTGAAAATTTTCTCCATTAATACTATTGTAATTGACTTTTGATATTGTAATTGATTTTTGAAATTTAGCGTCCTCCAAAAATACTGCTTCCAATTCTAACCATTGTGCTGCCACAATCGATAGCAAGTTGGTAATCTCCGGACATTCCCATTGAGATTGTATTTAATTGTAAATTTTCATTTTCGATTGTTTGAATCGAATCAAAAATTGACTTTAAATGTGTAAATTCTTTTTTAATTTGGTTTTGGTCATCTGTAAAAGTTGCCATTCCCATTAACCCTAAGATACGAATGTTTTTCATCTCTTTGAATTCTGAAGAAGATAATAATTCATTTAGTTCGTTTTCGTCCAAACCAAACTTCGATTCTTCTTCGGCAATATATATTTGAAGCAGACAGTCAATAATTCGATTGTTTTTTGAAGCCTGCTTGTTGATTTCCTGCAATAATTTCAAACTATCAACTCCATGAATCAAACTCACAAATGGTGCCATAAATTTGACCTTGTTCGACTGAACGTGACCAATCATATGCCATTGAATGTCTTTTGGCATTTCTTCCCATTTATCTGTCATTTCCTGGATTTTGTTTTCTCCAAAAATGCGTTGGCCAGCTTCGTAGGCTTGCATTAAGTCTGAAACAGGTTTGGTTTTAGAAACTGCAACAAGAGTTACATTTTCTGGTAATGTGGATTTGATTGTATTTAAATTTAATGCTATTGACATTTTTCTATTTTTTCTTGAATTCTCAATAATACTAGTCTTTCGTCTATAATTATTTTTTCTTCCTTGGACTTCTTAAACTCATTAAAAATCTGTATGATACCTTCGTCAGAATATGTTTCAAATAAATTTAGGATGTAATTATCTTTTTTGTTTTTTATTTTTAAATAAAAAGTAGCACCTCTTATTCCTTGTCGAGAACCGATACTATGTATTTCAATATAACTCTCTTTTATATTTATCGATTTTAGCCATTTCGTATTAAATGTTTCTCCATGTAATATAATGTTATTTTCTTCGAAAGTTATTATATCAATATTGTTTTTGCTTCTATTGATGATTATAAAAACACAAATAATCAAAAGTAACGCCTCAATTATAATTGTAAGAAAGAGTGAAAGGTTAAAAATGATAATTATCGGTGAAAGAAGAATAAATTCAATAAAAAAAAACAAATTACTTAAACGAAAAAAACGTTGATTGAAATTTTTATATTCACTCTCAAATGTTATCATATTTGAAATCTCTTAAACAAACTGCTTAGAGATTTTCTCTGCTTTTTTACTTTCACTATAATCGTAAAAACCTTCACCAGATTTCACACCTAATTTTCCGGCTCTTACCATATTTACTAAAAGTGGGCAAGGAGCATATTTAGGGTTTTTGAAACCTTCGTACATTACATTTAAAATTGCCAAACAAACATCAAGACCAATAAAATCAGCTAATTGTAATGGCCCCATTGGGTGTCCCATTCCTAATTTCATCACCGTATCAATTTCATAAACTCCGGCAACTTTATTGTATAACGTTTCGATTGCTTCGTTTAGCATTGGCATTAAAATTCTGTTTGCTACAAAACCCGGATAATCATTTACTTCAACTGGCGTTTTTCCTAGTTTTACAGATAAATCCATAATGATTTTAGTGACTTCATCACTTGTATTGTATCCGCGAATGATTTCTACTAATTTCATAATCGGCACTGGATTCATGAAATGCATTCCGATAACGCGTTCAGGATGTGCTACAACTGCTCCGATTTGTGTAATGGATATAGAAGAAGTATTCGTCGCTAAAATGGTATTATGAGAACAAGCTTCGTTTAATTGCTTGAAGATATTCAATTTTAATTCAACATTTTCGGTTGCTGCTTCAACAACTAAATCAACGCCGACAACACCATCTTTAATATCTGTATAAGTGATAATATTAGTGATTGTTTTGGCAACATCTTCCTGAGTGATTGTTCCTTTAGACAACATTCTGTCTAAGTTGGCGGCGATAGTTGCCATTCCTTTATCTAGAGATTTTTCAGAAACATCAATAAGTTTTACGGTAAAACCACTTTGTGCAAAAGTATGAGCAATTCCGTTACCCATTGTTCCAGCACCAATTACAGCTATAGTTTTCATTTAAATTGAGGTATTATATTTATGATTTTAGCCACGAATTCACCAATTAAATTCGGGAATTCGTGGCTAATTTATTTTTGAAATTATATTTTATTTATCGAAACAATCAATAATTTGATAGGCCACACGCAAAGCATCTGTAGCTTGTTCTAAAGTTACAACTGGCGTAGTATCAGTATTGATTGCATTTGCGAAAGACTCTAATTCGTCCAGAATAGCATTGTTTTGCTCAACATCAGGATTAGTAAAGTAGATTTGTTTCTTTATTCCTTCAGCATTTTGAAGAATCATGTCAAAATCTCCAGGAACTTCCGGTGCATCTTTCATACGAACCACTTCACATTTTTTCTCGAGAAAATCAACTGAAATGTAGGCATCTCTTTGAAAAAAACGTGTTTTACGCATGTTTTTCATCGAAATTCTGCTTGCTGTTAAATTTGCTACGCAACCATTTTCGAATTCAATTCGGGCATTGGCAATATCCGGAGTATCACTAATAACAGAAACTCCACTTGCATTGATATTTTTAACTTTTGAATTTACAACACTTAAAATCGCATCAATATCATGAATCATCAAATCTAAAACTACTGGAACGTCTGTACCGCGTGGATTGAATTCTGCTAAACGATGTGTTTCAATAAACATCGGATTTTCGATCATGTTTTTTGTTGCAATGAAAGCAGGATTAAAACGCTCCACATGACCAACTTGACCTTTTACATTGTATTCTTTGGCTAAAGCAATAATTTCTTCAGCTTCTTCTACAGTGTTGGCAATAGGTTTTTCTATAAAGATGTGTTTTCCTGATTTTATAGCTACCTTAGCACATTTATAATGTGAAAGTGTTGGTGTTACAATATCAATTACATCCACAGCGTGGATTAATTTTGCAATAGTGTTGAAGTTTTTATAGCCAAATTCTTTTGAAATTCTTTCGGCATTTTCCTGATTTTCGTCGTAAAATCCAACTAATTCGTATTTGTCAGATTGTTGTAATAAGCGTAAATGTATCTTACCTAAGTGACCAGCACCTAAAACTCCTACTTTTAACATGAGAATGTATTTTAAACAAAAATATAATTTATTTGTTGAAAGTAAAAGTTAATACAATAAAGATTTAGCGATTTAATAATTAAAAATCAATATTTGATTTCTTTTTTACTTTCTTATTTTTGCCAAAATAAAACCTACCCATTTTGAAAGACACTGCCAAACATCAAGGACTTCGTAATCAATTAGTAAGCACTTTAGAACAAAAGGGAATTACTGATAAAGCAGTTTTGGATGCGATAAAAAAAATCCCAAGACATCTTTTTCTAAATTCAAGTTTTGAAGATTACGCGTATCAGGATAAGGCATTTCCTATAGGAGCGGGGCAAACTATTTCACAGCCTTACACTGTTGCTTTTCAATCGCAGTTGTTAGAGGTTAAAAAAGACCACAAAATTTTAGAAATTGGAACAGGTTCAGGTTATCAAACCGCTGTTTTGTTTATGCTTGGTGCAAAAGTGTACAGTATTGAAAGACAGAACGAGTTGTTTAAGACAACTTCTAATTTGTTTCCGAAATTAAACATTCGCCCAAAACATCTTTCTTTTGGAGACGGTTATAAAGGTTTGCCAAATCATGCTCCATTTGATAGTATTATCGTTACGGCTGGGGCTCCGTTTATTCCTCAACCCTTAATGGCACAATTAAAAATAGGAGGAAGGCTGGTTATTCCGTTAGGTGAAGATGTGCAGATTATGACTTTATTAATTCGTAAAAATGAAACACAATTTGAGAAACATGAGTTTGGAGAGTTTCGATTTGTTCCTTTATTAGAAGATAAAAATTAGAATAAAAGCCCAATTAGTTGGGCTTTTATTATTTTGAAACCAATTCAATTGCGCGAAGTAAATTTTCTTTTTCGATTCGAAGAATAAAATTCACAAAAATAGAGGAGTCATTTTTATTTTGACATTCCTCCAGAATAGATAGATATTCGTCTATTTCATTTTTGTTTCCTTTTATAGTCGCATAAACAAAAGCGTTCTCAACTAGTATCCAATTCATTATCAAATTAGCAATTTGTATGTTTCCATTTTCAAAAGGACTGATTTTTATTAATTTTAAATATGCTTCAGACGCTAAAATTATTGGATGTAAATTGGTTTTATTGCTGTCGTACCAATTAAAAAACAAATTCATTTCCCGAATAATCAAAGGATCGTTTTTATATTTTCCAGAATTTTCTGGTTTAATTCCTCTTGAAATTAAATTGTGAATTGTAAGTAATTCTTTTTCAGATATGGAAACTTTTTTCTGATTTAAATCTTTAATGTAACCCACGGTTTCCTGAAGATTTATAGCTTCCAAGTGCTCGCGCATGCTTTTTCCCGAAATTGTCAATCCTTCATTGATAACCGATTTAGTTTCTTGAAATGTTAATGAGTTTCCGTTTACACGATTACTTTCTGAAATAAATTCCAATTCCAATATTTTTGAAATTCGATGTAAATCGAAATGTTGAAAAGATTGTATTTGTTTTTTTAAAATTTCAATTTCATCTAAAATCGATTGTATACTGGATAAAACTCCAGAACTGATAACCTTTTTAGAATTTTGAATTTCTTGCTCAACTAGAAGCAATGCTTTTAATGCAAATTCTTCATCACCAATTTCATATAAGATTTTTTCTTTTAACCATGCAATCATTAAAGTTTCAAAGTCAATTTCTAGGAGTTGGGAAAGTCTAGAAATTTGCTCTCTTGTAGGTTTTCTTGTACCTGACTCAAATTTACTTATTAATGCCTGATCAATCCCAAGAAGTTGTGCTACTTCACGAGTTTTTAATCCTTTTTGCTCTCTTGCATTTTTAAGTAATATTTTCATTTTTTAGGAAAATGATTTAAATTGTCTTGACAAAAGTAGTCATTTTTAAGAGTGTAAAAAAAGCAATATTTATATATTGCTTTTCATTATTTATTTTGGTAGTGATCCGTCTTTTTTCATTTCGCCAACAACAGCTTGCATTATGGCATCAACAGTTTGTCCTAAATCAGTAACATATTCAGATTTTGTAGTTCCTGTCCAGATTAATTTGTTTTGTTTTAATGAAAAAATATTGGTTTCTACCATATAAGATGTAGTTTCCTGATAATATCCGGGATCGTAGAAACTTGGAGAATACATTCCGTACCAGTTTCCAAATCCATAACCATACATTCCGGTGTACATTCCGTCGAATCCTCCGTAATACATACCTGTATAAGTTCCGGGAACGTAATTTGTTTCTTTTTCGGTACTTACTAAACGCATAGTAACAACGCCGTCAAAATTTTCATCTTGTAGAATTTTTAATTTTTGTTCCTGGGTAAAGTGTTTAGTAGTTTCGTTTAAAAATTGGTAAGAAGTTCTAAAAATCTGATTACTGGCTGCAATCCTGTTTTCTGTAATTCTTCTTGAAGCTTCATCTTTGACTAAAGCAACAACCAAGACTTTTTTAAATTGTTCCTGTGCAACTGTTACATCAGGATCTCTCCAGCTATTTACAATTGAAGTATTACTGCCACAACCTGAAAGTGCCAGTACGGCGATTAACAAAACTAAGTACTTTTTCATATTTTACAGTTAAATTGTTTCTATAAAAATAATGATAAAATCTTAATAAACACTTCTTTAGTGTGAAATTAAAGTACTTTAATTGTAAGCTTTTTTAATTCGATCTAAGTCGCGTTTTGTGTCTTGCTCTTTTAGAGACTCGCGTTTATCGTAGTTTTTCTTTCCTTTACAAAGACCGATCTGCAATTTTGCCAGACCTTTTTCATTTGTAAATAATTTTAACGGTACAATAGTAAGTCCTTTTGCTTGTACACTTTTATGAAGGCTTTTTAGTTCTTTCTTATTTAAAAGCAATTTTCTCTCACTTCTTGATTTATGATTGAATTGATTTCCAAAAGAATATTCCTCAATATAAGTATTGATAGCAAAAAGCTCGAGATTGTTAAATTCACAAAAGCTTTCGGTAATATTGGCTTTTCCTAAGCGTATAGATTTAATCTCTGTTCCGGTTAAAACAACTCCGGCGGTATAGGTATCGATTATCTCGTAATCGAAACGAGCTCTCTTATTAAGTATATTGACTGTCTTTAACATAGTTGCAAATGTAAAACAAAATTGAAAAACTTTAATACAATCTAAGATAATTAAAGATTTTTTTAATCAATGACTTTGATCATGTTTAAAGAAAAAACTTACATATAAGTTTGTTTAATAATTTAAAACAAACTCAAACATGAAAAAAATTTTATCATTAGTTGGTATTGTGTTAATCGGTTTAACCGCAAAAGCACAGGATGGAAATCAAGGTTTAAAAGGGGCTTGGTTTGCTACTTCTCAATTTGGTTATCAGCAAACTAAAACTGGAGATGCAAAAAACACAAGTTTATCAGTTTTACCAATTGTTGGAACATTTGTTACTCCATCAGTTGCAGTTGGTGCAGGCCTTGGGTATGTTAACATAAAGGCAGATTCAAATTTAGGAACTTCAGCAAAAACAGATTTGATCGTAATTGAGCCGTTAGCAAGAAAATATTGGAATGTTGCTGGTTCTCTATATTTCTTTGGACAATTAGCAGCTCCAATTATTACAGGTAAAGAAAAAGAAAGAGATTTAAAAGTAAGTCAGGTTGGTTTAGCCTTGTCAGGTGGATTTGATTATTTTGTAACAAAACATTTTTCTGTAGAATTCTCTTATGACTTGGCTAATTTCACATCAACAACTTTAGACCCAAAAGTTGGAGAAAAAACAACTGTAACCAATTTTGGATTGGCACATGTGGCAAATGTTGAATCTTCCTATAATGGTGCTTTAGGTGGAAGTAATCCAAATTTATTATCACCACTTTCTTTCGGATTTAAATTTATATTCTAATAGTAGTCGATTTGATTTAAATTTAATTTCAATTCGTTAATTTTGTAAAAAAGAAAGACCGTACTTTTTGGAGTACGGTCTTTTACTATTATTTTTAAAAAGATAAAATGCAAAATCAATCGAAAGATCCTTTACACGGAATTACGCTTCAATCCATATTAGAAAAGCTTGTGGCTTATTATGGTTTTGATACCTTGTCAGAATTAATTCCAATAAAATGTTTTACTTCAAATCCAAGTATAAAATCCAGTTTGACATTTTTAAGAAAAACCGATTGGGCTCGTAAAAAGGTAGAAGATTTATATATTAAATCCCTTTCTAAGTTTTAATTTAATTTATAGGAAATCATAACACCACCACGGTATGGAAGCCATTCTCCGCTTTTATTCCAATTTTCTGCTTTGTCATATCTACCTGGTGTACCATCGTTATAATAGCCATGGTAGAAGCCTTGATGCCAGCCGCCTCCTGCAAAAATATCTAATAAGAATTTATCGTTCAATTTAATGTTATAACCAACAGTAACTCCTAAGCGGTAACCAAAACCGTGCTCATACATATTACTATCCCAATAATTCCATTTTTGTATCTCATATATATCACCACCAATGTGGCCACCAACATAAAATCCATTATATCTTTCTTTGAAATGGTAACGAATTTCCGGGGTCAGTGTAACAAATTTCATTGGACTATGTCCATTAAAAGATTCCCAAAAAGAAGCCATAACATCAACGCTAAAAGTTGTTTTTTCACCAATACTAGTTTCAATTCCTATATTTGGAATTGCTACTAAAGCAGTTGCACCATTAAATTTTAGATAAGTTTGACTTTGTGATTGGATAGAAAAGAAGAGAACAAGGATAATAAGTATTTTTTTCATAAAAAGTAAGTTTTCGGAATTCGAAATAAGGGTTAAATCACTTATTTTGCGTGCAAATATAACGCAATAGAGTAAGTTAGTATTGTGAAAAAAATACTTTTAACAACAATTATTTTTGATTTAAAACGGATGTGTTTTTATTTATCTAATAATGAATAAATTACCTTATCAAGAAAACGACCTTCATAAAATTCAGATTCTTTTAAATGTGCTTCTTTTATAAATCCGCATTTTTGCAATACTTTTTCTGATGCTAAATTTGCAGGATCAATTACGGCTTCAATTGAATGTAATTTTAAATCATCAAAACCATATCTAATTAATCTGTTTACGGCTTCAGGTATAATTCCTTTACCATGAAAGTCAGGTAACAGCATGTAGCCAATTTCAGCACGGTAATTTTCAGGCTGCATTCGGTAATACCCAATAATACCAAGTAGTTTAGAACTGTCTTTGAAAGTAATTCCCCAGTTTATCCCAACATTTGTTACAATTTTATCTTCAATCATAGCGATATGTTCCAAAGCATCTTCAGTATTTTTTACCAGAGGTCTTGGAATGTATTTCATAGTGTCAGGATTAGAACGCAGTTCAAAAATTTCATTTACATCATCGTTGGTAATTCTTCTTAAAAGTAAACGTTCTGTTTCTATAATTGGAAATGGAGAAAAATTGAATTCTAGCATTTTTTAGATTTTATAATATTTGTATATTGAATTTTGAAGTGAATGTCTGATCTGCATCCAAAATTAAAATTCCTTCTTTTTTGAATAGATCACCAGAATTCTCAGGTGTGTCTGAATAACCAAACCAAGGTTCGATGCATATAAATGGAGCCTGTTCTTTTGTCCAGATACCTAAGCTTGGGAAATTTTCAAAATCAACTTTTATATATGGTTTTGAATTTTCAAGGATAGTAAGTGAGTTTGACTCTAATGTTTTAAAAACCAAAGCATCGTTTTCGAATAATTTGTAATTCAAGGGAACTAAATTTTCAATGGTTTCTAAAACTTGCGTTTTATTAGAAACCAGGTCGTTTTCTAAAAGTGAAAATTTTAGCACTTCCTCTTTTTCAAATTTTAAGCTATAATCATCAAAATTACCAGGTAAAGCAATCGCCGGATGTGCACCAATAGAAAAAGGCATTTTAGTTGTATTTTGATTTATTACTTTGTATTCAATGTCTAAAGTGCTTTCTTTAAGTGTATATATAAGTTGTAATTCAAATTTAAATGGATACTTTTTCAATGTTTCAGCATTTGACTGCAAGGAAAAAGTAGCGCTATTTTCGCTTTTAGTAGTCAGTACAAACTCCATGTCTCTTGCAAAACCATGTCGTGGCAATTGATATTCTTTCTCGTCTACAGTATAAACATTGTTTTTTAGAGTACCTACAATTGGAAAAAGAATAGGGGAATGCTTTCCCCAAAAATCAGGATTACCTTCCCAGATAAATTCCTTGTCCTGATTCTTTAACGAGAATAATTCAGCTCCTGCGTTTTTAATTGAAGCTTTAAGTGTTGAATTTGAAATAGTTGTATTCAAAATGATATAATTGGAAAATAATTAGTTTCTATCGAACTGTAAATATATTTTATAAATTTTAGTTTTTGAAAGAAATAGCTTAAATTATTTTTTTAATAAAAATTTGCTAAAGTTCAATTAAAGCTTAAGGTTTTCTCTGTAAATAGCTTTTTTTTTCATTAATTTGCTACATAAACAGCTAAAAAATATGAAAAAACAATCCTCTAAAGCCTTATTAACCATGGCTTTGTTTGTAGGGATTTCTTCTGTTTGGGCACAGCAAACCCCAGCTACAACAGCAGTAAATCCGGTAAACAATTACAATTATCATGATGCTTTTGCGCCACATTTTTATACAAAAAATGGCACATCAACCCGTTCTGCAAGTGGTCAGCCTGGTGTTGAGTACTGGCAAAACAGAGCTGATTATCAAATAACAGCAAAGTTAGATGAAGTAAAAAATGAAATTACAGGTACTGATGAAATTACCTATACCAACAATAGTCCGGATAAATTATCATTTGTTTGGTTAAATCTGGATCAAAACTTATTCAAAGAGGATTCAAGAGGAAATGCAGTGGTGCCTTTGACAGGGAGTCGTAATGGAGCTCAAGGTCAGGTTTTTGATGGAGGTAATAAAATTAAATCAGTAAAAGTGATTTCTGGTGGAAAAACTAAAGTTGAAACTGATGCAAAATTTATCGTTTCAGATACCAGAATGCAAATTTTTCTTCCTCAGGAATTGGCTTCAAAAGGTGGATCTGTAAAAATTAAAATTGAATTTTCATTCATTGCTCCTTTCGAAGGATCTGACAGAATGGGAGTTTTAGAAACTAAAAACGGAAAAATCTTCACGATTGCACAATGGTACCCACGTATGTGTGTGTATGATGATGTACGTGGATGGAATACTGCACCCTATTTAGGAGCTTCTGAGTTCTATTTAGAATATGGAAATTTTGACGTAAAACTAACGGTGCCTGCCAATCATTATGTTGTAGGTTCAGGAGAATTGTTGAATGGGGCAGAAGTTTTGCCTGCAGAACAGTTTAAACGTTATAAGGCTGCTTCACAAAGTGACAAAACCGTAATGATTCGTACTGCAGAAGAAGTTGCTGCAACAGCAACAGCTAATGCAACAGCGCAGAAAACATGGCATTATCAAATAAAAAATGCCCGTGATTTTTCTTGGGCTTCATCTCCTGCTTTCATTTTGGACGGAGCAAAAATTAATTTGCCAAGTGGTAAAAAATCGTTAGCATTATCAGCTTATCCAGTTGAAAGTGCAGGTAACGATGCGTACGGACGTTCTACAGAATACGTTAAAGCTTCAATTGAAAATTACTCGAAAAGATGGTTTGAATATCCTTATCCAGCTGCAACAAACGTAGCAGGAAATGAAGGCGGAATGGAATATCCTGGTATTGTTTTCTGTGGATGGAAATCTAAAGGAGATGATTTATGGGGCGTTACAGATCACGAATTTGGACATATTTGGTTTCCTATGATTGTAGGTTCTAATGAGCGTTTGTTTGCATGGATGGACGAAGGTTTTAATACTTTTATTAATTCTTTAAGTTCTTTTGATTTCAATAATGGAGAATACAAACAAAAACCAGCAGATCTTCACGAAGATGTAGAATATTACACAAGCCCAAAATTAGAGACTATTATGAGTTCTCCTGATAATATGAAGGAAGCTAATATTGGTGTTTTATGTTATGCAAAGCCAAGTGCAGGATTGACAATATTAAGAGAGCAGGTTTTAGGAGAAGAGCGTTTTGATAAAGCGTTACGTACTTATGTGGAGCGTTGGGCTTACAAACACCCAACTCCGGATGACTTTTTCAGAACAATTGAAAACGTCGCAGGAGAAGATTTAAGTTGGTTCTGGAGAAGCTGGTTTGTAAATAACTGGAGATTTGACCAAGGAATTAATTCTATTAAATATGTGAAAAACGATCCATCAAAGGGAGTTGTAATTACAGTTGAGAATTTTGATAAAATGCCGATGCCAATTATTTTGGATGTAAAAACAAAAAGTGGAAAAGTAACGAGAGTGAAATTGCCTGTTGAAATTTGGCAACGTAATAATGACTGGACTTTTAAACACAACTCTACTGAAGAGATTGAAAGCATTACACTAGATCCTGATCATGCTTTGCCAGATTATAACGAAAGTAATAATGTTTGGACTGTGGGAAAAGGTAAAGTAGAGAAAGATATTATTTTAGATGGATATTTAGGAAATTATTCTGCTGCAAATGGTCCTTTGAAAATTGAATTTACAGAGAAAAACAGTGTTCTTAATGCAGAAATTACAAATTACCCTAAGTTTGCTGTTGAGCCTGTAGAGGGTGAAAAAGACACTTTTGAGTCAAAAAGAGCGGGCTTAAAATTTAAATTTAACGAAGCTAAAACAGGATTTGATATGGTTGTTTTAGGAAATGGAAAAGTTATTCCGTTTAAAAAGAATTAAAAAAAACAGAATTTCAAAGTATTTAAAGCCCGATAGTTATATAGTAACTATCGGGCTTTTATATTTTTGGATTTCAAGTTTTAGGTTGTAATTTTCCGAGAAAACTCAGAACCTTAGTAACTTAGAATCTTAGCATCTTTAAAAAAAATAACATTACGCTAAAAAAATGTTAGAATTTTATTTTTTTGTTTTGCAAATAAAAAAATAGTGTATTTTTGCACTCGATGAATAAAATAAGTTTACATATAACTTCTTTGTCACGGACAAACTCTCCTGTAACTTCTCCCGAAGTACGGATACTATCTGTATAGTATTCACAGAGTTTTTCGCCGCGTATTTATTTATATTCATTTTTCATTTTGAAATCACATCATTTGTCCATTGGACAAACATATCCTAAAACTATATATTATTTTGTAAATTTTCTAAATCAATATTTTGATTTTGAGAATGTTACTTCTATTTTGTCTAATTTTATTGGATTGATTTTTAGATTTCAAACTAAACAGTATGTTTTAATTTTTAACTCTAACTTCAGCTATTGAAATGAAAATCTCTATTGTTGTAACTCAAGAAGAACACTTCAAATTCGCACAGGAAATTTGCGATACGATAGAATCATCTGCCTTATTAAGAGGTACAGGGATTGCTAAAAGAACTCCTGAGTACATTCAGAAAAAAATGGCGAACGGTGATGCGATGATTGCTTTGGCAGATGGAAAATTTGCAGGTTTTTGTTATATCGAAAGTTGGCAGCACGGAAAATTCGTGGCACATTCTGGTTTAATTGTACATCCGGATTACAGAAGTTTAGGTTTGGCTAAAAAGATCAAATCTAAAGTTTTTGATTATTCTTTACAAAGATACCCAGACGCAAAAATATTTGGAATTACAACTGGTTTAGCTGTAATGAAAATCAACTCTGATTTGGGTTATAAGCCTGTGCCTTTCTCTGAATTAACGACTGATCCAAGTTTTTGGTCAGGATGTAAAACCTGTACTAATTATGAAATTCTAAAAAGCAAAGAAAACAAAATGTGTCTTTGTACTGGAATGTTGTACGATCCAAAAGAAAAACAAAAAGATCCGCCAAGACATCCTTTTAACGAAGCTGTTTTGAACAGATTAAAAAAAATAAAACAAGCTTTATTCTTAAATAAAATTCTGTCTTTTATTTTTTTGCCATAAGAATGCCAATTAAAAAGAAATCTCAAACTTGCTAAATACGAAAGTATTAGCCTAAATTATATAAAATGAAAAAAGTTGTATTAGCTTATAGTGGAGGATTAGATACCTCGTATTGTTTGAAATATTTAAAAAATGAAAAAGGATACGAAGTTCACACCGTACTTGTAGATACAGGAGGATTTGATGCTGAAGAATTATCAGCAATTGAAAAAAGAGCCTACGAATTAGGAAGCGCGCAACACGCCAACCTAACCATCGTAGATAAATATTATGATAAAGCTATAAAATATTTGATTTTCGGAAATGTATTAAAAAACAATACGTATCCTTTATCAGTAAGTGCAGAGCGTGTTTTTCAGGCAATTGAGGCTATTAAATATGCTAAAAAAGTAGGAGCAAGTGCTATCGCACACGGAAGTACAGGTGCAGGAAATGATCAGATTCGTTTTGATTTAATTTTCCAGACTATTGCTCCGGAAATTGAAATTATCACACCAATTAGAGATTTGAAACTTTCAAGACAGGAGGAAGTAGATTATTTATCTAAAAATGGTGTTCATTATTCTTGGGAAAAAGCACAATATTCTATCAATAAAGGACTTTGGGGAACAAGTGTTGGAGGAAAAGAAACCTTAACTTCCAGCCAGCCATTGCCAAGTGATGCTTATCCTTCGCAATTGCAAAAAGAAGGTGAAGAAAAGGTAAGATTACACTTTGAGCAAGGAGAATTAGTAGGTTTAAACGGCATAATGGATAAACCATCAAATAACATTGTTGCTCTTGAAAAACTGGCAAACGCTTTTGCAATTGGAAGAGATATTCACGTTGGAGACACCATTATCGGAATTAAAGGGAGAGTTGGTTTTGAAGCTGCTGCTCCATTAATTATCATCAAAGCACACCATTTACTAGAAAAACATACTCTTGGGAAATGGCAGCAATACTGGAAAGAGCAACTTGGAAACTGGTACGGAATGTTGTTTCACGAAGGTCAGTTTTTAGATCCTGTAATGCGTAACATCGAAACATTTTTGCAGGACACTCAAAAAACAGTGAATGGTGTTGTAACGGTTTCTTTAAAACCTTACCATTTTTCGCTTGACGGAATTGAATCAGACAATGATTTGATGAACACAGGTTTTGGTCAATATGGAGAAATGAACAATGCCTGGACGTCTGATGATGCAAAAGGATTTATTAAGATTTTAGGAAATGCGCAAAACATATTTTCATCTGTAAACCATTTAGATTATGATTAATGTCGGAATAATTGGTGGTTCGGGCTACACGGCCGGAGAACTTATCAGAATATTAATGTATCATCCCAATGTAAATATCGATTTTGTTTACAGTACAACCAATTCAGGTAAACCGCTTTCTCTGGCGCACCATGATTTGATGGGAGATATTGAAATGAATTTTACTGACACCATCAATCCAGAGGTAAATGTTGTGTTTTTATGTTTAGGCCACGGAAAATCGATTTCCTTTTTAAAGGAAAATCAATTTGCGAGTCACACTAAAATTATTGATTTAGGAAATGATTTCAGACTGAATAAAGACGCTCATTTTGAAGGAAAAGATTTTATTTACGGTTTGCCGGAACTGAATAAAGCAGATATTAAAAAAGCAAATTATATTGCAAATCCAGGTTGTTTTGCGACAGCAATTCAGTTGGCTTTATTGCCTTTAGCAAAACATAATTTATTGAATAATGATGTTCATATTAATGCCACAACAGGAAGTACCGGTGCAGGAGTTGGACTTTCAGAAACCTCTCATTTTAGTTGGAGAAACAATAATATGTCGCATTATAAAGCTTTTGAACATCAACATTTGGGAGAAATCTCAGAAAGTTTGGTTCAATTGCAGGATGATTTTGAAAGTGAATTGCTTTTTATTCCGAACAGAGGAGATTTTCCAAGAGGAATTTTTGCAACATTATATACGTCTTCAGATGAAAGCTTGGAGTATACCGTTGCCAAATACGAAGATTTCTATAAATACGAACCGTTTGTAACCGTTACAACGACAAACATCAACATGAAACAAGTCGTACAAACGAACAAATGTATCATCAGTTTAATGAAAAAAGGAAACCGGATTTTAGTTACCTCAATCATAGACAACTTAACAAAAGGTGCTTCAGGACAAGCGATTCAAAATATGAATTTGATGTTCGGCTTAGAAGAAACCATCGGTTTACATTTGAAACCAAGCGGATTTTAATATTAAGTTGATGGTTTTTGGTTTATAGTTGATGGAGACATCGAATTTAACCAACAACTATCAACAATCAACTAATAACAAAACGAAATGAATTTATTTAACGTATACCCACTTTATGACATAACACCTGTAAAAGCAGTAGACTGCACTATTACAGACAATAACGGAGTGGAATATTTAGACTTATATAGCGGACATGGTGTAATTTCGATTGGCCATACGCAACCTGATTATGTTGAAAAGCTAAAAAATCAATTAGATCATTTAGGATTTTATTCGAATGCAATTCAAAATCCTTTGCAGGTTGAGTTGGCTCAGAAATTAGGAAAGCTTTCAGGATTGGAAGCTTATGAATTGTTTTTGTGCAGTTCTGGAGCCGAAGCGAATGAAAATGCTTTAAAATTAGCTTCTTTCCATAATGGAAAATCAAGAGTTGTAGCTTTTGATAATTCTTTCCACGGAAGAACTTCGGCAGCAGTTGCGGTTACTGATAACAAAAAAATTGTTGCGCCAATTAATGCACAGCAAGTCGTTACTTTTTTACCTCTAAACCAAATTGATTTAGTAGAGGCTGAATTGGCAAAAGGAGATGTTACTGCCGTAATTATTGAGGGAATTCAGGGAGTTGGCGGTTTAGACCAGGGAACAACAGAATTTTTTCAGGCTTTGGAAAAAGTATGTAAAAAATACGATGTTGTTTTGATTTTAGACGAAGTACAATCTGGATACGGAAGAAGCGGAAAATTCTTCGCTTTTCAACATCACGGAATCAATGCTGATATTATTTCTGTAGCAAAAGGAATGGGGAACGGTTTTCCGGTTGGAGCGATTTTAATTTCTCCAAAATTTGAAGCAAGTTTCGGATTATTAGGAACTACTTTCGGCGGAAGCCATTTATCTTGTGCTGCTGGAATTGCTGTTTTAGACGTAATTGAAAAATTAAATTTAATTGATAACGTAAACGAAGTTTCAGCTTATTTTGCAGAACAAATCAAACAGGTTCCTGGAATCAAACAAGTAAAAGGTAAAGGATTGATGCTTGGAGTTGAATTTGATTTTGATGTATCTGCTTTAAGAAAGAAATTAATTATCGAGAAACATATTTTTACAGGAAGTGCGAACAACAAAAATCTATTAAGAATTTTGCCGCCATTGACAGTGAAAAAATCAGATATTTATACATTTATTGTCGCTTTAAAAGAAAGTTTAGAAGAATTGAAAAATTAGAATATGCTTATCCTAACAGGTTTCCAAAACCTGTTAGGTATCATAAAGTTTCCCTTAAAAGAAACAAACCAAAAAACAACCAAGTATAAATTATGAATCCATTATCAATTGAAAAACGCAATCTCGTTTTGCGTTCCATGGCAAAGCTTGTCGATCAGGAGCGGAATCAAATCATTCTCACCAATCAGGAAGATTTATTGGCTTATGACGGTTCAGATTTAGCAATGGAAGAACGTTTGAAAGTAGATGATAAAAAAGTCGACGAGATGATTTTATCATTGAATCAACTGGCTTCTCAGGAAGATCCGGTTGGAGTAGAACGTTTTCACTTTGTTCATGATAATGGAATAAAAGTCATAAATAAAACAGCAGCATTTGGTACGATTCTAATTATTTACGAATCGCGTCCGGATGTTACCATTGAAGCAGGTGGAATTGCCTTTAAATCCGGAAATAAGATTTTATTAAAAGGAGGAAAAGAAGCTTTACGATCAAATTTAAAAATTGTGGCGCTCTGGCATCAAGCTTTGGAAGAAAATGGAGTTTCAAAAGACTGGGTTGAATATTTGAATTACAATCGCACAGAAACACAAGCTTTCCTAGAAAAACCAACTCAAAAAGTAGATTTAATTGTTCCGAGAGGAGGAGAAAAATTAATTGAGTTCGTCAAACAACACGCCACTTGTCCGGTAATTGTTAGCGGTCGTGGAAACAATTTTGTGTACGTTCATGAAAATGCCGATACCGATTTGGCTTTAAAAGTAATTTTAAATGCCAAAACTTCTAAGATCTCAGCTTGTAATGCTTTAGATAAAGTTTTAATCGATTCAAGATTACCCAATTTCGAAGGTTTTGCCGCCATGTTAATTGAAGCTTTAACAGAATCTAAAGTTGAAATTATCGTTGATAAATCATTAGAAAATTTCGAAAATACCGAAACACTTCAAAACGAAGATATTTGGTATGAAGAATTTCTGGATTATAAAATTGTCATCGGAACAATTGATTCTGAACAACATGCAATTGAAAAGATCAACAAATATTGCGGAGGACATTCGGCAGCTATTATTACAAGAGACGAAAAAAAGGCAAAGCAATTCATGGAGTCTATTGACGCCGCTGCAGTGTATCACAATGCGTCAACACGATTTACAGATGGAGGACAATTTGGTTTAGGCGGAGAATTAGCGATAAGCACAGACAAATTACATCAAAGAGGCCCAATTGGTTTGCAGCATTTGGTTACAAACAAATGGTACGTGTACGGAGAGGGACAAATTAGATAATTGAGATAATTTGATAATTATTAAGACAAAGCTTTGCGAACTTACCGTTTACAAACACAAACAATATAAAAAGCCTTGCGCACTTTGCGGTTAAAAAACTGCGGTTAAAACAACAACAATGGGGAAAAAGAGGATTTTATTAAAAATAGGAAGTAATACTTTAACCAAGGAAACCAACCATATTTCGCGGGGAAAGATTGAAGATATTGGTATGCAGATTGCCGCTTTGAATAAAGATTACGAATTTGTAATTGTAAGTTCAGGAGCAATTGCAGCCGCAAAGCAGTTTGTAAAACTGGAAAGTAAAGGAAAAGAAATTGCTTTGAAACAAGCTTTAGCATCGATTGGTCAGCCCCATTTAATGCGGATTTTCCACGAAAATTTCAGCGATTTAGGTTTATTGACATCACAATGTTTACTGTCTTATTCCGATTTTGAAAAACAGCAGTCAAAAGTGAACATTGTCAATACCATTAATGTTTTGGTGGAGAATAATTACATTCCGATAATCAATGAAAATGACACCGTTGCCACAGATGAGATCCGGTTTGGAGATAACGACAAATTAGCAGCGTTAACAGCGGTTCTTTTAAATGTTGACATTCTGATTATTGCGACTAATACAAACGGTATTTATACTAAAGATTCTATTCACAATGAAAATCCCGAAACGATAAAATTAGTAAATGATTTACAGGTTTTAGAAAAAGAAATCGGCGAATCTAAATCATCACACGGAACAGGAGGAATGCAATCCAAAATCGAAGCCGCCGGAATCGCAAAAGCAGCAAACATCGAAACCTGGATCGTCAACGGATTAAATGATAATTTTATTTTAAAGGCATTAGAAGGAGAAATTCCTTTTACAAAGATTATTTAGAAAGTTTTTTAATAGTTATTTATAAATAAATGTAATGATAAGAAGAGAATCTTTTTCAAGGAGAAGGGGTATTGTTTTACCGGAAAGCAATATGACTTTTGATAAATTAAAGGAATTATCTTTGGCAATTTATACTATGTTAACTGAGAATGGATATTTTCAAAAGTACTTGGGAATTAATTGTTCAGATGGATTTATTGCAGGAGAATTAGGTCCAGATATTTCTTTACTTATGTTTATTAATTTAAGAAAAAATAATCTATATCCAGTTAATGAAAAAATTGAAAATTACAGCGAAGATGACTTGTTTGATATTTTAGAATTTCTTCACGACTATTGTTCAAAAGGTTTAGAACGAGATTTTCATGATTTAGGGTTTGGCTATAGTTGTGGTTATCATTATTCAAAATTTGATGACAATGAAGGTAAAAAGTATTTTAGAGAACTGTTTAATCCTTTATTAAGAGATTATAAAGATGGTTTTGAGATTTCTGATAAAGGAGAGATTTTAAATTTGGTAGATGAAGGTCTTTCTACTTTATATAATGCAAGCATTCCAACTGATGATTTAGAAAATATTAAAAATAAATTGAGTCTTGCTATTGTGAAATTTCGGCAACATAAATCAACGCTCGAAGATAGAAAAGATGCTATTCGAGAACTAGCGGACATTTTAGAATTTTTAAGAAAAGATATAAAGGAGTTTTTGAATAAAAAAGATGAAAATGATATTTTTAGTATCGCAAATAATTTTGGAATTCGTCATCATAATTTAGATCAAAAAAACGGATATGATAAAGCGATTTGGTATAGTTGGATATTTAATTTCTATCTAGCAACAATACATACCATTTTAAGAATCAAGAAAAAAAAGAGCAATGCTCATAAATAATTTTAAAGAAAAAACTATGAATTATATTTCAATTCAAGATATCAACTCATTATCAAAATGGGTAAAAAGCGCATTAAAAATCAAAAAGAATCCGCTTAAAAATCAAAGTTTAGGAAAGAATAAAACATTAGGGATGTTATTCTTTAATCCGAGTTTAAGAACGCGTTTGAGTACTCAAAAAGCAGCTTTAAATTTAGGAATGAATGTTATGGTGATGAATTTTACCAACGAAGGCTGGACATTAGAGTTCGAAGACGGCGCTGTTATGAATTCTGGAGCTTCAGAACATATTAAGGAAGCTGCTGAAGTAGTATCTCAATATTGTGACATTATCGCAATTCGTGCTTTTGCAGGTTTGGCCGACAAAGAAAAAGATTATGCTGAAACAGTAATTTCAGGATTTCTGAAACACGCAACTGTACCAATCGTAAACATGGAAA
This sequence comes from Flavobacterium saccharophilum, assembly GCF_900142735.1. GTDB lineage: Bacteria > Bacteroidota > Bacteroidia > Flavobacteriales > Flavobacteriaceae > Flavobacterium > Flavobacterium saccharophilum. The sequence continues at coordinate 607,572 of NZ_FRBY01000002.1, read as the reverse complement.
GTGCTGTTCGTCATCCGCTTCAGTCTTTAGCTGATGCTATTACAATGGAAGAGTACAAAACGAAACACAAACCGAAAGTAGTACTTTCCTGGGCGCCACATCCAAAAGCGTTACCACAAGCAGTTGCCAATTCATTCGTAGAAATGATGCAATTGCAAAAAGACATGGATTTTGTAATTACACATCCTGAAGGTTATGAATTGAGTCCGGAAATCACAAAAGATTGTAAAATTGAATACGATCAAAATAAAGCCTTCGAAAATGCCGATTTTGTTTACGTGAAAAACTGGAGTAACTTCAACGATTACGGAAAAGTAACCAACATCGACCCAAGCTGGACGGTTACTGCTGAAAAAATGGCTTTGACCAACAACGGAAAGTTTATGCATTGTCTTCCGGTTCGTCGTAACGTAATTGTAAGCGACGAAGTAATTGACAGCGAGAATTCAATCGTAATTCAGCAAGCAAATAACAGAACGTATTCAGCACAATTAGTTTTACAGAAGATTTTAAAGAAATTGTAAATAAAGGTGCAAAGGTTCAAAGTTGCAAAGGTTCAGAGGTTTATAAACTGGATCTAAACTTTGTCCCTTTGTTCCTCTGAACCTTTGAACCTCATGAAAGAAGTTACCGTAATAAAAATTGGTGGAAATATAATCGACAATCCAACTGAATTAGAACAGTTTTTAACTGATTTTTCTAAGATCGAAGGATATAAAGTTTTGGTTCATGGCGGTGGAAAATCGGCTACAAAAATGGCGCAGAGCATTGGTTTAGTTCCTCAAATGATTGATGGACGCCGAATTACAGATGCTCCAATGCTTGATGTTGTGGTTATGATTTACGCAGGACAAATCAATAAAGATATTGTAGCACAATTACAGGCAAAAGACAGCAATGCAATGGGGTTTTCCGGAGCTGATGGGAATTTGATTCAATCAACCAAAAGAAACCATCCAACAATTGATTACGGATTTGTAGGCGATGTAAAACAAGTAAATACAGCTTTATTAAAAACCTTACTTGAAAACGGAATTGTTCCTGTTTTCTGCGCGATTACACACGATAAAAACGGTCAGTTATTAAACACAAATGCCGATACCATTGCAAGCGAATTATCAATCGCGTTGTCTGCAGTTTTTGATGTTACGCTAACATACTGTTTTGAAAAACAAGGCGTTTTACAAGATTCAGAAGATGATTCTTCTGTAATTACAGAAATAAACGAAGCTTTATACAACAAGTTAAAAGAGGAAAAAGTAATCCATTCCGGAATGATTCCGAAATTAGATAATTGTTTTAACAGCTTGTCAAGAGGTGTTCAAAAAATCAAAATTGGACATCACAAGATGTTGCAAAATCCTGATGTTTTGCATACTACAATTACGTTATAAAATGCTGCCATGAATTTCACGAATTTTCACGAATTAAAATTTTAAAAAAAATTAGCGAAAATTTGTGTAATTCGTGGCAAAAAAAAACACAATTGCTCAAGCCATTTTAAATATTAATTTAAGAAATTTGCGCAAATTAAAAATGTCACAGATTTAATAAAAACTTTGTGACTTCGTCCCGATAGCTATCGGGATCGTGGCAGAGAAACTACACTTATGAAGAATATAGAAACGCTTACCAAAGAAGCCATACAACTATTAAGAAATCTAATTGAAACGCCTTCATTTTCAAGTGAAGAAGATCAAACGGCGCTTTTAATAGAAAATTGGTTCAATCAAAACGAAATTCCTTTTAAAAGAGAAAATAATAATGTGTGGGCTTTCAATAAATATTTCGACGAAAATAAACCGACACTTTTACTGAATTCTCACCATGACACGGTTAAACCAAATCAGGCTTATACTAACGATCCGTTTAAGGCGATTGAAAAAGACGGAAAATTATTTGGTTTAGGAAGTAATGATGCCGGAGGCTGTTTGGTTTCGCTTTTGGCCACTTTTGTTCATTTTTATGAGAATCAAAACTTGTCACATAATTTGGTAATTGTAGCTTCCGCTGAAGAAGAAAGCAGCGGTAAAAATGGTTTAAACAGTGTTTTAAAACATTTACCAGAATTAGATTGCGCCATTGTAGGCGAACCTACATTAATGCAATTGGCCATTGCCGAAAAAGGTTTGTTGGTTTTGGATGTAAAAGTAAAAGGAACTGCAAGTCACGCTGCACACCAAAACGATGATAATGCATTATACAAATCAATTCCGGTAATGGAATGGTTTAAAAACTATAAATTCGATAAAATTTCTGATGTTTTAGGTCCCGTAAAAATGACCGTAACACAGATTAGTGCAGGAAAACAGCATAATGTTGTTCCATCAGAATGTGATTTGGTAGTTGATATTCGTGTAACCGATCGTTATTCAAATACGGAAATTTTAGAAGTTGTTAAAGCAAACGTAAATGCTGAAGTTACACCAAGATCTATGCATTTAAACGCTTCGTCTATTCCAGTTGCGCACGGTTTAGTTCAGGCCGGAATCGCATTGGGAAGAACAACGTACGGTTCGCCAACACTTTCGGATCAATCTGTTTTAAGCTGTCAGTCTTTAAAATTAGGACCAGGAGAAACATTGCGGTCACATTCAGCAGACGAATTTATTTTTGTAAATGAAATTGAAGAAGGAGTCGAATTGTATATCAAAATACTAAGCGATTTCTTTAAATTATAAAATTATTTAGGAGCTAATCCCGCTATCCGTTTCAAACGAAGTTCACTGAACTCCGATTGAAATAAAAATTAAGTGAAGTAATCTTTTGTGCCGAACCCCGGCACAAAAGGATTTCCACTACTATCGGGGCTAGAAACACGAACAGTATAAACAATGACATCCAGAGTAAATTAGAAAACATCAACTTTAGAAGATCTAACAATCTAAGAAGTCTAAAAAAATCTAACAATCTAAGAAGTCTAAAAATCTAAGTTATGAAACTTTGGGAAAAAGGAATACCAACAGACAAACAAATCGAACACTTCACAGTTGGAAACGATCGTGAATTAGATTTAGTTCTAGCAAAATACGATGCTTTAGGTTCAATCGCACACGCTAAAATGCTGGGGAAAATTGGCTTATTGACTTCAGAAGAAACAACTTCTTTGGTTGATGCATTAAACGATATTATTGCAGATATCGTAGTTGGAAATTTCGAAATTGAAGACAGTTTTGAAGATGTACATTCTAAAATCGAATATCTGTTAACGGTAAAATTGGGCGATGCCGGAAAGAAAATCCACACGGCACGTTCTCGTAACGATCAGGTTTTAGTTGATGTTCATTTGTATTTAAAAGATGAATTAAAAGCAATAAAAGAGCAGGTAAAAACATTGTTTGACTTGTTAATGGAATCGGCAGAAAAACACCAAAATGTTTTATTACCAGGTTATACGCATTTGCAAATTGCGATGCCATCGTCATTCGGAATGTGGTTTTCTGCTTACGCTGAAAGCTTAATTGATGATATTACAATGTTGAATGCAGCGTCTAAAGTTGTGGACCAAAATCCGTTAGGATCTGCGGCAGGTTACGGAAGTTCTTTCCCAATAAACAGAACTTTTACAACACAGGAATTAGGTTTTGAAACGTTAAAATTCAATGCGGTTGCCGCACAAATGAGCCGTGGAAAAGCAGAGAAAACCGTTGCTTTTGCCATGAGTAGTGTAGCAGCAACGTTATCGAAATTTGCAATGGACGTTTGTTTGTATATGAGTCAGAATTTTGATTTCATTAGTTTGCCAGCTCATCTTACAACAGGTTCAAGCATTATGCCTCACAAGAAAAACCCAGATGTGTTCGAATTGATCAGAGGAAAATGTAACAAGATTCAGGCGCTTCCATACGAAATCACTTTAATCACAAATAATTTGCCAAGTGGTTATCATAGAGATTTACAACTTTTAAAAGAAGGTTTATTTCCGGCACTTCAAAACCTTAAAGCTTGTTTAGATATTGCAATTTTCTCTGTAAAAGATATTACAGTTAAAGACAATATTTTAAAAGATAAAAAATACGATTATTTGTTTACGGTTGATACTTTAAACGAAATGGTTGTGGCTGGAATGCCGTTTAGAGATGCTTACAAAGCTGTTGCAGAACAATTGGAAGCAGGAACTTATCAATCTCCAAAAGAAACAAAACACACACACGAAGGCAGTATAAATAATCTGTGTTTAGATGCTATTAAAAATAAAATGAAAGTGGCTTTTTAATAAAGTTATACTTTTAAATAAAAAACCGATTTGTAGTGATATACAAATCGGTTTTTTTATGCATTAAATTTTAAAGAAAGATTTTCCGTATTAAAAAATAGTCTTTAATCAATCAAAAAAAGACTATTTTTGATTTGCTATTTATAAAACCAAAACATGAATAAGTTTGATGACCAGGCGACCCAATCGCTTCTGGATAAGAATCTAATTACCGAAAATCAATATCAGGAAATTAAAGCTTATCGAAACCTGAATATTTTCTCATTGAATGCAGAACTGAAACTTTTCCTGTATCTATCTGTGTTACTTTTTACTTCCGGAATAGGGATTTTAATTTATGAAAACATAGATACTATTGGTCATATCGCAATTCTCTCAATATTACTTATTGTAATTGCAGTTTGTTTCTACTATTGCTTTAAAAAATCCAAGGGATTTCAAAAAACAGAAACCGTTTTTGAGAGCCCATTTCTGGAATATTTGGTTTTAGCGGCTAATATTTTAACCTGTATTTTTATTGGCTATCTTCAATTTCAATATAAACCTTTCGGAACTAATTATGATTTGGCAACTTTAATTCCAACTCTAATAAGTTTCTTTTGTGCTTATTATTTCGATAATAAAAGCGTTTTAACTATAGCAATTACGGGTTTAGCTGCCTATATCGGGCTTTCTGTGACACCTCAGGATTTATTACATAATGATTTTTATTCGAATGAAACACTTAGCTATTCTGCTATCATACTGGGAGGTTTACTTATTTTATGGACAATTTACAGTTCCAGAACAAATTTAAAAACACATTTTAATTTCATCTATTTAACTTTTGCCTTGCATTTAATAAGTATAGCATCAATTAGTAATTTGACAGATTCCGATTATGATGGAATTTGGATGCTTTTTGGATTGGTTTTAGCTGCTTCATCCTATTATTTTTATAAAGTGAGCCATGAAACCAAAGCAATGTCATTGTATGTTTTTATGATCATTTATGCTTATATTGGGTTGAATATATTCTTCTTTCGAATTTTAGATTTAGTAGATTTCTCTGGTATTTGGGAATTGTTTGTTTTTATGCTGCCAGTCTATTTTATCGGCTCGATAGTACTATTTATTAAATTGATTAAAAACTTCCATAAAGAAATAACCGAATGATAGCACACGATAAACAATTATTGGACGATTTGGCTTTATTGGAAGAAGCAAATTCATTGCAAAATGCTGGTTTTATCAGCAAAGAGCAAAAAGATTTAATAAAAAAGCAATTGCCTGATTTTAAAAACCAAAAGTATATTCTGGTACGATTAGGGTTTTTTCTGTTGGGGTCATTTTTATACGGATCGATATGTGGAGCTATTTCGATAGTTGGAATGGTGGGCGATGAATTATATTTCAAAATCTGTTGCTATATTTTTGCCGGAGTTGGTTTTGCCGGAGCAGAATTTTTAGCCAATCAAAAATATTACGGGCACGGTTTGGATGATGCTTTTATTTTGGGAGCGATTTTAAACGTAGGTTTCGCTATCGGAATTACAACGGATGGATATGAATTGATAATTGCTATTTTCATGGCAATTGCAGCATTTGTAATGTACAGGCGCTACTTACATTTACCTTCATTACTGGTTTTTTGTTTAGCAAGCTGCGCAGTTTTATTCTATGGCTTATTTGAATTTGGTGAAATCGGAAAAACAATTTTGCCTTTTGCAGCAATGATTTCTGCTGCTGGTTTTTACTTCTCTACTAAAAAATCAATCCATAGTCTTACGGAAAGCTATTATTACAACGGTCTTTTGTTGGCTAATAGTTTCTGTTTAATTCTGTTCTATCTTTCATGTAATTATTTGGTCGTAAGAGAGCTTTCAATTATGCTTTTAGGAAATGAAATTCTTCCGGGAACTGATATTCCGTTTGCTTATTTCTTTTATGCTTTCACGCTGATTGTTCCGATTATTTATTTGGTACAAGCCTTAAAAACGAAAGACAGAATTATGCTTTGGATAAGCTTCTTAGCTATTGGGTTTTCAATTTATACCATTCGATTTTATCATTCCGTTTTACCAATTGAAGTAGCACTAACACTTGGCGGAGTAGTGTTATTTGCAATAGCTTATTTCTCCATAAAGAAATTGAAAGAGAAAGAAAGAGGTTTGACTTTTAAACCAGATAGAATTAATCATTCAAATGCACTTTTAAATGCTGAAGCCTTAATTGTAGCATCAACTTTCGGAATGAAACCAGGCGTAAAGCCGGAAAGTTCTCCAATGGAATTTGGAGGAGGAGGCTATAGCGGAGGCGGTTCAGAAGGAAATTTTTAGTATTGTAAAATGTAAAATGTGATTTGGGAGAAATTATAACATCTCACAAATCACATTTTACATTTTACAAAAAAATAACTATACTTTACTTTTTAATGCCTCAGCACTAATATCGCTATGCGAAACATCATAAACTGCTTTTCCGTCCTTAATTAAGATAAGTTGTGGTGATTCATGATAAACACCAAATTTATTGGCAATTTCATTTGAAACATCGCGATGTTCAATTAAATCTAAAAAGAAAGCGTCAACAGTTTCATCTAAATCATATTCTCTTTCAAATTGTTTTAAGGCAAAACGGCTAATGCTGCATCTTGTGCTATGCTTAAAAATTACAATAGGCTTAACACTAGACATGTTCGCTATATCATTTAACTGTGCTAAATTTGTTAGAGGAATCCAGTTCACATTACTTTTTTGTGATTCAGAATTGTCTGAATTTCCGAAGATAGAATTTAAAAAACTCATATTTTGACTGTATTTATGACTTTTTGTCGTTTAAAATTAGGTAAAAAACTGTTTTAAATGACTTTTTGTCTGTATTTTTATAATGGAATATAATTTGAAAGTTCATTAGCAAAATTACACCATTTAAAATTAAAAAGTGGATTCAATAAATTCGAATTTTAATGGTATCAATTATTAAATGAAAATCAAACCTTAATAACATAAACTATGAACATAAATAAATTTACAACTAAATCTCAGGAAGCCATTCAGCTTTCACAGCAATTGGCGCAACGTTACGGACAGCAACAAATAGAAAACGAACACATTTTTAAAGCCATTTTTGAGGTGGATGAAAATGTAGCACCTTTTATTTTGAAAAAACTGAACGTAAATGTGCCGTTGTTTTTACAAATATTAGACTCAACTATTCAGAGCTTTCCAAAAGTTTCCGGAGGCGATATCATGCTTTCCAGAGATGCTAATAAAGCTTTGAATGAAGCAGAAATCATCGCTCAAAAAATGAACGACGAATACGTTTCGATCGAACATTTAATTTTGGCCATTTTCGATTCGAAAAGTAAAGTTGCCCAGATTTTAAAAGATCAAGGCGTAACCGGAAAAGCTTTAAAAGCAACTATTGAAGAACTAAGAAAAGGTGAAAGAGTAACATCAGCTTCAGCTGAAGAGACTTATAATGCTTTAAATAAATATGCTAAGAATTTAAATGAATTAGCGCGTGAAGGAAAACTGGATCCAGTTATTGGTCGTGACGAAGAAATTCGTCGTGTATTGCAAATTTTGACCAGAAGAACCAAAAATAACCCAATGTTAGTTGGGGAACCTGGAGTTGGTAAAACCGCTATTGCAGAAGGTTTAGCGCACAGAATTGTAGACGGCGACGTACCTGAAAACTTAAAAGATAAAATAGTTTTCTCTTTAGATATGGGAGCATTGATTGCCGGTGCAAAATACAAAGGAGAATTTGAGGAAAGATTAAAATCAGTCGTAAAAGAAGTTACCGCTGCCGAAGGTGATATCGTTTTATTTATCGATGAGATTCATACCCTTGTTGGTGCAGGTGGAGGAGAAGGTGCGATGGATGCGGCTAATATCTTAAAACCAGCTTTGGCTCGTGGAGAATTAAGAGCAATTGGTGCAACAACTTTAGATGAATATCAAAAGTATTTTGAGAAAGATAAAGCATTAGAACGTCGTTTTCAAAAGGTTTTGGTAGATGAACCGGATACTGAAAGTGCGATTTCGATTTTACGTGGAATTAAAGAAAAATACGAAACACATCATAAAGTTCAAATTAAAGATGAAGCAATTATTGCTGCTGTTGAACTTTCACAACGTTATATTACGAATCGCTTTTTACCGGATAAAGCGATCGATTTGATGGACGAAGCTGCCTCTAAACTGCGTATGGAAATCAATTCAAAACCAGAAGAATTAGACGTTTTGGATCGTAAAATCATGCAGTTAGAAATCGAGATTGAAGCCATCAAACGCGAAAAAGAAGAAAGTAAATTGAAGATTTTAGGAATGGATTTGGCGAATCTCAAAGAAGAACGCAACGAAATCTATACCAAATGGAAATCGGAAAAAGATGTTGTTGACGGAATTCAATCTGTAAAACAAGAAATTGAAGATTTTAAATACGAAGCAGAACGTGCAGAACGTGATGGCGATTACGGTAAAGTAGCGGAAATCCGTTACGGAAAAATCAAAGAAGCACAAGAACGTTTGGATGTTCTGTTGAAACAATTACAGGAATATCAATCTGGAAATTCTCTGATTAAAGAAGAAGTTACCCGCGAAGATATAGCCGAAGTTGTAGCAAAATGGACTGGAATTCCAGTAATGAAAATGCTTCAGACAGAAAGAGAAAAACTCCTTCATCTGGAAGAGGAATTACACAGAAGAGTAGTAGGCCAGGAAGAAGCGATTGAGGCTGTAAGTGATGCCGTTCGTAGAAGCCGTGCCGGTTTGCAGGATATGAAAAAGCCAGTTGGTACGTTCTTATTTTTAGGAACAACCGGAGTGGGTAAAACAGAGTTGGCAAAAGCATTGGCAGAATATCTTTTTGATGACGAAAATGCCATGACACGTATCGACATGAGTGAGTATCAGGAACGTCACAGTGTGAGCCGTTTGGTTGGTGCGCCTCCGGGATATGTAGGTTATGATGAAGGTGGACAATTGACAGAAGCTGTTCGTAGAAAACCGTATTCTGTAATTTTGTTAGATGAGATTGAAAAAGCGCATCCGGATACTTTCAATATTTTATTGCAGGTTTTAGATGAAGGCCGATTGACAGATAACAAAGGACGTTTGGCCGATTTCAAAAATACGATTATCATCATGACATCCAATATGGGAAGTCAGATTATACAAGAGAAATTTGAGAATTTAAAAGGAAGTGTCGAAGCCGCAACCGAAGCTGCAAAAGTGGAAGTTTTAGGCTTATTGAAACAAACTGTACGTCCTGAATTTATAAATCGTATTGATGAAATCGTAATGTTTACACCATTAACGGTAGACAATATTTCTAGAATTGTGAGTTTGCAATTGAAGAGTGTGAGCAAAATGCTGGCATTGCAAGGTATCACAATGGATGCAACTCCGGAAGGAATCAAATATCTTTCAGATAAAGGTTATGATCCTGAATTTGGTGCAAGACCGGTGAAACGTGTAATTCAGCGTGAAGTATTGAATCAATTGTCTAAAGAAATCCTGGCTGGAAATATTACAACAGACAGTATTATTTTAATTGATGCGTTCGACGGAAAATTGGTTTTCAGAAACCAGACGCAACCTGTAGAATAATTAAAAAAGAATAATTTTTGAAACACCAGTTTTATTGCTGGTGTTTTTTTTTTGCAATAAAACTAAAACCGTGAATAATGAAACTTTTTTTAAAATTCATATAAAATAATTGATTCAGTAATTTCTCAACTTTATAATACTTAAAAATCATTATATTTAATTAAATAAATAACTAAAAACCAATACTATGAACAATATTTTTAGAGGATTAATAGCAGGGTACGGAGCAAAAAAATTAGGCGGAGGATGTTTTGGAACAATCTTAGTTTTTGTAATTATCTGGGTACTTTTAGGACAATGCAGCTAATTTTTTAGCAGAAAATTAAATCAAAAGTAGTAGATTCGCACCACCAAATTAAGGAGAATCACAATATAAAAAACAATTATAATGGCATCAGGTTTTTTCGTACTATTAGATGATATTGCAGCAATTATGGACGATGTTGCAGTAATGAGTAAAGTTGCAGCAAAAAAAACTGCAGGAATTTTAGGTGACGATTTAGCTGTTAATGCCGAAAAAGCTTCCGGATTTGCTTCTTCAAGAGAGCTTCCGGTATTATGGGCTATCAGTAAAGGATCATTACTTAATAAAGTAATTATTTTACCAATAGCCTTTTTATTAAGTGCTTTTTTTCCAATTGCTATTATCGTGGTTTTAGTTTTGGGTGGATTGTTTTTGGCTTATGAAGGAGCCGAAAAAATATACGAGTTTATCTTTCCGCATTCGCATGAAGAATCAGAAGGAATAACCGATGAAACCTTTACTGAAGAACAAATTCTCGAAATGGAAAAAGGAAAAATAAAATCGGCAATCGTAACTGATTTTATTCTCTCTGTCGAAATCGTAATCATCGCTTTGAGTACGGTAGTTGGTAAACCTATTTCACAGCAAATTGTTGTAGTTTCAATCATTGCATTGATTGCAACTATTGGCGTTTACGGTATTGTAGCGTTAATTGTTCGTATGGATGAAGCAGGTTATAAACTTATTAAGTTTAGCAAAAAAGAAAAAAGTATATCAAAATTTATTGGTAATATATTGGTGAAAGCGCTTCCGTTAGTGATAAAAGCTCTAACCGTAATTGGTACAATTGCATTACTATTAGTTGCTGGTGGTATCTTCGTACATTACATTCCATTCTTTCATCATTTATCACCTAAAGTCAATCTTCCTGCAATTATAAAAGAATTTGTAGTGGGCTTAGCATTGGGACTTGTAGTTTTAGTAATAGTAAATCTTGTAAAAAAGATACTGCCTAAAAAAGCTGCTAAGGCATGATCTAAGTGCTTAAAAAAAATATTTCAAAACACTGGTCGAAAGGCTGGTGTTTTTTTTTGAAGCAGAAAAATCAGTTTCCAAAACAAGACCTGTCCCGCTATCCGCTTGTATCTTTTTAGCCGCCGAAAAAGCGGCTAAAAAGTATACCGCTCTTATCGGGGCTAGGTTAGAAATTTCATTTTTTGCAAGAAATAACGGTAGTGGCGTGATTTTTTTTCATCTGGCAAAGTGTTGATATGTAGATGTTTGATTCGTTCTGAAAAATATTTAACATTTCGCCAAAGCAACCAATGCAACGCATTCCCATCTTCATAGTAATTAACAATTAATTATTATTTTATATGAAAAGTTTTAGATTAAAATCAGTTTTAGTAGTATTATTTTTATCATTAGCAGTTGTTTCATGCAATAACGATGACGAAGTAGAAACTCCTAACCCAGTAGCTAAAGCTGCATTTGCAACAGAGGTTAAAGGACCAGCAACCGGAAAAGTAAACGATGAGCTTAGTTATGAAGTAACTTTTTTGGTAGATAACGCTTGTGGAGAATTTGATAAAATTAGTGAAGTAACACTTGGTACAGTAAAAGGCTTACAGGTTGAAGCAAAATATCCTTCAGAAGTTTGTACACAACAAGTTCCAGCTCCTAAAAAGACGACTTACAAATTCAAGTCAGCTGTAAAAGGAACTTTCGATATCAAATTCAGAAAATCTGAAACTGAATTTATCACAACAAAAGTGGTTATTGATTAATACAATTTTTAGGTTATAAATTTAGGTTGAAAGCCATTTTGTAATTATCTAGTTCATTTAAAATGGAATTAAATAGTTGTAAAATGGTTTTCTTTTTTTAAAATATTTAATTGAATACGCATTGTGTTTCTAGTCTCAGCAGGGAAAATCAAGAAAACAAAATTCTTGCGAACTTGCGTATCCCGATAACTATCGGGATTGCGTCCTTTGCGGTTAACCAAACTTTGTCATTCCTTTAAAAATTACTATTTTTGCACTCTAAATTTTATGTCATGCCGAAAAGAAAATATAAAATAGCCGTTATTCAGTTAAATCTGAACGACGTTGCCGAAAATAATCTTAAAAAATGTATCAGTTGGGTAAAAGATGCTGCCAACAAAGGGGCAGAGGTAATCTTATTACCGGAATTATATAGCAGTCATTATTTTTGCCAAAGTGAAGATGTAGATAATTTCGCTTTAGCAGAACCATTGTATAGTACTTCTTTTATTGCTTTTAGTGAATTGGCAAAAGAATTAGGAGTGGTTATTATTGTTCCTTTCTTCGAAAAAAGAATGGCTGGAATTTACCATAACAGTGCTTATATCATCGATACAGATGGAACAGAAGCTGGTTTGTACCGAAAAATGCACATTCCGGACGACCCTCATTTCTATGAAAAATTCTATTTCACTCCGGGTGATTTAGGTTTTCAGGCAATTGAAACTAAAAAAGGAACTGTTGGAACTCTAATTTGCTGGGATCAATGGTATCCGGAAGCAGCTCGTATCACAGCTTTAAAAGGTGCTGAAGTGTTATTTTATCCAACAGCAATTGGATGGCATCCAAAAGAAAAAGAACAATACGGTGAAAATCAATATGGCGCCTGGATGAATGTAATGAAAGGACATGCTGTTGCAAACGGTGTTTTTGTTGCCGCCGCTAACCGAATTGGTTTAGAGCAATATATCGACGGAACTGACGGAATTCAGTTTTGGGGTGCATCGTTTATCGCTGGACCACAAGGAGAAATTTTAGCACAGGCTTCTCACGATCAGGAAGAAATCTTAATTGCCGAAGTTGATTTGGATTTACAGGAAAATGTTCGTCAAAACTGGCCATTTTTCAGAGACAGAAGAATTGATGCTTTTGGCGATATTACAAAAAGAGCAATCGACAGATAATAAGAAAAAAAAGGACAAATTCAAATTTGTCCTTTTTTTTTACTCAATAAAAAAGGCGGTTTCAAATACATGAAACCGCCTTTTAAATTTATATTTACAGAGATTATTTCACTTGGAAAGTAACTCTTCTCACGATTTGACGAGCTTCTTTAGAATTTTTATTCACAGAAGTGTCTTCACCGTTTGCAATTACATTCAGTCTTGAAGCATCAATACCAGCATTTGTAGCTACTTTTTTCACAGCTTCAGCTCTTTTTCTTGATAATTCAGTGTTGTAGCTTGAATTTCCAATTTCGTCAGCATATCCTATGATATCAGCAGATTTTCCTGGATTGTTTTTCAAGTATTTTACTAAGAAATCAACTCCTGATAAAGATGCATTTGTTGGTTTAGAAGAGTTAAAGTCGAAATATACATTAACGTATCCGCCATTAATTAATTCTTCTACAGTGTTGTTTGTTAGGTTGTTATCACCTTTTTTAGCATAAGTTTTGTCTAAATAGCTTTCTAATTCATCAGGAACACCATTTTGGTTTGTATCTATAGATTGTCCTTTTGTATTTACAGCGACACCAGTAATTGAGTTTGGTTCCAAATCATATAGATCTGCTACACCATCTTTATCTGTGTCTAAAAGACCAGTTTCAATTAAACCAACTCTTTGTTCAAGTTCATCGTATCTGTCTTCTTCTCCCACCCAGTCAGCATGTTTTCCGTTTTTACCTAAATAGAAGGTTAGACCTACTGAAGCATTTAATAATACACCATCAAATGCGCCTGTTTTCGTTGAGCCCATCCCGTCAAAGTTCCAGTTTTGTCTTCCATTTACAATTCCGGTAAGGTCTCCAGTCAAAGCAACTCTATTACTTAATTTAATTTGCCCTGTTAAACCTAGAATTCCATGTCCTACATAATCCTGACCTCCATAACCTGTTTCAGTACTTAATTGTGCTACACCAATACCACCATGTGCTAAAACGCCAATCGTATTAGTCCAGGTCTCAAAATTTAAAGCTCTACCGATGTTTACAACACCTTGTACGCTTGCTCTAACATAACGGCTTTCAAAATCCGGTGTATCATCTCGCTCTGTAAATTGATCATAACCTACATCAAATTTTACCCCAAATTTAGGATTAAACATGTATCTAACTCCTAAATCTGCATGAAAGGGATTAAGAGTTGCGGTAGAGTAACCTGGAGTCATTGTTCTGGTTGGTTTGTTGATACCACCATTTAATTCAATAGACCATTTGTCGTACGGCTCTTTATCTATAGAAGACTGTGTTGTTGTAGTTGCCATATTTTGCGCATTTGCTGCAAATGCCAGTATTAACAGGGATGCGGAGGCTAATTTCTTTTTCATGATATTCAATATTAAGTTGGTTTTTATTTTAAACTCATGACAAAATTATGCTTAGACTTTTAAATTGTGTTGTATATGCTCTTACATAATTCCCACGTTTTGGCTTTTTTTTATGTAAATAAGTTAAAATAATCTCAATATTAGAGATAAAAAAAGGGTAAAATTAGTTTTTACCCTTTTCTTGAAAATGATGATTGAAACTTATTTTAAATCTGGCTGATAGATTTTTACAGTTCCATCGCCTTCGCTGCTCACTACTAAAAGGCTCCTTTTTGTAGGGCTCTTAGAAGCAGGAATAAATAACACTCCTTCTGGTGCATCTCCGGTTTTTACTGTTTGTAAATATTGAGGAGATGTAGGATTAGTCACATCATAAGTCATAAAAGCATCAGATCTCTCTAAACCTACAAACAAAATATTTTGATTTCCCATTTTTACTACTTTCACAGCTTCTGGTTCAGAACCCTTGTCATCACTTCGTTTGTCATCGTACGTTCCTAGTTCTTGTGTTTTTTTGTCTACATCATTTTTACTATCATAAACAATTTTTCCAGTGCTTCCATTCCAAATAGAAAATGAGCGGGCTCCAAAAGCTACCATTTCATCTAAATCACCGTCACCATCATTATCTCCCATATCAGCGATAAGATTCAATCTTCCTAGATTTGTTTCTAATTTTAAAGTTGCTGCATCAGGAAAAACAGTAGCGTCTAACGTTAAGTCTTTCATTCTTTTGATATCTGTATTAGCAGTATATTCTCTTGCATCACCTTCATTGGCGGTAACAAAATAAGGAACGTTATTGGCAGAAAAATGGCTTATAGCATCCGGCATAAACATACCTTTTACTTTCCAAGGATTGAAAGCAATTTTATCATCTTTATCACTTACATCAATTGCATTTTCTGCTGTATTGTAATTTTTGAATCCTAAAGGATAAATAGCTGTAATTGTTTTTGAAGTTAAATCTACTTTTGCAACACCATTATTTTCTTGTAATGTTACCCAAGCCGTTTTAGAATCGTCTGAAATAGTAACATATTCTGGTTCAATATCCTGTGCGAAACTTTTGGCAACTTTTGAAATTCTGAATCCATCTTTTTTCAAAGTTTCAGCCTGAGGAGCGAAAGAAGCAAAATCTAAAGTTGTCACAGCATATGTACTAGTTTCAATAATAGAAATAGTTCCGTTTGGATCTTGAGAATAATCTGTATTTGGCTCTCCTTCATTAGCCGTCATAATATATTTCCCATCAGGAGAAAAAGTAATCATATCCGGTAATGCACCTACGGTTACTTGTTTTATTAAACTGTAATCTGTAGTATTAAAAATGACAACTTTTCCGTTTCCTTGTTTGTTTGTAGTTGATTCTAATGCAACGGCTAATTTTCCATCGTAAACATCAACACTATTTGAAGCTCCTTCGTAAGGAGTTAAGTCAATTTTACCAATTTTAACGGGTTTACTAGGATCTGAAATATCAATTACATCAATTTGATTCGTTCCGCTATTGTTTACAGTGAAAAGTCTTTTTGTTTTTTCATCGTAAGTAGAAATTTCAGCTGCTGCTTCACCCCCAATAGTGATAGAGCCAATTTCTTTAAAAGTTCCCGGATTTTCGTTTACGACAACTTCTTCTGGTTCGTTGTTTGAATTTTCATCATTATTACAACTCGTCATGATTAAAAGAGCAGTTAGTAATGAGATTGATACTTTTTTCATTTTATTAGTTTTTAGTTTCGTCAAAAGTAATTAGCAGATCTTGGGCGTATATTAAGCCTTCATTATTTAATCTTTAACTTAATTTTTGACAGATATTTTGGCTTAATTGTGGTGGATTTTCAATAGACTGTTTTATAATCCTTCTGAATGATTATCTTTGTACTCTTTCAAATTTAGAACCTCTTTATGTCAACAAATAATAGAAGATTTCCAGCAGAATGGGAAAAACAACAAGGAATTGTATTGTGTTTTCCGCATAATGGTAATGACTGGCCAGGAAAATACGAAGCTGTTCAATGGGCTTTTGTAGAATTTATTAAAAAAGTAGCCACTTTTGAAACTGTTTTTTTGGTCGTAGCCGATGAAAAGCAGAAAGAGAAAGTAAACGAAATGTTAGAAAGAGCACGTGTTAATATTGCGAATGTTTCTTTTATAATTCATAAAACAAATAGAAGTTGGATGCGTGATTCCGGACCAATTATTGTAAAAAATGGTTCGAAAAGAGAAGCATTAAATTTCAATTTTAATGGATGGGCAAAATATAAAAATTACCAGTTAGATAAATTTGTTCCGGGTAAAATTGCCGATTTCATTGATGTTCCGTTAACACAGGTTATGTACAAAGGAAAACCGGTTATTGTGGAAGGGGGCGCAATAGACGTAAACGGAAAAGGAACGTTACTGACTTCTGAAGAATGTTTGATGCACCCGACAATTCAGGTTAGAAATAAAAATTTCACCAAAGAAGATTACGAAGCTGTTTTTAAAGAATATCTGGGAGTTACCAATGTAATCTGGCTTGGTGATGGAATAGAAGGGGATGATACCCACGGACACATCGACGATTTATGTCGATTTGTAAATGAAGATACGATTGTAACCATTGTTGAAACAGATAAAAACGATTCAAACTACAAACCATTACAGGATAATCTGAAACGCTTGCAAAATGCAAAATTAGAAGACGGAAAATCGCCTACGATTGTGGCATTACCGATGCCAAAACGTGTAGATTTTGAAGATTTAAGATTACCGGCGAGTTATGCTAATTTCTTAATTCTGAATAAATGTGTTTTAGTTCCAACATTTAATGACAGCAATGACAGAGTAGCATTAAATATTTTATCAGAATGTTTCCCTGACAGAGAGGTAATCGGAATTAGCTGTATCGATTTCATTTGGGGCTTCGGAACATTGCATTGTTTGAGTCAACAGATCCCTGCGTAGGTCTGGCCACGAAGGCACAAAGACACTAAGTTTTTTGTGTTTTACGTGTAATTTAATCTCGCAGAGTCGCTAAGATTTTATTTCTAAGTTTTTTTGCATAGCCCCTAGCTTCAGCTAGGGGAAAACGATTTGAATATAAAAAAGGCTTTAGCCAAACTAGATTAGTTTGGCTAAAGCCTTTTTGTTTGCGTTAAATATTTCCATCCGGCTAAAGTTGGACGCTATTTAATCTTTTAATAAAACTTTCAGGCTCTGCTCCCGATAGCTATCGGGATTGCGAGATTCAAACATAAAAGTATTTGCTTAAAAATAAAGCATAAAAAAACCTTGGCGAGAACCAAGGTTTTATATTTTTATATCTCTTCAGATAATTTATCTGCTCTTCATTGTCTGATAAACGGAGGTAAAAGTTGACTGGCAACTTCTCCAAAACCAATTCTTACTTCTGCATTTTCGCAGAAACCTCTAATGATAACGGTATCATTATCTTCGATAAATTTACGTTCGCTGCCGTCTTTTAATTTGATCGGATTTTTTCCTCCCCAAGTCAATTCTAACATAGAACCAAAACTATCAGGAGTTGGGCCAGAAATAGTTCCGGAACCCATCATGTCACCAGAATTTACACGGCACCCATTTGAAGTATGATGTGCTAATTGCTGGGCCATTGACCAATACAAATATTTGAAATTTGATTTTGAAACTACAGTTTCTTCCTCTTGATTTTCAGGCTGAATTGAAACTTCTAAATGAATATCAAAAGCTTTTTTTCCTTTTGTCTGTAAATATGGAAGCGGAGATGGATCTTGTTTTGGGCCTTTAGTTCTAAAAGGTTCTAAAGCATCCATAGTCACAATCCATGGAGAAATTGAGGTTGCAAAGTTTTTGGCTAAGAATGGTCCAAGTGGTACATATTCCCATTTCTGGATATCGCGCGCGCTCCAGTCATTCAATAAAACCATTCCGAAAATATAATCTTCTGCTTCGTAAGTTGGAATATTTTCTCCCATTACATTAACGTCTGTTGTAATAAAAGCTGTTTCCAATTCAAAATCTACTAAACGAGAAGGTCCAAAAACAGGATATTTTTCACCAGCTGGTAAAGTTTGTCCCATTGGTCGGTGTACCGGAATTCCGGACGGAACAATGGTAGAGCTTCTTCCGTGGTAACCTACCGGAATGTGTAACCAGTTAGGTAATAAGGCATTTTCAGGATCGCGGAACATTTTTCCGACGTTCGTAGCATGTTCTTTACTAGAATAAAAATCAGTGTAATCACCAATTAAAACTGGTAATTGCATCTCGACATCATCAATTTTAAAAATAACAATATCGCGATCTTTTGTTGAATCTCTAAGTTGTGGATTGGTTGCGTCAAATATATCTGCGATACGATTTCGGACTAATCGCCATGTTTTTTTTCCGTCAGAAATAAAATCATTTAGCGTGTCCTGCATAAACATATCATCAGTTAAATCTATTCCTTCAAAATAGTTTAATTGTTGTAAAGCCCCTAAATCTATAGCGTAATCGCCAATTCTTGTTCCTACTGTAACGACATTTTCTTTGGTAAGAAATACACCGAAAGGAATATTCTGTATAGGGAAGTCACTATTTTCTGGTACTTCTAACCATGATTTTCTTTTGGTATCGTTGGCGGTTATTGGCATGTGTATGTTAATTATTTGTTGAAAAATTCTATGTCAAATATATCATAATCTAACAGTATCACAAACGTTTTTTTGTATTTTTGCATCAAATTAACGAAAAACGAAAAAATGCAACGCGACGAACAAATTTTTGACCTTATACTAGAGGAACAAGACAGACAAATTCACGGATTAGAACTTATCGCTTCAGAGAACTTTGTAAGCGACGAAGTAATGGAAGCAGCTGGTTCTGTTTTAACTAACAAATATGCTGAAGGATATCCCGGCAAAAGATACTACGGCGGTTGCGAAGTAGTTGACGTTATTGAGCAAATTGCGATTGACAGAGCTAAAGAATTATTTGGTGCTGAGTACGCAAACGTACAGCCTCACTCAGGTTCTCAGGCAAATACTGCAGTTTATCATGCATGTTTAAATCCTGGTGATACTATTTTAGGTTTCGATTTATCTCACGGTGGTCACCTGACTCACGGTTCTCCTGTAAACTTTTCAGGTCGTTTATATCGTCCAGTTTTTTATGGTGTTGATGCTGAAACTGGTCGTTTAGATTATGATAAAATTCAGGAAATTGCAACTAAAGAAAAACCAAAATTAATTATCGCCGGAGCTTCTGCTTATTCTCGTGATATGGATTTTGCTCGTTTCAGAGAAATTGCTGATAGCGTAGGAGCAATCTTATTTGCTGATATTTCTCACCCTGCAGGTTTAATTGCTAAAGGATTGATGAATGACCCAATTCCACATTGCCATATCGTTTCTACAACCACTCATAAAACTTTACGTGGACCACGTGGAGGTTTGATTTTGATGGGGAAAGATTTTCCAAATCCACAGGGGTTAACAACTCCAAAAGGAGAAATCAGAATGATGTCATCTTTATTAGATCTTGCTGTTTTCCCTGGAAATCAAGGTGGACCTTTAATGCACATTATCGCTGCTAAAGCGGTCGCTTTTGGTGAAGCATTAAAAGATGAATTCTTTACTTACGCAATGCAATTGCAAAAAAATGCAAACGCTATGGCTGATGCTTTCGTAAAAAGAGGATACAAAATCATCTCTGGCGGAACTGATAACCACATGATGCTTATTGACTTAAGAAATAAAAATATTTCTGGTAAAGAAGCAGAGAATGCATTAGTAAAAGCTGAAATTACAGTAAATAAAAATATGGTTCCATTTGATGATAAATCACCATTTGTAACTTCTGGAATACGTGTTGGAACAGCTGCAATCACTACTCGTGGTTTAGTTGAAGAAGATATGGAAACTATCGTTGCTTTAATCGATAAAGTTCTTGCTGATCACACAAATGAAGCAATTATTGAAGAAGTAGCTAACGAAGTAAACGAAATGATGAGCGAAAGACCGATTTTCGTATACTAAAATCAGTCATAAAGTTTTAAAGTCGAAGGTCGAAAGTCTTGAAATGAATTTAATTCACTTCAGTTTTGATCTTCGGCTTTTATTTTTTTTGACTTTCAAACTTTCGATTTTCAGACTTTTGACTTTACGACTTTTGACTTTACGACTTTCTAACTTTAAGACTTATAAAATGGGCGTACTAAGATTACAATTGCCAACAGACCCAAGATGGGTAAATATTGTAGAAAAAAACATTGAAGAAATTTTGACCGATCACGCTTGGTGCGAGCAAAAAGCAGCGACAAATGCGATTACGATTATTACCAATAATTCTGAACATCAGGATTTAGTGAAGGATTTATTGGCTTTAGCCAAAGAAGAAATCGATCATTTTGAACAGGTTCACAATATCATCATCAAAAGAGGATTAAAATTAGGACGCGAACGCAAAGACGATTATGTAAATGAACTCTATTTATATATGAAGAAAAGCGGTGACGGAAGCCGTGTTTCTGGTCTTGTTGAAAGATTATTATTCTCAGCCATGATTGAAGCCAGAAGCTGCGAACGTTTCAAAGTTTTATCTGAAAATATCCAGGACGAAGAATTAGCTGTTTTTTACAGGGAATTAATGGAAAGCGAAGCTGGACATTACGTAACGTTCATCACATACGCCAGAAAATATGGAGTTGGAATCGACGTTGAAAAACGTTGGAGAGAATGGCTTGCTTACGAAGAATCAATTATTTCTAATTACGGAAAAGGAGAAACGATTCATGGGTAAAAATTAATAATGATTGTAAACTAATTAATAAAAGTACATATTAATGAAACTATCAAAATCTACTTTAGTACAATATTTAATAATTGGAGCTCTAATTATTTTACAGTTCTTTTTTTTAGATCCATATATTAAGGAAAAGTATTTTTATAGTGATGTTGATGCTTTTAAAAATGAATCCTGGCTTTATTCTTTTATTTTACCTTCAATTTTCGCTGTAATTATTATAGTAATAGGATTTAAAAGAAAAATACTTAATAGAACTTTCCTTTTTGGTACTTCAATTCTTTTTTTATTTATTGCCTTTTTTTCGAAACGATTTACAGATGATATTCTTTTATATTTTAATTCAAAAATAAAAGTTGAAGAAATTAATAAAGATTATGTTGTTTTAAGAAATGACGAAAACAAAGTGTTTCATATTTATGATAAGAAAAGTGAATTTATTTCTTTTGATGATCAATTAAATAAAATAGATTCGCTAAGAATAAAAAGTAATTTGAAGTCTTTATATAAGTTAGAAAATAATGACACATTACAGGTTCACTATAAAATTGGATTTTTAAAAGTAAAGTATTTAGAATAAGTAGTAAGTTTTTTTTGTTTCAAGTTTAAAGTTTCAGGTTCTCATACTTTGTGAATCTCTGTGAAATCTTTGTGAGACTCTGTGGAATTTTTAAATAATCTATAATCTACAATTGTTAATAACTGAATAATTAGTTTTCTATTGATTTTAAAGCCGTCATTTTCAAAAGTAATATCTTTGAGAGTAACAGAAAATTTAAAGCCATGAGAATAGAAACAGATTTGAAATTAGGATTTAAAGATGTAATGATTCGACCAAAAAGATCAACGCTTAAAAGCCGGTCTGAAGTCTCTCTCGAACGAAATTTTAAATTTTTACACAGTACCACAATCTGGACCGGAATTCCGATTATGGCTGCGAATATGGATACGGTTGGTACTTTTGAAATGGCAAAAGTTTTGGCCAAAGAAAAATTATTTACCGCTATTCATAAACACTATTCTCCGGAGGAATGGAATAATTTTCTTAAAGATGTAACTCCTGATTTTTACGATTTTATTGCCATAAGCACAGGAACTGGAAAAGATGATTTTGCTAAAATTGGGCAAGTTATTACAGCTAATCCATTACTCAAATTTATTTGCATAGATGTAGCAAACGGTTACTCCGAACATTTTGTTCAGTTTTTAAAACAAACCAGAAAACAATACCCTGATAAAGTCATTATTGCCGGAAACGTTGTAACTGGCGAAATGGTCGAAGAATTACTTTTGGCTGGCGCCGATATTGTAAAAGTCGGAATTGGTCCGGGTTCTGTTTGTACAACCCGCGTTAAAACGGGTGTTGGTTATCCACAGCTTTCGGCGATTATCGAATGTGCTGATGCTGCGCACGGCTTAGGCGGGCATATTATCAGTGATGGTGGCTGTTCTACTCCCGGAGATGTTGCAAAAGCTTTTGGCGCCGGATCCGATTTTGTGATGTTAGGCGGAATGTTAGCCGGACATACAGAGAGTGGAGGAGAACTGATTGAAGTTAACGGCGAAAAATTCAAACAATTTTATGGAATGAGCTCCACAACTGCTATGGACAAACATGTTGGCGGTGTAGCAGAATACAGAGCAAGCGAAGGTAAAACAGTGCAGGTTCCTTTTAAAGGAAAAGTGATCAATACAGTTTTGGATATTTTGGGAGGATTGCGAAGCGCGTGTACGTATGTGGGTGCGTCGCGATTGAAAGAACTTACTAAACGAACAACATTCATCCGCGTAAGCGAACAGGAAAATCAGGTTTTTACTAAATAATATTAAGCATTTTAAATACAGTATGATTACAATTTCAGAAGCAAAGATTAGTGATGTTAAACTAATTCAAAATATAGTACATATAACCTGGCCCATTACTTATGGCGAAATTCTATCAAAAGAGCAATTGGATTATATGTTAGATCTTTTTTATTCTGATAAAGCATTAACAGATCAGTACAATAAAAAAGAACAATTATTTTATATGATTTATGAAGATGAAGCTAATTTAGGCTTCATCGGAATAGAACATAATTACAGTGGCAAAACTGCAACCAAAATTCATAAAATATATCTTTTGCCAGAAACACAAGGGAAGGGAATTGGTAAAAAGGTTATTGATGAAATTGGAAAACTAGCTTTATATAATAATTCAACAGCGCTAATTTTAAATGTAAACCGATTTAATACGGCTTTAGGTTTTTATAAAAAAATAGGTTTTGAAGTTGTCGATGAAGTTAATATTGATATTGGAAAAGGATATTTGATGGAAGATTATGTGATGGAGAAAAAATTGAATTAATTATCAAGTATAAATAAAGAAGCCAGTTCTACGCTGGCTTTTTTATTTCATTAGCTCACAATCACATCATGCTTAAATAACAATCCTTTCACTTCCTTCAAATCAAAAACAGCTTTCTTAAGTTTCGTTTTTGATGGATCGATGGTATAATTGTAACTTGTTTTAAAATCGGCTTTGTTGGCGATGGCTTTATCAAATTCAGATCGGTATAAATCGCAATTATCAAAAAGAACACTTGTAAGATCTGTGGCCATAAAATCGACCGCAATCAGGCTGCAATTGGTAAAAGTTGTTCCTTTTATTTTTAAAGTATAAAACTTCGAAAAATCCAGAACGCAATCATAAAAATGAATTTCAAAAATCAATTTATCGCACATTGCAAAATTTACTTCTTTGATTTCACAACGATTAAAAGTGGCTGTTCTAAAAGCCACATAATTGATTTTAGCTTCATTAAAAATGCAGTCATTAAAAACACAATCAATAAAAGTAACAGCTAAAAAAGTGCAGGCAGAAAAGTTACAATTATTAAAAACACAGCATTCAAAATCCTTGAAATTGGCTTCATCTCTACCATAAATGATGGAATTGTATTCTTTATCAAGAAAATATTCAGCCTCTTTTTTCAATGTTGTTTTTTGATGATTATTTGAGAGTGAAAAGATACTGATTACCCTAATAATTGACGCATTTTGAATCCTAAATTTTTAAAATGTTATGAGCATTATCCTTTTAATTTAAAGGAATATTCGTGTAAAATGTTGAAAATAAGACTTATATTTACAATAAGATTGAATCATTATTTCAAAAAATAAACTTTCAGATGGTAAAATTTTTAAAAAATAATTGCTTTCAGAAGAAATATAAAATCTTAGTGTTATTGTTTTTTATACATTTTGCATCAATCGCTCAAAATGATTCCATTAATCCAGAAATTTGTCCTCCTAAAACAATATTAGAAATTTTTAAAAAGAAAGATTCTGTTTATGTTGTTAAACCAATAAAAAATAGCTTCTTCTTAATCATTCCGGCCATTGGTTCTCAACCGGCGACGGGATTCTTTTATGGAGCCGTAGCGCAATATACTTTCAAGGGAAAAGAAAAAGCCGATAAATATTCAATTGCCAATGTTGGAATAACCTACACCACAAAAAAGCAATGGCTGGTAAATATCAAAAACAATATTTTATTAAAAAACAATAAGATCTTCTTAAGTGGTGATTATCGTTTATATATATTTTCACAACCCAATTATGGGTTAGGAACCAATATCATTCCGCCCGCCAGGGACAAGGAACCTGGCTTCAGTATAGATTCGATTGCACAAGCTATGGATTATAATTATTTTAAATTTCACCAGACGGCTTCTTTTGAAGTTAAAAAGAATTTTTATGTTGGTGGCGGTATCAATATCGACTGGTATTCAAGTATCGTAGATAAAGAATTAGATTTGGCAAACGGAAAAACTACTTACCATTATGAATATAGTCAAAAGTACGGGTTTAATAATCTGGAGTATTTTTTGACAGGAGTAAGCCTTAATTTAGTATATGACTCCAGAGATAATCAGGTTAATGCAACTCGTGGATGGTTTGCGAACTTAAATTATCGTATTAATCCGGTATTGTTTAAAAATCAGGATAATAGCAATGTGGTTTTTGCAGAATATCGCAATTTTATTCCGCTTTCTAAAAAAAATGAACGTTATATCCTGGCTCTTTGGACCTATGGGCAATTTGTAACCAGCGGAAAAGTTCCTTATTTAAATTTACCTGCCATCGGTTGGGATCAGCGTAGTAGAAGTGGAGAAGGGTATACGCAGGGATTATTCAGAGGAACAAACTTAGTTTATCTGGCCAGCGAATTCAGGTTTCCAATTACTTGCAATCAAATGTTCAGCGGCGTTGTATTTACGAATTTTGTAACTACAAGCAATCCGGAAACTAATACCAAACTTTTTCATTCCGTTCAGCCTGCTGCAGGTGTAGGTTTGCGTATTTTAATAGATAAAGCAACCCGGACCAATTTGATTGTTGATCAGGCATGGGGAAATAGTTCTAAAGGATTCTATTTAAATGCAGGAGAAACTTTCTAAAACAATTTCAATGGATTTTATTTGAATGAGGAAGAAAAATTCTAGACCTAATTTAAGATAGCAAGATTCGAAATCTACATTCTGAAATCTAAAATCTAAAATTCTCTTCGTTCAACTGTTCATAATTAAATCATAATTTATAAGGATTGAGTTTTAGATTTTTAAACTCAATCCTTATTTTTGTTACTAATACAATTATTCAAATGAAATTACTCATAGTCGAAGACGAACCAAATCTCTTATCTATTTTACGTAAAGGATTCGCTGAAAACAACAATGATGTCAGTGTTGCTCTTGATGGTAAAACGGCTTTGGAAATGATTCAGAATTATACTTTTGATGTGGTAATTTTAGATGTAATGTTACCGGATATAAATGGTATTGAAATTTGCAGAAGATTGCGAGCCGACAAAAATTTTGTCCCGGTTTTACTATTGACAGCACTTGGAACCTCTGAAAACATTGTTACGGGATTAAATGCCGGCGCAGATGATTATGTGGTGAAACCTTTTAAATTTGGCGAACTCGATGCAAGAGTAAATGCACTTAATCGAAGAGCAAACCAGGAAACTGAAAAAGTAGATTCTATTTTAATCAGTGATTTGGAAATTAATAGTAAATCTAAAACAGTTAAAAGAAACGGAGAATCAATTGTTTTAACTGCCAAAGAGTTTAAGTTACTCTATTATTTAGCTAAAAACACCGGCAGAATTGTATCGCGAGATCAGATTTTAGATAATGTTTGGGACATTAATTTTGATATGAATACCAATGTTGTTGATGTTTATATCAACTATCTGAGAAAAAAAATAGACAAACCTTACAAAACCAAACTAATTCATACCATGAAAGGTTTAGGTTACGTTATACAGCCATAAAATGGATATAAGAAAAAAAATTACTTTTACTTATGTTGCTCTTTCTACTTTTAGTACACTGTTATTGTGTATTTTAGTTTTTGTATTGTTTCGTGAGAATAATCGATATCATTTCTTGAAAAGATTAGAAGACAGAGCTAAAATTGTAGCTTCAATTCATTTTCAAAATGATCCTGAAAAGAAGAAATACTATAGCAATCTTAAAAAAAATGGACTGGAAGAACTTATTGAAGAAGAAGAGTATGTTCTTAAAATAAACAGCGCCAATAGTTTTGATTATAATACCAAACTAAATTTACCTAATAAGTTTTATTCCAATATATTGGAAACCGGAAAAGACTATTTTGAAGTAAATAGTAAATATTACTTAGGTCAGGTTTTTACAGAAAACAATCAAAAATATATTGTGATTGTTGGCGCGCGCGATAAAAGAGGAAAAACTACGACTGTATATATTGTAAAAATACTGTTGTTTGGGGGAATTGGTTTTGTTTTTCTGGCTTTCTTTTTAGGGCGTTTTCTAGCTAAACGAGTTATTAATCCTGTTGCGAGAATTACAAAAGAGGTAAACAGAATTAGTGCTTCTAATCTTCATAACAGATTGCCCGAGGTTAAAAATTCTGATGAAATCTCAGATCTTACACATACTTTTAATGATATGCTGGACCGATTGGAAACTTCTTTTGAAATTCAGGCGAACTTTATTAATAATGCTTCCCACGAATTAAAAACACCTATCACCACTATAATTGCCGAGTCTGAAATTATGCTTTTGAAAGAAAGAGCAGTTCCGGAATATATTCAGTCGCTTGAAAATATTTACAGTCAGGCCTCAAGATTAGGAAATTTAACGGAAAGTTTGTTGAAATTAACGCAAACCGGTTATGACGGAAAAAAACAAGTTTTGGATATTGCCAGAATTGATGAGTTATTAATGGATGTAAAATCGGATTTGGATAAAATTTATCCGGATAACCGCGTTAGCATCAAACTTAATTTTGCTCCTACAGATTCTAATCTACTTTTAATTCCGTGTAACAAACCGCTTTTAGAATTGGCGATCAATAATATTATTACAAACGGAGTTAAATATTCTGATAATAATGAAGTGTTTGTAACGCTTTCTGCTAATAAAGACTGGATTAAAATTAGTATTAATGATATCGGAATCGGAATACCACCCGAAGATATCCCACATTTGTATGAGCCTTTCTTTAGAGGGAAAATTGCAGCAAAATATATAGGGTACGGTTTAGGGCTTCCTTTAGCTTCTAAGATTATCCGCATGCACGATGGCGAAATACAAGTCCAGTCAGAACAAAACAAAGGAACGATTGTAACCATCATTTTTAAAAAAGACAGTACAAAAAAAGCCAACATTAGAAAATCTAATGTTGAATCTTAGGAAATTCTAATTTTAGATTAAGAACCCTCTAATATACGAGTAGTTATTTTGTATGTATAAACTAAACGATTATACATATGAAAAATTTCCTTATACCAACGACCTTAGAAGAAGATACTATCAGCGCTGTAAAATCAGCTGTTAATCAGGCAAAAAATACCAATTGCGAGATTATTCTAATGATGGTTTCAGATACTCCTGATACTTTTTCGTCTTCTCAATTTTTGCGTGAAATGAGAGTTAGTCTTACTCCAAGTCAGGAACTAGTTCTTGAAACTTGCAGATATATTATCGAACATACTGCAAACTGCAAAATAAAAATTCACAATCAATACGGACTTTCTGCCCCAATTTTTAAAGGAATTATTGAAGCTTTTGATGTGAAATTAGTTGTTCTGCCCAATTCTTATAAACAAGAAACAAAACGAATTCATCAATATCTGATACAATTGGCAGGAAATCAAAAATGCCCGATTTTGCATTTAGGAAACGAAGAATTCAAAGAAGATTTTAATAAAGCACTTTACATTGAAAACGGTAATGCTAATATGCATGTTAAAGATGTTCAGCAGTACTTAAGTGCCAATTTCTCTTTTGAAATTGTTAGCCAAACTTCAAAATTTGATGATAACTACGAAGAATTTGCTCCTTATTTATCAGAAGCCATTTCAAAATACGATATCGATTTGTTAGTTGAAACACGTAAAGGCGAAAAAATCAAGTTCAAAAAAAATAAAAAAGAAAATATCAACGATAGATTAGGACTTCCTGTTTTATCACTCTACGAAGAAATGGCATAAAGCTCATTCCTTCAAAAAAAATATAAGTTTAATTAAAAGCCGAAAATATGTTATTAAAGAAAAGAATTCCAATGAGGTACGTTCTCGGAAAGATTAAAGTAGAATTAGCACTGGTAATTACATACACAATATTATTCGAAATTTTTCATTACTATTTTATAAACCTGCCAGTTGATATCCCAATTGCTATTCCAACCATGATTGGAACCATTATATCCTTGTTATTAGCATTTAAATCAAATCAGGCCTATGACAGATGGTGGGAAGCCCGTATTGTCTGGGGAGCAATTGTAAACGATTCAAGAACCTTAATTCGTCAGGTATTGACATTTTACAAAGACCCTGATTTTTCTGTCGAAGCAAGTGAATTCAAAGAAAATTTTGCAAAAAGACAGATTGCATGGTGTTATAGTTTGGGTCAGGCACTTCGAAATAAAGATGCTATAAAACCTCTAAAAGGTTTGGTAAGTGATGAAGAATTGCAATTTATTAAAAACCATCAAAATATTCCAAATGCAATTTTAATGCTGCATGCAAGAGATTTAAGAAATGCTAAAAACGAGAAAAGCATTAATATGTATCAGCAAGTAGAAATTGATAATACTTTATCGAGATTATGTGATCACATGGGGAAATGTGAAAGAATTAAAAACACCATTTTTCCAACGACATACAGTATGTATATCAGATTAACATTATGTCTGTTTATTTTATTGTTGCCTTTCGGATTGACTAGCGTATTGAGCTGGTTCGCTATTCCGCTGATTACAGCAATTGCTGCCGCTTTCTTTTTGATTGAAAGAATGGCAATTCACTTGCAGGATCCTTTCGAGAATAGGCCAACAGATACTCCTGTTACCGCTATTGCTAATACAATAGAAAAAAATATAATGCAAATGCTGAATGAATATCAAAGTGAATTTGATATTATTAAAGAGTTTGATCTTAAGCCGGAAACAAAAAAAGTGGAAGCCGACGCTTATTTTGTTCTGTAGTTAGATGTTGGATTTTGATTTGTTAAAACCAGACAACGTAATTGTTGTCTGGTTTTCTATTTTAATAATGCAGTAGTCTTCCTAATGTTTTGATTGATTCTCGCAGTTCATTTGTCCAGGGCAAACCAAAACTTAGGCGCATACAATTGGAGAATTGATCCTGAAAAGAGAAAATTCTTCCTGGCGCAATGCTAATGTTGTGTTTCATAGCTAAATGATAAAAAGCTGCCGTATCAACATTCTTATCCAGTTCTATCCAAAGAAAAAATCCACCTTGTGGCTGACTTACTTTAGTTCCGGCTGGGAAAGATTCAAGAACCGTATTAATATAGTTATTACAGTTGTGATTCAGGATCTGACGAATTTTTCGAAGATGATTTTCGTAACGCCCGTTTTTCAGAAAATCACCCACAACTTCATGTGTAATAGTAGGAGAGGAGAGGGTATGATAAATTTTATTTCTAAGAATTTCCTTTTTGAATTTCCCCGGCGAAACCCAACCTACACGATAACCCGGAGCCAGCGTTTTAGACACGGAACTACAGCAAAGTACAATACCGCTCTCGTCATACGTTTTGCAATTGGTTGGTCGGCTTGAGCCAAAATATAAATCGCCGTGAATATCATCTTCAATTAACGGAACATTATAAAATTCCATCAACTTAACCACTTCTATTTTATGTTCAACCGGCATCATACTTCCGGACGGATTGCTGAAATTACTCATCAACAAACATAGCTTTATCTTTTTTGTTGCAAGTGCCTTTTTTAAAGCTTCGAGTTCAATTCCGGTAGTCATATTTGTCGGCAATTCCATTATATATAAACCTAATGACTTAGCCAATTGCAAAATCCCAAAATAAGCGGGGCTTTCTGTAATAATAGTATCTCCGGGTTTGGTCAGCGTCATCAAACAATGCGATATCGCACTTGTGCAGCCTGGAGTGGTAATAATGTCATGTTCTGTTAATGAACCGCCCCAGGTAAAAGACCAACGCGCGATTTCTTTTCTCAAATTAAGATTTCCCTGCACCTGTTCATAGCTTGTTCCGCTATTTGGAAGCTGACGCGTCGCCTGAATAATCCCTTTATTTAATTTAGCAATTGGAAGGAGTTCATTCGATGGAAAACCCAAAGAAAGCATCGTAATATTGTTATCCATCATATTACCATAAACCTGATCAATCAAATCTTCACGATCAATATTCAGGCATTTTAAAACGGGACTACTTGGAGAAGGTTCTGTAATAATCCTCGCCGAAGTATTACTAACATAATAACCGGATTGCGGCCTTGATTCAATCAGAGATCTGCTTTCCACTTCATAATAAGCTTTACTCACCGTGCTCATACTGTAACCTGTTTCGGCACAAACTTCACGTATTGAAGGAAGCTTATCGCCAACATTCAAAACGCCCGATTTTATTTGCTTTTCGATGCGATCAGCAAACTGAAGATATAAGTAATTCGAATTTCTCATAAAAAAAAACTGTTATGGTGCAATTTACAAAAACTGTATCTGTATTGCTGTTTTATTTTTAAGAAATTTGCTTTAATAGAAAACTAATCAAATTAATCATCGTGAAAACAACCAAATATTACATAGCAGCCATTACTTGTTTTGCA
This sequence comes from Flavobacterium saccharophilum, assembly GCF_900142735.1. Classification (GTDB taxonomy): domain Bacteria; phylum Bacteroidota; class Bacteroidia; order Flavobacteriales; family Flavobacteriaceae; genus Flavobacterium; species Flavobacterium saccharophilum. Next base: position 576,285 of record NZ_FRBY01000002.1, on the reverse strand, counting down.
ATCTGGGGATTTTTTAGTCTCGCTCTAAAGCCTATACATAACTATCCTTCTTTAGATATTTTATTTTACCGCGTCTTTAGTTGTAGTATTTTGATGTTGTTAATTGTTTTTGCTTTTAAGAGAAAAAAAGTAGTAGAAACGGTTTCAATTTTTAAAGCATTATCAGCTTCAGAAAAACGAAAAGCGGTTTTATTGAATATTGGCGGAAGTGTTTTTCTGATGTTAAACTGGTTCACGTTTATTTATGTGATGAATCATGTAAGTGTAAAAGCAACTTCGCTGGCCTATTTAGTTTGCCCAATTTTGACCACTTTATTGGCTTATTTTCTTTTAAAAGAAAAGCTTAGTAAAACCCAATGGATTTCTGTTGGATTGAGTGTTTCCGGTTGTTTATTATTGTCGTACACGGCAATTATGGATATGTTTTTCAGTATCATTATTGGTTTTACATATGCTTGTTATTTGGTAAGTCAGCGTATCAATAAAGGTTTTGATAAGTTTATTATTCTAACGTTTCATATTACATTGGCTGCCTTATTTTTATTGCCTTTTTATCCGGCATACAGCGGACCTGTTCCAACCGAATTTAAGTTTTATTTCTGTATCGAAACCATTGCCATTTTGTTTACCATATTTCCTTTGTTCCTGAACCTGTATGCATTATCAGGTATAAATTCATCAACAGTCGGAATGCTTTTAAACATCAATCCTATGATTGCTTTTTGTTTAGCAAGTTTTGTTTTTCACGAACACATTAGTGCTTTGCAAATTGCAGCTTACAGCATCATTTTTATAGCGGTTATCGTTTTTAATTCACACCATATTTTTGCGTTAAAACAAAAATATACCCTGTCGTCTAAAGATTCTATTTAAATGTAATTTGCATACTTTTTATTGGTTTAAAAATAAATTACCAGAATCTTAACAGGGTTTTAAAGCAGGAATGAGTATTTTCATTCCTGCTTTTTTTATGAGCAATATTTATAATGCTATTCTTAAAACCGATTCTATATTTTATGAAAAATACCAAACTCCAAGCCTTTATACCGTTAGTCTATTTAGTGTGGTCAGATGATTTGTTAACTCAAAAAGAATTTGCCACAATTCAGCAGTTTATCAATGATTTAGTGTGGCTTTCGCCCGAAGAAAAACAACAATTGCTTTCTAAAGTTGATATTTCAAATCCGCCTTCGCGAAATGAACTCGCACAATGGAAACTGGATATAGAGAAAAGCATTCAGGATAAAGCATCTATTAAATCTATTTTTGATATTGCCGAGGCGCTTTCTGAAAAAGACTTAGATATTTCAACAGTAAAACCGGAGTTTATAAAGCTTGAAAATGATCTTGGAATTTTAGGCGAAGAAGTAATTCAGAACTTTAAAACTAAAGCCAGTTCGTTTACAGCCAATTCTCAAACGACTTCTAATTTTGATATTCAGAAAATAACACAACTTCTGGATGGGAAAGAAGCCGCCATTATCAAAAAAGTAAAATCGGTAATTTCAAGACCTGAATTCGCTTATGAAACTTCAACTGATATTAATGTTTACCGCCAAACCGTTTACAATTGGTGTAAAATTTTAGCCGAAGAAAACCTCGGAAATATGGCTTATCCGAAGGAATATGGCGGTGGAGAAAACATAGCCGATTATTTTGCTATTATGGAGACTTTGAGTTATCATGACTTGAGTTTAGTGATAAAATTTGGCGTTCAGTTTGGTCTTTGGGGAATGAGTGTTCAATCCCTCGGAACCGAGAAACATTATGCCAAATACTTAAAAGATATTGGTTCGTTGAAAATTCCGGGTTGTTTTGCAATGACCGAAACGCATCACGGATCAAACGTAAAAGGATTAGAAACTACTGCAACTTACAATCATAATGAGCAGACTTTTACTATTAATACGCCATACAAAAATGCACAGAAGGAATATATTGGCAACGCTGCCGTTCATGGGCAAATGGCAACCGTTTTCGCCAAATTAATTATTGACGATCACGATTATGGCGTAAACGCTTTTGTGGTTCCGTTGCGTGATACAAACGGAAATACCTTAAATGGCATTACAATTGGTGATTGTGGACATAAAATGGGTTTAAATGGCGTAGACAACGGAACAATTTCATTTGATAATGTGGTTATTCCGAAGGAAAATATGCTGGATCGTTTTGCTTCTGTCAATGAGAAAGGAGAATTTGAAAGCCCAATCCCAAGTGATAACAGACGATTCTTTACTATGCTCGGAACTTTGGTTGGAGGCCGAATCGGGATTCCGCGTTCAGCATTGGCGGCAGCCAAATCAGGATTAACAATTGCCATTCGATACAGCGATCAAAGAAGACAATTCGGTCCCGAAGGTGGTTCTGAAGTACCCATTTTAAATTACAGAATGCACCAACGTCGCTTAATTCCACCCTTAGCAAAAACATACGCCGTTCATTTTGCTTTGCAATATCTGACTAAAAGATTTTTGAATAAAACGGAAGATGAAATGCAGGAAATCGAGGCCTTGGCTGCCGGAATGAAATCGTATTCTACCTGGAGCACCAGAGATATTTTGCAGGAATGCCGTGAGGCTTGTGGCGGAAAAGGATACTTATCTGAAAACCGAATTGATGATTTAAAAAACGACACCGAAATTTATACCACTTTTGAAGGTGATAATACTGTTTTGATGCAGTTAGTCGCCAAAAATCGTTTATCAGAATTCAGAAAAGCATTTGGAGAAATGGGTTCTTTGGGAATTATCAATTATGTCTATGAAAATGCCAAAGTAGCTATTACCGAAAAAAATCCGATAGCAACCCGCAGAACAGATGATGAGCATTTACTAGATGATCAATTTCATTTGCAGGCATTTATTCACAGAGAAAAAACAATTTTAGCCTCCGCAGCACAGCGTATCAAAAAATTGGTTGATAATGGTTTAGAACCTTATGATGCTTTTAATGTCGTCCAACATCAAATGATCGATGTTGCACAGGCTTATCTGGAAAGAGTCGTTCTGGAACAATTTCAGGCCGCGATTAAAACGGTTGAAGATGAAAAATCAAAAGCAGTATTGACGAAACTAAATCAATTATACGCGCTTTCGCAGTTAGAAAAAAACAAAGGCTGGTATCTTGAAGATGGTTATATGGAAGCAGTGAAAACCAAAGCAATCCGTAAAATGGTTAATCAGCTTTGTTGGGATATTCGCCCCGATGCAGTTGCACTGGTAAATGCTTTTGATATACCGGAAAGTTGTCTGGCTGCACCAATTGCTGTTAATTGAGAATATAGAGTAAAGAGTAAAGAGTAAAGAGTAAAGAGTAAAGAGTAAAGAGTAAAGAGTAAAGAGTAAAGAGTAAAGAGTAAAGAGTAAAGAGTAAAGATTGTAGAATAAAGAAAATAGATCTTGGCTTTGTCAAAGTTTTAAACTGTGACAAAGCTTTTTTATTCGCATTTTTGTCATCCCGAGGAACGAAGGATCACACTAGAAATTCGATAAAGTTTGGCAAATTACTCTGTGGAATTTCTAGTGGGGTTCTTCCTCCGTCAGGATGACAATATTGGGGTTATTAGGCTTTAATTTTTTATAACAACGAAAGAATGATATAAATTTTATTATATCATATAAGCCTTAAATCATCGTTTTATTAAAATAACTCGCCTTCTCAAAATCTTTAATATTAATTGAAATCACTGGGACTTCAGAGAGTATTTCATTCAATTTTGTTACAATCGCCTTTGATAATTTTGCTTTTTGATCCGCATTTCGGCCTTCCATAATATATCCGAATACATGAATGAAATCATCCAACGTATTTCCGTTATTATAGTTAGAAAATGGATTGATGCGGACTTTAATTTCAGAAGCAATAAAAAGATCGGTTGATAAAGCGGCGTTAAAAACTTCTTGTATTATTTCTTCAGCCGATTTTAATCGGATTACGTTTTCGGAACAATCAATTACAAAATGTGGCATGACTATGTAGTTTTAATTAAGGTAAATGTTGTGCTAACAAAATTATAAAAACATTGTGGTGATTTCTTTAAAATAGAATTTTTATAAGGCACTTTTTCTCAATCTTTTATTATGAATTTTGAGATTTTGAAGAAATTGGGCCAAAATAAATAAATCAAATTAATTGTATCACTTTACTATATTTGTAGGTATCATTTATTTTTATTCAGTTTGAAAAATTGTTTGTTATTTCTTTTATTGGTTCTTTTAGGTAACCCGGTTCATGCATCAGATAGTACAGATACTATTTTAGATAAGCTAAACGATGCTTTGAAAAACAAACAGCGCTATGTTCAGTTAAAAGAAGAACGTATTTTAAACTTCAAAAAAATTAAATCAGACGATTTAACGAAAGAGCAGGAGTACAATTATAATAAAACCTTATATACAGAATATCAAAAATTCAATTCAGACTCGGCTATCTTTTATGTAAAAAAGAATCTCAAAATTGCCGAAGAACTTCAAAATAAAGATTTATTGAATTTGGCCAAAATACAATTGGTAACGCTTTATTCTTCCTCAGGAAAATACCGGGAATCTGAAGCGCTTATAAAAGGCATTAACAAAAAAACATTATCGAAAGTATTGCTGCCAAATTATTACGTAGCCTATCGTGAATTTTTTGAACATTATGCTGCCAATAGTTATAGCGTGCAATACATGCAGCAAATTCAAAAATACCGCGATTCTCTTTTAATGGTATTAGATCCGGGAACATTGAATTATAAAATCAATAAAATTCAGCAAGGCATGTATCTTAAAATGGGTACAGCTGAGAAACAGTTAAAGAATTTGCTGGAAAATACCAAAGAAGATAATCCGCAATATGCAATGGTTACTTATCTTTTAGGAAGTATCTACGAAAGATCACATCAATTAGAACTGCGAAAAAAATACTATGCGCTTTCTGCCACTGCCGATTTAAAAAACGCCAATAAAGACAACGCTTCTCTTCAGGAACTGGCTTTGGTTTTTTATGAAATTGGAGATGTCGATATGGCCTATAAATTGACGCAATCGGCGATTGAAGATGCGCTTTATTGTAATGTACAATTTCGTACGCTTTTAATGTCAGAAGTTTATTCGATTATTAATACTGTTTATTCAGAAAGAGAAGCAAAACGAAAAACAGAGCTTCAACTTTATCTTTTATGCATTAGTTTGTTATCGGCATTTTTAATTGTAGCTGTAATTTACGTTTACAAACAAATGAAGAAAGTATCCAGAATTCGTGGGGAACTTTATGAAACCAGTCAAAAATTAGCTGAATTAAACAAACATATTACTGAAACCAATAATCAGTTGCAGGAACGTAACGCCCAGCTATCAGAATCAAACCATATTAAAGAAGAATATATAGCGCATTTCTTCAGTCTTTGCTCGACCTACATCAATAAGTTAGAAAATTATCGCATTATCTTGAATAAGAAAGCAACCGCAAAACAGTTTGATGAAATCTATAAAATGCTAAAATCAACAACTCTGGTTGATAATGAGCTCGAAGAATTATACAAAAATTTTGATATTATCTTTCTGAATTTATATCCAACTTTTGTAAAAGACTTTAATGAGTTGCTCATTAAGGAAGAACAGATTGTTTTAAAACAAGGTGAATTATTGAATACAGAACTTCGCATTTTTGCACTTATCCGACTTGGGATTACAGACAGTGTAAAAATTGCAGCCTTTCTTCGTTACTCTTTAAGTACGATTTATAATTATCGTACGAGAGCTAGAAATAAAGCGGCAGTTTCCCGAAATGATTTTGAAGAAATGGTCATGAAAATCGGTTTAATTTCATTGAAAATGTAATGATTTATTTTAAATCTACTACTTTTTTAAGTAATTTTAAATTAGTAAGTATTTGATAATCATTATTTTGTTTTTTTATTTCACTACTTTTTTTCGTTTAAAATTCTAACACGAACTATAACGTTTTAGCTTTACAATATTATTATAAGGTACTTTTGACTAAAAGTCCCTGTTTGTAAATTAAATGCTTTAATAAATTAATAGTTATGTTTAAAAACGTTAAAACTCTTCTTGTTCTTTTTATGTTGAGTTCGTTTGGGATGAATGCCCAAAACAATGTTCCGGTTTATCTTGATGATAAAAAGCCAATTAACGAACGTGTAGAAGATGCACTTTCAAAAATGACAACTGCTGAAAAAATTGCCATGATTCATGCGCAATCTAAATTTAGTTCTCCGGGTGTAAAGCGTTTGGGAATTCCGGAAAACTGGATGACCGATGGACCACACGGAATTCGTACTGAAGTTAAATGGGACGAATGGGATCAGGCAGGATGGACAAATGATTCTTGTATTGCTTTTCCGGCCTTAACAGCGCTTGCAGCAACATGGAACAAGGAATTGTCTTCTTTATACGGAAAATCAATAGGAGAAGAAGCACGTTACCGTAATAAAAATGTACTATTAGGACCTGGCGTTAACATCTACAGAACACCATTAAACGGTCGTAACTTCGAATATATGGGTGAAGACCCTTTCTTAAGTTCAAAAATGGTAGTTCCTTACATTAAAGGAGTTCAGTCGAATGGAGTAGCGGCCTGCGTTAAACATTTCGCTTTAAATAACCAGGAAACAAATCGTAACTCAGTAAACGTAATTGTTGATGATCGTGCATTGTACGAAATTTATCTTCCGGCTTTTAAAGCGGCTGTACAAGAAGGTGATGCCTGGGCAATTATGGGATCTTACAATAAATACAAAGGACAGCAATGTTGTCATAATGAGTTTTTATTAAACGATATTCTTCGTGGAGAATGGGGATTCAAAGGTGTTGTAGTTTCTGATTGGGGAGGTGTTAACGATACAAAACAAGCAATTCACAATGGCTTGGATATGGAATTTGGTTCCTGGACCAACGGACTTTCATGGGGAACAAGTAATGCGTATGATAACTATTATTTGGCTAAACCTTATTCAGAAATGATTAGAAAAGGGGAAATTGGAACTAAAGAATTAGACGAAAAAGTACGTCGTATTTTACGTCTTTCTTTCTTAACCACAATGGATAAAAACAGACCTTTTGGATCTTTTGGAACAGAAGAGCACGCTAAAGCAGGTTTAAAAATCGCTGAAGAAGGAATTGTATTGCTTCAAAATAACAATAACATTTTACCAATCAATCTTTCGAAAACTAAAAAGATCGCTGTTATTGGTGAAAATGCAATCAAAATGATGACTGTTGGTGGAGGAAGTTCTTCATTGAAAGCCAGATACGAAATTACGCCTCTTGAAGGATTAAAGAAAAGAATTGGCAATCAGGCTGAAATCGTTTACGCTCGCGGTTATGTTGGAGACCCGACAAGCAATTATAACGGAGTTATTGCAAAAGTAAGTTTAGAGGAAAAAAGTTCTCCGGCAGAATTGACTGCGGAAGCTTTAAAAGTAGCTAAAGATGCCGATATTGTGATTTTTATTGGAGGTTTGAATAAAAGTGAAAATCAGGACGATGAAGGACATGATCGTAAAGGATTGGAACTTTCTTATGGTCAGGATAAATTAATCAGCGAATTAGCGAAAGTAAATAAAAACATCGTTTATGTAAATATTTCAGGAAATGCTGTGGCAATGCCGTGGGTAAAAGAAGTTCCGGGAATTGTTCAAGGTTGGTTTTTAGGTACAGAAGCCGGAAATGCTTTGGCTGCAGTTTTGGTTGGAGATGTGAATCCTTCTGGAAAATTGACTTTCACTTTTCCGGTAAAATTAGCTGATAACGGAGCCCACGCATTGGGAGAATTTCCTGGCGGAGATGATGTAACATACAAAGAAAGCATTTTTGTGGGTTACCGTTGGGCTGACAAACAAAAAATAAAACCATTATTCTCTTTTGGACATGGTTTAAGCTATACGACTTTCGAATACGGAAAAGTGACTGCTGACAAAAAACAAATGTCGATTGGAGATCAGATTACATTTTCTGTGAAAGTGAAAAATACAGGAAGCAGAGAAGGTTCTGAAGTAGTGCAGCTTTATATCAGCGATTTACAATCTTCATTGGTTCGTCCAGTTAAAGAATTAAAAGGTTTTGAGAAAGTATCGCTTAAAGCAGGAGAAGAGAAAACGATCACTTTTACTGTTGACAAAACGGCTTTAAGTTTCTTTGATGATAAAAAACACGACTGGGTTGCTGAACCGGGAGCTTTTGAAGCTTTAATTGGTGCATCATCTACGGCTATAAAATCTAAAGTGAGTTTTTCACTTCAATAATTTCATTAATTTTCTAAATTGGTTGGTTGTAAAGCTGCAAGTGTAAAAAGTTGCAGCTTTGCTTTTTGATTTTTTATCAATAAAAGAAATAATTTTTACCATTAAGATATTAAGGGAATTAAGGTTTGAACTTAATTTTTCTTTAAGGCACATTAAGCGTAAAACTTAATTCTCTTAATATCTTAATGGTTCAAAAAATAAATAAAATGTTTACTGTCTAAAAAAATGAATGATATGAAAAATATTCTACTCGGTGTTATCACTTTATTTGTAGCGCAAAATTTTTCAGCGCAAAGCCTGAATAAAATGCAATGGTTTAATGAACCTGAAAAATGGGAAATTAAAAACAATGCATTAATCATGAATGTAACCGGCAGCAGTGATTATTGGCGTATTTCACATTACGGATTTACAGTTGATGATGCACCTTTTTATTACGCAACTTATGGCGGAGAATTTGAAGCCAAAGTTAAAATAACAGGTAATTATATTGCAAGATTTGATCAAATGGGATTAATGATTCGTATTGATGAAAAAAACTATATCAAAACCGGAGTTGAGTTTGTGGATGGAAAATTTAATATAAGCACAGTGGTAACGCATGATAAAAGTGATTGGAGTGTAACCACACTAGATAAAGCACCGCCATTTGTCTGGATAAAAGTAGTAAGAAGATTAGATGCTGTTGAAGTGTTTTTCTCTTATGATGATAAAAATTATATCATGACCAGAAACGCACCGTTACAAGATAATACACCAGTAATGGTTGGTCTGATGGCAGCATCGCCAGACGGAAAAGGTTTTGAGGCTAAATTTGAAAATTTTAAAGTAACACATTTACCAGATCAACGAAGACTGGAGTGGCTTAAGAATCACCAGGAATAGATTAATTAGATAATTGAGATAATTAGAAAATTAGATAATTATGTAATTTTATCTAAAGCTTTGCGAATTTTACCGCAAGGTACGCTAAGTATTTTTTTATAGTTGTGTTTAAGTTGTCTTTTTAAGTTCGCAACGCTTTGTGAATAAAACTTTGCGAACTTTGATAAGCCCTTTGCGATCCTTGCGTACAGTCTTTGCGACCTTTGCGGTTAAATAAGTTTTCAATTGACCATTAATAATTAACCATTAACAACTAACCATTTTTTATGAGTTCAATTTCTACCGATTTTAAACCAAAAAAGCATTACGAAATTCTTGACGGTCTGCGTGGAGTAGCTGCTATTTTAGTAGTTGCATTTCATATTTTCGAAGCACATAACGGAGGAAGCAGATTTAAACAAATCATCAATCACGGTTATTTAGCCGTTGATTTCTTTTTTCTTTTGTCCGGATTTGTTGTGGCATATGCTTACGACGATCGCTGGGTAAAAATGACACAATGGGAATTTTACAAAAGACGCTTAATCCGTTTACAGCCCATGGTTATTATGGGAATGATCATTGGTGCCATATTCTATTATTTTCAGGCTTCTGATAATCTATTTCCAATGATTGCAGGAATGGAAGTGTGGAAAGTAATTGTAACCATGGTTATCGGATTTACATTATTACCAATTCCGCCCTCTTTAGAAATAAGAGGCTGGGGCGAAATGCATCCGCTTGATGGCCCAGCTTGGTCACTTTTCTTCGAATATATTGCCAATATTTTATACGCTGTTTTGTTTCGTAAATTCTCGAATAAAATAATGACCGTGTTTGTATTGATATTCGCTGGAATGTTAATCAATTATACTGTTTTCGGACCAAAAGGAGACGTTATTGGTGGATGGTCTCTGAATCTGGAACAAATGAATGTTGGTTTTACCCGTTTGTTATATCCCTTTTTTGCAGGAGTTTTACTTTGCCGTTTAGGAAAACTAATACATATAAAAGGTGCTTTCTGGATTTGCAGTTTAATGATTTCCGCAGTTTTGATTATACCAAGAATCGGAGATGAAAACAGTTTATGGATGAACGGTTTGTACGAATCTTTCTGTATTATTTTAGTATTTCCATTAATTGTTGCCATTGGAGCAGGAGGCGAAATTAAAAGTGCTTTTTCTGCTAAAATATGCAAGCTTTTAGGCGATATATCCTATCCAATTTATATCACGCATTATCCGCTGATTTATTGGTATACGGCTTGGGTTGTAGATAATAAAGTGGAGATAAAAGATGGTTACGGAATTGGAATAGGTGTTTTAATTGCGAGTATCGTTATTGCTTTTTTATGTTTGAAATTATACGATGAACCTGTTAGAAATTGGCTTCAGAATAAATTCCAGAAAAGAAAAGTTTCTTTGTAAAGGGACAAAGGTTCATAGGTCAAAACCTTTGTCCCTTTGAACCTCTGTAACTCCGAACCTAATTTAAAAATATTGAATTTCTAATTTTGTTAGTTATTAGCTATTCAAAAAAAGGGATGAAACATAATTTGTTTCATCCCTTTTGTATTTTTAGAAATAGGTTCAAAGGAACAAAGAGACAAAGTTACAAAGGATTAAAAGGGAAGTTAATAAAAAAGAAAACGTCTCTCTAAGGTTTGTACATCTACAAATGTTATTTATAGTTCAGATTAAAAAAAGGGATAAACAATTAAGTTTATCCCTTTTTATATTATTAAGAAAGGTTTAGACGGACAAGGTAAAAAACCTTTGTCCCTTTGCACCTTTGCCACTCTGAACCTTAATTTATTCTAAAACCAACTGTCCCAAAGCTTCTTTGCTGAAACCTTTCAATTGATCTGTTTTTCCGGCTTTGATTTTCGCAACCCAATTTGGATCAGATAATAAAGGTCTTCCAACAGCAACCAAATCAAAATCGCCTCTGTCGAAACGTCTATTTAATTCTTCTAAAGAAGTTGGTTCTGAACTTTCTCCTGCAAAAGCTCCAAAGAAATCTCCGGAAAGTCCCACAGAACCTACTGTAATAGTTGGCGCGCCTGTAACTTTTTTAGCCCATCCTGCAAAGTTTAAATCAGAATCTTCAAATTCAGGTTCCCAGAAACGACGTTGTGAACAGTGTAAAATATCAACTCCGGCATCAACAAGAGGTGTAAGCCATGCTTCTAATTCCTGCGGATTTTTAGCCAGTTTATAATTGTAATCAGAAGGTTTGAATTGAGAGAAACGCATAATTACTGCGAAATCTTCACCCACTTGTTTTCTAATTTCTTTTACCACTTCAATAGCAAAACGATTACGTTCCGGTAATGTTTTTCCACCATAAATATCAGTACGTAAATTCGTTTCAGCTCTAAAAAACTGGTCAATCAAATATCCATGTGCACCGTGAATTTCAATAGTATCAAAACCTAGTCTTTTAGCATCTGCAGCCGCTTTTCCGAAAGCAAGAATAGTATCTTCAATATCTTTCTCAGTCATGGCAACTCCATTTCTAAAATCTGGTCGGTTTAAACCTGACGGACCCTCAAAAGGAACGGGTGGAATCCATCCAGAGTGGTGATTATCCATAATTCCCATATGCCAGATTTGTGGTCCCATTTGACCGCCGGCAGCATGAACTTCATCAATAACGTTTTTCCATCCTTTTAGTGCTGCATCTCCATGAAAATGAGGTACATTGGCATCGTTTGATGATGAAGGTCTGTCAATTACAGTTCCTTCGGATAATATTAATCCAACTTCACCTTCAGCTCTTTTTTGGTAGTAAGAAGCTACTTCATCAGTTGGAATCCCGTTTGGCGAGAATGAGCGCGTCATTGGCGCCATTACGATTCTATTTTTAAGATTTAACGTTTTTAAGTTAAATGGCGAAAACAGGTTGTTTGTACTCATAGTAATTACAAATTAGTTTGAATTAATTTACTGAGTGCTTCAAAGGCACCTTCGTTGCGTTTATAGTAAGTCCATTGTCCAACGCGTTTGGCTTCGATAAAGCCGGCACGTTGTAAAATCGACAAGTATTCAGAAACGGTAGATTGCGTCAGGCCTGCCTTGGCTTGTATTTGCCCAACACAAACGCCGTGTTCAAATCCTGCATGCTGGAGTTGATCCGGGAAATGTATTTCGGGTTCTTTTAGCCATTCCAGCATTTGTAATCTGGATTTGTTCGACAGAGCCTTAAAGATTTCTATTTGTTCCATGGCGCAAAGATATCGACTTTTCCCGATATGCCAATTAAAGAAAAATTATTTAGGAAAATTTTATGATGAAGGAAAGAATTATGAAGAAGTATTATATTTGCTAATGTATTAATCTCGCAAAGTCGCGAAGTTTTTAAAATAAAACTTAAGAAATTACCTTCGCAACTCTGCGACTTTGCGAGATTAAAAAAGCCCCAACAAAAAAACTTAACCAATTATGAAAAAAACTTTACTTATTTTAGGATTCTTATGTTGTGTAATAACCAGTTCAAAAGCACAGGTTGTAGGCCTTGAAGTAGGAGATATAGCTCCAGAAATTGACCTTCCGGATACAAAAGGAAATAATGTAGCCTTAACATCTTTAAGAGGAGATTTAGTCCTAATTGACTTTTGGGCATCATGGTGTGGACCATGCACAAAGGAACATCCGGAATTGATAAAATTATATAATAATTATGCGGGTAAATTATCCATCTACAGCGTTTCAATGGATACCAAGAAGCCACTTTGGTTGGGAGCAATTGCCAAACAAAAACTTCCATGGATACAAGTAAGTGATCTTAAGTATTGGAAATCTCCCGCTGCTGTAGATTATATGCTGCAATCTGTACCATTAAATTTTTTAATAGACAAAAACGGAATTATTCTGGCCAAAAATATTCATGGAAATGCTTTGAATGAAATGGTTAAGAGTATTTTGGCGCCACAGCAAAACTAGAAAGGAAATTATTACATGGAGTCAAAACTCAGCTTACAAGAATTTCGAGTAAGATTAATAAATAATACTCAAGTTGGATCTACAAAGTCACAACTGGGAAAGGTTAGAATATTTCCTGTGTCAGGTGCAATAAAGCCTTTTTATGGTTTTTTTGATGATAAAAGTTTTAGGTTAAAAGTAAATTCTCCAAAGTCATCAACACCTTTCATTGTAAAAGGAAACTATAAGAATGTTAATAATAGAGTAAGAGTGGACTATATTGTCGAACCAGATAATAAATGGCAGCTAATTATAGCAAAATATTCTCCCATAATTCTAATTCTGGCAATTAATATATTTTTTCTGTTTTTTGCGAGAGGACTCAGACGAGCTTCTACAATTGTTAATTTGTTTTTACTTTTTATGGCTTTTTATTCTAGATGGAATGAAGAGCGAAAAAGGAAAAAATTAGAGCAAAAGTTTATCAGTATTTTTGAAATTAGATAGCGAATTAATTTTACCGCAAAGCACGCAAAGTATTTTTTTAATGTGTTTGTAGTGGACTTTAAAGTTCGCAAAGCTGTATGTGATTGACTAGGTCTATGCGTTTGTGAACTTTGTGGAATTCCTTTGTGAACTTTGTGGTAAAAATTTACCGCAAAGCACGCAAAGTATTTTTTTGGTGTGTTTGTAGTTGGCTTTATAAGTTCGCAAAGCTGTATGAATCTTTGCGAACATTGCGTAATCCCTTGCGTTCGTTGCGGTTAAACTACACAATCCAAACCTGAAACCTGAAACCTGAAACCTGAAACAATTTAAATGTTAATAGCTCCTTGTCCAGAGGCAATCATATAAGCTTCTTTTAATGTTTCAGAGTAAGTTGGATGAGCATATGAAATTCGGAACATATCTTCATCGGTAACTTCATATTCCATTCCAATTACGCCTTGTGCAATTAAATCGGCAGCACGCGGGCCAATGATGTGCATGCCTAGAAGTTCACCATATTTTGGATCAGAAAGAATTTTAGAAAAACCATCTTTTTCCATAGCAGCTCTTGCTCTGGCACTGGCTGAGAAAGGAAATTTACCAACACGATATTCAATGTTTTTTTCTTTTAGTTCTTCTTCTGTATAACCAACAGAAGCAACTTCAGGCCAGGTATACACAACACCGGGAATCAATTTGTAATTAATATGAGGTTTTTGCCCGTTAATGGTTTCGGCTACGAAAATACCTTCTTCCTCTGCTTTGTGTGCCAGCATTGCTCCGGCCACAACATCACCAATGGCATAAATGTTTTCGACTTTGGTTTGCAGTTTTTCATTGGTTACAATTCTACCTTTTGAATCTAATTCTACGCCAGTGTTTTCCAGTCCCAAGCCTTCTGTATAAGGTTTTCTTCCAACCGCAACCAAACAATAATCGGCCGTAATTTCCTGTGGAGCATTTGCTGCGTCAAGAAAACTGACGGTTGTGTTTTTGCCGTTATTTTTGGCTGATTGCACTTTATGGCTCAACAAAATTTTAATATTCTGTTTGGTAAATATCTTTTTAAGCTCTTTTCCTAAATCCTTATCCATTGTCGGAATCAGGCTGTCAAAATATTCAATTATAGTAATTTCGACTCCTATTCGGGCATATATTGAAGCCATTTCGACACCAATAACTCCACCGCCAATAATTACCATGCTTTTTGGTTTCTCAGGAAGTGAAAGTGCTTCTGTAGAAGTAATTATTCTTTTTTTATCAATTTCAACACCAGGAATTGTAGCAGGTTTAGAGCCTGTGGCAATAATATAATAGGTTGAAGAAATTGTTGTTGACGAACCGTCAGTTCCTTTAACGCTTATTTCCTTATCATTTAAAAATGAAGCAATTCCTTCAAAAACTTCAATTTTATTTTTCTTCATTAAAAAATTAAGACCATTAATGTTTTGTTCTACAACTTCGCTTTTCCTTTTTATTAATTGGGTAAAATCTAAGCTAAGTTTACCTGTATTGATGCCATGAGTGGCAAATTTGGTTTCGGCGGTATGATAATGTTCTGTACTATCGAGTAATGCTTTTGTTGGTATGCAGCCAACGTTGGTACAAGTACCTCCTAAAGCTTTGTATTTTTCGACAATTGCAGTTTTATAACCCAATTGTGAACATCTAATTGCCGAGGCATAGCCGCCAGGACCTGAACCAATAACAATGATATCAAATTTTGTTTCCATAGGTAAAATTTATTTTTGTTTTTAAAGAAACGATTAAAGGCACGACATGAATACTTTTTAGAGTAAGCAATGAATGTGCCTTTGATTAAGTTGCTGAAATATAAGAATTTATGTTTTAATACGGAAAAGAATTTATGCTATTTCGTTAATTAATTTGTTGAATTAGTGATATTTAAGAGAAAGAATTTATGGAAAGCTTAGTGAGTTAAATTTTACGGCAAAGCACGCAAAGTATTTTTTTTGATGTGTTTGTAGTGGACCTTAAAGTTCGCAAAGCTGTATGTGATTGACTTGTTCTATGCATATGTGAACTTTGTGGAATTCCTTTGTGCACTTTGTGGTTAAATTTTACCGAAAAGCACGCAAAGTATTTTTTTTGATGTGTTTGCAGTTGGCTTTTAAGTTCGCAAAGCTGTATGTGATTGACTTGTTCGATGCGTTTGTGAACTTTGTAGAATTCCTTTGTGAACTTTGTGGAATTCCTTTGTGAACTTTGTGGTTAAATTTTACCGCAAAGCACGCAAAGTAGTTTTTTTGATGTGTTTGTAGTTGGCTTTATAAGTTCGCAAAGCTGTATATAAATCTTTGCGAACATTGCGTAATCCCTTTGCGAACCTAGCGGTTAAACTGCACAATCCAAACCTGAAACAAAAAATTAATTCATTCCCTCAGTAATATCCCTTACACCACCAAAACTGGTTTTCAACAACTCTCTCACCTGAAATTGTGTTTTATTTCGGGTAATTGCATTCCATTCCTTAAAATCATAAACATGAATTTGTTTCGCATACGGGTTAGTCACGAAAGAAAGGCGGGAAATGGAATATTTAAAATATTTTAATTCGTGCGATATATGTCGGTTTGGAACCACGATAAGTATGGTTTCAAAGTCTAGAAAATTATTTGGTACATCCTCTCTTTCGGCCAAGCCAAGATGATTAAAAAAGGCAATTATTTTTTGATCGTTTAATTTGTCTATCTTCTCATCAATACGCTTAATGGTGCTAAGAAGCGTATTTTCGTCTTTTATAACACTCATGATTAAATTTGGTTTTGTTAAATTTCAATATAAAATTACACCAAAACAATAAGATTTGGTAAAGAACCGCTGATAGAATGATTCTAAATTTTTAACGTCTAATTTTCAGGTATTATTGTTTGATAGAAAGATCATGTTTTGATAAAATACTATTAATTTATACCATTTTAAAATTTTAATTTTAGCGCTATTTGCTAATCATCTCTGTTAACCACATTATTTATGAAATCTATTTTTCCGAAAGAAATCCTATGCTTTTTTATTCTTTTGATTTCGTTTTGTACTTCGGCACAAAATAAATCAGATAGAGATTTGACTTTAATTGATAAAGACTGGCGATTTTCGTTCGGACATTTATATGATACACAAAAAGATTTTGGCCACGCCGAGGGGTATTTTTCTTATTTGACAAAAACCGGATTTGGCGATGGACCAGCAGCATCAGGCTTTGATGACCGTGCCTGGAGAAAATTAGATTTGCCACACGATTGGGCTGTGGAGCAATCTTTCAGCGAAAAAGCAAGCTATAGTCACGGATTTAAAACTGCTGGAAAAGGTTTTCCCGAAAAAAGCATTGGCTGGTATAGAAAGAAAATCAGTATTCCGGAAAGTGATAAGGGCCGAATTATTTCCTTAAAATTTGATGGTGTTTTTAGAAATTCAAAAGTGTTCTTTAACGGCTATTTCCTTGGAACAGAAGAAAGCGGATACAATGGATTTGAATATGATGTTTCGGCTTATGTGAATTATGGTGGAGAAAATACAATTGTGGTTCGTGTTGATGCTTCGATGGAGGAAGGCTGGTTTTATGAAGGCGCGGGAATTTATCGACACGTTTATCTTCAAAAAACAAATCCGATTTTTGTTATTGAAAACGGGGCTTATGTAACATCAGAAATAAAAGAGAATAGTGCCGAAATTACGGCTGAAGTTACTATTGAAAATAAAGGGAATGATAAAGGTTCAGTTGAAATTACTCAGACTATTTTTGATGCTAAAGGGAAACAAATCACTACTATTTCTGAAAATGTTGAGGCTCCAGATTTTTATAAAACTGTAAATTCCACTTCAAAATTATCAGTTAAAAATCCATTGTTATGGGATATCGAGAATCCGAATTTATATCGTTTAGAAACTCAAATCAAACAAAACGGAAAAGTAATCGACAGTTATGGTACTTCTTTCGGAATCAGAACCATTCAATTTGATGCTGAAAAAGGTTTTTTTCTGAATGGAAAATCGGTGAAACTAAAAGGAACAAATAATCATCAGGATCATGCCGGAATTGGAACCGCTTTGCCAGATGAATTGCAGTATTATCGAATCAAAAAACTCAAAGAAATGGGGTCGAATGCCTATCGCTGTTCGCATCATCCACCAACTCCGGAATTACTCAAAGCCTGTGATGAATTGGGAATGCTTGTGATTGATGAAACCCGTTTAATGGGAATTAACGATTATCATTTGAGTGATCTAAAACGAATGATCGAGCGTGACCGCAATCATCCAAGTATTTTTTGTTGGTCGGTTGGCAATGAAGAATGGAATATTGAAGGCAATATTGTAGGTGAGCGTGTTACCAATGTGATGCAGGGATTTGCGAAAAGTATTGATTCTACAAGGCCTGTAACCGTTGGAATAAGCAGTGGTTTTAAAAGCGGAATATCTTCTGTTGTTGAAATTATGGGGTATAATTATTTAGGAAACGGAGATATCGATGCGCACCGAAATGAGTTCAAAAACCAACCCGGAATGGGAACAGAAGAAGGTTCGACTTTTGCAACGCGAGGTGTTTATTTTACAGATGATGCCAAACATTATCAAAGTGCATACGATAAAAAACCACGCTCGACTTTTTATAGTATAGAAGAAGGCTGGAAGTTTTATGCTGAAAGACCGTATTTGGCCGGAGTATTTTTTTGGACAGGTTTTGATTATCGTGGAGAGCCAACTCCTTACGGATGGCCATCAGTAACGTCGTATTTTGGAATGATGGATGTTTGCGGTTTCCCAAAAGACAATGTTTTCTATCTTAAATCCTGGTGGGGAAATGAACCTGTTTTGCATATTCTGCCACATTGGAACTGGAGTGGAATGGAAGGCAAAGAAGTCGACGTTTGGGCGTATTCAAATTGTGATGAAGTGGAGCTTTTTCTCAACAAAAAAAGTCTCGGCAAAAAGAAAATGGAACAAAACGGCCATTTAGAATGGAAGGTAAAATACGAAGCTGGCACTCTGGAAGCAATCGGTTTTAAAAACGGAAAAAAGGTTTTGACCGAAGTTCAAAAAACAACAGGAAATCCGGAAAAAATAAAACTTTCTGTTGATAAAGAAAATCTTCCAAACTCGAGTGTTGTGGTTGTAACGGCCGAAATCACTGATAAAAAAGGATTGCACGTGCCGACAGCAAACGACGAACTAACGTTTTCAATAAAAGGAGGAAAAATTCTCGGAGTCGGAAATGGTAATCCAACTTCATTAGAGAGTGATAAATTTATTGATGACATTAAGCTGGTTGCTATAAATAATCTGAAGGAGAAGGAATTAGCTTCAGCAGATCTTCCAGATAAAATTCAAGATGATGCTGATAATGAGTGGAATGATGCTTTTAAAGACCGGGATTATAAAAAACAAGCTCCGTCATATGTTTATAAAGGAGATTTTGAGTTAAAAAATAACTTAGATTCTAATATCGTAACCTTCTTCTACAAGAAAATTGGAAAAGAAACAGTAGTTTTTGTAAACGGAAATAAAGTCGAATCAAGTAAAGACGATGCACAAAAATACATCTTAAATAAAAGTATTTTAAGAGAAGGAAAAAATACAATTTATATAGCAACAACCCCGCTTGAAAAAATAAAAGACTGGGATGTAATGAACACCGATCCCGGAATTATTCAGGTCGTAACTCCAGCAGAACCATGGAAAAGAAAACTCTTTAACGGATATGCACAAATCATCATCCAAAAAGAGGAAGGTGTGAAAGAAGTTAGTTTGACAGCTTCTGCAAAAGGATTACAATCAGCATCTTTAAAGTTGAAATAGCTAGAAGATAGGTTTCACGTAGATTTTGCAGATTTACGCAGATTGGTAAAGATTTTTCAAAGTAATCCTTTTTATCTGCTTAAATCTGCAAAATCTGCGTGAAAAAAACTTTGCGCTTTTGCGACTCTGCGAGATTATTTCGCCCCAACCCAAAAAAGGATTTCGCCCTTTGCGATGAAACCCACTCCACCTGAAACCTGACACGAGGCTTTTGCCGAATTGGCGAAGCAAACAAAACAAACCTGAAACAAACTTTTTTTATTTGATTTTCATAACTTTGCAAAATGAAAGAGCAATTGGATTTTCAGGCTTCAGAAGTTGGTTTAAACGATTTGAAGCTAAAAGGTTTTAAAGTATACGAAATCAATGGTGATGTTAGTAAAATTCCGACCTATAACCGTAGGGATTTTTACAAGATTTGCATCAATACCAGCAAAAGTCTCATACATTACGCGGATCGCGGGATAGAAGTCGACGGAACTATTTTGTTTTTCGGAAATCCGCATATTCCTTATTCGTGGGATACCCTTTCGCCTTCTTATGAAGGTTTTGCTTGTGTTTTTACCGAAGATTTTTTGAAGGTAAATGATAGATCAGCAAGTCTTCATGAATCGCCTTTGTTTAAAATAGGAGGAACACCAATTTTTTCGTTATCACCTGAACAAAAGTTGTTTATAGATTCGTTATTTCAAAAAATGATTGAAGAACAGGAAACAGATTATGTGTTTAAAGATGATTTAATTCGCAATTATATCAATTTGATTCTGCACGAATCGATGAAAATGCAGCCTTCTGAAAACTTTTTTAAACATAAAAATGCTTCTTCGAGAATCACTTCCTTGTTTTTAGAACTTTTGGAAAGACAATTTCCGGTAGAAACAAAAGATCAGCCATTACTTTTAAAAACGCCGCAAGATTACGCGCAAAGCCTTGCCGTACACGTAAATCACCTCAATCGTTCGGTAAAAGAAGTTACCGGAAAACCTACTACAGCACATATTACAGAACGAATTATCGGCGAGGCCAAAGCTTTGTTGCAACATACAGACTGGAGCATTGCAGATATCGGTTACTCACTCGGATTCGAATATCCAAGCTATTTTAATAACTACTTTAAAAGACTTACTGGGACAATTCCTAAATCGTTAAGAATGTAAATTGTTTCATATTCTTAATTTTTTGTTTGATTATCATTATCTCTGGTCAGTTTTACCAAGTAAATTTGCATCGAAATAATTAGTATTAATCTTTTATCGGTTTTATAAACTAAATCTACCTTCTTAAAGCACATCCTTGCTTTCTGATTTGGTTGTGCCGATAGTAAAAACAAATAATTATGAAAACTTCAGAAAATCAATTAAACGAAATTTTTCCAAAAGGCGATTTGGCTTCGGCAGATTACTTTACAGGAAAAGCCTGGGTTAAAATGCTGGTGCCAAACGACCCGGTTCTAAATACTGCAGTTGGTAATGTCGTTTTCGAACCCGGCGCAAGAAACAATTGGCACACCCATCCCGGCGGACAAATTCTGATTGTAACGCACGGAACAGGCTATTATCAGGAAGTAGGGAAACCCATTCAGTTGCTACAAGTAGGTGATGTTGTCAATATTCCGCCAGACCTTAAACACTGGCACGGCGCTTCTCCGGATAGTGAATTCACTCACATTGCTATAAGTACTAATACCCAAACCGGAATTGTAGATTGGTTAGAACCAGTAACCGACGAGCAATACAATAGCTTTAAATAAAAATACTAACTCAAAAAATAAATAAGTTATGCCAACAAATTATACAACAGTTATTGAAGAAGGAAAAGTCCCGAATACGTATATGACGGGCGAAGTATCTTATAAAAAACAAACCAGTAATATTCATCCCGAAAATACAATGATTAAGGAAGTTACTTTTGAGCCTTGTGCAAGAAGTAATTGGCATATTAATTCAAGTCTGCATATGCTTATTGCAAAAGAAGGTGTAGGGTATTATCAGGAAAAAGGAAGCGCAGTCCGCCTCATTCATAAAGACGAGGTAATTACAATTATACCTGGAATTGAACATTGGTATGGCGCAACCCCGTTTAGAAAATTTTCTTATGTAGCCATCATCACTGAAATCGACAAAGGCCACGGTATATGGCTTGATAGTGTTACTGATAAAGAATATCATAGTTTTGGGAGTTAGAGGAATTAGATAATTAGATAATTTGTTAATTAGATAATTAGATAATTAGATAATTCTGGACTTACCTGACAACAATCTTGTCGTCCCGACAATAGAGAATCCGTTCCTATAAGTTGCCAATCTTTGCGACTTAGTGCCTTTGTGGCTATTAACCTGAAACTTGAAACAAAAAAAACTTAAAACATGGAAACAAAAAACGTAAAAGCCTTTGGTACAGAAGCTGCTGAAGCACCATTACAAACATTAGACATTAAACGCAGAGCGGTACAAGCGCATGACGTAGAAATAGAAATTTTATATTGCGGAATCTGTCATTCTGATTTACATTCGGCCAGAAACGAATGGCATGGCACTGTTTATCCAATTGTTCCCGGACATGAAATTGTTGGGAGAGTGGTAAAAGTAGGTGAGCATGTAAAGAATTTCACAGTAGGTCAATTGGCTGGAGTAGGCTGTATGGTTGATTCTTGTAGAGAATGTGAGCATTGCAAAAATGATTTAGAGCAATTTTGTGATGAAGGAAATATATTAACTTTCAATTCACCTGATAAACATTTAGGAGGACAAACTTTCGGAGGATATTCACAAAGTATTGTGGTTGATGAGAATTATGTATTGCATATTTCAGACAAATTAGATCTTGCGGGAGTTGCACCATTATTATGCGCCGGAATCACAACGTATTCTCCGTTAAGACACTGGAAAGTGGGTCCTGGTCAAAAAGTGGGGATTGTAGGTATCGGTGGTTTAGGTCATATGGGAATCAAATTGGCGAAAGCAATGGGTGCTCATGTGGTAGTTTTCACGACTTCATTATCTAAAACTGAAGACGCAAAACGTTTGGGTGCTGATGAAGTAGTTTTATCAACAGATCCCGAACAAATGGCACAACATGCTAAAACATTACACTTTATTTTAGATTGCGTATCGGCTGAGCATAATATCGATTCGTATTTAAACTTATTAAAAGTAGACGGAAATCTGGTACTAGTTGGTGCTCCAATGGATCCGCTTCCGGTAACTTCATTCAGTTTGATTTTAGGAAGAAGAAGTTTCGCAGGATCTGCCATCGGTGGAATCAAAGAAACTCAGGAAATGCTTGATTTCTGTGCAGAACACAATATCACTGCTGATATCGAAGTAATTGGCGTAAACGAAGTAAATGACGCTTACGAAAGATTATTGAAAGGAGATATAAAGTATCGTTTTGTGATTGATATGGAGTCTTTGAAATAGGTTCAAAGGATCAAAGGATCAGAGGTTCAAAGTTTTTTTTAAATGTGTTTATTTTTGGGATGCTATGAATTACCACAGAGAGTAAACCTTTGAACCTCTGCAGCTTTGCAACTTTGCACCTTCAAAAAAAAAAAAAGAAACCCCTTAAGCAATTCAACTCTTAAGGGGTTTTTAAAATAAATAATAATAACCAATTAAATTTATTTTACTTTTTGTCTAAATTTTGTTTTAGCAATTTTGCGTGCTCTAAATGCGCGGTCAATCCGGCAATATTATTAGAAGCCCACGTTTTAACATCTTGATCTTTTGCATCTTTAGAAGCTTCTTCAAGTTTTTTGATCGCTTTTTCGTGACCGTCGATCATCATATCAGCAAATTTTTTATCAAAATCTACTCCTGATTTTTCGTTTAGTTTTTTGTATTCTTCCTGTCCGTCTTCAGTAAGAGAAGTTGGTAATGTAAAGTTTTTTGCTTTAGCCAAAGCACTAACTTCAGAAGCGGCTTTAGTATGTTCATCAACTAACATTTTTCCGAATTTTTTCACTTCAGGATTGGTACTTTTAGTTTGAGCTAATTTTCCGATTTCGATTTCAGCCAAATTAATTTCGGCCTGATCTACTAAAAATTCAGAATCATCTTCCTTACTATCGATAGAGTCAAATTTTGCTTCATTTGCATCTTCTGCTACTTCTTTTGGATCTTCTTGTTTAGGTTCATTTTTACAAGAATTCAAGAATATAATGATTAGTCCTGCTCCTAAAATTACTTTTCCGGCTAATAGTATCTTTTTCATGATTTTATAGTTTAAATGTTATGATGTAAAATTATTCAGATGATACAAAGAATGTCTTACAGCATTATTAAATAATGTTACAGGATTTCAAGATGATGGAAAATTTTGATCAATTGCGGTTTTCCGTAAGGAAGTGTACTATTTAAATGATAATCTTTGAAAAGCAGAATTCTAATTTAAATAAAAATCAAAAAAATGATTAATGTTATTTTATGGTTGATATCAACTATAGTTATTATATTGGGTAATCTTTAGAAGAGGGTTTGTCTTAATGATTTGGTAATTAGTTATTTAAAGTTTATTTATGAAAATATTAAAAATAATTGCAGGTTACATTTTATTGTTTTTTACAGGGTTTATAACGTTAGCTACAGTAAAAGTATTTTTTACTTCCTTTATGGATGCCTCAGTTGAATTTCAGAAATCTAAATCAGACGGTGTAGCCTATTTTCTGGGAGGAATGGTTGTAATTGTTCTGGCAGTTTTATTAATTAAATTTCTATGGAAAACTGGAAATAAATTAATTGGAAAGCAAAAGAATGCTTCTCTTGATTCTATCGATGATATAGGGAAAGTTGAATCCTAATTTTTTAATGAAATCCAAGCACCACTTGATTATTACGTTTTCATCTCGGCAGCCGCCGCTTTTTCTTTGAGTCTGATGAAAGAAAAATATTTCGAAATTGATTTATATCTTCAAAATAAATAACTACCAATTTTTAACTACAACCCTGAAAATCCCAATTCCCTTAGAATTGGGATTTTTTTATGCTTTATATCTAGAGTTAATTATGAAAGTTATTACAAGAATTATATAACGGTCTGAAACTGTTTTATTTTGAAATTTGATATACCAAACATTCAATTTTAAACCTAAAAATTCTTAATCATGTATGCAACAGGTAAAAGTGACTATCATGGCCTTTTAAAGGAAGGATATAACAAGACTAAATCAGGTCCGGTTACGACCAAAAAAGATCCTGTTTTAAAAGGAGAAAAAACAAAGCCTTACGAAGAGTGGACGAAGGAAGATTTGTATCAGGAAGCTATAAAAGCAAATATTCCTGGACGGTCTTATATGAATAAAAAAAGCCTCATTCGCTCTTTGAAGAAAAATTAAAAAATTATTGCCATAGATTATGAAAATGAGAATGATAGCTGAAAATCTTTTAAATCTGTGGTAAAAACATCCGCTTGACGGGAAATAAAAATCGAATAAAAATGAATACAACCACAATAGCTAAAGCTGAAAAATTAGTGAAGCAATTAATTAAAACGCCACATCTGGTGTTGGAAAAATTGGATTTAGTATATATAAACAATCAGCAATTGACTATTGAAAGATGCAAATGTGAAGAAGGTTTTATTTATAAAAAAAAGGGTCGTTGTATTAAACAAAAAAGCGAACTAAAGCGCATAAATAGTTTGGTTTTACCGCCAGCCTGGCAAAATGTACAAATTTCAGATTTGCCAAATGCGCATTTACAAGCGGTTGGTTTAGACGATAGAAACAGAAAGCAATACAGATATCATCCAAAGTGGAATTTAATCAGAAATCAGACTAAATTCTATAAAATAGCAGAATTCGGATCGAAGTTACCATCAATCAGAAAACAAGTTGATGAAGATCTGGAACGAAAAGAGTGGGGAAGAGAGAAAGTAGTGGCATTGGTAATTCGATTAATGGAAGAAACCCATATTAGAATTGGGAATGAAAAGTACGCTAAAGACAATAAATCATACGGACTTTCGACTTTAAGAAAACGCCATATTAACATTGATAAAAATTCACTCCGATTTGAATTTGTCGGAAAGAAGGGAATTCAACATACGATTACAACCAAGAATAAAAAACTTATCAAATTAGTAAGTCGATGTGAAGAAATTCCGGGTTGGGAAGTTTTTAAATATTACGATCGAAATGGCGAAAAGAAGGTTTTAGACAGTCATATGGTCAATGAATATTTACATAATATTTCGGGTGAATATTTTAGCGCAAAAGACTTTAGAACCTGGGCGGCATCGATTATATTTTTTGAAACGCTGATGGAAATCGGAACAACATCAGATGAAAAAGAAATAAAAAAGAATATTCTGGAAGCTTATGATATTACAGCAGAGGCGTTAGGGAATACCAGAAACGTTTGCAAGAATTATTACGTTCATCCTTTATTGGTTTCGACTTATGAAGACGGCTCAATTCAGCACTATTTTGATAGAGTAAAAAAAAGCCGAAGCAATCAGAAATACTTTTCGAGAACCGAAATTGCTTTTTCTGAATTAATACAAAATTACCAGCTCAATTTGTTGTAAATCAGTACTGATAGAGCTATAAATATAATGTTTAGAGTTAATGTTTATCTTTTAAAAACATGAAATTTGAGTAACAAACAAAAATCATATTAATTTAAAAATCACGCTTATGTTACGTTGGACAGTCATTTTTATTATTCTAGCCATAGTGGCAGGAATATTCGGTTTTGGTGGAATCGCCGCCGGAGCAGCAGGAATAGCTAAAGTCTTATTCTTTATATTCATAGTATTATTTATTTTATCGCTTATTAGCGGACGTAGAAGTATTTAGTCTGGAGAAGCGCTCAGTAAATAAAAAAACGAACTTGAAACGACACATTTTTTAGAAAATGTGTCGTTTGTATTTAAACATAAAAACAAATAGTATGGGAACACAAAGTGGTGCTTATCAGGATGTTTATATCAAGAGAGAAGACGAAATGGTAAGTTTAAAAAAGGACGTAACAGATTTTTGCGAAAAATATATAAAACCTGTTCATCCTAAAAATTGGGATTGGTCGGTTCGTGATTTTGAAAATCCGGAAAATGACCCAACCATCGATGAGGCGAGAGCAATAGGAAATGTGGTTTACAATGATTTGAAGAAGAAAGGGACGGATGTTGATCTGTCAACAATGAATAATGTAAAAGCTATTGAAGCCTACTTGAATCCAAAAAGTAAGCATGAAGTTTTTAATATGGAAGAATTCGCTTTTGCCTTAAAAGTAGAACTCGAACACGGAAGAATTAAAGACGTTAATGTAACCAACAATCATCCGTTTTTGACCGCTATGATTGCATTGGCGCATATGACGGAGAGTCTTACGTATTACAAAAGATTAAAAGTGATGGAAGCTGAGGGTGAAATTTATGAAATCATGCGTAAAATTCAGGCTTCGGATGTTGGAAAAGAAGAATGGTATAAAGAATTAGGCAAAGCCGAACTGGAATTAAACGAAGCCAAAGCCGGACTTGCAGAGCGCCTGGAGAAAATGGATGATATTCCGACTTTGGAGAAAATTGGTGATTAATGAATATTTCTTCTTGTTTGTCATTTCGACGAAAGGAGAAATCACACGCGGGATTCGACAAAGATTGGCGACATTCTGTGCGGAGTTTCTAGTGTGATTTCTCCTTCGTCGAAATGACAAGATAACCTGACATAGCATTTAAAACATAAAAAAAACCGTTAAGCAATTAACGGTTTTTCTATTTCTAATTTTAATCGGTTTTAAAATTTTCTTGGATCATTAGCAGGATAATCCTCTTCAGAATCTTCTTCTTCGATTTCTTCCTCTTCAAAATCATCATCTTCATCTTCGTCATCCGGATCAATATCTTCCAGATCATCAACTTCATTGAAGTCGCCATCTTCTCGTTCACGAACATCTGATGGATTATCTAGTTCATCCACAGCAGGATCAAGATCTTCATCTACAGCGTCATCATATAAATCATCGCTAGTATGTATTAGATCTTTTTCAGAATGAAAGTCATCATCTAGTTCTTCGATATCTTTCCTGTCATAAACCATTTCGTCAGGATTTACCCCATCTGGATTATGGCCATTTCTAACCGTATAGCCGCGTTCTGCAATTGCTGCATTATCATCGTCAGTTTCTTTCATGTCGTCCATATCATACAGTTCTTCATTCATAAGTCTGTTTTTATCGGCAGTATTTAGATTTTGATTTCTTGGATCTCTATTACTGGTTGTACTGTTTTTTTGTTCTGTAGTATTCATGATATATATGTTTTAGAATATTAGTATATACAAATCTAATCAGTAAGCTATCCATTTCTTTATAGGATTGTAATTCGTAATTGTATAATTAACAGGTGTTTAGAATAGAACGAAATCAAACAATGATATAACTAAACCGAAACGTCGATAAGTAATTTTATCTCATATTAATCCATATAAAATTATTATTATGAAAACCGCAACGAATAAAAAGGAAACAACTACAAAGTCTAAAGCAACTGCAAAAACGACTGCAAAAGCAACTACAAAGACAGGAGTTACAAAACCAAAGTCTGATGCAGCATCAGGATTGACAGAATTATTTGAAGATGGACTGAAAGACATTTACTGGGCAGAAAAAGCTTTGACAAAAGCGCTTCCTAAAATGGCTAAAAATGCTTCATCACCAGAACTTATTGATGCCCTAAACAATCATTTAACCGAAACAGAAGGGCAAATTAGCCGTTTAGAGCAGGTTTTTGAGCTTGCAGGACAGAAAGCTGTCGCAAAAAAATGCGATGCAATGGCGGGCTTAATTGAAGAAGGAAACGGAATTCTGGAAGAAACGGAAATTGGTGTTGTTCGTGATGCCGGGATCATTGCTGCCTGCCAGAAAATCGAACATTATGAAATTGCTACATATGGTACGTTAAGACAATTTGCGGAAACTTTAGGTATGGAAGAAGCGGCCTCTTTATTAGAGCAAACGCTTGAAGAAGAAAAAGCTGCCGATAAAGCATTGACAATTGTGGCTGTAAATGCCGTAAACTTTGAAGCTGCAGAAGCGAACTAGATTTTATTGTGATAAAACAACAGAAAGTGCAGTCTATAAAACTGCACTTTTTAGTTTATAACTTAAAAGCCATACTATGCCCGAAGGTCCGTCTATAGTGATATTAAAAGAAGAAGTGAAACAATTTACAGGGAAAAAGATAATCGACGTTTCCGGAAATAGTGCTATTGATATTGAGCGTCTTAGAGATAAAACCATACAGGAATTTAAAACTTGGGGAAAACACTTTTTAATTTGTTTTGAAGGATTTACTGTAAAGATTCATATGCTGATGTTTGGAACGTATCGTGTTAATGAACGAAAGGAAACAAAACCGAGATTAAGTCTGGTATTTTCTGATGGAGAAATTAATTTTTATACCTGTTCTATAAAAATTCTGGAAGGGGATATTAATGCTATCTATGATTGGAGTGAAGATGTAATGAATGACGATTGGGATCCGAAAAAAGCAAAACAAAGTCTTGAAAAAATCCCGAATGAAATGATTTGCGATGCGATTTTAGATCAGAATATATTTGCCGGAGTAGGGAATATTATTAAAAATGAAGTTTTGTACCGATGCCACATTCACCCGGAATCTTTAGTAGGTAAAATTCCGTTTGATGATCTCAATGAAATTATTTCTGAATGTTCTGTTTATAGTTTTGAATTCCTGTACTGGAAGAAAAAAAATGAATTGAAAAAACATTGGGAAGCATATACGAAAACAGTCTGTCTGCGTTGCAATTTACCCATGATAAAAAAACACACTGGCCATAGAAACCGACGAAGCTTTTTCTGTACTAACTGCCAAAACCTGCACACATGAAAAATGAAATTCAAATAGGATGCTCGAGCTTTAATAACCGATTTTGGAAAGGCATTTTCTATCCTGAAAACCTGCCCACTTCAAAATGGTTTGAATTTTATTGCCAGCATTTTAATACATACGAGTTTAACGGAAGTTTTTATAGGTTTCCGACAGTAAGAGTATTTGAAAACTGGTACAATAAGGCACCTGAAAACTTTACTTTTTCAGTTAAAGCGCACAAAGAAATTACGCATATCAAAAAGTTTATTAATTGTGAAGATTTACTTTCTGAATTTTATCAGATATGTAAATCGGGTTTTAAAGAAAAACTAGGAGCCATTTTATTTCAATTTCCGCCAAGTTATAAATACAGTCCTGAAAATCTTCAGTTAATTATTCAAAACCTTAATCCTGAGTTCAAAAACGTAATTGAGTTTCGTCATGAAAGTTGGTGGATTCCCGAAGTTTGGAATGCTTTTTTAGTTAATAATATTACGTTTTGCAGCGTGAGTTATCCAAATTTGCCCAAAACTATTTTTACTAATTTTCCTTTGGTTTATGTGAGGTTTCATGGTGTACCGAAATTATTTTATTCGAGGTATGATGCTGAGGAATTACTTCAGATAAAAAAAGAGATCAATTCAAAACCAGGTTTTGTGTATTTTAATAATACAGCAAGCGAGGCTGGGATTTTGAACGCTTTGGAGTTTAGGGGGTAGTCTAACCGCAAAGTTCGCAAAGGGTTTACGCAAAGAACACAAGGATAATAATTACTCTTTGCGAACCTGGCGTAAACCCTTTGCGAACTTTGCGGTTAAATTGTCTATTCCAATGTTAAAGTTCCTTCAATCCCATCATCCATTGTTTTTCCCGTAACATAGGCAGCTGCCATTTTTGCAATAGCCACCATCGAACCGTTTTTGTTATTCCAATAATAACCATCTTCAGGTATAACTTTAATTACACTTAAGTTTGGATCATCTACACCACCTGGCATCCATACTTTTACAATTGGATCATACAATTCTTTAATCGTTTCTCTATCGTACGAAATAGACGCAGTTCCGTGTAAAGTCAGAAATTTATCGTGTGGTTCTGAAAAGAAGATTTCAACTTGTGGATTCTGGCTGATTTCTGCATTCTGACTGCTGTTTCTGTCAGATAAAAACCAAAGCTGACCTAAATCATCAATTTTCTGAACAGACATTGGACGCGATTGTAATCTGTATTCATTGTACGTACAAAACATACAAGTTTTTATGTTTTCTGCAAGATCTTTTATTTTATCTACTGCAAATTCGTTTGTAAGGTCTTTATGATCTCCCATGACTTTTATATTTAGTTAATTAATGCCAAAACAGCTAGCTAAAACTCTTGTTTAATGTGAGTTATAACAAGGTGTTTCAGTTGTAAAGTTTAGTAAAGTAAAGTTGCCTTTTCTAAATTATTTAGGGTTACATAATTTATATTATAACTTATGAGATTACAACTACTAATTTTTTCGTTTAAGGATAGTAGTCGAAGTAATAAAATCAATTAAATTTGAAGTATATTTGACACAAATTAAATCGTTTCACTAAATACCATGACTAATTTGACGATATTTTACACAGACGATGATGAGGACGATTTGAGCATTTTTGCAGATGCCGTAGAGTCACTACCAGAAAAAATACAACTTAATACATACAACGGAGGAGATAAATTATTATCTGCAATTTATAATCCGCCACCAACACCGTATGTAATTTTTTTAGATTTGAATATGCCTGGTAAAAATGGTTTTGATGTTTTGACAGAAATAAGAAATTCAGACAAAAAAGACATTCCTATAATCATTTTTTCGACTTCAAATGAACCTGGTATTATTGAAAAATGCCGTACATTAGGTGCTAATTTATTCATAACTAAGCCTGTTTTAATGAAGGATATTATAAAGTCTATAGAACACGCATTACAAATCAATTGGGAAGAATTTGTTCCGGACACTAAAAATTTTGTGTACAAATCATAAAGAATAAAAGAATTTAAACCTCTATATAAAAACACATAAGTACTAACACTTATGTGTTTTTTATTTTATCACAATTCAGGTAGATAGATTTCAAATGTTGCGCCTTTGCCTTTTTCGCTGTGTGCTGTGATAATACCTTTATGGTTTTCGACGATTTTTTTGACAATTGCTAAACCAATTCCGGTTCCTGAAAACTCACTTTCGGTATTTAAGCGCTGAAAGACCTCAAAAATTCGTTCTTTATACGCATCATCAAAACCAATTCCGTTGTCGGATATGGTCAAGTGATAATACACTTTTTCAGGATAAGTAACCGGAACATCGATTTCTTTTCCCTTAATTCTGTTGGCTCTGACTTCAATATGAGGAGCTTCACCTTTTTTCGAAAATTTCAAAGAATTTCCGATGAGGTTATGAAGCAATTGCCTAAACTGAAACGGAATAATGGTTGCTTCTCCTAAAGGATCAAAATCTATTAAGGCATTTGTTTCCTCGATTCGTTCAGAAAAATCACTTTGTATTTCTTCGGCAATTTCGTCCAGATTTGTTTTCACAAAAACCCTGTCGGCAGAATTGGTTCTGGAGTAGGCGAGAAGATCTTGTATCAGGGTTTGCATTCTTTTGGCCGAAACTTCAATTCGGTTTAAATAAGTTTTGGCTTTCACCGAAATATTCTCATCATCCAAATCACCCAAACGACTGGCAAAAGTCTGAATTTTCCGAAGCGGTTCCTGCAAATCATGACTCGAGATATAGGCGAACGACTGCAACTCAATATTCATATTAATTAAATCTCTGTTTTTAAGTTCTAGTTGTGCCGTTCTTTCATAAACTTCTTTTTCGAGTTTGTCGGTAAAGTTTTTCTGATCGTGAATATCCGTGCTTGTTCCCACCCACATTTGTATATTTCCTTCTTCATCTTTTTGAGCCATGGCACGGCTTAACTGCCATCTGTATTCACCATCATAACGACGAAAACGGTGCTCTAACAAAAAGTCGTTTCCGGTTTTAATGGCTTCCATCCATTTATTTATATTTAGTTCACGATCATCAGGATGCACAATTTGCAGCCAGCCCTCTTTTTCGATTTCTTTTTCAGATAAACCAGAAAATGTATAAACTGATTTATTAAAATAATTCAGATTTCCCATCTCGTCACCGGTCCAGATAAACTGTGGCATAGAATCGGCAAGAAGTCTGAATTTCTCTTCACTTTTCATTAGAATCTGCTGGCTGTTTTTTTCATCTGTAATGTCAATGATAGTACCAATCATTTGTATGGGTTCGCTGCTATCATCAAAAAATATTTTTCCGTGCGCTTTAATCCAGGCAATCGAATTATCGGGTTTTATAATTCTGGCTTCGTACTTATAAATACTGGTTTTAAGAGCTACTTTATAGGCTTTTTCCAGAATAGATAAATCATCGGGATGAATTTGATGCAGAATATCAGGTCGGGTTAGTTTCTTGTTTTTTTTATGTCCAAAAAGAGCGGGCAAATTTTCAGAATAAATTAATTCCTGAGTTACGACATTTAAATCCCAGGTTGCAATTTCGGCGATTTCTGCAGCTAAACGGGCTCTTTGTTCAGCATCTTCCAATTTTTTTCGGGCATCAACTTTTTGGGTTACATCATTTACAGTAACCATAATACCCGATGCTTTTCCGTCTTGCTCAAACAAAGGCGTATATTGATAATCCAGATAAAACTTTTTAAGTTCTCCTTTAATATCTACATAAGCAACAGCTTCATATTCCCGAATAATCTTGCCGTTTCTTATTACATCATCAAGCAATTCGGGATATTTTTGTTCGAGTAGTTCAGGGAAAATTTCAAGGATTGGTTTTCCAATAGTTTCACTTTCTTCTTTTTGCCAAATGGCTTTCATCATGGCGTTATTAGCCATTTCTACAACATGATTTTTACCTCTAAAGATAGCCATTGCAATAGGGGATTCAATCACAATCTGACGGAAAGCTTTCTCACTTTCTGCCAAAAGATGTCTTGCTTTTACGGCCTCGGTAACTTCATATGAAACTATTATTATTCCTGAAACTGCATTGTTTTCATCTCGTAATGGATGAAAAACAGAATTAAAATAGCATAATTCTTCTTTACCATAGCGATTTAATGTTACTGAAAGTTCATCAGTATGATAGGGAATTCCAGTTTCATAAACAGGCAAAAGCAAAGGAAAAACGGTGTCTTTGGCTTCCGGCACCGTTTCAAATATAGGATAGCCTAAAATATCATTTTCTTGTTTATCTACAATCTGTAAATAAGTAGGATTGACCATTTCGACAATAAGATCCTTGCCTTTTAGAATAGCAATTCCGAGTGGTGCCTGTTTTACGATGTTTCTAAATCTTTTCTCGCTTTCTTCAACAGTATTTCTTGCGATTACTTGTGCAGTAACATCATTAGCGACGGCTACAATGCCCGAAATGGTTCCGTCAGGTTCTTTTAAAGCTTCATAAACAAAATTGATGTATACATCTTCAATTTCTCCTTCGCGCGGTAATTTTACAAGCCGTTCATGCGCTTCAAATTTTTCACCTGTTTGGTATACATTCTCAAGAATAGTTTCTAAACCTTGTCCTTTTGCTTCTGGCAACGCTTCAAAAATGGGTTTGTTTTGTACGTCACTATTTTTCTTGCCCCATAATTCCAGCATAAGATCATTGGCAATTTCCACCACATATTGAGGTCCTCTAAAAACACACATGGCACTTGGAGTTTGCAAAATGTTATTAAGATAGCGGGTGTTGCTTTCTTCTAATTTATTCAACATTTTTACCTTATCTGTCGTTTCATTACATATTACCAAGACGCCGTCAATCTTTCCCGAATCATTATTTACAGGACTATAACTAAAAGTCCAGTAAACGTCTTCCATTTTTCCATTGCGATATATGGGCAGAAATTGATCTTCGTGCCAGGTTGCTTCGCCTTCCGTAAGTACCTGGTCGATTAAGGGTTTGATAAAATCCCAAATTTCCGGCCAGAAATCGGCTCCTTTTTCTCCTAAAATAAAAGGATGTTTTCCTTCCATTCCAAGACTGGGACGATAAGCATCGTTATAAAAGCATATATGTTCGGGTCCCCAAAATAAGAACATGGGGAATTTAGAGTTTAAAAGAATTCCTAACGTAGTGCGTAAACTTTGCGGCCACGATTCGACCGGACCGACTGCTGTTTTACTCCAGTCTTTGGCACGTGTCAGTGCGCCCATTTCACCGCCCTTAGCAAGAAAATCCTGATTTATATTGGTCATTAAAATTTTGGTTTTATTGTAAAGTATAGTACGTTTTTAAATATAGTAATCCTTAAAATAATTAAAAGGATAGCTAAAATTAGAAAATAATATTGATTTTGATTTCGCTTTTTTTAATTGAGGTAAGATTTAAATCTATTGAGTTAATTTTATTTGTGATCTATGATGAAATTTGAATAAACAAAGATTTACAAAACAATCTTGCTTAAAATTTAAGTCATGAAAAAAGAACAAAAACACGAAACCGATTATATTAGAAAATATCAGGAAGAAGGTTATACTGCAAATTTTTTGTTTGAAAACGGCTGTTTATTAGATTCAGAAACAAAATATGCTTATAAACCAGAAGAAATTTTTATAGTTGCCCATCATCGCTACGAAGGTATGAGCGACCCTGATGATATGTCTATTTTATATATAATAGAAACGGGTGATCAAAAAAAAGGAACTCATTTAATAGGATACGGTCCAACCGCCGATTTAGAAGAAGCAGAATTCTTTAAAGACATCCCGGAGGAAAATTATTCTGTAAATGCAGACGTCCAAAAACTTACGTAAGATAATTAAGTAGGTATTTTTATTTTGCTGAGAAGCAGCTGTTTTCGGATTTTTCTGAAGGCAGCTGTTTTTTTTGCTCTTGCCACTAAGGCACTAAGACGCAAAGAAATTTTTATATAGGTAACCTAATTTTAGTAAAACAAACAATAAAGCTTTGTGTCTTAGTGTCTTTGTGGCAAATAATATTGTGGTTTGTTTTGTATTGGTAATAATTATGAAATTTCTCTCCAAAATTGTGTAATAAATTGATTTGCAATATGTACGAACTTTGAAATATCAAAATAACAAAGTAAAACCATAAATAAGTTTTGTACGTAAATATGTACTAACCACTTTATTCAAACCAAGATGAAAAAACTATACTTAAATACTGGAGGATTCGATACTATTTTTAATGATCTTAAAGATAGTTTTGATGGTGAATTAGTTGTAAACAATAACGAATACACATTAAACATAAAATCAAAATGGGCGAGAGGTACTATCAAGGCGGTTCGTTTTGAAAAAGAAATGTCATACGTGAATTTCGATCTTGTTTTCAATAACGACGTCACTTTAAGTATAGAATCGCTTCCAACGGCTCCTGTGTTTTTTGCCTATTGCGAAAAGGGAACCTTAACGCATAGTTTTGGTGCTAATGGAGCGCAAAGTAAAGTAAAAATGAATCAGACAGCTGTTTTAAATAATACATCGGTTATCAATAGTGTATTATCTTTTGAAAGTCATAAACCAATTCAGTTTTCATTAGTCGGAATGCCAACAATTGCATCTGTTAAGGAAGAGAATGTTCAAATGGTTTCTCAACTTAAAAAAAGGTTCACTACAGATTCCGGACAATATTTATACATCGGAACTAAGAATCATAAAATTGCTGAGAAACTGCAGGAACTAACTAATATACCTCAAAAAGGAATCGTTAGAAGTTTACTTCAAAAAAGTATTCTAAACAGTATTTTAGAAATGGAGATAGCTCAACATAGTTACAATTACATGAATACTTTTGAGCCAATAATGAATTTGGCCACAAGACAAATTAACGAAATCAAAAGAATTTCAAGCATCAATATCGCAGAAGTACTTAATACCGCAAGCCGAAACTTTCTGCCACGTATTTTCAAAGAGAAATACCATTTGTCATTTAAGCCATACAATCAAAAATTAGCTAGCTGATAAGCATTACATATTGTCGACACATTCGATCTTACAAAAAAACAGCTTTTACCGAGCTGTTTTTTTTATTTAAAGGTGCTAAGGATCTAAGGTTCTGAGGTACTAAGATTTTTATAGAACATAAGCTGATAAACTAAGAACCTCAGAACCTTAGTACCTTAGTGTCTTCCTAAGATTCTTTCTCATAATAAATAATAAAATAAACCATAACGAGATTCAAACACAACGAAACGCTGTTTGTGATAATAATTGGCAAATCATTTTTCAGAATACCATAGACAATCCATATCATGATCCCGAAAGTTAAAATCCCGAAAGTTTTAAGCGAAATCGCTTTCACTTTTTTGGTTTTCCAAACCTTGAGAATCTGTGGAATTACAGATATTGTAACACAAGTTCCAGCAAATAATCCGATAATGTCTATGTAGTTCATTTTTTAAAATTGCTAAGGTTCTAAGATTCTGAGGTTCTAAGTTTTTTAGTCTCAATTACAGTTTTCAGTCACAGTCACAGTCTCAAAGTAAGGCAACCTGAAACCTGAAACCTGAAACTTGAAACTTGAAACTTGAAACTTGAAACAAAACTTTTAACTTCCCACCAGTTCTCCACCATTAATATGAATAAATTGTCCGGTAATATAACTGCTGTCTTCGCAGGCAAGAAACACATAGGCCGGCGCAACTTCCGAGGGCTGTCCCGCTCTTTCCATTGGATTGTCTTTTCCAAAATCAGATAATTTATCAAAACTGGCTACAATCAGAGGCGTCCAGATCGGTCCGGGCGCAACACCGTTTACACGTATTTTCTTTTTCGCCAGCATTGTTGATAGCGATCTTGTAAAACTTACAATTGCACCTTTTGTACTGGCATAATCAGCTAAATGTTCACTACCACGATAGGCTGTAACCGAGCTTGTGTTTACAATTGTGTCACCTTCTTTTAAAAACGGTAACGCTGCTTTTGTAATATAGAAATACGAATAAATATTAGTTTCAAAAGTTTTATGAAGTTGAGAAGCTGTAATTTTTTCCAATTCATTTTGAGGAAATTGTGTTGCAGCATTATTCACTATAATATTTAGTTTTTTGAAATGGGTATGGCATTTTTTGACAGCGCTTTTGCAGAATTTCTCATCTTTCAAATCGCCACTGATTAGCAAACATTCTTTTCCTTCTTTTTCAATTAGGGCTTTTGTTTCCAATGCATCTTTATCTTCTTTAAGATAAACAATCGCAATATTGGCACCTTCTCTGGCAAAGTGAATAGCTACACTTCGCCCAATACCGCTATCGCCTCCGGTTATAAAAGCAACTTTCCCTAATAATTTTCCGCTTCCAACATAGTTTTCTCTAATAATTTCTGGTTCCGGATGCATCAAATGTTCGTTTCCTGGAAGATTTTGTTTTTGTTCCGGAAATGTTTTTGTCTTTTTCATAACTAGTAATTTTATTCCTTAATTATGACTCTAAAATAGCAATTGATCCAATAAAACGTTGACTGAATTGAATTTAAGATTGTCTCAAAAAAAGTATTTTTTAAAACTTGACATGGTTATTCTATAAATTCGACATGGGAATTATGTAACATATTGGTAGCTTCAATAAAACCCTTGGGATGTTTTTTTTTATAAATTTGGGAGTTTCGCTACAACGAGCTAATCACCGTTTTAGTATTTCAAAAAACAAATATTTTATCTGAATCGAATTTTAACTTAACAATTTTAATTCATAACGCTTTACCCCAACAGCATGGTATTAATTGTAGATGATATAAGAGCAAATATAATTGCCTTAAAAAAGACATTAGAATTGCACGATATCGATGTTGACACTGCTGAATCTGGAGAAGAAGCCCTGAAGAAGATCCTAAAGACAAACTATTGTCTTATCATCATGGATGTTCAGATGCCCGGACTTGATGGTTTTGAGGTAGTCAAAATTCTTTCCGGAAATAAACGCACTAAAGACATTCCCGTTATTTTTCTTTCTGCTTTAAATATCGAAAAAAAATACATTTTCAAAGGTTATGAAACCGGTGCAGTCGAATACATTACTAAACCTGTAGATTCTGATTTACTTATTCTTAAAGTAAAAACATTCATAAAAAT
This sequence comes from Flavobacterium saccharophilum, assembly GCF_900142735.1. Classification (GTDB taxonomy): domain Bacteria; phylum Bacteroidota; class Bacteroidia; order Flavobacteriales; family Flavobacteriaceae; genus Flavobacterium; species Flavobacterium saccharophilum. The sequence continues at coordinate 537,992 of NZ_FRBY01000002.1, read as the reverse complement.
TTACGAGCAGCAAAATGAATTGAAAGGAATGAAAGACCTTCTTTCCAAAGAAATAAAAATCAGAAAAGAAGCTCAGGATAACCTTGAAATTAAGATTGCAGAACGAACCAGAGAGCTGGTTTTAAAAAATGAAGAACTGGAACTTAGAAACCATGAACTTCAGCAGTTTTCCTGGGTTGTTTCTCATGACTTAAATGAGCCCATCCGTAAGATTCAAATCTTTATCAAAATCATCAAAGAGCTTTATTTAACTACTGATGAAAAAGCAATTGACTACGTCGACCGAACGATTAAATCGGCTGAAAGAATGCAGACTTTAATTACCGATTTGCTGGCATATTCAAGATTATCATCGCAGGTTAAGCCTGAAACCACCGATTTAAATGTGGTGCTTCAGGAAGTGATTTCAGATTTTGATTATATGATTGAGCGAAAAAACGCTACAATCAAAACGAGCGAACTTCCAACAATAGATAGTATTCCGAGTCAGTTACGACAAGTTTTCCAGAATTTAATTGGAAATGCTCTTAAATTCTCTGGAAATACAGATCATCCGGTAATTGAAGTTACATCTGAAATTATAGCCGATAAGTCATTTGACAGTCCTGTCTCTGCCGAAGGAAAATTTTGCAGAATCGTAGTAAAGGACAACGGAATTGGTTTTGATGAAATTTACCTGGATCGTATCTTCATTATTTTTCAGAGCTTAAATGATCGACAGAAGTACGAAGGAACAGGAATAGGGCTAGCAATTGCCAAAAAAATCATCGAAAAACACAACGGGTTAATCACAGCAAAAAGTCAGGTAGGAGAGGGCGCCAGCTTTATTATTATCCTTCCATTAAAATACGAATAACTATAATTTAAAACATGAAGAACAACTTTAAACGTAATTTGTTAATCAGTTCATTAGTTTCATTACTGGTATTAATGATCTCCTCTACAGCCTCTTATTTTAGTATAAAGAGTTTATTGGATAGTAATTTTTGGGTCAACCATACTCAGGAAGTTATTTACAATTTAAATGAAGGATCAGCTATTGTAACGGAAGCTCAAACTAGTATGCGCGGTTATTTAATTACTGGCGACGAGCAATTTGTTGAAAGATATAATGATGCTGAGACAAAATCAAACAATTATTTTGAAAAAGTACAGGAACTTACTATTGATAATCCAACGCAGCAAAAACAGTTACGAGAATTAAAAGTGCTTAGAGATAGTTTTTTCAAGTATCTGAACAATCAAATTGTAAAAAAACGCTTAGGGAAAGACGCTGTTACATTTGATCTTAATGCAGGTCGGGTAATGATGAACGATTTAAGAGCAAAAATTAAAAGTGTTGAAAACATAGAACAGGCACTATTAAAAGAACGAGGCGAAAATTCAGAACGTTACGGAACTTATAGTTTGGTTCTGATTGTTGTGGCTTTTATTATCGCTTTTGTTATTTCAATTGTCTTTTTGTTTCGAATTTTAAAAGATTATAATGAACGTTTAGTACTTCAGAATGAACTAGAAAAGAAAGATAAGGAAACAGCTGAAAGAATTCAGGCTATTAGTATGATTGCTAGTAATATCTCAAGTGGAAATTATGATATCCGTGTTGATGACACACAATCTGATGCATTGGGAAGCGTTGGAGAATCATTGAATAACATGGGAGTTTCCTTAAAATCTTCTTTCGAATTGTTATCGCAAAAAGAATGGATGCAAACAGGAGTTGCAAGTCTTAATAACGTAATGTTAGGTGATAAAACACTTCAAAAATTATCAAAAGATGTTATTGAGTTTTTATGTAATTATACCAACAGCAGCGCGGGAGTCTTGTATGTATTAGAAGGAGACGAGCTTCATTTTTCTGGCGGTTACAGCTATATTCCGGGTAAAAATCGCGAACATATTCAAAAAGGAGAAGGCTTGATTGGACAGGCAATTATTTCAAAAGAATTGCTTGAGTTAAAAGTGTTATCACCAGATGATATTCAAATTAATTATGCTTTAGGCCAAATAAAACCAACTCATATTATAGCGTTTCCTTTGCTGGATACCAGGATTGAAGGCGCTGTTGAATTAGCCAGCATTTATGGATTTTCTGATCTTCAAATTGAGTTTTTAAAAACCATTTCAAATAACATTGGAATTGCCATTAAATCGACTCAAAATAGAAAAAGAGTGATGGAGTTATTGGAAGAAACCAAATCTCAATCAGAGGAATTACAAGCGCAACATACAGAATTAGAGGCAATAAATGCAGAGCTTGAAGCACAAACAGAGAAACTTCAGGCATCTGAGGAAGAATTGCGTGTTCAACAAGAAGAATTGGAACAAACCAATGAAGAATTATCTGAAAGAAGTGTTTTATTGGAAGAAAAAAACAATGAAATTCAGAAGAAATCAGAAGCATTGGAATTGACAACTCGTTATAAATCAGAATTTTTAGCGAATATGTCTCACGAATTAAGAACGCCTCTAAATTCAATTTTGCTTTTAAGCCGATTGCTATCTGAAAATAACAACAAAAGCATGGTTCCTGAGGAAATTGAATTTGCAAAAGTGATTCAGAGTTCAGGAAATAGTTTGTTAGGATTAATTGATGAAATTCTGGATTTATCTAAAATTGAAGCTGGAAAAATGGATCTTGAATTTTTAGATGTTTCGACTAAAGAAATTACAGATAATTTATGGAATCTGTTTAGCCATGTAGCAAAAGAGAAAAACATTAAGTTTGAAATTATTGCAAAAGAAGCACCAATTGTCATTAAAACAGACAAAATGCGTTTGGAGCAAATTCTTAAAAACCTGATTTCAAATGCAATTAAATTCACAGATAAAGGATCTGTAAGTTTAGAAATCAAAGTAAATACAGACGATGATAAAATTATTTGCTTTATAGTAAAGGATACCGGAATTGGAATTCCGTTAGCAAAACAACCTTTAATTTTCGAGGCTTTCCAACAAGCAGACGGTTCAACAAAACGTAAATATGGAGGAACTGGCCTAGGATTATCAATCAGTCGTGAATTGGCTAAATTGCTTCGTGGAGAAATTATTCTCCATAGTAAAGAAAATGAAGGAAGTACTTTTACATTATGCCTTCCGGTTTTTGGTTCAGCCGTGAACAAAATAAATGTAGAAAAAATTCCTCCGACAGATTTTACAGAAGTTGAAAATGAAGAAAAAGCACCAGAAAAAAATAAATATTTAAGTGCTGTTATTCCTGATGAAATTGAAGATGACAGAGATTCAGTAAAAGAAGGAGACAAGGTAATTTTAATTGTAGAAGACGATATCAATTTTGCAAAATCACTTTTAGCTTTTACAAGAAATAAAGGATATAAAGGAATTGTTTCTGTTCGTGGCGATTATGCCTTAAATTTTGCACTGCTTTACAAACCTGTTGGTGTTTTATTGGATATTGAATTACCAATTAAAAGTGGTTGGGAAGTTTTGGAAGAATTAAAAAATAATTCAAATACCAAACATATTCCGGTACATATTATGTCATCACATAAATTGAAACAGGAAAGTTTATTGAAAGGGGCTGTCGATTTCTTAGACAAACCAGTTGCTTTTGATAAGATTCCCGATGTATTTTTACGAATTGAACATATCATTAACAAAGAAGCGCAAAAGGTTTTAATTATTGAAGATAATCCAAAACATGCTAAAGCATTGGCTTTTTTCTTAGAAACATATAATATTAACGCCGAAATAAAAAGCGAGGTTTCTGATGGTTTGCAGGCGTTAAATAATACAGAAATTGATTGTGTTATTCTTGATATGGGAATTCCGGACAAACAAGCGTACGCAATTTTAGAAGGAGTAAAGAAAAATCCGGGCTTAGAAAACTTGCCTGTAATTGTCTTTACAGGAAAAAGTTTGTCTATTAAAGAGGAAGTCAAGATTAAAAAATATGCCGATTCGATTATTGTAAAAACAGCACATTCGTATCAAAGAATGCTCGATGAAGTTTCTCTTTTCCTTCATTTGGTTGAAGATAAAAAAGATCCAAAAGACAAAAAAGACAGTCATAAAAAGCTAAATTTACTTAACAATATCCTGTTTGAAAAAAAGGTATTAATTGTAGATGATGACGTTCGTAATATTTATTCGTTGACAAAAGCCTTAGAAGTTTTCAAAATGAATGTGATTACTGCTTTTGATGGAAAAGAAGCAATCAAGATTTTAGGAGAACATCCGGATACAGACATCGTTTTATTGGATATGATGATGCCAAATATGGACGGTTATGAAACAGCCGAAAAAATAAGAAGTATGCCTAAATTCCTGAATTTACCCCTAATTGCCGTAACCGCAAAAGCCATGACTGGAGACAGGGAAAAATGCATTAAAGCCGGAGCGTCAGATTATATAACAAAACCAGTAGATATTGATCAGCTGCTTTCGCTATTGAGAGTTTGGCTTTACGATAAAATATAAAAATGAAAGTTGCCCGGAATTACACAAATTGACACAAATTTTAATTAGTGAAAATTAGTGTAATTCGTGGCAAAAAAATTAAGAAACCAAATTAAAAGCAGGCGAATATGAATAAAAAAAGACTCTTAATTATTGATGATGATCCCAGAAATATTTTTGCTTTAGAAAACACTTTACGTGCAAAATCATTCGATTGTTTGTCTTGTTTAAGTGCTGAGGAAGCTTTAAAAATATTAGCATCTGAAGAAATAATTGACGCCGTTTTAATCGATATGATGATGCCGGAAATGGATGGTTATGAAGCGATTCCATTGATAAAAGCGATTCCTTCAAGAAGATTGACTTTTGTTGTATCTGTAACGGCACAGGCGATGGTGGGTGATAAAGAAAAATGTTTGGAGGCTGGGGCAGATGCTTATATATCGAAACCAGTTGATGTAGATAAATTACTTCAGGTCCTGAAGGAAATATGAAATGAATTATGATTGAAGATATTGAGTTAGAAACACTTATAAATGATGTTTACGAATATTATGGTTTTGATTTTGGAAGTTATTCGAGAGCTTCTTTGAAAAGACGTGTGAACAGACTTTTTCATTTAGATGGATTTACCCATTTTCATGAGTTTCTGTCCAGAGTTCGATATGATCCGGAATATTACAAAAGAATGGTGGACGAAATCACGGTAAATGTAACCGAGATGTTTCGCGATCCTTCTTTTTACAGAGTTTTAAGAAATGAAATTTTACCATTACTCGGAACCAAACCTTTTATCAGATTATGGCATGCAGGCTGCTCTACAGGCGAAGAAGTCTATTCAATGGCTATTATGCTTAAAGAAGCTGGTTTACTTCATAAATCGCTTATTTATGCAACAGACATTAATGCCTCGGTTTTGGAAACAGCCAAAAAAGGAATTTTTCCGCTTCGAATGATGAAAGAATATTCAGAAAACTATCGTGATGCAGGGGGACAGGAAGATTTTTCAAATTATTATATTGCCAATTATGGTATTGCAAAATTTAATGAAGAACTTGCTGAAAAGATGGTTTATTCACAGCATAATTTAGTATCAGATACATCCTTTAATGAATTTGACCTGATTTTATGCCGCAACGTTTTAATTTATTTTGACAACGATCTTCAAAAGAGAGTGATTAATTTATTTGATGAAAGTCTGGCTGTTTTGGGATTTCTTGCTTTAGGAACAAAAGAAACCATAAAGTATTCGATTTCTCCAACGAAATACAAACAGTTTGAAAAAGAGAAAATATGGAGAAAAGTGAAGTAATAACAGGCTGTAAAGTGGTAATTATTGGTGGATCTGCAGGAAGTTTAAATGCGCTGATGCAAATTTTGCCTGAAATACCCAAAATAAAGGATTTTGCAATGGTTATCGTCTTACATCGAAAAAGTACTGACGATCAGACACTGGAAGATTTAATTAGTTTAAAATCGAATGTACCACTAAAAACTGTAGAAGATAAAACGCCATTGGTTCCGGGTTTTGTTTACGTGGCACCTTCAAATTATCATTTATTATTTGAAAAAAACGATTTCCTTGCATTGGATACCTCTGAGAAAATAAATTTTAGCAGACCAAGTATTGATGTTTCCTTTGAATCTGCTGCTGAAATTTACGGTGAATCTTTAGTAGGTATTTTATTGTCTGGTTCAAATACCGACGGAACTGCAGGATTACAGGCAATTCAGGCGCATGGAGGAACTCTTGTCGTTCAAAATCCATTGGCGGCAGAAATGCCTTTTATGCCCAATAATGCGATTTTATATACAGAACCTCATTTTGTTTTGCACAATCATGAAATCTTAAAATTGATTATTTCTATTAATAGCCCGAATGATTAATTTCCAGGTTTTGGTGCCTCTTCTTCAGGCAGAATAACACGGTTTAATTCGGCTTCTTTTTCCGCTTTTTTTCTGGCTGCTTTTCCGCGACCTATTGGCAAACCTGCTGTTACATACAAAGATCTGTTGTATTGTACAGGTCCATCTCCCTTCATTACAGGAACCAATCCGTAATAATATTGAACCGTCATATTCAACCCGTTTCCGATATTCATATGATAACCGGCACCAAGTGCAATTCCAGCATCAATAACATGTATTTGATCTCTAATGTTGTGCTTGTATTCTACATCATCGCCATTATAATCTTTATGAAATTTATCAAAAGCTTTGGCTAATAATCCGAGCTGGGGACCTGTTTTTAGATAAATATTATTTTTGAACTGATATTTAATCAAAATCGGAACATTGAAATAACGTATTTCACGATCCACTTTTCCACCAGCAAAAGTATTATCCAGATTGGTGTCGCCTAAAGAATAAACCGGCAAACCGTGCGCCCCCATGGGGGATTTTACGATAACGCCGGTATTGATCATCCAGGCAGGATTTTTTTTAGATCTTATATCAAAATAAAACCCAAGATTAAACCCTACTTCAGTACCAGAGGTTTCCATATTTGAGATCGTCGAGAAATTGACACCGCCATCCAAACCAAATTCTAAAAAAGGTGAATTCAATTTGTCTCCAAAAAGCAAGGAAATTAAAACTTGTGATTGTGCTGATGTTATACAAAAGAAAGCGATAAGTAATAATAAACCTTTTTTCATACGATTAATGGATTAAAGTCCAAAACGATACTGAAGACTACCTAATGCTTGTGTACGACTGCCTAAGAAACCAACTTCAGCGCGAAACATTACGTGTTTACTGAATTGATATTGTGATCCAATAATAAAATTCCACATGTCCTTAGGTCTTTTTTGCAGCGAATACTGAACAGATGAATCCGAGGCAGTACTCAAAGCTCCATCTAATGTGCTTAAAAATGTTCCGGCTCTTTCAAGCGCACGATTTGCAGTATTGTGTTTGGTAACATTCACGGGATTTTTTTGCTCAGCCGGCGTAAGACCATCCCACCAGTTATCTACTTTTGTTTGATTTTCAGAAACTTTTGCAAGACCGCTATCTACTTTTACCTGGGCACTAGATAAATCGATAAAATCAGACAGAGGCAAATCGCCATTAGTATCACCATTTATATGGACTCTAAAAGCACCAACCCAAACGGCAACATTTGTTTCGGGTTTAGGTAATTTAAAGGTTTTACCTAAACGTGGTCCAAAAATATAAGAGAAAGCAGGTTTGTCCAGCGAACTGATATCGGTCCAGGCCATGTTCATGTCAAGAGCCAGCCAGCCTCCGCCAATACCAATTGTTGGGGTCATACCTATACCCACGGTGGTCGCATCAAAATTAGCTTTGGTGCTAAAATTGGCAATTTCCGACCAATTATTGTCTGCATCCGGAACATAAACTCCGGCATTAATTTTAGTGGATGTATTGGCTTTTCCGAAAATTCCATAAATGTTTAAGAAAGGAAGCAGCCAAATATCAGGTCTGATGGTTAAAGCACCTGCTTCTACCGTAGATTTATCAAAACGTATGATTTCATCTAAATTGTATAGGGGACCATGATTAAAACCAACTTCCAGATTACTAATTACGATTTCAGATTCCTGCCAGAAATAATTTACCGAAACTCCCGCAGAATAAGGTAATTTATACCCTTTTTGGGCAACTTTTTCTCCCCAGATTGGTAGTGCGTAGGGGTATTTTTCTGTTTTAAGACTATCTTTAAGTTGCTCATTTTTTTTACCAACTATTTTGTCAGTATAAACCTGACCAAAAATTTGCATGCTAAAGAATAATAGAGAGGCTGATATTAGTGTATTACATTTCATTGATTGGAGTGTTATAAAATTAATTAATAGAACTGCGAAAAATAAATAGGTAACTAATGTATTCTTTGGGAAAATGTATGCTTATACTCTGTATTGTAATCGAATAGGCTTTTATGTTTTAAAATTTGATTTGGGTCAAAATGTTAATTATTGTTAAAGTTAAATAAATTTTCTTACCATTTGCAATCTTTTTTAAGAAAGTATAATTTCCGGATAAAAATATAATTCCTACAATAACCAAAAAGAAAGATGGCTTTTATAAACATCATTTCCAAAAGTTTAGATTTTTTATAACAGAATAAATAGTAAATTTACCGTATGAAATGGATAGCAATACTATTATCAATTTATTTGATAGCGCTTTCAAATATGCCTTGTGCAGATATGGAAGTGAATAGTGCTATGCATAAAACTGCTCAGTTTTCGTCTGAAACCAATCATTCACATGATAAAGACAATGATTTATGTTCCCCATTTTGCGCCTGTAATTGCTGTGGAGCCCAGATTTTAAGCTATCAGCTTTCTGAAAATTTTGAGTTTCCTGTAGCTTTTACTATTATTTCAAAAGCTTTACCCAATTATAATTCTGTTTTTGCTTCCAATTTCTACGGAAGTATTTGGCAGCCTCCTCAAATAGCATAATGATGCCCGGCTAGGTCGGGTTAGAGACTTGTGGACTTTTCACAAAATGAATAGACAAACTTTGTCTAATTTCTCACGTCATTATATATTCAAATGTTAGATAAAATTATACAGTTTAGTATAAGGAATAAGTTCTTTATACTGCTATTTACCCTTGTATTAATTGCCTGGGGAAGTTATTCGCTTAAAAATTTGCCTTTAGATGCTTTGCCTGATGTTACCAATAATCAGGTGCAAATCATTACAACAGCTCCGACTTTGGCCAGTCAGGAAGTAGAACAATTAATCACTTATCCTCTCGAGCAGGCTGTAAAAACAGTTCCCAATATTATAGAACTCCGAAGTATTTCGCGCTTTGGATTGTCAGTTGTAACTGTGGTGTTTGAAGATGATGTTGATATTTATTGGGCGAGAGAGCAAATATTTCAACGCTTAAAGCAAGCCGAAGAAAACATTCCTGCTTATGCCGGTTCACCAGAATTAGCACCCATTAGCACTGGTTTAGGTGAAATTTACCAATACGATGTTTATGCCAAAAAAGGTTATGAAAATAAATACGATGCAGTAAAATTAAGAACTATTCAGGATTGGATCATTATTCCGCAATTACAAGGTATTAAAGGGGTCGCCGATGTTAGTGCATGGGGAGGCAAACTAAAACAGTACGAAATTGCCGTAAATCCAAATACGCTTAATAGTCTTGGAGTTACCATTACTGAAATATTCGATGCTTTAGAAAAAAACAATCAAAATACAGGAGGAGCTTATATTGAAAAAGATCAATATGCCTATTTTATTCGGGGTGTCGGAATGGCGAAAGGTGTAAAAGACCTTGGAAATGTTGTGGTAAAAAACCGCAATGGTTCACCCGTTTTAGTGCGTGATGTTGCTGAAGTTCGCGAAGGAGTTGCATTGCGTTACGGCGCTTCCACCAAAGACGGAAAAGGAGAAATCGTTTCAGGTTTGGTTTTAATGTTGAAGGGAGAAAATTCCAGCGCAGTTGTCAACCGAATTCATGAACGAATGATTCAGATTAACAAAAGCTTACCGGAAGGCGTTGTTGCCGAAGCTTTTATTGACAGAGGAAAATTAGTTGACAATGCGATTGGGACAGTAACAAAAAACCTTTTGGAAGGGGCGTTAATCGTCATTTTTGTCCTGATATTGTTTCTTGGTAATTTACGTGCCGGCTTAATTGTAGCTTCTGTTATTCCGCTAGCCATGCTTTTTGCTGTGATTTTGATGAATGCCTTTGGCGTAAGTGGTAATTTAATGAGTCTGGGGGCAATTGACTTCGGAATTATAGTCGACGGAGCCGTTATTATTGTAGAAGCAACGATGCATCATCTGCAGAAACTTAAAAGAAAAAAGGATTTAACGCAAAGCGAAATGGACATTGAAGTCTACAACTCGGCTTCAAAAATTAGAAATAGTGCCGCTTTTGGAGAAATTATTATTCTGATTGTATATCTTCCAATTCTGGCTTTAATAGGAACAGAAGGTAAAATGTTTAAACCAATGGCAATGACTGTTGGGTTCGCCGTAATTGGTGCCTTTGTGCTTTCGTTGACATACGTTCCAATGATGAGCGCGTTATTCCTTTCAAAAAACACAGAGCACAAAGCCAATTTCAGTGATCGAATGATGGTTTGGCTGGAAAATTTATACCGACCATTTTTAGAGAAAGCACTACAGTTTAAAAAGATAGTTCTGGCAATATCAGTGGCTTTGTTTGCCGTTGCGTTACTGATTTTTAATAGTATGGGAGGAGAATTTATTCCGACAATTGAAGAAGGCGATTTGGCTATAAACGTATCTATTATGACCGGAAGTTCGCTTACGCAGATGGTAGAAACAACGACAAAATTAGAGAAGATTCTCAAGGATAAGTTTCCGGAAATCAAAACGATAGTTTCCAAAATAGGAAGTGGAGAAATCCCAACTGATCCGATGCCAATTGAAAGCGGTGATTTAATTATTGTTTTGAAAGACAAAAAAGAATGGAAAGGCAAGTACGATAATTGGGAAGATCTGGCTAATGCGATGAAAGAAGAAATGGAAGTGATTCCGGGCTCTAATATTGAAATTTCACAGCCTATCCAGATGCGTTTTAACGAATTAATGACGGGAAGCCGAAGTGATATTGCGATCAAAATTTTTGGAGACGATTTAGAGATTTTAGATGCAAAAGCAGCGGAATTAATCTTAAAAATTAAAAACATAGAAGGAATCGGAGACTTAAAAGCCGATAAAGTAACCGGTTTACCACAGATTACCATCAAATACGATTACAATAAAATCGCTTTATATGGATTGAATATTTCAGATATCAACCAAATTATTCGTTCGTCGTTTGCCGGAGAAAGTGCCGGAAAAATCTACGAAGAAAGCAAAAGATTTGATGTGGTCGTGAGAATGAATCAGGACAATCGCGCTGATATTACCGATGTCAGTAATTTGTTTATTCCGCTGCCTAACGGACAACAGGTTCCGCTTTCTCAGGTTGCTTCAGTTGATTATGAACAAGGTCCGGTTCAGGTAACACGTGAAGATGGAAAACGCCGAATTACCGTTGGATTAAATGTCCGCGGACGCGATATTAAAAGTGTTGTGGAAGAAATTCAGGAGCGATTGGTACGAGATTTTAATCTTCCTTCTGGATATTACGTAACCTATGGCGGTCAATTTGAGAATTTGGTCAAAGCTACAAATCGATTAATGGTTGCATTGCCTATTGCCTTGGGATTAATATTGATTTTACTGTATCTGACTTTCAATAGTTTCAAACAAGCCGGACTAATTTTTACCGCCATTCCGTTATCAGCTATTGGTGGTGTTTTTGCCCTTTGGATGCGCGGCATGCCGTTTAGTATTTCTGCCGGAATTGGTTTTATTGCTTTATTCGGAATTGCAGTTCTAAACGGAATCGTGCTGATTTCGTATTTCAATCAATTAAAAACAGAAGGAATACTCGATCCGCTGCAAAGAGTTTTAATCGGAACCAAAACCAGATTACGTCCGGTTTTAATGACAGCTGCGGTGGCTTCGTTAGGATTCTTACCAATGGCATTATCCACAAGCGGAGGGGCAGAAGTACAGAAACCTTTGGCAACGGTGGTTATTGGAGGTTTAGTTTCAGCGACATTATTGACACTAATCGTTCTGCCGATTCTGTATTTATTATTGGAACGTGGATTTAACCGCAAAAAGGATAATTAGATAATGAGAAAATATGATAATTAGATAATTACAACTTTGTGAAAAAAATCTAATTGACTAAATTCTCTAATTGAAAAGTAAAAAATGAAAAACTCAATATATAAATTCAAGAAAATAACCTTTGTGAGCTTTGTGAAAACTCCTTTGCGAACTTTGTGGTTAAATTCGCTGTGGTTAATTGCACTCTTATTAACAAGCACAATATCATCGGCGCAAGCCAAAATATCGTTAGAAAAAGCAATAGAACTGGCCAAATCAAACAACATTGACTTAAAAATTGCCGATAAAGAAATCGAGAAACAAACCGTCCTAAAAAAGACCGCATTTCAGGCAGATCCGCTCCAGGTACAATATCAGGGCGGACAATTCAACAGTGTCGATTTTGATCACAACGTCTCAATTCAGCAATATTTTCCAATCGGAAATATTACAAAAGCGAATCGACAATTGCAGGAAGAATTGGTAAAACTGGCCGAAAAACGAAAAGCGTTGTCTTCTTATGAAATTGAAAAAGCCGTTAACTTGGCCTATTATCAATATTTATATGGCGTTTCAATTCAGCAATTAAACTCGGAATTAAATGAGATTTATACCAAGTTCCTCAAGAATGCCGAATTGCGTTTTCAAACCGGAGAAAGCGGTAATATCGAAGTAATCAGTGCTAAAGCGAAAGTAAAAGAAATTGAAACGCAGAAAGCGCAATTAGAATACGATTTGGCGATTTATCAAAAGCAATTGCAGTTTTTTGTTCAGACAGATGAAAACATCATTCCGGATGAAAAAACAGTTTTGAAATACGCTACTATAAAAGAAGAAGGAAATTCGAAAGCAGAAGGTTTATTGACTGATTATTACCAACAGCAAATTTCGGTTTATCAAAAGGAAACCAATACATATAAAGCGATGCGAACGCCTAAATTAGGATTAGGCTATTTTGCCCAAAGTATCAACACTGATTGGTTATTTCAGGGTTTTACCGCAGGTTTACAGATTCCGTTGTTTGGCGGAGTAAATTCGGCGAAAGCCAAAGCTTCAGAGATCAGTATTTCGCAGTCGCAATTGGCTTTGGATAAAAGCAAATTAACGTTGAATCTGCAACAGCAGGAATTGCAGAATAACTTTGCAAAACAGCAAAAAGCACTAGATTATTATCAGAATGAAGGTTTGCAGTATGCCGATCAGATTATCAGTACGGCGCAAAAAAGTTATGCCAATGGCGACATGAGTTATTGGTCATATATCAGCTTTTTAAATCAGGCGATTGATATCAAAAAACAATATGCCGAGGCGACTCATAATTACAATCAAAGCGCCATAGAACTTCAATTTCCAACTATCAAAAATAATTAAAAATGAAAAATATACTAAATAGCTTAACCGCAAAGAACGCTAGGGAGTTTACGCAAAGGTCGCAAAGTGTAATTTCCTTGCGTGCTTTGCGTATTTTTCTCTTTGCGCTCTTTGCGGTTAATGTAAGTTGCAATGAGAAAAAAACAGAAGAAACACACGAAGAAGAAAAATCACAGACAGAAGTCGCTTTAACTGCTTCTCAATACAAAACAATCGGTATCGAAACCGGTTTTGTAGAAAACAGAAACCTCAATAAAGTCATAAAAGCCAATGGCTATACAACTGTTCCTCCTCAAAATTCTGCTGAAGTTTCGACTTTAATTGGTGGAACCGTGAAGGATATTTTTGTTTTGGAAGGGACTTTTGTCAATAAAGGAAAAGTTTTGGCTACGATTCAAAATTTAGAAGTGATTGAAATGCAGGAAGACTATCATTCGGCTACAGCCAATATTGAATTTTTGCAATTGGAATACAACCGCCAGAAAACATTGAGTGATGAAAATGTAAATCCGAGGAAAACGTTTCAGGAAGTAAAAGCAAAATTGGCGGCAGAAAGAGCTAGGGCACAAGCCGCAAAAAATAAATTAGAAGCTTTGCACGTCAGCACAAAAGGAAGCACTTCATTAGTACCTATTGTTGCTCCAATAAGCGGTTATGTTGGTAAAATAAGCATTGCAAAAGGTGCTTATGCCCAAACCGGAGTTTCGTTGTTTGAAGTGGTTGACAATACCCAAATGCATTTGGATCTGAATGTTTATGAGAAAGACTTAGGTTCTATTTCGGTGGGGCAGGTAATTGATTTTGTATTGACGAATCAATCTAATAAATCAATCAAAGGAAAGATATTCGGAATAAATAAATCGTTTTCAAACGAAAGTAAAACGGTTGCCGTTCACGCTAAAATTGAATCGGCTGATGCCAAAGGACTAATTCCGGGAATGTATGTTTCTGCGAATATTAACATCACCAATGCGACTGTTCCTGCCTTGCCAAAAGACGCTGTTGTTCGAAATGCCGATAAATATTTTGTTTTTGTTGAAGAAGAGCAACATCAGGAGAAATCAGAGAATAAAGAAAACCACGAGAAAGAAATTCATTTTAAAGCCATAGAAGTAATTCCGGGAACGACAGATTTAGGTTTTACAGAAGTGAAGTTTGTAGATGAAATTGCTCCGAATGCTAAAATCGTTACGAAAGGCGCTTTTTATTTGCTTTCTGCGATGAAAGGCGGGGGAGAACACGAACATTGATTTTTTTGCCACTAAGGCGCTAAGGCACGAAGCATTTTAAGCTGCGTGGAATAAACAAAGAATTAAAATGTGTTTTCACGCAGATTCTGCAGATTATAGCAGATTATAACAGATTTATTTTTGAGATAGTGAAATAATAATCTGCGTTTATCTGCTTAAATCTTTTTAAAATCTGCGTGAAAAACTTTGCGCCTCTGCGCCTCTGCGCAATTAAAAAAAAATATTAAGCAAAAACAATTGCCTTAAAAGATGTAACTTTAGAAAGTGTTTCAATTGGCACACGGATAACGCGAATTTATACGTATTTATATCCAATCCAATTGTCAACCTGAAACCAAGAAAACTTCAAACTTGAAACCCATTTATGGAACATACAGAAGAAAAAATAATTAAAAAGAAAAAGAACCAATCCGGATGCTGTTCAGCGCATGAAGAGCATAAGCATACTGAAAATGAAGGTCACGATCATGATCATGACCACGATCACGATCACGGCAGCTCTGGAAATATGTTTCAAATGTTTTTGCCAGCGATAATTTCATTTGTTTTATTACTAATCGGAATTGGGTTTGACAACTATTTTCCGCAAAGTTGGTTTTCCGGTTATGTTAGAATTGGCTGGTATATTGTCGCTTATTTGCCGGTTGGACTTCCGGTTTTGAAAGAAGCTTACGAAAGCATTACGAAAGGCGATGTGTTTTCAGAGTTTTTCCTGATGTGTATTGCCACAATCGGTGCTTTTGCCATTGGAGAATATCCTGAAGGTGTTGCGGTTATGTTGTTTTATACCATTGGAGAAAATTTTCAGGGCTTGGCAGTAAGCAGGGCAAAATCGAATATTAAAAGTTTGTTGGATCAGCGTCCGGACGAAGTCAATATTATAGAAAATAATGTGACAACAAAAATCAAAGCGGCAGATGTTAAAATCGGAGCTATCATTCAGCTTAAAGCAGGAGAAAAATTAGGTTTAGATGGCGAATTAATGTCTGATACCGCTTCGTTTAATACAGCAGCCCTTACGGGGGAAAGCAAACCAGCAACTAAGAAAAAAGGAGAAACTGTCTTGGCCGGAATGATTAACGGCAATACCATTGCGCAGGTAAAAGTTACCACCGATTATAAAGACAGTAAATTATCCAGAATCCTTGAAATGGTTCAGAATGCGACAACTAAAAAAGCACCTGCAGAATTGTTTATCCGAAAATTTGCTAAAATCTATACGCCAATTGTGGTGTATCTGGCGATTGCGATTTGTTTGCTGCCAATGCTTTTTGTTGATAATTATGTTTTTAGTCAATGGTTATACAGAGCTTTGGTCTTCTTAGTTATTTCTTGCCCGTGTGCGTTAGTTATCAGTATTCCGCTAGGTTATTTTGGTGGAATTGGAGCAGCTAGTAAAAACGGAATCCTCTTTAAAGGGAGTAATTTTTTGGACAGTATTTCGACAATCCAGAATGTGGTAATGGATAAAACGGGTACCATGACTGAAGGTGTTTTCAAAGTTCAGGAAGTTATTATATATCATGATGTCAATAAAGGAGAAATACTGAAAATGGTTAATGCTTTAGAAAGTCAAAGCACACATCCGGTAGCGACGGCGATTCACAATTACGTTGGTGAAATTGATACTTCAATTGAATTGAAAAACGTAGAAGAGATTTCAGGTCATGGTTTAAAAGCCGAAATTAACGGAAAAGAGTTGCATGTAGGAAATTTCAAATTAATGGATAAATTCGGTATTAACTATGATTTAGATCCGAATGAAGTAGTTTACACGACAATTGCTATTGCTTACGATAAAAAGTTTGCCGGTTATTTAACCATCGCAGATGAAATTAAGGAAGACGCTCAGGAAACGGTAAGTAAATTAAAAGCATTAGGGGTTCAAGTAACGATGCTGAGCGGCGATAAAACTAATGTTGTACAATTTGTAGCGCGTAAACTTGGAATTGCTAATGCTTTTGGAGATTTGCTTCCGGAAGATAAAGTCAATAAACTCAACGAAATTAAAGCTAAAAATCAAACCGTAGCTTTTGTTGGTGACGGCGTAAATGATGCTCCGGTTATTGCCTTAAGCACGGTCGGAATTGCCATGGGCGGTTTAGGAAGCGATGCCACCATTGAAACTGCAGATATTGTTATTCAGGATGATAAACCAAGTAAAATCCCGATGGCCATCAACATCGGTAAACAAACCAAAAAGATTGTCTGGCAAAATATTACTTTGGCTTTTGTTGTAAAAGCTTTTGTACTGATTTTAGGTGCGGGCGGACTCGCAACCATGTGGGAAGCTGTTTTTGCTGATGTTGGAGTAGCGCTGTTGGCGATATTGAATGCGGTGAGAATTCAGAAGATGAAGTTTTAATAAAACTTCATAACAAATAAAACTAAAGCCCAATTCAGATTTATGAATTGGGCTTTTCTATTTATAAATTATTTCTTCAAATGTTTAGGTTCCTGAATTTCTCCATTACCAAAAGACCAATTTTCGAGACCATTATTTTCCAACAAAACAATAATGACATTATTGATCAAGATTTCTGTAGAAGATGAAATCTTGGTCGCAATTTGATGATACAATTTCTTCTTCTGTTCCAATGTTCTTCCTTGTCCGGCAATGATTTGAACGTAAATTATTTCTTCAGAATGTGAAATTCCGAGATAATTTTCCGGATATTTTATTTGATGATTTTCTAATTCTTCTATAACATGAAAATAATCATCCTTTGGAATGTAAAATTCTTCTATTAAAGATTGATGAATAGATTCTGAAATATTGTTTTTTGTTTCTAATGAAAGTTTCTTCGGAAGACTTATTCGGACAAATGGCATTTTTTAAATTTAAATTTCTGTAAAAATAAGGAATACGAAATATTGAAAGTAAGAAAGTGGATTAAAAATCTAATTCAATTTTAGTGCCTTTATTTTCAATTATTATTTCTGTTTTATTGCTTTTAGAAGGCATTTGGGTTGGATACCAATTACGGTTGGGTTTTACGATAATCAGCAAACCTTCATCATCTCCAATTGCAGCAAAAGTTTCACTGTTAAAATTTTTTTCAAAAAACTTCAAATCATAACTTTCGATTAATTGCTCTCCTAATTCCATTGGGTTTTCATCAACAATACCAATTTCGCTAATGCTTAATATGGATTTAGAACTGAATTCCTTTATTTGAAAATTATCTAAATCATGTCTGGCAATAAATTCCAGTAAATTACCATTGTTATCATGAAAATAAACGGCATTTGAATTCCAGGTTTCAAAGTTGGCAATAATGCGTTTGTCCTGAATGGTTATCAGATTGACTTTGTTCTCGCACCATTTAATGGCCTCTTCCAATTTATTTTCGGGAATATTAAAAGCAAAATGATAAGTAGAATCAAATTCAGGATTTTCGATAAATTTTAAAACAGAATTTCCAGCCTTAATAGTGAGGGAATCAGACTTTTTTTCGAGGATTTTAAGGCCAAGAATATCACTATAAAATGTCTCAGTTTCTCGAATATTGTTGGTTTGAATTTGAATTTGCTGGAGTTTCATATAGGTGTTTTTTTAAAAGAGCAGGTTTCTTTTCCTTTAAAACAAATTTAAAAAATGATAATTTAAATTTTGTGAATGACCTATTTTAAACTTCAATACAGGGATAGTAAATTATTATGAAGATGTACCAAAGAAACATGAACTGGCATCGCTATCTTTCAAGAAAGCCTATTTCAAATTAATGAAATAGGCTTCGTATTAAATGTTTATGAACTGAAAAACTTAGAATGTTTGTCTTTTTCTATTGAAATTTAGCCAGCCAAAACCCATTAAAATTAAATTGAACAGAAGCAAAGGAAGGAACGCTTTTGCAAAATCTAATTTTGAGTTATCATTAAAAGTTTCAATCTTAAATTTCTTCCATTTTTCCTGATTTACGGGAGTATTATCGAATATTTTAGGATAAAAATACAACCTCATTTTTTCATGAAATTGCTTGGTTTCCTTCAAAAATAAAAGCTGATTTTCTAAGTCAGATTTGGCAATTTCATTCAGTTGTATTTGAGTATGAAGCGTTGGAACAAACTGGGCTATAAGTTTGCTGGCTTGATTACGCTGTTTTAGTTTTGATTCTAATTCTCTGGATTGTATTGCCGATTCATCGTCGCCCATTTGCTGCATCGCATAATACCAAAGCCAGCTGAATTCGGTGTTTGGTAAAGGATAGTGTTTAAATTGTGGATAATGCTTGTAGAATTTGTCAAGTGTAATTTGTTTATCCATATCCCATTTTTGATGATAGGCGTTTCGCTGTTTTAAAGTTAATTCTAAAGCCTCCGGAACAGGATATTTATTGACAATGTAAGAGTTAATGACAGCAGGTAATATGATGATCATAAACAGCCAGATAGTCAATAAAATTACAGCATTAAAGTTTGAATTTTTCTGAAGTGATACAATAAAGAAATTGACCGAAAACCAAAAAAGAATATATAAAATACCGAGTCCGTAAAAGGTGAGTAAGGGCTGATCTAACGGAATATTCAGAAAAAACGCCGCAATTATAAGTACAATGGTAAGCACCGCAATTAAGCTTAAAATTCGGATGTAAAACAATTTCAGAATATAGAAATTTATATTAGAACTCTGTGTGGCAACAATTTTCCACGTACCGCTTTCTTTTTCTTCGGAAATGATATTATACGAAAAAGCGATAATCAAAAGCGGAAAAAGATAAATAAGCACAAATCCAAAATCGAGATTTCCAGCCAACAGATTATTTGGATTATTTAACTCCGAATCGTATTTCTGCGCTTCTAAACCACGAATCGTCACACTTTGTATCGACGGATTTACGTCACGTTGACCGATGGCCAGACTGTTTATGGGTAATGTTTTATTGACCAGAGAAAATTTTATGTAATACAGCAAAAGTCCCATTTCGTCTTTATGAAAAGCCGCATTTCTTGCAATATGTTCTTTTTGATATAGGGCAGTTTCTACTATATTTTGCTGTTGTTTTTGCTGAAATTGACGACCAATTAAAAGGCTTATGAAACCGATGAGCAGTAAAAAAAGCAAACCAATTTTGGTTCCTTTCGAACGGATGAAATTTTTAAATAGTAATACTAACATATTAAATGGCTTTTAGGTTTTTAGCTGCGATTTTGATGAAGACAAAAAGCAGGATAATCCACATAATTAGGGATATAATAGAAAGGATTTCGGTTTTTAAAACGGTCAGAATTCCTTTTGGCTCATAATGAAAAGAATCAATATCCGCCCAATGGTCTTTGTCAATAGTCAGTGGTTTATCTGTTGCTGCCGGCTTTTTATTACTGATGTATTTGATTTGTAACGCATTCATTTTTTGCGCCATATTATAACGGTAATTTTCGGCTTGTTTTTGAAAATCGATATACGAATCATAATCGGTGTTGGATAATCCCATGGATAAATTTTTCATGGCGATATAAGGGTTTAGGAACGAAACGGCTTTCGAAAAACTATTTTGCCTTTCATAAATTTGAAGTAAATCTTCCAGGTGCTGATTGTAAATTTTTGAACTGATTTTTTCCCCTTCGGTCATAATAAAACCGGAATAATTAAATGGAAGTTTCTGCACCGAATCTACTTTGTAAGCGCGCAATAAGGAATCTTTGATTGCTTTATAATGCGGATCATTTGGATTATGGCTGTCGCCTTGTTTCAGAATATCTTTCTCAATATTGCTGTTAAATTGCACTTTCGAAGGTGCCTCAAATATGTAAGCGCCAACGGCCTGTGTGGTTCTCGGCAAAATAATAGTAAAGAGCAGCCAAATTCCAATTAAGGAAATCAGTGCTTTTTTTGATGTTTTGCTTAAAGCAGAAATCAGAACGGCAATGACGCAGAAAAACAATAGATAAATAAAATGGAAGAGTATAAACAATAGCATTTTTATAGTTTCATCCGTTGAAAGGGTAAAGTTTTGAAGGAGCATCCAAACAAAAATAAGTACTAAAACTGCCGGTATAAAAAGCATCATAATAACGCTCGCAACTCCCAATATTTTTCCAAATAAAAGCTGTTTCCAACTGATTCCCTGGCTTAAAAGAAGTTTGAGTGTTCCGTTTTCTCTTTCGGCTGCGACCGAATTAAATCCAAGGAAAAAAATCAACAATGGCAATAAAACCTGAAAAACCATTGCAATACTAATTTCTCCAAAACGCATAATACTGTTGGAGAATCCGGCTTCAGAGAAATTGGCTGTATTTTGTTTGTGAGCTTCCAGAAATATGGCATTCCCGAAAAAAGGCTCCATTCCAAATTCAAAAACACTTAAAGAGGTGCTTTTGCGAAAGGCAAAATTTCCATAATGTGCCATGCGATGGGGGTTTTTATCCGGATTGTTCAACCAGTCTTCCCGCGACTGATGCTGGTATTTTTCACTGGTTTCGTTTTGGCTGTTGTAGTTTTCCCAACCCGATATCGCAGCAAAAAATAACAGAGCACCAATAAATAATGAGATTATAAATACGGCCGAATTTTTAAAAACCGTATTCCTTAAATGTTTTGCTATTAAAAGTTCTATATGTATGGATTTCATGCCAATTAAAATTTATAAGTTACGGTCAGACTTGCGTTTCGTGGACTTCCTGGAAACAATCTCAAATAGTTTTGAGCACCTAACCAGTACGTTTTATTGAGCAAATTGCCCGCATTTACCGCAATCTGAATATTGCTATTATTTGGTTTATAATACAAAGCGGCGTCAAAAATCGTAAAATCAGGAAGTGTGAAATCTCTTGTAAACCAAGGCACTTTGCTGCTTTGATATTGCATACCAAAACCCACGCCCAGACCTTTTAAAGCAGTGTCTGAAGCAAAGTTGTAGCGTGTCCATAAATTGGCGCTATTTTTTGGTGTATTTTGTTTTCGTGCGCCAATTAAGGCCGGATTCTGATCATTGATTATTTCAGCGTCGATAAAACTGTACGAAGCATTTATTTGCCATTGCGGTGTAATATAACCGGCCAAATCACATTCAAAGCCACGGCTGCGTTCAGCGCCTCTTGTAACCAGTAAATCAGGATTAGCTGGATCATTAGCATTCATCAAAATATTACGTTGATTGATTTCGTATACTGCTGCATTGAAACTCATGGTATTATTAAGAAATACCGCTTTTAAGCCTACTTCTTTTAAATTGCTTTCCAATGGATCAAATAAACTTCCAGCTGGTAGACTGCCTGTTTGAGGCATCAAAGTAACCGTATTCGATTGTGGCTGATAACCTTCAAGATAAGTAGTATAAACGTTTATGGCTTTGTTTATGGCATAAGTGATACCAACTCTCGGCAGTAAAGCCGATTTCTTTACGGTCAATTCATTATTTGATTCGTAATTGGTAATATCTTCAAACCATTCCTGTCGCAGGCCTAGTAAAAAAGTAATTCTTTCCCATTGAATCTGGTCCTGAATATAAAGGGCATTTGTGGTGGTTAAAGCCGATGGCAAAGCAGTTCGAACATTTAAAGTATAATCGTCAGGACTTGTAATTTTATAAGACGGATTGTTTAAATTAAAATAATCTACATTGGGTTTGGGCATTATAATGCCATCGATAGTGGTAGTTTGATAATTATTGGCGTTTGCCAAAACAAATGAACCGGCTACAGTTCCGTCTTTTAGTAAATAACCACGGGCCGCATTTTGCCCGCCGCCCTTATTTTTGTTCCAACTGCTTAAATCATATCCGGTAAGGAGTTTATGATTCAGTTTTCCTGTTTTGAAATCAAAGTTAAAATAGGCGCTTAAATTGTCAACATCCCAATTTTGTTCGCGCTGTACAAACTGCATCATGGCCAGACTTGTTACCGGCTTATTATTCATATCAACTGCAAAAGCATTTGTGGTTCTGTGTTCCTGAAGATCCTCTGTCCAGGTTTGTTTCATGTAGGAAGCATTAAAACCAATCTTAGAATTGAATTTATGAGCAAAGTTGGTCATCAAAATCATTTCTTTTGATTTAAAAAAATCACTCGCAGCACCTAAATTTAAACTGATTGGCGTTTTGTTTAAATCGGTCTTTCCGGCAACGGCACCAAAAATGGGCTGCCCACGATCCAGATTTCCGTTCATACTGCTTAAAATCAACTCGGTATTAATAGCCGTTTTTTCATTCGGGATGTAACTGAAAGACGGCGATAGTAAAAACGATTTGTTGTTGACTAGGTCACGAAACGATTTGGCTTCCTGATAAGCACCATTTACACGATATAAAAGTGTTTTAGATTCATTTAATGGTCCTGTAAAATCTAATGTTCCGCGAAGTGTACTGAAACTTCCAACGCTCAGACTTACTTCTTTTCGGTCTGTTGTCAAAGGTTTTTTGGTAACCATATTAATGCTTCCGCCCGGATCTACAGAAGAAAAGGTAGCACTCGAAGGTCCTTTTATAACTTCTATACGTTCGATATTACTGGTCAAAGGTTGTAGAAAATAATATTGTCTGGTTCGCATTCCATTAATAATTTGGCCTTCTTCATTTTGACTTATACCGCGAATCGTATACTGATTGTAATAACTGGCAGGAATAACGCCACTAGCCATTTTTACGGCATCTGCCAAATAAAAGGCACCTTTATCTGCAATTAATTCTTTGGTAATTGTAGAAATAGACTGTGGAATATCTTTATTTAATGCTGCCGTTTTTGTCGCAGAAAAAGAATAGTCACTGTTGTATTTTCGTGTTGAACGACCCACGATCTCAACAGTTTGTAATTCATTTTTTTCCATTTTAATGGAATCCTGAGCAATGCTGTCTTTGACTTTTTTGCTGATATTTTGAGAATGCAGGTATTGTGCACTTATGAATACGAATAAAAAGGAAAGTAAATTTTTCATTTTAGGTTGATGGAAATTACTTTTCCTTTTAAACAGTTTGTAAATAAAGAGCTTCCAATTCATTTGCTGATATTTTCTCAGCCTCAATAATGGTAACGAGATTACCTTGTTTCATAATTCCAATATGCGTGGCAACCTCACGCGCCCTGAAAATGTCATGTGTAGCCATTAAAATAGCAGTTCCGTCAGCTGAAAGTTCTTTTAAGATTTGGGAGAATTCGTTAGAAGCTTTTGGGTCTAAACCACTGGTAGGTTCATCAAGTAAAAGAACCTTTGCTTTTTTGGCAATAGCAATAGCAATACCCACTTTCTGACGCATTCCTTTTGAATAACCGCCAAGAGGCTGTTGATGAGCCGTTGCTTGCAGTCCGGCTTTGCTCAGGAAATAAGTTAATTCTCCATTTGAATATTTAAATCCGGCCAAAGACGAGAAAAATTTCAGATTTTCCATGCCTGTAAGATTCGGATAAAGCATTACTGTTTCAGGAATATAGGCAACGAATTTTTTTGTTTCCTGAGCATTTTCAGCTACTGAAACACCATTAATTTCCAGTTCTCCACTAGTAGGCTCTATGAAACCCAGAAACAGATTGATGGTAGTGGTTTTTCCTGCTCCATTTTGACCTAAAAGAGCGAATATTTCTCCTTCTTTGATCGTTAGATTGAGTTTGTTAAGAGCGATTTGCTCGCCATATTTTTTTGTCAGATTCTCAGCTGTAAGCATAGTATTATGGATTTTAATTTTGGGTTTAATTTAAAATTAATCGCAAAATGACAGGAGTATTCTGTTAGTTAACAGTACTTTAGTGTTTGTTTTGCGAAAAAAAAAGATGATGTATTGCAGTTAAGGCAATAGCTTTATTTCAACATTAAAAAAATGCCGTTTTACACCTTATCGATAATTTTGATAAGAGCTATAAATACAGTTCTCTTTCATTCAGATGTAGAAAATGAACAAAGAAGTTGACTTTAATAAAATGTTGAAGTAATGCTTAAAGGGCAGGAGGTGCTCTTAATGCAAAAAGACTGCCTTTGAAGAAAGTTGAAACTGATTTTGTATATAGAAATACGCTAGAAGTTTCAATTTGTACTTTTTCAAAAGTTAAAGACTGAAAAGAATTCGGAATAAAAGTACTGAATGTAAAATGACAAATAGGGCATTTTGTATCAACAGAATGGCTGTGCGTTATTTCCTTTTGATTAGCACTGGTTTGATGTTCACAGTGCTTTTCTGTTAATTGTGTTAAAAGATGTTCGTAAGAATGGACCGTCTGAAACAGCATTGCGAACAATACTATTAGAGACATCAAAAAATTAATAATAATAACTTTCTTTTTCATTCTTTTTGGGAGAACTATGCGAATTACAGCAAACGCAACAGTGTTGCAAATATAGTTATCTTAATTAGAAACGAAAGAAAATCACTTTATCTTTTTGGAATTTTTAAGATAAGCTACCAATACTTTTACAGATTGCTGTACAATAATTGCAGGGTATGAAAGTCAGATGATCCGTCAAAATATTTATGTAGCGCCTCCTGAAATATGGGTTCCGAGTTTTGAATGCTGGCGAATAAAGTCAAACATGATTGTAATTTTTCATCATCAGGATTACCGAATATATCTGCTGCTGTTTTTTCCTCGTTTTTGATTAATTCTTCTGTGATTTCAATCAAATGTTTTCCAAGAATGGGATGTTCCAGAAAGGCTATCGCTTCATCGGCATTTTTAATTTCGTAGAATTTTGAGGTGTCACATGAGGCCATTCCTTTTATCTGCGGAAAAACAAACCACATCCATGGAGATTCTTTTTTACCTTTTTTAATTTCAGCAAGTGCAGAAAGGTACAATTTATTCTGCGCGTCTAAAAAACGCATTAATTCGTTGTTATTGTAGGCCATTATGTACTGATTTTGTTTGGGGCAATCAGGCCATAAAACTAATTAAAATTTGTTTAGTTGGACATTATGAAATCTTTTTTTTACCGTGGTTTTTCTAAAAATAGGATAATGAAAAATTAAGCACTTTTTACTCTGCTAAAATTGCGAATTCTTTATTTAAAGAAAGAAAATAATAGACGGGCAATTAATTCTAAAATCTGGAACCGAAAACATTTAGCACAATTATTCTGATTAACTCCACTTTTAATTGTTACAAATGCAACTTTTTACTAGTATTCCCGTGATAATATCTCTATTTTAGCGAGAGAGGATAATTATCAGCTTGGATAATAATTAAATTTTAGACTTGACAAAAACTTCAAAAAATGTCAATTTCTGTTAACGGGTATTTCGCCCAATAAAAAAATAAATTATGAAAATAGGACTAATCGGATTCGGAAAGACGGGAAAATCAGTAGCATCAATACTGCTGGAAAATAAAAAATTCTGCTTAGAGTGGGTTTTAAGACAAAGTACTGTTTTAGAACACAGATCGGTTCCGGAATTTTTCGGAATTCAGTCAGATGAACCCGGATTAATTTATTCCAGTTCCAAAACATCAATAGAAGAGCTTTTAGACAAACATCCGGTTGATGTCATTATCGATTTTTCTTCGAATGAAGGAATTTACGATTATGGAGAATTGGCAGCTACAAGGAATATTAAAATCATTTCGGCCATTTCTCATTATAAAGAAAAAGAACTTCAGTTATTAAAGAAATTATCCCTTAAAACCACTGTTTTTTGGTCACCGAATATTACACTTGGAGTAAATTATTTGCTTTTTGCTGCTAAGTTTTTGAAGAAAATAGCACCTTGGGTGGATATTGAAGTGAATGAAGAACATTTTAAAAAGAAAGAAGGGACTTCAGGAACAGCAATAAAAATTGCAGAAGCATTAGACGTTGAGAAAGAAAATATTAATTCAGTTAGGGCAGGAGGAATCGTGGGCAAACATGAAGTGATCTTCGGATTTCCTTATCAAACGGTTAGACTAATTCACGAGTCCATTTCAAGAGAAGCCTTTGGAAGCGGCGTTGTTTTTGTTGCCGAAAATCTAAAAGACAAACAAAAAGGATTGTATAATTTTGAAGATATTTTATCGCCTTATTTTGCTGTGTGATTTGTTGCGTAAGCGCTAAGACAGGAAGTTTTATAAGTTATTTTTTTTAAATCTCGCAAAGGCGCAGAGTCGCAAAGTTTATTTTCTGCGATGCTAAAACCCGACACGTTTATAAAAACATGTCGGGTTTTTATGTATGCGCTATTTCGATGAGAAAAATAATTGACTCAAATTTGTTTGATATATCAAATAAATAATTATATTTGATATATCAAACAAATTCAAGGTTAACTGATTTAATATGCAAAAGAAAACTCCAACCGGAACTGTACTTTATACTATAGAGCAGACCATAAAAGAATACAGGAAAATTTGCCAAAAGAACATACAAAAGGTTGTAGGCGATATTACAGTTGATCAATGCTTGGTGTTAATTATCTTAAATGATAATGCAGGAATACCTCAAATAGAAATTGCAAAATTAATTTTCAAAGACAATGCTTCTATTACAAGAATAATAGAGCTTATGGTGCAAAAAGATTATTTGACTAGAGAAGTAGATGAATCAGACAAAAGAAAATCTAAGCTTTTATTAACTGAGAAAGGTCAAAAGACGATTGTTTTATTGACTCCTATTTTTAAACTTAATCGAAAAACAGCACTTAGTGGATTAACTCTCGACGAAATCGAATTGCTTGACAAACTACTTCATAAAATAATTTCAAACTGTAAAACTTCATAAAATGAAAAACATTTTAACTTTAGCACTACTGCTATTATCAATTTGTACCTACTCGCAAAAAGACCTCATTACAAAGGATGTTACTTTAAATGAGATGCAAAAAAAGCAAATTATTGATTCGCTAACCCAAGAGCTTGAAGAATTTTATATAAGACCAAACGCTATTGCGGATATAAAGAAAAAACTTAATGAGAATTATAAAAAGGGAATCTATAAAAATATCATAAGTCCGAATGAATTTGCTTCTAAACTTTCAACTGACCTTTTAGAATTTAGTAAAGATTTACACTTTAGAGTAATGTATGATCCGGAATGGGTGGCAGATCAACAAAAAAAAGGAAATAAAGAGATACAACAAAAAATTAAGGCTCAAGAATTAACTGAGGCAAAAAAGAGAAATTTTGGCTTTCAGCAAACACGAATTCTTGAAGGAAACATTGGCTATTTAGAGTTTGATTATTTTGAAGATCCTGCAATAGCAAGTGAAACCGCTGCCGCTGCTATGCATTTTTTTGAGAATACAGATGCTTTAATAATAGATTTGCGTAAAAATAATGGGGGTGCTATGGAAATGGGCCAATTTATAAGCAGCTATTTTTACTCTGGTAAGGAATTACCTCTATACAAATATTATTACTATGAAAAAGGCAGAAAAAAAATAGAGCGCGAAATGTGGCTATTACCCTCTGTTCCGGGTAAACGCCTTGCTGATATAGATATTTATATTTTAACAAGCAATTCTACTTTTTCTGCGGCAGAATGGATGAGTTATTCGCTCCAAAATTTAAAACGTGTTACTATTGTAGGTGAAAAAACAGCCGGAGGAGCTCATCCTATTGATCGAAAAGTTTTACCAAACGGTTTTTCTGTAAATATACCTTTTGGAGAGGTTAAAGATCCTATTACTAATCAGGATTTTGAAGGAAAAGGAGTTATGCCAGATGTTTTATGCAAAAGTGAAGAAGCTGTAAACAGTTCTCATTTGCTGGCTTTGCAAAATTTGTCATTAAAAAATAAAGATTCAGTCGGCAACGATCTTGATTGGTTTATTCCAGTTGTTAAAAACAGACAAAAACCTTTAAATGTTGATCCTGAAATTTTAAAGTCGTATCAGGGTAAATTTGGAAAATCTGAGCTTGTATACGAAGACAGTAAGTTGTATTACAGGTGGAACAATATTGTTACTCTTTTAATGATTCCTTTAGAGCAAGACTTATTTATGTTTGATGGTGATAATGATTTCCGCATTAAAATTGTTTCAGAAAAAAACGAAATCACTGCTATTAAAAGAATTTATCCAGATGGTCAGGAAAGGCTTTATAAAAAAGAGTGAAATAGACAGTTTACGCAATTAGAAAACAAAGTTTTTTTAGTTTTAGACTTTAGCGCCTTTGCGCCTTTGCGTGAAATTTTATAAGTGAATAAAAAAACTGCTGAAATAATCGCGCAAAGGCGCAGAGTCGCAAAGTTTACTAATTTTCATCTTAGAATCTTAGAATCTTAGAATCTTAGAATCTTAGAATCTTAGAATCTTAGAATCTTAGAACCTTAGCACACCTCACTTTCTAAAAATCAAAGCTTTAGTATATTCAGCATTCATTTTTGCAATTGAGAGAATAGAAACTCCCTGCGGACATTCGATTTCGCAGGCTCTGGTGTCAGAACAATTTCCAAAACCTTCTGCATCCATTTGCTGTACCATAGTTAAAACCCTTTTTGAAGCTTCAATTTTTCCCTGTGGAAGCAAAGCTAAATGCGTGATTTTGGCACCTGTAAACAAAGCTGCGCTGGCATTTTTACAAGTTGCGACACAGGCTCCGCAACCAATACAAGCAGCAGCATCAAAAGAAGCTTCGGCAGTTTCGTAAGAGATCGGAATACTGTTGGCTTCCGGCGCCTGACCGGTTGAAGCGCCTATAAATCCACCAGCGGTGATGATTTTATCAAAAGCACTTCTGTCGATTTTTAAATCTCTTAAAACGGGGAAGGCTTTTGCACGAAAAGGTTCAATATAGATCGTGTCGCCATCTTTAAAACTTCGCATATGAAGTTGGCAGGTTGTGGTGTTTTTTAAAGGTCCGTGCGCTCTTCCGTCAATCATAATGCCGCATTGCCCACAAATTCCTTCTCTGCAGTCATGATCAAATTCGATGACCCGTTCTTTTTTGTGAATCAGGGATTCGTTCAAAAGATCCAGCATTTCAAGGAAAGACATATGCTCTGAAACGTTGTCTATTTCATAATCTACCATTTCTCCTTTGGAAGAAGTATCAAATTGACGCCATATTTTAAGATATAATTTCATAGCTGATTATTAATTGTAAATTGTTAATTATGAATTGTTAATTATGAATTGCTTGTAAGTTGTAAAATAGAGCTTATGGATTGTTAACTAATAATCTACAATTAACAATTCACAATTCACAATTACTTATAGCTTCGTATTGCAAGTTCAACAGATTCAAAGATAAGAGGCTCTTTATGTAGTTCTGGAAGCTGTTCTTTTCCTTTCCATTCCCAAGCCGATACATAACAGAAATCGGCATCATTTCGAACGGCTTCACCATCAGCCGTTTGATATTCTTCTCTAAAATGAGCACCACAGGATTCTTCGCGCTGTAGTGCATCATGACACATTAATTCGGCTAATTCAATATAATCGGCAATTCTTCCGGCTTTTTCTAATTCGCTGTTGAGTTTATCGTCACCGGTAATGAGCAAGTCTTTTTCAAAAGAAGCCTTCAGTATTTTAATTTCTTCAAGTGCTTCTTCGAGTTTTTCTTTACTTCTTGAGAGTCCGCATTTTTCATATAATAAGCGGCCAATTTTTTTATGAAAATAATCGGTTGAAAGTGTTCCTTTACTACTCAAAAAGCGGTTTAATTGTGATTGTACTGTTTTTTCAGCTTCTTCAAAAGCGGGATGAGACGTATCAATTTTTGGGGCGTTTAATTCCCCTGATAAATAATTCGGAATGGTGTAGGGTGCAATAAAATAACCATCAACACAAGCCTGAAGAAGTGAATTTGCCCCAAGACGATTAGCGCCGTGATCAGCAAAATTGGCTTCTCCCAAGGCAAATAAACCTGGAATAGTAGTCATCAACTCATAGTCAACCCAAAGTCCACCCATCGTAAAATGTGCTGAAGGGGAAATCAGCATCGGTTCTTTGTAAGCGTTGATTCCGGTAATTTTCTCATACATCGCAAAAAGATTGCTGTATTTGGCTTCGATTTTATCTTTTCCCTGCGCTTTTATGGCATCTGAAAAATCAAGATAAATGGCATTTTTCATTGGTCCGACGCCATGTCCGGCATCTATTTGCTCTTTTGCAGCTCTTGACGAAATGTCTCTTGGTGCCAGATTTCCAAAAGAAGGATATTTGCGTTCGAGATAATAATCACGCTCTTCTTCCGGAATTATATTCGGATTTCGGTCGTCAGCGACTGTTTTTGGTACCCAGATTCGGCCGTCATTTCGCAAAGATTCCGACATTAAAGTCAATTTCGACTGATTTTCTCCATGTTGAGGAAGTGAAGTAGGGTGGAACTGAATCCAGCTAACACCAGCCATAAAAGCGCCTTTTTTATGAGCGCGCCAGATCGCCGAACTATTGCAACCCATTGCCAATGTAGAAAGATAATAAACCTTGCCATAACCTCCGGAAGCCAAAACAACGGCGTCTGCTGCATGGCGTTCAATCGCTCCGGTTTCCAGATTTCTGGCAATTATTCCTTTTGCTTTTCCGTCAATAACAACTAATTCAAGCATTTCGTGACGGGTATTCAAATCAACTTTTCCTAATGAAACCTGACGTAATAATGCCTGATAAGCACCAAGCAAAAGTTGTTGTCCCGTTTGCCCACGGGCATAAAAGGTTCTCGAAACCTGAACACCACCAAAAGACCTGTTATTCAAATATCCGGCATATTCTCTGGCAAAGGGTACGCCTTGGGCCACAGCATGATCAATAAGATGTGCGGAACATTCTGCCAAACGGTAGACATTTGCTTCTCTCGATCTAAAATCGCCACCTTTTATGGTGTCATAAAACATTCGGAAAGTGCTGTCGCCGTCATTTTTGTAGTTTTTGGCGGCATTAACGCCACCTTGTGCAGCTACAGAATGGGCTCTTCTGGCAGAATCCTGAAAACAAAATGATTTGATATTATAACCTTGTTCAGCCAAAGATGCCGCACAGGAAGCTCCGGCAAGTCCGGTTCCAACGACAATAATATTTAGTTTTTTTCGGTTGGCCGGATTTACAAGTTTTGCTTTTGCCTTATAATGGCTCCATTTTTCAGCTAGTGGACCTTCGGGTATTTTTGAGTCAATCATTTATATTGGATTTAAAATGAATTCATACAAAAGCTCTAAAAACTGTGTCAGTTTTTGGGTACACTAATTTAGTATAAAATATTGATTTACATATAAATAAAAACCGATTCTTTATGAATCGGTTCTTGAATTTTTTATTAAAGAAGAGTGCTAATTAATTTTATTTTCAAAAGAATTATTTTCCAATAATTTCCTTACGATGTAAGGTGCCCCATTCATTTAATGCTCCAATAACATCATATAAAGTGTGGCTGTGTGGCGTTCTTGCGTATTCAACAGTTGGCGGAAAAGTATCATAAACGGTTCTGGTGACCAATTTGTTTACCTCAAGATCTTTAAGTTCTTTCGAAAGCATTTTATCTGTAATTCCGTTTATATCTTTAGAAATCTCCTTAAATCGTTTAGGTCGGTTTGATAATGCAATCAAAATGGGCAATTTCCATCGGCCGCTTAAAACTTCTAGTGCATCTCTTACCGGTAATAATGCTGCAAGGCACTCTTCTGGTTCTCCGCACTTTTCTTTTTTTATTTCGCTGCTTGTTTTCATATTTATCCTGTTACTATCCTCAAGGATAGCGCTATCCTTGAGGATAGTACTATAAAAGAGATAGCAAATGTAGATAAGTTTGTATCATAAACAAAATAAATACAATCATGAGTAAAAGAATTCTGAATATAGTAACGAGCATCAAAGGAGATGCTTCGTTTAGTAATAAATTATCCAATGCTATTCTGGAGAAACTGAAAGCAGAACACAATGAAATTCAGGTACAAACACTTGACCTTTCAAAAACGCCTTTGCCTTATTTGACTGATCTGCATATAAGTGCAATTTATGTCCCTGCAGAACTTCATACAGAACCGCAAAAAGACGCTCTTAAATATTCAGATGCAGCAGTAAAAGATCTTTTAGAAGCGGATATTATTGTAATTGGTGTACCGCTTTATAATTTTGGAATTCCGGCAGTCTTAAAAGGCTGGATTGATCAGGTGGCAAGGGCAGGGAAAACTTTTAGTTACGATGAGAATGGTCCAAAAGGGCTATTAACTGACAAAAAAGTGTTTTTATCTATTGCTTCCGGAGCTATATTTTCAGAAGGACCTTATAAAAGTTATGATTTCTCAGAATCGTATTTACGCACAGTATTAGGCTTTTTAGGAATTACAGATATTACTACTTTTCGTGTAGAGGGAACTGCGATTCCTGATTTTGCTGAGAATGCTTTGCCGAAGGCATTGGCGAATGTTGAGGAGTTTGCCTTTTAATTTTTGATGACAGAATTTAGATCTTAAAATCTTTGTCAAAGTTTTAAACTTTGACAAAGATAATTGTGGTGTTAAAAGTATTTGAAAATATTATTTTTCAATAATCATTGTAATTCCCTGTCCACCAGCGGCGCAAATTGAAATCAATCCTCTTCCGGAACCTTTTTCGTTTAATAATTTTGCCATAACACCAATGATTCTGCCACCTGTTGCCGCGAACGGATGAGCGGCTGCCAAACTGCTTCCTTTTACATTCAGTTTTTCTCTATCAATTGCACCAAGTGGTTTCTTTAAACCTATTTGTGCACTTAATTCCGGACTTTCCCAAATTTTTAAAGTGGCTAAAACCTGTGCTGCAAAAGCTTCGTGAATTTCATAATAATCGAAATCCTGCAGCTTTAATCCGGCTTTTTCCAACATTCTGCTTGCAGCAAATAAGGGCGCCAATAAAAGATTCTGTTGATTTTTGACATATTCAATAGCGGCAACTTCAGCGAAAGTAATGTAAGCTAAAATTGGCAGTCCACGTTCTTTTGCCCATTCTTCGCTGGCTAAAAGTATGCACGAAGCACCATCAGTAAGGGGTGTTGAATTTCCGGCTGTTAAAGTTCCGTTTACTTTATCAAATGCAGGTTTTAAAGACGCTAATTTTTCAATTGTGCTGTCTTTTCTCAGATTATTGTCTGTGTCTAATCCGTTGAAAGGCGTGATCATATCATCAAAAAAGCCTTCTTCATACGCTTTAGCCATATTCAAATGACTTTTAAGCGCCAAGTTATCCTGATCTTCTCTTGCTATTTTATAATGTTTAGCCGTGATTTCGGTATGACCTCCCATAGAAAGTCCAGTTTGTGATTCTTCATTTCGGGGAACTAAAGGCGTTAAATCGGCTGGACGAAGTTTCAAAAACGTTTTGATTTTTTCTCCCAATGATTTCGCTTGTCGGGCGTTCAATAAGATTTTTCGAAGTTTTTCACTAACGGCAATCGGCATATCGCTGATGGAATCAACTCCACCGGCAATTCCGGATTCAATTTGTCCTAATGCAATTTTATTGGCAACATAAATAGCACTTTCAATTCCGGTATCGCAGGCTTGCTGTAAATCACAGGCTGGAGTTGCAGGATCAAGAGACGTTTTCATCACACATTCTCTGATCAAATTGCTGTCATATACATGTTTGATGACAGCACCACCAACTACTTCGCCTAATAATTGCCCTTTTAAATTGTATTTATCAATAAGGCCGTTTAAGGCTGCCGTCATCATTTCCTGGTTTCCAACATTAGCATAAGCGGTATTGGCTCGTGCAAACGGAATTCGGTTATACCCCACAATGGCGACTTTTCTAATTGTATTGCTATTATTCATCTTAGAACTGGATTTGTTTTGAAGATTAAAGATAAGCAGAGTTTTTTAATTTAGATAAATTCCAATTTTTTAAAATTCCAAATTCCATAATAAAAAAGAAATTTAAGTTCGAAGTTTTGGAATTTGGAATTTCAAATTTGGGATTTAATTTTTTACTTATTCATCGCAATATAATCTGAAGGTGACATCGAAAAATGCTTTTGAAAATTTCTACCAAAGCTTGTTTGCGATTTATAACCGACCATTTCGGCGATTTCATACATTTTGTAGTTTTCATTTAATAGTAACTCTGCGGCTCTTTTTAAACGTACAATATTGATTAGTTCATTCGGACTTAAATTCGAAATATCCTTAATTTTTCGGTATAAGGTCGAACGGCTCATGTTCATGATTTCTGCTAATGATTCAACACTCAAATCCGGATCTGTGATGTTTTTCAGGATTTCATCGTCGAGTTTTTTCAGGAATTTTTCATCTGTTTTATTGTGCGCAATACTTTTGATGTGCGAAAGCGGAGAACTTGCATAATAGTTCATAATCTGTTTTCTGTTTTCAATCAGATTATTTACCTGAACTTTTAAATAATCCATTGAGAATGGTTTTGCGATGTAAGCATCGGCGCCCACTTCTAGACCATCAATTTGTGATTTCAGGGAGTTTTTAGCCGTCAATAAAATTACTGGAATATGACTGGTTTCCAGATTCGTTTTAATCTCTTTACACATGGTAATTCCGTCCATAACCGGCATGGAGACATCGCTGATAACCAGTTGTATATTTTGATTATGAATGATTTTCAATGCGTTTTCGCCATTATCTGCTTTCAAAATAGTGTACGTTGAGGATAATTCAGAAGTGATAAAATTTAATAAATCTTCATTGTCTTCCACCACTAAAATTTGTGCTTTTTCATTTTTGGATTCTGTTTCGATTTTTTCAATTTTAGTCTGAACTTCTTCTTTTTCAGAATCGGTATACAACATAAATTCTTCTTTTTGATGGAGCGGCACAATCAGTTCAAAAACATTGAGTTCTGAATCCGGAATCAATTGTAGGTTTCCATTGTGTAATTGTGTCAGCGAATGTGCCAGGGAAAGCCCAATTCCGGTTCCGGAAGTCGAATCCATATTATCCACTCTGAAAAAGGGTTCGAAAATCTTGTCCTTTAGCTGAAACGGAATCAAATTTCCGTCGTTTTTAACTACCAAAGTCAATTTTTTGTCATCTCTGAATAAAGAGATAGAAACCTTGTCTTTAGAATATTTTATGGCGTTACTAATCAAATTGCTCAGGATTTTTTTGAAGGCTTCTTTATCCACAAAAGCAAAAATGTCCTTTTCTCCTAAATTAAGTTCAAAATCAATTCCTTTTTCCTCAATTAGCGGACTGAATCTCAAATGTAAATTGCGAACCTGAGATGAGATATTGGCTTCCACGAAAGTAAGTTTCAATCCGCCAATTTCTGATTTTCTAAAGTCTAATAATTCATTTACCAATTTCAATAATCGCGAAGTATTTTTCTTCATTATAGAAAGATTCTGAGGCACTTCAGGCGACTGATGTTCCATCACTAAAAGTTTTTCGAGTGGTCCTTTTATAAGCGTCAAAGGCGTTCTAATTTCGTGCGCTACATTGGTGAAAAAGTCAATTTTAGCCTGATAGATTTCTTTTTCTTTTTCGTCATTCAGATGTTTTATTTTGCGATTATTTTTAATCTGTGTTAAATTTTGAGAATAACGGATGATATAATAAAACGAGCCGCAAATCAGCAGAAAATAGAAAAAATAAGCGTAGGAACTCGCCCAAAATGGTGGCAGAATTACAATTTTCAGTTTCACTTCTTTACTCCAGACACCAAAACTGTTTAGTGATTTTACTTTAAAAACATAATCGCCCGGAGCCAGTTCCGTGAAGAAGACTTTGTTGTTTCTTTCGAGATATACCCAGTCATTGTTGACTGTTTCAAGTTTATACCAGTATTCTGTAAGTTCAGGGGCAGTAAAATTTAAAGAAGCGAATTCAAGATTAAACGAAGATTGATCGTTGTTCAGTTCGAGTTCATCAAGATGCGAAATAGATTGTTTTATAGGTGAATCATTTTCATTGGCGTCAATATCTTTATTGTGGATCTGAAGATTCGTGATGAACATCGAAGGTGTATACTTGTTTTTAGTAAAATTCTTCGGATTGAAACTGATCATTCCGTTTAGATTTCCAAAATACATATCGCCATTGGTATCTCTAAAAGCCGAACTATAATTAAACTGATCACTCAATAAACCATTTGCGGTAGTGTAGATTTTTATTTTTTTGTGATTCGGATTAAATTTTACTAAACCTTTCGAAGTGGTTAACCATAAATTCTTTTCTCCATCTTCTAAAATAGAATAAACCACACTGCTCGGAAGTCCATTTTTTGTAGTGAATTTTTTGAAAGTTCTTGTTTTCTTATTAGATAAATTCAAACCATTTTCGGTAGCAAACCATAAGTTTTTATGACTGTCTTCAAAAATCGAATTGATAGAATTGTTGCTGATACCGTCCGGATTTTTATAATCATAGATAAAAACCTCTTTTTTATGTGTTTTGGAATTGTAGAAAAACAAACCATCCCTATAACTTCCTGCCCAGTAATTTCCATCACTATCTTCTTTAAAAATAGTATAATGAGTAGTCTCGGGAAACATTTTTAAGATGTCAAAATTGTCGTTTTGTTCGTTATAACGGTATATTCCCATGGTGGTAACGACCATTAAATCTTTGTTTTTTGTTTCGCCAAAAGAAAAAATAAAGTTACTTCTCAAACCTGTTGACGGATCATTGGCACTGTAATGTTTGATAACTAAACCTGATTTTCGGTCTAAAACATCTAATCCGTGCTCAAAAGTTCCAACCCAGATTTTATCTTTTCTAGGCAATAAAGCATGAATATTATAATAAGAAACGCTGCTTTTGCTTCCGTTGGGCAAATACGAAGTAAATTTTCCTGTTCTAGGATTAAAACGATTTAAACCGGCATCTTCAGTACCAATCCAAAAATCGCCGGCGTCATCTTTGTGAATTTCCCTAACAGCGCTTCCTGTGATGGAATTTTGATTTTTCTGGGGGAAATATTTCTTGAACTGCGTGTATTGTTTTTGATGATAGTTGATTCCGCCAAAATAAGTACCAATCCAGATTCCGTTTTCTTTATCGATCGTAATTGAGTAGGCTGCATTGTCTGAAATCGCATACGGATCGTTGTAGTTTTTTTTGAGATTGACGCTTGTTTTTGTTTTAAGATTATAAACGTACACACCAGATTCACTGGCTATCCAAAGTTCTTCGTTTCCTTTTCTTCTGAACTGACGCACAAAAACAGGCTCTTTGGTACTGAATTTTAAATCAGAAGTCGTTTTGTTTTTTCTATTATATAGTAGTACACCGTGATCTTGTGTTCCAATTAGAATATTTTCGGGATCTAAGGCGTAAATTGTGGTGATTCTAAAATTAGCCTTATTAGATGGTGGCGTTAAAACGATATTTTCAAACGACAAACTTTCCTCAGAATAATGATATATTTTGTTCAGGGAAGAAGCCCAAATTTCGCCTTTTGAATCTCTTGCGATTGAGGTTGCCACAAAATATTTGTTAGGACTAAAAGTTTTGGTTTCTTTTTTGGATGGCGCGTATTTGTACAATATATTGCCTGAAATAAACCAAATATTTCCCTTTTGATCATGATTAATATCGTTGATTCGGTCATTTATGGCCTCATTCAGAACTGTAAAATGATCTGTTTTTTTATCGTACTGATACAAACCTTTATCAGTTCCCACCCAAATAGCTCCCTGAAAGGCATGCAACGACTGAACATAATTGCTTCCAAGACTATGTATGGGATCATTTTGACTTCTATACGTTTTAAAATGATAGCCGTCGAACCTGTTTAAACCATCTTTGGTTCCAAACCACATAAAGCCGTCTTCATCCTGAATAGAGGTAATAACGGTGTTGTTAGAAAGCCCTTCTTCAACCTGAAAATGTTTAAAATAATATTCCTGTGCGTGAATAAAATTTGTCAAAAAAAATGAAAAAAATAGTAAAAGAAAGAATTTACGCATTGTTATAATTTTTATTTAAAAAACAGGCTTCAGCAAATCGTCTCAATCTTATTCCAAATGTTGCAAGAATTTTATTTTTAGTCAAAATTGATACAATTTGAATCATTTGAGAGAGATATTGACACAAATGAATCATTTTATTTTGAATTAAAATCATCTACTTTGAATTTTCAAATAAATCATATTGATAAAATTTAAGCAAAAAAAATACGCTATCAATAAAATAAAGTTTGAAAAAATACATCATTAATAATTTAACAGAAAAATGAACCCATTCTTATTAAAGAACAATATTAATTATTTTTTTGTTCGCATCCCGGACGATTAAAATTTTTTAATATGACTTTACAAAACCAACCAAAAAAATGAAAAACTATCTAAAATGAAAAATCAATGAAAACAAAGTTCACTCAAATTTTAAAGCAGAGATATTACCTCTTGTTTTTCTTTAGTTTATTATTACAGCAAACTTACGCCCAACAACAAATTACGGTTACGGGAACAGTTACTTCAGAAACTGGAGAACCAATTCCTTTTGCGAATGTTTTAATAAAAAATACAACAAACGGTGCTTCTACCGACTTTGACGGAAAATATTCTATTGTAGCCAAATCAAATCAGACTTTGATTTTTAGCTCCCAAGGATACAAAACCACAGAAATTGCTATTAACAATCAAACTACTGTAAATGCTACTTTAAGCGAAGATGCAATGAAACTTGATGAGATTGTTGTTGTAGGTTATGGTTCACAACAGAAAAAAGATCTTACAGGAGCGGTTTCACTAGTAAAAGCAGACGAAATCACAAAAAGACAGGTTACAACTGTTGCTGACGGATTACAAGGTTTAGTTACCGGTGTAAAAGTTCGTGGTGGCGGACGCCCGGGACAGGAAGCCAATATTGAAATTCGTGGTTTAAAAAATCTTCAAAACACGAATCCATTATATGTAATTGATGGTTTAATTACTTCCGCTAACAGAGATTTTAACCCTAACGATATCGAAACTATTCAGGTTTTAAAAGATGCATCGGCGGCTGCCATTTATGGTTCCAGAGCAGCAAATGGTGTGATCATTATTACAACCAAAAAAGGTAAAAAAGGACCACTTAAGGTTGAAGTTTCGGCAAAAACAAGTTTTACCACTATGCCAAGATATGATTTAATGGGAACTGAAGAGTTTGCAAAATATAATAATATGGCGTACGATAATGCTGGGTTTACAAGACAAAATCTAAATATGGCAGTGAACACAGACTGGCAGGATGAAGTTTTTGAAACAGGTATGATTCAGGATTACAATGCCAGTTTTGCAGGCGGAGGAGAAAATTCTACTTTTTTCATGTCGGCAAATTATTTTGGAAATGAAGGAACAGTGGTAGGGACTGATTTTGACAGAATCTCTTTCCGTGTAAACTCAAGCGGTTCAAAAGGAATTTTCAGTATTGGAGAAAACTTAGCCATCAGTAATTCAAAAACAGATGAAATGTCTGGAAACCCAATTATTGATGTATACAGATTAACACCAACAATTCCGGTTTACGATCCTTCTAATCCCGGAGGATACGGCTACGGAAAACAAGGTGTTGCCGATACCTTTGGAACAAATCCGTTGGCGATTGCAGATTTTGCTAATACTACAAATGAAAATTTCAGAATTAGAGGAAACATCTGGTCAGAAATAAAATTTGCATCGTGGTTGAAATACCGTTTCAATTTTGGATATGAAACTAGTGTTGATTCTTATGAGTTTTTAAGAAAAGTAGGGAACTGGTCACTAAACCAACCGCCAGATCAATCGTACACAGATCAAAATAGAGGAAGATCGCAAACAATGTTGTATGAAAACACATTAACTTTCAAGAAAGAATTTGGAAAACATGATATTACTATTTTAGCAGGTCAGACTTTTCAAAAAGATACTTATGACCAAATTTACGGGACAAAGAGAAATCTTCCAATAAATTCAGCAACAGGTCAATATTATACGGTTTTAAATCAGGGAGATTCGCCTGTAGTAGGAGGTTTCATAAATGAAGCTGCTTTGACATCTTATTTAGGAAGATTAGAATACAATTATGATAATCGTTATTTATTCAATGCTGTGATCAGACGTGACGGATCATCAAGATTCAGTGATGGTAATAAATGGGGTAATTTCCCATCGGTTTCAGCGGGATGGAGAATCAGCAATGAATCTTTTTTTAAATCAGAATTCATAAAAGACTTAAAATTAAGAGCAAGTTACGGAGAATTAGGTTCTGGAAATATTAGAGAATATGAATCTAAAAGCTTCATTAATAATTTCGGACAGGTTGTTTTAGGAGACGGACAAACTTTATATCCTTCTGCAACTCAGGTAAAACTTGCCAATTCTGAATTGCGTTGGGAAAAATTAAAACAAACCAATGTGGGGTTAGATCTAGCGGTTTTAAATAATGATTTGCGTTTTACAGCAGATTATTTTATTGCCCGTACAGAAGATGTTTTATTTGGTTTTCCAATTTTATTAACTACAGGAAATGATGGAGGAAACCCAATTTCTAATGCTGCGACTGTTGAAAATAAAGGTCTTGAGCTGGAATTAGCGTACAGCAAAAAAATCAATGACTTCTCTTTTAATGCTTCTGTAAACTTCACAAAAGTAAATAACAAACTGGTTGCTTTAGGGAACGGTCAAAATGAAAACATTGTTGGAAATACTATGACGCGTAGCGGAAACCCTGTTGGAATGTGGTATGTACTGCAAACAGATGGATTATTTCAATCTGCAGAAGAAATTCAGAATTATAAAAATGCAGACGGAAAAGTTATTATGCCAAATGCTGTACCTGGAGACATTCGTTTTAAGGATGTTAACGGTGATGGAGAAATCACAACCGAAGACAAAGACATTGTTGGAAGTCCGTGGCCAGAATTTGAAATGGGTTTAAATGCCGGAGCGGAGTATAAATCTTTTGATTTCTCTATGAACTGGATCGCTTCACACGGAGCTACTGTTTACAACGGATTTAGAAGCGTCGTAGATCGTTTTGACGACAATAGTAATTACAGAACAGGAATACAGCCATGGACACCTGAAAATCCAAATACTGATTTTCCTAGAATTACAAAAGGTTCAACCTTAAATTCAAGAGGAGATAGTGATCGTTTCTTAGAAAGCGGTGATTTTATCAGATTAAAATACGTTGGGTTTGGATACAACTTGCCTGATAGTGTTTTACAAAAATCAGGAATTACCAGAGCAAGACTAACAGTATCAGCACAAAACGTAATTACAATTTCTAAGTACAAAGGATTGGATCCTGAGTTCAGCAACAGTAATATTTTTGAGAGAGGTGTAGATAATGGTGCTTTCCCAAACCTTCAGACTTATTCTTTTGGAGTTGAGTTTAGCTTTTAATTTTAAAAAAACAGCATAATGAAAAAAATAATAATAACAACCGTAGTTTTTTTAGGTCTCTTTTTCGCATCATCTTGTGAAAATGAATTAGACCTGAACAGTCAGACTGATATTGAAACAGAACAATATTGGAAAACTGAAAGTGATGCACAAGCCGGAGTCAACTCTATTTATGCCAT
Source organism: Flavobacterium saccharophilum (assembly GCF_900142735.1). Classification (GTDB taxonomy): domain Bacteria; phylum Bacteroidota; class Bacteroidia; order Flavobacteriales; family Flavobacteriaceae; genus Flavobacterium; species Flavobacterium saccharophilum. The sequence continues at coordinate 496,046 of NZ_FRBY01000002.1, read as the reverse complement.
GTTTTATAAAGATGGATTGTGGGCACGATGGATGTATTTCCGTTTAGATTTAACTTCTGATGAGGGGTATAGTGTAAGCCCATGGACAGAATTGGCAGACTGGACCAGATTCAATTACATCAATTATAATTTTTGGGAAGGGAACAATGTAACCTGGAGAGATACTTACAAAGCTGTTTTTAGATGTAATCAGGTATTAGCCAATGTTCCGAATATCACTTTTCAAAATGAAGATGATAAAAAGAAAATTATAGCTCAGGCTAAATTTTTTAGAGCATTACATTATTACTATGCAGCTATTCTTTGGGAAAATATTCCATTGGTTTTAGAACCTTCTACGCCAGCTGATTTACCGGAGCAAAGAAATGTAACTGAGGTTTGGGCTCAGATCGAAAAAGATTTGAATGAAGCTTACGCAGATTTACCAAGAGATTGGGCAGGAGATCAAACAGGACGACCAGATAAGGGAGCGGCAAAAGCTTTTCTTGCAAAAGCGTATATGCAACAACACAAATGGACTGAAGCAAAAGCGGCTTTAGAATATTTAATTTCTGGTGATGGAGCTAAATACAGCCTGGTTTCTAACTACAGAGACAACTTTACAGATATTAATGAAAACAACAATGAATCTGTTTTTGAAATCCAGTTTGGAGATCAGAGAAAAGGAGGAACTGGTGAAGATCCAAATGCTGCAGTTTCAAGCAATCGTGCTCAGTTTTTTGCACCAAGAAGTATTGGATGGTCTGACGGACAGGCTCGTTTTTGGTTGATCAATGCTTTTAAAGAGGAGCAAAATAAAGATGGTGATCTTGATATTCGTTTAAGATGGACTTTATATTATCCAGATTTATTAGCTGATTTTGGAGACAAAACCTATGGTAAAGATTGGGAATGGAATAATAACGAGGCATGGTTTAGAAAAGGTAGCCGTGATTATTATAGAAATAATGAAGATTATTATAGCCAGGTGAATTACAGACTAATTCGTTATGCAGATGTTTTATTACGTTATGCTGAAGTTTTGAACGAATTAGGAAATACTGCTGGTGCTTATCAATATGTTGATTTAGTTAGAGCACGTGTAAACATGAATACTCTTGCCGCAGCTCATCCTGAAATAGGAAATGATCACGATAAGTTTTTAGAAAGATTAAAAATGGAAAGAGTTTTAGAATTAGCCGGTGAAAGTGTTCGCTGGGAAGATTTAAAACGTTGGGGCGATTTAGATACGCAGGCTTCTGTTGATAAAATAGCACTTCGTGATCCTGATTTCAAAAACTTTACAGTTGGTAAAAACCAAAGATTGCCAATTCCGCAGGTTGATGTAGATAATAACCCAAATCTGGATCAACACCCAGAATATTAAACTATTTTTAAGGGAATCAGTTTACTCAAAGCTGATTCCCTTATCATAAAGAACGATTGTTCATAATACGAAAAGTGATAATGAGAAAAATAAAATTGTACCTAACGCTTACGTTAGCAGGGCTTTTATTGCTTAGCTGCAACAAAACAAAAAGCAATTCTGAAGAAAATAAAAACGAAACAGCCACAGTCGAAAAAAGAGAAATCTGGACCAAAGAACAGGCTAATAAATGGTATACAGAACAGCCCTGGCTGGTAGGTGCCAATTATTACCCAAGTACAGCCATAAATCAGTTAGAAATGTGGCAGGCCGATACTTTTGATGCTAAAAGAATTGATCAGGAATTAGGCTGGGCCGAGGGAATCGGAATGAATGTAATGCGTGTTTATCTTCATGATTTACTGCACAAACAAGATGCCGAAGGACTTTACAAACGCATGGATACATTTCTGGGAATAGCAGATAAACATCATATCAAAATATTATTTGTTTTGTTTGATTCGTGCTGGGATCCGTTTCCGGTTTTAGGCAAACAACGTGCTCCAAAACCGCATACGCATAATTCAGGATGGGTTCAAAGTCCGGGACAAAAGGTATTACAGAATTCAAAAGAATATCCTCGCTTAGAGAAATATGTAAAAGAAACAGTTTCTAAATTTAAAGACGACAACCGTATTTTGGGTTGGGATGTTTGGAATGAACCGGATAATATGACGGGACCATCGTATGAAAAAGTTGAAATTAAAAATAAAGCCGATTTGATTCTGCCACTTTTAAAGGATGTTTTTGTGTGGGCGAGAGAAAGCAATCCGTCACAGCCATTGACTTCCGGAGTTTGGGTTGGAGACTGGAGCGATGAAGCTAAAATGCAACCAATGCACAAAATGCAGATCGAACAATCTGATGTAGTTTCTTTTCATAATTACAATACTCCTGCAGATTTCGAAAAAGTAATCAAACAATTGCAACGCTACGGAAAACCTTTGTTATGTACAGAATACATGGCAAGACCAAACGGAAGCACTTTTGAAGGTTTCTTACCAGTTGCCCGAAAATACAACGTTGGAATGATCAACTGGGGATTAGTCGACGGAAAAACCCAAACAAAATATGCATGGGACAGTTGGACGAAAACATACACTGCAGAACCAGAAGTTTGGTTTCACGAAGTATTTCATACAGACGGAACGCCATACATTAAAGCCGAAACAGATTTGATTAAAAAGATGACTTCGGAGGCTAATAAGAAGAATTAGATAATCAGTCAATTAGATAATTAGATAATGCAGCACAATCCTTGTAATAATTATCTAATTATCAAATTTTCTAATTGGCACATTTAAGAAATTTTCTAATTGGCACATTTAAAAATTCTAATTATCTAATTGGCACATTTTCACATTCAATTAAAAGTAATAAACATGATAAGACAACTTATTTTTCTAGGAATTTTGTGGGTTGGAATTTCTGCGAAAGCGCAACAGCCAGATCCGCCGGGACAGGTGAAGGGAACTGAAAAACCTAAAAACGAAGCCTATCTTTTTGCACACATGACGCATAAGGATTATGGCAGATTGTATTATTCGGTTAGTTTGGATGGTTTGCATTGGGATAATTTAAATGATGGAAAAAGAGTTTTTGAAGACTATAAAGGCCATCCGGATATCTGTAAAGGGCCTGATGGGAAATATTACATCGCAGGAAATACGGGTGATGATGCCAAAAGCATCAATATTTGGGTTTCGGATGATTTAATTACCTGGAAAAAACATTCCGATTATACACCCGATTTAAAAAGTACGCCCGATTATGCGAATGCTTTACAACGCATTGGGGCACCAAAACTGTACTACGATGCACCTTCAGAAAAGTTCATTATGACTTGGCATACACCGCATCTTGACGGAACAAAAGAAGATCCCGAGCGTTATTGGGCAAGTCAGCGAACCTTATATGTTTTGTCTAAAGATTTAAAAACTTTTGAAGGAACACCAAAACGTTTATTCGACTGGGATATGGGAACGATTGATGTTTTCATCCGTAAAGTAGGCGATTCTTACTATGCCGTTATCAAAGATGAAACCTACCCAACTTTGTATTGGACAACCGGAAAAACGATCCGAATTGCAAAATCAAAATCACTTTTAGGGCCTTATTCTTTGCCTCAGCAATCTATCAGTCCAAATTTTAGAGAAGCTCCAATGTTGATTCCTTCACCGGATGATAAAGCCTGGTATATGTATTACGAGCAATATCCGGGAGTTTCCTACGGATTATCAATTGCAGATAACCTAAACGGACCTTGGTTTCAGGCTTCAGGTTACACTTTTTTTGCCGATTGGGACAAATACAGTTTTCCTGAAAAAGTGCGTCACGGTTGTATGGTACCTATCTCAAGAAATGAATATGACAGTTTGGTGAAAAAATTTGGCTTGACCAAAACCGAATCAAAACCCAAGAAATAAATGAAAAATATAAATAGTTTTTTGCTGGGATTCATTTTTATTCCGCTGCTTTCCTGCAGTGATTCTTCAAATGATCCAATTGCCGAAGAACCGGTTGTCGTAACGCCAATTGGTTCCAAACCTGCAACAGAAGGCATCAGAATAGCTTGGGATTATACAACGCTGACTCAAATTTCAGATAAAAACAGTTCTGATTACAATGGTTACGCCAGATTAATTCAATTAGACAGCAAAAAAATGATTTGTACGTATGAAGCTGGAGGTGCCATTTTGGTCAAAACCAGCAATGATTTGGGTACAACGTGGAGTGCACCCATTAAGGTGATTTCAGGAACAGCTTCCGTAAATATGACAACGCCTGATATTTTGCAATTAAAAGATGGCTCGATTCTGATTTGTTATAATCCGAGACCAATTGCAAATAATAGTGGTGCAAATTTTTCTATAAACACCATTAAAAGTATTGACGGAGGATTGACCTGGACGGATAATAAAATTGTTTATGAAGCGGCAGCAGAATTTGAAAACGGCTGTTGGGAACCTTCAGCATTACAACTTCCGAGCGGAGAAGTTCAATTATTCTTTTCTAATGAAAATGTATATAGAAGTTCGAATGAACAAAATATATCATTGCTTCGTTCTGCTGATAATGGTTCTACCTGGTCGACAACACCTGAAATTGTGAGTTTTAGATCTGGGAAAAGAGACGGAATGCCATCGCCGATTCTGTTGAAAAATCAAAATGAAATTGTATTTTCAATAGAAGATAACGGTACAAACAATCAGTTTAAACCTTATATCATTCGAAATACACTTTCAGAAAACTGGAAACAAACGGTTGATGCCTCCAGCAATAACAGAAATTATGCTTTAGCAGAAGAAATAAATGTTGCTGCCTACGCAGGTGCACCTTATTTGGCTCAGTTAAGTACAGGTGAGGTTTTAATGTCTTATCAGGGAACAGAAAACAGAGCCACGAATGATATTAATAATGCTGAAATGAAAGTCGTAATCGGAACGAATCAGGCCAGAAATTTTGACAGGAAATCGGTTCCGTTTTTAATTTCTGCCGAAAAATCTGCTTTATGGAATAGCATTGCAGTTTTAGATGACGATACCGTTATTGCGCTCACTACTACAAATCAATTTGGCAATTCATCTCAGGTATGGATGATTAAAGGCCGTGTTTTACCCGAAATTAATGCAGCAAATGCAACAGCAGTAATTGACGGACAAAGCAACGAAGTCGAATGGAAGAAAACAAGTCCTGTTTTTATTGGTCAAAATGGACCAACACAACTGGAAGCAAATTTTAGTTATGATGCCTCGTTTTTGTATGTTTTTGCAAAAGTGAAAGACAGCGAGGTTGTGAACGCAAACAGTATTGGCGAAAGCGATGGTTTTAATCTGTATTTAGATCCAAAGAATCAGAATTTAGTAGCACCAGGAAATTCAATTTTTAAATTAGAATTTGGACAGACAGCTGCATTTTCAATATATGAGGGCGAAAATAGTCAGTGGAAGAAATCAGATAAGATTCAGGGAATTGTTTCAACAACTGTAAAAACAGCTACGGGATATCAGATAGAAGCAAAAATTCCATGGAGTTTATTAGGTGGCATACCGTCAAAACAAACAAGAATGGGCTGTAATGTAGAACTAAGAACAAAAGGCGGCACAAGTTATTTAGAAAGTATTTCGAGCAATATAGCTGAAAAACCGTATTCTTGGTCAAGCCTGAAATTGAATAATTAAGAATAAAGAATAGTGAAATAAAATTCACCTAAAAATTGGTTAGTTAAGTTAGTGTTTGGAATTACCAGGCTTTTGTGGAAATAGCCTGGTAATTTATTTAATGTCTAAAAAAAGGAAAATTGTAATGAGAAATAAAACGATAATGCTGGTTGCCCTGTTTTTAGGATTTGCAGCAAATGCACAATGGAAACCACAAGGAGATAAAATCAAAACAAAATGGGCATCGCAGGTTGATCCGAATAAAACGTTACCTGAATATCCCCGTCCGATTATGGAGCGCAGCCAATGGAAAAATCTGAATGGTTTATGGAAGTACGCCATTCAGGATTTTGGAAAAACAGCACCTTCAAAATATGATGGGCAAATTTTGGTTCCGTTTGCGGTAGAATCTAGCTTGTCTGGTGTGATGAAACAAGTGGGAGCAGAGAAGGAACTTTGGTATGAAACCAATTTTTCTGTTGAATCAAATTGGGAAGGCCAGAACATTCTTTTGCATTTTGGTGCTGTCGACTGGAAAACAGAAATCTTCATTAACGATATAAAAGTAGGTTCGCATACTGGCGGTTACACTCCGTTTTCATTTGATATTACGCCTTTTATCAAAAAAGGAAGTGCACAAAAATTGGTGGTAAAAGTTTGGGATCCTTCAAACGATGGGCCACAGCCAAGAGGAAAACAAGTCAAAAATCCGGAAGGAATTTGGTACACACCGGTTACCGGAATTTGGCAAACCGTTTGGATTGAGCCGGTAAATGCTAAAAATATTACCAATTTAAGATCGACTCCAAATATTGATCAAAACAGCATCAGCATCAAAGCAGAAGTTGCCGGAGCAGAAATAGGTGATATTGTTGAAATTGCTGTTTTTGAAGGAACAAAGGAAATCGCTAAGGAGAAAGCGGTTGTTGGAGAAAGTTTGGATATTGTTTTGAATAATCCAAAATTATGGTCACCGGAAAGTCCGTTTCTATATCAGACAAAAATTAGTTTAATCAGCAAAGATAAAGTGGCTGATGAAGTAAAGAGCTATTTTGCTATGCGAAAAATTTCATCAAAAAGAGATGAAAACGGTATTGTAAGAATGCAGTTGAATAACAAAGACTATTTTCAATTTGGTCCATTAGATCAAGGCTGGTGGCCTGACGGATTATATACTGCGCCAACAGATGAAGCTTTGAAATACGATATTATTAAAACAAAAGAATTAGGTTTTAATATGATTCGCAAACACGTAAAAGTAGAGCCAGATCGCTGGTATACACATTGTGACCAATTGGGAATTTTGGTTTGGCAGGATATGCCGAGCGGAGACGATCAGCCGATTTGGCAAGACAGAAAGTATTTTGATGGGACTGAATTACAGCGTTCTGCAAAATCAGAAGACATCTACAGAAAAGAATGGAGAGAGATTATGGAACACTTATATTCTTATCCGAGTATTGTAGTTTGGGTTCCGTTCAACGAAGCCTGGGGTCAATTTAAAACGGTCGAAATTACAGAATGGACAAAAAAACAGGATCCAAGCCGATTGACAAACTCCTCTAGTGGAGGAAATCATTTTCAGACCGGAGATATCTTAGATTTACACCATTATCCTGGACCAGAAATGTATTTATATGATGCCAGAAGAGTAACTGTTTTAGGCGAATATGGTGGAATTGGTTTGCCAATTGAAGGCCATTTATGGAGAGCCAATGACAATTGGGGATATGTAAAATTTAAAAATGAAAATGAGGTTACTACTGAATATATTAAATATGCGCAAGTCTTAAAGAACTTTGTGAAATCAGGATTTTCTGCGGCAGTTTATACACAAACAACCGATGTTGAAGGAGAAGTAAACGGATTTATGACATATGACAGAAAAGTTGATAAAATGGACTTTAAAAAGGTCAATAAAATAAATACGGAGGTGATTAATGCCTTAAATCAAAAATAGGATTTTTTTAAACACATAGGAACATAGGATTTTAGTGTTGAAAAATAAGGTAGAAGAAACTAGTTTCTACACATAGCATTACGTATTCCTGCGTAAGACAGCTTTGTCAAAGTTTAAAACTTTGACAAAGCTTCCCGTAAAGCTATGTTTTTTAAAACAAGTGAAACGCCTTTTTCGGACAAAGAAAAACTATGTCCCTATGTGTTTAAAACACGCCAAACAATAAAAAAATAAAAATGAAAAAGTACTTAATTCTCTTTTTGCTAATGATTGTTTCTGCTGGATATTCGCAGCAAAAAACATTCTCGAATCCGCTTTTGCCTTCGGGCGCAGACCCTTACAGTACATACTACAAAGGCTATTATTACTATACTAATACACTGGGAAACAGATTGGTTTTATGGAAAACCAAAGATTTGTCTGATTTAAAAAATGCTCAAAGCAAAACGATTTGGGAAGCTCCAAAAGGAACCGATTATTCGGCAGAAATATGGGCGCCGGAATTTCATATTATTAACGGAAAATGGTACGCTTATTTCGCCGCAGATAATGGCGATAACAACAACCATCGTATGTATGTTTTAGAAAATAAAGCATCAGATCCGTTTAAAGGAAAATGGGAATTTAAAGGAAAAATTGCCGCAAAAACGGATAAATGGGCCATTGACGGAAATGTATTTGAATACAAAAAACAGCTGTACATGATTTGGGCAGGCTGGGAAGGCGACACAAACGGACAGCAGAATATTTACATCGCCAAGATGAAAAATCCACTTGAAATTGAAGGGGATCGTGTTTTAATTTCTTCCCCAACACATGGGTGGGAAACGCACGGAGCACTGAATGACCCTGTAAATCCGCCTCAGGTAAATGTTAACGAAGGCCCGCAGTTTTTACAAAATAGGGATAAAATTTTCATAGTGTTTTCGGCCAGCGGCTGTTGGACAGATTTCTATGCATTGGGGTTATTAAGCTTCAATGGCGGCGATAATTTATTAGATGCAAATGCCTGGAAAAAAGCTGAGGAGCCTATTTTCAAGCAATCAGAAGAAAACAAAGTGTACGCACCGGGGCATAATTCGTTTTTTAAATCTCCAGATGGAAAAGAAGACTGGATTTTGTATCACGCTAATTCAAATCCGGGTGAAGGATGCGGTGATAAAAGATCACCAAGAATGCAAAAAATCAACTGGGATGCAAACGGATTTCCAGTTTTGGGCGAACCGGTAAGCGAAGAAACGCAATTGGCTATTCCATCAAAATAAAAACATTTTAAAATCATCAAAATGAAAAATATTCAAATAGCAGCGGTTGTTTTGCTGGCACTTTTTCAATTTAATTGTAAAGAAAATAAAAAAGAAGTTCCATCTTCTGAAACAACTTCTGAAATAAAAACAGACTCGGTTAAAGCCGTTTTAGAAACTAAAAATTTCGACACTCTAATTGATGGAAAAAATGTCAATTTATATTGGATTGAAAACAAAGGAATAAAAGCAGCTTTCACCAATTACGGAGGAAGATTAATTGGCCTTTGGGTTGCCGATAAAAACGGAAAACAAACCGATGTTGTAGTGGGAATGAACAGCGCAAAAGGCTTTAAAACTTCAACGGAACCTTATTTTGGAGCAACTATCGGTCGTGTTGGAAACCGTATTGCAAAAGGGAAGTTTACTTTAGAGGGAAAACAATACCAGATACCTTTAAACAATGGGAAAAATGCTTTGCACGGCGGTATAAAAGGGTTTCAGGATGTGGTTTGGGATGTCAATAAAACGAATGAAAACACTTTGGTTTTTAGTTATATTTCTCCAGACGGAGAGCAAGGTTTTCCTGGGAATTTAACGGTAAAAGTGACGTACACAATTGAAGCGGATCAAACCATTAAGATGGAGTATGAAGCAACGACGGATAAAACGACTTTGGTGAATTTAACGAATCATGCTTTTTTTAATTTGAATGGAGAAGGAAGCGGTTCAATTCTAAATCACGAACTTCAGATTTATGCTAATGAATTTACGCCAGTTGATGAAGGTTTAATTCCTTCAGGCGAATTAAAATCGGTTAAAAATACGGCTTTCGATTTTACTTCAAAACATACTATTGGCGAAAGAATTGAAACCAAGGATGAACAATTGAAATTCGGAAAAGGCTATGATCATAATTATGTCTTAAACGGTACAAAGAAAAAGGATCTGAATCATGCAGCTACAATTTCGGGTGATAAGTCGGGAATTACGCTTGATATATATACCCAAGAACCTGGTTTACAGTTTTATAGCGGGAATTTCATGCAGTCTAAAAACACTTTTAAATCGGGAGCCAAAGACGATTTTAGAACCGCATTTGCCTTAGAAACACAACATTTTCCAGACGCTCCAAATCAGCCAAAATTTGCGCCAATTGTTTTGAAACCGGGACAAAAATACCATACGGTTTCTTATTATCAGTTTTCTGTGAAGTAATTATAATTAGATAATTAGATAATTGGATAATTAGAAAAATGAGAGATGTGAGGGCGACTGTCATTCTGAAGAGCTTAGGAACATGCAAGGAATTTGACAAAGATTAAGCGCGCAGACCTTTGGCAAAGTTCAAAACTTTGCCAAAGGTTCTTAAAAGTCTCATTAACACATCTAAAAAAATAAAAATGAAAAAAATATTAACCCTAGTAAGTTCGTTATGCATTTTCGTGTGCTGTTCTCAGGAAAATAATCCTACAAAAAAAGTAGAGCCTCAGCAAAAGAATATTCTTTTAGCAGACCCGACTATATTTTATGATAGCGGAACTTATTATTTATACGGAACCACCGGAGGAGAAACGCCATTAAACGGACAAGGATTTATGGTTTATAAATCATCCGATTTACAAAAATGGGAAGGCCCGGCTGGTTCTCAAAATGGACTGGCTTTAAAGAAAGGTGATGCTTTTGGTGACAAAGGTTTTTGGGCACCGCAGATTTTAAAGTATAACAACAAGTTTTACATGATTTACACGGCCAATGAAAATATTGCCGTTGCCAGCAGCAATAGTCCGTTGGGGCCCTTTAAAAATGAATCTCAAAAGCCAATTATTGAAACAGGAAATCAAATTGATCCGTTTATTTTTATTGATGAAGATGGGAAAAAATATTTGTATCACGTAAGATTGACAAAAGGAAACCGAATTTTTGTAGCCGAAATAAATGACGATCTTCAAAGCATTAAACCCGAAACTTTGACCGAATGCATTTCCGGCACTTTGCCCTGGGAAAATACTCAAAATACAGACTGGCCCGTTACAGAAGGCCCTACGGTTTTAAAACACGATGGTTTGTATTATCTGATTTATTCAGCAAATGATTTTAGAAATCCTGATTATGCAGTTGGCTATGCGACAAGTAAAAGTCCATACGGACCTTGGGAAAAGTCGGCTGACAGTCCAATAATCAGTAGAAAAAATGTAAAACAGAATGGTATAGGACATGGCGATGTCTTCTGGGATAAAAACAATAAAATGCACTATGTTTTGCATACCCATTTTAATGAAAGCACAGTTTCGCCAAGAAAAACCGGAATCATTTCAATTGATTTTGATGGAAAAGCATTAAAGGCCGATTCGGGTAGTTTTATTTTTTTGAAAAATGAATAAAAATCACTTATGTTAATTTAACTTAAATTATCAGTTTCAGTATTGCTGTTGCTATTTAGAATGTAAAATATTTAATGAAAGGCTGTTTCTTTTGAAATAGCCTTTTTTATTGGTTATCAGTTATTTGTGTTCTTTTTTAAAAACAGAGATCTTTTTCTTATTTAGAATAAGTAAAAATAATTTGGATAACACAACTTTAGCACTTACTTTTGCACCATAAATTTAACACCTTATTCAAAATGAATATAAATACTATCAAAAAAGTCTTCTTTTATATGCTGTTTTTGAGCTCATTAAGTATGATGAGTCAAGAATTAGGGAAAGTAACAGGAAAAGTTACCTTAAGTGGAAATATTCCTGCAGAAAATATTGCAGTTGCTCTTAAAGGCACTAAATATACTGCTGTTACCAATTCATATGGACAATATGAAATTAAGAATGTAAAACCAGGTAGTTATGTAATTAGCATTCATTCTGTCGGAATTCAGCCAGTTGAAGACAATATTGTGGTAAAATCGAAACAAACTACAAATAAAAGCTTCTCACTTTCTGAAAGCCAGGAAGATCTGGATGAAGTTGTTATTACAAAAAATAAATACAAGCAAGACAAACCTTCTTTGTCATTGCGTCTTCAAACTCCCGTTTTAGAGATTCCTCAAAACATACAAATTATTAGTGGTCAGACATTAAAAGATCAGCAAATTACGAGTATGAGTGATGGTGTTATTCGTAACGTGAGTGGTGCTGTACGTTTAGAGCACTGGGGAGATTTGTATACGAATATTACTATGCGTGGTTCTCAAATTCAGGCTTTCCGTAACGGATTTAATGTAGTTTCTTCTTTCTGGGGACCATTAACAGAAGATATGAGTTTTGTAGATCACATCGAATTCGTAAAAGGACCAGCAGGATTCATGCTTTCAAGCGGAGACCCAAGCGGACTTTACAATGTGGTGACTAAAAAACCAACCGGAATGACAAAAGGGGAGGTATCTGTACTTGGTGGAAGCTACGATTTTTACAGAGTTAGTATTGACCTTGATGGTAAATTGGATAAAAAAGGAAAATTATTATACAGATTCAATGGTGCTGCTCAAAACAAAGGTTCTCACCGTGCATTTGAACACAATAATCGTTATGTGATCGCTCCGGTAATTTCATACCAAATAGATGATAGAACAAAAATTACTGCTGAATATAACTTTCAGTATGCTAATATGACTGAGGTAGGTTCTTACTACGTATTTGGACCAGCATCAGGCGGATATGCAACTTTACCAGTTGGATTCACAATGACGCAGCCAGGATTGCCTGATACTAATATTCAGGATCACAGTGGATATTTGATGTTTGAACACAAGTTTGATGATAACTGGAAATTAACTGCACAAACGTCTTACTTTAAATATTTGCAACAAGGGTACAGCTCTTGGCCAGGTGTTGTAGGTCCGGGTCCTGTGGACAGAAATTATGACGGTGTACCGGAAGGAACACTGGAAGCTGGCGAAATTATTCGTAACGTAGGTATTTGGGATGCAGAAAGTAATATGTATCTAGGACAAATATTTGTAAACGGAAAATTCAATACAGGATCTGTAAGTCACAAGATTTTAGGTGGAGTAGATCTAGGAAGTAAAGATTATATGGCAGATTGGGGACAATCTCATGATCTTGATACAGTTGATAATCCATTCAATGTAAATAATCCAAATTACGGTACACCATCTAACGGTTTTCCTGCTTTTGACCACGAGACACCTCTTAGCAAAAGAGCTGGCGGAATTTATACTTCTGAGTATGCAGCCGGATATGTTCAGGATGAACTTGGGTTCTTTCAAAACAAATTAAGATTAACTCTTGCTGCAAGATATACATGGATTAGCCAGTCTAGCTATGGAGACACACAGGAAGATAGTCATATTACACCTCGTGTGGGAGTTAGTTATTCTATAAACGAAAGTTTAGCGGTCTACGGATTATATGATCAGGCTTTTACGCCACAGTCAGGCGTTATTAAAAATGGTGATCCTATCAAACCATTAACAGGTAATAACTTTGAACTTGGTATTAAAAAAGATTGGTTTGATGGTTCATGGAATACATCATTATCGGCTTACCGAATTGTAAAACAAAATGAACTTACAGCAGATCCTAATAATGGACCAAACGATCCTTTTAAAATTGTTTTGGGAGAAAAAAGAGCTGAAGGTGTTGAATTTGATGTGAGAGGAAAATTATTAGATGGTCTTAATTTGATCGCAAATTATGCCTTTACAGAATCAGTAGTAACAGAATCTAATGTTGGAAGTATAAGTGTTGGAGATGTGGTACCGGGTTACGCTAAACACACAGCTAACGCTTGGTTGAACTATACAGTTCAAAGTGGTAAAATTAAAGGTTTTGGAGCTTCTATTGGAGGAACTTTCCTTGATGGTCGCCAAACAGATACGTGGAGTGCAGGACTTCAAAAATTACCATCTTACTTTAAATTAGACGGAGGTTTATCTTATGAAACAGGAAAAGTAAAAGTTACAGCAAATGTTTTCAATATTTTGGATAAATACCTTTACAGTGGTTCTTATTATGAGTGGCTTTCTGCTTACTACTGGCAGACTGAAGCACCAAGAAACTTTAGAGTTGGGGTAACTTATAAATTCTAATTTTCGAATGATTAAATAAAAAAATCCGCCAATTGGCGGATTTTTTTATTTAATAGGTTCAAAGGGGCAGAGTGGCAAAGGTTCAAAGGTTTAGTATCGTAATAAAATCTTTTTAATCCGTGTAATCTTCGGCAAAAATTAACCCTTATGTATTAAAGGAATTACTTTTGTTCCAATCAATTCTATAGCATTCATTAATTGCTTGTGCGTTAATCCTGCGTTGTCCATCTGAAAAGTAAATCGGTCCACGCCACCCAAAGATTCGCTGTGTCTTAATAATTTCTCTACAACACGTTCCGGACTTCCCACAATTAAAACACCATCGTCATCAATTAAACCATCAAATTTGGCTTTTGTAACAGGTGGCCAACCACGTTCTAAACCTAGTTTTGTCCAAAGTTCGGCATAACCGGGATAATATTCGTCTATGGCTTTTTCTGTTGTACTTCCAACAAAACCTGGGGAGTGTAAACCAACTTTAAGTTCTTCTGGTTTATATCCAGCCGCTTTTCCCGCTTCACGATATAAATCGATTAAAGGGCGAAAACGATGTGTCTGTCCTCCAATTATAGCAACCATCAAAGGTAAACCTAACGATCCTGCTCTGACAAAAGATTCAGGAGTTCCTCCAACGCCTAACCAAATAGGCAGTTTTTCCTGCAATGCCCTCGGATAAACGGGAAGATTATTCAAAGCCGGACGGAATTTTCCCGACCAGGTTACAAATTCGTTATCTCGTATTTTGAGCAGTAAGTCTAATTTCTCTTTAAAAAGGGCATCATAATCATTTAAATCATGTCCAAAAAGGGGATAGGCTTCAATAGAAGATCCACGGCCCACCACAATTTCGGCGCGACCTTTTGAAATCAAATCCAAAGTAGCAAAACTTTGGTACACTCTTACCGGATCGGCAGCACTTAAAACCGAAACAGCGCTTGCCAGTCGGATGTTTTTAGTTCTCGCGGCAGCAGCACTTAATATGACCACGGTGGCCGAATCTAAAAACTCTTTTTTATGATGTTCCCCAATTCCAAAAACATCCAGACCAACCTGATCGGCCAGTTCGACTCTTTGAAGTAGCTGTTCCATGGCATCAACGCTACTCAAATTGTTGCTGCCGTACATTGCCGAAGCAAAACTGTCTATTCCTATTTCCATAATTTTAGGTTTTTGCCACGAAGGCACGAAGTCACAAAGTTTTTTTTTTTGCTCTAAGCTTTAAGGCAATACGCTTTAAGCTTTTTGGGAAAGCCTATAGCTTAAAGCTTACAGCCTATAGTAATTATTAATGGGAGAACCCAAATGAAACACTGATCAAAATAATCAGGATAACAATCAGTGTAATCACAACATAAAGATAATCTTTCTCCAGAAGGAAAGAAAACAAAGAAAGCAAAACACGAAATACAGGCGTCAGAAAAAGTAAAATGATTCCGAAGAAGATTAATGATTCCCCTTTTCCCTGAACAACACCGTTATAAATATCTCCAATTACTTCAAATATGTTTCGGTCATTTTCATGAAATACAGAGTAATTCTCAATATCTGTGCTGTGTCCCATCAAATAGACAATTCCACCAATAAAAGCGACTGCTAATGAAATCCACACACCGTAACGTAATAAATTACCTATTATGTTTTGAAAATCTTTCTCTCCAAATTTTTCTTGCTGCATATTGTTAGATTTTTCCATTTAGTCCATTATAAATCATATTTACTGCCAATACAAAAATTAGGCAGGCAAAAAATATTCTGAGTTTTTTAGGGTTTGTTTTCACTAATACTTTAGCTCCGGCCATAGCACCAAACAAAACACCAATAACAACCGGCATACAAATTCCGGGTTCGATATAACCTTTCTGAATATAAATCACAGAACTTGCCATTGCGGTAACGCCCATCATAAAATTGCTGGTTGTAGTTGAAACCTTAAATGGAATTTTCATAATATTATCCATAGCAATAACTTTAAAAGCTCCGGAACCAATTCCGAGTAGTCCCGACATCATTCCGGCAATTCCCATCATACTGAAACCGCCAATAACGTTTTTTGTTCCGTAACTGATAACTTCGCCATCATGTGACGGATAAGTGCCTTGTAATCTTAGTTTTTTTGCTAACGGACTTGATTCTAAAACAATATGTTCTTCTTTTTTTCGAAGAGAATTAATAGCTGAGAATATTAAAGTCATCCCAAATAAAACGGCGATGAAAGAAGTAGGAGCAATAGTGGAAAGTAAAGCACCGCAAACGGCACCAATTGTAGTGGCGATTTCAAGAAAAATTCCCAAACGCATATTGGTAATTCCTTCCCGAACATAAGCTGCTGCAGAACCAGATGAAGTTGCAATTACAGAAACCAAAGCGGCACCAATAGCATAATGAATATCAACTCCTAAAACGACAGTTAAAAGCGGAATAATAATGATACCACCTCCCAATCCTGATAATGAACCAATAAAACCTGCTAGAAAAGCGCCAAGAATCATAATCAGGGTAAACGTAAGTACTGTCATTCGAATCAATTTTGTTTTTGCTAATTTACGAATAGAAATTTGGTGAGGGAATTTTTTGGTGCTTAAAAAGTCCTTAAAAAAGCGAAAACGTTTTAATTTTTTTAAATAATTTAGGGAGAATAAAGG
This sequence comes from Flavobacterium saccharophilum, assembly GCF_900142735.1. GTDB lineage: Bacteria > Bacteroidota > Bacteroidia > Flavobacteriales > Flavobacteriaceae > Flavobacterium > Flavobacterium saccharophilum. The sequence goes on along the minus strand of NZ_FRBY01000002.1, from coordinate 479,591 downwards.
GATATTAAACTTTCATTAACAACAACAAAAAAACTTATCGGTTACATTTGTAAGGATAATTCAGAAACAAAACATTCAATTGTATGATGAAAATTCAAACATTTAGTTTTTCCGTCTTTTTATTAATGGCATTTACATTTTCGGGATACAGCCAAAATGTAAAACTGCTCAATATAGACCAGCTCAACGAAAGGATAAAAAATGGAAAAGACAGTACTTACGTAGTCAATTTTTGGGCAACTTGGTGCGCGCCATGCATTAAGGAATTACCTCATTTTGAAAAGCTTCAGGCCAATTATAAATCAGAGAAAGTGAAAGTATTGCTGGTAAGTGTTGACTTTAAATCGAAATTAACTTCGGCCGTTGTACCGTTTGTGAAAAGAAAGAATTTAAAAAATGAAGTTTTTCTATTGAATGAAAGCAGTCCACAAGAATATATTGACCGTATTGATCCGTCCTGGTCTGGAAGTATTCCGGCAACGCTTTTTATCAAAGGCAATAAACGAAAATTTATGGAAAACGAATTTACCTATGAGCAATTATTAACTGAATATAAAAAACTGTAATCATGAAAAAGATAATCCTTTTAATTATGCTGGCGTTTTCTGCCTTTCTTTCGCAGGCACAAAATGCAACCCTTAAAGCTGGAGATACTGCACCAGATTTTAAATTGAAAAATGTTGATGGCAAAGAGGTTTCGTTTACCAGTTTCCCAAAAGCAAAAGGGTATATTGTCGTTTTTACCTGCAATAAATGTCCATATGCCATAGGTTATGAGCAAAGAATAATTGATTTGGATAATAAATTCAGACCACAGGGTTATCCTGTAATCGCTATCAATCCAAATGATCCGGAAGCTTCTAAAGCAGATACTTTCGAAAAAATGCAGGAATTGGCCAAAAACAAAAAATATCCTTTCCCTTATTTATTTGATGCAGGACAAAAAGTGACAGATCAATATGGTGCAAAACGTACTCCGCATCTTTTTATCGTATCAAAATCGGCTAAAGGAAATGTGGTAGAGTATGTAGGCGCAATCGATAATGATCCTGAGGGAAACAATCCACAAAAAACAAAATATGCTGAAGATGTAATTGCATCATTAAAAAGCAATCAAAAACCAACAATTACACAGACAAAAGAAATTGGCTGTACAGTTAAGAGAAAAGCGAAAGCTTAATTGGTCCTTCATTTATACAAAAACGCTTCATGTCTCTGGAGCGTTTTTTGTTTCATAGCATTTCTTGCGTATTGTTTGTCATTCCGACGGAGGAGGAATCCCCGCAAGAAGCTCGACAAAGATTATATGCTTTGCTGTGCGGAGCTACTTGCGGGGATTCCTCGTTCCTCGGAATGACAATAGTACGTTACAAACTCTTTAACTTCTTCATAAACACAGGAAACACCTCATTCAATTCATCAAATAAAGGATTTTTACGATGCTTCAATTTTATTTCTCCGAATAATTTTAATCCCAATGCAAATTGTATCGCTTCAGATTCATTATCGAATAATTTTTTAGCTTTTATTTTTTCGATGATATCAAATATTTCATCGTGATTACCAAATTCTATTCCGAGTTCTTTTGCTGGTTTTGTTTCACCGTTTGCGTATTCTTTTAAGCTTAGTGTTAAGTAATATTTGTTTGATCTTTTTTCCATGAGATTTAAAATGTATTATGTAGTTAAAAATAGATTGGGGTATTTATCTTCAAATGTAGGTTTGTAAAATATTGTAAAATGTGCTCCATCGGAGCGTTATGTTTATAGCTAATAAAATGTGATCGGATTCAAAGCTCCAGCGGGAGCGATATGTATTACGGGATATTTCACCCCGCTGGGGCTCTCTTCTCAAACCGTATAAAATGCTATAAATATGACGTCCCGCTGGGACTTACGGTAGAAACTAAATTATTTTATCCATTTTCCGACGATTACTTTAGCGTTATGTTTATAGGCAATAAATGTATTCCGATTCAAAGCTCCATAGGAGCGTTATGTTTATAGCTAATAAAATGTGATCGGATTCAAAGCTCCAGCGGAGCGATATGTGTTGCGGGATATTTCACCCCGCTGGGGCTCTCTTCTCACACCTTATAAAATGTTATAAATATGACGTCCCGCTGGGACTTAAGGTAGTAACTAAATTATTTTATCCATTTTTCGACGATTACTTTAGCGTTATGTTTATAGGCAATAAATGTATTCCGATTTAAAGCTCCAGAGGAGCGATATGTATTGCGGGGTATTTCGCCCCGCTGGGGCTCTATTCTCACACCGTATAAAATGCTATAAATATTACGTCCCGCTGGGACTTACGGTAGAAACTACATTATTTTATCCATTTTTCGACGATTACTTTAACGTTATGTTTATAGGTAATAAATGTATTCCGATTCAAAGCTCCATAGAAGCGTTATGTTTATAGCTAATAAAATGTGATCGGATTCAAAGCTCCAGCGGAGCGATATGCATTGCGGGATATTTCACCCGCTGTGGCTCTATTCTCACACCGTATAAAATGCTATAACTATGACGTTCCGCTGGGACTTACGGTAGAAACTACATTATTTTATCCATTTTTCGACGATTACTTTAACGTTATGTTTATAGGTAATAAATGTATTCCGATTCAAAGCTCCATAGGAGCGTTATGTTTATAGCTAATAAAATGTGATCGGATTCAAAGCTCCAGCGGAGCGATATGCATTGCGGGGTATTTCGCCCCGCTGGGGCTCTATTCTCACACCGTGTAAAATTCTATAAATATGACGTCCCGCCGGGACTTACGGTAGAAACTAAATTATTTTATCCATTTTTCGACGATTACTTTAATGTTATGTTTATATGTAATAAATGTATTCCGATTCAAAGCTCCATAGGAGCGTTATGTTTATAGCTAATAAAATGTGATCGGATTCAAAGCTCCAGTGGAGCGATATGCATTGCGGGATATTTCACCCCGCTGGGGCTCTATTCTCACACCGTATAAAATGCTATAAATATGACGTCCCGCTGGGACTTACGGTAGAAACTTAATTATTTTATCCATTTTTCCACGATTACCTTAAATGTCTCTTTATATTGTTCGCCAACCGTAATTTCTGTTTTATTAATGAAGATTGAATTCTTACTGATCGCGCTTATTTTTTCAAGAGAAACAATAAACGAACGGTTCATTCGCATGAATTTTGAAGAGGGTAATTTTTCTTCTAATGCTTTTAATGAAATCAGCGACATCAAGGCTTTATCTGAATTTTCGAGATGTACTTTTACGTAATCTTTCAAACTTTCGATGTATAAAATGTCTTTCAAATTCACTTTAACCCATTGGTATTCTACTTTTAAAAAGATGAAATCATCTTCAGCACTGGCTTGCGGATTTTCATTTGAAGTTTCTTCGGCCAATTGCAAAACTTTATTGGCAGCACGCAAAAACTCTTCGTAACTGAAAGGTTTTAAAAGATAATCAACAGCATTCACTCTATAACCTTCGATAGCATAATGATTGTAAGCCGTCGTAAAAACAATTTTTGGCAATGATCCCGGCTGTTCCTGTAAAAGGCGTGCCAATTCCATTCCGGTTAAATTGGGCATATTAATATCTAAGAAGACTAAATCCGGCTGTTTTTCCCTGATTACACCCATGGCTTCAACGGCATTGTCACAACTGGAAATTAATTCCAGAAAAGGCGTCTGCTCGATAAAAGTTTCGACCAATTTTAACGCCAGAGGCTCATCATCAACTGCTATACATTTTAATGTTGTCATTAGTCTAAAGTTATTTGCAGTTTTACGTTATACATTCCGTTTTCGGCAATTCCAGCTTTCAGGGAATGTTTGTTTGGATAAATTAAATGAAGTCTTCGTTTTGTATTGGTTAGCCCGATACCGCCTTCATTTGTTGTAGAAGATTTCTCGAAATAAGTGTTTTCTACTTCAAAAGTAAGATCACTTCCATTTTGCACAAGTGAAATATGTATTTCGCTTTTATCTGTGGCGTGAACACCATGTTTAAAAGCATTTTCTACCAAAGGTAACAACAACATGGGAACAATTGGATAGTCGTGTATTTTTTCAGGAATGTTTGTGGTAATCGTTAGTTTGCTATTGGCACGAAGTTTCATCAGGGCAATAAAATCCTTCATAAAATCGGCTTCTTTTAGTAATGTGGTTCTTTCTTCTGTACTGTAAAGCAAGTAGCGCATCATTCGGCTTAAAGTGTGCAGAGCATTTCTGGAATCTTCAATGTCTGTGTAGGTAAGCGAATAAATACTGTTAAGCGAATTGAAAAAAAAGTGTGGATTAATCTGGGCTTTCAGCATTGCCAGTTCGGCCATGGTTTTATCCTGTTCTAATTTTTGTTTGTGCTGTGCGGCTTTTTGCCAATGCTGCAACATGGCAAAACTGGTACTGATTCCTAAAACCAATAAGGTTAAACTGAAAACATAATTATCAAAATAATCATTTCTATATTTTTTAAAGCCTAAAAGAGCTGCCAGTTGATCACGCAGATCGGTATTGTAATTATATAGATAAGAGACAAGCTGCAGGGCAAAAACGATCCAGAGCGCCCACAGTAAAAACGGTGTTACGTTATCTTTTATGATTGTTTTTGGAACTATAATCAAGGCATTATAATAGAAGATAACGATCAGGAGAAATAAGACAAGAGATTGCCAAAACCAAAAAATGCCAGGAAGATTAATATTCCAGGTAAGCGGTATGTAAAACAGCTGAATGTATCCTAACAATATCCAGGTCAGGATATGTATTACGGGGAACATATAAGGTTTGAAAAAATTAAATGTCATTATACTTTCTGATTTTAAGGACAATATTACTTTTTATTGCAATATAACAGAAAACCAATCGCTCAAAATGGAATTACAATCCATAAAAACCATTTTACAGCCGACGAGCCTTTATCAAAATTACGGTTTTTTACTCAAACAACTTTTATCGGTTCTCACTCTATATTTATCGATTGTATCTGGCGCTTCGTCTATTGGGAAAATTTTGTGTGAATAGTTTTAGTTCTTTTGTATCTTAGTAAATAGACAATCTCATATTTCATCAAAATGAATAAGCAATCTTTTTTAAGCATTCTTGCTGCTTCAGTTATCATCGCTTCTTGCGGAAATAAAAATGATAAATCAGCTCAGGCTGGCGGTGCGCCAGAAATTAAGGAATATAAAACGTTAACTTTAGAGCCTAAAACAGCGACATTATATGCTGATTTCCCGGCAACTATACAAGGACAACAAAATATAGAAATTCGACCAAGGGTTGAAGGTTATATCGATAAAATTTTTGTTGATGAAGGTGCGGTTGTAAAAACAGGACAGCCTTTATTCAAAATCAGTGCTCCCGAATATGAGCAGGAAGTTAGAACTGCTTCTGCAAGTATTAAAAGTGCCCAGGCTTCTGTAAGTGCTGCAAAGTTGGCAGTTAACAAAGTAAAACCTTTGGTTGAAAAAGGAATTATTAGCAAATATGATTTAGAATCGGCACAATATAATTATGAATCGGCTATGGCTACTTTAGCGCAGGCAAATGCCGCTTTGGTAAATGCTAAAACCAATTTAGGGTATACAACAGTAACAAGTCCGGTTAATGGCGTTGTAGGTTCTATTCCGTTTCGTTTAGGAAGTTTGGTAAGTTCAAACACAGCCGATCCGCTAACAACAGTTTCAAGCATTGGTAACGTTTACGCGTATTTTGCTTTAAATGAAAAAAAGCTTTTGGATTTTACTCAAAGTACAGCATCTCCAGGAACTACGCTGGCTCAAAAAATAAAAAATATGCCTGAGGTTTCATTACTTCTTTCAGATGGTACAACGTATCCTGAGAAAGGAAGAGTGGAAACGGTAAACGGATTAATCAATACAGAAACGGGTTCGGTAACTTTTAGAGCACGTTTCGCAAATCCAAAAAGTATTATCAGAAGCGGAAGCAGCACTACAGTTAGAATTCCAAATGAAGTTGTAGAAAAAATAATAATTCCGCAAAGTGCAACCTTCGAACTTCAGGATAAGATTTTCGCGGTTATCGTTGGAAAAGATGGAAAAACTAAAAATGTCAATATTACAGTTTTAGAAAATACAGCAGGTAATTATTATGTTGTTACAAGTGGTTTAAAAACAGGAGATCAAATTGTATTAGAAGGAGTAGCTTCATTAAAAGACGGAAGCGAAATTAAACCTCAAAATCAGAATCCAGAAACGGTATACGCCGACTTAAAATAAAATAAAAATGTTTAAAATATTCATACAACGACCAGTACTTTCTACAGTAATATCGGTCATTATCGTAATTCTGGGTGTTTTAGGTCTTGTTGAGCTGCCTATTTCTCAATATCCGGATATTGCTCCGCCAACCGTAAACGTTTCTGCCAGTTATACGGGCGCCAATGCGGATGTGGTATTAAAAAGTATCGTAATTCCGTTAGAAGAGCAAATTAATGGTGTAGAGAACATGACCTACATGACCTCTTCAGCAACAAATGACGGAAATGCCTCAATCAAAATTTTCTTTAAAGTAGGAACAAATCCAGATTTAGCGGCGGTAAACGTTCAGAACAGGGTTTCGAGAGCTACGAGTTTATTGCCGGTAGAGGTAACTCAGGCTGGTGTAACGGTAACAAAGAGTCAGAGTAGTAACTTATTGATTTTCTCTTTGTATAGTGAGGATAAAGCGTACGATCAGACTTTCCTTCAAAACTATGCTAAGATTAACCTTGTGCCTCAAATTCAGCGTGTAGTTGGAGTAGGAGATGTAACGGTTTTTGGTGCAAAAGATTATTCTATGAGAATCTGGTTAAGACCGGATATCATGCAGCAATATAAACTGATTCCGAGTGATATTTCGGCTGCTTTGGCCGAACAAAATATCGAAGCGGCACCAGGTAAGTTTGGTGAGAATGGCGATCAGGCGTTTCAATATGTAATTAAATACAAAGGGCGTTTAACAACCCAAAAGGAATTTGGTGAAATCATCATCAAATCTGTTGGTAACGGACAAATGCTACGATTAAAAGACGTTGCCAAAGTAGAATTGGGATCTTTAAGTTATGCATCTACGATTAAAACAAACGGTGTAGAATCTGCGGCAATGGCGATTAGCCAGACTCCGGGATCAAATGCGCGTGACGTAATCAACAATTCTAAAAAACTGATAGAAGATGCGGCTAAAAACTTCCCAAAAGGAGTAAAGTATACCATTCTTGTTGATGTTAATGAAAACTTGGATGCTTCTATCGAAAAGGTAATTCATACTTTAATTGAAGCTTTTATATTGGTTTTTATTGTTGTATTTATCTTTCTTCAGGATTTTAGATCGACATTAATTCCGGCGATTGCGGTTCCGGTTGCCATTGTAGGAACATTTTTCTTCCTAAGTTTATTCGGATTTACGATTAACTTATTGACATTATTTGCGATGGTTTTGGCCATTGGTATTGTGGTCGATGATGCGATTGTCGTCGTCGAGGCCGTACACGCCAAACTGGATCATGGTTATAAATCGTCTAAAAAAGCGACAATCGATGCGATGGATGAAATCTCCGGAGCGATTATTTCGATTACTTTGGTAATGGCCGCGGTATTTATTCCGGTAACGTTCATTAACGGATCTACAGGGGTTTTTTACAAACAATTTGGTATTACATTAGCGGTTGCGATTATTCTTTCGGCAGTTAACGCCTTGACTTTGAGCCCGGCATTGTGTGCTTTGCTTTTAAAACCGCATGCTGACGACCATAAACATAAAAGTTATCTTCAAAGATTTTACACTTCGTTTAACGTTGCATTTGATAATGTAACCAACAGATACAAACGTTCGGTAAGTTTCCTTTCTGTTAAAAAATGGATTGTATTGGCCGCTATTCTTATTGCCAGTGCAGGATTGTTTTATATGATGAAAACGACACCATCTGCTTTCGTTCCTTCGGAAGATCAGGGAACTGTTTTCGCGAATATTAGTTTACCGCCATCGGCCTCTATGGAACGTTCTGATGTAATCGCCAAGCAAGTAGATAGTATTGCCAAAACAATTCCGGGAGTTAAAAACACGCTTCGTATTGTGGGGCAAAACTTTACAGCCGGAGCCGGAAGTGCGTACAGTATGGTTATCGTAAAATTAGTACCGTGGGATGAACGTGAGTTAAGTGTTAATGATGTAATTGGTCAGCTTTTCGCCAAAACAAGCGGTATTCGTGAAGCTAATATTTTCTTTATTTCGCCACCAACGATTCAGGGATTTGGACAAAGTGGTGGATTCGAATTTCAATTGCAGGATAAAGGAGGTCATTCGACAGCAGAATTCTATAAAGTGAATACTGACTTTTTAGAAAAACTTTCCAAACGTCCGGAAATACAATATGCGACAACACCATTTAACCCTGGTTTTCCACAATATATGATGGAAATTAATTTGGCTAAAGCCAAAGATGCAGGTGTACCGGTAAACTCGATTTTGTCGACGATGCAAGGGTATTATGGAGGTTTGTATGCTTCGAATTTCAATAAATTCGGAAAACAATACCGTGTGATGATACAGGCTTCTCCGGAATTCCGTACGAATACAGAAGGTTTAAATAAAATATTTGTTCGTAACAGTGCGGGAACAATGGCACCAATTACAGAGTTTGTAAAAATGACCAGAGTTTTTGGACCGGAATCGATTTCAAGATTTAACTTGTTTACTTCTATTTCGATTACAGGAGCACCCAACCCGGGCTTTAGTTCAGGAGATGCTATTAAGGCAATTCAGGAAGTGGCTGCTGAAAATTTACCAGCAGGTTATGGTTATGAATTCTCAGGTCTAACACGTGAAGAATTGGCTTCAGGAAGTGAAACTATTTTCATCTTTATTCTTTGTTTGGTGTTTGTTTACTTCTTATTGAGTGCGCAGTATGAAAGTTATATTTTGCCATTTGCGGTATTATTTTCGATTCCGTTTGGATTGGCGGGAGCTTATTTATTCTCGATTATTTTCAAATTGAACAGTAATATTTACCTGCAGATTTCCTTAATCATGTTGATTGGATTACTGGCGAAGAATGGTATTTTGATTGTCGAATTCGCATTAGACCGAAGACGAAAAGGATTGCCAATTGTACAGGCCGCAATTGAAGGAGCCGTGGCGCGTTTACGACCAATTTTGATGACTTCGTTTGCCTTTATTCTTGGTCTTGTTCCTTTAATGTTTGCTACCGGAGCGGGAGCTGTCGGAAATAAATCGATCGGAACCGGAGCGGTTGGAGGTATGTTAATCGGGACTATTTTGGGAGTATTTGTTATTCCGGTATTGTTTATCATTTTCCAGACGTTACAGGAAAAAGTAAGCGGTCCTGCTAGAGATGGTTATGATGATGAAGATGACGATGAAGAAGTACAATTGATCGAAGCTCATAAAGAGTAAATAATTTAATTCAAAAGAAATGACTCATAGTTCAAATAAATATATACTACTGGTACTGACAGCCGCACTTATAAGTGCGTGCTCAGTCACCAAAAAGTACGAACGTCCGGAAACGATTTCGACAGATAAACTGTATCGTGATCAGGCTTCCGCCGATTCGACGACTATTGCGAATATGCCATGGCAAACTGTTTTTAAAGATGAAAAACTGAATGCGCTAATTCAAAAAGGATTAGATCAGAATTTAAATCTGAAAAATGCGATTGAAAATATTGTACAGGCTAATGCTTCTTTAGTTCAAAGTAAATTAGCTTATTATCCAACGCTGAATGTAGATGCTAATGTAACTCGTAATAAACAGTCACAAGCAGGATTGAATTTTCCCGCCGGAATCAATATCAACACGTTGACTACAACTTATAAATTAGGTTTGAGTACGTCTTGGGAAGCGGATATCTGGGGAAAATTGAGTAGTTCTAAAAGAGCAGCTTTGGCAACTTATTTAGGTACAGATGCTGCAAGACAAGCGATTCAAACCCAACTTATAGCTGATATTGCTAATAATTATTTTTTATTATTAGCCTATGATAAACAATTGGAAATCACAGAGGAAACCTTAGAAAGCCGAATCAAAAATGTGCAAACCATAAAAGACTTAAAAGAAGGTGCGATCGTTACAGGTGCAGCAGTTGTACAAAGTGAAGCCAACCAACACGCAGCAGAAGTATTGATTCCGGACTTAAAACGTAATATTCGTGAAGTAGAAAATGCAATTCATATTTTATTAGGAGAAGCTCCGGGGCCAATTGACAGAGGTGTTTTAGGAACTCAAAATATACCGGAGAATCTGGCAACTGGTTTGCCTTCTCAATTATTAGAAAATCGCCCGGATGTTCGTCAGGCGGAATTTAATTTGAGAACGGCTTTCGAAATGACCAATATGGCCAAAACTTATTTTTATCCAAGTTTGACATTGACGGCAAGTGGTGGATTTTCAAATCTGCAATTGACTGACTTTTTTACCAATTCGGTTTTCTATTCTTTAATTGGCGGATTGACACAGCCTTTGTTTAATCAGGGAATTAACAAAATGAGGTTGACAACAGCACAATCACAACAAGTGCAGGCTTATAATAATTTCCAACAAAGTCTTTTGGTTGCCGGACAAGAAGTTTCGAATGCGTTATACGCTTATCAAATGGCGGCTGAAAAAGAAGATTCAAGAGAAAAACAAATTGAAGCCTTAGAAAAAGCAGTTGATTACACACAACAGCTTTTAGAATATAGTTCGGCTACAAACTATACAGATGTATTGACATCACAACAAAATCTTTTAGCTGCACAATTGAGCGGAGTTAACGATAATTTACAAAAATTACAAGCGGTGGTTGATTTGTACCGCGCTTTAGGCGGAGGCTGGAAATAGATTCTTTATGCCGAAAAGCATTATTGGTCGATAAAATTGGCTGATCGGTATAAAGAATACTTCTGAAGTTGAAGTTTGTTGTTATTTTTGAAAAATAATAAATACAAGTCAAAGAAAAAGATCTGAAGTTCCACACCATGATCTCTCTTATTAAAACATGACTAATGAAAACGCCTCAAATTTTGAGGCGTTTTTTTATACCTCTATGTCGGTTAAAAAGTGCTCTCCGTCGATTGGTTTGTTGGTTCTGTATAATGGATGCGATAAACGAAATTATTGGCATTACTTTCGATTACTATTAAATGAAATTAAAATTTAAAACAAAAACGATGAAAAAATTAGTATTCGCCTTAGTGCTTTTTATGAGTGTATTTTTTGCTCAGGCACAAGTTTCAATTAATGTAAATATTGGAACTCCTCCAAGCTGGGGACCGGAAGGAAACGACGACAGCAGATATTATTATTTACCTGATATTGATACTTATTATGATGTTGCTCAAAGGCAATATATTTATGACAATAACGGAAGATGGACCCGTGATAAAAGACTTCCTTCACGTTACAGAAATTATGATTTGTATGGAGGTTATAAAGTGGTGTTAAACGATTATAAAGGAAATACTCCTTATTCGTATCACAAGAAACACAGAGAAAGTTATCCAAAAGGATATCATGGAAAACCTCAGAAAAGCAGAGGCAGTAAACCAGAGAAAAACAAACCTGATCACAAAGAGAAACATGAAAACCCTAAAAATTCTAAAGGGAATTCCAATAAAGATCATAAGCACGATGATCATCATTAATTAAAATAGAATGAATCAAAAACGTCTCAATTATTTGAGGCGTTTTCTTTTGAGTTGATTTTGTATTCAGTGATATGCCTTTAAAAAGACTTATATTTGTTATGTTCTTAAGCTGCATTAACTTTTCAAGATCAATACAATGTTTGATGTCCTTTTTTCTCATATTCTCGAAAAAGTTTCTCTGACGGAGGAAGAAAAAAGCCTTTTAAAAAGTTTTTTTGTTGCTAAAAGTCTCCGAAAGAAAGAATTTTTGCTTCGCGAAGGAGAAATCTGCCACTCTCTTTCCTTTGTTTCGAAAGGCTTGCTGCGTTCGTATCACATTGATGAAAAAGGCGATGAGCATATGAATTTGTTTGCTTGGGAAGGCTGGTGGTCTTCTGATATTTACAGTTTTAGTTTTAATGAAATTGGCCAGTTTAATATTGATGCTTTAGAAGATTCTGAATTGTTGCTGATTACCAGAGAAAATTTAGAAGAAATGACTTTGCAGATTCCTAAGATGGACCGTTATTTCCGGATCCTTTTCCAAAATAGCCTGGCCACAAAAGAACGAAGATTGGTAAGTTCTAATTCTTATACCGCAAAAGAAAAATACATTCAATTAGCAGAAAGCAATCCGCAGATGATACAGCGTGTTCCTCAAAATTTAATTGCCTCTTATCTGGGTTTGGCACCAGAAACACTGAGCCGTATCAAAAAAAATATTGCTCTGGGGAAATAATTGATTCTTTTGAATTTAATGTATTACTTGATCCAGATCAACGGGCAGTCATTTTTGGCAGCTTAATTTTGTGTTTTTAAATAATTTAAACACAAAAAAGAAATGTCACAAATAATCCCGAAAATATTAATCACCGGCGCTACAGGTCAGGTAGGTAGTAAAACAATTGATTTTCTTTTATCTAATCCTGAAATTGAAATTATTGCTGCAGTGCGAACACCAGAAAAAGCAAAACCTTTTGCAGCATTAGGCATTAAAACGGTTTTGCTTGATTTTGATGACGAAAACACACATTTAGCAGCATTAGAAGGTATTGACCGACTTTTGATGGTTACAGGTTATACGGTTGATATGCTTCGCCAAAGTAAGGTTTTATTAGACAATGCAAAGAAAGCAGGAGTAAAGCACATTGTGCATTTGGGTGCGTGCGGACCTGATAACACCACGATCGGACATTGGGCCTGGCATCAGTTGGTAGAACGTTATATTGAATGGTATGGTTTTACGTTTACGCATTTGCGTCCTGAAACTTTTATGCAAAATTTACTCAGCTATGGCGGTAAAAAAGCCATTACAAACGGCGTTATAAACGCCTATGTTGAAGGAGCTCGTTTGAGTTGGGTTGATGTTGCCGATGTAGCGCAGGTGGCAGCAATCGCGTTGCAGTATCCGGAAGCACATGCAGGGAAAACATACAGATTAGGATATGATGCCTGTTCATTTGATGAACTGGCTTTAAAAATGACTTCCATTATTGGGAAACCTTTTCGTTATGAAGCGCTTTCTCCCGATGTATTTCTGCAAAATATGATAGCCGCTGGAGCAGATATGGCTTATATGGGCTGTGTTTATGACCATTGGAAAAGATATGCGGCAGGTACAATTCCTGGAGCCGATGAAACTTTTGATAATTTTAAAAGCATTACTGGAAAAGAACCAACAAGATGGAATGCCTTTATTGAAAAACACAAAACAGAGTTAAATTATTAAATTCATTATGGAATAAAAACGCCTTCAAATAGTATGTTTGAAGGCGTTTTCTATACTTTACAATATCAATTCTTAACTCGAAAAAGTCAATCCTTTAGCTTTAAAACTACTAAAAAGAACCTGACGGGCAGAACTAACAGTTTCTTCTGTACGGTAAATACTGCACCAGAATTTCACTAATACTTTATATTTTCCTTCTGAAATAGCATTGTAGAAAATTTGTGGTGTTTTGGTTGTGTTTACTAAAGACAAGCTTTCCAATGCTTCCATGATCGTTGCATTGATATCGTCCGGAGTGGTATCACCACTAATGTCTATTGAAACTTCAACTAATTTAAAATTATCTGTATACGTCCAGTTGGTGATGTTTTGCGATAGTAAATTTCCATTCGGGATAATGATTTCTGCACCGTTTGGCGCATTGATTTTAGTGGTACGCAATCCCATTGACTTCACTCTTCCAGATTCAGAACTAATTTCAATAACATCCCCAATTTGAATTGGTTTGTCAAAAATTAAAATAATACCCGAAACGAAATTATTAACCACATTCTGAAGTCCAAGTCCAACACCGACACCTAAGGCTCCTAAAAGAATACTCAGTTTATCCAAAGGCATTCCGGAAGCAGCAACCGCTAAAAGATAACCGCCAATCAAAACAGTCAGTCTTGTAATGAGCAATTTAGAATGTTGCCTTTTGTTGACATTTTCTTCGTTTTCATCGTCAATTTCTCCAAAGAAATAAGCAACATATTTTTGTAATAAATGGGCGATCCAGATAATAATAAAAAACAAGACAATATTTCCTAAAGTGAAGGTAATGCTTCCAATATTGTTTGGACGACTTAATAATTCTCCTAAAGAAGTTCGAAGCGATTGCCAAATGTTTAAATTCGAAGCAATTACCACAACCCACATATAGCCAATTACTAAAACAAAAGGCTTTTTGAGTGTATTGGATAAACTCTCGTGATCAAAAATCTTTTCAATGCCACGTTTAACTCTGGTGGTATATATCTGCAGAAGAATGATTTCTAAGATTATTTTTAATAGTACACTAAGTGCCACTATCTGTGTAAGCGAAATAAAAGCAGTCAGACTCAGCATATTCGAAAGTGAAACTCTTCCGAAAAGGTTATAAAGTATCGATAAACCATTAAAACCGATGAAAATTATACTGGCCCATTTGAAAAATCCCTGAATATACAATTGCTCTTTAAGGGTTTTGATTTGCACCAGACCATAGCGTATTCCTAAAACATTTATAGCAATGAAAGCGCAGCGTTGCAGGAAGCCAACTTCAATAAAAAGATCAAGGAAACAAAGCGTGAAGAATAAACCTAAGAGAAACAGCCAGTTTTTCATCGCTACTTTTGACCATTGATTTTTGAAAAGAATAGTCAAAATTCCGAGTAAAAGCATTTGAAGTAATTCTATAAACAAAGCCGGAGCAAACAAATTGCTTACAACAGCAATATTAAGCCCTATTACAGCAACCGGAATAAGAAACCCTCTGTTTAAATATTTGAAATTAAATAAGGAAAGGTTTTCTGAATGTCCATTTGTTCTGAGATATTTTAAATTACGTGAAATATACCAGGCCAGAAGTCCCATAAAAAAGAGCAGTGTAATGAGTCCGCCTGTACGGTAACTCAGATAATAAGCGGCAACTTTTTCCTCAATCACTATTTTGACACCAATGTTTTGTGCCACTGTTTTTTTGGGGATAGAGTCGTTAATACTCCATAAAAAAGGATATTCTTTATGCAGCATGCTAATTCCGGACTTTTCAAGCTTACTTTCGACAACCAGTAATGCGTTTGACACGGCTATTTTTCGTTGTACAGTAATTCTTTTTTTCTTGTTTAGAATTCCCTGATTTTTCGTCATCAGGCTATCTGTACTTCGGTATTTTTTCCTTAGGTTGGCAAATTCTTTTTTGAAATGCTTGCGACGGATGGTATCTTTTAAAAGCGCCATTAGATCTTTGTCTTTGCGCAGTTCGATAAATCGGCCTTTTATCTTTTCCAGATTTTCATTACGCAAATTGATTGCCTTATTTTGTTCCTCCAGCTGCTGCTGAATTTCTTCCAGCACAGTTTGATACATTTGCTGGTTACGCACATTCGGATTAGCACCTTTCAAACTTACCAGAATCAGGTCAAGTTTGCTTTGTGTTCTTTTAATTTCTCCAAATAAATGATGAGAAGCACTATCAAAATCGGCATCATTGTAAGCTGATTCCATCATTTCATTGGCTCTTTCAATAGCCATAAGATACTCACTGTCTGTGGTGGCTTCTTCAAATAATTTGGAACGTTTTTCCTTTTTAACAGTGTCGGCTTGCGAATAGGAGAGTGGCGCATAAAATAATGCAAGAACTAGGGCTAATAAACAAAGAGAATTTCTTTTTTGAGACATAATGCAAGTAATGAATTTAGGGTTTCCAAATTTAATTGTTTTTAAGACACTTTAGCAGAAAATATCGAATAATTCTAATACAAAACACTTAAAAAGACTTTCATTTCTGTGTCGATTATTTACTGTTTTTTAAATAAAACAGTATATTAGTCTCCTAATTTTACTATAATCCAAAAACCAATAAACAGCAATAAATGGAAAATATCACAGTAATTATTATGCTACTATTTGGCGTTGCTTTTCTTAGCCTGATTAGTAAAAGATACAATTTTCCAATACCAATTGTTTTGGTACTTTGTGGCGTTGTGATTAGTGTTATCCCCGGACTGCCTGTTATTGCGCTGAATCCTGAAGTTGTTTTTATTATTTTCTTGCCGCCTCTTTTGTATCATGCGGCCTGGTATACAAGTTGGTTTGAATTTAAAAAAACGATTCGGCCCATTACGCTTGCAGCTGTTGGTTTAGTTTTATTTACGACGATAGCAGTTGCTCTTGCAGCACATTGGCTTATAGAAGATATGTCCTGGCCTTTGGCTTTTTTACTGGGTGCTATTATTTCGCCACCAGATGCCGTTTCAGCCACTTCAATAACAAAAGGTCTTGGTCTTCATCCGCGTCTAATTGCAATCCTTGAAGGGGAAAGTCTGCTCAATGATGCCAGCGGACTTGTAGCTTATAAATATGCGTTAGCAGCAATTTTGGCTGGAAATTTTGTGCTTTGGGAGGCTGGTTTGAATTTCTTTATCATGTCGACGCTTGGTATCGCGATTGGTTTAGTCGTAGGTTTTGTAATGAGTATTGTACATAAAAAGTTTGTGTGCGATGATATAATCGAAGCTACATTAACCCTCCTGACGCCTTTTGCTTCCTATTTAATTGCAGAGCATTTTGAATGTTCCGGTGTACTTGCTGTTGTAACAACCGGACTTTATCTTTCCGCTCGATCAGGGAGAATTTTTACCCATGAGAGCCGTATTATGGCAGTCACAATCTGGAGTATTCTGACTAATATTTTAAACGGTCTTATCTTTATATTAATTGGTTTACAGCTTCGTCTTATTATCATCGGAATCAGTAATTATTCTGGCAGTTCTTTATTTTTGTGGGGTGCGAGTATTAGTGCCGTTGTTATATTAGTCCGTTTTCTATGGGTAATTCCGTCAACATTATTGCAGAAATACTTAAGCAGTAAAAATAAACAGAAAGAAGAGTTTGATTACCGTAACATGATTATTTTTGGCTGGTCTGGAATGCGCGGCGTTGTTTCCATGGCAGCAGCTATGGCCTTACCCTTGATGATGAATGAAAAGGAGGCTTTTCCTTTACGTAATCTTATTATTTATCTGGTTTTTTGTGTCATCCTTTCAACATTGGTCATTCAGGGATTAACACTTCCGTGGCTTATCAAAAAATTAAAAATTCAGCCTTATTCTATTATAGCCGAAGAATACGAGATCAGGAATGTTATTGTTTCTGAAACAATTGCCCATATCGAAGACAACTTTTCATTGCTTAACGACGATTTACTTCACAACATAAAAAGTAAATATGAAGTGAAGTTTAATCGCTTGCAGAAAACTGAACTTCCGGCTAATTTTTTTGGAAAAGGAAATGTAATGGGCGGACAGATTTTTAATGAGTTTACTAAACTTCAGATTGATTTATTGAATATCGAGCGCGCAAAACTGGAAGTGATGCACAAACAAGGATCTGTGAATGAAGAAATTTTTCGGAAAATAGAAAAAGAACTGGATTTGGAAGAAACTCGTCTGTGGATGGAAATGTATGAGGAATGACAATTAGCCAATTAGATAATTAGTCAATTAGATAATTAGAATGTTGGAATGTTGGAATGCTGAATGTTGGATTTTGATATTGGATAATCGTTAAATGGAAGGTGAATTTAGGAAGATTAATGTTGTAAAATAACTTATATTTACATCTCTTATTATCTATTTTATGGAAGAAAATAAACACGTAACAATCTATGATATTGCTGAGAAGTTAAATTTAGCAACCTCAACAATTTCAAGGGCTTTAAAGGATCATCACTCTATAAGTGATAAAACGATCAAGAAAGTTAAAAAGGCTGCAAAAGAAATGGGATTTGTACCTAATACTCTTGCCGCAGGGTTGCGTGGAAACAAGACAAAAACAATTGGTGTATTAATACCAACAGTTACTCAGCCCTTTTTGTCATCATTAATTAGTGGTATCGAAATTACGGCTCAAAAATCGGATTATTCGGTAATTATTATGCAATCGCATGACTCTTATCATGATGAAGTTAATATGGCGAAATCCTTGTATAGCAACCGTGTAAGTGGTGTTATTTGTTCGCTTGCTATGGAAACCAGAGACACTTCGCATTTTCAGCAATTTTCAAACAATAATATTCCGTTGGTTTTTGTCGACAGGGTTCCTAAGGACTACAATACTTTCAGAGTTGTTATTGATAATTATTCTGCAGGTTATAAAGCGACAAAACATCTTATAGAACAGGGATGTCTTCGTATTGCACATTTAACAGCCGGTTCAGAATTCGGTAACTTGTACAACGAAAGAAAAAGAGGTTATGTTGAAGCCTTGAGAGATCACAATTTACCTGTTGATGAGGATTTGATTATTGATTTGAAAGCTGTTACCTATGAAGAAGGAGTGAAGGCCAGCAACAAATTGTTTGATGTGAAACCACTTCCCGACGGGCTTTTTGCATCTGGAGATATAATTGCGGTCAGCGCTGTACAAACAGCCAAGAAAAGAGGCTTAAAAGTTCCGGAAGACATTGCTATCATTGGTTTTAATAATGACCCGATTTCTCAAATTATCGATCCTAATTTATCCACCATAACGCATCCTGCTGAAAAAATGGGAAAAGCGGCTGCGGATATTATTATTAAGAACCTCAAATCTGCGAAAAATGAAGATGTACAGGAAATTGCTTTCTTAAATACAGAAGTCCTTGTTCGTGAATCTTCTAAAAGAAAAGAATCTTAAAGAGTTGAATTGAATTTGTAAGTCGTTTTTAATTAAATATTTACATTTTTATCTCCTATTAAAAAATCATAAAATCAACAATGATTTATAGTCTAAAAACTCCTTTCAATTTTGTTTGAAAGGAGTTTTTTTTGCTTTATAAGCAACCGATTGTTTTTTATCGGTTTTCTATTTCTTATTAAGATTTAAATTCTCGTTAAAACCTTATTACCATTATAAAAGACTTTTTTGTAGTGTAGGCTGAGCGTTCTGTTTTTTTTGTCTGAATTAATTGCAGATAATTTTTTAGTAAAGGGGATTGAAGTAAAAAATAAATTTAGTTTTTTATTTTTTTGCATTTTTTCTAGTTTTTTTAATGATACTCCTTTTTATCTATAACGTTTTCGTTGTTTTAAAACCCTGTTTTGTCAAATATTCAATATTTTATTAATAAAAATATAGATATTACTTTTTTTATGGCTATTTTTTTAGAAATTCAAACAAAAAAAATGCACAACCGGTTGTGTATTGTTGCAATTTATATATATTTGTTTTCAGAAAAGCTTTTTTACTAGTTTAATTCTAATCAGATTAAAGCAAGTAAGAGGCCCATCAATAAAAACTAACTATACCATTTATTAACTAATTAAACCAATCATTTATGACTAACTTTTTACTTACTAAAAGCAAATCAAAATACTTTAAGAACCTGGGTTTTATGATCCTGCTGTTAGTATTTTCTGCTTCGGTAAATGCTCAGACAACTGTATCAGGAACAGTTTCAGATAATAGTGGACCTTTACCGGGGGTCAATATTATTGTAAAAGGAACAAAGACAACTGCAGCTACCAATTTTGATGGTACTTATTCTATTCAGGCAACACCAAATGCCGTTTTGGTTTTTAGCTTCATCGGATTTAAAACCAAAGAAGTTCCCTTAAATAACCAAAGTCAGATTAACGTAACGCTTGAAGAAGATTTAAATAGTTTAAAAGAAGTTGTAGTCGTAGGATACGGTACAATGAAGAGATCAGATTTAACCGGAGCTGTTTCTACAGTTACCAGTGCGGCCGTACAACAATCTGTTGCAACAACAATTGATCAGGTTTTACAAGGTCGTGCAGCGGGTGTACAAATTCAGTCGAATAGTGGTGCACCGGGTTCAAGTTCTTCCATTCGTATTCGTGGTATCAGTTCCTTAAATGGATCAAATGAACCCATTTTTGTAATTGATGGTGTTATCATCGACGGCTCTACAAGTTCTGTAAATACAAATCCGCTTGCGAATATCAATCCAGCCGATATTGTTTCGATGGATATTTTGAAAGATGCTTCAGCGACCGCTATTTATGGATCAAGAGCAGCAAACGGAGTTATTATGATTACAACAAAACGTGGTAAAAAAGGAGATATGGTTCTCAATTTTGACAGTTATGTAGGTTGGCAGGAAATTCCGAAACATTTAGATTTATTAAATCTTAAAGAATATGGTACACTTAAAAATACCCGTTCTGATTTAGGAATCGTACAACGTGACAATTACTTCATCAGACCTGATTTATTGGGAGAAGGAACAGATTGGCAAAAAGAATTATTTGATACGGCTTTGATGCAGAGTTACAATTTATCGGCTTCAGGTGGTACAGAGAATACTACTTACGCCTTAGGAATGGGTTACTTAGATCAGGAAGGTATTGCTATCGGATCTGGATTCGACCGTCTTAATCTTAGAGGGGTTGTCGATTCTCAGGTAAAAAGCTTCTTGAAAGTGGGAGTAAATTTCGCTTTAAGCAAAACCAACCAAACCACTACAGTTCAGGATGATGCCTTAATCTTAACGGCACTTAAACAAACACCAAACGTCGCAGTTCGTAATGCTGACGGTACATTTGATGGTCCCGACACTAAAGAATTTGTTCAAAACAATCCAATTGGTTTAGCTTCGATCAAAGACAATCATAATATCAATTACGGAATAAGAGCGAATACGTATGCTGAGATTGGTTTTACAAAAGACCTAAAATTCAAAACAACTTACTCATTAGATTACGGTTTTGCTAATAATTACACTTTTAATCCATCGTATACTTTTGGAGCATTGGTAAATGATGTAAGAGAAGGTTCAAGAACAAAATCTAATAGTGAATTCTGGAGCTGGAATAATGTTTTAACCTACGATAAAACCTTTGGAGAGCACAAAGTTGTTGCTCTGTTAGGTCAGGAAATGCAGGAATCAAACTGGGAAAATCTTTACGGTTACAGATCAGGATATCTGACGAATGGCGCAACAGATTTAAATGCGGGTGATGCTACAACAGCTAAAAATTCAAACGGAAGTAATACAAGTTCGCTGAGTTCTTATTTCAGCAGAGTACAATACTCGTTCAATGATAAATATTTCGTGACCGGGACCATAAGAAGAGACGGTTCTTCTAAATTTTACAAAGACAATCAATGGGGATGGTTTCCGTCAGCGGCTTTGGCCTGGAAAGTTTCAAATGAAAATTTCCTGAAAGAGAGCAAAGTAATTAGCAACATGAAATTGCGTTTGGGCTGGGGAGAAGTCGGTAGTCAAAATGTACCAAACTATGCCTACACATCTACTTACAATGCTTCTGCAACCAATTGGGGAACAGGATTATTGGCAGCAAATACAGCAAATAAAGATTTACAATGGGAAACAACCAGTTCAAGCAATTTAGGTCTTGATATTAGTTTCTTAGATAACAGAATTGAACTTGTTGCCGATGTTTATTACAAAAAAACAGAAAATTTATTATTGCAATTGCCTCTTCCGGCTTATGTGGGAACAACTGGGCAAGGATCAACTTCTGCTCCGTGGGTAAATATCGGTTCTCTTGAAAATAAGGGATTGGAGTTCACATTGAATACTTTAAATATGGACAGAAGAGATTTTACCTGGAGATCGAATGTTACTTTCTCTATGAACAGAACTAAAGTATTGGCATTGAATACAGAAACCGGAATCTTAAATAAATCACTTCAGCAAGGTTCTGATGTAACTATTGTTACACGTACAGCAGTAGATCAGGCTATTGGTCAGTTTTATGGATATAAAGTAATTGGGCGTTTCGAAAAAGCTACTGACTTTTATTATAAAGATGCAGCCGGAACAGTGAAACCAACCGCTTTACCTGAAGGAATGGCAATCGGTGAAAATGGTGTCTGGATTGGAGATTATATTTTTAAAGATGTAAATAATGATGGTGTAATTAACGAGAAAGACCGTGATTATATTGGTAATCCTAATCCTGATTTTACTTTCGGAGTCAACAATTCATTTTCTTTTCAAGGATTTGATGTTAGTATTTTGGTAACGGGTTCTTATGGAAACGATGTAGCAAATTATCAAAGACGCTGGTTAGAAAATCCTCGTGAAAACACGAATTTATTGTCATCAGCTTTAGGATATGCACAATTGGGATTAATTGATCAGAATGGGCCAAATGATTACCGTAATGTGCAAATTGTTGGTGGAGATCCTTATATGCCAAGAATTGCAGCTTCGTCAGCAGCATCGGCTTCTAACTTCCGTTTTAGCGACAGATTTATAGAAGATGCTTCTTATGTAAGGGTTAAGAATATATCAATTGGTTACAACTTGCCAAAATCATTGTATTCTAAATATGGTATTTCTAACATCAAGGTATATTCAAACGCTCAAAACGTATTAACATTCACGAAATACAAAGGCTATGACCCTGAAGTTGGATCTCTTAATCAGGATGCCCTGTTAACAGGTATTGATAACGGACGTTATCCATCACCGATGATCACGACTCTTGGATTAAATGTTAATTTCTAATTATTGCAAACTATGAAAACAAAAAATATATTTTACTCGGTTCTTATGATCGCATTGCCATTTGTTTGGACTAGTTGTAGTGATCATTTAGAAGTTGAACCAAATGATCAAATCACAAAAGAGAATTTTTATAAAACGGAAGCCGATTTTCAGGCTGCGACAGGACCATTATACAATAAAGTCTGGTTTGATTTTAATGATAAATTTTATTATGGTTTAGGAGACGGGCGTGCCAATAACTTATACGCTCCGTACTCAGATTATATTTATCCTTTTACTGATCTGTCTGAAACCGGATTAACAGGGCCTTTGGTTTCTGCCTGGGGATCTTTGTATAATGTGGTACAACAATCAAATAACGTAATTATTGGTATTACTGAAAGTGAAGTTAGTGACGCGGTTAAGAACAAATATATTGCTGAAGCCCGTTTTATGAGAGGTACAGCCTACTGGTATTTAGCTTCGCTTTGGGGAGATGTAATTATTACGACCGATCCGAGAGAATTGGTTAAAAATCCAATAGTGAATAAAAATCCATTAAAGGATGTTTATGAATTTGCTATTCGCGATCTGGAATTCGCAGCTAAATTTCTGCCGGAAACTGCTGGTCAGGCTGGAAGATTGACTAAATATAGTGCTTACGGAATGTTATCTCGTGTGTACTTGTCATTTTCAGGAGTAAGCGATAACCCAAACAGTGGAACCAGAAAACAAGAATATCTGGATTTAGCTAAAAAAGCAGCTGAAAAAGTAATCACTTCAGGGGTATATAAATTATTACCTAACTATGATGATTTGTTTAAAATAGACAATAATAACAATTCAGAATCGATGTTTGCGCTTCAATGGGTTCCAAACGGAGATTATGGTGTAACGAACACACATCAGGCATATTTTGCATTGGGATCTGATATTACAGGAGATGATACCGGATGGGGTTATTGGACAAGAGCATCTTACAATGTTTTACAGGAATACGAATCAGCAGATAAACGCAGACAGGCCACCTGGATGGCAGATAATGATTTTTATCCTGAAATCAATAAATCAAATGGAGGATATACGGTTGATCATACGAATGATTTCCTTACAGTCAAAAAAGGTGTTGTAGGTTCTACCAAAGACAATGCTAAAACGTCTCGTATGAACTCAGGGTTAAATACGTACATGTTACGTTTAGGAGAAGTGTATTTGAATTATGCCGAAGCAGCTTTAGGAAACAGTCCTACAACTGCTGATGGTCTGGCTATTGCATCAGTAAATGAACTTCGTACACGCGCAGGTCTTAATGCCAAAACAACACTTTCTTATGCTGATATTATTCACGAAAGAAGAGTAGAGTTGTGTATGGAAGGACAGTATTGGTATGATTTAGTTCGAAGATCGTATTACAAACAACAAGAAGTAATCAATTATGTGACAAGTCAAAATAGAGGTACAATAGTTCCAATTTTATACGACAATACGATCAATAAGGTAACAATTGATGCTTCACAAAGCACTAGTTCTCGTTCTATTGGAGTAATCGATGCTACTATTTTTCTTTTGCCTTATCCGGAATCTGAATTGGTTCAAAATCCGTTGTTGAGAGAAAACCCGGTTCCTTATGAGTTTACAGAGGAGAAAATAAAAGACTTGTTCTAGTATTATGAAAAATAATAATTTAAAAAGATTGATCAATATGAAGCAATATATATTAAATAAAAAATATTGGGCACCCCTTGCGTTTCTTGGCATGATGTGCTGCGCATTGCTGTTTACCTCTTGTGATAATGAGGATTCAGCAAGTAAATCAATAGCAATCAGTAAAGTGTTTCTGGAAGATGTAAATTCAGCTGTTCCTGACAGAGAAGTTAGTTTTGTAAGATTGGGACAAACGATAAGAATTGAAGGTTCTGGTTTTAGCGGACTTAAAAAAGTATACATAAACGGTTATTCGACTTATTTTAATGTCGTTTTTGTATCGGATAATTCGATTATTTTGACTGTTTCTGGCGATACACCAACTATAGAAGCAGAGCCGGCAGACAGAAATACAATTCGTTTTGTGAACGATAATACCGAAACAGTATTTCCATTCCAGATTCGTGCTTCAAGCCCAACTATTAGCAGTATTTCGAATACAATGCCAAATCCGGGTGAAAAAATTACAGTTTCCGGTGCTGGTTTAACTGAAATAAACAAAGTAGTTTTTCCGGGAAATGTTACAGTAACAACCGGAATCGTATCAGATCCTGATGGTGAATTTTTCACAGTTACAATGCCAGGCGGAGTTTCAGATACTGGAGGTTCAATATTTGTTGAAGGTTCAAATGGAGGTGCTTATTCTCCTGCTTATTTTAACTTTAAGAAAGGTCTTTTATTGAATTTTGACGGAAGCGGATCTCACGGCTATTGGGGAACTTCGACAAGCATGATTCAACCAGAAGATTTAGAGTCAGGAACAATTGGAGCAGATAATATTTCGCAAGGTAAATATGTTCCGCATCGTCCAGCCCGTATCGCTTCTTTTGATGCTGCCAAAAACCGTTGTACAGAAGTTTGGACAGCAGGAAATGGTGTTGATAACTGGAGAGCACAGTTAACACCTTATATTCCGGCAAACACAGCGTTGGATCAGGTGGCTTTTCAGTTTGAGGTTTACGTACCGGATGCCTGGAAAGATTCAGGGTTTTTAAAAATATGTACAATCAATAATTTTAATGGAGGTGAATGGACTGGAGGTTGTTACAATTACGTGCCTTGGATTGTAGACGGAAAATCGGTTGCTTTTCAAACGACCGGTTGGACAACGGTTACGATTCCATTAAACAAATTTTATGCATGGTCTAAAGAAGCTTTTACTTTCGAAACTGTTTTAGCCTACCGTGAGGCTGCAGCGTATCAAAATTTCGGTATTTTCTTCGAAAATTCTGATGTTAAATTGAAAGATGTTACAGGAAATGATAGTACTGTAGAGTTTCCTTCAAAAGCAACTTCTGTGAAAGTATATACAGATAACTGGAGAATAGTTTCCTTAAATACACCAACTTATAATGATTTCCCGAACTAATATAAATCTGCAAAAGATTACTATTTAAAGAGATAAATCATATAATTTAAAAAATAGAACAAAATGAAATACAAATATATAATCCCAATAATTGCTTCCTCTCTAATGATCTTAGGATCATGCGATGATAATTTAATGGAATGGGAAAAAGACCCGGAACACGGCGCCATAACCGGAGCAGAATTGCCTTTAGAACTGGTTGAGAAAATCAGTCGATATGAAACCTTAAAAACCTACACTGATTTTGTTTTAGGAAACGGAATCGGAACTGATTTATACATGAGCGATGCCGCATACCGAAAATTAGTCAATGAAAATTTTGATGAAGTGACTCCCGGTTATGCGATGAAACATGGCGCCATGGTAAATTCAAAAGGAGAAATTAATTTTACGACTATGGATGCGTTTATTGCGGCTACCAAATCAGCTGGTTTATCCGTTTTCGGGCATACTTTGGTTTGGCATTCCAACCAAAATGCCAGTTATTTAAATAGTATTATTGCACCAACAGTTATTCCGGGGTCAAGCGGAGCAAATGCAATGGATATTGCGGGTTTAAAAAATGGTACTTTTTCTAATTGGAGTAGAAACAATCCAGGTCAGGGAATTACAATTGTTGATAATGCAGGATTAACGGCTAACTCTAAAGCAGTGCAATTAATTTCCTCTGCATCATCAGCTAATTATTGGAGTTTACAACTTACATCTCCAAGCGTTCCGGTTGTCGCAGGTCATAGTTATGAGGTTTCTTTTTACATTAAATCAGATCAGGCTGGTAAAGGACGTATTTCTTTTTCAGGACTGACAAATGGTTACCCATGGATCAATTGGGATGGTACAGGCGGAGCAGAAGCATTTATGACAGGTTCACAATGGAAACAAATCAAATTTACATTAAATGCAAATGATTTTGCTGTCGGAAGTAATAGTCTGCAATTAAACTTTGATTTAGGATCTGTTCCAAACGTAACTTATCTTATCGATGTAAATACGTTAGCTGTTACAGATCTTGATGCAACACCAACGGTAGTTAATTTGGTAGCCAATGGTACTTTTAATACTGATATCAATGGCTGGGCAAAATACAATGGAGCTGATGATGCTTTAAGTTTTGCCGGAGCAGCAAATGCTTATGAAGGAAATGGAGCAATGAAAGTGGTTAATGCAACAACTGATGCTGCAAATCAATGGAAAACACAAATTCATGCTGATTTTACAAGTGTAATGACTTTAGATAAAGATTATACAATTTCGTATATGATTCGTTCAGAAGCCGCGGGATCTGTTCGTTGTTCGACAACAGGTACATCAGCCCATTATCAGGGCGATCAGACTACTTCTACAACATGGAAATTAGTGGAGTGGAAGTTTAAAGGAAATGGGACTGAAACAGGTTTGAATTTTGATTTGGGCGGAGCCGCAGGTACTTATTACATTGACAATGTTGTGGTGACTTCAGGAGATTCAAGTGGAGGACCAACTGCACCAGTTACGATCGAGAAAACAGATGCTGAAAAAACAATTATTATTGGCAAGTCTATGGAGGATTGGATTTCTAAGATGATGACGCATTATAAAACTTCTGTTTTTGCCTGGGATGTGGTTAATGAACCGATGAAAGAAGACGGAACATTAAGAACCGGAAATGAAGGAGATACAGCAGCAGACTATTTTTCATGGGCGAAATATCTTGGAAAAGATTTTGCAGTAACAGCCTTTAAACTGGCTCGTCAATACGGAAATTCAACAGATAAATTATTTATCAACGATTACAATTTGGAGTCAAGTTTAAGTAAATGTGATGGTTTAATCGAATATGTGAAGTACATTGAAAGTAAAGGTGCTACTATTGATGGTATCGGAACGCAAATGCACATTTCGTTAACGACAGATAAAGGCAAGATTGCTCAAATGTTCCAAAAATTAGCTGCCAGCGGAAAATTGATTAAAATTTCTGAATTGGATATCAGGTTAGGAACAAATGCGCCAACTGTTGCGCAACAAGCAGCTCAGGCAGAAATGTATCAGTATGTGATTGATATGTACAAAAAACACATTCCGGCAGCACAACAATATGGTATTACGATTTGGGGAGTTTCTGACAGTGTAAAAGAACACGAATTCTGGTTGCCTGACGAATCTCCAAACCTTTGGGATGCCAATTATGTTCGTAAACATGCTTACAAAGGAACTGCTGATGGTCTTGCAGGAAAAGACGTTAGTAAAGATTTTTCGGGTGAATTAAAAAAATAATAAAATCCCTTTTAGCCTTAATCCATCTTATAACATCACACTTTGGTTTTATAAGATGGATTATTTATTTGAGTTAATATTAAAATAAAAAATATGCATGATTTTCTAAAAAAGAGGCTTTTTTTACTGTTTTTGATAGCAATGCAGTTCGGCTTTGGCCAGGAAAAAATACCTCATCTTCAAAAAAAAGGAAATAAGACACAATTGATGGTGAACGAAAAACCATTTCTTATTTTGGGTGGAGAACTAGGAAATTCTTCGGCTACCAGTATGGAAAGTATGGAATCTATTTGGCCTAAGCTAAAGGATATGAATCTAAATACAGTCCTGACTCCAATTTATTGGGAACTAATAGAAAAGGAGGAAGGTAGATTTGATTTTTCTTTGGTTGATGACTTAATCCTGCGCGCTCGAAAAGAAGATTTAAAACTGATTTTCCTTTGGTTTGGATCCTGGAAAAATAGTATGTCAAGTCATGCTCCGGCATGGGTAAAGTTAAATCAGAAGAAATATCCGAGAGTCAAAGATGATAAAAACAAAAGTCATGAAATACTAACACCTTTTAGTGAAAACAATCTGAAGGCGGATATAAATGCTTTTCAGAAATTGATGGCACATCTTAAAAATTATGATCAAAAGGAGCAGACTGTAATCATGATTCAGGTTGAAAATGAAATCGGAATGTTGCCAACGGCCAGAGATTATTGCCCGCAGGCAAATGAAGCTTTCAATAAAGAAGTACCAGCGGAATTATTACAATACATGCAGAAAAATAAAGAAAAATTGGTTCCTGAATTCTTAGAAGTCTGGAAGAAAAATGGTTTTAAAGCAAAAGGAAATTGGGAAGCCGTCTTTGGAAAAAGCCTTCAAACCGATGAGGTTTTTATGGCCTGGTATTTTTCTAAATTTACCAATGCTGTTACCAAAGCCGGAAAAGACAGTTATGCCATTCCTATGTTTGTAAATGCTGCTTTGAACGCACCCGAAAAAAAGGCGGGAGAATATCCAAGTGCAGGACCTTTGCCTCATATTATGGACGTTTGGAAAGCTGCTGGAAATTCAATTGATTTTCTATCACCCGATTTTTATAATCCCTCATTTAAACATTGGAATGACTTATTTACACGTCAGGGAGATCCGTTGTTTATTCCGGAACATAAATTCGACAAAACTGCACCATTCAAAGGGCTTTATGCGATTGGTCATTATGAAGCAATTGGTTTTTCACCTTTTTCTATTGAATCTGTTGCTGATGCCAAAAAAGAACCTCTTGGAAAAATATATGATTTAGTCAGACAATTAACGCCGGTTATTGAAGCTAGTAAAGGATTACATAAGATAGACGGTGTTTTACTAGATAAAGAAAACTCGTTGCAGATTATTCAGTTAGGCGATTACGAATTTACTTTTAAACACGATTACACATTAAATTGGTCTGATGGAGCCAAAGAAGAAACCTGGCCAACAACAAGCGCTATTATAATTGAGCTTGCGCCAAATGAATTCTATATTGCCGGTTCCGGAATTGTAGTCACTTTTAAGCCATTAAAAGATAAAACAGCTAACGTCGGAATCTTAAAAGTCGATCAGGGAACTTTTGAAAACACGGTCTGGAAAACATTCCGTCATTTCAATGGCGACCAGACACATCAGGGAAGACATGTGAGAATTGCCGTTGATGATTTCGAAATTCAAAAGCTTCAATTGTATACTTATGAGTGATACTATGTTGTAATAATAGTTAAAAGTACCTAAAGTTTTAGGTACTTTTTTAAATTAAGTTATTACGCGCTCAAATTGAATTTGAAAAAGTAGTTTCTATAATATATTTTACATGCGTAATAAAAACATCCGTGTCTTTAATTTCTTGTTTGATTAAAGAATCATAATCCGTTAGGTTAAACTGTTGGATCATGTCTTTTTTCAAGTATTTAATAATTGATTCAATACTACGAGTATCAGTATCCTGCTGTTTTTTTAATTCTCGTTGTTTGCTTTCCAAATATTGCAAACTCTTTTTTAATCTCTGAATTTCAGGCTTTTCCAAACTTTTACGGCTTTTATAAAATTTAACGAAATAAAACGATAACCCGGAAGGTCATTAAACTCAATATGCTCCAAAAACTTATCCATTTGAATTTAAGCCATTCCAGAGTATCGTATATAGATACATACGTACAATTTGAGATTTTGGTTTTGTTAAAAATTATAGAATTTAAAAAAAATATTGTAAAATTTCCATGTTTGTGTTTTAAGTAATTGATTATGGGTTTTTTATGTTTTTGTTTAAAAGAAGTTTTTTAATGAATTTCTTTATTTTAAGCAGCAACTTTGAGGTTTAACCGCAAAGTACGCTAAGAATTACGCAAAGTTCACAAAGCTATATCCACCTAGCTTTGCGTACCGAGGCTTCGGGATGTGTTTTTACCAAGCCTAGAGATTAAAAAAACTTTGCGCACTTTGCGGTTAAAATTCTCATGGTTTTATAATCAAAATTGATATTTTGTTATCTTTATAAAATAAAATTATAATCAATGACCATTCAGCAATTAAAATATATTGTAGCCTTAGACGAAGAACGCCACTTTGCAAGAGCGGCCGAAGTTTGTATGGTGACACAACCCGGACTAACAATTCAGTTAAAGAATCTGGAAGAGGAAATCGGAATAAAGATTTTTGATCGGAATAAAGTGCCGTTGACGCCAACTATATTGGGAATCGAAATTATCAATCGCGCAAAAAAGATTCTCCGTGAAGCCGATGAGATTCGGGATTTTGTAGTGAATGAAAAAAATTTGCTGGAAGGGGAGGTTAAAGTAGGTATCATTTCCACTTTATCGCCTTATCTGATTCCGTTGTTTATTAAAGCGATGAAAGAAGCGACTCCAAAAGTACATTTCATTATAAGAGAATCGAATACTGGTCAGTTGATGAAAGATGTAGAAACGGGAACGATTGATGTCGCTATTATGGCAACTCCAACCGGAAACGCTAATTTAATTGAACATCCCATTTTTAAAGAGCCTTTTGTGGCGTATTTGAATGAGTCCCATCCCATGGCGAAAGAAGCGTTTTATGAAATGCAGCCCGGAGATAAAACCGAATTATTATTGCTGCATCATGAATTTTGCTATAACGCACAATTACTGGATATCTGCGGTTTAAAATCCTCAGATAAAATAAAAGAGCAGTTTACCTACGATATCAGTTCGATCGAAACCTTAAAAAATTTAGTCCGAGCGCATTTGGGATTTGCTATTATTCCGCAGCTTTCTATTTTGAACGACGCACCATCAGGACTTTTTAAACCTTTCTCGGAACCTATTCCCGTAAGGGAAATCAGTTTGGTAGTTTCCGATTCTTTTTCAAAGAAACTAATACTCGAAAAAATGAACGAAGCCATCTGGAATTCCCTCCCGGATTCCCTCAAAAAAGACTTCGCTTATCGAAAAATCCGCTGGAACGATTCGCCTTATTTTGTGAAGGCGGTGAGTAAGTTTATGTAGATAAAAACAAATTCCAATAAAAAAAATCCAAATTCCAAATCTGTTGTGATTAGAATTTGGAGTTTTTATTTTTAAGGTTGTTCTTCTTAATCTCGATTGTCATTCCGAGGAACGAGGAATCCCCGCAAGTAGCTCCGTTCCGAATAGTCAATCTGTGTCGAGCTTCTCTCGGGGATTCCTCGTTCCTCGGAATGACATAAATGCATAAATTTTAAAACAATAAAGCCCGACCGTAAAGTCAGGCTTTGTTATGTGAAGGAATTAATTTATAATTCACAATTCATAATTTACAATTTCTTAGAAGCAGCGATAATAACTTTCGAAACAGCTTCTGGTTGTGAAATAAAAACCACATGGCTTCCTTTTATTTCTGTGATTTTTGTATTAGAACGTTTGTACATTGCACGTTGAATATCTGGTGTGATACTTTTGTCTTCAGTTGCTACAATTCCGTAAGAAGGTTTATCTCTCCAGGCCGCTTTTGTAATAGGAGTTCCAAATCCTTGTGCGTGGAAAGCACCTTGAGAAGCATACATAAAATCAGCTTGTTCTTTGCTTAAATCTCCAGCAAAACCAGCGTGGAATTTAGCTTTGTCATAATAAGCGATTCCTTTGTCATCTGGAGCCAATACACCGTTTTCAGGAGCCGGAGGCGCAGTTTGCAGCCATTGAATAGAGTTTTCTCCATTATCAGGTTGTAAAGCTGCTACGTAAACCAATGCTGCTACTTTTGGGTGATTTCCGGCTTCTGTAATAACAGTTCCGCCCCATGAATGTCCAACCAAAATAGTTGGTCCGTCTTGTTTGTCTAAGGCTAAATTTGTTGCAGCAACATCATCTGCTAAGGAACTTAATGGATTTTGAACAATAGTTACGTTATATCCTTTTTTAGTCAAAATTTGGTACAATCCCTGCCATCCTGAACCGTCTGCGAAGGCACCGTGTACCAATACAACGTTTTTAATTTGCGGAGCAGCAGTTTTAGTTTGTGCGTTAACATTTACAGTTGTAAATACTAAACTTAAGATTAAAGCGGCGAACAAGAAATAAGATTTCAATTGTTCTTTTATAGAAATTGTTTTCATAATTGTAAATTTTAGATTGTTGATTTTAGATGATTTTAAATTGAAATTGATTTTTGAAATTGTTATTGACATTGAATTAATTCAACGTTACAGATAATGTAATTTCAGTGTTTAATAATTTTGAAATTGGACAGATTTGTTTTGCTTTTTGAGCTGCCAATTGAAAATCTTCTGCTGAAATTCCAGGTACTTTTCCAGTCAATTCTAATTGAATTAAAGTAATGGTTCCGTCTTCGAAAGTAACTTTTGCCACTGTATCTAAATCTTCCGGAACAAATCCAGCTTCAGATAATAAAAAGCTTAATTGCATGGTGAAACAACCTGAATGTGCCGCTGCGATTAATTCTTCCGGGTTGGTTCCAACTCCTTGTTCAAAACGGGTTTTGAAAGATAATTGTGCTTCGTTTAAAGTGGTGCTTTGTGTACTGATGGTTCCTTTTCCTTCCATTCCTGTACCTTTCCAATTTGCGTTTGCTCTTCTTGTAAATTTCATGATTTCTATTTTTTTAAGTTGTTTTAATTATTTAAAATCAATTGTTTGATTTTGATGAGACAAATTTATGGTGAGTATGTTTATTAATCAAATTAATAATTTTTGAGTGTTATTAAAATAATTTATAATGATTGAGTTTAGAGGTTTTGTAGAAGGGAAGTAGCTTTAAGAAAATTTACAAGAGCTGAATAGAATAAAGAATAAAGAATAAAGAATAAAGAATAAAGAATAAAGAATAAAGAATAAAGAATAAAGAATAAAGAATAAAGAATAAAGAATAAGTATAACTAATAACTAATAAAATGATTTAATCTACTATTTTGATAGGTTAATAAAAGTTTTGATGATTTATGAGGTGAAATCAAAAATTACTCTTTAAATTTGCAAACGAAATGAGAAATAATAGCCACAATATGAAGAATTATTATAACAGCAACAAAATGATGTGCTGGGAAACTGTAATGATTGTATGGGCTTCTATATAAAATAATACTATTTTTTCGAAAAGCCTTTCATGAGTAATTTGAAAGGCTTTTTTGTTTTTAAACTAAAATTAAAGAATGATTGAATTAAAAAACGTTAGTAAAACTTTTCATCAGAAAGACCGAATTGTTTCGGCGCTATCGGATGTCTCGCTAAAGGTTCCGCCAGGGAAAATTTTTGGTGTAATCGGAACTTCGGGAGCGGGAAAAAGTACTTTAATCAGATGCGTTAATTTACTGGAACGACCAACTTCAGGAGAAATTATTGTGGATGGAAAATCCCTGATACAATTATCAAGCGCTCAGCTTGCTATTGAAAGAAGGCAAATCGGAATGATTTTTCAGCATTTTAATTTACTTTCTTCGAGAACAGTCTTTGAAAATGTTGCTTTTCCACTTGAATTAGCAGGAACTTCAAAAGCAACAATTAATGAAAGAGTTTTAGAATTGCTTCAGTTGGTTGGTTTATCCGAAAAAGCAAACGATTATCCCGCAAGTCTTTCGGGCGGACAAAAACAAAGAGTTGCCATTGCCAGAACGTTAGCCAATAATCCAAAAGTTTTATTGTGTGACGAAGCAACAAGCGCATTGGATCCCGCAACCACAAGATCTATTCTGAATTTACTGAAAGATATTAATCGCCGACTTAACATCACGATTTTACTGATTACACACCAGATGGAAGTGGTGAAATCAATTTGTGATGAAGTAGCCGTAATTAGTCACGGAAAACTGATAGAGCAGGGAAGTGTCGGCGAAATTTTTGCCGATCCCAAACATGAACTGACAAGAGAATTTATTGCTTCTTCTTTGCATTTGGATATTCCTGCTGTTTATCTGGAAAGATTACAAAAGGAAGATGGTGAGAATTTAAATCCACTATTAAGACTTGAAATGACAGGGAAATCAGTAAATGAACCTGTAATTTCAGAAGTTTCGAGATTGTTTGATACTAATTTTAAAATTATTAGTGCTCAGATGGATCAGGCTGGTGAGGTGAATTTTGGAATTATGCTGATCGAGTTATCCGGCAAACGCGAAAACTACAAGGCTGCAATCGAATATTTTATATCAAAACATATTAAAACAGAAATCATAGGTTATGTCTGAATCCATTATTGAATTATTGTTAAAAGGAACCTGGGAAACGATCATCATGACATTCTTGTCTGGATTTTTCGGCTTCCTGTTAGGACTTCCAACAGGTATTTTGCTTTTCCTTACCCGAAAAAATCAAATATTAGAACAGCCTGTTTTAAATAGAGTTTTATCTATTTTGGTGAATATTTTCCGTTCTATTCCCTTCATCATCTTAATTGTCTGGATGATTCCGTTTACCCGGGCCATTGTTGGAACATCAATTGGCGTTAGTGCGGCATTGGTTCCGTTAAGTATAGGAGCAGCACCCTTTATTGCACGATTGGTAGAAAATAGTCTTTTAGGTTTGCCATCTGGATTAATTGAAGCCGCAAGAGCTTTAGGCGCAACACCTTTTCAAATTGTATATAAAGTTTTATTGCCGGAAGCATTGCCATCTTTAATCAATGCTGCATCGATTACTTTAATCACTCTTGTAGGATATTCTGCAATGGGCGGAGCAGTAGGAGCGGGCGGTTTAGGACAGGTGGGCTATCAGTACGGTTATATTGGTTATGATGCCGTAACGATGAATTCGGTATTGGCTTTATTGGTGATTCTGGTTTTCCTTATCCAATTTGCCGGTGATACCTTATCAAAACGATTTGACCACAGATAATTGCCAATTAAAAATTAAAATTAAAATTAAAATTAAAAAATATAAAGATGAATACTAAATTAAATTTCTTTAAAACAGCCGGAATTATAGCTTTATCACTTGTTTTATCAAATTGTGGCGAAAACAAAAAGAACGATCCGCACCATATTAAAGTAGGAGTTGCTTCCGGACCAGAATTGAAAGTGGCAGAAGCGGCTAAAAAAGTAGCCAAGGAAAAATATGGCCTTGAGGTGGAATTGGTTTCGTTTAATGATTATGTTATTCCAAACGAAGCGTTGAGTCAGGGCGATATTGATGCCAATGCTTTTCAGCACAAACCTTATTTGGATGAGCAATCAAAACAACGCGGTTATAAATTAGCCATTATTGGAAAAACATTTGTGTATCCGATTGCGGCTTATTCTAAAAAGATAAAAAGTCTTGCCGAATTGAAAAACGAAAGCACGATCATTATTCCAAATGATCCAACAAACGGTGGACGTTCATTATTGCTTTTAGAAAAAAACGGTTTATTGAAATTGCGTGCCGGAGTTGGTCTGTTGCCTAAAGTAACCGACATTGTAAGTAATCCTAAAAACCTTAAAATATTAGAATTAGAAGCACCTCAGTTGCCACGTGCTTTAGACGATCAAAATGTTTCGATTGCTATAATTAACAATACTTTTGCTTCTCAGGCAGGCTTAGTTCCTGCACGTGATGCCTTATTTGTAGAAGATAAAGATTCTCCATACGTAAATCTGGTGGTAAGCCGTGAAGATAATAAAAATGAAGAAAAAGTAAAACAGTTTCTTCAGGCATTCCAATCTGCAGAAGTAGAGCAGGCAGCTATTCGTGAGTTTAAAGGTGGGGCTGTGAAGGGTTGGTAATTGTAGGTAAAATGTTAGAATAAAAAGACTGCGTAAAATTCTGTTAGATTTTACGCAGGTTTTTTTAAGTGATTGGGATCAATTTAATTTCAATACTAAATTACTATCTAATTGTTTATTGAGTAAAGAGATCGTTCTTTATAATGCCAACCAGACTAAACCACACAAAAATATAAGCCATAAAATATAAACAAGAGCATAGAATGAGAAATGCAGATAAATAGAAAATCCAACGAGTTTTAATTTTCTTATGTAAGAAATATATAATTATATAAGAAATGGTCGGTACTATACTTAACGCAAACCCATAATGCATAAAAATATATCGTATCGAATTGATAGTAATATTTGATACTGTTGAGCCAATAGTTAAAATGAACCAAAGGGTAATAATTAAATCAGATGATAAAAATATCAGAATTATAGTAAAGAGAAAAAAAATATTTTTTTTCATAAGATTTTGTCATTTTGCATTGATAGATTTTCTTTAACTAAAAACATTTTTTAAACCTCTTCAATATCAGGAAAAATTATTTATAAGATTCTTTAAATTCCCTATCAGTTGTAAAAACTCTTTTATTGATTGTTTCTAAAGGGTGGCCATTTATTAGTACTTCAAAATCGCTATTGTCAGGATTAATTTTTATTTGAATTTCATTATCGCCGTTATCTTCATTTTTAAACAGTTCATTGGTTTTTTCCCAATTAAAAAAGGCTCGGCCTTCATATTTTTCTCCTTTACCAGTTTCCCAAAAAAAAGTAATAAGATTTGGAATTGCTCTTTTTTCTTTTTTAGGATGTAATACCATCGGGCGTAATTTGTTTTCAAATTCAGCGTTAAAATAATCTGTTAATACCCAAAAGAGCCTGAAGTTTTTATTCTTAGAAGTGATTGCAGGTTTCCAAAAGTATTTTATACGATAGTTGTCCCATTTTTCCGGACTTGCATCAGATATTAAAGACATTTTTCTAACTTCTTGTCGTTTCATAGACCATGAAGCAAAAAGTTTTGCCTCTAAAGCCTGATCATCCTTAACTCTTTGTGCCTGATAACGTCCAAGTTCTTTTTGCGTACCGCCATAACGTAACCAAACAACGACCATTCCTTTTGGGGCAAAACCAAAAATAAGATCTCTAAATTCTATATAAGTTCTTCTTTGTGATGGTTTTCTGTCATAAATGTATTCTTGTAATTCATCATGATTTTCTTCAACTTCTGAACTAGGATAAAATCTTTTTGTCCAGTCTTTTATGGTATCTATTGGGAAATCTACATTTAAATGGTAGAAAGTATCTTCATAATCGGCATAGTACGTAATATCAGCTCCAATAGGAGTACCGTGCTGTTCAGTCCATGTGGCATGAGCATCCCCCCATTCACCAGAAGAGCCTCCATAAGGAAATCCAGCTCTAACACCTTCAAGTGTTTTAATGCGGTCATATACAGGTTCAATTATATATCTATTTTCGGGATGTGACATTTCTACATGAAATTCAGGCAGTTCTTTTTTCATTTGGCAGCTTATTAATGGTTGAAATAGAATATTTAATAGAATAGAATATATAAGTGTGTATTTGTTCTTAGCCATGATGAATCTCTCTTTTTCTGTATTGATGTTCTAATGCTCCTTCTTTTGATGGTGCCTGGCTTTCTCTTGATCCTAAACCAAATTCATTGGCTTTTACAGACCAGTGTAAATATTCATTCCGCAATGTTTTTAAATCTTGAGAGTCTATGTAATCCAGATACGATATTTGTCTTAATTCAGTCAAATATTTTTCAGAATCCCAAGATTTTTGTTTCACATAACTGTTGCGCAAATTATTGCAGGCTACTATGTAGTTTAAAAGTTGATTGTATATCTTTTGTAAAAAAGGATCTTCAATTTCATGAAGTTTACTCAGCTTATTATCATTATAAATTACCCCAAACTGTTTAGAATAAAAAAACATTTTTTTGAGTGGGATTTTATCATAAGTGTTTCTCATTTTCCTTGTGCCTATTACGCTATAATAGGTATCTTCCATATTTTCAAATTTTTCTTTTTTCTTTTTTGGATTAATAAATGATTCGGGAAACGACCCCGCGTCTATTTGATAATCTTTGTACCAGCCTTCTCTTAGAACAATCTCTTTAAATTTGGAGACTTCTTCTTTAGCGTTGTGGATCATCTCATTGTAAAGAGATTCTTTTTTATAATACAAAACGGCTCTTTCGAAAGCCCGATCTCTATATGAGCCTCCAATGTCTGAATGTACACCTGGCAGTGTATATTCTAGCCCATTGATACCGGCACTTGTAATATCGGTTAAGTCAAAGTTTTCACGATATTCATCATCTGCCGAAATCTGAAAAACAAAATAGGCTTTTTCTACTGCATCAAGATGTAAATCTTTCACATCATTGCCATGATAAACTCCGTGCGAGGCTACTGTATCGTATAAACCCACGAAATTAAAATTGATTTTTTTTGGTCTTATGTCATTATCTAAAAGACAGGCAGCAAAATAGCCATGTTTATTTACAAGGGGTTCATCTCTTTTAATTTTTATATAATCTGGATTTGTATCGCTTACAGAAGGAGGAATAGCATAAGCATATTCACGATCTAACAATTGTAATTTAGCAGGACTGTTTCCAACATGTAAAAAATGTCTTGCTGCTGCCGCACCGCGGCTAAAACCAAAAACATTTACTTTTATTTCATCTATTTTTTTATCTTGATATTTTTTCTGTTTAAATTTTTTTCCAGCCATGATACATGCTTTTGTCACTTTGGCAACAATACCACGGCTTCCCATACCTATTGCAACATCAGGTACAACATCATCTTTTTCTAAATCCTGAGTAGCAATTCCTTCTACATAAATTTTTTCATGAAAAGGAATTGCTGCGTCTATGGAATCGTAACCACGGGCGACATTACTGTAGTCGTTAGTATAACTATCATCTTCGTGATTTGATGCTTGATAATTTTTACCTTCTTCCGTATTGGTTTTATTGTTTTGTGTGCCATCAAAAAAAATATTTAGCGTGATAGAGATTTCATTTACCAATGAATCTGCAGGATGCAGAGGTTCATAACCATGATAGATAATACCTTCTTGTTCTCCATGCCATATATTATGCTGAGCAGCAATAAAATCTACATTTCCTTCTGTTGCACGTATGTCTATATTTCCGGTTGTGGCAGTTTTAGTTAGTTTACCGCCAATAATTCTTGTTATGCTCATGATTAACCGTTTTTAGATGTTTCGCCACTGTGGTTGTTTACATTTTTGGCACCTCTTACATTTATACTTTTCTCAACACTGTTTAAAAGTACTTCCTGAGCCATTTCCTTAATATCTTTACTCTCCGTTTCTTTATTTCCTTTTATCCATTCAGCCATGTTTCCTATAACATTTAGGATAAAATTGATACCAATAGAAATGGTTTTCGAGCCAGTAATAGTTTCAGTATGATTGCCGCCAATAGTATCCGTTTTATTGAGTCCTATTGTTGTGGTCATGTTTTGTCCTGCATTCATATTGATGTCTTCTCCTGCATTGAAAGTCATATTTTTGGGAGCTTCTAACTCTATATTTCCATTTCCGTCCATGAAATATTTGTTTCCGCTTGGGTCTTGGATTAAAACGCTTCCATCAGCATCGTTAAGAATTATTATAATTCCAGATCGGGTTCGAATGACTTTTAAATCATTTTTGGGTGTGCTGTAGCCAGAAGATGCTTGTCCGTTGTATTGGGTTCCCATAACGAAAGGACAATCAACATTGCTACCTTCAAAACCTATTAATACTTCTTCGCCAATTTCAGGAATAAAATAAAATCCTTTTCCTGAGCCAGAGTGAGGCTGTATCATACGCATCCATTCACTCGTATTTCCCCAGCCGGGCCAATAGAAATCGACTTTGATGCGGCCCATGCCTTCGGGGTCGTTGTTGTCTTTTACGAGGGCGGACTGGCTTTCGGCGGTTGCGAAAGAGGTGACGTCGGTGTAATGCGGTGCGGCGACATCGGCGGGGATGGCTTTGAACTCGCAGCTGTAGTTTCCGTTTACTTCGGAGTGGTGGGTTATTTCGATGGCTACTAGTTCGTGTTCTACGGTTTTGTTTTGGATGGTGAAAACTTGTCCGAGGCCGATTGGTAAATAGGAGGTACCGCTGTAAAAAATACTGTTGGCGTCTCTGCCTGCGGTTTGCAGTTTGACCATTCCGTCGATTTCATCTTTGGTTTGAGCGTTGTTGGTATAGGCGGCATTGCTTAAACCCTGACGCGCGATCGATCCCTGATTGAAACCAACCGATTTTGCAAAACGATCCTGACTTCCGCTGGAGCTTTTTTCGGAGGCGTTTTTGATGTTTGATGCGTTGTTGGAATCGTATCCGCCAAAAGAAGTTTTATGCGAAACCAACTGTGCCTGAATCTTAAAGTGATGCAGCGAAGAACCGTTGATGAGTTTTACTTTGCTAGTTTTGGTTTGGCCGAATTGCATGCGCATGCCGTCAAAATAAAACCATTGTCCGTAACGTGTTGCTAATCGTTTCAGGAATTCAAAACTGGTTTCGTTGTATTGCGGTTTGTATTTGAAGGGTTTTGTGAAAGTAGGCAAGATGGCTTCGCGCTGATAAAATTCTCCGGAACTTTCTTCTGAAAAGATTTCCAGTGCAATATCCTGAAGATTCTTTTCGAGAAAGATTCTGGATTTTTTCATGTCATCAATGACAACCGTATGGCTGATTCCTGAAACCAATATTCCGGCCGGACTTCCGTGGCGGTCAACCGATTCAACGCCGTTTATTATTCCTTTAGACATTAATTGAATGCCGTTGACTTTAAACGTGAAAATGACTTCTGCACCTATATGTTTGCTCAAAGCAGCCGCCTGATCAGCGGGCTCGATTACGGCTTTGGCGGTATACTGCCACATAAAAGAAAAATTATGATGCTCTGTCATTTTTTGTGAAAGCTGCAAATCGTAATAAATAACGTTTTGCGAAAAACTGCTGATAGAAATGTGTACCTGCTCGGAAAATTTACTCATGATTGTACTGTTTTGATTAGATCGTTTCGTAAATATAGGTCTGGGTATTTCCAATGGATTGCCAAAATATTAAAGAGCTTTTGACTTAATATTGACAATATTTGACAAAACAGTTTTAACTTTTTTTTATCAAGCCTTTGAAAAAGTTTATTAGAGAATCAAGAAAATTTTCGCAGAATAGAGCTCATATAGAATATTAAATTTTCAAAATTCAAATTTCACATCTTTTTCAAAAGAAATAGAATTATTATAATTGAGGGTATTACTGTGACAATAAAGCAAAATAGATATTTGATGTTTTGCGAGTTATTTTTTATGATTAATAAAATTATATTAAAAATAATCCAAGTAAGAAGCCCCGCAATTATTGGAAAAACATTTAAGGATAACCATTCTCCAGAAGGAATACCTCCAAATTGGATAGAAAATATCCAAAAAGATAATACCAGAATTATTGAAAACTCCAATATTTTTTTCGAACTAAAAAAATAAGTTTTATTCATAGTTTATTAAAATTTTGATGCAAAAGAAACTCTAGTAATAAATGGTTTATAACCTCTAAAGTGTTGTAATATAAACCAAGCAATAAAAATGTCATTATCATATTTTTCTATATCTGGAAAATCAAGACCAAAGTGATCATAAAAATCAAAATGTAATTCTCCGTGAGGATTATTATTGTCTAAATTCAATTGTGTAATAAAAATTTTATACGACCATACATCATTTATAGCAATTTGAATCCCTGATAAAGTATCTGAATAGTTGTTAAATCTGGGTTTGTCAACTATTTCTTTAAAATTAGAATTATAAATCAATCCTTCTGAATCATCAACTATTCTTAATGTTTCTAAGTTATTTTTAATTTTATCTAATTTTAAATAATGTGTTGTCCATTTTTTTACATTCGAAATAAATGTTTGTGTGTTTTCATGCTCTATTACAGCGTTTGTTAAATCACTATTTGAATATTCACCCCCTTCGTTGTTTTCCATTTTTAAGATCATTCTAAGAATGTTATCTTCTAATTTTCCTCTTGAAACAGATTCTGCATTACTTCTGAAGATTTCAAATAATTCATTATCATTTTTCTTAGAAAAAAGCATAATCTTTTCTATTATCAAATCAGTCTTTTCCGAAGCTTTTTTATCTCTAGCCTTAAAATCAAATGTGCCATCTTGTTTATGAGTGGCAAATGATTCGTTATAAATTTCAGTTCTTAATTTTTGAAATCCGACTTCATTTTCTTGATAGTCATTATACAATAGATCTACAGCAATTTCATTACTACTTTCTTTAAACCCTTTAGAATTTAAAATTGTTTTTTTTCCTTTTCTGCTTATACTTTGCAATATCAACATCGGAAATTTAAGTTTCTTCAAACTCAGTTCAACACTAACCAAATCATCAGGCTTTTGATAAAAAGCATAAATTCTTGCTTTCTCAAAATCATGATTAATCTTAAATGAAATTCTTATTTTTTCTCCTTCTAATTTATTTTGTGAGGCTACTCCATCAATTATTTCCTTTTTATTATCATCAAGTTTTATAGCCCATTTTAGCAAAGCAATTTCAATAAATGTTGGTTTTCGAGTAGGAGTGGCTTTAAAAGAATAAAACTTGCCTAACTCAATTTTATCAATCAATTTATCATTACTATCATATGGTCCTTCTACTTTTTTAATGCGTATATCAGTTGGTGGTTGTCTATCCTGATAATTGTTATAATTAATCCCTTTCTCGCTATTTTGAATTATTTTACCTCCTGATTGATTGACAATATATGATGCATCACTTCGAATATTTCCTGAAGCTTCTTCGGAAATATTATTTGCTAGTATAGTTATCTTTCCCATAATCAACAGTTAGTTGAGTTTTCACCTGAGTTGTTTTCAAACTTACCTTTGCTATTTTGAGTGTGATCACCAAAGGAAATAGATTCAATTTTACCAGAAGCATTTCTGGATATATCTTTCGCATCTGCAGAATAGTTTTCACTTGCGAGTTTTGTAATGTTTTTAGCTCTTACATAATAATCTTCTTCTGCATTTTGTATCATATTTGCTCCGGCTTTGATAGTATGGTTAAGTCCAGCATCCTCTGTAATATGCATTCCAGCCGTATAAGTAATACTTTCAGTAGCTTCAAAAACAATATTCTTAGCACGTATGGTGAAAGTTTCCGGAGTGGTGGCATTTATATTTTTACCCTCCTCATCCAAATGAATTTCATTTCCGCTCGGGTCAGAAAGCCAGATGCCAACTTTTTCAATGAATTTGAATAACTGTCCAAATCTTAATTTCCAGCCTTTTATACTATTATCGGAATCGAAGAATTCAGGTTTTGCCTGTCCGTTGTAATACGTTCCGGATACATAGGGACAATCGACATTGTTGCCTTCGAAAGCTATGCGGACTTCCTCGCCAATTTCGGGTCTGAAGTAGAGTCCTTTATCTGCGCCTGCATAGGGTTGTACTACGCGCATCCATTCACTCGTATTTCCCCAGCCGGGCCAATAGAAATCGACTTTGATGCGGCCCATGCCTTCGGGGTCGTTGTTGTCTTTTACCAAGGCGGACTGGCTGTCGGCGGTGGCGAAAGAGGTTACGTCTGTGTAATGTGGTGCGGCGACATCGGCGGGAATGGCTTTGAATTCGCAGCTGTAGTTTCCGTTTACTTCGGAGTGGTGGGTTATTTCGATGGCTATTAATTCGTGTTCTACGGTTTTGTTTTGGATGGTGAAAACTTGTCCGAGACCGATTGGTAAATAGGAGGTACCGCTGTAAAAAATACTGTTGGCATCTCTGCCTGCGGTTTGCAGTTTGACCATTTCGTCGATTTCGTCTTTGTTTTGGGCGTTGTTGGTATACGCGCCATTGCTTAAACCCTGACGTGCGATTGATCCCTGATTGAAACCAACCGATTTTGCAAAACGATCCTGACTTCCGCTGGTGCTTTTTTCAGAGGCGTTTTTGATGTTTGATGCGTTGTTGGCGTCGTATCCGCCAAAAGAAGTTTTATGCGAAACCAACTGTGCCTGAATCTTAAATTGATGAAGCGAAGAACCGTTAATGAGTTTTACTTTGCTGGTTTTCGTTTGCCCGAATTGCATGCGCATGCCGTCGAAGTAAAACCATTGTCCGTAACGTGTTGCTAATCGTTTTAGGAATTCAAAACTGGTTTCGTTGTATTGGGGTTTGTATTTGAAGGGTTTGGTGTAAGTGAGCAAAATGGCTTCACGCTGATAAAACTCTCCGGAACTTTCTTCTGAAAAGATTTCCAGTGCAATATCCTGAAGGTTCTTTTCCATAAAGATTCTTGATTTTTTCATGTCATCAATGACAACGGTGTGGCTGATTCCCGAAACCAATATTCCGGCCGGACTTCCGTGGCGGTCAACCGATTCAACGCCGTTTATGATTCCTTTGGACATTAATTGGATGCCGTTGACTTTAAACGTAAAAATAACTTCTGCGCCAATATGTTTGCTTAAAGCAGCCGCCTGATCAGTGGGTTCGATTACGGCTTTGGCGGTGTACTGCCACATAAAAGAAA
Organism: Flavobacterium saccharophilum; assembly: GCF_900142735.1. Taxonomy (GTDB): domain Bacteria; phylum Bacteroidota; class Bacteroidia; order Flavobacteriales; family Flavobacteriaceae; genus Flavobacterium; species Flavobacterium saccharophilum. Next base: position 434,913 of record NZ_FRBY01000002.1, on the reverse strand, counting down.
AATAATGATGCTCTGCCATTTTTTGAGAAAGCTGCAAATCGTAATAAATAACGTTTTGCGAAAAACTGCTGATAGAAACGTGTACCTGCTCGGAAAATTTACTCATGATTGTACTGTTTTGATTAGATCGATTCGTAAATATATGGCTTGGTATTTCTAAGAGATTGCTAGGAAAAGTTATTAAAGTGGTAGTAAAAGGTTTTTTAAAATTAATAGAATGATAATATCAGTAAGAGAGAGGTAAAAAAGAAAACCCTAAAAGCGGTACTTTTGGAGTACTAGCCTTTAAGGTTTTATAGAAATTTTGCAAAGTCAGAAAAGACTTTTAAGTTATCCGAATTTTTATTTTTTTATTTGCTTAATGTTCTTTTCAATATATTTTAGATATATAGCATTATTGCTTTTATTACTCCAATCTTCATATGTCAAATCCCAATCAGTTTTTGAAATTTCTTGAATTAACGGTAATATTTGAAAATACTTTATTTCTTTTCTTCCCAAAACATCATGATATGATATTTCAATAAAACTTTTTACATCAACAGCCCCGTATTCTAAAAGTTTTTGGCTAGTTACAAACTCGTCATGAAAACTATTAATGTTATCAAATTCATATATTAAACCTTCGTTTTGTCCACTTAATTTACCTGAGGGATTCAGATATTCTATTACAGGAATGCTTATTTCTTCTCTGTTTTTTTTAGCTATATTAAGATAGGAAATCTCTTTCTCAATTTCAAAATTTGATATCTTACTATTATTATTAAAAACTAGCCATTTAGTTACTTGATAAGTTTTTGTTGAATCGGTAAATAATTGTGTTCTCTGAATTTCTATTCTTGGAGTATTTTCCAATTCCATAATTTCCATTTGTCTCTTGGATATGTTATTTGCTTTAAAAGAGACAAAAATACTTGTTATGGTTAATGCAGTTGCTGCTAAAACTTCAAAAAATATTTTGTTTCGTTTTAGGAAAGTACGCAGTTGGATTATTTTGCTTTTCATGCTTAATTAAATATGTAATTGTTAAGGAGTATTTATGTTTATTAATTCATCTATTTTAAAATCATCCCAAAATTTCCCATAAATATTTATCATTCTAGAAGTTATTGCTCGAAAATGATTTTCTACTTTATCATCCCAAATTCTTTTCTCTAAATTTTGCCAATACTGCCAATCTTCATTTATAAATGAGTATTTTCTTATTTCAGCGAGAGAAAGTCGTTCTTTAGGAGAAGCTGTATTACTTTCACTTCTGTTTTGCTCAAGTGACATAGCTCGGAAATTTCCGTTTGAATTATTCCAATCTCTAATACTTCTATTACAATACTCTTTGCGATAAACCCATTCGCTTGGATATATGTGATCCCAATCCCAAGGAACATTAGTGTCATCCATATCATCCATTTGATTGTAATCTCCAAAAGAGGTATTAATGTATTCTCTTTGTGCCAATAAAATTAGTTGTCTGTTGTGTTGAATTCTGCCGATGAATTTATAGAAGTATTCATTTGCTGTTGGGAAATCATAATTTTGTGCTTTGACATTATTGTAATACTTTATTATTTCGGTACCAACTCCTTCCTCCAAAAGACCCCATCTATCTTTATCTTCACTGATAAACCTATTTTCTACTTTTGGTTGTAAATAATATTTTCTTAATAAATCAGGTTGAATCAAAAAGTGGATGCCGTAGTTATCATCCCACCAGAATAATTCATTCAAAGGTTCTTCCCAGAATTGTTTAGTATCAATTTTTTTATTCCACAAGCGTGGAATATCAGCAAAATCAAACCAAGCAAATGAGAATAATTTACCTGCCATTTTAAGTTTAATCTGGTCGGTTAATTCTATTTTATTGATTCGTAGCCAATAAACAAAGAACAAAAATAAATCTTGATTTCTTTTAATAAACTGTTTAATAATGACTGGTGGGACTTTACCGTCAAATAACGAGTTATCTTCACAGGATAAAATTTTTATTGCTTGTGCAAATAACAATTTTAATTCTTGCGTTTGAATTTGATTTTTCAAGCCTTCTTTAAATTCATCATTTTTTATCCTACGCTGAAAATCTCTTACATTAATTTTCTTAACATAGGTATTTTGGCTTAGATCAGAAGCTACTATACGAGAAGCTAATGAAAGTACTTGTGTAGGCGTAATAAAATCTAAACCAATGTTTTCCATTAACTTCTTGGCATCTGGAAAAATTGCTTTGTAAATAGAATAGATTAGATCATCCCCATTTAAGGTCGTTCCTGATGAATTTATTCTAACAAATAGAGTAGGGTTTTCAGTTTCGTTTTCTTCCTGTAAAACCCGATCTTCAATGATATTTGATTTGATTTGTAGCTTGCCAAGTTTCTTTACACTATCAAAAATATCGTACAGTTCTTGTTTTAATTCTGTCTTAAGTAGATTAACAAATTCATTTTTGTCTGCAAAACCACCTCTTAAGGTAGAAAAGTAATCAGGTAAATGTTCTTCTAGTTTTACTATTAGCTCATCACTATCTTTTGATTCAATAATAAAAGCTAATGGTATAGGATATGAAGCATCAAACGGAAATGTCGTTGTGTTCTTAAATGAGGTATAACCTCCTTTATTATCGTGATGTAGTTTAAATAAGTCTAAAGCTTTTCGTCTTTCTGATACGGTTAACTTTTTGTCATTATTATTTGCCTGATAGCCCCAAGGATGCGAACGCGTTGTTAAACGGAATAAATATTTACTTGTCTCTGGTTTTATCTCAGGTTTAATATCTAACCAAACAATTGGTAATTCTCCTTTTATAGCCCACGCTTTGGTAGCATCATTTGCATTGTAAGGATTAAAATGTCCTAAAAATATGGATGTTGCTCTTTGTTGGCCATCCATCAAATGTAGTTTGCTGCTAGTTTTTGAAAACAAAAAAGAACCTATAGGATATCCTCTCAAGATAGAATCCCATAAATCCTCTATTTGTTTTGGTTTCCAAACAAAACCTCTTTGAACAGAGGGTAATTCTACTATTGACGTTTCAGAATCTAATTGCCAATCTGCAATTTCTTTTAATAGAAATGTATCTTTCAACTGTATTTTATTTTAATTTAAAACAAAAATGAAAATCTTATGATTTTCAACATCAAACAAATTTTAGAATTTAAAAGTTAAACTCCTTACGGAAAACCATAATTCCTTAAATTAATTTATAACAAGAGTACCAATTATTAAATACAAAGCAATGCGTACTTATACGGGTTTATCTAAACTAAAAATAAAAACTAGTTATGAAACCACTTAGTATCGATGCGAGCAGGAACATATTTTTTTTTATTTATGGTTTTCCATAAATTAAATTTGAATTTATTCAGGTTATTTGGTTTAAGATAAGTGATAGTCACTCAATCTTAATTAATAAATAAAATAAATATTATGGGAACAATTGAAGCTATTAAGCCAGGACCGAAACCAAATAAACCAGATGGAACTCCAGATGAAAGAAGACGAGTTACACCAGAAAAGCGGGAAAAACATCCTGATCTCAAACCTCATATCCATAAGCCAAAGGATTAATGAATTTAAGTTCAAAAAAGAAGAGACAGTATATTACTGTCTCTTCTTGTTATATTATTTGTGAAGCTTTTTATCTATCATTATATATTTCAATAAAGAGGACAAAAAAAAATTTGCCGGATTTGTCCTCTTGAAAATCTTATTATTGTTGGATTTTTAATTCTTTAAAATTCAAATAAAATCTCAATATATTGATTATTAAAGTTTTATAATTCTTTTTTTTATGTTTTTATGTGTCCTATTTTTTTTCATGTCACACAAATATCTTCGCAAAACGAATTGCGATGAATTTTAATTTAATAAATGTGATAATTTGATGTCACACCATATTAAAAAAATGATTCTTCAATTTGTAAACTTAAGTGAGAAAATGAATTCTAATAAAAATATAGATGTGATGAATAATTTAATAATAATGTCTTGTTTAGTATGTTTTTTGATTGTTTTGTTTGCGTGTTTACCCGCGGAAAGAGCTTACCGTGCAGCGAAATGTTTTAAACTTGTCGCTAGTGCTTTTTCAATAAGTAAAATATGTGATGCTATAATTTCCTATTACAGAAATAAAAATGAGCAGTAAATGGATTTTAAAGATATTATTTTATTGGATAATGGAGTATTAAATTAATTATTTCAAATTGGAAGATGAAAAATATTTTTTAAAGTACTTTATTGCTTTCCTCTTTACCCTTCCATATATATTCAATACTTTAGCACTCATAATAAATTCAAAACAATAATTGCTTAATGGCAGCCGAACAAAAACAAAAATTAGAACAACAACTCTGGAATATCGCTAACACCCTTCGTGGGAAAATGGATGCTGATGATTTCAGAGATTACATATTAGGTTTTATTTTCTACAAGTATTTGAGTACAAAAATGGATCTGTATGCCAACGAAATCCTGAAGCCAGATGGTTTGACTTTTCAGGAAGTTGAAGGACATTCAGACGAAGCTTTATTAATGCAGGAATTAAAATCATTAGCGATTGATAAACTTGGTTTTTTCTTAGAACCATCTGAATTATTTTCTGAATTGGCGAGAAGAGGAAATGCAGGCGGAAAAAATAATTTTATTTTAGGAGATTTAGCCAAAGTATTGACGCACATTGAGCAAAGTACAATGGGCACTGAAAGTGAAGAAGATTTTGGAAATTTATTTTCCGACTTGGATTTAACTTCTCATAAATTAGGAAAATCTGAATCAGATAAAAATGAATTGATTGTCAAAGTACTTGTGCATTTGGATGAAATTGATTTTGATTTAGAAAATGTCGATAGTGATGTTTTGGGAGATGCCTACGAATATTTAATTGGAAAATTTGCTAGTGGTGCGGGAAAAAAAGCAGGTGAATTTTATACGCCACAACAAGTAAGTAGTATTTTGGCACAATTGGTAACGGTTGGTAAAGACAAACTTAAAAGTGTTTATGACCCAACTTGTGGTTCTGGATCCTTATTATTACGTGTTGCCAAAGAAGTAAAAACGGTTAATGCTTTTTTCGGACAGGAAATGAATCCTACAACTTATAACTTATGTCGTATGAACATGATTATGCACGATGTACATTACAAACGTTTTGATATTAAAAACGAAGATACCTTAGAACGCCCCCAACATTACGATATGCGTTTTGAAGCTATTGTTGCAAATCCTCCATTTTCTGCAAATTGGAGCGCAAGTCCTTTGTTTATGAATGACGAACGTTTTTCTGCTTACGGTAAATTAGCTCCAAGCAGTAAAGCCGATTTTGCTTTTGTACAACACATGGTGCACCAATTAGACGATAACGGAACAATGGCAGTTGTCCTGCCTCACGGTGTTTTATTTCGTGGCGGTGCCGAAGGACACATACGTGAATATTTGATAAAAGATAAAAATTATCTGGATGCCGTAATTGGTTTGCCAGCCAATATTTTTTACGGTACAAGTATTCCGACTTGTATTTTAGTTTTGAAGAAAAGAAGAGAAAATCCAAATGACATTTTGTTTATTGATGCCAGCCAGCATTTCGAAAAGGTAAAAACACAAAATGTATTGCGTACAGAGGATATTGGCAAAATCATTGACACATACAAAAATCGCTCAACAGAAGAAAAATATAGCCATCTCGTACAGACGCAATTTATTGTGTCTCAAGATTACAATCTGAATATTCCTCGTTATGTAGATACTTTTGAAGAAGAAAATACTATAGATTTAAAAGTAATAACGGATGAATTAAGAGAATTAGCAATTTTTGGTAAAGCTACAGATACTACTATTGCTGATTTTTGTGAGGAATTAGGAATTGAAAGACCATTTTAATGAGTACAGTAACTTTACATAGCGAGAAGAAAAAAAAATTAGTTCCGAAATTGAGGTTTAAGGAATTTAATAATGAATTTGCATTAAAAAAATTTGGTAGTTTAGGCGAATTTAAAGGTGGAGGAACTCCAAGTACTACAAACGAAAAACATTGGAAAGGTAATATTCCTTGGATTTCTAGTTCTGATATCTATGATGGAAATCTTCATGAAATTAATATCCATCGATTTCTTAATGAAGATGCTGTCAAAGAAAGTGCAACTAAAATTATTCCAGCTAATAGTATATTATTAGTTTCAAGAGTTGGGGTTGGAAAATTAGCAATTAATAAAATTGAATTATGTACAAGTCAAGATTTTTGTAATTTCATTCCAAATAAATGTAACAGCTATTTTGTTGGTTATTTTTTAATAGCTAAGAAACAAATTTTAGTTAATTTTTCTCAAGGAACTTCTATTAAAGGTTTTACGATAGGTGATATTAAAACATTGCCAATTATTATACCGAGCCTCCCAGAACAACAAAAAATAGCCTCTTTTTTAAGTGCAGTGGATGAAAAAATACAGCAACTTTCTCGCAAAAAAGAATTATTAGAAAAATACAAAAAGGGCGTAATGCAAAAATTGTTCTCTGGTAAATTGCGGTTTAAAGATGACAATGGGGAGGATTATCCGGATTGGGAGGAGAAGAAGTTGGGGGAAGTTGCAAATAGAGTTGTTAGAAAAAATAAAGAAAATAATCTTAATGTTTTAACGATATCGGCTCAACTTGGATTAGTTAGTCAATTAGAATATTTCAATAAATCTGTTTCAGCAAAAGATGTTACAAAATATTATCTTCTAGAAAAAAATGATTTTGCTTATAATAAAAGTTACTCCAATGGATATCCAATGGGAGCTATTAAAAGACTAAAAAAATATGAAAAAGGTGTTGTTTCAACTTTATATATATGTTTTTGCTTTAATAATATGGTCTCATTAAATTATATGGAGCAATATTTTGAATTTGGACTTCATAATAAAGAAATCGAAAAGGTAGCCCAAGAGGGTGCAAGAAATCACGGGTTATTGAACATTGGGGTAAATGATTTTTTGAATATTTCATTAACTATACCTTCATTTCAAGAACAACAAAAAATAGCAAATTTTTTATCAGGTATCGATACAAAAATAGAAAGTACCAATAAACAAATTACCCAAACACAAACATTTAAAAAAGGTTTGTTACAGCAAATGTTTGTATAATTATGAATAGAAAAATTATAGATTATATAGTTGTAGAAGTTAGGAAAGCTAATTATGAAGAAAACCAATATTATTCCCAACCAAACAAGGGAAATGGTCTAAAGTTAGCTTTAACTATAAAAAATATTGAAGATGAAATTGTAATCCAGGAAAACAAAAAAATACTTCTTGAAGAAGAAATTAAATACGTTGATACTCTTTTGCAAACAGTTGAAGATTTTTCAACTTATAAAGTAACTATGGACGAAATTTTATTTTATAAAGCAAAATACAATAATTCGCATCCCCTAGAATATTCACGTAATTTAGAGGATGGCTATAAAGCAGAATTCTCTGAAAAAATTAAAAACCATCAAAGAAACATCGTAGCTATTGCTAAAAAAATTGCTGAAGCAAAAAGTGAAATACAGAAGCTAAAAATTGAAGAAAGTGCAATTTTAGAAAATAATCAAAATCTGGATTTTGAAATTTTTCGCACTGATTTTGAAAAGAGCGTCATCTATTATTTAGAAAAAGGATACAAACTTCAAGGTGGCGTGTCAGTCTCAAATAAAGACTCTTTTCATTTTGTATATTGTCAGGCAATGATTAAATACGAGGATTAATAATTTCGGTATGTAAAAAGAATAAAATATGAAAATTCTAGGCTATTCAGAACGTGGCATAATTAATTCTTTGATATTCTCTATTGGCGAGGATAAGCAGTTAATGCGTGAATTTATAAAATTAATTAACATACCTGAAATTGAAGAATCAGAAAAAATAATTACTGATTACACAATTCTGCTAGAACAATCGTTTTCTCGTTTTGGCGATTCTGATTTGGTTATAATTATTGAATATGAAGATCCAAAAGACAAAAAAGTTTTATTTATAGAAGGTAAAGTAAAGACTTCTCAAAGTAAAAAATGGTACTTAGAAAGACAGTTTGAAAAATTTGAAAGGGAAGAAAAATACACGGGGTCTTCATCTAATTTATTTTTTCAGCTTCATTTGAAAAAATTATTATTTGACAATTGTGCTTTAAAGGACTTTAATAATGGCATAGAAGAACCAAGGTATAAAGAGAATAGAAAAATAGGAAGGAATGAAGTCGTGCTCCAAGCTGTTAAATTTGTAATTGATTGTAAAAAAGCGTTTTATATCGGACTTATCCCTGCTAGTGAAGAAGATATTGAAAATTTCGGTCGTAAAACAGATTTTGACATTCATTTTCTTTCCTGGGAAAGAGTTTATAATTTTTGTGTAAAGGAAGAAAAATTAAAAAAAGTGATTGAAATTTTTAAATTTAATGAAGGACAAATTTTTTAAGATGAAAATTAAATAATAAAGTATGAGCCATCAATCCGAAGCCGTCTTAGAAAACAACTTAATCAAGCAATTGATTGGTTTACAATATTCATCTGTAAAAATTGTAGATGGAGACGCTTTGGTTTCTAATTTAAAAAAGCAATTAGAAGTTTTTAATGAAACTAATTTTAGTGCCAAAGAATTTGATGCAATTTTAAATCATTTAGCCAAAGGAAATGTTTTTGAAAAAGCCAAAACACTTCGTGATTATTTTCAATTGACTAAAGAAGATGGCACTTCGTTTTATGTTCGTTTTTTTAACACAGAAGATTCTACTCAAAATTTATATCAGGTTACCAATCAAATCAGTTTAGAAGGAAGTTATAAAAATCGTTTTGATGTAACTTTATTAGTCAACGGTTTGCCTTTAGTGCAAATAGAATTGAAACGTTCGGGAATAGAAATCAAAGAAGCTTTCAATCAAATCAATCGTTACCAAATGCATTCCTTTTGGAGCAATCATGGATTGTTTCAATATGTGCAATTGTTTGTGATAAGCAATGGTGTTAATACCAAATATTTGGCAAATAACAAATTGCAATCTGTTAAGCAAACGTTCTTTTGGGCAGATGTCAATAATAAAAATATCACGGAATTAACCGCTTTTACTACTGCCTTTCTGAATCCTGTTCATTTGGGTAAAATGATAGCGCATTATATCGTAATTAACGAAACTCACAAAGTAATGATGGTGTTGCGTCCTTATCAATATTTCGCAACAGAAGCTATTATACATCAGGTTAAAAACTCTAGTGACAATGCTTACATTTGGCATACAACTGGCTCTGGAAAAACATTAACTTCTTTCAAGGCAAGTCAAATTTTGATGGAATTGCCAGACGTTTATAAAGTTGTTTTTGTAGTCGATAGAAAAGATTTGGATTACCAAACTATGAACGAGTTCAATGCTTTCAAAAAAGACAGTGTTGATGTTACTGATAACACACAATCTCTTATCAGACAGTTGACGGATAATACAAAATTGGTATTAACTACTATTCAGAAATTAAACAATGCAGTTTCAGAACGTTTCAAAGGAAATATTGAACCTTTGAGACATAAGAAAATCGTTTTTATTTTTGATGAATGTCACCGTTCTCAATTTGGAGAAACGCATGAACGTATTACAAAATTCTTTGAAAAAAGTCAGTTAATTGGTTTTACAGGAACACCCATATTTGCAGAAAACGCTTCTAAAAATGATTTAGGAAAACGAACCACTAAAGATTTGTTTGGCAACTGTCTGCATAAATATGTGATCACCGATGCAATTAGAGATCAAAATGTATTGCGTTTTGGAATTGAATATATTGGTAAATACAAAAACAAGAGCAATACTTTTATTGATATAGAAGTTGAAGATATAGATAAGCAAGAAGTTTTAGATTCGGAGAAAAGAATCAATAAAATTGTTGATTATATTATTGCTTATCACAATCAAAAAACTTTTAGCAGAGATTATTCAGCACTTTTAGCTGTAAGTAGTATTGATAATGTAATTCAATACTACGATCTTTTTCAGCAAAAGAAAGAAGCCGGAGAACATGATCTGCGTATTGCAACTATTTTCACATATGGCACTAATGAAGATTCAGACGAAGCGCAAGATTTTCTTCCATCTGATGAAGTAGATTTTGATGTTTTGGCAGAACCAAGAACTCCTTATCAATCTAGTCACACCAGAGATAAATTAGAAAAGTATATTGGACATTATAATGCAATGTACGGTACCAGTTTTACAAACAAAGACAGTTCATCATTCGAAAAATATTTCCAAAATATAAGTAAACGATTGAAAAATCGTGAAAAAGAAAACTTCAATAATGAGCAAGATCGCTTAGACATTGTAATTGTTGTAAATATGATGCTTACTGGATTTGATGCCAAAAAAGTAAATACACTATATGTAGATAAAAACCTAAAACAACATGGCTTAATACAAGCTTACTCAAGAACAAATAGAATTTTAGGGGAACAGAAGTCGCAGGGAAATATTTTGTCCTTCAGAAATCTTAAAAAGGCAACAGATGACGCCATTACTTTATTTTCGAATAAAGAAGCAATAGAAGTTGTTACCATGCCTGATTATGAAAAGATAGCAGAGAAGTTTGATGAAGCTCTAAAATTATTGAGAGAAATAACACCGAATTATCAAAGTGTAGATGATTTAGAAAGCGAAGAAGATGAAGCACAATTTGTGCAAGCTTTCAGAAAATTAATGCGAGCCATGAACGTGTTGCAATCTTATGCCGATTTTGATTGGGAAGATTTACTGATTGATGAGCAGGAATTTGAAGATTATAAAAGCAAATATCTGGACTTGTACGAAAAAGTAAAACAAGACAATCAAAAACAAAAATCTTCAATATTAGATGATATCGATTTTGAATTAGAATTGATTCATAGGGATCAAATCAATGTTGCTTACATTTTGAAATTACTAGCGCAATTGAAAGGAGCTAAAACTCCTAGTACAGCGGCTGCTCAAAGAAAAGTTATTATCGATTTATTGGGTGGTGATATTCAATTAAGAAGTAAAAGAGAGCTAATTCAGAAATTCATTGATGAGAATATGCCTCATATAAAAGAAGGTGATTCAATCGAAGATGAATTTGAAAAATTCTGGCAAGATCAAAAAGTTTTAGCATTAGGCAAACTATGCGAAGAAGAACATTTAGATAAAGCACAATTCAAAGCTTTAATAGATGCTTACATCTATAGTGGTCGAGAACCAATAAAAGACGAAGTTTTTCAATGTTTAGATAATAGACCAAGTATTCTTCAAGCAAGAGTAATTGGAGATCGAATTATTGCTAAAATGAAGGAATTTGTAGAGGTTTATGTAAAAGGAATGATGGCTTAGCACTTGTTCGGAATTTCCGAATAACTGATTTTTAATTTAGTTTGATTCTTAAACGTGTAATTAAAATATATCTTCTAATAAAACCAAGTCCCCTAGCCCCGATGGGAGGGAAAATCCTTTTGTGCCGGCCCCGATAGCTATCGGGAGGAACAAAAGATTGGAAGGAACAGCGGGAAACAGCTCCTAATAAAAAACGAGACCTTCTCTAAAAGAAACATCTCGTTTTATATTTTTATTCTTCAATACTACTTAAAATCGTCTTCGGGATTTCGGCGAAAGCCTCGTAGGAGTAGGGCTTAATGAGATAGCCTTTTACGCCCAGTACATCGCATTTTTGTTTGTAAGAAGGGTTTATGCTCGTGGAATAGACAAAGCAGGGAATGTTTTTGAGGTCGTTGTGGTTTAAAATTTCCTGCAGGGCTTCGATGCCGTTGAGTATGGGCATGTTAATATCGGTCAGGATTACGTCCGGGTTTGCGTTTGCCGCATTTTTTAGGAAATGGAGCAGTTCTTCGCCATTGGCTACGAGGCTCACTTTCGCAAAACTGGGGTTGTTGTTGAAGATTTCAGAGATTACATCGGCATCGTCTTCGTCGTCTTCGGCAATTATGATATGAAGGTTTTTTTGCGGCATTTTATACAATTGGAAAGTAAAGATTAAACGTTGTTCCTTCGTTCAGCGTACTTTCGACAGTGATGTTTCCGGAATGGTTTTCCATAATCCTTTTACAGATCGCCAGGCCTATACCGTTTCCGGAATATTCGTTTCGGGCATGCAGGCGCTGAAAGATCGTGAAAATTTTAAGCAAATGGCTTGATTCCATTCCAATTCCGTTGTCTTTGATCTGAATCTTGACAAATTTACTGTTTTGTTGCGGAACTTCAACGTCTGTTGCATTAGTTTCCAATATTTGTATAACAGGAGGGACGTTTGCTTTGCTGTATTTAATAGCGTTCGAAATCAGGTTGGCGAAAAGCTGGCGCATTTGCACTCTTGACGCTTTTATAACGGGCAGATTTCCGGTTTTGATCTTCGCATTTTTATCGGTGATAATGACTTCGAGATCTTCGATTACTTCTGTAATAACGGCCGCCAGATTGACTTCGCCACGTTCTTCCTGTTTGGTATGCGACGAATATTGCACCAGATCGTCTACGAGTGAATTGAGACGCAACACCGAGAATTTGATGATGTTCATGGACTTGGCATCGATTTCGGTCAGATAGGTGCCGTCAATTTTGCCGTTGTGCATGACAATTTTCCGAAGCGGTTCTTTTAAATCGTGCGAGATCACGTGAATGAATTCTTCGAGACTGCTGTTGATTCGGTTCAATTCGTTGATTTTTCCTTCGAGTTCTGCCTGATGTTGGATCAACGCTTCTTCGTGTTTTTTCTTCTCGGTTAAATCGATCACTACGATTCCGATCGCATCTACTGAAGGTTCGAGATCGGTGAGGGAAATATAGGCCGGAAATGTAGTAGGGGAGCCGCCATCACTTTTAAAAAGGATTTCGTGCGTGCCAAGCCCCAATTTTAAGCCTTCGATAAGCGTGGCAAATTGCGAAGGGTTGTCGAAAAATTCCTGAAGGTAATTCCCAATGATTTTTTCTGAGGGCGTATTGACCAGTTTTGCAAAATAATCGTTGCAATATAAGATCAGGCCATTTTTGGCGATACTTAGTGCGCCCTGTCTGAATTTCTCGATCAGGAGTCTATACGTATAATCGGCTGTTTCCAGTGAGTACAGCTGCGGTGTTCCGTTGGTGTTGACCACAAGGGCATCAACATCTCCTTCTTTTATGGCATCAATGATACTGTTTGATTCGTAAAGCTGTTGCTTTAACGATTCAATTTCTGCCAATAAGGAGTCAATATTTTTATCGTTTACTATCAAATTCTATTCACTTAAATTAAGTATTCTCAATACCTTTTCCTTGTCTGACAAATCGCCTAAAATGATTCGCCGTGGAGCGGGCTGTATTTTTATTAAAGTTGGGATCGCTACAATTTGATGTATGACGGCCTGTTCAGTATCCCGGCTAATATCTATGATTTCCAGTTCATAGTTTTCGCGGAGATGTTTGTCGCATATTTTGCGTAAATTTTCGATAGCATGTCCTGATTTAACAGACATACCCGAAACAAAAAGCATGAACTTATGTTTGGTTGTACTTGTCCCATCAGCTGAATTATCCATTTTTTTAAGTATTTAAGGGTTTAATATTAAGCCCTACAAGTACTCTTTCCTCATTCGAAAGATCGCCAATGATCTTGCGAATAGGTTCGGGAAATTTTCTGACTAAGGTTGGTACCGCCAAAATCTGATCACCTTCGGCCAATTGGGGATTCTTCAGCAAATCGATAATCTCGATGCTGTATTTCCCGGCCAGGTGTTCTTCTGCGTACTTTTTTATATTTTCAAGCGCCTTGATCGATTTTGGCGTTTGACCTGCTATATAGAGCAGTAACTGCCATTCGGCTACGACTTCTTTTTTCATCTTGTTGTTATTTTTTCTTAGAAAATGATGCCTGTAATTCTTCTGTGGCTTTCAGGGAGCTTAATTCTTCCTGTGCCGATTCGAATTCGTTTCTAAGTGCTTCTATATTCGCTTCGAGAACTCTGCGTTTACGCTCAATTTCTCTGTCTTTACGACTAATTTCGTTCTGAAGCTTAATATCTGATATTGTTTTTTTGAATTTTTGCGTTTGTCTTGCTGTACCGGTCAGGATTCCGTTTGGACCTAGTTCTACGTCCAGCAATTCAATTCCTTTACTGTTAATGACAAATTCCCTAACCTGATTGGAATGTCCCATGCCTCTCGCTTTGATAATAAAGATCCCGCGGTTTCTTTCGCCAATGCCTTCCATATCACGCACGGTAATCCAGGTATCGACTAATGACGATACGGATTCTTCAGCCAAATCGGGTCTGAAATTGTCGGTTTGTTTATTTAAAGACGTAAAAAGAGCGGTTATATTGTGTGCTTTCAGCATATCAATAAGCCTAACCAGCATCGAACGTACTTCGTGTTCGCTTCCTACGGTGATCAAATTACTGATAGGATCAATAATGATGGTAGTGGGCTCAAACTCTTTAATTAGTTTTCTAAGCGTAAGCAAATGCAATTCTAGTCCGTTCAATGAAGGACGCGAAGAATGGATCTGCAAAATTCCTTTTTTAATGTGTTTTTGAAGATCAATACCAATCGATCTCATATTACGCACCAATTGCTGTGGCGATTCTTCGAAGGCGAAATAGATCGTTTTTTCGTTCTTTTCGCATTGTTCATTGGCAAAATAGCAGGCTACGGTTGTTTTTGCTGTTCCGGCTGTTCCTGAAACCAGGATATTGCTGCCGCGGAAAAAACCACCGCCATGAAACATATCGTTTAAGCCCGGAACTCCTGTCGAAACAACATCAGAACTGACTTCGTTATCGAGTTTTAGAGACGTAATAGGCAATACTGAAATTCCTTCTTCGTCAATTAGAAACGGATATTCGTTGGTTCCGTGTGTAGAACCTCTGTATTTTACAATACGGAGTCTTCTCGTCGAAACCTGTTCGATTACACGATGATCGAGTACGATAACGCAGTCTGATACGTATTCTTCCAATCCCTGACGGGTAAGGGTTGCTTCGCCGCGTTCTCCGGTTATGATTGCGGTTACGCCTTTGGCTTTAAGCCAATGAAATAAACGTCGCAGTTCGGCTCTCAGGATCGCCTGATTGTCCAGTCCTGCAAATAAGGATTCTATGGTATCTAATACTACTCTTGTTGCTTTTACCGAATCGATAGCGTATCCTAATCTGATGAATAAACCATCGAGATCGTATTCGCCTGCTTCTTCAATTTCTGATCGCTCTACGCGCACGTGATCGACTACCAGTTTTTTGTCTTTTTTTAGTTTTTCAATGTCGAAACCTAATGATTTGACATTTAAGGTAAGATCGTCCGACGGTTCTTCAAAAGACATGAAGACCCCGGTTTCGTTATGATCGGTGATTCCTTTAATCAGGAATTGCATTGACATTAATGTTTTCCCACAGCCAGCACCTCCGCAGATTAAAGTAGGGCGCCCTTTTGGGAATCCTCCATTCGTAATCTCGTCCAGTCCGTCTACTCCGGTTGGAGTTTTGGGGAATATAAAACTTGGTGTTTTTGTTTTTTTCTGCACTTTATTTAAATATACTGTTTACTCAAATATACGGTTTCTTACAGAATTAGCGATTGGTTTTTATTGAAAATTTAACAGCTGTTTAAAGAAAATGTCAAGAATTACGGGAAAATAAGGGTTTTGATTGCTTTTAAATTGGAAATGGAGTTAAATTTTTGAGATTATGGATAGGGTTTGAGGTGGGGATTATGTAAGGTTTTAGGGGGAAGATGTAATGTTAATTTTGAGATGTTAGAAGCAAGATACAAGATACAAGATGCAAGAATATAAAAAATAGAATATAGAAAATAGAATATAGAAAATGGAAAATGGAAAAGAGAATATAGAAAATACAAGAAAGAGGCAAGAGGCAAAATTAAACTTTGATTTATAACCGGTTTAAGAAATAATCTATTTTAAGAAATAATCTAATATAGGAAAATGAGTCTTCAGTCGCAGTCTCAGTTTTCAGTGTGAACTGCGACTGGGACTAAAAACTGGGACCTAAACTTGAAACTTGAAAAAACAAGAATATTTTTACTAAATATAAGAAAATATTTATAGTATTGCAAAAAAAAGATTTGAAGGAAATTGATATTTATGAAACGAGCTTGTCAGTAGAAAATGCTATTGTTCAATATCTTTTTGAGAGCGCAGGGCAAAGGAAGGTTATTAAGGCTGTTCAGTATTTGGGTTTTGAGACTAAGAGCGGTCAAAAGTTATATAATTTAGGTTTTGGTGATTATGACTTTGAAAGTAAAAGTATATCTGATAATGAAAACACTAATAATGGAGACATGAGAACCGTGTTTAATACGGTGTTAAATACAGTTCCTAAATTTTTTAAGGACAATCCGGGATTTCCTATTTATATTCAGGGTAGTGACAGCTCCCATTTATTTGAAGAAGAATGTAGAAGTTCCTGTTCTAAGAAGTGTACTGACATTTGTAAAAATAAAGACAGAAGAATAAGAACGTATACCTATTTTGTTAACAAACACTTTGAAGAGCTTTCAAAAGAATATATATTTTTTGGATTTGATGAGGCCAAAAAAACTTTTGTTCGATATGTGCCTAAAAATAAATACATTGCTGTATTGGTTTATAAAAAGTAAATAGATAATTTTGTAATAATAATCAATTAAATATAAGGATTATGAAAAAAGAGAAGATTGTGAAAACAACAAAAATCATTTCGATGTCTACTGCGACTAAGGAAAAGATTTCTAAAGTTGCCGAAGAGATAAATGGCCGAAATTTATTCACAGAAAAAATTGAACTTGCTAAAAAGACCCTTGAAAATTTAAAAGCCTTACCTATTTAAATTTGTCATCATAATAATATAACAGAAGCGATCTAATAGGTCGCTTTTTTATGAACCTGAAACTTGAAACCTGAAACAAAACAAACAAGAACCAAAAAAACGAGACCATTTCCTAAAAAAGAAACAATCTCGTTCAATCAACTTAAAAAAATCAGAATATAGATTAACCGTGTGCTGCTACTGAAACGTCATTCCATTCTTCCCAGGTGGCTAGTTTTTGTTCGTAGGCATGTTTGGCGAATGGTAAAGCTACTTTTCCTAGGAATAGGCGTAGAGGAGGGTTTTCGGCTTCGACTAATTTGATGATGGCCGGAACTGTAGCGCTTGTTTGTCCGAAAGTGTCAGGATCATGTCCTTCTGCAATGGCTTTTTTAAGACCGTCGTAAGCGTCGATGGGTTTGCTGTTGAATGTGTTACCCCAGATGTCTGTGAAATAACCGTTTGGTTCCACCAAAGTAACGTTGATTCCGAATTGTTTTACTTCCTGAGATAAGGTTTCAGTAAGACCTTCAACCGCAAATTTAGAGGCATTGTAAAGGCCTAAATTAGGTAAAGTGGTGATTCCCAAAATAGAAGAAACCTGAATGATATGACCGCTTTGTTGTTTTCTCATTATGGGTAAAACAGCTTGTGTTAACCATAATGTTCCAAAGAAATTGGTTTCGAATTGTGCTCTTGCTTCTTGTTCTGAAGCTTCTTCTACCGCACCGTTTAAAGCATAACCGGCATTGTTGATCAGGATATCAATAGCCCCGAAATGTTGCTGTACTTTTTCTACTACTGCTAAAGATTCTGCGCGATTGTTTACGTCTAGTTTAAGAGGTAAAATGGCTTCTCCGTATTGCGCTTTTAAGTCGGCTAAGGTATCAATATTTCTTGCTGTTGCAGCTACCTTGTATCCTTTTGCTAAAAATGCTTCTGCCCAGGCTCTTCCGAATCCTTTTGATGCTCCTGAAATTAAGATTGTTTTCATGATAATTGTTAATTGTTAATTGTGAATTGTAAATGGTGAATTGTAAATGGTGAATTGTAAATGGTGAATTGTAAATGGTGAATTGTAAATGGTGAATTGTTTAATCGTTTATTTGTTTAACTGTGTATTGTTTAATCGTGTAACTGTTTATGCTTCCTTGGTAGCTATTGATCTTTGCCCCTTTGTAACTTTGCTCCTTTGAACCTTTGAACCTTTTTTAAAAAGTGACCGATAGGTCATTTTTTGAATAAAAAAAAATTAGAGAGTGTTTTCCTCTATGTTTTTTTTGAGGGTTTTGACGATGATTTGCATCTTATCGTTATTGCCTGACATTCTTGAAATTAGATGACCGCCTTCCATCATGGCGAAAATTACGGTTGCGAAATCTCCGGCGTTCCAGTCTGGTTTAAATTCACCGTTGGCGATGCCTTTTTTGATGCTGTTTTCTAATAACTGCTGATTGTATTTTATTCCCTGATTGATTTTTTCTTTTACAACAGGGTTGGTGTCATCGGCTTCTGTTCCGAAATTCAATAACGGACAACCTCCGGTTAGGGGTGGGTTTACCGCATTGCTGAAAAAATCAATATACGTGAATAGTTCTTCTTTGGCTGTTTTGCTTTGGCTGATTTTTGCCATCAGTTTATCGCCTAATACTTTCATATTGTGATCTACAGCAGCGCAGGCCAGAACTTCTTTGTTTTCAAAATGAACGTACATGCTGCCTTTAGACAATTTGGTTGCTTCCATAATATCGCTCATAGAGGTTGCTGCGATCCCTTTTGTGTTAAAGATGGGTGCTGCTTTATCGATGATGAATTGTCTGGTTTCTTCTCCTTTTGCCATGATAGCTTTTATTTTACTCTGCAAATATATGACCGATTGGTCAGTTATGCAAATTTTTTATGATTTATTTGTGATAGGGTACGCGGATGATACGGATTTATGCGGATTTGGGTGAAATGCTTAAAAAAAAGATAGCCACGAATTCACGAATGATTGCGCATAATTTTATTCTCTCGCAGATTAGACAGATTTTGCAGATTAATTATGGCTTAGTATTTGTTTAATTTTGCAAAATAATTCGTGAATTCGTGGCTATTTTTCACCGCATAGATAATCCATTTAATCGGTCTGTGGCAAAACTTATCAAAAAAATAATCTGTGTAAACCTGTTAAATCCGTTCAATCTGCGGGCAATTTCTGCTATAAGTAAAATCAATAGTAACTTATTAAGTATTTGTTATTCTTGTTATTAGTGGTTTATTGTTAAATTTTTTCTTTAATATAGTTTTTCGTTTAGACCTTATTGGGTTTGCTGACATATTTGTTGCCTTTTATGAAAAATCTCCAAGGTAAAAAGGCGTCTTCCTGCGCGTATGTAACACCAACTCTTGGTGAAGCGATGATGTCATTTTCTGCATATCGGATGCCGTGATCTTCTACCCAGATTTCTTCTCCACCTAAATCTTTTTGATTAAAAGTCTTGTCAATTCCTAAAGCTTTAGCCGCAGAACCGGGACCTGATGAAATAGCACTTTTAGTGATCGGCATATTACGTCGTAATTCCATTGTTTCTGTGCCAATTAGCGGCTCAATAGCCCGTATGAGCACCGCATGTGGTTCATTTTTAACGGAAGTTACGATATTGAATAAGTGATGAATGCCATAACATAAATATACATAGGAGACGCCGCCTTCGCTGTACATGATTTCGGTTCGGTTAGTGCGTCGGCCGCCATAGGCATGAGAGGCCTTGTCAATTTCGCCAAAGTAAGCTTCAGTTTCTACGATAATACCTGCTGTTATTTGGCCTTCGATTTGAGTGAATAGCACTTTTCCGAGCAAATCTTTGGCCAGAAAAAGGACATCCTGATGCAGATAATAGGATAATGGTAATTTCAAAATAACTTAATTTAATTCTTTAGTAAATGATTAATAATTGTATGATAATTAGATTTTTATAATATAAATATAAACTTGTTTTTAACTGAGCTTGTTTCTGAAATAGCTTTATTTTGGAATCGCCTTTAAAGGATTAAAAATAAAGAAGCTCAATTATTGAATTGAGCTTCTTCATGAAATAAATTTCAAATTAAGTTATTGCGACTAAGATTATATTCACGAATCAGATTTGTCTTTTTTATCGAAATCTTCATCTGAAAAATTTTTAAGATCGTCATCTAAAGCGTCATCAAGAACATCATCAGGATCTTTGTCGAGTTCGGTTTCTAACTCCTGTTTTAATCTTTTGTTTCTCTTTTTTTTACTGACAGAATGGATTAACTGTTCTTCGGGGTGAAAATTGCGATCGTCCAGACCGAAATCTTCGTTGATTTCTCTTGGCATAATCTAAAGGTTTTATGGGTATTAATTATTTATTCATCAAAACTGATTTCCTCGTCTCAATGCTGGACTTCTCATTACTTCTGGCTGAAGTTGACATCATTTTAGTTTTTTTAGCAGATGTTCTGGAACTGTTTTCAACATTGTTTTTCTGATTTGAAATATTCATCTCCTTGCTTTTAAAAATTAATAGTTACAAATCTAAAACGGAACAAAAATATAAGTTTACACTTTTTTTGTTTTTAATTGCATTATTGTTAGGTAGTTATATTCTGTTTGTGTCTAACAAAGCTAGTGATTTTGTAGATGTATATCTACAAAAAGGGTTGCATTTTACTTCTATTCTAAATTTGAGGTTTCAATTTATAATATGAAACAGACTTAACTTACAATTTGTTTTTTTTAATTCTATTCCGACATAACTTTATACTGTTCTTAATTTCGTGAGAATTTGATTTCTGTTTTTATCAGGGTGTTTTTGGAGTCTTAAATTCAACAATTTAAAAAATTAGATCGTATGGCTGTTCCTAAAGAGTTATATAATGCCAAATTCGTTGATTATATTGAATCACTTAAGATTTTATATTTAGTTGACGACAAGTTTAAAATGATTTGTGATGACTATTGTAAGACCAGGCTGAAAGCCGATAAGTTTAAGAAAAAATTCGAAAAGCATTTTCAGCATAAACTGGAATGTGATAATTTGTCAAAAGAATTAGAAGATGAAATATTGATTTATCTTATACGGAAGGGATAGAAGTCGTGAAATTTAGAATGTAAGGACAGAAAATAGAAAATAGAATCTACAATCTACAATTCTCTGTCTTACTTCCTTTCTTATAAAAGGCGCGAAAACTTGTATCAAAATAGTATCTTTGTATTTTCCAGGAAAAATTATACAAATAAAAATGAATCCAGATTTGAATTCTTCACTCGCATTAGATTTTTTGAATACATTAAAAACGGAAACAGCAGTTTCGCATAAAAAGCTTGAGAGCTTACCCATTTCTTCCTGTATTGTATCACCAGACATGAAAATGAATGATTATGCACACTATTTACGGTTGATGTATGATGTTCATTATGACGTAGAGGAAAAAATTTTTCCATTACTTGCTGACCTTAAAATAGATGTAAAAGAGAGAACAAAAAAACATTTAATTGAGCAGGATCTCAATTTTCTTCGCTTTAAAACAAATTCTCCAACTCCCGTTTTCCATACAGAGAATATTTCGATTCCGTTTGCGCTTGGCATCTTATATGTTGTCGAAGGTTCGACTCTTGGTGGCCGATTTATTTTAAAAAATCTAGAGACGATTGACGGACTTGATCAGGGAAATGGAGTTGCTTATTTTACAGGATATGGCAATAAAACCGGAAGTCAATGGAAATTGTTTCTGAACTTCTTAACCGATTACGAAGAACAATTCAATTGTAAAGCTGCCATTATTGAAGGTGCGACTTATGCTTTTGACTGCATCTATAACCATTTTCTTCTTATAAAAAATGAAAATTAAAGATATTGTTAATCGCGACATTGTCACGTTAACGAACTGCGAACATGAACCAATACATATTCCGGGTAGTATTCAGCCTCATGGTTTTTTGCTAGGACTTACTCTAAATTGGACAATTGATTTTTGTTCTGCCAATATTGCTAATTATATTGATGCAGTGTATCAAGATGTAATTGGAAAAGATTTCAGCGCCATTTTTGGACTTAAAGCGCAGGAAGAAATTACCACTTATATAAATGACGATGAAACCCAGTTGATTTTTCCTTTAGAAATTGATCTTTTGCAAAAATCTTTTAAGCTGAGCATTCATAAAAGTCATGATATTTATATTTTAGAAGCCGAACCGTATTTTGAAAGCCGGGAACAGATTGCTGAATTGTATTCTCAGACGATACATTTTATTACCAGCATGAACACCACAAAAACGCTGCAGGAATTATGTGCGCTTGTGGCGAAAAGAACGCGCGAAGTTACAGGTTACGATCGTGTTATGATTTATCGTTTTGACAAAGATTATAATGGAGAGGTTTATGCCGAAGATTGCCGTGATGATTTAGAACGTTTTTTAGGCCTTCATTATCCACACACTGATATTCCGGCTCAGGCAAGAGAATTGTACCTCAAAAACCAGCTTCGTTTGATTGTTGACCTCGGTTACGAACCCGTTCCGATTTTTACTGTTGATGATGTGGCAAATAAAAATCTGGATTTAAGTCTTTCGATTTTAAGAAGCACTTCGCCCATTCATGTGGAATATCTGCAAAATATGGGAGTGGGAGCAACGCTTACCATTTCCCTTATTCACCATGGACGTTTATGGGGACTAATCGCCTGCCATCACTATTCTGCTAAAAATATTTCGCCAGAAACCTGCCTTGCAGCAAAACTTCAAGGAGAATTTATCAGCTCCCAGATTGATTTGCGCCAATCGACAGACGAATATCTGATCGCGCAAAAAACAGCACTTGCACTCGAACATTTGACAGGCTTAGATTTGCCTTTAAATCCGGAATCATTCGCTACTATTATCAGTGATCCTGAATTATTAAATCTCTGTAATGCAGCAGGGGTTTCAATTTGTGTCGGCGGTACCATATACAAACATGGTATAACGCCTTCAGATCATCAGATTAATAGCATCAGCGTTCAAATTAAAGCAATTGCCAAAGAAGATACCTTTAACACGAATAGATTGATCGACTATGTTCCGGAACTGGAAACGACGGCTGATGCAGCTGGAATAATTTACCATTCTCTCGGTGGCGGTAACAGCATTATTTGGTACAGGCCCGAAACATTATCCGAAATCAACTGGGCAGGAGATCCGGAAAAAGCCATTATAAAAGACAGCAAAGGCCTGCATCCAAGAAATTCTTTCAATATTTGGAAACAGATTGTTAAAAATCAAAGCAGTGTTTGGTTGCAGCCCGAAATATATACTGCGGCAAGTTATGCTCATGTTCTTCACAAAGAGATTATTTTATTGATGCTGAGTGAGGAAGAAGAAAAATACCGTAAGCAAAGCAATGTATTGAAAGAAACCAACGCTGAACTGGAAAATATCAACTGGATCAGTACGCACGATTTGCAGGAGCCTTTGCGAAAAATTCAGCTTATTATTTCTAAAATGCTTTCTGAAATTGATAAGGTATCGCCACAGGCTATTTTTGAATCGTTACAGCGCGTGTCAAACTCAGCAAACAGAATGCAGATATTATTACAGGATATTTTAAAATACACCCGTATAAGATACACCAAAGAGGCACTGCAAAAAGTGGATCTTAATGCAATTATGGTGGAAACTCTTGACGAAATGAAAGAAGTTATTACTGAAACTGGTACGGTAATCGAGTATGAAACTTTGCCTGAAATTCATGGTATTGATTTTTTAACGAAACAGTTATTTTCGAATATACTTCAAAATTCAATAAAATATGCTGATAAGGAACGTGGGTCGGTTATTACAGTTACAGCCTCGAAAGAGCCGGAACCTTACCAGCTTTCGGATACCATTTTTTGTCATTGGATTTCTTTTGCTGACAACGGAATTGGTTTTGAACAAGAATATGCAGCATCGATTTTTAAAATATTTACAAGATTGCATAATCAGGAACAATATACAGGTGCGGGAATAGGTTTGGCATTATGTAAAAAAATCATGCAGGCTTTTGGAGGTACAATTCGTGCCATCGGAAAACCTGGGGAAGGCACCGTAATAACCATTTATTTTCCGTGCGATCATCTTAATACTGTATTGACATAAAAAACGTAAAAAGCTCCTGATATAGGAGCTTTTTTATTGATTGGGAATTTACTCTATGAGATCTGACGTATTTTTTAATGCCCTTTGATGTTCTTGTTCCAATAAAAATAAACCGTACAAACAGTGGTAAAAACTAAAATCCATAAAACGGGACTGCTGAAGAAACTTTGATAACTTCTGCCATTTGGAATTTCAACAAAAGGAACTGTGATCAAAACATCCAATAATAAAGCTGTTCCGGACATTAGAATTCCAAGCTTAATTCCATTCGTTTGGTATTCTTTTTTATAATAAAATTGAGCCGCCAGAAAAGCATATAATGAAATGCAAATCATGACAATTAAAGCTTGTATGAGAAAGGAATCTTTAATTATTGGAATATTTCCCAAAACATAGAAAGATAAGCTCACGCAACTCCAAACAAATAAACCTGATACTATTCCTCTCAGATAAATCATTCAATTTAATTTTGAGATACAGTCTGATTCCAAACCCCGGTTTTAGCGGTTTCTAAAGCATAAGCAGAGAAATCTTTGGCTTTTCTGCCCAAAACCTTTTCGATATCCGTGGTAATGGATGAATTTCGGCCATCTAAAACCTGTTCAAATAAATAATTTACCAGCCAAATATGATCTTCCGGAACCTGATATTCTCTCAACATCTGGATATATTCTTCTAAAGTTAGAGATTGAAAAGTTATTTCTCGATTGGTAGCTTTTGCAATTTCGGCAATAACTTCCTTGAAAGTTAACAATCCTGGGCCGGTAAGTTCGTAGGTTTGCCCGTTGTGTTTGTCTTCCAAAAGAGAAGCTGTTATTACATCTGCAATATCATCAGCATCTGTAAAAGGTTCTAATGCTTCTGCTCTTGGTAATGCAACGTAACCTGCTAGTATTGGCTCCAGAAAGAAGCTTTCGCTAAAGTTTTGGTTGAACCAGCTTGCTCGTACGATTGTCCATTTTTTGGCATTGGTTTTTACTATTTCTTCACAAACTTGCGCTTCTTTTTCACCTCTACCGGAAAGTAAAACCATTTTTTCAACGCCCATTTGCGTAGCTAGGCCACTAAAAAGCTGGATAGCGGTTGTTGCGGATGGAATGGCTAAATCAGGCTGATAACTAATATAAATGACATCTATATCCTGAAGTGCTGCTTGCCAGGTTTCGGGTTTTTCCCAATCAAACGGAATGGCGGCAGATCGTGAACCTGCGCGAACTTCAACATCAGTATTATTTTCTAATCTTTCCAATACTCTGCGTCCTGTTTTCCCGTTGGCTCCCAAGACTAAAATTTTTGTAGTTTTCATATCAATTCGTTTTAAGTGATTAACTGATACAAAATTGGGTTGATTAGAACGAAATCATTTGTCGGAAAAGAATTAAGATTTGTTTGAAAAGAATTGTTGTTTGACTTCATTCGGTCGTGTGCCAAATTTAGTATAAAAAGCATTCGAGAACGAACTTAAACTTTCATAACCCACTTCCCAAGCCGATTCCTGTACGGTTTTTTCGCTGTCGCGGAGTAATTCATACGCTTTATGCAGCCTTTCTTCCTGAATGTATTTAAAAACCGGAATCCCGAATAACTCTTTAAAATTCTTTTTCAGTTTATTGCTGTTGAGTCCCACCATTTTGGATAATTCAGTAATCGATGGAGGTTTCGAATAATGTGTGGTTACAATTTCCTTGGCATGAAATAATTTGTTTTTGTCGTATTCTGATAAATCTGCTTTTTTGTCTGTGGTCAACAAAGCAAAAAAATGAGCCAAAAGTTCGTTGACCTGACTTTTTAAAAATAACAGTCGGGTAGTGCCGGTGTAAGACGTATTGAAGATTTTCTGAACAGCCTGTTGCATATCCAGCGTCATATAAAATGCTGGTCCTTTTACAAAATGTTCTTTTGGGTTCATTAAATCCGAAAGATGGTTTTCGAAGATTTCCTTTTCAGCCTTAGGCAACGAGTTAATGTATTTCAGTTTGGCAAAGATACTGATGGATTGAAGAGGTTTGTCCGGCTCAATTTTATGGGCAAATTCCACTTTCTGATTTCCGAAGAAGCAAATCGCTAAACCGGTAGTATTCGTCAGATATTTGGTTTGATTGTTATGTCTGATTTCCAGTTCGACATTGCCAGAACCATAGAAAGCAAAACCAATGGAATCGCCATCAATTTCGCATTTTTCCACTACGGTTTTTGTCGCGTAAGACTGCTCAATTAAAACAATAAAATCATTTACTTCTAAAATATCTGTTGTCATATTAGATCAGGATGTTTTGATAAAAGTATGAAAAGTTGCTGTTTAAGGAATTAAAAATTTAGAATTAAAAATTAAAAATCTGCCGAATGTGCTAAATCTGCGTGAGAAAAAAATTAAACACATAGAAACATAGTTTTTGTGTCTCAAAAGAAGGTAATGGAAAGAAACTAGTTTCTCACACATAGCTATGTGTTTTTAGGTAAATGAAATGCCTTTTTAAGCGGTTTCAAAAGCTATGTTTCTATGTGTTTAAACTTAAGCGCATTTCTTTCACACAAAGCATAATTAAAAAGAACCTAGTTTTTTAAATGAAACTTCGTCTTATTAAAATTCTTCGATTTAATAATTTTCCCTTTATCTGTAATCATAATCCAGCGGTATTCAGGATATTGATTAATAAGTTTGATTCCGGCTTCTTTTCCTAAAACCATTATAGAAGTGCTGAATCCGTTGGCCGTTTCGGCATTTGGACCAAAAACAGAAACGCTGCAAAGTCCGGTCGAAGGGTAACCGGTCGCAGGATTGATAATATGAGAATATCGTTTCCCATCTAAAACCACAAATTTCTCGTAACTCCCGGAAGTTGTGACAGCGCCATCGTGCAGCGGAACAACGGCAAAAAGTTTATCAGTATCAAAAGGATTTGTCATTCCGATGTTCCAGTCTTTGCCATTCGGTTGTTTTCCCCAAACGGTCATATCTCCGGTAGCGTTTACAATTCCGGCTTTTATGCCTTTTGAAAGCATTATATCTTTGCATTTATTGGTGGCATATCCTTCGCCCAAAGCACCAAATCCAATTTTCATTCCTTTTAATTTCAGGAAAATGGTCGATTGGGTGCTGTTTAAAATGATGTTTTTGTAACCGACTTTCTCTACTGATTTTTTTATGGCTTCCGCCGAAGGCATTTCGGTCATCGAACCATCAAATTTCCAGATGCGATCCATGGCCGCAAAACTGATATCGAAAGCTCCGTTTGTAATTTCAGAAAAATGCAGCGCTCTTTGTGTGAGTTCAAAAACTTCTTTATCGACTTTTACAGGACGAATTCCCGCATTCTGATTGACTTCTGAAACCTGTGAAGTAGATTTCCAGTCTGAAATCAGGTTTTCAATTCTGGTGATTTCGGCAATAATTTCATCAATGGATTTTTCTGCTGTCAGAGAATCGTTTGCTACAATCGAAATATCAAATCGGCCTCCCATAAGCATTGTTGTTCTTTTTCGCAACGTTTGGGCTTCAGCATTGAAACCGCAAACCAGTACAAAAAGGAATAACAAGGAATTGAAAAATGAATTGTATTTAGACTGCATAGTAGTAGTTATGTTTAATTTTTAACACATAGAAAACATAGGTTTTATGTGTGAAAGAAGAATATGGAAAGAAACTAGTTTCTCACACATAGGTCTTTGTGTTTTCAGACAAATGAAATGCCTTTTTTAAGCGGTCCAAAAAGCTATGTTTCTATGTGTTTAAATTTTTAGACACGTTTATTATGGGTTTAAATTTAATAACAATCCGTCAATAATTGACCCTTGTTTTTATAATCGCTTAGTTGTTTATTTTTCTTCACTAATAAAGCATCAAGCGTCGATTCGACATCTTTTTGCATCGCCAAGGAACCACAAATCATGATTACGCCATTATTTTCTAATAAATCTAGAAAAAAGTCAGCATCACGCTGGATCAAATCCATTACATAATAATGATTTTCTTCACGAGATAAGGCCAAATGGAAGCTTTGCAAATGTTGTTTCTGCATCATTTGGGATGCAAATTCTTTATAACCTGAAACCGTTTCCGTTTCCATTCTAAAGCCCGCGTATAAATGTGTTTCGGTTTTTTTCTTGTTTTGTTCGATCATTCCAAGGAAAGGCGCAATTCCGGTTCCGTTGGAGATAAATGCCACTTTTGAAGCTTTCTTTGGTAAATGAAAAGCATGATTATTGATGATTCTTGCTTTGATGACCTTACCGGGTTTTAACTCATTCAAAAAGCCGGAACCCAATCCGTTTGGATGTAGTTTGACAACCAACTGAATGTTGCCGGAATGATTTCCGATAGAGTAGAGGCGCTCTCTGGTGTCATTGGCAGGATAGATAGCCAGTAAATCACCAGAAGTAAATTTGGCTCTCATATTAGCTCTAAGCGTAAGGATAAAAGTATGTTCTGTCTCAGAAATAGCGGTTTTATCTAAAACCATTAATTTCTGCAAACCTTTCGGAGCGTGATTGTATAAAGAAGGCGTTGTAGACAATAGAATTCCGGTTTTGGCACTCCATAATTTAATCCACTCCACAAACTCCACAGCCGATTTATCATTGACAGTCTGTAGATCCAGAAAACGTTCCGCCCAGTTTTGTTCTTCTAAAAGTTCATCAATTTCACGCGCAAAACCACAAAAATCAGGATAAGCCGTTGAACCAAATCCAACCACAGAAAAATTGATTTTTTGTTCTTGCTTGTGTTTTTGTAAAAGGGAAATAAATTTTCTTCCGTTGGATGGCGCGTCGCCCAATCCGTGTGTGGAAGAGAACACGATGATATGTTCTGCTTTTGGGAAAATCGTGTAGCTATTCAATTCGGTTAAAAAAGCTTTTTCACCAGCGGCATTCAATTGTTTCTGAATCGCATTGGCAAATCTAAGTGAACTTCCGTTTTCGGAGCCTGCCAATAAAATGTATTTGCTTTCGCTGGCTTTGAACTTATTCTTGATTCGGCTTGATCTTCTTTTCAAGGTCATGGCAAAACCAGAATAGATAAAAAAGAGAATGTTGGCAGATGCAAGAGCCAGAACTAAAGCCCAGATCGCGTTAATTCTTCCGGTATGAAGGTCTAAACTCAAAGCAGCAAATTGAGCCGTTAATGGCGATCTTTTTTCGCTAATTACTTCGCCCGTAATTTGATTTACTTCAATTTCGCGGTCTTTTAATTCAATGATATAATATTCTTCAGGATCATCCGTAAAAGGAAATTCGATTTTCTTTACATCCGATAAAAATATAGTCTTGAAAACATTGACTTTCGTAGCTTTTTTGGCAGCAGCAATGCTTTCTGTTTTTTGTCTTTGCTCTTTTTTATCCATGAAAAAGTTAAACCTTTCCAGTGATAAATACGTTCCTGTAAGTGCAATAATCAGAATCGGAATTAAAGCCAATCGCCCTAAAATTACATGGTAATATTGAGCAAAATATTCTTTGATCACTTTCGAAAAGAAATTGCGGATTCCTTTTTGTCTTTTCAAAACCAAAACAAATCCGGAAATCGCGATCAGGAATAATAAAAAAGAAATAACACCCACAAAAAAACGACCGGCTTCATGTAGAAACAGAGAACGATGAAAACTCGTAATCCATTGAATAAATTCACTTTTCTTTACCGGAGTTCCTATTTTTTTTCCTGTTTTGACATCAACATAAGCGTTGATGTCATTCCCATCCTGATCGATGGCCTGCAGTGTTACAAACTGATTGTAATCAACAGTTAATTCGGTCATTTCAGAATAATTCTTTTTTAGTACAGGAAGCGTCTCTCCTAAAGTTATTGTATCAAAATTTTCGACTTTGTACGGAAGTGTTTTTTCCTGTACAGCATCAACTGCCAGGATAATACCCGTTACCGATGCCAAGATCAAAAATAAAGAAGAAACCAAAGCCAAAGTCAGGTGAGAGGAACGCCAAAAGGAAAGAGTCATGAAGTATTATGCTAAAAAGTAAGTAAGCTTTGTCAAAGTTCAAAACTTTGACAAAGCTTAGATTTCTATTGTTAAATTTTGTTTAATCTTACGTATTTAATATAACCTTTACCTTCTGTTTTATCAGCAAGACCTGCAGTTGTAAGCACAACTTCAGCATCCGTTACATAGTATTTTTGATCTTCAACAGCCGATTCAAAACGTAATTTATATCCTTTATTCAATTTAGAATCTTCAATTTCAAAAGTAGTGATACTACGGTCACCACCCGTTACCGATGCCCCGCTGATAGCGCTGATATCGTCATGTTTCTTAGTCTGAAATTTATTCCATTCTTTTAAGGATGTGTACCATTTTTTGTCATCACCCATTACATAAAGCGTTTTTTCGTATTCTCCTTTTGGGTTAATAAGTGAAACTACGATATAAGCACCTTCTCCCATATAATTGTTCATTTGAAGCATACATTTGTATTTGCTTTGTGCAACAGACTGGAAAGAGACAAGGCAAATTAACGCAGCTGTAAAAGCTACTTTAAGAATTGATTTCATGTATTGTATTTTTTATAAAATTTAGAATTTGGAATTTGAAATTTGGAATTTCAAAAGATTGTTTATTTTAAAAATTCGACTGATATGTTTTGTTTGGTTAATGACTCGTTTTCTTTGGCAAGAGCGTAGGCGCTTTCGTCAAATTCGGTTTTAATGTCTTTTTTGGCTCCAATAGAAATCAGGTATTTCAGGATTTCATCGTTTTTAGAAATCATGGCAGCTTTATGTAAAGCCGTCATACTGTCTTTGTTTTTGGCATTGACATCAATATTTAAAGGGGCTAATTTTTTTAACAAGGTGAAATCACTTTTTACAACTGCTAAATGATACAAAGTGTTACCATCTTTTTGAGGAGCAGCAAGATTTAATCCTTTGTCTTGTAGCAATTTTATTTTTGCTTCAAAAGGATCTTGCCCTTTTGATTCAGGACGGTATGATTGAATTAGGTATACGCCCAGATTATTACCATCTTTATCGGTAACATTTACATCAGCACCTTTGTTTAAAAGAAGAGCAACATTGTCAGGTGTTCCTGATTTTACAGCTAATGTCAAAGCTGATTCTCCTTTTATATTTTTTAAATTGATGTTTTTCGCGGTTGGAAGCAACAATTCCAATGCACCATTTTCTCTGGCTCCAGCTGCAAGCATAAAAGGGGTGTTTCCGTCTTTATTTACTTTATTAGCATCTGCGCCTTTTGCAAGAAAGTAACTGATGATTTCTTTTTGATTGGGTTTGCCAGCCAGTAAATGCAATATATTTTCTCCTGATTTGTTTACGGCTGCAGGGTTTAGTTTTAATTCTTCTGTCAAATATTTATAAGCTTCTAATGAAGTAGTTTCTCTTCGGCTTCCCTGAGCAGCAAAAAATAACGCATTGTCATTATATGTAACTCCTTTTGCTGCTATTTTCTTTAATAAATCAATGTTTCCAACTCTTGCAGCATAATTAAAAGCGGTATTTCCGTCGTTATCTACATCTTTAAGAGACATTCCTTTTGTAGTAAAATATTCGGCTGCAGCTAGATTTTTATCGAACGGAATAACAAGAAGTAATAAGTTTGCTCCATCTTTATATTTTTTCTTCGGATTTAATCCTGCTTTAAAAAAAGCTTCATATAAAGCAGGGTTAGTTTGTCCGTTCATGGCTGCAAAATCCGCCGGCGTCGCACCGTGGCTGTCTTCATTGTTTATATCTGAACCTTTGGTGATAAGATATTCTACTAATTCGGTATTTCCTCTGTAAGCGGCCCAATGCAGGTAAATACGATTATCGTGAGTTGATTTAGTAACAGGGTTACCTGACTGGTCTAATAAAAATTTAACTGTTTCATTAGGTGCGTCATTATTAATGGCAAGCACAACAACATCAAATGCATTTGGATTGGATTGAGACGGATTGTTTCCTTTTGCTATTTCGGCTTTTACAGTTTCTACATTTGGAGTAGTTTTCCAAAAGCTTGCTTCTAATAACGTATTCTTTTGCTGTGCATTAGAAAATAGAGCAGCAACTAATGCAATTGAAATGAAAAGTTTCTTTTTCATATTTAGAATTTTACAATTTTATAAAGAGTTTGGTCATACTTTTATTTCTTCTAAAAGTACTTTTAAAGTAATCTATTTAGAATAAATAAAAATAAGGCAAATGTAAAAATAAATATTAGTAAGACAATTTTATTTGGAAAAGAAAATCAATCTTAATTCAGTCTTAAGATTAGGGTATGTGAAAAAGGTTTAATTTACGAATAAAGTATTTCGTGAAGTATTTGAATTAATTCTTTGTAACTATTTGGTTTGCAAATAAAATTACTGGCACCAATTTTTTGATAAGTATCTTTTATGATTAGATCTGACTGGCCGGATAAAACGATAATAGGTATATTTTGTAAATGGTCATCTTCTTTTATTTTTTGCAAAAAATCTTTTCCCGTTAAACGCGGCATTTGCAAATCAAGAAAAATAATATCCGGTAATTGTGTTGCTTTTTTGAGGTCTTCCAGAGCCACAGAAGCATCTGTAGCCGCTGTAATAGTGATATTTTCCTTAAATGAATTAACGGCTTCTGAAAATATATCAATATCTTCAGGATCATCATCTATTATCAAAATACGTTGATAGTTCATATTCTAAAAATACCAAGAAAAGAGTCAGTTAAAGTTACATAATTTCATATATGATTTTATATAATGTCAAGGTTTTAAGTTTCGGATAAATAATTTTAACGGTTAAATACCACTTTTTATACTTAAAATGATATTTGTATTACGCTAATTTTTATCTTTATAAGGCTTATAAAATCAGATAATTATGTTTGTAAATAATAGTTTCAGCTTTAGTGCATTAGTGAAATTTAGCGGAGGTTATTTATTATGGATTATTGTATGGTCGTTTCTGGTTTTATTTTCATACGAATTCCTTCATCTAAAATGGATTGCAATTCCGTGGGTTAGTATCGGGATCATTGGTACTGCGGTATCTTTTTACATTGGTTTTAAAAACAACCAATCGTATGAGCGAATCTGGGAAGCCAGAAAAATATGGGGAACGATCCTTAATATTAGCCGTATGTGGGGTGTTACTACGAGAGGTTATATTAAAAATCACCTTTCGTCTGAAAAATTTACCGAGGAAGAAATTGCTGCCATAACCAAAAAACTCATTTACAGAAATATTGCTTATGTGTATGCTTTTCGTGCCCAATTATCAATACCCACATCCTGGGAACATATTACACTTGGGACTCATATTGCCAAAAGGAGCCGAAGATCAATAGAAAAAGTGGCTGGTGATACTCTTGAAGATGATTTTACGAAAGAGATGATGGAAAAATATCTTAATTCTGAGGAATATGCTGATCTGAAGCGATTCAGGAACATGGCTACGCATATTATTGATTTGCAATCGCAAGATTTAATGCAGCTTAGAAAAGATGACATTATAAACGATTTTTACCATGTGCAATTGCAAACCCTTTTAAATAATTTATATGATGAACAGGGTAAGGCAGAGCGAATTAAAAATTTTCCGTTACCCCGTTTATATGCTTATGCAAGTAATTTATTTGTCTGGATCTTTATTTTTTTATTACCATTTGGGTTAATTGCCCAGTTTGATCAAATGGGTCATTATAATGTCTGGTTGTTTATTCCGGTCGTAAGTATTGTTTCCTGGATTTTCCTTCTAATGGAACTTGTTGGTGATTATTCTGAAAATCCCTTTGGAGGTCTACCAAACGATATTCCGATGCTTTCTATTTGCCGCACCATCGAAATTGATTTGAAACACATGCTGAAAGAAGAAGATATTCCAAAATCTATTAAAGCGCAAAACGGAATTTTATTGTAAATCTAAATTTTAAAGTTTCTTTATTTTAACAATTAATCGGATAATTCAAAGATAATTTTAACATAATATTTTAATTTTAAAAATAAATCGATACTTTTGATAGAGAGTTAGTTACCTTATAATTGAATTTATTGCCCCGCCCAAATCCCTTATTGAAGTTGTTTAAAATGAACTATTTGCTGTTACCGGTCTCATATCAAAAAATTAAACGAATTAAATCGAATGAATTATTGGCATTTAAAAAATTCAGCTTTAAAATATGTACTTTTTGTTTTGGTCTTTTGTTCCCACAACTTAAGTTTTGCCCAGCAAGATAGTCTCCCTACGGCAAAAAAAATCAAGCTGGAGGAAGCCATCTTACTTGGTATTCAGAACAACAAACAACTTAAAATTGCCAACGCCAATCTGGCTATTGCCAATGAAAATGTAGATCAGGCTAAAATTGCTAAAATGCCCCGTATCGGGTTAAGCGCCGGATATACCTATATAGGAGATCCTAAATTATACGAAGGGTTCTATGAAAACAACATTACAGTAGATTATTTGAATCATATGGGATTTGCCAATGTCGTATCTGCCGTTCCTATTTACAGTGGAGGTTCCATTAATAACCGAATCGAACAGCAAAAATTGCTGAGCCAAATGCAGGAATCCGTTGTTAAAATGACGGAAGCCGACGTTAAAAATGCGATTACAGAACAATATTTTACCCTTGAAAAATTATACCGCCAAATTGAGGTAACCAAACAAAATATTATCAATACCGACCTTCGTATCAGTCAGTTAAAATCACGTGTTAATAACGGGCAGAATTTAAAAAGTGATCTTTTAAGAACCGAATTACAACAATCTAACTTTAAGGTTTCAGTTTTTAGAAGTACCAATACAATCGAATTGATCAGTAATTATCTGGATATTTTAATTGGTTTTCCAACGAATACCATTTTAAAGCCTGAAGTTACAGAAAGCATGATTCCCACAGAAAATTTAGATCTTCAGCAAAGTTTAAAAGAAGCCTTTCAAAACCGGGAAGAATTAAAAAGAGCTGAAATAGGTATTCAGCTTTCTGAATCCTCTTTGAGTTTAACTAAAAGTGGCTTCCTGCCCAATATCAACGCTAATCTTATTCTGAATACAGAATATCCGGCACAATGGCCAACTTATGTCAATATACTTAATTATTGGGCTGCCGGCCTTTCTTTAAGTTGGGATGTGTCGAGTTTTTATACTTTAAAGCACAGAATATCAGGCGATAAATTGGAGATTGATAAGAGTAATATTGCTTTGGCTGTTACGAAAGATCAAATTGGTACTGAGGTAAAAAATGCTTATGTACGTTATGTCGAAAGTAAAGAGAATATCAAAACCTTTAAAAAAGATGTGGAGCTCTCCATGAGCAATTATAAGATTGTAAAAAGCAGATATGATAACGATTTTGCCTTAATCAGCGAAATCGTAGATGCTGAATTACAATTAAATAACTCCCGAATTGAATTGGTTAACGCCAATTTAGATTTAATTATTCAATATTATTCCCTGCAATATGCCATGGGTAAACTTTAAGATAAGACATCATGAGCGAAGAAAATGTACCAAATGAAGCAATTCAGAAAAAGGATAAAAGGCGAAATAAGGTTTTAACGGTTTTATCTTTTGTTTTTTTAATTGCCGGAGCTTTATGGATTTTAAGCTTGTTTTTTGATTTCAGTAATTATGAAACCACTAATAACGCTCAGGTTGAGGCTTATATCAACAGTGTTGCAGCAAGAGCAACCGGTCATATTCAGGAAATCAGGTTTGAAGCCAATCAGTATGTTCATAAAGGTGATACTTTGGTGATTTTGGATGATTCAGAATATAGTATAAAAGTAAAGCAGGCCGAAGCTGATTTGGCTATAGCCGAAGGAAACCTGCATTCCTTAGTGCAGACCATTACGACCTCAGCATCCAATCAGGCTTCGGGACAGGAAAAGTTGGCTGGAGATTTGGCAAGTCTTGAAAAAGCACAAAAAGATTATCAGCGCTTCAAAAATATGTATGCCGATTCGGCTGTGACGCGTAACCAGTATGATCAGGTTATTTCGAAACTGAAATCGGAGGAAGCCTATGTAAAAGCGAGTCGGAAAGGACTGGAAGCCAGCGGTTCTGTAACCAAACAGAGCAATATCAATCTGGAAGCAGCGCGAGCAACAGTCGCCAGAAAAAAAGCAGATCTTGATGCAGCAAAGTTGCAATTATCATATACCAGCATAATAGCCCCATCTGATGGTTATGTTGGAGAGCGCAATCTTTCGATTGGAGAATTAATCAACGCCAATCAAACAATAGCCACGATCGTACTGAACCAAAAGCTATGGATATCGGCCAATTTTAAAGAAACTCAAATCGAAAAAATAAAACAAGGGCAACAGGTTACCATTACCATTGATGCATTGGACGGAAAAGAATTTAAAGGAAAAGTACTAGGTTTTTCGCCGGCCACAGGAGCGAAATTCTCAATGGTTGAACCTGATAATTCAACAGGGAATTTTGTGAAAATCACACAGCGAATTCCAGTTAAAATTGAATTTGAAGCTGCGGCCAAAGATTTAGCCGAAGTAAAACCCGGTATGAATGTAACTGTCGAAGTAAAAAAGTAAAACATGATCGCAGGAAAAAAAGGAAGCGTTTTTACACTTATAGGATTATACATCCTTACGATTCCTTTTTTTAATGGACTAAATGTTACGACTTATGACAATTCGCAAATTCTGGGGCATTTTGGGGCTTCAACTACAGTTTTTACGTATTCTGTCTATATTCCCATTTTTAGTATGTTGGCTTTTATGCCTTTGGGATTGAAATTGGGTAAACAGATTCGCGTTCGCACCATGATTTTATCGGTAAGTTTTTTATCGCTGCTTTTCAATACGGCCTCTTTATTTGCACCTACAATCGGTTGGTTTACCTTGTGTCGTGCTCTTATGGCTATTGTTTCCGTTATTGGAATATTTGCTTCGATGGTGCCGATTTTATTAAAATACAATCCTGTTTTTAATATGGCGTTGTTGTATGGTATTCTTCAGTTTATTCAAAAAGGAAGTCAGCATTTGTATCAATATATTGGGGCTCATTTTACCAGTTTGCACAACTGGACTTTTAGCGTTTATTTTCTTAATGTCAATTTTTTAGTCTGTATTCTGTTAGCTTGGTATTTTTATAAAGCCGATGTGGCGCCTATGAAAGCAGTATTTCAGTTTGACTGGCGAGGGTGGATCATCATGATTCTCTTTTTAATGGTCATTCTCTTTTTATGTGCCGAAGGACAAACTCGAAATTGGTTTGATGATCCGAAAGTAGGATTAGCAGCGGCTCTTTTGTTTCTAATATTCGGAGTTTATCTTTTGCATACCCGTTTTACGGAAAATCCTATAATTGATCCGGATGTTTATCGGTATAAAAATGTAGTGATTGGTGCTTTTTTGATGTTTTATATTGGAATTATGAACGGAACAGGCAGTGTTGTAACGGGATATATGACTAATATTTTGGGTTTTGATTCGGTTTTGGGAGCTCAGACACATCTTGCTTTACTGCTTGGGTTGTGTATTTCGATTCCGTTGTCAACCTATCTTCTATACAAACGAATTTATTTGGCAACTATCTGGATTATTGGTTTCGCTTGTTATGGATTGTATCATGTTATGCTGTATTTAAGATTTTATCCAGGAATAGATTCGTCCGATTTCTTTCTGCCACTGATTTTTAAAGGACTCGGAATGGGGTTTCTTTTTCCGGTATCCTTGCTTTATATCTCAGAAGGAGTTCCTCCAAAATTAAGCACTTCGCGTATGATGAGCGGAATTATTGCTCAGGCCGTTTTTGCATCACTTTTAGGAGGCGCTATTTTAGGAACTTTTATTTCAAATATGAATATACAGCACAAAACGGGACTTAGTCAACAATTGACAGCGACAAATAAACAGGCAGAAAATCAATTAGCCAGTTCCAAAAGAAACTTTGTATTCATGGGATTATCAGATGCTGAGGCACAGAAAAAAGCGGAGAAAAGCCTTTCTAATCAAACGGCTCAGACGGCTATGTTACTGGCGTATAAAGATATTTATCTGGTTATGTCGGCGATTTGTTTTTTGCCCATTTTTATCATTCTACTCTTTAAACTTTGGCGCAGGCCGATTGGAAAAGTAGAAGCAGAGCCCATACCAATTTAAAGTATTGCATAAAATCCAGTTTAGCCACTTATTTAATTTACAATCAAGAATTATGGAACTAAAAAATGATCGTTTTTTATATCGTTTATGGACTCGGGAAAAAGGACTTAGCGTCATGTTTTTACTGCTTTGTATCATGCAATTTATTGTGGTTCCCTTATTTGGAAGCTATTCTCGTTTCATGGTATTTATCAATATTTTTTGGATGTTATTTATTATGGCAGGAATTATTTCATTGGCAAAAGATAAAAAGCAAGCTCTTCTTATTTCAATTATTCCATTCCTGTTTTTAATGGTACAATGGATCGATTTTTTTCAGACCAACCTTATTGTTGTATTTGCCGACCTCTTTTTGTCGGTTGCTTTAATGTTGCTTCTAATTGGATTGGTTTTAATCAAAGTATTAGAACCTGGGCCAGTAACACAATATCGTATTATTGGTTCGATAGTCGTTTACATGCTGTTGGTAAATCTATGGTGTACGGTGTATTTATTTGTTTTTAAACACATCGAAGGTTCTTTTCAGATGGCTGTTTCTCCATTTGATAGCAGCAGTGAACAGGCTAATTTTATGTATTTCAGTTATATCACCATGACCTCGACGGGTTATGGCGAAATTGTCCCCATTCATCCTTTTGCGCGCTCCCTCGTTCAGATTGAGGTGCTGACAGGCGTTTTGTATCCGGTAATCTTAATAGGAAGATTGGTTTCAGATGCCAACTTTTCTTTAAAAAAATAATAAACAAACATGTAAAACCAATTATTATCTAAAAACAAAATAAAATGGAAAATTCGAATGTGAATAAACGAAAAGAACTCTTTGACACTATTTTGCAGCTATTTTTTATCTTCCTGGTTGTTGGATTTTGTCTCACATTGCTAATGCCTTTTTTTATGCCAATCCTCTGGGCCGCAATATTAGCTGTAGCATTTTATCCTTTATTTAATTTTCTGCAAAGAATATTAAAGGGACGAAAAACGTTGGCTGCGGTAATCATAACAATCACTATTATAGCCGTAATGTTAGTACCAGTAGTGTATGCATTAAAAGCAGCAACATCCAATTTTTTAGAATTGAAAACCGAGTTTGAGGCCGGAACTCTTAAGGTTAGTCCGCCAAAACCGTCGATTAAAGAATGGCCTATAGTTGGCAAACCTCTTTACGAGTTTTTGCATTCAGCGTCAACAGATTTAGAACAGAGTGTTGTTAAGTATCAGGATCAGATTAAGGAATTCTCGACAAAAATTATGGGTAGTATAGTGAGCTCCGGAATGGCATTTTTACAGTTTATCCTTTCGGTCATTATTGCCGGGGTTTTATTGGTCTCGCCAGGGGCTAAAACTATGGTTTATAAATTTCTAAAAAAGATTGCCGGAAACGAAGCAGATGAAATTATGACCATTTCAAGTTCTACTATTTTTCAGGTGGTGAAAGGAATTTTGGGGGTTGCTGTTATTCAAACCATTATTCAGGCATTTGGATTGTTTTTAGCTGATATTCCGTATGCTGGAATATTGACCTTGATTTGTCTGGTATTTTCTATTTTACAGATTGGGCCGATTATTATTAATATCGGAGTTATAATATATCTTTTCTCAACAGGAGATTCTGGTTACGCAATTGGATGGACTATCTTTTTCATCATAAGCGGACTTTCAGATAATGTTCTGAAACCACTTTTATTGGGTAAAGGGGCTTTGGTACCGATGTTGGTTATTTTTTTAGGCGTTATTGGCGGTTTTATAATGTCGGGATTTATTGGGTTGTTTGTTGGTCCGATCGTATTTTCAATCGGTTATAAACTGTTTATTGCGTGGCTGGATGATCATCCTTATGCTGAACCAAAAACCGTAATTATTGAGCCGGAAGCTACGATTGAATAAAGCTGATTTCTTATTTATAAAACAAAAATCCCATTTCATAACGAAATGGGATTTTGTTTTTATAAAATTATTTCAGTTTGAAATCTTATTTACTACTCTTTAAAGCCGTTAATAATTCGACTAAATCTACAACTGCATAAGTAGAAGAATAATCAGAAACAGCGTAAGGCAAGATCAGGCTGTTATTGTGAATAATAGCACCACAGGAATAAACAACATTCGGAACATAACCTTCACGTTCGTCTTCCAGAGGGGAAAGTAAAGGTTCTTTTAGTCTTCCAATTTCTTTTGATGGATCATCAAGATCAAATAAGGAAGCTCCAATGCAATAACGGCGCATTGTACCCACGCCATGGGTAATGACAAGCCATCCTTCTGTTGTCCATAATGGTGATCCACAATTTCCAATTTGGGTAAACTCCCAGGCAAAACGTGGTTCCTGAAGTAGGATAGGAGTATTCCATTGGGTAACCCTGTCTGAATACATGATGTAGTTGTTAACGCCATCAATTCGGGAAAGCATCGCATATTTTCCTTTTATTTTTCTCGGAAATAAGGCCAGATTTTTATTCTGAGCACCCACACCATGCAAAGGCATTACCCTAAATGTATAAAAATCTTCAGTAGAAATAAGTTTCGGTAATATGGCATGACCATTATAGGCTGTGTAAGTGGCCAATACGCGATGCGAATCATCATGATCATCATCAAAACGAACAAAACGGGCATCTTCTATACCACGGCTTTCCGACTCGGATATGGGAAAAATAACACGTTCTGTGATGTCAGAATCATGTTGGAAAGACAAATCATAAAAAGAATTGGCCAGCCAGATAATTTCTTCGAGTGCGGTTCTTCTTTCCTGACTGATAGATGGGTCGCTTAAACTCGTTTTTACCAGGCTTTTTAAGATGGCATATTCAAATTCATCCGGCAATTCCTGCATGACTTGTGTGATGTATTTATCTTGCGTATGCATCTCAGACAATTTCATTAAGAATCGTTCTTTGTTGTACAAAGTTTTGTGTTCGATTTCGGCCTTGTCAATATGATGCCCAATCTTCATTACCTGAAGGTTGTTGTTTCGATCCAGAATTGCTCTTCTAAAAACAATCGAAGAAATATGACCTTCACCGGTCGCTCTAAAAGAAAGAATGACACGTTTTTCGCCCATTTCTAAGCCTGTCTGGTCAAAATCTTCAATGATGGAAGGATTAAAAATGGCAGCAGATTCAATCGCATATTCCATTGTACAGTAAGAGCCTATCAGCATCTTTCGATCCAGGGAAATAGCTTCGTAATCTACC
This sequence comes from Flavobacterium saccharophilum, assembly GCF_900142735.1. Classification (GTDB taxonomy): domain Bacteria; phylum Bacteroidota; class Bacteroidia; order Flavobacteriales; family Flavobacteriaceae; genus Flavobacterium; species Flavobacterium saccharophilum. The sequence continues at coordinate 393,764 of NZ_FRBY01000002.1, read as the reverse complement.
TGCATTCCTTCGATTATAGGTCTGATTTTCTCGCAATGTTTTAAAAATATGCTTGAAATATTCCGATGGCGTCGGGCAAATTCCCGAAGTGTCTGTTCTAAAGTTTGCAAAACCTGTTTTTCATCCAGCATCATTATCCGCATCACCATTTGTTGGGTTCTTTCATCGCCATTCATAAAATATCGGGCAACAACTCTTTTCGAATCTGGTGTAAATACTATGTTTTTTCTAATGATGGGTACTCGCATATTTTTATTTTTTTGTTAGATAAAAGTCAGTGCAATTTTATCCTCAAGAATAAAATGACTTCAGTTATTTTACTTTATGTTTCTTTTTTTTATAGAATTAAGAATGATATCTATTTTAAAACAAGCGTAACTTGTATTAAAAGCTCTATACAAGTTAGTGATTTTGCTAACGAAAAAACCTTAAAATTTTATTAAAACTCCATACATAGTCTTTCACTTTACAAACTTTAGTTTTCTGAAACAATCAATTTATAAAGCCTGATTTTAATAAAGGGGTATTTCAAATTTACAAAAAAGAATAAAATTATCTGTATAAATATTTGATTTACAGTAGATATATTTTGAAGATTGTTTTTAAGTAGAAAAGAAAGAACGTTTGGAATATAAAAAAAGGGACAAATGATTTTTTCATTTTGTCCCCATTAATAATTTTGAACGAATAATAAAACCTTTTAAGTTTACTCTTTATACAAGATGATAACTGCTTTGTAACCCTTACCAACATTCCATTGGCTGGATTCTATTACTTCGCCCTTATCATCATAAACCTGAAATTCAGCTGTATTTGGTGAAGCAGAACCTTCATTCAATGCTTCAAAATCAATTTTGTTGATACCTTTAACTAGATTTATTTTGAAACCTTTATAACTTCCGTCAAGAACTACTTCCGGTTCAATAACCTTATCATTCAGATATACTTTGATCTTATCGCCGTCAACAAAAGCAGCATCTCTGTAACGAATTGTAGATGTAAAAGATTTCGTTACAAAACCACCTAAATATTCATTTCTTCTGTAAAAAATGCCTTCAACGTTGGCTTCTCTTTTATAAAGAATATTATTATTGAAAAGTTCATCCGGATTTATTTTTAAAACAATCGGCTCTTTTGAAAGAGGTAGTGGCTCATCTTTTGGTGGAGCTTCTGTTGGCGGAATCACTTCTTTATTTTCTGAATTTTTAGGTGGGATTGACTGCTGCTTTTTATTGAGCTCATCTTGTGCAAACCCATGCAGCGAAATACCAATCATCATAACTAAAAACAAAATCTTTTTCATATTTTTTTACTATTTTATATACAAGTTAATATTAGATTTAACCTATTAACCTAAACATTTAATTAAACTATTTATTGTCTTTATGACGAATTGATTATCAAAAAGTGTGCGCTTTTATATATTAATTAACAGCTGTTGCCTTTTTTAAAAAGCTTCTCCAATTCTGAAATAAATTCCCCAATCGTCTTTTCCAACCGCAGCATCTAATCCTACATTGAATTTTTCGGTTTTAAAGGCTTTGTAGCGATATCCCACGCCGGCGCCCGGATAGACTTTCCAGTTGAAATCGGCTGTATCGGAACCATAAATGGTGGCAAGACCTGCAAATCCAACAACGCCCATTTTTTTACTAAAATTGTATCGATATTCGCTTTGTATCGCCATTAGCCCATCACCGCGATATTTTCCTTCAGAATACCCTCTAATATCTTCTCCGCCAATGGTAACCTGTTGTTCAAAAGCAATATCACCTAATCCGAATTTACCTGAAAAACGGGCAGCCAAAACATCGGTTCCATTACGCATTGGGAAATATTTATTGTATTCGGACAGAATTTTATTAGCTGTGACATCATTTCCAAACCATTCCGGAAAAGTAACCCATCGTATCCTTGCTTTTTCACCTTTAGTAGGATAATAAACTGCATCACGGGTATCATACATTACGATCGCCTGTAGGCCATTTGTATGTGTTTTTGAAGCGGGTTGTACATTGTCTTCGTACGTAGTATCATAATGCGCATACGAATACCCAATTCCGGCGTATAATGATTTTACCACTTTACGCTGAACACTAAAATTGACAACTGTTGTTTTGGTGCCGTAATCGTAAAAATCAGGTGCGTCTAAATCATCCATATAAAATTGTGAATTTTGATTTCCGGTCAGAAAGAATAATGTTGCACGCCAAGTATCTTCTTTAAAATAAAACTTGTTGAATAAAGCCAGAAAATACGATTTATTGGTAGTGTAAATGGCTGAGACTCCTGATAAATTTTTAGGAGAAATGGTGTCGGCTGGATTTATTTTGTACATCATCATGGGAATAGCACCAAACATAAATTCAAGATTTCTATTGTAACTGATGTAAGGCATTACATTAAAATCGATATTCTTTTTGGGTTTGACAGTTGTGGCAGTACTATCAGTTGATTTTGTTTGCGTCCATGCTAAGGAGCAGCATAGAGTCAAGATTATAGCTAATAAAATTTTCTGCATTTGGTTTCTTTTGAAAGTTATAAATCACTTTTTTCCAGGCCATTTTTCCTTTTGTATTTAGTCTTCATTTACACAAAGGAATATTATAAATATACGTAGAATTATTTGTAAAGCATTGAATTATAATGTAATCATTGTTTTAAATGATGGAATTTAGGCCCATGTTTTTCAGAAAAAGCTTCTAATAACAAAACATCTGCAATTAATGCAGATGTTTTTTAGTAAAATGAAAATAAGTAATAAAGTATGCCGCTATTCAGCTGCAACCATATTTACTGTATTTAATGCAACATCATTAAGCACACAATCGGCTTCTTTTTCTTCGGCCAAAGTTTGCGTTAACAATTTTGCGACGTCATTCTCGCCAAGTGTTTTTGCAAAGGCACTCAAAGTACCGTAAGTTGCAATTTCATAATGTTCAATTTTTTGTGAGGCCGCAATAATACCGGCATCTCTCACAGCTCCCGGAACCGTTTCCTGCAGAATACTGTCGCCTTCTTTTAATAATCCGGCCATAGCTTCGCATTTTTTTCCTTCTGCACTTTCTCCAAGGAGTTCAAAAACCTTTTCTAGTCTTTTTACCTGGTTTTCGGTTACAGAAAGATGTTCTAAAATGGCACTCGTAAGTGCAGGAGATGTGGCATTTGAAGCCATTTTAGGCAAAGCAGTAACAAGTGCATTTTCTGCCCAATAAATATCTTTTAGACTGTCTATAAAGAAGTCTTTTAACTCTGAAGCCGCATCAGCAGAAGGCGATACAATATTATGTTTACCGTTTTTATTCACGGCAGCTTTATCCGGTGTAGGTTTATCTGAATTTTTCATATGATTTATTTTTTAATGTTAGTTGTATAAATTTTCTTCACGTTCCCAAATACGATGGCTGGCCATAGCATTGATGAAATCGAGTGCAAATGTTTCGGTGGCAGGATCGCTGTACAAAATAATGCCTGAGTCATCATTATTAAGTTTTGAAGCAAATGGCGTTTCACTTAGAACTCCAATTGCCTGACCATCGGCACCAATAACTTTGCAGTGTTTGTAAGCATCGTTTAAAAACTCAAGTACATCGTCATTTTTCGCCAAATCATTTAGGCCTTCGCTATGTGGAATATAAACAGCGTCAAATAGTACTGATGATGTCGTCAGTAAACTAAAATCAACCGGAATTGCACCACCTTCGTCTGTAACAACAGATCCAAGATTTTTTGCAATTACAAATCCTTTGGCATCTTCTTTTAATAATATATTCTTCATGTTCATCACCGAAGCGGCAGAAACACCATCGGCACAAAGTATAGCGACTTTTCTTGAAGCTATTGTCGGTGTATTTGTTGGGTTTTTGATCATTGAAAGCGCATCTGAAGATTTTACAGAGGATTCAATAGAACGTGGTTCCTGATTTCCCATTTCATTTTCTGGAGAAACACCTTTATTTATTGGAGTTTCAAGAATTGGCGGTACTGAAGTGCCTAATCCTTCAGCTACTTTTTCGGCAAGTTGCATGTCTACCTGAGATAAAAGTCCAAGCATTCTTACTCTGATCGCTGCTGTTTCTACTTTACCTAGTTCAAAACGAAGCGCTTTTACAATATGGCTTTTTTCTGTTGGAGTCTGACTGTTGAAGAATAATTTTGCCTGACCAAAATGATCTGCAAAACTTTCGCTTCTTTCTCGCACTTTATGAGCATCTACACGTTCATTAAAACTTGAAAATCCACCCTCTTCAATTTTTGCCTGAAAAGGACATCCTCCGCCAAGCGAATTCGGATGATAACTTACGCGACCTTTATTGATTTCCTGACGCATATGTCCGTCACGCTGGTTGTTGTGAACCGGAGCAACACTTCTGTTAATCGGGATTTCATGAAAGTTTGGACTTCCTAATCTTGATAACTGTGTATCCGTATAAGAGAATAATCTTCCCTGAAGCAATGGATCATTAGTAAAATCAATTCCCGGTACAACATGCCCCGGGTGAAAAGCAACCTGTTCTGTTTCTGCAAAGAAGTTGTCTGGGTTTTTGTTCAATACCATTCTTCCAATTATTTTAACTGGCACAAGTTCTTCCGGAACAATTTTAGTTGGATCCAGTAAATCAAATTCGTATTTATGCTCGTCTGCTTGTGGAATGATTTGTACACCCAATTCCCATTCAGGAAAATTTCCCATATCAATAGCTTCCCATAAATCCTGTCTGTGGAAATCAGGATTTTTACCTGATATTTTTAAGGCTTCATCCCAAACTACAGCATGCGTTCCTAATTTAGGTTTCCAGTGAAATTTCACAAAAACAGATTCATTAGCTTCGTTAATTAATCTGAAAGTATGGACTCCAAAGCCTTCCATCATTCGATAACTTCTCGGAATAGCACGGTCTGACATCGCCCACATAATCATATGCATGGATTCCGGCATTAGTGAAATAAAGTCCCAAAACGTATCGTGTGCAGAAGCAGCTTGCGGAATTTCATTGTGTGGTTCCGGTTTTACGGCGTGAATCAAATCCGGAAATTTGGAGGCATCCTGAATAAAAAAGACAGGAACATTATTTCCTACCAAATCATATATTCCTTCCTGCGTATAAAATTTAACGGCAAATCCTCTTACGTCACGGGCGAGATCGGTTGAACCTCTAAAACCTGCAACAGTCGAGAATCGAACAAAAACAGGTGTTTTTAGTCCGGCTTCTTTCAAAAATCCGGCTTTTGTTAATTCTGGTATCGGATTGGTAACTTCAAAAAAGCCATGAGCCCCTGATCCGCGTGCATGTACGATTCTTTCCGGAATTCTTTCGTGATCAAAATGGGTAATTTTTTCTCTTAAAATAAAGTCTTCGAGTAGAGAAGGTCCTCTTTCGCCAGCTTTCAGCGAATTATTATCGTCATTAATGCGAACACCCTGATCGGTTGTCAGAAACTTATTAGTTCCGTCTGATTTATTTTGCAGTAAATCACGCTGTTTTTCGTCTTGTAAATTTTTCATAAACTGTAAATTTTGATTTGTTTTTTTTGAAGTTTTGAATGGTTTAATAGCAGAATATCAATGATTTGTGTGTTTTTTGATATTCGGTTTCCAAATTTACTTTATGTATTCGCCAACCGCTTATAAGATTATTTTATTAGGTTGTACAATTACCATGAAATTTAAATATTATTTAATTACTTGCTATTCACCTGTTTCCATATTCGGTGCATCAACAGGTTTTGATTGTGGAGATCCCATTTGCCTTAAATAAACGGATAGGAGTATAATGGCAAAAACCGAGAGAAATTCGCTTTGCCAGTTTTGAAAGGATTCAAACCAAAATCGGGAATCTACCATATAATCTGAGACAGATTCTAAAGGCAGACCTTTTAAGCTTAATTTCTCATTTTCATCTTTTAAACTTCCATAAAAATGAAGTATGAAAGAAATTATGAATAGCAATAATAGCGCAATAGTGAGGGAATGTTTATAAAGGATAAGTACCCATCCGCCTTTTTTTACAGGCCATGGAGCATCTTTTCGGGTAGGAGAAGGCTCTCTGTCAACTTCTTCCTCTTTATCGAGATCTTTGGATTCTGATGAGCCTTTCTGCATTAAAAAAATAGTACACACCACAAACAAGGCCATTTGAAGAAATTCGCTTTCCCAATTTTCAAAAGTGGATTCGATAAAATGACCCGAAATGAAATAAGCAGAAAGATTAATTGCAGCACTTCCTTCGTCGATAAGTTCCTTATTGTGTTCTTCGAATCCGAAAAATATCTGACCAATTAATGTCGCTATGAAAAGCGCTAAAAAGCAGATACATAAACCGTTGTTACGTAAAAAGTCTTTCATCTTAGTATTTTGTTTGTATCAAAATTGACAAATACTAATGAAGAATACTTACATAATTAAATTCAGAAGTTATAAAATTCGTGAGCTAAAATTTATATTTCTAAAGCTGCTAAAATTTCGTTAATTGAAAAATGAGCCCCGCAAACAAACTCATCTGCCGCTCCGTAATACATCGTAATTTTATCCCCTTCAACAACATGCCCATTTGTAAAAACTACATAGCCAAAAAAGCCACTTAGTTCGTAATTCTCTAGCGGACTCATGATAGGTTCTGTTGTACGCGCAATGACTTTAGAAGGATCATCAAGATCCATTAAAAAGGCTCCGAGACAATATTGATGTTCTGCATTTGCGCCGTGGTAGATTTCGAGCCAGCCTTTATCTGTTTTAATGGGCGCTGCTCCTGCACCAACTCGGGCGCTGTCCCAAAGTCCCATACGTGTACCCAGAAGGAATTGATGATTTCCCCAATGTACTCCATCTGGAGATTCAGCCAGCCAGATATAATTCCCACCAATCTGTGGACTTGATGGCCGATGTAAAGCATAAAATTTACCGTTTATTTTTTCTTCAAAAATCGCGACATCCTTATTATGTGGAGGAAATATCATGCCTTTCGTTTCAAAATTTTTCCAGTCTTTGGTGGTACGCAATCCAACACCAACACCATTGGATGAAACGGCTGTATAGGTTATATAAAAAGTATCTTCAAGATAACTTACACGTGCGTCTTCAATACCAAATTGCTCCAAAATTCCAGAACCCACAAGAGAATTAAACCCCTCAGGAGTATAAAAATGAACCCCATCATCGCTGCACAACAGGCGAAGATGAGAGAGTGTAGTTAAATAATCGAGTCCTTTATATTGAATGACTCTGGGATCACTGGCAACCAAATCAGGATCATTAAGCGGTATTTCGATAATTTCAATTTTGCCTAAAGCGTTTACCACAGGAAAAAAGATAACACCTTCTTTTTGTGCAATACTTTCTGCAACCCTTACTAACAGCCAGGTTTTTCCTTCGAAAACAAAAACACCAGGATTTAAAAGACTGATAATTTGTAATTCTTCGCTGCTTGCCTGCAAATCTTTCGGCATCAAAAGGGGATTCTCTGGAAATCTTCGTGCAATGTCGCTCATAATTTATGGGTTTAAATTAATTAGGAATTCGGCAGGTTAAATGATTTTTAAAAGTAAGGAAATATAAAAATAAACAATTTTGAGGTTATGTTCTTTTATATAATAGAAGTTTAATTTTTCAAGATTGGCATTTCGGTTAAAATAAAAAGAAAATTATGCTCTGTTTATGTTGTTGTAAATCAGTAGAATGAAGTGTGTTTTATACTGCAAATCTGCTTTTATTACTAATGTATTAGTTAAATTACTAACAAATTAGTTTGTCTACTAATTAATTAGTAGTATCTTGCATCAAAATTTTTAACCATGATAAAACTAGCGAAACGAGAAGAACAGATCATGCAGGTGTTTTGGGATTTGAACAAAGCCTTCATACGAGATATTATTCCATTGTTACCAGATCCGAAACCGCATTATAATAGTGTGGCGACAATTGTGAAAATATTAGAAGAGAAAGGTTTTCTAAATCATGAAACGGCTGGAAATATGCATTGTTTTTTTCCGGTGATTAGTAGGGAAGAATACCAACAATTTGCGCTGAAGGATATTGTTAGTCAATATTTTGATAATTCTTATCCGCGAATGCTCGCGTTTTTTGCCAAAGAGCAAAAACTTACCGAAACAGAATTAGATGAAATCGTACACCTCATTAAAAAAGAAAAGATATGATACCTTATATTTTATATTCAGCGCTTATTCTTACGGCCTGTTTGGTATTTTACAAACTGCTTTTGCAAAAAGAAACTTTCTTTCATTTAAACCGGTTTGTTTTGCTTTCCTGCATGGCATTGGCTTTTATTTTACCATTAGTTCCGGTTCCTCAGCAATTATCCTTTAGAAAAATTGCGGTAGAAAAGCCTGTTGTAGTAGCAAAAACTTCGGTTAAGGCCAATATAACTCCAGCAATAAAAGAGCAGCCTGTACAGCCAACTCTTATTGAAGAAACGCAACAAGTAATCAATGTTGAATCAGTTACTCGGGTGTTGGTTTATTTGTATTGGTTTGGTGTGATTGTCTTTGCACTTAACTTTTTGATGCAGGCCATCATATTGCTTTACAGAGCCTATTCAACATCAGTTATTCAGGATGGAAAATTTCGTATTGTCGAAATAACAGGTGATAAAGCACCTTGTTCTTTTGCTAATAATATTTTTATTAATCCGGAGAAATATGAATGGGAAACCTACAATCAGATTTTGCTTCATGAAAAAATTCACATTGAGCAAAAACACACCATTGATCTTCTGTTAGCTGAGATCGTTCTTATATTCCAGTGGTTTAATCCTTTTGCATGGCAATGGAGAAAAACGTTAGAAATCAATCTTGAATTCCTGACAGATGATCAAATGCTGCAGCAAGATGTGGTTGAAAAAGAAAGTTACCAGTTTAGTCTGCTAAAAGTAGCGGCACCACAATTCCCTTTGAGTCTTACAACTAATTATAATCAATCATTATTAAAAAAACGAATCATCATGATGAACTCAAAAAAATCAAACGTGCACACCACCTGGAAATATTTTTTCCTCGTGCCAATTATGGTGCTGTTTGCCTGCCTTTTTAATCAACCGGCAGCGCAAAGTCAAACTCTTGCTTCTAAGGAAAAAGAAGAAAAACAGTCGAACATTCAGGGCGGAATGGAAACTGAAGGAAGTTGGTTTGCTACAATCAAAGGCGAAACCGTACATATTCAATTTAAAAGCGACGAGAACAATTCTAATAGTACTTTTCAATTGAATGAATTTAAAGACCTTCCGAAAGACAAACAAGGCACTTTTACCTTGACACGCGAAGCTGGAACAATGACTTTTACTGGTAAATTTGAAGGTAATAGTGGAATGGGAACCTATAAATTTACGGCAAACAAAGAGTATCGTACAGCAATGAGTAAAGAAGGAATTGATCTTGAAGACGATGAAGATTTTATGGTTTTCTTTATGATCAACGTTAAACAATCTTATGTGCAAATGCTTAAGAAAAAGGGATATAACAATCTGGACAAAGATGAGCTTATTCCCCTTGCAGCATTAGATGTAAATGAAGCTTATATTACGTCAATCAAACAAGTAATTCCTGATATTGATTTAGATGATTTGGTTCCTTTTAAATCGTTAGGAATAGACAAGGCTTACATTGAAGAAATTCGTAAATCAGGTTACAAAGACCTTAGTCCGGGTAACATTATTGCATTAAAATCTCAGGGGATAGATGCAAAATATATTAAGGATTTCCACAGTTCGACTAATTCGAAAAAGAATAACAAAGATGCAGATGACGAAGAAGATAAAGAGGACGACGTTATTGCATTTAAATCATTGGGTATTGATCAGGCCTTTATTGACTCCTATAAAAAAATAGGATATAACGATCTTTCTAACCATGATTTGATGGCTTTGAAATCATTAAATGTAACACCAGAATACATAAATAGTTTTGAAAAAGCAGGTTATAAAAACATCACAACAGATGATTTATTTGCTTTGAAGTCACTAAATGTAACTCCTGAATTAATACTGCAATACAAAGATCTTGGTTTTAATAATTTAAATCTTGAAGATGTAGTGGGAGCAAAAGCAGTTGGTGCAACACCGTCTTTTATTAAATCGATGAAAGGAAAAGGACACGATTTTAAAAGCCTGGATAAATATATTTCATTGAAAGCTGTTTTAGGCAATTAAGCATAAAATTACAGAACTTGTAAGACTAAAAAAGCCCAAACTAAAAAAGTTTGGGCTTTTTTTATTTTTATATAAGTTGATTTTTAATTATCAGAGAAATTCCCAATTTGCTGTAAATGGCGCTCTGTTTGGTATTTATTAAAGTTATTCCATTTTGGTGGAGAACTTGTTTTTTGCCCATACATCGCATCAAGACAAATATTGTTGTCTTTGTATTTATCATGTAAAACAGCCAGAATTTTAAAGAAGAATTCGTCTAATAATACAATCGCATCAAATTCAGATTTTAAAGTATTATAATTTTCATCTGAAGGATTTAATAGCTGAAGTAAATTTAAAACTTCGTTTTTTTCTTCTTCATTAATTTCAGTTGCATAACCCATTTTCAGCGTTTTAAAAACAAGGTTGTTCCAAGCTTTACTGTCATGACCCCACTGAACATCAGGAAGGTTAAGTGAATGCTCACAAATTAAAATAATTGAGAAAAGTACATCATTTAGATATTCTGCAGGAAACTCGTCAAAACTTCTGAATTCGAAACCGCTTTGATACATTTTTTCCTGATTAAAATCAAGACCAACTTCTGAAAGCATTTCGTATTCCATTTCAGTTTCAATCTGATCGCGCCACCAAATGTTTTCTTCCTTTTCAAATTTCAGTAGTTCTCTAAAATTATCTACGTTGTAAGTTAGAATTTTACCTTTTGGCATTGCTTTGTTGTACGTTCCAACGCCAATGTAACGCGACATTGCATTTCGCATCGAACCTAAAGTAAACTTTTTATCCAGACTGTATTTATCGCTTATTACGCCCATAATATCAGGACTTCCAAGAGTTGCTATGAAAAAAGGCTCAAACCACTGCAATAAATAAATCGCATTGGCGTGTGTTTTTTCAAAATCAGTATAGTCGACAATTCGGCTGTCTTCAGTCAATGACGGTAAAGTAATATGAAAGTGATACGTTCCGTTATTGAACAAAACCAGGTTTTCCTGATTGGTCATGAACATATTAAGTCCGTTGTTGTAATCCGGAAAGTTTAATTTTCCATTCAAAACAGACGATTCATTGATTTTATCTAAGAATAACTTTTTGGTTGCTTTTAGTTCTTTGCAAGACTCAGCAATTGTTCTGTTTTCAAAATATTTGGTAACAAATTCTATAGAATCACCATCAAAATGTACTGATCCCATTGTTTTGTTTCTTTGAGTAATCATACTCTGAATATTGTACGGCTGATCTTCAAGGAAAATTTCCATAATTGATTTTCCTAAATACTCAGGATTCTCAATTGGTTCTGCAGCCACCTCACCATTTTCGGTATCCACAAATGGCTTTATTGGGGATAAGGTTTTGTGCTGATAATTAATATCCAGTTTTTCAAGCGAATGACTATTCATCATTCGGCTCACTTTATAACTTTCTTCGGAATTAAAAGCTTTTTGCAAAACAGGAGCCAGACTTTCCGGTTTGTAGCATTTTCTGTAGTCAATACTGTATTTTTCAAAACCAATTTTCTCTTGTATAAACGCACCAGAAACTATTAAGGATTCCTCAAATTGCATATAGGTTTCGTTTTCTAATCCAATTCCCCAATAATATTTTTTTGTCTGATTGTCTTTCATTTATACTAATTTTCTTTTTATGGTTGATACTACTTTAAAGTTGTTTTTATTTAGAGATACAGCTCTAATTCGTCAAAACCGGAGACAAAGAATCTTTAACGGATCGCATAAATTGTTGCCTCCATTAAAAAAGTTTATTCGACTTTTAGAATTTTAGAAATGTATTTTAGTTTTAGGAATTTTGCACTTGTATCAACTGAATGACTGATAAAAAAGTAAGATTTTATAAAGGGGCTTATAAAATGCTAATAACCATTAATTACTTTTATATCAATAATTTAAGCAGATGAATAGCCTAACTGTACTTTTTAGCTATTCCTGTTTTTTCCAAGTTGCAAAAGTAGTTTTTTATTATGTCATTTCCAAGTGGTTAACACGCTGAAAATCAATTATTTTTTTGAATGTTTGAGTAGGAGGTTTGTAGGCTTAATTTATTCATGATAGTAAAACACAAAAGAGGAATATAATTCATCATTCCACCAGTCTTTTCTTACTTCCGAAAAATAATTATAATTCAGTTTTCCTGCTTGAGATTGCAAGGGATAAACTACCACGCCGTTTTCACGATAAGCCTTATGTTGATCAGTTTCCGGAACTACGGGAACGATATGTCCCGAAAGTCCTTTTTCTCTTCTTTTGGCACAAATTATTCCAATACCGCCATTTTCATTTACTTTCTTTTGAATTTCATCGGCAGTATCCATTTTCTCCCAGCCAAAATTGGGTCCCCATTCAGCAAACCAATCGGTTATGGCACTGGAATAAATTCTGTCTACGGTTTGCTCAAAAACAGCTTCAACCTCTTGTCCTTGCGCCATTTTTTTAAGAGATTCTTCCGTCCACCAAACTGTAGGAAGATATACTCTCGAGAAGTAACAATAATCGTAAGAATAAACATTGCAATAGGTATCTTCTACAGTTCGCTGATACCTGATACTATTTTCTACATCAAGTTTCGCAATAAGTCGGGAAATACTTTCTTTTTTACTGGTAACGCTCGTTAAATCTCTATAAGGAATAGTGGAATCGCTAAGCGGTGTTTCCTTCATTTCCATAGAATCTAAGCGAGATTCCGGATGGGGTAATAAATCGGCTTTTTTTATTTGAGGGTATGTAGTTGGAGTATTTTCCAGAGGTAACGAGGCTACCGTTTCTATATGTTTTTCCATTTTGACTTCTAAAAATTAATTGACAATAGTATAAAACTAATATTCGAACACTATATTTTGTCAGCTAAAAAAGTAAATATAACAATTTAAACTTTCTGAGGAATTTTGACAGCAGAAAATAGTAGAAAAATAATTTAAGTTTTTCCATGATGTTATATAAAATGTTCCTCTTTATCTCTTTCCCTAGCTGATATTTCCCTGGCAAAACCCTCACTCTTTTTTATGAGTGCAATTCTGGGACTTTTTGCAAATTCAATAAGATTAAAATCAGACAATTTGATAACTAAGTCATTGATTTCTTCTTCGTTTCCAGTAGCCTGAAAAACAGTGTAATTTCTTTCGATGGAAACAGCTGTGATATTGGGTTTTTTTAGAAAAGAATTTAAGTTTTCTTCGTATATAGTGGCTGTTGGCACTTTGAAAAGAGCAATCTGCTTCCAGACAATTTCTTCATTGGTATTGCAAAAACATTTATAAACTTCAATTATTTTTTCAATTTGAGGCACTAAATTTTGAACGATTTCATAAGTTTCTGTAATTAAGATGGTGAAGCGAGATATTGGATCGACTTCACAAGAAGAAAAATTGAAGCTTTCTATATTAATTTTTTTCCTCGAAAAGATTAACGTGATTTTTTGGAACAATTGTACTTGATTTTCGGCATAAATGGTAAAGGTGTATTGGTTTTTCATGGCCATTTCTTTGTGAATATTTATTAATTATTTGATTTATTTTTTTTCAAAAAAAAACCTTTCTCGTTTTGATAGAGAAAGGTTTTTATCATTGTGCAATAGAATCCTGACTCGTCATGTGATACGAATAATAATAATTGCGATAATAATGTTAGTTGCTATGTTTTTCATAAGGGGTTAAAATCAAAAAGACCTCCTGATTAAGGGAGGTCTTTTTAAATTATATCTTCAAATATATTTATACAACACCTCTCTACAGACATCTAATAATGGCTGCACTAATAATAATAGAGATGTTACTATTGTTTTTCATTTTCTTTTTATGAGAGGCAAATATATTGATTTTTAGTCAGCTTTAACAATGAAAACAAAAAAGAGAATAGATTACATTTTTAATATGTCTTCTATTTAGTAAGTAGTAAATTGAAAGTGATCTTTACTTTGTCAGCCACTTTTTTGCTAACCAGCTTAGGGATTTCAATATCAAAATCTTCCGGTTTTGCCTCAAAATTTCCTGTTATCGTAATCTTATCACCCGATTTTGAAATTTTAGCATTTGTTGTTACTTTTTTTGTTTTTCCATGGAGGGTTAAATCTCCGGAAATCTTAAACATGCCTGAGGCTGACGAAAGTTTTGCTACATCAAAATCTTCTACTTTACCTTTAAATGTTGCTTTAGGAAATTTATCTGATTCGATATAATTTTCATTAAAGTGTTCTTCCATTAAGGCAATTTTGAACCGAAATCCTTTTACAAGCGTCAGAACTGCAATTTCTCCCGTTGCAGATTCTAAAATGGCAGAAGTGTTTTTATTTTCTGCGGCAATTTCTTCAAAAGAATCCACAGAAGCTTCAAATTTTAAGCTTCCGGTTTTTGTCATATATTTTTGAGCCGAAACATTTACTGTTCCAACAAACAAAAGTAGGAGCACAATTAGTTTTTTCATTTTTACTGTTGATTTAATTTTCCAATAATCCATCTGTGTTCCATTGCAGGATGGTGTTTATTTTATCCTGCGGCATTCTTCCTGCTTTTGGCATTAGTCCCGGCATTCCGTTTTGTCGCTGAATCCGATCTAATAAATTTGTAGTAGACACGGCATTTTTTACCTCATCATAAGTTTCTAACGGAATAAGTGATCCCCCTGAAGAATGACAGCCAATGCAATTTTGATCAATAATAGATTTGACATTTGCCGTGTAAGTAACTTTTTCAACTATAACAGTTGGTTCCTGCAGACTTTCATACGTATTCGATTCACAAGCACATAGTGACAGGATAAGGCCTGATAAATAAATGTATTTTTTCATATTTTGTACTTTTAAAAAACTCTATATAAATTAAACCCAAAGAAAAAATCGCCTTTTCCCCAATCGCCGGCAGCACTTGTTAAGTAACCGCTTTCAGTCATTGATTGCGAGTTTGTAAAAAGCAATTGAAAAACGTGACCGCCGGTTTCTATGTCAAGTCCTACAGATAAGGGGTTGTTGTAAAAGTCTGGTTTGTTAAAATTCTGACCATATTCTAAATTAAGAGAAAGTCTTTTAGTTAATTTTAATCGTCCACCAGCTCCTAAAGTGAATTGGTTATCGTTTTCTATTTCAGGATTGTATAAGTTTTTATGGATGAAGGAAGGAACTAATTCTAAAGAAAGTCTGTCAGAGAATTTTCTTGAAATCAAAATTTGGTGTATATAACTCAAACGGTCAGAAAATTCAATTTTTGGATAATCTTCTTCTTTTAATCCGCTATTAAAATCGATAGTACTGTAACCAACAATATCAAAAGGGAAGGTTTCACTTTGTCTTACAAGTCTAAATTTGGCTGATGCTTCATTCATTTTAAGCAGCGTATGATGCGATGCACTAACGGAAAGCCAATCGGTTACACCATAGATTCCACCAATTTTTGTCGTGGCGTCATCAAAACCAAAAAACTCGGAAATACCTCCTTTTACGGACCCAAATCGATGCGATATTACCATATAGAATTCTTTCTTGGCAGCTAGTTTTGTAGATTGTAAGGTTATAATCTGCAAGGCTTTAAAGGTAGCTGTGACACTTTTGTCAACGACCTGAGTGGAATCCAGGTCAGAAAGAAGATCATCTTGAGCGTTACTGTAGAAACAGATTAGGAAACTGGCTATTATGAATATTTTTTTTTTCATATTTAATTTTGTTGAATACTGCATTGATCAAATTTTACTAGTTCGAACAAATCATCATAACCAATACATCTTCCTTTTATATTGATTTGTTTGTTTATCAAAGTCTTTTTTACTTCTCCGTTCATCTTGCAAAAAACTTTTTTGTCTACAACCATAGTAGAATCAGTAACTTCTGAAACGATTCCTTGAACTTCAATTGTTTTATTTAAGTATTTAGCGTCGGCCTGAGATGGATTTGCAGCATATTCTTTTTCTAGATTTTGGGCACTAATGGTAAGTGTTGATTTTTCATTATTGATGTCTCTGGCATCTTTATATAAAACATTTTGATAGATATAGTAAGGGCCAAAACTTATCACTAATAAGAATATCAGAATCTTTATTCTCGTTTTAGTCATGTTAATTTTAGGATTTTAAATTATACTACAGTAGGGCAGTTTTTCATCCTTTTTATTATTTCAAATTAGTCCAATAGAAATTGAACTAATTTGAAATAGATTTAAAAGGAATTACATGAATTTCTACTAATGGTTAGCAGTTTATATCGCAAGAGGTATGTCTTTTACCGGTACAGGCCAAACTCCCGGGCTAGGGAAACTAATTCCTTTATTTGCGCCCATTATTTTTGCATCTTGCCCAAAATAATATAAAGGCCAGCCATTGTAGACTAATTGAGATTTGCCAGATACTGTAATAACACTAAATTTAGATTTGTCAAGAATAGAAGGAACAACAATTTTATCTGTTTCATATATGGGCCAAATAGCATTGTTTGAAAAATCTGCTGCTGTAAAATTGTTTACTTTGTAATTGTCATTTACGAAAGTATATAATGTCAAACCTTTTGCGTCTGTAAAATAGGTAGTTAAACCATCTCCAACAGTGTAGTCTGATTTGTAGTTTTTACCATCATGACCCACAAGCTGACTTCTTACGATCATGATAGAATAATCTGGTTTTGCAATAAACCATACACCACCAAATCCGTCACCGGTTATTTCACCCGGTTTTTCTATTGTATTTGTACCTGCATTGCCGTAAGGATCAGTTCCGGAAACCGGCGCATAGTAATACAAAGGCCAGCCTTTATAGGTTAGCTGTTTTTTAGAAGATGCTGTAGTGATAGTTCCAAAATCTGAAAATGTTAAACCAGCACCTAGCTTATCAGCAGTTAAATTGTCTACATAAAAAGGCGGCCATAAGGCTTCACATCCTCCTGTACAAGAGGATTGTCCTTTTGCATCTGTTGAGAAGAAATACAAAGATCTTCCACTTTTGTCTGTCAGATAAGATCCTAATGTTGCACTTGTAGAAAGTTTAACTTCTGTTTTTACTTCCGGTGTTGTAGGAGTAGGATCATCACTACCGCTATCGCTGCTACAGCTAAGAAAGAAAGTTGTACCTAGGGCAATTAAAGCGAATTTAAGTTGTTGTAATTTCATGGTTTTTTTAATTAAATTAATGTTGAAAAAGAAAAAACACTTTACTGGTTCTATAAAGTATTTTGTTAGAAGTCATGTTTGTCAATGGTTCATGCTTTTTTTAATAAGCATTTCGTTGCGTAATCTTATAGTTTAGGTTACGAACTGTCATCAAAAAAATAGCTGCGATGGGTTAGTATTAAATTTTTTAAAGAGGTCATGTTTTCTTTTGATAGGATTCAATAGTAAAACAGCCTTGATGTAGATTACCCTACCAAAGAATTGATGTTTTTATAAAAAAAATAAAAAATGTGACAAGAATCTTTTACAGACTTTGTAGAAAATGGTTTAAAGTGAAACTCTAAAGCTCACGTTAGGAGTTCTTTGCAGTGCGAATGTTTCAACTTCTTCTATAGAATTTGTTAAAGAACTTACTCTGTAATATTCGCTGATTTCATTTTTCCTGTTTAGGATATTTAAAATCGAAACTCCTAGTTTATACTGAATTCCCTTTGCAGTTTCCCACTTGTAAGTAGAGGAAATATTAACCTGCGAAAAAATATGCAGATTGATATTGTTCGGTTTGCTGTAGTCCAGTACGGGATCTGAAGAATCAATCTGAGAACTATTGAGAGAGGTTTTTGGTCTGCCAGAAGACCATTTTGTTCCTAAGGCAATTTTGAAATTGTTTTTCTCATAAATTCCTGCCCACGATACAGTGTGCATTACCTCAAAATTGTTAGGGAAAATTGGGTATTCATAATTAGAAAAATGATAATTATTATGGTTATAAGTATAACTTAACCAAGTCAAAAAGTGATTCATTTTTTTTTGAATTAACATCTCAGTTCCCCAAACTTCATAATCACCGGTCATTCGAACAAACTCTAACTGATTCTGAAAACCCTGACTGGAAGTTGTAATATCATTTACTTTTTTATAAAAATTCTCGATATCCAGCAGCCAGTCATTCTTTTTGTAAAATAAATTCAAAGATAATTGTTTGCTTTTTTGAGTTGGGATTGTAGTATTGTTTGAGATAATCCAGCGCCTTTTTTCAATACCGAAATAATCTTTTTGCAAATCAATAATTTGCTGCAAATTTTGGCTTTTCAACTCGCCAAGCAGTTCTATATTTAGACTTTTATTGATACCGTAACTAAACTGCATTCGCGGTTCTGCAATATATTTTTTAAATTTTTCAATATAATTAATTCGGGTTCCGGCTTTAAAATAGATTCTTGAAAGTGTGTCATTGTATTTTCCTTCCAAAATTACCGCATGTGTTCTCAGCACGTCTTTAACTTTACGATAAAAATCAGGATTAGTGACCTGCTCTAAATTCGTAACTCCCATTTCGTTATATTGATAACCATCGTTAAAACTGATTTTGGAGTTAATCGTATGATTATTTTCTAAATTGATTCCATTATTATTGACTGTATTTTCCTGAATGACGATTTGATTGGCATTGGTTGTTTTTTGATCGGCCAAAAGTTCATAAGAAGAGTTATAAACATTGATTTTAGTGGTATTGAAGTTGTTCCAGTTTCGTTTCCATAAAAGGTTTCCACCGTAATTTTGCTGGCGTAAAATATTATTCTCAGATCTGTTTATGTTGTTTACAGTTGCACTTTGAAAGACCTCGAGGTTATCTTTGATGGTAATTAAATCCAGGATTACCTGGTCTTTGCTTCCAATTTTTTGAGCATATTTTAGTGTTGCATCGTAGAAGCCAAATTTTTTATCACTGTGATAATTGACATTTTGGTTTTTTGAAAAATCGGTAATGGTAGTGTTTTGAAATACTTTATTGAAATATTCTTTATACGTAGGTGTTTCAACAAAATCAGTAATCGATTTACGTGCAGAAATTTCGATGTAACTCTTTTTTGAAAGATTGTACTTTCCGTAAATATCAGCATTAATCATGTTTATTCCCGCACTAAAAGAATTTTTTTCTGTCGATTCCGGAGTAGAAGAAATGGCTACGACACTGGAAACACTTTCCCCAAAAAAGGCAGAACTTCCATTTTTATAAATAGAAATAGTATGCGCCAAATTGGGATTAAAGACCGATATTAATCCAAAAAAGTGCCCTGTTTGAAACATTCGTATTCCATTCCATAAAAATAAATTCTGATCATGTGTACCGCCGCGTACATTGATACTTGATACACTTTCGTCTATACTATTTACCCCTGGAATTTGCTGCATGGTCTGTAAAGCATCGGGTTCTATAAGTCCCGGAAGAATACCAAATTTCTTGGGTTTAATTTCAAATGACCCATCTTTGTTTTTTGAAATCCCTGATGCTAAAATGGCATTGGTTTTAATTTCCTGAAGTTCTGTAATTTCAGGCTCTAATAGTATTCTGAGACAGTCTTTTGAGTCCGAATTATTAGGAACAATTTTCTTAGATATGAATCCAACATGACTAATCAAAAACAGAGTTGCATCCTCTTGTTTACATTCAAAATAACCGTTTGAATCTGTTGTAATCTGATTTTTGTTAGGTAAACTAATATTTGCGTTTTCAATAGGTTTTTTATCCGAGTCGGAAAAAATGTATCCGCAAATCATTTTGGATTCAATGTCCTTTTTATAAATATTAATGAATTTGTTGCCTATGTTTTCAAAAGATAAAGTAGTGTTTTTTGCCAGATAGTGCAGCTTTTGATCTAACGAGAGAGATTTTTTTGGCGGAGTCAATTCAAGTCCTTCAATATTATCCTCTGTGTAATTAAAAATAACATGATGTTGCTGTTCAATGTCAATTATGATTTTTTTAAAAGGCATACGTTTTCCTTTGTCCTGAGCAGAAAGGTTCAGGACAAGGAAAAATGTAAAAAACAAAAAATGAAATTGTTTGGGGAGCAACATTTATTTTTCGTCAAAAATTATTTTATTTTTCGAGACTTTTTTGGCCTCCAAATGATAGGTTGTACTAATAATCTTCAAGGCAATATCCAGGTTTTTAGAGGGTAATTTTCCTGTAAATAACGAGGTTGTGTCTTTTGTGTTTAATTCGATTTTAATATTGTATTGCCTTTCAACTTCGTCTAATAAGCTTTTGATATCTTCTTTATAAAAGCATATTTGATTTTCTGTCCACTCTGGTTTCAGTGAACGTATTTTTATGTTAGTTTGTTTTCCGTTTTCGAAACTAACACTTTGTCCGTGAGTTAATAGTAATTGTGTGTTGGCATAATTTACTTTTACACGTCCTTCGTAACATACTACATCAAATCTGTTTTTTCGGACTTTAACGTTAAATTGAGTTCCCAAGACAGATACTTTTCCGAGGTTAGTATGCACTTCAAATCGTCTGCCTTTGGCTACCTTAAAATAAGCTTCGCCTTTTAGTTCGAGATGTCTGTTATTGTCCCAGTTCCATTTTTTATAGTTTATTTCAGAACCTGAATTTAATACCACTTCAGAATGATCAGGAAGTAAAAAAGTTGTTTTTTCTCCATAATTGGCTGTTTCAGTTTGTGGTACTAAAAATTTTAGTGCAAAGGTAATTCCAAGAGCTAAAACAAATATCGCCGCAGCTCTAAACATCCATCTTTTGTGTAGCGGAACTACTTTTGGAGCTGTTTTTTTCTGACTCAGAATACTAGACAACATTGCGTTTTCATCCAAATCACCCACCTCTAAATGAGCTGTATAATTTTTTATCTTTTGGTATTTTTCGAAATCAGGACTTGCTTCAAATGCAGCTAATTCATCCGGAGATAAATCATCGTTGAGCCATTTTGCTAATAATCGATCTTTTTTCATTGTACTAGTATTATATATTAAAACAAGTGGAACTAAATTTACCCTACTTTTATAAATCAATTTCTTTACGCAGGCTTAACAAAGCCAAATGAATGCGTTTTTCGACTGCCTTTACACTAATGTTTAGCGCTAAGGCAATTTCGCTGTATTTCTTTCCATCAATACGATGCATCAAAAAAGCAACACGCTGCTTTTCGTTTAAATTTTCAATAGCTTTCAATAGTTTGGCCTGAAATTGTTTTTCTTCCAGAAGATATTCGGGATTTTCATTTGTTTTATCCAGACCAGTAAAGTTTTTTTCATATTTCAGAACCACTTTTTGGTGTGCCACTTCATTGAGACTACTATTGTTTGCAATAGTATAAATATATGATTTCGCTTTTTCCAGTGGTACAGAAGAACAGTTTTGCCAGAGCTTGACAAATGCTTCCTGTGCTAAATCTTCTGCCTGATCCATGTTGCCAAATTTATAGAAAAGAAAATTTCGAAGTGCTTTTATCTGACTTTTAAAAAAAGATGAAAATAGTATTTCATCACAAGTATTAGATTGGTTTTTATTTGGCATTTGGATTTTCGATTTGTACGCTGTAAATGTATTTGTTTTTGCTTTAAGTAGGGTAAAAGCAAAATAGAATGTTTTATACAAGTAGAAAATGCTATTTTTTTAGATAATTTAAAAATAAAGAATGAAACCAAAAGTCTTGATGCCGAATTTATTAAAAACGATTTTCTTAAATTTTATTACATTTGTAAAAATATAAATATGTTCCCTCTGAAAAAATATTTGTCAATAGCAGTTTTCTTATTCTTACTTTCTTGTCAAAGTGATATGGATGAGCAAAACAATAATGCAAAGGGAACAATTACAAATGTTTCTCCTCTTACAACTTATTTGCAAAGAGTAGCAATGGTTCAGACAGTGCAGGATAATGTAATTGACGGTTCTACCTATTGTACTATTAAACTTCCTTATAGTGTTACTGTTAACAACGAACAAATTGCAGTTAACACTACAGCAGATTATCAAAAAGTAGTTGATAATATCAACGAAAACAATACTGATGATGACATTGTAAAAATAAGCTTTCCGGTAACGATGGTGTATTACAATTACATCGAAAAAAACATTCCGAATGAGGCTGATTTTAATTCTTTAATCGATTATTGGAATATGTATCCAGATCTTTTATCGAAAATAAATGGATTAAACATTAATTATCCTATCACAATAAATACGTATAACAGTGCAAATCAGGTCGCGGGTTCTGTTTCGATTATAAGCGATCAGGCGTTTTTTAATTTTATAAAAAGCCTTAACAGCAGTCAGTATATTTCCTTACAATATCCAATTTCGATAGTAGATTACAACAATCAGATAAAATCAATTACAAGTAATTTAGATTTCGAAAATGCCATAAAATATGCTATTGATTATTGCCCGGAAAATAATATTGTTACACTTGACTTTGCAGCAACAATAACAAAAGGTTCCTGGGAAATACCTTATTATTTTGATGATTCAGAAAAAACTTCCTCTTATAGTGGTTATTCGTTTGTCTTTAAAAGCGACAAATCTGTAGTTGCCAGCAAAGGAGCGATTTCAGAAACAGGTACATGGGAAAGTACAATACAAAATAATGTTAGGGAATTAAAACTAACTTTCAGTTCAGAATTACTTGGTAAACTAAATAATAGTTGGAAATTGTTTGACTTTAATAATTCGCAAATAAGATTGCGTGATGTAAGTAATAGCACCAATTATCTTTATTTTGAGAAAAAATAAATCCTAATAGGTAGATAGTCTTTACAATCTATATATTTCATAAAAAACTTTATTATTTAAAACGAACGAAATAACTGATAGTCAGTTGTGTAGCGATGTTAATATTTTGTTAAAGTCAGGACTATATTTTGTACTAATCAGTACAAAATAATATCTTTGGTCTATAATTAATTCAAAATGGCTGGAAGACCTAAAATATTCGATGAACAAGAAGTGATTTCAAAAGCCGCTCAGGTCTTTTGGGAGAAAGGGTATGAGGCAGCTTCTGCAGAAGAATTGTTAAAGGCTATGGGAATTGGTAAAGGAAGTTTTTATCTTTTTTTTAAAGGAGGAAAAAAAGAACTTTACGAAAAATCGTTACAGCAGTTTGCTTCTAATTTGCTTTCAAGATTGAGAAAAGAAATTGCGGAGAGCCAAAATCCTTTTGAGTATCTGAAAACTTTTTTTCTTGAACTTTCAGACGGTGCCAATGTACATAAAGCAAAAGGATGTTTTATGGGAAATGCTTTAGTTGAAATGGCAGCAAAAGATGAATATACGCGAAAAATGATAGCAAAGCTTCTCTTTGAGTTAGAAGAAATATTTGTTGATGTCATTCAGACAAGTAAAGACAAAAATGTTATCAAAACAGATAAAAGTGCTGAACTTCTCGGAAGCCATCTGCTTAATTTATGGAACGGAATTAATATTACTAAACGAATGAATATGAACGACGCTTCTTTGGCGGCGCTAATAAAATTTAATCTCGATATGGTCGGGTGATTTTTTTTAACAAATTTTGTACTGATTGGTACAGAATGAAATTTAAACTTTTTATATTATGAAATACAAAATTTTTGGACAGAAAACCGGACTAAGAGTATCGGAACTGGCATTAGGAACAGGAAACTTTGGAACACGTTGGGGACATGGTTCCGACGAAGAAACCTCAAAAAACATATTCAATAAATACATTGAAGCGGGCGGTAATTTTATTGATACAGCCGATGGTTACCAATTGGGCCAATCAGAAGAAATCCTTGGAAAACTTATTAAAGAAAAACGTCACGATTTGATACTTTCTTCTAAATTTTCTACTGGAGGATCTACGTTATTGACTACAGGTAATAGTAGAAAGAATATCATTCATTCTGTTGAGCAAAGTTTAAAACGTCTGGATACTGATTATTTGGATATTTACTGGGCACATCTTGCAGACGGACAAACGCCAATTGAAGAGATCATGAGAGCCATGGATGATTTGGTACGTCAGGGGAAAATTTTATATACCGGATTTTCAAATTTCCCGGCATGGAAGATTGCAAATGCAGCACTTCTGGCTGATCTTAGAGGTTGGGCACCAGTTGCAGGAATACAGGTAGAATATAATTTAATAGAAAGAGCTGCAGACCGTGAATTACTACCTATGGCAGAGACTTTAGGACTGGGAGCAGCATTTTGGTCACCATTAGCAGGCGGAACGCTGACAGGAAAATACCGTTCTAATCTCCAAAATGAACCATCAAGACAGCAGGCGTGGGGTGGTGCATTATTAAAAGGTGAAACTGGAAACAGAGAAACAGAAATTTTAAATGCGCTTGAAAGTATGGCTAATGAAAAAGAGGCTAAAATATTAGATATAGCCTTAGCATGGTTAAGACAAAAACATGATAACAGCAGATTGTCAACTGTAACCATATTAGGGCCAAGAAACGAGCAGCAACTAGCGGATAATTTGAATTCACTTAAAATTATACTTTCAGGTGATGAAATTGAACGTCTAAATAAAATTAGTACTATTGATTTAGGATATCCACACACAATGATTTCAGAAAATCAGGCAAATATATTTGGTGAAAGTACAGGACTTGTAGAAGTAAAACATAAAGTATAAAGCGCAAGGGGAAAGAGAATTTTCCGGGTTAAAACGAATGAAAAAGAAAAAAAATGCCAGACTCTTCGTTTGGCATTTTTTTTTACTTTTGTTAGAACGCTGCCATCATCCCATACAGGAAGAACGAATTTTTATGTTTGTAGATGTAAAGCCCTCTACTACATTGGCAGAACTGCCCGGAGATATTCTTTACAATAAGTTATTGCAGAATTTATTTTAGATCTTTATACAACGGTAAAGCAAAGCCCATGAAGCTTTACACTTTTGATTTTAATTTTTAAATTTATATTATGAAAGCATTAGTTATTGGAGCCACAGGTTCAACAGGAGAATTGCTGGTTGACGAACTTTTAGCAGATGCAGCTTATACGTCAGTTACTGTTTTTGTCAGAAGAGCAACAGGGAAACGACACCCCAAGTTGACAGAACAAATTATCGATTTTTCTAATATTTATTCTCATAAACATTTGATCGTTGGCGATGTCTTTTTTTCCTGTTTGGGAACAACGCTTAAAGCTGCCGGCTCAAAAGAAAATCAGACTAAAATAGACTTTGATATTCCAATAACATTTGCAAGATTAGCTAGAGAAAACGGAGTTCCATCATTTGTCTTGTTATCTGCTTACGGAGCTTCTGCACAAAGCAAGGTTTTTTATTCTCAAATAAAAGGAAAACTCGAAGATGAGATTACAAAGCTTAATTTCGGACAATATATTATTTTCAAACCCGGATTACTTTTAAGAGCTGGTACAGACAGATTTGGTGAAAAAGTGATGGGAAATATTCTAAAACTGGCCAATACAATTGGTTTGTTTAAAAGGTTCAGACCTTTGTCGACTACTATTTTAGCGAAGAAATTGGCAATTGCACCAAAAATTTTACCGAATGGAACTTCCGTAATTGAACTTGATGAAATATTCAGTTTTGGTTAATTTAAAACAGATCCATATAAAAAGGCATACTATTGAAGTATGCCTTTCTGTAAAAATAACTAATGACTTTTACTATTTTCAAATCCAAGAATTGTAATCATATAAGGCGTATTTGAAACCTTGATTTTCTTAGTAATGGTTATAGTAGCCAAATTAACCTGCACTAATTCTCCTGTAGTTGGAGAGGTGATGTAAGCAAAATTTTCTGTTAACTGCATTTGTGGTTTTAAAGTGGCATCAGTGGCTGTTTCGCTAATTACTTTACCTTCTTTTTCTATTTGTAAACTCGTCAGGTTAAATAATTTGAACTCACCGGAATGCAATAAAATTCCAAGTTTAGTAGCGTTGTAACTTACTTTACACTGCATGATCGTAGTGTTTTGTAAAATAGGTTTAATTGTACCATTTACTACATCAATTAAATAAGCTCCTTTTGCAGCAGTATATCCCACAAATTTCCCTTTCGCTTTTGTTTCTAAAATACTCCCGAACCAGGCTGTACCAAAATCTTCGGGAAGTGTAATAAGTTTTTGTTTTCCTGAGCTTTCCACTACCAAAACACCACTCGCTGAACCAAAAACGGCATAAGTTCCGTCTGAAGCATTTCCGTGAATACCTTTAGTTGCTACAGTAGCATCAAAAAGAGTTTTACCTGTATTATCAATAATTTTTACTTTTTCAGGAAGTGTTCCGGCAATTGAATTATCCTTTACCGTGATAGCATAAGTACCGTTAGCGAAAGTCGCCATAGCACCGTGATGCGCTACTAAACCAGCATTTACCACTTTGAATTTGGCTCCGGCTGTATTGATTTCAGCTTCTTTGGCAACAGATAGCGTTCCATCACCATCATTAAAAGTCAGTAATTCTCCAATTTTACTTTTAAAATGGGTTGGCATAAGCGATTGACCAACCAGAGACCCAAACTTTGGAATACCGTCTACATCCACATGATCTCCATGACTTTCAAAACCACTGTCAAAAGTTTCTACTGTATTATTTGTTCTGTGGATGATTCCTGCGTATCTGCCAGATTCAGTCGTATAAAGTGATGCTTTTGCAAATTTGGCATTAAATAAACTGGTCGTCGCATCTACTGGATTTACAAGTGTAAGATCTGTTGTTTTTTCGTCAGAAAGCAATACTCTCAGGTATTTGTACTCAGTAAGTGTTTCATCAGGAACTGCAGTAGAATTGTCGTCATCATTGCTACACGAAATTGCAAATGAAGCTAAAGCAAATAGGAAAATCAGTTTGAAATAATTGTTTTTCATTTTAAAAGGGTGTTTAAGTTATTATTTAGGGTTAATGAATTAATAATTGATTGTAATGGGTATCGACTTGTAGACGCTCATATTGTAGCTGGTGTTTTTGTAAAGCACTACCCAATTGTATTGACCGGATTGCCACACTTTCTCTGCTGTTATTGCAGTTCCGTCTGCATCTTTTTCTGCACCAATCACAATGCTTTCGCCGCCCCAGACGTCGTTTATTTTTTGTAGTGTAGCAATTTTTGAAGCAGCAGGCAGGCCTTTATGTTCGACTTTAGAAATGACAATCACCTTTTTCAGGTCAAGATTATCAATACTCTCCGGGTGATAATTGAGACTTTTCTTTATTAAAACAGAATACAAAATACCATCGCCCATAATCTGGCTTACCTGAGCATGCGCGGTAAGCAAATCATTTTTTTTGAAGATTAATTCCGGTTCAGCCCAGGTTTCCATGTAGTAAATCAAATCATCATTTCTTGAAAGCATATCTCTGCCAATTAACGGATCAGCCGGCATGTTGGCGGGATCTGTAATGATAATTTCTTCCTTAATTTCAAGTTGGGTTCCGTTTTCATCTTTCACGATGAAATAAAAATCGAATTTGCCTTCCGGAGCTTCGCTGGGAATATTGAAATGTTTGTGAACGTTGGTGTTTTTGGCGCCTTTATAATCAATCCATGACAGTTCAAACTTCCAGTCTTTGGTATACGTTTCTCCCTTTTTTGGAAGGATTTTTAGCTGTACATCCGCAATTTTATCACCGGCAATAACATCTGCATTAAAATGGAAGTCACGGCCAATCAGGGCACGTTTGTTATTGGCAGTTCCGATTTCGATATTTTGGGCTGTGGGTTTTAGAATGGTATTCTCATCGTCGTCATTATTACAAGCCGTGAAGGCAATAGTTGAGAGACAAAAAACAAGAAATAATTTTACTTTTTTCATAGGGTTTAGAATTGATTAATTTGATTCATATTGTATTTATTTGTGCATTAAAAAAGGAATTTTCAAGGATAGAATAATGTTTCTACTGGCTTCCGGAAGTTCGATTAACCTGTAAAAACTGGTATGATTGAGATATTTTGTGTTGAACAAATTCTGAACTTGCATACTAAGAATGAAATCCTGTTGTCCGGCTATAACTTTAGTTCCAAATGCAAGATTGAAAACATTGCTGCTGGCTGTTTTTTTCTCCGGAGGAACAATCTGATTTTGAGCAGCGTTATAACGGTAATCAAGCGAGAAATACGTATCTTTTAAATTCTTGATTTCCGGAGTATAATTCAACCCAAACAAAACAGAAGCAGGAGGTGAGAAGGGCAGTGTATACCCTTTTTTACTGCCTGATAATTGTTCTGAATAAAGATATTCTGCCAAAATTTCTCCGCTTACTTGAGGTGTGAATTGATAGCGCATTTGCAATTCAGCACCGTAGCGCATCACTTTGCTTTGTTCATATTCAAAAACCTGATTTCCTGCGCCGTAATAAATATCATGCTGTGACGTTGGGTTCAGGTAAATGTAATTTGGGAAATAATTAAAAAACGGACTTAGTTGAACCGACCATTTATTAGACTTCCAATCCATACCAAGATCTAACTGATAAGAACGTTCAGCTCCTAAATTAGGATCTCCCTTTTCAAATCTGAAGTAGTGGTAATTGACACCGTTTGAAGCGAGTTCTTTGGCTATTGGCATTCTGAAACTAGTTCCCAGATTTGCTTTAAAAGACCATTTCCCCGGATTATAATTCACGCCGGCTGACCAGTTAAAACTGCCGAATGTCCTTGTCAAGGCTGAAGAACGTTGTAGATATTCCGCACTAGTTTGGTCGTTTTCTGTAATTTCACTTGGAAACCAGTCTGTATATTGCTGCATTTCAATTCGGCCATAATCCATTCGAACCGCTCCGTGTAAAAGCCATAAATCATTGATTTGCATTTTATCATAAACAAATAATCCTGCGTTAACTTGTTTAAAGGCAGGAATTAAAAAGCTCCAGCCACTAATTTTATTTTGCTGTTGTTCGCCATTTACACCTACCGTAAACTGATGATTTCGAATTGAAAATTCATCCTTAATCGCCACAGAAAAAACTTCTTTATCATATTGTCTTTCCAAATCCTGAGGCGCGTACATAGCTGCAGGATATACAGGCGGCATATATCCATGATTGACATAATGACTATATTCTCTGCGGAAATTCTTCTGAAAACCCAATTGCGTTTTCAATTGATGACTGCCCAGTCGAAAAGAAGTTGTATTACTAATTTTGATATGCGTAACTTCCTGAAAGGGCATTAAAATATCCCTGCTTGATTTATCGTGCAGTGCTGTATCTACATTTCTGGGTTCAAGTCCGTGTGCATTGGCAAAAAAGCCACTTTTGCTGTAAATGTTACTAACATATACAACCGATTTAAGTTTTTCGGTACTATATCCGGTACTGATATGCCAGTCAAGTTCACGGCCTGCGGTATTTCGCAAATGATTTTTATATAACGGGACAGCATAATTGTACACGTGCACCGTATCCGTCGGAACGCGATAATCTCCGTAATCCATAGCCGTTAGGCGGGAATCGAAAAACCATTTTTCTGTACGTCCAAAAAGATTGACAGAGCCTCCAAATTGTTCATTATTGCTTTTACCGGTAAGGTCGACACTTCCTCCCAGAACATTTTTAGCCGGCAATGGAATTGGTTTTATGTTTACGGCTCCGCCAATAGCATCAGATCCATAGATAAAAGAGGAAGGTCCTTTAATGATTTCGACGCGATTTACAGCATATTGATCAATTTCTAAGCCGTGATCAGCACCCCATTGTTGCCCTTCATGTTTGATGCCGTTTTCGACAACGATAACCTGATTAAAACTTAGTCCCCGAATCAGAGGTTTTGAGCCGCCAGAACCAATGGAAATGGTCTTAACACCCGGAATTCTCTGTAAAGACTGCATCAGGCTTCCGCCGAGATTCCGCTGAATAAAACTGCTGTTTACAGTTTCAATAGTAAGCGATTCTTCTTTTTTACGACGGGCTTCGTAAGAATCTTTAATGATAACTTCTTGTAATTCTTTTATTTCCGGAGTCAGTACAATAGCAGGAAATACAATTGCATTTTTATTCAAAGGGAGCTTTACTTCATGAAGTAAATAACCGGAATAACGTACCGTTATGGACTTAGAATCAGTTGGTATTTGGTTAAATAAAAAATGACCAGCTTTGTCTGTAGTTGTTATTTTATTGGATGGATGAAGGGTAACGATAGCACCTTCTAACGGCTTTAAGCCATTAGAAAATATGCTACCGGATATACGTACCATTTGTGCTGAAACCTTTGTCACTATAGCTAAACAAAAAAGCAACAGGCAAAAAGTCCGTAATCGATTTGATTTATTTTTATGCATCAAAAATAACTTATAAAACTTTAATACTTAATCCTTTAATGGTTTGCCAGCCTTCTTTGTCCGTAAGACGGATCATAAAATGATAATCGCCCGGATCAACATCTGCTGGAATTGCAATTTCCTGAGTCGCCTCGTAATTTTTTTGTCCCGTTGGAATCGTAACAGAATTGATATACAACATCGGATTTACAGGCTTTTTGATAGGATCAGAAATACAATTATTAACTTCGGTGCTGTGTGTATGATGATCAAAATTGTGGTGAATGTCCAGACTATAAGACCCTAATTGAGTGTTGTCTGTAAATTTTGCCCTGAACGTAATTTTCTGTCCACGAGTTACCTGACTGCACTGTATGGGAAATGCGTTTGCGGCCGAAATATCAATTACAGGATATTCTGTATCAATTTCATTTTTATCGCTATCACATGAAGCAAGAATGAAGGTAGTTACACAAAAGAATGCAAGGGTTCTGGTTGTTCGGAGTTTAAGAGTATTCATAGTTATAAATATGGGTTACGGAAGAAGTGTATTTCGTATGAAAACAGTCGAAAAAACGAAGATTACGGCATAGCATTATGACGCAAAAAAAACTTGTTTTTTACGGATTGAAATACGAAAAAATAAAAAGTAAGAAGCAGAATGAAGTGCAGTAGCACTAACGCGATGCAACGTGGACTATTGAGAAATTAAAGTCTTAGCGAATAGTACTACATACCCAAATCGAATAAACGTAAAGCTTAACCCGCATTGGGGAGTGCTTTTGATAGTTCACGATAGGAAACGATATTTCCAGTATAATAAATACTGAAAAAAAAACAGGTAAATAGTAGCTTCAGAAAAGCATTATTACTTTTCTGTATTCGTTATTTCTAAAACAAATCAATACTTCGCAACCAAATTGAAGCGATTACTTTTTATGATTTTAGAAAACAGGAGGTGCCCTAAGGGAAAATAAGGAGCCTTTGAAAAACTCAGAAAAGGATTTTGAATAAAAATGTGTCGTGTGGATTAAGGCACTATTTTTATAAAATTGAAAACAGTCAAAAGTAAAAGTAGCAACCGGACTAAATTTAAAGTGACAAATGGCGCATTCTTCATTAGAATGATCGTGTACTTTAAGGTCCGCTTTATTAGTATGAAACTGTAACTTTATGCTTTTATGTGAAGAATTGTGATTTTGTATGTGTTCATAAGAATGTATTGCCGGGAACAGTATTGCAAATACTACTACCAACGGCAAGAAAAGAGATAAAATTTTGAATTTCTTTTTCATTCTAATGAATATTGCTTAACGCAATATTGTTGCAAATATAGAATTCTTATTCATAAATGCAACACTGTTTCATTAAAAATTGGAGAAAAAATTGGTATGACAGCTTAAATAAATTATTTATACCATTTTATAATGTTTAAACTAATTTCATAAAAAATGCAATTAACTTATTTAAAGCGTTGATTTTTCTTTTGCGCCAATAATAAGAAGCCACAAACAGATTCCAATTTCTCCTAAGGCCGAAGGGATACTTATATATTTAGAGACACCAAAATCAGCATAATTAGGGATTAAAGTATTACCGAAAAAATTAATAAGGTAACCAAAACATCCCATTATTAACAAAACCCCAAAGATTTTAGGTAAAAATCCTGACTTATAAACTAAGTAACCAAACGGAAATAACCACAACCCCCAAAATATCGAAACCATTAAAATACCATTATCATATTGATTGAGGTAGAACATTACCTGAGATTTCAATTGCTTATTTGTAAAAACAGTATGATTTTCGTTATTGATGAGAGACAGTACACTGAATTTATTTTGGATGTTTAAAAATGAAACAGGAACACTAATTATAGCTAAAAGAACCATCAATTTTGCGTATAGATCATTGACTGGCGCAAGGAGTTTATAAAGCGCAACAGGCAACAGTAAAAAGAAAATATAACATACTATACCACTTACAATTCCAAATCTGAAAAGTGTTTCAGATGCTTTTATCGCGTTAAAAGTCGCTGTCGGATTATCCCAAAAAATAAGTTTAGAAGGTACGTATGCCAAACTGAAAAAGCCTGTTATTACTACTACGAGATATAATAAACCAGCAATCCTGGCCTTTTTTTTATTTGATTTCATTTTGAAATTATTTAGAGGTTTCTTGTAAGTCAGTTTGTTTAGGCCAATTAAAAGCTTTCCATACAATTATTGAAGTAAGTATACTTTCTATTATGGCATATAAAATGTAAAAAGATCTCCATTCCGAAAATGATGTAAAAGCAATTAATAGCATAATAGCTGTAAAAAGGAAACCAAAAACAATATTAAGCCATTTGTTAATTAATGGTTTTAAGAAAACGGATAAGCCAACCATCAATGATGGAATTGCTAATAATAAAGAAGCCAGAAATAATTTTTGAGGATTATTAAGTAAACTATTTCCATCAATAATACCTGCTGTTTTTCCAGGTACATAAAGTTCAAAATAGTCACCGTAGAGATATAAAAATGTTACAGATGCCCATAAAAAGGCCAGTTTAATTTTAATATTGATATGGAAATCTTCAAGAATAGTTTTTTTCATCTTTTAGAAGTTTAGATTTATTTTAAGCTTTAAGTAAGACGATTAGTAGTTGATAATGTTACAGTTAATTGGTGCAGTTAATTTTTATGAATGAAAATAAGTTTTCTTTTTTAAAAAACTTTTTATTCCCGAATTATGAAAAAATGTTTCTTGTTATATATCACAAATCCCATTGAAAATTAGCGAAATGTAGCAATAACGAAAATAATATTTTTATTTAATTGATTGATAATAAGTTATTTGTAATTTAGGTGTGAAGATTGTATTAGTTTTTTTAAATAAAAAATTAGGCAAACAATGTCGTTTTTTTGAAAAAAAGGCTACTGTCAGAGCAATAAGTAAAGCTTCAAAGTAATAAACGTCATTGACAAATCATATTCAATCATTAAATATCAATTCTTATGACAAAATCAAAATCCATAATTCTCATACATGGAAACTTTGTAAATGACCTTAGTTGGGCCAAGTGGAAAAGCCATTACGAACAAAAAGGATATACGGTTTATACACCGGCTAATCCTGGACATGAAGGAAATCCTGCAGCTTTAAGAAATCAGGTACATCCCGCTCTTACTAAAACAGGTTTTATAGATGTGGTTAACAACATTGTAAAACTGATCGACAGTTTGCCTGAAAAACCATTAGTTATCGGACATTCTATGGCAGGAATGGCGGCGATGAAGTTATTAGAATTAAATAAAGTAGCTGCAGCTGTCAGTATAGATGGCGCACCTCCAAAAAATGTATTTCCTCCTGTACAAACATTAAAATCAGTAATTCCGGCTTTTGGCTTTTTTTCTGGTAAAAAGTATTTTATGGGAAGCCGTGATTGGTATGATAAATGTTTTTTTAATACACTGCCTGCTGATGAAAGAGCGAATGCTTTTGCAACTTATGCAGTACCTGAAAGTTTTAAAGTAAGCCGTGAACTGGTACTCAACTCTTTTTCTAACATTGATTTTGGAAAATCACACGAACCGATTTTATTTATTGGTGGAGGCAGCGATACTATTTTTCCTCCATCGCTTACCTCAACTTTAGCCAATAAATACAAGGACAAAAATAGCCGTGTCGACCTTAAGATTTTTCAGGGTAAAAGCCATTTCATCTGTGGAGAAAAAGGATGGGAAATAGTGGCCGACTATATTTTGGACTGGTATGAAAAATTATAAAAATGAATTCAATTTAAAATGATTAATAACCATTAAAAAGAACTAAAATGAGCAAGATTACAGTAAAAGACGGAACAGAAATTTATTATAAAGATTGGGGAACAGGGCAACCTATTTTCTTTCATCATGGCTGGCCCTTGTCAGGTGATGATTGGGATGCACAGATGTTATATTTCCTTGATCAGGGATTCAGGGTAATTGCACATGACAGACGCGGACACGGAAGATCTACGCAAACGTACAAAGGCAATGAAATGGATACTTACGCAGCTGATGTAGCAGAACTTACCGCATTTTTAGATTTGAAAGATGCCATACATATCGGACATTCAACAGGAGGTGGAGAAGCGATAAGATATGCTGCAAAATACGGGAGCAGAGTGGCAAAAGTAATATTGATTAGTGCTGTAACGCCTTATATGGTTTTAGATGATAACAATCCGGACGGAGTTCCAATCGCAGTATTTGATGATATTCGTTTGAATACAGCCACTAACAGACAACAGTTTTACCACGATATTACTTTCCCGTTTTACGGATACAATAGAGAAGGAGCCGATATAAAAAAAGGAATTCAGGATAATTGGTGGCGTCAGGGAATGAATGGAGGAATTAAAGCACATTATGACTGTATAAAAGCATTTTCTGAAACGGATTTTACAGAAGATTTGAAAAGTGTAGATAAACCGGTACTTATATTACACGGTGAAGATGATCAGATTGTTCCTTATGTTCCGACTGCTTTAAGAGCCGCTAAATTGGTTAAAAACGGAAAATTGATTACTTATCCAGGTTTATGTCACGGAATGCCAACAACAGATGCAGCAACTGTTAATGCAGATATTTTAGCTTTTATTAAATCGTAAGAATCGGATTTAAGTAAAAAAAATTGTAGAAAACTAAAACCGCAGTATAAAATTCTTCTGAATTTAATACTGCGGTTTTTTTTATATTATTTAATAAATTTATTAAGTACTTCTTTAAAGAGTGGTGTTTCTGCCTTTTCAAGCCATTCAAATGCCAGCATATCGGGTGTAATTATTTCAGCTCCGTTTTTACTCATTCTTTCGAGCGCCCTTTCTTTGTCATTTGGAATTCGGGTACCAACTGCTGAATCAAGGATAAAAACGGCATAACCCAATTCCAGAAGATCCAGAACAGTTTGCTGTACACAAATATGTGCCTCCGTTCCTGCCACAATAATTTGTTTTCTTTCCTTGTTTATTTTATCCAGAAGATTTCCTTCGCGAACAGCAGAAAAATAAACCTTTGTTACAATATCTTCTTCTTTGAATTTGTCTCGTAATACAGCGGGTGTTGTTCCTATTTTTTCAGGACAATGCTCGGTCAGAATTTTTGGAATGCCGATTGTTTGTGCTAAATCTACAGCCCATAGCACACTTTTCATTACTGCTTCATTTTCGAAAATTTTTGGCAATAATTTTTCCTGTACGTCGATAATTAGTAAAGTGGAATTTGATGGTAAAATTTTCATATAATTCAATTTAGGCATTCAATTAATTCAATTTTAAAGAAAGCGCAACTTTTCTTCTTCAATATCCAGATAATACATTTGCCTTCTGATTATGGATTCGTCTAAAGTTTGATCTTCCTTGTTTTTATCGATTAGCCATTGTCTTTGTTCATTTAACAGATCGAGATAAATAACTTTAAGTTCCTCTCCAATCGATTCGTCGTCTATTCCGTTGCTGTGAAGTTCCCATTTTTGAATGAGATGCTGTAATGGTGTATTGCTTTTAACCTCATCGTTATAGTGCGTTTTTAAATACTTTATAGCATGTTCCGCTAATTCTTTTCGCAACGTATCATAAGCTTCTTCACGTGGTACCGGATCGTAAATATCCGTAAGATTAATTTTCCTGATAAAGTAAGGCAGCGTTAATCCCTGAATAACCAAAGTCAGAAGAATAACAATAAAAGTGATAAACAAAATAAGGTTTCGTTGCGGAAAACCATTTCCATTATTCAGATAAACCGGTATTGATAATGCTGCAGCAAGAGAAACAACACCACGCATTCCAGTCCAACCCAATATAAAAGGTGTTTTTATACCCGGATTTCTGGTGTCAGCTACGGTGATAAAATTGCGGGCAATCATGGTTACTACTACAGCGCCATACGAAGAAAGCATTCTGCTTACTATTAATACAGCCGTGATAAGTACTCCATAGCCAATTGCGGAAGGAAGACTTACTTCTTCAAGACCTTTGGTAATTTGCGGTAAATCAAGTCCTATTAGCATAAAAACAAATCCGTTTAAGATAAAACAGAAGCTTTCCCATACATTTACGCCACGCAAACGGGATTTACTGTTAAGAAAGCGATGTCTGTTATTCGATAAAAGTAAACCGCCGCTTACTACAGCCAAAACTCCCGAACAATGAACTTCTTCTGCAGCGAGATAAATAATGTAAGGCGTAAGCAGAGACAGTACAATATCGGCATTGGCATCCGTAGGTAAATATTTATGGGCTTTCATAAAAAGCCATCCAATTAGTAATCCTATAGAAACTCCACCAATAATCATCCAGCTAAAACTTGTCGCAGCCTTAACAAATATAAACTGCTCTGTTGCAACCGCAATCATAGCAAATCTGAAAATGATTAGGGAAGACGCATCATTCAATAAACTTTCACCTTCCAGAATAGATGAAATTGCTTTTGGAACCTTTACGAATTTTAAAATAGCCCCTGCGCTCACTGCATCAGGAGGAGATACAATTCCACCCAATACAAATCCTAATGCCAATGAAAAGCCGGGAATAAAATAATTGGCAACAAGCGCTACTGAAAGTGCGGAGAGAAAAACGACAACAAACGCAAAGCTTGTAATGATTCGTCGCCAGCGCCACATTTCTTTCCACGAAACCGTCCACGCTGCTTCATATAAGAGAGGAGGCAGGAAAATAAAAAAGATAAGTTCAGGTTCGATATTGATAACCGGTACACCAGGAATGAAACTAATGGCAAGTCCTGCCAGTACAAGCAGAATAGGGTAGGCTACTTTTATTTTATTAGCCAGCATAATGAGCAATAAAATCACGATTAATATGCCCAGATAGAAAGGAAAGTCGTCAAGCATTCTTTAGTGTATAAAAAGGAAAATTAATTTAAGATTGATTATTCTGAGCATACTCAGCATTCTTTTGAAATGATAAACAGAATTAATAAAGCTATGAGATCTCGATCAAATGTTATTTGACTATAGTTTTATATGATCAAAAGATATTTCTTTAGCTAATTTAACTAATTTTAGTTGAATATAACATAGTAGTTTTAACAGATTCATTTGGATTAAATCAGTAAAATAATTAAAAATAACAATCAAAAGATATTGGATGTCAGTTGATAAAGAAACAGATAAAATGAATTGTCTCTAAAAGTTGAAATTAGCAAATGAGATTATTGCATTTTTTACGCATTTTGTAAATCATTATTCAAAACCACAGCAAGTTGTTTTTTTTGTTTGGAATTTTTTGGAATTTTCTGCGCATTTTTAATAACGGGTATGTAAATATTAAATGTAACGCCTTTGTTTAATTTACCATCCGCAATTATAATCCCTTTGTGGTTCTCTACAATTTTCTTTACAATGGCTAAACCAATTCCTGTTCCGGAATAATCCTTTGTGTGATGCAGTCTCTGAAAGATAACGAAGATATTTTGATTGTGCTGTGCGTCAAAACCAATTCCGTTATCCTGAAAACTAAAATTCCAATAATCACAAATTTGTGGGCTGTTGGGAAGATTTAGAGCTCTAAATTCTTCATTTTTAAGAATTTCAGATTGTATCGTAATTTGAAGAGGAACTTCAGGGATGGAAAATTTTAGTGAATTGCTGATTAAATTGTAAATAAGCTGCCTAAACTGAAAAACCATGATATTGACAGGACGTAATCCATTTATTTTAAAAACAGCTTTTTTATGGTGAATTGTATCATTAAGTTCCGATTTTACATCGTCAATAATAGCTTGTAAATCGGTCATTTCGTATTGATGATTTACCGTGCTGACCCTTGAAAAATCCAATAAATCTTCAATGAGTTGTCTCATTCTTGTTGCCGCAACATGTATACGGTTCAAATTGTTCTTTCCATCTTCGGTCATGGTTTTCATTTCTTTTTCCATCATAATTGAAATAAAGATCTGAATTTTTCGAAGCGGCTCCTGAAGATCATGGCTGGAGATAAAATTGAATGCAAGCAGTTCTTTGTTTGCATTGAGTAGTTCAACAGCTCTTTTTTCCGTTTCAGCATTTTGAAATTCCAATTCCTGATTCGCTATTAGCAGGGCTGCTGTTTGTGTTTTTAATTTCTGGAGAAGATCTTCTTTCTCTATTAATTCCTCTGCTTCTTTAATTCCTCGGGTAATTTTTTGCAGTAAGGAAGAGAAATTATTTTTAGAAACGTAATCTGTTACACCTTCTTTTATAAGCATTACAGCATTTTCCTCACCAATAGTACCCGAAATAATTATAAAAGGAATATTAAGTTCCCTGTCTTTAATTATTTTATAAGCAGAGCCCGCATCAAACGCAGGCAGCGAATAATCTGAAAGTATAATATCCGGAAAAAAAGTATCAAGCGCTTCTTCAAAAGCTTTTCTGGATTCAACTGTTTTGGAGCTAAATGAAAGTCCGGATTTTGTCAAATGCCTTACTATTAAGTCCGCATCAGTAGTATTGTCTTCTAATAACAATACTTTTATATCTTTTTTAATTTGATAGGGAATCATAGTCTCAGATTAAATAATTATTCTCTTTTAACTTTATAGGGCAGGCTGGCTTAGTATCATCCAGTACATACCCATTTCTTTTATGGCATTAAAAAAATTATTGCTGTCTACTGGTTTTACGATATAACTGTTGGCACCCAGACTGTAGCATTTCGCTATATCAGGATCCTCTTGCGAAGAGGTCAGGATAACCACCGGAATCGATTTAAATTCAGCATCACTTTTAATTTTTTCAAGTACCTGTATTCCAGACATCTTTGGCATCTTTAAATCCAACAGGAAAAGTTTTGGATGCGATTTAGGATTTCTTTCGGAATAAATTCCTTTACAGTACATAAAATCAAGTGCTTCAGCTCCGTCTTTTACATGTAAAAGTTTGTTGGTAAAACCGCTTTTGTTTAAGGCACGTATCGTTAGTGTAGCATCTTCCATGCTGTCTTCTGCAAATAAAATTTCAATATCGTCGTAATTCATTTTGTTATCTTTTAATGTTTAATATCTGGCAGGCTAAAGTAAAATTTTGCACCTGCATCTAATTTTGATTCCGCCCACACTGTTCCATGGTGTCGGTTTACTATTTTTTGCACTATCGCAAGTCCAATGCCTGTTCCTGAAAACTCATCTTGTGAATGCAGGCGCTGAAAAACACCAAATAATTTATCATAATATTCCATTTCAAAACCGGCTCCCCAATCTTTTATGCTATAGATAATTTTATCATTTTTGGAAGTTGATGTTATCTTAATTCTGGTTTCTGATTTATATTTTGAATATTTAATTGCATTTGAAATTAAATTGATCCATACTTGTTTAATTAACGATGGATCCCCATTTGCAGGAGCAAGTTCATCGATTTCAAATAGGGGTGTATTTTCGTCTTTTTCGATCGTTAAATCGCTTATAACACCAGTTACTAGTGTTTTCATATTTATATTGACAGCCGATACCTGTTTACGTCCTAATTTACTAAAGGCCAGTAAATCATCGATCAGAACTCCCATTTTGTTAGAATTTTTTATGATGCCGTTTAGTACATTTTTTCCATCATCGTCAATGGCATCAATATGATCTTCTATTAAAATTTGTGTATAACCATTAATGGCACGTATTGGTGCCCGAAGATCGTGTGAAACAGAATACGAAAACGCCTCCAGTTCTTCCTGGGCTTTCTTTAATTCATCGTTTGCAAGTGTCAGTTCTTTTGTTCGTTTTTCCTGATAAGCAAGTT
The DNA here is from genome assembly GCF_900142735.1 of Flavobacterium saccharophilum. Classification (GTDB taxonomy): domain Bacteria; phylum Bacteroidota; class Bacteroidia; order Flavobacteriales; family Flavobacteriaceae; genus Flavobacterium; species Flavobacterium saccharophilum. Next base: position 353,741 of record NZ_FRBY01000002.1, on the reverse strand, counting down.
CTCTATTGGTAACAATCAATTCGGCGGCACGTTTTTCTTTTTCTACCTTTCTTTTTTGTTTCAGAATATTTTCGGCTGCTAATTTCTTATTGGCAATAATCAATTCAGCGGCACGTTTTTCTTTTTCCTTACTCTGAATGGCAAGCTCTTTATTGGCAGCAATTAATTCCTTGGCCCGCTGCTCTTTTTGTTCGTTCTGAAACTTCAGTTCTTTATTGGCAACAACTAGTTCGGCGGCACGTTTTTCTTTTTCTACATTTTGAAAAGCAAGTTCCTTGTTGGCAATAACCAATTCTGACGCTCTTTTTTCCTTCTCTTGCGCCTGAACAGCTAACTGTAAAAATTGTGTTTTGGCAAGTGTAATGTCTGTTGCTATTTTTAAGATCTTATAAGGTTTTCCGTTAGTGTCAAGAATTGGAGTATAACTGCCCAAAAGCCAGATCATCTTTCCATTTTTAGCAACGCGAATGAATTCATCTTTTTGATAAATTCCTTTTTTTAAGCTGCTCCAGAATAATTTATAGGCATTCGATTTGGAGTAGGAGGGGTCAACAAAAACACTATGGTGTTTTCCCAATAAATCAATTTCACTATAGCCCATAATGGCAAGAAAAATTTCATTGACACTTAAAATATTACCCTCGAGATCAAACTCAATTGAGGCATTAGTAGTATTAATGGCATTAACATGATTGATTAATAACTGCTCTTTTGCCTTTAATAGCTCCTTTAAGATTTGAATTTCTGCTAACTGTTTTTCATTATTCTGAAGTACAGATTTTGTAATAACAGGAACAATTTCTAAAGTTTTGTCTGTTTTTTGATTATTCGGAGTTGTCACCTTCTTTTTTGAGATGCCTGGAGCTGTATTGTTTTGATCCTTTTCTTTTTGATGAAAAGTTATCTGATCTGGAGAAAGGAATGCTTCCTTTTTGTCATTTTTTTCTTTGATATTCATATAATACGAAGTTATATTTAGAAAAATAATGGCAATAATTTGCGGGAAAAGCACCTATATTTTAGTAATTATTAGAACGAAAACCTTAAATTTAAATTAAGGAAATTATGATTTTTAACGAATATAGTGAAATTAACTGATTAAACGCTTACTTATTTATAGTATTATTAAAAGTAATTGAATTTAAGGTCGCGATTTTTAAAGGTTTTGGCGCTTGATTATGAAAGTTTTGTATTCTGTTTAATTTAAAAGAGTACCTTTCCCGTCAGTATAAATAACCTTAAAGTTGAAAAATTTATGAACAAGGGAGGACCAATAATCATTATAGAAGATGATCAGGATGATCAGGAAATCCTTGGGTTAGTATTTAAAGAACTTCATTACAAGAATGATATCATTTTTTTTAGTGATGGAGAATCGGCACTTGATTATCTTACAGCGACAGCTATCGAACCTTTTATTATTTTCTCAGACATCAATATGCCCAAATTAAACGGAATAGAGCTGCGTTCAAAAATTCATGAAAATGAAGATTTAAGAATGAAGTCCATTCCATATTTATTTTTTACTACAGGTGCCGAGCAAAAACATGTTGTGGAAGCTTACTCAAAATCGGTACAGGGATTTTTTATAAAGCCGTACGATTTTATAGAAATGAAAGAGATGATAAAAAGTATTGTAGATTATTGGCAGAAATGCGTTTCGCCCAATTATATAAAATAGAATTAGTTCTATTGAGCTATATATCTTTTTTCTTCAAACATCTTCCTCTTGGCTCATCGCCCTCATGAAGTACAATTTCGGAATGAAGGAATTCCGCAGCTTCTGCCGAATCTTTTACTTTGACAGCGCTGCGTTTTAGCATTTCGGCTTCAAATTCAGTTAAAACACTTTCTCTTAGACCATTTTTTTTCCAATGTGCTAAAGATTTAAATCCTTTTGCAATGCCTCGAGCTAGCGAGAGTGCATCCAGTAATGCTTGATTTGCTCCTTGACCTTTGAATGGACTCATTGGGTGAGCGGCATCTCCAATCAAAGTAGCTTTACCACTTTTTTCTAATAATTCTGAAGTAAGTAATTCTCTGTCGTAGACGGGATAGCCGGAAATTTGAGTTTCCAAAGTTGCTGCCAAAATCTGTGGAATAGGATGGTGCCATTGTGTTCTGCGACAAGCTTCTTCTTTAAGAGCATGCGTTCCCTGTGCGCTTAAAGCCCTAGCTTCTTCTTCTGACATGGGGAAACTAAGCTGCCACATTATGGAGTCAGATGTATAAGGCATCATGTAAATTCGCTCTTTGCCATTGGCAGTTTGAAATACGGTAGCTGAGTCGAGTAAAGGACTATCAGGATTTTCGAGAGCGCTTAAGGGACAAATTCCTAATATAACAATACACCCAAGATAGCGTAAAGGAGTAATTTCTTCACCAATCAATAATCTTCGGACAGAACTTCGAATTCCATCAGCGCCGACGATAAGATCAGCTTTAACGTTCTTGATTTCATCATTAACCTGAAAAGTTAGATCAAGACCGTCATCATCAGATTCCTTAAAATTTATTAATTGATGCCCCCATTGTACCTTAGCGTCTCCGCCCAGTTGTTCTAATAAAGCTAAACGTAAAGATTGACGGGCTATATGGATATTGGTACGTTTTAAAGAATTTTTTGCATCTGATTGCAACCACTTTCGGATTCCCCATTCGCCAATCACTTTCCCATCAGTAGTATGAACCAAATGTCTTGTTGAAGTCACACCTGCTTCTAAAGAAAAAACTCCAAATCCTTCAATGGCTTTACTAGCTTGTTGTAGAGTAAGTCCGTAACCTTGAGATCGTGCATCAAAATTGTTATCGCGCTCATAAAGAGTAAAAGGAATACCGCGGTGTAAACAAGCAACTGCAAGAGCAACTCCGCCAATACCACCACCAATAATGGCGACATGTGGATAGTTTTCAGTATCAGCAATAGGAGAGCTGTCAGAAGAAAGTAATCCGGATCCGGAACAGTTAAGGCATTGGTATAAGTGAGCCTTAGGGCGAATTGGAGCTGGTCCTTCACCTTTCGATTTTTCAAATTGGTCGAGTTCTGTCTGGTATCGGAGGCGTATTTTTTTACTTAGCCTTTGGCTTTTTTTGCCTCGTCCCTGACATTCGGGACAAATAGTCCAGCTCGTTTGTTTATCCTCCACTTTTTTACTTCCTTGAATTATGCTGGTTGTCTTGAGTACCTCTCTAAGAAAATAAGCTTATATCTGTTTGAAACCGCAAATTTAAAACAAAAGAGCACCAGTACAAGATTAGTTTATCATTTTTTGGATGAAATTCGATTTTAAAAAAGTAATCATATAGAAAACATAGTGAAATGTATTCTTTTGAAAATGTGGCTCTTACGAAGTGCTATGTGGGAATTATATAACTTTTTAAGTTTTAGATGTAAATTTAAGATGTAAGATAAATCATAATTTCACAAAACCAAAACGTAAAGAAGCAAAGGAAATTACCTATGCTATCTAAATTATTTGGAATATAAGTTTTTTTATATTCCAAACTTCATCTGATAATATCTTAATTTTTTTCTCTAAAATTTTGTTTTAGAGGCTATTTAATACCCTAAAATTAAATATTATGAAATGTAAAATGATGTTGTTATTGGTATTCTTGTTGTTTTTTTTCTCTCTTAATATTTATTCATTCCAGGGCGAAGGCCCCCCGCCACCTACGATTCCGCCTCCGGTAGGATTACCTGCGTCTATTAATGATAAAATCTTGTTTTTAATTGGTTCAGGCATTTTGTTGGGTCTTTTTATAATAGGAAAAAAGAAAGCGTAATAACTCGTTATTGATTTGATTTATAATTGTGTATGTTGTTTTTGTTGGACCTCTAAATTGGAATTATGAAAAAAATACTATTCTTATTATTACTTAGCACTACAAAATGTTTAGCCCAGATTTATTTTGGATCTACTGCCAGTATGTACGTTAAAAACGAAATTCTTTTTGTGCAGCAAAACATTAATTTAGAAGCAAACTCGAATTTATACCTTCGGAATAATGGACAATTAATTCAGGGTACATCTCTTTCATCTACGAATATCGGGCAGGGTAAATTGTCGGTATATCAGGAAGGAACAAGCGATAATTTTGAATATAATTATTGGTGTTCGCCCGTTGGAAATGCAACTGCTGTCATTGTCGGAAATGAAAGTTTCGGAATTACAATGCTAAATCAGCCAACTACAGCAACGTTATCAAATCCTGCAGCAATTGTGAGTAATTACAATGGAACAGCGAATCCACTTGCAATTTCATCAGTATGGATTTATAAGTTGATAAATGCCAATAATTATTCGCAATGGGTGTTTGTCGGCAATGCAAGTACATTAGCTGCCGGAGAAGGTTTTTCTATGAAAGGAACCAGCGGCACAGATAGTACTAATCCCGAAGGAACTGGGATTGTAAACAATCCCGGAAGTGCCCAAAGATATGATTTTAGGGGAAAGCCTAATGATGGAACTATTACAATAAATTTAGGTGCTAATAATTCAACCTTAACGGGTAATCCATATCCATCTGCGCTACATTTAAATGCTTTTCTTTTAGATTCGGATAATGTTGCAGCTGGCGGAATCGCCTATTTTTGGGAACAGGACAAAACAGTGAATTCTCATTATCTGGCCGCTTACAGAGGTGGTTACGGAAGTTATTCACCAATGTCTCTGGGTGTTGATGGTGTATATGTACCGGCAACCTTCAATTCATACAATCAGGATGGAACTTTGAATACAACAGGTTTGTCTTCCTCATTATCTATTCCTCGCAGATATGCACCAATAGGTCAGGGATTTGTTGTTTTTGCCAATGCTAATGGTACAGCGACCTTCAAAAACGCACATCGTGTATTTACCAAAGAAGGCGTAGGTATTTCTCAGTTTGAAAAACAGACAAAAGATACAGCTAACAAAACTGACAATAATGATGAAGTAAGCGCTTTCCAGTATTTTAAATTAAATACAATCATTGATAATAAGTTTACACGACAGCTGGCACTGGCTTTTTTGCCTGAGGCTACAGATGGAGTAGATATTGGTATCGATGCCCTAAACATGGATACGAGTCCACCTAATGATGTGGCTTTTCAGATTGAAAATGGTAATTACGTTATTCAGGGAGTAAATTTTGACCAGACCAAAAAAATACCATTAACAGTAAAAGCAACAACCAACGCTACATTTAAATTTTACATTCCCGAAGTAACCAACTTCGACACTTCTCAGTCCATTTATCTTTATGATGCTCTTGATCAATCCTATCATGATATCAAAAATGAAGGTTATCAGATCACCGTTGCTCCCGGAATATATTCCGACAGATTTAAAATCACCTTTACAAGTGAGACATTGGGAGTAGTTGAAGTAAGTGGAAAGCAATTTATAATTTTTCAGGACAATAGTAAAAACAGTTTAAAAGTTTCAAATCCAAATAATATCGCAATAAAGTCTTTTAGACTTTACGATATACTTGGTAAAGTAGTTTTATCGAAAGAGGAGTTAGGAGCAGATTCCAGTTTTTCTTTTTCAACCACTGGTTTACCTAATGGAATTTATATAGTCGAGTTCTTAACAACAGACAGTGAAAAATTAACGCAAAAAGTTGTTATTTCAAACTCAATCCGATAATTAAAAGTGTCAAATAAGAATTTAAAAGAAACCTTAAAAAATACAGAAATTATGATAAATAGATTTACTCCACAAATTAACAGAAGCCTACAATTACTGTTTTTTTTCTTTTTAACATTTCTGGGTCATGCCCAAATAGGTATTGGTACTGTTACACCAAATGTTAGTTCTGTTTTAGATATAACGTCCACTACAAAAGGATTGTTAGCCCCTAGAATGACTACAGCAGAGCGAATTGCAATTGTTACTCCCGCAGAAAGTTTACTAGTATATGACACTACTGTAAAAGCCTTTTATTACTACAATTTGACTACCACTTCATGGGTGAAAATTGCTAATGAAGGTTCCGCTTTAAGAAACAATTATAAACTGGTTAAATCGGTAACAGACCTGGCACCAGAATTATTAGCAGGAGGAAATACAAGATATTTATTAACGACCAATACCCTTTATGAAATAAATGGCACAATTGCACTGGATTTTCCTATTGATTTAAACAACGCTTATGTTTCCGGACTTGACACAAATGAAGACATTCTACAAGCTCCGGGAGTTGTTTTTCAGGGAGCTACAGGAGGTAGTATTAGAAATGTTACTTTAAAAGGAACCAGCGCTTTTAACATCACCGGTCCCGGAATAGCTTCTAATACCTCTCTTTTGGTTCAGAATACTGTTGTAACTGGTATGACTGCAGGTGTCGGAACCATTTCGGGTTTGGGACTGTACTTTGGTAATATTGTTCAGTTTATAGGTAATACCGGTGGTGGAATTACGTATTCTAATATTGGAAATTTATTGTTAAGTAACCAAGCCTGGTTCAGTTCAAATGTTGGAACTTTTGAAACATTTACCGGTAACTTTAGTTTAATACAAAAAAATAGTGGTTTTAGTACAGTCGATGGTGCTGATGTAGCGATGAATGTTAGTGGTTTAACTGGTACTTCAGTTGGAACAGGTATTTTAATAGGTACCGTTTTTTCTGGTACTACTACAGCTCCTTCCGGTATTATCAATCGCTATCCGGCAGGATCAACTTACCCGGGATATAATTTTAGCAATGCCTGGACGGTCGATTCACCGGGTATTCCGCGAGAAGGGGATAGTGATGCTACTGGTGATATTAATTTAATTGCTGCAGTTGGGAGTTCTGTAACAACTACATTAGGTACTAATGGAACCAAAGTAAAAGTTGCTGGTTTTACAACTTCTAATAATTTATTTCGTTTTACAAAAGATGGAGAAAATAGAATCACGTACAGAGGAACTAAAACAAGATATTTTCAAGTATCTGCTTCAGTATCCTACCAAACTAACGCTGATGCAACGATAATTCTTTATATAGCAAAGCAGGGTACCGTAATTAGTGAAACTAAGGTATATGGCAGACCTAGTGGAGGTCTTTTTTCCACTTCCGGTATTATCGCTTTACCGATAGTTGGTACAGTACAATTAAAAACTGGAGAATATATAGAAATATTTGCAGAGCGCTATGACGGAAGCGGAAATATGCAAACAGTTTCTCTTAACTTAACCGCAAGATAAACACTTATTATGTCTATAAATTAAAGTGGTATTTTATAACTTTTAGAAATGATTATATAAGTGTATAAGTCGGCATTTGAAGTACTTTTATTTAAACTTTAAAACTTACTATTATGAACACAAATAATAAAAATCCGAAACCCAATAATCAAAAAATTGGCGCTGATAAAAGTGATACTAAAAAACATCAATATAAAGAATATGATGAGGTTTTAACAAATGATGAAAATTATGATGTTGATACTCATAAATTTAAAGGTGAAGCACCTGAATTAGATGATAAGATGGATAATGAAGAAAAAAAATAAAAACCACAACATCAAAAAAAGTCTCAAATAAAATTTGGGACTTTTTTTTTGACCTATGTGCTTAAACACTAATTGATATCTAATTTAAATTGCCTTGTATTATCACTCTTTTTAAAGGTTTCAATTTATAATAATTGAAAAAAAAATAAGAAGTAAAAAACAACTATGAATTGATTTTAATAGATTTGTATAATCTATGAATCCTCAAAAATCACTTGGGGAAATTATAAAATACAAAATAAAATGAAATCTGTTACTTCAATATTTTTATTATTAATGTTCTTTTGTTCTAATGCTTATTCACAGTTGAGCGCGGATAAAATATTTGAAAGCTTTAAGCAGGGAGAGCGTACAAATTGTTCCTCGATTGCTTTTATTAAAGCTGCTTTAAATGTTTATGGACTTGACAATCTTTTTGTGACTGAAAAAGTAAACGACACTACCTATAAAATTACACTAAAAAATAGTGCATCATTCAACCTGAAAAATGATGAATTAAATAAAGCTAAATTTTCTGCTGATTTTGTATTTATAAAAGAAAATTGTGAGAGCGAAAAGATAACAGATTACGCCGTATTGACCTACGCTGTAATGGCAAAGTACAAACAAATTATTGATAAAAAGTCAACTTTTGATAAAGCGCTGGAGGATTTAGAAGAAGGTGAAGTGTATACTCCAACAATCTACAAATATCTGGGATTTAAAGAAGGTAAAGAAATACAAAAGTTAAAAAGAGAGTCAGGAAGTGAATACTGTGGAGTTGTTGCCTGGTCAACTGCACATGCCGTTTTTGTTTGTGAAGACTTTATGGATTATTATGGCAACAAAAAAAGTATATATATAAAGTATCCGGGACGTTTTAGAATAATTAAGTCGTAAAATGTATTAATATCCTGATAAACAGTGTGTAAGAGCGGTTTTTTGTAGCCGGCCTTTTTCTGTATTGATTATGGTATTCTAACTTTTAGGCTGATTGTTAAATTTAAATTAAAAAAAAGAAATCAATACAGTTGCAGTTTAAGTTAATTTATATATTTTTGTCGTATTAACAACCAATTACATTCACAAAATGAAAAGCACAATTTTCCTACTTAGTTTCCTTTTCTTCTTATCAACTGAAGCTGTTTCAGCACAGGCAAAAAATGCTCCAAGAAGTATCATCAGTACAACAGCTATTATCCGTAAATACCATGATCAAAAAGAATTAAGTGGTATGCAAAAAGGAGAACTTTTGGAATTGTACATTGAGCGTATTAAAGTTTTAGTAAAAACGCTACCTTATATTGCTTTGGTTACTAAACCAGGTGTTACTATGGCAGACTTAGGTATACCAGACGATTCTGAGCATAAAAAAGTATTAGACGGACAAGCAATTGGAACAACTACATTCTTAGATACTACAGTAGAATTTCAGAGAAAGATGATGCCTTATTCAGATAAAGGAAATTTAATCGCTGCAATTTTATTTTACGAAAGCACATTAAAATCATTACACGAATTCAACGATTTGAACGAGATGTAATATTTTTACACAATATACAAAGCCTCCAAAATCATTTGATTTTTTGGAGGCTTTTTTTTGCCCTCTTTTAAAACCTTTGTCATTCCATAAGGATTTAGTTTTTTCTTCGATCGAGATAATTTCTTCCACTTTTACGTATCATAAAATTCTTAATCTTTTGCTAAACCAAAAGGCAAGTTTATATTTTAATCAGAAAATTATCTTAACTATCTAAAATTTAATAACAAAGACTGCCAAAATTATTATAAAATAAAGTGAAAGTTAATGTTTAGAGAGAATAAACAAGGAACAAAAGCGTTCATTCTGTATAGAAAATTATATTATGAGCTTATTTGATTTTATGACAGTGGAGATAGCTATGGATTTAGGCACCGCTAATACATTAATAATTTATGAAGGAAAAGTCGTTGTGGATAGTCCTTCGATCGTGGCAAAAGATATTAGAAGCGGAAAAATTATTGCTGTAGGCAAAGAGGCTAACTTAATGCAGGGTAAAACACACGAAAATATTAAAACCATCCGACCGCTTAAAGACGGTGTAATTGCAGATTTTGATGCATCGGAGAAAATGATTAACTGGTTTATTAAAAATATACCAGAATTAAAGAAGAATTTTTTCACTCCCGCACTTCGAATGGTGGTATGTATTCCAAGCGGTATTACCGAGGTAGAAATGAGAGCCGTAAAAGAGTCCTGTGAAAGAGTAAACGGAAAAGAGGTGTTTTTAATTCATGAACCTATGGCTGCTGCAATTGGAATTGGTTTGGATGTAATGCAGCCACAAGGGCATATCATTGTTGATATTGGGGGAGGAACTACAGAAATTGCAGTTATTGCTTTAGGAGGAATAATTTGCGACAAATCCATAAAAATTGCCGGTGACGTTTTTACCAACGACATCCTGTATTTTATGAGAACGCATCATAATTTGTATATTGGAGATGCTACAGCCGAACAGATAAAAATAGACGTGGGCGCTGCAATTGAAGAACTGGATTCTCCACCGGATGATTTATTGGTTCGTGGAAGGGATTTACTAACCGGAAAACCGAAGGAAGTCAAAATTACTTCCAGAGAGATTGCAAAAGCGTTGGATAAATCAATCCTTAGAATTGAAGATGCTATTATGGTGACACTTTCTTTAACACCACCTGAATTGGCTGCAGATATTTATAATACAGGTCTCTATCTCGCTGGTGGAGGAGCAATGCTGCGTGGTCTTGATCAAAGAATTTCAAGAAAAACAGACCTTCCGGTTTATATTGCAGAAGATCCCTTAAGAGCAGTGGTAAGAGGTACTGGAATTGTTTTAAAAGACATACCAAAATATAAAAGAGTACTGATATCTTAGTTCTTTAAACATTATAAAAATAAAACCTCCATAGTCATTAATTTTGGAGGTTTTTTCGTTTATTTTCCTTTCAATAAATTGATACTTACTGTAGCAATATCAGCTTCCGGAAATCGTTTAAAAATTGCTTTATCGGGAAATAATCCTGCTTCGGCAGCAACACTATTAAAGACGTCAATCTCAACAATATATTGATCTGAAAAACCATGTGTGGCATCATAGGCCGTTGCAGGTGTTTTTCCTAAGTTACTGGCAGCCAATTTTGGATTTATAGTATGCAATTCAATCAGAAGTAAACCAAATTTTCGTACATAAGGCGACCACTTTTGCAGATGTTCCAGGAGATTATCTTCCACCAGATTATTACTGATTCTTTTTCCTCTGTAAGCAAACGCACCAGTTGAGGTACTGATTCTATTTTTGTTGATGTACTCCGGATCTGTCCAAATGCGATTGTGATCCAGGAATGTCCTTACGTTCAGTAAATCTTTCAGGTCAATATTGTAATTTTCTCTTAAGTCATCTGAAAGTAAGTCAGGGCGGCCAATATCTCCCCAAATTACTTTTGCCCAAATATCTGCTTTTATAAGATTTGCTCTGGTTACTTTCAGAGCAGCCTGATTATAATCGGCACCCACCAGAAACAATGGATATTCGTCCAGCATTTTACCTCTTAGAGTTTGCCTGTCGATTACTTCAAAAATATGCTGAAGAAAGGCACCATTACCACAACCCATATCGAGAATTCCTTTAGGCTGTTCTTCAATTGGTAAATTAAAAAGTTTAATAATAATTTCATCTACTACTTTAAAGTAAGTATCGTGAGCACCGCCGCTTCCCCAAACATTCATTTCACGATCCACATGAATTTCATTTTCGCCATCGGCTATCATTCTTAAAACAGCCGGGTCTCCAAAAATTAATTCTTCAATTTTGGCAAATGTTGGTAAATAAGAAACGGTCACGCCATAAGCACTGGATCTCTTTGCAAAAAACAAACCCACTTCGGTAAATTGATAATTGCCATTTTTTTCCATAAACCATCCAAGATGTACAAGAAAGTCTAGTATTTTTTTAAAATTTTCTGGCGATTTATGAAACTCTTCAGGCTTGAAAGAAGTCTCCATGAAATATTTGTGAAACATTCCGTTCATTGCCAAACGAACTATTGTAGGCGCTATCAAATACCCTTCAATATGTTTTAAAACCTGATCCTGAATTGTATTAGTAAGAACATCTTCGGAGGGTTTAATTCCATATCCCTTTTTATATTTTTCAAAAATAACATTAAGTTTTTCAAACGGGACATCATCAAAAATACGAATGTGAAACTGGATCGAAAAGTGAAGTAAATCAACAACATCCTGGTAAAGATAAAACAATGAAAAAGCTATTTCTGTCTTTTCATTTACAGAGATCTTAATTTCCTGTGTTTCGTTATTGACTTCATAATCCAGAAAGCCCTGAGAGGCTAAAATCCTCAAACCAACATTCAGGTACCCTTCGTTGGCTTTAAAAGCACTTACAAGTTCCGTCAGCTGTACTTCCTTTTTGTTTAAGATAAACTCTAAAACTCCGTTTTTTTTAAGTGCAATCGCAACAGGAGCAACAGCTAAGCCATCAAGATGTCTGAAAATGGAACCTCTGAGTAATGATTTATCGTTCATAGTATAAAAATGAAGGTTTCTTACTATAAAGATAGTTTAAAATGAAATCTGATGGTAAACATTTCGAATATATAAACCATTTCGTATTCGATTTTTAACGAAGTATATTCTTTTTAAAACGCTTAGATAATTCTGATTTACGAGTTTTAAAAATGAATAAAATTTTTAATTCACCCTGATAAATTTAAGAAAATTCGTACTTAGTTTGACAAATCTTAAAACCTATTAACTGTCTTGTTTGAAGTGACTTAAAATTTTACTAAAATTTTAGTTAACATTTTTTTTGCAAAAAATACTTTTAAAACTTGGGTGTTTAAAATTTTAATATACCTTTGTTCTATCAAATTGGTAGGATTTAAAAGTCTTATATATAAAGGGATGTGAGGCTACAAATAAATTTTATTTTAAAAAATGCAAACCATTTTGACGATTTATTCTTAAGAGCTTGTTGCTTTTGAAATTCTTCAAATGTCTAATTCATAAAATTTTTGGCAAGAGGAAAGCTTGAGATGATGGATTCAAACTTTTATAAAACCAATTTAAATAATAGTAATCTAAAAATATATAAAAATGAAAAAGCGAATGTGCTGTAAATAAAAAAACCATTTCTGTTGCAGCAGAAATGGTGAAGCTTAAAGAAATTGTTCATCTCTATAAGAAAGCGAGAATGGAGTTAATCCGTTCAGGGCTTACTTATTTTTAAACCAAAACAAAGTAATGAAAAAAAAATTAAATAGATATATCTGGTTGTGTATTTTCTTGATTTCGATAGGGATTAAAGCACAAGAAACCAAACCGTTAATTCAATCCAAACTCGAGGGAATAGTTGTAGATGCTAGTACAAAAGAACCTATTATTGGGGCCTCAATTAATATTAAAGGAACTACACACGGAGTTGTAACAGATTTTGATGGGAAGTTTTTTTTCCAGACAGGACAAAAATTGCCTTATACGTTAATAGTAAGTTATTTAGGGTATAAAAAAACAGAAATTGTAGCGAATACAAACTCTGTGGTTATTGAGCTTACTCAGGAGCAAAATGCGTTATCAGAAGTTGTCGTTACTGCACTTGGTATTACGAAAGAAAAGAAATCTTTAGGTTACACTACCCAGGCTCTTAAAGGCAAGGAGTTGTCAGATACAAAAGAAACGAACTTTCTAAATAGCCTTACCGGTAAATTGGCTGGAGTTCGTATTACCAATTCACAAGGAGATATGGGATCTTCACGTATTATTATTCGTGGTGAAACTTCTATATCAGGAAATAACCAGCCCTTATTTGTGGTGGATGGAGTTCCGGTAGATAACTCGCAGTTAAATTTTGGTGGTGCAACTCGTGATTTCAAAAATGCAATAGCCGATTTGAATCCTAATGATATTGAAACATTAACCGTATTGAAAGGTCCTAATGCGGCAGCGCTTTACGGATCACGTGCTGCGCATGGTGTTGTTTTGATCACGACAAAATCTGGAAAAAGTCAGAAGGGATTAGGGATAAACTTTAGTACTGGTATAACAGTCTCTCAGGTTAGTACTTTACCGTCTTTTCAGAATTCATTTGGACAAGGATCAAACGGAAAATTTAGCTATGTAGATGGTAAAGGTGGAGGAGTTAATGATGGGGTTGATGAAAGTTGGGGTCCTAAAATGGATGGCCGCCTTATTCCGCAATTTTATTCAAACGGTGAGGCAGTACCTTTCGTAGCTCATCCAAATAATGTTAGGGATTTTTTTAATACTGGTGTTACTTATGATAATAGCATTTCGGTGGCCAAATCAGATGAAAAATCAGATTTTCGTTTAGGAGTAAACAATCAAAAACAATTAGGAACGGTGCCTAACAGTGAAGTCAACAAAACAAACTTTACCGTTAACACGAATTACCAAATCTCCAAAAGTGTAAAAGTAGGTGTAAATGCGAACTATATTGTTACCAATGCACCAGCTTTACCAGGTGGTCCATCGGGTAACCGTGCTGCCGGCGTAATGCTGCAGTTTCTTTGGTTCGGACGTCAGGTAGATATTAATGAACTTGATAAGGATTGGACGAGAAACTGGAATAACAGCTATTACAGCAATCCGTATTGGAATGCTAATTACAACACTACAAGTCAACAGCGTAACCGTTTAATTGGTGATATTCATTTGGATGCCAAGATTTTTGAGGGACTTAATTTTAAATTCCGTACCGGAGTTGATTATTATAATGATCGCAGAAAGTATGAAATTAAATACGGTACAAATGGAACTCCTTTCGGATCCTATGCTGAAGATGCCTATACAGTAAACGAGCAAAATACAGAAGGTATTTTTACTTATACCAATAAACTGAATGATGATTTTAGTTTAGATGCGCTGGCCGGATTCAACGTTCGTAACCATAGTGATGCAAATAATTATCAAAAAGCGCCACGTTTGGCAGTACCTGATTTATATACACTAACTAATTCAAGGGATCCATTAACTTCATCAAACTCTTTATCAAGATTGAGAGTGTACAGTGCTTATGCTTCTGCACAATTGGGTTATAAAAATTATGCCTTTTTGAATGCAACTGCCCGTAATGACTGGTCATCGACATTGCCAAGCAGTAACCGTTCTTATTTCTATCCTTCTGTTAGCGGAAGTTTAGTGTTGTCTGATGCTTTGAAATTGAAAAGTAATACACTTGATTTCTTAAAGTTACGTGGAGGCTGGTCTGAGGTTGGTAATGATGCCGATCCTTATCAATTGTCTACAGTCTATAATTTTCAAACTGCATTTGACGGAAATCCGATTCAAACTTCTTCTCAAAAGAAATTGAATGAGAACCTAAAACCAGAAACAACACGTTCTACCGAACTTGGTTTAGAATCTTCTTTCTGGAAAAACAGACTGCATTTTGATTTTGCTTATTACAATACCAATAGTTTTGATCAGATTTTGGAAATAAAAACTACTGCTTCAAGTGGTTATAATTCACAATTAATCAATGCTGGTAAAATAAACAACCACGGTATCGAAATTCAATTGGATGGAAACCCTATTCAAAATGAAAGCTTCAAATGGAATGTTGCCGTAAATTATTCAAAGAACATAAGCAAAGTAGAGATTTTGGATTATGATAAACAGATTCAAAATTACACGATCGGTTCTTCAGGAGGTGTTGATGTTTTGGCATCTGTAGGACAGGCTTACGGGGCACTTTATGGAACAGCTTATCAACGCGACGCAAATGGAAATATAGTAGTAGGAGCGAACGGATTACCAAAAGCTGATCCGCAAAAGAAAGTATTAGGTCATTATACGCCAGACTATTTAGCTGGAGTTACTAATACATTGACCTATAAAAACCTTGAATTCTCATTTCTTATTGATGCCAGTGTAGGAGGAGAGCTTTTCTCAGGAACGAACAGAACAGGTACTTATACAGGAGTATTGGCAGAAACGCTTCCGGGTCGTGATGCCGCTAATGGTGGATTAAATTATTATTTGGCAGGTACTACTAAAACCTTATTACCAACAGGTACAACTGCTCCGGGAGGCGCAGCGGTATATGAGGATGGAATGATCTTTAACGGAGTGTATGCTGATGGAACGCCAAACACTTCACTTCTTAGTGCACAGGAATATTACAAAGCATCTTACAATATTAGTGAAGCTTATATTTACAGCTCAACTTTTGTAAAATTAAGAGAAGTAAAATTGGCTTTTAACTTCAATAAGTCATTTGCTAAGAAGCTGGGATTAGATGGGGCAAGTATTACTGCAGTAGGCCGTAACCTGTTTTTTATCTATAAAGATGCACCAAATATTGATCCTGAAACAGCTTTCAATACAGGTAATGCACAAGGATTGGAGAGTTTATCTCTGCCAACTACGAGAAATTTCAGCCTTAATGTCAATCTAAGATTTTAAAAATACAGAATCATGTTAAAAAATATATTATATACAACGCTATTTGCAATTACACTGACTTCATGCAGTGATACTTTGGATGATATTAATAAAAATCCAAATGCAACTGAAACACCATTAGCGCCTTACCTGTTAACAGGAACCCTAAAGCAGGGGGCTGATTTATACTGGGGCTCAACAAATAACTTTGATTCGTCTTTGTTATTTGTGCAGCATTGGGCTAAAATTCAATATACGGAACCGGATAGATACGATGTGTCCAATACTTCTTTCACAACTTTGTGGAATACCGGATACGCAACTTTGATTACGGATTTGAATACAATTATCAATTTTCCACAAGAGCAGGCAAATTCAAATTACAAAGGGATTGCATTAACATTGCGTTCATGGACATTTTTATTGTTGACCGATGCTTACGGAAGTATTCCGTATAAAGAAGCAGGTCTAAAAGTAACTCCGGCGTACAATACCCAAAAGGAAGTGTATACAGGATTACTAGAAGATTTGAAACAAGCACAATCTTTACTAAATACAGCAAATGGTACCGTGACGGGTGACTTATCCTATAAAGGTGATATTTTGAAATGGAAAAAACTGGTAAATTCACTTCGTTTGCGTATTGCATTGCGAATCTCTGACAGAGAACCAGCTTTGGCTAAACAAGCTGCTATTGAAGCCACAACCGATGCTGCAGGAGTACTTGGAAGTAATAGTGATACTTTTAAGTTTACTTACACGAGTTCACCTCAGCAAAATCCTGCTTCAGCATGGTTTGAAACTCGTGATGATTATCGTATTTCAAAAACTATGGTTGATAAGCTAAATGAATTATCTGATCCACGTTTACCTGTTTATGCACAATTGCCATCAGATGCAAGCGTAGGTAAATATGTTGGAGGTGCAAATGGATTATCAAACAGTGATGCTAATAGCCAGGGTTTTGCTAAAACATCAAAACCAGGAACTTACTTCCTGACTTCCTCATCGCCGGCAGTACTTGTTTCTTACTCTGAAGTATTATTTAATCTTTCTGAAGCGGTAGCTCGTGGTTATATTTCTGGTGATGCTGAACAGCTCTATAAAAATGCGATTACGGCATCCTTCAATCAATTTGGAATTACCGATGCAACCGTTATCGCTAATTATCTTAATCAGGCTAGTGTAAAATATGATGCGATAGACTATGCCAAATCAATTGGAACACAAAAATGGATTGCTTTTTACGGACAAGGTCTTGACGCTTTTACGGAATGGAGAAGACTGGACTATCCAGTATTGAAATCTGGCCCGGCGACAGTTTTAGACGGAAACCTACCTTCACGTTTCTTTTATCCGGGTACAGAGCAATCTTTGAATGGAACTAGTTACCAGGCAGCGATAGCCGTTCAGGGAAAAGACTTGCTTACTACAAAACTTTGGTTTGATGTAAAATAGGGTGAATACCTAGTGATACATCAAGTAAAATGTTTCAAATAAAAAACTCCGCAAATGTTTCTATATTTTGCGGAGTTTTGCTTTTTGCAAAATATAAATTTGAAACTGTTTGACCACAGATTGATATAGATTTATTAAAATGTACCTTTAGGTACTAAATATAGGTAAATATATAGATTAGGCCAACTCGTGCTTAACGTAAAAACTATACAGAACTTTTATTATTAAGTACCTAATCCTGAAATTTAACTCTTCTTTTTGTTTTAAAAGCTATCAAAGCAATAACCAGTCTACAGAAAAAGCAGCAATAATAAAAATACTGTGTACGAATACAAGCTGAAGGTAATAACCTTTAAAATTGGCCGTATGAACAGTTGGTATAATTTCAAGCAGAAAAGTCCAGCTTATAATTCGGATCAATGCGCTTATAACGCCTATAATGATGCTGGTTGTCCACGAAATTTCTGCGAATTCAGAATACCATATTATGTAATAAACTGCTGCAAAACAAAATCCAAAGCTGTGATGCAATACCTTTCCGATTCTTAATTTGGTTTTTAGTGATAAATCAATAGCAACAGCAGAAAGAATACTGGTAAGCAATGCAGGTTCCTGATAAAATTTTGCGTCTGTTGATGATAATGCCATGTTAAATATTCTTATGATACAGCAGGCGACTATCCAGGAAATAAGTATTTGAAAGAGCAGGGGCAAAATCATGAAGGGGTGTTATTTTTACACTTCAAATATAGTATTGAAAAAGCTAAGAATAAAATTAAAATCGAAAACAGTCTTTTCTGAAGGGATTATGGTACTTGTGAAATCAATTCTCAATTAACTTACATACCTAATTTTATTTCCGTAATTTAGATATTAGGAGATGTAGTTAGAACCATAAAAAACTGAAAGCCTATGCCTTGGAACCCGGAAATATATAATAAGTTTAAAGAGCTGCGTAACAAACCATTTTATGATTTAATAGATTTTATTGAATTACCAGAAGCCTCAACTGCAATTGATTTAGGCTGTGGTACAGGAGAGCAAACCGCAATATTAGCCGAAAAGTTCAGTAAAACTGATTTTCTTGGGATTGATTCATCAGCTGAAATGTTGATAAAATCAAAATCTTTGGAGAGTGCTAATCTTCATTTTGAACGCATGTTAGTAGAAGATATGGTTGAGTCAAATAAAAAATGGGATCTGGTTTTTAGTAACGCAGCGTTACAATGGTCTGATAATCATGAAATATTATTTCCAAAACTGATTCATTCACTTACTTCAAAAGGTCAATTTGCGGTGCAGATGCCCATCCAGAATGAAAATCTTCTAAATAAAATTCTATATCAATTGGCTGAAGAAGATCCTTTTAAAAGCTATTTTAAAGGATGGAGAAGAGATTCTCCTGTACTAAGTATGGATCAATATGTGCAAATTATGTTTGATGGCGGATTGGAAGAAATTAAGATTATGGAGAAAGTATATCCCATAATTGCTCACGATCATGATACGCTATATAATTTTATTTCAGGTTCGGCTCTGATTCCTTATTTAGAACTGCTTGAAGACGATCAAAAAGAGTTATTTATTAAAGCATTTAAAACCAGAATAGCAGCGCATTTTCCAAAGCTTCCTGCCATTTATGCATTCAAAAGAATTCTGCTGTATGGAAGAAAAAGTGAAGAAAAAATATAACCAGTTTATAGTTTTAAATATAAACTGGTTATAAAAATAATTTTCTAGTTAGTACCAGCTGCGCTTTTATCTACAAGAAATAATAATTCTCCTGAAACAGGTTTAATCAACTGCATCGGGTATGTCGAAGGATTGTATTCTCCTGTCGTTACTTCTTTCAAGGCAGGCGCTTTTTTCTCTCCAAAAGCCACTACAACAATTTTTTCAGCTTTATTGATTATTGGTGCCGTAAGTGTGATACGGTGCATTTTTTGTGGTTGAAGGTAATAGGCCGCAACCCATTTATTTTGCTCTTCCAAAACGGCCTCACCTGGGAAAAGTGATGCTGTATGTCCGTCATCTCCCATTCCTAATAAGATTAGGTCAAATTTTCCTTCGTCGCCTAAAACCTTTCTAATCGACTGTTCGTAAGTAACAGCAAAATCTTCAGGTGTAACGCCATCTTTGTACATCTCAAAAATATTTTCAGACGGAATAGCAACATGGCTCAGTAAAGTAGTATAGGACATTTTTGCATTACTTAAGTCATCATTAAGAGGAACCCAACGCTCATCTCCCCAAAAAATAAAAACTTTACTCCAGTCTATTTTAGTTTTGTAATTATCAGAAGCTAATAATTTGTAAATCCCGGCAGGAGAGGAGCCTCCTGTAAGAACGGCTGAAAATTGGCCTTTTTCAGCTATTGCTTTTTGTGCTGCTGCTACAAAAAGGTCTGCTGCTGTTATATTAATTTCTTCCGTCGTATTATATATCTGTATCATCTTCTAAAAGTTCTTCTTTTGTTTGTGTGTTTGGAATCCATTTGTGTCCCTGACGTGCCAATAATTCATCGGCTTCTTCAGGTCCCCAGCTTCCTGCTTTGTAATTTGGAAAGTTAACCGGCACTGTATCTTTCCATACTTGTTGAATCGTATCGATAGCATCCCAAGCTTGTTCTACCTGATCCCAACGCATGAATAGCGTTGGATCTCCTGCCAATGCATCAGCAATAAGCGTTTCATAAGCTTCTGGTGACATCGTAGAGCAGGCGAAATAATCAAAGATCATTTCTGCCGGTCTTAATGAAAGTGACAGACCTGGTTTTTTGGTCATAAATTGCAGCTTGATATCCATTGCAGGCTGAATATTGATAATTAACCTGTTTGGCGTCATGCCTTCTTTTCCATAAGAAAACGAAGAATGCGGAACGGGTTTAAACTGTATAATAATAGAAGATTGTTTTTCTTCCATTCTTTTTCCGGTACGTAAATAAAAAGGAATGCCCTGCCATCTCCAGTTGTCCAGATAAATTTTCATGGCCACGTAGGTTTCTGTAATAGAATCCGGTGCAATTCCTTTATCCTCACGATATCCCGGAACCGGTTTTCCTTTTATAGCACCTGCGTCATATTGCCCTCTGACAACGTAATGATCCACTTCCTCCGGTTTGATGCGGCGAATCGATTTTAATACATCAGCTTTACGGTTTCGAATGTCATCTGCCTCCAATGAAGCCGGAGCTTCCATAGCGGTCATACATAGAATTTGAAGCAAATGGTTCTGGATCATATCTTTTAAGGCACCAACGCCTTCATAAAAACCACCGCGTTCTTCAACTCCAACTTCTTCTGCAACTGTAATCTGAACAAAGTCGATGAAGTTTCGGCTCCATAAAGGTTCAAACATCGAATTTCCAAAACGGAAAGCCAAAATGTTCTGAACAGTTTCTTTTCCTAAATAATGATCGATTCTGTAAATCTGTTCTTCTTTGAAAGTCTGCGAAAGCATTTCATTAAGAGCAATGGCAGAAGTTTTATCGTAACCAAAAGGTTTTTCTATAATGATTCGGTCTTGCTTTGGATTAGCTGCAAGGCCAATTTTCTTGATATTACTTGAAATTGTTGTTATAAAAGAAGGCGTAATCGAAAGATAAAAAAGACGATTGGCACGTTCTCCAAAACTTTCATCAATAGCATTTATCTTTTCATTCAAACTTTGATAAGACGCTTCTTTGTCTATATCAAGGCTATGATAGCTTATGTGAGAAAGGAATTTTTGAGTTTCCGGATCTGAAGTATCTTTCTTTCTTGAAAAGATATTTAGATTTTCCAGCACATAGCTTCGAAATTCTTCATTACTTTTTTCTGCTCTTCCCAATGCGATAATCTCAAATTTCTTCGACATACGGCCGTCAAGGTAGAGATTTTGAAATGCGGGAAATAGTTTTCTTTTTGCCAGATCTCCGGTTCCTCCAAAAATGACAATAATGGTTGGATTTATATTTTTGAACTTACTCATTTGTGTGTTGTGTTGCTTATAGTTCCTTATTCAGACCATTGGGTGTGGAAAACACCGGTTGTATCGATTCTCTCGTAAGTGTGAGCGCCAAAATAATCGCGCTGCGCCTGAATTAGGTTTGTTGGTAGATTTTCAGATCTGTAGGCGTCAAAATAAGCTAATGAATTCATCAGTCCTGCTACAGGTAATCCTTTTTGAACTGCAAATTGAATCACTGATCTCATTCCTGCCTGGTTCTCCGTTAATTTTGAAGCGATACCAGCGTCTAAAAGCAAGTTTGGCAAATCTGTTTTTGCAACATAGGCTTTTCTGAAATCTTCTAAAATGTTGGCGCGAATAATACAGCCACCGCGCCATATTTTGGCAACAGTTTCTAAGTTTAATCCGTAATTGTATTCTTTAGATGCAGTATGTAGCTGTGCTAATCCTTGTGCATAAGTCACGACAATAGATAAGTATAAGGCTGATTTTAATGCCGCAATTGCATCGCTTGTATTTACATCAGTTGCCGGAGCGTTCCAAACTAGTTTTTTAGCAGCTTCAATTCTTTCCGGTTTCGTTTTAGACATATCACGCATAAAAACTGCCGCATCAATAGTCGGAATTGGTACTTGTAAATCCATTGCGTTTTGCGAAGTCCATTTTCCTGTTCCTTTTGATTTTGCCCAATCTGAAATTTTATTGATTAGTCTGCTTCCGTCTTCGTCTTTTTGTTTCAGAATGTTTCCGGTAATTTCGATCAAATAGGATTTAAGATCGTGGGTTTGGTTCCACTCTTCAAAAGTTTTCTGAATAGTATCTTCATCCAGATTATAACCTCTTTTCATAAGGTCATAAATTTCAGAAATAAGCTGCATGATTCCGTATTCGATTCCGTTGTGAACCATTTTTACATAGTTACCGGCAGATCCGTTTCCTAAATATTCTACGCAAGGTTCTCCATCCACTTTTGCTGCAATAGCTTCAAAAATTGGGCGAAGTCTTTCGTAAGCTTTCTGATCACCACCTGGCATCATAGCTGGACCGAATCTCGCACCTTTTTCACCTCCTGAAATTCCCATTCCAAAGAAGTGAATTCCTTTTTCAGATAATTCCAAAAATCTTCTGTCTGTATCGGTGAAAAAAGTATTACCACCATCAATTATAATATCTCCCTTGTCTAAATGCGGAAGTAAACTTGCTATTGCGCTGTCAACAGGCTTTCCTGCAGGAACCAATAACATAATAGCTCTTGGCTGTTGAATAAGTTCTACAAAATGTTTAACATCTGTTGTTGCTTCAATGGTATCATTAGCACCGGCTTCTTGTTGAAGAGAATTAACTTTTTCGGTATCTAAATCTAAACCTGCTGCTGCAAAGTTATGGCTCGCTATATTCAAAAGTAAATTACGACCCATTACACCTAATCCTACAATTCCAAAATCAAATTTGCTCATAGTTTTCAATTAACTAAAATTATTATAAAATGTTTTTCTGAAAAAAAGGAGTAGAAAAAATAGTAATTCTTTTTCGTTCAGTTCTTTGCAGAAAAAACAAAGTTTGGCTCAATCTTAAATTTTAAGATCTACCGCGCTAAGTTAGAGAAAAATGATGAAACTTCGAGTGATTATTAGCCCACTTTAAGGTCTATTATGTTACTTTTTTATGTGTGAAAAACACATTTAGAAAGACATAATACTGTTGTTTGTTTATGAATTATCAGTCTTTAAACTAAAACCCGAAATATATTTCAATGAAATCGTGGGATTGATTAAACAAAAATTAGGAACGAAATAATAAGGGAATTATCTGCCATTATTTAAATACAAAAGGGAAGTAAACAAGAAAAAGAAGCTAAAAATCCCTTATATTAGAGATTTCAAATAACAAACGTAATAATTAAATTGAACTTGCATATGGAAAAGCTTATCCTCAACCTTCAAAACAGATTTTCAAAAAGTAAATTTTTATGTTTAATGATTATGACTATAATTTTTACTTCTAATTCGATATCAGCTCAAAAGAAAGACATGATGATTCGTATTTCAGAAATTGAAATTTATCCTGAACATTTATCAGAATATAAGGCAATTCTAAAAGAAGAGTCTGCAGCATCCGTAAAGCTAGAGCCTGGAGTTTTAGCAATCTTCCCGATGTTTCAAAAGAAAGACTCAACTCAAATACGAATATTAGAAATGTATCAAGATACTGATTCCTATAAATCCCATTTAAAAACACCTCATTTTTTAAAATATAAAACAAGCACGCTTAAAATGGTGAAGTCATTACAGCTGATTGATATGGATGCAATTGATCCGGAATCAATGAAAATGTTGTTTAGTAAAATAAAGGAATAAAAGTTGTTTATAGATTATTCTTTATATATTCTCAAGCTGCACCTCAAATTTACCAAAATAGGGTTCGTCGGCCATTAGCGAATGTCCTATTACCAAAATATGATCTCCTTTTTGTTTGAGATCGACTTTTAAATCCATTCCAAAAGGGCCATCTGAAGTTTTATCAGGAAATATAATTTGGTTGAAACGAATGTTTCCTTTTCCTGTAACGGGGATAATTTTTGCTTTCAATTCGCCTAAATTTTCATTTTTAAATTTAACGAATATTTTCGAATGTATAGAATCTAAAGAGCCTTCAGCTACAAATAGATCTTTTTTATTCCTGAAATTCAGGAAGATTGTGTCGCCAATTTGTTTGTTTTTTTCCTGGGCTTGTTGGCTTTCCTCTTTGGGTTTTTCTATTAGAATTGAATCTGAAACCGTTACAGAAGTATCCTTGTTTTCTTTTTGTTGACATGAAAAGAAGAAAAGGGATAAGAAAAGCATTAAGAAATTTTTCATAGCAGTATTTTTTAATAACAATATTTCAAATTTAATTCTTTATTCAGGAAGTTTGTTATATAATAACTATTTTGATTTTGCAGGATACAAATCTGAAAATTAGTGAGTAAAGCTTACTAATTGGCACAGAAAAACAGATATCTCACTATTTCATCAAAACGAGTATATTTGGCTGTTTTAAAAATTCCCCAATGTCACCAAACAAAAAGTCCATTTATACGCTACAGTTTATTTTGCTCTGTCTGAGTTCTCTTTTATTTTCTTCTAGTTTTAACATGATTATACCAGAGCTTCCCAGTTATTTGAGCAGTTTGGGTGGAGCTGAATATAAAGGACTTATTATTTCACTATTTACACTCACAGCGGCCATATCACGTCCTTTCAGTGGAAAACTTACTGATCGATGGGGACGCGTGCCGGTCATGGCAGTAGGTTCTGTAGTATGCTTAATTTGCGGCTTTTTATATCCAGTTTTAAGTTCAGTTTCTGGTTTTCTTCTTTTACGATTAGTTCACGGATTCTCAACAGGATTCAAGCCTACTGCAACATCAGCCTATGTTGCAGATATAATTCCACAGGAACGATGGGGAGAAGCATTGGGTATGCATGGATTGTGTTTTAGTATTGGAGGAGCTTTGGGGCCGGCAGTAGGAAGTCTAATTGTAAATGCTTATGGAATGGATGCGATGTTTTACAGCTCTTCATTTCTCGCTTTTTTATCAATAGTTATAGTGATGAACATGAAAGAAACCTTAGCAGCAAAAGAAAAACTCCACAAATCGATGTTTTTTATCAGCCGAACTGATATTATAGACATTGGAGCACTTCCAGCCGGAATAATAACTTTTTTCTCCTATACAGCATATGGTTTAATACTTACTTTAATACCTGACTGGAGCGAACATCTTGGTGCAGTAAACAAAGGAATATTTTTTACTTCTTTTACAGCAGCATCCGTTTTGGTTCGCTTTGTAGCAGGAAAAGTTTCTGACCGCTACGGTCGAACGAGTGTTATACTGGTCGGACTAATAGTGACCGCTTTTTCGTTATTCATAATAAGCGAAAGTACAAGTGTTACGATATTATTAGTAGGGGCAGCGATTTACGGAATGGGTACCGGAACATTATCACCAGCCATAAATGCATGGACAATCGATCTCAGCAGCCCGCAACATCGGGGGAAAGCCATTGCAACAATGTATATTTCTATGGAGCTTGGAATTGGTCTTGGAGCGTTGATAGGAGGTAGTTACTACAGTGATATAATTACGCGTATCCCACTTATAATGAAGATCGATATCGTAATACTATGCGTAGGTATTCTGTATCTTTTATATTGGAGGAGATTAAAACAACATTAATGAGTCAAATGTTATTCTTCGCTCATTAAAAATTTAATTCATTATTATATCTTTATCTCCATATTATGGATACAACTATAGAACTATTTGGTGCAATTTTTGGATTTCTTTCCGTCTATTTCACGATCAAACAAAATATCTGGTGTTGGTATTTTGGGTTACTTCAGGTAACACTTTATTGCTTTGTTTTTTACACATCAAAATTATATTCGGATATGATTTTGCATATTATTTATATATTCCTGCAAGTGTTTGGCTGGTACAATTGGAAGTATGGTGGTTCGAATAAAAGTACATTGCGTGTCACATTACTAACAAATACAACTTTTTGGATTGGTTTGACCGTTATAGCAACACTTTTTACGGGATATATTATGCAGACAAAAACGGATGCATCCTATCCTTATGAAGATGCTTTTATAATGATAGCAAGTTTGGTTGCCCAATATTTAATGATAAAAAAGGTATTAGAGTCCTGGTTATTTTGGATAATAGTCGATGTGGTGGCAATAATCATATATGCCTACAAGGACTTATATTTTACAACAGCATTATATGTGCTTTTTTTAGTTATGGCTATAATTGGCTACTTAGAATGGAAAAAAGCCTACAGCGGAGAATTTGCATATGAAAAACAATAAAGTTGGATTGACATTGGGCAAATTTGCCCCTTTTCATAAAGGGCATCAATTATTAATAGAAACGGCTATTAAGGAGATGGATGAAGTGATCGTGCTAATTTATGACGATCCTGTAATAAATATTTCTTTGGCAACCAGAGCCAGTTGGATACGCGAGATATATCCAAATATTGTAGTTATTGAAGGTGTAAATTCACCAAATGATACGGGATATACCGCTGAGATTATGAAAATTCAGGAAGATTACGTTTTAAGTGTTTTAGATAATCGTAACATTTCCCATTTTTACTCGAGTGAACCTTATGGCGAACATATGAGTATTGCGCTGAATGCCATAAACAGACAAGTTGATGTGAGTCGGAATATAATCCCGATATCCGCTACGAAAATCAGAAAAGATTCCTTTAAATATAAAGATTTTGTTCACCCTAAAGTCTATAATGATTTGATTACGAAAGTGGTATTACTCGGTGCGCCGTCAACGGGTAAAACGACTTTAGCAGAAAAATTAGCCGTGCATTTTGATACGCAATGGATGCCGGAATATGGAAGAGAATATTGGGAGAAGCATCAGGTCAATAAAAGGTTAACTTTAGAAGATCTCTTAAAAATAGCTGAAGGTCACATTGAAAGAGAAGATGCGCTGGTGTTACGATCCAATAGATTCTTATTTTCTGACACCAATGCCATAACCACGTATTTATTTTCGCTGGATTATCATGGAGATGCCTTAGCAGAATTAGAAAATTTAGCAAAAGTGGCAGAAACCAGGCACGATCTAATCTTTGTCTGTGATACAGATATTCCGTACGATGACACCTGGGACAGATCGGGCGATGTAAAAAGGAAAGAATTTCAAGAAAAAATCATCGAAGATTTAAACGCCAGAAACCTTAGTTATCATATGCTTAAGGGTAGTGTTGCCGAAAGAATTGAACAAGTTTCCAAAGTATTGTCGGCGAGAGAAAATAATAAATTTTAATCTAACCCAGAACCAAAATAGAGCCATGTCTGACTTATTCAATAAAACAATGGGCTTTTTTAAGAAAGTCCCGGAATCGCCTACGAATCCGCAAGATGTTAAAAGCAACAAGAAATTTCAAGTAGAAGATCTTTATTCAAGTGATGATCCTCAAAATGAATCTGGCGATTCCATTACGCTGGATGAAAAATTGCGTCAGGCCTATTTTTGGATAACGAATACAGCGATAATTAGTCCGTATTATGATATTGAATTTAATGACGGTGATCCTAAAAAGTTTTTATTTGGAGACAGTAAAGTGCCTGTTTACTTACCAACAGATCAGAGTTATTCCAGCTTCGTGTTAATGCCTTTGTTGAACCTGGCAGCTAGAGGTAAATGTCTAATTGTTGGTGGACCTGGGCGTGGAAAAACAGCAACTTCTGTGTTGATGGGTTTGTTGGCCGGATATGACAATAAGGATGTGATGCGCGCTATTCAACACGGTCAGCCTCAAATGACAATTTCAGATTTATTAGGGCACCCATTACCTTCAGATATGGTAAAGGCTGAAAAGACGTCGGATATTAGAATTGCCTGGAGAAAATGGTTGGGAATGAGGGTAAAAATTATCGATGAATACAATCGAATTCCGACCAGAACACAATCTGCTTTATTAACCGTTTTGGCAGATAACTATGCCGAAATCTTCGATCAGATTTATGAATGTCCGGATGGTGCATGGTATCTTACAGCCAATGATGATGCCGGTGGAGGAACGTATCAGGTTATTGAAGCCTTAAAGGACAGGATTGATATTGTAATCAGAGCAATGCATTTTAATACAAGGTTTGTTGAAGACTTATTGCAGCGTATTGAACTCAATTTTAAGCCGGAAGCGATAATTCCGGAAGAAATTATTTTCACGGAAGAAGAATTAAATACTGTAAATAAACAAATCAGAGGCGTACAAATCGACCCTGAATTGCGTAAACGCATCGAGTTTTTCTGTCGTCAGTTTGAGTTTTTTGAACCTGCATCCAACCGATTGGAATACATGACCAAAGACACCGCAAAATTGTCGGGTATGGACATGCGTACTCTTTTTAGAAAAGAAACCGGAAAAGACCCGATTAAAGATTTAGGCTCGCAGGCAAAGAATGGTTTGTCGGTTAGAAAAATCATGACTTTGCTAATGTTTTCTAAGGCATTGGCCTATTTTAGAGGAAATAAAAAAGTCGAATTAGAAGATATCAGACAGGTGTTACCGTTCATTTTGCACGATAGTTTAACACCGCATTTAGAATCTCCCTTTTTTGATCAGGTAGGAAATGAAGTTTACAGAGTAGATAGAATTGTATGGTTGCGAAACCTGTTCGATTTATCTTGTGATGAATATGTGAGTCAGGATCTGGATAGAAATGATCCTGTTGATCGATTTGAAGAAGAATTTAAAAAAGGACTTGAGAATATATCTTCAAAAGAAATTGATAACCGACTTTTAAATATTGAAAAGCAGCTACAGAAATGGTCTGAAGAGAAAAAGCTGTACGGTTACAGAGCAGATGATATTTTAAAATTAAAGTATCTGCACCAACGTTATACGAACTATAAAAGATGGCTGCAATGGAAAAAATAAGCTTTCCACCACTTATTGCAGAATTAAGCGAGAAAAGTTCCTTGTACAATCAACGATACAATGAGAGCGAAATGAAGTATGGCAGTTTGCCAGCGCATATCATTGCCAATTGGATGGTAGAAGTTGTGGAACCTATTGTGACAGAAACGGTTGCGTTAAATGCTGCTCCGGAAAAAGTGCATGAAGTAGTAAAAGCGCTCTATCAGGAATCATTGAAATTAATCGGAAATGGTTCCGCAATTCGTTATAAAGAGGAGTACAGGCAAGCCTGGCTGTTAATGGCAAAAATGCCGAATTTGTTAGCGAAATTTCCAATAAAAACCATTTCATTATTAAGCGATGTTCTTTCCAGTTTTCATTTGTATGCACCTGAAAAAATAACAGATTGGTGCCAACTTATGAGTAAAAGTAGCGCAGAGATTAAAACTATTGAAGATTTTAAAATTGTGGGGCGTATTTATGCATGGAAATGCGGTATGGCACATTTGAGAACCCGCTTAAAAGAAGATTTTGATCAGCTTTCTGAAAATCTGCAGGAAATTATTGGTACCAGTTTAGGATCAGATAAAAATACAGTCCAATTTTTTGAAAATCCATGGACAAATAACAACACAAAATTTGAAGGTGTTCAGGGAGGGTTTAGAGCGGAGAATGGATTTTTTGAAAATCCACCAAGATTGGCCCAAATTGATGGGAATATATTTGTAACTGATTCAATAAGCAGTTACGCACTTTTCGCAGATCAATTTGGGAAGGTATTACTTCCGGCAAATACGGTTGATGCAACTTACATTTTAGCCAACTCTAAACGATTAGAAACCCTGGAAAAATGGCTTGGAAAAGACAGTGACAAAATTGATGCAGATAACATTTCATCTGTAGTAACAACAGAAAACACTTTGGTCTTTACCCTGAAAAATTCCTATTTTTTATACTTATTCAGTCTTGGAAATGCATAATCTATCTGAAATAGAAGAAACATTAGTGTCATGGAAATCGCAGTGGCAGCAGGCAAAACTGGAGTGGAATCCTTTGTTGCGTCTGCAGGAACCTATTTGGTGCCTTTCACATCAGGACGCCTGGAAAGAGGGACTTACAGGCAGTTTTGCCATGATTCGATTAAATGATCATCGTATTGTGATTAATCTGGAAGAAATTACAGAACGCGGTATTACCGACTATGCTATTGAAGTTTTAGCACACGAAATTGGTCATCATATTTTCGCGCCTGCCAATTTATACGATAATGCTATTTTATTGAATCGGATTCGTTTTGCGCTGCCGGGCATTGAAGACAGAGCGCCTATGGTGTCTAATTTATACACTGATTTTTTAATCAATGATAAATTAGAGCGCGTCAATAAATTAAGAATGTCGGAGGTTTATAAAGCGATTAATTCCGAAGATAATTTTACCGAATTATGGACGCTAATGATGCGGACTTATGAATATTTATGGCGTTTAAATCGAGGCGAATTAGCAATCAATTTATCATTCCATAGTAAAAAAATAGATGCTGATGCTTCATTATTAGCCTCCTTGATTAGAAGTTACTCAAAGGGCTGGATTCATGGTGGCGGCAGATTTGCTGTGATGTTGTATCCGTATTTAATGGATGACAAAAAATTTGAAGAGGCACGCAAAAAGATTTTAATACTCTTAGATGCAGAAGATGCAGGCAAAGGAGCTATGGATATTTCCGGCATGACTGAACTCGATTTGGAAGGGTATGATGAAGTAATCGACATGCGAAAAGAAGCCATTAGTTCAAAAGAAAATGATGGTGATAAAAAAAATAAGGGTAGTCTAGGCATAGAAAAAAGCAGGAAGGGTGGGCAAGGACCAAGAGAAGGCTATATGGGACCTGGAAATTACATTGATTTAATGAAGCAGGTCAATCCAAAAGCAGATGAACAACGTTTGGTCAATGCTTATTATAAAGAAATTGCATTGCCGCACTTGATTGATTTTCCTGTAGAAATTTCAGAGAATAAGTCTATGGATTTACCGGAAGGACTGGAAACCTGGGATATTGGAGACGCCATCGAAGAAGTAGACTGGTTACAATCTGCCATTACATCACCCACAATTATTCCGGGATTAACGACTCAAAAGAGATCTTACGGGTCGGATTCTGATAACAGTATTTCAGAAAGTCCGCTAAATATATATTTAGGTATCGACTGTTCCGGCTCGATGGGAAATCCGAGACATAATTTTTCATGGCCCATTCTGGCAGCGACTATTATTGGATTATCTGCGTTACGTGCCGGCGCCTCCGTTATGGGTTGTCTATCTGGTGAGCCGGGAGATTATTTAGAAACGGATGGTTTTATTACAGACGAAACCGATTTACTAACCACCTTAACTTCTTATTTAGGTACGGGTTATGCGTATGGAATTGAACGATTACGAAAACCATTTGGAGAAAAACCAAAGAAGAAATCACACATCGTAATTGTTACTGATAATGATATTTTTAGTATGCTAAATGCTGACACACACACCGATCAAACAAATTGGGAACTGGCTGAAATTGCCTTAAAAAATGCGGGCGGGCACGGAACGATGGTTTTACATTCGCCTCCCGATTACAATAATGATTTGGTAATACGTTTACGAAAAATGGGTTGGAATATATATTACGTCACAAACGAAACAGAACTTTTAAAGTTTGCAGCTGAATTTTCACAACAAAATTACGCCTATGTCTAAATATGATGTTTTTGAATTAGTTACGTATTTACGAAAGTGTCCGGAGACCTTTTTTAAACCTTCTGATTTTTTTTTAGAGGAGGGATTAAATTCTATTGCTTTGGTATACGATACATACAGGCTTGTAAGTAATGATTTTTTGCGGAATGATTTTAAAATCCCGTCCAATTTAGGGACAATTAGTGATAATCATTGGCGGGCAATTCATATTTCGACATGGTTGCTTTCTCATCCGGATTTTATAAATAATCCTGTTATAGAAGATAAATTATATAACTTTTGGTTTGTAGAATTACAACAGGCTTGTGCCTATGTAAAGTTCAATGAATGGATCAATGACGAGGAACGGGCAGAGGAAATGGTACGCTTGTTATTATATTGTTGTGAAATTCTGCCTTATGGAGAAAATCAGGATGAGGCGGCAGACAAATTGTCCTCTTTAAGCAGTGTTGAAAGACATAAAGTTTTAAAACAATCCTACGAAGCGCATGAACGAATAATGAAGATTAAACGGGAAATGGAAGAGCAAAAAGCCAGAGAAGCGGCAAATACCTATGGGCGTGAGTAGTGGTCCACAAATAGCATTGACAGACGAGGAACGTTTTCCGTTGCTTGATGACCTAAGTTTTTTAAATGCACTTAGACAGGATGTTTTTGCTCCAAAATTTAATTTTAAAAGTGGTGATCGATTAAATGCCGTTCAGCTTTCAAAAGTTCATTCTCATAAAATAAAATACTACAATGAAAAAGTCTTTTGGAACGAAGGACAAAGTCCGGATTGGATAGCCGACTATTTAAAATGGTGTATTGAAACAGTACCTTTTTACCAAAATAAAGGGGATGATTTCAATTCCTTTCCAACCGTTTCAAGAGAAGATATCAGAAATTTTCCGTATTTATTTGTTTCTAATGAAGCCAATTTAAATGAGTTATTGGTTTATCATACTTCCGGATCAACAGGTCCGAAATTAGATGTACTTTTTGATGCTGTTTCTCAAGCTTCGTGGTTACCACAAATAGAGTCCGTTCTCAAAGATTTTAATATTGCTATCACTGAAGGCAAAAATACGACAGCAATCGCTTTGATCTGTGCGCAGGAAAAAACATTGACCTATGCTTCCTTATCAACGTATTTGGAAGGAGCAGGAATCTTAAAGATAAATCTAAATCCTTCAGAATGGAACCGGCCTGATCATGCTGTAAAATACCTTGAGAAGTATAATCCCCAAATTCTTACGGGTGATCCGATAGCTTTTATGGCGTTGTTAGATTTAGCTCCTCAACTGAAACCAAAAGCGCTGATTTCTTCTGCGATGAAGTTGACAACAGGTACAAAAAACAAACTGGAAAATTATTTCAAATGCCCCGTGATAGATCTTTATTCGCTAACGGAATGTAGAAATATAGCGTATGCTGCCGGAATTGGGCATAAGGTTATTCGGCCAGATTTGTATTTAGAAATTTTTGATAAACATAAAGATGTAAAACTTCCTTATGGTGAAAGGGGAGAGTTGGTGGTTACGGGAGGCAACAATCCTTTTCTGCCTTTAATACGTTATAGAACAGGTGATTTTTGTAGTTTAAAAATAGAAAATGGAGTTCCTTTTTTAGTTGATTTGGAAGCTAGAAATCCAGTTGTTTTTTATACCAAATCAAACGTGAAAATTAATAATATTGATATCTCTAATTGTTTATCAGAGTTGCCATTGGCAGGTTTTAAAATACATCAGAGAAAAGATAAATCGATTAGCTTTCTAGGATATTCTAACGAAGTTACTTTACAGGAAATCACCGAAGTTTTGAAAACCATTTTCAAAAATGATATTGATGTACTTGTCGATATTCAAAAAATATCTCAAAATAATATAGGAGAAAAAACGCTCTATTCTTCAGAGTTAATATAGTTTTTAATCCTAAAACTCCATTTTGAATTTACCAAAATAAGGATTATTAGCCATTAGTGAAGGTCCTTTCACCAAAATATAATTTCCTTTTTTGTTTGGGGTACATTTTTCAAACCACGTAGTACCTTTTTTTTAGGGAGTAAGATATATAAGCATCATTTGATAATTTATACAATTAAGCTATTTTGTTTAATATTTTTATTAAATAATTAAACAAAAAGAACTACCTTTAACATAATGATCCAATTAATTCACTTTTATTGTTAATTGAATTACAACAAAAGATCTGAACCGTATTGAAACTTTACATATAGCAAAAGAATTTATTAAAGAATATTTTAAATGCTAAGAGATGAAAAAAATTGTAATTATAGGAGGCAGCAAAGGAATTGGCAGTGCTATTTTACTTCAGCAATTAGAACAAAATTTGGTGTATAATATCAGCAGGAGTACGCCGGATATTTCGCATCCTAATCTGGTTCATTTTGACGTTGATGTTCTCTGTGATATTTTGCCCGATATTGAGAGTATCGATACTTTAATTTATTGTCCGGGGTCCATCAACCTAAAACCTATTTTAAGCTTAAGTATTGATGATTTTAGAGATGATTTTGAAATTAATGTCATTGGTGCTGTGAAGGTTATTCAAAAATACCTGCCCGTATTAAAAAAAGGAGATAATCCCTCTATTGTTTTATTCAGTACCGTTGCTGTAAAATTAGGAATGCCTTTTCATGCCAGTATCGCTGTTGCGAAAGGAGGTATTGAAGGACTTGTAAAATCTTTAGGCGCTGAACTTGCTTCTGTGGTTCGTATTAATGCTATTGCACCAACTATTACCGAGACTTCTTTGTCGGCTTCGATTCTGCGTAATGATCGTATGAAAGAAAATATGATAGAACGACATCCCATGAAAGATTACCTGAAACCACAAGAAGTTGCCGAGATGGCTGATTTTCTTATTTCCGATAAGGCACAATCTATTTCAGGACAGATCTTTCAGATGGACTATGGTCTGGTGAGCTTTAAATTATGATTGAAAAAAATAAAGATGAAAATTCTCTTAACTGGCGCGACAGGCTATATAGGCAAACGGCTCTTGCCAATGCTTCTGGAACAGGGGCATGATGTGACTTGTTGCGTAAGAGATAAAAACAGGTTTTACTTTCCAAATAAATTTGCGAAAAATTTAAACGTGGTCGAAGTGGATTTTCTAAATGCGGAGAGTCTAATAAATATTCCAGATGATATCGATGCAGCTTATTATCTGATCCATTCCATGTCTGGTTCTGCTTCAAATTATGATGAGTTGGAAAGTATTTCAGCTAATAATTTTCTGGAAAGAATAACCAAAACTACAGCCCAACAGCTAATCTATCTTAGTGGTATTGTAAATGATGTGTCATTATCCAAACATTTGTCTTCGAGAAAAGCAGTAGAGGATATTTTAAGAAACGCCATAATTCCAACAACGACTTTAAGAGCAGGAATCATCGTAGGATCGGGCAGTGCCTCATTTGAGATAATACGTGATTTAGTTGATAAACTACCTGTTATGATTACTCCAAAATGGCTCAATACTAAATGTCAGCCCATAGCGATTTCGGATGTATTGCAATTTTTAACCAAGTCACTGTTAAACCCGCTAACCTATAATCAGAGTTTTGACATTGGCGGTCCAGATATCCTTACCTATAAAGAAATGTTACTCCAGTTTGCCAAAGCTAAAAAACTAAAAAGATACATTTTTACAATTCCGGTAATGACGCCAAAATTGTCTTCTTACTGGTTGTATTTTGTGACTTCTACTTCCTATAAATTAGCTACCGCCCTGGTAAGCAGTATGAAAGTAGAAGTTGTATGTAGTGATAACCGAATAAATGCGCTCTTGAACGTAAATCCAATTTCATATAAAGAATCCCTGGATAGAGCACTGGTAAAAATAAAGGAAGATGATATCGTTTCGAGCTGGAAGGATTCTTTGATAAGCGGTCAGTTTCAGGGAAATGTAAGCCAATATCTCAAAGTTCCCAAAAAAGATTGTTTTATTGACAGAAGAAAAAGAAAAATTATAAACCGCTCTCACACAATTGACAGAATTTGGTCTATTGGTGGCGAGACTGGATGGTATTACGGGGACTGGCTTTGGAGTTTACGTGGATTTATTGATAAGATTTTTGGTGGAGTCGGAGCCAGGAGAGGCAGAACGCATAAAAATGAAATACATCCCGGTGATGCCTTAGATTTTTGGCGCGTAGTATATGCCAATAAAGAACAAGGGAAATTAGTGCTGTATGCAGAAATGAAATTACCCGGTGAAGCCTGGCTGGAATTTAAGATTATTAATAACACCTTATATCAGGCAGCCACTTTTAAACCAAAGGGAATATTAGGAAAATTGTACTGGTACAGCGTTTTGCCTTTCCATGGTTTTATTTTTAATGGAATGATTAATAAATTGATTGGTTAATTAATTTGCATTTATTTCCTTATACCTTATTTTTTTCTTTAAAAACTTCATTTTACTATTTGTTCCTAAAACTTGATCAAAATGATATGATCTTATCATTTTGATAAGGATATCAGTATGTGTAAGATAATCTACTGTTTTGCAAATTGTTGATATACAGAGTGTAGGTAGTTGGTTTACCAATAATGGTATATAATTTGGATATACTGTTTTTGTATTTCTCAGTCAGTTAGTATAATTAAAATCGAGGAATACTAAATCACTTATGAAAACCCAACAACGCATTATCGATTTTTCAGGCCAGGATTTTCTTCGACCTGATTCTTTACGAAACAAAACAATACTGTTGCTTAATGAAAAAGTTTCTGATGAAATAGATTTCACCGTTCAAGTAGCCAACGCTGATCATGTCTTTTGGATAGAAGAAATTTGTGATACGACTTTAGCATCTGCTAAAGCCAGGGGAACCGGGATTTCAGGACGTACTCCGGAGTTTCTGGGTACAAAAATGATTAAAGGTGAAGCTGTTATTGCTTTTGCACCAGATGGTAGATGGGCAGGTTTTTCGTTTATATCTTCTTGGGATAATGATCGGTATATTTCTAATTCGGGATTAATAGTCGCTCCTGAGTTCCGACATACTGGTCTTGCAAAAAAAATTAAAAGAAAAATATTTGAGTTGGGCCGCGAGAAATATCCCGAGGCGATAATATTTAGTCTGACTACTGGTTCGGCTGTGATGAAAATGAACCACGAACTTGGTTTTGAGCCAGTCACTTATTCAGAGTTGACTGCAGATAATAATTTCTGGGAAGATTGTAAGTCTTGTGTCAATTGCCCAATATTAATGTATAAAGAAAGAAAAAACTGTTTATGTACAGCCATGCGGTATAACCCAAAAGAAAATGAGTCTCACTAATGGATTTTGGATTCTTCTTTAATTTTTTATCACTGGATTTCAGGTATAAAATCAGTCAATAATCTCAATTTAAAAGAACTATGAAAGTAAATAAAACAAGAAACAAGGAACTTACAAAACTATATTTATCCAATAAATCTATGCGGAATAAAGACAGGATTATCAACATAATGGTATTTACCATCGTATTTTTTATTACTGTTCTAATGATCTCTCAAATAGTTTAACGTTATGAAAATTATAAATCCTTTAATAAATGCTAATATAAACTTTACCAAGAAAGGTTTTTTCTTTTCAAGTATACACCAAACGACATTGATGCCTGTTGAATCAACTGAGGAGCTTATTGATTTTGCGGTAGAACGCGCCAGATCTTCTCATACTTTCTGGATAAAACAGATATGCGAAGTTACAAGATCTTCTGCTGTAAACCGGGGAACCGGTATTTCAGGACGTTCTCCTGAACTGCTGGAAACAAAAATGAAAAAAGGAGAAGCAGTCATCGCTTTTGCGTCAGATGGGAGATGGGCAGGTTTCGCATTTATTTCTGCCTGGGAGCATGGTAAATATGTTTCTAATTCAGGGCTTATTGTAGCACCTGAATTTCGACATA
Organism: Flavobacterium saccharophilum; assembly: GCF_900142735.1. GTDB lineage: Bacteria > Bacteroidota > Bacteroidia > Flavobacteriales > Flavobacteriaceae > Flavobacterium > Flavobacterium saccharophilum. The sequence goes on along the minus strand of NZ_FRBY01000002.1, from coordinate 316,355 downwards.
CTGAACTTGCAAAAAAGATTAAAGGAAAAATTCTTGAATTGAGCAGGGAAATGTATCCCGATGCTAATATTTTTAGTTTAACCTCAGATCTTGCTGTCATGAAGATGAACCATGAATTAGGATTTGAACCTGTTTCTTTCTCCGAACTGACTTCTGATAAAGTATTTTGGGAAAGCTGTAAATCATGTGTAAACTGTCCAATATTACTGAGTAAAGAAGGAAAAAATTGTTTATGTACGGCTATGCTTTATGATTCAGGGCAAAAATAAATAATAAATCTCCATAATACCTGATTGATATTTAAATACAGCTTGTAGAAATAGGGTGAATAATTAGGCCAGTAAAATACCTGTCTTTAGTTTAAAAAACAATAATTTTTCCTGTTTGCATTTTACCAAGGGTTGTTGTTATTTTATAAATATAAATTCCTGATGCAGTATTCTTAAGATTGATGTTACTCTTTTTAGAAAGTAAAGTCGAAGTGATGATGTTTTGTCCACTACTATTATACAAATAGAAAATAGCATTTTCCTCTTTTTTGGCTTCAATATTCAATTCGTTGTTTTTTCTTAAGAGGGTAGGATAGATAAAAAACAAATCATCGCCCAAATAATTAGTATCAAGAATCTCAGAAGGGATTACGTTATCATTTTCTAAAATTATGTTTATTTTATATTTATTACTGCCCTTTATGGGGGCAGTATCATAAAAAGAGAATATTTTTGAACTTACATCATTCATTGTATTAATAACACTTTCGGTATTATTGATGATTTTTACTAACTCAATTCTTTTGATATTATACAAGCTGAAAAGGTGTGCATCAATTTTTACTTTATTCTCTTCAAAAACTTCAGCAAAAGTCAATTCGAAATAACAATTTGAGTTTTGATCATAATGTAAGGTTGCCTCACTTTTTATTCCTTCACTATTCTCAAATACAGGAACAACAGTGTAGATTTTTCCGTCAGTATAGGCATAAGTAGCATTACTTGTTTGTTCTTTAAATTCTAAATGGTCTTCTCTTAGTTGATAAATATTAAAAGAAGTAACACCAATAGGTTTGTTCCAATTAATTTCTGTTGTGCCATCGCAAACTAAACTTGTACTGATATTTAAATCATAAGAAATCGTGAAGCTATCAGAAATATAATCGGTATTATCAATGGTCATTTTTATTTTTGCTTTCGAAAATTTTTGCTCTTTTGGTGTGTAAATAAATTGTTCACTATCCAGGTTAATACCATTTGCTATAATTTCCCATGTTTGACCGTTATTATAACTAATAGATAATTGTCCTGAAATACCAGAAAAGGAAGAATTCCATTTGAAAGGGGAAATTGTCTTGCCATCAAAAGGGAAGTTGTCATTATTAATGGGGTAATTCCATTCAAATCGATTCTTCAATTCATATTCGTAAGCAATGCTGTATTCCTGACTAGTATTGGATATATATGAACCAATAATATTGATAGTACAAGTTCCTGATACAGGGTTTTCAATAGTGACTTGCTCCGCAGTGTTGTTTTTATCTTTTCCTCTTACAGCTTGCTGCTGGGGAGCATCCGGATTAAGAATCCAGGGCAAAAAAGTAGTATTGTCTGCCGAAATGACTTCTAAATCTAAATCGTTTACCAAACTTATATTACTGTTGATTGCAGCGGGTAAATCGTTCCAAACTAATGTGATTTTTAAGTTTTTTGCATCTGTCGGAATTGTAATAGTATGCGAATTTGTCTGACCGGATATCAGGTTAGCAGATATAATTTTATTTTCGCTAATCGTTTTTAAACATTTATCGGCATTTATATTACCATAACCGTAGGTGAAATCCGGGCCAATGTTGCCTAAGTCTTTTGCGCTATTAATTAGAATTGCTTTTGTAAGGGCATTAGTCAGAGAGCCATTGTTTATGGTTGTATAATGTTGCTTCATAAGTGTAATAATTCCTGTAGCCAAAGCTGTAGAATTTGAAGTTCCTTGTGTACTAAAGGCTACTAACTCCGGTTTTATTCGTCCGTCATAGGCTGGACCCTTTGAAGAAAACGGCATAATTATTTCGTTTTGGTCAATACACCCCAATACGATGCTATTTTTAGATTGCTTGAAATTACCTGTAATAGTTTTATAACCTTCAAATCCAACATTACCAGATGAAAAACAGTGAGTCAAATCAGGATTTGAGTACAATTGAGAATCATAAGCATTCGCGAGCGAGCCATAAAAATTTTCAATTAGAGTACCGTACGAATGATTTTGTGTGGTGGCACCTTGTAGTGTTTCCACTTCGTCAGGATAGAGGTTTAAAAAGTCAGACGATTGTATTTTTGCTTTTTGTGCGACACCTTTTCCCAGGGTAGAACTATTTCCTAATCCGGAAACTATAGTAGCCATAGCCGTCGCGTGATTTGATACAATAGAAGATTGTGTAAAAGAAGGCACGTGCTTGTTTAGGAGATCAATATCATTTAGATCAAATAGATCATCTTTGATCGCTACAATTTGATTTTCGCCTAAAATGAGAGGATAATTACTATTTGCTTTATTTATATTATTTATACTGAAATTTTGATCTATTATTTTTGATTCGACTTTTGGCAGCAACGATTCTTGTGAAATAGAAGATACATAGCTTAAAGCAATAATCTCATTAATAATTTTTTTAGAGTCACTTTTTAACAGCACAAGATGATTATTTAGTATTTTGATATCAGAAATATTGATTGCTCTCAAATTACTAATTAACGCGTTTATACTATCAGTTGCTATTATGTAGTGTTTGTATTCAGTATGATTTGAAAAATTTGATGGTAGTTTCCATAAATTATTAATCCCGAGAATTTTTTTTAAAGGCTGATGAGATTTTAAATTTTGATTCTCGACAATACAAAAAGTACTATCCAATTTTTTTACAATCTTGTATTTGTTTTGATGCGCATTTTCTAAAGATGTAAAATAGTATTTCTCAAATTTTTCAGGTTTTTCTTTTTTTATGTATTGTTTCCATTTTTCAGCGCTCTGTGAAAAACTGAGTGCAGTGATCATAAAAAAGACAAGAGTAATTTGTTTGTTCATTTACTATAGATGTTAGGGCAATTGCAAAGATTCTTATCAATGGTGAAAAAATGACCATTGCATTTATTTATTACTTTTTAATTGACATAAATCAAAGATGAAATTTTTATTCAATGATTTATATTCTTAGCTAGAATGGTAGTAGGCAGGTCAAAGTTATTAAATTATTTGTAATAAAAGTATGCGTTTTTATTTGATTCCCCATCTTCGAAATCCATAAGAGTATTATCCTTCTTTGTAATCTGCTTTAGATTTTTAAATAGTATCAATAATAGCCAGGTCATTTTTAAGCAGATACTAAATAAATTAAAATGTTGAGAGCATTTTTAAGCGTAATAGGTTGATTTGTATTTAATTACTGATTTTACTGGGCTTTACGGAATAATCAGAGAATTATTATTAAAAAGGTTTATGCGAATATCGGGTAAAAAGTGTTAAATAGTGTTTTTATAGCTATTTTAAGATTAAAATTAAATAGATTTGGCTATAAATACTGTTAATATTTTGTGAAGACCCCCTTTTTACCAACTTATTTAATAACCCAAATAACCTATTTATTATTATGAAAAAAATTAAATCAATTTTAGCTCTTTCATTTATAGCGCTAACGATTTTGTCCTGTAATAAAGACGATCAGGCAGATCAATCAAACCAGGAATCTCTTAAGGTAACGCCAGAAGTGCTTAATAAACTTCGAGCTCTTTCATTAAATTCTACAGATGTTCAAGTGATTAAAAACACTAAGCTGGATGGTACAACTGAGGATGCGTTTCTGATAGAAGGAGATATTATCATTACTCAGGATCAATTGAACAAAATGGATCTTCACGGAGGTATTACTACAGAGCAATACCGCACGACTAATTTAGTTTCTACTCCAAGAACTATTAAAGTTGTAGGATTATCAGGAACCGGTACATCAGCTCTGAGTACAAATATGCGTGCTGGACTACAAGCTGCAATAAACAGATACAATAACCTTGGATTGTCTATTAAGTTTACGCTAACTTTTAGTTCTAGTACGTCAGGTGCAAACATTGTTGTCCGAAGACAAACTGGATCTGCCGGAGGTGTAGCAGGTTTTCCTTCAGGTGGAGCGCCTTATAATTCAGTTACATTATATTCTGGATTAGATACTTACTCAACTGGCGTAAATGCACACGTATCTGCACACGAAATCGGACATTGCATTGGTTTACGTCATACAGACTGGTTCAGTCGTCAAAGTTGTGGACAGAATTCAAACGAAGGAACAGCTGGTGTTGGAGCAATACTTATCCCTGGAACACCTTCAGGATATGATGCGACTTCTTATATGAGAGCATGTTTCGGTTCAAGTGAGACTGGAGCATTCAATGCTAACGACATTACTGCTCTTAATTATTTATATTAGAAATTGAATTAAGGTGGTCTTTGCAAAATACAAGAGGCTGTTTCACATAATCTGTGAAGCGGCCTCTTTTTATGAGAAGTCAAATTGATTAATCTACTGGGAATTGTGTAACATCCTGCTGAAATTAAATACTTTATAGTCTATCGCCATTTGTATCTTTATTAGTAAGTAAAAAAACATTTTTATAATAAAAAAAATAAGTTATGGCAGAAATTAGAATTGAGAAAAAGAAACCAATATGGCCGTGGATTGCGCTAGTACTTATAATTGGAGCAATTATATACTACGTTTATTTTACAGATCATGAAGCTCATAGTGAAAGCACCATAGAAGTCGAAAACACTACAAGTGCACAATAAGACACAATAACCGGAAAACAGTGAAACCAATATTGTTCTTTCGTTCGGGATGGGCAATTGACAATTTACTGTAGCGATAGGAGTGTGGGCTGATATCAGCTTTAGTTTCCTGTAGTTATAACCGGCAGAAAAACAGTAAATAATATTATTGATAAAAAATTATGGAAAATAAAGATAAAAACTTATACAGACTGGACGAACTATCTGATTATAAAATTGCTTCAAATTATTCTGATGTAAGAGGATGGAAGATCGTAGACGCTGATAACCATACAATAGGTAAAATTGATAATCTCTGGGTGAATAAAGATATGCAGCGCGTGGTCTACCTGGATGTGAAATTAGACAAGGGATTAATAGAAGACAATCGAAATGAGGTGCGAGATGTTATCGCAAACGATAATGGAAAAGAGTTTATTTACAAAGAAGGAGACAGTCATATTATTATACCAATTGGATCTGTAAACATAAATAAGGATACCAAAATTGTCATGGCTAACAGTATAGGATATGATACCTTTAGAAATACAAGCAGGTACAACAGACAGGAAAATTTTGACAGAGATTACGAAAGAAGAGTAATGAAATCCTATTATCCTGAAAATGATCCTAATTATGATAGTAACGATGATACTTTTTATAAGCGCAGGGAATTTGATAATCACTAGGGATAAAGAAACAGCGTTTATTTATAAATAAGCGCTTGTAAATAGTAATAAAAAGCCATAAAAAAGCTCCAAATCATCGATTTGGAGCTTTTCATTTTATTGTATTTGTAAAGATTTTATTTTATGTTTTGTATACATGCGGATTTACCATTCACCATTACATCAACCAGCCCTAAATTTTCATTAAAAGTTGTTCTTACATAACTGCCCTTAACGAGAACAACAGCACCATAAATTTTTCCACTTTTCTCTGATACAAAATTAAATACTACTCTTTTGTTATCAGGACTAATACTCAGTTCGTAACTTGTAAATTCTGTGTTTTTTATAGCAAATTCCTGTTTGGTATCAATTATTTTATCACCGACGTAAAAATTGACCACCTTATCACTTAAGCTTATATCGGGATAATATTCATTAACTTTTTTTAGCAATTCATATTGTGCCGCGTTTGCATTCTCACTTTTTGATGTAATGTTTTGTGAAAATGAAGCTATTGAAAACATAAAACCTAGAATTAAAATGTACTTTTTCATAATGCTGATTTTTAATTAGTAAAAACTGGTTTAAATTATTAAGCAATTTACGAATATTATTTTTATAAATAACTATATTACAGATTGTTATGATTTGTTGCGATGATGTAGAAAATGTTCGCGTTTAGAGCTCTTATTAGGAAAAGACTAATAACCAAAAATAGTCCCGATCGCCCGGATAGCGCGGAAATTCTTTCTGGGCCCGTTCCTATATTAATAAAAACTTGATTTTCTTTTTTTAAATCTGTTAGGATATACTTTGCGATCACGGATTACAAATCTGCGCAATAAGGATTAACGCTTATTTTTTATAAACGTATTAGCTAAAAGCATTGCAATTTCATTTGCTTTTTTCTAAGTAATCATTTGCCATTTTTTTTGTTTTATCATCTAGAACTTTTTTATCATGTGTAAGAATGTCATACACATCGTAGGAAGCTCTTTTATAATTATATTTATTAGACATAATCAAAGAATAATAAAGCAATCCTGTAACTTTTTGTCCACCGATATAATAAATCCCTTTTAATTCATTGTATGCTAGCGTATCACCACTACATAGGGCACGATTCTCTAAACTATCCATTAATTTTTGATTAGATAATTTTTCCTTAAAAAAAGTTCCAGAGTTTTCAGATGTAATATGAACTTTTGGTTCTTCCTTATTGTTGCATGCAAAAGTTAGCGCTGAGATCACAACAATCATTATAATATTTGATTTCATAATTTTTATTAAATTAAAATTTTCTTCTATAAATTCACGTCCATCCTTATCTGCTACAAAATAACCCGATCGCTCAGATATGCGCAACGAAAGCGTCGAATTTTTTTACGTGCCCGTTCCTAATATTAATAAACCTGATTTTCTTTTTTTAATCTGTTAAGATATACTTTGCAGGCATGGATTACAAATATAGCGCGATCGAGTTATTATGGTATTTTCAGAATTTCTGCTCGCTGGCAGCAGTCTATAGAGACGGGTTGAAAATTGACGTTTTATGGCTGGCGGAGCCTGTGTGTGGTTCATTTTGTCCATCGCTTAATCAACGTTTTGGTATTTTAACTATCTTTGGTTCATAGCTTAAGGAACTCGTACCTTACGCGATGGGCCGCACGGGAATGTTATACCTAACCTACAAACTGTAACAAAATAACCGACAAAAACATGAAGTATTCTTTTTTTCTTGCCCTCTTCATATCGATTAATACACATGCCCAGAAGGTTGAAATATTGCTGATAGGTGTCTCGCATAATTATGGCAGTTATCCCCAGCAAGATTTTTCAGGCATCCATGGCAAAATCAAAAAATTCAAGCCGACAGCTTTTTTTGGGGAGTTTTTGAGCAGGGAAGATGAGCGGCTTGTAATGGATTACTGGTGCAAGCAGGATAACATCAAGCGACTTGAAACACTTCGAAAAAACCGAAATATAGCAACAGAAGTACTTCCAAAAACCATTGACAGTTTGAGGAAATTATCCCAGGTAGACCCAAAAGACTATCGGGTTAAAGTCGATCTGGCACATGCCTATTACCTTGATCAGGATGTTCCAAACGGCCACTATCAATTTTGGCAAGTTTTTAACCATTTACAGCAGACGCCGGATATTGAGCTTGAAAATTACGTCAATAAATTACTCAGTCCCCAATCAGATGTAACGGGACGAAGCATGAAAAGGCTAAAAACTTCCGAATATGCATTTATCGCATTCCCAATGATGCAGGAAATGAAAATCCCGGAATTGCTTCCCATGGACTGCCAGGATTATGATTTGAATTGGACAGCATCATCAATTGCCTTCCATAATAAATTTAAGACATTCAGGGAAGATACGATTGCATCTTATAAAGATGACCTGAACGCAATCCTTGCTAAAAGGGACAGTGGGTTTGGAAAAAATGCAGGCATCGAAAAAAACTCAAAAACAGTAACAGAATGGCTAAACACCGATGAAGCGTCTGCTATTTTTGCCTCGGCGGATTTTTATTTTCCTGAGATGTACGATATGAAAAATTTCCCCAAAGAAGAAATGCTTTCGCAAATACATTGGTGGCTCATGAGAAATAAGGGAATGTGTGATAATGTCGTAAATCGGGCAAGGGCTTCCGGTATGAAAAAAGTGGTTGTCATTGCCGGAGCTAATCATAGGAAGTATATGCAGGATATATTCAGGAAAATGCCAGATGTAATGGTAAGAAATATCAATGAGATGGAATAGCAGAAAGCAGATTCAGAAATAAGCCAATTTCGTTTTCGGTGCTTTGATAGCATATTTTGTATGGCTTGCTTTCAGTTCTATCAAAAAAATCGCCGATTTTCTATCAGAAAATCGGCGGTTTTTTTTAGGAGGGAGCAGGCTCAACGGACTGGAATCGGTAGCTGCCCGATATCGAATTTGGTAAACAAAATAGATATCTGACAAAAAAAGGGACAAAAGATGATTTTTATCTTTTGTCCCGGGAAGGATCGCGACGGGACAAATTTCAATAAATTTATGGAAGATTTGAAGAGATTGTCATACTACATGTAGTATCTGTTGAGCTTCTTAAATTTAATTAAACGGTTCTTTATTATCAATTTCGATACTTGGAGGCATCAATTTGTACATCACAGGGGTTACAATTCTGGACAGAATGGTCGAACTTATCAGTCCGCCGATAAGAACAATCGCCAGTGGTGCAATTAAAGGATTGGAATTCAAAGCTAGGGGAATAAGACCGCAGATTGCCGTTATGGAAGTCAGCACTACTGGAAGAAAGCGTGTTTCTCCGGCAATCGCAATTGCCTCATCTATGGAGTGTCCTTCCTGTCTGAGCTGATTGGTAAAATCTACCAAAAGAAGCGAATTTTTAACCTGAATACCCGACAGACCAATAAAACCGATAATAGCCACCAGAGACATCGGACTTCCGTTAATAAGCAGTAATACAACTCCTCCTAGAATTCCTAATGGAATAATGGAAAGTACAATGATGATTCCTTTGAATGTTTTGAACTGCAATAGCAGTACAGCAATGAAAAGGAATGTACTCAGAATAATTACCGAAAGGAAATTCCCACCAAGTGCATCTCCTTCGGACTCTTTTTCACCGGACAATTTATAATAATACCCTTTTGGCATTTTAAGTTCATTCAGTTTTGGGATGATCTCTGTTAATAAATCATTAGCATAATAACCTTTGTCTGATAACGCTGTAACCTTGGCAAAACGGGATTTATTGAAATGATTAATTGCCGTTGGAGAAGTTTCAAAAGAGATGTCTGCAATTTGATTCAGCGCAATAGGGGTTCCCTGAATATTATTTACATATAGGTTTTTTAAAGCATCCAGATTAGAAAATTTATCTCTGGGCAGTGTAAGTGTAACATTTCTGGCATCACCTCTATCATCGATGTAATCCCCAACAGTTAATCCGGCTACAGCAAGACGTACTACTTTATCTGCCTCACTTGTCATGACGCCTAATGTTCGTGCTTTTTCTTTATTAATTTTTACTTTGACATCTGTTTTGTAAGTGTTTAGTTCATTGTTGATATAAACTGTTCCTTTCTGATTGCGCAATATAGTTTCAACTTGAGAAGAAAGTTTGCGAAGAACAGCCGGATCTTCGCCAAATAGCCTTACTACAATGTTGGCCTCCAGAGGCGTTCCCTGCTCAAAATCTTTCACTTCGATTTTAGCATAAGGCATTGTCTTGAATTTTTCACGGAGTCTTTCAATCAAAGCTGTTTTTTCGGTAGGTTTTGCTTCATCTTCCAGTTGCACAAAAATCTGTGCAAAATCAGGCTTTCTGTCCTGCGGGTGTACATTATAATAGATCTGCGGGTTTCCCTTACCGACATTTGCAGTATATAAGACAATTTCTTTATGGTTTTTCAGTTCAGCTTCGATTAGTTTTGTTACCCTGTCACTTTCTGTCAGATTGGCCTGAAGCGGCATTTTTATATTAATGAGAAACATTGGTTTCTCTGAAGTTGGGAATAACTTAAATCCGGTAGCCTTAAAAAGTCCAAAAGCGGTTATGCTTAATGCTACGGATATAGCAATTGTTGTTTTTGGGAATTGCAATGCCTTAGGCATAATCCTGCTGTAAGATCGTGTTAGGAACTTTTGCAGGTATTGAAGAAAAACATTCCCTTCACCATGTTCGTGCGTTTTTAAAAATCGGCTTCCCAGAAACGGAACTAATGTCATGGCTACAATCATTGACGCCAGTACACTCGTAATAATTGCCATAGGAAGGCTTCTTATAAACTCACCTGACACATCAGGAAGAAAGACCAACGGTAAAAAAGCAATAACAAGAGTGGCTGTACAGCCTACAACAGCAAGGCCTATTTGTTTGGTGCCTTTTAAAACAGCATCCATTTTAGAATGACCTTCACGAAGCCAGCGCTCGATGTTTTCGACGACCACAATACTGTCATCCACCAGAAGTCCTAGAGCCACCACCAAACCTACAATGCTTAATTGATTTAACGAATAACCGAATGCATTCATTACAATGAGCCCTAAGGCAAGTGAGAGCGGTATGGATATCATAACAATTAAGGAAGCTCTTGATCCTAAGGGCAAAAGTGTTATGATAACCAAAACGATCGCAAGGGTGAAATCAAAGCCCAAATGCCCCAGACGCTGCGATACCATATTTGCCTGATCAAAGTTTTTAACCAGTTTTATATTTTGAGGCAGGTCTTTAGAGAATTCCTCTACGATTGGTAAAAATTCTTTTTGAACATCGGTTATGTTTACGTTGTCTTTCATACCTACGGTAACCAGAACGCAGCGATGACCGTTTATGCGGGTGATATGATCTACTGTTTCAGATTTGTAGCCTACTTCGGCGACATCCTTCATATAGATTATTTTACCATTTGCATTGTAGATAACGGTATTGGCAACATCATCGGCATTTTTAAATTTACCGCTTGTCTTTACATTAAACACCTTACTGTCAAGATTGATGCTTCCTCCGGGGATATCGGCAGCTTCACTCTGAAGACTCCCCATCACCAGGTTTAATGGAATTTTTAACTGCGCGAGTTTATCCAGTTGCAGATCAATTCTAATTTCCTGTTCCGGTATTCCTGCATATTTTACATCTTTAAGATTGGTAATTTTTTCCAGTCTTGTCTTCAATTCATCTGCTGCATCGCGCAGTTTTTTATCTGCTGCATTTTCTGAAATTAAGGCTACCTGAAGGATTTTTACATCTGATGAAGCAATTTTCTCGGTTTTTATCAGGTAAATATCCTTGGGAAGTTCACTGTTTTGAAGCGCATTCATTTCCGTAGAAATTTCCTGATACTTATTATCTACATCAACCCCATATTTAAATTTTACCTGAAATGCGGCTACGCCATCTTCGACAGTAGTGAGGATTTTATCGATGTTCTCCAGCCCGTAAATTTTATTCTCAATAGGTTTTACTACCTGTTCTTCCATATCCTTTGGACTGGTTCCGGGATAAATAACCGTAATCAGATATTGGGGAGGGTGAGTAGAAGGATCTTCTGATCGCGGCATAGAAAACAGGGTCAGATACCCTACAACAGACACAAGAAGAAATATAATCAGTGTGAACTGATAGTTTTTAACGGCAAAGTTTGTAATCTTCATGGTGCTTATTATTTAATGATCTTAATCTTTGATTCTTCGTTCAAGTAGGCGCTGTTCGAGATCACTATCTGATCTGTTTTCTCAAGACCGTCTTTTATGTACACGATTTTGTTTTCAAATTTGTAAATGGTTACAGGCTGTCTTCTCACTTTGTTATTTTCAACTAAAAAAACAAAAGCTTTATTACCGTCTGCTTCAATAAGTGCATCGTAAGGAATCGTGATCAAATCCTGGGCAGTATCGGCATGTATTTCGGCTTTCCCAAACATACCCACTGCAGGTTTACTATTTTTCATGTCTAGTTTTAATTCCACCTGAAAGGATCCAAGTGCCGCATCAGCAGACTGCGATTTTCGAAAAACCACGGCATCAAAGTTTTGATCAGGATAACCATCCAGGGTAACGGATGCTTTCTGGCCGATTTTAACCGATGCCCATTCTTTATCTGTCAGTCCAATTTTTAAAAGATAATTATTGTTGTGGGATGTTTCATTTATAGCTAAAACGGGAGAACCGGGACCTACAACTTCGCCTTCATTTGCTATTTTTTGAGATACAAAACCATCTACCGCCGCATATATTTTGGCATAACGGGCATTAAAAGCAACGGCATCTTTTTGTTTTCTGGCAATGTCCAGGCCCGTTTTTGTATTTTGAAGCTGTTCTAAAGTATATACACTGTCTTTATAGAGATTATTGGCGCGCGTATAATCCCTCTCGTATTTTTTAACGTTTAAATCGGTCTGGTTTAAACCCGCACTGATTTCGGTTTCATCTAATGCGGCTAAAAGCTGTCCTTTCTTAAAAAAATGCCCTTCCTCGACATAAATATGTTTTACTAAACCGCCAATTTTAAAGCTGTAATTGGCAGTGTTTTCTGTTGTGACCAAACCAGAAGCATTGATATTACTTGTAAGTGCCAAGGATCCGGCCGGTGCTGTTTTAATGGATACAATATCCGCGGTTTCAAATTGGTTATGCTCTTTTTTATCTTCTTTACAGGCATAAAAAACAGGAAAGGCAAAAAGGCATATTGCTATTGATTTTTTACTCACAAGCGTAAAATATTTTTTTTTGTGTTCGTGACCCGAGCCTGAAAGGCGAAGGGATGCAATAATTTTCGATTTCATCAGTATTGTTTTTGGATTATTTTAAAGTAAAAGTGGCATTGACTCTTTCTAATTCTGCATAGGCAATCCAGGAATTATAAAGAGATATGTTAGTATTAAGCTGTGCATTTACCCATTGATTCTGTGCATCCAGAAGTTCAATGTAAATGGCTTGTCCTTCTTTATACAATTTGGTTATGTCCTCATTATATTTTTGGGCCGCTGCTTTTTGATTTTTATCGGCATTAAATTGTTCTAAAGCGGAGATTAAATTATTTCGGGTAACCTGAAACTGGAGCAGCAGCTGCTGTTTAACATTATCAGTCTGTGAGCTTATTTTTTTACTGTCTTCCTGAACCTGTTTGAGTTTGTATTTGTTTTTGTTGCCTGAGAAAATAGTCCATTCTAAAGCGGCACCGGCAAAATAGTATCGGGATTGTTTATTCACTTCGAAGTCAAAGTCCTGAAATCCAAAATCGGCGAATCCGCTCAATTTTGGGTACCAATACGATTGGGTAAGCTTACTTACATTTTCATTTATATCTTTAGCCATGGTAAGCTTTGAAAGTTCTTCTCTGCCTGAGGTGTTTTCCAGCACCAGTGCACTTGGCAGGCTTTCTTTATCCGAATCAATCTCAATTTCGCTGTCAAGCTTTTGATTAATTAGAAAATTAAAATATGTTTTAGCGGTATTGCTGACTTGTTTTGCTGTTTCCAGATTTGCTTCAATACGGATTACTTCATTGTCACTTCTAAGAACTGCCGTACGATTTATCTTGTCATTTTTAAATAAGGACTGGTTAACCCTTTGATTTTCTTTTACCAATGCTAAAGCATCTCTGTAAATATTAATTCCTTCAATTGACTGCAGGTATTTATAGTATGCCGTTTTTATTTCTTTAACCAGCTCTCTTTGATAGATTTCAAGTTCTATTTTTTGTAAAGAAGTCTGCTGGCTTTTTATTCTCTTGTTATAGATGATTTCATAGTTCAGCAATGGCATTGTCGTGTGAATTTTAGCATCATAGAAATTATCGGGATTAATCAAAACCGACTGGTTCTGCAGAGAAGGGAAAGCATTCGAATTGGTTATTTGATTGAGTGTGCTGTATACAGGATTTAGCATATCCCCAATTGGAATATCAATTGTTCTTCCGCCATCGGCTTTAGTATAATTCGCATTCAGGGAAACAGTAGGGTAGAACAGGGAACGGGCTTCCTGGAGGGCATACATACTTTTGTTAATGTCGAAGTTGTGCTGTTTGATTATCTCGTTGCTTTTTAATCCAATCTGGATATAATTATCGAGTTTGCTTTGGGAATATCCTATAAAACCAAAACAAAGAAGGGTAAATGTAATTGCTTTTTTCATTTTATTGTACATTGTTTTTAAATTGAACGTTGTTCATTTTTTTGATCAAAAAAAAGTTTAAAGTTTCTTTATTATTTTTAAATATTCGTTGTATCCCTCAGACAGGATGGTATCCGGGTTAGAAAATTTTACACCTTTGGTTCTCTGGCGTATTTCCAGACAGCACATTCCGTGAACTAAACTCCAAATCATAAAGGATAGTGCTTCTAATGAATGTCCTTCAAAATGCCCTTGGTTCATACATTCTTCCACGGTTTTCTTTAAAGCATTAAAGGTATCAGCTCCTTCATTCCATGCTTGATTATCACTACTTTCGATAAATTCCATTGGCGCTTTAACGATGAACATCAAATCATACATTTCAGAATTTTCCATGGCAAATTTCAAATAGGTAAATCCCATTTTTTTAAGACGCTCCATTGGATCTTTAATAGCAAACAATTCGATAAAATAACCACCTAACTCTTGAAAACCAATAGAGTGTAGGTCGTGTAGAATGGCATTCTTATCTTTAAAGTAAACATACACAGTTCCAACGCTGTAGTCAATTTCATCAGCGATGTTTCGAATCGTAGTCTGTTCAATACCTCTCTCTAAAAAGAGTTTTTTGGCTCCTTTTAGGATCAGCATTTTTAAGGCTTCTTTTTCACGTGCTTTTCTTTCTGCTGTACTCATGCCGCAAAGATATGTATATTTTTTGAACAGTGTTCATTTTTTAATAATAATTTTAAATTCGCTTAGTTTTTGATCAGTTTTGTTTCTCCTTCTTCTTTTAAATAATTTAATTATTTGCTTTCAAAAAGAGTAAGAGTTAAAAATTAAGGGTTTTAAACAAGTTTGAATTTCTTAACTTTGTAAAATGAAAGAGAAGATAGTAAGAGAAGTTTCCGTGTTTAATAATGAACTGAAACTGCAAGGATTTAAAGCATTCCAGATAGAAGATGATGGTGCAGAAACCAGAACGTACAGCAGAAAGGAGTTCTATAAAATCTGCCTGACAACAGGTAAAAGCAAGATTCATTATTCTGATAGGACCTATGAGCAGGTGGGTACGATTCTTTTTTTTGGAAATCCTCACATTCCATATTCATGGGAAACTATTTCAACAACTTATACTGGTTATACTATTTTATTTTCAGAAGAGTTTTTTAAAAACGCCGAGCGTTCCGAAAGTCTGCAGCAATCGTCTTTTTTTAAAATTGGCGGAACACCCGTTTTGAAAATCACAGAAGAGCAAAGAGGTTTTCTCAATACTATTTTTCATAAAATGATTACCGAACAGGAAAGTGATTATGTGTTTAAAGATGAGTTGATTCGCAATTACATCAGTCTTATTATCCATGAATCTTTAAAGATGGAACCTTCTGATAATTTCGAACAAAATAAGAATGCATCTACCAGATTGTCATCTGTATTTTTGGAATTATTGGAAAGACAATTTCCAATTGAAACTACTTCTAATCCACTTCAAATAAGAACAGCACAACATTATGCACAACATTTGAATGTGCATGTCAATTACCTGAATCGGGCTGTAAAAGAAGTAACCGGGAAATCGACAACGACTCATATTACTGAGCGGATTATCACAGAAGCCAAAGCGCTATTGCTCCATACTGATTGGAGTGTTTCTGAAATTGGCTATGCACTTGGGTTTGACTATCCAACCTACTTTAATAATTTCTTCAAAAAGAATACCGGCACCAATCCTTCTGCATTTCGTCAATCGGAAGTTTGAATTTCTTAATCTTTGGTTTGATAATCGTTACTACCTTGCTTAAAGGCAGTCTTACCTTTGTATCTGGTTATTTAATTCAAATATTATGTCAGATTCAAACCTTATTTCCGATACCGTACCATTTCAAAAAGATATTTTTGAGAGACTTTTAATCGGTGAAACCATACTTCCAAATGATTCGCAAATAGGCAGATTGAGAGCCGAAGCATTCGCTGTGAAAGCATTACTTAATCAGATGAATAATACTGTAAATCCTGAAGAAATCACGCAGATACTAAGCAAAATCTTAGATAAAGAACTTCAGGATGTTACTGTATTTACACCTCTTTATATCAATTGTGGAAAACATATTACAATTGGTAAAAACGTATTTATCAATTTTGACTGCACCTTTTTGGCATTAGGTGGAATTACCATTGAAGACGATGTTTTAATAGGTCCTAAAGTCAGTCTCATTACCGAAAATCATCCGCTAAATCCTGAGGAAAGAAAAGGACTAACAGGTAAACCAATTCTCATCAAAAAAAATGCATGGATTGGAGCCAATGCTACGATTTTGCCGGGCGTAACAATTGGAGAAAATGCAGTTGTCGCAGCAGGAGCAGTAGTCTCTAAAGATGTTCCCGATAATACCATTGTTGGCGGAATTCCTGCAAAATTCATTAAAAATATTCAACCTTAAAAGAGATAATTATGAAGTTAAAATCTTTAGTAGCAGTTATCGCTATGCTTTTTGCTTTTTCTTTTTGTAATGCGAGCTGCAGCAATGACAATGAAAGAGATCCAGGAGAAAATAATGAGAATGGAAATAACGATACTATTTCAACAACTAAGATGAAAATTACAATTGGTACAACAGTTTTTACGGCAACATTGTATAACAACCCAAGTGCAGCAGAATTGAAAGCAATGCTCCCGCTGACCCTAAATATGACCGAACTTAATGGTAATGAAAAGTACTATGATTTCCCTGGTTCGTTTTCAGTAAATGCTTCAGTTGGAGGAGATATCAAAGCGGGCGATTTAATGCTTTACGGGGACAATGTGCTGGTGCTTTTTTATAAAAGCTTCAACACTTCCTATAGTTATACAAAACTCGGATATATTGACAATCCTGTAGGTCTTGCTACTGCACTGGGTGCCGGAAATGTAGCTGTGAAACTTGAAAACAATTAAAATTAAATTATTAGGAAAAATATAAGTTTAAAAATAATTCAAAAGAAAATGAAAAAAACATTCGCAATCGCAATATTATTCCTGATAACAGGGCTTGTATCTGCACAAAAAGTACAATCAAATTTAGAAAAAATGAATATATCAAAAGAACATTATACATTTCAACTTAGTAACAAAGTAATACGTCAAAAAGTGAGCTTCAAAAATCGCTACGGCATTACTTTAAGCGGTGATTTATATCTTCCGAAAAATACAGGAAATGAAAAGTTGTCAGCATTAGCCATCAGCGGACCGTTTGGAGCGGTGAAACAACAATCGTCTGGATTATATGCCACCCAAATGGCAGAACGTGGTTTTATAGCTTTGGCTTTTGACCCATCTTACACAGGTGAAAGCGCAGGCGAACCAAGAAATCTGGCCTCTCCGGAAATCAATACAGAAGATTTCAGCGCTGCGGTTGATTTTTTAGGATTACAAGAAAAGGTAGACAGAAATAAAATTGGTATCATCGGGATTTGTGGTTTTGGCGGTTTTGCTTTAAATGCAACTGCTATTGATAAACGAGTAAAAGCCGTTGCCACGACAAGTTTGTATGATATGACCAGGGTAATGTCAAAAGGATATAATGATTCAGTAACTCTGGAACAAAGAACCAAAACATTAGAGAATTTAGGTCAGCAACGTTGGAAAGATGCCGAAAATGGAAAACCGACAGTTGGTCCAAGAAATTTGCCGGAAAAATTGAAAGGCGATGAGCCACAATTTGTAAAAGAATATTTTGATTATTACAGAACGCCGCGTGGTTTTCACGTCAATTCTGTGAATTCAAATGGAGCTTGGCTGGTAACCAATCCGATCTCTTTTATGAATATGCCAATATTAGCTTATGTAAAAGAAATTTCGCCACGACCAATGCTTTTAATCGCCGGAGAAAAGGCGCACTCAAGATATTTTAGTGAAGATATTTTTAAAGTAGCAAATGAACCAAAACAATTAATAATTATCCCTAATGCAGTTCACGTTGATTTGTATGACAAAGTAGAGGTAATTCCTTTTGATAAATTAGATGATTTTTTTAAGGAACATTTGAAATAAAAACCAGATCAAAAAAAACCGTTGACATTCATCAACGGTTTTTATATTTAAAACTAAAAATAGGGCTTTATTTCACAGCATCATTTACAGACTGGCTATCGACAAACTGTTCGAAACTGATAATTTTACTATCTTTAAGTTTCCAAATGTGAGCCACTCTGGCGGTGAATGATTTACCTGTAATTTTATAGGTTCCCGTGTAAGTTCCGTAAGCGACTACTTTATCATCGCTGGCAACGTAATCTTCAGGAGTAAATTTGTAATCAATCCATTCGCTTCCTAATCGGCTAAAGACATTTTGAGTTACATTTTCTAAGCCAATGTAAGTTCCTGCATACGGAAAACCTTTAGCTTCTGTCCACGAAATATCTTCGACAACATACTTAGCTAAATTACGACCATTTTCTTCCGAAGTTTTGCCTTCGTAAGTGCTTTTTACTATTTCAAGATTTGTCATTGTCTTTTTGTTTAAAGAACAGCCTGAAAATACAAAGAGTGCCATCAGGTTGTAAATGATTGATTTTACCATTTCATTTCTCCAGTATTCACTTTTGCACCAATCATTAAGGCAGTTTCAAAAGTAAGTGTTGGATATTTTGTTTTCAAAGAAGTAATTAAAGCTTCTGATGTTTTATTGGTTTTCAAAGCCTCTTCGTAGAATTGAATGTAACTTTTGGTGTGATTTACAGCAGCGATATCAAATGGAGAATTGGAATTGGCATGAGCCGGAATTACAATTTCAGGTTTCAAAGCCGAGATTTTATCTAATACGGCAATCCAGTTTTTGCGGGCTTCAGCAGTTTGAGCATCCGCCATCCAAAGATGGAAACTAGTTCCAAAAACATTAATTCCGCCTAGAACTGCATTGATAGAAGGAATCCATACAAAAGTTTTATTCGGAAAGTCTTCCAAACCAACAATTTCTAATTTCTGACCTTCCAGTTCAATGCTGTTTCCTTTTAAAACTTGTGGCAAAACAACATTTGACGTAATAGCTTTACCTAATCGTTCGCCCCAAACGTCTAATTTTTTTTGCGCCGTAGCCTTAATTGCTTCTACGGAAGCAGGTGATGCATAAGCAACAACATCCGGGAAGTATTTTTTAAATATCTCTAATCCAAAATAGTAATCAGGATCTGCGTGAGAAACAAAAATGGTGGTTAATTTTTTGCCGCTTGCTTTAATCTCCTGCGCTACTTTTTCGGCATCCGCCAAAGTAAATTGAGCGTCAATCAAAATTGCATCTGTCTTTCCGGAAACGATTACCGATGCTACACCAAAACTGTTTTCTGAAGCGTTGTAAACCTGAAGTTTTAAATCTTTAGTTTCAATTGTTTTAAGACCTTGTGCTTGTGATTCCATAGTAAATAAAATTAAAATTGTTATAAATACTCTTGAGATAGTGTATTTCATTTCGTGTGTTGGTTTAAATTAACACTGCAAAGATGGAACGTAATGCGATCTCAAAACATTAAACTAGTTTAATAAATAAAAGGAAAAACTTATTTTTTGACAGCGATTTTCTTTCGAATATTACTCAAAAAAACATTGGTAATTCCCAGATAGGCAGCTATCTGTATGTTAGAAAGCCGTTGTATTAGTTGTGGGTATTTTTCTGTAAATTCTATATAGCGGGATTCTGCTGTTTTACTAAGGTTATCTATCATTCTTCGTTGAAGGGCAACGTGCGTTTTTTGTGTCATTACCCGAAATAGCTTTTCAATTTTAGGCAAATTAGCATAGGCAAACTCCTTATCTTTTTTAGAAATTACAAGCACTTCGCTGTCTTCGAGAGCTTCTATGAAAAGTTGTGAAGGGGTTTCAGTAGTAAAACTATCAATATCAGTAACCCACCAATTTTCAATAGCAAAATAGAGTATTTGTTCAAAACCATTTTTATCAATATGATAAACCCGAAAAAGCCCTTTGGTAACAAAACCTTCAAATTTGCAAATCTCGCCTTCTCTGAGTAAAAAGTTTTTTTTGGGGATTAACTTTTGCTCAAATAAATTGCAAAAATCTTCTATTTCATTTTCTGAAAGAGAAATATGTTTAGCAATATTTTGTTTTAAAAGTGCTTTCATATAACAGTGCGTAAAAGTGCTGCTAAAGTATTTCTTTACTTTAGCTAAGGTACATAAATATTTAAATAAGCTATTGAGCTTGACAAAGGATAATTATATTGAATATGGAGTTTTTGCATAAAATATTTCTATGTTTTTAAGTCTCCCGAACAATTATGAATCATTATCAAACGATTTTAAATTATTTTGATAACAGAAGTACAAATGCTTCGGCAGAATCTTTCAATGTAAAAATAAAAGTTTTTAAATCTTAGTTCAGAGGTGTTAGAAATTTAAAATTTTTCCTTTTCAGGCTAAGCAATATTTATGTTTAAATTTTATACTCAACAGGTTTTCGTTTTGATCCTCTTTTTATCTAATCGCTAACTTTTGCACCTGATCCGCAAAAATTAATCAAACTTACTTATTTGATACTATATGAAAAAAAATGGCACCAATTGTCTTCAATTGGCGCCATTTTAATTAGTCACTCTCTTTTATCTTTTAATCTGTTACTTTTAAATCCTGAATTTGTCCATTATTAAAATCAAAATGAAATTTCAACACGATAGGGCTGCCGGGAAACGTGCCGGAAACATTTGCTGTCAGGACACCTTTTGATTCAGATTGCTCATAATTAAGTGGTTCCAGCGCAGATTTATACTCCTCCATCGCATGGTTGATCCACTGTTGAATTTCTTCTTTGCCATTATGGGTTTTTCCCTCGTCATGAACGATGGCAGATTCGGTGAAACATTCTGCGAAAGCTTTGCTGTCGAAAATGTGTTGCGTTTCAATGAAACGCTCTACTACTTGTGGTAATTTCATGATCTTGATATATTTAGTTTTTAAATTGTTGGTACCGTTCCACCGTCAATGACAAAATTTGTTCCTGTTAAGTAACTGGCTCTTGGTGAAACTAAAAAGCCAACCAATTCGGCTACTTCTTCCGGTTCGGCAGGCCTGCCATAAGGTATTCCACCCAATGCGTCCATGACACCTTGCTGAGCTTCTTCTACAGTGGTATTTGAATTTCTTGCGATCTCGCCCAACCAAGCTATCGATGCTGTTGTATTTATCCATCCTGGCGAAACAGTTAGCACGCGGACACCTTTTGGCGTAACTTCTTTCGATAAACTTTTGCTGTAATTGATCAATCCTGCTTTCGAAGCTGCGTAAGGCAAAGTAGAGTCGTATAGCGGCAATATGCCCTGAATGGAAGCGATGTGAATAATAACACCACTTTTCTGGTCGATCATTTGCGGTAAAAATCCCCTGTCAAGTCTGACAGGAGCAAGTAAATTAGCTTGTAGGGTTGATATCCAATCTTCGTCAGTTAACGCACTGAAGCCACCGGCGGGTGTTGTTGAAGAACCAAGATTGTTTACAAGAATGTCTAATCTCCCATAAGTGGACAAAACTTCACTAACTACTTTTTCTGCTCCTTTGGCTGTACTTAAATCAGAAGAAATAAAATGCAGTTTGTTGTTTTCTTTTTCTGCTGCGTTTCTGGCAGTAATAATTACTGTTGCGCCCGCTTGCAGCAGTCTTTCTGCAATTGCCTTTCCGGCTCCTTTTGTACCTCCTGTTACTAAGGCAATTTTACCTGATAATTCGTTTTGATAATCCATCTTGTATTCGTTTTAAAATTGTTAGGTACAAATTTCTGAAGTATGTAAGTTTCTCACAAGTACGGATTTACGATTCAGATAGGGATAAATTTTTCCCCTATTGCAAGAATTGGCAGATAGGTTTACTTTTGTAATATGTATGAGAGAAAAACAATACCGAATTTAAATTGTGGACTTGATCTAATAGGTGAAGTACTTTATGGTAAATGGAAGATACGTTTGCTTTGGTTTATTAATGAAGGATTTCAAAGACCAAGTGAGCTGCAGCGTAAAATACCTGATGCTTCACGCAGGGTTTTAAATATTCAGCTGAAGGAATTAGAAGAACATGAACTAGTATCAAAGGTTATTTATCCTGTTGTGCCTCCGAAAGTTGAGTACAGCCTGACAGATTTTGGAAAAACACTAATTCCTGTAATTGCAGTTATAGGAAATTGGGGAGATGTGCATGAGGAACGTTTACGTACCCTAATTTTGAAACGTTTGTAATAAGGCCACTATTGAAGAATCTTTTAAAAGAAATAAATCAATTTTTAACTTCAGTTGAGCATCAATTAATCATCACAGACATGAGAGGTGAAGATTTAAGTAATGATGAAATGATATAACATTTTCCAAATCTTTTATATTTCCTGGACAATAATATTTTTAAATCATATATAAGTTTATCAAAAAAAGCTATCAGTCATTATAATATAAATGATTGATAGCTTTTTGTGAATTGATAATTGTGAGAAATATTTTTCTGATTCTCAAATTTATATATTTTTTCTTTTGAGATAAAGTGATGCTGACTGGCTCATTGTAATTAATGAAGCTCCAAGTATAACAACATCTTTTAGTACTAATCGTCCACGTCCGGATAAATAAGGAAATCCATATTGTTGATCTGTCAAATGCGGCACCCAGCTTTCAGGAGTTGTCACTAAAAATGAAAGGGTACCAATGGTAAGAATAAACACCATTATACTTCCAAACATACTTGCCAGAGGAGCCCAGTTATGAATGGCAACCAGGAAAGCAATACCAATTAATAAAATTCCTAAGCCATTTGCAAAAGCATACGTATTGTTTTGAATGTTCCATTGATGATTTTCAGTAATTAATTCCCCTTCCTTATTGCTGTATTGTTTATACTCAGATGGATTGTGATAAAAAAAAGACATAAAAGGACTGTTTGCCACAAAAGGTACTATACCGTCGGCTTCATAAGTAAAAAATTTAAGTCCGCCAATCCATAAAAAAACGATAACTATACCAGCACGTATGGCATTTTTTCCCAGCTTATCAAGATTTGCTATTGTGCTTAAAAGAGAATTTTTCATTGCTTTGTTTTTTAAATTTTGTCATAATTAACAAGGCAAATTTATAGCTGAAATAAGAATTAGGAAATGGATAAAAAACGCTATTACTTGGACAAATCTGCCACGATAGAAATACCGGTTGTTTTCCTAAAGGCTTGAGGAGAAATTTTGGTCATTTTTTTAAATACTCGGCTAAAATAATATTCATCCTGAAATTTTAAGGCATAAGCAATTTCCTTAATACTCAATCGGGTGAGATGAAGCTGCTTTTTTGCTTCTAAAATTAATCTTTCCTGAATCATTTGCGTTGGCGTTTTATTGAAGCGTTTGCCACATTGTTTAGTGAAATTATTGGATGTCATTGACAATAATGAAGCGTAATCACTTGGTTTGTGTAGGGATAAGAAATTTTCTTCCAGCAGTATTTTGAACTGGTCCATCTTTTCATCTTTTTGTAAATTTTGTTTTTCACTGGTTATTTTCAGACTACTAGATTTGGCAAGTATAAGCTGAAGATAGGATCGTAATACAATTTCTGAAGGAGCTTGCTCTTTAATTTCATCAATAATCTGATCGACTAATTGACAGTATAATAGATGCTGTTCGGTAGTTAATTTTATAGAAGGCTCAATGTAAATATTGTTAAACAATAAACCGTTACAGGCAACCTCTTTTCTATGGTATTCGATGCAATAAAAGTCACCGTGAAATTGTAATGTGGTATATGTCAACGGGGTAATTTCTTTGATGGATATGGACTGCTGCGGTGTTGAAAACAATATGACAGGGGCCTTAAATGAAAAAGAAGCAAAATCTGCATGGTAAATTCCTTCTCCTTTGCTGATTAATAAAACAGTATATTCACTAAATTGTACGGGTATATCTAAAAATGAATTATTTTCAGATTTTTCTACTCCTAAAAGTAAAGTTTTATTTTCTGAAAATACCTTATTCATGTTGTGGGAGTTGGATTATATAATTGTAAATTTAGAAAATGAATGATACCGCCTTAACTTTGGTAGCAAAAAAGATTTCCATTCCAGAGTAAAAAAGTAATTTCAGGTTATTCTTTAAAGGAAGGTTAACCAATTCGTTTTTAAAATCCATGATACTTTTTTATTTTGCTTTGAGAGATTCGATTAGGAATTGGTGACTTATAAAAATTGCTATAATTTATTGAGTTTATTTACCAGATAACTTATCATTTGTGCAATACTTTCAGCAGGAATAGAGAAATCATTTTCGATCCAGTTTTTGATGACAGCAATACTTCCTTTTTCGCCAAATTGGTATGCCATTTCAGCAAAAGGCATTACTTCGGCAGTAAGTTCTATTTGATTTTCAACCGGAAAATTATTCCGAACACTTCTCAGGATTCGCGACAGAATTCCGCTTCCATCCGCTTTAGTAAACACAATTTTACTCATCTGTTTATCGCTTTCCAGTAACTGGCAGCTGAGCAGTATCACATCATCCATATTGGTGCTTTTACGCAAAACCGCTGAGAGTTTTTCAAAAACATCATCCTCTATTTCAAGCAGTATATCCAGCGGAATATTATAATGCCGATAAAATGTATTGCGGTTGACATCGGCTGTTTTACACAGTTCGGTTATGGTGATTTCGCTTAATTCCCTCTCGTCCAGTAAACTAAATAATGCCTCACGCAATATTTTTTTAGTATACTGAACCCTTCTGTCTTTTCTTAAATCCATCACAAATTATTTTACATACGCTACAAAAACATTAGTCTTTGTTCGCTAATGTACAGTAGCATCCCTTTTTGAAACAGTAAATACATTCTTCTTTAATAGTTTTACGTAGTAATCAAAAAGAACACAAAGTTAAATATTGAACATATTGTATAACAAATATAGCTTTTTAATCAAAATTTAAGCGGATTAAAAGGACAAACGTTAAATTAAAAAAAATGAAAAATAAGATATCACGAAAAAAAATACTTCTGACCGGTGCATCTGGAACTGTAGGATTTGAAACCTTGCAGCATCTGGTTCAGCATACGGATTATGAAATAACGGTTTTTGATTTAAAAACTCAAAATTCGGTAAAAAAACTGGCTCCCTTTCGATCTCGTGTAGAGATTATATATGGCGACATCAGCAATAGAGAAGAAGTGCTAAAAGTTGCCCAAAATAAGGATGTAGCTATCCATTTGGCAGCGGTTATTCCACCTCTTGCAGATATAGATCCAGAGATGGCTTACAGTGTCAATGTGAGAGGGACCGAAAATCTTATTTACGCTTTAGAGCAGAATTCACCGGATTGTTATTTGATTTTTAGTTCCAGTATTTCAGTTTATGGTGATCGGATGAAGAATCCCCAGATAAGTGTCGCTGATATTTTGCAGCCCAGTCCGGGAGATCATTATGGAGAAACAAAGGTTTTGTGTGAGTCGTTGATTGGGAAATCCAAATTATCATGGAGTATTTTTCGTCTGGCTGCAATTATGGGGAACCATAAGATATCCAAATTGATGTTTCATATGCCGCTGAATACACCAATGGAAATCTGCACTCCAAAAGATACGGGTAGAGCTTTTGCTAAAGCAATTGAAAACCAAAAAAAGCTAGAGAAGCAAATATTCAACTTGGGAGGGGGAGAGGATTGTGTTATTACTTATGGGGCTTTTCTAGACAAAATGTTTGCTGAATTTGGCTTAGGCGAAGCTGATTTTCCACAAAAGGCTTTTGCAGAGAAAAATTTTCACTGTGGGATTTTAAAAGATGGTCAAGATTTAGATAATATTCTAGGTTTTCGACAGCAAAATTTGAACGATTATTTCGAGATGGTCCGCCAGAAAATTCATCCTCTCCAAAAAAAAATCACCTTCATTTTTAAAAGTATTGTAAAAAAATGGCTGCTCTCACAATCAGAACCCTACCAGGCGTTTAAAAAAGGGAATGTAAAAAAAATGAATCACTTTTTTAACCAATTAGAGAAAGAGAAGCTAGAAAAGGTTCTATTATAAATCCTAAAAAATATTACTTATGAAAATTAAAATGATAAGCTTGATAGTACTTGTAACAATTAATTCAGCACTGTTTGCACAACATAATTTCAGCGTTGAAGTATCGGGCGTAGAACCCGGCAAAGGATCTGTTTTTTTTGGATTGTACGATAAAGAGAAAGGTTTTCTTGATAATGAGTCACAGATTGCCACTGCAAAAGTAAAAGCTTCAGAAAATAAAGTGGTCTACACGTTCAAAAACCTACCGGATGGCGATTATGCTGTTGCTGTTTATCAAGACCTGAATAATAACGGAAAATGTGATAAAAATATGATTGGTTATCCGACAGAAGGATTTGGATTTTCTAAAAATTATAAACCAAAACTCTCAGCACCTAATTTTGATGAGGTGAAAATTGCAATTAACCAGTATGCTAAAACCAGTATTGTATTGATTGCTAAATAGAAGACCCTTGCTCAGTTATGAGAATTATTTATTGTTATACTCTGCTGCTCATGATTACATTAATATCTGTACAGGCGCGGTTTAAATTTTCTGTCAGGAATTGGAAAGGGTGAGCCCCGCAGCATAAACGTAAGTTTTTAGTTATGTGGTTAGGTATGATTAGGTATAAAAAAGGCGCCAATTGAAGACAATTGGCGCCTTTTGGTTTGTTGTGACAGGAACAAACGCACAAATATTCTGTGTTTTTTAAAATTTTCAACCTGGTATACCACGCTTTTGCCACAAAATTTAAAGTATCAATATTTAAGATGTTAACTTGTTTAAAATGAGGATTGTATTTCGATTTTGAAAGCCAAAATTAAGCAAAACAACAATTTGTTTGAATAGTGTATTAGCGGAGAAAAAGGTTCCGTTACTTTTATGTCAATTCCAGTAAATACAAAGGGTCAGGAGGCCGGTTAATCTTTTAATTTAATTATGCCTGTTGTATATAAGTCCAAGGCTTTTTGTAAAATACTCTCAATTGTCCTTATTGGTAAATCTTTATTGGGATTAATCCTGAAAATTTTCATTCTTGTGCGATCGCCTTGTTCCAATTCGGGGTGTTCAAGATAATTTCCTTCTACCATTAGAATATAGGGTTTGTCCGTCTTTTTATCGGTCCACAAATAGCAAAACATTTTTTTCTTGTAGCAGAAGCAAGGCATTCCCCACTTCTGCGTTTCAGTAATGTTGATATCCTGCTTAAGAATAATATTTCGCAAAGCAAGCAGGCAACTCTTGTTTGGCTCTTCTTTTTTTAAATAATAGTTATCAAGCTGCTCCATCAGTTTTTTCTATTTAACGGCAATTAAAAAATCTATTTCTGCATCTGTCGGATTTTGTGCTTTTGCTCCAAATACTTCAAAATCTGCCGTAAAGACTCTTTCTAAATCCATTTTCCAAATTTCCAACCACTTGTTTATGATTAAATCTTTCATCAAATCTCCTTTGGCAGATAGCTTCACGTAGTTTCCGCCTTCAAATGATTTGCCAACCATCTCATTCGGAATCGTGTTTAAGGTTTTTACTTTGCAACCTAGTATTGTGGTGTAAGGTTTAGTGTGGTCACTTTCATACTCTGTGTATATGGAATATACAGTGTTGTCAATTTTGTTTGGAATTGCTTCCAATACTTTTTCATTCAAAAATCTGCTCCACAAATCCGCAATATCTTTTGCAGCCTGATTGTTTTCATTTGTGGTTCTAACCGAAATGCCAATTATTTTAAAAGGCTCAATGTTTACTTTATTCATTTTTAAACTTTTTTTGTTGAGCCACAAAACTACAATGCTGTTGTGACAGCCCTATGTCAAGGGTTGTGAAAAAGTTTTTTTCTTGCAGATTTCAAAATACTCCTGCAAGGTTATTTTATGGGGTTCAAACTGTTCAGGAAGCGTCGTCAGATTTTTGATTCTGTCGAGCCGAAATGCTCTAAAATCCTTTCTTAAACGACAAAATGCGATAAGTAACCAGTTTTCTTGTGTGCTGTAAATAGCAAAAGGTTCAATTATTCTTTCCGTTGTCTGATTCGTGTCGGGTGCATGATATTTAATCTTGATTAGATAGAAATTGGTCAATGCTAATTGCAAAGGGGATAGAAAATTGCTTGTCCGGTCATTCTCCATGTTTTGTCTAAAGACAATGCGGTTAGAAAGCAGGTTGGCCTTGTCTTTCGTAGTGTTGCGTAAAACCGATTTTATTTTGTTGATCGCTTCAGAATATTCTTTTACAAATGAAGCGTCTTTGTTTTTAAGGATCAATTGTTCGGCTGTAATCAATGCATTAGCTTCACTTTCTGTAAACATTATAGGCGGAATCCGGTAACCCTCCATCAATAAGTAGCCTTTTCCTTCTTCGGTCAAAATGGGAACACCTGCTTGTTCTAATGCTTTTAGGTCCCTATAGATTGTCCTTTTACTAACCGAAAATTGAATAGCCAACTCAGAAGCGGTCAAAAGCCGCTTCGTTTGCAGCTGGGTTAGTATGGCAGTGAGCCGCGAAAGCCGTTTTGTATCGTTGTGGTTCATAGGGGGTATAAATAATCTTTATATTACTCAGTTCCTCTTTACAAGATTGTGAGCATCGTAAGCAGATATTTTTTTGCAAACACTAAATTTCTTGCTAAAGGCAAACGTGAATATACCACATAAATGGAATCTCGCAAAACGGTTTTTAGCAGCCGTTAATTTCTTAACTCCATATGCAAAGTAGGATATGGCTTTCCCGAGGAATCCAATTCCGAACGACTTGTTGTTTCAAATCCACATTTTTTGTAAAACCCTACTGCCTGGTCGTTTTGTTCATTTACATCAACTTTTGTAACATTCATTTTTTCAATTGAAAAATTCAATAATGTTTTTCCAACTTGTTTACCTCTGTAGTCCGTATCAATGAATAACATTTCTAAATTTTGATCTGCTACTCCAAGGAAACCAATTATTTTACCTTCCTCATTTCTTGCACACTTCAATTCAACAGCATCTAGATATGTATTTAATATAAGTGGTTTAAAATATTGAATATCTTCTTCTTTCAAAAAGTGATGTGTTGCTCGAACAGAGGCTTCCCAAATATTGACAACTTCATTATACTCAGTTTTTTTAATATTGTCTATTTTGTATTTCATATTATTTTAATTTTTACTAGTATCCAAATTTAAGAAATATAGGCTCATGAAACAATGATGTTGGGGATTGATGAAAAATTTATCTAGTTTTTTGACATGAGTTATAATCTTCGAGCCATGTTCTTTGCCCTTTGGTAATGTGGTGTTTTTAATTTTTAGCTTGATGAAAAGGATAAAAAATGCTTTTTTTGGGATTTAAGATAAAGAGATTCACTCTACAGTTCTTTTTTTTCTCCATTGTGTAAAACTCTATAATATTGGTTATTTTCAATTAACAAACCTTCTGATTTTTGGTTGGGAATACTTTTAGAATAATCTTTGGGATGTTTAACATCAATTCCTATCACTTTACCGTTGAATTGTGTATTAATTTTTGATTGAAGAGTATGACCAACAACGATTGAATTTGCGTCGAATTTATTTAGTCCTCGTTCTACATCTTGCTGAGTCAAATCGTCTTTGAAATAACCTCGGTACCAAGCGATGCCTTTGTGTGAAGAAATCAGTAATTGTTCTATGTTTTTTTGTGGATTAGGATAGTAAGGTTTGTAATAATTACTGCGAATTATTTGATTTACCTCGTCCAGATTTATTTTATAATCAGCCAAATCAGGATGTATCCCTCCGTGTGTAAAAAGGATACCATTAATTTTTTCAATGGTATTTTTGCTCGACATCCATTTGCCAAGAAAAGAATTTGTACCATACAACTCGGTTTGTTGTTTTTTTAAGATCGAAGCAACGTGATAATATTTCGGGGAAGTAGATTCAAAATTTCCCTGCATATTCTTCAATTCGTGGTTTCCTAAAATAAAATGAACTGTTCCGCCTTTCTCTTTTGCTTCCTGTTCTAATTTGTAAATAAACCAAAGTACTTGAGTGGTAGAAAAATCCCTGTCCACAAAATCCCCCAGCAAAACAAGATGTCCATTTGCAAATGTCCAATTTAGCTTTTCATTAATTACCTTATTAGCAATCAAAAAATCCCGAAAGGTTTTAAAACCGCTTTCAATATCGGAAATGGCTAAAATTTTAGAATTGTCATTATAGGTGTTTTTCGGAATCGTAATTTTGTTATTTATTGTAAATTCAAAAAGTGTTCCATCTAATGGGAAATAACAATAAGCGGGGATTTTTGAATTCAAGGCATAATCTTTTTGGTCTAAATAAAAGCCGTCATCCTGATTTCCTCTAATGTAGTTAATAGCAACAGTGCTGTCATTTTTATTAAAAACATAAGGGCCATCTTTATCCCAATTCATCATTACTGGATTTTCTGCATAACGAAAACTTGCTCCGTGATATAGTCCGAATGAAACAGCTATAAATACTAGTACTGCAAATGTGATACTGATATGTTTTACATATCTGATAAATTTTTTTTTCATTGTTTTTCGATTAATTTTGGTAAACATAGAAATGCCTGCTTTACTATTAAAATAATTGTGACAAACGTCTCAATCTGCTCGATAAAAAAGTGTTTGTGAATACTCAAACTGCTTTGATCACTCATTTACATCATTTCAAAACGCATTGACTGTTGTTTGTCAACATTATTGCAGAGGGCTATTTATAATTGTAATATTGCAAAATGATTGCTGTGAAACGAAATTTAAAATGGGTTGTAATTGCTCTTCTGACAATAGGAGTTATTCCTGTAATGATTACTGTTTATGAAGTGATTTTTACGAAAAACAAATCCGTTGTATTTTTAGGCAATTACCATCCAAAAGTTGCCCTAATTGTAATTTGTTACTATGTTTTGCTTTTATGCCTGGGGATTGTTTGGCTCATCAGACAGATTATTTTTATCACTAAACTGAAAAGCGAAAAAACAAAAGCCGAATTGATGCTCTTGAAAAGCCAGGTTAGTCCGCATTTCTTTTTCAATATGCTCAATAATTTATATGGTTTGGTTGCCAAAGATTCGCGAAAAGCACAAGAATTAATACTAAAACTTTCGGATATGATGCGTTACAGTATTTATGAGGGAGAAAAGGAAATAGTTAAAATTCAGGAAGAAATTGATTTTTTGAAAAACTATATCGAACTGCACAAAATGCGTTACCATAAACATATTACAGTCGATTTTAATTGTGATGTAGATGAAAACCGAAAAGTAGTGCCACTGTTGTTTATCATACTTTTGGAAAATGCATTCAAACACGGTGTCGAAAATTTGAGACAGAATGCTTACATTAAAATGAATTTGACCACCTCACAAAACGAAATAAGTTTTGCAATTGAAAACAACTACGAAAAAATGGATAACCAATCTGGAATTGGTTTGAAAAATCTAAAAAGAAGATTAGAATTAATTTATCCAAACCAACATGACTTGACTTTTTCTAAAACAGAAAGTGTCTATCAGGCCCGACTAATTTTGAAACAATTATGATTAGATATTTAATAATTGACGATGAGCCTATCGCTCACGACATCATTAAAGGCTATTGCGATTTAGTACCCAATATGCAACTAATAAAAAACTGTTACGATGCTTTGGAAGCCTTTGAATTTCTGAACACCAATGAAGTGGATTTGATTTTTTTGGATTTGAATATGCCCATTTTGAAAGGGTTTGATTTTCTAAAAACGCTGCAAAATCTGCCAAAAGTAATCGTTACAACCGCTTATCAAGAATTTGCATTGGAAGGATACGAATATACTATTTCGGATTATTTGCTTAAGCCTTTTGGTTTTGAACGTTTTTTAAAAGCCATCAATAAAGCGTTTAGTTCAGTAAATCAAAAAGTTATGCCGTCCGAAAATAGTATTATTTCAAATCGAATATTTGTTCAGGGCAATAAAAAACACTTTCAAGTGGAGCTTGAAAACATACTTTATATTGAAGCAACAGGGAATTACACCAAAATTATAACCACGATTGAAACCATTACAATTCGTGAAAAAATCTCTGTGTTTTTAGAACAATTACCCAAAAATGATTTTATGCAGGTACATAAATCCTTTGCTATTGCCATTAAACATATTAAAAGTGTGGAAGGAAACAGGATCAAAATCAGTGATTTTACAATTCCGATTGGTAAACTATATAAGATGAATGTAAATGGGTTATTAAATTCAAAATTATAAAAGCATCATAATGTTTTCTTTATAAGTTTGTCCAATAGGTACTTTATATTTATCAATTAATATCCTGTTACCTTCGATCTGTTTAATTTTATCTTTTGCAACAATAAAAGATTTATGGGTTCTTATAAAATTAAATTTTGGAAGAAGCTGTTCAAAATCTGAAATTTTCTGATGACTTATAATCATGTCATTTTTTAGATATACTTTACAATAATGTCCATAAGCTTCTATAAACAGTAAATCGTCAAAATGAATTTGATGGTACTTTTTATCACCCCTTAAAAAGAAGCTATTTGTTTTTGGCTCTGCTTCGTTTGTTGGCAATGCTGTTATACTTTTTATATTTTGAGCAGTATCAATTGTTTTGTTAATTGCTTTTATGAAACGCTCAAAACCAAATGGTTTCAGAAGATAATCAGAGACATTAAGTTCATAACCTTCTAAAGCAAATTCTTTATAGGCTGAGGTCACTATTACTTTAGGTGGATTGGGTAATGTTTTTAAAAAATCGAAGCCAGATAATTTAGGCATATTGATATCTAAAAATAACAAGTCGACTGCATTTTTATTTAAGAATTCTATAGCTTCAAAGGCATTATAACAGTTTCCTTTCTTTTCCAAATGCATCAAGTTTTCGCAATAGTTTTCAATAATACGATGTGCAATGGGTTCATCATC
Organism: Flavobacterium saccharophilum; assembly: GCF_900142735.1. GTDB lineage: Bacteria > Bacteroidota > Bacteroidia > Flavobacteriales > Flavobacteriaceae > Flavobacterium > Flavobacterium saccharophilum. Next base: position 283,340 of record NZ_FRBY01000002.1, on the reverse strand, counting down.
TATAATTAAATAGTATATCATGTCATTTCTATTTTTAGTTGTAATTTATAAATAGAATCTGTAATGTCAATTTTCATTTGGTGTTTATTAGGATATAATAGTTTCAAACGCTGTTTTAAATTGTTTAATCCAATACCGGGAGTTTGAGATTCCCGCGCTTCAAAGTTATTCTCAATATCAAAACAGATTAGGTTATTATCAGTTTTTATATTAATGTGAATATAAGCATCTTCCGTTAAATGCTCTACTCCATGCTTAAAAGCATTTTCTAAGGGAATAATAAATAGTAATGGCGCAATTTTATATTCAGCTTGCCCCTCATGATTAAAAGAAATATCGACCCTTTTTTGATATCGTATTTTATGTAAATCAATGTAATTCTTTAAATATTCTATTTCATGCTTTAGTGGTATGCTATCTTCTTTTCCCATATAAATGGTATAGCGCATTATGTCAGATAATTTTAAAACAACATTTGGAGCATCATCAGATTTCTCTATTATTAGACCATATAGATTATTTAAAGTATTGAAAAAAAAGTGCGGATTGATTTGGCTTTTCAATAAAGACAACTCTGCTTTGGCTTTTTTTGACTCAATTGTTTTGAGCCATTTCCATTGCTGATAAAACCATATAAAGAGTAACATAAAAAAGGGAGCAGTCAGGATTATTTTAATCTCTTTTTCCTGCTGAAAATAATTATTTACATCTTTTGTATAAACCCTTATATAATAGAAATAGCCTAAGGCCAGAACATAAAAACCGATTAGAATCAAGCCATGCTTCTTAAAATAGGAGGGTGCTATAATGGAGAAAAAAGATAATCCAACACCAACTAATCCTACAAATGTTATTGGATTATCAATTATTTTCGAATTCATATCGTTTACAATGATTGCCAAAAAAATGACAACCAAGACAAGTAACTTTAAACTAGTGGCTTTATGCTGTTTTAAAAATGAAAAATAATGAATTGGCAGTGAGATCAGTAGCCAGCTAAAAATGAAGCTCAATGTGTTGGACAATAGTGCGGTATTATCTATGTAAATAAAATGAAAATGTAACAAAACAGCCGTTATTATCCTTTGGATCACCAATCCATAGATAAAAGCTTTGTACTTTTTAAGAAATTCAGTCATGAGTCAAAATTAACAAAAATTGACTTTTTTACTCTACAATGTGCATCAATTCACTTAAATCAAACATAAACACTACTATTTTCGACTTCAACTAGATTTGATTATACAAATTAATTGTATGTGCTAACTATTTAAAGGTTCATGAAAGAAGTTTTAAACCATTTTAATTTACAGATAGGTTTGCTGTAAATTATAAATATTTAAAAATAAAACATTATGAAAAACTATTTTAAAATGATCCTTCTGACACTATTTTTAATTGTACAAAACGCAATGGCACAAGACAGTAAACGGCTATTGGATACAAAAGAGAAAAAGGCCATTGTATCGGCAATAAAAACTCATATTGAAAAATCTTATATCGATTTAGATTTGTCAAAAAGAATGACAATTGAACTGGATAATAATTTAAAATCTAATAAATATAAAGAAATTACAAGTCCTGTTGAGTTCTCTAAAATACTAACCGAAGATTTACAACGTATTAGCAAAGATTTACATTTAAAAGTTCGATTTGAACCGGAGCATATTGCCAGGGAAAAGAATGTTATTTCTCAGGAAGCGCAATTAGAAATGGAGAAAAGAATGGCTTTTCAAATGGCCGAAATTAATTACGGATTTAAAGAGGTAAAAATATTGGACGGAAATATTGGTTATTTAAACTTAAACCAATTTGCAGATATAAAATATGCAGAAGAAACCGTTACAGCTACAATGAACTTCTTAAGCAATACTAACGCAATCATTATCGATCTGCGTGCTAATGGAGGAGGTGTTCCAAGTATGATGCAGTTATTATCGAGTTACTTCTTTGATGAAAAACCTGTTTTATTAAGTGATTTTTATGAACGAGAAACCAATCAAAAAACACAACTATATTCGTTTGAAAATGTAAACGGAAAACGAAGTACAAACAAGCCACTTTATATTCTAACCAGTAAGCACACTTTTTCAGCGGCAGAAGCATTTACTTACACATTAAAACATTTGGACAGGGCAACAGTAGTAGGAGAAATCACTAAAGGTGGCGCTAATAGAACGAAAAGAATTAATTTAAATACTGAATTCACAATATCAGTACCTTATTTACAACCGATTAATCCGGTTACAAAAACAAACTGGGAAACAAAAGGTATTCAGCCCGACATAGTAACTAGTGGAAAAGAAGCCTTTGTTTATGCCTATATAGATGCCATTAAAAAAACAATCAAAAAGAATAAGAGTAACGTATTAAACAAAATTGGTTACGCGTTTTTACAAGATAAACAGGGTGATAACGCAGTGATTGTATTTCAGGAGAATGTAAAATTATTTCCAAATGATTCCAATTCGTGGGATAGTTTAGGTGAAGCGTATTTTGCAAATCAGGATAAAGAGAACGCATTAAAATCGTATAAAAAAGCTTTAGAATTAGACTCAGGTTCAGAATCGGCAAAAGCAATGATTCAGAAAGTAGAAAGTATGAAATAATATCTTACGTAGGAGCTTAAAAATGGCTATTAAGCTTTTGATTCTTAATGCTGAAAATCTATAAAAAAATGCCTTAAGGCGTTTTTTTATAGATTGTAAAAAATTCGTCGGTCAGAAAAAATAATAAACTAATTCTCCGGACTCTAAAAGGTTTCAAGTTTTTTATGTTCTGATTTTCAATATGTTCATCTTGTGAGAATACTGTGATACATTTAGTCATTTTATTTTTGACAGCGAATGGTAAATTGGAGTGTTTTTTTTTCGTTTTAATAGCTAGTCTAAAATCTTAAACAAGAAATCTTCAATAAATTGATTGGTAAATTCTGAGTTTGCCTTTGAGGAGATGTCGGTAAGTTTTGGTAAATTGGCACTAAAGTACTGCTGGTGATGAGAAGTCTCAATCAGAGTAGTGCTCAATGATCTTGGATATTTGTAATCTGAATTATATTCTGAGATAACTTCTGCTATCTTTCCGCATAAGTCTTTGTAGGGCTTAAATACCTCATCTTTATTGATTTCTGCGACTTCTTTGACCAGATATACTTTGCTGCTTTCTGCAATAACAATTTGATTGAGCAGCTTTTTATTATAGTCAAACTGACTGGTACTTTCCGGAAATTCATGGGTAAGGAGGCTAACAATTATTTTTAGTCTTTCTTTTTTATCAGTTACATTCTCTAATTTAAAAGTTACTAAAAATTCCATATAAGACCAATACCAGTTTAAGATATAGAGTAGAAGACGGTGCTTATTTTCAAAATATCGATAGATACTAGCTTCGGTACTGTTTATTTCTATGGCCAATTTCTTAAAGGTAAATTGTTCGAAACCCAGCTCATAAATCAGGTCAATTGATTTTTTGATCATTAATTTCCCTAATTCACTGCTTTCAGGATTTCTCAAGAATATCTTTTCGTTGATATCAAATTTTATTTGAAATTCCATAGCAATTAATGTTTTAGCAAATATAGTAAAGATTTGCTATTGAATAGTAATTGTATTTTTAAAAACATTTATAATTTATTTATGATAGTATTACTATTATTTGAAGTAGTTTTGGTATTTTTACCTAAAATATAAATGTAAATGATATGTTGATCACTACAAAAATCCCGATTTCCTATCTTTTTAATAAGGTAAAGCACGAAATTTTTTACGTGTTAATCATCGGCGGTTTAGTTCATTATCTGACTATTCAATTTGAAAATGTTATTCCGGTAATGCCCATCGCAGTGCCGGCATTTATTGGAACAGCTATTTCTGTAATTCTTTCATTTAAACTGAGTCAGTCCTATGATCGTTGGTGGGAAGCCCGAAAAATATGGGGAAGTATTGTAAATGATAGCCGCAGTTTTGTATTGCAGCTACAGTCTTTTGTATCCAAAGAGAGTCATCATGAAATCAGACAAATTGCCTTCAGGCATATTGCATGGTGTTATAGCCTGGGGCAGAACCTACGCGGTCTTGATGCTATTGAGAATTTACAGGATTTTATCTCTAATGAAGACTTAGAAGAAATAGCAAAACAAAGCAATAAACCCTTAGCGTTGTTACAATTAAATACGCTTCAAATATTAGAATTGAAAGAAAAAAGATCTTTGAGCATCTTCTCACAAATTCAAATAAACAATACATTAGTTAATTTTTCAAATGCTATGGGAATGGCTGAGCGTATTAAAAGCACTATTTTTCCGGTAACTTATCGAATATTTCTGCACTTTTTTATCTATATCTTCATTGTTACACTATCGATTGCTTTGCGAGATATAAAAAGTTATTTTGAAATCCCATTGCTATTAACTATCTCAACAATGTTTTTTCTTTTAGAAAAATCAGCTACTCATATGCAGGACCCTTTTAGAAACCGTCCTACTGATACTCCTATGACAGCCATAGCAAGAACAATTGAAATCAATATTAAAGAATTATTAAAAGAATCGGAAATACCTAAACCGCAACAACCGGAAAAATTTTACTTATCATAAACATTAAAAAGAAAAAAAAATGAAAACGTTAACCAAAGAAATGCAGGCCGCAATAACTCCTTCTAAGGCTTTAGAACTTTTAAAAGAAGGAAACCAGAGATTTGTAAGCAACCTGAAAATAAACCGTAATCTTTTACAACAGGCCAATGAAACGTCAGATGGGCAGCATCCTTTTGCTGTAATTCTAAGCTGTATCGACAGCCGAACTTCTGCCGAATTAATTTTTGACCAGGGACTTGGTGATATTTTTAGTGTGCGTATTGCCGGAAATATTATCAACGAGGACATTTTAGGAAGTATGGAATTTGGCTGCAAAGTTGCAGGATCAAAAATTATTGTAGTATTGGGCCATACAAAATGTGGTGCTGTAAAAGGTGCATGCGATCACGTTGAAATGGGTAATCTTACAGCATTGCTGACAAAAATAAGACCAGCAGTTGATGATGAGACCGAGACTAAAGAAAATCGCAATTCAGGCAATGCTGCTTTTGTAGAGAATGTGTCAATTATAAATGTTAAACGTACCGTTAAATCAATAATGGAACGCAGTCCAATCTTAAAAGAAATGATTGAAAAGGGCGAAATTGGAATTGTTGGAGGATCGCACGATATTGCTACAGGTGAAGTAACATTTTTTACTTAATCTATTTCTGATCAAACAGTACCACCGATGGTTTCTCTGGAGTTATGGAGTATAATCCTTCAACTGGAGTCATAAAAGAAACTTTCCGTTTAAAGAAAGCGGAAGAATACAGGGATTTAATATTATTACGAATTAATAAAAAAATATTTTGAAAAGTCTGCATGAGAATGCAGACTTTTCTATTTAATCACTGAATGTTATTAGTGTATTCAGTACCCACTTTTAGGTATGAATCCCACCTATAGCAAAGGCAGGGACATTAGAAGCAGGGCCAAAAAGTTTTAAAAGAACTTGCTAAAATAATTATATATTTGTTGGCAAGCCGGGATATAATAGTGTAAAAATAAGCTTTCTTAGGTGTATAATCTTTATTATATAGCTGTTATAGATTAAGTTTTGCGTTATCTAAGAGCGAACCTTTGCCAACATCGAACCGACAAAAATGAAAAATCAATTATTAATTACAGGCAATTCAAAAACTATAATCTTAATTAGATTGATGGTTGGGGTTGTATTTCTTTCAGAAGGCATTCAGAAATTTATATTTACTGAAACACTTGGAGCGGGACGATTTGAAAAAATTGGTTTGCCTTGGCCTGAATTTTTGGGAAATTTTGTTGGAAGTTTTGAAATTGTTTGCGGATTTCTGGTTCTACTTGGGCTTTTAACAAGATTAGCCAGTATTCCACTTATCATTATAATGGTAGTGGCAATTGCAACCACTAAATCGGAAGTTTTAGCAGAAAAAGGTTTTTGGGAAATGATGCACGGAAGCAGAACCGATTGGGCAATGCTTTTGGGAAGTATTTTTCTGTTGATTAATGGTGGTGGGTTTTGGTCGGCTGACAAAACTTTAATTAAAAATGGAGCATAAAGCAGATTTAAAAGATATTGCCAAACTTTTTTTAAAACTTGGAATTATCGGTTTTGGCGGACCAGCTGCACATATTGCAATGATGCAAAACGAAGTTGTTGTCAAAAGAAAATGGCTAACCGAAGAGCACTTTCTTGACTTAATAGGTGCTACAAATTTAATACCTGGTCCCAACAGCACGGAAATTGCAATCCACATCGGAAACGAAAAAGGTGGTTGGAAGGGTTTGATAGTGGCAGGTCTCTGTTTTATTTCGCCAGCAGTTTTCATTACAGGGATTTTTGCTTATTTCTACAAACAATACGGGCAAATTCCTGCAGTACAACCATTTTTTTACGGGATAACCCCTGCCATTATTGCTGTGATTTTGGGTGCGATTTTTCCATTGACAAAAAAATCGCTAAAACCGACAGAACTAATAATTATCGGATTACTTGTTTTGCTTGGTTCATTATGGAGCGTCAATGAGATTTTTTTAATGTTTGGAGCAGGTTTTTTAGCCTTAATTTTGGCATATTTAAAGAACAGAAAGCAAAATAAGATTAGCAGTTTTCTACCATTAACTTTGTTGCAAATTGCAAATACCAGCATAGTTTCTGCAAGTAATACAAACCTGTTTTGGATTTTTCTAAAAATTGGTTCAATACTTTATGGAAGCGGTTATGTATTGTTTGCTTTTCTTGACACAGATTTAGTTGCCACAGGGCTTTTAACCAGGCAACAATTAATTGATGCAATTGCAGTTGGGCAATTCACACCAGGGCCCGTTTTTTCTTCGGTAACATTTATTGGTTATCAAATCAATGGTGTAATAGGAGCAATGGTCTCGACAATCGCCATATTTTTACCTTCCTTTGTTTTTGTAGCATTACTAAACCCAATGGTAAAGATAATGCGAAATTCAAAACTTTTTTCTTCATTTTTAGACGCTGTAAACGTAGCATCAGTTGCAATAATTGTAGCTACTTGTTTTGAAATGGGCAAAGAGACAATTATAGATTGGAAAACAATCTTGATATCAGTTTCAAGTATAGTAATTGTATTTGGATACAAGAAATTAAATAGTGCTTTTGTGGTTATAGGAGGATCTTTAGTTGGTTATTTATTGACGCTAATATAACTAAAATCAGGGTTTATACGTTTTCATTCAATAAATGCAAATATTGAAGTAAGGAAATACAACATAAGGAATTATTCTTCAATAGCATTGCCTCAAGAACCTGAATTTAATAATTCTAACCTTTTATAGACATTTATTTAATTTTAAAATTAATATTTATGGAATTATGCAGATTCAAAGGTATTACTACTAATTGTGCTTAAATAGCCCTGTCAGTCCTTAAATTAGCTCTATCAGGTGTAATCATAGTGCTTAAAGTAGAGACAGATAAGGTTCTGTCGCATTTGCGAATAACTTTTATCTTTGGAATTTAATCCAGTCGAAAAATGAATACGAAAGGTCATTGCTATCCGAGGTCTATTATATTGCAGGCAGTATATTTTAAGCTTAGGTTTACATTAAGTTATCGGGATGTTGAAGAGATCATGAAAATGCGAGGAGTTCATGTTGATCATGCTACCATTCAGCGCTGGGTATATAAGTTTGCCCCGTTAATGGAGATGCAAATGAAGAAACGTAAAGTACACGTTAGTGGTAGTTGGAGAATGGACGAGACTTATATTAAGATTAAAGGGCAATGGTGTTATTTATATAGGGCAGTTGATAGGTCTGGCAATACAGTTGATTTCTTATTAACTAAGAGAAGGCAGAGGATGAGTGCCCAGTCATTTCTAATTAAAGCAATAAGTAATAATTGTCGCCCAAGAGTAATAAACATTGATAAAAGCGGTTCTAATACTGCAGCGATCAAAGTCTATAACAAACGTTTTTTCTCAAAGATTAAAATCCGACAGTGTAAATATCTCAACAATATTGTCGAACAGGACCATCGTTTCATCAAGTGGCGCATACAAAACGGATTAGGTTTTAAAAATTTTGAATCGGCCAAACGAACGTTAAGCGGAATTGAAGTTGTGCATATGCTTAGAAAGAATCAGATGATTAGACCAGAGATATCTATGTTTAAATCATTCTGTAAATTGGCAAGCTAATTTTTAAATTACTTAAATTTTTATATTTTATTCTGACAGATGCGACAGAACCCTAAATTGCCCATTTTTTCCAGCTTCACTAGTTTGTTTTAATATTAATTCATAAAAGTCTCCTAATGTATCTTGAAAATATTGCCCTTTTTCTCTTTCTTTGTCAGCTTCAACGTATATTTCATTGATTAAATCTATTGCCGCATTTAATAATGATGTTTTTTCAATTCTAAATTCTGCACCTTCCATTGCTTCAGTAAAGGATTCTTGTTTAGAATATAAGTTTTTAATATAATTAAAAACTTCTTTCATATAATTTGGTAAATTATCTTTATATTTTTCGTCAGAAGTATAAATACTCAATTTGTATTTTTCATCTTTAATCATGCCTACATCTTCTGCTCTCTTCATAAAAAGCAAATAAGATATCTGTTCAAGAGCAGTTAAAGGATTTGCCATTCCTCCTGACCAAAATAAGTCCCATAACTGATTAATTTTGTTTTTAATTTCTTGGTTTAGCATATTTGAAAGGATTAGTGATAAAAGCAAATTTAAAATTATAAACTGTTTTAGCACTAAAATTAAAGATTTACTTTATGTTTTTTTTATAAAGTTTTGAAAATGGATAAGTTATCTCTTCTACAATTACTAGGATATTTATATTTTATAAAATATAAATACCGATTTTTTAAAAAAGGAGAAGTATAGAGAATAATATAAGTTACTTTGTAGCTTTTTTAACTTTTATTCATTTTAACTCTTAGATTATAATTCAAAAAGGATTTATAAAACTAAAGGGGGAATTATAGGGGAAAGAAATGTGTCTATTATTGTCCATTAAAGTCTAATAATGTCCAATAAAAAACCCGCTATTAGCGGGTTTTTATTTGTTTTAAGAATTATTCATTCTTCAATTTCGTGACATCTACGGGACAAATTTCAACAAAATTTATGGAAGATTTGAAGAGATTGGCGTACTACACGTAGTTCCTGTCTTTCATTTGCTTTAGGAATTTGGTTCGGATGTCCTGTTGGGGATTAATAGTAAGTTGCGCCTAATTTAAAACGTATTTACTATTATACGCAGTTCATTAATTTAAAAGGAAAATAATTTAGTTCTTCATCATATTAAGTCCTTGCGCGATGCTTACAATAGGCTTGTAACCTAGTTCCTGTATTGCTTTTTTGTCAATAGTAATAAATTCCATTCCTAATGCATTTACAAGTCCTTTGTATAGTGGTGGATGTCCCTTAAGCCTAAAAGTCTTCCAGATGAATTCCATTGTTGAAGCAACTCTTTTGGCCATTGCCAAAGAAACTTCTTTATCTGGCACAGTTATTCCTTGTGTTGCAACATATTTTTTAATAAAGTCCTTGAAAACAGGTGTTTCGCCATCGGTAAGAAAATAAGCCTTACCGCCGCTATGCTGCGATTGATCTGCTAAAATTAGGGCATGGCAGACATTGAGAACATGGCAGGTTACAAATCGGTGTCTGCCTCCATCGATAAACTGCATATTTCCTTTTTTGACAGCATCGATAATTCCGGCTAATGTATTGGCATCGTCCTTTCCCCAGATCATTGGTGGTCTAAGCGCTATGGTTTGAAAAGTTTCTGTATTTGCGCCTAAGACCAATTTCTCGGCCTGAAGTTTTGTTCTTGAGTAGCCATCAATGATATTGTCAGATTCAAAAGTTTCATCGGCGTTTACAATGGCTCTGCCGTTCATGATTACAGATGCAGCACTGAGATAAACAAACTTTTTAATGTTAGCATTTTTAGCCACTGATAACAATAATTCTGTGGATTCAACGTGTAGTTTTTTTAATTTTTTTTCAGAAGCAAAAAAATCGACTGAAGCAGCTAAATGGAATATTGTGGAACATTCTTTTGCTCCTTCTGCTAAAGCTTGGGCATCGTTTAAATCGCCTTTTATTGCTATAGCCCCTTGCTTTTGTACTTTTTGAATTGCCTGTGTTGAACGTGCTAATGCTTTTACCTTATAGCCATTCTCTATAAGCATGGAAATTAAGTGCTGTCCTACAAATCCAGATCCTCCTGTTACGAATACTTGTTTCATTTTAGTTGTTTTTTCTTGTCCATATACTAGTTTCTCCTAATCCCATCCACGAAGCTCCGATATAACCCGTGACCTTTATTGTACTATCAGCATTTAGCTTTATAATACATTTATAGGTTTTGCCTTTTCTGCCATCATAGATTTTTCCGTCACTCCATTCTTTATCCTCCCTAATGAATATAAAACCATACATTAGATTAGAGTTTAGAAGAGGTTTGCCTCGCAATTTTTCATTTGGATTTTTTTTGTCCAATAACAATTTTCCTGTAACTGGGTCATTTTGATTTTTCATCCAGATAAGCTTTCCGGAGTAGGTACTGCCTGATTTGTAGATCTCAATTTGACCATCTTTTTCCTGGTTCCACCATGTACCGATTATTTCATCTCCTGTAGATTGGCTAAATGAATTAACCCCGGAGAAGAATAAAATTATTAAAAGAAATAATTTTGAATTGTGCCTTTGTAATTTTATCATATTCTTATTTTTGATTATGATACAAAGGTCTTTCAGAGCGTGTTTTTAATTTTTGCGAATTCGCAAAAAAATCATTGTTTTTTTGTTATTTCTTTTTTTAGATGACTCAGAGTAAATTGGGAAATACCTAAATAAGATGCTATTTGATTGGCAGGAACGCTGTTTGCTATTGTAGGGAAAAGTTCTAAAAAAGAGATATATCTTTCTTTGGATTCTTTTTGAAAAAGGCTGTCCCTTACCCGTATTTTATCAAACAAGGTTTTTTCCGTAATCTTTCTGATTAATTCGTGCCATTCAAAAACTTCATTATCAAATTTTTTAAGAGTATGTAATTGTATTATTATTAGTTCACAGTCTGTGGATGCAATGCAGGAAACAGATGAAGGAGTTTGAATTCGCAAACTTTCCAGATCGGTAATGAACTTGTTTTCAGAAATAAAATGTACTGTATTTTCTACTCCTTTTTCATTGTAAAAGAATAATCGTGCAATACCCGATTTAATAAAATAAAGAGTATTGCATCTTTCACCTGCTTTCCATAGAAAGCAGCCTTTTTTTACACTTTTATATTCAAGATTAGCTTCTATGAAAGCTTTGCTTTCCTGGCTTATTTTTAAGAAAGTATCAAAATAATTAAATATGGAATCCATCTTTTTTCTTTGCTAATTTATAAAATGTGAATAAGTCTTTTTTTGCTAATCAGCAAAATTTTACTAAAAATTTTGTTTAGTTATAGATTTGTCGCAATACAATTAGCACTTTGCAAAACTGAAAAAGTATTGCGTTTTAAATTTTTCTATTCGATTATATATGAGAGGACTCTGTTTTTTTGAGGCAAATAATTGAGCTGTTTAACTTTAGAGTTTGTCTTTAATTACGGTGTTTTAAAAAACAGCCAAAATTTCTCAATGCTATAATAACAGGAATAATACCTTTTCCGTTTTCTGTGAGACGGTATTCAACTTTTGGCGGAACTACCGGATAAACAGTTCGTTGAACCAGTCCATCATTTTCAAGATCCTTTAGCTGATTGCTAAGCACTTTTTCAGAGATGGCACCCAATTCTTTTCTGAGTTCAGTATAGCGTTTAAGTGGGGATAACGACAATCTGTAAAGAATAAGAATTTTCCATTTTCCACTAATGCTTTTGTTTGCAAGTTCTACATGACAGGAAAAAAAAGCATCACCCTCTGTGTAATGTTCCTCAACTGTATTTTTTTCTATTTTTTTTTCGTTCATAACGATCTAATTTTCTACAAATCTAACCATTATGTTCATAGCTAACCAAATGGTAAGTACTTTTCCAGACCAAATCATACAGTTACATTTGTTTTATTAACACGGTTAAAATGTAATAAAAACCGATAAATTTTAGAAGATATGCTAAAAATGGGAATTATGAGTACGGCTAATGTTTCGCGCTCATTTATAGAGGTTTTAAAAAATTCTACAACAATTAAAATTACGGCGGTGGCTAGTCGACACCTAGAAAAGGCCCAATCTTTCGCTGAACAATTTAGTATCGAAAATGCATATGCTTCGTATCAGGAACTTCTGGATGATCCTCAATTAGATGCGGTTTATATACCGCTTCCTAATTCATTGCATGCAGAGTGGGTCATTAAAGCAGCGCAGGCCAAAAAACATATTTTATGCGAAAAGCCAATTGCCCTGACCGTCGAAGATGTAAAACAAATGTATGAGCAAGCCATATTAAACAATGTATTATTGATGGAAGGCTTTCCTTATAAGTTTCAGCCGCAAACTATTTTGATGCTGAAAATGATACAAGAAGGAGCTATTGGTGAAATATCGCAAATCTATGCCGATTTTGGATTTACTGTTGATGATGCCGAAAACAATATCCGCTTAAAACCGGAACTTGGTGGCGGCGTAATGTGGGATGCCGGAGCATATCCTGTAAGCATTATACGGGCCATTACCGGTCAAAATCCGAGCGAAATAATGGCGCATGGAAAGTTCAATGATCAGGACTTAGATATTGCTGTTGCTGCAATGTTGAGGTTTGAGAACGGAATAACCGCGCAGTTGAATTGCAATTTTAATGCAGCTCCGCATCGTTACGTTCGAATAATTGGTTCAAAAGGAATTATTGCTGCGGGATATAATAATATGACAAAACCAAACACAGCGTTTATTGAAATTAAAAAAGGTTTAGACTGGAATTATGAGTTAGAGAAAATAGAAGTTCCTTATGGCGTTGGTTTATTTTTTGAAGCAGAAGCTTTTGCAGATCACATTCAAAACTATACTAAAGAGAAACAGGTTTTGATGATGAATGAATCGATAGACAATACATTAACCATTTTAAATATTCTGGATGTTATTAAAAAATAATAGCCACAAAATAAAATATCAAGTAATGTGTAACTAAATTACTTTCTGAATTTAAAACAAAATTAATGCTAACATCGACTGAAGCAGTTGTTTTTTCAGACAACTGCAAAGTTGATTTATGTACTTTCATTTTAATCTTTAATTAATACATTTGGCCTACCAAATCTATAACCGAACGTCAAACCAAATGGCGTTGCTAAAAAGAAAAAAGAAAATGAATAGAAAAACAATAATTTTAATCTTTTGCATTTTGTCTAATTTTTGTTTCGGACAAACCAATTATTATGTTGCTGCAACAGGTAGTAATACAAATTCCGGTTCTCTTTCTTCACCTTGGAAAACAATTCAATATGGCTTAAATCAATTGCCGGCCAATGGAATTTTAAATGTTTTTCCGGGAACTTATTTAGAAAAGATTACAATTGCGAAAAGCAATATTACCTTAAAAAATTATTCAGCAACACTTCCTGTTATCGATGCAACAGGAATAACAACTCAGGATGCTATTCTTGCTATCACTAATAAAAGCAACATAACTATTGATGGGATCGAGCTGCAAAACAATATTCAAAATACGGCTCAGGGAATTTTAGTTGAAGGAAGTGGGGATATTATTATAATTAAAAACTGTAAAATACACGATATTCATTTCTCAGCTAATGTAAATGCGGCTGTAAATGAAAACGTAAATGCGCAGGGAATTATAGTATTTGGCACAAACGGAACAACAGCCATTACAAACTTAAAAATACAAAATAATGAATTGTATAATTGCAGATTAGGTTACAGCGAAGGAATTGCTGTTAACGGAAATGTAAACGGGTTTGAAGTCAGTAACAATAACGTTCATAATCTTACCAACATTGGTATCGATATTATTGGTCACGAAGGCACTTGCCCAACTCCTGCAAACGATCAGGCAAGAAACGGGCTTGTTAAAAACAATATTGCTCATGATTGCATTGCTGCGTATTCAACTTCCGGAGGGATTTATGTAGACGGAGGAAAAAACATAACGGTTGAAAACAATACGTCCTATCATAATGGTTACGGAATAGAAGTTGGATGCGAAAAAATTGGCCAGACTACTGATGGAATTATTATTAGAAACAATGTTTTTTATGACAATCAAATTTGTGCTTTAGCAATGGGAGGATTTGATTATCCGTCAGGTTCAGGAAAAGTTATCAATTCTTCTTTTAAAAACAATACGTGTTATTTTAATGATTACAGCAATTCAGGAAACGGAGAGTTATATCTTTCTTACAGTGAAAATAGTAGTATTCAAAACAATATTTTTTATACCCGAACCCAAAATATTGTAGCCTATGCAGAGCTAACACAACCAAGTTTAAATTTTAATTACAATACATTTTTCTGTCAGGCTGGTACAACTAAATTGATAGCAGACTGGAACAGAACGCAATATACGGGATTCGCTTCTTTTTTATCGGGAACAAAAACAAACTCAAATTCGATATTTGCAAATCCACAATTAACAAACGCTGCGATTACAAATCCTGATTTTCATCTTCTGACAAGTTCTCCGAGCAAAAATGCCGGAAATCCGTCTTATGTTGCTGCCAATACCGAAACGGATTATTATAATGAATTAAGAATTGAAGGTGGAATAATTGATTGCGGAGCAGATGAATTTGGAACTACTTTGGGCTTGGGAACTGATAAAATGGAAGTTTCTAAATTCAATATTTATCCAAATCCGGCAACAAATTTCATTACTATTGATTCTGAGATAAAAGTTGATAAATATCAAATTTTTAGTATTAACGGACAGAAACTAATGGAAGGATCTGAAATAAATAAAATCAATATTTCAGGACTGAATTCAGGACTATATTTCATAAAATTTGAAATTGATAACAAGAGTTATGTGTCTAAAATAATAAAAAGATAAGCTTTAAGATTACCTCCTGTTGAAAAAGAATATAATACTGTAAATCATATACCTTTGAAAAGGTAAAAAACAAATGATGGAAAAACTGAGAAAACATATTGAAGAAATTATTCCCATTACGGATGAAGAGTTTGAATCTATTAAACCATTTTTTACGATAAGAAGGGTATTAAAAAATCAATATCTTATTCAGCAAGGAGATGATGCCAAATATGAATATATCATAATGAGCGGTATTTTCAGAGTTTTTTATTTGGATGAAGACGGAAAGGAACACATCGTGCAATTCGCTACCGAAAACTGGTGGATGTCTGATTATATTTCATATTTCAATCAAAAGCCGGCAAACATGTACGTAGTATGTATGGAGCCGGGAGAGGTTTTATGCCTGACACTTGAAGGTAGAGAAAAACTCTCTGTTACGCTTCATAAAATGGAGCATTTTTTTAGGGTAAAACTCACCAAAGGCTATATAGCTCTTCAGCAAAGGGTAATTTCGTTACTGGCTAATAATCCGCAACAGCGGTATAAAGAATTTGCAAATCTGTATCCAAATCTTATGCAAAAAATTCCCAAGAAATATATTGCTGAATATCTAGGTGTCAGCCGCGAAACCCTTAGCAGGCTTTACTCTAACACCAAATAACATAACTATTAATTCTCAAAGTGTGATTCTCATCACACTTTTTTTGTGACTTTTCTCCTCGTACTGAGGAGTAGAGCTGGCATAAATTTGCCCTATAAATAATTCATTAACAACTTAAAAATTTATAGAAATGAAAAAGATTATGATTTTATCAGTGGCACTTGCCTTTTTATCTTCTTATGGACAAACTAAAAAAGAAGACACCTCAATAAAACAAAAAACAACCCTTAAAAACGAAACAAAAATGAACAAGAAAATTTTAATTATCGTATCGAATGCCAATGCAATTGGACCAAACAACAGAAGAACAGGTACATTTCTTCCAGAAGTTGCACATCCGTATGCAGAATTTGACAGAGCAAATTACCAAATAGATTTTGCAAGTTTAACAGGAGACACACCTTATTTAGATGCGCTTAATCTTGCAAATGATTCTGATAATCTTGCTTTTCTAACCGGAAAAGGATGGGAAGCGATGCAGAAAGCGGTTAAACTTTCAACGGTTGATGTTAGTAAATATGATGCGGTTTTTGTACCAGGAGGATTAGCGCCAATGGTAGATATGCCGGAAAATGAACTTTTGAAAAAAGTGATTAGAGAAACTTACGAACGAAATGCAATTGTTGGAGCAGTGTGTCACGGTCCGGTAGCTTTATTAAATGTAAAACTAAGCAACGGAACTTATCTGGTAAATGGTAAAAACATTACCTCTTTTACAGATGAAGAAGAAAGAGGTTACGCTATTGCTGATGTTCCTTTCTTGCTTGAAACTGCCTTAACGAAACAAGGCGCAAAATTTCACGCAGCTGCAGTATGGTCTGCTCACAGTATTGCAGACGGTAATCTGGTTACAGGACAAAATCCTGCTTCTGCAAAAGGAGTAGCTGAAAAGATGATTATCATATTAGAATCTCTTAAAAAGTAATTTCTTAATTGTATTGACCTTTTTAAAGAAGAGAAGGTCAGTATAATTTTATTATTAAAACTGAAAAATAATTATAAAAAAAAATTAAAATGGAAAATCAAAATCAGGTTCATGTTTTTGCGACATGGAAAGTTAAAGAAGGTCAGGTTGAAAACGTTTTAAATATACTAAAAACAGTACATGACGAAAGTATCCAAGAAAATGGAAACCTGTTTTATAAAGTTCATCAAAGTAATTCAGATAAAAATATAATACTATTATTTGAAGGATATACAAATGAAACTGCAGTTGCAGCACATAGAAATTCATCCTATTTCCAAAATTTAATTTTGGGTCATATTGTTCCTCTATTAGATAATAGAGAAATTGTTTTAGCTACGCCTGTACCTTATTTGTAAATAAAACACATGCAAACTATGAATGTTAAATTAAATCAATCTGAAAAAATTATTGAAGCAGCAAAGGCTAAAGCAAAAGAAATTGGAGTTGCTATGAATATTGCCATAGTTGATGAAGGAGCCAATCTAAAATGCTTTTTAAGAATGGATGGAGCACTTTTGGGATGTGCAGATATAGCAATAAAGAAAGCAAAGACTTCGCGTTTCTTTGATATTGATTCAGGAGAAATTGGAAAATTATCGCAGCCTGGCGGTTCTCTCTATAATATCGAACATTCAAATGGCGGTCTTATTTCATTTGCCGGAGGCGTATTGTTAAAAGATCGAAATAATAAAAGCATTGGAGCAATTGGTGTTTCCGGAGGCTCTGTAGAACAAGATCGGGAAGTAGCCATTGCCGGTGCCAATGCTTTACAAAATCGTAGTTAAATCACACAAAATCATTACATAAATTAAAATGGAAAATAATATTAAAAACAAAGTTATTGTGATTACCGGAGCCAGTAGTGGCTTAGGTGAAGAAACAGCAAAATATCTTGCAGAAAAAGGAGCTATTGTTGTTCTGGGGGCAAGACGTAAAGATAAATTAGAACAGATTGTAAGCGATATTAATGCAAAAAGCGGAACAGCGCTATATCAGGTAACCGATGTAACCAGTAAAGTACAAGTAAAGGCCTTAGTAGATAAAGCCGTAACGACCTACGGAAAAATTGATGTATTGATTAATAATGCCGGTATAATGCCTATTGCACCCATGTCAGAAGTTAGAACTGATGAATGGGATAGTATGATTGACATTAATATTAAGGGTGTGCTTTACGGCATAGCTGCCGCTTTGCCTATCTTTCAAAAACAAGAATCGGGTCACTTTATCAATTTGGGCTCTGTTGCAGGAATCAAAGTTTTCAGTCCAGGAGGTACAGTTTACAGCGGAACAAAATATGCTGTAAGAGCCATAAGTGAAGGACTAAGACATGAAGTTGGACGAAATATAAGAACCACAACGATTGAACCCGGAGCGATAGATTCGGAACTAAAATTAAGTACAAACCATCAGGAAAGTGCTGTAGGAGTTAACGAGTTTTATAAATTGGCTATTCCTGCTTCATCAGTAGCCAGAGCAATCGCTTTTGCTATTGAACAACCTGCAGATGTTGATATCAACGAAATTGTAATCAGACCTACTATTCAGGATTTTTAATGAGAAAATGGATTGTTTTTATAAGCAATTTGACTAAATTTAAGGAACAAACCGTGATGTAATAATTTCAAGAGTAAACCATGGTTTTTTAGAATTACATATTAAAATCACATTTATGGAAAATACCACAAAAATAATATTCCCATACGATCAAAGTCTTGTAAAAGAATTGCCTTTAATTGATAAAAGTAATATCGAAAAGATATTGACTACTGCTCAAAACTTATTCAACGACCAGTCTAGTTGGATTCCCGCTTTTAGAAGAATTGAGATATTAGAAAAAGCAGCTTTTATAATGAATGAAAGAAGCGAGGAATTAATACATATCGCCATAAGCGAAGGCGGAAAACCTTATAAGGATTCGAAAGCAGAAATACTGAGAGCCATCAAAGGTGTAAAACTGGCTGCCGAACACATATCACAAATAAAAGGAGAACAAATCCCGATGGGACTTACAGAAGTTTCGTTAAACAGAATTGCTTTTACTTCAAAAGAACCTATTGGCGTTGTGGTTGCTGTTAGTGCGTTTAATCATCCGCTAAATTTAGCGGTTCACCAAATCGTTACGGCAGTTGCTGCAGGTTGTCCGGTTATATTTAAACCCGCAAGTAGTACGCCATTATCGGGTCTTGCTTTGGCTGATATTTTAAATGAAGCTGGTTTACCTGAAGGATGGCTGCAAGTCGTTTTATGTGATAATGAAACTGCCGAATTGTTAGTTACAGATGCCAGAATTCATTTTTTCTCTTTTATTGGTTCAGCAAAAGTTGGATGGTCTTTAAAAAGTAAACTAGCTCCCGGAACTCGTGCTGCTTTAGAACATGGTGGTGCCGCACCGGTCATTGTAGAAAGTGACGCCGATTTTAGCGAAATGATTCCGGATTTGGTAAAAGGCGGTTTTTACCATGCAGGCCAGGTTTGTGTTTCGGTTCAGAAAATTTACGTAAATCAGGAAATTTGTGACCGTTTTATTGAAGAATTTTCTAGGGCAACCCAAAAATTAATCGTTGGAAATCCGTTTGATGAAAAGACAGATGTAGGCTCGCTTATAACTCCAAAAGAAGTTAATCGTGTTGAAGAATGGGTTAACGAAGCAATTGAAGAAGGGGCAAAATTAATAACTGGAGGAAAACGTATTTCTGATACAACATTTCAGCCAACAGTTTTATTTAATCCCTCAGAAGATTCTAAAGTATCAACAAACGAGATTTTCGGTCCGGTTGTATGTATTTATCCTTTTACAAATAGGGAAGAAGCTATAAAAAAAGCAAATGCTTTGGAGGTTCATTTTCAGGCCGCTGTCTTTACAAAAAATCTAGATGTTGCATTAGATGTTACAAAAAAACTGAATGCAACTGCCGTAATGATTAATGACAATACTGCTTTTAGAGTAGACTGGATGCCGTTTGGAGGAAGAGATGCCTCCGGTCTTGGAATGGGAGGCATATCCTACACTATAAATGATATGATAAGAGAAAAATTGATGGTTTTTAAAAGCAAATCTCTATAATTGATTTTTAAACTGATCAGCATAGTACTATTTTTTTACCGGAAGATTTCGAAGATGTACAGTGATATGTTTTTGGATGAAAAAAAAGTTGTAAACTTTATTTTTTGCCTAACCCTAGAATTTTCACGTGATCCCTTTAAAAAAGTAAATGAAAATAAAAAAAAATAATCTAATGTGTTGATTTTTAGTTTTTTTTTAATAAAAAATGGCGTCAATTGTCTTCAATTGACGCCATTTGGCTGTGTAGTGACCTCTAAAGGACAAATTTCAATAAATTTTATAGAAGATTTAAAGAGATTGGCTTACTACCGGTAGGGCATGACTTTCAGTGGCTTGAGCAATTTGGTTTGGATGTCCTGTTGGGGATTGATGCCGATTTATAACTAATAATTACTGTAAACCTCGTATTGGCTTAGCTATTGAAAAATGTAATTTTTATTGAACAAAATTTAGTCGGAGAATAAAATAAATGTTCAGCCGCAGATTCGAACCTAACAGTTGGATTGGCTATCATAGCTCGTTTTCTATTTTTACAATACTGGTGTGCCCCGATTCTGCCACAAAAGGCAGTCTAATGAAATGTCTTAAAAACCGCCTTAATTATTTGTAGCAAAAGAGGTCCCTTCCATAGATTAAAAAGTTTTTAGCTCCAACTCCTAAATTACCACTAATACTAGATTTCTTCTTTTTAATTGAGGTTTTTCACATCTTGAAACAAAAAATCAAATGTTTACAGATATCTATATTTAAGTCATTCTGTAAATTAGTGGATTAACTTTTAAAGAATTTAATTTCTTATATTTGATTCTTACATATACGAGAGAACCCGATTGCTAACATTTTTTTTTATGAAATGCTAACTTCTAAACAAATTAAAATCATTCGATCGATTTTTCCAAAAAAAATTAGTTCAGAATTTATGCAAGTTCTTATTGAAAATGCTCGAATTTTTACCAGTAAAAAAAATGATGTTTTAGTAGAGGAAAAGGCTCAAAGTTCTAAAATTTTCTATATTTTAAAAGGAAGTATGGTACGTTATGTTCTTACAGAGAAGGGCGATCGACGAGCGATTATGTTTCATTCTGAAGATTTAATTCCTATTGTAGGGAGTATTTATATAAATAGTCATAACTCATTCGTTCAATATCAAATTGTTGCCAATGAATCCACCGAAGTTTTAGAGATTAATATTCTCGATATACTAAAATCAGGATTGAAGGATGAAGTTTATTTTGAGTTTGCATTAAAAGGAAGTCTAAAATCTTTCGGACTCATGAATCAAATTCAAAACCATCAAATTGGCCTTTCAAAAATAGAATTTTTAAAATGGCTTTGGCTAAATTATCCAGATATTTTTCATCGATTCAAATCGAAAGATATCGCAAGTTTCTTAGGATTAACACCCGTTTGGTATAGTAATTTAAAAGCAACATTATTAAGGGATAAATAAATAGTGTTGCATTTTTAATTCTTAAATTAATTTAAGAAGAATTGTTTTTCACGAGTTTATCTTTGCTCTAAGAATAGCAAAAAATGTAAAAAAAATATGGACTTTGAAATCAAAAAACCGTCAGAAATTGGATTGAATGAACAGGCTTTAAAGAATTTAGATAATGCCATTCAGAAACGCATTGATAATGGTCAAACTTTTGGGGCTGCAGTTATTGTTGCTCGTGGTGGCAAAATTGGATACAGAAAAACTTTTGGTACTGCCAGTGGCTTGCGTGAAAGTAGTTTTGAAGATCTTTACTTGACGATGTCTTGTGCTAAATCTTTTACATCTGCATTGGCACTACATTTTGTAGATAAAGGACTATTGTCATTAAATACTTTTGTTGGTGATATAATTCCAAATTTCAGCACATTTGGTAAAGACAAAATTACGCTTCGCCACTTGCTAAACCACACAGCGGGAGTGCATGCATCAATTGCTCCGCCTTTTCCTTACTCTATTGCTGATTTGATTGATTTGGATAAAATGATTACAGCTTATTCTTCACAACCGCTCGTTTACGAAACTGGTTCTCGTTCTGCTTATACTCAAATTGCAAGTCATGCTTTGGTTGGAAAAATGATAGAATTAACTGATCCTAAAAAGCGTAAATTTAAAGACATTGCCCGTGAAGATCTGTTTGAACCATTAGAAATGTATGACACTTCATTTGGCCTGTCAGAACCAAACAACTCTCGCCGTGTTCCAGTTGCCTATACTGAAAAAATGAGTACACCTTCATCTGCTGTCACAGCAACAATGCTTGATTCCTTTGCAAATGGCATTGTGCCTGGCGGTGGAGGCTTTACAACCATTGACGATTTATTTAAATTTGCTGATGCTATGCGTCAACAGGGAAATACCGGGAAATATCGCTTGATATCTAAATCATTGTTTGAGTATGCAAGTCAAAACAGTACCGGAGATATGATTAACCACGCTTGGGATTTTGCAGAAAACGAGAAAAGAGGCGTGTCTTTTCCTGCTAATTTTCATCTTATTGGGGGTTATACTCGTGGCAAAGGACATTTCTTAACTCCCTGCGGTAGTACTGCGTCTGAAAAAGCAATAGCGGGAATGGGTGGAGGATCAACAGCTTGGATGGTTGACCCAGAACGAGATCTAACAGTTGCTTTTTTAAGTTCAGGATTTATAGAAGGTATTGAACATTTGCACCGTGTAGCTGAGATTAACGACTTGGCTTTGAGTGCTTGTGAATAGTGTTACCTGAATAACTGTTCAAGGTGTAAAACGCGATAATGTTAGTAAATTATATCGTATAAATTCTATTGGAATATAAATGCAAAATAACTATCTAATAGAATGATATTAGCAAAGTAAAGATCAAGATAGCGATATCAGGTAAAAAATCAAATACGGATATTTTAAATACCACAAAAAGGTGTCAATGAGCATATGAGAAATATACATACTGATTGACACCTAATATTAATTAGGACATATTAGAATTACAAATCAATCTCACTACTACGGAGTTGTGATTATTGCTTTTGATTTAGCATTTGCGTGATCAATATCTTTAAATGAGATTTTCAACTTTTATAGGATAATAAAAGCGTGACAAATACTGCTCCGGCAAGTAACCATACAAAAACGCTCCAAGAAGTAGCATGTAAAAGATATCCAGTACCACTTCCCATAACTGCCGAACCCAAATAATAGAATAACCAATAGAGTGAGGTAGCGGAACTTTTGCCTGTTTTGGCGTGCAACACCACCATTCGGCTTGCCATAGTGTGTGAAGCAAAAAAAGCTAGTGTTACAATTATCAGCCCCACGATAACGAACATTAGACTACCTGAAAGCAATAATATTATGCCTATAATCATTAACAAAAGGGAACTGATTAGAAGCGTTCGAGTTTCAAATCTTTCGGATAACCTTCCGATGATAGTAGTGCCAAGCAAACCAAAAGTATAAATCATAAAAATAAAAGCGATGAAAATATGGCTCAATGAAAAGGGTGGAGCTTCCAGGTTATAAGTAAGGTAATTATATATACTTACAAAAGTTCCCATTATCAAAAAGCCTATAATATATAAGCGCAACATGTATGAATCAAAAACAAAACTTTTCATTTCCCTATATTTCAGAGTAAAGTCTGTCTTTTGTGGTTGAAAAAAACGGGACTGGGGAAAGTATCTCCAGAAGACAACTGATAAGATCATGCTGATAATGCCTATAATCATTATTGTATTGCGCCAACCTATTTCACCATACAAGACTGTAGTTACAATTCTGCCGCTCATTCCCCCAATTGTATTTCCATTAAGATACATGCTAATAGCAAGACCTAACGCGGAAAGTTTTACTTCTTCAGTTAAATATGGCAATGCAACAGATGAAACTCCCGCTATAACAAAACCCTTAATGATACCAATTAAAATAAGAAGCGGAAAATTATATATCCAGACTGAAGCAATGGTCAGAATAGAAGAAGATACCATTGCAAAAAGCATCTGCTTTTTACGGGAGAAACTGTCTGATTTGAATGCAAAGTATAAAAGACCCAGAGCCATTCCTAGTGTAGAGGAAGATACCAGCCATGAACTATCACCTGCCGAAATTCCGAATTCATTGGCTAGTGTCAACAAGAGTGGCTGAAAAAGATATAATTGTGCAAAAACCGAAAGTCCAGAAAGAAAAATAGTCAATTGTATATTCCGGAACCTTTTACTTTCTTTATCAACCTTTTCGTTACTTTTTATATCTTCTAGTAAGGGCAGTACAAAAGGCTTTTTAGCCGTTGATTGCGTATAGGTACCCAATACTCTGTTTTTTGTCTTCAAGTTCATATATCGCTAGTATTCGTTTATAGCCACTGCCTTCAAATTCATCCAGATAATCCCAGTTTTTGTGCAAATCGTCTGAAAAGAGAACATAGCAGGGGATATCTGTCTGTTCATTCTCAGAAACTGGTACAAAACCGTTAAAGCCAAGTTCTGCACCCCAGCCTTTTGTTTCAAGTTTTCCCCCTTTCAATAGACCCGATTTCCATTCGCCTTTGATGTGGCTTATCTTATGATGGTTCGGCTTACCCGGAGCAAGTGTGCCGTATATGATTAGTTTGTTTTCTGGTTTGTGCCGACTTAAAAAATCTTTTTCTTTACTAGATAAATCGTAATGATCAAGTGTTTTTAAGGTAATAGTACCGATGTCCTTTCTTTTGTTTAAGAGAGGAAGGTTCGAAGAATCACTCATCTTTAAAATTATTTATATTAATACTGCAAATCTCTGTAGATTTTATAAATTTGCAAAACGCTTTATTTCGATTAAATCAATCGTAAAAACCGATTTAAAAATGGAACTACGTCAGCTTAGATACTTTCTGAAAGCTAAGGAACTTCTCAATTTTACAGAAGCAGCCAACCAACTGAATATAAGTCAGAGTACCCTTTCACAGCAGATAAAGCAATTGGAAGAAGAAATTAATGTTCCTTTATTCAACCGTATTGGAAAAAGAATTACACTCACAGAGGCTGGATTACTGTTTTCGGAATTTGCATTTCAAAGTGTTAGCCGTGCCAATGATGGGCTTATAATGATGAAAGATCTGAATAATCTCAATGTGGGGAGTTTATCAATAGGTGTTACTTATGCTTTACGGAACCTTCTTACCAGAGCACTGATTTTGTTTTCGGAAAAATTCCCTGATATTAAAGTGAAGATCGTATTTGGAACATCGACAGAACTGATAGATAGGCTTAATTCTACCGAATTAGATTTTGTACTAACCTTTAGAGAACAAGCTGATGATGTGCATCTCAGGTATCGAAGCTTGTTTTCTTCTCCTATGACCTTGGTAGTTTCTAAAAATTCTAATATTGCAGGACGATCTTCCATTTCCTTGAAAGAAATCATGGATTTGCCTCTTGCTTTTCCCGACAGCGGGTACAGTACCATTCAATTCATAAACAACCTGTTGAAACTAAAAAAACTCAAACCTAATGTACTGGTCGAAATAAATGATATTTCTACATTGTTGGAACTGGTTAAAACGGGTGTTTGGAATACAATTCTGACGCAAGTTAGTGTTGATGATATAGGTCTTTCAACCATTCCCATCCAGGGCAAAAATATGCTACGTGAAGCAACGGTTATATCTCTTAAAGATGCCTACCAAAAGAAAGCAGCTGAAGCCTTTCAGAATTATCTATAGTTTTAAAAATGCTAAATCAAAATCATTTGAATTAGCATATTTTTGTTTAGTTAGAAAGTATAATCTCCTGGCTGTAATACTCATATTTTTGTATCATAATCTTGGTATCTGCAGTTTCGAACCTAAACTCGTCAAGCCTTGATTTTGCTAAGTTTCTACTTTTCAAAAACTCCATGCGCCACGATTCTGTCACAAAACTCTGCAAAATTAATTTTTGAATTATTTGTAGAATATATATGTGTTATGCCGTGTTTTAAAACCTTAATAACGACTTACGGAAATATTCTCAAAAATAGGAATCCATGCGAGTGTGAAACTCTAATTTGCTATACATGTAGTGCTCGAATCCTGTTAAGTTATTGCACTTTGAATTTACAATTTCTGTTATATTTATTAGATTGGTCATTTTTTTTTATCAACTATTTCCTGATTTTTATGTCTTTAAAAAAGGAAACAAAAACAAAAAAAATACGAAGGTATTGATTAATAATTCTATAAATAAAAAACGGCGTCAATTGTCTTTAATTGACGCCGTTTGGCTTTGTAGTGACCTCGACTGGATTCAAACCAGTAACCTCTTGAGCCGTAATCAAGTGCGCTATTCAGTTGCGCCACGAGGCCTTTTTGTTATCAATTAGCTATTTTTTCGTAGCTTTGTTGATTGCTTATTGCGGGTGCAAAGATAGGTATAAATGCGAGATATGCAAGCATAAAATAACATAAAAATAAAAAAAAATGAAGATTGAAAATTATATACGTGATATTCAGGACTTTCCTAAAGAAGGAATTTTGTTTAAAGATATCACTCCGCTATTAAATGATCCAATTGCAAGGAAAGAATGCCTCAAAATTTTAGTAGAATCTTTAGAAGGGCAAAAAATTGATAAGGTGGTAGGAGCGGAGAGTCGTGGTTTTTTCTTCGGTATATTATTGGCAGAAGAATTGAATGCAGGTTTTGTTCCCGTTAGAAAGCCTAAGAAGTTGCCATTTGAAACGATTTCAGCCTCATATGAACTCGAATACGGTTTAGATAGACTGGAGATGCATACAGATGCTATTAAGAAGGGAGATCGCGTCTTAATTCATGATGATGTTTTGGCTACTGGCGGAACAGCAAAAGCAGTTTGTGAACTAGTTGAAAAATTAGGCGGTGAAATTATTCAGTGTAATTTTTTAATGGAGTTAAGTTTTTTAAATGGTAAAGAAAAAATTAGAAACTATCCTATATTTTCGGCTATTACATATTAATTTTCGGAAGAGAGAAGAATAAAAAAAAATCCCAATTCTAAATTTAGTAGAATTGGGATTTCTTATTTATAAAGACATATTTTCTATCTCAAAACTGCTCCAAGTTCAGTTTCAAAAGTTTGTTGTAGTTTTGACATTATTTTATCAATCTGACTGTCTGTAAGGGTCTTTGTATTATCCTGAATGGTAAAACTCAAGGCGTATGATTTTTTGCCTTCCGGAAGATTTTTACCTTCATAAACATCAAATAAATTAATATCTTTTAAAAGCGCTTTCTCAGTTTGTTTAGCCAAATTAAAGATACTTTCATAGGTTGTACTTTGGTCAATTAGCAAAGCTAAATCTCTACGAACTTCAGGATATTTAGGAATTTCAGAATATTTGATTTTACCAGTGATAATTTTTAGGATTAAATCCCAATTGAAATCTGCATAATAAACATCTTGTTTGATTCCGAAATGCTTTAAAATTGATTTCTTAACTACACCCATTTCAACTAAAGTATCATTGTTGTAGCAAATCGCAGTTCCTTCTGAAAAGATATCAGTTTGAACCGGAGCATTCGAAATTTTATCAATTCCTAAACGTGCTAAAATTCCTTTTACATATCCTTTCATTAAAAAGAAATCGGTAGTTTTTTGAGGATTTGTCCAGCTTTCTTTATTTCTGTTTCCTGAAACCAATAATGAAAGATGCTTGTGTTCCTCATAACCGTTAAGGTACTTGTGATATGTTTTTCCGAATTCAAATAATTTTAAATCAGAATTTCTTCTGTTGATATTGTATGAAATAGCTTCCAGTCCTGAAAACAATAACGATTGACGCATTGTAGATAAGTCACTGCTCAACGGATTCAGCATGGTTACATTGTGTTCTTCTTTTAGCGAAGTTGACAATTTCGCATATGCTGCAGTAGTCAATGAATTCGCCATCATTTCATGGAAACCTTGTGAATTCAATTGAGAAGCAATTACATTTTGTACTTTATAATCTTCCGTTCTTGGTGAGTTGGCAACAGTTGCATTGAATTTCTTAGAGAAATTAATGTTGTTGTACCCATAAACTCTTAAGATTTCTTCAATTACGTCAATTTCACGCTGCACATCCACACGATAAGCCGGAATTGTCAATCCTAAACCAGAATCAGAAACACTGTTTACTTTGATATCTAAAGAAACCAGTATTTTCTTGATGGTATCTTTTGGAATTTCCTGTCCAATAATTTTGTAAACATGACTGAAATTCAATAAAACAGAGAAATCTTCTATTTTTTTAGGATAAACTTCCACTACATCAGAAGTCAGTTTACCACCTGCAACTTCCAAAATTAAAATGGCTGCACGTTTTAAAGCATATTCTGTAATTGTTGGGTCAATTCCTCTTTCAAATCTAAAAGAAGCATCTGTGTTTAATCCGTGTCTTTTTGCCGTTTTACGAATACTTACAGCATCAAAATAAGCACTTTCTAAGAATATAGAAGTTGTACCGTCTGAAACTCCTGATTTTTTTCCTCCAAAAACACCCGCAATACATAACGGACCTTTTTCGTCGCAAATCATTAAATCTTCTTTGTGCAATGTTCTTTCAACATCATCTAAAGTGGTAAATTTAGTTCCCTCAGGAAGGGTTTTTACAATTATTTTTCCGTTGATTTTTGCTGCGTCAAACGCGTGTAAAGGCTGTCCCAATTCATGTAAAACATAATTAGTGACATCTACAATATTATTTTTTGGAGTTAATCCAATAGCTTTTAAACGATCTTGTAACCACGAAGGAGATTCCTGAACCGTAATTCCTGAAATAGTTACCCCGCAATATCTTGGTGCTAATTGAGGTTCTTCTACATTAACATCGATTTTTAAGGTACGCATGTCAACTCTGAAGTTGCTTACAGATGGTGTGATCAATTCGATATTTACACCACGCTGCAACATTCCGGCTCTTAAATCACGCGCAGTTCCATAATGGCTCATCGCGTCAGCACGGTTTGGCGTTAATCCAATCTCGAATACTTCATCATTTGCAATCTTGAAAACTACAGAAGCTGGTGTTCCTGGTTTTAAAGCATCATCAAGAACCATAATTCCTTCATGACTAGTACCTAAACCTAATTCATCTTCGGCACAAATCATTCCGTGACTTTCCTGTCCGCGAATTTTTCCTTTTTTAATAGTGAATTCGGTTCCTTCTTTATCATATAAAACTGTTCCGATAGTTGCAACAGGAACTTTTTGTCCCGCAGCAACATTAGCAGCTCCACAAACGATTTGCACAGGAGCTTCTAAACCAATATTTACAGTTGTAACTTTTAATCTGTCGGCATCAGGGTGTTTTTCGCAAGTAAGTACGTGTCCTACAACAACTCCTTCTAAACCACCTTTTATTGACTGGTATTTTTCGACAACTTCGACTTCCAGACCTAAATCTGTCAGCAATTCTGAAGTTTGTTCAGATGTCCAGTCTGTTTTAATAAATTGTTTTAACCAGTTGTAAGATATTTTCATGTTATATTTTATTCTTATATGAGGATACAAATATAAGGATTGCGAGTTGGAGTTGGAAACAATTTATTTGGTTTTTTTGATGGGTTTTTAATTTATTGTAAACCAGTTTTTGCAGCGTACTGTGTTTTAGAAAAGATTATTTTATTAATTATTCATAAAAAGATAAATGCAGAAGTGAATTTTATTTTTTATGATGTTATCGGTGGTAAACAATTGAGTTTTTCAGACTTTACAGATAATAATCTTTCATCAAACATGTATAAAATTAATAAATTTTGCAGCTGCATTTTTCACTGTTTTCGTTCAATAGAGTATAGGTTAGAAGGAAGGTGTGAGTGCCATTATTGTAACGACTAAATTTGGTTATGGATTGATCATAAGAATAACCAACTTTAAAATTGTCAAATAAACGAACACCAAAAAGTAATCCGACGCTGGAGTTATAATCAAAATTTAAACTTGCGATGTATTTTTCATACCAATTTAAATTTAAGGAGGTAAGGACGCTTACCGGTGCTCCTTCAGTAACCCGAATCAATGCTGCTGGTGTTAAACTAACATCACGTCTCAATTCAAATCTATAACCTGTGTTTAGATAATAATTGCTTTTTCTTTTTGAAAGAACGGTTGAATTATCTGCATTATAATACTTCGACGCCAATACATTTGGTATTGAAATACCAATGAAAAATTTATCTGAATAAAGGTTTACACCCAATCCCATGACTAGTGATAACTGGTTTGCAAAACCAGAATTAAAAACATCTTCGCCAGGTTGATAAACCTCCAATTGGTTGATATCGACTTTATAGGAGTTCAACCCGGATTTTAGTCCTAATGCTAATTTGTATTTATAGTTTAAATCGAGATAATAGGCAAAATTTCCCTCAATATTATATTCTCTCGCCGGTCCAATGACATCATGGTACAAACTTAATCCAAGTCCTATTTTTTGATAAGGTAATTTGGTATCTGCTGACAAATATTGTGTTTTTGGTGCACCATCAAACCCATACCATTGTGTGGAATAAATACCGGCTATATTAAGTCCATCAGCTGCACCTGCATAAGCAGGGTTGTAAATCAATGGATTATAATTGAAGATCGATAATTTAGCATCGTTTTGTGATATAACAACATAAGGTAAAAGTAAGACTGCAACAAAAACGAGTATTTTTTTTAAAGCGCTATTCATTGTTGCTGATATAAAGAAAACCTTTTCGCAAATTATTTTCTGATGAAACAGTCTTCTTAAAGTTTATGATATAAAAATAGGAACCCGTTGGTAGTTTTTTACTCTTTTGAAATACTTCTCCGGCATTTGCTTCTCCATAAAAATAATTTTCATTTATACCATATTTAGCTGTTTTATAAACTAATTGGCCAAAACGATTGTAAATTTCAACGGTATTTTCAGGAAAAAATTCGATATTTTTTATTACAAAGTAATTGTTCATATTATTTCCATCGATTGTGATAGAATTATATACAACCAATTCACATTTAATTGTTGAAACCGATACAGGGGCTCTTTTTATACTTTCGCAATTAGTTTCAGGGTCAAATGTGGCAGCATAATAAGTAGCTCCGCTACGAATAGGAGTACTATCCGAAAGGGGAGTAATAGCATTTTCTGAATCATAAAAAATCATTTCTGCGTTTTCATCTCTCAAAGACCGAATGATTAATTCGTCATCTAAACACAATTCCTTCTTATAACCTGTAGTTAAAGTATTTACCGGATCCTGCAAAACGACATTAACTTTAAGACGATCTTTACTCTCACAGCCAGTTTTTAAATCGGTTTGCGAGGCATAATAGGTAGTATTATTTAATGTTGTCGAAGAATTTAAAGCATTCAAATCTGTTAGGTTTTTAAACCATTTTATTCCATTACCTTTTGCAGCTAAATTCGCAAGTTTTGGTTTGTCAATCGCGCAAAAATACTGTGTATCAGTGCCGGTGGGAGGAGGAATATTTAAAACGGAGGCAACAAAAGCAAGTCGTTTTCCTAAGCAGCCATTACTTATCGAAGCATAGTAGGTAGTTTTATCAACTAAAGCTGTTGTATCTGGCAATTCAATAGGAGAGGCTAACGAACTAAACCATTTCAGATTTTGATTATTTGCATTTATAGCACCAATAGTCGCATTTTGATTACAAAATGTCTGATTAGGATTTAAAACAGGCTCTGAAATGAGATTATTGTCAATGAAAACATCTTTAATTATATTAAATGAACAACCACTTTCGGTTTCGGCCGTTAGTTTTACGCTATAATTTCCCGAAGAAATAAAAACATGTTTTGGATCTTTTTCATTTGAAGTTGTTCCGTCTCCAAAATCCCAGTTCCATTTTAAATCAGGGTAATTACCTACGGTTTGGTTTTTAAAAATTACGGGATTAAAAGCGCTCTGTTCGGTAATGCAGGAACTGGTTGTTTCAAACAAAGGTGTAATTTTTGCGGGTTTGGTCAGCGCAATCTGTATTTTTGATTCACAGACATTCGAATTACTAAAAGCAGTCATAGTACATTCAAAAATGGCACCTTCAGGATAAGCTGTCAAAGATAGAGTTGTTGTTCTTTCCGCCAGGCCAACTAGCTGACCCTTATAAGTCCAAAGGTACTTACTAAACCCGTAAGGTGCACTTAATTCAAAAGTAGTATCATTACCACATAATTTTAAATCAGCTTTTAATTTAGCACATTTAGCAGAAATATAGGCATACCCAAAATGCTGTATAAAAGCACAATCTTTTGTAGTGAATTCAATTTTAACGGTTGTTCCTATATAAGCAGACAAATTGATACCAACTGTGTTCCATTTTGTCCACCGTACTGTACTCTTTTTGTAAGTTAAAGGATTATCATAAATACAGGTATTAAAATCCTGATCTGCCTGACCTGCATAAACTTTGTAAGCACCACATAAAGGATCAATTGTTTTTCCGGCAGCATCTGTTATTTGCACACTGAACTCAGGCTGTTCCTCAGGTATATGACCTGGATCTTCAATTACAATAGCATATTTGTATAAAAAAATGCTATTTTCTGGTGTGACGTCCATTGTATAAACCAGCATTTCCGCTTCACTGCCGCCTAATTCATTTCCCAGTCTTACTGAAAAGTTTTCACCGGGCGGTATTGTGGATAACTGATAACAGGTTCTGGGATCAAAGCTCGAAATAGTTATGATTTTATGTCTGTTATCTACAATGCCTTTTCGTGCGTTAGGAGTATGATACAAACCGGTAAAGCCTTCCCATCCTGAAAAAGTTCCAGCTGAAAAATCTGAATTATAGCATTCAGACTGACTAAATCCTAAATTTGCAAATAGAAATAATACTATTAATAAGTGTGCCTTTAACATTTTACTAATATAGGAAAAAATACCAGAAAGAAATCTAACTATTTAAATGAAATATGTTTTAAAACATTGGTTTTCAATTGATTTCATTCTGAAAGGATAAAAAAGAAGAGAACCTAAGTTCTCTTCTTTTTCTCTTTCTTAAAAAAATATAATTTATTCAGTTGTACAAACCCCCGCATGTACTATTAACCAGAAACTACCATCTCCACTATAAGTTAGATTGTAAGTATCAGACGTAGTATTGTTTAGTGAGTGTTGATTTCCGTATTGACCGGGAGCTGCAGTTGTCGGAATAGCATCAGATAAGTAAACATGAGTTTCTGTAAATACTGTTCCTGGATGCGTTGCATTGATCGTAATACTGATGTTGCTTCCCTGAACGTTAACGGTAACAGTGCCTGCTAAATATCCTTTACTAATATCATTTTGTCCTGCTCCTGCATATAAATTGTATGTATAAGAACCATTTACAACATTGCTGTAAAAAGTTACCCAACCCCATTTTTCGGATAATCCAAGACCGTTAAAGGTGTTATTTCCAAACATATAAGCAGTATCGCAAGTAGTCTCTCCCGGGGGATCCTCATTCGTACAGGTTCTAAGGCAGTAATTAAAATAAGTTGCCCAGTTTTTTCCTGGAAATTTAATATCTCCAGCCCAACCCGTTTCAGTTCTTACAACCGTTCCATTAATAATATTTTTCATACTGGAGTGAGCAGCAATGTAAAAGCACTTATTAGCATCGAGAATTATGCTGGAAAGCGGGATTGTAAAAGTGTAGGTTTGAACTAATGGATTAAAAGATTTTTTATAAGGAAATTGTCCAGGAATCGGGTTTCCATTTTTTGCAGGCACATTGGCGAAAGAGCCAACATATAAATGCATTTCACTAAAAAACCAATTTTCAAGCGCATTGTAGGTTACATAAAGATTTGTTGCATCATTTTCAACTAAAATTTTACCGGCATTCGTAAATTGGCCGGCCATGATGTTAATTGAAATGGGATCACATTCTGAATAAGTTCCTTTGGCAGTTAGAGATGAACTTTTCGTTTCTTTAGCATCAGTTTGAATGTCTGTACTTAAAGGCTCGTTAGTACAATTGACAATCATAAAAGCTAAAATCAGCATTACGATAATTTTTTTCATTTTAATAAGAAATTAAAATTAGTAAGATAAAACATTATTTAAATACAGCTTGAAAATGATGACTGTCAAACTGTATCTAAAAATATCATTACAAATTTTACTTCTTATTGAGAATATTTCAAAATATTCCCGTTGAAAGTATTATATTAGCGATTAAGTGGTTGTTTTGTAGTTGTTTAGGTTTTTTTTTAAATTAATTCCTCCACATGTTTCTTGATATTTTCAGAAATCTTTTTAATAGGTAAATCATTTTCATCATCGCCAAAAGGATCTTCAATTTCTTCTGCAATTAGTTCTAAACTTGCCAGAACGTAAAAAATAAAAACAACAACAGGAACTACATAATAGCCTAAACTTAAGGAGTAGCCAAAAGGTAAAGTCATGGTGTAAAAGAAAATGAATTTTTTGATAAAAGCACTGTAAGAGTAAGGAATAGGCGTATTTTTAATACGCTCACAAGCACCACAGATATCAGTAAAAGCAACCAGTTCATTATTTAGAATAATAAGCTGGTCGCCTGTTATTTTTTTAGCTTCGTATAAATCATTAATTTTATGCGACATCATTCGCTTTACCTGATTAGGCTTGTGTTTGTGATGATCCAATTCTAAATCTACATCATCAAAAAGCTGTTTTGCTGTTTCAGAATTATTGAGATGTTTGTATAAAATAGTCGCATAACTTGGAATAAACTTCCTGAAAAATTTACGATCGTTCTCGTCTTTTAAAATAGCAGAAAGTTTTATGGCAAAATTGCGGCTGTTGTTTACCAAAGCACCCCACATTTTTCTCGCTTCCCACCAGCGATCGTAAGCTGTGTTGGTTCTGAATACTAATAAAAGCGAAATTACAAACCCTAATATTCCATGCATTAATGGAATGTTTTTTATGTAATTATTACTGTCAATTCCTAAATATCCTACTTCTAAATATCCTACAATTCCGGAATAAATTCCGATCGCTATCATTATTGGAAATAATTTTCGAACAGTATCCGATTTATGAAAACGAAATATAAAAGTAAACCACTCCTTAGTGTTGTATGCAATCATTTAAGTCAAATTTTGAAACAAATTTACTTAAAAATTCATATTTCCAGCTAATTCTTTTAATGCAATTTCAGATAATTTAGCTACATATTGTGCGTTACTGTAACGTACTTTTGCATTAACATAATTAAGCTGAGCTGTTCTGAAATCAAGTGTTGTTATAGTTCCAATTTTGAATTTATCCAATGTGATTTCTAAGTTTTGTCTCGCAATAGCTTCGTTATCTTCTTCAAGATCAATTAATTCTAAGTTGGTTAAATAGGTCTGAAAAGCGGTGCTTAATTGTGTGTTCAAAATCATATTTTGTTGCTCAATTGCAATTTGAGAATTTTCAATTTCCAGTTTTGCTACTTTTTCATTTCGATGTTGATTAAAACCATCAAATACATTCAGAGTGGCATTAAAACCATAATTTAAACCTTTTGATGAAGCCTGACTGGTAAAGCCTAAACTTGACTGACTTTCTGAAAAGTTATAGCCTGAAGTTAAATTTACGACAGGATATCGATCTGCTTTTACTTGTTTTAATTGCAATTCGGCAATACGTTTATTAATGATCTGAGCTTCTAAACCAGGGTTTTGTTTCTGTGCCAAATCCATTAAATCGGCAAGTACCAATGTATTGTCAACGGTAACCAAATCCGTGACTTTAAAATCGATTTTTGGGTCACGTGCTAAATATTGATTGAGTAATATTTTGGCATTGGCATACGACTCCTTTTGTCTTAGTAAAGCAACCTGATCTGAGTTTAAATCTACCTGAGCGTTTAAAACTTCTAATTTTGAAGCTTTACCTATGCTAAAGCGGTTTTGAGCCAATTTTAAACGTTGTTGCGAAATCACGATCGTAGTATCTAATGCAGACAATTGCTGTTGCTGTTGCACTAAATCGTAGTATGAAGAATTAACCTGAGCAATTTTGATTAAAATCGTTTGTTTTAACTGAGTGTCACCGAGTTTTTGAAGTTCTTTTAGCTGATCCAGTCTGGCAAACATTTTCATTCCGTCAAAAACCGTCCATCCTAAGCTTACTCCGTAATTTAAGCTGTTGTTTTTTGCATTATCCAAAGAAGTCGAAGTACCATCCTGACGTGTTTGCGATGAATTTGTAATGCTATTGTTGTCAGTAACCGAAGCAGTTGCAACAGGAAGCATTCCAGCGTTTCCAATCGTTACATTAGTTTCGCTTATTTTTGTGTTATTTTTTGCAATCTTAATTTCAAAATTATTTTCTAACGCTATTTTCATAGCGTCTCCAATAGTCAGTACTTCCTGAGCATTCATAGTTGTAATGCAAAAGAAGAAGAAGAATAAACTGCGGAACAAACTTTTAGTATTCATATTTTTTTTTCTTTTACCACGAATTCAATTGATTCAAATTCGCGGCTAATAAATTATTTACTTTCTTTTTCGTATTCTTCAATGTGATCAAATTCCGGATAATGTTTTCTGGCTTTAGACCACATCAAATAAATTGCTGGAATTACAAATAGTGTTAATGCTAAAGAGAAAATTGTTCCTCCAACAATTACAACTCCCATTCCGATTCTACTTGTAGATGCTGCACCCAGTGACATTGCAATTGGCAATGCACCTAATGCGATCGCTAAACTCGTCATTAAAATTGGACGTAAACGTGCTTCAGAAGCTTCTAAAATAGCTTCTAATTTTGGTTTTCCTTGTTCTCGTAACTGGTTGGCGAACTCAACGATCAAAATACCGTTTTTAGTTACCAGTCCGATAAGCATTACAGTACCAATCTGACTAAAAATGTTCCAGGTCTGATTGAATAACCATAAAGAGAATAATGCTCCGGCAACCGCCATTGGTACCGTCAGAATAATTATAAGCGGATCAATAAAACTTTCAAATTGTGCGGCAAGAATTAAAAAGATCAATAACAAAGCCAATCCAAAAGCGAAAGAAGTATTCGAACTACTTTCAACAAAATCTCTTGATTCACCACTTAAATCAGTGGTAAAACTTTCATCTAAAACTTTTGCTTTAATTCGGTCCATTTCTTCAATACCATCGCTGATACTTTTCCCTGGAGCCAAACCAGCAGAAACGGTCGCCGACATATATCTGTTATTGTGATACAATTGTGGTGGATTACTTTGTTCTTCAACTTTAACAACGTTGTCCATCTGAATCAATTCACCACTTTTGTTTTTTACAAACATAGAAGTTAAATCCAAAGGTTTTGAACGGTCTTTTTGATCAAACTGACCAATTACCTGATATTGTTTTCCGTTTTTAATGAAATAACCAAAACGTTGCCCACTTAAAGAAAGTTGTAAAGTCTGAGCGATATCAATGATTGAAATGCCTAAACTTTCTGCTTTTTCACGGTCGATACTAACGTTGATTTCAGGTTTATTAAACTTCAGGTTTACATCTGTAGTCGAGAAAACATCACTTTTTCCAACTTCTTCCATAAAAACTGGAATTTTTGCTCTTAATTTTTCAAAATTCGGAGCCTGAATAATATATTGTATTGGTAAACCTCCACGTCGGTTAACAGCAATGGTAGGTTGTTGAATTACAGATGTTTTAGCGTCCGGATATTGTTTTGTCCATTTGGTTAATTGATCAGCAATATCTTTTTGAGATTTTTTTCTTTCATCCGGCTCTTTAAGGGAAAGTCTTATAAAACCGGTATTTGTAGCCGAAGCTCCAAAACCCGGGGCTGTAATAACCAAACTTACCTTTTTCTCCGGAATCGAATCATCGACTAATTTTGAAATTTCCTGCATGAAACGATCTGTATATTCATAAGATGAACCTTCAGGAGTTGTCATACGCATCGTAACCGAACTACGGTCATCATATGGAGCGGTTTCTTTTGGAAGAATGGTAAAGAACAAATAGATTAATCCAAAACAAGCAATAAGAATCGGAAAACTGATCCATTTTCTATCCATGAAACGTTTTAAGGAATCAGCATAACCACTATTTAATTTTTCGAAAAAAGGTTCTGTTTTTACGTAGAATTTCGATTTTTTCTGCTCGCCGCCTTTCATTAAATATGCGTTCAGCATTGGTGTTAAAGTCAGGGACACAAAGGCAGAAATTAATACCGCGGCACCAATTACAACACCAAATTCCCTAAAGAGTCGACCGACGAAACCTTCTAAGAATATTACAGGTAAGAATACCGCGGCTAGTGTTACCGAAATCGAAATTACGGCATAAAATATTTCATTAGAACCTTTGATTGCAGCTTCGATTGGTGACATACCTTCTTCAACCTTCTTAAAGATATTTTCAGTAACTACAATTCCGTCATCTACCACCAGACCTGTTGCTAAAACAATTGCCAATAACGTCAATACGTTAATCGAGAATCCAAAAAGCCACATAATAAAGAAAGTAGCAATTAAGGAAACCGGAATATCAATTAAAGGTCGGAACGCAATGGCCCAGTCTCTAAAAAACAAGTAAATAATGATAATTACCAGAATGATTGAAATTCCTAAGGTTTCGGCAACTTCTAAAACCGATTTCTTTACGAAAATAGTATTGTCAAGCGCAATATTTAATTTAATATCTTTTGGAAGATCTTTCTTTAAAGCTTCGTATTTTTTATAAAATTCAGCTGAAATGTCTAAATAGTTTGCGCCTGGCATCGGAACAATAGCCAAACCAATCATCGGAAGCCCGGATTGGCTTAATTTGGTTTCAATGTTTTCAGGTCCTAATTCCGCTCCGCCGACATCACTCAAACGAACAATTTTATCACCGTCAGTACGAACAATAATATTATTGAATTCTTCTGGTTTAGAAAGGTTACCAACCGTTTTTACTGTTAATTCGGTATTGTTTCCGGTTAGTTTTCCAGAAGGTAATTCTACGTTTTGTGCATTAAGAGCATTACGGACATCTGCAACGGTACAACGGTAGGCGGTTAATTTTACAGGATCAATCCACAGACGCATTGCGTAACGTTTTTGTCCCCAAATTTGAACACCACTTACGCCGGGGATTGTTTCTAAACGTTGTGAAATTACATTCTCAGCATAATCACTCAATTCTAGTGAGTTACGACTATCACTTTGAACAGTCATCGAAATAATTGCATCACTGTCAGCATCGGCTTTAGATACAACAGGCGGTGCATCAATATCTTGCGGTAAACTTCTAATAGCTTGCGAAACCTTATCACGAACATCGTTTGCTGCCTCTTCTAAGTTTTTATCTAAATTAAATTCTATGGTAATATTACTGCTTCCCTGATTACTTGAAGAAGTAATATTTCGAATTCCGTCAATCGCATTTACAGCTTTTTCTAAGGGTTCAGTAATTTGTGATTCAATAATATCTGAATTGGCTCCGGTATAATTTGTTCTGATAGAAACTTGCGCCGGGTCAATAGATGGAAATTCTCGAACACCCAAAAAAGTATAACCAATGAAACCGAATAAAATAATCAAAAGATTCAGTACAATGGTTAAAACGGGTCTTCTTATGCTTGTAGTTGATAAACTCATTATGTTGTAGGATTTAAGAATAAAGAGAATAGAATAAAGAGAATAGACTTAAGTTAGAAACTCATAACCCATAACTCATAACTAAAAACCTTATTTTTATTTTTTAACTTGAACTTTTATAGGTGCTTCATTTTTTAATGACATTACACCACTTGTAATCAGTGTATCACCAGCTTTTAATCCTGAAAGAATTAAAATCGAAGCATCTGTTCTGGTTGTTGCATCAACCATAACTTCTTTTGCTTTACCCATGTTGGCGATATATACTTTTTTACCATCTTGTACAGGAACTATGGCTTCTGACGGAACTACAATTGCATCTTTAATAATATTTAAAGGTAATTTTACATCAGCAAAAGTTCCAGGGAAAAGTTTTCCATCTATATTATCAGCAATAGCACGAATTTGTAAAGTACGTGTTGCTACTTCTACCTCAGGTTCGATAGCGTATATTTTTGCTGAATATACTTTATCAGATCCTGATACTGAAAAATCAATAGTTGAACCTGATCTAACTTCAGAAGCATATTTTTCCGGAATAGAAAATGTTATTTTTAATTTCCCTGTGTTTACCAATTTTGCAACCAAAACAGTAGGAGTTATATAAGTTCCAGGTGAAATAGAACGCAAACCAATTTTTCCTGAAAAAGGAGCTTTTACAGAAGTTTTAGCTATTTGTGCCTTGATTAATTGAGTTTGTGCTTTCATAGAAGCATAGTCCGCATTTGCAACGTCAAATTCTTCCTGACTAATAGCTTCTTTTTGTAGTAATAATTTAGCTCGTCTTTCGTTTTCAGCCGCTAAACCTTCTTTTGTTTGAGCTTGTCTTAATTGTGCTCTTAATTCAATATCATTTACCTTAAAAAGTACCTGCCCTTTATTTACATAGGTGCCTTCAGTAAAATAAATACCTTCAACAATTCCGGAAACTTCACTGTGAATTTCTACTTGTTCATTAGCTTCAATAGATCCAGATAATGAAAGGTTGTTGTCAAAAGTAGATGTTGTAACTACAAGTCCTGTTACAGTTGTAGGGCGGTCTTTATCCCCCGACTTTTTAGACTCGTCGTTTTTACTTTTGTTAGAAACAACTCTGTAGGCGATAAATCCTCCGAGCACTATAATTAGCAGGGCATAAATTAGATTTTTTACTTTCATAAAATTGAGGTAAATGTTTTTTGGGATTGTTTTTAGTAGCTTACAAATTTAACTTTTTGAACCGAAATCAGAAGAGGTTGGCTTTTATTTAACATTTGTATGTACAAATTTTTAGATTAGATTACGTATTAGACTCTTTAAATTAATAAAGGTTTAATGTAGCAGTGAAAAAAAAAGTTGCGTTCTAAAAGAGTAGGATTGAATAAAAAATAATCGCAGGATAAAGCAGTTTGTTTCTTAAGTTTTTACTGATAAAAAGCGTAAAATCACGTGCATAAAAAGTAAGAAAAAACATCTGTTAATGTTTTTTCTTGTAATTTATCCGATTTCTTTTGCTCTTTATCGATTTTATTTGTAACATTGATAAGGTTAAACAATATGATGATTTTTTTGTGAGAATATTAATGTTTTATTAGGTAGAATAGTAATATATGTAGGTTTTTTATTTTAATTAAGTTAAATTTTTTACTTTTTAAGAATGAATAAATTAACAACTGTTTATATTTAAATTTAAAATCGTCTGTTTATGAAGAAAAAAATACTTCTTGGTTTATGGTTTACTTTTTTACTTGCTGCCATTTCTTATTTGTTTTGGCAAAACGAATATCAATACAGCTTGCCTACACCAATTCCTCAAAATTACCATGATATAGCCATGGGAAGTAAAGTGGAATTAAAATGCTGCGTGACAGATCAGAGGCCGGTTTTTATACATTTTTTTAATCCTGAATGCCCATGTTCCCGATTTAATGTGCCCCATGTAAGTGGCTTGATTAAAAAGTATAGAGACAAAATCAATTTTAAAATCGTAGTATTAAACAAAGAAAAGACTTTCACAATTGAAGAAATCCAGAACAAGTTTGATGCTAAAATTCCTGTCTATTTTGATGAAGAAATAGCAAAAAATTGCGGCGTTTTCTCTACACCTCAGGCGGTTCTTATTGATGCCTCCCAAAATTTATACTATCGCGGAAATTATAATAAAACAAGATACTGTACAGATGCTGACAGTAATTATGCCCAACAGGCAATAGATTCTTTATTAAGTCATACAAATGCCCCTTCATTT
Organism: Flavobacterium saccharophilum; assembly: GCF_900142735.1. Classification (GTDB taxonomy): domain Bacteria; phylum Bacteroidota; class Bacteroidia; order Flavobacteriales; family Flavobacteriaceae; genus Flavobacterium; species Flavobacterium saccharophilum. The sequence continues at coordinate 241,907 of NZ_FRBY01000002.1, read as the reverse complement.
GATGCGTTAGCCCTAAGGGCTTATGGATGTTCGTTACCAAAATGCACTAAATAAATCTAACCTTAACATTACCTAACTTATGAAAGCAAAAGCTAGTTTGAACGAACAGGATTACCTGCACAATTTCATGTCAACAATGACACAAAAATCGGATACGATTATTAATTATGTTCTTGCCATTTATTTTCTTCTTGGAATAGCTTTGGCTTTTAAATATGATACCTGGGAGATTGGAGCAGGAGTAGGAACATTAAATTTATTGGCCTATTATTCAGCAAAGTTTCTTCTAAAGAACTCTAAGTTTTACCAGTACGTTTTATCGTTTGTGCTGGCTATATTTATGGCACAATATATTTATCAGATGCACGGTTTGTTCGAAATGCATTTCACTGTTTTCATTGCCAGTACAATTCTGATTATTTATCAAAACTGGAAACTACAGATTCCGCTTACTCTTTTGGTAGTTGGACATCATGTTGTTTTAGCCTATATGCAAAACTTTGTTTACACTGATCCAAAAGGAATACAATTGTATTTTTCGCAAGTCAATTTTGATTTAGAAACGCTTATTATTCATATTGTGCTGGCTGCAGTCGTTTTCTTCATGAACGGATATTGGGCATACTACTTTAAAACACATAGTCAAAACCATATTTCAAAAATATCGGATGAATATGAATTGGAAAACATGAAATTGGCATCGGCAAAATATAGTTCTTTAACAGCTACAAAGGAATATAATGATTTTGTGCACAGAACAACTTTAGATCTTAAGTTGCCGGTAAGTTCGGTTTTGAAACTTATTGATGTTTCAAAAGGACATACAGATAATGATCAGCTTTTGAGTTATTTAGATATGATGCGTGATAGCGCTAAAAAAATTGATGATATGGTTAATGATATTCATGTTAAGTCAATCAATAGCAGGCCTGGGCACTAGCTTTGAACTTATTAGTAATCAATAATTAATTTACTTATGGGAATTAAAGATTATACTCAGAATGTAATTACATATTAATTTAAATACAAAATTTATGGATGTCAGAATTACCCGCCCAACCCCATCAGACAGAGAAGTTGATTGGAATAAAAATAAAGTATTGCTAAGTAAAACAGATACAAAAGGAACTATTTTGTATGCGAATGAAGATTTTATTGACGTATCCGGCTATGATGAATTTGAACTTATTGGACAGCCTCATAATATAATTCGTCATCCAGACATGCCAAAAGTGATTTTTAAATTCTTATGGGACAGTATTAAATCAAGTAAAAATATTCATGTTGTCATCAAGAATATGTCAAAAACGGGCAGATATTATTGGGTAATTACCGATTTTAAAATTATAGCCGATTCTGATGGAGAAATCGTTGGTTATTTTGGAACAAGAAAATCTGTTTCCGAGGATATTATTGTAAAATTTATTGAACCTCTTTATAAAAAACTTTTGCATATCGAAGAAGCCAGTGGGATGTCAGCATCTGAGGAATATCTGACTGGTTTTCTGGAGGAACGTAAAAAAACATATATGGAATATATTGATCACCTTGTAGCAACAGGAAAAGATGATAAAAATAAAGTAAGCAAAGGTATTTTTAGTGGTCTTTTTGAAAAGAAAGAGGCTCCTAAAAAGAAATAATAAAATAGAATTAATACGCTTCATTGTATCGTAAAAAATATTCAAACCAAAATTTGCCCCCAACAAATCTAATCACCTTACCAAGGACATTTGAATATTTTTAAGGACTTAATCCATAACTTGAGTCTGATACAATGAGGTTTTTTAAGTTTCCATATTTCAGGTTTTCAAAACCTCTGTCTCTTTGAGCCTTTGTAGCTTTGAACCTTAAGAAATATAATTCCAAATATTCTTCTTTTTGGTTAATTCTATAAAAACAGCTTTTAAAACAGCGTGTTCCGGTTTTTGAAGCGGACCATCTTCTTTTAGAATTTTCATAGCATAGTTTCTTGCTAAACCTAAAATGTCACGATCTCTGACTATATCTGCAATCTGAAGATTTAAAACACCACTTTGTTGTGTTCCCATTAAATCGCCAGGGCCGCGCAATTTCAGGTCTACTTCGGCAATTTCAAAGCCATCATTGGTTTGAACCATAGTTTCCATTCGGGTTTTGCTATCGGCGCTTAATTTGTGGCTCGTCATTAAAATGCAATAACTTTGTTCAGCCCCACGGCCAACACGTCCGCGTAATTGATGTAATTGTGATAATCCGAAACGTTCTGCACTTTCGATAATCATTACACTGGCATTTGGTACGTTTACACCAACTTCAATTACAGTCGTGGCGACCATAATATTGGTTTTTCCTTCAGAAAAGCGTTTCATTTCAGCATCTTTATCTGCTGGTTTCATTTTTCCATGTAAAATCGAAATCGAATATTGAGGCAACGGAAAATCTCTCGAAATACTTTCGTAACCATCCATCAAATCTTTGTAATCCATTTTTTCCGATTCCTGAATCAACGGATAAACAATATAAATTTGTCTTCCTAAAGCGATCTCATCACGAAGGAATTTCCAAACTTTCAGACGATTGCTGTCAAAACGATGTACGGTCTGAATGGGTTTTCTTCCGGGTGGCAATTCATCAATTACAGAAATATCCAAATCACCGTATAAACTCATCGCCAAAGTTCTCGGAATAGGAGTGGCGGTCATTACTAATACGTGTGGCGGAATTTCATTTTTTTTCCACAATTTTGAACGTTGTTCTACACCAAAACGATGCTGTTCATCAATTACAGCCAAACCTAAATTCTGGAATTGTACCTTATCTTCTAATAAAGCATGCGTGCCTATTAAAATGTGCAGGCTTCCATTTTCAAGCTCTTCATGAATGATTTTTCGGGCTGCTGTTTTCGTTGAACCTGTAAGGATTTTGATATTGAGATCTAAAGTTTTAGCCAATTCCGATAAACCAATAAAATGCTGATTGGCCAGAATTTCAGTCGGAGCCATTAAGCAGGCCTGAAAACCATTATCAATGGCCAAAAGCATGCTCATAAAAGCAACAATTGTTTTCCCGGAACCAACGTCTCCTTGTAATAAACGGTTCATTTGGGCGTTGCTTCCCATGTCTGAACGAATTTCTTTAATTACTCTTTTCTGAGCGTTAGTCAATTCAAATGGTAAATGGTTCTGATAGAATTCATTAAAAAGTTCGCCTACTTTTGTAAACGGATGCCCTTTTATTTTGTGTTTTCGAATCAGGTTTTTAGTAATTAATTGAAGCTGAATAAAAAACAATTCTTCAAATTTTAAGCGGAATTGGGCTTTCGCCAAAACCTCAGTACTTTTTGGGAAATGGATATTGAATAAAGCCGCTCTTTTCGGAATTAACTTTAATTCTTCGATTAAATAAGGCGGAAAAGTTTCAGTAAATAGAGCCTGTGTTTCGATAAAAAGCTGTTCCATTAACTTATTTATCGTTCGGTTTGAAATTCCGCGATTGGTTAATGTTTCCGTAGACGGATAAACGGGTTGCATTGCAGACCGCAAACTTTTTTCATGCTCACTTAACAATTCAATTTCCGGATGCGCCATACTAAACTGACTTCCGTATAAAGAACATTTTCCGAAAATAACACAAACCTCATTCAGTTTTAAACTCTCTCTGATCCATTTATGTCCCTGAAACCAATTCAGATCGATTTGTCCTGTAACATCCACGAAAGTGGCAACCAAACGCTTTTTATTTTTTGCAAACTCAACGGTTTTTATATTGATAATTTTACCAATAATCTGAACTTCGGCTCCTGTGTTTTGAAGTTCATTTATCTTATAATAACGGGTTCTGTCAATGTATCTATTCGGAAAAAAATTAACTAAATCTCTGTATTTATGAATGCCCAATTCCTTACGAAGCAGCTGGCCACGACTCGGACCAACACCTTTTAGGTATTCAATTGGGGTTTCAAGGAGATTGTTAGACATTTTTTTTAGACTACTTAGATTTTAGACTGGCTTAGATTTTTAGATTTAGAAAATAGAGTATAGAATAAAGAGAATAGATTTTTGTCTATATTCTTTATTCTATACTCTTTTATCTCTGAAACAGCGAAGATAGATTTTAATTGGGAAATTTAAAAATCTGATAAATTGAAGTTTAGAAAAATATATCTTTGAAGAATAAAATTATTTGAAATGACAACACATTTAGCACTTTTAAGAGGTATCAACGTTTCTGGCCACAATATGATGAAAATGGAAGCTTTGAAAACAATGCTGGAAAATATTGGTTTTACAAATGTGAGAACCTATCTCCAATCTGGAAATGTTTTTGTGGATTCTGAGGAAGAAAGTGCTTCGAAAGTGGGTTTTATGATCAAACAGGAAATCTTCAAGGTTTTTGGACATGAAGTTCCTACGATTGTAATTACAAAAGAAGATTTGGAATTGTGTTTTAAAAACAGTCCTTATCTAAAAGAAAAAGATATTGATACTAAAAAATTATATGTGGCTTTTGCTTCAACGGAACTAAAAAAGGAAAATATAAACGATTTAAAAATCAGCCAATTTAAACCGGATGAAGCAAGTATTGACGGAAACAGAATTTTTATTAAATATGCTGTTGGTGCTGGAAAAACAAGATTAGAAGGGAAATACATTGAGAAAAAACTCAACGTTATAGTAACAATGAGAAACTGGAATACGGTTACAAACTTGCTAAAAATGTATGTTGAAAATTAGAAAATGTGATAATTATAGATATTCTTAAATTATCAAATTGACACATTTTCTAATTGTCTAATTTAGTTTTTAGGAATTAAATCGCAATACCAAAATCCGTAGTCAAAAGCATCGCTGACATTAGTGTCGCAAGCAGTATCTGAAGAATCTTCGTTTTTGGGTTTTTCATATTTTCTATAAACGATTTCTCCAATTTCAAAATCAATTGGTTTTGAGAAAATTGGACCATCAAAAGCAAAAGTATGAAACTCGCCATTTTCGCCACAAACATCTACATTTTCAGGCAAATCATTTATAAAATCCTGATCGATAATTCGACCCACAAAACTTTTATCTAAATAGCGTTCGTTTACACAAACTACTATAGTTTTAAAGCCTAACGAAATAAATTCCTGAATCAGCTCTTTTGTTGGAATTTTCCATATTGGGAAAACACCTTCAAAACCAATCTTTGCCAATTGATCTTCTCGGTATTTACGCAAATCTTCCAGAAAAATATCTCCAAAAACAGAATGTGTGATACCTTTACTCTTTAATTCTGTCAATGTTTTCGTCATAACATTTTCATAGACTTCCATAGTTGGCATTTCCGGAACTTGTAAAATTTCTAAAGGCAATCCAATGCTTTTTGCTTGTGCTTTTAATAATTCAACGCGAACGCCATGCATAGAGATACGCTGAAATTGCTGGTTTACGCTGGTCAGTAAACATTCAATTTTATATTCAGGATCTTGTAGAATTTTATATAAAGTAAGAGCAGAATCTTTTCCGCTGCTCCAGTTAAATAAGGCTTTTTTTGGTGTTGGCACGCTGTTGTTATTTTATGTCGTAAACTTACAAATTTCATTCGATTTGTTGATGAAACCTTTGTAACTTTGGAATTCTTATACGCCAAAAAATGACATTATATCAAGATAAATATAAAATCGACTCTAAAAGATTAAAGAACTGGGACTATTCAAGTGAGGCAATTTATTTTATAACAATAGTTACAAAAAATAGAGAATGCATTTTTGGTTCGATTGAAAATGAGAAAATGATTTTAAATGAAAATGGTCAAATTGTAGAGAATGAGCTTTTGAAATCTATTAAAATTCGTAAAAATTGGTTTTTTCATAATTGGATTGTGATGCCAAATCATGTTCATCTTTTAATTGAAATTCAAAATATAAATAATGTTGTACCCACAACGGATATTTTAGACGTGAATGATCCACACACGCATATCGTAGAGACGCACAGCAGTGCGTCTACGTCCAGTGTGTCGACAAAGATTGGGCCAAACGTTGCCGAGACGCACTGCCGTGCGCCTCTACGTGATAATTGGATCGAGAATATGAATCTTGATCAATCCGAATTTAAATTTTCAAGGAGACCTAATTCAATTTCATCGTTCGTAGCGTTATTCAAATCAGTTACAACGACACAAATTAATAAGATTTGTGATGACAAAAATCAATCTGGTTCTACTAAAATATGGCAAACCAACTATCACGACCATATTGTCCGTAATTACAAAAGATTTGAAACGATTTATAATTATATAAAAAGCAATCCACGATCTTGGGATACAGATTCCATAAATTCTAATTTTCAATGAAATACATCCTCCTATTTTTTACCACATTCCTTTTTGCACAACAAACCAAGTTTGTCGATTTTAAAACCGTTTCAGGACAATTGTCTTTAAATGCAAAGGAAAAATTGGTTTCCGGCTCGATTGATTATCAATTTGAAGTTTTAAAACCAATTGACACCATTAAGATTGATGCTAAAAACATGGAATTTACCAATGTCCAAATTGACAGTAAAGAGGTTTATTCTGTAAATACAGGTAAAGAATTGCAAATAATCAGTAATTTTCAAAAAGGAAAAAATCATTTGACTTTTGAATACGTCGTTAAGCCAAAACAGGCATTGTATTATGTTACTATTGAGAATTCAGAAGTGCAAATTTGGACGCAAGGGCAGGGAAGATATACCAGTAATTGGTTTCCGAGTTTTGATGATGTTAATGAAAAAGTGATTTTTAATTTAGGAATCAATTATGAGGCAGGATATCAGGTAGTTTCAAATGGGATTTTAAAAGATAAAACTTCAAACGGAAATTCTGTTCACTGGCAATACAAAATGGAAAAATCAATGAGCTCTTATTTATTAATGCTTGCCATTGGCAAATATGATAAAAAAGAATTGACAGCAAAATCTAAAATTCCGTTAGAATATTATCTGGAGAATAAAGACGTAAATCGTTTTGAACCAACGTATCGTTATTCGAAACGAATCTTTGATTTTTTGGAGATAGAAATTGGAGTGAAATATCCATGGGAAATTTACAGAGAGATTCCGGTTCGCGATTTTCTTTACGCTGGAATGGAAAATACGACTTCGACACTTTTTGCTACGCGATATGTAGTAGATTCTATTGGTTTTGAAGATCGAAATTATACGAATGTTGATGCGCATGAGTTGGCGCACCATTGGTTTGGCGATTTAATTACAGCCGAAAGTAGTACACACCATTGGCTTCAGGAAGGTTTTGCAACTTATTATGCAGCTTTAGCAGAAAGAGAAATTTATGGTGAAGATTATTTTTACTCCAAATTTTACGATACGGCACAACAGATCAAATTTGCCTCCAGAACGGATACGATTCCGGTTTTGAATGCTAAAGCAAGTTCGCTTACTTTTTATGAAAAAGGAGCCTGGGCTTTGTTTGTTTTACATGAATCGATTGGAGATAAAGCTTTTAAAAAAGCCATAAAAAGTTATTTAAAAAAGTATGCTTATAAAACTGTAAACACTCAGGATTTCTTCGACGAAATTAAAAAAGTTTCCAATTTTGATTTAGATAAATTTCAGAAAACCTGGTTAGAATCGACTGTTTTTGATACGGCAACAGCCAATGCTTTATTAAGTAAGAACAAAGCAATTCAGGTTCGATTAGAAGTCGATAAATTGAAGAAAACACCTTTATTAGAAAAAGAAGCTTTCTTTAAGAAAACATTAGAGTCAGAGGTATATTATTCTGTAAAACAGGCAATTGTTGATCAATTGGAAAATGAAAAATACGAGGCTAAAAAAGCACTCTTATTAATTGCTTTAAAAACCAATAATATTCAGATTCGTCAGGATGTTGCGACAACTTTGAGTAAGATTCCAGAAGATTTTAGAGCTGAATATGAAACCTTGCTTGATGATAAATCCTATCAAACACAGGAAATTGCATTGTACTGGCTTTGGAAAAATTTTCCGGATTATCGTGCTGAATATCTGGAAAAATCTAAAAACTGGATTGGTTTTAATGATTATAATCTGCGTACAATGTGGCTCTCATTGGCTTTGTCAACTCCGAATTATGCAGAGAATCCAGAAACTTTGATTGCTGAACTGATTTCTTTTTCTTCTGCAAAATATGAAGCCACTACAAGACAGAATGCACTTGAAAAGCTAATTGCGTTTAAAATAATTAACGATCAGGTTTTGAGTAATTTAGTTGGAGCCACAACGCATCATATGTGGCAATTTTCAAAATTTGGAAGAGATACAATTCGGTTTTTATTAAAAAATTCAGAAATGCGTGCTTCGTTTGAAAGAATTTTGCCTAATTTGACCCCCGATGAACAGTTTCAATTGAGTCGTTTGCTGAAAGAGATAGAGAAGTAGAAGCAAGAGACAAGAGGAAATATTGAAGAGATTAGAACATAGAATATACAGAATAGAATACAGAGAGAAGTAAGAGGCAAGAGTAAAGATTTAATACAGATAAGAAAGTCTTTCCTCTTTATTCTTTTTTCTATTCTCTAAATAAAAAACCTACAATAAATTTATGAGAGCATTGGTTATTTCTGGCGGTGGAAGTAAAGGAGCATTTGCCGGTGGTGTGGCGCAATATCTAATAGAAGAAAAAAATTACGAATACGATTTGTTTTTAGGAACTTCTACTGGAAGTTTGCTTATTCCGCATTTGGCATTAGGTCATATCAAAAAAATTCACTCGGTTTATACGAATGTTACGATGGGAAGTATCTTTAATATTTGCCCTTTTGTAGTTAAAAACAAAGATGGAGTAGATATTGTAACGATTAATCACTTCAATGTACTACGTCAGTTTTTCAGAGGAAAAAGAACTTTTGGCGAAAGCAAAGGCTTAAAAAAATACATCAGAAATAATTTTTCGCTATCCGATTTCAATAAACTGAAAAAACTGAATAATGATGTTGTTATTACGGTAACTAATTTTACCAAAAACGAATCAGAATATAAATCTGTAAAGGATTGTACTTATGAGGAATTTTGTGATTGGTCATGGATCTCAAGCAATTATGTTCCGTTTATGAGTCTGGTTGAAAAAGACAATTGCGAGTATGGCGATGGTGGGTTCTCAAGCTTGGTGCCAATCCGTGAAGCCATCAATCGGGGCGCTACAGAAATTGATGTTATCATTCTGGAAACCGAAGTTAATATGGATAAAACGGTTATTGGTAAAAACCCATTCTCACTGATGATTGACTTATTTCGAATTGCGTTGGATCAGGTTGAAAAACACGACATTGCTATAGGAAAACTTATGGCAAACAATAAGAATGTGAAGCTTAACTTATATTACACACCCACAAAATTGACCGATAATGCACTTATTTTTAATAAAGAAGTAATGAAAGAATGGTGGGAGCAAGGGTATGAATATGCTCAGAATAAGTCTGAGGTTATGAGCGATAACAGGCAATCTTAGATTGATGATTTTAGATTTTAGATTACCATTGAGAATCTAAAATCTAAAATCTGATCCCGAAGCTTCGGGATTAAAATTGAAGTTTACCAAAGTTCAGAAACTTCATTCTTAATATATCCCAAAGCAGCATTACTCGGAGATTGCTTCTCTAATAAATCATTCAAAATTTTCTCTCTTAATTTATCAGCACTATCAACTCTGTCACTCATGGCCGCTTTACGAATAATTTGGATAGTTGAGTTTTTAGCTGTTGTTATGATTGTCCAACATTCGTCAGACATGTAAATTTGCTGTGTTAAGTTATGTTCAAACTCTTGTTCGATTTGGTCGATTACAAAGTTTTCATAATCATGTTTTTCGTTTGAAATTGGAGCAATTCTAATTAATAATTTGGTTAGGTTGATACGCTCTAGATATAAGGTCATACGTTCGTAAGCCTGTAAACGAATTGGTAAGGATTGTTTCTGATATTCTCTGTTTAATAAAAAAGCACGTTTCTTATCATTGTTTTTAATATGCAATTCGAAGAAACTGTAGGCTACAAATCCGGTAACTATGGCTGGTAAAGTATAACTGGCTAATTCTATAATTCTTGTATAATCCATTTGGTTCAATTTTTCAACAAAAATATAATTTTTGCTGAGAAAACACGATTAATTCTATTGTAATAAACAAAAGGGAAGTTTACTTTTGTGCACAGTTCGCAAAACCACCTGAAACATACGATTAATGGAAAGCTATATTATAATTTTACTTTGTTTGGCTGCTTTTGCCGCAGGATTTATTGATGCCATTGTTGGTGGTGGCGGATTGATTCAGACTCCAATGGGATTGATTTTATTGCCAAATTTACCCGTTTCAACTGTTATTGGAACTTTAAAATTACCTGCTTTTACCGGAACTGCTTTCGCCGCTTTTCAATATTTAAAAAAAGTAGTGATCCAATGGAAATTACTTTTGATCATGATGTGTTTAGCTGTTCCATCAGCATTTTTAGGCTCTACTATATTGACATTGGTCAGCAATGATTTCATGAAACCGCTTCTGTTAGTAGTTTTGTCTTTGTTGCTTATATATACCTATGCGAAGAAGAATTTTGGGCAGCATGTTGCTAAAGATCATTCGGCTACTACTCAGATAATTTATGCGGTTGTTATTAGCGTGATTGTTGGTTTTTACGACGGATTTATTGGTCCGGGAACTGGAAGTTTTTTTGTGGTTGCTTTTATCGCCCTTTTAGGTTTTGATTTTTTGCACGCTTCCGCGAATGCTAAAATGGTAAATCTGGCCACTAATTTCGGTTCGATCTGTTTGTTTATGATAAAAGGAAAAATCATTTGGACGATCGCAATTCCAATGGCTGTTAGCAACGGACTTGGCGGTTGGCTTGGTGCAAAACTAGCTATCAATAAAGGAAATGGTTTTATTCGAATTTTCTTTTTGGTTGTGGTAGTTGGTACTTTAATTCGATTTGCTTATGATGTGTTTTTTAAATAAGATTCTAAGGTTCTGAGATACAAAGATGCTAAGTTTTTATTAAAATGCTTAGTAATTTAGTGATTTACTGTGTCAGTAACTTTGTATAATAGAAGCCAATTGTTTGGGCTAGCCCCGATTGAGGCGGTATCCTCGGAGTGAAACGGAGAGATATAGCCGAAAGCGGGAATGTTGCCTGAAAAAGAGCTCTTTGTTTTGCTTCTGACAATCATTGTATCCTGACCTAATTAACTAATTTTAAAATATCTTAGCAACTTAGAACCTTAGTATCTTAGTATCTTTCTTTTTACATCTTTAATTGCTATTTTTGCATCAAAGGAGAAAAATTTCATGCAAAAATATATTGACCAGCTCAACGAAGCACAACGACAACCCGTTTTAAAGAAAGATGGGCCAATGATTATTATTGCTGGTGCAGGATCTGGAAAAACCCGTGTTTTAACTATTAGAATTGCTTATTTGATGGCACAAGGTGTTGATGCATTCAACATTTTGTCGCTTACTTTTACAAATAAAGCGGCCCGTGAAATGAAACATAGGATTTCGGATATTGTGGGAGCAACTGAAGCTAAGAACCTGTGGATGGGAACTTTTCACTCGATTTTCGCCCGTATCCTGCGTTCAGAGTCAGATCATTTAGGTTACCCTTCAAATTTTACAATTTACGATTCACAAGATTCGGCCAGACTTATTTCTTCGATTATTAAGGAAATGCAGCTGGATCGTGATATTTATAAACCAAAGCAGATTTTAGGCCGTATTTCGAGCTATAAAAACAGCTTAATTACAGTAAAAGCGTATTTCAATAATCCAGAATTGGTTGAAGCCGATGCAATGGCAAAAAGACCAAGGTTAGGTGAGATTTATCAGCAATATGTTGATCGCTGTTTTAAAGCAGGCGCCATGGATTTTGATGATTTATTATTGAAAACCAATGAGTTATTAACTCGCTTTCCAGAAGTTTTAGCGAAATACCAGAATCGTTTTCGTTATATTTTGGTTGATGAGTACCAGGATACAAATCACTCTCAATATTTGATTGTTAGGGCTTTATCAGATAAATTTCAGAATATTTGTGTAGTTGGTGATGATGCGCAGAGTATTTATGCGTTTCGTGGAGCGAACATTAATAATATCTTGAATTTTCAGAAGGATTATGAAGGTGTTGTAATGTTTCGTCTGGAGCAAAATTACCGTTCGACCCGAAATATTGTGGAGGCGGCAAACACGGTAATGGAGCATAATAAAACCAAATTGGATAAGGTTGTTTGGACGGCGAATGATTTTGGTGCAAAAATTAAAGTGCATCGTAGTTTGACAGATGCAGAGGAAGGACGTTTTGTAGCCAGTACCATTTTTGAACAGAAAATGCAAAATCAGCTTCATAACGGGGCTTTTGCAATTTTGTATCGTACGAATGCTCAGTCGCGTGCGATGGAGGATGCATTAAGAAAACGCGATATACCGTACCGAATTTATGGTGGATTATCGTTCTATCAACGTAAAGAAATTAAAGATGTTTTGTGCTATTTACGTTTGGTAATTAACCCAAAAGATGAAGAAGCTTTAATTCGTGTTATTAATTATCCGGCACGTGGAATTGGAGATACAACTGTTGAAAAATTAACTATTGCGGCCAATCATTACAAGCGTTCGATTTGGGAAGTGATGGTAAACATTGATAAAATCGATTTAAAACTGAATACCGGAACAAAAAATAAACTGAAAGACTTTGTGACGATGATTCAGAGTTTTCAGGTTATCGATCAAAATCAGGATGCTTTTTATCTAACTGATCACGTTGCTAAAAAAACAGGATTAGTTCAGGAATTGAAAAAAGATGCTACGCCGGAAGGAATGGCAAAAATTCAGAATATCGAAGAACTTTTAAACGGTATAAAAGATTTTACGGAAGGGCAAAGAGAAATCGACGGAGCAAGAGGAGCACTTTCTGAATTTATGGAAGATGTGGCACTTGCAACTGATTTGGATAAAGACACCTCTGATGAAGATCGTGTGGCTTTGATGACGATTCACTTAGCAAAAGGTCTTGAATTTCCGCATGTTTTTGTAGTGGGAATGGAAGAAGATTTGTTTCCGAGTGCTATGAGTATGAGTACTAGAAGTGAATTGGAAGAAGAACGTCGATTATTTTACGTAGCTTTAACTCGTGCAGAGCATCAGGCGTACTTGACGTATGCACAATCACGTTACCGTTGGGGGAAATTGACAGATAGTGAACCATCTCGTTTTATTGAAGAAATTGATCCGCAATATTTAGAATATTTAACACCTGCAGAAAGCAATTATCGTTATAAATCAACGATTGATAGTGATATTTTTGGTGATGTGGATAAATCGAAACTAAGATTAGCAAAACCAATTGGAGGTACACCGCCAAAACATGTTACGGATAATGAGCCTAAACCAGATTTGAATATTAGAAAGTTGAAACCTGTAGCAGCCAATAATCCAAATTCAACTGCTCCCAATTTATTTGATAGTAAGTTAACGATAGGGAACGTTGTAATGCACGAACGTTTTGGAAAAGGTGAAGTGGTTAACTTAGAAGGTTTTGGTCCTGATAAAAAGGCTGAAATTAAATTTGAAGTAGGTGGAATTAAAAAGCTGTTACTACGATTTGCTAAACTTGACATAATAGGTTAAAAGAAAGTTTCAAGTTTCAAAGTTTCAGGTTTCAAGTTTGCCTGGCTTTGTGTAAATCTTTTCTAATTTTAGGATTAAATTTTACTCGAATTTTAAACTTGAAACATGAAACAAAATTAAACTTTAAACAAAATTTTAAATGGCCGAATTTATAAAAATATACCCTGATAAACCAAGTGAAGCTGCAATCGCAAAAGTGGTAAAAGTACTTCAGAACGGAGGTTTGGTAATTTATCCAACAGATACTGTTTACGGTTTAGGTTGTGATATTACCAATTCACGTGCTTTAGAAAAAATCGCAAAGATAAAAGGGGTGAAGTTAGAGAAAGCAAATTTTTCTTTTATTTGTCACGATCTAAGCAATTTATCTGATTATGTGAGACAAATTGATACTTCGACTTTTAAAATTTTAAAAAGAGCGCTACCAGGACCTTATACGTTTATTTTACCGGGAAATAATAATTTACCAAAAGAGTTCAAAAAGAAGACAACGGTCGGGATTCGTGTTCCGGATAATAATATTATTTTGGAAATTGTTCGTCAATTAGGAAATCCAGTAGTTTCAACCTCTATTCGTGATGAAGATGATGTAATTGAATATACAACAGATCCTGAATTAATTTTTGAGAAGTGGCAAAATCTTGTTGATATGGTAATTGACGGAGGTTATGGTGACAATGTAGGATCTACAATTATCGATTTATCTGAGCACGAGCCAGTAATTGTAAGGGAAGGAAAAGGGGATATTGATATTTTGTAAATAAATACTGAAATTGCGTAATAATTTAAAATTATTAAGTAATTTTATTATTAGTTAAAATTTAGTTAGTTAATTAAAAATAATGTTATTCTTGATTTGCATTTAATTGTTTAAATAGAAGAATTAAGAATACAAAAAAGCAGGTCGATTGACCTGCTTTTTAGTTTTTAGAGTATGTAAAACGCTAAATTATTTAGCTTGTTTTTTCATTTCTTTTTCAATCATATCGTAGAATTGATCTATTTTTGGCATAACAACGATACGAGTTCTTCTGTTACGTGCTTTGTTTTCTGGGCTGTCATTTGCAACTAAAGGCACATATGAACTTCTACCAGCAGCAATCAATTTTGCAGGGTTAACACCAAGGTCGTTTGTTAATACACGTACAATAGAAGTCGAACGTTTAACACTTAAATCCCAGTTGTCTAGAATTATACCGTTGCTTTTGTATGGTACATCATCAGTGTGACCTTCAACCATACATTCGAAATCTGGTTTGTCGTTAACTACTTTTGCAACTTTTGCTAAAACAGATTTTGCTTTATCACTTACTTCGTAGCTACCACTTTTGAATAATAATTTATCTGCGATAGAAATAAATACAACTCCTTTTTCAACATTGATTTCGATATCCGGATCGTTGATTCCAACAGCTCCTTTTAAACTTGTAACTAATGCTAAAGTCACACTGTCTTTTTTAGTTAAAGCATCCTGAAGTCTTGAGATTTTTAAATCTTTTTCTTTTAAGCTCTCTAAAGATTTCTCAAGGTTTTCAGCTCCTTTAGTAGTTAATACAGTTAAATCTTTAGAACTGTTGATCAAATCTTGATTATGTGCTTTATAACTTTCAGCTGTAGCTGCCAATCCTGCTTTTTCTTCTAAACAAGTATTTAATTTAACTGTGCAAGAGTTTAATAAATCTTGAGTTTCTTTGTTCTTAGCTTCTAATGCTGCGTATTGCTTTTTCGATACACAAGAAGTTAAGGCCGTTAATACTGTTAGTGCGATAACTATTTTTCTCATAGGTATTATATTTAATTAAACGTTGATTACAAATTTAGTTTTTAATATTTTGATTACTGTTAAAGATTTCTTTAAAAACAACCAATTTCTTTATGTAATATAAGTAAACGATACTTTTTACGGTATAGTATTGCTGTATTTGAAAATCTTTTCTTTCTCGAAGATACTTTAAAGATATGCAATAAAAAGAAAAATGTGCTTTTAAAATTGCAAAAGTATGACTGAACTTTCCTTGTGTAAGAAAACGGATAGCGGCAATTCCATCTAAAATCATTCGGAAGAAAATTCTAAAAAACAATCCTTTTTTTGGTAGGTTTTTAACCAGCATTAGCAATGAATTTCGGAAATTTAAAAATGTCTTTTTCGGATTTCCTTGCTGTAATGTTGCACCACCAACATGATATACGACTGATCTTGAGTTGTATTTAATAATGTGCCCTTCGTTTGCAGCACGCCAGCATAAATCAATTTCTTCCTGGTGTGCAAAGAAAGTTTCATCAAAGCCTTTCAACTCATCATATACTTCTTTTCTGATAAAGAAACAGGCGCCTGAAGCCCAGAACAATTCAATAGTATCATCATATTGTCCGTTATCTTTTTCAACTGTGTCAAAAATACGTCCACGACAAAATGGGAAACCATATTTATCTATAAATCCACCAGCAGCACCAGCATATTCAAAATATTCCTTGTTTTTAAAATCAAGAATTTTAGGCTGAATTATAGCAGTTTGCTTTTCGTTGTCAAAAGTTTCAATTATGGGTTGTAACCAATTTTCGGTTACTTCAATATCTGAATTAACTAAAGCGTATATTTCGGCATCTACCTCTTTTAAAGCGTCATTATAGCCTTTGGCAAAACCATGATTACCATTGTTTTGGATGATTTTTATGGTTGGGAAATTTTGTCTTACGAAATTTACAGAAGCGTCTGACGAAGCATTATCGGCTACGTATATAGTAGCTTGTGGTGAAAATTGAATAACTGAGGGTAAAAATTGCTCAAGCAATCTTATTCCGTTCCAATTTAAAATGACAACTGCTATTTTATCCAAAAGTATTAATGTTATAATTTAATAAATTTCTTTGTAATCGGGTAGTGATTTTAAGAACTCATATTTTTCGTTTTCAAAATCCATCTGACAATAAAAATGATTCAGACCGTTTGTGACTTTCAAAAACCGTGCCTGCATTGTCATATTGTAACGTGCAATTTGATCAAAAGTTGCTTGCGATATTTTTACTTCCGGTGCTTTGCATTCTACTAATATATGTATAGAGCCGTCAGAATTGAATACCACTACATCATATCGTTTTCGTAAACCATTGACTGTTAAAACTTTCTCTACGTTTATTAATGATTTAGGATATTTTTTCTCAGTCATTAAATAATGAACAACATGTTGGCGAACCCATTCTTCCGGGGTAAGAATGATAAATTTTTTTCTGATTTCATCAAAAATAGACACTTTATTTTCGCTATTTTTGAATCGGAAAGGATAGAGTGGAAAATTTAATCGCTGCATAAAGCAAAAATATTAAAATAGTTTCAGGTTTCAAGTTTAAAGTTTCAAGTTATTGAAACCAACCTGAAACTTGGGACCTGAAACAAAAGATTTGAATGGACGAAGTTGTAAAAATTGTTAATGATATTAAAGCGGGAAATATAAAACCGATTTATTTTTTGATGGGTGAAGAGCCTTATTATATTGATAAATTATCGGAGTATATTGAGCAGAATGTTCTTTCTGAAGAAGAAAAAGGATTCAATCAAACAGTTTTATATGGAAGAGATGTTTCTGTCGAAGATATTGTTTCAACGGCCAAGCGCTATCCTATGATGGCTGATCGTCAGGTTGTTATTGTAAAAGAAGCTCAGGACTTATCCAGAACGATTGATAAAATCGAATCGTATGTGAACAATCCAATGGAAACAACGGTTTTGGTTTTTTGCTACAAGTATAAAACACTTGATAAGCGTAAAAAAGTCACCAAATTACTAGCACAAAACGGAATCGTTTACGAGAGTAAAAAGTTATATGAGAACCAGGTAGGAGACTGGATAAAACGAATTCTTGCCGGAAAAAAATATACAATCGACCCAAAAGCGAATGCAATGTTGGTTGAGTTTTTAGGTACTGATTTGAGTAAAATAAATAATGAATTAGAAAAACTACAGATTATTTTACCTCAGGGAACCATGATCACTCCACAGCATATTGAGGAAAATATTGGTTTTAGTAAAGATTATAATGTATTCGAACTTCGAAAAGCAATCGGAGAGCGCAATCAGTTAAAAGCTTATAAAATAGCAGAAAATTTCGCTCATAATCCTAAAGAATATCCATTAGTAATGACCACCGGATTGGTTTTTGGATTTTTTGTGCAGCTTTTAAAGTACCACGGATTGAAAGATAAAAATCCAAAAAATGTGGCATCTGCAATTGGTGTAAATCCTTATTTTTTAAAGGAATATGATTTAGCTCTTAAAAATTATCCAATGCGAAAAGTGAGTCAGATTGTTGGTGCTTTACGTGATGTAGATGTTAAAAGTAAAGGAGTTGGTGCAAATGCTTTACCGCAGTCGGATCTGCTAAAAGAAATGCTGTATAAAATATTTAATTAAGCCACTAAAATTCACGATATTTGCACTTCTAAAAATAAATCACAACAAAAAAATAATTATTACAATTATGGGAATGAATAAAAATACCGTTTTAGGTTGGGCTACTTTTATAATGGTACTTATGGGATTCTTACTTATAGGTCTTGGAGTATTTAGATATAGTGATGTTTCAGGCTGGGGATTTGGTGCTGTTGGAGTTGGTTTCTTAGCTAATGCATGGGTTTTTAATGCGTTGAAAGGAAGAGTTTAATTGCAATATATTTTAGATAAATAAAGAAGTAAATAATTAAAATAAAAAACATAAAAAATGTCAGACGATAAGAAAGTAATTTTCTCAATGCAAAAATTGAGTAAAACCTATCAGGGAGCAGACAAACCAGTACTTAAAAACATTTATTTGAGTTTCTTTTACGGAGCTAAAATTGGTATTTTAGGTTTAAATGGTTCTGGGAAATCTTCTCTTTTAAAAATTATTGCCGGTGTAGATAAAAATTATCAGGGAGATGTTGTTTTTCAACCCGGTTATACCGTTGGTTATTTAGAGCAGGAACCAATCCTTGATGATTCTAAAACAGTTATCGAAATTGTTCGTGAAGGAGCTGCGGAAACAATGGCAGTTTTAGAAGAATACAACCAAATTAATGATTTATTCGGTCTTGAAGAAAACTATTCCGATCCTGATAAAATGGATAAGTTGATGGATCGTCAGGCAGCTTTACAGGATAAAATTGATGCTCTTGGTGCTTGGGAAATCGACACAAAACTAGAAATCGCAATGGATGCGTTACGTACTCCGGAAGGAGATACGCCAATCAAAAACCTTTCAGGAGGAGAGCGTCGTCGTGTGGCTTTATGTCGTTTGTTGTTGCAACAGCCTGATGTATTGTTACTGGATGAGCCTACTAACCACTTAGACGCTGAGTCGGTACTTTGGTTAGAGCAACACTTAGCGCAATATTCCGGAACTGTAATTGCGGTAACGCACGATAGATACTTCCTTGATAATGTTGCAGGTTGGATTTTGGAACTGGACAGAGGAGAAGGTATTCCATGGAAAGGGAATTACTCTTCCTGGTTAGATCAAAAATCTAGTCGTATGGCACAAGAAGAAAAAGTAGCGTCTAAACGTAGAAAAACTTTAGAGCGTGAGTTGGACTGGGTTCGTCAGGGAGCTAAAGGTCGTCAAACGAAGCAAAAAGCACGTTTACAGAATTACGACAAATTATTAAACGAAGATCAAAAACAACTGGATGAAAATCTGGAAATCTATATCCCGAACGGTCCACGTTTAGGAACAAATGTTATTGAAGCTAAAAATGTTGCAAAAGCATTTGGAGATAAATTGTTGTATGATAATTTAAATTTTACTTTGCCACAAGCGGGAATTGTTGGGATTATCGGACCAAACGGTGCAGGTAAATCAACTATTTTCAAAATGATTATGGGCGAGCAAGCTACAGATAGCGGAGAATTTTCAGTTGGAGAAACTGTAAAAATCGCGTACGTAGATCAGTCTCACTCTAACATCGATCCAAATAAATCAATCTGGGAAAATTTTGCTGACGGTCAGGAATTGATTATGATGGGAGGAAAGCAAGTGAACTCAAGAGCTTATTTGTCACGTTTTAATTTTGGTGGTGGTGAGCAAAACAAAAAAGTTTCAATGCTTTCAGGTGGTGAGCGTAACCGTTTACACTTAGCAATGACATTGAAAGAAGAAGGAAACGTTCTTTTATTAGATGAGCCTACGAATGATTTGGATGTAAATACACTTCGTGCCCTTGAAGAAGGTTTAGAGAATTTTGCAGGTTGTGCTGTAATTATTTCGCACGACAGATGGTTCTTAGACAGAATTTGTACGCACATTCTGGCTTTTGAAGGAGATTCTGAGGTTTACTATTTCGAAGGAGGTTTTTCTGAATACGAAGAAAATAAAAAGAAACGTTTAGGTGGTGATTTAACTCCAAAACGTTTGAAATACAGAAAGTTAATTAGATAAATCCAGTTAAATTTCAAATTAAAAAATCCCAAATTTCAAATTGTAATAGATTTGAATTTGGGATTTTTTTTATAATTAGAATTTTCAGGAGCTATTTCCTGCTATCCGCTGTATCTTTTATGGTGAACCCCACCATAAAAGGATGCCGCTTCTATCAGGGCTAGGGCACTCATTTTCAAAAGAGCTTTTACTATAAAAACTTTGCTTTCAATTCCGGAGTAGGGATCATGCAACTTTCTTTTTTGCCATACCATTTGTAACGATTTTTCGCAATATGATCGTAAACGTAATTTCGAAGTTTTTCAGGAAATATTTTTAAAACTGAAATCAGGCTATAAATTCCTCCTAAGTCTTC
Organism: Flavobacterium saccharophilum; assembly: GCF_900142735.1. Lineage (GTDB taxonomy): Bacteria > Bacteroidota > Bacteroidia > Flavobacteriales > Flavobacteriaceae > Flavobacterium > Flavobacterium saccharophilum. Next base: position 221,534 of record NZ_FRBY01000002.1, on the reverse strand, counting down.
AGCAATTTCTAATGCTGCTGAAGATTTATAATAATAGGCAACTCCAGGATTATATAAAATTATACTATCAATTTTATTTTGATCCACTCCAATGTATTTGCAAATTTCATTTCCCAATTCTGATTGTAAAGCAACAAAACGAAAAATATCTTTTTTATCATTTTTGATGATAAACTGAACTGCATTGTTGCATAAATTGCAAACACCGTCGAAGAGGATGATTTTTTTATTTGGTGGAAAATCGGGCATGAATTTCAATGGTTTTGTGCTATTTGTTTTATCTATTACGAATTTCATTTTAATAAGTTTACTAAATCAAAATTGACTCACATAAATTTATTTTAAAAGCTTATTAAAAATTTCCGATCTTCATTCTCGCTTTTTTGAAAACATTCGCTTTAATCGCTTTATTTTAATTTTGATGATTTTTCATCATAATTTCAGATCCGAAAACTGCGACTGAAGACTAAAAACTATTTCTTCCCCGCCTCAACAAATTCCAATTCATCTAAACTTACTTTTGAAGTAAAGATTCCGTAATTTACAGTTGCTTTATTTTTTTCTATTGAATCGATACTTCCAACAGATCTTCCGTCTAACATTCTTACTCGGTCACCCACTTTTAAAATCGGTTTTGGTTTTTCGGTCACAGGTTTAAGTTTCTTCTCTTTTTTCTCTTTTCTGATTTCTTCAACCTGAACAGAAACTTCGGCAATCACTTCTTTCTTCTTTTCGATTATGGCTTTAGCTTCTTTTGGAGTTGCTTTTTTACGTTTTGAATTTTCAATTTCTATGATTTTTAAAAATTCTCCAATAAGTTCTTTTTTGTTTTTATTATTGAAATATTTCTCTGAAATGTCTTCAATTTTCTGGCCAATGTAAATCGTTTTTTGGTTGCTGTCATATAATTCCTGATAGCTTTCCAATTTTTGCTTAATTTTTACATTGATGTTTTCCATCTTTTTACTTTCCTCGCGTGCGCGGGTTTCTTCTTCTTTTAAATTAATAGAAGTCTTTTCCAATTTGGAACGCTCTTTTTGAAGTGTTGCAATTGTTTTATCAAAACGGACTTTTCCAACTTCAATTTTCTTTTTCGCACGATTAATCAGTCCAAACGGAATACCATTTTTTAAGGCAACCTCAAAAGTAAACGAACTTCCGGCCTGACCAAGAGCTAATTTGTACATTGGTTCTAATGATTTCTCATCAAACATCATATTTGCATTTGTTGCAAAAGGCAACTCGTTTGCGAGAATTTTCAAATTGGAATAATGCGTTGTGATAATTCCGAAAGCTTCACGATGGTAAAATTCTTCCAGGAAAATTTCTGCTAAAGCACCTCCTAATTCCGGATCAGAACCTGTACCAAATTCATCAATTAAAAACATGGTTTTCTTGTTGCACTTCTTTAGGAAGTAATTCATGTTTTTTAAACGATAACTGTAAGTACTTAAATGATTTTCAATAGATTGATTATCTCCAATGTCCGTCAAAATTCGGTCAAATAAGAAAGTTTCACTTCGCTCGTGAACCGGAATCAACATTCCTGATTGTAACATCAATTGTAATAAACCAACCGTTTTAAGCGAAATTGTTTTTCCACCGGCATTTGGTCCAGAAATTACAATGATTCGATTATCTTGCTTTAATTCAATAGTTTGCGGATGCGTAATTTCGTTTTTTTGCTTGTTATTCAAATACAAAATAGGATGATACGCTTCTCGAAAGAATAATCTTCTTTCTTCTGTAATGGTTGGTAATATTCCGTTGATTCTATTGGCATACTTTGCTTTTCCGGCAACAACATCAATATCACTTAAAAATTCCTGATACTCAATTAACAAAGGTAAGTACGGACGAATCTGATTGGATAATTGTTTTAGAATTCTTGTAATTTCTTCCTTTTCCTCATATTCAAGATTTGCTAGTTCTCTCGAATATTGTAAAGTAGCTTCCGGTTCAATATAAGCAATACTTCCGGTTTTAGAACTTCCTAAAATAGAACCTTTTACTTTACGACGATACATTGCTAAAACCGCTAATACTCTACGGTTTTGTACAAAACTTTCTTTAATATCGTCCAGATAACCAAGACTATTATTATGAGAAAGTGCAACTCCAAAACTTTGATTTACTTTTCCTCGAACAATATTCATATTCTGACGAATACTCAAAAGGGCTGGAGAGGCATTATCTTTTATTTCTCCGTATTTGTCTACAATGGCGTCAATTAGTGTAACAATATCTTTGGTATATTCAACTCGGGATGCTCTTGCATTTAGATTTGGATAATAATCGTCAAATTTCTTCAGGAAATTCAGCAAGAAATTTGATGTTGACGAAAGTGTGGCAATTTTTCTAAAACTTCCTACTTCCAGGAAACTATCTTCAATAGCCAGGAATTTGATTTCGTGTGTTATGGCGTCAAATCCGTGATTCGGAATGGCGTTGTTATTTTGAAAAGAAGAAACATATTCTGATGTTTGCATCAAAGCCTGGATCAAAGTTTCTTTATCTCTAAATGGTGTTATTTGTAAAGCTTTTTCTTTTCCAATATCTGTGTTACAGCCAGCCGAAATGGTTTCGAGCACTGTTGGAAATTGTAAATCTTGTAATGTTTTTTCGGTAATGGATATCATTATATATCGTAAGTTGTAATGGTTCAAAGTTACAAAGTTTTAAAACGAAATAGTACTATTAATTAGTACTTTGAAAAAAACTTTGCGAAATTTGTAAATAAATTTAATAATATGAAAATTAATCTTTCTCCGGAATGGCAAGATGTTTTAGTAGATGAAATTGCAAAACCGTATTTTAAAGAATTGCTTGCTTCTTTAGAAGAAGATTGTAAACATCATATTTGTTATCCGCCTTTAGATTTAATTTTTTCTGCTTTTAATCATTGTTCTTTCAAAGATGTAAAAGTGGTTATTATTGGCCAGGATCCTTATCATGGAGTTGGAGAAGCCAATGGATTAAGTTTTTCAGTAAATGACAATGTAAAAATCCCGCCTTCTCTGCGTAATATTTTCAGGGAAATAAATTCTGATTTGGATTCTGTTTTTATGCCTACTTCTGGAAATTTAGAAAACTGGGCAGATCAGGGCGTTTTACTTTTAAACGCTTCTTTGACCGTTCGAAAAGATAGTCCAAATAGTCATAAACATTTAAAATGGAATCTTTTTACAGACGCTGTTATTCAGGCTATTTCAGATAAAAAAGAAAATGTTGTTTTCTTATTATGGGGGAGTTTTGCTCAAAAAAAAGGATTAAAAATTGACCGATCTAAACATTATGTTTTAGAATCGGGACATCCGTCTCCAATGAGTGCGAATCAGGGAAAATGGTTTGGTAACAAACATTTTAGTAAAACAAATGCTTTTCTGAAATCAAAAAGGCTTAAGGAAATTGAGTGGTAGTACACAATCTTGTCCTTTCGACGAAGGAGAAATCACATTAGTAATTCCGTGTAGAATATCGCCAATCTTTGTCGAGTTTCGTGTGTGATTTCTCGTTCCTCGAAATGACAAAAACTTTACTATTTTTCAGTAGGTTTTTTAACAATCTCCTCTAAAACGGCTTTCTTTTCGTAGTTAACTACTTTCAGAATAATTTCTTGATTTTTTACCGTTTTACCTTCAATGATGTATAATTTTCCTTTTTTAAAGTCAACATTACTTTGATCAAAATCAACATCTCCGTAGGTTAATGTGTTTTTGATATCTGCAGTATCAACCCATTTTTCGTTCAAAGTCTGAATTGCCTTATCTGAATATTGAAAAGGTTTTGTACGCAAATTATTTAAAACTCTGGCATTCGGGAAGTAGTTACAACGCGTATCTTTTCCACTAAAAACAAGGGCTACAAAAAAGCATCCCATAATCAAACCAATCAAATAATAAGCAAAACGATGTACGAACTTCATGAAATAAATTTTTTGCAAAGGTAAGGTAAAGTTCCTTTAAAATACAAGTAAATTAATATCGTTATCTGGCAAATCGAACCAATCGCCAATTGCTTTATTTGTTAGGATTCCGTGGTATAAATAAACTCCGTTTTTTAGACCTTTATTACATCTGATAGAGCTTTCTAAACCACCGTCGTCTGCTATTTGAAGTAGGTATGGAGTTAATATGTTACTGATTGATAATGAGGCGGTTTTGGAATATCTTGATGGGATATTTGGTACGCAATAGTGTAAAACATTGCTTTTTATGAAAGTCGGTTTTTCATGGGTAGTAACTTCTGAGGTTTCGAAGCAACCTCCAGTATCTATACTAACATCAACAATTACGGCACCTTTTTTCATGTGTTCCACCATCGTTTCTGTTACTACAATCGGGCAGCGTTCTTTTCCACGCATAGCGCCAATAGCTACATCACAACGTCTTAATGCTTTAAGTAAAGCTTTTTGCTGAACAGTAGAAGTGAAAATTCTTTGATTCAAATTATTCTGTAGACGACGTAATTTGGTAATTGAATTGTCGAAAACCTTCACATTTGCACCAAGTCCGATTGCTGTTTTAGCTGCAAATTCGCCAACAGTTCCGGCACCTAAAATCACAACTTCAGTAGGAGGGACACCGGTAATATTTCCGAATAATAATCCTTTTCCAAATTCATCTGTAATCATTAATTCGGCAGCAATAAGTATAGATGCTGTTCCGGCAATTTCGCTTAAAGATTTTACGGCTGGATATGAACCATCTTCATCTTTAATATATTCAAAGGCTAATGCAGTTATCTTTTTTTGAGCTAAAGCTTCAAAGTATTCTTTCTTTTTTGTCTTTAATTGTATAGCTGAAATAATAATCGTTTCCGGATTAATCATTTTAATTTCAGCCAAAGTTGGTGGTTCTACTTTAAGCAACATCGGACAGCCAAAAACCTTTTTGGTATCTTTTGTTACTTCTGCACCCGCATCACTATATTCCTTGTCAGAATAACTAGAACTTTCTCCGGCACCAGATTCAATCATTACACGATGTCCTTCATAGGTAAGTGAATTTACTGCGTCCGGCGTTAGGCAAATACGACGTTCCTGATAACTCGTTTCTTTAGGTATTCCTATGAAAAGCTCTCTTTTAAATCGGCCCACTTCAAGTTTTTCTTCTTGTGGCAACAATTGTTGTTTCGTAAATGGAGTTAAAGTAATTGACATGGGTTATGCGAATAATTAAGAGTACAAATTACGTAAAAAGTTTTAAAATTAGTGTAAATATTCTGCTAATACTAAAAGTCAATATTAAGAGATTGTTTTTTCCATTTTTATGTCGGCTCTTTCGTAACTGACGTCACCCAATGGCACTTCAATAAAACCAAATTTTTCATATAAATGAAGAGCAGGCAGTAAAATTCTGTTCGAATATAAAAGCAATTTTTTAATATTGTTTTCTTCTGCAACAGCGATACTGTGAATCAATAGTTTATTTCCAATTCCGAGACCTTGTGCTTTGTCCGAAACAGCCATTTTACTCAATTCGAAAGTGTTGTCGTCAAGTTTCATTAGAGACACTGTTCCCAGAATTTCCTCATTATATTTCGCGTAGAAAATCATTCCGCCTTTGTCTATAATTTCTTCTTGTGGATTTGAAAGTACTAATTCATCTTTATCTTCAACTCTAAAATACTTTTGAAGCCATTCTTTGTTTAAGGTTTTGATGTGTTCTTTTAAATCTGGTGAGTAGGGGATTATTTCTACTGTATTTTTGGTATTCATAATAATATGTTGTTACACAGAGGTACACGAAGTTTTTTGCAAAGGTTCACAAAGTTTTTTTAAAATAGTTTTTGTGATTCTCCGTGAATCTCTGTGGAATTTTAAACTAGCTCTAAGTTTCTTTTTCCATCTGCCAACAGATCTATTGTAACTGTAGAATGTTCTTCCGGAATTAGACTTGCGATTTTTTCAGACCATTCAATAAAACACCAATTTCCAGAATACAAATAATCATCAACGCCCATATCAAGCGCTTCGGTTTCCTTGTTTAATCTGTAAAAATCAAAATGATAAACGATTTGATTGTTAGAAGTATAATATTCATTAACTAAAGAAAAGGTTGGGCTACTTGTCGCGTCCTGAACGCCCAGACTTTTACATAATTGCTTAATTAAAGTAGTTTTTCCAACGCCCATTTCTCCGTTGAAAAGAATAATTTTTTTTGGATTTGAAGCTATAATTTGCTCCGCTACTTCCTGAATTTGATCTAATGAAAAAACGATATTCATTTTGTATTTATTTTTATAATAGTCTCAGTCGCGGTTTTTAGTCTCAGTTGAAAACTGAAAACTGCGACTGAAAACTTTTTTTATTTAGGGTTAAAAACCAAAAACGGGATTATCATTTCTTCTAATGAAATTCCGCCATGCTGATACGTATTTCTGTAATAACTTACATAATGGTTGTAGTTGTTTACATAAGCTAAAAAATAGTCATTTTTAGCAAAAATAAAAGAACTACTCATATTTATGGCTGGTAGACCAATGTCTTTTGGCTCTTTTACAACGTACACATCCTTTTGCTCGTAAGTTAAACTACGGCCGGTTTTATAACGCAAATTTAAGCTTGTATTTTTATCCCCAACCACTTTCGAAGGATTTTTTACATTAATTGTACCGTGATCTGTGGTTAAAATTAATTTAAAGCCTAAAAGTTGTGCCTGTTGAATAATTTCTAAAAGCGGAGAGTTTTTAAACCAGCTTAAAGTCAAAGAACGATACGCTTTATCGTCAGAAGCAAGTTCTTTTACCACTTCCATTTCGGTTTTAGCGTGCGATAGCATGTCGACAAAATTGTAAACAACCGTTACTAAATCATTGCCTTTTAAAGCTTTGAAATTTTCTGCTAATTTTTTACCACCTGCGTAATTGGTGATTTTAAAATAATCTTCTTTAATGTTTAATCCTAAACGTTTTAATTGAGCGGAAAGAAATTCGGCTTCGTAAAGGTTTTTTCCACCGTCTTCAACATCGTTTTTCCAATATTGCGGAAACTGTTTTTCCATTTCTATCGGTAATAAACCAGAGAAAATTGCATTTCTTGCATATTGTGTTGCCGTTGGAAGAATAGAAAAATAGGGAACTTCTTTTTCTAGTTTATAATAGTTAGAAACTACAGTTTCAAAGGATTTCCATTGATCGTAACGTAAGTTATCAATAACTACGAATAAAATAGGCTTGTCTTTCTTTTTAAGTTCAGGAACAACTAATTCTTTAAATAAATTGTGAGATTGAATTGGTTTATCTGCTTTTGGTGCAAACCAGTCTTCGTAATTTCTTTCAATATATTTTCCGAATTGTGAATTGGCTTCCACTTTTTGAGATTCAAGGATTTCAATCATTCCCTGATCGTTGATATTCTCTAATTCTAATTCCCAGAAAATCAATTTTTTATACAATTCAACCCAATCTTCAAAAGAATTAACCATTGCTAATTCCATGGAGATTTTGCGGAATTCTTTTTGATAATCTAAAGTAGTTTTCTCTGAAATTAATCTCGAATGATCCAGATTTTTCTTCAAACTTAATAAAATCTGATTCGGATTTACGGGTTTAATCAGGTAATCAGCGATCTTAGAACCAATGGCTTCTTCCATTATATATTCTTCTTCACTTTTGGTAATCATAATCATCGGAATGGCCGATTTTTTTTCTTTCATTTCTGAAAGTGTTTCCAAACCGCTCATTCCGGGCATATTTTCATCCAAAAAAACAATATCGAAATTGTCTTCTTCAAACAAAGCAATAGCGTCTAATCCATTGTTGCAGGTAGTTACAGCGTAGTTTTTTTTCTCCAGAAATAATATATGTGGTTTTAAAAGATCGATTTCATCGTCGACCCAAAGTATTTTTATCTTGTCCATAAACGTATTTTAATTTTTAATGCAATTTAGAAGTATAGAACTTAAAAAGTATTAAAAATAGTATAAAATTCAGAATAATGAATGCTGTTTTTAGTTTAAAATCTTTTTTTAATTACGGTATTACTTTGGAAATCAGTATAAATTATTGTTGATTTTTAAGTGAAAAACCGAAAGTTGTTTATAGTTATTTACTTATATTTGTTGACCAAAAAAGAACTAAATAGTGACTCAGATCAACAAGTTAAAAATATTTAATGATCCCATTTATGGGTTTATTTCAATCCCGAACGAACTTATTTACGATTTAATTCAACACCCATATTTTCAGCGTTTACGCCGTATATCACAGATGGGATTGTCGTATTTGGTTTATCCGGGTGCTAATCATACCCGTTTTCATCATGCTTTAGGATGTATGCATTTAATGCAGAAAGCTGTTGAAACACTTCGTTTTAAAGGAGTTGCCATTTCAAATGATGAAGAATGTGCCTTATTAATTGCTATTTTATTGCATGATATTGGTCACGGGCCATTTTCTCATGCTATGGAAAAAAGTATTGTTGAAGATGTGAATCATGAGGCAATTTCGCTATTGTTTATGAACCAGTTAAATGAAGAGTTTGACGGGAAATTGAGTTTGGCAATTCAGGTTTTTAAAGGCGAGTATCACAGAAAGTTCATGTTACAGTTGATTTCAAGTCAATTAGACATGGATAGAATGGATTATTTAAAACGTGATAGTTTTTATACCGGAGTTGCTGAAGGAAATGTCAATTCTGAGCGATTGATTCAGATGATGAATGTTGTTGACGGCGTTTTGGTTATTGAAGAAAAAGGAATTTATTCAGTAGAAAAATTCCTTCTTTCCAGAAGATTGATGTATTGGCAGGCCTACTTGCATAAAACGAGTTTAGTGGCTGAGTTAATTTTGATGAAAGTATTGAAAAGAGCCAAAGAACTAACTTTAAAAGGAAATTCGTTGCCTTGCAGTGAACCACTTTTGTTTTTTATGAAAAACAAAGTTGCCCTGGAAGATTTTGATGCTGAAAAGCTGGATTTATTTTCTCAATTGGATGATTTTGATATTATAAGTGCTTTAAAAGCCTGGCAAAAATATGATGATTTTATACTTTCTACTTTAAGTAAAATGATCATAAACAGGGATTTACTGAAGATAAAGTTGAGTGCAGAAAAGATTCCTATGGAAGAGTCGCAATCCATGAAAGAAGAGTTTGCAGAAGAGCATCATATTTCGGCTGTTGATGCCGGATATTTTATTTTTAGAGGAAAAATTAAAAACCAGGCTTACAGCAAAGAGGCTGAACCGATACGAATTTTGAAAAAAGATAAAACTATTGAAGACGTTGTAGAAGCGTCTGATCAGTTGAATTTGAAATCGTTATCTAAATTGGTGACAAAATATTACATCTGTTTTCCAAAACAACTTATCTAAAATTAACATTTAAAATCTATTTTTTATATTTTTGTCGCAATGAAATTTACAGCAGAACAAATAGCGGGAATTTTAGAAGGAGAAGTTGTTGGGGATCCTAACGCAGAAGTTTCTCGGTTATCTAAAATAGAAGAAGGCGAGGAAGGATCGCTTACCTTTTTGGCTAATCCCAAATACATCAACTACATATATACTACTAAGGCTTCAGTAACAATTGTTAATGATAGCTTTATACCGGAACAGGAAATTACTACAACCTTGATTAAAGTTGAAGATGCTTATGCGTCTTTTTCTAAACTTTTGCAGTTTTACAATCAAGTTAAACTGAATAAAAATGGAATAGAAGCACAATCTTTTATGTCTGAAGGAACTAAATATGGAGAAAATTTATATTTAGGAAGCTTTAGTTATATAGGACAAAATGTAGTTTTAGGTAATAATGTGAAAATTTATCCGAACAGTTTTATTGGCGATAATGTTATTATTGGCGACAATGTATATATTTTTGCCGGGGCTAAGATATATTCAGAAACCATTATCGGAAATAATTGCACCATTCATTCGGGAACTATAATTGGTGCTGATGGCTTTGGTTTTGTACCAGATGAAGAGGGAGTATATAGTAAAGTTCCGCAGATTGGTAATGTAATTATAGAAGATAACGTAGATATTGGCGCGAATACTACAATAGACAGAGCTACTCTTGGTTCTACCATTATAAGAAAAGGAGTTAAATTAGACAATCAAATTCAGATTGCCCATAATGTAGAAATTGGTAAGAATACCGTAATTGCTGCTCAATCAGGCGTTGCAGGTTCTACAAAAATTGGCGAAAACTGTATGATTGGCGGGCAAGTTGGTATCGCAGGACACTTAATTATAGGAAATAATGTTAGGCTTCAGGCTCAGTCAGGAGTAGCAAGAAACATCAAAGATGATGAGATATTGCAGGGAACGCCATCACTTGGATATACTGATTTTAATAAATCATATGTCCATTTTAAAAATTTACCTAAAATTGTGTCCGAACTGGATGAATTAAAAAAACAAATAATAAACCCAAAAAATGGAAATAATGGTTAAACAGAAGACCATCAAAAATGAAATTTCACTAACAGGAGTTGGATTACATACTGGAAAAGAAGTTACAATGACTTTTAAACCAGCTCCAATTAATAATGGTTTCACTTTTGTAAGAGTAGATTTGCAAGGTCAGCCAGTGATTGAAGCTGATGCTAATTATGTTGTTAATACACAAAGAGGTACCAATTTAGAGAAATTAGGTGTAAAAATTCAAACTCCTGAGCATGTACTAGCTGCATTAGTTGGGTGTGATTTGGATAATGTTATCATAGAATTAAACGCTTCAGAACTTCCAATTATGGATGGTTCTTCGAAATATTTTGTTGAAGCAATAGAAAAAGCCGGAATTGAAGAACAAGACGCTAAACGTAACGTTTATGTTGTAAAAGAAGTAATTTCTTTTACAGATGAAGCTACAGGAAGTGAAATTCTGGTTATGCCAAGCGATGATTATCAGGTTACTGCTATGGTTGATTTTGGGACTAAAGTTTTAGGTACACAGAATGCAACTATGAAAAGCATAGCTGATTTTAAAGATGAAATTGCTAATTCAAGAACTTTTAGTTTTTTACATGAATTAGAGTCTTTATTAGAGCATGGTTTAATTAAAGGTGGAGATTTGAATAATGCCATTGTTTATGTAGATAAAGAGATTTCTGATTCTACAATGGAAAATTTAAAGAAAGCGTTTGGTAAAGATAAAATTTCTGTAAAACCGAATGGTGTTTTAGATAATCTTACTTTACATTATCCAAACGAAGCTGCGCGTCATAAATTATTAGACGTTGTTGGAGATTTAGCTTTAATTGGTGTAAGAATTCAAGGGAAAATTATCGCAAACAAACCAGGACACTACGTAAATACACAGTTTGCTAAAAAGATTGGGAAAATCATCAAAATTGAGCAAAGAAATCATGTGCCGGTTTATGATTTGAACAAAGAGCCTTTAATGGATATTCATAAAATCATGGCTATGTTGCCACATAGACCACCGTTTTTATTGATTGACAGAATTATAGAAATGTCAGACAGACATGTTGTAGGTTTGAAGAATGTTACAATGAATGAAAATTTCTTCGTTGGCCACTTTCCTGAAGCTCCGGTAATGCCGGGAGTTTTAATTGTGGAAGCTATGGCACAAACAGGTGGAATTTTGGTATTAAGTACCGTTCCGGATCCTGAAAACTATTTGACTTATTTTATGAAAATAGATAATGTTAAATTCAAACACAAAGTATTGCCTGGTGATACCTTAATTTTCAAATGCGAATTGATTTCTCCAATCAGAAGAGGAATCTGTCATATGCAGGCAAATGCATACGCAAACGGTAAATTAGTTACCGAGGCAGAATTAATGGCTCAAATTGTAAAAAAACAATAATACTTTAATGAAAATTATTGTTTACGTTTGTTGCCCAAATTAGACTATTTTAATTTAAAATATAAAACATACAGATGAATCAACCATTAGCATATGTTCATCCTGGCGCTAAAATCGCTAAAAACGTTGTAATCGAGCCTTTTACAACAATTCACAATAATGTTGTTATTGGTGATGGTACCTGGATTGGTTCAAATGTGACCATTATGGAAGGCGCGCGAATTGGTAAAAATTGCAATATTTTTCCAGGAGCCGTAATCTCTGCAGTGCCACAAGATTTAAAATTTGGCGGAGAAGATTCTTTGGCTATTATTGGAGATAACTGCACAATTAGAGAGTGTGTTACGATCAATAGAGGTACAGTAGCATCTGGACAGACTATTCTTGGAAACAACTGTTTAGTAATGGCTTATGCTCACATTGCGCATGATTGCGAAATTGGAAACAATGCAATTATTGTAAACGGAGTTGCATTGGCAGGTCACGTGGTTGTTGGAAACCATGCTGTAATTGGAGGTTTGGCAGCGATTCACCAATTTATCCACATTGGAGATCATGCTATGATTTCTGGAGGATCTTTGGTAAGAAAAGATGTTCCGCCATATACAAAAGCCGCTAAAGAGCCGTTATCTTATGTTGGAATCAATTCTGTTGGTTTACGAAGAAGAGGCTTTAGCACAGAAAAAATTAGAGAAATTCAGGAAATTTACCGAATTTTATATCAAAAGAATTACAATACCACTCAGGCTTTAAGTATTATTGAAGCAGAAATGGAAGCTACTCCTGAGAGAGATGAAATTTTAGATTTTATCAGAAATTCATCGAGAGGAATTATGAAAGGTTATTCAGGAAATTATTAATTTTAGAGTTTAGATTTCTGATTTTAGATTTCTTACTCCATCATTAAAGCTCAAATAAAATATAAAACAATAAAATGTAGATTTTTGATTCCGTTTAGAATCAAAAATCTACATTCTAAAATCTAAAATTAAAAAAAATGGCATCTACATCAGATATTAGAAACGGATTGTGTATTAAATTCAATCACGACATTTATAAAATCGTTGAATTTCTTCACGTAAAACCGGGGAAAGGTCCAGCTTTCGTAAGAACAAAATTGAGAAGTTTAACTACAGGAAGAGTATTAGATAATACATTTTCTGCAGGACATAAAATTGACGATGTGCGTGTAGAGACGCATAATTACCAGTTTCTATATGCTGAAGGAGATGAATTTCATTTTATGAACACAGAATCTTTTGAGCAAATTTCTTTGAATAAAAACATTCTGGATGCTCCGGGATTGTTAAAAGAAGGTACAAGTGTAATGGTTCAGGTAAATACTGAAACTGATTTACCTTTGTCTGTAGACATGCCATCTTCTGTAATTCTTGAAGTTACTTATGCAGAGCCGGGGGTAAAAGGAAATACAGCAACAAATGCTACAAAATCTGCTACGGTAGAAACTGGAGCAACAGTAAACGTTCCGTTATTCATCAATGAAGGTGATAAAATTAAAATTGATACTGCTTCAGGAAATTACATGGAGCGTGTAAAAGAGTAATTTTTAATTAGATAATTTGTCAATGAGTCAATTAGAAAATTGATGCTTACGCAGAAATTGAATAATTTTTATTTTCTAATTGACACATTTTCTAATTGACACATTCTCTAATTGACAAATTTTCTAATTAAAATATATGAAATTTCCAAAGAGTCATTCTTTACAAGAAATTGCAAATTTGCTTAATTGCGAATTTATCGGTGACCAAAACTTCCCAGTTTTAGGCATGAACGAAATACATGTTGTTGAGCCTGGAGATATCGTTTTTGTTGACCATCCTAAATATTATGACAAAGCTTTACAATCGGCAGCCACTATTGTTTTAATTAATAAAAAAGTAGATTGCCCGGAAGGTAAAGCCCTTTTAATTTCTGATGATCCTTTCAGAGATTTCAATACGCTAACCAAACACTTCAAACCTTTTCAATTTGCAAATGTGGCTATTTCAGCTTCTGCAGAAATTGGAGCAGGGACATTAATTCAGCCTAATAGCTTTATTGGTAATCATGTCAAAATTGGTAAAAACTGCCTCATTCATTCAAATGTTTCAATTTACGATCATACTGTAATTGGAGATAATGTTATCATTCATGCAGGAACAATTTTAGGAGCGGATGCTTTTTATTATAAAAAGCGCCCAGACGGTTTTGACCAATTAATTTCAGGAGGACGGGTTGTTATTGAAGATAATGTTGGTATTGGTGCGCTTTGTACGATTGACAAAGGTGTTACGGGAGATACAACAATTGGTGAAGGAACAAAAATTGACAATCAGGTTCATGTTGGACATGATACTGTTATCGGTAAAAAATGCTTAATAGCTTCACAAACCGGTATTGCAGGTTGTGTTATTATTGAAGATGAAGTTACGCTTTGGGGACAGGTTGGGACAACCAGCGGTATCACGATAGGAGCGAAGGCTGTTATTATGGGGCAAACCGGAGTTACTAAATCGGTTGAAGGTGGAAAATCCTATTTTGGTACACCAATCGAAGAATCAAGAGAAAAGTTAAAACAATTAGCCAATATCAAAAAGATTCCTGAAATTCTAAATAAATTGAAGTAATATGTCTATAAAAGAATTTGTTCAAAAATTTTATAAGTCGGATGCCTTAATTGATAGTGAAATCATGAAAACTTATCTACATCCGGATATTGTTGTGGAGTGGAATAGCAGTAAAGGATTGATTCAGATGAATTATGATTCTATGATTAGTATGGCCAACGAACTTAGTCGAGCTTACGTGCGTTCTAAGGTCAGAATTAGTCATATTATTGCCGAAGATGACTTGGTTTCAATACGTTATTCTCATTTTGTGAAAACGATTGAAAACCCAAGAGAAGAGATGTTATTAGCCCATTTTTCTACAATTTGGCAAATTAAGGATGATAAATTGTATCGTGGTTATCAAATGAGTCAATTTTCTTAATTTTTTTGAAGACAAAAAGATTAAAATACATTACAAAACCTTACTTTTGCATCACAATTTTAAAAACTACATAAAATATATATCATGAGTGTTTTAGTTAATAAAGATTCCAAAATAATTGTTCAAGGATTTACAGGAAGCGAAGGAACTTTCCACGCTTCTCAAATGATTGAGTACGGTACTAATGTTGTTGGTGGTGTAACTCCGGGTAAAGGAGGAACTAGCCATTTAGATCGTCCGGTTTTTAACACAGTAAAAGATGCTGTTGATCAAGCTGGAGCTGATACATCTATCATTTTTGTACCACCAGCTTTTGCTGCTGATGCAATTATGGAAGCTGCTGATGCTGGAATTAAAGTAATTATTGCTATTACAGAAGGAATTCCTGTAGCAGATATGATTAAAGCAAATAATTATGTTAAAGAAAGAAATTCTAGATTAATTGGACCAAACTGTCCAGGTGTTATTACTCCGGGAGAAGCTAAAGTTGGTATTATGCCAGGTTTCGTTTTCAAAAAGGGAACAGTTGGTATCGTTTCTAAATCAGGAACTTTGACTTACGAAGCTGCTGATCAGGTTGTAAAACAAGGTTTAGGAATTACTACAGCTATTGGAATTGGTGGAGATCCAATTATTGGAACTACTACTAAAGAAGCAGTAGAATTATTAATGAATGATCCAGAAACTGAAATTATCATCATGATTGGTGAAATTGGAGGTCAATTAGAAGCTGATGCTGCTAAATGGGTTAGAGCTGATGGTAACCGTAAACCAGTTGTTGGTTTTATTGCTGGAGAAACTGCTCCTGCTGGTAGAACAATGGGTCACGCAGGTGCTATTGTTGGTGGTTCTGACGATACAGCTGCTGCTAAAAAACAAATTATGAGAGACAACGGAATTCACGTTGTTGATTCACCAGCTGAAATTGGTAAAAAAGTAAAAGAAGTACTTGGATAATCGCCAGTATTCAAAATAAAAAATTCCAAAAAAAAGTCTCAATATTGTGTTGAGACTTTTTTATATTTTTAAAATAATTGGAAATATAATTAAACTTAGTAACTCAGATTCTTAGAATCTTAGGAGCTTAAAAATAAGAAAGATGAGTAAAGAATTAAAAAAATTTAAAGTAAGCAACAGTTTTACTTTTACAATCGAAGATAGTTTAGAACAAGTTTGTAACGCTCCTGAAGGAAGTGCAGGGATTTTTGTTGTTTACGCTATTGAAGGTGATGCAAAAGAATTGATAATGGTTGGTTCTACAGGAACTGTTCAAAATGACGGTACTTTAAAAAGCAAAAACGGTGGCTTATATGATAAAATTGTAAACGGTCATCAATTTGCTAAAACGGGAAGAAAATATTCATGGCCAGCACAAATGAAATTGGAAGGTATTGATACTTTAGAGGTTGTATGGTATGAGACGTTTAATGCAGATGTAAAAGCAATTCCAACTGCAGTTGAAGGTCAGGTTTTGCAAAATTTCTTAGATGAAAATGCGAAATTACCAAGATGGAATGTAGCTTTCTAAAAGTTAATTCTCAAATATAATTTAGTAAAGCCTTGTTAGATTAGCAAGGCTTTTTTTGTTTTTAGGTTAAAAAAATAATCTTTAAATTGGTTTGGTGTAGGCTTAATCAGTTAGCATGTCATTTTTTTAACATTAAGAAAGTGTTTCTTTTATGTGAAAAAATTGGGATTTAAATATTTGCTTTTCTATATTTATCACACAAAATGAAAGGATAATGTTAAAAAAATATATTCATCTCATTAACTGATTTTTTTTAAGAATACCAGCCCAATTTAACCATGAAAACCACTGTCTTACCATTCACTAGTTTTGACGATATTACACTTTGGAATAATCTTAAAGAAGGTGATGAAAAATCATTTTCTATGTTGTTTGAAAGATATTATGCAGATTTGGTGCGTTATGGTAATTCACTTTCTCCTTATGAAGAAAAAGTTCAGGACTGTGTTCAGGACGTATTTACAGATATTTGGGTGTACCGTGCTTCATTACAAGGTTCTGTTGTGGTAAAAGCTTATTTGTTATCCAGTGTAAGAAAGAGGATTGCTCGTTTGTTTGAGAGGGATCATATTTTTCGTAAAACAACAAGTACAGATTCTATTGCCTTTTTATTAGAGTTTTCTGTTGAACACGAACTTATTGATGATGATTATGCAACGAAAGAAAAAGTCATTCATTTAAATAAATTATTAAACGAATTGCCTTCTCGCCAAAAAGAAGCCCTATATCTTAGATATAATCAAGGTTTAACTGTTGAACAAATTGCGGAAATGCTGGATGTTAATTATCAATCTGCTAGTAACTTGTTACACCGTGGTTTACTTAGTCTTCGCAAGGAATGGAAGGGGGCTTTCTCTTTATTTCTGCTACTATCTTCAAGCAGTTTTTAATTTTATTTCAAAAAAAAGAAAAAAAATCACAATTTGGTGAGTATGTAATAAGAGTTGCGTCCTCTATGTTTTTGTAACCTCATTTTTAGATGCAAAAACGTAATACATATACCGAAATAGAAGATTTTTTGTCTGATGAATCATTCCAGTCATGGATTTTGTCAAAAATTGACGAAGATGGATGGGAAGAATGGACATTAGAAAGTCGTAGCCGGGCAAAGTTGGTTGAAGATGCCAGACACTTGTTATTGGCAATGAAAGTACCAGAATCAAATTTATCTACTTCTGATATTCAGAAGGCATTACAAACGACCTGGCTGAAAATTGAAGAAAAAGAAAATCAAATCAATTTTATTGAAAATTCACGAGATAATTTCTATAGGAAATATCTTCTTAGTGGAATTGCTGCAAGTATATTCTTTTGTTTAATGTCAGTGTGGTTTTATAAAAGTCATTTCAGCAAAGATAATATTGTTACTTATAAAGAATTGATTGATGAAAATAGTGAAGGTTTAGTTGAACAGACTAATAATTCAAGTAAATCTCAAATTATTACATTATCTGATGGTAGTTCCGTTTTGTTACAACCCAATAGTAAATTAAGTTACCCTAAAATCTTTACCGGAAACGAAAGAAAGGTTTATTTATCCGGGGAAGGTTTCTTTGAAATTAGTAAAAATCCAACAAAGCCTTTTTATGTTTATGCAAACGAGATCGTTACGAAGGTAGTTGGAACTAGTTTTCGAGTAAAAGCTTATTCTGATCAGCCTGATGTTGAAGTTCTTGTTCGCACCGGTAAAGTGAAGGTTAGATCAAATGATCTGGTAGGAAAATCAGACCAGGAGGAAGTAGTATTACTTCCTAATCAGGCGCTTCGATTTTTACGTAGTGATTTAAAATTCAATAAAATAACAAATATTACTGAAGACGAGGAGTTAGTTCGTAGTGTTGGTAATATTGAGCAATTAAGTTTTGAATTTACCGATATACCTGTTTCCCAAATTTTCGAGACAATCGAGCAGGCATATTTAGTTGACATTGATTATCCGAAGAGTAAATTAAAAGATTGTCATCTTACCACTTCGCTAAGTGATCAGCCATTAACAGAAAAATTAAAAATTATCTGTAAAAGTATTGGTACTAATACCAATTTCGAAATGAATGGTAACCAAATAACCATAACATCAGAAGGTTGTAACTAGCATAATCCATGTAGCTGTAACTACAATGAAATGCTAATAAAGCCAAAATAAAGAATTAAAAATCAACCAAAACCAAACTAATATTTAATGCCTATGTAAAAACAGTATGCATAAAAAAAGTGCCGAAATGCTGTAACATTATCGACACTTATAAAATTGAATTCCTCTCTGTAAAGAGCAATTCAGTACGTTTCTTAAAATACACGCGAACAGTATTAATCAAAACAAACCAAAATTATGAAAAAACCAGTTGTTAAACAACGATTACTCCATCGAATCATGAAAATAACGCTATTTCAGTTTGTCTTAGCACTTGTGTTTTCAAGTGTTACAATGGCAAACAGTGTAAATGGGCAAAGAAAACTAGATACAAAAGTCACAATTACAGTTGCAAATTTAACTTTAGACAATGCATTATCTAAAATAGAAAAATCCGCACATGTAAAATTTTCTTATAATTCAAGATTGCCGCAATTAAATCAAAAGGTTAGTATTCAGGCAAATGAAGAAACTTTGTCTAGTATTCTTAACCGAATTTTAGTACCATTTAATATTACTTACTCAGAAGTTAGTAATCAGATTATTTTGCAAAAAAATGCGATTTCAGATCCACTTTCAAATGCAACTAATCATGATTCACTATTTGAAATATTTGCTGGACCGACGATTAAAGGAAAAGTTACCGATGCAACCGGAAGTCCTTTACCTGGGGCAACAGTTATGGCTAAAGGAACCAAAATTGCAGTTTTGACTGATTTTGATGGAAACTTTTCTATTGAAATGCCAGCCAATAGTACTGTAATCGTCATTTCTTATGTTGGAATGGAAACTAAAGAAGTTGGAATTTCAAATACAAATCCAACAATCGTTTTAACTGAACTTGGTCAAAATTTGAAGGAAGTTGTTGTGACTACAGGTTATGAGAAAACTTCAAAAAGAACTTTTACAGGAGCAATAAGTAAAATCTCAGGAACTGAATTGAAAGTTGATGGGGTTGTTGATGTTAGCCGAATGATTGAAGGTAAAGCAGCTGGGGTTACAGTACAAAACGTAACAGGAACTTTTGGTACGGCACCTAAAATCACGGTTCGTGGATCTTCTTCTATTTTTGGAGACACAAAGCCTTTATGGGTAATTGATGGTGTAGTTCAGGAAGATATTATTAATATGTCATTCGCAGATTTAGCCTCTGGAAATTCAGAAACACTATTGAGTTCATCAGTAGCGGGTTTAAATGCAAATGATATTCAAAGTATTGAAATTCTTAAAGATGCATCTGCAACCTCAATTTATGGTTCAAGATCATTAAACGGAGTTGTAGTTGTAACAACAAAGCAAGGTCGTAGAGATTCGCCTTTAAAAATATCATATGGTTTAGAACAAACGGTTCGAACAGTTCCAAACTACAGCCAATATGATATTTTAAATTCTCAGGAGTCTATGAGTATTTTTAAGGAGATGGAAGCCAAAGGTTATCTTGATTTGCCTTCAACAGTAAATGGGAGATATGGTGGAGCATATAACATTTTAGGAAGAGCAATAAACACATATAACCCTACGACAGGAAATTATTTAGTGAATAATGACCCTGTTAGCCGTAATAATTTTCTAAGAAAATATGAAATGGCTAATACAGATTGGTTCGATGTTTTATTTAGACCATCCATTACACAAAACCACTCTTTAAGTTTCTCTGGTGGAGGAAAAAACAACACATTTTATGCCTCATTAGGCTACTATACAGATCCGGGATGGACGATTGCAGATGATGTAAAACAAATTTCAAGTAACATCAAAGGGACATTTTATGTAAACGATAAATTGAATATTACCTTATCTACATTAGCTTCTATTCGCGATCAGGGTGCGCCGGGAAGTTATGAAAGTGAGAAAGATGTCGTTTTTGGTAAAGTAACACGTGATTTTGATATCAACCCATTCAACTATGTATTAAATACGAGCAGAACCTTACGTCCTTATGACGAAAATGGTAATCTGGAATACTACAGAAATAACTGGGCAAAAATGAATATTGTAAACGAATTGGCCAACAATTATATGGAAATTGAGGTAAAAGATATCCGTTTTCAATTGGATTTAGATTACAAAATATCACCACACTTAACTTATAATTTAACAGGTTCAGCGCGTTACGCAAATACAAGCCGTGAGCATAAAATATTAGAAGGTTCAAACGTTGTTGGAGCTTACAAAGCCGGAACACCAGATGGTGAAGATGGAGTGAATACTCTTGTTAGAAATGATAATATCTTTTTATATCAGGATCCTAACGATTTAAATGCTCCAAAAGTTTCTGTTTTACCAAATGGTGGTTTCTTGAGGAAATTCACTAACGACATGACATCTTATAACTTAAGGAATAGTGTTAATTACAGAAATACATTCAGTGATAAACATGAAGTAGAAGGTTTGTTTGGAACTGAGATGAGAGTGGTAGACCGATCTAGCGATAATTTTACCGCGGCAGGTTTACAATACGACAGAGGATTAACAGCATTTACAGACCCAAGAATAATTGAAAAAATAATCAATGGAGGAGATTCATATTATGGTTTCAATGAAGAAAAAGAAAGAACAGTTGGTTTCTTTGGGAAAGTAGGTTACACTTACGATCGTCGTTATACGGCATCTGTTACAGGGCGTTATGACGGATCAAACAGACAAGGAAATAGTGATTCATCAAGATGGCTTCCAACGTATACTTTTAGTGGAAAATGGAATGTTGCTGAAGAAAAATTCATGAAAAATGTTGAATCAGTAAACACTTTAGCATTAAGAGCTTCGTATGGTTTAACTGCTACAGCGGGGCCTGCAACAAATTCTTTGGCAATCTACAAAAGTGCTGTAACGGATCGTTTTAATCTTGATGACAGAGAAACAGGAATTAGAATCGATGAATTACAAAATTCAAATTTAACTTGGGAAAAACAATTCGAAACTAACATCGGTGTTGATCTTGGAATGTTTAATAACAGAGTTCAGTTTACTACTGATGTTTATAGCCGTAAAGCATTTGACTTAGTGGATTATGTAATTACTTCCGGAATTGGCGGACAAAGAATAAGACAAGGAAATAATGCTGATATGGAAACTAAAGGTTTAGAGGTTGCATTTACAACTAAAAACTTTGATAATAAAGATTTTAAATGGTCTACAACACTTAATTTTTCAGTTTATAACCAAGAAATTACAAGACTGGAAAATACACCAACGGCATTTGATTTAATTGATGCGAATGGAGGAAATACAGTTGGACACCCGAGAAATTCATTGTATTCATACCAATTTACAGGTCTAAACAACCAAGGCCTTCCGACCTTTATTTTGCAGGATGGAGCTGAAAATAATATTACAGAAGCCAATTTTCAGGACAATTTAAATGTTACAAAATATTTAAAATATGAAGGATCAATAGAACCTAATAAATCGATTGGTTTAGCTAATACATTTACCTACAAAAACTGGTCCTTATATGTGTTTTTTGTTGGGTCAGGAGGAAACAAAGTTCGCTTGAATCCAATTTACGATAGTACTTATGATGATTTAACTGTATTTACTAAAGATTTTACAAACCGCTGGATCAATCCTGGAGATGAAAATTTTACAAATGTTCCAGTTATCGCTGACAAACGTCTGAATGCTAATTATGATGGGGCACGTAACCTTGCAAAAGCATACAATACATACAATTATTCAGATGTACGTATTGCAGATGGTGATTTTGTCCGATTAAAAAATATATCATTGAGTTGGGAATTTCCTAGTGATTTCAAGAGAAAAATTGGAGTAAGTACGTTTACTTTAAAAGGATCTGCGGTTAATCCATGGTTACTTTATTCTGATAAAAGATTAAATGGTCAGGATCCTGAGTTTCGTAATTCTGGAGGAGTTGCTTTACCAGTAACATCTCAATACACATTTACTTTAAACCTTTCATTATAATAGTCAAAATCATGAAAAACTTAAAAATAACATTATCCCTTTTAATACTTATATGTATTTCAAGCTGTGATGATTTCCTATCTGAAAAACCAGATAACAGAACTGAAATTGATACGCCTGCAAAAATATCAGAATTATTAGTGGAAGCTTATCCTCAAATGAGTTATTTTGAAATTGCCGAAACAATGTCTGATAACGTTTTTGATAGTGGAATGCCTGAAACATTGGCAAATAACGAGCAGAATTATAACTGGCTGATTCAGACAGAAACGACAAATATTGATACACAGGCTTACTATTGGGATGCATGCTATAAAGCAATCGCCCATGCCAACAAAGCTTTGCAGGCCATCGAA
Organism: Flavobacterium saccharophilum; assembly: GCF_900142735.1. Taxonomy (GTDB): domain Bacteria; phylum Bacteroidota; class Bacteroidia; order Flavobacteriales; family Flavobacteriaceae; genus Flavobacterium; species Flavobacterium saccharophilum. Next base: position 198,822 of record NZ_FRBY01000002.1, on the reverse strand, counting down.
GAATTAGGAAATCCAACAAGTCTTAATCCGCAAAAAGGAGAAGCACTGATCGCAAGGGCTTATTCTCATTTTATGTTGGTTTCACTTTGGTCTAAGCGTTACAATCCAGATACTGCTGCATCAGATTTAGGGATTCCGTATGTGACAAAACCAGAAACGGAATTATTGACTAAATACAAAAGAAATACTGTTGCCGAAGTTTTTGATTTTATTGAAAAAGACATCGAAGAAGGTTTAAAATATGTTACAAATGATTACAAAGAGCCAAGATTTCATTTTAATGTAAATGCATCAAAAGCTTTTGCGAGTAGATTCTATTTAGTAAAAGGAGACTGGGACAGAGTTATTGAATTGTCAGATGATTTAGGGGCAAGACCAGAAGGTAAACTAAGGGATTTTTCTACTTATGAATCTATAGGTGTAGAAGATCAGCAATTAAAATATGGAAGCAGCAATGTTGAAACAAATTTGTTGATTGTTTCTGCAAATTCAATTGTGAGCAGAGTGTATTCTTTAAACCGTTTTAATCTCTCAGGTATAGGTCGCCCGGAAATTTTTGGAGGAACTACAAACCTTTTTGGAAAAGCTTATTATTATAACTTTTATTCGTCAAATGGTAGTATTACCTTATTTCTTCCAAAGTTTTATGAGTATTTTAAATATTCAAATGTAACTGCTGGAATTGGAGATCCCTATGTTGCCGAAGTTTTGCTTAGTAACGATGAGTTTTTCTTAAACAGAATAGAAGCTCACGTTATGAAAGGTCAAATAGATCTGGTAAATGAGGAATTAGAGTACTTTTTAGCAACCAGAACACCAACATACGACAGTACAACAGATAAGTTGACTGAGGCAAGAGTAGTAGCGAAATTCCCAGTTGTTCCAGACGAATACACACCATTTTATACAATGACACCTGTACAAACCTCTTATGTAAAAGCAATTGCAGAAACAAGAAGAAGAGATTTTATACATGAAGGATTGAGATGGTTTGATATAAAGCGTTTTAACATTGTGGTTAAACATGAAACGTCAAACAAACCTGTTAATATATTAGTAAAGGATGATAATCGTAGAGCGTTGCAAATTCCACTTCATGCATCGAATACAGGAGTAGAATTAAATCCTAGATAATCTTAAAATTTAAAATTATGAAATTATTAAAATATAATAAAATTGCGGTTTTAGCAATAGTTTCGATGGCTCTAATTTCATGTGCTGGAGATGATCAACTGAAAGAAAGTCAATTAAATTATACACAGCCGGTAAAAACAAGCTTGGATAATTGGATAACAACTAATTATTTAAATCCATATAATATTAATGTTCAGTATAAATGGAATCAAAATACCGTTGATAATAGTCGTTATTTATTTCCTCCAACAATTAATAAAGTAAAGCCTGCACTCGAAATTGTACAGACAATATGGCTTAAAAGTTATGCAACAATTGGAGGTCCGGATTTCGTGAAAAAAATAGCACCAAGAGAGATTGTTTTGGTAGGAGGGGTAAATTTAAATAGTGTAGGTACCAGAACTTTAGGTTTGGCCGAAGGCGGACAGCGAGTTACCTTGTTTGAAACTGATTATATCGATCAATCAAATCGTGCAAATGTGTCTGAGTTTATACATACAATTCAGCACGAGTACATTCATATTTTAAATCAGAATAAACCATTTGATGAAAAAGCATGGAAACTCCTGACGCCAGGAGGTTATACGGCAGATTGGTATAATTATGCAATACCGGAATCAAATGAACTTGGATTTATCACGAGTTATGCAAGGTCAAATATCAATGAAGATTTTGCAGAAACCGCTTCGATGATCCTAATCTATTCTAAAGCGGAATATGCTGCGTTTTTAGCGGGTATTCAAAGTCCGACAGCTCTTGCTGCGTTAAAAGCAAAAGAAGCCATCGTGGTAAAGTATTTCAAGGAAGCTTTCAATATGGATTTCTATGCTTTAAGAGATGAGGCCGAAAAAAACACAACAGCTGTAATAAATAATTAAAAGAACTATTATGAAAATAAAACACCTATATAAGTATTTATTTGCAGCACTTTTAGTTCTGCATTTGAGCAGCTGTAATGATAATACAGATGCTGAACAAAAGTTTGACCAAACGCCGACAGAGCGTTTAAATGCTCAAAAAGGAGAATTAAATGACTTATTGCTTTCTTCAGAATTTGGATGGAAAGCCGTTTATTTTACAGATAACACGGTTTTAGGCGGATATACGCATTTATTTAAGTTTGCCAAAGACGGAACTGTTCAAATGGCTTCAGATTTTGATAGTGATACTAAGACTTATAAAAGTGAATACGAAATTCAGTTAGGTAGTACTGTTAGTGTCGTTTTTACCACTAAAAACAGAATTCACCTTTTATCAGACTCCAATAGTTATCCAATTCCTTCGCTCGAAGCAGAAGGATATTTGGGAGATTTTCAGTTTTTGTATTATGGACAAGAAAATGGAGATATTGTTTTTAAAACAAATAGAAACAATCGAGAATTACGTTTTGTAAAAGCAACAGCCGAAGATTGGACAGATCTGTCAGAAAATCTTATAATGGAGCAAAATGTTATAGGTGGAGAAGACAGACCACTTTTTAGACTGCTTGAAACTAATGATGGTACAGCTATCCATAAATTTGATTTCTCATTTACGGCGGCAACTCGTTTTGCTGAATCAAATTCTATTGAAACGGGGTATTCTGTAAGTTATAATATGGGAGTTGGATATACTCCAACCGGAATTGTAGTAAGTCCTGCCGTTGAAGTTGGCGGACAAAAATTAACCAATTTTACTTATAGTGATACGGATGGGAGCTTTACAGCAACTGGTACAAATGGTGTCAGTGCTGTTATAAAATACACAGACAAGCCTTTGGCTCTTACTGATGATTATAAATTATTACTTCCCGGGCAACCATTAGGCTGGTTTGGATTCTTTATAGATGATTACACTGTAGAAGCACCTACTAATTCCCCATTATTTTATGCAGAAATAGAAAAAATTAATGCAGCCTTACCAGAGGGGCAAAGTATTTCAACGATTGAAATCTATAGTAATAGCAGGATTGGAACCTTTATTTATTACAGTTTTGTGAGAAGAGCACCATTACAGCATTTTGTTACTGTTGAAGAAGATGAAGCAGGTAAAAAGATGGTCCTTAAACATAAATCATGGAACGGAAATACAACGGTGGCAACACCCGCAATCCTTGCAAGTTTTGATAAATATTTGATGGATCCGGAGGGGATTTATGTGAAAAAAGAAAATTTCAGATTAGTTTATTCTGAACCGGTTTATACCTTCACTAGTGCGTCAAGTCCATTTAGAATGACGACATGGAAGCTTAATTAAGAATTTTTTAGTTTTGATTTTAATTTTTGGAGGAAGGGCAGCTCAATTTTTGAGCTGCTTTTTTTATTTCAGTAAAGAGTAATATGTATTTTACCGACGAAATTGCGATAGAAATCAATGATGAATAAAATAGGAATACGAAGAAAATAATAATATCTTACATATGTTTTCTTTTTATATAAAAGTTAATTGTACTTAAGATGTTCAGTTTTATCATTATCGATTTTTACTGGCGAAAAGCTTATTTTTATTGACTTGGGGAGTAATGTAGGGCATATATTGTTTGTGGTTTTATTTATTGAGACTGCCATTTTTAGTAAGTTTTGAGATAAATAGGGATACGAGTTTTTAAATATGTAAAATGTAATGTTGATAGGTTATTGCGATTGTTATTTTTTTAAAAAGGGAATTATCATATATTTGGCAAGTCATTCATAGCAGGAATAGCTACAAATAAATATTAAAATTAATTTTGAATATGAAATTACTAGAAGGAAAAGTTGCCATTATAACGGGCGCTAGTCGTGGAATTGGAAAAGGAATTGCTGAAGTTTTTGCTAAGCATGGAGCAAATGTTGCTTTTACATATAGTTCATCTGCTGCTTCTGCAGAGGCATTAGAAGCTGAATTAAATGCTTTAGGAGTTAAAGCAAAAGGATACCAATCGAATGCGGCCGATTTTAATGAAGCGCAAACTTTTGTTGATGCTGTTTTGGCTGATTTCGGAACAGTTGACATCTTAATTAACAACGCCGGAATTACAAAAGATAATTTATTGATGCGTATGTCAGAGGCTGATTTTGATCAGGTTATTGATGTGAACTTAAAGTCAGTATTTAATATGACTAAAGCGATTCAAAAGACTTTCTTAAAACAACGTGCAGGTTCTATTATTAATATTAGTTCAGTAGTTGGAGTTTCAGGAAATGCTGGTCAAACAAATTATGCAGCGTCTAAAGCAGGTGCAATTGGTTTTACAAAATCTGTTGCTTTGGAGTTAGGTTCTCGTAATATTCGTTGTAATGCAATTGCTCCGGGCTTTATTGAAACGGAGATGACTGCAAAATTACCTGAAGATGTGGTAAAAGGATGGAGAGACGGAATTCCATTGAAACGTGGAGGAACTACTGAAGATGTTGCAAATGCATGTCTTTTCTTAGCTTCAGATATGAGTGCTTATGTTACAGGACAAGTACTTAATGTTTGTGGAGGAATGCTTACCTAAGAAGCTAAGGTTCTAAGTTGCTAAGATTCTAAGGTTTTAGTAATCAGTTTTTATTTTATTCTCGAATGAAACTGGAACCGAATAGTCTCATATGATGACTTTTTAAATCTGATTACTGTAAACTGATACTGAATACTAAATAAATATGACTACAAATACGATTCTATTATTATTGCTTTCTTTAGTAATAGCGGGTGGTTTGTCGTATTTTCAATATTATTTTAAAGCCAAAAACAAATCCAATGTGATTGTGTTTTTGGCTTTTTTACGTTTTCTGGCTATTTTTGGATTGTTGGTTTTATTAATAAATCCGATCGTTTCTAAAAATTCACTTGAAATCACCAAAACGCCTCTGGCAATTGCAGTTGATAATTCGAGTTCGATAACAGCTTTAAAATCAGATAAAAAAGTTGCTGAATTATATCAAAAAATAGTTTCAAATCCTGCGCTTCAGGAAAAATTTGAAATTCAGTCTTATCAATTTGATGCCGATTTTAAACCTTCAGATAAATTTGATTTCAAAGGAAAGCAAACCAATCTTGATGAAGTCGCCAAGAATTTAAAAAGCATCAATAAAAATCTGATTTTTCCAACGGTTGTAATTACAGATGGAAATCAGACTACAGGAAACGATTATGTATATCGTTTTGATCCTGCCAATAAAGTTTATCCTTTGGTTGTAGGAGATACAACTACTTTTTTTGATTTAAAAATCAATCAGCTTAACGTAAATAAATACGCATTTCATAAAAATAAATTTCCTGTTGAAGTTTTTCTTCAATATGCCGGAGACAAAGCTACAACGGCAGATTTTACAATTTCACAAGGAAATTCAGTTGTTGCAAAAGAGAAAGTTTCTTTTTCTCCTTCTAAAAAAACAGCTACCGTAAATTTACTTTTACCTGCAGATAAAGTGGGATTGCAAATTTTTAAGGCAACCATTTCATCCAACGCAAAAGAGAAAAACAGCTACAATAACATCAAGAATTTTGCCGTTGAAGTAATTGATCAGAAATCAACTATTGCTATTGTTTCTGCTATAAATCACCCAGATATTGCATCTTTAAAACGTTCAATTGAAGTTAATGCACAACGTAAAGTGATTTTGGTTAAGCCAAATGATATTAATCAATTACAAGACGCTACTGTTCTGGTTTTGTATCAGCCAACAACAGCTTTCAAAGCTATATTCGATAATAACAAATTAGCGGGAAGAAATACTTTTATCATCACAGGAAACAATACCGATTTTAATTTTTTAAACCAACAACAGAACAATTTGGTTTTTAAAATGAGTGGACAAAGGGAAGATTATTTATCCGAATTTCAATCTCAGTTTAATTTGTTTGCCATTGAAGATTTTGGTTTTGAAAATTTTCCACCGTTACAGAATTTATTCGGAACAATTTCAACAAATGGAAATGTCTCTGTTTTGCTTTCTTCAAAAATTAGAAACGTTGCTACAAATGCACCTTTATTGGCTTTCGCCGAAAATCAGGGAAAAAGAACAGCTTTTTTATTAGGAGAAAATAGTTGGAAGTGGCGTTTACAAAGTCATATTGATAATCAGTCTTTTGAGAAATATGATGTTTTTACAGACAAAATTATTCAATACTTGGCTTCATCAACTTCTAAGAAGTCATTAGTGGTAACACATGAAAGCTTTTATAATTCAGGAGAAGCAATTGCAATTAACGCGCAATACTTCAACAAAAATTATGAGTTTGATGAAAAGGCAAGACTTACTATTACAGTTACAAACGCCGAAACAAAACAAAGCAAAAATTACGATTTGTTAAAAGGAAATAATTCGTTCTCTGTGAATCTCGACGGTTTAACAGCCGGAAAATATAATTTTTCTGTAAAAGAATTAAACTCAAACACATCTTATTCAAGCCATTTTGAAATTCTGGATTTCGATATCGAAAAGCAATTTGTAAATCCTGATGTTTTAAAGTTGAAACAATTGGCCTTACAAACCAACGGAAAAGCTTTTTTCGAAAATCAGGCCGATGATTTAATTAATGCACTTTTAGAAAATAAAGAATACAAGTCGATCGAGAAAAATATTTCGACCAAAACTCCGTTAATTGATTGGGTTTGGTTATTAATTTTAATTGCAGCTTTATTGACTACGGAATGGTTTGTTAGAAAGTATAATGGATTGCTTTAAAAGAGGTACAAAGAAGCAAAGGCTCATAGGTTCAAAGGTTTTGTAGTTTGTGCTTAACCTGAAATTTTAAACATGACACGAGGCTCTAGCCGAATTGGCGAAGCAAACAAAAAGAACAAATACTATGGATTTCAGGCTAAAAGTATTCTACACCGTTGCACTCCGCTTAAATTTTACTAAGGCGGCAACGGAATTATACATTTCCCAGCCTGCAGTTTCAAAACACATTCAGGAACTCGAGGAAACCTATAAAACCAAACTTTTTGAACGAAATGGTTCAAAAATCGCTTTGACTCCCGCAGGAGAAATTCTTTTAAAACATACCAAAAACATTTTTGAAATTTACAGGGAAATCGATTTTGAAATGAGTTCATTTATCAACGAACGCCAGGGATTGCTGCGATTAGGGTCAAGTACTACCATTTCTCAATATATTATTTCTCCCGTTTTGGCACGATTCCATCAGAAGCAGCAAGATATCAAGGTTAATCTGCTAAATGGAAATACAGAACAAATAGAAAATGCTTTAATCAATAAAGAAATAGAAATTGGAATTGTTGAAGGACAGTCGAAGAATCAGTCTATTAAATACATTCCGTTTTTAAAAGACGAATTGGTTTTGGTTTGTAGTACCAAAAATCCTTTGGTTAAACAGAATGAAATTTCATTGGAAGATCTAAAAGCAATGAAATTCATAACGCGCGAAAGGGGTTCTGGAACACTTGAAGTTATAGAATATGCTCTAAAACAATTAAATGTAAAATTTACTGATTTGCAGATCGAAATGCAATTAGGAAGTACTGAAAGTATAAAATCATATTTACTAAACTCAGATTGTTTTGCTTTTATGTCAATACATGCAGTAGATAAGGAACTTAAAAATAATGAGTTAATTGTGTTAGATGTAGAGAATCTTGCTATCGAAAGATATTTTTATATTATTACTTTACTTGGAAAATCAGATCCGTTATCGGAGTTGTTCATACAAAACATTTCATCCTACTATAATTTAAAGTTATAGTCAATTGCATTTTACGATTGGTGTTTTCAATTTATATAGCAGACCTTTGTATAATAATTATCAAGTAGCCTATTTTGAAAACAAAACAACATTCCGAAACTTATTTATTCGCAGTTAATCTTTATTTCCAGCAGGCAGTTTTTGCCTTGGTAATTGGTTTGTGTTTGTTCTCTATTATTTCTCCTCCAATTGCTTTACTATTGGGTGTTTTGGTTGTAAATATTTTCGGGAATCCATTTGCTGCATTCAATCAGACAGCGATTACTTTTTTATTACAATTCTCAGTGGTAGGTTTAGGTTTTGGAATGAATGCTCTATCAGCTATTTCAGCTGGAAAAGAGGGCTTTTTATTAACTGTTTTTTCAATTTTTAGCACTTTGATTTTCGGAACCCTTTTAGGTAAATGGCTTAAAACGGATAAAAAAACATCACATTTAATATCGTGCGGAACAGCAATTTGTGGAGGAAGTGCTATTGCAGCAATTTCTCCGGTAATAAAATCACGTGAAAATCAGACTTCAATTGCTTTGGGTATTATTTTTATTCTGAATTCTATCGCTTTATTTATTTTTCCGTTTATTGGGCATCAACTTAATTTATCTCAGAAAGATTTTGGTTTGTGGTGTGCTATTGCAATTCACGATACCAGTTCGGTAGTTGGTGCTGCCAACAAATATGGGGCTGAGGCCTTACAGGTCGCAACAACGGTAAAATTAGCCAGAGCTTTGTGGATTATTCCCATTTCGCTTGGAACAGCAGTACTTTTTAAAAATCAACCCGGAAGCGTCGGAACAAAAATAAGGGTTCCATATTTTATAGGTTTGTTTATTCTGGCAATGCTTTTTAATACATACGTGCCAGAAACGGCGCTTTTTGCTCCATATATTGTGAGTATTGCTAAAGTTGGTTTAACCATAACTTTGTTTTTAATTGGGGCAACTCTAAATGTAAATACTTTAAAATCAGTAGGAGTAAAGCCTTTGCTGCAAGGAGTTTTTCTTTGGATATTTATTGCAACTTTAAGTTTGGTGGCAATTTTGTATTTTAGTTAATACAATTAATTTATGAATAATTGCAAAAATGATTTTATTGCAATTATATCTTTAAAAACCTGAAAAAAATTAAATTAATACATTCTTAGTTGGTTTCCTTTTGAATTTCCTTTAAATGAGATAAATTTGCCCCCTCAAACAAATTTAAAAAATGAAAAACATTAAAATGAAACCAGGACTAATTGCTTTTCTTGCGTTAGGAATTGGATTTTTGACCTTATCATGGGGAATCGTTGGTCACGAGCGTATTAATAAAGCAGCAGTAATGGCTTTACCTCGTCCAGTACAAATATTCTTCTACAATCATATTGACTTTATTACGCAGGAAGCTTCTGTTCCGGATATTCGTAAATATGCACTGAATTATAAAGACGAAAATCCGAGGCATTATTTTGATATGGAAAACTTTGGCTCTGCTGATAGCCTGCCACAAACCATGGAAGAAGCAAAGAAAAAATACAATGCAAAATTCCTAAATGATAACGGAATTTTACCTTGGTACATTGAAGATATGATGGCTAAATTAACAAAGGCTTTTAAAGATAAAAACAGAGCAGAGATTTTATTTCTTGCTGCTGATTTAGGACATTATATTGGTGATGCTCATATGCCATTGCATACTTCTGCAAATCATGATGGACAATTGAGCGATCAAAAAGGAATTCATTCACTTTGGGAAAGCAGATTACCTGAATTGTTTGCCAGGAATTATAAATTAAATGTTCCACAGGCACAATATTATGGAGATGTTCATAAGGCAGTTTGGGATATGATTAATGATACACATAGTTTAGCTCAACCGTTATTAGACATAGATAAAAAACTAAGAACTGCAACACCTGAAAATCAGGTTTTCAAGATGGATACTGATGGAAAAGTTTTGAAAAGCAAGTACAATACTTCTGTTTTCTCTGAAGATTATGCTAAAAAACTACATAAAGAATTGAACGGAATGGTCGAAAGCCAAATGAGAAAAGCCATTGCAGCAACAGCTAGTTTTTGGTACACTGCGTGGGTAAATGCGGGAAAACCTGACTTAAGCGATTTAGATTCATCAGCAGTGACGCAAAGAAATAATCAAGCTTTAAAAGATGATCTGGAATTGTATCAAAAGGGAGATCTTTTTGGAATGCAGAATCAAAATGATTAAAAATTTTGTTTCAAGTTTTTTTTGTTTCAGGTTTCAAGTTGAAATGAGGAACATTAACTCAAAATAAAGCCTCAAATTCTTATTGAATTTGAGGCTTTATTTTTGTCAATCGTAGTAAACTTTTGCGTAAAACCCTTGCGAACTTTGCGGTTAAATTGGAATTTGGAATTTTTCAAATTGGAATTTAAAAATACTACTTCTGATATTTCTTCTTCTTCAGCATATCTGAAGCGGTCTGATAAAAAGAGATAGTTTCATTGGTCAGATCAGTTCTTTCTTTTTGCAACGGAATTTCATCATAATGAATTTGGTACTCCGGAGCGACTCCTGGTTTTGGATTCAATTTTAATTTAAATTGTCTAGCGGTTTGTTTTGGGGATAAAATCGTCAAGACATTATCTCTTATCAAGCCTAAATCCTGATAAGTAGCAATGAAAGCTCTGGGTTTATAATCCGCTTTTAAAACATCCTGACCAAAAAACTTACTTTGATAATTAAAATGTAATAATCCAAAAAGTGTCGGCATTAAATCTATTTGAGACATTAATTTATTGCATTTTGTTGATTTACCAGTTGGATTGTAGATAAAAGCCGGAATTCTGTATTTGTCCAGCGGAAGTTGTGTTTTTCCGGCACTCGAAGCACAATGATCAGCAACAATGACGAATACCGTGTTTTTAAACCATGGCTGTTTACTAGCCATCTCAAAGAATTTCCTCAATGCATAATCGGTATATTTTACGCCACCATCTCGCGATTTTATGTCACCGGGAATATCAATTTTATTATTAGGATAGGTAAAAGGTCTGTGATTGCTAACCGTCATGATATGATTAAAGAAAGGTTTGTTTTCCTTGGCTTCAGTATTCATTACTTTTATAGCCTTGTTATACATGTCTTCATCACAAACACCCCAAACATTCGAAAATGTGATTTCATCAGGATTAAAGCTTGATTTGTCTACAATCTGATAATCGTTTCCAGAATAAAAATCCTGCATATTATCAAAAAAAGCATCTCCACCGTACATGAATCTCACATCGTATCCCCTTTGTTTAAAGAGTGCTCCAGTTGAGAATTTGTTTTTGTTATCTTCTCTTTTTACCACACTCTCTCCAGCCGTTGGAGGCAAACACAAAGTCACAGCTTCTAAACCACGAACAGTTCTGTTTCCTGCAGCGTATAAATTGGTGAACTGAAGGCTTTCTTTAGCTAAACTGTCTAAGAAAGGCGTGATATTTTGTTCGTTTCCATAACACTTCATGAATTCAGCACTCAGACTTTCTATCGTAATTAAAACAACATTTTTATGATTTTCAAGTGAATCACTAGTTATGGTTCTTTCAGTATTTTTTCCAGTACTAGTAGGAAATTGTCGTTTCAGAAGTGCATACGCTTCTTTGTTTGGAAGTGTTTTGTAAAATTTAAAGTAATCTAATTTGTTATTTTGAAAAGCCAGGTAAAATTTATATAATCCATTTGCCTGTAATTCATTAACAAAGACATTCTTAGAATTTTCTGTTTTTGCTAAGGTTGGAATAGCAATTAATGAGATCAAAAATAATCCAATATAAAACCCTGAGAGTTTAATTTTTTCTTTAAAGGACGGAATATCCAGAATGAAGTTTTTAGAGTTTCTTAAAATAAAATAAGTTGAAATTCCGGTTAATGCAAATAAAGCTGAAAACAAAGGAATTACAGGGTAAGACTGTATTATGTTTCCAATAACTTCGTTAGTATAGATCAAATAATTTACGGCAATAAAATTATACTTCACCCCAAATTCATTCCAAAAGAAATATTCACTTAAGCCATTTTGAAGAATTAATAAAATGTATAAAAAGATAACAAAAGCAAACAACCAAAATCTGATTTTATTTCTCCATTTTGGAAGGAAAAGAAAAAGAGCAAAAAGTGTTGTTTTGATTCCGACGAAAATTAAAATAATTCCGGGCAATGCACCGCCATATTCGTCAAAAACACTTTTTCCGGATGCTACATATAAAAATAAGGCAACAAACAGCCCCAGAATAATATAGCCGTAAGGCTTATTGTATTTTGAATTTGAAATAAAAATTAAATAAAACCACAAAAAAGCACTAGCTATAATAAATACGAAAAAATCTGAAATAAGCCCTAAACTAAAAATTTTCAGACTCTGAAGAATGGTGAAAGAGCTTTGTGTAATTGGATGAAAAAAGAGAACAATTCGCAATAGAAAACTTATTATAAAATAGAACAGTGCAAGATTGTATAAAGGAGAAAGTTTTTTGTAAAAAGTCATGAAATTATTTTTTTACAAAATTAATTCCGGTTCATTAATTCGGGATTAAGTTCAGCTTTTACCTTTGTTAGAATTAACTTAATATTCGCTTAAGATGAATAAGTTTTGGTGGTATTGAAATGATTTTTAGTCATTTCCAAAAATTTAAATTTTTACCTTTGATTGATTAAATTAAAGGCGAAGAATATAATTTTAATAAAAAAGAACAAATGCATATTTTAATAGTAGAAGATGAGATAGGAATTGTTCAGTTTTTACAACAAGGGCTGCAGGAAGAAGGATATGAAGTTACTACTGCGAGTGATGGTTCTAAAGGTTTTGAATTGATTCATAATCAACAATTTGATTTAATTTTATTAGATTGGATGTTGCCTAAAATCAATGGATTAGATTTATGTAAAGCTATCAGGATTAAAGACCAGAAGACACCGATTATTTTTCTGACTGCAAAAGATACGGTTCAGGAAACCATTGAGGGTTTGAAAGCCGGCGCAAATGATTACATCAAAAAGCCATTTAGTTTTGAAGAATTGGTAGAGCGCATAAAAGTTCATTTTAGAAACAGAAAAGGAACCGAGACGCTAACTTTAGGAACCATTAAAATCGATTTGTCAAGGCATATTGTCTTGAAAAATGAGGAAGAAGTGGCTTTGACGCAAAGGGAATTCGAATTGTTAACTTATTTAATTCAACATAAAGGAAAGGTTTGTACCCGAAATCAAATACTAAAAGACGTTTGGGAAATCAATTTTGAATATGACACCGGAGTTATTGATGTATTTATGAACGCTATTAGAAAAAAACTCAATTTAAAAATTGAAGAAGATTATATAAAAACAATACGTGGTATAGGTTATATCGCAAACGACATATAGATGGTACAAATTTCCTTTAAAAACAGAATTGCCTTAAACTATATTATCACAACCGGTTTGTTGATTTTAGTGGTTTTTTCGTTGATTTATTCTATTGTAAAACACACAGCTTATAGTCATATTGATGAAAATTTAAAAACTGAAATTAAGAATCATTTAGCAGAAATTAAGGTTGTCGGTGATAAAGTTATTTTAATTGATGAGGAAGAATGGAGTGAGCGGGAACATAATACTGTAGATGTAAATCCGGTTTTTGTGGAGTTTTTGGACTTGAATAAACAGATTATTGAAAAAGCGCCTAATCTAAAAACACAAACACTTGAATTTAATGATTCTGTAGGAGATTATGAGTTGTTTGACACTAAGATGGGTGATCATGCGATAAGACAGATTCAGGTTCCGCTTCATGTAAAAAAGAAACAAATTGGGTATATTATTGTAGCAATGTCGCTTGCAGATTCTACGATGGTTTTAAGTAATTTGTTTGATATAATGTGTCTCTCTTTTTTGGTAATCTTATTGGTGCTGTTTTTTATTGCCCGATTCTTTGCCGGAAGAAGTATAAAACCAATAAATGCAATCATAAATACTTCAAAAATTATTACAAAGGATAATCTGAAAACGCGAATACCTTTGCCCAAAACACAAGATGAATTGTATATACTTGCAACGACCATTAACAGTTTATTAAACCGAATAGAAGATGCTATCGAACGCGAAAAACAATTTACGTCTGATGCTTCACATGAATTAAGAACACCATTAACAGTTATTAAAGGAACACTTGAAGTTTTAATTCGTAAACCTCGCGATAATAGTGAGTATGAAGAAAAGATAAACTATTGTATAAATGAAGTTGATCATTTAAATATGCTCGTAGATCAGCTTCTTTTGATGGCACGTTTCGAGAATCAAAAGCAAAATATAAATACCGAATCTGTTTATTTAAACTCCGTAATTTTGGATGTTCTGACATTAAACTCGGCAAAAATAAGTAGTAAGAATCTTAATGTAAAATTTGATGCTAAACAGGCTTTTTATATTCAATCTGATAATTTTTTGGTGATAACCATTATGAGGAATATTATTTCGAATGCAATTAAATACAGCAAAAATAATGGAGAAGTTTTGATTTTACTTTCGAAGCAAAACGAAAAAACAATTTGTCAAATAACTGATAAAGGAATCGGAATTGCAAAAGGAGATTTGGAAGCAATTTTAAATCCATTTTTTAGATCTAATTCTACCGATCACCCTGAAATTAAAGGAACTGGATTAGGTTTGTCGATTGTAAAAAGAACAACAGAATTACTAGATATTCAATTTAAAATTGAGAGTGAAATAGAAGTAGGAACCACCGTAATTTTGGGTTTCAATTAAAAAATGAAAACGTTATAGTAAATTGAAAAAATGTAATAAAAAAGGTATCTGAAATATTTTTTAACAATAAACTATCGTTAAGTTAAATTAAAAATTGCTTTTTTATGAAATTAACTAGTATATTTGCATCCGAATCAAAGAATTATAAAACAAACCAAACAATGATTTCAAATCAATTACATCATCATCATTTTCATTATTGCTCTCAGGCGATGTGTTAATGGTATGCATGTAAATCATCATATTTTAAAACCCGTTTGAGTACATCAAGCGGGTTTTTTTAATTCCAATTCTTTGTACTCAAACTATTAATCAGCAAACAACTAAAAAATGAGTACTTTAAAAATTGCAATTCAAAAATCAGGTCGTTTAAATGAAGACAGCATTCAAATCTTAAAAGATTGCGGTATTTCAATCAACAACGGAAACGATCAGTTAAAAGCCGAAGCTTCCAATTTTCCTTTAGAAGTTTTATACCTTAGAAATTCAGATATTCCTCAATATTTAATTGATGGAGTTGTAGATTTAGCCATTGTGGGTGATAATTTATTAGTCGAAAAAGGAAAACATATTGAGGTGATTCAAAAACTTGGATTCTCAAAATGCAAGGTTTCAGTGGCTGTTCCTAAAACTTTCGAATACAATTCTATTCAAGATTTAGCAGGTTTACGAATTGCAACATCTTACCCAAACACTGTTAACGAATATTTTAATTCTTTCGGATTAACAGTTGATATTCACCAAATTTCAGGTTCTGTAGAAATTGCGCCGAACATTGGTCTTGCCGATGCTATCGTAGATATCGTTTCAAGTGGAAGCACTTTATTCAAAAATAATTTAAGAGAAGTTGAAGTAATCCTGAAAAGCGAAGCAGTTTTAGCGGTTTCTCCGAAAGTTTCCCCAGAAATTCAGAAACACATTGATACGCTTAAATTCAGAATCCAATCAGTTTTAAGAGCGAGAAATTCAAAATATATTTTAATGAACGTTCCAAACGATAAAATTGATGAAATCGGAAAAATTCTACCAGTTTTAAGAAGTTTAACTGTTTTGCCATTAGCACAAGAAGGCTGGAGCAGTGTTCACTCTGTGATTGATAAAGATACTTTTTGGGACGTAATTGATAAATTAAAAGAAGCCGGAGCCGAGGGAATTTTAGTTTGCCCTATTGAGAAAATGGTTCTTTAGAAGGAAATTCCAATTTTTTAAATTCCAAATTCCAATTGAAATGAAATTCCAATATAAAAATTCCAAATCCCAAACTTCGACAACAGCTTTGCGAACTTAATTAACGTTTTTAAAAGTAAGAATACTAAAAAAACCTTGCGCTCTTTGCGGTTAAAAAAATACAAAGCATTGGAATATGGGATTTTAAAAAATTGGAATTTATAAATTAATAACAATTATGAATAAGATAGACAATCCAAAACCAGATACCTGGTCAGAAATATTAAAAAGACCAACCAAAACGATCGATGATATCGAAGTTACGGTTAAAGAAATTTTTAAAGAAGTACAGAAAAAAGGTGATGAAGCCGTTGCTAAATACACTTCTATTTTCGACGGAATTAATTTAGATAATTACGAAGTTACAACCGAAGAAATTGAAGAAGCAATAAGTTTGATTTCTGATGAATTGAAAGATTCGATTCAATTGGCGAAAGCTAATATTTTGAAATTCCACACAGCTCAAAAGACCGACAGAATTGAAATTGAAACCATTGAAGGAGTAAATTGCTGGCAGGAAAAAAGACCGATTCAAAAAATTGGTCTGTATATCCCTGGTGGAACTGCGCCTTTATTTTCAACAGTTTTAATGTTGGCTGTTCCGGCAGAAATTGCAGGTTGCAAAGAAATTGTTTTGTGTTCTCCACCGGATAAAACGGGAAAAATTAATCCAGCGATTTTATATGCAGCCAATTTATGTGGTGTTACTAAAATATTAAAAGTAGGAGGGATCCAGGCGATTGCCGGTATGACTTTTGGGACGAAATCAATTCCAAAAGTGTATAAAATTTTCGGACCCGGAAATCAATTTGTAACAGTTGCAAAACAATTGGCAACTCAATTTGGAGTAGCGATTGATATGCCGGCCGGACCTTCAGAATTGTTGATTGTAGCTGATGATACAGCAATTCCGGCATTTGTAGCTTCTGATTTATTATCGCAGGCAGAACACGGAACAGATAGTCAGGTGATTTTAGTTTCAACTTCCCTACGATTGATTGAGGCTGTTGAAATTGAAATTCAGACTCAAATTGAAGAACTGCCAAGAAAAGCAATAGCTAAAAAAGCAATTGAAAATTCGAAATTAATTTATGTAGAAAATGATCAGATTGCTTTAGATTTAATCAATGAATATGGACCGGAACACTTTATAATCTGTTCAGAATTTGATGATTTTTATTGCAACGGAATTGTAAATGCAGGTTCAGTTTTTATTGGGAATTATACACCAGAAAGTGCCGGAGATTATGCTTCAGGAACAAATCATACCTTACCTACAAATGGATATGCAAAGAATTACAGTGGAGTAAATCTGGATAGTTTTATGAAATCAATGACATTCCAGAAAATATCTAAAATCGGAATTCAAAACATTGGAAGAGCTATTGAAGTTATGGCAGAAGCCGAAGGTTTACAAGCGCATAAAAATGCTGTGACTTTGAGATTGAAGAGTATAGAGTAAAGAAAATAGAACAAAGAGGCAAGAAGCAAGATTAAAAAGTATAGAGGAAAAATTAAGAGAAAAGAGAAATAATTATGAAATAGATTGAGTCTATTTTCTTTCTTCTTGATTCTTTCTTCTCTTTAAAAATTAAAACAATGGAATTCGATATAAATACAATAACACGTGAAAACGTAAAAATATTAAAACCATACTCATCAGCACGAGATGAGTTTGAAGATTTTGATACAGCCGAAATGATTTTTTTGGATGCTAATGAAAATCCGTTTCAGAATGGTGTAAATCGCTATCCGGATCCACAACAAAGTTCGGTAAAAGCGATTTTGGCGAAAAATAATAATGTGGGATCAAGTCAGATTTTATTGGGAAACGGAAGTGATGAAGTTTTAGATCTTCTTTTTAGAGCTTTTTGCGAGCCAAAAATTGATAATATTATTTCGTTACCGCCAACATATGGAATGTACAGTGTTTTAGCGAATATTAATGCGGTAGAAAATAGAGAAGTTTTGCTTTCGACAGATTTTCAGCCGCAAGTAGAGAAAATTTTGGAAGCTGTTGACGAAAACACAAAAATCATCTTTTTATGTTCACCAAATAACCCAACCGGGAATTCTTTTTCGGATGAAAGCGTAGTGAAATTACTTCAAAATTTTAAAGGCCTGGTTGTCATTGATGAAGCTTATATTGACTTTTCAGATAAAGAAAGCTGGTTGACAGAAATGGATGAATATCCAAATCTGGTGATTACACAAACGCTTTCAAAAGCATATGGTTTAGCTGGAATTCGTTTGGGAATTTGTTATGCTTCCGAGGCTGTAATTTCAGTTTTAAATAAAATAAAACCTCCATATAACGTAAACGAATTAACGCAGCAAAGGGCGATTGAACGTTTAAAAGATTCTGATAAAATAAAACAGGAAATAGCCTCTATAATTGAACAAAGAGAAGAGTTACTTAAAGTTTTACTAGAAGTGTCTTTTGTTGAGAAAGTTTATCCTACAGAAGCTAATTTCGTTCTGGTAAAAGTAGACGATGCTAACAAAAGATACGATGAATTAATTGCAAAAAGAATTGTAATTCGTAACAGAACAACTCAGTCTTTATGCGAAAACTGCCTGCGTTTTACAATTGGTATTCCAGAAGAAAATGCAGTTTTGATTAAGGAATTGAAGTTATTAAAATAGAAGAAAGATTATAGAGCAAAGAAGAAAGAAAAAATTGAAAGAGCTTTTTGGATAGAATTAAAAGTCTATTTTCTGTACTCTTTATTTCTTTATTCTCAAAAAATAAAAACATGAAAAAAGTACTTTTTATCGATCGTGATGGAACGATTGTTTTAGAACCTGAAAATTACCAGTTAGATGCTTTGGAGAAAGTAGAATTTTATCCGAAAGCTTTTCAATATTTGGCTAAAATTGCCAATGAATTAGATTACGAATTAGCGATGGTTACGAATCAGGATGGATTGGGAACAGATAGTTTTCCGGAAGATACGTTTTGGCCAACACAAAATTTTATTCTAAAAGCTTTTGAAAATGAAGGAGTTTTGTTTGATGAAATTTTTGTTGACAGATCTTTTCCGGAAGATAATGCCCCAACACGCAAGCCAAGAACGGGAATGTTGACGAAATATTTGAATAATCCGGAGTATGATTTGGCTAATTCTTTTGTTTTGGGAGATCGCTTGACTGATGTTGAATTGGCAAAAAACCTTGGAGCAAAAGCAATCTTTATTAGTGATAATGATGGAATTGGAAGCAATGAAATTTCATCAAAACGCGAAGAATTAGACGAAACTATTATTCTTCAAACGATGAGTTGGAAGGAAATTTATGAGTTTTTGAAATTGGAAGCACGTTCTGCTTCAATTATCCGTAAGACTCATGAGACGGATATTTTTATTAATGTAAATTTAGATGGAACAGGGAAGAGTAAGATCGATACCGGAATTGCTTTTTTTGATCATATGTTAGATCAAATTTCTCGTCACGGCCAAATGGACTTAGAAATCCTTGTAAAAGGTGATTTAGAAGTAGATGAGCACCACACGATTGAAGATACAGCGATCGCTTTAGGAGAAGTTTTCGCAAAAGCACTAGGAAATAAATTAGGAATCGAACGTTACGGATTCTGTCTTCCAATGGATGATTGTTTAGCGCAAGTTGCCATTGATTTTGGCGGCAGAAACTGGCTAGTTTGGGAAACCGAATTCAAACGTGAAATGGTAGGTAAAATGCCCACAGAAATGTTTTATCATTTCTTTAAATCCTTCTCTGACGGTGCCAAAGCCAACATCAACATAAAAGCAGAAGGAACCAATGAACACCACAAAATTGAAGCGATTTTTAAAGCTTTCGCGAAAGCAATAAAAGTAGCGGTGAAAAGAGATACAGAGAAAATGATTTTGCCTTCGACGAAAGGAATGCTGTAATTAAGTCAAAAGTGGAAAGTCATAAAGTCAAAAGATTTCAAAATTATGGATATCAAAAAGTGACTTTAAGACTTTAGACTTTGGACTTTAAGACTTAAATAAATGAAAATAGTAATTATAAATTACGGAGCAGGAAATATTCAGAGCATTATGTTTGCTATTGAAAGACTTGGTTTTAAAGCTGTTCTAAGTAATGACCCTGAAGAAATTCAACAAGCTGATAAAGTGATTTTTCCTGGCGTTGGCGAGGCAAGTTCGGCAATGAAAAAACTAAAGGAAAGTGGTTTGGATAATTTGATTCCAAATTTGAAACAGCCTGTTTTAGGAATTTGTTTGGGAATGCAATTGATGTGTAAATCATCTGAAGAAGGCGATACCAAAGGTTTGGGAATTTTTGATGTTGATGTAATTAAGTTTACATCAAAAGTAAAAGTGCCACAAATGGGATGGAATCAGATTTATGATTTAAAATCGGATTTGTTTAAAGGGATTTCTGAAAATGAATTTATGTATTTGGTGCATAGTTTTTATGCTCCAAATTGTATTGAAGCAATTGCCACAACCAATTATGAATTAGAATACGCATCTGCTTTACAAAAAGATAATTTTTACGGAACGCAGTTTCATCCCGAAAAAAGTGGAGCTGTCGGAGAAAAAATACTTGAGAATTTTTTAAAAATATAAAGAAAGATTTAAAGACTTTATGACTTTAGACTTTCCAACTTTAAGACTTAAATAAATGAGAATAATACCAGCCATAGATATCATTGACGGAAAATGTGTTCGTTTGTCAAAAGGTGATTACGATACTAAGATAATTTACAATGAAAACCCGCTTGAAGTAGCTAAATCCTTTGAAGCGCACGGAATAGAATATTTGCATTTAGTAGATTTAGACGGCGCAAAATCGAGTAAAATCGTCAATTATAAAATTTTAGAACAAATTGCAACACAAACAAGTCTGCAAATTGATTTTGGTGGCGGTTTAAAATCAGATGAAGATTTAAAAATTGCTTTCGAAAGCGGAGCAAGTCAGATTACTGGCGGAAGTATTGCCGTGAAAAACAGAGCTATTTTTGAAAAATGGATTTCTAAATATGGTTCAGAGAAAATTATTTTAGGAGCTGATGCTAAAGATGAAAAAATAGCAGTTTCAGGGTGGTTAGAAGATTCTGATGAAGATTTGATTCCGTTTATCCAGACATATCAAACCAAAGGAATTCAGTATGTTATTTGTACAGATATTGCAAAAGACGGAATGTTGGAAGGGCCAAGTTTTGATTTGTACGATAAAATCTTAAAAGAAGCGCATGGAATAAAACTAATCGCTTCCGGCGGAATTTCAACATTTGATGAATTACCAAAATTAGCTGAATTGGGTTGCGAAGGAACAATCATTGGAAAAGCGATTTACGAGGGTAGAATTTCGCTAAAACAACTGGAGAATTTTATAATTAGAAAATAAGAATAATTAGATAATGTGCCAATTAGAAAATTAGATAATTTTTGGCGTTGCGTTTAAATTATCTAATTATCAAATTTTCTAATTGGCATATTAAAAAATTGACACATTAAAAAAAATGTTAGCAAAAAGAATCATCCCCTGTTTGGATATAAAAAACGGACGAACCGTAAAAGGCGTTAACTTTGTTGACTTGCGTGATGCGGGTGATCCTGTAGAATTGGCAGAAATTTATTCGGCTGAAGGTGCTGATGAATTGGTTTTCCTGGATATTTCGGCTACCGAAGAACGTCGTAAAACGTTGGTTAATATGGTGAGAAGTGTGGCGGAGAAAATCAATATTCCGTTTACGGTTGGTGGTGGAATTTCATCTGTTGAAGATGTTGAAATTCTGCTGAATAATGGCGCTGACAAAGTTTCGATAAATTCATCGGCAGTAAAAAATCCGCAGTTGATTAATGATTTGGCTCAGAAATTTGGAAGCCAATGCGTTGTCGTTGCCATCGATGCCAAGCAAATTGAGGGACAATGGATTGTGCATTTAGTTGGTGGAAAAGTTCCGACAGAATTAAATTTATTCGATTGGGCGGTAGAAGTTGCAGAACGTGGTGCCGGAGAAATCTTATTCACATCAATGGATAATGACGGAACCAAAAATGGTTTTGCAAACGAAGCTTTGGCGAAATTATCAGAATTAATCAATATTCCGATTATTGCTTCGGGCGGAGCAGGAAATATGCAGCATTTTGTAGATTCATTTAAAGTAGGGAAGGCTGATGCAGCATTGGCAGCAAGTGTTTTTCACTTTAAAGAGATTGAGATAAAAGCTTTGAAACACGAATTAAGAAATAATAATATAGAAGTTCGAATTTAGTTTCGACTTTAAGACTTTCGACTTTACAACTTTAGACTAAAAATATGAACATAGATATCAAAAGCTCACACGGATTGATTCCGGCAATAATTCAGGATTCAGAAACAAAAAATGTTTTGATGCTGGGTTATATGAATGAAGAATCAATTCAAAAAACTATAGAAACTAAGAAAGTAACTTTTTTCAGCCGTTCGAAACAAAGACTTTGGACAAAAGGCGAGGAGAGTGGTAATTTCTTAGAACTGGTAGATATTAAAAATGACTGTGATGGCGATACACTTTTAATCCAGGCAAAACCTGTTGGGCCAACTTGTCATACAGGCGCTGATACTTGCTGGCAAGAAGAGAACAAAGAAAATTATGGTTTTATTTCAAGCTTAGAAAAAACCATTGCAACTCGTAGAGAAAATGCTGATTCTGAAAAGAGTTATGTGGCTTCTTTATTCGAAAAAGGAATCAATAAAATTGCTCAGAAAGTAGGTGAAGAAGCTGTAGAAGTAGTTATCGAAGCAAAAGATGATAACGATGATTTGTTTCTTAGTGAAAGTGCCGATTTATTATTTCATTATTTGATTTTGTTACAGGCAAAAGGCTTTCAATTGAATGATGTTGTGGATGTTTTGAAGAAACGCCAGAAGTAAAAGATTTTGTTTCAAGTTTCAGGTTTCAGGTTTCAAGTTATGCGCGATAACTTGAAACCTGAAACAAATTAAACCAATAACTACTCCACAAACTCAAATATAGCAAATTCCTGCGGTTGATGAAAACCAAATTTCATACTTTTATAAGACTGTAATGCAAGATATTCTGTTGTGTTACCGTAATCAATTCTAAAAGTATTTCCTTTCCATTTTGTTCCTGGTATAGGTCTTTTAAAATTACCATTTTGAATCTTTTCTAAGCTTGAAAACGGAATTTTTATTTCTGTAGAAAAACCTTCAGTTGTTATTTTACTTACTGCTTCAAGGCCTTCAATGTCAAAAGCCATTGATGTTTTCCAGCCACCACAATCAGTAGAAATACATTTTAAAAGCATATCGTAATTGGTTGAAAAAGCATTTACTCCAATCTCGACATAATTTCGTCCATCGCCATCGGCATCAACAAAAATCTCTACTAAGTCATCTGTATTGAAAATAGGGGAATCTTTTTGCTGATTTGATCCAATAATTTTAGAATCGACTGAATTATAGGCTATAAATAGATTATCATCATTCCACGAAAGTGAAACCATTGTATTTTGAATTGCCTTATTTCCTGAATTATGAATAACTAATGGCCCAATAAAAGGTGTTTTCCAATCTGATAAATTTCCATCAATTACTATTTTGTCAATTGTTTTATACACAGGAATATTTTGAGAGGAAACTGTTATCGAACACATCAAAAACAAAAAAGTAACAATTTTAATACATTTCATAAAGTAAGATGTGGATTTTAATTTGCTAAAGTAGAGAAGAATATTGAATTTTAACATTAAATTATCCGAATAGAAATTATAAAATTATTAGAAAATTGATTCTAATGTTTACTTTTGTTGACGATTAAGTTCATATAAGTACCCTATTTATTTCAAATTTCTAATTTATGAAAAATTACTTTGGAGGCGTGTTAATTGCCTTTTTGATTGGTTTTAATGCCAATGCACAAGGGCTTCTGAATAAGTCTGAGACTGTTTTTACACATCAGGATTCTTTACGCGGAAGCATTACAAAAGAGAGAGTCTGGTGGGATTTAAAATATTATCATCTTGATGTAAAAGTAAATCCGGCTGAAAAAACAATTTCTGGTTCAAATACAGTAAAATATACTGTTTTAGCGGAAAACAATAAAATGCAGATTGATTTGCAGGAACCAATGCAAATTTACAAAGTGACGCAAGATGGAAAAGAATTGAAATTTCAAAGAGATGGAAATGCTTTTTTTATTCAATTAACTACAAAACAAAAAGTAGGAGATACAAAAGAAATTGTAATTTCTTTTGGAGGAAAACCTAAAGAAGCTGTGCGAGCGCCTTGGGATGGTGGATTCTCATGGAAAAAAGACAAAAACGGAAAAGATTTTGTTGCTACATCTTGCCAGGGTTTAGGTGCCAGCGTTTGGTGGCCAAACAAAGATCATATGTACGATGAAGTTGAAAATATGCTGATCAGTGTGAATGTTCCGGGAGATTTAACAGAAGTATCTAACGGAAGATTAAAAAGTGTTAAAAAAGAAAAAGACGGTACAAAAACTTTTAATTGGTATGTTTCGAATCCAATTAATAACTATGGTGTAAATATCAATATCGGAGATTACGTTAATTTTTCTGAAGTGTATAAAGGAGAAAAAGGTGATTTAGACTGTAATTACTATGTTTTAAGAGATAATTTAGCTTTAGCGAAAGAGCAGTTTAAAGATGCTCCAAAGATGCTTAAAGCGTTTGAAAACTGGTTTGGACCTTATCCATTTTATGAAGACAGCTATAAATTAGTTGAAGTGCCTTATCTAGGTATGGAACACCAAAGTTCTGTAACATATGGAAACCAATATAAAAACGGTTATTTAGGAAGAGATTTAAGCGGAACAGGCTGGGGATTAAAATTTGACTTTATTATTATTCACGAATCGGGACACGAATGGTTTGCAAACAATATTACCTATAAGGATATCGCAGACATGTGGATTCACGAAAGTTTCACGAACTATTCTGAAAGCCTTTTTGTAGAGTATTATTACGGAAAAGAAGCGGGAGCTGAATATGTTATTGGATGCAGAAAAAATATTCAAAATGATACACCAATTATTGGGCACTATGATGTAAATAACGAAGGATCAGGTGATATGTATCCGAAGGGAGCAAACATGCTGCATACAATTCGTCAGGTTATCAATGACGATGCAAAATGGAAATCGATTTTGAGAGGTTTAAATAGCACTTTTTACCATAAAACTGTTACTTCTAAGGAAATTGAAGATTACATCAATACACAGTCTGGAATTAATTTCAATAGAGTTTTTGCTCAGTATTTAACCACAACTCAAATTCCGGTTTTTGAATATATGTTCAAAAATGGAACTTTAGGATATCATTGGACCAATTGTGTTGCAAAATTTGATATGCCGGTAAAAGTAAAAATAAACGGTGTAGAAACCTGGTTGAAACCAACAACAGAATGGCAATCAGTAAAAACTACAAATGAAAACAGAACTGTAGAAGTTGATAAGAACTTTTATGTAACGAGTTCTAATATTGTGGAGTAGTTGTTTTAAATTCCAATTACTGGAGTTTTCTTAAACCCGACAGTTTTTAAAACCTGTCGGGTTTATTTTTATAGGCAATCTTGTCATTTCGACGAAGGAGAAATCCTCGCAAGAAGCTCCTTATAGTCATTCGCCAATCTTTGTCGAGTTACTTGTGGGGATTTCTCCTTCGTCGAAATGACAAAAAAGGGTGAAAGATTAATCTTTCACCCTTTTTTATTGGAATTTGGAATTTAAAAAATTGGAATTTAAATTTCTATCGACTACTTAATTTCGCCTTTTCTTTTATAATATCAGCAATTTTGCGGTTTTCAATTTTGCTTTCCAGCCATGAGATAATATCTAAATAAAGGAAAGCTCTTTTTTCATAGGTATTTTTCTCTAATTCAATAAAACGTGCACGCATTTTAATAAATTCTTTTTTAATATCTGTTGGATAAAAGTTATTCAGGTTTTTTAAGAATTTAATGATTTCCTTTTGAACTTCATGCAAGTCGTTCATTTTCAATAAAAACTTGTAAGTGCTTTTAAGATGATTTTCTAAATAATAATCTTTTCCTAATTCATAATGTGCAATCAACGATAAAAGTCTCGCAAAACACATTAGATCTTCGCGCATCGATAAGTTTTTGTTATTTATGATTTTATCTAAATAAAAAATACATTCATTGTATTTTTCATTTCCAAAATAGATCGAAGCAATTTTATAGTAAAATAACATCTCATGATGTTCATCAAGATGCTCACTGTGAATTTTTATTTTCTCTAAAATCTCCGGAATCAAATATTCGCTTTCAGCAAAAGTACCTTCCAATATGTGTAGATTCAGTTTATTGTTATAAACATATAGAAATGATAGTGATGCAATGTTATCGTTTACAGGAAATTTCGGGTCTGCAATCGTTTCTTCTAATAAAGTTAAGTATTTCTTGAAATTTGACTGGTACTTCAGCATATATAACGACTCCAAAAAGTAATGGTTTCCTTTTAAGAAAAACACCGGATTCAGATAAATCATATTTGGATTGTCATAGAACAAGGTTACCCATTTATAGGCATATTTGTAACTTGCCAAAAAGTCCTGAACTAAGAAACTGCGCCATAAATTGGCATTGTAAAACCAATATTTCTCACGAAAACCGAACTTACTTTCGTCTAATTTTGAAATATGTCTGTTGAAATAATCATCTATATACTTATATTCTTCATCACTTTTTACGTAACCTGTTTTTAACATGATTCCGTACAATTGAAGTGATAAATTCGATAATTTGCTGGAGATTGTATTTCTATAATTTAATTCTTTTGCCTGAACTACTAATTCGTCGGCACGGCCCTGAATACTTCGCGTAATATATTGTGATTCGATCAATTTTTCGAATTCTACAATTTCATACGCCATATATTTTTCATCATTTTCTAAAGCAAGGATTTTGGTCTTGTCAAGAATCTTTAAACTCTGTTTATACAATCCTTTATTATAAAGAATAACAGCAAAATCTATTTGCTCACGTAGTTGATAACGAATATTCTGGCTGGGAATATTCAAGCGAATACTAACTAAAATTTGCTTGTATAAATATGATTTTAAGTTAGATAGCTGTACTTTTTTAATGATTCCGCTCTTTAAAATCAGCTTTTCGTCGTAGGTTTCGGACTTATCTAAAATATTGAATAATTCAATGAATTTAGTATTAGAACTTGTCTCCAATCGGCTTGCAAAAATTTTAAATTGTCTTTTTTCGGATTTGGAAAGCGATTTTATCAGAACAAATAAGAAATCTTTTTGATGGTTAGCCATTGTAAAATATAATAATGTAACTTATTGATTATTAAATATTTAACTCGTTATAAATTGTGTTATGAACAGTATAATTTCATTAAAATGAATTTCATACTGCGTAAGTACAATATATATTTGTTATCAAGATGTGAAATTACATTAAATAAATGAATATGAATAGAGAGAAAGTTCAAATTTTTGACACCACTTTGCGCGATGGTGAACAGGTTCCAGGATGTAAGTTAGATACTAAGCAAAAATTAGTTATCGCAGAACGACTTGACAAAATGGGAGTTGACGTTATCGAAGCAGGTTTTCCTGTGTCAAGTCCGGGCGATTTTTTATCGGTCTCTGAGATTTGTAAAATTGTAGAAAATGCAACCGTCTGCGGACTGACAAGAGCTGTAAAAAACGATATTGATGTTGCTGCAGCTGCCCTAAAACATGCTAAAAGACCTAGAATCCACACTGGAATCGGAACATCTGAATCTCATATACTCCATAAATTAAGTACTACCAGAGAAGATATTATTGCTAGAGCAAAATATGCAGTATCTCACGCTAAATCATATGTAGAAGATGTTGAATTTTATGCAGAGGATGCTGGTAGAACTGATAACGCATTTTTAGCACAAGTTTGCGAAGAAGTAATTAAATCCGGAGCAACTGTATTAAATATTCCTGATACAACAGGATATTGTTTGCCAGAAGAATACGGAGCAAAAATTAAATATTTAAGAGAAAACGTAAAAGGAATCGAAAACGTAATTCTTTCATGTCACTGTCATAATGATTTAGGAATGGCAACTGCAAACTCTATTGCAGGTGCGATTAATGGAGCTAGACAAATAGAATGTACTATTAATGGTATTGGTGAAAGAGCTGGAAATACTGCACTTGAAGAAGTGGTAATGATTTTCAAACAACACCCTTACCTAAACTTAGATACAAACATTAATACAAGAGAATTAAACGAGATGAGCCGTTTAGTTTCTGAAAGCATGGGAATGATTGTGCAGCCAAATAAGGCTATTGTAGGAGCAAATGCTTTTGCGCACAGTTCTGGAATTCACCAGGATGGTGTGATCAAAAACAGAGCAACTTACGAGATCATGGATCCGCTTGATGTGGGTGTAAATGAATCATCAATTATTTTGACAGCAAGAAGCGGAAGAGCTGCTTTGGCTTACCGTGCTAAAAAAGTAGGTTACGAGCTTACAAAAGTGCAATTGGATATTGTTTACATTGAGTTTTTGAAATTTGCTGATATTAAAAAAGAAGTTTTAGATGCAGATATTCATCAGATTATTGAAGCTGCTAAGATTCAGGACGAATTAGTTAGAAGCTAGTTGAAAAGAAAATAGAACAAACAAGAAATATAAAAATAAAGATTTAAATCATAAAGAACGAGACGTTATGAATTTGAAAATAGCAGTTTTACCAGGAGACGGAATTGGACCGGAAGTAATTTTACAAGCCAAAAAAGCGTTGTACGCTATTGGCGAAGTGTACAATCATGAATTTGTTTTTGAAGAAGCGCTCATGGGGGCGATTGCCATTGACAAAACAGGAAATCCGCTGCCTGAACAAACGCTTAATCTTTGCCTGAATACTGATGCTGTTTTATTTGGCGCAATCGGTGATCCTAAATATGATAATAATCCAAATGCAAAAGTTCGTCCGGAGCAGGGATTATTGAAATTGAGAAAAGAATTAGGATTGTTCGCAAACATTCGTCCAATAAAACCTTATAAATCATTAATTGATGCTTCTCCTTTAAAAAGAGAAATTATCGAAGGTGCAGATTTTACTATTTTCAGAGAATTAACAGGTGGAGCTTATTTTGGAGCTAAAACATTAAATGAAGAAGGCACACATGCTTCAGATTTATGCGAATATTCAGAAGAAGAAATCACAAGAATAGCACATTTGGCTTTTAAATCGGCACAAAATCGTCGTAAAAAGCTGACTATGGTTGATAAAGCAAATGTTTTGGAAACCTCAAGATTATGGAGAAAAGTAGTTCAGAAAGTGGGCGAAAGTTATCCAGATGTGGCTTTAGACTTTTTATTTGTGGATAACGCGGCGATGCAAATCATCTTAAATCCAAAACAATTTGACGTGATTTTGACAGAGAATTTATTTGGAGATATTTTATCAGATGAAGCAAGTGTTATTACAGGTTCTATTGGTTTATTGGCTTCGGCATCTTTAGGAGAAAAGAATGCTTTGTTTGAGCCAATTCACGGTTCATATCCACAGGCAAAAGGAAAAAATATTGCCAACCCAATTGCTTCAATTTTATCAGCAGCGATGTTGCTGGAACATTTTGGTTTGTTTAAAGAGGCAAATGTGATTTATCAGGCTGTTGAAAAAGCAATTGAATTTAAGGTTGTTACTGTTGATTTAAAAGCAGATTCAAAATTCGGTACAAATGAAGTGGGAGAGTTTGTTTCTAATTTTATTTTTAGCAAAGACGATTTGCTATATTTTAATAATGACAACGTTCATATCGGACAATCGACAATTGTTTAATATTTTTTGTTAAAAATTGAAAGAAATAACAAGAAGTATCTAAAATGTTGAGATTTTATTTTTTTAGTCCCTTAAGTTTTTATACTTTTGTCACACTAAAAAAATAACAAGATGCAAATCTCAATTATTATTACTTCTGTCGTTGTTGTCAATGTGATTTTCACATCTGCATCGGGAATGGTATAAATATAATTGAAAAACTATATTATAAACCTTCCAAATACTGGAAGGTTTTTTTTTGAATAAAAATTAAAATAAATTAATACATAATGGAATTAAATAAGTACAGCAAAACCATCACTCAAGATCAAACACAACCTGCGGCGCAAGCGATGTTGTACGGTATTGGTTTAACTGAAGAAGATTTGAAAAAAGCACAAGTAGGTATTGTGAGCATGGGTTACGATGGTAACACTTGCAACATGCACCTGAATGATTTAGCAAAAGATGTTAAAAAAGGTGTTTGGGACGCAAATCTGGTCGGACTTATTTTTAATACTATTGGTGTTAGTGACGGAATTTCAAACGGAACTGAAGGAATGCGTTTTTCATTGGTTTCTCGTGATGTAATCGCCGATTCTATTGAAACTGTTGTGGGAGCACAATGGTATGATGGTGTAATTGCCATTCCTGGTTGTGATAAAAATATGCCTGGAGCGTTAATTGCAATGGGAAGATTAAACCGCCCAGCGATGATGGTTTACGGAGGATCGATTCACTCAGGAAAATGGAAAGGAGAATCTTTAAATATTGTTTCTGCTTTTGAAGCATTAGGAAAAAAGGTTAAAAACGAAATTACTCCTGAAGATTTTAAAGGAGTTATTCAAAATGCATGCCCGGGTGCTGGCGCTTGTGGCGGAATGTATACTGCAAATACAATGTCTTCAGCAATTGAAGCATTAGGAATGAGTTTGCCATACAGTTCTTCAAATCCTGCATTAAGTCAGGAAAAAAGAGACGAATGTCTGGCTGCTGGAGAAGCAATCAAAATATTATTAGAAAAAGATATTAAGCCAAGAGATATTATGACTCGTAAGGCTTTTGAAAACGCTATTACAATTGTAGCTGTTTTAGGAGGGTCTACAAATGCAGTTATGCACTTAATCGCAATGGCTCACGCTGTTGATATCAAAATTACACTGGATGATTTTCAGGCTATTAATGACAGAACACCAGTATTGGCTGACATGAAGCCAAGTGGTAAATACATGATGGAAGATATTCATGAAGCGGGAGGAATTCCTTCAGTAATGAAATATTTATTGAAAGTAGGACTGATTCATGGAGATTGTTTGACGGTAACAGGAAAAACAGTAGCTGAAAATTTAGCTTCGACTCCGGATTTACAAGACGGACAACAAGTTATTCATGAAATTCAAAAAGCGTTAAAACCAACAGGAAACATTCAGGTTTTATACGGAAATCTTGCTTCTGAAGGAGCTGTTGCAAAAATCAGCGGAAAAGAAGGAGAATATTTTGAAGGTCCAGCTGTTGTATTTGAAGGTGAATTTGAAGTAATTCCAGGTCTTGAAGCCGGAAAAATAAAACCAGGTAATGTAGTCGTCATCAGGTATTGTGGACCAAAAGGTGGTCCGGGGATGCCTGAAATGCTGAAGCCTACATCTGCTATTATTGGAGCCGGATTAGGAAGCAGCTGCGCTCTTATTACAGACGGCAGGTTCTCTGGAGGTTCACATGGCTTTGTCGTAGGACATATTACACCAGAGGCTTATGATGGTGGTGGTATTGCACTTGTAAAAGATGGTGATTTAATTGCTATCGATGCGGTAAAAAATACAATCGACCTGAAAATTTCTGACGAAGAATTTGCAGCTAGAAAAGCGGCTTGGGTACAACCGCCATTAAAAGTTACAAAAGGAGTTTTACTTAAATATGCCAGATCGGTTTCAAGCGCTTCAACAGGATGTGTAACCGATAACTAATTAAATAACAATATCAAAAATCAATGACAATTTCAAAAATCAATTTCAAAAATCAAATAGCAAAAAAAAACAAAAAATCAATTTAGAATTTATCATTGAAATTGATTTTTGACATTGCCATTGATTTTTGAAATTGATTTTTGAAATTGACATTGATAAAACAAAATATACTATGAAAATATCAGGGGCAGAAGCCGTTATAAGATGTTTATTAGCAGAAGGAGTAGACTTGGTTTACGGATATCCGGGAGGAGCCATAATGCCAGTTTATGACGAATTATATAAATTTCAGGACCAATTACACCACGTTTTAGTGCGTCACGAACAAGGTGCAACACACGCAGCTCAGGGATACGCCAGAGCTACAGGAAAAGTTGGAGTAGCAATTGCTACTTCAGGTCCGGGAGCAACCAATTTAGTTACTGGAATTGCAGATGCTCAAATTGATTCAACTCCAATGGTTTGTATTACAGGACAGGTTGGAAGACATTTATTGGGGTCTGATGCTTTTCAGGAAACAGATATTATCGGAATATCAACTCCGGTAACCAAGTGGAATTTTCAGATTACTGAAGCTTCTCAAATTCCTGAAATCATTGCAAAAGCATTCTATATTGCGCGTTCCGGACGTCCAGGGCCTGTATTGATTGATATTACTAAAAATGCTCAGTTTGATGAGTTTGATTTTAGTTATGAAAAATGTACTTCAATTAGAAGTTATGTTCCGGTTCCGAAATTAAAATTAGATAAAGTGGCAGAAGCTGCGGCTTTGATCAATAGTGCTAAAAAACCTTTTATCGTTTTCGGTCAGGGAATTATTTTGGGTCAGGCCGAAGAACAATTGAAAGCTTTTATTGAGAAATCCGGAATTCCTGCAGGTTGGACTATTTTAGGTCTTTCCGCATTACCAACAGATCATCCGTTAAACGTTGGAATGTTAGGAATGCATGGAAATTATGGGCCAAATATGTTGACTAACGAATGTGATGTTTTAATCGCATTGGGAATGCGTTTTGATGACCGTGTTACTGGAAAATTAGCTACTTATGCTAAGCAGGCAAAAGTAATTCACTTTGAAATTGATCCGGCTGAAGTTGATAAAAACGTAAAAACAGAAGTAGCGGTTTTAGGAGATGTAAAAGAAGCTTTGACTGCGTTATTGCCTTTAATAGAGAAAAACTCTCACGAATCATGGCACAATGAATTCAAGGAATTTGCAGCAATTGAATTTGCGTCTGTTATAAAAGAAGAACTAAACCCAACAAACGGTAAAGGTATTTCAATGGGAGAAACCATGGAAATGATTAATAAACATTCAAAAGGTGATGCAATTATCGTTTCTGATGTTGGTCAGCACCAAATGTTTGCCTGCCGATATGCAAAATTTAATTCAACTAAAAGTAATATTACTTCTGGAGGATTAGGAACAATGGGATTTGCTTTACCAGCGGCTATTGGAGCTAAGATGGGAAGACCAGATCGTGAAGTTGTAGCTATCATTGGTGATGGTGGATTCCAGATGACGATTCAGGAATTAGGAACTATTTTTCAGACACAAGTACCTGTAAAAATCGTGATTTTAAATAATGAGTTTTTAGGAATGGTGCGTCAATGGCAGGAATTGTTTTTTGACAATCGATATGCTTCAACAAAAATGATTAATCCAAATTTTGTCGCAATTGCAGAAGGATATCATATCAAATCTAAAAAAGTAACACAACGCGAAGATCTAGATGCTGCTGTAGCTGAAATGATGGCTTCAAAAGATTCTTATTTCTTGGAAGTTATGGTAGAAAAGGAGAATAATGTTTTTCCAATGATCCCGACAGGAGCATGTGTTTCAGAAATTAGATTAAGCTAAAAAAGTTTCATGTTTCAAGTTTCAGGTTTCAGGTTCTCAGCAACGTGAAACCTGAAACCTGAAACAAAAAAAAACTAAAAACAAAATGGAAGATAAAACATTTACCATATCGGTATATTCAGAAAATAATGTCGGATTGTTGAACAGGATATCTGGAATATTCTTAAAGCGTCACATTAACATATTAAGTCTAAACGTTTCAGAATCAGAAATAGAGAATGTTTCCAGATTTATCATTGTAGTAAATACAACAGAGAAATGGGTTCAGAATATCGTTGGACAAATTGAAAAACAAATTGAGGTTATCAAAGCATTTTATCACACAGATGAAGAAACGATTTTCTTAGAAAATGCTTTGTTTAAAATACAGTCAAGTTTGTTGTTTGATGAAAAACAGATTCAGAATATCATCAAGGAAAGTCAGTCAACAATTGTGACGGTTTCACGTGATTTCTTTGTGATTTCAAAATCAGGAAGACGTTCTGAAATTGAAGAATTATATGCAAAATTCAAACCTTACGGTATTATGCAATTTGTTCGTTCGGGCAGAATATCAGTTTCTAAAGAAAAAATGGAAATTTCTTCCTTATTAGAAGCACTTAACTAGTATCAATTATAAATTACATATCATTAAATATTATTAAAGAAAATGGCAAATTATTTCAACACATTACCACTTAGATTACAATTAGAACAATTAGGAGTTTGTGAATTTATGGAGCAATCTGAATTTGCAGACGGAATCGCAGCATTGGCAGGGAAAAAAGTTGTTATTGTAGGTTGTGGTGCACAAGGTTTGAATCAAGGTTTAAACATGAGAGATTCTGGTTTAGACATTTCTTATGCATTACGTGCAGATGCAATCGCTGAAAAAAGAGCTTCTTACAAAAATGCTACTGAAAACGGTTTTAAAGTAGGTACATATGAAGAATTAATTCCAACTGCAGACTTAGTTTGTAATTTAACTCCGGATAAACAACATACTGCTGTAGTTACTGCTATTATGCCATTAATGAAAGAAGGTTCGACTTTAGCATACTCTCACGGATTTAACATCGTTGAAGAAGGAATGCAGATTCGTAAAGATATCACCGTAATTATGTGTGCTCCAAAATGTCCTGGTTCTGAGGTTCGTGAAGAGTATAAAAGAGGATTTGGTGTACCAACACTTATCGCTGTTCACCCTGAAAATGATCCAAATGGTGCAGGTTTAGATCAGGCAAAAGCTTACGCTGTAGCAACTGGAGGTCACAAAGCAGGAGTTTTGAAATCATCATTTGTAGCTGAAGTAAAATCAGATTTAATGGGTGAGCAAACTATCCTTTGTGGATTATTGCAAACTGGATCTATTTTATGTTTTGATAAAATGGTTGAAAAAGGAATTGATGCTGCATATGCTTCAAAATTAATTCAGTACGGATGGGAAACTATTACTGAAGCGTTGAAACATGGTGGTATTACAAACATGATGGATCGTTTATCTAATCCTGCAAAAATAGAAGCTTACGAACTTGCTGAAGAATTAAAAGACATTATGCGTCCTTTATTCCAAAAACACCAGGATGATATTATTTCTGGAGAATTCTCAAGAACTATGATGATCGACTGGGCTAATGATGATGTGAATTTATTGAAATGGAGAGCTGCTACAGGTGAAACTAATTTTGAGAAAACAGCACCACAAGAAGCTCCAATTTCTGAACAAGAATATTTTGATAATGGAGTTTTAATGATCGCAATGGTTAAAGCAGGTGTAGAATTAGCTTTCGAAACTATGACAGAAGCCGGAATCATTGAAGAGTCAGCTTATTATGAGTCATTACACGAATTACCATTGATTGCTAACACAATTGCAAGAAAGAAATTGTTTGAAATGAACCGCGTTATTTCGGATACTGCTGAGTACGGATGTTATTTATTCGATCACGCTTGTAAACCATTATTGACTGAATTCATGAAAACAGTGGAAACAAATATAATTGGAAAACCATTCTCGACTTCAAATGGAGTAGATAATGCTATTTTAATCGCAGTAAACAAAGAAATTCGTCAACATCCTATCGAAGAAGTAGGGGCATGGTTGAGAGCGTCTATGACTGCAATGAAAAAAATTGGATAATAAATTGGGAATTACCACACATTCGACTGTGATGGGATTTGCACTGTATCTCTGTTTTATGTAATATTTTGAATTAGTAAGCACTTATTAAGAAAAAGGATATAGATGCAATATTGCATTCACTTAACTTCTGTGAGCAAGTGAGTTAAGTGAGGTAATCCCGTATAATGGGGTATGTTTAGTGATAAATATACTTGTAGAGATTTCTATTTTAATTAATAAAGCTGCTGCTATTTTCAAAATAGAATTGCGGATTGTAATACAGAATTACAAAAAATTAATTGTTATTGAAATTGTTAAAATTAAAAAGGCATGGTATTTATTTATCATGCCTTTTTTACGATAGGTATTTTGATGCAAAAAACTAAAATTTTAAATTATAAATATTAAAAGGTAATATTTTTTTTAATATGTGTTTTTTTTTGCCAAAATTTATGAATTAAATAATTTTAAGAATACGCTGATATTTAATACATTTATAAAAAAATTCCAAAAACATATGAGTTATTATAAAATTGAAAATTTAGAACAATATTTTAAACATTACAATAAGTCAATAAGAGAACCAAGGAAATTCTGGGGAAAAATAGCTGAAGAAAATTTTACTTGGTATCAACAATGGGAAAAAGTGGTTGATTTTAATATGGCTGATGCTGAAGTAAAATGGTTTACTGAAGCTAAAGTTAATATTACAAAAAACTGTATCGATAGACATTTAAGCAAAAGAGGCGAAAAAACGGCTATTATCTTTGAACCGAATGATCCTTCTGAAGAAGCTTTACATATAACATATAACGAACTTTACGAAAGAGTGTCAAAAATGGCGAATGTTTTGCGTGAGCAAGGAGTTCGTAAAGGAGACAGAGTTTGTATTTATTTGCCAATGATTCCTGAATTGGCTGTTGCTGTTTTGGCTTGTGCCAGAATAGGAGCTATTCATTCTGTGATTTTTGCAGGATTTTCTGCTTCTGCAGTTTCTGCCAGAATCAATGATTGTGAATGTAAAATGGTAATCACATCTGACGGTGGTTATAGAGGAAATAAAACTATTGATCTTAAAGGAATTGTTGATGAAGCATTAGATTCTTGTCCTTCAGTTTCTAAAGTTTTAGTGGTTAAAAGAACTCAGACTGAAATTAAAATGAAAGAAGGTCGTGATCAATGGTTACAGCCTTTATTAGACGCAGCTTTGGATAACAGCGTTGCTGAAATTATGGATGCTGAAGATCCTTTGTTTATCTTGTATACTTCTGGTTCAACAGGAAAACCAAAAGGAATGGTTCATACTACCGCGGGATATATGGTTTATACAGCCTATACTTTTAAAAATGTTTTCAGTCATGAAGAAAATGATATTTTCTGGTGTACTGCAGATATTGGCTGGATTACAGGTCACTCTTATATTTTATACGGACCATTATTAAATGGAGGAACAACTGTTATTTTTGAAGGAGTTCCATCTTATCCGGATTTTAGCCGTTTTTGGGATATCATCGAAAAACACAAAATCACACAATTTTATACAGCACCAACAGCAATTCGTTCATTAGCAAAAGAGAGTTTAGATTATATTCAAAAATATCCTCTAAAATCGTTAAAAGTTATTGGTTCTGTTGGAGAGCCAATTAACGAAGAGGCATGGCACTGGTTTAATGACCACGTTGGAGATAAAAGATGCCCGGTGGTGGATACATGGTGGCAAACCGAAACTGGTGGAATCATGATTTCTCCTATTGCTTTCGTAACGCCAACAAAACCTACCTATGCTACTTTGCCATTACCAGGAATTCAACCCGTTTTAATGGATGAAAAACGTAATGAGATTGAAGGAAACCAAGTGGTTGGAAGTTTATGTATTAAATTCCCATGGCCTGGAATCGCCAGAACTATTTGGGGAGATCACCAACGTTACAAAGACACTTATTTTTCTTCTTTCCCTGGAAAATATTTTACAGGAGACGGTGCGCTTAGAGATGAAGTTGGTTATTACAGAATTACCGGTAGAGTAGATGATGTTGTAATTGTTTCAGGACACAATTTAGGAACAGCTCCTATTGAAGATGCTATTAACGAACATCAGGCTGTTGCAGAATCTGCAATTGTTGGTTTCCCTCATGATATTAAAGGAAATGCATTGTATGGCTATGTAATCTTAAAAGAAACTGGAGAAGTTAGAAATAAAGAAAACCTGGTTAAAGAGATTAATCAATATATTGCGGACCACATTGGGCCAATTGCAAAATTAGATAAAATTCAGTTTGTATCTGGTTTGCCAAAAACACGATCTGGAAAAATCATGCGTAGAATTTTACGTAAGATAGCAGAAGGGGATTTTTCTAATTTTGGAGATACTTCAACATTATTGAACCCTGAAATTGTTGAAGAAATTATGAAAGAAAGAATTTCTTAATTTTGAAATAGATTAAAATAAAAATGCCTCTTAGTTTTAAGGGGCATTTTTTATGATTTAATTTTATTTGATTCCCAATCTCGATTTAAGTTTCAAAAACAAAAGGGCAATTCTGTACGCATCTTCAGAAGAAGAATTTCTATCACTTTTTGGAATTTTATAAATTTCGCATAAATCATCCAGCGAAAACTGTTTGTCATTTACATCCATAAGTTTTCGGTACATAACATCAACATCTAATGCTTCATTTTTTATTCTGCCACAATCCAGACGTTCTAAAGCCGAATTTAGCATTTCGATATCAAAATTAATGTGATGACCAACTAAAATTGCATTTCCCAGAAAGTTAATAAAAGCTTCCATTGCATCAGGCTCTGGCATTTTTATCATTTTACTTTCAATGATAAATTCATTTGAAAGCCCATTGTCATGCAAGAATTTATATTGAAGCAAAACAGATTCAAAATTATCTTTGATTACTATACTGTCATCAACAACTGAAAATGCTCCCAAGGATAAAATCACATCTTTATTGGGATTTAATCCTGAAGTTTCAGTTGACAAAACTACAAATCGGTTGGGTTTTGTCTCAAATTTTGTTAAATAGTCTTTCCAGAAATCCGGATACTCTTTATTAATATTTTTCAGCCAGTCTAGCATATATTATGAGAATTGGGTAAGTTGAAATTTACTCTTAATTAATTCCTCAAGATCTTTCATTGGTGTCAAAGCATTTTTCAATTTTTCCTTATCTGTTTTAGACATTTCTCTAAGATTGATGTATTGTCCTGAATCATCGTTTTTCAATCCTTCAACAGTTCTAAATTTAGATAAAGTTAAAAAAGCTTCAGCACAACTTAAATATATCTCTGCATTTTTAGAGTCAGTTATCGCTAACTGTTTAAATCTTAAATAGGTATTTTTTATCCCTTTAATGTTTGCATTCAAAATTAATAAACGCGCTCCATCAATCAAAGGCATTAATGCACGGGTTTTAATATCAAATTTAGTTTTATTCGGACCTTCTTCTTCAACTATGAATTTTTTGAAAAAGCTTAAAGGAGAATTTCTCTTTAATGCATCGTTTCCTAAAAAGTCAAAGAATAAAGTGTTATTTACAGCATTTTTGAAAATAACATTTTCAATTACTTCTTCAATTTTTGGCTCTCCAAAAACAATTTCGTAATCAAAGAAAATACTACTCAAATCATTGCTGTTTTCACCTGGAGTATTCATCCAGCTGTTGTATTGTTTTGTCCAGTCTGTCAATGACTTACACCATAGCATATTGCTTCCCATGTGTCCATTTGGACAATACTCATAACCAACTTTTTCTAATATAGCTGTAGCTCTTTTTGCCAGTCTTAAAAAATAATCTTTTGTCTCTCTGTATTTATCAGGAGTGACGTCTTCAAAAATTAAAATACTATCCTGATCAGTCAGTAAAAGTTGTTCTTTACGACCTTGACTACCAATACTTAACCATGCAAATCGGGCAGGAGGTGAGCCTAAGTCTAAAATTGATAATTCAACAGCGCGTTTAATAATAGCCAGATTAATTTCACTGGCAATATTACTGATATGTGAAATTGGAATATTTTTTTGAATCGAATTCTGAATCAAATCAGACAAACGATCACGTATTTGTTTTAAGTCTTTAGGCAGTTGAGAGCGTTTAATTTCTTTGATTAAAACGCCAGGGTTACTAGCTTGAGCCACAATTAAATCGTGTTCAGAGATAATTCCTTTAACTGCAGATTTATTGGTGCCATCTTTTGTAACGCACAAATGGGTTACATTGTGTTTAAGCATTAATAATTGAGCTTCAGCAAGTGAAACGTTTTCAATTACGGTAACTACAGGAGAAGACATGATTTTATCAATCGTTTCGGTAATAGGATATCGGCCTGTTGCAATTTTTGATGATAAATCTGCTGCAGTAACAATACCAATCGGTTTGTTTTTTTCGCAAACAATGATATTATCAACCATTGCTTCCGTCATTAAAATAGCCACATCTTTTACAACGTGATTTGATTCAGTTGTTAAAGGCGAATTGTTATAGGTAAGAGATTGAATATACTGCATTTCTGATTGCTGATCAACATAAAATGAAGTGTCAGAAATTAACTTTCCATTTGAATTTACACTGTCTTTTGTGTGTCTTGAATTTACAGCAAAACTTTCTAGTAAAAAGTTTAAAACATCAGAATTATTGGCCACAAATGGTCTGAAAACAGCGATTGGAATAGCATATATAATACTTTCTTCACGTGCTTTCGCAGTCATCATGTAGTTATTTTTGGCAAAAAAAGGTCTTAGTCCAAAAATATCTCCTTCATGACACTTATTGATAATTGTTTCTTCAGCATCTGCAATTGTAGTTAAATTTATGACACCAGATGCCACAACATAAAAACTATCATGAAGTACGTCATTGTTTTGAAACAATACGGAATGCTTTTCTAAATTAATCACTCGGATATTGGTTGCAATATCAGATAATTCCTGAAAAGTCAAATTATCAAATGGCGGGTATTCTTTTAAAAAATCTGCAATATGCTCAGCAATTGTATTCATACGTTTGATAATTTTTTTAAAGTATCGAATGTAAAAATAATAAAATAAAGTCTTACAATGAAAGCATCTTTAGCAGAATCTAATTATTTTAAAGAAATGTTAAAATTTATGGTTTTTGAAGCTTTAAAATGATTTTTTATTGGTTAAATTCTTTATTATTTAACTTTCGTTTTGATGTAAATATTTTAAAAACAAGGTATTATTAAAACTCATGAAAAATTAATGCATTTGATTTTTTTATTTATCGATTTCTGATTAAGCTGGACGGTGGTGAAAATGATTTAAAATAAGGATAATACGGTAAATAGAAGTAAGTTTTAAAATATTCTATTTTACATAATATAAATTATAGTTCAAAAGAACTAGCACAAATATTTGATAATCAGTATCTTAACTCTGAGCGTTACCCACAAGCGCAGCGCCTTGATAATAATACGGATTTGGTACGCCACATTAATCATCCTGAGGATATCTCGAGTGTGTATAAAACGTTACTTCACAGAATGAGAAATATTGCAAAACAGAATTACACATTGAAAGAAACCAAAGAAAAAAGAAAGCCGAGAATTCAATTTTGTGGCTATTCTGTAAACGCTAATAGCAATCAGCCTGTAAGGCTCTGCAAGAATGATAAAGGCGGATTGTTTTTTAATGGCGTTGCTAATTGTGGCGGTTATTGGCGTTGTCCTGTGTGTGCGCTCAAAATATCAGAAAACAAAAAGGAACTTTTGAGCGGTTTAATCGGTGCTCACCAATCGAAAAACCTTTCGATTGGATTTCTAACACTCACAGTTAGGCACTCAAAGTTTGATACACTAAAAAAATCACTTGAAAAAATTTCAAATAATTATAGAAGTTTTCAAAATCAAAGATTTTTCTCACGAAGTAAAATTGATTTAGGTTTCATGGGTCAGGTAAAAACTCTAGAAATTACTTACAGTTTTGAAAATGGATGGCATCCACATTTGCACATTCTGTTTTTTTACAATCACTCAGATGGAAAAAAAATAGAAAAATTTCAAAAGGATTTCATTTCTCGATGGTTTAAATACAAAGATAACGACGGTACATTAGGTGGTCAAAATCAACAAATATTAAACTCTGACGTGTCCAATTACTTGGCTAAATACGATATCACATCAGAAATGACTAAAGGACAAATTAAAAGTACTAAAGGCTTAACCCCTTTTACTGCATTGGCTAAAATTGCTTCGGGTGATTATGCTGACTACATGGAAAAACACAGGCTTTACGGTGTATATAGCTGTTATGTAGAACAAACTCAAGGAAAACACTTTGTAAATATTTCTAACTCGCTACGTAAGGAATACGCTGAATTTATGGAAGAGTTTGACAAAACTGACGAAGAAATAGTAAATAATGTAACTATTGAAGAGGTTTTACTTAAAGTTTCGCTCCCGATCTGGAAACTCATTTGTAAAAATGATTTGCAACCGTTAGTACTGATAAAATATAAAGAAAACAATTTAGAAGGTGTTTATAATCTTTTAAAGTATTTCAGAGATTTCAACGGTTTAGATGTTGAAATTGATAAAGACGATGTACCGATTTTAACGTTCGGTTACTGTGAATTACCTCCTGATTTTTATAAACCAAAAATTTTAAGCACATGGAAAGTTTAAATAAACCAAGTTTTCAAGATGTATTTACAGGCTGTAAACCAATTGGAAAAAAGCCTGAATTACCAAGTCTATTATGCGGTTCTTGTGGGAACTGTGAACTTAATTATCACAAAGAACCAAGTTCAAATATAAACAACGGTTTTTGCGTAAGGTTCTCTCAAAATGTAGACATAAACGAAAAAAATGTAGCGTGTTGGACTTCTAAACCACATACGTATTATGAGGATTTATCAAAGTTATCGCCAGCCGAAAAGAACAGAGATTTACACACAAGGAATAAACGAGCAAACAAACTGAATATTGAATTTAACCAACTAACTTTTTTTTAATATGAAAAATCAAAAAATTAACGCTGTCGTATTTGTAGTTGTTGTAATTGTTATAACAGTAATTGTAAATTTTTAAAAAAGAGGGGATTGCACTCCCCTCCTATCAAAAACCCAAAACCTTCTAACCTATGGAAAAATTAAAAGTAATTAGTGCCAAACAATTGGCTGTATCAATGGGTGTTAGTATTTCCACTGCTGAGAGATATTTAAAAGATGTTAAACAAGAATATCAAATAAAGATAGTTTGTTTAGATCATATAAACCAATATTTCAAAATTAGTGCCAAAAACTAGCAAAAACCATCAAAATCTTTCAAAACCCTGCAAGTCAAAATTGTAGGGTTTTTTTATATTCAAATTTGTAATGTAAAAATTAATAATTGTCGGATAGAAACCGACCTAATCAAATAGAATATGAAAATTTATAAAGGTACAGGTGTAACTGAAACAGGAATGATTTTGTTAACCAAAAGTATTTCAACTTTGATTTTAGCCACATCAAGGGCTTATTCTGAGTTAACCACTGAGACAATCCGTGTCGAGGTTGAACGTGCAAACGGTTCGAATTTCGAAATTACAAAAGGGACTATGTCTTTAAAAGATTTTGTTTTGGCTACTACTTACGGTTCTGATGCTATCACAAGTGATGCGGTTAGAAATTATGATTTAGTTGCTGTCTGTGAAATTTGTAACGAGGGTTCAATTCACTTGTTCGAAAAAGATGTTATTAAAGTAGAAATGAAAGGTTTAGTTGCTGGCGAAACTTATGCGATTAATGGAATTGAGGAGCCTCAGACAAGTACAGAAATTTATTCTTTTGAACACAAAAGTATGGGTTCTGACGACACAAATAAAGATTTTAATGTGGAAGGTTACGATATTCTTGTTTTGGATAAAGACGACGATATCGAAGAGGTAAATTACACATTTGCAAATGGTCAGGTAGTTAAGTATGATTTGTATGAATTGGAATCTATGAGCAAGT
Source organism: Flavobacterium saccharophilum (assembly GCF_900142735.1). GTDB lineage: Bacteria > Bacteroidota > Bacteroidia > Flavobacteriales > Flavobacteriaceae > Flavobacterium > Flavobacterium saccharophilum. The sequence goes on along the minus strand of NZ_FRBY01000002.1, from coordinate 155,407 downwards.
CAATTGACCCTGTTGCCTATGTAAAAACAGATGGTACTGTAGCAAGTTCTTTTGCAAATAAAATTCAATTGCCATTATTGGCGGTCAGAAATATTAACATAAGAAAATCTCAGGGTACTGTTATTAACCTGATTCTTAGAAACCACTTGTAAAATATGGGATTTTTTAAAAATATTGGTAAAGCCATAAAGAAAAATGTTTCGTTCAAAAACCTTGTAAAAGTTGCTACTCCTATAATGGGTGCAATTCCTTTCGTTGGTGGTACTGTTCAGAACATTTCGGAAGGTTTGCAAGCTTCCCACGAAGCAAAAAAACAGGCGCAAGCGCAAAATAATGCACAGGCGGCCTATGATGCTGAGCAGTTAAGACTTCAAACTTTACAGTATGCAGGTCAGCAAGTTGGGGCGATTGCTAATGCAGGTTCTCAGATGTTTGCTAAAGGTATTACTGAGGGTGCATATGCAGGAACTTCCTCGGGTATAAAAGACGGTCTTGGTACTGTAGGCGCAGAGGTTGCAGATTCTACTATTAAAGCGTGGTTTCTGAAACATTGGAAGCATATTTTAATTGGTTTAAGTATCGTGGGTGCAATTTATTTGATTAAGAAGCACAACGACGACAAAAACCCTAGAAGACGTGCCCTACAACGAAGAAGATAAATTTAAAATGAAGTATTATCGAATTTACGGATTGATTTTCCTGATAGATACGGTAATACTTCTCTTAAAAAAATTAGGCGATTTAATCGCAATTGTAAAACAAATATTTTAAAAAATTAAAGAAAATGGCACAGCAAGGAGCTAGAATTAGTACTGATAGATTTGGAAATCCTTATCAATTAATCGGTTGTAAAGACAAAAAAGGTAGCGGATTTTCACAAGGCTACATTGAATTAGGCGGTAAATTGTATAAAATTGAGCCTTCTCCAGCATCAAAAGAAGGTGTTGAGTATTGGGTAAAAGTAACGTTAGTTAAAAAACGACCTACAGCAGGTTCAATGTAATGTTTTTTAGAGGACTACTAAAATTATTACCTCTGATAATTCATGAAATTGCAGAGGTAGTTATTGAAAAAATCAAAGAGCGCAGAGAGCGCAAAGAGATTGAACGACAAAAAAATGAATTATAATGAAAGGTATTTCGACTATTACTAATATTTTAAAAGTTGTTGTAAAATATGGTGCTATGATTGCGGTTGCTGTGAAGGTAATCCAATATGCACATGACGAATTTTCAAAATTGAATCAGGAAAACGAAACCCCTAAAATCGATAAAAAAGATGGCGAAATCGTTTCTGAACAATCATAAAGTAAGAGGATTAGAAAATAATAATCCTGGCAATTTAATTAGGACAAATATAGCGTGGCAAGGTAAAATCCCACATGCAAAAAATCCTGATAAACAATTTGAACAATTTGAAAATGTCTATTTCGGATTAAGAGCGATGTTAAAAGACTTAATCAATGACATTAACAAAGGTAAAAACACTGTCAAACTTTTAATTACAGAATATGCGCCACCAAATGAGAATGATACAAATGCTTATATTAATTCTGTTGCTAGAACATTGGGCGTTGCTCCTACTCAAAGGCTTACGGAAATTAATTCCGCCTTTCTTCTCAAATTGGTACGTGCGATTCTTAAAGTAGAATTAGGCAAAGCACACACAGAATTGACTGATTCTGATATTATAAAAGCTATTACAATGCTGGGCGATGTTTCAACATCTACACTAAAAGTAACCATTGATAAATTAGCACTAGCAAAACAGTACATTATCCCTGTTTTAATCACAATCAGTCTTTTTTTTTATTCATACGTAACCATAACAATTTAACTCATAAAACAAAATGGAAAAATTAAAATTATTTTGGCAGGAAAACACAAAAGCAATCCTGATCGTTGCAGGACTTTTGGCAACATATTTTATTTACACTAAAATCAAACAAAACAATGAGAAACGCTAGAAAAAAACCTAGCTTCTTGGATACTAAAATAATCCCATTCTTAAAAAAGTATGGGATTTTTTTAATAGTTCTTTTTCTTGTTTTTCCTTATGTGTATAAATACATTAAAGGAGCGATTAACATCGTAAAAGATACTAATCTTGAAGCAAAACAGACAGAAAACGCAAATCAAAATGCAAAGGCTGATCCTGTGATTACAAAGGAGAAAGTAAAAGAAATTAAAAAAGCTTATCCAAATGTATCATCTAAAAGAATTGATGAAATTGAAGCTTCAGCAAAAAAAATCGCTTATGCTTTTGGGACTAATGTAGATGATAATCATGTTTTACTAGGTGGTAAAATTGATTTATACAATGTCAGGGCGTGGACTGAGGACGAACAAGGCGCAATTAAGGAACTTAAAAAGTTTACCGGAACTTTTCCAATATTAGAGGAAATGTATTATAAAACCGCCACTAAATCAAAGAATTTAAAGAATGATTTGATTAAATATTTAAGTCCTACCGACTTACAAAAACTATCGAAATTTTATAAATCTCAGGGTTATTCTTGGCTCTAATCAAATAAAAAACTTTATGTACACATTATATTATTTAAATAGAAATTTACAGCTAGGAGCAATTAAAACCGATTCTTTAGATGTACCCGTTCTTATTCCTGAGGATTTAGTTTTTTGTAACTTAAGAAAAGATATCAATTTTATTAAAGAGCCTCATAAATGTATTGATTTTACTGATTTTGAAAGGCTTTTAATGATGTCTGAGTTTAACGATGTCGCATTGATTAAAGATGGTGATTACAGGAAGCAAAACTCTTATTTAATTCGTTTGTGCCCTATAGATGGAACGCCTTTAATACTTGATTCCGTTACTTTTGCTTCAATAAATTGGAATTATCCTACTATTGTAGATGTTGAGGAAAGTGTTGATAATGTAACATTTACAGTCTATGAAGCTGATTTAATAAATACTGCTATAAATGATAATTATAGAGCAAAAACATGGTTTAGGCTTCATGATAAAGTATTAAATATCTATTCTAATGTAATTGAATACACTAGACCTGAATAATTTTAACACTTAAATTAAAAAATATATGTATATTTGGCAAAACTTCAACGGGAGATTATAGGTAGTGGAATACCTCTCTCAGAGATAAAAATCAATCTACATGATACAATTAACACACTATACAAAAGATAGTACTGCTTTGTCGGTACTGTCTTTTTTTTATTCTGCTATTTTTTTTTTATCTCTTACCCTTAATTAAGATGTCAGAGTTTAAAAATAAAAACGACTATTCAGTTACTGTTTATCTGAATAGCGAGAAAAGACTTTTTCAAGAATTTGTACACTCACCATATATTTTTACACAATGGCTTGCAAAACAGGCTATTCAATGGGATTATATTTTGGTATATGTTAGACGCTCTCGGGCGGTCTTGTGCTATTATAAAAATGGCGATTTCATCGACTCAAAACCAAATTTTACAATTAGAGGACGAATAAAGCAAGGTTGGTAAACTAAAAAAGAGCTAACGACTAAAAAAATAGTACAGTTAGCCCTTTCCATGAAACAGTACTAATATACAAAAAAATATTTAGTTCATTATATAAAATAAAAAAAGAGCCTCAAACGCTGGTGGAACAGCTCGGCTCTCATTGATAAAAATCTATGACAAATATACAAAAAAAATCGAGTTCTACACTCCATACTATAAATTATAGTTCAAAAGTGATATGCTTAAAAACATTAAACTAGTATCTATTAACCATTATTATGGCTTTCTTCAAGTTCTACTAATTTATCTTCGCTAAAAATGTTTCTTTCGGAACCAAATCTGCACCACCACGTTTATTAAATTGTAATAGTCCTTCACTCACAAATAAAACAGCATTTGTAGAACCATCCTTTCCTTTAATGTTAATTTGAGCTTTTTCGCCATGTGTAGAAACATGTCCCGTAACTTCCATGACACCGGTAACAAATTTTTCATTACTGCTTGTAATTTCAGCCGTCCCAAATATTTTACCATTTGATTGTGCGATATTCAATGTCAAAATATATTCTTTGCTACAATTTGTACAATTTTCAGTGCTCCATGTTCCTGTAAATCTGCTAGTTTGAGCATAAGTTGAAAAGGAAATAAATAAAAATAAAAGAATAATTTTCTTCATTTTGCGAACATTTTGATGTTTTATTGTAATGGACCAAATATAAATTAAAAAAGCATCCGTTGACGGATGCTTTTTCTTTATGATTTAAAACTAATTAAAGTTTCTTCAAATAAACTGATTTACCGTTTAACGAAACTTCAATTTCATTGTTTTTATCTGAAAATGTTGTTCTCAGTACATTTCCTTTGAAAAGCTGAACATCACCAAAAACTTTTCCAGTTTCATCAGAAATGTATTCGAATAATAATTTTTTATTACCTGGCTCGATACCAATTTTATAACTTGAAAATTTTGTCCCTTTCAGATCAAATTGCTGTTGAGAATCAATTATTTTTCCATCAGCATAAAAATTAGTAATTGTTTTGTTTAAAGTAATGTCCGGATAATACTGATTTACTTTTGTAAGCAATGCGTATTGTTCTACATTTGCATCTTCTTGTTTTGAAGTGATTGTTTGCGCAAATGAAATTGTTGTAAAAATAAGCGCTAATAGTAAAGTGAATTTTTTCATAATTTAAATTTTATAGTTAAAGTTTCAAAACATTTTCGAAAACTTACATAATAACCACTTTTTGTGTAAAAAGGTTATTATATTTAACAAGATAGTAAATATTAATTGATATTTTAAATTAAAAAGCAATTTTTTAGGAAAATGACAACAAAAAAATACATTCAACTTATACTTATTTTAGGTTCTTTAACTGCTCTTGGACCTTTTTCTATCGATATGTATTTACCTGGTTTCTCAGGCATAGCTAAGGATTTAAACACTACTGTAGCTAAAGTTTCAATGAGTTTGTCAAGTTATTTTATTGGAATTTCCGCGGGACAATTACTTTACGGGCCTTTATTGGATCGTTTTGGAAGAAAAAAGCCCTTGTTTATTGGTTTAATGGTCTATATTCTAGCTTCTTTAGGCTGCATATATGTTAATAATATTGATACTTTTATCTTTTTACGTTTTATCCAGGCTATTGGAAGCTGTGCTGCAACTGTAGCTTCAGTGGCAATGGTTCGTGATTTGTTTCCTGTAAAAGATATTCCGAAAGTATTTTCTTTACTTATGCTGGTTCTTGGACTTTCGCCAATGTTGGCGCCAACAATTGGTGGTTATGTAACAGAAGACTTTGGCTGGCATATTGTGTTCTTTATATTAATGTGTATGGGAATTGCTATTTTGATTGCCTCACAAGTTGGTTTGACAAATTCTTATAAGCCAGATACCTCAATTTCATTAAAGCCGAAACCAATTATTTCTAATTTTATGAAAGTGCTAAAAGAGCCTCAGTTTTACACCTATGCGTTTACGGGTTCGATTGCTTTTTCTGGACTGTTTACTTATGTAGCGGCCTCTCCTATAGTTTTTATGGATATTTATCATGTTGATGCTAAGACATACGGATGGATTTTTGCCTTTATGTCTGTGAGTTTTATTGGTTCAAGCCAGTTGAATTCTCTTTTATTAAAGAAATTTTCTAGTGAACAAATGATTTTGGCAGCTTTGATCTCGCAATCCGTAATCAGTATTATTTTTTTACTGCTTTCAGTGAATAATCTTTTGGGACTGTACGAAACTATTGCAATGCTATTTCTATTTTTAGGTTGTTTGGGAATCTCAAATCCAAATACTGCTGGACTTACAATGGCTCCTTTTGCTAAAAATGCCGGAAGTGCTTCAGCTTTAATGGGTGCAATTCAATTAGGTTTGGGAGCGTTAGCTTCTTTTGCTGTCGGCGTTTTTGTTAAAGATTCCGTGGCTCCAATGGTTCTTATTATGACGGTAACGACTTTGATTGCGCTTGTTGTTCTGAATATTGGAAAAAGGTTTATTATAGAAAAAATTGAAGTTTCTAATGAAGATGATATTGTTGTTGGGCATTAGAAATAATAAAATCCAATTCTTACCAAAGTGGTAAAATATTAAAAGCCAAAATCAAATAGATTTTAGCTTTTAATTTAGCTTGGAATTTGGAATTTTCTAATTGGAATTTTGTTATTCGAGTTGTTGCTTTTTATCAGGTCTGATAATCATTCTAAGAGATTGATCTCTTGCGAAATACGCAACCATCCAATTCCAAAAAGTATTTAGTCTGTTTCTATACGTAATCAAAGAAATTAAATGGATAAATAACCAGATTACCCATGCGATAAAGCCTTTAAAATGCCATTTTGGACTAGGAAGGTCTACAACAGCTTGATTTTTTCCTATAATTGCCATTGAGCCTTTGTCTTTGTATGCGAATGGTTTTAAAGGTTTATTTTGAACCAGTGCTTTAAAGTTTTTTGCTAAATTTAATCCTTGTTGAATAGCAACCTGAGCAACTTGTGGGTGTCCATCAGGAAATTTGGTATCTCCGGCCAAAATAGCAGTATCACCAATAGCATAAATATTCTGAAAACCGTTTACTTTATTATATTGATCAGTTGCCATACGCCTTCCACGACCATAACTTTCTTTCGGAATTCCGTCAAAAAGTTTAGCGGAAACTCCTGCGGCCCAAATTAAATTTTTGGTTTTGATGGTTTCTCCGTTTTCAAAAAATACAGTATCGTCTATGTAATCAGTAACACGAGTATGTAATTTAACTACAACGCCTAATTTTGTAAGCGCTTCTAAAGTATCTTTTTGAGACGCTTTACTCATAGGAGAGAGTAGTGCGTCTCCCCCATCGACCAAATAAACATTACTCGCAGAAGTTTCTAATTCCGGATACTCTTTTAATAAAATGTTCTTACGCATTTCTGCAAACATTCCAGAAACCTCTACTCCTGTCGGTCCTCCTCCGGCAACGACAATCGTTAATAATTTACGACGTTTTCTGATATCCTTACAGATAGCTGCTTTCTCGAGATTTTTAAGTAATGCATTACGCATTTCGATGGCATCATTTAAGGTTTTCATCGGAATAGCGTTTTTCATCACGTTTTCCATCCCAAAATAACTTGTTTCGGCTCCAGTGGCAAAAACCAGATGATCATAGGTTAATTCTCCATTACTGAGAATTATTTTGTTCTCTTCAGGAACAACAGAAAGTAATTCTCCCAAACGGAATTGCAGATTTTTTTTGCCTGCAAAAAATTTTCTGAAAGGATAACTTATACTTGATGGTTCAAGAAAAGCGGTAGCAACCTGATATATTAGTGGTGGGAAAAAGTTATAATTGTTTTTGTCTACAAGTGTTACTTGTATTTGAGGATGGTTTACAAGTTCTTTTGCAAGATTGATTCCGGCAAAACCACCTCCTATAATGACTATCTTCATATATGTTGTCTATTAAGTAGGATTCATGAATAAAACTATGCTGTTTTAGCAGTTCTATAAATTTAACATTATAATTCTACATATAAAACCCTATTTTGAGTTTTCTTTCAAATTCTCGTAGAATTAATTTGCCAATTTAAGTTTCATCATGATGTCTGTTTGCTCGTCATTTCCTAATTTAAAAATGTGTTTGTCAAATTCAACAAAACCATTCTTTCTATAAAAACTTAGTGCTCGCAAATTTTCTTCCCAAACACCCAACCACACATATTCAGTGTTTTTTTGTCTGGCAACCTCTATTGCTTTGTCGTAAAGTAATTGTCCTACTTTTTTACCATGAAATTCTTTTGAAACATAGATTCGTTCAATTTCAAGGGCTTTACTGTCTTTTAATTCGGTTTGAGAATCTCCGAAGTTTACTTTTAGATAACCAATTACGGTATCTTCAAGAGTTGCAAAATAAAACTCTGAATCTTTATTATTAAGTTCTGAAGTTAGTTTTTCAGATGAAAATCCGTTTTCCAAATAACTTTTCATATTTTTCTCAGAATTTGAGTCCGAAAAAGTTTCTTGAAAAGTTTGTCTGCCAATTTCTTGCAATTGAGCAAGCTCATTTATTGTTATTCTTTTTACTTCAATATCTGCCATTGTATTTGCTTTTTACAGAGTGTTATTACTCCATAAAATTATAATATAAATAAGGAAAAACAGTAAACGTAATTGTTACTTTTTGAATTTTTTAACAGGTTTTTCGGCTACTTCAACTTTGTTTTGCAAAACATAATTAGCCATTAGTTTCTCTATTAATTCATCTTTAGTAAGATGATGAAAAACAGTTTTTACTTTTGTTTTTAAATCAGCTGAAATGTCGTGATTAGGCTTTGTTTTGAAGATTTGTTTTGCCCATAAAAGCGTATTGTTTTCTTCTAAACTGATAACAGATGGTTTTTGGAATTTAGTAAATTTAATTCCTAATTCTTTTTCAAATTCCGGAATTTCAATTACTTCTTCCTCTTGTAAAACAGTTAATGAAAGTCCTTTTGCTCCTGCCCTTGCTGTTCTTCCGCTTCTGTGAACGTAAGTTTCATAAGTATCGGGCAAATGGTAATTGACAACATAAGAAATTTCTTTTACGTCGATCCCTCTAGCTGCCAAATCAGTAGCTACTAAAATATTGATATGACCTTCACGGAATTGCTCCATAATTCTGTCACGAATTCCTTGAGATAAACTTCCGTGCAATGCTCCTGAAGAAAAACGGTTTATTGCCAGATTTTTGGCCAATTTATTTACTGCAGCTTTGGTTTTACAGAAGATGATTCCGCGTTCTCCTTCTTTTGAATTCAGAAAATGCATTAAAACATCTAATTTCTCAATAGGGTCAACTACAATATATTCGTGATCGATTCCCTGATTCCCAACAGTTTCCATGTTGGCACTAACCTGAACTACATTTTTATTTAAGTAATTCTGAATCAGTTGCTTGATTGTTCCCGGCAAAGTTGCAGAAAACAATAAAGTGCGGTGTTTTTTAGGAAGTTCAGCAACAATTTCGTCCAAACTTTCTTTTAGGATCGAAACCATTTCATCGGCTTCATCCAGAACTAAATATTCAGTTTGTTTTAAATCAATTGCTTTACGTTGAATTAGGTCGATTAAACGCCCCGGTGTAGCTACAACAATTTGTGTTGGCTGTGTTAGACGTTCAATTTGTGGTTTTATTGGGATTCCACCACAAGTTGAAGCTATAGAGATATTCGGAATATGTTTTCCAAAATCTTCTAAATTTCTAAAGATTTGTTGTCCAAGTTCTCTGGTTGGTACCAAAATTACAGCCTGAACAGTAGGAACTTCAGTATTAATTAACTGCAATAACGGCAATCCAAACGCAGCTGTTTTTCCGGTTCCTGTTTTGGCCAAACCTACAACATCATGACTTTCAGCTAAAAGTAACGGAATTGTTTTTTGTTGAATTTCTGTTGGTTCAACAATGTTCAATTCGCTTAACGCTTTTAAAATTGGTGCTGAAACTCCTAATGCTGAGAATTGTTTAGACATGTTTTATTTTTTGTTTATTTTTTGTTTCAAGTTTCAGGTTTCAAGTTAAATGCAGATTCCAACAAACTTGAAACTTGAAACCTGAAACTTTTTTAACCTCTTCCAGATCAATCCGGTTCGTTCATGATTTTTTCACGGTATTTTTTACCGATCAATAAGGTCATATTCTTTTTATAGTCTTCAACCAGCCATTCACGGTAGTTTTTACTACATTGACTTAAACATTTTGCATAACGTTTAATACGGCATTCGATATCGTCATCAAGTTCTTTTCCTAATGATTTTGCTTCCTGCAAAGTCTCCGTATTATCCACACACATTGAAGCATGTTGTTCTAACGATTTGTCTAGTACTACTTTAGAACGTAAATTTTGTTTGATGATTAGTTTATGTTCTTCATCAACATCAAAAGTAACATCAGCAGTTTTACTGAATTTAGCTCTTAATTCTGGCGGCATACTGTATTTGAAATACAATTCAATTTCAGTATCATCACGTAGATTTTCTAAATAAAACTCAGGTGATTTAAAGATATGCTGCCAGTTTACCGGCTCACTCCATAAACCAAAACGTGCGGCATTGTTACCTAAATCGATAACCGTAAACTCGTCTTTACCCGGTAATTTACGAGATCCACGACCAATCATCTGATAGTATAAAGTTAATGATTTTGTTGCTCTGTTTAAGATAATAGTCTCAACAGTTGGCTCATCAAAACCGGTAGTCAAAATTCCAACAGATGTTAAAATGGCATCCGGAGTTTTTTTGAACCAGGCCAAAATATCTTTACGTTCTTCAGAACTACTTGTGTTATCAAGGTGTCTGATATCGTAACCAGCTTCTCTAAACGTTTCATACACATATAAAGAAGTATGGATACCGTTATTGAAAATCAAAGTTTTTTTACCTAAAGAACGCTCTGTATAAGCATGCAAAAGTTTCTCCTGCATGATTGTATTGGTATACAAATCATCAGATGATTTTACAGTATAATCTCCGTTGATACCTACTTTTAATGAAGTCAAACCGACGTCATAGCTGTAAGTTGTAGCACGAGCAAGGAAACCTTTGTCGATCAATGAACTGATGGTGTCACCCACAATAAGCTCATCATAACTCTGATGCATTGGTAATTTTATATTCGAACTCAAAGGTGTTGCTGTTACTCCAAGAATAAAAGCATTTTTGAATGAGTTTAATAATTTTCTAAATGAGTTGTAATGTGCCTCGTCAATAATCACCAAACCAATGTTATCAAGATGTAATTTCTCGTCATTGATACGGTTTTTTAAAGTCTCAACCATCGCCACAAAACAAGAATAATCGTTTTGATCAGGTAATTCTTTTACTTTACTATTGATTATTTTGTTGCTAACGCCAAAACCTTTAAGCATTTTTGAAGTTTGCTTACAAAGTTCGATACGGTGTGTTAGAACAACCACTTTTTTATCGTTATTAGCTAAATAACGACGAACGATTTCGGAAAAAATTACTGTTTTTCCACCACCTGTAGGTAATTGATACAATAAATGATGTTGAGCTGGAGCATTATCTAAACGTTCAAAAATGGCATCAATATCGCCTTTTTGGTATGCATAAAGTTCTTTTTTCTCTTCTCTTTCTATTTCTAAAGTGTTTTGAGACATTGTTTATTTTTGGATTTTTGCAAAAATACACCTAAAAAACAGTTATTCATCTTATTTTAACGTAAAATAAATGATTTTTTTAAATAAGATTTTTTATGAGAAGTCTTTTTATAAGTCGATTTTGTCCAAAATTGCCTCAAAATCATACTTGTTTTTCCATTTTTGTTGAATAGTTTGCTGTTGAATTTCTAAAATCCTTGTTTTAAATTCAGATAGAATTCCATTAGAGATTATAAAATTAACAGCCTGTTCGAAAGAATTAAACATACTTTTGTAAAACAATTCCTGCTTTACAAAATTTCCTAAAGAAAACGTTTGCGCAATTTCAATATTATACAACATCAAATCGGCAACAATAAAAGGATCAACTCCTAAAACAATAAAATGTTTGATCATTTTCTGAGCAACAGAACGACGCATTTTTGCTTTTGGGCGCCATTTGGCATTTGGTTTTTTGATTGGAAAATATTCATGAGAAATTTTTGTTTTACTTTCCTGTAAAAGTTTGTCTTCTTTTGGGTTGAAAACAAAATCATAAAAGGTTTTTACCGGAACAAATTTCTCATATAATTCAATAATTTGTTCTTCCAGTTGTTCCTTGTTTAATTCGGTTAAATATTTTTTTAAATCGCGCTTACTCATTATCAAAGTTTAAGAATACAAAAATAAATTAGTTTCTGTTTTCATGCCACAAAAACCAACCATAATACTTAATTTTGCTTGTATAATTTCAAAAAATAAATACATGCTCAAGATTTTCAAAGTTACTGCAATTTTAGAAGGAATCTCCTATTTAGTTTTATTCGCAAACATGCTTTTTATTAAAACCAACAACCCTGAACTTTACCATACCTTATTACGTCCGTTAGGAATGACGCACGGTGTATTGTTTATTGGTTATATTATTTTGGCTTTTTTATTGAAAAAATCTCAAAACTGGGATTTAAAAACATTTGGAATTATTTTGATAGCCTCTCTTATTCCGTTTGGAACTTTCTACATCGAGAAAAAATATTTAGAAAATAATGCATAAGCCTTTGGATAAAATATTTAACTTTTTATATCCGCTTTTTAGAGATTGGGGAATGAGTCGCAACTTTGCGTCTTATATCAGCCTTGTCTTTAATATTATCATTATGGTGGCATTGGCTTATGCCATTTATTATGTTGCAAAATTTGTTTTAGTGACTTTGACCGCCATTTTTGCTCAAAAAACCAAAACAAAGTTTGATGATTATTTAATTCACAATAAAACCACAAAATACACGGCATATTTAATTCCGTTTTTCTTTATCTATAAGGCTGTACCAATTATCTTGGATCGCTACGAATATTGGGAAACTCTTTTTGGAAAAATAGTGGGTATTTATATTGTTTTGATCAGTTTATGGATCATTAGAACAATTTTTAATGCCTTACGCGATTATCTAAAACAAAAACCGGAATACAGCGACAAACCGATCGACAGTTTCGTTCAGGTTATTATGATTGTGCTTTGGATTTTTGGAGTTGCGATGATTATTTCGACTTTGTTCGGAATCAAAAAAGGGGAATTACTTACTATTTTAGGGACACTTTCGGCAATTATCATCTTGATTTTCCGAGATACAATTTTAGGGTTTGTTTCCAGTGTTCAGGTTGCTATTAACGACATGGTCCGTATTGGCGACTGGATTACCATGGATAAATTTGGTGCCGATGGAGATGTAATCGAAATCAATCTAACAACTGTAAAAGTTCGAAATTTTGATAATACGATTACCACGATTCCAACGTATGCCTTGAGTTCAGATTCTTTTCAGAACTGGCGTGGTATGCAAAAATCTGATGGAAGACGTATTAAAAGACATGTTCTAATCAAAAGCAGCAGTATTCGTTTCTTGACAAATGAAGATTTAAATCAGATGAAAAAAGTGCAGCTTATTTCTTCTTATATCGTAACCAGACAGGCTGAGATTGAAAAATATAACGCAATTAATGGTATTGATAAAACCTTGTCGTTGAATGGTCGCAACATGACTAATTTAGGTTTGTTCCGAAAATATATTATGCAGTATTTAATTGATCATCCCGGATTGAATAAAAATATGCATATCATGTGTCGTCAACTGCAATCTACAGAACACGGCGTTCCTTTAGAAATTTATGCTTTTTCAAGCGATAAACGCTGGGCGAACTACGAATATATCATGGCCGATATTTTTGACCATGTAATGGCTTCTGTGGAATATTTTGATTTAGAAATATTCGAGTTGCCTTCAAAAATTGGAAGATTAGATTAACTTTTTTGGTTTGAACATAGCTTAACCGCAAAGTTCGCAAGGATTTACGCTATGAACGCAAAGTTAACACTTGCGAACCTTGCGAAAAAACCTTTGCGAACTTTGCGGTTAAGTACATTCCTATAACTTGAAACGTGACACGAGGCTTTAGCCGAATTGGCGAAGCAAACAAAGAAAACTTGAAACTTTATTTCTCCATCTTTTCAAAAACAAACTCTGAATTATTGTATTCAATAGGAACTTCTGGAAGAAAAAGCGGAAGATTGAAATAAGTTCCAATTACACCTTTTCCCAGAATCAGTTTATCATCCTTTTGTAATAAAGCGATTGGAATTCTTTTCCAGCTTCCTCCGTTAGAGATAAAATGAAAATCACCTCTAAGTGTGTCTCCATGCATATCCCCTCTTACATCGCCTGAATCTTTTCCGATTTTATGATATAGTATTTCATAACGTCCATAAAATCTTTTATCGTTGATATTGATATCTAAAATTGCAGTGTCTTTTCCATTCACGGCACGATACAAAACACGATTGTATTTATCTTTTTCTTCTTTAGAATTACAGGAAAATAAAAATGCAGACAATAGAGAAACGATTATAAAATTTTTAAGCATTAGGTGTGTTTTAAACTTAGTTAAAATGAACTTATATCACTTATATAGTGAAAAACTACAAACGATCTTTTACAAATTCGATTTGGGTTTTTCCGTGTGCTTTAGGTTTTCCATCTTCATCTAAATTAACCATTGTTGTGTGATCAATTGTAATGATGATTTCACGTGTCATCATGTTTCTTACGGCACATTTTAAAACTAGTGATGTATTTCCGAATTTAACAACGTCAATTCCAATTTCTACAATATCACCTTGGCGTGCAGAGCTTTTAAAATTGATTTCCGACATGTATTTGGTAACGACTCTGGTGTTTTCTAACTGAATAATGGTGTATAATGCCAGTTCTTCATCAATCCATGCCAATAATTTTCCGCCAAATAAAGTTCCGTTTGGATTTAAATCTTCGGGCTTGACCCACTTTCTGGTATGAAATCGCATAATTTTAATTTATATGAATAAAAATAGATTTTTTGTATTGGAATTTTTTCTAAATTTAAAGAAAAAACATGGCAGATAGAGACACTTTTTTAAGAGAATTCAGAGGCGAAACTTTAGGAACTGTAAGTGCTCAATCTTCAGCAGATGAGTTGTTTCAAAATCAGACGATTAGGCCTATTTTAAAACTGCAAAATGATTTGTTTATTGCGGTGTTTATCAACTATGTAAATAAAAACAAAGCCGATTTCTATTCGTACACTGTCGAAAAGAAGCTTCAGGTAATAGAAAACTCCATTCAGAAAGATATTAAATTCAGAAATTCTTTAAAAGGAATTGTGATGGCACTTTTTACAATTGAAGAATATGAAACTTACATTCAAAACTCTTCAAGTTTAAACAAAAGAATGATGAATTTATTGATTGACCGATTGAAAAGTCAGGTGCAATTGTTTGAATTGGAATCGAATTCGAATTAATCTTCTTTTATATAATGAATAATGAAAATAATTGCAAACGTGAAATTTGATTTAAATTTCACAACTGATTATGGACAATTTTATTTAAATGATAAAGATTCAACTGGAGATACTGGTTCAGAAGATTTTTGGTCAAGCCAAGCTTTTGTAGATAAAATTGCAATTGAAGAAGGAGTTTTAGGTATATCAATCGAAAATAGAGAAGGAATTGTAAAATGTGAACTTGAAATATTAAAATCCAAAAGTACTATTTTAGATTTTGATGATTTTGATCATGTGTGTGAGGCAAGTATAAAAATTGAATCTGGTTTTCTTCAGATTGTAGATTGCCCTTTTAATGAAATTGAATTAGAAACAGAGATAGAAAAAGGAGTTTATCGAGTTCGTGTTTATTCAAATAATTTAAAAGCTGCTTATTCTGAAAATCCAGCTGATTTTTATAAGATAGAAATGTGGAAAGAAGCTTTATCAGAGCGAAATGTTTTAAAAAGATATCTTGGTTAAAAAAAAAACTAATACATTGATTTGTAATATTTAATAATTAAAAAAAGGTTTGACGAGATTACAATCTCATCAAACCTTTTTAATTAAATTATCTTAGAAAGATTTATTCTTTAGACAACATCAATTCTTTAATATATTTTACCGGAGCACTTCCAAAACTTAGGAATTTTTCATGAAATTGCTTCAAATTAAATTTATCTCCTTCTTTTTTCTTAAGCTCTTCTCTCAGGTTGTAAATCTCTGTATATCCTGTAAAATAAGAACACAATTGTACTTGAGATAATGTTACGCGCTTCCACTTCCCTTCTGCTTCTGCTTGTTGCTGAAAAGCTTCTCTGGTAAGTAGAATCATAGCTTCTTCCTTAGACATGTCTTTTGTGTGAACACTGTTGTCCAATATGGTATTGCAGGTTGTTCTTAAATTCCATTTGTAATACATCAACCACATTTCATCAGAATTTTTGTAACCGCTCTCCAGCATCATTTTTTCAGCATAAACGGCCCAGCCTTCTACCATTGCACCATTTCCTAAAATAGATTTTATGATACTTGGTGATTGATTACTATAGACTAGTTGCGTATAATGCCCCGGAATGGCTTCGTGAATGTTTAAAATTTGAAGGATATAATCGTTGTATTCACGTAAATAACTTTCAGCATTTTCAGCCGTCCAACCCGACATGCTTCCTACGTTGTAATAGGTATTGGCATTTTTATCATAAGGTCCTGGCGCCGAAATTGAAGCACCGGCAACACCTGCCATATAAGCTGGTTCTTTACGAACAACCAACGGTTTTGATGGATCTATGTATAATAAATCTTTGGCTTTAACGTATGCTGTTAATTCTGGAATCTGCTTTTCAATTTCTGATTGAAATTTCTCAGGACTTGTATGTTGCAACGAAATTTTATCAATTACCTGTTTGATTAAATCCAGTTTGTCAGCTGGTTTTGGCGCGTTTCCTTTATATTTCCCCCAAAGTTTATCAGCCAAAACAAACATTTTATCGTGCAAGTCATTTTTATGATCAACAGCAATTTTATAAATTTCGTCAGCAGTATAACTAGACTGAATGTCAAAATTGAATTTTTTAGCATACAAATCAGAACCCAATCTAAAAGAACGAGGTGTCTTATTTGGTAGATTTTGCAGCCATTCTGCATAATCTTTAATCGCTTTTATTGAAACTTTTGCCTTTTCCTGCATTTCTTTTTTCTCAGCAGCACTCAATTTGCTTTTTGCAAGCGCATCGTTTAAATCAGCTTCAAAAACTGTAGAACCTCCAATGTTTTGTGCAATGGCAAGTTCTGTATGTTCAATTGTTGGGTTTTTAATATTTTTTTTGGCAGCTTCGTAATAAGCCGGAATAGCATTCATTTTAATATTAAAAGCACGCAAACGAACTTCTAATGAATCATAGTTTCCGTTTAAAATTTCTGCGAAAGCGCCACAAACATTGTATTCAGAAGGATTCCACTCAGATGATTTTAATTCTTTAATACTAAAGATTGAAGCCTCTAGTTGATTTTTAATCATTTGAAAGTCAGTTTTATTGTTGTCAGACAAACTTTCAATATCGTATTTTTTTAAGGAGTCCAACTGGGCATTGGCAAAATCGAGTTGTACTTTTGTTTCATTGGCATCAGGAACAACCAAAACGCTGTCTAATTTATGATAACCAACGCCCGAAGCCCAACCGGGATTTATTTTCCATAAATCGAGAACAAATCTATCTTTGTACTTATCAAATTTTTGGTCTAAAGCTTTATCTGTAGTGATTTTAGTGCTTTTATTACAGGAAAAAAGTAATGAAATGGCAAAAATTGAAACAAACAGTTTTTTCATAAGTTAATTTATTTTGTGCTTTAAAGATAGAAAAAAAGTTCATCCTTCCGCAATATACTTTTTGTACTTAATATTTCAATAAATCGAATAAAACGGCTTCAAAACGGTTTTTAGGTAAGAATTGATCTTCTAGTGCTTTTGTAAACGGAATTGGAGAATCTAAACTGGCGACTCTTTTTACCGGAGCATCCAGATATTCAAAGCATTCCTCCATAATTAGAGCTGAAATATCGCTGGCAATTCCACCAAACATAGTGTCTTCCTGATAAATAATAACTTTTCCGGTCTTTCTTACTGAGGCATAAATAGTTTCGGTATCTAAAGGCTGAAGTGTTCTTAAGTCTATTAAATCAGCATCGATTTCAGGATTTTTTTCTAAAGTTTCTAACGCCCAGTGAACAGGAGCTCCAAAAGCAATGATAGTTACGTTATTTCCTTCTTTTAAAACTGCTGCTTTTCCTAATGGAATGGTGTAATAATCTGTTGGAACATCTTGATACACGCTTCTGTATAATTGCTTATGTTCAAAAAATAAAACCGGATTAGGATCATTTATTGAACTATTCAACAAACCTTTTGCATCGTAAGGAAAAGCCGGATAAACTACCTTCAAACCTGGAGTTTTGGTGAACCAGGCTTCGTTTGTCTGAGAATGAAAAGGTCCCGCCTGAGTACCGCCTCCACATGGCATACGAACCACAACGTCGGCTTTTTCGCCCCAACGGTAATGTGATTTTGCCAGTAAATTCACGATCGGATTAAATCCTGTTGAAACAAAATCAGCAAACTGCATTTCTACTATTGCTTTGTAACCATTAATTGATAATCCCATTCCCGCAGAAACTATGGCACTTTCACAAATTGGCGTATTGCGAACTCTGTCTTTTCCAAAAAACTCAACAAAGCCATCTGTAATTTTAAAAGCACCACCATATTCGGCAATATCCTGACCCATAATAATCAGGTTCTTGTGCTTTTGCATGGATTGCTCCAAACTATTTCGTATTGCGTCAATAAACCGAATATTTTTGATTTCTGAAGATGGATTAACTTCCTCATAAATAAAGGATTTATAAACATCATCTAATTCTCCGCTATAAGTTGGGATAATTTCGGGTTCAGCATTTGAAATGGCTAAATTTTCATCAATTTCCTTTTTGATTTCCTCATGAAGCTGCTCATCAAACTCAGCTGTTAAAACACCAATTTTAGTCAAATAATCGCGGTAATTTGTCACCGGATCTTTTACAGCCCATTCGTCCATCAAGTCCTGAGGAACATATTTGGTACCGCTTGCTTCTTCGTGTCCACGCATTCTAAAAGTTTTAAATTCTAATAAAACCGGATGCGGATCATTTTGCATTTGTTCTTTTAATTCTGAAAGTTTGTTATAGACTTCCAGAATATTATTTCCATCAATAATATGACTCTCCATGCCATAGCCAATTCCTTTATCAGCAAGGTTTGTGCATTGATATTGTTCGTTTGTTGGTGTTGAAAGCCCGTAACCATTATTTTCTATAATAAACATAACTGGTAATTTCCATACTGCAGCAATATTTAGCGCTTCGTGAAAATCTCCTTCACTCGTAGCGCCTTCACCTGTAAAGACGGCAGTTATTTTTTTATTGTTTTGAAGTTTATTGGCTAATGCAATCCCGTCTGCGACTCCTAATTGCGGACCCAAATGCGAAATCATTCCTATGATTTTATATTCCTGAGTTCCAAAGTGAAAACTGCGATCCCTTCCTTTTGTAAAACCATCTGCCTTACCCTGCCATTGAGAAAATAAGCGGTTTAAAGGAATATCTCGTGTAGTGAAAACGCCTAAATTCCGGTGCATTGGTAAAACATATTCGGACTCATCCAAAACAGACGTCACTCCCACCGCAATTGCTTCCTGTCCTATTCCGGAAAACCATTTAGACACTTTTCCCTGGCGAATAAGGATTAACATCTTTTCTTCGATCAAACGGGGTTTAAGAAGCTTTTTATATAATTCCAATAATTTTGCGTCGGTAAGGTCTTGTCTGTAAAAGATCATAATTTGGGTTCGTTTTTTTAGTCTTTCAAATATAGAAATATATAACAATTTTATTTGTTTTTGTTATATATTTTTTATTTTAATATAACTTTTAAAATTCAATTCTAAAATATTCTCTACCTTTGTTATTGAAAGGTTTTATGACACCTTTCTTCTTAAAATAAAAATGTAAAGTATGCAAAACATTCCTAGTGTAGACTTACGTGATTTCCTTTCGGACGACCCGAAACGTAAACAAAAATTTGTAAATGAAATCGGCAGTGCATTTGAAAACATTGGCTTCGTAGCCCTAAAAGGTCATTTTCTTGACGACCAGTTAGTAGACGAGCTTTATAGCGAAATTAGAAAATTTTTCGCTTTGCCAGTAGAAACTAAGCATAATTATGAAATTCCCGGTATTGGCGGACAAAGAGGTTATGTATCTTTTGGAAAAGAGCATGCTAAAGGCCGCAAAGAGGGAGATTTGAAAGAATTTTGGCATTTTGGTCAGTATGTTGACAAAGATTCAAAATATGCTTCAGAATACCCTGAAAATGTTGAAGTAAAAGAATTACCACGTTTTAATGTTGTTGGTAAAGATGCGTACCAAATGCTTGAAAAAACAGGTGTTTACGTATTGAGAGCTTTAGCGTTGCATTTAGGTTTAGACGAGTTTTATTTTGATCAATATGCTAAAGATGGAAACTCAATTTTAAGACCAATTCATTATCCTCCAATCACTTCTGAACCAGAAAATGCGATTCGCGCAGCTGCTCACGGTGATATTAACCTGATTACACTTTTAATGGGTGCGCAGGGGAAAGGACTTCAGGTACAAAACCATGATGGAGAATGGATTGACGCGATCGCAGCAGATGACGAATTAGTAATTAATGTTGGAGATATGTTATCAAGACATACCAATAACAAACTAAAATCAACGATTCACCAGGTTGTAAATCCACCGAGAGAATTATGGGGAACATCTCGTTTTTCTGTACCGTTTTTTATGCATCCTGTAAGTGATATGCGTTTAGATTGTTTAGAAAATTGTATTGGTGCAGAAAACCCAAAGAAATTTGAAGATATAACAGCGGGAGATTATTTATACGAACGTTTAGTAGATTTAGGTTTAATTAAAAAATAAACTTATTAAATTTCAATATTAAAATTCCAAATTCCAATTCAACTTGGAGTTTGGAATTTGATTTTTATGAACTATATTTATTGGAATTTATTTTTTTAGAATAAAAAATTTATGGACTTACAAGATCAATTAAAAAATTTATTTCCTGATCACGTCGAATCAAATGAGCCTGAAGAAATCCAGGAACAAGAGCATGTGCTGTATGTTCAGAAAGAACCTATGATCTGCAAATTTGAAAAGAGAAAAGGAAAAGCAACCACAATAATTGAAGGTTACGAAGGATCTGATGAAGATTTTAAGATTCTGGCGAAAGAAATTAAAACCAAACTAAGTGTTGGCGGAACTTTTAAAGATGATTCCATCATCATTCAGGGAGATTATCGTGACAAAATCATGGCCATATTAAAAGAAAAAGGCTTTAAAACAAAAAGAGTTGGAGGGTAAAAATGTTTTTTAGTTTCAAGTTTCAAGTTGTTCGTGAAGTTAGAAAACCTTAGAACCTTAGCCACTCAGAATCTTAGCACCTCAAAAAAAATGATAAAACAATCAGAATTAATACTAAATCCAGACGGAAGTGTTTACCACTTAAACCTTCGTCCTGAGCATATTGCAAACGATATAATTTTTGTGGGAGATCAAAATAGAGTTGAAAAAATTACTCAGTTTTTTGATACCATTGAATTTTCAACACAAAAAAGAGAGTTTAAAACTCAAACCGGAACTTATAAAGGAAAACGAATTTCTGTAATGTCTACTGGAATTGGTCCTGACAATATTGATATTGTTTTGAATGAATTAGATGCTTTAGTGAACATCGATTTAGAAACACGTCAGCCAAAAGAGAACTTGACTTCTTTGAATATCATCAGAATTGGAACTTCAGGTTCTTTACACGCTGATATTCCTGTAGATAGTTTTGTAATGTCAAAATTCGGACTTGGGCTAGATAATATGCTTCGCTCCTATTTAATTGATGATGTTTCGCAAGATGCATTGGAAGATGCTTTTATTATGCATACCAATTGGGATATCCGCAAAGGAAGACCTTATGCTATTCCATGTTCTGAAGCATTAGAAAAAATTATTGAATCAGATAAAATGTTTAAAGGAATTACAGCGACTGCCGGTGGATTTTATGGTCCCCAAGGCCGCGTATTGCGTTTAAATATTCAGGATGAGGAATTGAACAATAAAATGGATAATTTTAATTTTGACGATCAAAGAATTACCAATTTAGAAATGGAAACAGCTGCTATTTACGGACTTTCTGCACTTTTAGGTCATAATGCACTATCTTTAAATGCTATTATTGCCAATCGTGCTTCCGGAACTTTTAGCGAAGATCCATACAAAGCTGTAGATGCGCTTATTGCGTATACATTGAATAAGTTGGCTCAGAAGTAATTAGAAAATTGGTCAATTAGAAAATTAGATAATTAATGCAAAACGCTATTCTTAAATTTGATCAATTGTTGAGTGAAAATTCAGAATATTTCCCAACAATTGATTCCGTTATATTAGAAGAAAGAAAACCTGGAAAGTGGTCTAAGAAAGAAGTTTTGGGGCATTTAATTGATTCTGCAGTTCATAATTTAGTTCGTTTTACAGAAATAAATTATGCGGCAAAACCTTATCGTCACAGACCTTACAATCAGATCGATTTAGTCAATATAAATCAGTATCAGACAAAAGATATTAACGAATTAAACGAATTGTGGCTTTCGTTAAACAAGCAAATCATCAGAATTATGAAATCTGTTGATGAAGAAGCTTTAGATTATAAAATTATCCTAAGCGATGAATCTGTTATTGATTTAAGATTTCTAATGACAGATTACGTAGCACATTTGGAACATCATATTAATCAAATTAGATCCTAAATTATGTTTTTAAGAGTTGCCCGACATACGAATGATTTAGAGAGAATTGAAAAATTTTATGTTGATATTCTCGGTTTTGAACGATTAGGAGGTTTTCAGAATCACAATAATTACGATGGTGTTTTTATTGGAAAATCGGGTTTGGACTGGCATTTTGAATTTACACAATCTAACTCAAAAGCAAAACATACTTTTGATGAAGAAGATGTAATTGTGCTTTATCCGAAAACAATTTTAGATTATAATGAATTAGAAAATAAGCTTATACGCAATTCTATTTCAATAATAGCTGCAATTAACCCGTTTTGGAATGAAAATGGCAAAATGTTTCAGGATCCTGACGGATATCGAATTGTTATCTCACCGTTGAAGGCAATTATTGATGAAATTAATTAGACAAAATTAATTAGATAATTAGTCAATTTGAAAATTAGATAATTATAAACATCACTCGAAAATATTTAGAGAGATGAGCTTAAAAAAAGTATAACTAACATAATGGCAGACACACATAAAAAAATTTTATTTAAATATTACAGCGATTTTTTAGGAGAAACAGTTTCGGAAACCATGTGGGCGGAAATTATTAATTTGGAGAAGGGATTTTTCAGATTAGATAATATTCCGTTTTTTGGTGCCTCAATCGCAACAGCAGATCTTTTTTATGCTGAATACGATGAAAATGAAAAGAATTACATTTATCTGGAAACCATTGAACATTCAGGAAATTCAATTGTTCAGATTTTAATTTTAGAAAAGGACTTTGATAAAGAAGTTATCAGAGAAAAATTAAAGGTTATTAATTGTTTATCAGAAAGCCTGAACGATACCTTTATGGCTGTCGAAATAGCAAGAGATATTGACTATTTGATTGTGAAAAATATCCTAAAAGAATACGAAGCGCAGGAAATTATAGAATTTGCGGAGCCTTACATTTCAGAAAAACACAGAGCAGACTTACTAAAAAACTAAACAAACTTAAAATACGCATACCAAACAACTTAACTTAAACTTAAACTAATGAAAACTGTAAAAATTGTAGGTGTTCCCGAACACTTCAATTTGCCATGGCAACTATGCATTGAAAATGGCGAATTTGAAGCAGAAAATATTGATTTACAATGGAAGAATATCCCTGAAGGTACAGGTAAAATGTGTCAGATGTTGCGTGATGGTGAAGCGGATATTGCCGTTATTTTAACAGAAGGAATTGTAAAAGATATTGTTGCAGGAAATCCAAGTAAAATTGTTCAGATTTATGTACAATCTCCTCTAATTTGGGGAATTCACGTTGCTGCAAAATCAGATTTTCAATCGGTTAAAGACCTTAAAGATAAAAAAGTAGCAATTTCGAGATTAGGCTCAGGTTCGCAATTAATGGCTTACGTTAATGCACATGACCAAGGCTGGGAATCAGATGATCTGCAATTTGAAATTATAAACACCATTGATGGCGCTGTTGAAGCTTTGACAAACGGTACTGCCGATTATTTTATGTGGGAACGTTTTATGACGAAACCACTTGTTGATCAGGGAATTTTTAGACGTGTTGGCGACTGCCCTACTCCATGGCCATCATTTGTGATTACTGTTCGCGATGAGTTTTTGAAAAAGAATCCAAAAATCGTGGAGAAAATTCTTGAAATAATCAATAAAACAACGCACGATTTTGCACAGATTCCGGATATTGACAAAACTCTGGCTGATCTCTTCAATCAAAAAGTTGAAGATATTCAGGAATGGTTAAAACTGACAAAATGGTCTCAAAAACATTTAAGCGAAAAAGCATTTGATAAAATTCAAAATCAATTATTTGATCTGGGAATTATTGATAAAAAAAGTACTTTTGTTGAAACGGTAAAAGCGCTGTAAAAACTGCTTTTAATTCTTATGATGAAATTCCCTAAAATCGACTTTCCGCTATTAAAATCCAAATTACAGGTGAAATCACCCTGGGATAGGATTATTATTATGCTGTTGAGTCTTTTAATTACCATTCCGGTTTTCATCATTCTGCATCAAAATTTAATCGATCTGAAATGGGCATTCAATTTAGATCGTGTTTTTATTTTTATAATCGTTTTCGCGGCTATATTTTTTTCTTTAATGTTGCTGCGAACGATTATTATTCTATGTATTGCTTTGTATTTGTTGGTTTTGTTTTACGGGACTGTTATTGGAAATTATGGTTTCAATGAAATTTCTGAAGACTACAATTCGATGATTTATACCATGTCTGATAATCCATTTCCACAAGATATTATTGCGGCAAAACTGCTTCCTTTTCCAAATAAATCGAAAATTATAAATGCCATAGAATATCAAAATCCGAAAGTTCGAAATTTTGCTATCATGGCTACAACTAAGCATTTTAAAAACGTTAAAGGATATTCAGACTACAGAACCATAGTTCAGTGTTTTGCTGTCTTTAAAGAGATCAATAGTCGTTGGAATTATGTAAATGACCCAAAGGAAGGGGATTATATTGCGACTGCCAGTGAATCGTTGGAATATTTTTCAGGAGATTGCGACGACCATTCTATCTTAATGGCCGCTGCAGTGCGTTCTATTGGAGGAACGCCTAGACTTATACACACAAAAGGACACATTTATCCTGAAATTTTGATTGGTTCTTTAATTGATTTGGAAAAAGTCAATTATCTTATCAAAAACGTGCTTTTTGTAAAAGAAAGTTATGGCAAAAGAATTCATTATCATATTGATGATCGTGGTCAGGTATGGATGAATCTCGACTATACCGCTACTTATCCCGGTGGGCCATTTTTATATGAAGAGATTTTAGGGGCTCTTACATTGAACTAGTTTTTAGCCTTAAAAAGAAATTTAAAAAGTACATCTTAGAGTAGTAAAAGTCTAATTATTAGATATTTTCCTAGAAAAATATAAAACGAATATATTTTTTTTGTAACTTTTCATGTTTAATTTTTAATCTCAAAACCATGAAAAAATCTAAATTATTTATCCTCGGAATTACATTGTTGACCTTATTAATGATTTCATGCCACAACAAAAGAAATAAATTGGTAAATTCCTGGAAAATAACAGCTGTTGAAAGTAATCACGTAGCACTTACGGATTCAGCAAAACATGTTATTTTAACCTCTGGAAATCTAACTTTCACAGAAGACGGGCATGTAACGGGATTCTTATTACAGCCAATTACAAATGGTACCTATGCCTTAACAAAAAAAGGGAAAAGTTTAATTATTAAAGACGAAACTGGTACACCGTTTCCAAGCGAAAGCACTATTACTGATGATGAGCTGATATTAAAATTAAAAGAAGTAAAAATTACACTTAAGAAAATTTAAGTACGAATTCATTTTTCAGCAATTTAAAATAAAAGAATAACATACCACAAAATACAACAACTCCTAATAAACTAGTTATTGGGAGTTTTTTTGTTTAAAAACCAGACATTTTATCTTAAATTTGAGTTTTCCCTTTTAAACAAAAAGATGCTTCAGATTGTAGAAAAAAATAAAAATCACATTGCTGATTTACAAAGAATATTTCTGGAAGTACGCCAAAAAACATTTTATTGGCTGGATACTCAAAATTATAATCTTACTGATTTTGATCATGAAACTCAAGCTGAGTTTGTTCTAGTTGCTCTTTTTGACAGTAAGGTAGTCGGATTTATTTCGTTATGGCTTCCGGGAAATTTTATTCATCATTTTTATATTGACGAAGAATATCAGCAACATAAAATTGGATCCAAATTGCTTGAAGAAGCGATCCTGGTAATGAAAAATCCAATTACATTAAAATGTCTTGAAAAGAATACCAGGGCCGTTGAATTTTATAAAAAGAAAGGCTTTGTTGTGACAGAGAAAGGTATTTCTGATCATGGCGATTATTTTCTGTTTACGCTTCATGAAAAAGACTAAAAGAAAAGCCCTAAGAACTATTTGAGTTCTTAGGGCTTTTTAAATTTTATTATTGAGTTTATTTTACTTCAGATAAACCTCGGGTCAACCAGCCTCTCTTGTTGGCTGTTGCAATAGCATACGGCGTAATCCAGAACAAACTGAAAGTATAGAAAATGCTGTATGAATACGCCCAGAAAGCTTCAGATAAACTATATCTTTTTGCATAGAATAATACCGAGAAACTCGAAACTATCAAAATACTTAAAAGTGTAGAGCTAAAGAATAATATTGGGTGTATTGCAATAAAAAATAACATAAATAATAGGAACGGATAAGCCATAACAATCTTTAATGATTGATTTAAAAATAAAAGACGGGCACCAAATTTAGATTCTTTTCTAAAATCCTTGAAAACATATTGAGCCATCATGATATTCTCACGTACATTGCTTCTTCCCCATCTGATAAACATTTTGTACAAACCAACATATTCTTCAGGAACATTCGTAAGTACAACTGCATTTCTTTGGAATAAAACGTGCAATCCTTGTTTTAAAATCATATTGGTCATAGCGCGGTCTTCACCAATGTCTGATGGCTGTCCCATAAAAGTCTGATCAATCCATTCCGGTAGACAATTAAGAACTGCATCACGTCTATAAGCTGCTGCTGCACCGGGAGTACAAAGCACTGAACCTAACATACTCTCTGCAGAACGCATGAACTCGAAACTCATTACAAAACTCACATTTAGCATTTTTGGCAATAAAGCTTTTTTATTGTTTAGAACGTGAACATTTCCTGCAACTGCACCACATTTTTTATCAACAACAAATGGACTAACAAGATTTCTTAAAGTATCTTTCTTAACAATTGAATCACTGTCAACAGTTACAAAAATTTCTCCTGTACCAAGTTCAAATCCACGGTATAAAGCATGGCGTTTTCCTTTGTTTTCCGGCTGTTGGTAAATCTCCAAACGATCTCCTAATTTTAATTTGGCTTGTTGCATCCAGTACCAGGTATCATCTTTACTTCCATCATCGATGGCTAACAACTGTAGTTTTTGTTCTGGAAAATCACTATTTGCAAGACTTAATAAAGTGTCCCATACTAATTTTCCTTCGTTATATGCCGGTACAATTACAGTACAGGTTGGCAACAATTCATCAGTAACGGATTCAATTGGTTTGTATTTAAAATATAGGTATAAATTATATAGAAATGAACCTGTCTGAAAGAAAAACAAGGCTCCTGTTAAAATTAAAAAAGGCAGACCCCAGGCAGAATTTATTCTGTCAATATGAAATTGATCAAAGTCTGATTGTAATTTATAAACTATAAAAGAGCCCGCAAGCATTAATGCAAATGTGCCCAGTAGTACAATAAAACTTAATGGATTTACGTTTTTCTTAAAATCTTTATGAGAATATTGATTGTTTATATTAAAGATTGAGCTGTTTAATGGTAGTTCACTTTTGCTTGAAGTGTAAAATTGTTCCTGAATAATTGTTTCGCTTTTCATAATGGCAATTGCTGTTTCTTAATGGCTTTTATAAATTGGCATTCCTTTTGAATGTTATTTAGTGTCAAAAAATGATAAAATCTATTTATTCAAAGAATTGACTATATCCCATTTTACAAGCCTTATGCCATTATCATTTTAAATTGACAATGAGTGTTTTAGGAAAATTAAGCTAGAATTGCGTTGTGTAAAGATTACACACTTGTGAAAAGTTTATACTAAAGATTCAAAAAAAAAGCCTCCAAATCTCTTGATTTTGGAGGCTTCGTATTTTAAAAAAAGAATTACTGGACGTTATTATTTTTATCTTTTAGAATTTTACCTTCTTTGGTAAATTCAAGGTCAATGTCATTGGTTAAATCAACATCGAGATCTTTGTGTCCATAATCAATATGTGTTATTTTTTCATTTGGATAATTTTTTGCCACATAATCTTTGACAGAAGCCGGAATAAATTCGGTTGGAATTGGTTTATCATCACCATCGACTTCACGATATGATCCGTCTTTCCAGAATTCAACTTCAGTACCATCTTTTAGTTTGACTTCATATCCTTTTTCTCCGTGTTCAGCATCTTTTTTAGCAACTTCTACAGTAGTATAACTGAAATGTTTTTCAAGAAATTCCTGTGCCGGTTTAGGCAATTCAGTTGTTTCAATTTTTTTCTGCGCTTTCGCCGATATTACAAAACCTAGTAATAAAACGGCTATTATGATTTTCGTCTTCATGATTTCTATATTTTATTTATCGTATATAGCTAATTTACAACAACTAAAAATACATTCAAATTAATTTAAGAAAGCTTTAATTTTTTAAGAAGCTCATTTTTATCTATTTTTATTCCTTTAAATAACAACTTCAAAAGATAGAATGACTATAGAAAAAGCAATAAGCGACGATCATCAAATTTTAACAGAAATCACCAAAAAATCAAAGGCTTATTGGGGATATTCTGAAGAACAGATTGAAAATTGGACACAATTTTTAACCGTAACTCCGGCTTATATTGATGCAAATGCCGTTTATAAATTGACTCTGGAAAACAAACTTGCAGGCTATTACTCTTTTCTTTTTGAGGATGAAAAAACGGTGAAACTCGATAATTTATTTGTATTACCGGAATATATTGGCAAAGGGCTTGGAAAAATTTTAATGAGACACTTTTTATTAGAAATGAATAAAACAAGCGTTAATAAAATAATCCTTAATTCCGAACCCAACGCAGAACTATTTTATGCTAAACTAGGTTTTGTAAAGACGGGACAAATTGAAACTTCTATTAAAGACAGATTTATGCCTATAATGGAATTAAATATTAAATCGGAATAATAATTTAAAGGAAACAAAAATGGCAACCGTAACTTTTCCAACAACCCCCGACTGCGAAATTATAAGTTCCAGAATTGTAAACTTTTCTCAGGAACTTGTTTTTGAAGCCTGGACAAATCCAGATCATTTAAAAAAATGGTGGGGACCAAAAGGATTTACCAACACATTTGAAGAATTTGACCTTAGACCAGGCGGCAGATGGAAATTTGTAATGCATGCTCCTGAGCAAGGAAATTTTCAAAATGAATGTGAGTTTGTAAAAATTGAAAAACCTACAGAAATCGCATGGATTCGAATTTCTAAACCTTTGTTCAATATAGTAGCAACATTTGAAAAAGTAGCTAACGAGAAAACAAAAATCGTTTTCAGAATGGTTTTTGAAACCGCTGAAGAATGTGCCAAACTAAGACCATATGTTGTAGACAAAAATGAAGAAAATTTTGATCGCCTTGAAGTCGAATTGAGTAAAATGATATTATAAAATCATCCTTCATTTTTTGCCAAATGGCAAAAAATAAAAAAAACAACTCTGACTAACTTGCAGTATGAAACAGTTTATAGAATATATACTGCAATTTGGGAACTTAAACCAGCAGCAACTTGATTTAATTTCAAAAAGAGCAACAGAGAAAATTCTTCTAAAAGACGAATATTTTTTTTGTTTTTTATTTATCTAATAATTTCAATTCAAGTTCTTTTACCTTGTTTTCCAGATCACTAATGTATTTTTTTTGAGGTAATAATGCTTCTTCAATTTCTTCTGTTGAATAACGTGGCGTGATATGCTGAGGACAATTCCAGTCATAAGCCTGAATTTCAAAAATCATCATTCTTTCAGGACGGAACTTATAATCTTCCGGTTTTAAAGAATTGTATAAGGATTCATTATCTTTTAATTCAACAATTTTTGCATGTGCATAAAGTTTTAGACGGGCTCTTTGTGGATATGAAACCATAATAAGTGCTACGTTTTCATTTTTAGAAATATTCCCTGTCGATATATATTGTCTGTTGCCGGCAAAATCAACAATACCAATTGTTTTGTTGTCAATGACTTTAATAAACCCGGCTGGTCCGCCGCGATGCTGAATATACGGATATTCATTTTCTCCAAAGCTGGCCATATAAAAGCTATCCCTATCACCAATGAATCTAATCTCATTATCTGTCAATCCATCTACAACCGACATTTTCTCCATTCGGTCATAAGAATTTCTGCTTCCTGCTTCTTCCTGAATTTTTTTAATATTATCTGTAAAGGCTAATTGTGCGTAGTTCATAACGAATGCTTTAGATTTTTCTACTTTACTTTAGAATATTATAATTCCTGAATCTGTCTAATCATTTGGTTGGTAAAGCCCCATTCATTATCATACCAGGCCATTACTTTCACTAAATCGCCATCTACTACTCTTGTCATTTCTAAATCGACAGTGGCAGCAAAAGGACTTTTGATAATATCTGTAGAAACCAGCGGTTCATCAGTTACAGCAACTACTTTATGATAGCGATCCGTTTTTGATTCTTCGATTAAAACGGAATTAATTTCTTCGACTGTAGTTGGTTTCTCTGTTACAAAAGTGATGTCAGATATTGAACCAACAGGAACAGGAACTCTTACAGCAACACCATCAAATTTACCCAAGTATTGAGGTAAAGCTTTTGTTGTTGCTATTGCAGCACCAGTTGCAGCTGGCGCTAAGTTGATTCCTGCTGTTCTCCCCATTCTTGGCTCTCTTTTAGACGGAGCATCAACCAATGTTTGAGATGCTGTATAAGCATGAGTGGTATTTAAAATTGCTTTTTTAATGCCTATTCTACGTCCTAAAATTTCAATAATTGGACTGATATTATTCGTGGTACAGCTGGCACATGAAAACACAGCCACTTTGCCATCTTCGGTATTTACGCCATGAACAACTGTTGGTGTATCTTTCGTTGGCCCTGATATGACAACAAATTTAGATCCTGCAGTTAAATGTTTTTCAGCATCTGCCTTATTGGTAAAGAATCCTGTACTTTCTATTACAACATCTACTTGCAACTCTTTCCATGGTAGTTCTGCAGGATCTTTTATTGCTGTATATCTTATTTTGTGATCATCTATCAATATAAAATCGCCTTCAAAACTTACTTTCTTATTGTACTTGCCGTAGATGCTATCGTACTTTAATAAGTAAACTGCATTTTCAATTGTCATTAAATCATTAATTCCTACCACTTCTAAATCTGGCGTATCCAAAATTATTTTTAGTGATGATCTTCCAATTCTGCCAAAACCATTAATTGCTATTTTTTTCATGTTGTTTGATTTTAATTATATAAGATATTACAAAGTTCCATTTATTTCTGTCGCTGGGGTTAGACAGATTTTCCCGAAGAGTTGGCTATTTTTCCTTAAGCATGAAAAAAAATATCAACTCTTTTTAATCCTAAATGGGAATTAATAAATATACAACATTAATAATCAATAAAGTAGTGAGTTTTTATTATGAAATAATTAAATTCTGCAAATTGAAAAAGGCAGCTTAATAATTATGCTTACATCTCATAACTACTACAGATTAGGACGTGATTTATAAAGGAATATCACATCAATTTTTATTATTAAGAGAAATCAATACTGGAAATAAAAATCTGGTATTTGTGGCGAAATAAGGGATTTCTCCAGATTAGTTCAGAGAAAAATTTAGCCAATTTATAGATTAATATGGCACAATTGAATTAATTATTAATAATAAAGATATTTCTTATATTCGTTACGTCTAATAGTCACAATATCAGTTTAAATTGGTTGTATTTGAATCAGATAAATAATCAATAGAATAATTAACAAAGGCCATCATGAGAAACAAATTACTTTTTACCGTCCTATTTTTAGTTTTCGCTTATCCCCTTTTTGCTCAGACCTACATAACCAATGTAACGATAGCTGATGTTGAAAAACAGAAACTAGTCCCTAACCAAACAGTGTTGATTACTAGGGATTTAATTTCTAAAATTCAATCGGGGAAAGTAAAAATTCCTGAGGATGCGGTAGTAATTGACGGAAAAGGCAAATATTTGCTTCCGGGATTAACTGATGCTCACGTACATTTTTTCCAGAATGGCGGTCTATACACACGCCCAGATGTGATAAATCTAAGAAGCGAAGTTCCCTACGAAAAAGAAATGAAATTGGCACATCAGACCATGGAAGATAAGCTAAAAAGATATCTTCAAAATGGTATTACTAATGTAATTGATGTTGGCGCATCATACAGTTATTTAAAGCAGAGAGAAGCATTCAAAAATAAGGATAATGTACCGAGTATCTATATGACAGGGCCATTATTGACAACCTATGAGCCTAAAGCATATGAAAATCTCAAAGATGAAGCACCGTTTAGCTTAGTAAAAACTGTTGATGATGGAATAAAAATGGTTCAGGAACAATTGCCTTATCACCCTGATTTTATTAAAATTTGGTACATTGTAGGTGCAGATGGTTTAGAAACTGAAGCGAGTGCCAGAAAAAATTTGCCTATTATTAAATCTATTATTGACGAAGCTCACAGAAACAATTTAAAAGTAGCTGTCCATGCCACAGAAAGAATTACGGCACAATTAGCTGTAGAAAATGGTTGTGATTTTCTCGTACATAGCGTAGATGATGAAATTGTAAAAGACGATTTTGTACAATTACTAAAAAAGAATAAAACGATACTCTGCCCTACTTTGGAAGTTTTTAATGGCTACGAAAATACTTTAGGCCAAAAATTAAAAATAAGTGATCATGAATTACAAACTGCAGATCCTTTTCAGTTAGGGACACTTTTAGATCTTAGACATTTATCAGATACTGTACTTGTTAATAAGTACAAAGCGCATATGAATTCTGAAAAAGAAGTAGCAAGAATGACAAAAGTTAATACAATCAGTTCAGAGAATCTTAAAAAACTATCTGATGCCGGAGTTTTAATTGCTACGGGGACAGATGCCGGAAACATTGGTACTTTGCATGCATCTTCTTATTTAAACGAAGTGATAGCGATGCAAAAAAGCGGTATGAGTAATTGGAAAATCATTCAGGCTTCAACCATTAACGGTGCAAAAATTTTAAACAAAGAAAACGAATTTGGAACCGTCTCTGTTGGAAAAAAAGCAAACTTGATATTACTGGATGCCAATCCTGTCGATACTATTGAAAACTTATCTAAAATAGATCGTGTTATTAATAATGGAGTCGTTTTTAACCCAGAATCTATTATCGAAGAAACTCCGCTTGCATTGGTGCAAAGACAGTTAAATGCTTACAATTTGAGAAATATAGAAGCTTTTTTAGAACCTTATGCAGAAGATGTTGAAATTTACACTTATCCTGATAAATTAACGGGTAAAGGAAAAGCTCAAATGCGAAAAAATTACGCAGCAATGTTTGAAAAGGTTCCTAATTTACATTGCGAATTATTGGGCCGAATTGTTCAGGGTAATATTGTAATAGACAAAGAACGTGTACAATTTGGAAAAGAAATCGTAGAAGCGGTTGCTATTTATCATATTGAAAACAATAAGATTAAAAAGGTTTATTTCGTTGATTAATATAAATGGGGGCATCCTTAAAATAAAACAGAGAAATTGTAAAATAATATTTGGTTAGTAAAACTTCATTAGAAATAATGGAGTTTTTTTATTCGTAAGAAACCCATTTATTGGGAAATTTTTAGGATATTTTTAATAAAGATAATTCCTATATTCACCAAAAAGTAAAGCTATCATAATAAAAACAACTATCTCAAAACCAACTAAACATGAAAAAACTATTTCTTTTGGCTCTTATAATAATTTCTCAGTCCTTTTACGGGCAAAATAAAGATGTCAAAAAACCTGAATATGTAATTATAGCAAATAATGAGATTGTTTCAATGGAAACAGTTGAAAAATATGGCGCAGATGGTTATGTTAAATCAATGACCAAAGGAGTTTCAGAAGAGAAAAGAAATGAGTTAGCCAGTAAGTTTGGAGATAAAATTGGAGAAAAAGAATTCATAATTCTTATTGGAATGTATACGGAACAGGAAAAAACAGAAAATGAGAAAAAAATGAGTTCCCAACCTGTAGAGAATAAAACCGTAGTTAAAACGGAAGATAAAGAATATATATTAAACGTAAATGATAATGCAAAAGATTTTACCTTAAAACTGGTAGATGGTAAAGAAATTAAACTTTCTGATTTAAAGGGAAAAGTTGTTTTGGTGAATTTCTGGGCAACTTGGTGTGCACCTTGCTTAATGGAATTTTACGATATTCCATCAAAAATTATCGAGCCATTTAAAAATGATAATTTTGTGTTTTTAGCAATCTCTAGTGGAGAAACGCAAGAAAAAGTATTGAATAAAGTTACTAAATTAAGAAAAGACGGAATTGATTTTAATTATGGCGTTGATACAGATAGAAAAATATGGAATGACTATGCAAAAGCTTCTATTCCTAAAAACTTTTTAATTGATAAAAATGGAGTTATTAAATTTGTAGCAACCGGGAATGCTCCGGGTAATTTGGATAATATAGCAGCTGAAATAAGAAAATTGCTGGCTAAATAAATATCTTAAGCTAATATTTTGAAATCTAAATACAAAAAACTCCAATTTTTAATTGGAGTTTTTTTTGGATCACAAATAGTAAAAGAAATAAATTTGACTAATATTGTATTTATATACTAAATCTATAGAATAAAAGAATTATGGCAATAAAAACGCTAATAAAAATAAATCATCTATTGCTTTTTTTTGTTATACTTCAACTTAATGCTCAACAGAAAGATAGTTTATCAAGGCAGTTCTTAATGGATATAGAAATTAGACCCAGAGCCGAATTCACTTCAAATTATATACTTGCACCAAATGATTCGATTGATCCTTATTTCTATATTACACAGAGAAACAGGATTTCAATGCATTATGCAAGAGAAAATTGGTTGATTAAATCTGATTTGCAGGAAATTCATCTTTGGGATCAAAATAATAAAGCTTCTAAAGTAGGAAGCATTAATTTTTATCAGTTGTTTTTTGAAACGAAATTTAAATCGTTCAACTTCAGATTAGGAAGGCAAAGTATTTTATTGGATAATGGCAGACTCTTCTCTGATGCACCATGGGCGCAACAAGGCAGATCACACGAAGGAATAAGGTTTATGAAATATTCGAATCATATCTCCAATGATTTTTTCTTTTTGTTTACTCGCAATTATAATGACGAATTTGAAACTTTTTATTCTCCAGTTGCTTCAAATCGTTACAAATACTTGTTAATGAATAATTTTCATTATAATTCTGATAAGTATTTTTCTTTTAATTCAATGAATATTGTTGATTTTTTAAAAAGTACAACTTCAGACGAAATGTATACCCGTGCAACTACTGGCGGAAGGATTGAGTTTAAAAGAAAGCAATGGTATTATACACTTAATTCCTATTTACAATTCGGTAAAAATCCGAAAGGTCAAAAATTGTTTGCTTACTATCTTCAGCCCGAAATTCGATTAACGCTTCAAAAATCAATCTGGCGACTGGGTGCTGAAATAATTAGTGGAAGCCGTTCTTCACTAGCTACAAACGAATCTGGAGATTTTGATGTTTTATATGGTGTGACCTGGAAATTTAATGGAAATATGAATGTATTTACACGCTTCCCTACTGATGTTGGCGGAAAAGGCTTAGTGAATCCTTATTTGTTTACTACAATACCAATAAATACTAAATTATCGTTACGTTCTGACTTTCATCTTTTTTATAATCAATATCCCCTGATCAACAATCTCGGTGAACCAGCGTCAAATTTCCTCGGATTTGAAAATGATTTTTCAATAAAATACATACCAATTAAGCAATTAGAAATAAATTATGCCTTTTCATTTTATAAATCAACAGACTCAATGAAGTACTTACCTAAAATACAAGATGAAAATAAGTTAGCATTATGGAGTTATCTAATGATATCTTATTCTTTTAATGCTGTAAATGCGAAACGCTTCAAAAATTAATATCTAAAAACTGATTTTAACCCAATTATAATTTGAAAAAAACTAAATTGCATCTAAATAGTATTGACGCATAAATTATAAAACATGAAGTTAAACCTTGTTTTTACAACACTTTTTGTTATTTTTTCTAATTTTATTCTTGGACAAAGTAATTTCTCAAACAATCCCTTAGATGCCATTTTTGAAACGAAAGATTCAAAGAATTTTTGGGATGCATTTGACAAAATGGATAAATCAAAACAAAATCCGTTTGTTGAATATATGCAAAAAGGTTCTCCAGGTATTAAAGGATTTACTGAAAACAGAATAATCAATGCCGACTCTCTTTTTGCTGTTGTGAAGAAAAGAAAAGCAGATTATGAGCTTTCAAGAAATGTTTTAGACAATATTTCTTCTAAGGAAAAGAGAGTCAGAGCTATTTATAGTGCCTTAAAATATTGGTATCCAAATGCAAAATTTCCTCCAATTTATTTTGTTTATGGGAGATTTAATTCAGGCGGAACTTCGGCCCCCGAAGGAATTATTATTGGAACCGAAAAGCTTACAAATTTAGATGGAATTTCAGGTTTAATTGCACATGAACTTATCCACTATCAGCAAAAGATAGAAGGTAAAGATGTGTTATTAAAATGGTGTTTACTTGAAGGAGGTGCAGACTTTATTGGAGAACTTATTTCAGGAGATGCAATAAATCAGCTTTCTTATCAATATGGAGAACAAAACAAAGACAAATTATGTCAGGAATTTGTAATGAGATTAAAAAATCCTGATTACCAGGATTGGCTATACGGTACTTCTAAAAAAGATGACAGACCAAATGATTTAGGATATTGGATGGGTTATAAAATAACAGAAGCTTATTTCAATAGACAAAAAGACAAACAAAAAGCAATTGACGAAATAATCAATATAAAAGATCCAATGCAATTTTTAAAGCAAAGCGGTTTTTTAGACGCCTATATTGAAAAGTATCAAAAATCAAAAAAAGAAAGTTTTGATGAATTTTTTAAATAAAAACACACATTAATTTCTCAAGGAGTTTCTTGGTAGTTCTTACGAGTCTATTTACAAACCAATTTTCACAGGATTTGAAGAAAATTACAATGTGAAAACTCTAAAAAGCGCCTTAAAATATTCTGAACTGATTGATATTCTGAACTGATTGATATTCTGAACTGATTGATATTGGGTCTGCAATTAAATATTTTTGATATAGATAAAACGAAAATAGTCAACCAATATCAGATGAAGACAAGAAACAAAAAAGCACTGAAAACCAATCATTTTCAGTGCTTTTTCGAATCTTTTTAATTTACTTATATTATTTCAGTTGAGTAGTATTTACTCTTGTTGGTGTATCTTTTCCACTAATAATCGAAGAAGAACTTAATGCAATTGATTTTATTATTTGGGTCATGTTATCAATATCTAACGTTTCAAATTCATCATCGGCTGTGTGGTACGTTGGCTCACTATCCATTTTTGAAGTAGAAATGGTATGAGCAGGAACTCCAAGCTTGGCTAACGTAGCGTTGTCTGAGCGGTAAAATAATTGTTGGTCGGGATAAGGATCTGAATAAAATGTAAAATTTGTTCCTGTTAAATTAGTTTGCAAAATGGGGCCCATATTCGACTTTTCGTAGCCTGTAATGTAAGCAGAGTTTTTACCCCATTTGGATTCTGTTCCTATCATTTCAATATTAAACATCGCAATTACTTGTTCTGGCGCAAGCTGTTTAGAAAAATATTTGGCTCCATAACCACCTATTTCTTCAGCTACAAACGCGGTAAAAATAATAGTACGCTCATTGTTGTTTTGTTTTTTAAAATATTTCGCAAGCATAATTACTGCTGTTGTTCCGGCGGCATCATCATTAGCACCATTATAAATAGAATCTGTTGCAGGATGTGGAGCACCTTCTTCAGGAGAGCCTACTCCTAAATGATCATAATGTCCTGAAAAAATCACATATTCATTTGGCTTAGTTTTTCCGGGTAATATTCCAACAACATTATTCAATGTTTTTTTGGTAATTATATTCGTTAGTTCAACAGAAAAAGCGGTCGCTTCTACAGTACCAAAAACAAACATAATTGTATTGTTTCCAGGATTAGCATTTACACGATCAATATGTTGAATATTCGGTAAAACATTATCAAATGATGGATCAACTAGTACCAAAAGATTTTTCGGACTTTTATAATATTCATTAAATTTCTGGCCAATGTTATCTCCTTTATTGATTTTTACAATAGAAATATCGCTTTTTTCAGTTAAAGAAACTTGAGGAAGGTAAGAGAATGTTACAACTTGATTATTATTTATTTCTTTGCCATCAATAGTAATTTTTGAAGAAAGGGCGCTAGAGGCAGTCATCGAAAATTCTTGTCTGTAATTCGTTGCCGCATTAAAAGTTTGCAGACCAATTGCTGCAAATTCTGATTCTATAAAGGCTGATGCTTTGTCAATACCGGGAGTAAAA
The DNA here is from genome assembly GCF_900142735.1 of Flavobacterium saccharophilum. Classification (GTDB taxonomy): domain Bacteria; phylum Bacteroidota; class Bacteroidia; order Flavobacteriales; family Flavobacteriaceae; genus Flavobacterium; species Flavobacterium saccharophilum. Next base: position 116,834 of record NZ_FRBY01000002.1, on the reverse strand, counting down.
GTTCTCCTACCCTGCATATCATCAGCCGAAAGTATTTTCTCTATACGAGTTACTTCCTTGTTCGTAATAATTTTATCAATCGATTGTCCATGTACATTAAAACATTGACTTAGAACAAACATACTTACAATAATTTTTTTCATATTTTACTTTTATAAATAACATTTTGGTTAAACCAAAAGTACATTAATTACTTGCAAAACTTAGCGCTAGTAAAAGTTTTTAATTAAAAAAACTGACGACATTACTAAATTAAAAATTATAATTACGTTCCCTGCTAGCACAAGCGTTCCGCTCTTGCTAGCAAAACTTAAGAAAATCAGACATAAAAAAAACACCTTAATTTGTTAAGGAGTTTTTTGGTGGTCCTTAAGAACCTGTTTACGAATCATTTTTTGCCTGATTTGAATAAAATTTCGATAAAATAATTTATTTAAGCATGTACTTACCTTGAGACCATAAGCTAGTTATCGCAAAGATATTTCTTATATTAGCCTAATCAGAATCTAATTTCTGGCATAAAGACATAATAATTGTTTTCATTACTGCAATTTTAATGTCTACAAACAATTGATCTGAAGTTTTCCACAGAATCAAAAAACACACTACTAATGAAATTTTTTAGAGACTTCAAATCGTACAATGATTACATTGGTTTGAATAAACCATTGGACAACGACATTTACGTTGGATACTACGACCCGCCAAACATGCTTTTGAAATCAGAAGCTGTAATGGTTGATTTTTACAGAATTTCAATCAAAATAAATTTTAAGAATAAAATTACACCTACAGAGAAACCAATTAATGCTGTATTTTTCAATAGTCCTGAGTTAATTTTGACTACAGGCTGGGATGTTGAACCAACATATACTGGAATGTATTTACAGCTTTCCAAAAAAATAATTGAGGAAAACCGTTTTTTATTCAAAACCTATTTGGACTATGGACAACACGAGGCATTATATTTGACAGAAGAAGAAATACAAGAGATTAATCTGGTTTTTAAATTAATGATAAAATATTACGAAAGCGATAAAAAACATTTTGCCGTTCTACTTTCCTATGTTAATGTTTTGGTTTCATTAGTTGAAGCATTTTACAAAAGACAGTTTTCAACAGATCCAAAACAATATAATCGCATCATATCCGAATTTCAACAAAGTTTAATTGATTATTACAATCAACCTGTCTCTCAAATTCCGAATGTTCAATATTTTGCTGATAAATTAGGACTAACCGCTAATTATTTGGGTGATATTGTAAAACATTTTACTAAAAAATCTACACTTGAAACTATTCATGAATTTGTTATCAGGAAAGCGAAAGAGCTTTTGGAACAAAATCCTCAAATGAAAACTGCAGAAGTAGCTTATGAATTAGGTTTTGAATACCCCAATTATTTTTCAAAGTTTTTCAAAAAACAAGTTAATCTCACACCAAAAGAATACCGATTACAACTTGTCCAAATCAATAATAAAACGCCCTCGTAAGATGGCGTTTTTTGTTTATCCGTAATTTGTTTCCTTTTTATTAGTGATCCGTTTCCTTTGCTTCTCTGGGTTGAACTTAATTTTGTATCATTAAAAAAAATAAAGATGAAAGACGAAGAAAATTCAAGAAGAAAATTTATTCAGCAAACGGCACTTGCTGGTGCTGGTTTGCTATTTGCGCCAAATTTATTGTCAGCAACGAATACTTCATCATATCCAAAACAAATTAATGATAATAAAAATAACAATATGAAAACAAGAAAACTAGGAACTCTGGAAGTTTCTGAAATTGGTCTTGGATGCATGAATATGGTAGGAAACTACAACCCACCTGCAAATCATCAACAATCTATTAAAACAATTCGCACCGCATTTGAAAATGGAGTAAGATTCTTTGACACAGCAGAAGTATATGGTCCTTATACAGATGAAAAACTTGTTGGCGAGGCGCTGGCGCCTTTTCGTAATGAAGTCAAAATTGCCACAAAATTTGGGTTTGCAATCGATGGTACTGTTGGATTAGACAGCAGGCCAGAGCGAATTAAGAAAGTTGTTGAAGAATCACTTAAACGTCTTCGGACCGATCATATTGATTTATATTATCAACATCGAGTTGATCCTAACGTACCAATCGAAGAAGTTGCGGGAACTATTAAAGAGCTTATTCAACAAGGCAAAGTTTTGCATTTTGGACTTTCCGAAGCAAGTGCAAAAACAATACAGCGCGCACATGCCGTTCAAAAAGTATCCGCTGTTCAGTCAGAATATTCATTGTGGACACGTAATGTCGAGTTAAATGGAGTGCTGAAAACTTGTGAAGATTTAGGTATCGGATTTGTTCCGTGGGCTCCTGTAGGTGCCGGTTTTTTGACAGGTAAATACGATACAAGCACTAAATTCGACAAAGAATCAGATTTCCGAGCGGGTTTTCCTCGTTTTTCAAAAGAATTTTTACCATTGAACATGCCTATGATTGAATGGTTAAAAGAGTATGCTAAAAAAAAGAATGCAACTCCAGCTCAAGTTGCCCTAGCGTGGTTACTTGCTAAAAGTCCGAATATCGTTCCAATTCCTGGTACTCGTACTGAGGAACATTTATTGGAAAACCTTGGCGCGTCAAAAATTCATTTAACAAAGGAAGATATTCAAGGTATAGAAATTTGTTTTACAAAATTCCCTGTTTACGGCGACCGTATGGGCGAAGCACATATGAGTTCAATTGACTACACTATTTAATTACAAAATCAAGAAATTTTAATAAAGATGAAAAAGGTATTATTGATCAATACACATTTAACGTATCCTAATTGGTCAGAAGGATTATTAAACGATGCTTTTAGCCAAAAAGCTAAAGATTTTTTTGAATCAAAAAATTATGAAATTTTAGAAACGAAAGTAGAAGACGGCTACGACGCAGATGAAGAAGTAGAAAAACATCTCCAAGCTGATATTATAATTCTTCAAACACCTGTTAATTGGTTTGGTACGCCGTGGATTTATAAAAAATATGTAGATGAAGTTTTCAATAGCGGATTACATAGTCAAAAGTTTCTTTCAGGAGATGGTAGAACCAGAGAAGATTTAACCAAACAATATGGGACAGGTGGAAAAATGCAAGGAAAAAAATTTATGATTTCTGCTACTTTTAATGCTCCCGCTGAAAGTTTTGACAATCCTCAGCAGTCTCTAATGCAAGGAAAAGGAACAGAAGATTTATTTTTAAATATTACAAGTAATTATCGTTTTTGTGGTGTAGAAATTCTAAAAGGGTATAACTCTTTTGATATTTTTAAAGATGGTGATATTGCTAATGATTTAGTGCGATACCCTAAACATTTAGAAAAAATTATGGGATAATAAATGATTTAATCAATTCTGAGGAACAAAATAAACTACTTTTTGACATAAAAAAACTCCTTAATTTCTTAAGGAGTTTCTTTGTGGGCGATGAGGGGTTCGAACCCCCGACCCCCTCGGTGTAAACGAGGTGCTCTGAACCAGCTGAGCTAATCGCCCTATTTTACTAGGTTGCTATCGTGTGTGATTGCGAGTGCAAATATACAGCTAGAATTCGTATTTGCAAGTGTTTTTAGAAAAAAAATCAATTATTTTTTAATGTTTTTATTTACTAGGCTATTTTTCAGCTTCTTAAAAAGGAAATAAAAATTGGCGCTTTCTTATTATTTAGTTAAAAATCGAAATGTCAAAAGGTAATTTAGAATATTCTTTTGTATTCACTAGTTAGAGTCTTACATTTGCATACCTTAATAGTATACTCAAATGGCTAGATTTCAAGAAAACGATTTACCTAAAGCTAAATTAGACTCTAACTCCCTTCAAAAAGCAATCCGAATTTTTAAATATGGTAAAGGCCACAAATGGAAGTTTTTCCTTGGCTTAATTTTCCTCCTGTTAACTAGTGCCACTGCCCTCGCCTTCCCTAAATTAATGGGAATGCTTGTTGACTGTGTTACTAATAAAGATTTAAGCAGGGCAAATGAAATTGCTGTTGGACTTATGGTAATTCTAACACTGCAGGCTATCTTTTCCTTCTTTAGAATTTCTCTATTTGTAAATTTTACTGAAAACTCACTTTCAAATATTCGTTTTGCCTTATATGAGAACCTGGTAAAACTGCCAATGGGGTTTTATTCTCAAAAACGTGTCGGAGAATTAAACAGCCGTATTAGCGCTGATATTTCACAATTACAGGACACTTTTACTACTACAATTGCCGAATTTTTACGTCAGTTTATATTAATTGTCGGAGGTTTTGTCATTTTAGGAAACATTAGCCCGAAATTGACTTTAATGATGTTGGCTATTGTTCCGATTGTGGCCGTTGCAGCCGTTATTTTTGGTAGATTTATTCGTAAATACGGCAAAAAAACACAAGATAAAGTAGCAGAAAGTCAGGTGATTGTTGAAGAAACTTTACAAGGAATCAGCAACGTTAAAGCTTTTGCTAATGAATGGTATGAAATTCAACGTTATAAAAATAAGATAAAAGAGATTGTAAAAATCGCTATTAAAGGCGGTCAGTATAGAGGTTACTTTGCTTCGTTTATCATTTTATGTCTTTTCGGATGCGTAGTTGCCGTTGTTTGGTACGGAATTACATTGACGATAAAAGGAGAAGTTGAAGGTGTGGGTGATTTAATTTCATTCGTTCTTTATACCACTTTTATTGGTGCTTCTTTTGGTGGAATTGCCGAGATGTATGCTCAAATTCAAAAAGCAGTTGGAGCAACAGAACGTGTTTTTGAATTATTAGAAGAAACTCCGGAAGCAATCAATGCAAATCCAAAAACAACACCTATTGAAAAAATTAAAGGTACTGTCTCTTTCAAAAATGTAGCTTTTAGTTACCCTTCCCGCAAGGAAGTTGAAGTTTTAAAAAATGTAAATTTCAATGCTGAATTCGGTCAGAAAATAGCGATTGTAGGCCCAAGTGGTGCAGGAAAATCAACTATTTCTTCTTTATTACTACGTTTTTACGATATAACTTCTGGTGAGATTCTGGTGGATGGAAAAAACATTTACGATTACGACTTAGAAAATCTTCGCGGAAACATGAGTATTGTTCCGCAGGATGTTATTTTATTTGGAGGAACAATTAGAGAAAACATCGCATACGGAAAACCAAATGCGACAGATGAAGAGATTATGCTGGCTGCAAAACAGGCAAATGCTTTGAATTTTGTGGAAGGTTTTCCTGAAAAATTTGAGACGTTGGTTGGAGAACGCGGAGTAAAATTATCTGGTGGACAACGTCAGCGTATTGCAATCGCGAGAGCATTACTTAAAAACCCAAGTATTTTAATTTTAGACGAAGCAACTTCATCTTTGGATAGCGAAAGTGAAAAATTAGTTCAGGAAGCTTTAGAAGTATTGATGGAAGGAAGAACAAGTATTATTATTGCGCACCGTCTTTCGACTATTAGAAACGCTGATAAAATTTTAGTTTTAGATAACGGAAAAATTACGGAAGAAGGAACACATCAGGAACTTATAAACCTTGAAAATGGTATTTATAAAAACCTTAGCAATCTTCAGTTTAGTAATTCTTAATTAATAAAAAATAATATTAACTACCTTTTAAATTATTGAAATGCCACATTTACGAATTATTCTGATTTTATTATTTATTGCTCTAAATACTATTAATGTTCTTGCACAAGACAAGCCTTTTAATGTAGTCAACATCTCCAAAGACGGATCTCAATACATTAAATTCGGAATGAATCTTCAGGTTTGGGGACGTTATGCTGAATTGAACGCAGGAAGTAAAATCGGTTCAAATGAAGTTGATGACACATACGATATTGTAATTAGAAGATTGCGTTTACAGGCAATGGGAATGCTAACAGAAAATATCTTTTTCCATTTGCAGTTTGGTCAGAACAACATCAATTTTACACAAAATAGCGGACCTTCAAATGCCCCACTTTCTGTTATGGACGCTTTAGGAGAATATCATTTTAACAAAAGTCTTCATATTGGTGGTGGATTAACAGCTTGGGGAGCAGGGACAACACGTTATTCAGCAAATAGTTCTTCTTCTCAACTTCCTTTAGACACGCCAATGTATCAGCAGTTTATCAATACATCATCCACTTTCGGAAATAGAAATTTAAGTATTTACGCAAAGGGAGATTTAGGAAAATTCAATTACCGTGCAGCAATTACGAATCCATATAGAAATTCAACAAATAATTTAGGCCTGAATTCCACAGTAAGTACAGAAACGCCAAGAGCCCAATATTCCGGAATTCTAACCTATTCTTTTTTAGATAAAGAATCATTGGAAGACGCTTACCATAAAGGAACTTATTTAGGAACAAAAAAAGTTTTTAATTTGGCATTGGGCTATTTAACTCAGGCAAAAGCAATGTGGCACCTGACTCCGGACGCAACAATTGCATATGATGACATGAAAGTTTTAGGTTTTGATGTCTTTTATGATAGTCCGTTAAGTGAAAAAGGTAATGCTATAACAGCTTATGCTTCTTTTAATAATTGTGATTATGGTAAAAACTATATTCAATCTGTTTCAACACCAAATCCTGCTGTTGGAGACGGAAATTTAATTAATGGATCCGGAGCTGGTTTTATTGGTGTAGGTACCGGAAACATCTATTATGCTCAATTGGGTTATTTATTTGCAAAATCAGACAATCAGGAAAAGAAAGGACGTTTTCAGCCTTATTTGGCGACTCAAATTGCTGATTTAGAAGCTTTAGACGTGCCAATGACAATGTATGAATTGGGAGCAAATTATTATACGACTGGTACTTTTGGTCCAAAAATCAGTTTGAACTACCAAAACAGAGCTGTTTTTGATAAAACGCTAGTTGGTGAATATAAACAAAGTGATCGTTTAGGAATGGTCGTTTTACAATGCCAGGTTTCTTTTTAAAAATTAGATAAAATTCCAATAAAAAAATCCAAATTCCAATCGTAACAATTGGAATTTGGATTTTTTATTTGTTGGAAATTTACTTATTTATTTCCCTTTTCTTCTCTTGCGTTCTGCTTTAATCATTGATAATTCACGGCTTGTTTGCCCGGCCACAGAAGTATTTTCTTCAGCACGACGAATTAAGTATGGCATAACATCTTTTACTGGTCCAAATGGTAAATATTTAGCAACATTATAGCCATTTTCAGCCAGGTTATAACTGATGTTATCACTCATTCCGTATAATTGTCCAAACCAAATTCTTTGATCGTTTTTTGCAATTCCTCTTTGTTGCATCATCTCCATCAATTTATAAGAACTTAATTCATTGTGAGTTCCTGCAAAAATTGACATTGTTTCTAAATGATCTAACATATAATGAACAGCTTCATCATAGTTTACGTCAGTCGCTTCTTTAGATACACAAATAGGCGAAACATAATTTTTCTCTTCCGCTCTTTTGTTTTCTTTTTCCATGTAAGCACCACGAACTAGTTTCATTCCAATGAAAAAGCCTTCCGCTTTTGCAATTTCATGTAATCTTTTTAAATAGTCCAAACGATCCCAACGGTACATTTGCAAGGTATTGAAAACAATTGCTTTCTCCTTGTTGTATTTACGCATCATATCGGTAACTAAATCATCAGCAGCATCCTGCATCCAACTTTCTTCACCGTCAATTAATAAAGCAACATCTTTTTTGTGTGCTTCACTACAAACTTTATCAAAACGCGCCACTACTCTATCCCACTCTGCTTGTTCTGTTGGGTTTAAAGTTTGCTTTTCGCCTAATTTTTCATATAATTCAAAACGACCTAAACCTGTTGGTTTGAAAACGGCAAACGGAATTGCTAAACGTTCTTTAGCAAATTCGATTGTTTTTAAAGTCATTTCTAAAGCTGCATCAAATTGAGCTTCTTCTTCTTTTCCTTCAACTGAATAATCTAAAACAGATGAAACGCCTTTTGTAAACATTTTATCTACTACAGTTATACAATCATCTTCATTTATTCCTCCACAAAAATGATCAAAAACCGTTGCACGAATCAATCCTTCAACCGGAAGGTGCGCTTTAATTGCAAAATTAGTTACAGCAGTTCCAATTCTTACCAAAGGTTCACTGTCAATCATTTTAAAAAGAAAATAAGCTCTGTCAAGTTCAGTATCACTTTTAAGCGAGAATGCTACTTGAGTGTTATCGAATATTTTTTCCATTTAGGTTGTTTTTTGTGCAAATATAGAGAGAGTTTTGAATATTATTTATAAAAAGGGGGCGTATTTTGCGTTGAATACTGTTAAAGTACTAAAATAAGCTTTAACAAAAACAACATTTTATAAAATGACAAAAAAATACCACAAAACAGAATTTCGTTATTTAATACCATTTTATTTAAGCCGTTTTTACAACAAATTATAGACAAAGTTTGAATATTATTTAGTTAAAAATGCCGTATTTTGTGGTTTCATAAACCAAAAAGAAATATGCAATCTATTCAAGCCAATAATTATCTCGTACATTTCAACCAAAATGCATACGAAGCACTAAATACACATTTAAAAGAAAATAAATACTCTAATTTGTTTATTATAGTTGATAATGAAACAAATGAATATTGCTTACCTAAATTTTTGCCTTTACTTGAAACCGATTTAAATATCGAAATTATTGAATTTGAGGCGGGAGAAGCCAACAAAAATATTGAAACCTGTATTCAGATATGGAATGTTCTAACGGAGCTTGGTGCTGATAGAAAATCACTTATAATTAATCTTGGAGGTGGCGTAGTAACTGATTTAGGCGGATTTGTAGCGTCAACTTTCAAACGCGGAATTGACTTCATCAATATCCCAACTACTTTATTATCGATGGTTGATGCTTCTGTTGGAGGAAAAACGGGCGTTGACTTAGGAAATCTTAAAAATCAGATTGGCGTTATTAATGTACCTCAAATGGTTTTAATCGATTCAAATTATCTGGAAACCTTATCACAGGCTGAAATGCGGTCTGGACTGGCAGAAATGCTAAAACATGGACTTATATATGATGCAGCCTATTGGAAGCAATTTTTAGATTTAAAATCTATTGATTATGCTGACTTTGACGAACTTATTTATCGTTCAGTTGAGATTAAGAATGATATTGTAATTCAGGATCCAACGGAGAAAAACATTCGTAAAGCTTTAAATTTTGGTCATACATTAGGTCACGCGATAGAAAGTTATTTTTTAGAAAGTGAAATTAAAACAACTTTATTGCATGGAGAGGCAATCGCAATTGGAATGATCTTAGAAAGTTATATTTCATTGCATAAAGGTTTAATTTCTACTGAAGAATATGCAGAAATTAAAACAGCTCTTAAAAACATTTACGATGACGTTCAAATTGAAGAAAATGACATCGATCCGATTTTAGAATTGCTTATTCATGACAAAAAAAATGAGTATGGATTAATTCAATTTGCCCTGATTGAAGGAATCGGAAAAATAAAAATTAATCAATCCGTTGAAAATAAATTGATTCTAGATGCGTTTCAGGATTATAAATCTTAAACTTTTTTTAATCAAAAGCATTGCTTTAGGTATATATTATTTTTTACATTTGCCACGATGAAAACAAATAAAAAACAAAGACACTTTAGTTCTTATAGAAACCGCCTCAATAGTTCTTTACTAAGAATGTTGAACCGTTTTTATAATAGTAAAAGTCCGTTTTGTTTTGATGTGTTTTTATTCTCAAAAGCAGAGCATGAAAAACTAGAGATAGTATTTGCCAATATTAGGGTTTGAATTTTAGATTTAGCACCGTTTACTAAATTTAAAAATTACAACTTAAAATATTGAAAAATAAATGAATACAAAATATTCCGATCTAATTAATCAGACTTACTACTTTCCACAAGAGGAATTTAAATTAAACAAAGACAACCTTCAATTTCATAATATCGATTTGATGAAATTGGTTGAACAATACGGTACCCCATTAAAATTCACCTACTTACCACAAATTTCTGAAAATATCAATAAGGCAAAAGCCTGGTTCAGAAAATCAATGGAAAAAAACAAATACGAAGCAAAGTATTACTATTGCTATTGTACAAAAAGCTCTCATTTTGAATATATTATGAATGAAGCTTTTAAAAATAATATTCATGTTGAAACTTCATCTGCTTTTGACATTAATATTGTGGAGAATTTGTTAGAAAACGGTAAAATCAACAAGAGTACGTATGTAATTTGTAATGGTTTTAAAAGAGATGAATATATTACCAACATTGCAAGACTAATCAATAACGGACATAAAAACACTATTCCGATTATTGATAACTATGAAGAATTAGATTTGCTTCAGGCTGAAATTAAAAGTAAATTTAAGATTGGAATTCGTATTGCAGCTGAGGAAGAACCTAAATTTGAGTTTTATACGTCAAGATTAGGTATTGGATATAAAAACATAGTTTCATTTTATAAAAAACAAATTCAGGAAAATGATAAATTAGAGCTTAAAATGCTTCACTTTTTCATCAATACCGGAATTAACGATACAGCATATTACTGGAATGAGTTGGTAAAATGTATTAAAGTATACATTGCACTTAAAAAGGAATGCCCTACTCTTGATGGTTTGAACATTGGAGGCGGTTTCCCGATTAAAAACTCTCTTGCATTTGAATATGATTACCAATATATGATTGATGAAATTATCAATCAGATTAAAATTGCATGTGATGAAGCCGAAGTTGATGTTCCAAATATTTTTACAGAGTTTGGTTCATTTACAGTAGGTGAAAGCGGTGGCGCAATCTATCAGATTTTGTATCAAAAACAACAAAATGATAGAGAGAAATGGAACATGATTGATTCGTCATTCATTACCACTTTGCCAGATACTTGGGCTATAAATAAACGTTTTATTATGCTGGCGGTTAATCGTTGGAATGATACATACGAGCGGGTTCTGTTAGGAGGATTGACTTGCGATAGTGACGACTATTACAACTCAGAACAAAATATGAACGCTATTTATCTGCCTAAATACAACAAAGAAAAGCCATTGTACATCGGTTTCTTTAATACGGGAGCGTATCAGGAAACAATTGGAGGATACGGAGGTTTACACCACTGTTTGATTCCTCAGCCAAAACATATTTTAATAGATCGTGATGAAAATGGAATTATTGGCACTGAGGTTTTCTCAGAACAACAGACTTCTGACGATGTTTTAAAGATTTTAGGCTACACAAAAAAAGTATAAAAAAAAGCTTGCAAATTAAATGTTAATATCTATTAAATTATTAATTTGCAGTATCATCTAAAAGGTTAAACTTTTAATTCAAAAAAAACAAAAAAAAATGAAAGGACCAATCAGTCAGTTTATTGAAAAACATTATTTACACTTTAACTCTGCTGCTTTAGTTGATGCTGCAAAAGCATACGAACAACAATTGGCTAATGGTGCTAAAATGATGGTAAGTATGGCTGGCGCTATGAGTACAGCAGAAATTGGTAAAATTTTTGCCGAAATAATTAGACAAGATAAAGTACAGATTATTTCTTGTACCGGAGCCAATCTAGAAGAAGATGTCATGAATTTAGTTGCACACTCTCACTATGAAAGAGTGCCAAATTATCGTGATTTAACACCAGAAGACGAATGGGCTTTGCTTGAAAGAGGATTAAATCGTGTTACAGACACTTGTATTCCTGAGCATGAAGCATTTCGTCGTTTGCAAAAACACATTTACAAAATCTGGAAAGATGCAGATGATAAAGGAGAACGTTATTTTCCTCATGAATTCATGTACAAAATGTTGTTGTCTGGTGTATTAGAAGAATACTATGAGATAGATTTAAAAGATAGCTGGATGTACGCTGCTGCTGAGAAAAACTTACCAATTATCGTTCCAGGATGGGAAGATAGTACAATGGGAAATATCTTTGCTTCATACGTAATCAAAGGCGATTTAAAAGCATCTACCATGAAATCAGGAATTGAATACATGACATTCCTTGCTGATTGGTATCCAAAAAATAGCGCTAACGGAATTGGATTCTTCCAAATTGGTGGTGGAATTGCTGGTGACTTCCCTATTTGTGTGGTGCCAATGTTGTACCAGGATATGGAAATGCATGATATTCCATTCTGGAGCTATTTCTGCCAAATTTCAGATTCCACAACCAGTTATGGTTCTTACTCTGGAGCAGTTCCAAATGAGAAAATTACTTGGGGTAAATTAGATATCAAAACTCCAAAGTTTATTATTGAGTCGGATGCAACAATTGTTGCTCCATTAATTTTCGCATATTTATTAGATTTATAGTATATTTTTATGAAAAGAGTTATAGTAGACTACGCTAAACTTACCAATGAAATTTTGAATCTTTTGGTTGAAAAATTTCCTGATGGTTATGATGATTCGGATGTTATCCGTTTTAGAAATGCTAAAAACGAATTAGTAGAAGCTGTCGAAGTTCGTACTGAAGACACTATTTATTTAGTAAAAATTAGTACCAAACTTGCTGATAGAATTGAAAATTACGATGAGGATGATGATATCGACGTTGATGTTGATACAATCGAACCAGTAAAAGGTCTTGATCTTGATGATGATATTGATGATGATGAAGAAGATGAAAAAGAAGACAAGCCAGATGTGGACGGTGGTGACGACGATGATGAAGATAAAGATCCGGATGACATTGCAGACGAAGATGATGATGAAGACGATGAAGATTAATTTATCTCTTTAAAAATAACTTAAAGGAACTCTATTTTGGAGTTCCTTTTTTTATTAACCAAAGTAACTTGATATTTTCTTTAAATAATAAAATTTATTATTTTCATGTTTTATAAGAAATTTCTTTAAATTTATTATTTAAAAAAGTAAGCCAAAATGAATACAGAACTACTACACGCCAAATTAAAAGAGAATTTTGGATTTGAAAAATTTCGTCCAAATCAGGAAACGATAATTAATACGATACTCGCTGGTCAGGATACTTTAGCGATTATGCCAACCGGCGGAGGAAAATCAATCTGTTTTCAATTACCTGCTTTGGTTTTACCTGGAATTACAATTGTTATTTCACCTTTAATCGCCTTGATGAAAGATCAGGTTGATAGTTTAAAAACGAATGGAATTTCTGCATGTTATATCAATAGTAGTCAATCTAGCGAAGAACAACAGTTTTATATTGACAATTTAAAATCCAACAATTTTAAGCTCGTTTATATTGCTCCGGAGAGTTTATCTTACCTGGATGTTATTTTTAATGAATTGACAATTAGCTTAATTGCTATAGATGAAGCGCATTGTATTTCATCATGGGGACATGATTTTAGACCTGCTTATACTAATTTGGGTTATCTCAAAAACCGCTTCCCTTCTACTCCAATCCTGGCATTGACCGCTACTGCCGATAAAGCAACGAGAACTGATATTACAAAACAACTAAATTTAAAAAATCCAAAAACTTTTGTCGCTTCATTTGATAGAAAGAATTTGAGTTTAGAAGTTCGTCCGGCGCTTGACCGTGTAAAACAAATTATTGATTTCGTAGAGAATAAACCAAACGAATCTGGAATAATTTATTGTTTAAGTAGAAAAACTACGGAAGAATTAGCTCAGAAATTACAAAAAAGTGGTGTTTCAGCAAAAGCATATCATGCAGGTTTAGATAATAAACTTCGAGCGAAAACACAGGATGAATTTATAAATGACGACTGTCAGGTGGTTTGTGCTACAATTGCTTTCGGAATGGGAATTGACAAATCAAATGTACGCTGGGTTATTCATTATAATTTGCCAAAAAATATTGAAGGTTATTATCAGGAAATTGGCCGTGCCGGTCGTGACGGATTACCAGCAGAAACGGTTTTGTTTGAAAGTTATGCCGATGTTATTCAGTTGCAAAAATTTGCCTCTGAAGGTTTGAATTCTGATGTTCAGCTGGCAAAGTTAGAAAGAATGAAACAATATGCAGATGCATTAAGCTGTCGCCGAAAAATTCTGCTTTCTTACTTTGGAGAATTAGTTAAAGAGAATTGCGGTAACTGCGATATTTGCAAAAATCCACCAAAATTTTTCGATGGTACGATTCTCGCGCAAAAAGCATTGTCAGCTATTAGTCGTTTGCAGGAATCTGAGCCATTAGCAGTAATTGTTGATTTTTTAAGAGGCTCAAAAAACGCGTATATATACGAGAAAAATTATCAAAGCTTAAAAACGTACGGAATTGGCGCTGACATCTCATGGTATGATTGGAATCAATATTTGATTCAGCTAATTAATTTGGGATATTGCGAAATTGCCTTCCACCAACACAACAAAATATTACTAACGCCTTTTGCTAAAAAAGTATTATTTGAAGGTGAAAAAGTAAAACTGACAACTGTTGTTAAAAAAGTAATTGATAAAAACGAAATAAAAGAAACAAAACCTAAAGCAACTAAAAATTCTCTTTTTGAAATACTTCGAAAATTGCGTTATGAGATTGCAAAGGATGAAGATGTTCCAGCCTATGTAATTTTTAGCGACGCTGCTTTAAGGCAAATGGAAACATTGCGACCAATGAGTGATGAAGAATTCCTTGCGGTTGAAGGAGTCGGTAAAGCTAAACTTGAAAAATACGGTTCAGAATTCATAGATGCCATTACTTATTATGAAAAAGTAAAAAAGGCAAATACCAAAGTTAAAAAAGAAAGTAATACCTATAAAACGACTTTAGCGCTTTTTAACGAAGGGAACAGTATTGAAGAAATTGCCGGAAAACGTAATTTAGGCCAAACAACTATTATCTCGCATTTAGCGAAATTATATGTAGATGGAGCAGACATTGATTTAAGTCCGTTTGTTACTGATGATGAAGTTAAACAATTGCACAAAGCACAAGTAGAGCTTGAATATCCTACAGCATTAAAACCCTATTACGACCATTTTGAAGAAAAATTATCTTACGATAAAATCCGCATTGGTCTCGCTATTGTTGAAAGGAATAAATAGTCTTTGTTAAAGCAAAAATCCTGTGAAGTAAATTTCACAGGATTTTTTTTATAGTTAAATGGAGGGGTTATAAATATCTCTCCTGAAAAACATTTTGATGATGTTTTTGATGTCCAATAATAACAAAGCCTAAAGCGCGAACAGAAATTTGATTATTTGAAGCTGTTCCAATTCTTTTAAGTTGCTCTTCAGATAAGCTTTTGTAAAACAATAAATTTGAATGTCTTAACGCAGAAAGTTCAGTTAATAAATCCTGAATACTTCTGCTGTTTGAATCTGTACTATTTGCATAATTATCTTCCTCAAAACTTGGCAAAGGTGTTTTATCATTTCTTGAAAAACGTAAAGCACGGTAGGCAAAAATGCGCTCGCAATCCATTATGTGCTGAATGATATCTTTGATGGTCCACTTCCCTTCCGCATATCGATAATCAAATTTATCCATCGGAATGTTTTGTACAAACCTGATAAAATCATGAAGTGAAATTTCTAACTCTTCGATCAAATTTACATTTCCGGCTTCTTTGATATAAGTTGCAAATCCTCCTGAATATTCGTTTTCTGATAATTGACTTGAATTCATTTTTACTGTTTTATATAAAATAAATTTAAATTTTCTAATCTTTAAGCAGAGTTACGACTCGCGTTTGTATTTCCGAAAAGAGATCTTGTTACGATTTTTTCGTATACTTTTATTAATTCTTCATTACCGCTTTTATCACTATTCAATTCGTTAATTCTTAATAAGGCATATTGTTGTATCGTCAACAAAGGCAATACAATACGCTCTCTTATTTGAATTGATGCTATACCATCAGGGTAGTTTTCCATCAGAGTTTTATGACCTGCAATTTTAAGCAAAAGACGTTTTGTTTCTGAAAATTCATCGTAGATAATTTGCCAGAATTCACCAAACTCAGGATCATTTCGCATGTATGCCGTTAGTGGTAAAAATGATTTTGCTAATGACATCATACTGTTCTCTAAAAGTGTTTTAAAGAATAATGAATTATGATACAAATCACTCACTTTATCCCATTGACCGCTTTCTTCAAAATGTTTTAAAGCAGAACCTACTCCAAAAAATCCTGGTACATTCTGTTTTAACTGACTCCATGAGCCAACAAACGGAATTGCTCTTAGATCTGCAAAATCCAAAGATTCTGATTTACTTCTTTTTGACGGACGGCTTCCAATATTAGTTTTAGAATAGTATTTCAACGTACTCATCTTCTCTAAATAAGGAATGAATTTTGGATGATTTTTAAAACTTAAATATTTATCATAACCTAAATTAGCTAATTGTGTCAAAATTTGAGTTTCATCAGCACTTAATTCGTTGTCTTCTTTACTGAAAACCTGATTTGTAACACCAGCACTCAACAAGTTTTCGATATTATAACGACAAGAGTCTAAAGTTCCAAAGTTCGAACTGATTGTTTGTCCCTGGACAGTAATTTGAATTTCGTTATTTTCAATTTTTGGTCCTAAAGAAGCATAAAATTTATGTGTTTTACCACCACCACGAGCCGGAGGTCCACCACGTCCATCAAAGAAAATAGCGTCAATACCATATTTTCTGGAGATTTCAGTTAATGAGATTTTGGCCTGGTAAATACTCCAGTTAGCCATCAAATAACCACCATCTTTAGTTCCGTCAGAGAAACCAAGCATAATAGTTTGCTTATTCCCTCTTGCTTGTAAGTGTTTAGAATATTCTGGATTAGTATATAACTGCTCCATAATTTCATGAGCATTCTGTAAATCATCAACCGATTCAAAAAGTGGAATAATATCAACAGTCGGGTTTTCCCAATTATTCAAACGAATCATCGCGAAAGTTTCCATTACGTTTAATGCGCTTTCATTATTACTAATAATATAACGATTAGCACCAAATTCACCGTTGCGCTCCTGAATAGTCTTAATAGCTTGTACAGATTCTAATGTTGATCTTGTTATTTCATCATTAAAATCAGCAGGATTTAATTGTCCTTTAACCTTAGATAAAACATCTAATTTTTCTGTCTCTGATAATTCAAAGTAGTTTTCCGGGAAAATTTTTGAATCAGAGTTTAAATAATGATTAACGACATCTTTAAAGACAGCATCATGAATTTTACTATTCTGACGAATATCTAAAGTTGCAAAATGAAAACCAAACAAATTGATTTTTACCAAAAACGCTTCCAATTCGTCAAGATATAACGCTTGGTGTTTTTCGATAATTATAGTTCTTATTTTATTTAGTTGTGCTAATAACTCTTCCAATGTGATGTAAATTTCACCTTTAGAGTAAAAAACAGAACGATAAAGTTTATGTTCAAGTTCAGCTACTAAAGTATCTACACCTGAGAAAGTTAACTTTCTTTTTAAGTTTCTCATTTCAACATAATAACACTTTAAAATAGAAGTACGCAAGCGCTCCGCTACTTTTAAAGTTATTTCAGTTGTAACAAAAGGATTTCCGTCACGGTCACCTCCTGGCCAGAAACCAAGTTTGATTAATTGATTTTTGATGGCATTTCCTTGAAGGATATTTTTTTGCAAATAATGAACAATTTCACCGGAAGTTGCATAAAACACATTCTCTAAATACCAGATCAAACTCACCGCTTCATCATATGGATTTGGCTTTTCGTTCTGAATAAAAGGTGTTTTTCCTAACTGTGCCAGTAACTGTTTTATTTTTAATAAGTCATTTGATCGAATGGCATCCGTTAAATCATTGATAATTCCTAAAACAGGTCCAGGGTAAAATTGTGTTGGATGTGCCGTTAAAACGGTTCTCACATTAAAGCTTTCAAGAAATTCGATTAGTTCCTCGTTTTTCTCTTTAGCATCTGTTTTTTCTTTGATATCACGCAAAGATCCACGTCCTTCCATGTTATTAACTGCAGGGAAAGCAGCATCTTCAATAGCATCAAACAATACAATCTGACGTTCTATATATTGAATAAATCGAAACATTAAATCGATTTTTTCTTTTTCAGAAGCATTATTCAGGTATTTATTTGAGAAGAAATCAAAAATTTCTTTTGGTGTTTCCTGTTTTCTAAAACCCGTTTCGCAAGTTTCTGTAAATAAAGGAAGTAAAACTCCTGTATTGTCAATAGAATCAAAGGGTAATGTTATAAAAACACTATTATAAATGTGGTATTTTGAGAGAACATCTTGATTAAAACGTTCAATTTTTGGCAACGTGTACATAATCGTGTTGTAGTTGGTTGGTTAATTAGTCATAAAAAAACCCCAAGAATAAACTTGAGGTTATATTTTAATATAGCATTCAAGAAAATATTACATATTTTTAAAAATAGTATGCATCAAACGCTTCTTATCGTTTATACTTTCTTCTAATGAAATCATAGTTTCAGTTCTGTAAACTCCGTCAATATCATCAATCATGAAGATAACTTCTTTCGCGTGTTTAGTGTCCTTTGCTCTAATTTTACAAAAAATATTAAATTTTCCTGTAGTTACAGAAGCCACTGTTACGAATGGAATTTGATTGATTCGCTCTAATACAAATTTTGTTTGAGATGTATTATTAAGGAATACACCCACATAAGCAATAAATGAATACCCTAATTTGTCGTAATCTAAGGCTAATGAAGATCCCATTATTATACCGGCGTCTTCCATCTTTTTTACTCTAACATGTACTGTTCCAGCAGATATCAATAGTTTTTTTGCAATGTCAGTAAACGGAACTCTCGTATTGTCTATTAACATATCTAAAATCTGGTGATCTACTTCATCTAAACGAAATTTACTCATAATTCTTTAATTAATATTACTAATTGCTATTACAAAGTATAAAAATATATATAAAAAACAACAAATTCACATAAAAATTAACTTTTTATCAATCCGTTAACAAATTTAACATTTTTATTTAAATAAAAATCTGCTTTTTCGTTCACTTTCGGAAAACTATTATGATTATCGGAATAAAATGCTCCCTGAGCGTCATATTCATAATGTCCAAAATAATTTTCTAATTCACCTACTTCTGCGATGTAGGCGTTAAAGTGAATCTTATTTTCAATCAATTCTTCTTTGTATTGTGCGACAAAATTCGTAATAATTTCGATACCATCATAATTTATTTTGATGTTTTTATACATAAAATCATAAAAAACCACTTTATTTTGTGAAATATTCAAATAATCATTAATTCTATTATCAACTAAATCGTTTTCGGAAAGCAGTTCAAAACTCGAAATAAGTGAGAAAAATATGAACTTTCGGGTTATTTCACGTTCGTAATCATTAGGAAAATGACCTGCTTCAAACAAAATTGTTGGTACGCCCAAAAATTGAAAAGTATCCCCTATACAGTTGATATTGAATGAATCATCAAATCGACCAACTTGTCCTGGAATATATTGTTGTAGTGTATCATTGATTCCTGCGATGACATTTATAGCTTTTAATCTGTTTTCGTTTATCTCCCTTTCCTGATTATAAGAAGGCGCTAAAAAAGAAACTGTTGCAGGTTTACCAGTATTACCAGCGCCAAAAATAGTACGCTGATCATGAAGGTTAAAACAATAATGCGGTTTAAATTTCTCGAAAACTTCCCTCAAAACCTTACTTTCAGGTTGAGTCAGGTTCTGAGAATCACGATTCAAATCAATTTTATTGGCATTTTCACGTGTATAAAGCGCTGCTCCATCGGGATTAAGTATTGGAATAGCATAAAAAGTGAACTTTTCCAATAATTTTTTCGCAAAGTCTGAGCCGCTATTCAATACATTAATAAAGTCAAAAAGAGCTTTGGTCGTTGTACTTTCATTACCATGCATTTGAGACCACAGATAAATACGAGTTTCTCCTGTACCAATTTGATAACTATATATAGGTTTATCTAAAATCGATTTGCCAATAATCTGGACTTGATTATTGGTATTTAATTTGTCTAATAAAGGCTGAATGTGATCTAATGTCAAGTAACGTCCTTCTATAGATTGTTCTTTGTGCAGCTTAAATAATTCTTCTAAATTCATTGTCTTTTGATTAGTTTACAAAAGTAAACATCTTTATTTTTACAATTGTAAACAAGTTAAAAACATAGAAATTTATAATTGTAAACAATACGTCAGGCCTTAATTAGTTAATTTTGCAATTATCAATTAACATTTGTTAGTACTTTATGTTTAAATATATTAAACGTTATATTTCAATAAGTTATATACTTATATATAAAGTTATAGTTCATTACTTTATAGCTGTTTAGTACGATTTACAACTGTAAAATTGTTTTATTACTTTCTTTTAGTTACATTTGTAAACATGATCTTTTAAAATAATAATTTACAATGGTAAACATCGATGATTTTGTAAAACGGCTTGAAATTATATTAGATTATTACGGTCTAAATGCTTCTTCTTTTGCTGACAAAATTGGAGTGCAGCGCTCCAGTATGTCTCATCTCCTTTCAGGAAGAAACAAACCTAGTTTAGATTTTGTGATGAAAATTTTGGATGTTTTTCCGGATGTAGATTTATATTGGATCTTAAATGGAAAAGGAAGCTTTCCTAAAGCGGAAGATCAAATTCTAAACACAAATAATGAAATAGCTACAGAAATTGTAAAACCTCTCACCCCTATTTCATCTTCTGAAGATTTTATCGGCGGAGATTTATTTTCTGAAATTAATTATAAGGAAGAAGTAAAAACAGAAACAAGAAATGCTGTCGAAGTTAAAAACTCAAATTTTATTTCAAAAGAAGGAGAAGTTGAGAAAATTGTATTTTTTTATAAAAACGGGACATTTAAGGTATATATCCCGTGATTCGAAATTTTCGCGTATTTTAAAATTTTTAAAATTATTTTTCATTTAAGCGATTCTCACGTAACTGAAAAAAATATTCAAAATTTACAATTTAAATCCATCCTCAGGAATTTTACCTATAACATGTTCATAATGTTTTTTTAAAATTTGTAAATCGGCTTCAAAGTCACCAGTCGGATAAAACGGCTTTCCTAAATTAACTTCTTTTTTCCCCCAATCAAAAGCCACGGGAATAATTGGCACGTTTGCTTTAAGTGCGATATAATAAAAACCACTTTTAATTTCAGTTACTTTTTTACGTGTTCCTTCAGGAGCCACTGCTAAGCGAAAAACCTCCTTACGTTCAAAAATAGCAGCAATCGAATCAACCTTATTCAATCCACCCGAACGATCTAAGGGCTCACCGCCTACACTTCTGAAATAATATCCAAAAGGAAATTTGAATAATTCTTTCTTTCCAACCCAGTTCATTTCTAATCCCGAAATTCCACGGGTAAAAATTCCTAAATAAAAATCATGATTACTTGTATGTGGCATCACCATCATCACACATTTTTTCACTTCCGCATTTTCAATTCCTCTTATTTTCCAGCCCATTAGCTTAAAAAAGATGAATTTGTACAATTGTTTCTTCATTAAAATTTATTGTTTCGTGCAAAATAAAAGATTTAAAATGGTATTTTTGAGTAAAAGCTTTACAAATGATTCAAAAAATTTTTAGTTATCTGATTCCAATCAAAATTTTCAAGAAAAAATCGGCAAGAAGTAAAATGATCGAAGTTACCTGGACAAATGGCGAATTGGTTTTAGACTCTGAAAATACCAATTATTCGTACGGAAGTTTGCAGCGTATATTAAGGTATGGACTACGTAACATCGGATATAAAGCCATTCTTAATATGGATCATATTTTATTACTAGGAGTCGCCGGCGGAAGTGTTGTAAAAACGCTGGTTGATGAAATTGAATATAAAGGCAAAATTACTGGTGTCGAAATTGACTCAGACATGATTCAGATTGCAAATGAATATTTTAACCTAAATCAAATCAAACAACTTGAAATTATAATTGATGATGCTTTTGAATTTGTTTTAAAAACCAAAAACCAATACAATCTTATTATTATTGATATTTTTGAGGATACGAAAATGCCAAATTTTTTATTTGAACGATTTTTTAGTGAACGGGTTTGCTCCTTATTAAAAGATCAGGGATTTGTACTTTTTAACACAATGATTCTGGATGAAGCACATAATCTCAGAAATCGGAAGTATATTGCAGAAATAAATCCTGAACAATTCTCTTCAAAAATGCTGCCCCGCATAGAAGATCATAATGAACTAATAATAATTGAAAAAGTTGCCTAAATTTTACCTTTTATGAAAACCCTAGTTTCTATTTTAAAAGCCATTCCACCTACTAAAATTATTGATGAAAGTATTGAATTTTCAAATTATATCCCTTTAGATTTATCCATTACGAATAAAGAATTAATGGAAAGCAAACCAGAAAATGCTACTGAATTTGAAAATTTTATTTCTAATTATTTAAAGAAAAACAATGCTGAAGTAGCTTTCGGCGGTTATATAGAAGGACGGACATTATATAAAAGAAGTACAATTTTTAAAAACGATTCTGTTCCGGAGCGAAATATACACATTGGTCTTGATTTATGGACCAAAGTCAATACAGCAGTTTTAGCGCCGCTTGATGGCAAAGTACATAGTTTTAAAAACAATGTTGGTTTGGGTGATTACGGACCAACCATCATTTTAGAACATGAAGTTGAAAATGAAAAATTTTATACTTTATACGGACATTTATCGTTAGAAAGTATAAATGACCTAAGCGTTGGGAAGCAATTTAAGAGAGGTGAACAAATTGCAACTCTTGGAAATGCAGCTGTTAACGGAGATTATGCACCGCACGTACATTTTCAGATTATACAGGATATTGAAGATTATTGGGGAGATTACCCCGGCGTTTGCAATAGTAATGATTTGAATTTCTACATCGAAAATTGCCCCGACCCGAACTTATTATTAAAAATAACATAAATAGTTATGAAGAAAGCAGGATTGATTATATGTTTGTTGCTATTAATTGGATGTAAATCTAAAACTGTAACCCGGGACACCGAAGATTTAAAAATAAAACAAGTTCCAACTGCCGAAGTTAATGCCAATCAGCAGAAGAAAGCATACGATTTGGGCAAACGGGTTTTAGAAACCTGTAACACGTCAAAATTTAAACCTTTCAACGAAACGGAAGTTACAAAGTCGGTTATGGAAAATACAACCGAAGAACGATTAACAAAAACCTGTCAAAGATTTAGACAATATTACGGAAGTTTTATTGATTTGAAATTAGATGGTGTTTACAGAACTAAACAAGAAGTCATTTACCGCTATCATGCTTTGTATACTAAAAAAGTAGCTAACAAGGAGTTACGTGTTTTTGTAAATGAAGATAATTTAGTTTCTGCAATAAAATCAATGGATTGGGACGAAAAATTTGATTCTAAAATACAAGGACAATAAACTATAACTATGAAATTTAAAACACCTTTTTTAATCTTACTGTTACTTTCAACTTTTGCGAATGCTCAGGAAAAAATGAGTGTAAAAGGTTCTAAAGGCTATCCGGCAACGCAAAGTTATACGTTTATCTGTGAAAAGTATGCTTTTTCAGGAGAGGCAGATGTTCAGGTAGCAAAGACAGAAAAAGGTGGAGTTTTAAAATTATCAATTGCCACAGCCAATGCTGAAGCAAGAATTGCCGGAGGTGTTTATGTCGATTTAGCTAACGGGGACGTTATTGCCTGCGTTGATAAAAATGTAAAAGAAACGGTAGAAGGCAAAACAACTTCTTATTATTACTTCACTCCGGCCGAAATGATCAAGCTCAAAAAAGCTGACATTCAAGGAATCAGATTTATTATAGCCGGAAACTCAAAATCTTTCGGAAATCAAACGGGTTATTTTACTGCCGTTAACAAAATGAATTACTTTTCTACAGGATACGATAAATCAAAAAAAACATTTGATACAGCAACTGCAATTAGTACATTATAAATAAATTATTTAGTATAATTAATCTTATATTTATATTCTAATTTTATTTAAATGAATGCCAACGAAAATTTAATTGCAAAATTCTACACTGCTTTTGCAAATGCCGATGCTAAAACAATGAGTGAATGCTATCACCCAAAAGTGCATTTTATTGATCCCGCTTTTGGTTTATTAAAAGAAGAACAGGTTTCTAAAATGTGGGAAATGCTGATTTTAAGAAGTAAAGGCAATATTAAAATTGAGTTTTCAGATATTAAGGCAGACGAATTTACAGGTTCTGCAAGGTGGGTTGCTACATATAACTTCAGCAAAACAAATCGAAAAGTAATAAATAGAATTTCAGCCGAATTTATTTTTCAGGATGGCTTAATTATTAAGCATACTGATAATTTTGATGTATGGAAATGGTCCAAACAAGCCTTTGGTATTACAGGATATTTACTGGGCTGGACAGGTTTTTTTCAAGGAAAAATTCAGAAGCAAGCCTTATTGTCACTTAAAAAATTTCAGGAATCAAAATAATTTTCATAAATTGAAGATTCAAAATTTCTGATTAGTTAAATATATTTCCGCCTTTATAAAATATCTGCCTTATTTAAGATTTATTTTAGTTGCTTTTATTATTGAATTAATCGTTTTTAATTTTCAATACTCATGAAAGAAGTTATACATAAAAAATTAAATCAATTACAGGCAACAGCAATTTGCGGAAACGATATTAGCTCTTCTTGTTTATATGTTTCAGCACTAACCATTTTATATGCAGGTCAATATGCCTGGATTTCTCTATTAATTGTTGCTGTCGTTTTATTTTTATTCAGACGAATTTATGGTGAAGTTGTTGGTGCAATTCCTTTAAATGGAGGCGCTTACAATGTTTTATTAAATACTTCTACCAAACGCCTTGCCTCTCTTGCTGCAACTTTAACCGTTTTGTCTTATATGGCAACCGCTGTAATTTCGGCATCTGAAGGAATGCATTACCTACACGGAATTTTCGAAGGATTAAATGTTACCATAGCCACCGTAATTGTTTTGATATTATTTACCGGGCTTGCCATCTTAGGAATTGGAGAATCGGCATTTGTTGCTGTCATTATTTTTCTGACCCATCTTGCCACTTTAAGTCTGCTAGTTTTAGCGTCGTTATGGTTTTTGTTACATAATGGTCTCGAAATATTTCACGTTAACTGGGAAACACCAATTGCTTCCGGAAATATAAAAACAGCTCTTTTTCTCGGTTTTTCTGCCGCTATGCTTGGAATTTCTGGTTTCGAAAGTTCTGCTAATTTTGTTGAAGAACAAGAAGCTGGCGTTTTTCCAAAAACACTCCGAAACATGTGGGCAATTGTCAGCTTTTTCAATCCTGTCATTGCCATATTATTAATAAGTGTTATTCCACTGACGGAAGTTGGTGAAAACAAAGAATCACTTTTAGCGCACCTTGGCGAAACTACCGGCGGATCCTGGCTGGCCTGGCTAATTTCTATTGATGCCGTTCTTGTTTTATGTGGTGCCGTTTTAACTTCTTTTGTTGGGGTTTCGGGATTGTTAAACCGAATGACCTTAGACCGAATTCTACCTAATTTTTTTCTGAAACAAAATAAAAGAGGTTCACATTATAGAATCGTAATTAGCTTCTTAGTCCTTTGTGTATCAGTGTTGTTCGCTACAAGCGGCCATTTAGAATCTCTGGCTGGTGTTTATACTTTTTCATTTTTGGCGGTAATGGCTTTATTCGGAATTGGGAATTTATTATTAAAATTCAAACGTCGAAAGTTGCCAAGACCAGAGCGTGCACGAGGCATCGCTGTTGTAACTGCAGTACTTTTTATTATTGCTGCCTTTATTGGTAATATGAAATTGAATATCAATGCCTTTTATACGTTTTTGCAGTATATGATTCCGTCATTAATTTTCATCGGAATCATGTTGAATCGCGTTATGCTCATCAAACTTTTAATCGAAGCTTTAGAATATTTCTATCAGCCGCTACGAAGAATGGTAATTGTCAGCAACCGATATTTGCAAAAAATGAGTATCGAAATTAATTCACAGGAATTTGTCTTTTTTACCAAAGGCGATGATATCGCAATATTGAATAAAGTTTTGCAATATGTTGAAAATAATGAAACTACCAAAAAACTTAAAATCGTTCACATCAAAAGTGACGATGCAAACAACGAAGATTTAAAGAAAGATTTAGAAGTTTTAGATCGTGCTTATGACGACATAGACATCGAGTTCCTTGAAATAAAAGGTGTCTTCGGTCCTGAAATTATAGATGAACTTTCTGAAAAATGGAAAATTCCAAAAAATTTCATGTTCATCGGTTCACCTGGTAATAAATTCTCCTACCGAGTTTCCGACTTAGGCGGAGTTCGTCTAATCATGTAGTATCTGATTTTTTTTCAGAAGCAAATGTGTCCGATTTTTCAAGGCGACCCGTCCCGCTTTCGCCTATATCTTTGTTCGTTCCTTTCAAAGGATAACGGCTCTATCGGGGCTATATTAGAAGTTTAATTTTTAAAAGAAGTAAGAATCAATCAGGAAACAAGAAATAAAAAACCCGACAAGCTTTAAAAACTTGTCGGGTTTATATTTTATAAAATCTATTGTCGAAATAGCTTTGTGAACTTTGTGTTTTATATTCATTAGCAAAATAAAAAAACCTTGGTGCACTTTGTGATAAAAAAATCCAACATTAAGATTTAAACCAGCCAGCAACTAATTCATCTTCAAATGAAGTGGCATTTTTATGAACAAACTCATTGGTTTTACTATTATAAGTATAATCTAAAGCCCAGGTTTCGTGATTTTTAGCCAGGTCTTTAATACTGTCGCAAACGTAAGCGATTTCTTTATCCGTTGTAGTCGGGTGAATCGACATTCTGATCCATCCCGGTTTTTTGATCAAATCACCAATCGTGATTTCGTTAACCAATTTATTCGACGTTTCCTGATCAACATGCAATAAAAAGTGACCGTAAGTTCCAGCGCAGCTGCAACCTCCTCTTGTCTGAATTCCGAATTTATCATTTAACAATTTCACTCCTAAATTAAAATGTAGGTTTTCAATAAAGAAAGAAACCACTCCTAAACGATTTTTATGTTGTCCAGCCAGAATTTTAATATTCTCTACTGGTTCCAATGCTTCAAAAACATAATCAACAATTTCGTGTTCACGTTGCAGAATATTCTCAATCCCCATTTCTTCCTTTAGTTCAATGGCTAATGCCGTTTTAATAACCTGCAAAAAACCAGGAGTTCCCCCATCTTCACGATCCTCAATATTGTCAACATATTTATGTTCTCCCCAAGGATTTGTCCAGCTAACCGTTCCACCTCCAGGACAATCCGGAATCATATTATTGTATAATTTTTTATTGAAAATCAAAACACCAGAAGTTCCAGGGCCACCTAAGAATTTATGAGGCGAAAAGAAAACAGCATCCAAATACGCTTCCGGATCTGACGGATGCATATCAATTTCTACATAAGGTCCTGAACACGCAAAATCTACAAAGCAAACTCCGTTATGTTGGTGCATTAATTTTGCTGTTTCATGAAAAGGAGTTTTTAAACCAGTAACATTCGAACAGGAAGTAATAGAGGCGATTTTTATTGTTCTATTATTATATTTTTCTAATAATTCGGCTAAATTTTCAAGACTAAAAAGACCTTTTTCACATGATGGAATGATTTCAACATCTGCAATAGTTTCTAACCATGAGGTTTGATTAGAATGATGTTCCATATGCGAAATAAAAACAACAGGTTTCTTTTCTGCTGGAACAGTGGTAAAATCTTTAAGGTTTTCAGGGATTTTTAACCCCAAAATACGTTGAAATTTATTGATAACACCAGTCATACCGGTTCCATCTGTAATTAAAACGTCATCCTGACTCGCATTTGCATGGCGTTTGATGATATTTCTGGCATGATGGTACGCTTTTGTCATGGCAGTACCTGACACAGTAGTTTCCGTATGTGTATTTGCTACAAAAGGTCCGAAATCATTAAGAAGTTTCTCTTCAATTGGTCGATATAACCTTCCGCTGGCAGTCCAATCGGTGTAAATAATCTGTTTTTTGCCGTACGGAGACGTAAATTCCTGATTAATGCCAACGATATTTTTACGAAAATCCTGAAAATAAGTTTCTAAAGTGATGGTATTATTTTTGCTATCCATTAGTATGCCTGAGTTTGATGCAAATATAATGGCTTTTTTGCAAAATTGCGAATTTATCAATTGTAAACTTCAAACATTCAATAACTGATTAGTATATTTAACTAAAATGTGATTTTTTTAACAAATTATCATAATATTCTATCGGATTAATAGGGCATATAAAACTTAACAATACTATTTTATGGAAAATTTATCAGTAGCTACTTTTGGTGGTGGATGTTTTTGGTGTATTGAAGCTGTAATTCAGCGTTTAAATGGTGTAGAATCTTTAAAATCAGGTTATTCAGGAGGTTTTATTAAAAATCCTCCCTATCGTGAAGTTTGTACTGGCAGAACTGGCCACGCCGAAGTCATACAAGTTACCTTCAACCCTGACATAATTTCATATCATGACTTAATTTTTATATTCATGACAAGTCACGATCCAACCACATTAAACCGTCAGGGAGCCGATGTAGGAACGCAATACCGCTCTATCGTTTTATATCATGATGCAGAACAAAAAGCAATAGCAGAGCAGGTTTTTGAAGAAGTAAAACCCTTTTACGAAGATCCAATTGTAACAGAATTAACAGCTTTTGAAGTATTTTATGAAGCTGAAGAAGATCATCAAAATTATTACAACAACAATCAGGATACCCGTTATTGTCAAATCGTAATCGATCCAAAAGTTCAAAAATTAAAAAAAATGTACGCAGACAGATTAATGAACTAATTAAAATTTTTATTCCATATTAAAGGTTTCTGTGGATTAATTTTAGAATAGAATTTCCGCCACCAATTCTCGAATGATTGTTTCTAAATATTTTAAATAAATTCGTGAATTCGTGGCAAAAAGAAAGTAAAAATTAAAATGAAAAATTTAAAAATAAATAACAGATTTACATCTGAACTACCAGCAGATCCAGATGAAACGAATGAGATTCGTCAGGTAAAAAATACGCTGTTTTCCTTTGTATATCCAGCAAAACCTTCCAATCCAACTTTAATTCATGCCTCTAACGAAGTAGCTGAAATGGTTGGGATAACAACTGCTGAAATTCAGTCGGAAGAATTTTTGAATGCCTTTTCAGGAAAAGAGATTCTTCCTGAAACACGTCCGTATGCCATGTGTTATGCAGGCCATCAATTTGGGAATTGGGCCGGACAATTGGGCGACGGTCGTGCTATTAATTTAACGGAAGTTGAGCATAATAACACGTTTTTTACCTTACAATTAAAAGGCGCAGGAAAAACTCCTTATTCCAGAACAGCTGATGGTTTGGCGGTTTTGCGCTCCTCAATACGTGAGTATTTATGTGCGGAAGCCATGTATTATCTGGGTGTTCCCACTACCCGATCTCTTTCGCTTATGCTGTCTGGAGATCAGGTGTTGAGGGATGTATTATACAATGGAAATCCAGCTTACGAAAAAGGAGCTATTGTTTGTCGTGTAGCACCTTCTTTTATACGTTTTGGGAGTTTTGAAATGCTTACCGCACGAAACGAACTGAAAAATTTAAAAGAGTTTGTTGAGTATACTATCAAACATTATTTCCCTGAAATTAAAGGCGAACCAAAAGAGCAATACATACAGTTCTTTAAAACCGTCGCAGACACAACACGCAAAATGATTGTGGATTGGCAACGTGTTGGTTTTGTTCATGGTGTTATGAATACGGATAATATGTCTATTCACGGATTAACGATTGATTATGGTCCTTACGGCTGGTTGGAAAACTACGACCCAAATTGGACACCCAATACAACCGACAGCCAAAACAGACGTTACCGATTTGGTAATCAACCTCAGGTTGCACAATGGAATTTGTATCAGTTAGCCAATGCGCTTTACCCGTTAGTTAATGAAGCAGAACCTTTAGAAAAGATATTGGAGTCTTTTATAAATGATTTCGAAATAGATTATAAAGAAATGTTTTTAAGTAAATTAGGCTTATTTACTTCAACTTATACTGACAGTAATTTAATTGAGGGCTTAGAATCAGCTCTGCAATTATCTGAAACGGATATGACTATCTTTTTTAGAAATTTAGGCAAGGTTACAAAAGCGGACGCTGTAGAAAGTTCGATTGAAAAAATTAAGGATTCTTTTTATTCACCGGAAGAAATTACTGGAACTATTTTGGATTCCTGGAAGAAATGGTTCGCCGAATATCTTCAAAGATTAAACGAGGAAGCGCTTTCAGATAAAGATCGTTCTGAAAAAATGAATCAAATTAACCCTAAATATGTATTGCGAAATTATATGGCACAATTGGCAATTGATGACGCAGACAAAGGAGATTATTCCTTAATAAATGAGTTATACTTGTTATTACAAAAACCATATAATGAACAACCTGAATCAGAAAAATGGTTTGCAAAACGACCAGATTGGGCACGCTCAAAAGTAGGTTGTTCTATGCTTTCTTGTAGTTCTTAATTTATTTTGCCACGAATTACACGAATTTCTACAAATTGAATTGCGTACAAAATTGGATCGTACAAATTTTAATTCGTGGAAATTCGTGTAATTCGTGGCAAACTTTTTTTATTTAGAAGTTATGTAATCCACAATCATATTGGCATGAACTCGTGAGTTTTCTATAAACCACTTATGTGTTTGCATTCCGCCACAAACTACTCCAGCCAAAAATAAACCTTCCACATTCGTTTCCATTGTTTCCGGATTGTACACTGGTATTTTTAGCTCATCTTCAGAAAGTTGAATTCCCATTTTTTCGAGAAAAGTCAAATCTGGTTTGTATCCTGTCAAAGCTAAAACAAAATCATTTTCAATTGTTACTTTTCCATCTGGTGTTCCAATTTCAACTTCATTCTCCCGAATTTCACTAATATTGGATTCAAAATAAGCTTTAATACTTCCTTCTGCAATTCGGTTTTCGATATCCGGTTTTACCCAATATTTTACCCTGTTATTAATTTCGTTTTTACGAATAACCATCGTAACGTTTGCTCCTTTTCTCCAGCATTCCAAAGCTGCATCCACAGAAGAATTATTAGCGCCAACAATCAAAACATTTCTGAAAGCATATTCATGTGCTTCTTTGTAATAATGACGCACCTTAGACAGCTCCTCGCCTTTTATATTCATCTCGATAGGAATATCATAAAAACCAGTTGCGATAACAACGTTCTTTGCTTCGTATGAATTTTTATCTGAAACAATCTTGAAAATTGAGTTTTCTTGTTTTTGAATACTAATCACTTTTTCGAATAAATGAATCGAAAAATTAAAATAGCGGTGAATATTTCTATAATATTCTAAAGCTTCTTGTCGACCCGGTTTTGGTGCTAAACAATTAAAAGGAATGTCTCCAATTTCTAATCTTTCAGCTGTTGAGAAGAACGTCATGTATAAAGGATAATTGAAAATACTATTTACAATCGCGCCTTTTTCTATAATTAAATAGCGTAAATTTTTCTTTTGAGCTTCAATTGCACAAGCCAGTCCAATCGGACCGCCTCCAACAATTATCAAATCATATTCTACCATATATTTATTATTTTTCCCAGGTTTTAAATGGCTTTTTGCTCAAATATGCGTTATAGTAACGTTCGTCATTTGTAACTTCTTCTCCAAGCCAGTCTGGTTTCTCAAAAGATTCAGTTTCTGATTCCAGTTCAATTTCAGCCATAATCAGGCCTTCATTTTCACCGTAAAACTCATCTACTTCAAAAACATGTTTTCCTGCTTTTATTTCAAAACGTGTTTTCTCTATTTTTCCCTTTTCGCATAATTTCAGCAATTCCTGCGCTTCATCTAGTGGAATTTCGTTTTCCCATTCAAATCGGGACATACCACCATGATGAACAATTCCCTTAATAGTAAGAAAGCCTTTTTTTCCTTTAATTCTAACACGCACAGTTCGCTCCGGAAGAGAACTCAGATAACCTTGTGCAATTTGATTTTGAGCAAAAGCCTGTTCTTTAAAATCACTAGATTTTACAAGAAACTTTCTTTCAATTTCTATCATTTTGATACTGTAATTAATTTAATGCAAGTTACTCAATTTAATTCAGTCCTGAAACGGAGATCTGTTTCCTCGCTTATAAATCGATGTTAATATAATTCTTTAAAAATCAGAACAATAACAAATAATTAACGGATTGCTAATACATTCTGCATTTATATATTTGTTAAATTTGATAGGAATTTAACATCACGCTATAAGTCCGAACGATAACTGAAATATTCAATTTAAAACTTATAATCATGGATATCTCTTGCGTCTTAATCCCTTTATTAGCCGGGCTAATCTTTGGAATTTTAGGTTATTATTTAGGAAAGAAAACGTCATCAAAATCGGAGCATTCTCTTGCATCGTCTTTACAATCAGATTTAGACGCCTGTAAAACTCATACAAAAAGTTTAATGGCACGCATTTCATCTTTAGAAGCTGACTTAGCAGAAAAAAAAGCAAAACCAAGCCAGAAAAAATCTATACTTCAGATCACACCAACCTTATTATTTGATACTGCCCAGGCGAAAAACATTTTGGGCAAAAAAGTAAAAGAAAACGATTTGAAAATTGTGGAAGGAATTGGACCAAAAATTGAAGCTTTATTCAATGCAGCGGGAATAACTACATGGCATGATTTGTCAGAATCATCGACCGAAAAATTACAGGCAATTTTGGACGCTGGTGGAGAAAATTACGCGATACACAACCCCAGTACCTGGGCTAAACAAGCGTTAATGGCTTATGAAGGTAAATGGCAAGAACTCAAAGATTGGCAAGCCGGATTACGTGGAGGGAAAGAATGAGAAAATAGGTTCAAAGGCTTAAGGTTGCAAAGGGACAGCCGTTTTTTTGTCTTTGTTACGCTTAACTTTATTTGATATATTTTATATTTTTTCTAAAAGATCAGAATTCCAGCTTTTAGTTGTGTTGTACCATAATTGTCCTTGTGAAACTTCAAGTGGACAATCAAAATTGTTCGTATAAAGAGCTCCGGTTCCCAAACCTTGTGGCATTATCGAGTTTAAGGTAAAAGTCCATTGTGCGATGGCGTTAAGTCCAATATTACTTTCTAAGGCCGAGGTAATCCACCAACCAATATTATATTTATCTGCTAAATCAATCCATTCCTGCGTTCCTCTAAATCCGCCAACAAAACTTGGCTTCAAAATAATATATTGTGGCTCGATTTTGTTCAACAGAGCTTCTTTTTCTTCTAATGAAAATACACCTATTAATTCTTCATCCAATGCAATTGGAAAAGGTGTCGTCTTGCATAATTCAGCCATAGCCGAAACGTTTCCTTTTTTTATTGGCTGTTCAATGCTATGCAACTGAAATACTTTTAATTGATTAAGTTTATCTAAAGCTTCGTTTAAGGCAAAAGCACCATTGGCATCTACCCTGATTTCAATTTGTTCTGCAGAAAAATGACTTCTTATAAATTGTAATAATTCTAATTCTTTCTGAAAAGCTATAGCACCAATTTTAAGCTTTATGCAATCAAAACCTTGTTCTAATTTCTCTTCAATTTGCTCTTTCATAAAAGAAGCTTCTCCCATCCAAACGAGACCGTTTATAACAATTGATTTAGAATTACTGGTAAAATCAGAAGGAAATAAGAGATATGGGTTTTCATTTTTAAGGGATAAAAAAGCCATTTCAATCCCAAATTGTATTGAAGGAAATTCTAACAAAGCTTCCCAAAGTGCAGTTTCTCCCAAATGGATATTCTCGCAAGCCCAGTTAAGTTTTTCTTCATAATCATCGCGATCATCTGCACTTAAGCCACGCAAAATACCACACTCACCTATTCCTTTTTTACCGTTCTCCTCAAGAACAATAAACCATGTTTCTTTTTCGGTCATCACACCTCTGGAAGTTCCTGAAGGGCGTTTAAACTCGAGCATGTATTTATGGTAAGTTGCTTTCATTTTTTAGATGCTAAGTTACTAAGACGCTAAGATGTTGAGAAACTACTAAATTAGAACCTTAGTATTTCAGCATCTCAGTGACTTAATTATAAAGTTTTAAAACTTTTTCGAAGTCCTTGGATGGTAATCCTGCTTTTTGAAAAACTTCAAAGTCTTTTTTTGTTTTGTCTTTCCAGCTTAAACTATCTGTTACGTTTTGAGTCTGGTATTTTTTATAAATTACTTTTGCTTCACTATAATCATCACTAACCAGATAAACATGGGCTAAATTTAGTTTTACTAATAATTCGGTGTCGTCTAATTTTTCACCTTCTTTAAGAAACTTAAGTGCTTTTGCATATTGTTTGGTTAATATATAGCAGTACCCAACAGAGCCATAATCAATTGCCGTTGCTTTTCCATCATTTATGATGGTGTTCAGTTTCTGAATTGCTTCATTGTATTTTTGAAGCTTGATTAAAGTAGAAGCCTGAACTCTTAAGTCATTATAAACGTTTTTAGAGATATCAGCATCTTTATAACAAGCATTTCCAAAATCTTTATAGACTTTGTTTTTTTCGATTGGCAATAGTTTTTGGAACTCTGTGTAACGATATTGCTTTATAATTTTGTCTAAAATACAGACACAAAAATCATCAGAATTGGCCATTTTTTGCGCCATTGTTGATGTTTTGCATAAGCTGATAATTTCGTTTTTGTTATCCTGATTCCAGCCACGGTTTAATTTGGTGTCAACCCAAGGCACAACTTCTAAAACAATTTTTTGATTTAAAAGCCAGTTTTTACTGTGAAAACCAAACCAAATTGTACTGATATCTTGCCCTAAACAAGAGGATTTGTCTAATGATAAGCGTTTTGCATCCTTGCTAACTTCGTTTACTTGTGCGTAGCAAGATTTGTCTGTTTTTCCGTCATCGATGTATTTTTTTGCATTTTCCTCTGAAGTAAAAAGTGCATACGTACAATTATCGTCTCCGGAAATTTTTGACATTAAGAAAACGGCTCCGGCAGAACCCTGGCTGATTCCGGTTGGATCTGGAATCGCTTTCAATACTGAAACCAAACTGTTTGCCATTTGCTGGTTTTCGTCTAAAAGTGTAATTCGGTAGACGATTTCTGTAGTTCCTACAGGAAGATCTTCTGTTTTTAAAGTAATTCGGTCGCGTGCAGAAACGATAATTTCTTTAGTAGTGGCGCGTTCTTTGTCCCAATAACCATCTTTTTGAGCAAAAGTGTTGTATGAAATTGTAATCAAAAGAAATAGGGCAATTTTTTTAAAATTCATATTGATGTTAGAATAAGTTTTTAACCACGAATTTGCCTAATCAGAATGACATAAATTATGCCAAAATAATTTCTTTTGAAACCAAGTCCCCTAGCCCCGATAGGAGCGATATCCTTTTGTGCCGGTGTTCGGCACAAAAGATATAGCGGATAGCGGGATTAGCTCCTGAAAATTATTATAATTCAATCGATTCTCCGATTCCCAAAAGCATTAGATCTTTTCCTTTATCGAAAAATTTACGGATTGATTCTTCATGATTGATTTCGATGTAACCAAAAGTATCAAAATGATACCCCAGAATTTTATCACATTCAAGAAAATCAGAAGCGATAATAGCATCTTCAACATCCATGGTGAAATTATTTCCGATTGGAAGAATAGCCAAATCTAATTTAGTACGCATCGGGATTAATTTCATATCCATGGTAAGTGCTGTATCTCCGGCGATATAAATGTTTTTATGCTCGCTTTCGATTACAAAACCTCCTGGATTTCCTCCGTAACTTCCGTCAGGGAAAGAACTGGAATGAATGGCATTTACATATTTTACTTTTCCGAAATCGAATTTCCAGCTTCCACCGTGATTCATTGGGTGTGCATTATGACCTAATTTGGCATAATAACTTGTAATTTCTGCATTAGAAACAATTACAGCGTTTGTGCGATTTGCAATAGCTTCGACGTCTAAAACGTGATCACCATGTGCATGTGTAAGCAAAATATAATCTGCTTTTAATGTATTTATGTCAATTGACGCAGCCTGTGGATTGCCAGTAATAAAAGGGTCAACAATAATATGTTTTCCTCCAACTTCAATACCTAAAGAAGCGTGTCCGTAGAATGTAATTTTCATTTTTATAAAATTTAGAGTTGAACCTTAATTTTTATCTTCCTCCCATGAACAGATTAACGAAAATGTCTGAAATCAATGAAATCATACAAACCGTTAATAATAAAGAAAGCAAGAATGTACTTAATGCCAGCTTTTTTAATTCCGGATCTAAAAGCTTAGGATTTTGATTTTTAGAAACGGTAATTAAATGTTTAGTTAAAGGAATGTAAGCCAATAAAAATAAATATTGATCAAAACGATAATCGCTTAAAATAGCAAAAACTACTACCAAAATCATTGCTGTAATGATTAATGAAAAATGATAGATTTTAGCTTTTGCACCGCCCATTTGAACTACAATAGTATTTTTTCCTGATTTTCTGTCTGATTCTTCATCACGCATATTATTGAGGTTTAAAACACCAACGCTTAATAATCCGATAGAAATCGCAGGTAAAATTAAAAGCGGGTCTACTTCTTTTGAATATAAAAAGTTAACCCCCAAAGTACTTACTAATCCGAAGAAAATGAAAACAAAAACATCTCCAAAACCTCTATATCCATAAGCCGAATTACCAACTGTATAGCGAATTGCAGAAACAATTGCAGCGATTCCTAACAATAAGAAGAAGATAGAATATCCAAAATTAGATTCACCAAAAGCAAAATAAATTAATACAATTGCAGAAATCAAAGTTAGTACTGAAGTAATTATTATGGCTTTTTTCATAGCCTGAGGTGTAATCACTCCGCTCTGAATAGCACGTTGCGGCCCTACTCGATCAGCGTTATCGGTACCTTTTACACCATCTCCGTAATCATTTGCAAAATTGGATAACACCTGTAGACCAAGCGTTGTTAGAAGTGCAAAACCAAAAATTTTCCAGCTGAAAACTTCGGTTGGTGTATTAATAGTTGCAGTTGGGTTTGATAAGGCATATATACTTCCTACTATAATTCCGGAAACTGATAAAGGTAATGTGCGCAGTCTGGCGGCTTCAATCCAATGTTTCATTCTGTTTTGTTTAGTTTTAAATTTTGTTTCAGGTTTCAGGTTTCAAGTTTGGACTTCGTTTCGCAACTTAAAACCTGAAACTTGAAACAATTATTTGTTATTTATGGTAACCACTTATTTTCTCCGAAATTCGGTTTTCTTTTTTCTAAAAATGCATTTCTTCCTTCTTTTGCTTCTTCTGTCATATAAGCTAAACGAGTTGCTTCTCCGGCAAAAACCTGTTGACCAACCATTCCGTCGTCTGTAAGGTTCATGGCGAATTTTAGCATTTTTATAGAAGTTGGTGACTTTTGAAGAATTTCCTGAGCCCACTCGTAAGCAGTATCTTCCAATTCATCGTGTGGAATAACAGCATTAACCATTCCCATATCCATTGCTTCCTGAGCTGAATAATTTCTCCCTAAAAAGAAAATTTCGCGTGCTTTTTTCTGGCCTACCATTTTTGCTAAATAAGCAGATCCGTAACCACCGTCGAAACTAGTAACGTCAGCATCTGTTTGTTTGAAAATTGCATGTTCTTTACTTGCCAAAGTCATATCGCAAACCACATGTAAACTGTGTCCGCCACCAACTGCCCAACCTGGGACAACGGCAATAACCACTTTTGGCATGAAACGAATTAAACGCTGCACTTCAAGAATATTTAAACGATGTTGTCCATCTTCACCTACATAGCCCTGGTGCCCGCGAGCATTTTGATCGCCACCACTACAAAAAGAGTAAACACCATCTTTTGTTGATGGGCCTTCAGCAGAAAGTAACACTACTCCTATTGAAGTATCTTCTTGTGCGTCGTAAAAAGCCTGATATAATTCTGAAGTTGTTTTTGGACGGAAAGCGTTTCGTACATTAGGTCTGTTAAACGCTATTCTTGCAACTCCATTACATTTTTTATAGGTGATATCTTCAAATTCTCTGGCAGTAATCCAATCCATTTCTATTTGTTTAGTTTTAATAATTATAGTGTAAAAATAAAGCATTTTTACATTTTTACCTACTCAAATCGGCTTAAGTCTGTGCTAAATTATCGCCAGATCATGGTAAATAGTATTTACTTACAAAAAATAACATTATTTAACATTGGATTTCAAAAATAATTAAGTAATTTTACACCCTAGAAATCAATGAGATACATTTTATTTCGCTGATTTTTGATTGATTTTCTTTCACTGATTTATTAACCTAAAAAATGACTTTTTTTGAGAAAAATTAAAAATTTTGTCGCTCATTTTTTTACGGTTTTTATTAGTAAACCTTTGACTAATGAGCAAATGATTTATGCGTTTGTTAAAACTTCAAGAAGGAGATAGTAACACCTAAGGTTAAATGCTAGAATTGTTTAAGTAATTAGTATAAGATTGATTACGAAAAGAGGAAAATGCTAACCAAAACATTCTATAAGTTATTTTATCAACCAAATGGATTAGCCGTGAAATTGATTTTTTGCTTTTAAAATGGACGTATTGATTGTTTAAAGACATACCAGATGAAAGGTAACTCCTAAAATTTTTAAAGTTGTTATTCTTTTAATGGATTCGAATAATTTTATTTCTGTTTTTTTTTAATTACAATTTTTTTTAAAACTGAATAAAAAGAGAAAGGCTGCTTGTAATGAGCAGCCTTTCTTGTTTCAATAAATTCCAAACTTAAAAAATTCCAAATTCCAAACTAGATATTGTTAATATTGCTAAGTTGGAGTTTGGAATTTGAAAAGATTGGAATTTAAATATTAATTTTCTTTTACCAGATAAATACCGTCTTCCTTGATTTCGATCAGTTTATCTTTATATAAAGCTCCAATTGCTTTCTTAAAAGTCTTTTTACTCATTTTTAAAACTGTCTTAATGTCTTCAGGGTGAGAAGCATCATTTAGTCTCAGGAAACCGCGATTGGCACGCAATTCATCTAAAATTTTCTCTGCGTTTGGTTCAATGCTTTGATAACCTTGTACTTGTAAAGCAACGTCGATTTTATTATCAGGACGAATATTTTTAATAAATCCAATCATTCTGTCTCCAGTTCTGATCGCGTCATCATAAACTTCATCTTTGTATAGTAAACCTTTATGTCTTTCATTGATGATTACATTGATTCCCAATTCAGTAATATGAGAAACAATCAAATCAACTTCTTCTCCTTTTTCAACCGTAAGCTGATCGTTTGACAAAAATTGGTTCAATTTACTTGAAGCTACCAAACGATTGGTTTTTTCATCCATATAAAGGTAAACCAGATAACGCTTTCCTTTTTCCATAGGACGCGCTTGTTCTTTAAACGGAACCAGAATATCTTTCTCCATTCCCCAATCCATAAAAGCACCAACCTGATTGGTGTAATTTACTCTCAATAAGGCAAATTCATTTAATAAAATATAAGGCTCTAATGTAGTAGCAATCGGACGTTGTTCGTGGTCTAAATAAACAAAAACTATAAGCTCTTCGCCTATTTCAAATTCGTTTGGTACGTATTTATTGGGTAATAATATATCGTGAATTCCTTCCGGATCTTTTTCAGGATTTCCTAAAAATAAACCAACTTTGGTATCACGTAATATGGTAAGTGTATTGTATTTTCCTATTTCAATCATATTCTTTAAGGTTCTAAGCCAATAAGCGACTAAGTTTCTAAGCTGCAAATGTACGAAGTTTGAAAATGGGAAAGCGAAAAATATTTTGGATAAAAAAAGTGCCATTTTCATGACACTTAATATCTTTTATTTTAACTCTTTAAAATATTGCTTTAAAACAACATCATTTTCTGCAGTAGGTGTGAAAATCTCCAAAATGGCCGGAGTATCATCTTGTGCGTATAATTCTTGAATTTTAGTTTCTAAGGATGAAGTATCAGAAGCAGTCAAATAATTAAACTGATACATTTTTGCCAGATGTTCCGCAGTTAAATGATGGGATGTTTCAAAATAAGTATTAAAAACAGGTTTCTCTTCATGTCCTGGTAAAATTCTGAAGATTCCTCCTCCTCCATTATTAATTAAAATAATTTTGAAGTTTTTGGGAATATAAGTATTCCATAAAGCGTTGCTGTCGTACAAGAAACTAATATCTCCCGTAATAAAAACATTAGGTTTTCCACTGCCAACTGAAGCGCCAATTGCTGTTGATGTGCTGCCGTCAATTCCGCTCGTTCCTCGGTTACAAAAAACTTCTATCGAAGGATCGATATGAATTAATTGTGCATATCGAATTGCTGAACTATTACTAATTTGCAATTGACTGTTTTTAGGCAGAGATTCAATTACTTTTTCAAAAACTTTAAAGTCTGAAAAAGGGATTTTTTCCAGATATTCATTTCTTCTAATTTTTCTAAAATTATAAATTGTACCAATTTTTTCGGCATATTTACTTTTTGTGTACTCCGTTTTTGACAACAAATCTTTAA
This sequence comes from Flavobacterium saccharophilum, assembly GCF_900142735.1. GTDB lineage: Bacteria > Bacteroidota > Bacteroidia > Flavobacteriales > Flavobacteriaceae > Flavobacterium > Flavobacterium saccharophilum. The sequence goes on along the minus strand of NZ_FRBY01000002.1, from coordinate 76,389 downwards.
AGAAATCGTTGGGCTGCATTACAAAATGCTGTGTCAAAGCATTGAAAGTATCGTATGCCCGCAAAGTATCAATATGCCAATGCTCTTTTGGTTTGTGTTTGCGCAAAAATCCTTTTATACGTTTAGATACGATCATTCCTCCAAAAGTCACTAAAACATCTGGATTAAGCTCTTTAAAATCAACATCTTCAAACGGTGTAATTAAAGTATCAATACTATTTATAAAATCCGGATGATGCAAGTTTGAAGTCGTTTCTGTTAAGACTACAACTGATGGATCTTGTGCCAGGTTGTCGATAATTTCCTGATCGATACCATTCGCCTCGTTAACGCCAACCATGATTAATTTACGTTTGGCTGCATTCCAAATCGAAACAAAAGCGGCTACGTTTTCAATAGTTTTTGATCCGATGATTTCTTCTGAATGCGTGATTTTTGGTTGCACTGAAAGTGCTTCTACAGTCTCATATAAAGGTTCTTCAAAAGGGGCATTAATATGAACCGGACCTTTTTGAAGAATTGCCGTCTCGATCGCTCTGTTGATTTTTAAATCATTTTCTTCTGAAGCTTCTTCCGTTAAATTAGCATTGAAAACAGAATGATTCTGAAAAACATTTTCCTGACGAATGGTTTGTCCATCGCCAATGTCTATCTTACTTTGTGGACGATCTGCAGAAATTACAATCAGGGGAATTTGACTGTAAAATGCTTCGGCCACAGCCGGATAATAATTTAATAAGGCAGAACCTGAAGTACAAACAATGGCTGTTGGCTTTTTAATTTGTTGTGCAATACCTAATGCAAAAAAGGCTGCACAACGTTCATCTGCAATGCTATAACAAGTAAAGTTAGAATTTTGCGCAAAACCTATGGTTAAAGGCGCATTTCTTGATCCCGGAGAAATAATAATATTGGTAATTCCTTTTGCTAAACAAATTTCGATGATGCTTTGAGCAAGCGGTATTTTGGGGTAAATCATTCGTATGGCGTATTATTTTTAAAGGAAATCTAAACTTGAAGATTTCATTTGATACCACAAAGTTACAAACTTCACATTTGATTTACTTATAAATTGGGAAGATATTAAGGCCGTTTTTAGAAAAAGGAAATATATTTGTAAAAGCTTTTTTTTGATCAAAATAAACTTTCTATGCGTTTCATTTATCTTTTTTTGCTTTGTATTTCAATACAAACCGTAAAATCACAAAATCAATTTGTGCCTGATGACCCGCCTTATAAAAAAGCTTTAGAAATTGCAAAAACAGAAGGAAAACCACTTTTTATAATGCTTTATGCTGACTGGTGTCCTCATTGTAATCAAATGAAAAAAGAAGTTTTTAGTGATCCAAACGTGATGGATTTTTTAAAGGAAAATTACGTTTGCATTTGGAAAAACATTGAAAAAGAAGAAGGAATCGCACTAAAAAATAAATACAACACCAAATCGCTGCCTACTTTTTTATTTTTGGATTCCAATGAAACTCTTTTATACGCTTTAAAAGGAGAAATGAAAACGACGGAATTCATGACCGAGGTAAAATACGCCCTCAATTCAAGAATGCAATTGCCTTATTTGGAAAAAGAATTCCTTTCAGATCCAATTGATTCAACAAAGTTTTTTACTTACTTAAATACCCTGAAAAAAGGAAAAGACAGAACCGATTTATCTCCTGCAACACATACTTATCTCAATACTCAATCTGATGCACAATTGATTAGCGAAACCAACTGGAGAATTATTGCAAATGGCGTAACTGATATTAACTCACGAGAATTTCAATACGTTTTAAAACATCAAAAGGAGTTTGCAGCTGTAGCTTCACAAAATCGTGTTGATCGTAAAATAGAAAGTATTGTAACAGAACTGCTTCGTCCGTTAGTTGACAATTTAGATACGGTAAACTATTACAAACAAAGAGAAGTTGCAAAATCAATTCGATTACAGAAAACAGATTCTTTGGTTTTTAAATTTGATTTGACTTTAGCCGAAAGAACTGAAAAATGGCAATTTTATAAAAAAGTAACACTTGCAGATACTCAGAAATTAGTTTGGAACGATGCCAGTTTTTTAAAAGATATTGGGCAAACATACCTGAAACATATTAAAGATACTGAAAGTCTTAAAAAAGCTATTTTCTGGGTTAAACATTCTTTAGAATTAAATGATTCTTATGATGGAAACTTGCTCATCGCACGGCTTTACAATAAAATTAAAGACAAAAAATTAGCTTTGCAGTATGCCAACGATGCCAAAGTCATTTGTACAGAAATGACCTGGAATACTAAAGAAGTCGATACTTTGTTAGCTGAACTAAACACAAAATAATATCCTATAAAACCATGAGCCTTACTCTGAGACCTGCAACAGTAAATGATTTAGAAAAAATTCTGGACATTGTAAACTTTTCTATTTTGCACACAACAGCAAATTATAACTATGATGTTCAAACTCTGGAAGTGCAAACAAAATGGTTTGAAGATAAAACTGCCAAAAATCTTCCTATTGTAGTCGCTGATTTAGATGGTGAAGTAGTTGGTTTTGGAAGTTATGGGCAATTCCGTGAAAAAATTGGTTATCAATATACGGTTGAGCATTCCGTTTATGTGGTTGATAATGTGATTGGAAAAGGGATTGGATCAAAATTATTAACGGAATTGATTCGGTTAGCAAAAGAACAAGGTTATCATGTAATGATTGGTGCAATTGATGCAGATAATTCCGGAAGTATCGCTTTTCATGAAAAATTTGGATTTGTCGTAACTGGAACAATTCGGGAAGTGGGTTACAAATTTGATCACTGGTTGGATTTGGTTTTCATGCAGCTGATTCTTGCTTAATCGCAAAGAACGCAAAGCTTAGCTTATGCTTAGAAAACGTAATGTTCGCAAAGCTTTATCAATAAACACTTTACGAACTTTGTATAGATGTTTCAAAAATAAATTCAATCAAAAAAATATTGGAGACAAATTCCTTATTAGAGAATGGCTATCTTAAAGTTAGTGAAATTCATGAAATTTATTATGAAGTTTGTGGCGCTGATGATGGAGAAGTTTATTTATTTCTTCACGGAGGTCCTGGCGCAGGATTTTCTGAACAAGACAAACGTTTCTTTGATTTTAAGAAACATAAAGTTATCTTTTTTGACCAAAGAGGCTCTTCAAAAAGCAAACCTTTTGGTTGTATAAAAGAAAATACAACTCAAGATCTTGTTGATGATATCAATGTTCTTTTAAAACATTTAAACATCCAAAAAATCAATGTCTTTGGTGGTTCATGGGGAACAACACTAAGTCTTGTCTTTACTATTCAAAATTCTGAAAAAGTAAAAAGTCTTTTATTAAGAGGTGTTTTTCTTGGAGACAAAAAATCAATTGATCATTTTCTAAATGGTGGAGTTGAAAATGAATTTCCTAAAGAATGGAACAGATTTAAGAAGAACGTTCCGAAAGATTCAGCTTTAAGCATATCTGAATATTACTTGGATCAAATGCTGAATGGAACTCCAGAAAATAGGGCTTTTTATTGTTATGAATGGGTATTTTACGAAATATCTATTTTTAAAAAAGGAATTACTGAAATGGAAATTGAAGCTATTATTCAAGAATTCCCGTTCGAATCTTTAGCAATTATGGAAGCGCATTATTTAAGTAATAATTGTTTCATTGAAGAAAACTATATTTTGAATAATACAAATGCTCTCGATGACATTCCAGTAACTATCATCCATGGAAAACAGGATTCAATTTGCCCTGTTGAACATGCTGAAACCTTACACCATAAACTTAAAAGATCTGTTGTATACCTTGAAGATGGAGGACATTCAGATGCTGAACCAGCTATTGAAAAAAGAATTATTGCAGTTTTGCAGAAATAAATTAAATACAATTAAGTACTTCTTTTCAAAAACAAGTCCTCTAGCCCTGCTCCTAAAAAAAAATCCACAAACCTGAATTTACATTCAAATTTGTGGATTTTCTGGTTTCGATTATTTTGAATTAACTTTTAATCCAATTAATCACTTCTGGCTCTGTTACTAATGTTTTTGGCTTAATTACTTTAACCAACTCGCCTTTTTCATTGATAAGGTATTTTTGGAAATTCCATTCTACTTCAGAATCCTGCAAACCATTTTTAGATTTTTGCGTTAAGAATTTATATACCTCACACATATCATCTCCTTTTACAGAAACTTTATCCATCATTGGGAAAGTCACACCGTAATTTTGTTGACAAAATGTTTGAATTTCTTCATTGGTACCTGGTTCCTGAGATGCAAAATTATTAGCTGGAAAACCAACAATTACGAAACCTTTATCTTTATACTCCTTGTAAACCGCTTCAAGATCTTTGTATTGAGGTGTTAATCCACACTTTGAAGCCGTATTTACAATCATGATTTTTTTTCCTTTTAAAGAAGCAAAATCAAAAGTGTTTCCTGATAAATCTTCCACTTTAAATTGATAGATGGTTTGTTTTCCCATAACTTTTTCTGTTTTAGATTTATTAATACTTGTTTGCGCCTGAAGTTGTGCAGCCATTAAAAAGACTGCACTACAAACTAAAAATACTATTTTGTTCATCGTTTAATTTTTTATAAAATTAGTTAAAATCTATTTTCCGTAAAGATTTTGATTGCTTTATTTTTATTAAACATAAGTTAAATAAAAAAACGAAGCCTAACGTTAATCACTCGTTAGGCTTCTCCCCATACAAACAAATCAAACCATGAATTAATATTATTTAATCTTGTAAAATAAGAATTGGTGCTATCCTGAATTCTTATATTATAGTTGTTTTATCTTTTAATTATAGTTGATGCCTCCCGGTTATATTGAAAATTATTTAAACTTTAATTCATATTTCCCAGCTGATCTTTTTAATGGCGTGTATAAGGAAAATTCTAAATTCGTTTAATTTTGGAAATACAGTTTTTTAATAATTTTCGGGTTGGAAGTCCGGGGACACCAACTATTATATTTTTATACTTTATGACTAAATTGAATAAAATAACTATGACAAAGTGTACTATTTAAAGTTGAATGATGGAGCCTGACTATTCCTTTTCGGGAGTCTTTGGAATCAAAATTGGTCAATGCCAAAACAGAAGTCAGCGCTACAATCAAAATTTTTAATTTATTCAGATTTTTCATAGTTTACTTTTTACTTGTTAGATTTTATTTTTTAATCTTTTCCACTAAGGCTAAATTTTAATATCGCTTAAGCAATTGTCATTCAATATGTTTTCGGGCATTTTGCTATTTTCAATATTTATTTATCTATGTTATAATAGCATATACGAGACTGGATTGCTTTTGGTTTTAAAAAAATGAAAAAAAAGTGATATTTTTTCTCAAGGCTTTGTTTTACTAGGGTTAAGACTGTTAAAAAAAATAAAATATTAACAGAAAAATAAATTATCTTTATCTCAGGGAATGAAAAAAGTATTGAAACTTTATTTAAAAACTTAAAAACCTTAAATCAATGAGTCAAGAAGAATTATTAGTTTTAATCTACAAGAAAGACGAAAGAGCTTTTACCCACTTGTATGATATGTATTCCAAAAGTTTATTTTCGGTCATCAATGTTCTAATCCGAAACAGAGAAGAAGCTGAAGATGTTTTGCAGGAAGTTTTTGTCAAAATCTGGAAAAATATTGATTCTTACAACGAAAGTAAAGGTCGTTTTTACACTTGGATCCTTAATATAGCCCGAAATACCTCTATAGATAAATTAAGATCTAAAGATTTTAATAACAGCCAAAAAAACCTTCCCTCAGATAATTTCGTACATCTGTTAGACGACAGTAATAAATTAGTAAATAGAATTGATACTATTGGGATTCAGGAATTCGTCAAAAAACTGAAACCAAAATGTATTGAAATTATTGATTTATTATTTTTTAAAGGATATACCCAACAAGAAGCTTCAGAAGAATTGGCAATGCCATTGGGAACTATCAAAACGCAAAACAGAAACTGTATTAACGACTTACGTAATTATCTTAAAATATAATGGAAGCACAAGAATATATAGACTCAGGAATTCTAGAACTTTACGTTTATGGTTTATTGACCGAAACTGAAAATATAGAAATAGCCGAAATGGCTAAAAAAAGCCCAGAAGTTGATCAGGAAATCATTTCGATAGAAAAAGCAATTGTAGCATTATCGTCAAGTTTCTCTCCTTTTCATTCGGTAGCGAATTTTGAGAAAATAAAAGCTCGTTTAGAATTGAAACATGGCAAAGTAGTAGAAATGAAACCTGCTTCGAAATGGTCTCAATATGTAGGCTGGGCCGCGGCAGTTCTTTTACTTTTGGGACTTGGGTATCAAACTTTAGAATTAACTAAAACCAAAGATGCCATTGCAACGGTTGGTAACGAAAAAACTAAAATCGAAAGAGAGTTTGCTTACTTAGATCAGCAAAATAAAGAAACAGAAAAGAATTTAACTATTGTTAGAGACATTAAAAACACTGGTGTGACACTTGGTGGTCAGGCTGTTTCGCCGACATCATTTGCAAAAGTGTATTGGAACAAAGACACCAAAACAACTTATATTGATGCCGCAGGTTTACCAAAACCACCAAAAGGAATGGTTTACCAGGTTTGGGCTCTTAAATTAAGTCCGGTGCTTACACCAACAAGTATTGGTTTATTAAGCGATTTTGAAGGGAACTCAAATAAAATATTCGCTGTAGATCGTACTAACGAAGCTGAAGCCTTTGGAATTACGCTTGAGCCAGCTGGAGGAAGCTTAACACCAACAATGACACAATTGTATACTTTAGGAAAAGTATAAAATAAAGGTCGCTTAAAACTCAAAACGCATATTAATTTATTTAATGTGCGTTTTTTTATTATTTTTAATTCAACTAACAAAAACAAATCATGAACGGAACTTTACTATTAAGAATTGCTGTGGCCATTATTCTTCTCACCCACTCCGTTTTCGGAATGTTTAATAACGGTATTAATGATTTCGGGAATTTATATCTGAATCAGATTGGGTTTGCTCCTTTTGGTGTTTTTCTCGCCTGGTCAATTAAATTATCACATGTGGTGGCAGCGCTACTTTTAATCCTGAATAAATATATAAAACTGGCAGGATTTGTAACCATTTTTGTTTTACTAATGGGAATTGTTTTAGTTCATTTTGAAGAAGGCTGGTTTGTAGTTGGCGGAGGAAGAAATGGCGTTGAATACAACTTTTTATTGATTGTAGTGCTATTCGCTATTATGTTTCCTAATGGTTTTAAAAAGAATGCAATTGAATAATTTGAAATAAAAAATTATAAAGAAAATTAGAATGGAAATAATCTGTAAAAACTGTAATAAGATTTTTAAAGGCCACTACTGTAACAACTGTGGACAGACGGCCGAAACACATAAGATTAATGCTCATTTTTTATGGCATGATATCCAACATGGTCTATTGCATTTTGACGAAGGAATTCCCTATTCTTTAAAGCAATTATTTACAAGACCTGGACATTCAATCAGAGAATTTATCGAAGGGAAACGTGTGAAACATTTTAAGCCTTTGTCGTTAGTTGCTGTTCTTGGGGCTTTATACGGGTTTTTATGTCATTATTACGAAATCAATATATTTGCAAATACCAATGATGATGGTATAGATTTGAGTGATTACAACGAATGGATGGCAGCACATTTTTCATGGGTAACCATTGCTACTATACCAATTTATACTATTGGAACCTTTATAGTATTCAGGAAACAAGGTTATAATTTTTTTGAATTTTTTGTTCTCAATACTTTCAAAGCTTCACAAAGACTCTTTGTACAAATTTTGACATTTCCTATCCTATTATATTTAAGTAGTAAAAATCATGTTGAGAAGTTTTCAACGATGACTTATATAATAGGAGTTATTTTGACATTTTGGACTAACATTCAATTTTTTAATAAGATGTCAAAAACAAAAGCATTCTTGTTAACGCTACTAAGTCATATTATATTTTTAACCTGTTTCTTACTTATAGTAGCCATAGTTCTAGTATTGTCTGGAAAAATGACTGATTAAGCATGGGTTAGACGAGTAAAAAAAGAAAATAATGCGTTATTTTCTTTTTTTATTAGAATCTATATCGTAATATTGCAATATAAATATAAAACAATGGGAGCATCTAAATCAGATCACTTTACAGATCATCAAAACGAACTGGCTACTTTAACAAAAGCTTTAGGCCATCCGGCACGAATTGCTATTATAGAATACCTTTTAAAAGTAAATACATGTATTTGTGGTGACATTGTGAACGAACTACCTCTTTCGCAGCCAACTGTTTCACAGCATTTAAAAGAACTTAAGAGCGCAGGTCTAATAAAAGGTAATATTGATGGAAACGCTATTTGTTACTGCATTAACGAAGCTGGTTTTGAAAAAATAAAAGGTTTCTTTGAAACTATCGCGCTTCATATTGAGAAAAATAAAAAAGAATGTTGCTAATTATTAAATCAGATTATTATGAAACTTTCAGAAATTAAAAAATTGCTTACTACTGTTGAAACAGTAAATTTTCAATTACCTAACGGGAGCTTTGTTCCGGAACATTTTCATGTTACCGAAGTGGGTTTAATTACCAAAAACTTTATTGATTGTGGCGGAACCGTTAGAAAAGAAACCGTTGTGAATTTCCAACTTTGGGATGCCAATGATTTTGAACACCGTTTAAAACCTCAAAAATTAATTCATATTATTGAGCTTTCAGAAAAAGTTTTGGGAATAGAAGATCATGAAATCGAAGTCGAATATCAGGATACTACAATTGGCAAATATGACTTAGGTTTTAACGGAAAAGATTTTGAACTACTTAATAAAAAGACAGCTTGCTTAGCGCAGGAACAATGTGGAGTTCCATCTGAGAAACCCAAATTAAAACTTACCCAATTAAATGCCGATACTGCCAATTCTTGCACACCTGGTGGCGGATGCTGCTAATTAATTCTTAGAAAAAATGTCAAATTCAAATACTTTATTATCAGAATTAAATAAAACTGTTTCTTTATTTGATTTTGAAAATATTACAGCAGATCGTAAACAAACATTACAACCTCTGATTGATTTTATCCGGTCAAAGGTAAATGGAAATCTAGAGATCAGATTAAACTTTATTTGTACCCACAACTCAAGACGGAGTCATTTATCGCAGGTTTGGGCGCAAACGGCGGCCTATCATTTTGATGTAAAAAATGTTTTTTGCTATTCTGGCGGAACGGAAGCCACAGCATTATTTCCAAAAGTTGCAGAAACTCTTGAAAAATCAGGGTTTCTTATTGAAGTACTTTCCAAGGGAAGTAATCCAGTTTATGCGATAAAATTTGCAGCAGCACAATCTCCTGTAATCGGATTTTCGAAAAAGTATGATCATGTTTTTAATCCGGAAAATGATTTTGCAGCTATTATGACCTGCTCACAAGCAGACGATGGATGCCCTTTTATTGCGGGTGCAGCAAAACGTATTCCTATTACTTTTGAAGACCCTAAAGCTTTTGATAATTCACCACAACAAACCGAAAAATATCAGGAACGAAGCTTGCAGATTGCGACTGAAATGTTATATGTTTTTTCTGAATTAAAAAAATAATATGCCAGTAAATCATTGCGCCCCAGCTGCAGAACGAAAAAAACTTGGTTTTCTTGATCGTTTTTTAACCCTTTGGATTTTCCTTGCTATGGCAGTTGGTATTTCTATTGGATATTTTGTTCCATCAAGTGGGAGCATAATTAATTCTTTCTCCAGTGGAACAACAAATATTCCACTTGCTATTGGACTTATTTTGATGATGTATCCTCCGTTAGCAAAAGTGAAGTATGAACAAATGGGTAGCGTTTTTAAAAATACCAAAATATTAGGAGCCTCCTTGTTTTTAAACTGGATTATAGGTCCAATTTTAATGTTTCTTTTAGCATTAGTTTTCTTAAAAGATTATCCTGATTATATGATGGGCCTGATTTTAATTGGATTAGCTCGTTGTATTGCCATGGTTGTCGTTTGGAATGACTTAGCCGATGGAAACAGAGAATATGCTGCCGGATTAATCGCTTTAAATAGTATTTTTCAGGTTTTGCTTTATAGTTTTTATGCGTATCTTTTTATTACCGTATTGCCACCTTATTTTGGTTATACTGGTTTTAACATTGATATCAGCATTAAGCAAATTGCAGAAAGTGTTGGAATCTATTTAGGAATTCCTTTTGCTTTGGGAATTACTAGTCGTTATGTTTTGATAAAATTAAAAGGTGAAGAATGGTTTCAGCGTAAGTATATCCCTTTCATCTCCCCCATTACTTTGATTGCGCTGCTTTTTACAATTGTACTGATGTTTAGTCTGAAAGGTGAACTGATTGTTCAGATTCCGATGGATGTGATACGTATTGCCATTCCGCTGGTACTTTATTTTGTTATAATGTTTCTAATAAGTTTCTTCATTGGAAAATATTTTGGCGCTGATTATTCAAAAAGCACTGCAATTGCCTTTACGGCGACTGGCAATAATTTTGAATTGGCAATCGCGGTAGCTATTGGGGTATTCGGTATAAATAGTGGTCAGGCCTTTGCAGGTGTTATTGGCCCCTTAGTAGAGGTTCCTGCATTAATAGCTTTAGTAAATGTTGCTTTTTGGTTTAGAAAAAGATATTTCTCTTAAACCCAAAAAGTCTTATTGCTATATAAATAAATTGTTTCAAGTAATTCATAAAAAAAGGTTCAACGTAATGTTGAACCTTTTTTATGAATTAATAATTACTTTCAATAATTATCTATTTTTTGACTTTTTTAGTTTTATAATATTTGCTGTATTTCGGATACGTAACAATTCCTATTAAAGTTATTGTTCCTAATGAATACCAAATCCAGCTTAATGAATGAGCTTCTCCACTTGCGTAAGAGTGCAATCCAACTAAGTGGAAATTTACTCCATAATAGGTAAACAAGATTGAAACAAAAGCGTACATTGTCATTAAGTTAAACAACCATTTTCCTCTCAAAGATGGAACAAAACGAGCATGAATTACAAACGCATAAACCATAATGGAGATCAAAGCCCAGGTTTCTTTTGGATCCCATCCCCAGTAGCGTCCCCAGCTTTCGTTGGCCCATTGTCCACCTAAGAAGTTACCAATAGTTAACATAATCAAACCAATTGTAATTGACATTTCGTTGATATAGGTAATTTCTTTGATGTTTAGTTCCATTTTGGCTTTGTTCTTCTCATTGGTAAAGAAGATCAATACCAAGGCCACAAAACCTAGAATCATTCCAAGTGCAGTAGGCCCGTAACTTGCCACAATAACGGCAACGTGAATCATTAACCAATACGAATTCAAAACAGGTTGTAAATTGGCAATTTCAGGATCAACCCAGTTGGCGTTTGATGCCATGAAAATCATGGCCGTCACAAACGCTGCAGATGCCACCGTAAGCTTTGATTTTCTGTCAAAAGCCAATCCAAAGAACATTGTTGACCACGCCACGTACACAATTGCTTCATAAGCGTTACTCCACGGTGCGTGTCCTGAGATATACCAGCGAGCTATTAGAGCTACGGTATGAAGCGCGAATATTAACCCAATTAAAATATGAAAACCATTTACTGTAATGCGCAAAAACTTTTTATCAAAGAAAATACTAAACAAAGTAAACATCAACATCAAGATTCCAGACAACGAATACCAATAAAACATTTTTGGCAAAATATTGTATTTGTTGTACGCGATTTCAAGATCTATTTTCTTTTCACTTGGACGAACTTTACTTCCAAATTTCTTCTGAAAACCATTAATGCTTTCAACCAACTGATCAGCGGTATTAAAGTTTTTAGAAATTGAACCATTGTTTAAAGCACTAAAATACAAAGGAAGAATTTGCTTTACATAAGTAGCGTCTATTCCCTTTAAACCAGCGTGATCAATTTCTAAATATGAAATCCATTTGTTATTTGGATCATTTGGAATTGGGAAAATTCTCAAAATACTGCCGCTTAATGCAGATTCCATCAAGTTTACTTTCTTATCTGTTTCGATAAAATCTTTCTCAAAACTATTTGGATTAGCTGCTTTATAAGCTGCGTCTAAATAAGGAGAAAGTTTATAATTTCCATTTTCATCAAAGAACTTTACAAAGGGAGCAAATTTGGCTCCTTTTTCAATCCCGATAATTCTACGAATACTGTCGTTTTCTGGTTTGATGTAAATAATAGGAATCTGAATCCAAACCTGAGCATATTGCGTCATTGACAAAAATACCTGATCAGAATTCATTCCATTGTACTTGTCATCATGACTTACCTTTCTTAATAATTCCGATGAAAAAGTATTAATTGGCTTCATCCTACCTCCAGCATCCTGAATGATCAATCGTCCAAATTTGGCAGCATGAGCTTCCGGAGCTTTGTAGATTGACAATAAAGAGTCTAATTGTCTCTGACTTGGTGCCGCTGTAACGTGATTGGCATGGTCATTTGGATCTGCTGAATGATTATGATCATGACCTGGTGTGTGAACATGTGGAGCCTGAGCAAAACCACTTAAACCAATCATTAAAACCAAAATAGTAATTAGCTTCTCTTTTTTCTCTTTTACTTTCTCCAGTTTTCTTTTTAAATCTGTAAAGCGAGAACCTTTGGTAAACATAATTGCCATTAAACCGAAGAATAACATAAAATAGCCTAAGTAGGTAATTGAAGTTCCCCAAAAATCATGATTTACAGATAAAATTGTTCCTTTCTCATCCGGATCAAATCCTGATTGAAAAAAACGATATCCTTTATGATCTAATACATGATTCATATAAATTCTGGCGTCAAAAGTTTCAGATGAATCCTGAACGGTTACTTTACTTTCAAAAGCAGAATAACTTTTTTCTGTCCCTGGATATTTTGTAGCAATAAAATCATTCAGTTTAATTTTGAAAGGTGTAATATATGCCTTACTTCCATAGAATAAAGTGTAGTCGATCTTACCAATTTTAACTGATTTTGGTTCCCCAATTTTACCTTTAGATCCCAAAAGTGTAATTTCTTTTTCCTGCCCGTCTGCTTTTAATTTTACAATTAAAGCATCGTTATGGTTTTTTGCTTTAAAATCATTATTTGATTCATAAGCTATAACTCCTTTAACAGCCGGATCAGGGAAAACAATTCTGATATCGCCAATACTGTATAGAGAACGCATCATTAAAGGCTGCACATTATCTTTTGTTACACTTCCTTTAAATTTATCAGCCATTCGCATAAATTCACCTTCGAATGGTGTCTGAATTGTATATTTTTCCCCTGTAGTATTAATATTAATTGCTCCATCGGTCTGCTTATTCAAAGCAAATAATACATTGTGAATATTTTGAACCTCTCCTTCTTTTAAGAAATGTTCTTCACGCCCGCCTTCTCCTGCTTCAACCAGTTTAAGATATAAAGTACCGTTAGGATTCTGTTTAACCATTTCTTTAGCTCCCAAAATGTAATTTGAATAGGAAACTTCAAAAGGTGTTTCGTCAAATTTACCAGAAAGGCTAAAATCATTATTTGTCACGGGAGATAACAGTAGATTTTTTTCAAAAACTCTGCGTTTCATTTCTCCTTTATATTCTCCATCTGCAAAAACAGTTAAGAATGTTTTTTCAGAAAGGATCTGGTTTTCAGCTGCCCCTTCGCGAATTGGCATTACACCTTCATAACTAATATAACGTGTAATAAAAGCTCCTAAAAGAATAAATATAAAGGCAACGTGCAGCAATAAAGTTGCCCATTTTTCCTTTTTTAATAGTTGATAACGTTTGATGTTTCCGAAGAAGTTGATCATAAAGAAGACCATTATAGCCTCGAACCACCATGTATTGTAAATTAAAATTCTGGCTGTGTCAGTATTGTACTTACTTTCGATAAAAGTTCCAACACCCATTGCGATTGCAAATGTTAAAAAAAGAACGGCCATTAATCGTGTAGAAAACAAAAAAGAGAATATTTTTTTATCCATTTCTGAGGAATTACATTGTATAAAAGTGCCACAAAAGTACTTAAAAATGTTGAGTTCCAATATTTGTCTTTTGTTAATAAAAACCAAAAAAGACTAGTTTTACTTTTAAGTTTCATTAACAATCGTCATATAATTGAGTTAAATTTTTTACTTAATACTTAATATTTTTTATTAGATTTGTGTAATCGATTACATTATTGGTTTTTTTATTAATGAAAGTATTTTTTAAATTTCAACTAATAAAAAAACTCATTTATAAGAATTGTAGCAGCTAACAAACCAAACTTCATATAATTAAAAGCATGAAAACTAAATCAATTAATTTATTCGCTTTTGCACTGGCGGCCCTATTTTCAAGTTGGTCTAATTATACAAATGCCCAAAATTCAAAGTCTTATGATTCCTATGAGAATATTGAATTTAAAATGCCTAAAATTCAGGAGCCTACGATTCCAAACAATACAGTAAACTTAAAAGATTTTGGAGCTGTCAACGGAGGCTCTGTTTTAAATACCAAGGCTTTCGCCGACGCCATAGATGCCGTTTCAAAAAAAGGAGGTGGAAAAATAATTATTCCTCCCGGAATCTGGCTTACTGGACCAATTATATTAAAGAGCAATATAGAATTACATGCTGAAACAGGTGCATTGATAAAATTTTCAAGCGATAAAAATTTATACCCCCTCATTCAGACCAGCTTTGAAGGTCTTAATACGTGGCGTTGCATCTCTCCTATTTATGGTAAAAATCTTGAGAATGTTGCTTTTACCGGAAATGGTGTCTGGGATGGCTCTGGAGATGCCTGGAGACAAGTTAAAAAGAATAAATTAACTGAGAGTCAATGGAAAGAACTTGTTGCATCTGGTGGAGTTCTGAATGAAAAAAAAGATACCTGGTATCCGTCTGAAAATTTTAAGAAAGCTGCCGTTGGAGCAGATCAAAATGTGCGTCTTGATTTAAAAACAAAAGAAGACTTTGAGCCTATTCATGATTTTCTTCGTCCTGTATTGGTGAGCATTCAAAACAGTAAAAAAGTTCTTTTTGATGGACCGGTTTTTCAAAATTCACCGGCATGGAACATTCACCCGCTTATGATTGAAGATTTAATAGTTCGCAATATAACCGTTAGAAATCCGTGGTATTCTCAAAACGGAGATGGTATTGACATAGAATCATGCAAAAATGTATTGATAGAAAACTCGAGTTTTGATGTTGGTGATGATGCAATTTGCATTAAATCAGGAAAAGACAAAGATGGTCGTGAAAGAGGTATTCCGTGCGAAAATATTATCGTTAAAAACAATATTGTATATCACGGCCATGGCGGCGTAACCGTAGGAAGTGAAATGTCTGGAGGCGTAAAAAACCTTCATGTTTCAAACTGTACTTTTATGGGAACAGATGTTGGACTTCGCTTTAAAAGTACTCGCGGACGCGGCGGAATCGTTGAAAACATCTTTATTTCTGATATTTATATGACTGATATTCCATCACAAGCTATTTCGTTTGATCTTTATTATGGAGGAAAATCTATTGCCGAAACATTGGCAGAAGGCGGAACTAAAATCAATACTAAAGTTGTTCCGGTAAACGAGGAAACACCTCAGTTTAAAAACATTTCAATCAAAAACATTACGATTAAAGGAGCGCAACAAGCTGTATTTTTACAAGGTTTGCCTGAAATGAATCTTCAAAATATCGAGCTTTCTAATTTGATTATTTCAGCTGAAAAAGGTATTTCTATAATTGATGCAACCGGAATTAAAATCACCAACGCCAAATTAGATATCCAAAGCCCGTCAATATTTGAAATTTACAACGGTAAAAATATAGTTTTAAAAGATGTTGAATTCAACTCCACTTCTTCAAAAGCGGTTACAATTGATGGTTCTGCCAGTGAAAAAATTGAATTAATTTCTACTAAAAAAACAGATTATACTACCAAAACTACAATTAGTGAAAGTGTTTCAAAAGGCGCAGTAAAACTATAAATACACTAAAATTCAGGATAAACCCGTTACTTATAATTAGTTAAGTAACGGGTTTTTACTTTGCGGTAAAGATTCTACAATTCTGGTGTTTTTTTAACAAAAGACAAACCAGCTAAAAGCAATCCACTTTAAAAAAAATAATACTAATTTTGCGATATGATTCGAATAACGTTAATTGGCTCCGGAAATGTTGCACAGCATCTGATTAAGGCTTTCACAAAAAGTGAGCTTGTTGAAATTGTACAAGTATTTTCGAGAAAAAAAGAAAAATTAAGTTCTCTAATTGAATTTGAAAAAATTGTTAGCAATTATGAGGATCTAAAAGAATCTGATCTCTACATTATCGCAGTTACAGATAACGCCATTACAGAAGTTTCTCAACAATTACCGTTTAACAATCAACTAGTGGTTCATACTTCGGGAACTGCTTCAATAGAAACTTTGGATGATAAAAATCGTAAAGGCGTTTTTTATCCACTTCAGACTTTTTCTAAAAATAAAGAAATTGATTTTTCGGTGATTCCGATATGTTTAGAAGCCGATAACACCTTTGATTTCCGCGTTTTAGAAACAGTTGCGAAAAGTATTTCTAAAGCTGTTTTTCCCATAAATTCAGAGCAGCGTAAAGCATTACATGTAGCAGCTGTCTTTGTCAATAATTTTACAAACCATTTATACCAGATTGGTCAGGAAATTTGCGAAGAAAATCAGGTTCCGTTCGATATTTTAAAACCGCTGATTCAGGAAACCGCTGAAAAAATAAAAACTTTAGATCCGGTCGACGCACAAACCGGACCTGCAAAACGCAATGATTCCAATACAATTGAAGCACATTTGGAATATCTAACCAATGAAAATCAAAAGAATATTTATAAAATACTAACACAATCTATACAGCATAATGGCAAAAAGTTATAAGGAAATAATGAATGACATCACAACGTTTGTTTTTGATGTTGATGGCGTACTAACAGACAGTTCAGTTTTTGTAACGAATGAGGGAGAAATTCTTCGCACAATGAATATTCGTGATGGTTACGCCATGAAAGCGGCTGTAGAAAGTGGCTATAATGTCTGCGTTATTTCTGGAGGAAGCAATGAAGGTGTCCGTGTGAGACTTCGTAATTTAGGAATTACAGACATTCATCTAGGAACTCCGGATAAAGTGCTCACCTTTAAAGAATACACTGATACTTATAATATAAAGCCAGAACAAGTATTATATATGGGTGATGATATTCCGGATTACCATGTAATGAAATTAGTAGGATTACCAGCTTGTCCTCAAGATGCAAGTCCGGAAATTAAAAATATCTGCCGCTATATCTCACACGTAAAAGGAGGAAGAGGTGCCGCACGTGATGTAATCGAACAAGTAATGAAAGTGCAGGGAAAATGGATGGAACATTTTAGTGGGAAACACGATTAATAATGGTTAATTATAAATTGTAAATTATTAATTCGATAAAAAATCAGAACCTTAGCAACTTAGCCCCTCAGAACCTCAGAACCTTCAGAAAATGAAATACCTTAAACTCATTCGATACCAAAACCTACTGATGCTTGCGTTTATGCAGCTTTTATTTCGCTATTCCTTTTTAAAGCAACAGGATATTCCATTGGCTTTAGCTGATTGGCAATATGGATTATTGGTTTTGAGTACAGTTTTATTGGCCGCGGCAGGATATGTAATCAATAATATTTTTGATGTTGCATCTGATACCATTAATAAACCCAATGATGTTGTTATTGGAAAAGGAATCTCTGAAACCAGAGCTTATAATATTTATTTCGGATTAAATATTACCGGTGTCGCAATTGGATTTTATTTATCAAATGTGATCATGCGACCTGGTTTCGCTACTATTTTTATTCTGATTGCTTCTTTGCTTTATTTTTATTCTACAACCTTAAAACAAATCATGCTTTTAGGAAATTTTGTAGTGGCATTATTATTGGCATTAAGCGTTATTATAATTGGCGTTTTTGATATTTTTCCCGCAACAAATGTGGACAATCAGGCGCAAATGGCGAGTTTGTTTTCTATATTAATCGATTATGCATTATTCGCTTTTATGATTAATTTTATTCGTGAAATAGTTAAAGATATTGAAGACGTAAATGGCGATTATAACCAAGGAATGAATACTTTACCAATTGCAATCGGAATTAGCAGAGCCGCAAAAATTGCCTTGGGCTTTGCCATTATTCCATTTATATTATCGTTGCTTTATATCAACAAATATTTCATGGAAAACGATCTTTTAATCGTTACGCTATATGCTTTTGCTTTTGTATTAGCTCCACTTTTATATTTTATTGTAAAAATATTTGGAGCCAAATCTCAAAAAGATTTTCATCATTTGAGTACCGTTTTAAAATTGATTTTGCTTTTCGGGATTTTATCAATTCTGGTTATCACCTTAAATATTAAGTACAATGCTTAAAGAAAAATTAAAAAAATATACTATAATTCTGGCTTCGGGTTCACCCCGCAGACAGCAATTTTTCAAAGATTTAAATCTGGATTTCGAAATAAGACTGAAAGATATCGAAGAAATTTATCCACCGGAATTAAAAGGGGTTGAAATCACTGATTTTCTATCTGAATTGAAAGCAGGTGCATTTGAGGGTGAACTTAAAGACAATGAAATATTAGTCACCAGTGACACGATAGTATGGCATGAGGGAAAAGCTTTAGGAAAACCTAAAAGTGCCGAAGAAGCTTTTGAAATGATCAAATCGATGTCGAATACTACTCATGAAGTGATTACATCAGTTTGTTTTAAAACAAATACTACTTCTACTCTATTACATGATATAACCAAAGTAACTTTTAATGATTTATCAGATGAAGCTATTTTATATTATATAGAAAACTATAAACCTTATGACAAAGCCGGTGCTTACGGTATTCAGGAATGGTTTGGTTTTATGGCAGTTGCAAAAGTTGAAGGTTCTTATACCAATGTTATGGGCTTGCCAACAGCAAAAGTTTATGAATATTTGAGTACTTTAGTGTAAAATAGTAAAGTATGTTTTCTTTTAAAGAATATAGTCAGGAAATATTAACTACAATAATTCTCTTAGTTACTTTGGTGGCATTAAGAGTGATTATTGCTAAATTAATTCGTCGCTATGCCCACAGCAGCCAGCTTTTAGAACATAGGACTAATTTAGTGATCAAATATATTCATATTTTGATGAATATTTTGGTAACCATAAGTTTGATTGTGATTTGGGGTGTTGAGACGAAAGATATATTTATAACCGTTTCTTCAATTGCAACTGTTATTGGCGTTGCCATGTTTGCGCAGTGGTCTATTCTGAGTAATATTACTTCCGGAATGATTTTATTCTTTTCATTCCCCTTCAGAATAGGTGACACTATCAAAATTCACGATAAAGATTTTCCAATTGAAGCTGAAATTGAAGATATTAGTGCTTTTCATGTTAATTTAAGAACTAAAGAAGGAGAAAGAATCATTTTTCCCAATAATTTATTATTACAAAAAGGTATCTCTATAATGCCAACGCATTACGAGGATAAAGAGTTTTTTGATTAAACTTTTGAATGGGAATTTTGTAACGTTAATAAGAAAACGTAGAACGGTATTTATTTAAAAAAATAAGAATTTTGCTTAGATCTTATTGATTTCTAAACCTAATTTTTGACACCAAAATGATTCGTTCAATCAAATTGCCTTTTTATGCAAAACTTTCCCTTATACTTGTAAGTTTAATTTGTTTTGCTGTAATATTCTGCTTAGGAAAAGACATCATTACACCTGTACTAATGGCCTTTTTATTCGCCGTTTTACTACTTCCTGTTTTTACATTATTAAATGTTAGATTTAAGTTTCCACGGCATCTGGCAGCAATACTATGTGTACTTATGTTTGCCGCATTTATTGTCGGAATATTAGTTTTTATATCGTACCAGGTAAAAGATATTGCCAATGACTTTGAAGCGATTAAGAAAAACACCAATTATTTTATTACTGAGGTACATAAATTTGTAAAAGATAATTTTCATATAAGCATTGGCGAACAAAAAAAATACCTGGACACCGTAACAAAAGATTCCGTTAAAAATAGCGGTGCCGGTACCGTTGGTTCAGCAATATTATCTATTACAGATCTTCTATTAGATTGCACCATCATTCCTATTTACACCTTTTTATTTCTCCTTTATAAAGATCATTTTATTCTATTTTTAGCCAAACTAATCGACAAGGAAAACCATGCGGCACTAAAAGATATCTTATCACAAATTAAAGTGTCAATAAACAATTACATTGTTAGTTTATTACTAGAGATGGTTGTCGTTTCTATTCTAACAGGTTTGGGTCTGTGGATTGTTGGCGTGAAGTATTTTATTCTGCTGGGCTTAATAACCGGAATCTTAAATCTGATACCTTATATTGGAATAACAATTGCCGGCGTCATAACGCTTTTAGCTTCTCTAACCGGAACGCCAGAAACTTCAATGATTTTAAGTATTTTACTTGTAAATGTTGTGGTACAATTAATTGATAATAATCTACTGGTGCCATTAATAATAAATTCAAAAGTAGAAATCAATGCTTTTGTATCGATTATGGGAATTATTATTGGAGGTTCTGCAGCTGGAATTTCAGGTATGTTTTTGGCAATTCCGTTATTAGCCATTCTGAAAATTATTTTTGAACGAATTGAATCTTTAGAACCTTGGGGGTATCTGATGGGAAATCATATGCCCAGAAAATTTACCTGGCGAATTAGAAAAGCTAAAATTGAAGCCAAAGTAAACCAATAGTAAGGTTATTACTCTTATTTTACTTATATTCATACAAAAATCACTTTATAGTATAGCAAAAAAATACCTGAATGTCTCCAATTAATAAAATAGTGTTTCTTATCTTAATCTGCTTTTGTACGCAAATTACTCAAGCCCAAGATAATACTAAAAAAGAAGACAGTAAGGCCAAAAAAGATAGTACAGAGATCTATACGAAAATTAGAAATTACTCCAAGAAGAATAAGTTTACGCAAACAATGCACAAACTTTTGTTTAGAAGTAAAAAGCCCCGAAAAAAAGAAGATCTTATTATCCCTCATGATTCTGCCGATTATAATGGAAAAATCATTAGAAAAATAAATATTATTACTTTAGATCCGTTTGGGCATTCTCTTACAGATACAACTCAGGTGCCTAAAAATTGGGGAGAAAGAACGGGAAACAGACTTCATTTAAAAACAAAAAGAATTGCTATTACCAATTTATTACTATTTAGACGGAACTCCGTATACGACAGTTATAAAGTGCAGGAATCCGAACGTTTAATTCGTGCTCAGAAATATGTAACTGCAGTTCGCGTAACACATGATCTTGTTGGCGCAGCATCAGACTCTGTTGATGTTACTATTCGTGTTTTAGATTCCTGGAGTACTATTCCTAAATTTTCAATTTCTAGTAATCAGGTTTCGGTTGGATTTAAAGAGAAAGATTTTTTTGGTTCTGGTCAACAGCTGGAATACCGTTTTACAAATCGTTTTGATGATGGTCGAAATGGAAATGATGTTACGTACACTGTTCCTAATATTAAAAACACTTACATCGGAGCGACATTCCACTATAATATTGATCTGGATAATAATTATTCGAAAACAATAAATCTTGAGCGTCTCTTCTACTCTCCGTTAACCAAATGGGCCGGTGGAGTCTATGTTGGACAAAATTTCAGAAAAGATACTTTGCAGGCTCCTGATATGAGCTATCAATATCAGCCTTTCAAATATAATTTTCAGGATTTTTGGGCAGGAAAAGCAACTAAAGTATTTGAGACAGAGAATGCCGGTATAACCAATTTGATAGTTTCAGCACGTTTTCTAAACGTAAACTTTAGTGAAAGTCCTTCAGATTTGTATGATCCAACGAATTTTTACTCAGATGAAAAACTAATTTTATCCGGAATTGGATTCAATACCAGAAAGTTTATCAAAGACAGTTACATCTTTAGAAACGGGCAAACTGAAGATGTTCCTATTGGCCGAATTTATGGAATCACGCTTGGTTATCAATACAAAAATACCATGTGGCGACCGTATATAGGCGGACAATTTTCTTTTGGAAACTATTATAGGTGGGGCTTTTTCAGTACTAATTTCGAAGCAGGTACTTTTTTTCATCAGTCCAAAACCTATGAAACGGCTTTTGCAATTGAAAGCAATTATTTCACAAAACTATATAGTATAGGAAAATGGAAACTGAGACAATTTGTTAATCCGAGAATAGTTATTGGAGTAAATCGTGAAGACATTATAGGCGATCAATTAAACATAAACGAACAAAATGGTTTAGCCGGCTTTAACAGCGCTATATACGGAACAGATAAAATGGTTTTGTCACTTCAGACGCAAACCTATTCTCCTTATGCACTTTGGGGATTCCGTATGAATCCGTTTTTTAATTATTCAATAGCTGTTTTAGGAAGTCCAAATAATGCGATGGGAAGAAATAAAGCCTATCAGAAAGTGACTCTTGGCCTATTAATTAGTAATGACTATTTAGTTTTTAGTTCATTTCAATTGTCATTGTCATACTACCCTACTATTCCAAATGATGGAGATAATGTTTTCAAAACCAATACTTTTGAAACCACTGATTATGGTTTGCAAAGTTTTGAACTCGGAAAGCCCCGAGTTGTGGATTACAAATAGAAATGATTTTTTTTTAAATTTTATTTCATTTTTAAACTTTTCGAAACAATTTATAAATCAATTATTTACAAAACTATTAACATTTTAACAATCGTTGAAATGCACATTTTATCCGATCAAATACATTTAGTTTTTATTTTTGGCACAGTATATGAATATCCCTATACAAGAGTAACATTAAATCTTAAAAAAAATGAAAACAATAAAAATAGCAATCGCCGGATTATTCCTTTTGGTTGCAAATGCCACGCAAGCCCAAGTCTCAATTAATGTTAATATTGGTACACCTCCAGCATGGGGTCCATCAGGATATGCAGAAATGGAATATTATTATCTACCGGACATCGAAGCTTATTATGATGTAAGAGCTTCACAATTTATTTATTTTGGTGGAGGCAGATGGATGAGAACAACTTACTTACCAAGACAATATAGAAACTATGACTTATATGGAGGTTATAAAGTAGTTTTGAATGATTATCACGGTAGAACTCCTTATGTGTACTTTGATCGTCATAGAACAAGATATTACAAAGGATACCACGGTGCACCTCAAAGACCTTATAAACCAAGACCGGTTTATGGTTACAATGATCGTCACGATAATCACAGAGACTACAAACATTATAATAAACACGATCGTCATGATCACGATGATCACCATGATAAACATGACAAACATGATAATCACGGACATGGAAGAAGATAACAAATTAGTAAATAGCTAATTTTCAATACAAAAGAGTATCAAAAATTTGATACTCTTTTTTTATGCATACATAGTATATCGATAAAGTGTTAATATATTAAATATTTCGTATAAACACATGAAAAACAATATGTTAAGTTAAAATATCCTTAAAAATCACCCAATAATACTACAATTATGACGTATCTTTGCAAAATATTTTAAACCAAAATTGAAATTATGAAAAAGAATGTTTATTTATTTTCGTTTTTAGCCATGTCACTTTTTACATTTTGTGATAATAATGATGACACTTCTAATGATAATCAGGCAAAAGAAAATAATATCGAAATCAACTCTGATGTTACCTCATTAAACAAAAGACTTGATCTAACAAATTCGGGAGTAATTACAATTACAAATGCTTCAACATCAAAATTATTAAAGAGTACTCAGGCTACTACTGATTTGCCTTTAGTACAAATCGCCGAAATAAATCCTCCAACAGATAGTAACGGACGAACTTTGCAGGCTAATCATGTTGCTGTAAACGGAAACTATGCTTATGTTGCTTACACTATGCGCGGTGATGTTTACTCTGGTGCGATTGATGTAATTGACGTTTCAGATCCTTATAAACCTAAATTAATTACATCGGCATTAATTGCTAATACCGATATTACATCTCTTACCTATTCTAACGGAAATTTGATAATTGCCGGAGCAACAGATATTGACAAAGACGCTACTTTAACAAATCCGTCAATTGTAATCAATATGCAATTGAGTTCAGGTCTGCTTACAGATAAATATACTATCAACAACCTTGAAGGTAAAGTTACAACTGATGTTGCTGCAAATTCATCATCCTATTTTGCTGTAACCGGAGATGCCGGAAATTTATATAAAATCAGCAGCTCATCTAAAGCAATTGCAGGGAAAGCTCAATTGGCAGATTTGCGTTCTGTAGCTGTAAGTGGTGACAAAATTGTTACCTTAAGCGGTACTAAAGGTGTAAATATTTACAACGAATCTAGTTTAGCATTGCAAAAAAGTTTTACTACATCTACAGATGTTAGCGGTGCAAAAAGAACAATGGATTTTGATGGTACAAAATTATTGGTTTCTGAAGGATATAATGGCTTAGGTGTTTACGATATCAACAGTGGATCTAAATTACAAACTATTGGTTTAACAACCGCTGGTGAAGACAATGTTACAAACGCAGTTTCTGTAAACGATGGTTACGCTTTTGTTGCAAACGGAGCAGCAGGTTTAAATGTTTACCAATCAGGATCTCAACTTAGTTTAGTAGGAACTGTTGGAATTACAGGTTCTTCAAACTACGTAAAATCAAGCGGTAATTATATTTATGTTGCAAGTGGAAAAGGTGGTTTGAAAATCATTAAAATGGAAAAACCTAACACAACATTTGCAAATTGCTCTAATTATGGCACTTACAATCAAGGTCAGAATTTAATTTTAAATTCAAATGAAGTAAAATCATATTCAGGATCAACAGCTATTAGTTCGGTGATTGTCAACTCTGGTGGAATATTGACACATTGTGGATCAATAAGTATTCAAAATACTTTGATTTTAAATAGCGGAGGAACTTTTAATATGAGAGGAACTTTGGCTCAGGGGAAATACCAACAACAAAACCCAACCGAGTTGATCATAAATAGTAATGCGACATTGCAAATTGAAGGTTCTGTAGTAATTTGGGGAGATTTAAGATTAAATAGCGGTGCTAAAATTAATTTTATCGGAAACGATTCATCAATTACTATTTACGGAAAAGTTACAAAAAATAGTGGTGTAACCATTACTGGAAACTATAAAGACACAGAAAACAAATTGAAATAATTTGTTATCCTAAGAAATACTATATGATTTAAGTTTTTAGGTCAATTCTCTTAAGAGCTGTTAGATTTTATCTAGCAGCTTTTTTTTGGAATAAATTTTGTTGAAAGAAAGTCAATAACTAAACATTAACATTTCATTTAAATACGGTTCAACAATTTAATTACTATTTTTGAACCTCTTTCAAAAACACCACAATACGCTATGCGAAAAATTCAGTTACAAATTCTCTTCTTTTTTTTAACAGGAATTTCGATTTCATTTGCACAACAACCACAAAAACCAAGTTCTGTTGAGATTTACAATCAAATAAAGAAACTTAATTTTTTAGGTTCTGTTTTATATGTTGCCGCTCATCCTGATGACGAAAACACAAGGTTAATTTCCTATATGGCAAATGAGATGAACGCCAGAACGGGCTATTTGTCATTGACTCGTGGAGATGGAGGTCAGAATTTAATTGGCCCGCAATTGCGTGAATTACTTGGTGTTATCAGAACACAGGAATTAATAGAAGCCCGAAAGATTGATGGCGGAGAACAGTTTTTTTCTCGTGCAAACGACTTTGGTTTTTCAAAAAATCCGGATGAAACTTTGCAAATCTGGGATAAAGATAAAGTTCTGGCAGATGTTGTCTGGACGATTAGAAAATTTCAACCTGATGTAATCATAAATAGGTTTGACCACCGTTCACCGGGAACTACGCACGGACACCATACATCATCAGCCATGTTGAGTGTGGAGAGTTTTAAATTGACAAATGATCCTAAAATATATCCTGAACAGTTACAGTATGTAAAACCATGGCAGGTTAAACGCCAGTTTTTTAATCCATCATGGTGGTTTTATGGGAGCCAGGAAAAATTTGACGCAGCCAATAAATCAAAATTTACCAGATTAGAAACAGGAGTTTATTACACCGGAATTGGAAAATCAAATCAGGAAATTGCTGCTTTAAGCCGCAGTCGTCATCAGTCACAAGGTTTTGGAAGTACGGGAGCGCGTGGCGAAGAAACGGAGTATCTGGAACTCATTAATGGCGAATCTCCAACAGAAAGAGATAATTTATTTGATGGAATCGATACTTCATGGAACCGCGTTAAAAATGGAAAGCCAGTTGGTGAATTAATTTCTAAAATAATTTCAAAATACGATTTCACTAATCCTTCAGCAAGTATTCCGGACCTCGTAAAAGCATATACAATGATTCAGGATTTAGATGACGATCATTGGAAACCTCTAAAAGCGGCAGCAATAAAAAACATAATAGCCTCATGTTCCGGTTTATATCTGGAAGCTGTTGCCAGTGAACAGGAAGCAACACCAGGAAGTATAATAAAACTGAGCCTTGAAGCCATTAACAGATGTTCGGTTGAAATGCAATTGACAAGCGTTACTTCTTTACCAGATAACAAAACAACAATACTAAACAGCGTTTTAAAAAATAATAACGATCAGAAAAGTATCCTTCAAATTCAGCTTCCTGAAAATTTAGAATACACACAACCTTACTGGCTTAAAGAAAAAGCTAGTGTTGGAATGTACACCGTTTCCAATCAGAAAAACATTGGGATTCCGGATATTATCAGAGAAGTAAGAGTGGTTTTCAATGTAAAAATAAATAACGTTGAAATTCCGTTTGAGCGTATTGTTGTTTATAAATATAATGACGGCGTAAAAGGAGAAATGTATAATTTCCTTGATATTGTACCAGAAGTCACCACTTCAATCTCAGAAAAAGTCTTGATATTTAAGGATACCAAAAGTAAAATGATTCCGGTAAAAGTACGTGCCGGAAAAGATGCTATTACAGGAAATTTAGAATTAGACTTGCCAAAAAGCTGGGTGGTTTCTCCAAAACAAATTCCGTTTTCTTTAACTAAAAAAGGAAGTGAACAAACGTTTTATTTTGAAGTTACTCCTCCTGTAAATCAGGAAGAAACGGTCGCAAAAGCAATTGCAACTGTAGATAATAAACGTTTTGATAAAGACGAAACTATTATTGATTATAGTCATATTACCAAACAGATGGTTTTGAAACCAGCTGAATCAAAATGCATCCGAATTGATTTAAAAACTTCAGGTGATGCTATTGCTTATATTATGGGTGCCGGTGATGAAGTACCAGAAAGTCTAGCTCAAATGGGATACAAAGTAACCATTTTGAAACCAGAAGAAATTACACCTCAAAGACTAGATTCTTTTAGCACCGTTATTACTGGAGTTCGCGCTTATAATACGGTAAATGCGCTGGCTAACAAACAAAAAGTACTATTTGATTTTGTAAAAGGAGGAAAAAACATGATTGTACAGTATAATACTTCTGGAAAAATGGTAACAGATCAGATTGCGCCATATTCTTTAAAGGTTTCGAACGATCGTGTAACCGAAGAGAATGCCAAAGTAACTTTCTTAGCACCCAATCATCCAGTTTTAAATACACCAAATAAAATCAGTGAAAACGATTTTAAAGGCTGGACACAAGAGCAAGGTTTGTATTATCCAGACCAATATGACGCTGCCTTCACTCCTATTATTTCTTCTCACGATAAAGGAGAATCTGCTAAAGACGGTGCTTTATTAGTCGCACCATACGGAAAAGGGTATTATATTTACACTGGTTTAAGCTTTTTTAGAGAATTACCCGAAGGTGTTGCCGGAGCTTACAGATTGCTTTCGAATATCATTTCACTAAAACAACCTATTGAAGCCCCTAAACAAGAATTAAAGAAATAAAAATCGCAAAAAATGGAAGCCAAAAAACAAAAAAAATGGAAAAAAAGCTACAGCTACGTTTTGGTAGCCAACGCCATTTACATCCTGATTTTTTTCTTAATCATGCAATTATACTCATAACCTATGCAACTATTTGATTGGATCGTACTTATTGTTACTCTTTTATTCATTGTTGGATACGGTTCGTGGAAAACTAAAGGAAGTAAAAACGTTGAAGATTTTATTTTAGGAAACAACGAAACACCTTGGTATACTGTTGGACTTTCAGTGATGGCCACTCAGGCCAGCGCGATTACATTTCTATCCACTCCAGGTCAGGCCTATCATGACGGAATGGGTTTTGTACAATTCTATTTTGGATTACCAATTGCCATGATTGTGATTTGCGTGACTTTTATTCCATTATACCATAAAAATAAAGTTTATACCGCTTACGAGTTTTTGGAGAAACGATTTGATGTTAAAACGCGTTCACTGGCAGCAATTCTGTTTTTAGTGCAAAGAGGTTTAGGTACCGGATTGACTATTTATGCGCCAGCCATTATTTTGTCTGCACTTTTAGGATGGAATTTAACTTTGATGAACATCATGATTGGTGTTTTAGTTATCATTTATACTTTTTCAGGAGGAACGAAAGCCGTCAACGTCACGCAGAAACAGCAAATGTTTGTGATTATGTCGGGAATGTTTATAACCTTTTTCCTGATTCTACATTACTTACCCAACGATATGACTTTTACCAGTGCGATGCATATTGCAGGTGCCAATGACAAAATGAATATTGTTGATTTCTCTTTTGATCCGGAAGAAAAATATACTTTTTGGAGTGGAATCACCGGAGGTTTTTTCCTGGCCCTTGCCTATTTTGGAACGGATCAGTCTCAGGTTGGACGTTATTTATCAGGAAAATCGGTTCGTGAAAGTCAGATGGGATTGATTATGAACGGACTTTTAAAAGTACCTATGCAGTTCTTTATTTTGTTAACCGGAGTGATGGTTTTTGTATTTTTTCAGTTCAATCCAGTTCCGTTAAATTTTAATCCAAATAATAAAATTGTAATTGAAAAATCAGCTTATAAAGAAGAATACCACGCTTTAGAGAAAAAACTGATTACACTTTCAGAAGATAAAAAAGTTGTCAATTTATTGTACATTGATCAGCTGAATCAAGATTATGATAATCCTATTTTACGTAAAGAGTTAGTGGCTTTATCCAACAAAGAAAAAGACCTTCGCGACCGTGCCAAAGAAATCATTTCCAAAGCCGACAGCAATAGCGAAACCAACGATAAAGATTATGTGTTTTTTCATTTCATCTTGCATTATTTGCCAAAAGGTTTAATTGGTTTATTGTTAGCCGTAATTCTTTCAGCAGCAATGTCATCAACGGCTTCGGGATTAAATGCATTGGCTTCTACAACCGCAATTGACATTTACAAACGAAATCTGAAAACCGAGAAATCTGAAAAACATTATTTGAATGCAACCAAATTCTTTACTTTGTTTTGGGGAGTTGTGGCAATACTTTTTGCCTGCGTTGGAACTTTATTTGAGAATTTAATTCAGCTGGTAAACATCATTGGATCTATTTTTTACGGAACGGTTCTGGGAATCTTTTTGGTCGGGTTCTATCTTCGTCGTGTTCAGGCAAAGCCAATGTTTTATAGTGCGATTATCAGCCAAATCACCATTTTTATCATTTATTATTT
Organism: Flavobacterium saccharophilum; assembly: GCF_900142735.1. Lineage (GTDB taxonomy): Bacteria > Bacteroidota > Bacteroidia > Flavobacteriales > Flavobacteriaceae > Flavobacterium > Flavobacterium saccharophilum. The sequence continues at coordinate 46,702 of NZ_FRBY01000002.1, read as the reverse complement.
CATGATTTATACCCAAGAAAAGTTAGGTTATTTATGGTTGAATTTTATTGGAGCTATATTGACAATAGTGTTAGCGTTAGTGATGCAGTTTTTGTTTTTTAAAGGAAAACCGGACGTTGAGAATGTAGTTTTGGAGTAAACGATCAATATGTGAAGCATTTAAAAAATATATTATTTCTCTACTCATCATTTTCCCAAAAATCAGGCAGAGTTGAATACGCAATTTATTGTTCAGGCACTATTTTTATGTCTTGGATAGCGTTAGATTTACATCGCAATATTAATTTAGACAATGAAAAAATTCTTAATATATTTTATACTTGTCTTATAATTTTAATGACATTTGTTCCGATGCAAGCCGCAACCACAAGAAGATTGAGAGATTTGAATGCCAACCCTACGTTTGTCGTTTTTAATTTTATTCCAATACTGAATATAGCTTTTACTATTTTCTTGTTGTTTGCAAAAAAGAAATATTAAGCAACATCTAAATCAATAGAACTGAAAATGTTTACGGTATAATTATAAAGATTAATTCTATTTGGTTTTCCGATGAAAACAACTAAAAACAAATCAATAATTCAACAATCTATTTTCTAAATAAATAATTCTCCGCAATTTGTAATTAAAAAGCACTATTTTAGTATGTCTCAAAATTAATCTTAAACAAAGATTTTCAAATGAAATTTTCAGAAGACATTCAAACATTACTTCCGTTAGGATATCTCTATCTTATAATATTAGGAATATTAAAAGAGAGTTTTTTCTATTATCAATTCGGTATAAATATTTTGAAATACTCTACTATTATGGACATCCTAATTAGTCCAATTGCTGAGTTTACTTCAAACCCCATAACTTTAATACTTATTATTGTACTTTTTTCGTTTCATTTTTATTTACCAAAACTGTTGCTAAAACATCGTGGAAATAAAACGGTACAGAAAACGTTTGAACTAAAATCTACAACAGAATTATCACAACAGGAAGCAAAGAATTATTACAATTTAATTTCTTTCAAGATTTTTGCCATAGTATTATTGTCTTTATTTATGGGAACGGGTATTGGTTCAGGTTATTTTACTTTAAAAAATATTAAAAACAATAAAGCTAAATATGATTATCGAGTGAGTTATAACACTGGTGAATCGGAGCAAATTTATCTTATTGGCTCAAACAGTATGTATTATTTTTATACTATAAAGGGAAGCAAAAACATGAAAATTGTACCGATTGCAGCCGTAAAAAGTATTGAAAAAAATATAAAAGGAGGCTTCCTGTCACAATAAGCACTGGATTTACTTTTTCCTTTTTAGCATTACAACAGCATTTTCTGAACATATTCTGACCTAAAATTCGCATCACGATGAGAGATCTAAAGAAATACAACAATAAAACAAAAGCAGCTTTCATATTACTGATTGTGATGTTGATAATATTATTAAGCAATTTCAATACGTTACAAAACTCCAAAAATGTAAACGAAAACATCAATGCTATTTACAACGACCGTTTGATAGTTTCGCATTATATTTTTCAATATGCTAAAGAACTTCATTTTATAAAGAGCGAAGCCGAAAAACTAGATTTGAGTGATAATATTAAGAAAGATGAGATCATTCACACTTTAAAAATCGTTCACAGCATTGATGATTTGTATGCTAAAACAGTTTTAACCAATAAAGAAAAAGAGCATTTTGATGCTTTTTTAGCTTCCTGTAAAGAAATTAACAATCAGGTTGAAAATAAAAACTGGAGTAAAATCGCTTATTCCAGCGGAGAAGCTCTTAAAACTCTCGAATCATTATCTCAAATTCAGATAAAAGAAGGTAAAGCTAAACTAGCCAGTGCAAATAAGATGTATAACGATAATAATAATCTTGGACAACTACAGATTGCATTGTTGATTATTTTAGGTGGCATTACGTTCTATCTTTTGATCGTGAAAAAAATCAAAAGAAATATCAAAATTCCAGAACCGCCAAGTATGAATTAATTACTACAGTTTTCTATCTTCTTCCTTAATTGCAAGATCATTTATGCTGGCAAATCTTTTTTGCATTAAACCATTCGAATCAAATTCCCAATTTTCATTTCCGTAGGCTCTAAACCAGTTTCCATTAAGATCTTGATATTCATACTCGAAACGAACTGCAATGCGATTTTCAGTATGTGCCCAATATTCTTTTTTCAGCTTATAATTGGTTTCTTTTTTCCATTTCTGCGTTAAAAAGAGAACAATCTCTTCCCTTCCATTTACAAATTGATCACGGTTTCGCCATTCGCTATCAACGGTGTAAGCTTTCGAAACACGTTCCGGATCCTGGCTGTTCCACGCGTCTTCTGCCAACTGAATTTTTTCTTTTGCCGTTTCTAAAGTGAAAGGTGGCAATGGTAATTTTTGTTCCATTTTTACGAACTTAAAATTTGAATAATTTTTTTTGACTGTTCAATAAATTGGTTTGATTTGAATAACTGGCTTTCTATTATACAACTCTCAAATAATAAGTAAACATGATCGGATAACAGTTTATCCTTAATAATATTCTGAAAATAAACTCTTAAATCATGCTTGTGATTCTGAAGCACATTTAGAATCTTAACATTATCCGAAGGAATTTCTGAAAGTATGTTTAAAAAACTACAGCCTCTGAAATTTTCCTTTTCATTCATAAAGATTAAAAAATCAAAAGAAGCTACTAATTTTATTTTAGTCTCTTTTTCACCAGCTGTAAATTCTTCCAATTGGTCAAACCAGTAAGAATGGCGTTCGTTTAAAAAAGCAACACATAAATCTTCTTTTGATTTAAAGTGCTGATAAAAACTGGCTTTTGCTACTTTAGCTTCTTCGATAATTTGATTAATACCAGTTGCACTGTAACCTTGCTGATGAAACAATACAGCTGTTTTCTCTAAAATTCTTTCTTTAGGTGACATCCTAATTAAATTTATATAGGACAAATGTATAATTTTTTTTTGAATGAACAGACAAGTCTGTCTATATATTTAAAAGATGAACAAAAAAAAATCCAAATTCCAAAACTTTTACAAGAATTGGAATTTGGATTTTTATCCCGAGAATTTGGGATTGTAATTTTAAAGTTTAAAGCTTATCTGCTCCACTCTGCAATACTATCTTTATTCATTTTTACGTAATCCTGATTATTAGCAGTTTCAGCAGCAGCTAATGAAGCTTTTGCCGTTTCAACAGCACCTTTTTTATCACCTTGTTTGGCCTGAATCAATGATTTCAATCTTAGGATATAGTATGGTTTTTCAGCACTCATATCTAAAGATTTATCAACGTATGTTTTTGCAGTTTCAATATTTCCATTTGATTGGAATAAATATTGCGCTGCAGCAAAGTAATCATTTGAAGATGGCCCAGCCAAAACTTTATCGATACTTGCTGTAGCTGTTTTTGCTGTTGGAACTTCGAATTTTAATGCTACATGAGAATTTTCCCAAGCCATTTCTAAATAAGCAAAGTTCGGATCTAAACCATTGATTCCAATTGTAAAACTTTCAACCGGAGTTGGTAATGCATTTTCCTTAACTGTAGTTCTCAAGGCAACATAAGCATCACTCCAGTTTTCAGGTAATCCCCAGTTGTCTGTTGAAAGATAAAAAATTACTTCCCAGCTTTCGATTTTAGGAATCGTATAGATTGCATATTTTCCTTTCTTTAATGTTTTACCATCAATAACAACATCATCACTAAAATTAATGATGGTGTTTTCATTAGCTCCCGTTCTCCATAATTTACCAAACGGAACTAAATTTCCGAATACAGCTCTACCTCTAGCTCCAGGTCTTGAATAAGTAACTTCAACATCTGTTAAACCAACTGTTTGTTTGATATAAGCTTTAGGACTCGCCTGTGGTGTTTTTATTTGTGCTTCTGTAGCAAATGGGGCTAAAATAATAGCTAATGCAATAAGTATTTTTTTCATTATTAGGTTTCATTTGTTTTGTTCAAATTTACAAATTCAATTAGGGAACAAATGTTAAATTTAACTTAATTCAAGCGTCTAGTTGTGATATTTTTTCAGCATTCAATTCATTGAAATGATTGATAATTAAATCTGCATCTGATAAATTTTGTAAATTAGAATGCTGGCTATTATACCCTACACAATAAATTCCTGCTGCTTTTGCTGCTTTTACACCATTTGTACTGTCTTCAATTATAATACAATTCTCTTTAGGCACAATTGACAAAGAAGCTGCGTGTAAAAAAATAGCAGGGTTTGGTTTCGATTGCGGAAAATCTTCCCCACTTACAATATGAGTAAAATATTGGTGTAAATTAAATCTTGTAAAAACCCGTTCAATTGTAACTTTTGATGCAGAGGAAGCCAAAATCAACTGGATTCCACTTGTGTATAAATCTTTAATCAAATCTTCAACACCTTCTAATAAGTACAAATCTTCCTTAGTATCAAAAGCATCATTAAAAATATTTCTCTTTCTCTGAATTAAATCTTCAACTTCGTGCTCAATAGTCGGAAAAAATCCTTTTAAACTCTGAAATGTATTTCGGGTCGAAAATCCGGTAAAAGAAGTATACATTTCCTCAGATACTTCAATATTTAACTCTGAAAATTGTTTGTAGTAGGCATAACGGTGTACAGGTTCAGTGTCTACGATAACACCATCCATATCAAAAATTACTGTTTTTATCATCTTTTTTTAAGGTTCAAAGGTTCTGAGGAACAAAGGTTCAAAGGTTTTTTCTGTAGAGGCGCACAGCAGTGCGCCTTTTTAGAGGTTCAAAGTTTCAAGTTCTCATGTTTTGATAAATTTGACAAAATTTTACTCGATCCAGAACCTGAAACAAAGAAAACGTGAAACCTGAAACAATTTTTCTACTCTTTTTTAAGCAAATGACGAATCACCGTTTCTGCAGCGTGAAGGCCAAATAATCCTGGCATATAACTGTTTGTTCCGTAGAAAGATTTTTTGAAGTTTTTTCCGTCGGTTAATTTTAAGCTCTTTTCATCCTGAATTTCAGAAGAAAATACCACTTTTAATTTGTTAATTTTTTCTGCTTTTAGACGTTTACGGATGGTCTTAGAAAAGTAACAGTTTATTGTTTTAGAAATATCGGTCACTTTTACTTTTGAAGCTAACATTTTTCCACCAGCACCCATGCTGCTTAATATTTTTACTCTTTTACGTTTTGCCGCAATAATCAAATTCAGTTTTGGTGTAATACTGTCTATACAGTCCAAAACGTAATCAAATTCAGGAGAAACGATTTCAAAAGCTCTTTCCGGAGATAAAAATTCCTGAACTCGCGTTAGTTTCAATTCTGGATTAATATCCATCAAACGATCGCCAACAATAGTAATTTTTGGTTGTCCAACTGTTGAATGCAATGCTGGTAATTGACGATTAATATTAGTAATATCAACAACATCTCCATCAACAATTGTCATACTCCCAACTCCTGCTCTTGCCAAGAACTCAGCTGCAAATGATCCCACTCCTCCTAAGCCAACTACCAAAACGTTGGAGTTTTTTAAATTTTCTAATCCTTCTTTTGTAAATAAAAGCTCGGCTCTTTCTGTCCACTCTGCCATAAAATCTTTTGTTTATTTTGTTTTCTTTTGTTTGCTTCGCCAATTCGACTAAAGTCCAGTTTCAGGTTTCAAGTTTCAGGTTTCACTCTAAAATCTTAATTCTCAATTCTTGACTCTATATTCTATTTTCTATACTCTATTTTCTCTGAAATATTCTTTCAAAATTACTTGAAATAATCCCTTGTAAATTATTCAAATCTAAGTTTTTATACTCAGCTGCTAAATCATAAACCTGCTGAATACCTTCTTCAATCGTATCGGTTTCCAAAAGAAATCTATCATTTGGAATTTGTTGGAAAACCGTTTTTAATTCTGGATTTCTCAATAAATACTTTCCGAATGAAATATAAAATCCTGCTGCAATAAGCTGATTAGCAACTTGACTATTTTTCGAAAATCCGTGAATAATCATCGGAACGGAGATTTTCAATTTTTTCTTGATTTCAATCACTTCCTGAAAAGCCGCAACACAATGAATAACTACAGGTTTCTTATGTTTTTCAGCTAAAGCCAATTGTTTTTCAAAAACTATAATTTGTTGTTCTAGCGGAATTTCAATTCGTTTATCTAAACCGCATTCTCCTAATGCCAAACAATTTTCTGTTTGTAATTTTTCTTCAATAATTTTCAAATCAGCTTCAATTCTATCCTGAACAATATACCACGGATGAATTCCTATTGAATAAAACGGAATCGAAATATCAAATTCATTTGGATACTGATTGACCAATTCCAAAATATTGGGTTGATTTGTAAATTGGTGTGTATGAAAATTAAAGAATTCCATTAGTGAAAAGTCTTAACTCCTGCTTTAATTGCGATATTCAGGTCGTTCTCTAAAGGAACCAGCGGACAAGAATATTTGTGATTATAAGCACAATACGGATTGTAAGCCTGATTAAAATCGACTGCAATAGTATTTCCCTTTGGAATTTTTAAATCAATATATCTTCCTCCTATATAACTTTCCTTTCCTGAAGTTAAATCTGAAAAAGGGAGAAACAAATGATCTTTATATTCATCTGTTTTCGAAAGATCGATACTTCTATATACATTTAATTGCAATGCTTTACTTTCAATAGTAAAGTATAAAGTTCCATATTTTATATATTTTGGAGTTCTTGTTCCGGTAGTTTTCATTTCGAAAACCTTTTCATTTTTCGCCTTTACAAATTTTGCATTGACAAAATACTTGGCGTTGATAGGATAAAAATCTAAAGTTTTAAAAACTTTTAGATCTTCTTCCATTAACGGACTCGTCTTAGGATCAGCATATTCTGAATTTATGGTCTTCTGAAATTTCTCTGTTTCTTTTTTATCAAATTTCTTTTGGCTAAAGCCAAAACTAAAAGTTAATAATAAAGTAAGAAATGCTATTTTTTTCATCTTGGAAATTTTGAACAAAAATAGTTTAAAAGTAACAAAGCAGCAACCGCGATACGTGACAAAGTTTCCTAACTTTGTTGCAAATAACATATTTTTATAATGCTCAAAACTGCAGCCAATCATTACATCAATAATTTTAGGGGATTTTCAAGAGAAATTTGGATACTTACATTGGTCACTTTTATTAATCGTGCCGGTACAATGGTGCTTCCTTTTTTATCAAAATACTTAAAAGAAGACCTTCACTTTTCTTATAATCAGGTTGGTTGGATTATGGTTGCATTTGGTTTGGGATCGATGTTGGGATCATGGTTAGGAGGAAAACTTTCGGATAAAATCGGGTTTTACAAAATCATGATTTTCAGTTTATTTACCAGTGGTGTTTCTCTTTTCTTCGTGCAGTATATAACAACATTCTGGGGATTGTGTGTTGCGATGTTCCTTTTAATGGTCATTGCTGATATGTTTAGACCCGCAATGTTTGTTTCATTAGGTGCATATGCAAAACCTGAAAACAGAACTCGTGCTTTGACTTTAGTACGTTTAGCTGTAAATCTTGGTTTCGCGGCCGGACCAGCTTTGGGCGGATTGATTATTATGGGAATTGGATATTCAGGGTTGTTCTGGGTTGACGGTGCTTCTTGTATTATATCGATTTCAATTTTTGCTTTATTAGTAAAAGAAAAGAAAAAAGTGGATCACGATGATAAAGTGGAAAGTGCCTCAGATAAAAAATCAGTTTTTCATGATCGAATCTTTTGGGTTTTCTTATTTGTGAGTTTTGTAACAGCAATGATCTTCTTCCAGCTTTTCACAACGCTTCCTTTATATCATAATGAAAAGTTTGGTTTAAGTGAATTCCAAACAGGATTGTTAATGACTTTAAACGGGCTCTTGATTTTTGCCTTAGAAATGCCAACTGTTGGATTTATGGAGCGTAAAGGCTTCCCTAAAATTAAAATCATTATTCTGGGGTCCTTTGTTATGGCTTCCAGTTTCTTTTTGCTTCTGATAAATGTTTGGGCCGGAATTCTGGTCATTAGTATGATTTGCATTTCGATTGGTGAGATTTTAACCTTTCCATTTTCTAATGCTTTCGCATTAAGCCGGGCACCACGCGGTCAGGAAGGTCGTTATATGGCATTGTATACTATGAGTTTTAGTTTGGCTCATATTATTAGCTCAAAAGTTGGTTTCGAAATTATCACTCGATTAGGTTACCAAATTAACTGGTTTTTCATGGCTTCTATTGGAGTTGTGGCTACTCTTTGTTGTTTCTGGATTAAAAAAGCTTTGTTCCTAGAAAAAAAACACTAAACAATTTTAACTCATAAATTACTCAAATTCAATTTATTACTTTTAAATTTGAATCGTTTTTCTATGTTTTTAAATTAAATCAAACTTAATTTTTAGTTAAATAACTATTTTTATAGTTGCGTAACTAAAAAAATAGTTGTAGGTTTGAATTAAAATTAGAAAACATGCAAAAGTTAACCAACAAAGAAGAAGAAATCATGCACATTTTATGGAGGCTTAAAAAAGCTTTTGTAAAAGAGGTTCAGGCTGAGATAACGGAAGAGCAACCGCATTACAATACACTTTCGACTATTGTTCGTAATCTTGAAGAAAAGGGTTTTGTAGGACATAATGCGTTTGGAAATACACACCAATATTATCCAATAATTACTTTAGAAGCCTATAGTAAAAAGTACATGAAAACGGCTATTGATAATTATTTCAATAGTTCTTATAAAAATATGGTTTCGTTTTTTGCCAAAGAAGAAAAAATCTCTGCAGCTGAATTACGAGAAATCCTGGCCATGATAGAAACTCCAAAAGAAGACAAATAAAAATATTGTTTATGGAAGTACTTTTTATTTATATCGCAAAATCAGCAGGCTTAGTTATTTTATTTTATTGCGCTTATTATTTCTTGTTACGCAAAGAAACTTTTTTCAATAGTAACAGGTGGTTTTTATTGACCGGTTTAATTACTTCTGCAATACTTCCCTTGATAGTTTATACTAAAGTGATTTGGGTTAATCCAACTCCACTTTCAAACGTAAATTATGCATCGTTATATTCTGCGCCAATAGAAAAAAATGCTTTCGAAATTAACTGGAATTTAGTGATAATAGCGATCTACAGTATTGGTGTTTTAGCTTTACTTATAAAATTTGCTTTTGATTTTTATAGTTTAAACGCAATTATAAAAGGAAAACAAATTAAACAACAAGCTGATTTTAAATTTGTTGACATAAACGAAAACATTGCTCCATTTTCGTATTTTGAATATATAGTGTACAACTCATCAATGTACACGCCTTCTGAATTAGAAAGCATTTTGGAGCATGAAAAAGTGCACAGTGATCAAAATCATACTATGGATGTTTTGATCGCGAGAGCTTTCTCTATAATATTTTGGTTTAATCCGGTAATATGGCTGTATAAAAAAGCAATAACTCAAAATCTTGAATTTATTGCAGATGCAGCAGCCGCTCAGAAAATATCAGACAAAAAAGCCTATCAATACACGCTTTTAAAAATTACAACTCATGAAAGTTGTCTATCAATCACCAATCATTTTTATCAATCATTAATCAAAAAACGAATTGTCATGTTAAACAAAAATCAATCAAAAAAAAGGAGCTCCTGGAAACTCTACGTGGTAGTTCCAGCACTAGCCGCTTTTGTACTTTTATTTCAGGTTGAAGTAATTGCAAAAGAAAAAAGAGAAGTTGCAACAAAAGAACTTAGCAAAAAATACGGTTCTATTGATGTTTACAAAATCAGTAAAACAACAACTGATCAACAATTAAAAGAAATGGCTAAAAAAATGAAGCTAAATCACGATGTTGATGCAAAAATTTCTGCTGTTGAACGAAATTCAAAAAATGAGTTAACAGCCATTAGATTTGATCTTAAAAGAGGTTCTGAACAATCACAATCTTACAGAGTTAAAGGAAGTGAAGCAATTAAAGATTGTGAAATTGTAATTGAAACTGAAAAAGACGGATCTAAAAAAATAGGTTTAAAAACAGATAATCAAATCGGTGAAGTACAAATTATCGATAAAGAACGTAAAGTCGAAGTAAAAAAAGTTGTAAATTCTAACACTAATTGTGATGTTAAAACTAATCATAATACTAATACAAGCATTAGTACAAGCACTAATGCAAATAATACAGATACTACTGTAAATACAAATGTAAGAACGAATGTTAAAGTTGGTTACAATAGAAACATAACTCCTGAGCCAAAAATCCAAACAAACATCAGTTTAGTATCAAACGGAGATAATATCAATACACAATCAAAACAGTTAGTTATTGTGGATGGAGAAGTTGTATATGATGGAAAAATAAGAGATTTGGATTCTGAAAACGTTAAAACAATCCATATTTATAAAAGCTCAAAAACATCAGCTAAAGATGGTGAAGAGGATAAAAACAGTGTTATTGAAATTGAAACTAAAAAATAATTTTCAATTTGAAATTAAAAACTAACCAAAACCATGTTAAAACTAACCAATAAAGAAGAAGAAATAATGCATATTTTATGGAAGCTGAAAAAAGCTTTTGTAAAAGAGATTCAGGCAGAAATAACAGAGGATCAGCCGCATTATAATACGCTTTCGACTATCGTTCGAAATTTGGAAGAAAAAGGATATGTAAATCACAATGCTTTTGGAAATACACATCAATATTTCCCAATTGTAAGTATTGAAGATTACAGAAAAAGGTTCATGAGTACTGCAATTGACAATTATTTCAACAGCTCTTATAAAAGTATGGTTTCATTCTTTGCCAAAGAAGAAAAAATCTCTGCGGCTGAATTGCGTGAAATCTTAGCTATGATCGAAAAACCAAACGAAGACAAATAAGCATTATGGAAGCTCTTTTCACTTTTATCGCCAAATCAAGCGGATTATTAGTATTATTTTACTGCGCTTACTTTTTTTTACTTCGTAAAGAAACTTTTTTCAATAGCAACAGATGGTTTCTATTAGCCGGTCTTATCACTTCAGTAGTTTTACCTTTTGTAGTTTATACCAAAATTGTATGGGTCGATCCTATTCCAATGCCTACTATGAACTATTCTACCAGTTATGTACCTCATAATATTATGAATACCATTCCTGAAGAATCTTTTGAAATCAATTGGAATTATATTGCAATTGCTATTTATGGAATCGGATTTTTAGCCCTTATAATAAAGTTTGCAACTGATTTTTACAGTTTAAACTCCGTTTTAAAAGGCAGAGAAATACAGCAGGAAGCTGATTTTAAATTCATTGATATTGAGGAAAACATTGCACCCTTTTCTTATTTTGATTATATCGTATACAACTCATCACTGTATAGCGCATCAGAGTTAGAAAGTATTTTAGAACATGAAAAAGTGCACAGCGATCAAAATCATACCGTAGATGTGATTATTTCAAGAATATTTTGTGTACTGTTTTGGTTCAATCCAATTATTTGGTTGTACAAAAAAGCAATTCTTCAAAATCTTGAGTTCATCGCTGATTATGAAGCTGCCAAAAAAATATCAGATAAAAAAGCTTATCAATACACGCTTTTAAAAATAACAACACATGAAACTTGTGTTGCCATCACCAATCATTTTTATCAATCATTAATCAAAAAACGAATTGTCATGTTAAACAAAAATCAATCAAAAAAAACAAATTATTGGAAGTATTGTACCATAATTCCAGCACTTGCCGCATTTGTATTTTTATTTCAAATAGAAATCATAGCACAAGAGAAAAAAGAAACTCAGGAAGTTACTACAGCTACATCAGATGATGTCTACAAAATCGAAAAAACAACAACAGATCAGGAATTAAAAGTAATCTCTGAAAAAATAAAGCAAAAACACGATTTTGATGTTGCTATATCGAATGTAAAAAGAAACACAGATAAAGAATTGACAGCCATCAAAATGAACATTAAAAAAGGAAACCATGAGGTTCAGACCATTGAGATAGATGGTGACGAAGCAATAAAGAGCTTTGGTCTTGTAGTATCAACTGACGACGATAATGTCAAAAAAATTGGCGTTGTTACAGATGGTGAACCAAACGACTCCATGATGCTTCAGGATCGCGTTGCAGATGTTGATGAAGTAAATGGCCCTGATGTTAATGATATGCATGTTGCGCCTCCTGCTCCACCGGCTCCTCCAAGAATAAGTACTATTGCACCTCCAGCTGCACCCGCTTTTCCTGGCGGATCAATGCCAAAGTTACCAACTATAGACATGTCTAAAATGCCTAAAGCACCAGCCCCTCCTGCAAATCCAAGAGATAAAGTAGCCATGGCTAATTTCGAAAAAGATATGGCTGAGTTTGAGAAAAAAATGGAAGCTTTTGAACCAACTCTTTCTGCTTACACAGAACAAGTTGATGAAATCATGTCTAAGCATGAAGCGATGTACGGTAAGGATATGGAAAAGTATGAAATTGCTATGGAAAAATTCAACGTTGAGATGGAAAAATACGGAAAGTACATAGAAGAAACAGTTGGAAGAGACATGAAAGAATATGAGAAAAACATGAAAGCTTACGAAAAAGACATGAAAGCTTATGAAAAAGAAATGAAGAAAATGGAGAAAGAAAGCAAAAAATCTTAATTTTTAAGCATTCACTTTTAAAATTCATAAATGAAAAAATCTCTTTGTGTCGCTCTTCTATTCGTTTTCAATCTTTCTTTTAGTCAAAACAAAGAAAGTAAATCTACAAAAGACGAAATTGATCATTACATTAAAAATGTAATTGAAATAAACGAAATTCCGGGTGTGGCCTTGGCGGTTATAAAAGACGGAAAAGTAATTTATGAGAACTATTTTGGAAAAGCCAACTTAGAAGAAAATAAAGCAGTGGATAAAAACACTGCTTTTAAAATTTTCTCGACAACCAAATTAATCACAGGTGTTGGTGTTTTTCAACTCATAGAAACGGGAAAGTTATCTTTAGAAGACCCTATTTCTAAATACTTAGATAACCTGCCAAAAGAATGGCAGGAAATAAAAATCAAAAATTTACTAACACATTCCTCTGGTCTTCCAGATGTTGTTCAGTTTGAAGATATTCCATTTTCATTACCTTATGCTGAAAAAATTTCTTTGCTAGCAAAAAAAACAATGCAATTTGCGATTGGCAATCAATACCGTTACAATCAAACTAACTATTTGTTTTTAGCTAAAATCATTGAAAAAATTACGGGTAAAACTTTTGAAGAGTATATCTTAAAAAATCAATTTCCAGAAGCCAAATCAGATGTTTTCTTTTTATCTAATTTTAGACAAATCACTCCGCAAGGTGCGGTTCGCTATAATTATAATATCAAAAATAAAAAATACGAGAAAAACAATTATAACAGCGGCCCAGATTCACATTCAGCTAATGGTCTAAATATTACATTAGATGAATTTATTAAATGGAATGAAAATCTGGACAAAAATGTTTATCTCAAAAAAGAAACTAAATATTCGATGTGGCAATCCTTTCCTTTTGCTAATAATACAGATCGTTTTGCATACGGTTGGGAAATTGTTCCTGTAAACAAAATTCCTTCCTATGGTTTCACAGGAGGTAATGAAACTGCTTTTAGAAAATTTATCAATAATGATTTAACTATTATCTTTTTATCCAATGGTCATAAATATTCTAATTTATATGTTCAGAGTCAGGTTATAAATCATGTTGCTGCAATTGTAGATAAAAGTCTAGAGGATGATTATCTTTTAGCTGGAGAAAAAATTAATCAGGATTTTTTAAAACTCGAAATCTCATTAGCAGAGCAAAATTATTTGAATATCAAAAAGAATCATCCCGATTGGAATTTTGAATATCGATTAAATGCTATTGGTTATACATTAATGAGTTATAGCCGACTTAATGATGCTATTAAAGTTTTTCAATTGAATGTAAAGGAGAACCCGAAATCCGGAGGTGCTTTTGATAGTTTAGCCGAAAGTTATTTTAATGATAATCAATTAGAAATAGCCAGGAAAAACTATGAAAAATCGCTAGAGTTATCTCCTGATAATGCAAATGCAAAAGAAATGCTTGAAAAAATAAAAATACAGCTTTCTAAAAAATCATAAAAACACACTGTTATAATCCTATAAAAAGACTTTGCGCTACTGCAAAGTCTTTTTTTATATCTTTGAAAAAAACAAAACCTACTATGTTTAAAATTTTAGCGAAAATAAATAAAATCCTTTTGCCAAGTTTTACCAAACAAGGATTAGATATTTCTAAAGCAAAAAAATGGCAGATGGCTATTATTGGTTATCGTGCCTATGTAACGAAACGTGCTTTAGAATAAAATACATCTTACTTTTTAGTTGCTTCTTTGTAACACATTTTTCCTATTTGAACTAGATTGAAATGTATCCTTCGAAACTTATTTCGTAGTTTTGCAGTCCATTTTAATTTCGCATGAAAAATAAAGAATTCAACCTTCCTCCTGTCCCTGCAGTATTATTATCAATCATAAGTGTACAATGTGGTGCCGCTATTGCAAAAACACTTTTTCCCGCAATTGGTGCAGCAGGAACAGCTTCTATACGAATTGGAATTTCGGCTATAATTTTACTTTTAGCCTACCGACCAAATTTAAAACAGATCACAACTAGTCAATGGAAAATCGTTGTTCCGTATGGTTTAGCTTTGGGTGCGATGAATTTAATTTTTTATTTGGCTATCGAAAGGATCCCAATTGGACTGGCTGTAACTTTAGAATTTATTGGTCCTTTATTAGTTGCTATAATCGGATCTAAAAGACTGATTGATTACTGTTGGGTTTTACTGGCCGCAATGGGTATTATTCTAATAGCTCCATGGTCCAATGACAGAATCGATTTGCTTGGCGTTATTTTTGCTCTTTTAGCAGGCGCACTTTGGGCAGCCTATATTGTTTTGGGTGGAAAAATTTCGAAAATTATGAATGGCGGTCAGGCCGTCTCTACCGGAATGCTATTTGCCGCTATTTTAATTCTACCGTTTGGACTTCTAGAAAACGGACTGGCTAATCTTACTCCCAAGTTTTTAGGTATGGGAGTCGCACTTGCCCTATTGTCTAGTGCAATTCCGTTTACTTTAGAGATGAAAGCTTTAGGTCAGCTTCCTCCACGTACTTTTAGCATTTTAATGAGCTTAGAACCTGCAGCTGCAGCAATTTGCGCTTTTATATTCTTGCAGGAAAGTTTAAGTTTCTATGAAATTTTAGCCGTAGTCTGTGTAGTTATTGCCTCTGCCGGATCGACTCTAACAGCTAAAAGATAAAGCTATAAAATCTCAAAATTAAAAATTCCAAATTCCACTTTTAAAGTTTGGGATTTGGAATTTTTAAATATTGGAATTTGAATAAATATTACATTTTTGGTAATAACACAGTATCAACCACGTGAATTACACCATTTGACTGATTCACATCTGCAATGGTAACTTTAGATTTATTACCGCTTTCGTCGCTAATATAAAGGTCTTTTCCATCCATCCAGGCAGTTAAAGTTCCACCGCTAACAGTTTTAAGAGTTGCTTTTCCTTTACCCAATTTAATTGCTTTAGCAATGTCCGAAGAATTCATTTTTCCAGCAACAACATGATAGGTTAAGATCGTTTGTAACGTTTTAATGTTCTCTGGTTTTAATAATGTTTCGACAGTTCCAGCAGGTAATTTATCGAATGCAGCATTTGTTGGGGCAAAAACGGTGAATGGTCCTTTACTTTGCAATGTTTCAACTAAACCTGCAGCTTTTACAGCAGCGACCAATGTAGTGTGATCTTTCGAGTTTACAGCATTTTCAACAATATTTTTGTTAGGATACATTGCAGCTCCACCAACCATTACTGTTTTTTGTGCGAAAGATGTAAATGCAAATCCAAGTGTTAAGATTGCTACGGCTAAAAATTTTCTAGTTTTCATAATGAATGTTTTAAGTTATAAGCTCATTTACGGGATAGTTTTAATTTTGGTTTTATGAAAAAAGCAAAAGAGAATTAAAACAACTAACAAAACTTGAAAACCTCCTGTAAAACAACATATTAATTCGTGAATTTATTTTTAAATGTTTTTTAAATCCATAATCTTATTGTATTACTTTTATTGTTAACTTTAGTAACCAAATTGATTCGCTATGGAAAATCTACCTAAAAAAGTTAGAAGTAAAAAGTTAAGCACAAGAGTTGATTTAACTGCAATGGTCAGTGTTTCTTTTTTGCTGATTATCTTTTTTATGGTTACAATTGAATTAGCAAAACCAAAAGTTATGAATTTAAGTTTGCCTGATAATGGTAAAGGAACTACCTCTTGCCCTGAAGGTGAAGGAGAAAATAGGTCGATAACTATAATGTTGGGTGAAAACGATAAATTAATATTTTACAAGGGACTTTTAAGTTCTCCCATAATTCCTCCAAAGAATCTTCAATATGGAGAAAATGGAATCCGAAGAGAATTGCAAAAAATAAATAAAAAGATGCTTGAAGTTTCGGCAAAAATTGGAAGACGCGAAAGTATAATTGTAATTATAAAACCAAGCAAAAAATCAAATTATAAAAATTTGGTCAATATTTTAGATGAAATGGCAATTGCAAATATTGGTACTTATGCAATAGTGCCTGAATTTACTCCAGAAGAATCAAAATTATTAGCTTCTAAATAAAACATTTCAAACCATGGGAAACCTTCCTAAAAAAGTAAGAAGTAAAAAATTAAGCACAAGAGTCGATTTAACTGCAATGGTCAGCGTTTCTTTTTTGTTGATTATATTTTTTATGGTAACAATTGAGTTGGCAAAGCCGAAAATGATGGAATATGAATATGGATACCGTGGAAGTTGTGGTCCTGAACGTGGATGTAACAAACCAGATGAAAATCGCATTCTAACTGTCTTACTGGATGATAATAATAAAATGATTACATATATGGGATTATTATATGCTCCAATCCAAGAACCTAAGCAGGTACAATATGGTAAAAACGGAATCCGAAAAGAATTATTATTCATTGATAAAAAAGTTCATGAATATTCAGCAAGCTTTGGAAGACCACAAATTGGAGTTACAGTTATTATTAAACCAAGTAAAAATTCAAGTTATGGTAATTTGGTAGACATTGTTGATGAAATGAAAATAACAGGAATAAACTCCTACGCGATTGTTGACTATTACACTTCCGAAGAATCTAAATTATTAGCTGCAAATTAACCAAAAAAAAATCTTTTGAAAACAGACAAACCTGAAACTTGAAACTTTAAACCTGAAACAAAATAACATAAAAAAAAGTCCCACATTACTGTGGGACTTTCTATTTAGAGGAAACTAAGAATTATTTTTTCTCAGTTTTTTCCATTTTAGCTTTTAATGCAGCTAATACATCATTGTTATCTCCTAAAGTTGCAGCTGGTGCATTTGTGTTAGAAGAGTTAGATGAAGTATTTTCAGTTGCAGCTTTCACATTTTTCTCTTCTTCTTCACGGAAGATAGCAGTATGAGAAGCAACTACTCTTTTGAATTCTTTGTTGAATTCGATTACTTTGAAATCAGCAGTATCACCTTTTTTCAATTTCTTTCCGTCTTCTTTTTCAAGGTGACGAGTAGGAATGAAAGCAACGATATCATCTCCGAATTCTACAGTAGCTCCTTTGTCAACGATTTCAGAAATTTCACCATTGTGGATAGTTCCTACAGCGAAAGAATCTTCGTATTGATCCCAAGGATTAGCAGTAGTTTGTTTGTGACCTAAAGATAATTTACGTCCTTCAACATCTAATTCTAATACAACTACATCAAGTTTCTCACCAACATTTACAAATTCAGATGGGTGTTTGATTTTCTTAGTCCAAGATAAGTCAGAGATGTAAATTAATCCATCAATTCCTTCTTCTAATTCTACGAAAATACCAAAGTTTGTAAAGTTTCTAACGATACCTGTATGTTTAGAACCTACTGGGTATTTAGAAGTAATGTCAGTCCATGGATCTTGAGTCAATTGTTTGATACCTAATGACATTTTACGGTCATCTCTATCTAAAGTTAAGATAACAGCTTCAACAACATCTCCAACTTTTACGAAATCCTGAGCAGAACGTAAATGAGTTGACCATGACATTTCAGAAACGTGGATTAAACCTTCAACACCTTCAGCAACTTCAATAAATGCACCGTAATCAGCGATTACAACTACTTTACCTTTTACTTTATCACCAATAGTTAAATTAGCATCTAAAGCATCCCATGGGTGAGCGTTTAATTGTTTCAATCCTAATTGAATTCTTGTTTTCTCATCATCGAAATCAAGGATTACAACGTTTAATTTTTGGTCTAATTCAAGAACTTCACTTGGGTGGTTGATTCTACTCCAAGAAAGGTCAGTAATGTGAATTAATCCGTCAACACCACCTAAGTCAATGAACACACCATAAGAAGTAATGTTTTTAACAACACCTTCTAATACTTGTCCTTTTTGTAATTGACCGATGATTTCTTTTTTCTGTACTTCGATATCAGCTTCGATAAGCGCTTTATGAGATACAACAACGTTTTTGAATTCGTGGTTAATTTTTACCACTTTGAATTCCATCATTTTGTTTACATATACATCGTAGTCTCTAATTGGCTTAACGTCAATTTGAGAACCAGGTAAGAAAGCTTCAATTCCGAAAACGTCAACGATCATACCACCTTTAGTTCTGCATTTTACAAAACCATTAACGATTTCTCCTGTTTCATTTGCAGAAATAACTCTATCCCATGATTTAATAGTACGTGCTTTTCTGTGAGATAATACTAATTGACCTGTTTTGTCCTCACGGATGTCGATTAATACTTCTACTTTGTCACCTACTTTTAAAGCTGGATTGTAACGGAATTCGTTTAAAGAAATAACACCTTCCGATTTTGCGTTGATATCAACGATAACGTCTCTATCTGTAATTCTAACAACTACACCTTCAACTACTTCTTCTTGATCTGTAGCGATGAAAGTTTTTGAAACTAGTTCTTCGAATTCTTGTAAGTTTTTCTCATCTACTGCATCAATTCCTTCTTGGAAGTTATGCCAGTTAAAATTTGCTAAAAACTCTTCTTGTGATTTTAATTGTTCAGACATGCTCTGATAAAAATTTGTATTCTGTTTTCCTCGAGTTTCATAAAGCAGTAGAAAAAACAGAAGTTGTTTTACATAAATAGTTGATACCTAAAGGAAACTCTTCTTTGCCAAAAGGTTTGCAAAATTAATACAAATATTTGTAATAGCAAAACAATTCTAAATGATTATCAGCCAATTGTTCAGGAGCAGAAGATTTTAGGTTTTTTAAGACGTTCAGTCCCGCTATCCGTTCCAATCTTTTATGTCCGCCGCGGCGGACATAAAAGGATTTCCACTTCTATCGGGGCTAGACAAGAACGATTAGTAGTTTTAAGACCTTTTGCTTTCGATTAAAAACAAACCCGACAGATTTTAAAAACCTGTCGGGTTTACTATGCGCAACTATCTTTGTCAAACTTTTAAACTTTGACAAAGATTTAAGAAACCTGTAAATTCTGATTTTCAATTTTCACATTAAAACTAATTTCAGCTTTTAAGGCTTTAAAAACTTTAATAATTGTATCTATTGTGGCACTATTTGTACTGCTTTCCAATTTAGATATTTGAGCTTTTTTAACTCCTATTAATTCCCCTAATTGTTCCTGAGTAAGATTTCTTTCTTTTCTGGCAGTTTTAATCATTCTTCCTAAAATATCCATACTAAGCTCATATTCATATTGATCTCTTTCTGATGTACCAATTTCACCAATATATCGATCTTTCATTTCAGAAAGAGAGTACGACGTAATTACTTCCTTTTTTTTCATAATCTTACATTTATTTATTTTCAAAATAATCAATTCTTATTTTCTTTGCTCTTTCAATCTCATCAAAAGGAACTTTATCTACCTTCTTAAAAAAACCGTGAGTTGCAAAAACGAAAGTTTGCTTATTATCAGTTTTATCCCAAAATGCAAGCAATCTAATTTGAACGCCACCAAATCTCAGTCTAAACTCCCAAATATCATCTTTAAGTTTTTTAAACAATCTAGGATCGTGACTCTTTTCTGCTAAATCAATATTATACAATAGTTTTGCGATAGCTTTCTTGTCAAGCCTTGACACAAATTCATCCGCTTCTTTTAAAAATCTTGTTTCAAAATATTTCATTCAAATTAGATATAACAAAAATACCACAAAAGTTTCTAAATTTAGAAACTTTTGTGGTATTTTTTATATTAGTTAAAAATTCTTTATTCTACTTTTTCAAAACTAAAGGTCTTGAAAAACTCTTCTAGTGACTCAAATTCTCCAATTCCTTTGGATCATGTTTATGTTTAAATAAAATAGCAAAAGCAATTGCAATAACCAAAGCATAAGCCGCAAATGACAACCAGATCGTATGCCAGTCTTTCATTAAAATTGGATTGCTAAAAATTCCTTCCGGAGAAACTGAATTTTCCTGACTTTTTACAAATTCTAACATTTTAGGATTTGTAGTTTCGGTTTGCAAAAATCCAGACAACTCAATTGTATTACTAAAAGATTTTGTGAAAAATCTATCAATTGCCCAGCCTGAAGTCAAACTTCCTAAAACTGCTCCTACTCCATTCGTCATCATCATAAACAATCCTTGTGCTGATGAACGTATTTTAGAATCAGTATTGCTTTCTACGAACAATGAACCTGAAATATTAAAGAAATCAAATGCCATTCCGTAAACAATGCAAGACAAAATAATCATCCATAAACCACCTACTGGATCTCCAAAAGCAAACAATCCGAAACGCAATACCCAAGCCAGCATAGAAATCAGCATTACTTGTTTGATTCCGAAACGTCTTAAGAAAAACGGAATTGCCAAAATAAACAAAGTTTCAGAAACCTGAGAGATCGACATAATGATTGTCGAATATTTGATTACGAAAGAATCAGCGTATTTTGGAAAATGCTTGAATTCATCTAAGAACACATCTCCATAAGCATTTGTCAATTGTAAAGCGCCTCCTAAAAACATAGAGAATACAAAAAACAAAGCCATTTTATAGTTTCCAAATAATTTAAAAGCTTCTAAACCCAAAGTTTCTGTTAACGAAGCATCTTCTTTAGTTAAACGCTGTGGTTCACATTTTGGTAATGTAAAAGCATAAACACCAAGAATCAAAGCGCCTACTCCAGCAATATAAAACTGATATTCGGTCGCTTTACTTCCACTTAAATTTGTAATCCACATCGCAACAATAAAACCTATTGTTCCCCAAACACGAATTGGAGGAAAGTCTTTTACAATATTTTTATCATTTAACTTTAGTGAAGTATAAGAAATGGAGTTACTTAACGCAATTGTTGGCATATAACAACACATGGCAATAAGCATTATGGCAATAAAAGTATCTGGTGTTGTAACCTGTGCAATTCCAAACAAAACTACCGCATAAGCAATATGTAAAAACCCATATAATTTTTCAGCATTTACCCAACGGTCTGCAATAATTCCTGTTAAGGTAGGCATGAACAAAGAAGCAATTCCCATGGTTCCAAAAACAAGACCAAACTGGGTTCCTTCCCAATTTTTAGTTCCAAACCAATAATTTCCAATAGTAATAAGCCACGCTCCCCAAACAAAAAACTGAAGAAAACTCATTACGATCAATCTGTTTTTAATTCCCATATGATGAAATTGTCTTTTAAATAAAATGAAGCGGTAAAACTACCATTAAAAATGATATCTGCAAAAAATTAAGCCGTTTTAACAACGTCATTTATCAATTCTAAAACAACTGTAAATTGTTCTTCTCTGGTTAAGTAAGAATTATCTATTTCAATAGCATCATCGGCAATGATTAAAGGAGAATCTTCGCGGTGAGTATCTATATAGTCTCTTTCTACGACATTCTTTAAAACATCTTCATAAGACACATTATCACCTTTTTGTTGTAGTTCGTCAAAACGTCTTTGGGCACGGGTTTCGGCACTGGCGGTCATGAAAATTTTCAATTCTGCATCCGGAAAAACGACAGTTCCTATATCTCTTCCATCCATTACAATCGCTTTGTTTTCACCCATTTCCTGTTGCTGTTCTACTAATTTAGAACGTACTTCAGATACTTCGGCAACTTTGCTCACATAATTTGAAACTTCAATAGTTCTGATTTGTTTCTCTACGTTTTCACCATTTAGATACATTTCGGCAAAACCTAAATCAGCGTTAAATTTAAATTCTAATTGAATTTTTGGCAATGCTTCGATAAGTGCGTTTTTATCAAAAGAATCAGACCCAATAAAATTATTCTGTATTGCAAACAAAGCTACCGCACGATACATTGCTCCGGTATCTACATAAACATATTCCAACTCTTTTGCTAACTGTTTTGCTAAAGTGCTTTTTCCTGTTGACGAGAAACCGTCGATTGCAATCGTTATTTTTTTCAATTTTTTATTATTTTAAATTTAATTTTAAATATTTCAGTTCTTCCACTAGTAATAAATACTCATGACTATTTTCGATTCAGAACCATCAATTATTTTGGCAGTTCTTTCAAAATATTTTTTATTGACCATGGGGCAACCAAAGCTGTTGCAAATATATCCTTTTTGCTCTTGATATGGAACATTAAAATAGTAATGAAAAACAATATCGCGATAAAAAGCATTGCTATTGGTTTTATCTAATCCGTATAATTTATAGGCTTTCCCAAACTTTCCGTAATAAGACTTTCCAATATAATATTTACCCAATGAAGTAGTCAGCGAATTTGGAACGTTACTAAATTTCAATTTCCCTCTGATGTTGGTTTCGGAGCCGGAACCATGGGCAACCAGACCTTTATCGATAATTTTATTCTTTTTCAGATCATATACGAAGAACCGATTCTTGCCTGACGGTATTTTCATATCGATAAAAAATGCAATTCTATTATTGTACTTTTTATTACCTTCTACTAAACGTTTGACCTCATTTATATACGTAAGCTCAATAGTTGGTGTAGCGCATGAAGAAAGTTTACTTTCCTTAAAAAAGATCTTATAACCTATAAAAACAAAAAGTATCATAAGAAAAACGATTAAGATCTTCTTCATATGATACTTGTTATTAAATTATAAATATTAAAACTAAATGGAAGTGTCTGTTTAATAATAGATATCCAGAATAATTTTCGATTTAGAATTATCAACTATTTTTTCAATTCTTTTAAAGAATTCTTCATTAACCATCGGGCAACCATGGCTGTTCGAAATATAGTAATCTTGCTCATCAAGTGGTACCGCAGAATAATGATGTAGTACTATAGCTCTTTTCAAAGCATTATTATTTGTTTGATCTAATCCGTTTAGGCGGTAGGCTTTTCCGAATATTCCTTTGTAACATTTTTCGATTGAATATCTGCCTAATGATGTGCAATTAGAATTTGGGGTATTACTGAATTTAAGTTCTCCTCTAATTCCGGTTTCAGAGCCTGAGCCATGGGCTACAAGTCCCTGATCTAAAATTTTGTTATTTACCAAATCATAAACAAAGAATCTGTTTTTTCCGGATTTGATTCTCATATCTACTAAAAAAGCAATTTTAGTATTGTACTGAGGACCGGCATAAACCATTTCTCTTACTGTATTTACGTGATAGTTGATTCTTTCGATTTCAACTTCGCTAAGGGATTCATCTTTAAAATTAAGATTTGAGGTATTAAAAAGACCTGCTGTAAAAAATAGAATTAGATAAAATAGCTTCATAAAATTACCTATTGAAAATTTAAAATTAACCCAAAAAGACTCGTGTTTGCCGCCAATGTGTATCGTGAATATGAATAATTAAATTTTAAACGATTCATTTTCAAACCGAAACCTAAAGAAATCCCTGAGAAATTGCGTTGTTCATCTATTCTCAATTCTTCTGCCCTTCTAAAATTGTAACCTAATCGCAAATTGACTGCTCGTCCTGGGAAAAGCTCAACACCAAACACAGCATGTCGCAAAGCATTATTTACAAAGGAAACTTTTTCCTCACTTGTTGTACCATCAATATTGGTTTCTCCCCTAACAGGATTCGAAAAAGAGATATTCCATTGTTGCAAATTTTCTAAGGAAAAATGCCAACGAAGCGGAACATGTTCTAATTCTTGCGATACTCCGGCAATAATTTCAAATGGTAAATTCTCCTGTATTCCTGAATAAGTAGTAAACTGTGTACCTATATTTCGA
This sequence comes from Flavobacterium saccharophilum, assembly GCF_900142735.1. Classification (GTDB taxonomy): domain Bacteria; phylum Bacteroidota; class Bacteroidia; order Flavobacteriales; family Flavobacteriaceae; genus Flavobacterium; species Flavobacterium saccharophilum. The sequence continues at coordinate 22,491 of NZ_FRBY01000002.1, read as the reverse complement.
AATACTAAGGCCAAATTTACATTATTTTTTTGAATTTGATACATAATTCCCACATCAATTGCTCCACCAACAGAATTATAACTTTCTAAAGTAGAAGTTATTAACTTTGCATTGGCTCCAATATGAACATCTGTAAAGGGAATATTATAGGCGTAACCCAGAGAAAGTGCACCTTCGCTTCCTGAGAAATCTGATGTAGACTGGCCATTTTCGTCATAACCTTCAAACGTTCCGTAATTAACATAACTTACACCTGCATAAAAAGTTTGAACGTGTCGATCATAGGTATAAGCATATGATGCAGTTCCATAAGAAGCTTCTCCATAATAACTACCATAATTCATTGCTAAATGATTGTCCATATCTCCATTTAAAGCTGCAGGGTTTGCCATCGCCTGATTAACGTCTTCATCATAAATTGTTATGTTCTCACCTCCTAACGCTGCCTGCCTTGGTGACGAGGTTAGATTAAGAAACTGATAAGTGTACCGCCCTCCAATTTGCCCGTAGGAAACCGAACAAATCAAGATAAAAAAAAGTAAAACAAATCGTTTTAACATGCTTTTGGGGCGATTCCTATATGGGAATAACGCAAATACAAATATAAAATTATATAACAGCAAAAATAAAATTAAACCTTAAATAAATTTCAAATTTCAATTTAGTTAAAATCATAAAAAAAAATCCCAAATTCGAATTGAAAAGAAATCCCAAAAGTCAAATTCCAAATTCCAATTGAATTAAAAATAAAAAAAAACCAAATCCCAATCTTTAATAAAGTTTGGAATTTGGAATTTAAAATATTGGAATTTTGCTTTAAAATTTATCTTAAAGTTTTTGCATTTTTCACATTTTGATCTGTCAATGCTAAAGCTAGAACTTCGCTCATTTCTTTCACATAATGAAAAGTTAGGCCTTCTAAATATTCAGCTTTGATTTCATCAATATCACTTTTGTTTTCGTGACATAAAATAATCTCTTTAATACCAGCTCTTTTGGCTGCAAGGATTTTCTCTTTAATTCCGCCAACAGGTAAAACTTTTCCACGAAGTGTTATTTCACCAGTCATTGCCAGGTTTTTCTTTACTTTTTTCTGAGTCAATAAAGAAACTAAAGAAGTCAGCATCGCAATACCGGCACTTGGTCCGTCTTTTGGTGTTGCTCCTTCAGGAACGTGTAAGTGAATATTGTATTTTTGGAACAACTCTGTATTTAAACCTAACTTTTTGGCATTGGCTTTAATATATTCCAATGCAATAGTAGCAGATTCTTTCATTACAGTTCCTAAATTCCCTGTAATACTCAACGACCCTTTTCCTTCAGAAATTAATGATTCAATAAATAAAATATCACCACCCACACTTGTCCAGGCTAAACCTGTAACAACTCCGGCAACATCATTATTCTCATATTTATCGCGCTCTAATCTTGGCACACCCAAAACAGTTACAACATCTTCATCTGTAACTTTTTTATTGTACTCCTCTTCCATCGCAACTGCCTTTGCTGCATTACGAATTACCTGAGCAATTTTAGTTTCCAAATTACGAACACCAGATTCACGTGTATAACCTTCAACGATTTTCTCTAATTGTTTTTTACCAATAGTTAAATCTTTAGATGTTAATCCGTGTGCTTCTAATTGTTTTGGAAAAAGGTGTCTTTTTGCAATCTCTACTTTTTCTTCAATTGTATAACCTGACATTTTAATCACTTCCATTCTGTCACGCAATGCTGGCTGAATGGCTGACATATTGTTTGAGGTAGCAATAAACATTACTTTAGATAAGTCGTATCCCATTTCAAGGAAGTTATCATAAAAAGCATTGTTTTGTTCCGGATCTAAAACTTCTAATAAAGCTGAAGATGGATCACCACTGTTTCCGCTTGACAACTTATCAATTTCATCCAAAATAAAAACAGGATTTGAAGTTCCGGCTTTCTTTAAACTTTGAATAATTCGCCCTGGCATTGCACCAATATAGGTTTTTCTGTGTCCACGAATTTCGGCTTCGTCACGTAATCCTCCTAAAGAAATACGTACATATTCACGACCAAGGGCTTCAGCTACCGAACGACCAATAGATGTTTTACCAACTCCCGGAGGTCCTGTCAAACAAATAATTGGCGATTTCATATCGTTACGAAGTTTTAATACCGCTAAGTGCTCAATCATTCTTTTCTTAACTTCTTCAAGTCCAAAATGATCTTTATCTAAAACTTTTTGAGCAAATTTCAAATCGAATTTATCTTTAGAATATTCGCCCCAAGGTAATTCTAAAAACAACTCTAAATAGTTACGCTGAATTCCAAAATCTGGTGATTGTGGATTCATTCTGCGCATTTTAGATAATTCTTTTTCGAAATGTTTCTGCGTTTTTTCGTCCCATTTTTTGGTTTTCGCCTTTTGCCCCATTTCGTCCATTTCTTCTTCCTGCGAAACACCTCCCAATTCTTCCTGAATGGTTTTCATTTGCTGGTGCAAGAAATATTCACGTTGCTGCTGATCTAAGTCAAAACGAACTTTTGACTGAATGTCATTCTTCAATTCTAATTTTTGAAGTTCAACATTCATATAACGCAAAGTCTCCAAAGCGCGTTCTTTTAATCCATTTATTGATAATAAGCCTTGTTTCTCTTTTACCGATAAATTCATGTTAGAAGAAACAAAATTGATTAAAAACGATTGACTTTCAATGTTTTTAATCGCAAAAGTAGCTTCAGAAGGAATATTGGGACTTTCCTTTATAATTTGAATGGCCAATTCTTTTACAGAATCCAGAATAGCACTAAATTCAGTATCATTTTCATCAGGGCGTTCTTCTGAAACTTCTTTAATAGTTGCCGTAATATAAGGCTCTTCTGAAACTACTTCATCAATTTCAAAACGTTTTTTTCCTTGTAAAATAACCGTCACATTTCCATCAGGCATTTTTAAAACACGCAGAATTCTGGCTACAGTTCCAATTTTATGAATATCATCTTTAGACGGATCTTCGTCTTCTTCATTAATCTGAGAAACTACACCAATAATCTTTCCACCTGCATTGGCATCATTTATCAGTTTAATAGATTTATCTCGTCCGGCAGAAATTGGAATAACAACTCCCGGAAATAAAACAGTGTTACGTAAAGGCAAAATAGGTAACGAGAGCGGAAGCTCTTCGTTATTCATTTCCTCTTCGTCTTCTGGAGTTAATAATGGAATTAATTCTGCTTCTGAATCGAATTCTTGAAGTGACAGATTGTCAATAGTAAGTATTTTATGATTTGACATAATAGTATATAAGTCGTTTTGTCATTAAAAGTTGCATCCAGGTTGTAAATTTAGTCTCAAATACTCTCGTTTTTAATAAAACTATAATAAGTGTTTCATTTACAACATAGGCGGTAAAAATAGACAATCATTATGCCAAATGCAAAAGAGTCAGTTTTGAAATTCAATTTTAAATGGCAAATCTAATTATTTCAAAAAAAATAAAATTAATTTTATGAAAAGTGTAACATATCAAAAAAACTAAAGTCCTTATAAAAAACTAGCAACCATTACTTGAGTATAACCAATCAAAATATCGAAGAATTAATCGCGCTTTGTAAAAACAATAATCAGAAGGCACAATTCGAAATTTACAATCGTTACAGTAAAGCTATGTACAACGTAGCTTACAGGATTGTAAAAGACGAACATTTTGCACAAGACGTCATGCAGGAAGGTTTCTTGAAAGCTTTTACAAAAATAAACGATTACAAGCAGGAAGTCGCTTTTGGCGCCTGGCTAAAAAAGATTATTGTTAATTATAGTATTGATTTTTACAAAAAGAATAATGCTTTCCAGGTCGAAGATCTAAGCAAAACACTTTATAAGATCGAAGAAAATGACAGTTTCTTTTCTGAGAATATTGATTTGAATTCACTTAAAGTAAAACAGGTTTTAGATACCATTTCAGGCCTAAAAGATAATTATCGAATGGTATTGACACTCTTTTATATTGAAGGTTACGATCAGGAAGAGATTTGCGAAATTTTGAATATTAGTTATGCCAATTGCAGGACAACATTGAGCAGAGCAAAAGAAAGTTTACGAAAAAAATTAGAGGAATTATGAAATCGCCACTTAAAACAATTTTGTGGCTACAAAAACAAATAAAAAAAGCGATACCACATATCACCTCTAAAAAATAAAAATTTGGATATATGAAAAAGGAAAATGACAGTTTAGATCAATTATTTGAAAAATTCGAGAATCAATGGGATGTTCAGGAAATGAATTCTGATCATCAATTAGATTTCCTCAATAAATTAAATAATAAAAAACAGCCAAAAAGAAAAAATTACTGGTTCGTAACCGCTATTGCCGCATCGATCGTATTAATGTTGGGAGTGTCATTGTTTTACAAGAATGAAAAGCCGAAAGAATTCAAATTTGCCTCTAAGGAAACACAACGAACAGATTCCATTTTTAGCATTTTAATCGATAATGAACTTGTAAAACTAAAAGAAAAGAGTTCGCCGGAAAACGAACAAATTATAAATGACGCATTAAAACAGATGAAAGTTTTTGATGCCGATTATCAAAAAATCATTAATGAATTACAAAAGAATGGCGAAAACAAACAAATAATTTACGCCATGATTAGCAATCTGCAAACCAGAATATCATTTTTGCAGACTGTCTTAAAAAGAATTGAAGAAAACGAAAATCTAAAAAACACCACAGATGAAAAAACATTATAAGTTATTAATTCTATTCATTTTAATTCCTTTTATGGGATTCTCAAATGATGACACCTTTATTTCAAAACAAAAAAGCATCAAAAAAACCTATATCGTAAACCCGAACGCAGGAATTGATATTGATAATAAATACGGAAACATTTCAGTATCAACCTGGGATGAAGATAAAATTGATTTAGATATCACAATTAAAGTTACAGGGCCTAATGAAAACTGGGTAAATGAAAGACTAAACGGTATTGATGTAGATATTACTGCTTTGAAATCAATGGTTACCGCTATTACTAAACTGGGTAGTTCTTCCATAAAAAGCAAAGGGAGTAATAATAGTTTTGAAATTAATTATGTTATCAAAATTCCAAAAAACGGAACTGTAAAACTGATGAATAAATATGGGAACATTAACATTCTTACTTTAGAAGGTGCTTCAGATATTACATGTAAATATGGAAAAGTTACAGTTGGAAAATTAAACAACACAAATAATAGGTTTCAGATCGAATATTGTCAAAACTCTACAATTGATTATATTAAAAACGGAACAATTGAAGCCCGTTATTCAGGTTTAAAAATCAATGATTCTGGTAATTTAAATCTGGATACTAATTATACTGACTTGATTGTTTCTGATGGACAAAATATCAAATATGACTGTAATTACGGAACCTTAAAATTTCAGAAATTAAATTCTTTTTCAGGATCTGGAAACTACCTTACTATTTCTATTGCTGAAATCTCAAACAGTATAAATGTTGATGCTAATTACAGTAAAATAAATGTTTCAACTATAACAAGTAAAGCAAATAATGTAAATATCAATTCTGGTTATACTGATGTTTATTTGGGGTACGACACAAATTATGCTTTTGATTTTGATATTAATACTAAATACGGGAATATAAAGAATGACAACTCTTTAGATATTTCGGTAACTGAGAGCAAAAATACTTCCAAAAGAATCAGTGGTTTCAATAAGAAAAAAGGTCAAAATAAAATATTAATAAATTCTAATTACGGAAACGTAACACTAATCAAGAAACAATAATCTTAAAATTTAAAACAATGAAAAAATTAATACAATTAGTAGTTTGTGGTGCATTTTTAGTATGTTTTGTTGCAAATGCACAATCTTCAAGTAACAAAGTTGATGGAAATGGGAAAGTAGTAACCCAAACAAGAAATACAGCTGATTATGATGCTATAAAAGTTTCCGGATCTTTTGATGTTGATTTAGTTGCCGGGAAAGAAGGTAAAATCACAATTAAAGGTGAAGAAAACATTTTGAATGTTATCGTTGTTGAAGTAGAAGAAAACACACTTAAAATTCAGGTTAAGAAAAACACTAATATCCGTTCCAGTATGGGTAAAAAGGTTCAGGTAACAGTACCGTTTGAGAAAATCTCTGAACTAAGTTTGTCTGGCTCTGGAGATATTCAATCAAAAGACGCGATCAAAAACGATAAATTCTTAGCAAGGCTTTCTGGTTCAGGAAACTTTAACCTGGCAATTGATTCTAATACTTTAGAACTTAATTTAAGTGGTTCTGGAAATGTACATTTGAAAGGTTCAGCAGATAGCTTTACAACAAAACTTTCTGGTTCTGGTGATATAGATGCTGCAGAACTAAAGTCAAAAAAGGTTGACGTTAATGTTTCCGGGTCTGGAGATAGTAAAGTGAACTGCAGTGAAAGTTTAACAGCGAGAGTTTCTGGATCAGGTGATATAAAATACACTGGAAATCCTGAAAAAAGAGATGTAAAAGTTTCTGGTTCCGGGAATATTTCAAAAGCATAAGTTTAAGTAGAAGCTCAAAAATAAAAGAATCTCAAAAAAATCATCTAATCAAAATCAAAAAATGAACAGAGTTTCCCTTCTTCTATTATTGAGCTTTACTATTTCAATCTTCAGCCAGCAAAAACAAAATGCATTATCGGAAAATGAACTTTTCTCAATAATGGATAAAAATGCGAATCTCTTGCTAAAAGATTCAAAAGCCTACTCTGTTTCTATAGCCATTATTAATAATGGTAAATCTCATACGAAGCACTATGGCGAAATTGACAAAGGAAAAGGTAATAAAGCGAATGATAATACCTTATTTGAAATCGCTTCTGTCACAAAAGTGTTTACCGGAACTTTGGTAGCTAATGCCGTCTTGGAAGGAAAAATCAAACTTGATGACGATATTAGAAAATACTTAAAAGAACCTTTTTCTAATTTAGAATACAACGGAAATTCAATACGGATTAGGGATTTGCTGACCCACAGAAGTGGAATTTTAACTCCTTTTCCAGATACCAAAGAAATTCGTCAAAAATATAGTCCTGATAGTTTTTTAGTTCATAAAAACAGACTCGATAAATCTTATACTAAAAGTGATTTTTTTAATGCTCTTAAAAAAGTAAAAGTTGACACATTACCAGGAACGACCTTCAAATATGGAGCGTTGGGTCCAGAATTATGTGCGTATATTTTAGAAAACGTTTATAACAAAGCCTATGAAGATCAATTGAATCAGGTAATTTTTGATAAACTGAAGATGAACTCAACAAAAATCAGACTGAACAATAATGATATAGTCGCAAATGGTTATAATGAAAGTGGATTATTAATGACTCCCTTATCAAGTAATCTTTGGGGCGCATCAAAAATGCTTAAATCTACTATTAGCGATTTGACAAAATTTATCAAATTTGAATTAGATCGAAATAACAAAATGGTTTTAGAGTCGCATCGAAAAATTGCTTCAAATCCTGATATGGGGTATTTTTGGGAGATTCAAACAGACAACAACGGAAATATAAGTTATACAAAAGATGGTGGCTCAAACGGTACACAAAACATCTTAAAAATATATCCTGAATCTAATTTTGGTTTTATTATTCTAATGAATCAAAGCGATAAAAATTCTGGAACTTATCTGGAATTGGCAGTAAACAATTTATTGAATGATTTTAAGTCTGCCGGCATTATAATAAAGTAAACAAGCCTTATTTAAAAAATCAACTTTTTAAAATCAAAAACATGAGACGGATAAATCTAATTTTCCTTCTGGCTCTTTCTTGTGCCTTATCTTTTGCTCAAAACATAAAAGATTCAAAGAAATTTACATCAAAAATTACAGCGTTAGACGGTTTAAAATCTGCTACTGCAGAAATGATGTCTCAATATAATTTAAAAGGATTGAGCGTTGCCGTATTTGAGAATTATAAAATAATATGGACAAATCAATGGGGTATAAAAGCTGCCGGTTCTGAAGAAAAAAATGATCAAAATACAGCATTTTCTACTGCATCCATTTCAAAACCAATAACTGCAATTGTTTGTGCTATGCTGGAAGAAAAAGGTTTAATTGATTTAGATGATCCAATTGAAAAGTATCTTAAAAGATGGAAGCTTCCTAAAAGTAATTTCACAAAGGATAGTAATGTGACATGGAAACAACTTTTGTCTCACACAGCTGGTACTAGTCAAGGTGGTTTTGAAGATTATTATGAAGGAGATTCCATTCCTACAATTGTAGAAAGTTTACAAGGAAAATTATTACCTCGTTCTAAAAAGCCTCTTGAATTCCTTTTTATACCAGGAACAAATTGGGAATACAGTGGCGGTGGTTATGTCATTATTCAATGTGCACTCGAGGATCATTTTAAAAAGCCATTGGCACAAATTGTAAAAGAAAATTTGCTTGACCCTTTACAATTGCAAAATTCTACAATGATCCAACCTAATGAAAAAGGATTTTTGACCAATATTGCAAAAGTCCATAACAGCACAGGTGAAATTATTAAAACCGGAATTCCAATTACACCACAGATTGCACCATCTGGTTTATGGTCTACTCCTACTGAACTGGCGTTGATCGCCATTGAAATGCAAAAAGCATTATTAGGAAAGGACAACAGAGTAATTTCAAATGCAGTTGCTAAAAAGGTAACGGATATTGTTACGATGAATGGTCCAAGAGGCTGGAGTTATGGGTGGCAAAGAAGTATTGGACTGGGAAATCTTGAATGGTTTTCGCACGATGGCTCCAATACAGGAACTGGTGGTGATTTATTGGCTACAATGAAAAATGGAAATGGAATCGCGATTTTAGCAAATGGTGACAAACCAAACCGATTACCAGTAATGAGCTACGTTGAGAATGAAATAATCAAGAAATTAGGTTGGAATAAGGCAATAGATAAAACATCTACACAACAAATTCCGCCAATTTTAAAACAAAAAATTATCGGATATTATACTGAAATTCTGTATGGTTATGATAGATTAGGTCCTAGTAAAATTTTTGAAGAAAATGGCACTTTATATCTTATTTCATCATATTTAAAAGACATTACAAATTCTGAAAAAAGTAAAATGTATTACTTTGGAAATAATACTTTCAAGGTTGACAATTATCCAAATCTTATTCGATTTGATTTGAACAAAAAAAATGAACTGGAAGGAATAACTATTTCCCGTCCGAATTATACTTCGAAAAAACTCGAATTAACCTTAAATCAGATTAAGACGCCACAAACAGAATTAATCGAGATTTTCTCTGAAAACAATTTTGAAGCTGCTATTATACTATTTAAGAAATTGAAGTTAAAAAATCCCGATTATAATTTTGAAGAAAACCTGAATAGTTTAGGCTATCATTTTTATAATAAAAAACAATTAGGTCTTTCTGTTCAGATTTTTACTCTTAATTGTTCTGAATCGAAATCGGCAAATGCATATGACAGTTTAGGAGAAATTTACGAAGCCATTGGAAAATTAGACTTGGCAAAACAAAATTATCAAAAGTCAGTAGATTTAAATCCCAAAAATGAAAATGCCAGACAAATGATTTTAAAAATCAATGCCCGGCTTAACATAAAATAAATTATATAGAGTATCCTAAAATGCCTTACTAAGTAACGATCTCTTTTTTATGTACTCTTCTTAAAAGAAAAATGGCTGTAACAAAGAAAATTCCCAAAATTACAATTGCCGCGCGTGGGCTTCCTGTTATTTGATCTATAATTCCATAAACGCACATCCCTATTACAATTCCGATTTTCTCTGCAACGTCATAAAAACTGAAAAAAGAAGCGGTGTCTTCCGTTTCTGGTAATAATTTAGAGTATGTTGAACGTGAAAGTGCCTGAATTCCACCCATTACAAATCCTGCTACAGTAGCCATAACGTAGAAATGTATTGGTAAAGTAATAAAAAATGCCAACGCACAAAAAACAGCCCAAATTATATTAATAACAATCAAACTTGGGATATTACCAAATTTAGCAGAAGCTCTTGAAGTTAAAACTGCACCAACAACTGCCACTAATTGAATGATTAAAATGCAAATGATCAGACCAATCGTACCTTCTTCTTTTGATGACCATTGAATTTCCTGCGCCCCAAAATAGGTAGCTACAAGCATCACGGTTTGTACCGCCATACTTGAAACAAAAAAACCACCCAAATATCTTTTTAATGGAATATTATCCTGTAACAGGCCCCAAACTTTTTTCAATTCTCTGAAACCGTTAAAAACCACATCATTTGTTAATTTTTGCCCATTTTGCTTACTTCCCTTCGGTAAATAATAATAAGTGTATTGACTGAATAAGATCCACCAAACTCCCACCATAATAAAAGAATAACGCATAGCTTTCATTGCAGCTTCGCCATCAGTGCCGGTAATTCCGAAAAGTTTTGGTTTCATAATCATGGCTAGATTAATGATCAATAAAATCACACTTCCAATATAGCCTAACGAATATCCTTTTGCACTAATTCTGTCTTGTTGTTCTTCAAAAGCAATATCTGGCAGATAAGAATTATAGAAAACCAAACTTCCCCAATACCCGATCAATCCTAAGAAATAAAAGGCCAATCCTATATAAATATTATCAAGATCAAACCAATATAATCCCATACAAGACAGAGCTCCTAAATAACAGAAAAATTTCATGAATACCTTTTTATTCCCAACATAATCTGCAATACCTGATAACAGTGGCGACATGAATGAAACTACTAAAAAGGCACCTGCGGTCGTAAAACTTATTAAAGCAGAATTTTTTAGATGCATCCCAAAAACATCGATATAATGATTATCCTTTGGAAATAAGGCTTCATAAAATATAGGAAATACTGCCGAGGCAATAGTAAGCGTATAAACTGAATTTGCCCAATCATAAAATGCCCAGGCATTTAATAATTTTTTATCTCCTTTTTGTAGGTTTTTCATAGAAATGGTTTTGTTAATGGCTACGAATTTATCTATTTTTTATCATAATTAAATAGATTTTGTTCAAATCCTGCATTATTAAATTAACAACTTTTTCAAAAAGTAACACATATAAAAAAAGCTACCCTGGAAAGAATAGCTTTAGTATTTTGTTTAAGTATTATATTATCTGACTGTTCCCACTTTAAGGGCCATTTCTTTCGCCTGTGGAATAAGTGATTTTAAATTAGCAATTCTGGTTGCATCAGAAGGGTGAGTACTCATAAATTCGGGAGTTCCTCCTCCACCTGAACTTGCTGACATTCTACTCCAAAAAGCAATAGCATCATCTGGATTATAACCCGCGATCGCCATCAATGTCAATCCAATTTTATCAGCCTCACTTTCGTTACTTCTGCTAAAAGGAAGCATTACTCCTACTTCAGAACCTATTCCGTAGGCTTGTGAAAAAATTGATCTGGTAGATTCAGATTTATTGCTTGTTGCCGCATCTAAAGCTACACCTCCAATTTGTTGTAATTGTGCCGCAGACATCCTTTGCGCTCCGTGGTTTGCCAAAGCATGAGAAACTTCATGTCCCATAACCGTTGCTAATCCTGATTCATTCTGTGTTACTGGCAAAATTCCGGAATATACCACAATTTTCCCTCCAGGTAAACACCAGGCATTTACTTCTTTATTATCGACTAGTTTATACTCCCAGCGATAATCTTTTAGATATTGCGTTTGTCCTAAATAGGCTAAATATTTTTCTGCTGCAGCTTTAATTTTACTACCAACAAGGTCAACTCTTTTAGCGTCAGCTGTACCTGTTATAACTTTGTTTTCCTTTATAAAAGCATTATATTGTTGAAATGATGTCGGAAACAATTCACTATTTGAAACAAAATTTAGATTTTGCTTTCCAGTGATTGGATTTGTGGCACATGCACAGACTAATAGTGCTGCGAAAATTCCTATAGGTAAATACTTTTTCATTATTTATAAATTTTAAAATACTAAGTAAAAATACAAATATTATTACTTGAAATTTTTACATAATTAAATTAAAACCTATCATAATTTTATTATTCACCAACAATATGAAGTTCATTAAAACCTTTATCAACAAGTAAAACATGACTTGATTCAAAAATGATTTTATCAAAGTCTACTTTCTCATTATCGATTTCGATCTCAGTAACTTTAAACGGCAATCCAATTAAGTTGATTCTATATTTGCTGTAAGACGTATCGTATTTTCCTTCTTTATGCAGCTGAATAATAAGTTCTTTTTCTTTTCCAATTGTTCGAAATGATAAATAGCTATAGCGCCCTTTTTTATAATCGTATCCATCTTGTGCATCTTCATATACAAAAGATTGTTCTTTACCTATTTTAAAGTATAAATCAAGCGTTAATTCATCAAACTCAAGTTCACCAACATATTGCTGAACCGGATATTTTGGAATAATAGCTCCTGCTTTTACAAAGACCGGAATTTCGTCAAATTTAGTATCAACCCACAATTCTCTACCTCCAATTAAAAACTCATTTGTCCAGTAGTTATACCACTCACCTCTTGGTATATACATACGTCTACCTACAGCATTAGGTTCAAGAATTGGGCATACTAGAATTTCATTTCCAAAGATGAATTCATCATTACGATAATGCGTTTGAATATCTTCCTGATCATAATAAACCAATGGTTTTAACATCGGAATACCTTCTTCAATATACTGCCAGAACATCGTGTATAAATAAGGCAATAATTGATAACGAAGACTCACAAACTTTCTGGTAATATTGATCACTTCTTCGTCAAAAGCCCACGGTTCCTGATTACCATGATCTCCGGAAGAATGTGTTCTGCAGAAAGGATGAAAAACCCCTAACTGAATCCAACGTGCATATAATTCGCCTGTTGGCTGTTCTGCAAAACCACCAATATCAGAACCGGTAAAGCCCATTCCTGAAATACACATTCTTTGAACCTGAATATTGGCAATCCATAGATGCTCCCAGGTTGCGACATTATCACCTGTCCATGACGATGTATAACGCTGTGCACCCGAGTAAGCAGATCTGGTAATAACAAAAGGACGTTTAGGATAAGCAAAGCGTTTAACACCATGATAGGTCGCTCTTGCCATTTGCGTACCATAAATATTATGTGCTTTTCTATGGCTACAAGGATTTCCGTCGTAAACGTGACGAACATCCATTGGGAAAGTTTTATTCGGAACCTCCATTACAGCCGGCTCGTTCATATCGTTCCAAACTCCCTTTACTCCAATATCCGAAATTAATTCTTTAAATAACCCTGCCCACCATTCTCTAACTACGGGATTTGTATAATCTGGAAAATTACATTCTCCTGGCCAAACCTTTCCTTTCATATAAGGCCCATCAGCTCTTTTGCAGAAATAATCTTTTTCTAAAGCTTCCTGATAAACCCAATAATCTTTATCAATTTTAATTCCGGGATCGATAATAACAACCGTTTTAAAACCATCTTCGGCTAATTCAGCCACCATCTTTTTCGGATCTGGAAAATATTCTTTATTCCAGGTAAAACATCGAAAGCCTTCCATATAATCGATATCCAGATAAATAGCATCACATGGAATTTTAAGTTCTCTAAATTTCGAAGTGATTTCTTTTACTTTACTTTCCGGATAATAACTCCATTTACATTGATGGTAACCCAAAACCCATAAAGGTGGTAGTTCTGGTTTTCCGGTTAAATCAGTGTAAGTTGTTACGACATCCTGCATTTGCGGGCCGTAAATGAAATAATAGTTCATTTCACCTCCTTCAGCCCAAAAACTGGCAACATTTCGTCTTTCCTGACAAAAATCAAAGAAAGTTCTAAAGGTATTGTCAAAGAAAATTCCGTACGATTGTTTGTTATGTAAACCAATATAAAAAGGAACTACTTTGTATAATGGATCTTGTTCTTTTTGAAAAGCGTATTGATCTGTAGCAAAATTCTCAAGTCTTTTGCCTTTTAAGTTCATCTGAGTGGCTTTGTCACCAAGACCGTAAAAACATTCTCCGTCTTTAGAAGATTTGCTCATTTTTACGATATTACCACCATACTCATAGCTTTCTTCCCAATGAAATCCAAGTTCATCTTCCAAAATCAAAAGATCGCTTAAATCATATATGGATAAACGAAGATCTGCTTTTTGAATTTTGCATTTTACTTTGCTTGTTCTTATCAAAAAATACGTTTCTTCTTCAGTAAGTTCCAGAAAATTATAACCGTGAAGTTGGGTTTTATCAATTGCATACGAAAAGTCATTACTGAAATAACCTTTTGTAGTAAAACGAAATCGAATTAAACTGTCTCTAAGAATAGTGACTTTTAAGATTACTTTATTATCTGTATGAAAAAAAATAGAATCGCCTTCATGTTCGTACGAGACAATTTTTGATGGATATAAATCGCCTTTATATTCTAATGATGTATTTGTAATCATATCGCTATTGAATTAATTATTCTAACTATATCGCTATTTCAAACATACAAAAAAACTACATAAAGCCCTATGAATATGAGGTTTATTCACGAAAACGTTTTTTCTGTCTGACTAACAAATTACATCTCAAAAAATCAACAATTTGGTAATATTAGAATCAAAAAATGACAAAATGATATTCTAAAAATTAATCCAGAAATTTTATGCAAACGAATAAACGGTCACACTCAACGGAGGTAACGTTAATTCTACAGAATAATCCCTGCCATCATAAGGTGAAGATTCAATTTTTAAATTACCCGAATTTCCAATGCCACTTCCTCCATAAATAGCTTCATCAGTATTAAAAATTTCAATTAATTTACCTTTCTGTGAAATCCCAATTCTATAATTTTCACGAACAACTTGTGTAAAATTCCCGACAATGACTAAATTTTCTTTTGCATTATTTCCTTTTCGGATGTAAGATAAAACAGCATTTTGATGATCGGAATAATTAATCCATTCAAAACCTTCACCAGTAAATTGTTTTTCATATAATGCAGGCTGAGATTTATATAATTGATTCAAATCTGTAATTATTCTTTTTACGCCTGAATGATAATCAAACTGAAGTAAATGCCAATCTAAACTTTTCTCAAAATTCCATTCATCACTCTGTCCGAACTCAGAACCCATAAATAATAATTTGGTTCCGGGATGTGTAAACATATAACCGTACAACAATCTTAAATTAGCAAATTTCTGCCATTCATCGCCAGGCATTTTATTGGCAATAGATTTTTTACCGTACACAACTTCGTCATGCGAAAAGGGAAGCATAAAATTTTCCGTAAAAGCATATGTCATCGAAAAAGTCAAATCATTTTGATGGTATTTTCTATAGACTGTTTCTTTTTGAAAATATTTCAAAGTATCGTGCATCCAGCCCATCATCCATTTCATTCCAAAACCCAAACCACCTGTAAAAGTTGGTCTCGAAACCATCGGAAACGAAGTACTTTCTTCAGCAATAGTTTGAACTCCAGAAAAATTAGCATAGATTACTTCATTAAATTCTTTAAGAAAACTTATAGTATCCAGATTTTCTCTTCCTCCGTAAATATTAGGTTCCCACTCACCTTCTTCTCTGGAATAATCAAGGTAAAGCATTGAAGCGACAGCATCAACTCTTAATCCGTCTGCATGATAATGATGTAGCCAAAAAACCGCGTTGCTAATTAAGAATGCACGAACTTCATTTCTTCCATAATTAAAAACCAAACTTTTCCAATCCGGATGATATCCTTTTCGACGATCGGGATGTTCATATAAATGTGATCCGTCAAAGAAACCAAGACCATGGGCGTCATCAGGAAAATGTGATGGAACCCAATCCAGAATAACCCCAATTCCGGCCTGATGCAGTTTATCAACTAAGACCATAAAGTCCTGAGGTTTTCCAAAACGAGAAGTTGGCGCAAAATATCCTGTCAGCTGATATCCCCAGGAGGGATCATAAGGATACTCCATTATCGGCATAAATTCTACGTGTGTAAATCCTGTTTCTTTAACATAAGCAACCAAATCATCTGCAAGTTCTAAATAAGTCAAAAATCTGTTATGCTCACCGCGTTTCCATGAGCCCAGATGCACTTCGTAAACAGAATAGGGTTTATCTAAACCATTATGGTTTTGGCGCGATTGCATCCAGTTTTCATCTTTCCATTTATAATCTAAATCCCAAACAACAGAAGCAGTATGAGGTGGCTTTTCACAGTATAAGGCAAATGGATCTGCTTTTTCAGTTACAATTCCATTTATATTGGATTGAATTTTGTACTTATATAAAGCACCTTTTGTAATCTCAGGGATAAAGCCTTCCCAAATTCCAGAAGAATCCCAGCGAACTTGTAATTGATGGTCATTTCCTCTCCAATAATTAAAATCACCTACAACAGAAACGGACTGGGCCGTTGGAGCCCAAACGGCAAAATAAACACCTTTTACTCCGTTAACTTCAACTAAATGCGCTCCTAACTTTTCATATAATTTGAAGTGTTTGCCTGCTTTGAATAAATCAATATCAAAATCAGTAAATAGAGAATGCGTGATTACTTTAGACATATTTGGTTTTTAAGGCAATAATTAATTTTAAATATTCTTATTCAATTCTGAAATTATCTGATAAAATGGCACCTTTTTTAATAACAACAATACCGTCTTTAATACTATATAATTCATTAGTAAAATTATCTAAGTGCTTTCCACCGCTAATATGAACATTGTTTCCAATACGTACATTTTTATCAATAAGGGCATTTTGTATAAAACAGTTTTCACCAATTCCAACATGAATTTTATTGATGCTCGCTTCATGATTTAATTCATCTAAATCCTGATAAAAATCGTTACCCATCACATAACAGTTTTCAAGAACTGTTCCTTCTCCAATACGGGAACGAATACCAATTACAGATCTCTTAATTTCTTGAGCATTGATAATACATCCCTCAGAAATTAAGGATTGATTGATTGTCGAATTTCTAAATTTTGATGGTGGAAGTAACCTTGGTCTGGTAAAAATTTTATTGTCATTATCAAACAGATTAAACTCCGGAATATCAGCTGTTAACCCAATATTAGCTTCGAAAAATGATTCGATATTTCCAATATCTGTCCAATATCCTTCATACTGATAGCTAAGAATTTTATGTTTTCCAACAGCCTGCGGAATGATTTCTTTTCCAAAATCTTTCGTATGCGGATCGGCCATTAAGTCTTCTAATAATTGTCGGTTAAAAATATAAATACCCATTGAGGCTAAATATTTTTTTCCTTTTTCCTGCATTTGCTCACTTACTTCCGATTCCCATTCAGGTAAAAGAGAAGCATCTGGTTTTTCTATAAAAGCATGAATATTATTTTCATGATCAGTTTTAAGGATTCCAAATTCTGGCGCATCTTTAGCGTTTACTGGTAAAGTTGCGATAGAAATTTCGGCATTTGCAGCAATATGAGCTTCTAACATCTCGTTAAAATCCATTTGGTACAATTGATCCCCAGATAAAATCAAAGCATGATCAAATTCATGTTTTAAGAAATGTGACATACATTGTCGAACAGCATCTGCCGTTCCCTGAAACCACGTTGGATTATCAGGAGTTTGCTCTGCTGCCAAAATATCAACAAACGATTGACTGAAAATACTAAAATTGAAAGTGTTTTTTATATGTGCGTTTAATGATGCCGAATTAAACTGTGTTAAAACGAATATTTTAAAAATATCAGAATTAATACAATTTGAAATAGGAATATCAACTAATCGGTATTTTCCACCAATTGGAACCGCTGGTTTAGATCTCGTTTCTGTTAACGGAAACAAACGTGATCCTTGTCCTCCTCCTAAAATAATAGCAACTACATTTTTCTTTTTAAATTTCATTTTTCTCAATTATTAGGTTGTATATTTCGATATATTCTTGGCAAACTCTCTCCCAGGAATGATCTGTTGTCATTCCCTTTTTTATAATTTCATTGAAATTTATTTTGTCACCGTACAATTTTACCGCACGATTTATAGAATAACAAATATCTCCAACCGAAGCCTGATCGTGGCAAATTCCGTTTCCATTATCTCCAAAATCAATGACAGTATCTCGCAAGCCACCAGTTCTTCTCACTATAGGAACTGTCCCATACCGTAGCGCGTACATCTGATTTAACCCACAAGGTTCAACCCTTGAAGGCATTAAAATATAATCTGAACCAGCATAAATTAAATGAGCTAATTCCTCATTGTAACCAATAAAAACATTGTAATTTCCATTATACTCCGTTCGCAAGTGTACCAACTGCTCTTCAATTACTGAATTTCCGGAACCCAAAATAAGAATGTTAATATTCTCAAAGTTTTCAGATAAAGCTAAAGCGGATGCCTGAGGTAACAAATCGCCACCTTTCTCCTCAAATAAACGTCCTATAAAACTAAATAACGGTTTTGTTGGATCTAATTCAAATTGCTCACACAACTTTTCTCTATTTTTTTGTTTTCCAATTTCAAAAGTTGCAGTTGAATAATTTTCGACAATCATTTGATCTTTTGAAGGATCCCAAACTTCAAAATCAATACCATTTAAAATACCTTTTGATTTACTTCTAACCGATTTAAATAAATCTTCCAAACCATTTGCGGCAATATTTATTTCGTTCAAATAACTAGGAGAAACAGTGGTAACAGCGTGTGCACACTTTACTCCGACAGCCAATGAATTGATAGAATTATTCCATTCTAAAAATCCAACATGAATCAAATCAAACTCTGGTAAATAATATAGCTTATCAAATCCAAACCAGCCTTGATATAAACCATTATGAATGGTAATTACTGTTCTTATACTTCGTAAAGTTTCATATTTATATCCATACTTCAACAAAAACGGAATTAATCCAGTATGATGATCGTGACAATTAATAACGTTTGGAACGGTTTGACGAGCGGTAATCCAATCTAAAGTTGCAATCTGAAAAGAGAGAAATCTTTCGATATCATCTTCATACCCATACACATTTGGCCTGTCAAATAATTCTTTTATTTCGATCAGATATAATTCATAACCTAGTTTATTAGAAGCTTCCTTTAAAACACTAAACGGAAAATCGAAATTCCCAAGCTTAACATTTCCCCAATGAACACATTCAAAATCATTTTCCTTTTTAAACTTAGTATCATAACAAGGAACAACAACTCGAACCTGATGACCAGCATTTGTCTGATATTTTGGTAATGCGCCAACAACATCGGCCAAACCGCCAACTTTAGCCATTGGATAACACTCTGCACTGATATGAAATATTTCCATTTTAGAAATTTATAAACATCTATATTATTGTACTACATTTATGTTTCCTAAATTTAGGAAAAAATAAGCAACATTTAGCCCTTATAAAAAATTTATTAATATGGCAAAAAAGGAAACTAATCCTACTAAATCATTAAAAATTCCGCAGCTTATAATTTTATCTGCTAAATTATGTGCTTTTATATCTACGAAACTAGCGACAACCTATGCTGCACAACTTTTTACAACACCAATAAAACATAAAGTTCCCAAACGAGAACTTGAGATGGATAATAAAAGTATCAAAAAGACAATCAGTGTTCCCGCGATTGACAAAAATATAATCACGTATCAATACGGAACAAGTGCACGTAAAATCTTGTTAGTCCACGGTTGGTCAGGCCGAGGTACACAATTATTTAAAATCGCAGATGCCTTGCTAAAAATTGGATATTCTACTATTAGTTTTGATGCTCCGGCGCATGGAAAGTCACAAGGAAAAACAACAATTATGTCCGAATTCATTCATTCAATACTGGAAATTGAAAAACAATTTGGCCCTTTTGAAATTACAATTGGTCATTCTTTGGGAGGAATGTCAGTTCTAAATGCTATCAAAGATGGATTAAAAGTAGAAAAAGCTATAATAATTGGAAGTGGTGATATTGTTCAGGATATCCTGGATGAATTTACTTCAAAATTAGGTTTGAAACCCGAAATGAGCGTCAAGCTGCGTAATCATTTTGAAGATAAATACGAAGTAAAAATGGATGATTTTTCAGCTTATAAAGCAGCTCAAAAAGTACAAATTCCAGTTTTAGTATTACATGATAATGATGATCCCGAAGTTTCTGTAAAAGCTGGAATTCACATTTATGAAAATTTAGAAAACGGATTACTATTTTTAACCGACGGTTTGGGACACAGAAAAATTCTGGGGAATCAAAATGTCATAAATAAAATCATCGGTTTCATTAAAAGTACTTAATTTTATGATAGTTAAATACTTTTTGTTTAAATCTAAAGAAATAGAAAATGAATTTATTTGGAGAAGCATCAGATTGGGGAGTAAAACTACAACCTATTTTAGAAAAATATAAAGGAAAGAAACATCCTCTTGAATATCAAAACACCTATCAATTGATGGTGATGGTAATTTTATCTGCACAAGATTCAGATGCCAATATCAATAAAATTGCCCCATCCCTGTTTGAAAAATTTCCCACGCTCAAAAGTTTGTCACAGACAGATTCTGAAACTTTAATGCCTTATGTAAGCAAAGTTCGAAATTATCCAACAAAAACACAATGGATTTTAGAGATTGCAAAAACCGTCAAAGAAGACAAAAACATCCCTTTAAATATGAAGGAATTAACGAGTCTAAAAGGAATTGGGAGAAAATCAGCGAATGTAATTTTAAGAGAAACTCACCAACCGGCAGAAGGAATTATAGCTGATCTTCATGTTATTAGAGTTGCTCCAAGAATTGGAATAATAAAAGAAAGCAAAGATGGAACTAAGGTCGAAAAAGAACTTATGCAAGTCCTGTCTAAATCAATTTGGTCCGAAATTGGAATGGTAATTTCTTTTTTAGGAAGAGAAACCTGCAGACCAAAGCCAAAATGTGAGGAATGTGTTTTGGCAGATATCTGTCTTTATTATGCGACTTACGTGGCATAATAAAAGATTATTTTCTTCTTGTATCAATCAGATAAATAATTTTCCATTTATCTTTTTCTTTAAATAAAGTAAAAGTGTTCACACCTGAATGACTAAATTTATCATTCAGATAAAATTCGTAAGGTGCCCAAACATGCGCCATTGTGCCATCAATTTGAATAGTATAGCTTAAAATTTTCTCTTTAAATTTCATGCTTGACGGAATTGAAGCAATCGATTTATAAAATTCTTTTGCCGTTTCATCAGATAATTTATTACCCTTGCTCATACTTTCACTTATTGACTGAAGAATCATATTGTCAGCGCAAACCGATTTTATTTTAACCGTATCTTTTTGATGGAATCCTTCAAAAAAGTATTCTATCGTCTTCTGAACTTCGTGTTTCTGTGCGTTCGAAGATAATCCAAAAAAAAGCAAAAACACTAAAATAATATTCTTCATAATCAACCATTTAAAATTAAAAAAATTAGACACCAAATTGATTTAAATGATGATTCAAGTGTTTTGTAAACATGTTATTCCACTCCATAGCACTTAATTTCCCAAAAGAAAGCGATTCTTTTCCTTCAAAATGATCATCACCTAATTCATGTGTTTTATTTAAATAAATAATTAATCTATCACGTTCAATATTAAAATTACGTTCTTCTTTAATAATAAATTGAGGTGCAGTATGGTTATTCTTAGGATATGGCTTTTCGTTTACTACCGAATTCTTTACCAATAATTTCAAAATTAATCTTAGTGAGGCGTTTGGTTTAGGATGAATACCTTCGTAAACCATTTCGTAGGCAACATTACAATGGGCCAGCATTTGTGCAACATTCATCTTACCCCAAAGTGCTTTAGATTCTGGTGTAAGCTGATTTATCCTGTTTTTAAATTCATTACAATCCGCTGTACTAAAAACATTTTTCATTTTTTGTATTTATTGAAGTTTTAGGCAATCGTAATAATACGACAAATATATAAAATTTAAGATCAGAATACCGCAAAGAAGTTTTTCAAGTGTATACATGGGCGTTTCCCTCCGGGCCGGGCTGTCCGCTATATCTTTTGCGATAGACGTTTTTCGTTTGAAAAGAAGTTTCGGGTGTCGCAAAAGGATGCCGCTCCCATCCCTAACGCAGTTTACGGTAAACAAGAAGTACAGTTTTTAAAAAAAAATCCAACTTTTAAATCCCAAATTCCAATTCAGAATGCCTCATAGTTTCACATTCAAAAGAAATCAGGTACAGTAACTGCTATTTAACCGCAAAGATCGCAAGGGATTACGCAAAGTTCGCAACGAAAAGCCTTTGCGACCTTAATAACACAGCAGTAAACACTTCGATAAAAAGGCCTTTACGTACTTTGCGGTAAAAAAACAAAAGTGTAATAAAACAAAAAATCCCCATCAAATAAATGATGAGGATTCTTAAAAGAAAGACCACGACCCCCGATAGCTATCGGGGGGCCCAGATAACTGCCTATTTTGTAAAACAAAAAACCCTGTTTCGCTAGAAACAGGGTTTTCAAAAGAAAGGCGACGACATACTCTCCCACATAACTGCAGTACCATCT
>NZ_FRBY01000011.1 GCF_900142735.1 Flavobacterium saccharophilum | reverse complement strand
GACCAGGCTGCTTTGGATGCTGCATTTGAAACTTTCAAATCAGGTTTTGGAGTAAGCGGCGGTTGTGATGCCAAAGGTGAATTTATAGGAAACCCTATGGCACCAACTTTATGTACAGGCGGAACGGTTAGTGTTAGTTACAAAATAACCGACAAATGTTATAGTGAAACAATCACCAAAGACTTTATCATAACTGCTCCTGCAGCTGTAGTTCCGCAATCACCAGATCCTGTAAACGCATCGGCTTGTGCTTATGCTGACCAGGCTGCTTTGGATGCTGCATTTGCGACTTTCAAATTAGGTTTTGGAGTAAGCGGCGGTTGTGATGCCAAAGGGGAATTCATAGGAAACCCTATGGCACCAACTTTGTGTACAGGCGGAACGGTTAGTGTTAGTTACAAAATAACCGACAAATGTTATAGTGAAACAATCACCAAAGACTTTATTATTACTGCTCCTGCAGCTGTAGTTCCACAATCACCAGATCCTGTAAATGCATCGGCTTGTGCTTATGCGGATCAGGCTGCTTTGGATGCTGCATTTGCTACTTTCAAATCAGGTTTTGGAGTAAGCGGAGGCTGTGATGCCAAAGGGGAGTTTATAGGAAATCCTGTGGCACCAACTTTATGTACAGGCGGAACGGTTAGTGTTAGTTACAAAATAACCGACAAATGTTATAGTGAAACAATCACCAAAGACTTTATCATAACTGCTCCTGCAGCTGTAGTTCCGCAATCACCAGATCCTGTAAACGCATCGGCTTGCGCTTATGCTGACCAGGCTGCTTTGGATGCTGCATTTGAAACTTTCAAATCAGGCTTTGGAGTAAGCGGCGGTTGTGATGCTAAAGGGGAATTTATAGGAAACCCTATGGCACCAACTTTATGTACAGGCGGAACGGTTAGTGTTAGTTACAAAATAACCGACAAATGTTATAGTGAAACAATCACCAAAGACTTTATCATAACTGCTCCTGCAGCTGTAGTTCCGCAATCACCAGATCCTGTAAACGCATCTGCTTGTGCTTATGCGGATCAGGCTGCTTTGGATGCTGCATTTGAAACTTTCAAATCAGGTTTTGGAGTAAGCGGAGGTTGTGATGCCAAAGGGGAATTCATAGGAAATCCTGTGGCACCAACTTTATGCACAGGCGGAACGGTTAGTGTTAGTTACAAAATAACCGACAAATGTTATAGTGAAACAATCACCAAAGACTTTATCATAACTGCTCCTGCAGCTGTAGTTCCGCAATCACCAGATCCTGTAAACGCATCAGCTTGTGCTTATGCGGATCAGGCTGCTTTGGATGCTGCATTTGAAACTTTCAAATCAGGTTTTGGAGTAAGTGGCGGTTGTGATGCCAAAGGGGAATTCATAGGAAATCCTATGGCACCAACTTTATGCGCAGGCGGTACAGTAAGTGTTAGTTACAAAATAACCGACAAATGTTATAGTGAAACAATCACCAAAGACTTTATCATTACCGCTCCTGCAGCTGTAGTTCCACAATCACC
>NZ_FRBY01000012.1 GCF_900142735.1 Flavobacterium saccharophilum | reverse complement strand
GCGACTTATACTTATACGATAACTCCATCAACGGGAGTAACACAAACTAGTGGATCTGTTACGGCTCCTGCTGGAAGTTACACCATAAAAGCTACGGCCAATGGTTGCGATTCTGCAAACACTGGATTTGTAATTAATGCTCAGCCATCAACGCCAGCTGTGCCGACACTAAGCGCTGTGACCCAGCCAACGTGTGCAACAGCAACAGGAAGTTTTACGATTGACAATTACGATGCAACTTACACTTATACGATAACTCCATCAACAGGCGTAACACAAACTAGTGGATCTGTTACAGCCCCTGCTGGAAGTTATACCATAAAAGCAACACTTGGATCTTGTAGTTCATCTGATTCAGTTGCAGCAGTTGTAAACGCTCAGCCATCGACACCTGTA
Organism: Flavobacterium saccharophilum; assembly: GCF_900142735.1. GTDB lineage: Bacteria > Bacteroidota > Bacteroidia > Flavobacteriales > Flavobacteriaceae > Flavobacterium > Flavobacterium saccharophilum. The sequence continues at coordinate 1,067 of NZ_FRBY01000012.1, read as the reverse complement.
ACGCCAACACTAAGCGCTGTGACCCAGCCAACGTGTGCAACAGCAACAGGAAGTTTTACGATTGACAATTACGATGCGACTTACACTTATACGATAACCCCATCAACGGGAGTAACACAAACTAGTGGGTCTGTTACCGCTCCTGCTGGAAGTTATACCATAAAAGCAACAGCCAATGGTTGTGATTCTGCAAACACTGGATTTGTAATTAATGCTCAGCCTTCAACACCTGCTGTGCCGACACTAAGCGCGGTTACACAGCCGACTTGTGCAACAGCAACAGGAAGTTTTACGATTGACAATTACGATGCGACTTATACTTATACGATAACTCCATCAACGGGAGTAACACAAATTAGTGGTGCTGTTACAGCTCCTGCTGGAAGTTACACCATTAAAGCCACGGCTAATGGTTGTGATTCTGCAAACACTGGATTTGTAATTGATGCTCAGCCTCTAACCCCAGCTGTTCCAACACTAAGCGCTGTGAGCCAGCCAACATGTACAACAGCAACAGGAAGTTTTACGATTGACAATTACGATGCGACTTACACTTATACAATAACTCCATCAACAGGCGTAACACAAACTAGTGGATCTGTTAAGGCTCCTGCTGGAAGTTACACCATAAAAGCTACGGCCAATGGTTGTGATTCTGCAAACACTGGATTTATAATTAATGCTCAGCCTTCAACCCCAGCTGTTCCAACACTAAGCGCTGTGAGCCAGCCAACATGTACAACAGCAACAGGAAGTTTTACGATTGACAATTACGATGCGACTTACACTTATACAATAACTCCATCAACAGGCGTAACACAAACTAGTGGATCTGTTACAGCCCCTGCTGGAAGTTACACCATAAAAGCAACACTTGGATCTTGCAGTTCATCTGATTCAGTTGCAGCTGTTGTAAATGCTCAGCCTTCAACACCAGATGTTCCAACACTAAGCGCGGTTACACAGCCAACATGTGCAACAGCAACAGGAAGTTTTACGATTGACAATTACGATGCGACTTATACTTATACGATAACTCCATCAACGGGAGTAACACAAACTAGTGG
>NZ_FRBY01000013.1 GCF_900142735.1 Flavobacterium saccharophilum | reverse complement strand
AGTTTCAGAAGTATTTCCGCACGCATCTTTTACAATCCATGTGTTGGTGTAAGTACCTGCATTAGAGCATCCTTCAGAAGCTACAAACTGACCGCATGTTTTTTCGATGTTAGCCATATCAGTATCACATAAATCAGTTGCAGCAGGGAATAAGGCCTGAGCAGCTTCCAATCCTGCAGCATCGCTACATTGAACAGTTTTATTTAAAGAAGCTATTTCTGTTGTCCATGTTGGCGCTGTTGTATCTTCGATCGTAATTACTTGTGTGAAAATATCTGTAGCATTTCCACAATCATCTTTTGCAATCCAGGTATTAGTATAAGTGCCGGCGTTAGAACATTCTTGAGAAGCTACAAACTGACCGCTTGTTTTTGTATAAGTAACAATGGTACATTTTGCATTTGCAATTGGTGCCTGTTCTTGCGCAGCTGTTAAGCCAATATTATCGCTGCATTGTAAAGTTACATTTAAGGTTCCTGCTACTGTAATCCAAGATGGTGCGGCATTATCCTCAATTGTAATTATTTGAGTAAAAATACTTGAGGTGTTATTACAAACATCTTTCGCTACCCATGTATTAGTATATGTTCCGGTACTTCCGCAATTTCCTTTTTGTAATGTGCCACTTGTTTTGGTATAAGTTAATGTTCCTCCACAATTGTCTGTAGCAACAGGTGCTTGATTTTGAGCAGCATTGAATCCTTGATCATCACTACATTGTAAGGTAACGTTAAGTGCGTCAGTTGCAGTTGTCCATGTTGGAGCCGTAGTATCCTGAATTGTGATTACCTGAGTAAAGATGTCAGATACATTTCCGCAATTATCAGTTACGGTCCATGTATTGGTATACGTGCCTGAGTTTATACATTGTGAAGGTACAAACGAACCGCTTACTTTGATGATATTGCTTACATCAGTATCACATAAATCGGCTGCAATCGGTAGTGCAGCTTGTGCATTGGCCAATCCTTGAGTATCACTACATTCCAAAGTTACATTAAGGGCAGTTGCAGCAGTTGTCCATGTTGGGGCCGTAGTATCTTCAATAGTGATGATCTGAGTAAAGACATCAGAGGTATTTCCACAATCGTCAGTTACGGTCCAGGTATTGGTATAAGTACCGGCATTTCCACAGCCTGAAGAAGCTGTAAACGAACCGCTTACTTTGATGATATTGCTTACATCAGTATCACATAAATCGGCTGCAATCGGTAGTGCAGCTTGTGCATTGGCCAATCCTTGAGTATCACTACATTCCAAAGTTACATTAAGGGCAGTTGCAGCAGTTGTCCATGTTGGAGCCGTAGTATCTTCAATAGTGATGATCTGAGTAAAGACATCAGAGGTATTTCCACAATCGTCAGTTACGGTCCAGGTATTGGTATAAGTACCGGCATT
>NZ_FRBY01000014.1 GCF_900142735.1 Flavobacterium saccharophilum | reverse complement strand
TAAGTGTAAGTCGCATCGTAATTGTCAATCGTAAAACTTCCTGTTGCTGTTGCACACGTTGGCTGGGTCACAGCACTTAGTGTTGGAACAGCTGGAGTTAAAGGCTGGGCATCAATTACAAATCCAGTGTTTGCAGAATCACAACCATTAGCCGTAGCTTTTATGGTATAACTTCCAGCAGGGGCCGTAACAGATCCACTAGTTTGTGTTACGCCCGTTGATGGGGTTATCGTATAAGTATAAGTCGCGTCATAATTGTCAATCGTAAAACTTCCTGTTGCTGTTGCACACGTTGGCTGGGTCACAGCGCTTAGTGTTGGAACAGCTGGGGTTAAAGGCTGAGCATTAATTACAAATCCAGTGTTTGCAGAATCGCAACCATTGGCCGTGGCTTTTATAGTGTAACTTCCAGCAGGGGCTGTAACAGATCCACTAGTTTGTGTTACTCCCGTTGATGGGGTTATCGTATAAGTGTAAGTCGCGTCATAATTGTCAATCGTAAAACTTCCTGTTGCTGTTGCACACGTTGGCTGTGTAACCGCACTTAGTGTCGGCACAGCTGGTGTTGAAGGCTGGGCGTTAATTATAAATCCAGTGTTTGCAGAATCACAACCATTAGCCGTAGCTTTTATGGTATAACTTCCAGCAGGAGCTGTAACAGATCCACTAGTTTGTGTTACTCCCGTTGATGGAGTTATTGTATAAGTGTAAGTCGCATCGTAATTGTCAATCGTAAAACTTCCTGTTGCTGTTGCACACGTTGGCTGGGTCACAGCGCTTAGTGTTGGCGTTACAGGTGTCGATGGCTGAGCGTTTACAACTGCTGCAACTGAATCAGATGAACTACAAGATCCAAGTGTTGCTTTTATGGTATAACTTCCAGCAAGGGCTGTAACAGATCCACTAGTTTGTGTTACTCCCGTTGATGGAGTTATCGTATAAGTGTAAGCTGCATCGTAATTGTCAATCGTAAAACTTCCTGTTGCTGTTGCACACGTTGGCTGGGTCACAACGCTTAGTGTTGGAACAGCTGGTGTTGAAGGCTGAGCATTAATTACAAATCCAGTGTTTGCAGAATCGCAACCATTGGCCGTAGCTTTTATGGTGTA